>NZ_JACATN010000010.1 GCF_018603515.1 Zobellia barbeyronii
GGCATACGATATGTGGCCAACAATAATGCGAAAGCTTATGTGTATGGAGCGGATTTACGATTGAACGGAGCTTTCGTTCCAGGAACCGAATCTTGGGTAAGTATTGGATTTTTAAAGACCGAAGAAAACAGCAATAACCGCGGATATATTGCCAGGCCTTCTGATCAACGGTTAAAATTTGGCATTTTATTCCAAGATTACATTCCTGAATTTCCAAATTTTAAAATGTACTTAAACTTGGTTTACAACACCGGTGTACCCGGTGGTTCGCCAAATTATGCTGATCCTTACATTTACAATACCAGATTACGCGATTATAAGCGTGCAGATTTAGGAATTTCCCATATTTTTGTGGGCGGAAACAGAACCTATCAAAAAAATCATTGGTTGCACAAGTTTAAAGAGCTAAGCGCGGGCATTGAAATATTTAATTTGTTCAATAATCAAAATTCAATTACAAACACATGGGTCAGGGATGTTGATAGTAAGCAACAATTTGCCGTTCCCAATTTCATGACAAGTCGCGTGTTGAACATTAGGTTGCGCATGCGTTTTTAGAAGACATACTAATGAAGAAGATATTTTTTGCCGCACTCTTATTGACTACCGTTTTAGCTAACGCCCAAAAGAACATTTACGAAAGTGATAAGTTTGACGCTCTGAGCGACACTCACGAACTACTAGCCATTATTCCATTTTTAGCTAATCTTGAACTAACTGATGAAATATCAAAAGAAGAATTAAATGCCCTTGAGCAAAAAGAAGGTTATGCGGTGCAGAACGCGCTCGAAACCTATTTTTCTCAAAGAAAGAAGAAAAAGAAGTTCTCCGTTGAGTTTCAAGATGTAAAAAATACCAATGCCATTCTAACTCAAAATAATATTGATTATAATAATATTGATGTTTACACCACTAAGCAACTCAGTGAAATTTTGGGGGTAGACGGAATTATAAGTGGGAATATGGATTTAAACGTTCTTCTCTCAAAAGGGATTCCAACGGAATTTAGTTTTATGGATTATTTTTCAGGAAATGCCAATTACGGACGCATAGGCGTAAAAATTAGTGACGGCACTACAGGGAAACTACTCTGGAAATACGAAAAGAAAATCAACAAAAAATCAGGAAAGAATACAACGGACCTTATTGATCGGATGATGAAACTAGCGGCTCGTAAATTTCCGTATGACAGAGAAAAGCGAAAAGACAGAAAACAAAAATAAATATTTAAACTCCCTTTAACAGAGGGAGTTTTATTTTTCTACAAACTCCTTAAGTGCTTGAACGGTATAATCCAACTCTTCTTTGGTGTTGTACTTTGAAAAAGAAAACCTAACCGAAGGTTTTTTAAGCTCTTCTGCAGATAGTATTTCTGTTAACACATGTGAACCTAAGTCGCTTCCTGATTGACAAGCACTTCCTTTTGAACAAGCTATACCTTTCATATCTAAATGAAACAATAGCATTAGTGCTTTCTGTGGATCTATAGGTAGACAAACATTTACTAATGTAAAGGTGCTTTTATTCAAGTCTCCCGAATGGCCATTAAACTTTGCCTCGGGAATCTCTTCCTTAATTCTATCTATAAAATAAGATTTCAGCTCGGTAACATAAGCCGTTTCAGCCTCCAAGTTATCGTATGCTTCTACAAATGCCATTTCCAATCCCATGATATTATGGAACGATTCTGTTCCTGCCCGATGACCACGTTCTTGAGAACCACCAGATATGAAAGGTTTTAAACCTGAGTTTTTCTTTATGTAAGCAAAACCTATTCCTTTTGGACCATGAAATTTATGTGCGGCAGCAGTAAGAAAATCTACGGGCACTTCTTTTACATCCCATGAATAATGCCCTATGGACTGAACGGTATCCGAATGAAAAAGAGCTCCGTTTACATGACAAAGATCACAAACTTTAGCAATATCAATTTTATTACCAATTTCATTGTTTACATGCATTAAGCTCACCAACTTCTTAGAATCGTCTTGTTGCAACAAAACTTCCAAGTTTTCTAAATCAGGGTTGCCAAATTCATCTAAATTCACATATAACACCTTGGTGCCTTTTTCACTGGCTAAATCTTCAACAGTATGAAGAACAGCATGATGTTCAATTTTAGAGGTGATAATCGTTTCCACTTTCAGGTCGCGCACAGCACAACGTAAAATCATATTATCTGCCTCAGTACCACCAGAAGTAAAAATAATTTCCGCTGGATGGGCGTTCATGTATTTAGCAATTGTTTTTCTAGCACTTTCTACACCAGTCTTTGCAGAACGTCCAAAACTGTGTGTTGAAGATGGGTTGCCATAAAAATTGGCTAATGCATCTTGCATCTTTACAATCACATTTTCACGTACTTGTGTAGTGGCCGCATTATCTAAATAAACCTTTTCCATTCCCAAAAAATTCAATTAAGAGCTGTCAAAATTAGCGGAATTAAAGTTAATTCTTCCCTAATTCAGAATAAACTTCTCCTTTATTTCCTTTAAATTTGACACATGAAGAAAACGCTACTTTTAGGTATCCTGATCCTTTTATCTGCCTGTGACGATGGCGACCTCCAAATTGAAAATGTAGATTTTGAACTAATCGCTCTTGAGTCTTGCGGCGATGAGGAAGACCCTCTGGATACTACCTTTTTCTTTAAAACGGATGGTGACAATGCGTACTTATTAGAATTAGAAAGTGGGTTATTATTCAACCAAACCTCAACAGAGGGAGCTTTAACGAGTACCTTAGGAGGCTCTTCTGATTTAATTTATCGTTTCTTTTCAGATGATGTTTCTTCAGATTATTTTTGTTCTACCATTCCTGCCACAGAACCTACAGTTCTTAGTGAATCTACCGCTGCCGCAGGAGATGTTGCTATAAACACAAAAGTAACTGCAGTATCCAAAGATGTGAAAACCTATTCTCACACGATACTAATTACCGGCTTGGTACTAACCAATGAGCAAAACGAGAGTATTACAGATACCTCTTCTTTTACTTATGGAACTTTTAAAACATCAACACCTACCAGTCAAAACCTTGAGATTCCGTTTTCTAATTATGGTGCCATTACCTCTCTTTCTGAATGTGATAGCGAAATTATTGCCGGTAGCTTAAGATTCTACAAAAAGATAAATGACGAATACATCTCTTTAGATGTCCCGTTATCAGTTTTTGTAAACGAAGCTACCGTTGTAGACGAACCTAGAACATCAACTTTAGAAAACGGAGAGTTTAATTATACCATATTGGATGCAGTTGTAACGGATGATATGATATGCACCACAGCAGCTCTTTCAGAAGAAATTATAAGTTATAATTTTGTATCCTCAGGTGGAACTATAAATGTAGTTACTGAAGCTAGCGAGCCTGATGCTACAGGAGCAATTACCTATGCTCACACCATTTCACTTGATAACACCATACTTGTTCTTAAAGCGCAGAATGAAGATGATACCGATGTAACTCTTACTGCAATAGAAAGCTTTATTATTGGTACTTATATTACAGTGGGTAATTAAGCATTCTGGTAAATATATACTTCTGTTGCTCCAAGACCATATTTCTGGTAATCGGCATCATAATATTTTACATTTTCATAGCGTCTAAAAAGATAGTAGAGCTCTTCTTTGAGTATACCTTCTCCTACCCCATGAATAAAAACTACTTTTTGAATGCGCTTTCTCATAGCAAAATCCAATTGACGCCTTGCGGTATCTAACTGAAGGTTCAACATCTCATGATTACTCATGCCCTTACTCGTTTTAGTCAATTGGTGTATATGTAAATCCACTTCCATTTTGGGAGCATTGCGCTCCTTAGGTTTCATTGCCTGAGTTCTCCTTTTCTTTGGAAGTTCCTTTTCTGCCTTTATCTGGCTTATTTCGTAGTTACTTACCTTAATATCTCCGGTATCTATTCTAACTAGTTCATTAGACTCAAAATTGAGCGAAAATCCATCGGTGGTTTCCATGGTAACCGTACCTCCGGAAACCTTAATTACCTTACCAGAGATGACGTCATCTAAAGTCTCAACCTTGTCCCCTATTTGAAAAACGGCCATAATTTGTTTTGTATCCACAAAAATAATGGTAATTTCCGTGATAGAATTGCTAAACCGTAAAAATGCAGTTAGCCACCTTTCTATTGGTTATTGAAGATTACATGCTCCCGTGCTTGAACAAAAAGCTCTTTGGTATTGACTGCCCTGGCTGTGGTCTTCAACGTTCTATTGTTCTTTTTTTAAAGGGAGACTTTGGTGCAGCCTTTGATATGTACCCTGCAATTTTCACCCTTATCCCGCTTGTATTATTCTCTATTGCAAGCCAATTCACCCGATTTCGTTTTGACACATATATAAAAGTAACCCTTGGTATAACCAGCGGTGCTATTATATTGGTTAATTATATTTTAAAAATGACTCACCTAACCCACTAAAAAATGGAAGATCACAAACTGCCTAACTCCACCCTAATCCTTGTATTTGGTATCCTCTCAATAGTTACTTGCTGTTGTTATGGTATCCTTGGCCTTATATTTGGTATTGTTGCCTTGGTATTAGCCAACAAAGCGACAGCTATATACCTAGAAAATCCAGAAAACTATACTGATTACGGGAATGTAAAAACAGGTAAAATCCTTGCTATCATTGGTATTGTATTAAGTGTTATTTATTTAATCATGACTATTGGTGCGATTTCTTTCTTCGGATTCGAGAATATTCAAGACCAAGAATTAATGCGCGAAAAAATGGAAGAATTATTAGGATAAAACTATGCAACAACCTTTACCAGGAGCAAGTAACGCTCTAACTTTTGGAATTCTTTCTATAGTTTTAACCCTGCTTTGTTGTGGACCTTTTGGCGCTATTTTTAGCTTTATTGGCCTATCTAATGCTAAAACAGCACAACAAACGTATGACCAAAGCAATGGTGAATATACGGGCATTGAAAATGTAAAAACAGGGAAGACACTTTCTTATGTAGGCTTAGCCATAGCAGGCGTTTATTTATTATTAGCTATTCTCTACTTTGGCGTTATAGCGGCAATTTTCGCAACGGCAATTTCTAATGGCGATTTTTAGATAGAAGACAGAATTGTATAAAAAAAGCCTGAAACTAAGTTTCAGGCTTTTCTTTTTTATTTCTCAAACTGTTTTAAAGTTGTTGTGATGATTTTTACACAATCTAGCAGTTGTTCTTTATTCATGACCAAAGGAGGTGCAAAGCGAATAATATTACCATGGGTTGGTTTTGCCAAAAGTCCGTTTTCTTTTAAGGCCATACAAATATCCCAAGCAGTTGAACTTTCTTCTGTATCATTAATTAGGATAGCGTTCAACAAACCTTTACCCCTAACTCCGTTTACAATATTAGAACCTTCAATAAACTTATTAAGTTCTGCTCTGAACAATTCTCCTAGATCAAATGCGTTTTGAGCTAGTTCTTCTTCTTTAACAACATCTAAAGCAGCAATACCAACGGCAGCAGCTATAGGGTTACCTCCAAAAGTACTTCCGTGATTTCCTGGTTTTATAACACCCATGATATCGTCATTAGCCAAAACAGCCGATACAGGATACGCACCTCCTGATAAAGCCTTACCTAAAATTAAAATATCTGGTTTAATTTCTGGCTCTCCACTACAATGTTTATCCTCACAAGAGCAGTTACCACAGGTTGCCAAAAGTCTCCCTGTTCGTGCAATACCGGTTTGAACTTCATCTGCGATGAACAAAACCCCATGTTTCTCACAAAGTGCTTTTGCTCCGGCTAAATACCCCTCAGAAGGAACATAAACTCCAGCTTCGCCTTGAATTGGCTCTACCAAGAACCCTGCTACATTTGGATTGTTTTCTAGCACCTCTTTTAGAGCGTCTAAATTATCATATTCAATTTTAAGAAAACCTGCTGTGTAAGGACCAAAATTCTTGCGGGCAACTGGGTCGTTAGAAAATGAAATAATAGTAGTTGTTCGTCCGTGAAAATTATTCTCACAAACAACAATCTGTGCTTCGTTTTCTGCTAATCCTTTTTTCTCATACGCCCATTTTCTACATAATTTCAATGCAGTTTCAACAGCTTCCGCACCTGTATTCATAGGTAAAAGCTTGTCGAATTTAAATGTTTCGGTAGCATATTTTTCATACTTCCCGAGCATATCATTATAAAAGGCTCTAGAAGTAAGTGTTAATCTTTGCGCTTGTTCCGTCATGGCCCCAACAATTTTTGGATGGCAATGACCTTGATTTACGGCAGAGTAAGCCGAAAGAAAATCATAATACTTTTTTCCTTCAACATCCCAAACATACACGCCTTCTCCTTTGTTCAATACAACAGGTAATGGGTGATAGTTGTGTGCTCCGTGTTTATCCTCCAATGCAATAGCATCTTTAGATGTGATTTTTTCTAAAACTGACATAATCAAAATTACTTTAAAATAAAACTTCAGTAATTCCTTCTATACCTTTTTCCTTTCGAAGACTCGAAAATTCAGCGTGGGAGAGAAATCATCCTTGTAGAATTGCAAACTTAATAAATATTTTTCGCTTCGCATATATAAACTCTTTCACGAACCTATTTAACAAGATAAAAGTGACTTCCTATAAAAGGTGGTGTCTTAATCTATAGCACCAAACTTTTTTAAAAACATCTATATGAACTATTTAGAAAACATTATGAACAGCCTTTCCAACTCGGTAGGCGATTTTTTACCAAGCACAATTGGTGCAATCCTTATCCTTTTAATAGGATGGTTTGTAGCTGGTTTTATCAAAAGGTTAATTACCAAACTGATAAAGCGCACCAAAATAGACGATAAAATGGGATCGGGCAAAGTTGTGATTTCCTCCCTTATCGGAAAGCTGATTTACTTTTTTATTATGATTTTTGTTTTTATGCTAGCCTTGGAAAAGCTAGGTATGACAAGTGTTTTAGACCCTGTTAAAAACTTGCTTAACGGTTTCACAAATTACATTCCTAATATAGTGGGCGCTGGTTTAGTAGGTTATATTGGTTACATGCTTGCAACTATCGTTTCTGAGCTAGTAGGCCTGTCTGGAGACACCATTCAAAGCTTAGTGCCAAAACTTAAGCTACCAGAAAATATTGATTTGGTAAACATTCTTAAAAAGATTGTTTTCATATTTATTTTCATCCCGCTATTGATTACGGCACTGAATATTTTGAACATGGATGCCATTTCTGTACCGGCCACCCATATGCTAGAGCAGTTCTTTAATGCCATTCCTAAAATTCTAGTAGCAGTTATTATAATTATAATTTTTGTTGTTGGAGGTAAATTCGTGGCAGGTCTACTAACAGACTTATTAGAGAGCCTTAAACTAGATGGTATCGTAAAGAAAATGAACTTAGGAGGTGTTTCTTCTAATACAAACCTTCCTAAATTGATTGGTAATATTGCCTTTTTCTTTATTGTTCTTTTCGGTATTACAACGGCTTTAGAAAAATTAGAATTTGCAAAACTTACTGAAGTACTAGACACCTTAGTAGGTGTATCTGGTAACATTCTATTCGGTTTGGTTATTTTGATTATTGGAAACTGGATTGCCTCAATTGCTCATAAGGCAATGGCTAAAGATGAAAATAATCTATTTGTAGCTTCAATTGTAAGGATGTGTATTTTGGCCATCTTCTTAGCAATGGGTCTTAAAACCATGGGTATTGGCGATGATATTATCAACATGGCCTTTGGTATAACTTTAGGTACCATTGCGGTTACCATTGCACTTTCTTTTGGACTTGGTGGAAGAGAAGCTGCTGGAAAACAAATGGAACGTATTTTAAATAAATTCAACAATAACAAACAGTAGTTCCCCCGATAGACTATAATGTTTGTAAAGTCGAGAAGCCTTGTAATGAGGTTTCTTGGCTTTTTTCTTTTCCCATTTTCAACAAAAACAAGTCACTCTTCTCTATTTACAGATTAATAATTCCATATTTAACTATTTTTAATAAGCTCCATTGTATTGATAGTTATAATAAATGCAATGGGATGCTTACTTTTGCCGCATGCGAAGAAAGAACAAGCGACAGGTATTCGAAAACGTAGAGGTTGTAGATGCCGGGGCGAAAGGAAAAACTATTGGTAAGGCACCCGACGGAAGAGTCATTTTTTTGACAAACACCGTTCCTGGTGATGTTGTAGATGTACAGACTACAAAAAAGAGAAAAGCATATTTTGAAGGGATTGCCACCGCTTTTCATTCATACTCAGATAAACGTGTAGAACCTCAATGTGAACATTTTGGAGTTTGTGGCGGTTGCAAATGGCAAGATATGGGCTATGAGCACCAACTCTTCTACAAACAGCAAGAAATTGAAAACAACCTAAAACGAATTGGGCATCTTGAACTACCCGAGACTTCACCTATTTTAGGTTCTGAGGAACAGTATTTCTATCGTAATAAAATGGAATTTTCATTTTCAGATAGCAGATGGATGACTTTAGAGGAAATTCAATCTGATAAAGAGATTACGGATAGAGACGCTTTAGGGTTCCATATTCCTGGAATGTGGGATAAGATTCTAGACATTAAAAAATGTCACTTACAGCAAGACCCATCAAATGCTCTTAGATTGGAGACCCGTGATTTTGCCATTAAAAATGGACTTACGTTTTTTAACCCTAGACATCAACATGGAGAATTGCGCTCTCTTATGATCCGTACAGCTTCAACTGGTGAATTAATGGTCATGATTCAGTTTCATGATGATAACCAAACCAATCGTGAGGCGATATTAAATCACCTTAAAGAAACCTTTCCTGAGATAACTTCGCTTTTGTATGTTATCAACCAAAAGCAGAATGATACCATATACGACCAAGAAATTATTTGTTTCTCGGGACGTGATCATATTTTTGAAGAAATGGAAGGCTTGAAATTCAAAATCAATGCTAAATCATTTTATCAAACAAATTCAGCACAAGCTTACGAACTATATAAACTTACCCGCGAATTTGCAGATCTAAAAGGCGATGAGCTTGTTTACGACCTTTACACCGGTACAGGAACCATTGCACAGTTTGTTGCTAAAAAAGCAAAGAAAGTAGTTGGTATTGAATCTGTACCCGAAGCTATTGAAGATGCCAAAGCAAACGCAGAGCGTAATAAAATTGATAATGTAGATTTCTTTGTTGGTGATATGCGAAATGTCTTCAACCAAGAATTTATTAATACTCATGGTACACCAGACGTTATAATTACAGATCCACCAAGGGTTGGTATGCATAAAGATGTGGTACAACAAATCTTAAACATTGCCCCAGAAAAAGTAGTTTATGTGAGTTGTAATAGCGCTACACAGGCACGCGACTTAGAATTAATGAAAGAGGCATACGAGGTAATAAAAGTACAACCGGTAGATATGTTCCCACAAACGCACCATGTTGAAAATATCGTACTTTTGAAAAAGCTATAGCTTTATGAAGAAACTGAAAATACTTTTTGTTATTCTCTTAGGCATTCTTTGTTTTTCTGCATGCGAGAAAGATGATATTTGCACGGAAGATGATACACCACAATTGGTCATTCGTTTTTATGATGCCCTAAATCCTACTGAATTTAAGGATGTGCAGAACTTAATTGTCTGGGGAGTATTACCAACAGGAGGAAAAGATACTATAGCTAATATAGCATTGGATTCTATTGTTCTACCGTTAAGAGTGGATGAAACTAGCACAACATTTGCTTTTTCAAGACAGCTAAGTATTGATGATATTAATGTAGACACCCTTACCTTTAACTATGATGTAAAGGAAATCTACAAATCTAGAGCCTGTGGTTATATTGCTAATTTTGAGAACTTAACTGCTACAGTAAAACAAGATGATTCAGTTTGGGTTCAGACCATAGATGTAGATAACGCACTTATTGAAAACACAGCTTCCGCCCATGTTAAGATATTTCACTAGTCTTTTTTTCTTCTTAGTTGTTGCTGTGGGATTTTCTCAGAGCGAACCTATTGACCTTAATAAAAAAGATACCACCGTATACAAACAACGTTATGGCTTAAGGGTTGGCGTAGATTTAAGTAGAATCGTTAATTCCTTTTTTGATGAGGACTATACGGGACTAGAATTCGTAGGTGATTATAGACTTACGCAAAATCTTTATTTAGCTGCTGAACTTGGTAACGAGAAAAAAACAATAGGTACGCCGCTTGGTGCTGAAGTTGATAGTGAAGGTGGGGACTTATATACCTTTACTACATCTGGCAGCTATATTAAACTAGGTATAGATTACAATACCTATGGCAATTGGTATGGTGAGCAAAACATGATTTATATTGGTGGTCGTTATGCTTTTAGCACTTTTAGCCAAGAACTAGACGCCTATAAAATTTTTGATACCAGCCGCTATTGGAACCCCGATGATTTTGCTTCAGGAACCGAGGCTTTAGGAAAATATGAAGGTCGTAATAAATCTTGGCTAGAGTTTGTAGCAGGACTTAAAGCGGAGGTTTTAAGAAATATCTATATTGGTGCAAGCGCACGTTTAGGAATCTTAATAACGAACAAAAGACCTGAAGGTATTTTGGATGACCTTTTTATTCCCGGTTTTAATAGAGTTACAGACGGTAGTAGATTTGGGGTTGGCTACAATGTTTCTCTCAGCTATTTAATTCCTCTTTACAAAAAGAAAAACGAACCGAAAAAAGAAAAAGTTCAGCCAGAACCGGAGCCCAAACCCGAACCTGAAGATAGACCTAGAAGACAATAATTTTTAAATTAGAAAAAACTTCTTTCTAGTCTTTATCTTCATCCTTGTTCATATACTTGGCTTTCTTACTGCCTTCGTACATCACATACTTTACCAAACGCGATTCTAATTGGCTATTGAAAACCTTTATTTTACGAGAAGGTCTTAGACCTACATATTTAAGGGCTTCCATATTAGATGTGATAAACCAAGCTTCCGTACCAGGGTATTTTTGCTTCAATGTATCTCCAATAGAAGCATAAAAATCTTCCATTTCTAAACTCAATCGTTCCCCATAAGGTGGGTTAAAAACCATATGCAGCTTACCTTCTGTAAACTTTTCGGTATCAAAAAAGTTCTTTCTTTCTACGGAAATGAATTCTGATAGGTTAGCGTTTTCAACATTATCTAACGCTTTGCGTACTGCAGAAGGTGCCTTATCGTAACCTACAATTTTATGATGAAACTCTCGAACCCTGTTAAGGCATACCTCAACAATCTTATCAAAAAGTTCTTGATCAAAATCATCCCATTTCTCAAAAGCAAATTCCTTTCTATTAATGTTTGCAGGTATATTGCAAGCAATCATAGCCGCTTCCGTTAACATGGTACCACTACCACACATAGGGTCTATAAAATCGCATTGACCGTCCCATCCACTTAAGAGTAAAAGTCCAGCTGCCAACACTTCGTTTATAGGTGCAATATTCGTGGCGGTACGATAGCCCCTTTGGTGTAAAGAACGCCCTGAACTATCTAATGAAACATTACAATGTTCATCATGAATATGAATGTTGATACGTACATCAGGAAACTTTACGTCTACACTAGGGCGGCTTCCATCCATATCCCTAAATTTATCTACAATAGCATCCTTTACCTTTTGTGACACATAAAGGGAATGTGTAAAGTTATCCGAGTTTACCGTAGAATCAATAGCAAAAGTAGTATCAATGGAAAGGTACTCTGCCCAATCCATCGCATAAATCTTTTTGTAAAGATCATTCTCGCTACGAACAGAAAAAGAATGAATAGGTTTTATAATCTTAATGGCAGTTCGTAAACATAGGTTGGCTTTGTACATAAAACCAGTATCTCCTTCAAAAGCGACATTTCTAACGCCTTCAACTACATTGCTACCACCTAGATTACGAATTTCCTTGGCCAACATCTCTTCGAAACCAAAGAGGGTCTTGGCAACCATTTTAAAATTTTTACTCATGTCTTATTCTAAAGTTGCCGCAAAAATACAGTATTTTAGCCGGAGAAATACGAACCCACCCTCTGCTTTCTTAAATGCTGTTCTTCCTTTCACTAACTAAAGGAGAGAATTGCTTTTTTGAAAACTGAAAAAATCGGGTTTGCAGATGTAATTATCGCCATAATACTAAGACTAAGAGCCCCGATAAAAACGATTTTCCGTTAATGAATTACGCCTTACCCATTTTAGCCGTTCTACTAAGTTTTGCCTTTGTATATATTGTAAAACCCCAGAATAGAAGCAACTTTAAGCTACTTTTAGCATTTAGTGGTGCCTTTTTACTGGCGCTAACGTTGTTTGAACTTTTTCCGTCAGTATACGAAAATGGCGACCCTAAGAAAGTAGGCCTATTTGTAATGCTTGGAATTTTGTTTCAAATATTTTTAGAATTCTTTTCAAAAGGAGCGGAACATGGGCATGTTCATTTAGATAGTGAAAAAGAGCTTTTTCCTTGGTTATTGTTTGCTAGCCTTTGCGTTCATTCATTTTTAGAAGGCTTCCCAATACACCACCACGACACCATAATTTACGGCATACTTATTCATAAAGTCCCTATCGCTATTATACTGAGTATCTTTCTATTAAACTCAAAAATACCTTTAAAAAAGGCATTTTTCTTTATTACCATATTTTCATTAATGACCCCATTGGGAAGTTATATTGCTGATCATGCAGAGTGGGCAGACACCTATTTTGCTCCAATTAACGCATTGGTTATTGGTGTGTTCTTGCATATTTCTACGGTTATACTTTTTGAAAGTTCAGAAGGCCATACATTTAACTTGCGTAAAATAGTTGCCATTATTTTTGGCATCGCAATCGCATATTTTTTATAAGATGTTCAGTAAAGCCGAATCAAAAAAATTACGCGAAGACTTCTGGATTGCCTTTGGAAAATCATATCCTAGAAAATGGATACTTTATAATACCAAAGTGAAAGCCCTTGTTTTCAAGTTTCATTTTGACTTAAAAAAAGCAATGGTCTCCATAGATATTGAAACGGAAGACCTGGAGAGACGCATAACACTTTGGGAGAAATTTCAATCACTACAATCTCTTCTTCAATCCGAAGAATACCTGCCAGAGGCTGTTTTTGAAGAGATTTTTTTTCTATCCAACGGAAAAGAAATATCAAGAATATATGTCACCCTAGAAAATGTTTCCATCCACAATAAGAATACTTGGCAAGAAACCATGATTTTCCTAAGCCAACAAATGGGACAAGTAGAAGTGTTTTTTGCAGATTTTAGGGAAGTTTTAGAGTAAAATCAATCTAATTTCATCTGATGCCGAATACCTTTTTCGAGTCCAGTAAGCTGCGCCATACCTAAAGCCCTACCAATAAGGGAATACCCAGGATAAAAATCTCCCTGACGTTTTTTATCATCTAGCAATACATGACCATGATCGGGTCTTAAAGGAATAGCAGCATCAGTCCGGCCAAATCCTTTTCTTCTGAGTTGCTCATTTATAAAAGCTTCCATAACGTCCGCCATTACCACAGAACCGTTTAGATGCTCTGCTTCATAAAACTTACCCATAGCATTTAACTGTACATTTCTTAAGTGGATAAAATGGATACGGTCCCCGAAATCTTCAATAATTTTGACCAAATCATTATAAGGCGAAGCGCCCAACGACCCCGAACAAAAAGTAAAACCGTTATTCAAAGAAGGATAACAATCACGAATAAACTTTAAATCTTCATAAGTTGACGTTATTCTAGTGATACCAAAAACAGAAAAAGGTGGATCATCTGGGTGAATGGCCATGTGAATACCAAGTTTTTCAGCCTCAGGCAATATCGTCTTAAGAAAGTATACCAAATTTTCTCTAAGTTCGTCTTTTGAAATTTGACTTACCAACGCCAAATTCTTTCTAAAAACTGACATTTTAATAGGTTCTTTGCTTCCGGGTATACCTGCTAGAATAGCATTTTCCAGTGCCTGTTTTTCTATGTCAGACAAACTAACAAAATACTTTTTAGCATTTAGTACAACACTCTCTTCATACACCTCAGCGGCATTGTCTCTTTTCAATATAAAGAGGTCAAAAGCAGCAATAGCAATTGGGTCATAAAGTAAACTAGATGCCCCGTTGGGCAGTTGGTAGTCCAGATTGGTGCGTGTCCAATCAATAAGTGGCATAAAATTATAGCAAATGATATTAATATTATGCTTTGCTAGGTTTCTCAATGTTTGAATGTAGTTCTCTATATACGCATCCCTTTCTGGGAGTCCATATTTAATAGCGTTGTGAATATTAACGCTCTCCACCACGGACCATTCCATTCCATGCTCTTCTATTTCATTTTTTATTCCTGCAATGGCTTGTTCGGACCACACCTCTCCCGTGGGTATGCTGTGGCAAGCCGTAACAACACCTTGAGCTCCCAACTGCCTAATATCATCTAAGGTCACCCCAAAATCTGGTCCAAACCAGCGGTAGGTCTTTTTTAAGTACTCCATATTAAACTCCGGTAAAAGAATTAAAGCCACCGTCTACATCATAGACCGTTCCCGTAACAAATGAAGATGCTTCACTCAAAAGGTAATGTACCATCCCATTTAGTTCGGATGCATCGCCAAAACGGTTCATAGGGGTTTTTGCCAATATTTTTTTACTTCGCTCCGTATGCGAACCATCTTCATTTATTAAAATTTTTCTGTTTTGATTTCCAATAAAAAAGCCAGGAGCTATAGCATTTACTCGAATTTTATCACTGAATTTTGTCGCCAGTTCTTCGGCCATCCACTTGGTAAATATATCAATACCTGCTTTTGCCATGGAATAGCCAAGCACCCGAGTTATAGATTGCTTTGAGGCCATAGAGGAAATATTTATGATGGAACCATACCCCTGCTCCGCCATTAATTGACTTAGAACAATAGTTGGCAGTACACTACCAAAAAGATTAAGGTCTACTACCTGTTTTGTATCCTTCAAAGAAATATCAAAAACGGTTTGGTCGGGACGCAGTGTTGCGCCTGGCAGATTCCCTCCAGCCAAGTTAATTAGGCCATCTATTGCACCATGAGCGTTTTTTATTTGCTCTCGCAAGGAAACCAGCGCCTTCTCTTCCATTACGTCTACTACATACGAGAACGCACTATTCATGGAAATTCGGTTTAGTACATTTCTCTTCTCATCTAATTTATCTGCCGATCTGCCAAGGAGTATTACGCTAGCACCATTTTTAACCAAGTATTCAGCAATGGAACCACCTAAAACTCCGGTCCCTCCGGATAGGGCAATTGTTTTATCTCTTAAATCAAAAAGGTCGTTCATATCTAGTCTTTCTTGGCCAGTTCATAAGCTTTGGTAGTCGTATAATATTTACTGATCATATTGGGTACTTCCCAACTGGGTAGTTGACCAGCTTCCAAATACTTTAAATAATTCTCGGTTACCTGACCAAAATGGGCCTCATGTCCAATTTTAAATGAATCCGGAATATTAATTTTATAATTACCATCTTCCATTTTCTCCTTTGTAGTACCTGGAAATTGAGCTGTGATTTCGCCTTCGATTGCTGTATTCAATAGTTCTTCAAAGCCATCTTGTTGTTTTGGGCTTATATACAAAGTGGGTTTATAGCCCTCTTTTTCGCCTTGTTTAATAATCAAATCACTCTTAGTGCCTCGCATGATACTGTAATGTGTATCACCAGTGCCTTCAGGTGCTTGATAGTTCCATATTACCGATACTTTGGCATGTTTGCCATTAATTTTATAGACCATTTCACCATTACAGAACACATTTAATTTATCATCGGTTATATCCTTTTTTAAATAATCAGGATAACCATCAAGGCCCGTAACTTTCTGAAATTCGTCCGTTGTAAGTATGGTAGGCCAACGCTTGGCCGTTATCATTTCTATATTGTTGGTATCTATAATTTGTTCGGAAAAAGCCTCCCATTGCACCAAATCTACCAAATGAGTAGTAACATCAACGATGCCTTCGCCTTCCTCATTTACATCAAAAAACCAAGCCGGACGCACTAGAGGCTGGCCAGAGACATACTTAAAAAAGTGATGCACACTTTCTTTACTAATAGCAGGTTCCTCGGGCGTACCATCTACTAATTCCCCAAATACTTCAGGTAACCCGGAGAAAGTTTTTTGCATTAATGTAGTAGACTCAAAACGCTCGGTCATGATATCATAAATCAACACCCCGTTCTTTTCCGCAACTTCAAAAGCTTGCTGCAATTTTTTAAATCCCTCAGGGTTAATCACTAAGGGCTTGTCTGCATAAACATTCAATCCCGCCTTTACCGCCTCAAGCACATAATCAATCTTTTTACTGTTCTTTCCCGCTACGATCATAACGTTACCAGGCTTATCGGCAATCATTTTTTCCAAGTAATCATCACCCAAATATTTCTCTACCTTCCAAGCTGTAGGAGCTTCTTCCCGAGAATTATACGAGTTTATCTTATTTAAAAAATCCTGTACTTCTGGACCATCTGGTGCAAAAAGGTAAATGGTGGAATCTACTTGAGGGTACATTTTTTTCTGAACCAATGCTGCATGAAAATGACCTGGATCTAATGTCATCATTTTCACATTATCAGAAGTCTTTTTATCGACCATTTTATTATCGGTTTTTTTTTCACCGCACGCTATGCAGAGTAACAAAAGTAAAAATGAAATTGTATTTTTCATGTATGGGGTGTTAGTCTTCAGCTTTCTCTCATAGTCGGAAAAAGCCCTTCAATCTATATTATAAAAGTTTAGAAGCTGTTTAAAAAGCCCGTTCATAATGAACAGGCTTTTCTTATTTTAATACTTTACAGTGTCCGTCCCGTAAGGTTTTCTTTGCTCACGACGCAACATGGCGTTTGCTTCATCGTCATTTATGAACACCTCTTTATCGTAATCCCATTCCAGTTTTCTATCAACCTGCATAGCTATATCACTGATCAAACAGATAGCACATGCTTTATGACCTTTTTCAATTGGTGAAATAGGTGCTTTTCTTGTCTTGATACAATCTAACCAGTTACCATGTTGGTCGTCAATTTTTTCAAGGTGAATCTCATTTTCCCCGATAACCGATTCTAAAATTTTAGGATCAGAAGCGTTTAATGCTTTACTGCTCTTTTCTTTATCTACTGGATCGGTAGCCGAAGCTTGGTAAGAACCACGGGAAACAAAAATCCATCCATCAGTACCTTCATAACGAATACCATTGGTATATCCTCCGCTGGTATAAACCGTGATGCCGCTATCATACTCATGCTTCACAAAGAAATCGCCATGTACGTTCCACAATCCAGATTTCGGAAACTCTGCAAGCGCCTCAACGGAAATAGGTCCTCCTAATTCCGTATTCATACCCCAAGCCGCGGAATCATAGTGATGCTGACCCCACCCGGTAATCATACCAGCGCCATAATTACGAGAACGCAACCAGCCTGGTCTGCTATAATCTGCTTGAGGGTGCACACCTATTTCTGTATAAGGAACTTCTGGGGTAGAACCCAACCACATATCAAAATTCAGGTTTGATGGTATAGGCATTGCAGGAGCTTCGGGTCCGGCAGGGTCACCAGGTAAACCAATTTTTACCGTATGGATTTTACCTATTCGCCCATTTCTCACCAGTTCTGCAGCAATCCTAAATTGTGGCATGGCACGTTGTTGTGTCCCTACCTGCAAAATAGCACCTGTTTTCTGAACAACTTCTCGCAATTGTTGTCCTTCTCTTACCGTTAAGGAAGTAGGTTTTTGAAGATAGATATCCTTTCCGGCCAAAGCAGCCTCCATTGCCGGTTGCGAATGCCAGTGGTCCGGAGTACTTATAACAACTGCATCTATATCCTTGTTCAAAAGCATTTCCCTATAGTCTTCATATACTTTGGTTCTGTCATACATGGCTTTGCCTGTTTTTTCCTGGTAAAACCCATCCACTAGAAGCTTAGCGTCTGCAGCTCTTTTAGAATCAAGATCACACACTGCCAAATAATTTGCTTGATCAAAACGAATCGTATCGCGAATATCATGGTCTCTAGCAATACGACCACAACCGATCTGACCAATATTTATCTTATTACTGGGCGCATTTTTACCCAAAACATGGGCTGGTACAATACTAGGAAAAGCTACCATAGCGGCAGTACTTAAAGCTGTTCTGTTTATAAATTTTCTTCTATCCATGTTAGTAATACGTATTTTATTTATTGATTAATTCTATTTGGTTTTCCTTTGCAAACGATTGCCAGTACGCTTCTGCTTCCTCAGCATTTAAAGCACCATCAAACACAACCATTCTGTAATTCAGTTCATATCTTTTATTCGGTTCTATTTTCCATTCTTCATGACGGATAGGGCAAAATTCAAAAAACATATCGCCTCTACCTCCATTGGCATCAATAGGCCAAATACGCATAGGTTCCGGATGGTTTCTATTCTTAGGGTGACTCATGAACAGAATTCCGTTCATGCCTTTTCCATCCGATGCTTCTCCTGATACAATACACCATTTGGCGTTGGTTCCATCTGCAGTTAAACGGTCATTACCTTCAGAAGTCAAAACCGAACAATTATCCGCCTTCCAGCGTTCGTTAAAACGAAGTCCCAATCCTCCACCGTAGCGGTACGCTTCAAATAAAATACCTTTCTCCAGAGGTGAACTGAATTCACTTGTGTAGTCGAACATATAGCGGTCCGCCCGGTTTAAGTTCCATAGTTTTACTTGAATATCTTCGTTTAAAGCTACTTGAGGCTCTTCCTTTGTTTTCAGGTCGATGTGCTCTTGAGTTGCAGTAAACGAAGCATAGACATCTCCCGCTTCCGTATTTTTAAATTCCTTAAAAAGAACCGTTCCCATTCCATCTCCAAGATTCCAAAAATCCACTCGTTCACCATCTACTTGAGTATGGGTCCATGGTCCCCAAAGACCGTAATGATGATAATGGTCGTTAGGTTGAATACGGGTAAGGGTATCCCCTTTTGGTGTGATAATAGGGTGAATATATCCTGATTTTTTAAAAATGGAATCTACACCTTCCGGTGGATAAGTCATTTCATACCGATACGAGACGGCTGGTTTGTTCTGAAAATTAAGTTGTAAACTACCATCTTGTTTTTTTTCTGATAGTCCACTGTCCGATTTGTATGAGGACACTCCGTTCCTCAATGAATAATTTAAAGGTTCATCACTATTTTTTTCAGTAACCGGAACAAACCAAATTTTATTCTCCTTTTGATTTATCTGAAAAGAAACTTCTATATTTTTTTTTCCTGCTTCTTGAAAAAGAACCATAGGTTTCTTGATATCTATTTGAGCTTCCTCGGCTTTTTTCAAATCAAAACTGACGGGTTGGGTTAAAAAAATTCCGTCACCTTTATCTACCGTAAAGCGTATTGAATTTTCAGAATTACATGACCACAGGATCGAAATAATAAGTAAAAAAACAATTGCACGCATAAACTGTATTTTAGATGACGGAATTAAAACAAAAACAAATTAACTAACTATTAATTATCATTCTCTGGTTCAGAAACTGTAGTGAGCGGAGCAATATTTAGTTCCGCACCAGGATATCCTTCATTTTGATTGATGCGCGCTTGGGTATTAGCATTTATTGCCGATGCAGGTACCGGCCACAAAACATGGTAAGGGCTCATCGTATATTCATCTCCATGAATAGTTTTAACCCCTTTATTATAAAAGTCGGTAACCTCCATAATACGATCGTACCAAAAATTCTTTTGAGAAAAATTATCCATACTATAAGTTTCACCATTATAAGCTGTTTGTCCGGTCATAGCAAAAATGAATGCTACGCGAGCAAGCTCTGTTTTACGAGGTTCTTCATAGTATAATTCACGAGCACGCTCATCAAGAATAACATCAATATTTACATCGGACGCCATAACATCATCAGCTTCTGCTCTTCTTCTAACAGCATTTATATCTTCTGCTGCCAAAGCTAAATTTCCTTTCCAAAAATAAGCTTCGGCACGTAATAAATGTGTTTCAGCAATACGGAAAACGTACCAATCTGAGTGCCCTCCCTGTGGCTTCACATTTAATGGATCAGGAATAGAAAATTTATAATGTGGAAAATCAAACCAATTACGGATGGTATCAGAACATAAAGGCGTTCCATCTGGAAGATACAATTCTAAATTTTTACCGTAAAACGAATTACCAGCCTCTTTTAAACTTGGTGCATTGTACACGAAATCTTCCATTTGAACCCAGTTACCATCCTTAAACCTTTGATCATTATTGGCATCTTTCCAGATTTGTTCAGTACTATAAGCTGTACCTCTATTCCTACCTATACCCCTACCATATTCAAAAACCTGATTGATTTCTGCATCCGGAGCATCTGACATTCCGTTTTGGCCGTCTGGCGTGTTAATAAAACGCCACCATAAGGGTACCGCTTGCCGTTGTATACTAGTGGGAGCACGTGAACCATTATCTTCGAATTCCAAACGACTAATAGACATTAAAATACCCTCCGTATTACCAGGAATACTCTTATTCTGAGGCCTATGTAAATCCCATGTCACATCCTTAGTTGCATCACCAGCGGTAGCACCAAATCTATTGGTCATTAGCCTGTGTTGTCCTCCCTCTATTAATTGTGAAGATGAAGCAATAGCCGCATCAAAATCTGTTAATGCCAAATTTACCTTTGTAAGCAAGTGTAAAACTGCACCTTTGCTCACATCTCCTTTGTCTGAAACTTCAGGCACCATAGAAACAGCTGCATTCAAATCTTCTTGTATTTTCTCTAAAATGGTAATTCTACTGGTACTCACAAAATCTAACTTTGGTTCTTTAACCTCCTCAAGAACAAAAGGAATATCACCAAATTGCTGCGTAAGCCTGTAATAAAAATATCCTCGTAGAAAATAGGCCTTGCCAAGTATTGTAGCACGCTGTTCATCACTATCAAACTCAGCATCGTCAATTCTACCAACAACGGTATTGGTAAATTTTATTCCTTCGTAGAAAAGATTCCAATACCATCCAATCCTATTAGTGTTTGAACTATTTAAATTAGCATCCGGTAGAATTAATAGGTTTAAATCTTGCGCTGGACCAGATTTATCTGTTGTTCCTTCTACCGCCACCTCAGAAAATACGTTTTCTGTAATAATAGGAGCTCCATCTCCATAGAATTCAGATACTAGTCTGGCTAATGCATTATTATTTAAACTGGCTAGCCCATCGGGAGTGTTCAAGGCATTCCCCGGAGTAAAAAAAGATTGTGGCTCAGCATCTAAAAATTCTTCCTCGCAAGAAGTAAAGGTCAAGGCAAAAACACAGGTCAAACCCAGTAACGCTTTTCTATATGTATATAATTCTTTATTCATTGTCTTGTTATTTAGAGTATTAAAGGCTTATGTCTAACCCTATGGTGAAAAATCTTGGGGTTGGCAAAGTAGGATTGTTACTTCCATTTGAGTTTCTACCTTCAATATCAGTAGGTTCTGGGTCATAAAAATCCCAATGTGGAGCCCACACCGCAAGGTTTCTTCCATTGGCATAAACTCGTAATTTCTGTATACCAAACTTTTGGATGGTTTCGGTCGGAAAACGATAGGCTATTGTAACATTGTTCAACCTTATAAATGAAGCGTCCCTCCATATGCCATAACTGGCACCACCATCACTAGAGAACAATCTTGCGTAATCATTGGTTGGGTTTTCTGGTGTCCAGTAAGGAGTTTGAATGGAATTAGTTCTATCAATAAAGCCGTTTCTATTCTTAGCCTCATTGAACAGTCGTTTCTGTCCCCAGTTAGAATACATCTCAAAAGAAAAATCTATGTTTTCAAACAAAGTAAACCGGTTAGACATAGCCGCCTGAAACCGTGGTGTACGGTGTCCTATGAATTTTTTATCTTCATCCGTAAACAGCCCGTCATTATTTACATCGTTGAGTTTAAAATCTCCTGGTGCAAGACCAACTTCTGCTGCAGCTTCTGCTTCATTTTCTTGAAAAACACCAAGAACCTCATAGTCCCAAATTACATCAGAAGCTTCTCCTATAAACCATCGATTTGAAATATCATCAAGTTCATTTCCATCTTCACCCAAGTCTCCATATAATTCATTGATTTTACTTCGATTCAGAGAAAAATTGAAATTCGTTGTCCAGTTAAAATTCTCTTTATCATAATTAAGTGTAGATAGAGTAAATTCAACCCCTTTATTTTCTACCTCCCCTAGATTAGTAAATACAAAAGGAAAACCAATAATATCCGGAAGCCTTCTTTCCACAAGTAAATCTGTGGTTATATTTCTATATGCCTCTATAGATCCTTCTATAATACCATCCGCCAGGCTATAGTCTAAACCTAAGTTAACCGCTTTGGTCGTTTCCCATTTTAGGTCAGGACTTTCTTGTGTAAAATTATTAAATGTGGGTACAGTAAAGACTTCACCATTAGCATTAGCATTCAGGTATTTACCAGCTCTTAATTGAGATAATGAAACAAAGCGTCCTATTTCTCTATTCCCATTTTCACCATAAGTAGCCCTAAGCTTTAAAAAATTTACAAATTCTGAATTAAAGAAATTCTCATTAGAAATAGTCCATCCCGCGGCGATAGAAGGAAAGTAACCTCGCTTATTTCCAGCTCCAAAAGCAGAGTAACCGTCTCTTCTCATGGTCAAGGTAAGAAGGTATCGTGAATCATAATTATAATTGAACCTGCTCATAAAAGCATCACCAGTACTGGTCACATCTTCGCTACTTACCGTAGGAACCGTACCCAGCTCTAAGCTGCTAAAACCAAGTGCATCATTTGGCTCAAAAGTTGTTGCATTAGCTGTAGTTTCATATGATCTAAACTTCTCTGCATATACCAAGAAGGTTAAATCAAACTGATGCTTATTTATAGTCTTGTTCCATCTTAAAATATTATCTAATTGCCATTCCGAAATTCTACGGTTTGCTCTTGTACTTTCCCCTACTACATTTTGAGGACTAGCAGATTGTAAATGTCTATAAAATTCCCTGAACTCTAACCGGTTTGTATACCCCAACTCATAAGTAAACCCTAATGGTAATTTTACTTTAGCGTATACTCTTGAATTAAAGGTATGCTCCAAATCTATTAAATCTGTAAACTGTTGGGATAAAAAAGCATTGGTAGCCCCTGCTCCACTATCATCCTGAGGACTTAGTCTAGGATTGCCATCATTATCAAATTCAGAACCATAAGGAGATGACCTTTCTATCTGGTTTCTATCTGCAGCGATAAAACCTTCATCTCTTTTTGCAAATTGCGTATTCATACCTACGGTTAGCCAGTCATTTATATCTGCATCAAGGTTTAAACGAGACCTTAACGTTTGAAATTTTTCGCCATCATATATACCTTCATTAGAGGTGCGGCCTACAGACCAATAATAATTTAGCCCGTTATTTCTTCCCGAAATACTGGTATTGATATCGTTTCTAATACCAGTTCTAATAATCTTATCGTACCAATCTACAGTTTTACCTTCTAAATAATTATTGATTTCAACATCCTGAAAACCAATACGATTTAACCAAGCCCTAGCTGGATCACCCGCAGAACCATCATAAGCCAACCATTCTTCTTGAGTAACTCCTTCAGGTAAATTATTAGGATTATCATAGCGCCCAGGATTATCCTTAGCTAATTGTGGGTTAATACTTTTAAAGACATCCGTTCGCCAATTTGCATAGCCTTCCGGCCCATAAGGTCTTTCTTTATAAGCATCTGTTGCAACACCAACACTAGAGTTAATGTTTATGGTAGGTTTGTCACTTGTACCTCTTTTAGTCGTAATTAAAATAACACCGCTTGAACCTCTAGCTCCATAAACCGCTGCAGAACTTGCATCTTTCATTACATCTAATCGGTCAATATCAGATGGAGCGATATCGGATAAATCTCCATTATAAATAATACCATCTACAACAATTAAAGGATTAGATCCTGCAGAAAGACCATTGTTACCCCTAATTCTAATATTACTTACACCTTTAGGACCTGAGGATAAGCCAATACTTAAACCAGCTACATTACCCCGCAAAACATCGGTAACCGAGTTGGTTGATTGATCAGCCAAATCATCTGCTTCTACTTGGGAAATGGCTCCAGTTAAATCTTTTTTCTTTACCGATCCATATCCAACTAGAATAACTTCATCTAATGTTGAAGCACTTGGCTCCATTGCCGTATTGACTTGAGACTTTCCTTCAACAGGAATCTCCTGAGCTGCATAACCAATATAACTGATAACCAATATTGAATTTTGATTAGCAACAGAAATAGAATAGTTCCCATCAAAATCTGTAGACACACCATTAGTTGTCCCTTTCTCCACAACTGTCGCCCCAGGCAAAGGAGCATCATATTCATCTGTCACAACTCCGGTAACAGTAAAATTATCTTGTGCATATGTCGAAAAAGAAAAAATTGACACAAGTCCTAAAAAAAATAAGGTTCGTTTAAATGATTTAAAATCGCTTAATAGTTGTTTCATACAAAGTGTATTAAAGTTGAGTTTGATTATTTAGGTTTAGCTGACTAAAAACAAAACTATAAAATTTTATGAATTACGCAACCGATTGCGTAAATTAATTACACAAAATTTATCAAATTAGCATATATACTCATACAAAATGGACTTAAACGCTTAAATAAAGTTATATTTTCTAATAAAATTGAATTAAGTCTTGTATATTTATATTTGTTGCGTAATATTGTTGCAGTAACCTTGCACTAACCAAATGGCAAAGAAAATCACGATTTATGACTTGGCGCAGAAACTAAACATCTCTCCAGCCACCGTCAGTAGAAGTTTAAACGACCACCCGGCCATTAGTCAAAAGACTAAGGATAAAGTATTACTGGTCGCTAAAGAAACAGGCTATAGAACCAACAAATTTGCAGCTAATCTTAGTAAGCAAAAGTCCAATACTATTGGAGTTATTGTTCCTAAACTGAATTCCAACTTTATGTCTACAGTATTATCTGGCATAGAGAAGATTGCTAATGATATTGGATATAACTTAATAATTAGCCAGTCCTTGGAGTCAGAAAAAAAAGAAAAGCTCAACGCAAAAACTCTTTTTGATAGTGGGGTTGATGCCTTATTGGTTTCTCTTGCTTACGAAACTGAAAATTACGATCACTTTACCACCTACACAGACAGGAAAATACCCCTACTTTTCTTCGATAGAGTTTGTGATTTACCAAACTGCCCTACTATCACCATAGATAACCATGCTGCAGGTTTTGACGCTACACAACATTTAATTGAACAAGGGTGCAAAAACATTGTGCATATTAGTGGCAACCTGAAACGATCCGTTTATTCCGATAGATTTGAGGGATACCAAAGGGCTTTATATAAGAGTGATATACCGTTCAGGAAGGAAAACCTCTATGAGAGCGATCTTAACATAGAGAATGTTAGGACGTTTGTAGAGCGAATAAAAAACTCAAAACATAAGGTGGATGGCATTTTTGTATCCAACGACACCTTTGCCGTACACTGTATAAAAGAATTGAAAAAAGAGGGATACAGGATACCGGAAGACATAAAGATTATAGGATTTAATAATGACCCGGTTTCTGAAGTTATCTCACCAAACTTAACTACCATAGAATATCCTGGTTATAAAATGGGCATTCTTGCCGGAGAAAGTATTATTAGCCATCTCAGCGGTTCTATTAATATTCAATCTGCGGACCAAATTCTTATAAAACATAAATTAATCATTAGAGAATCTACACAACTTTAAATACAATCTTTACTCATGAAAAAGAATATTACTGTCTTATTTTTATTCGTTACTAGTTTCATTTTCGCCCAACAAGTTGAAAAATTTGAAATCACAGAAGAATGGCTTGCCAAAATAGAACAGATGGCTCCGTCTGAAACTACCGTAAAAAATGTAACCAAGAAGAAAGTTTTAGTGTTCTCAAAGGCTACAGGTTTTGACCATTGGACCATTCCACATAACGCAGAAATGCTAAAAATACTCGGAAAAAAAACTAATGCTTTTGAGGTTCACATAGGTTATGACATTGAAAATTTTGATAAAAAGAATTTAAAAAAATATGATGCCGTAATATTCAATAACTGTAATCCTTCTGGTCCAAAAAGAGATTTATTTTTTGATTTATTACAAATGAACACCAACCTTCCTGATAATGAAATTATAGCACTATCAAAACAATATGAAACCAACCTGATGGATTACGTATCAAATGGTGGTGGATTAATGATAATGCACGGTGCTATTACAGTTCAAAACAATTCTACAAAATTCAGTAAAATGACAGGTGGTAGTTTTGACTACCACCCTAAACAACAAGAAATGCATGTTAAGGAAGTAGACCCTAACCATCCTTTAGTACAAGCATTTAAAGGAAAGGGACTTACACATGTAGATGAACCTTATTTTTTTAACAATGCTTACTTCGATTACAATTTTAGGCCATTGCTTTATATTGAAATAGATAAATTAGAGGGCATGCGAAAAGAGGTTGACGAAAAGATAAACTATGTTTCTTGGATTAAAAGACATGGAAAAGGCCGCGTTTTTTATAGCTCGCCTTCTCATAATGCACAGAGTTTAGACCACCCTGAGCTGCTTCAATTTTTCTTAGATGGAATGCAATATGTAGTGGGTGATTTAAAATGTGACGACTCCCCAATAGGAAAATAGATTACATTGAAGTAGTTTTGCTTAAAACAACCAATTGAAAGCTCTCTACACTTCTATTTTAGTATTATTCTTTTGCTTTTTTACCTCGTGTAAAGAGACAAAATACAAGCCATCCAGCAAAACAGTAGATACAGCTGCAGCATCTTCAGCAAAGCAAGATAGTAGCAGCTTGTTAGATAAATGTATCAATGCACATGGTGGAATTCAAAAATGGACGTCGTTCACTGGTATCTCTTATAATTTAGAAGAAAACGGTAAAACAGTTTATCAACTTACTAATATAAAAGACCGTAGGGCCTACTTAAAATCTAACGATTATGAAGTGGGCTTTGACGGAAAAGTAGCATGGGCAAAACCAGATGCTTCTAAAATTCCTGGGAAATCCCCTGCTTTTTATTATAACTTAGATTTTTACTTTTTAGGAGTTCCCTTTTTATTGAAAGACCCAGGAGTAGTCGCTACAGATGAAGGAACATCCGTAATAAACGGTAAAAATTACAAGACTTTAAAAATTACTTTTGGCTCGGAAATAGGTCTTTCTCCTGAGGATGTATATTACCTCTACTTAAACCCCGAAACTTTTAGGTTGGAGATACTCACCTATTCAGTCTCCTTTTTTAAGAAAGAAAACGCACAAATAAATTCTGCCAAAACGTATTCAGAATATAAAGAAGTACAAGGTATTATGATGCCAACAAAACTGGAGAATTTTGAATGGAACGATGGAAAGCTAGGAAAAAGCACAAACCATATTCGTCTTTTTAGCGATATACAATTTCTAAATGAAATACCGGACAAATCTATTTTTGAGGCTCCAAAAGGTTCTATAACAGAAAGTATTAACTAGACTAGAATCTATTTCTTGGAATAATCCAATAGCTCTTGTTCCGTATACTCTGCACCACTTTCCGGTTTTGTGTTGCGCAGCTCTTCTATTTTATCTAGTTTTAATCGACTTGGCACATCTGAAAAAGCGTTGGTCACATACGAGATAATATCTGCTATATCTTTGTTGGAAATAGCTTCATTACGAATGAGACCTGGCATAGCCAAATTTAAGTTGTACTCTTTTCCTTTAACTGTTATTGGCCCTTCCAAACCATGCAAGATAATAAGCCCCAATCTTTCTGTATTTGCTACATGCTCAGACCCCATTAAAGGTGGAGCAAGCCCTTCTATGCCCTGCCCGTTTACCCCATGACAAGATGCACAGATTTCGTAAAACATTTTAGCTCCACTTGTCCTAGTATCTTCTATTAACGATTTCCTAGCAAAAATAGGATTAACTTCATCCTCTTTCCTTTTCTTCTCACTTGTTACCAATGCCTCTGCAAGTAACTTGTTTGTAGGTTCCAATGCTTTACTCAACATTTCTTCCTTACCTTCAACACCACTAACTAAGGCTTCTTTAAAAATTGGTTTCTTTGAATATTTAGCACTTAGTTTCTCCATTACTGGAAGAAAAGAATCTTCATCTATAGAAAACAAACTTCCCATAATACTACTCAAGTAAAGGTCTACTGTTACATTATCTTTTGCTAAAAGCTCAGTTACCAAAGACGTGTTCTTTTCAGTACTAGCTTCTTTAAGATAGGGTTCAATAAGGATTATAGCGTGAGCTGTAAGCTCAGAATTACCTTTGATTGCTACGTTACTCAACAACTCATAAGACAATGCGTTGAGTCCTTCTAATGTATATAATGCATGTACCTGGGCTATTGGATTTTGAAAATCAAGAACAAGCTCCTCCAATGCTTCTACTGCATCTTCTTTATGTTTGTAAATCAAAAATTGCTGAGCACGATCACGTACCCATCCATTCTTATCTTTTAACAATTCAACAAGTTGCATGGAGCTTAATTTATTGAAATCACGGACCGGTTCATTAATTTGGCCTAGTTTCTTAACCCTTAAAATTCTTCCAAAATTAGTTAGAGTATCCAGTTTATTAATTGCTACTTTTTTCTTTAAATAAGGACTTAAATATGCATGATGTCCAATCATACCCCTATGCATATCCGTTACATACATGCTTCCATCAGGACCATTATTTAAATTTACCGGTCTAAAACCTTCATCCGTTGAAGTTAAAAATTCTTTGTTTTCATATGCCTGTTTAGCAATGGTAGAATCTCCTGTAAAAGTTAAAACGTTTCTCTTAATAAGGTTTCCTTCTGGAATGCAAACAAATACATTTTCATCATATTCTGACGAGAATGCACCACCTCTATAAACTAAAGGTGCACATGCTGCAGTAGCCTTCACCAATATACTATCTTGATTTAAAACTCCTTTTGCATACCCTCTATTTACAGTGGTTGCGTGCTTAGGATAGACACGTTGGTCGTCCGTCAACATCCGATTTACTCCAAATTCAGGTGTAAAATATTTATTTCTTACCAACACATTCGGCAATACATGATCACCTAGTAATTGCCTTGAATTATCATTAAAATAAAGTCTCCCAAAATTATCGTGACTTATTCCCCATTGCCCTCTAAAGGTTGTAGCCTCCTTTTTCCATACTCCATTTTCACGTCGATATCGGAAATTAGATTTCGCATTATAAATCCAATTATCAATATTCATCATCAAACCGTTAGGTTGATGTTCAGGATTTCCTTCTACCGCGTAAATAGAATCTACAACTACTCTATTAACAGGCTTGTCATCTTCAATTTCGGTAAAGTAAAGAAAGGGGGGTTCTGAATATAAAAGCCCGCCATATACATGAGCCAAGGCTCTGGGCATTACAAGACTATCAAGAAACGTTTTCGTGTGATCTACAACCCCATCATTATCCAAGTCCTCAAGAATGTCTATGCTACCATTTGGTTTGGTTTCATCACTACCCTGCATATCATTCATGTAGCCCGGCATTTGAACGACCCATATTCTACCTTGATTATCAAAGTCAATAGCAACCGGCGCTTTCAAAAATGGTTCCGATGCTACAAAGTCTAATTCAAAACCAGATTCTACCTCATATCCTTCTAAAGAAATACGGGGTTCATCATAAGATGTATTACAATTAGCCAATAAAAGAAGAAGCGCGCCTAAAAAAAAAAGAGATTTAAAATACATCATTCTAAACAAAAAATTTATGCTATAATTATATCGTTTAAATATACATTAAACAACGATCAAATACATGAGAAACCAATGAAAAGCAGCACCGGCCAAAACAAAAAGGTGCCATATGAAATGATTAAATGGTATGCGCTTCCACGCATAAAAGAGAATACCAAAGGTATAAAAGAGGCCCCCAAGAAGCAATAACCAGATTCCTAAAGATGATATACTATTAAGAAGATTTTCATAATCCAATACAATTAACCATCCCATCGCTACATAAAACAATAAGGATAGAAATTCATATTTACCGGTATAAAATAATTTGAATAAAGTACCGATGAACGCAATTCCCCAGATGGCATAAAAAATATACCAACCATTCCCATTATATAATGTAATCAGGGCAATAGGGGTGTATGTTCCTGCTATTAAAAAATAGATATTTACATGATCAACAACCCGTAATTTAATCTTTAGCCTTGGGTTAGTAGTAAGATGATAGATTGTCGAAACCCCAAACATAGAAATTAAGGTAGCGGAATAAAGTAAAATAGAAAATATTGAATAAGGTGATTTGTTGCCGTTTTTAACCAGCAGTAATATCATTCCTATCAAGGCCAATAATACCCCTACACCATGGGAAAGGGTATTGAATTTTTCTTCTTTTGTAAAAACTATTTTTTCGTTCATGCAAGTAAACTAACAAGCACATTCAAAAATTTGATTACTCTACAATAAGCTTTATCCTCATTGAAGCTGAATGCCCTGGAAAGGTACAAACAATCCAGTATTCTCCTGCAAATTTAGGCACTTCAAAATAGATTGTTTCGTCTGTTTCTGGCTGAACAATACCAGTATGTACAAGAACCAAATCTGTATCTGGAACATAGTTTAAGTCTGCGCCATCTAATCCTAAATGCAGCGCTAAATCCCCCACCTTAGTTACAGACTCTTCACCTCTTTCTGTTATGACCAGATTATGAAGCATATCGTCATTATTGCTAAAGGTAATCTCTACTTTAGATTTTCTTTTAAGCTTTAACTCAGTAATATCATATTTTAGACCTGGCTTAGTACTAATCACTATTTTTTCATCAGGACCATTTACCCATGTCAACGGCATTTCATTTATCCTTTTAGGTTGTACAAGTCCATCTTTACCCGTTTTACTTTCAATTTGTTTGGATTTCAAAGTACCACCAGGAACTTCATTTAATGTATAATAACCTGTATCATGCAAAAGTGATTCTCCTTTATTTGTTTTTAGATCAACTACTTTCAATTGATGTATAAACCCGAGTTTCATACCATCAACTTTTAATCTTACAGCTAGTCCATCATCTGAAACATCCGCATTTGTTACCACAGCTTTCTGCTGATCAACAATAGGACTTCCGTAGGTATTATGATATAGATAATTAAACGTTGTTATCTGATAACTAGATACATCTGTACCCACCTTTTTATTTATGGGCTTCGTAAATTCTAAAAGAAACCCATCATCCTCAGCCTTCATTGTTTTAACTTCAAACGGAACTTTACCGTTCCACTTTAATCTCTGTAGACCGAACATTTTTTTGCCGGTAGATGACCAACCTCTACTGGTCATACCAACAAACATACTATTATCACTACCCCATAACATTCTGAGAATTCCCGAAGAAAACCCTTCTACAAAAGGAAAAACAGCTCCTTGGTAAACACCATTCACCTTCTCCATGTACACCCTCATTATCTTACTATGACCTTGATCACCTACAAACATTTGACCTTCAAATGGGCCAAATTTACCTTTGGTGGTATCATAAATCATATCAGATGTAGAGATTCCCAAAATTGTATGAGGCAACCAAATTGCTGGTGCCTTTAATTCGGGTACTTTCTTTGAATATTCATAAAGACTTAAACCAGATTCCTCTTCAATATCTTCTTTCTTTAACTTTAAAGGGGATTTAGGATCTCCCGTCCATACTAAACCTTCTGGATTACCAGCAAAATCACCTTTTTCCAAATGTGTAATTCTCCCCGAGCCTACCCAATCTCCCTGATTTTCAGAATAAAAAATATCTCCAGCATTATTGATAACGTACCCAGAAGGAGAACGTAGACCAGTAGCAATAGGAGTCATCTCCCCTTCTGGAGTAATTCTTAACATCCAGCCTCTCCATTTTACTAAACTAGCTCCATGTCCAATCCAAGATAGATTCAAAGTAACTAGCATATCACCATTATCCATGAATTTTGGCCCATAAGAATAGTCATGATAATTACCTGACAATGGCCATGAATAAATAGTTTTATACAGATCTGCAACGCCATTACTATCTTTGTCATCAAGTCTAGTCAACTCACCCCTTTGAGATAAATAAAAGCTTTTATCCCTATAGTTTAATCCTAAGGCTTCGTGCATACCACTAGCAAACCTAGTGTAGTCTGGTGAATTACCATAAGGTTTGTCAATAACCCAAACTTCCCCTCTTCTTGTTGAAACCCCTAACTTATCATCATCTGTTAATGCCAATCCACCAACTTCCAAAACTACATCATCCGGTATAGGAACATCTACGATGTCATAGAATTGGGCTTCTTTTTTGGCCATGGCCGATTGTGCCGCACCAAATTGATAGCTCCCGAATAGAACTAAAAAAAATATTGTTTTATATAAAGTCTGCATGTTCTTCTATTTACCAAATGATACTATATTCAACCTTTTGCTCACCCGCTGGAATTTTCACTAACAATTCCTCTTCCCCATTCGATACCCGAATTATAGGAGATAAACTATCATCCGAAAAATCAACAAAGTAACTCTCGTCATTAACTATATACGAGCCATCTGGCAGTTTTTCTATTGCTTCTCCAGAAGCCACCTTGTGCCAAATTTCTCCTTCTCCACTAGCTAATACAGTTCGATTCAATTTACGTTCATCTGAAGATGGCACCATTTTATCTTTAATAATTTTAGACTCAATTTTTCTAGTAAATATTGGAATTCCTACTTTGTCGAGCTCATAGCCCTCTGAAAATTGTAAAGCCTCTTGCGATACATTCTTAGGCCATTTTGAATCAGCCGATTCCAATATTGTAAATTCCGGGTTTCCATGAAAGGAAACCGCAAAACCAGCTGGTTCTCCTAATTGTCTTATACCTCGTGAATGCCACATTTGGGTAGCATCTAAAAAATCACCGTTCCAAACTTCCAGTAGACAACCAGAAGCTAAATCATAAGCATAGTTTATTTTTTGTGGTGTCCCTACTGATATACAATGGGTACGTTTTTCATTTTCATGCATCAAAAAACTACGTTGTGTTACTGCTAGCTCCGTCGGTTCCACCATAATTTTTCTACCTCCAACACTTTTCTTTTTCGCTATGGAACTAGCGGCATGAAGTGGTTGTTTTTCAATTCCAGGACCTTCTACGGAGAGGCTAAATCCTATTACCCAAGGATTGTGCTTGTTATAAATTAATCTAAATGGCACTTCTCCTTTTGATAGAGTAACCTTGCTTACACCCAAAGAATCAACAATAAAGTTCCCGTCCCGATTAACCACGGTGTCATTATCTATAATTAATAAACCACCTGCCTGATTTAATCTGAAGTCAAAAATATAATCACCAGTAACAGGAACTACTAATTTACCTTGGTAATCCAATATCCGTGTAACCTTATCGCCAACGGCCATAGTAGAAGATAAAGAGTCTGTTACAATTTCTCTTATAGGAACTAGACTATCCAAATTCGGCAGCATAACATCTTCATTCTTAAATTCTTTCATTTTCATATTTGAAAATGAAAGCTTGTTATTCTCATACAATTTATACTTTAAGTTTTTGAATGCAATCGCCCCATGATCTCCCTGAATCATTAATGGAGCCTTAGCAATTTCATCTTGACCAATACCCCCCCGAGTAGCACCTGTAACTTTAACATTTTCTTGAATCAATGTTCCATTCAACCAAACTTCCTTAAATTCAGCATCTTTAATTTTACTACCAGTAGAATCGAACCTTGGAGCATGAAATATAATTCTAAAATGCTGCCATAAACCAGGAGCTTTTGCTGCATTAATTCTTGGAGCATATCCCTCATAACCTTCATTTCCCTTATCTTTTGTCCTATCCCAACGTTGATAAATACCACCCATATCACCATGTGATACATCAAGAACCTCCCAACTATCAAAAAGCTGAACCTCATATCTTTCTTGGAAATACAGACCAGAATTAGAACCTTTAGGTATCATAACATCAACCTCTAACTCTATATCACCGTGTTCAAAATTAGTTGTCAGATTTCCCTTGTCTGTTTCAGTGGGTATGTTTACTAATACACCTTTTCCTTCTGTTGATATAATCTTCCCTTCCTTAGAGCGGTCAACATATACTCCGCCAACAGCACTCCAATTATTTGATATTTTTTTGAAATCTTCAAGAGTATTTAGAGATATAGATTCAAAAGGAAGTGAAATTTCTTGTAGTGAGGATTTAGTTCTTTCTACTTTCCTTTCTTTTTCTGTGCAGCAATACAACAACGCACTTAAAATAAAGATTGGTACAATTCTTTTCATATGTTTTATTTGAAATCAAAAATAGATTACTAAATAAGTTTTTTAGGTCATTTTATTAGCAAATCCATGTAGTATTCTACCAAAATATGCTATTTAATTCTAAAAATACAAAAGTGTAACAAACACACCTAATAATATTTACTATTCAAACATGCACTCAATATTAAGTGGAATATGACTATCTGTTAAATGTCTTTTTGAGGTAAAATGAAGATTGTTTTTCGTAAAAGCAGATAGCACCAACTTTTGAGTAGTTGGCCCAGTATCAGAAATCGTGGATTTCGAGCAAAAAAAAAGGTCCCGATCAGAATAAACTGATCGGGACCTCGAAGTAAGGCGGCTTCCTACTCTCCCACCTGTTGGCAGTACCATCGGCGCTAGCGGGCTTAACTTCCCTGTTCGGAATGGAAAG
>NZ_JACATN010000011.1 GCF_018603515.1 Zobellia barbeyronii
AGGAACTGCTGTTCGTATTGGAACCGTCAAAATGTTCCGTCTGTAAAAAGTTCGGCACCGATAGGCCCGCATAGAAATGGTCCGTGTGGTAGTACACCCCCGCCCCGATATTGGGCGAGAACTTGTTGTCTATGTTCGGCAAATTGCTCTCCGCTCCGTAGTTCCTCAGCTTCGAGAAATCAACGTTCAAAAGATGGCCACCGGCCTTTAGACCGAAGGACAGCTTGCCTTCGTCAGACGTCTTTACCGTATAGGAAAAGGCCGCGTCCACGTAGGTGTCCTGGTTCGTGCCGTTACCGATCTCATCGTTGACCACCGACAGCCCCAGGCCTACACGCTTGGAAACCGGCGTATGGAAATTGAGCGTCTGCGTCGTGGGCGCCCCGTCAAGGCCCACCCACTGCGAACGGTGCAGCGCAGCGATACTGAACACCCCCCGCGAACCCGCATAAGCTGGGTTCACAGAGATCGTGTTGTACATGTACTGCGTATATTGCGCGTCCTGTTGGGCAAGTAGCGAAGTACTACCAGCTAAGACGAACAAGAGTAGTGCAAAAAGGTTTTTCATGGTTATTTATTTTGGGACAATATTTTATCTATTAATGTATAGGTAGCCTGCTTTGCTTAGGTTTATTCCCTCGTTCTCATATTTGATCACATAGAAATACACACCGACAGGTAGTTTTGAATCTGCACTAATGGTTGTTCTAGCATCAGAAGTACCCGTGAATACATTTGTAGTATTATCATAACCTGACATTTCATAAACACTAACTCCCCAACGGTTATAGATCTGCACCGTATTGTTCGGATAGGATTCTATATTTTCTATAATGAACCCATCGTTTGTACCGTCGTTATCTGGCGTAATAATTTCGTTACTAACTGAAATACCAGAGTTAACCACTTCTGGGTTGCAACCAGCATCAAGTGTTGGAACTCCATTTAATGAATCGCAAGGGTTAAGAGGATCTGTTCCGTCTTCAATCTCCTGACCATCAGGTATTGTGTCACCATCTGTATCGGCTTCGTAAGAATCTGTACCAATTGCATCTTCTTGTGCTGTTGTAAGTCCGTCACCGTCACAATCACTATTTGGAAGTGCAGTACCATTAACATGATCACAATCATCTAAAGGATTTGTACCATCCAATACTTCCTGACCATCCAAGATACCATCATCATCAGAATCCGAATCATTTGGATCAGTATCCATAGTAACTTCCTCTCCGTCAAGAAGTCCGTCATTATCACTATCTGGGTTATCTATATCAGTTCCTATGGCAACTTCCTCATCGGTTGTTAGTCCATCATCATCGCAATCACTTCTACCTAATGGATATCCATTTACAGAACTACAATCATCTAAAGGATTCGTATTATCAACATTGACTTCTTGTCCGTCATTAATTCCATCACCATCCGTATCAGGATTATTAGGGTCTGTGCCTATTGCAACCTCTTCCTTATCATTGATTCCGTCATTATCCGTGTCAACTGAAACTGTTACCGCTCCTGTTCCAGCATTTCCAGAAGGATCTGTTGCTGTAATATTAATTACATCTTGATCTACTAGAACTGGGAAGCTACCTGAATCTGGTATTGCCGTTTCCGTATCTAAACTCCAATCGCCACTGGCATCGGTAGTCACGGTATAGGTAACATCAGGAATATTATCTCCATCTGTATCCAACTCAATTACTAAAATCTCATTAGTATTTCCTTGACCAGTTAATACCGGTGTAATATCTATAGTATCAAAACTATCAACCGTTGGATTTGCTAAATCAAGAGCTGCAGTATCTGTAGCACTATCTGGACCAACGTTACCGGCAACATCCGTAATAGTAGCCGTTACGACAATAGTACCTAAATCACCAGGATTCGTGATAACCACATCAATAAAGCCATTAGCTACATCAGCAGCAGTAAGCACCACATCTTGTGAGTTACCATTACCATCCGTAACAGTTACCGTATCACCTGCAAATGTCTGAGCTGGTAGTATTACACGTGCATCGATATCACCAGACAGCTCATCAATACTGATCAATTCATCATTATTGGTGTCTTCTGTAATTTCTATAATCGGTGCTAATGGATCTGTAAGATCAAGTACTGCAGTATCAGTAGCACTATCAGGACCTACATTACCAGCAATATCTGTAATGTTTGCTGTTATAACAATCGTGCCTGTATCACCTGGATTTGCGATTATTACATCAATAAATCCGTTTGCGATATCAGTTGCAGTCAAGACTACATCTTGTGAGTTACCATTACCATCGGTAATCGTTACCGTATCACCAGCGACTGCATCAGGTGGAAGTGTTACCACTACATCAATATCACCTACCAGTTCATCTTCACTGATCAAACCATCATTATTGGTGTCTTCTGTAATTTCTACAGTTGGCGCAGTTGGATCTGTAAGATCAAGAGCTGCAGTATCCGTAGCACTATCAGGACCAACATTACCAGCAACATCAGTAATATTCGCAGTTATAACAATTGTACCCGTATCACCAGGATTAGCGATTACAACATCAATGTATCCATTCGCAATATCAGCTGCAGTTAGGATAACATCTTGCGAGTTACCATTACCATCGGTAATCGTTACCGTATCTCCTGCAAATGTTTGAGCTGGTAGTGTTACACGAGCATCTATATCCCCAACTAGTTCATCTTCACTAATTAAACCATCATTATTGGTGTCTTCTGTAATTTCAACCGTCGGAGCCAATGGATCTGTAAGGTCTAATACCGCAGTATCTGTAGCACTATCAGGACCAACATTACCAGCAACATCTGTAATATTCGCTGTTATAACAATGGTACCTGCATCTCCAGGATTAGTAATTATTACATCAATAAATCCGTTCGCGATATCAGTTGCAGTCAAGACTACATCTTGTGAGTTTCCATTACCATCTGTAATAGTTACCGTATCGCCAGCTACCGCATCAGGCGGAAGTGTTACCACTACATCAAGATCACCAACCAATTCATCTTCACTGATCAAACCATCATTATTGGTGTCTTCAGTAATTTCTACCGTTGGCGCAGTTGGATCAGTAAGGTCAAGTACCGCAGTATCTGTAGCACTATCAGGACCAACATTACCAGCAACATCTGTAATATTTGCAGTTACATCTATTGTACCCGTATCACCAGGATTCGCGATTACAACATCAATATATTCATTAGTAATATCAATTGCAGTTAAAACCACATCTTGTGAATTTCCATTACCATCTGTAATGGTTACCGTATCGCCTACTTCTGCATCTATAGGAAGAGAAACACGGGCATCTATATCTCCCATTAATTCATCTTCACTAATTAAACCATCATTATTAGTGTCTTCAGTAATTTCTACTGTTGGTGCACTTGGTGCCGTTGTATCAAGTACTGCTGTATCAGTAGCACTATCATCACCAACATTACCAGCAACATCTGTAATAAATGCTCCCAATACTATTGTACCTGCTTCACCAGGATTGACAATGATAACTTCTAAAGAACCAGTTGCTATATCGGTCGTAGTTAAAATCACATCTTGCGAGTTACCGTTACCATCTGTTATGGTTACTGTATCACCTACTTCTGCATCAATAGGTAGTATAATTACTGCATCAATATCACCAGACAATTCACTTGCACTGATTAAACCGTCATTGCTTACATCTTCAGCAATTTCTACTTCTGGCGCACTAGGAGCCAATACATCGATTAATGCAGTATCTGTTGCACTATCAGGTCCAACATTACCAGCAACATCCGTTAAGTTTGCGGTTACAACTATAGTATTTCCATCACCAGGATTGGCAATAATTACATCTATAAATCCATTGGCAACATCTGCTGCAGTTAATACCACATCTTGTGAGTTTCCGTTACCATCGGTAACCGTTACCGTATCTCCTTCAAATGTTGGTCCAACTAAAGTTACACGTGCATCGATATCTCCTACTAATTCATCTTCACTGATGATACCATCATTATTGGTGTCTTCGGTAATTTCTACCGTTGGCGCACTTGGATCGGTAAGATCAAGTAATGCATTATCTGTATTACTATCAGGACCCACATTACCGGCTATGTCTGTTACGTTGGCAGTGACATTAATTGTACCACCATCTCCCGGATTAGGAATTACAACAAGAATAAATCCGTTGGTAGCTTGAGCTGCTGTAAGTATAACATCTTGAGAATCTCCATTACCATCTGTTATAGTCACCGTATCACCTGCGGCAATGTTACTTGGTAGTGATACTGCGGCTTGAATATCTCCGTCTAATTCATCTTCGTTAATTAACTCATCATCATTACTGTCATCTACAATAATTACCGTAGGAGCACCAGGATCAGTAAGATCTAGTACTGCAGTATCTGTAGCACTATCAGGACCAACATTACCGGCAACATCTGTTATATTAGCGGTTACCACAATGGTACCCATATCACCAGGGTTGGCAATAATAACATCTACATATCCATCAGATATATTTGTTGCGGTCAGTACCACATCTTGTGAGTTTCCATTACCATCGGTTACCGTAACTATATCTCCTGCAAATACTGCTCCCACTAAAGTTACACGGGCATCAATATCACCAATTAATTCGTCTTCGTTTATTAAACCATCATTATCGGCATCTTCTGTAATCTCAATTGTTGGCGCAACAGGAGCTGTTGTATCAATGGCAGCGGTATCAGTAGCACTATCAGGACCAACATTACCTGCAACATCCGTTAGATTAGCAGTTAATACAATAGTACCGTTTTCACCTGGGTTGATTATTACCACATCTATAGAACCCGTTGCAACATCTGTTGCAGTAAGTATTATATCTTGTGAATTACTATTACCATCAGTTACCGTTACCGTATCACCAGCAACTGCACCGACAGGAAGTGTTACCACAGCATCTAAATCACCTACTAGTTCATCGCCATTTATTAATTCATCATCATTGACATCTTCAGTAATTTGTATTGTTGGAGCTAATGGATCTTTAAGGTCAAGTACCGCAGTATCTGTAGCACTATCTGGACCAACATTACCGGCAACATCTGTAAGATTTGCGGTTACCACAATAGTACCCGTATCTCCAGGATTTGCGATTACTACATCAATAAATCCGTTTGTAATATCAGTTGCCGTCAAGATTACATCTTGAGAGTTTCCATTACCATCAGTAACGGTCACCGTATCTCCTGCTACCACATCCACTGGAAGCGTTACACGAGCATCAATATCACCTACAAGTTCGTCTTCGTTTATTAATCCGTCATTGTCAACATCTTCAGAGATAACTACTGTTGGCGCTAAAGGAGCCGTCGTATCAAGTACTGCTGTATCTGTAGCACTATCCGCACTTGTATTGCCAGCCACATCTGTAATATTAGCCGTTACGACAATGGTACCATTCTCACCAGGGTTAGCAATTATAACAGTTATATCGCCATTACTAATATCAGTTGCAGTAAGCACCACGTCTTGTGAGTTACCATTACCATCTGTAATGGTAACCGTATCACCAGCAACGGCATCCACAGGTAGTGTAACTACTGCATTGATAGGTCCTGTTAATTCATCATCACTAATTAAACCATCATTATTGGTGTCTTCAGTAATTTGAACTGTTGGAGCCGTTGGGGCCGTAGTATCTATGATCAACTCTAAGGTGGTAATATCTACTGTACTATTACCCGCTGCGTCTGTACTTGTGACCGCAACTTCATTTACACCATTTACATTTGGATCAAAAGTTCCACTTTCCGGAGATTCAACTTCGGTATCTAAAGTCCAATTGCCAGAAGCATCAGTAATAATGGTAAAAATTGCACCGCCTACTTCTATTTCTAAAGTAGAATTTGCTTCTGCAGTACCTGTAATAACAGGTGTTATATCATTTGTTATTTGACTATTTACTGTAGGAATAGCAGGATTGGTAGTATCTATTGTCAACTCTAAAGTTGTAACATCATCAGTACTATTACCAGCAGCATCTGTACTTGTAACGGCTACTTCATTTGTTCCATTTACATTTGGTGTAAATGATCCACTATCTGCAATAGCAGTTTCCGTATCAATCGTCCAGTTGCCAGAAGCATCTGCAGTTGTTGTATATGTTGCACCCGCAACTACTACCGTTACCGTAGAATTTGCTTCTGCAGTACCTGTAATAACAGGTGTTGTATCATTTGTAATTTGACTATCAACGGTAGGAATAGCAGGCGGAGTTACATCTACCGTAAGCAACGCACTATCAGAAATTAAAGGAGAACATACAAAATTAGTCTCTGTAATTATCACTCTATATTCATAACCCTGTTGTGTTGTTGTTATACCTGTTAAAGTCAGTGTTTCTGTATTACTTCCTGAATAAATATCAGTTGCATTTGCATCGTCAATATCAACAAAACCACCACCCAATTGATCATCTACTTGCCATTGATAAAGTACATCTGTACCTGTAGCCGTTACCGTAAATATCTCTGCAGAACTTCCATTAGTTAATACATCTTGAGGTTGTTCTGCTGCAGTTGCAATTGTTGGTATAACACCTGGCTGTTGAAAGTCGAATGTTGAATCTGTAGCACTATCCGCATTATTTGGTGTGGTGTATCCGTCAGAAACATTAGTTCCTGTTACAATTCCATTAGAATCTACAACTGTAGCACCATCGCCCAAGACTCCGTCACCATTAGGGTCTGTGAACCCAGCTTCGATAACATCATTACATCCATCTCCATCAGCATCTAATTCCAAGAAATCAAATATTCCATCAGAAGTAGTTTCAGAATCTGATACCGTATAACTTACAGCACCGCTATTTTGCTGACCACTTGCCTGTACCGAATTTGGAATACCATCTGTACCCACCGCACCAGTTACAACACCAGCTGTAAATACTTGGTCACTGCCAGATTCTACAACATCATAAATACCATCATTATCTGTATCTAAATCAAAGTGGTTAGGAACACCATCTCCATCAGTATCAAAAATATCGACGATACCATCACCGTTGGCATCAGCACCTAAATCGGTATCTCTATAATTTAATATTCCGTCAGAATCATCATCAGCACTAGGATTAGTTCCTGAAGTTTCAACCGTATCTAAAATACCATCGTTATCATCATCTAAATCAATAGAATCTGCTATACCATCTAAATCATTATCATCAATACCAACTTCGCGGTAATCAACTTCTGGAGTTGTAGTTTTTGCTATGTTAGGTAAATCTGAAGCTCCATTATCTTGATCATCATTAGTATCAAAAAGAGTACCTAGTGTGTCTACATCATCATATCCATTTAATAAACCATCACCGTCAGAATCTAGATTGTTCGTAGCTGCAGCAAAACCTGCTTCAACTCTATCGGTAAAACCATCGCCATCTGAGTCTAAATCTAAATAATCTGGAATACCATCTAAATCTGTATCAATAGCTGTTAAGCCTTCGTTCCCTGCTCCTTCATACGGATCGCCCAAACCATCTGTATCACCATCATCCACTCCTCTAGAAGTATAAGATGAAGTAAGTTGTGCCTCTACATTATCTGGAATACCATCATTATCCGAGTCAATATCTAAATGATCTTCAATACCATCATTATCACTATCTATACCTTGATATATTGTGTAAACAGGTTCCGAACCAGGGCCTGAGGCTATTCCTGTTGGTGTACCACCAGAATTATTTGCTGAAGTGGTATTTGTAGGTGTGAACAATCCATTTATGTCACAGGTCTGGAATAAAATTGAACCTAAATAATCCCGTGTGGTAAAACCAGGTTGTAACTCACCTGTAAATGTTAAATTAAGGTTTGTAGTTTCATAGTAGTTGAAATACGCAGCTAGTTTAGCTCCAAAATCAACCCCTGCCCATGTTTGCGCAGGACCCTCAAAAGTAGCCGTACCAGTTGCTAAATTCTCTGATACTGTAAGCAATGAATTACTATCTACTGCATACAAACCAGGGCGTGTAAGCGTTACGCTTTCTTTGGTATTAGCGCCATCTATATCATAAATTACACCACCAAAACGAATAAGGTTTACCTGAAAATCCGTTCCTGACGCTACCAAACTTATATTAAAGGACATACTACCTGTTGCGCCTGCGGTACCTCCTACATCAAAAGTAGGTTGCCAAGCTTCGTTACTACCAGAAGCATTGGTATCAATTGAAGTTAAGGTTGCATTGTCTATATCCGTAATTGTAACAATAGCATCTAAAACACCCAATGATGATGTAACTACAGTTGAGAATCTATATTCCGCATTTAAAGTACCTGCTCCAGAACCAGTAGCAGCTATATAGGAACCTCCAATAAATGAACCGGCAGGAATACCACAAGCATCTCCTTTGGTATCTGTAGGTTGAAAACCTAAAGATTCTACGTAATCTAAAATGCCATCGTTATCATTATCAATATCGATAAGATTATCAACTCCATCACCATCCGTATCAATAGGGTCTAAGTGTACATTGCCATCTCTAAAATCTACTTCACTGGTAAAAGGATCTTGAGTATTTAAGAAAGTTGTTACATCTTGATTATTATTTGTTGCCCCGTTTGGATCTGCGATACCATTTGGTCCCGAGATACTTAAATCAAAAGCATCATCTAATCCATCATTATCAGCATCTGTTCCAGAAAGAACAACATCTGCCACTAGATCATCATTGTAATCATAGACTTCGGTCATATCATCTAAACCGTCATTATCAGAATCTGTATCCCTAAAATCTGGCATATCTTGACCGTCTGAATTTTCAGGTTGATTAATAGACTCTCCTGAGCCGGCAGGTGCAACCTCATAATTATCGGCAAGACCATTGCCATCTGAATCTGCAGATGGAAAAAGGTGACCTGAAGTTGATTGCCACTCTATGTTATCTATTATACCGTCATTATCACTATCTAAATCTAAATAATCTGGACGACCATCTAGATCCGTATCTTCTGGTGAAGTGGTAAGGCTATTATTAGGATCATAATCTACATCAAAAGCATCATCAATACCATCATTATCAGAATCGTTACCAGATAATTGAACTAAATCAACATCTGTTTGTGCTTCTACTAAATCTCTAATACCATCATTATCAGAATCGATATCTAAATAATCTGGACCAGCTGTACCGTCAGAATTTACAGGAACTGCTGTTACGCCTGCACCATCCAAACCACCATCTTCTAAAACATCTGGAATACCATTGGTACCCACTCCACTTTCAGAACTATCTATATACCCATTACCATTGGTGTCTAAACTTCCATTTCCTGTTTCTACAAGATCCGGAATACCATCATTATCACTATCAAGGTCTAAACTATCTGGAACCCCGTCTCCATCAAAATCACCAGAACCTTCTACTGTATCTGGAATACCATCGTTATCATCATCTTCATCACATGCGTCTGGTAGCGCATCACCATCTGCGTTTATAGCATCATCAAAACCTTCACAGGCATCTAAAGAATTTTGCACACCGTCACCATCACAATCACTTGTTGGTAAAGGACTACCTCCTATAGATTCACAATCATTCAATGGATTTGTACCATCTGTATCTTCTTGACCGTCATCAATACCATCACCATCCGTATCTAAACTATATGGATCAGTACCATTGGTAACTTCTGTACTATTTATAATTCCGTCACCGTCACAATCTGCCGCTGCCCAAATTGGGTTTGTAGCATCATAACCTGCATAACCTGCTGCCTGAACTGGATCACAAGGATCTAACGGATCAGCATCAATATCATCTGGAACTCCGTCACCATCAGTATCTGTACTATATGGATCAGTACCATTGGTTACTTCTGTACCATTTATTACTCCGTCGTTATCACAATCTGCCGCTGCCCATATTGCATTGGTTGCAACGTAACCGGTATAACCAGGTGCTTGAACTGGATCACAAGGATCAAGTGGATCATTGTCCACATCATCTTGAATTCCGTCACCATCAGTATCTGTATTATATGGATCAGTACCAAAAGTATCTTCTGTACCATTGGTAACATTATCACCATCACAATCTGCCGCTGCCCATATTGCATTGGTTGCAACGTAACCTGTGTAACCTGCAACTTGTGAAGGATCACAAGGGTCTAACGGATCTGCATCTGTATTATCTGGAACACCATCACCATCTGTATCTGTACTATATGGATCGGTACGATTGGTAACTTCTGTACTATTAATCACTCCGTCGCCATCACAATCTGCCGCTGCCCAAATAGCATTACTAGCATCATAACCCGCGTAACCTGCCGCTTGTACTGGATCACAAGGATTTAAAGCATCTGAATCTGTATTATCTGGAACACCATCACCATCTGTATCTGTATTGTATGGATCTGTACCATTAGTATCTTCCGTACCATTTAAAACTCCATCACCATCACAATCTGCCGCTGCCCAAATAGCATTGCTAGCGTCATAACCTGTATACCCTGCAGCTTGTACTGGATCACAAGGATCTAACGGGTCAGCATCTGTGGTATCTGGCACACCATCACCATCGGTATCTGAACTATAAGGATCAGTGCCATTAGTATCTTCGGTACCGTTTAAAACACCATCACTATCACAATCTGCCGCTGCCCAAATGGCATTGCTAGCATCATAACCTGTATACCCTGCCGCTTGTACTGGATCACAAGGATCTAAAGCGTCTGTATCTGTATTATCCGGAACACCATCACCATCAGTATCTACATTGTAAGGATCCGTACCATTGGTATCTTCTGTACCATTGGTAACTCCGTCACCATCACAATCTGCCGCTGCCCAAATAGCATTGTTAGCATCGTAACCGGTGTAACCTGCTGCTTGTACTGGATCACAAGGATCTAAAGCATCTGTATCTGTATTATCCGGAACACCATCACCGTCTGTATCTGTACTATATGGATCTGTACCGTTGGTAACTTCAGTTCCATTGGTAACTCCGTCTCCATCACAATCTGCTGCTGCCCAAATAGCATTGGTAGCATCATAACCTGTATAACCTGCTGGCTGAACTGGATCACATGGATCTAGTGCATCACTGTCAACGTCATCTTGAACACCGTCGCCATCTGTATCTATATCAAAAGGGTCAGTACCATTGGTAACCTCTGTACCATTATCAAGATTATCTCCATCACAATCGGCTGCTGCCCAAACCGCATAATTTTCATCTGTAGTTGCACGTACGCTTGGAACCGTTACTTCACAAGGGTCTAAAGGATTTGTATTATTAGTTACTTCAAATCCGTTTGTTTCTCCATCACCATCACAGTCTAATGCACTCCAACTTGCTTCTGCATTAGCTGCGACTTGATTTGTACTATATACACAAGGATCTAAAGGATCTGTATCTGTTGTATCTGGGTCACCATCGCCATCATCATCAAGATCACAAATACCCACTAAACCATCGCCATCTAAATCTAAATCTTCGGTAGTTACCGCACTTACATTGCCAGTTGTATAGGCTGCTGCTGCCACCAATCCGTTGGCTAATATTTTTCCTGAACCATCGCTAACAGTTGCTGTATCGGCATCATCATATACCAAACCATCACCATTATCTGCTGTATTATCTTCGTATGCTTCGTTAGCATCTGAGCAACCATCTGCATCACTATCTAAATTTAAAAAATCTGGAGTGCCCGCCGTAGTTTCCGTCGGAACTGTACCTGTACCTGCTGTATTAGGGATACCTTCAGTACTTACGGCTCCATCTGCAATACCATTGGCATCTGCATCTGTACCACCTGATTCTACAACATCATAAATTCCATCATTATCACTATCTAAATCAAGCGTATTTGCTACACCATCATTATCATTATCACAATCTAAAACTGATCTAAATGCAAAACCTTCATTTACGTGATTTGCACTTGAATTTATAGTTCCATCTGCGAAATAACCAATATCCATAGGGAAAGTTATTCCTGTACTTGTATCAATTAATAGAGACCATTGCGAATCTGGCACAAGTCTGGAAAGTCCCGCTGCATCTGGAGCCACTTGAAAAGGAGTACCGGAGGTTATCACAGCTCCATTTCCTAAATCTGTTTCACCCAATGGATCGGACAATACTGCCGTACCGCCACCTGGCCATGTAATCGTAACTGTTTTATCTGCATTTTGAATTCCTCCAACGTCACTGTTCGGCTCAAAAGAAGAAACCCTAATAGCATTTTGTACCGCATTTACTGGCTCTTGTAAAGTAAGTATCATTTCTACGGTTGGATCTGTTCCTTGATTCCATCGTACTTGTAGACCATTATCGGCAGAACCGGTTTTATCTAAAATATTATATTCAGTAGATGTAATAGTAAACTGTTGACTTACTCCATTACCATTATTATATTCTCCTGTTAGCAATAGCGTATCATCTCCCGTTAAAATTAAGCCTTTTGCCGGCGTACATTCTAAGGCATTCGCTATACCATCATTATCATTATCGTCATCACAAAAATCACCAACATTATCACCATCTGCATCATTATATAAGGGATGATTTGGTGAACATTCAGAACATGCATCTGACTGTTGTAAATTGTCTATAGATGTACCAACTCCTTGAGAAGATCCACCAGGAATACCTGCTGCATCTGCCGTAGCCGTAAGTTGAAAACTACCATCTATATTAGTATAATCATAAGTTGCGGCACCCTCTAAAGCATCTGGGCAACCATCATTGTCACTATCTAAATCTAGATGGTTATAAATTCCATCATTATCTGTATCTAAATTATAGGCACATAAAATATTAACCGTCCACCCAATATTATCGGCATTAGCCGTATCCATTTGAGTTATAACAATTTTGTCTATTGCTTTATCAATATTAAATCTAAAGTTGGCTTCTTGACCACCTCCACCAATTATTGCGGCTATGGCATCTCCGGTAACAGGATCATAAGAAGCTCCCGACCCTATGGTTCCGCTAAGTGCATAAATATCTGCTGGAAATTCTACTTGAACTCCATTATTAAAAAATCTAATATTTTGACTTTCATTATAAGATCCCGCTGCATTTCTAGCTAAACTTCTTACATTAAATTCTGTAGATAATATAAGTTCAGAAAATACAATTTCTGTAGAAGTACCGGTAACCCCAGAACTAGAATTACGCGTTTGCATATCTACCCTTACGGTGCCATCTGTATAATTTGGATTGCCAGCAGCGAAAATCCCAGAACCTATTGTAGTGGTAACAACTGCTGAAATACCACTATCAAAATCCTTTAAATAAGTAACTAAATCACCGTCATTGCTATCTGCTGCTACTGTATTATAAGATGCATCTGTAAAATGAATATTTGTTGAAGAAGCTGCCCCACATCCACTATTAGATTCATCAACATCTAAAATACCATCATTATCATTGTCTTCATCACAAGCATCACCAATAGTATCGCCATCAAAATCTGTAAATAAAGGATGATTTGGAAGGCATTCTGAACATGCAGTTGATTTTGCTAATTTGTCTAATGAAGTACCTCTACCCTGAGCAGAACCACTAGGTATACCATTGGCACCTACAGCTACGGTTAATCTAAGGTCACCATCAATATCATCATAATCATAACTTGCATCACCCTCTAAAGCATCTGGGCAACCATCATTATCGCTATCTAAATCTTTACAATCTACAATACCATCACCATCGGTGTCGGTAGTAGCTATTCTTGGAAATTCACCAATTTCCATTCTAAACTGTTGTGTACTTGGAAGAATATTATCATCCCAATCCATATAAAAATAGGTAGTACCATAACTCTCGGCAACGATTGGACTAGTACCTCCACTTCCATTTGCCTCTATACTTGCAAAACCAGAACCGTCATCAGTAGTAACTGTAACACTAGCCGGTGTATCACCATTAACATAATGCATTTGGCTATTAGACAAATACGTTTCAATCTCACCTGTGCTGAAAGCAACACCTGCAAGTGCTTCTCTTCTTATATCAACTGGTTCTGAGAATTCTAAAATAAACCCTGCATGACCGCCCAATAAACTACCTGACGATGCACCCATATATAGTCTGGCATCATCTGGCTCATTTGAGACTGAAGTTATGGTGACCATCACACCTGCCAAATTTGCATTTAAGTTTCCTAGATCGAAGGTACCTATGAGCCCCCATTCGTTATCACTACCAGTTCTACCGGACCAATACGTTGTTCCTATAATTCTGTTCCATTGAAAATCAACCCAGCTAACTGAAGTATCTTGAGTACCAATAACTGATGCCGGTGGCGCTACACATTCATCCGTATCTAAAATACCATCATTATCATCATCTAAATCGCAACCATCTGGCACGCCATCATTATCAGTGTCTACACTATCATCAAATCCTAGACAAAGATCAGAAGTATCTGGAACGCCATCATTATCGTCATCTAAATTTTCTACAGTAATTACTGCTGTTGAATCATCTACAGATGAATTGGAATCTGTTTGATCTTGAGTGTTAGAAATTGTATTTGTAATACTTCTAGTTGCGAATGGAGCATCTATATCATCGGCAGAAGCGACAATAACTATTGATTGCTTTTCACCTTTGACCATATCACCTACATTCCAATTTGGAGCAGACCAAGTACCTTTGCTTGGAGTTGCACTTATTAAAGTTAATCCTGTTGGTAATTCATCTGTAATAACTAAACCAGTGGTATCATCTAATCCTAAGCTTTCTACGGTAATTGTAAAAGTTACCGTTTCGCCTTCTGATATTGTTGTCTTGTCTGAAGTTTTACTAATGAAAATGTCTGGATTACAATAAAATACCTGAATTACATTAGAGTTATAATCACATCCACTTTTAGATACATTTACGTAATGTTCACCAATTTCAGTAGGCGTGTAACTTCCGCTGGTAGCTCCAGGTATGGCAACTCCATCGTTAAACCATTGGTAGGTATCAAAAGTTTCAGTAAGCGTTATAGTACTCCCTAAACATCCCGAACCTGAAATAGAGTAGTCTACTACGGGTACGGTATCAAAACCAGAAAAGTACCCACCAGTTCCTAGTGCACCACTAAAACCAACAACTCCAACAGCAATTGCTCCTGAAGATTGTACATATATATTACCCGTTAAACCTGGGATATAAAAACTTTTCCAAGGTAAGCCCGTAGCCGGTATAGCAGCAGGCAAGGTTACAGGAACACCATCGGCAGTTACGACAATATTAGCATCAGGGGTACTATTTGATGCTAGAATGGTCAACCCACCTGATATCGTTTTTCCTGCTAAATCTTCAATAGTACTAATGTTATTTACATTATCTGGAAGTAAACAATTAACAGGAGCAATAAAATTCATTCCAATTGTTGCTCCAGAATTACTACCAGCCAAACATTGGTAGGCATACACATTTTTAGATGCGGTAACCGTCATATTATTACCCGCTGTACCACCAGAATAATTTGACCCAGGAACCACAAAGTATTCTCCGTCATTTATAGTTGCAATGGGAGTTGTTGCCCCATTTACAAAAATATCGGTACCACTAGCTGTTCCAATTATTATTGGAAATTCTAAGGCATCTGTACCACCACCTCTAATAAAAACATATTCACGACCAATAATATCAATAGGCACTGGTTGATCTGTTCCTCCATCTTGAATATTAGAACTAGGAAGAACACCAAGTAATATATGACCAGTACTAATAGCGATATCCTTATCTGATATAATATCTGCACCTAACCATCCATATCTATTGGCATCACCATTACTTCCTTCAGCTTCTAAAACATAAGATTCTCCTTTATTTAATGTAATTGTAATCGTGTCATCGGTTAAGCCTGTACCATTATTTCCTAGTCGAAAAACACAATCAGGATCATAGTCTGAAATGGTAACTGTTGTATTATCTTCCGTAGCCATAACCCCTAAGACTGCATTAAAAATACTTCGATCATGTAAAAAGGGAATACCACCCCATTTAAAATGGGTTCCTAAGGCTGCCCGTCCTTTAGAGGTTAAGGAAACACCTTGAGAATTACTATTTCCTCTATAATTGGCATAAAATTTTTGTCCTCCTGGTGCCTCTAAACGTAAACCTGCCGTACTACTAACAAGGCCAACTTCTGCATTAGGCAATAATGTTATTCCATTCTCTTTTGTAGGTAATATATACGTGTATGGTACGGTGTTGGAAACAGAAACCGTTGCTAGCGGAGTTGCCGAGGTACCTACGTAAATGTTAACATCAAATGGTATAACTTCCGGAGTGGAAAGGTATACATATTGATCAATAATATAATTCTGGTTCGTCTCGGTAAGTGGTGGCATATAATGCAGGTCACTAAGTTGAGCGTAAGAACTACTCATGGCAAAAACAAGAAACACTAGAGATAGAAACTTATTTTTAATTGTTGAGGCCTTTATTTTCATAGTGTAATTTTGGTATCGTAATCTGAATTCAAAAAAATTAGTACGTAATCTTCTTGATGTTTTTGATTTAAGAAGAGTTTTGTGAGTGTTCTTCTGATGATCAAATAATTGGAAGCTTTAAGAGCAAAAAGAAACAATTTTCACTCAAACAACCGGTTTTTTATGCTGTACTACTTGGTATATATAGTTGAATGGATATAAAGTGTCTTTCAACGGTAATACCAATACATCTAGAAAGCAAAGTGTACTTACATTTAAAATTCTCAAAAACTTAAAAATGATTTTATCCATTTTAAGTTCTTCTAAAAAAGAATTATTGACCGTATTACAGATTGCTATAATTTGATAAACGAGTATAGAATAATTCATAGTTTGGGAATTAGCATGATAAAACTTATTCTATGAAGTGTACGTAAAATACTACATAAATATAGTTAATCTTCTTAAATATAATATCAGAACAAAAATTATAGCAGTTAATGTTGTAAAATGGTAGTGAATTGTATGGGAAAGCTCATAATTTGTATATGAAAGAATAATAAATAATGTATTTCATCGATAAGACCAATAATAACAATAGTTTACAGATTTACCCTAATCACCTTAATTTTTGAATTGTAGAAGTCTTGATTTCTGAAATACAGTTGTATTTTTGATTAACAAATTTGTAAGATTTTGTCTAAAACCGATAAATGAGTTTAGGGCATAAAAAAAGGGAAGGAGCAATGCTCCTTCCCTTTCCTACATTAAAATTATTTATTGGTTCGTTCAGCTCTATTTCACGACGATGAATTCCGAACGTCTGTTCATCTGATGTTGCTCTTTGGTACATGGTACCCCGTTGCTACAATCGTTCGTCAGCTGCGTTTCGCCAAAGCCTTCAAAAGAAATGCGGCCTTCATCGATTCCCTGTTCCACCAAGTACGCCGCCGTGGACTTCGCCCTATTGGCGGACAAACGTAGGTTATAGTTGTCGTTGGCCCTTGAATCCGTATGGGAACCTACCTGTATCTTCACATTGGGATATTCGTTAAGATACGCCAGTACCTTGTTCAGGCTGATCCTGGCATCCTCACGGATGAAGTGCTTGTCGAAATCAAAGTAGATCGGTTCGATGTTCAGGTACTTCGCCAGATCCGTACCGATTGGTGCCGACTTGTCCGTTTGTGCCAATACCACTTCTATGCCCGTGGCGTCCTTCGCGTTCACCGTGGCGAATATCTTGTCGCCCTCGTCGTAGTCCGTTTTCGTGGCCACCACTTTGTAGTTGCCGTCCTCACAGTTCCCTTCCATGGCGAACGCACCGTTGGCGTCCGTCTGCGAACTCGCTATCAGGTTCTTCTTCGTGTCGTATACCTTGATGGTCGCGTTGGCAAGCAAGGCCCCCGTCTTCTTGTCCTTCACCACCCCGGTAATATTGGTATGGCAGGTAAAGTCCAATGGTTCCTTTTCCACAAAACTATAGATATCGTCGTTCCCTTGCCCTCCTTTTCGGTTACTGGCGAAATAGCCTTTTTTAGTTTCTTCGTTCACGATATATGAAAAATCGTCCTCTTCCCCGTTCAACGGTCTTCCTACGTTAAGTACCTTACCGCTGTCGTTCTTCAGGTCCGTTCCGAATACATCGAGACCTCCCAGTCCGGGATGTCCGTCAGAGGAGAAATATAATATGTCCGATGCCGTTACGAACGGAAAGGTCTCCCTCGCCTCCGTATTGATCTGTGGTCCCAAGTTCTGTGGTGCACCGAAAGTACCGTCCTCGTTTATCTCTACAGAAAAGATATCCGACTCCCCTGCCGTTCCCGGCATATCCGAAGCAAAATATAGTTTTGTCTCATCGTTGTTCAAGGTCGGGTGTGCCACCGAGTAGCTGTCCCCGTTAAAGGGTAGCTCCACGATATTGCCCCATTCTTCATCGATCAGGTCGGCGCGGTATATCTTTAATCTGCTTATACCTTCCTCGTCCCTGGAGAACTTACCGTTGTTGGAGTTGTTCCTCGTAAAGTACATCGTCTTTCCGTCCTTGGTAAAGGCCGTGGAGGATTCATGGGTCTTCTTGTTCAGTTTCCGGTCCAGCTTGTCCAGTTCCGTGAAATTGCCCTGGTCGTCGCCGGTAGCCTTGTACAGGTTCAAAAAGGCGCCGTTGTTCCATCTGTGGATGTTCTTGGATACCAGTCCGCTGTCCCTTGCCGTGGAAAAGACCAGGTCCTTCCCGTAGAAAGAGGGCGCAAAGTCCGATACCTTGGAGTTCAGCCCCAGGTTCTTCAGTTCGTACCTCCCCGAGCGTTCCTCGATCTGTTCCAGGTAGTCCTCGTTGTTGCCGAAGGCCAGGGCGCGTTGGTCGTTGGACCTTGCCGTCTTGAACTTGTTCATCCAAACGTCAGATGCATCGTACTTTTCCAACGATTTTAACGTCTGGGCGTACCGGTACATGTATTCCGGGTCGATATCCGTTATCCCCAACTGGAACAGTTGCCCGTACCAATTGGACGCCTCTTGGTAGTTCGCGTTCAAATAGTTCGCGTTACCC
>NZ_JACATN010000012.1 GCF_018603515.1 Zobellia barbeyronii
AAAAGTCGCGGCATACCCGGACCGTTGAGGGAAATGAGTGTTACGGGAGTCGTGAAAAAACAGCTATTTATGCAGTACGTGTTTTTTTGCAGCGTAGTAACACGGCCTTTAGGTCATTTCCCTCAACGTTAAGTATAAGAAATCGTAGGGCAGTTGATAAGCACTATCGTTTCGGTTTATTACTTAGCTAAATATAAATATTTTGCTTTTATATTTTTTACTATAAACGCCAAATTTTATATTTAGCGGACTTAATTAATATTCACAGACCTTTCGGTTTAGCACAAACGCCCTATGTTTTTTATACACTGTTAGCTGTAGTGCTTTATTCGTTTTTGTGCTCTTTTTTCGATTTCTCTATTCCATTTTCATAAAGAGTTTCGGATTCCAGTTTTCCATTCTCGTCATAAGATTTTGTTACACCGTGTTCCTTTCCATTAATCATTTCTTGATAAAGAGAAAGTTTGCCATTGGTATATGTATATTGTTTTCCGTCTCTCTTATAGTTTTTATATTCTTGCTCATTATGGTCTAAATGCCCTTCCCAACCGCTATAGTCATACACATAAAGCCCTGTGCCATCTTTAAGAGTTTGTTCTCCTTTTTCATTCCAACAATTGTGTATTAGAAAATCACCATTTTTAAATTCAGCTTCAAGTTTTTTAGTTCCGTCTTTGTGGTATTCTAGCCATTCTCCGTCACGTTCATATGCTGATATATAATTACCGGTTTCGGAAAGTTGTCCGTTTTCGTGCCATTCTTTATATTCTCCAATTCTTTCGTCTTTGTCTAATTGTTTATGCTCTAATTTTTTAGAATTACCATTTTCATAATACCATAAATGCTTAAATTGATTTTTTGATAAGTCTTTAGTTATGGTATATTTTTTATTGCTATTTTCATAATATTCAATTCTTTCTCCAGTTTGCTCGCCTTTAGAATAATAAATTTCTTCACCTAATGTTCCATTTTCAAAATGACTTTTAAATGTCCCTGAAACCACACCTTTTTCGAGAGGAATTAGCTCTTTAATTTTTTTGTTCGAATGGTATGTTTTAAGTTCTCCTGAAAAGTTTAGGTCAAATTCATTACCTTCTTCATCTAAACATATTTCGTTAGGATTCTTACGAATGTAATTCTCAATATTTTTCATCGTTTGATTATTGAGATTATAGTATTCATCATCTAAATCGTCAAAATCTTTGATTTCTTTGTATAGGTTACTGAATTCTTCCCAACCTCCAAGCCGTGCATCTTTAATTTTCCTATTTTCTTTTAAATATAATTCATAAGAACGGTTCACCAGTTCAGCCATTTTATCGTCTCCGATATGTTTTAAAGCCTTAATGATTGTTGGTGTATATTTTCCATAATCATTATAATAATACTGGGTAAATCCACCATTATTTACTTGACCATCAACATACCACCAATAGTATAATGCTTTTTGACCATAAGATAGATTTTTGCCTTTTTTGAGTTCTCCTTTTTCATCTTGGATATATTCTGAAATTGGTTCAAGAACAAACCAGCCAAAATCAAAACCTGTTAATTTGAAAAAGTCACCTTTTTCTAAATTTGGTTTAAAATGTTCAGATTCATTGAATTCCCAATAAGGGTCATTTTTCGGTTTATTTTGTCCGAAAAGGTTAAATATATTCATTGTCAATATTATTATAAGTAGTTTGTTCAATCTCGGTTTTCGCATTACAGCTAACGGTCCGGGTATATCTTCCGGAAGGCGCAGCCTACCGAGTGGAAGATTGCTGTGACTTCTGGAATATATGCCCAGTTGTGTGTAGTTATCTAAAGTAGGTAGTAAAGTTGGCAAAAGCAAAACAGCCTTAATTAAAGTCGCGGCATACCCGGACCGTTGAGGGAAATGAGTGTTATGGGAGTCGTGAAAAAACGGCTATTCATGCAGTACGTGTTTTTTTGCAGCGGAGTAACACGGCCTTTAGGTCATTTCCCTCAACGTTTATGTGTAAGGAATGTTGCGTGTTTGAGTGCGAGGATTTTCCGAAGGAAAATCAGAAGCTAGCAAACAAAGCAACGACCAAACGGTTTAACTAAAATAAGCAATGTTTTTTACACGGTGTTGGCAACTGGCTTTTTTCCGTTCGCTATTTTCTTAATGATTATTCCGCTAATAAAAGTCGAGATTATTGTTAAAAATAAAATCATTCTATAATTCACATTATTTTGATGATATTTTAAAATTCCGTCATTCATTATTGGGTTTGTTATTGTTATTTTTATAAACTGACTTTCGAGAAAGCAATAAAGACAGTAAAAAGTCGGAATTAAAATCAGATAGATTAGATTCAGTTCGATTATTTTTTTCAGAGAACTTACCTTTCGAGATGTGAAATAAAATCCGATTGGTATTAAAGTCAGAATAAAAGCAATGTCCGTTTCAAAAAGTCGAAAGTCCTTTCCCCCATAAAAGCCGAGTTTGTAATCCGCCAAATATTTTACCGTTCTGCGAGTCAAAATCCGATAATCCAATTCGTATAGCATTCCGATAACAAAAGTCAGAATTGCAATGAGAATTAGTAAAATCAGTTTTCGTTTTCCTTTCAGCATATTGGTTTTTCAGCTTGTTGCCAACGGTCCGGGTATATCTTCCGGTAGGCGCAGCCTCCCGAGTGGAAGATTGCTGTGACTTCTGGAATATATGCCTAGTTGTGTGTAGTTATCTAAAGTAGGTAGTAAAGTTGGCAAAAACAAAATAGCCTTTATAAAAGTCGCGGCATGCCCGGACCGTTGAGGGAAATGAGTGTTATGGGAGTCGTGAAAAAACGGCTATTCATGCAGTACGTGTTTTTTTGCAGCGGAGTAACACGGCCTTTAGGTCATTTCCCTCAACGTTTAAGCTATGGCAAGTAGGGCAGGCAAGGAAGCTTTTCGTTTTCGTCTGCGCTCGTAGCCAAAGCTTTTTGTTTTTTTTTATCTTTTTCATTTTAAAAGCCAAATCCAAAAGATTTGGCGGACTTAGTAAATAAACCCAAGCCTTTAAATTTAGCACTTTATGCCCTATTTGCTATAGGTATTGTTGCCAGTAGTTTTTATTTTCCATGCCGAGTCATACAAACGAACCTCAAATTCATCTCCGATATTAACCTCATTATATAAAATTTTTGCTCTCGGATAGTTTTTGGTTAGCACTCTTACATTAAAAAATAAGTCAGTTGAATCTCCTAGAAAATGTTTGTCTGTAATAATTCCATCTATTGATAAGTGTTTTATCGCTAATGGTTCCCATTCCAAGTTTGGACAACCATAGTCAACTACGCTATGAGATTCTGATAAAGGCATTTTTACGGTAATAGAGTCATTTATTTTAAACATGTGATATTTTTCTATTCCTATGATTTTTTGTTCTTTGGCGCACTCTAAATAAGGTTTTTCATTTTCCAGTATTTCATTGACTTTATCTTGGATGTAAAAATTTTCATTATTCAAATTTTGATGATAAGAATATAAAATTAAACCTGACATATAATCATAATGCGTTATTCCTATTGAATTGAAATAGGCCACAATAGAATCAGATTTAGAGTGGTGACGTAATAAGTTGTTTCTCAAATGTAATCCTATCCCAAAATGCAAATCATTTGGTGTTGTATCATTCTCCTTTATATTCTTAAAGACTTCAATATCTTCAGGACTCCAAACTTGATTTAAATACTCAAAAGAGTAGCTAAGTTCTTTGGGAACTTCTTCATGTCTAGCGCAACCTAGAAATGAGAATATTGTAATAAAAATGATTAGCTTTTTCAATGTTTCTTAAATTACTGGCAACGGTCCGGGTATATCTTCCGGAAGGCGCAGCCTACCGAGTGGAAGATTGCTGCGACTTCTGGAATATATGCCCAGTTGTGTGTAGTTATCTAAAGTAAGTAGTAAAGTTGGCAAAAGCAAAACAGCCTTAATTAAAGTCGCGGCATGCCCGGACCGTTGAGGGAAATGAGTGGTACGGGAGTCGTGAAAAAACGGCTATTCATGCAGTACGTGTTTTTTTGCAGCGGAGTAACACGGCCTTTAGGTCATTTCCCTCAACGGTTGGTATAAGAAAAGTAGGGCAGTCGGTAAGCACCAAAATTTCCGTAAAGCACCAAGCCATATTTTTAATTTTCTTTTTAACTTTTCTGTTGTCAAAAATACATATTAAAAATATGGCGACCTAGCAAACGCCCCTAAGCCATTGGTCTAGCACTATCCGCCCTATTTTTTTTATACATTGTGGTGCATAGTGCTTTCCGCAAACTTGATAGCGTTGGCAGAAGACATACTCTTTTGTAATTTTTGACGTAGCATTGGCTGTAGCGAATTGCAAATGTGTATGGCTTTGAGCGTCGGCTAATTCCAGTTTGCTTATTCCGTTTTGAATTGGAATTCGCCACCTCCTTGAAAAAGTACCATAGTTTTGTCGGATGGATTAAACACAATTTTAACTCCAGCTTGGTCAAAGGTAAATACGTTTTCCTCCGTTGGTTCTAGCGGAAATGCTCCTTGCCCAGTTGCTTGTGCAAATAAAGTGTTACCGTCTTTTGTAATGTCAATTTTCGGTGGAATTTGGTCGCTAGAATATTTACCCAAAAACTTGTCCAAATCTTCCGATGATAATTCAAGTCGGTCAAAATTTGGTAATTTAAATTCGTCATTGAAGTAAGTTGCCAAAACTGCCAATAGAATATTATTGTTATTATAATTTGTACCGTTCGATGTTAAACTTATGCTTAATTTCTCTTCTGGAAAATAACTAGAAACAGACGTAAATCCGTCAATTCCGCCAGTATGACCAAAACTTACCTTTTCATTATACGGAAATTGAAATAAGCCCATTCCATATCCATTAGTAATCGTTTTCATTTGCTTTAAGCTTTTTTCAGATATTATTCTTCCCAAAAAAAGTTGTTCCAAAAATCGGTTCAAGTCAGATGGATTAGAAACTATTGCTCCTGCACCTTGCGGAATTGACATATCTGTTTCGGTCTCCTTCTGCCACTTGCCAACATATTTGTATGAAAAACTTTCATTTTCTGCTATGTTAGTTTCTTTTCCATAATAGGTGTTTTCAAGTTTTAATGGTCTGATAATTTGACTTTTTAATATTTCTGAAAATGACTTTTTCTTTATTTGCTCTAGGATAAAGGTCAGCAATAAGTAATTTGAATTGCTGTATTCATTCTTTTCGTTGGGACTAAATTCTGTTTCTCCATTTACAATCCGTTTAATCATTTTTTCTTTGTTCTGCGGTAGCGTATTCCACTCAAGATAGTTTTCATCGTTTGTGAAATCGTGAATTCCGCTACTATGATTGAGTAAATTGGCAATCGTTATTGTTTTGGCATTTTCAAGTTTTGGAAAAAACGTTTCGATAGTTTTATCGAGTTCTAATTTTCCGTCTTCTATTGCCTTAAATATTAATGTGGATGTAAATATTTTTGAAATCGAGCCAATTCGGTATTTAGTAGTATTGGAAGTTTTAATACCATTTTCTAAATCCGAAAATCCGATTGACTTTTCATAAATGGTTTTTTGGTTTGCAGAGACGGAAATACTACCCATAAATTTGTCGTTCTGTTCCAAAAGCGTAAATAAACTATCAAGTTTTTTACTTTGGAATGATTGAGCCGAACTTACAGTTGCTAAAAGCAACAAGATTAATAATGTTAATGAATTTTTCATACTTTCTATTTTTTATTGATTTTACGTTTTAGTTTTAAAAGAAAAGTGATGATGAAATAGGAAGCTACTATTGATAGAATCATACTTGGGATAAACCAATTACCCAAAACCTCTGTTATTGCTGAATTGTTCAAGTTTCCTTCTTTAATTTTGCCCAAAACCATAAACGAGTTATCATTAAGGAATAGTCCAACCTCTTTTGGATTAACTATTTTGGCATAAATCAGATAGACAAACCCGAATAATAACAAGTATAAGACAAAGAAAATAAGGTATGAGATTCCATTTGTTATGTTTAACGCCAATGCTTTTATAATATGCAATGGATTAAAGGTTTTAGTCGCTTGTTCTAGTTTTTTGTCGGCAACCAAAGGTTTTAAAACTTCTTCAGGAATACCTAATTTATCTAAAATGTCCAATAAATGGTCAATCTCTAGGTTATTTGTGTTTCGTTGCAAACCTTCATAAATATGGCTGTTAAATTCCAATATTATTTCGTTTTGGTCTGTCGATGGTAATGGTTTAACCGCTTTCTTTATCCGTTTCATATAACTGTCATAGACACGTTTTGAAGCGGTTTCTTTAAATTCAATTTCTTTTATTTTCATTTTGATATTTTTTTGATTGATGTTGATAATTCCTCCCAGTAGATTTGCATCTGTTTTAGGGTTTTTTTTCCAGTATCGGTCAATACGTAATATTTTCTTGGTATTCCCGATTCTTGTTCTACCCATTTAGATGATACTAGTTCTTCTTTTTTTAATCGGTTCATTAGTGGGTAAAAAGTTCCTTCCGCAATATCAATTGCGGTTTTCTTCTTGACTTCTTCTATGAATTCGTAGCCGTAGAATTCATTTTCTCGAAGCACGTTCAAGACCACGAACGTTAATGTTCCTTTCTTTACTTGCGATTTCCATTTGGTGACAAAGATTTCATTCATATGCCAAATGTATAACAAAATACATAGTATAACAATGTATTATTAAAAAATATTTTATACTATGTTTTTTGGAATGAGGAATGTTACTTAAAAATATGTGTGAATCAGGGCAATGGCAGAAATAGCTCTTTTATTTTTTCAGCGTTGGCTGTAGCATTGGAAAAAATAAATGTGCTGTTTTAGTGGTGGCTTTTTTAGTACAAATGTTAATGGTTTGCACGATTTTCAGCATTATACACAACGGTCCGGGTATATCTTCCGGAAGGCGCAGCCTGCCGAGTGGAAGATTGCTGTGACTTCTGGAATATATGCCCAGTTGTGTGTAGTTATCTAAAGTAGGTAGTAAAGTTGGCAAAAACAAAATA
>NZ_JACATN010000013.1:2500-5722 GCF_018603515.1 Zobellia barbeyronii
ACTCGCTTTCGCTACGGCTCCGGACCTGAAGTCCTTAACCTTGCTAGTAAAAGTAACTCGTAGGCTCATTATGCAAAAGGCACGCCGTCACCCCGAAGGGCTCCGACCGCTTGTAAGCGTATGGTTTCAGGATCTTTTTCACTCCGTTGTTCACGGTTCTTTTCACCTTTCCCTCACGGTACTGGTTCACTATCGGTCTCTCAGGAGTATTTAGTCTTGGCGGATGGTCCCGCCGGTTTCACACAGGGTTTCACGTGCCCCGCGCTACTCAGGATACCGCTATCTTGCAGGTCTTTACCTATACCGGGCTATCACCGTCTTCGGCCAAGCTTTCCAACTTGTTCTAGTTCATTACTGTTCGAATGTCGCGGTCCTACAACCCCGCACATGCCGGAACATGTACGGTTTGGACTAATCCAGTTTCGCTCGCCGCTACTCCCGGAATCACTTTTGTTTTCTCCTCCTCCGGCTACTTAGATGTTTCAGTTCACCGGGTTTGCCTCCTTACGGATAACATGTCTTCAACATGCTGGGTTGCCCCATTCGGATACCTGCGGATCATATCGTGTGTGCCGATCCCCGCAGCTTTTCGCAGCTTATCGCGTCCTTCATCGCCTCTGAGAGCCTAGGCATTCCCCATACGCCCTTATCTAGCTTGTCGCCAGACCTTTTATTCTATTCGTATTTCGTACTCTTTACTTAAAAAATTCGTGTTTTCTTCTTTTTCAGTATGTATATCCTAAAATATACATCCTGTCCCAATATGTCAATGAACTTGTGGCGAGTCACCACCGATAATCAAAAATTATCCCTGTGGCTCCTCATGTAATACGTCGCGATAAATTAATATCCCTAAACATTACCTGGTGGAGAATATCGGAGTCGAACCGATGACCTCCTGCGTGCAAGGCAGGCGCTCTAGCCAGCTGAGCTAATCCCCCGTTATTTCTTCAGTGTGCGTCGCACCGTTATAAGTTAACAGTCCTAACGGCTCACCATAACGTGTAACTCAACTTCCAAAATTTCCTTTTTTATCTCTATGAACGTGCGCATCTAACAAAAGATGCAATTTGTAGTCCCAGGCAGACTCGAACTGCCGACCTCTACATTATCAGTGTAGCGCTCTAACCAGCTGAGCTATGGGACTGTCCCTACCACTCTTAGTACTTCGTACCAAAAGAAGTATTATATATTATTAATGTGGAGACTTGCTTCTTTTAACTTACAGATTGACTATATATTAGAACGAGGTGTCGGGGCCTTCAAAATTCTTAGGTCGACGCTCTAGAAAGGAGGTGTTCCAGCCGCACCTTCCGGTACGGCTACCTTGTTACGACTTAGCCCTAGTTACCGATCTTGCCCTAGGCCGCTCCTTACGGTGACGGACTTCAGGCACTCCCAGCTTCCATGGCTTGACGGGCGGTGTGTACAAGGCCCGGGAACGTATTCACCGGATCATGGCTGATATCCGATTACTAGCGATTCCAGCTTCACGGGGTCGAGTTGCAGACCCCGATCCGAACTGTGACCGGTTTTGTGGATCCGCTCTGCGTTACCGCATGGCTTCCCGCTGTACCGGCCATTGTAGCACGTGTGTGGCCCAGGACGTAAGGGCCGTGATGATTTGACGTCGTCCCCACCTTCCTCACGGTTTGCACCGGCAGTCCCGTTAGAGTCCCCGACATGACTCGCTGGCAACTAACGGTAGGGGTTGCGCTCGTTATAGGACTTAACCTGACACCTCACGGCACGAGCTGACGACAACCATGCAGCACCTTGCAAATTGCCCGAAGGAAAAGGTATCTCTACCCCTGTCAAAATGCATTTAAGCCCTGGTAAGGTTCCTCGCGTATCATCGAATTAAACCACATGCTCCACCGCTTGTGCGGGCCCCCGTCAATTCCTTTGAGTTTCATTCTTGCGAACGTACTCCCCAGGTGGGATACTTATCACTTTCGCTTGGCCGCCCAGGTCTCAAGGACCCGGACAGCTAGTATCCATCGTTTACGGCGTGGACTACCAGGGTATCTAATCCTGTTCGCTCCCCACGCTTTCGTCCATCAGCGTCAGTATATAGTTAGTCACCTGCCTTCGCAATCGGTGTTCTATGTAATATCTATGCATTTCACCGCTACACTACATATTCCGGCAACTTCACTATAACTCAAGACCGACAGTATCAAAGGCAATTTTACAGTTGAGCTGCAAACTTTCACCACTGACTTATCGGCCCGCCTACGGACCCTTTAAACCCAATAATTCCGGATAACGCTCGGACCCTCCGTATTACCGCGGCTGCTGGCACGGAGTTAGCCGGTCCTTATTCTTACGGTACCGTCAGTGGGGCACACGTGCCCCTTTTTCTTCCCGTATAAAAGCAGTTTACTACCCATAGGGCATTCTTCCTGCACGCGGCATGGCTGGATCAGACTCTCGTCCATTGTCCAATATTCCTCACTGCTGCCTCCCGTAGGAGTCTGGTCCGTGTCTCAGTACCAGTGTGGGGGATCCCCCTCTCAGGGCCCCTACCCATCGCGGTCTTGGTGAGCCGTTACCTCGCCAACTAACTAATGGGACGCATACTCATCCCCTACCGTAACCTTTAACTATAAATACGATGCCGTAATATAGTACTATGTGGTCTTAATCCAAATTTCTCTGGGCTATCCCACAGTAGGGGGTAGATTGTATACGCGTTGCGCACCCGTGCGCCGGTCGTCAACATCTAGCAAGCTAGACTTGTTACCCCTCGACTTGCATGTGTTAGGCCTGCCGCTAGCGTTCATCCTGAGCCAGGATCAAACTCTTCATCGTTGTTTCATTATATATTATAAGTCTATCAACCTTAGATTGTTTTTCCCGGCCCCGACTCTCATCCTAAAATAAAAATCTTTCTGTATGTTGTTTTCGTAATTCTATCGGAACAAAAAAGTTTCCCTCTTCATCCCTTTTACGCTGTCTCCACAATATGTCAAATGAACTTCTATATTCCTGACCGGTCTCCCGGTAACGCCTGTCAAACATGTTACTGTTTGCCTAAGCGGCTGCAAATATACAACTGTTTTTTAAACCGACAACTTTCTTTTGAAAAAAATCAAAATCTTTTTTCTCGGTGACAAAAACAATATCTTACAAGGAACGTTTACTCTTTATTAACCCACACTTAACAAACATCTTCATACCTGTTTAGCGGGGTGCAAATGTAAGACCCTTTTTTAATTC
>NZ_JACATN010000014.1 GCF_018603515.1 Zobellia barbeyronii
CTCAACGGTCCGGGCATGCCGCGACTTTAATTAAGGCTGTTTTGCTTTTGCCAACTTTACTACCTACTTTAGATAACTACACACAACTGGGCATATATTCCAGAAGTCACAGCAATCTTCCACTCGGTAGGCTGCGCCTTCCGGAAGATATACCCGGACCGTTGTGAGCAAGCTAAAAACATAACGCTGAAAGAATAAATGGACAGAGCATATTACGCTGAGAAAGGATTGTTTGTTGGAATTACTGCTTTAATATGTGCTTTTTATTTTTTTGCACCTACTCTCTTTACCTTTAAAAGTTCATTAGTAACTAGAAGTGGAGAAGTTACAGATGTTAAAACTTTCTATAATCGTGTTGAAAGCTCAAGAGGTGGAAGCAGTATTAAGTCAGAGTTGAAATTTACTTTAAAATCTTCAGAGAGTGTCTATGTTTTGATAAAGAATATAGGGCAGAGTGGATATAATTCCAGGTTCGAAAAGTTAGCAACGGAATTAAAAAATTCTAAGGAAGCTACCGTTTGGATAAAAGAAAAACAAATGGACGAGTTTAAACCTACTGTTTTCCAAATAGCTGACAGAAATGGAGAAATATTGTATGATTTTAAAGAATCCAAGTCCAAATCAAAGTTCGGATTCCTAATTTCATTTGGAGTCGGAGTTTTTGGAATAGGTTTGTATTTGTTTCATAAGTACCGAAAAAAGCCAGCTCACAACAAAACCTAAACGTAATGCGGACTTTGGGGCAAAACCGAAAGGTCTGTGTATATTTATAAAGTCGCTAAATCTTATGGATTTAGCTTCGGACAAAAAAAGAAAAAGCAAAACAATAAGCTTTAGCTTCGTGCAAAGTCGGAAACGAAAAGTTTCCTTACTTCCGCACTACACTTAGCTAAACCGTTATCTGCAAGCTGAAAAAATAAAATAATAATCTGTATTTGGGATTTAAAAAATATGAAGGACAAAATAAATTGGATTTTTAAGAATTTACACCTTCTCGTTTCGGCGGCAATTGTAATTCCAACTGGAATAATTTACGGCTCACCATCAATTTTACCTGAACACTTGGACATTCAAGTGCAAACAATTGACCTTTCAAATATGTTGAAAGCTATAATGTGCTTGTATTTGGGAATTGCACTCGTATGGCTATTAGGAGTATGGAAACCCGAATATTGGAAAAAGGCTACCCAATTGAATATATTGTTTATGCTGACTCTGGCATTTGGACGAGCAATAAGTATGGTTGCGGATGGATTTCCTACGGGAGGTTATATTTTCGGAATAATAGCGGAATTAGTTATTGGGCTATTTTCTTTCTATCAACTCAAAAAATATAGTGCTGAATAAGGTTGTGACGCAAAAAAAGCCAGCAGATAACAAAACCTATAAACAATACGGGTTTCGGGCTTAATCGTAAGGTTTGCGTATTTTTATGAAGTCCGCAAAATCTTTGGGATTTTGCTTTTTGCGGGACAAAGAAAAAAAGAAAACCAAAAGATTTCGCTATGTGCATGGCGGAAAGCAAACGCCAGTTTGCTCCCGTACTGTTCATAGCTCAACCGTTGTACACCATTTTCAAGCAACAGTAAATTTTAAAGAAGCGCATGAGATTTAAAAATGTTTATTTCACTTTTTTTGCTTTTTTAGCTGTGGCATGCTCAACACCAAAATACTTCGGAATTGATTACCATGTTCATATCACCTCTCAAGAAATGGCTAAAGAAATGGAAAAACTATGCGGAACAGTTTTAATGTGCCCTGACGGTAAGATGCCCCATTCAAATGCTAACGAAATTGAAAAGTCCTTAGACAGTACCATATTTAATCGTGCGGTTGTTTTATCTGGCGCATACTTTGCAGGAATGCCCGAAATGGAACTGGATATTGAAACGCAAAGAAAATTAACAAGAAGTGAAAATGAATTCATAGCACACCAAGTCTCTAGTTCTGAAAAAATGTATGGATTCTTTAGCATCAATCCTTTGGCCGAGTATGCGGCTGAAGAATCTAGATATTGGGTTGATTCAGGAAAATTTCATGGTATCAAACTTCATTTTGGCAACTCGAATTTTGACTATCGAAACGCTAACCACATCAAAAAAATGCAGGATTTACTCAAGCTCATAGATTCATCATCAATGTATGTAATGTTGCATGGTAGAACGAGAAACCCTGAATTTGGAAAAGAAGATATGGATATACTAATTAATGAAATAATACCATACGCACCTGAAACTACCTGGATTTTAGCTCATGCCGGTGGTTGGGGCGGATATGATGACGCTACCGATGCAGCTTTAACTACAATTATTGATGCTTTGAATTCAAATAAACTCGATAAATCTAAAATATACATAGATTTATCAGCAATTGTAGTACCAGAATCAGATAAAAAAAATTATCCAATTTCAAGAGATACACTAGAAAATCAAACAAGGAATTTCATTAATAGGTTTCATACCTTAGATAATGAAAATTGGATATTTGGTAGTGATTGGGTGCCTAACGAAAATGACTTGGAGCCATATTATTATTTTAATGAATTAATGCGAGCTGGATTAAATGAACAAGAATTGAAAAGAATAATTTCTAATAAACTTGATTTTATTGAATAAATTAGAAAGGCAGCGAAGAAAAACGGTGTACAACAAAGCCTAAACGTAATGCGGACTTTAGGGCAAAACCGAAAGGTCTGTGTATAATTATAAGGTCGCTAAATCTTATGGATTTAGCTTTGGACAAGAAAAAATAAAACTAAACAATAAGCTTTAGCTTCGTGCGCAGGCGGAAACGAAAAGTTTCCTTACTACCGCACTACGCTTAGCTTGGACGTTACCCTTTATTATGAAAAACATAGTGCCATTATTAATTATAGCCTTGTTCATAGGTGAGTTTTGTTACGGACAAGATACCTACACATATTCCCAACCTAAAGAACTTGGTGACGGATTGAAAACAAATAATCTAAAATCGCAGAATATTGACTCAACATTAATTTATAAATTCTTCAACCAAATAAAACATAAGGAAAACAAAATTCATAGCGTTCTATTGATAAAAAATGACCAGCTTATTATTGAGGAATACTTTAAAGGTCATTCTGCAAACGAACCTCACGACCTTCGTTCTGCAACAAAAAGTATAAGGTCAATTTTAATGGGAATCGCAATTGACAAAGGATTTATCGAGAACATAGACGACCCAATTTCAAAATACCTCAAAAGTCCTAAAGCGAATAAAAATCTTGATGAAAGAAAGGATAAGATTACCATCAAACACCTTTTAACTATGTCGAGCGGACTTGATTGCAATGATTGGGATAAAAACTCAAAAGGACAAGAAGACAAAATATACAGAAAAAAAGATTGGCTTCAATATGCAATTGACTTACCTATGGTCAATGAACCTGGTACAAAATCAAATTATTGTTCTATTGGAACAGTTATAGTGGCGGAAATAATTAGTCAATCATCTGGATTGACTATAGACAAATTTGCAGAAAAACATTTATTCAGTCCATTGGGAATTACCAATGTGAATTGGGGACATACCTCTGATAAAAAGGTTATCCCGTCAGCAAAACGATTATATATGACATCTCGTGATATGGCTAAAATTGGACAAATGATACTCAACACTGGTAAGTGGAACGGTAAGCAAATTATATCTGAAAAATGGGTTATAGAATCTACTACAATGAAAACAAAAATTTCAGGAAACGATTACGCATATTTATGGTGGAACATTCCGTTTAAACTAAATGAAAAATTAACTGCTTCAAAAACTGCTAGTGGAAATGGTGGACAATATATCATTATAATTCCTGAGATTGATATGGTCGCTATATTTACAGGAGGTGCTTATAACTCGCAAGATGCTCAGTTAGCTTTTCCTATTATGAATGACATCTTTATACCAACCTTCATAAGCGAAAAATAACAAAGGGTAACAATGTATAAAAAACATAGGGCGTTTGTGTTAAATCGAAAGGTCTGTGAATATTAATAAAGTCCGCTAAATATAAAATTTGGCATTTAAGAGAAAAAGGTAAAAGCAAAATATTTATATTTAGCTAAGTGATAAACTGGAACGAAAGTGCTTTTTAACTGCCCTACGTTTCTTATACGAGACGTTGAGGGAAATGACCTAAAGGCCGTGTTACTCCGCTGCAAAAAAACACGTACTGCATGAATAGCTGTTTTTTCACGACTCCCGTAACACTCATTTCCCTCAACGGTCCGGGCATGCCGCGACTTTAATTAAGGCTATTTTGTTTTTGCCAACTTTACTACCTACTTTAGATAACTACACACAACTGGGCATA
>NZ_JACATN010000015.1 GCF_018603515.1 Zobellia barbeyronii
AGTAGGTAGTAAAGTTGGCAAAAACAAAATAGCCTTAATTAAAGTCGCGGCATGCCCGGACCGTTGAGGGAAATGAGTGTTACGGGAGTCGTGAAAAAACGGCTATTCATGCAGTACGTGTTTTTTTGCAGCGGAGTAACACGGCCTTTAGGTCATTTCCCTCAACGTCTAGGCTATGATTAGTGTGGGGCGGTGATTTACGATTCCCTCGGCGCCACAGCTCGTAGCCAAATCTTTTTGTTTTGTTTTATTTTTTTGTCTAAAGTAAAATCCCAAAGATTTTGCGACCTCCTAAATATACACAGACCTTGGCGGAAAACCCCAAACCCCACATTAATTATAGCCATTGTTGGCGGTAGTTATTTCCGTTCCTATTCTATCGTTGAGTTACCAACCAATAGCATAAGTTTACAAGTTGATTTTCAACAGTTAGGTTAGCACAATTAGTTATTTGTCCAGTTGTATATTGCGAAAAAATTTCTTTGGACATGCTGATTTCGATAGCGGCACCTATAAAGACTAGAGGAATATCTATGTCGTGTTTTTTGAAGTTGTCACGAACTCTTGAAAGAGCTGTATTTGCTGTTTTCCAATGTTCATCTGCACCAGCAGGGTCAACCCCACCTTTAAGTTCGCCTAAAAGTTCATAATTCGATGGGTTTGAAATCATCTCCTTAAACGCTTTGCCCGTGATTTCTTCTGAATGGCAATTGAGAATTACCAAATCAATATTCTTTTTTACAATAGGAACTGTCAAATTATAAATCAGTTGTCTTTTTCCGCCTGATTTTAAAATCCATTTGATTGCCCTAATATCGGGCACTTGGTCTATAGTATAGTTTTTTGATGCCAACCAAGTTTTCGAAAACTTATCATAATACTCAAAAGAAATATTAAGTACTTGTAGTTGTGAAATTATATTTCTTGTCAGTTTCTCATTGGCAATTGAACCTACTAAGTTTCGCATTCTCCCTCCAAGAGCATCTCCTGAAGTTAGTAAATAACGATAAATAAGTTCTTCAATGTATTGTTCCCCTGAAGGTTCTAGAAATTCTTTAATAAACTCAAGAAGAATATCTTTTAAATCTGAATCAGTTAAATATTTGTTTGCTTTTACCGAAACCCCAGCAGCTTCGTAACAACTGCTTAAAACCTCGTCGAGCTTAAGTATATCCTTTGGTTGTTTTGTCTTTTGCTCTAGTATTAGTTTAAATGCTTTAGCCTTATCTAAATATGGAACAGATTCTTTACTTTTTCTTAAAGCATATTCGAGAAAACCATTTCTGGTTGCTTCATGAGTGCTAACAAGGTCAGAAGCATTTTTTACATATTTATTTATCATCTGGCTCAACTTCGAATATTTGCTCTTTAATTGCCATCGCAACTGCATTAGCAAGAATTGGTGGAACTGCATTGCCAACTTGACCAAATTGGGTCATCGAAACTTCTCTTTTGCTGCTATAAGAGTCGAGTCTAGTTCCAGTAAACTCCCAATCTAAAGGGAATGATTGCAAGCAGGCTAGTTCTCTAACAGTAAGCATTCTATCATCATAGGGATGAATAAAATCTCGATAACCACTTCTCGTTACAGTAGGGGATGGCTTATCAGGGTCTAATCTCCTATAAGTTGAACCGAAAGTTTTTAATATATCTGAAAGTTTACCACCAATTGGAACAATCTTTATTTTGTCTAAAGTTGTAGGTGAATGCGCGGTTTGTTGATGGTTTTTAATAGCCATGTTTTACTATTCTTTCTTTAATTGTTTTGGATATCCTTAAAGCAGTTTCTGAAGGTTCATCGGCTGGGGGCAGTTTTCCAATTGCATCCCATACCGTATTGTACTTTTTCTTTTTATTACCAAAAAGGTCAGTAGATAATTTTTGGGGACTTGTATGTGTTGCTTCTGGAAATTTAAACTTTTTACTCAACCTGTTGCCGACAATAAATACTCTTTCACGAAGCTGTGAAGCACCATAATTGGCTGAATTCAGTACTGTTTTGCTTATTTCATAGTTGTATTCTTTTCCCTCAAAAATTATTGGTTCCGCAATTTCATTCATTATTGCATCCATTGCTTTTCCTCCTTCCCAATTTACCATTCCTTTTACATTTTCCATTACAAAGGCTACAGGTAAACTTTCTCTTACTACCCTTATGAATTGCAGGACTAACATACCTCTAGGGTCGTCCATTCCCATTCTTTTCCCTGCCAGACTAAACGATTGACAAGGCGGCCCTCCAATAACCAATGCCGGCTCTGTAGGTTTTAAGTTTGCCACGTCTAAAATATTCTCAGTTGTAATTTTTGAAATATCTCCTTGTATAACTGGAATTTCGGGTTTGTTTGTTCTCAGAGTTTCACAACAAGATTTGTCGAATTCCACAGCTACAGCAGTTTTAAAGCCAGCCATTTCAAATCCGATGTCCATTCCACCAGCCCCACTAAACAGGCTTATTACCTTGTTTTTTCTCTCAAAATCCTTCATGTTACAAATATATTCCTTTTAATCCATTTCGGATATTTCTTAATATTCTAAGAGTTCCTTTATAATTACCGCCAACGGCTGGGCTAAGCGTAGTGCGGAGGCAAGGAAACTTTTCGTTTCCGTCTGCCGACGTAGCTAAAGCTTATTGTTTTGCTTTTTCTTTTTTGTTCCAAAGCTAAATCCATAAGATTTAGCGACTTTATAAATATACACAGACCATTCGTTTTAACCCTAAAGTCCGCATTACGTTTAGGCTTTGTTGTGCTTAGTGTTTTCCGTCTGAGTAAGCAATTATTTCATACGGTTTCTCAGGAAATCCAAAAAGAACTGCTTTTTCATTATTGATTTCCCTAATTCCGATTAGAGTTCTTCGTTCTCCGTCTCCATAAATCGATGCGAAATAAGTTTCTTGTAAATTTTCCAACACCAATTTTTCTCCTTCTTTTTTTAACCGTTTGTTGATTTTTTGTATTGTCGGGCTGTCCAAATTTTTATTAAAAACAATTAAAATTTTTTCTCCATTCCAGTCCGCATTGAAGTCCACCTTTTGAATTTCTTTATCTGTTAAATTCGTTTTTGTAGGTTCAATTCTTTCATAATCTGTGGCGAATTCAGTTTCTTCAGAAATCGATTCCGTCTCGCTGATTACAGTAACAGTTTTACCGATTTTGTAAATCCGAATGCGATTATCAGCCACAAATTCATATTTTGTTTCAGATAATTTTTCCGTGCGATTTGGTTTCATCTCCAGAATCCCGTTTTTAGCTTTTTCCAAAAGTCCGTAATAAAGGACTTGGTCATTTTCGAACTTAATGAATTCAGGATAGCAGTAAGTATAAGCGTCCTTTATCATTAACCAGGTTCCTTGAAATTTGTCCATTATTTTTACTTGTCTAAATGATTTTTGAACATTAAGCACAACGGTCCGGGTATATCTTCCGGAAGGCGCAGCCTACCGAGTGGAAGATTGCTGTGACTTCTGGAATATATGCCCAGTTGTGTGTAGTTATCTAAAGTAGGTAGTAAAGTTGGCAAAAACAAA
>NZ_JACATN010000016.1 GCF_018603515.1 Zobellia barbeyronii
TATTTTGTTTTTGCCAACTTTACTACCTACTTTAGATAACTACACACAACTGGGCATATATTCCAGAAGTCACAGCAATCTTCCACTCGGTAGGCTGCGCCTTCCGGAAGATATACCCGGACCGTTGCCATTAATAGCTCATAAATGAAAATAATACCTGAAAACAAAATTGAATTATACCTAAAACTAGGAAAAGTACTTGCCCATTTTCTAAAGGTTGATGCATACTTTGAAAGTAGAACATTTGATTGGATAAAACTTGAAAAAAGCAACACCAATTATAGAGCTACCTTGGTTAGAAGTTTTGATGAGGGAGACGAAATCTTTAACGATGTAGCAGAGTTTGAAACAGTAAACGTTTTGGACGAATATGAAAACAAAAGTTTAGAAGCGGATTTTAAAACCATTAGAAAATGGATTTTAGAAAATTTTGATTTAAAAATGGACGGGTTTCATCAAATGAAGGACTTGAAAATTAAATATTTGGAATTAGTAAAAGATAATAAGTTAGGCAGTCATTTAAACGATGAACATATTTAAAACTGTGCTGCAAAACATCCAATAAACTAATTGGTTTTCTAGTTTAATCGTTTGTTCAATTGGACAGACGCAAACGCAACTGTTATGTTGATGGACTTTTTAGCTTGTTTATGGAAATGGATTCTACTCAAACGTGTTACGAACCTTCTAATCTGCGCAATAGTTGCGCAATCGAAATGGAATCGGTTTCTAATCGTTGTATAAGCAGCGTAAAGAGCCTGTGCTTACTGTTGTGTTTCGCTACTAATGGCAACAATGGCTATAGCAAATAGGGCATAAAGTGCTATATTTAAAGGCTTGGACGTGTTTGCTAAGTCCGCCAAATCTTTTGGATTTGGCAATTAAAAAAGAAAAAATAATTACAAAACAAAAAGCTCTGGCTCGTAGACCAGACGGAAACGAAAAGTTTCCTTGCCTGCCCTACTTGTCATAGCCGAACCGTTAGCAAACATATAAATGAACATCAGCAAAAATATATTCTTAATTCTTTTTTTATTAATATCGACAATCAATTTTGCGCAAAATACATCTGAATTGGATTGTGAAAGCGGATTTGAAAAAATCGATACGGAAATTGAATCTCAAAAAATCGTTTCTTATAAAATTCTATATTCTAATAAATTATATACAGAAGAGAGCTTTGAATTTAGCGAAGGCGTTGTAATTATTTCAGATTTGAACAGCAAACTGACAATTAAAGAAATTATAAATATTATTGGGAGAATTGGTGTGAAAAATAAATTAAGTAAAGTTTTAGCTTTTAAAACCTGCAAAGCGGTTGAATATTACTTTGCGAATGAAAAACTAACACTTGAACAAACTGATTACCTTCAGGAAAACTTACTTCCGAGTATGGAAATTGACCTAAATAAATCATTAAGCAAAAAAGAAAGAAAAAAGAATAAAAGAAAACGTGACTTAATTGAATCTGTTTCTAAAGAATCTTGTGAAAAACTTTCAGAATTAGATAAATTGAATATGGATAGTTTTTCAATACTTGTTTCGAGTATTTCATCAAAATACGCTGAAAAGACGATGAAAGTTTATGAATTGCCTTTTGAGGAAAGTGTAGATGAATTTTTAAAAGATTTAATGAGTCATTTACTATTTGATTGTGAGACAGTACAAAAAATAGCAAAAAGGGATTAATAAAAATACGTTTGCTAACACCGTGTATAATTAATTGCTTTGGCAAGTGCTTATTTGGAAAATTCCTTCGGAATTTTCTCGCGTTCGTTTTTGTTTACTAAATTAGTTGCTTAACCACGCAACTAACCATACACAATCACGTTAGGCAAAATATAAAAAACCATGAAAATCAATCCAATTGACAGCTTAATTGAAAAGCTCGCGAAAGGATTTGCAAACACAGCGGATTTTGGAAAATTACAAGAAACCGAAGAGGGACGTAAAATGTTTGATTTTGTGGTCAAATCTATTTCTGAAATGGACACGTTTCAATCCTTATTTCTGAATTACTATATACCCGCCTCAAATAAATCAATTGCTGACAGTTGGACACAGATTTCAAAATCAAAATACAAACATCTGTTAAATATCAAAAAAGAGGACTTGAAAGAAAACCTTTATGAAACAATACGACTAGGATATATCGGACTTTTTCATAAATATGAATCCTATCTAAAAGCTCTAGTCGGAGCAACGGACTTTCTTATGAAGGACGTGAATGAAGAAAATGACCTTTTAAATATTAAAGAATACTGCCAAAAGGAATATGGAATAAATATTTATAAATCCCATAACCATTTCCCAATAACGAACCGAATTAATTACATTTCAAACTGTATAAAACATTACGATGGATTTCCAATAAAAGAACCGATTCACCCTGAATTTGAATCTTATGATAAAAATGAGAAAATCAAACATAGCCGAGATATTTTCAAATCTGATATTGAACGACTAAAGATTCATTGTGAGCTTTTACTAAGCCAACTAATGGCAATGGGATTTAAACAATATATGGACCTAGATTTTGAAACTATTCAGAAAAGTTTGAAACCTGAACTAGCGGAAAAACTAGATACCAAAGAGAAAATTTCGAAAATACGAAAGGACTTTGATTTCCTCTTATCGGACTTTCGGAAATAATACTTTGCCTAACAATGGCTATAACAAATAGGGCGTAAAGTGCTATATTTAATGGCTTGGGCTTGTTTACTAAGTCCGCCAAATCTTTTGGATTTGGCAATTAAAAAAATAAAGATAATTACAAAACAAAAAGCTCTGGCTCGTAGACCAGACGGAAACGAAAAGTTTCCTTGCCTGCCCTACTTGCCATAGCCGAACCGTTGAGGGAAATGACCTAAAGGCCGTGTTACTCCGCTGCAAAAAAACACGTACTGCATGAATAGCCGTTTTTTCACGACTCCCGTACCACTCATTTCCCTCAACGGTCCGGGCATGCCGCGACTTTTATAAAGGCTATTTTGTTTTTGCCAACTTTACTACCTACTTTAGATAACTACACACAACTGGGCATATATTCCAGAAGTCACAGCAAT
>NZ_JACATN010000017.1 GCF_018603515.1 Zobellia barbeyronii
ATTGCTGTGACTTCTGGAATATATGCCCAGTTGTGTGTAGTTATCTAAAGTAGGTAGTAAAGTTGGCAAAAACAAAATAGCCTTTATAAAAGTCGCGGCATACCCGGACCGTTGAGGGAAATGAGTGGTACGGGAGTCGTGAAAAAACAGCTATTCATGCAGTACGTGTTTTTTTGCAGCGGAGTAACACGGCCTTTAGGTCATTTCCCTCAACGTTAAGTATAAGAAATCGTAGGGCAGGTGATAAGCACTTTCGTTTCGGTTTATTACTTAGCTAAATATAAATATTTTGCTTTTATCTTTTTTACTATAAACGCCAAATTTTATATTTAGCGGACTTTGTTAATATTCACAGACCTTTCGGTTTAGCACAAACGCCCTATGTTTTTTATACAGTGTTACCACCAGTTTTTATTCCGTTATTATTTCATTTTCGGTTGTTACGTCTTCTTTTTTATTCAATTTCCATAACCAATATAGTCCGCCAAGTGGTACTCCAAAAGTCCAAGCTGAACTTAAATATCCCATATATGAAAAACTAATACCGAACAGTATTTGAAAACTTAACAAACTAAACGAAAGTCCATAAACGGCACTGTAAGTTATCGCTGGAACATTCAGAAAAATCACAGCAATATATTTCAGCCATTTTTTCTTTAAATCACTTTTCTTAATTTTTATAATAATCCAAATGTTAAAAACCGGAACGCATATTGCCAAAATCCCAAAGAACCAAAACCAAATCATATTCGGAATTTTTTCCTTTAAGTCAAGTGTTTTTATATATAATATTTTATTTGAACTATCATCAAAAGTAATTTCAAAAACCCCGAATTCTTTATCGTTTGAAAATTCAACTTGTGCTTTAGTTGTGTTTGGCGCTGTGCTTTCTCCCTCTACTGTTGATAAAGTTTTTTCAGCGGTCATAAATTTATAGCTTAACTCTTTTCCGAAATTGTCTACAATTATTTTTCGAAAATTCACTAACCCTAATTTCAGTGTGTCAATACTCGTGTTTTTATAAGCCTCATTTTCGGTTGCCATAAAAGAAACACTCTTTTCATAATCTTTGTTTATTAGTGATTCTACAAATCCTTGAGTAGTGTCCTTGTATGTGAATGCGTTATTAATAAAATCACAACTTGTAAAAAGTGATATAGTTAATATTAGAAGTATAGTTTTTGTCAGTTTGCTCATTTTTTTAAATTGGTGGTAACGGTCCGGGTATATCTTCCGGAAGGCGCAGCCTGCCGAGTGGAAGATTGCTGTGACTTCTGGAATATATGCCCAGTTGTGTGTAGTTATCTAAAGTAAGTAGTAAAGTTGGCAAAAGCAAAACAGCCTTAATTAAAGTCGCGGCATACCCGGACCGTTGAGGGAAATGAGTGTTACGGGAGTCGTGAAAAAACAGCTATTCATGCAGTACGTGTTTTTTTGCAGCGGAGTAACACGGCCTTTAGGTCATTTCCCTCAACGTGTTTGTATATGGTTTGTTGCGTGTTTTAAGCATCTAATTTAGTAAATAATTACCGACCAAGAAAGTCCGCGAGGACTTTCGTAAGTAGGCTAGAACTAGCAATAAATTATATACGGTGTTGTGGTTAGTTTTTATTTATTTCTTTCAGTTTCATTAATGAAAACCCAACCATTGCTATTAAAACTAATGTTTGAGAAATTGCAATTCCAAGGTTAAACCAACCATAAAATCTCAAATATTCTCCCATTTCCAAAAGTGTGTTTTCAGAAGCAGATTCGGCATACATTCCAGATAATTTGTTTGTCAAAGGTGTTAGTATAAAAACAACTAAAGTCATAATTATTAGTAGTTTTTTTGGAAATTCAGTTAGATAAATTCCTGATGCTTTTAATCTTGATTTTGTTTTGATTATCTTTAAGAGAAATAATGCGGTCAGCGCATAAAAAATCAAAGTTATTATTGGAAAAACGTAAGTCATTATATTATATGAAATTCCTAATTCTGCTAAACCAAAATATAGTAAATGAATTAGGAAATATAGTATTGATTCAATAGCAATAACAAAGACAAATCCAAAGATTACCCACAATATTAATAATATATTTTCTTTATTCATTTAGTATTTCATTCAGTTAACGAATTCAGATTTCGTTCCATTATTATACAATCTTACCATAAATATGGTTTTGCGAAATAAAGCCAACCACACCATAAAGTCCAAAAACAACTGAATAAAAGTCCGATTATGAAAAATATCATTCGAAACCTTTTAAGTCCGATTTTATTTTTCAGATAGTACCAATCAAACAATTCTAATAGAGTTCCTAATGAGTAAAAAATATTTGCTCCAATTCCCCAAATTATAATTCCGATTGTGTCGTCTATAGTCCAAGAGTATTCTCCTCTTGAAAGTCCATCATAGATTGCAAAAATTCCGAAAATTCCAACAGCGATACTATAAATCCATCTTTTAGATTCCCACCATTTTATGTTCGATTTTAGTTCTTCTATTGTCATTTTCTTAAATTAACCACAACGGTCCGGGTATATCTTCCGGAAGGCGCAGCCTACCGAGTGGAAGATTGCTGTGACTTCTGGAATATATGCCCAGTTGTGTGTAGTTATCTAAAGTAGGTAGTAAAGTTGGCAAAAACAAAATAGCCTTTATAAAAGTCGCGGCATACCCGGACCGTTGAGGGAAATGAGTG
>NZ_JACATN010000018.1 GCF_018603515.1 Zobellia barbeyronii
GAGTAGGAAGCCGCCTTACTTCGAGGTCCCGATCAGTTTATTCTGATCGGGACCTTTTTTTTTGCCCGAAATCCACTATTACCACTATTACCACTACCACTACCACTACCACTACCACTACCACTACTACTACTACTACTACTACTACTACGAAAACCTCTTGACCATTCCCGGTTAAAGATATTTGTTAAGCACCCGAAAGGTTCGTACAAGTGATATCCATCTTCGGTTACACCGGATAATTACCGGCTATATACATGAAAAATTATACTACCACTATGTGGATCTACTATACAGGGGGATGGAGATGTTTTTCTTAACTACTCGAATGAGTAGGCCAATGCTCAATACCTTATAATCCAAAGAATAGTCAAATATGTATTCATGATAAAAGTTGAATCGTAACTGCTAAGGCATGTAGAAAATGAGTGTACTTGCTAAAAAGTAAATTAAGTAAAATTCATCTTCTATATTGGTATAACTATAGTCTCAAACGTTTTTTTATTTTTTTTTGGTAATCATTTTCTAGACTTAAGTGTAGCTAGGTATTACATGGGTGGTAAATTAGGCAGCTTATACATTAGTTATTTCTTATGCAGATTGTACAATGCTACATTACGTAATAGACTTCATTTTAAAATTTATATAGGTATAATTGTATTTATATACTCTATGCTTTTATTGGTAATAGATGAATAGCATTTTTGTCTCAAATAGGTTTAATCGGAATTACGGACACATCAATAAACTATTTTAATGATTTGTTTTTCTCTATTGAATTAGTAGAATGTAATTTTTGTAAAAAGTAGCTAGTTTATGTATATTTAAAGAGGGTTAATCCATCTGCTTAGCTCCTTTATAAAATTAAGTTATCGTATAAGATTAGAATGTAGAAATAGAATAGCTTTTCTTTAAGTAGTTTCTCTTATATCTGTTGAATAGAGTTTAGTATAATTGGCTCTTTGTTTAATGAACGATTTATTGTCAGCTTTTGTTCTCTAAACTAATTTTAAACTGCAGTTTTTTTCGTTTAATAGTCAGCCGAAACTGTTAATTCTGGAATTTTCCGAATAGAGTTGTGTGAGTTTTATTTAGATAGGATGCGTCATTATATGTTTAAGCTGTTTGTCTAATATATTATTCTCAATTAGTAGAAAGAGATGGGTTTGTTGGACTAAACATTCCAGCAGTTAAGTTGGTGCTTTTAGAATTTTTTTCTTCTTGATTGATGTTATGGATATGAAATATATAGATGTAATTATTTTTTCTGGTTTTACTACATGCTCTTGGTATCAATTATTAATATCTGGGGATGAATGTATGTGAGTTGTTCTTGATTTGTATTTATATGGTAAAAAAGAATCAATATTCAATATTATTGATTTAGGGTTGTTTCTAATGTGGTTATTATGAGTTAAAATAGTAAGGGGAATTACTGCTTAGTTCTCTTAATTTTCAACTAGGTATGTTTAATGAATCTGTATAAGGAAGATTTGGTAATCAAAATGATTCATTTTCTTATTAGTTCGGAAAAAAAAACGATATCGGTTTTTGACTCAAATTGAGATATTGGTAGTAGCAAGCAATTATTTTATAGTATTAATAAGTTGATTTGAGTAGAGAGAATAAGTTATCTGTTTTCTTTAGGAATAAACTTTGGTACAGTGCACGGCTTAAACTGTGGGAGATTTGTATCGGAATATTCATGTTAGATAGAGGAATGTTAAGTGAAGGTAATCTCGTGAGACTAGTTATTAGGCTATACCCCTTTAAAACTCAGAAGAGCAGGAATATGTTTGTGTCTCATACTCAGTGTTCTGTGAAGGATGAACAAAATAAAACGAAATTTCTTTTAAAAAATTGTGTTTGAATTAAAAAAGGGTCTTACATTTGCACCCCGCTAAACAGGTATGAAGATGTTTGTTAAGTGTGGGTTAATAAAGAGTAAACGTTC
>NZ_JACATN010000019.1 GCF_018603515.1 Zobellia barbeyronii
TATAAGTTCCTGTACTCGCAAGAGTAGGAGTCCAAGTTCCCCCGGAATCGGGCGTGCCACCGAGTTCATTAAAAAGTTGTATTTCTGTTACGGTAGTTCCTTCGCAAATAGTTAAAGTTCCATCGGTACCAGCATTCGGTGCTGCTTGTTCGGAAACGACTATTTCGGAAGTACTATCGATGGTACATGGCGAAGTTGCCGTTACTGTATAGGTATAAGTTCCTGTACCCGCAAGAGTAGGAGTCCAAGTTCCGCCGGAATCGGGTGTGCCGCCGAGTTCATTAAAAAGCTGCGTTTCTGTTACTGTAGTTCCTTCGCAAATGGTCAATGTTCCAACGGTTCCTGTATTCGGAGTTGCTTGTTCGGAAACGACTATTTCGGAAGTACTATCAAGAGTACAAGGTAAAGTAGCGGTTACGGTATAGGTGTATGTTCCTGCGCCAGCAAGAGTAGGAGTCCAAGTTCCACCGGAATCGGGTGTTCCACCGAGTTCATTAAAAAGTTGCGTTTCTGTTACGGTAGTTCCTGCGCAAATAGTTAAAGTTCCATCGGTTCCCGCATTCGGTGCTGCTTGTTCCGATACGACCACTTTGGAAGTACTATCAAGAGTACAAGGGGAAGTAGCCGTTACAGTATAGGTGTACGTTCCTGTACCCGCAAGAGTAGGAGTCCAAGTTCCACCAGAATCAGGTGTTCCACCGAGTTCTGCAAAAAGCTGAGTTTCTGTTACTGTAGTTCCTTCGCAAATGGTCAATGTTCCATCGGTACCAGCATTCGGTGCTGCTTGTTCGGAAACTATCACTTCGGAAGTGCTATCAACAGCACAAGGTGCAATTGCTGCTACAGTATAGGTATAAGTTCCTGCACCCGAAAGAGTAGGTGACCAAGTTCCCACAGAGTCGGGTGTTCCACCGAGTTCGGCAAAAAGTTGTGTTTCTGTTACGGTAGTTCCTTCGCAAATGGTCAATGTTCCATCGGTTCCTGCATTCGGTGCTGCTTGTTCCGATACAACCACTTCGGAAGTATTGTCGCCAGTACATGGCGAAGTTGCCGCTACTGTATAAGTATAGGTCCCTGCACCCGCAAGAGTAGGAGTCCAAGTTCCGCCGGAATCGGGCGTGCCACCTAGTTCGGCAAAAAGCTGTGTTTCTGTTACCGTAGTTCCTTCGCAAATGGTCAATGTTCCATCGGTTCCTGCATTCGGAGTTTCTTGTTCGGAAACTATCACTTCGGAAGTGCTATCAACAGCACAAGGTGCAATTGCTGCTACAGTATAGGTATAAGTTCCTGCACCCGAAAGAGTAGGTGACCAAGTTCCCACAGAGTCGGGTGTTCCACCGAGTTCGGCAAAAAGTTGTGTTTCTGTTACGGTAGTTCCTTCGCAAATGGTCAATGTTCCATCGGTTCCTGCATTCGGTGCTGCTTGTTCCGATACAACCACTTCGGAAGTATTGTCGCCAGTACATGGCGAAGTTGCCGCTACTGTATAAGTATAGGTCCCTGCACCCGCAAGAATAGGAGTCCAAGTTCCCCCGGAATCGGGTGTTCCACCGAGTTCATTAAAAAGCTGAGTTTCTGTTACTGTTGTACCTGTGCAGATAATCAATGTTCCATCGGTTCCCGCATTCGGTGCTGCTTGTTCGGAAACGACGACCTCGGAAGTACTAT
>NZ_JACATN010000001.1 GCF_018603515.1 Zobellia barbeyronii
CAAAATCTTTTTTCTCGGTGACAAAAACAATATCTTACAAGGAACGTTTACTCTTTATTAACCCACACTTAACAAACATCTTCATACCTGTTTAGCGGGGTGCAAATGTAAGACCCTTTTTTAATTCAAACACAATTTTTTAAAAGAAATTTCGTTTTATTTTGTTCACCCCTCACAGAACACTGAGTATGAGACACAAACATATTCCTGCTCTTCTACTTTTTTTGCGACTCAACAACTTCACCAACCCTTACACCACTTAACGTTTACATAATACCCGCTTTGCATCACTCCGCACACTATTGGCTAAACCTAACTATAAAGGATATTTTATTACATGATACCTCTTATAAACCGTAGAAAGTAGTTCAATATCTGACTGGATTTCATCCAACAATATGATTAGTCATGAAATATGGGTATCCTAATACCTTAAAAAAGCTACAAGGAGAATCAAACTTTAAGAAAAGAAGTTCCATACTAGTCCAAATCGTATTACAAAATCGCGATATGGATAGTTAGGTGCAGAGTAATATGTAGGCTCACTATTAAACAAAGAATTAAAATGCTCTGCCTTTAAGTAGATTCTTGTCTGCTGAATCTTTGCATTTATGAAGAAATCCAACATAGGGAAGTTGCCTAACTTCTGATCGTTCTGCAAATAGAACTCGCCCAACAGCGAATTGTATGCATCCATATTATATGCCGTGAAATATTTTAGGGTTACCCCTGTCTGCAAAAACATAGCTTTCTTAAAAACATCGGAAGAGAAATACAAGGTATTCCTTGTTACCAGTTCAGGTACATTAAGTACTTGATTGGCTTGCGATACATTTTGATACATAACCGTATTGTTCAATGCAAACGAACCAAGTTTAAATTCCTTACTGTATTTGATTTTGGTATGATTAAGCACATTGTTCTCCTGTAGCGGGCGTATGGTAGCATTTTCCATTCCGTCTTCAATGGTTTGGGATGGGTCCTCTCCAAAGTAACTGTAATTATCTACGGTGGAATAGCTCACCATAAGGTTACCCCATAACTCAGATTCTAGATCAAGACGCAGCCCGTAGACTTGTTCCTTCTCAAAATTATCAATATTCAACCAATTGTAATTTTCGTAATCACTTTGATATAACAAGAAATTAAAGTTTGGCATTTTTGATGAGCCAAAAGCAGATACTGTTACTTTATGCTTATCATTTAACCTATATGATGCAGAAGCGTTCATTTGGTTACCTCCAAGTTCCCCTGACAGATTATACTTTGCCATTGCTTTCAATTGAAAACCTTTTATACGTTTCTCATACTCGGCTCCAACAGCTATTTCTTCGCCCTTTAATCTGCTTGGTATTGTTACTCCCTCATCATTTATTAATATACTGTTGAAAAAGTAGTTGTAGTTATAAAGCGAGATATTACCCTGAAGTCTACCTAGCGTTGCATTATAAAATTCTGCATTGACTTGGTTATACATTGTTTTTAAACTGGCCTTATCCACAATTGGCGAAACCAGATTATCTCCATAATACTCATTAGGGGTAGTTTGGTTAAAAGCGTAGTACTTGGTTTCATAGTTAAACTGATGTCCAATACCTAGAGAGGTTTTTTCCTGACTACTTGAATCTTGCTCCTTTCTTATCAACTTATATAGATGATCAAAATAGTACCGCTTGCCCAATATCCTACTAGACGCATCACTAAAGCGGACGTCAATCTTTACCCTATCACTAAAATTATCGTCGCCAGATTCAAATTGGAGTTCTTCACTTACAAGCCCACCGTTTTCTTCATTATCAATATCTTGAGCGGCTATATGCCCGCGTAAGCTATATCTATTGTTCTTTGTTACATAATTGGTGGTAGCCCTAAAATTACCAGATTCTGCCTGGTTATATTGGTATTTCCCCAAAGAGCGAAAACCTTTATAGGCTAAAGAAAAATTGAGTCTTTTTGAAGTATTGAACGCCAAGCTAGCATCTAACAATTGGCCTTCTTCTAAAGTAGTCTTAAAAAACAGATCGGACATAGGTGTAGCTACATTATAGTACTTTATGTCTTCCTTTTCAAAATAGCTAGTATGAAGTGCGCTTGCCCCCAGTCCCGGATATAGGTCATTAGAGTAGAAATCAACTCCTAACTTATTATATGGTTTGCCTATATTGGCAAAAGGCATGAGTTCAAAATCATCCTTTCTTAAATAGTTGTATTTATATTCTTTTTGAATGGTAAGTGTGGTATCCAAAAAGACAGTATCTCTGGCAAAAGTGATAATCTTATAATCCTCTATAGTAAGAGGTTCAAGTTCGGGTTCCTCTTCTTTTTCTTGTGGACCCAGCCTTCTAGGCATGCCACGAACGGCCGAAGTATCTATATCTCTTTTAGGAGGAATAGAATCTTCTTGCGCGAAGACTTGAATACATGAAAAATGCAATAAAAAAATCAGGAAAAAATATTTCATTGAAGCTAGTTACAGCGGTAAAGTTAATTTTTTTAGTTCGTAATTAAATGTGAAAATTTAATAATGCTATCCCAATGAGGTTTCTGACCTTCTTTTTGGATGATATCTACATTATATATAAGGTAGAATACGCCTTCCTTTTTTAAATCCATCAAACTTTACTTAACTAAATATCGATTATCATTTTTGTCGTTCAAAAGTATTTACCGATATTTCAAAAATAAGTCGATTTACAGTAAGAACAAACCATGTTAAAGTTATATCACGAATTACCATTAAACGAAGCCGGAACTGATGAAGCAGGAAGAGGTTGCCTTGCAGGACCTGTAACCGCTGCCGCCGTTATATTGCCAAAAGGTTTTACCAATAACGTATTGGACGATTCCAAACTTCTATCTCACCGAAAGCGCGATTTACTGAGACCTATCATAGAGTCTGAATGTACGGCCTATGGTGTGGCCCATATATTTCCTGAAAAAATTGATGAAATCAATATTTTAAATGCCTCTATTTTAGCCATGCACAAGGCTATTGAAAAACTAAAAACAACCCCCAAATTTATCATTGTAGACGGTAATCGGTTCAAGCCTTTTAAAGATATTCCACATGAATGTATTATAAAAGGCGACGGAAAATATATGAACATTGCCGCAGCATCCGTTTTGGCAAAGACATATAGAGATGCGTATATGGATGTTCTCCATGAAGAATTCCCCATGTATAATTGGAAAAAGAACAAAGGCTACCCTACCAAAGAACACCGTGAAGCCATCAGAAAGTATGGTATAACTAAATACCACCGGATGAGTTTCCGTTTACTGCCCAATCAACTAGGAAAAGACCTCTAATTATTTTTCTTACATCCTGTAACTAAACTAATTTCTCCATCTATATAGTTTTTAATACCATTCATACAGTTTTCATACCCAACGAATACAAGTCTTTATTATAAAAAGGCCATTTCGTTTAGTTTTGATGTTAACCTTTTAAGGGGTTTATACACTAATACTTAGAAGAATGTCAATTTTTCAATCCTTGACATACATCTTAATTATTGTATTACTAAACATCAAGTACATGAAAACGTTAGGAACCTTGCTTAAATTAATCTTATCAGTGGTATGCATCCTTTTTACCTGCCAAACCAGCGATGCCCAAATTTTACGGAAATTAGGGAAAGTTGCAGAAAGAGCTGCAGAAAGAACAGTTGAGCGTAGAGTAGAAAAAGAGACCTCAGAAAAAACAGATCAAGCACTAGATAGTATTTTAGAACCAGGAAAAGAGAAAAAGAAGAAAAAGAGACCAGCCCAGCAGAACGATACTACTGATGAAAATGATTTTCCTGAAACGGATGAACAAAATAGTTCCAATACCTCACAAACATCTAATGAAACAATACCACAATCTATAAAGGTCTATAGTAAGTTTGATTTTGTGCCAGGTGACACACCAATTTTCGTTGATGACTTTTCTAATGATTTTATTGGGGATTTTCCGTCTCGGTGGAATTCTAATGGAAGTGGTGAACTTGTAACCTTAGAAGAGCATCCTAATAAGTGGCTAAAAATACTACCAGGATATAAAACTGCTTACATTCCTGATATCACGAATTTACCGGATGAATTCACTTTAGAATTTGATGTTGTTGCAACCGGATTGGATAATAAAACCTCTTCTCAGTCTTATTTGGGTATAGTCGTGAGTGATAACAACACCTTTAAAAAAGGCGCCAACCTAGGCCTTGTAGAATATTCTTTTTGTCAATTTATAGAACGTGGTGTTGTGGTTGAAAACAGCATCTCATCAAAACGGGTGATTAGAAATGAAGTAGGTGCTGATATCCGTAATGTAGTTAGTCAAAAGCACCATGTTTCTGTAGCAGTGAACAAAGAGCGTTTTAGATTATGGATAAACGAAAACAAATTCATTGATGTCCCAAGGCTACTACCTTCTAATGTACAGATGCAAGGCATAAAATTTACGCTTCGAGGTACTGACACAGAAAAGGAGTCTGTACTTATAGGTAATATAAAAGTTGCCAAAGGAGGGGTTGATTTACGGAGGCAACTACTAGCGGACGGAAAAATATCTACAAACGGTATTTTATTCGATAGTGGCTCGGACAATATTCAACCACAGTCCATGGGAATTATCCGTCAGATATACCAAGTACTTCAACAGGACGATGCCATACAGTTAAAAATTGTTGGCCATACCGATGCTGATGGTGATGATACCAAAAACATGAAACTATCTCAAAACAGAGCCGAAGCTGTAAAAAACGCTTTAGTATCTATATATAATGTATCATCAGAAAGATTATCTACCAACGGCAAAGGAGAAACAGAACCTATTGCCGATAATTCATCAGCAGATGGCAAGGCTCAAAACCGACGCGTAGAATTTATTAAAGCATAAAAAATCTAAAATGGACACAATGAAAAACCCTCTACTCTCTACGTTATTATTTTTTCTCTTCATCGGTTTTGCTTTTGGGCAAGACAGTTGCAGTAAATTCTATCCTCTAAAGGAAGGAAGTACTTTTCAATATACCAATTACGACAAGAAAGGCAAATCTGATGGTACCGTAAACTATACCGTATCTGATGTTCGTTCCGAAGGCTCTGCTTCCGTAGCTACTTTTGACATGAAGCTTACAGACAAGAAAGGAAAAGAAATATTTGAAACCAACTATTCCTTTAGCTGTGAAGACGGGTTGGTCAAAATTGACTACCAATCGCTTTTTCCATCACAAATGATGCAACAATACTCAGAAATGGGTTTGGAAATGGATATTTCCGGAACAGATATAGAACTGCCCAATAACCTAAGTGAAGGTCAAGAATTGAACGATGCTAATGTTACAGTATCTATGAGCATGTCTGGCATTAATATGAATGTCTCAGTTGATCAAACCAATAGGAAAGTAGAGAAAAAAGAAAGTGTAACAACATCTGCAGGCACGTTTAACTGTTATTTAATTACCGAAGATAACACCACAAAAACTATGGGTGCTACTATTGAAATGAAATCTAAACTTTGGCTTGCGGAAGGTGTAGGCATGATAAAACAAGAATCTTACAAAAGCAATGGAAACCTCATCAGCAGGTCTGAGCTAAGCGCTTATAATGAGTAAGATTATCTGTTAACCTTTACCCAAGCTAGAACATTAATTTAAAACAATAATCAATCTTAATACCCTCTATTATGAAAACGAAAATTACATTTCTGCTATTACTGACCATTATACTGTCTTCTTGCACAAAGTTACCATATGGCCAGCATATCGACGATGACACATCTAATTCAGGTATTACATATGACGATATAAGAGTAGACGAAGGAATTAGCAGTGAGAAAAAAAACATTTTCATGTCACCAAATAACGTGATTGTGAAGTATCAACCACAAGTTACACCTGAAGAACGCAAGGCTATTAGAGAAACATATCCAATTATTGAATTTAAGCAATGTGACTGCGGTGACACTAATATTGAGCTGTGGATTTTTGACCCTAATATTCCAGAACTAGAAATTGAAGGTGTTGTAGAGCGACTTTCAAGAACAAGCCCAAGAGGTACAACTCGCGGAGAAAGGTCCTTTGACATAGAACTTTCACCAGTTGGTCCTTATACAGTTCAAGGTCAAGGTCAAGGTGTTGATGGAGAAGAGGAAGCGCTCATAGCAAATGCAGGTAATTCTAAAATAAATATTGCTGTTATAGATACTGGGCTTGATTTTTACAGGTATCTATTTACAAATGAACCTAAGAAATTCCTTTTCCCAAGTGGCGGGTTTGGAAGTTGTTACCCAACTACATCTGGTTGGAACTTTACTCAAGAACCTAACAACCGATATTTTGCAGACGGCAATGGACATGGCACATACATAACCAAAATTATTACCGATGAACTTGATAGCAAAAACCTCAATTATTCAATTTTACCATTAAAAGTATTTGATGATGCCGGAAAAGGTTCCTATTGGAATGTTCTATGTGCACTATCTTATATTAAACAACTGAACCAAAACGGTGCTAACATTAGTATTGTCAATGCAAGTTTCGGAGGGGAAATGCCACGTGAAATATTTGAAGAACCTGCACCAGGTGACCAAAAAAATATCTTTGCACAGACTATAGAGGACCTTAACAGGGCTGGCGCATTAGTTATTACTTCCGCAGGTAATGACAATAAAGATGTTGATCAAGGACCAAATGGAGACTTTATTTCATCATTTAGGGAGACCAACATACTTACCGTAGGCGGTTATGAATACGACACAATAAATCCAGGTTCGTTACCTATTAGATTGCATCCGCTTTCTAACTACGGCAGTAAAGGGAGTATAGATATCGCTTTAGCGTTTAATGATTACAGAATTATTTTGGATAATTCCGATCCCTCTTTAAAAAATAGAGTTACCCTTCAGGGTACCTCATATGCTACAGCAGCCATGTCGGGAATTGCGGGCTTAGTAATTAATCAGGTAGGTAGAGTACCTGCTGAAGAATTAAAGAATCTAATTTTCAACTTAGCCATAGAAGCACCTGAGCTTGATGGTAAGATTGATGAGAGCAGGGTGATTCCTAGAGCTACGAACTAACGAATCATAAACATAAAACAAAAAAGAGCCCATGTTACACATGGGCTCTTTTTTGTTTCTGCTTACTCCCACTTTTGCAAATAAGTATTTCACCATAAAATTCTTTATATATTTAGAATATTATTGACGTCCTAATAATCTATTTTTCAAAACCTGCATAGTTTTAACTCGAATGATTTCTTATATGCTAAACCTTAAATTTAACTGTGTTCTAATTTTCTTTTTCAGTTATATCTGCATGGCTCAACAGAACACGTTGGTTAAAATCATTAACGCCGATGAAAGTAAGGAGGTCATTCAAAAAAAAATCGATTCATTTTTTTCTGTTAACACAGATAGTATGTCCCCTAAAGAACTAGCAAATTGTTATCACGATGTAGGCAATAAATGGTACCACGAACAGTGGTGGAACCACGGCGAAAAAAGTGATATCATAAACGCAATCACCTACACTAAGAGAGCATTAGAAATAAAGGCAGGTTTAAAAGGTTTAGAAAAAGGTTCATTAGACAATACCTATTACAACCTAGGTGTTTTTTACTATTTGAAAGGTGAGATTTACAATGCTATAAAAACCTATACATATATTAATGATAATGGAACGGATATAGAATGGATACAAAATGCAAGGCTTGAACTTGGGTATCTCTATTTAACTACTGGTGATTTCTATAAAGCTTTAGATAGGTTCTCTGAAATGATATCGCTTAACGAGGGTCCTTCTTTTAGAGTAATTGATGCTCAAATATTAAAAGCGGAAACATATGCCGAGATGGGGTTTAGCGAATTTTCAAATGAGATACAATCTAACCTAAATAAAGCAGACTCACTCATCATACTAAATAAAGAAAATCATCAACAGTTTAAAAGGCGTATAGACCATCTAGAAGGAAATAGACTCCTTGAGACTGGCGAATACAACTTAGCAATTGCAAAGCATAAAGAGGTCTTGAAAGACTCAGCAAGTTTAAGACTTAATGATTTAGCAAATATCAACAACAGTATCGGTTACTCTTATACTAAATTAAAAAAAACCAAAGAGGCTTTAAAACATTTAAACAAGTCAATAGCTATTGCCGAAGACTACTCCTTACCATATGAAAACTTGGGAGATCTTTATCTAGACCAAAATAATTTTCAAAAAGCTTTAAAAAATTACCAAAAAGCAATCTTTCTGAAAATCGATAATAGAGAAGACATCAAAATCTATACGCTTCCCAACATAGAAACCCTGGAGCTTTCAACTGAAAAAATATTCTTATTGAGTCATATTATAGCCAAAGCAAACGGTTGGTTGAAATATTATGAATTTGAGAATGATAAAGACTATTTAAAGCAGGCCCTAAAAACTTTTAGACTAGCCGATCAATTGGTAGATGTTATTCGATCTGAAAGCACAGAATATCAATCAAAACTATTTTGGAGGGAAAAAGGAGCCTCATTATATACTAAGGCCGTAGAGGCTTGTTTCTTACTAAAGAAACCGGAAGAAGCCTTTTATTATATGGAGCGTAATAAAGCTTTACTCCTACTTGAAGATGTTTCAAATGAACAAGCCAAGACTATTACTAAGCTTCCTGATTCCATTGCTCAACGCGAATTTAACCTTAAACAGGCTATACTTTTATCTGAAAACGAGTTGCATACCAATCCTGACCTACCTGAAAATGCGCTTAAAAAATTAAGAAATAAAGTGCATTCTGATAAAAAATCTTATTATGAATTTACAGATACTTTAAACGTTAATTTCCCTGAATATGCCAAACTGAAAAGTAACGTCGCTATTCTGACTTATGACAATTTCAAGAAAAACTATACCGCAGAAGATGAAGTAGTTCTACAATACATTCTTAATGATAAGCAAGGCTACGGTCTTTTAAGCACGAAAAATAATGTCCAGTTTTTCAAATTGAAAAATGTCAAAAATTTAAACCAAAATATTTTAGAGCTATACGGAAGTCTTACTGACCTGACAATGAATCGCACTAAGGTTTCTGAGTATAATAAGCTTTCTCATAACATCTTTAAACAATTAGTTCCAGAACAGGTTTACAATGATATAAAAGGTAAAAAACTTACCATCATACCTGATTATATTTTACAACAAATTCCTTTTGAAGCTTTTGTTGTTGAGAATGCCCCAGCCAAATACTTTATTGAAGATACAGAAATTAGATATGCGTACTCCATGTCTTATCTTGATGCCAAAACACATATTTTAGGAGCTCCCCAAAAAGAACTTTATGCAGTAGCTCCTATTCAGTTTAAAAGCTTGGGGCTACCGAGCCTCATCTTTAGTGGCGCGGAAATAGAAGAGGTTAATAAGATTTTCCCAGGAAACATAGCACTGAAAGGTGAAGCCACAAAATCTGATTTTACAGCTAATTTTAAAGATTATAGAATTGTGCATCTATCTACCCATGCCGATATAGGAGAAAATGAAGACCCGTGGATTGCTTTTAGTGATGATAAAATGTTCCTTAATGAAATTTACGCCACTAGAAACCAAGCAGAAATGGTTGTTTTAAGCGCCTGTAACACCTCTATTGGAGAGCTTAAAAAAGGAGAAGGCGCCATGAGCTTGGCAAGAGGCTTTTTTCATTCCGGAGCAAAGAGTGTTGTATCCTCACTATGGTCTACCTATGACAAAAGTAGCAAGGAATTAATGACTTCTTTTTACACAGCACTTAGTAAGGGTGACACAAAATCTGCAGCCATGCAGAAAGCAAAGGTATATTACATAAATAAATATCGTGAGAGTGCTATAGCTCCTGCGTATTGGAGTGCCCTAATTGTTATTGGTGATAATGCACCGTTAGAAAACCAGCAAGGCTTCTTGCCTTTTTGGGTATGGATGCCTCTTAGTGTTTTGCTGTTAGTAGTTCTTTACTTTCTCTTTAAAAGAAAAAAGTAGAACCTTTAGTTTTTATTCTAGTTCATCTAAAAGTGACTCTGCTTCAGTTTTTTTATACCTGGCATCTGCAATTAATAATTTTAGAGATTCTATTGCATTCTGTTTTTGCTTATCCTTTATATATGAAAGAGAAAGGTACCATAATGCCTGCGGAGCAAATTCGCCCCTTTCTTCAACAACTTCATTGAAAAGTGAGATGGCCTCCCCTAATTGATTATTTTTTAAATAAGACTGGGCCAAATAGAAACTGACATTTTCCGAATCATAAGTCTCTTTTAATTCCGTAAAAAGCTCAATAGCTTTTGTATTATCATTAGTTTCATAAGCTACATAAGCCGCACGCTCGAAAGAACTATCAGTTTCAGCACCTCTAGTAATAGCATAAACTGTGTTGGGATAATCCTGAAAATTATCATTGTAAAGAGCATTGTAATCAGTGCCCGAGAAATTGTTGTATCCCAACCAACCTAAACCTATTAATAAAGCTACGGATGCTGCCATAGCCCATTTTCGGTAATTTGTTCGTGGTATTGTTTTAACAGGAACATCATTTATCTCTTTTTCAAAACCAATTAGTTTGGCTTTTAAATTATCAGATTCCTTGTCACGGATAACCTGTTTAAGATTATTCTCAAAATCGAATTGCTTCTTAAAGTCCATATCGGTTTTCATCAGTTCATTGAACTGCTGTTCTTCCTGAACCGTTAATTGGTTAGAAAAGTAATTATATAATAGAAGTTCTTTGTCCATCATGAGTAGGTATTTGTCTGGATTTTTTCTTTTAGGGTTTTCAAACAACGCGATTTGGCAGATTTAACCACATTCTCACTGTTGTAGTTTTTAGCTTCCATTATTTCTTGAATGGTAAAACCCCGATAATAAAACAGTGTCAATAATTCTTGACATTTATCGCCTAAGGAACCAAAGTGGGTTTTTAATAATACCTGCTCCGTAGTTAGGCTTTGACTTTCCATGTCAAAAGTATTCACTTTTTCATCGGTATCCTCTACCCTAGATAAATCATAATCACCAGTTACCACCTTTTTGTTTTTCCGCATCTTATCAAAGATTAAATATTTACCAATGGAAAACAGATATGTAGAAATACTACTAGATAAGCTCTCTAACTTTCCGCTCATGACATTATTATAAAAAATAACGTAAGCATCCTGATATATATCTATGTTTTCTTCTTCCGAAAGGTTATAGCGCCTAGCAAAGTTTAAAAACTTTAGGCGATTAGATTCATATACCTGCTTAAGCAAGTGATCTGAGCCCTTTCGTAAATCTTCAAGCGTTATTTCTGCCTGTATATTTTCCATTTAATGAATATGTAATGAGAAGGTTAACAGTGATGACATCTAATTTAACATTTTTTGTCTGCTCGCTTCCCTAAACGATGAATTATTTAAGGTGAATAGAACTCGCCATTACATCTCTCATATCCCTCTTGGTTGCAAAAAATGAATAAAAAAGATAACCCATGTTAACCTTTATATTTTTTTGAACATAAATAGGAGAACCATAAAAATGAAAAATATGAACACCTACGAAAAATTAGAATTCATAAAAAGAGTATTAATCCTAGCCTTTACGGCATCTCTGTTTGTTCTTTTTAAGCTACTCACTTAAAGTATGCTTAGATATACGAGTAACCCCCAAAACTCATCTCAGATACAGAACTCTAATTGAACGCCATTACACCTATATATAAATGTATCCACAAGATATTGTAGTCCTTAATAACTGAACTGCATATCTCTCTAAAATTTTAACACTAAAGCATATTCTTTTAAAACCACAATTATGAAAAATGTAAAATCTATTATCTATTTATTAGCAGTTGTATTTTCAATGACAGGATGTACAGACGACGATACTGCGGAAGAAACTTCAAAAGTTACTGCAGTGAGGCTTGGAGCGGTCTCTGACTTTACCGGACCCTGCTCCAAAAAATTTGATTTTGAAGCAGAAATAGATGCCGATGGACCAACGACTATAAGCTATACATGGTTAAGAAGCGATGGGGCAACCGCTCCGGAAAACTCTATTACGTTTGAAGAAGCAGGAACCAAAAAGGTAACTACATCATGGACTCTTGGTGCAAACGGAGAATCTTATGAGGGCTACTGGCAACAACTAAAAGTCATTAGCCCAGAGGAAATTCTTTCTAATAAAGCCGAGTTTAATTTACACTGTGAAGAAGAAGAAGAAGAAGAAGAAGAAGAAGCTGTAACAATCACCACTAATACCGCTGTTGTAGGAGAAAATAGTTTTACCGGACCTTGTTTCAAAAAATTTGATTTTGAAGCAGAAATCGATGTTGATGGTCCAACAACTATAACATATACATGGTTAAGAAGCGATGGCGCAACTGCTGCGGAAAACTCTATTACATTTGAAGAAGCAGGGACCAAAAAGGTAACTACATCATGGACTCTTGGTGGAAGCGGAGAATCCTATGAGGGCTACTGGCAACAACTAAGGATTATCGCTCCTGAAGAAGTGCTATCTGAAAGGGCAGAGTTCGACCTATATTGCGAGTTAGAAGAGAATGTGGAACTCGTCTCTCTTAGTCCAACCTCACCCTCCACCCTATTTTTAGAAGAGAAAGTCGGGTTTACCTTTAACTATATAACAAGCTCACCTACTGGAGCTAGAATATTTGGCAGACCGTTTACAAGCGGTAGTCCAACTCCCGGCTACGCAGCACATGGGTCACCCATACACGCTAGCGGAGAAGGTACATCTAATGGGTATTTCACCATACAGGACAATCCCCAACATGTAGACCAAATACGATTTCAAATGTGGGATGCCGATCAGAGCAATCTTTTGCACGAGTTCTATGTAGATGTGGATTATGAGTTCATTGGCCATTCAGTTGTTATGGAAACTACAAACCCTAGTTCAGGGGCAACTTTATATCTTGATGAAAGGGTAGAATTTACCTATAGCTACAGAACAAATGAGCCTACCGGTGTTCGAATATTCGGAAGACCTATAACAGACGGTAGCCCAACACCAGGCTATGGAGCCCACGGATCTGAAATTCTCTCCACTGGTGATGGCACTGGTAGCGGATATTTCACCCTAACGGATGATGGATATCATGTGGATCAAATCCGGTTCAGAATGTACAATGCTGAGCAAACTACTTTGTTATATGAATATTTTGTGGATGTAGACTATAAGTACATAGCTCACAGAGTCGTACTTGATAATTTCGAACCAGAAACAAATACAGTATTAGTGGAAGGGGAAAGGGTAAATTTTAATTTTCATTACAAGACAAATGAGCCTGGTGGGGTTAGAATCTTCGGCAGACCGTTTACCAACGGAAGTCTTACCCCTGGCTACTCAGCGAATGGATCGATTGTCCATCCTGTGGGAGAAGGGAACGGTAGTGGCTATTTCACTGTCAGCATCGCCGAGACTATAAACCCTCACACTGTTGACCAAGTAAGGTTTCAAATGTGGGATGCAGATCAAAATAATCTATTGTACGAGTACTTTGTAAATGTAGACTACGTGTTTACAGAATAATGAGAGAATGGCAAAAAAGTGGAAAACCGAGGCTTATACCTCGGTTTTTTTATGCCAGATGTTAACCTTGGTATAGTCTACAACATAAAATACCAAATACATAAATCACAAGCATTATGAAAACTACGTTTAAATATTTCGGAAGCATGATTCTTTTATTAGTGTTGGTTCTAGCATCATGCACAAAAGAAGGACCAGAAGGCTCCATGGGAGCAACAGGGCCTATTGGACCCGCAGGTACGCAGGGCGAACAAGGAGAGCCAGGCATGGCCGGACAAAATGGTGTTGATGGTCAAGATGGCACTAACGGACAAGATGGTATTGATGGTCGGAACGGTGTTGATGGTCAAGATGCAGAATTTAGCCCCACATTTTTCAAAGTTAGAGGTAACGGTTTTGCCGTAAAAGACTTGGATGGTGGCACTACCATAGAAACCGATATATGGGATGTTGTAGATTTTGACTCTGCAAATGGTTTTAATACCTCTACAAAACGTTATGTTGTGCAAGAAACTGGCTATTATTTCCTGCAGGCCTACATTCGACAAGCAAATGCCGTAACTGATGCCTTTTTTAGGCTACAATTTAATATAGACAGAAATGCAAGGTATACACAGAATGTTGATGGGGATGATATAAAGATAAATGTAAGTGGTATTTATCGTTTAACTGAAGGTCAAGAGGTATTTATATTTCTACGCAATTATTCCTCTGGCTCTGATGTTCGCATAGATGGCAATGGAAGTTGGTTTGAAGGATACAAAATCAACTAAAATATATTTATACAAAAAACCGAGGCTCAAACCTCGGTTTTTTGTTTTATCAATTCAGCTTCAAAGAGAACTTCAAAATGTTTTTGCAATTTCTCCTTCACTTCAGCTAGATTTACTTCTTGTTTTCCTAGTTCTACATTTAAAGAAGTTACGGCCTTACCTTTTATCCCACAGGGAATCATTAAATCAAAATAACCTAAATCTGCATTTACGTTCAAGGCAAAACCATGCATAGTTACCCAACGGCTGGCACGTACCCCCATAGCACATATCTTTCTAGCAAATGGCGTACCTACATCTAACCAAACGCCTGTTTCACCTTCGGAGCGTTCTGCCTTTAATCCGTATTCGGCTAAAGTAAGAATGACCATTTCTTCTAAAAATCTAAGGTATTTATGAATATCGGTAAAGAAATTATCAAGATCTAAAATAGGATAGCCCACTATTTGACCAGGACCATGATACGTAATATCACCTCCTCTATTTATCTTATAAAATTTGGCGTTTTTAGCAGCAAGTTCTTCTTCGCTTATCAAAAGGTTTGCAAAATCACCACTCTTACCTAAAGTATATACATGTGGGTGTTCTACAAACAGAAAGTGATTAGGAGTAGGCTCATTAGTTGCTCCCCGACGGTTTTTAATCTTTACATCTACCGTTTGTTTGAAAAGCTGCTCTTGGTAGTCCCAAGTTTCCTTATAGTCTTTCAACCCTAAATCTTGTAAATATACCTTCTTGTTCATGATACAAAGATAAGAAAAGGTAATGGCCTATTTTTCTAACTCTACCTCTATCAAAATGGACTCTGGATCCTTTATCATATCTAAGAAATTAACCTCATAGATCATGGTCTTCCCGTCCATAGAAAAGGTTGCCTCTTCAATATTTGTAGACTTCACTCTCTTTGGGAAATGATATTTAAAGGTATAGGTAGAAGATGAAAGAAACATTTCTGCACTCGTAAGGCTGTCTAAACTTTGCTGAAACATTTCTTGGTTTACAATAGCTGCAGAGCGCTTAAATTTGTTCTTTTTAAAACTATAGCTGACTTCAGTTGCTTCATTAGATGGATTCTTTGGCATAGATTTACCTCCTGCCACAGAGCCAACGGAACTAGCACTTTGGAAAGTATTAAAAGCATCGTTAACTTCTGATACGTCCTTAAAGTCCGTAAACATTTCAAAATTCATGATACCCTTTTCTGCATCTACCATCATATGAAGACTAAAGGGTTCTAGCTTTTTAAGCTCTGCTTGTTGCCCTGGAGATAATTGAGAAATACTATCTTTTTTCTCTAGTAACATATCTTTAAAAACAATGGTAGAATCAATAACTTCTTCCAGTTGAGTAGAATCCGAAGATGGTAACATTTGTAACAACTCACCTCCATCAAAGCCAATATTCATTTTTCCCGTTCCATCTGCTTTAAAATGAATTTCTTCGGTAAAATTGCAGGCTACAAAAAGTACAGTGATAAACACCACTGCCAAGATTCTAAATAACTTCATAGAATATTATTTTAATTGGGGTTGTTCAATATGACCAATGCAGCAATGACACCAGGTACCCAGCCGCAGAAAGTCAAAAGTAGAACAATTAGAAAAGATCCACAACCTTTTCCGATAACCGCAAGCGGAGGAAAGAAAATAGCTAATAATACACGTAAAAAACTCATTTTGATTTGATTTTATTGATTGATGATGTACTTATATGACGTAATAACAATGAACTTGTTACAAATTTCAACTAAAAATTAATAGTTGACTACCCGCCATTTCATCCTTATCATTTATCACAATCATACAAACAGAATGCCAAGCTTATAATTTCATATTATTAGATGCATATAGTAAACTTCCGATAGCTTATATTTGCAGCCTTAAATAGTAAAAAATGCAACTGTCGGAACAAGAAATTATTAGAAGAGAAAAATTGACCAAATTGCGCGAATTGGGCATCAACCCATACCCCGCTGCTTTATACCCTGTGGATGCAAATTCCAAGGGCATTAAATCCGATTATAAGGAAGGCAAGAAGGTGGTTATTTCAGGTAGATTGATGTCTAGAAGAATTCAGGGCAAGGCTTCTTTTGCCGAGTTGCAAGATAGTGAAGGTCGCATCCAAGTATACTTTAACCGTGACGAAATTTGTACCGGAGAAGACAAAGGTCTTTACAATGACGTTTATAAAAAATTATTAGATATGGGTGATATCATTGGTATTGAGGGTGAGCTTTTCACTACTCAGGTGGGTGAAAAAACCGTGATGGTCAAAAACTTTTCGCTTTTAAGCAAATCGTTGCGCCCGCTACCTTTACCTAAAAAGGATTCTGAAGGCAAGGTTTTTGATGAATTCAATGACCCTGAAATGAGATACCGTCAGCGGTATGTAGATTTAGTGGTCAACCCTAAGGTTAAAGAGACCTTTATTAAACGTACTAAAATTACGAACAGTATTCGTGAGTTTTATAACGAAGCTGGATACTTAGAAGTAGAGACTCCAATCCTTCAGCCTATCCCAGGTGGTGCTGCTGCAAGACCTTTTTTAACGCATCACAATGCATTGAACATGCCTTTGTATTTGCGTATTGCAAACGAGCTTTATCTAAAAAGATTGATAGTTGGTGGATTTGATGGTGTTTATGAGTTTTCCAAGGATTTCCGCAATGAGGGAATGGACCGTACCCACAACCCCGAGTTTACCGTAATGGAACTTTATGTTGCCTACAAGGATTACAATTGGATGATGGATACCACCGAGAAGCTATTGGAAAAAGTAGCTCTTGATGCTAACGGAACTTCTAAAGTTACAGTAGGCAAAAATGAGATTGAGTTTAAGGCGCCTTACGCTAGAGTGCCAATTTTAGAAGCTATAAAAATTCATACGGGTAAAGACGTTGCTGGTATGCCAGAAGACGAACTTAGAGAAACGGCAAAAGGTCTTGGTATTGAAGTTGATGCTACCATGGGTATTGGTAAGTTGATAGATGAAATCTTTGGTGAAAAATGTGAGCATCATTATATACAGCCTACATTCATTACAGACTATCCTAAAGAAATGAGCCCTTTAACAAAAGAGCACAGAGATAATCCTGCTCTTACCGAACGTTTTGAACTTATGGTAAATGGTAAGGAATTGGCAAATGCGTATTCTGAGCTTAACGACCCTATTGAACAACGTGAACGTTTTGAAGAGCAATTAAAACTTTCTGAAAAAGGTGATGACGAAGCTATGTTCATTGACCAAGATTTCTTGCGCGCATTAGAATACGGTATGCCTCCAACATCAGGTATTGGTATCGGTATTGACCGTTTAGTAATGTTAATGACCAACAATTCATCTATACAAGAAGTATTGTTCTTCCCGCAAATGAGACCGGAGAAAAAAGCGATTGAACTTACGGATGAGGAAAAATCAATTGTAGAATTATTGAAACCAACTGGTTCTATGGAACTTGCAGACCTTAAAACACAAGCTGGACTTAGTGGCAAAAAATGGGATAAATCCATGAAAGCACTTAGTAAGCATGGATTGGTCTCGGTTAAAGTTGAAGGAGATAATAAAAATGTTATCCTGAAACCGTAAAACATTCCATACCTTTTATATAAAAAGCCAATCCATTAAAAAATGGATTGGCTTTTTCAATTTATATACCTCTTATCTTTCTGGTAATTCCTTTGTCTTTAAAAGACTAATTCCACTTTCACAGTTTAACCTACCTACTGCCTTGTTTTGCAGTAAATTATCTTCTTTTCAATAAAATTATCTACCTTAATAAGCGTAGCTAATTATTAATACCACAAATCTACTTTCAATAGCTAACTGATAACAGTTTGCTGCATGCCTTAGGGGTTTTCTTTCTCAATAGCCTATAACTAATTGTTACATTGGTTGCACACGTTGCGTAGATTTTTAAGTCCTTAATTTTCAAAGTTTTCTATATTGAAGACTAATTTGAGCTGAACAGTATACACCGTTATGAAAAAAAATACGTCTCGTAATTACTTCTGGTATCTTTTCATGGCAATAAGTGTAGTTGTACTGAGTGCTTGTCAATCTTCACCTCCGGTGGATTTTAGCACGCAGATTAAACCTATTCTCAACAACAAATGTATTACCTGCCATGGCGGTGTAAAAAAGAGTGGTGGTTTCAGTCTTTTGTTTGAAAGTGAAGCTTTTGCTAAAACAGAATCAGGTATAGCCGCTATCATTCCAGGTGATGCATCTGGCAGTGAAATGATAAAAAGACTGCACGAAGAAGACCCTGAACTTCGCATGCCTTATGAAAAACCCAAACTTACGGATGAAGAGATAGACCTATTGACCCGTTGGATAGATGAAGGTGCTCATTGGGGCCAACATTGGGCGTATTCACTTCCTGAAAAAGTAGAGGTTCCTAAAATAAATGTAGAGGCAAGTTTTGTTTCGGAAGATGCTTCGGGATTTGTAAAAAATGAAATTGACCACTTTATCCTTGCCCGGTTAGACGAGAAAAAATTACAACCTAATCCTTCCGCCGAAAAAAATATAATCGCAAGAAGATTAGCATTAGACATTGTGGGATTACCTCCCAGCCAAGAATTACTTAACCGTTTTGAATCCGGTGAATTATCTTATGAAGGTTTGGTAGACACCTTATTAAATCAACAGACCTACGGAGAAAAATGGGCCACTTGGTGGTTAGACCTAGCTCGCTATGCAGATTCCAAAGGTTATGAAAAAGATTTGGCCCGAACTATCTGGCGATACCGTGATTGGGTAATTGATGCTTTTAACCGAGACCTTCCCTATGACCAATTTACCATTGAACAATTAGCGGGTGACCTGTTACCTGAACCTTCTCCTGATCAACTCATAGCCACAGCTTTCCACAGAAATACAATGAACAATGACGAAGGCGGTACCGATGATGAGGAATATCGGGTGGCTACCGTCATAGATCGTTTGAACACCACTTTTGAAGTTTGGCAGAGTACCACTATTGGTTGTGTACAATGCCATAGTCATCCTTATGACCCTTTTAAACATGAAGAATATTATAAGTTAATGGCATTTTTCAACAATTCACGAGATGAGGATACGCCTGGCGAATCTCCAGTACTTAAATTTTATACGCCCGAACAACAGGAAAAGGTTTACAAAGTAATTAATTGGGCTAAAAAATACGGAGACGAACAATCCGCTGCAACCTACAAGAACTTTTTACAATTCACGGAACCCGTCTATAAATCACATTTTTTCAAGGAAATAAAAAATGGATCCTATGATGACCATGCATCGGTGGTTTTATGGGATAAGGGAAATTGCATTATAGAAAATGGGTATACCAATAATGCCAGTTATGTGTACCTCAACTATCGCTCTCACTATAATGGAACAAAAATTATTATCCGCGAAAAGGATTCCAAAGGAACGGTTTTAGGTGAGTTTACCATCAATAAAGAAAAACAGAATACTACAGCTCGCTTTCCAATTAAAAAAATAGACCGTCAGAATGATATTTATATAGAAGCCCATAATACGAATTCCAAAAAGCAAGCCAACCTTATGAATCTGTACTGGGTTTCATTCATTCCCGATTTACAAGGAAAAGACCAACCAGGATGGAATGTTATTAATTCCAATCTTATGGACGCTCTAAATTGGAATACCCCAACTGTACCCATTATGGTTGAGAATCCAGACCATATGAAACGCACAACCCAAGTTTTTGATCGCGGTAGCTGGATGTCCAAGACCGATACTGTAGAAGCGGGTACTCCTGAAAGCCTAAATGCGTGGAATACAGATTGGCCAGCAAACCGCTTAGGCTTGGCCGAATGGATTGTAGATAAGAAAAACCCTTTAACAGCACGTACGCTAGTAAATAGAGTATGGCACCAAATCTATGGAAGGGGCCTTGTGTCTACGGTAGAAGATATTGGCTCACAATCAGATGCGCCCTCGCACCCTGCAATGCTAGATTGGCTTTCATTACGGTTTATGAACGAGCACAACTGGAGCGTAAAAAAACTGATTAAAGAAATTGTGATGTCCGGTACATACCAACAAAGCTCAGAGAGCACTCCCGAAATGTATGAGATAGACCCAGAAAACGAACTTTACGCTCATGGACCAAGAATACGTTTGGGTGCAGAACAGATCAGGGACCAAGCTTTGGCTGTGTCTAACTTATTAAGTAGCAAAATGAACGGCCCAGGGGTAATGCCACCTCAACCGGATGGTGTTTGGCAAACGGTGTATAGTGATGCCCAATGGATTGAAAGTAAAGGCGAAGACCGCTACCGCAGGGGTATATATACCTTTTTAAAGCGTACCAGCCCATACCCTTCCTTCCTGACATTTGATGCGGGAAGCCGGGAAGTCGCTACCATTAGAAGAACAGTGACCAATACGCCATTACAAGCATTGGTTACTTTGAACGACCCTGTTTATCTGGAAACCGCATATCATTTGGCAAAAAACAATTACCAACCAGATGATATTGATAAGAGCATTTCTCAGAGCTACAAAAAAGCAACGTTTAAGGAAATAAGCCCCAATAGGCTGCAAGCCTTAAAAACTTTGTACGATACCTCACTGACAGAATTCAGCAAAAACACGGAAGCTTCAAAACTGTTTCTTCAATTTGAAGAGAAGCCTACCGCAGAACTTAGTGCGCTCACCATTGTTGCGAATGCTATTATGAACTTAGATGAATTTTTAACGAAAGTATAAGCCGTGAAAGACCAAATCGAAAGACTCGTTCAAGAACACTTGGCTAGAGAAGCACAAGAAAAGACCAGAAGGCACTTCATAAAAAGTTGTGCTCAAGGGCTGGGCGGACTAGCTTTAAGTTCCATTTTCATGGGATGTGACCCGCTAACGAAGCAGAGCCAAAAATCAGCATCTACCTTTTCTGAGCGAGACCTTAACCCATTGGCGACTTTGGCACCTCATTACGGGCCAAAAGTTAAATCGGTTATTTACTTGCACATGGCGGGAGCACCTTCTCAACTTGAAATGTTCGACTACAAACCCAAACTTCATAAGTTAGATGGTCAAGATTGTCCTGAATCTTTATTAGCAGGCAAAAAATTCGCTTTTATAAAAGGGACCCCTAAGTTAATGGGCCCACAGGCTGAATTTAAACAAGAAGGAGAATCTGGTAATTGGGTTTCTGATTTTATGCCCCATTTTAAAAAGGTAGTAGATGACGTGGCTTTTCTAAAGGCAGTACATACCGATCAATTCAACCATGGTCCTGCTCAACTTTTCATGCATACGGGTAGCGCTCGTTTGGGACGTCCCAGTATTGGTGCATGGGCCACATACGGCTTGGGTTCTGAAAATCAGAACTTACCCGGTTTTGTTGTATTAACCTCTGGCGGAAACACTCCGGATGCTGGAAAAAGTGTCTGGGGAAGTGGATTTTTACCCTCCGTATACCAAGGCGTGCAATGCCGCTCTAAAGGCGACCCCGTGCTTTATCTTGAAGACCCAGATGGAGTTTCTAGAGATTTAAAGAAAAGTACTATTGATGCTATCACCAAAATTAATAAAGAGGAATACGCCAAGTATGCCGACCCAGAAATATTGGCTCGGATTAACCAATACGAAATGGCTTACCGTATGCAAATAGCGGTTCCCGAGGTAATGAATATCAATAACGAGCCAGAACATATTAAAGAAATGTACGGTGTTGAGCCTGGTAAAGAATCGTTTGCCAACAATTGTCTGCTTGCCAGAAAACTGGTAGAGGACGGTGTTCGCTTCGTTCAATTGTTTGATTGGGGTTGGGATAGTCATGGTGTGGTTCGTTCGGGATCTATAGATAAAGGTCTCAGAAACAAATGCACCCAAATAGATCGGCCCATAACTGCTTTAATAATGGATTTAAAACAACGTGGACTTTTAGATGACACATTAATTGTATGGGGAGGTGAATTTGGCAGGACACCTATGCAAGAAAATAGAGGAAACAAAAAAATGCCATACAAAGGGCGCGATCATCATGGTGACGCCTTTACTATGTGGATGGCCGGTGGAGGAATTAAAAAAGGGGCTTCACATGGCCAAACCGACGATATTGGTTTTTCTGGGGTGGAAGGCCGTGTTTCCGTTCACGATGTTCATGCTACCATTTTACACTTACTCGGTTTTGACCATGAAGAATACACTTATGAATTTCAGGGAAGACCATTTAGACTAACTGATGTAGAAGGTAATATCATCAAAGAAATTTTATCCTAAGAACCATCTCAGAATTAATCGAACTATAAAGAATACCAAACAAACCATCCATGAAAATACCCGTTACTTTAATAATACTCTTTTCTTCATTCTTAGGATTCTCTCAAGAAAAAAAATTACAATTCTTTCAAACCGATTGGGGCAGACAAATTTCTTATGATGCTTTTTGCGAAAAAACAAAAGCCGCGGGTTATGACGGCATAGAAATCTGGCTTCCCAGAGACCAAAAAAGCCAGAGCGAGTTAAAATTAGCTTTAAAAAAACACGATTTAAAAGTTGGCTTCCTAAACGGAACCAATAGAACTGTATCTTTTGAAGAAAGTCTAAAACAATATATAGCGCATTTTAAGATTCTGGCATCCTGGAACCCAACGTACATCAATTGTCATACAGGCTATGATTTTTTCTCGTTTGAAGAGAACAAAACCTTTATAGACGCCGCCAATAAAATAGCCAAGGAAAACAACGTTCCTATCTATCACGAAACTCACCGCGGGCGCTTTAGTTTCAATCTTCCTGACACCAAAAAATATCTCGCTGCTATTCCCGAGTTAAAACTGACATTGGATATTAGTCACTGGATGGTAGTTCACGAATCGCTTCTTCAGAATCAAGATTCGCATTTAGAAGAAATCGTTAACCGTTCGCATCACATTCATGCGCGTATAGGTCATGCTGAAGGTCCACAAGTAAACGACCCCGAGGCTCCTGAATGGAAAGAAGCAGTAGAACGCCATATGAACATTTGGGAAAAAGTCATCCGTAAACAATGGGAGACCAATGACATTTTTACGATTACTACCGAATTTGGCCCTGCAGACTATATGCCAACGTTACCCTATTCCCAACTGCCCGTAGCCGACCAATGGAAAGCGAACATCTATATGATGAAGCTATTAAAAGAACGTTTCAACATAGATTAAACTTTTAGCATGGACGTTCTGAAACAACTTCTTGGCAGGTTACACCCTCTCATTGTGCATTTGCCGATAGGCTTTATAATGATAGGTCTCCTTTTGCAATGGTACGATCGAAAGAGAAAAGAAAACAACTCTGTAATTTCTATCATCTTCTTATGGGCGGGTATTACTGCAACTCTTGCCTGTATTACAGGTTATTTACAATATTTAGGTGAAGGATATGCTTTTGACACGGTAAAATGGCATTTGTGGTCGGGTATTGCGACAGCTCTTTTTTCTTTTTTGATGTATGCTAAGTTGAAAGCGATTCAAGCTTTTGATTTTCTATCGAAGCTCCCTGTAATCGGTTGGGGCATTTTCCTTTTTATATTGATTTCCTTTACCGGCCATCAAGGTGGAAACATCACTCATGGCGAAGAGTATTTAATTGAACCTTTACCCAATTCTATAAAATCGGCTTTAGGCTTTGAGACTTTTGAAGAGAAAGAAATTAGCCTAAACGAAGCAAACTGGCAAGATGCCCTACTCTACGAAGATGTTATCAAACCTATATTGAACAACAAATGCGTGAGTTGCCATAATCCAAAAAAAGCTAAGGGCGAACTTCTGCTAAACTCGGAGGAAGGTATTCTAAACGGAGGTGAAAATGGATCGGTAATTGAAACCTCAAAGTCTTCGGAAAGCGAACTATTTACAAGGCTCATACTTCCTATGGATAATGACGACCATATGCCTCCTGAAGGTAAAACTCAGCCATCTAAAGAAGAAGTAGAATTGGTCCGTGCGTGGATTGATGCTGGCAGTTCCTTTGAAAAAACCATAGCCGAATCTGGTCTTGAAAAATCACTCTTTATTTCTTTCTTCCCTAAAAAAGAAGATTTTGACCACCCGAATATAGAAATAGTCGCCGCATCTGAAGAGCAAATCAAAGTTATAGAGGCTACTGGAATTCATATTGATCAAATTAGTAAATCCTCTAATTTCCTAAGTGCTTCTTGCATCAACAAACCGACTTTCACTGATGCCGATTTTGAGGTGCTACTCCCTATCAAAGAACAAATTTCTAGAATAGACCTGGGCCAAACTAAAATTACTGATGGAATTTTTTCAAAACTGGCTAAACTTCCAAACCTAACCATACTATTGTTAGACCATACAGCTATCACCGGAAAAAACTTGTCTCTTCTGACTTCACTAGAACATTTAAAATCCATCAACTTAACAAGCACCTCCCTAAAAACAGAACATTTAGAAGCTTTAAATAAGTTCAAAAAATTACGGCAACTTTATTTACATGGTACCGAAGCAACTCCGCAGAACGTAAAACTAAACAACCCAAAAATTAGTATTGACTTTGGGAACTATCAACTTCCTCCAATTGCTTCAGACACCATTGTATATTAATTTTCAAAAACAAAAGAAAAAACATAGCTTAGGAGCACCAATTAAAAACTATGGACTTCAGCAGAAAAGCAGGACTCTTTCTAGGACCTATTCTTTTTTTCGTTATTCGTTTTTTGCCTTTTGATTTAGTCTCCGAGAAAGGAGATGCTGTAATTGCCGTTGCCGTTTGGATGGTCATTTGGTGGATAACCGAAGCTGTCTCAATTTCAGTAACTGCTCTATTACCCCTACTCCTTTTTCCATTTCTTAAAATAATGGATATTGGTGATGTGGGAGCAAATTATGGTAGCCCTATAATTTTCTTATTCTTTGGTGGTTTCGTATTGGCTTTGGCACTTGAGAAAGTGAATCTTCATAAGCGAATTGCACTCAATATTATAAAAATTACCGGTACAACGCCCAATAAGGTAGTACTAGGTTTTATGATTGCTACGGCATCCTTAAGTATGTGGATTAGTAACACTGCCACAACGGTGGTAATGTTACCTATTGCAATGTCTGTTATTAATCTTTTGGTGAATGATGCAGATGGTTTTACAAAAAGCGATAAGAATTTTGCCCTTTCCGTAATGTTGGGCATAGCTTTTTCTGCTAATGCCGGAGGCGTTGCCACAGTTATTGGCACACCCCCCAATTCTGTTATGATTGGTCTTTTGGAAAACGAATATAATATTGAAATCTCTTTTCTAAAGTGGATGGTTATTGGAGTTCCTTTTTCGGCCTTGATGATTTGGATCAGTTATTTGGTTTTAGTCAAGTGGATGTATCCTAACCGTGACTTGGTATTCTCTGCCTCAAAAGATGTCATCAACAATGAGTTGAAGAAGTTGGGACCTATGAGCGGAAAAGAGAAAATGGTACTCTGTATTTTTGGTGTTACCGTTTTTCTATGGATTTTTAGAACCGTCATAAACGGCATATTCCCTGCACTGAAATTAAACGATACCATGATCAGTATTATGGCAGCCATTGCAATGTTTGCGATACCTTATAATTTAAAGAAGGGTGATTTTATCATTGAATGGAAAGACACCCAAAAATTAGCTTGGGGTATTCTCATCCTTTTTGGAGGAGGCTTGGCATTAGCAAAGGGCATGTCCGTAAGTGGTATTGTAGATATGGTTTCAGCAGCAATCGGTAATAGCCATGTGAGTATTTTATTCACCGCTATTCTATTGATTACGCTAATGCTCTTTATGACAGAACTTATGAGTAACGTTGCTTTAATTGCCGTACTTGCCCCTGTTGTGGCCGGTATTGCAATAGGGCTGGATATTCCTGTACTCTATTTATTAATTCCGGTTACCATAGCAAGTAGCTGTGCCTTTATGCTTCCCATGGCTACACCTCCAAATGCAATTGTCTTTGCCAGTGGATATGTAAAAGTGAATGAAATGGCACGAGTTGGTATTATATTGAATCTAATAGCTGTAGCACTATTAGTTCTTATGTTTCAATTTGTAGTCCCGTTAGTATTTTAAACGAAAACGCTACAGAAAGAAGAACATAGATTATACAAAGCACAAAACCCCTGTTATAACAGGGGTTTTAGCTAGCTAATTCAAATAATTTACAATGGTTAATTGTTCCTTATATACGGATCAAAGCCGTTTGGTAGATGTTTTTTTGTATCAAAATCGAAAGAAATTTCGTCGTTTGAATCGATGTAATTGAAATCCTCTACATTCTTAGGATATGCATAAGCATTAAAACCCTGTGGAAGGTATTTATTGGTATTTAGAATGACATTAGCATCAGACTCAATAAAAGGAATAGCACCTAAATCGACATAAATATCATTAGCATCGAAATTTTCTGGCAGATAATCTGCAGTATCGAAGCCAAGATCAAAATCTGTGTCTTCATCAATATAATTAATAGAATGAATAACCGTATCATCTTTTTCGGTTAATGGATCAGCTGCAAAAACTCCGTTTGCGAATATAAGACCCAATATCATACTTATTTTTAAACTCTTGTTAATCATAACTTGGTAAATTTATTTACGAGTCTATATAACGCCGAAACATCTCTTTATTGTTCTTTATATTTTGTGGGAGCTTTCCTAAAAAAGCTTAAATAATCAAATTCGTAAAATGTGAATCAAAACTCTACCAAGTTCGCATTTTAGCGTTTCATTATTTGCTAGACACTCACAGTTTGTAGGGAATTTTTATTACAGAAAAAAGCACATTTTTTTTCTGACTAACAGCACTTTAGAATTAGCGTATACGTGTCATCGGTATTTTGTGCTTTTCATCGACACTTTAAAAAATATGATTTTGTAGAATTGGTAATAAGCTCTGCAATTTATCCCCAATAATCTCTTAACCAGCCTTAAAAGGTAAAGGCACAAAAATGTTATATTTACGACTATTAATAGGATTGCCCCATAATCATGGCATTACTCTGTTTCATAACACATCAAAACATTCTAATCAAAGCTTACATGTTTAAAACAGTATTTACCAAAGTAGTTTTCTCATTACTCGTTATTACTACTTTTTCAGCCGAAGCTCAAATTTTTAAAAAGAAGAAAGACAATACGGAGAAGTCAGATAAAAAAGATGATGACAAAAAATCTAAAATAAAACCATATGGCAAAGTCATAACCAAAGACGCAAAAACCGACAAAGGCCTTTTTGATATACATATAGTAGATGAAAATCACTTTTATGAAATACCAGATTCGCTTTTCAACAAAGAAATGTTGATGGTAAGTAGGATTTCAAAGACGGCTACCGGTATTGGTTTTGGTGGAGGTAAGATTAATACTCAGGTACTTCGCTGGGAAAGGAAGCCTAAAAAGGTTTTACTTCGTGTCGTAAGTCATGAGATTGTTGCCGCAGATTCGTTACCTGTACATGAGGCGGTTGTAAATTCTAATTTTGAACCGGTCCTCTTTGCTTTTGATATAATGGCCGTAAAAAAGGATACAGCAAACCCAACTACGGTAATTCAGGTAAACGAACTTTTTGAAAAAGATGCACAAGCCTTAGGCATGCCTGATTCATATAGAGAAAAATATAAAGTCTCCCGATTAGATGAGACAAGAAGCTATATTGAATCTATTAAGAGTTATCCTTTAAACGTTGAAGCACGCCACGTAAAAACCTACTTGGCAAAAAAGCCCCCCAGTAATGGTAGTCTTGGTTCTATTTCTATAGAAATCAACAACTCTATGATACTCTTACCTGCCGAGCCTATGAGACGCCGTGACTTTGATGAGCGTGTTGGTTGGTTTGAAAGTGCCCAAACGGATTATGGTTTGGACGCTCAAAAAAGTAAAACAGTAAAATTCCTTGATCGCTGGCGTTTGGAAGTCAAAGATGAGGACTTGGAAAAATACAAAAATGGCGAGCTGGTAGAACCCAAAAAGCAGATTATATATTATGTAGATAGAGCTACGCCAAAGAAATGGCTTCCTTATATAAAGCAAGGTATTGAAGATTGGCAGGTTGCTTTTGAAGAGGCAGGTTTTAAAAATGCTATCATTGCCAAAGAACCACCTTCTGTTCTTGAAGACCCAGAATGGTCTCCTGAAGATGTGCGTTATTCTGTAGTTCGTTATCTAGCCTCCCCAATTCCAAATGCCAACGGACCGCATGTAAGCGATCCACGAAGTGGTGAAATATTAGAATCTGATATTAACTGGTATCATAATGTAATGACCTTATTACATAACTGGTTTTTTGTACAGACGGCAGCCATAAACCCTGATGCTAGAACTACAGAGTTTAAAGATGAAACTATGGGACGGTTAATTCGTTTTGTTTCTGCTCATGAAGTTGGTCATACACTAGGTTTACCTCACAATATGGGTAGTAGTGTTGCCTATCCTGTGGATTCTCTCCGATCAGCTTCCTTTACTAAAAAATATGGTACGGCTCCCTCTATAATGGATTATGCTCGTTTTAACTATGTAGCCCAGCCAGGTGATGGCGATGTTGCTCTGATGCCTAATATTGGTGTTTATGACAAGTATGCTATTAAATGGGGATACAAACCTATTTTAGATGTTTCTGCGGAAGAGGAAAACAAAATTCTTGATAGTTGGATTTTAGAACATGCAGGAGATCCTTTATATCGTTTTGGACACCAACAAGTAGGTGATGTTGTAGATCCAAGTTCACAAACGGAGGATTTAGGCGATGATGCTATTAAAGCTAGTTTGTACGGCATAGAGAATTTAAAGCGTATTGTACCCAATCTTATTTCATGGACAAAAGAGGATGGAAAGACGTATGAAGATCTTGAAAAAATCTACGGTCAGGTTGTTGCCCAATTCAAACGCTATATGGGTCATGTATCCAATAATATTGGCGGTGTTTACGAATATCAAAAAACCTATGATCAAGAAGGTGCCGTTTATATACCCGTAACAAAAGCGCATCAGCAAGACTGTATGGTCTTTTTACAAGACCAACTATTTGCTACGCCGGAGTGGCTTCTTGATCAGAATATTTTTAATAAAATTCAATATTCAGGTTTTGTAGAGGAGATAAGAGCAATGCAGACTAAAACTTTAGATAATATTCTCAGCTTAGGAAAGCTACAACGTTTGGTTGAAAATGAAACTGCCAACGGAGCAGAAGCTTACCAATTAACTAATATGATGAGCGAGCTGCGCAGCGGTATCTGGTCAGAATTACAAAACGGACAGAAAATAGATACCTATAGAAGAAACCTTCAAAAGGCACATGTTGAAAGGTTGAATTATTTGATGACCGTAAAAGACCAAAAGAAACAACCTGACTTTGGAGGTTATCAAAAATCTACAGTTGTACATACCAGTCAATCGGATATTCGTTCAGTAGCCCGTGCGGAATTGCAAATTTTACAGCGAACTATTGAAAATGCTATTGCAAGAACTTCAGATAACATGAGCAAGTATCATTTACAAGATGTTAGTAACCGTATAGAGCAGATTTTAAATCCTAAGTAACAACATAGATAGTATGGCGGCAATAATGTTTTATGCAAGCATTATTGCCGCCATACTGTTTATTAGTAGGGTTGTGTCATTTCCTGTTAGAAAAAATGACCACAATCCTCCAAAACATCGACGAACTACATCACGTATCGGTGAAGCGAAATTGCAGACAACAATTTTGGGCAAGTTGACCACAACCTGAGCTCGCTTTACAACAACCTTTTTTTCTAACTTCTTCTTTTGCCTAAATTTATATCAGAATCAATAAAACATACCCCATGTCTCAGAAACTAAAAAGTTCTTTATACCTAGCCGGATTCGTAATTGCATCATTAGTTTATTACAATCAAACCAATTCTGACCAATCTCCCCAGACGGTAGAAATGGCATCGGCAGATATGGAACAAGTTAGCTCTGCAGAGACATTAGACTAAAATATTTAAACATTGAACGACCTACTTTGTAAGGGCGAAGAATTCATTTCTTCGCCCTTTTTCATGCTCTAAAGTCAACCTCTCCATCCTGTTAATTATTACATAAATAAGATAATCTGGTTAAACCTTATTGTTCCTTCTGACTCTAAGTAGTATAATCTTAAACAAAAAAAAACATGAAAAAAATAATTGTAGCATTAGTTTGTATGGTAGGGCTTACCGCAATGGCCCAAAGAGAAAAAGGTCACGGTAGAGATGGTATGAAAGACCTAACTGCAGAACAGATTGCAACCCTTCATACGAAGAAAATGACCTTGGCTTTAGACTTAACATCGGCCCAAGAACAAAAAATAAAGGCCATTAATTTAGAGGATGCTAAAGAACGTAAAGCTAAACATGAAGAACGAAAAGCGCAGAAAGAAGAAGGTGAACGTAAAAAACTAACTTCAGATGAGCGTTACGCTATGCAAAATGCCAAATTGGACAAAATGATTGCCCGTAAAGCTGAAATGAAAAAGATTCTTTCTGCCGAGCAATACGAGAAATGGCAAACAATGCATCACCAAAGAGGTCAAAAACATTCTAAAAAAAGAAAAGCAGAGCGTAAATCAAAAAAGTAAGCGCGTATATTTTCTGTAAAAAAAGGCTGCACATATGTGCAGCCCTTTTTTTTTGTTCCCAAGACTACTACTTATTTAGCTATTTTTATGCTACAGCAAAAATTAATGAGCGAAGAACTTGAACGTATTGTTTCTAAAATATACCAACCATCTCACTTATCTATATCTAATTTTGAATTAGAAGAAGAAAGCAGAGATTATCAAGCATGCAGGTTTAATCTGAATACAAATATCATTATCTGTAGGGATGCTAAAATAACACCAAAGAAGGTTGGGCAGTTTGTCACTTTTTGGAAGCGGATTGAAAATGGTCCTATTTGCCCTTTTGAAGAAAGTGATTTATTTGATTACTTCGTAATTAATGTAAGTAAGGGTGATATGTTAGGGCAATTTGTATTCCCTAAAAACGTACTACTTGAAAAGGGAATAGTTTCAACATTAAAAAAGGAAGGCAAACGTGGTTTTCGCGTATACCCTTATTGGGATAAAGCAACAAGTAAACAAGCGCTAACCACCCAAAAATGGCAACTATGCTATTTCTATAAGATAGACAACAAAATAGATTTAACTAAAGTGCTAAGTCTTTATAACAAACTTTAAACGATTACTAAAAACACTTTCTCATGAAAACAATGACATGCAAACAACTAGGTGGTGCCTGTGATGTGGAATTTTCTGCAAATACATTTGAAGAAATTGCCGAACTAAGTAAAAAGCACGGTATGGAAATGTTTCAGAAAAAAGATGGGGCCCATCTAAAAGCAATGGAAGAGATGCAAAATCTTATGCAAACGCCCAACGGTATGCAGAATTGGTTCGAAAATAAAAGAAAAAAATTTGCTACAATGCCGGATAGTGAATAACCCGGCATTGTAACAATTGTCTATAAATTCACTTTTTTCAAAGCTGCTACGGTTTCATCTATATCCGCATAGGTAAGAGCGTCATTTAAAAAATAGCTTTCAAATGCACTTGGAGGTAAGTAAATGCCATTTTCTAGCATGCCATGAAAGTACTTTTTAAAGGTCTCATTGTTACCTTTTGCTGAGCTGTCAAAATCAACCACAGGGTTTTCAGTAAAATGTACTGATATCATACTTCCAAATCTATTGATTTGGTAAGGAACACCTTTTTCCTTTAAAACAGAATCTAGACCTTCATGAAGGTAAGCAGTCTTTTTAGCTAAACTTTCAAAAACTTCAGGCTTGTTATTCAACTCCGTAAGCATTGCTAAACCAGCAGCCATAGCTAATGGGTTACCACTTAAGGTTCCTGCTTGATAAACGGGACCTTCCGGCGCCAAATGCGACATAATTTCTGTTTTAGCTGCAAAAGCACCAACAGGTAAACCTCCACCTATCACTTTTCCAAAACAAACAATATCTGCATCAATACCAAGTGCTTCCTGAGCTCCACCTTTTCCTAAACGGAAACCGGTCATAACCTCATCAAACAATAATAAAATACCTTCTTGGGTACAAAGTTCACGAAGTCCTTTTATAAATTCATCCGTAGGAACTATACATCCCATATTACCCGCAACCGGTTCAATAATTACCGTTGCGATTTCACCTTTATTTGCAGCTACCAATGCACGAACACTTTCAATATCATTATAGATAGCCAAAAGGGTGTCTTTTGCAGTACCCTTTGTTACGCCAGGACTGTTAGGGCTACCAAAAGTAACAGCTCCACTACCCGCTTGTATCAAAAATGAATCTGAATGACCATGGTAACAACCAGCGAATTTTATAATCTTATCTTTCCCTGTATACCCACGAGCCAAACGTACAGCACTCATACAAGCTTCCGTCCCGCTGTTTACAAATCTTATTTTATCAATATTTGGCACCATAGAAACTGCCAATTGCGCTAACTGGGTTTCAATTTCTGTAGGCATTCCAAACGAAGTACCTAGTTTTGCTTTCTCTATTACCGCATTAATTACGGATTCATGAGCATGGCCCAAAATTAACGGACCCCATGAAGCGATATAATCGATTAACCGATTATCATCTTCATCATACAAATAAGCTCCTTTTGCTTTTTTTACAAAAATAGGGTCTCCACCTACTGCTTTAAAAGCACGAACTGGTGAGTTGACTCCTCCTGGAATATATTTTTGCGCCTCAGCAAATAGGGCACTACTTCTTTGATATAACATCTATTTATTGAAATTTTCTGTCTTAACGGTAAGTTCTTGACCTATGTCTAAATTACTATCGTACATATAGTTCCATCGTTTTAAATCCTCGACGGAAACTGAATATGACCTAGAGATAGAATACAACGTATCTCCTTTTTGAACAATATGTACTTTGTTCTGTGTACGAGCAGCTATTACAGGTTCTTCTTTTCTTTGACTATACACTTGCTTCGCTATTTCTGTATCATATTTGTACAGTTCATAGCGTTCAATTAATGAAATAAGCTTTTGCGGATAGTGCTTATCAGTAGCATAACCAGCCTGTCTTAAGCCTTTGGCCCACCTTTTATAATCGTCGTTCCTATAATCGAATAAAAAGCCATAACGCGAACGGCCTTTTAAAAATAGACTGTGATCACGGTAAGAGTACATAGGGTGATTGTATTTTCTAAAGCATTCTCCTTTTTCATCATCATCATGAAAATCATAATCACCTTCCCAACCCGTATGGCATTTTATTCCAAAATGGTTATTTGTTTTTAAAGCTAAAGCTCCTTTTCCTAGTCCACTTTCCAACAAACCTTGAGCTAACGTAATACTTGCCGGTATGCCAAAAGCTTTCATTTCCATTTGGGCTACCTCATAAAAAGTCTCTACATATTCTTCGGGAGACCCAATACTAAAACGTAAGAATTCTCCTGTATCTTCAGGCATGGGAAAAAGACCATCGTTCGGTTTTTTGGTCTCTTTTTTTACAACAACTACTTCTGTTTTCTTTTTTGGAGCTTCACTTTTGGTCGCAACCGTGCGCTTTGCTTTACATCCAATAAAAACTATGCTCAAAAGAGATAATACTATAAGTCTACGTGTCATATATTTATTAATGGTAGATTTTTCTTCAGCAAATTACGGTTCATCCCGTCAATACCTTGGAGCCCTCCACTATGGATAGCCAGTATTTTTGTTTTAGGAGGAAAATATCCTTTCTGAATTAAATCTAAAATACCATATATCATTTTCCCTGTATAAATGGGGTCTAACGGTATTTGAGTATTTAATTTGAAATCGTTTATAAAACTTACCAACTCTTCTGTCACCTTTGCGTAACCTCCAAAATGATAGTCTGTTACCAACTTCCAATTTTCTCTCAATGCAAATTTACAAATATCTTCTTGTAAAAAATCTCCTTTAAGTGCCGGAAACCCTAAAACTTTTTGTGACGCAAATGCACCATTACTAATCCCTGCTATGGTACCACCCGTACCAACGGCACAACAAACTACATCAAAATCGGTATCACTTGTAGTTAGAATTTCTTCACAGCCCTTTATAGCCAAAGGATTGGTTCCGCCTTCTGGCAAAAGATAAAAAGCACCAAATTCTTCTTTTAATTCATCAATAAATTGTGGAGTATCTTTTTCTCGGTATGCTTCCCTAGAAACAAATTTGAATTGCATACCATGGGATTCCGCTAGTTTTAAAGTACTATTCTCTTGCCATTTTTGGGCAAGTTCCTCGCCCCGTATAATTCCAATAGTTTTTAAACCATGAATTTTACCGGCGTAGGCCGTAGCTGCAATATGGTTGGAAAAAGCCCCGCCAAACGTAAGAAGCGTATCAAAACCTTGTGTCTTTGCTTCTTTTAAATTGTATTTAAGTTTTCTGTATTTATTCCCAGAAATTAATGGGTGTATGCGGTCTTCCCTTTTAAGAACAAGGGATACTCCTTTCTGGTCAAGAATAGGTAAATGTACTTCTTGATTTTCGGTAGTTTCTCGCATACTTGACAAAAGTAGGGCGAAAAATAGTGCTATTAAAGTGAAGTATTAATTACGTAAGCCTAATTACAAAATCTATTTCGTAAGATATTTAATAAAACTAAACGCTTTACGCTCATTGGTATAATTCAAATTTTTCTCGTTTGAATAGGCCTCGCGCTCAAAACTAATATTCTGGTACGCCTTATAACTATCAAAATAAACAGCCGTTCGTATAAGCCATTCTGAGATATAGAGGAAGTAGAAAAAAACTATCAGCAATTCTTGTTGTTGCTTTAAGTGAATTTTCTCATGATTGATCAATACAATATCTTCTTTGAGTTCGTCATGTTTTAAAATGATGAAGGGCCAAAGTGATAGACCAACATAGTTCTTATAAAAAAAATGTCTAAAGACTAAGATCATAATCAAAGGTTTAAACGGCACTTAATAAAGTTAATTGTTATTAAGCCGTCATTTTCGATAACACAACATTGCTGCCAATAATTATAATGATTCGTTAAAATACTCTTAAACGCATATAAAATGTACGGTTTTAAAATCGTTTTTGGTTGTTTGCCAACTAAATGGAGTAATTTTATACTCACGAAATACAACGGAAAAAGAGTTGATGAAAGAAATAATTCCGCCTGAGGAAGGCGATTTTTACTTATCGGAAGAAGGGTATCGGGTATTTACCCAACAGTACCACCTAAAGAGAGGTTACTGTTGCGAAAGTGGTTGCAGACACTGCCCATATGGTTTTGACCCTAAAACCAACCGCCAATAAAACCGTTGTTCGGCATGATTTTTGAGACTGCTTATTATGAAAATGATGTATTAACACCAAATACTATACTTTGTTATGAAAAAGATTAAAATTCTAGTGGTACCCATGCTTGTGTTGCTATTCTTAAGCTCTTGTACTTCTGTGCGCGTGCTTTCTGATTACGACAAAGAAGCCAATTTTGATAGCTACAAAACGTACGCTTTTTATAAAACAGGAATTGACAAAGCTCAGATTTCCGATTTGGACAAAAAACGAATCCTACGTGCTATTGAAGCTGAAATGACTAATCGTGGTTTTTCAAAATCTGAAAACCCAGATATCTTGGTAAGTATATTCACTAAAGAAAAAGAACAAGTAGACATTTATAACAACTACTGGGGCGGCGGCTGGGGCTGGAGCCCTTACTATTGGGGCCCTGGTTGGGGCGGAGGCGGCAATAATGTTAGCACCCGTACCGAAGGTTCACTGTACATTGATTTAATTGATTCTAAAAGCAAAGAATTGGTATGGCAAGGTAAAGGAGTTGGCAATTTGAATAACATTAGCAATATGGAAAAGAAAGAACAACGCATACGCGAGTTTGTTTCTGAAATCTTGATGCAATACCCACCTAATGCGGTAGCTGCTAAATAAAACGATTCCAATTCGTTAAAACATATTCAAAAAGCTCTTTTATTTTAAAAGGGCTTTTTTTACACCGCAGTCTCACCCATCCTAATGGAAAGCAAAAACTCCTCTACCCTTTTTTGTATCTTTATGACAGAAAACTTTCTAAAATGACGTACACTAGTAATCCTGTTCTTGACAAACTACCTGCGCATTTGCAGCAGTATATTAAACCGCAAGACTATGGTGAATACTCGGCTATTGATCAAGCCGTTTGGCGCTATGTGATGCGTAAAAATGTGGATTACCTTAGTAAGTTCGCCCATGCTTCATACCTAGTAGGATTACAAAAAACCGGAATTTCCATAGACCATATTCCAAACATGTACGGCATGAACCGTATCCTAAAGGAAATAGGTTGGGCCGCAGTTGCGGTTGATGGTTTTATTCCTCCATCGGCATTTATGGAGTTCCAAGCATATAATGTATTGGTCATTGCTTCAGATATAAGACAGTTAGACCATATAGAATATACACCTGCACCAGATATTATTCATGAAGGAGCAGGTCATGCACCTATTATTGCCAATCCTGAATATGCAGAATACCTGCGTAGATTTGGTGAGATTGGTTCTAAAGCTATTTCAAATTCGAAAGATTATGAACTCTATGAGGCAGTACGACACCTTTCTATCATAAAAGAAGCCCAAGGCACTCCACAAGAAGATATAGACCAAGCCGAAAAGCACATTGAAGACCTGCAAAATAACATGGGAGAACCCAGTGAAATTGCACTTATAAGGAACTTACACTGGTGGACCGTAGAATATGGTCTTATTGGCACACCTGAAAATCCAAAAATATATGGCGCTGGACTTCTTTCCTCTATTGGGGAGAGTGCTTGGTGCATGACGGATGAAGTAAAGAAAAAACCGTACTCCATAGACGCGGCCTATGCCTCCTTTGACATTACGCAACCTCAACCTCAGCTTTTTGTTACGCCAGATTTCGCCTATCTAAGTCAAGTTTTAGAGGAGTTCGCAAATACCATGGCTTTACGCCGTGGAGGTTTAAGTGGAATTAAAAAGCTCATTGCATCTAAAGAACTAGGTACTATTGAACTTAGTACAGGGCTTCAGATTTCAGGTAATTTTGATAGTGTTATTGAGCACGAAGGCAAACCTGTGTTTTTTCAATCTATAGGCCCCACAGCACTCTCTTTTCGTGATAAAGAACTCGTAGGGCACAGCATTAAACAGCACGCCACTGGCTTTGGTTCCCCGTTAGGAAAACTAAAAGGAATGAACTTGGCTATTGAAGATATGAGTCCGCTTGATCTCAAGGCCTATAATATTTTTGAAGGACAACAGATTTCCTTAGAATTTGACGGTCACATAAAAATAGCCGGAGAAATTATTACCGGAACCCGTAACTTACAGGGAGATATTATTTTGGTCACCTTTAAAAACTGTTGTGTTACTCATAATGACAAGGTTCTTTTTGAAAGTAATGACGAGCTTTATAGTATGGCCGTAGGGCAAGAAATAGCTTCCGCTTATAACGGCCCTGCTGATTTAAGTAGTTTTAATTTAGTTACTCATAAGGTTTCATCCACCACAATAAAATCTAAGAGCAATGCTTCTCATACTCAATTAGAGCAATATTATGAGCAAATACGCCATTTCAGAGAAGGCAAGAATATTACGATTTCTAGGCATAAAGTTTTTGAAGCAATAAGAGACAATTACCCTAATGATTGGTTATTGCCAGTTGAGCTGTACGAACTTGCCAAAGAAAATGGAGATCATGAATTTGCTCATGAAATTTCGGTGCATTTACAAACCGTAAAACTAAATAATCCTAAGGTAGGCCATTTGATAGATGATGGACTAGACTTGGTAAACCATAAATGTCAAACTGAAAAACTGAAATAAAACCAACAATTTCTTAAGTAACCCAAACAACCAACCAACCGTGAAACCACTACTTCTTCTAACTTTTGCATTGATAACATCTGCACTTGCGGCACAGCCGGAAGCCAATTATGATGAAACCAAAGTTCCTAAATTTTTAGTACCTGACCCTCTTACCTCCTTTGGAGGAGACGCCATTACGGATAGTAAGCAATGGGAAGAAAATAGAAAGCTAGAAATCTATCAATTTTTTGAAAAGCAGATTTATGGTAAAGTACCTGATTTATTGGATGAGTATTCCTTCAAGGTCATTGAACAAGACAATAACGCATTAGGCGGAAAAGCACAACGCAAGCAAATTGCCGTAGGCTTAAAGAAGAACAACCGTTCGTTAAATTTCAATATACTTCTTTACCTTCCAACAGGGAATGAAAATGCACCTGTATTTCTAGGCTACAATTTTTATGGTAACCACACCGTTACAAATGACCCAAATGTTATTATTACAGAAGCATGGAGTGGGAATAATGAAGATTTTAAAATTAGTAATAACAAAGCCACAGAAGCTTCCCGAGGCGTACGAATGAACCGTTGGGCTATAGATAAAATGCTGGATAAGGGTTATGGTGTAGCCACTGTTTATTATGGCGAAATAGATCCAGATAAGAACGATTTTTCAGACGGATTGCACAGTTTGTTTTACGAAGAAGGTCAGACCAAGCCAAAAACCAACGAATGGGGCAGTATAGCCGCATGGGCCTATGGTCTTAGCCGCGCCATGGATTATCTTGAGAATGACACCAATATATCTAGTGTTATTGTTTTTGGACATTCTAGATTGGGGAAAGCAGCACTTTGGGCAGGCGCAACAGACCCTCGTTTTGCAGGTGTTATTAGTAACGATTCAGGTTGTGGTGGCGCTGCATTGTCAAAACGTAAGTTTGGAGAAACAATTGGTCAAATCAATACTTCGTTTCCACATTGGTTTTCTGAGAGTTTCAAAAAATACAGTAATAAAGAAGAAATGTTACCTGTGGACCAGCATGAACTATTAGCCCTTATTGCTCCAAGACCTTTATACGTTGCAAGTGCCGTTGAGGATGAATGGGCGGATCCAAAAGGGGAATTCCTATCTGCACAATATGCCACCAAAGTATACGAGTTATATGATAAAAAGGGAATTTCTTCAACTGATGTACAAGAAGTTAATCATCCTATTAAACAAACCCTTGCGTATCATATGAGAAGTGGAAAACACGATGTTACCGATTATGATTGGGATCAATACATTGCTTGGGCCGAAACTTTTGCAAAGTAAAATTTCATGAGCCCGCTCTACTCTTTAAAAAGCACTTCAGGTAAATCTTGGTTTACGGTTTTATCATTATAGACAAGTGTCCATCCCAATGAGTTCGTAAGAATGTAAAATTTCTGCAGCTCACTTATTAAGCGATTTTCAGCATTGGTTTTTAATGCAGATGCTTCTACCTTTTTCATAAGTGAAGCATTTACATTTTTCTTGATTTTATTATAGTCGCTCGCTTCAAACATATTCAGGTAGTCTGAACTAACATCATAATATTCAAAATCAGGACTAATTTTCACTTCCGGTTCCGGTATGCTTTTGATGCGCAAGGTTTTACTGGACTCATCTACCTCAAAATCTATCTTACTCAAATCATAAGCAATGGTTACATCCGCATTAACGACAACCAGTGCTTTTTTTTCTGCGGATATAAAAGGCCCGAAAAGCATTTTAGAATCTTTGTAGTTATACACTTCGGCAAAATGGCCTTCTGTAACAATTAACTTACTTACGTTGTCTATTTGCGTTTGTATAAGCATGCTGTTTTCCTCAAGGATAGATTTCTCTTCCTTATCCTCAGCACACGAACGGAACACCAAAACTACTGCCAAGGTAATAAGAACCCCTACAAATACTTTTTTCATAAGATGAAGTTACAATACATATTGAAATTGACGAAACAGAGAGAAGAATCTAATTGTCTGAACTAGTACCCTAATATTCTATAAACGGAAACTGCTTTTGAACGTTTGCCATTTTAAGTTCTAAAGATTTTAAGAATTTTAAATGCTGCTCAGAATCTGGATGAAATGGTCTGTGACGAAGTCCTTTTTGAATAGCATCAATCTGTAGCATTGATTTTTGAGCTTCTTCTGTAATCCATACCAATTTAAACTTCTCCCAAATATAATCCACCGCCAATTGACTGGGGTGAACCATATCCTCCTTATAAAAACGATAATCACGCAGCTCATCCATTTGTAACTCGTATGAAGGAAAGTAGTCTGCCTTTAAATTAGAGCCCTCTACAACCTCGTGTATGGCTGCTATCAAATGCGCCTTACTACGTTGGTTTTCTACAAACCCGTCTTTTAAATGTCGTACGGGGGATACAGTTAAAATAAATTGCACACTAGGGTTTATAGATTGAACAGCTGCTATAATGTTAGTTAAGCTTGAGACAATCTCCTCAATCCCCAATAGCTCCTTAGAGAACTGCTTTTGTGGGACCTTGTGACAGTTGGCCACCACAGCTTCCGTTTCTATATTACGATAGACCCAAGCCGTACCAAGGGTTATACTAATGTGAGTTGCATCAGCAAGATTTTCGACTGTATTTTTAATTCCATTATTAAGCGATATCAGTAACTCTTCTTTAGAAACGGAACTTAAATCTGAATGCGCATCATAGCATTGCCAGCGTTCATTATGATAAAAAACATCATCCTCAGTATACTCTTTTTGTAAAACTGCACGAGACACCAAATTCTCTATCGCCAAGGGGTGAAACAAAATACCAAACGGATTCTGAAGTGCCCGAAACTTGAAGTAATTGAACTTTTGCCCTATATTTTCTGAAAAACAAGAACCCAACAAAACCAACCGACTCTCATAATCAATTTGGTTTTGGGCCTTTTGTAAAGGTATTTGGGTTTGCAGTTTTATTGTCATTGGGTGTGTGGTTACTGTCTAGAAAAGAAACCTAAACGATGAAATGTCTGATATGGATAAATCTCGTAGAACACCTGGTCTTCGTTTATTGTATTTTCCTTATTCTTAATTGCCTCCTCAAATAATAGCTTAGCATCATCTATTTTCCCCAGCCGCTTCATACAAACAGCCTTATAGTACATGGCATCGGCAAAGTTAGTATAAACAAGTAAAGAAGTGTCAAACATTTTTAAGGCTTCCGCATAGTTATTAAGTTCCATTTCTGCAATTCCCAGATAAAACCAATCCATATAATGGCAAGCTTCGTACGGCGGGTCCTCAGGAAAATCCTTTAATTGTTGCTCTTTACTTTTTATAAGAAATACCTTGGCTTCATCAAAACGGTTTAACTGCAGATAATCAAGAGCAATATAAAAATTGTAAGTATGATCCATTACGTACGAATCACCAAACCTTTCTTTCATATCCATAAATTCCTCTATGGACTCCTCATATTCTTTTGAAAACAGACACTTCATAAAAGCACTATAACTCAAAAAGTTCTGAGGGTCTAAATCAGCTGCCTTTTTCAAAAATGGTTTTCCAACGGAATATTTTCTTGCTTTATATAGAGGCATCGCCTTTTGTTGCCAAAAATAAGCCGAATCTGGTTTAATCAGTAAAATGGAGTCAAGGTACTTCTGATAGTTCTGTGGGTCCAAACCCGACTTATATGCCTTTTCTACATAGTTTTCAATTTTTAAGGAATCTTGTGTGGTAAGTGGCGTTTGTTCCTTTTCAATTTGCGATTCTCCAGCGCCTTTGCAACTCGCGAATAAGACAAAAATAATTACAATGTACTTCATGATTTAATTCCATTAATAGTATTAATATTCCAATTGGTCCAATACCTAAGTATAATGGAGAAAACATCTTCTAATCTGCCTCTCCAAAAGCAATATCCTTTAAGGAATAATCAGGATGTTCTTTCATTAAGACAAGTATCCATCCCTATTTCATTACCGTTATAATAATCTTATCCTTAGTGGTATTTAAATGTTTATCAACTGCAGTAAAAGTCAATTCAAAATCTCCCGAAAGAATAGGCAAACCGGATATCTTCATGCTTTTACTATCAAACATTAACCAACTAAATTCAGCTTGGTTAATACTCAAAGCTACTTGGTTATCATCAATATCTTTAAAATAATTTTCAGGAACCTCAAATTCAAACTTATCACCAAGCTGTACAACGGCATCAGGAAGTGGCTTATAAACAAAAGGTTTAAAAACCTTTGATGTATTTACCCAAAAAATATCAGATTCAGTTAATCCCTTTTCTTCAATTTGAAGTCGGGTAAAAAACAAAAATTTATTATCAATGGTAACAAATGGTCTCCTATCCCCTTCTTTTGAATTTATGGTAGAGTCAAGAATTTGAGGTTCTGTCCAGTTATTATCATGGTCGCGATAACTTATATATAAATCCATTAAGGTTTCATTATTGGTATATCTACAGAATATGATGTATTCTTCCCTTGGAGAAATGAATACACTTTCCTCATCATTTGAAGAAACAAATTCAGAAATCGCTTCTACACTTCTATACTCGTTATCAATTAGTTTTGAGCAAAATAAATCTGCGGTGAAACAATTTTGCTTACCATCACAATTTCTATTTGATGAAAAATATATTGTCCCATCATAGGTCATACTTGCATTGGCCTCCCTACTCATAGAACTTATTGGAGCTTGTATTTTCTTTGGTGAACTCCAATTATCATTCATTTTTTCAATCATCCAAATATCAGTAACATATGTATTGTCTGTATCCGGTTTACTTTGCGCATAGAGTAAGGATTTTCCATCTGGTGAAAAGTAGGGAAGAAAAACACTCTTATCTTTTAATGGTTCAAAAACCACCGGTTCAGTCCAATTTTCATTAAGCTTCTTAGCATAATATATCTTTCCAGACTCATCCTTGCTTAGTATTCCAAATGCTAATTCTTCCGTATTAGGCGCAAAGGAAATACCATGTTCTAACCTACCTTTAACTGAAACTACACCCGGTGCAAAAATTACAGGAACAGAGTCAGGGCAGGTCTCCCCAAGATAATCAGGTAATTTGGTCAACGGTTTACAACTAATCAGCCCGAGAATAAAAACAAAGGGAAGAAATACTTTCATTATTATGATTTGGACTTGGAATCTCAATTATTACTCAAAATATTAGATTTTTTCAACTTTAAAAATACCTAATTACAATTTATTACGGCGTATTCAACACTCACTTTAAGTTTCCTACTTAAATTTTAATTTTTTATTCAAAAAAAAATCCAAGACCTTTAGTAATTCTAGTGGAAAATAGAATTTTAAATTTTATTTGGAAGTAATTTCTTACCTTTAAATGCGCTCAAAACAAGTATATTACAAAAGAATAAAAATGGTATTAAAATATTTCTTAAGGATTCTTACCTTTTTTATTCTTTTCCTCTCCTTACACACCCTTCAATCTCAAAACCAAGAATCCCTTACTTTTCAACATATTGAAAAGGGAATATCACATAGTACGGCTACTTTTCTTTTGGAAGACAGATATGGTTTTATTTGGATTGGAACTAGAAATGGCCTGAACAGATATGATGGTAAAGACTTTGAAATATATAATAAAACAGTAGATGGTGTAACAGGCCTTACCCATGAATACATAGTTTCTTTATATGAGGATAATGAGAACTTATTAATTAGTACAAACCATGGCTTAAGTTTTTATGATCGTAGTTTAAATCTTGTGATCCCTTATCCGTTCAAGAAAGAGGCAAAGAAGATAGAATCTAAAAGGTTTGAATGGGTAACTAGACTAAATGGCTATTTATGGTTAGGTACTGAAAAAGACGGGCTATATAGATACCTACCAGAAACCGGAGAATTAAAACACTTTAAGCTTCCTGATGACTATGTAAAGCTTAAAAGCAGGAGGGTTGACAAAATTATTAAGGTAATGCCTCTTGACGATGAGCGCATGCTTGTTATCTCTACATACAATATTTTGGTAATAAACAAGGAAATGGATATCTTGAGTAAACTTCAGGAAACAGATGAAATTGTTACTGCCATACCATTAAAGAAAAACGACTTTTTATTAGGTACTATTAGCGGAGTACTAATAGAATTGAAGATAGATAGCACTTTACAGTTTCTTACCAAGAAAAAAGATGTAAGCCCAGGCTTTAGCATACGTTCTTTAACAAAGAATGATAAAGATGAATTATGGATAGGCACTGAAAATGATGGCCTATATATCTATACCAAAACATTAGACCGCATACAACACATAGAATACAATGTGTCTAAACCAAATTCTATTTCAGGAAACTCTATTTGGTCACTTTTAAGCACAAAGAATGGCGTTATGTGGGTAGCCCCCTATAAAAGCGGCCTCAATTTTTATGACCCGGAATTTTTTAAATTCAAACACATTACTTCTGATCCATTCAATTCTAAATCTTTGAGTAATAAATTAGTGAATTGTTTTAGTGAGGATACGGAAGGGAATATATGGATAGGAACCGATGGTGGGGGATTAAATTGCTGGAACAGAGCTTTAGATACATTTGAACACTACTCTTTAAAGGATAAAAATTTTGGTAGTGACGTGGTCCTTTCAACACTGCAAACCAAAAAGGATGAATTGTGGGCTGGCACATGGACAAACGGTATTATCGTTTTCAATACGAAAAGTAAGAAATTTGAAGAGTTGAACACTCAAAATTCATTTTTGAAATCAAATATCATAGTTGATCTCTTAAAAGATAAGAAAGGTCGTATTTGGATTATTAATTATTTTGCCGGTGTTCAAATTTTTAATCCACAAACAAATAGCCATGAAAATATTAGTCTTACTTCCGAATTAGATGGTACTGATATTAATTCGTTAAATAGAATATTTGAAGATAAAGAAGGCAATATTTGGATTGGCAGTCTAAATTCTGGATTAATTAAATTGACCGAAAGTGGTGGCACCTGGAAAAGCACTCATTATCATAGTAAAAATTCTTTAAGCAATAATTTTGTCAACTCCATTATACAAGATAGTGAGAATGTCATTTGGGCAGGTACTCAAGGGGGGCTTAATAAATATATACCTGAAAGCGACTCATTCCAAGCCTTTAAAAAGTCTGATGGACTAAAAAATGATGCCATTAAGGAGATTATAGACGATAAGAATAAACGCTTATGGTTAAGCACAGAAGAAGGTATTATTAGGTATAATACAACTACCGGAAACACAATAGATTATGATGTAGGTGATGGTCTACAGGCTAACCAATTTAATCCAAATTCATCTTTAATTACTAGTAAAGGTGAGTATATATTTGGAGGTGTAAACGGGTTTAACATATTTACCGCTAGTGCCGTTGCTAAACAAAAAGATAAGCTTACTTTATTTATATCAGATCTAAAAATATTCAATAAATCCGTTTTGCCTAATGACGGTTTTGGGGTTTTAAAAAAGGATATTAGCCAAGTAGATTCTCTAACCCTTAACTACGACCAATCTGTTATTAATATTGATTTTAAAGCCCTTACTTTTCGTCGTCCAGAAAGCGTGAATTATGCATTTTATCTAGACGGTTTTGAAAAAGACTGGAACTATGTAGGGAACAACCCAAGTGCTACATATACGAATCTAAATCCTGGACAATATACATTACGCATCAAATCTACTAATTCTGACGGGGTTTGGGTAGACAATGAATTAGATCTTCATATGACCATTACCCCTCCATATTGGAAAACGTGGTGGTTCCGTTCTTTATTAGTGGCGCTAGTATTATTGGTCTTTTATATTGCCTATTACCTTAAAGTACGAAGTATTAAAAATAATCAAAGGAAACTAGTGCTAAAAGTAGCAGAACGTACTAAAGAATTAAGGCTTCAAAAAAACAAACTGATAGAAGTTGCAAATGATTTAGAATCAAAAAATAAGGAAATTCAACGCTTTACCTTTGCGGTTAGCCATGATTTAAAAAGTCCGCTTAACAATATTAAAGGAATTGCCGGTCTCGTGCCAATGGCAATTGAGTCAGAAGATTTTACTACTGTAGAGGAATATTTAAGCTTGATAGATATTTCCTGTGATAACATGAACGAATTGATTTCGGACATCACTAAAATTGCAAAACTGGGTAAAATTAAAAACAAAAATGAGGTATTAAACACCAATGAAATACTGAATTTATCAAGAGACCTTATCAAAGGAAAACTTAATAAAGAAAATATTGAGCTTAATATTGCTCACGACTTACCCGAAATATTTGGAGATCGCAAAAGAATAACTCAGGTTTTTAGCAACTTCCTAGATAATGCTATCAAATATATGGGAGACCAGCCAAATCCTATCATATCTGTGAAGTATGTAGATAATGGAGACACCAATAGCTTTTTAGTACGTGATAATGGTTCAGGTATGGATGAACGAGCCTTAAAAAAATTATTCACACCCTTTGAACGTTTTCACAAGAATGTAAAAGGAACGGGCCTGGGGCTTTATATGGTTAAAAAAATTGCGGTTTCACATGGCGGAACCATCATTGCAGAATCTGAAGGGAAAGGGAAAGGAACTACTTTTAAACTAATCCTGCCGAAGGCAAAAATAGCAGCCAAAAAAGCCAAAAAAGCTAAAAAAAGAAGTAAATATTTAGTTAAGCCTTAAGGACCTAAAATTGTAATCTGCCATTCTTTTTTTAAAACTTTCGAGAATTAGACTAAAGTTTTTCTTCACCAGCAGTATAATTAAAAACAGACTAAATAGCGTTATTGACTAATGTCATATTTCTATTTTAATCTGATACTTAGTTTTGTGGGTAATTTAAGAAAGATGTAAAATGAGAGGTAGCTCAAATACTTTAATTTATGTTATTGCCGGCATTATTTTACTCCATTTTGTTGTTGGCTTTATTTGGCTTATTTACAAATTGAATAAGAAAAAGAAAGAGTAAGGTGTTCATAAATTTACTCCCGATTTAGTTGAAGGTTTCATCCTTTATTTGAGATTTAGTTTCACCTCTCCTCCTTATTTACTAAGTATATTTTTAACCCACTCAATACACTCAACTTCATCAACAATAGACCATGAATGAGGATGCCTTTGCCCATCACTGCGGTAACCCGTTCCTAATGTTTGAATAAACTGGGCCCTTTCATTACCCAAAATAAGCAGCCTATTGATTAGCTCTGAAGTTGCCATAAAATTTTGATTTTTGGCACTTTGGTATCTGTTCTGTAGTCGCCATGAAATATCCACATCATGATATGTTCGTACTGCAATATTTTTTAAGTACACTTCATTCTCTCCATATTCCCTATTCATTGAAAAAGGATTCATTTTAGAATATGTAGATACATTTTCTGCAGGAATACCGTATTTACCGGTCAACAGCTCAGTTATGTATTTAGCTTCCTGTACCGCTATTTCTGATTTGTCGTTTTTTATAGTCTCTTCAAACCCTTCCCACAAACGGAAAACATCTATTGGCGAATCAACCACAAACACGCCTTTGGGCACAATGGGGTAATTTTCGGGTGACTCTAAACACAATTCCGTGTATCGCAAAGCAATGGTACCTCCGGCAGAGAATCCACCTATAACAAACCTCCCTTTATCCACAGAAAATCGTTCTATAACATCCTGTAAGACCTTAGTAAATTTTTCTTGAATCTCTTGCTCTAGTAATAATCTAGAACCCGCAGCAAAACCAATGGTCAGTATATTGTTTTTAAATGCTTCTTTATGAAGTTTGGTTTCGGGAAAAATAGTTTCGGCCTGCTGTCCAAAACCAGGTAACAAAACTAATACGCCTTCAATTTTATTTTCCGCTGGTACTACAGCTAAATAGTAACCACTAGTTTTATCTTCCTCATCCAAAACTATTTTCTCAACAGATTGAGAAGAGCCGATTTTACAAATTAGAAAAAATAATAAAATAGAGAAATGCTTCATTTGCTATAATTAAACTACATATTAAATAAGTCCCCAAAAGCAAAACGCCCCGCTCTAAATGAGCGGGGCGTTTTTATATTTTACTGTAGATATTCTTTAGCTTTGGACAGTGCCTCATCTATACCTTCTGGTTTCTTACCACCAGCGGTAGCAAAGAAGGGCTGACCACCTCCACCACCTTGGATGAATTTACCCAACTCCTTAACGATAGTTCCGGCATTCAACCCTTTTGATGCTACCAATTCTTTTGAAATATAACAAGACAACAATGCTTTTCCGTTTTGGTCCGTAGCGAAAAGAAGGAAAAGATTATCCTTGTTCTGACCCATTTCAAAACTAAGGTCTTTAATTCCAGAAGCATCTAAATCTATCTTCTTGGCCAGAAATTGAACACCGTTCACTTCTTCTAGCTCATTTAATAAATCCCCTTTCAGGTTTTTAGCTTTGTCTTTTAAGAGTCCCTCTACCTCCTTTTTCAACTTTGCATTTTCCTCCTGCAAATTAGAAACTGCCTTTACCGTGTCTTGAGCGTTATTCAACAACCCTTTCATATCGGAAATGATTCTATCATTCTCATCATAGAAATCTTTAACGGCGTCAGAAGTAATCGCTTCAATTCTTCGTATACCTGAAGCTACCGCACCTTCTGATTTAATCTTAAAATGCCAGATATCGCCTGTATTCTTTACGTGGGTTCCTCCACAAAGTTCAATAGACTGTCCAAAACGGACTGTTCTTACCGTATCTCCATATTTTTCACCAAAAAGAGCCATAGCACCTGCTTTCACAGCTTCTTCCATTGGTATGTTCCTATGTTCTTCAAAAGGCAACTGCCCTTCAATACGTGCGTTTACAAAACTTTCTACCTCCCGAAGTTCTTCCGGAGACACCTTAGAAAAGTGAGAAAAATCGAATCGTAAATATTTAGAATGCACTGCAGAGCCCTTCTGTTCTACATGCGCACCAAGTACCTCACGTAAAGCTTGGTGTAGCAAATGCGTAGCAGTATGGTTGGCCTGAGTACGTTCTCGTTGTTTCTTGTCCACTACCGCTTTAAACGTTCCGCTTATATCTTTAGGAAGGTTTTTGGTAAAGTGAATTATTTCACTGTTCTCTTTTTTGGTGTCTAAAATGTAAACTACATCGCCATTAGGCATTTCTAGATACCCTTTATCACCAACTTGACCACCACCTTCTGGATAAAAAGGGGTGAGATTAAAGACCAGTTGATATTGTTCTCCTGCCTTTTTTGAAGTTACTCTTCTATATTTTACCAGTTTTACATTAGACTGAAGTACATCATAACCAACAAACTCCTGTTCTAAATCTCCTGAAAGCACTTCCCAGTCATCTTTAGAAATTTCTGAAGCCGATTTTGAACGGTTCTTCTGTTCCTGCATGGCTACATCAAATCCTTTCTCATCTAGGCTTAATCCTTTTTCAGAAAGAATAAGAGCTGTTAAATCTATAGGGAAACCATAGGTATCATATAATTCAAAAGCCTTTCTACCATCAACCTCTTTTCCTTTTACATTGGCTATTACCTGATCTAAAAGAACAAGACCCTGCTCCAACGTTTTTAAGAAAGAATACTCTTCTTCTTTAATTACGTTTTCAATTAACTGGCGTTGCTCCTTCAACTCTGGGAAAGCCTCGCCCATACTTTCGGTAAGTTCGCTTACCAAACGGTACATAAATGGTTCTTTTGTATTTAAGAACGTAAAGCCATAACGCACGGCACGTCTTAAAATACGTCTAATTACATAACCTGCACCCGTATTGCTAGGCAATTGCCCATCTGCAATAGAAAAAGAAACGGCACGAATATGGTCTGCTATTACACGAATGGCAATATCAGTCTCTTCATCTTTACCGTACTTGCTATGTGTTATAATCTCTATTTCACGAATAATAGGTTTAAAAACATCTGTATCGTAGTTAGATTTCACGTCTTGAAGCACCATGCACAAACGTTCAAAACCCATTCCGGTATCTACATGTTTTGCTGGTAACGACTCCAATGAACCATCTGCCTTACGATTGTACTGCATGAAAACTAAGTTCCATATTTCAACCACTAATGGGTGATCTGCATTCACTAATGAAGCTCCGGAAACTTTGGCTTTTTCTTCCGCAGAGCGGATATCAACATGAATTTCAGAACAAGGTCCGCATGGGCCTTGATCCCCCATTTCCCAAAAATTATCTTTTTTATTACCTAAAATAATCCGGTCCTCAGGTACAATGGCCTTCCATAAATCAAAAGCTTCCGTATCTAACGATAGGTTATCTGCATCTTTACTTCCTTCAAAAACTGAAACATAAAGGCAATCCTTATCAACCTTTAAAACTTCTGTAAGCAACTCCCATGCCCATAAAATAGCTTCGGCTTTAAAATAATCGCCAAAACTCCAGTTTCCCAACATTTCAAACATTGTATGATGGTAGGTATCCTTACCTACTTCCTCCAAATCATTATGTTTTCCGCTAACGCGCAAACACTTCTGAGAATCTACAACTCTCGTGTTTTTAGCAACGGTATTCCCCAAAAAGAACTCCTTAAACTGGTTCATGCCCGCATTAGTGAACATAAGAGTAGGGTCATCTTTGACGACCATTGGAGCAGATGGAACTATTTTATGTCCTTTTTCTTTATAAAAATTTAAGAATTGAGATCGGATTTCCTTGGAAGTCATAGAGAATTATAAGGTTTTACAAAAATTAGCGTTTTAAAGGAAAGTATTTCTATATTTGTTTATCCCGCTAAAACAGCACAAAAATAGGATAAAATAGATACATGTCTAAGGTAAAGTATTATTACGATCCAGATACGCTATCGTATCGCAAGATAGAGGCCAAAAAATCGCGCCGCTATCGTAATATTGCCCTATTTTTTATAGGTTCATTTCTTTTTGGTTTGATGTGCTTGGTATTCTTAATGAACACCAATCTTATCAATACCCCAAGAGAGCTTTCGCTTTCGCGGGAAGTAAAAAACTATGAACTTCAGTTTGAGCTTTTAAATCGAAAGATGGGTCAAATTGAAGAGGTTTTGGCCAATATAGAAGACCGAGACAATAACATCTACCGTTTATATTTTGAAGCCAACCCTATACCCGAAGAACAGCGAAGAGCTGGTTTTGGAGGTATTAACCGTTACAAATCTTTGGAGGGTTTCAATAATTCAGAAATGGTTACCGCCACGACCAAGCGTCTGGACATCATTAAGAAACAAATGTCCATTCAGTCCAAATCGTTGGATGAAATAACAAAACTGGCAGAAGAAAAAGAAAAATTCTTAATGGCTATTCCTGCTATTCAACCAGTTACCAATGAAAGCCTTAAGCGAATGGCTTCCGGTTTTGGCTGGCGTTCAGATCCTTTCACCAAAGCACGTAAACTGCACAGAGGTATGGATTTTTCCGCACCAAAAGGCACACCGGTATATGCACCTGGTGATGGTAAAGTAACCCGTGCAGATAACGGTTCGTCCGGTTATGGTAAACATATACGTATAGATCATGGTTACGGATACAAAACCCTTTATGGACACCTAAGCGAGTATAATGTAAAGAAAGGTCAAAGAGTAAAACGTGGAGATTTAATTGGATTTGTAGGTAACACAGGCCGTTCAGAAGCTCCGCATTTACATTACGAAGTTTGGAAAGATGAAGACCGCATCAACCCTATAAATTTCTACTACGGCAGTTTGACCGCAGAAGAATTTGAGAATATGCTCAAACACGCAGCACAAGAAAATCAATCTTTGGATTAATGCAAATAGATCTCCCAGAAAAAAGGTACTATGGCATTGGCGAAGTCGCCAAGGCTTTTGACGTGAACACCTCCCTAATTCGTTTTTGGGAGAAAGAATTTGATGCACTCAAGCCTAAGAAAAATGCGAAAGGCAATCGCAAATTCACGCCACAGGACATTGACAACCTTAAACTCATTTACCACTTGGTAAAAGAGCGTGGTTTTACTTTAGATGGTGCGAAAACCCACTTAAAGGAGAACCGTCAAAAAACGCTTAATAACTTCGCTATTATTGACAAATTAGAGCGTATTAAAGTTGAATTGACGAAAATTAAAGATCAACTGTAACTTTTTGATCAATTTGTGGTCTAATGTATTGAACACACTGTTTTGCTAATTACAGCACATTAACTATAACCTAATATTTTTAAAATGAAAAAAGGATTAGTCGTACTTATTGTACTAGGAGTCATTGCCGTTGGTCTTTACCAATGGGCTGTTGGTTTTAACAATACCGCAGTAACCTTAGAAGCCAACGCAAAAACATCTTGGTCTAATGTAGAAAGTGCCTACCAACGTAGAAACGACCTTATCGGAAATTTAGTGAAAACGGTACAAGGTGCAGCAGATTTTGAACGTGGTACACTTACAGATGTTATTGAAGCACGTGCAAAAGCAACTTCAACAACTATTGATGCCAATAACCTTACGCCAGAAAAAATGGCCGCTTTCCAACAAGCACAAAGTGGACTTACAGGTGCTTTGAGTAAATTGATGGTAGTAGTTGAGCGTTATCCAGAACTTAAAGCGAATCAGAACTTCTTAGAGCTACAAGCACAATTAGAAGGCACTGAAAACCGTATAAACGTTGAACGAAACAAGTTTAACGAAACTGTAAATCTATACGACATACACATCTCAAAATTCCCAGGTTCATTCCTAGCAGGTATTTTTGGATTTGAAGATATGGCACGCTACAAAGCTGACGCAGGTTCTGAAAACGCTCCTGATGTTGAATTTGATTTCAAATAGAATATGTCAAGAGTAGAAGCATTTTTAACGGCAGATGAAGAGCAGGAAATTGTCAAGGCTATACATATGGCCGAGAAAGACACTTCTGGCGAAATCAGAGTGCATATTGAGCCGCACACACGCCTAGACCCTATTGAAAGGGCTAAAGAAGTGTTTCTACTCTTGAAAATGGAAAATACCAAAGAAGCTAATGGGGTTTTGATCTACGTTGCCGTAAACGATAGAAAGTTTTCTATATACGGAGACGAGGGCATTAATAAGGTAGTACCCGATAATTTTTGGGACACTACCAAAGATGTCATTCAAAATCAATTTCAAAAAGGAAACTTTAAGCAGGGTATCATAGACGGTATCTTAAAAGCCGGAAAAGAGCTGCAAGCACATTTTCCTTGGGAGCACGGCGATAAAAATGAACTTAGCGATGAAGTATCTAAAGGGTAGTATACTCGTAATCTTACTCTGTTGCTATAATCTGGTAACGGCTCAATATCAGGTACCTGATAAGCCGAAGGAGCAGACCAGCGTTTACGATTACATTAATCTTCTAAGCGCAGGTCAAAAACAGACTCTGGAACAAAAACTGATTCACTATTCCGATAGCACCTCAACACAAATAGTTGTAGCTATTATCAGCTCTACAGAAGGTGAAAACATTAATTTTCTAGGAGCGCAATGGGGTGAAAAATGGGGAATTGGCCAAGCCGATGACGATAATGGAATCCTTATACTTTTGGCCAGAGATGACCGAAGAATAGCTATTAATACAGGGTACGGAGTAGAATCTAGACTTACAGATGCCCTGTCCCGTAGAATTATAGACCAGGCAATAGTTCCCTATTTTAAACAAAACGATTACTACGGTGGCTTAAACGCTGGTTCTGACGCCATTTTTCAAGCACTTAATGGTGAATTTAAAGAAGACCGCTCTTTTAATGATGGTGGTGGTTTTCCATTAGGTAAATTTCTGCCCTTTATTATTTTCTTTGTCATTCTTATGATTTTATCTAACCGCAACAAACGTGGTGGCGGTGGTAAAAACGGAGGAAAACGTGGCAGCGGATTAGACCTTTGGGACATTATCATCCTAAGCAACATGGGCCGCAGTGGTGGTTCCGGAAGCTTTGGAGGTGGTGGTTTTGGAGGAGGCTCCGGTGGTGGATTTGGCGGCGGCTTCGGAGGGGGAGGCTTTGGTGGCGGTGGCGCTTCTGGTGGGTGGTAGTTTCAATACTATTCAAAACACAACCTTTAGTCATCTTTTCAGAAAAGAAAACATATCCTAACTACATATATTATTATCCTTATTTCTAGTTCTATCTATTTACCCAAAGACAGCTAAATCTGTTATACACAAAATCCCCATAAACAACTTAGACTGATCTAAATAGTTTATGGGGATTATGAATACTCTTAGAAATGAAAGCGAAGTATTTCTACGCTTATTTCTTTCTCATATAAATAGTAATGGGCACCCCATTAAAATCAAAATTCTCTCTTAATTTATTCTCTAAGAACCGTTTGTAAGGGTCCCGAACGTATTGTGGCAAGTTACAGAAGAATGCAAATTGAGGATAATTTGTAGGCAATTGCGTTATATACTTGATTTTTACATATTTATCCTTGTAAGCAGGTGGTGGTGTACGCTCTATAACAGATAACATCACATCATTAAGTACACGTGTTTTCACCTTCTTAGAACGACGTTGGTAAACCTCAACGGCTGTTTCAATAGCCTTGTAAATACGTTGTTTAGTTAATGCTGATATAAAGAGAATAGGCACATCTACAAAAGGCTCCATCGCTTCTTTAATACGCTGGGTATATTGCTTCATAGTATTTGTCTCCTTATCCTCTATCAAATCCCATTTGTTTACCAGAATAACAATACCCTTGTTATTACGTTGGGCCAACCAGAAAATATTTTCTACTTGACCATCAAAACCACGCGTGGCATCCAACATTAATAAACAAACATCACAATGTTCAATAGCACGTACAGAACGCATTACAGAATAAAACTCAAGGTTTTCCTTCACCTTAGCTTTTCTTCTAATACCTGCAGTATCTACAATATTAAAATCAAAACCAAAACGGTTATATTTAACATCTATACTATCTCTAGTAGTACCGGCAATATCCGTAACAATGTAACGGTCTTCGCCAATTAAAGCGTTTATGAAAGAAGATTTACCTGCATTAGGTCTTCCAACCACTGCAAATCTAGGTAACTCATCCTCTTCTTCTTCATGCTCTGGAAGTACTTCCACTAAAGCATCAAGCAATTCACCTGTACCACTACCATTAATACTAGAAAGGGTAAAATAATCACCCAATCCTAAAGAATAAAACTCAACGGCATCTTCTGCACGCTTGGCATTATCTACTTTATTAACGGCTAAGAAAACAGGTTTTTTAACTCTACGTAGCAAGTTGGCCACATCTTCGTCCATACCTGTTATACCACTTTCTACGTCTACCATAAAAATTATGGCATCTGCTTCATCAATGGCAAGTTCTACTTGTTTATCTATTTCCTGCTCAAAAATATCATCGCTACCTTGTACATAGCCTCCTGTATCTATAAGCGAAAATTCTTTTCCATTCCAATCACTCTTTCCGTAATGGCGATCACGGGTAACCCCACTCACGGCATCGGTAATAGCTTCCCTTCGTTGAATCAAACGGTTAAAAAACGTGGATTTCCCTACGTTCGGTCTCCCTACAACGGCTACAATAGCACTCATACTTCCTAATTTTGCTGCAAAAATAGTATTAATCCCGATGGAATCGTAATTCTAATCAACTAATCGTAAGGAAATTAAAAAGAGAATCCCCAAATTTCAACTTGAAATTCGGGGATTCTAATATTTTAAATACCTAAAACAGATTATTTTATCTCATAAATTGAAACCGTATTGGACACCTCATTGGTGATAACCAACAAATTTTCTCCGTTAGGAGACTCATCAGCAGGAATAACCAAAAGACCTTCTGGCGCCACATCTTCCGTATTGAAAATCCATTCTAAAAATTCAGGAGCAGATGGGTTGGTTATATCATACACCATAGCACCACCTGTTCTTTCAAGACCCACAAATAACAAGGTAGACTCACCAATTTTCAATGTCGTTACCGACTCTGGTTCCGCACCCTTATCATCACTCCTACCATCTGCTTTACCTTCATCGTTATTAAACAACGCAGGTGCAATCTCAAGTGTTTTTCTTCCTATTTCATCTCCACTATCATAAACCATTTGCCCTTGTGGACTCCAAATAGTAAATGAGCGTGCGCCGTAAGAATATATCTTATCGAAATCGCCATCACCATCCGTATCACCATTAGCTGTGGTCGTTTTTAATCTACCTAAATTTTCATCTGCCTGAAGTTCTTCGGCATTAGGAAAAGCGGTTGCATCCAACTCAAGATCTTTCACCCTTTCTTCTTCTGAATACCCATCATAATCACGAGAATCGCCTTCATTGGCAGAAATAATATACCCGGCTCCTCCTATTTCAGCATAGGTAATAGCATCTGGCATATAAAAACCTAGAACGGGCCAAGTTTGAAAATTACCCACGATATCATCTTTATTACTGGCATCCATAGCATTTTCGGCAAGTGAGTGGTCCTTCACCCCCAATCCAAAAATATCTGAAATAGTCATAGCCGTTAAGTCAACTACCGCCATACCATTGTTTTCCTGTAAACTGATATAAGCATATTTGCTATCCTCAGAAACAGCCACATATTCAGGCTCCGTATCCTGAGCCAAAGAAGCACCAGGACCAAAAACCCTAAAGTCATTACCAATAGTTTGTCCGTTATAATTGGTAAAAAACAACGTATTTATCTCGTTTTTCTCTACATCTATTACACTTATAGTACCCTCAGGGTCTACTGTATAATCATCATTAGGCTCACCTTCGTTAGCCGAAATAATATATTTTCCATTAGGGCTAAAAGCAACCATATCCGGTAATGCTCCCGCATGATATGAATTAGCCAAAGTCATAGTAGCCGTTTCGTACACCTCAATAGTACCGTCCGCTTGTTTGTTTTCGTTTTCTAAAGCAATGGCTAAAAGACCGTCATGAACTGCAACACTGTTAGGAGTTCCGGCTAATGGGATAGAAACTTGTTTTAAAGGAGAGGAAAGCTGAGAAATATCCCAAACAGAAACTTCACCTTCTTTAGGATTAACTACAAATAGTTTATTGGTAGCTGCATCAAATGCGCTAATTTCGGCGAAGCCCTCATCACCGGATCCATTAACGAACCCACCAATTTTAGTAAAGGTGAGTTCTGAAGTGTTTACAATTGAATCTTGGTCTGGATGACCTACAAGGTCTTCTACTTTTTCGCAGGAAAAAGTAGTTATTGCAATAAGAGTAAGCGAAATGCTTTTAATTTTTTTCATCTTCAAGGTTGGTTATTAATCGCCAAAGATGAAATTTCGAGGTCACTTAAATGTTAGCTTAAGAACAACCAATGTTTAAAAGAACGCTACTAAATAGTTAAGATGTTTTAATTATTGTATCCAAAACGTTTTAGCTGACGAGCATCACTACGCCAGTTTTTATTGACCTTCACGTACAATTCTAAATGTACTTGTTTACCAAAAAACTTTTCTAGGTCTTTACGGGATTCTACTCCTACCCTTTTAAGGGCGCTACCTTTATGACCAATGATGATACCCTTCTGAGAATCGCGTTCTACCATAATAACCGCTCTCATTCTAATGATGTCTTCATCTTCGAAAAATTCTTCGGTATCGATTTCCACAGAATAAGGAATCTCTTTTTTGTAGTGTATTAAGATTTTCTCGCGAATAGTCTCGTTTACGAAGAATCGTTCAGGCTTATCCGTCAGTTGGTCTTTAGGATAATATGCAGGTGCTTCTGGAAGTAATTCTATAATACGTTCAAAAACATTCTTAATATTGAAATTAGATAAAGCCGAAATAGGATGTAATTCTACCGTTGGAAGCATTTCTTGCCAATACTGCACTTGTTCTTCCAACAATTCCTGGGTAGTGGTATCTACTTTATTCAGCAGTAACAAAACCGGAATCTTACTGTTCTTTATCTTTTCAAAAAAAGCTTCGTCCTTTAAAGCCTTTTCACCAATCTCCACCATGTACAAAAGTACATCTGCATCTTCAAAAGCAGACTTTACAAAATTCATCATTGAAGATTGTAGTTCGTAGGCCGGCTTAATGATACCCGGAGTATCCGAAAGAATTACCTGGAAATCATCGCCATTAACGATACCAAGAATACGGTGTCTTGTAGTCTGAGCCTTAGAGGTAATGATGGATAACTTCTCGCCCACAAAAGCGTTCATCAAAGTAGACTTGCCCACGTTGGGGTTGCCAATAATATTTACGAATCCTGCTTTATGCTTTTGCATCTTTCATTTTTTTAAAATAGTCGGCCGCCGCTGCATTAACTTTCGGTGCCAGTAATAAAACGGCAATCATATTTGGTATGACCATAAGTGCATACGATAGATCTATCAGGTTTTTAACCAAATCTAGCGAAGCTACTGCTGCAAAAATAATCATGATTACGAAATACCAGTTGTAAAACTTCCCAATTTTTGCATTAGTCAAGAAAGAAAGGCACTTTACACCGTAATATGAGTACGTAAACAAGGTAGACATGGCAAAGGCAGTTACAATTACCATCAGCAAAACATCGCCATAACCAAAAAGTGTAGTTTCAAATGCCGAAAGTGTCATTACAATTCCGCTACCATCTTCTAAATAAGCGCCACTTAAAATAATAACAACTGCTGTAAAGGTACATACCAAAATAGTATCTATAAATGGCCCTAACATTGCTACAAGACCTTCCTTAATAGGATTATCTGTCTTTGATTGTCCGTGGTACATAGGAGCGCTACCCAAACCTGCTTCGTTAGAAAACATGGCCCGGCGGACACCTATTATAACCAGACCCCAGAAACCTCCGGTAACTATAGTATTAAAGTTCCATGCCTCTGTAATTATTAATTTTAAAGATGGAATAATTTGTGAAGCATTCAATACCATCACAACCACAACAGCTATTAAATATACCATTACCATAAAAGGTACAATAGCAGATGCTACTTTGGCTATCTTTTCTAATCCTCCAAAAATCACAAAAGAAGTAACGGCTGCGAGAATTACCCCTATGCTCAACTTCCAATTTAAATCGCTCATATGGAAGAGAGTTTCGGACGGCTCAACTACGCTCATGAAAGTTTCCGTAAACTGATTCGCCGTAAAGACGCCCAGAAAACCGAATAACCCACAGACTGCAAAGAATATAGCCAAAGGCTTTGCCTTTGGACCAAGACCTTGAGTGATGTAATACATAGGACCCCCTTGTACCTTACCCTCAGAATCCGTACTACGGAACATAACCGCCAGACTACACGAATAAAATTTAATACACATACCGATGATTGCAGTAACCCAAATCCAAAAAACAACACCGGGACCACCATCATGAATGGCAATAGCTACACCAGAGATATTCCCCAGACCTACCGTAGCAGCAACTGCTGCGGAAAGCGCTTGAAAAGAACTAACATCTCCTTCAGCCTTATCATTATCGTACTTACCCGCCGTTATAGCTATGGCATGACCAAAGTAACGGTATGGTAAAAACTTGGAGTAAAATACTAAAAAGAGACCGCCTCCAATAAGTAAAAGAAACATGGGCCACTCTGTATAAGGCAGCGCGGCAGAAATAAAATCGTTTATTGTATCCATAAATAGGCTTGCAAGCCCCGAAGATATGGAATTTGGATATTTTTTAAGGTATGCTCAAAAAGATTCTGCTCTAAGTTTGGTTTTAAGTAAAAAACAGTTGTATATTTGCAGCCCGTTACAAATAGTAGCGCACCTTTATCTCGTCAGCTTAATGACCTGAAGTCGCAAGACAAGTGAGATAAAAACCCATATCGCGGGGTAGAGCAGTAGGTAGCTCGTCGGGCTCATAACCCGAAGGTCGCTGGTTCGAGTCCAGTCCCCGCTACTAGAAAAAAGGCTCTTGAGAAATCAAGAGCTTTTTTTTATACCCAATTTTTAGGGTTGGTTATCTGCCTACAGAAAAGCTCCACATTCGTACTAGAATAGTTGATGCCAATACAAGAACAAGAGACTCCATATTTAAGATTCACAAATAAAATTTACTATTCAACACCCTTTAAGTCAATAGTCTTCCCTCTATTAATGGAATCATTTACCAGCAAATACAACAAATTAATTGCCTGATACATAACCATACTTAATTTAAAGTTCTTTTGAGAAACAAAAGTGGACATATTCAAATGCACTTTAAGAACCAACTCTTTTTGCTAATTATGAGGTTGAAAGACACGTATTAAAAGGCAAAAAATATTAAATCGGAAGAATTATGGATAGAAGAAAATTTATAGCACATACACTGCAAGCGGGAACTTTTGTTGCAATGTCTGCAACACCTGGATTCGGAATGAAGAATTTAAATTTTATGCAAAAGGATTTGTTCTTTAAAATCTCTTTGGCACAGTGGTCTTTCCACAATGTCCTACGCGCGGGAAAAATGGATAACCTTGATTTTCCTATAAAAGCCAGAAGCCTAGACTGTGAAGGATTGGAATATGTTAACCAATTTTTCATGGACAAGGCAAAGGATAAAAAATATCTTACTGAAATGAATAATAGAGCCAATTCTGAAGGGGTTAAGAATGTTTTAATCATGATTGACCAAGAAGGACAACTGGCTGATACAGATTCTAAAAAACGTTTACAGGCCATAGAAAATCATCGCAAATGGATTGATGCGGCCCACTTTCTTGGATGCCATGCCATTAGGGTGAATTTAGGCGGGGGAGTTGAAAAGACAGAGGCCAATGAAGCAGCTATTGATTCATTACAAAAGCTTGCGGATTTCTCCGCAGGTTCTAATATCAATATTTTAGTTGAAAATCATGGCGGGTTCTCTTCCAATGGCACATGGTTGGCGAATATTATGAAAAATGTTGAGCGTAAAAATTGTGGCACTTTGCCAGATTTTGGCAATTTCTGTATCAAAAAAAATAAAAATCGAGAATGTTTAGAAGAGTATGATAAGTACAAAGGGATTGCCCAGATTTTGCCCTTTGCTAAAGGAGTAAGTGCAAAAGCAAGTGAATTTGATTCTGCTGGAAATGAAAAGAACATAGATTATTTAAAAATGATGAAACTGGTCAAAGAATCAGGATATGAAGGCTTTATCGGCATCGAATTCAGCACATCCTCTGCTTCAGAAGAAGAAGGAATAAAAATGACGCGGGACCTGCTTATACGTGCCGGTTCTCAAGTTTAGTTTTGCAATTTAAACCCATTGAAAACAGTAAATTATGATAAATTTTAAGTCTATTCTACTTAGTGCAATTACTGCTTTTCTATTTAGTTATCAGGGAAACGGCCAAGACTCCTCTAAAATAAATGATGAATTTATTGGAAATTGGGCAACCATATTACCTAACGGTCATCCGGCGTGGTTTTCATTTAATATAAACGGAGGTGTTATGAACGGAGAAATCTGGACTGTGGGTTTGGGAAATGCCATTTCCGACTTAAGGTTCAAAGCCGATACACTTTATTATAAAAGAAAACTAAAAACAGGAGCTCCCAATTATCCTGGAGGGCCACCAACTGGAGAGAAAGTAGAGGTTTCCAACAAAGCAGTGATAACAGGAGATGTCATAAAAATGATAATGTATGTACCATTGCAAGATGGCACTTTTGATACTCAAGAATTTAAGGGAAAACGGCTACCACCTTTACCCCTGAAACCTGATTTAGATAAAGTAAAATTCGGAGCGCCTATCGCCCTTTTCAACGGGAAGGATTTATCTGGATGGCGTTTGACCAATCCAAATCAAATTAATGGCTGGAGGGCCGAAAATGGCGTTTTGGTTAACGAAACTCCAAAACTCAATTTTGACCCATTTTCAAAATATGGCAACCTGCGGACGGATGGCGAGTTTAAAGACTTTAATCTGCAACTAGAATTCAATGTACCAAAGGGTGGAAATAGTGGTATATATCTTTGTGGAAGATATGAGACACAAGTTGTAGATAGAGATAGTAGAATGCAAGGTCTACAAGGTGTAGGTGCCCTTTTCGCTAGAATAGCGCCTTCTGAAAATGCAGGAAAAGTTGGCGGAGAATGGCAAAAATATGATATTACTTTGGTTGACCAACATGTTACTATTGTCCTTAACGGCAAAAAAGTGGTAGATAATGCTCCGATCTTAGGGGCTACAAAGGGAGCACTTGATGCGGACGATACCAAACCCGGTCCCATTTACTTTCAGGGCGATCATACAGCTGTTAACTATAGAAATATCATGCTTAGTCCTAGAATCAACCCAAATTATATACAAAAGGATTCCAGTGATTCCGAATTTTCAAAGTTTGACATCAATGGAGACAACAATTTAATAGCTACAGAAATTCCTTTATTCGAACAAGATGTTTTTGACCAAGCAGATGCCAATGTTGATTGGCAATTATCCATGAAAGAGTTTAAAAGTTATAACGCCTATAAAAAACGAATACAGTCCGAACGCGCACTGATACCTAAAAACGCAAGAGCATTTAGTGACATTCCTTATATACAAGATGGTCATAACAGACACACATTAGATCTTTATTTACCAGATAGTACAAAGTTCAAAAAGCCCTATCCGCTTGTAATATGGGTTCATGGAGGTGGTTGGCAAAAAGGCACCAAGCAACTTTTTGGGAAGCAGGCCTTTCTCTTAAAGCATGGTTTTGCAATGGCTTCAATAAATTATCGCCTTACTAGAGAATCGCAATTCCCAGAACAGGTTTATGATTGTAAGGCAGCTATCCGCTACCTCAGAAAATACGCCGATCAATATAAAATAGATGCCAACCGGTTCGGACTCTGGGGTTCATCGGCAGGTGGACACTTGGTTTCTTTGATAGGTACTACCGGCGGCTTACAAGAATTAGAAGGAAGCCTTGGCGTGACAGATGCTTCTAGCGAGGTGCAAGCCGTTTGCGATTGGTTTGGCCCATCAGATTTAAATCAAATGAACGCCTCTTCAACAGACAAATCAAAAGGCGAAAAACAAAACACTAAACCCATCGTGAAGTTCCTTGGAGGACCTTTTACAGAAAAGCAAGAGGCTGCAAGAAAAGCTAGCGCCATAAACTACATTTCAAACAACGATCCGCCATTTTTAATTATGCATGGCAATAAAGACCCCTTAGTGCCAATTGAACAAAGTGAACTGTTTTACCAAGCGTTGCAAAAAAAAGGAGTGGATTCTGAATACATCATCGTAAAAGATGCCGGACATACTTTCTTTACGGGTGAAAAGGAACATGCTAAGGTTGTAAATTTTTTCAATGAAAAACTAAAGAAATAATCGAACAAAAACATAAACTTGATGATTAAGCACATATTCCATTTTGTAAAATTCTTATTCTTGGGCACCACCACAATTCTTGCACAAACCCAAGAAAGGCCCAATGTAGTTATCATTTATGGCGATGATGTAGGTTATGGCGATGTTGGGGCATATGGTTCTACTATGATTCCAACACCTAATATTGACAAACTAGCCAAAGAGGGCATTCGTTTTACGGATGGACATTGCTCTGCAGCAACCTGTACCCCGTCACGCTATTCGTTGCTCACAGGAGTATATGCTTTTCGAAATAATATAAATGTTCTGCCTCCCGATGCTCCGTTGACCATCTCTACCGACGCATATTCGTTGCCTAAACTTTTTAAAGAGGCCGGGTATACCACAGGCGTAATAGGAAAATGGCATCTAGGCCTTGGTTCTAAAAATGTAAAGACCGATTGGAATGGCAATGTAAAACCCGGCCCATTAGAAATAGGCTTTGACAGTAGCTTTTTGTTGCCTTCCACCAATGATAGGGTTCCCTGCGTTTTTTTGGATAATTACACTGTACTTGGTTTGGATAGGAAAGATCCGCTTTTCGTTAATCGCAAATTGGAACCTGTACAGAATCAAAAGAACACCCAATACCCAGATGGGATAAAAAATCCTGAGGCAATGACGTATTATTTAAATTCGGGAAGCGGCCATAACAATAGTGTCATTAATGGTATTGGGCGTATTGGATATATGTCAGGAGGAAAATCTGCACTTTGGAACGATGAGACCATTTCTGATGTCTTTATAGAAAAAACAAAGGCTTATATCAAAGAGCACAAGAACGAACCTTTCTTTTTGTACTATGCCGCGCAGGATATACATGTGCCAAGGGCTCCACATCCAAGATTTAGAGGCTCAACAGAACTTGGCTACCGTGGAGATGCCATGGTGCAATTTGATTGGGCTACCGGGGAAATTATGAAAGCCTTGGAAGAAAACGGACTCACCGAGAATACCATTGTTATCTTCTCCAGTGATAACGGCCCCACTTACGATGATGGATATGATGATGGCACGACCATTGACCGTTCTTTCGGGGAGAATGATAGAGGCCACGATGCTTCGGGAATCTATAGAGGAGGTAAATACCAAATTTATGAAGGAGGAACACGAGTACCGTTTATTGTTCGATGGCCTGAACGGATAAAACCGGGAGTCTCTGACGCCATGGTCAACCAGATTGACTTTATCGCTTCTTTTTCGGAACTACTTGACCAAAAAATACCGGATAATCAAGCCATGGATAGTCAAAACACACTCAATGCCTTTTTGGGAATCAATCCAAAAGGAGCTACATATATGCTTGAAGAAAATAGAACGCAAAAGGCAATACGAAAAGGCGATTGGAAATATATTATTGGGGCATTCAAGAAAACTAAAGATACCGGACCAGAACTCTACAATCTTAAGACTGATCCCGGCGAGCAGAATAATATTATTGCACTTCACGTGGACATTGCCAAGGAAATGGATGCCCAATTGAGAAGTATTATTAATAAAACCGAAGGCAAATAAACCTTTAAATTCTGAATAATAATTATAGAAAGTCTAGCTAAAATGAATCACCCAAAATATTTTCTAATATTCTTATTCGTCGTTCTAATAAATTGTAAAAGCGCAAATACAAAAACTCAAGTTAACGAGGTTCTTACAGCACAAAAACCAAATATAATTTGGATTATTACCGATGAGCACAACTTTAGAACCTTAGGCTGCTATCGCAATCAATTAACTCCAGACCAAGCATTGCAATGGGGACCAGATGCCTTTGCAGAAACACCTAATATTGATTCGTTAGCAAAAAACGGAACAATTTTCAATCGCATGTATGCTAGTGCACCCGTTTGCACACCGTCCAGAGCTTCTATGTTTACAGGTATTTACCCAGCAACACTAGGAATTCCTAATAACTCCAATAAAATAGGAGATGGTAAATATTTAAAACCAGATGTTACAACTATTGCCGATGTTTTAAGTAGAGCGGGGTATTTTACAGGGTATTCAGGAAAATGGCATTTAGCGGAAAGCAGAGATAAATCTGGAAATAAAGATAAAGATGAGTGGTGGTCACCATATCCCGTTGGTGTCCCAGAAGACCATTACGGATTTCAAGATACTAAATTCATGTTCCTAGGCGGACATGATAAGTACAAAGGAATTGACGCTGCCGGAAACCCATACAGAGCTGATAAAAAAGTAAAATTAATTGGAACCGATCAATACGGACAGCCTCTTTTTAAAGACAGTAAGTCTAACAATGTTAAACATACTACAGATTGGTTGGCAGATAGAACTATAGACTTTATAAATGAGCATAAGAACAAACCTTTTTATTATGTAGTTAGTATACCAGATCCTCATACTCCAAATACCGTAAGAGCTCCCTATGATACAATGTTTGCAGATGTAAACATAGAATTACCTGGAACTTACGGTAATGCATATAAAAACAAGGATAACAAAGCATTGCCTAAGTGGCAAAAGCCAGATGGGAAAACCAAAAATCCCGAAAAATTAAAGAAGGAAATACAGCAATATTTGGGCATGGTAAAACTTATTGATGACAATGTTGGCCGTATCATACAAAAGCTAAAAGATGATGGCATTTTTGAAAACACAATTGTTGTTTTCTCATCAGATCATGGCGATTTATTAGGAGAACATGGGCGTGTTAATAAAGGAACAATTCATGAAGGTTCTGCTAAAATACCTTTTATAATGGCGCAAGGAAGTAAAGGTGAATCACCATTAGTTCCAAGAGATTTTGTAGTAAACAAAGCTGCTAATAATACTGATTGGATGCCTACTTTTTTAAGCATGTTAAATATAGATTGCCCCAACGTAGCCGGAAGAGACTTGTCTCCTCTACTATCTAATAAACAACCAGAAAAATGGAATGATGTTACATTTTCAAAACTAGGTTTTTATGCAGCTATTAGTGATCAATACAAACTTTATGTAACAGCTAAAGAAGAACCTTGGCTATTAGATATTAAAGCGGACCCCAATGAAACGACAAATTTTATCAATAATGCGGAATATGTTCAGGTAATAAAAAAAATGGCGAAAGACCTAAAGGGTTACATGAAAAACAACAATGATGATAACAAAGCCATTACCGAAAAATTAGGCTATTTAATTTTAAATTAAGTAAACCTCAACCAAGGAAAAATAACCTGTAAGCAGTGTTTGCGGCTTGAATAAAATAAAAAACATGAAAAAACTAGTATCAGTGATAGTATTTGTAATAGCTAATTCGCTGTTTTCACAATCTGTAACCATCCCTAAAGACCAATCTTTTTATAATCCTGATATTAAACCTTATCATAGGACAATCAAAAAACCAAACCATTCAAATAATCACTCCCAGCTCATTCAAGACGCCATTGATGAAATTGAGCAAAAAGGAGGAGGTATTCTAACTATTGAAGCAGGAAATAACAATGTTTATATCATAAACGAAGAAATTAGAATTAAGTCCAATGTTCACATTAAAGTAAATCCTAATGTAATTTTTAAGAGCACTAGCCCAAGGAAAATTGCATTTTTTTCGGCAGGAAAATACGAACCTCAAAGAGTTACCAATTTTAGCTTAACCTCTACAGATGCAAAGAAGTACTTTACATTTGATTTCTTGAACCGACCTGCTGGAAAAAAAATTACTACAAAAGCCTTAACCCTTGGTGGTGTTCAAAACTTCAAGGTTTCAAATTTCAAAATCAATGATAATTCTACACCTCATTCAGGAATTACAGTAAACCTATTAGAAGTTTCTAGAAAGAAATATCTATTTGCCAAGGATGGCATTGTTGAGAATATTAAAATTACCAATAGTCATTACGGTTATGGCTTGGTACAATGTCAAGCTGCAGAAAATGTTTTATACCGTAATTTGATTGGAGAAGGTGGCGCCACACTTAGGTTAGAAACCGGGGCTATAGGAAAGCCTTATTTAGCAGATAAATCTATTATTATAAACAACGTATATGGTAAAAATATAGTTTGTAAAAATGGACAAGCAGCTGTTACACTTTCTCCTCATACGATTAAAAATGGCAAAGTGTTTATAGATGACCTCACTGCGGATAGTTGTGAGGCAGGAGCCATTGTTGCTGCAGGGTTTTTAAGTGCAAAAAAAGAACAAAGAGATAAAAAGGGAAATGCAATCAATGGCCACACTTATGGATATTTTGATGCAAATTCAGTAATCTCCAATTTAAAAGTAATTTACGGAACCAATGCACAGTTAAGACCTTCAAGAAGACCCTTTGTACCCTGTGCTCAGAGAAATTTGATCAGTACACATAAAAGTCCAGACCAAGAAAGTTACACAGGACCTACAATTGCAGGTATTATTTATTTTGCTAAAGGAGGAACCAGAACAGATAGAGGATTTTATACCGTTAAAACACCCGGTTTGGAGTTGAAAAATTTTCCGTTAGTAAATGGACAAATGGAGAATAAAGAGTTTGTGGCATCCACCAAAGAGTTTTTAACCGGATGCGATAAAAATTAGGCAGTACATTGAGAAAACAATACCTTAAAAAACGTGCAAAAAATTTCAGTGGTTTTCCCTAAGCAAAAAAAATCAGAGCTTATTATACCTAAAATTAAAATTCTTAAATACGTTTAGTCTTTATCTATATCTACGACAATAACTTCACCTTCTTACGTTGAACTCAAGTTTGAGCTCATTCTATATGTTACATATGATATTTATGGGCCAACCGCTGGCAGTTGTGCCCATATAATTTAATTAAACCCTAATTATCAGCGTCACATTCATCAACATTATGGGATATCAATGAAAAAATTCCCATCTTTCAATAAGATTAAAATCTAAATAGGTGCGCTTCAAACCTTAAGCAGAATTGGCTCAGCTATACTGCTTAATATGGTGTTCTCTATTCAATATAAATTAGTCTATCACTGTTATTGTAAATGTTTGCTCCGCTTTCCATGTACCTTCAACATTTGTGGCACCAGTTACGGATTCTTCAAAAGTATTTACTAGTTGCACTTCATGTACGCCAACCTCTGTAAATAGCACATAGGCAATAGATTCCGAAGTAACAACGCCTCCATTAGGTATAATGAACGGAGTATATATAGTGTCTGTTTCCTTAAAATTAGAGTTTAAGAACCTACTTCCTTTCGGAATACGCCACTCATGACTTATTGCTCCACGTGATAAATCTTTAAAGGCCAAATATTTATTTATACTTACCGTTTTTTCTATTTCATTATAGGTATCCGTAGGCGACACCCACCAAGTAAAGCTTGAAAAATCTCCATAAGGTGCTGTATAATCTTCTTCTTCACAACTGGTCAAAAAGACCATTGTTAGCAGGCAAATAGATAGGTTTATTATGTACTTCATTTTTTCTAAGTTTTAGTTGATTTCCTGATTATTAAGAATTTCACTCTGGGGAATTGGTAGATAAGCGGGGTTTGGTGATGCCCATGCATTTGCTGCATCTGTATATTCTACAAACTCTTTCTTTCCTGGACCTTTTTCTAGCAAACTTTGTTTCCGTAATGCTTCCTTACCCTTTGCATCTGTATAGCTAAAATCGTTTAGATGAAAAGGTGTCATGCTTAACTCACTGAACCTTTCTTGTGCAACTCCCCATCTACGTAGATCTATAAAACGTGTTGAAAAGCCTTCTACGGATAATTCTAATGGATATTCTTTATACATTAAATGCTCCATTAAAGTTGATTCTGTATAAACCTCTCCATCAAAATCATGCGGCAAACCATCCGAAACTCCTAAAAGTTGTAACCCCCAACGTTGTCTTATTTGGTTGATGTATGAAAGTGCTCCGTTTATATCCCCAGTTTTAGTCAAACACTCAGCATACATTAAATAAACCCCCGAAAGGCGGTTAACAACAATGTTTCTACCAGATTTCCAAGGGCTGGTACCTGTATCAAATTCGGCACTAACAATATCATGGTTTGTATATTTTTTATAGTACGAAAAAGAGGTCTTGTCAAAAGCAGTTACCTGGGGCGCATTGAATAAGTAATAAGGTGACAAAGTATCGTTTACTACTGCTATACTTTGTGAGCCTCTTAAAGGTATAGTCCGCAATTGGCCGGTTACATCACCATTAATATAATTCCGGGAATCCTGAGTATCCATGGGTTCATTGGAGTATTCATATGTAAGCCATGCCGAAGGTAGCAGAATACCCTGTCCTCCAATAGTTCTACCTGCTGCCACGTTTCTACCGCTAGGTGCTGAATAACGGGAAAGCCTATGAAAAAATGATTGTTCGTCAAAATTGCCGTCCTCCAATTGGTGATCTATTGAATAGTTTATCTCAAAAATAGATTCCGAATTAAAATCACCTGTATTCGTAAATAATATAGATACATCTGTTTCCAGACTATAACCATAAGCTCCATTATTGATTACATCTTTAAAATATATCATGGCCTTTTCATAATTGCCTTCATATAAATAACTAGTACCCAATATGGTTGCTACTGCACCGGCATCTACACGCGTTTTTTGATCAAATTGTGCCGGTAAATTCTGGTAAGCGTACTCCAAATCTTCCCTGAAAAAATTGATTACCTCTTCTGAAGTAGAAAGCTTTTTGGAATAGTCAGTAGATTCTTGAGGAATTTTATCTCGAATAATTATTTTACCATCGTTAAAAATATTGTGCAGATAGAAGTGCATTAGTCCTCTAAAGAAACGAGCCTGAGCCATTTGTTCCGTCCATCGCTCGTTACTTTTTAAATCTGGGGACATTCCGTTAAGTCCCTCAATTACCTGATTTGCCCTCCATATTACACGGTACTTAGAATCCCATTGTTTTCCCACAGCGGCATTATCTGCCAGTAAACGCTGTTGGTACCAAGGTAGATAGGCTCCAGTAGGGTTGGTTCTTTTACCGGGGTGGGCTAGATCGGTGCGAAAAAATTCGTCTTCAATATCCAACACCCAATTGTCTAGCATGGCACCATAAACAGATGTTAGGTTAGATTCCGATTCTTCTAAACTAGTCCAGTACGTATCCGTAGAAAGTGAATTGGGGTTTTGTTCATCCAAATAATCCGAACAGGATTGTAAGGTTCCTGCCAGCATTACTATTACGAAGTATATTTTATTTTTCATGATTTATATTTTACAATTAAAATGAGATATTAACACCTAATGAATACAACTGTGTCAAAGGAAATTTTGATAGATCTAATCCCCTTTGAGCTATATTTCCTCCGCCTACTTCTGGGTCATAACCATCGTAACCGGTTAATGTTAAAGGGTTTTGGGCAGAGACAAAAAGTCGCAGTTTGTTCATTCCAATTTTTTCGGAAACATCAGCGGGCAACGTATACCCCAATGAAACTAACTTCAGTCTAAAGTAATCGCCGTTTTCTATCCAAAGATCAGTATCCCCATTGTAATTAGGGTGTCTACCTGCTCTATCTATATAAAAAGGTATATTGGAAGAGGTGTTATCAGGTGTCCACATGTTAACCAGATTTTGGTGCCGACCCCTTGTCATTGCATCTGCCTTTGTTCCATTAAGAATTTCAGCACCCACAGAAGCATACCAGTTCATAGATAGGTCAAAATTTTTGTAAGCCCAGTTTAGATTAAAACCAAGTTCAAAATCAGGCAGACCACTACCGGAATAAACGCGGTCATTATCGTTTATTACGCCGTCCCCAGCATCAGGAATGCCATCATTATTAGTATCTACTGTAGGCTGATCCGTGTACATTAAATCTCCCAAACGTGCGTTTATGTCCAGTTCTTTATACGCCTCCAATTGTGCTTCGTTCTTTATAGTACCATTGGTTTGGTGTAGATAAAATGCTGCAGCCTCCCTCCCTACTACAAAGACGGTTACAGGAGATCCCAACAATTGGGCATTAGGATTAAAAATCAAATCATTGCCTTCTGCCATTCTAGTAATCTCATTTCTATTTTTTGTAAAGGTGGCCCCCATACTTAAAGTACTTTGGCCCAAATTGGCTCTATAATTGGCTCCAATTTCCAAACCTTTGTTGGTCATATCCCCAATATTAAGCGTAACATTTTGAGGCTGGCCATTTACCACTCCTGTTGACCCAGGCAAACGAATAGGGAACAACATATCCTCTTTATTAGTTACATAATAATCTGCGGTTAAAGTAAATTTGTTGTTAAAAAACCCAAGATCTATTCCTATGTTATTTGAAACCGAAGTTTCCCATTTAACGGATGGATTGGCATATTGAACAATTGCCGATCCCAATGTGACATTCAGGTCGTTCTCATCAAATATATAGTCACGTTCTTGCGATACCGTTGATGCAAAAACGTAATCGCCAAAACTGTCATTACCCACAGTACCTTGGCTGGCCCTAATTTTAAAATTGTTGATTGTTGGTAGCAAATTTTTCCAGAAGCCTTCATCGGAAACATTCCAAGCTGCCGATATTGAGGGAAATGTCCCCCATCTGAAGTCCTTCCCAAATTTACTTGAGGCATCACGACGAGCAAGTACGCTCAGCAGATATTTACCTTTATAATTATATTGCAGTCGTCCAAGAAAACCAACATTTTTTCTCACATAGTTAAACCCTGAATCTGCCGTTTGGTCTTGAGATGATCCGTTTAAAACTTGGACTGCATTGGACACTACCCCATTTCGTCCTGCAAGAAAGGATTGAAAATTTCTCTCATCAAAAGAACTACTTACCAATGCATCTATGTTGTGGTTCCCGAACGACTTTTTATAGTTTAGACTACCGTCCCAACTAAACGTGCTCAATCTAGAAGCTTCTGCAGAAACACCACTTTTTAAGGGGTCTACTTCAGAAAATCCCGTTGCTATATCAATAAGCTCAAATTTTGGACGGAATATATTTCGAATGGTGTTCGTTACGTTCGTTCCTATTCTGGAGGTAAAGTTTAACCCCTCAGCAATATTTCTGGTAACACTTAAACTTGCATTAATTTTATCTGTCCTTTCCCTATCCCTACGCTTAATATTTTGGGCCACAGTATTCAAAGGAGTTGTAACCCCTCCATTACCCTCTTCAATATAAAAGACATCTGAATCTTGATCCAAAATGGGGAAGTAAGGCCTATACCTAATTGCGTTTGTCAATAGATTATCCGTAGCTCTTTTATTATCCTCTAAAATATAGCCTACACTAGCATCTATCTTCCAATTGTCCGTATTATAAGTTGTAGTAGCTCTACCATTGTATCTTTTAAAGTTAGAGCCAGTGAGCACTCCATCCGCACTAAAATAACCTCCGACTACATTATAGGTAAACCCACTGGCACCACCTGAAACGTTAAGGCCGTATGTTTGGCTTTCTGCATGGTCTACCAACACAAAATCGGTAAAATCATTATCATTATTCAACCATTCTGGTCTAGCTGGGCCAGGCGAAAAGGCTTCTGGGAAATAATTGTTCTGTTGTGTTTCAAAATACAACTGATCTTCGGTATTCATTATAGGCGTTCCGGAACCCAATCTTTGTATGCCGTAAGTATGATCAAAATCTACTTTCATAGACCCCTCCTTACCTCTTTTGGTGGTGATGAGAATTACACCCGCGGCACCACGTGTACCATAAACAGCGGCAGAAGCAGCATCCTTTAATACGTCTATAGTTTCAATCTCATTAGGACTCAAACGTGGATCTCCCTGCTGTGGAATACCGTCTACAACAAATAGTGGTGTATTTGATCCACTTAGCGATGTAATTCCCCTAATTTGGATATTAGATTGGGCTCCAGGCTCGCCTGAAGATGCCGTAATGTTTACACCGGCAATCTGGCCCTGAAGGGCGCTGCCCAAATCCGGAGTTACAAACTCCTTTATAGCTTCTGCCTTTACCTGAGACACTGCTCCGGTCAATTCTTTCTTTTTAACAGTTCCAAATCCGATAACGACAACTTCGTCCAATTCAGAGGCATCAATTTCCAAATCAGCATTAATTGTTGTTTTACCACTAATTGCAATTTCCGTGTTCTTATAACCTATATACGAGAATATCAAAGTAGTACCACCCTGTGGCACATTTATGCTATATAGTCCATCAAAATCACTGGTTACACCAACGGAAGTTCCTTTTACAACTACATTGGCGCCAGGCAAGGGCATACTATCATCTGAACTTGTGATTTTTCCTGTTACTGTAATTTCTTGTGCGTGCATCCATGAAAATGAGAGGCACAGAAGTATGAGCAAACGGAACGATTTGCGTCTTACAGGGTTGGTTTTTTTTTGAGTTTTTTTCATTTTGATTTATTTAACGGTGTGCTAATTATTTGTTAAAACTCCATTATATGAAGTATAAAACTGTATCCAAGCGTAAAAAAAATGTAGCTATCCGTAAAAAACACAAATACAATCAATTGAATCTCAATAAATTATATGATTCTCAATTAAAGAGTAGTATTCCTAAAGCTCACTTTATACAATATGAGTGGGTTTATGAGATTTATAGGTCTGATAATATATGTGAAGAAATAAGGCCTATTTTAAGAAAGGGGGTAATCCAATAATTTTAAACTGTTAGGACTAAATTGTTATACTATTATATTTTGCAAGAAGTCTTTAAATGGACTTTAAACCAAGTTCATTTTAAAATTTGTTCCTGAAAAGAAACGCTTTAGGTCTTATAAACAGCTTTTAATTTGGCACGAGTTAGCTACACTTTTATTTAGTAGGATATGTCAATAAAGCGCATTGACCCAGCAGGGACATCTACACTAAAAGAGTTATCCTTATGTATGAGTTCTTCCCCGCTCAAAATATCTTTTACTGATTTAGGATACCTGTTTTGAAATTGAATGGTAGCGATTCTCTTTTTAGGGTTGATATAGCCTGGATCAACCAATACTACCCTACTATGGTATTCGTCTATTTTAATGACTGACCAAGATACCCCAGAGACTATTACGGCTAGGTTTTCTACACCTTTTCCTGCGGCTTCTTTCATGATTTGTCCAAATTTAGAAGCAATAATAGATTGGTCATTTTTATATCCATTTTTTCCATCAGTTACAATATATGGGAAGTCTTTTTTCTTTAAATCAGGCTGGTATTCCACTGGCGCTATTGGAATCATTCCATAAGGTAATGTTGGCATATAGTTTAGCCAACGATAATTTACCCCCAGCATTTTGGAAAAATCATAATCCGGTATATTGGTGCCCGCCCAATGCATTTGCGCAACCGAAAAAATTGCTTCATCATCATCTTCCTGATATTGCAGTAAATTATGATGACTATCTACCGAATGGACTAGATGTTCATCTATATTTTTAATTAAATGCCATGACCCTATTGACTGTATATTCTCTTTTTCTACAACTGGTAGCACCCCCGATGTCATTAAGGCAAAAAGCACATCGTAATTTGGTTCTTCAACAAAGGGGTTATTAAAGATGATACCATAACGAGCTCCGTAAGCAGCCATAACAACTCCTTGCCTTAAAAAGGGGGAAATAGAATTTTGTCCCCCTGGAGAAAGTGGTCTCCAACTAGTAGGGTTGTCATCCACCAAACGCATTGCAAAATCATTTATATAGCCGCAAGCATACATACCAATGCGACCCGCTAAGTTTAAGTCTTGTATTCTGTTACTTGTGTCTTCAGAAGCGGGAACCAAAATATCATTGTACCGGTCAGAGAAAAAGAGTTCCTTCCATAATGGCAAATGAGATGTTGCCGCCCAGAACATATTTTTATTTCTAAAATAGAGCTTTGCACGATTGTGTTTGCGAATTGCCTTGGCAAGCCTAGGCATATAATCATTAACAAAATGTATCACTCTGGGGTCTTCTACATTGTCCATTTCGGCATAAATAAAGCCATAACAGGTGTTAGGAGCTACCTCTAATATTTTTTCTAGTGTTTCTATCCGAATATAAAAAGGGTCATTACCATGCCCTGCCCAAAAAGTAAATGGATGTCCGTTGGCTTCAAATTCTTTAGCCATTTGTATAATATCTTCCCGAGAATCTTTATAGTTCCCCCGCTTATCTTTTTTTAATGCAATGGGCCCCATAATGAGTTCCAGTTCTGAGCGTTCCGTACTCTCTTTTGGAGCTTTTTGAGTTATAATTTTTATAGGTGCTCCATTAAGCTTTAGAACCTTGTCATTGGGTTGCTTGGCAGTAATCATTACCCATTCCTTTTTGGATGAACTTTGGTATTCAGGTAACTTAAAATTTAAAGTTTGTTCATAAAGCTTCTGTATGTTTTTCTCGACCTCAAGCATTCTTCCTCCCTCTTCATATCTAGTCGTAATCCAATCTTGTTTATTCAAGTCAAAAAAGTGTAAGTCGTCACCGCCGTCAACCGTACCGGCTGCTACGAGTTGATTGGTGTTAGCATCAACGGCAAAGTCATTATATACCATTGCACCATACCTCTCACCGCTTTGTCCTAAGACTTTACCTTTTATATCAAGAGTTTTTGATATTCCACCATGTTGAAACATAATCAACTCTTGATTTTCAATATAAGTTCCTTGTGAATGCGCATAGCGTTGGGTTTCTTTTTTCGTGCCTTGGTACTGCATAAGAATCTCAAAATTGCTATTTAAAACCATTATGTAAGATTTGAAATTCAGGTCCCCGAATAATAATATTTCGTCTTTTTGGTCATGGTCGATATCAGCAATAGTAATATCGGTGACCATAGCACGAGTCATATTTGCATCTGGCACCTTTTTTATAGATAAGGATTTTATTGTTTTTTTGGATAGTGGGTCCATGAAACCAAAATAATCCCACCTAAATTTATCGTGGGAGTAAGTCATAATAAATAGACTTTCTTTTTTTGCGTCTAAAAATTTACCTGACTCTATTTTTCTTACAACACCTTTTATTTTGGTAACGGAAACTAAGTTTCCCTTTGCATCCAGCTCGTATAATTTATTATCATTGCCTCCAGCAAAGATCTGAACCTTTTCATTTTTTATTACTGCCACTTCCGAGAATCGGACCTTGTGTTTCGGCTTAAATTCCCAAAGTAATTCGCCATCAACGTCATGACAGTAAATATTTCCATTTGCGCTGGCCGAAATAAGTTCGTCTATACCATCATTATTTATATCCGCAGCATTAATTTCAAACAACACAGCTTTTGGTTCTAGAGTCATTCTCCACAATCTTTTTCCTTTAATATCGTGGGCCGAAATAGCACCATCCAGCTCTGAGGTATACAAAAATGAAGTGCTACCAGACTTTGCTACAACAACATGGGTTACACCCGCATTATCTTCAACAACTTGTGACTTTAAACAAGTAGTGCATAAAAAGAATGAAATTATGACAAGACGGATAATCATTTTTTTGTTTTTAACAGTTAATGGAGGACTAACTTTATTCGCTGGAGCAGAGTCATTTTCCTGTGTGTTTATCTCAAAAACAGCAATAAGAATAAAACAGTCTAAAGGCTTCACAATTCCCAACCGGAACTAAAAGGGAAATTCATGATTAAAATTACCATACCTGTATCTTAGAGTAAACGAAATGTAGTTGTATGTATATTCATAGATAAAGTGACTATCTTCTAAAAAGAATATGTTGAGTAGTAATAAATGAAGTAAAACTTTTCCTCCCCTAAAATATATACAACAAATAGTGATTAAAAAAAAACGTTGAAATGTCTATTTTTCTTCCGGTACCCTAATGCAGATAACTAATACCACAAACCTCCTTTTCGTGGGTAGGTCAATAAGAATGTTACAAAAGAAGATAAGTTATCCATATTGGTTACCAATAAAAAAAATGCTGAAATTACTGAAATGAAATCCAGTACCTTAAAATTTCAATACAAGGTATTATAGTAATAAAAAACAAGTAAATAGCTTGAAAAAAAAATAGTCTTCCGCTCCGAAATGAGCTTACTCCTAACTTATACTATGATTGAGATAGATATAGAGTGTGTCTGAATTAAATAAGCTATATTATCTATGGCAAGCTCTGTCGCCAAATTTCATATTTATAAATTTGTTTGAAGAACTATAGATTTCATAATATAAAACATGCTTAACTCCACAACCTTAAGTTTTGAAAGATATTACAAACTTACGGCCATATTTTTTTTGGTGTTTCAATTTTTATATCCTCAAGAAACACCGCCAATCATACAGTTTTCAGCTTCAGAATATGGTGCCGAAAATCAAAATTGGGACGTAACACAAAATCATCAAGGCAACATATTTGTGGCAAATAATGAAGGGTTATTGGAATATAATGGATCTAGGTGGGCTCTATACCCGTCTGTCCACAGTGCTGCAATTCGTTCCCTATCTTCCTATAAGGATAAAATTTATACAGGTAGTTATATGGAGTTTGGTTTTTGGACCAAAACCAATAATGGGGTTATGGAGTACCATTCTATCTCCCGATCTATAAAAGAAGAATTGTTCGAAGATGAAATTATATGGAATATTGAAGGGTTGGATAAATACGTGATCTTTCAGTCTTACGATCGCCTTTATTTTTATGATACAGATTCAAAAGAATTAAACTTTACTACGGACAAAGAAAACAACTACAGGTTATTCAAGGTTGGTCAGAAAATTTATCTTCAGAAATATGATGGAAGAATATTTAATCTTGAAAACGGAACGGAAAAATTAATTGCTACCATACCGAAAAACCTCAACATTAAATTTCTACTTAACATCTTCTCCGCAAATGACGGGCTGGTAGTATTGACACGAACCAAAGGGCTGTACAAGATAAAAAATCAAACGCTTGAAAAATGGAATCTTCCCGCAGATACGTTACTTAAGAACACACGTGTATTCAGAGGTATTCAATTAAGAGATAATAGTTTTATGTTGGGTACCATCTCAAAGGGTATTGTTTCAATGTCAAAGGATGGTCTAATAACCAGCATAATTAACCAAACGAATGGTTTAATTAACAATACTGTACTAAATTTATTTGAAGACGCCAACGCTAATATTTGGGCCGCCTTAGACAATGGTCTGGATTGCATAAACAGGCAATCTTATATCAGGGAATATAATGATCGAGACGGTACTTTTGGAACAACTTATGCTTCTATTACACACAATGAAAAACTTTATATTGGCACCAATCAAGGACTATTCTACAAAAATGTAGATTCTAATGAAAGTTTAAAATTTATCAAAGGAACAGAAGGACAAGTTTGGTCACTTTACGCCGCGAACGACGAATTACTATGTGGACACAATAACGGAGTTTTTTCTATTAATGACAATAAGGCATCATTAGTTGCGCATGTTGATGGGGTATGGGACTTTAGGACTATTCCCAATCAACCTGACAAGCTTCTGCTTGGCCATTATTCAGGTTTAGCAATAATGAAAAATGAAGGGAGCGTTTGGAAACTGAGTCATAAAATAGAAGGATTTGAAATTTCTTCTCGCTTTTTCGAAATTCTAGATACTCATGAAGTTTGGGTAAACCATGAAACCAAAGGAATTTATCGATTGGAACTAAATAATGACCTGTTGTCTTTTGATTCAGTTACGCTTATTCCCAATATTGAAAAAAGTAAAGGTTCTGGAATAATAAAGATGGGCAACGATTTACTCTATACAAACCGAAAAGGAGTTTTTAAACTTGAACCCAATACAAAAAAATTTGTTAGGGATTCAACTTTAAGCCAACTCATTCCAAATGGAGAATACCTATCAGGTAAATTAGTATTTGACAAAAAAGAACGACTATGGAGTTTTAACCAAAACCATATAGCTTATACCCAAAAAGGTCCATTGAACAATATGCTAGACTTCAACTCAATTCCTATTGAAAACAATTGGAGAGAAATGACCCTTAGCTTTGAAAATATCACCCAATTAGATAATAACAAATACCTAATAGGCAAAACTAATGGATACCTGCTGATAGACCTTGACAAGATTCCAAACAAGTCCCATCAACTAGTTATGGATAAGGTCATGGTTACAAAAAATGAAAATGGCACTAAGAATGTTTCCAAATTTGACGAAGGTGAGTTTCATTATAACGAATCAACCATCAACTTTAATTATAGCGTTCCCCAGTACAGCAAGTACACGAACGTTAATTATCAATATCAACTAGAAGGGTTGGACGATTCATGGAGCGAATGGACCCCAACACCATCCATTACATTTGAAAAATTACCATTTGGAGATTATGTATTCAGGGCCCGTTCAAAAATCGGAAGCCATCAATCAATGAATACTATACAATACAGGTTTGCTATAGCCAGACCATTTTACCTCTCCAACACAGCTTTATTAGCTTACACACTACTCATATTTAGCCTTGGCTTCCTTGTTCACAAATCTTACAAAAGCTACTATCGTAGACAGAACAGAAAAGCGCTACTTGAAAATCAACGGGAAATACAACTAAAATACATTAAAAGCGAACAGGAAATGGTACGCCTTACAAATGAAAAACTAAACCAAGAAATTGAAAACAAAAATAGTGAGTTGGCCATTTCCACAATGAGCTTAGTAAAAAGAAATGAATTATTAAGAAGAGTTAAAAAAGAACTCAAAAAAAGTAATGAGCTATTCGATAAAACGCATCCAGTCATAAAACTGATAGACAAAAATCTAAATAGTTCAAAAGACCGAAAAATTTTCATGGAGGCATTTAATAATACCGATAGAGAATTTTTAACAAGGGCCAAAGAACTGCATCCCAATTTATCATCAAACGATTTAAAATTCTGCGCCTATTTACGCCTAAACCTTTCATCAAAGGAAATAGCTCCACTACTTAATATTTCAGTAAAAAGTGTAGAAGTAAGGCGTTCTAGGTTACGAAAAAAACTTGATTTAAAAAGAGAAATAAAACTTACAGACTACATTCTCTCCATTTAATAGTTAAGATAACCCAAATAACACCACTACATTACCACCACAAATTTCCTAAATCCTCATATTTAACTAACATTTTTTATTAGTTCCATAAAAATCTGACCAGCATAAAACCCTATAAACAATAGAGTTTATGGAACATGAGGGAGTTCTATTGCAATATGTATGTTTTTGTAGTGTCCTGTTTTCTTTTTCAAAAGATAAATCTCTCTACTTTGGTAACAGATGGAACTTTATGTTCTTGTTATACAACAATCTACAACTGTCTAAAAAAATCCAACTTTAGTTTTGAACAAAACCAATACGCTATGATCACCAAATTATTTAACCCAAGAAAAAAGCTAGTGTGGCTTTTGCTAAATATTTTTTCTGCTGTAATCCTCTATTCACAAGATCAGCAAAAAATAACAGGATTAGTTCTTGATCAAAATGGAATTCCCTTAGCAGGGGCCTCCATAGTGATAAAGGGTACAACTCAAGGTACATCTACCGATTTTGATGGTAATTTCATCTTGAATGCGCCTCTTGATGCCACCACCTTAACCGCTTCGTACATTGGTTACGCCAATGCAGAAGTGCCCATTTCAAACAGCCCCATAACTATTAAATTACAGGAAGATTCCAGTCAACTAGAAGAAGTCGTAGTAGTTGGTTATGGTACGCAAAATAAAAGTGATGTGGTAAACGCAGTAGCCACAACAGATATTGAAAAAGCTATATTAACACCTACAGCAGATGTCAATGAGATGCTAAGAGGTAGAATAGCAGGCTTACAAGTAGATGTAGGAGGAGGTACTTTAAGGCCAGGAGGGACATCTAATATAATCTTTAGGGGCCAAGGTTCTATTGAGGGTAGCGTTAGTGCCATTTATGTTGTAGATGGCATCATCAGAGATGGAGGAATTGAAGATATAGATTCTGATGATATAGAATCAATGGAGTTCCTAAAAGATGCATCTGCACAAGCTATTTACGGCTCAAGAGGGGCCAATGGTGTAGTTCTAATTACTACCAAAAGAGGCAAGAGCGGCAAAGTCAGTGTAAATTATCACGGGTTCGTATCATCAAAATCCATAGAGCGTAATTTTGACGTCTATAACGGACAAGAGTTTGCTCAATTAAGAAGAGAAGCCGCTAGGTCTAATATTGCGGATGGAACTTACCCCAACGAAGAGGATATCTTTTCTGAATTAGAATTGGCCTCCATCGCCAACAACGAATTCATTAACTGGGAAGATGAGTTGGTAAAAAACGGTTACGTAAACAGTCAGTCTGTTAGCGTAAGTGGCGGTACTGAATTCACAAAGGTTTTCGGTAGTGTCAATTACTTTAAGGAAGAGGGTATTATTCCAACTTCCAATTATACTAGAAAAACGTTACGCCTAAACGTAGATCAAAAAATCAGTGATAAGTTTTCAGTAAATTTTGATCTAAACATCTTGAACGATGATACCGAAAGGGCTGCAAACGTAAATGTAATCACTACTTCACCTTTGGGCAGGGCCTATGATGAAGATGGTAACCTAACACAATTTCCAAGTGGCGAGGAACTGTCCGCAGTAAACCCTATCTGGAATTTAAGGGAGCAAGATAATGATGAAAAGGGAAATGATTATGTAATAAATGTTACTCCTATTTGGCAAATTACCAAAGACCTACAATATCAATTAAAGACCAACCTTACCAGAAGAACATCGGAAAGAGGACAGTACCAATCTTCACTAAGTTCCGCTGGTGATGATGTCAATGGCATAGCTAGAATTGACAATAGTTTGACAGAGTCTTATTTAATAGAAAACATATTAACCTATGATAAGGCCTTTAACGAAAATAATAGGCTGAATCTGACTTTCGTTCAATCTTCTCAAGAAAATAAATACAGTAGAACATTTACCGAAGGACAAGGTTTTACCAATGAAAGTCTTAGTTACGACGGTATTTCTAATGCAGTAGGGAACGTGACTGTTGAACGCGACAAAAATCAACAACGACTGGCTTCCTTTATGACTAGGGCCAGATACAATCTCAATAATAAATATCTATTAACTGCAACCGCTAGGGCCGATGGTGCTTCCGTTAATTCACAAGATAATAAATGGAGCTTTAACCCCGCAGCTTCCTTTGCTTGGAAAATACATAATGAGGGCTTTTTGGAAGATGTAAATTCTGTTCAAGAACTAAAATTCAGAGCAAGTTATGGTTCTTTAGTAAATGACCTTGGGCGTGCTTATACCTCTTTATTTACTGCAGACGGACAAAATTACACTTTTGACGGCGAATCCTTTTCAGGCTACTCACCTTCAGTAATTCTTCCTAACACAGATTTAAAATTCGAAAGAATAACAACACTGAACTTAGGTCTTGATTTTTCATTGTTCAATAGGATTTTGACAGGTAATGTCGATTATTACGATGCAAGAACAACAGATTTGTTGCTCCGTAGAGGTGTACCTTCTATAACAGGCTACCAATACACCTTCTTTAATGCAGGAGAGCTTCAAAACACTGGTATAGAATTAAATCTAACAGCAAATATTATTAATAACGATAATTTTAGATGGTCGGTTTCAACCAATTGGTCCAAAAACAAAAACAAATTATTAGAACTTTATAACGATGGAGACAATAACCCCATTACTACAGATGATAGTTATGGGTATTATGTAGGACAACCCGTTGGGGTTATATACCAATATGAGTTTGATGGTATTTGGCAAGAAGGCGAAGATTTTGCGAATGCTCCACAGGCAAACCCAGAGTCGGCGTTACCACAGGAAAACCTAAGACCCGGAGATATTAAAATTAAAGACACTAACGGGGTAGATGATAATGGCAATGAAACTGGAATACCCGATGGAAAGATAACACTTGAAGATCGAGTCTATAAAAATTCCAATCCAGAATGGTTCGGTTCGTTTTCCACTACAATAGAATATAAAGGCTTTGATTTGTTTGTAGATTTCTATGCTGTTGAAGGTACTACCAAAGTAAATCCCTTCTTGTCAGATTTCAATAACGGTGGCACACTTTCTGGCAAGCTAAATGGTGTAAAGGTAGATTATTATACTCCCGAGAACCCGTCCACATCATTTCCTAGACCTGATTTTGATAGTACTCCGTTATATTTAAATGCATTGGCGGTAACAGATGCGTCCTATTTAAGATTAAGGACAGTTAGTTTAGGTTACACGTTGCCCAGTGCTATAACCTCTGATTTAAGTCTTGAGCAAATTAGGTTTTACGTTACCGGAACCAACTTGTTCACCAATACCGATTATATCGGCTATAGTCCTGAAGTTAATATTAGAAATACCTTTTCAAATGCCGACACTGGCTATCCAGATGCAAGAAGTTTCACTTTTGGTTTAAGGGTTAAATTTTAAAATAAGAAATTATGAATACCGAAAAACTATATATAAGATTAAAGAAGGGGTTTGCCTTACTAACGGTAGTCTTTTTTGCCATATCATGCGAAGATTATTTAGAAGAGCAACCAAGTACCTTAATAGATTCTGATTACATATATACTACCGAAGAAGGATTAAAGTCAGGAGTAGTAAGTTTATACAAGTTTAATAGGGACAGATATGACAACGGCACCGAAGATTTTATGGGAGCCGTATTAATGTCGTCACGAAGCGATCTCGCCTTTAGCAGAACAGGTTACACTGGCTTAATGGGTAGATATGAAAGAGGAGTCTCTCCTGTAGACCAGGGTGCCAATTTTGTGTCATCGTTATTTTGGAAGCATTTTTATAACATTACCAATAAGGCAACTGAAATCATTAATGCCGCCGAGGAATTGGAAGAGATTGATGACGATACAAGAAACCAAGTTTTGGCCGAAGCCAAGTTTTTTAGATCCAACTCTTATTTTTATTTATATCGAATGTTCAATAACATTTTCGTTACCACAAATACGGTCACGGTAGACAATGCTTTTGATGTTATTAACGATAAATCGTCGAAAGAAGAAATCTTTGCACTATTGAATAGCGATTTAGATTTCGCTATAGAACATCTAGACTGGAACGATACTTTTGGTCGTATAACGAAGGGGACTGCAAAACACGTCAAAGCCAAAGTTGCCATGTGGGAAGGGGATTGGGAAGAAGCTAAATACCAAGCGGTTTCTCTAATTGAAGAAGGACCTCACAGTTTAATGCCAACTACAGAAGATGTCTTTTCGGGTGATAGAAATCACGAAGAAGCATTGTTCGTCGTACAATCCCAAGATGATTTATTGGGCGGTGGAGACAACACTATGATGAATGCTAATTATGTCACCCAGTACTTTCAAATTTCGGGTATAGAGGCCAATATAGCGCAAGGTGGCAGAGGGTTCTCTAGAATCCTACCCAACAGATATTTACTGGATCTTCTTGCAGAAGATCCCAATGACTCCAGAGATAAGGACACCTATTTTAGATTAAAATACTATTACACATCTGGTGACAGCATCAACCAAGAAATTAAAATCTATAAACCCATTACAGATTTAAATAATCCTAGTGAAACTTACACTTCATATTACCAAAGACTTCACCCATCCTGTATAAAGTTTGCTCAAGAAGATGACAATCCAAATTCCTATCTTCAAAGAAGCAATATAATGGTATTTAGATTAGCGGAGACCTACTTAATAGCGGCAGAAGCCATAATGCGTTCTAGTGGAGACCCTCTACCCTATTTAAATGCAGTAAGATTAAGAGCGGGAGCCACACCCGTAACCACTGTAGATGAACAAGCTATATTAGATGAACGAGCACGCGAACTTGCCTTTGAAGGTGAACGATGGTTTACCTTAAAAAGAATGGGGCAAGAGGTAATAAATAGACAAATTACGAACTATGCTGGCGATGGCGAATACTTTCCTGCCAATTTAGGAGAAAAAGACCCACGCTCTAATTGGAAACCCTACTATATCCATTTTCCTATTGCAGAAATTGATCTTGACTTATTAGGACCTGGCTATCCACAGAATGATGGTTATAATTAAAAATACCCCCGAGTAATACTTAAGTGAGTTGAGTAATTTGGGCATGGGTCTTAGGGCCTGTGCCTAAATATTAATGTTTAAAATGTAAAGTATGAGATGTATTGTTCTATTGATAACAATGATTCTAATCGGTTCGTGTTCAGCTACAAAAGAAACTGTCAATTTTTCACAAAATAAAGTCGTCGCCCACAGAGGTGCATGGAAGGCTAAAAATTTACCAGAAAATTCTATTGCTGCGCTAAAGGAAGCGATTCGAAAACAATACGCAGGTTCCGAATTTGATGTACGCATGACTGTGAACGATTCTTTAATAATTACCCATGACCCAGATTATGCCAGTCTGAATATAGAAGAAACCAGTTATGAAGACCTAAGCAAATTTCCGTTAAAGAATGGAGAGATATTACCTACCCTAAGAGAATATATTTTGGCCGGCCTTGAAAATAATACGACTACACGTCTTGTTTGTGAAATAAAGCCATCCAAAAATAAGGAAAGAGGACTATTGATTGCCGAAAAAGTCTATCAAATGGTTAATGAACTCAAAGCACAACACATGGTTATATATATTAGTTTTAGCTATGATATTTTAAAGCGATTGGAAGAACTGAATCCTGAAGTACACACGCAGTATCTAGACGGCAGCAAATCTCCCGAGGTACTAAAGCGTGATGGCATCGATGGTGCCGATTATTACTTATCCGTCTTTAAAAAACATCCGGAATGGATTACAAGTGCCAAAAAGAACAAAATAGCCCTAAATGCGTGGACGGTAAACGAAGAAGATGAAATGGAGTGGTTCTTAAAAAATAATTTTGATTTTATCACCACAAACGAACCAGAGTTGTTACTTAAGAAAACGACACAACCTTAAAAAAGAGTTCTTTCATGAAGAATTCAGTTATGACCATTACATTTTCCCCAAGTTTCTTATCTTGTTTATATAACTAAAATCCCATGCAAAAGCCCTCTATTTTCAAATACCTTCTACTTTTAATTTTTGTAGGATTTATTGTTGGCAGTTGCGAAAGCAACCCTAAGAAAAACAAAAACATTGAGCCAGTGGAAGAATCGTCCGAAGCCTACACATTGGTATGGGCGGATGAATTTGATGGTACTGGCAAACCAAAATCTGCTAATTGGGCCTACGAAACAGGTTTTATTAGAAATAACGAGAGACAATACTATACCGACAATTCTAAGAACGTTCGTCTCGAGGATGGCTTTCTCATTATAGAAGCCCACAAGGAAAAGGTAACAAACAAGGCATTTGTTTCTGAAGAGGCTGACAACTGGATGAAAAATAAGGAGTTTGGAGAGTACTCCTCCGCCAGCTTGACTACTAAGGATATAACCGAATGGAAATATGGCAAAATTAGTGTTCGAGCCAAGTTGCCGAAGGGTACTGGAACATGGCCGGCTATCTGGATGTTGGGTGAGAATTGGAAAGAAGTAGGTTGGCCAAAATGTGGCGAAATAGATATCATGGAACACGTTGGCTATCAAAACGATTCGATTTTCGGTACCGTTCATACTGAATCTTTCAACCACATTAAAGGAACCGAAGTTGGCAAGTCTGTGTTCATTGAAAACCCATATGATAATTTCCATGAATATTCTATAGAATGGACTCCCGAGAAAATTGTATTCATATTAGATGGCAATGCTTACCATCAGTTTGAAAACCTGAACAAAACCTATGCGGAATGGCCTTTTGACCAAGCTTTTCATTTAAAATTGAACTTAGCCATCGGTGGTAGTTGGGGAGGACAAAAGGGTATAGACGACAGTATCTTTCCTCAACAAATGATAATTGATTATGCCAGAGTATATCAAAAGGAGTAAATTATTCATTGAATTCGTAAGAAAGTTAATTCTATTATCAATTTCAGATTCTGCAACAATCTTCATTACACGTAAATTTCATTTCAGATTATTATGGTCTAGAAATTACAACCATCTTTTTTCTAGGTTACCATTAAAAAAAGTATATCATCTTTTATTTAGACTTTACAAAAATCGACATTCGTTTACATTTGAGAAAATCGACAAAATGGAGTATCCAATTATCAAGGAGGTGACGGTTTTTTTTGTCACTTTTACAGAAACTTAGTATTAGAATTCAGATCTGTCCGATTATACAATCGAAAAAACACAATCAATTCAATTTAACCTTGCAAATTGAGACAAGAAAAACAGAAACAAAAACCTTCCCCTAATATTCAACAAAATTAGCTCCCGATGAAAAAGCTAAAAACATATTTTAACTGGAGCACTGGTAAGGATGCCGCATTAGCATATTACCACCTTCAGAGAGATGACCTATACCAAGTAGACCAATTTATCACCTCTATAAATACACATCACAACCGAGTTTCCATGCACGGCCTTAGAAGGGAATTGTTATTAAAACAGGTTCAAGAAGTTGGGCTTCCGGTTACAACAATTGAACTTCCAGAGGAACCTACAATGGAAGAATACAACGCACAAATGGAGCGCGCTGTCACCAAACTAAAGTCCGCAGGATACGCTCATTGCGGTTTTGGCGATATTTTCTTAGAAGACCTTAGGGCTTATAGAGAAGAGCAACTAAAAAAATATGATATTAAATGTTGTTTTCCTCTTTGGCAAAGAGACACTAAAGAGCTCTTAGAAGAGTTTTTAGACTTAGGCTTCAAAGCCATAGTTATCTGTATAAAATCTGAATTATTAGATGCCTCATTTGTGGGAAGAGAAATTGATAGAAATTTCATTAAAGACTTGCCTGCGAATGTTGACCCATGTGGCGAAAATGGTGAATTTCATACCTTTTGTTATGATGGTCCTATTTTCAATAATCCTGTCAAATTTACTGTAGGCGAGAAAGTTTACCGGGAGTATAAGAACCCAGAAAAAGACACTAAAGCAAAAAAACCGGATTTAATGGGTTTCTGGTTCTGCGACTTAATACCGGTTGATGAATAAATGATAAATAAACATCTACATGGATTTCTTATTTCTTAAAGCCCAAGGAAAAGAAATAGTACCAATAATCTCAATAATTCTTCCAAATAACCAGAATTGCAATATCCCGTTTAAGTCAATCTATTTTCATTTATTATCATCTTGGTGCTGGTTCATAAAGAAGTATCTTTGTCCTCGTATTATTTTTCAATACCCTTTCGCACTAGCGAATTGCTAAGGCTATTTTAAGTCCTTATTTTGATTAATAAAACTCTAGCAACCAATTTAATGCCTGATTGCTAGCAAGTAACTCATATAGTGGTTTTAATCCTTACGCCTTGCTCAGCTCATTACTTTGCAATTCGTTTCAATTCAAAAAAATGGCGCTTTCAAAATCTACAGTAAATAAAACTTCAAAAAAAGAAGATGACAAGTCTGAGCCAATTCTTGTAAACAAGCCAGAACCTTTTGTATCTGAAACAGGAAAACCCATAATAGTCTTTGACGGCTCTTTAGACCTTAAGCGTACTATTAAAATTTTAGAAGGTGGGAAGCCTATTTTAATAACTGCTTTTTATAGTGATGGCTTACTGCTTCTTAAAGAGTTGCAATTACATCTAAAGAAAAAGTTACCTAATAAAACCCTTAAAGAACAACACCAATTCCGTTCTGCTTTTCACAAACTTTCAAATCTAGTTTTAATAGAAATTGTAGACCATAAACTGGCCGTAAAAAAAGCTCCTTCCATTGGTTGGTTAGAAAAATTATATCCAGAAGACAACGATTTCATATTATCCTTTCCGCAAGTTCAAGGCCTAAACAGTGCTTGGCAATGGTACAAAAACGGAATTACCACTCCTGTGTTACGGAACAAAATACACCCTTATTACGGTACATATTTCTCTACCCGTTTTGAAAAACTGATTCTTTTTGATAACTGGTTAAAACGTTATGAAGGACCTAAAAAATCTGCTATTGATGTAGGGGTTGGTACTGGCGTATTATCCTTCCAGATGGTTAAGCATGGTTTTCAAAAGGTTTTTGCCACGGATACAAATCCTAATGCCATCATAGGCCTAAAAGAACAATTGGGAGACACGAAGCTTTCCAGAAAAATTGAGCTGGATTATGGTTCTCTTTTTGGAAAATGGGACAAACAGACCGAATTAATTGTTTTTAATTCGCCTTGGTTACCAAAAATAGATAGTTCGGATAAAAATGATGAGGCTGTTTATTACGATAAAAAACTATTTCCTGATTTCTTTGCCGCAGCAAAAGAGCGCTTGTTACCAGACGGGAAGCTTGTAATTATCTTTTCTAATATAGCCCAGTTAACAAAGTCAACTAAAGAACACCCTATTAAGAAGGAATTGGAGTCTGGCGGCAGGTTTAAATTAGAAAAGTCTTGGACAAAAGATGTGAAGGGTACTTCAGACAAAACAAAGGAGGATAAAGATTCTCGCCCTACCGAAGAAATAGAGCTTTGGGTATTGACAAACTAGTCCCAAATAGCTTTTTTTCATTCAGCATGTTAGCTTTAAAGCAGTTTTAAGATGGTATTAGATTTTGATAAATCTTATCCTTCTTAGAGCAGCAAACTGCAACCATTCTATGAATAGCTTTTATTTTTGACTTATCTCATTTCTAATAGATAGTACATGGGACAAGTAAACTACAGGAACAATATAAGCTGGTAAATAGATATAAGGGAATTTCAATAGGGCTATGTTAGGCTGATTGAATGCGAATTGCTGTATTGGTAATGGAGAAGATAGAATTGCAATTACAACAATAATCGTCAAGAAAAGTATTCCAACATTATTCCATAGTATCACAAACAATTTTGGCAATTTGTTTCTTGTAATTAGAAGGTTTACGAATACGATCAATGCTGAAATACCAACTAAAATATCAAAATTATAACCGGTAAAGGTCATCAATTCCGGAATCAACTTTCTTAAAAAGAGTTGATACAATACTAATTCCACTGGTATTCTTAATATATGTACAGCCAATAACATGCTGTAATTCAAACAATCCTTCCTGACTACTTTATAAAAATATGTAGCCACGACTATACCCAAAAATATCACCAGTAAAAATCTTGGAGGCTTGGTTTCTGTATTTTCAAAAAATCCGGAATACGCCAGTACTCCAGTTACTATAAGCAGTATCACACTCAAAAACAGGACTCTCCTGTTACGACCAGTTCCCAAATAGAAGAAAACTAGCGATAAAATGGTAATGAGTATAAAAATTAGACTGAGCATTTTTAAAGTTATTTCCCAAATTGACTTAAGTGATGGTCTGTATGCTTATAAACAAATTGTCCAATCTGCTCTTTACTCATTTTCCCAAAAAAGGGATGTACAAAGTTGATGTTGGAAAATGTTGGGTACTCCTGTAAAAAGGCAACCCATTTCTTTTGCTCATTTTCAAAATTTCCGGTTCCCGTAATTTTCATTTCAGGATGCGTAGGCTGATTTTTTTTTATGGAACTTTCATCCTTTAAAATTCCCTTTAAAGCCATTGAACCAAACAACCGGCCAATAAATAAACGTTTGTATGTTTTCTTTCCTAAAAACATCTCTTCACCCAAAACGCAATGTTTCACCATTTGATAGGCATTCATTTTACCCCATTGCGCAATGTCATTAGCCTCTAATGTATTGATTCTTAAAACCAACTCCTCTATTGTATTTTGGTCAAATATCGTTTTCATATGGGTTCAGGTTTTAAGATTCCATAGGAATAACGTTTCTAACCTCAACAGACCCACCTAGCGTGAGAATAGGACAACCTTTAGCCATTTCCGTAGCATCTTTTAATGAAGAGGATTTAACGACCATATTACCGCTTAAGGTTTCATTATTAGAAACATTAATAGTGTTTTCAACTTGACCATCTTTAAGTATTAGATTCCCTTCAAAACCTATTCTGCAAGTACTTACTAATTTAGCCTGCGAAGCAATAGTGCCTATAAATGCACCCCATTCTTTCTGCATTGTAGCAATTTGTGTTGCAGTAGGTTGTTTGTTGCTCGGTTCCATATGGAAGAGAAACATAAATTCTTTTTGATTTTCCATTCGTTTACAGTTTTACTAATTATCTATGTTGTAAAGTTGCGAACAACAGAGAACATAAAACTTGTCCTATGGCAAGAAAACCTATTCCTCAGAAATTTCTTTTCTGAGCCTACTTAGAGAAGTGTCCGTAATACCAAGAAAGGAAGCAATATGCTTTAAAGAAACATTTTGTATTACGTGTGGCTTTTCTTTCATCAGCCTTAAATACCTATCCTTTGCCTGATCTGCAATCATGGATACACTTTGCTGTTTTAATGAGAAGTAACTACTCACAAGTGTTGTACGGCCTTGTTCTCTAAAACTTCTTATGTTATGAAAAAGCGTTTGAAATGTATCAAAATCTAATTGCCAACAAATACAATCCGTTAAAGCCTGAATATTTTCCCTTGTAGGGTTTCGCAGGAAAAAGGATGTCCAGTCAATAACAATATCTCCCGTGGAATAAAAATTAGTTGAGATATCATTGCCTTCCGTATCTATAACAAACGAACGCACAAACCCACTTTCTACAAACCAATATTGATTTTCCGTAGTACCCTCTTGCAAAAGAAAATCGCTTTTGGTAAAGGAAACTTGTTTGAATTCAGGAAAAATTAAATCTATTTCTTCAGCGGAGAAATCTTGAGCTCTGAAAATGTTATTCAAAAAATGTTGGTCTTTCATATCTTGTATTTCACTTGGGTAGTTTTCTTTGATAGTGCAAAATACATTATTACAAAACTATATTGAAGCCCAAATTTATATTTCATAAATCTATTAGAACCAAGCCTCAAACACTTGTAAAAGTTTTACTGAAGTTGATAAACCCTTGCATAATCTACAGTCATTTGTTGCGGGAACACGCTTTCATCAATACCTTGTTGACCACCCCAAGAACCACCAACAGCAAGGTTTAATTTCAAATGAAAAGGTTGGTCAAATGGCCATTCTGCTTCTGTCTTTCCTACATTTTCAAATTGATGATATACGGTACCATCCAAAATAAAATCTATTTTCTCTCGTGTCCATTCAACAGCGTACACATGAAATTCTTCATATGGGGAATCTACAAAAACCGATTTACCAACCTCGGTTCCTATGGTGTGATTAAAGGCTTCCGTATGGACAGTACCAAAAATTACATCCTTATCAAAACCTACATGTTCCATAATATCAATCTCGCCGCACTCTGGCCATCCAACCTCTTCCCAATTTTCACCCAACATCCAAATGGCGGGCCACATTCCGACGCCTTTGGCGAGTTTGGCCCTCACCTCTATCTTTCCGTATTGCCATTCAGCAAGATTTTTGGTTGTTATACTCGCAGAAGTGTAAGAAGCGTCATTTTGTCTGGGCTCTTTATGCGCTTCAATAATTAAAAAACCATCGGCAAGTCGTACATTTTTTAGACTGTCTGTATAATACTGTTCTTCTTCGTTTCTAATAAATCCAATTTCGTATTCCCATTTCTCCGAATCTAGCTGGCCTACGCCTTCAAATTCATCGCTCCAGACCAATTTATATTCCGTTTCCAATTCATTACGACCAATACTATCATCTTCCTTAGTTTCCTTACAAGCCAAAAGACTAAAAAATGAGAGTATAACAAGATAATTTTTCATAAAAATAGATTTAGGGCTGATTTATCAAATTGATAATCAATCAAATATACAGAAACATCATCAACTATTTTGTTACAATCAACTCCCCAAAAGTTAAATTCCCCTTAGTAATTGAGCACCATTTAAACCGCATCTTGTTCACTTAAAAAGTCTAATTAATGTATCTTGCTAACCTATTTAAAGGTGAATTTTATGGACGCGAATAAAGTGTTGAATTACATTGAAGAAGTATTAGAAAATATGCCTGCTGGATGGTTGAATCTAACAACACACCGGCTAGATATTTATAATGAAAATTTAGCAAAAACTCAATTCTTACAGCAGTTTGAAGCCTTATTTAATGATGCTAATTCTACATCAGAAGCGTTAAGCAACTTACCCACCGCTTACGATTATATTAGATTAGGCCACCCTTTATCTTGTATTCTAGAATGGGTAATTGCTCACTTAAATAATCTGGAAGCAGATAATGTAATTAGCTTTTCATCAAAGACGATTCCCGTTTTAGCCATTCTAAGAAAAAACTTATTAGAAGGTAAAAATACTCGAATAACTTATTCAGGTGAATTACCAGAATGTTTTAATGCCGAAGTTGTAAAACGGGTTTATGGCTATAACTTTGAATTGAGGAAAATTGAAAAAGCTTCAACTATTACAAAGTTTGATGGCAGTACCATCTTCATTTCTGAACAAGAAGAAATTGGCTCAATTGACCATAATCCAAATATTGATTTTTTCATCAACTTAAATTCTCAACTAGGAAGTATCCTAATAGTAAATGGCAAGGAAAATAAGAGCTATATTTCAGACATTCAGCATGTAAGAAGAAGAGAGACCATTGCCATGACACCAGCAAATTCTATAATTGCTTTAAAGTCAATCATCAGGCAATCTTCTGCTAATATCAAAATTACCAGTACTGAGGCTAACAAAACACAGGTCTTGGACGCCATTGCCACAGTTACTGGCTCAAATACAAAGGCTTTGCTTGCTTCTAGTGGACTTTCTATGCAGTATGCCATTATGATGGGTCTGATCCATGATGCTTTAGACAATCATAAAGGAAAGGCAATCAAGATTATTGTTCCTCCCAACTGTTATGGTGGCACCAATGATCAGGCAAGACGTGTAGCTGCTTGTATTGACAATGTAGAAATTGTAGATTTACTAGTAGATGGTGATAATGATATGGTGCAAAGTATTGATACCATTTTAAATAAAATAGCACACGAAGATGCCGTTCCGTACATCATTGCAGAGATTCCAACAAACCCTAGAGTAGAGGTTCCCAATCTCATAAATTTAAAGGCTGTTTTAACTAAAGAGCGTAAAACGGATAACGGTGAATTTGCTATTGATCCCGTTTTTATTTTAGACCAAACATTTTGCCCTAATGTTCACTTTTTAGGCGAAAATGCCATTCTCTCTACCGTTAGAACCATTTCATATGTTAGTGGCTCTAAATTCCCCAGTGGCGGGCAATGTACTGCTGGTTATTGTGTAGGGAATACAAAAACGGAAGCTTTGATGGACAAAATAGAAACACATCTTAGACTTTGCGATAATGAAGCTACAGATTATCAAGTTGAAATATTGGCAAAGCAATTACCATCTATGAATCAAAGAATTCATGATGCTTATAAAAACACTCGCGAATTTGTAAACTATATTCATGAGACCTTACCAGGAGCAAAAATTAATTTTGTTTCAGAAGAATTGGCCTCAGAAGGATTTACGCCATCTGTTTTTTCATTAGACCTTCCCACCAAAGGCAATACCCCTGAGGAAAAAGAAGCGTATAAGAGAGCAATGAACCTTAAGTTAATCAACTTAATGATTACCGAAATTCCTAACGAGAGTAAGTTCTGTGTGAGCTACGGGCAGTTAAAAGGTTGTTATTGGACTATACCTGCTACTTCTACTCAAGGAACGACTAAAGAAGGCGACAAAGATTATATAGTAAGAGTATCACTTTCACCAAGTTTGGACCTGGACCTTCACAAAAAAGTGTTTTCAAAATTTGTTGAGAGTATTTGATTTGGCAGAAGAAATACTCCTGCCCAAGAACTAAGAAACGGCTGGTTTTGTAGCTATGAAATACATTAGTAAAATGGATATAAGGCCGTATTTAAACCGAATAAACTTTACTGACTGTCCGGAAGTCAATAAACGTGTTCTTTATGACCTTCAGAAAAAGCACCTTCTAAATATTCCGTTTGAAAATTTGGATATCCACTATGGAAGAGAAATAAATCTTTCGATAGCTCATATTTATAAGAAAATAGTCCTTGATAAACGTGGCGGATTCTGTTACGAGCTAAACGGATTATTTCATCAACTTCTAAAAGAAATTGGTTTTAAAGCAAAACTGATTTCAGCTCGCGTTCATGTTAAAAATGAAGAATATAGTCCTGAGTATGACCATATGGCTATTATCGTTGATTTGGAAAATCAAGATTACTTGGTAGATGTTGGTTTTGGAAAATTCACTTTAGAACCTCTAGAATTAATAACAAACCAAAAGATTACTGATAGTCTTGGCCAGTTTCAGTTTGACACCTATAAAAAGGATTACTACCGTGTAAACGAACTAAAAAGCAGTGATTTAATCCCACAATACATTTTTAAAACTAAAGAGCGGAAATTATCTGAATTCGCTAAAAGATGTGCATTCCACCAGACAAGCGATGAGTCTCATTTCAGCAAGAAGAAATTAATCTCCATTGCAACAAATGAAGGAAGAATAACGCTCAACAATTCGCAGTTAAAAATTACCAAAGCAGGAATAGAGGAAGAGGTAAAGTTTGATGAAAGTGAGTTTGAAACGAAATTGAAGCACTACTTTGACATAGAAATTAAAAAAGATAGTTACTAATAAAGTATAAAACCATTCCAAACCTATCTCAACTCTAGTATCTTGCAATAATAAACCGTCATTATGAAATTAAACTTGTTGTCTTGTGATGCTCAGAGACCGGATAAAAGAGCAATTGCCCAATGTATTACAGAAATTTCTAATGTAGGTAACTCTTTAGCTCATGAACTTACCGATATCCTTTTAGAAGGAGATGCCGTAGACATTGAAGTTGAGGATAAAAATTCTGGCTCTGCCCTAAGAGCATTGCGTAAATTAAGTGTTGATTACGAAATTATAGAATAAGCCAAAACTGAATTCCATTTCTTTACAATACTCTATTCAAGGTCTAGCAATCACCGTACTTTAAACTAGTAAACTATATCGTTACGTATCTAAACAGCTAATTTTTCAATTTATAGGGATTGTATTTTTAGTTTTTGGAAAGTTGTAATCTTTCGCTTAGGTTTGATTGCTTGTACATTAAATGTTTCAAGCGTGTATCTCAACAAAACGAAATATTATGTACAAGAGAATATCTATTTCTTCCCTCCTCTTCACCTTATTGTTAACGAGTTTTACATTCGCTCAAGACACTCAAGAATTAGAAGCCGAACAGGCAGCAAATAAAAAATTAAAAGGTGAAAGTGTGCTTGTTAATTTGATGAAAACAAAAAACTCTTCATTAAAAAAAGAGCTTGAAGGTGTACATCCAAGAGTTTTTCTAACGCAATCTGAAATTGAAGGATTAAAAGATAAAACCAAATCTCAAAAAGAACTTTGGCAAACCGCCCTTTCCAGAGTTAGGGCTATGACTATTGAACCAACGCCGGCGCCAGCGCAAGACCGTAGGGTTCAAAACCCAGTTGGTCTAGGAATTCCCGAAGCAGCTCTTGCTTATAAAATAACAGGCGAAAAAAAATACTTAGATGCTGCCAAGAAATATATGGAAGCAGCACTTTCCTATGACGTTTGGGGATATGTATATAACAAACCAGATGTTGATTTAGCTGCCGGCCATCTACTCTATGGGCTGGGTTGGGGTTACGACTTACTTTACCACGATTTAACTCCTACTGAACGCGAAAAATACAAGGCAAAATTAATACGACAGGCTAGGTTGCTGTATGATTTTTATAAGCCAAAATCAGGTAAAACATACGCTTATAGTCAAAACCACACTTTCATTCCTATGACCGGTTTGGCAGTAGCCGCTTATGCCTTACAAGGCGAAACACCGGAAGCTAATGACTGGGCAGCTTTACCACGAGCAATTTACGAAGGTGTTTTAGGAACCTATTCTGATGACGGATTTTACTATGAAGGTATTGAATATTGGATTTTTTCCACACCATGGCTTATTCATTATTTAGATGTGCAATTGCATGCTACAGGAGAGGACCTATTTGAAGCAGCACCAGGTTTAAAATTGATTCATAAATATATAGCCCACGCAACATTACCAGGCGGCGAATTCCATTTTGATTATGGTGACACCTATACCGGAGGTCTTACCCGTTCTAAAAAAAGTGAAGATTATAGTCGCGAGCGCATAGACGGTCACTTTCAAAGTAGCTATAACATTCTGTATAATCTTGCCAACAAGTTTCAGAATGGGGAAGCGCAAGGTGTTGCTAATTGGCTGAAGGAGAAAGGGCAAGTAAGCGCAGAAGAAATGTGGACTTTTATTTGGTATAACCCTACCGTAAAAACCATACCAATTGAAAAACAAGAAACATGGCACTATTTTAAAGACCATGATGTTGTTTTTTGGCGTTCGAGTTGGGATGATGATGCTACTGCATTTTCATTTAAATGCGGACCATCTGAAGGTCACGCTGCAATAGAAAAACAGCTAAAATATCCTGAATGGCGTTTATCTAGTGGACATGCTCACCCAGACGCAGGCAGTTTTATTATCTGGGCAAATGGAGAATATTTAACCGGAGATTCCGGTTATGAAGGACTAACAATGACGCAAAGTCATAATACCCTTGTATTTGACGGAAAAGGACAGAATCATGAAGGTGAAGGACATGATATTTTTTACGGTATTCCTTATGAGAGAATCAATAAAATTAGAATTATAGATGCTCAGTTAGATGCTAATCAAGTTTCTATTTTAGCTGATGTTACCGCAGCGTACGAACCTGAGGTTGGCGTTAAAAAATTCACTCGTAAGTTTGAATTTAAGGCTCCGGGTAGTTTTACTATAACCGATGATATTGAAACAAATTCCCCTAAAATTATCACTTCGTTTTTACACGCAGATAATACTATAAATCAGATTTCAGAGAACACATTTGAATTTGAGCCTAAAGAAACCAGCCTTTTGGTAAAAATTATCGCTCCTAAAATATTTGAAACAAAAGTGGATGCTAATATTTTAACGGCACCAGGAAAACCAGGATTTGTAGACGAAGGTGGTGATGAAGAAAGAGGCGTAAAGCTTGCTATCACAACAAAGGAAAAGGTTTCTACAGCTGAATTTGCAATGAAGTTAACCATTAAGAAAGAAAAATAAATTCAGGCATTTGATGGTTTATCAAGCAAAAGCACTCTTATAGTATGAACTAAAAGACACTTTGACGTTTATTGGTGCAAATGCCCTCACTTTCAGATTTTTCTTGATTACTTTTGCAAAATGAATACTTTCGAAGATTTCAAAATTAAAAAGCAGTTACAAAAGGCTATTGTAGATTTAGGGTTTGATGAACCAACACCTATTCAACAAGAGTCCTACTCCACCATTCTTGGCGGTAACGATTTTGTTGGGATTGCCCAAACCGGAACGGGAAAGACAATTGCATTCCTGCTACCTATCTTGCAGGAATTGAAGTATTCAGATCAAAAACACCCTAGGGTTTTAATCCTAGCGCCTACTAGAGAACTGGTAATTCAAATAGTAGAGCAAATAGAAAAACTAACGCCATATCTAAGTGTAAGGGCACTGGGTGTGTACGGTGGCTCTAACAATATAAACAATCAGAAAAGAGCTGTAGCGGAAGGTCAAGATATTATTGTAGGTACGCCTAGAAGATTATATGACTTGGTGCTTGCTAATGTACTTCGACTAAAATCAATCAAAAAATTAGTTATTGATGAAGTTGATGTTATGTTAGATTTTGGCTATAAAACGCAGCTAAGAAACATCTTTGAGTATCTACCAACAAAGCGTCAGAACATCCTTTTTTCTGCCACTATGACTACTTACGTAGACCAATTAATGAACGATTTCCTAGTTAACCCGGTTAAGAAAACCATTTCTATAAGTGGTACACCTTTGGAAAGTATTAGTCAAGAAGCCTATGCTGTTCCTAATTTCTATACCAAGGCCAACTTATTACATCATCTGTTAGAAGATAGAGATGAGTACAACAAAGTATTAATCTTTGTAGGCAGTAAGATCAGTGCCGATAGACTTGCTGAAACATTAGAAAATTTCGAATCTGAAATTTCTGTAATTCACTCAAGTAAAGAACAAAACCACCGTACAAAATCCATAGAGAAATTTGAAAACGGTAAAAGTAGAATCCTTATCGCGACAGATGTAATTGCTCGTGGTATTGATATTGATAAAATTAGTACGGTAATTAGTTTTGATACACCTTACTACCCAGAAAACTACATCCACAGGATTGGTAGAACCGGTAGAGCGGGCGAACAAGGAAGGTCTATTCTCTTTTACAATGAAAAAGAGACTGAATTAAAAGAGGCTATTGAAAGCTTAATGAACTACAAAATACCTTTCAATGAGCTTCCTAAGGAAGTAGAAATTAGCTCTGAACTAACACCTGAAGAAGACGTTAAACCTGTAGATCCCCACGCAGAGCTAGATGACGATGATTCTCCTATTCAAAAAGGAGCTTCCTTTCATAAGAAATCTGCCAAGAATAGCAAAGTACAAGCAGAGGTAAAAAGCTACGAGAGAAAATTAAAAAAGAAGTATAAAAAACCACAGAAACGAGGAGATAAAATCCAAAATAAAAATAGTAGCAAGAAGAAATGGTAACCTTCTAATAAATCCTAAGCTAAAAAATAAAATTTCTTTTTGTACTCATTTGGATAATAGGTCTGATTTATAACCTGACCAAGAAATATATTAAGATATAAAGTTACCATAGGCAATGACAATAATACCACCTGTCATTGCAAGTAATCCCGAGTATAAAAAACGCTTGCTCTTCCCTCCGGCATTTGTCCACTCGCCAGAGAATACCCCTAATAAATTAGCGACCATAATACAGCCTGTTTGAAATACTGCAAAACCAACAGATGTACCCAAGGGCCCCAAATTATAGGCTCCCAAGCCATATATAATCAAGGAGGCCACATAAATAATTGCCATTATAGCAATTAATACAATGTTTTTTGTGCTTGCTATTGAAGCAAACTTATTCCATGATTTACTTTTGCTTAACTGATATACAAAATATAAAACCGTAACAACACCACTACCAATAAAGGACGGAAGCATTACAGCCAATCTTGCTATCCATGGAGCATTACCAAATTGCTCTTGAGAAATAGCTCCTATATGACCAATATTATCTGCTACGTGATAGGACAGATTAAAACCGGCGGCACAAATACCCCCTACAATACACATAATAATACCTGTCTTCATATTTTTAGAAGAACTACTATCACTCGTGATAGATTCATTAGACTCCCGCAAAAGTCCTGCTTTTCCGTTTAGTATAATTCCGCCCATGATTATCAAAATCCCTAGCACAATCACCATTCCACCCGGAGTTTGCAATTGTTCCATATTCCCCATAAAAAAAGGTATCATAGAGCCTACTAAGGTGGCAACTCCTATTAGCAAAGAGAAGCCTAAAGCCATTCCTATTTTAGAAATACTAATTCCCCAAAGAAGGTTGCCTATTCCCCAGAGCAGACTTAAAAAGAATACGCTTACAAAAACTGAAGATGGAACTTGTGCATAGGTATCGCCTAATCCGTTTACTAAAATAAAAGAAGCTAGTACGGGAACAATGAACATGGCGAATAGCCAGAAGCTACCCCACAAATTAGCTACCTCATAACGTTTTATGTATTTACTTGGAAAAGCATAAAAACCTAGCATAATTGCTGCCAAAAGCACCCAGAAAAATCCTAGTATCATATTCCTTTTTCTTAATGAAAATTTTTATTCTGAATAATCTAGATAGATAGTTCTTTTCTGTAAGTGGTCTTCTATACCGTATACACCATCTTCACCTCCTGTACCTGATGTTTTATGACCAGAATGATAGCCTTGAATATAACCTACGATGTGTTTGTTTATAAAGATTGTACCCACTTCTAATTGGTCAATTGCTTTCTGGTGGGTTCTATAGTCATTAGAATATAAGTAAGCCGACAAGCCTTCTTCCCTTGCGTTAGAATAGGCCATTGCTTCTTCAAAACCTGAAACCTTCATAATGGGTAATACTGGCGCAAATAACTCGTGTTTAGTTGTAGCATCTCCGTTTTTTACATTAGTTAAAACCGTTGGCTCATACCAATTACCCCTTTCAAACTCTGCTCCTTGAGGTCTTTTGCCTCCTAGCACTAATTCTGCTCCTTCGGCAATATTATCTTTTACCAACTGGTCTACTCTTTCTAACCCTTTGGTACTCACATTTGGTCCCATATTAATAGTACTATCAAACGGATTTCCTGTTTTTATTTGTTTCACGCGTTGTACAAGTTTGTCTGTAAACTCATCCGCAATTTTTTCATCTACCATGACCATTTCATTACAAATACATACTTGACCACAATTCGCATAACGCGAAATTACGGCAGCTTCCACCGCCTTATCCACATCTGCATCTGCACAAACAATAAAAGGGGCCTTTCCTCCTAGCTCTAATATTAAACCGGTAATATTATTTGCCGCAGCACGGTACATAGCTCTACCCGCATTGGTACTACCTGTAAGACTAATAAGTTTTGTAATAGGACTTTCTACTAATAAAGAAGCTACTTCTACACTTTTGGCAGACACCATATTTACCACTCCTTTAGGTAACCCGGCCTCAGCTACTAAACGACAAAATTCTGATGCCGTAGTTGGCGTTAATTCGTGTGGTTTTAAGATAATTGTATTCCCGGTGGCCAACGCAGGCCCTAACTTTCGGCCTATTAGTGCCAATGGGTAATTAAAAGCACATAAAGCAACGGTAACCCCATAAGGCACTTTATATATGGTTAAGCGCTCATTTGCATTATCCGATGGAAATACTGCTCCTTGAATTCTACGAGCAGCTTCGGCTCCGTAGGTCATGTAGCGAATAGTGTCATCTACTTCCCCTAAGGCTTCCATGTAGGTTTTACCTTGTTCATGTACTAAAAGTTTGGCAAAATGCTCTCGTTCTAATTTTAGACGGTCTGCAATAGCATAGATATAGTTAGCCCTGCTTTGTGCCGGTAAAAGTTTCCATTCAAATCCAGCTTTTTCTGAGGTTTCCAATGCATACTGAACATCTTCTGTAGTACAGGCAGTAACCGTAGCAAATACGGTATTGTTTGCAGGGTCTTCAACCTCTATTTTTTCTCGGATAGCCGAGTCTAACCATTCTCCGTTAATGTAACACCTATAATGCTTTATATCTTGTTGCATACTCTTATTTTTTCCGTTACTTAAATTTTGGGCTTCGCTTTTCTACAAATGCCTGGAAACCTTCTTTAGCATCAAATGTATTGTACAGAGTAGCTACCAAAGTTGCTTCATGCTCTAATGACTCTTGTAATGACATTCCTTTATGTTCCTGCACATAATGTTTAATGGCCGCCATAGCTTGCCCTGCTCCTTGCGCTAATGCATTCACATAATCAGCAACCTTTTGTTCAAAATCTTTCTTTGCATACAATTGATTAAACAGACCAAAATCATATGCTTTTTGTGGCGAAATGGAATTTCCAGTTACTAACAGTTCCATAGCTCTACTAGCGCCTATTAAATCTATTAAACGAGGAGTTCCTCCATTACCCGGCATCAATCCCAATTTAACTTCTGGGAGTCCAATTAAATAATCGCCTTGGGCAGCCAAGCGGATATCACAAGCCATTATCATTTCTAATCCGCCTCCCAATACATGGCCTCTTATTGCGGAAACAATTATTTTTTTACTTGATACCATTGCTTTACAAACTTGATTAGCAGCTACCACCATTTCGGCATTCTGCTCCGTTGTATTGCTACTGAATATCTTTATATCGGCGCCAGCACAGAAAAACTTTTCAGAAGTGCTGTTTATCAATATTACTTTAACAGCGGCATCTGCACTTGCATCTTTTATTGATTGACTAATATTTTCTAAGAAGCCTTTGTAATAACTGTTCGCCTTAGGTCTATTTAAGCTAATGATGGCTACAGCGGCTTCTTTTTTAACTACTACCTGTTCTTCTAAACTCATCTTTATGCAAATTCCGTATTTATCTTTTCTGTATGCTCTCCTAAAATAGGACTTCCCTTTTCAGATTTCAACCACGCTCCGTTTATCTGAATGGGGCAACGTGTAGTTTCATATCCATATCCATCAGACATTTGGACTTTTTGAACCATTTCTAAAATTTTGAAAGCTTCCTTGTCAAACAAGGTTTTCCAATCCATAATTTCGGCACACCAAATATCAGCAGGTTCTAAAACTGCCAACCATTCTTTGGTATCTTTTGTTTTCAAGTGATTTGCCAAAATGCCCTTAATTTCATCACGCTGGCTAAACCAACTATCAACTTCGGGATAGTTTAATAATTCCAAACAACCCAACAACTCCCCTATAAAAGGAATAGAACCCATGGCCAAAGCTATGTTTCCATTTTTGGTTTTGTAAACACCATACGGCGCTCCCAAATAAGCGTGTGCAGAATTAGTTTTTGGGCGTTCAGTAGGTTGCCCACCGTCTCTAAAGAAGCAGGTTACGGATTCAAACTGATATTCCAAAGCCGATTCTAGCATACTAACCTCAACCTTGCCACCTTTACCGGTGGTTAGTTTTCGATACAAACAAGCCAAAATACCTTGGGCCAAATGTGCACCAGATAAGATATCTATTACTGCTAAACCAATAGGCACGGGTCCTGCACCATCGTTTCCGTTTAGTTGGGTCAAACCTGATACGGATTGCAACAATAAATCCAACCCTGGTTTATTCTTCCAAACACCTTCTTTTCCGTAGCCCGTTAATTCTGCATAAACGATATTAGAATTGATAGATTGAATCGTATCAAAATCGATTCCCAATTTATCTGCTACTCCTGGTCTAAAATTATGCAATAGGACATCTGCTTTTGCAATAAGCGTATATACTTTTTCTCGTTCTTGCGCAGATTTCATATCTGCAACGTAACTTTGTTTATTTCTATTGATGGCATGAAACATAGAGGATTCACCATTCATAATCACGTTGGAACAATATAATTGTCTTCCCATATCGCCGCTAACTGGCTTTTCGACCTTTATTACTCTTGCTCCTAAATCGGCTAATCGCAAACTTGCCGATGGTCCTGATAAATACTGACTAAAATCAATTACTAATATGCCTTCTAATGGTTTTTTCATGACTAATTCAGATTAAACTCATTATCAATTAAACCATTATCTTCTCCTACTTTTGGTGCAGATTTCCTGCTAAAAATTCGCTCTCCATCTATACGAATAGGACAACGAGTGGTCTTCATGATAATACCATCAGAAGTTTCTACATCTTGGTCCATTTTAAGCACTTTATAAGCGTCATGATCTAGAATCGTTTTATAATCAAAAACAGCCGAAACTCTAAAATCTAATGGTTCAAAAAGGTCTAACCAGTATTGGGTAGTTTCTTTTATAAGATGCTCTCTTAGAAAATCCATAATAGCATCTCTTTCTGTAAACCAAGTTTCTTTAGCTAAAAACTGATTGGGCAATGACAGCCCCATTGCTTTAACCAATTCATCTAACGGAGTTAAGGCTATAGCCATATAGCTGTCTTTTGTTTGGTATAGTCCATATGGCGCAGCAACATAAGCATGTGCACTTCCTTTCTTTACACGCTTTGGTAATTGATTCCCATCGTTTAAATAGGTAGTTAATAATTCAAACTGAATATCTAACGTAGACTCCAGTAAACTAACTTCAATCTTAGCTCCCTTACCGGTTTTTGTTCTGCTGATAAGAGCGGCTAAAATTCCCTGTACCAAATGAACCCCAGTAAAAATATCTGAAGTAGCCAATCCTGATGCGGTGGGGTTATCTTCTGCATTACCAGATAAATTTACAAATCCCGATAAAGATTGAATTAATAAATCCTGACCCGGTTTTTTGGCCCAAGGACCAACAGGACCATAGCCCGAAACCACACCATAAATTATTTTAGGATTGATGCTATGTACCGTATCATAATCCAGCCCAATTTTTTCCATTACTCCTGGACGAAAGTTATGTGTCATGACATCTGCCTGCGCAATTAGTTTCTTAACACGCTCTAAATCGTTGGCATCTTTTAAATTTGCTGCGTAGGATTGTTTGTTTCTATTGGCCGTATGAAATACCATGCTACTTTCATCAATAAACAAATTTTTGAGTGCAATTTGCCTACCTGCTTCTCCTGTTCTAGGACGCTCAATTTTTATTACTCTAGCCCCTAAATCTGCCATTTTCAATCCAGCGGAAGGTCCAGCCATAAACTGTGCAAATTCTAAAACTGTAATTCCTTCTAATGGTAGCATGTCTATAATTTTATTGATTTTAAATACAAGGTATTCAAGGTATCTAAAACCTCTTTTGCATCTCCTCCATTTTTCATGTACTCATGAATAGGTGCTCCTGCATTATCTTGAAAGAACATATGCCCATGATAACGTGGGCGTAAAAAAGCTCTATCTAAAGCAGGCAGCGTATCCTTAAAGAAATCCATACAAACTGCATTGGTTTCTTTATTTGTCCATACAGAACGGTGTCCCGGTTGGCCGCCATTATCAAAGAAAAGTCCCGCTTGCGTTTCTGGTGCTGCAACGTACTCCGCATATTTTAACGCCATTTCTGTATTCTCACTACTAGCCGAAATTGCTAAACCTGTACCCCCCAGAGTACTTATTAGCTTTTGACCACCAATAGAAGTCATATCATGAAACTTCAGTAATTTTCTTGCATATCCTTTACGAGAGTAATTGGTATAACCATAAGCAAATGGTGAATAAGCATACGTATCCCCTAAAGTCATTGCTTCATAGACTTTAATAGGATTCATATCATAACATTCGTCTGCAATATACTGTCCTAAATCCCGTAGCATTTTCAATGCTTTTATCCCTATTTCTTCAGATATAAAATATTCTTGAGATAAAGACACGTCTTCTCCCAAGGTACAACATACCATATAGAAGCTCATGAGCGTATCTTGTGGAATACCGGGTATAGCTACTTTACCCTCTTTTGCCAAATCCACCAAATCATTCCATGTTTTTGGAGTTTCCTTCAATAAATCCGGACGACTAGCGGCCACCGGTGTTGCAGCATCAATAGCCAAAGCACTTTGGTACCCTTCAAAACAATAGCTTTCATGAGATTTACCCACAGAATTGTTCTCTTGGTCTTCCAAAAAAGCTTTTGGCAAATGTTCGTTTAAAGGAACAATAACTCCCGTACGGGCCGCAAAACCTGCCCAAGGGTGATCAATAACTAAAAGGTCATAGCGCTTCGCTAATTCATTAATAGGCTCGTCAGCAAACGCCTGCAAAGACCTTTTTTCCCAAGTAATTTCTACATTAGGATTTAACTCATGAAAACGCTGCGCAGTTGCCACAACCGAAGTAAATCCTCTGCTATGATCCCAAGTAATTCCCTTTAATTGTATTCTCTTATTTTTCAATTTTATTTTTTTTAAATCCTTACTATTAATCAAAACCTATTGCTGTTGGTCTTTGAATGCCACTATCGTAATCTTTTCCGTTTTCGCGGGTAAACTCGTCAAAGAAGAAATAGTAAGAACCATACCCTCCATGGGCATTGCCATTTTCCATTTCTAAGCGTTCTTCTTTCCATTCTTGAAAACGTTTTGTTGCTTGGGCCTGATCTCCTATCAAGAAGAAATAGTCATTATGCGAAATTTGCTTTCCGTCATTATCCAACAATTCCAATTCCACATAAAATCTCCCTTTCACCTTACCTAAAACATCCTCGCTGATTGAAAACAATTGCTTTACACTATTCTCATCTATTGCAGCAACATCATAAGTTTTCTTGAACAACGTCTTCTTTTCGTCATTACTAACTTTAAATTTAATGGTGCAATCCTCATAGGACTTATAGAAATCATTAACCACCCATATATTCCCTACAAAAGGTTCATCTGTATGCCATCTACGTTTATTAAATTCAAAATTCACTAATAATGGCTGATATGCTTTTTGAACATAGTAGTACGAGTTTTTAGGCTTTTGATAATTATCTACAATGGCCCATTTCATATCCGGTCCGTAGGTAATGTAATGACACAATGCAATTGCACTTAAACTTGGTTTATCTCTACGAAAGTGTTCTATTCCATTTTGAAAAATGATTCCTTGTGCATCTTGTGTGGCATTTACAAATTCCTCTAATGAGCCTTTCATTTCACTACCAAACACATCCCAATTCTGCATACGTAGACGTGTTAAATCTGCCCAGTGATGTCCCCAGCTTAATCCCGGAGGCCACATTTCATCCTTAGGAATAAATTTCTTTAAACTCTCTACAGAAGGTACAGAAGTAATAGCAAATTCTGGAACAATAGGATAGCCATCTGCTTTGGTTTGATACCAATCTTCATGCAGCCACTCGCCCATATCATAAAAATAACGCAGTGCGTGTACCGCTTCTTTAGGCTTAAAACCTGCTTGCTGAGCAACATGGTCTGTCATTGGAGAATCTGGTACATAAGGTAACTTGGCATACGCCTGTAATGAATCTCCCAAACGCTCCAAAAATTTTCTTCCTGCTATTGGATCACGCGTACGGAACATCATTTCTTCTCCTCCTTCCATCATAATTAATGACGGATGGTTTCTACGCTCTTTAATCACCTTAACACCTTCATTGAATATCTGAGCAACATTCTCCTCTTCCATTGGGATATTACCTGTCCCAAGTGGAATCATATCTTGCCAAATGGTCAAGCCCATTTCATCTGCATATTGATAGAATTCAGGAATTTCCGGTGGGTGCCATCCAAAGATTCGAATGTTGTTCATGTTCATCTCTTTGGCCATTTTAATCAGCTCAAAGTATTCTTCTTTAGATGTTCTTCCCGTAAAAATATCTACTGGACCACCCCAACATGCAGAACGAATGAAATGAAATTTGCCATTTATATAGGTTGATCTTGGAAACGTAACATCTACATCTTTTACAAAACCAGGGTTCCATTTAGAAGTAACCTCCCGGATTCCAAAAGTGGTTTCATTATAATCGTGCCATACTTCGTTGTCTTTAAGTGAAATACGGGCCAGATATAAATTAGGGTCTCCTAAATCCCATGGCCACCATAGTTTGGGTTTATCTAAATGAATATTCTTCACTACCTTATGTAAGCCAGGAGCCACTAGTTGGTTGAATTCTATTTTAGTTTCTTCGGATTCAAAATTTTTCCCTTTTAAAGAAACAGCAAAATTCATGTCCTTGGCCGTAGCATTTGTGTTTTCAATAGTTAACTCCATGCTAACATCTGCAGAGCCATCTTCGTTTATTGTAGTATTTGCGTAGACATCATTAAAACGAACTTTACCACTACGCACCATTTTTACAGGGCGCCAAATACCCATAGGAGCCAGATCTCTCCAATAATCTCCAAACCAAGGTGTTTTTTTACCCGCAACAAACGCATTTACCTGTGGCGCAGGGTCAATCTTGACCACTAGCATATTCTGCCCTTTTAGATAATCGTGTTCACTTATTCGTAAATAGTCGTTAACATTAAAAGAGAATCCAGAAAGTGCCCCTTCATTCTTTCCTAAATAATGTCCGTTTAGCCAAACCTCACAACTGTAATCAACTCCTTCAAACTTGATGTCCACTACTTGGTTTTCAACACCCTCTTTTACTTGAAATTGGTATGCATACCACCATTCATATTGCTGCACCCATTGTGCTTTTACACTATTTCTGCCAAAATAAGGATCATCAATAACACCGGCTTTCCATAAATCCGTATAGACATCTCCAGGCACTTCTGCATTGTTCCAAACCAAGGTTTCTATATCTTCTGAAGGCAATTTGTGCAGCCCTCTTTTGATACCCTCTCCTGGCAGCATCATTTTCATCCGCCATTTCATACCACTAAAATCCCTAACTGACTGTTCTTTGTTCTCATGCGAGAAAGTAGTATTAGGCTGCGAGTAGCCCCCGGAACTAAACAGCATTATTGTTAGTATAGACCACCAAATTTTTCCATTTTTGAAAATATGTTCCATAATTTTTACAATTAAAGTAGAATACAAAGATGTAAAAAAATCTTTAATTTTTTAAATATAAATTAAAGATTTATATTTGAATAAAAATAAAAAACCCAATTGATGAGTAAATACAAAGCACCTGCTTTAGAGAAAGGATTAGACATTTTAGAGTATTTGTCCGAAAGAGCTATCCCCCAAACTCAGGCAGAAATATCACAAGGACTTGACAAGAGTCCTAATGAAATTTACAGAATGTTAGCTTGCTTAGAAGACCGGAAATACATAAACAAAACCTCTACCGGCCAGTATTCACTTTCCATGAAAATGTATCAGCTATCACACAGACATAGTCCTGTAGAAGGGTTGGTAAGGTCCGCAAAGCAACATATGGACGACTTGGCCAACAGAACCAATCAATCTTGCCATTTAAGTATTTTACATTATGGAGAACTTTTAATTATATCACAATCTGAAAGCCCCGGTGCCGTATCGCTTTCCATTAAAGTAGGAAGCTTATTTCCGTTATTACAAACCTCATCAGGAAAAGTTTTACTCGCTTTTGAAAATGAAGAGAAACGAAATTACATTTTAGAAACCAGTGATTATTACAAAGAACAAGATGAACATTATAGAAGTGGTTTTCTGAAGGATATTAATGCCATTCAGAAAAACGGGTATCACCTAACCAGTAGCGAACTTACAGTTGGGGTAACGGACATTTCAGTACCTGTAATTGGATTGAACAAAGATATTATGTGTGTTTTGGCCATATCTAGTTTAAACCCAATAACCCGCAAACAAGATAACAACATACTCATTGAAGAGTTAAAGCAGACTGCCGATAAAATAACGGCAGAACTAAGTTGATAAACCAGTTACCCTAAGATATTCTTCCTACTCATTCTGGATGCCACCGTACTGATTATTAATAATTGTATGGCATGGAATATCATAAGTGGCAAAAGGATTATACCTATAGAAGCTAGGTTTCCAAATATTATTTTAGAAAACACTGTTCCGTGTACCAATGATTTTTTTGTTCCACAGAATTGGGCAGTAATTTGATCTGCTTTATTGAACCTCATCTTCTTTGCCAAGAAACCCGTTAAAGAAAAGACGATACCAAACAATATTAAAACGGCTACAAAAAGCATCAATAAATCCAAAACAGATACCGTACTGAATATATCCCCCTCAAACGATTCTGCAAAACTCTTATAGATGATAAGTAGAATTACGGATTTATCAAACAAGGTTAAGCGCTTATTATACTTTTGAGCAAATTCACCTAAAAAGCGTTGCAGAAGAATACCCACTACTACCGGTAAAATTATTTGAATAAATAGTTTTATATAAATATCGGTGAAATCAAAATCTGTCTGCGCACTCTGTACAAACAAGCCCATCCACAAAGGAGTAAGAACAACACCTATTATCCCAGATATACTGGCATTAAAAATAGCTGCAGGAATATTACCCTTTGCCATAGAAACCATAACAACAGATGAAGATACGGTTGATGGTAGCGCTGCCAAGAAAAAAAATGCCAACCAAATGGTTTCCTGTGCTTCATTTTGAATAAATGGCCTAAATATCAAAATTAACAGCGGAAATATCAAAAAGGTAGACCCTTGCACCAGAAGATGCAATTTCCAGTTCTTAATTCCTGCTTTTAATTTTGTAGGACTCAATTTAAGTCCATAAAAGAAAAATATAAGCGAAATTCCTATCGCACTAATTGTGTCTATTGGAATTTTACTTTCAGGTGTTCCCCATTGAGGAAAAACATATGCTATGCCAATTACCGCTATAACAGACAAAACAAATCCATCAACCTTTAATTTCATAAATATTTGCTTTGTTACGCTCTAATAATATTCTCGTCAAAACAGGAAAAAATTCCAATAATCACAATTGCTATAGGCTTTTGAACCTTACTGCTTTTTAAGTATCGTTTATGTGACTAAATTAAACTATTGCAAAAATAGTACAGTATCCATTGTTTAATTGCTCTTTCAATATTTACTTTATCCATATTAAAATTTTAATATAAAACGTTAGCTCTTAAAACATGAAATCTTAAAATTTCTTTAAAAAAAACATAAATAATACTTATACAAAAAGCTTTCATTAAGTTAGCAGACTGGTTCAGAACATTTCTCGTTCTGGCTTAGTTTCCGCTCATACCATTTTATACATTTAACCACCCAAATTATGAACGCTTCGGAGGATTATAGTGCATTAAAACAACTGAATGAGGAGCAGCTACCAATTTCAAAACATAAATTACATGGTTGGGCACATTTTTTGGGCCTATATGCAGGTGAGCATGTAGCCGCAACAGAATTTGTAATAGGCGCCACCTTTGTTGCCCTTGGCGCTAAAACGACAGATATTATACTGGGCCTCTTGGTTGGTAATATTTTAGCTATTTTAAGCTGGACCTTCATTACCGCGCCTATTGCCGTAGAGACTCGCCAGAGTCTTTATACCTATTTGAATAAAATTGCGGGCGATTCAATGACCAAGCTATATAACTGGGCTAACGTAATTATATTCACCGTAATATCTGCGGCTATGATTACAGTTTCCTCTACAGCCGTTAGATTCGCGTTTGATATTCCCGCACAGCTTAATTGGTATCCCACCAATGCATTTTTTGTAATAGTGGTACTCCTAGTGGGAACTATAGTTGTCTTTGTTGCTATGTATGGTTTTAAGGCCGTTTCTGAATTTTCTAGCATTTGTGCCCCTTGGCTTTTTGTTATGTTTAGTAGTGGAGCCCTTGTGCTTATGCCTGCTTTATCCGAAGCCGTTTTAGGTAAAACTGAGTTGAACGGATGGAGCGACTTTTTACTTATTGGAGACCAATCTATTTGGACCGGTATAAACAGTGCTGGAGAACCGGGCATAGGTCTACTAGAGGTTATAGGATTTGCATGGGCCGCAAATACCATTACGCACTTTGGTCTAATAGATATGGCTTTACTCCGTTACGCAAAGAAAAGTTCATACGGACTAGCTACCAGTTCAGGTATGCTATTCGGACATTTTGTTGCTTGGATCTGTGCAGGTATTATGGGTGCAGGTACGGCCGTTTTATTAAAGAAAAGTATTACTGAACTTGATCCTGGCGATGTTGCCTATTACGCGCTTGGCCTTTCTGGTTTTGTTATCGTTATAATTGCTGGATGGACTACCGCCAATGCCAACCTTTATAGAGCAGGCTTAGCTGCTCAGGCCATATTCTACAAACACTCAAGAAGAAAAACAACCTTGGTGGTGGGTATTGTTACTGTTGTGGTAGCGTGCTTCCCATTCGTTTTCACCCAAATGCTTCCCTTATTAACTTACGCAGGACTTCTAGTTGTACCTGTTGGCGCCATTGTTTTTGCCGAGCATGTAATTTTCCCTCGCATAGGTCTTACCAGATATTGGGTATCCTATAAAAACGTAAAAACTAGTGTTCCGGCCGTTGCTTCGTGGGGGCTAGGATTAGTCTTTGGTTTTGGTCTCAATGCCATGAACGTTATATCCTTCTATTATTTATTTATACCTACTTGGATATTCACTATCTTACTCTATACGCTTTTGGCAAAGAAATATGGTGCAGCAGAAAGTTACCCTGCAGAAGAAGCACTTGACAAACAGCGAAATGAAAAAATAATAGCCTACCAAGACGAACAAGCTGAAAATGATCCTCCTCATTTGGATGACAAATCCGGTTTTACAAAACTACTTCGTGTAGTTGCCTATGGCAGCTTAATCATCACTATGGTTCTTGCTATCATCACCATGTTCTGGAGTCCGGATATGGCACAATACGAAATTAACCGCGATATTTTTTACACCTATGCATTTATCTGCACGTTAACTTATTTTGCAACGGCCTATTGGGTCTTGCAAAGAAATAAAGCACTGAATAAAAGCGATCATTAAACGCACACTTATCATGAAGGAATCTATAGAATTAAGCCAAAAAAATCTATCTCGTCTACCAAAGGACATTAGCATACCAAAATATGACCGTGACTCGGTTACGGCAGGAATAGTTCATATTGGTGTAGGCGGTTTTCATCGTTCGCATGAAGCTGTTTATACAGATACGTTATTACACGGACCAGATGCTTCCTCGTGGGGCATTTGTGGAGTAGGCCTTAGAGAAGGGGACCGCCACATGGCCGATATATTAAAAAAACAAGATTACCTCTACACTTTAATTGTCAAGCATCCAGATGGCAAAGTAGAAACTCAAGTAGTAGGCTCCATCATAGATTTTATGCTCTCTGTGGACAATCCACAAGCGGTTATTGATAAGATGGCGGATAAGGATATTAAAATCATTTCCCTGACCATAACTGAAGGTGGTTACAATTTTAAACCTTCAAATGGTGAATTCGATTTTGATAATGCAGATGTAAAGTATGACCTAGCTAATCCTGAAACTCCTAAAACCGTATTTGGGTATTTGACTGCTGCTTTAAGAAAACGTAAAAACGCAGGTATTCCCGCCTTTACCGTTCAATCTTGTGATAATATTCAGCATAATGGTACTATGGCCGCTAAGATGCTCTCTGCTTTTGCTGAGAAACAAGACCCGGAATTAGCAGAATACATCAAAAAAGAAGTGCGTTTTCCTAACGCAATGGTAGATAGAATTACTCCGGTTACTACCCAGAATGATATGGATTACCTTACCGAGACCTTTGGTTTAAAAGATGAATGGCCCGTAACCTGTGAGCCTTTCCACCAGTGGGTTATTGAAGATAATTTCAGCAATGGCCGTCCGGCATGGGAAAATGTAGGCGCGCAGTTTGTTCCCGATGTTACGCCTTACGAAAAGATGAAAATCCGCCTTTTAAACGCTGGACATTCCGTTCTTGGCCTGTTAGGATCTATTCAAGGATTTGATACTATAGACAATACGGTTTCCGACCCTCTTTTTGGCAGTTATCTTCGAAAATTTATGGATATTGAAGTAACTCCAGTATTGGATACAGTAGAAGGCGTAGACCTGAATGCCTATAAGGATAGTTTAATAGAACGTTTTGGCAATCCCAACATTAAGGACAACCTTGCTCGTATCTGTCTTGAGAGCTCTGCTAAACTTCCCAAATTTTTAATTGCCACTATTCATGATAATCTTGCAAACGGTGGTAGTATTAAATATGCGACCCTAGTAATTGCCGCGTGGTGTTATTATAGCGATAAAGGAGTGAATCAACATAACGAACCTTTGGACATTGTTGACGCTATGAAAGATGAACTTCATACTGCTGCAAAAGGCACAGCCACAGATAAACTATCGTTTATTCGGTTGGAGTCTATATTTGGGGATTTGGTGAATAAAAAAGAATTCACCGATTTATATACTCAAATGATTGACATTATTTATACCAATCCTGATGTAGCTCAGCAAATGAAAAAAATGATTTAAAATGTCTTTTTTTTAATTAACAAGACAGCATAATATATTTTGTTAAGGGCTTCGGTAAATCGAAGCCCTTTTTATTTCTATAACTCTATCTGAAATTTTATACCCCAATTAATGGTCTACGGGGGATATCCCTATTTTATTCGAAGTTATTTTTAAGGTTAAAATCTTCTCCAAAAACATCAACCCCTACTAAGTTCAACCTTTAATTTTGTACTCTCATAGGATTAAACCAAATCGCATTTATGGCATCTTCCAGTACCGAAGAAAAATTCAAATTAAAACATCTACCTAGGTTAATTGTAGACACCTACAAAGCTTGGGAAGCAGATGACCCTTTTCGCCTTAGCGCGATTGTGGCTTACTATGCGGTGCTTTCACTACCCGGACTTTTGGTCATCATCATTAATGTGGTAGGCTCCGTTTGGGGTACGGAAATTGTGCAAGGAGAATTAACACAAGAAATATCAAGTGCCTTAGGTCGTGATGCTGCTGAAGCTATACAATCTATGATGGTTGAAACACAAAATAAAGACCGTAGCACCATGGCCAGTATTCTTGGTATTGGAACCCTAATTTTTGGTGCTACCGGGGTTTTTTATCATCTACAACTCTCACTTAATCAAATTTGGGGAGTTGAGCCCAAACCTGATTCCAATTTTATAAAAATGTTGATTGACAGGGCTAGGAGCTTCGCTTTTATTCTCGCAATCGGATTTTTATTATTAATTAGTTTTTTAGTTACCGCAGCCATTTCAGCATTGAACGGATATATCAGGAGCATACTCCCAGAGGTCATTGTCTACATTGCCTATATTCTAGATTTTGTAGTTTCTGTAGGGATTATTACAGTGCTCTTTGCTTTAATCTTTCGCTATCTTCCCGATGCTAAAATACGCTGGAAAACCGTCTGGATCGGTTCTCTCATAACCGCTGTTTTATTTGTATTAGGTAAATCATTGTTAGGCTACTATTTTGGTGAAGCAGACCCTGGTTCAACCTATGGTGCAGCAGGCACAATAGTTCTAATTCTCTTATGGGTATCCTACTCCTGTTTGATTCTCTTTTTTGGTGCTGAATTTACTTGGGTCTATGCCAAACGATACGGACATGGCGTACCACTTAAATCTTCTGAAGAACTTATTGAATAACTAGGTTTTATTCGGCATACTTAAAACTTCAGTCCACCTCTACCCTCTCATTTTTACGGTTATAGTTAATATTTATATTGATGTGATTAAGCTATGCCGTGGGTTATTGAAATCTTTACATCAGTTAAATATTCAATTTATAAAAAAGAAAAAATGGACATAAAAGGTAAAGTAATCATCATTACAGGAGCATCTAGTGGAATAGGCGAAGCTACAGCACTAAAACTCTCTAATGAAGGAGCAAAAGTGGTGCTTACCGCTAGACGTAAAGAAAAACTAGAAGAGTTAAAGAAGAAAATAGAAGGCCAAGGTGGTGAAGCTTTGATAGTAACTGGAGATGTCACTAAAAAATCTGACTACGAGGAGTTGGTCAAAAAAACACTTGAGGAGTTCAAAACTATAGATGCATTAATTAACAATGCTGGTTTAATGCCCCTTTCTTTTGTAGAAAAGCTAAAGACAGATGAGTGGGAGAAGATGGTAGATGTAAACATTAAAGGTGTTTTAAACGGAGTTGCTGCAGTACTACCAACTATGATAAAAAACAAAAGTGGAAATATCATTAATATATCTTCAAGCGCAGCACACAAATACTTTCCGGGAGGAGCAGTTTATTGCGCTACAAAATCTGCTGTAAAAATGTTTTCCGAAGGTCTGCGACAAGAGCTTGCACCTAAATATGGCATAAATGTTACTTCTATTGAGCCAGGAGCGGTATCAACAGAACTCACGAATACTATTACCGATGAGGACATAAAGGAGATGTTCAAGGATATGCAAAAAATGACTTTCCTAGAAGCGGAAGATATTGCCGAGGCTATTTATTACACGTTAGTACAACCAGCTCGCGCCAATATTAATGACGTATTTATCATGCCAACACAGCAGCAACAATAGGCTACTAACATAAAAGAAACGACAATGGACATTCCCAGCATAAAAAACGAAGACCAGTATGAGGCACTCCGTGAAAAAGGTTATAGCAAAGAGAAGTCTGTCCGCATAGCCAATTCACCTAACAGCGGTAAAAAAGGCGGCAAGGCAAAACCTTATGAAGAACGGACAAAAGAGGAGCTCTATGAACAAGCCAAAAATATTGGTATTGACGGGCGCTCCAAAATGGACAAAGCGGAGCTTATCCATGCCTTAAGAAATAACTAGTACTACACTCATCTAATACATACAGCTAATGAAAACTATAAACCCCAAAGTAATACGCCAGCTTTTTGTGCTATTGTTAATAGTACTTATTGGCGGGCTCATATTTCAAGAAATGGCACCTTATTTCTCTGGGGTTTTGGGTGCTATTACTTTGTATGTTTTACTGAAGAAACCCATGGCCAAATTGGTCAAAAAGGGCTGGAAACCTACCCTAGCCGCTAGTTTCTTAATGTTTGCTTCTGTATTGATTATTCTTATACCGGTTTCTGGAGCGGTTCTTATGTTGGGAAACAAGGTGAGCGAAGCGGTCAAGAATTCCGAAAAGGTTACCAAAGCCTTAAAAACACAGCTTCAGAGCATAGAGAACTATACAGGCTATGACCTCTCTTCTCAAATAGATGCTTCGGAAGTTTCTGGTTGGTTATCCAAGAGCTTACAAGGTTTTGCAGGAAGTACGTTTACGTCAGTCATTGCCATAGGAATCATGTATTTCTTTCTTTATTTTATGTTGACGAACCGTAAAGAAATGCGTGAGTCTCTTTATGAATATATTCCCATAAGCACAGAAAACCTAAAAACTATTGGTACTAAAATAAGACGAATGGTACGTGCAAATGCACTGGGAATTCCATTAGTAGCTATTGCCCAAGGTGTAGTCGCACTTATAGGATTTCTGATTTTTGGCATTGAAAACCCATTTTTTTGGGCAGTAATCGTAGCTATTGGATCTATGGTTCCATTTGTTGGAAATATGTTGGGTACATTACCTGTGTTTGTTCTGGCCTTATCCACTGGCGATTATTTTCAAGCTTGGGGTATTTTAATATACGGGATAGTGGTAGTGGGCTCCACTGATAATATTATCAGGCTATATGTGCTGAAAAAATTGGATGATGTACATCCTTTAATAACTATGATCGGTGTTTTAATTGGGATACCCCTTTTTGGATTTATCGGTTTAATATTCGGCCCATTATTCGTTAGTCTATTTCTTATTATCGTACAGATTTATAAAGAAGAATACGGTAAAGAAAGTAGTGATAACACAACTGTGTAACTTCATCCTACCTGACCAAATTCATCTGATTTCACCAAGAAAATTAACGGTATCACTCCGTACTATATCTCAATCGCTTTAGCACTAATAATGCCATCTTTTGAGACAAGTTCCTTTCATCTATATATGTAATATAGCAGTAAAATATACTGAGAGATGAACGATGGAGAAAATACAAGATTAGAAAATATAGCAGATACCGAATACGAAATATTCGCACTATTAAAGCAGCGGTATAGCCCTAGAGTATTCAGAGAAAATTTGATTACTAAAACGCATACTCACCAACTTTTTGAAGCTGCGCGATGGGCTCCAAGCTCTAATAACCTGCAACCATGGCGATTTATTTATGCTGAGAGAGGAACTGATGCTTATAAAAAAATCTATGATTGCCTGAGCGATTTCAACAAGAGTTGGGCAGGGAATGCGCCATTATTGGTACTGGCTATCTATAAGACACATTTAGATAATGGTGATGAGAATTTTCACGCTCCTCATGATTTAGGGTTGTCCTTAGGCAACATGGCGGTTCAGGCACAATATCTAGGTATTGGCCTCCACCACATGGCAGGTCTTGATTGGAAAAAAGCCGAAAAAGAATTTAACGTTCCCAAGGAATACCACATATCCTCAGCAATTGCTGTGGGCTACTACGGTGGTGATTCTAACAAATTACCAGATGACCTAAAAGAACAGGAAACTGCAGACAGGAAACGAATGCCTTTGTCGTCTTTTGCCTTTAACGGCGATTGGGACGCATAGATAAAGGAATTAAAATCAGATTATCCGCAACTGCGGATGTAACATAAAACAAACAGTTATGAAAATAGGAATTATAGGAAGTGGAAACATAGGAGGAAATTTAGGAAAGCATTGGGCAAAAGCAGGGCACGAAGTACTTTTTAGCTCACGTCATCCAGAAGAATTAAAAGACTTAGCAAGCGAAGCTGGAAACAACGCACAGGCAATGGGCATCAAAGAAGCTTTTGAGGCCAATGCAGATGTTTACTTGTTAGCAATGCCTTTTAAAGCAGTTGATGAGATGGCTAAAACTTACGCCTCACAATATAGCAATAAGCTTATCATAGATGCCACAAATCCGTATCCGGAAAGAGATGGTGAAATGGCTCAGAAGGTGCGAGATGCCAATTATACAGCATCAGAATATACTGCCATGAAATTCAGTTCAGCTAAAACTGCAAAAGCATTCAATTCTATTAAAGCCGACGATTTGCGTGACAAAGCTTTTAAAAGCACCGATAAGCTAACCATACCCTATGCTGCCCAAGATATCGAGAGCAGATACGTGACAAAAAAACTAATTGAAGATATGGGTTTTGATACGCTCTATGTGGGCAATCTTACCGACACCAAAATAATGGACCCAGACCAGGCCATTTACGGTAAGTCCTTACCGCATGATGAGTTAAAACAATTGGTAGATTCCATAAGAATGTATTAGTAGTATGCTTATCAATCTCATATAAAATAGAGATTTAGATTAGAATAAATATCATATTAAAAAGGATGTGCAAAAGCTCATCCACTTAAAAATTTAATCAAAAATATATAATATGCAAATCATTTACGAATATCACGATGTATCTGCCAGCGGCCGTTTAGAAGGACTTGTTAAGGAAAAACTAGAAAAATTAGAGCACAAATATGATTTTGTACATCGTGCAGATGTATTCTTTAAAAAGGAAAACCGAAGCGATGATCAAGAAATGTTTTGTGACATTCGTTTGAGTATGCCCGGACCACGAATTTTTGCCTCATCTAATGCCGAAACTTTTGAAGCGGCCATGAGTAAAACCGTTCGTGATTTACAAGATCAATTGAGAAAAGTAAAGGATAAGATGTCGGCTCACTAGCCGCCATCTTATCAATTTGTAACCCAAAAAAAATAGATATGAAACCGACATCATTAATTGGCATCGCTTCGGCTTTGGCAAATAGCAGAAAATTAAAACTGGCCCTCGTAGGAATGCAATTCGCTTATTTGGGATATAAGCTATTGCAGAAAAACGAGACAAGTAAAGGCAAGAAAAAAAGAAAGAAATTAAAAGCATAACAAATTATGGTAGTACACAATTCTGGCGTACTACCGAATATATAAAATGACCTGGGAAATAACTTTAATGTTTTGTGTTCTACTGGTAACCGTATTACTATTTGTATTCGAGGTTTTTCCAGTAGATAAAATTGCCTTCTTAATTATTGTTTCCCTTACTTTATTAGGCTTAGTTGAACCTGAAGAAGCTATTAGTGGCTTTTCTAACAGCGCTACAATTGCTGTTCTTGCCTTAATGATTCTTGCCATTGCCTTAGAAGAAAATGGTGTTATCAATTGGCTTGCATCAGGTATGGGGCGGGTAAAGGGTTTACCCCTGTATGTTATGGCACCCATATTCATGTTTGTTACCGCAGGCATCTCCGCTTTTATTAGTACCACTGCCGTGGTCATTGTTTTCATCAAAATAGTGAACCAGCTTTCGGAGAAATACAATGTATCTCAAAGTAAATTATTACTGCCCATCTCCTTTGCCGGTATTCTAGGAGGTTCTTGTACACTAATGGGTACCTCAACCAACTTAATAGTAAACTCCGTAGCAACAGATTTAGGTGCCGAAAAATTGGGCTTCTTTGAATTCTCCATGCTCGGGCTAATATTTCTTGGAATATCAATCGTTTACCTTACTCTAACGTTACACTGGTTGCCTTGGGGAAAAGGTAAAAACTTGGATGAGGATTATAATCTAAACAGCTATGTAACCCATGTTCATATAAATGCAGATTCTCAATTGGTAGGTAAAACTATTAAAGAAAGTTTTCTTTTTGAGAATCCAGATGTTTCGCTTTTAAAGCTAACGAGAAACAATAGAGTTCATAATTCCCCGGGGAAGTATATCACCTTTAAGGCCAATGATGAGTTGCTATTAATGTGCGACTTAGAAAACCTAACCCGAATAAATGAGTCTGAAAACCTCAGCCTTAACGAAGAACAATACTTTGCTCCACTAGAGCTTAATAGCTCTAAAGAAAAAGATAAAAAAGAGAACGAACTTGATGCCCGAATATTTATAGAGTTGCTTATGCTTCCGGGAGCCCAGTTTCTTGGTAAAACCTTAGGTAACCTAAGAAGTTCTATGATGCAGGATATTGTGCCCGTCGCCATTAAAAAAAGAAAAACGTTAACCAACTTAAAAGAAAGATTGGTTCGCAGCAGCATGAACAAATTGGTATTGAAAGTGGGTGACCGCCTGCTTTTAGAGACCTCCAAAGAAAAGCTCGAAACCATAAATAATATGGAGAATGTTATACTCCTCCAAGAGTTTGACAAAGTAAGCTCCAACTCTAAATACAAACTTTATTTCTCTTTAGGTGTGCTCCTACTGGTTATAGGTTTAGCAGCTACCGGAACATTATCTATAATGGTAAGCGCACTTACCGGTGTTTGTATATTATTATTGACCAACAATCTGGACCTAACCACTGTTTACAAGAAGGTAAACTGGCAAATTTTCTTTTTGTTGGCAGGTATGATTCCTTTAGGTGTTGCCATGCACAACACAGGTGCAGATGCATTTATTTCAGAAAAACTACTGGGTTTCCTGTTTGACCAACCTGGATACGTGGTTATAGGAACCCTATTTTTTTCTACGATGATTTTAAGTGCAGTCATAAGTAATAATGCTACGGCAATTATAATGACACCCATATCTATAGCCGTAGCACAGGGCATGCAGTTAGACTTTAAACCCTTTATTCTGGCAGTAATGTTTGCTGCTAATTTTAGCTTTTTCACCCCTGTTGGGTACCAGACCAACACCTTAATCTATAGTCTAGGAAACTATAGATTTAGTCACTTTCTGGGAATTGGCGGCCTTTTGAGCCTCATTCTGGCAGTAGTGGCTACATTTTTATTAACCAACATGTTATAAGAAAAAATATTATGGAAAGTAAATTCTCAATAGAAGACTCAATAAGTAAGTTATGGGACAAGTTAGACGGGTGGCTAGATGCCATTGTACTAAAACTTCCCAATATTGTTATGGCCATCTTTATTATGGTGCTGTTTTATTTCATTGCGCGGGGCATTCGTAAACTAATGCAAAAGTTCTTGCTTAACCGTATCAGCCAGCAGTCCATTCAAGATATAATTGCACGATTTATTTTCTTGGCTGTTATTTTAGTTGGGTTCTTTATAGCCTTGGGTGTATTGGAACTAGATAAGGTTCTTACCAGTATTCTTGCAGGTGCAGGTGTTGTTGGTCTGGCTATTGGCTTAGCATTACAAGGAACTTTAAGCAACACTTTTGGCGGACTTATACTTTCTTTTATGCCGAAAATAAATATTAACGACTTTATAGAAAGTGATGGTGTAAAGGGTTTTGTTTCAGAAATCAGCCTAAGAAATGTTGTGGTGCGCCAGCCAGACAATAATTATGTAATTATACCCAACTCCAAATTTGTTGATGGGTCTTTTAAAAACTATTCGCTTAGTGACAGAAGTAAGATTGTTGTTAGCTGTGGTGTTGGTTATGAGAGTAAACTACAAGACGTAGAAGATTTGGTCGTAAAAATTATTGGTGATAGTTTCCCTCAGAAAAACAACGAAGCAGTAGAATTTTATTTTACTGAATTTGGAGATAGCTCCATTAATTTTATGGTTCGTTTTTGGATTGATATGAAAGGTGCTAAACAAGAACATGCTGCCAGACATGAAGCAGTAAAGTTGATTAAATCTCACTTTGACGAGAAAGACATTAATATTCCTTTCCCTATCCGTACGTTGGATTTTGGCAAGAATACATTGAATATGAATACCAATTCAATCAAAGGGCAATCTTAAAATAGTAGAAAGAGAAATAAAATCTCGGACTTAATTTAACAGCTTATTTGAAGTAAATTAATTTACCCAATACCCATCCATGAAATCAAATGAGATAGCCAGTGGAATTTTGAAAGCAGTAGCCGCAGTAAGCGGCTTTCTGCTTCTCTTATTTCTAATTTACGAACTACAATCCATAGTGGCATATTTGGTCATATCTGGTGTTGTGGCCCTCATAGGAAGACCAATTGTTCTTTTCCTAAAACAGCACTTTAGGCTACCTAACATTATGGCCGTAATTCTCACAATGCTACTTTTAACCGCATTGTTTGGAGGTATTATTGTATTGATTGTACCGCTACTTACCGAACAGGGAAAAAATCTATATCTATTTGATTTTGGGGTAATACAAGCTGAATTTGATAAACTGTACGTTATAGTTTCCGAGTATTTTGGGACAACTAAAAAGGTTGTTGAAGATTTAGTGCAAAATGCAGCTTTGGATGAAAATGCGGTAAAAGGATTGAGCAAAGATTTGGTCCCGTCATTTTTCAAATCCATTTTGGAGGTACTGGACATTATTGGTATTGGTATATTCTCCGTTTTATTTATTTCGTTTTTCTTTCTTAAAGACAGCAAAATTATTCAACGGTCCATTTTAGCATCTGTACCTGATAATCACAGAATGAAAACTATGCGATCTATAGCAAAGATTAAAAACCTATTGTCTCGCTACTTTGTTGGGCTACTGTTTCAACTGTTCATTCTGTTTTCGTTGTATGCCGTAACTTTAATTCTGGTAGGATTGGAGAATGCCATTCTCATTGCTTTTATGTGTGCTCTGTTTAATGTTATCCCTTATTTAGGACCAATGATAGGTGCTATTATTATGGTAATGTTTACGGTTACCAGTAATCCAGAATTAGATTTTAGTACTATGATTCTACCAAAAGTAGGCTATGTACTTCTTGGAGTAACGATTGGCCAGCTTATAGATAATTTTTTCTCTCAACCCATTATATTTAGTAACAGCGTAAAGTCGCATCCGTTAGAAATATTCTTGGTGATACTATGTGCGGGTCTGCTATTTGGAATTGTTGGTATGATGGTGGCCGTTCCTGGCTACACTGTTATAAAGGTAATTTTAAAACAATTTGTTTCTAAAAATAAAATAGTTACAGCCCTAACTAGAGGGCTGTAACTTATAGATGTTCTGCAATAAGAGTCTTTTATTTCTACTATATCTAGACCAGAATAATTAGAAGGCTACACCAGATGTAACAAGTGCAATTCCTAAAATAACTAAAGCGGCTACGATAATAAAGAATCCTTTTTTAGTGATTCCATTTTTCTGAAAGATATACTCTTCCTTAGGATCGTGAGCTTCCTTAGCAAATTCAGTTTTTTCATTTCTTATCTTCTCGTCTTTCATTGTATTTTCCATATTTTTTTTGTTTTTCGACTTACTTAAAATTTTCAAAAACGACTCAGATTCATTCAAAATCATGAGTTTTTACATCGTTTTACTCTAATATACATTCATTTTTTACTTTATTATGGCGTTTTACCAAAACGGTTAATCTAAAAATTGATTGAGTTCAAACCGGATATGATAATAGAGATATCTTTAACCTCATCAGTACATTACAACCATCAACCCCATTACACAGATGACCAAAGAGAAACTATTAAGTCAGTTATTGAGAGCACCAGAATTGGCGATTGAAAATCTCAATTTGGTTTATATAGATAATGGTAAAATGCCTATTTCCCGTTCCAGAAAAGGAAAGAGTTTCATCTATTTACACAAACAGAAACCTGTTACGGATAAAAAAGAACTGGAGCGTATTACCAGTCTGGTTTTACCACCGGCATGGGAAGATGTAAAAATCACAGATTTATCTAACGGCCATCTACAAGCTGTTGGTAAGGATTTAAAAAATAGAAAACAATACCGTTATCATCCTACTTGGGTAAAAATTAGAAAGCAGACCAAATTCTACAAGATGGCTCTGTTTGGTAAAAAGCTACCACTTATTAGAGAACAGGTAGAAAAAGACCTTGCACTAAAAAAATGGTCAAAAGCCAAGGTTGTTGCGCTCATTATAAAACTTATGGATGAAACCCATATACGCATAGGCAACGAGCAATATGCAAAGCGCAATAAATCATACGGGCTTTCTACCATGCGTAAAAGGCATGTAGAAGTTTTTAAAAACAATTTTAAGTTTGAGTTTGTAGGTAAAAAGGGCAAAAAACACTCCATTACCGTTCGTAATAAAAAGTTGATGCGCCTTATTAGCCGTTGTGAAGATATACCGGGTTGGGAGCTTTTTCAATACTATGATGAAGATGGCGATAAACAATCCGTAGACAGTTCTATGGTAAACGAATATCTACATGATATAAGCGGAGAATTTTTTACCGCCAAGGACTTTAGAACTTGGGCAGCTTCAGTTGTGTTCTTTGATACACTTTTAGACCTTGGCCTTGCCGAAACTGAAAAGGATGCCAAGAAAAATCTACTCGTAGGTTTTGATGCTGCAGCAACCGCCTTAGGAAACACCAGAAATGTATGCCGTAAGTATTATGTGCATCCCGTCTTGGTTACTTCCTATGAAGACGGTTCTCTAAAAGAATGGTTTGATAAGGCAGACAAAAGCGATTCCAAATCCGAGCATTTCTCTACTTCAGAAATGGTTATGCTTGAACTTTTTGAACAGTACACTCCCCAGTTTTAGAGCTATTTTACATTTTCTTTCGCATTAAAGAATAAATGCACACGCTATATATCTGCCCTTTACGGATTGCATCAATAATTCATTTTTTCAGATAAAGACCAACAAAGACTTCCTCGTAAATTTACTATCAGTAAGTAAGATGCCATGCGGCACGCATCCCCCAAAAAGCAAGTTGCCGCTCATTTAAAATTAAATTACAATGAGTACATATAGTGAAGAAGTACACACAAAATTGAATAACATATTAGAAAAAACATACGACGCGGAAAAAGGCTTTAAAAAGGCAGCGGAACACGCCCAAAGCACAGATTTGAAAACATTTTTTACGCGCAAGGCAGATGAGCGTTATACGTTTGGACATGATTTAAAAACTGAAATTGCCCGGTACGGACAAGAATTTGACAAAGGTGGAAGTGCCACTGGAGCAATGCACCGCGGATGGATGGATGTTAAAGCTTGGTTTAGCGGAGATAATGACGAAGCCATGCTAGAAGAATCCATTACAGGAGAAAAAGCCGCCGTAGATGAATATAAAGAGGTATTGAATGAAATTTCTCTACCAACTACAACCGCTACTTTGCTAACCCAGCAAATGAATAAGATTAGTAGCGACCTCAGTAGCATCAATAGATTGGAAGACGTACTATAAGAGTAACGGAGAAAAATTAAAAGGGATGCGAATGCATCCCTTTTTTTTACATTTCACTAACTATAGAAATATACCTATGTTCAATAAATTATCCATCAAGGCAGATAGACAGCAGATTGAAGAAACGTATGGCGCTCTTTTTCAATTTCCTGACATCTATAGACCCAGAAATATCATAAACGGACTTGAAGAAAGTACCGTTCCTATTATAACTTCAAAACAACAAAATACCATATCTACATCTATCTGGGGAATTCTACCTAAGAAATTTCAGGGAGATTGGGCAAATTTTCAAAAACACGTAAATACGTTAACCATACCGTTAGCCTCTTTACAAACAAAACCATGGTACGCCCATACAGACGATACTGATCGGTGCCTACTACTTGTAACCGGTTTTTTCACCACATTTATCTCAGAAGGAGAGCTACTCTTCTTTCATATGACTCAAAAATCTGGCGAGCCATTTAGTCTTGCTGGTATTTACAATGAGTTAGAAGATGGCTTTATCACAAGTTCCCTAATTACAGACAAGGCAAACAGAACCATTACAGAAGTCCATAATATAGGTGACCAAATGCCTATTATGGTGCCCGGTTATCAACAAAAAGATTGGTTAGACCATAAAATTTCAGTCCGTGATATAGATACTGCGGGAGCTACCCATAACTTGATTGCAGAACCGGTTTCTGAGGATTTCTTTGAAAATGTGCCAACGGATGCTTCTGAAAATTTATCTGGTTTAGACCGAGAAGATTTTCTTCCTACCACATTACATGATCTTCTGTATAGTAACAGTATAAATCTCGCTAACTAATAAATTAGTATAGTATTTTACAAATTCATTCTACCCCTCATCCCTGCTGTTTAAAGGTAAAATATAAATTTATTGCGATAATCTAAACCCTGAACATACTGCATCTTTGTATCATAGAAGTCGGATAAGTACGACACTAGAAATTACTAATCTAAAAACTACATACTATGTTACGTTGGACAGTCACTTTTGTAATATTGGCGATTATAGCCGCAATATTTGGATTTGGTGGAATAGCAGCTGGTGCTGCAAGTATCGCCCAAGTATTATTCTTTATTTTTCTAATCCTTTTCGTGATTTCATTATTCACCGGAAAGAAGACCGTATAAATCTATTAACTCAAAAACCCTAAACATATGAAACGCACACTATATTTAATGTTATTTGTCTTAATGACCGTATCTGTATCTACACTAACAAGTTGTAGAGATGAAGCAAAGTCTACTGGAGACAAAATAGAAGACGCAATTGACGATACCGGAGATGCCATAGAAGAAGGCGCCGAAGACGTTGAGGACGGTATTGAAGATGCCGTAGATGACAATTAAGATTAAAGTTTGGTTGATTGTAAGATTGGGCGTTTCCTTCGGGAATCGCCCAATCTTTTTTTACACCAACTAGGGCCTATCGCTATTTGAATCAACATAAACAACCAATTTTTCTACTTAAAAACTCAGGTTTTATGTCTTTGATTTTATTTTGTTTAATCAAAAAGAACTAAACCTGAACAAAAAATCGTATTATGTTTGGCCAATAATTCGCAAGTGGATTTTATACCGCAATTTTTTAAAATAAAGTGCATATCTTTCGTATACCGAAAAATAGTTCACTTATACTGTAATCTTAAACATGACTTTTTTTGTAAAATATGATTTTGACCTAGCCTGCAAGACCCTGTTAAGGGAACATCTTGATGCTTTTGATGTAAGCTATTCTCTAGGGAGTTTAGGCGAAGTAAAGATTAAAGGCGGTCTATCTGAAGAGCAACGGAATTCTCTTGCTACTTCTCTAAAGAGATATGGAATTGAAATTCTTGACGGTCAAAAAATCACTTTAGTAGAACGCATCAAAAATGCTATTGATGAACTTCTAAAAGACAAGGATTTAAAGTCAATAAAGGTTTCGACATATTTGTCAGACACCTTGCATTATTCATATGCGCACCTTTCTTCTGTTTTTTCGGAGAGTACATACACTTCTATTGAAAATTATATTATTTTACGTAAAGTAGATTTGGCAAAAGAGCTGATTTGCAATACGGACCTTACGCTTACAGAAATTGCTTTTAGGCTTAATTATAGTAGTGTTGCACATTTGTCCGGGCAATTTAAGAAAACCACGGGGCTTACTCCAAGCAGTTTTCAGCGCATTATGAGCAAGAAAATTAAACACACCGTTAACCCCAAAACGTAATACATACTTATGGATACCCAACTATTAAACATTGCTTTGGCAGATGATGATGAAGATGACAGAATGCTTTTTAGTGAGGCTATTGATGAAATTGGTATAAGAACCAAATTATCGCTTTTTAAGCATGGGCAGGAGTTGATGGATTATCTAACCTTACCCAATATTGTCTTACCCAATCTTATTTTTCTAGATTTAAACATGCCCATAAAAAATGGTTTACAATGTTTAAAGGAAATACGGGAGAATCCAGACCTAAAAGACCTTTGTATTGCCATATATTCTACCTCGTCATCAGAAAAAGATGTGGAGGAGACTTTTCTAAATGGGGCAAATATTTATCTGAATAAGCCCAATAACTTTGTTAAATTGCAAGCTTCTGTAGAACGGGTACTACAGCTAAATTGGCAGTACCACACTTCTAATCTTAATAAGGATACCTTTCTATTTCGCATATAGAGCTTATGGACTTCAAACGAATATATTCTTCTTCCAAGACCTACATAGCTTTATTGTTCGTTGCCTTTGTAATTATTCTGTTTACGGCCAGCATGGCATACTATCAGATTATGCGAATGCAAAATCTAGCGGAAAAAGTAGCGCATACTTTACAAGTAAACAATGCCATTAGTGAACTCTCTACCCACTCTACTCTAGCGGAATCCGAAGAGTTTAGAGCGCAAATCCAAAATAAAGATGAGAATAACACCGTATTTGATGATTATGTAAAAGACGGTGAAACCATACTAAATACGCTTGAAGACCTTACCCAAGGAAATGCATCTCAGCAAATTCGTTTAGCTCCAATGGAAGCTTTATTAGACACCTTGCATGATGAACTTCAAACCCTAGCAGAACATCCCAAAGAGTCAATTACCAGTGTTAATGCGTCTGAAAAAGCGAAGAAAAGTGACATTAACTTTACACTTTACCGCATTAGGAACATAAGAAACCAAATGCTGGCCGAGGAACGCCTATCCATCAAAAAAACAAGAGAAGAATATGACGCCAATAAGTACTTGGCTCCTTTTACTTCCCTGCTTTTGGCATTCTTTGCCCTTATAGTTTTTATACTGGCTTTTCTAAAAATATATAGAAACAAGTTGCGTATTCGCCAGTCAGAAAATTTTCTTAGAAGTGTACTCGCCACCACAGATAACATCATTAACTATTATGAGCCTATTTATGATAAACAAAAGGATATCATAGATTTTGAAATCATTTTTGCCAATGAATGCAACCGCTCTTATTTGGGACTGGACCCTAATGAAATTATGGGTAAACCCGTATCTGAGGTCTTTCCTTTTTTAATGCTCAATGGTGAATTTCAAAAACTAGTTGAGTGTTTTCAACAAAGAAAAAAAATTAGCTTAGACAGAGAAATTTTTGCAAAAGGAGAGAAACTTTGGTTTAAATCGCTACTTACACCCTTAGCGGAAGGAATTATGGTAACCGCTCGTAACTCTACCGCAGAAGAAAAAGCAAAAGAAGAGCAATTATTACTCAACCAACGTTTAGAACAACAGAATTTAAAACTACTGGACCACCGTGCTTTTCTAAATAATATTTTTAGAAGTATTCCTCATGTAATCATGAACTTTGAGAGTATCAGGGACAAAAGCGATAAAATTGTAGACTTTAAAATTCTATTCATAAACGATAAGATTTCCCCAATTACCGGAGATTTACCGGAGGAAATTACTAGCAAGAATATTTCGGAAATTTTCCCGACCGTGTTTGAATCCGAAATATTTGGATACTTAAGGAATGTAGTCGAAACCGGGGAGCCAACTTCATATGAAGTTCCCTATACTGCAATAGACGGTAATGAAAAATGGTTTAGCGCCAGGGCTATTAAATTGGGAGATGGTATAACACTTACTACAAGAGAAATTACAGAGGAAAAAGAAAAAACAAACCAACTTGTACAGTTAAATACACAACTAGAGACTCAAAATTCAATTTTTGCAGATGCTGAAAATGTAGCGAACATAGGAAGTTATATCTGGTATTTAGATAACGGAGAAGCTACAATTTCCGACAACTTTTATCGCATATTGGGATATGAACCCAACTCTTTTACGGTAACCTTTGACAGTTATCGCAAATTTGTTCATCCAGATGATTTATCTACCTATAATCTCTTAGGAGAAGAAACAATTGAACATGGAAAATCAAAAGTATCTGGATACAGAATCGTCACCAAACAAGGAGACGTAAAACACATAGAGCTTAATGGGCGTGCACTTATTCGTCATGGTAGAAAAGCATCTGTAGGTGTAATTGTAGATGTTACCGAAGAAAAGCAAAACTCAGATCGTGTAATACAACTTAACCAAGAACTTTCTATTCAAAACTCCATTCTTACCGATGCCGAAAGAATTGCTAAAATAGGAAGCTTTGTATGGTATGTAGGTACCGATGAAATTGAAATCTCGGATAATTTTTACCGAATGTTGGGTTACGAACCTAAAGGGTTTGAAGCGTCATTAGAGCAATTTGCAGAATTTGTGCATCCTGATGATTTAAAAACGTACGAGCATAGCATTCAAAAATCTACGAACGATCTTATTGTAGAAGAACACCGCTACCGTGTTATCAGCAAAAGTGGAGAAATCAAACATCTAAAGGTAAACGGTCAATTTATTCATAAAGACAACAGACAAATTATGTCTGGAGTTGCCCAAGATATTTCATTGAGCATTGCTGCAGAAGAGAAATTGCGCGCCAGTAATATGGAGTTACAGCATAGTAATGCAGAATTAGAATCTTTCAATAGGGTAGCTAGTCATGATTTGCAGGAGCCGCTTAGAAAGACCCAGATGTTCATCTCTCGAATAGAAAGTACGGAGATAGACAATTTATCGGACAAAGGCCGTGTCTACTTTAAGAAGGTGGTTAACGCCGCCTCTCGTATGCAGTCTTTGGTTATGAACTTGCTAACGTATTCTAGAATAGATTCAAAACATGAAGATTTTGAACTTATAGATTTGAATGAGGTATTAGAAAAGGTAAAGGAAGACCTCTCCTCCACTATTGAGAATACCGGCGCTATCATTAAGAGTGAAGACCTTCCTAGACTGGGAGGCGTGTCTTATCAATTAGAGCAGCTATTGAACAACCTTATATCTAACGCTCTTAAATATAAGGTAGCAGATGTAAAGCCATCCATTACCATCCAGGCAGAGAAAGTACATTCCAAGCAAATTCCGGAAAACTTCTTTAAGAGGGCAAACAACTATTACAAGATTACCATTATAGATAATGGTATTGGTTTCTCTACGGAACATTCAGATAAAATATTTGAAGTGTTTCAAAGGTTGCACCAAAAATCAGAATATTCAGGTACAGGCATTGGTCTTGCCATTTGTAAAAAAATAGTAGAAAACCACCACGGGTTTATATACGCTACTAGTGAATTAGGTAAAGGCTCCGCATTTATTTTCTACTTGCCTGCCTAGTTTCCAAAACTACAATTACTTCCTTTTAAAGAAATCTACAACTATATATATAGGTATGTGGATTAAAGAAATACATCCAAAACCCTGGATTTTAGGACATTTTAACGCCTTTTTGCGCTTAAAGCGACAATTCTATAACACAAAGCAATAATTGTGTAACACAAAAAGTAGGCTCTCCCACGATCTTTGTACCAGAACAAATAATAAACCTGGTGTCTATGAAAAATTTAATCGAACAAGTCTCTGAGCAAATGGCAAGAGTGGGTCGTGTAAGACCAATTCATGAGTATTCTAATAATGATGCGACACCAGAGAACTTAATAATGGCAATGAATAATGCTAATCTTCAACCATTAAAAAGATAATCAATTTCAGTCAAAAGAAATTAACAACCTAAAAAACACACTATGAAATCTATCACACTATCATCTGCAGCTATTAAAAATATGTTCCAACAACTTCACCAAAATTTTGGTGGTTCTCTTTCAGTAAACGTAAAAGAACACATTTTAACACTTGATAACGAATTAGGCCGAGGCCATATAAGAGGAATAACTTTTAAAGGTGGTATTTCTTATTTAGAATTTGATATGGAGTTTAATGAGGACTTTACCTTAAAAACAGGTTCTGATGAAAACGCACCAATTTGTTTTGCATATTGCTCAGCTGGTAGAATAGCACATAGCTTTGATAATGAAACTAAAAAGAATGTTTTAGAGAACTTTCAGACAGGTATTTTAACAAATGCCAGTAATGCTGATAACGTACTTTACTTCCAAAAGGATGTACGTGTTAAAACATCTTTAATAGTAGTTAGAACTGTAGCTCACGCAGATACATCTAAGAAAAATGGTTTAAACTACAGACTGCAAGAGCTTATGTTAAACGGTAAGCCTGCAGAGAACAGTATTTATATTGGGTCTTATAATTTAAAAATTGCTGATCAAATCAGTCAACTTAAGGCTATCAAGCAACAAGGTATCGTAAGAAGTTTATTGATTGAAGGTTTGGTACATATGATTTTGGCCCTAGAGGTACAACAGCATACAGATGACCTTAAGAATCAAGAAACTCAAACAGGTAGTTTAAATATGAGAGAAATGGAATCAGTAAGAGAGATTTCAGATTTCGTAAACAATTATCCAGAGAGACAATTATCTATTTCAGAGCTTTGTCGTAAATCAGGATTATCTCCTAGCAAATTACAAGAAGGTTTTAAATTAATGCATGGTACCACCGTTACAGATTACATTAGAGAGGTACGTATTCTAAAAGCCGAAGAACTTATTAAAAATACAGATTTGAACATTTCAGAAGTAGTATACAGCATTGGGTTTACTAGCCGTAGCTACTTCTCAAAAATATTCAGAAACAAATATAACTGTAGTCCAAAACAGTATAAAGACAAGCAAAATATGGTAGCTGCGTCTCTATAAGAAAATTGGTTAGAATAGTTTGGTTGTTAATAATGGTAACCGGCACTTTTAGTGCCGGTTTTTTTGTGCTTATAAGTTGTGGTTGTTCAAACAGGTAAGAAGATTACTAGATTTCTTTTTCAATTTATATAGCACCCACTTACTACTATTTTTTAAGTACTTTGCACATCATACTAATTAGTATCTTTTATGACAAAAGCATCCAATACCCGGCATACCATTCTAGAGAAAGCCTTTGACCTTATATATAAAAAGGGCTATCAGGCAACTAGCATTGATGAAATTATAGCAACCACAAAAGTAACAAAGGGTGCCTTTTATTATCACTTTAAAACTAAGGATGATATGGGCGTTGCAATAATCAATGAAATTGTAAAACCCAACATGCACGATGCTTTTATCACTCCCTTGCAAGACAGCTCAAATCCGGTTCAGGATATTTATTTAATGACCAAATCCCTATTACTAGAAACTCCTTTTCTAAAACTTGAATATGGTTGTCCCGCAAGCAACTTATCCCAAGAAATGACTCCTTGGAACTCTCAATTTTCCGAAGCACTTAGTGTATTAGTTTTAGAATGGCAAATTACTGTAGAAAACAGTATTAAAAGAGGGATAGAAAAAGGTAACATAATCAATTCTGCAAACCCAAAACAGGTTGCTTTATTTGTAATATCTGGTTATTGGGGTATAAGAAATTTTGGAAAAGTTTCTAATAGTACGGATTGCTACCACCTTTATTTGGAGGAACTTAAATTATATTTAAAAAATCTTAGCCAATAATTTCAAATGGAACATACTAGTTAGTATGTTTGGTTATATTTGCATTAATATTGAATTCATTATTAATGTATCAAACACTCACATTTTTACATTCCCTAGTCCGCTGGTTTGTACTCTTTAGCATCCTGTACTCCACTTTCAGGGCTTATAAAGGCTATTTTCAAAACCTACATTTTTCCAAGACCGATAATCTGGCTAGACATTGGACTGCAACCATTGCCCATATTCAGTTAGTTGTTGGTATTATACTTTATATAAAAAGTCCCGTCGTAACATATTTTTGGAAGGATTTCAGTCTAGCACTAAACCATATAGACAGCTTATTTTTTGGGGCAATTCATAGTACCCTAATGTTATCGGCCATTGTAATACTTACTATTGGTTCTTCTTTGGCGAAACGAAAAATGACTGATAAAGAAAAATTTAAGACCATGTTACTATGGTTCTCTATTGCTCTTTTTATAATTGTGATAGCCATACCCTGGCCCTTTTCACCTCTAGCAAACAGACCTTATATTAGATAATTATGATAGATCTATTTAAAACTAAACTAGGCCGACTTCGAATAATCGGATATTTAGAAGGTATTTCTCTTTTGATTCTTGTATTTATTGCCGTTCCTATGAAGTATTACTTTTTAGACCCAAGTCTAACCAAATCTCTTGGGCCAATACACGGAGCACTATTCTTGCTTTTTATAATAAATACTTTAAGTGTAGGGGTTGAGCAAAATTGGAGATTTCGTACAACAACATGGAAGGTTATTTTGGCCTGCTTTATCCCGTTTGGCACATTTTATATTGATAGAAAAATTTTTAGTGGACTATACTCCGCAGACCAAGGGATTAAATAAGCAATTAGGAGTTTCCCCCAATAGCCTTCTTGTTCAGTCGGGTCTCTGCCAGTTTTTCTAACGTATTATCTGCATCATATTCCTCATTAAGAGTTTCCTGTAAGGTTTTTGCTATTTGTCTATATCCTAATTCTTTTGCAAAACGAACCGCACTACCGTAACCTGAAATTTCATAATGCTGTACCCGCTGTATTTCTGCAATAAGACCTACATCCATCACCTCATCATCTTCTACCTCTTCTAAAAAATGTTTTGCTTCGTTGATGAGCCCTTTCATAGCCTGGCAAGTTTCACCGCTTGGTGAAATATCCAATTTGTTGCAAATATTTTTTATTCTATTTTTTTGTTCTTTTGTTTCTTCTAAGTGATTTTCAATAGCTTGCTTTAAGCGCTTGTCATTAGCATGTTCCACAATGTCCGGAAGCACTTCTATCAACTGGACCTCTGCGCTATATAAATCCTTAAGCTGATGCTCGAATAAGTCGTTTAACGTCTTCATATCTCTTTTCGTTACTTATTAATACTCCTTATCTCTAACTTTAAAAATAACTAGAAATACTATTTTAAATTGACTTAATTGAAGAAAAAAATACTCTAATAAAATGCCAAAATAATTATTTCAAATTTGATTTTTTTGAAGCAATTAATAAATTTTTCAGGTCAACTTAAAGAGTAGTTCGCCCGTAACTTGCACTTGAATCTAAAAAACAAAATATCATGGAGGTTAAAGAAGCCCAAAAAGCCGAGATAGGCATAAAGAAGTCAAATCGTGAAGCAGTTGTAGTAATGTTGCGCCAATTATTGGCTGACGAGTTTTTATTATATACTAAAACACGTAACGCACACTGGAATGTAGAAGGTATAGATTTTCATACCAAGCATGTATTCTTTGAAGAAGAGTACGGGAAATTGGAAAACTTTATAGATGAAGTAGCAGAGCGTATCCGTATGCTGGGGTTCTATTCTCCAGGTACACTAAAAGAATTTTTAGAATTGTCTCATTTAGAAGAGAACAAACCTGATCAAACAGACAGCGCAAGCTTTATGACCGCCTTACTAAAGGACCACGATAAGGTTATCAAGTTTATTAGAGAAAGTATTGGAGACAACGCAGAAGCTCATAATGATGAAGGTACTGCAGATTTTATAACAGGTATTTTACAAGCTCATGAGCAAATGGCTTGGATGTTAAGAGCATCATTAAAGCAATTTGATTAATTGTAAAGAACTGTACAAACAAAAAACGGCAATTTCATTGCCGTTTTTTTTATGCTTTTTATTCCGTGAAGCAAAGTATTATACCCAGTTTATATATGATCCGGAGGTGTAGTAATTAGTAATTTCATGCGTTTCCAAAAGAGAATTGCGGTCTGATTAGAATGCACCGTTAAATCTGCTAATAATAATAGGTTCCTTTTGAACTGTTCGTACTCGTTTCTATTAGCTTCATTATCATCTATAGGATAATAGACCATACCCCAATTTGGAAAATTACGTTCCTCAATGGCATCTTCTGACAAGAGATAAACCTGTTTGTGCCGTTTATCATTTTTGACTTTTTCATAAAGGTCATATATTTTTTTCTTGTCACCTTCTAAAATCTGAATGAACCTTCTTTTATAGAAAATAAGACAACCTGTAATATCATTCTGACTATTAAACTGTTTAGCAGTGGCCAAAATAACTTCTACATCGGCAATAGTCAATTCTTTAATTGCTTTTGACTCGTAAGTTAGGGTATGTATCAATATAGAAAGAAGTGTTACTGCTAGCGTTTATTATCGCACGGAGCGCAAAGCAATCATTAGAAATCAAATTATCTTCACTTTTCTGCAACTGAATTACCCAGCATGAAAGAAAGATTTTAATAAGATAGCAAAAGTAAAGTTTATTTGCTATTATTTTCACCTAGTGACATATAAAAACACCGTAATTTTCAGGCTGAAGGAGTATTTTCGTTATTAAAAAGGATAGCCAATAGCAAAATTAAAGACCAGATTACCGCTCCCACCGCCAAAGAAAGGGGTTCGCAATCGTTCGCCCTCATCATTATAAGGGACTTGTAATGGTGAAGCAAGATCAAACCGGATTACAAAGCTTTGTATATCTACCCGAAGCCCAAAACCAACTCCAATGCCCAGTTCTTTCATCCAATCGGAACCAAAGGTTCCTTTTGACATTAACTCCTCACTCAATGCAATACTATCTTCATCATCATCCTCGTCTATTTCTACTTCGCTAGTTAACCAAACATTACCCGCATCTACAAAAAATGCTCCTTTTAGATAAGACCAAATAGGAAAACGATATTCTAGATTAGCTTCTAACCTTAGGTTACCAGATTGATCGTAGTAAGAGCTGGTACTATCTTCATCACTAACAAAAGTACCAGGCCCTAAAGACCTAATTTCAAATGCACGAACACTGTATGGTCCACCAGAGTAGAATTGTTTCACAAAAGGTAATGTAGCAGAATTACCGTAGGGAATACCCCAGCCTGCATATAACCTACTTACTAAAGCACTTTCCTTACCCCATTTTAAATAGTACCTAAAATCTATATCTGCCTTGGCGTATTGCGCATATTCCAATCCAAACACGGAACTCTTTCCTCCGCTCAATAAGTTTAAGGTATTACCAGCAATATCTAAACTTGTAGACACATAAACGGGCCGGTCTTTATTCTCATCTACCAGTTCATTATAGGTGAAAGTATAATTGATACCGGCGATAAACTGTTGTTCAAAACTACTCCTCAAATAGGAGTTTTCATCTAAAATTGCCTCGAACTCTTCAGTAGTATCAGCAAGGTTCACATATGTAATACTAATAGGATTCAATTCGTGATAAACAAACTTGTTTGCCTTCCATGTATACCCAAAAGAAGTATTAAAAGAGGTGAGGGTATAATAATCGCTCCTTAGTAAAATATCGCCTCCTAAACTTATTTTGGTCTTGGGAACGGAATAGTTAAATCTGCTAGGTGAAAAAGGCACTAACCTAGGTAGTAATAAATTGGCCGTCAGTCCGCCTGCAATACTGGTTTGTCCGGCATCATCACCTCCAGAGATTTGACTTTCATAAGAAAAATCTCCTGTTAGACTAAACGTTTCTCCTCCGTTAAATATATTACGATTGTTATACGTTGCAGATATTCCCGGCCCTGCGTATCCATTGGATTTCGTTAAAACCTGTAGTTCCGTACGGATAGACCTTTTTGTCAAAGGCGATAAAAAGATATCTGCATTTAACGAACCTTTATCTTCAATATTAGTGGTATCTGTTTCGTTAAATCTGATGTTCACAAACTTATAACTCCCCAAGGCAGCTAACCGGTTACTTGTAAGCCGCGCAGTTTCTGAATTGTACAACCCTCCTTTTTCAAAAAGTATGTAAGGCTCTAATCTTTTAGGTTTAAAAAACTCCTCATCTTGAATAAAATAAATACCGTTTTCCTCAGTAATTGCAGAAGGCTGAGGCAGGCTATCATTTTCAATGGAGTAATTAGGGTAGACCGCAATAGAATCAATACTATATGGAACAATAGATTTCTTTGGCGTTCCTTTTTTCAACCGAAGAAACAAATCGAATTTCCTATTATCATAGCGATTGGTATCAGCCTCAAAAATGAGAAAGTCCGAATTAAAATTATAGTACCCTTGGCTTTTAAGATGGGTATCTATTCGCTCGCGTTCGTACTTCAGTAATTCTAAATCAAAACGCTCACCAGCCTTTAGCTTGGTGCCGGTCATTGCCGTTTCTATTTGGTCATAAATGGGCAGACTATCCTTATCAATCTTCCATTCCTGTAAAGTATAGGGCTTGGCTAATTCAGCTTTATAGGTAACCGAAGCATACTTTTTAGTACTATCTATTTCCGAAGCAACTTTGCTGTAAAAAAAACCGCGATTATCAAGACGGTTTAGCATTAGCTCTTCCATACGGTCCGTATTTACATCACTTAAATACACCGGCTCTTCACCAAACTTTTTATTCAGCCATTTATTGAGAAAACCTGGTTTTTTCTTCTGTGCCTTATAATGGTAATAAAGTCCCAAGCGCATTCCTAAAACATCTGAATTAGGGGCTGGGGTAATCAAAGTTTCCAACTCTTGTTCCACTGGTTTTAATGCCCGTTTTTCCTCTTCAGAATCTACTATAATTTCCGTACCGCTAAACAAAATTTCGTCCTCAGGTATATACTTTCCAACGCTACACGCATACTGAATCGTTAAACAGAGGAGTATAAAAACTCGAAAAATAGATGTTGTTCTCAACTTCATATTACTTGTCTTCCTTTGGTTGATTCTCCTCTTTGTCCGTTTTCTTTTTCTTTCCTTTTTTATCGGAATCCTTTTTAACGGGGTTGAACAACTGACTGAATTTATTAAATTCCCTATTAAAAATAACCGCCATTCCGGTCACTATTAACTGACCGTCAATAATATTTTCATATTCACTCTTACGAAATCCGCGCAAGCGATACCTACCATCTTTGGTAAGCGTGTATTCCAAGCTTACATTCCCTATTATAGACGTCGCCTCATCTTCTGATTGCGCACTACCTTCAACATCTACGGCACTGCCCGCTGTCACGACCAAACGATCATCAAACAACTTTTTCTTTGCGCTGATGTTCAATTGCGTCCTATCTTCTGGGCTATCTCCTTGGTAATCTGTAAAGCTGTCTAGATCAAAACCTACCTCAACACCTGTGTTACCAAAAACTTTATCAGAGAACGAATTAAGTTCACCAGAAAGCACCTTATTAACGTTATCCCTAGCAATTGCCGCTGTTCCTCCCGAGCTACCGTCACTACCAGAATCCGGATAAAACCTGCTCAAAGCTAACAGTGAAAAGACCTGCTTGTTCAGTTCTGCTTCTTGTGCGTTTAATTGTTGAACACGCCCATAAACGGCCCCACTTAAGGCTCCCTGTTCATCTTCAGGCATATCTAACCCAAAGGATAGCTCTGGCTGCATAAGCTCGCCATCCACATTGAGATATACAATAAAAGGCAGGACCTCATTGTATTTTGAACTTACACTAGCATCCTCACTAGAAGTAACGGAAGACATTAAGGACTCTGCGGATGTTTCTATATTATAGACCGCAGTAACATCTAATTTAGCATCTGTAGGGTCTCCCAGCCATGTTATGGTACTACCTGGTTTTATTTCGAAGCGCCGTTTTACAAGATTGTATAGGTTGGTTTCATAATGCCCAGATTTTAACTCATACCTTCCGGAGAGGTTTATCCTCCCGTTGGGCTCAACATTTAGGTTCAGGGCCGCATCACCGGAAATTTGTAGATTATCTCCAGTGCGTTCATCTATAATTACATGAAAATCTGCATCTTCGGCAATTTCCAACACCGCTCTAATATCCATTCCTTTTAAAAGGGAAGGTGTTTCTTCTTGGTCGTTTTTCGTTAAAATAGCATCTGGGTTCTCACGGTTTACAAAAAGTACCACGCCATCCCGTTCCTCAACATCTAATTGCGATTCTGGCACTACATAGGTAACGTCCGTAATTTTCCGGACACGCAGTTTGCCACTTATTTTAGGAAGGTCTAAATCTCCTTCTACTTTTAGGTCTGCATCCAAACTGGCCGTACCGTAATACAACTCATTATCTTCTTTTGTGGAATTTAACACCCGGAAGTTTTCCGCTTTCAACTTCAAATCAAACGAAGGGTTTAAAAAGTCTTTTGTTAGTACAGCACCTTGTACCGTAAAATCGCTACCATCTGCATCCGTGATTTCAAAACTATCAAAATACACACCGTCAGTATCCAGTTTCAGTTGCTCATCAGTCACTTTAAAAACAGAATTCACTTCTGCTAAATTGAAATCTACACCCGCAAAGTTTATAGTCCCATTGTATTCGGGTGAAGCTGTAGTACCGGAAACATTTACTTTTCCCGATAATGCCCCGTGAGCATCTTTGATGACTCCTTCTGTAAAAGCTTCCAGCGTTTTTAGTTCTATACGGTTCAGATCAAGGTCTAAGTTGAGTTTAGCTCCTGTTTCCGCCGCGGCATAGTCTCCTTTTAAGTCCAAGTCTGCCCCACCATCTTTTAAGGCAAGGTTAAAGTCGTATGCAGCGTTACCGGTAGAATTTGCCTTTAGGGTAAGATTACCCAAAGGATTTTGTAACGCCTCCAAGGAATTGATTTTAAAATCTGCCACTAAGCCTGTTGCACCAAAAGGATTCTCTATAATTAAATCTCCCTTTACCAAACCAGATGCTAAAGTTTCATCTGGATTTAAAAACCCTAAAAAAGTTTGTAGTTTAAAATTATCGAAAACAATTCCGATATGCTCTTTTTCCTGATTAGGCAATTGGTCGCTGATGGTTAGCGACTGTTCATTGCGCGTAAATTTCATGTTCTTCAATCGCAACAATTGTTCCCCTATAGCAATCTGATTATCCTCTGGAACGGACCATTCTTTCTTGTTTAAAACCAAATTAGACGGGTCTATATGAATAAGCGTAGTATCTTTTGAAAGGGTGAGTTGGGAAGAGACTTTTGCAATAGCCACACTATCATCCATAGCTACAAAATCTAGAAATAGCTTTTTGTTCTTCAGGTCGCCCTCAATATAAGTTCTTTTAATATGAATGGGGTCTGATACAAGACCTGCAAAACCTGCCGTGAAATTTAGGTTGGTAGCATTGCCCGTTACTTTTGCATTCAAACTATCTATAGAGCTACCTTGATATGAAATGGCCGGCACATGTAAATTAGCATTCAACTTCTTAGTGAGGGCATTAAAATCTGCCTCTACCAAAACCGAATCCAAGCGGTCCACATCTCGTAAAAACACTTCTGTAAGGAAAGGCGTTGGAGACAATTTCAAATTCATTTTGAGCTGTACCGAATCTGGAGCTATTACCTCTTCTGTAGCCTCTTTAAAGTAATTTTCAAATTGACGGGTTAGCGCGTCGGTCAATGCTTTTGGCGGAGCATTAGATTTTAAACTCCCTACCAAGAAATCACTATTTACCGTAACATCTGTATTAGCTTTATCTATAGCCGATTTTAGATTAACCGGTCCCATTTGGTACTGGTCGTTATCATAGACTGCTACCCCGTTTTTTATCTGGGCATCTATCTGATAAGCTTCGGCATTTCCGTTATATTTTGCATTAAGCTGAAGCCCCGCCTTAATACGCTCCTTTGTAACACCCAAAGCATATAGGTCAGCGCCAATAACATTCAAATCTAAATCTAGTTTTGAGCTTAGCGAATCTAAAACAACATTGGTTTTGGCTAAAAAGTTAAGGTTATCATCTTTGAAAGAGAGGTCAACCACCCCTTTTCCATTTTCAATATCACCTTCCAGCTTTAACGCTGAAAAATCATAATTACTTAGTATGAGTTGGGTGAAATCTGTTTTAATTTTTGCATCTAAATTATTGATGTCACCACCCCCAGAAGCATCCATAGTGAACGAAACAACGCCCAATTCCGGATTGTTCAACAGTTTATCAATTTGAAGGCTGTCTACTTTTATGTTTCCATCAAAACGCATCTCATTACCATCTTGGTAGGTCCCTTTTGCCGCAATAGCGCCTTCAGGAATAATTAATGCTGCTGTGGCACTTATATCATCTACTCTTCCTTTTGCCTGAGCATTAAGAACAATGGTATTTGGTAGCGTAATACCCAATTCTTGTTCAGAAACAAATTGCGCTACATCCTCCTTAACGGTATTCAGTTTAATGGTGTCAAAGTTGAAGTACAACGAATCTGGCTGCGTTACATCTTGTAGGTTTCCTTGGGCAGCAAACCGTGTGGTTTCGCCCCAGTTTAAATCTAAATTTTTTATGTCAATTTTCTGTAAAGTACCCTGTGCTGAAACATCTCCTTGAACCGAATGCTTTGAAGCTGCCTGCAAATAAGTGTTTTCCGCAAGTTTAGGTTGTAAAGTGAATGCATCATTTAAATTGAGGTATACCTCTTTTAGTTTGATGTCTACTTGGGTCTTCTCTGGTGCATCCATCAATTTTTCTACGGATGGATAATCCAATATCATTTGTCCTGCCAAAGAACTTTCGTTTACGAGCAATTGCAGTTCTTCCAGTGCAGCAGAGGTATCATCTACATTAGCATTGAATGTCAAGTTTTTTAGTGCAATTCCACTTTCTTCTAAAAAAGAAAAAGCTTTGAGATTTATTTTTACTTTTTTAGGCTGATAGTTTACATCATTCGCCTGAAGTTTAAAATCGGAAAGTGAGATGGAATTCGCATTAAATTTGCCTTTTTCCGGCTGTGCCGTTCCCATGACGTAAACGATCGTATTATCTTTAAAATCGATTTCATCTGCACTCACCAAAAATTTAGGCCACTCAAAAGTAGTATCCGAAATATTCGTTGCGGTTGAATCTACCACCTCATTAGCAGCGGGAAGTCGCAGAAAAAATGAAGAGCCTTTTAGTGCTATTCTATCTACTTCTATATCATTCGTTGCCAAATCTGCTTTTGGTAATTCCAATATAAAATCCTGAAGATTTAGCTGGGCAGTAATAGCATCAGGAACCGAATTATAGTCCGCTTTTACATTTAGAAGCTGCAGATTATTTACTGCAAAATATGGCATGGTACTTTCTGTAGCATCTTCGGACACAAAAGGCTTGGTCTGTTTATAAAAAATCTCTGTGTTGGATAATTTAAGTTCGTCTAATTCAAACCTTAATTTATCCAAGTCAGTTTCATCGGCATCCAATACCAACTCTCCAAGCTGAATGTGACTGTCAATACCTAAGAATTGGTCGTCATAGTCAATCTTAAAATCTTTGAAATCCAGTTCGCCAATGCTAATTTGCATAGGCGCAGTATCTGTAGTAGTTGTTGTAGTATCTGCAGATGCAAAAGCATCGACCAAAAAAGTGAAATTAAAATCTTCCGATGCCTCTTCTCTTTTAATATGTGCACGAAGCCCTTCCCAAGTAGCGGACTTTAAGCTCAACTCATTACCAAAAATTAAAGGTGTTAGCGGTAAGTTGACTTCTAAATTTTTAGAATAGATAAGCGTATCGCCTTTGGTATCTTCCAAATACAATCCCTCTAAGAAAACATTGCCTGAAAAAGTAAGAAACAGGCGGTCTATCTCAACCTTCGTATTTGTCTTATGAGAAACGTAATTAGTAAGTTTACCAACTATAATATCCTGTCCCCATTGGCTTCTAATAAAAAGTACCAAACAAAGAAATATAAGTAGGACCCCTAAGGACACTCGTCCTAAGCGCCGCAATCCCCTATTTTTTCTTTTCTCCTTTTGCATAAAGGGCAAAGATCAGTAATAAGCGCATGATTTCTACACTTTTAACAATCATATATTAACTTATTTGCTTTTGATGTTGACGATATCTGCCCTTTTCAGTGATTAGGGCTCATATTTGGGTATACAAATTAGCCGGCATAGGTGCTTTAGCAAGCCTTATTTGTTAATTTTTTTGATGATTCTGGCTAGTTTCCGCGGTGCTTCCATAGGAATTAAGTGCCCTACTCTGCTTAACGCCACTGTAGAAGGGCTGCTAAGATTAGGAAGTACCTCATTATAAATGGCATCTGTAGATATTACGGGGTCGTCATTAGAGAAAATAACATCTGTTGGAATATCCAGACCCTTAACACGTTCGGCAATATTATTTTTCATGCCCACGTTCAACCACCATCTCCACGTGGTCTCCTCGATCCGTAATTGAGAATTGACGGCGTATAGCAACTTTTTCTTACCTAATTTTTTCTTGATACCATTATGCACCGTATTTGCAGCTTCGGCTCGATCTGGGTGATTCAACATGCGCTTGCGTTCCTCATCAGGCATGTTTTCTACCGTAGGTGGCGATGGGGCTATCAACATTAATTTACTGGGTAGATTAGCATTTTTAATCTGTGCGGCATAAAGTACCAGTTTAGCACCCATAGAATGCCCGCAAAGTATATAGTCTTTTAGTTTTAACTCATCAATACAGACATTTATATATTGTGCCATGCCGTAAATGGAAGGTTCTGCAAGAGGCCTTGTCCCTCCAAAACCTGGTAAATTTAGCATGATACAGGTATATTTTCTACCTAGTCTTTTAGCCAGCCATTTCCAACTTCCGGCATCACCTCCAAAATAATGTACGAACACAATGGTCTTCTTTCCTTCGCCTATTTTCTCGTATTTCAACCCTGTGTATTCGTCCATTTATAATTCGTTTAAAATGTCTTTAGTAATTCTAAGTTTTTTTAATCTTTCTCTGTGTTCTTCAAACAGCGTTTTTAAAGCAGAAGACAAAAGCAAATCGTCAGTAATATAACCTACCTCTTTCAGAGCCTTTTCATCCTCTTTTATCAGCATAGCATTAAAAGAACTCAAACTTCTACAAGAGAATAGTTTGTCATCCATATACCAAGTGGTTAAGGCCTTACAGCGGGAAGCCGGTACGTACGGCAATTTTAAATTGGGATCTATAAAAAAACTGACCAATTGCGCCTGCACTAATTGCATTTCCTGTACTCGTGATACCAGTAGAGCATTTCCAAAAGACAGTGATGACCTTTCCTGTAGTTTTTCAAGATTTGTCAAAGCCCTACAGACCTTGTTAAAATAGATTTTTACTTTCCGATAATTTTTATAATCCAGTTCCATAAGCCTTATAATTTAGTAGGTTCTCTGCCTCACAAAAGGGAATGTAGTAGCCCTCCTACCTAAAGTTACGAAATACATTCTTAGTTTAGAACCTAGATATAAAATTGAATGTGCCTATTATCATATTGAGATTATTTGCACTAATAAAATCTTAAACTGTCAGGTTTTAAAACCTATTCTCCTCCTCTAGCTGGATAATCGCTCTTCTCTATATAATCAATAGCATTCAGAATATCTTTCCAATTAGGCCTTGCAAAAGGCATGGTCTGTATTGCACTAGCGTATAAAGTATTATCTGGTCTTACCAAGAAAACTCCGGGCTCAGAAAACATATCTGGTTCTGAATCTTTTATTCCTTTAGAAACAAATAGCCCCCAATTGCGAGCCTCCTCAATAGATAGTCCATAGGCTATTGGCAATCCGGGAACATCCCACTCCTTACCTGCTTTTTTAGCACGCTCCTCACTATCGCTACTTATAGCAACAACATGTGCTCCTCTATCCGTGAAATCCTTTAATTTCTTCGCTAGTTCTTCTAAGTAATTCTTACAAACAGGACAATGCAATCCTCGGTAAAAAACAAGGATGGTAAATGTTTCACTTTTCTGAGCGGCCAAATTCCATCTGGCATCATTTATAAGAGGGAGCTCTAATTTGGGTACTTCCGTTTTAGGTTTTATCATCATTCTATATTTTGTTATTCATTTTATATTTAAGGCGAGGATAGCAACTATCATCGCTCTCACAAATTAAGGGCAACCAAATTCCTTATATAGACTTGATAGCGAAAATTAATGTCGTTAAAACAAAAGTGAACCACCTGACTACAATCACTTTACCACTAATTGCATTGAGCTATGAATTTTATGTATCGGACAATTCTCTCAGTATTTACCAATGTAATTTTATCATCTAATTACATAAGAAATGCAAAAACCAAACAATAGACTCGAAAATCAAACCTGTATTATAACGGGTTCTAGTAGTGGTATAGGTGCCGCCGTTGCAAAAGCCTTGGGTGCTGAAGGTGCCAATATTGTAGTGAACTATAGAAGCTCAAAAGAAGCTGCAGAAGAAGTAGCGGATGAGATTAATAAAAATTCAACATCTGGCGAAGCCATAGTTCTACATGGTGATGTTAGTAAAGAAGAAGATGTAAAAGAGCTTTTTAAAAAGACTATCAACCACTTTGGGACTGTAGATGTCTGCGTTCCCAATGCAGGTCTACAGATAGACCATCCGTTGCACGAAATGCCATTAGACGCTTGGAAAAAAGTTATAGACGTAAACCTTACGGGACAGTTCTTATGTGCCAAGGAAGCTATTATTGAGTTCATGCGCAGAGGTATACGTAAGGACGTCTCCAACTCCCTGGGGAAAATTATTCATATGAGTTCTGTACATGAAGAAATCCCTTGGGCGGGTCATGCAAATTATGCAGCGTCAAAAGGAGGACTATTAATGTTGATGGAGAGTATCTGCCAAGCTTACGCACCTCATAAAATTAGATGTAATAGTATTGCTCCTGGTGCCATTAAAACAGATATCAATAAAGATGTTTGGAGTACCAAAGAAGGCAGAGAGAACATGCTAAAACTTATACCCTACAAACAGATTGGTGTACCAGAGGATATTGGTAGTGTGGCCAGTTGGTTGGCTTCGGACGAATCTGAATATATAAACGGAACTACCATCTTCGTGGATGGTGGAATGACTTGCTATCCTGGTTTTACCACAAACGGATAGTATAAAAAATTGAATTAAATAAGTACAAATTAAAAACGATTACAATGGATTTAAATATAAAAGGAAAAACAGCCCTCATAACAGGAGGAGATTCAGGATTAGGAATAGAAACCGCTAAATTTTTGGCGAGAGAAGGTGTAAATATCATCTTATCCGATAGAGAGAATGGCAAGGATTTAAAAGATGCCGTAAAGCAAGTTGAAAAGGATACCAAAGACGGTGCCAAAGTAATGGGTATTGCCGCTGACATTTCTAAGAACCAAGAGGTTTTGGATCTAGCAAAAAAGGTAGAAACCGAATTTGGGGGCGCACATATTGTTTTTCACTCGGCGGGAGCAAGAGGCGCAGCTGGTGATTTTTTAGAACTGACCGATGACGATTGGATGAAAACCATACAAGTTGACTTGATGGGCGCCGTTCGTGTGGCACGTGCCTTTGTACCACAAATGCAAAAACTAAAATGGGGTCGTATGGTTATGGTAGCCAGTGAAAATGCTTTTCAGCCTTATGTAGATGAAAGCCCATATAATGCCTGTAAAGCAGCTATTATAAACCTTTCAAAATGTTTGTCCAGAGCCTATTCCAAAGAGAATCTATTATTCAACTGTATATCGCCCGCTTACATTGAAACTCCTATGACAGATGCTATGATGGAAGATTTGGCCAAGGAAAAAGATATTTCCGTTAAAGAAGCTGTAGAATGGTTCGTAAAAAATAAAAGACCACATATTGCTATGGAACGTAGAGGAAAACCAGAAGAGGTTGCTGCCGTTGTAGCTTTCTTGTGTTCTGAACATGCCAGTTATGTAAACGGAACCAACGTACGTATAGATGGTGGTGCTGTAGAATCTGCTTTCGGGTGATTAATAGCTAAAACGAACGTAGAACCTTTAAATCTAAAAACATGGAAAGAGAACGAACCGCATGGGAAAATGCACTTAATGAACTTATAGCGCAAGCACACGCTTGCGAGCGAACATATGGTACGCTAGTACAATCGGACCGGTATCCCACATGGCAGATTTATTTCAAGAAACGCCATTTTGAAGAAAAGGATTTTGAGAAAATATTAGCAGACGAATATCACTCGGTCACCCAAAACAAAGTGCCGAATTCTATTCAGACGGATACCCCTATCTTTGAGTCAGTTGAAAAACAGCTGTTGGAGAAGAACTTATCGGACAGGGAAGTAAATGTTTTACTTACTGCCAATGAGCAAAACTTGGTTTTACATTATCAAAATCTGTTGGCTTTTGATAGTTTGCCTAAGACCACAAGTGCCTTACTCCAATCTCAGGCAGAAGATTTAAATAACAACATCCAAAGCCTAAAGATGGATTATAATACCAAGTACAAAACAGGACCTATAAAAACGCAATAAACACGTCTATGAAAAATATTCTGAAAGCAATTTTGGCCGGTTGGGGCGCAAAGAAAATAGGAGGTGGCAAATGCGGTTGCATTGGCGGAATCTTTGTATTCATTATTTTGTATTGGTTATTGGGCTATGTCATTAATTAGCGATTGCCAAATGAGTCAATTATGATTCCTTTTGAATCAATGCCGTTTGTAAGACTTTCGGATATTTGTAACTCATAAGTAGGTTGAATATCTATCTCAACATAGAGATAGTTATTATAATAACTCGGAAAGGGAGCGTTGGGGAACGCTCCCTTTTATTTTGTCTAAATTTCTACAGACAAATTTCTAAAAAAACTTCACTGTGCTACTCTTTTAGAAGATGCTACTCAAAAGTCCTATCTATTATGAAATAATCAAAAAATTGCACCTCAAATCCAAACATTTGTAATTATGACACATAGAAGCGAATAGTCACCTCCTTCAACATTAAAATATTAAATGTAATCCTCACATAGTCAAGAGAAGAAGCTTAAAATTATTTTTAAATAAGATTAATAAGCGCCTAATTCCTTGCAAGCACTGATAATATTGAGCTGATCTGTTAGAGGACGATTAAAAAATAGTTTTTGGTGTATTTTCTAATGGTTAAATAATGATATTTAGTTGGGCTATACTACCCTAAATCATATATTTGCCAGCGCAATTAAAAACCTCCCCCTGAAGCTCGAGAATATCTTATGGAATAAGGTGTAAAAGATTATTAAACTTGTACAAATTTATTGTTACCATGAAGATAACACTAAGAGGAATCTTACAAGAGCTATATTTCGAAAATATCTGGTATAGACCGCAAATCACAGGTTTTAATTCTATCGAATATTTAGTTATAAACGATTATCAGAAATAGGGAAATGAAAAACTTCAAGAACTCAGACTGGATTATCCCTGTATCAATAGCAGTACACCTGTTTATTATAAACAGTTTTCTCTATTTTCTTACTCCGGAAACGTACACTCACATTTACTATATTTTACATTATAATATCTCTTGGTTGCTTATCACATATGGACTAAGTTATTATACCAGAAAACGTAAAGAGGGTTTCTTTACCAATATTCATAAAGTTATTCAGCTTTATTTAATTTATGGTCTTGCGTATTTTGCTTTGTTTGGCATTACCGGAAGAATCTATAAATCTCTGGAGCAGCAATTGTTTATCTACCTCATGATATGTGTAGCGCTAACGGCCTATCGGGTAGTTTTCTTCTGGTTACGAAGAAAATACCGCATGTGGGGTGGTAACTCCGTAAAAGTAGTTGTTTTAGGTCGTGACAAGAATTTAAAGAAAATCAGGAAAGTTTTTGATGATTCTGAACTGGGATACCGTTACATGGGCTACTTTGACGACAAGAAATCTAAAAGCCCTACGTTTCTTGGGCCGGTCATGGACTGCTTTCTCTATATTTTAGAAAACGACATAGATGAGATTTACTGTGTAGCCTCTAAATTCAATAGCAAGGAACTTCGTAACCTTATTGATTTTGCGGACAACAACCTTATTCGTGTAAAAATCATACCGGATAATAAGGAAATTTATTCTAGGGGTATGTTCATAGAACTCTATGAAACTGTTCCTGTACTAAACCTTAGAAGAGTACCGTTGGACACGCTTTTTGCGCGTGTGGTAAAACGTACGTTTGACCTCTTCTTTTCATCTTTGGTTATCATCACCATTCTCTCTTGGCTTACACCAATAATGTACATTCTCATTAAATCAGAATCTCCAGGTAACCTTTACTTTAAACAAAAAAGACACGGTCTAAAACGTAAAACTTTTTGGTGTTACAAATTCCGGTCTATGGCCCCCTCTACCGATGCTGATTCCAAAATGGCCACTAAAGGCGATATGCGTGTAACGCGCGTAGGCAGGATTATTCGCAAAACCAGTATAGATGAGTTACCACAATTTATAAATGTGTTTCTAGGCGAAATGAGTGTTGTAGGCCCTAGACCACATATGGAGCTGCATACAGAGGATTACGAAGTATCTGTAGATAAATATTTGGTGCGTCATTTTGTTAAACCTGGTATTACTGGACTCGCTCAAATAAAAGGATACCGCGGAGAAATTGGAGAAAAGAAAGATATTTTAAACCGTACCAAACTAGATATTTTTTATGTAGAGAAGTGGTCGTTAAAATTAGATATAAAGATTATTGTACAAACGGTTATTAATGCCGTGCGAGGAGAGGAAAATGCATATTAAAAAAGTACTATAAACCTAAAAAAAATAGCTTAAATGTTAAATCTCATATTCTTATTAAAAGGATTTAAAAATTCGTTTTTAGAATTTAAAAAGTAGAATAATTTACATTAAATCAATAGGTTACACAAGAAATAATCAGATTAGGAATCAATAATCTAGCCTTGATTTTTAAAAGGTATCTAAAAGTTTTAGGTGAACAAAAAATGCCTTTTCTTGTATTAATTTGATATAAAGCAACAAATTTAAAATTACCAATACCAACCATAAAACAAACTGGACGGAGGGCTAAGCAACTAGCATCGCTCTTCTTATTCAAGCAACTTAAAGATTTACATTAAACGGATTTCATCATATGGAACAGACAAATATTACCAAACTCATCTCAAAGTACTTAAAAAAATGGCCTCTTTTTGCCATAGGTTTAGTGGTCTGCTTGGCAGCTGTATTTCTTTACTTACGATACAAAGCCGAAACCCAATATGAAATAACTAGCACCCTTCTTGTAAAGAACCAAGACACTGGGCAAGGCTCCGTGAAATCACAAAATATAAAGGATTTAGGTCTCATTAAAAGTAATACCAATGTTGAAGATGAGATAGGAATACTACGATCAACTGGTTTAATGGAAAAGGTTATTACCGACCGTTCTCTAAATATCAACTATTATATTGAAGGCAAAGTTCGCGATGTTGAGATTTATGGAGAGGATGTACCTATAGAAATTTTAGTAGATGAGACCGCTACAGATTTAATTTATGACCTACCTATTTATATAAAATTCATCAACGACACCGAATATGAACTGGAAACTACGGTAAAGAACGAAAGTTACAAAACGCAACATACCTACGGTGATCTTGTAACCGCGCCCTTTGGAACTTTCACCATTAACGCAAAAGAAGCATCTAAATATGAAGACAATGGGAAGCCATTGTACTTTACCATTCTTGATACTGACCGAGTGATAGGTACCTTTTTACAGAATCTTAGTATAGACCTTATAAATCTTGATGGAAATTTATTAAGTATCCGGTTCTTGAGCATTAACAAGAAAAAAGGTGAAGATTTAGTTGCTGGTCTTATCGAGACTTATGTGGAGGAGATGATTAAATACGAAAATGAACTCGCCGAGAATACAATTAAAATGATAGATAATCGCTTAAAATTACTATCTGGCGAAATTGAAGGCGTAGAAAAATCTGTTGAGAAATTTAAAACTAGTAATGACCCTACCAATGTCACTGACAATGCTGGGCTTTATATTGCCCAAGCCAATGATTACAAAAAGTTAATTTCAGACTACCAGACTGAAATCAATGTAATCAACTCTATAGAAATGTACCTTCAGCAAGGAAATCCAGACACGCCAATTCCAGCATCTTTAAGTGCCAATGACCCTTCTTTGACAGGTATGATTGACCAGTATAATGAAACTTTATTGCAAAAAGGACAAATGGCACAATCTGCTTCTAGTGCCAACCCTATTATTGTTAATTTAGACAGAACATTAAATGACTTAGGAAAGGCTATTGTTGAAAATGTACGGAGCGCCAAAAACAGGTTATTGATTGCGCAGCGCAATCAGCAATCTAATGCGAATAAATATCAAGCACAGATTGCCAAAGTACCTTCTATGGAGCGACAACTGGTTGATATTAGCCGTGATAAAAGCACCAAAGAAGGACTTTATCTATATCTCTTGCAAAAACGTGAGGAAGAAGTTCTATCGTTAGCAGCACCTGTTTCTTCTACAAGAATAGTCAGTCTTCCAAAAGCAGGGAATTTCCCTGTTAGCCCTAACAAAACAGCTATGTATTTAGGCGGCTTACTTATTGGGTTATTCTTGCCATTTTCTTTGATTTATACCAAAGACCTATTAAATAATAAAATTACTTCAATAGAGAATTTATCTAATTTAATTTCTGCTCCTATTTTGGGAGAAATAGCGAGAAGCAAAGATGGGGGATTGATAGCAACCAAGGGCTACAGCAGAACTCCATCGGCAGAATTGTTTCGGTTACTCTGTTTCAATTTAGAATATCTTAAAAAGACCAATAAGAATCAGACGCTATTAATTACGTCAACGGTTCAAGGCGAGGGAAAAACCTTTATTGCCTCCAATCTAGCGATTACTTTGGCTTCTAATGGTGAACGTGTAATAGTGCTATCCTTCGATTTAAGAATGCCACAATTAATGAAAACTTTTGGCTTGTCGGACACTCCTGGATTGACAGATTTTATAGTACAGAAAGACCTAACTATATCAGACATCATTCAAAAGCATTCTACCATTGACAACCTATCACTAATAGGCGCAGGTACAGAGGTTAATCAAGTAGGCCGTTTAATGTTGAGCGAAAGAATAGAACTACTTATCAATCAACTAAAGAAAGATTTTGACCGCATCATAATTGACACACCTCCTATTGGAGTTATATCCGATGCTTTTGCTTTAAATGCATATATAGATGGTACGATTTACGTAGTTCGAAAAAATGTAACAAAAAGTGAGCATGCTAAAACCATTGAGTCCATTCATAAAAATGGAAAACTACGAAATACAATGGTCTTGTTAAATGACACAAACGCTGCACAGACGTATGGTTACGGACCTAAAATCAACGATTAATAATTCTTTAGAAAATGTCATTAAAAAAAAGGCTGCTTAATAACGGAATAGCCTCCGTTTTTCAGAAAAGCGTGAGAGTACTGGAACAATTGATTCTAGTGCCATTTTTTATTTCGGCATGGGGGGCGGCCTATTATGGGGAATGGATAACTTTAACCATTATACCTACCGTGATTGGATTTTCCGATATGGGTTTCGGAACCGCGGCCGCCAATAGTTTTGTTTTGAGTTATGCATCCGATAAAAAACAGGAAGCTGCAAATATCAGTAAAACTGGTATGTATATTATTACAGTAATGATAGGCATTGCAATGCTTCTTAGTATAGTCACAATTTATTTTTTAAATTATTTTGAAGTTTTTGAAAAGTCTTTAATACATAAAACAGATGCTATAATAGCTGTTTCGATTCTGATATTAGCGCGATTACTAAATTTCTATTCTCAGCTTTTTCAAGCTTATTACCGTTCTGCACAAAAAGCGGCTATGAGTATGAACCTATTATCAATATACGCTGCGTTAAATTTAGGTGCCGGCCTATTTGTGTTGTTATTAGGTTATGGTGTAGTTCAATTTGCGCTTTCCCAACTTCTAGTGGTTTTGGCATTTAACTTTTTCTATTGGATTAAAGGAAAACAAGTCTTAGGTTTATTTAAAACACATAAAGGTAAAAGAGATAGACTTATTCAAAAAAATATCACCAAAAAGGGTCTGGGTTATTTAATGTCCCCAGTATGGCAAGCTATTTATTTTCAAGGCACCACATTTATAGTACGCATTGTTTTAGGACCAGAAGCTGTTGCTATTTTCAATACGGTGCGAACACTTAGCAGATCACTGAACCAATTATTCTTCATGATTAAAGCTGCAATTTTTCCGGAATTACAGTTTGAAATCGGAAAACAAAACTGGTTAACCGCCCAAAAAATATATCGAGTTGCCATGTTAAGTGTATTTCTTATGTCATCAATCGGTTTTATACTTCTTTCTATTTTTGGGCTATGGTTTTATCGAATATGGACTAATAATGAACTGGAGGTTCCAAAGGCAGTTTGGTATTTATTTATTTCCGGTATGTTATTAAATTCACTATGGTGGACGACCGAAATGGTTTTTGGCGCCGTGAACAAACCAAGGAAAATGGCTATGTACGGTATTGGCGCTTCATTATTCTCGGTAGTCTTAACTTATGTGTTTTCAAAACAATATGGTCTTGTTGGTGCAGCAATGGGTGCAGTTTCACTAGAGATTATTTTAGTTTTCTTAGTAATACCTGCTGGTTCCAAGCTAATGGGAATGTCTCCAAAAGAACTGCTCCTTAATGGGTACGATGATTTTCGTTTTCTCTACAAACAACTAAAAAATAAACTTAATTCGTTAAAAGCATGAGAATATTATCTGTAGGTTGGTTTAGAAAAACGAGTAATACATCCTTTCACAGGCATGAGGCTCTGAAAAAGCATTCTACCTATATTGACAAGGTTGAAGCTGGCCCTACAAGTCTTTCTCTTGCTTATCGAATTGCTTTTCGCTCGTTTCAGATGGGTCTACCAGTGAAACTGCCAGATCAGATGGACGTCAACAAAAAAATCAGAACACTAATAACTCAAAATGGTTATGATATAGTATGGATTGACAAAGGACTAACTGTAGATGCAAGTACTCTTCTTTTTATTAAAAAAAAACTTCCCAATGCAAAAATAGTGAGTTTCTCTCCAGATAATATGGCGTTGCGGCACAACCAAAGTCAGAACTATTTGGAAAGTATTCCTTTTTATGACTACACTTTTACTACAAAATCTTTCATTTTAAACGATTTAATGAACCTAGGTGCCAAAAATGTAAATTTCATTCATAAAACATATAGTGAAAATTTTCATTACCCAAGAAAAATATCAAATAAAGAGAAAGAAAGACTTGCTGCTGATGTCGGATTTGTAGGCGTTTGGGAGAAAGAACGGTGCGACAGTATCATATATCTAATAAAAAATGGAGTAAAAGTAAAAGTTTTTGGAGATGGTAAATGGAATGAATATCAAGACAAATATGACAATCTAACAATATTACCTGGTCTATTTTCAGAGGATTATCCAAAAGCCCTGCAAACATTCAAAATTTCCTTGTGCTTTTTAAGAAAAATGAATTATGACCAGCAAACTGCCCGAACTATGGAAATACCAGCTTGTGGCGGATTTATGGTAGCTGAAAGAACAGAAGAACATTTAGAATTATTCAAAGAAGGTAAAGAAGCCTTATTTTTTTCATCCAATGAAGAACTTCTTGAAATATGCAAATACTACCTTTCAAATGAAGAAGAGCGAAAAAACATCTCAAACGCAGGATTAAAACGTTGTCAGGCATCAGGGTATTCGAACGAAAAGACAGTAGAAAAAATGTTGAATATTGTGTTAGGATTGAAATAAACAAAATATAAAATCAAAGTAATATGCTAGTTGAATCTTTCTAAAAAAAATTATGCTTTTAATTAAACTATTATCTTTAATATTATTATTGCCCTTCTTTTTTGTTAGTAAAAAATTGTTCAAAAAGAAAGATTTGAACTTTTTTGATTTGCTTATAATTTTTAACACATTATATTTTGTCTTGATTCCACTAAAGTCAGATGAAGTAGTTTATAAGGTCCTTGGAAAAATATCGAGCACGACTTCAATTTTAGTGTTTTTTTATTTACTGTTTTTTTTTATTACTTTATTAGTTGCTAGCCATCTTGTAAAACCGCAATCGAATTCACCATTAAACGTAACTTATTTCTTGAAGAATTACTCATCGCTTCAAGCCAAGCTGCCCTTAAAATTAGTTCTTATAGTTCTTCCGATTTTCGCTCTTACTTATTACGTCCCGCATATGTCAACGATGTCGGCTTTTGAAGAAATAAAACAAGCAGGAGTGCGCGCCAGTTATGAGGAATCTTCGATGGTAAAACTTTTCGGCACTATTTTTACACTTGGCCTGATTATTTCAATTACTTTATTTCTTCAGAATTTCAAAGAAAAGAAATACGATATTTTAGCGGTTGGTTCGTTGTTGCTATTTTTAGTTAACCTACTACTACTTCCGAGAAGAACCCTTCTAGAGTTCATTTTGTTTGGAGCAATTATTTTTTATAGCTTAAATAGAGATTTGATAAATAAAAAATTGATGCTATACGCATTTAGTTTTGGAATGTTTTTGTACTTAGTATATTTCCCATTTTATAATATTGTAAGACGCTCTCCTGTAAAATTTGAAATACAAAGTCCAGTAACTTCTATACAAGCTATTTATGATTATGGGATAAGTAGTTCGGATGATGCGAACGATCGCGCTGCAAACTTGACAGACAGCAGAGCCATATATCTTTATAGAGCAATTTACTGGGTGGCGCTAAACGATAATGACAAAGATATTACTTGGGGCGATTTGACGTTAAGTGCTATAGACCATGCCATACCAAAAGTTCTAAACCCAACAAAAGGCCTCGGATCAGAACTTACCTTGGAAGCTAGGCAACATACCAATAAAGATTCAGCCGACTCAGTTCTCCTTTTGGCTTTGGCAGATTACTCAATGTTAGGCGCAATTGCCACAGTTTTAATATACTTTATTGTCTTTAAGTTATTGACTTTTATTTCTGATAGTTCAGAATTTTTTTTTGGAAAAACAATCGCTTCGCTTTACGTAGTTTATTTTGTATTCAAATTAGCTTTTGCCACCGAAAAAAAATTAGATAGTATTTTGGCTGATATTGTTACATATACCCTAGTTATTGCTTTAATAATATTTTTACACAAGACAAACCTTATTATTATGTCAAACAAAATGCCTTTATCAAAAAAAAAAAATGACCAAGTATGAAACTTCATACCTAGTTTCAATTTAAACTATAGTTTGTGAAAATAATATTATTATCTCGTACTCTTATTTTTATTTATACTACCCTTAATTATATTATATCACAATATGAGTTTTCTAAAAGGATTAAGAAAGTACAAATTCTTAAATAACAAACAATGATGGAAGAACTTAAAAGAAGAGAATTCGGGCGGCTTAAAATTTTAGATAGTATTAGGGGTATTGCTGCTCTAGTTGTTTTATATCACCACATTTTCAAATTGAATAAAGAAGTTTTTCAAAATAACCTTAGTGATACGTCTTTCGTCATTTTTGATTTTGTATCTGGGCTTAACAAAGAAGCTGTATTACTGTTTTTTATTATCTCGGGGTTTTCAATAGGATTAAGCACCCTTAAACGCCCTCTAAATGATAGAAAAAGCATAAACGGCTATTTTTACAGAAGATTTAAGCGTATTCTTCCTATTTACTGGATAGCAATATTTTTATCACTACTAGTCGGTATTGGCCTAAACCTATTGTACTTAAGAGATTTTAGTTTTCTCAATCTAATGGGAAATCTAGTGTTTCTACAAACCAGCGATTCATTACCAGAATCTTGGGTAATACCCTATGGTATGAATGGTCCTTTATGGTCCCTGTCCTATGAAATGTTTTTCTATGTCCTATTTCCCTTAGTATACTTTATCAATAAAAAATTTTTAAAAAAACTAGGACTCTATACTAAATACGTTGCCTTGTTACTTGTTATTTTACTTGGCATCATAATAAATAAAAAAGTAGTGTTCATTCCATATTTTCTTTTCTTAATTGGTTTTATTATATGGATACAAGGATACATTTCTTCTTACTGTTTTGTTATGATGAAGAAGAAAAACCTATTCTTTTTTCTTAATTTATTAGTTGGTCTTGCTATAACCATTGCAAATGGAAAAATACCTTCAGATAGTATAGAATTAATAGGAAAAGGAATGCTTTTAAACGGCATTTTCTACTTTACCATGATACTTACTGATGGTTTAAACACACAAAAAATCCAAAAATTTATTGACGCTATTTTTTACAAATTAGGAGAGGGTAGTTACGCCATTTACGCGCTACACTATCCTTTACTCATTTTCTTTCAGGAGAAAGGGGTTAGTCTAATTTATCAGTTACTCTTTTTACCTCTTTTTATAGTTTGTTGCTACCATTTAGAAAAACATTCAATCCGATGGAAAATGACATTTTTAGACAGGAATTACCTTAAACTAATCCAGTTTACCGCCAAAAGTTAACCCTAGTAAGATACAAGATATGAAGCCCTGAATTAAAACAATTTTTAATCAACCATAACCATTTCAGCTAACCGGGCACCAGTAACAATTAGAAAACTATGAAAATTATAATATTATCTCACCCTCTTTTTTTTGGCAGTAAAAGCATGCCTCGCTTTGCAAGCTATCTTTCTGAAGGTATGCAGAAACTTGGTCATTCTGTTGAAGTTGTAAGGCCAAAACCTTACCTCTCTAAACTCCCTCTAAAAGGAGCTGCTAAAAAATGGATTGGGTACATTGATCAATATGTAATTTTTTCGTTATCCCTGTTTTTCCAAACTCGGTTTACCAGTCAAAAGAATCTTTATGTCCTATCAGATCAAGCTCTAGGCCTTTGGGCGCCTATCATTTCCAATAAAGCACATGTAGTTCACTGTCATGATTTTTTGGCTTTTAAGTCGGCTAAAGGTGAGGTTAGCGCGAATCCAGTAGGGGCTACAGGAAAATTGTACCAGAAAATGATATATAACGGTTTTAGCAAAGCTGAAAATTTTATTTCAGTTTCAAAAAATACCATGTTGGAATTGGAAGACTTACTTCCAAAGAAACCTCAGATAAGTACGTATGTATATAATGGCTTAAATTCTCTTTTTGAAGTAGGTAGTCAAATAACTGCGCGAGAAAACTTGACAAAGTTTTTAAATGCCTCTATGGCTAATGGTTATTTCCTACATGTTGGCGGCAATCAGTTTTACAAAAACCGTATTGGATTAATTAAAATTTATAACTATTGGCGCGATATTTCCGCTTTAAAAATTCCATTAGTATTGATTGGCAGCGCACCTGACGAGCGTACACAAAAAGAATATGCCAATTCTAAATACAAAAATGATATTATTTTTTCTTCCGGTTTGTCAGACGATATGGTGAAGCAGGCTTATCAAGGTGCTTCTGTTTTCGTATTTCCATCTTTAGCAGAAGGATTTGGTTGGCCAATAGCGGAAGCCATGGCCTGCGGTTGTCCCGTAGTAACTACAAATAGTGCTCCAATGAACGAAGTTGGCGGAGAAGCTGCTGTTTACATCGAAAATGTAAACAAGTTTGACAACCTAGATTCATGGGCTAAAAGTGCATCCAACATAATAGAAAGCTTCTTGAGCAAAGGAGAGGAAGAACTCAAAAATGCAAAACAAAAGGGGGTAGAAAATGCCTTGAGATTTGACAGCACCAAAACTATTGCTGAAATAAATGATATCTACACCAAGGTATATAATTTAAAACATGGGCAGCATGAAAATTCTTAGAGTTATAGAGAGTATGGATCCTTCTTATGGAGGGCCTTGTCAAGGTATTCGTAATTCAATTCCAGAAATGCAGACTTTAGAAACAGATAATTCTGTTGTTTCTATTGACGGTGAAGCTACGAAATGGGAGAATCAAGATGATTTTAAGATTTTTAAACTAGGCCCAGGAAAAGGACCATGGGGTTATGCCCCCAAATTAATTGCATGGCTTAAAGAAAACTTATCATCTTACGATGTAGTCATTGTTCATGGCCTGTGGCAATATTATGGCTATGCCGTTAGAAAGGCTATAAATTGGCTAAAAAAAGAAAATAAGAAAACTCCTAAGTTTTTCATTATGCCTCACGGCATGCTGGACCCCTATTTCCAAAAAGCTCCAGACCGCAAAATAAAAGCCCTTAGAAATCAACTTTTTTGGAATCTAGTTGAAAAGAACACTCTTAATGGGGCAGACGGTATTTTATTTACTTGCCAAGAAGAATTGGTCTTGGCCCGTGAAACTTTTACCGGCTACCGTCCAAAAAATGAAATTAATGTAGGTTACGGCATTCTACCTCCTACACCAATAGAAGCAACAGACATTACGGCATTCAAAAAAAAATGTGGCCTATTACCAAATGAAGAGTATCTATTATTTCTAAGTAGGATACACCCAAAGAAAGGTCTTCTTAATCTAATAAAGGCATACGCTACATTTGAAACAGCAAAAGATAAATTACCAAAACTGGTTATCGCAGGACCAGGAATGGACTCAGAATTCGGAAAAAGCTTAGATCAAATTGTTCAGAGTAACAGTTTCTTAAAGAGCAACATCATATATGCGGGAATGGTCACTGGCAATGCAAAATGGGCTGCTTTTACTGGCGCAAAAGCGTTTGTACTACCAAGCCATCAAGAAAATTTTGGAATAGCCGTTGTAGAGGCATTAGCCTGTAATTGTCCTGTTCTAATTTCAAACAAAGTTAATATTTGGAGAGAAATTGCTGAAGGTGATGGGGGCCTAGTAACGGAAGACACCTACGAGGGTACATGCCAGTTACTTGAACAGGCTTCAAAGCTTACGAACGATGAGTTTACCCAAATGCGTAAAAATGCCTACGCAGTTTACCAGAAACATTTTACGGTGGCACAAGCGGCCAGAAGTTTGACTAACAACCTTAAAGCGCAGGTCATATGATAGAAGAAACTTCAAAAGTATCCTTAAAAGATTTTAACGCTTCGGTTGGGTTAGATCGCGGTGCTAGCAGGTTTAAAGAACTATGTTGGTATTTAATTAAGGTAATTTTCTTTCTTAGTGCTCTGCCCTATCCAAGTAGTCTAAAAACAAAGCTACTAAGATTATTTGGCGCTAAAATTGGGCAAAGTCTAGTCATAAAACCAAGGGTAAATATTCATTTTCCTTGGAAACTTGAAATTGGTAATCATGTATGGATTGGTGAGGAAGCTTTTTTATTGAATTTTGAAAAATTTACTATTGGAAACAATGTGTGTATCTCCCAACGTAGTTTTTTATGTGGTGGAAATCATGATTATAGAGAGCCTGCTATGCCTTACCGTAATGGCCCTATAACCTTAAAAGATGGAGCATGGGTAGGAGCATCCTGTTTTATTGGTCCTAATGTTATCATTGGTACGGATACTGTAATTACTGTGGGTTCGGTTATCGTTTCAAATCAAGAAGGAAACAAAGTAATCACTAAACCCATAGCACCTCAAACTAAGGTTAGGTGGAAATAAAAGCAAAGTGAATTTTAAACGATGTTTTTGTGAAATTTAATTGGATAGGTTAAGATTCATTACAATTTTAGTCATTTTAAAAAACAATGACCCATTAGACTTGTTTCTAATACATCATATAAGAATCTATGAAAAAACGAATACTATACATAGGATATAACTTCTCGCCAGAACTGACCGGCATAGGTAAGTACAGTGGTGAAATGATGGAATGGCTTGCACAATCTGGCCACGATTGCTCCGTCATAACCAGTTACCCTTATTATCCACAGTGGGAAGTTCAAAAACCCTATGTAAAAAATAGATACTGGTTCCTAAAAGAGACCACCAATTACCCCAGCGGTGGTCGGCTTACCGTATATCGCTGCCCTATGTATGTACCTAAAAAACCTAGTGGGCTAACGCGTATCCTTTCGGATTTTTCATTTTTCGCTTCCGCCCTACTACAAATTATGACATTCTGTTGCAAGAAAAAATATACGTACGTAATTAGCGTTGCACCAACATTTTTAGCTGGTGTTTTAGGTGCATTTTACAAAAAAGTAAAAAAAGCGAAACATCTGCATCACATACAAGATTTACAAATTGAAGCCGCTGCAGAATTGGGTATGATCAAATCTGCGACTTTAGTTAAGCTTTTATTTAGAGTTGAAAATTTTGTATTCAAAAACTCCCAGAATATTAGTAGTATCTCAGATGCTATGATAAAACGAATCAGTAAAAAAACGAAGCGGGAAGTTACATTTTTACCGAATTGGGCAGATACCGATTTTTTCTATCCAATTCCAAATAACGCTAACTTAAAAGTAAAATTTGGTTTTGAGGCGGATGATACCACAGTTCTATATTCTGGTGGAATTGGCGAAAAACAAGGCCTAGAAAACATATTGTATGCAGCCCAAGCTCTACTGGGGCAACCTAAAGTAAAACTTATTATTTGTGGTTCAGGCCCCTATAAAGAAGTTCTAAAGAAAAAAGCTCAAGACATGCAACTCCAAAATGTTCATTTTATGCCATTACAGCCCAAAGAAGCTTTTAATGAATTCTTGAACATGGCAGATATTCATTTGGTAATTCAAAAAAAGAACGCAAGTGATTTAGTCATGCCATCTAAACTTACGACCATTTTAGCTGTTGGAGGCGCTGCATTAGTTACAGCAAATGAAGGAACCGACCTCTATTCTATTGTATCCAAACATGATATGGGTTATTTGATTGAGGCAGAAAATAGAGATGCACTTACTGCAGGAATTATTGACCTAACCCAAAACAAAAATTTATGTTGTATAAAAAATAACGCTCATAATTACGCCAAAAAATATTTAGATATTAACACCATTATGAAGTCTCTAGACAAAAATTTACTATAGTTACTAATTGCACATGTCGTTTACCTTAAATTAACGAATCTGGTCGAGATGTTATTGCTAAAAAAATAAATATGGTATACATTTAACTGACCTTAAGGCTCTTCCCCCTCTTGAGTTACCAGTTACCAGTTACCAGTTACCAGTTACCAAAAAAACCATAGCTTGAAACAAAACAAAATAAACTTGAAAAAGTTTTTGTTTGATTTAAAAACAAAAACTTTAAAGCCTAAAATTCATAGGTCACATTTAAGGGCGGAAGACGAATTAAAATCTGGTCAAATTCAGATACTTAATTTCGAAAAAAGGAAACGTATAATAAATCATGCTTTTGAGAATACGGCATTTTATAAATCCAAGTACCAAGGTCTCGAAAACCAGCTCCACATGAGCAATGAGGAAGATTTTCAAAATCTACCTCCAGTTACACGAGATGACTTAGCCCAAAATTTCGAAAAATTTATTGCAGGAAATCCATCTAAAAATACGTATAGAAAAGTATCCTCATCTGGCAGTACCGGAAGGCCTATTTCTGTGTTACATGACACCCGGTTTCCCTACACCGTACTCCAATGGCGCATACTAGGTTGGTGGAACATAAAACCCTACGAAAACCAAGCCTTTATTTACCGCTACAAAAGACCTTTCATAAAAAGATTAGGAAATACTTTTTTGTGGTGGCCCACCCAACGTATATTTTTAACAGGATCAGAGATGAATCTGCGTAATGTTAAACATTTTGTAAATCAATTCAATTCATTAAAACCTACTCTCTTACAAGGTTATGTAGACGTTGTTTATGAATTTGCGCTCTTTTTATTAGATAACAACTTAAAAATACACCCACCAAAAATGGTCTGGGTAACTTCTGCCCCTCTTTTTGAAAATCAAAGAAAAACTATGGAAGCCGCATTCGGCGCCCCAGTATGTGATCAATATGGTAATACTGAAGTTTTTACCATAGCAGCAGAATGTCCACAACAGCATGGCCTTCATATCATGCATGACGCCGTACATGTTGAAATTGTTGATGAAAAAAACAACCCTGTTCCTGCCGGCACAACAGGTAAAATCCTAATTACAGATTTGCACAACGAGGTATTTCCGCTGATTAGATATGAAATTGGAGATAGAGGTAAGTTATTGGATACCGTTTGTTCCTGTGGCATTCCACTACCCTTAATGGATAACGTAAGGGGTAGACAATCTGTAGTATTGAAAACTCCATCCGGTCTAACCGTACGCAGTGAGCACTTAACTATTCTCTTTGAAAAATTACTACATACGATTAGGGAAGTTCAACTAATTCAAAACAAGGATTATTCAGTAGAGCTGCGCTATGTTTTTAATTCAATCGAAAACGTGGAAGACGAAGTTGAAACGATATTGAAGGAACTTAGGATTAAAACAAGGAACGAGATAGCTATTACACCTAACAGAGTAGATGAACTACAAACAAAAAGCAACAAGAAACCGTTGATAATTAGTGAATTGCCTTAAATTAGAATACTATATATTGTTATATTTCTTTTTTTACTAAAGACAAAATATAACTTTCAACGCTTATGATTTCTTCTTTTGAGAATTTATCTTTCCATGCAGGCATGCTACCGCTATCTGATCCGTTTTGAATTACCGAAAATATTGAATCTATACCATATATCCATTCCATATCTACCAAACTTGGAGCCATTGCCCCTATTCCTTTAACACCGTGACACATTTGGCAGTTGTGTTGGTAAATTATTTTTCCATCTTCTAGGGGGTCTTTTATTTTATTGGATGTATTTTCATCATAAACAAGCACAGCCTTGCGCACCCCATTTTCAATAGGATGAAATAAGGTGATAGTGCGCTTACCATATTCCGACACATAAATATTTCCTGTATTTTTATCTTCTACCAAATCTAATGGACTAGTATCCAAGGTCAGGCCCATTTTTGTGCCATCATAATCCTGAATAATGTCTTTTTTTTCACCCCCTGGTCTTAGTATAACCAAATCCTTATGGCCCATTAAGGCAACAATCAGGCATCCCTTTAGCCTTCCACCGAAGGTTTCTCTGGTATACTCTAAAATACCAGTAGGAGCCATATGAGGTCCAAAATCATAGGCAAATCCTCTAAAATTAGTATCGGGCTTAACCCCGTTGTATTCAGAATTCTCCAAATCCTCGTCCCCATTATTTAAGACATATTCAGCCCTTAGTGGATTAGGGTGGCCATAATACCCCCCTTTTTCTACTCGCACCATGAAATCATCTTGATCGGGTTGAGCGCCAAATACTGCCGGGATATTATTGGGCCCGGTATATTTTATTTTTGAAAAAGGTCTAATATAGTAAGGCGATTGTTGGTCTGAGGTAGGGGTATTTTCATTACCGCCAGAGCTATTTACAGTTGCATAGAGTTGTCCGTTGCTGTGCCAGACTATGTCATACGCATTTCTAATACCCGTTGCATATATACTTAGGGGCTTTTCCTTGTCATAAGGGTCATAGCTACCACCTCCGTCATACGTTTTTACATCAATGGGTAAAATAGAAGGTAACTTGCCTGTATCAAGGCACAACAAAGCTCCAGAAAGTAATGCCTCCCGGGAAGGTTCTTGATTTTCTTCACAATCACACCATCCCATACCTGTGTTAGCTCCTTGCGCAAAATAAAGCATTCCATCTGGACCAAAAACAATAGAATTTGGAAAGTTCTCATGATTGGGCCCAAAACAAGGTAAGCCTTTTAGTATATGCTCACTCTCTAAAATCCGATCAGTTTTCGCATCTAACTGCAAGCGATTCATACTACCAGCCCATTTTGATTTGTCTATCTCCTGTTCTGCGTTATGAAAACTTGCCCAACTACTGTTGGTTTCAGAGTATGTATTCCAAACGATTAGACTATCCGCGGTTGACGCTGGGTCAAAAGCTAATCCAATGGTGAGTTTTGATTCCTCTCCGAATGGTTTAAAAATATGTTCTAGCGACAAATCACCATTTGGACGTATCACAAACCGTTTTATTTTACCATCTATAGCACCGGCATACAATTTGTTATCTGGGCCTATTACCAAACTGGTATATTGGCCCTGAACAGTATTACCCAATGCTATTTTTTGGAACATAACATCCTCTAACAAACCGCTGGGAGCTGTTTTATAAAACCGAATCCTTCTTTGTATGTATCTATTTAACCTATTAGGGTAAAATAAAATAAATACAAATGCTGCAGCTAGGATGACTACTAAAACCTTTTTCAATTTATTACTCACCGTTTATTTGTAGAATTAGAAAAAACCTCAACAAGCTACATTTAACAAAATATTGTAAACCAGAACCTTAAAACTCTTTCTTCTCTTAAAAATACTATATAATCTATCACGAAAAAGACAAAAGGAATATCAAAATGATGAAAATTCTAAATATTCTTTCTTTTTTATAGCGGATAAATTAGAGATAAACTATAAAAAATATTTTTCACATCTTTGTAAGTAAGTAGTATTAATGTATTAATATCTGAAACAATGATGCTAGTAATTACTCTATCAGACTAAAGTGTGACTTATCCAAAAATAAGATTCATCGCTCCACTTGCCATCTATGTTTTTTCTAAAACCAAATGATTAGCATGACAGTTTTAAATATTATATGACACATTCAAAATCGACTAAAAAAATGAAATAATCATATCATTATAATGGTCTGCAATATTTGGTTTTGAAGTGGATGCTGTGGTTAGGCTAAGATTTTCGTATAAATTCAATTGTTACTTCAATTTTGCCTTTATTTTGTAAACCCTTGTCAGCATATAGGTAAAGTGAGCGGTTAAATGGGGTGGCTTCTAAGTTGACATCTTTAGTCACTTCTCTAGTACTAGATGAATCTAAATCAATAAGCACTTCAGCTTGATCCTTCGTTCCAATTGCCACACTAAGCCCTGAAACCATGGGCTCAATATTTTTCATTGACACCTTTTTGACAGCAAACCCATAAGGAATTTCCATATTCAAAAGCTGACTAGCTCCAAATCCTACCTCTATAATTTCAGTATGATTCCAAGTATCCGTTTTTACGTGATTTATCTTTTTAGAAATAAAACTGTTACTTACATCGACAATCCTTGCAGAATTAGAATTAGAATTAGAAAGGTCTTGAAATATCAATTTCACAGATTTTCCTAAAGTTTTTGTATCAATTTTTCTCCAACCAAAGACTTCTACATCGAAATGATTATTACTACCGTTCATGCGTGTATCTGTATCAAGGCCTACTACACCAAGATAATTTTTAGTTGCTGTATGATTTTGAATATGAAAACTAGAATTCAAAATGGTATTGTTCGACCCAAAAAAATCAAACGGACCATCTTCTTCAATAGGTAACTCATTTACATAAATATGTAGGTCTTCTATGAAGACATAGTCTCCGTGAGCAGAACTCCAAGGATAGATAAGTGATTTATTAGCTGTATCCTTAATAAGGATATTTTTAAATGTGCAATTATCCAATGTACCAACAAACCTAGCTGTAGGATATTTATAAGTAGTTTTAAAAATATCAGACTTACTTTCTGCGTATATATTCTCAAATTTTCCATTTGATATATTTTCCAAATCCCATAGACCATCTCTTCTATATGATTTATAATCTTTAACAACAACATTTTTAACGTTGCCTACAAGCTTTAAAGAATTACAGTATCCGCTAACATCTGTTCTAACTTTTTCACTTCCAACATAATCGCCATTATCGATTGTATTAAGAATTTCTATGTTTTGCGAATCATAAACCGTAGAATTGTCTCCATTAAAATAAATTAAATGTGGCGGTGGCATCCAATATCCAGTACCGCCAATATAATTCCCTTCTAAACTTTGGACATCCGAGTACCTCAAAGAGGTTAATCCGTTTGAACTAAAACCGTTAACAACCCCTTGTATACCCATAATTACCCCATCCATTGTAACATTTCTAAGAATAATTTTTTTCGGTATAACAGTGGTACCAATATCATTTACTACTTTTTGACCTGCCTTATATTCCTCTTTTAATTTTATAGCCCATTGAATAAATTTATCGGGAGTATCTCCCTTGGCCACAAATTTCACGTTATCAATTAAAACATCGTGCGCACCATCAATAACAATCGTCGAGCGAAGCAGAATAGGACCTCTCCAAATAGGATTATTTCCATCAAAATCAATACTCTGTTCATCCGCAAGATAACCCCTTAATTGCTTAATATTTAGCGTATTACTATCATATGACCAACCAAAAGAAGCATCATACTTTTGGTCATACAAAAAGGTAACATTCGTTATTGTAATGTTTTTGGTCAAAGCCATATAAAATGCCGGAGACAGCAAATTATTAATTCTAATATGAGCTTCGTTAGCTCCTTCTAACCAGGTGTTGTCTGCTAGAAAAATAGACTTCTTACCGGTTTCCTCAAGGTCAAGAAACATATTTCTATCCACCAAAACCTTAGCTCCAATGTTTTCAGCTTCATCCAAAGTTTCAACAAAGTCTTCACGATCATCCGTTTTATCATCCATTGCGGCACCAAACCACTGTGGCTTTAAATATTCGCTCGCAAAAGACCCTTCTAAGCTTAACTCTTCAAAAAGTTGATTTTCCGTATTAGTTTCTATAATGCTCTCATCACCACGCACGGTTCCATTTTCTAAAATGCCTCCATTAAAACGCATGGTAACATTTTCTGGTAAAATAATTGTTTGACCTGCAAGATCAAAGTCAAAGCGTATCTCCCAAACAGAATCACTATAGTCCGTTGGTATATTTTCCCAATCAAAATCTTGTGGTATAACACGCACCAAACTACTTTCTTCCTCTATCTGTTGAGGCTCAAGTGCCTTTGGCGTATCTAAACTATATTGATAATTCTGTGCACTTACAGAAGACACTAACAATAAAAAGAGAAATTTTAAATACTTCATTGACCTGAAATTATATAGGCGTTAGTTCCTGATTTTCGCAATAGTCCAAAGCGTACGTTACCGTTTGCACTTTCAAAAATGGCAGTACCACCATTAGTATAATTCAAAGATACACCACTAGCTGCTTTTACGGTAAGGGAAGCGCCATTGTGAGCCTCTAAATTAACAGTCTCTCCAACTTTCATGTTAGAGAAACCAGAAGTTAGCGTAACGGTGGCAGTTTTAGTACATTCTAATGTATTACCAACATCACTAGTGGCAATATTACGTGTAGACTCAAAGGAAATTATAGTAGCATCCTTTTCAACCGGTGCACTTGCGGTAGCGCCTGTAATATTTTCTGCATATTTGGCATAGAGCGCATAAGGCACACTTAATAGCTGACTAACTCCTATAATAGAATAGTTACTACCACCATTAGGGTCTACTTGTGTTTCTATAAAGAAAGGACCATTACTCCATGGTATGTCTTTAAAAGTCCCCGAAATACGATTACCGGCACCAATCTCTAGACTTACCAGACCGTTAGCATTAGTAGTAGCAGAATGCGATTCTTCATACGCACTGGTACCATTTACACTGCCTTGACGGACAATAATTTTTAAATTTACCGGTGCATCTAACACCAAACTGTTATCACTAGAGCGTATGATGGCCTGATAGCTCATTTTTTCTGGAGCTTGCGCCGATATTTCCAATACGGCGAGTAGCATAAAAGCATATAGTACTCTTAATTTCATAGCGTTACTTTTTTAAAATTTTTAATGTTCTGAATGTTTGGTTTGTCATAAATACTTTGAGCAAATACGTTGCTGACTTCAATTGGGAAATCATGACTTTGGTATTTCCACTTGTAATTTGGCCATCTGTAATTAACCTACCCTGATAATCAAAAAGCTGATACCAAGCGCGCTCGCTTTCATAATTTTTAATGCCGATTGAGAATCCTTCTACCACCGGATTGGGGTAAGTTACAATTTCAACTTCATCCGCTTCCTGAAGCGAATGATTTAGAATATCTCGCCCTACAATGGGCTGGCTGTTACTAATAATTATTGTGTTCTCACTACTATTTTGAATTTCTTCTTCTAAAGGCTGTTGTTCTGAAACCGGTGTTTCTTGTTCTGTAAGGAAGTCTGGCGTATCAATTACCTCCTCAACAACTTCTTCCTCTTCTATTACAACTTCTTCCTCAGGTATTTCCTCTGGAATAACTTCTTCCTCTTCTACTGTAACTTCCTCTTCTGGTGCTTCGGGAATTGGTTCGGGTTCGGAAACTGGAGTTTCCTCTTCTATAATCGGCTCAAGATTATTAGGTGTTTCCTCTGGAACAACTTCTTCCTCTTCTTCAACGATAACTTCCTCTTCAGGTGCTTCAGCAATTAGTTCTAGTTCAGAAACTGGCGATTCTTCTTCTATAATCGGCTCTGGAGTATCAGGTGTTTCCTCTGGAACAGCTTCTTGCTCTTCTTCAACGGTTACTTCTTCTGGTGCTTCGGGAGTTAGTTCGGGCTCGGAAACTGGAATTTCTTCCTCTACAATCGGTTCTGGAGTATCAGAAGTCTCCTCTGGAATGACTTCTTCCTCTTCTTCTACGATAACTTCTTCTGGTGCTTCGGGAGTTAGTTCTGGTTCGGAAACTGGAGTTTCTTCTTCTATAATTGGCTCTGGAGTATCAAATGTTTTCTCTGGAACATCTTCTGCCTCTTCTTCAACGATAACTTCTTCTTGCGCTTCCGGGGTTGGCTCTGGTTCGGAAACTGGAGTTTCTTCTTCTATAATCGGCTCTGGAGTATCAGGTGTTTCCTCAGGAGCAACTTCTTCCTCTTCTACTATAACCTCCTCTTCAGGTGCTTCGGGAGTCGGCTCTGGTTCAGAAACTGGCGTTTCTTCTTCTACAAGCGGTTCTGGAGTATCAGCGGTTTCCTCAAGAACAACTTCTTCTTCCGGTGCTTCGGGAGTTGGCTCTGGTTCGAAAACTGGAGTTTCTTCTTCTATAATCGGCTCTGGAGTATCAGGTGTTTCCTCAGGAGCAACTTCTTCCTCTTCTACTATAACCTCTTCTTCAGGTGCTTCGGGAGTCGGCTCTAGTTCAGAAACTGGCGTTTCTTCTTCTACAAGCGGTTCTGGAGTATCAGCGGTTTCCTCAAGAACAACTTCTTCTTCCGGTGCTTCGGGAGTTGGCTCTGGTTCGAAAACTGGAGTTTCCTCTTCTACAATCGGTTCTGGAGTATCAGCGGTTTCCTCAAGAACAACTTCTTCTTCCGGTGCTTCGGGAGTTGGCTCTGGTTCGAAAACTGGAGTTTCCTCTTCTACAATCGGTTCTGGAGTATCAGGTATTTCCTCTGGTATAACTTCTTCCTCCTCTTCAACGATAACTTCTTCTTGCGCTTCGGGGGTTGGTTCGGGATCGGTGGTTTCTACTACAACAGGATCTACCTGCTCAACGGGCTCTTCCTCTATGACTTCCTCCTCCTCTACAACTTCTTCATTTTCAGCAAATTCAGCTTGCTGAACACCTTCACAAACTAACGTATGGGGAGATTCAATTACGCTATAAAAAATTCCCCCTAGGGAATAGGCTACAGAACCTTGGTTGGAAAGAGCATCGCCTCCGGATGCATTATAGGCCACCATATTAGTGGACGTGTACTCTTTATTTTTTTGACCTTGCACACAGGCAAAACCGCAAATAAATGCTAGTAAAACAATTGTTTTTTTCATAAGTAGTGCCATATTTGGGGAAAAACAGCTACTTGTATACGTGCATTTTTATGATTTGGATCAGTCATTTATTCGAAAAAATCAAATTTTATTGAATAACGAATAATCGACGTAATATATTATAACATCGACAAAATACTTATATCTTGTCTATTAAGTGCATTTTTGTAGGAAAAAACAACTAATCAATTTGTTCAATTTTCATTGCTTTAATAGCGTCAAAGTTTCTTCAAATTTATTCATAACACTTACTTTCAAAAAATAGGTAGAAGACTCTAAATCATCCATCGGGACTTTCGTAGTTGAGTTGGTAATTCGTACATTTTTTATGAGGCTCCCTTTGAAATCAAACAACTGATATTGGGCATTTTCTTTTTTATAATCAATAATATCAATCAACACATAATCCGTAGTTGGATTTGGATAAGCAAGCACATTTACCAATTGCATCTTGTCCAATAAATCCATTTTTGATTCTTTAGCCTGTTGTATGCTTTGCGAAACGGTAGTATGCTGCGCTACGATATTCGTGTAAAAAACAGTTCCAACAGAATACACAACAGAACCTTCACTACTCCTTGCCTCACCGCCTGAAACGTTTATAGATGCCATGGAAGCATTTGAATTTTCAGGTTTAGATTCATTTTGTGCCTGAGCTATAACGCAAAAGGCAAGTAAAATAAGGGAGGTAAGCATTTGTTTCATTATTTTGAAACGACAAGCAGTACCCTGTATTATAGGAAGCACAAGGATTCATCAGAGTTTTCGATTAACTACACAATCAAATACCTTTCATCGGTTTTACCCATTAATTTTGGTTGGAAAAAGTAAAGAAAGCCTAACGATAGCTCTTTCTATATCCAAAATTATTTTTGCAAACATCACAAAAACCCAAACCTCTCAATCATAAAAAATTTACCTCTCAAATGACTATTAATTTTAACCACACTCTTTTGAAGTCAAAAAAAACTAAGAAAAAACCATTACATGATTCTTAAAAAAAACGCTCCCAAAAATCCAAGTGAATTACATTTAACGTAATTGTAATACCTACATAATATAAGCCTACTTTACATCATGAATTCACCTTCACCGATTTTAAACGTATCTGACCGAGAAGCCCCATTTTCATCACAAAAAAAAAGTGAAAAACATTCAACCTGTGCCAAGTATAACAAAAAACAGGTACAGTCGTTAAAATGCAAATCCAAAATACGCCCAAACCCTGTTTTTTACTAACCAAATCGTGGCATTAATTTTGCATATGCTGGGTTATACAATACCTTTGAATACACATATTAAAGCTTCCCCCAAGCTTACTAACTTCCTACTAAACTCTATGTTACTATAGATTTTAATCAAATTAAACACTAGTGAAACGACTTCTAAAAAAAGAAGTAGTTCATGAAATTGTAACCGTATTAAAATGTTATTTTTTTGGATTGAATCCCAAAAATTAAAAAGACAACCCGGTTACCATAATTACTTGATTTAGGAAATGAGAGGTTTAAAAAATTCAGATTTAATTTTACCAATAACGCTAACGATGCACTTGTGTATCATTAACGGCTTATTGCTTTTCCTTACTCCCGAGACCTACAGTAATTTTTATCATATCCTACACTATAATATTTCTTGGCTGTTAATTACCTACGGGCTTAAATATTATACTAGATCTCGTAAAGAAAAGTTTTTTACCAATATTCATAAAGTTCTTCAGCTCTATCTTATCTACGGTCTTGCCTATTTTGCCCTGTTTGGTATAACCGGTAAGATATATGAGTCTCTTGAATACCAGCTTGTAGTTTACGGCGTAGTTTGCTTAACCTTAACTTGGTATAGGGTACTTTTCTTTTGGTTAAGAAGAAAGTATCGTTTATGGGGTGGAAATTCAGTAAACGTAGTGGTCATAGGTAGAGATAAAAACTTAAAGAAAATAAGAAAAGTTTTTGACGAGCCAGAATTGGGATACAGGTACCACGGCTATTTTGACGATAAAGAATCTAAGAGCGAGACCTATTTAGGGCCAATCGTTAACTGTTTTCTCTACATTCTAGAAAATAAAATTGATGAGATTTATTGTTCGGCGGCAGAGTTTAACCAAAAGGAACTTCTGAACTTAATTGATTTTGCAGATAATAATCTTATCAGAATTAAAATCATCCCGGACAATAAAGAGATTTATACAAAAGGGATGTCTATTGAACTTTATGACAACATACCTGTCTTAAACCTGAGAAAAGTACCTTTGGATACGGAGTTTGCGCGTATTGCAAAACGTACTTTTGACATTGTATTTTCTACCTTGGTTATCGTTACCTTACTATCATGGCTAGTGCCATTAATGTATATTTTAATAAAACTAGAATCTCCTGGAGACCTCTATTTTAAACAAAAAAGACACGGTCTTAAACGCAGAACGTTCTGGTGCTATAAATTTAGATCTATGCGGCCTTCTACGGATGCAGATACCAAAATGGCCACCAAAGGAGATATGCGCATTACTAAAGTAGGTAAGTTCATTAGAAGAACCAGTATTGATGAACTACCTCAGTTCTTTAATGTTTTTGTAGGTAATATGAGCGTTGTAGGCCCAAGACCGCATATGGAACTACACACTATGGATTATGAATTATCTGTAGATAAATACTTAGTAAGACACTTTGTAAAGCCAGGAATTACAGGCTTAGCACAGGTAAGTGGTTACAGAGGTGAGATAGAAGAAAAAGCAGATATCTTAAACAGAACCAAGCTAGACATATTTTATGTTGAAAAATGGTCTATGGGACTTGATATAAGAATAGTATTACAAACTGTAGTAAACGCAGTAAAAGGAGAGGGTAAAGCCTATTAATGAGTATCTTAGCCGACCCTAAACTAAACACAACTATAAATAAAACACATAAAATAACACTAACTAAACAAATGAAAATGAAACTTAATAACACCAAATACGGTGCTCAGTTAAAAAAAAGCAAGTTCTCCCGCTATTTTGCAGGTTTGCTATTGCTGGCAAGTATGAGTTCTTGCGTAAATATGAAGAAGTCTACCTATTTTCATGAGACTTCTAATTCTACATATCTAAACTCTAATATTGAGGACTTAGAACCTATACTTCATCCGAATGATCTTTTGAGTATTTCTGTAAGTAGTGTAAATCCAGAAGCTGCTGAAATTTTTAATACTTCCAATACCGTTGCTACACAATCATCTACCGTTTCAGGTGCATTGACCCAAGCATCTGGTTACCTAATTGACCAAGAAGGTTTTATAAGGTTTCCTATTTTAGGCAGAATAATGGCTAGTGGCAAAACAAAGAAAGTTTTACGTGAAGAAATAACAACGGCCTTAGAAACCGAGAAGTTATTGATCGACCCCATTGTAGATGTACGATACTTAAATTTTAAAGTTTCCGTATTGGGAGAAGTAAAGAATCCGTCGGTACTGACTATACCAAACGAAAAGGTATCTCTTTTAGAGGCATTGGGCCTTGCCGGAGATATAACTATATATGGAAACAAGCAAACCGTTGCTCTTATAAGAGAAGAAGGCGGTGTTAAAAAAGTACGCCGTATAGACCTTACCTCTAACGAGATTTTTAGCTCGCCTTATTACCACTTGAAGTCTAACGATATTATTTACGTAGCTCCAACGAAGTCTAAAGTGGCTGAATCTAGTCTTATAAAGCAATGGATACCGGTAGTATTGAGCGCAATTTCGCTTGCTATCATTACCATTGTTAATTTTAAGTAATAAACTCATTTAACAAAAGTTCCCCCATGAGCAAGTATAAAAGTGTTGAATGTATGGGCTACCCTATTTTCAACGATTCTTTAGAAGAATTAAAGTATGAAGACAAGGTTTTAGTAAGTACAATCAACCAATACTCATATTGTATTGCCGAAGAAGATATAGAATTCAAAAATGCCCTAATGCAAAGCGATGTATTACTGGCGGATGGTGTAGGCATAGTAGCTGCATCTAGTTTTTTGAACAATAGAGATATTACCAAGATTGCCGGTGCAGATATTCATGACTTTCTTTTAAAGAAATTGAATAAAGAAGGTGGATCTTGTTTTTACCTTGGTGCTTCTGAAAGCACATTGAAAAAAATAGAAATACGCATAAAGGCACAGTATCCGAATATTAAAATAGGTACCTTCTCTCCTCCATTCAAAGCAAAATTTGATGAAAGTGAGAGCCAAGCGATGATTGATGCTGTAAATGCAATGAAACCAGATGTTCTATTTGTGGGAATGACTGCCCCAAAACAAGAAAAATGGGCCTTTGACAACAAAAAACATCTTGAAGTTGGTATTATCTGTTCTATTGGAGCAGTGTTCGATTTTTATGCAGGAACCATCAATAGACCAGCTAAAGTATGGATCAACCTTGGCTTAGAATGGTTAGGTCGTTTGGTAAAAGAACCACGTAGAATGTGGAAACGATATATTTATTATGGTGCTGTTTTTTCTTGGTACCTTATTAAAGAAAAAGTAAAAGCGATTTTCAAACGCAAAAATAAATAAGAGTAAAATCTGTTGTACACAATACACCTACCTTTAGTACGTGTACCAAATCTAGAGAATAATGTCAGTTGAAAATAACAATACCGATAGTGGAGAGAATCTCTTTAGCATTCTTATAAGTAAGTTTTTGCCGTTCTGGCCCTTGTTTGTAGGTCTTTTCGTTATTGGCCTTATTACGGCAAGTATCTACTTGCAGTTCACAACGCCACTTTATGAAAGTAGCGCGGCAATAATCGTTAACGACGAAAAAAAGGGCGTTGACGAATCTCAGATTATGGAATCTATGAATGTTTTTGAATCTAAAAAGATTGTAGAAAACGAAATAGAGGTATTACGATCAAAAAACATTATTGGTAGAGTGGTGAACGACCTTGGGCTATACGCTCCTGTTTATGCTTCCAAGTTTTTTAAGGACAGATCGGCTTTTTCCGACTCGCCTATTCAAGTGCGTCTTAAAGACCCAAATGACCCGCGTTCTTACCAAAACGCAGAAATCGTAGATTTTACCTATGATGCCAAAACAAATTCCGTAATAATAGAAGATATTTCGTTTCCTTTGGATACATGGTCTAAAAACCCTTATGGAGGCAGTGATATTAAATTTATTGAAAATCCAGGAGCACCGCGTATTGCTGAAAATAATTACTACTACCAGCTACAGAATCCTAAAGTGGTTACCAAACAACTTCTTAACGGCTTGTTTGTTGGCGCTGCCAGCAAACTAAGTACTGTTGTTAGAATTAATTATTTAGATGCTGCACCAAATCGTGGAAACGCCATTGTAGACGGAATCATTAGCTCATACCAAAAAGCTTCTATTGCAGACCAGAACAGTTTAGCGGCCAACACCTTAGATTTCGTAGAAAAACGAATGGAACAAGTTGGTAAAGACTTGAACAGCGTTGAAAAAGAGCTTGAAAAATACAGGTCTTCTGAAGGTGTTATTAATCTGAGCGAGCAAGGTAATTTATATCTACAGAATGTAGGTGATTATGATAGGCGTATTGCAGACATTGATTTACAGCTTTCAGTTCTTAACAAGGTAGAAAGTTATGTACTCTCCAAGAATAAAACTTCAGGAATAGTCCCATCTACATTGGGAATAGGCGATCCTATTCTTTCTCAACTTCTACAACGTTTGTACGATGCAGAAATAGAGTACGAACAATTGCGCAAGACTACTGCTGAGAACAACCCTATTTTAGTTGCTATAACAAACCGAATTGAAAAGATACGCCCTGGTATTCTAGAAAATGTAAGAAGTCAAAAATCTAACTTAGTAGCTAGCCGATCAAGCTTATCCACCAATAGTGGAAAGTACAATGATGCTTTAGAAGTTCTTCCTGAACAAGAGCGTAAATACGTTGAAATTACCCGTAAGAAAAAGAGCATTTCCGACCTATATGATTTTCTTGTACAAAAGAGGGAAGAAACAGCTCTCTCCTACGCTCCTACCGCTGGTAACGTTAGAGTAATAGAAAGTGCAGAGGCTTCAGTTGGACCGGTTAGTCCAAAAAAACTTTTTATCTACGCCATTATTCTCTTCCTTTTCCTAGCAATGGGCTTGGCGTGGGTAGTAGGTAAAGAACTTTTGAACTCAAAAATATTGTTTCGTTCTGAACTAGAATCTAGAACAGATATACCTGTCTTAGGTGAATTGGCATTTGTAGATAGACCTCAGGAAGATTTACTGATAACTAAGCACAATGATATTTTTATAGCGGATCAGTTTAGACAAATACTATCTTACTTGGGCACATACGATTTTCAAAAATCAGTTCAAACAATAATGGTAAGCTCTAGTATTGCCGGAGAAGGAAAAAGTTATGTTAGCGCTAACCTAGCTATTAGTGTAGCACTTTCCGGAAAAAAAACTGCTCTTGTAGATATGGACTTAAGAAAATCTGGTGTTTCAGAAATTTTTGGTCTAAAGAATAAGCCTGGCATAAGTGACTATCTTTCATCTACTGCTTCATTGCAAAATATTAGCTTTAAGAAAGAAAATGACTTGGATGTATTTCCTGCAGGTAAAAAAGCATTGAATTCATCAGAATTACTAGCAAGACAGACACTGGCCGATTTCTTCTCTAAGCTAAAGGAAGAATACGAGGTTATAATTGTTGACTCTCCACCCACTTCTCTAGTATCGGATGCCACAATACTTGGAAGCTTTTGTGATAAGACACTTATGACTGTCCGTCATAATCACACTCCTAAATTTACAGCCAAGCGGTTAGATGAAAACGTTAGCAAAAAAAGATTGCCAAACTGTAGCTTGGTGTTTAATGGAGTAAAGGCTAGAGGTATAATTAAACAAAATTACGGCTATGGTTACGGCTATGGTTACGAAACTGCCTCTGACTTAAAAAATGAAACCTTAGCCGATGTGTTAACACAAAAGATTAACGACGTTAAAAGGTTTTTGGGTGTTATTAAAAAATATATAGCAAAACAGAAGAACTAAAATGCTACAATACATTATAGCACTAATTAGCATTTTGGTGTTTATTTACCTTATTGTAAATAAACCTACCATAGAGACTTATGTGCTATTTGTCTTCTACAACTTGCCCTTTATAAACACCAAAATTCTTCCATTAGAGTATGGTTTTGTTAAAACTTTTGATGTAGTTACCGTGGTTGCACTTTTAATTTTTCTGAAAGAATTTTTGACCTTTAACAAAAAAGTAAACACTTGGTTTTACACCACTTTAGTTATTCTTTTTTGGGCCGTAACCCTAATGAGTAAAATTAGTTCTGAATTCCCTACAACTGACCTTTATCTCCTCTACCCAGTATTTAACATTTTTATATTTGGTCGCTTTCTGTTTTTATACCTGCGGAATAACGACAAGCTTTTTACCAAAGTACTACCTGCTCTTAAAACGTCGCTATTTTTTATTTTGGGATTTATGACGCTTCAGATAGTTTTTGGATTGAATTTCACTTTTTATAAGGAACTAGGGCAAAATACATTTAGTGAATCTACAGGGCTAATCCGTTACCCTGGTATGTTTAGTGAATCTCAATACAACGGGCAGTTCCTTGCATTGGGCAGTTTTGTTTTCCTTATAGCTACTAAATACAAAGACCAATACAGTAATTATTTAAACTATTTTGGTTTTGCCTTAAGCATATTGGCTATTATACTAGCCGGTAGTAGGTCTGCTCTTGGAGGGTTTGCTTTTGGTTGCATATTTTTAGTTTCCATATCTAGTGTAAGAGTTAAAATATACACGACTTTATCTTTACTTTTTGGTGCATTTGTCTTTTTTCTCTACAAGCCAGATTCAGGAATATTTGGGAGAGCAGAGAATTTGGGAGATGACCTATCTTTTAGACAGTCTATATGGACAGAAACTTTTGGTATAATTAAAGAGTATCCCATATTTGGAATTGGTTTTGGAAATTTTGAAAGTTATCTAATGAAATATCATCAGGAACTATACTTACAAATAGAATCTGGTGGTGATTTAATATATTTTACACAGCCAGAGAACGGCTACCTTAAAATATTGGTTGAACAGGGCTATATAGTTTTTATAATCTTTATACTCTTATTGCTAATTCCTTTTTTACGAAACGTATACTTAGCTTTATTAAGTAAACTACCAAGATATAAAGGTTTTATGATGGCAGCACTAATATCATGGATTGTTGCTTTTAATACAGTCTATTCTTTTTTAGATTATAGATTATTATTGATGGTCGCAATTTTTACCATAGTTTTAATTATACCCCCTACCCAACATACCATATTTACCAAGCCAAAACAAAAGTTTGAGTTACCATGAAAAAAAGAATTCTAATAGGAGTTCCGCCAAAAGAACATGTCATTCTTGCCATGGATGAATTTGATGGCCTCCAAAAAATAGGGAACCACTGCGAAACCGTTATTTATACCAGAAATAAATGGAACGCTACCACTCTTGACCGTATTTATGGCGTTTTAAGAAATGCCGTGAATGTTGTAAAGAAGTTATATAAAGTTAAACCAGATGTACTATATCTGAACTCTAGAGTTAATTCTTTGGGTATTGTTAGGGACTTTATTTCACTACTGTTATTTCGTATGCTTTATTGGCATAAATTAAAAGTAGTAATTAAATCGCACGGATCGGATACAAGCTTTATGGAGGGTTACCCTTTCATTTATAAAAACATAATAGCCCCGTTTATTTCTGCTCAAGTAGATGCATACTTGATGCTCTCCCAAGATGAGAAACAAAATTTACTGAAGTACTTTCCTAAACTAAAAGGCAAGGTCTTTGTTACCGCTAATATTATTGATTCTCAACGTTCAACCTTGTCTGATGAATTCAAAAAGTCGCATAATTTAGACGATACTAAATTCAACTTTCTTTTCGTGGGAAGAATGGTTAAAGATAAAGGTGTTTTCAGCATCCTGAAAGCTATACCCCATTTTGAAGGGAGAGATAATTGTAAATTTATAATGGTTGGTAATGGAGATGAGTTAGAAAGCTTAAAAACACTCTCTAAAGAACTTAAAATTGAAAAGTATTTAGATTTTACAGGCTTCATCGAAGAAATAGAATGCGATCACTTCTTTGCCAATTGCGATGCATTGGTATTTCCTTCTCTTGACGAAGGTTTTTCTATGGTATTATTTAAGTCCATAGCATGTGGTTTACCCGTAATTACAACGCAAATTAGAGCAGCTAAAGACCAACTGACAGAACCGGATAATTGTCTATGGGTAGATGGCACTTCCGAACTTTCAGTAGCTGAGGCTCTTAATTCAATGTATAACAACCAGAATCTTAGAATTCAAATGCAAAAAAACAATAAACAACTCGGAAATAAATACTCTAAAGAATCAGTTTGTATGGAGATGGATAAGGTATTTGATGAACTACTTGACCAAAAATATTAAAACAGAATAGACTACTTAAAGCTCATCCTATTCCTTTAAACACAAATTGAGAACAAATTAACTTGTTATGCTTTTTAATTCTTTTGAATTTTTATTATTCTTTCCTATAGTAGCTATTCTCTACTATTTAATCACTCCAAAATATCGTTGGGTATTTTTGTTAGTGGCTAGTTATTATTTCTATATGAATTGGCAACCTATATATGCCATTCTGATTTTTACTTCTACACTAGTAACTTATTTATGTGCTTTAAAAATTGATAGTACACCGGTTCAAAGCAGAAAAAAAGCGTACTTAACAGCAAGCCTAATTATTAATTTGGGTATTTTATTTCTATTCAAATACTACAATTTTTTTAACGACTCCATTTTTGGATTATTGAATGATTGGGGGATTCGCATGACCTTACCAAACTTTGACCTTTTATTACCTGTAGGTATTTCATTCTATACATTTCAGGCAGTAGGATACACCATAGATGTTTACAGAGGAGATATTAAAAGTGAAAAACACTTTGGTATATATGCGCTATTCGTTTCGTTTTTCCCTCAATTAGTAGCCGGTCCTATTGAAAGGGCGGTGAACTTATTACCTCAGTTTAAGGAGACCAAAATATTTAACTACCAACAAGCAGTCCAAGGTATAAAACTTATGATTTGGGGCTACTTTATGAAAATAGTTGTTGCAGACCGTTTAGCTATTTACGTGAATTCTGTTTATGGAGCACCTGAGTACCATAGTGCGATTACACTGATAATTGCTACTATATTTTTCGCCTTTCAAATTTATTGTGATTTTGCGGGATATAGTAACATTGCAATTGGATGTGCAAAAATAATGGGCTTTGATTTGATGACGAACTTTAGACGACCCTATTTTGCCCAATCCTGTGCTGAATTCTGGTCTAGGTGGCACATATCGCTCTCTACCTGGTTTAAAGATTATGTCTACATTCCCTTAGGAGGAAATCGCGTAGGGACATCAAAAAACTATCGTAACATTCTTATTACTTTCTTGGTAAGCGGTTTATGGCATGGTGCAAATTGGACCTATGTTATCTGGGGTGGTCTAAACGGGCTTTACCAGGTTATCTTTAAAATATTGGGTATTTCTCCTAAAAGAAAAAAAGAGGGAAGCCGTTTTAATCTGGTTTACATTGGGAACCTATTGCTCACTTTTATTCTTATTTCTTTTTCTTGGATTTTCTTCAGAGCCAATAGCTTGTCAGATGCCATAACCGTAATTGAACGTATGGTAACGGCACCAGGGGGTCTTTTTATTGGAGAAAAAAGCTCCTTTGCATATAGCCTGTTTGCTATAATTGTATTGATGCTAAAAGATGCTTATGATGAATTTTATCCTGACGGAAATTTATTCTTTACAAGCAAAGTGCGTACTATTCGTTATTTATCATATTCTATAATAATTGTAATAATTCTTCTTCTCGGAGTTTTCGACGGAGGACAGTTTATCTATTTTCAGTTTTAATCGTATGAAAAAATTTGTTCTTCATTGTATTATTGGTCTTATCATTGTCTTCATACTAGACTTTGGTATAGGTAAAGGACTAGAGTACTTTTATTTCAAGCAAACTTCTGGTTTTCAACATCGTACTACTTATAGTATTGAGCACACGAATGAAGATATTCTAGTATTCGGTTCTTCACGCGCTAACCACCATTACAAAACAGATGTTTTTGAAAAAAAACTGAACAGTACTTTCTATAACACCGGTAGAGACGGTAATTTTATTTTCTATCAAACAGCCATTCTTCGTTCCGTACTGAAACGTTATAAGCCAAAGCTAATATTATATGATTTTGCCGGAAAATTTTCCTATGACGAAGGTGATTACGACCGTCTCTCATCTTTACTCCCCTATTATAAACACCACCCGGAAATAAGGAACATTGTTGATTTAAGAAGCCCTTACGAACCCTTTAAGAATGTATCAGGCATCTACCCATACAATTCTACCATAGGGAATATTGTAATTGGAAATGTAAATATTGAGGGAATGCGAACTAAAGCTAATAAAGGTTACGTGCCGTTATTTGGAGAATGGAAAGATCCCATAGCTCTTCATGACACTGTTAAACCTTATGAGGCTGATGAAAACAAAATTACTGTATTCAAAGAGTTTTTGGATTTGTGTAAACAGAACAAAATTCCAATGATTGTTGTAGTCTCGCCTATTTTTTACAATTACGAAAGTGATTATTCTATTGCTCTTTGCAAAAAATTATGTGATGAGGAAAAAGTACCATTTTTTGATTTTACTAGAAATACGGACTTCTTGAAAGCTCCATATCTTTTTGACGATATCTCGCACTTAAACGATGATGGTGCTACACTGTTTTCAGATAAAGTTGTTGACTTGGTGAAAGGGAAATTAAAAAATCAATAAATATAAAATACAGCTTAGAGTTTTAACGATATAACTAAAAGAATGAAATCCATTTTTCAAGACTGGAAATTAAATGAACAGAAGGGAAAACTTATTATGGTAATGTACAGGCTTGCTAGTCTTTGTACAAAAAATAAGATTCTATTTTTTCTAGGACTTCCCTACTTGCTGTTTTACAGGTTTACGATAGAGTGGGTTTTAGGTGTAGAAATACCTTGGCGTACACGTATTGGAAAAAAACTTGCTGTGCATCATGGTCAAGCTTTGGTAATTAGCCCAAGCACGGTAATAGGAGATAATTGTTCAATACGACAAAGTACAACCATAGGAGGAAAAGAGTTTGACAAAACCAATCATAGCGGATCTCCAATTATTGGAAACAATGTACACATTGGCAGCAATGTCTGTATACTTGGACCTATTCGCATAGGTAATAATGTACAAATAGCTAGTGGAAGTGTGGTTATACGAGACGTACCCGATAATTGCACGATTGTAGGAAACCCAGGAAGAGTAGTAAACAAATCCTGAATGAAATTGAAATAAGCTCTGTTTTCAAGATAGACCTGAACAGGTCATTATCTAATTCAGGCATCAACATTAATAAGAACATCAGGCAGATTTAGGAAATCTAAATCAAACTAAATAATAGCCATTGGGCAATTTCCCAGTAGCTTGTAATTATGAAAGAATACTAAGATGGCAACAAAAATATTAATTGGCATTCCTCCAAAGAACCATATCAACCTAGCCATGGATGAGGTTGAAGGTTTAAAAGATCTTGGTAATGAATGTGAAACAATTATCTATACCCGAAACAAACCACACGGAGGTAAAATTGATAAGCTACTTGGTGTAATAAGTAATGCGTTTGCTATTATAAAACGATTACGGAAGATGAAACCAGATTTACTTTACCTAAACTCTAGGTTTGAGCCAGTTGGAACAACAAGGGATTTTATTACTATAGTACTAATCAGATTATTTTATTGGAGAAAATTACATGTCGCCATCAAAACTCATGGATCCGATCTTTCTATACTGACTAAAAAATCATTTTTCTTTGATAGTATCGTAATACCATACTTAACTCACCAAGTAAGTCTATGGTTTTTCTTATCTCATGAAGAAAAAAATAACATTATTCACCATGCTCCTACTTTTGGCAAAAAAGCTTACGTTACAGGTAATATTATAGACTCAAAACGGTCTACAAAATCAACTGCCTTTTTAGAAAGTCATGGTTTAAATGATAAACGATTTAAATTTTTCTTTGCTGGACGTATGATTGCCGAAAAAGGAATTCTCAGTATCATCAGAGCTATTCCAAAGTTTATTCATAAGGATGAATGTGTTTTCATCTTTGCAGGTGATGGAGAAGAGTATGATGCTTTTAAAAACGAAATAAAGGAATTACAGATAGAAAATCATGTACATCTTACTGGTTTTTTACCAGAAGAGGAATGTGATCACTTTTATGCTAACACTGATGCCTTAGTATTTCCTACTTATTTTGACGAAGGCTTTCCTATGGCTCTTTTTAAATCGGTTGCATGTGGTTTACCAGTAATCACGACAAAGACTAGAGCAGCAATTGATCATCTAAAAGAGCCCGATAATTGTTTATGGGTAGATGGGCAAAATTCAAAAAGCGTAACCAAGGCTCTCAATAAATTATATGAAAACCCTGATTTACGGGAACAAATGGCAAAAAACAACGAATTACTAGGAAAAAACTTTTCTCGACAAAAAATAACAGAACAGATGAATAAAGACTTTTCGGAGTTTTTAAAGCATTAAGTAGAATTTCACCATAAGTACATGCAAAAAATTCTAAATAAAATTAGTCCTAAGTTTCGTTCAAAAATTTTTAAAAATAGTTTTTGGGGTGTAGCTGGCAGTCTTACGCAAAATATTCTTTTAAGTCTATTTTATGTTCTTATTGCGCGTCATTATTCTGTAGAGGATTTTTCAGAATATTTAATAGCAAACAGTCTCTATCAAATGATTGTGGCGTTTTCTGCCATGGGTCTAGGGCACTGGTTCATTAGAGAAATTGTAAATGTTGAAAACAAAAGTGAGCTTGCCGCTAAGTTTTTAAAAATGCAAACCTATTTTGGTCTATTCTTTTTAATAGTCAATATAATCCTTGCTTTGGTCCTTTATGAAAACCCGACTGTCCAAAAGCTATCCATACTTTTCGCGATAAACATAATTTTTGATAATATTATTTACTCTATCAAAAATATTAACATTGCTCAATTTGCTCAAAAGAAAACAGTTACCGTCTTATCTATTGAGGCCTTTGCTAAATTTGGGATTGCGTGTATTTTGTTCATCTACCCTTTTAACATTGTTATTCTTACAATACTACTTGTTATAACTAGATTTATAACACTGAATCTATTTTTGAAGATAGGATCTGCAGATGGTATAAATCTTATGGGCTTTTGGAAAGTTAAACTGCCTCTAGATTTTATCAAAAATATTCTGTCTAAATATTGGCCTTTCGCAATTATAGGAAGTGCCTATGTAGTCTACTGGAAATCTGCTACATTAATTATTTCTAAAATGCTACCATTATCTGCTGTGGCACATTATGAAAACTCTTTTAAGATTTTCTCGTTAGCACAACTTATACCTGTAGTATTAAGTTCAACCCTGTTGCCAAAATTTGTAGAATATTCAAAAAACCAAGATACAGAGGGACTCAAATCACTTTATCATAAAGTTTTCTTGTTCTGTACAATTTATGGTTTGGGTGCTTTTACGTTCACATATTCATTTGCTGACGAGATTTTACCATTAATTTTTGGAGAAAAATATGCAGATTCTGCAATTTTCACCAAAGAAATGTTTCTGACCATGCTGGTTTTCCCAACCTCCTTAGTTCAAGCTAATATTTTAATAGCTCTAAAACTGGAAAAACTAGATATGTGGTTCAACATAAATAGTATTCTAATAAACACTACACTCTGTTTAGTTGGGCTTTCTTTTTGGTCGTCCCTCTCTGTGGTTAATTATTCAATCTTTATTTCTTTTGCCGTATTCCATCTTTCCCAAGATATCGTACTTCTAAAAAATAAACTTACATCACTTTCTCATATTCTCTTATTTATTATAGGAACTGCTAGTATAGTCCTAACATATATATTCTTGTCCAAAATTATTTCCCCATACTTACTATTTATTGGATTATGGGTTATAGTGGCTGCTATGGTGATGTTATTTTTATACCAAAAAAAATGGGATTTAAGTCTAAAAGTTAAAGAATAGAGATGAAACAAAAAGAAAATTTAAAAACTATTGTCTTTTGTACCCAAGTCTATTTTTTAGATGCTGCAATTGAATACATTCGCTTATTAGCTGCCGAAGGATATAAAACGCATGTTCTTATAGAACTCTCGCCTAACCAGCTTAAGGCAAATATTCTTAATATTGACACTGACCTTAATAAGTTTCCTGCGCTAACATCCTTTGAAAAGGTTGTTGAAGAATGGAAATTAGAATATCTCTCGCCATATTTTGAAAATTGTATATCGGTAAATTTTGTTGTTTACCCAACAAAAAAACTTTGGAAAACCAGAGCTGTTTCTAAGGAGTTAGAAAAACACATTTCCAAAATACAGCCAGATTTTATTCATTTGGATGATTTTTCCAGTCGTACATTATTCAATTTACCCTTCTTCTTTTTTCGTAGAAAAAAAATGATTGCTAATATTCATGATCCATTAACCCATACCGGAGAATTTGAATGGCAACGAGAACTGTATCGAAAGGTTTGGTTTAATCTCATTGATAAATTTGTGGTCTTTAGCGAATTCAGTGAAAAAATTTTGAAACCACAATTACGAAAGAGTAAGAAAGTAATAGTCTCTAGGCTTATGCCTTACACGATATACAAATCATTTTTGCCAACCGGTAAAAGCAATTCTAAAGATTATATAAGCTTTGTAGGTCGTATATCGCCTTATAAAGGAATAGAATTATTTGTTGGCGCCTTTGATGGGCTTATTTTAAAACACCCTGATGTAAAATTCTATATTGGAGGTAAGAGTATAAATGGATATAATCCTGATTTTCTAAATGTAAAAAGTAAAAATGTTACAATTGAAAATAAGTTCTTAAGTAATGTAGAAATGGCCACGATCATAAGTAATTCTAAATTAGTAGTCTGCCCCTACAAAGATGCAACTCAAAGTGGCGTGATTATGACCGCATATGCCTTGGGGTGCCCGGTTTTAGTTACAAACACCGGCGGACTTCCTGAATATACACTCCATAATGAAACTGGTATTATTGCGAAAGATGGTACACAAGAATGTATAGAGAACACAATTGATGATTTTTTAACCCATCAAAAAGCCCAACAGCTCTTAGAAAACGTAAATCAAATACAATATTCTAACCAATTCGAAGAAATCAACAAAACGAAAATAGAAGAACTGTATAAATCCTGAATAGTTGAGGAAAATATAATTAAAACATAAAAGGGAAACACCCCTTTTCAAGAATTAATTAAAGAGCTGTTTATAAACTCTTTGCCCCAACCTTTTGTAGAAACAATTATGACAAAAAAAATACTTCTTAGCGCTTACGCCTGTTCACCATCCAAAGGATCGGAGGAAGGTCGTGGATGGAACTGGGCTATAGGTCTGGCTGAAAAAGGGTATACTGTTTATTGCATGACCAATTTTGATGATAAAGAAAAAATTGAAAAAGAATACCATAAATTAAACCTTCCAAATCTACATTTCGAATTCGTAGAATTAGGTATGGGCTTAGATAAATTATTATTTGACCCTTCAGGGAAGTCTATTTACTTACATTATTACTTGTGGAAGAAAAAAGCAGCAAACCTGGCTAAAAAACTTCATCTAAAATATAATTTTGACATTGCGCACCATGTCACTTACGGTAGTTTTCAACAAGGCACATGTCTTTACAAGTTAAATAACTGTAAAATTATATTCGGACCGGTTGGAGGGGGACAAATGGCATTACCCATATTCAAATCATATTTTGGAAAAGCCTGGCGGATTGAGGTTATAAGGGGTTTTGTATCAAAAATTCTAGTTAAATACAGTAATAGCCTAAGAGCTACTCTTAAAAAAGCATCTTACGTAATTACAACCAACCATGAAACAAAAGAGCTTCTAGATAGCTCTAAATTGTTAGATCAAAATAAGAGTCGTTTAACTGAAATATATGCCATACCTAAAAAGTATAACACATTACAGTTTATTGAAAAACCTGACCACAAGGTTCTTAACATTATTTGGATTGGTAGACTTTTACCTAGAAAAGGACTAAACCTTTCTTTACATGCGCTTTCATTTTTACCAAAAGACACTCCTTATAAGCTAACTATTGTAGGAGGTGGAGAGACAGATGCGTATCTAGATGAATGGAAAAAACAATATGGCATAGATTCCTCCAAAATAGAAGTTTTAGGTCAAATCCCTTTTGAACAAGTAGCTGAACAATATAGAAAGGCAGACATTATGCTTTTCTGCTCTTTAAGAGATACTTTAGGAATTCAGGTCATGGAAGCCATGGCTTACAGTCTACCGTTAATAGTTTTAAACATTAGTGGTGTCCGAAACTTAGTCCCAGAAAGTTGTGCCATTAAAATAGACCCTTCCGAAGGAGATGGTACAGCAAAAGATATTGCTAAAGCAATATTAGAATTCCAATCCAATCCTAAGTTAAGAAAAGAAAAAGCTCTCAACGCTTATACCCATGCCATGAATAGTACATGGGAAAGAAGAATAGATATTTTTACTAAAAAATATTATGAAAATTAAAATTTACCTACTAAACCTTTCTTAAATGTTTGATGAAATTGGTAGTAAATAAAATCAGGTTACCAAAGGAGTTTACCTCTTAATCTGTATTAGACCCTATTCCTCCTTTTGCTTTAAAAGAGATTGTATTATTTGGGTCGCCTACTTCAATATAGCCATTAATCTCCAAAATCTCTTCATACGTAGTAGCTACACCGTTAATCTCAGTTAATTCATTAAAACTAAATCCATTTGATTCACTTGTAATGGAGGATAGTTGATGTACATATTCCTCTTCACTATTTTCTTGAAGAATATTTAATGTACACAGCAATTCACTTTCATTATCAATTTCTAGAAGACCGATCATTAAGGCTGCAGTCCCTTTTTTACGTTCTTCCAAAGTAGCTAGACCATTGAATACTCCATCTGGAGAGTAAAGGTTGTATGTTACTTTCTCCCCAGTTAATTCATTAGGCCCAAGATCCGTATAAGCAAGTAATGCTCCCTCATTTTCGTTTTCACCTTCAATGGCAATATACCCATTGAACTCCGCTAACTGCTCATAGCTAATGCTTTCACCATTTTCCAACTTAGTCAAAGTGGTATTGCTTGTGCCATTTTCTCCATTTACACTTTGTAAATCAACAGCTATTCCTCCTCCAATATTGGCAGTTTTTCTTCTTAATCTAACTGGGTTATTATTACCTTTTGTACTATTATTCAATTTCAAATAGATGGTCGTAGAACCATTAGTGTTTTCTATAAAATCTACAGTACCAATTAAGTCTGACAGATTTGTATTAAAAATAGTATACTGTTTACTCTGACCTGTAGGCGTAGGAGGCGGTGTATCTTCTTTACTACAATTTACAATCAAAAAAAATATTGGTAAGAAAAATATTAAATTAATATTCTTACCTCTAAATATTTTATTTTTCAACATCTCAGAAGGTGTTTTAATACGTATTTATGGTTTATAATTTTACAGTTGTAGTTTTCCTTTACACGACACATTTACTATCAAATATGGTACCAAAAATAATGTAGTGGACGATTACTATCTGAGCTAAAGTTATAAAATATTATATTATATTTTCTAGTACTAATAACATATTACGTTGAAAGGTTTATTTGAGATAAAAATAATTGCTTTCTCGTTAAAAAAGTAAAATTCTTATTATTCCATTACTTTTTAAGACATTGAGCGATATAATATAGGTGATTAACGATTTATTGCAATACTCTAGGTTTAACATCTTAATTTTCAAAACAATTGAACCTTTAATACATTAAAGTTCTCCCACTATGTCCTTTATATTTAAGAAATTACTACTATTCTCTCTAATAACTTCTTGTTATTACAGTTACGGCCAAGTGAAAATTGGAGATAACCCTACTACAATAGATCCAACTTCACTGCTAGAGCTAGAAAGTACGAGCAAGGTCTTGGTCCTCTCTAGGGTTACAGATACTGAAATGCTAAACCTTACCCCTCTAAATGGAGCTTTGGTCTACAATATAGATGAAGATTGTGTCTTTTACTACAATGGAATCGAATGGAATAACATGTGCGCCACTACCCCCGGAGGAGAGGGAGGCACGGGTGATGAGACTATAACTACAATCGTAAGAAATGAAAACGGCACATACACCTACTTCAATGAAGATGGTCAAGAAACACTTATTTTTTTCGACGGTGTGGATGAAGGCGGTAACCAGCTATTGCTAGGTGAGCCGGGTAGTATCTTTTTTGCAGCTAATGATGGTACCCCGGCAGAGAAAAATAATAGATTATACTGGGATGATACTAAGGAACAATTGGGGGTCGGAACTAACAAAACAAATGCGAGATTATCTGTTTCAGGTAGTATTTCTACACCAATTACATTTCTTTCAGGAACTATTGGTCCATCGGAAAACCACCATACTTTATTAATAAATGGAGATACCGAAATTTTCCTGCCATCTCCTGCAGATTCAGAAGGTGTAATGTATGTTATTAAAAAATTGGGCGTGTTTGAAGTAACGGTACCTTTTAGTTATTATGATTCAAATCATGTTCAAAGTTTTACCATACCTGCAGACGAAAGAATAGTTTGGTTACAGAGTAGTGGCTTTACTTGGGAGCAAATTAATTAGAAGCCCAACTTATTTTAATATAAATATTCTTAAAAATTTCGCATTTAAGCCTTTATTAAAAAGTGCCTTAATCCTATTTTACAATAAGTTCATCTCTCCTTATCCAAACTTAACACCAAACAGGAAATACTTTTAAAGTACCTCTGAAAATCGTACTTTTCATGAACATTAGGATTATTCCATTGGCATGAAACAAAAACTGTTCGACGATTTTAAAAAGGTTTCCGCAAAAGAGTGGAAGCAAAACATTCAATACGAACTTAAAGGTGCGGATTACAATCAAAAATTGGTTTGGGAATCCCCAGAAGGTATTAAGGTGAAACCCTTTTATCATACAGATGATATTCAAACAAACACCGCTACCCATTTAGAAGTCCTAGCACCTTGGAAAATTACACAGCACATTGTAGTTAAAGATATTACTTTGGCCAACAAAAGTGCTCTGAACGCTATTAAAGGAGGCGCGGAAAGTATTCTTTTTACATTGCCTTCAGTAAACATTGATTTCAAGTCGCTTTTAGAAAACATTGATTATACTACTATTACTATTCACTGTCAGTTTGAAAGCCTATTGACTGATGATTTAGAAAAATTTGCGAACTCCACTCAAATTGAAAAAGAACATATTTCCTTTCACATAGACCCCATTGGTCAACTGGCATCCAAGGGAAATTGGTTTATTAACATGGGGCAGGATCTTCAAAATCTGTATACCCTTTTACAAACACCAACTACTCAAAGACCAAAGAATATCATTAGCATAAATGCCGCACTTTATCAGAATGCCGGTGGCACTATGGTTCAGCAACTGGCCTATGCCCTAGCCCACGCCAATGAATATCTAAATCACTTTGGGTCCAGTATAGATACTATTACCTTCAAAATAGCTGTAGGCAGTAATTATTTCTTTGAAATCGCAAAAATCAGGGCACTGCGTAGACTTTGGAAATTACTTTCGGCGGAATACGGAATTGTTTCGGATTGCCATATAGAGGCAATGCCTTCCAAACGAAACAAGACACTTTACGATTACAACATGAACATGATCCGTACTACTACGGAATGTATGGCGGCCATATTGGGCGGAGCGAATAGCGTTTGCAACCTCAAATATGATTTTATCTATCATAAAAATAACGAGTTTGCGGAACGTATTGCCAGAAACCAACTGGTTTTACTAAAAGAGGAGAGTTATTTTGACGAACTGCAAAATCCTGCAGAAGGCGCTTATTATATTGAAAATATTACGGACCAACTTGCGGAAAAAGGGTTGCTTCTATTTAAAGATATTGAAGCCAATGGCGGCTTTCTAAAACAATTAAAATACCACACTGCTCATAAAAAACTAAAGGAAAGTGCCCAAAAAGAGCAAGATAAGTTTAACTCTTCTCAAGAAATTCTTGTAGGCTCCAATGCCTATACTAGTGAAAAGGATATCATGAAAGACCAGCTTGAAGTATTCCCTTTTCTGAACCAGCGAAAAGAGAAAACATTGATCGAGCCCATTCTAGAAAGACGACTAACAGAGACGTTGGAAAAAGAACGATTGAAAAGTGAAGGTTGGCAAGGGAAATAAACCCATGCAGTGGCAAGAAAGAGATTTACATGAGAAAAGACATTCAACATATTTCCTTTGAGAAAACGGCAGATAAATCAATTGCCGAACAAGATAAGACGGATTTAGAACACCTGAATTTTGCTGCTGGGATACCTCCGTTTTTACGTGGGCCTTACAGCACTATGTATGTGCAGCGCCCATGGACCATACGCCAATATGCAGGATTTTCTACTGCTGAAGAGAGTAATGCTTTTTACCGAAGAAACTTAAAAGGAGGCCAAAAAGGTCTCTCCATTGCTTTTGACCTACCAACACACCGTGGTTATGATAGTGACCACGAACGCGTTGTTGGTGATGTAGGTAAGGCCGGCGTGGCTATAGATTCTGTGGAGGATATGAAAATTTTGTTTGATGGAATTCCGTTGGATAAAATGTCCGTTTCTATGACCATGAACGGAGCAGTGCTCCCTATTATGGCATTTTATATTGTTGCAGCCGAAGAACAGGGCGTATCGCTTAAAGAATTGACAGGAACCATTCAGAATGATATTCTAAAAGAGTTTATGGTGCGCAACACCTATATTTACCCTCCTGCGCCTTCCATGGATATCATTTCCGATATTTTTAGATACACTAGTGAACACATGCCTAAATTTAACAGTATAAGTATATCTGGTTATCATATGCATGAGGCAGGTGCTACGGCAGAACTGGAATTGGCGTACACCCTGGCAGACGGACTTGAATATATTAGAACTGGTTTAAAAGCCGGACTTGATATTGATAGTTTTGCTCCCAGACTTTCTTTCTTTTGGGGTATTGGAATGAATCATTTTACCGAAATTGCAAAGCTACGGGCAGGCCGTATTTTATGGGCGAAGTTGGTAAAGCAATTTAACCCGAAGAACAATAAATCCATGTCGCTTCGGACGCACTGCCAAACCAGTGGCTGGAGTCTTACTGCTCAAGACCCTTTCAATAATGTGGCTCGTACCACAATAGAAGGGCTATCTGCCGTATTGGGCGGCACCCAAAGTCTACATACCAATGCACTAGATGAGGCAATTGCGCTACCTACAGACTTTTCTGCACGGATAGCCAGAAACACGCAATTATTCCTCAAAGAAGAAACAAAAATCACCAAAACGGTAGACCCTTGGGCAGGTAGTTTTTATGTGGAGAAACTAACAGAAGACCTTACCCATAAAGCTTGGGAACTTATTGAAGAAGTTGAGGAAATGGGAGGTATGACCAAAGCAATAGAAGCTGGTATACCCAAATTGCGAATTGAAGAAACAGCTGCAAAAAAACAAGCTAGAATAGATAGTTGTCAAGATACCATTGTTGGAGTTAACAAATATCAGACGGAAGATGATGATGGCCTTCAAATTTTAGAAGTAGATAATAATGCGGTGCGCAAAAAACAATTGGAGCGTTTAAACAGCATAAAACAAAGTCGGGACTCAGAAAAAGTAGCAGACGCACTTAAAAAACTAACGGATGCGGCCCATCAGAAAATGGTAATGGCTAAAGACTCTACAGCTCAACCATCTAGTTCAGATGAAAATTTATTAGCTTTAGCAGTAGATGCCGCTAGACACAGAGCTACTTTAGGAGAAATCAGTAGTGCTCTGGAAATAGTGTTTGGCAGATATAAAGCGAACATTCAATCTATTTCAGGTGTGTATTCAAAAGAAATAAAAGAAGACGAGAGTTTTAAAAAAGCTTCTAGGCTTTCAGACCAATTTGCTGAGCTAGATGGAAGACGGCCACGTATTCTAATTGCAAAAATGGGTCAAGACGGACATGACCGGGGCGCCAAAGTTATAGCAACAGGTTATGCCGATCTAGGTTTTGACGTGGATATAGGACCTCTTTTCCAAACTCCCGCAGAAGTAGCCAAGCAAGCTGTGGAGAATGATGTGCACATTCTTGGTGTATCCTCTTTGGCAGGTGGACACAAAACCCTTGTACCCGAAGTTATTTCTGAATTGAAGAAGTATGGCCGTGATGATATTATGGTTGTAGTGGGCGGAGTAATTCCCAAACAAGACTATCCTTTTTTGTTTGAAAGTGGGGCTATTGCTGTATTTGGTCCCGGCACGAAGATTACCGAAGCTGCTATTCTTGTTCTAGAAATCTTGATCAACGACGAGCAATCTTAAATTTCACTGCTAGGACATAATCAATCTCTTCACACACACTTTACTAATAATCAAATAAGTACGCAATGTTGCTATTGTTTCAAAACAGGCAAAACAATCAATTTTTGTAATATTAATACTACAATTTTAACATATTTTAACATTTTTACAAATACTTTTATGTTAAATTTAGAGTAACTATTACACTTACCAAGTCTATCTACATATGTAAAATCCCCGAAAACTACATCAGATATAGAATAATTACAATTGCTTACCTCATGGGGAAAAAGTTAATAATCACGGCCACTATACTCTTTATGATTACGTGTGTTATTATATGGAATTTATCCGTTCAGCGCATTAAATTATTTCATAAAAACATTACCCTTGTTGAAGAAATAACTGCAAAAAATAAGCTTAAAGATGCGGAGTCCAAACTTTTTGAACTCTACAAAATAAGCAAGAGAAATGTAGCATTTTTAGGAGACTTAATAGAACTGGATTTACACACCAGTACGCCACTTAAATTAACGGAACAAAAATTATCCCATTTCCTAGACATAGACCACAATTACTTCCAAGCTAGATTAATTGATTCAAAGGGCATGGAAATTATAAGGGTAGACAATAAGGACAGTTCCGTTGTTTCTAAATTTCAATATAAAGGCCATAGAGATTATTTCAAAAAAGTATTGACCTTACAAAAAGGCGATGTTTATATTTCTAACATGGACCTAAATATTGAAAATGATACGATAGAAATTCCATATAGACCTACCATTCGCTTTTTTACACCTATCCACCTAAACAAAGAACTAAATGGCATGGTTGGCCTTAATCTAAATGCAAAGAGCTGGCTTGATAGTTTTAAAGACCAAGACATTACATTTCTGAATTCTAAAAACGAAGTTTTCTATAGTGGCGAGGGTGAAAACCTCTACTCGAAAACAAAAACCGATTTCACTAAGAAAGACCGTTTTGGCAATGCTTTTTATTATCAAAGAGAAATAAGTCTGGAAGGGAATCAAAATTGGACAATCTATACAAAACCCAATATTCTATCTATTCACCAACAATTGGCCGAATACAAAAGATCTACCTATTTAGCAGCAGGCGTTCTTACCATAGGGATAGTCTTATTCTTAAGTATTATTTACACGCTCTATAAGAAGAACAAACATATTAACTCTTTAAACAAAACCATAAAGAACAGGCTTAGCGAAAGGGATACGCTACTAAAAGAAATACATCATAGAGTAAAAAACAACTTACAGGTTATATCCAGCCTCTTAAGCTTACAGTCTAGTTTTATTAAGGATGATAAAATAAAAGGGCTTTTTAGGTATAGCCAATACCGAATAAACTCTATGGCTATAATTCATGAAATGCTGTACAGGTCTAAAGATTTAAGTAAAATAAATTATGCAGATTACACAAAGCAATTGGCCTCTACCCTAATATCTTCCATGAAAGGAGCAGATAAGGAAGTTGATTTAAAGGTTGACTCAGAAGAGCTTCATTTAAATTTAGACACTTCCGTACCACTAGGTCTTATGATTAATGAAATCATAACCAATTCTTTAAAATATGGATTTAAAAATTTAGAGAAAGGATTAATTACAATCAGGTTTGAGAAATTACAATACCCTAATTTCCTAATGCACATAGGAGATAATGGGAGTGGATTCTCTGATGAAATAGATTTTAGAAATACCAAGTCTTTGGGGCTAAAATTGATTCACATGCTAACACTACAATTAAAAGGAAACATAGAAAAAGATAATACCGAGAATGGTACACACTATATAATAACGTTTCAAGAAATTGAACAGATATCATAATACTATGAAACTAAAAGTCCTAATAGTAGAAGACAATCTAATTATCCAAATGTTCCTAGAACACATTATTACTAATGCAGGTAAAACTCATGTTAAAACTGCTGATAATGGCGAGGATGCCCTGAGTACCATAGAACAATATATGCCAGATGTGGTTCTTCTGGATATTGGGCTTTCTGGAGCACTAAATGGTATTGAGACGGCTATGATACTTAAAGAAAAGTATAAAACCCCTTTTGTATACATAACTGGAAATTCTGATTATACAACCTTAGAAAACGCAAAAAAAACCGAACCTCTTCACATTCTCAGAAAACCTATTGATGAGTATGAACTCAACAGGGAATTTGAAATTATAAGACAGAAGCTATTAAAAGCAAAGCTGGAAAATTCTAAATAATCCTAGTTAGAGCAAAAAAAATCTACCTTTTTCACACTGCAAACACTTTCAAACCTAGCGTTCTAAATTCGCTAGGTTTATTTTTTTACATGAAAAGCATATTTTTTGAACTTATGAGGGTTATTTTTCTAAGAAAATAAACTATCTTTGCACCGCTTTAAAAATGGTGGCATAGCTCAGCTGGATAGAGCACCTGCCTTCTAAGCAGGCGGTCCTAGGTTCGAATCCTAGTGCCATCACTAAAGCTAAAAGGCTTCCAATTTCTTGGAAGCCTTTTTTTATGTCTTTAAATCAGGTCAATTTTAACGGCATAGATTGTAAGCGTTTACCGGTCAACCTTCTTATGGCGTTGGCTATCGCAGCTCCTATTGGCCCTAATGGAGGTTCACCAACTGCACCGGGTGTATCTTTACCTTGCAACAAAACCACATCAATTTCTCGTGGAGCGTGTTTCATCAAAGCCATTTCATATGGACCATAAATAGTTGGTGTTAACGAACCATCTACTACTTTCATTTGTTCAAACAGAACCGCGCTCATTCCCATAATCACACAACCTTCACATTGCGCTCTTATTTGGTCTGGATTTACCGCCAAACCAGGATCTAATACCACAGTTACTTTATGCACTCGTATCTTATTATCCTCCACAGAAACCTCAACTACATGTGCACATGGTGTTCCCGCATCTACCGAAGCAGCAAAACCCATGGCCTTACCATCTTTAATTTCTTCCGAATACCCAGCTCTCTCTCCTGCAGTACGCATAACCTCCTTTAACCGTTTCCCAGCTTCATCATCATTAACCTGCGCCAAACGAAATTCAATAGCATCCTTACCGGCTTTTAAAGCCATCTCATCAACAAAGCTTTCAATTGCAAAGGTATTGGCCAACAAACCTAAACTACGCCACCAGCTCGTTGCAAAAGGCAATGTTACATGCCAGTATACTGACCGATGATTAGGCACAGCAGAATACTGAAGAAATCCACCTCTAATGGCGCCAATATCCGCTCCAACAATGGGCGGCACTATGTTTGGAACTAATGCGGAGTTATTACCAACATCGCCACTAACAAAATGATGTTCAAGACCATCAAGAAGTCCCTGCTCATTTAAACGGCCTTTAAGTATATGATGGGTTGGCGGACGAAACATATCATGTTGAAATTCCTCTTCCCGACTAAAAATATATTTTACTGGCTTCCCAACTGCCTGAGACATTACTGCCGCTTGCACCGCATGTGGGGTATGCAATCGTCTTCCAAAACCGCCGCCTAAATATGTTGGAATTACATTCACCTGTTCTGCATCCCATCCTAATCTAGAAGACACCTCCTTTCGGGTTATACCAATTACCTGGGTAGATATCATAATAGTGGCTTTGGATTCCTCTACGAAAGCCACAACGCCATTAGGCTCTATCTGTGCATGTGCTCCAATAGGACTTCTAAATTCCATTTGAACAATATCGTCTCCCTCAAGCGCATCTCCTTCTTTTTGAATGATAGTAGATTTACCATTACCCACGGTCATCATAGACACTATGGCATCTTGTTGTAAATTATCTGGAGTTTCCCAAATAACCTCAATAGCTTGTTTGGCATTTTCCGCCTCTATGTACGACTCCGCCACAACCCCAACAAAATCATCTTCACTTACAATTTTGATCACGCCTGGCATTTTTTCAGCTTTATCCGTTGTAGCACTTATAAACTTGGCTCCTATTTTTGAAGGTCTTACTACTGCCCCATATAGCATATTAGGCATTTCGGCATCTAAACCAAACATGGGAGCGCCGTAAACCTTATCATCTAAATCTACCCTAGGCACTGGCTTTCCTACATACTTATAACTACTAATATCCTTTAAAATGGGCTTTTCTGGAATTGTCCAGTTCGTTACTCCTTCTGAAATTTCCGCGTAGGTAAGGCTTTTGCTATTTGCAGAAACTACACCATCCTTTACAGAAAGGTCATCAACGGAAACTCCTAATTTTTTCGCAGCTTCTATCTTCATCATTTCACGAAAAATAGCTGCCAATTCACGCAGCGGTTGCCACAAGCCAGAAATAGAAGTACTCCCTCCTGTACTCATACCGTCAATATTACCGGTAGCCGTTGTTGCATGAACCACCTTGATATTTGACATGGAAATCTCCAATTCATCTGCCGCCATTTGTGCCAAGCCTGTAAAGGTGCCCTGCCCCATTTCTATCTTGGGTGAATGCAAGATAACCACGTTATCCTTGCCAAGTTCAAACCACAACATAGGATTATCCGTGCTTCCCATGTATGCCAAATCCATTTCATTGGCTTTTTCCAAAATGGCCCTTCTTATAGGGTTTCTCAATACATACGTACCAACAGCAAGTACTCCTATGGTTCCCAAACCACCACGTACCAAAAACTTTCGCCTTGACAATTTCTTTTCTGAGGATTGATTATCTGCCATTACTAAGCTTTTGTTGGTTCGTTAATTTCATTAATAGCATTCTGCTTATCCGCAGCCTTATGAATGGCTTTCCGCATTCTATAATATGTGCCACATCTACAAACATTTATAATATTATTATCGATGTCCTCATCCGTTGGGTTCGGAATTTTATTTAATAACGCTGCAGTAGCCATCATAAACCCAGGCTGACAATACCCACATTGAGGCACTATTTCTTCTATCCAGGCTTGCTGAACAGGATGCGGATTCTCTGCATTTCCTAAACCTTCAATAGTTGTGATTTGTTTTCCTTCTGCAAATTTTACCGGATAGGAACACGAACGGACTGCTTCTCCGTCTACATGAAGCGTACAAGCCCCACAAGCTGCTTTGCCACAACCAAACTTAGTTCCTTTAAGTCCGAGTATATCACGAATAACCCAAAGTAAAGGAGTGTATTCGTCAGTAAGTTCAATAGCATGCGATTGGCCATTGACTATCATTGAAATTTTCATAGCTGAATTTTTTCTATTATTTAGATGGTATAGTATGACCACTTTCAAACCAAGCTTCTACCGCACTAATAAATTCTTTTTTGGATACCGGTGGAAGTTCACGCGGCTCTCCTTTTATGTTCGTGCCCGGCTCCCAAGCCCAAAGCACTAAATCATCTTCCGTTAGGTGTTTTTTGATTTCCTCTGGGGAACGGCCACCGTTGCGCTCTGTGTCCATCATGGATTTTGCGATTTCAAACCTATCTAAACCTTGCCATCGCATAGAATGCGGTGCTAAAGACCAATGTGGAGATCCCGGAGCACTGGAATACGGATTGTTTTCAGATTGATGACAGGTAGCACATTTGGTAGCTTCAAAACCTTTATGACTTTCCCCCCTTGCAATATCAAAGTGATGGGGATGACTGTCTTCTCCCTGCTTGGGCACATTATCACTGGGGTGGCAGTTTAAACAACGTGGATGCGTAAGCACGTCCATCATTTTATGGAATGCAACATCTGTATTTTGTCTGTTTTCTTGCTCATTGACAGGTGTGGAAGTATACGCTGTTTCTATAGGTTTATAGATTGATGCCAATACAAACCCTGCCATCAAAAGAAAGGAAATTAGAAGGTAGTTTTTTATTTTCATAGCTAGAGTAAGCATTTTGCCTATAGCTATAAAGTTACTGATTAATTAAAGAAGTCTAAATTACCGAGCAGAGTTAGGCTAAAAGCGTCTTAATAGCCAACCATGCCATTAGTCCGCCTCCTATTTCCAGAGCAGATTCATCTATATTGAATGTAGGTGTATGTAAACCAGATGCAATGTTTTTTTCCACATTGCCAACACCCAACATATAAAAACAAGCCGGATTGTTTTGTGTATAGTAAGCAAAATCCTCTGCCGCCATCCACTGATCCAATTCTTCTACATTTTCTTCACCTAAATAATCTTTTGCATGAATTCTTAAATCCTCCGTTAAGGTCGAGTCGTTTTTTAAATGTGGATAGCCATGATTGATTTTCAGTTCACAACTGCCTCCCATGGCTTCGGCCATTGTAGTCACCAGTTTTTTGAGTTTTTCTAAAGCAATTTTCCGCCAGTCTTCATCCAGAGTTCTGAATGTTCCTTCAATAGACACCTCATCAGGAATAACATTGATGGCGCCATTGGCGATTACCTTTCCAAAAGAAAGTACGGAAGGCGTTTTTGGATCTGCCATACGACTGACCAATTGCTGAGCGGCAACAATAATATGGGAAGCAATCAAAACAGGATCAATAATTTTTTCGGGCATAGCGGCATGACCACCTTTCCCTTTTACGGTCAAGAAAAGCTCATCCATACTGGCCATAAACTTCCCTGAACGAAAACCGACCTTACCCACAGGAATATCTGGACGCACATGTTGCCCTATATGAGGAATGGTTCCTAAAGCGATATACGGCTTTTCTTTTATGACGCTAATAGCTCCACCCGGACTAAGTTCTTCCGCAGGTTGAAACAGCAATTTTACACTCCCAGCAAAATCACCTTTTAATTCTATTAAAATCTTAGCACAGAGCAATAGAGAAGCACTGTGAGCATCATGCCCACAGGCATGCATCACTCCTGCCGTTTTGGAAGCGTATGCTATGTTATTTTGCTCGTGTATTGGTAACGCATCAATATCTGCGCGAAGAAGAATCGTTTTTCCTTTTTGGCTGCCATTAATAGTAGCCAAAAGTCCGGTTTCAGCAACAGATTCTATATCCGTTATTCCAAGTGCCAGCAGTTGTTCCTTGAGGTAGGCACAAGTGTTATGCTCTTGAAAAGAAAGTTCTGGATTTTCATGCAGATATCTACGAACGGCTACAAATTCAGTAGCATATTGTGCGGCAAGACTTTTAATTTTTTGGTAATCATCCATAAGAAAAGGGGTTAAAGTCAACTACCTACCGAAACTATAATTTAAAAAATTGAGTATTCTAATTCTTTGAAAAGACCAAATCAAAATTAACGGTAACATCATCACCAACAATAATCTGACCGAACATTGCACTTGGGGGTTCTATGTTATAATTCTTTAATACTATCTTTTTCTTGCCAGAGATTTTTAATCCTTCAGAGTTTGCTTCCATTTTTACAGGAATTTCTACAATTTTCTCAACTCCCGCAATAGCTAACGAACCAACCAAAGTTGACTTGTTCTTCACTTCCGTTAATTTAAAAGTAACTTTCGGGTGCTGTTCTTTTTTAAGGGCATCATGCATTTTTTTATCCATCGAAGCTCCTCTTTCACTCATAATATCTGCGACTTCTACTTCCAAATTAATTTGCTTTGGCGCCACACCATCATACTTAAGAGTTGCTGATACCGAATTAGCCACCACATCCCAATCACTAACAGTAGAAGTACCACTGATGGTCAACTTACTGGAATCCGAAAGAGTATATTCATCTTGGGCATGCCCAACAATGGAACCAGCTACAAAAAGTACTAATAGAACTATTTTTTTCATCATATCTAAATAGACCAACTACTGTTGGCGTTACTAAATCAATTTACTACTCATCTAAAACGTTCTGCCAAAACTTTTTCTGATCTTCTGCACTAGGCTGAATTTTAGGGCTCACTAATCTAAAACCCACATAATTAGAATCTGTAAACCACCAAAAGCTCTTTGGAATCTGTGGATCACGTTTCTGTTGCTTTAAACTTGATCCCGTTCTAGCCGATGAACGCAATTTATCTGCATCATCATCCCATGAACCACCTCTAAAAGACCTTGGATGAATTACCGCTGGGGTTACCCAAGGATTTTTGCTTTCCGTTGTAGCATATGCATCTTCCTTATACTCGTCTAACGTCCACTCCGCAGCATTACCGTGCATATCATATAATCCCCAAGGGTTTGGTTTCTTAGAGCCTACTTTTGCATATTTATTTTCTGAATTTTTATAATACACCGCATATTCATCAATTTCGAAAACATCATCTCCAAAACTATAAGCACTCTCCGTACCAGCCTTTGCAGCATACTCCCACTCAGCTTCTGTAGGTAATCGGTAAAACTTTCCTGTTACCGTACTCAACCATTTACAATAGACCAAAGCGGAATATGCAGACATGCTAACCGCAGGAAAACCATCTTTTCCCATTCCATAAGAAGGATCTTCATACGGTGGACTAGGACGTGTAATGGCGTCTATTTTTATAACTCGGTCGTTATCTAGCTTTACGAAAAGCTCTTTGTTTTGTTTAAAGAAAAGCTCAAACAAGTCCCACGTTAATTCGTGTTTAGCCATATAAAAGGCATCTAACTCCACATCTTTCTGCGGACCTTCATCGGCTTTTCTATTCGCTTCCGTTTCAGGGCTCCCCATTTTAAAGGTTCCTTCTGGTATTAAAACCATATCAAAACTATTGTCGGTTTCAGGAACAGTTTCCGTGTAGCCGTTAGAAGCGTCAGTAGATGCTTCCAAAGGTATTTGGTCGGTTACTTTTTCCTCGGTTGTTTCAACAACGGTTTTGTCTACAGTGGTAACTGATTGCGAAGATTTACAAGATTGGAATACTACACCAATGATACAGGCTACTAAGGTGATTTTGGTTAACTGGGTTTTCATTTAAAGAATGCTTTTGCTAAAAATAGTTTTTTTTATTCACAATAAGCAGACTCAACCTTCTTAAAACTATCATATTTTCAACCCCACAACAACACTTACATATTTTGTTTAAAAAAGCCACAATAGCAACAGCAGCATTGCTTCACAGATATTCACACTCTGGGTGGAACCATCTAAAATAGCGTATATTTGAATGAACACTACAAAAATTGAAAGATGAAAAAATTTAAATTTATAGCCCTTGCCTTGTTCGTTTCTGCAAGCGTTTTAGCACAGAAAGAAAACACAAAAGACCTAGATAAATTTACTGAGCTTAAAGTATATGACCGCATAGTTGTTAGCCTTGTTAAAAGCAATGAAAACAAAATTGTTGTTACTGGTGATGACAAGGATGAAATAAGCATCTCTAACAAAGATGGTCTCTTAAAAATAAAAATGGAATTCGGTAATTTCTTAGACGGAGATGAGGCTAAAGCTACTTTATACTACACGGAGGACCTTACCCTAATTGATTCGAACGAGAATGCAAAAATAAAATCTAACGAAACCGTTAAAGGTGATCGTGTAGAAATCAAAACCCAAGAGGGCGGGAAAATCGACTTAAAAATAGACATTAAAGACCTTTACACTAAATCTGTTTCCGGTGGTGAAGTGACCCTTACCGGTTCTGCCACTCAGCAAGAAGTGATGGTGAATACCGGAGGTAAAACTTATAACAAACAACTAGACACCAAAGAAACTACAGTGGTGGTTAACGCTGGAGGAAGAGCAGATGTGAACGCCTCAGACAAAGTAGTAGCCAAAGTACGTGCCGGTGGATCCATCTACATTTACGGAAAGCCTAGAAGTATTGAAAAAGATAAAGTCTTTGGAGGAAAAATTAAAGAAATGGATTAAGCTTACTGCTCTATATCATGAGCTTCAAAAGCTATCAGTTCGTTATCTTGAAATTGCGGGGTTACCTCAATAGGGTTGCAACATACCTCGCAATCTTCTACATAGGTTTGACTTGAGATTGAAGGATCCATTAGCATAGATATTTCTTCCCAGCAATATGGGCATTGAAAAAAATGTTCGTACATAATTACATCTTAAAGCTGAACCTGTTTTTTGTTTCTAGAGGACTTATAAATAGCATTTATTAGGGCAACGGACTTCCTTGCTTCTGCCCCACTTACCATTGGTTTTCTATTTTCTCTAATTGCATCCACCATATCCTGAAGTACAATTTTATGGTTTTGATGCCCTATTGCAGTCGGGTCGGCTGCTCCGCTTCCTATAGATTCAGTGTTTAACTTAGGGGCCTTATCTCCTTTAATGTTCCATGAGGTAATTTTACCCCCTTCCATAATGATGCTTCCTTTTTCTCCATACACCTCAACGCGTTCTGGATATCCAGGAAACAATGCTGTGCCAGCGGTAATCGTACCGATTGCCCCATTTTTATAATTTACCAACGCTGCACCAACATCCTCCCCTTCTATTTTATGCACCCTAGTTTGCACATTGGCAAAGACCGATACTGCTGGGCCAATAAGATTCATTAACAGGTCTACAGTATGAATACCTTGATTTATAAAAGCCGCACCACCATCTAATTTTATCGTACCCCGCCAATTACTATTTGCATAATATGCTTCAGACCTATACCAATTGATGCTAGCGTTACCCATAAGTAACTTACCTAGCTTTCCAGATTTCACAGCTTTTTCTACCTTTCTATAATCTGTACTACACCTATTCTGAAGCACGCATCCTAAAAGCACTTTTTGTTTATCACATAAGGCTATTAAGCCATCTATTTTCTCTGTAGTTACTTCTAGAGGTTTCTCACTTAAAACATGCTTGTGAGCCATGGCAACAGCCTTTATGGCTTCACTATGCTTTCCGCTTTCATTACAGACACAAACTAAATCTATTTCCGGAAGTGATAAAAAGGAATTGTAAGAACTGTATACAGGTAAACCAAATTCCGCTTTAACCTGCTCTACCCTATCTGCAGATTTTGTACAGAGCCCAACAATCCGGACTCCATCCATCTCAGAAAGACTTTTTACATAGGTGTGTACTATTGAACCCGTTCCGATGATTCCAACGCCAATATAAGACATATGATAGTTCTATTTTTACAGAAACTATACTACGAAGAAATTATATAAAAGACAAAGAATCCTCCATTTAGAATAATCTTTCAATTCAATTTTTAAATTGATTTTCTTAGAACTCTACATTCAGAAGTTGCCCCGTAAGCTGCAATAATTGAAGTTCTGCTAGCTTAGCATCGTACTTGGCCAAATTCTTGTTGGTCTGAGCGTTTAAAAGATTTATTTGCGCCTGACGGAATTCAATGGATGTAATTCTCCCCAACTGAAACTGCTCTTTTGATCTTTCAAAATTGTTCTCATTGGTAAGTACGTTCTGTTCTTGAATCTGGTAAATAGTCAATAGGTTTTCATAGCTCGCCAAAGCATTAAGAATATCCCTATCCACCTCTATAGCTACTTGCTCTTGCACCAGTTCTTGATTCTCGTAAGCAATTTTAGAATTACGTACCAGAGTGGTTGTTCTTCCACCGTCAAAAAGATTCCACGTAAGACTGGCTCCCAAACCTAAAGTTAGACTAGATCTATTACTACCTGGAATAACCTGCCCTGGCAAGAATGAATTAGGTGCACTTTGATTCAAATTCCAACCGTAAGACCCCGTAAGACCAATTGTTGGCAGATAACCAGAACTATTTACCTTAATATCGTATTCATTAATAGCCAAATTACGCTCTGTCTGAAGTATGGTTACGTTATTTTCTTTAGCCTGACCTATAAGTTCATCTAATTGCAACCTAGGCACGAAACGAACAATGGTATCTACCTGAAACTTCTCACTAAGACTTTGGTTTACTACCACATTTAAATCTCGTTTGGTATTTGCTAGTTGTTGTTTTGTATTCAATAAGTTAATGCTGTCATTAGTAACGTCTACCTGTGCATTTAAAATATCTAACTTGGTATTCTGACCATATTCAAAAGAATATTCAGCTCTAGTAATACGGTCCGTAGAAATTGCAAGTGCCTCTTTAAATACATTTTCATTCTCCGTAAGTCTAGCTACTTCAAAGTATATACTGAACAATTGCAACAAGGTATTTTCTATGGTTTCTCTGGCCTGAAGTTCTGTAAGTTGATACTGCTCTTTTAGTCTTTTGTAGTTGTACAATCTACCTAAACCATCAAACAAAGTATAGTTAAGATTTAACCCTCCATTGAACGATTGTGATTCTGCATGATTAATTTCTAAATCTTGCCTAGGCGAACCATCCGTATTAAACTGATCTGGGTAAGCAGTAGTACTGTTCAACTCGCTATAATTGGCGCCGGCCGTTCCTGTTAGGCTAGGTAAATAACCTGAATTGAGCACCCCTTGGTTATTATCGGCAATTTTCACTTGATTGCCTGCTACTTTTATCCCAAAGTTATTTTCTAAAGTCAAACGAACTGCTTCCTCTTTTGAAAGACGTTTTTCTTGCGCCGAAATCCCTACAGTAAGAAAAAGAAAAATAAAGGCGGCTATAAATTGTTTAATCATTCCTATTCTGGTTTCTTAAGATTGGTGTGGGATGATGTATTACCCGCTATTTCTGAACCTCTTACTACATCTTGGGAAGCACCATTTAACAACGGCTTAGGTTGCTCTATCATTTCTTCCTCTTCCTTTTGTTCCTTTATGGCACGTTCTACTTCTTCCTTGGTAATATTATCACCTGTTTTTAACCATTTAGTAGTCACTTTTATCCTATTACTAAATGCCAAGAATATAGGCAACAACAACAAGGTTAAAATTGTTGCAAAGGCAATTCCATACGCAATGGAAATTGCCATTGGTTTTAAAAACTGTGCTTGTCTACTTCTTTCTAATAATAGCGGAGCTAAACCTGCAATAGTGGTTATAGAGGTCAAAAATATAGCTCTAAAACGAGAACGACCTGCCTCAAAAATAGCATCATCAAATTTCATTCCGTCACGTAGGTTTCCATTAAACTTACTAATGAGAACTAGACCATCATTCACCATAATACCTATTAGGGCAATGATACCCAACATAGATAGAATATTAACCGGGAAACCATGAATCCAGTGACCCCAAGCTACCGCCGTTAAACTAAACGGCACCAACAAAATAAGTAACAATGGCTGACTGAAACTTCGGAATGTAAACGCGATGGTAATGTAAATCAACAATAACACGGTTAATCCAACCACCTTTATAGAACTACTCATTTTAGCGGCCTCTCTGTTTTGACCCTCATATGACGCGGTAACCGTAGGATATTTAGATTGAATTTCAGGCATTATCACTGTGCGAATTTCACTCATGATATCTGTGGCACTTGTAGTTTTCTCATCTTTAATATCAGACGAAACTTGAATTTCACGTTGCCCTTCCAGGTGGTTTATAGCAACATCTCCTCTTTCGATTATATAACTCGCTATCTCCTTAAAAGGAACTTTGTTTCCGTCTGGGGTTACAATACGCATTTCATCCAAATCGGTAATGGACGAACGGTTTTCTCTATCATATCTTACCCATACTTTAATTTCATCCTGACCTCTCTGAAAACGTTGCGCTTGAGAACCAAAAAATCCTGCTCTTACTTGGTTCATTACCGTACGAAGGTCTAGCCCTAATAAATAGGCATTTTCTTTAAGTTCAAGTCTTATCTCTTTAATACCTGCTGGATCATTATCCGCTACATCTTTAAGTAGCGCATTATTCTCTAATATTCCCTTAAGCTCCTTTTTTGCAGCTTTAAGTTCTGTAATATTATTTCCTAAAAGAGAAACTGATACCGGACTGCCTCCAAAATTTCCTCCAGTACCGTAAATAAGGCTTTCTACACCAATCACTGGCCCCATCAATTCTTGAAGTCTATTGGTTACCATATCAGAACTGATAATATCAGGCCGCTCTTCACCCGGTAAAAGATTTATGTCTAACGAAGCCGCTGCACTACCCGGACCAATTCTTTTGATGGTATTTTCAAACAGCTTTTTGCCAGTACCTTTCAAGTACTTATCAGTAAGCTCTTGGTTTACTATGATAGATTTCTCTTCAATTAATGAGATTATAGAATCTGTTACCTTTTCATTAGTTCCATTAGGCATTAACAAATCAACAGAAACTCGATCACTGGCCACCCGCGGAAAAAACGAAGTCCGAATAATCCCTCCACCAATTGAGCCTAAAGTAAGAAAAAATGCAACTACAAAAAAAGCGAACATCAGCACTTTATATCGTAGTCCAAAACGTAATGCAGGACTGTACGCTTTGTCTCGCATCCAAACCATAAAACGGTCTCCCATTTCATTTATGACCCTTAACTTAGCAAAAGCTTTACCAATAGCTGTTTTAGGTTTCTTATCTATAGTCTTCAGGGCTTTTGAATGTGCCAAATGCGCTGGTAAAATAATTAGTGCTTCTACCAATGACACCACTAATGTGAGAATTACGATAACAGATACCTCACTAAAAATATCACCTATCCTTCCATCTAAAAAGAGGAAAATCGAAAATGCCAACAGCGTGGTAATAATTGCCGAAACAATGGGAGGTATCACCTCCATAGTACCGTCAATAGCAGCCTGTATAGGTGTTTTTCCTTTTTCGTAATGCTGATAAATATTCTCTGCAATTACAATACCATCATCCACCAGAATACCAATAACGATTATCATACCAAAAAGCGATAATACATTAATGGTCACATCAAAAAATCCTGCAAAAATAAACATCCCCAAAAAGGAAATAGGCAGACCAAAGGCTACCCAAAAGGCAAGACGTGTATTCAAAAACAGTGATAAGAATATAAGTACCAAAATCATACCTACAATGGCATTTTCGGTAAGCAATTGTGTACGTTGGTTAAGTGTGATACTACGATCACTTACCACATGCAGCTGTATATTATTATGCCTATGATTAAAATCTTCAATATATTCCTTTACTTTTTCTGCGGAACCAAGAAGATCTTCGGTATTTGTACTTGTAATGGAAGCGCTTACTGAAAGGTTACCATCATAATAAGAAGCATTGGGTGATTCTTCAAAACGGTCGCGTATGACCGCTACATCTTTTAATCGTATAGTACTACCGGAAGGATCAGCCCTAATAACCATATTAGATAACTCATCGCCATAATAAGACCTATTGTTAGCACGTATCAAATACTCTTCGGCATCGGTCTTAATATTACCACCTGTAACCAATATATTAGCATTGGCTACCGCCTGAGAAACTTCGCTGAAAGATATATCGTATGCCAGTAAATTATTTTCATTAACAGCTATCTCTATTTCTTCCAAGGGGTAACCACTCATTTCTATTTGTGAAATACCTTCTATTGCACGAAGCTCGTTTTCTACTTGCCTGCCTATTTGTTTTAAAGTAGCAAGGGGTATATTCTCTCCACTTACAGCAAAAGTTATAGTTTCTCGGACAACTTCTAATTTCGAAACAATCAACGGTTCCATTCCCGTTGGAAATGTAGGCACTCTATCTACCGCATTCTTGACTTCCAAAAGCATAAAGTCGATATCACGCCCTTTTTCAATTTCAACATTGATAACACCACTATTTTCCCTCGCAGTAGACGTAACCCTGTCAACTCCTTCAAGACCTTTTAGATTATCTTCAATCTGAAGCACAATACCCTCTTCTACCTCTTGCGGGGAAGCGCCTGGGTAAGTAATAGCAATTGTTATATTCTTAGAGTCCGTAAGTGGAAAATAGCTGGATTTCAATGAAAGTGCTCCAAATATACCGAAAACCATGAAAGCGAAAACAAAGACGTCTACGGCTACATGATACTTTATAAAATAAGAGATGATGTTCCTCATTATTCGTCGGTTTTTATGTTACTCTCATCAAAAACCTTGACCAGCATTCCGGCATAGGCACCTACTACTGGTTTGGAAACAATAGTAATTCCATCTGGCACATTTTTCAGTACCACCTTTCTATCAGAAAAATAAACCGGTTTTACGTCTATGATATCCAAAATGGTGTCGCGTACAACAAAAATTTTATTGTCCTCAAGTAAAAGACCTCTGTCTATTTCAATAGCATCTTCTTCTTGCTTAGCATCTAAATTAGCCTCCAAATACATCCCTTCCCTAAGGTTTTCGTCTGACACATCTATATAGGCCCTGATTGTCTGGGAAGCCAAATCAACACTCCCGTTTATACGCGCCACTTTTCCTGTATAAGTTTTGGTACCGTTTAGATTGATTAACTCTACGTTTTCACCAACTTTTAACAGGTCACTATATGCTTTACCAATGGCCACTTCCATTTCGTAAACATCTGTATTAATAAACTCACCAAGCTTTTGACCTGATCTTACTAGTGTACCCTCAGTAACCAAAGCCTCTGTGAGAATACCACTGAACGGAGCTGAAATTCGATATTTTGATAACCGTTGTTCCAGATTCTTTACATCATAATAGTTGGATAGTATACCACGACCGGAAATAAAATACTTTTCTTTTTCATTAGTCATTTCAGGCAATGCCGGAGTACTTTTCTCCATATCAAAGTCACTAAGATATTTTTGCCACTTTGGATATATCTCAGGATAATCTAGCCTTAAATCAGGCATTATGGAAGTAATTAAATTGTAGAGGTTACTTTTAGCGGATTGAACACTGGCCGCATATTCCGACGCATCTATACGAATAATTGTTTCGCCTGACTTATATGCCTGACCAGCTTTAAAGAGTTTATTTCCTTTTCTAAAAACACCCTGAACCTCTGAATAAAGCTCTACACGCTGCTTAGCACTTAAATTACCATTTGCTGGAATGATAATAGGAACGTTTCCGTTTTTAACTGTATCTACAAAAACAGTTTTGATAACTTTTTCTGGTTTTGGTCTTAAGGTTTTCTTGCTTTTTACAATTGCCATTGCAGCAAATCCCGCGGCAATAATCAACAAAATACCAAGAACGGATAAGAGGATCTTACGTGTATTCATAAGTTAGGAGGGCATTTGGCCAGTTGGTTGGACTGCAAATCTATTTAATAGTTTAAGCGGCTTTAGTTAAATGTATCTTAAAACTACTTTTTTTGAAACTATCGCAAAAAAAGGGATGCATATCTGCATCCCTTTAACCAAATTAACTAATAAATTATGGAAATCTATTTTCTACTCTTCGTCTTCAAATTTTGTATCGGCCATTCTAGTTCTGCCGTATTCTACATTTTTGAAATCTATTTTATCATCTTCTTTATCATAGTCAAAAACCAAGAACTGCTTTTCGTTCATTGTATGAAGGTTTTTGAAAGAATCAAATTTGTTATTCTGAATCTGTAAAACCTCTAGACTAGCCAATTGACCAAACTCTTCTGGAACTTCGCCACCCAATTGATTATTGGCAAGTACAAGTTCCTTCAATTTTGTTAGTCCGCCTATTTCCGAAGGAATACTTCCTTCCAATGTATTTTCAAAAAGACCTAAGCTTTCTAACTGAGCTAGACCACCTACAGATTTTGGTATGTTACCTTTTAAGCTGTTACTTGATAAGTTCAAAACCTTTAGGTTTTTAATATCTCCTATACTTTCCGGAATACTTCCTGTAATAAAATTATTAAAGGCAGTAAGTTCCATTAAGCTTTTCATGTTCCCAAGTTCTTGCGGAAGCTCTCCTTTAATGCGATTCATTTCAATCTTCAGAATACGAAGTTTAGAAAGTTCTGCAATTTCTTTAGGTAGCTCTCCAGTTATACCATTGAACGCTAAATTCAAAGATTCTAACTTTTCTAGACTACCAATACTACTTGGAATAACTCCTTGGAGGTTATTATTGAAAAGATTGATTTCTACCACACGATTATTTCTAATCGTAACACCCTCCCATGTACTAACATCAGCAGTCATATCCCATGATCTTACCCATGAGTCGCCATTTGTAGAATTATAAAGCGCCACTAGTGACTCCATCTCTTTGTTTGGAACTTCGGCCAAGACCGTATGCACCGTGATGCAAAAAAGCACTAAAAAACTAAATAGACTTTTCATACAATTGCTTATTTTTTTGGTTGACAGTTTGGATTTATGCAATTCCTTGGGAATTACCCTACAAAAATAAGCCTAAATCTAGATGAAAAACAAAAATTATCGTCTAACTGCACTATATTGTTGTGAAAACCTAATAATCTGTTGTGAGCAAAATTTCGCAGTTATAGTTTACGCTGTAGAACGATTAATTTTCTAGTTCTAGGGTGATATCTTCCCACTTGACCATCATTTGTTCCAACTGCTTTTTCTTCTTTTGATAACCATCAAAAAAGTTAGGAACCTCAATAGTTTTATCATAGTCCATTAAGAGTTTGTGATCTATATCAGCAATTTCCTTTTCCAGTCTAGCGATATCAGCCTCTACAGAGCTAAGTCTATTTTTTAGTGACTTTAATTTCTTCTGCTCCTTAAAATCTGTTGCACTAGATTTTGGAGCGGCGGTTTTCTTTTGTTGTTCTTGCTTTTTTTCGATTGCCCTAAAATCTTCTACCTTACGTTGATCCAAGTAATAATCTATATCACCTAAATATTCTTTAATTACCTTGTCTTTAAACTCATAAACTTTATTGGTCAGCCCTTGAAGAAAATCCCTGTCGTGAGAAACAAGAACCAGCGTTCCATCAAAATTCTGTAAAGCCTGCTTTAATACATTTTTAGATTGAATATCCAAGTGGTTAGTTGGCTCATCCATCACCAAAACGTTAAAAGGCTGCAAAAGCATTTTGGCAAGTGCCAAACGGTTTCGCTCACCACCAGAAAGTACCTTTACATATTTCTCTACCTCGTCTCCCTTAAACAAAAAGGAACCTAGAATATCTCTTACCTTACTCCTGTTCTTCTCATTAGCAGCATCAATCATCGTATCTAAGATAGTTTTACTACCATCAAGGTACTCAGCTTGGTTTTGGGCAAAATATCCAATTTGAACGTTGTGCCCCAACTTCATTTTACCACCATAGTCAAGATCACCTACCATTATTTTAGCCAATGTAGATTTCCCTTGCCCATTCTGCCCAACAAAAGCCGTCTTACTGTCTCTTTCTAAAAGTAAATTTACACCTTTTAGAACATGTTTTTCTCCGTAGCTTTTAGAAAGCTCGTCTATTTCTGCTATTACTTTACCAGGTGTTATAGACACCGGAAAACGTAAATTCATTACAGCGTTATCATCTTGATCCACCTCAATCCGATCCATCTTATCTAATTTTTTGATAAGAGATTGTGCCATGGAGGCCTTGGAACTTTTGGCGCGAAACTTCTCTATTAAACGTTCTGCTTGCTGAATTTCCTTTTCTTGATTCTTTAGAGCATTCATTTGTTGCTCTTTTATTTCTCCTCTAAGAAGAAGAAATTCTGAATAAGGCTTACCGTAATCGTAGATACGACCTAAAGAAATTTCTATAGTACGGTTGGTTACGTTATCTAAAAACATTTTATCGTGAGAAACAATCACAACTGCACCTGTATACCCTTTTAAAAATTGTTCTAACCAAATAATAGATTCAATATCCAAGTGGTTGGTAGGCTCATCCAGTAGCAACACATCATTACTTTGCAGTAAAAGTTTTGCTAATTCGATTCTCATTCTCCAACCGCCCGAAAACGTATCCGTTTTCTTATCAAAATCTTCACGGTTAAAACCAAGACCTAATAATATTTTTTCTGTTTCTCCTTGATAGTTATAACCACCAAGTATTTCATAGTGATGGGTTATATCACTCAAATCTACCATGAGCTGATGATAAATATCACTCTCATAATCCGTTCGCTCTGCCAATTGATGGTTTATATCATCTAGCCTAAGCTCTAAAGCCTTTATTTCTACAAAAGCCTGATAAGCCTCTTCTAGTACGGTACGGCCTAGAACAAAATCTATATCCTGACGAAGAAATCCAATTTTAATGTTTTTCTCCATTGCAATTGTACCCGAATCTATAGGCATATCTTTGGAAAGCATTTTTAAAAGCGTTGACTTACCCGCTCCGTTTTTTCCGATCAGACCAACGCGATCACCACCGTTCAAACGAAAGGATATTTCCTCAAAAAGATATTCTCCGCCAAAAGAAACGGAAAGGTTATGAATGTTCAACATACTTTAAAAAATTCTAGATTCAAATAGGCATCATGCCTAAAAGGTAGTTTACTAATTGTGAAAAATAACAATATTTTGTAATGATCGTTACGTCCAAAGAAAAGTCAAAATTGTACTTTTACCTAAAGTTTTGCAAATGTTAAAAAAAGGAAACAAACTATACAGCATTTTAACAGGAAGTTGTCCCAAATGTCATGAAGAGAGCATGTACGAAGACAAAAACCCGTATCATTTGGGTAAAATATTCAATATGCACGAGCGCTGTTCTATCTGCGGAACAAAATATAAAATAGAACCCTCGTTTTTTTATGGTGCTATGTATGTTAGTTATGGTGTGGGAATTGCTTTTGCCGTGGCCGCATTTGTTATTAGCTTCTTATTTATTGGCGCCACATTGGTTCACACATTTATTGCTATTGTGGGCACCATGATTGTTTTCATGCCTCTAATTGTCCGTCTTTCCAGAAACATCTGGATTAACTTTTTTATTCATTACGACCCCAACGCCCCGGCCAAATACAAGAAAAAGCTTAGCGAAAAAATTTCTGAGTAAATCTGGCTATGTTCAACTCTGGGTCCAATGCTTCGTTGTTTTCAGCGTAAGCGTATAATTGTTTTGATGCTGCGGGACCTATTAACACCCCACGTGAGCCAAAACCATTGAGCACATACATTTGTTTAAATTTAGGATGTCTACCAACCAAAGGCTTCCTGTCCGTCACAGTTGGCCTCACACCTGCTACTTGGCCCACAACCTTAAACTCACATTTAAGCACAGTCCTTAATTTTGCCAAAAGACCTTCTTTTGCACTTTCTGTAGGCAAATTAGTTTTATCATTGTGCTCATAATTGGCACCTACCCGATACATATCATCTCCTTGAGGGATAATAAACACAGAAGATTTTATGGCTCTTTCTTCTTTTAAATCAGGAGCTTCTATAAAAAGATACTCCCCCTTAGAGCCTTGCATTGGTAAATAATTGAAAAAAGGATTGGTCTTCAATCCAAAACCTTCGGCAAAAACAATTTGCTTAGCAGAAAAGGAACCATAATCAACTCCATTTTCAGTAAGATGTAAATCATCAAAATCAAAAGTCTCCTCAGACAGCAAGCCTTTTTCTTGAAGGTACTTTTTATAAGACAAAACCAGTTTTTTAGTATCGATCCTTCCGGTATGCATAACTTCTCCATATCCGAACGGAGCATCTATATTGCTATTCACATTTGGCTTAATCGTGGTATTTAAGAATACGTCCAAGCCTTTTTTATCAGAAGCTACAAACCATTGATTTTGCTCCTCCACAGAATGAAACCGACGATAGACAGGAAGGGTATAATCCAGTTTCACCCCTAATTTACGCTCTAAATCCGCATAAAAGGACTTAGCTAGCTTAAGTTGTTCTTCCGCCTGCCAGGCCAATGTAAAACGTTTCAGAATGACTGGGTTATATAGACCTCCTGCGACGATTGAAGAAGTTTGAGAAGCATCGCTTACTACCTTAAAAGTTTTGTTGTTCTTTTCTAATTGCTCACAAAACGAAATACCTGCAAGACCAAGCCCTACAATTAAATAATCTATCATATATAGCAAAGGTAGAAAATTGCCAATCAAAAAAAACGCCCCGACAAAAATTGTCAGGGCGTTCAATACTATTTGAATTGGAATATTCTAGGGACTAGTAGGCCCACATGTCTTGTTCACGGTCTCTTATGACCTCTTGAATTCTACCGGCTTCTAACAACTGAAACAAGGCATTGTCGGTAACATAATCATTTACCTTACGATCGCCATGAACGTTATCTTCTCTATAGATTACACCATTGAATCTTCTTGCGTTTAACAACATATCAAAAGAGATAGGTTGCGCAGAGTTTCTCTGGTTAAAAACCTTAGCCTCGTGCAAAATCTGCCGTGCATCTGGGTACCATACCCAAAAAAGCTCAACATTTGCATCACCTGGATTCATAGATTCATCATCGATAAAGTTAACGTCTGGTGCAACTGGAGCAATACCTAATAAACGGTATTTTAATTCTCCTTGGCGTTTATCAAAATACCACATACCTTTTATACGGTATTCTTCGATATCTGCGGCAGAAAGGTCCCTCTTCATAACATATTCAGGAGAAAGTGCTTCACCTGCGTTGATCTGTTCGTAACCATAATCTGTAGTATCTACCTTTTGCAACGTACTAGAAAGGTCACTAAATTTACGCTTATCCGTAAAATAAGAATCTGCATAAACATCTTTTAGCGTACCATTCTGAATGTTCTTCAAAAGAACATCATACAATGACCTTCTATCTTTACCTATATCTATAGTATCAGTAGGATAATATAAGGGAAAGTTTACCCTTTCATCTAGATCAATAACTTCCCATACGGTCTTAGACCAAAGAATGTCACGATCATCTACATAACCATACTTGAGGGGAGCATCATTGTCCAAAGCTTTTTGAGCTTCGGTCTTAATGCCTATTTCCTCTGGCTTTTTAGCGTTCAAAATGTTCGCCTGAGCCATCATGGAAACTGGCAACAATGTTACTGCACCAATTACTAAAGCATTTTTCCAATTCATCTTTGTAATATTTTAAATTACCGAGCAATCAAAAGATTGCCCGGTTTTTACTAGTTGTTATTAGTTTGTAATCTCCACTACAACCGGAGATACTTTCTTCAATTTATAACTCTTGTTATTTGTAATGTAAGCTTGGATATCAAATATCTGAACAGCATCACCTCTTTTAGCTCTCTTAAGGGCTGATTTGGCATTAGCGTTCAATCTACTTCCGTTAACACTTACAGTAGGCTGACCAGGAACTTTGAATTTGAAACCACTAACTTTTAAGTTTAAATCAAAATCAAAGTCTTCTAACATTGCACCAACAGTAGCAATTTCCATGTTAGATCTAGGCATTTTAGTACTACCAGTCTGCTTACTTACAGAACCTGCAGGTCTTGGAATATCCTTAATTCTAAATTCAGACTTAGAAGACACACCCTGACCATCTGGCAATGTACCAGAAGCAGTAATAGTAACCGTTCTACCCGTACCAGGATTCATAATGTACTTACTACCGCTTACAGGTTTTAAACCTGGAGCACGAGCACTTACTTTGTTATTAGGTATACCTGGTATAGATATAGACATTGGGTTAGCTACACCACGATAAACAACGTTCATCTTATCAGCAGCAATTAAAGCAGCGTTAGGCTTGCTTATAGTTGCAAAACTGTTTTTAACTTCTACTGGAATCTCTTCACCATCCTGCTTAAAGTACAATGTACCTTCTACAGTATGATCACCAGCAGAACCTGCTCCAATCAACATCTTAACACCACCAGCTTCTAATTTATAGTCAGAACCTTCAGAAAGTTTTCTTCCGTCTAACGTTAACTCAGCTTTTACAGGTGTAGAAGAATTATCAGTTTTACTAATGATAATCTTACCGTCATACTTTTCACCAGAGTAAAAAGCAGATTTACTAGCCTGTAATGATGTTGCAAAATTCTTAAGCGATACTTGGCTCGTTAACTCACCTTCCAACATTCTTTTAAGAGCGTCTTCCTCTGTAGCTTTTACGTCTGCTTGAAGCGCCGTAAGTTTAGCTAAAGATGCTACTAAAGGATAACCTTCATAGTGGTAATTGATCCAATCTTGCTTGCTACCATCTCTCTTTTCTTCTTTACCGTTTTCATCACCGGTCTTGAAACGAGCGTTTACAGATTCCTTCAAATCTTTTGGTACAATAGCCGCAACTTGTGTACGGTAATCACTAATTCTACTCATGAATTCCTTTCCACCTTCCGATAGATTATCTCCTTGAAAGAATTTTTGATCTAAGAAATCAGAATTATCCATTCTTGCATAGTCAGTAGCATCTTCTAAACCTTCTGTCATGCCTTCTTTAAGGCCTTCTAGATAGTCATAATACTCTTGTGACATCTGCTTGATTTTCTCAGCATCTTTATAAAGCTTTCCGTATTTCTCGGAATCTTCTCCAGCTTTAGTCTCTAGACCACCTAAGAAAGCTAGGTTACTTTCTGTAGTCTTTTCGTTTGAAGCTTCCATCTTTTCGTTCATAATACCGAAAGCTGCAAGTACTTCTTTGCTCATGTTTAACGCCAGCATAGCGATGAAGATCAAATACATTAGATTGATCATCTTCTGACGTGGTGTTGCTTTTCCTCCTGCCATGTTTTCTAATTAGGTTTGATTAATTAATTGATTTGGGGTTAACTAATCTCTAATTAGTTTCTAGTCATTGCGGTTAACATACCACCGTAAACTCCGTTTAAAGAAGAAAGGTTAGTAGATAAAGATGCCATCTGATCTTTAAGAGCTGATGCATTTTGTACTACTTCTTCATTAACTGAAGCTTGTCTGCTAGCACTATCTAATTGTACTTTGTATAAGCTGTTCAAAGACTCCATTTGAGCTGCAGCTTGTACCATTTCATCAGAGTACTTTCTTGTAGACTCCATAGCGTCAACTGTTGGGGCAATACCCTTAGCTGCACCTTCGAAATTACGGATACTAGATCCAAGACTTTCCATTAAGCTAGCGTCAACACCGGCTTCTTTTAATAAGTCGTCTAATTTCCCAGACAATGAAGCTTCTGCTTCTTTAATTTCTTGAGCTTCGTTGCTTCTTGCAACTCCCATAGAAGCACCACCGGCTAATTCTGGATATACTAAAGACCAATCGTACTCGTCATCTACTGGCTCAAATGCACTAATTGCAAAAATAAGAGCTTCTGTAATAAGACCTACCGCTAATAGAAGACCACCTGTTAAAGGTCCGAACTCCCAGTGAAGAATCTTAAACAATGCTCCAATAATTACTACCGATGCACCAAGGCCGTAGGCCATGTTAAATAATTTTTTTGTTGATTTTGACTGTGCCATAATTTAAGGTTTAATTTAAAAATTAATGTTAATAATAAAGATTTGGTTTACTGTTTGATTTGTTTATCGTCATCTTCTATGGCTAGAAGAATCCAATGGTGTATTTGTATTTGTGTATTTAAAACTTTTACTAAAGTAGTATTCCGACTTGATTTTTGAAATACTACTAATATTGTATTTTTATCTACTGGTTTTCCTGTACTGTAGGCAATACTTTTAGCCAGCTATGTTATCCTTTAATAGCATTTACTTTTTACATTCTATTGAGTTGAATCTTCTTCACCCATGTAATCTTGAACGGTTCTAAAACCAATGTAGCTACGTGCAGAATCTGCATATTCGTAATCTCTTGTACTTACTTGTAAGAAGTAAGCAACATCTTTCCAAGAACCACCTCGTATAACTTTTCTAGCATTTGCCCCATCGCCACCGTTAGGGTTCATAGTTGAAACGAATTCGTAAGATGATGGATCATAACTAGAGTTTGTCCATTCAGACACGTTACCGGCCATGTTGTAAAGGTTAAAGTCGTTAGGCTCATATGATTTAGCTTCTACAGTGTATAAAGCTGCATCTGCTGCATAATCTCCTCTTTGTGGTTTAAAGTTTGCCATAAAGCAACCTGTGTCACTTATTACATAAGGACCACCCCAAGGGTAAGTTCCTCCTTCGATACCACCTCTTGCAGCATATTCCCATTCTGCTTCGGTTGGCAATCTGAATTTATTCACAAATTGTTTTCCTTTACTTTTTTGATCGTCATTCTTGAATTTCGTTCTCCAATTACAAAATGCTTTCGCTTGCTCCCAAGAAATACCAACAACTGGATATTCACTGTATGCATCATGCCAGAAATAATCATTATGCATCGGTTCGTTGTACGAATATTCGAAATCACGAATCCAAACTGTTGTATCAGGATAAATTTCTAATTCTTCTTGACGGATAAAATCTTTTCTGCTTCCTGTTCTAGAACGTGCAGCAGCTTCAATATCCATCCAGCTATACTTATACTTGAGTTTTGTAACATCAACAGTACGTTGACCGTTATAAGACTCTTCTTCAGGAATGTACAATGAATCCATAACCTCTGTATAGTACTCATCTGGATAATCTGAAATATTCCAAACAAGATCTTGGTCTTTATTCAATCCACGTCCTTCAAAACCAGTCTCGCCCATGCCGGCATAATTATCCAACATATACTTGTCATAAGCCGAAAGTTTAGTCGTATCCGCATCTTTAAATGCATACTCGCCAATACCTTCATCCTCTGGCCCTAGACCTAATTCGTCTGCCAATATGGCCAATTTTGTTCTAGTAATGGAATCTTGTACCCATTCTACGAACTGGCGATACTCGCTATTCGTAATCTCGGTGTCATCCATGTAGAACGATCTGACCGTTACGGTCTTTGTTGGCGCGTTCAGAGTTTTTGCTTGGTCCTCTTCGGATTTTCCCATAATAAAGGATCCTCTTGGAATGAGTTCCATCCCATGAGGTTTCTCAGGATACCACTTCTTTCCTTGGACCCCAACTAGCTCTCCCTTTGTCTTTGATCCGCAACTGCTGAGCAAAAAAACAAACGCTATAGATGATAACAATAGCTTTTTCATACTTTAGGTTAAATTTCGATTCTGGTTATAAACTGCAAATACTATGATTTAATTCTACACTCTAAAACTGTGATTTAATCAAATTATTGTATCGATAGCAATTATACTATATATTTTTTTTACTCAATTAAAACCTTTTTTATAGGCCTTGAACCACCGTTCAGGAATGTTTTGGTCGCACGCTTCCAAATAGTCCTTTTTAGTGCATGGTAATAACGCCGATGAATTTGATTTAGTATGCGGCGTTAGTATAGAAGGTACCTCTACCCACCACCTATTTGTTAGGTGACTCTTGTGAAAGGTAAGCTCTTCGGTATCTGTGGGTACAATATACTTTGTAAAGTTTTCACTACTCTCAAAAGGCGATTCGTTTCTTCTAAAATTGTAACCTTCGATGAAATACCATATTATCTGGGCCATCAGCTGACAAGATTGATTGGTATTTTCCATTTCATAGATGCCAAAAATACTCACTTTATCACTAATTCCCGAATATCTGGCTATGGCACATATCTCTCTTCCGGTAAATCCATTGGGCGAAAAATCATTTGATAATCCAATTTCACTAGCTCTAACTGCACGGGCATCCATACTTATCATATGTGCATTACGCAACACAGGTTCGGCCAAAGAAATATCTGAACCAAGCTCTCCCAAACGGTAGGCATCAAAAAAAAGACGCTCCATTAGGTCTATTTCTTCTTGCGCATTAAAATAGCTTTGATATCCTATATTAGAAAAATTGAACAGGTTATTAGGTTTATCAGTAATGATCTTACTCATGTATGAATGTGATGAGATAAGCTCATCATCCATGCCAAAGTCAAATCTACTATCTACCGCAACCAAGTTTACCAAGTCTACAATACCGTCAAAAGAACGGTAGGCAGGATATGTGATATCTTGAGTTGCACCTATTATAATGGGAATTATCTTCTTTTCAAGAAGTGCCGTGAGTGTATTCTTTACTACAAAATAGGTATCCTCTACTGTTGCACCTTCTTCAATATCGCCCATATCGGCCAATTTTGAATTCCAGTTTCCTAACAATAGCTTATAAAGCTGAATACGAATAGCGGAAACATCTAGCTTTTCTGTCTTCTTTTCAAAAGCGTTTCTAGATTCTTTTACCCCTAAAAGGGCAATGGAAACATTTTCTAGATCAGGAAGACCATCTCTTTTATTATGTATTCTTGTATGCTTACCCAAAGATTGGGCGGCAAATAGTTCACAGTGAGCCATTACTTTGTCTTCTACTGGAACTAAAAAATCAAATGCCATTTATTCTTAAAGATTATTTATGTTTAAATCATAGAGACGCATATAATGCGTCTCTATTTTCTATCTTATAAAACTATTAATTAATAACCAATACCTGCGTACTTAGGACTGTTACTTTTTCGCTTTTGGCTTCGCTTTAGCCTTAGCCTTTGGTTTTGCTTTAGCTTTTTTCTTAGGAGTTTTTTGCTCTATAAGCTTTTTAGCCTCGTCCAAAGATATTTTTGTTGCATCTACAGATTTAGCGATCTCTACCTTAATCTTACCTTTTAAGATATTGTGACGGCCCCATCTAGCTTTTTCGATACGAATACCTTCATCTGGCCAATTCTGCACAACTTTATCAATCTCTTTCTGCTTTTTAGCTTCAATCAACTCAATAAGATCATCATTCGAAAGGTTATCGAAATCATATTTCTTATTAACGTTAATGAACATACCGTCCCATTTAATGAACGGTCCAAATCTACCTGTACCTTTTGTTACCTCTTTATCTTCATAGGTATATATAGGTGCATCTGCCTTTTGCTTTTCTTTTATTAACTCTACGGCACGATCAAAATCTACATCAAAGGCACTTTCACCTTTCTCTAATGAGACAAATTTCTTTCCAAAACGCACATAAGGTCCAAACCTTCCCACATTAGCTTCTATCTCTTCCCCTTCATAAACCCCTAGCTTTCTTGGAAGCTTAAAAAGCTCCATAGCCTCATCATAGGTAATATTAGCCAATGACTGCTCAGGCAATAGACTTGCAAACTTTGGTTTTTCTTCATCATCAACAGTACCCATTTGAACCATTGGCCCAAAACGACCCAATCGAACAGATACCTGACGGCCAGATTTAGGATCTTCACCTAAAATACGTTCTCCACTAGCACGATCGGCATTTTCTTGAACATCTAGTACATTAGGATGAAAGTCTTTATAAAAATCCTTCATCACTTTTTGCCAATCTTCTTCTCCCTCGGCTATCTCATCAAAGTTTTCTTCTACTTTCGCCGTAAAATTATAGTCAAGGATAGTAGCAAAGTGACTTACCAAAAAGTCATTTACAATCATTCCAATATCAGTAGGCACAAGCTTACCTTTATCGGAACCTACCATTTCAGAGAGATTTTTTACTTGTACAGCCCCTTCTTCTAAAAGTAATTGTACATAAGCTCTTTCTGTTCCTTCTATAGTACCCTTCTCTACATAACCTCTATTCTGAATAGTAGAAATAGTTGGTGCATATGTAGACGGTCTACCAATACCCAATTCTTCAAGCTTTTTAACCAATGATGCTTCTGTAAAGCGGTATGGTGGTCTTGAAAAACGCTCGGTTGCCGTTATATAATTATTCTGTAAAGCTTCACCTACTTTCATTGCTGGAAGCATACCTTCTTGCTCTTCAGCAGTATCTTCTTCATCAAGCCCTTCCATATATACCTTTAGGAAACCATCAAATTTGATGACCTCCCCATTAGCGGTAAACTGTTCTGAATGCGTACTTGCTTGAATTTTTACATTAGTACGCTCCAATTGGGCATCACTCATTTGCGATGCTATGGTACGTTTCCAAATTAATTCATATAATTTGGACTGATCACGTTCAAGCGATGGAAACTGATTTGTAATTTCTGTAGGTCTAATTGCCTCGTGAGCTTCTTGTGCTCCTTTAGCTTTCCCTTTAAATTTACGAACGGTGCTATATTTCTCACCGTAGTTATCTATAATAGCATCTTTAGTTGCCGTAATGGCTTCACTAGAAAGGTTAACACTATCAGTTCTCATATAGGTAATAAGACCTGCTTCGTATAATCTTTGTGCAACTTGCATGGTTCTACCTACTGAAAAATAGAGCTTTCTTGAAGCTTCCTGTTGTAAGGTTGAAGTTGTAAAAGGTGCTGAAGGTGATTTTTTAGCCGGTTTCTTATCTAAATTTCCAACCGAAAAATCTGCTCCTATATTTTCATCCAAAAAGGCTTGAGCCTCTTTTTGCGAAGAGAATGTTTTATTCAGCTTTGCTGTAAACACACTACCTTCTAAGGTTTTGAAAACCGCTGATATTTTAAATGATGCTTCCGCAGTAAAACCTTCAATATCACGTTCACGTTCAACAATAAGACGGACGGCAACAGATTGAACTCTACCGGCAGAAAGGCCTGGTTTTATTTTTTTCCACAATACAGGAGAAAGCTCGTAACCCACCAGACGGTCTAAAACCCGTCTTGCCTGCTGGGCATTTACTAGGTTATAGTTTATTTCACGTGGATTTTCAATCGCTTTTTGAATAGCCGATTTGGTAATGGAGTTAAAAACAATACGTTTAGTCTTGCTTTTATCTAATTTTAAAGTCTCGGCCAAATGCCAAGAAATAGCTTCACCCTCTCTATCTTCATCACTCGCGAGCCATATAGTCTCCGCTTTCTTTGCAAGGTCACCTAGTTTTTTAACCAGGGCTTTCTTGTCTGTATCGACAATATATTTTGGTTCAAAATTATTCTCTACATCTACACCCAGTTCTTTGGAAGGCAAATCTGCGATATGCCCAAAACTGGACTCTACCTTAAAGTCTTTTCCTAAAAACTTTTCTATCGTTTTTGCCTTTGCGGGGGACTCTACTATTACTAAATTCTTAGCCATTCATGGTTTGTTTGATAAAACAAAAGTAATTGAATTTTTTAATTAGATGCCATACCTTATATAATAGGTATAAAAAAACACCCCAATAAATAGAGGTGTTTTTAATTCATTTGACAGTTATTCACTTTAAACTGAACGTGCTGAGCAAGCTTATATCGTTGTTTAAATATTTATATTGATAAAGCTCTTTATCCCCTATCATCAGGAGAGAATCATCAAGAGGTATAACATCATAAGTAATTATATCTTTGAAATGACTTACCAACTTCAAGTCGTTTACGTCTGTCTTATCGTACACCTTTAAACCATCATCTCCATCACAAACAAAAAGCAAATTATCTTTAAAACCTATACCATAAGGACCTTTTAATGGATAAAACTTCTCCAGTTCAGGGTTTGCTAAGTTAGAAACATCTACTATATAAAGTCCGCTTTCAGTACCACCGCAAGAATTTTCGCCTCTTAGGGTTACAAAAGCATAATCGCCATCTACTACTACCGGGTCGCAAGCCGTACCATGTACAAACTCTGAAATATATTCCGGTTTTTCAGGTGATGAGATATCATATATATACATGCCTTGTGTTCCACCTACAAATAAAATATCACCTTGATTATATATTGTTTCAATGGCACCGTTAACATAAACATCCTCAAGGGTCTTTGGATTATCTAAATCTGAAATATCAAAAACGCTAATACTAGACCATTCTACTGCATACAAATAATCTTCAACAATTTTAAATCTAGCCAAGGACCCGCCTTGCCCAGTATCACCCCCAGATATTGATTCCGCAGCACTATCATTGAGTGCTATATCAACATTAGAATCATTAACCCCATATTTAGTTTTAAGTTCTTCTTCCGAAAGTCGTTGAGATTTAACTTCCCAACCCACAATTGCTTCTTTGCTAGCGTCAAAGTCTCCATAATCATAAAAATCTGCTTGTGGCCAATCTACATCAAAACCAACAGTACACCAGAATTGCTGATAGATAGCGTCTTCTATTCTTTGTACCATTGTTATATTATTGATGTCTGAAATATTCATTATGACCAAATCACCATAACTATCTGCATATAAGCGGTCATTTTTTATGGAAATATCATGATTACCTTCAAGCTTTATAAATGAAACAGCTTCTGGATTTACGGGATTATTATTATCTATAACATGAAAACCTCTGTTAACGTCATTAACAAAAACATAGTCTTGGTATGCATAAATTTTACCAGATTCATTAATAGGTACAGGTTCAGTAACCTCAACAGCCTCTTCCTTAAATCTTTTTAAATCTGTAGTTACCGGTGTTGCTACTAGATATTCTTCTCCAGATACATCATCTTTATCATCGCTACAGGAAGAAAGAGTTACTATAGCTGCAATCAATATTAAACAAAGGTTCTTTTTCATAGTTTGGCTTTTTTTAAAAAACAGTCGATATGCTTACCGACTCATCTACAAATCAGATACACCAACTTAATATAAGTTGCGTATCTAAATGGAAAAAACTTACTTATTCGTTGAACTGCCTAGCAAGGCTTACTCTTTTTTAAATATTAAGCCAGTCGAAATTGTTTCAAATATTATGGTATAAGAATCCCATGACTACGGTTAATTTATACGTTATTAGAGTTTTTAGTCATTCGTTAAATTTTCAAGTCTCATCCATGATATTTTGTTTTCATCCGATGACATAGATTCTTTTGGACCAAGTTTTATCCCAAAAGCTCCAACAAAAACATCTACATCTCCATCTTTATCATAATCCTCTACATCTATAGTTTGCCAACCAATTTTTGGAGCATTAGCCACACTTGTTGGTTTATACTTATCTCCTCCCTCATTTATCAACAAAACAATACTTTTAAAGTTTTCATCTATTAAATTTCCAAAATTAGAAATCGTAATAATATCTTTTCTACCATCTAAATTAAAATCTGCCACCCTTATTTTACTTGCACCGTGGTAAGGATAAAAGTATGATTCCAAAAACCCTCCTTTATTTTGACTCACATAAACACGAACTCCATGGTAATTCTTTAATACCTCAGAATAATCTGCGTTATCGCCATTACTAACGATAATATCTAAATCTCCATCATTATTCATATCCACAATTTCAAAATCATTCACTCCAAAAGCTGGATGAAACTGTAGAAGTTTTTTAGAAGTAACCTCATTCCTTTCAAAAGAAAAAGCAAATAACGCTTCGCTTTCCTGTGTAAACAAGGCTAATAACTCCTCCTTGCCATCATTATCAATATCTACGAATTCAATTTTTATACTACCAGAAAGTTCTTTTATAAGATGCCTTTCATAGGATAAATCACCCTTATTTTCATACCAAGCCAAGCTACCTACTGTATTTCCAAATTCACAAACCACAACATCTTCAAACCCGTCGCCATTAACATCATTTTGCAAAAAATCTACCGGTCGCCTTAATCCATCAATAAATATGTTTCCTAATTTCAACACCCCACTCTCTTCGTCCGAGGGATACAAAGACCCTATTGTCAATAAAGATTGTTCCTCTTTGAGAAAAGAAATCCTCACGGGTGGACTTTCTAACTTTTCTTTTTTAACTATTTCTCCATCAACAGTAGCTTGTATTAAAGAAGAATTTCTACCATCACCTAAATACAATTTTCTTGTTTTAGGATTATAATCTAGCATTGTAACTATTGAGGAAGGAATGCTATCATAAGAAAATGTTTTAATTTTAAATATAGAGTTGTCTTTTAAAATAGGTTGTTTATAAAGCTCAATTCCCTTGGGTGCCGTTATTTTGTAATACATAACCAACTTTTCCCATTCTTTCTGAGATAGTAGTGGTTTACTTGGATAGACATCTCCAGATGAACCTTTTTCATAATATTCAGGACCATGATTAGACATCCCTAATCTTAAACCCATTTCTGGTAATGTTTGGGAAAGCCAAATGTTTGAGGGCAGTAAGGATGGTTCTGGAAACATATGACATGAAGCGCATAGTGTTCTTGCCAACACTTCTCCTTCAGATTGTTTTTGCTTTGGCTCGCAACTTACTAGCGAAAAGAGTAAAATAGCAGGCAACAACCAATTGTAGGGATTCTTATAAGTGACCGTAATCTTCAAACTCAAACAAATTAATTATAGTAAATGTAAAGATGATTAAAAATCAAAACATATTGTTTTTATTAAGGTGTTTTGTTTTTTCTTAAACTACTCAAACAGCCAATTTTAGAATTTTTATAAAAACTTTACACCTGTCAATTTGTCATCAGTTTGATTTTAGCGTTATCTTTGCTGCCCGTTAGTTTAGAAAGGTTACAATAGATATGGAGAAAATTATAGACGAATCGCTTCAGGGTTCTGCCCTGGCACTTAAGAAGAAAAACGCTAATGGCAAGAAGCTTTATATTGAAAGTTATGGTTGCCAAATGAATTTTTCAGATAGTGAAATCGTTGCATCCATCCTAGCCAACGAAGGCTTTGACACAACACAAAATCTGAATGAAGCAGACCTAGTTTTAGTAAACACCTGTTCTATACGGGAGAAAGCTGAACTAACGGTTCGTAAGCGTTTAGAGAAATTCAATGCTATAAAAAGAGACCGCCCTCATATGAAGGTTGGTGTACTTGGCTGTATGGCAGAGCGTTTAAAGCATCAATTTTTAGAGGAAGAAAAAATAGTGGACATGGTCGTAGGACCAGACGCCTATAAAGACTTGCCTAATTTAATCCAAGAGATAGATGAAGGCCGTAATGCCGTAAATGTTATTCTTTCTAAGGACGAAACTTATGGAGATGTTTCCCCTGTAAGGCTTCACTCTAACGGAGTAACTGCATTTGTTTCTATTACCAGAGGTTGTGACAACATGTGTACGTTCTGCGTGGTCCCATTTACCAGAGGCCGTGAACGTAGTCGTGACCCACAATCTATATTAGACGAAGTGAACGACCTTTCCGAAAGAGGCTTCAAGGAAATTACACTTTTAGGCCAAAACGTAGATAGTTATTTATGGTATGGTGGCGGATTAAAAAAAGGCTTTGAAAAAGCTACAGAAATGCAAAAAGCTACCGCGGTAAACTTTTCGCAATTACTGGAAAGAACCGCTTTGGCTTACCCTAAAATGCGTATTCGTTTTTCAACATCCAATCCGCAGGATATGACTTTGGATGTTATTCATACCATGGCCAAGCATAAAAATATTTGTAACGCCATTCACCTTCCTGTGCAGAGTGGAAGCAATCGTATCTTAAAAGAGATGAACAGGCTTCATACCCGCGAAGAATATTTTGAACTTATTGATAATGCCCGTAGAATTCTTCCTGACTGTTCCATTTCACAAGATATGATTATCGGTTTCCCAACAGAAACAGAACAAGACCATAAAGACACAATGTCTTTAATGGAGTATGTGAAATATGATTTTGGTTATATGTTCACGTATTCTGAAAGACCGGGAACTATGGCTGAGCGTAAAATGGAAGATGATGTTCCGGAAGAAACAAAAAAACGAAGGCTTTCAGAAGTCATCGCTCTTCAAAGACAACATTGCCAAGAACGCACACAAAGACACTTAGGTAAAGTTCAAGAGATTTTAATTGAGAGTACTTCAAAAAAATCAGACGAACATTTCATGGGTCGCAACTCACAAAACACTGTTGCCGTTTTCCCTAGAGAGAATTATAAAGTTGGTGATTTTGTTATGGTACGAATGGATGAATGCACTTCTGCTACCTTAATTGGAGAAGCCGTAGGATATTCAGAAAATAATTAAATACCAACAACACCCCCGAACCACAGAACAATGGAAAATATACAAGCCATAAAACAACGATTTGAGATTATTGGTAACGACCAAAAACTCAATCGCGCTATAGAGAAAGCCATTCAGGTAGCCCCTACTGATATTTCTGTTTTAGTAACAGGTGAAAGTGGAGTTGGTAAAGAAGCTATCCCTAAAATAATTCATTCACTTTCTCACAGAAAGCACGCCAAATATATTGCCGTAAACTGTGGTGCTATTCCAGAAGGAACTATTGACAGTGAACTTTTCGGTCACGAAAAAGGAGCCTTTACAGGTGCTACACAAACCAGAAGTGGTTATTTTGAAGTAGCCGATGGCGGAACTATTTTCCTTGATGAAGTTGGAGAATTGCCCCTTACCACACAAGTTAGATTATTGAGGGTGCTTGAAAATGGGGAGTTTTTAAAAGTAGGATCTTCACAGGTTCAAAAAACCAATGTGCGTATTGTAGCGGCAACGAATGTAAATATGTTCGAAGCTATTAAAAAGGAAAAATTTAGAGAAGACCTCTACTATAGATTAAGCACTGTAGAGATAAGTATTCCACCATTACGTGAAAGACAGGATGATATTCATTTGCTCTTTAGAAAATTTGCTTCAGATTTTGGACAGAAATACAAAATGCCTACCATCCGTTTGGATGATGATGCCGTAGACCTCTTATTAAAATACCGCTGGCCAGGTAACATCCGTCAGTTAAGAAACATTGCAGAACAGGTATCCGTACTTGAAGAAAGTAGAAGTGTATCATGGGCTACACTCAATGGCTACCTACCAAATTCCAATAACTCCAACCTTCCAGCAGTTGTTGGACAAAAGAAAGCCGAAAGCGATTTCAGTAATGAAAGAGAAATTCTTTACAAGGTTCTTTTTGATATGAAAAGTGACCTTAATGATCTAAAGAAACTCACCTTAGAGCTAATGAAAAACAATGATGGCGAAAAGGTTCAAGAAGAAAATGAAGGCCTCATCAAAAAAATCTACGGTGATAATGGCGAAGAGGTAGAAGATGACTACAGGGATTCTCGCGAAGTTTTACGCTTGCCGGAACCTAGAGCAGAGATGCCTGCGCCAAAACCTCCAACAGAAGATAAGTATCATTTTGCCGAAGAAATTCAAGAAGAAGAAACCCTATCTTTACAAGAAAAGGAAGTTGAGCTCATAAAAAAATCATTAGAACGTAACCGCGGAAAGAGAAAAGCCGCCGCTGCGGAACTTGGTATTTCAGAACGCACACTATACCGTAAAATAAAACAATACGATTTATAGCAGGCCCATATTACTAATGAAACTGAAACGCCACAACCCTAATAAATAATAGAATTTTGAAAAAGAACGCATACATAGTTTTTAGTTTAATTTTAGTCCTTACCCTAAACGGCTGTGGTGTTTATAACTTTACCGGAGGCAATGTAGGTACGGCTACTACTTTTACGATACCTACTTTCCAAAACTACGCTACTCAAAACCCTGGTTCTACTTTTGAACCCGGTCTAGAAAGAGATTTTACGTTAGCGCTGCAAGACCGTATTTTAAACCAGACAACTCTTGACTTAGCTTCTTCGAATGGAGATTTATTGTACGAAGGTGAAATTGTAGAATACCGTATATCCCCAATGAGTGCAACGGCTAACCAGACCGCTGCTCAGAACCGTTTATCTATGGCGGTAAAAGTACGTTTCTACAATAAGACTAAAGAAGATGCAGATTTTGAACAACGCTTTTCTTTTTTCTATGATTACCCTGCAAACTCACAACTTTCCTCTGTAAAAACTGAAGCATTAGAAACAATTTTTGAACGAATTACCCAAGACATATTTAACGCATCATTAGCAGATTGGTAAGTTGCACTCAGCTTACAAAAAAAACTAAGAACCAACATACCTATTTAGTAACCCTATAGAATGAACGTACAAGATTTTACATACCTATTACAGCACCCAGACAAAGTGGTCTCTCCAATTCAGACCAAACAACTGGAAGATGTGCTAGAAGAGTATCCGTACTTTCAGGCGGCACGTGCATTGCAACTAAAGGGACTTAAAAATCTAAATAGTTTTAAATACAATAATGCATTAAAAGTTACCGCAGCCTATACCACTGATCGGGATGTCCTTTTTGATTTTATTACTTCGGAAGAATTTTTACAGAATACCATTGCCGATAAAATATCTGGTAAGACGATAGCTTTGGTCGAAACCGAAATAATTTCGGAAGAAGTTGAAAATACTACAAATGGTGATAGCTCAACAGAAATTCCAATACCCCTCACCCCTGCCGATGCAGACAAACTTTTAGACCCACAACTCTTTAGATCCAAAGACCCTAAGGTCGATGAAGAAATTGCGGAAGCAAAAAGAAAAGCTTCAGAAAATTTAGAATTGGGAGAACCCCTACCCTTCACCAAACGAGAAAAATATTCGTTTGCAGAATGGCTGCAACTCACCACGTTCAAATCGGTTAAGAGAGATGATGCCAAAACACCAACAACGAAACCTGTTGAAGAAGAGCCCGAGGCAATCGCATTTCCTTTAGAAGAAGAGATTTTAAAGAGAAAAAAGTTTGACCTTATTGACAAATTCATTGCAGATAATCCAAAAATTAATCCGAATAAAGACGTTCAAAAAGTTGTGATTGAAACTTCTGTCACCCTTGATAAGAAAGAGCTGATGACAGAAACTTTGGCCAAGGTTTATCTAGAACAGAAAAAGTATAAAAAAGCGATTCAATCTTATAAAATTTTAAGTTTGAAATATCCGGAAAAAAGTGGTTTCTTTGCAGACCGAATAAAAGCGGTAGAGAAGTTACAACAAGATAATAAGTAAAGTAGTTATGAGTACGTTTACAATATTTTTAATCCTCATTGTTATAGTCTGCTTTTTGCTAATCCTAGTCATCATGGTGCAAAACCCTAAAGGTGGCGGGTTATCGTCCTCTTTTGGTGGCGGTGGCAGTCAAATCGTAGGTGGTGTAAAAAAGACAGGAGATTTCCTAGACAAAAGTACTTGGACATTATCCATACTACTAGTAGTTCTTATATTGGCATCTAACGTTGCCCTTAAAGGAAACTTTAGCGACACCGATTCAAAACTGTTAAACGGAGACGGCATTGAGACCGTTGTTCCGGAAACAGTTCCAGAAGCTTTGCCAGAACAGGCACCTGCTCCGGTAAGTACGCCTGCCGAATAGCTTATAAATTCCAAACATAACATACAAAAAATGCCAGCTTAGTGACAAGCTGGCATTTTTGGTTTAACAATGTGTCAGTTTTCATGTAATGGCATAATTTCTGCCCATTAGGATTCAAGAATATAATTTTTCAAACTAAAAACTAAAAATATGGCAAAAGTGAACATTAAACCATTAGCAGATAGGGTTCTTATCGAGCCTATGGCTGCTGAGACTAAAACAGCATCAGGTCTTTACATTCCAGATACTGCCAAAGAGAAACCTCAACAAGGTAAAATTGTTGCAGTTGGACCTGGCACTAAGGATGAAAAGGTGACAGTTAAAGTTGGTGATACTGTTTTATATGGTAAATACGCAGGCACTGAGCTTAAGCTTGAAGGCGTAGATTATTTAATGATGCGTGAAAGTGACGTTTTAGCTATCATATAGTTTCTTTCACATTCTAGCAACCACTAGAGTTCTTAAAGAAATAGATAAGATTAATTTAAAATACTCTCACTTAGGTGAGAAAAACTAATACTAATATTTATTATGGCAAAAGATATAAAGTTTGATATCGATGCACGCGACGGCCTAAAAAGAGGTGTCGATGCATTGGCAAATGCGGTAAAAGTAACATTAGGACCTAAAGGTAGAAACGTTATCATCAGTAAATCTTTTGGCGCCCCACAGGTGACTAAGGATGGTGTAACTGTTGCAAAAGAAATTGAGTTGGCTGACCCTCTAGAAAACATGGGCGCCCAAATGGTTAAAGAAGTTGCTTCTAAAACTAATGACCTTGCAGGTGATGGTACTACTACTGCAACTGTTTTAGCTCAAGCTATCGTTAAAGAAGGATTGAAGAATGTTGCTGCTGGTGCAAATCCAATGGATTTGAAAAGAGGTATTGACAAAGCTGTAGAAGCAATTGTTGCTAACATAGCAAAGCAATCTAAAAAAGTAGGGGATTCTTCTGAAAAAATTAAGCAAGTAGCTTCTATTTCAGCTAACAATGACGAAACTATTGGTGACTTAATCGCTAAAGCTTTCGGAAAAGTTGGTAAAGAAGGTGTTATCACCGTAGAAGAAGCCAAGGGTACTGACACTTATGTTGATGTTGTAGAAGGTATGCAATTTGACAGAGGTTACCTTTCTCCATATTTTGTTACCGATTCTGAGAAGATGGTATCAGAATTAGAAAGTCCTTATATCTTATTGTTTGACAAGAAGATTTCTTCAATGAAAGATCTTCTTCCTGTATTGGAGCCAGTTGCTCAATCAGGAAAACCACTTTTGATTATTGCTGAAGATGTTGATGGTGAAGCATTAGCTACTTTAGTTGTAAACAAATTAAGAGGTTCTTTAAAAATTGCTGCTGTTAAGGCTCCAGGATTTGGTGACCGTAGAAAAGCAATGTTAGAAGATATCGCAATATTAACAGGTGGTACTGTTATTTCTGAAGAAAGAGGATTCTCTTTAGACAACACTACTCTTGATATGTTAGGTACTTGTGAGAAAGTACAAATAGACAAAGACAATACTACAATCGTAAATGGCGGTGGTGTTGCAAAAGATATCAAAACAAGAGTTAATCAGATAAAATCTCAAATTGAGACTACTACATCTGACTACGATAAGGAAAAACTTCAAGAGCGTTTAGCCAAATTGGCTGGTGGTGTTGCCGTACTTTATGTAGGTGCTGCTTCTGAGGTTGAAATGAAAGAGAAAAAAGACCGTGTTGATGATGCATTACATGCAACGAGAGCTGCAGTTGAAGAAGGTATCGTTGCTGGTGGTGGTGTTGCTTTGGTAAGAGCTAAGTCTGTTCTTGCTAAAATAGCAACCGAGAATGAAGATGAAGCAACAGGTTTACAAATCGTAGCCCGTGCCATTGAAGCTCCTTTAAGAACTATCGTATCTAATGCAGGTGGTGAAGGTTCTGTAGTAATTGCAAAAATCCTTGAAGGTAAAGGTGATTTTGGTTACGATGCAAAATCGGAAACATATGTTGATATGATGAAAGCCGGTATTATTGATCCTGCTAAAGTAACTAGAGTAGCGTTAGAAAATGCTGCATCTGTTGCTGGTATGATCTTAACTACTGAATGTGCTTTAACAGACATTAAAGAGGATACTCCTGCTGGCCCACCAATGGGTGGAGGCGGAATGCCAGGCATGATGTAATCCGTAGCACGGATAAGCAATTATTAGCTTGGTTGTGCTAACAACTTAAAAACCGCTCTTGTAAATTCAAGAGCGGTTTTTTTATGTACATATATCAAACAAAAAAACCATCCTTTTTTAAGAGATGGTTTTCCTGTCCGATGTCTAAACCCTATCGGGTTTACTGACTACTTCTTTTTAGGAGCAGCTTTCGGAGCGGCCTTTTTACCAGCTTTAGCTGATAACGGCTTAACAGATGATTTACCTGCGTTTTTTGCTTGTGCCATAATTTCTAGTATTAAATAAAACTAATCTAAGATATATCACTTTTTGATTCGTTATATTTTCTTTGGCTAAAAATTAACTAAAATATTTCAAGGCACTTTGACTCAATTAGAATCAGCTTTAATGCTCAAATTAATAGCTACCTAATCTTAATGATTAGCGCCATCATCTGAATTATCCTCTCTATATCTACAGCAAGGATGAACACTCTCATATGCTTCTTCTGTTGCTTTCAATTCTTTGGTATCGTGACCAACAGCAACAATGGCAGTTTTGATTTTCATTGCGTCTGTTTTTCGTTCATCCATGATTACAGCTAATTGATGTGTTGGAATATCCCAAGCAGCATATTTTACACCTTTTACATTAAGCGCAGCCTTCTCTATACGCTCTTTACACATAGCACATTTACCATCAACATCAAAAGTCATTTTCTTGTTCTTTTCCTGAGCAAACGTTACTAAGGAAATTAAGGTCATTGCAATTGATAAAATTGTAGTTTTCATATAGCTTATTATTTGTTATCGTTATTAAATTTTAATTCTAAAACCTCCATAGAACATTCTACCCATGATAGGCGCATATATTATTGTCGTATCAAAATTAGGGCCAAAAGGATTATCAGCTCCTAAAACTGGATTATCCTGCTGCACACCTGCTAAGTTCTCCCCTCCTACATAAACCTCAAACGTATTAGAGAACACTTTTGTTATCTGGCCGCTCATATGATTATAAGGAGATGAATAGGCTGCCAATTGATATGCTACAGGATTTGAACTTGTATCCGGTAATCGCTTTTTACCTAAGCTGTGTAACGTATAATCAAACTTCCACTGAGCACCGTTTTCTTTTGCTTTTGTCTTGTAACCCAAGTTAGCAAAAAATAAATTCTGCGCCTGTAACGGCTTCTGTAGATTACCGCTTTTATAATCAGTAGAAACATCATAGTATTTATAAGCCGTACGCAAATCAAGGCCAGGCAAAAGTTCATAATCAACCTCTACTTGAAAACTATCAGCTCTACTTTCTCCATCTAAATTATAAAATGACACTTCTTGCGGAGTTTCCCAATCTACAACAATCTGATTTTTAAAATCAGTAATGTAGTAATCCAAAGTTATACTCCCTTTTCTATTTAAAAAATTAAAGCCTTGCAAAAAACTAACCCCATAGTTCCAAGCGTCCTCTGGATCCAAACCATACACTTCTCCCCCTGAATTTAAAATTTTGATTTCTCTAGAAGATGCAAACAACTGCTGGTTCTCCGCAAAAATATTGGCTGCTCGTTTTCCGCGTCCAAAAGAACCTCGCAAACTACCTTTTTCCCAAGGAGTATAACGTATGTGAAATCTAGGCGTTACGAACGTACCTAATCTATTATGATTATCTACGCGAAGCCCCGCCGTTAAGCTCACCTTCTCCAAGTTCTCATAACTGTATTCAACAAACGCCCCAACAGACCTATCCTCTCTTGAATAATCTGTTTTATTCACCAACTCATCATACCCATCATAGGCAAATGTAAGTCCGGTTTTAAACTTGTTTCGGGTATCACCAATAATAGAGCTAAAAAGTAAGTTCGTATAAATGCTTTCATGGTTAATGTCATACGTTTTAATCCCAAAATACGAATCCTGCTTATGCAAGCTATACGCAGTTTGAAAGCCAAAACTTTGGAACGGCATTTCTGGAAAAACGTAACCTAATTTTAAAGAAGTATCAAAGCGGCGCGTATTAATTTCACCACCCCACACTTCGTCTTCGCTCAGTGTTGGGGTTTCTGCTTTATTATCTACTCTATCCGTTTCTGGATTAAAATTGGTCTGCCCTACTTGCTTCTCATCATTCAAAAACCGAACATTAAAAAAACTCACCCAGCCACTTTCAGCATCTTGGTACTGCCAACGGTTCATTACATTAAGTTGATTAGCCAAAGGAGCATCAAGAAATCCGTCTCCATTATCATCTTCTTTTTGGGTTCTTTTATTCCCATGAACGTAAAGACCCGTGCTCCACTTATCCGTCAACTTTTTATTGAAGTGGGTATTAAGTTCATAGCGCCCATTTTCATTACCATATGCATTTATGAAAACAGCGTTATCCGTAAGCGGTTTAACCAACTCGGTATTTATCTGCCCAGAAATACTCTCATACCCGTTAACCACACTACCAGCACCTTTGGTTATCTGAATACTTTCAATCCAAGTTCCGGGAGTAAAAGTTAGACCATATGCCTGTGAAGCACCACGAACCATAGGAATATTCTCTTGAGTGATTAGCAAATACGGACTGGTCAACCCTAGCATCTGAATCTGTTTTGTACCCGTTAACCCATCCGAAAGATTTACATCTATTGCAGGATTGGTTTCAAAACTTTCTGCCAAATTACAACAGGCTGCCTTCAACAACTCTGCACTATTTACAGTAACCACATTTTGCGGGCTGAAATACGTTTTCTGTATATCATCTCGCTCTTGCTGCACCACTACCTCATCTAATTCGTTTGAAGGATTTAGCTTTACACGAACACTTTTAGGCTTATCCACAGTTAATGTATCGGACTCATACCCCACATAACTGACAATTAATTTATTATATTCCTTTTTAAAGGGAATGGAGAATTTCCCATCCATATCAGACACGACTCCTATCTGCGAGTCCAACCAATACACATTGGCTCCTGCAATCCCCATTTTACTGGAATCGCCTTCTTCCAAGACAATTCCCTCTACCTTCTCTTGCGAAAATGACAGTAACGGTAGCACTACAGAAATAAGTACTATTATATATTTATTCATTTTTTGATGAAATATTTTTTTCAATTAACTTTTATTCATCGGTAATCCAAAAACTGAAAACCGAAAACACAAAGTAGAAATTGTTATACCTATTACCATATAACTGCTGCAATAGGCCTTATTAAACAAGGAACTACTTTATGAAAAACTATAAGAAATTGAAAAAAATCAAATCAAAAAAACAGCATCCAGAAGTTGGATGTCTTTGACAATTTTAGGAGGTAGATAATGAGTGTAATCAGAGTTTTTCTGAACCACGGGCTCAAACAAACCAATAAAAGAATAAACGTAGGCAGCAAAGAAAATCTCTTGATCTAAATCAAAATCATTTGTGGATGGCTTAACATCTTCTTGCCCTTTTTTAGCAATCACCTCACTATTACAACAAGACATTTTTTCAACTGTGGATTCTATTTCCTCATCCAAAGTCATGCTCATACCGCAATCTTGAGCTTCACCAAAAAAAGCTACATCTACCAAATGCCCCATACAATAGTGCTTCTCTACTTTCCAAGAGGTAGTAGTTGTCAAAAGCAATACAGCCATAACAAGAGAAACTATTCTATGTAACACATCTTTCATTGCTGCAAAATTACATATTAATTTTTCAATCCACTAGGCTCTAAAATACCAACATTGCTAAAACGCTATAAATGATAGACAAATTGTTCATTTTTAACATCACCTTAATAATTCATTCCAAAATTGTGGCTGATAATTCAACCCATAATAACAGTAATTCATAAAAATCATCACTAAAACCGAATAACTTCCAACTCCTTATTTACAGGCAAACCGGTAATTTTAACTTTTTTTTTAGCCTTTCACATACTTATCAGTCGGTTTTTGAGTTATGACATGACGGATTAAACTTACAACACATCCGATTCACTAACCACGTTGAACTTAAATTTTTAGTAATGAAAAAAAATATTAGAACAGTAGTAAAATCGGGATTTGCAATATTTGCTCTAGCCTTTATGGTATCTAGTTGTAGTAGCGACGATGGCTCTGCGTTTGACACACCCATAGACGATGAACAAGATAACCCAGATGGCCCAACAATAGCCACATTAGTCATTAATGAAACTGACCCTTCTGGTGATATTATAGTTGCCACAGCCTCTGGTGAAGTAAACACAACAGTACCAGGGCGTATTATATATACATCTGAATCAAATCAAAAAAGATTATATATTACCCAAAACGTATCCGGTGGTGGCGAAATGCCATTTAACAACTTTAACATTGAAGGCAAAGACCTTACAAAAGCACTTAAAGGTGATGGTTCGGTTGATTTAGACGGAGATTCACAAAAAGCTATTGATTTTACTTTTGAACTTCCTGTTCCTGATATTGATAACGGTGAGATTGTTTACCATTTTTGGACAACAACTGGAAAAGGAGATTTTAGAGATGCTAACAAAAGAAAAGCTTTAGGTGTAGGTACTATTACTGTTACAGTAGGTAACGGAACAAACCCCGCAGCCGAAGTTCACTCTTTTACAGACGTTAAATTATTTGCGCCAGATGTTAATGGTACCAGTAAGACGTTTTACTCTCTTTTAAACGATCTGGAATATTTAGTATATGACCCAGAAAACACATTAGACCAAGCGGAATACAGAGCATTTTGGGATTTTGGATATTACTACGTCAACAACGGAGCCTATTTTGCTTCTGCAAATTCCTATGATGACTCTTTTGGCTTTCCTGTAAAAGGCCTACAAGCTGAAGAAAATGAGGAAAATGCTGACACTGAAACCCTTAATGAAGCTTATTTCCAACTATCCACTACAACTAGCACAATGTTTGACGGAATTACATTATCTAGCGAACTAGACTTCGTGACAAAATCAACTTTTCAAAAATCAGGCGTATTGGCCGTTGGCGACGTTATTGAAATTGTAGATAACTATGGTAAAAAAGGTCTTATTAAGATTAAAGAGATAAAAGGCACTTACAACAATGCTGACTACATTGCTTTTGATGTAAAAATACAGCCTTAATAATCACTATACAATAAACTATTGAAAAGGGATGTCGTTAATTCGGCATCCCTTTTTTTGTTTTTAAAAACTTATTTTTGCATAAAAAATTAGCATGTTTAACGAATTACGAACACAATCCGCAGCTATACTCCACTCTACTGAATTAACCGTAGATGAGCGCCTGCAGCATCTTTGCGAACTTCTTAAAGAAACCGTACCTCATTATGACTGGGTAGGATTCTATTTTAAAAACGGGAACAAAGAAGAACTAAAACTAGGCCCATATGCTGGCACCCCTACTGACCACACTATCATACCTTTTGGAAAAGGAATCTGCGGACAAGTAGCTGTTTCTAATCAAAATTTTGTAGTGCCAGATGTACAGGCTCAAGACAATTATATTGCCTGTAGCATTACGGTTAAAGCAGAAATTGTAATTCCTTTATTTATAGATGGGGAGAATGTTGGTCAGATTGATATTGACTCAAATACTCCTGACCCGTTCACTGAAGAAGATGAGCGCTTTTTAGAGTTTGTAAATGCTGAAGTTGCCAAAATTTACACTTTTTAATATAACTTAAAAGACCTTTTTAGTTATCATAATGCCGTTTATCGATACTGCCCCGTGTTATTTGACCCAATCGGTTTAAAACTTTAGTAGTTTTGTTGATAACCTCGTGCATTTTTTCTTTCAAAAAAAGTACTTTTGCATGTCTTTAAAACTTAGTAACTACATCCCATTAAAATGAGCATCAAAAAAGCTTCTTCTGCACTGATTTCCGTATTCCATAAAGATGGATTGGAACCAATCATCAAAAAATTTCAAGAACTTGGTATTACTATCTACTCCACAGGAGGTACCGAAAAATTTATAAAAGACCTTGGTGTTGAAGTCGTACCAGTAGAAGATGTAACTAGTTACCCTTCTATTTTAGGAGGCAGAGTTAAAACATTACACCCAAAGGTTTTTGGCGGAATCTTAAACAGACAAGACAACGAAAGTGATGTTGCCCAGTTAGAAGAATTTGAAATTCCTCAATTAGACATTGTAATCGTAGATCTTTATCCTTTTGAAAAGACCGTAGCCAGTGGCGCACCAGAGCAAGATATTATTGAAAAAATAGATATAGGTGGTATTTCGTTAATTCGTGCAGCTGCAAAAAACTTTAAAGATGTGCTTTGTGTTTCTTCAATGGAAGACTACTCAGACTTCTTAAATGTTATTTCAGAAGGAAACGGAAATACTAGTCTTGCTGACCGTAAACGTTTTGCCTCAAAAGCATTCAACGTTTCATCTCATTATGACACAGCTATTTTCAACTATTTTAATAAAGAGCAACAAAAACCAACGCTTAAAATAAGCGAAGATAATGGGCAGGTATTGCGTTATGGCGAAAACCCACACCAAAAAGGATTCTTCTTTGGTGATTTCGATGCTATTTTTGACAAACTACACGGTAAGGAGCTTTCATACAACAACCTTTTAGATGTTGATGCAGCTGTTAACCTAATGAACGAATTTAAAAACGATGCGCCTACTTTTGCCATCTTAAAGCACAATAACGCTTGTGGTCTAGCGCAACGCGAAACTATTCACCAAGCTTATGTAGATGCATTGGCCGGTGATCCTGTTTCAGCTTTTGGCGGTATTTTAATAAGTAATGTTGAAATAGATAAACCTACTGCAGAAGAAATTCACAGTTTGTTTTGTGAAGTTGTCATAGCACCTAGCTATTCTGCAGAAGCACTTGAGATACTAAAAGGTAAAAAGAACAGGATTATTCTTATCCTAAAAGAAGTAGCACTACCTGAGACTTCAGTAAGAACATGTCTTAATGGATACTTAGTTCAAGATAAAGATAATAGAACGGATGCTTTAGAAGACTTACAGTACGTAACCGAGAGCAAACCATCAGAACAAGATCTTGAAGATTTAATTTTCGCTTCAAAATTATGTAAGCATACAAAATCTAACACAATTGTCATTGCAAAAAACAAACAATTATGTGCTAGTGGAACAGGCCAAACCTCTCGTGTAGACGCTCTTAACCAAGCAATTCACAAGGCTAAATCATTTAATTTTGACCTAAAAGGAGCCGTAATGGCGAGCGATGCGTTCTTTCCTTTCCCAGATTGTGTAGAGATAGCCAATAAAAGTGGTATTTCTAGCGTTATACAGCCGGGCGGGTCCATTAAGGACCAATTAAGTATCGATTATTGTAATGAAAATAGCGTATCTATGGTTATGACAGGCACACGTCATTTCAAGCATTAATTTCATTACTTTTGTCGATGAAATACACCCCTTATCAAGCTAGTAACATAACCAAACAGATTACAAATGGGATTTTTTGATTTCTTGACTGAGGAAATCGCCATCGATTTAGGTACGGCGAACACCCTAATCATACACAATGACAAGGTCGTTGTAGATAGTCCATCTATCGTAGCCCGAGACCGTATTTCTGGCAAAATCATCGCCGTTGGCAAAGAGGCCAATATGATGCAAGGTAAAACTCACGAAAACATTAAGACTATCCGTCCGTTAAAAGATGGGGTTATTGCAGATTTTGATGCTTCTGAGAAGATGATCAATATGTTCATAAAGAACATTCCTGCTTTAAAGAAAAAATGGTTTCCACCTGCATTGCGCATGGTTATCTGTATTCCTTCTGGTATTACAGAAGTAGAAATGCGTGCGGTTAAAGAATCTGCAGAACGTGTAAATGGCAAAGAAGTTTACTTAATTCACGAGCCAATGGCAGCAGCTATAGGTATCGGTCTAGATATCATGCAACCTAAAGGAAACATGATTGTTGATATAGGTGGTGGTACTACAGAAATTGCCGTAATAGCTTTAGGTGGTATTGTTTGCGATAAATCTGTAAAGATTGCAGGTGATGTTTTCACTAATGACATTATTTACTACATGCGTACACAGCACAACCTTTATGTAGGTGAAGCTACCGCAGAAAGCATAAAAATAGAAATAGGTTCTGCTACAGAAGATTTACAGACTCCACCAGATGAAAAATCTGTACAAGGTCGTGATCTATTAACTGGTAAGCCTAAACAAGTTCAGATTTCATATCGTGAAATTGCTAAAGCATTGGACAAATCTATACTTCGTGTAGAAGATGCCGTTATGGAGACACTTTCACAAACACCTCCAGAACTAGCTGCCGATATTTATAACACCGGTATTTACTTAGCTGGCGGTGGCTCTATGCTACGTGGACTTGACAGAAGGTTATCACAAAAAACAGACCTACCTGTATACATTGCCGAAGACCCGCTACGAGCAGTAGTTAGAGGTACAGGTATAGCACTTAAAAACTTAGAGCGCTACAAGAGTATCCTTATCAAATAAAACCTAAAGATTTCGGGGCGATTTCAAAAGGTTTTAAACTTTATTTCCATTCGGAATTGCTTCGCAGGTTTCACCAAATCTAATAGTGAATGCAGCAGATCATCAATTTTATCATACGATATAAGAATTTCCTTCTTTATGTCTTCTTGATGATTGTTTCTTTGGGCTTTACGATTCAATCGCATTCGTATCACCAGTCGCGTTTTTTCAATTCTTCTAATTGGATTACTGGCAATATTTTAGAAACCTCTAATGATGTTTCTACCTATTTTGGCCTTGATACTGAGAACCAAAAGCTTATGCGAGAGAATCAAAACTTGCGCAAGTTACTTTTCAATAAGAAAGAATTAGACACTATTGTCTTAGACTCCGTTCAATTAACTTATACGATTACAACTGGTAAAGTCATTAAAAATAGTTTTGCGGATCCTCGTAACTATATAACTATTGACCAAGGAAGCAAAGACAGTGTTGCACCAGATATGGGTGTTATAACCAGTCAGGGTATTTTAGGAATTGTAGAGAATACTTCCAAAAACTTTGCTACCGTACAGTCTATTCTGAACGAGAAATCTAACATTAATGCCAAAATAAAAAACACAGATCATTTTGGTTCCTTAGTATGGGACACAAAAAGGTACAATGTGGTACAATTGATAGATATACCCAGATTAGTACCCCTAACTATTGGTGACACCATTGTAACCGGAGGTATGAGTAGTATTTTTCCTGAAAACATTCCTATTGGTACCATTAGAAAATTTGATTTAAATACGTCTCAAAGTTTTTATACTATAGATGTGGCACTTTTTAATGATATGACCAATATTAAGAACGTCTATATAATAGATAATTCTTATCGCGAAGAAATTTTAAAACTAGAAAAACTAACGGAGACAAATGGTCAGTAATTATTACTTCTTAAATGTCATTCGTTTTATACTATTGGTACTAGTACAAGTACTAGTGTTCAATAAGTTGAATTTTTTCGGCTTCATTAACCCAATGGTTTATATTTTATTTCTTTATTGGTACCCTATAAAGGAGAACAGAGCAGCATTCATTGGTTTGGGCTTTTTATTAGGGATTGCGATAGATTTCTTTTCGGACACTATGGCTATACATGCGGCATCTACCATTACCATAGCTTACATGAGGCCCGCAATAATGAGATTTGTTTTTGGTGTAAACTTTGAATTTCAAAGTTTTAAATTAAGTAATACCACTAGGGTACAACAAATTACGTATTTGGCGTTATTAATTATAGTACATCACCTTGTTTTCTTTACGCTGGAAATTTTTAGTTTGGCTAATTTCCTATTAATTTTGAAGAAAGTATTAGCTACGGGCACCGCAACTCTTATTCTTTGCTTATTATTTGGTTCACTGTTCAGTGTCCGTAAAGAGTAAAAAAGCAAAAAAGTATAAACTCCTTAAATTAAAATTTCATCTAAGATGAAAAAGTTGTTATTATCATCCATTATCGTAATCATTGGCATTACGTTTCTCGGCAGACTCTCTTATCTGCAGATATTCAGCTTTTCGCCAGACCAAGTTTTGGAAGATCCCGCTATAAAAAGGGTCTATGATTATCCAGAGCGTGGTTACATCTATGATAGGAACGGTAAGCTTTTGGTTGGTAACGACCCAGCATATGATGTCATGGTTATTCCTCGTGAGGTTCGCGAATTAGACACTTTAGAGCTCTGTGGACTTCTTAAAATTGATAAAGAAAAATTTAAAAAAGAATTACGAAAAGCCAGAATCTATTCCCCAAGATTACCTTCGGTTTTTGTACCACAACTCTCCAAAGAAGATTATGCAATGCTTCAGGAGAAAATGCGCCATTACGCTGGTTTCTATATCCAAAAACGATCTTTACGCTACTATGACACCAATAGCGGCGCTAATGTTTTAGGCTACATTAGTGAGGTAAACGAAAGAGACTTAACCAAAAACCCATACTATGTTCAAGGTGAACTTACCGGACGTACAGGAGTAGAGAAGGTATACGAGGATATTTTAAGAGGCAGAAAAGGCGTACAGTATATTCAAAAAGATCGTTTCAACAGAGATATTGGTCCTTATAAAAATGGAACTTTGGATACCTTACCTGAACAAGGTTTTGAAATCAATATAACTATTGACAAAGAACTACAGGAATATGGCGAAAGACTTATGGTTGGTAAATGGGGTGGCATTGTTGCCATTGAACCTGCTACGGGCGAAATATTGTCTATGATTTCAGGTCCTACCTATGACCCATCACTTTTAGTAGGTAGAAAAAGGTCTGCTAATTATAGTAAATTACATTACGACTCTATTTCAAAACCAACGTTTGATAGATCTATTTCTTTTGAAAAAAGTCCTGGATCTCCCTTTAAGGCTATTAATGCCCTAATTGCATTACAAGAAGGAGCCATCACACCTTCTACATCTTTTACATGTCATCATGGTTTTTTTATTGGTAGACATAAAAAAGGCTGCCACTGTGGAGGTGGAGCAAGAAACTTGAATAATGGAATATACCTATCGTGTAATGCCTATTTCGTAGGTGTTTACAAAAAGATATTCGAGCAATTCCCTTCCAATAGTGAAGCTATGGATGCTTGGGAAAAGCATGTCAAAAGTTTTGGCTTAGGGTCTTATTTGGGCTCTGACCTTTATACAGGAAGACCAGGTACTGTTCCCAGCACTGATCTCTACAACAAATGGTACGGAGTAGGAGACAAAAGATGGTCTGCCACCACCACATACTCTAATGCCATTGGCCAAGGAGAAGTAAATGTTACACCAATACAATTGGCAAACATGACGGCTGCAATTGCCAATAGAGGATATTTCTTTACGCCCCATGTGCTTAAAAAAGTAGATGGGAAAAAAATTGATATTCCAGATTTTGTAGAGCCTAAATACACCACGATAGACAAAAGACATTTTGAACCTGTAATTCAGGGTATGGCAGATGTTTACCATAAAGGAACAGCTAAGTACGTACAGATTCCCGGTATTGAAATTGCAGGAAAAACAGGTACAGTAGAAAACTACGTTAAAATAGATAGCGTTAGAACTCAGTTAACGGACAACTCCGTTTTTGTAGCCTTTGCCCCTGTAGATAATCCCAAAATTGCAATTGCCGTATATATTCAGAACGGATATTATGGCTCTAGATATGCAGGCCATATCGCCTCTTTAATGATTGAAAAATATATAAAGAGAGAGATTACTCGGACAGATCTTGAAAAAAGGATGTTAGAAAGAACTTTGGAACACGAATATGCCAAACCATATAGCGGTAAAGAATTCAAAATAAACGAATACGATTGGAGTAAGCATTCTAGTGTATATAAATTGCAAAACAACCAATCAGAAGAATAGCATATGACCGGCAAAAGTGTCCTCAAACGTCTTGATTGGCTTACTGTTCTATTTTACGTACTCTTATTAACTATTGGGTGGGTAAACATCTATTCAAGTACCTTTTCCGAAAGCGATTCTTCTATATTCGATTTTGGGACATTACACGGCAAACAGCTTTTCTTTATCCTTACCAGCTTTGCATCAATTGTAATTCTACTAGCTCTAGAGGCCAACTTTTACGAACGCTTCTCTAGTGTGCTCTACATCATATCCATGGTATTGCTGCTGGGTTTGTTTGTTTTTGGTAAAACTATTGCAGGTGCTACCTCATGGTACGATTTAGGATTTTTTAACCTACAACCTTCTGAGCTAGCCAAAGTAGCGACAGCCTTGGCACTAGCAAAGTATCTGAGTGATATTCAGACAGATATAAAACGAAATAAGGATCAGCTTTACGCCTTCCTGATTATACTAATACCAGCTATATTGATTATACCACAACCGGATCCTGGTAGTGCGCTAGTCTTCTTCTCGTTAAGTTTTGTAATCTTTAGAGAAGGGCTTCCAATTTACTATCTGGGGATTGTCTTTTTTGCTATCATGGTCTTTGTAACTACATTGATGTTTGGTACCATTTGGATTACAATCAGTATTGCATTGATCTTGGTGATTTTCTTCCTTCTAAAAAAGAAAAAATTTCGAGTTCCAATCATTCCCACTGTAATAGCCGTGGTTCTGACCATTTTATTTTCGCTTTCTGTAGATTTTGTTTTTAACAATGTTTTTGAACAACGTCACCGAGATCGTTTTAGTCTCTGGTTACGATTAGAAAAGGACCCTGCCAAATTAGAACATATTAGAAAAACTATAGGTTACAACACCTATCAGTCTGAAAAGGCTATTGAATCTGGTGGTTTCTTCGGAAAAGGTTTTCTGGAAGGAACCCGAACCAAAGGTGATTTTGTACCCGAGCAACACACGGATTATATTTTTAGTACCGTTGGTGAAGAATGGGGCTTTTTAGGAACCGCAACGGTTGTCTTACTTTTTACTTTTTTATTGTTGCGCCTGGTCTACCTCTCGGAGCGTCAAAAAACAGGATTTGCCCGAATGTACGGTTATGGCGTTATTTCCATATTGCTAGTGCACTACTTTATAAACATTGGTATGGTAATAGGCGTATTACCTACAATTGGTATTCCCCTACCCTTCTTTAGTTATGGAGGTTCAGGACTATTATTCTTTACGGCCTTACTGTTTATTTTCTTAAAACTAGATGCAAACCGATTAAAGGAAGGTATTTAAACCTAGGGGTTCCCATATCTGGTAAAGCAAAAATTTACAGGTTAGAATTTAAACTTCCAGCTTCCAGTATCAACCTTACTTTCTAATTGGTTCTGCTGTTGCTTAGGGAGTTTCTCAAAGAAATCTATACCTGTGCGTTTTTCAATCTCATCAACGGGAACGCTAAATTGTTTTAAAGGTTTTGAGCTCTGTTTTCCTTCCATCAAAAAAGCTACCATCTTTAAATTATCACCTTTGCCTCTAGCTACTATTTTATAATAATACTTAGGCACATCTACATCTTCATCACCAATCTCTTTTAACCCATTTTCTAGAACACCAGCTGTGACAACAAAAATTTCTCCGTACTGCTTGGCCCACATACGTACTTGCATTTCCAACTCATTCCAAACACCCGCATTAAATTCACGGTTTTGCGGACTTATATTACTGGTATAAAAAGTTTCATTATACGCCTGCTTGGTAAACCTTCTATCTCCTGCAGGGCACAAATGGCCTCTGTCATATCCAGAACCTTTATAATTTCGCCAATCCGCAGATTTAGTTCTCACTTTTGGATCTTCAATAAAATATGGTCGTTTACGATCATCATGCGTTAAGTGTTCTTTCTTTAAAGTATACGCCACCCATTCTGCTTGTTCAAACGGTTCATTGTAAGAAAGCATAAAATGGCTATGCTTAACTACATCCCCTGTTGTAGAACTTGGCATTAAATTACTCGCTACAGAAGTTTTAGGACCGTCTTCTGTTTGCTGTGAATACGTGTCCGGAGTATAAAAATTTTCGAACAACCAAAAGCCTATTGCGCAGCAGATGGTCAAAATGGTATAAATTGTTTTTCTTTTCATTCCGTTCAAAAATAGAACAAATTTTAGGTTAAGCCAGAGAGAGCGGACACACTATTTGTTTTTAAGGTTCAGAAACAACCATAACACCATCAAATATATAAGGCTATTCGTTTGGGTGGCTTTTTACTGTAAGGGAAAGCTAAAATTTTCGACAAATAAGCACACTTCATAAAGTGCAATGTATTTATTTTGTATTATCTAATTCACGTAACGAATTAGTTTAAAGAAAGGAAAGTTATGCTTACATGGAAAGATGTAATCAATTTTAGTGTAAAAGGAAATCCCGAACCAGACAAAAGAGTGGAGAAGACCGAGGCCGAATGGCGCGAACTTCTTACTCCTGAGCAGTTTAGAATCACCCGAAAGAAAGGTACAGAGCAAGCACATACCGGTGCCCTATGTAGTGCACATGATGCAGGAAAGTATAATTGTATCTGTTGTGACACACCTTTGTTTGATTCTACTATTAAATTTGAATCTGGTACTGGTTGGCCTAGTTTTACACAACCTATAAAAGAAAACGCTATTAAATATCATAAAGATTCCTCTTTTGGTATGATACGCGTAGAGGTAATGTGTAACACTTGCGATGCCCACTTGGGACATATTTTCCCTGATGGCCCAGAACCAAGCGGACTGCGCTACTGTATTAATTCAGAATCAATGCAATTACAAAAAGAAAGCATTAAAAATGAGCAATAAAAATTTAGAAATAGCCACCCTTGGTGGTGGGTGCTTCTGGTGTATAGAAGCAGTTTTACAAGAATTAATAGGTGTAGAGAAATTAGTTTCTGGCTATACAGGTGGCAACGCACCGGGCAAGCCTACGTATAGAGAAGTCTGTTCCGGCTTAACCGGTCATGCAGAAGTGGTACAAGTTACTTTTGACCCTTCAGTAATTTCATATCAAGATTTACTGATTGTGTTCATGACAAGCCATGACCCTACTTCTCTTAACCGTCAAGGTGGTGATGTGGGTACGCAGTACCGTTCTGTAATTTATTTTCATGATGACACCCAAAAAGCAGTGGCCGAAACTGTAATAAAAGAATTGGCTTCTTACTTTGATGACCCTATTGTTACGGAATTAAGCCCGCTGCCTACTTTCTATGATGCAGAAGAGCATCACCAAGACTATTACCGCAATAACACTTCGCAGGGGTATTGTAGCGCGGTAATTACGCCTAAGCTAGCCAAGTTAAGGAAAATGCACGGCGACAAACTAAAACAGCCACAAACTAGCTCGTAACCAGTTTTACGCCACTAGTCTACAGGAAACCGTATTTGGTCTGCCTGTCTTCAAGAAATGGGTTTTAAGAAAGTAATTTTACCAAACAATCTTAAAACCCAATTCTATGAAAACCACACAACTTTACTACCGTATTGCGCTTTCTTTGTTTTCTTTGGCTATCATTTACGCTGTAGCCAATTCTTTCTTCAACTACGAAGCTGTAGTTACAAAGTTTGCAGAATTAGGATACCCGTCATATTTAATATTTGTATTAGGAGCTGCCCAATTACTAGGGCTAACCACTCTTGTTTTCAGCAAAAGTAATTGGATTCGTGAATGGGCTTTTGCCGGATTCTTTCTAAACTTTGTATTTGGTATTATAGCACACCTAATGATTAAAGATGGAAACGGAGCTTCTGCCGTATTTTGTATTATAGCACTTTATGTAACCTACGTACAAAACAAAAGACTTACTGAACAAAGTAAAATAACTTCAAAAGATATATATACTCAACCTACGCTAAAAACTGTAGCATGATTTGGGCGCTACAGCTTTATTTTTGCGACTTAAAAGACCTGCTTTTCCAGCAGGTCTTTTTATTTTTAGGATAGTAGGAAGTTCAGCGAGAACATTACGACAAAAGGAACAAATATCTTCTATGGATAAAATAGCTTTAGGCGGAGGTTGCCATTGGTGCACAGAAGCGGTTTTTCAATCATTAAAAGGAGTAACTAAAGTTGAGCAAGGTTTTATTTCATCAACAGGAAATTATAGTGCTTTCTCCGAAGCGATTATTGTTCATTTCAACCCAATCGTCATCGACTTAAAAGACCTTATTGAAATACATCTACATACACACAAAAGCACTTCTAATCATAGTATGCGTAACAAATATCGCTCTGCGGTCTATACTTATTCATCAGACCAAACAAATGAAGCGCATCATATTTTAAACGAGCTACAAACTAGTTTTGATGATACACTGATTACCAAGGTATTCCCTTTTAAGGCTTTTAAACCATCTCAAAAAGAGTTCAAAAATTATTACTACAACAATCCTGAAAAACCATTTTGCCAGAAACACATTAATCCTAAACTACAACTCTTACTTGCTAAATATAGAGAACATACAAAGGCAGATGTAGTAGTAAAAATTACGACATAAAAAAAGCCCTGATACCTTACAGTACCAGGGCTTCTCAATTTAGTATTATTCTTATTATCCTTTTACAGCGGCCAATTTACCGTGTTTAAGACTATTGTTCTTTAAATCCTCAAGAACGTTTACAGCTTCTTCAACATAAACATCTTTAGCTAAATTCTTGTGCCATCTGTCGCGCTTTTCACGCAATACAGAATCTTTCGTAAACAATTCTTCTTCATACTTCAATGACCCAAAAGATAGTTTAGAATCATATTCACCAATGGCTTTAAAGTAATCCATTTTTTTCTTGTGCTCTTTTTCATCTGCACGGTAGGCATCATAGTTTAAAGAAATTTCCATTTCGTCACTTTCAGATTTCAACCACTTGGCGTTTTCCTCGATTAATTTAAGCTGAGCGTTACCTGCCATTCTTTTAGCACTGTTGGCAACAGTCTGCTCATAATCTATATAACCGTCCCATGGCTTATAATCTGCTGGAGAAATTTTATCCCATTTTAAAGGGTTTGCCTGATCTCTTTCTCCTAAATCAATATAGCTATACTTGTCCGGAACGACCACATCGCTCTTCACTCCTTCTAACTGAGTAGAGCCACCGTTTATACGGTAAAACTTCTGGGTAGTTAATTTAATAGCTCCCAAATCGCCATGTTCATTGCTTCGAACTATATTATCTAAAGGAATTACGTTCTGTACGGTTCCTTTACCAAAAGTTTGCTTACTTCCAATAACAATAGCTCTCTTATAATCCTGCATAGCAGCTGCCAAAATTTCTGAAGCAGAGGCAGATAATTCATTAACAAGTATTACAAGTGGGCCATCCCATTGAATGCGCTCATCTTTATCATCGTATACATCCTTACCTTTTCCAGAAGAACGTACTTGAACTATTGGACCATCCTTTATAAAAAGACCTGCCATTTCAACAACGGTCTTTAACGAACCGCCACCATTATCTCTTAAATCTATAATAAGACCTTCAGCGCCTTCTTCTTTTAACCTTTCTACTTCTTTAGCCACATCCGAAGCCGCGTTTCTTTCCGTGTAATCATCAAAATCAACATAGAACTTAGGTAAATCAATAATACCGAATTTCTCATCGCTCTTGATAATATTTGCTGACTTGGCAAAAGACTCTTCCAACTCAACAACATCTCTTGTAAGTTCTACCGTGTCTAAAGATCCATCTATTTTACGAACCGTAAGAGCAACAACAGTACCTTTTGGTCCCTTTATTAATTTAATAGCATCATCTAAACGCATACCTACAATGTCAATTGGCTCTTCGCCACCTTGACCTACTTTCATAATTTGGTCACCAACTTCTAAACGAGCATCTCTCCATACGGGACCTCCAGAAATAATGTCAACAATTTTTGCACCTTCTGGTTTTTTCTGCAAACGTGCACCAATACCTTCAAATTTACCCGACATACTAGTGTCAAACTTATCCTTTTCATCAGGAGCAAAGTAATACGTATGTGGATCAAATTCATCTACAATAGTATTTATGTATTGTACGAACCAATCCTTACGTTCAAGATCGTTTACAAAATCAAAAAATTCATCTAAGGTCTTCTGTGTAGATTCCCTCGAAGATTTTTCAGCTTCTTTTGGCGTCATTGGTTTTGACTTTTCAGAACCTTCTTTTGTATCAGCAGCATCACCTCTTTTAACTCCTTTCATTTTGGAGTCATAGGTTCCTAAAGTTGCATATTTAAGTTGTTGTCTCCAACGCTCTTTCAACTCCTTTCTTGAAGCTGCAAAAGTCATTTTCTCATAATCTATATTGATGCTTTCCTTTTTACTGTAATCAAAAGGTTTTTCTAAAACCTCTTTGTACATTACTTTAGCATCCTCCATACGTTGTATAAGTCTATCGTATACAAGATTGAAAAAAGAGATGTCCGTACTTTTAATTTGATCGTCTAATTGAAATTTGTACTGTTCAAATTCATTGATATCCTCTTCCAAGAAATATCTTTTAGTAGGATCTAAAACATCAATAAAATCCTCAAAAACACTTACCGAAAAATCATCGTCAATGTTCTTAGGCTCATAATGACCCTTTTCTAGTACATAAGTAATTAGATCTAAAAGCAGTTTATCTTTATCATCGGTTTCAAAAGACTGATTGGTAAAACTGCACGAAGCAACCGATATTAGCATTACCAAAAGAGAATAGGCAAGATTCCTTTTCATATATTTTTTTTTCGAAATTTTTAAAATGGCCAATCTTGGGGAAGATTGAGATTTTCACACTTAAAAGTAATGAATTCCCTAAGATACTGAAAAAACCATGCCACCTTTTGAGCTAATACACTAATTTTTTGTTAAACGAACTTAGGTCGTTGTGTTCTGTAAACGTATTTTTGTCCCATAAAGTATTTGGTATGAAAAAACCTTTAATTTTAGTTACAAATGATGATGGAATTACCGCTCCGGGCATACGCGCTCTGATACGGTACATGAAGGAATTAGGCGATGTTGTGGTAGTTGCGCCAGACGGTCCGCAATCGGGTCAAGGACACGCTATAACCATAGACAATACATTGTTTGCAAATAAAATTGTTGTAGACGAAAAACATGGTGCCCTAGAGGAACATAGTTGCAGCGGTACACCTGCAGATTGTGTAAAAATGGCCCTCCAAGAACTACTAGATCGCAAACCAGATATTTGCGTGAGCGGTATTAACCACGGATCAAATTCTTCTATAAATGTTATTTATTCAGGAACAATGAGTGCTGCCATTGAGGCTGGTATTGAAGGTATTCCTGCAATTGGCTTCTCTCTATGCGATTACTCATATCATGCCGATTTTGACCAAGCCGCAGAAATTATTAAAAAAATAGTTAGCGAATCTTTGGCCAATGGAATCCCAAAAGGGGTTGTTCTAAACGTAAATATTCCAAAAGCTCAAAAAGAAGATATTAAAGGAATAAAAATCTGCCGACAGGCACGAGCCAACTGGAAAGAGAAATTTGATAAACGCACTAGCCCAGGTGGTAAGGATTACTATTGGCTTACAGGCGAATTTGAATTACTGGACAAAGGCGAAGATACGGATGAGTGGGCGTTAGCCAACAATTATGTATCCGTTGTACCTACCCAGTTTGATCTTACTGCGCATCATGTAATCCAACAATTGAACGGGTGGCAATTTGAATAACTAACCATTATTTATCACAGAAGCATACCTTTGCATGACCAAATACCATTGAATGAACTTAAAAAACATGAATGTTAAAAAAGAACTAGCCATTGGATTCGTGGTTGGGATTATCGCCAATACCATTGGCACCCTGCTTTATATCTTATTCTTTTCAGAGTTTGGTATAGCTGACACATTTAAGGCGGCAGTACAACAAGGTCATGTTGGCAGTCTTTTGGCCTTAGGTGCTATTCTAAATCTTGTTGCATTCTTTGGCTTTTTACGCTTAAGAAGAGACAACAGAGCAAAAGGTGTTCTAATAGCCACACTTCTTACTGCACTGGCAATTCTATACTATAAAATATTTTAAGTCATAAATTTAACGGAAAGGGGCATACGAATTTCCCTCTAACCGAGTTCTCCTTTTAAAGGGCAGGTATAAACTGTATCTAATTTGTAATGAAATACTATATAATAGCAGGCGAAGCATCAGGAGACCTACACGGTTCTAACCTTATGAAAGCCCTTATAGCCAAAGACCCTGAGGCAGATATCCGTTTTTGGGGAGGTGACCTTATGCAAAATGCAGGAGGCACTTTGGTAAAGCATTACAAAGAGATGGCCTTTATGGGTTTTCTAGAAGTATTGGTGAATTTAGGCACGATAGCCAAAGCCATTAAATTTTGTAAAGCCGATATTCAGAAATTTCAGCCAGACGTTATTATTTTTATTGACTACTCCGGATTTAATCTACGTATTGCCAAATGGGCCAAAGAACAAGGGTTTAAGACCAATTACTATATTTCACCACAAATCTGGGCTTCTAGGGAAGGCCGTATAAAAGACATCAAAAGAGACATTGATGCCATGCATGTTATTCTTCCTTTTGAAAAAGATTTTTACGAAAAGAAACACAATTACCCAGTTAACTTTGTTGGCCACCCTCTTATTGATGCCATTGAAGATAGAGATGCGGTTGATGAACAGAAATTCCGAAAGGAAAACAATTTAGACCCTAAAAAGCCAATTATTGCTTTATTGCCTGGAAGCCGAAAGCAAGAGGTTCAGAAGATGCTCACCTTAATGCTATCTGTAGTTAAAGATTTTTCCGCGTATCAATTTGTAATTGCAGGGGCACCTAGTCTTGATTTGGATTTTTATCAACCTTTTCTCAAAAACCCAAGCGTAAATTTCATAGCTAATAAAACATACGACCTTTTGAGTATTTCTCATGCAGCTTTGGTCACTAGCGGAACTGCCACTCTAGAAACTGCCATTTTTAAAGTACCACAGGTTGTTTGTTACAAAGCCAATTGGTTATCATACCAGATTGCCAAGCGCATTATTACCCTAGAGTATATCTCTCTCGTAAACCTCATTATGAAAAAAGAGGTTGTAAAAGAGCTTATTCAAAACGATTTGACTACCAATAACCTCCGAACCGAACTGAATAAAATACTTGAAGGACCAGCCCGCCAAACACAGATTCAAGCCTATAATGAGCTAGAAAAAAAACTGGGTGGTAGAGGGGCAAGTGAAAATGCCGCAACCCGTATAATAGAAAATGTTTAATTTTGGTATATACCCTTGATGCTTATCAAGAAAAGTAATCGCTTACATGATTCGTAAACTCTTTTTCATTCTAATTATTTGTCTTGTTGCCAGTTGTGGGTCTTCAAAAAAGAAAGTAGCACAGAGGCAACCTCGCAAAATAACAGTGGCGGCAAGAACCGAGACTCCAAAAAGAGAACGCACACCGGTTAGAAAACCTGCTTCTAATAAGCACTCAAAAGCAGATGACGTTATCCATTCTGCATTAAAATTTTCGGGTGTTAGATACAAGTATGGCGGGACAACTAAAAAAGGAATGGACTGCTCGGGACTACTTTATGTAGCTTTTGGAGAAAATAATATTAAGCTACCGCGCACTTCATATCATATGGCCGAAGAGGGTAAAAACGTTCGTAAACGAGATGTCGTAAAAGGAGATTTACTTTTCTTTAAAACAAGTAAACGTAGTAAACGTATTAATCATGTAGGCATGGTTGTTTCCGTGAAAAACGATGAAATTAAATTCGTTCATGCATCCTCTTCACGAGGGGTAATGGTATCTTCCCTGCGAGAAGGCTATTGGAGCAGCGCATTTATAAAAGCCACTAGAATTCTATAAATGAAGTTACTGCGCTTCATACCCATAAAACTCACATTAGTTTTGATTTTGGGCATTGTAGTTGGTAATTATTTCCAATTAGACGTACGCCTCCTCTTATCAACCTGCCTTATTCTTCTTTTAGTTTTAGGTATTTTACGTTTCACGGACAAAAAGAATGTATCCCCTATTTTTGGTTACTTAACCGTTCTTACTACTTTAGGCATTGGTGTTTTAGCTACAACGCTCTCACTACCAGAAAACCAAGCAGATCATTATCTTAACCACGATTTTTCCGGCTCTCACACTTGGCGTGTAAAAGTAGCAGAGGTACTGAAACCAACTTCCTTTTCCGATAGGTATATTGCCAAAATACGAGCATTAGATGAAAAATATTCCGAAGGAAAGATTTTACTCAGTTTTGTAACTGACTCTTCTCTTCAAAGGCTTCAAGTTGATGATGAATTGGTTTTCTACGGTTCTCCAAAAGAAATAAGAGGGCCATTAAACCCTCATCAATTTAACTATAAAAACTACTTAAAAGGTTTAGGGATATCACATCAGTTTCTGCTAGGCAAAGAATATTTTATCCCTATTAAAAATCCTTCTGTTACCATATATGGCATGGCCGCAAAGGCTCGAACCCACATTATCATCCAACTACGAAAAGCTAGTTTTGGAAAAGATGAATTAAGTATTATACAGGCGTTACTCCTCGGTCAGCGTAACGATATTTCAGAAGAGACCTACACGGATTACAAAAATGCCGGAGCCGTTCATATTCTAGCTGTTTCGGGACTCCACATTGGAATTCTTTTAGTGTTATTGCAGTTTCTTTTACGACCTATTGAACGACTTCCAAAAGGCAAGACCTTAAAACTAGTCTTCATCGTAATTTTGTTATGGGGCTTCGCTTTGCTTTCAGGGTTATCTGCATCCGTGGTAAGAGCGGTGACCATGTTTTCCTTTGTGGCCTATAGCATGTACCTGAATCGCCCCAAGAACACATTTAACATTCTCGCTTTATCCATGTTCTTCATCCTATTGGTTATAAATCCAAACCTTCTTTTTCAGGTAGGATTTCAAATGAGTTATGCAGCCGTCTTAGCCATAGTTTGGCTCTATCCGCTTTTACAGAAATTGTGGTTCCCAAAGAACAAAATTGTCCGAAAAATTTGGCAACTACTATCCGTTAGTATAGCTGCACAACTGGGCGTACTACCTATAAGTTTATTTTATTTCCATCAATTTCCGGGTCTATTTTTTATTAGCAATTTGCTAATTGTTCCAGCATTGGGAGTTACTTTAGGGATGGGCATTCTCGTAATCTTATTATCATTATTAGATTCACTACCCAATTTTTTAGTAGTTATCTATAACACTTTAATTGGTTGGATGAATTGGGTTATTAGTTGGGTTGCTCAACAGGAGGCTTTTATTTTTAAAAATATCTCTTTTGATGCTGTCCAAATGGTCCTGGCATATGGAATCCTTTTTTGTTGTGTGATTCTATTTACCCGTCCCAACTTTAAAAAGGTTATTGCACTTGCCACATTCATTATAGGGTTTCAACTGTGGGGAATTTATACCGACTACCAAACTTCGGAAAAGAACCTGCTGTTTCTTGCGCATCAAACTAAAAACACAGCGCTGATGTATCAAAACGCAAGAACTTTAGTGATTACAGCTAATGATACCACACGTCTAGATAACATAATTGATGATTACAGCGTTGCTGAGCGAATTTCTAACATCTCCTACTCTACAATTAAGAACAGCTATTTGTGGCAGAATAAGACCGTTTTGGTCATTGATAGCCTTGGCGTGTATCAAAAAACAGAAATACCTGTTGATTATCTCATTCTTACACAATCCCCCAAACTGAATCTTGAAAGGGCAATTACTGCACTTCGACCAAAGTATATTATTGCAGATGGTAGCAACTATACCTCTTATATAGATAGATGGAAACAAACCTGCCTAAAAACAAAACTCCCTTTTCACGCAACTGGCGAAAAGGGAGCTTATTATTTTGAACGGTCTAATTAAACGTGCTCTTCTATTCCAAAATTTTCTTGTCCATCATCCGAAATTTTAGCTTCGTCATCTTCTGCTCCATGAGCCAATCTTTTTAATGGTTTTAGCATTATAATCACCAAAATTCCAATAATAGACCAGATAACAGCTATTCCAGTAAAAATTTCGAACTCACCTAAAGATTGTGAAGCCTGCCCAATTAAACCAGCCACCTTATTACCTAAACCTGTGGCAGCCCAATACATTCCCATAATTATAGAAGCATATTTAAGGGGTGCTAATTTAGTAATGTATGATAAGGAAACCGGAGAGGCACAAAGCTCACCAATAGTATGCAATAGATAAGCAAAGATCAACCAGTACATGGCAGATGAACCGTTAGCTTCATATTGCAAGGATGCTGCACTCATAAAACCAAAACCAAGCGCCATGATAACCATACCTACGGCAATTTTAAAAATTGATGATGATTCTTTGCCAGCCTTTCGCCATTTTAACCAAAATGCACCCACAACGGTTGCTAGTGTAACGATGAAAAATGAATTTACAGATTGAAAAACTGATGCAGGAATCTCAAACAGACCAAAGAAATTACGGTCTGTTTTCTGCATAGCGTAAAGATTCATAAGTCCACCAGCTTGCTCAAACGCAGCCCAAAATAAAATAATCAGTAAGAATGAAATCAGAAGCACCTTTATTCTATCCTTTTCTATATGAGATAGCGGTCTATCCAAAATTTCTCGATCCTCCACATTCTTCCTGCTGATAAGATTCCCTACGTGAGTTAAATATTTCTGACCCCAAACATAAACAGCCTGTCCAAAGAACATACCAATAGCAGCTAAACCAAAACCATAGTGCCAGTTTATGTTCTCTCCAACGTAACCACATAGTATAGGTGCAAGAAAACCACCTATGTTAATTCCCATATAAAATATGTAAAATCCTAGGTCACGTCTTTCATCTTTAGGCTTATATAACCCACCTACCATAGAAGAAATATTAGGCTTAAGACAGCCCACACCAAGAATAATAAAGAAACACCCAGCATAGAATGAAGTCTCTGAATTCATTGCTAATATGGCATGCCCAATACATAGTAGCGCACCACCAACCATTACGGTCTTTTTTTGTCCCAAAAACCTATCGGCAATCCATCCTCCAGGAATTGAGGAAACGTAGACCAACATAGTATACCAACCATAGAGAGCCAACGCATCATCATTACTCCATCCAAAACCAGCGTTACTGGATGTGGTTTCGGCAACCAAAAACAAGGTAAAGAGTGCTCTCATTCCGTAGTACGAAAACCGCTCCCACATTTCAGTAAAGAATAGAATATATAAACCTACCGGATGCCCGAACAGCTCCTTTTCATGCGGTGCCTTTTCTACTAATGCCATAAATTTTGTTGTTTGTTAAATTGATTTCTATCAAGATTAGCTCAAGAGCCGATTAAAGTACTCTTTTTTAATCGGGCTCACCTTCTTGTTTCCAAGAACTTCCTTCACTAATCTTTGTTGTTTTGGACGTTTACTTTTTTGGCTGCAGAAGGTGCTCGCCTAAGAAATTTGTCATTTTATTAAAAAGGTGCACACGAGTATTGCCTCCATAAATCCCGTGGTTTTTATCAGGGTAAATAGCCCAATCAAATTGTTTGTTAGCCTGTACCAATGCTTCTATCATTCGCATTGAATTCTGAACATGCACATTATCATCACCGGAACCGTGAACCAACAAGTAATCACCTTTCAACATTTCAGGATAGTTAAGTGGAGAGTTCTCATCATAACCTGCAGGATTTTCTTCTGGTGTACGTAAAAAACGTTCGGTATAAATGGTATCATAAAAACGCCAAGTTGTAACAGGTGCCACCGCAATAGAGGTTTCAAAAACTTCATTCCCTTTAAGGATACAGTTAGTAGCCATATGCCCACCAAAGCTCCAGCCCCAAATACCAGTTCTGTTTTCGTCTATAAAAGGTAATTTACTTAGTTCTTTACCCGCCGAAATTTGGTCTTCAGTTTCATACTTAACTAGGTTCAAATATGTTGATTTTTTAAAATCAGCACCTTTAAAACCTGTTCCTCTACCATCCACACAGGCAACCACATAACCTTGAGAAGCTAATTGTTGATGCCAGAAATCTCGAGCATCCAACCAACTATTGGATACACTCTGTGAACCTGGGCCGCTGTATTGGTACATTAACAAAGGGTATTTCTTTGAGGCGTCAAAATCTTTAGGCTTCACCATATACATATTTAGCTCATTGCCATTTATGGTGATGGTAGAAAACTCTTTTTCGCTCAGTTCATAACCCTTCAGCTTTTCAATTAAGGCATTATTGTTCTTTATCTCCTTTACCTTTTTACCGTTAAGCGCTTTATGCAACATGTAAGCAGGAGGGGTTTTGGAATTTGAATACGTATGAATGAAGTAGGTGAAATCTGCACTAAAATCTGCAGCATTGGTTCCTTCGTCTGCTACCAAAGCTTTTTTATTCTCTCCGCTACTCTCAATACTATAAACACCACGGTTAATTGAACCATTTTCGGTAGATTGGTAATATACTTTGTCTTCGTTCTGGTCGTAACCGTAGTACTGAGTTACTTCCCAAGGGCCTTTTGTTATTTGCGTAATAAGATTACCATCTTGGTCGCGAAGATAAATATGGTTATAACCATCCTTTTCACTTGTCCATATAAAGCTATCGTCTTCTAAGAAGGTAAGGTTATCTGTAATATCAATATACGCCTTGTCTTTCTCTTCAAGAAGTACAGATGCCATATTACTTTTTGCATCTACAGAGTACAACTTTAAATCGTTTTGATGTCTATTGAGGGTCTGAACACTAAGATAGTTTGAGTTGTTCATCCACTTTATTCGCGGAATATAATAGGCATCGTTTAAATCAACTGAGGCAGTACTACCCACCTTTACATCATACATATGTAAACTTACCTTAGCATTGGCCTCACCAGCTTTAGGATATTTGAACGTTTCCTGAGTTGGATATAAATCCGTTCCAAAAACATCCATAGAAAATTCGGGAACATCAGTTTCATCAAAACGCAAGAAGGCAATTTTAGTTCCGTTAGCATTCCAATCAAAAGCACGAACAAAAGCAAACTCTTCTTCGTATACCCAGTCTGTAACACCGTTAATGATTTTATTCTTCTCTCCGTCCGTCGTTAGTTGCTTGGTATCACCAGAAGTCAAATCAAACAGATATAGATTATTCTCGGCTACATAAGCAACTTTTGTTCCATCGGGCGCAAGTCTAGGCTCTTGAATCTTATTTTCAGAAACCTTTGTAAGTTTTTTTGTTTTTAAATCGAATACATAAAAAATACCGAGTGTAGAACGTCTAAATATAGGCTCTAATTCGGTAGCTAATAATATTTGGGATTCATCATCGCTGAACTGATAAGCACTGAAACTATTAATTTCCGGTAAATCTGCTGAGCTAACAATAGTTTCCACTTTTTTCTGAGTGCTATAATCAAACTTATCAATTGTAGTGGCTCCGTTTTCACCCCTATTTAAGATGGTATATTGCTTACCATTTTTCATGGATCTTAGGGCATCAAGTCTTTCAATCGAAAACTCACCACCATAGACTGCCTCTACTGTTACTTGCTTCTTTTGTGCATAAGAAAACGCCAAAAAGACGAAGACAAAAGAGACGCTTAAAACTATTTTCCGCATAGAATGTTATAAAAAGGTTTAAATCGCCCAAGTTTAGTGATTATTTTACAAAGAAATAAACTTTAAATCATAAAAATCCCTTGTTTTATCGCACTTTATCTCAATCTTACGTATAAACGATTATCATTATCTTTACTGACCGAAACCAAATGCTATGACCAAGCCCATAGAGGGATTTTCAAAACTGACCAAAAATCAAAAAATAGATTGGCTAACGACTAACTACACAGCCGATCCAGAAGCAGCAAAAATACTATTAGAAAGGTACTGGAACGTGAACGAAGACGTGCAGCAATTGCATGATGAGTTTATAGAAAATACTATAACCAATTATTACCTACCTCTTGGTATAGCTCCCAACTTTTTAATAAACGATAAACTTTACGCCATACCCATGGCCATAGAAGAAAGTTCTGTAGTTGCTGCCGCAAGTAAAGCAGCCAAATTTTGGCTGGACAAAGGAGGATTCAAAACCGAGGTTCTGGGTACTGAAAAAATAGGACAAGTACATTTTATGTACCATGGCAGTAAGGAGCATCTTACTTCATTCTTTGAACAAGTACGCTCCAAACTTCTTTCTGACGCCTCTTCCATTACCAAAAACATGGAGAAACGAGGTGGCGGAGTCAACAACATAGAACTTCGTGACAAAACAGATGCTCTAGACAACTATTACCAATTGCATTGCACCTTTGAGACACTTGATGCCATGGGTGCCAACTTTATAAATTCATGTCTGGAACAGTTTGCCAAGACTTTTAAAGCCGAGGCACAGTTATTTTCTCTTTTTACAGAAGACGAAAAGGCTATTGAAGTTGTGATGAGCATTCTATCTAATTATGTTCCCAACTGCCTAGTCCGTGCCGAAGTAAGCTGCCCCGTAACAGAATTGAAAAACGGAAACACAGAAACATCACAAGAGTTTGCAGAAAAAATGGTGCAAGCAGTGAATATAGCGCAGGTTGAACCCCATAGAGCCGTTACTCACAACAAAGGTATTATGAACGGTATAGATGCCGTTGTATTGGCCACAGGGAACGATTTTAGAGCCGTAGAAGCTGGAATACATGCGTATGCAGCCAAAGATGGGCAATACACCAGCTTAACGCACGCTTCTATAGAAAACGGTATTTTCAGATTTTGGATTGAGCTTCCCATGGCACTTGGTACCATAGGCGGACTTACAAGTCTTCATCCTCTTGTAAAACTGGCAATGGAATTATTAGGAAAACCATCAGCAAAAGAGTTAATGCAGATTGTTGCCGTTGCCGGATTGGCACAAAACTTTGCTGCTGTCCGTTCCTTGGTCACCACAGGCATTCAAGAAGGGCATATGAAAATGCACCTTTTGAACATTTTAAACCAATTGGGAGCTACGGATGAAGAAAAGAAAATCTTGACCCATCATTTTAAAAAGCATCCTGCCACCCACAGTGCGGTAGTAGAAGCTTTTGAAAAGCTCAGGAACAGCAAATGACAAAAGAATTCTACAGCAACGGAAAACTACTTCTAACTGGCGAATACGCAATACTAGATGGCGCCACAGGTCTTGCTGTACCCACAAAATATGGTCAATCACTTAAAATAGCCACTAACCAAACCGGAAAACTGGATTGGAAAAGCCTGGATAACGAAGGAACAACTTGGTTTAAGACCACTCTACACATTCACAAAATACTAGAAGTAAAAAAAGAAACCTCAGAAGAATCTGTAGAGGGTGTGCTTTGCAACATCCTAAGGGAAGCAAAAAAACTTAATCCTAAATTTTTATCTGGTACAGAAGGTTTCAAAGTTGAGACCAAACTAGATTTTCCTCGAGATTGGGGATTGGGCTCTTCATCAACATTCATAAACAACATTGCCCAATGGGCGGAAGTAGATGCATTCCAACTTTTATGGAATGCTTTTTCGGGAAGTGGTTATGACATTGCATGCGCTCAAAACGATAGTCCCATTCTTTATCAAGTAAAAGATAAAATTCCAACGGTAACTCCGATAACTTTTAATCCTAAATTCAAAGAATCTCTTTTCTTTATTCACCTTGATAAAAAACAAAACAGCAGAGAAGGCATTGCCCAATACCGTAAAATGGAATTCGACGCTCACAGGCTTACGGAAAGCATCACAAGACTAACATTAGAGATATATAAAAGCGAAGACTTAGCCACTTTTGAAACTTTAATGGAACGCCACGAAATGCTTTTAGCCCAAATACTACAAACCAAGACCATTAAACAACAACTTTTTCCTGACTATCCGGGAATAATTAAGAGTTTAGGTGCTTGGGGAGGAGATTTTGTTCTAGCTACAGGAAATAAACATACACCAGACTACTTTGCAAAAAAAGGCTACAATACTATCATACCTTATCTAGAAATGGTACTATAAAAAAAGAGCCTTTCATATGAAAGGCTCTTTTTTCTTATATCCTGTAAAGTTATTTCTTAATAGAAAGAACCTCTTTTATCTTCAATTACAGAAGCTTCTTTTAATGCATCGTAAACCGCAGTATTAACTCTTGACTCACGTGAGCTTTTTACAGAGGTAGCATACATGCTATAGTTATCCAATTTTGGAGCTTCCGTCTTCTTGGTAACCGTTAACTTATAAACTCCTGTATTACCTTCAATAAGGTCAGAAGTAGCACCATCTTTCATTGCAAAGGCAGTACCTACAATAGCAGGCTCAGAACCAGCTCCCGGAATAGTTGGAGATTTCACGGTTAAAGCAGATGCCGTAGATGCACTTACATTATTATCTTTTGCAAGATCCTCTATAGACTTTCCTTTATTAGCAGCGATGATCTGTGCTGCCTTACGTTCTTTTCTAAGCTTAGGAAGAACAAGTGCAGAAGCATCTTCAACAGACATAAGACCTTTTTGGTACGTCTTAGTTAACTGAGCTACAGCGTAACCGCCTGCTAAGTCAAAACGTTTGATATCACCAACCTTAACGTCTTCTTGAAATGCCCACTGTACAATATTTCTTTGTGCAGAAAGACCTGGTAAGTTTTCATCAGTTGCTTTTATTTTGTTCACAGGGCGAACCAAATATTCATTTTCTTTTGCTAAATCTGAAAATGCCTTGCTAGATTCAATAGACTCCATTTCAAACTTAGTAGCATCTGTAAACAACTTGTTAGTTGTTTCTTCAGATGGTTCGATCTCACGAGCTAAAGTAGCTATTTGAACCACATCTTCTTTATCATCAATATTTATGATGTGAAAACCAAAATCAGTTTCAACCATACCAACTGTTCCAACTTTATTAGCAAAAGCAAAGTCGTTAAAAGCAGGTACCATTCTACCTTCTTGGAAATAACCTAAATCACCTCCATTTGGTGCAGAAGGACCATCAGAATTATCACGTGCCAATTCTACGAACTTGGCATCTTTCTTTTTAGCTTCTTTAAGTAAACGCTTAGCTTCAGCCTCAGCTTCTTCTTTAGTTCTTGTTACATCCGGATTTGCTCGTTCAGCCCCAGTGTAAGCAACAAGAATGTGGCTAGCCTTTACAGAACCGTTAGGTTTTCTATCCATCATCTTAGAAACCTTGAAGAAATCTCCGTCTCTGTATGGACCGAACATTTCACCAACTTGCAACGTCATTAACGTATCTGCAAACTTAGCAGGCAATTGTTTTTTAGACTTGTAGATAGTATCAAACTTAATATCTGAATTACGATCTAAAAATGCCATCATGTTGGTAGCAGTTTTGAAACCAGCAATAGTATCATTCTTATCAGTCTGAGCATTGTACTCTACTGTATTGTCCATCAATTTAGTGATAGCCCCTTTTACGGCAGACTCATCTGCAGCTGAAGCTTTCTCTTGGAAATAAACGAATTGAATATCTCTAGCAGGTTCTTGCTTGAAATCTTCTTTATGATTATTAATGTACGTTTGGATTTCACTTTTAGAAACTGAGATAGTACTATCTGCTATAGAAGTAAACGGAATACGAACATACTTGATGTCTATTTTATCGTTTGCTAATTTATAGTCTAGTTCACCTTCCTTTAAAGTTGCGCCAACACCAGCTTTTATTAAGTTAAAATATGTTTGCTGTTTAGCACTCTGAACAATTGCCTGCTCATCTTGCAACCAAAGGTTGTATTGCTCAGGATTGTTCATCTTAAGTTCAGCTACGAAATTTCTGAACTTGTTTTGATCAAAAACACCACTTTCATTCTGAAATTGTGGACTCTGAGAATAAGAAGGTATTGTACTTATATAGTTCAAAATTTGATCTTGCTCTATATCAACACCTAAATCTGCAAACTGCTGTCCTAAAACCGCGTTACGAACTTCTTGATCGTATACCTGATTTACTGTTTGCATCGTAGATGCATTAGCAGATCTTCTTGAAGCTACATCCACCTTCTGGCGAAACGCATCTATGGAAATCTCCTCACCATTAATTTCAGCTATACTAGAGCCTACTTTACCGTTAACATCTCCGTTGGTAAATACGCCGGAAATAACAAATGCGAAAAGGGCCAAGCCTATAATAAGTATTAGAACGGTGGTCCGTTTTCTTATGTTTTCTAAAATTGCCATTAATTAGGTTTTTGTTTAATCAGTGTGCGAAATTACCATTTTTCCTTCAATTTATAAAAGGATTGAAAAACTATTCTTTATCAATGATTTGCATTGACACTAAATCGATTTTCGTATTTGAGACTTCAATTATTTTAAATAGGAAATTTTCTACTTGTATTTCTGAATCTTGTTCAGGAATTTCACCTGTTCCATTCACAATCATTCCTCCAAGTGTCTCATACTCTTCACTTTTAGGAAGCTCCAACTTATACACCTCGTTTAAATAATCTACTTCTAAACGAGCAGAAAATTTATAGGTATTATCCTCTAACTGTTCTTCAATTAAATCCGTAGTATCATGCTCGTCTTCAATCTCACCAAAGAGTTCTTCCACAATATCCTCTACTGTCATGATACCAGACGTACCACCATACTCATCTAAAACCACAGAAATACTCTTTCGCTTTTTTGTCAAAACATTTAGAATATCCTGAATTAGCATCGTTTCAGGTACAAATTCTACGGGTAAAAGAATACTTTTTATAGTCTTTGGCTTTTTAAAAAGCTCATAAGAATGTACATAACCTATAATATTATCTATCGTGTCTTTATAAACTAGGATTTTTGAATACCCTGTTTCCGTAAATAATTTAGCTAAGTTTTTAGGGCTCTCATCAAGCTCTACAGCCATGATTTCTGTTCTAGGGACCATTACCTCACGCGCCTTTACTGCAGCAAATTCCAAAGCATTTTGAAAAATTTGGATTTCAGAATCAACATCATCCTCTTCTTCTACGGCCTCCATTTGTTCCGTAATGTAGTCTCCTAATTCTATTTTACTAAACGCAAGTTGAACTTCGTCTCCTTCGGTCTTAAAGAAAGCTTTTAGAATTGCATCCGACACCCAAATGATGAAGTCCGAAATTACCGAAAAAAGAAGGTAAAAAAGATAAGCCGGTACCGCTAAAAACTTAAGTAGAACATTAGAATAAATCTGAAAAAGTACTTTAGGAAGAAATTCTGCTGTAAAAAGTATAACAAGCGTAGATATAACAGTTTGCGTCACCAAACTAAAATCTCCCAAGATAAGATTAAGAAACTCACTATTGGTAGGCACCATGCCCTGAAACCATTCCATGAGAAGATCCCCCATGAAAAGACCATATATTACCAAGGCAATATTATTCCCAATAAGCATTGTAGCAATGAACTTAGATGGTTTTTTAGTTAGACGCGTCAACACCTTGGCCAAAAGACCTTCTTGTTTCTTCTCTATTTCTATGTGTATTTTATTGGCAGAGATAAATGCAATCTCCATCCCTGAAAAAAAAGCTGAAAACAGCAGGGACAAAACAATAATTAAAATGGGTATTTCCACAATTATTGTTGATTATCTTGTTTATGCTGTTCAAACTTCTTCCTGTAGTTTCTTCTAAAAAAGAACATTCCTATTGAAACTGCCGCGAAGAAAATAAACAAATAGGAAGATTGTCTATCCGTATTCCAGTCAGTAAAAATTCTATACAACGAAAAAAAGGCAACAGCCACGTATAAATATTCGGTATATTTTAAAATTCTAGTCATTCGATTCTTCTTTAATAGTCATTAGACCATAAGTTTTATGGGCATTGAAAAAACTTAAATCTCTATTGAAATCCATTCCTTCACCATCCATAATAGTCCCATCTTCAGGGTTCGTAAATTTAAACTTTTCTTGAGTAAAAATCCAGTTATCATCTTGATCCCAAAATAATTGTGGGGTCTCTAGTTTCTTTCCGTCGTGGCTTTCAATAACTACATTCCCTTGTAAATCTATCACATTTGTGGCAGAATAAATAATACCATAATCAGCCTTAATGATACTCTTCTCCCCTGTTTCATTAAAATAATGAACCAACAGCCCATTTGGAAAGGTACGATAGGGAAACTCTAAATTATTATAATCTTCGTTTAAAGGGCTTGTCAACACCGCTATGACCCTTGTAGAGGTAGAGTCCTCACTCTCTAGCATCTCTCTGGCCTCAGTATATGTTGCCGTAAAATTTTCAGCAATCCCCATAGGGTATACTAAAGGCGCTTTTTCCTGTCCAGACCTTTTATAGTTGTCCTGACACGAAAAAAAAAGTATTGCCATGGTGAAAACCATGGCAATACTTTTAAGACTATATCCGTAAGATGAAATCATCTTTCTATAAGTTCGGTACTTTTATGCTACCACCAACCCAACAACTAAAAGTTACTGTTTTACCAGCCATACCTGAGTTGAAAATATCTGTTTTAGACGGTGCTTTTGCAGCGTAACTAGCAGCAGATTGATTAGCAGCTCCCTTAACAGCAGGATCTACACGACCAGCCTGACGAGCCATATCTGCGGCTTTCCAATAGATAGCTCTCTTTTCAAAAGGAGTACTACCACAATCGTTAGCACTTGTAGCGTAAAGGTTTGCTATTAATAAATAAGCTTTACCGTTTGCTTTGTTAGCGCTAATAGCCATTTGAGCATACTTTCTAGCTGTAGACTTACTACCTTTTCTTTTATTGATAACTGCTACTTTATAAGCAATATCAGATTTTTTATATGAATCGGTTTCTAAACTCATTGCCTTGTCAAAATCCGCAAGGGCTCCTTTAGTATCTCCGTTTTTCATTTTTAAAGTACCACCATAAACGTAAGCACTTGCTGAAGGGTCTAAAGCTAATTGAGCTTCAAACAACTTCTGGAACAAAGGATCATCTGTACATTCTTTGTTGAACATTCTTCCTACCGCTCTTTTTACCCAAGTAACATCTCCTTTTTTCTCTTCATAACTTTTCTCATACAAAGGAATAAGGTTACTACAATCTGCTAAAGCACCAAGCTTAGAGTCTACACTACCTGCAATCTTACCGTAAGATTCAGAGTTTGTAGTTGCAATTTTTAAACTTCTTTTTTCTTTAGAAGTGATTGTACCTGTAGAATCTTTAGGAAGTAATTGTGTAATTACTCCAGTAAGTTTTTTATTCTCTTCCTCTATTTTATCATTTACGTTATCGTAAACATCAAAAACTTCTTGCAAATCTTTTTTACCACCTTTATGTAAGTCTACTAAACTTGAAAAGTATAAGTATAAAGCTTTTGGATTCTTAAAGTTTTTAGGATCGTTCTCAAAAGCAGAACCTAACATGTCATACAATTCACCATCAGACGCCATTTTGTTATCATACAAAAACAACGCTTTATCGATACCAACTACAGCTGGAGAATATTTTTTTGGAAAATACTTTGCGCTATTATCATACAAAGCCAACATATCTTTTATGTAACCATCTTTGTCAGCACCAGAAGACTTTTCTATTTTGTCTTCCAATATTTTTTCTCCGTAGATAAAATTCGCCCGGTTAATATCTGGACAGTTATCATAGACCATTTTCCAAGGCGTATATGCGGCCTCATAATTTTTAACTTTTGCATGCTCAACATATATAGATAAGTTGGTCATACATTCTTGATTTTGAGCTTGGGCATGACTTACTCCCATAAACCCTAAAAGCATAATCGCCGTGAAGTAAAGTTTTGTTTTCATTTCTTAATTTTTACTTGTTTTTCAAATTACAAATTGCCAATCAAAATCGTGGTTAGTGTCCAGAGTCAATATGGCTCGTTATTATGTTCTAATTTTTGGTTGGGTAATGTACTAATTTTTTATCAAGAGCTCTAAGAGAAATATAGAAAATGCCTTTTCGAGATTTTTTTTACGAATTTATTCAATAATCCTTTAGTTTATCGCTTAAACCCTAATAAAGCCTCAGGTATTTTTATAATCTTAGTTTATCTTTCTTTTTCTAAACCACTGATCACTTAAAGACAATCCTAGGTTAACTTTAAAGTAACTCTCTTCTATTAAATCTGCGGCTGTAGTCCCTTTTTTTCCAACTTCAAAACCTAAGTTAAGATTTGAGAGATTGTTACCCAACGGTAGACCCAATCCAAAAGTTATGCCAAAATTGTTTATGTCTTTCTCGTTAACATACATTCCGGTCTTCTCTAATCGCACACCAGCCCTGTAAGTCACTCTCTTAAAGTAACTTCCAAAAGAATTTCTCTCAGGAGTATAAAAACCACCCAATGCCAATGTACTGGCGTCTTTGTAAACCAAATTATCTATTTCTAAAAAGTCGTTCGAGAAATCGGTAAGCTTTTGAAAGCTATACTCTACACCTACGAACCACTGCATATCTTTACCGTAACCTACACCCAACGTAGTCGTCGTAGGTATAGTTATTCCTGTATCCTCTCTACCCTGGGCAGCTAAGTCTACCTCACTTACAAAACGTTCTTGAGTAGGGCTTCCTATAAAAGAACCTATTCTCTGTGTATTTCTTGCCGTAAGATTGGCTTGAGTATTTACACGTACAGATGTAAATAAAGTGTGACTCTCATCTATTGCAGGAGAATAACTAAGCGCATAATTAAAATCTACACCGTTTATTCTTGAGACTCTCTCATCTTTAGAACCCAACAACACACCTTCATTACTTTGAACCTTAAGTGTCTCTATTCTTCCGAAATTATAATTTGCCGTAACACCAAAACTAAAATCCTTGGCAAACTCATACCCAACAGACATGTAAACCTTGTTTACGCCACCGTCTCCAGAGTATTGATTTATTTCTCTAGAACCTTCGGTTCCTATTAAATTTTCAAAATTATATCCCACAGAAGAATACGGCAGAATACCAAAACCTACACCAAGACCCTTTTTAATACTTAAGCCTATGGAAAGATAATCTAAGTTGGTAACCGCAGTAGTCTGACTCTCCGTATAACTCTTTAAACTAGTTTGTTTGTAAGACAGACCAGCAGTATATGTGGTTATACCAAAATCATCACGACCTTGAATCCCCAACCCACCATAAGCAGCTGGATTTTTGAGGTTAACATGAATACTATCGGCATACATTCCTATCCCACCCATCATTTGGTTTTCCGCAGTAGAACCGCTTCTTAACTCTCCTAAACCAAAATATGAATATGGGGAAACTGAACCATCTTGAGCGTACATACCCGTTGCAAAAAGGCAAATTATGGCAAAAAATATTTTTCTGATCATTAGCGTTTGTTGTATTCCAACAGATAATTTAATCCTACTAGGAGAAATTTGGAGTCCGCAAATATGGTATTTTTTAACCGTTTAGACAAAAATAGCATGTCACCACCTGTTAAAATAACTGTTAAATCTGCAAAACGAGATTTGTATTGATCTATTACACCGTCTATTTCTTGACATATGCCATTCACTACCCCACTATGAATACTGGTTTCTGTAGAGTTTCCGATATAGTCTATTAATTCTTTGGGCTTTAATAACGGTAATTTTGAAGTTTGTTCGTGCAATGCCTTATAACGCATATGCAAACCGGGTGAAATAGCTCCACCTAAATACTCTCCATAGTCGTTTACTACATCATAAGTAACGCAAGTACCAGCATCAATGACTAAACTATTGCCTTTTGGATTATGATAAAAGGCCGCAGTTGCCAAAGCAATACGATCAACACCCAAAGATTGTGGAGTTGCATATGAGTTCTTAAAAGGGGTTTTGCTTGAGGATGTTAATTCGTGAACTTCGCAGAAAACAGTCAACACTGACATCACTTTTCGGTCTAAATTTCCAACTGAAGCTATGATTCCGCGTTTTATTTTGGGATAATGGTCACAAATTTCTTTTATTTCTCGAGCTACGTTTTGCACGTCTGAATTCTGCCGGAATATGAGGATATCTCCCTCAAACACCGCTAGTTTCACACAAGTATTACCAGCATCAATTACTAAGTTCATAGATGCAAAGATCAAAAAATGTTACCTAAAAAACATCTTTTTTTCGATTTTTGTTTGCATATCATAAAATTGAAATTATATTTGCACCCCGCAAACGGGCATGGTGCCTTAGCTCAGTTGGTAGAGCAATGGACTGAAAATCCATGTGTCCCTGGTTCGATTCCTGGAGGCACCACAAAAAATCCTTACTCACGTAAGGATTTTTTTGTTTTTGGACTTATATTGCATAAAACAACTGTTTTGACTGCAATAGACACCAACACCCCTCTAGAAGATCTTCAGAATTATCTACAATCTAAAGAATGGCTACATACGTCAGAAAAAATAACTGCTGTAGAAAAACCAGGTGATGGAAATATGAACGTGGTACTCCGCGTTATAACGGACCAACGCTCTTTTATCTTAAAGCAATCGCGCCCATATGTACAAAAGTATCAGCAGATCAAAGCGCCTTTGGACCGGATTGCAGTAGAAAAAAAATTCTATCAAGCGGTTAGAGACAATGCTGTTCATGCACATGTTCCAAAAATTATTGGTTTTGATGCCGCCGAAAATCTATTGTTGCTAGAAGACTTAGGACATTGTGAAGACATGACCTACATCTATGGCAAACAGAATATATCAAACGGGCAGTTAGACCGACTTATTTTTATTCTAGGCCTTATTCATAGAAAAGAAGCTCCTAGCAGTTTTCCAGAGAACATGGAAATGCGCCAACTTAATCACCAACACGTTTTTGAGCTTCCTTTTTTAGAAGACAACGGATTTCAATTAGATGACATACAACCTGGCCTTCAAGAACTTTCACTTCAGTTTAAAAAAGACAAGAAGATAAAAAAAGTAGTAAAAAAGGTTGGAAAAAAATACTTATCACCCGGAAACACCTTGCTACATGGCGATTATTACCCTGGCAGCTGGATGACCGAAGCAGATAATCTTTACATAATAGATCCAGAATTTGGTTTTGTAGGTTTTCCTGAATTTGATTTAGGTGTTATGGCCGCGCATATTATTATTGCCACAGGCAAGAAAGGCTATTTAAAACGTATTCATACCGCTTACCAAGGTGATGCCGATTTAAAATTGATGTCTCAAGTGGCAGGTATTGAGATTATGAGACGACTAATTGGACTAGCGCAATTACCCCTAGAACGTTCCTTGAAAGAAAAAAGCAAGCTTTTAAAAAAAGCGCGTAAACTCATTTTGGCTTCATGAAACAGTTAATAGGCTTCTTTCTAATTCTCTTATCCATTGGTTGCAAAGAGAATACTACCTCTATAAACATACCCGCTCCAAAGAAAACTACATATACCTCAGACACCTTACGCCTTTCAGAAGAAGTCTATTATGACAAGGTTCTGGGTGCGCTTGTAGGTTCTGCCATTGGCGATGCCATGGGCGCTTCTACAGAAATGTGGTCCCGAAAAGACATTCAACTTAAATATAGATATATTACAACATTAACCCCTGCCGTTCGCCAACAATCTCCTGAAGGCACTTGGGGTCATAACTTAATTGCTGGCGCTACCACTGATGATACCCGTTGGAAATATGCAATGGTAAAGTACCTATCTCAAAACAAGGAAAACCTCAACGCCTCTAACTTTGCTAAGTTTATTACCGAATACTATGGGTCGCTAACAAAAACCATAAGCGATAGCGGTTCCGTACCCGATACCGATTTCTTAGATACCCAAATTGAGAAAATAGACTGGATCAAAGAATGGGCCCGCGTAAGTATGGCCTATCAAAAAGATACTGATACTTACCTAAAAGCCATGAATCGCTTTTACGGCGGCGAAATGTCTTGTGCAGGGCAATTGTACACACCTATGCTAGGATTGGTTAGTAACACCCCTGAAAGCGCCTATGAACTTGCTTACGAGCACACTTTGTTCGACTTGGGATATGCTAAAGATATTTCTGCTTTGGTTTCAGCTATGACGCATATGGCGCTTCGCACCACGAACATGGATTCTATTATTAACACTGCAACTTTTGTAGACCCACTGGGTTATCAAGATAGCAGGTTGGTAGGCCGCATTTCATATGACATGGCAGATGCCTCCGTTAAAAAAATACTCGCTTTAAAGCAACTCGCCTTAACTGATACCTTAACGGTTCAAGACAGCATTATTTTTAAAGTTCCCAAAGGATTTCAAGGAAATCAAAAAGACTGGACGCGTCAAGAAATGGCTTATCAATTTTTAGAAGAGCATGAAAAAGCTATTCCCTTTCACTCTGGGGAAATCTGGCAAATTCTGATTACCGCCCTGCAGTATGGCGAAGGCGATTTTGAACAAACCATGCAATTTATAGTGAACTACGGTCGTGACAATGACACAGTTGCAGCGGTAGCAGGTATGATATTAGGCGCTAAAGACGGTTATTCCAATCTACCTGTGGCGCTGCGCACCCAAGCTCTGAAAGTAAACAAAGAAAATATGGGCATTGATCTTGAGGCACTAGCGCGCGAAATGGTTGAAAAAAAGTACATAGACTTTGAACTCCCTTAGCCTTTACTTAACAAAGCTCAGATCATTTTAATAGTATATTTGTTATTGTACTACAAGTTAAATTCTCATGAAAACTATATTAAGTACCCTCTTATTTTTTTTGATAGCTTCTACTTCTTTTTCTCAAAGCAAGATAGATAAGACCCTGAGAAAACTCAACAAAGAATCAGTTGATTACATTCACGTTGAAGCACTTGAAAAGACCGAAAACCGTATTTTGTTGGATGCCCGTGAGAAAAAGGAATATGATGTTAGCCACCTAGAAAATGCTATTTGGGTAGGCTATGACACCTTTCAATTGGATTCTGTTCTACAAAAAGTTCAAAATAAAAACAGTGAAATAGTCGTTTACTGTTCTATAGGCGTACGTTCTGAAAATATTGGAGAAGAATTAGAAGAGGCTGGCTATACCAATGTCAAAAATCTATATGGAGGTATTTTTGAATGGAAGAACGAAGGGCTTCCGGTATATGATTCTATAGGAAACACTACCGAAAAGATACATGCCTTTAATAAACATTGGGGAAAACTACTTACTAGCGGAGAGAAAGTTTACGACAAATAAAACGTCTAATATTTTTTACAGAATTTCCTTTTCAATAAATCATAAATCAATAAAATCACTATCATTTGAGTATCATATCTCCGCAAGAAAAACAGAAAGACGCCGCTACGGTAAACTATACTAATGTGGCATCTAAGAACCTACTGCTCATCTTTACACGGAATCCGCAATTAGGTAAATGTAAAACCAGGTTAGCAGCTACCGTTGGTAACGAAGTAGCTTTGGATATCTATAAATTTTTACTTGACCATACTGCAAACATCACAGAAAATCTAAATGCCGCTAAACAAGTTTGGTATTCAGAGGAGATTTGGGAAGATGACATTTGGAGTTCAAGCATATTTGACAAGAGACTTCAGCATGGCCCGAATTTAGGTGTTCGCATGGCAAAAGCTTTTCAAGACGGGTTTGCTTCAGGATTTGAACGGATTATTGTGATAGGTAGTGATATGTACGACCTAGACCAAAATGACTTACAAAACGCTTTTTCGGAATTAAAGAAAAACAATTTTGTTGTAGGACCCGCGGAAGATGGAGGATATTACCTTTTAGGCATGAACAGTTTTAAACCGGAGCTCTTTTCTAATAAAAATTGGGGTAATGATACTGTTCTAACCAACACATTAGAAGATTTAAAAAACGAAAAACATCATATTTTAGAGGAACGAAACGATGTGGATATCTACGAAGATATTAAAGACATTAAAGCTTTTGAGCCTTATTTAAAACATATTAAAGCATGATAAGAAAACAATTGAACGAATCCGTAGCCTACTTGCAAAGTAAAGGATTTGATAATCCTGAAATTGGAATTGTACTTGGCACTGGCTTAGGCAAACTGGCGAATCAGATAGAAGACGCGATTGAAGCACACTACAACCATATTCCATTCTTCCCGCTAGCAACCGTAGAATTTCACTCCGGAATGCTAATTTATGGCACTTTAGAAGGCAAAAAGACTGTAGTTATGCAAGGGCGTTTTCATCTTTATGAAGGTTATGACTTTATGGATATTACTTACCCTATTCGGGTAATGCATGAATTAGGTATTAAAAAATTGTTTATTTCAAACGCTGCCGGCGCCATCAATTTAGATTACAAGGAAGGTGATTTAATGCTAATTGAAGACCACATTAACCTTCAGGGCGGATCCCCATTAGCATTTAAAGGTGTTGGGCAATTTGGCTCCCGTTTCACGGATATGTCAGAACCGTACGATGTACCCATGTGCAAAGCTTTGACAAGTATTGCCGAAAAAGAAAATATAACCTTACACAAAGGAGTATACGCATCTGTAGTGGGGCCGCAACTAGAAACCAAGGCAGAATACCGCATGCTTAAAATAATTGGCGCAGACGCTGTTGGAATGAGCACAGTGCCAGAAGTTATTGTAGCAAACCACCTTAACCTTCCAATCATAGCGGTTTCTGTTATTACAGATGAATGTAATCCAGACAATTTAAAGCCGGCTGACATACAACAGATTCTCAAAACCGCTGAAGCAGCAGAACCAAAAATGGTTAAACTATTTAGAGAATTAATAAAGACGCTCTAGCGCAAATAATGAGGTCTCCAGCAAAATTGCTATAACCTCCAATGTAAGTTTTTGCAAGTAAGCACTACTTATTATTAGAAATTACACGCTATGCAATTTAAACTAATGGCTCAAATGACAGTTTTATCTATTTTTTCTTTAGCTGGGCTTTTTTCTTTCTTTGGAGGCAAAGAAATGCCTCAATATGAATTCTCAGGCACTTCTCAAAGTGAGGTTTTAGACCACACCGCATGGAACTCCCTTTTAAAAAAATATGTAGACAACATAGGTAATGTTGACTATAAAGGCTTCAACAATGACCAGGCAGCACTTACCTCCTATTTAGAGTATTTAGGAAACACAAGTCCGTCTGATATATGGTCTAAAGAAGAAGCTCTAGCCTACTATATTAATCTTTACAATGCTGCAACGGTTCAATTAATTTTAAACAACTACCCTACTAAAAGTATTAAAGACATTAAAGACCCTTGGGGCAAAGAATGGGTAAGAATTGGTAGCGAAACCTTTTCTTTAGGAGATATAGAGCACAAAATTCTTCGTAAAATGAACGAGCCTCGTATTCATTTTGCCATAAACTGCGCATCTTTCTCCTGTCCGAAGCTATTGAACGAAGCCTATACTTCAGAAAAAATTGAAGACCAATTGCAACAAGCCTCGGAAGACTTTGTAAACGATCCTACCCGAAATATTATTTCCAAAGAAAAATTACAGCTTTCCAACATTTTTAAATGGTATAAGAAAGATTTTACGGAAAACGGCAGCCTTATAGACTATATCAAAACTTATAGCCAAAAAGACATAGACCCGAAGGCCGACATTAAATATGTTACATACGACTGGAGTTTAAATGAAAAAAAATAGACTCCAAATAAGTATTGTTATTCCGGTATTGAATGAGGCCAAAGGTATTGCTCAAACAATCAATTATCTAACCGCGAACAGCTCCCCAGAAAACATCAAAGAAATATTGATTGTAGATGGTGGAAGTGCAGATAACACTGCGGCTATAGCAGAACATCATGGCGCAAGAGTTATACATTCTGCAAAAGGCAGGGCAAAACAACTGAATTATGGAGCCAAAAATGCGAAGGGAGCTATTCTTTATTTTTTACATGCAGATACCTTGCCTCCTCATAATTTTGACCAATCTGTGAAAGACGCTGTAGAAGACGGTTTTGAAACTGGTTGTTTTCAAATGAAATTTGACAGCAATAGTATCTTTCTAAGCTTTTTTGCTTGGTTTACGCGGGTAAATCATCAAATATGCAGAGGCGGCGATCAATCTTTGTTCATTACAAAAGAACTCTTTAATAGCTCAGGTGGTTTTAATGAAGCTTATGTGGTCTATGAAGACAATGAATTTATTGGTAGATTATATAAAAGTACATTCTTTAAAATCTTACCGCGACACGTAAAAACATCAGCAAGAAGGTATCAAGAAAGAGGTATGGTAAAACTGCAATATCACTTTGGAATAATGCATTTAAAAAATTACTTGGGTGCTGGTCCAGATCAACTGTACGATTATTACAAGCGGAAGATTTCAGTTTAACGAATAGGCCCTATTTCTCCTAATTTATGGTCTAGCAGTACCCCTTCGCTAATCCATTTTGCTAAAGCTTGTCGGTTTTCTGGATCAAGAATACGCCTTTGATCTTTCTTATTTTTAATATTCCCCACTTCAATAAAAGTCATTGCTGGGTGTGTCTTTTTTACAAGATACAAAGAAGTCCTATCTTCAAAAGTTCCTGAATATGTCCGATTAGGTTGATACTTTTTGTATTTCTTTTGGAAGGTTTTATGTATGCTTTCGGCCAGTTTCTTACCGTTTCTACTCTTCTCATGATGATAGAAAAACACATCTATATTCTGCCCCACACTACGGCTGTCTATATGAGTAACAATTAGGCGTTGGAACTTACCTCTATTTTTCTTGTATAAACTATTTACAATATCTACACGTTGCCTTAAACGAGCTACCTGATTTAAAGGAATGGTTTTATTAGGATAGGCAACCTCATCATGATCAATCTCCAAGATACGCTCATCCCTAATCCCGTCATTCTCATCTCTAATTATAATATACACTTCTGCTCCATGAGCTAATAGCTCTCTGGCTAGACGTAATGTGATATCATAAGCATACTCATCTTCCGCAATAGATTTACCTCCATATGTGGCCATGGCACCAGGATCTGGACCACCATGTCCGGAAACCAAGTAATAGACCGCCCCTTTCAATAATTTACTTTTTGGAAGGACTGTTTCATAATCTTTACCAAAAATAGGATAGACCTTCCCTTCTATTTTTTTGATTTCTTTGGTTTTACTTTGGATAGTGTCTACAATAGCTACCGTATCAAGGTCTGCAGATGGAATGCGGTAAGTTCTACCTGCATACAGGTGAATGCTATCTCGTAGATTTTCAATATTCAATGAAATAAAATCATCATAATGATCATAAGGATTTACACCTTGTTTTCTCAATAAAGAAAGTATACCATCACCTTTTTGGGCAACAACAGTCTGTATCGTATCCTGTGAAAAGGACGACACAGTGAAACCCATAAAAAAAACTAAGAGGCCTAGCACCTTAAAACGATAAGAAAAACTATAATTCATTAATCAACTTTATCAAAAAAACCATCATACATCTACTCCTGCGGTAAACTACCTAATTCCAGAAAATCAAAAACAATGCCTAAAATTATTTGAATCCGATGCAAAATTAAAGAACCAAACATTAAAACTACCAGACCTTGAATAATTTAGTTAACGATTTCTTCAACAGTCTATATTTTATTGACTTTTAAGTAAACCGACTTTGGCGATAGCTTTTAGGAGATTGCCCTATATGTCTCTTGAAATATTTTACAAAGTAAGAAGCATCTTCGAACCCCAATCGAAAAGCGATTTCGTTAATCTGCAAAGTAGTAAACCTTACCAGACGCTTAGCCTCCAGTATGGTCCTTTGGGCAATAATCTGAGATGGAGATTTCCCTACGATTGCATTTGTAAGTGTAGATAATGTTTTAGGAGAAACGTTCATAAAATTGGCATACTCACCAACCGAAAGCCCGTCTTTAAAATGCAATTCTACCAGCTCTTTGAATTCAAAAAACTGCCTTTCATAAAGGCTATTGAGTTGAATAGGCTTACTAGCATCACTTCGATGAATGCGCTCCAATTGAATTAAAAAAGCTTTCAACAAAAACCGTATGATATCTTCATAACCAAAACGATCACGTTCTTGCAATTCATTTTGAATCAAAGAAATATAAGTAGATGCCACGGTTACACTATTTTCATCAATGGTATAACAAGGTTTTTCCAACATATGAAATATGTTGAATTTCAAAAACATATCAATATCTGTATGCTTAAAAAAACTTTCATTAAAATGAATTAACCAACCTTGAACCTCTTCATTTTCATCAAAAGCGTGCACTTGGTCCTTAGTAACAAACAGGACTGTGTTTTTCTTTACATCGTACTTCTTAAAGTCTACGGCATGCGTGCCGCCTTCATTAAAGAACCATATAATTTGATAATAACTATGGGAATGGGGCACTGCAGCTAAATCCCCACTTTTTTTTCTGTAGGTATTTAGGTCGTACAGTTCAAACTGAAGCTTTCTAGGATGCTCCTTATGCAAATGGTACTGTTCAATTTTGGTCTTCGAATTTTGCATTCGCTTAGCTTGGGACTATTTTATAATCTCTTGGTCGCAAAAAAAATGGCTCACTAACGCATCAACCTAGAAATTTTTTGACTGTATTGATTCCGCTGTAAATGGCGCCATCCATATATCCGCCATGAATTGGTGATGTCTCTGCTCCTGAGAACCGCAACTTACCGCTCATAAAACTTTTGGCAAATACTGGATTTCCATAAGACGGACTCATATAAATAGACTTAATAGTTTCGCAAGAAGTATGCTTGTCTTGAGACCAATCTTTTTCTTCGTAAGTAAGATAATCTATAACCTCAGCTCCAAGATATTTAGATAAATAATTTAAAATACGTTGTTTTCTATTTTCTTCAGACACGTCCCTAAGCCCTTCATTTACAAATCCCATGAGTGCAAAATGTGAGTTTTCTGCATCATTATGATCATATAACTCCGTTACCGCACCTACTTGCCCAATGACCATACCCGAAAAATTCTTAGCTCTCCAAAAAGGTGTCTTGAACGTCAAGCCCACTTTAATGGCATTGCTCATCCATGTGTGGGTCTTTTTCATTGTTTCATTTACCTCGGGAGGCAATTCAGGAGAAAAAGAAATGCGAGTAGCTATTAAAGGCGGAATGGTCACAATAACCTTTTTTGCAAAAAACGTTTCTTTATCGGTCTCTACCTTTACTCCGTTTTCAGTCTCATGAATACCAACAACATTGGTGTTCAATTTTATTTTTTCGGATAAAGGTTTGGCCAAAGCATGAATCAAAGCTTGAGAATTCCCCTTCATACGATAGGCAGATGGCGTATCTGGATCATTCTCAAAATAATGCTCCGGAGCCATGGTACTGTAAACCAAAACACTCTTTCCTTCATTATATTGATGATGTTTCTCAACACCAAGTGCATCCAAAAGTGCTATAACTTCTTCATGATGGGTCTGAAACCAAGTAGCACCAAAATCAATGCCATCTCGGGTTACAATACGTCCACCAACTCGGTCACGGGATTCGAGTATCTTAAAATCGGTTATTCCGCTTTTACTCAAATAATACGCGGAAGTAAGCCCAGATAACCCGGCTCCTATAATGATATATTCTGAGATTTTTTCTGTCATAATTAGAATATGAAATTACATGATTTGCAGCAATAAAACGCAATTCAGAAATGCAAGCATTTTGAACTGCGTTTAAACTTGATAAGTATAAACTATTAATTTCTTCCTGACATTACACCACCATCCGTATCCCAAATGGCACCTGTTACCCAGGAAGCTTTATCGGATAGTAAAAAAGAGATGGTATTTGCCACGTCTTCCGGTTTTCCGTATCGCCCAATAGGATGAAAACTATGCAAACCTTGTAAAGCCTTATGCGCCTCTTCCTTTCCTCCAAAAACACCGTCATAAACAGGAGTCTCTACCACTGCAGGAGACACTGCATTAACCCTAATGTTTGAATCCGCCAACTCCATAGCTAAATGTTGCGTTAGTGAATGTAACCCTGCCTTTTGCATAGAATATGCAGATGATGGTGTAACTTTTACCGCTTGTTTGGCCCACATAGAACCAACATTAACAATTGAACCGCCACCTGTAGCCGCCATCTTTTTAGCTACGGTTTGAGTTATAAAGAAGAACCCTCTGTTTAAATCCATATATGAATCATAATCTGCCTCACTATGGTCTAAAAAAGGTTTTGGACCAAAAATTCCCGAAGCATTTACCAAATAGTCCAGATTATCCCAACTATCAATTTTATTATTCAACTCCTTCAATTGCTTCGCACTTGTAATATCTACTTTATGAGTTATTAAGTTACCCGTTGTTTCTATTTCAAAAACTCCAAGTTTATCTTGGTTTGTGCCAACAACATGAACTTCTATACCTTCATTCAAAAGGTTCTGAGCCGTTGCTTTTCCAATCCCACTACTGCCGCCAATTATCAATGCTCTTTTCATCGTATTATATTTTTTAGAGTTTTGTTAGAACAAAGGTATTTTGGTTCTATGGTCGAGAACGGGACAATAGAGAGAATCCATGGTAATTTTCGGAAACATATGATGCAACTGTTTACTTTTCAAATATCTTTAACTTAATGAATTCAGGAAATCCACATAAGAGATTATTAGACCATATTGTTTATACCGTTAGTGATTTAGACTCTGCAGTTATTGCTCTGGAGAAGAAATTAGGTGTTAAGGCTATTTTTGGAGGACACCATCCTACACAAGGCACCAAAAATGCTTTAATAAACTTAGACAACGGAACGTATCTTGAACTTTTAGCCGCGGATGAGTCCAATAAAAATATAGCACCACCAAGATGGATGGGCGTAGATATGCTTACGCATGATCAAATAACGCGTTGGGCATTAAAATCTAACGAGCTTCAAAAAGATGCCATCATAGTAAAACAATACCTCCCAGAAATGGGAAATATTACAGGCGGAAGTCGTAATACGGCAAATGGAGCACTATTAAAATGGGAACTTATATTGCCCTTGCCCACACCAGAAATAGAGCTTGTTCCTTTTATGGTAGACTGGAGCCAGACAGAAACGCATCCACATGATGCTTTACCTAATATGGGTTGCAAATTGATTGAGCTGTATGGTACACACCCAAATCCCGACATAGTTTATAACACATTCAATAAATTGGGCGTGCAGCTAAGAATAGAACCTAACGAAAAAATTAGTCTAAAGGCTAGTATACAAAGCCCAAAAGGGGTTGTAGAAATTTAAACACTTATGAAAATCAGCTATTATCTTATCACCCTATTAGTACTCCTAGGATTATCTTCTTGCAAGTCAAAAGAAAAGGAGAAAATAGTAGAAAAACCTATTCTTAAAATTACACAGTCTATTGATAAGACTACTCAAAGAGAAGAACCGGACGAAGCAGAAACTTTGGTTCAGCAGGCAATTACCGCACATGGCGGAGATCGTTATAACAAGGCCCATTACGGCTTTACCTTTCGCGACAAAGATTATACTTTTCAAAACGATGGTAATACATATATCTACACCGCATCAATGAAAGAAAAAGGTAATGAAATCATAGACCTACTTGACAATGGTAAATTATTACGTAAAGTAAATGGCAAACCTGTCTCCCTTTCCCCAAAAGATAACGTCAAGTACACCGAAGCCTTAAACTCTGTCATTTATTTTGCCACTTTACCGCATAAATTAAATGATAAGGCGGTAAACAAAACCTATATCGAGCACACTACGATCAAAGGCGAAGATTACAAAGCCATAGAGGTGACTTTTGACCAAAAAGGTGGAGGCACCGATCATGATGATGTGTTTATGTATTGGATCAACGCAAAATCTAAAACCATAGATTATTTAGCTTACAAATACGAAACAAACGATGGTGGCGTACGCTTAAGGAGTTCCTATAATCGTAGGACCGTAGATGGCATAATATTTCAAGATTACATTAACTACAAAGCACCTATTGGTACTACGCTAACAGACCTACCTTCTTTATTAGAAAAAGAAAAACTGGAAGAGCTTTCTAAAATAGAAACAGAGAACGTTGTAAATTTGGATAAATAAAACAGAAATTATGGCTGTCCTTGAAGTTATAAAAATGGGTAATCCTTTATTAAGAAAGGTATCCGAAGCGGTTACACCGGACGAAATACTATCAGCCGATTTTCAACAATTTGTAGCCGACCTGATTGAAACCATGCGAGAAGAAAGTGGTGCAGGTATCGCTGCTATACAAGTGGGCGTGCTCAAAAGGGTATTTACCATGGAAATGAAAAAGAACGACCGCTATCCGGATAAAGGCTCTTTTGCACTCACAACGGTCATAAACCCAGAAATAGAACCCTTAGGGTCCGAAGAAGTTGAAGGATGGGAAGGTTGCCTATCCATACCCGGAATACGAGGTAGGCTGAAACGCTACAAAAAGATTAAACTAAGCGGGTTTGATATAAAAGGAGAAAAGTTCGAAAAGGTTTTGGATGATTTCTCGGCTATAGTTGCCCAACATGAACTAGACCACCTCAACGGGATTTTGTTAATTGATCGTATGCCAAATATGGAAACCTTAACTTTTCAAGAAGAGTACGATACCTACTGGAAGGTCTAATTAAAAGTACTGACCAATTCCAAAAACAAGTCCTCTAGAAGCATCTTTGGTAATACCGTAGCCATAGTCTATTCTAAAAATAGCATTAAAGATGCGTTTGTGCATAAACCTCAACCCTACTCCTGGGTAAATACGAATGTTCTGTTTATCTGAAAAATCACTAAAACCACCTCCTGGGTTACGCCAAGACCCACCGTCAATAAAAACATTGCTCTGTAATACAAACCAGTTTTTCTCAATAAGGGTATGACGATATTCCGTATTAAAAACAATAGCCCCCGTACCTCTATCAATAGTATTACCTACGCCTCTTATGTTTAAGTTATTATCTACCGTAAAAGGTGCAAAAGGAGTATTTACATTACTTGCCAACCCCACCCGAAGACGGTTCGCCCAATTACCCTTATCACCAACGCGTTTAAAGTAAACAAAGTCATTAAAGCCAATTAAAAATTCCGGCAGATTCTCATTAGTACTGCCCACATATTGAAAATTAAGAGTGCTTCTGAAGCCGTCCAACAAATAGAAATAGTACTTGATATTTTCATAATTGTAAATCAATTTAATGAGATGCTTGTCCACTTTCAAAGCCCTTGGCACAATGTCATTTGTAGCGCCAGATATGTATCTGTAATCTTCTGTAAAAAGACTCCCTCCAAATTCTATTCGGTTTTTGAAGTTGAATTCATGTAAACCCATAACCTCAAAACCACGATTGTTATATCTATAATCTGCCGTTGTACCATCAAAAAAAACAGGTTCTTGGGTCGTAAAATCATTATAGCTAAAAGATAAACCTGTAGTTCTACTGAATAGATGAGGAGCTCTCACGGCCACTCCGAACGAATTGAAGACATCATATTGATAGAAACCTCCGATATTTATATCCCTACCTAAAAAATTAAATTCTTGCAAACCTACCCTAAAGGCAAAAGCATCGTTTGAAGATGAAAAAAGATTGGCAAAAGGAATTAAAGTGAAGTTCTCCTCTACGTTGTAGAATACGTTATGCTCGTTAGCATCTGAGGAAAAAACTTGATAATAGGCATGTGATACTGACGGAAGCCTTTGTAAACGGGCAATATCCTGTTCCAAAAGAACGGAATCTAGCACCATACCCGGTTTTAAGGTGATTAGCTTTTTTAAGAAAGAAGTTTTTGTACGTTTAGCTCCTTGAATTTCTACATTTAGCACCGTCCCTTCTTGTGCTTGAGAGAACACTCCATTTAATATTAAAATAAAAAAAAGAAGTATTCTTCTAACCATACTTTAAGCTAAGGAACTGTAGATATAATGTATACTCATTAAAATTCTATTTCAGAAAAAAGATTCACCCAGTTATCTTCACTAACCCCCATTAAAGTGAAATTATGCTTTTCTTCTATTTTTAATGCAAGAGGGTTCCCTTTTGTAATATTCAGGACCACGTTTTTAAGGTCGTAATATTGGAAACTATTCTCGTAGGTATACGATCCAGAAATCAGGTTATCTGCAGCATCAGATACCACTTGAAAATAGATTTTAGTATCTGTATATTCTCCATCCTCCCAAGAGAACAATGGCATACCGGTTTGCAGTGAATCAACCTTAACATTATCTGAGGCATACTCCGTAGGCTTGGTAAAATGCTTTAACCTAATTGGGTTTGAAAGATGTGTTTTCCCTGCTTCTTCAAAACTAACAATGACCCATTTTTCTTTGGAAACTGCTACTTCAAATTTCCTTAGATATCCATTAAAGACCTCAAAAGACGCAATATCTAAACGATAATATTGATTGTAATCATTCTTAGATACATCAAGATCTTTGGTTTCATAATACCTAATATTAGACACTCCGTCTCTGGGATAGAAAAACACACTTACCAAATCATCGTTTTCGTTACTGGCCGCACAGGCAATAACATTATCTACTACAGACGTCTTGTCCATTAAAGCATCCTTCAGGGTAACATCTTGGTTTTCTAAATCGGATGAGCAGCTCACCGTTATAAGCAATAGAATAAAAAAAATGACTGAACGCATATCAATGATTTTTATAGACTTCTTTTATTATTTCTTGGGCCGGTTTGTTTTGTGGCGTAAACCTATTGTCTGCTTCTCCACCAGATTTCTTATAATCTATGAACCACTTCCACACATAACCGCCGGCAAACCAATCTTCATCCCAAAACTCTGCGAAGATGGCTTTTTTAGCATTTACCTGAGCAACTAGATTTACCTGATCTTCATTTCTATCTACCAACCAAGGCTTATGAGCCGTATAATCCATACTTCTATAACCAAATTCCGTAAACATAACAGAACGACCTGTTTTTTCTGAAAGAGCGGCAATATCTCCTTTCCACCGTTGCCAACCTTCTCGTAGTTGTTCTACCGAAGGTGTCTTTTCTTCCGACAGCGGAAAATACGCATCAATTCCTATATAATCCAAATCTTCCCAAAAAGGAACACGAGAATACTCATCCCAATTGGCCGCATAGGTAAGTTTTCCATCATAAATAGTTCTGATTTCAGCAATTATCCCGTGCCAATATTCCGGCCTATTAATTACAAATTTCTCTAGCTCGGTACCAATACAAAATATTTCGGATTGGGTCTCTTGGGCCATTTTAGCATTAGCCAAAATAAATTTGGAGTAGGAAGCCTCAAGTTTTTTCCAATCCTCTTCGGAGTTCATGTGCAAAGTACCGGTAAATTCTCCCCGCCAAATCCAAATTTGCGGCTTTACCATGGTCCTGATATTATTTTTATGAAGCAGGCCAATGTATTGCATTGCACCCTTATTGGTTTCCCCAAACCATTGGCGTTCCGTATTGAAAACAATTTCAGGAGAAGCTACATCGCGAATAAAGGCAAAAGGCATTACTGCCGCGTGGTTTGCATTGACTTCTTTTACGCCATCTATATGTTCTTGAAGCACCTCATTTCTTGAGGCTACAAAGCTTACACCATTAATTTTTTTCTTATCCTGACTTGAACAGGAAAACTGAAGTAGACACAAAAAAAGGAGTCCTAATCTACGCATGCATCGTTATTAAGACCCCTAAAATACAGTATTTATGATTACCCCTTAAAAAATTGCCCTTAAACCCAAATTAAAGGTTTGTCCAAGACCGGTATTACTTCCTCTTACGAAATTAGTATATAATGCCTCTAGGTTCAAAGCATTGGTTAACTGGTATTTTGCACCACCACCTACCGCAGTAAAGTTCTGAGCAAAATCATTACCCAAATCTAAACGTTGAGAATGTTGAGCCAAAGCTAAAATGGTAAATTTAGAACTAGGGAAATAACTTAAAAACACACCTGGCGTTAAGTTCAAACTGTTATTAGCAAAGCTTTCTTCTTTATCGCCAAAACTTAACTCAGAATTCAACTCACTAAACAACTGCCATTTATTTCCTGGAAATGTGTAATCATAGAAAAATCGGTTTTGCCAGATGTATCCTTTTTGGTCCAAGAACACACCATTCTCAGTTTCATTATCTACCAATGGGATAAAGAAAGAACTCTGAATAGAAAAATTACTGATAGACCTAAACGGCACGAACTTTACGGATGGTGCTATAGAAGTTAAACCTGAACGTGCAGTACTACCTTCTCCATCAAACTTAAACACATCTAAGGCATCTCTGTCTCCTATTACATTTGACCGGAATTCAAAAATAGCTCCTACATTCCACCTTTTATCTTCACCAACACCAGTATAAGCTTCTAAAGTAGAAGTAAAGAATGTCTGCCTAGGCTCCTTACCATCGCTAAACGTACTTTCAGTTTGTGTATACAGGTTATTAAACCATTTTATATCTATTTGCCCTTTTCCAATTAACTTAGAAGGTGTGTATTGTTGAATATTACTCTGAGTTGTATTGTCTTGATCATCCGCATCTTCTTGTGCAAACACTATAGTACTGGCCAAAAGAAGACCCGAAAGAAATAAATTTCTTTTTATTGATTTCATAAGTTTTAGTTTAAAAGTTAGGGCTGGTTACTATTTTATTTCGTTCAAGGTCCAGTCATATGGATAATAAGAAACCTTAGCCCCTTCAGGAAGTTGTTCTGTTTTGTACTTATTTATAAAGCCCACCAAGCTTTGTCCGTTTTGAGTAAAATCGCCTTTATACCACTCAAAAATCTGTGAGATTTTTATCTTATTCTTATTCAATTGAATAAACTGAGGGTTATTTAAAGCCAACTTAGTCTGCTTTTCTAATTGAGCATCCAGAGTTTCGGGCTTATATGCTTTGCTTATTATAGGAGGACAGCCTAATCCACCGCACACTAACACAAAGTGAAAACGTGCTTCCGATGGAAATTTGGCCCGTAATAATTTGTTTTCAATATCATTAAGAGTCGTGTTCTTTCCTCCTATTTCATATTTTTCTTTGTCAAAAAAACCACCAACATCTAATGGAGATTTTAGAGGATAGTTTTCTACTACTCCTTTAATTACAAGAAGGTTGTAACTATTAATCCAGAATGCTTGGTACTCGTTTGCGTTGGATTCCGTTACATTTATTTTTTTTGCAGCTTCAAGTAGGTTGTCTAAATCTGCTACATTTCCTTTAACTGCGGAATAATTAACACGACCATCTGTTACCTTGGTCTTAAAGAAGGCGTCTGCCTTTGTAAAAAAATCAGCTGTATCTTGTCCAAAAGTTACTGATATAGTGGTTATTGAAAGAAAAATAACCAAGATTGAAAGTTTCATAATTTGATAGTTTTGTTGTTATCCTTGCCATTTCTGTCGAGACGATTTTAACATCCATACAAAAAAAGAGATTTATTTATCGATTATTTAAAATTTTCACAATCAAGGCCTTACAAGTTCGTTATCTCATCCAAAACCTTACATAAAACGCAAACATTTAAAATCGTTCTAAATTAAAAGAGCTCGTTAAGTTATTACCTTTAAGAACGACAGAACCCGCAACAACCCAATTAATTTATGGAGCATATCGTCATTATTGGTAACGGAATTTCAGGTGTAACTGCTGCAAGGCATATCCGAAAGCTATCCGATAAAAAAATAACCATTGTATCGGCAGAAACAGATTACTTCTTTTCTCGCACAGCCTTAATGTATGTCTACATGGGCCACATGAAATTTGAACACACACAACCTTATGAGAATTGGTTTTGGAAAAAAAACCGAATAGAACTGCTCAAAGGCTTCGTCACTGCTGTTGACCATGAAAAGAAAACGCTTATATTGGCAGAGGGGAAAGAACTAGCCTATGACAAGTTAATAATTGCGACAGGTTCAAAACCAAACAAGTTTGGCTGGCCAGGACAAGACCTCAAAGGTGTTCAAGGCCTATATTCAAAACAAGACTTAGATAAAATAGAGGCCAATGCCCCCAATAAAGAAGCCTGTAACCGTGCAGTTATAGTTGGCGGTGGACTTATTGGTATAGAGCTGGCAGAGATGCTACGATCTCGTAAAATTCCTGTAACCTTCTTGGTTCGTGAAAACAGCTTTTGGAACGGCGTTCTTCCTTCTGGAGAGTCCGAAATGATTAACGAACATATTCTAGAACACCACATTGACTTAAAACTGGAAACAAATCTAGTTGAAATCATTGCAGATGAGAATGGCAGAGCTAAAGCTATTACAACAGACAAGGGTGAAACTATAGAATGTAATGTGGTAGGCCTAACGGCTGGTGTAACCCCGAACATAGATTTTCTTAAAGATTCTGGTATTGAATTAGGGAGAGGTGTAAAAGTCAACCGATTTCTAGAAACCAATATAAAAGATATTTATGCCATAGGAGATTGTGCCGAACAGCACGAAGCCATTGGTAACAGAAGACCTATTGAAGCCGTCTGGTATACCGGGCGAATGATGGGCGAAGCATTGGCGCAGACTATTTGCGGCAAACCTAGACAGTATAGCCCTGGGCATTGGTTTAATTCTGCTAAATTTTTGGACATTGAATACCAAACCTATGGTTGGGTTTTTAGTGAAAGATCAAAACAAGAACACGAAAGTCATTTTCATTGGCGTCATGCTTCCGAAAAAATCTGTATTACGGCATCCTACCATAAGGATTCCAAGAAATTCTTAGGGATCAACACCTTTGGTATTCGTATGCGTCATGAGATATTTGACCGTTGGCTCACCGAGGAACGAGATATTGACCATGTAATGCAGTATTTAAAAGATGCCAATTTTGACCCTGAATTCTATTCGCATTACGAAGAGGAAATCATATCAAAATACAACTCGGTAATGCAAACCAACTTATCCGTACAGAAAAAAAGTTGGAAACGAATTTTTAGCAAAGCTTAACCAGAAATAAAAAATGAAAGCAATAAAGAACTTAGGTCTAGTCATATTTTTAATAGGACTTGCTGTTTTTGCTGCCGTACCTGTTTTAGGTACCTTCAGTTTAGACCAAAATACCTTTGACGAAATCGTAAAGGAAAAGAACATTAAAAGTGATGTTTTTATTCAATCCATAAACGAAAATGTAGTTGGCAAAGATTTCAACGGCATGTTAAGTCTATCGCCAACGATTAGCTCTGCTTTGGATGCGGCAAATAACCAACACAAAAAAAACAAAGAGTACAATAAAGTAATCTATACCAGCGGTCATGATATGGCTGCCTTAGTTGGTAAAAAATCAGGAACTGGGTTTATATCCCAAAACAAAGGCCTTATGTGGTTTTTGAGTTTTGGCCTTGGTATAATTGGCGCATTAATGTTCATTTTACCCAATGTTATTTTACTAGGTAAAAAAGGAATTAAAAATGATGGCGTTTATCATGATAGCGCCACTAACAGGGGTTGGATAGCCTGGTTAGTATTTATCTTCCTTGTTTCTTTTTATCTAATCTTGTACTTCAGACCAGAATTTGCGGTAAACTGGACATTTCTAGTAGACCCAATTAGTGAAAGTCTTAGTGGTAATCCTGCAGGGCATTGGTTTGTTTATGGTTTCATGTACTGTACGGTAATGACAGTAATGGCTGTACGGATGTATATAAAATACCGCCACAATGTTTACCAAGTAGTGCGGACAACATCTGTTCTATTTTTTCAAATTGTCTTTGCTTTCTTGATTCCTGAAATGATGGTGCGTTTACAAATGCCATATTATGATTTCAAGAATGCGTTTCCTTTAGACTATGATTTCTTTTTTCAGTGGAATTTAAAAGAACTACTTAATAGCGGTGGCATTGGATTATTCATTCTAGTTTGGGGTATTGTCCTAACTTTAGTTATCGTACCTGTAATGGTTTATTTCTTTGGAAAAAGATGGTACTGTTCTTGGGTTTGTGGCTGTGGAGGATTGGCAGAAACTTTAGGAGACCCTTATCGCCAGCATTCAAGCAAATCATTATTTTCTTGGAAAGTAGAACGTTGGTTGATACATGGTGTGCTACTCTTTGCTGTTGTTATGACCGGTATGACTCTGTATAGTTTCTTTACTGAATCTAGCACCATATTTGGTATTAAGACCCAAAGCGTACAAAATACCTATAGCTTACTAATTGGAGCCATTTTCGCAGGTGTTATTGGAACAGGGTTCTATCCTATTTTTGGTAATCGGGTGTGGTGTAGGTTTGGATGTCCATTGGCTGCTTATCTTGGTTTTGTACAGCGTTTTAAATCTCGTTTTAGAATTACTACCAACGGCGGACAATGTATTTCTTGCGGTAATTGTTCTACCTATTGCGAACAAGGTATTGATGTACGTGCATACGCTCAAAAAGGAGAAAATATTGTACGATCAAGCTGTGTAGGCTGTGGTGTTTGTTCAGCAGTTTGCCCACGTGGTGTTCTAAAATTAGAGAATGGTCCAGAAGAAGGCCGTATCAACCCTACAGAAGTATTGTTGGGTAATGATGTTGATTTGATGGATTTGGTAAATAAAAAATAGTTGGCATAACCTTTGATTATATTGTCATACACTAAACCTTTACATTTAAAAAAAAGTGTAAAGGTTTTTTTGTTAGTTCTCCTTTCAAAAACCGACAATTTAATTATACAATTCCAACAATGTTTTCTAAACTATTTTTAATGGTGTTATTTGTTCTTTCCGGGTTACAACCCAAGGAGAATTCTGTGTACCATAAAGAATATTACCAAACTGGAGTTATTAAAGAAGAAGGTTGGTTAAAAAATGGCGTAAAGGCTAATTTTTGGAAATTCTACCACACAAATGGAAAAGTAGCGGAGAAAGGCTATTACAAAAATAACCAACGTGTATCTTATTGGTATTTTTACGATAGTTACGGCAAACCCTTACAAGAAGGCCATTATAAGGACGGCATGAAATCTAATTGGTGGTTGTTCTATGACTCTATGGGAAAAGTAAGCCACAAATGCCAATTGAGCAAAGGCAAAAAAAATGGCTACTGCCTTAAGTACGTCAACGAAGAATTAACCTCTGCAGAGAAATATCAAAACGGTAAAAAAATTAAGGAATGGTTTAGTTTTAGTAGTTTTAGACGCGAAAACAACTTATCAGATCTTAAATAATGACACGTTACCCTTTGCTTATCTTTTTATTACTTTTTTCAATCTCCATATCGGCGCAAGTTGAGCTTAATTATCCTGATGTAAAGTATACTACCGAGAACATCAAGGCCAACTGGGTAAGTCACCCAGATATAAGCGGAGGTGAAGACCGAGTAATCTTATTCAGAAACACTTTTGATGTTGCTGATGTAAATCAAGATTTTATCATAAACATATCTGCGGACAACCACTATTTCCTTTACGTAAACGGAAGAATGGTAACTCACGGCCCACAATTAAGTGATATTAAGCATTGGAAGTTCGAAACCCTAAACCTTAAAAATTTTCTTCAAAATGGCAAGAACGTTATTTCCGTAAAAGTCATCAACTTTGGGAAGCGACGCTTCTACGGTCTTCAGTCCATTTTTACCAGTGTAATGGTAAACGGAGTAACAGAAAATGCAAAAACGTTGACTACCACAGGAAAGGGAGATACTTGGTTATGCTCGTTGGACGACTCCTATAAAGCCATAGAAGTTAACTGGCGAGGAGGCGGACCAAAATCTATAGTAGGTGGCTTTTATGCCAACAACCCTACGGATTTTGTAGACATGAACAAATACCCTACGGATTGGGAACAACTGGTTTTTGATGATTCCAATTGGTCTAGAACCATGTTTTTTGAAGGTGCGAGCAGCATGGGTGGCTCAATGGCCTATTTACTTGAACCTCGCAACTTACCATTACTTACTTGGGAAAAAGAACCTATTGAAAGTACCGTACGAAGTTCTGAAACCACACTTCCCACTTTCCCTGCCTCAGGAAAGCTTGAGATTCCAAGTAACAAAATAGCAACGTTTTTAATAGACCAAAAATACGTTACCAATGGTTTTCCTGAACTTATTTTTAGTAAAGGAAAAAATGCCAGCATTAAGATAAAGTATGCAGAAAATCTATTTGATGAGCATGATGAAAAAGGAGATCGAGATGACATCAAAAATAAGAAGCTCTTAGGCTACTACGATAGTATTGTTTCAAACGGTAAAGACGCTCAAAAGTTTATTCCCAATTGGATGCGGACCTTCCGTTTTGTTGAGTTTGAAATAGAAACAAAAGAACAGGGATTGGTCTTAGATAATTTTATCAATTATCGCTCAAGGACAAACATTGCTTCTTCGGCTAGTTTCACCTCTGACGATGAAATGTATAATGATATTTTTGATATCTGTAAAAGAACGGTAGACATCTGTACGCAAGATTATTTCTTAAGCGATGCCTATTATGAAACCATGCAGTATGTGGGTGACACTAAAATTCATGCGCTACTATGGCAAGCTATGAGCGGTAATCTAGACCATACTAAAAATGCCATTGAACAATTTCATCAATCACGAGATGCTGAGGGCAACATTTTGGGAGCATACCCACTTAGGTCAACCTTTATTTACCCCACTTATTCTTTAGTTTGGGTAGATATGATTTCTGATTATTACAACCTTACTGACGACAAATCTTTTATAGAACATTATAAAGACGGTATCGTTCATACGTTAGCCGGTTTTGAAAAGAACATGAACGAATTGAATTTGGTGAATGAAACCAAATATAGATATTTCATAGATTGGTATTCAGGACCCAATGACGGTAAAGGAACAGCAACAAAAAACAACGGGAAAAACTCTGCCGTAGTAAGCCTTCATTATGTGCATGCGCTACAAAACGCCGCAAAATTATTTGAAGTTATTGGCGATACCCCTACCGCTAAAAAATACCAAAGCCGAGCAGATGCCATAAAAAAATCTGTATTTGACCTTTGCTATGATTCAAACAAACAGGTCTTTGCAGAACGTCCGGACAAAACCATTTATGACCAGCATACCAACATCATGGCCATTCTTACAGATGCTATTGATAAAAGTCAGCAGAAAGCACTTTTGACAAAAATTTTAAATGATAAAGATTTGCTACAAGCAACCTACTACTATCGTTTCTATTTATTTCGAGCAATAGAAAAAGTTGGCGCACCTGAACTTTTTGACTTGGCCCAGAAACCTTGGGAATCTATGATTAATGATCATATGACCACAACCTTAGAGCGTTTTGAAAGTAAAAAGAAACCAACACGCTCAGAAGTGCATCCATGGAGTGCCTCCCCCGCCTATTTTTATTTTAATTATTTAGCAGGAATAGAATCGGTTAAAAATAATTTTGAAGAAGTAAGAATTGCTCCCGTTTTTGGCAAGCTTCAATCTATGGATGGATTGCTCCCTACTTCCAAAGGAAATATTGTTTTCGACTTAAAAAAATCAAAAACAAAGCTTTCAGCAGAGATAACCATTCCTAAGGAAATGAAGGGCGAACTGGTTTGGAATGGAAAACACATCCCCTTAAAACAAGGAAAAAATAAGTATACTTTAAAATAAGCTTCACCAATGCCACAACCAGACATTAAAGTCATAATTCCTGCATACAATGAGGCAGATTCTATAGCTTCGGTAATCCGTGAAATCTCAAAATCGGTCTCCGAAATTATAGTAGTAAATAATAATTCATCTGATAAAACAGCTGAAAATGCTACAGCGGCAGGAGCTACTGTATTGACCGAGAGCAGAATGGGTTATGGCTACGCCTGTTTAAAAGGAATGGACCATATTGCTAAACAATCCAAAGCACCCGATATTGTCGTATTTATTGACGGAGACTATTCCGATTATCCGGAAGAACTTGATAAGATTGTCGCCCCAATACTAAATAAAGAAGTTGATTTTGTAATTGGAGCCCGTGTAAAGCGACTTAGGGAGGAAGGTAGTATGACTCCGCAGCAAATTTTTGGCAATTGGCTGGCTACTTTTTTAATGAAATTGTTCTTCGGTGCAACATTTACCGATCTTGGTCCGTTTAGGGCTATATCCTATGGTAAGTTGTTAGCACTCAACATGGAGGACAAAACTTACGGGTGGACGGTAGAGATGCAATTGAAGGCTTTAAAGAAAAAGTTAGCATATACCGAAGTACCAGTACGTTACAAAAAAAGAATTGGAGTGTCCAAAGTATCCGGTACCGTAAAAGGTAGTATATTTGCGGGCATTAAAATATTAGGTTGGATTTTTAAATACAGCATAAAATAATATATGGGTTTAATCATTGCTTACATTATTATCGCAATCTATAGTGTAGCACTACTATTGATATTTTTTTATAGCCTAGCGCAGCTTAACCTTTTGGTAAATTACCTAGGGTATAAAAGGCGCAACCAAGTTGCTCCAAAATTTAATCTTCTAGATCCAAAAGAGATTCCATACGTTACCATACAATTGCCTGTCTATAACGAAGAATATGTTATGGAGCGCTTGTTGGAAAACATTGCAAAAATAGAATACCCTAAAAGCAAACTTGAAATTCAGGTACTTGATGATTCTACCGATGATACGGTACATGAAACTGCTGCACGGGTAAAAGCATTACAAGAAACCGGTCTAGATATTCAACACATATGCCGTGAAAATCGCCAAGGCTTTAAAGCAGGAGCTTTAAAGGAAGGTTTAGAGATAGCAAAAGGTGAATTCATTGCTATTTTTGATGCTGATTTTTTACCTTCTAGTGATTGGTTAAAAAAAACTGTTCTTTATTTTAAAGATCCAGAAATTGGTGTTGTACAGACACGATGGGGTCATATTAACCGCGAGTATTCTACCTTAACACGTATTCAAGCTTTTGCTTTGGACGCTCACTTTACCCTTGAACAGGTAGGTAGAAATGCCAAGGGGCATTTCATTAACTTTAACGGTACTGCTGGTATTTGGCGTAAAGAGTGTATTATAGATGCCGGAAACTGGGAAGGAGATACCCTTACGGAAGACCTTGATCTAAGTTACCGAGCACAATTAAAAAACTGGAAATTCAAGTATCTTGAAGATGTTGAGACACCTGCAGAACTTCCTGTTGTAATTAGCGCGGCTCGTTCGCAACAATTTCGTTGGAATAAAGGTGGTGCTGAAAACTTTAGAAAAACAGTAGTTAACGTTGTTTCCGCTAAAAACATTTCATTTAAAACTAAATTTCATGGTGTAATGCACCTTTTGAACAGCTCTATGTTCTTATGTGTATTCTTGGTTGCCCTATTAAGCATCCCAGCCATGTATATTAAAGCTTTATATCCGCAGTTAGATATCGTATTTACGCTATTAAGCTTCTTTGTATTAAGTACTATAATTTTATTTGTCTGCTACTGGTTTACTTACAAAAGTATTCAAGGCAGTAGCTTTGATAATTTCATAGACTACATTAAACTATTCTTTACTTTCTTTTCAGTGGCACTGGGCTTTTCATTACACAATTCTATTGCTGTTCTTGAAGGTCATATGGGTAAAAGAAGTGAGTTTGTGCGTACGCCTAAATTCAATTTAAACAACCTTACAGACTCTTGGAAAGGCAATAAATACCTTACCAGGAAATTGTCCCCCAACATGATTTTAGAGGCTATTCTTATGGTATATTTCCTATTTGGGATGTATAGCGCTATTCCTTTAAATGATTTTGGACTTTTTCCTTTTCACTTTATGCTTTTTATAGGTTTTGGATTTGTTTTCACAAAGTCGCTTACGGCTCGTGCTTAATAAAACTAAGCCATATTCAACAAACATTTTTAAGTCATTTAATTTCCTTATTTTTTCGGTAATAAGAACAAACCGTTAAATGCCTAATACACCTGCCACATACTGGAAGCTTCACAAAGTGCCCATACTTATGGCCCTATTGGGTGCTATTCTCTATTACACCTTTGCTTTTCAGCTAGAGCGGACAGATTTCATTAAACTGTTAACCCTTTTTGCCGCTTCCTTTTTTCTGTGCTTAAAACTCATACAATTCGAAAAATGGAATCTAAAGTTTCTTTTGGTTGTAGGTGTTATTTTTAGGCTCATTTTCTTGTTAACAGAACCAAATCTCTCTCAAGATTATTATCGTTTTATTTGGGATGGACATCTTGTTGGCAATTTCATCAACCCCTACTTGGAAGTCCCCAACAACTTAATTACCCAAAGCGATTTAGTCATCCCCAATGCTCAACTCCTTTATAACAGTATGGGAAGTCTTAGCGCAAAACACTTTAGTAACTACCCACCGTTAAATCAGTTACTGTTTGCCATAGCAGCCCTTTTAGGAGGCAAAAGTATTATGGGCTCGGTACTTGTTATGAGAACGATGATTATTCTGGCAGATATAGGCATCTTGTACTTTGGCAGAAAACTATTAAAAAACCTTAACCAATCACCGCATCTCATATTTTGGTATTTCTTAAACCCTTTGGTTATAATAGAACTTACTGGAAACCTACATTTTGAAGGTGTTATGCTTTTCTTTTTTGTTTGGTCGCTCTATTTATTATCCGTTAAAAAATGGAGATTAGCAGCCATTCCCTATGCCCTATCTATTTGCGTAAAACTGGTACCCTTATTGTTTTTACCCCTTTTCCTTAAACACCTTGGCTTCAAGAAAAGTATAACCTTCTATATCATAATAGGCGCAAGCTGTTTATTGATGTTCGCTCCGTTCTACTCTTCTGAATTCATTGCTAACTATTCCGAAACTGTAGGTCTCTGGTTTTCAAACTTTGAATTCAATGCGGGTATTTACAATGCTATTAAACAAATCTCAATTCAGTTTGACGGTAAACCTTGGGAACTCATAAAAACTTATGGAAAAATAACACCTATTGTTACTATACTAGTTGTACTGCTGTTCACTTTTTTAAGAGACAATCAGAAAATATCAGTTTTAATAACCTCAATGCTCGCCGTACTTACTTTGTATTATTTCATGTCTGCCACAGTACACCCTTGGTACATAGTATTTCTGGTAGTGCTTGGCATTTTTACTCGCTATAAATATGCTATACTTTGGTCCGCTACGGTAATACTTAGCTATTACGCTTATTCAAAGATGGACTTTAAAGAAAACTTAGGATTAATTGCCGTTGAATATATTTCCGTATATGCGTTTTTGATTTACGAAATTTTTAACTCAAAAGAGCAATTTGTTATTTTTCGCAAAAATTAACCGAACACCTTTATACTTTCGCCCTAATCTTGTACATTTGGTTTTCCATGAAAGGACAAAGACACATATATAACACTTTGAGCAATCTTGCTCCTGTTCGCCCGGCTTCTCGCCGTCGCCCGTAAGGGTGTATATATTTCATGGGAATAGGTGAGTCCATTTCCGCAAAACGACCAACAATTCATTTTTTTTACAGTTTAAACCCTTTTGGCAATGAACATAATTATTGCTAACAAGTCACATCTTAAATACGCTCAAATCATTAGCGATACCATTACGGAATCTGCTAAGGTAAGAGGCACAGGCATAGCTAAACGTACACCGGAATATATTCTGAAACGTTTAGAGAATGGTAATGCCGTTATTGCTTTAGATGGCGACAAATTTGCGGGCTTCTGTTATATAGAAGTCTGGGGGCACGAGAAATTCGTAGCGAATTCCGGCCTTATTGTTCATCCTGATTATAGAAATCAAGGATTGGCAAAAAAAATCAAAAAAAGAATTTTCGAGCTTTCGAGAGACAAATTTCCAGATGCCAAAATATTTGGTATCACTACTGGCTTGGCCGTAATGAAAATGAATTACGAACTTGGTTATAAACCAGTTACATTTTCTGAACTAACCGATGACCCAGAGTTTTGGAAAGGCTGTCAAACGTGTAAAAACTTTGATATTCTTACACGTACCGAACGTAAAATGTGCCTTTGTACAGGTATGCTATATGATTCAGATGTGAAAGAGAAAAAAGTTGAAAAAGAACATATCAACAGTAAAGCTTTCAAAAGACTCAAAAGCATTAAAGAATCGCTTTTTCTTAAAAAGAAAACAAACGAATAACCTAATAGGTCATTGATTTATTTGATGGTGGCCGAGACAATACAATTTTTAAAATGAAAAAATTAGTTTTAGCATATAGCGGCGGATTAGACACTTCCTACTGCGCTAAATACCTATCACAGGAACAAGGTTTTGATGTACATGCAGTAAGCGTAAATACTGGTGGTTTCTCCAAAGAAGAGATTGCTTCTATAAAAGAGAAAGCAATACAATTGGGTGCCAGTTCGTATACTTCTATTGATGCCGTTCAGATTTTTTACGATAAAGTTGTAAAATATCTCATCTTTGGTAATGTTCTAAAAAACAATACATATCCCCTATCTGTTAGTGCAGAACGAATTGTACAAGCTATAGAGATAGTAACTTATGCCAAAAAAATTGGTGCAGATTATATCGCTCATGGTAGTACTGGCGCTGGTAACGACCAAGTGAGATTTGATATGATTTTTCAAATCATTGCTCCCGAGATTGAAATCATCACTCCTATTAGAGATAACAAATTATCTAGGGAAACAGAAATTGCCTACCTAAAAGAGAATGGTGTAGATTATCCTTGGGAAAAAGCTAAGTATTCTATAAACAGAGGTCTTTGGGGAACATCTGTTGGTGGTGAAGAAACATTAACTTCTCAAAATGCATTACCGGATAGTGCATACCCAAGCCAATTACAAGAAAAAGAACCTACGGATGTAAAACTAACTTTTGAAAAAGGTGAACTTGTTGCTATTAATGGAGATAAAGATACTCCTGTTGCCAATATAGAAAAACTAGAAGCTATGGCTTCTAAATATGCTATTGGCAGAGACATTCATGTTGGTGATACCATTATTGGTACAAAAGGTAGAGTTGGCTTTGAAGCTGCTGCCGCATTAATCATCATAAAAGCACACCATTTATTAGAGAAACACACCCTAACCAAATGGCAACAATTCCAAAAAGAACAACAAGGTAACTTCTATGGAATGTTATTGCATGAAGGTAACTACCTAGATGCTGTAATGAGAAATATTGAAGCCTTCTTAACAGATACACAAAAGAACGTTTCTGGTGATGTTTTCCTAAGCCTTTACCCTTTCCAGTTTAGATTAAACGGAATTTCATCTAAACACGATTTAATGACCGATGCTTTTGGTAGCTACGGTGAAGTAAATAAAGGATGGTCTGCTGATGATGCAAAAGGTTTTATAAAAATACTTTCTAATTCTGGAAAAATATATAACCACGTAAATCAGAATAATGATTAAAGCAGGAATTATTGGCGGTTCTGGTTATACAGGCGGGGAACTCATTAGAATTCTTCTGCATCACCCTGAAGCTGAAATAGATTTTGTTTTCAGTACAACCAGAGCTGGCAAGAAGGTTACAACGGCACATGCTGATTTATTGGGAACCACTGAAATGGAATTTACAGGAAGTATCAATCCTGATGTAGATGTCGTATTCTTATGTCTAGGTCATGGTAATTCCTCTAAATTTTTACAGGAAAACACATTCTCTGAAAACACTAAAATAATTGACCTCAGCAACGATTTCAGGTTGCAGGCCGATGCTGTTTTTGAAGGAAAGAAATTCGTTTACGGACTTCCTGAGCTTAAAAAAGAAGAGATAAAGAAGGCTAAATATATTGCCAACCCTGGTTGTTTTGCAACGGCTATTCAATTAGCTCTTTTACCTCTGACAAAAGCGAACAAGTTGGGGCATACTGTTCATATCAATGCGGTTACCGGTAGTACTGGTGCAGGAGTTAGTCCTTCTGCTACTTCACATTTTAGCTGGAGAAACAATAACGTTAGTTGGTACAAACCGTTTACCCATCAGCATTTGGGCGAAATAAACGAAAGTTTAAAATCGTTGCAATCAGACTCAGGTGAGTTGTTCTTTCTTCCAACCCGTGGAAACTTTACCCGCGGTATTCTTGCTACGGCTTACACCGAATATGACGGGAGTTTAGAGGAAGCTATTGATTTGTACAAGGAGTTTTATGCAGATGCGCTATTCACCCAAGTAGCCGAAGAGCCTATTCACCTAAAACAAATTGTAAATACCAATCAATGTCATATTCACTTGCATAAGCACGAAAACACGTTACTTATCACCTCGGCCATAGATAATTTGCTCAAAGGCGCATCCGGGCAGGCGATTCAGAACATGAACCTTATTTTCGGCTTTGGAGAAGGCACAGGCCTTAACCTTAAAGCTGGCGTTTTTTAACGATTAACAGAAAACTATTTCCGCAATAAGATTCCATCGGACTTAAAACGGAAACAACCAAAAATTTGAAAATGAAAATAGCCATTATAGGAGCTGGGAATTTAGGACTTTCCATTGCAAAAGGAATTCTAAATTCCAACGGTGCCACAACCATGTACCTTACGAAAAGAAATACTTCTGAAATAGCGGAGTATGAAAAGTACGGTAATGTTACGACCACCTCAGACAACAGAGAGGCCGTTAAAAATTCTGATATTATTATTCTAGCTGTGCAACCTAGTCAACTAGAAAATATTCTTGAGGACATCAAGGATTTGCTTACCGAAAACCATGTGGTAATTTCTACCATTACAGGGTTCAGTATAGCCAAAATGGAAGCGATTCTGGGCTCGGACTACAATATTATAAGAAGTATGCCTAACACCGCTATTTCAGTTGGTCAATCTATGACCTGTATCTGTAGTAATGAAAAAGGTAAAAAGAAAATTGATTTAGCGAAGGCCATTTTCAATCGTATGGGTCATTCTATGGAAATACCCGAAGGGCAAATGCAAGCTGCAACGGTTATTTGTGCTAGTGGTATTGCTTTTTGGATGCGTTTAATACGTGCTACCACCCAAGGTGCTATTCAGTTAGGCTTTGATGCTAAAGAGGCACAAGAATTAGCTATGCATACTTGTAGCGGTGCAGCTAGCTTGCTAATTGAATCCGGTAGCCATCCAGAAGCAGAGATTGATAAGGTAACAACACCAAAAGGCTGTACCATTCAAGGTTTGAACGAAATGGAACACCAAGGTTTAAGCTCATCCCTTATACAAGGAATCGTAGCTTCCTATGAAAAAATCAGTAGAATTAAAGAAGGGCAGTTGTAAAACTCTCCGTTAAAATATGTGCAAGGCGTATGGCGCGGCACAATGGCAAAAGTTATGAATTTATTCGATGTTTACCCATTATACGATGTAACCCCAGTTTCAGCAAAGGGAATTGTAGTAACCGATGAAAAAGGAATAGATTATTTAGATTTCTACGGAGGGCACGCCGTAATCTCTATTGGTCATTCTCACCCACATTATGTAAAACGCCTTACCGATCAGCTGAATAAAATTGGTTTTTACAGCAACTCTGTAAAAAACCCGTTGCAAGAAGAACTGGCTACAAAACTTGGTCAACTTTCAGATTGCGAAAATTACAATCTCTTTTTATGCAATTCTGGTGCTGAAGCCAATGAAAATGCTTTAAAACTAGCATCTTTCCATACCGGGAAATCTAGGGTAATTGCATTCAATAATGGTTTTCACGGGCGTACTTCTGCGGCTGTTGCAGCTACGGATAACCCAAAGATAAACGCTCCTATCAACTTACAACAAAAGGTTACTTTTTTACCTTTCAATGATGTACAGGCATTTGAGTCTGAAATAGAAAAAGGCGATGTTTGTGCGGTTATCATAGAAACCATACAAGGTGTTGGTGGTTTAGACGAGCCAACTACTGAGTTTTTCCAAAAAATTGCAGCATTAGCTAAAGTCAACGAAGCTTTACTTATTGCAGATGAAGTACAATGTGGTTTTGGTAGAAGCGGTAAATTCTTTGCTTTTCAACATCACAACATACAACCAGATATTATTTCGGTTGCTAAAGGCATGGGCAATGGCTTCCCTGTGGGTGGCATTTTAATCCATGAAGACATCAAAGCTTCCTACGGATTATTAGGAACTACGTTTGGAGGAAATCATTTGGCTTCCGTGGCTACTTTAGCTGTTCTAGAAGTATTGGAAGATGAAAAACTCATTGAAAACGCAGCTCATTTAGAAGGATATTTCAGGGCGTTAGCCGCAGAAATATCACAAATCAAAAAAGTGAAAGGCAGAGGACTTATGCTTGGTCTTCAATTTGATTTTGAAGTTGCTGATTTAAGAAAGAGACTAATTCATAACCAAAAACTATTTACCGGAGGCGCCAAAGACAAGTATGTCTTGAGAGTACTTCCTGCTTTAAATATTACCGAAGCTCACTTAGATACATTTTTCACCGCCTTAAAAGCCGAACTGTAATGAGTTTATTATTGGACATCAAAAAACGCAACGCTGTACTTTTGGACATGGCGCACTTGTTGGGCAAAGAACGGACCGCTATTCTCGCCGCCAACAAAATTGACATGGACAGTTATTTGGGTGACGATATCGCTATGCGTGATCGCCTCAAAGTTGACCAAGGAAAAATAGACGGTATGATTTTGAGCCTGCAACAACTTGCTTCTCAAGAAGACCCTTTAGGTGTTGAACGCTTTAGTTTTTCTCATGACAATGGTATGCAGGTAAGCAACAAAACCGCACCCTTTGGAACTATTCTAATTATCTACGAATCTAGACCGGATGTTACTATTGAGGCCGCTGGTATCGCTTTTAAATCAGGAAATAAAATTTTATTGAAAGGCGGAAAAGAATCGCTGAACAGCAATTTATTCCTAGTCGATCTATGGCATAAGGCTCTTGAAGCCAACGAAGCTGAAGAAGATTGGGTTACCTATTTACAGTTCGATAGAACGGAAACACAGGCTTTTCTTGAAAAGCCTACCCAAAAAGTAGACCTCATTGTTCCTAGAGGAGGAGAAAGACTAATTGCCTTTGTAAAACAACATGCTACCTGCCCAGTTATTATAAGCGGTCGTGGGAACAATTTTGTATACATAGATGAAGAAGCAGATTTAGAGATGGCGATTGATATTATCATCAACGGAAAAACTACCAAAATATCGGCTTGTAATGCGTTGGACAAAGTTCTTATTTCTTCAGATTTACCTCGAAAACAACAATTTCTTCAACACTTAATACAGGAACTGAAAAAGAGCAATGTTGAAATTTTAGCTGATGATGTTATTTCAGGTATGGAAGGCACCAAAACCATAGAAGACGAGAACGTTTGGTATGAAGAGTTTTTAGATTACAAGATTGTAATTGGCCAAACCTCTGATATTGAAGATGCTATTTCAAGAATAAATAAATACGGTGGCGGCCACTCAGCGGCAATTATCACATCAAACAATGAAACAGCAGACTATTTCATGAATAATGTAGATACGGCTGCAGTATATCATAATGCTTCCACTCGCTTTACAGATGGAGGTCAATTTGGTTTAGGCGGGGAACTTGCCATCAGTACAGATAAATTGCACCAAAGAGGCCCTATAGGTCTTCAACATTTGGTAACCAATAAGTGGTATGTAAAAGGAAACGGGCAAACAAGAGGATAAATTTCATTTTCCTTCTGGCACCCAAATGAAGTAAAAGAACACCTAATGAAAAAAAGGATTTTATTAAAAATAGGCTCAAATACCTTAACGAAGGAAACCAATCAGATTTCTCGAGGAAAGATAGAGGATATAGGCAGGCAAATTGCGGCGCTCAAAGACGACTATGAGTTTGTCATTGTTAGTTCTGGTGCTATTGCGGCAGCAAAACAATTTGTAAAACTAGAGCATAACGGAGAAGAGATTAACGTAAAACAAGCCTTAGCTGCTATTGGACAACCGCATTTGATGCGCATGTTTCAAGAAAGCTTTAGAGAGCTTGGCCTTTTTTCTGCACAGTGTCTTTTATCGTATTCAGACTTTGAGAACCCTAAGTCCAAAGCCAACATCAAGAATACCATAGACATCTTGGTAAGTAACAATTTCATTCCCATTATTAATGAAAATGATACGGTTGCTGCAGATGAGATTCAATTTGGTGATAATGATAAGTTAGCCGCCTTAACCGCAGCACTTCTTAAAGCAGACCTCCTCATGATTGCCACCAACACAAATGGCATATATACCAAAAATTCTATAGACAACGGGCAACCAGAGACCATTCCTGAAGTACTAGGCGTCTCTAGTTTACAACAAGAAGTTAGCTCGGGTAAATCATCACACGGTACTGGTGGGATGCAATCAAAAATTGAGGCAGCGACCATTGCACAGAATGCTGGTATTGAAACTTGGATTGTAAACGGTCTTAACGATAGCTTCATTACAGATGCTTTTGCCGGTTCAGGAAAACATACCAAAATAAAAACCAAAGACGGTCAGTTTTCAAAAGACCATTGATGTAAAACACATCCACAGGAAATAAGTAGAATATCCAGAGAAACAGAACACAAATGAAACATTACCTTTCTTTACAAGACATAGATTCGCTAGATAATTGGGTAGAAGAAGCCAGAGACCTGAAAGAAGACCCAAGAAAACATAAAAACCTAGGTTCAGATAAAACTATTGGTTTATTGTTTTTCAACAACAGTCTTCGTACGCGCTTAAGTACTCAAAAAGCAGCTATGAACCTTGGATTGGAAGTTATTGTTATGAACTTTGGAAGTGAAGGATGGGCTTTAGAATATGCCGATGGTACCGTTATGGATCAAGGTACTTCTGAGCACATTAAAGAAGCTGCACAGGTTATTTCTCAGTATTGCGATATTGTTGCCATTAGAGCTTTCGCTGGATTACAGGATAAAGAAGAAGATGAAGCCGAACGAGTTTTAAATGGTTTCAAAAAATACGCCAGTGTTCCCATCGTAAATATGGAAAGTTCGGTAGGTCATCCTTTACAAGCCCTAGCAGATGCCATCACTCTGGCCGAACAAAACACGAAAGCAAGACCTAAAGTGGTACTTTCTTGGGCGCCGCATCCAAAGGCATTACCGCATGCTGTGGCCAATTCCTTTATTGAGATGATGCATTTACAAGATGCCGATTTTGTTATTACACACCCGGAAGGATACGAGTTGAACCCAGAAATTACCAAAGGGACAACCATTGAGCACGACCAGAAAAAGGCCTGTGAAGATGCTGATTTCATTTATGTAAAAAACTGGAGTAGCTACTCTGATTATGGCAAAGTACTGAGCCAAGATAAAAACTGGACGATGACTCCTGAAAAAGTAGGTAACGCAAAATTCATGCATTGTCTTCCTGTACGTAGAAACATAGTGGTTGCAGATGCTGTTTTAGATGGTGACCAATCGCTTGTTATAGAACAGGCCAATAACAGAACTTATGCAGCGCAGATTGTATTGAAGAAAATCTTGGAACAGTAGGCATGAAATTATCCATCATAAAAATAGGCGGAAACGTCATCGAGAATAAAGAAGAACTTTCTAAGTTCCTAAAAGCATTTTCCGAATTGAAAGGGCCCAAAATATTGGTCCACGGTGGAGGAAAACTAGCCACAAAATTAGGTACCAGATTAGGTATTAAATCAAAACTTATTGATGGCCGCAGAATTACTGACGAAGAAAGTTTGGGTCTGATTACCATGGTTTATGCCGGATTGGTAAATAAAAATATTGTAGCAGAGTTGCAATCGCACGACTGTAATGCTATTGGATTAAGCGGTGCGGATGGCGATACCATTCAAGCTCATAAAAGACCTGTAAAAGACATTGATTATGGCTATGCGGGTGATGTTGATGGAGTTAGCACAAAAACTATTGCAAAACTTTTAGAAGCTGGTCTTACTCCTGTTTTCTGTGCTATGACACATGATGGCAAAGGTCAATTACTAAACACCAATGCAGATACCATTGCTTCTGAACTTGCTATAGGAATGAGCGGAAACTATGAAACTATTCTTTACTATTGTTTTGAAAGAAAAGGTGTTCTTTTAAATGTGAATGATGATGACTCGGTTGTAAAAAATATTGATAGCGCATCCTACCAAGACTTACTAAAACAGAAAATTATTGCTGACGGTATGCTACCAAAAATGGAAAATTGCTTTCACGCTTTACAAAAAAACGTACATCAGGTGCGTATTGGAGATATTAGTATGTTAGACCCTAAATCTACTTTATTCACGACTCTTACCCTATAAAAATGGAACAAGCAGCATTAACGCAAAAAGCGATAGATTTATTAAAAGAACTGATTTCGATTCAATCGTTTTCATCTGAAGAAGATAAAACTGCAGACGCCATTGAAAACTGGTTCAAGTCTTTTAACATTCCTTTCAAGCGCCACATAAACAACGTTTATGCGGTGAACAAACATTTTGACGAAAGCAAACCTACGTTACTTTTAAATTCTCATCACGATACGGTAAAACCAAACTCCGCCTATACCAGAGACCCTTTCAATCCGCATATTGAAGATGGTAAATTATACGGTTTAGGTAGTAATGATGCAGGTGGCCCATTGGTATCGTTAATAGCGACCTTCACGCATTTTTATGCCGAAGAAAATCTTAATCATAATATTTTAATGGTGGCCTCTATGGAAGAGGAAACTGCCGGCTCAAATAGTTTAAGAGGGTTGTTGGAAATACTTCCTAAAATTGATGTGGCTATTGTTGGTGAACCAACTTTATTGGATTTAGCCATTGCAGAAAAAGGACTCGTTGTTTTTGATGCAGTCATAAAAGGTACGCCTTCACATGCTGCGCATCCGAACGATGACAATTCCATTTATAACACTATTGAGGTTTTGGAATGGTTCAAAAATTATAAGTTCGATAAAGTTTCCGAAGCTTTAGGTGAAGTAAAAATGACCGTTACCCAAATAAATGCAGGAACACAGCATAACGTTGTACCGGCAAAAGTAGAATTAGTTGTAGACGTACGTGTAAACGATAAATATACCAATGCAGAAATAGCTGAGTTACTGAAGAAAGAAGCTCCGTGTGAATTAAAAGAACGTTCGTTACGTTTAAATTCTTCGGCAATATCTAAAGACCATCCGCTTATCCAATCAGGGATTGCTTTAGGCCGAAAAACTTATGGCTCCCCTACTCTTTCAGATCAGGCTGCATTAAGTTGTCAATCTTTAAAATTGGGACCTGGCGATAGTACTCGTTCGCATTCGGCAGATGAATATATCTACGTAAAAGAAATTGAAGACGGTATTGATTTGTATATTAAAATCTTAGACGGCTTTATTAAAAAATAAAACGAATAACGGTATCCACACCTATTTACAAGTTGATACCAACCAATATAGAACACTATGAAACTTTGGGACAAAGGCTTTAGCACCGATAAAAAAATAGACCATTTTACTGTTGGAAACGACCGCGAACTAGATTTACATTTGGCTAAATACGACGTTATCGCATCGCAGGCACATGCTAAGATGTTAGGTAAAATAGGATTATTAACCACAGAAGAAACTAACGCTTTGGTCAAAGAATTGGATGCTATTGCCGAGACCATTGAAAAAGGCGAGTTTGTAATTGAAGATTCTTTTGAGGATATGCACTCCAAAATAGAATACGTCCTTACCGAAAAACTAGGCGATACAGGAAAAAAAATACACACGGCCAGATCAAGAAACGATCAAGTTCTTGTTGCCATGCACCTGTACCTAAAACATGAACTTTCTGAAATAAAATCAGGAACCAAGGAATTGTTTGATTTGTTATTGGAACTTGCCGAAAAACACAAAGACGTATTACTTCCTGGGTATACTCACTTACAAATTGCAATGCCTTCTTCTTTCGGACTCTGGTTATCAGCCTATGCAGAAAGCCTTATTGATGATTTATATTTTGTTGATGCTGCGTATAAAGTAGCGGACCAAAATCCGCTTGGGAGTGCTGCTGGTTACGGAAGTTCTTTTCCTATAGACCGTAGTTTCACTACTAAAGAAATGGGTTTTAAGACTTTGAAATATAACGTAGTCGCTGCCCAAATGGGTCGTGGAAAAGTAGAAAAAGCTACTGCATTTGGTATGGCAAATATTGCCGCTACCCTATCAAAACTAGCTATGGACATCTGTTTGTACATGAGTCAGAATTTCAACTTTCTATCCTTTCCAGATGAGTTGACTACTGGTAGTAGTATTATGCCACATAAGAAAAACCCCGATGTTTTTGAATTGGTACGAGGTAAATGCAACAAGCTTCAAAGTATTCCCAATCAGTTGACTTTGGTTATCAATAACCTACCAAGTGGTTACCACCGAGATTTACAATTGGTAAAGGAAATTATTGTTCCGGCTATTCAGGATATGAAAGCCTGTATTGAGATTCTGACATTCAGCCTTAAGGAAATGAAGGTAAACAAAGGTATATTGGAAGACCCAAAATACGACTATCTATTTAGTGTAGACACTTTAAACGAGCTGGTGCAGAACGGAATGCCTTTTAGAGATGCCTATAAAAAAATGGGACAAGAAATTCAAGAAGGTACCTTTACTCCAAAGCGAGATATTCACCACACACACGAAGGTAGTTTAGGGAATCTTTGTTTGAAGGAGATTAAAGGGAAGATGGATAAGATCTCTTAAATTAGCTAGCATAGAAGGAAACGGTTTATGAAAACAAGAGCTCACAACACGTATTTTATTTTTTTGACTTTATTAGTGCTAATTGGGCAAAAGGCAAACGCCCAAGACACCTACCAAAGAAATACATCTGCTGACGTGCAGGGTTATGTTTTCGGGCTTACTTTAAATGACGAATCCAATAGCATAAAAGGAGAGGCTGAAATTACCGTAGCCTTTAAAAATGAAGTTAATCCGTTTGCGTTGGACTTAATTGCTAAATCGGGTAACTACGGCATGCAAGTTACTAATGTCTTTGAAGGCGATAAGCTTGCTAAGTACTCCTTTGAGCAGAATAAGATTAAAATCACTCCAACTTCATCCGAAGAAAAAACAAGAATATATAAAGTAGTTTATGAAGGTATTCCCGAAAGAGGCCTTGTCATTGACACCACTAAATTTGGCCAACGCTCATTCTTTGGTGACAACTGGCCTAATTTAGCACGGCATTGGCTCCCTTCTGTAGATCATCCTTCCGACAAGGCTACAATTGAATTCAGGATTACCGCTCCTGACCATTACGATGTAGTAGCTACTGGTGATAAAATTGAGGAAAGCAATCTAGGAAATGATTTAAAACTCACTACCTTCAAAGAACCTGCTCCCGTAGCTATGAAAGTGGTTACTATTGGTGTAACCAAGTTTGCTAGCACTTTGTTAGACGAAGTTTATGACATTCCCGTAAGTGCATGGGTATACCCTGAAAACCGATTAGATGGTTTTTCAGATTATGGTGTAGCAACCAAGGTCTTAAAATATTTTATTGATAACATTGGTCCATATTCGTACGCCAAGTTAGCCAACATGCAAGCCAAGACCCAATGGGGAGGCCTGGAAAATGCAGGAACTATTTCTTACTTTGAAAATTCTGTAACTGGTAAAAATGAAGTTGAAGGTCTTATTGCACACGAAATCGCACACCAATGGTTCGGAAATTCCGCCAGTGAAAATGACTGGAATCATGTTTGGCTTAGTGAAGGTTTTGCCACCTATTTTACTATCCTATACCAAGAAAGTGTTTATGGTAATGACAAACGAAAAGAAGAGTTAGAACTTGACCGCAAGCAGATAATTGACTACTACTTGCAAAACCCCTCACCCATTGTAGACCCTTCCATTACTGACCCGCTAAAGGTCTTGAGCATCAACACGTATCAAAAAGGAGGTTGGACATTAAATATGCTTCGCCATAAAATAGGTGATGACACTTTTTGGAAAGGCATACAAGCCTATTACAAAGCTTATCGGAATTCCAATGCAATGTCAGCCGACTTTCAAAAAATAATGGAGGAGGCTTCGGGTGAAGACCTTGAAGCGTTCTTTCAGCAATGGCTTTTTACCAAAGGACATCCTGAGCTTAAATGGAATTGGAGTTACGACAAGAAAAAATTGCAAATCAATATTGAGCAACTTCAAAAACACCATGTTTTTAATTTTCCTATAGAAATTGGGGTAATAAAAGACGGGGAAATCGTGATCTATAAAATGGATATGGCAACCGCTAGAAAGAACATTACCATAAAATTGGACTACGAACCGGACAATGTTATTCTAGATCCGGAATCTTGGTTGTTGTTTGAAGAGAAGAGTAATTAGTGATTTTTTTTGGGCCTAATTTCATATAACTTCTTTCCTTTTTTCTCTTACAAATATGAAATCATTTCTTGTCTACCATAGTTTTTTAAAAAAATAACTTTCTATACATAAACACTAGATCTCAAAATTTCACTAATCTACTTTTTTGTCATAAAAGGATGCTCATGCTAGACAAAACCAAGAATTACACTATTTATTATACTTTAAATTAATCGTAGAGCATACTCCGGAGAGTAAATAAATTACTTGCCACCCTTCTCTAATCTTACATGTTAATAAAAAGTTAACCTTTTTATTCCTACACTTTTAATAAGAATTTTTAGTCATATTTAACACTTTTCAAAATGATTCAATCGCCAACATTTTGTCTCTGACAAAATCAGTTAAAATTAGTGCTAAGAGAGATGATGATAACTTAGACACCAGAATAGTTCAGTTCTCGGAAAATCGTTACAAACGCTACGATTTAGGAAAGATGAAGTTATTAGGTTGAAAGAAAATTAAACAGCAACTAATTATGAAGAACATTTTAATTTTCACTCTTTTCATAGCCCCATTGTTCATTCTTTACGGACAAAACGAATCAAAATCGTATTTGGAGTTTTCATTTGGGCTCAGTATACATGGAACAGGCGATATTACTGGGTATCATTTCGGCACCAACTATGGTAAGGAATTTTCAAATAAATTTTATTGGCAATTGGGTTTCGAAGGTACCCTGAACGATTCCCCCTACACTCCACTTTTTTATGAACTATCGGATGGCGAAAGGGTCGATGCTACATTGCATACGGTTACTGCCGGTTTTCAGATTGTCACAGGTATTAGATATAATTTTATACAAACGACCACCCAACAATTCGGTATTTCCATTCTGCCCTTATTTCGATATCAGGCTACCTCGCTTATGGACTTGGATTCTGTCTTATTCCCAGCAGGGACAGACCTTCCATATCCCGTTCGCAGTAGTCTTAGGTTCTCTCCGGCTAGAACTTTTGCAGTAGGAGCATCGCTTCGCTTAAACTATAATTTTCAGATTGGAGATAATTTTTATCTAGGTCTTTTGGGGGCAATTCAATTTGATTCCAATGGTGATACTATTCCCCATTTTGGCTTAGTCTTAGGCAAAAGATTATAATCATAAAATCTAATATTGAGCAACTTCAAAAACACCATGTTTTTAATTTTCCTATCGAAATTGGGGTACTAAAAGACGGGGAAATAGTAATCTATAAAATGTATATGGCAACCGCTAGAAAGAACATTACCATAAAATTGGACTACGAACCGGACACTGTTATTCTAGATCCGGAATCTTGATTGTTGTTTGAAGAAAAAAACAATTAATAGAATTCTGCAAGCTTAAAAATTTCACTTCACATTATATCTTTCTCATTTTCCCGATAAACTCGGGAGAATACACGCTGCTTTCCAAACTCGTACGAAAACTATTTAATTTTCTAAAAATCAATAATATAGCAGCTATTCTGTCTGACAGAAATTTCCAAACTCTCAATTTTAACATACTCGCCATACAAATCATGGTGTTCACAACAAAAATTTCTCGACCATATGCCTATCCTATACTTTTAACAACCTAGTTGATATGACCAAATCGATTTCAACCAACCAAACCTATGAAAAGAATTTTCATCCCCCTATTGTCCTTATGGGTAATTTCCTGTAGTACGGACCTTGAAAATGTTACAGCTGAATCATTTGACGAAACGGCAGAAGAAACCACTTCTACAGTAGAAAAAACAGAGAACCCCTCGGAAGAAAGCTCAAATAAATCTCCGGTTTTCAAAACAGGTACCTACTCAATAAATGAGCATTCCCCATCAGATAGTTCCATTGGTTTTGCAAGCGCTACTGATGATGATAATGATGAGATAACCTACACCTTAGAATCCGATGTGGATATTTTCATTAACGAATCTACAGGTGAAATTAAAACAGGAACAAATCTCAAACTCGATTTTGAAACCACAAATTCTTATCCATTTACCGTATCTGCTTTTGATGGAAAAACAATTGTTGACCAGAATTTTAATCTTTCGATAAACGATATTGATGAGACCACTATCCTATCCGAAGAACAAAAAGAAATAATTACCTACGCCCAACACCTAACTTTCTGGAAAGGTGTTAGTAACACCTCGTTGAGCGCCAACCAAAAATGGGGAAGCCCCATGAAAATGTACCTCAACGGAACAATTTCACAAGAATATAAAACTACCGTTGAAAGTGTAATAACACAATACAACTCCTTATTTACAGATAGCGCCTTTAGTATTTCTCTAGTTGAAAACTCAGAAGAAGCAAACGCCAATCTATTTTTTGGAACGAAAGAAGAAGTAGAAACTATTTGGCCGGATATGTATGAAGAAATAAAAGATGGAAACTACGATGGTTTTGCAATGACCCCTTCCGAAAACTCAGTTTTAGTTTCTACACGTATTTGGATTTCGAATCCCTTAGAAGTATTGTTAAAGCATGAATTAGGGCATGCCCTTGGTTTTGGTCATTCAGACAAATGCGAAGATGAATTTAGCTTTCTCTGCTCACAAATTAGTGCAGACAATGATTTTCTTCCCGTAGAAAAAGACATCATTCGTTTTATTTATAGCTCAAAAATTACTGCTGGGCTCACCGAAAACGAAATGGAAGAAATACTAGCTGATATTATTCTAAACGAGGAGTAATTCTTCAAGTCACTAAATGCCCTAGTCACCAAACTACGTATTTGGACCTCTTTGTAGTCTAGATACAAAAACCATCCTAAAATGACCAAGAACCTACTATCTCTGCTAGTATTATTACTACTTAGCACGGGCGTTTTCTCCCAATCGTTTACTTCTATTTGGAATACAAACAATATTAGTACCGGTTCTTCTACCATTAATGAAGTTACCATACCTACCAACCCAGCTTACACTAGCTATAATTATTCGGTAGATTGGGGAGATAGCAATACCGATACTGGAGTTACTGGTGACATTACACATTCATACGCAACACCAGGACCTTATACAATTTCTATAAGTGGTGACTTTCCATCAATCTATTTTAATGATACAGGAGATAGACTAAAAATTATTGAAATTTTGAATTGGGGCACTATACAATGGCAAACTATGGAAAATGCTTTCTATGGTTGTGAAAACTTAAATTTTGATGCTATAGATTCACCTGACCTTTCTCAGATTACCTCTCTAAAGCAAATGTTCAGAGGCTGTACCTCATTTAATGGTATAGTAAATAATTGGGACACCAGCACAATTACCGATATATCAGGTATTTTCTATGAAGCCGAAATATTTAATAGGCCATTAGCTAATTGGACAACTAACTCGGTAACAGACATGTCATTTTCTTTTTACAAAGCAGAACTATTCAATGAGCCCTTAGATAATTGGAATACAGGCGCTGTAACCACCATGGAAAGTCTTTTTCAAAGCGCAGAAGACTTTAATCAAAACATCAATAATTGGAATGTTTCGAATGTAACAAATATGGTGTCAACCTTTGAATATACAAGAGCTTTCAATCAACCTTTAAATAACTGGAATGTTGCCAAAGTAACAAATATGGAAAGTATGTTTAGTAGTTCTGCTTTCGACGAGCCTATTAACAATTGGGTAGTTGACAATGTTACTGACATGTCTGAGATGTTTCGTAGTGGCAAATATAACAAGCCATTAGACAATTGGAATGTTTCGAATGTTACAACAATAGCAAGCATGTTCGCCAGCAATACCCCCTTTAATCAGCCCATAAATAATTGGAATGTTTCGAATGTCACCAACATGAGTAATACTTTCGGAAGTGCTGGCGGTTTAAAAAATTTCAACCAACCTCTTGATCAATGGGATGTAAGCAATGTAACTACCATGGCCGGTATGTTCGAAAGTTCTACATTCAATCAACCCATAAACAATTGGGATGTAAGTTCCGTAACCAATATGAATAGTATGTTTTCAGGTTGGGCATCATTCTACATAACAGCTTTTGATCAACCTCTTGACCAATGGGATGTAAGTAAGGTGACAGACATGGCTAGTATGTTTGAAGATTCATCCTTTAACCAAGACATACAACTTTGGAATATATCTAGTGCCATTAATTTATCGAGTATGTTCAAAAACGCCGATAATTTTAATCAACCTTTAAATAGTTGGTCGGTCAATGGAGTATACAACATGAGTGGAATGTTTGCAAATTCATTAGTATTCAACCAAACTTTAAGTAATTGGAATACAAGTAGTACCACTAACATGTCAAGTATGTTTTTAAACGCTACTGCTTTTGACCAAAACTTAGTGCCTTGGAATATTGCAAATGTTGGAAATATGAGTTCTATGCTCTCTAATTCAGGTCTTTCGCAAGAGAATTACGATGACACGCTGATTAGTTGGGCAACACAAACTTTTAAAGACAATGTAAGCTTAGGTGCTACCGGTGTAAAATATTGCGATAGTCGATTGGTGCGCCAAGATCTTATCGACAATCATGGCTGGAATATTACTGGTGATATTGTAAACTGTAGTAATGTATTTTGCACAACGATAACAAACCCTACAGCAGGAGATACTAACGTACCCGCAAATTCAAACATTCATTGGGCCGCAGCACCGAACGCCACGGGTTATTATATTGACCTTGAAGTCGAAAGAGCTGGAGTCAGAAGTTTTGTTAATATCAATGGTTCACCTGCAGATAATTATGATGTTGGTAACGTACAAATTTTAACTTTTAGTAATGAGTTTATTCCTGGTGATATTGTTTTCATCACAATTACCCCTTATAATGCAGAAGGACCTGCAATTGGTTGCGAAGAATTTACTTTTACAACGGTTCCATCATGGGTAAATAGCCTCGATGCCTACAAGATTACAATTGATACTAGACTTGGATCAGCCTCCGGTCTTGATCAATACAATTTCAAAATACAAAGAAATACTTCATTTTCTTATAACTTTTCAATTGATTGGGGTGATAGTGAATACAACAATAATGTTACAAATGATATTACCCACATTTACAACACTCCTGGAATTTATACTATAGCGATTATTGGCGATTTTCCTGCTCCCTACTTCTCGAGTGGAGATGATGACGAAGTAATTTCTATTGATCAGTGGGGTACTCATGTGTACCAATCTATGAAAAAGGCGTGTAGCGGTTGTGAAAACATGATTTACAATGCTACAGACGTTCCAAACCTCTCACAAGTAACAGATATGTCCGAAGCTTTCGCGGAGGCCTCATTGTTTAACGGCAATATAGATAATTGGGATGTTAGTAATGTGACTAATATGTCAGCAATGTTTGAAAGAGCCGAACTTTTCAACCAACCTTTAAATTCTTGGGATGTTAGCAACGTAACAAATATGTACAGAATGTTTGATGGTTTTGTACGGTACATGGATTTTAATCAACCACTAAATAACTGGGATGTAAGTAAGGTCACCAACATGGGGTTAATGTTTAGGAGAACCGAATTTTTTAATCAACCCTTGAATAACTGGAATGTTAGTAACGTTACTGACATGAGGTATATGTTTAACGGTACTACTTCTTTCGATCAAAACTTAAATGATTGGAATGTTAGTAATGTCACCGATATGAGTTATATGTTCAGCCTAGCCACTGCTTTTGATAGTCCGCTTGATAACTGGGATGTTGCAAAAGTCACGAATATGAATTCTATGTTCTCACGTTCAACAGCATTCAATCAAGCTATTAATATCTGGGACGTATCTTCTGTTATAACCATGATAAGTATGTTTGAAAGTGCAGAAAATTTCAATCAACCGCTAAATGGATGGGATGTCAGTTTAGTAACAAATATGGCATCTATGTTCAAAAATTCTTTTTTGTTCAACCAACCCATTGCCAACTGGAATGTTTCTCGTGTAACCAGCATGCATTCTATGTTTAACGATGCCCAAGTATTTAATCAACCTTTGCAAAACTGGAATGTCAACTCAGTGGTAAGCATGCAATCCATGTTTGAATCAGCTGAAGCTTTTAACCAACCCTTAGATCAATGGAATGTTAGTGCAGTGGCCGACATGACTTCTATGTTTGAAAGTGCTTTATTATTTAATCAACCATTAAATTCTTGGGATGTTTCATCGGTAACCTTAATGCCTTTAATGTTCAAAGGCGCAGCGGCATTTAATGATATTATTGGCAATTGGAATGTTGGCTCTGTAACCAATATGAAATCTATGTTTGAAGATGCATCTGTATTTGATCAACCCATTCAGAATTGGAATACTGGCGAAGTCTTAACTATGGAAGAAATGTTTAGCGGCGCTACTGCTTTTAATCAGTCCATTGATTCTTGGGATGTTTCTTATGTGCAAACGATGCAATCTATGTTCGAAGATGCGGTTGCCTATAACCAAACCATGAATTCATGGAATGTAGCTTCTGTAACCACTATGGAAGATATGTTCCATGGAGCTACCGCTTTTAATGGAATTATTGAAGCATGGAATGTAAGAGATGTTACCACCATGGAAGAGATGTTTCGTGATGCAACGACTTTTAATCAAAGTTTAAATAAATGGCGTCTTTCTGGTGTTAGCAATATGGACTATATGTTCTATGGAGCTTCAGCATATAATCAACCAATGGATTTATGGAATATAGGTAATGTAACTATGCGTTCTGCTTTCTATAATGCTACAGCACTAAATCAAAATTTAGCCGAATGGGATGTAAGTGGAGTTACCGATATGCGAGACATGCTGGATAACACCGCACTGATTAGAGAAAACTATGACAACACATTAATTGCTTGGTCAGAACAAACCTTGACAAGTGGCATAACACTTGGCGCAGAAGGTCTTCCTTATTGCGATGCGCAAGAAGAAAGACAAGCCATGATAGACAATTTTGGGTGGACGTTTAGTTTAGATGTTCGCGATTGCCCAATTCCAGACTGCACACTACTAGCATCACCATTAAATGGAGATGTAGACGTACCAGTAAATACCAACATCACATGGGAACCCGCTCTTTTTGCGCAAGGGTATCGTTTAACTGTTGGCACTACAGCTGGCGGTACTGATGTTGTAAATAATGTAACTATAACCAATGAAACATCGTACGAATTTGCATCAGATTTTAATACAGGAGACGTTGTCTACGTAACTATAATTCCTTTTAATGATGAAGGAGATGCAGTAGGACCTTGTACCGAAGAAAGCTTTACCATATCTAACGACCTTGCCACTATACCCGAATGTACTAACCTTACACAACCTACGCTTCCCGCAACTGATGTGCTGGTAACTAGTGACTTAAGCTGGAACCCTATTTCAAACGCAGACGGTTACAAATTAACAGTTGGTACGTCAACAGGGGCAAATGATATACTTAACGCTGAAGATGTTGGTAATAAAACCACTTATGAATTTGCCACAAACCTACCAGAAGACAGCGATATATTTGTAACCATTACCCCATACAATGATGAGGGTGATGCAAACGCATGTACCGAAGAATTTTTCCATACAGAGTTAATTCCTGTACCACCAACTTGCACCAGCTTAACAGCACCGCTAAATGGCGCAAATGATGTTCCTATTGATACCCAACTAAGTTGGACACCAGTAACAAATGCTGCCGGTTATTTAGTAATTGTAGGCACATCGTCTGGGGGAATTGAAGTAGTAAATAATGCTGATGTGGTAGGTGTTACAAATTATGTTATTCCAGGAGATTTACAGGAAAGTAGATTACACTACGTTACAATTGTTCCTTATAACGATGAAGGTGATGCTACAGGCTGTATTGAAGAAACGTTTACAACAGGAGATTCTACAAGTCCTCCAAGTTGTACTGTACTAACAACACCGGCAGATTTGGCAACAGAAGTATCACCTGCCACTAATCTAACATGGGCTGAAGTTAGTTCGGCTACCGGATATATGTTAAACGTAGGGACTACTTCTGAAGGCACAGATATTTTTACCGCAGATGTAAATAATGTAACTACTTATGATTTATTAGCAGACCTTCCCGAAAGCGCTCTTATTTATGTAACAGTCATTCCGTATAATGATAATGGGAATGCCATAGGTCCTTGTACCGAGGTAAGTTTCACTACTGACGGACCACCATCATGTACTACCTTAATGACTCCTACAAACGGAGCTACGAATATTGCAGTTGATACAAGTATTGAGTGGAGCGCTAGTAGCAATACAGATGGTTATAAGTTGACCGTTACGGCAAGTAGCAGCACAGCAAATAACTTAACAGACTTTGATGTTACTTCTGGTACAACTCACACTTTTTCCAATGACTTTGAAAGAGGTGAAACTGTTACTATAACCATTGTACCTTATAATTCAGTTGGTGATGCAACCGGACCATGTACTTCCGAAAGCTTTACTATAATTCCACCTCCCGTACCCGCTTGTACAACACTAACAACTCCTGCAAACAGCAGCGTAAATATTGCGGTTGACACTAATTTGGAATGGAATGCTAGCACAGGCGCAGATGGCTACAAACTAACCGTTTTAGCTAGCAGTAGTACTGCTAACAACATAACAGATTTTGATGTTACATCAGGAACTACTTATAATTTTACTAACGACTTTGAACAAGGTGAGACCGTCTCTGTTACCATCGTTCCTTACAATGATCAGGGCAGTGCTGTTGGATGTACTTCAGAAAGCTTTACAATTAAGCCTGTTCCGTCATGTACAACACTTAGCTCTCCAATAAATACTGCTGTTGACATTGCCGTTGATACTGATATTACATGGAACTCTATTCCAGAAGCAACAGGATACAAGTTGACGGTTACAGCTAGCAGTAGTACTGCAAATAACTTAACGGATTTTGACGTTACTTCTGGCACAACGCATTCTTTTACCAATGATTTTGAACAAGGTGAAACGGTTACCGTAACCATTACACCTTACAATGAAGTGGGCAATGCTATTGGGTGTTCGTCGGAAAGCTTTACAATCAAACCCGTACCCTCGTGTACTAACTTAACTTTACCTATTGACGGCAGCATTAATGTAGCTGTAGACACAAATATTGAATGGGCTACAATTGCCGAAGCTAACGGATACAAATTAACCGTTTCCGCTAGCAGCAGTACCGCTAACAATGTAACCGATTTAGTATTATCTACAGGTTATAGCTACGATTTTCCTGCCATTTTTGAACAAGGAGAAACAGTTACCGTAACACTAGTTTCTTACAATGAAATAGGAGATGCTATTGGGTGTTCTTCAGAAAGATTTACCATTAAACCAGTGCCTTTATGCACCAATTTAGTTTCCCCTACGGCAAATGCTATTGATGTAGCAGTAGATACTAATATTGAATGGACTCCAATTGCTGATGCTACTGGCTACAAATTAACGGTAACTGGAAGCAATAGTACAGCCAATAATTTAACCGACTTCAATATAACATCTGGTATATCTTATGATTTTACAAATGACTTTGAACAATCTGAAACAGTTACCGTAACTGTTACTCCTTACAACGAAGTTGGTGATGCCCTTGGATGTTCTTCAGAGAGTTTTACAATTAAATCGGTTCCCTTATGCACCAATTTGATTTCCCCTGCTAATAATGATATTGTTGCGGAAGTCAGTGAGTTAAAATGGAATGAAATTTTAGATGCAGATGGCTATAAGTTGACAATAAATGCGGGAAGTACAACATCTAACAACCAAACTGACTTAATCGTAACTGGAACTACCCATGTTTTTCAAAATGATTTTAACCAAGGTGAAGTTGTTACAGTAACCATTACCCCATACAATGAGGTTGGCGATGCACTTGGATGTACTTCCGAAAGTTTCACCATAAGACCCATACCACCTTGTACCAACTTGTCGTCTCCATTAAACAATGCCACCGAAGTTTCAATTATATCGGATATTTCTTGGAATAAAAGTCTTGATGCTGATGGATACCGGATTTCTGTAGGTACTTCAGCCAACGGAACTGATATTGTAAATAATGAAGATGTTGCATCCCTAACCAGCTATACTTTTGGAAATGACCTTCCTTCTGAAACACTGATATTTGTAACCATAGTCCCTTACAACACCTCTGGTGATGCTCTTGGATGTACTTCAGATAGTTTTAAGACCGAGGTAATTATTCCAGAATGTACTTCAATTACAAGTCCTTTTAACGGAGAAAGCGAGGTTGCCTTAGAAAGTACTATTACTTGGAATGAAGTAGAGAAAACAGACGGTTATCGCATTTCTATTGGAACAACTTCTGGAGGAACTGACATTGTTAACAATCAGGATGTTGGTCCATTAACCAGTTATATGCATAATGGAGAGTTTCCGTTTGGAACGGAAATTTATGTAAACGTTACCGCATACAATAGTAAGGGAGATGCTGTAACATGTGAAGAACAAACATTTACTACACTTATACCAGAAGATGATACCAAATATGGCTTCTCTCCGGATGGTGATGGCATTAATGAATATTGGCATATAGAAAATATAGATTATTACCCTAAAAACATGGTAACCATCTATAACCGCTGGGGTGATGCCGTCTTTAAAATAGAAAATTATAACAATGGTTCAGAAGTTTTTAGAGGTGATGCCAACCTTAAAACCAAAATGGGAGCTGGCCAATTACCATCAGGCACCTATTTCTTTCATATTGAAATTGAAGGAGAAACAATTCTTAAGAAAACTAAAGGATACGTAGTAATCAAGCGCTAAACCAATGAAAATAAATCAGAAAATTGGCAAGTTAGCACTAGGTGTTCTACTGTCATTCTTATCATACAATTCAACTTTTGGTCAGCAAACTGCTGTTTTCCCAGAATACAATTTCAATCCGTTTGTAATCAATTCTGCCTACGCAGGTTTATTGCCCGATACTGAAGTAACAATAACCAATACGGGATTCAGCTCCTTTGAAGGAAGTCCTAAAAACTTTAGTCTTAGTTTTCACTCTCCCATTAGTGTAGGAAGACAAGAAGGCAAGATAGGAGTTGGCGCTGGTTTAATTCGCGATGAAATTGGAGTTACAACTTCTACCAGTGCTTTCATGGCATATTCATATAAAATATTCTTTGATTTTGAAGACGATCGCCCCTATTGGCAAATTTACCAACCAGGTACTTTGTCTTTTGGTATAACAGCAGGAGTACAAAAATATCAAGATAATTTGTTAGAGCTAGGTATTGCAGACGATCCTAATTTTAGTCAAAACATTAATGCAACCATACCTACTATTGGCATTGGATTTTTATTTAATCATGCACGTTTTTATGCTGGAGTTTCATCACCAAATGTATTAGGAGACCGTTTGGCATCAAATGACGACCTTAAACTCGAAAGCCCTATATATGGTTATTTCGGTTATCGTTTTTATAATAATCGTTTTGAAGATTTTATGCTAAAACCGAGCATTCTAATTAAAACTGAAAAAGGAGCCCCCTTGCAAGTAGACACAAACGTTTCTATAAGTTTTAAAAACCGCTTTGAACTAGGTGCAGGATACCGAAGCAATTCATCCGTGAACCTATTAGCAGGCCTCTATCTTATTAAAAACTTTCGTTTGATATACCATTACAATATGGCATTGAAAGATTCACCCGTTGGTAACACGCACGGTATTATGCTTAGTTATCGCTTTGGCAAAGGATATCAATCCAACTAAAAGTCAATGAAAATAAAACCTAGAATACTAAGCTCCGAAAGGAGCTTTTATTTAACCATACCCAAATTGACTACCTCTTGTTCTGTCAAATAGCGCCAGTGTCCTCTAGGTAAATCTTTTTTGGTAAGACCTGCATAAACTACACGATCTAATTTTACGATTTCATAACCCAATGTTTCAAAGATACGTTGTACGATATTGGTTCGTGTACTAAAGATTTCCATACCCACTTGGTTTTTGGGTGCTTTATCTACAAAACTAACGTCCTGTACCTTAATTACGTTTTCATCTACCAAAATACCTTCTTGAATCTTTTTCAAGTCGGCACTACGTAAGGGCTTGCTTAGCTCAATATGAAATATCTTTCTAAGACCGTTTTTAGGGCTGTTAAGACGTTTTGTTAAGTCACCATCATTGGTAAACAACAAAAGACCTGTAGTATCTTTACTCAACTTACCAACTGGTAAAAGCTCAGTTTTAGTTGCTTTTGAAATTAAGCCCAAAGCGGTACGTCTGCCATGCTCGTTACGAGCTGCAGTTGTGAAGTCTTTTGGTTTATTAAGTAGAACGTATTCTTTCTTTATAGGGTTCAGCAAACGACCGTCAAACTTAACTTGATCGGTAAGCTTCACTTTATAACCCATTTCAATTACGGGCTTTCCGTTTACGGTAACACTACCTGCGGAAATATAGATATCAGCTTCTCTACGTGAACAAACACCTGAATTAGCCACATACTTGTTCAAGCGAATCAAATTAGGATCTGATGGCTTCTTAGGTTGTTGTTGTTGTTCTGTATTCTTCTTTACAGGTGAATTTCCTCGTGCATAACTTTTCTTGCGAAAAGTACCACCTTGCCTGCCTGAAGCTCTCTTATCATCGTTGGAATCTGATCTACCCATGTCTATAATTTATGCAAAGGTAACTTTAATCTTTGAACTCTACAGTAGATTGTCGTTTCCTATTTACGGTAAGCTTAGTAACATCTGGTCTTGAATAGTGCCCGACCGGATCAAAATTCTGACGTTCCTCGTAAACCCTATTAAAATCTAGGTTATGATACAGTAATCCTTCTCTATCTAACACAGGCTCAACCAACCACTCACCATCCGGGCCGGCAATACATGAACCACCATTAGCCATAACAGCGGGTGCTTTTTTCAAAATTTCGGCTAAATGTGGTGTGGTTTCAGGAAAATCTTCTCTTTTCATCAATGAAGAAACTGAAATTACGAAGCTGCGAGATTCACGTGCTATAAAACGGGTAATATCTTTTGTATTATGATCACTACCTGGCCACACGGCAATATGTAAATTTTCTCCTAAACCGTAAAGCGCGGTTCTTGGCAAAGGCATCCAATTCTCCCAACAATTTAGTCCGCCAACGGTAAATTCTTTTAGTGGATGAACCTGAAGTCCGTTTCCATCACCTGGTGACCAAGTCAGGCGTTCGTCATAAGTGGGTTGTAGCTTACGGTGAACCGATTTAATTTCTCCGCTTGCATCTATATAAACTAAAGAGCAATACAAACTATGCCCTCCCCTATTCTGAGCTCTTTCTATAATGCCCAAATAAATGGCAATCTTATTTTCTTTAGCCAATTTACACACTGAGTCCAATTCGCCTAATTCAATCTGAATTGAATTACGAGCGTAGTGCGCATGTAATTCTTTATTGACTTTCGTATCCCAAGCGGCACCATCGGTCAATGCCAACCAGAATGGGTAACCTGGTAAAAGGGCCTCTCCAAAAACAACAAGCTCCGCTTTTTCATTTGCAGCTTTCTGAATGGCGACCTCTATCTTTTTGAGTGTTGCCTCTTTATCTAACCAAACCGGCGAAATCTGCGCCAAGGCCACTTTTAATATATTCTCCATTATAAAATTCTATTTAAAACCAGACCTACATCTATCAATAATATACTAAAAACCCCTACGATGATAATTAGTTTAAGAATGTTGTGCAGCCAGACGTACTCTTTTTTTGATTTCGATTTAAAAAGTAAAACCAAAAATAGGATAAGAAGAACCACACAGGCCATAAAGTAGTAATTCATATATCCTACGTCAAACCTGAGTATTAACAAAAGTGAAGGAATTAACGTTAATACAATTAATATGGAAATGAGAATTTTGGATACTCTACCACCATATAAAATAGGTATGGTCTTATAATTCTGTACTAAATCTCCTTTTAGGTTTTCGAGGTCTTTTATCATCTCGCGCGCTAGAATAAGGAGGAATAAGAACATGGCATGTACGAATATTACATTTTCGAAATTCTTGTAATAAACGAAAACTGCGAAAAATGGTGCAATTGCCAAGGTTGCCGAAACAAAATTCCCAATAAACGGTAAACGTTTTAGCTTATGTGAGTAAATCCAAATACCAAAAATATAGGCCGAAAAGAAAAACACAGCTTTAAACGATACGTAGCTAGCTGCAATGACCGCTAAAAAATTGAGGATAAAGTATGTGGTAAGTTTAAACTGTTGCCCTACGAAGCGATCGATCATACTCTTCCTAGGCTTGTTTATCAAGTCCTTTTCTGCATCATAAAAATTATTGATAATATAACCGCTGGCTATAACCAAAGCTGAAGATACTACGATGATGAAAAGATTAAAATCCAAAACAACATCCCTGACAGGTAGCTGGTGCGCCAAAATATAGATAGACGCCAGATATTGCGCCAAAACAATCATAAGAATATTGTAACCGCGAACAACAGAAAAAAGACTGAATACCTTTAACAGTAAAAGTCTATTTTTTCTACCAAACATGTATATGAGATTTTAGAAGTTGTAAACCACTTCCAAATTGTAGTCTTTCAATGCTTTTTTAGCTTTATCCAAGTCTTCTGCAAAACCTAGAATGTAGCCACCACCACCAGAACCACAAAGTTTTAGATAGTAATCATTGGTTTCAATACCATTTTTCCATAAATCATGGAACTTTACAGGTATCATAGGCTTAAAATTATCTAGCACTACGTGAGACAATTGTTTTAGGTTACCAAAAAGTGAACTTACATTACCACTAACAAAGTCTTCAACGCAAGCATCTGTATGCTTAATGAACTGGTCTTTAAGCATGTTACGGAAACCTTCTTGCTTCATCTTTTCCATGAAAATCTGAACCATAGGAGCCGTTTCACCTGTTGAACCACTATCTAACAAGAATACAGCACCCTTACCTTCCGGGTTTTGTGTGGGTATACTTGTAGACTCTATATTATCTTTTGAATTGATAAGAATAGGAATACTTAAATAACTATTTAAAGGATCAAGACCTGAAGATTTTCCGTGGAAAAAAGACTCCATTTTACCGAAAACCTCTTTTAACGTCAATAATTTCTCTCTAGTCAAGTTCTCTAGAACTGTAATTTTATTTTGTGCATACTTATCGTAAATAGCTGCTACAAGTGCACCACTACTACCAACACCGTAACCTTGCGGGATAGAACTATCAAAGTACATACCACCGGTAACGTCTGCTTTCAAAGCATCAAAATCAAAAGAAACTAAGTCAGGGCTATTTTTATGCACCATCTCTAGATAACCTACAAACTCACGTAGGCTAGCATTGGATTTCTTGGCAGTTTCAGACGGATTCTCATCGGTCTTTAAAGCGCCCTTGAAAAAGTTATACGGAATAGAAAGCCCTTTAGAGTCTTTAATAATTCCATATTCTCCAAAGAGAAGTATTTTTGAATAAAATAACGGTCCTTTCATTATCTAGTTGATTAGATATGGCGCGAAAATACGAAATATACCATTGATGGTTCTATAAATTCGCTCCACAACACGATTAACGCTACAATTTTATCTGTTAAAACCATTAACCCTGCTGTAATTAGTCGGAATTAAGTGATAATTCTTACCCGACATTAGCCAAATTGGTTATCAGCCTCTTATAAAGATATGCTATATATACGTTTTTTCAAGCGCTACGGATTAAAACGGCATATTCTTCTTGAATCATTAACGGTGTTCACTCCGTTTAATTATGAAGTTTCTAGTTTATTTTTTGTGCGCCCTTTCCTACATGGTCGTTTATAAATTGTCCGTTTTGGCAAAATTGAGCCAGTTCATCTTTTATGAACTGCTCTACCTCTACTTTTTCGTTTTCAGGATAGAGCACATGAACGTTCGCCCCAGCATCTAACGTAAAGCAAACGTGGGTTTTAGAAGTTTCTCTGAATGCCCAAATTTTATTAATGATTTCTAACGTATTTGGCTTCATAAGAATAAAATACGGTCGGCTCGTCATCATCATAGCATGAAGTGTTAATGCCTCACTTTCTACAATTCCTATAAATTCATCAATATCTCCGGTTTCAAAAATGGATTGTAATTTCAATAGGTTTTCATGCGCCTGATTGAAACGTTGCTCCGCAAACGGATGACCATGCATAAGATCATGCCCTACCGTACTACTTACCTGCTTTTGACCTTTATCAACTAAAAGAATGGTATCGCAATAATTTTGAAAAACAGGATGCACTTTGTGAGGATATTCTACTCCATACAAATCAGAACTTGCATCGATATCTTCGTGCTCACCCCATTGAACCAAACTACCTTTTATACTACGAGCCGCACTACCTGAACCCAATCGTGCTAAAAAAGAAGCTTTCTGATTGAAAAACTCAGCTGTCATCATAGGATTCAGGTTTCGTTCTATCTCCATAAGGCAAAGAGCCAATGCGCTCATACCAGATGCCGAAGAAGCAATACCGCTACTATGAGGAAACGAATTAGAAGTTTCAATCTCAAAATGATAGTCTTTTAAAAACGGAAGGTATTGGTACACCCGCTCAAAAAAGGTTTTGATTTTAGGTTTGAAGCCTTCTTCCTTTTTTCCATCTAAAGAAACATCAAAAGAAAAAATAGCACTTGGCGTATCTAATTTTGTGTACGAAAGTGTAGTTACGGTGGCACATTCACTTAAAGTAAAACTGATGGAAGGATTAGCAGGGATTTGATTTTTCTTCTTTCCCCAATATTTTACCAAAGCAATATTGCTTGGAGATTTGTAAGTCGTTTTTCCAGATGAAACGGACTTTGTGTAAGGAGAAGGAATAAATTCTTTTTCGGTCATCGCGAAATATTTTGTGCAAAGATAGTTTTTACCAAGATTGTGGTGGCAGTCAATAGAATAAATCACTATTTTAGGGGTAAACGCTAATCATTTTGAAAAAGAAAGCCCTTTATATAGCATACGCTGTAAGTATTTGTTTGGCCATTGGCTTTCTGTCTAGTTTTGTTACACAAAGTTCAGTAAACGATTGGTTCACTACGCTTAATAAACCTAGTTTTAACCCTCCCAGCTGGCTGTTCGCTCCTGTTTGGACGGTTCTGTATGTTATGATGGGCGTAGCCGCAGGTATTGTTTGGGCAAAGGGTCTTCATCACCTTTGGGTGCAAACAGCGCTTTATCATTTTGGGTTTCAATTGATGCTCAATGCCTCTTGGAGCCTAGTTTTCTTTGGATTGAAAGAACCATTCTTAGCGCTTCTAATAATAGTTACCCTTGTAATAGTCCTATCAATTACTATAAAAAGGTTCAAAGTAGTGAGTACAACCGCTGCATGGTTGTTAGTACCATATCTGTTATGGGTTTGTTTTGCCACGGTTCTGAATTATAAGCTGTGGGAACTAAATTCTTAATGGCTTTAAGAGGACAAGTCTAGCAACTTCACCATCGTATTATAATTACGTGTTGTGGCTTCTACTTTCAGTTTTCTTTCAATAAGATTATTATTCAATTTTGCTTTTCCGTAGCCTATTTTACAAAGTAAATAAACGCAATCATCGGTTATTTTAAAATCCTCATTGACATATTTTTCTGAATGAAATGCCTTTGTAAGTTCTTTTTCTGCTGGATTTTTCAACAATACAAAATATACTTGCTTCTCTGCAATGGCATCTGAATCCGTATAAGGGTTATTTTTAAATATTACCTCAAGTTCTGTTTTGGTTTTCACCAGAACAGGTACTTCAAAGCCAAAGGTATTTTTGATATGTTCTGCAATCGAATCTTCTAAAATGGCCGTCTTATCTTCTTTACTTTGAAAAACTACATTGCCACTTTGTATATAAGTTTTTACATTGATAAAACCCATATCCGTAAACATAGCCCGCAAGTCAGCCATGGGGACTTTCCTTTTTCCACTAACGTTGATTCCCCTTAAAAGAGCAATATAAACTTTCATTTAAAAGGTGTTTGCAACTGCTTGAGCAGCAATATAACCACCTGTCCATGCATTTTGAAAATTGAAGCCTCCGGTTATAGCATCTACATCTATAATTTCTCCGGCAAAATACATACCTGGCAACTTTTTACTTTCGTAAGTCTTGAAGTTAACTTCCTTTAAATCAACACCTCCCGCAGTTACAAATTCTTCTTTGAACGTACTCTTGCCATCAATTTTAAGCTCACATTGGGTAAGTTGTTTAGCCAATTTTTCTAATTGATTTTTGGTAACATCTGCCCATTTATCGGTTTCTGAAATATCCGAGGCCCTTACAAGATTTGTCCACAAACGGCGCGGTACCTCCACCGCTTTGGTACGCAATACTGTTTTTTTAGCCTCTATTTCTTTAATTTCAGAGAATAGTCCCATCAACCCTTCAAAATTATACTCGGGCAACCAGTTCACGCGGATTTTAAATCGGTATTCCATTTCGCTTAGCAATCGCGCTCCCCATGCAGATAGCTTTAGAATTGCCGGCCCGCTCAAACCCCAATGGGTAATAAGCAATGGCCCATCTGAAGTTAGCACAGCAGATTTAGAACTATTACTCTTTAATTTTGTGGTTACTTTTGATTGATATACTTGGTTCTCGAACACCTCAACTTCTGCCATAGTGCTTACACCAGGTATACCAGAAATACGTTCATCTTTACAATTAAAAGTAAATAAAGAGGGAACTGCAGGCACCAAGGAATGACCCAAATTCTCTAAAAGTTTCCATATTTTGGGGTTGCTACCCGTAGCTACCACCACTTTTTTACATTGGTAGGCATGCTTAATTGTTGTTATCTCCCAGCCTGACTCATCATTTCCTAATGGAATAGACTCAATTTTAGAAACTGCACTATGCTTTAGTATTTTAATACCCAAGCGGTCTGCTTCACCCAGAAAACAATCTATAATAGTCTGAGAAGAATCCGATTCCGGAAACATACGGCCGTCTGGTTCAATTTTCAAGGTAATTCCTCTTTCCTCAAAAAAACCGACTGTATCACCACTACAATAGGTATGAAAAGGACCTAAAAGTTCCTTTTCTCCTCTGGGATAGTTTTTAGTTAATTCTTTGGGATCAAATTCTGCGTGGGTTACGTTACAACGGCCTCCGCCAGAAACTTTTACCTTACCTAGAACATCTTTACCACGTTCTAGAATTGCTATTTTGAGATTGGGCTTTGACTCCGCAATATGAATTGCTGTATAAAACCCTGCTGCTCCACCACCTATAATTATAACATCAAACATTAATTTACGCGTTCAGGATAATTGGTAATGATACCGTCTACACCAAATCTCTTCATATGTAGAATATCTTGTGGTTCGTTCACTGTCCAAGGATAAATTTTAAAACCTGCTTCCTTAATTTTCAGGTTGTTCTCTGCTGTAAGTTTTTTAAAACTAGGATTGATAGCTTCTGCATTTAACTCTTTACCAACTTCAAGTGCATCTAGTGGGTCTTCCTCAATTAGGATAGCAATACGAACATCTGAATTTAACTTACGTATGTCTCGCAATTCATCCCATTCAAAACTAGAAATGATAATATCGTTTAGCTTCCACTTTCCGGCTTTCACATCGGCTTCGATCATTCTATTTACATCAGTTGCCGTGTTTCTTCCTTTCAACTCAATGTTAAGTTGGGTTTTTCCTCCCATGACATCCAAAACTTCCTGAAGCGTTGGAATTTTATGTCCACCTTCTACCGTCAAAGCTTTCAGCTCCGCTAGCGTATAGCTTTCTATTTCGCCTTTACCATCGGTCAGCCGTTCTACAGAGTCATCATGAAAAACTACGATTTCCCCGCTTTTGATTTTAAAAACATCAATCTCTATCATATCCACATCCAATTCCATAGCCTTTTCTATAGAGGCAATAGTATTTTCGGTTTCATGCCCCATGGCACCACGGTGACCAATTACGAGGGGTTTATTATTTTCCATACAACTTGATAAAACTAAAACACAAAAGACAGTCAGAATTGACAACTTACTCATGACAAACTATTTTACGACGAAAATAAAAGATTCAAGTGGATTTATATCGATTCGCACTTGAGCGAAACCATTTTCTACTTTTAAAGTTTTCTCAACCCCGTAAAGTGCATCGGTTATGGTATGTTCTCCATTAGACAATTGCCATTCACGAACGATGTTTTCAGGAAGCTTCAGTTCAAAACCGAACCAATCGTTAGCATCAAAGTTAGAGATAACAATTAGTTTCTCATTATCTGACCAACGCACATAAGAAAGCACATGATGGTTGTAATATTCCGCATGATCTTTATTATAAAAATGAATGTCTTGATAAGCGCCCATTAATGCATCACTATTGACCGAAAAAGTCAATAAACGCTGATAAAAATCACGTAGTTCTACTTCGTTTTCAGAAAGCTGGCCACCGTCAAATTTCTTATTATTCAACCACCGTTGATGATGTGGCACACCTATATAATCAAAAATAGATGTACGGGTAGGACCTCCAAAACCAGCTTTTTCTACTGCCGGCTCACCCACTTCCTGTCCAAAATAAATCATAACCGGAGCAGTGGTCATCGTTGCCGAAACTACCATAGCAGGTTTTCCTTTTTTAGCATCACCAGCAAAATCTGGGGATGCAATACGCTGCTCATCATGATTCTCTAAAAAATGTAACAGATGATGTTCAATATCTTTGGTTCCATTTTTTATTACCGGTATATGGTCCGTCCAGCCATTGCCTTGCATGATATCCTTTAAAGAATCATACATCTCTACCTTGTCATATAGGTAGTCCATTTTTCCTCTAAAAATATAATTGCGGTATTCATGAGGGTTGTAAACCTCAGCCATTAAAAAGGCTTCTGGATTTTTCATTTTGATGTTAGAGTTCATATAACTCCAAAACTCTACCGGCACCAGCTCGGCCATATCGTAACGGAATCCGTCTACACCCATATCTACCCAATAAAGGGCAATATCTTTAAACTTCACCCAAGAATTAGGTACAGACCTTTCTTGCCAAAACTCAAAATGAGCTTTATAATCTTTTCCTCCAAAATCATCCGGAAGCACATCAAAATCATAAGAGCCATCTGGTCGTACTCCATAATTAATTTTGACTGTTTCGTACCAATCATTAAAATCAGGTTTTGCCAAACGCGAGCCATTGCCGGTCCATTTTGCAGGATTTTCACAAAATTTATGATCTAAGGCTTCGTGATTCTCTCCCCCTAATGGTAAGTAACCATCTCTCCATTCAGGCACTTGAAAAGGAGTATTGGGAATGTAATAAAAATTGTTATCTCGATGGTATTCAACCGATGTATCATCAGAAGCTCCAAAAGGTTCTTGACCGTCTGGTGTAGACCCACCCTCATACTTACGCGCCACATGATTGGGCACTATATCGATAATTAACTTAAGACCGGCTTTGTGCGTACGGCCAACTAAATTTTTAAATTCTTGCAGTCTGTTTTCTGGATTCTTGGCTAAATCAGGATTTACATTATAATAATCCTTTACAGCATATGGGGAACCTGCTCTACCTTTTACAACATCTGGATCGTCATTAGAAATCCCGTATGACGTATAGTCATTTATTACAGCATGATGAGGCACACCGGTATACCAGATATGAGTAACACCTAGGTTTTTTATTTCCTGTAAGGCTTTCTTAGAGAAATCAGCAAACTTGCCTACTCCGTTCTCTTCAATAGTACCCCAAGGCTTATTGGTTGTATTGGTATTACCAAACAATCTTGTAAACACATGATATACGACCTGCTTTTTATTTTGACCCATGTTTTAAACGACTTTAATTTTGTTGGGTTCCAAAACAATTCGCTCTCCTTTTAAGCGGATTGACATATCTTCTTGACCGTTCAATAAAAGCTCCGTGCTGTCTTTTTTCACAGTTACCTTAAGAATTCTATCTCTAAAATTTATTTTAAATGAATACGCTTCCCATTGTTCCGGTATTTTAGGCTCAAAAGAAAGTTTATCATCTACAACTCTCATTCCACCAAAACCTTCAACAATACTCATCCAAGTACCTGCCATAGAAGTAATATGCAAACCTTCTTCAACTTCACGGTTATAATCATCCAAATCTAATCTAGATGTTCTCAGATAAAAGGTATAGGCCTGTTGCATGCGATTGAGCTTTGCAGCCTGAATACTATGCACGCAAGGCGACAGTGATGATTCGTGAACCGTAAAAGGCTCATAAAAATCATAATGCTTCTCTAACTGTTCTTTCGTAAAATGGTCTTCAAAGAAATAGAAACATTGAAGTACGTCTGCCTGCTTAATATATGGCGAACGTAAAATGCGATCCCAACTCCATTTTTGATTGATAGGCCTTTGTGCCTTTGGAAGTTCGCTAACCGTAACCAATTGCTTATCTAAAAAGCCATCTTGCTGTAAAAAGACACCCTTATCTTCTGAATAAGGGAAGTACATATTATCAGCTACTTTTGCCCATTGAGTTACCTCTGCATCGGTAAGTTTAGTTTTGCCGATAATGCGATTATAATCTTCATTATATCCGTCATCTACTTTCTGTAACTGCTCTATGGTAAAATCAATACACCACTTGGCCAGATAATTCGTGTACCAATTATTATTAACGTTGTTCTCATATTCATTGGGGCCCGTTACTCCCAAAATCACATATTTGTCTTTAAGGGCAGAAAAATTGGCTCTTTGATGCCAGAAACGAGCAATACCAATAAGAACCTCAAGACCCATTTCTGGGATATACGAATAGTCTCCCGTAAAACGGTAGTAGTTGTAAATTGCGAAAGCTATAGCTCCGTTACGGTGTATTTCTTCAAATGTAATTTCCCATTCATTATGGCACTCTTCACCATTCATGGTTACCATTGGGTAAAGGGCTGCACCGTTAGAAAAGCCCAATTTCTGAGCATTTTCAATAGCCTTTTCCAGATGATTATATCTATATTTTAATAAACTACGAGCAACATTTTGGTCCTTAGTAGCCATGTAAAAAGGAATACAATAGGCTTCCGTATCCCAATACGTACTTCCTCCGTATTTTTCGCCTGTAAAACCTTTTGGACCTATATTTAAATGAGAATCTTTACCCAAATAGGTTTGATTTAGCTGAAAAATATTAAACCGGATTCCTTGCTGAGCTTTTATATCACCTTCAATAGTGATGTCACTCATCTCCCAAATTTTGGCCCAAGCTTGTTTTTGTTTATCTAACAACGCTTCAAACCCTAAATTGAAAGCTTTAGCTAGCGACTTTTTAGAAGCTTCTACCAATGCGGAAGCTTTATGGTTCCGAGAAACCACATACCCTCCAAATTTATGAAGCGCCAAAGTTTCACCTTTCTTCACCGTTTGTACAAATTCGTGTGCAACACGGAATTCTGCAGTTTGTTCTGCTGGTTTATTGTCTAATGCTTGTCCATTAAGAAATAACCTGCTTTCCATAAAAGTGCAGGTCTCAAAATTGGTTTTCATAGTATGCGCCTCAATAAAAGCCTGATTGGCCTCTGAAGTAACGGAAGTGGTGTTCCAGAACTTATCATCCCAGTTAGAATCTTCATTGGTTATACCACTATCTAGATAAGGAACGAATTTAATTTCTACATCACCGCTCTCGGCCTTAACCTCATAATTGATTGCCCCTACTTCATCCAAATCAAGAGATAAAAATCGGGTGACTTTTATAGAAACTTTTGCGTCATTTGGTAAAACAGCTGTAAAAACACGCTGGTACCATCCTTCTTTCATATTAAGCTCCCGACTAAATCCTTCTACTTTTTTACAAGTATTCAAATCTAGAACCTCACCATCTATATAAACGCCAATACCAATCCAATTAGGTGCATTTAAAACCTTAGCAAAATACTCCGGATAGCCATTTTTCCACCAGCCAACACGAGTTTTATCAGGGTAGTAAACTCCAGCAATATAACTCCCCTGAAAAGTTTCACCTGTATACTGTTCTTCAAAATTGGCACGTTGCCCCATGGCCCCGTTACCAATACTAAAAATACTTTCAGATGACTTGACCAATTCTCTATCAAATCCCTCTTCAATTATTGACCAAGGGTCTGCTTTTATATACTCTTGCATTTTACTTAAAATTTAGGGGTGGGAAAAGTTTACAAAATTAAACTTAATCGGCAATTAAGTCTGTAAGGAACTCAATACTCATTTCGGAAAAATCCTTGAAATTATATTTGGCTTCTGAAAGAATATCTGGATGACCAATGCCAACACTCAACATATTAGCATTGTTTGCCGCTTGTATTCCCGCTACTGCATCTTCAAAAACAAGGCATTTTTCAGGTGCTGTTTTCAATTTTCTAGCGGCAATTAAAAAGACTTCTGGGTCTGGTTTTGCTTTTGTTACATCATTGCCGTCTACAATGGCATCAAAATAAGACAATAAGTGTACTTTTTCTAAAATAGGTCTCGCATTTTTACTAGCCGAACCTAAAGCAATAGGAATATTCCTTTCCTTTAGAAAATCTAAAACCTTAGGTACGTCCGGAAGAATTTCCGACTCATCCATCTTTTCTATATATTCTAGATAGTCTTCGTTTTTTTCAATCATCCATCTATCAAACTGGTTTTGAGTTGCTGTAATACCGCCAATATCTAAAAGAATTTCTAGACACCTTTTGCGGCTTACTCCCTTAAACTGTTCGTTTTGCTCTTTTGTAAATTCAAAACCAAGCTCATTTGCCAGTTTTCTCCAAGCTAAGTAATGGTATTTTGCGGTATCGACAATAACACCGTCTAGGTCAAATATAAATGCTGATATACTCATATAATTTCGACTTATTATAATATAAAAAAGTTGATTATTTAAACCTGCGTTTCCACTAGGTATTTATAGTAGAACCTCTTTCTATAAGTGTTGCTTTAATAATTTCTGTCCTATAGTCTTCTTCTTCATGAAACCCAATTTCGTTTTCAAGTTTTTCTATCAACATCTCAGCTGCCATTTCGCCCATTTTCTCTCCATGCTGAGCAACAGTAGTTAATGTCGGTGATGAATAACGCGACAAGAGCCCATCTGTAAAACCAATCACCGATACATCTTCAGGAACTCTAATCCCCTTCTTTTGAGTTGTCGCCATAAGCAAAACTGCAAAAATTTCATTTACACAAAGCACCCCGTCAAAATTCTTGTTTTCTACAAAGTCCTCTATATATGATTCTTCTACTCCTTTAAAAGGTAGTACCAAGGTTAGTTTTTCATCATAATCAACACCATGTTCTTTAAGTGCTCGCTTATAACCTTCCGCCCTCTTTTCACTAACGTTAAAATAGCTTTCAGTAGTTACCAACGCAATTTTTTTCCGGCCTTCTGCAATCATTTTAGCCGTAGCTTGATAGGCAATTTCTTCATCGTTCATTATTACCTTATCACATTCAATTTCATCAATTACACGATCAAAAAGAACTAAAGGAAAACCCTGTTCCATCACCTCTTTTAAATGGCTAAAATCATTTTTTTGTTGCGTTTCCGCAGAAACAGACATTATAAAACCGTCAATACTACCATTGGCGAGAAGCTCCATATTAAACACCTCTTTCTCGTAAGACTCGTCAGACACACACACTACTACATTATAACCGTGTTGGTTAGCATATTTCTCAATACCCCTAAAAACGGTAGTAAAAAAGTGGTGTACAATATCTGGAATGACAACTCCTATATTTTTAGTTCTTCTATTTTTAAGGCTTAGTGCTATATTATTAGGCCTGTAATTATAAAGTTTAGCAAAGGCTTTTACCTTTTGTTTGGTGTCCGTACTTATCTCATCACTATCCTTTAACGATTTTGAAACCGTAGAGATAGACACCCCTAATTCTCGTGCTATTTGTTTTAGAGTAATCTTTCGTTTCAAATCTTATAACTTTTGGATAGTGAAATTAAACTTTAATATGGGCAAATGACAACCTTCTATAATTTTTAACAATCTTAACTAATCATCACTAGATTTCAACCGTTTTTCAATTAAAAAGAAATCTGTATATTTGGAATTACATACCGTCTCCCCATTTTCAACCACATTTTTTATTGATTCAATATTAATTCGATATATTTTTTAATAGTATCGAATTTTATGAAAGTTATCAACACGAAACCGTTTTCGTAGTTTTTGCTAATGCTAATTGATGGGTATTAACATCGTTTTTGTATACATTTAACATTATATTATAATTTAACTCAACTTAAAACAATTCATTTATGAAGATTATGCTACTAAAAAACCTGGTTATGGTTGCGGCTTTTCTAAGCTTTGGCATAGCACAGGCTCAGGATGTATCGGGAACCGTTTCCGACGCCAGCGGCCCCTTGCCGGGAGCAAGTGTTGTAATTAAAGGCACAACTACAGGAGCACAAACGGATTTTGACGGAAACTACGCAATAAGCGGAGTACCAGAAGATGCCACATTAATATTCAGTTACATTGGCTTTGCTTCGCAAGAAGTACCGGTTAATGGTCAATCTACAGTTAACGTAACCTTACAAGAAGACGCTCAAGCTTTGGATGAGGTTGTTATTATAGGTTATGGATCAACTACTATTAAGGATGCTACGGGATCTGTTACCGCAGTAAAGGCAGAAGATTTTAATGGCGGTGTTATATCATCTCCGGAACAATTAATACAAGGTAAAAGTGCCGGGGTACAGATTTCACAATCAAGTGGTGAACCTGGAGCTGGTGTTAATATTCGTATTAGAGGAGCAAATTCAATTCGCTCCAATAACAATCCTTTATTTGTAGTAGATGGTATACCTCTTTCAGGCGAGTCTACAACTCCGGATGGCGGAGACATAGTTAACGGAGGAAATGCAACAAAAAATCCTTTAAGCTTTATAAACCCAAGTGACATTGAAAGTATCTCTATACTAAAAGATGCTTCTGCAACAGCTATTTATGGGTCAAGAGGTGCAAATGGTGTGGTTATCGTAACCACTAAAACCGGAAAAGCAGGTGCAGGAGGAAGCTGGGAATTCAACTCAACATTTAGTGTTTCTTCACCAGCAGACGAATATGATTTGTTTGATGGACCTGAATTTATTTCAAAATCAGCTAGCTTAAGATCTCAAGAAATTGCGGACGGATTAGATTTTGGACAAAATACAGATTGGCAAGATTATATTACTAGAAATACTGCTTCTCAAAACCAAAACTTAGCTTATAGCAATAACTACGGTAGCGGAAACGTAAGAGCTACTTTTTCTTATGGAAAGCAATTTGGTGTAATTCAAAAATCTTCACAAGAAAGAATTACAGGAAGGGTAAATCTATCTCAAAGATTTTTAGATGATAAATTAAGAATTAATTTTCAATCTACCCTTTCTAGAGTAAATGATGAAGCTCCTCCAATTAGTGGTGCTTCTGGATCAAGTGGAAACTTAATTGGTGCAGCTTATGCAGCAAACCCGACTTGGCCTTCAAGTAGTACGTTTAGTATAGATGGAAATCTTGTAAATCCAGCAAACTATTTAGCTAACTGGCAATCGGAAACTCATACGGATAGGTTTTTAACAAATCTTTCGGCTGAATATGACATTACAGAAGAACTTACCGCAAAGGTATCTGTTGGTTATGACAGATCAGATGCGCAAGCAATTACAGTGATATCTCCAGGAGTAAGGAATTTTGATAGAGTTGTTGATAATGGTCAAGCAGCATTCAACACGTTAGAAGCTACGAGCAAATTGTTGGAAGCTACTTTAAATTACAAAAAAGAGTTTGCAAACTCATCAATAGATGCTATTGTAGGTTTCACTTTTCAAGATTTTCAGAGACAAGGAATCAACTCTCAGGGCTGGGGAACATCCCTCAACAACCTTGATAGAATAGGTCAAGAGCTAAAAGAATCTATTTACAACGTACGTTATTCTATAAAAAGTCCTTACCAACAGTTCGGGTATGATGCCGATGACAGTTTCGTAAACTCGCTAAACCCTTTCAATGATGCTGGCACTTTAGGGACAAGATCAAACTCTTTCCGTTCAGCATGGGGTGATGCTTTTGATAATACTGATGAGTTGCAGTCATTTTTTGGTAGAATCAACTACTCTTTGAACAGCAAATATTTGTTTACTGTAACACTTAGAGCTGATGGTTCTTCAAGATTTGGTACTAACAACAAATATGGTTACTTCCCTTCTGGTGCATTTGCATGGCAATTAGGTGATGAAGACTTCATTGGAGATGCATTCTCTACTCTTAAACTTAGAGTGAGTGCTGGTACCACAGGTAACCAAGAAGGTTTAGGTTATGCCAACTATTTAAAGAGAGTTCGTTATAGCAAGCCTACTATAGATAATGACGGTAGTATTAACCGGCCTGGTACGGAAACAGTTGCTGTACAAAATTCTAACCTAAAATGGGAGTCTACTACAGATTATAACTTTGGTATAGATTTTGGATTTGGAGATGACCGTTTTAATGGATCAATAGATTTATATAGAAGAGAGACCAAGGATTTATTATTCAGACAGCCTGCCGCTGCTCCCGCTTTTGACCCTTTTAAATTTACAAACTTAGAAGACGGCACTTTAATAAACCAAGGTATTGAGCTTGGATTGAACTATGATTTCATTCAATCTGATGACGTTACCTTTTCTACATCTTTCAATATAGCTTACAATGATAATACCGTAGAAGGTTTAAAAGGAGCCACTGCAGATTTTGGTGTATTGAACGGTCCTGGACTTACAGGTGCATTTGCACAACGTCTTGGTGAAGGAAGATCGCTTTTCTCATATTACATGGCTACTTATTCTGAAGATGCAGACGGTAATCCAAATTTCAATGCTGATGATAAAGATTTTGTAGGTGAAGATGCAGTACCAGATATTACTACAGGTTTAGCACTAAACCTGACAGTCAAAAACTGGGATGTATCAGCATTTTTTACAGGACAATTTGGATTCTCTGTATATAATAATACAGCAAATGCATTCTTGAATTCTGCAGCTTTTCAAACTTCTAGAAATGTAACTCCAGAAGCTCTTGAGCTTCAATCATCAGAAGTTTCTACACTATACTTGGAGAAAGGTGATTTCGTTCGTATGCAAAATGCAAGTATTGGATACAATGTGCCACTAAGTGGAAAAGGAGCTCTAAACAGCCTAAGATTGTCACTTACCGGTCAAAACTTATTTTTGATTACTGATTATAGTGGCTTAGACCCAGAAGTTTCATCATCAACTTCTTCAGATGGGGATTTTACAGGAGGAATACCGAGTCAGGGTATAGATTATACTTCTTTCCCAAGACCTCGAACATTCACCTTAGGAATAAATGCTAGATTCTAAATTAAAAAAAAAGAGCAATGATTAAATATATAAAAAACACATCGAAGATTCTGATACTTCCGGCCTTGGCCCTATCAGTATTATCCTCATGTAGCGACCTTGAGGTTGAAGAAACGGACTCTTTATTGGTTACCAATTTTGAGGGAATACAAACCGCGGAAGAAGCTGCAAGTTCTGTTACTGCTATGTACAACCAGATTAATGGATACATTGGTGACCAAGCTAACTTATTTGCTTTGAGCGAAGTGACCACGGACGAACTGTTAGTTCCTACTAGAGGTTCTGACTGGGGAGATAACGGAATATGGAGACAATTACACCAACATACCTGGACACCAGACCATCAGTACATTACAACCGTTTGGAACCAATGGAACGAATTGCAACTTACTGCTAGTGAAGTGCTTGATTCTAGATCAGCTTCATCTGAAGCCTCAAAAGGAGATGCTTCTTTTCTTAGAGCATTAGGCATGTATGTTATTTTGGACAATTATGGTCAAGTACCTTTCAGAGATACAAATGCAGATCCATTAGAGGACCCTGCTGTTCTAACAGGTAGCGAAGCCGTTGATTTTATAGTAGCAGACCTAGAGACTGCTATTTCATTACTACCAGCAACTGCACCAGATGGTGAAACAGTAGCAGCTTCTAAATCAGCCGCCAGATACTTATTAGCAAAAGTTATGCTAAACAAGCATATATTCAATGGATCCGGAACAGCTGACGCTGCAGACATGAATAGAGTAGTTTCTTTAGTGGATGAAATTAACGGTGATGGTTTTGGATTAGTCGCTGGATATTTTGACATATTTAAGGCAGACACAGACCAAGAAACTATTTTTTGGGTAAAGACCTCTGTTGGTAATAGAATCTGGAACGGTCTTCACTACAACCTTACAACACCAGATCAAGCCGGTGGATGGAATGGCTTTAGTACTTTAGCTGAATTTTATGACATATTTGAAGGTGACGCGAATTCTAACGTAGAAGGTGGTGACCAAGAAGAAAGAAGAGGCTATGTTCCTTCAGCTGGAAAACCTGCGGGAATTGATGGAACTACCGATAAAGATGCAGACGGTCTAGCTGATGGATCTAATATTGGTTTTGGCTTCTTAATAGGACAACAGTTTGCTCCTAATGGAGACGAACTTACGGACAGAGGCACATCTCCTTTGAACTTTACGAGAGATTTTACTAATGCAACTAACGGCGAAAAAAGTTTAGTTGAAAATAGTGAAGTAACTGGTATCCGTGTGATAAAGTATCATCCACAATATGGTGAATTTGCTGAACATGAAATATTCTTCAGATATTCTGATGCGCATTTAATGAAAGCAGAAGCTATCATGCGTAGTGGTGGAGACCCAACAACTTTAGTAAATGAACTTAGAGTTTTGAGAGGTGCCGAGCCATTGGCTACAGTTACCGAGCAAGATTTATTGGACGAAAGAGGTAGAGAACTGTATGCTGAATTTTGGAGAAGAAATGATATGATTAGATTTGGTCAATATACTAAAGATTGGGAATTCAAAGATCCTTCTGCTATAGGTGACACCAACAAACAATTATTTCCTATACCTGCAACACAAATCATTTTGAACCCTAACCTAGTTCAGAACCCAGGTTACTAGAAATTAAATTTAAGTGTTTAAAACAGCCCTGACATTAATTTGTTAGGGCTGTTTTTTTTTAAGCAGTATGAGTGCTTGTTTTAGTCGAATGCATAGGTAACGAGACTATAATGTGCTCATAAGAACATACTACTTTTCCTTTCTAGAGTAGATACCTAATCTATCGCATCTATTTCACAAGCTATTAGTTTTGAAGCAACGTGATAACAAAAAGAAAGCCCCGTCTGATGATTAGTCAGACGGAGCTTTTATATACTAGTGAGTTTAAGTCTACTTAGCAAAGTATACATACAGCGCAATAACTATAAAACAGATAACAATACCTACTTGCTTCACGTACTTATAAGGCTCTATAGATACTTGTTTTGTATACTCAAGTTCAAATGGTTCTTCGTTCGGTCTTATTTTACCTATAATAAGCATAATGGATGCGTTGACCACGAATAGGATTGCCATTACATGTATAAAGTGTGGATATGCTTCTGCTTTCACTAATGCCAATGCTTCAGGATCAGTTAAACCTGCCGCGGCAGCTTCTTCTAATGCACCATTAACAAACAAAGGCTGTAAATAAAACTGACTGAAACAGTACAGTACAACACCGGCTATAATCCCGATTTTAGCGGCAATTGCAGGAACACGCTTAGTAAGATATCCTACTACAATTATGGTAAATATAGGAATGGTATAAATACCGTTTAACTCCTGCAAATAAGCAAAAAGGCTACCTGCATTAGATATTAATGGAGCAATAAGCATAGCCCCAACTGCTAAAACAATACCAAAAATCTTACCATACTTCACTACCGTTTGCTCTGTAGCTTCTGGGTTTATATGCTGCTTGTAAACATCCAAGCCAAACAATGTAACAGAACTGTTCAATACACTATTAAAAGAACTTAAAATTGCTCCAAAAAGTACGGCTACAAAAAAGCCGACCAAATATTTAGGCAATACGGCATTTACCAAAGCAGGATACGCCTGATCAGGCATTTCTAATCCTCCTTGAAAATAATGAAAAGCAATAATACCAGGCAGAACCACAATTAACGGCCCTAAAATCTTAATAAAAGAAGCTAGTAACAATCCTTTCTGACCTTCTGCCAAGTTCTTAGCTCCCAATGCTCTTTGTATAATTTGTTGGTTGGTGCCCCAGTAAAACAAATTGATTAACATCATACCTGTAAACAGGGTAGAAAATGGGACACTGTTGGTAATCTCACCAGTAGAATCGAACTTATCAGGGTTAGCTTGATAAAGAACATCTAGTCCTCCAAAAACACTTCCATCACCAATGGCCATAAGTCCAAAAATAGGTATCAAAAGTCCACCTATCAGAAGCCCAACAGCATTTATAGTATCAGAAACAGCAACAGCCTTCAATCCACCGAATACGGCATATATAGAACCAATGATTCCAATACCCCAAATACTCATGTTTAAAGCCGTACTATCAGAAACACCTAACATAGTGGACAAATCAAACATGGTACTGATTGCAAGCGCTCCAGAATAAAGAATAGTTGGTAACAACACCACTACATAACCTGTTAGGAACAAGACAGAGGTAAGGGTTTTTGTTGTAACATCATACCTATCCTTAAGGAACTGAGGAACCGTTGTGATACCTCCTTTTAAATACCTAGGCAGCAAGAAAATAGCGGTAACCACCATAGCGATAGCAGCAAGTGTTTCCCAGGCCATCACCACAATACCTTCTGTATATGATTGTCCGTTAAGACCAACAATCTGTTCCGTAGAGAGGTTTGTCAATAATAAAGATCCCGCAATTACCCCTGCAGTAAGGCTTCTTCCTCCTAAAAAATATCCATCAGAAGAACTTTCATCTGTTGATCGCGTTGCAAAATAAGATATTATGGCCACCAGAGCGGTAAAGCCTACAAAAGACAAAATTCCTATCATTATGTGTTGGTTTGATATTTCGGCTAAATATATTGGATTATTTGCGAAAAACTTAAGGATTTACTGACAATATATTCGATATCACATATGACAACAAAATAAGGTGAAATTTCACAGCCCTGTAATTTTCTATACCTCTGAGCTTTGGTTATCTTGCAGGTGATTTTGACCATGAAAAAAGTACTGGGTTTTATTTGGGTTTGGGCGCTGTCCTTTTTAATGAATTCCTGCTCAGAAGAAAAGCAGGAAACCCCTACCTTATTTAAAAAAATTGAAGCCTCAGACACGGGAATATCCTTTAAAAATTCTCTTAAAAATACTCCTGAACTTAACATTCTTAACTACCTCTACTACTATAACGGAGCTGGGGTTGCCTCAGCCGATTTTAATAATGACGGACTAGCAGATCTTTATTTTACGGCCAATGAAGGTGCAGACCATTTTTATGTAAATAAGGGCGACTTAAAGTTCAAGGAAACAAGTTTAAAATCAGGCTTGAATAATACTGAAGGTTGGACTACCGGCGTAACCCACGTAGACATAAACAATGACGGCCTTCTAGATTTATACATTTGCAAAGTAAGTAATTATAAGCATCTGAAAGGTTCTAATTTACTTTATGTAAACCAAGGGAACGACAAAGATGAAAACCCCATTTTTAAGGAAGAATCAAAAAAATACGGTCTTGACTTTTCAGGGTTTTCTACACAGGCTGCATTTTTTGATTATGACTTGGATGGTGATTTGGACCTATTTCTTCTTAATCATTCAGTCTACCCTAACCGAACCTATGGTAAGGGAAATAAAAGAAAGATAGTAAATACCTTATCGGGTGACCGACTTTACAAAAATGAAAATGGGAAATTTATTGACGTTTCTACTGAAGCTAAAATTTTTCAAGGGGAGATTGGGTATGGTCTTGGACTAGGAGTAAGTGACGTTAATAATGATGGCTACCCAGATATTTATGTGGGCAATGACTTTTTTGAAAATGACTACCTCTACATCAATCAAAAAAACGGAACTTTTAAAGATATCATTTCAACCAATCAAAATAAATTAGGGCATACTTCCCATTTTTCAATGGGCAACGATTTGGCAGATATCAATAACGATGGTCTGACTGATATTGTTTCCCTAGATATGCTTCCAGAAAATCTTGAAACGTACAAAACATCTGGATTAGAATTCCCTTATCCCACGTATCAAAACTATTTGCGTAACGGCTACGCACCACAATACATGCAAAACACACTGCACCTAAACCTGGGCAACAACAACTTTGGGGAAATAGCTCACCTAGCAGGTATTTCGGCTACGGAATGGTCTTGGGGAGCACTTCTGGCAGATTATGACAATGACGGATTGAAAGACCTTTTTGTTTCAAACGGAATTAAAGGCGCTACCAATGACATGGACTTCATAAATTTCATTGCTAACGACAATATTCAAAAACGTATTGAACAAGGCATGACCAAAGAAGACATGACCTTTATAGCTGAGATGCCCAACAAAAAAGTTTCCAATTATTTTTTTAAGAATAAGGGTGATTTGACTTTTGAAAACGTTTCGGAAAAATGGTCTGACCAACAGAACAGTTATAGCAACGGCAGTATTTATGCGGACCTTGACAACGATGGCGACTTAGATATTGTAGTAAATAACGTTGACCAAGAAGCTTTTGTTCTAGAAAATACTAGTAACTCGGCCACTAAAAACCATTTTCTGGAAATCGATTTTAAAGGAAGTAAAAACAATCCTATTGGAATTGGGGCTAAAGTCATCGCCTATGGCAAAAACACACATATAAGTGCAGAAAACTTTGTAACCAGGGGTTACTTATCAGCTGTACCTCCACAACTACATTTAGGTATTGGTAGAGACTCAGTTCTGGATTCCTTAAAAGTTATCTGGCCTGGTGGAAGATTTCAAACTTTACGAACCGTTCATACCAATCAAAAACTAACTTGTAATATCTCTAAAGCGAGTGGTAATTTCTATCAAAACTCAGAAGAATTTACTCCTTCAATATTAAATAACTCTCCAGATATTCTTGGTTTTTTCCATAAAGATAGCCCGACTCTTGAATTTAACCGAAGTCCTTTGGTTCCTTTTGCGAATACTAATGAAGGGCCTGACCTTTTGATTACCGATATTAATGCAGATGGTTTAGAGGATATTTTAATTGGAGGAGCAAAAGGCCAAGCTTCCGCTTTATTCGTTCAGCAAAAAGAAGGAAATTTTATACCAAAACAGACGGCTCTTTTTGAAGAAGATAAAATTAATGAAGATGTTTCTCAAGTCTTTTTTGATGCGGATGGAGACGGTGATCAAGATTTAATTATTGTTAGTGGCGGAAATGAATTCAAATCAGGCAAAGCATTGCAACCTCGTTTTTACCGAAATGAAACTGGTACTTTACAAAAAGAGAAAGAGCAGTTTGTTACAATTACTGTAAATGCTTCAAAAGTTGGCACTATAGATTTTGATAGTGATGGTGATGAAGATATCGTAATTTCTTCAGATCAAATCCCACATCAATTTGGAACGACCCCATTGCAGTACATATTTGAAAATGATGGCCGTGGAAATTTTAAAGACATTTCCGAAACTTTTGGGAAAGCTTTCCGAGAAATAGGCAATATAAAAGATTTCGTCTGGAAAGATTTGAATAGTAATGGTTTTCAAGACCTTATTGTAGTAGGCCATTGGATGCCTATAACCATTTTTTACAATGATGGAAAATCATTACAACTTCAAGATAACCCTACATTGAAAAATACAAATGGATGGTGGAATACAATTGTTGCAGATGATTTTGACAATGATGGCGATATTGATTTTGTTGCTGGAAACTGGGGCCTGAACAGCAAGTTCAACGCATCAATATCTGAACCCATAACACTATACAGTGCCGATTTTGACAACAACGGAGACATAGACCCTATTGTCACCCATTTTCAACAACATAAAGAAACTCCGTTTGCCTCAAAAGACGAATTAGCTAAGCAACTGCCCTATTTGAATAAACAATTCTTATCGTACAAAGACTTTGCTAAAGCGTCTATTTTTCAACTGTTCTCAAAAGAGAAATTGACAAAATCTAGCCAAAAAAAGATCTATGAATTGCGAAGTTCATTTTACGAAAACGATGGAGTTGGTAATTTTACTATAAAACCTCTCCCAACTATTGCACAAGCTTCTACAATTCATGATATTGCAGTAGAAGACTTTGACAATGATGGATTTAAAGACCTTTTAATCGTAGGTAATACAACTGAAATCAGCACACAATTGGGAAGATTAGATGCTTCACATGGTCTAATTTTACGCAATACCAAAGAGGGCGGTTTTGAGTGGTTAAGCAACCAAAAATTTGATGTTCCAGGTTCAGCAAGAAACATTGCCAAAATCAAAGTAAAAGACAAAAATTTCTATGTCATTGGAATGAACAATGATGTCCCCATTTTCTTATCAAAAAAAAGTAACGAATAGTATGCAATCAATAACCAAAAAGGTTTTTAATGGCTCCGTTTGGGCATTTGTTTTTATGATGGCCCTTATGGTTTCATGCAATTCTGAAACCAAGGAAGAGACTCCTGTAGCCCCAAAAAAAGAAACTCTTTTCAGCATGCTTTCTGCAGATGAAACGGGTATTGATTTTATCAATTCTGTTAAGAATGAAAAGAATTTCAACATTTTTAAATACCGTAACTTTTACAACGGTGGTGGCGTAGCCATTGGAGATATTAATAATGATGGCTTGGCAGACATTTACCTTTCGGCCAATATGGGCCCAAACAAACTTTATCTCAATAAAGGTGATTTTAAATTTGAAGATATATCGGAAAAAGCCGGTGTTGTAGGTAACAAGCCGTGGTCTACAGGAGTAGTAATGGCTGATATTAATGCTGACGGATTTTTAGATATCTACGTCAGTAATGCCGGAAACATGGAAGGCAACAACCATGACAACGACCTTTATATAAATAACGGAGACCTAACTTTTACTGAAAAAGCAAAGGAATTCAATCTTGCGGAAACGGGTTTTTCAACACATGCATCCTTTTTTGATTATGACAAAGATGGTGACCTGGATGCCTATATTTTAAATAACAGTAACATACCAGTAAGTAGTTTGGGATATGCGGAACAACGTAGCGTTCGTGCTCAAGACTGGGAAGGTGTACCTCATATCTTTAGAGGAGTAGGCGATATGCTTTTACGTAATGACAACGGTAAATTTACTGACGTAAGCGAAAAGGCAGGTATTTATGGTAGCCTAATAGGATTTGGGCTTGGCGTTATGGTAAGTGACATTAACGGAGATCTTTGGCCGGATATCTACGTTTCCAACGATTTTTATGAGCGGGATTACCTCTACATCAATCAAAAGGATGGCACTTTTAAAGAAGAGATAAAAGAGTGGACCTCTCACCTATCACTCTCTGCAATGGGGATAGATATGGCAGACATTAACAATGATGGTAATGCAGATATCTTTATTACTGATATGCTACCAGAGGGAGACCAACGGGTAAAATCTGTAATGGAGTTTGAAGGCTACAATGTTTTCAGGTTAAAACAGAGCAAAGATTTTTATCAGCAATACATTCAAAACACCTTGCAACTCAATAATGGTAATGGTTCTTTTTCCGAAATAGCATTTCATAGTGGTGTTGCAAAAACGGACTGGAGTTGGGCAGGACTTCTTTTTGATATGGATAATGACGGGCTACGCGATATTTATATCACTAATGGTGTAAACCATGACCTTACCGACCTTGATTTCGTAGATTTCTTTGCTAACGAAATCATTCAGAAAATGGCTTTAACCGGTAAAAAAGAATCCATAGATTCTATTATCAATAAAATGCCAATTGCTCCGCAGCCAAACTATGCCTATCGTAACAACGGTGATATTACTTTTGATAATGCCGCCGTTGACTGGGGTTTTGAAATACCCAGTCTGTCTAACGGCGCGGCTTATGGTGACCTTGATAATGACGGTGATTTAGATTTAGTAGTGAATAATGTAAACATGCAGTCATTCATCTATAAAAACAAGACTAATGAATTGACCGACAATCATTATATAAAATTAAAATTTGAAGGTCAAGGTCAGAACCCATTTGCGGTGGGAGTCAGTATTAAAATGTACTACAAAGACCAAATCGTTTTGCAAGAACTGATTCCCTCGCGAGGGTTTCAATCTTCCGTAGATTATGTGATGGATATTGGTTTGGGCGAGACCACAACTGTAGATTCTCTTCGGGTTATTTGGCCTGATGATTATACACAGAAATTAGAGAACGTTTCCGTTGATCAGCTTTTGACTTTAAAAAGATCAGATGCCACAGAAAAATACGTTCCACAAAAGCAATCGAATAAGAAGACATTACTAACCGAAATTACTAGTCAAAAATTGGCTTCGCATAAAGAAGACACCTATCAAGATTTTGATTACGAGGGGTTAATTTCTAAACTCATATCACAAGAAGGCCCAGCCTTAGCAGTGGGTGATATAAATGGTGATGGCAATGAAGATATCTTCCTTGGAGGGGCAGATGGCCAAGCCGGCATATTATATACTCATTCAGGAAACGGGAAACTGACGAAAAAACCACTAAACTTTGATATCGACTTTGAAGATACCGCAGCGGCATTTTTTGATGCAGATGGTGATGGCGACCAAGATTTAGTTGTTGGTACTGGCGGTAATCGAATCAACCAAGAAAACACTTATAAACCGCGATTGTATCTTAATGATGGTAAAGGTAATTTCAGTAAATCTGAAGAAGAGCTGCCTTCCGCCTTTAAAAATATTTCGGTTATTTCACCTTGCGATTTTGATCAGGATGGAGACATTGATCTATTTGTGGGTTCTAGAAGTGTTGTGGGTACTTACGGTGTTGACCCTGACCACTTATTTTTAGAAAATCAAGGAAACGGTAAGTTTATAAATGCTACCGAAAGGTTGGCATACGACCTTAAAGATGCAGGCATGATTACTGATGCCATTTGGGCCGATATAGATGGTGATAATAAAAAGGACTTACTCACGGTATCTGAATGGGGACGACCTAATATCTATAAAAATTTTGGTAAACGATTAGGCAGACTACCAACTACTCTTGACAGCCTATATGGCTGGTGGAATACGGTAGAAGCTGTGGATTTAGATAATGATGGCGATATGGATTTGGTATTGGGTAACCAAGGCACAAATGTACCTTATGAAGCAGATGAAGAACATCCTATGAAATTATGGATCAATGATTATGATAACAATGGCACCTTGGAACAAATCACTACGCGTGGGTTTGACGGAAAGGATTATCCCATACATCAGAAAAAAGAATTGACCGGGCAAATTGTATCGTTAAAGAAGCAAAGTTTAAAAGCTTCCGAGTACGCTAAAAAGACAATAAACGAACTCTTCCCTAAAGAAATATTTGATCGTAGTATAGTTAAGGTAGCCAATACAATGTCATCCGTAATTGCCATAAATGAAGGTGGCGGCAAATTCACTATTAAAAAATTACCTACTCGCGTTCAACTTTCTTGCATTTGTGGTATTAGTTGCGCAGACGTCAATAAAGATGGCAACCTAGATTTAATTATGGCTGGGAACAATTTTGAATTTAAGCCTCAATACTCACGTTTGGATGGTAGCTATGGAAATGTTCTTTTAGGTGACGGAAACCTCAACTTTAAATGGCAAGATTATAATACTAGTGGATTTTTTATTAAAAATGAGGTTAAACACCTGAAACAATTTAAAGACAAGAATGGCAAAATCTATCTTATTGCAGCCATAAATAATAGCATACCAAAAATTTATGCACTAGACTAAATACCATTTCAAAAGCAACAACTTCAAAGAAAAAATATACTACCTGTGCATTTTAATTACACTAATATTTGTTTATGCCTTGCGCTCCTAATCGTTACCGCTTGCGGTGATCAACAAGGCTCACTTTTTAGCAATCCTCCTGCTTCAGAAACAGGTATCACGTTTAAGAATACCCTTACTGAAACCAACGACCTAAATATTTTAGACTACCTCTATTTCTATAATGGCGGTGGTGTGGCTATTGGAGATATAGATAACGACGGGCTACCTGATATTTTCTTTTCAGGTAATCAAGTGAAGAACAAACTGTACCGCAACAAAGGCAATCTTCAATTCGAAGATATTAGTAAAACTGCGGGTATTGAAGGTAACAGCACATGGAACACCGGCTCAGTAATGGGTGACATAAACGGAGACGGGCTTTTGGATATCTATGTTTGTGCCGTGGTGGGCATTAATGGTTTTAACGGTTATAACGAACTGTTTTTAAATAATGGAGATGGCTCTTTTACCGAAAGTGCCGCCAAATACGGACTTGACTTCGATTCCTACAGTTCTAATGCGGCCTTTCTGGATTTTGATATGGATGGGGATCTAGACATGTACCTCCTGAACCATGCCGTACATACCCAAGAATCTTTTGGTAAAGCAGATTTACGCCTGAAACGTAACTATCAAACAGGAGACAAACTACTTCGTAACGATGGAGACAAGTTTACTGATGTAAGTGAAGCCGCTGGCATATATGGTGGCGTAAACGGATACGGATTAGGATTGGCAGTTTCCGATTTTAACCAAGATGGCTATCCTGATATTTACGTAGGCAATGATTTTCATGAAGATGATTATTATTATCTAAACAATGGCGACGGTACTTTCACCGAGAGTTCAAAGCAATTTTTTGGGCATACTTCCCGCTTTTCTATGGGTAATGATGTTGCGGACATTAACCATGACGGTTGGCCAGATTTGATTTCTTTAGATATGCTACCGCAGGATGAAAACGTACTAAAATCGTCTGAAGGGGATGATAATGTGCAAACCCAAAGATTACGCACAGAACGGTATGGCTACGGATATCAGTTTACTAGAAACATGCTGAACATTAATCAGCAAAACAGCACTTATCTAGAAACAGCATTTATGAGCGGTGTAGCTGCTACAGATTGGAGCTGGAGCGCTCTTTTTGGCGATTATGACCAAGATGGTGAGCAAGACCTATTTATCTCTAACGGCATACCTAAAAGGCCAAACGACCTTGATTTTATCAATTTTGTGAGTAGTGAGCAGATTCAGAATAAGATGAACAACACCAAGCTTATGGATCAGCAAGCTTTGGACAAAATGCCTACCGGAAATATCCATAATTATGTTTTTAAAGGTTCGGAAGATTTGATGTTCAAAGACGAATCTGGCCAATGGATATCAAAAGACACCTTGGTTTCTGGAGCTACGGCCATGGGCGACCTTGATAATGATGGCGACTTGGACCTAGTTACTAACAACCTTAATGGTACGGCAGCGCTATACATCAACAAAACAAATAGTAAATCAAACTATCTCAAATTAAAAATTCAATACAAAGACAAAAACACATTTGGCTTAGGAACCAAGGCCTTCTCCTATGCAAAAGGCAAATTACAATATAAAGAACTGTATACGGTTAGAGGTTTTCAGGCTTCTTCGGAACCAATGATTCATTTTGGATATGGAGAAATAACTCAAGTAGACTCCATAAAAGTGGTTTGGCCCGATGGCTCTTATCAGACACTTAGAGATGTCGCTACTAACCAAACGGTGATTGTAAAGCCAGAGAATACAGCAAATTTTGACTATACTAGTTTGCTGCCCTATCAAAAACCAATATTTGAAAAGACTGAAAATAATTTAGGAATCAACTTTAGTCATATTGAGGACAATTACACAGATTTCAATCGTCAAAAACTTATTCCTTATCAGATATCAGACCGCGGACCTGCCACGGCCATTGGCGATTTAAATGACGACGGCAAGGATGACATTTTCTTTGGAGGGTCAAAATACATTCCTTCACAAATCTATGTGCAAAATGATTCTGCATTCGCACCTTTTCATATCCCTCAAATAGCTAAAGATTCTATCAAAGAGGATGTGGCAGCAGTAATTTCAGATTTTAATTCGGATGGAAAGAATGACTTAATAATTGGCGCAGGCGGAGGTGACTTTTACAACAAAATGACAGCCTTACTAGATTCCTATTATATTCAAAAAAATAGCGAATTTGATACTGCTAGTTTACCAGAGAGCTTTCAAAATACTTCCGTTATAGCTCCCTTTGATTTTGATGAAGATGGAGACCTAGATTTGTTCATTGGTGGTCAGTCTATTTCAAATGATTTCGGAAAAATGCCGCAGTCTGTATTACTTACAAATGACAATGGCACCTTTTCAAATAAAAACGAAGATGCACTTATTGACCTTGGTATGGTTACCGATGCTATTTGGCATGATTTCGATAGCGACGGCACAAAAGACCTAATTGTTATTGGCGAATGGATGTCACCTACTTTTTTCAAGAATACTAATGGCCAACTTAGCAAAGTTGATGTTGTTCAGAAAGACCTAAATGGACTCTGGCAAAGCATCGTTCCTTTTGATATAGATCATGATGGAGATACAGATTACCTGCTTGGTAATTGGGGCACCAACACCAAGTTTAAAGCATCTGCGGAGCATCCTATGAAAATGTACTACGGCGATTTTGATGAAAACAGACAGACAGAAACTATAACTACTATTGAGAAAGAAGGCAAATACTATCCAATAGAAGGCTTAGACGGACTTACATCTCAACTGGTTTTTCTTAAAAAGAAATTCAACACCTACGCTTCCTTCGCTGGTTCTTCAATAGAACAAATTCTTGATAAGGATGTCTTAGAAAAAGCTGAAATCCTAAAAGTTCAGGAACTACGTTCAGGGTATTTAAAAAATGAAAATGGGAGTTACAATTTTGTATCTTTTCACAACAAACTACAGGTTTCGCCTATTATGACCATGCTCTCATACGATTTTGATAGCGATGGAAAAGAAGAAGTTTTGGCAGCCGGAAACTATTTTGGTGTTAAACCTTATCACGGGAGGTTCGATTCTTTTGGAGGGGCCTTGATTAAAGGTGAAAATAATGTAATTTTAAGCGCTCAAATAGGTCTAGACCTAAGCCAAAAGTCAGTTAGACATTTAAATATTTTGGATCTAAAAGGAGAAAAGTACCTCTTGGTAACTTTAAACAATGCCAGTACACAAGTCTACCGACTGAATAGAAAATAAAGAACAAATGAACAAGATTATTACCGCATTACTATCGCTTATTTTTGCGATTTCCTGTAAAGCTCCACAAAAAGAAGAGCCTATAACCATTACCCCAGAAGACCTTGATGCTTCTATAAACCAGGTAACGGATATTATGATTCATGATATATTTTCCCCTCCTGTAGCCAGTAGAATTTTTGCTTATCCAAATATTGCTGCTTATGAAATAGTTGCTATGGCAGACGAGAATTATACGTCTTTGGCCGGACAACTTAACGGTCTTACAGCCATTCCTTCGCCAAGCACCATTGATACCGTAAACTATGACCTTGCCGCTATGGTTGCTCATATGGAGCTTAGCAAGAGGTTGATATTCTCGGAAGACCGCATGGAAATGTTGCGTGATAGCCTTTATACAATTTGGAAAGGCAAGAACCCTGTTTTATTTACCAGTTCAAAAGAATATGGCCTGCAAGTAGCGGATCATATAGCTGCTTGGATGAAAGAGGACAACTATGCGCAAACGCGTACGATGCCAAAATTTACGGTAGATGCAGATGATGAAACAAGATGGCAGCCTACACCACCCGCATATATGGATGGTATTGAACCCCATTGGAATAAAATTAGAACTTTTGTCATTGATTCTGCTGCTCAGTTCAAACCAATTCCACCTCCAGCATTTTCACTTGAGAAAGATTCGCCTTTCTTTAAAGAACTTAAAGAAGTTTACGACATCAGTAATAGAATTACCGAAGAAGGCGATACTTCCGAAGAAATTCAAATCGCTCAATTTTGGGATTGCAATCCTTATGTTTCGGTTACTCGCGGCCATTTGATGTTCGCTACCAAGAAAATTACACCAGGTGCACACTGGATGGGAATAGCAAAAATTGCAGCACGTAAAACCAATAGTGATTTCCACAAAGCTTTGTACGCTTATACCAAAGCATCCGTTGCTATGGCAGACGCTTTTATCAGCTGTTGGGACGAGAAATACAGAAGTAACCTTATTCGCCCAGAAACATTAATCAACCAACATATAAATGATAGCTGGAAGCCTGTTTTGCAAACACCACCATTTCCAGAGTATACCAGTGGACACAGTGTTGTTTCAGGAGCTGCATCCGTAGCGCTAACAGATGTGTTTGGTGATGACTTTGCTTTTGATGACGATACGGAAACACCTTATGGATTACCCATTCGTAGTTTTACTTCGTTTAAGCAAGCAGCAGATGAGGCAGCAATTAGCCGTATGTACGGAGGCATTCACTACCGATCTGCTATAGAAGTAGGTGTAAAACAAGGAAGGGACCTCGGCAAGTTTGTAGTTGACAACCTTAATATGGCAAAAAAATAAAGCAACAGTTCAAAACTAAGCTTCATGTCCAAAAAAATTGCGCTAGTCGCATCCGCTCTTTTAGTAGTGGGGCTTATATGGTATCTTTTTATCATGCCTCAAGATTATATAGTTCGGTTCCGAACAAAGGCATCATCAGGTACGGTAAATCAAATTGTCAAGTTTTGGTCGAGCCAAAAAGGTCATGCTAATTTTCAAGAGCAAAAGAGCCTATCTGATTTTACTAGTACAATTGTTCTAAACGACACAACCCTTTCTTTTAATTGGAAGATTGCACCATTGAACGATTCTATTTCGCAAGTAAAAGTGTACGTTACAGATAGCGAGAACAGCTTAAAGAACAGAATTCTCCTCCCTTTTTCAGACACTGATTTTGAAAAACGCTCAAAAAGTACGGTAAAGGAGGTTTACACGCTTCTAAAAAGCCATCTTTCTAATTTCAAAACAACAATTATTGGCGAAGCTATTATTCCTAAAAAGTACTGCGCATGTGTTCCTTTAAAGAATACGCAATTAGAAAAGGTAAAAGGAATGATGAATCATTACTCGCAATTAAGTGGTTTCATGGCCAAAAATAGTATTGAACTTGATGGACGTCCTTTAGTAGAAGTAGAACAATGGAACACACAAAATGATAGTATTGCCTATAATTTTTGTTTTCCTATAATTAAAACAGATAGCCTTCCTAAAGCCGAAGGATTTGTCTACAAAGAAATTAAAGAAAGAAAAGCCATTAAAGCGGTATATAATGGTAACTATTTGACTTCTGACCGTGCGTGGTACGCATTGCTTGATTACGCCGATAAAAACGGAATTAGAGTTACAAAAGAGCCCTTAGAAATCTTTCACACCAACCCAAATATGGGTGGAAATGAATTAGAGTGGGAAGCCGAAATTTTTATGCCGATACAAGCACAAAAATCGGAATAGAACTTACCTTTGTATTCATTAAAACGCATTCTAATGAAATCAATGGCAAAAAAAATTTCGCTTAAAGTTGTAGTCCTATTTCTTTTCTACAGCTGTGCAAATCACGGTCAACTAACTTATGTGACTGAACTACCAAAAAGCCTTAAAGAGAATTCCGGCATAGCCACTTTCACGAAGGATTCCGCTTGGTTTATAGAAGACAGTGGTAATGATGATGTCATTACCCAAGTAGATTATGAAGGAAATATACTAAGGGAACTAAAAGTAAAAAACGCCAAAAACCACGATTGGGAAGATCTAACGGAAGACAAGAAAGGTAACTTATATATTGGTGATTTTGGCAATAATGAAAGTGATCGAAAAAATCTTGTTATTTATAAACTTCCCAACCCAGAATTAGAAAGCGGAGACCACATCACTGCAGAAAAGATAACTTTTAAATACCCAGAGCAAAAACATTTTCCTCCTAAAAAGAGCGAGCGACTTTACGACGCTGAGGCCTTTTTTCACTACAATAATTACCTCTATATTTTCACCAAAAACAGAGCAAACCCTTTTACTGGTGTTTCTCTTATTTATAGAGTTCCTGATACCAAAGGAGATTACGATGCAGAGTACCTAGGCAAGTTAACTATGTGTGATGATTGGGATACCTGTAGAATTTCTTCCGCTGACATTTCTCCTGATGGAAAAACCGTAGTTCTATTGAGCACTGGAAAAATTTGGACTATTAATAATGTAGATTTGGAGAATTTACCAAGTAGCAACCTAACAGAGATTGACTTATTGGTACGCACTCAATTAGAATCCATAAGTTTTTTAGACAACACCACCCTTCTACTCTCTGATGAGGAAACAAAAAGGGAAGGTAGAGACCTTTACAAATATGTCCTTAAATAGGCCTTTTTCCTAGCCGTTAAAACCCAAAACCTAGTCCAAAAGAAAAGCGAAGTCCGTCATCACTATTAAACAGTGCTAAACGTGCTGTAACAATATCCGCTCCATTTAGGAAAAAACCACCTCCGTAAGAAGTATGCCAGTCTTTGGAATCTTCTTTAGGCAACCAAACCCTACCATAATCAAAACCTCCATAAAGCCCCATAGACAATGGTAGTAATTGCGTTTTTATTTTTCTAAGACTATAGCGGATGTCCGTATTCTGATAATAAGATTTTTTACCAGTGAACCTTTGGTTTCTAAAACCTCTTAACCCATCTAAACCACCTATACTGGCAGCCTGATAAAATTCATAGTCATCGCCAATATTAAAATGTGCTTTCCATTTTGTTGCCAAAACCAATCTACCACTAGGAATTAATTTATAATCAAAACCTAAACTTGGTATGATGTACCCAAAAGCGTTGCCGTTTTCTGTACTTCTTTTATACCCTGTTAAGATAGAAGTAGACATACCCATTGTTGGGAATGCCGCATTATCCGTATTGGCATACGAATATTCCGCATCAACGCCTACAAACCTATTTACAGTTTCCTCTCCGTTGGCTTGGTAATAGGTATTAATAAATCTATCATCGCTTTCTTCTACTTCAATAGACTCATAAGAAACCCCTGCTTTAAATTTCGCTCCTAAATCACCTCTCCAAACCAAAGCCGGTGCAAACTTAAGCGTCTGTAAACGCACTCGGTTATAATCCAAACCTAAGTCGTCATCAAAATTATCTGTGTTGTTCCCAAAATCAAAGAAGTTAATAGCGAAATTCGGACTCGTAAAACGTGCTCCTAAATGTAAGTTCCAGTTTTCAAAAATATGAGCAAACTCGCCGCTATACCCTAATTCAAAACCACTGGTTGCAAAATAATAGGAAGCATCTAACTTATGCTGTTGCGTAAAAGGGTTTTGTCTAAAACCGTTAAACGTATACGTATCACTGAAACCTATTTTAACCCCATCATCTGGGTTGTAACCAATAGTTGGGATAATTTGATTCACCGAATTCCGTATTTGCAAAGGCAAGTAGTTATTGGTATTATAATCGTCCGTCAGTTTTAACTTAGCACCACTACGTTCCTCTATAGTATTCTTTTTAGTTTTGTAGTCATAAATGGCAATATTACCGCCTTCATTCACCCTATAAATATCATTATTTTGCCCACCTATCAAGCGCATCTTAATGGCACTTCTTTCGTCTCCGTTTACTTCAAAAATATCATCATCATCTAAGCCATACACCCATACTTCTTTGGTGCTTTTTTTATTGAAAACCTTCTCAAAGAACAGCTTCTTCCTTTTGCCTTTGATGTTTCTATAAACTTTAACTTCGGTTTCCATATCATTTAAGATATTCACTTCAAACCAATCGTCTTTATCAGTACCTATAACTACCGCATACTTATTTAAAACTCCGTAATAAATACGGGCAGTTTCTTCAATATTGGCTGCTCTAGCCAATAGTATACCTTTAATTTCATCTACCGTCTCATCCCTGACTTCTTTCGGAAAATGCATAAACGCTTTATCAATTACTTCAGAAGTAAGGTTCTCTCGTATAAATTTTGCTTGCTCTTGCCATTCCTCCGGAGTGGTCTGCGTTAAAAGAGCCATATCCAACACATAGGTTTTTGGCGAAGAGTTAAAACCTTTTACGTTTCGTATTTCTTCATTAAAACCCTCCATTAAACGTAAACCGGGTATAATTCTCGTGGCCAAGCTCATAAAAAAGCCATCACCATGTTTTGAATAGACCATATCACGATCCCTTGGCACGGGTTTATAAAGTATCTTATCATTTTCTTTATCCTCAAACTCTGCCCATCTCCATTGATCTACATGACGATCCCAATCTCCCATGACCATATCAAAAAGTCTTGCTCTTAAATATAATTCAGAATCTACGGAGTATTTCTCGTCATCACGTAAATCTTCAAGCATGCTATCCGTACTCTTTAGTTCATTAGAATACCCAAAACTCTCTAAGTCTCCGTGGCCATCTCCAGCATGCTCTTCTATCATATAAAGTTCATCACCAAAAGATTGATTGTACTCTTTTAATGCCGACTGTTTGGGTACATAATATAAAACAGGATTAGTGTGGAATAGACCTACCGCATCTGACAATTCTCCGGTTGTAAAAGGCCCATAAGGATTAGAGCCCGTATAGAAATCAAGAAGAAGATTTTCAGTATAAGTGTTTTCAAAATCGCCCATTACATATTGATCTTGAAAAGCCATAGCCTGTAAATACAGTTCCGCATCTTTACGAAGAGCTCGCATAACAAACTCTTTGCCATCCTTATCCCTTAATCGTAATGATTTAGATTGATGTCCTCCTCCCTTATGAACAGGAACCAAACCTCCCATAAGGGTGTCTAGATTTACGGTTGGAGCCTCTACTTTTGTTGCATAATATTTACGATAACGGTCTCCCCAAACAAAATTAAAAAATCCACTTTTATCTACTTCATCCTCCGTATATATTGAAGCTTTTACCGTAGCCGGAAATTTATCAGAATACTTTTCCTCAGAAAATGTCCTGTCTGGAGGTAAAACCTGAGACGTAAATAAAAACTCTTCGTCTTTATTAGCATCAACTCCAAAGAAACGTACTTGTGATGAGCCGTCTGTATACACCTCTAAAGTGGCGTAACCTCTTTCTCCTGTTGAAAATTTACTACCATTCAATAGATTTGTTGCTCCTGTCTTAGCACCGGCACCGCTTACAATTTGCGGTGTATTCTCTTCTACTATATATTGAAGCGTATGCTCATGTCCTGAAGCCAATACCACTTTTTCTGAATACTGTGCCAAAGTCAACAAACGCTTTTTTAGCTCAGTATACCTCGTGTTGGTCATGTCTTCTATAGATGCACCAGTTGTTCTCCTCAAAACATTTATAAAGCTTCCAAGAATGGGCAACGGCCCTATTTTCCCTTTCGGGTAGAAATGCGACTTAAACGTATATTGACCACCATGCGTTCCATAACTGAACATTGGGTGGTGCATAGCTATGACCGTAGTCTTTTGTCTATTATCTTTAATCTTATCCTCAAGCTCCAACCAGAAAGAATCTCTGGTTTTGATATCACACTTGTCATTCATATCTGGACGCTTGTTCCAATTGGTCAAGTACCACTCTGTATCTATTGCTATAATAGTTACATCATCATTTACCTCTATAGTTTCTATAGGGCAACCGTCTTCCGGAAAAAAAACGTCTTTACTATCTAATTTTTCTTGAATGTAATCCTGTTCGCGCTCTAGACCTACCAAACCTTCCGTATACCAATCATGGTTACCAGGTATAAAAATGGGTTTCCCTTTAAAATCTTTCAGAGTTTTTAATTGGGCATCCAAATCATTTTTTGCCAGAATATAGGCAGCGGTAGAATCTATAGGGTCAGGTAGACCTGCAGGATAAATATTATCGCCTAAAAAGAGTGCCGTACTATTCTTATCTGCCTTGTCTAATTTGTCCTTAAAAATCTTAAGCGCGTCGTTCATTCCATCCATAGGAGATAGACCTGCATCCCCAATAAGATAAAACGTATGTGAAATCTCCTTTGTAGTAGGAACATCTGTTTTACCCTCTTCATTTGCGTACTTTGTTTTAAGGGTTGCACAACCTGAAAACAGAGTTAACAATGCAATTAGCGCAAAATGTTTACCGAATAGAACACTATTCACTCTCAATATTTTGTAATTTGGAACCATAAATAATTTTTCATGCCGGATTTACTATCGAAAACCGAAGAATTTGCAATTAACCTGTTAGTCAAAGAATTAGATACCAACTATTTGTATCACAATCTTAGGCATACCCAGCGTGTTGTCAAAAGTACTAAAGAATTGCTTGATTATTATAACTTAAACGCTACTGATAGTGACGCAATAACGCTTGCTGCGTGGCTTCATGACACAGGTTACACAAAAGGTTCAGAAAACCATGAAGAAAATAGCTGTGCAATAGCAAAGAAATTTCTGACCGAGCAAAATTGCGAACCACTGACTATAGAAACGGTCTGCAATCTAATTATGGCTACCAAGCGAGGCCATGAGCCGCAAAACTTGATGGAAGAGATTATGAGAGATGCCGATTCTTCTCATTTAGCACAATCTAGTTATACTGAAACTTGCGAGATGTTGCGGGAAGAATTACAGCTGTTGGGCATTGCCGAAATCTCAACTAAAGAATGGCGCCGTACCAATATTAAAATGTTCCAGACCGAGCATCGTTTCTACACGGACTATGCCATAAAAAACTGGCAAGAAGGTAAAGATGAGAACCTTAAAAAGTTGGTGAAACGTGATAAAAAACAGAAAAAAGCACGAAAAAAGGAAGAACTTAAAGTTCAATTAAAAAACAAAAGTCCAGAAAGAGGTATACAGACCATGTTCCGCGTTACCATGCGGAACCATTTAAAATTAAGTGATATTGCAGATACCAAAGCTAACATTCTTCTATCTGTAAATGCAATTATTATTTCTTTGATGCTTACCAACCTTATACCTAAACTAGATAATCCATCTAATGATTACTTGGTAATTCCTGCTGGTATCTTTGTCATGTTTAGTGTTATATCTATGATTATGTCTGTTTTGGCAACCCGACCGAATGTAACTAGCGGTGAGTTTAACAAGGAAGACGTAAATCAAAAGAAAGTAAACCTATTGTTCTTTGGAAACTTTCATAAGATGAAGCTTGAAGATTACGAGTGGGCCATTCAAGAATTAATTAAAGACCAGAAATATGTATATGACTCCTTAACTAAAGACCTTTACTTCTTAGGTCTTGTGTTAAATAGAAAATACAAACTATTACGATGGACGTATACCATCTTTATGGTAGGAATGGTATTATCTGTAATTGCATTTTTTGTAGCCCTAAAATTCTACGGTCCAGAAAGAATTATTGAATTACCTACCTAGGCCTTCAATTCATTCATAAGATCTTCGTACGTATACGTCCTTTCCATGTCGTTGTCTTTGGTCTTGTAAAGAATATCTGCCCGTATAGCTTTAAGTCCGCTTACGCCTTGTAGACCCTCTAATTCCACAATCTCTACCTTACCGGTAAAGTAACCTTTAGAGCGCAAGAATTTTATGTAACGTAAGTATTCTAGCTCATCCTTTTTCTGAGAATAGACAATAACCATTTTACCCGCTTGGGTCAAACGTTCATTGGTTCCTTTAATGTAAGATTTATCAATACGTTTTTTGATAATTTCGTATCGGGCATTGTACGTACCATCTACATCAAAGCGCTTTTCATCCATTCTAAAACGGATTGAAAGTGATGTACTATAAACTAAAACCAATGAAGCCACGTCTAAAGGCACAGCAAGTTTAGGCTTTAAAGTATAATGCGCATTTTCCATCTCACACATAACCTGTAGCTGCCATAATCTAAGATTGTTTAAGTACAGCATATCAAATTCTTGATCACCAACAATCTCGTTACCAATGTACATGTTGTGTTCAACACCATCAGTCTTATACCGCTCAAAGTAATGCGGGAACATGGCTTGGGCACTCTTTTGCTTCTTATCTAACAACGATGCCAATCTCATATTGATTCGCGTAACACTTTCGTCATAATTACGTCTGTGATCATAATAGGAATCTGTTCCCATATCAACCGAAGACTCATAGGAAAGAATCAAATTATTCAACTCATTATCAGATTTTTTCAAATGAGAGAACACAGGATTTATTTCATCCATCACAAAATTAAAAATAGCTTGCTCACTGTTGGTGTGCAGGCTTTCTTTAATACTGTCCATATGATTATTCACCCTAAACATCAACTCTTCATAAATAGGTAACTTACTATTCTGCCATGCAGTTTCAAGTACTTTATTTATAGTAGAAAGTTGAATCATCAAATCGCGCTGAATTGCAGTGTTGCGTGCCTGAGATGAATCTTTAATATCTATTTGACCATATAATGGGTATACATTTTTAAAGACAATTTCTTTAAAAGTAGCACTCCTACCTTCTGAATTATCCTTTACAAAACGTTTGGCTTCTTCTTCAAAACGCCAGTATACAGAATCGTGAACCGATGTACATTCATTTTGAATAACGGCATCAATAAGGTTACTTTCCTCTGCTTTAGAACGAAGTACTGCCGATACAATAAAGGGCATTACATCTTCTAATTTATTAGCATTTACACTGTTCAATACATTTGGCTCGTAAGCTACAAGCTCCAATACACCCAAAAGATTACCATCATCTGCAATAGGTGCCAGAATAGCACTTTTTATACCTTTTTCTTTGAGGCCTTCATAAAGAGCCATACCTCCAGAAATTTTATAATGACGATCTACATCTGAAATAGCAAAATAACTGTTCTGCTCTAATAATCTACTGTAGGAACTTTTACATAAAGCACTTGTACAATGTAGCGCATCTTTATCTCCCAAAAGAAAACTCTCCATGCCATTAGCAAAAACTTTTTCAAAACGATTCTCCTTAGCATTATACTCCACAAAACCCACCTTAATATCTGGTGAATTAAAGAAAGATCTAAAAGTTTCCTGTAAATCGCTCATGAAATTATCACTGCTGCGCTTGTCATTCGCAATCAGGCTAGATTTTATTTCAGAGATAGAATGTTCTGCAGTTACGTCAAACATATTGGAAATGACAAAACCTTTTGAAATAAAACTATGCGGCGGAATTTTTTCCTTCCAAAGTTCTATATTATCAAAATTATCCAAAAGATCATCAACATCTTTTTGAGTAAGTTTTTTTGCCTTATCCGTAGGCAAAATTTCCATAAAATCTGCATTGTACAAAATTCTATAGTGGCGCATTACGCCATTTTTATCAGGAATATCGTAGAAAAATGGTCTTTTAAAATCAAAATTGAAGCCGTAGTGAAAATTAAGAATAACCGTACACGCCACAATATACATCTGGTGTTCTGGTAGATTCCGCATTTGTGGAATGAAATCATCTCCACCTGCATCTTTCAATATTTTTTTAAACCGCTTAGAAGAATTAAAGATTACATCGTTATACGGTAAGGAGGCAGTCTTTATCTCATTGTTAGTAACAACTTTCGGAAAAATATCCTGTAAAATAATATTAATAATGTCCTTATGTTTTTTAAGCAAAGAAACATCATTAAAACCATCACGAAGCTCAGGGTACGGTGCTGCAGCTTTTAAGATACGCTGTGCCTTTTTGGCCTCGGTGATATTATCACTTTTAGCCATGACATCATATTGCTCCATAAGCCTGTTAAAGCTTATTAGCTGGGTAATTGGTAAATCTGCTTCGTAGTTTTTCTCCATTCTCATCTCATCAGTCGTAAATACCCTCTTAAAGTTACAAAATAAAATATTGTATTGTTAAGGCAATCTTTATGCCCTTCACCGCTTTTTTTAGATATTTATGCAAATTTACGATATGTCGTCCAATACAAGGTTATCCAATGCATACCAAACTGCCAAAACGGTGCCTTTTGACGATGAATCGAAATTTATTCTCTTTAGTGACTGCCACAGGGGTGACAACAGCTTTGCAGATGACTTCGCAAACAACCGGAATATCTACTTTCACGCCCTTAATTTCTATTTCAAAGAAGGGTTTGATTATTGCGAAATAGGCGATGGTGATGAGCTTTGGGAAAACCGATTTTTTGAATCTATTTTTCAGGCCCACAAGAATGTTTATGAACTTTTGCGAAAATTTCATCTAGGCCGTAGACTTCATATGATCTGGGGAAACCATGATATGGTCTATAAAGACCCAGAATATGTAAAGAAGAACCTAAGCAGCTATTTTGAACCTATAGATGGGGAATCTAAAGAACTTTTTGAAGGCATTACCTATCATGAGGGCATTATACTGCAGCATAAAGACACTGAACAAGAAATTTTCTTAACACACGGGCATCAGGCAGACTGGTGGAATTACACCTTTTGGCGCTGGAGCCGGTTCTTGGTACGCGCATTATGGAAACCACTACAGGTATGGGGTATTGCAGACCCTACAAGTCCCGCAAAAAACTATAAAGAACTTATAAAAGTAGAGCGCCGTATTAAAAAGTGGATACTAAAGAACAATCTTTTGATCACTATTGTTGGTCATACCCACCGCCCACGCTTTCCAGAACCTGGAGACATTCCGTTTTTTAATGACGGTAGTTGTGTACATCCACGTAGTATTACGGGTATTGAAATTGAGAAAGGCAGTATCTCACTTATAAAATGGCAAATATCTACCACAGATGATGGCACGCTTCGTGTAGTACGTGTTTTGCTGGAAGGTCCTCAAAAGCTAACGGACTACCAAAAAACGAAAAGTTAGAAGAATACGTATCTTTACCCCACCATTAACTAATAATTACATTACATGTTTAAGAAAACACTATTTATTGCCCTAACTGCGCTTGTATTAACTTCATGTTGGAAAGACAAAAGCCCTGAAGACCTTATTCGTTTAAAAGACAAATTTAAAAGTCAAGTATCTACTTTTGAAAGCAAAAAAGAAACTGCCAATAAAAATGTAAACAGAGGCTTAGAATCTCTAAGTGCACTAAAAGCTGCTTTAGAAGACACTAAAAATGAAGATAAGGAATTTGCCAAGGTATATGGTGATTGGGAGAAAGTAGACCGCCGTGTAAATAATCTAAACAAAGAATACGAAGATTTAAAAGAGAAGGCTACTAATCTTTTTACTGCCATGGAAAAGCAGACCAATAGCCTAAGCGACGAAACCAGTAAAAAAACTCTTTTGAGTGCCATTCAAAAAGCGCGCACGAAATATAATGGCACATTGACCAATACATCAAAAGCTATAGACAAATTAAAACTCTTACATGGTGATGCCGTAGAAGTGGTAAAAGCCCTAGAAGTAGCTGCTGCCCTTAATTCTTTTGATAATATTAATGACCAAATGAAAAGCATAGAAGGTCGTGTTGAAGGTATTATGCAAGAATTGAATGTTGCCGTCGTAGAGAGTAAGAAGCTTTACGAACAGAAGATTACTGAGCTTGGAGAGTAGAAGGTATTAAAATATATCGTTTATAATCTTTAATGGATATATAGCGATGTGTTTCACGCCAGCCTAAACAAAATGGTGTAACTAAAATCGACGACTTAAATCTTATTTGATAGAATACTGTATATTTACGACAACAACTCACTAAACCCCTCATTACTAAGGGGTTTTTATTTGATAGTTATTTGACAAATGACAGAATCCGAACTAAAATCACTTCTAAAAGACCTAGTAAGTTATTCGCAAGAAACTGAATGGCTAGAATTCAAACTAAACTTCCATTCTAATGAGGAAATTGGAGAAAGAATATCCGCTTTAGCCAATGGTGCTTGTCTAAGTAAAAAGCAATATGGATTTCTAATTTTTGGTGTTGAAGATAAAACCCACAATATAAAAGGGACCACTTTTAAAGTAAAAACAGCCACTAAAGGAAATGAAGAATTAGAAAATTGGTTAATTCAAAGATTAGACCCAAAGATTGACTTTAAGACCTACGAATTTGAATATTCAAAAGGAATAAATATTAGCATGTATGTTATTCCTTCTGCAATAAACAGACCTGTTAAGTTTATTAACCAAGCATATATTAGAATTGGAAGTTACACTAGATTACTAAAAGAATTCCCTGAGAAAGAATCAAAAATTTGGAATAAAAAAGATAACATAAAATTTGAACTTCAATTAGCAAAAGAAAATTTAGATGGCGATTCAATTGTTTCTCTTTTAGATACACAAACCTATTTTGACTTACTAAAACTACCATATCCTTCAAACAGACAAGGAGTTATTGACAAATTCATATCAGAAAGTTTAATAATAAAAAAAACAACTAAATACGCAATCACTAATTTAGGTGCGATTCTATTTGCAAAAGACCTTGAAGAATTTCCTGATTTAAAAAGAAAGGCTATTAGAGTTATTGTTTATAAACACAATAACAAAATTGAAACAGTACGCGAACAAATTGGAAGAAAAGGATATGTTTCAGGCTATCAAGGATTAATAGATTGGGTAAATAGTCAATTACCTGCTAATGAAGAAATAGGAAAAGCCTTTAGAGATGACAAAAGAATGTATCCTGAAATTGCTGTAAGAGAGTTACTGGCTAATGCAATAATTCATCAAGATTTTGAAGAGAAAGGCTTTCCTATGGTTGAAGTTTTTTCTGATAGAATTGAAATTACCAATCCTGGAACACCACTTATTACTCCTGAACGTTTTATTGATGAATATCAATCCAGAAATGACATATTAGCTGATTTAATGAGAAGATTAGGTATTTGCGAAGAAAAAGGAAGCGGAATTGATAAAGTAATTTTCTACAATGAGATGTATCAATTACCTGCACCTGACATTCTTATTCAAGAAAAACATACAAAAGTCATTATGTATTCGTACAAGACTTTAAATCAAATGGACAAGAAGGATAAAATAAGAGCTTGCTATCAACATTGCTGTTTAAAATATGTCTCTAATGATAAAATGACAAATCAATCTTTGAGAGAAAGATTTAACATAGAAAGTAAAAATGCGGCAATTGCTTCCAGAATTATCAAAGAAGCATTAAAAGATAATGTTATAAAGGAAGATGACCCTGAAAGTAATTCTAGGAAATATAAAAAGTATATTCCTTTTTGGGCATAATTCTTATTTGATGGTTATTTGACAATAGTATACAGAATTAAATCAAACCAACTGATAATCAAAGTTTTGTTATTTGACATAACAAAACTTATCACTAATAATAGTAATCATTGCACGAAATAACATGAAAACAATATTAGCAATGTTCCTGGTGCTCACAAATACCATAGTATTTGCACAAGACCAAAGTCATGCAGAAAAAATTAAAGCATTTCAAGAGGAGCTGAATGCCGAGTTCAAAAATCCGGAGAAGTCGCCTTTAAGTAAAAAAGAACAGAAAAAATTTACTGGTCATGACTTCTATGAAATTAATGAAGCCTACCGTGTAAAAGCTAAATTCACCAGAGTTTTAGACCCGCTGCCGTTTAAAATGAAAACAACAACCAACAGAGCTCCTACCTATGAAAAATATGGAGAGGTTGTATTTGAAATAGAAGGCCAACAGCACAAATTAACTATTTACCAAAGTCATAGCCTACGTCAAACCGAAAAGTATAGAGATTATTTATTTCTTCCATTTACTGACCTGACCAACGGAGAAGAAACTTATGGCGGCGGAAGATATATTGATTTAAGAATTCCTGACTCGGACAGTATTGAAATCGATTTCAACAAAGCTTACAACCCCTACTGCGCTTATAACAATTATAGCTCATGCCCTATTCCGCCAAAGGAAAACAACCTTGATATAAAAATTGAAGCTGGAGTGAAAGCTGTTAAAAAATAGTCCCTATTTCAACTATAGCGAGAAACAAATTTATTAAGGTCTAAATGCTACACAAATTTGTGTTGTTAATAAAAGGGTTGACTCAAAACAGCACAACTATTACAGGATTGCAGAGGTAATTGGGTTTATTAAAGACAACTTCAGAGAACAACCTACACTTCAGGAATTAGCCGAAAAGACAAAAATGTACCTGCTTGTTTATTCGAAATCGACTTAAAAAAAATCAGATAGATTCCGCATCATAATAAGTATAGAAAATGTTGGCATTAAGTTAAAAACATTCAATATGGTATTTTTTTGAATACCTTTACTAAATGCAACAAGAGTTAAAGTCTGAACTTACGAAACAAATCATTGTTGATAAGGCATTTAAAATGTTTTATGAGAATGGTTTTAAGACTACAAGTATTGACAAAGTAATGAAAGCTACCTCGCTTACCAAAGGTGCATTCTACCATCATTATAAAAATAAGAAAGAATTAGGCTTAGCCGTTATTGCTTTAAAAGTTGAAAGACGGGTTTGTGACAGTATGATTCTACCTCTGTATGGTGATGGGAATCCACTTGACATTTTAGAAAAAACTTTCATACACCGCTTAAAATCATTTTCAATTTATGATAAACAACATGGTTGTCCTATGAATAATTTCATCAATGAAATAGGTGATTTTGAAGCAACCTATCAAATAGCTTTAAAAAGTATTGTTGAAAAATGGAAAGCGGCCTTAATTCTATTAATCAAAAGAGGTCAAGAAGAAAACACCATCAACAAAAATATCTCTAGCCAAGCCGTAGCAGTGTATTTAATTAGTGCATTTGAAGGCATACGTGGTATAAGAAAACTTTACAATGATGATTCTATCCTAGACGAATACTTATCAGGACTCACCTTATACTTAAAACAAATAGCAGTTTAATTTTTTTATCCCAAAACATACCTATAAGAATGTTTTTAAACACTACTAATTCATGAAAAACAACAGAAGAGATTTTATCAAAAAAACAACTGTACTTGGTTTAGCTGGAGCAACAATACCTCAGTTCGGCAATGCAGCAAATAAGCCTGCAGAGCCACTTATAACAGGTAGCGAAATTAGACCTAAGGTGTTATTCTTTGATGTAAACGAAACCCTACTTGACCTAACAGCTATGAAAGAGAGTGTTGGAGCCGTACTGGGAAACCAAAGTGATCTTTTACCTTTATGGTTTACTACTATGCTTCAATACTCTTTAGTTACCACCGTAGGAAGACAATACAATGATTTTGGAATTATTGGCGCAGCAGCTTTACAAATGGTAGCCGCCAATAATGGTATAACATTGACCGAAGAAGAAGCAAGAGAAGCTATTCTAGGTCCTATAAGGTCATTACCCGCGCACCCAGATGTAAAACCAGCACTACAACAATTAAAAGATGCTGGGTATAAATTGGTATCCTTTACCAATTCTTCAAACAAGGGTGTAGAGACTCAATTTACCAATGCCGGTTTGCTTGATTATTTTGATGAACGCTTAAGCATTGAAGATATGGGTAAATTTAAACCAGATGCAGATGCTTATGATTGGGCTGCCAGAAAAATGGGGATTCAATCCCATGAATGTATGATAGTTGCTGCGCATGGCTGGGATATTGCTGGAGCAATTTGGGCAAAATGGAGAGGCGCATTTGTCAGTAGACCCGGCGCACAATTATATCCATTAGCTCCTAATCCTGAAATTATTGGGTCAAACCTAACTCCAATAGCACAAAAGTTAATAGCCCTCAAATAAACAAAATAACATATTGAATATTATGAAACTAGAAAGCAAAGTAATCATCGTAACGGGAGCCTCAAGAGGCATAGGAAAAGAAATTGCAATTTTGTTGGCCAAAAACGGAGCTTCAGTAATTGTAAACCACTCAAACAGTGAAGATGAAGCCAAAAACACAGTAGAAACTATACTTAGCAACGGTGGTAAGGCCATTGCAGTAAAAGCTGATGTTAGTGACGAAATTCAAGTGACCGAATTGTTTGACCAAGCCATTAAAACCTATGGCAAGGTAGACGTGTTAATCAATAACGCGGGAGTTATGGTTTCAAAAAAACTAAAAGACAATACGCAAGAAGATTTTAGTAGACAATTTGATATTAATGTAAAAGGCGTTTTCAACACACTAAAAGAAGCAGATGCCAAGCTGGCCGATAATGGTAATATTATTAATATATCATCCAGTACCGTTAAATTAATGTTTCCAACCTATTCCTTATACTCTGCATCAAAAGCAGCAGTAGAGCAAATGACCCGTGTTTTCTCAAAAGAAATAGGCAGAGGTATTTCTGTAAACGCTCTTGCACCGGGTGCAACTGAAACAGATTTATTCATGAAAGGAAAATCGCAAGAAACTATTGATAAGCTAAGTTCTATGAACGCTTTTAATAGACTGGCAAAACCAATAGATATTGCCCGCGTTGCATTGTTTCTAGCTAGCGATGATTCTAAGTGGATTTCAGGCCAAGTTATAGGTGCAAATGGGGCATTGGTTTAAATGATAGTATGTATTAAGTAAAAATCTGTCCAAAAATAAATCAACCTAATAATTTTAGCATGCTATTCTAAAATTCATAAAGGAACTTCTGGTTTATTATTTAACTTAGGGTCATCTCGTTAGTCTGTAACGAGATGACCTTTTTTTATGCGCAGAGCATCCAAAACTATTTATACAAAACCCGAATATGATAAAAACTAAAGTTTTCTGTTTACTGGTAGTATTAACGTTAGGTTTTTATAGTTGTAAAGAACAAAAGACGGCACAAACAGATAATAAGGCCATAGAGCTATCTGAATTAACTGTTTCAGATATTCACAAGGCATATGAAGAAGGTTCTTTTAATAGTGAACAATTGGTTCAGGCATATGTAGAAAGAATCAAGGATTTTGACGGCACTATAAATGCAATCACCACACTAAATCCAAAGGCGCTTGAGATTGCTAAAGCCCTTGATAAGGAATATAAAGAAACTGGCATTTTACGCCCCTTACATGGAATTCCAATAATTGTAAAAGACAATATTAATACCGCTGGTCTACCAACAACAGCCGGTTCATTGGCCTTAAAGGATTTTATACCTGAGGAAGATGCATTTATTATTAAAAAACTTGTTGAAGCCGGGGCTATAGTTATTGCCAAGTCTAACATGGCAGAATGGGCCTTTAGTCCCATGCATACGGAAAGTTCAACAGCCGGAACTACAAGAAACCCATATGATACAGATTACGTTCCCGCGGGATCAAGTGGTGGAACAGGTGCATCCATTGCTTCTAATTTTGGAACTATTGGTTTAGGGACAGATACGGGGAACTCTATAAGAGGCCCTTCTTCCCATAATGCGTTAGTAGGATTCCGAACTACATTGGGACTAGTCAGTAGAAGTGCCATTGTTCCTCTTTATTTAAGAAATGATGTGGTTGGCCCTATGGGGAGAACTGTTGAAGACGCTACCAAAGTATTAGAAATTATTGCTGGGTATGACTCAGATGACCCGCTTACCAAAAACTCAGAAGGCAAAATACCTACTAGTTATACTCAATTTCTTAAGAAAGATGCACTTGTTGGTGCTAGAATTGGCATCCTGAGAGAATTAAGTGACAATGACCCTGACCCCGAAATTAAAACGTTGTTTGAACAGTCACTTTCCGAACTGGATTCTCTTGGCGCTACTGTTGTGGATTCTGTAGTTGTACCCGGTTTCGCTAGTTTGAAAGAAAACCAGTGGTGCGCTCCATTTCGGGAAGATGTTGAGGGCTTTTTGGCCAACTACGTAAAAAATGATTCTATAAAAACCATAGAAGATATTATTAAAGCAGGAAGTACTTCTGAATTTGCAAAAGAAAGATTACTAAGAAATGCCGAGCATACCGGCAGATGGGAAGATTCAGAAATTCCTTGTTTAGATGCCTACACAGATACCCGTAGAATTGCTTTTCGCGAAGCCATAGAAAATGTTATGGATTCTTTAGAACTAGATGCAATCGTTTATCCTTCTTGGAATAATCCTCCTGCAAGAATTGACCACTTCCAAGAAGAATATTTAGGAGACAACAATCAGGTTATTAGTCCGCATACCGGTCAACCTGCCTTTACAGTTCCTATGGGTTTTACCGCTAAAAACTTACCTGCCGGACTTCAGTTTTTGGGCAGAATGTATGATGAACCCATATTAATAGGCTTAGCATATTCTTACGAACAAGGAACAAAACACAGAAAAACACCTAACTTGCAAAAGGCACCTACTAATGGAAAACTAGATTAGTTGAAATGCAAGTCAGTTTAAACATTCAATGTTTATGGTAGAATTAAAAAACTATCAAACGGATATTACCGAACAGTTTACTGAATTCAGAAACAACCCCATTATTTTTGATAATGGTTATGATAAAGTTCCCAATCCTTTTACTTTAAAGGATGCCGAAGAGTTTATAGCTATTCAACTTAAAAAAACTCCTGCGGAAAGAAAATTAATTTACTGGAAAGGCATTTTTGTTGGCGAAATAGGAATAGACATCAAAAAAGATGTTTTTAGATTAAGTGCCGAAATGGGATATTTTATAGGTGAGCCTTTCTGGGGAAATGGAATTGCCACCAAGGCCATAGCATTAATGACCGATTATGCTTTCAGTACTTTTGATATTGTAAGAATAGAAGCTGGCGTTTTTGAGTTCAACAAGCCTTCTATGCGCGTACTGGAAAAGAATAATTTCACTTTAGAAAGCATTAAAAAAAATGCAGCATTCAAAAATGATAAAATAATAGATGATTACCTTTGGGTTAAGTTGAAGAAAGGAGTTAAATAACATTAATATTCAAGTTATGGAATATTCGATAGCATCACGTTCATCTTCAAAAGCTAGTGCTTTAATAGACATTAAACAATCTGAAATTAGTTTTGGAATCACTCCAGAAACGGCAGATAGTCTACCAAACCCTGCCGAATTATATTTAGGATCATTCTCTTCTTGTATTCTTAAAAACGTGGAGCGTTTTTCTATTTTGATGAATTTTGAATATACCAATGCTGAAATTTTGGTAAAAGCCACGCGTTTAGAGAAACCTCCAAGAATGGACAATATCAATTACGTTCTAAAAGTATATAGTCAAGACGAAAGTTTAAATATTGACTTACTAAAAAAGAACATTGAAAAGTTCGGAACCATATATAATACGGTTAAACAATCTTGCACTATACACGGTGAAGTACAAAAAATATCGGAATAAATAGTAAAGCTGTTTATTCACCTTTATACAATTCACCCGTTACGGTACATCAATTTCAATACATAATTATGAGAATTTTATTAGTCTTTCTAGTTGCGTTTTTACAAGTGTCGTGTAACGATGAAGATGATACTGTTACAAAAGAAGAGACTATTAATCCAATAGTAACCAGTGATGCCATACCAGTTTACAATCATGCTTATAATGAAAATTATGAGCCCGACCAAGTAGATTATATTGCTTTGAATGCGAGCAATGCTTACGTATTGCTAGACCCTTTTCAAGATGACGTAGTAGCGTCTGTTGCTAAAATAAAGGCCAACGGAAATCAATTGGCGGCATATATAAGTATTGGTACCGGCGAAGACTGGAGAGATGATTTTGCCGATTTACAGCCTTATCTAATTACCAAACAATGGGGCGAATGGCCCGGGGAATATTTTGTAAACGCTACTACAACGGGAATCGTAGATGTCATGAAAGCCCGTATAGACAAAATAGCCGATTGGGGTTTTGATTGGGTAGAATTTGATAATATGGATTGGGCCTTATATGATGATGTTAGGGAAACCTATGAGCTGGAAGTTACCAAAGCCGAAGGCATTGCCTACTTTCAAGAACTTTGCGATTACGTACATGAAAAAGGTATGAAATGCATGGCGAAGAACTTTGTAGAGGATGCAGAAAATTTTGATGGTGTAACCTATGAATCTTACAATACCGAAAAAAATTGGTGGGATACCTCAGGTGCTCAGAGCTTTTTGACCGCTGGAAAACTGGTAATCATTGTTCATTATAACGAAAGTAATTGTGACCAAGTTTATTCTGATTACATGGATATTTACACCAAAGACCTCGCTTTTATATGTGAAGATGCCAACCTCAAAAAGTACGTTCATTACAATGAATGATTAAAAGTCAACTTACTTTTTTTTTACGAGAGTTTATGAAATTCGGTTTGCTTTAGCTTCTGCTTTCTTGTTCTCAAACACTTTTGTGCTGGTTTTCATATCTGCATATCTTGGGTCTTGGACATAATCTTGCTTTTGCATTTTTATAACTTCAATACTTAAAAAACCAAATTCGCTCACCACCTTACCATAAAATCGATAAATACCTTTGCCTCTAAAGTTATATTTAGCGGCTACCGGTGGAAAAAGAACGGTATCAAAAACTTGACCGTGCTGATCTACCAAAGTGGCAAAATACATACGTTTCCCATTATGCGTACTGGTATTCTTAACCGTTACCAGGTACCCATAAATATCTATATGATGACCAAGATACTTTTCAAGGTCTTTACTGCCTCTACTATTTTTAGGAGGTTCTATCAATAATTCAAAAGGACTACACAAACAAAAACCCAATAGCTCTAATTGCGTAAAAGCCATTTCCAAATGGGTGGTATACAACTCCGGAATTTTAAAATCTTGATGCTTAGGAGCAAATAATTTGGGGTGGTCTATTTTCTTTCCTTTACTGAGAAAGAAATAAGCTTTCCATAGCAGTTCATGCTTATTGATATTCGTAAACCTAAAAGCATTTATACGGATAAGGACATCTACCTGTTCTACAGAAATAAGCACACGATCCAAAAAATCTTCCAACGATAAAAAAGAACCGTTGCTGGCGCGTTCTTTTAAAATTCGTTCCACTACCCTACTTTCTAATTCCCGTAAAAAACCAAAGCCTATAAAAACGTCCGTTCCATAGATAGCATTTGCATAATGGCTTCTATTAACGCACGGCGGATGTACGGTACCACCCAACATACGCACCTCGTGCACATAAAATTCAGGACGATAAAATCCGCCGCCATTGTTGAGTACGGCCACCATATATTCCAATGGAAAATATGCCCGTAAAAAAAGCGTCTGATAACTTTCTACGGCATACGAAGCAGAATGCCCTTTGGCAAAAGCATAGCCGGCAAAACTTGCAATCTGTTCCCATATCTCAAAAATAACGTCATCACTCTCACTCTTTCTTCTACAGTTGTCTATAAACTTATCTTTTACTTTCTGAAACTCTTCTCGCGACCTAAATTTTCCGCTCATTCCGCGACGCAGCACATCGGCTTCGCCCAAATCTAAATCGGCAAAATGATGAGCCACCTTTATAACGTCTTCTTGATAGACCATAACACCATAAGTCTCCGGCATAATGCTTAGCAAAACAGGGTGTGCTTTTTCTTCTGTCCTACCCGGATTCCTATGCCGTAAAATATACTCGCGCATCATTCCGCTTTTGGCAACCCCAGGTCTAATAATAGAACTGGCAGCCACTAAACCCAAATAATTATCGACCTCTAATTTCTTTAAAAGCATACGCATAGCAGGAGATTCCACATAAAAGCACCCCATACACTGGGCAGTCTTCACTAGGTTATTAACCGACTCATCAGTCTTTATTTTTTTGATATCATGAATATCGAACGTATCTACTTTTTCAGGTTGGTTATACGCTATAATATCTAGCGCCTCCCGTATTTTGGCTAGCCCGCGCTGCCCAAGAATATCAAATTTGAACAATCCTACGTCTTCAGCTATCACCATATCAAACTGTACGGTCGGAAACCCTTTGGGAGGCATATGCGTAGCAGAGAAATAATGCAGTGGTTTTTCACTGATTAAAATACCTCCGGCATGTATACTCAAGTAGTTGGGCATATCTTTAATGAGGCGGCCATACTTTAGTACCAAACGCGAAACCTCATCTAGCCTAGAAAGGTCCCATCTGCCCTCACAAAGCAAATCTATTTCACTTTTCGGAAGACCAAACACCTTACCCAATTCGCGAATAACACCCCTTTCTTTAAAGGTTACATAGGTACCCAACAAGGCCACATTTTTAAATCGTTCAAAAATATATTTGGTCATTTCTGGCCGATCACGATGGGAGAAATCGATATCAAAATCTGGTGGATTGGCACGATATAAATTGATGAACCGCTCAAAATACAAATCGAGTTCCATAGGGTCCACATCCGTTATGCGAAGCAGATAAGCTACAATACTATTAGCACCACTACCACGGCCTACATAGAAAAAACCTTGTTTACGCGCATGAGAAACAATGTCCCAATTAAGTAGAAAGTAGGATACAAAATCCATGCTTTTGATAAGCGATAATTCTTTGTTTACACGGTCCAATATATCCTGATTAACCGTTTCATAACGGTAGGGCAAACCTTCTTCACATAGTCTTTCCAACAGGGCCTCATCTTCCTCACTACTGCCTAAATAAGTTTCTTGATTTTGAGGAGGTCTCTTTTCTGAAAAATCAAAAGAAATAGAACAGGCGTTCATTAAACGTTCTGTATTCTCAAGAATAAAGGGATATTCAGAAAAGACCATAGCTAGGTTTTGAATCGGAAACATTTTTTCTTCCTCGTTACCCTCTTCGGTCTTATCTAATTTGCTCAACAAGCAATTATTATCAATGGCACGCAATAACCTATGCGCATTAAAATCGGCTTTATTACGAAACGTAACCGGTTGTTGAACCACCAGCTTATCCTTTAAATTCAATATTTTTGAAAAGGGTAATCGTCTTAAATCAGAAATTGATATCCCAATAAATTCATTATCGGCGAAAATGGACATGTTGTTCTCAACTACCTTTTCAAAAGGATATACCACATAGGCATGTTCAAACTTGGGAGCCGCCACCGGTATTTCCTTTTTTTCATGCAAATGCCTAGACAGAAAATTATTGAGCTCCAGATACCCTTCATTGTTCCTAGCTATACCAACAAAGCACTGGTTAACTCCATTTCTAAAATCGAGACCCAATATAGGTCTGACATTATATTCTGGAGCCTTTCTTACAAAATTGAGCGCAGCAGAAGTATTATTAATATCAGTCAAAACCACCTGTGTTACATGATTGGCCTGTGCCAAATGCAAGAGTTCGGTCTCTGAAAAAGTACCGTAGCGCAGACTGTAATATGTATGGCAGTTTAAATACAAATTGGTTTGTGGTTAATGGTTAAAAAAAATAGTATTCGATTCTTTAAGCTGAAAAATTATTAGAATTCTAATAGATAATTATTGTTTCCTATGGGCTAGTACAACCGGAGGACGGCCATCAAACGGATTCTGCATTCGGCCAATACTACGTGCCCCCATAGCCGAAGCTCGAATGACACTTTTATCGCCATATCTATTCCTAATTCTATCCATAGCATCATATAAGTTTAGCGCCTCTTCCGTATCATCAAAAAGATTAATCTGGTAATTACCGCCTACCAAATGGCTAAAGCGAATACCGATTAAACGCACCAATAACCTGCGATTATATAGTGTTTTGAACAGGTCCAATATTTTAGGAATAAGAATATGGTCTCCACTGGTATAGGGTATGCGCAACTGTTTTGAGTAGGTATTAAAATCTGAATATCTAATCTTTACCGCAATACAAGCCGTAAGTTTTTCACCACGCCGTAGTTGATACGCTAAATTTTCTGTCATGGCAATGAGAATGCCCCGCAGCATGGTTACGTCTATAGTATCCTTATCGAACGTACGTTCCGTAGAAATAGATTTCCGCTCACAAAATGGTATTACCGGAGTATTATCTAATCCGTTGGCGCGTTTCCAAATAACCGCTCCGTTTTTTCCTAGTACATTCCGCATAACTTCTATGGGCATTTCTTGAACAGTATGTATTTTACGAAGCCCCAAGTTCCGAAGGGTCTGATACGTTTTATCGCCTACCATTGGTATCTTCTTTATGGATAAGGGTGCCAGGAAAGGCTTCTCAAATCCGTAATCTATTTTTAATTGATTACTAGGTTTTGCTTCGCCCGTAGCCACCTTAGAAACCACCTTATTTGCCGATAGCCCAAAGGAAATAGGCAAACCCGTTTCTCTAATAATGCGCTGCCGCAACTCTGAAGCATATTTATAAGAACCAAAAAAGCGGTCCATTCCAGAAAGATCTGCATAAAATTCATCTATACTAGATTTTTCAAAAAGAGGCACTTGCTCTTGTATGATTTCCGTTACAACATCTGAATGTTTACTATAGGTTCCCGCATTACCTCTAATTGCAATAGCTTCCGGGCAAAGTTCTTTTGCCATTTTCATGGGCATACCAGAATGCACACCATAACCTCGGGTTTCATAGCTACAGGCAGCCACTACGCCCCTATCGCTAAGTCCGCCAACAAGTAGAGGCTTGTTCACCAAATCACTATTGATGAGCCGCTCTACGGACACATAAAATGTATCCAAATCTAGATGTAAAATGGTTTTTTCCATAACTGCGTTGAAACAACAATGCTAAATTATGGAATATTTCCTGTTATTTGGATTATATCCAAAAACTAGTGTGTTAAATTTTGGAGGTAAGAAACCCACCCCTGTCTAATACTACAACTCTAACGAGAGTTTCATAACCTAAACACAAAGTGTTCAACCCAAACTTATGGCTTTATTTTGCTATTTTAGCTCATCCACTACTATTGTACTACACCCACCCATTATGAGACCGCTACGTTTTCTTTTTTTCGCTTTTTTCATAATGTTCTTCAGCAAATCTGCTTCCGGACAGAACATAAAGTTTAAAACCCTCAGCACCAATGACGGGCTTTCAAACAACTCTATAACTGATTTAGTAAGCGACAATGATGGTATGTTATGGATTGCTACTTGGGATGGGCTCAACAGCTATAACGGGAACACTTTTACGGTATACAAACATGACTTAAAAACAGCAAAATCAATAGCTGGAAACAACATTAGTAAATTAAAAAAAGACAGAAAAGGTAATATTTGGGTATTCACTAATGACAAAAAGATAAGTAAATACATTGGCAACAATAAATTTCAAAATTTTGTCTTCGATGCTACTCCACAAAATTTAATGGTTACCCAAAATGGTACTATTGGGGTTAGAACCGATAAAACTAGCTATGAGTTTATAGATGGTGAGTTCAAAACGACCCAATTTGTTGAAGAAAAAAAGGAAGATGAAAGCATTTTAAAAGGCATTTTACTGAACAAATACCCAGATGTTATTATTAATGATGTCCTTAAAGATAAGTCTGGACATATCTGGTACGCCACAAGAAGAAATGGTGTTTATATCATTCCCAATAATACCGATAACCGTAATAATGAACAGGTAGATCATTATTTTCATGACCTATACGACCCTCATAGTTTTAACAGTGACGAAGTAGAAAAAATATACGAAGATGCTTTTGGCAACATATGGCTTGGACACAAAGATGGCGGACTAAGCATGGCCTATAGTGGTTCTGAACAGATTACGACCATTGTACCGCACCCAAACAAATATCCACATTTACCCAACGAAACTATCCGCGCAATAACTACGGATTTTGACAGTCGTATTTGGCTTGGCTATTATACAAAAGGCATTTTCCATTTTGACCAAAAAAAGAAGTGCTTCGTAAAGTATAACCTAAACGAAGCTCATGACAATTCTGACTGGGACCGTATTCGCTCACTATACACAACCTCTTCCGGAGAAATCTGGGTGGGTACCTACGCAGGTATCATTAGAATAAAAAATAATGGTTATCAACTATACGAATCAAAAAACATTGCCGAACTCCCCAGTGACAGAAATTATTCTTTTAAAGAAGATAATGAAGGTCAGCTATGGGTAGCTTGTTGGAGCGGTGTGGCTAAATTTGATTTTAAAACGGATAAATTTCAATATTTCAAAGGGCAAGAAGCACTAAGTCCATACAACATCAGAAATATAGAATATGCAGATGGAGAACTCTTAATCAGCACGGAAAATGAGGGTCTTATTCTTTTAGATATTTCTACAGGAGCATTAAAAAACATTACCGTAAACAACGGTATTTCAGGCAACAGTGTTTATTCTTCTATTAAGGACAAACAATCTGGTTATTATTGGATTGCAAGCCTGGGCGGCATCAGTATTTACGATAAAAACGAGGGTCTTATTCATCACATTTCCGAAAAGGAAGGACTACCGAGCCATATGGTTTATGGCCTGCTTTTAGATAGTGACAAAGTATGGATAAGTACCACTAAAGGTATTGCCACAATAGACCGGAACAATTTTTCGGTAACGTCTTTAAATATGGATGAAGGATGGCAAGCTAGGGAATTCTCCGAAGGAGCCTATTACCAAGATCGAAAAGGAACCTTGTTCTTTGCAGGAATCAACGGTTTAAACCATTTCTCTCCCGCTACCCTGAACATAACAAAAGAACTGCCCAAACTTAAAGTACATATTGATGATACCCGCGATTTTTCTGAGGGTATCATAAAAAGCTACAAAGACAATTCAATAGATATTACAATAGAACCCGTTGTTTTCACCAAAGACCCTAATAATAAGATACTTTACAGGCTATTGGGATATGATGATAGCTTTCAAAATTTCAACAACTCTCCTATCCATTATACAAATCTGCCCGATGGCGAATATATTTTTGAGGTAAAAAATTCCTTAGCCAAAGACCTTGCCTTTAAAAGCATACCTATAATTATTAACAAACCGTTTTACAAAACCACCTGGTTCTTTATTTTACTACTGGTAACTTCCTTTATAACCTTTACCAGTTGGGTACTAGTCAGAAACCAAAATATTGCGAAAAATCAAAAAAAATTAGAACTTAAAATAGAGGAAAGAACTGATACTATAAATCGCCAAAAAGAACGTCTAATAAAGGTTAACCATACATTAGATGAAAAAAACAAAGAGATTAACCGCCAAAGGGAAGAACTCTTAAACTCGTATCATCAACTTAAAAATGAAGATTTTGAAATTGAAAAATTCAAAACCTTTGTCTTATCTGAATTTAAAGAACCGGTTTCTAAAATTATTGAGAGCTCCAAAGAACTGATTGAAAACGAAAGACTAAAACAAAATATAAACAGCGAATCCAATAAGCTGATAACGTTACTTTCTGAATGGGATTATCTAACCAATTCAAAAGATATTGGCGAATTAAAAAAATCCGCCACCAAAATAAAACAAACCATAAAAGTACTTATTGATGGTCTCTCTATACATGCTAAAAAATCTAAAGTAAATCTAGATTATTCCCTAGACATACAAGATCAATGGATTGAGTTGGACTCCCTCCGCTTTAAGTTATTTTTCAAGTATCTTTTTAATGATATTCTAAAGTATATTTCTAAAAGCAGTTACTTAAAAGTAGTCGTGAGAACAAAAGATGACTCCCTAGAACTTCTTATAGAATCTAACAGCAAGGTTCTTGCTGATAATTTTTTCAGCATACAGCATTATAGCCCGTATTACAAAGCAGCAAATACTTTATTAACAGCTATGGACGGAACGCTCACTGTCAACAATGAAAATAACTTAACAATTTTGGCGTATCTACCAATTAAAGTAGTTGACACCCAAAATAACAAAATTGAAGAAGTACTATGGAAGCATCTTGACCTTAACCAAAAACTACCGTCAGACAAAAATAATATTCTCGTCTTCTGTAATGACAATGACTACCTACCCGCATTTCAACTGTTTGACGACCAAGAAAACAATTTGGTTTTTGAACGAACCACCTCTGCTATTTCTTCAGCTATAAAACATGTAAACATACATTGTTTAGTCCTATACAACATTCCTGTTGACGAACAGCTGGTACAACTCTTTCATCTTATAAAGAACAGTACCGCACAAACTACCTTACCAATTATTTATATATCGGAAGATATTGATCACTCCTTACGCGTACAGACTACTGAGCTTGGCGTAGATGCCTTTATTCAATTGCCTGTTAGTAAATCTTTTATTCAAAGTAAAACAACAAAACTCTTATCCGTAAGGAAAAAATATGCGAGCAATACATCTAAACAGGTATTTTTTGAAACACCATTTGATGACGACAAAAGACTATCCGTAAATGAAAAACTAGCAAAAAAAGCATTAAACCTTATAAACGAAAACCTGAACAATCCCTCATTTAACGTTCAAAAGCTACAGGAAACCCTGTTCGTATCAAAAATAAAATGCTACCGAGCATTTAAAGAAGTATTGCAACAGTCTCCTTCTGACGTGATTATAAAACTACGTCTACAAAAAGCGGAATATCTTCTCAAAAACCACACCTTAAACATTTCAGAAATTAGTATGGAATGTGGCTTTAACGACCCCAAATACTTTAGCCGCCTTTTTAAGAAAAATTTTGAGTGCAGCCCAAAAGAATATCGTGCAAGAATAATGAAGGTTTAATGTTACCTACATATTATTACAATGTTACGCTATAATTATTGTAACTAAAGTGCACTAAAAAGAAACAATCCACCCCCTTTTTTGAGCCATAAGTGCACCTTTATGATTCCTTTTTCATCTGGTAAAGCATTGTCTCCAACTACTTTTGGTTGATAACCAATTTTAAAATTTTACCTAAATGAAAAAAGTATACTTAGTTCTGCTAATAGCATTAGGATGTATTTCCTTTTCTTATTCGCAAGTAACAGTAAAGGGAACGGTAGTTTCCGAAACGGACGGAATGCCCATTCCATCTGCATCAATTATTTTAAAGGGAAATACCCAAGTAGGCACTTCTACTGATTTTGACGGTAATTTCTCATTGAACCTTTCCGAAGAAAACGGAACGCTCGTAGTTTCTTCTTTGGGTTTTGCTACCAAAGAAATAGCATATTCTGGAGATGACACTATAAACATATCTATGAGCGTAGAGGCCAGTTTCTTAGATGAAGTAGTACTTATAGGCTACGGTTCATCTAGAAAAGGGGATTTAACCACGGCCATTGCCACAGTAAACAATGTAGAAAGTATTGCTTCTAGGCCCGTATCCAATGTTACCGAGTTTTTACAGGGTAATGTTGCCGGTGTAACCGTAATGTCTCAAGGAGGAGACCCTACCGCTAGCGGTAACGTAGTTATTCGTGGACTCGGAACTTTTGCTAATGAAAGTCCACTTACTGTAGTAGATGGTGTACCTTATTACGGCCCTGCAATCAACCCTAATGACATAGCATCCGTTTCTGTTCTTAAAGATGCGGCATCTGCAGCAATATATGGAGCTCAAGCTGCTTCGGGCGTTATCGTTATACAGACCAAAAAAGGAAAGACAGGCAAACCTCGTATAACAGTAGATTACTACGGTGGTATGCAAGAAGCAACAAACCTACCTACTCCGCTAACAGCCCTACAACAGTCTCAAGTTTACAATACGGCGGCTGATAATGCGGGAACCCCAAGACAGTCTGCTCATGATGCAGAACAGAATCCTTACGGACAAGTAAACCGTACCAATTGGGTAGATGCTATTTTTAGACCTGCAGGCATCAACAATGCCAACGTAAATATTAGTGGCGCAGGAGAAAGCATGAATTACCTAACCTCTTTTGGATATACTAAAAGAGATGGCCTTTTAGAGGGAACAAGTTCTGAGCGCTATAATTTCAGAGTGAAATCAGATTTTGACCTTTCCGATAAAATTAAAATAGGCGAAAACGTTTATTTCTCACGAACTGAAGCTGTAGGTACCAACACAGACAACCCATATTCCGGTACTATTATAAATGCAATTTATATGCCTTCTGCTTCTCCAACACGTTATGCAGACGGAAGTTTTGCAGGTGTTGCTCCTGAAAGCCTTTCGCAATTTGCCGGGGCATACGGAGATGTTTATAACCCATTGGCCTTGCTATTGAGACCAACAACCTCTGCGCCTACCAACTTTTTGAATGCCAATGTCTTTTTAGAGTATAATATTGTGAACGGTCTGTCTTTCAAAACAACTTATTCCTATAGTTACACGAATTCAGAATACAAAAGGTTTCAACCCAGAGTACCAGAACTTGGGCGTTCTAACCCCAACAACTACCTTGAACAAAGCAACGCAACCACCAACCGATGGGTATGGGACAATCAGCTAAGCTACAAGAAGTCATTTGGCGACCACAATCTTGATGTTACCGCCATCTATTCCTCTCAGCATACTGATTTTGAAAAACTAACCAGTAAAGGAGAAGGTTTTAGTAACGAACAAGCTTTTAATCAGTATTTATCTAATGCTTCCGTTATACGGAACCCTAGCACGGAGGTGTATGAAGATGCATTGACATCCGCTATAGGAAGGGTAATGTATAATTACAAAAATCGTTATTTTATTTCCGGCAGTATTAGAAGAGATATGACTTCTCGCTTGGCCGCAAACAACCAAGCGGACAACTTCCCTTCCGCTACAGTAGGTTGGAGGTTATCAGATGAATCTTTTTTTAATGTTGGCGCAATCAATGATTTAAAATTTAGAGCATCTTGGGGGCAGATTGGAAACATCAACTCTGTAGGTTACTATTCTTTTGATGTTCCGTTGAACACTACCGTAGTGACTATTGGCGAGGATGCATCATTTGATGATAAGGGTGCTTTTGTTGGAAAACAATCTAACCCAGATTTAAATTGGGAAGTATCTGAATCAATCAACTTTGGTCTGGACGCAGCTCTTTTCAACAACAGCTTAAGCCTTACTTTTGATTACTTTGAAAAAAGTACCAAAGGAATGATTCTTCCCGGTCTTGAAGATCTTAACCAAGGCACCAGTGCTGCCGATGTAAACGGTGGAGAAGTTAAAAACAATGGTTTTGAAATCTCCGCCAGCTATTCTAACAAAATAGGGGATTTAGATTTTACCGTTAATGCCAACACAAGTGTTCTTGACAATGAATTGGTAAACCTTGACGGGTACAACAAAAGTGGTATAGATTTTATTGCACATAGTGACAATGTTAGAGGCGTATTAAGGCCCTACCGTTCAGAAGTCAACAGAGCCCTATACTCGGTATACGTAGTGCCTCAAGTAGGTATTTTCCAAAACCAGGCAGAGATTGATGCTTATGCAAAAGATGGGGGCCTAATACAGCCCAATGCTCAACCTGGAGATTTCAAATTTACCGATAGTAATGATGATGGTAAAATAGATGACAATGACAAGGTTTTCTACGATAGCTACCAACCAGATTTCACGTACAACTTTGGTTTGAATCTGAACTACAAGAACTTTGATTTAGGCATGTTGTTCCAAGGTGTTTCCGGTGTTGAAGTCTTTAACGGTTATAAGTTCTCTACTTACAATGCCTCACTATCAGGTTACAACCTAGATAACAGAGCATTAGATGCATGGTCTTCTTCCAATACAGGTGCAACTACACCTAGATTATCAACTAAAGACGATAATCAAAACTTTGGTCTGGCCTCTAGCTGGTATCTTGAAGATGCTTCGTATTTAAGAATGAAGAACGTTACGTTGGGTTACACTATAGATGACCGCATCATGCGTACTGTATTGCCTGGCTCGTCTTTACGTTTCTACATTTCTGCGGAAAACCTATTTACAATAACAGATTATACTGGTATTGACCCAGAGGTTGGCGGTAAAGGATTAGATATCGCCCGGTACCCTCTTTCTCGAACAATTACAGCAGGATTGTCTTTATCTCTTTAACTAAAAAACATCTAAAAAAATGAAATTCAATAGAATAAAAACAATGAGTTTGCTAATAGGTTTCGCCGGCCTTAACCTAATTACATGCTCGGACGATTTTACAGAGGTCACCCCTTTAGGCAGCACCTCATACGCCAACTTTTGGGCTTCTGAACAAGACGCTTCGGAAGCGGTGAACACTATGTACGCCTATATGACAGATCAGGAAATGTTCTCCAGAGGATTCTTTTGGTACATTAATGCTTCCGATGACATGATTACGGGCCGTATTAAAGCTTCCGCGGATAATATCAAAGATTTCAACATAACAGGAGGCGAAGGTGGCTATACCTCAACATGCTACCCCAATAGCTACAAAGTTATTCGTAGGGCCAATGATGTTATTTTGAACATCCCAAATATGGACATCAGCGAAACACTAAAAAATCAATATTTGGGCGAGGCTTACTTTATGCGTGCTTTCAGTTATTTCTGGGTAGCTCATACCTACGGTGATGACGGAAACAACGGAGGCGTTCCTATTGTCACCGAAGCTAATATGAACGATGAACCTGGTAGCTACTCCAGACCTGCCAGTGTAGTTGAAAACTACAAACAGATAGAAGCAGATTTAATGAAAGCCGCAGAACTGTTACCATTGTTCACAGACTATTCATCCGAGAACTATGGGCGTCCGCATAAAGATGCCGCATTGGCATATATGGCCAAAACCAATCTTTATTGGGCACAATATGACGCCGCTAGATATGCCGAAGTTGTAAAATATGCGGATGCGGTTACCAATAGTGGTTCGGGAAGGGCATTGATCAATACGGGCAATCCATCTCAAGATTACCGTGAACTGCACAGCAACTTGAACAATTGGACCAGCGAGTATATTTGGTCCGTAAATTCCGGAGTAGACAAAGGCAGTATCCTTACAGGGGTTATGCTCGAAAACAAAGGCTGGGGTAAATACAATGGTTGGGGCTATTACACTCCTTCCGAAGGCCTGTACAATGAATTTGAAGATGGTGATGCTCGAAAAGCTGTAACCATTTTGAATTTTGGTGATGATTTCACATTTTTTGGTGAGGCTAGAAGATACCAATCAGAAAACTCTTTATCTGGTTTTCAGTTCAACAAATACATGTACGAGTTTCAGTTCGAAAACCCTATTGGCACTTATCTCAATAGTAATGGCGATGACCCTTCTACTATTTACAATGTTCCTTTAATGCGCTACGCGGAAGTGTTGCTCATGAAGGCTGAAGCACTTATCATGGATGGTAAAAATGGAGATGCTCCATTAAATATGGTTCGCGAAAGAGCTGGGCTTCCTACCATTACCAATGCAACCATGGTAGATTTAAAACATGAACGACGCGTTGAGCTTGCCGGTGAATTTGCCAACAGACATTTTGATTTAGTCCGCTGGGGCGATGCCGCAGAAACATATGCCGAGCCAATTTACGGACGTATTTACACAGATCGCTCCAACCCTGATTCGCCTTACACATCAGAAATTGTTTGGCCCACAAGAAATTTTGATGCTTCCTACATGAATGTTTGGCCCATACCCAGTACAGTTATTGAATCATCTGGAATCCCCCAAAATAAAGGATGGTAGAAGTTAGTTCGTTAGTTTAGTTTTTTTTATGAAAGAGTGTCTCTTGATGAGACACTCTTTTCTTAATTTTATGATATGTACAGATTTAAAACAAAGTTCTCTTTCTTATTCTTCCTTTTTTGCGTCACCATGCTTAAAGCACAGCAAAACAGAAAAACATTAATTCATTCGCATAACGATTATCTTCAAAATGTACCGTTTTGGAAAGCTTATTCAAATGGACTTGATATTATGGAAGCCGATGTTTTTCTTAAAAATGGCAAACTGAACATCACTCATACAGAGGCCGAAATTATTGAGGGCAACACATTACAAGTGCTTTACCTAGAACCTTTAGAATATGCTATTGAAAACCATATAGGAGACCCAACTGGCCTTATGATAATGTTGGATATAAAGTCCGATGCCGGGCCTACTTTAAAAAAAATACTTTCCGTACTCAAAAAATATCCTGAAATCACCTCAAGACCTGATTTAAAAATCGTCATTTCTGGGCATAGACCCAACCCTGAAACCTATGATTCCTACCCTGACTATGTTTATTTTGATCATCAAAAGCTAGAAAGCAACCTAGATCCTGATGATTGGAAAAAGGTAGCTTTTATAAGCGTTAATTTTAAAAACTATTCGGAATGGAACGGCAAAGGTAGACTCACCCAAGAGGATTATAAAAATGTATCCGAAACTATAAAAAAAGCTCATGACCTCAACAAGCCTTTTCGTTTTTGGGGCACACCAGATTCCAATACTGCTTGGAAGGCCTTTTCAGATTTAGGTGTTGATATCATCAATACAAATATGCCCCATAAGACTGCCACTTACTTAAACTCCCTTGAAAAACGCACCTATAAAAATACAGTAAACTCAGAAGTGTACCGTCCTACTTATGCCACGGACCAAAAAGACACGCTTATTAAAAATGTCATTCTGCTAATTGGTGATGGTAATGGTCTAAACCAGATTTCATCAGCTATTTTGGCCAATGGAGGTGAACTTACCCTTTCGCAATTAAAGAGTATCGGTTTTCTAAAAACTCAATCTTCAGATGATTTTACTACGGATTCGGCCGCGGCTGGTACAGCATTGGCTACAGGCACTAAAACCTACAACAGAGCTATTGGACTCAATCCGGAAAGGCAACCTATTGAGAACATGCCAGAGTTTTTTTCAAAACATAATTTTGTATCCGGCATCATAACTACCGATCATGTTACGGGAGCAACCCCCGCATCTTTCTTCGCACATCAAAAAGACCGTTCCGATACGGAGCTTATTGCTAACGACCTTTTAAAAAGTAACATTTCACTTTTTATAGGAGGAGGAGCTGAAGATTTTACATTCGATTGGAAAAAAACCGATTTCACGCTGCTGAACAATATTAGCGAAATAGGTAAAAATCAATCCGACAAAGTAGGTCATTTTCTTTCCGAAGGTGGTGTACCTAGTGTACTTGAAGGTCGTGACAACGCGCTTGCCATTGCAACAAAAAATGGTATCGACTTTTTGAATTCCAAGAACAAACCCTTTTTCTTAATGGTTGAGGCAGCCCAAATTGATAGTAATGGACATTACAATAACGTAGGCGGTATTGTTACCGAAGGAATTGACTTTGATAGGGCCATTACCGAAGCAGTGAAATTTTCAGACGCATCAGGCAACACTTTGGTAGTTATTACCGCAGACCACGAAACCTCTGGTTTTAGCATTCCACAGGGCAATCTAAAAGAAAGTATAATTGAAGGAACTTTTACTACCTTCGACCACACCGCCACTATGGTTCCCATATTTGCTTATGGTCCACAATCGCAGTCTTTCCAAGGAATTTATGAAAACAGCGATTTATTTGAAAAGATCAAAAGAGCGCTTAACTTAGAGGGCAACTAAAATGTAACCGACCATGAAAAGATTCAAAGCACTCGATGTATTTCGGGGATTGACCATTTGCTTAATGATCATTGTAAATACGCCTGGAGACTGGAACATGACCTTTTCACCCTTGCTACATGCCAACTGGCATGGCTTTACCCCTACCGATTTGGTTTTTCCTTCTTTTCTGTTCGCGGTCGGTAACGCCTTTGCCTTTGTAAAGACCAAATGGGCAGACAAACCCTTATCCCAAGTTTTCAAAAAAATAGCAAAGCGGACTTTAATTATATTTCTGCTAGGATATACCATGTATTGGATTCCCTTTGTTTCTTGGACAGAAACCGGAGACCTTGCTGCTATTCCTTTTAGCGAAACAAGAATACTTGGGGTTCTACAACGCATAGCCCTCTGTTACTTCATTGGTGCCGTGATGATATACTTTCTAACCAATAAGCAACTGATTATAGCCTCGGTAGTGATACTTCTAGGGTACTGGGGTGTACTGAGTGCTTTTGGCGATTATACTTTAGAAGGAAACTTTGCAAGGACAGTAGATCACTTTTTTTTAGGAGACAATCACGTATATATGGGCAACGGTATACCGTTTGACCCTGAAGGTCTTTTAAGCACCCTGCCCTCCATTTGTAATGTGCTGGTGGGCTATCTTATAGGTAAGTATATTATTGACGGTGGTATGAACTACGAAAAGCTGGCAAAAATGCTGCTGATGGGCGCAGGTTTATTGGTTGTAGCTTATCTCTGGGACCTAGGCTTCCCTGTAAATAAAAAACTATGGTCAAGTTCGTTCGTGGTACTTACCGTAGGTCTTGATATTGTGGTATTGTCAATACTTATCTATACTATTGATTTTGTGAAGAAACCAGTTAACTATAACTTTTTTGAAGTATTCGGAAAGAATCCGCTTTTCATCTATCTGCTATCGGAATATGTGGCCATTGGCATGCATTTCATTCGAGTTGATGGAGAACAAAGTCTATTCAACTATGTATATCAAAAAGGATTTAGCTGGATAGGCCCTTACTTTGGATCTTTTGCCTTTGCCCTAGTTTTTATGCTCTTTTGCTGGAGTATTGGTCTTTGGCTAGATAGAAAGAAGATTTATATAAAGGTGTAGGTTACTAGAAATACTTAAATAGACCCCATTTATATGTGGTTTTAATTGACCTTCTATTTCAAATAGGAAAACAACAAAGCCCGCAATAGCGGGCTTTTAAAATTATATGATTGCTATTTTGATAGCTTATTTAGTTGCCCAAGCAAAGATGGCAACATCAACAGCTGTACCGTTGAAAACATCATCTTCAGCAGTAGTAAGAGCTGTTTCATCAACAATTACGTTTGCAAGAGGTCCTGCATCCTTCATATCAACGTTAGTATCGTAACCAGTAAGACTAACGTTAGTTAAAGTTGCACCAGAAGTAGCTTTAAATTGAAGACCAGTTCCACCAACAGTAGAAACAGCAGTAAAGTCAATCAATTTTGGATTACCATTAGCTTTATCAGCTTCAACAGCAGTAGAGAATCCTTCTTTACTATGAACAACATAAGAAGTAGTTACTGTACCGTTCCAACCTTCTGTCCAGTCAATAGAATCATCTTGGTTGTTCTCAAAGTAAAGGTTAGAAGCAGAAACAGTTCCACCAAAGAACTCAACACCGTCATCATCACCATCTATCATAGCAACGTTGTCAATAGTAGTTCCAGAACCTACAGCATACAATGTAAGACCATTGTATTGAGACTCAGCATTAATCTGCGCTCCAGCATTCTCTATAATCAAGTAGGTAATAGAACCAGAGTTGTCATCATCTGCAGTACCACCGTATTTAAAGTTACTTACTTCAGCAGTAGCATCTACACCAGCTGTTGTAGTAGCATCTCCCAAAATAACTAAGCCACCCCAATCACCAGCGTTACCGTTGGTAGATGTCATTACAACTGGGTTTGCTTCAGTACCTTCAACCATAATCATACCTCCTTTTTGAACAACTATAAAAGTTTCAGTTTCATCACCAGACTCAACTTGAGCACTGATTTTAGTTCCAGCAGGAATAGTTAAAGTAGCTCCGGACTCAACACTTAAGCTTGTAGACAAAAGGTAGCTTATAGAAGCATCTAATGTACGATCGCTAGTTACAGTTCCTGTTAAAATACTGCTTTCACCTGCAGAAGTATCAGTATTCACCCAGTCAAAAATTGCAACATCTACACTTGCATTGTTGTTGTAAGTACTTTCTGGATTTCCAGCTTCACCTTCAATAATAACGTTAGCCAAAGGACCATCATCTTTCATATCTATAGAAGTATCATAACCGCTCAAAGAAAGACCAGTGATTGTTGCACCTGAAGTAGCTTTGAACTGCAAAGCAGTACCACCAACAGTTGAAACAGCTGTAAAGTTTATCAATTTAGGGTTTCCGTTATCCTTATCTGCTTCAACAGCAGTAGAGAATCCTTCTTCTGTATGTAATACGTATGCATTTGTAACCGTACCGTTCCAACCTTCTGTCCAGTCAATAGAATCATCTTGGTTGTTTTCAAAGTAAAGGTTAGAAGCAGAAACAGTTCCACCGAAGAACTCAACACCATCATCTTCACCATCTATCATAGCAACGTTGTCAATAGTAGTTCCAGAACCTACAGCATAAAGTGTAAGACCGTTATATTGAGACTCTGCATTGATCTGAGCACCAGCATGCTTAATGATTAAATACTTAATAGAACCTGAGTTGTCATCATCAGCAGTACCACCATATTTGAAGTTACTTACCTCAGCAGTAGCATCTACACCAGCTGTTGTAGTAGCATCTCCTAAAATAACCAAACCACCCCATTCTCCTGGCTCACCACCAGTAGATTGCATAGTTACAGGTGCAGCTTCAGTACCTTGAACATCAATTTCACCACCTTTTTGAACAACAATAAAAGTTTCGGTCTCATCACCAGACTCAACTGTTGCGTTAATAACTGTACCTGCAGGAATTATTAATTTACCCCCAGCTTCTATACTGTAGCTTTTTTCTAAACTATAAGTTTTAGTAGCGTCAAGTGTTCTCTCTTCTGTTAAAACGCCCGTTAATTTTGTTCCTTCTTCTGACGCATCACACGCAGTACAAGATCCACCGCAATCTACACCAGTTTCATCACCGTTTTTAACACCATCGGTACACGTAGGTGTTTCCCCGTCAGGACCTGCATCCGGAGCATTGTCATCACTACTACAGCTCGCAAGGGTAATAGCAGCGACCATTGCCAATACTTTTACAAAATTTGTTGTTTTCAATTTCATAATAAAGACTTTAAAAATTTAAAATTATTTATTGTTGATTAGGTAAATGATTAAAATTTGTAGCTAAGACCTAAACTAATGTCCATACCTGTTGTGTATGAAAGCACAGTCTGTTCTGTTTCTATTTCAGTTATCGGGTTACGAACTAACTGTGTTTGCTTAATTTCAGGATTCAGAAGATTTGAACCTGTTAGGCTTATTTTTATGTGCTCACCTATCTCTTTACTGATAAGTGCGTTTAGGACAACAAATCCTTTTTCTACAACTGCATCGTCATAAAAAATATCTCTGTTTGTCTGGTCTGTAGGAACTCCTAAAGAGTAAATTTTATCTGAAGCATAGTTTGCAGAAAGTGATGCTGCAAAAGGATTTTCTGTAGCAGCCTCAAAATTTAGGCTTGTATTAAAAATCCAATCCGATGCACCTTGCAGGTCAGACTCTGTAATTCCCTTGTATTGAAAACTTCTTACCAGTGTACCGTTTTCGTTATATATTTCTTTAAGATCTTGTTGGTGCCACATGCGTGTTACATTAAGAACCATATTTAAATCATATCCAGATTCTGAACCGTCATCATCATTAAGTATTGGCTTTACTAAGTCTAGTTTTGTTTCGGCTTCAAGACCAAAAATTTCAGCTTTCTCACCAGAGTTGAAATAAGAAAATATACCTGCAGAACCTGTTTCTCTTACTCTGTTTATTGGGTCAGAAATATCTTTATAGAAAGCAGCAACAGAAACCAATTGGCCAGCAGAAGGAAAATACTCCCATTTAAGATCTAGGTTAATATCTTTAGAAGCAACCAAATCTGGATTACCACGGCTAATTTGCCCTGTTGGAGACACATAACTAAAAGGGGCTATTTCTTTAAACTCCGGTAATGTTATTGTGCGGCTTACTGCCAAACGTAATGCGTGAAGTTCGTTTACCGTGTACTTAATATTTAAACTAGGATAGAAATTACTGTAGTCTTGATTGCTTTCGCCCGTTCTTGGTGAAAGGTTACCAATATCGTAGGTTACTTTTATCTCATCACTTTGGTACCGGATACCAGCGTCAAAATTCCATTTATCAAGTCCAACATTAAAGGCAAAAAATGCAGCCTTAGAATCCAAAGTACCTAAGTACAAATCTTTTCGCTCTCCATTGGCATTAGACCCCAAAAGGTTAATCTCTAAAAGACCTGCATCAAAATTAGATTGACGGAAAATACTACCTAAGTTATCAATAGAAGGTGGGTTTATGGCGTTGGTACTTTGCTCTTCCACACCAACAAACTCTGAACTAAAATCTCTTTCTTTATTTCTATAAGAAACCCCAAAATTCATCTTAAAGGTTCTGGTCTCCTCATCTATAATTTTTAGCTCATCTTTGATATAACCACTATACTCTATATCCTCAATATTCTGGCTAGATTTACGCTGTTGAAAACCACCGTTTCTACCAAGTTGCACAAAATTACCGTCTGGATCAAAGTTTACCTCGTTACGAATACGGTTAGGTTCATCGGCTTTTAAAAAGTTATAACCACCTGCCCAATGCAGTGTATTCTTTTCTCCAAGTTGGTGTCTACCTATTAATTGGGTAACTAACAACCTTGTTTGTTTGGTGTTCTGGTCTCTTATGAATTGAAACAAGCCTTCAGATGCCGCAGTCTCTTCAAAAATAGTAGCCTCACCATTACGGCCTCCTTCAAAAACATATTCGTCTAATTTATTTACGAAGAATGTGCTTGACTTAATCTTGTTCTTGTCATTGGCCAAGTAGGTAATATCTAGAAGACCTGTGTTTACAATTTTCTTGCGAAATGTGGTTGCATCTGTAATGGTATCATCAATAAAATTTGAACGATATTGTCTAAACAAACCTTCTCTATGTTCAAAAGAACGTGAATGAGATGCACTAAGAAAAACCGAAAGTTTATCGGCAAACTTTTTACCAGCTGCGATAGACATAGAATAATCCATTGGGTTATCCTGTTGAAGTGTATTCCAACCTTGGTTGGTTATCAATTGCTGCGTATTCAGGTTTTGATCATAAAAACCGAAATCCGTATTTTTTGAATTCTGTGAAACCTTAAAGTTATCGTAGACTCCGCTTTTTGCTACATTAGAGTTAACCCCTCCTGAAACACCAACTGAAAGTTCGCTTGAACCAGAAAGCTCTCTAGAAGTAATATTAACCGCTCCGGAAGCTTCATCCGCAGAACCATCTACAGCAAAAGTCTTGCTAATACTTACATTTTGCAGAACACGTGTTGGAAAAAGTCCAAGGTTAATGTTCTTTTTATCAATATCATCAGAAGGAATTGGCAGACCATTTAAAGTCGTAGACAAGTATCTATCTCCCAAGCCTCTAACAAATACATCTCCAGAAGCTTCACTACTAGTAACACCGGAAATTTTAGTAGTAGCAGTAGCAGCATCGGACACCCCAATTTTAGCAAGCTCTACAGCCCCAATACTTTCTTTTATTTCTGTCGCTTTTTTCTGATCAAGCAAAAGTGCTGTTTCAGAATCTTTACGTGCTGTAGTCATTACAACAACCTCATCTAACGAAACACCTTCCGAGGCGCTCATAGGCACATTAACTGTTGTTACTTTTCCTGCTTCAATTATTACATCTGCAATATCTACTGTCTCATATCCTAAATAACTATAGGATACTATATAAGTACCAGGCTCAAGTCCTGAAATTTCATAAAGTCCATCAAAGTCAGAAGTAGTACCAATTGTTGTACCTTTAATAACTACGTTGGCAAATGGAAGGGGATCATCATTAAGTTCTTTATCAGTAAGTGTACCTACTATGCTTCCCGTATCTTGGGCGCTGAGTTGAAAAGAAAAAAGTAATAGTGCAATAGAATATATTAGTCTCATTATCTAGTTTTATAACGCCGCAAATAACGCCACGTGAAGTAAAAGACGAGTTACGTGTATGTTAAACCTTTATTGCAATAAGGTTAGCTTAATGTTACTATATTAAATCAACGTTAAGAGACGTTGGTATGTCGGTATTATATTTACTTTTGACAGAATTAACCATCCTTAAAGACCTATGAAAAAGAAAGACATTAAGATATTACTTGTTGACGATGAGCCAGATATACTAGAAATAGTAGGATACAATCTTACTAACGAGGGCTACCAAGTCTTTACTGCCAAAAACGGAGTAGAAGGCGTTGCCATGGCTAAGAAAAAGCAACCACATTTAATTATCTTGGATGTAATGATGCCAGAAATGGACGGTATTGAAGCCTGCGAAACTATTCGTAGCACAGCCGGTCTTGAAAATTCTATCATTACCTTTCTTACCGCTCGTGGCGAAGATTATTCCCAAGTAGCCGGTTTTGACGCGGGTGCAGATGATTATATTACAAAACCGATTAGACCAAAAGTTTTGGTCAGTAAGGTAAAGGCCTTATTGAGAAGGTTAAAAGAAGAAAACGCCCAACAAGAAGATATTGTACAGGTTGGTAATATCATTATCAATAGAGAAGAGTACAAAATAGTAAACGATGGTAAAGAAATTGTTCTGCCTAGAAAGGAATTTGAACTTTTATCTCTACTAACTTCAAAACCAAGTAAAGTTTTCAAGAGAGAAGTTATTCTTGATAGAGTCTGGGGTAATGAGGTAGTTGTTGGTGGTCGTACCATTGATGTTCACATAAGAAAACTACGTGAAAAAATTGGCGAAGACCATTTTAAAACCGTAAAAGGGGTTGGTTATAAGTTCGTTCTTTAATTAAGTCTCCACATTAATTCAGTTATACATCATTTTTATAGTAATTTTGGGCCTGGAATTGCCCAATAATGATGTATAACTGCTCTTTGGCGAAAATAAAACAAGTTTCTTATGGCTGCTGCTAAGCTTAGAAAGTCATATCGCTTTGCGTTAAGGTCTTCCTTAATGGTTACCGCAGTGTTTATTTCGCTTTTGGCATTATTCCTATATCTCTTTGGAAAATTAGACTGGACGATGATTCTTATATCCGCTCTGTTGCTTTTCCCTATTGCATTTATAGTAATGCAAATACGCATAGAAAGATTCATTTACCGCCGTATAAAGAAAATTTACGATGATGTTGCCATGTTAGAAACATCATCCATTACCACGGGTCCGATTACTACGGACATGAAAACCCTTACCGAAGAAATAGAGAAATTTGCAAAAGATAAACGCGTAGAGATAGATACCCTAAAGATTAGGGAAGAGTACCGAAAAGACTTTCTAGGTAATGTATCTCACGAACTTAAAACACCGCTTTTTACAGTACAAGGCTATATAGAGACGTTATTAGACGGGGCTCTGGAGGACAAAAATGTACGCCGTAAGTACTTACAACGTGCTAGCAAAGGGGTAGATCGCCTTATCTATATTGTTAAGGACCTTGATATGATTACCAAACTAGAAGTTGGAGACCTCAACCTAAAAAGAGAGTCTTTTGACATTATTGAACTTATTCAAAATGTATTTGATCTTCTAGAGATGAAATCGGCAAAAAAGAGAATCATTCTCACTTTTGACATGGAGTACGATAAACCTGTTATGGTATACGCCGATAAGGAAAAGATAGAACAGGTACTGACCAACTTTCTCGTAAATTCCATAAAATATGGACAATCTAACGGTACTACCGAGGTAAGCGTAGAAAACTTGATTAAAAATAAGGTTATAGTAAGGGTAACTGATAATGGCGAAGGTATTCCCAAACAGCATATACCACGATTGTTTGAACGTTTTTATAGAGTAGATAAAAGTGGTAGCCGTAGCGAAGGCGGCTCTGGTCTAGGCCTTGCTATTGTAAAACATATTGTTGAAGCCCATGGAGAAAAGATATATGTTGAAAGTGAAATAGGCGTAGGTTCTGAATTTTCATTTACTTTGGAAAAATCAGAGAGTAAAAAAATCGATTAAAAACTAACTGAAAATTTAATTTTATACCATTGGGAAGCAAAAACAAACTTAAACGGTTTAAAGAAAACGAAACTTTTTCAAATGTCATCCAACCAAATCGGGAAGACGTAAAACAGGGGTTTGAGCAGAAAGGTAAGTGGAAAGACTTTTTTGGCAACGACAACCCTATTGTACTTGAGTTAGGGTGTGGAAAAGGAGAATATACCATAGGTTTAGCCAAGCAAAATCCCAACAAAAATTTTATTGGTATCGATATTAAGGGAGCTCGTCTATGGAGAGGTGCAAAAACCGCCTTAGAAGACAACCTTAAAAACGTAGCTTTTCTAAGAACTCAGATAGAACTGGTAGACGAACTTTTTGATAAAGGCGAGGTTTCTGAAATCTGGATTACCTTTCCTGATCCTCAAATAAAATACCAACGCACCAAGCACCGGATGACTAACGAAAACTTCTTGGCCAAATACAAAGAAATATTACGTCCTGATGGTCTTATGCATCTAAAAACAGATAGCGAGTTCATGCACGGCTATACTTTAGGGCTTTTACAAGGGTTAGGTTTGGAAATAAATTATGCCAACCACGATGTGTATAAAAACGAAGGCAGTCCAAAAGAGGTATTAGAACTTCAGACTTTCTACGAAAAACAGTATCTTGAAAGAGGTAAGGCCATTACCTACATCCAATTCAAGGTAAACTAGTCCATGCAACATCTTTTGATTCTTTTTTTTGCTACTTTCTCGGCTGCTTTCATGGCAACGGTACCTCCGGGGCTTCTAAACATGAACGCCGCAAAGGTTAGTGTAGAAAAAGGCAAGTTAAACGGTATTATTTTTAGCTTAGGAGTGGCTGTTATGGTTATTCTTCAGGCTACAATTGCTGTATACATCTCGAAATTTCTTCATAAAAACCCTGAAGTAGTTGATGTGCTGCTCAAAATTGCAGTCGTTGTTTTTACCTTTTTTATGGTCTATTTTTTTATAGCTGCAGGACGAAATAAAAAGAAGGTAAAAAAGATTGTTAAAGTCAGCAAAAAAAATAGTTTTTTTAAAGGAATACTTCTGGCGGCATTAAACCTTTTGACCATACCCTATTACAGCGGCCTCAATATTATGTGGAACGCCTCTGGTTGGATCAAGTTTGAGGTCTGGGATATTCTAGTTTTTATATTCGCTGCAGGCTCAGGAACTTTTACCGTGCTTTATATGTACACGGTATATTTTAATAAATTAGAGAATAAATCCAATCGGTTTTCTAAGAATAGCAACTATATTCTTAGCGGACTAATGCTAGTATTGCTGACTATAACCGTTTTTAGAATAGCCTATCGCTAATGAATCCTGAGAACAAAAATTTCTTTCAAAAAGTATACGAAGTGGCTAGGCTCATACCTGAAGGCAGAGTAACCTCTTATGGTGCTATAGCCAAATATTTAGGAGCCGCCCGAAGCGCTCGTATGGTAGGCTGGGCAATGAACGGAGCAGGAAGTATGCCAGATGTACCTGCTCACAGAGTAGTTAACAAAATTGGACTACTTACCGGAAAACATCATTTTGATGGTACTAATCTCATGCAGCAATTATTGGAAAATGAAGGGATTACGGTAATAGAAAATCAGATTATCGATTTAGAAAAGCACTTTTGGGATCCTTTTAAAGAACTAGGATAATCCTTTATATTCCAAAAAATATAATTTTCGTCTTCAAAACACTTCTTCCGGATACTATTTTTCTCATATTCATCAACAATACCTATTAAGACATACCATTTTTCAATGTCATCTCTTTACCCTCTCGACGCTATGGCGTATCTTTGTTCTTTAGAATGATTTTATATAATGAAGATTGATAAAAAAGAAGTTTTAAGAGCACTAGAGAATATTACCGTACCTGGCGAAGGACAGAATATGGTAGAAAGTGGTGCCGTAAAGAATATACAGATTTTTGGTGATGAGGTTGAGGTTGATATTACCATCAGCAACCCAAGCTTACAGGCTAGAAAAAAGACCGAGGTCGAAATTCTGAAAATCATACACCGAGAGGTATATGAAAAGGCCAAAATAAAAATCAACATTAAAGTTGATGCTCCTGCAAAGCCAAAAACCAACGAAATAAAAGGAAAACCCCTACCGGGTATCAAGAACATTATTGCCGTTGCTTCAGGTAAAGGTGGTGTTGGAAAATCTACGGTTACTGCAAATTTAGCTGTAACCCTGGCCAAAATGGGCTTTAAAGTCGGGATTTTAGATGCAGATATCTACGGACCTTCTATTCCTATTATGTTTGATGTTCCTATGGAAAAACCATTGGCCATTAACGTTGATGGGAAATCTAAAATGAAACCAGTAGAAAACTATGGTGTAAAGCTATTGTCCATCGGGTTCTTTACCCAACCGGATCAAGCGGTTATCTGGCGTGGCCCTATGGCTGCAAAAGCGCTTAACCAGATGATTTTTGATGCACACTGGGGAGAATTAGATTTTATGTTGCTTGACCTTCCTCCAGGAACTGGAGATATACATTTAAGTATCATGCAAGCTATGCCTATTACTGGTGCTGTAGTGGTTAGTACCCCACAGAATGTTGCTTTGGCAGATGCTAGAAAAGGTGTTGCTATGTTCCAGCAAGAATCCATAAATGTTCCTGTATTGGGAATCGTGGAAAATATGGCTTATTTTACTCCTGATGAGCTTCCAGACAACAAGTATTATATTTTTGGTAAAGAAGGTGCAAAAAATCTTTCTGAAGATTTAAAAGTACCTTTCTTAGGTGAGGTTCCTTTAGTACAAAGTATACGAGAAGCTGGTGATATTGGAAGACCAGCTGCTATGCAAACGGCTACACCAGTAGAATTGGCGTTTGAAGAAATTACAAAAAATGTAGTGCGAGAAGTTGTGGGTAGAAATAAAACTCTTCCTCCTACCGAAGCAATTAAGATAACAACTATGGCGGGTTGTTCTGTCGTTAAGAAAAAATAATATGACATCTGAAGAATTAAAACAGAATGTAGAAAAAGCGTTAGAAGAAATTCGCCCGTTTTTACAGAGTGATGGAGGAGATATTTCTTTGGTTTCCATAGATAACGAGAAGTCCGTAAAGGTGAAGTTAGAAGGAGCATGTGTTGGATGTAGCGTTAATCAAATGACTTTAAAAAGTGGTGTTGAAATGACTATAAAAAAATACGCTCCACAAATTGAAGAGGTGATTAATATTGGTGCATAATACACTGATTTTAATCATGTTCTTATCAATTTTTTAATCCTAATTTTGTCCGAATTTTAATGTAAACCCGATGATCAAAACAGATATATTGATTATTGGAGCTGGCCCAACAGGGCTTTTTGCCGTTTTTGAGGCAGGCCTTCTACAGCTCAAATGTCATCTAATAGACGCGCTACCACAATCTGGTGGGCAATGTTCCGAAATTTATCCTAAAAAACCGATTTACGATATACCGGGTTTCCCTGAGGTATTGGCAGGCGATTTGGTGAATAATCTAATAGAACAAATAAAACCTTTTGAACCTGGATTTACTTTAGGCGAAAGGGCGCAGACCATAGAAAAACTAGAAGACGGTACATTTATAGTAACGACCAACAAAGGAACCAAGCACCATGCTCCTATTGTGGCCATTGCTGGTGGGTTAGGTAGTTTTGAACCCCGTAAACCATTACTTGAAAATCTTAAGAAATACGAAGACAATGGCGTTGCCTATATCATAAAAGACCCTGAGGTCTACCGTGATAAAAGAGTGGTTATAGCTGGTGGTGGTGATTCTGCTTTGGATTGGAGTATATTTTTAGCAGATATAGCTTCACAGGTTACCTTGGTTCACCGTAGAAGTGAATTTAGAGGCGCACTAGACTCCGTAGAGAAAGTACAACACCTTAAGAACGAAGGAAAAATCAACCTAATTACTCCAGGTGAAATTATTGGTCTTCAAGGTAAAGACACACTTGAAGCTGTTTCCATTAGAAAAACAACAAATCCTGATGAGGATGTTATCCTAGAAGTTGATAATTTTGTTCCACTTTTTGGACTTTCTCCCAAATTAGGACCCATTGCAGATTGGGGTCTTGATATTGAGAAAAATGCTATTAAAGTAGACACATTCGATTATCAAACTAACGTACCGGGAATTTACGCTATTGGTGATGTAAACACCTATCCTGGAAAATTAAAGTTGATTCTTTGTGGTTTTCACGAAGCAACGTTAATGTGCCAAAGTGCTTATCAGCGTATTTATCCTGATAAGAGATATGTAATGAAATATACTACCGTAGGCGGTGTAACTGGTTTTGACGGTAGTAAGAAAGAAGCACCAAAGGCAGTTGTAAAGTCTATTGATTAATAGTGACTAAAGGCCAAATCATAATCAAGTATCCTAATGACCGACATTAAAATAAAAATTACCGACCGAGACGGTGTTGCCCATGAGGTAGATGCCCCGACTGATATGAACATGAATCTTATGGAAGTAGTTCGTTCGTACGAATTAGCTCCTGAAGGTACTATTGGTATTTGTGGCGGTATGGCCATGTGCGCTTCTTGCCAGTGCTATGTTACTTCAGATCATAATCTTCCTGAGAAATCAGATGATGAAGACGCCATGCTAGCAGAGGCTTTTAACGTAGAAGACAACAGCCGCTTGGGTTGTCAAATTCATATGACTCCAGATTTAGACGGACTAGAAGTGGTACTGGCTCCTGAGAGTTAGATTCTTGCCTGATATGTAAATAGATTAAAGTACCTACCTTCTTTAGCAATTAGCTCATCGTGGGTACCTTCTTCAGCAATTTTACCATTTTCAATAACCAAAATCTGATTGGCTTTGCGAATAGTACTTAACCTGTGTGCTATTACAAAAGTGGTACGGCCTTCTGTTAAGGCTGCCAAACTCTTTTGAATCAAAGCTTCGCTTTCTGTATCCAGGTTGGATGTAGCCTCATCTAGTATTAGGATTTTAGGATCAGCCAAAACAGCTCGTGCAATAGCAATACGTTGGCGTTGACCACCGGAAAGTTTAACGCCCCGCTCTCCTATTAAAGTATCCAATCCTTCTTCGAACCTATCTGTGAATTCATTTACATAAGCAGCTAGTACTGCTTGTTGCAATTGCTCTTCCGAAGCATTAGGCCGTGGGAACAAAATATTCTCACGTATTGTACCCTCAAAAAGGAAATCGTCCTGTAAAACAACTCCAAGGTGCTGTCTGAAACTATTCAAATTAACTTTTGCCACATCTTTACCGTCTATCGTAATTTTACCTGACTGTGGATTTAAGAAAGTCGCTGCTAAACCAGCTATAGTAGATTTCCCAGAACCAGAACTCCCCACCAAAGCAACAACGTTACCTGATTTCACCTCAAAGTTGATATTATGTAATACCTCCTTATCTTCCTCATAAGCAAAGGAAACATCATCAAAAACAATATCACCTTGAATATCATCTAAAATTATAGTCCGGTTCTCTTCATCAGATTCCGGTATCATATTCATTAGCTCTTCAGTACGATCTAATCCCGCTAAAGCTTCAGTCAATTGACTTCCTATATTACTCATCTGAACAATAGGTGCAACCATCAAACCTAATAAAAAAGTAAAGGTTAAGAATTCACCTATCGTAAGCTCATCCATCATTATTTTATATCCACCAATACCCATGATTCCCGTTGTGGCAATCCCTAGAAGAAAAGTAGATGAACTGGTCATAAAAGCAGTAGCGGTCAAACTCTTTTTCACATTTTGAAAAAGACGATCAACTCCTTTTTCAAATATTTTATTTTCTTGTTCCTCGGCATTGAAGCCTTTAATTACTCGTACACCTCCTAAAGTCTCGGTAAGCCTACCCGTAACCTCAGCATTTATTTTACCACGGTTTCTAAAAATGGGTCTAATGATTTTAAACGCCTTAAGCGCAATTAATGCAAAAATGGCCAGAGGCACTAATGTGAAGATTGTCATTGTCCAACTAATACGCAAAAGCAATATAAGCGATACTACAGCCGTAATAGTACCTCCCACAAGTTGTACCAGACCTGTGCCGATTAGATTACGTACCCCTTCTACATCACTCATTATACGAGACACCAAAGCTCCAGACTTGGCATTATCAAAGAAGCTAATAGGTAACGATAGTACTTTTTTCTGTACTTGAGCCCTAAGTTCAGAAATAAGAAATTGTGCCTGAACACTAAGTATTTTTGTCAATAAAAACGAGGTGACAGATTGTACCAATATAGCGAATGCCACAGCACCTACAAGTAATTTTAAAAAATCTATATCCTTATTTGGTATAATGTCATCCATCAAATATTTGAGGGATAAAGGCGCAACAAAACTTGCTGCTTTACTAATTACTATAAGGAGAAGTCCTATAAAAACCAGATTTCTTCTTGGCCATATAATGGTCTTAAACGCGGTAAGCATACTAACTTTTTTCTCGGCCATGGATGAAGTTTTGAAGATGGCAAAGTTACGGTAAAAACAAGTACTTTGCCTTATGGCGAAGTTGTCTAAATAGATAGCATTTTGGAGAAAGGTTTATTATAGTTTGAGGCAAACAGAAAAAACAAGGCTAGTCACCTTCTTTCGTAATAATCAACGTTGCTTTTGAACCTTCAGAAAGCAGCCATTTGGTAGCATAAATAACTTCACCCTTGTCATCATAGACATTTACCTGAGCGGTATTAGGCGCATAAGCACCAACATTAAGAGCTTCAAAATCAATACGGTTGAATCCTTTTTTCAAATCTACATTTATCCCTTTAAAAGAACTTGTTAAGAGTATATTAGTATCAACCACGTCACCATTTACATAAATTTTTACACGGTCACCATCTACATTTTCGTGATCACGACACATAATACCAACGAACTTCCCGTTGTTTTTAACATCACCCAAGTACATATCAGCAAAGTGTTGTTTGGAACCTTCTTCGGGTTGTCTTGGTCCCACTTTTGGGTCAATTTTCATACCAGCACCCGCTTGTACAAGTTCGCGGTCGTCAATCATTTTTACAGGATTACGCTTGGCAATATCAAAATCTACCTGAGGTTGATCTTCTACTACGGATGGAATGTTTAGAGAAGTACCTTGATTAGGCTCGGCATTATCATCAATCTTATTAGCCGTTTCTATTTTCAACTCTTTCTTTTGAGGAATATCGGTCTGGGCCATCATCCCCGAAAAGGAAAACAGCATTACAGCGAACAACATTACCGAATAGTTTTTGGTCATCGAATAAAAAATCAGGATAAAGATAACAAATACCCTGCCACGTGGACTTAAGGCAATGTTAAAACGATAAATTACCAAAAATCGTATCGGCAATCAGTCTATGACCTTTCTTATTAGGATGAATAGGATCCTTATCATAGCAATCCTTTTGACTTGCAAAAAGAGGTTTCCGAATGTTTATCTCGGCACTTGCATAAGGATGCTGCATCTCTAAAATGATATCCGTAAACTTTTCCAGTACCTCCTTATCATATTTAGGGTAGGGATGTTTATAGCTATACGAAGTGATGTTCTGGTCACCCGAGTGTCTCTCAGCCAATGGTGGTGGAGTTAATAAAATGGTCTTAATATCTCTCTGGCGCATTTTTTCAAGAAATGAATAAACCCCTATTTTAAAGCTTCTAAAAAGTTCCTCTGAAGGTTTTCCGTAAATTCCGTCATTAATTCCGTAGCAAAAAAGCGCCACATCTATTGGGTTTTTATCTAAAATTTCATCTAAGCGTTCAAAAAGATAAGGTCTTGGGCCAGGATGGTCTTCTTCTGAGAGTCCGCTTACGGTTTCACTACTTTTCCCAAAATTGATAAACTTAATATTGAGCTCTGGTTTTTCTTTGTTGAATATCTCTTGAAGCATTTCAACATAGCCACCAGTACCACCAGCAAAAGTGATGCTATCTCCAAAACAACCAACTACTTGATTTTTCTTTAATTCGAATTTAGAGTGGTCAAAACACCCTATTAAACTAGTACCTACTATGGCAAGAGCCGTTCGGTTTATGAATTGTCTTCTCTTCATCATCGTGCAACAATCAATAATTTATATGAAAATATCTAAAACAAGAACTCCAATAAGTCCCATAACACCAACGGTTGTTTCCATTACCGTCCATGTTTTTAAAGTATCCTTTACCGAAAGATTAAAATATTCTTTATAAAGCCAGAATCCACTATCATTAACATGGGACAGCATTAAACTTCCAGAACCAATAGCTAAAACCATTAGTTCCGGGCTAACATCTGTATTAGCAATTAAAGGCAGCACTATACCCGCGGCCGTAAGACCCGCAACCGTTGCAGAACCTACACACACTCTAATGACAGTGGCAATAAGCCAAGCCAATATTAAAGGTGAAACTGTAGAGCCTTTAAGCATATCTCCAATATAGTCACTTACACCGCTATCTATGAGCACTTGTTTTAAAGCGCCTGCCCCTGCTATAATAAGAAGTACCATAGTAATACCTGAAACGGCACTCGCTACGGAGTCCATTACATCTTTCATTTTCTTTCCCCTTGCCAATCCTAATGTATAAATGGCCACTAAAACCGATATTAGCATAGCCATTACAGGATTCCCTAAAATATCCGTTGCTTTTCTAATAACATTTTCTTCAGGAAGCACCAATGCAATTACAGATGCAAGAGCAATAAGAATAACCGGAAGTAAGGCCGTAAGAATACTAGTAGCCGTACTTGGCATTTCATCATCAGTTAAAATTTTTGGGTTCAAAAACTCCTTTAATGGTGTTGCTTCTACATTTTTAATGGAACGCGACAAAAGAGGCCCCGCAACAATGATGGCGGGTATAGCAACAAGAATACCATATAATAATGTTTTTCCAATATCAGCATTAAAAATAACAGCGATACCCGTAGGAGCCGGATGCGGAGGAAGGTAACCATGTGTTACCGAAAGGGATGCCAACATAGGTAAACCTACATAAATTAAAGGAAGCCTAGTAGCTGCGGCAACCGTAAATACCAATGGAATTAAAATAACAAAACCTACCGTATAGAACATAGGTATACCCACAATGAAACCCGTAAGAACTACTGCCCATTGAATATATTTCTTCCCGAATTTTTCAATCATTTGCGTAGTAATACGCTGTGCTGCTCCACTATCTGCTACAAGCTTACCCAGCATTGCTCCAAGACCAAGAATTAGAATCAAATAACCCAAAGTATTACCTATACCCGACTGTATGGACTTTGTAACGGTTTCAAAATCCATTCCTTCCGCAACGCCTACCAATAGGGAGACAATGATAAAAGCGATGAAAGCATTAAGTTTAAAACGAGCTATTAAAATAAAAAGAATAAAAATTCCGGCAATAACAATGGCAAGTGGCATGGGCTAGGTTGGTGTTGAGACTTCTAAGATACTAAAATTGATGATAATTAAAAGTTATGAAGACACCTTCAAAACCCTCAAAAACAAAAACAAGAAAAAAGTTTAAATGACTTCTATACCTGGGCTAGTACTTTAACCAAAGTCGGCTCAAGAAATGACTTCCCAAACATTTTAAATGGTGGGGTTAGTCATATCTCTTGTCGGAAACTTGATTATCGTTTTCATACACGCGTTCCTGCTTTAGCTTTCCGCTCTCGTGATAATATTTCCAAGTGCCTTCTCGTTGACCCTTTATGCGTTGCCCTTCCAATGCCAGCTTTCCACTAGGATAGTATTCCTTGTAGATTCCATCGAGAATATCGTTCTTATATTCCTGCTCGACATATTTGTTACCGTTGGAGTAGTTATAAGTAATATCAACACCCTGTAGATGACCATCAACATAAGGCGTATGTCTAATTTTCATGCCTTTTTCATTGAAGTTCTCTCTTGCTCCAATAGGACCTTTGGCGTTGTAGGTTACTGAAAGCGCCAATTTTCCGTTGTCATGGTATTTCTTTTCCATTACCTTGACACCGTTCTCGAAGACTTCTTCATTTTTTTTAAAACCGTTTTCGAAATATTCAGTGAGGGAATACGATTTGGGTCCGGAATAGACTTTTACAGATATTTTCTGGTCGCCCTTCGTTTTTTCCCAAGTCCCCGTAGGTTCATTGTTTTTATAATTTTCGGTGGTTATGGAAGTTACAGCTCCATTAGAATTCCGTGAGGTTTGCACCCATTTCCCTTCCTTTAAACCCTCGTTGTAGTTTTCCATTTGATAAACTCCGTGCTTATTCCTATATAGCCATTCCCCGTCCGGTTCACCATTTTTATAGGCATAAGTATTCAGTACGCTACCATCTTGGGAATAAGTCTCCCCTTTTCCGTTACCAATGCCTTTAGCAAAAGTTGAGTAATACTCAAGCTTGCCAGAGCTATCATAACCTTCCCATTTGCCATCGGGTTTTCCATCTATAAAGGTAGCCTCGCTATAAGCTCCCGAACTTTCGGAAATCTTAAATGTACCATTGAGCACCTTATCATCTTGGCCATAATAAACGATTTCTTTACCAAATCTAGCCGTGCGTACGTATTCTATGGTGGGCACGCTTTTCTGTGCGATGGACGAAACGGTCACGGTCGTTACCAAAAATAAGGTCAAGATACTTTTAGAGAATTTTTTGATAGTATTTTTCATGGCTTGATTGTTATTGATGTTTTACTAAGCTAGCTTTTGTACCAGACAAATAGCGAAAATATATAAACGTTGGTTGTTTTTTAATTTTTTAGCAAATTACATATTCTGAATCAAATTGGCTCCACTAAAAAATTCCGAAATATTAGATTATTGTTTCTAGATTATTGTAAAAGTAGCTCGGCAACAAAAAGCCGTGATTATAATTTTAGATGAAACATTCTAAGGGTAACACATTATCCATTTTCTGAATAATTTTTAGACAATTGCCTTAAAACGGTTACCGCTTTTTGAGCATCTTTATGATCAACAAAAATATGGTCATGATAATAGGCAGCAACTACGTTACAACTAATATTATTTTTTGCCAACTCTGAAGAAAATAGTGCAGTGAGCCCCACTCCTTCTAAAGAAGAATGTATTTCTAAGGTTATCCAAGAAGCAACATATTCATATGGAAGGCGTAAAGCATCAGCTTTTTGTTTTGCTATTATAACAGTTGTTCCCTCCTGTTCTTTGAACTCACAAAGGGTATCAGCTCTAGAAATTTGGTTTGCATCCGTCAAGGTTATAAATACATATTCACCTTCATTTAATTTGGGGGTCATACCCTTTATCATTTCCGCTAAGTTCTTCTCTCCTGCCATTTTGCTTTAATTTAATACCATCCACTATTTAAAAATCCTTTCTCACGAAATTATCTTCCTATAAAATGAACTCTAAAAATACGGTGCTTTAAACTCTTGAACAAGATTAAAAACCTCTAACTAGATGGTCATAAAAGAAATATCCTAGATAGAATCAAAAAAGAGAAGACTCTAGCGAGTCTTCTCTTTTTAAATTACAACTAGTACAAATTATTAGTTCTCTAAATATCCAAATTTGCCATTATTAAAATCTTGAAAAGCTTTCATCAACTCTTCTTTAGTATTCATAACAAATGGACCGTGAGCGGCAATAGGCTCATTTAGAGGTTCACCACTTAAAACCAGCACCAAAGCATCTTCCGAAGCTTCTACGGTAAAGTTTTCTCCATCATTTGCCATCAAAACCAAATGATCCGTAGGTACATTGTCATTTCCGTTTACCGTAATACTGCCTTCAATCACCAATACCACAGTATTGTAATTTTTAGGAAACGAAAAATCTGCTTTACCTCCTTTTTTCAATCTGGCATTCAGCATGTTTATTCTAGTGAAAGTAGTTGCCGCTCCTTTCACTCCCTTATATTCACCGGCTATTACTTCAACCTCTCCACTGTTATCAGAAAGCTCATATCGGCTTAAATCTTCTTTTTTGATTGCCTGGTATTTTGGCGTGCTCATTTTGTCTTTTTTAGGCAAGTTTACCCAAAGCTGCACCATTTGAAAATCACCTCCAGTTTTTGCCCATTCTTCCTCGTGATATTCTTTATGTAACACCCCGATTGCGGCCGTCATCCATTGGACATCGCCTTCGCCAATTACACCTCCACCGCCACTGCTATCATGGTGTGCGACTTTACCCTTGTATGCTATAGTAACGGTTTCAAAACCTCTATGCGGATGCACATCTACCCCTCTAGGATTATCCGTTGCCGAAAAGTGAAATTTTGAATTATAATCCATCATGATAAATGGATTCATGCGCTCCATTTCTAATCTGAAACCGCTAGGAATGAAATTATGTACTCTAAAACCATCACCAACAAAATGTGGTTCTCTAGGTCTTGCCACTAATTCTACTGTTCTTGTTTTCATGTCTTTAAGATTTTATACCACAAATATATTGTGATGACCCAACCCGTGCATTGATGTATGATAAGAACCTATTTCTTGAAGTTTTTCTGTGCAAGAGCCTTCCTGACCCTACTCAAACTTTCTGGGGTAATGCCCAAATAAGATGCTACCATAGTTTGTGGTACACGCAAAAGAATATCTGGATACATCTCCACAAACTGCAAATACCGTTCTTCTGCAGATGCACTCAGGAGCCAGTTTACCCGTTTCTGCAAATGTCTAATATGGTTGTGCAGCAATCTAGTATTGAAGTCTGTGAATGAGGGAACTTTCTTAGACAGTAGTTGAATAAAATTTTCATCCATTAAAACTACCTCACTATCTTCTAAAGTTTGTATATAATATACTGAAGGTTCATTGAAATAGCTGCTTTCACGGTCTGTTACGAACCAGTTTTCCGGAGCAAAAGCAATTACGTGCTCTTTTCCTTTAGTATCTATTGAATATTGCCTGAGCAAACCTTTCTCTACAAAAAAAGTATGCTTACAACGTTCGTCTTTACGTAACAGAAATGTGTCTTTTTTGACCGTTTTAGTCGTGCAATTATCCAGTATTGCAACAACTTCGTTCTCATTAACATTAAGATTTGTTGTCAAAAATCTTTTAAAGGTAGTACTGTTCATCCTCTTTATTTACTTCTAATCTTTAAAGCTAAAGGAATATGAACAAATTATGGCTCAAATTTAATTTTATGCCAAGCTAAGATTAGCTTTTTGGGGATTTCCCAGAGGGATAGTAAACTTAAAATCACTACCCTTATCCAAAGTGCTTTCTGCCCAAATGTCTCCTCCTAGTTTCTCTACAAACTCTTTGCAGAGCACCAACCCAAAACCAGAACCCTTTTCACTTGCCGTACCAACACGGGCCATATTGGTGTTTACACAAAATAATTTGTCGCAGATATCCGGACTCATACCCACACCATTATCGGAAACAGTTATTTCCAAATGAGTTTCATTCTGCGTTGTTGAAACATTGATATTTCCTCCCGGCTTAGTAAACTTAATAGAGTTTGAGACAAGATTACGGATTATCGTTTTTATAATTTTATGGTCAGAACGTACTTGAATAGCATCGCTTTCTACATAGTTCAGCTCTATGTTTTTAGTGCTTGCAATTGCTTTTGACAATTCTAACGTTTGGCTCACCACCTTATTAATATCCACAATTTCCGACTTAAAATCTATTTGACCTGTTTGAGATTTTGACCAATTCAAAAGATTATCGAGTAAAGTAAGGGTGTTTTGAGTGGTTCTATTAATCAATTCTAAATATTCCTCAGATTGCTCAACATCATTTCTTTTAACCGAATCGCTTAACAAATCTGATAATAGGGTGACATTATTAAACGGACTTCTTAGGTCATGAGCAATTATGGACAGTAACCTGTCTTTAGTAGCAAGCACTTCTTTTAATTTAGTCTCACTTTCATGTAAAGCTTCTTCCGCTTTTTTCTTATCCGTAATGTCACGTACCACACAGATAAGAAATTTATTTCCGTTTTCATCAATAAAACGTGATTTCCGAGTCGATAAAATATGTGTCTCACCTCCTCTTACTGTCATCTCTTCTTCGTTGATTTTTTCTACACCATCTGCTAAGACTTGCCAATCTATCTTAAGAAAAGATTCCCTTTCTTCTGGCGTAACTTCCTCCGCAAGGGTTTTACCTAACATCTCTTCACGCGGGAGCCCCATCATTTTACAAAAAGCATCGTTAACCAATACCATTTTGCTTTCTGCATCCTTTACAAACACAGAATCGCCCATGTTATTAAGAACAGTTTGGGTGTAAAAATTATCTTTGTCTAAATGATTATTCGGGCTAGTTTGTAGGCTCATTTTAGGTTTTATGGTTGTAAAAATTAAAATCGGGGACAAAGCCATTATACACTACTTCAAAAACAGCTCTAAGTCTATATCATCTATTTCTATGGGGGAATAGAAATCTACAAATCGATATATAGCACTCCTTAAATTTAGTCTTTATTTTGGACAAAGGATGTAAAAGGCTTACATTTTCGTACTACAGAGGTTTTAAAATTTAACAATACTATTTATATAAACCGAAGTAAAGGACTACTTGCTTTTAGCGTTTAAAGAAGAAAATATTAAAACACCACCTACTCTAAAGCACATGTTTTTTAAAGAGGCTATCCAATTCTTTCTGAGGGTCAAGACATAGACCTGGATGCGGTTTTGAGCTTTGTATAATTGTACTTCTAGACGCTGTAAGCCAACGAAACCTTGATGGTAAATCTAGTTTTCCAATAGCTCCACTTTTTGATTCACCTTCACAAACCAATTCCCAAGCTTTTAAATACGCCTCAATAGCTTCTGCATCTACCTCAGATGCAAATGCCTTAATACGTGCCCGGTCTATTGTGAATCTCATTTTCAGAAATTTTTTCCTTTTTGAGAATACGATAGCACCTACGTTTATAAACTCTTCGCGCTCAACTCTTGGCACCAGCCTAATAATGGCAAATTCATAAGTAACTCTATCTTGCATCCTGCGCCTCTTTAACCAATACCTCTAATTTTTCCAACCGGGTATTTAAAAATTCTTTATAGGCTGCACGCATCTCTTCTGGCGATAATGGATCAGAATCACTCAAAAGCCAATCTTCAGGTATTTTAGATACGATTTCTGCAATGGTATTTTTATCTATTTGAGCTCTAATTTCTTCTTCAGCCTTTGGCAACTCAGTAGCACGTTCCAAAAGCACATGGTCTTTAATAGCCGGAAAAGTTCTTTCTAAATGAGTTTGCCAAGTTTCCCAATTATGATGAAAATAGAAACTAGACCCATGATCAATTAGCCAAAGTTCTTTATGCCAATTAAGTAGATTGGTATTCTTTGCTGTGCGGTCTATATTACTAATCATACTATCTAGAAGAACCACTTTTGAAGCTGATAAAGGGTCTGCGATAGAAACCAACGGATCATAAATAATAGATCCTGACAGAAAATGTAACCCTAGGTTCAGACCAACACTAAATTTCAGTAAATCTTGAATTTCTTCGTCAGGTTCCGTCTTACTAAAACTATCGTCTAAATTCATAAAAACGATTTCGGGCACATTAAGACCTATTGCACGGGCAAGTTCTGCGCCCATAAGTTCTGCAATCAAAGCTTTTTTACCTTGCCCTGCCCCTCTAAACTTTATAACGTACAAAAATTCATCATCTGCCTTTACCAGACCGGGAAGCGAACCTCCTTCGCGCAAAGGTTTGATATATTGAACCACGTCTACCGTTCGAATTTCAATTGCATTCATGATTGCTAAGGTAGTGAAAGTTGTATTTTACTATCAAGTACTATTCTAGATAAATTTATCTAGTAATCATACAAAAAGCAAGAGCCTCTTTTCAGAGGCTCTTGCAATTCAAATTGAATGTTTAATTATTTCCCAACCTTCCTCATAAAACTTCTTATTTTAGGGATAATCTTATCCCCATCTTCCTCTAAAGCAAAATGACCGGTATCATAAATATTATAGTCAATATTTTTTACGTCTTTTTTAAAGGCAACCGCACCACTCTCAGGAAAGAAGGCATCGTTTTTTCCCCAAACGATTAGTAAAGGGGGCTGATTGTCTCTTAAATATTGCTGCCATTTTGAATATAGTTTTACATTATTCTGATAGTCATAAAACAAATCTAATTGGACCGCATGGGCATTAGGTCTTGACATTCTTAAATAATCCAGATGCCAAGTATCAGGATTAATATTTTCCGGATTTCGGGTTCCGTGCGTATATTGCCACTCAAGACCCTCTAACGTAAAAGAGGGCAACAGGGCTTCCTCACTCTGTTTGTTTCTATTTGCCCAAAATGCCTTAGTATCTTTCCATGCAGCTCCCAATCCTTCTTCGTAAGCATTACCATTTTGATTAATAATGGCGGTAATCCTTTCCGGGTGGGCCGTGGCTATTCTAAAGCCAATAGGAGCCCCATAATCCTGCATCATTAATGCATAAGACTTAATTTCCTTCTTCTCTAGAAAAGCATCTATTGTTGCTGCAAGATTATCAAAAGTATATGCAAAGGCACTGGCATCGGGGAAATCACTATTACCAAATCCTGGATAATCTGGTGCTATTAAATGAAACTCGTCTGATAATTGATTTAAAACCTTTCTATATTGATGTGAAGAAGTTGGAAAACCATGAAGCAAAACTATTGTCTGGTTTTGAGGATCACCTGCTTCCCTATATGCTATGTTTACTCCGTTAACTTCAAGAGTCCGATATTTAATAGTGTTCATATTTTCTTTGTTTTTAAAATTTTTATTTGATATTTCTATATCAGGGGGTGTTGCTCCAGACATGAATAGAGGTACAATAGCCAAAGCGTAAAGAATTAAATTTTTCATAGTTCAAAATTGTTTATTACCGAATGTTCGGTAAAATCATTTAATAAATTTTTTATTTGTTTAAATATCTTAGTTCAATATCCTTTAATGTTTGTTCAAATATGCTCAAATCATTCAATCCTTTAGTGACCACAAGACTACCTTGAATTTCCAATAAAGTTTGTATAGCATATTGCTGAGCCAGTGTATCCGACAATCCAAAAGCCAGACCTAAACTTTTGAAAGCCTTTACCCATTCTTTCATTCCACTCTCAATTTGCTCACCGAACAATTCCAAACCAGAGCCTAATGAAAACGCCCTCAGAATACATGCGTCTTTCCCTCCTGTATATATAGACCTAATGTTATCCAATCCGTTAGCTAATCTTTGAACAGCAGAAACACTTTCATCCCGCAAAGCACTAAAAACCTTTTCTTCCGCCCTTTCACCAAGGTGATTCATAACAGCCACTGCCATACCTTGCTTCCCATCTGGAAAACGATGATACAGACTAGCCTTCTTTAAACCTGTTTTTTCTGCCAAATCAGAAAGACTTGCGCCGTCATAACCCTTAGACCTAAAAACGTCAACTAGGTTTGCTACAATATCTTTATCCAATACTTTCTGTGGTCTCATAGGACAAATCTAAACTATTATTTTTAATTACCTAACGTTCGGTAAAATATTTTTATTCTATCAACTACAGCTATATCCTATTTTCCTGCATTATGATTAACACCCATTATTTTTTTAATACGAGATTTTTGGGCATAAAAAAAGCTGAGAATACATCTCAGCTTTTTTATTTTTAACTCTGTACTCGAGGCGGGAATCGAACCCGCACTCCAAAGGAACTGGATTTTGAATCCAGCGCGTCTACCAGTTCCGCCACTCGAGCATTAATTTCGACTGCAAAAGTAAAATTTTTTTTGTTCCAAACACAAAAAATAACAACATTTATCCTTTAGCAACACAAATAAATTTCTAAATTTGCACCTCGCTAACAAAACGACTTGTCAATAAACTAATTAACAATACGTTACCCATGGCTTACCAAGTTCCCGAACCTAAAATTTTCGCCTGTACCCAGAGTACTGAGTTGGCAAAAAAGATTGCCAAATTTTACGGCGCCGAATTAGGCAACGTACTCTTCTCTAGATACAGTGATGGTGAATTCCAACCATCGTTTGAAGAATCAGTACGTGGAGCTCGTATTTTTATCATAGGTTCTACGAACCCAAGTTCAGAACATTTAATGGAAATGTTGTTGATGCTAGATGCAGCCAAACGCGCATCTGCAAGGCATATAACGGCCGTAATGCCTTATTTTGGCTGGGCTAGACAAGATAGAAAAGATAAACCTAGAGTACCAATTGCAGCAAAGCTAATTGCAAAAATGCTTGAAGCGGCTGGTGCAACTAGAATAATTACAATGGATTTGCATGCAGATCAGATTCAAGGTTTTTTCGAAAAACCTGTGGATCATTTGTTCGCATCTACCATGTTCTTGCCTTATCTAAAGAAATTAAATTTAGATAATCTTACCATTGCATCACCTGATATGGGTGGTTCTAAAAGAGCCTATGCCTATTCAAAAGCATTAGGATGCGATGTGGTTATCTGCTACAAACAGCGGGCAAAGGCAAACATAATATCGCATATGGAGTTAATTGGCGATGTACAGGGTAAAAATGTGGTCTTAGTAGATGACATGGTAGATACCGCTGGAACATTGACAAAAGCTGCCGATTTAATGATGGAAAGAGGTGCATTGAGTGTAAGGGCCATTACAACACACGCCCTTTTATCCGGTGACGCTTACGAGAAAATAGAAAAATCACAATTGTTGGAATTGATTGTTACAGATTCTATTCCTTCCAAGAGAGATTCAAACAAAGTAAAAGTATTGAGCTGTGCAGAGCTTTTTGCAGACGTAATGCACAGAGTACACCATAATACTTCTATTGCATCAAAATTTTTAATGTAGCCGCCCGTAAATAGGCTACATCAGTTAAGAGTATTAATTTTTTAAATCATATAATGAAGTCAATTAAAATTAAAGGATCAGAAAGAGAAAGCGTGGGCAAAAAGGCAACTAAAGCCCTACGTAATGCTGGACAGGTTCCTTGCGTTGTATACGGAGGGGAGAAACCATTACACTTTTCAGCAGAAGAGTTAGCGTTCAGAGATTTAGTTTACACCCCAGCCGCACACACCGTAGAGGTTGACTTAGGTCATGGTAAGGTAAGAGCGATTATGCAAGACATTCAGTTTCACCCAGTGACTGACAAAATTTTGCATATCGATTTCTATCAACTTTTTGATGACAAAGAAGTTACAATGAACATTCCTGTTCGTTTAGAAGGTAATGCTCCTGGTGTTAAAGCCGGTGGTCGTTTACTTTTCAGAAAGAGAAAACTTGCCATTAAAGCACTTCCAGACAATTTGCCAGATTATTTTGATGTTGATATATCAAAATTAAAAATTGCTGACAACATTACTGTTGAATCTTTATTGAAAGATGAATTCACAATCTTACACCCTGACACAACCGTTGTTGTTCAAGTTAAAACTCAGCGTACAGCAGTGGTCGTTGATGAAGACGAAGAAGGTGAAGGTGCAGAAGGTGCAGAAGCTACTGAAGGTGCAGCTACTGAAGGTGCAGAAAGCCAAGAATAAATTTCTATTGAAGTTTTATAAAAAGCGCCCTAATTTAGGGCGCTTTTGTATTTTTATAACTTTAAATTGCGGCTTGCATTTACTTTAAAACATAATCGTGCGCAAGAACACAAACATTCTAAAAACGACGCATTATGTTACAATTTCTAAAATCAATTTTCAACAAGAGCAAAAGTGTTCTAGAAGAAACAGATAACATGAAAAAATACCTAATCATTGGTCTAGGAAACATAGGTAGTGAGTATTCAGAGACTCGCCATAATATTGGATTCAAAGTTTTAGATGCCCTAGCGAAAGCATTAGATTTTTCTTTTGAGACTGTTAAATTAGGTGATGTAGGTACATTCAAAATTAAAGGCCGAAGTGTACTTTGCCTAAAACCGTCTACTTATATGAACCTTAGTGGCAAGGCATTAAAGTATTGGATGGATAAAGAGAATATTCCTTTAGAAAACGTTCTAGTAATTACAGATGACATTAACTTGGAATTTGGATCACTACGTTTAAAAACAAAAGGAAGCAATGGAGGCCATAATGGTCTTAAAGACATTCAGAACGTTCTACAGACCACAAATTACAACCGACTTAGATTTGGCGTAGGAGCTGACTTTGGTAAAGGGAGACAGGTTGAATATGTACTAGGTAAATGGAGTGAAACTGAAAAAGATGCATTAAAAGAGCGTTTTGAGAAAACTACTGAACTGGTTCAATCTTTTGTTTTGGCCGGTGTTGCACTAACGATGAACGAATTTAACGGGTCTTAAATTCTGAAACTGTACTAGTAGAGACATTCCCTTCCTCATCAGTAGTTACTACTTTCCAAAAGTAAACCTCATCAGCAGCCACTTCCACTATTAGCTCGCTTACCCCTGCATCTGTAGTTTTCAATAATGTTGTAGGCGGATTTTCATTAGAAAGATATATCCCATAACTTTCTATATCATTATCTAAATCCTTACCAACCCACTTTAAACTTATTTCGTTATTTACGTCTCTAAAAGCTGTGGAACCCTGTACCGGAAAAGATAATTCTGCAGGAAAAGGTACATGAGTAATTTCGGATCCCGGATTATAGAACAACCAAGAATCGCTACTAACAGAGGCTGTTGTTTCTGAATTTTCAGATACCACTACCCATGAAAACGGCGTGCCTTTGGTTAATGACAACGTTTCTACCGTACTAGACGTATTTCTATACTGAACCGTTCCTGTATTTAAATTGGTAACCTGTAGCTCATAAACTTCGGTATGGTCTGCAGCATTCCAATTAAACCGAACAATGCTACTATTATCTCCATCACTTTGAACCGGCGTGCATTCCGAATTTTTAGCAGGAGCCACCAAACTCACCTTTCCTGGCGTATTTGACGAGTCTTTTTTACAACCCGAAAAGAGCACCAAACTCAATACTATAAAAGTTAGTATTCTCATCGTTTTATTACTTTAACCGTTCCTTCAATGGTTTCCCCTTTAACTTTCACAATATAAATACCTGAATGTAATGACGTAAAATCTAAATCTATTCCCCCGCTTCTAGGCGTACCCTCTTCCGTTTTCACCAAAGCTCCACTTATACTAAAGATATCAATTCTCACTTTTTCGGTAGATGCACCTAACACAAGCCTTGTATTGGAATCAAATGGATTAGGAAAAACTATTGGATCACTACCCACAAAGAAACTATCTTCATGAATTCCTTGGCACGAAAGCCCAGTAGACACACGTAACGTATTACCTCCTGACTGAAGATCTAACGTTATCTCCGACTTATCTGTAAGTACGGTTTTCCCATTTAGTTCTACTGTATACGCATCTGCGCCCTCCATAGAAAGAATAATTTGTTTTCCATCTGGAGAAATAGACGAAGTAACGCCCAATGGATCAGGCTGAGATACGATTACTTGCGCACAGAATTCTTCATAATCAGCATCGGCGCCAGAAGCATTTACACACAAAGTATATACTCCCGAGGTTAAACTTGAAAGAGAGAAAACATTAGTAAATGTATTGGTAACATCCGTATTATTCCCAGATATAGAGATTGAATAATCCAAAGGCAACAAAGTACTTATAGTTATGACACCATCATCATTGTTCCTACAAGATTCACTCTGTACAGTAATCTCAAAATTATCAGGAGCAAAGCGGTATACCTCACAACCGGATGAATCTACCTCGGCACCCTCAGGGGTATTAAGACATTGGTCATCACCATCATCAAAAACACCATCATTATCAACATCTGGTCTAAATTCACCTTCTACACAAATATCCAAAGAGAACCCGTTTATAATACCACCATCCCTAGCTGCATTATCAATAACGGTTAAAGTCCATTCACCCAGTACAGACTCTCCGTTAAACGAGCTTAGCGAACCAAGTGGCTTTACAGTTCCACTTATTGCTGTGGTAGCTGTTGCTCCACACGTAAAATTGGCGGCATCATCGTCAAAAGTTGCATCTATATTTTTAAGGTTTCCACATGAACTAGAAATTAGCGGAACTACCGTATTATTGGGCGATGTAAGAGTAATTACCAAATCTTCTAGATACTCATGATCAATATTTAATTTCACATTAATATCGTCTACCTTCAAATCTTCAAAGAAGGTTATTTTTGAAATTACCGTAGCTCTTTCTATTGCGCTAATTTCCAAAGGAAGGTCTCGAGCTCGCTTATTAGTACAATCTACTTGGATTGTAGAAAACTTCCGGACAACACTAAATTCGCCTTCTCCACATACGTTTAGAGGTTTCACACGCCAGTAATAGTCTGACTGGTTATCCAGTTCAGTAGGCACGTAACTATTTGTAGTAACCGTAACTAATTCCACTAAATTGGCAAAAGCATCATCAGTAGCAATATGTACTTCATAAGAAGTATAAGAAACATCGTCTTCCCATTCCAAAAGCTCCGTTGTTGCTGCATCAACTAAATTATCCGCCGGCGCTATCAACGCAACCGCTGGGAAATCGGTATCATATATTTTTATATCTATGGCAACCTCCTTAGACACGCTTGCCGAAACTGCCATAACTGTTAATGAATAAGCACCTTCTAGAACATTTTCCGTATTCTCCAACAACATATCCACTCTTGTTCCATCCACAGATACCGTATCTGGCGTAAAAGTAACTCCCAAATTTTCCGGTGCATCTGTCACGGTAAAAACAACCTCTTCATCAAAACCTAAATAGGTTTCGTACATAAAAGGAATAATAAGGTCATCAAAATGACATGCTTCAAATTCTAGCTCTGAAAAATTCATTACAAATTGTGAAGCTTCAATACTAAAGTCTGTTGAATTTACCGCATAATAGATATTATCTGATGCTTTAACCATAATGCGCGCTTTCTCGGCAGAAACGCCTGGAACCACAACTTTATGAGACCCATCATTCACTACTCCCATAGCTAAAGGAACTGTAAACGTAACCCCTCCATCAACAGAAAGCATAATATCTACACTTTTAGTTGCAATAGGTAATATATCGGTACCTGCAACATCCCAATCTACTTGTAACACTTCTCCGGCAACATAAGTTTCAGCAGCTGCTTGTGAGGTAACCTGAAAAGGACCTGCACTATTTACAACAGCAATATTCGTTAGTTCCGACACTACTTGTCCTCCTCCTGGTGCATTGTCCCGTACTGAGAAAGCAAAATTCATTTCTCTTTCAACATCTGACACGGTTTCCCAAGCTGAACCTCTGGTAGGATAGGTCTGGGTTAGATTACCCTTAACCACTTGTGAAAGCATTGGAAAATATCTTATTGGAGCTAAACTTGGTAGCCTGGATCGGAAATTTGCACCGCTAGCATTATTAGGACCAAAAGAGGCCTGAGTAACAACACCATTATCTATCTGCTCCCAAGTATAGGTCAAAACATCTCCCACATCAGGGTCCGTAGCAGTACCATCCAACACAAAAGCAGTAGATTTTGGAATGACGTAATCTTCTAAATCAGTAACTACTGGTGGGTTATTAGCAATACTTATTACGTCCCCACAAGTCTTATTCTCTAAGTTTTCTATAATTTGTTTTATACTGATATAATGAAAATAATCATCTCCTCTAGCAGCCACATCATTTACATCTGTGATACCTGCGTAGCCCATAATAGTAGACCCGCTACCGGGTTCTACCTGAACCAAAGTACCTTCAAACTCATGAGACCATGTATGATTTGCACCTAACTGATGCCCCATCTCATGTGCCACAAAATCTAAATCGAACTTATCTCCCTTTGGAACTTTACTGGAAGAATAAGCGCTCCCCTTTCTATTGGTCACACAAATAGCACCTATAAAGCCCGCGTTACCGCCATTCTCTCCTTCATGAAAAACATGGCCAATATCATAATTGGCTTCTCCTATTTCGCTTGTCATTGCTGCTTGAGCCTGCTCGCCCAACGTACTTAAACTCACTGTACTTGTAGATGAACCTGAAGATTTATATGGATCTGTAGCCGCATTGGTATAAATAATTTTATCGGTACCGGCCACTAGTTCCAAACGAACGGCTAAATCAGTTTCAAAAACTTCATTTATCCTAGTTATTGTAGCATTGATTCCCGCTAACGCATCAGCTACAGTACCACCATGGTAAGCAGTATATTCCGCAGTTGCAGAAACAGCCAACCTATATTTTCTAAGCACGCGACCATCAGAAGGTTTTGCAGTTAAATTAGCTCCAGCAGATAACACCTTGTCTTGAGTGCTACAAATAAAATCTAGCTCATCTTCAGTTTTAGCACTTCTGGAATACACGATATACTTATCGTTATCTACCTTTTCTATAAAACTACTTTCACTTTTCTCAGCAGACACAATCATGGCCTGCACATCTTTCTGGGAAATACTAAATCTTATACGATTTTGTCTATTATTTACAGCTTGACCAGAAAAAGATTTTATTTCAGGGTATTTTTTTGAAAGAGCTTCAGACAAAACAGGAGTTTCTTTCACGCTATATGCGACCATTTTTCCACTTGAATTTGGAAAATAGACAATTTTTGAAGTACTTTTAGAAGTAGAAGAGGATTTTAAATCTTCCTTAAAAAGTTTTTCCTGTAAGGCAAAAACTTTTCCGCCTTGTGTGTTCAATTCCTGCGAAACTCTCTTGTAAGAAGATTTATTCATAGAAGAACTTTCCCAGTATTCACTCTGTGCCGAGGCGTAAAAGGAAAGAAATGCTATGGTAATTGAAAAAACAAGACGTAATTTTGTAACCATCAAGGGGGTTTAGAAACAAAAATCAAATATAAGTCTTTTTATTATTTTTAACAGGTGGTAACAGTCCAAAGCATTTCCAAATACGATAAACGGCATCCGACTGCCATTACCATAGGCACTTTTGATGGTGTTCACATTGGTCATCGCAAAATACTGGAGCATTTGATTAATAATGCCACTTCTCTAAATCTCAAATCTACTGTATTGACCTTTTTTCCACATCCGCGTATGGTTTTGCAAAAAGATGCGGACATAAAAATGCTCAATACCATTGAAGAAAAGACAAAAATTCTAGAAAGTTTAGGATTAGACCAATTAATCATTCACCCTTTTACGCAAGAATTTTCTCGACTTTCAGCCACTGAATTCGTTAGGGACAACTTAGTGAACCAGTTGCATACAAAAAAAATAATCATTGGCTATGACCATCGTTTTGGTAGAAACCGGAATGCCAACATTACAGACCTAAGGACCTTTGGCAGCACCTTCAATTTTGAAGTCGAAGAAATATCTGCTCAAGAAATAAACGAAGTATCAGTCAGTTCTACCAAAATCCGTAAAGCACTTCAAGAAGGTGATATTACCACAGCAAATGCTTACCTCGGTTATAATTACATGCTTACAGGCACTATTCAAAAAGGAAAAGGTCTAGGCAGACAGATTGGTTTTCCTACAGCAAACCTACATATTGCGGAGTCCTATAAGTTGATTCCTAAAAACGGTGTGTACGTTGTTAAAAGTAAGTTATCAGGAAAAACTGTTTACGGCATGATGAATATTGGCTATAACCCTACCGTTGCCGGAAAAGAAAAAACCATTGAAATCAACTTTTTTGATTTTAACCAAGACCTTTATGGTCAAGAACTACAGATAGACATCCTGCACCGCATACGCGACGAGCATAAATTTGAATCTGTAGAGGCACTAAAAAAACAGTTAGAAAAAGACAAACAAACCTCGCTCGCTCTAATCTCAGAATAAATGCTGAATCGTTTTCTCTTTTCGAAAATCGATAATTCACAACTGATTATTTTCCGTATTTTTTTTGGCATCCTTGTTTCCCTAGAATGCTATGGCGCCATTTTGACCGGATGGGTCAGAAGAACACTCGTTGAACCCAAGTTTACTTTCAATTTCATTGGTTTTGATTGGCTGCAGCCATTACCAGGTTTTGGTATGTATTATTATTTCTTTGTAATGGGTACGCTAGGATTACTTATAGCTCTTGGGTACAAATACCGCTTTGCTATAATTTCATTCACTTTAATGTGGACAGGTGTGTACCTAATGCAAAAAACATCATACAACAATCACTACTACCTTCTAGTACTTATTTCACTTATCATGTGCTTTTTACCCGCACAAAGAAGCCACTCTTTAGATGTAAAGAGCAATCCAAGTTTAAAAAGCGACAATATGTTCGCTTATGTAAAATGGATTATAATTTTTCAGCTTCTTATTGTTTATACCTACGCATCCATTGCAAAGCTCTATGGAGATTGGTTTGACTTAGGTATTATTCGTATTCTTATGCTCAGCAAAGCTGGTTACCCTATTATTGGAGATCTTTTACAAGAGCCATTTATTCATAAAATTATAAGTATATCCGGTATCCTGTTTGACTTATTGATTGTACCTGCCCTACTCTGGAAACCCACTCGGAAAATTGCTTTTTTTGCATCGATATTCTTTCACCTGTTCAACTCCATTGTTTTTCAAATTGGGATATTTCCTTATTTATCATTGGCATTCACCGTATTCTTTTTTGAACCCGAAACTATCCGTAATATCTTTTTCAAAAAGAAGAAGCCCTTCATTTTACAAAAGGTGGAACTTCCATCATACAAAAATCTTTTTTACGTTTTAGGAGGCATCTATTTTCTAATACAACTTAGTTTACCAATCAGGCATCATTTTATTAAAGATGATGTTTTATGGACGGAAGAAGGCCACAGACTTAGTTGGCGCATGATGTTACGTAGCCGTACGGGAAAACTAAAATTCCAGGTAGTGAATACAGAAAATGGAAAAACGACTATAATTAAAACCGAGGACTACCTGTCTGGAAAGCAACGAAGGAGAATAGCAGGTTACCCAGATTTTATTTGGCAATTTGCACAAAGGTTAAAAAAGGAATATGCTGAAAAAGGAGAACATATAGAGGTATATGCCCAAAACTCTAAAGTGAGTATAAACGGAAAACCATATCGCCCATTTATAGACCCAAAAGTAGATTTAGCCAGTGCTAAATGGAATTACTTTTGGCATAATGAATGGATATTCCCTTCCCCTACAGAAGAAAAAAATCCTTAAAATTTTATTGGTCGTTCACAGAGTTGCAGTGGCATTCCCCATGGGTCGCGAAGCATCACTAAATGTGTGCCACCTTCTCGTATCACCTCTTCCACAAAAGTAGCCCCTTCAGCCATAAGTCTTTGTTTATCGGCCTCAGCATGATCAGAAACAAAAGCAAGGTGAAAAGTTGAAGGCTGGCGTTCTTTAAAATTATTTAAAGGCTCTTCCTCTTTTTGATACAACTCAATTATTACCCTACCCGTAGAATCTGCCAAAAAAGTCATGAAAGGCGCCTTTTCTTTGGCAACTACTACTTTAAGACCCAAATGAGTCACAAACCAGTCTACTCTTTTCTTTATATCCGTAACGTTCAGTGCAAAATGTTCAAAAACCATAAAATAATAAGATTATAACGGCAGTAAATGTATTGGTTTTTAATCATTAGTTTAAATTTGCAGACTAAATTTAAGAGCAATGTTACAGCTACAGGTCGTTCGAGACAAAAAAGACGACATCATAAACGCACTAAAAAAGCGAAATATAGATGCCGCACCCTTAATTAATGAAGTATTGGAATTGGATGAAAAAAGGCGTTCAACCCAAACTTCCTTGGACGAAATCTTAGCGGAAAGCAATAAGCTTTCCAAAGAAATAGGAATGCTCTATAAAAGTGGAAAAGCTCAAGAAGCCAATGTACTCAAAGAGAAAACCGGAACTTTAAAAGAAGATTCCAAAAAGCTAGGCGAAGAGCTCAACACTATTTCTGAAGACCTGCAAAAAGCACTTTACCAGATACCTAACGTACCGCACGAATCGGTACCTGCAGGTAACACTGATGAGGATAATGAAGAAATATTTAAAGAAGGTGAAATCCCTACTTTAATTACAGACGCCCTTCCCCACTGGGAGTTGGCAAAAAAATACGACATCATAGATTTTGAATTAGGCGTAAAGATTGCCGGTGCCGGTTTTCCTGTTTATAAGGGAAAAGGTGCTCGTTTGCAACGTGCCCTAATTTCTTATTTTTTGGATAAAAACACAGAAGCCGGTTATACAGAAATACAAGTTCCGCATTTGGTAAATGAAGCGTCTGGTTTTGGAACAGGTCAATTGCCTGACAAAGAAGGGCAAATGTACCACGTAGGCGAAGACGATTTATATCTCATCCCTACGGCAGAAGTACCTGTAACCAACATTTTTCGTGACGTAATAGTTACCGAAAGTGATTTCCCTATTCGCTACACCGCCTACACACCTTGTTTTAGAAGAGAAGCTGGTAGCTATGGAGCACATGTACGTGGCCTAAACCGTCTGCACCAGTTTGATAAAGTTGAAATAGTACGTGTGGAAAACCCTGCTAATTCATACAAAGCTTTAGATGGGATGGTAGAACACGTAAAAAACATCCTTAGAGAGCTAAAATTGCCTTACCGTATTCTTAGGCTTTGTGGAGGCGACTTAGGTTTTACTGCAGCAATCACTTTTGATTTTGAAGTGTTTTCTACGGCACAAGACCGTTGGTTGGAAATAAGTTCTGTATCAAATTTTGAAACATACCAAGCCAACAGATTAAAACTCCGCTACAAAGATGAAAACGGAAAAAGTCAATTGGCACACACGCTAAACGGAAGCTCTTTAGCTTTACCGCGAGTTTTAGCAGGGATTTTAGAAAATTACCAAACTGCCGATGGTATTGAGATTCCCGAGGTATTGAGGCCTTATTGTGGATTTGACCGCATAGATTAAATTAGAGAAATAGAGAATATAATCGGCCGGAAGCAGAAGTGCTCTGGCCGTTTTCGTTATAACCCTACATGGCTCTCTATTTACGATTTCACAACTTTAACTAAAGGGTTGCGCACCCAAATTATCTATCCCTTAACAGATTCTTTTCGGGGGCTGGCGTAAATTTGTTAAATTTCAAGTATGAAGGTTCTCCTTAATATCGCCATTCTTCTAATTACATTTTCCACTGTGGCCCAGGACGACTTCTTGGCAAAACAGTACTTCAACGACGGCGATTTTGAAAAAGCCGTAGTTTACTATGAAAAATTAGTTGAAAAAAATCCTCGTAGAACAGATTATACAGAAGCCCTCACAGCTACTTATCAGCAATTGGAGCGTTATACAGATGCAGAAAATTTACTGCTGGAAAAAATTAAGGATACCAACGTTTATCCTACACTTCTCATAGAAATGGGATATAATTACAGGTTACAGAACCAACTAGAAAAAGCACAAGAATATTACCAAAAAGCGATTTCTCAAATCGAAAAAAATCCTAATTATGGATATGGTATTGGTTCTCGTTTTCAAAATTATGCCTTATTAGACGAAGCTTTAACAGCTTACACTAAAGCAATGAAACTGAATCCTCAACTAGATTTTAATTACCAAATGGCCCGAATTTATGGGGAGCAAGGTGATATTAAGAAGATGTATGTTTCATATTTGACTCTTATTAGCGAAGGCAAAACATCAAAATCTAAAGTACTCCGGAATATTGATGAGTTCATTACTGCCGATCCAGAGAACGAGAATAACATCAAACTAAAAAAAATACTATTACAAAATGCACAAAAGAATCCCGAAATTCTTTGGAACGAACTTTTAAGTTGGCTCTTTGTACAACAGAAACAATACGGCAGTGCTTTTAGACAAGAAAAAGCTATCTACAAGCGTGTGGACGGAGCCAATACACAACGGCTGAACACACTTGGGAATTTAGCTTTTGTTGAAAAAGAGCCCGAAACTGCTCAAGATATTTATCAATACATAGCAGACAATAGTGGTGATCTGGTAACTAAGCTAAATGCTCAATTGAACCTAATAGATATTCAGCTTTTGGATCCTACGGAAAAAGACTTGGAGGAGGTACAAAAGCAATTTGAAGGACTCATTGATATTCATGGATTCAAGTCACAAACATTGCAGTTGCAAGTGGCGTACTCCAATTTCTTAACGTTTAAAAAAGAAAATCCTGAAAAGGCCATTCAAATTTTAAAGCAAAGCTTAGAACTTCCGTTGAATGAACGCGGCAAAGCTTTTGTAAAATTGGCATTAGGAGACATTTTAGTCTATGATAAACGGTTCAATGAAGCACTCATCTATTTCTCCCAGATACAGCAAAATTTAAAAAATGATGTCCTAGGGCAAAATGCACGGTATAAAGTAGCGCAGACCAGTTTTTACAAAGGCGATTTTGATTGGGCGCTCACCCAATTAAAAGTTTTGCGTAGCTCAACCTCCCAGCTTATTGCCAATGACGCTATGCAATTAAGCTTATTGATATCAGACAATTCATTAGAAGATTCTACCCAGACAGCACTAAAAAAGTACGCCAGAGCAGACCTTCTTGCCTATCAAAATAAAACAAAAGAGTCCATAACAGAACTTGATGATATTCTTCAAAATCATAAAGGCGAAAAAATAGAAGACGAGGCCCTCTTAAAACAAGGTCAGCTTTTAGAACTCTCCAATGATTACGAAGCTGCAGAATACAACTATCAAAAAATAACTGAGTTTTATGCCAATGGAATATTGGCTGATGATGCTCATTTTGCACTCGCCGAGCTCTATAGAAACAAAATGAACCAGCCCGAAAAAGCCAAGTCTCACTACGAGAAAATAATTTACAATTATCAAGACAGTTATTATTTTCCTCAGGCCCGAAAGAATTTTAGAATTTTACGAGGTGATGCCTTGAATTAATTAGATTGAACCATAAAACTACTTACATGTACATATACAACGTAACAACAAATATTGAAGAATCCGCTCATGATCAATGGCTGGTATGGATGCGTGAAGTTCATATTCCAGACATACTTGCAACTGGAAAATTCTTGAATGCCAAAATGAGCAAAATCTTAGTAGAAGAAGATATGGGCGGCGTAAGTTATTCGGTGCAGTTCACAACTTTAAGCAAAGAGATCCTAGAAAGCTATTATGCGGAAGACGCACCAAGATTACGGGAAGATGCTCACCAACGGTTTCCGAATAAATTTGTATCCTTCAGAACAGAAATGGAAATTATAAGCGAGCATTAAACAAGATGCACTATCTTTTTACGTACGGCACCCTTCAAGACCTTTCTATCCAAAAATAAGTTTTTGGACGCACGTTGGTTGGAATTCAAGATGTTCTAAATGGATATTATATTTCCTTAGAAAAAATAATGGGTAGATACCTCGTTATTGAAAAAGCCATTAATAAGGAAAGTAAAATTGAAGGCATTGTCTACGAACTGCAAGATAATGAGTTTTTAAAAGTAGATTTGTACGAAGGTGAAGCATACAAGAAAATAAAAGTCGTTTTAAAATCAGGCAAAAGCGCTTGGGTTTATGTAAAGGCTTAAAAGAAATATATGGTCAAGAAAAAGAAGAAAAGCTACGATAATAAATTTGCAAGACCTTGGAAAGAAAATAGTCCTGTAAAAGCCAAAAAGCATCTAGGACAGCACTTTTTAAAAGATGAGGAGATTGCTGAAAAAATTGCAAATACCCTTTCTTTAGATGGTTACAGAAATGTTGTAGAAATAGGCCCTGGTACCGGTGTGCTTACAAAATACCTACTTAAACAAGACATGAAACTCGTAGCTATGGATCTTGATACGGACTCCATAGTTTACCTCAACAACAATTTTCCCCTAGAACACGCAGAAGTGATGTCGGGCAAAAGCACCCTTCAGGTAATAGAAGGAGATTTTTTAAAATATGACATATCCACTCTTTTTGGTGATGAGCAATTTGCTATAACCGGGAACTTTCCATACAATATATCTACCCAAATTGTTTTCAAAATGTTGGAAATAAAGGAACAAGTACCCGAGTTTTCAGGTATGTTCCAAATGGAGGTAGCCAAACGTATTTGTGAAGGAGAAGGAAATAAAACGTACGGTATTTTATCGGTATTAGTTCAAGCCTATTATGACGCAGAATACCTATTTACAGTGTCTCCCGAAGTATTTGACCCACCACCAAAAGTACAATCTGGCGTACTACGCTTGGTTCGTAAAAAAGAGTTTACACTAGACTGCGATGAAAAATTATTCTTCAGAGTTGTAAAAGCTGCTTTCAACCAACGTAGAAAGACCATCCGTAACAGCTTAAAAACATTTGAACTTTCACCGGAACTTAGAGAAGAAATCATTTTTAATAAACGTCCAGAACAACTTAGTGTAGCTGATTTTATTGAATTGACTAAAAAAATAGCATCAGATTTGGGCTAAAAATTTCTACCAAAACCACCTACACCATCCAGTAAAGTAGATTTTATGAATAAAGCATGCTAAGAAATCGTAAAGAGCACAAAGCTTTAAGCGTTTTTCTTTAGCTTTGCCGCAGTTTCGTCATAACCGTTTTATATGATAGCATAAAATGACACCGTTTAAACTCACAGATGAACTTCTAGCTGAAATAGAACAGCTTATTGAATCCCGAGGGGATGCCAATTTGGTAAACCTTATGGATGATATTCATTACGCTGATATTGCCGATATCATTGATGAGCTAAATGAAGAAGAAGCCACCTACATTATTAAGCTTCTTGAAAGCGACAAAACTTCTGACGTTCTTACGGAACTTGATGAAGATGTGCGTGAATCTATTTTAAACAATCTATCTGCCAAAGAGATTGCGGAAGAACTAGACGAGCTAGATACGGATGATGCCGCAGATATTATTGGAGAACTTCCCAATGAAATTATCCAAGAGGTTATTTCTGAACTTGAAGATCGTGATCACGCCAAACATATTGTAGACCTTTTGCGGTATGATGAGAATTCTGCCGGTGGTCTTATGGCAAAAGAATTAGTAAAGGTTAGAGAAAACTGGGATGTACTTAAATGCGTAAAAGAAATGCGCGCCCAGGCAGAAAATGTTACTAGAGTACACTCTATTTACGTAGTAGATGATAATGACAAATTAAAAGGTCGTCTGTCTCTAAAAGATTTACTGACAACCTCTACGCGCACCCATATTAGCGAAGTTTATATACCAAAAGTTGATTATGTAAACGTCAACGAAAAACCTGAGGAAGTAGCTAAAATCATGTCAAAATATGATTTAGAGGCCATTCCTGTAGTTGATGAAATTGGCCGTTTGGTTGGCCGTATTACTATTGATGATATTGTAGACGTTATTCGTGAGGAAGCGGAGAAAGATTATCAAATGGCAGCTGGTATTTCGCAAGATGTTGAAGCAGATGATAGCATTTGGGACCTTACCCGAGCGCGCCTTCCATGGTTATTTTTAGGCCTAGTAGGTGGTATTGGAGCAGCAGGTATCATGGGTGGGTTTGAAGAAATGATAAAGCAACACGCCGTATTGTTCTTCTTTACCCCGTTAATTGCCGCTATGGCAGGTAACGTAGGCGTACAATCTAGCGCCATTATCGTTCAGGGCCTTGCCAATGACGATTTAAAAGGTAGTGTAGGGAATCGTTTAATAAAAGAAATGTTACTAGCATTGCTCAACGGTTCTATCTTAGCAGCCATTTTACTTATATTTACTTGGCTCTGGAAAGGTGATTTTCTTACCTCATTATCTATTTGCTTGTCTTTGATTGCCGTTATTTTGGTAGCCGGCTTCATTGGCACTTTTATTCCCTTGTTTTTACACAAACGTGGTATTGACCCTGCAATTGCTACAGGGCCCTTTATTACAACTAGTAATGACATATTCGGTATTCTTATTTATTTCTCGATTGCTAAGGTTATCTTGGGCATCTAGCGCAAAACATTTACTTTAGCATCATTGGTGACTATTCAATAGATAATGAAATATAAATTTTCATTCTAATCAAAGACAATCACCTTAACTGAACCAACAACCTTTTCGACATATAAGCTTCTTACCAACGTAAGAATACTACCTATATTGACAATTTGAAAAGAGGCAAAACGCCAGAAGAACTATGGAAGGAAAAATGAAAATTTTACATGTGGATGTTAACCATCCGCTACTAATAGAACAGTTTAATGAATTAGGTTTTCAGAACGATGAGGACTACACTTCTTCTAAAGCGGAAATTGAAGCTAAAATTCATGAATACGACGGACTTATTATTCGTAGCCGTTTTAGCATTGACAGTGAATTTTTAAACAAGGCTTCCAAACTAAAATTTATAGGAAGACTAGGTGCTGGATTAGAAAATATTGATGTTCTTCATGCCGAAGCCAATGATATATTCTTGGCCGCCGCTCCAGAAGGCAATAGAAATGCCGTTGGAGAGCATACTTTGGGCATGCTACTATCACTCTTCAACAAACTACAAAAAGCCGATAGGGAAGTTCGCACGGGAAAATGGGACCGCGAAGGTAACCGTGGCATTGAATTAGATGGCAAAACCGTTGGCATTGTTGGTTATGGCAATATGGGTAAAGCCTTTGCCAAAAAACTCCGTGGTTTTGATGTAGAAGTTATCTGTTATGACATTCAAGGTGGTGTAGGCGATGAAAATGCACGCCAAGTAGGCATTATGGAACTGCACCAACGTACGGATGTTCTAAGCCTACATGTTCCCCAAACCGAACTTACTATTGGCATGGTGAACACTGAGTTTATAGAAAAGTTTCACAACCCTTTTTGGATATTGAACACAGCAAGAGGCAAGGCTGTTATCAGCGATGATTTAGTGTCGGGATTAAAATTAGGTAAAGTTTTAGGCGCTGGCCTAGATGTACTTGAATATGAAAAAGCCTCTTTTGAAAATATGTTTGGTATTAGTGCTAGTGGCACTCCGGACTTGAGTAAAATGCCGGAAGCTTTTCAATACCTGATTCAAGCAGAAAATGTATTGCTTACACCTCACGTAGCTGGTTGGACGATAGAAAGTCTTGAAAAACTGGCTCAAACTGTAGTAGATAAGGTAAAGGCAAAATTTTGCTAACTTAGAAGACCATAGTCCAAATTGCATATACCTCCCCCATCGGATTATGAGGCGTATAGTTTATTCATCTAAAATCAAAAACGATGCAATTAGGAAACTTTTCAGTAAGCCTGAATGTCAAGAACATTCAGGCTTCCAAACAATTTTACAAAACTCTTGGCTTCTCTGTTTTTGGAGGAGATATTTCTCAAAATTGGTTAATCATGAAAAACGGCAATGCTACTATTGGCCTTTTTCAAGAAATGTTCGACCAGAATATCTTAACTTTTAATCCAGGTTGGAATTCCAACGCTGAAGCTCTTGATTCTTTTATGGATATTCGGGAAATTCAAAAGCAACTTAAGAACAAAGATGTTGAACTAGACCTAGAAGCAGATGAAAAATCTAGCGGACCTGCAAATATTATACTGAAGGACCCGGACGGTAATCCCATCTTGATTGACCAACATATTTAGCAATAAAATTCGCCTATAAGTTTCAAGGAACAAATTAGTTATGTGAACCAGTATACATTACCTTTTTATTTTCGAATAAACTAGTTACACTTAAAATTTTATAATCAACAAAACCAATACAATGGCAGACGAGAATAAAGATTTTGGAAAAGACTTTGCAGATGATGCCAAGAAAGCGGCAGATGATTTTAAAGAAGAGGTAAAGAAAACTTTTGACCCCAATAGTCCGGACAACGGTAAAATTGTGGCCATTATAGCTCACCTTACTATTATAGGGTGGGTTGTAGCACTTATAATGAACTCTCAGAACAGAACTGAGTTTGGGAGCTTCTATATTCGTCAAACACTCGGAATTTGGCTACTGACCATTGTTTTGGGTATCATACCTATTGTAGGTTGTTTTGCCGCCGTAATAGGACTTGTATTGATTATAATGAGCTTAATAAATGCAGCCAGCAACAAAATGAATCTTACTGTTGTAGTAGGTGAGTATTTTCAAGATTGGTTTAAAGGTCTATAAAACAAAATCTGCACCCTCAGAAAATGATTGAAATAGAACTAAGAGCCATGTTACCTGAAGATTGGCCATCCGTTTCTAAAATATATTCTGAAGGGATATCCACGGGCTATGCTACTTTTGAACAGCAAACACCAACTTATGAAGCTTGGTCTACTAATCATCTTGAAAAGTGCAGACTAGTTGCTTTTTTAGGCGATAAATGTATGGGGTGGGCAGCACTTTCTCCTGTATCAAAAAGAGCGGTGTATAGTGGCGTTGCAGAAGTAAGCATATACATATCAACACATGCCCAAGGAAAAGGCGTAGGTTCTAAATTAATGCAAGCTCTAATTACGCAAAGTGAAGAAAGCGGCCTTTGGACATTGCAGTCAGGGATATTTCCTGAAAATAATGGCAGCATTAAACTTCACGAAAAAATGGGTTTTAGATATATAGGGAAACGCGAACGAATTGCCCAAAGAGATGGAATTTGGAAAGACAACTTATTATTTGAAAGAAGAAGTAAAATAGTTGGGACTAATTAACTTAGTCCTGCCCTTCTACGTTTTCTTGAGACTCCATAAATTTACGCTCCAATTCTGCCTGAAACTCTTCCATAACAGGTTTTACAGTACTTTGTGGTAAATCTGCAATCTTAATATACATTAACCCATCTATTGCGTTGTTGAACAATGGATCTACGTTGAAGGCTACTACTTTCGCATTTTGTTTGATGTACTTCTTAATCAATACTGGTAGCCTAAGACTTCCTGGCTCCACTTCATCAATCAGCTTATCAAACTTATTCAAATCAGCCTGAGTTTCATCAAAAACAAACTCTTTATCTGCATCTTTTAGTTTTACCTTAAATTCCTTTTTAGGGCGGATATATTGGGCTACATAGGGATCCCAATAGTTACTTTTCATGAACTCGATCATTAAAGATTTAGAGAAATTAGAAAACTGATTACTGATACTCACGCCACCAATCAAATACTTATGCTCAGGATGTCTTAATGTGGTATGTACAATTCCCTTCCATAGTAAAAATAAAGGCATTGGTTTTAGCTGATACTCTTTTACGATATAAGCCCTGCCCATTTCAATAGAATGGCTCATCATATCAAAAAGTTCGGGTTCAAAACGAAAGAGGTCCTGCAAGTAGAAACCATTAATCCCGTGTTTGGCAAAAATCTCTGACCCAAGCCCCATACGATAGGCTCCGGCAATTACCTTTGCTTCATTGTCCCATAAAAACATATGGTGATAATAAGCATCGAACTCATCAATATCTATGGAGTTATTGGTACCCTCCCCAATTTCACGAAAGGTAATCTCCCGCTGACGTCCAATTTCTTGAAGGGTAAATGGTATTTCATTAGCAGGCGCCAAAAACACCTCGTAATTCTTACTCTGCAGCAATCGCCTGTCATTTTCAGCAAGCTTTTCTATTTCAGATTCAATAACCTCAGATGCTACTGGCTGAACTATTTTTCGTGGTTGTTTCGGCAATTTTAATGAAGTAGGTATTTGGTCAATCAACCTCTCCTTTTCGTAAGCATTGGCAAGTATATACGTTTTTTTGCGTAGTAGGTCCGTATACTCTTCCAAGGTCTTTTGCTCATTCTGAGTTGCTACAGAAATAGGTTGCCCAATCCGTATCTTAATAGGCCTATTTCTCTGAGAATACACTTCAGATGGCAGCTTTGCAGTTCTAAAGACTCCGCTGATTTTCGCAAGGCGATAAAACAACTTACTGTTTTTAGCATGAAAATATATGGGTACAACAGGCACTTCTGCCTTTCTAATAAGTTTAATCGCAGTTTCTTCCCAAGGTTTGTCTACGGCAATCTTGCCTTCTTTTTTTGTAGATACTTCTCCTGCAGGAAAAATACCAATAGGATGGCCTTCTCTTAAGTGCAACATAGCATTCTTGAAACCTGCTATACTGCTCTTAGCTTCCTTCCTGTCTTCAAACGGATTAACTGGGAATATATATTGTGCTAATGGCTTAAAACGTTGTAAAAGAAAATTAGCCATCACCTTGTAATCGGGTCTGTGGCGAAGCATTAACTTCAGCAGAACAATACCATCCATACCACCTAAAGGGTGATTACTTACGGTGATATAAGGACCTTCTTTGGGTAAGCGTTTTAAATCTTCTTCGGGAATCTCATAATCAATCTCGTACTCCTCAAGAACTGCATCTAAAAAATCAGGGCCATCTAGATGACTCATCTTATCGTAACGCCTGTTCATGTTAGAAATCTTCGTGACCCTAAGCAATACCCAAGCCGAAAAAGTACCAAAAACTCCGTATTTATCAAGTTTGGTAGCTTTGGCCACTTCTTTCGCGGTCACTAAACCCATAGTTCATTTATCAATTAGGAGACCGCTAAGATAGGAAAAACGCAAGAGGAGAACCCCTTTTTAACAAATTTAGACCTGCAGCGGCAAGATTACTTTACGACTAACTGTAAAGTCTCTTTACCCCTTTGTTCTAACAGAACTTCATGTCCGTTTTGCAAAGACTCAATTGCCTTTTCATCAAAATGTCTAATAGTATAAAGAGATACACCTTCATGATGAGCAACTTTGAATCTGCTTTTTAGAAGATTCAAAAGGTCTTCCAACCTACCAAAACGATTATCTACACAGACTGAAAAACTAATTGCCGAATTCTGAATCAGGCCAACTTTCATCTTATGGTCATGGAATAATTTAAAGAGCTCACTAATACTATCTTCTACGATAAACGAAAAATCTAAGGATGACAACTTCATCAGTACTTGGTCTTTCTTAACTATAAAACATGGTACTTTTGGTTCTATACCTACTCCTTTACCTACCGTAGTACCTGGGTCCTTTGGATTAATAAATGATTTTACGTGAAGCGGAATTTCCTTTTGCTGTAACGGTTGTAATGTTTTTGGGTGAATTACCGAAGCTCCGTAGAAAGCAAGTTCAATTGCCTCACGATACGATATATTATTAAGTAGTTGCGTTTCCGTAAAATAACGTGGATCGGCATTTAAAACACCTGGCACATCTTTCCATATAGTAACAGAATCTGCATTTAAGCAATACGCCAGAATAGCTGCCGTATAATCGGAACCTTCCCTACCCAATGTAGTTGTAAAATTATTATCATCACTACCCAAAAAACCTTGGGTTATATTCAATTTAGATTTATCAACACCTTTAGATATCGTTTCTTGGGTCTTTTCCCAATTCACAGAAACATCACGATAAATATCGTTGGTTTTGATAAAATCGCGAATATCTATCCAGTTGCTTTTGATGCCTACCTCGTTTAAATAAGCATTTAATATAGTTGTAGACACCAACTCTCCGTAACCCACAACCTGATCATAAACAAAGTTATAATTAGGCGATTTGTTCCATGCCAGAAACCCCTGCACCTCATCAAACAAGCCTTTTACCTGAGCAAAAACTTCATGATTTGTATTTGGGAAAAGATCTTTAAGTATTGCATCATGATAGGCTATAGTTTCTTGAAAAGCAGCTTTCAAAGCAGACTTATCACTAAAATAAGCGTTAACCGTAGCTTCCATAGCATTCGTGGTCTTACCCATTGCGGATACGATTACGATAGTATTATCATGGCCTGTTTGCTCTAATACACTAACTACGTTTTTTACTCCATCAGCATCTTTTACGGATGCACCACCAAACTTAAATACTCGCATATTCTTGAATCTTTATTCTTATTTCCGCTTAATGGAAAAAGTATTTTTTTCTTATTTCTTTATGTTGAAAAATGGCTAAAGCTCTTCTAGTATAGAGTTGCCTTTAGACCTGTCTCCAGAAGTCCACTGCCAGCTTTCATGCAATCTTATTTTTCCGTCTTTGGTAATCTCTGGTTTTGACGAACAAAAACCAGTCATTAGCTCACCATCTGTATTAACTTGATGATAACGCATATCTATATTTCCATCATCACCTACCAAACCAATAAGATGTCCCTTTACTATTTTTCCGCCAGCGTATTCAGAAATAAGTATATTTCCTGTTTGTTGGTAATGAAAGATAGTATCTTGGGTAGTCTCTCCATTATTGGAATTCTGTAAGGGTCGAAACTTTTTACCATCGTAATTCATAAAAACAACTCTTATTAAAGGTCCAAAAATGCTTTAATTCCGTTTTCATCTAATTGAACTACATCCCAATCTCGCATAACTCGTGCACCATTCTTTTCATAGAAAGCAATAGCAGGTTCGTTCCAGTCCAATACTTCCCAACAAATCCTCCGTACTCCAAGGTTATTTCCGTATTTCACCACTTCCTTCAAAAGCGCACTTCCTAATCCGCTACCACGCATTTTTTCCGTAACGATAAGGTCTTCTAAGTGAATGATTGGACCTTTCCATGTAGAGTATCTTGGGTAGACCAATGCCATTCCTACTATTTCACCATTTGTTTCACCAATGAAACAATGGAAAAGTTTTTTCTCACCAAAACCGTCTTTTTTCAAATCTTCTACGGTTACTTCTACCGCATTAGATTCTTTTTCAAAAATAGCCAGTTCCTTAATAAGGGTCAGTACTTGTGACATATCACCCTCTTGTGCTTCCCGAATTGAATAGTTCATAATTGTTACAAATAAAACACAAAGTTATAAATTTAAAAGTTCAAATATAAACCAAAGGGTCATAGTTTCACAAAATTGCCGATATTTGTGGTCAAATAAACAGTCTATACATGCACACTAAAAAAAACCAAACTCTAGGAGAATTTATTATTGAAAATCAAGATTCGTTTCAATATTCCTCCGGTGAGCTTTCTAAATTGATCAATGCCATTCGTTTGGCAGCAAAAGTGGTCAACCATGAGGTTAACAAAGCAGGCCTAGTAGATATTCTTGGTAAAGCTGGGGAGACTAATATTCAAGGCGAAGACCAACAGAAATTGGATGTATTCGCCAATGAAAAATTTATAAATACACTTGCCAACCGAGAGATTGTTTGTGGAATAGCCTCTGAAGAGGAAGATGATTTTATATCTATAAACAGTAATGATGAGCGTAACCAGAACAAATATGTGGTTCTAATTGACCCATTAGATGGCTCGTCTAACGTAGATGTAAATGTCTCTGTGGGTACCATTTTCTCAATTTACCGCAGAGTTACTCCTGTAGGTACACCTGTTACCTTAGAGGATTTTCTACAACCAGGAAACCAACAGGTTGCAGCAGGATATGTTGTTTACGGAACTTCTACCATGCTTGTTTACACAACAGGAGATGGTGTAAACGGATTCACATTAAACCCTGCTATTGGTACTTTTTATCTATCACACCCTAACATGCAGTTTCCTGAAGATGGAAGCATTTATTCTGTAAACGAAGGAAAATACATGCATTTTCACCAGGGGGTGAAAGACTATATCAAGTATTGTCAACAAGAAGAAGGTGACAGACCTTATACTTCTAGATATATTGGTTCTTTAGTATCTGATTTTCATAGAAATATGATTAAAGGTGGTATCTATATGTATCCTAAAAGTAGTGTAACCCAAGAAGGTAAATTACGTTTGCTATACGAATGTAATCCGATGGCATTTATAGCTGAACAAGCTAACGGAATGGCTACAGGTGGTAAAACGCGTATTATGGATATTAATCCAACGGAGTTACACCAGCGCGTACCTTTCTTTTGTGGGAGCAAAAACATGGTAAATAAACTTCAAGAATTCTTGGAGAAATACCATTAATAAATGAAATACGAAGGTAATTACTACCTTTTTATATAGCAGCCGCCTGATGGCTAAGAAAGCCAAAGAATTCATGGCAGTTTAGAACAAAAAAAAGCCCCGGAAAAATTTAAAATTTTTCCGGGGCTTTTTTTAAGTTCCTTAGTGTTTCAAAAGATATACATAATCATCAAAATCTATTCGACCACTAAAAATAGCGACAGATTTCTCAATTACCTTATCAGCTTGATCTCCTGAAAAGCCCAAACCAATTGCGTATTTCTTCAATAGCACCATTTCTTCATTATCTATATGATGGTCTGAAAAAATAATACGAAAAAGATCATAAACACGCTCAAGTCTATTTTCTGAAGTATGTGGTGGGTCAATAGGGTATTTATTATCCTTTTTCAACACCTCCTTATACTCAGTTTCAGTAATATCTAGCTTAGCCGCAAAGCGGTCCAACATACTTTTTTCTTCTGAGCTTATTTCACCATCTACACTAGCCAAAGTTGCAATAGCTGCAAAATGAGCTAGGTTTCTCCTGTGCTCACCACTACTATATAAATCTGCGATTGCCATAAATATCAATTTTATTGGCAGCAAATATAATTTTTTTAGAGGTCATTCACCTCTTACTGAATGATTATTTTGGTCCCTTAATTAGGTACTATCCGCATATAGATTAGGATCTACGTCATTTTAGAACATTCCGTAACTTTCAAAAACTATGAAAAATCCACTTCTTGAATTCACCGATAAAGGCATCTATTGCAGTGCTGCCAAGGTTTATTTAGACCCATGGAAACCTGTAGATAAGGCTATAATTTCTCACGGTCATGCAGATCATAGTAGATGGGGACATAAACAATATATTACGCATCATAGAAATGTTCCTATAATTAGTCATCGTTTGGGCGAAATTAGTGTGACGGGAAAAGAATGGGGCGAGACTTTTCTGGTCAATAATGTGAAATTCACCTTATATCCGGCCGGACATATTATTGGATCTTCCCAAATTAGGGTAGAACACAAAGGTGAAATATGGGTGTTTACGGGCGATTACAAAACCGAAAACGATGGTATATCAACTCCCTATGAATCCATTAAATGCGATACTTTCATAACCGAATGTACTTTTGGACTGCCTGCTTTTAAGTGGACACCTCAGCAAGAGGTTTTCGAGAATATCAACCAATGGTGGGCAGAGAACAAATCTGAAGGCAAAACTTCGATTTTATTCGGGTACAGTCTAGGCAAGGCACAACGGCTTCTAAAATATCTTAACACCGATATCGGAAAAATATACACGCATGGCGCCATTGAAAACATGACCCAAGTATTGCGCCCTTTAGTAGATTTCCCTGAAACGACCCTGATTACTAAGGAAACCAAAAAAGAAGAACTATTGGGAAACATTGTTCTTGCACCACCCAGTGCCCACGGAAGCACGTGGATTCGTAAAATGGTGCCATATGTAACAGCTTCAGCAAGTGGTTGGATGACCTTTCGCGGAGCCCGCCGGCGTCGGGCTATTGATAAAGGTTTCGTTTTGAGCGACCATTGCGATTGGCAAGGACTTTTATCCAGCATTGAAGCCACCGGAGCGGAAAAAATTATCTGCACCCACGGGTATACGGAAATATTTTCTAGATACCTGCGCGAACAGGGTTATGATGCACGTACCGAAGAAACTCAGTATGGAGACGAGGAAGATAATACCGCTACTGATGAAACAGCAACTTTAGAGAAGCAAACATCATGAAGCAACCACAAAACACATCGGAGATTGATAGCCCAACAGCCATTGCTTCAAATGAACTTGGCATGAGAGGTTTTGCCGCACTCATCAAAACATTAGACAGCACAAATAAAACCAATGTAAAGGTTCAGGCTTTAGCAGATTATTTTCAGGTTGCTAATGATACGGATAAGGTATGGACCATTGCTATTCTATCTCATCGCAGACCACCAAGACCCGTAAACACAACGCTATTGCGCGAATGGGCTTCGGAATTGGCGAATATACCCCTTTGGCTATTTGAAGAGAGCTATCATATTGTGGGCGATTTGGCGGAAACCATTGCCCTAATTGTTCCTTCGAGCAAAACATCTACAGAAAAAACACTGACCCAATTTCTAGAGGAGATGATTTCGTTAAAGAAGAAATCAGATGTCGATAAAAAAACTTACCTCTTTGAGAACTGGAAAGTTCTTGATTACTACGAACGTTTTGTTTTTACCAAATTGATTACCGGAGGGTTCCGTATTGGCGTCAGTCAAAAATTAATGACCCGAGCCTTAGCCAAGGCAACTGAAATAGATGAGGATATCTTGGCATATAAACTCATGGGGAATTGGGACCCTAATAAAATCACCTTTCAAGAACTTATTTTAGAAGAAAACGAAAGCGATTATCTATCCAAACCCTATCCGTTTTATCTAGCCTACGCCATTGAAAATGAACCACAAGATTTAGGCGATGTCACCCATTGGTCGGCAGAACATAAGTGGGACGGTATCCGTTCACAGGTTATCCTTAGAAATGATGAGCTTTTTGTCTGGAGCCGTGGTGAAGAATTAGTAACCGATAAGTACCCGGAATTCAACCTATTCATTCAAAAAATACCAAACGGTACTGTAATTGATGGAGAAATATTACCCTATATAGATGGGCAAATAGGCACCTTTAATGATTTACAGACACGCATAGGTCGCAAAACGGTTTCAAAGGCTTTACTCAAGAAAGTCCCTGTTATTTTAAAGGCCTATGATATTTTAGAATGGGAAGGAAAAGATATTAGAAACAAACCTTTTACCGAACGTAGGGTTATCTTAGAAAGATTATTCAAGGAAACAAACCATACAGACTTACCTTTTCACCTTTCAGAAACCATACATTTTAATTCATGGGAAGAGGCCGCCAAAGAAAGGGAACGTTCCCGTGAAATGTTCAGTGAAGGGCTTATGCTAAAACATAAAGACTCCCCTTATTTAGTCGGTCGAAAAAAAGGCGATTGGTGGAAATGGAAAGTAGACCCGTTGACTATTGATGCCGTGCTTACCTATGCCATGCGAGGACATGGTAGGCGTAGCAATTTATTTACGGATTACACCTTTGCCCTCTGGAACGAGAATGATGAAGGTGAAAAAGAACTGGTTACTTTTGCCAAAGCGTATTCAGGCCTTACAGATGCCGAGTTTAGAAAGGTAGATGCCTGGATCAAGAAAAATACTCTGGAACGCTTTGGACCGGTACGTTCGGTTACGCCCCACCATGTTTTCGAAATTGCCTTTGAAGGTATTGCATTATCTAAGCGACATAAAAGCGGGGTTGCCACAAGGTTTCCAAGAATATTGAGATGGCGAAAAGATAAAAGCATTCACGAAGCCAATTCCTTAGAAGATTTAAAGTTGATGATTCCCTAACCGATACATGAATAGAGAAGAACTTTACCATATTGCCCAAAATTGGTTCGACCAACAGAACTGGAAGCCCTTCAAGTTTCAAAAAGATACTTGGAAAGCCTTCCTTCGGGGTAAAAACGGATTATTGAATGCTCCAACAGGGAGTGGCAAAACCTATGCTCTTTGGTTTCCTATTGTTCTGAACTACATCAAAAACAATCCACAGTACAAGACCAAGCACAAAAAAGGATTAAAAGCGATATGGATTACCCCATTACGGGCCCTTTCCCAAGAAATTAGACAATCCGCGGAACGAGTCACTGCCGATTTGGAAACGCAAATGACCGTTGGCATCCGCACTGGGGATACAAATACTAAAGAACGGGCGAGTCAAAAAAAGCAAATGCCCGATTTGCTGATTACTACGCCCGAAAGCCTACAACTCTTACTGGCCACAAAGGGCTACGATAAAATTTTCAAGGACTGCTCTGCTATTGTAGTTGACGAGTGGCACGAGCTGTTAGGCACCAAACGTGGAGTTCAGATGGAACTGGCCTTATCCCGACTGAAAACCATTTCAAAAGACCTTCGTATTTGGGGAATTTCCGCAACCATAGGCAATCTGGAACAGGCACGAGATGTACTGCTCGGCCCCGAAACGGAAGCCTTAGAAAACTCGGTGATGATTAGGGCGAACATTAAAAAGAAAATCACCGTTAAGAGCATCATCCCAAAAAAGATGGAAACCTTCCCGTGGCGTGGGCATTTAGGATTGCATTTGCTTGAAGATGTTGTTCCTATAATCAACAACAGCAGAACTACCCTACTTTTCACAAATACACGTAGCCAATGTGAAATATGGTTCCAGAAAATTCTGGAAAAACATCCTGAATATGCAGGCGATATTGCCATGCATCATGGCAGTATTAATAAAGATACCCGCAATTGGGTAGAGAATGCCATCAGAAATGAAGAATTAAAAGCTGTTGTCTGCACTTCTAGTTTGGACTTAGGGGTTGATTTTGCCCCCGTAGAGACCGTTGTCCAGATAGGCGGCCCCAAAGGGGTTGCTCGTTTTCTACAACGGGCCGGCCGTAGCGGACATCGCCCTGGGGAGGAAAGTGTGATTTACTTTTTACCCACCCACGCCATTGAGCTTATTGAAGCTTCCGCCCTGCAGCAAGCTGTAAAGAAAAATGCAGTAGAAGACCGTATGCCCTACCTCAACTGCTACGATGTACTGCTGCAATATTTGACTACGCTGGCTATTTCTGACGGATTCTATCCTGATGAAATTTATGAAGAAGTCCGCCAAACATTCTGTTATCAAACTTTGACCTTAGACCAATGGCAATGGTTGCTCAACTTTTTGGTTATGGGAAGTCAGAGTTTGCAGTCCTATGACGAATACAAAAAAGTGGAAGTTGAAGAAGACGGAAAATTTAAAGTAAATAACCGTGGCGTTGCCATGCGGCACCGTTTTCAGATTGGTACTATTGTGGGCGATGTTAACCTTACCGTTCGTTATCAAAAGGGAGGATATATTGGCTCCATAGAAGAGTTCTTTATTTCGAAATTAAATAGAGGCGATGTTTTTACGTTTGCGGGAAGAAACCTAGAATTTATCAGAATAAAGGATATGCAGGTACACGTACGTAACTCGACCAAAAAGACCAATAAAATTTCTAGTTGGTCCGGAAGTCGTATGACCCTATCCGCCCAGATGTCTAAATTACTACGAGAAGAACTGTATACTTCCAGTGAAGATAAAAAATACCAATCGGTTGAAATACGTTCGTTAGCCCATATATTCGAGCGTCAACGTCGTGAAAGTATTGTTCCCAAACCCAATGAATTCCTAATCGAAACCTTTAAAACCCGAGAAGGTTACCACCATGTTTTCTATCCTTTTGAAGGACGTTTTGTTCACGAGGCCATGGGCAGTCTTTTGGGCTATCGCATCAGCTTATTATCTCCTATTACCTTTTCACTAGCATTTAACGACTATGGTTTTGAGTTGCTTTCTGACCAACAGATAGACATACAACAAGTCCTAGACAATGATTTATTTACAGCTGAATATTTACTGGACGATTTACAAAAAAGCCTGAACGCCACAGAAATGGCCCGTCGTAAATTTCGGGACATCGCAATTATAAGTGGTATGGTATTTACTGGCTATCCAAACAAGGGCGTTAAAATGAAACATTTGCAAAGTAACTCCCAATTGCTTTTTGAAGTTTTCCGAGATTACGAACCAGAAAACCTACTCTTTCAACAAGCTTTTACGGAAACCTTTCAGCACCAGCTGGAAGAAGGGCGTTTGCGGCTTTCCCTAGAACGTATTGCTGAACAGGAGATTGTTTGGAAACCATGTGAAAAAGCTACTCCTTTTGCCTTTCCATTAATTACCGACCGTATGAGTAGGGAGAAACTATCTAGTGAAAAATTAGCTGACCGTATTAAACGTATGTCTGCCATATTGATGAAGAAATAAAAAAAACCTGCTAAAACATATAAGTTCTAACAGGTTTCAAATATCTAAGTGATTGAGCTAAGCTCAATTTTACAGACTATTTCTTAACGTAAACATATTTGTTAACATCTGTTTCTCCTTCGTATTCATCTACAGCTGTAATAGTAAGTTCATTTCCTGAAATTGAATATTCAAGAACGTTCTCATCACTATCAGTAACAATTAATATTTTACCAGAAGAAGGTAGTGACCATTCGCCTGACTCTAAACCATCTTCATCTATAGCACATTCATTCTCATTTCCTTCAACTGGATTGTAATCTATCAAATCATAGATTCCATCAGATTTAAAAATAATTGTTTCTTCTAAATCGCAATTATCAAGCTGGTAAGTTTCACCGTTTTCAAACTCTGCCGTAAGTTGCCAAGAGCCCATTAGAGAGTTTTCCGGGCTATCTTCACTATCATCATCACTACAAGAGGTAAAGAAACCAAGCGTCAGCGCACTAAATAAAATAAATACTTTTTTCATAAGGTCAAAAATTTGGGTTTTTAATTATGATTTTTTACAAAACGGTTCACTTCTCGATTTATTATCTTTATCCGTCATGGTGCAAGATTTAGAAATACGTTCTCAACATTTTATTATGCATCCGTCCGGAGTTCTTTTTTGGAAGGAAAAATCAATGCTACTGATTAGTGACGTGCATCTAGGAAAGATTTCACACTTTAGAAAATTTGGAGCGGCTGTACCCCAAGCTGCAGTGTTGAAAAATTTTGAAGCGATGGATAGGGCCATCAATTTCTTTCAACCAGAGATTATCGTCTTTATGGGAGACCTTTTTCACTCTTCATTAAACAAAGAATGGCAATTATTTGAAAAGTGGGTTAGCACTGTTATTTCTGAAATCATCTTAGTTGCCGGCAACCACGATATCATTTCCCCTCTTAAATATGAAGATTTGGGAATACGAGTTATTTCGGAAATACAACTAGACGGTTTTTTGTTGACGCATCACCCAGAAGAACGAGAAGGTTTTTTTAATTTCTCTGGACATATTCACCCTGCAGTTCGTTTGCAAGGCTTGGGACGCCAATCCGTACGATTATCTTGCTTTTTTAAATCAGACAATCAGATGATTTTGCCCGCTTTTGGGACCTTTACGGGAACTTATGTTTTAGAACCCGAACCCAACAACGAAATATTTGCTCTAACCGAAGATGAAGTTTTTCAAGTACAGTTCAAGGAATCGCGCCGTAAGAAGCGCTATTGAATCAGTCCGTTTTATTTCAGTTTGAATCAATTGCCTTTCAGCCATTAACGTACATTTACAAAAATGAATTTTATGAAAAAGAGTCTGGCCTTACTCAACTTGTTTTCTGTTTTATTTGTCATTGCCGTTAACTACGTATCCCAGATGTACCGGCTAAACGATACTACTATTGGTGAAATAAGCCGTAGATATGACAACCTCTTTACTCCAGCACCGTACGCATTTTCTATTTGGGGCATCATTTTCTTAAGCCTCCTAGCATATGCTATCTTCCAAGTAAAACGAGCCTTTTTCAGTAAAAAAGAAAGCAACTTTATTTCTCAAACCGGATATTGGTTTTTTATCGCCAACATTCTAAATGCTTCTTGGGTTTTAGCTTTTGCATTTGATTACACCGGAATTTCAGTGTTGATTATGCTGGGGATTCTTTTTTCGCTCATTAAAATTATATTAAATACCAATATGGAAAGATGGGATGCTCCCGTTGAAGTTATTGCCTTTGTTTGGTGGCCTATCTGTTTGTATAGCGGATGGATTGCGGTGGCAACCATTGCCAACATTTCTGCATACCTCACAAAATTAGGTTGGGAAGGCGCACCTCTTTCTGAAGTATCATGGACTATTATTCTAATTGGTATTGCCACAATAATTAACCTTGCTATGACTTGGAAACGTAATATGCGCGAATTTGCACTAGTTGCCGTATGGGCCTTTGTCGCTATTTTCGTTCGACATAAAGATAACTATGAAATTGTTGCGTACTCCGCACTTACAGCAGCTATTATCCTATTTATTTCTTCTATGGCTCATGCTATGAAAAACAAAGAGACCAGTCCCGGTAAAAAGTTAAAAGAACGATTACAAAATCATTAAACAATCAAGATTACTTTACACCATAGATTTAATATCATTAGACCACGATGGGTAAGTAAAAATAGTCTGCTTGATTTGTTTAGCGGTCATACCCTGATTTATAGCAAGTGCAAATAAATTAATTGTTTCACCTGCGGCAGGACCTATCAAATGGGCTCCCACAATTACATTTGTACGTTCGTTTAGTAAAAGTTTATAGGCATACACTGGTGCGTTGATACGCTTAGCATTGAACCCATCGGAAATTGACTTATAATTGACCACTACATTTTTATATCGACTCTTTGCTTCTTCTTCCGAATATCCTACTGACGCTAAGTTTGGCAACGTGAACACCACTGATGGAGTAACCGAAATCTCTAGTTTTTTCTTATTTCCTTTAATAATATTGATGCCCACTACATTTCCCTCTTTACTAGAAAGCGGTGTTAACGGCAACCCTTTGTCCGAAACATCGCCACAAGCATACACATTTACGTTACTCGTGCTTTGCAAATAATCATTTGTCTCAATTCCGTTCTCATTAAAAGTTACATTTCCTTTTTCTAGCTGTAATTTTGAAATTGCGGGAACCCTTCCTGCGGAATTAAATACTGCCTTTGTTTTTAATATCTCTGTCTTACCTTTTTTCTCAAAAGATACTTTCAAGTTTTTAGTCCCCTTCTTTAATCCAATAATTTTCGCGTTAAAAATAAATTCGATTCCCAATTCCTTAGAATAGGCAGTTAGTTCTTTAACCAAATCTGCGTCAAAAGCTTTCAATGGCCTCTTACCTGAATCTATTACAGTTACTTCTGCCCCAGCCCTGGCTGCAATATGTGCAAATTCCATTCCCACATATCCAGCTCCAATGAAAGTGATTCTTTTGGGTAACTTTTTCTGACTTAAAAAATCATCGCTAGTTTTTAAATACTTGCTTCCCTTAAAATTCAATTCGCGTGGCTCATAGCCTGTAGCAATTACAATTTTATCTGCCTGAATAATCTTTCCCTCTACCGAAAGCGTATTCTCATCTATAAATTTTGGAGATTGATGGTACATGTCAATTCCCAAGTCCCTCAATTTTTTCTCCGTAGATTTCGGAACAGTTTGCGAAAAATTCTCTTTAAAACTCATCAACTTTTTCCAATTTAGTTCAGGAACATCTTTGATGCCTTTCCCTAGAAGATTTTTACTTGCTTCTATAACTTCTGTTGCTCCCAACAATACTTTTTTAGGGTCACAACCTCTATTGGCACAAGTACCGCCATATTCTCTTTTATCAGAAATACCAACTTTAAGTCCTGACTCCACACAAGCCTTGGCAACAGCTTGTCCCGCAACTCCACTTCCTATAACAAATACATCATATTTTTGTTCTTTCATCTTTTGAATATTATTTTAATCTGGAATCCTCTTTTCTAGAAGGTTGAATCTCCTCTTTTAACACGAATTAAATGAATCCTTCCCGTCTAATTATTGACGCAACAAAACAAACATGACTAACTTTAATCCATCAATACTTAATAACGCACAAAAAGCAATTCATTGGGCATAAAAACTTAAAGGGAGTTCGCTACCTTTGCTTTTCAAAATTTAGAGACCTGTTTTATTCTCAGGTCAAGGTATTATCATCTTGGACGAGCCAGTTAAGCTGACTTTGTTTGAGTTCTTAAAAAACTAACGGTTGACGCAATCTTCTATTCAACAACTGTTTTCTCAGTCTTCGCAAACGCGAAAACTGCAGGATACTATTGCCCAAAAATTTCCGGCAAACGCAGAAAAAAATCAAAATACAAATCACGCAATTATTTTAAAAGGACTTACGGGTTCTTCTTTATCCTTTGTGTTTTCTGATGTTTTTCAAAATTCAGATAGGCCATTCCTTTTAATTTTCAACGATAAAGAAGAAGCTGCTTATTATCTGAACGATTTAGAACAAATTATAGGAGAGAAAGATGTACTTTTCTATCCTGGAAGTTACCGTAGGCCTTACCAGATTGAGGAGACGGACAATGCCAATGTTTTATTACGCGCCGAAGTTCTTAACCGTATCAACTCACGTAAAAAGCCGGCTATAATAGTTACTTACCCAGATGCTCTTTTTGAAAAAGTGGTTACCCGCCGCGAACTTGAAAAGAACACGCTTAAGGTTAAATTAAATGATACCCTCTCACTGGACTTTCTAAATGAGGTGCTTTTTGAATACAAATTTAAACGAGTAGATTTTGTTACCGAGCCAGGAGAATTCTCGGTTCGTGGTGGTATAGTAGATGTGTTCTCATTTTCTAACGATGAGCCCTACCGTATAGAATTTTTTGGTGATGAAGTAGACAGTATTCGTACGTTTGATGTAGACACACAACTCTCTACAAGTAAAGTGAACAAAATAAACGTTATACCTAATGTAGCAAGCAAATTCTTAGAAGAAAACAGGCAGAACTTCCTAGAATATGTCTCTTCTGATACCGTAATTTTTGCTAAAAACACAGATTACATTTTTGACCGCTTAGATGATTTCTTCGCGAAGGCCATAGAGGCGTTCACAAAATTATCCGAAGATATTAAGCACGTAGAGCCTGAAGCTCTTTTTATGAATTCTAAGAGTTTTAAAAAACAACTAAAGGCTTTTGCTCTTTTAACTACAGAGACTTCTACGTCATCAGAATTGGTTGATAAAGCTGTAACCGTTCAGTTTAATACACATCCTCAACCTTCGTTCAATAAAAAATTCGATTTATTAATTGAAAACCTGAATGCTTACAAGGCTAGAGGATATACCAATTACATTTTTTGCGCTAGTGATCAACAGGCAAAACGCTTCCATGCTATTTTTGAAGAAGTAAACGAGCACGTAGATTACAAGACCATAGTTACACCGCTTTACCAAGGTTTCATTGATGATGACCAAAAATTAGTTTGTTATACGGACCACCAAGTATTTGAGCGTTACCACAAATTCAACCTTAAGAATGGATACGCCAAAAAGCAGGCAATTACACTAAAAGAACTCAACAAGCTTGAAATTGGAGATTACGTCACCCATATTGATCACGGTATTGGCAAATTTGGCGGACTTCAAAAGATTGATGTAGAGGGCAAAAAGCAAGAGGCCATTAAATTAGTATACGGCGAACGAGACATTCTATATGTTAGCATTCACTCGCTTCACAAAATATCTAAGTTTAATGGTAAAGACGGTGCAGCACCAAAAATTTATAAACTAGGTTCTGCTGCTTGGAAAAAACTTAAGCAAAAAACCAAGACCAGAGTCAAGAAAATTGCTTTTGACCTAATAAAGGTTTATGCCAAGCGAAGGTTGGAAAAAGGTTTTCAATATGACCCTGATAGCTACTTGCAAACTGAACTGGAAGCTTCCTTTATTTACGAAGACACACCAGACCAGAGCACTGCTACGGAGGATTTTAAAAAGGATATGGAAAGTGAACGCCCTATGGATCGCCTTATTTGTGGTGATGTAGGTTTTGGTAAAACCGAGGTCGCTATTCGTGCTGCTTTTAAAGCTGTTGATAACGGCAAGCAGGTAGCCGTGCTTGTACCTACTACAATCCTCGCCTTTCAACACCATCGTACTTTTACAGAACGATTAAAAGAAATGCCGGTAAACGTAGATTACTTAAACAGGTTTAGAACGGCAAAAGAGCGTAAAGAAACTTTAGCAAAACTTGAAGCTGGCCAAGTAGATATTATTATTGGCACACACCAATTGGTGAATAAAAACGTAAAGTTTAAAGACCTAGGGCTCCTCATTGTTGATGAAGAGCAAAAATTTGGGGTTGCTGTAAAAGATAAATTAAAGTCCATAAAAGAAAATGTTGATGTCCTAACATTAACTGCCACGCCTATCCCTAGAACATTGCAATTTAGCTTAATGGCAGCACGGGATCTTTCGGTCATTAAAACGCCACCACCAAACCGTTACCCTATTGAAAGTAGAGTAATTCGTTTTGGAGAAGAAGTTATCCGTGATTCTATTAGCTATGAAATACAACGTGGCGGACAAGTATTTTTTATTCATAACCGAATTGAAAATATAAAAGAGGTTGCGGGTATGATTCAACGCTTGGTACCAGATGCCAAAGTAGGTATTGGACATGGCCAAATGGATGGTAAAAAGTTGGAAAACCTTATGCTTTCCTTTATGAACGGTGAATTTGATGTTCTGGTTTCCACAACCATTATTGAAAGTGGGCTAGACGTTACTAACGCGAATACTATCTTCATTAACAACGCAAACAATTTTGGTCTGAGCGATTTGCACCAGATGCGTGGGCGTGTAGGACGTAGCAATAAAAAAGCTTTCTGTTATTTTATAACTCCACCTTATGAATCAATGACTGCTGAAGCCAGAAAACGTATTGAGGCATTATCTCAATTTACAGAACTGGGTAGCGGGTTTAACATTGCCATGAAAGATTTAGAGATTCGTGGTGCAGGAGATTTATTAGGAGGAGAACAAAGTGGTTTCATCAACGAAATTGGTTTTGAAACCTATCAGAAAATATTAGCGGAAGCTATTGATGAGCTGAAAGAAAACGAATTCAAGGATCTTTATGAAGAAGTAGAAGGGCATCAAGAAAAACCTTTTGTAAAAGAAACGCAGCTAGATTCCGACTTTCAACTACTCTTCCCTGATGATTACATCAACAACATTACTGAAAGGCTTACTCTCTACACTGACTTGAATGATGTTGCCGATGAAGAAAGCCTGCTAAAATTTGAAGCGCAATTAATTGACCGCTTTGGAGAGATTCCTATTGAGGCCGAAGATTTACTAAATTCTGTTCGTGTAAAATGGATTGCAAACAGCATTGGTATTGAAAAAGTGGTCATGAAAAAAGGCAAATTGATAGGTTATTTTATTTCAGATCAAGAGTCACGTTTTTATCAAAGTCCAATTTTCACTAAGGTCCTTCAATTTGTGCAAAACCATCCACAGCTTTGTAAGGTCAAAGAAAAGCAAACTAGAAATGGGCTTCGATTAATCTTAGTATTTGAACGAATAACTTCGGTAGAGAAAGCATTAAAAGCTATGGCACCTTTTAAAGAAACGGTCGTAGCAGTTTCATAAAATGTTTTTAATCAACTATATTAGTTATGGCTAAAACAGATAGCGTTTTGGCCAAAATTCTTTTGTTGACCAAACAACCTATATTTCTATGAAACTTAAAATCTGCTTTAGCCTAGCGGCAATCCTCCTTTTGTGCTTTAATCTTAGTGCGCAACCCAGTAAAGAACTTGTAAATGTTATCGTAACGCCCAACCACACAGATTGGACGTACAGTGTTGGCGAACGCGCCGAGTTCTCTATTACGGTTTTACGTAATAATGTGCCTCTAGAAAACATTACCATAAACTATACCGTTGAAACCGACCCAGGGTATCGCTCCGTGAAAATATGGGATGAAGGAGAACTGACTTTGAAAAACGGTGTAGTAAAAGTTAAATCGAACAAATTCAATGAGCCGGGTTTTCTTCGCTGTACAGCCAAAGTAACGGTAGATGGCAAAGAATATAGTTCATACGCAACAGCTGGCTTCTCACCTGAGAAAATAAAGGCAACGACCACATTACCGTCAGACTTTGAAGCTTTTTGGAATAAAGGCAAAGCAGAACTTGCCGCAATACCTATGAATGCAGTACTGACCCTTATGCCAGAAAGATGTACGGACAAGGTAAATGTCTATCATGTACGATTAGACAATATAAAAGGTAAAATCTACGGCATACTTTGTACCCCTAAAAAAGAGGGTAAATATCCCGCTATTTTACATGTGCCTGGAGCGGGCATTCGCCCATATTATGGAGAAGTAGACGAAGCCGCTCAAGGTTTTGTCACTTTCACTATGGGTATACACGGTATTCCCGTGAATCTTGACCAGCAAGTTTATGATGATTTAAAAGCAGGACCTTTAAGCAGTTATAATACTATTAATTTAGACGATAAAGAAAATACGTATTACCACAGAGTTTACCTTGGTTGCATACGTGCAGTAGATTTTTTGGAGAGCGTAGCTAACTTTAATGGCGAGGATATTGCTGTTACCGGAGGAAGCCAAGGTGGAGCATTATCTATTGTAACCGCAGGTATGGATGACCGCATAGATTATCTAGCGGCATTTTACCCAGCGTTAAGTGACCTTACAGGTTTTTTACACGGCCGTGCTGGTGGATGGCCTCAAATATTCATTGATGATTTCACCATCAAGCCCGAAAAAATTGAAGTCTCAAAATACTATGATGTTGCTAATTTCTCCCGTTTTGTAAAAGCTGAGGGTTGGTACAGCTGGGGTTACAACGATAATGTTTGCCCGCCTGCATCTACATATTCCGCTTTTAACTTAATTCCTGCCAAAAAAGAATTACATGTTTTTCAAGAAACTAGGCATTGGACATTTCCAGAGCAGCAAGAACTTAAAAATAAGTGGCTTTTTTCAAAGTTGAGGAACTAGCTCAAAACCTTGTAAATTCCTATCTTTAAACACACACAAAAAACACTACTATGAAATTCAGGTTTATACTGGTCTTCCTTGTTAGCATGGGAGCACTATCCCTTCAAGCCCAAAATGCAGATTCCCTTTACTTCAGACAACATTATGACTTAAAGGAATACCGTATACCTATGCGAGATGGCGCGGAACTTTTTACCGCTATTTACACTCCAAAAGACAAGTCTAAAGACTATCCTATTCTACTAAACCGTACCTGCTATAATGCAAGTAAATATTCAAACTTTAATTACAGCAGCTACCCTTCAAGATATCTAATAGAAGACGGTTATATATTGGCTTTTCAAGATGTACGCGGAAGATACATGTCCGATGGTGAATTTGATAACATGCGCCCCAACATCCCTGGAAACAATCGCAAAAACAAGAAGGATATTGACGAGAGTTCGGATACCTACGATACCATAGATTGGATGATAAAGAAAATCAAAGGAAACAATGGTCGTGTTGGTATGTATGGCATTTCATATCCAGGACATTATACTGCTGCAGGTATGATAGATGCGCATCCAGCGCTAAAAGCATCCTCTCCGCAAGCACCAATCGCTGATTTTTTCTTTGACGATTTTCACCACCAAGGTGCATACTTAGAAAGCTACACCGCTGCTTTTGCTGTTTTCGGTTATCAGAAAGACAGCTTAACAAGAGACTCATGGTATATGGATAAATTGATGCGCCTTTATGGAGACCCTGCTCCAGACGCTTATGATTTCTTCTTGAAACTTGGGCCACTTAAGAATATTACAAAAAATTATCATCACGATAATTTTTTCTGGAACCAGATTGTAGACCACCCCAACTATGACGAATTCTGGCAAAAAAGAAACATCCTTCCACATTTAAAAAATATTGACCACGCGGTTATGACCGTTGGCGGTTGGTTTGATGCCGAAGATCTTTATGGACCTTTAAACATTTACAAAACGGTTGAAGCTACCAGCCCAAAAGCAAAAAACAGTATTGTTATGGGCCCTTGGGACCATGGTGCATGGGCGCGGGAGAAAGGGAAGACTATCCATAACCATATATATTTTGGTGATAGTATATCATCATTCTTTTTAAAAAATATTGAAAGTAAATTCTTTGCACACCATTTAAAAGATGACGGCCCGGACACCTTGCCTGAAGCCTATATGTTTGATACTGGAGCTAAGAAATGGGAAACTTTTGATGCATGGCCTCCAAAAGAAATTGAACCCATCAGTCTTTATTTTGGCGAAAACGGAAAACTTAGCATCAATAAACCAATTGATGAAAAGGCAATCTTTGAATACACTAGTGACCCACATAAACCAGTGCCATACACTTCACAGATAGAAGGATTGACTTTTACACCACGTAGATATATGTCAGACGATCAAAGACATGCATCAAGGCGTCCAGACGTATTAACTTTTGAAACAGATGCTCTTGAAGAAGACAGAGTCTTGGCTGGTGAAATTATGGCGAAACTAAAAGTAGCCATGACAGGAACAGATGGTGATTTTATTGTAAAATTAGTAGATGTTTACCCAGATGACCATGAAAAATACGAGCACAACCCAGACAATATTATAATGGGCGGTTACCAGCAGCTTGTGCGTGCCGAAGTTTTTAGAGGCCGATTTAGAAATAGCTTTGAAAATCCAGAACCTTTCGTTCCCGGTGAACCAAGCGATGTTAATTTTAGACTGCAAGATATATTACATACGTTCAAAAAAGGCCATCGTATTATGATACAGATTCATAGTACTTGGTTCCCATACATTGACCGTAACCCGCAGAAATATGTGGACAATATTTACAAGGCTAATGAAGAAGATTTTATTAAATCTACGATTCAAGTATTTGGATCTTCATCCGTAGAAGTAGGCGGTACACAAGATTGTTGTGCGCCACTACCGTTTAGCTCAAAAAATGAAAAAGTAATAAAAGACTAGGGTATCGCTCCAAAACTAATACTTTTGTGGTATTATTTTTGGAGCATTTATATTATGAAGAAATATCTTTTTGTATTCACGTTGCTTTTTGCTTTTTGTGCACAAGCCCAACATACCATTTCAGGAACATTTACACCTGCCAAAGATTATAAGTATTTACTTGCCTATAGATTAAAGGCCGGTTCGCAGTCTTTCATTGCAAACACTACCATTAAGGACGGGAAGTTTACACTGCAAATACCTAAAAATGCTAAAACAGGTATGTACCGTTTGGTATATGCCGTTCCTCAAGATGAATTCTATTTTGATGTTATTTACAATGGCAAAGAAGATATTGAACTAGCTTTTGATGCCACACAAGGTGTTTCCTTTATCTCATCAAAGGAAAATAAAATCATGTCGTCCTATTTTCAGAGCATAGGTTCTTCGGTAGAGCAATTGGTTAATTTTTATATAGAAGGGCAGTCAGACAAAAAGGAATTTAAAGAATGTACCGACCAATTAAGAACTACCCAAGATGCCTATGAGGAGCAGGCGAAAGATTTGATGGTCGAAAACTTCATTTTAGCGAACAGACCTTATATTCCAGCAAAATTTGAATCGGTTCAAGAATACATCGCCAATAAAAAAGAACATTATTTTGACCACTTAAAGGTTGATAACCAAGTTTTGCAGGCTTCTGATTTTTTAACCGATAAGTTGAAGAATTACGTTTTTACCGCTTTACCAGCCGAGCAACTATCCTCTACCGAAACGGAAAAAGCAATTCAAGCTAATATTAAGAAAGTAAACACCAAACTTGCACCGGTAGCAGATGCTTATAAATTTGATGTATTTTACAGCTTATGGAAAATGAGTACTAACGGTGGACTAAACGAAACCACAGATTTCATTTACGATACCTATTTAAAATCTCTTGCCACAGCATCAAGTGACCCAAACAAAGCTCAAGAATTAGCATCTCAACATCGTTTACGTATTGGTGCAAAAGCACCGGAACTGGAATGGACAGCTGCTGATGTTCAGAAGAAATTGAGTGCAATGGAAGGTGCAGAGAACTATCTCCTTGTTTTCTGGAGCAGTACGTGTTCTCATTGCCTAAAGGAACTTCCCGAGCTTCATAAAGAATTAAAAAAGTATCCAAATGTAAAGGTCATTGCTGTAGGTCTAGAAGACAATACGGACACATGGGTGCCGGAATCTGCCAAGCTACCTGCCTTTGAGCATGCTATTGCTTTAGGAAGATGGGAAAGTAAGTATGCTAGATTATACGATATTCGTTCAACGCCAACTTATTTTCTTTTAGATTCTGATAAGCGTATTATGGCTAAACCAGAAAGCGACAAGGGAGTAATAGAGTTACTAAAAAAGTAACCTCTTAAAGCATTTTCAAATCTTTTATAGTCTTGAAAGCTACATCTACTTGCTTATCATCAACTAGGATGGTAAACTCGTTGGTTGTAGAAATTACCTCGTAAAGAACAATCCCTTCCCAAGCTAAGCGCTGAAAAATGAAATAATAAATTCCAGGAACGGACACGTTTTCCGCAGGAAGTTTCACAGTAATAGATGATAAGTTCATAGCCTTTTGTGTACACTTCTCATTCTTGAAAAGATCTTCTACCGTACCATCTAAGCTATTACTTACTACTATATTCAATTCATTTACACCACGAGAAGAAGTATAGAAAACATCTTTGTTCTTATTTACTTCCTCCAATAATTGACTCTGGTTTTCAAGAATGGATTCAGAAACCAAAAACGTAAAATCAGTGAGTGATGAGCGCACCGTAATCTCACCAATATTCTTTAAAACTTTAATAATTTTGTGGGTAGCCCTGAATTCTAAATCATCTGAAAGGCGTTTTAAAGCCATTACAATTGCTCCGTTGCGAATGTCTTTTCCTAATTCGTTCTCAATTTCAGGTTTTACAATCCTAGAAAGTGATGTCAAGTTAATAATGCCCTGTGCTAGTGCACTTTGCAAGAAAGGCTTCTTTTTAATGTACTGTTCGACTACGGAAGAAATCGTTTTCATGGGTTCACAAGTATTGGTTGCTGGACAAAAATAACATATTGTTATAAATAAAACAAATTGTGTTGTAATGTTCTTTACCAAAATTTTCGGACCATCCATAATCACCGTAAAGACGGGCATTATTCAAGGAGGCACTAGTTTCAAAAAAGACTAAAAATGATAAAAAGCACTTTCTAAATGCTCTATTTTAAAGATTTTAGGGTTCTTCAAAATGGTAATTACATCAAAACGGACGTCTACATCTAGGTCATTGTCAGTAATGTAGTAATCTGCAGCAATGACTAAAAGCTTAATTTTTTTTGCTGTTATCGTTTCTGCAATAGGTATAATCTGATCATTACTACGGGCACGAACTTCTACAATAACCAATACATCTTCTTTTTGCGCTATGATATCTATTTCGGCTTTTAAATAGCGATAGTTTTTATCGAGAATTTCATATCCCTTTTCAAGCAAAAAATCGGCTGCCAGCTTCTCCCCTTCTTTACCAAATTCATTGTGTTTTCCCATATAAATACATATAAGTCTTAATAAAACGTGTAATTCATCGAAAAAGCGTGTAAAACGACATCAATAATTGAATAGCAGCCGTAAATCATTTTACAGTATGTCGAAAATACCAGAAAACACATACTATCCAAAATCTTTGTGCGTTAAGAACTAGCCCCAAACACATGAAACTGTTCTTTAAAGCCTACGAAAATTATGGAATATTTTGTTAACTGTAATACGGCGCCTTTGGCACCGTATACTACTCCCTTAGACAGAAACAGGGCGGCTCATCTGTACAGAAGACTTGGATTTAGCGCTTCGGTTCAAACTATTGACCAAGCCGTTGGTTCTACTGCAGAGACTATTGTAAATGCAATAATGTCTCAAGCTGCTAGCGCTCCAACTATACCCAAGCCCGAATGGGCAGATTGGAACAACAGCAATTACCCTGAAGATAGTACTTTAAGAGGTCAGTTAAAGCGAAAGCAAGAAGACGACTTTAGTTTAGCATACGCTAAAAGTATGCTGAACAACAACCTTCGTGATCGTATGAGCTTTTTCTGGAGCAATCATTTTGTTACAGAACTGGATATATACCAGTGCACTCCATTTCTTTACAGTTACGTTAATTGTCTACAGCGAAATTCGCTAGGCAATTTTAAAACATTTACAAGTGAAATTGGGATTACAGATGCCATGTTATATTATCTAGATGGAGTTTATAATAATGGACACAACCCCAACGAAAACTATGCAAGAGAGCTTTATGAACTTTTTACCTTAGGTGAGGGTAATAATTATACGGAAGAAGATATTGTAGAAACGGCACGGGCCCTTTCCGGCTATGTTGAGCGTGGCGAATTAGGTTGCGAGCAAGTAACTTTTGATCCTGAAAAGCATGATACGGATAGTAAGACCATTCTAGGCCAAACAGGAAACTGGGGTTATGACGATGTTATCAATATTCTATTTGAACAACGATCAGCGGAAATAGCAGGTTTTATCTGTCAAAAATTATACGAGTTTTTTGTACACCCAGATTCTAACGACAATGCGGGTAACGCCCAGGTTATAATTTCTGGTATGGCAGCTACGTTTATTGCCAACGATTTTGAGATTGCCCCTGTACTTTCACAGTTATTTAAAAGTCAGCATTTCTTTGATGACGAGGCTATTGGTGTAATCATCAAGAGTCCTTATGACTTCTATTTCAATATACTCAAAGAAAGTAGCTTTACTTATGACGATACCGTTTTAGCAAGTCTTATAAATTACAGCGGACTTCTTAGTCAGCGTATGTTTGACCCATTTGATGTGGCGGGTTGGCAACGAAACCGTTCTTGGATCAATACCAACTTTATGATTGGCCGATGGTTGACCATAGAAACTATAATGGAAGAATTCTTTAATTCCGATGATGAACAATTTAGAGCCTTTGGCCTATCCCTCGTTAGCGTGAATGAGGGTAATGAAAGTAATCCCGATGTAATCGCAAGAGCAATCATTGATTTTATTTTACCCAAAGGTTTACTTAACGATTCAGAATACACTAAAGCATATGTCATTTTTAGAAGTGACGTTCAAGAACAATACTATGAAGGCGGCTCAACACCAAGTTGGTCCTTGCAAACCTCCATGGAAGGCCCTACCCAAGTATATCTACTCTTACAATATTTAGCCAGACAACCCGAATTTCAACTAAAGTAAACCTACTACTATGTGCGATACTCACCACACAGATCCCCATAAAGGCCTAGAACATGATGGCCACGATCAAGAACATAAATCTTGGAGCAGACGCTCATTTTTACAGGCTTTAGGAATTGCCGGTTCTGGCTCAATGATGCTAGGCAGTAATATGCTTACCGCTTCTGCACCATCTCCCTTAACAGCGGCAATAGCCAATTCGGAAACGGATAAAATTTTAATATTAATTCGACTTTCGGGCGGTAATGACGGACTTAGTACTGTTATTCCTATTGAACAATACGATTCATACGCCAAGGCCCGACCTAATATATATATTCCAGAAAGTAAAGTTTTAAAACTTACCGATGAGTTTGGTATACCTTCTTATATGAAGTCTCTGCAACCCATGTGGGGCGAAGGTCAATTTAAAGCTGTTCATGGTGTAGGTTACGAAGGCCAAAGTCTCTCGCATTTTACAGGATCCGATGTTTTTGCTAATACCGATTTAACCTCAACTGGTTTCAGCGGTCTCAACACAGGTTGGATGGGAAGGCATTTTGAAGAGTGTTACCCAGATTATCTCGTATCTCCCCCACCTGCTCCGGCTGCCATTCAAATTGGTCAGTTTGGAAGTTTGGTTTTTCAAGGAGATGAAACCAATTACGCATTTGTAACCTCAAATGTGGAACAACTAGAAGAAATAGCAGAGTCTGGTGTGCGTTACGGTCTTGAACAAGAATTATTCAATGATTGTATGTATGGTGACCAATTGCAATTCTTAAGAGGAGTTGCCAATACCACATATGAATATTCAGGAGTAATTCACGAGGCATGGTCACGTGGGTCAAATCAAGTAGAATACCAAGAAAATAGTTTTGCTAAACAATTGGCGTTGTTGGCCCGATTAATAAAAGGAAATTTAGGAACTAAGGTCTATATGATTTCTATGGGTGGTTTTGACACACATGGTAACCAGCCTTTGGCGCATGAGCGTTTAATGAGCAACCTTTCTATTGCTATTGATAATTTCTATGAGGATTTAGCATATACGGAACAAGATGACAATGTACTTAGTATGACGTTTTCCGAGTTCGGGAGACGTATTTTTGAGAATGGTTCTAACGGTACGGATCATGGTAAAGCTGCTCCTACTCTATTTTTCGGACCTGGTTTGCAGGGCAGTGCTTTTGTAGGCGAACATCCTACACTTGATAATCCTGACGGCAGAGGAAACCTAGAATACACGATGGATTTTAGAGATTTATATGCCACCGTTTTGGCAGAATGGCTTTGTGTACCCATACCTCTAGTAGAGCAACATTTATTAGGACATACGTATGCTCCTGTAAATCTTGGGTTTAACTGTAGTGGTACTGATTTCCCTGACGTTGTTTATAGCGATGGAGAACCAACAATACCTACGTCAGAAAATGGCGGATTGACCGATAAGCCTGTAGTACCAAATAGCGAACAACTGAACTCTATAGTTCATAAACCGTTCTACCCAACGGACAACTCACCACATATCTACTTAGAAATGCCGGTAACGGCCCATGTAGATATTCAGCTTTTTAATATTATAGGACAAAAAGTAGGCACAATCAGTAACGCTATAATGTCCGAAGGTGTGAACGAGATTAATATTAAGGAAAACATTCCTGGTCATTTGGCTGCGGGAAAATATATTTATCGCATTCAAGTGCAACAACATAAAATGAGTAAATCTGTAATGGTCGCATAACCTTACTAGATTCACTTCATAAAAAAACCTTCGCTAATGGATTACCATTGGCGAAGGTTTTTTAGTTGCTTTTCGTCTTATCTTAAGAAAATACTTTGCCTACTATTAACTCCATTTAGACTTATCATTTTTAGTCTTGAACGATAGTTCTTTTGAGACACGGGAACCTTTATTTTTATAAAGTCGGGCTACATCTTCTTTTTCTTGACTATTTGTTACCGCTTCCACGCCTTCTTTGATGTCTTCTAAAATTTTAAATTTGTTTGGGTTTCCTGTACTCATGGTTTATGTGTTTAAGTTAATGGTTAAATAAGGGACTCTTATATAAAACTGTACCATTACCAAATTCGTATACATCTCCGTTGAACTGCAGGACCGCTTCCTATTCAATTAAAAATCATTCTTTTAACTTTCATTTGTTAGCTAACAAATCCTCTTGTGTAATGCAGTGCAAAATCAGTACTTTTGCACCCTAATTCGAAATCAATGGCCGAGAAGCTAAAACACCCAGAAAGATATACCATTACAGCCGCATTGCCTTACACCAATGGCCCAATACACATTGGTCATTTGGCCGGTGTTTATGTGCCTGCAGATATTTACGCACGTTACTTACGCTTAACTGGCAATGATGTTGCTTTTGTATGCGGAAGCGACGAGCATGGTGTAGCTATCTCAATGAAAGCTAAAAAAGAGGGTATTACACCTCAAGAGGTCATTGATAAGTATGACGGAATCATTCGTAAATCGTTCGAGGATTTCGGTATTACTTTTAACAATTATTCTAGAACATCTAGGGAAATTCATCATAAAACAGCTTCTGACTTTTTTGTGAAGCTTTATGAGCAAGGGGATTTTATTGAAGAAACCACGGCACAATTGTATGATGACGAAGCGAAACAATTTTTGGCCGACCGTTTTGTAGTTGGTACTTGTCCAAAATGTGGATACGAAGAAGCATATGGCGATCAATGCGAAAATTGTGGTTCTACCTTAAACGCAACGGATCTTATTAACCCAAAATCTACAATTACCGGTACGGTTCCTACCACCAAAGAAACCAAACATTGGTTTTTACCTTTGGACAGATATGAAGATTTTCTAAAAGAATGGATATTAGAAGGACATAAATCTGATTGGAAACCCAACGTTTACGGTCAATGTAAAAGCTGGATTGACGACGGACTAAAACCTCGTGCTGTAACTAGAGATTTAGATTGGGGTATTCCTGTGCCTGTAGAAGGTGGTGAAGGAAAAGTGCTATATGTTTGGTTTGATGCACCTATCGGTTATATTTCATCTACAAAAGAATGGGCAGCGCGTGAAGGTAAAGACTGGGAGCCTTACTGGAAAGATGAAAATACCAAGCTTGTACACTTTATAGGAAAGGACAATATAGTTTTTCACTGTATTATCTTTCCAGCTATTTTAAAAGCACATGGTGATTATATTCTACCTGAAAACGTCCCTGCCAATGAGTTCTTGAACCTAGAAGGCAACAAACTTTCTACTTCAAAGAACTGGGCGGTGTGGTTGCACGAATATTTAGAGGAATTCCCGGATATGCAAGATGTACTTAGGTATACCTTAACCGCGAATGCTCCTGAAACCAAGGATAACGATTTTACTTGGAAAGATTTTCAAGCTAGAAACAACAACGAACTGGTTGCTATACTCGGAAACTTTATAAACCGTGTAGTAGTCTTGACCAATAAATACTATGAAGGTATTGTCCCCTCTCCTTCTGAATTTTCTCAGGTAGATAAGGAAACTTTAGAATCACTTCAAAAATTCCCAGAAACCATTTCTAGCTCTATAGAGCGGTATCGTTTTAGGGAAGCAGGTCAAGAACTTATGGGCTTAGCACGTCTGGGTAATAAGTATTTGGCAGATGAAGAACCGTGGAAAGTAGTCAAACAAGATGAAGAACGTGTTAAGACAATTATGTTTGTTGCCCTTCAGATTGCAACCGCATTATCCGTATTAAGTGAACCGTTCTTACCGTTTACTGCTGAAAAACTTAAAAACATATTAGCTATTGAATCTGGTGAAGTTGATACCTCATGGGCAGAAGTTTCTACCAAAGAAACATTGCTTCCTGCTAATCATAAAATCAACAAGGGCGAGCTACTCTTTAGAAAAATAGAAGACAGCGAAATACAAGCTCAGTTAGACAAACTTGAAGCCACAAAAAAGGCAAACGAAAACGAGAACAAAGAACTTATGCCACAGAAAGATACTATCAATTTTGATGATTTTACAAAACTAGACATGCGTGTAGGCACCATTTTGGAAGCCGAAAAAATGCCTAAGACCAAGAAATTACTAGTATTAAAAGTTGATACTGGCTTGGACACACGTACTATTGTATCTGGTATTGCAGAGAGTTTCACCCCTGAAGAAGTGATTGGCAAAAAAGTTACCGTTCTTATCAACCTTGCTCCAAGAGCATTGCGTGGTGTAGAAAGTGAAGGCATGATTTTAATGACTGAAAACGCAGACGGAAAACTGGTTTTTGTAAACCCAGATGAAGACAGTGTTGGCAATGGGGAAGGGATAAGCTAAATTCCTTAAAGGCTTGCCTAAGATTCCCTCAATTGTGTCAACTATTTTCAACGGTCGTTAATAAAGTCCTATGCAACTCATTTCCTTCATCACTAAAAATACTCAACTCCTTCAAAAGAGTATTGAGAATACAGTAGAACTTCTTAACCAAGATTGTACCGTACCTTTTATTTCGCGTTATAGAAAAGAAATAACAGGCAATTTAGACGAGGTTCAGATTGGAGCCATTGTACAATTTAAAACTCAATTTGAAGCACTTGAAAAGCGAAAGACTGCAGTTTTAAAAGCTATAGAAGAGCAAGACGGATTAACTGATGAGCTTCGGCTTAAAATTGAACAGACTGACGACCTTGTTACGCTTGAAGATTTATATCTACCCTTCAAGAAAAAACGAAAGACCAAGGCCGAAACCGCTCGTAAAAATGGATTAGAGCCTTTAGCTAAAATGATTATGGCTCAAAACCATAACGATATTGAAGCGGCTGCCAACCAATATACCAATGGTGAAGTTGCCAATACGGATGAAGCTTTAGAAGGTGCTAGGCATATTATTGCAGAATGGATTAACGAGCGTATATCTATAAGAAACCAAGTACGAAATCAATTAGAGCGAAGCGCACTAATTGTAACAAAAGTTATCGCAACCAAGAAGGCAGATGAGAAAGCGCAAAAATTTCGTGATTATTTTGATTGGAGCGAAGCGTTAAAACGATGCCCTTCTCACCGATTATTGGCTATTTTACGTGCCGAAAACGAAGGTTTTATCCGCGTAAAAATAGAAATCGATTCTGATGAGATGCTTCGGCGTATTGAAGACCGAGTTATAAAATCCAACAATTCCTGTACGCCTCATATTGAATTGGCTATAGCGGATGCATATAAGCGTTTGCTTTATCCTTCATTATCGAATGAAATCCTCAAAAACGCAAAAGAAAAAGCAGATGATGATGCCATTATGGTATTTTCTAAAAACTTGAAACAACTCCTATTGGGAGCTCCTTTAGGTGAAAAGCGGATTTTAGCAATAGACCCTGGCTTCCGGTCAGGCTGTAAAGTAGTTTGCTTGAGCGCACAAGGAGATTTAGAACACAATGAAAACATTTATCCGCATGCCCCGCAGAACAAGGACACGGAAGCCATAAAAAAAATAAGCTCGCTGTGTGATGCTTATAAAATAGAGGCTATTGCCATTGGTAATGGAACGGCATCCCGTGAAACCGAGCAGCTGGTAAAGCGCATTCACTTTAAAAATCCTATTGAAGTTTTTGTCGTTAGTGAGGCTGGAGCTTCAATTTATTCTGCTTCGAAAATAGCTCGTGATGAATTTCCGAATTATGATGTAACGGTAAGAGGTTCTGTTTCCATAGGAAGAAGACTAGCCGACCCTTTAGCGGAGCTTGTTAAAATAGATGCCAAATCTATTGGTGTTGGACAGTACCAACATGATGTAGACCAAAGTAAACTTCAGACTTCTTTAGATAGCGTGGTAGAGAGTTGTGTGAATTCTGTTGGCGTGAATATCAATACTGCTAGCGTACCTTTGTTGAGCTACGTTTCTGGTATTGGACCTAAATTGGCAGAAAATATCGTCACCTACCGAAACGAAAATGGAGCTTTCAAAAGCCGGACTGAAATTAAAAAAGTAGCCCGTCTTGGCGGTAAAGCGTTTGAACAAGGAGCAGCTTTTCTAAGGATAAAAAATGCCAAGAATCCATTGGACGATTCTGCCGTACACCCAGAAAGCTATTCCATAGTTCAGAAAATAGCCAAGGACAAAGGAATTCCGCTCACAGAACTGATAGGAAATAGCAGCACTTTAAAAAGTGTAAACTTGAAGGCGTATTGTACTGAAACCATAGGCTTACCCACTCTAAAAGATATTGTAGAAGAACTTGAAAAGCCAGGTCTTGACCGTCGTGAGAAAGCCAAAGTTTTCGCTTTCAATCAAAACATCAAATCTATTACAGATTTAGAAGAAGGTCAACTATTGCCGGGTATTGTGAACAACATTACCAACTTTGGATGTTTTGTAGATATAGGCATTAAAGAAAGTGGTCTTATTCATGTATCCAATTTATCAGATACATTCGTGAAAGACGTGAACGAGCATGTACATCTTAATCAACAAATCATTGTAAAGGTTTTGTCCATTGATATTCCAAGAAAACGAATTCAGTTGGCCTTGCATAAAAAATAGGTTATAAATTTTTCCAATATCCCTTCTATTAAAGGATAGAAGAGGTTCTACATCAGAATAAAGTACTCAAAACCAACACGCTAAAACTACCCTGCATTAAAATCTCATTGAAGCTAAACATCAATTTTAACTTTTAAAGCTTATTTAGATTTATTTAAAATAACTACATTTGTTCAATATCTAGAGCTAAGACCCGTGTCAAAAAAGAAGAAATCGTCCAAAAAGAAGGATAAAAAAGGAGCAAAATCCGAACTTCTACAACGTAAAGTTGAAAATGCACTTGCAGATAACACTAAGCTGAAAAGCAAGTGTTGTAAAAAGTATAAAAAAAACGAAAGCAAAAGGTGTGGGCGCTGTCCTTGTTTTGACCTTTTAAAGAAAGTAGCTTAGGCAATTTCTCTCTTCAAAAACTTACCCGTCTACTTTTACAATTTCTTGATTTCAAAAAGGAGATAGACCTCCTATATTTGCAGTATGCTCAAGATTGCGTATCACCCTATTTACAAACATTCCTTACCCGAAGGGCATAGGTTTCCAATGCTTAAGTACGAGTTGTTACCCAAACAGCTTTTACATGAAGGCACGTGTACGCTTGAAAACTTCTTTGAGCCAGAAATACCAAACGATAAATACATTGTTGCTGTTCACGACCCAGAATACTTCTATGATCTTTTAAATATAAAAATTCCATCTCGTGAAGCCAGAAAAATAGGGTTTCCACTGACCGAAGATTTAGTTGAGCGCGAACGGATGATAGCAGATGGCACAATGAAAGGTTGCCTATATGCTTTAGAAAACGGTATAGCCATGAATATTGCCGGTGGAACGCACCACGCCTACTCTGATCATGGTGAAGCTTTTTGTATGTTGAACGACCAGGCTATTGGAGCAAGATATTTACAGGCAAAAAGCTTGGCTAAAAAAATACTTATTGTTGATTTAGATGTGCACCAAGGAAACGGTACTGCAGAAATTTTTCAGAACGATGCTTCCGTATTTACATTTTCCATGCACGGGGCCAGCAACTATCCCTTTAAGAAAGAACAATCGGATTTAGACATTGCCCTCCCAAAAGATACTGGTGATAGCGATTATTTGTCTTTATTAAAAGAAACTTTACCGAAACTGATTTCTGAAGAAAAACCAGATTTCATCTTTTATCTTTGCGGTGTAGACGTAATTGCTTCGGACAAACTTGGTACTTTAGGGCTTAGTATTGAAGGTTGTAAAGAACGGGATGCGTTCGTACTAGAAACTTGCAACCAGCTTCAAATACCTGTTCAATGTAGTATGGGCGGCGGGTACTCACCAGACATTAAAACTATTGTTGACGCTCATGCCAATACCTTTCGTCTTGCGCAAGAAATCTATTTCTAGCGTAAAACCCTTCTTTTTCATCAACTGCACAATTGATAATTCTATCCATTTATTCCGTATCTTAACAAAAGACCCGAACTTCACGAACACAATTACAACCGATAGAGTCTATTTTTTTCGACTTTAAGTATGGAAGGTTTTCAAAATACATCTAGTTTTGCAGTCATTATGAAAAAGACCATAGCCTTACTCTTTATTTTCCTTACAATTGGGACATACGCTCAAGATTCTATTGTAGCACCTACTGAAAAAAGGTGGGATATGTTTAAATACGACTTTGTAAATATGTTTAAAGGTGTAGGATATTCCTATGCTAGACCACTTCATTGGAAGGGCCAACAGTGGGCACAACTGGGCGGTGTGGTAGCTGGTACGGGAGCAGTTTATCTTTTTGATGAAGAAAGCTCTGAGTTTATACAAAGACAAAAAGAAAGTGTACCACATGTTATTCGTGAATATGGCGAACTTTATGGTAGCCCAGAAAATAATTATTTAGCAACATCAGGAGTTTACTTGGCTGGACTAATCACCAAGAATGAAAAACTTCGCCGTACGGGTGTTCTTCTAATTGCATCTGCAACTTCTTCAGGTTTTTTACAGCAAGTTTTAAAATCTGTTGTAGGTCGTGCAAGACCGGTAGCGGAAAAAGGAAAAGATACCTTTGACCCATTCAATTCAAACCGAAACTATCATTCTTTTCCATCCGGGCACGCATTGTTGGCATTTACCAACGCCTATGCTATTGGTAAGCAATTTAAAAGCCCGTGGATAAAAGCAGGTGTTTACACTTTGGGAGCTATCCCCGGAATTTCCCGTATTTGGGACGGTCAGCATTATTTAAGTGACTTTGTTTTTGCTGTTGCAATCAGCATAGCTACCGTAGAATCTATAGACAGGTATCTTGATAAAAAATACGACCAAAAATACAACGACCAAACTAAAAAGACCAGTTGGAACCTCAACTTTGGACCCGGAACACTTGGTGTGGTTATTCAGTTTTAAATTCTTCCTTATTTAGAATATCAAATAAGTACTCAGTACCAAAGCTGTGATGGCTGCTCCTGCTATAAAAGCATATTTCCATGGCTCAACACTTACAGCATCTGTAGTCATCGGCTCGTAATCTGTATCCCTTGGATAAAGTTTTCCGATTACCAACATAATGATAATGTTCAAAACAAACAAGATAGCCATTACATGTAAAAAGTGTGGATAGGCTTCTGCCTGTATCACACTCAAAGCTTTAGCTTCAGTTATTCCGTTCTGGGCAGCCTCAGCAAGCGCATTGTCCACATAATAAGGCTTGATAATAAACTGACTTATAGAATACAGGACAACCCCTGAAATTACGCCAATCTTAGCGGCTATTGCTGGCACACGTTTCGTAAAGAAGCCAATAACAATTACAGTTAGAATAGGAATACTATAACAACCATTTGCTTCTTGCAACCAAGCAAAAAGACCTTGTGGAGCATTAGCAATCAAAGGTGCTACGCACATCCCTAAAATACCAAGCACAAGACCAAATACCTTACCTGCCTTCACAGTTTCTAATTCAGTAGCTGTCTTTTTAAAATATTGTCTGTAAAGGTCAAATCCGAATAAAGTAGCACTACTATTCAACAAACTATTGAACGAGCTTAGAATGGCACCAAAAAGTACCGCGGCAAAAAGACCTGTAAATGCAGCAGGAAGCACTGTGGCCACCAATTTAGGATAAGCTTGATCAGGATTATCTAATTTACCTTCAAAAATATGCCAAGCAATAATACCTGGTAATACTACAATTATTGGTATCAAAAATTTCACTAAAGCTGCTAGGATTACCCCTTTTTGACCCTCCTTTAAATTTTTTGCTCCAAAAACACGCTGTAAAATAACTTGGTTCGTACCCCAATAGAACATCTGTACAAGCATCATTCCCGTAAAAATAGTTCCAAAAGGTATAGAAGCATCTACATCTCCTTTTACATTAAATTTCTCAGGATGAGTTTCCCATAGAATAGATATTCCATCTGAAATACTCCCATCACCTATAGCCATTAGCCCAAAAACAGGAATAAGAAGCCCACCAATTAAAAGACCGATTGAATTGATAAGGTCAGAAACCGCAACAGCCTTTAATCCGCCAAAGATTGCATAGATTATACCGATTGTACCAATACTCCAAACACAGAGCCACAACGTAGCTGTATCGGAAAGTCCAAGGAGGCTAGGTAAATCAAACATTGTACTAAACGCCAGGGATCCTGAATACAATACCGAAGGAATCACCACAATTACATAACCGGACAAGAATAAAGCCGTAAGAATAGCTTTTGTACCATGATCGAATCTATCTTCCACAAATTGCGGAATCGTTGTTATACCACCTCTCATGTATCTAGGAAGAAGGAATACAGCAGTTATAATCATTGCTATAGCCGCCAATGTTTCCCAAGCCATTACCAAAACACCTTCGGTAAACGCTTGTCCGTTCAACCCCACAATCTGCTCTGCAGAAAGGTTGGTCAAAAGCAACGAACCAGCAATTGTAATTGCCCCTAGGCTTCTCCCGGCTAGAAAATAACCGTCAGCAGAATTTTCATTGGTACTTCTTGTAGCATACCAAGCGATAACGGCTACTAAAAGTGTAAAACCTACAAAAGAAACTATTGAGAGCATGTTTTTGGTGTTTTAAGTTGGTATTGAGTAATAGATATAACTGGATTATCAGTTATCAATTTTCTTTAATACGCGGCACGGATTGCCTACAGCGACTACATTTTCAGGAATATCCTTAACAACGACACTACCGGAACCGATAACGCTGTTGTTTCCGATAGTAACTCCAGGGTTAACGATTACCCCACCACCAATCCAAACGTTATCTCCTATCCGGATAGGTTTTGCATATTCAATACCTGAGTTTCTTGCTTCAAATTCTAGAGGATGCGTGGCCGTTAGCAGTTTTACACCTGGTGCCATCATCACATTCTTACCGATATATACTGGTGCGGCATCCAAAATAATACAATCAAAATTAGCATACGAGTTTTCACCCCAATAAATATTGAAGCCATAATCACACGTAAAACGATTTTCGATGTAAAAATTCTTACCAGTCTCGGCAAATAGTTCTTTAAAAAAATGTTTGCGTTGCCGTTCTTTGTCCATAGGTATAGACTCAATTTCACGCATCAATCTTCTTGCATTTAACCTTACCCTAACCAATTCTTTATCATTGGGATTATAGGGTTCCCCGCTAATCATTTTTTCTTTTTCGGTCATTTGATGTCTACTATATTTTCTCGGCTCTTATAATTCCACAAGCAGGAACCTCTATCTCGAGTACACCTTTCGAAAATACTACATTATCCTCCCTTATCAAACTTCCTTGGCAATCATAGATTTTACAGCGGTAAGCTCCTAAATCTTTGGTGCTTCGGACGATAATTTGATCCGCAATTTGACCATTTAAGATATCTATAAGTTTATGCGCTTCATTAAGCTCAGTAACCCAAGCATCATAAACACCAATAATTACCTGCCCATTCTTAGATACCCTTTCTGTGGGATAGTTGGCAAGAGGTTTAGAAGGAAGAAAATCGCCGTTCATAAGAACATCTGCATTTTCATTCCAGTACTTGGTGTAAAACCCGATCATATTTAAATATTCCTTAGGTGTATCACTTAACATTACCGAAAGTTGAGGAACACCAAAAAGCGTATTAATGACTTGAAGTGCCGCAATTTCCAATGGTTCATCTGCATGCCAAGTCACCATATCTGAATGTACAGCCGTATTACCCGCAAGCATACGGATATCTGCTATTCGCAATCGGTTCATGGTAGCATCTCCCGGGCAATCAAAAGCCCGGAACATGTTTCCATATTTACGCATTGCCGGTCCAGTATATTTCTGTCTGAACTCGATAAAAATTTCGGGGTTAATTTCTGTTAAAGCATTTTTTACATCGGTCAACAATCTGTCAACAGCTCCGTTTATTGAAGCGTAATCCGCATCTGCCCCTAACTTAATAGGTGTGTCTTTATAGAATCTAAAGTCGTCTATAAAATCTAATTTAAAACCGTCTAAATTCCAGTCTTTAGCTGCATTTGTATAAATATCGATAAGGTATTGTCTTACATCTGGATACCGTGGGTCAAAAACAGGTGCCCATCTGTGGTCTTCTGTTAAGTATTTACCCTTAAAACGCTTGAAGGCCTTTGATTTTTCACCACAGAAAGGAACTGAATACCAAAGGGCTACTTTCATACCCGTTTCGTGAACACTTTTTACGAATTCTGCCATTTTAGGAATACGATCCGGCTGCCAATCGCCCGTAAAATCATATCCTCTATTTGTATCAAACGTTTGCCAACCATCATCAATGATGATAGCTTCGTAACCTAAATTTTTCGCCAATCTACACTCTTTTAAAAGTAACGATACATCAAGATTTTGATGAAATTGATACCAAGTAGAGTACAATGGCTTTTTTGCAATAGCAGGAACATATGCCGGCTTTAGTTCCTCAAAGGTTTCCCACCAAGAAGACACAGCCCTTAGGCTATCTGAAAAATGCCTGTTTTGGTTATCCAGTCGTAATTGGACTTTGAAATTTTTTAGTGGATAATGCTGTTCCGTAAAAAATGTAATATGGCAATAAAAACAATTGTCCTCTTCACGTAAACGAGCGTTCATTTCCAATTTATTGATAGCATTGGAACAAGCAAAAGTTAAAACATTCTCATCGCTATTACCAAACAGAGAAATTACGGGAGAATCAATAGAAATTCTTGACTCCATATTATCTAATTCCCAGTCTGCCTGAATACGTTTATTGAAGTCCGTAGTAGGTTTCCAAACACCCTTTACATTTACTGCCGGAACCTTCCATTGTAATGTAATTGGCTTAGGAATTATTTGTTCGTCACTTGTTACTTCAAAATTGTAGATAACCGTACCATCATGGTCATGTACTTTTTTAAGGGAGGTTCGTAAATTTTGCTTTGCTCCTGTTATAGTTATCTCGGGATTTGCTTTAGTGGTCTTATTTACAATCATCTTAATTTTATTATGGCCGGCAATTAACTAGCAATTGGTGGTTTTCTGATATTTCTCTTGAAGCAAAAAATTATATTTCACCTAACATTTACTGTAGGAAAACAAGAAACAACTATTATTTATTATACTATGATATTCTATGCTACTATTCAAATATACAGTGTATTCTAAATATCTCAAAAAAAATAACCCCAAAAGTGTATATAGACTTGATTTACAGAGCAAAATGATATAACATTAAGAAGAGGAATTATTTTTTCGCAACTTATCCAAACCCTTTATTTTTAGTAAAAAATAATATTTTGACAAAATTTTATTGAAATATACATATAATTCAGTTCATAGCTAAGAAAAATCCTTCATTACAAGTAAACCCTATTATAACTATAGATAATGGTAAGAATAAGCTGTCCGAAAGAATTTATGCTAACATTGCATAAGTATAATTTATATCCACTGCTGTAAAACTAATTACTATTTATCAGATTTAATTTTCTTAATAATATAGCTACCTACTGCCTTACCTTGCTGAATCCCAAGTTCAATAGCCGGCCTGTAATGAATCCCCCCATATAAACGGCTAATGGCAGCTTCTTCAGCGGCTCCCCAAAAGGACTGAAAGCTTCTTGGAGGAAGACCGTATGGCACTTCTGTAGCATCTACAAAAGAATAGTTCTCACCAAAGAGATGTGTAAGTACAGTTGCCGCAGCGCTAGAAGCAACACTATGACCAGAAGTATGTTCTGGAAAAGCAGGTGTTTGAAGAATAGGTTGCCAATCCTGGTCTATATACTGGTTTATATAGGTTTCAGGCCTGGTTAGACTACTCTTATACTTTTGATCCCAACAACTTATAAAGGCATCTGCAATAGTAACTCCTAACAATGACATGGTTTCAGCTGACTCTAATACACCAGCCTTTTGTTCATCTAATATTTGTGCAGCAATATGCATCCAATGCCCCCCAGGTGAAATTTGTTGTTGAAAATACATGACATGACCATTAGTAGTTGAAATATTAGGATTGCAATCCCAAAATTTGGCAACTTCTAATTTTGCAGAATCGATATTTTTAACCGTTTCGTATACTTCATTTGCTTCTTTATAGAATTTTGAAGATTCGGTACTATCAAATTGAGTTGGCAAACCAGGGTCGAATTGCCCAGCTGAGTCTAGTACGAACGGTTTTATTGTTCTCCAGTGCGGTTCAATAGCTTCCATGTAGTCAGGCGGAGTGGGTTTCCATCGACCGGGGTCATCTGAAATACTGAACCTTGGTAAAGCTGTTCTTCTCAAATATCCATCCTTGCTGGCACGAGCTAAAATTTCTTTCCCTAATTTTTCACCTAAAGAAACCGAGTTTTCATAGGTCTTCTTATCAATGCCAATTTCCTGAACGTCACTAAGCAATTCTTTCTGCATGTTGTCAATCAGCTCTAAATCAAAAACAAGTGATTTGGCTACATCAGTAAAAGCAACCAAAGAGGTTAATGGGTAATAATAGGCTTTGTTGGCTTCCGGCTTACTTAAATTATCTAAATCGTTTAATTGACCGCCTAAAGATTGTTTTGAGTCATCTTGAAAACGTATTCCTTCGTATGCTGCGATATTGGCATAAGCATAGATTCTACTAGCCACAGGTGGAGTGAATATGTCAGCAACTATTACATCAGTAAGTTTTCGATTGTAGGTCGAAATACTTCCTTCAAAATAAGCGTCAAGGCCTTCTTGATTATGATTCGGCCCACAAGCTGATATTACTATTAGAACAAAAAGTAGAAGACTACTTAACTTCATTTTTATTAAAAACTGTTTTTGTTTTTCCCGATGCATCAGTAAATATTATTTCTTTTATTTTATTTTGTATTTGAATACTTCTAGAACTATTTGACAGATAGCCTGAACCATAATAGAATTCCTTTCTTACTTTTTTTCCATTTTCGTAAAAGATTTCTGCAAATAGCGTTTCTTTTTCTGCATTAATAATTTCAATGCTTTCTTCAGGAGTATTTGTAGTGAAAATCTTTAAAGGTCCATTATTATTGGCAACAATTATTTGTAATTCTCCTTTGCCATTACGGATGCTAGCTAAGCCACTTCCATCAAAATCATTTATGAAACCACTTTCTTTGAGAGAGAGTGTTTCAAAACTACCATCACCCTTTCCCTTTAGAACTAATCCTTTTAAAGCATCATATCTTCCTGTAGCTACATCAGTTGAGTAGGAGTTGCCAGTTAAAATCACATCTTCATTACCATCTTGATTAAAATCTTCAATAACAATTCCTTCAATAGGAGCCATTTGAGCAGCTATTGGTAAATCACTTATCTTAAAGCTACCATTTCCTAAGTTTTCTACATAGCTACTAGCGAAGTTATGACTTTTCACAACGTACGCATTTTCTAATTCTTCTGGAAGAAATGATTTCTCAAAAGGAGTTTCTGCGTATGATTTATAGGTTTTAAAACGGGATCGCATAGCACTTATTTGACTAATAAGCTCATCTCGAGAATGAGCAATATAGTTTTCGCCATCATTATAATAACACATTATTGGATCTATGCGACCATCTTTGTCATAGTCGTTAGCATAAATGGATAGCGGTTCATTTTCTGAAGCCTTGAATTTATTGTTTAACCCTTGATTACCAATAATATAGTCAATGTCTCCATCGCCATCAAAATCACCTCCGTTAATACTATTCCACCAACCTTCTGTTTTCTGGAGTCCTATTGTATTTGTAGCACGTATTAACTTGCCATTCTCATTATGAAAAAATTCCACTTGCATGAATTCACCCACAACAATTAAGTCACTCCATCCATCGGAATCATAATCGGTCCAAAGTGCTGAGGTTACCATAGTTAGTTTATCCCAATCACTAATTTGATTACTGATATCTCTAAACTTAAGATTCTCTGCATCTTCATTGGATAAATTCTCCAAGAGATAACTTTTAACAGGCATAGGATATTTACCAGGATTTACACGACCACCTACGAACAAATCTAAATCACCGTCATGGTCAAAATCAACCGCGTTTACCGTTGATCCACTTATTTTGATTTGTGGCAAGGCATCTGATTTGGAAAATTTTCCAGAACCGTCATTGAGGTAAAGTCTGTCTTGATAAATAAAATCCTCAGTTAAAAGTACTCCGCCACTTACAATATAAAGATCAAGATAGCCATCATTATTGGCATCAAAGAAAAGGCTACCCAAATCCTCTTTACTTACATCAAAGGGAATAGTGGATTTACTAAAAGTAGCATCTTTATTTTGAACGAAAAATTCTCCAAATTGACCAGAACCACCACCCACATAAAAATCTTCTAGACCATCAGCATTATAATCCCCAACAGCTATACCGGGGCCATTTCTTGATGTCATATGTGGTAAAATGGGCTGAATTTTGAAATCAATCATACCATCTTCGATATGACTAAAGTCAATTTTTGACTTTTCAGTTGTTGACGTAAACCAAGCTTTATCTTGGCTGATTGTCTCTTTGCTTTCTAAAGTAACTTGATCAGTTTGTTTTATAAGTAACTGTTGATCCGCTTTAATACCTGTTAAGTTTTGATAACTATTGTCTGGCCACCAAATTTCAATTCGCTCAACGACATCTTCTTTCCCTAATCCGAAATGAAGTATAGGATCTGTACTAGATTCATAGCCCCTACTCAAGAAATTTTCCTCAAACTGTGTACTGGTTTTTGTGGTTATTTTAACCTTGGCTCCAATACCTTGAAGATTTCCTTGTTTTCCTACTAACTGTATTCTAAGATAATGATTTATGGTATCGTTCAGAGTTCTATTTTCATAAACAAAAGCAGGTTGATTAACATTATTAACTACCAAGTCTAAATCACCATCATTGTCTAAATCAGCATATGCAGCACCATTTGAGCAGCTTGCATCTACTATTCCCCAATCTTCGGAAGTGTCTTCAAAAGTTGTATTGCCAGAATTACGATATGAATAATTCACCAGTTTAGCTGGAGGTAATTCTTGAATAGATTTTAATTTTTGATTGATTTTCGCTTCTCGCTCACCAAGTGGATTGTCGTATATGTTTTGATAGTGAATGTAGTCAAGGTTTCCTAAATCCCTCAAAAATCCATTTGTAATATAAATATCTTTATACCCATCGTTGTCATAGTCAGCAAGAAGCGTACTCCAGCTCCAATCAGTACTGCTTATACCAGCCATATTTCCAATTTCACTAAACTCACCTTCACCCATATTTAGCTGCATGGTATTTCTGCTGTACTGTGCCTGATAACCAGCATTGAGCATCATTTGAAAGCGGTCATAACCGGTAGATGAAATAATCAGTTTTTGTCGTTCATTATCTTCTGGTCTCATGTCGAGAACCATTATATCAGGTTTACCGTTATTATCAATGTCTGAAATACCGTTACCCATACCGGCGTAAGATGTATGGTTCATGTTTTCTGTAATCTCATCTTTAAAAGTGCCGTCGCCTTTATTTATGTATAGGATATCATTACCAACAAAATCATTTGAAATATAAATATCTGGCCAAGAATCATTATTGATATCTGATATAGCAACACCTAAGCCGTAACCTTCTACTAAAATCCCAGCTTCTAGAGATACATCTGTAAATTTTCCATTGCCTTCGTTTCGATAAAGTCGGTCATTACTTATTGATTTTCCATCTAGTTTTCTAGGATTACTGGAATTCACTTGATGTTCATAAGCAGCAGGGTTAACCAATAAGTACAAGTCTAAATCACCATCCTTGTCATAATCAAAAAATGCTGAATGCATGGATTGCCTTGTGTCTGCAAGACCGTATTCTTTTGCTTTTTCAGTAAAAGTAATTTCACCTGAATTTGACGAAGGGCCATTATTGATGTAAAGTAGGTTGGCACGTTTTGATTCTTCGGCTCCGCCAGAAACTGCTATATAAATATCTAGAAAACCATCTTGATTGATATCAATCATTGATGCTCCAGTGCCCCAACTATTATTCAAAAGACCGGCCTTTTCAGAAAAATCTTCAAATTTTAAATCGCCTTTATTTAGATATAATCGCCCTGAAACCATGTTACCACTAAAATAGACATCAGTTAAGCCATCATTGTTCACATCACCTACAGCAACTCCAGCTCCCGTATAAATATTCATGTATTTAAATACATTAATACTGTCATTTTCTGTAATAAGGTTATTGAAATCTATTCCTGTATCAGACGGATTCAATAATTTAAAACGCTTCGGCTTTTCGGTTTCACAAGAGGTCAAAAGAACTACACTTGCCAATAGAAGTATTAGATTTCTCATTGAACGGTAAGGATTTCGGTAGCGTTACCTTCAGAATCTAGTATTCTAACGGAAATAACGTTCTGTGGGATAACTAGTTTACGACTACCCTGCGATAAATACCCGGTTCCATAATAAAATTCTATCTTTTGTTTTTTACCGTTTGCGTATTCAATGAGTGCATAGGCATCTTTGTTTTTAGGCGAATATACCTTTTGCGCCTTGCTTAGCTTTTTATGAACTTTAAGGTTGCCATCATTTACACTAGAAATAATCAACTCATCGTTTGCTGTAAACAAGTTAACTTGTCCTTTTGCATCTGCCTGAACAAAGAAGCCACTTTTATCAACATTAACTGAATTGAAGTGACCCGTACCGTTACCTTCAAGTAATGTTCCTATGGAAGCGTCATACCGACCCGCGAAAGTTTCGCCACTATAAAAATTACCAATAGCCAAAACGTCCAAATTGCCATCGTCATTAAAATCACTAATTGTGGTACTGTATATAGGAGCAATTTGAGATGTTCTTGGGAGATTGCTAATTTTAAATTTGCCTCCGCCTGTATTTTCTAAGTAAGCATTCGCAAAAGTTTCGCTTTTAACTACATACGCATTCTCTATTTCTTCTTTAGTGAATGATTCTTCAAATGTAGCTTTTGAATAATCTTCAAATGTTCTGAATCGCCCACGCATAGCATTGATTTGGTCGATGAGGTCACTTCTTGAGTGAGCTACGTAGTTTTTACCGTTGTTGTAATAACACATTACAGGGTCAATTCTTCCATTTTTGTCATAATCGCTTGCATAAATGCATAAAGGTTCTTTAGCATTTGCTTTATACCGACTATTAAGTCCTAAATTACCTAGGATATAGTCAGTGTCACCGTCATTATCAAAATCACCTGCATTGATACTGTTCCACCAGCCATGGGTGTTTTTTAACCCTGTTTCACTGGTCACTTCTTTTAATTTACCTAAATCGTTTTGAAAGAAGCGGATTGCCATAAACTCACCTACAACGATAAGATCAAGCCAAGAATCGTTATTAAAATCAGTCCACAACGAAGCCGTCACCATGCCAAGATTGGAAAATGTTTTGGAAATAGGTTGATTATCTTTTTCAAATTTAATATTGCTGGGAGTGCTTTCATTTTTTAATAATACACTTTCAGGAGCCATAGGGTATTCCCAAGGACGTAATCTGCCACCAACGAAAAGGTCTAAGTCACCATCCTTATCATAGTCTGCGGCGTTTACGGTAGCGCCACTAATATTTAATTCAGGAAGTACATTGGTTTTAGTAAATGACCCAGAACCATCATTTTTATAGAAACGGTCTTGGTATAAGGTGTCTCCAGTTTCATGCGATGAACCACCGCTTACTATATACAAATCTTGGTCACCATCTGAATCAGCATCAAAAAATAATGCTCCCATGTCTTCGTATAATTTATCTTGGAGGGGAGTTTCTTTAAAAGTCCCGTCATTTTGTTGAATTTTTAGCACTCCTACTTGTCCAGCTGCACCTCCTATGAAAACATCTTCCAACTCATCTCCATTAACATCAGCAACAGCCATTCCAGGTCCGTTTTTTGAGTGCATATGGGGTAATAGGGGTTGAACTTTATAATCTACAAACTCATTTTCTTGATGTTTGAAATCTAGACCAATACTGTCGATTTCTTGAAATAATGTCGGACTACTATCTTTTACACGTTTTATTAATTCAGATGCATCCTTTTGATGTAAAGTGATTTCTTGATTTACAGGTACATCTTTCAAAATTTGCTGAAGACCATTAGGCCAAGTTACCTGTACACTATCTATTACATTTATATTGCCTATACCAAAGTGAACAGATTGCTCAACAGTTGATAAGTATCCTCTATATGGGGTAAAGTATTGTTTTTGTAATTGTCCGTCGTAAAATAGCTCAACTTGACTTCCTAAGCCTTCAAGGTTGGGTGCTTCTCCTTGGAATTTAAATTTTATATAATGTTTATTTTCGCCAATGTTGGTATTGTTTTTTAAAATGCTAGCGTGCTCGTCAATATTATTTATCACCAAATCTAAATCACCATCATTGTCTAAGTCGGCATAAGCCATGCCACTTGAATAAGTAGGCGTATTAAAGCCTGCCTCTTCAGACATGTCGTCAAAAGTAAAATCACCTTTGTTTTTGTAGAGGTAATTTTGCTTCTTAATGCCAGGTAATTTGCCTAGTGCTTTTATACGTTCTTTTCTATTGGCCTCTTCGGTACCCATGGTTAAAATTCGGTTACCATATACCATAAAATCCAAATTGGTAATATCTTGTCTGTAGCCATTGGTAATGCACAAATCCTTTAAGCCGTCATGGTCATAATCGAATAGTAAGGCACTCCAACTCCATTCTGTTCCAGAGATACCAGCAATCTGGCCTACCTCGCTAAAGGATCCATTTCCATTATTTAGCTGTAGCGTATTCCGAATATATTGGGGTTGATACCCGTCTTTAATACTTTTTTCAAATACATCATAGCGATTTCCTGCCATAGTAAGTTTCCATCGCTCGTTATCCGGAGGCAGCATATCTAAAACTATAACGTCCATATTTCCATCGTTATTAATATCCCCGATATCATGACCCATTCCATTATAGGTTAGATGTTTGAAATATTTCTTGTTTTCATTTTTAAAAGTTCCATTTTGTTGATTGATATATAATAGGTCATCCGTAAGAAAATCATTGGATACATATACATCAGGCCATCCATCGGTATTAATATCACAGATTTCAACACCTAGACCAAAGCCTTCTATTAAAATTCCTGAATCGGCTGAAACATCTGTAAAAGTTTGGTCACCGTTATTGCGATATAGTTTATCTACCGAAGGTGATTTACCAGATCTATCTTTTGGTCGTGATACGTTACGGTTATAATCTACTAAGTCATTACTTAAGACATACAAGTCTAAATCACCGTCAGAATCATAATCAAAGAAAGCAGATTGTACTGAATAGCCAGTATCTGCTATACCCCAAATTGCTGCTTTTTCTTCAAACTCTATCTTTCCCGTCTCCTTTGTTTTATTAATAAACAATAGGTTTTGTCTTTCGTTCGCTTTCGAGCTTCTTGGTCCACCTTTACTAATATAAATATCCTTGTAGCCATCTTGGTTAATGTCTACTATTGCAACTCCGTTAGACCAATAAGATGATCCGGATTTAGAAGATTCAGTAATGTCATCAAATTTAAAATCACCTAAATTTTTATACAATCGATTACTGTTCATATTGCCGATGAAATAGATGTCTTGTAAACCGTCGTTGTCAAAATCAGCAGTTGCAACTCCAGCACCGTTATACATGTATTCAAAGTCTAATACACTTAGGCTTTCCGAGTATGTTAAATTGTTTGAAAAAGTAACACCTGTGTTATCAGGGTTCAATGCTTCGAACAAACTATTGTTGTTATTGCATGAAACGAATAATACAATGATTGAAAACAAGAAATACGGGAGCTTCCCTTTGAATTTATAGTGCATGTTCTAACAAAATATAAACAATATGTTTGTATTGCAAATAAAAGAATCCAATCTAAGAGATTGGATTCTTTATATCAATTAAATCATAAAATATTTTAATGCATTTTAGTAACCTGCATTCTGGGTCATAAGACCTCCTGAACGATCTATTTCAGAAAGAGGAAAAGGAAATACCTCAAGTTTTGGATCCCAAGAAGAACCAAAGATAGTTGGACCTAAATCCCATCTTACAATATCAAACCAACGGTGTGGTTCAAACGCCATTTCAACTCTCTTTTCTTGCATCATTGCTGCTAAAGGGTCTGAATTCATGGGAGCAGTTAAACCCGCTCTATCTCTAATATCCTGAATCTGTTGAACCGCGATACTAACATCACCACCTCCTCTAATCAAGGCTTCAGCATATAGTAATTTCAATTCAGCAAATCTAAACCAACGCTCGTTATTGAAATCGCCAACACCATTTGGCGAATAATTAGCCGCAACCATATTAGTTTCACCACGATACTTCTTAATTGAAAGACTATTAGACGACCAAATAGGATCATAGTCTAATACATTTAGAACTCCACCAGGACTCAATTTATAATAAGTTTCCCCTGGTTGGTAAATACTGGCTTCCAATCTTGTATCTCCTGGCTCAAAAGCATCAACTAAATCTTGTGTTGGAATAAACCAACCTTGCGCTTGTGCAGGAGCACCATTTGCCGGATCCCAATACCATGCTCTACCTGAACCTTGTGACCCCTTGAAATTTTCACTGTGATTGTCATCAAAAACCCAAATATTATCATCAGAGAATGGTCCACCATACTGGATTTCAAAAATAGATTCTGAATTATTTTCGTTGTTATAAGCAAAAACATCATCGTAAGAAGATGTCACAAGGCTATAAGGTCCGTTATCAACAACATCACCTATTGCAGTTATTGCCGCTGGCCAATCTTCTTTAAATACATTTACCTTACCAATAAAAGACTTAGCTGCCCATGCGGTAGCTCTTCCTGTATTACCTCCATCCCATACTTCCGGTAAACCAGCTGCAGCATCAGAAAAATCAGCAAGAATTTGAGCATATAACTCCCCAGCACCCGCATTTGGAAGTGCTAAATTATTTAAATCTTTACCTACAGCAATAGCAATGGGAGAGGTTTCACCAAAAAGCTTTAAGGCTTGAAAATGGTAAAATGCTCTTAAAAACTTGGCTTCAGCAGATAGAACAGTTTTGTCTTCTGCTGTTAACTCGTTCTCAGCATCTAAATTTTCAAGTACAATATTAGCTCTGTAAATACCTTCATAAATTTCACCGAACACAGCTTGAAAAGCTACATCAACAGAGGTCACCTGGAGATTATCTGCAGCTCGAGTTCTTGTATCTCCAGAGTTGGCATCTACTTCAGCATCATCGGTAATAATCATTGAGATTTTCCAATATTCTCCTGTTTCCCCAAGAGTCTCGGTACTTGTACCGTAAAAATCTTGGAGTGAAGAATAAGACGAAAATATTGCTCCATCAAAATCGGCCCTAGTTTTGTAAAATGTGTTGGGGGTCACCCTGTCAAGGGGAGCTAAGTCAAGCTCGTCCGCACATGAATAGAAGCCAAAAATAGCCACTAAAAAAATATAAAAATTTGTTTTTTTCATGATCAAGTATTTTTTGATTAAATAAAATTTAATAATCTTTTATTTAAAAGTTTACTGTTAAACCAAGTTGGAAAGTCCTTGGCGCTGGGCCAGTTCCTCCGTCTTGACCGGTTGCAAGTGCATTAGCTCCTTTTTGGAAACTCTGAGCTCGTGTAACTTCAGGATCCCAACCTAGATAGCTTGTGAAAGTTGCAAGGTTTTGAGCTCCAACATATACTCGAAGTCCGTTAACAAAACCACCTGACCAAGTTTCTAGCTTATCGCCTGGCAGGCTATATCCAATTTGGAGATTTTGAATACGTAAATAATCCGCATCCTCAATCCAACGATCTGAATAACGATTATTTCCGTTAGGATCATCAAGGGTTAATCTAGGAATATCGTTACTTGTTCCTTCACCTGTCCATCGGTCTAAAACACGAGCACTAAAGTTATTAGTACTACTAAGGTCTTCTCTTGCACTACGAGCTGAATTATAAACTTGATAATCCCCAACACCTCTAAGCACTAATGAAAAATCGAAGTCTTTATAATTGGCATTAAAATTCATCCCATAAAAATAACCAGGTATCGGACTACCCAAAATTGTTCTGTCATCTGGTGAAATCTCACCATCTCCATTTACATCAACAAAACGAATATCTCCCGCCTCTGCTCCAATTGATCCAGCATCTGTTAGTGCACCTGCAGCTTCGTTAGCATTTTGATAAAGACCATTGGTCTTATAACCATAAAAATGTCCAAGGCTTTCACCAACAACAGTACGGTGCGTTTGAGCCCCACCAATACCAGAATTAATAGAAGTTACATCACCTAAATCCGTCACTTCATTTTTAACAGTAGTTATGTTTGCTCCTATACTATATGTGAAATTGTCTCCTACTTCTCCTCGGTAGTCAATAGCGAATTCAATACCAGAATTTTTAATGGATCCTAGGTTAGAATCAGCACCATAAAATATACCAGAAACAGATGGCAATGGAACGGCAAGTAAAACATCATCACTCTCTTTATTGTAATAATCTGCAGTTATAGACATTCTACCTTGTAACAGACTTGCATCTATACCAATGTCAAATTGAGTACTTGTTTCCCAGCCAAGAGCTGCATTAGCAAACCTTGTAGGAGCAGGAGCTCTAACCACATTTTGATCATCGCCAATTACATAAAATATGTTGCCTTCAAGCGCTGGTAAATATGGAAAACTGTCTGGTGTTTGTTGGTTTCCTAATTGTCCCCAACCTGCACGTATTTTTAAATCATTTACCACGCCGTCTGCATTAAAGAATTCTTCAGATGAAATTCTCCAACCTAATGAAGCAGAAGGAAAAACACCTGATCTGTTATCTTCGGCAAAACGAGAACTTGCGTCTCTTCTAAAGTTTATGGTAGCAAGATATTTACCTTCAAAGTCATAATTAACACGACCTAGTAAACCTTGAATTGTCCAAAGGTCAGCTTCTTGAGTTCCTGTCGAATTAAGACTTGTAGTTGCAAAATTAGGGTTGAATAAATCTGTACCCTGAACTCTAATTTTATCAAACGTAAATTTTGTCTGCTCAAAACCAACTAAGGCAGAAAGGTTATGTGACTCTCCAAAAGTTTTATCATAACTTAAGGTTGCACCTGTTGTAAGTGTAAATTGTTTCGTAAGGTTTTGCACTCTTAATGATTGTCTACCGCCTGTCCCATTAAAATCGGCAGGTGTTTGATTAAAAAGACCCTCACCTGTAATATGGTCAACACCTACAGAAGCTCTTGCTTTTAAACCTTTGGCTATTTCTAATTCTCCATAAAAGTTACCAAGTACTTGGCGCACCTCAATAGTTGTATAGTTCACTCTGGCATCATTTCTCCATAACGTATTTTGAGAACCATTACCTGCGCCTATATTTTCAACGGACTCAATGTTATAACCAAATGGGCCTGATGCATCAAATGGAGCATAATACGGAGCATTTCGTAATGATATACCGGCAGAGTTAACCCCACCACCTTCAGGTTGAACTTGTCTGTCAGAATGACTAATAGCCAATGATTGTCCAAATTTTAAACGTTTACCTACTTTAAAATCAGAATTTGCCTTTAGAGAATATCGTTCGAAAGCCTGAGATTGTTCAATACCTTCTTGATCTAAATACCCACCAGAAATATAATAGTTTGCATTATCATTACCTCCACTAGCACTTAAGTTGTGACTTTGAACAAAACCGGTTTTAAAAAACTCGTTTTGCCAGTCAACATCTGCATTATTAGCAAAACCTGAGTAATCACGTCCAAGTTGACTTTGAATATCAATGTATTCAGAAACATTTAATACATCAATTTTTTCTCTTAACTCACTAAAAGCGGTATACCCACTATAGGTCATTTTACCAATACCACTTTTACCACGTTTTGTGGTTACAATTATAACACCATTGGCACCTCTTGCTCCATAAATAGCTGCAGAAGCTGCATCTTTAAGCACTGTTATAGACTCAATATCATTTGGGTTTAAGCTAGCCAAAGGGTTAGAATCTGTAGTTGAAGAAGTATTTACTGTAATGTTGGTTGTTTGAACTAATGGAATACCATCAATTACCCATAACGGATCATTATTCCCTGGAGAGCCAACACCACGAATACGAACGTTTATTGGAGCTGCTGGATCACCACTACGATTGGCGATGTTCACACCAGCAATAGTTCCCGCCAATGCTTGGTCAGGACTAGTCAACGGTTTTGTGCCAATTTCATCGGCTCCAATTGAACCTACAGCGCCAGTTAGATTTCCTTTTTTCTGCGTTCCATAACCTACAACAACAACCTCGGTTAGAGCCTGCGCATCTTCAGATAAGACAACATTAATCGTGGTTCGGCCATCGATAGCCACTTCTTGTCTGGAGAATCCTACATAGGAAAACACCAAAGCAGAGCTACCTTCCGGCACCTCTATACTATAATTTCCATCAAAATCGGAAACACTTCCTACGGTTGTGCCTTTCACCAAGACATTTACACCAGGTAGAACACCTTGGTCGTCAGAAGTAGTACCTGAAATTGTGGTTTGTGCGCACAAAGATGCAACACTGAAGAAAAATAAGGCTGCGAGCACAAAACCATGTGATCGAACCCTATTTAATCTCTTAAAGTTCTGGTTCATAATGAGTAGTTTAAGTTAGTAATAAATTGAGTTAGTAATCTTGTTTTAGGCCTACCTCTCAATCTTGGAGAGTGTTAAGAAAGACATAAAACACTATTGAGCATACTATCGCATAATTGCACTTTAACGATAATTTTATACAAGTTACCTTCTTTTTTTTGAAAAAATCAGAATTTCAAAGGTGTAAATGACATAATAATTAACAATTCAAAGGCAAACTATGCTACTCTATGCTATAAATCAAAAATAATAATTTTTTTGACACGATAGACAAAAATCTACCATCATAAATGAGAAATACCTGATTTAAGTGCGAAAAATTAACTATTATATAATTTTGAAGTGTGATCTTGTCAACAAATACGGCTTATCGCAGCGCGTTATAAAGAATTGCGCTTGAATAGTTTTGAAGTAACAATAATCTGAGAAACCATGTTATTTTTGATATGCTGCGCTGCTATTGTGGCCATATCCTTAAAATCTGTAGAAATTGTCGTGATACCACCAAAGGCAATTTCCTTAATAATATGGTCATTATGCGATAGTACACCAACATCTTCCCCAACTACCAAACCAGAATTATGGCAATCTTTAAGTAATTCCCAGAGAGAAGCATCATTTATAAAAAAGTAGATTGACCCTTTTTCTAGTGAGCCTTCTACGTAATCTTCCAATACAATGCCATTTAAACCGTAATCCGCCACGAACCTATGAAATGCCATTAAAATCCCCCTTGGATAATCTTTATTCTCTGCATAGAAAAGCACTATCTTCTTATACTTTTGTATCTGCGGAAGTAACTCTATTAGCTTATCAAAAGTAGTAGCCTCAAATTCTTGAGCGATGTAGGAATATTCTTCAGGCATAGGTAAATACCGGTCAACAATTAAAAGCTTTTGGGGCTCAATAGATTCTAGAAGCGGTCTTATTACCGAGTTAGGGATTGGTGCCACTACGTACATTCCGTACTTGCCACGGATGTTATTGAAAATAGTTTCAAAAATGGCAACATTATTATGATGAAAAAAGACATCTATTTGATAGCGGTCTCCTAATTCTTTTCTAAACGTATTATAAAAATCTTCTTGAAAACGCTGAAAAGAGAATAAAAGCAATGCTATCCTTAGTGTTACTTTCGTTTCGTCACTAATGATAAAGTATCCTTTTAATTTTTTAGACTCTACTAGACCCCTCTCCTTTAACTCTTCGTATGCTTTAACGATGGTCTTTCTTGCATAACCTATATCGCTTACCATTTTATTTATTGATGGTAATTTATCTCCCACAGAAAGCTCCCCGGAATCCAAAGCTTCAATTACGCCATGAACCAATTGTTCGTGCTTTGTTAAGCTATTTACTTCTTTTAGTCGATGGATTATGTGGAGTAACGACATTAGGTAATGTTAAAAATTAAAAACTGCGGCGAATTTGTAAGTATAATAATACAAATCTATCATAATAAACTTCTAATATCATGATTTTTGCGATACAAATAAAAAAATAAATGTTTCACAAGAAAACAAATATCAATTTCATTTTAAGAAAAATGTCTAATCGATTATAAATAAATTTAAATCAACTTAACACCTAAAGTCAAATAAGAGAATGATTTTACGAGCAGGCCAAAGGTCTTATACACCAAAAACTAAGCTATTTCTATATTACTTTTTCCATCTTAAGCTCTCCATAACCCCACGAATGTCATTCTGAAGATAAGCTGCTGCCGGATAAATGGAATCATAGTTAGGCCTTGTATAGAAATACAATGAGCCTGTTACAAAATTATTAGTACTGTCAGTAACATAAAACTGTGCTTGTGAAGCTGCATTACCGCTAACTTCGAAGAACATACCATAAACTCCGTTTTCTTCGTTCACAAAGGGCTGTTCCGCTATACCATCTGCCTTTGCAGCATGCTCATAACTTAACCTTTGAGCATCAGAAAGTAGTTTTTGAACATTGTTCTCTACTTTCTTATAGTTGATATAGATTTCTCCTTTCATCTCCGGATATCCTAAGACTAGTGAAGTCTTTGTTTTACTTTTTATATTAGCTTGGGTATTATATTTAAAAGAGAAGTAATCTGTTTCTAACTCTCCCTGTTTTGGCGCCCCATACTCTAGTCTAAGTTGGGCTTTAGGCTTGGGCAGAACTTGCTCATTACAGCCAACAGCCAATATAAATATCATTAAAAGGAACAAACTATATCTGTACATCTTGGGGCAACGTTATTTTTATTTGCTTTAACCTCTTTTTGTCTAAGCTTTCTACTATGAACTGATATTCGTTAAATACAATTACTTCACCTCTCTTAGGGAAACTTCCTGCTATCTCAAGAACAAAACCAGCAATGGTCTCGGATTCTCCTTTCTGTTCCTCAAATTCGGTTTCGTTCTCAATTTTTGCGACTCGATAAAAATCCTTCAATGCGGTCTTACCGTCAAAAACATAATTAAAATCATCTAATTTTGAGAATATAAGGTCTTCATCATCAAACTCATCACTTATATCGCCAACTATTTCCTCTATAATATCTTCTAAGGTAACAATACCTGAAGTACCACCATATTCATCTACTACTACTGCTAAATGGTTCTTCTTTTCCTGAAATTCCAGCAACAAATCATCAAGCTTTTTATTCTCGGGAACAAAATATGGCTCACGAATAAGTGTCATCCAATTAAAGGTCTTCCTGTCTATATAGGGCAACAAATCTTTAACGTAGAGCACTCCAAGAACATTGTCCATATGCTCTGAAAAAACGGGGATTCTAGAATAGCCGTGCTTTTTAATTTCACCTACCACCTCAAGAAACTTCATGTCTTCACTAATCGCAAATATGTCTATACGAGGACGCATGACCTGTTTTGTGTCCGTATTACCAAACGTAACTATACCCTGCAGAATTTTTTGTTCTTCTTTAGTAGTATCGCCATCTGCCGTTAACTCTAAAGCTTGGGAAAGTTGATCTATGCTTAAACCAGATTTTTGTTTACCCAATTTATTATACATAAAAAGAGTACCCGCTCTCATAGGAAGACTCAATGGGCTGAACAGAAAATCCAATACATTAAGAGGATAAGACATTAAGTGAGCAAACGCAATTCTATTTCGGTTTGCGTATACTTTGGGCAAAATCTCTCCGAACATCAATATTAAAAAAGTCGCTACCACTACTTCCAAAAGAAACCTAACCCATTCCAATTCTACGTTGGCAAATAGTGAATTACCTATATTACTAAAAAGTAATACAACACCTATATTAATAGCATTATTTGCTATAAGAATGGTGGCCAGTAGTTTTTTAGGCCTCTCTAGAAGCTTAATGATTATATTACCTCGTACACTTTTATTTTCTGCAATCTCATTGACCTCTGTTTGTGAAAGACCAAAGAAAGCCACCTCCGCACCCGATATTAAGGCAGACAACATTAACAATACAACAAGAATTGATATTTCAAATGCAAACGCACCTGCAAAAGTAAAAAAGTACGGTACTAAGCTAAGGGGGTCAGGGTCCAACGGTCAGAAATTTAGTAGTAAACTGTGGTTTGTGAACATAACTTCAGCGCAAAGCTCTGCTTGGTATATGGCCAAGCAAAGTTCGAAAATGCTGTAAAACTACAATTGTCTGAATATGCTTTTGTCATACGTATTGATTGTATTTCTAGGGGTTTACTAAAAATACATAATTTTTCTTAGAAAGGAAGATCATCTTCTTGATCAGGACGAACTAAAGGAGCCGCTTTAGGGCTACTTGGTGTATTTGAAGCTGCATTTTGTTGCGGCTTTTGCGCTCCAGATTGCTGGTTTGCCATACTTTCTTTCTTTGTAGAAAGAAATGTAAAATCCTGCACATGAACTTCGGTACTGTAACGTGTATTACCATCTTCACCTTGCCATTGGCGGTTTTTCAAACGGCCCTCCACATAAACCTTATCGCCTTTACTCAAATACTTTTCGCATATTTCAGCTGCCTTATTTCTAACAACAACATTATGCCAATCTGTATTGGTAACACGCTCTCCGGTTTGTTTATTGGTATAGGTTTCATTAGTAGCAATAGGAAAGCGACCAATGGCCCCTCCTCCTTCAAAATAATGCATTTTGACTTCATCACCTAAGTGGCCAATCAACATTACTTTATTTAACGTACCGCTCATAATCTCCTTTTTTGCAATTTGAATCTACAAATATACTCGTTTTTTAGCCTTGATTACTACCTGTTTCATCAACGATATTCAAATTTAACCTATACATTAACAGAAATTAATACTGTATAAGAGGTCGCTATCAGAAATACTGTTTTTTAAAACCCTCTAAAAAGTCGGCAATAAGCACGGGAACGGGATATTTCTCCACTTCCTCCAAGGAAATACTATCTATTATGCTTCCTTTTGTACGCACTATCCAAAATGTAGTATACAAGTGTTGATGAGATAATTTATGTACAATGGCGTCCGTGTTGAATTTATCAACGGATATAATTTCTGGCTGATAATCAAAACTGATTAGTTGCTGAGTAAAAGTTTCTTCTAAAAGGCTTTCTTGAGACTCTAAAAGTGGGAATTGCCATAGATTCTGCCAAATTCCTTTCCCTTTTCGCTGCTCAAGTATCATTTTGTTCTCTTCGGACATAAAAACAACGTAATTGAAATATCTATTACGAACTTTAGTCTTTTTTAGCTTTACTGGGAGCTCACCTACTTTGTTAGTTTGAAGCGCAATACAACTTTTATTGAACGGACATTCTTCACAATTTGGTTTTTTTGGCGAACATTGAATTGCACCAAATTCCATGATACCTTGGTTATAATCACGAATGTTTTCTGCATTCATCACCTCTCGTGCTAACTTTTTGAAATATTTAACACCCTCAGTACTATTGATAGCTAAATCAACTCCAAAATAACGTGCCAAAACCCTATAAACATTACCGTCCACAACGGGTTCAGGCCTATCAAAACAGATAGAGGCTATAGCACTTGCGGTGTAGTCTCCAACCCCTTTAAGTTTCAATAGTTCCTTATAAGTATCAGGAAAATCACCCCCATATTCCCTTACTACCATCTTAGCTGTAGCATGTAAATTCCTTGCCCTAGAATAGTAGCCTAAACCTTGCCAAAGCTTTAAAACCTCCTCTTCTGAAGCGTTTGCCAAGTCATGAACTTTAGGGTAATTACCTATGAATTTCAGGTAGTACGGAGTACCCTGCACCACCCGTGTTTGTTGCAACATAATCTCCGAAAGCCAAATCTTATACGGGTCTCGTGTACCCCTCCACGGTAGGCTTCTTTTATTTTCGTCGTACCAAACAAGAATTCTCTCTGAAAAAGTCATTTTTATAACTGCTATGCGACAAAACTAACGGTTTATAAAACGATATAAGCCTTCCAGAACGGGCATAAATTGAAAAGTGATGGTGAACGACTTAAAATTAACCCTTTAGCACGAAAGATTGATTTTAATTTATATATTTGCATCCCAAAAAAATTATACTGAAAATTTAACACGAAAGATGACGAAAGCAGAAATTGTATCGAAAATCTCAGACAAGCTGGGAATTGAAAAAGGAGACGTACAGGCTACAGTTGAGAGTTTTATGGAAGAAGTGAAATCTTCTTTGGAAAGTGGAGACAATGTGTATCTTCGCGGTTTCGGTAGTTTTATTATTAAAACTAGAGCCGAGAAAACTGGAAGGAACATTAGCAAGAACACAACAATTAAAATACCGGCACATAATATTCCTGCATTTAAACCTGCAAAGGTTTTTGTAGAAGGTGTCAAAAGCAACGTACAAGTAAAATAAATATACTAACTTAAAGTAGAATTTTATGCCGAGTGGTAAGAAGAGAAAGAGACATAAGGTAGCTACCCACAAACGCAAAAAGCGTAGGAGAGCTAACAGACACAAGAAGAAATAATTGCTAGGGGTTGAAAATTTTCAACCCCTTTGCTTGTTTTTTCACCCAAACGTTCATTGACATAGAGATTTCAGAAAATCTCGGCGAATTATTGTGGTTCGTTTCAAATATTGTTTAATCGATTTGTCCACTTATTTTTACTAGTAAGTGTTGACAAATACAAATACATTCAGGTGAATAGAGAATTAATCGTAAGATCAAGTTCTGATGCCGTCGATTTTGCCCTCTTAAAAGATGGAAAGCTCACTGAATTGCATAAAGAAGAAGACAACAACGATTTTTCCGTTGGTGATATATTCTTAGCAAAAGTTCGCAAGCCCGTAACCGGTCTAAACGCAGCTTTTGTAAATGTTGGTTATGAAAAAGATGCTTTTCTGCATTATCATGACCTTGGCCCTCAATTGGCCACTATGCTAAAATTCATTAAGGGCGTGAGTTCCAATAAGATTACGGATTACTCACTAGCCAACTTTCCATTCGAAAAAGACATTGACAAGAATGGCGTAATTACAGACGTCATCAAAGCAAACCAGTCTTTATTGGTTCAAATCGTAAAAGAACCTATTTCAACCAAAGGACCAAGAATTAGCTCCGAACTTTCTATAGCGGGGCGTTATTTGGTAATGGTACCTTTTTCTGATCGTGTTTCCGTATCTCAAAAAATTGGAAGCAGCGAAGAAAAAGAAAGGTTAAAAATACTCGTTAGAAGTATCAAACCTAAAGGATTCGGGGTCATTATAAGAACAGTGGCCGAAGGCAAAAAAGTAGCGGAACTAGACAAAGACCTAGAAAATTTGTTGGCCAAATGGTCAACAATGTGTAAAAAATTGTACAAGGCTCACACGCCTTCAAAAGTGTTGGTTGAACTTAACAGGGCATCTTCTATCCTTAGGGATATATTCAATGATTCTTTTACAGGAATTGAAGTTGATAACGAGACCCTTTATGATCAAATCAAAGATTACGTGCTAGAAATAGCACCAGGAAAGGAATCCATAGTAAAACTGTATGATTCGCCTGTTCCTATTTTTGAAAAATACGGAATTGAGCGACAGATTAAAACTTCTTTTGGCCGTACCGCCAGCATGAGTAAAGGCGCGTACCTTATTATTGAACATACCGAAGCACTACACGTTGTAGATGTAAACAGTGGTAACCGTTCTAACAAGGCCAAAAATCAAGAAGATACTGCTTTAGAGGTCAATCTATTGGCAGCTTCAGAAATAGCCAGACAATTGCGCTTGCGCGATATGGGTGGTATTATCGTAGTCGATTTTATTGACATGGTAAAAGCACCACACAGGAAAAAGCTTTTTGATCATCTTCGCGATGAAATGAAAGATGACCGTGCAAAGCACAAAATATTGCCTCCGAGCAAGTTTGGACTTATACAGATTACTAGACAACGGGTCCGGCCCGAAATGAACATTAAGACAACCGAGGAGAATCCGAATGGTAGTGGGAAAGAAATAGAAGCCCCAATAGTCTTAATAGACAAAATTAACGCCGACCTTGAAAAGTTGTTGAAAGGACCTAAGAAAGATAACGGGATTACACTTAACATTCATCCGTTTATCGCAGCCTATATTACTAAAGGCTTTCCTTCCATGCGTTCTAAATGGTTCTTAGAACACAAGAAATGGATTAAAATACAACCTAGGGATGCGTATACGTATCTTGAATATCGTTTTAAAGATAAAGACGGTAAGACCATATATTAAAATATTAAAGCGACCTTCAGCAACGATGGTCGCTTTTTTTATGCCTTATATTTAGATGTAAACAGTCACCATTCTTTATGCATCAAATTGTACTTTTGAGTTATAAAGCGCCAAGCAAAATTAATATGAAGGAACAACGAGCTTATTCCGTAGAGGAAGCGAAAAGAAAACTGGAAGGTTATTGCGCCTACCAAGACCGTTGTCATAAAGAGGTGGTTACTAAACTTCGCGAAATGCGCATGATTCCAGAAGCCATAGATCAAATTGTAGTTCATTTGATAAATGAAAATTTTCTTAACGAAGAACGCTTTGCCCAGAGCTATGCCAGAGGCAAATTTTCTATAAAAAAATGGGGGAAAAGACGTATTGTAAACGAGCTGAAGCAACGTAACATCTCAAAGTATAACATTACCACCGCACTCAAAGAAATAGACGCTGAGGACTACCTAAGTACACTAGACGCTCTAGCAGAGAAGAGAATCTCCCAAATTACAGAGCGTAACCCAATGAAGCGAAAGAAAAAATTGGCCGACTACCTTCTTTACAGAGGATGGGAAAGCCATTTGGTCTATGAAAAATTAAAGGAACTAGTGCCGTAGCACCAACTTTTTACTAAAGGAAATTAAATACAGCCCCAATATTGACCATAAACTGATTGTGCAGTTTTTCAGAAGGTTCTAGATTTTCTGTTTTATACTTGGCTATAGGAAAACCTAATTCCGTAAAAACACCAAGCCCGTCAGAAAAGAAAAAACGTGCACCCATATGAAAGCCAAAATTCTTAAGACCTAAATCTAATCCAGGATAGATATCAACCTGATCGCCCAAACCTATTATATTACCTAAATGCGCACTGAAACGTGCCTTTGCATCAAAACGTTCCCAAGTACTGGCAGACACACTTTCATTTACACCTAAAAGATAGGTAGCAGTTGCCCCTATTGATATGTTTTCGCCAAGACCATAATCATAAGAAGTCATTATTCCTGTACCATTACTCTGTAAATTAGCACCTACTTGAAATTTTTGATCATCTCTGCCATCATAAGCTTGTGCAGAAAGATAAGTTGTTGAAAGAAGTAAGCAAACAGATAGAATGTAGAATTTCATTATAGTATTTTTTTTAAGAAAAGGATTTCAAAAAATTATCGGGACAAAAGTTTAGCCGTTCGCTCAATTGCCTTTTTATTCTTTTTATCTATCCATTTCTGACCTTGTAATTTTCGCATTAATATATCAAAATTACGCATTATGAAAACATTATAGACACCCTCCGCAAAATTTATAGGATTCTTTGGCCACGACCTTAAACTCATTGAAAAACCAGGAGTTTTATACTCCATATAATGCCAATATCCTTCAGGCATATAAAGAACTTCACCATGATTAAGCTCTGTTTTAAAACCATTGGCTTTTTTCAATGCAGGCCATTTCCCATAATCCGGATTCGTAAAATCTATGCTCTCGTGCGTTATAAGTGAATGGGGTACTTTGTAAAGATGCTTGGTTTCGGAAGGAGCAAATAGAATACACTCCTTTTTTCCCTCAAAATGAAAATGAAAGATATTGGACATATCTATATCATAATGCATAAAAGTATAGGAATCGGTTCCACCAAAAAAGAGCATGGGAAGTTTCTTTTTTAGCCTTAATCCAAAATCAGGAAAATTATAATCTTTCTGAAGCTGAGGAACTTCTTTTAGCACATTCCAAAGAAAAATACGGTATTTGGTAGGCTTAGCCTTTAGAAGGTCTACATACTCGGACATCTTCATTTTAGCATGAGGCTCATTAAAACCATCTTCATGATTAACGGGCCGATCATCATAAAGCGGAACCTCCTTATCACCAGCAACCTCCTTAATATAATCTAGATTCCATTTTTCAAAAGCGGGCCAATTTTCTATAGCGCGCTCTATCACCACAGGTTTCTGTGGTTTAAAATATTGTTCTAAAAAGTCTTCCTTGGTAATTGTTGATACCCTTGGAATGGCTGCTAGCTTCAATGGAAATAGAATTTCTATTTAGGCAACAAATTTAAATAACCTTAAGTAAAGAATTACTTAAAATTAAATTAATCTACTACTTTGCTTTTTGCCTTAGCCTCTTCGTTACGCTCAATTTTGTGTCCTGGTCGGCTCCATTTTGGCTTCTCGCCTAAAGGTTGCAACTTAGACTCTGAAGCTTCTACCGTTTTAGGCTGAGAAACTTTAGTAAATGCCTTTTGAGGATTCAAACCAAGAAGTTTGAACATCTCCATATCTTCATTTACATCTGGGTTTGGCGTAGTCAATAGCTTATCTCCAGCAAAAATAGAATTGGCACCTGCAAAAAAGCACATAGCCTGTCCTTCTCTACTCATTTCCGTACGGCCGGCAGATAAACGCACTTGCGTTTCTGGCATAACAATACGTGTAGTAGCTACCATACGAATCATATCCCAAATAGAAACAGGATCCATATCTGCCATTGGCGTACCTTCTACCGCAACTAATGAATTTATTGGAACTGACTCTGGCTGCGGATTCAAACTAGCTAAAGCAACTAGCATTCCGGCGCGATCCTCTATTTCCTCGCCCATACCAATAATACCCCCGCTACAAACGGTTACATTACTCTTACGAACGTTATCTATAGTATCTAACCTGTCTTCAAAAGCACGGGTAGAAATAACATCTTTATAGTAATCTTCTGAAGTATCTAAATTGTGATTGTAAGCATACAAACCTGCTTCTGCCAAACGGTGTGCTTGGTTTTCAGTTAGCATACCCAACGTGCAGCAAACTTCCATATCTAGCTTGTTAATGGTTCTCACCATTTCCAACACTTGATCAAACTCTGGACCATCTTTTACATTACGCCATGCAGCGCCCATACAAACTCGTGAACTACCAGAAGCCTTTGCTCTTAGTGCCTGCGCTTTTACATGAGAAACCTTCATAAGGTCGTTACCTTCAATATCTGTATGATAACGTGCCGCTTGTGGACAATAACCACAGTCTTCTGGACAACCACCAGTTTTTATAGAAAGTAAAGTAGAAACCTGAACCGTATTTGGATCGTGATGTTCTCTATGAATAGTAGCTGCATCGTAAAGCAACTCCATTAAAGGTTTGTTGTAAATATCAAGAATTTCTTCTTTCGTCCAGTTATGTCTTGTTTCGCTCATAGTCTTTTTGAAATCTCGGCGTAAAAATAACCTTTCTAAAATTGAAATTCCAAATTAGCCTAGATAATCATGCTTCAGACCATAAAAAAAGCCTGTCGAAATATATCGACAGGCTTCTGTTTTATAAGATGAAAAAAAGAATTATTTCTTATCGCTTTTCTTTTCAGATGTAGTTGACTTTGTCTCTTCTTTAGCAACTTCCTCAGTAACATCTTTACCTTTTAAATATTCAGGCAATTGCATTCCTGCCATATTGAACATTTCCTGTAAAGGCGGAACGGACTTGTACATTCCTGATATAAAATTAGCCGTAGATCCTTTTCCGTCAGCCGTCTTGGCTCCAGAATCCCAAACGGTTACTTTATCAATTTTGATATTCTTAATCGCTTCAGCTTGTGTTTTTACCAATTCTGGAAGTTTATCAGCTACCAATAAAAGAACAGCATCTTTAGGACTATTTCCTGCAGCTTTAACAATTTCATCAAAACCTTGCGCCTGCTTGGTCAATATTTCAAATAAACCTTGTGCCTCGGCTTGTGCTTTAAAGAGAATTGCATCAGCTTCACCTTTTGCTCTTCTACGAATCATTTCAGCCTCGGCTTCAGCATCAATTTCAACCTTCCTTTTATCAATTTCAGCTGGAACAATTATATCTGCCATTTGCGAACTACGAACACGTTCCGCTCTGGCAACCTCCGCATCTTTTTCAGCAGCATATGATTCTTCTAAAGCTTTTGCCGTTTGTACTTTTTCTGACGCAATTGCCGTTCTTTCTGCCTCTGCCTCTCTTTGACGACGCAACGAATCTGAATTGGCCACATTAATCTTTGCAAGATTCTCCCCTTCTACTGCCTGCGCATTGGCGGCCGCTACTTGGGTACGTTCATCTTGGACTGCATTGGCCTCACCAATAGATCCATCTCTAGTTTTCTCTGCAACAGATTTTCTTGCTGCGTTAATAGCATGTGCTGCAGCTTCTTTACCCAAAGCTTCTATATACCCAGATTCATCAACAATATCCGTAATGTTTACGTTGATGAGCTTAAGACCTACTTTTTTCAATTCCGACTCTACACTCTGTGAGATATTGGTCAAGAACTTATCTCTATCCGAATTAATTTCCTCAATATCCATAGAAGCAACTACTAAACGTAATTGACCAAATATAATTTCTTGAGCTAAATCCTGAATTTCATTTTGACCAAGACCCAAAAGACGTTCTGCTGCATTTTGCATAATTCCCGGCTCAGTAGAAACCCCTATTGTAAATCTAGAAGGTACATTCACACGAATGTTCTGTTTACTCAAGGCGTTCACTAAATTAACTTCTATTGAAATAGGAGTTAAATCCAGAAATTGATAATCCTGAATTACGGGCACAATAAAAGCCGCGCCACCGTGAATACATTTTGCGGAATTCCCGCCTCCAACTTTACCGTAAACCACAAGAATACGATCTGAAGGACAACGCTTATACCTTCGTATAAATGCTATTATTATGATAAAAAAGAAAAGAATTGCAAACCCAATTGCAAGCAAAGAGGCGCTTCCCGCCAATTGTAATGGTAATACGAACATGTTGGTTAGTTATTTAAGAGTTGAACAATTAATATTCCGTTTTCAGTAACTTCTTTGACCTTTACTACATCTCCTTGGTGCAAGTCTCTATCTTCTTCTGTAAGCGCTTCAAGTTCACGCAATGTACCTTGTACATTAATACTCACCTTGCCTATATTGGACCTATTAGCGCCTATTGTCAAATACACTTCCCCTACTTGGTTGAGGGCATTTTTAAGCTTCAAGGTTCCACTGCTTTGTAATTTGCTTAAATAGTAGAACAAGGCCGCCATGGCAAACATCATCAACAACCCACATATGACCGAGATTATAACCGTAATGCCTTTTGACAATCCTGCATCTAGGCAAGCAATACCTGACCATCCAAAAATGGTGAAAAAGCCAACAAGATTTTTAAAAGATAAAAATTGAAAGTCAATACCGGTATCCCCATCTATTTCTGTGTCGACGTCCGCGTCTATTTCATCCATCTCCCCTCCAATAAAAGTGAGGAGTAATAAAATAATAAGAATTACGGATGCTATAAGAGCAGTGACCCAGTAGATTTTCTCGAATAATGTCATCATTTCGAACCCTAGTTCCATAAGCTACAAAGTTAGGTTGGCGATTAAAGATAAGAATTATCTTACCTTAAACTAATTCGAAAGAGGACTATAAGTTGTGTGACAATAAAATAGAAACTGCATTACCACCAAATCCCACTGCATTTACCAGTACTCTCTTAAGTTTTCTTGGTGCTAAAGAATCTGCAACAAATGGTACTTTTATCACCTGTTGGTGTTGCAACATCAAGACCGCCAATTCTATGCTTAACGCTCCCGAAGCTCCAAAAGTATGCCCTACTTTCCATTTATTTGTAGTCAAAAAGGGCAGTTTGTTACAAAATACTTTTTCAATTGCCTTATATTCAGATATATCACCCTTAATTGTTCCAGGTGCGTGCATTACAATAGCATCTATCTCATCAGGATTTATTTCTCCCAACGCCATTTTCATCGAACTTTGAAAACACTCCGCATCTGTAGAAATAGAAATATTATGGCGTAAGGGTTCTGTAGCATAACCTACACCTTCAATAATAGCCAACGTTTTTTCATTTACACCTTTTTCTAAACATATTACAGAAGCACCTTCTCCAAGAATCATGGTACTTTTTTCCTTTTCAAAATCTAAAGCACGACTAGGATATCCAGCATTACCTTCAGAAGCATTCTCCGTTTTATATTGAGAATATATTTTGAGCGCCTTCATCTGCGCAATAGTAAAGGGTGTTAAGGGCGCTTCACTACCGCCTACCAAAAACTTATCTGCCATTCCACTTCTTAGCCACGCCACTCCATTTAAAACTGCGTGTAGCGCTGTAGAACAGGTAATAGAATGTGATATCTCCGGTCCTTTTGTTTTTAAATCGTGAGCTACCCAAGATGAGATATTTCCCAACGTAGTGGTGGGTGATGAAAGTGTTGCCGTTCGGTTATTTTCAAGAAACTCTTTATGATATTTTTCAAAAAGTGCCGTGGCACCACGAGACGATCCAATATTAACTCCAAAGTCATCACCTTCTTTCCAACCTGCTTTAGCTATTGCGTCCCTTGATGCATAAAGCGCAAACAAGACCGAATCATCAAGACTTTTATATTTATTATCTGAATTCCTAAGTTCTTCTATTTCTTGTTTTGAATCTTTGGACAACGAGGCAGCCCATTCAGTAGATTCACCAAAAGCTTTCTGTTCAAAAAAGTGATTGTCTTGGAGGTAGCTTGCCCAAGTCTCCTCAGATGTTTTTCCTAAAGGAGAAATTGAGCCTATTGCGGTAATGGATATTTGTTCTTTCAAGCGGAAAATTTAAATACTGTTCAGTAGATCTTCTATGGTAGTATATATTTTCTGCAACTGCTCATCTGTAATGACGTATGGCGCAGAAATATAGATTGTACTACCCAAAGGCCGCAAAAATACCCCATTATTCATGAAATGCTTGAAAATTTGGTCGCGTAAATTACCATACCGTTCCATTTTCACATTAAGGTCTAACGCGTAAATAATTCCGCATTGCCGCGTACGGGCCACTTTTTCATGATTCTTTATTCTGGAATCGAATTCTTGATGCGAGGAAATTATTCTTTCTATACTATCTTGAATCTCTTCTGATTGCAATAACTCCAACCCAGCTAAAGCAGCAGTACAGGCTAAAGGGTTTCCTGTATACGTATGACCGTGAAACAGTCCTTTTGCTAAATCATCACTATAAAACGCATTATAAACCTCTTCCGAGCAACTCGTGATAGCCATAGGAATTAAACCTGCCGTCAATGCCTTAGACATGCAAATGATATCAGGTTTAGTATCTATATAGTCTGAAGCAAAAGGTTTCCCAGTTTTACCAAAACCAGTCATGACCTCATCAGCAATGGTCAGTACACCATGCCTTTTCAATAGTTTTAAAATGCGGTTAAGGTTTTCAGCCTTGTGCATTTTCATTGCCGCAGCACCTTGTACCAAAGGCTCATAAATAAATCCCGCAATATGATTCTGTTGTAACCTAATTTCTAAATCTGAAAGAATCTCTTCTATATTTTCATCAGTAGGCACATCTATTCGCTCTACATCAATAAAAAACTCTTCAAAAGGTCCATTATAGACAGATAGCCCTGAAACGGACATAGCTCCAAAAGTATCCCCATGAAAACCTTCTTCAAAAGCAAGCATCGTTTTGCGCTTTCTACCTTGGTTAAAATGATACTGCAAAGCCATTTTTATACCGATTTCCGTTGCGGTAGAACCGTTATCGGAAAAGAATAATTTTTCTTGATTCTCAGGTAATAGCTTAATGAGTTCTTCGGAAAGTTTTACGGCTGGTTCATGGGTAAAACCACTGAACACCACTTGATCTAGTTTTTGCATTTGCGCATAAACCTTATCCGTAATATACTCGTTACAATGGCCATAAGCACTTGTATACCAAGATGCGATACCGTCTATATATTCTTTTCCATTTTCGTCATACAAAACAGCACCTTTCGCCTTAACAATTCCCAACATTTCAGGATGCAATTTATGCTGTGTTAACGGGTGCCAAAGATGTTTCTTATCTCTAACAGATAAACTTTCAGTTACTAAAGTTTCTGACGCGTTTGCCTTCTTCATAATGCAAAGATGAGGAATTAAAACTTTTTTTTTGAAGTATTTTGATGCCGGATTTTCACAACCTACCAACAAAACTTAGAAGGTCGCAAACAACCATACCGGTTTACAGTACGTGAAATGAATTGACCTTAGTAAGACTTAATTAATTATACCTGAAGCGTTTTTAAAATTGGAGCAAATTTATCAGCATATTTCTTGATCACGGCCTTGTCAAAAACAAGCTCTTCATCAATACGACCGATTAACGATACACCCGTTTTATGAAGAATAATATTTTCAGTCTCCGGATTTTCCTTACCGCTAAACAATACTGAAACATCGTAACCCTTCTGTTGCAACCAACCAATGGTTAGAAGAGTATGATTTATACTACCCAAGTAATGTCTTGACACCACTATAACATGGTAGGTTGGCATAATGATATCCAAAACGGTATCATTTTCATTCAGGGGCACCAAAATACCGCCTGCACCTTCAATCACTAAAGAATTATCAGTTTTAGGCTCCACTATTTCTAGTCGGTCCATTTTAACCCCATCTCTTTCTGCAGCGGCATGCGGACTCATAGGAGTCTTCAACTCGTAGCGACTTTTATGGATAACCGTTTTATCATTTGAAATTAGCGACCTTACTTTGTCACTATCCGTGTTATCCAAATCACCGGCTTGAACGGGCTTCCAATAATCAGCCTCAAGAGCTTCCGTTATTATGGCCGAAGCGATAGTTTTCCCTACTTCGGTCGATATTCCTGTCACAAAAATTTGCTGCATGCTATTGAGGTTTTGTTATCATGTTACAATGTAGGCATTTGTATTTTTTTTCCTCAAAAAAAGGAAAAAGTTTATATAAAATTCCTTTTCTGTTATAATACACCTCCGATTTTTGCATTTTACAATTGGGACAGACAATCAATTTACCATTATCATCTAAGGCGTAAGCCCTAATTTCATTATATATCTCAGTAGCCTTTTCCTTATCTTCTGTATATACCTGTACTTTTACCCCACCTATTGCGTTGCTTATCATAGGGTCAGAATTCAAAGTAAACTCATCTTTAAGAAAAACAGGAATGCCTTCAGACTCTAATTTGCCTTTCAGTATTTGAACATCAGAAGGGTATTCAAAAGATGCTATCGTGTAGAATTTCTCTTTCATATTATATTGCGCTACTCACTATATCTAGCAAATTATCCATCTCTTTTACAGTATTGAAACTATGCAAGCAAATCCGCAATCGTTCCTGACCTTCTGGAACGGTAGGCGAAAGAATTGGGCGAACATCAAAACCTTTTTCCTGAACAACCTTTGCCATCTCACGCACGCTGTCATTACCCGAAACCAAACAACAGTGAATAGCAGAATTACTAGAAATGAATTGGGTTTGTAATCCTAAGTCTAACAATTTATTGTTGAAATAAGAAATGTTATGTTTCAGCTCTTCCACTTCATTTACCTGATTTTTTAGATAATTATAAGTCGATAAAACAGAAGCTACGGAATGCGGCGGAAGCCCTGTTGTATAGATAAAACTTCGTGCAAAATTTATTAAATAAGATATTAAATCTTCGTTACCAAGAATTGCTGCACCATGGCAACCAATACCTTTACCAAAAGTAGTCAGACGAGCAAACACCTTATCTTGTAAATCCAATTCTTGGACCACTCCCTGCCCGTGCTCTCCATAAACACCTATGGCATGAGCTTCATCTACCACTAAATGGCAATTATAAGTTTCGCTTATTTTAGCAAACCCTTTTAGATCAGGAGTATCCCCATCCATGGAAAAAACAGATTCCGTGACTACATAAATTTGTGCATCAGTCAAGTTTCGACTTCGCTCAACCTGACATTTAGCAAGTAGATCTTCCAGATTGTTATGTTTAAACTTGTAACTTTTAGCATTACCCATTCGTATACCATCACGAATACTAGCATGAATATACTCATCAAACAAAACAATATCACCTCTTTGAGGCACCGAGCTAAAAAAACCAATATTAGCATCGTAACCCGAGTTAAAAACCAAAGCAGCTTCCGTTTGATGAAATTTGCAAAGAGTAGTTTCTAACGTTTGATAAAGTGGGTGATTTCCCGAAAGCAATCGCGAGCCCGTTGCACCATTTTGCAAAGTATTATGCGCTTCTAAGAGATGTGGCACTTGTCCTAAAATACTTTGGTTACGTGAAAACCCTAAATAATCATTTGATGAAAAATCTACTATATTATTAGGAGTAGGCAAGCTTCGCAATGCGTTAGCATTAGTTCTATCACTTAGCTTTTGCGCTAATTTATTGGGCAATTCAACCATAACCCAAATGTAGCATCTTTGAGTGAGATACTATGTATTCACTTTAAAGTTCAGGCAAGACTATTCTTGTTCTAACACCGTAAACTCTAATACAGCTTTAGTTTCATCAGTAAACCTGTGTTCTATATCTAGGTTTATCTTTCCATTCGTGTAATAGTCATATTGATTTCTAAAATAAACATTAGAAAAATCAAGTTTAAAATCCCCGCTTTCCGCCAAAACAACCCCCACTTTTGATTCGTATGCATCCTTTGCTTCGTTCAATTGGGCAACAACACCATAATTATTGTAGTAATAGTAGTCTGAAATATCTGCCCCTGTAGTAATTAGGTATTCTGAATCTATATAAACGGTTCCATACGAGTTTGAAAATTCAGAATATTTCTGCAAATCAAATCCATAACCAAATTCTTCATCTTTTGTGGTTTCATAAACATCCAACAGCTCATTATATCCGTCCTCCTTTAAATATCTACTGAAGTTTTGGGTAAAGAAAAGGGTATCTCCCACCATATAATTAACCTGATTATCTATGTTAAATGCATCAGTTGTAGTTACCCTTATATCACCTGATGAATAGCTATCGTCATCGGAAAAACAACCAATCAACAAAAAACTCAACAGTAAAAAACATATGTGTTTTGTACCCATAACCACAACTTTTAAAATCTATATCCTACTTTTATTCCGGTCCGGACCAGAGCTCCGTTCAGAAGAAAAAAATCTACATTAAAATTAGTTCGTATTCCCAATTGCGCCTCTAATACCATCTTCTTTTTCAATAAAAGAAATCTGTATCCATACCCAGCCCCAAGACCTCCAACGGTATATGTTTTGGTACCAATAGAATAAACACCATATCCTTCTTCATTGACATTTCGTAAATATCCGCCAGATTCATCAACTTCAGCAATGGAACCAAAAAATTCAAAAAAATGGCTCTTCTTTTGAGCTCCGTTTAAATAAAACCGCACAAAGGGTGTTATCTCATAGTTTGTAATACGGTCGTAATAGCCAGAAGAATCAGTACTAAAATCCGAAAACCCCTCTCCATAGATTGCTCCAGACAAACCTATCGCCCATTTATTGACTACAGTACGCTCATAATTCAAATCAAAACTCTGAAAAAGTGGCAACAGAAGATTGGTAGAAACCTGATTTTTGTATTTAGGAATATTCTCTTTTTCTTGCGCCAAACTAGATGTAACCATACCTAGTGCACATAGCAAAATACAGTATTCTTTTTTCATATTATTTAGAAGATACTTTATATTCCAAAAGGTTGCTTTTAAAACATTAGTAATGCGAATCTTACATTTTTAATAGTAAAAATCAAATGTAGCGAATACCCCCTATAAATGGTATATTAGTCACATTAAATTTACATTAATGAAATTCTACTTTTCCTTCTTTCTTTGTATCACCATGAGCATACTTTTTGCCCAAACCAACAACTACGAAATTTCTTTTGAGAATGCTGTTCATCACGAAACGGTAGTAAAAGGAACCTTCCCAGAACTAGAAATAGATACGGTTACTTTTAGAATGAGCCGATCTTCTCCCGGACGATATGCACTTCATGAATTTGCTAAAAACGTTTATAGTTTTAAAGCTACGGATAGCAAAGGGAATATTCTAGAGGTTCTACGTCCCGATCCTTATTCATGGAATGTAATAGGCCATGATGGCACTATTAAAATAAGTTACACTTTGTTCGCCAACCGAGGCGGCGGGACCTATTCTCAAGTAGATGAAACCCATGCACATTTAAATATACCTGCGACATTTATGTACGCTCCAACTTTAAAAGACCGCGAAATAGCAGTGGATTTTAAAATTCGAGAAGATTTAGGCTGGAAAGTCGCTACACAACTACCCCTAGTTTCGGGCACTACATATTCAGCGCCAAACCTCTATTATTTTATGGATAGCCCAACGGAAATAAGCAATCATTCCGTTCGTGAATTTCAGGTTGATAATCATGGGAAAACACAAACCATACGTTTTGTATTGCACCATAATGGCACAGAAGAAGAACTAGATTCCTATTTTGAGAACGTTAAGAAAACCGTTCTTGCCGAGAAAGAGGTTTATGGGGAACTACCAGATTTTGATTACGGCACCTACACTTTTCTAGCCTGTTACATACCTAATGCTTCAGGAGATGGAATGGAACACCGCAACTCTACTATTCTTACCAGTACACGTAGTCTCGCTAATGGCGGCATGGAAGGTAATATTGGTACGGTTTCACATGAATTTTTTCATGCCTGGAACGTAGAACGTATCCGGCCAAAATCTTTGGAACCTTTTAATTTTGAGGAAACTAATATGAGTGGAGCTCTATGGTTTGCCGAAGGTTTTACCAGTTATTACACCAACCTTATTCTTTGCAGGGCAGGAATCATCTCGACCGAAAAATATGTAGAAGGTATTTCGGGCACTTTTAATTATGTCTGGAACTCGCCTGCCCGTCAATTTTTTAACCCGATTGAAATGAGCTACCAAGCTCCTTTTGTAGATGCAGCTACTTCGGTAGATCCGGTAAATAGAGAGAATACATTTATTTCTTACTATTCTTATGGAAGTGTGCTTGGTTTAGCACTAGACCTTTCACTCCGCGAAGAAAAACTAAACCTTGACGATTTTATGAAACTCGTATGGAGACAGTATGGCAAAACGGAAAAACCGTATGTAATAGAAAACCTTCAGCAAGTACTAGCCGAATATGCTGGAAACGACTTTGCCAATACTTTCTTCAACAAATACATTTATAAAAGTGAGATGCCAGATTACAGTGCTCTTTTAAATTCTGTTGGAGTCATATTAAAACAGGATTCGGAAGTACCTTATTTTGGGGCAGCCGTATCACTAGATGGTGATGGTCATGGTGAAATCCAATCCAATCCGAAAATAGGTACACCGGCTTATGATGCCGGACTAGACAAAGGTGATGTCATTACCGATATTAATGGTAGCGGATTCCCAGACGGACAACAATTCAGTGCCTATATAGAAAAGCTAAAAGTTGGCGATACACTGAAAATTACTTTTGAACGCTTTGGGGCTGAAAAGAAAACCACGTTGCTTTTAAAAGCAAATCCTGATTATAGCTTGTTGTTAATGGAAAAAGAAGGTGATAAACCATCAAAAAAACAATTACGTAAAAGAGCCGATTGGCTTAAAACCCTAGCTCCCTAATGATATGGTACACCTCAGCGTCAACGGATGATGAACTAAAGCAAATTCTTTCTCTTCAGCAAAGAAACTTGCCCTCTATAGTCTCTTTGCAAGAAAAGGAAAAAGAAGGTTTTGTAACTGTGGAGCATACTTTTGAAATTTTAAAAGCAATGAACGAAGCTTGTCCGCATATCATTGCTAAATCTAACAATATTGTTGTTGGCTATGCTCTCTGCATGCATCCAAAATTTGCTAATGAAATTGAGGTTTTAAAACCCATGTTTAACGAAGTTGATTCCACAACTCCAAAAAAGGAAAATTATCTGGTTATGGGCCAAATCTGTATTGACAAAACTTTTCGTAAACAGGGAATTTTCAGAAAATTGTATGAAACGATGCAGGCAGCAACACGAGAAAATTTCACCTGTATTATCACTGAAATTGATTCAACGAACGCCCGTTCACTTCAAGCACATTATGCCATAGGTTTTAAGGAGCTAAAAACTTATCAAGCTGGTGAGCAGGAATGGAAAATTGTTGTTTTTTAGTACGTTTTTCTGTTTATTGTTAAAAATCTTTAAATTTTAACATCTTCAACTTAAACTCCGACCGGAGCCAACACCCATAGGATTTCAAGGTTATTTTTCTCTTCCTAAAACCTATAGTTTTTTACAAGATCCTTTCTACCTACTTGCGGTTCATCGAAAATATTGTAGTAATTTTCCTTGTTTAACTTACATTTAACATTTTTAGAACACAAATCATTGTATCGACTACTAGTTCCCTTACTTATGTGTTGTACGCTTGGCTTTTCGCAAAGTATCAACTTTGACCAATTGGGCAAAGAGAAATGGCTACGCTATAACGGCGGTGTTGCTGCAAATGCTGTATATTACGACGGTACTGCAAACCGGCAAGCACTTACCTACTATCTTACGGGTAGTTTAAATTTTAACATTGCCGGTGTTTACAACATCCCCCTATCGTTCACTTATTCCAACCAAGAGTTCGATTTTCCAAATCCGTTTAATTTTAACAGACTCAGTCTTCACCCTTCTTACAAATGGGCAACTGCTCATTTAGGAGATGTAAGCATGACCTTTTCGCCTTACACGCTGGCAGGACATCAATTTAGCGGAGCGGGATTTGATTTGAATCCCGAAGGAAAATTTCAAATAAGTGGAATGTACGGTCGCTTTTTAAAGGCTACCGAATACAACGAAGAACAGCCTCAAGCCCTCACCGCCTACAAGCGTATGGGTTACGGAGTAAAAACTGCCTATGATTTTGATTTCATGAAATTGGGTGTAATTCTTTTCAAAGCAAACGATGAAGAAAATTCGCTGGAAAACCCCTTTCCACTGGAGCTAGGAATTTCTCCAAAAGATAACGCGGTACTATCTTTTGAATCAGAATTTCGGATATTTGAAAAAGCTAGTATTCACGTAGAATACGCTATTTCTGGAGTTACGGAAGACACACGCCTAACCGAAGATGTTGCTTCCGCCGGCCTTTTATCTTTCCTCATAAAAGAAAATATAAGTACTCAGTATTACAATGCCCTAAATGCTTCTTTTGATTACCCAGCGGGTAACGGAACATTAGGTGTAGGTTATGAACGTATAGACCCAGATTACAAAACTTTGGGTGCCTACTATTTCAATAATGATTTAGAGAATATTACAGTTAACGCCAGCCAGTCCATTTTTGAAAATAAACTGAACTTGAGTGTAAATGCCGGTTTACAGCGCGATAATCTAGACAAGGCAAAATCATCCAACCAACAACGTATTGTAAGTTCGGTCAATGCTAATTATACCGCTTCTGACCGTCTAGGTTTTAATGCGTCCTATTCCAACTTTCAATCTTACACCAATATTCGTGATCAATTTGACTACATCAACCAAGTAGGTGCCTATGACAATGTAGACACCCTCAACTACCGTCAAATTTCTCAAAATGCCAATTTGGGTGTTAATTTCTTGCTTAAAAAAACTGAAACCAAACAACACAGTACCAATCTTAACTTGGTCTATCAAAACAGTACCAACGAACAAGAAGGAGAAACCATAGAAGGAGGTGAAAATTCATTCTATAACGGAATGGCGGGCTATACCTTGGGATATCCTAAGCAAGCCCTGAACATTTCTTTGGCAGGTAACGTTTCATATAACACCGTTGCCGAAGACAATAATATGACCCTAGGCCCCACACTGTCCATTGGGAAGCAATTTTTTGACAAGCAGCTACGCACTAGTTTTTCCAGTTCGTATAATACGGCCTTTACCAACGGAGAGCAACAGAACAATGTTTACAATTTCAGGTTGGGCAGTAACTATACGCTGTATAAGAAACACAACCTAAACATGAATTTCTTGATGCTTTTTAGAAATTCCGACCTGAACACTAGTCGGGACCTTACTATTACATTCGGGTACAGTTACGCGTTTGATAATTTTAAAATCAATTTTGAGCGCGGAAGACGCGCCATCAATGAACGCGAACCACGTAACAGAGAAAATACACTTAGCTTCAGATACCGAAATGTATCCTACAACGGCACCATTACCGAACTAAACGAACAGCTAACCAATGTATCTGGAAGCTCTCAATTTGAAGATATCCCACAGTTTAAAAAGGACGAGTTAAAAATTCTTTTAGCCATAGTTAAAGAGCAAAAACGCGAAGAAAAGTATAAAGAAAATGCGCTCGTTTTTCTAAAGGAACTTTATGCTTATGGTGATTTTCAAGCGATTTATGATGATGCCCTTTACAACATCATAATGTCTATAAAAGATGATATGACCAAAATAGACATGGCTCTAGAAAAGTTATTTGTAGTCAAAAAACTGGAAGCCGACAAACACCACTTAAACGGAAAAGCAATTGAAGATTACTCGGATAGGGATAAAGCCTTAGCAGTAAAATATAAAGCCTTGATAAAAGAACGGGGAACCCGTTTAGAAAAACTAGTAGGCCACCGATGGATGGAGACGCAATTTGCTGAATACACTACAAAAGAAGACGTCGTTAACCCAAGTGGGTTCCTAAAAGAATTTAAAGAAGCCAATGCCCTTAAAGGTTTTGAGATTTTCGAAAAATCGGAAGGTAATGTACAGAAATTGGAATACTTCCTTGAAAATGAAATTATAGATTTCTACTATAAAAAATCATTGAACTTGGTGAATCCTGACTTGTTTGAGCTAAAGTATATTAATAAGCAGTAGTTAGTAGTTAGTAGTTAGTAGTTAGTAGTTAGTAGTTAGTAGTTAGTAGTTAGTGAAAATTAAAAAAATGCGCAGTGAATGTTAAATAGAGCGGTAAAACATATGAAGAATAGCATGTTACGATTGCAGCATTTTACAAAAGAGCTGGTAAGCGACTATGGGCAATTGCAAACTGCAAACTTTACACTACTTACTCTTTTAATTCGTCCACTACTTCTATTAGTATTACTACTCAATTTTTTCTCTGCAAGCGCTCAATCATTCCCTGTTCAAGTAATTCCGCAGGCGACGCCTCCTTCACCCATCTATTTTTCAGACTATGCAGATGCCAGTACCATAAGCAGTCCGTTGCGAGTGCAAATTATCTTGAATGATTTTGAGGTTGCCAACCGTGAGATTAGACTCCGTACGTATTTTTCAGGTGGGGGTATTAATTTTCAGAGTAATGATTTAGTTGTAGGTGCAGAGCAACTCTTTTTAGAAGGCGGCGTTCCATTGGTACTCACCAATGTTCAGCTGGCCCCATATTTCAGGTTTGAAAATATTACAGGCATTTCACCCAACGTATATGGCAAAGCTATTCCTGAAGGTGCCTATACGTTTTGTTTTGAAGTGTATGATGTTCTTACCGGCAACCGCTTGTCACAAAGAAGTTGCGCTACCAGTGTTGTTTTTCAAAACGACCCTCCTTTTCTCGTCTCTCCAAGAAACAAGGATAATATAGCAGAAACAAATCCGCAGAATATTGTCTTCCAATGGACCCCACGGCATATAAACGTCAGTAACGTAGAATACGAATTAAGTATTGTGGAAATTTGGGATACCCAAGTAGACCCACAACAGGCATTTCTAAGTTCCCCACCCGTTTTTTCAACCACCACTTCTGCAACTACTTACGTATATGGACCGGCAGACCCACTTTTCCTATCGGGTAAAAATTACGCGTGGCGTATTCAGGCGAAAGCCAAACAAGGTATTGAAGAAATAGGCCTATTCGAAAACCAAGGGTATAGTGAAATCTATTCGTTCAGTTATGCCACTAGTTGTGATTTGCCTATTGGTATTAGCCATGAAGTAAAGGGAAGTACCAATACCAATATTTTTTGGGATGATTTCTCTACGGATATCCCAGAATATACCTTAAGATACAGACAGAAAAATGACCCACTGAGCGAAGCCGAAGGGGGGAGTGAGTGGTTCCCAGCCAAAACAACAACCAACGAATTGACACTTTGGGACCTCAAACCCGGCACCACCTACGAATACCAGCTTAGTAAAAAATGTGCAATTACCCAGAGTGATTGGAGCCTTCTAAAAGAATTTACCACCACTTTAGAGTTTGAAGAAGAAAGCGTATTAGACTGTGGCGTGTCTCCTGATATTAACCTAACTAATATGGAGCCTTTGGCCAATATTGGGACTGGCGCCACTTTCAAAGCAGGAGATTTTCCTGTGAAAATAATGGAAGTTAGCGGTGGTAATGGCCGTTTTACAGGTAAGGGGTACGTAACCTTGCCTTATTTGAAAAACATTAAAGTTGCCGTTGAGTTTACTAATATATTGATCAATACGGATCAAGAAATGGCTGAAGGTTCAGTGCGAACTGCTTATGATGCTTCTTGGGGAAATATATTAGATACTGCAGATGTAGCAGACCAACTAGATGATTTAGGTGATGTATTTTCTGGGGGAGATAATATAGATTACGATGTAGATTTTGTAATCACATCTGTTGAAAACATTAAAATTGAAGATGGTAAAATTCAAATTACAGGTCCAAACGGAGAAACCAAGACCTTAGACCATGATGACGGCGATACCTATCAAATAACAGATGGTAGCGGCAACACCTACAATATTGATGAAGATGAAAAAATCACCAAAGGTGCAGAAGCTGCAGAAGGTGGGCAAGTTACTTCACAGAATACAGATGGAATTTCAGGCGGAAGCGGCACTGCGGATGCCCCCTCAGTAGATGAAATCACAGCGAATGGCGTAACAGTAACTTTCAAAAAATCTTCTGCTAACAAATATGACCTTGATAGTGCAGATAATGATTTTGAACGTGCGAGATACCCAAAAGCACAAACTGCAAATGGCACAGACTATTACCCAATTCATAAAGCTGTTGTTGATGGGCAAACCGAGGAATTTCTAGCAGAAATTTCTATCTCAAATGCTAACATCACAATTGATGATCTGATATTCAAGACCGTTGCAGGCACTAAAATAGACACGCGTAAAGATGGCGCCTCTAATATCATTATTAGTCTTAAAGGAGTAAACAGCTATAGAAGCGAAGAAGCCATTGTTACCTATAAAGATGAAGATGGCAAATACAAAATAGCAGCTAGTTTCTTTATTCACCATATCAAGCAACAAGAGTTAGTGAAGGTGGTGGTAGTATCAGTTAATGGTACTGCACCATTGGCTAATTTAGAGCAAGAACTAAATTCCATTTACGGAAAAGCTGGCGGAAGATTTAAAGTATCATCGGGTGCTTTAAGTCTTGTTTCTTCTGATTGGGATGACAACGATAATGGCGTGTTAGATTATGACGGTAGTGGATTATTATCTGATTACCCGCAAGAACTAAAAAATATTCAACAAAAATATAAGCAAGATAATGCTGGTTGGGATGCTACCGCCTACCATCTTTTCTTATTGCCTGATAATATGTCATTGACGAAACCATTAAGTGGTTTTATGCCAAAGACAAGGCAATGGGGATATATTTTCAATGCGCATACTGATGATGCTTTGGAAAACAAATCGTCTCAAAATCTAGTCGCAGCCCATGAATTGGGTCATGGCGTATTTAAACTGCCCCACCCTTTTCAAAATGATGAAAATAAAAGCGGTAGTGGCAGCTACTGGTTAATGGACTATAATAATGGTGACCAATTACCCTACGCGCACTGGGCAGCTATGAGCGATGAGAGTTTGCAATTGTTCTTGTTTCAGGATGAGGAGGATAGTGAGATTGCTGATAGAACATGGTTCACTCCTGATTGGAAGCCTTTTTCAATCCAAAACTCCAGTGTAATCAGATCAAAAACAGGATCCGACAAAGTAAAAGGTACAGTGCCTGGTTTTAGATTAAATAATGGTATTGCATATGACGCAAGATATAAACCAGATGGGAGTTTCGACGGTTATTTCACAGAAGGAAATTCAAACCCTTATGTTATAAAATTGATTACGGACATCAAAAACAACTCAAGTGTTTACCTATTTGAATCTGTTCCGAACGAATGTGCAAATACTTATTTGACCAACTACGTTTATGTAGATGGTAATAGAAATAGTCTCAATTTCTCAAGCACAAATACCAATATCACCCCTGTTAACATTACTACAAATTGCGATAAGGAATTATGTGAAGAAGGGCAAAAATTTTACGACACATACAAGAAATTGATTAAAAACGAAAACCTTTTAGAAGAAGATTCACTGAAAGGTATAGCACAACTAATCTGTTCTACCGATTCTGATACTGTCGATTATGATATTTTAGTTTCACAACTAGATAAAGATGCATATGAAAAAAGGAATAATTTCTGGAACGGACGTGACAGATATCTTTTCGATTTAGCCATTGAAAAGTTTTGGCAGAGAGATGATGCATTTCAATTGTATTTATATGCTTTAAAAACTGTCAACTCCAAAATATCTGAATATAATGAACGATTAGGTGTTAATTTTTCCAAAGAAGACTATTACGCATCTCTATATTACTTAAACGATGAGTTTTTAAAATCTTTAGAATCTGACCAAAAGGTAAAGATTTTAGCTAATATTTTAGAGAAAGATGCTTTTATCACTTCTGGAATGCTTGGAATTGCAAATGATGACGAGTCCCTAATAATTAAAGTTCTTAATTCGGTTAATGAGAACAAATCAGAGGCTAAAGAATTTATGGATGAATTTAGCCATATTGACGAACTTTACCTGCAACTTCAAGGCGGTTTAGACGATAATCTAGACGCTAAAAATTATACCGATTTTATTTTAAAAATTTCAAAACTTTCCAAACTGGCTTATGGTAATGGAGAACAAACAACATTAAATTCCAAAATCCCTGCTATTACTTGGGGTATAGAAAATGTTGAATTTATTCTTAAGTGGGTTAAACCTTTGAATGATTTTAGCTTTTACTATGATAATAACGTTGTAAAAGTATATGGTTTATGCTCAAATTCCTCTGTGGATAACGGAACTGGAGGTGTTGAATCCAGCAGAGAATGTTTAATTGATGGTGTTCCTTTAAATCCTTTTACTGATTTCGTTCAACTCACAATAATTGAAAGTGCAGGCATTTTACCTTCTCCCTGTAATAATGAGGATGCCCAATTTTGCGGAAAAGCCATTATTGTACCTGCTATTTTTCTTGAATATCTTCAGACAAAAACAGAAGGCAAACAATTAGAGAATTTTGGGTTCAATGTGATTACCGTTGCAGGCACAATACTTACTGGAGGAGAAATGGCAGCTGCAAAAGCTGGCTCAGCAGTATGGCTGTGGGCCGCGGCAGACTTAACATACACATTTTCGACACCATTATTGCAGCTGTTTAGAGAAGATGTAGAGCAAAAATACGGTAAGGAGTTTTCTGACCATCTATATAAAGGTTTAGACGCAGTACAGTATATTTTTGTTGCAAAAGGAGCAGCGGATTTATTAAAAGTAAACACTCCAGATATCCCCATAGCTGTGGCCAGTAAGAAAGCTATTGGAGACGACGAATTTTATAGAATACTCGAGGAAAGTATTCGCAGAGATAAACCAAACTTACCTGACAATAGAGTTCAAGAGATTTTGGATGAAGCAAAATCTGCAATGAACAAGATTGAGTCTGAGTTATCTCCTGAAATATTGGATGATGAAATCGCTAAAGCTAAAAAACTATTAGATGATGGATCAACATCCTTCTCCGGTACAGTTACGAAAAGTACAAAATCGCTCATTATTGATGATCTTCCAAATCCTACAGGTCTTTTTCGGCAATTTGCAATAAAAGTTGAGGATCAGGTTAAAAATTTAAGAGCCGCCAATTTCGCAAAAAAAGCAGATAATAGTTTTAACCATTTTATTGACAAATCGGGTAATTATTATATTAAACACAATCCTATTACAGGTGAGCTATTATTAATTGATGTAAAAAATAAAAAATTTATAGCATATGCATTAGACGAGGTTTATGATTCTGAAAATCTTATAAAGAATGCTTCAATAAGTGAATTTGAAAATCTATTATCAAAATGGAAAACTATTAAAGGATTAGATGAAACTGACGAAATCTTATTGAATGGTAAAAGAATAGCCTTACCTAAAGGCCAAATAACTATTGTATTAGGAAAATATCAAATTATAGATAATCCTAATAATTATTTTACAACTCAGGAAGTTTTAAAACAATTAGGACTAAATCATTTAAAATATTGGGAGCTATCAAAAGATTTATTGCCAAGTAGTCAAAGAATTCACATGCTTAATCTTCCTAAAGATATTTTCTATAATGATACTTGGTGGACTTCATACAATAAGCAACTTATAGAGGACATAGCGAAAAACTCATCAAAATACAATGTGATAATCTTAACAGATGTTGTAAAGCCAACTTATTTAAAGGAGTTAGATGAACTTGGAGGTGGGGCTTATAAGTCGGAAATTCTTGAATTAAGTAAGGATTTTGATTTTATAGTTAAAGATGACTTTTGGTCAATAAAAAAGAAATAATTGAAAAAAGAAGACTTAGAAAAATATCATCTATTAAAGAATAAGAAGAAAATGTCTACTAATGAATTCTTCCTATTTAGAAAATTATCTTTTGAAAAAAGAAAGTATGATTTTGAAACTTTGGTCATACCGCATTTTAAAGATTTTGCAAAAAGGCATGGATTTGAATTGACACATATCTTTAAAGAGTTATCTAGAATATTCTTAATAAAAGAAGGCTTAGAAATCTTCTTTGTTGAAGAATATCAACCGAGAAAAAATTACTCCGTAGTTTTTAAATTTTTGATAGATAAAAAAGAGAAAAGGTATAATTTATCAAGTTTGATTACAGGTAAAGAATCTGGTATAAATATGGAACAAAATTGTTTCAACGAACAAGAAATACTTAATGTATTACTCTTCATAACAGAAAATCTATTTGACAATAAGAACCAATCATATGACATAAAAACTATCTATAGTAAATTTCTCAAGCTTAGAATAGATAATAGGTCCGCAATCGAATGATTTTATCTAAAGAAAAGTATTATCAACGAAGATGGTTTTTAGCCATCCTATTTTTATTGTCGGGCATCTGGCTAATTTACATGGCATATGGAATGTTCGGCTACCATAGAGACAAGGAAGAGTTAAGCAAAGGAAATACAGTTCCCTTAAAATTTTTAATTGAAAAAAGTGAAAGCACCAAAAATAGATTTGTAGTGCTCTTTATTGAAAATAAAAAAATAGGATCGGTAATAGAGGAAAGTGAAATAGATAAAATGATAGGGTTAACCGGAAAAAAAAATTTCGCAATTATTGATTCTCCTGTACTAAGAAATGAGTTAAGTGAGATTTCTTTTGAGTACTTGTATTGGAACGATAAATTATATGAGTTGAAAGTAAATGGAAATACCGTTATTGAATATAAAAAAGAAAGTAAATTCTTAGCATACCTCTTCCTTACTATAGGTATATTTTGGACAAGTTTTCAGATTTGGGTAATAGTTACGTTAGCAACGAAAGGGGTGTCAGTTTACGATAAGTCTTTCAAGAAATGAGTTACTAAATATGACAAAAAACTACAAACACATCATCCTATTAATTTGGTGCAGCCTACTCTGGGCAACCCCAACTATGGCTTCTTTTGAAAATCTAAGCCACTCGAATAATGAGCTGTCTTCAATTTCAAAAGACAGCCTAACAACCAAAAAATCGGATACCACCAAAACTCAGCAAATAGCCGTTGAAAGCCCTCTAATGGCCCGCTGGAAAAAAGAAAAAATCCTAAAAATAGCAGCCCCTGAAGTTGTAACCGATAAAAAACTTAAGAGCTTTCCTGAATTAGATAAGTATATCAAAAACCTATACATACCACCTAATGGCGGCAAAGCAGAATTCAGTCCAGAATATGTAAAAAGCTTATTTAAGGTAGATAATAAAACCCAAAAAGTTTTAGATGCCGGGCAAGAGGTCTTTTCTATTATTGAACAGAACCAACGTTTTATTGATATTATAAGTGGCCAAGAGGTAATAGAATTACCTGTGGGAATCAAGCAAAATATTTCAGATAATTCATCTATTACGCTCGGTATTGTTAGCATGGAATATCACACAAACTATACAGTGGTAGATATGTTTGCAAAAGTGTATTTGGCAGAGTTAAATGCTGAGCTATTTTTTGGCGCCAACGATGTTAAAATTTCGAGAGAAGGCGGCATCTATGAAGAAGCTAGACTCAACCTATTGGCAGATTTTCCCGTGGGTCAAAACGGGGGACAATGGCTTATTACTTTCAAAGGAGGAATGAATAGTAGTGGTAAGGCAGATACCGAAACCTACATTACCATTAACTGCGAGGGCAAGGTTAAAGAAATGGCCTTAAATGCAGATGTGCGTATCGCAAAGACTGTAGCCGTACCGCTTAATGACGATGGATCTTTAAAATACCCCAACAAAACGGAACCAGGTACTGGTGAAAATCCAGCAGGCAATGATAGTTATGTGGGAGCCAATTTTAGTATAAAAGCAGCTGGTCTTGAGGATTTACTTATAAAAGTAGACCTGCCCTATTTTGAGCTAAAAGCGCTACCCAACTGGGGCTTTAAATTAGACAAAACGGTTCTAGACCTTAGCGATACAAAAAATGCAGAAGGTATTGAATTTCCTGATCTTTATAGAACGCAAGGGCTGTTGCAAGGTAACGATAACTTGTGGCGTGGCTTTCATGCCAATGAAGTAAAAGTTACCCTTCCCCCTGAATTTAAAAAGAAAGGGTCAGAAAAACGGATATCCATAGGTGCCAAAAATCTATTTATAGACAATTTTGGGGTTTCTGGAGATTTTTATGCCACCAATGTTCTAGATATCAATGAAGGTGATGCAAGCAAATGGCAGTTTTCGGTTGATTCCATCGCAGTAGACTTAAAAGTAAACCGTTTTATAAAAGCAGGTTTTAAAGGAGAAATAGTATTACCGATCAGTGAGAATGACGAAACAGGCAAAGGCCAATTGGGTTATACTGCAATTATATCTGCAGACCAAAATTATACGGCAACCGTCACCATAGATGATGATATAGATTTTAGCATTTTTAAAGCAACAGCTAAACTTCAAACAGGTTCATATATAAATTTAGAAGTAGAGAATAACAAATTTTACCCAGAAGCTAATCTAAACGGTCTTATGGCTTTTAACGCCAAGCATGAAGACCAAATGAATGCTTCCGAATCTGAAGATGGCGTAGAATTAGAATTTGAAGGCCTCTCTTTTGAAAATCTCAAAATACAAACCAAACAACGCCCTTATTTATCAATAGGTCGTGCAGGTTTTAAAGATGACATAAAACTTCCAAAACTTGCAGGGTTTGAACTGGGTTTTCATGATGTTAAGATTACAACCGATGAAAATGACAATGCAATACTAGGTCTAAACTGTTTTGTGAACCTTGATGATTCTGGTATTAGTGGTGATGTAGGCCTAAACATAACAGGAGAGCTACAAGAAGGAAATCTCTTAAAATGGCGATACAAAGGTATTGATGTAACTGATATTGAAGTAGATGTAAAACGAAAATCTTTTGAATTCTACGGCAAACTCGTATTCTTCAAAGAAAATCCTATATATGGAAAAGGATTTTCTGGAGAGGTACAACTTTATGCAGAAGATTTAGGCATAGAAGTTGGTGCACGAGGTCTTTTTGGGGCTGTAGATGGCTACAGGTATTGGTTTGTGGATGGTCATGGCAGACCTACTAAAAACAATAATAAAAGTCTTACTATCTATGATATAGGTGGTGGGGTTTATCATCACATGCGAAAAGCAGGTATGGATGAAACAGCAACCTCGCTCTCTGGTATAAAATATCAACCAGACATTGACACCGAGCTTGGTTTTAAAGCTTTAGGAGCATTTGAAGTGAAAAAGGGAGCCACTTTTACAGCACTAGCCGGTATAGAGATTGCTTTCAATTCAAAATCAGCAGGCGGCGGTGTGAGTAGACTAGGGTTTTATGGTGCCGCAATCTTAATGAAAGGTAAAAATGAAGGTGGCGACCCACAATTTCCTATGGGGAGTGTTGATGACATGCAAAAAACAGTCACCTCTAAAGAACAATCGTTATCTAATTTTCACGAACTATCAATAGATAAAGAGGGCATCACCTATTTCATGAATAATGTGTTCCCTACGCTGTTAACTGGCGATGAATTATTCGCTTGCCAAATAGGATTAGATCTTGACTTTAAAAACAAATCATATTTTGCGTCGTTAGACGCTTATATAAATGCGGGAGGTAGTATTAAAGGAGGTGGTTCATTAACTTTTTATACATCCCCTACAGATTGGTATATATGGTTTGGACATACGAACCCAGCTCGAAGATTACGGTTTGAAAACATTCCAATTGGTCCCATAGACGCAACAATTGAGGCTTATTTTTTAACAGGTACAGAATTACCTGAAGCCCCTCAACCACCACAAGACGTAATAGATGTTCTACATCTACAAGGTGAAGAATTAGCTTTTGGCAGAAACTTTAATTCAGAACTCGCTCAAGGAGTAGGCTTTGCCTTTGGTGCCAGTTTTAAACTTGGTAAAGAATTTGATTGGGGCATGGTCTATGCCAGCATTTATGCCAAAGCTGGATTTGACTTAATGGTGCGAGATTTTGGCGATGCTCATTGTAAGGGAAGAGAAGGGCCAATAGGTATGGATGGATGGTACTCTACTGGTCAAATGTACGCTCTACTACAGGGAGAAATTGGAATAAAAATAAAAATCTTTGGTATAAAGAAGGATGTTCCCGTTCTGGAAGCCGGTGTTGCAGTATTAGCGCAAGCTCAACTTCCCAACCCTTGGTTTGTTGTTGGCTATGCCGGAGTTGACATCAAGGTTCTTGGTATTATAAATATACATACACGGCTAAAAGTCATTTTTGGAGAAGAATGTGAAATCATAGGGAAAACCGGTCTACAGGAATTGGTTATGATATCTGATATTACTCCTAGAGACGGACTAAATGATGTAGATGTATTTGATGCTATACAAGTAGCATTTAACGTTCCTGTTGGAAATGAGGTTTATATTGAAGATGATTTGGGCAAAAAAGCATATCGTGTAAAATTAAAAGACCTAATAGTAGACGTTGATGGGGTTCCAATAGAAGGAGAACATACATTTAATGATCAAAAAGATGTATTGACTTTTAATTCTCATGAAATTTTACCGCCAGAGCAAAAAATAAATGTTCTTGCCAAAGTTGCATTTGAAGAAAAAATTGGAAGCAATTGGGTCATAGTTACGGATGAAGGCAAGCCTGTATATGAAGAAAAGTCAGTTACTTTTACTACAGGAGATGCCCCAAGAAAGATTCCTTTAAAAAATATTGAATACATGTACCCAATTGTTAATCAACAATATATGTTACCTAAAGAAAGTACAGTAGGCTATGTTCAATTAGATAAAGGACAAGAATATCTTTTTGGAAATGGTCTTAGTGATGAACTCTATTTTATAGATGAACAAGGAAATAAAATAAAAACTAATTTCTCCTATGAAGGGTCTGAGAAGAAACTAAATTTTACAATTCCTGATTTAGATAATAAAACGAAATATACTTATGCATTAATAACTCTCAACCCAGGAGACATAGAAGAGGAAGATGTTATGACAGCAATAGAGTTTAAAAAAATATCAGAAGATTTAGAAATATCTAATAATACCATTGTTGGTTCTTCTAGCAATAGTAATGCCTTTATATCTCGTTTGAATTTTAGTTTTAAAACAAGTAAATACGACACGTTTAAAAAGAAAATGCAATCTCTGAAAATCAACCAATCTAATACTTCTTCGGATAAATTTGTTGACACAGACCAGCATATAGCCAATGTGGGCCGAATGACACTTGTTTTAGACACTTATGAACCATTTGGTACTTATGATATTGATGGAGGGCTTTATACTCAGAACAAACCATTAATACAATACGAAGCCCTTTTAACAGACAAATATTATAAAGAAGACATTAATCCGTTAATATATAAAGAATATCCATTAGACAAAGATATTCGCATAAATAGAGATACAACCGAATTAGGAGTACCTCCAATTAAATCTATACGATTAAGCACTGCTTACAGCAATTATGCAAAAGTTAATCCAGACAATACGTATTTGACCAAGCACTTTCCTTACAGTTGGAATCTACCAATTGTATATTACTACGATTATAAAGATTTACAATATCAAATTACTAATCGATATATGAAAAATGGCATATCAAATCAAGCCAAATATGAAAAATATGAGTATTTAATTTGGGGAAGATTTCCGTTTCTGAGAAGGGAAAAATATACTGCCCAATTCAAATATATTTTGCCTTCAAAAACTAGTGGAAGCAGTCAAACTATAAAATATGAGAATACTTTCTAAATGAAAAAAATAAAAACCCACATAATTGCTATTCTTGCTTTTACGTTTTGCTTCTCTATTTTTGGGCAAGAAAAAGAGACGAACAACCAAAAGCCTCCCTTCTTAGTACTTAGAGCTTATGCAAAGAAAGATGCCATTCTCCTTAGATGGGGAGTTAATGACCCTTTTGCATGGAAATATGGCAATGAATATGGCTACATTATAGAAAGAACAACAATCTTTAAAGACAAAAAGCCTTTAAAAGAACCTGAGAAAATAATTCTAACAGGAGCCCCCATTAAACCCAAGCCTCTTGAAGAATGGAGAGAATTTGTTAGTCGAAATAATATGGCAGCGGTAACTGCACAGGCTATTTATGGAGAAGATTTCATTACTGATGATGATGATAATCCTGTAATGAAAGTTATGAACCTAAGTTCAGAACTTGAGCAGCGCTTTGGCTTTTCAATGTTTGCCGTAGATCAAGATTTTGAAGCCGCCCAATATGCCGGCTTAGGTTTCATTGATTATAATGTAAAACCTAATGAGCGCTATTTGTATAGTGTAAAAGCAGCAGTTCCAGAAGAACTTTTGAAAATAGAAGAAACCGGTTTTTTAATGGAAACATCAGAACAAAATATTCTGCCTCAACCCTATGATTTTGTTGGTTACTATTATAATAATGCCTTTGTTTTGATTTGGGAATATGACGCGTTAGTTAATTTCTATACTTCGTATGATTTAGAAAAATCTGAAGATGGAATACACTTCTCAAAAGTAAACAAATCTCCTATTACAAAATTAGCAAGCACCAGTGTTTCCGGTATTTCGTATACAGATTCTATCCCTAAATATGGTAAAAAATATTGGTATCGCATTTTGGGAAGAAGCCTCTTTGATGAAAAAAGTAAACCCTCAGATACGATTTCCGTAATAGCTTATAAAGAATTGTTAGTTGTCCCACTAATCGAAAACAATAAAATAATTTCAGATAAAGAAATAATTTTAAACTGGTCTTTCGCTAGTGAGGAAGCATGGAAGGTCAGTCGTTTTGATGTTTTGCGTGCAAACAAACCAATTGGTCCATATGACATTATAAAAGAAAAATTAAGCTCGGATGTAAGGTCCTATATGTACAATGAAGTACAGGATATCAATTATTTTAAAATAAGAGCTCATGGTATAGGTGGAGATTTTCAAGATTCTTCACCATACATGATTCAACCTATAGATTCTATTCCTCCTATTGTACCTCAAGGACTTATTGGTACAATAGATTCTTTAGGCATAGTACAATTAACTTGGGGAAAAAATACTGAATTGGATTTAAAAGGGTATTCTATTTTCCGGTCAAATAGACCAAATCAAGAGTTTACCAAATTGAACAAAAGTGAACTTCAACAGCCCAACTATATTGATACCATAAACACAAAATCATTCAATAAAAAGGTATACTACAAAATTGTTGCTGCAGATAATAGATATAATGAATCTCCTCCCTCTAAAATCCTAGAACTAACTCGGCCAAATACAGCAAAGCCTTCAGTTCCTGTTTTTAAGACATATGAGGTTAAAGAAGATACTGTTCTTCTTAAATGGACAAAAAGCTCATCGGAAAATATTGTAAAATATGTTCTTTATAGAAAAGAGCTTACAAATACTTTATGGGAAAATGTTTTTGAAACTAATGATGTAGATGTTTTAGACTACAATGACACCAATACGTTACCAAACACAAAATATCTATACTCTCTTGTTGCTGTTAATAATTTTAATGTAGAAAGTAACCCCTCACCACCTATTTCAATATATACCATTAACAAACTAATAAAATCTGTAATAAAAAGTCTTACGAGTTTAGTTGATAGAGAGAATAAATCTATTCAATTAAACTGGCGTGTTATAGAAGACAACATTGCTGAGATACAACTTTTTCGTAAAGTAGGCAAGGAAAATAAATTTACGTTATATCAGACTTTTTCCCAAAGACAAAAACAATATACAGATACCAGATTGGAACCAAACTCTATATACACCTATGGGATTAAGATAATTTTTAACGATGGTTCTCTTGGTAATTGGGAAGAAATTAGAGTGATGTATTAAAATTAAATTATGAAAAAAATTGCTTTAATTCTACTGCCTCTGTTTTCTGTTTTCTTCAGCCTAAATGCTCAAGAACCAGATAAATATCAATTGAATGTTAAATCTGATATTTTTTGTGGAGTTCCAGGTAGTGGATCCTACGAGTGGAGAACAAGGACGACCACAGTAGTTAAAGTCACAGATATTTCAGGTAATATAATTACTGCAGATTGTAATAACAATTACAATGTGAAACCAAAAACAGTAGACATTGAATTTTATTGTAATTATAGATACTGTAGTAATGGGTCCCCATGTTCAGATGGTGGTGCAACCGAAAATAGTTCTAGAGATTTATTTAAGTTTACTATACCTGATAATTTTAATGCAGGTACAATAAACAAATTTGATACTACTCTTGAATTAACTTCTTTCCAGTCACTTTCTTCACCGGCACTAGATGGATGCGAAATTGAAGTTAATATTAATCCTAATATTGAAATAGAACTTGGAAATTATGTTGTTGAGTATAAAACTCAAAATAGAAGTTTTCTACCACTCCCAAACGAGTTTCAAAACATTCCTAAAATAAAACTTAAAGCTGAAGATTTAGGAATAAGCTCAGAAATAGTTCTTTTAAAACTTACTTCATGTGCTTCTTTGGTAGACTCAAATATTTTAAATTTAAGTTTCACAGGCTGCCCTCCTAAATTTTCCGGAGTTCCAGTTCCTATAAATGCTAAATGCAAAGGAGAAGCAAACGGAGGAGTTAAAATTACTGTGGAAACAATTCCAACTGACACTGAGTTTTTTCAAATAGAATATTACAAAAATGGAGAGGATTTCCCTAATAATTCCCCTAAAATATATACTGGGGATTTTATAGGAAATTCATATTCCTTTTTAGGTCTTGATGCGGGAGATTATGAAATTATCTTAAAATCCGGATTAATTGCTGGCGGGGCATTGAATGCAGGAGATACTATCACTTTCTCGGTAGATGAACCTGAAGAAAATGTATCTTTCAGTCATACGATTACAGATATTACATGCAAAGGAAGCAGTGATGGTAAAATCATCATTAATGCCCAAGGTGGTACACCACCTTTTCAATACTCCTTAAATTCCGGAACCTTTCAAAATCTAAATGAATTTAGTGGGTTAGCGGTTGGAGATTTTGACGTTGTTGTTAAAGATTCTAACAATTGTACAACCAATCCCTCTACAATAGCAATAAGTGATGGTGTAAACCCGCCAGATATAGATGTGTTATCTCTTTCAACAGCTGAAGCGGCAAATGGTCAAGGTAAGATAAGTGTTCTTGTAACGGGAGGCTCTGGTACTCTTCAATTTTCATGGACTAAAGATGGTTCACCTTTCAACCCCAATGCTTCCAACGACCCTGCAAATTTAACGGGTCTAAACCCTGCTGTTTACAAATTAATAGTAACCGATCAAAATGGAAACGGTTGTTCATCTGATGAATTAACTTTTACAATTGGTGAAATACCTGAATTAAACGTCAGTATTTCTACAATAGAACAAATTAATTGTGAAGATGACACAGCCCAACTTACTGCCACAGCTACTAACGGTTCTGGCACGGGCTACCTCTACAGTTGGTATAAAGGAACTGACACAACTGGGGAACTATTAACTCCTACTACCAATGCGGTTAGTGTACAACAAGGTACCTATACTGTAGAAGTAACAGATTCTGGAGGCGACACCCAAACCGCAACCTATACATTAGACTATGAACAACCGCTATTAACCGTTACTGAAAATATAACTCAGATCCTATGCAGAGGCGAAAGTGCAGGCGCTATAGTTTTAACCGTAACGGGAGGTGTAAACCCTCTGGTTTATTGGGACGGGAGTTTTACCCCATCAAGCAGTAGTAGAACCGATTTACTATCAGACACATATACCTATGAAATCATTGATGAAAATAATTGTAGACTAGAAGGTTCTATTACGATTACCGAACCACCAACAGGTATAACCGTTTCTGCAACATCAACAGATGTAACCACGAATGGAGGTAATGACGGAACCATAGCATTAAGCATATCTAATGGTGGGAGCGACTATACTTATGTATGGATTGAAACAACTACCAATACTGTTTATAATCCAAATTTAAGCACTAATCCAGATGAGTTTATAGGCTTTACCGCAGGAACGTATCAAGTAGTGGTTACGGATATTAACAATAATGGCTGTACTACTACATTACCTCAAGCTATTACTATTGATGAACCGGGACCTCTTAATCTTTTAGACCCTCAGTTCGAGACCGCGCCTATAAACTGTTTTGGGGAATCAACGGGTAAAATCGTTGCAAAATATACCGGTACGGCACCATTTACATTTGCATGGTTCAAAGGCATAAACAAAATAAAGGAAGGAATAGAAGACTTTATTGAAAATCAACCTTTTGGAAACGATTACAGCTATACAGTTGTAGATGCTTCTGGCATTACCATTACTAGTGACGCTATCACTATATCACAACCTACAGCTACCTTGAGTGCAACGCATACACAAGCGGACGTTAGCTGTTTTGGAGGTAATGACGGAACCATTACCGTAAATGGTACGGGAGGTAGTGGACAATTGATATATGAAATTAGTGGAGGCTCGGCAACGCAGGTATCACCGGGCAATTTTATAAACCTTGAGGCTGGTACGTATGTAGTAAATGTAACTGACGCTGTCGGTTGTAGTATAGCAGTCCCCCTTAATATAGTTTTAATCCCTCCGACCGAAGTAACTTTTGATGATATAAATGCAGTTACTCCCGTATCATCATCGGGTGGTTCCGACGGGTCTATTTCCGTTACCGTTCAAGGTGGTGTTCAACCATATTATTATAGATGGTTTGGCCCTTCTGGGCAATTAGTTTCAACAGAAACAATTCCGAGTACAACAACAATTGAAAATTTGCCTGAGGGGACGTATACATTAACAGTAAGCAACGATGAATTTTTTACAGCTTGTAATACTAGTAAGTCATATAACGTCACGGAACAAGCCGTTCAACCCATAACAGGTACACCCACCTGTTTTGGACAAGCAACGGGAAGTTTAACAGCTACGATTGCAGCTACTGGCCTCATTACCTTTAAATGGACATTGGAAGACGGCACTATTGCAGCTACTGAAACAACCACTTTAAGAACTGTGACCACGGAAGGTCTAGCTGCTGGAATTTACTACCTGGAAATCGAGGATGAAAATGGATTGACCGTAAGAAGTCCAAATAATTTTGAGATAGTAGAACTACCGGAAGTTTCGGCAACAATCGTTCCCGTCCCCACTTGTTCAGGTTCCAATACCGGATCCATAACCTTCATTCCTTCTGGAACTCTTACGTATTTCTATAGTATAGATGGAGGTACTACTTTTCAACCTGAACCGGTATTTGAGAACTTGGCCGATATCACTTATAACCTTCAGGTCCGTGCTACGGAAAGCCCCAATTGTGACTATGTTCAATCCGGTGTCCGAATCGGAGTTTCACCCGGCATGTATTGGGATGAAAACAATAGCTCAATTGTAAGAGCAAGTGGGCCCGAAGTTAATGACGGTAGTATAATAGCTGCCTTTACAGGAGGTACAGAACCCTATAACTACTCTTTGAATAACGGAACTCCACAACTAACCAATGTATTTGCAGATCTTAGTAAAGGAACGTACTCCGTTACCGTTACCGATGCGGCCGGGTGTTCCGCCTCACAAGACTTTGAAGTTACGGAAATAGGCCCTTTGACCATTTCGAATATCAACGTAACCGATGCCTCTTGCCTAGGCGAAGCGAACGGTAGTATTACCACAACCGTTACAGGGGAAGGGGATATTACTTTTTTATGGACTTTAGGGAACGATGTAAATGGAAATCCAATTCCTGTTCCGGTTTCCAATGGTACTGATGGCCCTAATATAACAGGTATTTTGGCCGGGAACTATATCTTGACCGTTACGGATGACAACGCCACCCGATTTACTGAAGCCATAGCCGTTGGCGAGCCTACGAACAGTGTTACGGTTACCAATGTTGCGCTTACGGACGTATCCTGTTTTGGAGGAAACGACGGTACATTGGAGGTAGAGGCCGGTGGTGGCACCGGACCATATACGTATTCTATAAATGGCGGTGACTACGAGACATCCAACCTATTCGAAGACCTTTCCGCCGGCAATTACACGATAAGCGTCAGGGATGCGAACAACTGTACCTTCACCGAACCTACACCTGAAATACTCTTGGAGCCGCAAGAATTAGGTCTTGCTTTTATAGATATAAAACCAGTTACACTGCCAAATGCAAGTGACGGAGCTATTTCTATTACGGTAGAAGGGGGCTTGGGTACCTACACCTATTCTTGGTCGGGGCCTAATGGTTATACTTCCGTAGATAAGGATGTCTTAAATGGTGAGGCGGGCGACTACGTTGTTACAATTACCGATGCCGAAAATGCAAGTTGTAGTTATACTTCTGACCCAATTAAAATAACAGAACCTGGAGAGTTGATTGTAACTCTTTTTCTAAACGAAACATTATCCTGTTCATCAGATAGCGATGCGGTAATAATTGCTAATGTTCAAGGTGACCAACCTTTTACCTACCAATGGTTTGAAGTAGTAAATACCAATACTATAGAATTAGAGGAAACTACCAATATAATTGGCGACCTACCCGCTGGCATCTACCTTCTAAAGGTCACGGACAGTAATAATATTACTTTAGATTCCACAATAGAAATTAGTGCACCTACACCGCTTAATATTAATATTGACAACTCTACAAATGTAATTTGCGCTGGTGAAGCCACAGGTTCTATTAACATTACAGTAACAGGAGGAACACCTCCTTATCAATATTTTTGGAGCAACTCCGCTACAGTACCTGATATTAGCGGCTTGGATGCTGGTGAATATATAATTGAAGTTCAGGATGAAGCGGGTTGTATAGCCCAAGAAACAATAACCATAACCCCGCCCGGTGATGCTATTCAAATAGTGGATGCGGCAATAATAAATGTTACCGAATACCAAGGAATAGACGGTAGTATTTCCCTAGATATTACAGGAGGATCGGCCCCGTACTCATATGCCTGGACACGGATTTCCGACAATTCAATTACCGGTAATCAAAGAACAATTTCTAACCTTGCAGCAGATTCATATCTAGTTACAGTTTCTGATGTAAATGGATGTTCAGTAACAGAAATCTATGAAGTAACACAACCTGATATCGTAGTAGGTACCATTATACAGCCAACATGCTCTGGGGATTCTAATGGAAGTATCTCTGTTTTAGCAAATGAAGGAAATGGTACTTTCTCTTATTTATGGAACACAGGCGCTACTGAAAGTGACATTAACAATCTAGCTGCAGGAACCTATTCCGTAACTGTGACAGGATTTGAAAGTGGACCAATAAATAGAACATACGTTTTAGAAAATCCGGCTCCATTAGAAGTCGATTTAGGAAGTGATAGAATACTATGTGCTGGTCAAACATTAGAATTAGATGCAACTGTAGATGATGAGACCGCCACTTACTCGTGGAGTTCAGACAACGGTTTTTCAAGTTCTGAACCAAACATAGAACTCACAGCCACTGGAAACTATACCGTTACCGTTCAATCTGAAACAGGGTGTATTGCCGAAGGTAATATCTTTGTGGATATTAGTTCGGACGAAATTAACGCAGAGTTTGCCGTATCAAGCCAAGTTTTCACTGGGGAATCCATTATCGCCGTGGATATTAGCTATCCACTTCCCGATGGAATTGAATGGATTCTTCCTGTCCAAGCTAAGATTGAAACTCAAAATAGAGATGAAGCACAATTTTCTTTTGCAGAAGCTGGTGAATATGAGGTATCGATAATTACTACCCGAGGGGATTGTGTTGCACAAAAAACCAAAAAGATAGTGGTTGTTGTTAGAGATGGTTTAATAACAGAAGAAGACACTAAAAATGGTAAAAAGCTAATTGAGGATTTTCTTGTGTATCCGAACCCAAGCGATGGCAGGTTCACTGCAGACGTGACACTGACTGAAATAGGTGATATTAATATCAGAGTATTCAGTTTAGCAAATAATGCCTTAATGGCCTCTAAACGAGACCGTGACGCACTCTCATATAGTATCCCATTTGACCTATCCAGTCTTCCAGCAGGTGTTTATGCTGTCTTACTTGAAACTCCATACGGACAAACCTTAAGAAAGGTCATTATTAAATAAATTATTTCCTTGAAATTTTCCCATAAAAAAAGCCCAAAGATTTAAATCTTTGGGCTTTTATATTTTAAAGTGAATTGTTAATCGGCCAAAATAATAACACGATTATCACTCATCTCAACAGTTCCACTAGCAATGGGAAGAGTAACCTTTCCACTAGCATCTTTTGAGAATTTAGAAGCATTCGCTTCTTCTATTGTTATATTGCCTTCAACACGAACATTACCTTCTTGAAGCAAAGAAACTATAGCGGCGTGACCGTTCAAAATCTGAAACTCGCCATTCACTCCCGGTACAGTTACCGATGTTACCTCGCCTGAAAATAAAGTGGCTTCTGGTGATACAATTTCTAAATACATATTCTTAGTGTTAAGTAGTTAGTCCAAAGTAAAAAGTACAAATACTCGTTACTCCGTACTTAGTACTAATTAAGCTTCAGCTAACATTTTTTCACCTGCTTCCATTGCTTCTTCAATGGTTCCTTTAAGGTTAAAAGCAGATTCTGGAAGGTGATCTAATTCTCCATCCATAATCATATTAAATCCTTTAATGGTTTCTTTAATATCAACCAACACACCTTTAAGACCTGTAAACTGTTCTGCTACATGGAAAGGCTGTGAAAGGAAACGTTGAACACGTCTTGCACGACCTACCGCTGATTTATCTTCTTCTGAAAGTTCTTCCATACCTAGAATAGCAATAATATCTTGCAATTCTTTGTAACGCTGTAACAACTCTTTTACACGTTGTGCACAGTTATAATGATCCTTTCCTAAAATATCTGCTGTTAGGATTCGAGAAGTAGAATCCAATGGATCCACTGCTGGATATATACCTAACTCTGCAATCTTACGAGAAAGTACAGTTGTTGCATCTAAGTGAGCAAATGTTGTTGCTGGAGCTGGATCCGTTAAATCATCCGCAGGTACGTATACCGCTTGTACAGAAGTAATAGAACCTCTTTTAGTTGATGTAATACGCTCTTGCATAGCACCCATCTCTGTTGCCAAAGTTGGTTGGTAACCTACCGCAGAAGGCATACGACCTAAAAGAGCCGATACCTCAGAACCTGCTTGCGTAAAACGGAAAATATTATCTACAAAGAAAAGTACATCTTTACCTTGACCTTCTCCTGCACCATCACGGAAATACTCTGCAATTGTCAAACCAGACAATGCAACACGAGCACGTGCTCCTGGTGGTTCGTTCATTTGACCGAAAACGAAAGTTGCTTTTGAATCTTTCATGGCTTTTTTATCAACCTTATTAAGGTCCCATCCGCCATCTTCCATAGAGTGCATGAAATCATCACCGTATTTAATAATACCAGATTCTAACATTTCACGAAGTAAATCGTTCCCTTCACGAGTACGTTCACCAACACCTGCAAATACAGAAAGACCACCGTGACCTTTTGCAATGTTGTTAATCAACTCCTGAATTAATACGGTCTTACCAACACCTGCACCACCAAATAATCCAATTTTACCACCTTTTGCATAAGGCTCAATAAGGTCAATTACCTTAATACCAGTAAAAAGAACTTCGGTAGAAGTAGAAAGGTCTTCAAATCTTGGAGCGTCTCTGTGTATAGGCAAACCATCTTTACCTGCTTTAGGTAAATTACCTAAACCATCAATAGCATCACCAATTACATTGAAAAGACGACCATATACGTCATCACCAACTGGCATTTGAATTGCGCTACCTGTCGAAAGCACATCTGTTCCTCTACTTAGACCATCAGTAGAATCCATGGAAATTGTTCTCACTGTGTTTTCACCAACGTGAGATTGTACTTCTAAAACTAGTTTAGAACCATCTTTACCAGCGATTTCAAGAGAATCGTATATTTTTGGAAGGGTATCTCCTGATTGAAATTCCACATCTACTACTGGCCCAATAATTTGGGAAACTTTACCTGTAACTTTTGACATTACTTTATTAGTTTATGAATTCAAATTACTTACTGTATTGAAAAACACCTTAATACACCTATGTTTTTCAGGCTGCAAAGGTATGTTTTTCAACTCGAATTGAAAATACTTTTTATTCTTTTTTCACTACAAAAAAAGGCGCCAGTTAATGGCGCCTTGTTAAATATAAGAAAAACAATGCTTATTGCAATGTGGGCGAATAGTTCGTAGGATATTTTCCTATATCAAAAAACGACCCAGATGCTTCAAAATTAGTTTCATAAGTAGCATCTATAGCTTTCATAAATTCGTTGGCCATTAACGCATACCCTCTTGCTGTAAGGTGAACACCGTCTAATGAAAAGGCTCCGCCGGTAACTAATTTTGACGTAAGAATATAATCTCCGTCCGTAACACCGCCATTTGCCAAATTTTGTAATAACTGATTAGCATTTACCTCTGCCAATCCCGCTGCAGCTGCAGCACTAGCTATTGTGCTATTAAAATTAATAGTAACATTATTAATTTCCTCTTGTTCTTCTGGGGTCAACACCCATTTGTCGGCCAAAGGCAAAGTAACCCCTTCAACAGAAAATTGACCTGCAACTTCAGGAGGAAGATTTGCTGCCGAAAATGCAGCAAAAGATGCTTCATTTACCTTACCAATTATATTACTGCTAGGTAATACCAATAAATCATTTTCCGTAGCAGCTCTTGATTGACCATACGCAGTACCTAAAAGACTAGCAACCAAAGGTGCTGCCGCCTCAGGCAAACCTAACTGTGTAACAAATACAGGAAAACCTGGGTTTGCATTAAATGCACCCGTAATTTGGGCAGATATATCAATAAGCGCTTCATCTTTAATTACTACCGCGTTATTTGTAGAGTCTGAAAAAACAACAATCCGGTTTGTTTCTCCAAGTGCAGTATACACTTGATTTAAAGCACCATAAACGGTATTCAATGTAGGTACTTGTGCCGCAAAACCATTCTCGGCCGGGTTAATAGGATTATGAGGAACAGTTGTAAAATGTGGAATATCCGTCACAAATGGAATATTACCTATTACACCTTTTGCTCCAGCCGAAGTTAATGTTGTCACCAATGTATTTATTGCTAAATCAAAAGTAGCCTGCTCCGTCATAGGGTTTGTACCATCAGCTCCTGAAAGCGCATGCCCTAAAACATCATTATTTCCAATCCATAAACTGAAAAATGAAGGTGATTGCGCCATAGCCAACTCTAAAACTCTAGCATCTGGCGTTGTACCCGTCATTCTAACATAATACGGATTAGCAAGCATGGCAGCTAAATTTGCAGCATTACCATAACCTGGCGCCAACAAATGAAAACTCTTTGCACCAGGAACCCCTAAATTATTAAAAGGACCTGTTGGATTATTTAAAATTATATCTGTAGTTGGAGCAACTTCACCTATTACATCGGCTAAAGCAGCTGGTCCAGAACCGTTAAAAACTAATCTAGGGTTAAAACCCTCCAACTGAGTTCCTCCAACTAAAAGACCTCCTATATTGTCGTTCATTAAAGGCTGTGAAAAAGCTCCTCCTCCTACCAAAGCAAACTTGGTAGACAATAAATTAGGTATTGAATTTTCTTGACCTGCCACAAAAAGAGCATTATCAGTAAAACCTGCTGTTAAGGAATTACCCAAAGAAACATAAGTGGAAAAATCTGCAGAACCTGTAACAAGCTCCGGTTTTGCCTCAACTTCTTCAGTCGTTTCAAAATCCTCTTCATCATTACATGCCACAAAACCGAAAAACACGGCCCATAAGGCTATATATCTTATTTTCATTTTCTAACTATTAAAGATTATTGATTGTCCAAGAGACATAATACTGTGAACCGATAAACCCAGTACCAAATGCTGTAAAGTACTCGTCACCCAAAAGATTGGAAGCACCTACTTTAAATACAGATTTAATACTTGGTACGGTATAATTTATTTGAGCATCTATTGTATGGAATTCCGGCACAACACCAGTTCCAAAAGTAGCTTCCCATAAATAATCATCACTAAACCTATAGGCAATATTAAAACCAAAGTTTTCAACCAAATCAGTACTTCCGATACTCGCCTTAAACTTATGTTCTGGAGTGTTGAAACTACTCATGAAGTCCGGATTAGCAGCTTGGTCAAAATCTTGCTTTGTAAAAGTATAGCTACCACTAAGGTCAAAAATATCAAATACTTTTGCAGTCAAGCCTAATGAAGCTCCATAGGAATTAATATTCACATCAGAATTCGTATAAGCACTATATGCCTGATAGTCTCCGTTAGCTACTGCAGCAACAGATAACGCTCCGTCACCAACAGTTCCGTAATATGGCGCAACAACCACCTCTTGAGAGATAAAGTCTTTATACTGGTTATAGTATGCACTAAAGTCTATCACGAACTTTTCAATTTTACCACGGTATCCTATTTCAAAAGACGTAACCTTTTCCGGCTTCACAATATCAGGATTTGCAACGATTAAATCTGCAGGGTTACCGGTCTCTCCTAACATCTCAACAGAACTTGCCTTATATGAATTTTCATAAGCAGCCCTACCCGTTTGAGTTATCATAGCTGGTTGCTGAAGGTTTTCCTGACCCACTACACTTACATCAAAATCTGTAGAATAACGATCTAAATTATCTGGAGCTGAACCAACCAATATGGCTCTACCCGCATTAAGGCCAATAAACAAATCCTGAGTTGTTGGATTTCTAAAACCAGTTTGAACCGAAGCTCTAATATTATGGTCTCTATTTAAGGTTAAACCTGCGGATAATCTTGGCGAAAAGAAACCGTCAAAAAATTCTGATTTATCATATCGCACAGAACCGGTAAGCTTAAGATTCATTTCCTCACTAAAATCAAAAGTTTTTTGAATCTGAGTATAAACACCGAATTCCGAATAGTCTATAGTACTATCATAATCAGTATAAATAGTTCCAAAAGAATTCAAACTATATTGTCTGTAAGACCCACCAACTTGGATGTCTGCAAAGTCTGTTAAATGACTGAAGTTATAGTTACCATCTGCATGATAATATTTAGATGCATCTTTAAATTGGGCACCCGTTGATAAATCAGGGTCTTTTATAACTCTCTCAAACGCACTCTGAAATTCTGTAGACCCAGGCAAGTATCTTCCCGTATCAGCTGCAGCACGTGCCGCAGCATGCTTCTGATCATCAGATAAACCAGAAGGATTACCACTAAGTTCTATTCCCGCATATGTTGCAATATAATCACCAAACCAATCCTCATTAGATTTCCATGCTTGGTTAATATTAATCCCTGCAAAAACCATATCATAAGAATCTCCCGCCTTATCTGCAACAATGTATCCTCTTAGAAAGAAGTTATCGTTTTTAACTTCAAACTTATGCTGTTCTTGAAAAAAGCCATCTATATTATATCTGTTGGTTCCTTGATACATGGTTGACCCCGTACCTACCTTACCTACATAAGATAACTCCAGATTACTATCTTCAATAGGACGATAATAAAGACCCCAATCTGCTTTAATGCTTTCTGCATTATTGTTCGTTAAAGCACCTTCATTATATCCAGTTCTACTAACTTCAACATCTGGGATGACACCAAGACCTGATGCAGCTCTTATATTCGTGGAAACCTCATCCCCATAAACATTTATACCATCATAATTATAATTGGCCCGTGTTCTTGTTGGATCAAACTTATCAATCTCACTTGTAGCAGCCCAATCTGTACCTTTTAAGTATCCAAAATTGACTTTACCCGCGAATTTATCCGAGAATTTGTGTGCGGCACGGATTCCAAAATCCGTATAAGAATTATCTCCCGCGGCCACCTGTGATGTAATACCTCTTTTCATAGAAACACTAATCCCTTCATGATCAAATGGACTTTTACTACGCATAAAAAGCACACCATTGAATGCATTAGCACCATATAATGCCGAAGATGCTCCAGGAAGAAGTTCAACACTTTGAACATCGGTTTCTATCATCCCTACCAAATTCCCCAAAGGAAAGTTAAGAGCAGGTGTTGAGTTGTCCATTCCATCCACAAGCTGCATAAATCGTGAATTTCCAAAACTTGCAAAACCTCTCGTGTTGATAGATTTAAACGTCAAACTGTTGGTATTGATGTCTACACCTTTCAAGTTTTCTAGTCCGTCATAAAAATCAGCAGAAGCCGTATTTTTTATTTCTTTTAGACCAAAACGCTCAACCGTTACCGGCGATTCAAAAATCCGTTCAGGAGTTCTGGAAGCAGATATCACTACCTCGTCCAAAAACGTTTGGGACTCTTCAATGACGATAGTCAATGTTTGATTGTTCGAGGTGACTTCCTCTGTAGTCTCGGAATATCCGATACTGGTAATTCTTAACTGAAAAGGGGGTACCTCAGAAGTTTGTAAATTAAAATTACCGTCAAAATCCGTCGTGGTGCCAATCGCTTTTCCTTCAATAACGATATTGGCCCCTGGTACGGGCTGACTGTTCTGATCTACCACTTTCCCGTTTACCGTTGTTTGCGAAAATCCAAAGCTAGTCGCCAACAGCAAGGCTAAAAATAGTATTGCTCTCATGTTAAGTTTAAGTTAAAAATGTTAGTAAATCGAAGTTACATTTTTTTTTCGACCAATAATCATAAAATGGAAAAAATTATGCATGCATAGTACTTTTTTCATAAAAATACCCTCTTAAAATTACAAATACCCTAAAACAAATAGGCCTTGACATATGTCAAGGCCTATTAAAAGCTAATACTATTATTTTAATAGTAGTTTATTCTACTGTAACCGATTTTGCCAAGTTTCTAGGCTGATCTACATTACAATTTCTCATTACCGCAATATGGTACGACAACAGTTGCAAAGGAATGGTAGTTAATAATGGCGTAAGGCTTTCCAAAGTCTCAGGCACCTCAATTACATGATCTGCCAATTCTTTAACCTGTGTATCACCCTCTGTGACAATAGCTATTATCTTTCCTTTTCTTGATTTGATTTCTTGAATATTACTTACCACTTTTTCATAATGCCCTCTCTTAGTGGCAATCACGAATACTGGCATTTGTTCATCTATCAAAGCAATAGGTCCATGCTTCATTTCTGCAGCAGGATATCCTTCTGCATGTATGTAACTAATTTCTTTAAGTTTAAGCGCTCCTTCTAAAGCTACCGGGAAATTATATCCTCTACCTAGATATAAACAATTGGTAGAATCCTTATAAACCTCTGCAATCTTTTCTATAAGAGCATTACTTTCTAACACCTTCTCTACCTTAGCAGGAATATTTTCTAGTTCAGTTAAAAATTCATGAAACCTAGATTGAGAGAAAACACCTTTTTCCTTTGCCAATTTTAACGCAATCAATGTTAGAACAGTAATCTGTGTCGTAAAAGCCTTGGTTGACGCTACTCCTATCTCAGGACCAGCATGAGTGTAAGCACCTGAATCTGATTCTCTAGCAATAGAAGAACCTACAACATTACATACACCAAATACGTAAGCTCCTTTTTCCTTCGCTAATTTTATAGCAGCTAAAGTATCTGCAGTTTCACCAGATTGAGAAATAGCAATAAGCACATCTTTATCGGTAATAACAGGGTTTCTATATCTAAACTCAGAAGCATACTCTACCTCTACAGGTATTCTTGCCAAATCTTCAAATATATATTCAGCCACTAAGCCTGCATGCCATGAAGTACCACAAGCCACAATAATTATGCGGTTCGCGTTCATGAACTTTTCTAAATTCTCATCAATACCAGCCATCTTTATAAGACCCTGAGCTGCTCGCAATCTACCTCTATAGGTATCCAAAATAGCCCTTGGTTGCTCATAAATTTCTTTAAGCATAAAATGATCGTAACCACCTTTTTCAATTTCCTCGATATTCATTTTCAATTCGAGAATATTCGGATATGCTACAGCATCATTTTTAATTTTTCGAAGTTTGATTTCCTTCCCGATTCTAATAATCGCCATTTCCTCATCTTGAAGGTATATAGCATTATTGGTGAATTCAATAAAAGGAGAAGCATCAGAGGCAATAAAAAATTCATTATCACCAACACCGATTGCTAATGGACTACCTAATTTGGCAACCACTATCTCATCAGGCTTCTTTATATCAAAAACAGCAATAGCGTAAGCACCTACTACTTCATTCAAAGCGAGCTGAACAGCTTTGCCCAACTTTACGTCTTCCGTCTTTTGAACCTCTTCTATTAAGTTGATAAGAACCTCAGTATCTGTATCTGATTTAAAAGTATACCCTCTTTTGGTAAGCTCTTTCTTTATAGACTCATAATTTTCAATAATTCCGTTGTGGATAATTACTAAATCACCGGAATTAGAATAATGTGGGTGAGAATTAACATCATTTGGTACCCCATGGGTAGCCCAACGCGTATGACCAATACCTAGCTTCCCTTCTAAGGAAATCGTACTTTCGGCCTTTTTCTTTAAATCTTCAACCTTACCCTTGGTCTTTGCCAAGTTTATTTTTTCGCCGTCGTAAATTGCAACACCGGCACTATCGTATCCTCTATATTCAAGACGTTGTAAACCTTTTACTACAATCGGATAGGCATCTCTATGCCCTATATAACCTACTATTCCACACATACTGTATACGTTAATTTAAGTTGGGGAAAATAAATACTTTGCCGCAAATGTACTAGAAGCTAGTCAAATCTCCCTAAAACACACCTATAAAACGACAAATATCGTTAATTGGTATAGTAAGGTTAATCTCACTGCCTAAAGCGCAAACTCGCGTAAATAAAATTAGAGTAGTTGTCTTGTATAAAAACTAGTTGGTTTCGGTATAAAAAATTTCAAGCTGTAGCTTCTTATCAGAATCAGCTCCACTAACATCACTACCATAAAGGGCAGTACCTAAAGGCGTTAAGGTATTTGCAACCGGCAATTGTTCTTCAACATCGTTCTCTAGCATAGCATTAAGCGTACCTGTAAAAAACAGATTAGGTGTTGTTGTTAAACCTAAAGTAACATTTTCAGCATCATCCAACACAAGGCTATTAATATAGGTTGTAACGTCTACAGTATATTTTACTCCGTTACCTGTACTAGAAGACTCCAATTCCCCATCATACTCAGCCAATTGACTAGTAGCATCGCTGGCTGATAACGGCAAACTTGCATTAGTTTCTTTATTGTATAAATACAATTTTTGAGGTGCCGCACCTAGATTATCATCAGCCACATAAAAAACAAGATTGGCATTATTAATAATCCAATTATTTGCTTTTATTTCATTTATAGTCTCTCTACTGTTTGCATCATCGAACAATTTAATTTCAGCAAAAGAACCAGCCCCTCCCTTTAAATAAATTTTTGATGCATTTGTCTCAGTATCTAAATTATCGGATACTTCCACAGGATATACCTCATTAACGAGTGTATTTGACGCATTGCCCACAGTAGTAACCTGACCGGTTTGAGTATTAGTTACATCACGAATAAAGCTGAGCACAACATCTTTTCGCTTTTCTTGTGTTGAAACCACACCAGCAGTATCTGCGCTATCATATTTATACCTAATCGTAATGCTAGCGTTTTTTAAATTAAACAGTAACATCACATCTTTATCTCCTGCTGCTAGCGTTAAATGAATTCCCCTTAGGTACTCATTAAAATTAGCCTGACTAGATAGCTCCGAAGAACCTTCTTTATCCAAAATATTTTCCTGAAAAAAATCTTTATCTAGCTCTACACGAATTCCCGGAGCCAAATAGTTGAATTGAGTCTCCTCATTAACATCCTCGGTTGTAGCATCATCTAATTTAGGTACCGGAATTGACTCTGAACTAATTACTAATGGCTCTCCAACCGAACTGTCGTAAAGCACCTCTCCAAATGAACTAGCTGGAAATTCTTGATTAGAGTAATACTCTTGCGCTTCCTGAAAATTAGCTAAAGGATCCAAGTCTCTCATAAAGAAAGTAGACCTCTCCACCTTTAAGTTAAAACTTGCAACATCAATATCTTGATTATACAATCTACTATCAACATAAATACTATCTAAATCAAAGGTTTTAGGAAACTGATCTTTTACAAAATCTGCCGTGTCTACATCATCGGCAGGATTTAATGGATCTGAACCTTTTGTTTTCTCTTGAGCATCTGTAAGACCACCGCCATCAGTATCACTGTTTGCATCTAATGGATCATCATCTAACTCATCAATAAGACCATCTAAATCCGCATCACCCGTTGGGTTTGTCAAAAATGGAATATACAGATATACTGACTCTACAGTTTCGTTTTCTGGTATTTGAGCAGGTACGCTTGTATTCTCAGTTTCTTCTAACACCTGAGAATACGTTCCAAAAGTAGGGCTTGCACTAGGCAATAATACTTGAGAAGTTACACGAGCTTCAGTTTTTCCGTAAAGCGGATCGTCATAGATACCTAACTGATAAATAGGTAACTTATTAGTAGACACTGCCTTTATCTTCTTATTGTAAGCAAAAACATCAAAAACAGCCTTATTGTTTTTGAACGGCTCTCCCCCAACTACACCAGAGCCTACGGTTGTTAAGTCTTCTTCACAAGATGCAAAGATGGTGACAAGTGCTATTGCTGCAAGAGCAGGGAGTTTTAATCTGTTCAAAAAAATCATTCGGGCTATTTTAAAACTTCAGTGTTATAAAAATTGGCATAGGCTTCCTCAAATTCTTGTAAGGTAACATATGGCAACACAGGTTTTTCAAGGTTGGATATATGACTCTGTAAATCTTCCGGAATATCTTCCGCAGCTAAAATAACAGCATCCGAGTTATCTACCGCAATCTTTAACAAATTATTATAATTGGGAGCTTTAAGATCCTGAATGCTATCTTCTGGAATACCATCAAAAGATACCTTTTTGATCATATCGGAATCTAATTCACCTTCAAAAGATTTACCATAAACCGAAGTGACTATTTTACTAGCATTGAACAATGGCTCGTCTGCATAATATTTTTTAAGATACAATGGCAACAAAGAAGCTAACCACCCATGAACATGAATTATATCTGGAGACCAGTTTAATTTCTTGACCGTTTCAACAACACCTTTAGCAAAAAAGATGGCTCTTTGGTCGTTGTCCGGAAATAAATTTCCATCCGTATCAGTAAATGTAGCCTTACGCTTAAAATACTCATCATTGTCAATAAAATAAACCTGAATACGCTCGCGAGGTATGGAAGCCACCTTGATAATAAGAGGCATATCCATGTCGTTGATAACTAAATTCATGCCTGACAAACGAATCACCTCGTGAAGTTGGTGTCTACGTTCGTTTATATTGCCATATCTCGGCATAAAAATCCGTATTTGACCGCCATTACTGTTGACCATCCTAGGAGTTTCATAAGACATTAGGGAAACTTCGTTCTGAGGAAGGTAGGGTACTAACTCCGACGATACGAACAATATCTTTTTACCATTCATATATGCAATGTTTTTTTATTTATTTAGTGCAACGTGCGTGCAAAATTACGAAAATTCTACAGATTAGCAGTAATTATAGTAAGTTTGCTCGCTTTTAAACCAAACCTATGTTGGTATTCAAAACCAAAAAAGAACTCTCAGATCACATTTCAACCCTGCCTAAAATCAATAATTTAGGGCTCGTACCCACCATGGGTGCGCTTCACACGGGTCACACCTCTTTAGTTCAAAAGGCAATTAACGAAAATCAAACCGTTGTGGTGAGTATTTTCGTCAACCCCACGCAATTTGATAACAAGGAAGATCTTGCTAAATATCCAGATACTTTTGATGCCGATTTGAATTTACTTTCTAGTATTTCGGAAGATATCCTTATTTTTTCGCCTTCTGCGGATGAAGTCTATAATCATGAAATTAAAGCTAAGAAATACAATTTTGAAGGCTTAGACACAGTCATGGAAGGTGCGTTTAGAGATGACCATTTTAATGGGGTAGGCACTATTGTTGAAGCGCTTCTTTTACTCGTAAAACCAGACAGGGCTTACTTTGGAGAAAAAGACTTTCAACAACTACAGATCATAAGAAAATTAGTAAAACAACAGAACATTCCTGTTGAAATCATTGGCTGCCCAATTGTTAGAGAAACCAATGGTTTAGCCATGAGTTCACGTAATGAAAGGTTATCTAAACAATTACGACAAAAAGCTTCGTTCATCTACCATACACTACTGAGTGCCAAAGAAAAATTTGGCACGGAAAATGCTAATTATGTAATAGATTGGGTTAAAGAACAATTTAACGAACAGGAAGATTTAGAGTTGGAATATATTGAAATAACCGATGTAGATACTCTAAGCCCAATTACAAGAAAAAACGAAAAACTAAAATATAGGGCGTTTATCGCCGTTTATGCTGACGGAGTTCGTCTAATAGACAATATTGCCCTATAATTAATTACCTTTATCCCATGCAAATAGAAGTTGTAAAATCTAAAATACACCGCGTAAAAGTTACCGGGGCCGATTTAAATTATATCGGCAGCATCACTATTGATGAAGATTTAATGGATGCAGCAAACATTATAAGAGGTGAAAAAGTACAGATTGTAAACAATAATAATGGCGAAAGGCTAGAAACCTACGCTATACCAGGACCAAGAAAAAGTGGAGAAATTACTTTGAACGGCGCAGCATCCAGAAAAGTAGCTGTAGGGGATATTCTTATTCTAATTACTTATGGCAGAATGGATATTGAAGAAGCTAAAAAGTTTAACCCTTCATTGGTATTCCCTAACGAAGAAACCAATTTATTGAAGTAGACTTGAACGAGAAACTCAAAAAAATACTAAAAACACTACTCCCAATAGCCTTGGGAGTTTTTTTAGTTTGGTACTCTTACTATAAGACTTCACCAGAGGACCGAACTCAAATATTATTTTACATTAAGGAAGCTGACCTTTTTTGGGTTAGCATTTCTATAGTCCTTGGTATCCTTGGGCACATCTCTCGTGCCGTTCGTTGGAATTATTTATTGGAACCACTAGGGTACAAACCCAAAATAATAAATAATATTTTTATTATTCTAATGGCCTATTTTGCAAACCTAGGCATACCAAGAACAGGTGAGATTCTTAGAGCCACAGCGCTTACAACCTATGAAGGCGTACCTTTTGAAAAAGGGTTTGGCACTATTGTAACAGAGCGTGTTATTGATGTAATTATGCTTTTATCGCTAATAGGCATCACCTTGCTCTTACAGACAGATATTATTTTAGGCTTTCTACAAGACAAAGGGTTCAATATTAAAGGACTATTATTATTGATGGCAGCAGGACTTGTTGGTCTGGTTCTCTTTTTTCTTTTTATTAAAAAATCGTCGCATAAAATAGCCATTAAGATTAAAGGTTTCGTTAAAGGCCTTATGGAAGGTGTTTTTAGTATCTTTAAAATGAAAAAGAAATGGGCATTTGTGCTACATACTCTTTTTATTTGGGGTTGCTACATTGGCATGCTTTGGGTTATTAAATTTACCGTGCCAGAAACCATACATTTATCATTAAGCGAGCTTATGGTTGCTTTTGTAGCTGGCTCTTTTGCAATGACGGCTACCAATGGCGGCATTGGTCTTTATCCTATTGCGGTAAGCAGTGCGTTGACCATTTTTGGCATTAGCGCGGTATCCGGTGATGCCTTCGGATGGATTATGTGGATTGCACAAACTCTAATGATCGTTGTTTTTGGGGCAATATCTTTTCTGGTATTACCGTTATTCAACAGAAGCCGATAAGGTTTCGTTGTACCCAAAAACTACACCATGTTACGGAAACTTACTTTTTTTGCATGCCTTCTATGCGCTAGCCTCAACGCACAAGTTACACAAGAGATTTTTGAATCTTTTAAATTACAAGAGCGTCGAGACGTAAAATACTACTTTCCAGAAGATTACGATAAAGAAAAAAAATACCCTTTGATCGTTGTTCTAGATGGCGAGTACCTTTTTGATCAAGTAGTAGCCAATGCTAAGTTTTATCATAAATTTCATGGTATGCCCGCCAGTATAGTTGTAGGCGTAGAACAAAGCAAAAAGAGCATTCGTTTTGATGATTGTGCTTATGACCCAGATTCTGGTCTTCCTTCTGAAAAAGCAAAAAAATTCTTTGAGTTTCTAGGAATGGAAATTATACCCTATCTAGACCTTACTTACAGCACTGCTCCTTTCAAAATGATTGTTGGATATGACATCACAGCCAACTTTACCAACTATTGGCTTTTTAAAGAAAATTCATTGTTTAATGCTTACGTAAACATCTCACCTGATTTGGCTCCTGAAATGGAAACAAGAGTACCAACACGTTTAGCGTCATTTGACAAACAGATTTTCTATGAATTAATAGTCGAAACCGAAAAAAATAAGAATACTTCACGAATTCTTCAGATGGACAAGGCCATTAAGGCCATTGACAAAGAATCCTTACATTATAACTTTCAACAATATGATGGTGCTGATCATGTTTCTATAGCTACTTACGGCCTAGGAAAGGTTTTTGATAATATTTTTGGCATGTTCAAGCCAATCAGCCCTAAGGAATACAAAAATCAAATATTAACTTCTGAAGAACCTGTTTTTCAATATTTAGAAAACAAATATCAAAATATAGAGGATTTATTCCGAGTTAAAAAAACAGTTGACCTCAACGATATTATGGCCATCTATGCCGCGTGCCGAAAAAAGGAGGATACAGAATCTTTAAAACCACTTGCAGAACTTTGTAAAAAAGAATTCCCTGATACTATGATGGGTTTCTACTTTGAAGGTGAATATTACGAGCAGATGGGCGAACCAAAGAAAGCGTTCAAAACTTTTGAAAAAGCATTTGCTATGGATGAAATAGATTTCCTTACCAAAGAGATGGCTTTAGAAAAAATAGATGCTTTAAAAGCTGATTTTGGTTACTAAATCACAAACTACACAGCGCTAATTATCAAACAAAGTTTTACCTTTAAGGCCAATCCTCAAAACAAGGTATGGCCAAAACAAAAACAGCTTTTTTCTGCCAGAACTGTGGCACTCAATACGCCAAATGGGTGGGACAATGTTCTGCTTGTAAAGAATGGAACACTGTAGTTGAAGAAGTCATTCAGAAGGAGGAAAAAACAAGCTGGAAGGCAAGTACTACAACCGTAAAGAAAACAGCAAAACCCTTACGCGTTAATGAAATTAGCACAGACAAGGAACTAAGACTAGACACTTTTGATTTGGAATTCAACCGTGTTTTAGGCGGCGGACTTGTACCTGGAGCGCTAGTTTTACTAGGTGGGGAACCAGGAGTTGGAAAAAGCACCTTACTTCTACAAATTGCATTAAAACTCCCGTATAAAACTCTTTACGTTTCTGGAGAGGAAAGTCAAAAACAGATTAAGATGCGGGCAGATAGAATTCACCCGAACAGCGAAACCTGTTTTATACTTACAGAGACCAAGACCCAAAATATTTTTAAGCAGATAGAAACCACTGAGCCGGATATAGTTGTTATAGACTCTATCCAAACATTACATTCAGATTATATAGAATCTGCCGCAGGCAGCATATCCCAAGTACGTGAATGTACTGCGGAACTCATAAAATTTGCCAAAGAAACCAACACACCAGTTATTCTAATAGGCCATATTACCAAAGACGGTTCTATTGCAGGACCAAAGATTTTGGAGCACATGGTGGATACCGTTTTACAGTTCGAAGGTGATAGGAACTACGTATACCGTATTCTTAGAGCTTTAAAAAACCGTTTTGGTTCAACAGCAGAATTAGGTATTTATGAAATGTTAGGTGGAGGTCTAAGACAAGTGAACAACCCTTCTGAGATATTGATTTCAAAAAACGATGAAGGACTTAGCGGCACCGCCATTGCGTCTACCATAGAAGGTATGCGCCCATTAATGATAGAAATCCAAGCTTTGGTAAGTACAGCCGTTTACGGCACACCACAGCGCTCTACTACAGGCTACAATGCTAAACGCCTTAATATGCTATTGGCCGTTCTTGAAAAACGGGCTGGTTTTAAATTAGGAGCTAAAGATGTCTTTCTGAATATTACTGGGGGAATTTCAGTTGATGACCCAGCTATTGATTTAGCCGTAGTTGCTGCCATATTATCTAGTAACGAGGATATTCCCATTGAAAAAGGCGTCTGTTTTTCTGCGGAGGTTGGTCTTGCGGGGGAAATACGGCCAGTACAACGAGTGGACCAACGTATTTCTGAAGCTGAAAAACTAGGTTTCACTTCTATCTATGTTTCTAAGAATAATAAAATCACCTTAAAAAATACAAAAATAGAAGTGCATCTTATCTCAAGAATAGAAGATATGGTCAACGCTCTTTTTGGTTAATCGACTTATCGAAAAAAAAAAACAGAATTCCCCTATCTCTTATCGCGAAGTATCCGGGCGGTAACCATGATTATCAAGATTACCACCACAATTACTATCAACTGGCCAAAGCCTACCTTTAGAAAGAACATATAGCCTATTTATGGTGCTGGATTAGGAATAGAATTATGTATCGCTTCAATGCCTTCAAGCACCTCTTCGCTCAATTTCAAATCTATACTTTCAATATTCTCCTGCAATTGTTTCATTGAAGTCGCCCCAATAATGGTACTGGTAACGAACGGTCTTGTGTTTACAAAAGCCAAAGCCATTTGCGCCATAGAAAGTCCGTGTTGCTGTGCTAGCTCATGATACTTCTCAGTTGCCTGTATTGCAGGGTCATTACTATATCTATTATAGTTAGGAAACAAAGTAATTCTTCCTGTTGCAGGCTTCATACCTCCTAAATACTTTCCGGATAATGTTCCAAAACCCATTGGGGAATATGCCAAAAGGCCAATCTTCTCACGCAATGAAATTTCAGAAAGACCAACCTCAAACTGACGGTTCAAAAGACTGTACGGATTCTGTATGGTAATTGCTCGAGGCAAACCAGCATGAACTTTACTTTCCGTTAAAAAACGCATTGCACCCCAAGGAGTCTCATTAGATATGCCTACGTGTCTAATTTTCCCTTCACGAATTAAATCGCGCATGGTTTCCAACACTTGGTGAATATTATCTTTCCAATGGTCTGATATATCATGCTTATAGCCTCTTTTTCCGAAGTAATTAGTATTTCTTTCTGGCCAATGCAATTGATAAAGATCAATATAATCGGTTTGAAGCCGTTCTAAACTTCCCTCAACAGCGCTACGAATAGCATCTGGAGAGAAACCTGTAGTTCGGATAAACTTTGTAAAATCGGCCTTACCAGCAATTTTGGTTCCGAGAATTACTTTATCACGATTGCCATTTTTCTTGAACCACGTTCCAATTATTTTCTCCGTTGCTGAATGACGGTCTGGATGCGCAGGAACAGGATACAATTCTGCAGTATCAAAAAAATTAACTCCATTTTCTAGAGCAAAGTCCATCTGTTCATGGCCTTCCGCTTCCGTATTCTGTTTGCCCCATGTCATTGTACCAAGGCAAATTTTACTGACTTCTATGTCAGTGTAGGGTAGGGTTGTATTCTTCATGTATTCTTTGGGGTATTATTGGGGTACTATTTTCAAAAAGACCAAATCTAAGCAATTTGAAGGGTTACAAAAAACCCCTTATCGATTGTTGTCTGAAAATCGCCAAAATGCATATCTACAGACAAAAACCTATCAAATCAACCAGATTAGACCATATCAATTTCGACTAAAATAGGACAATGATCACTGTGCTTGGCTTCAGCAAGTATTACTGATCGTTTTAATCGATCTCTTAAAGGCTCCGCCACCATGGCATAATCCAAACGCCATCCTTTATTATTATTTCTAGCATTGGCCCGGTAACTCCACCAAGTATAGTTATCAGGCTCTTCGTTAAAATGACGGAAGCTGTCAATGAATCCACTACTCATGAAATCTCCTATCCATTCACGTTCAACAGGTAGAAAACCAGATACTTTTTTGTTACGGACAGGATCATGGATATCTATTGCTTCGTGACAAATATTATAATCACCTAAAACAATTAAGTTGGGATGTGTTTTCCTCAGGTCATCCGCATACTCTTGAAAATCTGCCATATACTGTAACTTGAGATCCAAACGGGCCAAATTAGTACCTGAAGGCAAGTACATGCTCATGATTGATATATCACCAAAATCTGCCCTAATATTACGGCCTTCAAAATCCATATAATCTATACCGGTTCCTTTCTGAATAGTATCTGGTTGGGTTTTAGATAAAATAGCGGTACCGCTATATCCCTTCTTTTGCGCACTGAACCAGTAATTATATTTATAGCCTGCTTCTTCAAAAAGCGAAAGGTCTAACTGCTCCTCCATAGCCTTTATTTCTTGAAGACAAACTACATCTGGATCAACTGCTTGTAACCACTCTATAAAACCTTTGTTCAATGCAGCACGTATGCCGTTTACGTTATATGATACTATCTTCACGATTTTTACTTTTTTTACGAAAATAAGCAATGTGAACCAAGAAGCCCTTGAAGTTTGTTATTTTTGGGGTCTTCTAATAAAAGCCCTAAATGAAGTCCTCTTTTCTTGCTCTATTTCTTATTTTTTTTATACAAATTACAAAAGCTCAAAGCCCATCGCAAAATGATAGCGTAACTGTGTTACAGGAAGTAATTCTAACCGATACTGTTCTAACTAAAAATGCAACTGGAATTGTTCCGTCTTCTGTAATTGGTACAAAAAGCTTTCAAAATTATAGTCCCATAGATATGGTTTCGGCTATCAATCAAATTCCTGGAGTGTTCGTTCTCTCCGGAGCTTTGAACACTAACAAAATTACAATTAGGGGTATTGGCGCTCGTTCCCAGTATGGGACGGACAAACTTCAGCTTTATTATAATGACATCCCTTTGACAAATGGAACAGGATCATCTACCATTGAGACTTACGATTTAGAAAATTTAGACGTTATAGAGGTTATTAAAGGGCCAAAAGGCACTGCTTACGGCACAGGTCTTGGTGGGGCCATTATTCTTCATTCAGAAGAAAACACAAAGGAAGCTACTAGCCTTGAAAATAATTTCACCACAGGTTCATACGGGCTTTTGAAAAATAATCTTAGCTTTTCTCATTCTGACACCAAGTTTTCTTTAATGGTTCGTTATGGACATATGGAAACCGATGGTTACCGTGAGAACAACAGGTTTGAACGCGATGGGATTTTAGTAAATACATCGTATAAAATTAACTCAAAAAATAAGGTTTCATTTTTACTAAACCATATTGATTATTCAGCTCAAATACCTAGCTCCATAAGTCGTTCTGCATTTGATGAAGACCCAAAACAAGCAGCTTTTACTTGGAAATCTGCACAAGGTTTTGAAGACAATAATTATACTTTAGCCGGATTCTCATACCAACATGAATTTAGCTCTAGATTAGAAAACACCACAAGTATTTTCTATACCTATCTTGACCATTATGAACCTAGGCCATTCAATATTTTGGATGAAACCACTAATGGTTATGGCTTTAGAACACGGTTTTTAGGAAATTTCAACTTTCTGCATAGAAAAGCAGAATACACTTTTGGAGCCGAACTTTATAAAGATGAATATAATTGGGGTACGTTTGATAATCTATACGAAGAGAATAACGGTAATGGCAGCTTAAAGGGAGGGCGCATTAGTGATAATAAAGAATTTCGCAGAAAATTTAATGGTTTTGGTTCCTTAACGCTTCCCCTTACAGATAAGTTCACTGCCCAAATAGGCCTAAATATCAACAAGACCCATTATGATTTTAGAGACAAATTCAATTCAGGTTCTGATAACAAAAATGCTGAACGCGACTTTAAAGCGATAGTACTACCGAGCCTTGATTTAAATTACAAACTGAATGAATACCATTTTATATACGCCAATATTAGCCGCGGCTTCTCCAACCCAAGTCTAGAAAGATCATTAACTCCAGAAGGTGTCATCAACCCGGACATAGATCAAGAAACAGGCATTAATTATGAACTTGGAGGTCAGTTTAATTTTTTCAAGAAAAAACTTCACCTAGACCTAGCCGTCTATCGCATGGATATTGAAAACCTTTTGGTGGACCAAAGAATTGGTGAAGACCAGTATATTGGAAAAAATGCAGGAAGCACCAAACACCAAGGAATAGACTTAGAATTAAGCTACACTATTGCACTCACACCTCAACTTCAACTAAGACCGTTTATAAATTACACTTTGAGCGATTTCAGCTTTGTAGAATTTATTGATGGAGAAAATGATTTTTCTGGAAACCCGTTAACAGGTGTGCCAAAAAACCGATTAAATTCTGGTCTTCAGATGCAAATGAACAACGGATTCTATTGGAATACCACTCACCAATATGTAGACAAGATATCACTGACAGATGCTAACACGTTATACAGTGATGCGTTCAATGTACTAAACACAAAAATTGGATATAGAAAGGAATTATCCTCGCGTTTCACGATTGGGCTTAATCTCGGTATCAATAATATTTTTGATACGAAATATGCCCAATCGGTTCTAATTAACGCTACAGGATTCGGTGGCAGTGAGCCACGCTATTATTACCCCGGAAACGGACGTAACTGGTACGGAGGCCTTAAATTAGGTATACGAATCTAAGATTCTTCCATCTTCATTAGCCAACCTTTCATATCTACAGCTGCATGAATAATCGATTTTAATTTCGATATTTCAACACGTTCTTGCTCCATAGAATCACGATGACGAATAGTTACCGTATTATCTTCTTTAGTCTGGTGATCAACAGTTATACAGAAAGGAGTACCATTGGCATCTTGTCTTCTATAACGGCGCCCAACAGCATCTTTTTCATCATATATGACATTGAAATCCCACTTAAGGTCTTCAATAATCTCATGTGCAATCTCAGGTAAGCCATCTTTTTTAACCAACGGAAATATTGCAGCTTTAGTAGGTGCCAAAACAGCAGGTAATTTTAGAACCGTTCTAGTTGTTCCATTCTCTAATTCTTCTTCTTTTAAAGAATTAGAAAAAACAGCCAAGAACATACGGTCTAGACCAATGGAAGTCTCAAGTACATATGGCACATAACTTTCCCTAGTTTCAGGATCAAAATATTGTAGTTTTCTACCAGAAAATTTCTCGTGACTGGATAAATCAAAATCGGTTCGTGAGTGTATCCCTTCAAGCTCTTTAAATCCAAAAGGAAAGCGAAATTCTATATCTGAGGCAGCATCAGCATAATGAGCTAATTTCTCATGATCGTGGAAACGGTAGCTATCTTGTCCCATTCCTAAAGAGAGGTGCCATTTCATGCGCTTCTCTTTCCATTTTTCATACCATTCTTGCTGCGTACCCGGTTTAATGAAGTATTGCATTTCCATCTGTTCAAACTCGCGCATACGAAAGATAAACTGTCGTGCTACAATTTCGTTACGGAATGCTTTTCCTGTTTGGGCTATACCAAAAGGAATTTTCATTCTACCTGTTTTCTGAACGTTCAAGAAGTTTACAAAAATACCTTGAGCAGTCTCAGGACGTAAATACAAATCCATTGCGGTCTCTGTAGTAGCTCCCAGTTTAGTCCCGAACATAAGGTTAAACTGTTTTACATCCGTCCAATTTTTAGAACCTGACATAGGACAAGCAATATCCAACTCCTCAATCAGTCTTTTGACATCTGCTAAATCTTCTTTTTCCAAAGATTGACCCAACCTTTTTAAAATGGTCGTTGCTTGTTCTTGATAATCTACAACTCTTGGGTTAGTTGCTAGAAATTGCTCCTTATCAAACTTATCACCAAAACGTTTAGCTGCCTTGGCTACTTCTTTTTCTATCTTACCTTCAATTTTTGCTACGTGATCTTCAACGAGCACATCTGCACGGTATCTTTTTTTAGAATCCTTATTATCTATCAATGGATCACTAAAGGCATCTACATGACCGGAAGCTTTCCAAGTAGTAGGGTGCATGAAAATTGCGGAATCAATACCCACAATATTTTCATTTAGCTGTACCATAGCCATCCACCAATACTCCCTTATATTTTTTTTGAGTTCAGAACCGTTCTGCGCGTAATCGTAAACGGCACTTAATCCGTCATAAATTTCACTAGATTGGAATACATAACCATATTCCTTTGCATGGGAAATTACCCTCTTAAAATCGTCTTCTTGTTTTGCCATGCGGCAAAAATAGAATATTAGGGCAATGACAGAAAATTTATTTTAGTTCAAATTCACTTGAGGATAGAAGTTTTTGGTTTTCAAAAACGTTAAGCCTATAGATACCTTCCTCCAAAGAGCCTTGGGGCAGGGTAATGAAGTCGCAAACATTGGTCTCTTCTCCACTAAAAGTAAACTCTACTCGTTTACTATAAATATTACCATTTACTGCAATAGTATTGGCATTATCTTCAATAACTCGCATATTTGGGCCTAAGAATTGAAAATAAACTACCTTTTCGGCATTTAATTCATGACCATCTGCTGCTACGGTAACACAACCGCGAAGCTTTTCTATAAGCGATGCTTTATTTGTTTTAATAGGCTTACCAGAACGCAATCTAAAACCACTGCCTTCGGTATTTTGTAAAGCCAAATATTTCTTTGCTTTGAGCTCTTTGTTTAGCTCACTTATTTTTTTTCTCTGAAGCGCTTCTGCCTCGGCAAGGGAACTACTTTTACCCCTTAAAACTTCTATCTGTTTTTTTGTTTCCTCGTATTTATCGGAAAGTAACATGTTATTGTACCGCAAGAAGTTGTTCTTAAGCTTCAAACTATCATTCTTGGCCTCTAACCTACGTAACTCAGTTTTATATTCTCTTAGTTTTTCTACAGTGAAATTTAATCGGCCCACAGAATCTAACAATTGTTGCACCCTATATTTTGAGCTTTCCAGTTCAATTTCATTTACTTCGTTGAGCGCTGAAAGTCTATCAACATCAGTTCTCATTATAGTAAGGTCCTTAACAAGTAGTTCTTTCTCCTGTTCTAGATACATGATTTGACTTCTAGATTGGGCATAGCTATAGTAAAATGCTATTAAGATACCTATGAGGACCGCAACTAGTGCAGTAAGTATTATTTTGTAGTTAAATTTAGTATCTTGAACGTCCATTGGGGCGTGTGGGGCTTTTAAGTAGCTTGCACAAAGGCAAAAGGTTTGGTGTTTGAAATGTTAACAAATATACTAAATGATATTAATTCGGTCTTAGCACCAAGGGTGTGTTTTGGATGTAATGCTCATTTAAACGGAGGAGAGAAACTCCTCTGTACCATTTGCCGAAACGATTTGCCGCTTACCGATTACACTTTTAACGATGAAAACCCAGTTGACCGTATATTTTATGGTAGAATTAACATAAAAAAGGCTAGTTCGATGCTTTTTTTCTCTGAAAAGGGTATTGTTCGCGAGCTTATTCATCATTTAAAGTACAAAAACCAAGAAGAAGTAGCTACATTTTTAGGAGATTGGTATGGGCAAATCCTAAAAGAGAATAATGAACTCCTAAATACCATAGACCTTATTATTCCCGTTCCTTTGCACAAGAAAAAACTTAGACAACGCGGGTACAACCAAGTAGCCTCTTTTGCCCAAAGACTGGCCTTCCATCTAGAAGCTGAATATGCAGATAACCTTCTGATTAAAACGGCCAATACAAAAACACAGACTAAAAAAGGAAGAATTGGTAGATGGCAAAACACCAAGGATCTATATACACTATCAGACCCAGACTATTTAAAAGACAAACACATTCTTCTTGTAGATGATGTAATTACCACTGGTGCTACTATGGAAATTTGTGCAAGAACACTGGCCCAAGCAACAAATACCACTCTGTACATTACCAGTATGGCCGTAGTGCCATAAGTGTGGAATTAAAGAAAATTAGTTGTTTCTTTGTGCTATAGTTTAGTCATATGGTCCGCCGGTTTGTAACCTTTTTATTTTTATTTATGATTGTTGCCGTATTGTGGCAATGCGCACGTAGAGGGAGCCCTACTGGAGGGCCTAAAGACCTTACCCCTCCTACTCTGCTAAAGACTGAACCGGATAGTATGACTACTAATTTTAAGGCCAGTCGTATCCGACTTTATTTTGATGAGTTCATTAAACTTAAAGATATCCAAGAGCAACTCATCGTTTCTCCTCCTTTAAAATATCAGCCAGATATTAAGCCCCAAGGTGCTGCTAGCAAGTACGTTGAGATCAAGTTTAAGGATACATTATACGAAAACACAACCTATACGCTTAATTTTGGCCAAAGTGTTCAAGATAACAACGAGGGTAATCCTAGTAGTTTTCTAACCTACGTTTTTTCCACAGGAGATTATATTGATTCACTAGGTCTTACCGGAGCTGTCAAAGACGCGTTCAAGAAAAAGGCCGATGATTTTATTAGTGTAATGCTATATAAAATTGATACCGCTTATACTGATTCTACTATTTTTAAAAGACCTCCTAATTACATTACAAATACGCTTGATAGCGCGGTGATTTTTAAACTTAAGAATCTTAAAGAAGGGCAATACAAACTTTTTGCTTTAAAAGACGAGGCAAAGAATAATATGTTTGATCAGAACGTGGATAAAATTGCTTTTCTCAACGACACAATCACATTACCAACAGACTCTACTTACGTACTTACTCTTTTTAAAGAAGTACCCAACTATAGCATGTCCGTACCAAGTTTAGTTGCTAAAAACCGTATTATTTTTGGATATTATGGAGACGCAGCAGATGTTGTTATAAAACCAATAACGGTTATACCGGATACTGTTAAGACCAAAATATTAAAAGAAAAAGGTAAGGACACACTTAATTTTTGGTTTACGCCTTATGAGATGGACTCCATAGTCTTCACGGCTACTAATGAAAGACTGGAAAAGATTGACACGTTTACGGTAAAGAGCAGAAAAGTAGATGTTGATTCGCTTAGACTGAGTCCTAACCAAAGTGGCTCCCTTAATTTTAACGACCCATTTTTTATATCGGCTAGTACTCCAATAAGTACTATAGATTCTACCCTATTTTTCATAACGAACCAAGATTCTCTAGCAGTAGACTTTACCGCTAAACTAGATACTATTGAAAATAAGATTGATGTCGATTTTGAAATTGAGCCCAACCAAAGTTATCAATTAGATATGTTGCCTGGTGCTATCACAGATTTCTTTGAGCAACCAAACGATACCATATCTTACTATTTATCTACCGGAAGTTATGCAGATTATGGTAATTTGAGATTTAATATCACAGGAGGCGAATACCCGTTAATCGTTCAGTTAACAGATGAACAAGGAGAAATAAAACGCGAAATTATAGCCACAGAATCTAAAGTGTTTGAATTTAATAATATTGAACCTTCAAAATACTATATTCGGGTAATTTTTGATACCAACGGCAATCAAAAGTGGGATACAGGAAACTTCCTCAAAAAACAACAACCAGAAAGAATAAGCTACTACCCAGATGTTATTGAGGTACGTGCCAACTGGGAAATGGAACAAACCTTTGTTATTCCAAAGTAAAGCGATCTCTGTCGTTCAAGAACTTTAGTTTATTACGAACTTCATGAATATGCTTTTTTGATAAAGACGTAGTCACAATTTCTTCCTTTACGGAAAATTCCAATTCTTTTCCCAAACCATCAAAAACTACCGAATGCCCGGGATATTTATGTCCAACCTCATCAGAGCCTATTCTATTTACTCCAATACAATAGGTCATATTTTCAATTGCCCGTGCTTTTAGCAGTGTGTCCCATGCGGTAATTCTTGGTTCCGGCCAATTGGCTACATAAATCAAAACATCATAATCTTCCGTATTTCTTGCCCATACCGGAAAACGTAAATCGTAACAGATCATAGGGCAAATTTTGAAGCCCTTATAATTTACAATAAGGCGTTCTTTACCTGCTTGGTAGACTTTATCCTCTCCTGCGAGAGTAAACGTATGGCGTTTATCATAGATTGAGGTTTTGCCATCTGGTTCAACAAAAAGAAGGCGGTTTGTATAAGCGTCATTTTCAAAGAAAACAATGCTTCCCACCATGGCAACATCTTTTTCTTTCGCTTTTTGCTGCATCCAAGCTAAGGTCCTTTGCCCTTCTTCTTTTTCAATGTTTCTGGGAGACATGGTAAAACCTGTCGTAAACATTTCCGGAAGCACTATTAAATCTATATCAGAAGTAAGTGCTTCCAATTTTGTATCCAATTCTTCCCTGTTGGCCTTTGGGTCTTCCCACGCTAGTGAGGTTTGCACTAAGGCTACATTCAATAGTTCATCCATAGAAAAAAATCAATCAAAATATACATTCGTTTTATTTTCAACTGCCATGGTATACAATTGCTTTATTTGTGATTCTAAAATGCGGTCCGTTGAAAGTTCCGGCAAATCATCAACATCAAAAAAAGCAGCGCCTTGCATATCAAAACCATGATTAAGCTCACCTCCAGTAAGCTGACAAAGAAAGCATAATTTATAGATATAAAAAGGTTGCGGAGGATGCGGGTGAGATTGTTTATCATACACCGCTAACAGCCTAACTACAGTTGTGTTCAGCCCAGTTTCTTCCTCTATTTCTTTTGTGACACAAGTTGAGGGAGTGTAACCAACTTCGGCCCATCCGCCAGGTATTGTCCATTTACCATCAATACTTTCCTTGGCCATTAAAATCTGATTTTTTTCGTTAAGAACAAGCCCCCGAACATCAACTTTGGGTGTAGGGTAATCTGTAACAGGCATATAGAAATTTTCTAAAATAGATAAAGGCTGATTAGCCACGGAAGCCATCAACTCTAAAGCAATCTGTTTAAGTTCCTCATAACGTTCACGATTATATTCGTCTTCGGCATACACAAGCCCCGTCTCTGCTAATGCTTTTATTCGCTTGATTTGCTCTAACTCCTTCATCTCAATTTAAAATTAATTGTCCGTACTCAATAAGCTAATTAATTCTGGCGTTCCCTGGTTCTCCGCATGAGCCAATGCTGTATTTCCTCTAGCATCTTTGACCGTCGTATCTGCGCCGTTCTCCAGTAATAGCTTTGCAATTTCTGGCCTATTAAAAGTAGCTGCATAAATAAGGCATGTTCCGCCCATAGAATTACGTTCATTTACGTTGGCTCCTTTTTCAATCAGCATATTAGCAATAGCGGTAAAACCTTTAAAACAAACGCCCATTAAAGCCGTATTCCCAGACTCATCAACAGCATCTATTTTCGCGCCATTGTTCACCAATAATTCTGCTGTTTCCATATGACCATAGTAAGTTGCCAAAATAAGTGGTGTAGACCCTCTTTTATCTACAACATTAACTAATTCCGGATTATCGCTTAACATTAAGGCCACCTCTTCTGAGTTGCCCAAGCGTATTTCGTTAAAAAACTTATCGTTCATATTTATGTTTTATCATGATTTTTTAGGTGTCTTCACAGGCCGAATTGCTTCATTTTATAAATTTAAACAAAAGAGCACCAGTATGTGTTGTGTCTCTTCTGTTTTCTATAAAAGATTCATCTCCTAATCATAACTAACCCCCTATCTCTCTGTCTTAATTGATAGAATTGAAGTGAATAACATCTTTTTCAAAACGATTCTATTTGTTTTATTGGTAGCATAAAATAGATTTATGGACGTTCAACTATTTCGTTATAAATTCACAAATATTTTTTATGACAGATTTTTCGTATATTATTCTCGTATATATCATTGAGTTATGTTTGATAAAAGCGTCAAATTATTTACGAAATCTCACAACTCATTGTTAAACCCTACTTTTACATAAACAACTAGAAATTGCAAACTCTTTCAATAACCTCACTAATTAAAGATTCCCCTAGCGCAGTAGCTATCCTAGATACTCAACTTCGCTTTGCGGGAAATTCAAAAGTATGGGCAGATGAATTTTGTCCTAACTGCGAGTCACTTACTGGAAAGAACTATTTTGACGTCATACCCCGCACCCCAAAAAAGCTAAAAGCTATATTGGAAAATTGTCTTAATGAAGGTGTTAGAAACCTTAGTGAAGGCGAAAAATTCATTTATCCAAATGGCGAAATACAATGGTTAAAATGGAAAATAAATGCTTGGACAGATGCCAATAGTGAAATTGGGGGCCTCATTGTTCTTTTAGAAGATGTGACCCGAGTTAAACGTCGTGAAGAGCTTTATGCAAAATCAGAAAGAGTTGCCCGAACAGGTGGCTGGGAGGTTGACATGCATACTAACTATGTATATTGGACGGATTTAACAAGAGACATTCACGAAGTTTCCAAAGATTTTCAACCCAATTTAGAGAGCGGCCTAAACTTTTATAAAAAAGGAGAACATAGAGAGAGAATCACCAATCTAGTAACCAATGCCATTACTGACGGAACCCCTTGGGATACAGAATTAATACTCATTACCGCAAAAGGAAATGAACTCTGGGTGCGAGCCAAAGGTGAGGTAGAATTTATCAATGGCAAGTGCATACGTATTTATGGCACCTTCCAAGACATTGATGAGAAAAAGAAAACGGAACTCGATTTTAAAAGAATAAGTAATCGGTTAGCATTAGCTACACAAGGCGCCAATGTAGGTATTTGGGAATATGATTTAATTTCAGATTCATTAGTATGGGATGACATTATGTACAACCTTTTTGGAATTGAAAAAATTGCAAATCAAACTACCTATGATACCTGGCTTAATAGTGTTCACCCAGATGATATGGAACGCAGCAATCAGGAAGTAGAAGCTGCTATATCTGGTATAAAAGACTTTGATTCACAGTTTAGGATTATTTGGCCAAATGGAGAAATAAGACATATAAGAGGCATAGGCGTAACAAAAAAAAATGCGCAAGGCAAAGTAGTAAAACTAGTAGGGACCAACTACGACATTACCGAACTGAAGAACACCCAAATGATGCTCCAAAAGAGCGAGGAATCATTTCATGGCGCTTTTGAAAACTCAGATACCGGTATGGCAATAGTAGCTTTGGATGGCTCCTTTGAGAAAGTTAACGAAAGTCTATGCGCAAGCCTTGGTTATGCAGAAAAAGAGCTGCTAACTATGAATTTCAAAGAGGTTACTCATCCAGAGGATTTTAATGACGACCGCAGTCTATTAAAACAGATTACAAAAAGAAAAAGATCTAGTTACAAACTGGAAAAAAGGTATTTTCATAAAGACGGCCATGTTATTCATGGTATATTAACTGTTACAGCCGTAAAAGATACCAGTGGAGAGCTGCTTCATTTTGTTTCCCAAGTAACGGATATAACCCCCCGTATTAAAAATGAAAAAAAACTTAGCCATTTAGTAGATATCACTACGGAACAAAATGATAGCCTTTTAAATTTTGCTCATATTGTATCTCATAATTTACGTTCTCACTCCAGCAACCTATCTATGTTGACTAACTTTTTAATTAAAGAAAAGAGTGACTCAGAGCGTGAAAATCTTTTAGTTATGCTCCGCGGAGCGACTGATAGCCTCAATGACACCATCTTACATTTAAATGAAGTGGTTCAGGTAAAAGTAGGTGCTTTCGAAAAGATGAAGAATATTAATCTTTATGACGCCATTACAGATGTGCAAAAGAACCTTAGCATCTTAATACAAGAGAAAAATGCAGTTTGTGAAATAAATGTACCCAGAGACCTTAAAGTTAGAGTAATACCAGCTTATTTAGATAGTATCATTTTGAACTTATTAACGAACAGCCTAAAGTATAGCTCTCCAAAAAGAGCTCCTTTAATTCAAATAAGCTCTAAAATAGAATCCAATGCCATCACCGTTTCATTTAAAGACAATGGTTTGGGCATAGATTTAAAACGAAATAGCGATAAACTCTTTGGTATGTACAAAACCTTTCATCGCAATAAAGATGCTAAAGGAATTGGTCTTTTTATCACAAAAAACCAAATGGAGGCCATGAACGGAAAGATAGAAGCGGAAAGCACCGTAGACGTAGGTAGTACTTTTAAATTATATTTTGAAAAACCATTAACATAGATTGTAATTATGAACATAACAAAAATTAGAAGCGTCTGCATTATTGATGATGACCCAATCTTTATCTACGGCACCAAGCGGATTATGAATGAGGCTGATTTTACAGATGAAATCCTTGTTTTCAATGACGGTCAGGAAGCCTTTGATGCATTAAAAGCTATCACGGAAAAGGGTGATGAACTACCTTCTATGATTTTTCTAGATATTAACATGCCTATAATGACCGGTTGGGAGTTTTTAGATGAGTTCATTAAAATGCCTAACAATAACAGTGAAAACATTATTATTTACATCATAAGTTCTTCTGTTGACCCAAGAGACATTGCAAGAATTCAACAATATAAGATCGTTAATAATTACATTTTAAAACCAATTTCAATAGAAGACCTTCATAATATTCTTAAAAGCGTTGGTAACTAAGGGGATTTGATTATTTTAGAGGACTAGGGTATATATACTATCCGCAAAACCCCGCAACCCTCACCACAAATTGAATGAGTAGTTTTAAAAAAGTTTGTATTGTAGATGATGATGCAATAGTTGTTTTTGGATTAAAACGAGCTATGCAAACTATGGAGTTTACACCAGAGTTGCTCATTTATGAAAATGGCCTTGATGCTATTGAAAGTTTTCAAGAAATGATTAGTGAAAACACAGAATTACCATCTCTTATTTTAATTGATATTAACATGCCTGTAATGGGTGGATGGGATTTTATTTCAGAATTGCGCGAAATTTGGCCTAAGGAAAAAGAAGAGCCTACTACTTATATGATGACCTCTTCTATAAGCCCAAAAGACACTGAAATTGCCAAGAGCTTTAATTTAGAGAACAACTATTTGACCAAGCCTATTTACGCAGAGAAACTAAGAAGCATCCTTCTTTAAGCACCATTATTATTCCCTGTTTTTTGGAGTAAAATCATCAGGAGCATTTTTTGGTTGATTGACTGTTCCGGCATCACCACTATCATTAGACACAAGCCACTCTTCTATATTATAAATAGAATTACCTTTTAGGATTTCTATGAGCCTAACGGCACTCCCATCTTCAAATTCGTGGTTGGTACCGGTACCGTCTTCACCTACTACACCAAAAATATCTACAACCGTTCCAAAAGGGTCTACCAATTGCAGATTGTCATCTCCATTTGAATCTGCTGGGCTATTAGTACCTACTCCTAAATCCGGAACAAACCCATAAACCGTTTCAAACTCTTCCGCATTAGGTGAGATTACCAAGAAGTCATTTGCATTAATTGTTAAAGCTGATAAATCGATTTCTGAACTCACTTCTGTATTTGCGTTGGTATAACGTTTCAACTTCCAGCCTTTTAAGCTTATATCTTCACTTGAAGAATTATAAAGCTCTACAAACCGGGCTGAAGCATTATTATCGGGATCGGCCAGTTCTGAAATGAAGATACTATCCGAAGTAAACTCATCTATTAATTCGGCACAACGCTCTTTGTCAAAGTTGATATCAGAAGTACTACGGATACTAATTTGATAACTATCATTTTCCCGAAACAAGACACCTGTCACAGTTCCTCTTCCATCAGGAAGTATCTCCGACTGAAAATCGGAATAGCCACTATTGGACATCACAATCTGGTTATCGTTACAATCCGTCAAAATGCGTTCCGTCTCCACACCTACTTCTGCAAAAGGTTGTCCTAACTCGGCTTCTTCAAACTCTACATCATTAAAGGTTACCAAGGTATTCGTTAATTCCTTTTTGAGGTCTGTAATTGTAATTACCGTAGGTTCAATAGCAACTTCACCATCACAAAATCTAAAAACATGTTCATTTACGATTGCGGCGGGTAACCTGCCTACCGAAACATTTCCAAAAGAAGTAAACGTCGCTCCTAGTTTAAGCACATCCTTGCTTTTACCTAGGTATAGTCCTTTAAGCTTAATTCCTATTTTTGTTCCCACGGGATAAAACAAATGAGAATCACGAACATCTATTTCAATCCTAAAACCTTCTTTTGGATTTACTGGACTATCCTGAAAATATAGCACACTAAAAAAATTACCCTTAATATCTGAAGAAACAACAAACCCCTCAATAATTAAATCATCTTGAATCTGAAGTGTTTCCCCTTTATAAAGGCCTTTCACTTCCGAATATGTGCTATTGACGACCAATCCCGAAACACAATTGTCTGGCGGCACATCATAACTACGGCTCTTTACGCAACTACAGAAGCATACGGTCAAAAGGACTGTAAACTTCAGAAGTAATCTGCTCAAATTAAAATATCCTATCATAGGTAATTTCTTAAAAACTATATGCCAAATTCAAAAAATAAGTACGCCCATAACCATACCAATATTTAGGCGCAAAGGATGGGGTTCCACTTAAATTATCTTGCTTGAACTGACCATAATTGCCATTCCGGCTCTGTTCGTATCCTCCTGTTCGGAACACCCCATCAAAAAGATTATTTATACTCCCAAAAACACTGATATATTTTCCTTTTTTCAACCAAGATTTGCCTCCTACTAGATTTAGAAGATAAAAGTTCTCCAACGATTTTTGCGCCAATGCTTGGTTGACATTTTCTTCCGTAGCATCTACAAAAGGAAGATTTGTTTCTGGGTCTAGATAAAAACTCTGCGTTCTTGTAAGAGTAGAGATATTAGCATAGTTGCTTGCCAAGTAATTAGTTGTTGCACTCACCCACCAATATTTAGGATCGCGATACTCTATGCCAATCGCATAAGCTTGTTGCGGACCTTGCGCCAATTTATAATCTTTAATCTTGGCTACGCCCAAATCAACAGTGCCCTCTAGATTTATAAGATCCTCTTCTCTTCCTGCGGTATCAAAATTAATAGCCACATTAGGATCACTAGCATAAACATACTTCCCTACAGCGGCCACAGCCGTTAGTTTTACTGCGGACGACAATTGATACTCAAGACCTAATTCTGTGCCCATATGAAGCTTATCTAACCCTGTAAGCACCTCTTGGACAAAGTCTGAGCCAACACCAGCATCGGCAAAAAAGAAATTCACATCCGTGGTGTTCTGAAAACGGGTATAAAAGCCCGTAAGTCTACCCGTCAACTTTGGGAGTCTCAAGAAATAGTTAAGGTCAACCGTTGAGTTGGTTTCACTTTGAATATCAGGTACTACACTATTGTTTTCCCTTGGATTAATAAAAACATTTTGAAGCACCGGCGGCCTCTTCATGAACGAACCGTGAGCAGATAACCAATGTCTTTCTGTTAGTTTATAAGTAATACCGGATTTTACACCATAGGTTTTGAACCCAATTTCTTCACCTTCACCTAATGAACTATCTGAATAACGATCATTCTTAAACAAACCTGTCCGTTGGAAATAGGTAGCCCCATATTTGGCAGACATAAATGCACTCCACTTTTCATGGTTATATTTAAATTGAATAAACGATTCAAACTGATCCGCATTCATTCGATAGTTATAATTGAAAATATCATCTTCTCTTTTTTCAACGGAGCCTTGGCTATCATTTAACGTATCCGAAAAGGGATCAACATCAGCATGAAAATCAGCTCCAAGTAAATCATTGATTCTCGCATAGTTTTCAGAATTCAAGTTCTTATAGGTCAAACCAAAATCCATTAAAAGCCTATCGGTAAGAATCAGATTCCCAACTGTATTTAAGCTAATTTGAGTATCGTCCACAACATCATCATACAGCACATAGGCCGCCTGCCCGTTTGAGTTGGCGGTATAAATTTGATTCCAGTCCATTTGAGGATTATTCAACAATCCCTCCTTTGCGGTATTAGCACTAATAAAATTGGCTCCTACAGGACTATTAATGTAAAAGCTAGGTAAATATCGATAATAAGTTGGGTCGGGGTTAGGAGCATTATAATACCCTAATCGACTTCTAGAGTTTTTACCAAACTGATATGCTATACCTGTATTTAAGCTAAACTTCTCCGAATTAAAATAATGATTGAACATAAAGACAGGCTCAGCTATTTTTCGTTCTCTAGAATTCCTGACTTCTTCATCCTGTTCTCCCCAATAAGGATTATATTTTTTACCTACCAATTCAAAAACCTCTTCGGTGATAGCAGATGAGCGCCCTCGCCTATTTGATGCCCAAAGCGCAGTAAAATTTACACTGTTCTTTTCATTAATTTGATATTCTAAAGCACCGAAAAATGAAAAGGCATCATACAACGTTCCGTCTATATAACCCTGTTTCGCCCATCTTCTTGAACCGGATACGGTATAGGCCAAACCACTTTTCTGAACTCCGGATGTATAGGTAGCCATTAACCTACCTGCATAAGTTCTATTAGAATATGAAGTAGACAACCTAGTACCAGGACGCAAACCTGAAGGTCTAGTATCTATATTGGTATTACCCAAAATACCACCAAAAGTATAATCTGATGCCTCCAAACCATTCGTGAATTGTTGATTTCTAGTTACATCGTTCATGCCTCCCCAGTTATTCCATTGAGGCCTGCCGTCATAAAACTTGTTCATAGAAATGCCGTTTAAAAGAACGGTCCCGTTTTGAGAATCGTAACCACGTACACGAAAAAAAGCTTGACCGAAATCAAAAGCTGCTCTGTTCAGAAATAAATCTCGAGTAGCTCTTAGCAGGCCAGATGAATTTGAGCTCACTTCATCATCCAACAATTCTGAATCGCTTAACGAAATGAGATTATCGGCTTGTTCTATTTGAATATTCTGTTCTAAGGACAATGCTCCTAAATCTAAACCTTCGTTTTCTACAGAAATAGGTAACCGCTTTACTATATAGTCAGTAGCCTCAATAGATATAATGTACTCTCCCTTTTTAGGAATGGTTAGAATGAATTTTCCGTTACTATCGGATTGTGAAGAAATCAAAAAGCCTTCTAGACTAATTTTTGCGTTTGTAATAGGTGTTTTTGACCGAAGGGAAAGAATTTCACCTTCAACTGAAAAACTCGTTTGAGCGCACATGGTACTTTGCCATAAAAGAAAAAGGATAGCAATAAGAGAAAATCGCATTAACGGGGGTTTAATGGTCGGTGAACCCAAACAAGATATCGAAAACTTAAAATGACTTGCAACAAACCCCTACAAAGTCCATCGTTTTTTCGTTAATTGGTATTTATATCTATCTGATTATATGAATTTTAGACTTATACCGCTTTTTCTTTTGCTCGCTTTTGGGGTAAATTCACAGGAAAATAAATCATATAGAATTCGGACTATTGCGTTTTATAATCTGGAAAATTTATTCGATATTGAAAATGATACCCTCATATTTGATGACGACCGAACACCAGAAGGAAAAGATCACTGGACACTAGAACGTTACAACACAAAATTAGACCACCTCTCTCAGGTTCTCTCTGAAATTGGGTCAAGCACCAGCAAGACTTCTCCTGACATTATTGGTATTTGTGAAGTTGAAAACCGAAGAGTAGTTGAAGACTTGATTAATCACCCCAACTTAATTTCTAAAGGTTATGGCATTGTGCATTATGATTCACCAGATGAACGAGGTATAGACGTTGCGCTACTTTACAAGAAGTCCGTATTTCTGCCCACCTCTTCCGCTAGCCATAGATTGTTACTGATTAATGACGATGGTGAAAGAAACTACACAAGAGACCAGCTCATAGTAGGCGGTCTATTAGATGACGAACAGCTATTCTTTATGGTCAACCATTGGCCTTCCCGTAGCGGAGGCGAGGCCAGAAGTAAACCCAACCGAATGGCAGCTGCAAAACTCAGTAGACGTATTATAGATTCTGTTCAGCGTTTAGGTGCAGATGCCAAGATTATTAGTATGGGCGACTTTAACGACGACCCTAACAATGATAGTTTCAAAAAAATTCTGAAGACTATTGGCAAGCCCAACCAATTGGAAGGTCAAAGCCTATACAACCCAATGGAAAAGTTATATAAACAAGGAATAGGCTCTCTTGCTTACCGAGATAAATGGAATTTATTTGATCAGATTTTCTTCACAGAAAATCTTTTGCATCCTGAAGAAGGAAAGTATAAGTTTTGGAAAACCAGAGTTTTTAATGCGCCTTATTTAATTGCCAAAAAAGGGCAGTATAAAGGGTACCCACAAAGAACCTATGCTGGCGGAAGTTATACCGGCGGATATTCTGATCACTTTCCTGTTTATATGTATTTAATCAAACCTTCTTCCGAAGAAAAAACTACCGATTAAAAATCTAAAACTATTTTAAAACAGAAAGCTGCCTATTGATTCGGAAACCAATAGGCAGCTTTCTTATCTCCTGTAATTAGGTATTAATCTAACTCAGTAACTTTAATATTTTTCCACTGTACTTTAATACCACCGCCGTCATGAATTTGGAGTGCTATAGAACCTTCACCGGCACCTATAATCTTATCGGTAAGAGTAATCATTTCGGTACCATTTAGCCATGACGTAATTTTATCGCCATTCACACGTATTTTCATGGTATTCCATTCCCCCATTTTAAGAGCTTTATCTTTTTCTGGAGTAGGCTTTATCAACCAATTACGCCCATAAGACTCATATACACCCCCTGTAAAATGACCGGGAGGTGCAATCTCTACCTGCCAACCACTAACGGTAGTGCCATCTATAGTTGATCTAATAAAAACACCACTGTTACCATCGGCTAGCTGTTTGAAATCTACCGTCAACTCAAAGTTTTTATAATGCTTATCTGTAGCAAAGTAACCATATTGCTCATCCGGACCGCTTTCGCATACCAACAGACCATCTTCTACGTACCATTTCTCGGTACCATATACCGTCCAACCTTCTAAGTTTTCACCATTAAAAAGATCCGTTTGTTGACCAAACGTAAATGACGTAAAAATAATTAATACTGATGTTACTGCGCTTTTTATAAAATCCATTTGCATTATTAATTGTTTGACATTAACCTAACCACTGTCCCCAAGGAATACGGCTAAGTATCAACACAAGACCAAGACCATAAAAAATAGCAATGCTCTTGAATTTATTTTTACCGTCTACAAACTTTTTGTGACGCGACCAGCCTATGGTAATCAAAACAATTGCAATAATATTAATGAACGGATGTTCCACAGCTAATAATCTAGATGCTGAATTAAGACCCCCCATACCCAAAGCCTGAATAGCTTGAAGGCCGCTTGGAGAAACAAAATAAAGTATTAGCCCTACCAATAGCTGAATGTGAGCTAAAATCAAAGTAAAAAGACTTAAACGTAAATCCTTTCCCATATTAAACACTTTATTCCCTACCCAACCCATAATAGCGTTAGCAACTGCAAGGAACAAAAGGACAAGAACAACATAAGCCAAGTAAGAGTGAACTGACTGAATAATTTCGTACATATTAATTTTATTTTAAGCTTTAAATGTACTGATTTTTGCGCATAAAAAAACCCTGCCGACTGGCAGGGTTTTTAAATTATATACTTCTACTACAAATTAGAATCTGTAGTTGAGCGTAAAGTTCCAAGTTCTTCCGAAACCAAAATATACTCTGTTACCAGTATTTATACCATCATAGTTGTTAAGAGGATCAGAATCTGGCGCAACGTTAGTTTCTGATTCAGAAATATACGTATCATCTAAAACGTTATTTATGTTAAGCCTTAAGGTAATAGACTTATTATCTTCTTTTCCTACCAACATTTTGTATGATACACCTGCATCAACCAAATCATATGCTGGCAATTCAAGAAGGAAACCATCGTTATCCGCAACACCATCTAAATCATTATCTTGAAAAGAAAGTACATCAAAATCTGCATAAAGATTATCTGCTCTGTAATAGCTAGCATCAAATTTCAATCTTTCTACCGGTTCAATTGTAGCTCCAATTCTTGCAGTAAATTGTGCAGCATCACCAACCTTAACACCGTCAAGAATCAATTCCGCAGTACCAAGGACATTACGCCCATCATCCAATACTGTACCGGTAGGATTTCCTGTATACTCCCAGTTACCAACAGATACCATACCATTGAATGTCAAGATTGGTGTAGCTCGTGCAGTGAAATCTACCTCAACACCCGTATGCAATTGCTCTACACCTGAATAGTTAGCTGTTCCTTGAAATAATACATCACCATTAAGATCACTAACAGTTATACCGTCACTTTCAAATCTATCTTTCCAACTTGTTCTGTATAAGTTAACATTGGCGCTAAATACAGCCGAACGAAATCCATAACCCAATTCTACACCAAGAATTTTTTCATTTTCAAGGTCTGGATTAATATCATTTACAAAATTCAAGAAAACAGCATCAAACAAAGGTTGTTTTAAATAGTATCCTGCGTTTACAAAAACATTATGTTTTTCGTTAATGTTATAGTTCAATCCACCTTTAACGTTTCCACCTGCTTGGTTTACCCAATCCGTTTTTTGCTCTGGATCGGAATCCAAATAATTAAATAAATCTTCTCTCTGGAATCCTTGGTTAGAAAATGACCCTTGCATGAAAGCAGATACATTATCATTTTTATATTCTACTTGTCCAAAAGCACCCAACCAACGTACGTAACCAATATTGTAATAATCAACTTTCTCTTCATCGTCAATACTACTAAAAACATTAAGTGCGTTACCAGCAGTAGGCGCATATGTTTCTGTTACCGTACGAAAAGTATCGTTTATATTATCATTATCAACATAAGCATCAGCTCCAAGTAAATCTACCAATCTTCTGTAGTGATACCCTTTATAACTTCTAGCATCAACACCAACATCAAAACTCCAATTGTTATTTACTTCATTATGAAAATTCATAATGGTACCATACCAGTTATGAGAGTTTACAGAGGATCTCTGAGAAATACCGTTCTCGCCTCCTCTTACAAAATCATTGTCATCTTCAAAACCAAAAGAACTGTTGTTACCATTTACATAAAGTCCTTGGTTAGACAATGCCCCGCCCGATGTATATGTCTGTCTTTGTGTACCAAAATCAGGTACATTTGCTCCCTGATTCCATCTTACGATATCATCCATACGAATAAGACCATCTGCCGTTTTGAAAGTAGATGAAAAAGACTGGTTTCCATTGATTCTACCTAATGAACCTACTGAACCACCACGACCAAAAGAAGCGTATGCAATAGCTGAAAATGTAGAAGTATCAGAAAGTTCCCATTCCCAATTTAATGACACTACAGGCTTATGATAAAAGTTTCCTCCAAAAGTATCTTCTTTACCATTTCTATTGCCCCAGTCACTGTTATATTTAATGTTAGGATCTTCTCCGTTGCTACCATATTCTAAATAATTACCTAAACTTGGCGCAAAACTTCTTGAGTGGTGTTGTTGTGGTGATCCAGTTACAATAAACTGAAGGTCATGTTTCTCATTTGGCTTATATCCAATACCGATAAAATAGTTATAAGCTTCAAATTCAGTTCCATCAACATAACCGCTACCAGCAGTTCTACCTAATAAAACAGAAGCAGAAAGACCATTTTCCATTAAACCAGTGCTGTAAGCAACTAATGTTTTCAAGTAATCTGCATTACCAACAGAACCAGAAACTACACCACCTTCTCTTTGCTCAGAAGTTTTGGTAACCACGTTAATAGTACCACCTACAGAAGAAGTCGCTAATTTTGAGGACCCTAGACCTCTTTGTACCTGAATAGCAGAAGCAACATCACTTAAACCAGACCAGTTGCTCCAGTATACAGCACCATTCTCCATATCATTTACTGGCACACCGTTAACCATTACTGCAGAATTATTTGTATTAAAACCGCGGATACTAATACGAGCATCACCAAAACCACCACCTTGCTTTGTAACATAGATTGATGGAGTTGATTTTAAAATTTCAGGAAATTCTTGCGAACCTAATTTTTCTTGTATTTCAGCAGCTTTAATAGTTGAAACCGCTACTGGTGTTTCTCTATCTTTTGCGATATCAATTACACCACTTACTACTACACCTTCTAATTCTTGTGCGTTTGGCTCCAGTACAATTCTACCAATATTACCGTCACTAGTGTAAGCTACTTTTTTGGGAGTATACCCAATGTAAGAAACTAAAAGCGTTCCTGCATTTTCTGTAATTTCAATTTGAAACTTACCATCAAAATCAGTTGAAGTTCCATTAGTTGTTCCTTGAAGAACAACACTAGCTCCCGGTAGTGGCTCATTAAGCTCGCCATCTATTACGGTACCGGTAATAGTTCCTTGTGAAAATGCCACGGTCGTCATTAAAAATAAGACCAAAGCGAAGTACATCTTTTTCATTTGTTCAGTTTTTACGTTTTCTCAATTTGCTGCAAAAGTGCGGCGTTTTAGGCATGCGAATGTTAAGTAAAGGTTAAATAACACTTTCGCAAATATACTATATGAGAGCGAAACTTCTCTTAAAAAAAAAGAAGTTCCGCAAGAATTGTAAAAAACTGAGGATACCCTAGTTTAACCCTTAAAATATTTTAAAAGTTGTAAAGTAGAGCTATCATGATCGGCAATTTCTGAACCTTGAATATCTTTCAAAATAGTACCTGCTAATTGCTTACCAAGTTCAACACCCCATTGGTCATAGCTAAAAATGTTCCAAATGATGCCTTGCACAAATATTTTGTGTTCATAAAGTGCGATTAAACTACCCAAGCTTTTTGGCGACAACTTATCTATTAGAATAGTATTAGTTGGCTTATTACCTTCAAAAACCTTGAATGCTAGTAATTTTTCGATTTCACTTGCCGCCATACCTTTGCTTTCTAGTTCTTCGCGAACCTGCCCGGCAGTCTTACCGTTCATTAAAGCTTCGGTCTGGGCAAAATAGTTGGCCATTAACTTATTGTGATGATCAACATCTCCATGCAATGATTTTTTAAATCCAATAAAATCTACAGGTATAAGCTTTGTTCCTTGATGTATTAGCTGAAAGAAAGCATGTTGTGAGTTAGTACCTGGCTCTCCCCAAATAATAGTACCTGTTTCATAACCTACACGTTTACCATTTCGCTCCACGCTTTTACCGTTACTCTCCATAATACCTTGTTGCAAGTAAGCTGAAAATCTGCTCAAGTATTGTGCGTACGGAATGATAGCCTCAGTTTCGGCTCCATAGAAGTTATTATACCAAACGCTTAAAAGTGCCAATACTACAGGAAGGTTATCTTCAAAATCTGTGTTTTTGAAATGTTCGTCCATTTCATTGGCTCCTACCAATAATAAATCAAAATTCTCAAAACCTACTGCCAATGCTATGGATAAACCAACCGCACTCCATAAAGAAAAACGACCACCTACCCAATCCCACATTGGGAAAACATTTTCTTGAGCAATACCAAATTCTGAAATAGCTTCTGTATTTGTAGATACTGCTGCAAAGTGTTTGGCTATATCTGCCTGAGTACCATGCTTTAGAAACCATTTTTTTATGGTCGTGGCATTTGTTAGCGTTTCTTGTGTAGTAAAGGTTTTTGAAACGACCACGAAAAGCGTTGTTTCCGGATCAAGTTCTTTCAGAACTTCGTTTACATGATCCCCATCTACATTGCTCACAAAATGAAGCTTAAGATGGTTTTTATAGAATTTTAGAGCTTCGGTTACCATAGCTGGACCTAAATCCGATCCTCCAATACCAATATTTACTACATCAGTAAAAGCTTTGCCGGTATACCCAGTAGCGCTTCCTGAAATAATAGTCTCTGTAAACTTCTTTATATGGTCTTTAACCGCGTAAACCTCTTCTACCACGTTTTCACCATCCACTAAAATGGTATCAGACTTTTTAGCACGAAGTGCTGTATGCAAGACTGCCCTACCTTCTGTCTGGTTTATCTCGTCTCCACCAAATTGTTTTTGAATTGCATCGGCCAAATTAACTTCTTTCGCTAGTTGAAGAAGCAATTGTAAAGTTTCGTCGGTAATTCTGTTTTTAGAGAAATCTACTAAGAAATCATTCCACTTTAAAGTGAATTTTTCAGCCCTAGATGCATCAGACGCAAAAAGGTCTTTTAACTGTTCTTCTTTAGTATTTTCAAAGTGCTGGGCAAGTTTCTTCCAAGCAGAAGTTTCAGTAGGATTTGTGCTCTGTAATGACATTTTCGGGTGTTTTAGTGTTAGCAATTGTCTATGGCGAAAATAAGCCATATTCATTCTAAACCAAAACCCTATGTACCGTTATTTTTCTGCGGATGCTAAATCTTCAGCTAGAATATCCTCTTCTATAGAACTTTTAGGATATTCCATACAGTCTAACTGATCTTTTATTGGATTAACGTAGTTGAAGTAATCTGGCTGTAAAGTCTCATCTAGAGGCTCTGCCAAAGGAAGTTCTTCTTTTAACGGATCTACTTGTCTTCCGTTTCTCCAAAAACGATAGCAAACATGAGGGCCACTCGTGTTACCGGTCATACCTATCCAACCAATTACATCTCCCTGTCTTACATATGCGCCTCTTTTTACATTCTGCTTGCTCATATGCAAGTATTGCGTAGAATACGTACCGTTATGTCTAATTTTTACATATTTACCGTTACCACCTCTTCTTGTAGATTCTGTTACGGTACCATCTGCAGTTGCCAAAATAGGCGTACCTCTTGGCGCCGCGTAATCCGTACCCATGTGAGGTCTTACTTTGTTTCCGTAATAACGGATTTTTCGCTTTAGATTATATCTTGAAGAAATTCTACTGAACTGAACCGGAGCTCTTAGAAATGTTCTTCTAAGATTGTTAGCTTCTTCATCAAAATAATCAACTATATTTTTTAATGAATCATTCTCATAAGCAAAAGCATAAATAGGCCTTCCGCTATGCTCAAAATAAGCAGCTTCTATTTCACCAGCTCCAGCGTAGATAGAATCATTAATAAACTTTTCTTTATAAATAATCTTGAACTTGTCCCCTTTTTGCAGACGGAAGAAATCTATTGTCCAAGCATATACTTCAGACAAACTGTTAGTAAGGGTATAATCTATTCCTTGATCTAAAATTGCCTGAGACAAAGAAGTTTCAATAACTCCCGAAGCTTCCCGCTCAACATAAGTAACTTCTTTCTTGTCTCTATACGCCTTAACCGTATCTCTCAAATCAACTACGGTATAGTTAATTGGGTCATTCTCATAAATAAAAACTTGGGCTGCCTCTGTAGTATCTTTGGACTTTAAAATAATATATGGTTTGCCCACACGAATTCTTCTAACATCAAAAGTATCTTTAAATTCTTGGGTAATTTTGGCAATTTTTGGGTAATCTACCTTGTTCTGAAGCATTAGCTCTCCAAAGCTATCTCCGTTTTTAACCGTATCTAACTGCACGGTAAACTCATCTAAATTAAAACCAAACTGTTTTAAAACGGGTTTATCAGGAACAATGGAAGCCATTTGCTTAACAACCGGCTCTTTTAAAACAGGCTTGTCATGCTTACATGAAATAGATACTAAAATAACGAAAAGAAGGCCCCAATATTTGTTCATGTTACTCTGTTTGTTTCTTATCCGGGTTAAAGATATGGTCTACCCATTCTTTTCCCCAATCATTTAACTCTTGTTTTGAATATAATCCCGGGAAAAACACGATTTTCTGAAAACTGGGAGGTAAATACTCCTTCCAATTGGTTCCTCCTGTAGCATCTATCTGCTCCTTGTCTTTTCCTAAATACCTATGAGCAGATCCCATATGCATTAATGGCCAGTTTACATTGGCGTTCATATCCAAAGTCTTTAACGCTTCTATCAGCTCTTTATTATCTTTCTTGTCTGCTGATAATTGCTGGTACTTTTGATAAATAGTACTTTGTTCTACTTGCTTAGCAATTCGTATCAAACGTGGGGTGTATCTGTACTCAAATTGCTTAAGGGTTAATGTCTTTTCTCCTGTTGCCAAATCGGTGGCACCTTTCTTCCAATAGATTTGCTCATAAAGCTCTTCCAAGCTATTTTCTGATGAAAAAGCGTCTCGCTCCGTATGGTGAACCAAATTCTCCAAAGGAGTAGCATAAATTTCAATCATTCTATATTGAGCCGACTGAAAACCACTAGCTGGAAGTAACGCCATTCGGTATTGAAGAAACTGTTCTCTCTCCATACCTTTTATCATAATACCAAAAGAAGATATCAATGCCTTAAAATAGCTGTTGATTCGTCTTGCTTTTTCTATAAAAAAATCGATGTTTTGAGATTTATCATCAACCAATTGCTTTTGCTCATGAAGAATAAGCTTAAAGTACAACTCAGTAATCTGATGGTACATGATAAAAATTTCCTCATCGGGGAAATAGGTCCTAGGCACCTGAAGGCTTAAAAGAGTATCAAGATGAATATAATCCCAATAAGTGAGGTAACGCTGATAAAGAAGCCCATCTAAATAAGAACTTAAATCCTGACCGGAATCTTTATACTTCTCTTCTAATTTTGAAATTTGTGAATCTATTCGCTCTTTATCTCTCATTGGGTTGTTAATCCATTATTATCTTGAACTGGTGTTTCAGTCCGTTATATCCATCAAGGTCTGCCTTGATAGCTCCTACACTTAAATTTGCTTGTATACGCACAGGTATTCTATTATCATCTGCTGAAACCCATAGCGAAAGACTTTCTTGTTCTTTAAAAACACGCCCTGACTGAACCAAGGGCCTAAATTTAAAACATTCTACCTTACCGAACTTAGTTTTAAGTACTTCTGTTCCTAAATATTTAAGTTTGAAGTTAAAAATGCCGTCATCATCATACAACATTTTCAAATTTACAGCCTCACCTATTACTAAATCGCTTGGCTCATAATTGTTTCGTAAATAGTAAAATGCAGATATTAAATCTTGGATGCTGTCCTGTAGTTCAAAATTATACTTTTTATTATGCTTTTTATCGTTCAGGACGGCTTTCTCTTCCTTATGATCAAAGTTTATCTCAATATCTTTGGTATACCCACCCTCATTTATCTTTCTTATAAATTTATAAGGCTTCCCATCTTCCTTTCCAAAATAGCTCTCATAAGTATCATCTACTTTAAAAAAGACACTAGCAAAACCAGTGGTCTCACCACGACCTACCACATGATATACAGGAACATCATCTACCACAGCAGACTTTACATGTAAGGTTGCATAACTGGCATTTAGAAAACCATAATGCATTCTAAATTTCAACCATTCACCGGGATCAAAAACCGACTCACTATTTTGCGAGTGAGAAGAAAAGATGACGAGAAGAAAAAGTAATGTAAATGCTTTTTTCATAGCTGTAGTATTACGATAAAAATACAAAATGCTCTTATATTATTTTAAGGGCTTACAATTACTTAAACAAAATTTATTCCAAAGTATTGTATGCACAACTCAACCATATCATTTTGGTCTTTTAAGCATGGATACGAAAGTTGGTGCAATTGAAATAAACACCCGAAAAAATGAACTTAAAAAAAAGCCCTGACATTACATGCCAGGGCTTTTCCTAAATAACCAACCAAACTTTAAATTATGAAAAACCAATACTTAAAGTTGTAAGGGAACCACCCCTTACGAGTACAAATTTAAGGCATACTTTGAATCTTCAAATCGTTTTAACTTACTTTAACTATTACATTAACAGTTCTTTTTACTTACGGCTCAAAATTTGGCATTTCATTAAGAAATTACACCCTTTTCAGGTCTGAAATTTGACTTTTTTGAGACTGAGCTGTCCTTTAGAACGCCCAGAAAACTCATCAAAAATCAAATTATAACGTACCTCTTGATTCTTGTTCTCTCTCTATTGCCTCAAAAAGTGCTTTAAAGTTTCCTTTTCCAAAAGATTTAGCTCCTTTTCTCTGAATGATTTCTATAAACATTGTTGGGCGATCCAAAATAGGTTTCGTAAATATCTGAAGTAAATACCCCTCTTCATCCCTATCAATAAGAATACCTAGTTCACTAAGAGGCTCCAAATCTTCATCTATTTCACCTACGCGATCCAGTACATCTTCATAATAGCTAGAGGGTACCGTTAAAAACTCAATACCCCTTTCTCTTAGAGCTGTTACCGTTTCGATAATATTATCTGTCGCAAGAGCCATATGTTGAACTCCTGATCCATTATAAAAATCTATATACTCTTCTATCTGCGATTTCTTTCTACCGTCTGCAGGTTCGTTTATTGGAAATTTAATTCGGCCGTTACCATTGCTCATCACTTTACTCATGAGTGCGGTATATTCTGTAGAAATATCTTTATCGTCAAAAGACACTAACTGGGCAAAGCCCATAACCTTAGCATAGAATTCACACCATTTATTCATTTCGTTCCACCCTACATTACCTACAATGTGATCTACAAACTTTAGACCTACATCCGTAGGTTTATAATAAGGATTCCATGCTCTATAACCTGGCATGAATACACCTTTGTAGTTTTTTCTTTCTACAAAAACATGAACCGTTTCCCCATATGTGTGAATACCAGAAAGCACAACTTCACCACCTTCATCTTTAACAGTCTTAGGCTCCAAGTAACTTTCGGCTCCTCTTTTTGTAGTTTCGGCATAACTCTTAGAAGCATCATCAACCCATAAAGCAATAGCCTTTACCCCGTCTCCATGAGCATCTATATGTTTATTGATTTCACCTCCTGAATTTAACGGAGAAGTAAGTACCAACTTAATTTTATTTTGTTGAAGTACGTAAGACACCCTGTCTTTTAAACCCGTTTCAAGGCCTGCATAAGCCAAAGGCTGAAACCCCCAAGCAGTCATATAATAATGGGCTGCTTGCTTGGCGTTACCTACATAAAGTTCTATATAATCTGTACCTAACAAAGGAAGAAAGTCTTCTGCTTCTAGGTTTTCCTTGGGTAAATTCAATGAAGTATTATCTAAAGTTGACATATGTAAATGTATTTTAGTAAAGTAATTATTTTAAATAAGTTGAGAAACAATACAATTAAGCTCATACCTAAGCATGAACTTTTATTTACATGGCTAGTTACCACATGGCTCTAAGATGAGCGGTAATATCAACTCTAAATTGTAGCATACAACACAAATATCGGAAAAAAACTTCAACCTTAATCCAAGAACATTAAAACCAATACCCTAAACTAAAAAAGAAGCTATTACTCTTACCCTCAGGAGACCAAGAATAATGCATTTGCATGGGCCCCACAAAAGATTCCCAACCATAGCCAATTCCATAACCAGAATAGTTTGGCAGAGTAAACCATTCTCCTGTTCTAAAAAGGTCATCATCTACATTGGCATAATTTGCCGTAAGCATTAAATGGTTCTTTGGCGTAAACTCATAATCTAACCTACCATATGCCTTTACAAAGGAATTCCCTGGCAGAGCCAAAAAATCGTATCCAAAGAAGGGCGTAAAATTATTTATAAGATTGGTTCCAAAACCTCCTAGAACAAAATCGAAAGTAGAAACATTTGATGTACCCAACTTAAAACCACCTTCTGCTTCCACATTAAATGAAAATTTATTTAAAAAAGGTATTGCCGTTCCTATTTTGGCTTTTGCAATTGAAAACTCTTTAAAGTTGTTATTAAAATCCGAGGAGAATACATAAAAGTGAAAATCTCCATCAAAATATAATCCTTTGGAAGGAAAATATTTATCGTCATATGAATCAAAAGTCAACTGTCCAAAAGCACTGTAGAAATTACTTTTCTCAAGAAACGTTCTATCACTAGAGTTACTTACCGTTGCGCTTGCCTGCGTATCTGCACTTTGCCCTAAGGTAGTAGTACTAACCTTTAAGAACTTATGCTCTATACCCATTCTAAAAGAAAACTCTTCCCGCAAAACGGTTTGCACGTAAACCTGATTGGTAAAGTCAGTTATGTCTAGATTTATAGAATTTAAATTAGCTGCAGCCTGAAAATCAAAATTGCTGCGTACCAAATCAAAACTTACATCTTTTTCAAACTCATTAAAACTAGAATTAAATCCGTAACTCCAATAAAATCCTTTATCTACATAATACCTTAATTTATATCTAATATTATCTCCAATAATAAAGTCGAACGAAGAAACGTCATCTCTAGTAATTAGACTTTTTCTTGTATAATTCAGAATTGCTGCGGTCTTGTAAAGGTTATCATAATGAGCTCCCAATCGTATAAATGATTTGCTCTTGTTTTCATCTAAATCAAGAATCATCTCTTGTTCATCGTTATCCTCATTATCTTGTAATTTATAATGAATTGTATGGAAATTACCCGTTGCAGCAAGGTTACTAATACCTTGATGAACCCGTGAAAATGTGGTTGGCTTATCTACGTCAAATCTCAATTTTCCTTTTACGTAACCCCTAGAATAATTTTCACTTTCCCTTATAACCAAATGACTAATACTTAATGTATCTGTAGAAACAATACGCTCTCTTCCCTCATTTCTCTTGCTTTGCATGGATGCCACTTCTTTTAAGGCATCAAAATTTTTCCGTGCTGCGTCTTCGCCACTTTTAATAATTACATCGTCCAGATTAAAATCAATTATGGAATAATCATCCATATTCGGTTTTATGTAGATATCAGTCTTTTTAGACTTTTCTACCATATCAAGAACGGTTTGGTAATTATTGATTTGCAATAAAATCTCTGTGGCGGTTAAAAGAGATTCTCTATCTCTTAAACCGTGCTGTACATCAACACCAATTATAATATCAGCGCCCATTTTTCGGACTTCTTCAATAGGGTAATTATTTACTACTCCGCCATCTATTAAAACTTTTCCATTAATTCGTGCAGGCTCAAAAAGGGAAGGCAATGTACCACTTGCCATAACAGCTTCCGGCAGATATCCATCTTTTAAAATAACTTCCTCACCCGTTTCTACATCCGTGGCAATACAAACAAATGGTATAGGCAAGTCATTAAAGTCATTTATGTTCCGGACTGGATACAAAAATTTGACTAACTCATTATAAACATTCTGACCACCTGAATATGCTGGCGGAACTGATACTTTAAAATTGTCAAAAGGAAGGGTAATCGCATATTTTTCCGAATTCTCTTTTTCGTAAAAAGTTTTAGCACTTCTAGGTAAATTGTCCTGTATAAGATTAGTAAAATCGGTTGCCCTAAAAATCGAATCTAGTTGATCTCCGGTATAACCCGCGGCATATAAAGAACCTACTATAGCCCCCATGCTTGTTCCTCCAATATAATCAACCCTAATACCAGCCTCTTCCAACACCTTAATAGCACCAATATGAGCCATTCCTTTAGCGCCACCGCCACTGAGCACTAAGCCCACCTTAACATCCTTCTTCTCCGAATCTTGCGCTACGGAAAACAAGGTGAAAAAAAGTAAACCAATACCTAAAATGGCTTTTTGCATACTATTGTATTCGTCGTAATATTTAATGGAACGCTTCATAAATTTTTTTAGCCCTAGACATTCCAACGGTTTCTGTCAGGTTTTCTATGGAAGCTTCTTTTATTCTTTTTACCGACTTGAATTTCTTTAAAAGCTCTTCTGCAGTTTTCTCGCCGATACCTTCAATACTCTCTAATTTAGAATTTATTGCAGCCTTACTCCTTTTATTTCTATGAAAAGTTATACCGAAGCGATGCGCCTCATTTCTTAATTGCTGAATAATCTTTAAACTTTCTGACTTTTTATCTAAATAAAGCGGAATAGGATCTTCCGGAAAATAGATTTCTTCCAAACGTTTTGCTATTCCCACAATAGCTATTTTTCCTCGTAACCCAAGAATATCCAGACTTTTTAAAGCGGAAGACAACTGCCCTTTTCCCCCATCAATAACTATTAATTGCGGTAAGGGTTCATCTTCGGCAAGTAAACGTTTGTAGCGTCTAAAAACCACTTCTTCCATAGACGCAAAATCATCAGGTCCTTCAACCGTCTTAATATTGTAATGACGGTATTCCTTTTTAGAAGGTTTCCCATTTTTAAAAACTACGCAAGCTGCAACTGGGTTGCTCCCTTGAATGTTACTGTTATCGAAACATTCTACGTGCCTAGGTTCTTCAGAAAGATGTAAATCCTTCTTCATCTGCGCCATAATCCGGTTGGTATGTCTATCCGGATCAATTATCATACTTTGCTTGAAACGCTCCTGCCTGTAGAATTTGGCATTACGTTCAGACAGTTCAAGAATTTTCTTTTTATCACCTAATTTGGGCACTGTAACTTTTAAATGCGCTTCTACCGGAACCTCAAAAGGAAGGTAGAGCTCTCTGGACAGAGATTTGAATCGTTGTCTTATTTCTATTATGGACAGTGCCAAAAGATCAGCATCTGTTTCATCAAGTTTCTTTTTTATTTCAAGTGTATGCGAACGTGTAATAGAACCATGGGATAATTGTAGAAAATTAACATACGCATATGCCTCATCTGAAATAACCGAAAATACATCTACATTATTAATTTTTGGGTTAACGACAGTAGACCTTACCTGATAATTCTCTAATACTTCTATCTTCTCTTTTACTTGCTGAGCCTCCTCAAACTTCATTTCTGATGCCAAGGTTTTCATTTGAGACCTGAAATAATTCAATGATGACTTAAAATCCCCTTTAATTATTCTTCTAATATCTTGAATCTGCTCATCATACTCCTCTAAACTCTGGAAACCTTCACAAGGGCCATTACAGTTTCCTAAATGATATTCTAAGCATACTTTGTATTTATCCGCTTCTATCTTCTCTTTTGAAAGGTCATAATTACATGTCCGCAATGGGTAAACTCCCTTTATAAGATCAAGCAGAATCCTCACGGTTTTCATACTTGTATAAGGACCAAAATACTCACTACCATCTTTAATTAATTTTCTGGTAGGAAAAATCCTAGGAAAGCGTTCATTCTTAATACAGATCCAAGGATAGGATTTATCATCCTTTAAAAGAACGTTATACCTTGGTCTATACTTTTTAATAAGGTTGTTTTCCAGAAGCAAAGCATCAGACTCCGTAGGAACTACAATATGCTTAATGAGCTTTATTTTTTTAACAAGAACACGTGTCTTGCCATACTCATGATTTTTGGTAAAATAAGAGGATACCCGCTTTTTTAAATTTTTGGCCTTTCCTACATATAAAATTTTATCATCTACGTCATAAAATTGATACACTCCAGGACTCTGGGGTAATGTACGTAATTGAACTTCTATAGGCACTTGGGGCATTACAAAAATGGTTTAAAAAATTAAGTAGTGGGCACATTGGCTTCTAACACGTTAAATTACTATGTTTTATTAAAAGGGCTTAGTGTTTTGGTGTTTTTTAACGAATACTATACCTAAATACAATTTGAAAGAACTGAGGGAATGGCTTAATCAAAGTGGGAATTTGCAAGATTTTGCACTTAAAAATGCACAAATTTGTTAAAAAAACACTAAAAAATGCATTTCACCGATAAAAAGTTGCCGTTGACAGTGTTTCGATTGATTTTTTTATTTAGCTTTAAGAATCAAAATCAATATACCACATGGATAAATATATAATAACCCTCGGATTGTATCTCATCTTGATGATTTCTTTTAAGATATATTACACCGTTTCAGCAAAAGAATAGGCATATATACAGTTTCCCCAATTGTACTGAGATCATAATCAATGCTTAAAAAAGATTTAAGATCTCTCTACAAAAACCGTAGGCATTTATTAGACAATGAGTCGCTTGAAGACTCTAGTCTGAATATCGCCAACGGACTGCTTAAATTGCCGGTATGGTCACATGACTATTACCACATTTTTTTACCGATTTCGGAAAATAAAGAAATTGACACTACGTTTATCTTGTCCATACTTCAAGGAAAGGATAAGAATGTAGTCCTACCTAAAGTAGGAGACAATACTACACTACAGCATTATTTGCTTACTGATTCTACGCGTCTAAAAAAGAACAAATGGAACATACCTGAACCAGTTGATGGTATAGAAGTACCCACTAGTAAAATTGATGTTGTTTTTATACCGCTACTTTCCTTTGACAAAAAGGGAAATCGTGTGGGGTATGGAAAAGGATTCTATGATACATTTTTAGCAGAATGCAGAGAAGATGTTATCAAAATAGGCTTATCCCTCTTTCCCGCTGAAGATGAGCTCATAACGGACATCTATGATAATGATGTTCCTTTAGATTACTGCGTAACTCCTTCTGAGACTTACTCCTTTTAAGAAATTAAGCTGTTTCCTCTACGGTTGTTTCTTCGTCTTCACCTTCTTTACCAAAAGCTCTCTTATTAAAAACTAAAAGAACGCCTACACCTGTGCTAATTGCCATATCGGCAATATTGAATACCGGTTCAAAAAAGCGGAAAGTAGCCCCTCCAAAATAAGGTACCCAATCCGGCCATGTAGTATCTACCATAGGAAAATAAAGCATATCTACTACTTTACCGTAGAAAAGACTACCGTATGGCTCATCTGAAAATGCCGTGGCCAATTGCTGATAGCTATCACTAAAAACAACTCCGTATACCACAGAATCAATAATATTACCCAATGCTCCGGCAAAAATCAAACAAACAGCAAGTATTAAAGTTTTGGAGGATTTCTTCTGTATGGTATCATATAACCAATACCCTATTCCTGCAACAGCAAATAGTCTAAATACCGTTAACACCAATTTGCCTGTAGGCTCTGAAATAGGAAGGAAGTCACTCAATTTAGCACCCCAAGCTGCTCCAGAATTCTCAATGAACAGTATTTTGAACCAACTGAAAACTTCAACGGAATCCCCTAATACAAAATGGGTCTTTATATATATTTTGCTCAGCTGATCAATTAACAATACTGCTATGATAATGAGCAATGACTTCTTTAAATTCATAGTACATCTACAACTTGAATGGGCAAAAATAAGTATATTATTCGGTTTTATTTATCCGGATATTTCCCGTTACGGAAGTTAGTGTATACTTAGACCCCCCTTTTGGAATGTCTTCCTTAGTAATTTTCCCGTATTTACTAATAGCATCTATATCTGCATTTATGGCATATACCAATATACTACCGCTTTGGGTATGCACCTTTACACTTTTGGAAACATTAAAAAGCTCACAATTACCATCGTTTAGCGAAACATCAAGCCCATTGTAATCTCCCTCCACAATAACATTACAACTTCTACCAAATACAGTAACATATTTATGACGTGGCAACATGATTTTTAAGGAAATTGAAATGACCTTATGCGCACTAAGTTTGTCATTGGGGTTCTTAAAATTGGGCTGAAAACCACTACTTATCATTATAGAAGTACCCTGCTCTTTTATAGATAACAAAAGGTCTTTTTTATACTCACCATCAATAACGGCTTCAACAGACATTTCATGACTTTCCGAAGTCTCTAGAACTAACTTATAACAGCTGTTTACATCAATATTGATTGCCGTAACCGCATCATTTATCAATGTCTTTTTTACCACCTTTTGCGCAGCCAAGAGATTAAATACGAAAAAGAAAACAAGAAAGCTCTTCATTTTTTTCGGGTGTAAAAAAGGCCTACAAGAATTAATTTCTTGTAGGCCCTAAAATTATAATCTTGCTGAAATTACTTCTGCATATTCTTTGCCTCAATACTCAATGTGGCATGTGGCACAAGCTTAAGACGTTCTTTAGCGATTAATTTACCAGTAACACGGCAAATACCGTATGTCTTATTCTCGATGCGCAAAACGGCATTTTTCAAATCTCTGATAAATTTCTCCTGACGTATAGCCAACTGCGTATTTGCTTCTTTGCTCATCGTTTCAGACCCCTCTTCAAAGGCTTTAAACGTTGGCGAAGTATCATCCGTACCGTTATTACCATCGTTCATATAAGAACTCTTCAATAAATCTAAATGACTTTTAGCCTTTTCGATTTTGTCCTCGATCAACACTCTAAATTCGGCAAGATCCTTGTCCGAATACCTAACTTTTAAATCTTCTGCCATTATTTTAATGTTTTTCAATAAATAATTTAGTTGTTATTTCATCAAAAGAAACCTCAGTTCCTTTATCCAATTTTTCCTCAAAAACAAGTTCGGCGGTCAGTGTTTCGGTCTTAATATAATCTAAATTATTAAATACCGCTTTTTCCACGAGCCCATCTTTAAGAATTTTAACGTCAATTCTATCCGTCACCTCAAATCCAGAATCTTTTCTTATGTTCTGAATTCTGTTTACAAGCTCCCTAGCAATACCCTCTTCTCTTAAATTTTCATTGATCGTTACGTCCAAAGCTACCGTAATAGGTCCTGAACTAGCAACTAACCAACCTTCAATATCTTGAGAGGCTATCTCTACATCTTGCAATTGTAATGTAATAATTTTATCGATAATATCAAGCGAAATTTCGCCATCCTGTTCAATTTTTTGGATATCATCTTGCCCCAACTTAGCAACGGCCTGAGCAATTTTTTTCATATCCTTCCCAAATTTAGGCCCTAAAACCTTAAAGTTGGGCTTAATCTGTTTCACCAAAATACCAGAAGCGTCATCTAGCAATTCTATTTCTTTAACATTCACTTCAGACATTATAAGATCTGCCACCGCTTCTATCTCATGCTTTTGCTTTTCATCTAAAATAGGAATCATTACTTTCTGTAATGGTTGGCGCACTTTTATCTTTTCTTTCTGACGGATAGAAAGCACCAAAGACGAAATAGTCTGCGCTTTCTCCATCTTACTTTCCAAATCCCTATCTACAATTGCTTCGTTGTATACTGGAAATTTAGCCAAATGTACACTTTCAAAATCCTCCGTATGAGTCGTATTTGTTAAATCTTTATAAAGTCTATCCATAAAGAACGGAGCAACAGGTGCTGATAATTTAGCTACTGTTTCAAGACAAGTATACAGCGTTTGATAGGCCGATATTTTATCTTTCTCATACGTACCTTTCCAGAAACGTCTTCTACACAGACGCACATACCAATTACTTAAATTCTCCTGTACATAGTCTGAAATAGCACGTGTTGCCTTTGTAGGCTCATAATCGGCATAAGCTTCATCAACCGTTTTAATCAACGAATGAAGTTCCGATAAAATCCATCGGTCTATTTCTGGTCTTTCGTTCAACGGAATTTCATCCTCTGAATAATCAAAAGCATCTATATTGGCATACAGACAGAAAAAAGAATAGGTATTATAAAGTGTCCCGAAGAATTTTCGTTTTACCTCAACTATACCTTCTGTGTCAAATTTTAAATTATCCCAAGGGTTTGCATTAGAAATCATATACCAACGCGTTGCATCTGCACCGTGCGCATCCATAGTTTCAAAAGGGTCTGCGGCATTGCCCAAACGTTTTGACATCTTCTTGCCCTCTTTATCCAACACAAGCCCGTTAGAAACTACATTTTTATAGGCCACAGAATCAAAAACCATGGTACCAATAGCATGTAGCGTATAGAACCAACCTCTAGTCTGATCTACTCCTTCCGCGATAAAATCTGCTGGAAAAGTCTTGCCTTCATCAATCAGATCTTTATTTTCGAATGGGTAGTGCCATTGCGCATAAGGCATGGAACCACTATCAAACCAAACATCAATAAGATCGCTTTCGCGTTTCATGGGTTTACCTGATGCTGAAACCAAAACAACATCATCTACAATATTCTTATGCAGGTCTATTTTATCGTAATTCTCTTCGGATAGATCACCGACTATAAAATCATCGAAAATATCTTTTTTCATTACTCCTGCAGCTACTGCCTTTGCCATTTCTGACTTCAGCTCAGCTACCGACCCAATCATTATTTCTTCTTTACCGTCTTCTGTTCTCCAGATAGGAAGAGGAATACCCCAATACCTTGATCTAGAAAGGTTCCAGTCATTAGCATTAGCCAACCAGTTACCAAAACGGCCTTCGCCAGTTGATTTTGGTTTCCAGTTAATTGTCTTGTTCAATTCGAACATCCGATCCTTAACATCGCTGATTTTAATGAACCATGAATCTAACGGGTAATATAAAATAGGCTTGTCCGTACGCCAGCAGTTAGGATAACTGTGAACATACTTCTCTACTTTAAAAGCCTTGTTCTCTTCTTTTAATTTTATAGCAAGCTCTACGTCTATTGATCTTTCAGGTTCTTCGCCTGTTTCATAATATTCGTTTTTGACGTATTTACCGCCAAACTCTTTCATTTCGGGACGAAATCTACCTTGCAGATCCACCAAAGGGACTGGATTATTATTTTCGTCAAGTACTAATAACGGTGGTATTTCTGGGGATGCCTGTTTGGCCACCAAAGCATCATCCGCACCAAAAGTAGGCGCAGTGTGCACAATACCGGTACCATCATCTATGGTTACAAAATCTCCCGAAATTACACGAAATGCGTTTTCAGGGTTTTGATATGGGAGTGCGTAATCTAGTAATTGCTCATATTTTACACCTACTAAATCCTTACCCACAAACTCCTTTACGACATAGAAAGGAATTTTCTTATCACCAGATGTATATTCTAATAATTCTGGTTTTGTTTCAACTTGTTTAAACTTCCCAGAAAACTGTTTACCTACCAAGTTCTTGGCAAGCACTACGTTCATTGGTTTAAATGTGTACTGATTGTACGTTTCCACCAAAACATAATCAATCTTTGGCCCAACAGTCAATGCAGTGTTGGAAGGAAGTGTCCATGGTGTAGTTGTCCAAGCCAAGAAATAAACATCACCTTCGTTCTGAAGAAAGTCTGGCAATGATTCTTCTATAGCTTTAAATTGTGCAACAACCGTTGTATCCGTAACATCTTGATACGTTCCTGGCTGGTTTAATTCATGCGAACTTAAACCTGTACCCGCTTTTGGCGAGTAAGGCTGAATTGTATATCCTTTATAAATTAGGCCTTTATCATATATCTCCTTCAATAACCACCAAACAGATTCCATATATTTTGGCTTGTAGGTAATGTACGGGTCTTTCATATCTACCCAATACCCTACTTGCTCCGTCATACGGTTCCATACATCAGTATAACGCATGACCGCTTTTTTACAAGCAGCGTTATATTCTTCTACGGAGATTTTTTTTCCAATATCTTCTTTTGTGATACCTAGTTCTTTCTCAACACCCAACTCAATAGGTAGTCCGTGGGTATCCCATCCAGCTTTTCGTTTTACCTGAAAACCCTTCATGGTCTTGTACCTAGGAAAAATATCCTTTATAGTTCGCGCCATTACGTGGTGAATACCAGGCATACCGTTTGCCGATGGCGGACCCTCGTAAAATACATAACTAGGTTTACCCTCTCTAGAGGAAACACTTTTCTCAAATATTTGGTTTTGTTTCCAGTAATCGAGTATATCCTCAGCTACTTTGGGCAAATCCAATCCTTTATATTCCGCAAACTTCATAATAAGTGGCTCTACTGCATTAATTTAAGGCTGCAAAATTAGGGATTTTTACCCGAATTAAGTCGATTTGAAAGAATTGAAATACGGCATGGAAAACAACTTTGTAAGAAAATGTTAAAATATAGCGTCCAAAATGTCGTTTGATACGTATATCACAAAAACAATTAAACAAAACTTTAAACACAAAATCATGAAAAAAGTAATTTTAGGTTCCGTTTTAATGCTTGCCTTGAGTATGTCTTTCGTTTCTTGTAGAGAAGCTGCTGATAAAGCAAAGAGTGCTACAGACGAAGCTGGTGCTGCTATGGAGCAGGCTGGTGAAGATGCTAAAGAAATGGGATCTGATGCCATGGATAAAGCAGGTGAAGCAGGTAGCGAAGCTATGGACAAAGCTGCTGAAGCAGGTGAAGACATCAAAGCTGGTGCAGAAGATGCAGCTAACGATTTGAAAGCTAAAGCTAACGAAGCTGGTGATGATATCAAAGCAAAAGCTAATGAAGCTGCTGCAGATGTTAAAGATGCCGCTAGTGGTGCTGCTGATAAAGCAACGGACGCTGCTAATAAAGCTGGTGACGATGCTAAAGCTGCTGCTAACAGCGCTGCTGATAAAGCAAAAGCTGCTATCAACTAATTATAAGTTATACTTATTATAACATAAGAACCCTGGCCAATGGCCGGGGTTCTTTATTTTTAGACCTTTTTTTTGTATTACTAAAACCGATATCCCAAACCTAGAACCAAATTTATACCTGGTGCAGAAATTCCCGAAGAATACGAACGATACCGTTGATCTGTAAAATTCTCAAGGTTTAAAGAAACTTTAAGATCACTAGTAACTTCATACTGCGAGCGAATATTTAAGGTATACCAAGACGGAGAATACGGATTACCATCTACATCCGTTGCATAGATGTACTCTTTACTACGTTCAGAAGTAGCTAAATCATAAAACGGAATCTCTCCGTTATAATTCAAGAACAAATCTGTTTTTAGTCTTTGGTTCTTATAAACTAGGTGTAAATCACCAAAAGTAGGTGACACATGCCTTCCTGGAGACTCTGTACCATCCTCTTCTTCCTCAATACCCTCGGTGATAGTTAGATTAGAAACCACTGAAATATTATCCGTAAGGAAAGCTTCCACCCCAAATTCAAACCCATAAACAAAAGCCTTCGCAGCATTTTGAATAGCCTGTACGCTGCTCAATTCGCCATTGTACATAATTTCATCTTCTCCATCAAACAAATAATCTCTACGCACCAAAGCATCTACCAAATAGGTATAAAACGCCGCACTTTTGAAAACCAGCTTATCATTAAAATTCTTTTGAATGCCTAATTCCATATTATAGGCATACTCGGGTTCTAAGTCAGGATTTGGAACTACTACGGCACCAGGCTCAGAATCGAATATTTTGCCAACGTCATCTATGTTTGGTGCCCTGAACCCTGTTGACCCGTTTAAAGTAATTTGTAAATCTGCCTTCGGAAACCAGCTGAATCCCAAACTACCGGTTAATGCGCCATTATTAAGATTGGCATCATCAAAAGGAAACGGATAATAGGTCTTATCAAAAGCAGCATCAATCCAAACATGACTGTACCTAAGACCAGATAGTAAAGTAAAATTAGGCTTGGCTTTATACTCCCCATTTACATAGCCCGCCAAAGTTTGCCAAGTAGAGCCATCAGGATACCTAGAAGCTGTACCAGAAACTATATTGGTTTCTATATCTTCTTGACTACCCACAGAACCTACTTTGTTAAATATATACTCACCTCCATAATACAGGCGCAGGTTACCTATTTTTTTATTTTCAAAATCGATATTAGTAGATATCGCATCTACTTTCTCTTCTGTTGAATATCTAATTACGTCCTGAAAACCCCTATCATTTCGGCTTTCCTCAAAATGTTGATATGCGGTGGTTATCTTTAATCCATCGTAAAAAATACCCTTACCTCTTTTATTCATTTGTAAATTACCCATGAACCACTTCTGAGGCCCGTAATACCATTCTGCAGAACGAAGCCCATCTCCTGCCTTATCTGGTCGTATCAAACGATCATATCTTGCATAATCCGATGTTTCAGAATAATGAAGACCTAAATCATATTGCCAAGTATTGTTAGGTTTATAGGCTATTTTTTGCATCAAATTAAATTGATTATAACCTGTAGGATTCTGCTCTTTAGGGTTTTCATTTAGCACAAGAACATCTGCTCCATTGACTGTTGATGCATATTGATTTCTCAAATACGAGTCAGGACCGTGAGAGCCCATTTTCATATCATCAAAACTATTATATGAAGCGCTCGTCAGAAAAGCCCACTTCTTTTTACCCAAATTAAAATCCACATGAACCGTATTCTCTATATTAACCGAAGCAAAACGATAGCTCGCGTTACCGGAAAAAGAAAGACTATCAGAATTTGAAAACTCCGCTTTCTTGGTGTAAAAATTCATAACGCCACCAATAGCATCACTACCGTAAATAACGGAACCTGGGCCAAAAATTATCTCCGTACTTTTTATTGAATAAGGGTCTATTGAAATTACATTCTGAAGGTTGCCTCCCCTAAAAATGGCATTATTCATACGCACACCATCTACGGACAATAATAAACGGTTCGTAGCAAAACCCCTAATCATTGGGCTACCGCCTCCTAGCTGACTTTTTTGAACAAACACCTTACCACTGTTCTGCAATAGATCCGCTGAAGTCTGTGGGCTTGAAAAAGCGATATCTCGTGCATCTATAACCGTAATTTTATTAGGGATGTCCTTTTTCTGCTGCTCCCATTTTGAAACCGACATGACCACTTCATCAAGCTCTTCTGCCTTCATGACCATAAAAAATCGGTTTCCATGCCTATGGATTTGACCCCGGGTACTCTTTCTTAACTGATAACTGAGATGGCGGAAAGCAATACGTTCTTCTTGATTAAAAATACTTAGGTCTACCTTTCCATCAAAATCAGTAAGTGCTGTTTTTGTATGGTCATTATTGTAAATAGCAACGTTTCCTATAGGTTCACGGGTATCCACATCCAAGACCGTGATCTGCTGCGCAAACCCCACTTGAACACATAAAAAAATAAGTAAAAACAGAACTTTGTTCATACTAGTTAAAGACTTCGTTTAAGATGGCAAGGGATTTTGGTTTTCTAAATCCCTGTAAATGCAACTCATAGAACAATACAAGCGATTGCAAAAGTTCTTGACGGTTACTTTTGTTCATTTTGATATGATGTATCTCATCAAAATTTATGCCCAAGAAGGTTTTAAAATAAGTAAGATTCTCTCCGTTTAAAATTGGGTTCAAAGAAAGCGTGTTAGTAAACTCACCTTCTAGCAAATCAAAATAACTTGACTCTATCTCTTTCGTATCCGGATAAAACCCCAAATACCGAGTTAAGCGAACCAAAAAATAAATATGAAAATTAGAGAATCCGTTTTGTGCATCCAGCCATTGCAGAGAGACTTCTATAAATTCAAAAAGAGCTTCGTTTGCTTCTTCCTCATAAATACTATTGGCCAACATTTCGGCCAGAAATAAAGTCATGGCATTTTTTGAAATATCGGAATGTAACGTCTGGTAAGGGTAATTTATTTTAGCCTCCTTTATACTTTCTAAAGAACCTTTATTCCTATGGTTAGCAACAATTTCTAGTTGAGTCAAAGGTTGAAAATAAGCAGTTTTCAATTTGCCTTTTTTAGAAGATAAAACTCCTCTTAACAAATAAGACTTTATACCACCGGAATTTGTAAAGGCTTTTACAATTAAACTTGTATCACCATATTTAAGAGATGTAAGAACTATAGCTTTGGTAGTTACCTGCATTTACAAGAGTGGCTTTACAACAAAGATAACTTTAAATAGTACTAAATTGAACTTATCGATTTAAGGAAAAGAAGTAGTTTATACTGAAATAAAAAAGCCTGCAACTTTTAGAAGTTACAGGCCAAAATTATAATAGAATGTTTCTCTTATATAACACCTTGCGCTAACATGGCATCGGCAACTTTTACGAAACCAGCTATGTTTGCACCTTTTACATAATTACAAAAGCCATCCTCTTCTTTTCCGTATTCGATACAAGAATCATGAATGTCTTCCATAATATCACGAAGTCTTTCATCTACCTCTTCTCTTGTCCAGCTTATACGCAAGGAGTTCTGTGACATTTCAAGACCTGAAGTGGCAACACCACCAGCATTGGAGGCCTTACCTGGAGCGAATAAAATTTTTGATTCGTGGAATGCATGAACAGCATCTGCATCACAAGGCATATTCGCACCTTCTACGACACACATACAACCATTAGCCATCAGCTTTTTGGCATCGCCAACTAACAGCTCATTCTGAGTTGCACACGGTAATGCTATATCACATTTTACTTCCCAAGGCGTTTTACCCTTATGGTATTCAGAACCTTTATACTTATCAGTATATTCAGATATTCTACCACGTCTCTCGTTCTTCAAATCCATTACAAAGGCTAACTTCTCTGTATTAATACCCTCTGGGTCATAAATGTAACCAGCAGAATCAGATAGTGTAACAACTTTACCTCCCAATTGAATAACTTTCTCCGCAGCGTACTGTGCTACGTTTCCAGAACCAGAAATAACAACGGTTTTCCCTTCAAAAGTTTCGTTCTTGGTTTTAAGCATACTTTGAGCAAAATATACCGTTCCGTATCCTGTTGCTTCGGGACGAATTTTAGAACCACCCCAAGAAAGACCTTTACCTGTAAGAACACCGGTAAACTCATTTCTAATTTTCTTGTACATTCCAAATAAGAAGCCAATCTCACGAGCACCTACACCTATATCTCCCGCAGGTACATCTGTATTAGGACCAATATGGCGACAAAGTTCCAACATAAATGCGTGACAAAAACGCATAACCTCATCATCTGACTTTCCTTTCGGGTCAAAATCCGAACCTCCTTTTCCTCCGCCCATAGGCAAAGTAGTTAGACTGTTTTTAAAAACTTGTTCAAAAGCCAAGAACTTTAAAATACTGGCATTAACCGAGGGATGGAACCGCAAACCACCCTTGTAAGGCCCAATAGCAGAGTTCATCTGAATACGATAACCTCTATTTACATGTATCTCTCCTTCATCATCTACCCAAGCTACTCTAAATGAAATAAGCCTTTCAGGCTCAACCATTCGCAACAAGATATTCTTACCATTATATATTTTATTCTTAGCGATATATGGAATTACCGTTTCAGCAACTTCTTGTACCGCTTGAATGAACTCGGGCTCATGCCCGTTTCTTGTTTTGACTTCTTCCATGAAGTCTCTAATCTTAATGTCCATAACGAAATTTTTGTTGAATTTTGATTATAACGACAAAATTATGTTATTTATATAACTCGTAGGGCCTTTTTTTAAAAATCCGCTAAAATTTAATCAATTGCCTGTTTTAGATCAGAGATGAGATCTTCAATATCTTCAATACCAACACTCAAACGTATCAATGCATCTACCACTCCGCTTTTTTCTCTCTCTGCCTTAGGAATACTACCGTGAGACATACTAGCCGGATGTCCTGCTAAACTTTCAACTCCCCCTAATGACTCGGCCAAAGTAAATACCTCTAATTTCTCCACAATCTTAATAGCGTCTTCATAACTACCTCCTTTGGTTACAAAAGAAATCATACCTCCAAAACCACTCATTTGGCTTTTGGCAATATCATGGTTTGGATGACTTTTAAAACCAGGCCAGTATACGCTTTCAACCTTAGGGTGATTCACTAAATAGTTAGCTATAGCTTCTCCGTTCTCACAATGGCGTTGCATGCGCACATGTAGTGTTTTTATACCCCGTAACACCAAAAAACTATCCATAGGTCCACAAATGGCACCGCTTGCATTTTGAATAAAATAAAGCTCGTCCGCAAGTTTTTTATCTTTCACAATTAATGCTCCCGCAACCACATCACTATGTCCGCCTAAATATTTAGTAGCAGAATGCATAACGATATCAGCACCCAAATCTAACGGAGTCTGTAAGTAGGGCGTTGCAAATGTATTATCTACCGCCATTAACACTTTATGTTTTTTGGCCAGCTGAGCAACCGCCTTAATATCTATGATATTCATCATTGGGTTTGTAGGCGTTTCTACCCAAATGAGTTTGGTATTCTCATTAATGGCAGATTCAATCGTTGCGGCATTTTGCATGTCTACGAAATTGAATTTAATCCCAAATTTCTCAAATATCTTTTTGAACAATCTATAAGTACCTCCGTACAGGTCATTAGTGGAAACAACTTCATCACCAGGACTGAGCAATTTAATTACCGCATCCATAGCAGCAATGCCACTAGCAAAGGCTAAACCATACGTGCCATTTTCAATACTAGCCAAAGAATTTTCCAAAGCCGATCTCGTTGGATTAGCACTTCTTGAATACGCATAACCCTTATGACCACCCGGTGTAGTCTGCGCATAGGTAGACGTTTGATAAATAGGAGGCATCACCGCGCCATAAGCTGCATCCGGTTTCTGACCTCCATGAATTGCCTTACTATTAAATTTTAACGTTTTTTCGCTCATTTTTTATAATTATTCGTGTAAATCTATCGTTATATTTGATATTGGATAACCCATTATCGTTTGCTTCACCCCAATGAACTACCTATATGAGAACCCAAGTTACCTATATCATTTTGCTTTTAGTCCTTGTTGGATGTCAAAAAGAGAACAAACTAACCTTTGAGACATTAAGTCTTGATGAGACCCGTTGTTCTGAATGTCCCAATGTAGAAATTAATATACCCAAGGCTCTTGAGAACTCAAAGATTGCAGAAAGTATTAATACTGCCATTGAAGAGGAAATCATAGAAACGCTTAATTATGATGATGAATTAGAAGCTACTTCTATTAAAGACGCCGTTCAATCCTTTAGTAACGGCTATTGGGAACTCAAAAAACTATATCCAGAAGAAGCTACAAGCTGGGAAGCCAAAATAGAAGGCAAAGTTTCTTATGAAAACGCAGATTTCATCTCCGTTGAGATTAACTCCTATATTTTTACCGGAGGTGCACATGGATATAGCTCTCAGCACTTCTTGAACTTTGATAAGAACAAAGCGAAAGAATTAGAAAACTGGGAAATTTTTAAAGACCGAAAAGATTTTGAACAATTCGCTGAGCAAAAATTCAGAAATCAAGAGCAAATACCTCTAGAAGGTCCAATTAACAGTACCGGGTTTATGTTTGAAAGTGATATGTTTTACCTCCCCGAAAACATAGGGTTTACAGAGGAGGGTATAAAACTACTCTACAACCCATATGAGGTTGCTTCATATGCCGATGGCCCAATAGTTTTAACGCTGCCTTTTACCGACCTCAAACCTTACTTGGTCAACAGCAAATCGTAATCTTTATTTTCCAACTACTTTAAGTAAAGCAGTGATGGCGCCTGAATGCAACCCTTCGTGGTATGCGTTAAAAGCAAGGGCATCGTCTGTTGAACTTAAAGTTACTCCTGCACTGGTAGTGTACTCCTTATATTCTTGAAAAAGACCGGCTTCATAGTCCTCTACCATCCATTCTAAAGTAGAAATCAAGAAGTCTGCAATTATCATTATTTCTTCATCCGTGGCTGTTCCATCAGGCGTTGTTCCTTTCATGAACTTTTGAACAAGTTCATCCGAAACACGCATTTTAAGATGGCTAAACTTATACACCAATACCTGTGTAGTAATTACCGTATGAGCAATATTCCACCAAATATTATTATTAAAGCCCGCTGGAATTTCAAGTAATTGCTCCTTGGGAGTTTCGGTCAATATTTTATATAAACGTTTTCTATTCTGTAACGTAACATCAAAAAGTTTTTTCAAAGCATTCTCGTTTTAAAGTGGGGGTTAAAAATAGTACAATTGAACTGAATTGGGTTTCTTTGTAAAGTGAAATTATGTTAAGAAAGATGAAAAAAATCTACCACCTCAGCACCTGCGACACTTGCAAACGTATCCTTAAAGAACTCCAGCCTTTAGACGGTGTTGTTCTTCAAGATATTAAAACCGAAGCTATGACTACCGAACAGGTAGAACAAATGCAGAAACTTGCTGGAAGCTATGAGGCCCTTTTCAGCAAAAGAGCCCGTCTATACAAAGAAATGGGACTTAAGGAGAAACAACCGTCAGAAGCAGAATTGAAAGATTTGATTCTAGAGCATTATACTTTTCTTAAACGACCGGTTATAATAGTAGATGACCAAATTTTTGTGGGCAACAGCAAAAAAGTAGTTGAAGCGGCAAAAGAAGTATTGCACAATTGAATAAACGCACACTCGCCATATTAGCCGCTGTAGGTGCAACTATTATTTACGCCTTAAACCATACCATAGCCAAAGGTGTAATGCCTGGTTATGTACAGCCTTTTGGGTTTATTATGTTAAGGGTTATTGGCGCATCCATATTATTTTGGGCTATTTCATTTTTTGGACCAAAAGAAAAAATAGAAAAAAAAGATTACCCAAGAATGTTCATTTGCGCACTATTGGGCATGGGCCTGAACATGCTAGTTTTCTTTAAAGGTCTTTCTCTCTCTACCCCAATTAACAGTGCTGTCTTGATTACGACAACACCTATAATTGTTGTATTGCTTTCTGCAGTTTTGATAAAAGAAAAAATAATTCCCAAAAAAATAGTGGGTATTCTTGTTGGCCTTTTAGGTGCACTCGGCCTCATTTTTTTCGGAACGGAAACAAGACAAGACGCTCCTAATATTCCTTTGGGAAATTTTCTTATCCTAATGAACTCTGTATTTTACGGCTCTTACCTAATTGGGGCGAAAACTCTAATAGCTAAATACCATCCGTTTACTTTTATGAAGTGGTTGTTTACTATGGGTATATTCATTTGCCTGCCGTTCGGGTACCACGAATTTATTGCCATAGACTGGCCCAACCTGCCTTTTGAAGCTTTATGGAAAATTGTATTTGTAGTCTTAGGAACTACATTTTGTACTTACTTGTTTAATATTTTTGCTCTAACCCAGCTCAAAGCATCTACATTAAGCGCCTTTGTATATATTCAGCCATTAATAGGCATCCTTTTTGCCGTTGCCACTGGGCAAGACAAACTAACCACACTTAAAATAATAGCTGGCTGTTTGGTATTTTTAGGAGTGTATTTGGCCAGTAAAAAACCTAAACCAAATCCTTTGGGGTCCTAGCAAACTTTCTGGTATCTTCCTTGGTAAGTACTCTAAAACCTTCTGCTTTTTCAACAGTGCTGAACTTTTCTAACAAATCATCTGTTAAACCAGTTAGCTTTCTAGTTTTTAAATCTATCCATGCTCCCATCATTTCACAATGGGCAAAATTTCTTCCCTTGTAATCATAGAAATTATGATGAAATTCAAAGAACTGCGCATCTTCGCTCATTCCCATAATTTCCATAGAAACCTTCACGGGTTTTCCTGGAAAAGCTTCTTTGAAATAGTACATATGCTCATAAAAAACCACAGGACCTATCTCCTTTTCCAACAACGTTTTATGACTAAAGCCTATTTCGGTTAGATAAGTCATTCGCACGTGGCTCATAAAGTTCAAATAAGCAGAATTGGCCAAATGGCGATTCGCATCTACATCGCTCCAGCGTATTTCAAAGTCTTTTAAGTACATATTTTATGAATTAATTTATTATGCATGCATAAGAATAACAAAAATAGCATAGTTTTGAACAAGAGAGGAATTTCTAACCTAAAAATTTAAAGCTATTTTTAATTGTTTCTAAAACTAATGATATGAGCGCAAAACCTTCTTTTATAAACGAATTGGCACTACCTGTAATTGCCGCCCCTATGTTTTTGATATCAGGGCCTAAACTGGTTGTTGAATGTTGTAAAAATGGAATTGTAGGAACCTTTCCGGCATTGAACCAACGTACTAGCGAAGGTTTTGAAGAATGGCTTATAGAAATAAAAACAGAACTTGATGCATTTGAAAAAGAGACTGGTAAAAAAGCGGCTCCTTTTGGTGTAAATCTCATTGTTCACCCTACCAACCCAAGACTTGAAGCAGATGTAAAGCTCTGCATAAAACATAAAGTACCCCTTGTTATTACTTCTTTGGGTGCAGTTTCTATGGTTGTAGATGCTATTCACAGTTACGGCGGACTTGTATTTCACGATATCATCAAAAAACGTCATGCGGAAAAAGCTCAAGAAGCCGGAGTAGACGGATTAATTCTAGTTGCAGCTGGCGCAGGCGGCCATGCGGGAACTATTAATCCTATGACTTTGGTTGCGGAAATAAAGAAATTCTTTCACAAGACTATTATTCTTTCAGGATGTATCAGTACCGGTCGCGATATTGCATCGGCATTGCAAATGGGAGCTGACTTAGCTTATATGGGTACCCGATTTATTAATACCGATGAAAGCAAAGCATCAACCGAATACAAGAAGATGATTATTGATGCCGGTGCAAATGATGTGGTTTATACCGCTTCCATTTCTGGCGTTCATGCCAATTTCTTGGGAGCTAGTTTAAAAGCAGCAGGAATAACTGAAGAAGACCTGAAAAAAGACACTAAGGTAGACTTTGGAAAAGAGCTTGATACCGAGGCAAAGGCATGGAAAACTATCTGGTCTGCAGGCCAAGGCTCTGCATTGATTGAAAACACCCTTCCCGTAGCTGACCTAATTTCGGATTTGAAAACGGAATTTAAATCCGCCGTTCAAGATCAAATCATGCTTTTAGAGAAATATCCAAAATAAAAAATATTTAGAAGAAGAGGAACGTGATTATTAGCTTTATGTTTTTTTAAGCTAATAATCACGTTTCATTTTTTTTAGTCTTTAAGCTTCTAAAGACGTTTCTATAGCCTTTAATTCTCCTAAGAACTGATGTACTTGACTAACAGCCATAGAACCTTCACCCACGGCAGAAGCAACCCGTTTTACAGAACCTTTACGTACATCGCCCACAGCAAAAAAGCCAGGTATGCTAGTTTCTAAAGATTGCGGTTTCCTTTTGGTATAAATATCACACATATACAGTTCTTCTTCATCAATGCCCGGGCCAGTACAAACAAAACCTTTTTCATCTGTAGCAACAATACCTACTAACCATTCAGTACAAGGTTTGGCACCAATAAAAGTAAATAGGTTCGTAATATTCATTTCTGTTTTTTCACCGTCACTATTTTCTAGAACAAGGGATTCTAAATGATGGTCCCCATGCAATTCGGTTACCTCAGAATTTAATTGCACATGAATATTTGGCGCTGCCACTATACGTTGCACAAGGTAGTCGCTCATTTTAGAACCCAAATCACCCCCTCTAAGCACAACATGTACCTCTTTAGCGTAATCTGCCAAAAATAATGCGGCTTGCCCTGCAGAGTTTCCTCCACCCACAACGCCTACCAACTCGCTTTTGCAAGCCGAGGCGTTCATTCCCGTAGCGGAATAATATACGCCACTACCCTCATATTTATTGATATTATCAATAGGCAATTGGCGGTAATTGGCCCCTGTAGCGGCCATTAAAGACTTTGCCTTGATTACTTTTCCGTTAGTAGCGGAAAGCACAAAATGAGTTCCGGTATGTTCAATTTTTTCAGCCCTATGTGGAATGGATATATTACACCCAAACTTTTGAGCTTGTACATAGGCTCTGTTAGCAAGATCTCTTCCAGAAATCCCCGTAGGGAAACCCAAGTAATTTTCAATTTTAGAACTCTTTCCTGCCTGGCCACCAGGCGAGTTACTATCTATAGTCACAACACTCAATCCTTCTGAAGCTGCATATACACTGGCCGCTAAACCAGATGGCCCTGCTCCAATAACCAGTAAATCAAAGACCTTGTCTTCAAAATCCATCAACACTCCTGAAAAACGAGCAACCTCATCCAAAGAAGGTTTCATATGTAGCTGACCTCCGTTACAAATCATAAGAGGCAAATCTTTATTAGAAAGGTCAAAACCTTTGAGCAAGTCATTGGCCTCACTACTCTTATCTACATCCAAGAAATTATACCAGATGTAGTTTTTATCCATAAAATCACGAATAGCATAGGCTTCCTTAGAATTACCTGAACCCACCAACTTAATACCGCCTACAAATTCGTTCAAAATTGCATCTTGACGTTGCAAAAAAGCATTCAGAAGTATATCGCTTAAATTACTATGTTGAGCAATGGCTTCTTTTAGTTTTGTAGGGCTAACCCGTATAAGCTTAGAACCTGCTTTGGCAATAGCCCTAAATTGTGCTCCACGATCAGATAACATACCACTATCTCCCGAAAACTCATTTTTACCATGAGTAACAACTACCTTTTTATCATTATTAGGGTTGATTATGGCAATTCCCCCCTCTAGGACAACGAAAAAATCATATCTAAGTTGGCCCAGTTCAAAAACTACGGTTTCTTCAGGAAAAGATTCTATCTCACCATATTCCTTTAACGTATTTATATGGCTTTGTGGTAATTCCGGAAATCTAGGGTCGTTCATAATTTAGTAATTAGCAATTTGTTCATCTTCATAACACCAAAGCCATCGTTCACCCGGTTCTGCACTACTTATTACAGGGTGACCGCTTGATTGTGCGTGTTTACTTGCATGCCGGTTGGGAGAGCTGTCACAACAAAGCGTTTCACCACAGGTTTGACACGTACGCAAGTGCAACCAATTGCCACCTATTTTTACACATTCGGTACACTTGTGTGCTTTTGCCTCTTTTACTTCTGTGACCGCATCTAAATGCTCACAATTTCGTGTTATTTTTGACATGGCTAAATTTACAATAAAGTTTCACATGCGAGATTATGCTAAAATGTCATTCATTTCCCATCGTATAAACAGCCAATTTAAATTACACAGCTTCTAAACAATTCATATTACATGCCTGTTCTAGCTTCAGATTACAACCCTACTTTTATATTCAAAAACGGACATCTATCTACCGTTTATTCTGGTCTTTTTAGGCGAATAGAAGGGTTGGAGCAACAGCGAGAACGTTTAGAGTTAGCGGACGGTGATTTCATTGACCTAGATTGGAGTTATTCAAAAAAAAAATCAGAGAAAGTGGTCATACTACTGCATGGCCTGGAGGGCAATGCTCAACGTCCTTACATAACTGGAAGCGCAAAAGCTTTTAATAAATCTGGAATTGATGCCTGTGCCGTTAATTTTAGAGGATGCAGTGGAGAAACCAATCGTCTTTTTCGTTCGTACCATTCCGGTGCAACGGAAGATTTAGATGCTGTTGTGCAATCTATTTTAAAACAAAAAAAGTATACTGAAATCTATATAAAAGGGGTTAGTTTAGGTGGTAATATGGCTATGAAATATGCTGGAGAAGAACGCGTGCTACCTGCAGAAGTAAAAGCCGTTATAGGTGTTTCGGTACCTTGCAATCTTCATAGTTCATTAAAGGAATTAATGTCCGCAAAAAATTACCTCTATGCCAAACGTTTTAAAAAACATCTGGTTGAAAAATTATACCCTAAACAAAAAATGTTTCCTGATAGTATATCATTGAGTGATATCTCTAGCGTTAAAACCTTAAAAGATTTTGACGACATTTATACGAGCCGAGCACACGGTTTTGAAAATGCCATAGATTATTACGAGAAATGTAGCTGCCGGCAATTCTTACCTGGTATTAAAATACCCTCTTTAATAATCAATGCTAAGAACGATTCTTTTTTGGGCGAAGAATGTTACCCATATACCGAAGCTGAAAAAAACCCAAATCTTTATTTGAAGGTTCCCGAATTTGGAGGACATGTAGGCTTTATAGCCCCTTCTAACATCTATTACTCAGAAAAAACAGCAATTAAATTTGTGCAAGACATGGTTTAAATTTAGTGAATCATTATATTAGCATCGTTAATAAATGGCCCTCAAGCCAACTCGAATATTGAAACAAAGCATAAGATGAAAAAATTACTTAGCGTATTGGCACTTGGTGCCCTACTTGCCAGCTGTGGTGAAGAAAAAAAAGAAGAGAAAAAAGGTGGTTTTGAAATGAACAGAACTAAAACCGAAACTAAAGCAGTGGAAGCCAAATCTGAAGGTGTACCTGTTGATATGGATAACCAAGGTGTAGGTAAATACAAAGACATTTCTTTTGATGCTGATATTAATGCTGAAATGGCTGCTGCCGGTGAAGCAAAATTCAAAGCAGTTTGTACAGCTTGCCATATGGTAGATAAACGTTTAATTGGCCCTGCATTAAAAGGTGTTTATGAAAGAAGAAATCCAACATGGGTGATGAACATGATTGCAAATCCTGATAAAATGTTGCAAGAAGATCCAATTGCAAAAGCACTTCTAAAAGAATACAACAATGCCATTATGTTGAATCAGAATCTTTCTGACGAGGACACAAGAGCTGTTGCAGAGTACCTGCGTACGCTTTAATAGCATTATTTTAATACTAGTATGCCGTTATCCTATTAATTTAGGGTAACGGCATATTTTTTTTCAATATATTAGTAGCTCTCAATCCACTTAAACCAAAATAAATTGAAACTACTACATCGTTTTTTTATCGTAATTATCATTTTTTCGTGTACGGGCACGTCTTTTTCTCAAAAAATAAAACCTAAGAAAGTAAAGGAATCCATGCAACAGGTTGCCGATTGGCAAATTGCTAATTTTGACGGCTTGTACAGCGACCGCAAAAAACCACACCACCCATTAGATTGGACAAATGCCGCACTCTATGTAGGCATGGCAAAATGGGCCAGCATGGCAGATGATGATACCTATTATGAATGGTTAAAAAATATAGGTGAAGAAAACGAGTGGCAATTGCACAAGCGAAAATATCACGCAGACGATCATGCTGTTGGTCAAATGTATGTTGAGTTATTCCGGAAGTATAAGGATGAAAAAATGATTGCACCTACCAAAGAGCAATTCAATTTTTTAATGTTCCACCCTTCGCAAAGCGCATTAAATTGGGACACACCCTATCATCAAGACAGATGGAATTGGTGCGATGCCCTTTTCATGGCTCCTCCTGTCTTAGCTAAATTGTACAAGGTTACAGGCGAAAAAAAATACTTAGATTTCATGATGTCTGAATTTAAGGCATCTACCGATTTTCTTTTTGATAAAGAGGAAAACCTCTACTATCGTGATGAACGCTATTTTGATAAACTAGATAATGGCACAAAAGTTTTTTGGTCTAGAGGTAACGGTTGGGTATTTGCTGGGCTTGTTAACATCATGAACGAGCTTGACCCTAAAAGTGAAGAGTATGCGTACTTCTTGGATATCTATAAAAAGATGGCAGAAAAACTAATTGAAATTCAAACTCCTGAAGGTCATTGGGCTATGAGTCTATTAGGTCAAGAATTTTATCCTACACCTGAAACAAGCGGTTCATCTTTTTACGTGTATGGACTGGCTTGGGGCGTTAACAACGGTATCTTGGATAAGGAAATCTATGAACCCGCTGTAAAAAAGGGCTGGAACGCCATGGCAAGCCACGTTACCAAAGATGGTATGTTAGGCTATGTGCAACCTATAGGAGCCGCACCAGGAAAAGCTTGGCCAGATAAAACAGAGGTATACGGAACAGGCGCATATTTAAGTGCCGGTACTGAAGTTTATAAGCTATATGGCGGTGAGTAATTTGTCCGAAATTGAAATAATAAAATCTTGAAGATTATAACATGGAATTGTAACGGCGCGCTCAGAAACAAGTTTGAAAATCTTTCTGAGCTTTCCGCTGATATTTATGTAGTCCAAGAATGTGAAGATCCTGCTAGGACAAAGCATAAGGAATATTCTGAATGGGCTCAAAATTATCTTTGGACTGGAGATAACAAAAACAAAGGTATAGGGGTATTTGCCAAAGACAGTATTGATTTAACTCTTTTAAATTGGACTAACCAATATAGAGACCATAATGTAAAATACTTTCTGGCTTGTAAAGTCAATAAAGATTTTGACCTTTTAGCTGTTTGGGCGCATCATAATAACTCTCCGACTTTTGGTTATATAGGACAACTTTGGAAATATCTTCAAATTAACAAATCACAACTAAAAAATAGCCTTCTTATACTTGGTGATTTCAACAGCAACAAAATTTGGGACAAATGGGATAGATGGTGGAATCACTCCAATGTTGTTGATGAACTTAAAGAACTTGGAATTGAAAGCCTTTACCATCACTTTCATAAAGAATTACAAGGAGAAGAAACCCATCCCACTTTTTTTCTTCAACGGAATCGAGATAAAAAATATCACATCGATTACATTTTCGCAAGTAATACATTAAGGGAAAATCTAGATAAAATTGAAATCGGAGAAATTGAAAAGTGGTTAAAAGTCAGCGACCACCTCCCAATTATCAGTTATTTTAATCTCTAAGCATTTGCCCTGTCAGCTACTACCTTGTAAGTAGGGTCTTCTAGAACATTAACATCAATAATATCTTCCGCATTACCTAAAAGATTAATACAATCTTTACTTAAGTGTCTTAATTGAACTTTCTTGCCTTGGTTGGCATATCTCTCGGTTAACCTATTTAAGGCTTCAATTGCCGACATATCTGAAACTTTACTTTCTGCAAAATCTATTATTACTTCGTCTGGGTCATTTGCCACATCAAACTTTTCATTAAAAGCAGTTACAGAGCCAAAGAATAAAGGCCCATAAATTTCATAATGCTTAACTCCGCTTTCATCTACGTATTTCCGAGCTCTAATTCTCTTCGCACTTTCCCAAGCAAATACCAATGCAGAAATTATTACGCCTATCAATACAGCTAACGCTAAATTATGTAGAACTACAGTAATTAAAGTAACCAATATCATTACAAAAATATCTGGTTTAGGCATTCTTCTCAAAGCCTTAAAACTTGCCCATTCAAATGTACCAACTGCAACCATTACCATAACTCCAACCAATGCGGCTATAGGAACAAGTTCTATTACCGGTGCTCCAAATAATATGATAACTAGTATAGTTAATGCAGCAATTATTCCGGACAATCTTGCTCTTGAACCAGCTGATAGGTTAACTAAAGTTTGTGCAATCATTGGACAGCCCCCCATTCCTCCAAAAAAACCATTCAAGATATTTGCTCCTCCTTGTGCCAAGCACTCTCTGTTACTACTTCCTTTTGTACCAGTAATCTCGTCTACCAAGTTCAAAGTAAGCAATCCTTCAGTAAGACCAACTGCTGCCATTATTAATCCGTAAGGCAAAATAATTTTAAAGGCTTCTAATGTAAAAGGAATAGTTGGTATATGAAAAGAAGGTAAAGATCCACTAAGCGACTTAAGTTCTTCTCCTGGTAAAGTATCTTGATTAATGATATCTACTACTTGTTTGGTATCTATGTTTAAAAAATACACTACTACAAATACCACAATAATCCCTATTAATGAAGCTGGGACTGCTTTGGTTATTTTGGGAACAAAAACAATTATTGCAATGGTAAACAATACCAAGCCCACCATAGTGTACATTGCAGTACCAGTAAGCCAAACCGCAGCATCTCCTTGCCCAACTTTAAATTGGTCCATTTGAGCCATAAAAATAATAATGGCCAAACCATTAACAAACCCGAACATAACGGGTTGAGGAACTAAACGAATAAATTTACCCAGCTTTAAAAAGCCTACAATCAATTGAAAAACACCTGCCAAAGCAACTGCTCCAAAAACATATTCTAAACCGTGAGAATTCATTAATGCCATTAGTACAACCACGGTTGCACCAGCTCCACCAGAAATTAGCCCTGGTCTACCGCCAAATATTGCTGTAACCAGCCCCATAATAAAAGCTCCATACAAACCTACTAATGGTGAAAATCCTGCCAGAATTGCGAACATCAATGATTCTGGAATCATTGTCATTGCGACTGTTAATCCCGCTAAAATTTCATTTTTGTAATCTACTTTCTGTTTGAAATCGAACAAATTCAAATACTTCTTCACAACATCAAGATTTTAAGCGGGCAAAAATACACCAAAATACCCTATAAGCCATAGACTTAGCGGCTAAATGCAATTGAACAAATTACAAACCGAAATCCTTAATTATCAATAAGTTAATATCAAAAATTATTAAAATCTATAAGTATTTAATGAGGAGTTCATAATGAACACGGCCATTGAAAAATATAATTAAATAAAAAAACCGCCCTAAGCATTGCAGCTAAGGGCGATTTCTAACTAAATAACCAACCAAAAAACGTTTATATATCTCTACTTCTTTTCACCTTCATTATGGGATTAGAAGTCTTTTTTCTCTTTTTTTCTACGGTGCCTTTTCCGGCTTTTAAGTACTCTTGATATCCTTTTCCCCTAAACTCATATACCGTTTTACTACTCGGGTGATAAAGCTCAATTGTGCTCTCATTAATAACGTACAATTCAAAGTAATCATTGCTCGATGAACGGTAGGCCAGTGTTAAAGTTTTAAGCGTTTCATCGGCTTCTATGTCGTACACCGAGTAATCTCCTTCAAAATCCCATTGAAGGTTTACCAAGGGTGTTCCAACTGGGTCAATAGACGACCTAAAGAAGGTAGGATTGAACTGTAAAAAGTTCTCATTATCAAACTCGTTTAAGGCTCCTTCTAGACTTGTATATGTTTTTTCCCAAGCATGGTATTCTTGTAAAAAATAATTGATGTTGTCATAGAACAACATATCATAATCAAAATTTCCTGTTTGATATCCTTTTAAATAATATGAAGTATCTGAACGGGCATCATATAGTTCTATAGTATTTCCGTTTACCGCAAATACATCTAAAAACCATTGTCCATCTATATCATGGTCAATTTCTACAGCACCACGCACCGTATCATAATATCCTACATCTATCCCAAAACCGTTTCCGGTCTTACCTATACCTACTATATTATTGTTAGCGTATAATGTACCTCGGTTAAAAGAAATGGTAAATGCGCGTTGTAAAAAAGGAACTTCGCCATTGCCTCTAGTAGCATTTATATCTACGTACCAAAGGTCATACGATTGCAACACCTGACTGGTATTGTAAATTGGCTCATCTATAAATTCATCTTCTACAATAACCTCTGTATAACATGAGGTCATTAAAGTGGCTATAAAAACGGTTAATAAAAGTAGTTTTGTCTTCATAATCTTAGTACTGAGATTCTTACTACATAAAACAAGCACCATGCCATTATTGATAACACACTATTAACCAGTACTTAAGGTTTCAATTTTTAAATTACCTAATTTTGTATTGAGTGAAAGCCCAATACCAATACCCATAACCCACCAATTAACAGTAACTAAGTCATTTATTATAGTGCTATGAACCAAAAATTTACAGTATTAGGCGGCGGAAGCTGGGCTACAGCCATCGTAAAAATGCTTTGTGTGAACCAGGAAAAAGTAGGTTGGTACATGCGGAATTCAGATGCGGTAGGCTTCATTAACATTCAAAAGCATAACCCTAACTACCTTACTTCGGTAACTTTTGACACGGACCAATTGGAGTTGACAGACGACATTAACAAAGCCGTTGATAATTCGGACATTTTAATATTTGCTATTCCTTCTGCTTTTGTTGAGGGGGAACTGAAGAAAATAACTTGTTCTTTAAAAGATAAAATCGTGTTTTCCGCTATAAAAGGAATTGTACCGGAAACAGGATTAATCGTTGGGAAACATTTTCATGAAAAGTACGGTATTCCTTTTGAAAACATAGGCGTCATTACCGGTCCGTGTCATGCGGAAGAAGTTGCCTTAGAGCGTTTATCTTATTTGACCATTGCATGCGCCGATACGGAGAAGGCTGAGTATCTAGCTAAAAACTTAAGTAGCGACTACATTAAGACTAAAGTTACCAAGGATATTATTGGAACTGAGTATGCGGCAATGCTTAAAAATATTTACGCTATTGCAGCGGGTATAGCACATGGTTTAGGTTATGGCGATAATTTTCAGAGCGTACTTATGAGCAACGCCATCCGAGAGATGAAACGTTATACTAAACGCATACATAAAATAGACCGAAACATTAATGAGTCTGCTTATCTAGGAGATTTATTAGTTACAGGTTATTCCACTTTTAGTCGTAACCGTATGTTCGGGAATATGATAGGAAAGGGGTATACCGTAAAAAGTGCCCAAATGGAAATGCGGATGGTAGCCGAAGGTTATTACGCCGCCAAAAGTGCATATGAGATTAAATCTAAGTTTAAGAAGAAGGTAAAAGTACCTATCATAGATGCTGTATATGCTGTTCTTTACGAAGATAAAAGCGCCAAAAAGGTGTTTAAAGCACTGACAGACAAGCTTGATTAATTTTTAAACCAAATGGTATTAAAATGAAACCGGCCCGTTTCTTTGGAAAACGGACCGACTTCTCACTCAACATAATTTCTTAAAATCTATTGTAAACCTTATACTCTATCTAAGGAAAAATTAGAATGCTCATCTAATTCACCAAGTAAAGTTTCACGCCATTCGGAAATCTGTGCATCCTCAACAGCATAGATAGATTTGAATTCCTCTAGAATAGGTTCCATTAAAAGGCGAACACTATCAATATCAAAATACAACCTACCGGTTCTTCTAATGAAGAAATCCATTGGGTTTTGCACCATTTCATAATCAATACCAAAACGAAGCTCAGCTTTAGCCATACGGACATACTTATCACTATCCTTAATACCGGCATAGTTCTCTAGTATCATTTCTGTCTGCTTTCCATAATTGGTTACCAAGAACCATGCATCATGTTTGGTAAAACCTTCTGGCTTAATACGGCCATAAATTTCAGTAATGTATTTTTCTACGTGTTTAAATTTCTTGAAATCAACATTACCACATAAGAATATCTTTTCGGTAAAGCATTCCTTTAATTCAGTACCATCTTCTTCATGCATTTTCTTGGCTATGCGATCTACCACACGCTCAGCCATTTTACGATAACCCGTAAGCTTTCCTCCAGCAATACTGATTAGACCTGTATCCGAAGTGAAAATCTCATCCTTCCTAGATAATTCTGAAGCAGATTTTCCTTCTTCGTGAATTAAAGGGCGTAAACCTGCCCATGAAGAAACAATATCTTCCATTTCCAGGTTTATACTCGGAAACATATTGTTTACCGCAGAAATCAAATAGATTGCATCGGCCAAATCTGTACGGACATTATCTTTATCCTTATTAAAATTGGTATCTGTAGTACCTACGTATGTTACCTTACCACGTGGAATGGCAAACATCATCCTACCATCCGGAACATCAAAATATACCGATTGTTTTATTGGTAATTTTTTCTTTGGGAATACTAAATGTACACCTTTGGTTAGGTGCAACTGCTTTCCTTTTTTGGAATTATTGGTACTTCTAAGCTCATCTACCCATGGGCCAGCTGCACTAATAACATATTTAGACTTAATACTGAAAGTAGCACCGCTCACGCCATCTTTTACCTTTACCCCAGCTACTTGGTCATCTACGTAAATAAAATCCTCTACAGACGCATAATTCAAGGCCTGAGCCCCAAACAATAAACTAGACTTTATATTCTCTATAGTCAAACGCGCATCATCCGTACGGTACTCCGCATAATAACCGGCACCTTTTACTATTTTCTTAGGAAGTAAGGGCTCTAGTTTCATTGCCTCCTTCTTCTCTAACATCTTACGCTTATCCTCACCAGTTACCTGAGCCAAGATATCATAGACCTTCAATCCAATGGAAGTTAACCATTTTCCATAAGATCCATTTTCTATAAGTGGTAGCAACATTTTTTCTGGCAATACCAAATGTGGTGCTAGTTTATGGACAATTGCCCGCTCAGAACCTACCTCTTTTACCAACCAAAAATCGAACTGCTTTAAATATCGTAATCCACCGTGAATTAACTTAGTAGACTTACTACTAGTACCGGATGCAAAATCGCCTTTTTCAACTAAAGCAACCTTTAGCCCCCTAGAAGCCGCATCAAGTGCAATTCCACCACCTGTAATACCTCCACCAATGACAACTAAATCATAGGTGTCGTTAGTTAACTCCTGTATTGTTTTTGCTCTGTCTAAATTAGAGAACCTTATGTTTTTCATAGCTTATTATGTATTTCTATGTACAGTTTTTTACTATCGCTTATTTATCATCCCATCCTTTGGTACGCTCAACGGCCTGTTTCCATTTTTTGTACAGACGTTTTCGTTTTACGCGGTCAAAGGTAGGCTTAAAGATTCTGTTCATTGGTCTATTTTGATCAACATCTTCTTGTTTCCATAACCCCACTTGAATACCTGCCAAAAACGCAGCACCCATAGCTGTAGACTCTATTACTTCTGGGCGGTGTACCTCAGAATCTAAGATATCTGCCTGAAACTGCATTAAATGATTATTAGCGCAAGCGCCACCATCTACACGAAGGTTTTTCAACTGAATTCCAGAATCATCTTCCATTGCTTTTAAAATATCTTTCGTCTGGTAAGCCAATGACTCTAAAGTAGCCTTCGCCAAATGTGCTTTACCCGTATCTCTTGTCAATCCAAATACCGCACCTCTGGCATACATATCCCAATAAGGTGCTCCCAAACCTGCAAAAGCGGGAACCACATAAACCGGGTTTTCACCTTCAACAGAATCTGCCAAAGCCTCGGTTTCCTTTGCGTCTGTAATCAATTCCAATCCATCACGAAGCCACTGAATAGCTGCGCCTGCAATAAATATGCTTCCTTCAAGTGCATAGTTCACTTTTCCATCCAATCCGTAAGCAATGGTGGTAAGGAGTCCATTTTTGGAAAACTGAGGTTTTTCGCCTGTATTCATCAACATAAAACAACCTGTACCGTACGTATTCTTTGCTGTTCCCTTTTTAAAACAACCTTGACCAAAAAGTGCTGCTTGTTGATCTCCTGCTATACCCGCAATAGGTATTTTCTTTCCGTCTATTACGTAATCGCCAAAGTGGTGCGCAGATGGTTTAACCTCTGGCAACATTAATTTTGGTATGCCCAATGCTTTCAGCATCCTATCGTCCCATTTTAGGTTTACGATATCATAAATCATGGTACGCGATGCATTGGTATAATCAGTAACATGGTTTGCACCATTGGTCATGTTCCATACCAACCAGGTATCTACAGTACCCATTAGCAAATCACCATTTTCAGCCTTGGCACGTGCACCTTCCACATTATCTAAAATCCACTTTACCTTGGTTCCAGAAAAATAAGAATCAATCACTAGTCCGGTAGTTTGTCCAACGTGCTCGGACAAACCGCTCTTTTTTAAGTGTTCACAGATATCTGCCGTACGTTTATCTTGCCAAACAATAGCATTGTAGACTGGCTCACCGGTAGTTTTGTCCCAGACCATAGTGGTTTCCCTTTGGTTGGTAATCCCTATAGCTTGAATATCATTAACATCAACCTTCTCTTTTTTCAGCAATTCGTTTAAAACTCCTATTTGAGATTCAAGAATCTCTTTTGGGTCATGTTCTACCCAACCAGATTTAGGGAAAATTTGTTTAAACTCCTTTTGAACCATGCCCTGTATTTGTCCATCTTGGTCAACAAGCAGTGCACGAGAACTAGTAGTACCTTGGTCTAACGATATTATATATTTCATATGATAATTGTTTAAAGCTAGAATTCCACACAAAGTAGCATAGTGTAGCACAGCAAATATAAATAAATATACGCAATAATTCACAGAGGAAAGGAGCAAATTTTATTGAATCGATATTGATACAACAATCTCATTGCCATACGCATCCAAAACCATTATCCTATGTTTCCCTTTTGAGGGAAGCACTGCCATTTCATGAAAGTTCTTAGTCTGGCCTACAAATGTTTCGTCTATGTACCAATAAACTTCCGTCTCGGGTTTGGTATGAGCTAATTTTAAGATGAGCTCATTTGTTTTACCATTAAAACCTTTTGTTAATGTAATGCTACTTCCGTTTTTAGGATATATAAAATCCATAGGGGACGCACTATTGTTACTACATCCTTTTTGAAAGGGTGGTAGTACTTTATATGATGGGTGTTTAGTTCGATAATAAAATTGCATTAAAGGAGGTAGGACAAACCAAGATTCAGACACCGCCGAAGCCAATTCGGCACAAGAAGAATTAACCCTAAATTGTTTCGCTTGATCTAAATAAACCATCTGATGATATTTACATTCAGAAACATAATTTTGTTTATTAGGAATAGATATTGTCTTGGTGGGACAAATATCTGTGGCCAGATATCCACTTTGAGAACACACTTCTATATCCGTAAACTCATCCAATGGTTTTTGAAACCATTTACTCCTTGGAAGCACATCAAAAACATCAAATAATAGCGGTGCAGCAGACGATACTCCTGTTACATTTGGTCTTCCCTCCCCATCTGCGTTCCCAACCCAAATACCGACTACATGGTCTGTAGTTACTCCAATAGCCCATGCATCTTTATTCCCAAAACTAGTTCCAGTTTTCCAAGCAATCTCTTTACTGCTATCGAAGAACTGCCAAGATTCATCGCCTTCTGGTCTGTTTACCTCCTTCATAGCCTGGAATGTGAGGTAAATGCTACCTGCATCAAAAACAGTTTTTTCAGTCGATAATTTTCCAAAATCGACCGTCTGGTCTGTTTTTAAAATCAAATCCGTGAACTCATTCTTAAAATATTCACTAGAACTTGTATTAAAATGATTCAAAGTAGAAGCTAAGTTCGCATAGGTTTTACAAAGATCCCATAAGTTACTTTCTGCACCACCCAAAATTAGAGTAAGACCATAATGATCAGCCGGTTTATTAATTCCACCTAATTCAAAAAAATTCAATTGGTCACGGAATTTTTCTAGTTCGTATTGTTGCAACAAACGAATCGCAGGAATATTTAATGAACGCGCCAAAGCTTTTTTTGCCTCTACGGCACCGCTATAACTTTCGTTGAAATTTTCCGGCGCGTATCCTGCAATTTGAGTCGGGACATCGGGCACTAACATATCTGGCAATAATTCACCTGCATCTAACATTGCCGTATAAAGCAGGGGTTTAATGATGCTTCCCGTACTTCTATTGGCTTGAACCATGTCCACATCTTTCTGATGTTCTTTTGTTGTAGCTGTATTTCCTACATAAGATAACACCTCACGCGTATTTACATCTAGCACCAAAACAGCAGCATTGTGAACTTGATTCTGTTTTAGGTTTTGATAATGTTTTTGCACTATGGCATTTACATTGCGTTGTAAATTTTCATCTACCGTAGTCTTAATGCGTTCGGCCTTATTCTTTTTCGCCAAGTATTGCACTAAATGCGAAGCTGTTTTGGGCAGAGGATAGGGTTTCTGCGGAAGCTCTTCTAATAACGAGAGCTCATAAGTTGTTTGGTCAATAACCTGCTTTTCAAAAAGCTTTTTTAACAGACGATTTCGTTTATCCAGAAGTTTAATCTGGTTCTTACCGGGATAAATAAGACTTGGTGCATTTGGCAAGACCGCCAATGTAGCAGATTCCGCCCAAGATAATTGATGTGGGCGCAACCCAAAATAACGCCACGAAGCAACGTCAATACCAACTACATTTCCTCCAAAAGGAGCATGACTGGCATAAAGTTTAAGAATATCTTCTTTAGATCGATTTAATTCTAGCCGGGTAGCCCATATCAATTCAATAAATTTCTCAAAATAAGAACGACTTTTCCCATTTCTAGCTAGTCTGATTACCTGTTGCGTGAGGGTACTACCACCCCTAACCGTTCTACCTGCAGATATATTGGCCTTTATAGCCTTGACTATTGCAATTGGGTTGAAACCAGGATGCTGATAAAAATGGGCATCCTCAAATTGAAGAATACAAGCCTTAAACTTAGACGGAACACTATCCACTTCAGAAAACCGCCACTGTCCGTCATCCGCAATCATTGCTCCCAATAAAGAGCCTTGCTTACTTTCTACTACAGTTGCTGTTGGGGATTTGAATAAATTCTTAGGGAGGCAGAAATAATATGCAATTAGTAAAACCGCTAATAAAATTAGCTTCTTTGGGTGCCTTCTACCAAATGAGCCAATTCTTTTCATTTTACAAAATCATACTCCCGCTCTACAGCACAAATGCGCACCTTATACCATGAATACCAATCCTTAACTCCCTTTTGCTGCGCAAAAAGATGATCTGTATTCGCCTTCCAATTGGCTATAGACTCCATGCTTTTCCAATAGCTTACAGTAATACCCACTTGCTCGCGAGCACTCTCAATACCCAGATAACCGGGCTGTGATTTGGCCAAGTTTTCCATTTGGTTGGCCATTTCCGCATAGCCTTTATCTTCCTCCGTAAGTAGAGAGGTGAAGATTACTGCATAATATGGAAGTTTGTTTTTCATTTTGAATGGGTACAAGTTCCAAAATTGACTTTTGAAAAAATTAGATATATTCCCGTTCTACGAAGTAGCCTACAATAGCTTCTTTCATTAAAACGGATTGCTCACCTGCCTTCAATGCAGGTAATTCTTCCTTAGTAATATAATGGGGCCAACCTTCTTCATCAAAAAACTCAAACTCATAATAACCATAAGGTTCCAGTAAACGACAAATTGCAATGTGCATTAAGTCTAGTTTATCGTCCTTTTTGTACTTTTTATGATACTGACCCAATTCCTGAATCCCTACCAAATATATAATTGCGTCAAGCTCTAAAGTATCTCCATCTGCAAATTGGGCAGATAATTTCTCCACTAACACATTCCATCTTTCTTTTAACTCTTCGTCTCTTGCCATTAATCCTTTTGCATTTATCCGTTGAATGGATATAAGTCGCAAAGGTACAAATCAAAATACTACTTTTGCGTAAACACATTTACCATGAGCTTCTTAGATATTATTTTAGGATTACTTCTTTTATACGGACTTTGGAAAGGTTTAAAAAACGGACTTTTCGTAGAGCTTGCTTCCATTGTTGCTTTAATTGCTGGAATTTATGGGGCTATTCATTTTTCATATTACGCTGGCGATTACCTTTCAGAAAACATGGAATGGAACGAACGGTATATTAATATTGCTGCCTTTGTTATAACGTTTGTTGTCATTGTTCTTGCTGTACAACTAGCAGGACGGTTTTTAACTAAAATTGCCAATTTTGCAATGCTTGGCTTACTCAATAAACTTGCAGGTGGTATTTTTGGCGCCCTTAAAGTTGCTGTAATTTTAGGCGCACTACTTATCTTCTTTGAGCGTATAAACGATTCCGCAGATGTTGTAAAAGATGAAACGATGAAGGAATCCGTACTTTATGGACCTATTAAAGAGATTGGAGCATTTATATTCAGCAAAGTACTTAAAGAAGAAACAAACCCTAAAGGCGAAATAGAAAAAGAAACACTCCAGGCAAGTATCTAATACCCGATTCCTATTATGGAACATGGGCTTACTGGCAATTAACAGCACTTCTTATTATACTTAGTAAATAATTGTGATCTAAATAATCTAAAAATATACATGCGTAAGCTTGTCATTTATACTATAGCCCTCGGACCCGACTTCGGCTTTGTTCCGCAAAAAAGCATTGAAGGTGTAGACTTTTTTGCTTTTACGGATGACCCTAAAAAAGTCTGTAAACCGTGGAAACCAATTCTGGTAAAAGATGACATAAAGGACAAAGAACGTTTAAGGTCTCGCCACCCAAAGTTATTACCACATCTTTATTTTAGTGATTACGACGTTAGTATTTATATTGATAGCAACTTTTTAATTGTTGGAAATATAATAGAACTATTAGAAAAATTGGATGGTTTTCAAATGGCTCTTTTTGACCATAATCAAAGTGATGATATAAGAAACTGTGTTTATCAAGAATATGAAGCTATACTTGAATTAGGTAAACGACGAGGAGTTTACAAAGACAATCCTAAAGTCATGGAGCAACAGATTCAATTTTTTAAAGACCAAAATTATCCCCCGGAAAATGGACTTATCTGTGGAGGTGTTCTCATTAGAAAACACAATGACCCACAGGTTATAAAGCTTATGGAAGATTGGTGGGGTTTTGTTTCTACTCAAAGCCTTCGTGACCAACTAAGTTTCAACTACGTTGCTTGGCAAAACAAATTCAACTACACAATCATTCCTGGAGATATACGAACTGGGAACCCTTATTTCTATTTTTTAGCATCAAATAGAAAGAACTATCTTTGGCGGCTATTAAAATATCGCATAAAGCATTTATTGAACTATAAACTTCACCCTTAAAAGCTGCATTTGCTCTAAAACATGTCTTTTCATGTACTTTCTAAAATGCAAGAACGTTTCAATAGTTCACCAAATCAGATAAAAATGAAAAAACCAATACTTTTATTAATTTTAGCCATAGGCTGTACTTTCACCTCTTGTAAACAAGATGACTCCGGTGGTGATGGTGATTTACTAGGCACATGGTTCCTAACTACATATGTTGATAACGAAGGTGAAGAACCAGCCGATGAGTGTGAAAGCAAGAATATTGTGCGCTTTAAAGACGGAAACGTGTTTGATTATCAATATCATACCACGGATAACGCAAGTGGTGATTGTATAGAAGGAATTCATGATTCTGGTACGTGGTCCTATCTATTTGATAGAAAAGTTCAACTGGACTATGGAACTGAGGGAAGATCGGACGTAACAGTTGCAAAATATAAAATTTCCGGAGATATTCTAACACTAACCTTTGATGAAGGTAATGGCGAATACCATGAAAAATATAAAAAGGAATAAAAAATATCACATATTTTTAAACACCAAAAGACCCTTTAAAAGGGTCTTTTTTATTTTACCTATCAAAACTACTTTACTGAACCACTTCTACCCATTGGCCATTGGTACGCACCATATATTCGTTATCATACATAGCTTCTGCCTGAACGCCCGGTAAATAATAACGCCCTAAATAAGATGCATTCATTAGCACTCTGAACGTTTTACTTTCGTTCTTCTTCATATCGAAATAAAAACTAGTTCGATCATCACGAATATCTGTATACGTTACCTTATTGTCTGAGAATTCTCCAAAATCCGTAAAACGGGTGTTTACAATTTCCCAACCACTTGGAAAAATCTTGGTGAGAGCTATATCCTTAATTTCTTTGTTTGTGGTATTGGTTAAAGTAACCTCAGCAACGAAATCTGTGCCTTGTGCAAGTTGCGAAACATCTAACTGAGAACCATTGCGACTTTTAAATCCTATTTTTGCAACCAAATTTCGCTGTATTGCTTTCTCTTCACCTACCGGCAAAATTCCTTGGTTTACAATAGTAACAAACAAAGTATTGGCTTCATTGTTTTTCAACTCTATAGTATTGGCCCCTTTTTTTATTACAAGTTCACGAGTTACCAAAGTCTTTGGCGTACTTACATTTTTGGAGCTGCCATTTACCGTTACTGTTGCTTTTACACCCTTACCGCCAACTAAATTAGCAAATTTGGCCATAGCTATTAAGCTATAAGCAGTAGTCTGAGTGCTCAACCACCGAGATTCGGAAATACGTTCTGCAATGGTTTTAGCCAAGTCTTGGGCTTTAGTTTTATCTTTCAATAAAACATAGGATTCCAAAGCCATAGCCCTATTCCTATCTGACGAACCATAGGTATAATAATCGTAGTTGGAGCTTTCAAAATCAAGTTTAGCCGTACTCAGAACATCCTTTGCCACATTATTTTGACCAATTAAGGTATAACAAGCAGCTAAACGAAATTTCGCCTCATTAGACAAACCGTTTGTTTCTCTCAATCGGTTCATACTGGACACATCTGCATTACCAGATAATGCCAACGTATACAGCCGATATGCCTGCGCCAAATCCGAACTATTATTATCCGAACGCCATTGTTTTGAACTATTCTGCTGGTACTTCAACCAACTTGACTTGAATCCAATTGGCAGCACATATCCTTTCTTTTCGGCTTCTAACAGAAAATGTCCGGCATACGAAGTACCCCAATCATTAGAATAGTTTTGGCCCGGCCAATATGAAAAGCCTCCTGTGGCATTTTGATAACCGCCTAAAAGTTTAATAGCACGCACCACATTCTGTTGTATACTTTTCTTCCTATTCCCGTCTAAGTCAAAAATATCCGAAAGATATAATTGCGGAAATGCTGCGGACGTAGTCTGTTCTAAACACCCGTGCGGATAGCGAATCAGGTTTTGCATGCGGCCATTAAAGTTCATTGGCGGTAAAGTAGACAACTCAATTTCTGCTGAATTACTTCCAATAATACCAAAAGTTTCCAAATTTATGGTCTGTGAGGAATTAGGCTCCAAGATTACTTTTTGCATTTCTGATGTAACGGGATTAGGATTTACCACATCAATGGGAATTTCAAAAGAAGCCGTTTCTCCATTACCAGAAGCTTCAACGATAACTTTTCCTATTCCTTTAAAATCGGCTACCTTCAATTCAAAATATGCCATTTTTTCATCAGGCTGGTCAAAAATAAGCGTTTGAGTAGCGTCTCCAGAAATAGTAAACGATGGGTCCGACTTCAATTTTAAAGTGACATTTTTTATTTTCTTTTCCATAGCAAATACAGTGACCGGAAGAGTCACTTTTTCACCAGGCGTGATTTTTCTAGGCAACGAAGCCAAAACCATCAGTGGTTTGCGTACCGGAGTGGTCTTTTCTGCCATTCCATAAGCTTCGGTTTGAGAATTGCCTGCTACTACCATGGTTCGCACAGAACCAATGTATTTGGGGATTTTAATTTCATGTGACTTGGTTTCCCCTTCTTTCAGACTAAATGGACCCAAATGAACTACCATAGGCTCAAAACGGTTAGCCTTTTTATTTTTTGCTCCAGCTAATTCCCCATCACCACCAATAGCAAATACTTGATTTACCTTACCGCCAAAAGCTCCAATAACATCATCAAACACATCCCAAGTTTTTACACCAAGCGCTTCGTGAGCATAGAAAGTACCCCATGGGTCTGGGGTTACAAAACGTGTTAAGTCCAACAAACCTTCGTCTACTAATGCAATGCTATACGTCATTGCCATCTTGGTCTTCTCGCCAACTTTAACCGTTATGGTCTCTTCCGGCTGTAATACCTCGGGCATTGTAATAATAGGTTCGATTTTCGTAGCTGGGTTCTCTACTGAAACAGGTACAACACCATATAATCTAATGGGATTATCGTTCAAAGTATTGGCATGAGGCTGCAACAAAGAAATGTGAATAAACATATTGGGCGCATAAAGCTCGCTCATAGCTAGTTCAAATTTCGTTTCATCTTTTGCCGTATCTACCCAAAGGCTTTTTAAAACTTCCGTACCGTTCTCTATGGTAACCAAAGCACGGCTCCCTATAGAACTAGGAAAAGTTATTGTAGCATTTTCACCAACATTATAGATTTCCTTATCTGTTGAAAACACCAACATAGTAGCAGCAGAAGGGTCCGTTTTACGAGATTTTCCTGCCCAGCCCGGCCAATCTATATACATAGTTTTTGCAGTGGAATGTCCTCCGTTAGGGTCTTCCACACGCACTAAATACCTACCCCATTCAGGATACTTTAATTCAAATTTAAAATTAGCTTTACCGCTGGCATTGGTGCTGATTATCTTTTCAAAGACCTTCTCGTGATATTGACTACTACTATAATTAGATAAATTATCAGCAGAAGTATCCCACCACCATCTCCAACTTACTTTATGAATAGTTACATTCAAATTTTTAGCGGCCTTAGGATTACCCTTTTCATCTACTGTAACCACATCAAAAGTATGAGGTGTGTCCGTTAAAAGCATTCCCCTATTTTTATCACCTTTAGGAACAGTCAGTCCTACATAAGTGTTATAGGGCGAATATATTTTTGAAAACACATCCGTACTAAAATCACCTCCATTTTCATATACTTTGGTTATAAAAGCTGCTTTTAGTATTCCTGGCGCCTTGCTTATAAGCTGGGGGTTCATGCTAAAGCGCGTCTTGCCTTCTGCATCTACTTTACCATCAAAAACTACTTGGTCCTCTACCGAAAAAGTTCTGGTAGGGTCATCAAAAACATAACCGGGAAATTTACTGAATGTAGTATTAGATGCATTGAATTTTGCTGTAATGTCAGCTTTCAGATTTTTTGCAATTGCACCATGCAACCACTTCACTTCCATCATACCGGTAATGGGCTTAGTTGCATTTAAAATTTCATCATCAAACTCGGTTTTGATTTTTAAACGATTGGGCTTAATGGTTTCAATTTTTAGTGATTTTGTAAACGTAGCTCCACCAACCGAAATTTTAGCCGACCAATTTCCGGTAGGTGCATTTTCATCTGTTTTTAGATTAAATTGATAAAAATTATTAAGTCCGTTTGTTCTGATCTCACGTTGAACAATTTTGTTGTAAGGGTCCAACAATTCTAATTTTACGGGGTGGTTTTCCGGTAGTTTATGTGCGTTGTCATTCAGCATAAAAGAAAGGAAAATTTCATCTCCGGGACGCCAAACTCCTCTTTCACCAAAAATGAAGCCTTTAAGTCCTTTTTGAAGTTCTACCCCAGATACCTTGAACTTACTGACGGAAAGTGCGTTACCGTCATTTAATTTTACATAGGTTTTTTGACCATTGCTCTCTGCTACTGCAAAATAAGCTGGTTTTTCTGCATCAAATATAGCCATGCCCTCTATATCGGTTACCACACTCCCCAACGTCTGTTGTTGATAATTGTAAAATGTAACCTTAGCTCCGGCAACAGGCTTGGTATTCAAAATATCCGTTACCGCAACAAAGTAACTTTTATTAACTCCCTTTTTGACGGTCACACCTAAATCTGACGCCAGAACATTCATCCCTACTTTTTTATCATAGTAATAGGATTTGTCACAAGGGTTTTCTCTTTCGTTCCAGTTATAATCGTAGTAGTAATCATCATAGTAATAGTTCTCTACATTGTCCCAAGAACTATTCTCATTTTCTTCATCAAAATCTTCCTCATCTTCAGCTACAGACTCAAAATTGGAACTTTCACAACCGTAGGCGCTATCTTCAGGGCCAAAATCTAATTCAACCCTATAAATAGCGCCAACATCTGGCGTAATAAGGGTTTTAAGGTCAAGCGCATGCGCCACCCATTTTCCGTTAGAACTAGATAAATTATCTAAAGTTATTTTCTTGCGTGCAATAGGTCTTGCTACCGCCCGTAAATCTCCTTGCCCGTTTAAATTACTGTTTTGTAAAAACTGAAGAATATTATTCTCATAAATTTTAAAAACAGAAATCTTTACCGATGCTAAACTTACCGTTTCAAAATTGACTTTAAGATTACTGGAAGAAGGTAGAATTGTACCATTAGAAAGAAATCTCACCTGTGGTTTAAGCTTTTCAAAAGCAATTCTCTCTATAAACTTAGTTTTCAATTTATTACCGTCCGTACTCTCTATACCCTCATAAACTTCTAGTGTTACCGTACCATCAATATCTTTGGAAGGGTATACTTTTAAGGTATTTCCGTCTACAGCATACTTAACGTTATCGTCTTGCTCCAATACTACCAGCCCCATAAAATTCTGACCTTTCTTTAATGGGTCTGAAAAATTAATGGACACAACAGCACTTTCTCCCGTCTCTACAGTAGCATCCAATACAGTAAAGTTATTTTTACCAGGTATGGTAATGGTTTCAGCACCTTCACTTTCAATATTAAACTGCTTACCGCCCCATGAAACCTCTAGTTTAGAATCTTCATCATACCTCTGAATACTATCTATTTTAAAAGAAAACTGAGTCCCTTTTTCTGTTCCTGCATCGAACTTAATCCGGATAGGTTTCCCATTTTGGGTTGCGGAAACCAATTGCTCCGATTTTTCTAGAGGAAAAACATCTGCCATGCGCAACTGCCCGGTGATGTACTGGAATTCCTTAGAATACGACTGCAGAGCATTTGTATAAATATTGAACTGCTGTTCTAAAGTTTTTACACTGAAGTTCAATGCACCTAAATCATCTGGCAAATCACTTATAATATCATCTAGATTCAGAGTGAATTGATATTCTGTATTCTGTTCAAAACCATTTAAAGGAACAAAAGCTATTGTGCGGTTATCAAGAGCTACTACTTTACCCTCTACTTTTGGAGATACGTTAAAGAAATCTTCATTTAGCTCATCGCCTGCATTCCATTCTTCAACCGGCGTATTCAGAACCACTCTTACACTACTCTGGGCCGAAATAATTCCGTGAGAAACCTGACCTACGTAATCTTGAAAACGATTAAGGTTATCTGCCTGCTGGCTAGCATCTTCTTTTTTGGAAGTACATGCCGATAAAAAAACAAAAAGAATCAGAAAACGAAAAAGAAAATTGACCTTCATAAAAAGATTGTTTTACACAAAAATAGCAGTTAATAGGTAGAGTACGTCACGGTTTTCCTTGAATTATGGATAGATAAAAGCCCTGTTTTCAGTATAAAAAAATAAATTGATTATTGTATTATTCACTCTAAAATCCCAAAAATCAGGATACGGACAGACTTATATTAAATTATTGGAAAGATGTATTTCATCGAAAACAGAAACTAATCAACCAGAGTAAACAATATATTTTAGATATTCGCCTCACGATAACACCCCCTTATCAATTCGCTGAACACGAGAACACCCCACTTTTCTCTCCTACTTTTTAAGAACACGCCTACTTACAAATAGAACTTTGTATGAAAATGAGAACGCACTATATTGCACTCGTTTTATTTGTATGCACTTTGGCCTCTTGTAGTAAAGAGTCCGTTGAGGCTGCAGATATAATCGAGAAAGAAAATGCTGAAATTGTAGAAAAAGAACTTCTTGAAGCCGTTAATGGACACCGGCTATCTATTGGAGTAAATTCACTGGAATTTAGCTCCGTGGCTTATCTACATGCCAATAAACACACCGATTACATGATTTCTAAAGGCGCATTGAACCACGATAATTTTAGTTCACGTGCATCTGAAATATCTGCTGTAGAAGCTGCTGAATTCGTTGCCGAAAATGTAGCAAAAGATTATTCTACTGTTTCTGAAGCCCTTTCTGGATGGTTAAATAGTAGCAGTCATAAAAGAACCATGGAGGGTGAATTTACCCATACTGCGGTAAGCGTAAAGAAAGATAGTAACGGAAAATTGTATTTTACTCAAATATTTTTTCGTTAATTTTTAGGTGTTGAAATCCACTATATACAACACATACTAGTAATACAACATACTTTTTCATAGCTTTGAGATGAAATGACCTCCTTTTGCACATGTACAAACATGAGCAAGAGGTTTTGGTTCTAAAGTCAATATATGTCCATTAAAGCTCCTTTTAATCTCAATAACTGGATAGAAGAAAACAGGCACACCCTTAAACCTCCCGTTGGCAATAAAAACCTTTACAAAGATGCCGGAGACTATATTGTTATGGTAGTTGCCGGGCCCAATGCCAGAAAGGATTACCACTATAATGAAACCGAAGAACTTTTCTATCAACTAGAAGGGAACATAGAAATTCATATACAAGAAGACGGGCAAAAAAAAACAATGACACTTGGTCCAGGTGATATGTATTTACATCCAGCCAAAATACCACACTCACCCGTTCGTCATGAAGGCAGTATAGGCTTAGTTATTGAGCGTAAACGATCCGATATGAACGTAGATGATGGGCTACTTTGGTTTTGTGACAATTGCAATAATAAACTTTACGAAGCTTATTTTACCCTAAATGATATTGAAATTGACTTTTTAAAGCATTTCAAACATTTTTATGGTTCTAAAGACCTGCGCACCTGTGATAATTGCGGCACAGTTATGCCCGTAGACCCAAGATTTGTTAGCAGTGATTAAAGATTATTTAATTAGTAAAACAAAAATTACCGTTCTTTGGAAATAGCCCCAACCTAGCCGGTTTCTACAGATGTCCCCACATTAACCACTTATGACCAAACAACAAATTCTAAAATACTTAGCTATACTAGTTGTAGGAAGCAGTATTTCTTTGTTTATCTTCTTTTCCATTAACACTAGATATCTCCTTAGAAATAAAGCGACGATAGACAACGCAGTTAATAAATCTGTAATAAAACTAGAAGATGAACTCAACAAAATAAATTTAGTTGTTGAGTCAATGGCATTTTTTTACGAAAACAAAAATTTTATCCCCCAACATCTATTTGAACGGTTTACTGACCCCTTTTTAAAAGAACTTAACGGCATAAAAGTACTTGCGTGGGCACCGAAAATTGAAGACTCGGAAAAAGATAAGTTTGAGAAAATTACTTCAATTAAAGAGGCTAATTCTCAATACAATCTTATTCCTTCGAAAAAAAGGGATATATATTACCCAGTAAGAGTTCTAAATCCATTAGAGCCTTTCAGAACCGTATTAGGGTATAACTTATACTCCGATAGCATTAAAAGAGATGTAATTCTCCAGTCTATTAAAACAAACAAACCAGCTATTACCGGACCAATAACCTTACTGGCAGCCAATAATTATGCTAAGGGCATTCTAGCAATAAAGTCAGTAAGTGATTTAAAATCCACAGAGAGCAAAGGAATTGTTGTGGGAGTCTATCGTATGGATAAGCTCATATCAGAAACCTTAAAATCAGAAGTTAAGGTCTTTGACATTTGTATTCATGATTCCACGGATGATGCGCTTCTTTTTTCAAATGTTGATGAAAGTAAAATAAACGATAAAAAATTCTATAAAACTGCTATTGAAAGGACCATTAATGCCGTAGATCGGAAATGGGATGTTCATTTTGTGCCGAAATCCGAGTATCTATCTTTTCCCCATATTTTTGAATCTTATGTAGTATTGATTTTAGGTTTAGCCACAACCTGTTTATTAATCTTGCTTGCCAGAAGAAGGGATAATCATAATGACCGCCTTGAAGCTCGCGTATTACTGCGAACGGCCGAACTTGAGGAATCAAACAAACAGAAAGAAAATCTTTTAAGAGAAATACATCATAGGGTAAAGAACAACCTCCAGATTACGTCTAGCCTAATTAATATGCAGAAGCGGAAGTTGGTTAGTAAAGAAGCTATTACCGCACTACAGGACAGCCAGGCAAGAATATCTGCCATAGCGCTTACACATCAAAAAATATATCAAGACAAAGATTCAAAGGCGGTAAATCTCCATGCATACCTGAAGGATCTAATGGAGTATCAAAATAAAATATCGCCAACCTTTAGTTATAAAATAAACTGCCCAGAAATATCTATAGACCTGGATCGCGCCGTACCTCTTGCCCTTATCATTTCAGAACTGGTAACGAATGCCGTAAAGCACGCTTACCCGGATACTACCAAGTATAATGAGCTTATTATTGATGTTGATGTGCTGGATGATGGAATGGCGGCATTCTCAATTAAGGATAACGGAAAAGGACTGCCTGAAGGTTTTGCCATTGAAAATGCAGAAGGAATAGGATTTGATATTGTAAAAGCGCTCTGTAGACAAATTTCAGCTGAATTAACTTATAACTCAACTGAAAGTGGAACACATTTTACCGTAACTTTCGATAACAAAGTATAATAGCGGCTTAAGCCTACTCTTCTACAGAACCTTAAATTATAAAGAACATGCTACAAAAAATACTGATTGGTTTTATCGCTTTTTTACACCTTTATATTTTATATTTTGAGATGTTCGCATGGACTACCAAGGGCAGAAAAGTATTTAGCAAGTTTCCTCCTGAACTTTTTGAGCCTACCAAACCAATGGCAGCAAACCAAGGACTTTATAATGGTTTTCTTGCGGCAGGTCTTATCTGGTCACTCTTTATTACTGATGTTGTATGGCAAGACAACGTTGCCCTCTTCTTTCTAGGGTGCGTTTCAATAGCAGGAATATACGGTGCCTTTTCTGTTGAAAAGAAAATACTCTACATACAGACAGTGCCTGCATTAATTACTATTGCCCTTATTTTATTTAGCTAACCACAATTACAGAAATTATATCAATATTAAAGAACCCACTGCAAATTAATGCATCTGGCAAAACCTCTTTTTTCTGGTTTAGAAAAAGTATCTTTATAAAAAATATAACAATACACACTAAAAAAGTTATAAAATGTCAAAAGTAGCATCGCAATTCGGTATTGATAAAGCTCTAAAAGATTTGGGGATTCAAGATATAAATAACGGAACCTCAACAGGATCTTCAAATTTTATTTCTGGTGAAATTATTTCATCCTACTCACCTGTAGACGGAGAATTAATTGCAAAAGTAAAAGCTACTACAAAAGAGGATTATGAAAAGGTAATGCAATCAGCAACGGCGGCCTTCAAAACTTGGCGAACCAAGCCTGCCCCTCTACGTGGTGAGATTGTACGCCAATTTGGAGAAAAATTAAGAGAGAAAAAAGAAGCTTTAGGCAAACTGGTTTCCTATGAAATGGGAAAAAGCTACCAAGAAGGCTTGGGCGAGGTTCAAGAAATGATAGACATCTGCGATTTTGCAGTAGGTTTATCAAGACAATTGCACGGTCTCACTATGCATTCGGAAAGACCTGGTCACCGTATGTACGAACAATACCATTCTTTAGGAGTAGTTGGTATTATATCTGCTTTTAACTTTCCTGTAGCCGTTTGGGCATGGAATACTGCGCTGGCTTGGATTTGTGGCGATGTCTGTGTTTGGAAACCATCTGAAAAAACACCTCTTTGTGGTGTTGCCTGCCAAAACATTGCTGCGGAAGTTTTTAAAGCCAACAATTTACCAGAAGGTATTTCGTGTTTGATCAATGGTGATTACAAAATTGGTGAAATAATGACTTCAGATAGTCGTATTCCTTTGATATCAGCTACTGGATCCACACGTATGGGGAAAAATGTAGCACAGACCGTAGCTGCTAGGTTAGGTAAATCTTTACTGGAACTTGGTGGTAACAACGCCATTATTGTAACTCCAGATGCAGATATAAAAATGACGGTTATAGGCGCTGTTTTTGGTGCGGTTGGTACAGCAGGGCAACGTTGTACTTCTACCCGAAGGGTAATTATTCACGATAGCATTTATGATAAAGTCAAAACAGCCATAGTGGAGGCGTACAAACAACTTAGAATTGGTAATCCTTTAGATGAAAACAATCATGTTGGTCCTTTAATAGATACTGATGCCGTAGCTTCTTATAACACCGCACTTACGAAAGTTGTGGATGAAGGCGGAAAAATAATTATAGAAGGAGGTGTTCTAGAAGGCGAAGGCTATGAAAGTGGTTGCTACGTAAAACCTGCTATAGCAGAAGCTAAGGCAGATTATAAAATCGTGCAGCATGAAACTTTTGCACCTGTACTTTATCTTTTAAAATATTCAGGAACTGTTGAAAATGCTATTGAAGCACAAAATGGAGTGGCACAAGGACTGTCTTCGGCCATAATGACCAACAACCTTAGAGAAGCAGAACATTTTTTATCCGTTGCAGGAAGTGATTGTGGTATTGCCAATGTAAACATAGGAACATCAGGCGCAGAAATTGGCGGAGCTTTTGGTGGTGAGAAAGAAACCGGCGGCGGTCGTGAATCTGGTTCAGATGCATGGAAAGTATATATGCGCAGACAAACCAATACCATAAACTACACAACAGAACTTCCTTTAGCTCAAGGTATAAAATTTGACCTATAAGACTTAAGAATTTTTTAAATTTGAAAACCCGCCTTTAATCACTTGTCCTTCCCCCGAATAGACAAACGAAAAATTGGCGGGTTTTTAAAACACTAACTCAAATAACTATTTAAAGAACGTATTACTATTACTTTTAGTAACGGAGATTAAATTAATTACTATGATCTCCTCTTATAGATTCTGTCTCATTAACCCTCCAACTTCCTTGAAGTAGCGTCTGCATGCCCAAGACAATAAACATGCATAAAAAGGTGACTACCTTTAGTATTTCAGTTTTCATAACTCATGTCTTTTTAGGGTTCTCAGTTTAGTTTTATAAATGTATTCAACTTCGGTTAAGACAAAAAACGATTATGTGTAAGCCCATCGTATTTTCACATAACTAGTCCGTTTTCATGTATAATCGGCATTACACCAAAATATTTTTTTCAGCCTTAATAGCTAAATATCAACCCAATAGACTTCTAGAGGGAATAACCACTAATTTTCAGCCCCAAGTAACTAACTCTCTCATTACAAGTACTATACAATTTTACTTTATAAGGGTTAGAAAATTGATATACTCCTTTAACACAACTTTAATATAATTACAGCGTTTAAACCTAAAAATATAATTGTAGTACTTTACTTATTAATTTAGTAGATTTAGTACTAGTTATGTTTTTTTTAATACATTGTAGTCTAAACACTTAACCCATTAACAATGAAAAACACCACCCTTTACCTACTTGGTATTATCATTACCATTATAGTAGGAACCTATTTTTATTTTTCTTGTTGTAGTTATTGCGGAACGGCAGTTACACAAAAAGAAGATCCAAAAGAACAGGTTGCTCCGGCACCGGTTGCACCTAAAATTACATCCTACCCTTTTGCTTTGGGTGACGGTGATTTTGCCTATTCCACAGAAGACAATTTTAACTTTAACACGTCTTCATCTAATTATCTGGAACCTGTTTCAGAAAACGTTAGAAAAGGAATATTACCTGGTCTAAAAAATCATTTAACCAACAACGAAAACAAGGTTTTTAACATCACCGGATATTATACCAGTGATGAAGAAAATAATTCAGCCTTTCCTAATTTAGGTCTTGCTAGAGCAAATTCTGTAAAGAACTATTTTGTTTCACAGGAAATTCCATCTTCGCAAATTAATACTAGCGGAAAATTGGTTGATGACATGGTTCCGGACAAAAACATATACCGTGGCCCTGTAGGCTATGCTATAGAAGAAGCTTCTGCTGATGCTGAAGACCAATTAAAGGCTCTTTACGACAAAATTACAGGAGACCCTCTAATTCTATACTTCGATACTGCAGAAGCCTCTATAAACCCTTCTGCAGCTCAACGTCAGAAAATAGCGGATATAACTCATTATCTTGATAAACTGGAAAACGCAAAATGTCAAGTAGTAGGTTATACCGATAGTCAAGGTAGCAGAAAAACCAATATGAGACTTGGACAAGAAAGAGCCGATTTTGCAAAAGCATATCTGATGCAGAACGGTATTGCAGATAAAAAAATAAAAACAGACTCTAAAGGACCCAAAGACCCAATTGCCAGTAATGCTACTGATGAGGGTAGGGCCAAGAATAGAAGGACCGTAATTACTATTAAATAATCAACAAACTAAAATTGAATTAAAATGGAATCAGGAAATATAAACATTTGGTGCTGGTTAATCCCTCTTCTTGTAGGTGTAATTTGTGGTATTCTAGGCTATCTTATTGGCAAAGGAAGCACTAAAGTAATAGACAACTCAGAGGATTTAAAACGTTGCCACGATAAGAATTCTAAATTGAAGGCCGATCTTGAGGCTTGCAATCAAAAACTGTTAACAATGCCCGAAACACCAAGTGTTTCTTCCTCATTAGGAGCAACGGCAGCAGCAGTAGCGGCACCTATAGCAATGGCTCCTGAGCCTGTTGCTATTCCGTTTGACGCTGCGGCGGCGAAATTAGCGATTGGCAAGACCGTAAAAGAAAATGATCTAAAGGTTGTTGAAGGTATAGGCCCTAAAATTGAAGGTCTCTTTCAAGCAGCAGGTGTTAAAACCTGGAAAGCTTTATCGGAAACCTCAGTAGCTAAATGTCAAGAAGTTCTAAAAGGCGGAGGCGACCGTTATAAAATTCACGATCCTGCATCGTGGCCAATGCAATCTAAAATGTGCTACGAAGGCAAATGGGCCGAACTTGCCAAATGGCAAGATGAACATGACCACGGAAAGTTATAATTTTCAACTTTTGCTATTCTTACAAACCCTCCCTCAACGGAGGGTTTTTTTGTGGACATATGCTGTTCATCGACTAAATTGAACACCTTATATTTTTCACAACAGAGTTGGATGAGTTCACAACAATAATTTAGATGAACAATAAAACCACCGTAAGTTTACAGTGTAATTAAGTGATAGTCTTGATCCCAAATCTACTCTTGAACTTAACCGAAACAAGTAACGAATCCCAAGTCCGCTACTTGACCTATAAAAAAGAATTTACCTACTTAAGCAAAAAAAATCCGGTTCATAAATGAACCGGATTTTTTTAGTTTTATTAAATGCTTAAAAGGATTTTAGCTTACACCATACCGTTGGCATCTACCCATTTAAATTTATAGTCATCTTCTGGGAATTTCATTCTCTCAGAAATACGCTCTAATCTAGCAGGAAGCTTAATTAGATAATCACGTGCTTTTTCTGCTTCATCAGAAAGACTTCTTACGTTGTCCAATTCCCAATAAGCATTTAGTTTTCTAAGAATTTCTACATAATCCTGTGCTGTATAAACACCTAAGCGTTGTGCACAGTTAGAAAAGTTCTCAAAAGCAGTACCAATAGTTCCACCAGACTCTCTTAAAAAGTGCGCTGGCATAACAATTTTCTTCTTCATCATATCTGCAAAGGCCAACATCATACCAGATGGGTCTTCACCAAAAATTGTTTTCACAAATTCTCTATATGCCAGGTGGTGACGCATTTCATCACCAGCAATAATTGTACACATTTTACCCAATAAAACATTTCCTTTCTTCTTTGCCATTTGGCCAACTCTCTTATGAGAAATATTGGTAGCCAATTCTTGAAATGAAGTGTATACAAAGTTTTTATAAGGATCTCTATCCGTACCAATATCAAAACCATCTGATATTAAGTGCTGAGTAGTAATTTCTATTTCACGCATATTTACCCTTCCAGATAAATACAAATATTTATTTAGTACATCTCCATGACGATTTTCCTCGGCAGTCCATGCTCTAACCCATTTAGACCATCCGTTTGTCTTGTTTGGTCCGTGTTGGTCAATTCCCTCAACGTCCATAAGCCAAGATTCGTAAGTTGGCAAAGCTTCTTCTGTAATAGTATCCGCTACCATGGTTACCCAAAAATCGTAACCTAATTCTTTTGCTTCTCCCCTAAGTTCTTTTACCGCTTCTAAAAAACCATCACTTTCTGAATCAGGTAAAAAATCAGTTGGTTGCCAGATGTCCTCTGGTTTAATTAAAAAAGAATCCATAAATCCATCCACCTGCGGCTCAATAGCCTGCATTACCTCTAATCTGATGTTCTTTTGGGACATATTCCTGTTTTTTGTAAAGATCGTTAATTATCTAGTGAAAATATAAAAATAAAATGGCTTTTTTCAATTTCTACCCGGTTCGTTTGGGTACAATGTGTTTACTGGGTCACTCTGCCAAACCTTCTTTGTATCAACGTCTAACATAGAAAGTGGCCCTTTAAATGCCGCTCCTGTATCTACATTCCACACATTGGCTGCTAACTTAGGTACAGCAATACCTGTTTTTGAAATAGGCGTATGACCAATAAAAACCTCCTTGTAATGCGTTAATCGCTTTGGGTAATGTGCATCATTTGTTTCGAGGTCTGGATTTAAAGACCTTGCCAATTCCCACAGTGTACGGTCCCAATAAAAAGTTTGCTTAAAATATTCATGCTCCACACCTTTTAGATTGGTAAACCCGGCATGTAAAAACAACCTTTTCTCAGTATCTAAGTAGTAATTTTCAAGACTTTCATAAAAGTGGATATGATTCTCTTTTGTTTTTTTGTCTGCATTTTCATAAGAAGCCAATGTAGCACCACCACCGTGTTGCAACCAAAGCGGATTATCTTTGCCGTCTCGCAACCACTCTAAGCAAAGCTCATCATGGTTTCCCCTAATAAACCTGCAATTGTGTCTACTCTTTAATGCAATCAAGAAGTCAATGGTTTCAACTGCCTGACTCCAACCATCTACATAATCGCCTAAAAAAATAAGCTGGTCTTCTGTGGTTACTTGTCCTCTTTCAAGTACCTGTTTCAATCCCTCTAAACCAGAATGGATATCACCTATTACCAATGTTCTCATTGTGCAAAAATCGCAATTATCCCAAGGATAGCAATGATAAAAAGTACCAAAAAGAATATTTTCCAAAAAGAATACGGTCTTGTACCGCTCAACTCACCTGTTTGTCCATTAATGTAGAAGTTGTATTCTTTATTATTATACCGATAAGAACTAATATATACTGGAAGCAAAATATGCTTGAAAGTTTCATCCGCTAGTTTAATATCTGCCTGAGAAATTCTTTGGGTATCTCCCCCAATATCCTTTCTAATCCAGCCATTGGCTACTTGCTTGGCTTTTTGAAATGAAGAGTGATGCCCCTCTTTTAAAGAAACGGTATATTTTTCAGTTACAAAGCCCGATAAATATTTTGAGTTGAAAGGAACCAACTCCTTCACATTCCAAAATGCAATCTTAGCAGGAATATCTCTGCGTTTCTTTTCGGATGCATTAATAAGAATATCATCTACAAAACCATTTACTACACCTGATGTAGATGACCACCGTGTTTTCCTAACTTGACGCGTCTGTGTACCGTTTTTTGTGCGTACCCGTTCTGTTTCGTAATAATAGTCACCTCTTTGCCCTTTATACTTCGCATTTAAATTAGCATCAAAGGTCCAATAGGGAAGGTATAATCCGTGCAAACCCTCAGGATCAAGAGCAGCCCTTTTCAATTTATTAGGTGCAAACCAAATTCCACCCACCCATGTTTTGAAAGTGGCTTTGGCCTTTTGCGCATCAATTTGAAAGGGAACGAGCGCCCCGGGTACGATCCACCCCTCTCTTTCAACATCTTCAAGAATTAAGGGCTCACTACAATAGATACAATCCAGCGATTTATAATTTTCTCCCACATGCTGGTTCGCACCACAATTCTTGCAATGCAGAATGTCAATAGTTTCTGTATACACATTCTCGCCCACCACTTTAAGATAGTGCTGAAGCTCCAGCTCCTCAAAACTGCTTTTGGCCTGTTCTATAAATTCTTCGTAACCACAATATTCACATTTAAGTTGATGTGAACCTGGTTTGAATTTTAACTCCGCACCACAATTAGCACATGCCTTTTTATGTTCAGATTGTTTTGTTTCTTCTTCCATTAATCAGCGTATCTCAATTTCTACACAAAGTGTATTCATCACGAGACAAAAACGATTTAAAAATTAGATTGGTAATGGTGGTGGTGTGTTTCCTCCTAAAAAGGATTTTAATTCTTCTACCTCTTTTAAGGCTATCCAATTTTGCATTCCTTGTTTCCAAACTAAAGAATCGCGATTAATGGTCCTGCTGGCAAAAAGTTCTTTTAATTTATCGAAAGGAACCGGTCCGTTCTGTTTACCGCTTGCCGAATAGTAATATTGCACTTGAACCGGCATTGGTGGTGGCCCGCCAGCAGATGGCGCTTGACCTCCAAAAGGCTGTTGACCGCCTTGGGGATTCATCATATTACCCATTTGCTGCGCAAGCACAAAACCCATGCCCATGCCCATGCCAGCACCTGCAGTACCTCCTTCATTTTTAGCGGCAGCTTCCATTGCTTTGGCCGCTTTAAATTGCGAAAGTTTTACCATATCCAACTTGTCCAGCCTACTGTATTCAAAAATTTCTTTTTTGAGTTCTTCAGGCATTGATACGTTTTCGATATAAAAACGCTCCAACTCTATACCTACTCTTCCAAATTCTGGTTGCATTACCTCGGTGCACGTTTCCGAAAGCTCACTTGTATTTGCAGCATACAGTTCAATTGGGAGATTTGCCTCACCAACCGTATCCGTAAAACGTGTAACTATTAAACTTTTAAGATGTTCGTTTACTTCATAATTAGTAAAATTACCATCGGTACCTACTACATCTACAACAAACTTTCCTGGGTCATTTATTCTAAAACTATAGGTACCAAAAGCGCGTATCTCTACTAATCCAAAACGCTCATCACTTAAAATCACAGGATTTTTAGTTCCCCATTTCTCATCCGTAAATAAATGGGTGTTCACAAAATAAACCTCAGCCTTGAATGGACTATCAAATCCATACTTCCATCCTTTTAACGTAGTAAGGATAGGAAGGTTTTGTGTATTTAAAGTGTACGTGCCTGCCTTAAAAACATCCGCTAATTGACCTTCATTAATAAAAACCGCGGTTTGCCCTTCTCGTACTATCAGCTTCGCATTATTCTTTATTTCATTTTGATACCGTTCAAAACGATGCACAATAGTTCCATTGGTATTGTCTAGCCATTCAATAATGTCAATAAACTCATGACTTAGTTTCTTTTTTATTTCGTTGAATAGGTCCATTTCTAAAGGCGTTTAAATTTTTTAATAAGGTAGTGGATTTCTGGAAAATGGGCAAAGAAGGGAGAAGGCATTTTATAATTGATGGAATAAATAACATAATTTCGCGTATACTTTAATATACTTGCGAAGCATTCAATTTTGATTACTTTAGAGCTAACAATTATATCCAAACAATGAAAACCATATACTGCATAGGAGAGTTACTTATAGATTTTGTTGCCATCAAGCAAGGTAACGACCTTTCTAAAGCTAAAGAATTTACTAAAAAGGCCGGTGGCGCACCTGCTAATGTGGCTTGTGCTATTTCCAAATTAGGCGGTAAAGGTCAGTTTATAGGTGCCGTAGGAAATGATCCTTTCGGGACATTTTTATTGAATGTTCTTAAGGATAACAGAGTTGATATATCACTTGCACAACGCTCCAAAACCTTCACCACTATGGCATTTGTGTCATTGGCAGAAGATGGCGAACGCGATTTTGTATTCAGTAGAGGTGCGGATAAAAAATTGAAATATGATTCTAAACTAAAAAAACAGCTGAAAGGCAACATCGTACATTTTGGTGCTGCAACAGGGTTTTTAGGCGGTGGATTAGAAGAAGCTTATGACCGTTATATATTTGATGCCATAACACAAGATGCTTTTATCAGCTTTGACCCCAACTTTAGAGAAGATCTTTGGAGAGGAGAGGAAGAATGCTTTATTAAAAAGAGTTTGAAGTTCATTGGAAAATCCCATTTATGCAAGTTTAGTAATGAGGAAATTCAACTTATTACAGGAGAACAGGATATTGAAAAGGCCTGTAATATTGTGCACGAACTAGGTTGCCCTATCATTTGTGTTACCTTAGGTAGCGAAGGTACGCTGGTCAGTACATTAAACAAAAAAACGACTGTAAAGAGTATACAAGTTGCTCCAGTAGATACTACGGGAGCTGGTGATGCTTTTATTGGTTGTTTATTATATCAAATAGCTAACATTGGGGATCCACACCTTATTCTAAAAAATTATGACCAATTGATTGATATGGTTACGATTGCTAATAGAGCAGGAGCAATTACGACTACTGGTTACGGAGCAATTCCTTCCTTACCAGATCATGATGCTGTATTTAACAATTAAGCAACTTTGTTAATTGTACCTTACTTTTCTTATAATTCGTAGGGATTCCTTTATGCCTAAATATATTTTTGGGTAGTTATCTCTTAATACGCCGCGGGCCATTTCCATCTGTTCTTTGGCTTCTTCAAAGCCGTTTAGGTAACAAATTAAATAGCTGTCGGGTAAATATTTTAAATCTACTTTTTCGGACGATTTTATATCTACACCCTTCTGGATTTTATCCAAAAGAGCGTTGTTGGCATTCCAAATATGTAATAGATTTTTCTTACTGTACCTAGGTGGTTCAAAAATTAGGTCACTTTCTATTTTATAAGTCCCATTATCAAAAAAATTAATGACTACTTTTTCCAACTGAAAATACCTTTGCTTAGAGCCTAGGCCCAACTGAACGTATTCTATCATCGTGAAAGAATGCTCATCATAAGAAATACTGATTTCATCTAAAGCCGAATAAAAAAGCTTCACCTGCTCATTAATCAACTCAATATCTACTCTAGAAAAAAAGATATTATCCTTAACCTTTTTCTTGTTTCCCGCCCAGCAGACCACAAATTGCTCTTTGAAAACTTTATAATCGCTATTTAAGTTTTTGTGTCGGTTATTGATAAAATCGATTACACCGTCTAATGTAAGTTCAATATTATTACGAGCATGTTGTTCTATGGTAGCAACAGTCTCAGAATTTATATCCTGAAGCTCTACACCGTAAGCTTTTGGCATACTAATACTTCCTTCTCTAAAGAAAACCATACCGCCGTAATACTTCCAGATATTTTTACGAAGGGCGCACACCTTTTCGCTAGACCTTATAGTAACCAATCCTACAACTTTACCTTCTCGCAAATTAGGAAATGGTATGTTTTCGTATGAGATTAAAGGTGGGTTATCTAAATAGGCATTGACCAAGTTTTGAATCTTACTATCATCAAAAAAATCTACTCCTACTATTTTATTGTCCTCATCCTCTACCCCAATAACAATGAAAGAATTATTTTGAGGATTACTATTGGCCAAGGCACAAACATGCTTTAGAAATTTGGCTTTACCTTCTTTTTCTCCAATGGTTATAAAACGCTTCTTATCATAAAAACTATTCTCGTCATTATGAGCTAACAGGTTTTTTACAAGAAGGCGTTTATTAATCATAACGACCTATTCAATAATGTTGCAGAGGCTTGTGCAGTTGGCATAACTATTAAATCGGCAATATTTACATGATAAGGTCTCGTTACTACAAAGTGAATAATTTCGGCAAGATCTTCTGGCTTTAACGGTTCAAATCCATCGTAGACTGAATCAGCTTTACTATCATCCCCTTTAAACCGTACATTACTAAACTCGGTTTCTACAGCACCAGGATTAATACCGCCCACCTTAATCCCATAAGGGTTAAGGTCCATTCGCATTCCTTTAGTCAGTGCATCAACAGCATGTTTACTCGCGCAATACACATTTCCGTTAGGATAAACCTCTTTACCGGCTGTTGACCCAATATTTATAATGTGACCGGACTTTTTCTCAACCATATTAGGTATTATCGCTTTGGAAACATAAAGTAAACCCTTCACATTAATATCCAGCATAGCATCCCAATCATCTACACTACCCTTATCAATAGGATCTAGACCATGTGCATTACCGGCATTATTGATTAAAACATCTATCTGAGCGAAATTTTCAGGTAAAGAACCTATCTCTTTAAATACGGCATCTTTATCCCGCACGTCAAAATTTAGGGTGTGAACTTCGCATTGTTTACTCAACTCAGATTGAAGCGCATCAAGGCGCTCCTGTCTTCTTCCACAGAGCACTAATTTAAAGCCCTGAACAGCAAAAAGAATAGCCGTTGCACGACCAATTCCACTAGTTGCTCCTGTTATTAAAACCGTCTTACTCATAACTTTATATTTACGCAACCTCCTGGCCGTTAGCTGCTTCTAATAAAATAAACCAATCGGTTTGTTCTATTTCTATTTTTGTTGCGTCCATCGCTGCGGACAAACGTGATTTGGTAGCTGTACCTACAACCGGAAATATCCCAGAAGGGTGCTTCATTGCCCAAGCTAACAGTAATTGATCTTCAGTAGCTTCATATTTCTCTAACATAGGCTTGATAGCTTTTTTTATACGTTGTGAAACCTCATCATCTTTCCTAAAATAAGATCCAAGCGGACTATAGGACATTGCCATTCTCTTGTTTGCCAATGCATCGTCTAACGTGCCATCGTTCATTACTCCATTCTGGGTCAAGGAAAATTCCACTTGATTACCTTCAATGGCTATAACAGTCTCTATAAGCGCAATTTGGGAGGGTAAAAAGTTAGAAACTCCAAAGCTTTTAATTTTACCTTGATCTTTCAACTTAGTTATTGCCTCTGCTATAGCATCTGGCTTCATTAATGGGCTAGGCCTATGCAACAAAAGCATATCTAAATATTCAGTTTTGAGTTTTTTGAGCGATTGTTCAGCAGACCAAATGATGTAATCTGTATCGTAGTTATAATGTTTTACATGGTTTTTTCTAGCTTCGGCAGCCATTTGAATACCACATTTAGAAATAAACTGAACAGATTCACGAGAAATATTACTGTCTTTAAACGCATTCCCAAAATCTTCTTCCGTGGTGTAACCCCCATAAATATCAGCGTGATCAAAGGTAGTAATGCCCTCATCCACGCAGTGGCTCATCAGTTCAGTTATACTAGATTTGGAAAAACCTTTTCCCCAACTGCCCCAAGTCATAGTTCCTGCTATAACTCTGGAATAAAAAGTGTTCTTTTGCATAGAGCCGTTAAATTAAAAAGAAATCCCTTAAAAACTTCATAAAAAGAGGGGTTCTCTATTTTTTTTAACCAATCGTTAACAGCGAAGCAGCTAATAAATTTTCAATTTGCATGTCTGTTAAAAAAGAGTGGGCCCAAACCAAAATTTGTAACGATATATGGAAGAAAATACTACGGTAGATATTAATGCGGTTAACGAGAAAATTGCACGAGAGAGTGCTTTTATCGACCTATTGATATTGGAAATGAACAAAGTAATCGTCGGCCAAAGACATATGGTTGAAAGATTACTCATTGGTTTACTTGGTCAAGGTCACATTTTACTAGAAGGTGTACCTGGTCTAGCAAAAACATTGGCCATTAACACACTGTCTAAAGCCGTAAAAGGAAGCTTTAGTAGAATTCAGTTTACTCCTGACCTTTTACCTGCGGATGTTACCGGTACTTTAATCTACAACATGAAAGAGAATGACTTTTCTATAAAGAAAGGTCCAATTTTCGCCAATTTCGTGCTTGCAGATGAGATTAACCGTGCTCCGGCCAAAGTGCAATCAGCTCTTTTGGAGGCCATGCAGGAAAAGCAAGTAACCATTGGTGATGAAACTTTTGTTCTAGATAAGCCGTTTTTGGTAATGGCAACGCAAAACCCAGTTGAGCAAGAAGGAACGTACCCGTTACCAGAAGCGCAGGTTGACCGTTTTATGCTAAAGACCGTTATTGACTATCCTAAATTGAACGAAGAGCAATTAATAATGCGCCAAAATCTAGCAGGATCTTACGAAACTGTGAATGCGGTAGTAAGTATAGAGCAAATATTAAGTGCACAGAAGGCTGTTCGTGAGGTATATATGGACGAAAAGATAGAGAAATACATTCTTGACATCGTTTTTGCCACTCGTTACCCTGAGAAATATAACCTTGAAGAGTTAAAGCCACTAATTAGCTTTGGTGCGTCGCCAAGGGGTAGTATTAACCTAGGCATCGCAGCAAAATGTTATGCCTTCATTAAGAGACGAGGTTACGTTGTTCCTGAAGATGTAAGAGCTATAGTTCATGATGTATTACGCCATAGAATAGGTATTACATATGAGGCTGAAGCTGAAAATATTACTTCCGAAGAAATCATTAATAAGATTGTTAACGAGATCGAGGTACCTTAAAAGGTAAGCGGTTGGCAGATGCTTTAGGTAGTAATAGACTTTTCTTTACTACCATTGAAAACTGCTTGCCAAAAACTGTTTGCTGAGAAATGGATACTAAAGAACTACTTAAAAAAGTACGGAAGATCGAGATTAAGACGCGCCGTCTATCCGATCATATATTTGGCGGAGAATACCACTCCACTTTTAAAGGTCGTGGTATGACCTTTAGTGAGGTACGCCAATATCAATTTGGCGATGATGTCCGTACTATAGATTGGAACGTTACTGCACGCTACAATGAACCCTATATAAAGGTTTTTGAAGAAGAACGTGAGCTTACCATGATGCTCATGGTAGACGTGAGTGGCTCAGAACATTTTGGGACCACCAATCAGTTTAAAAAAGATATAATTACAGAAGTATCGGCCACTTTGGCCTTTTCTGCTTTACAGAATAATGATAAAGCGGGCCTAATTCTTTTCTCTGATCAGATTGAGCTTTACATTCCCCCTAAAAAAGGAAAAAGTCATGTTCTACGTATTATCCGAGAGTTACTGGAATACAAACCAAAAAGTAACAAAACCAATCTTGGTGAAGCCTTAAAGTTTCTAAGTAGCGTAATGAAGAAGAAAGCAATAGTTTTTGTGCTATCCGATTTTATTGACGAAGACTACGAGAAAACTTTGAAGATTTCAGGCAACAAGCATGATGTTACGGGAATTAGAATATACGATGAACGCGAAGAGAGCATTCCTAATCTAGGAATGGTTCAGATGCAGGATGCGGAAACCGGCAAAGTAAGCCTAGTAAATACACAGTCAAAAAGTGTACGAATGGCATACAGTAAATACTACCAACAACGTGTAGATTATTTTAAAGAAACGTTTACCAAATCTGGCTGTGGCACACTAAGCTGCAGGGTAGATGAGAGTTATGTTAAAAAATTATTGGGCTATTTTAAGCGACGAGGTTAATGCTAAATATATACTTTACAAACTACTATAATAACAACGAAACATCGCTTTTAAAGCGATGTGTTTTACTTTGCGTTTTATTTATAGGGTTTTCCGGTTTTTCACAAACCACGCCCAAAGTAATTACCAAGGTTGATACTACCTCTATAAAAATAGGAGAGCAGATACAATTTACGGTAACCGTTGAGGCAGATACTACCGCACAGGTTATTTTTCCTGAGGGGCAAACTTTTTCACCATTAGAAACGGTAGAAGCTTTCGCTACGGATACGACTCGCAAGAACGACCGTATGACCCTTCAGAAAATCTACGCCCTTACCCAATTTGATTCCGGTTCGTACAAATTACCAGCGCAGCGTATAGAGATAAATGGAGAAGGGTTTTTAACCGATTCCACCCGAGTAATTAATGTTGCGAACATTGCCGTAGACACCTTGGCGCAAAAAATGTACGACATTAAACCGTTAATGGAGGTAGAAAAAAGTAACTCCAGGCTGTGGAAAATTATTTTATTCATACTTCTTGGCATCCTTGTTATAGGAGGAATAGTCTATTGGTTCTTCTTTAGGAAAAAACCATTATCAGAAGAAGAAAAAGTGGCGCTTTTACCACCTTATGACCGTGCCTTGTTAGAACTTAAAAATCTTGAAAAATCTAAATATCTTATTCAAGACGAATACAAGGAATATTATTCAGAACTAACAGACATTGTTCGCTCATATTTAGAAGAGGACGTAAATGTATCGGCTTTAGAAAGTACAACTGATGAATTAATCACTAAGTTAGAATTGCTGCGGGATGCCGGAGAGTTAAAAATAGACGACGAGACCCTGCAACAGTTCAAACGTATTCTTCAAACAGCGGATTTAGTCAAATTTGCAAAATCAAAACCGGATACTTCAGTCGCCGAAAATGATCGTCAATCCATTGAGCAAATCGTTCACAAAACCCACGAAGCCCTTCCGGAACCTACCGTAGAAGAATTAATGGAGCAAGAGGAATACAAAGAAGAGCTCGAAAAAAAACAACAAAAGAAAAAGATTATTTATGCAAGTGTTGCTTTTCTTGGGGCACTTTTAATCGCCGCTGCAGTAGCCACTTCATATTATGGCTTTACGTACGTAAAAGACACTATTATGCGCCATCCTTCAAAACAACTTTTAGAAGGAGACTGGGTGTCTAGCTCTTATGGTTATCCGCCAATAAGCTTAGAAACTCCACATGTTCTTAAAAGGCAAGAAACAAAGCTTACGCCAGAGATGAAAGCCAACATTAAAGACCTGCAGATGTTTATGTACAGAAGCGAAAAAGGTTTTTTCAGTGTAGGCACCACTTCAACTACCTTAACACAAGAAGTAGAGCCCGAGTTTAACAAATCCATTGAAGCTTTCATTGAGAATTTAGAAAAACAAGGGGCAAAGAATATTATAACCAAACAAGAAGAATTTACTACCGTTACAGGCGTGAAAGGAATCAAAGTTTTTGGTAGTGGCGACTTTCCTGTTCCAGGATCTAAGGAATTAGTGGATGGCAAATACAGTATTTTACTATTCGGTGCAAAAGGGCTTCAACAGCAAATCATTATAAATTGGCTAGAAGGCGACACCTACGCACAAGAAATAGCAGATAGAATATTAGGTTCAGTAGAAGTAAAAACAGAATTATAGATGTTGGATAATATATCATTCGCAAATCCGGAATTTTTTTGGTTGCTATTATTGCTTCCTCTGGCCGTGCTATGGTACTTCTACAAGCGTAAAGAGCAGGTAGCTTCTTTAAAGATACCTACGATTAAAGGCTTAACGAATACTGGTTTTCTCCCAAAATTGAAGCCATTATTATTTTTGCTGCGTTTATTGGCTCTTACTGCTATTATAGTTGCCATTGCGAGACCTCAGACTGAAGATATTTCAACCAAAACAAAAACTACCAAGGGTATAGACATTGTTATGGCCATTGATGTTTCTTCCAGTATGTTGGCAAGGGATTTAAAACCTAATCGTTTGTCTGCCTTAAAAGAAGTTGCTGCTGAATTTATTAAAGAACGCCCCAATGACCGGATTGGTTTGGTGGCTTATGCAGGCGAAGCTTATACCAAAACGCCTATAACTAGTGACAAGGCAATTGTTCTACGGGCACTGCGCGATATCACCTATGGGCAATTAAACGATGGTACCGCTATAGGAATGGGCTTGGCTACTTCTGTAAACCGCCTAAAAGAGAGCAAAGCATCTAGTAAAATTATTATTCTATTGACGGACGGTGTTAACAATTCCGGATTTATAGAACCACAAACTGCAGCAGACTTAGCTATTGAATATGGCATTAAAACATATACTATAGGACTAGGGACCAATGGTAACGCGCTTTCTCCGGTTGCTTATAACAGTGATGGGTCTTTCAGATACGGTATGCGCCAAGTTGAAATTGACGAAGACCTTTTAAAAGATATTGCAAAATCTACGGGAGGTAAATTTTTTAGAGCTACTGATAATGAAAAGTTAGAGGCTATTTACGACGAAATAAACAAGCTAGAGAAAACAGAAATAGAGGAATTTAAATATTATAAATACGAAGAAAAGTTTAGGTCATGGGTACTTTTGGCCGGTGCCTTACTTTTATTGGAATGGCTCCTGAGAAATACCATTTTCAGAAGTTTTATTTAAGAAACTTTTAGCGCAGTATTTAATAAACTTGTATTAGCTTCAAACTACGAACAAAGCAGAATGATTCAATTAGACGAAAAAATATATTTCTATTTACTGGCCATTATACCGGTCATCATCGTCTTGTTCGCACTTTTGCAGATTTGGAAAAAGCGGACACAGAAGAAATTTGCCGAGACTTCCCTTTTAAGAAGGCTGTCACCGGACAAATCCAATTTTAAATCTAGTCTAAAACTCTTGTTCTTTCTATTGGGAATTACTTTTCTTACCCTAGGATTGGTAAACCCAAAAATTGGAACAAAATTAGAGACGGTAAAACGTGAAGGTGTAGATGTTGTTTTTGCGGTAGATGTTTCTAAGAGTATGTTGGCAGAAGATATTGCGCCAAACCGTTTGGAGAAGGCAAAACGTCTAGTTTCAGAAATCATAAACCAATTGGCAAGTGACCGTATTGGTATTATAGCTTATGCAGGACAAGCATTTCCGCAATTGCCCATTACCACAGATTATGGTGCTGCCAAAATGTTCTTACAAAGCATGAATACAGATATGCTCACCTCACAAGGAACAGCTATCAACGAGGCTATTAATTTGGCTACCACTTATTACAATGACGAAGAGCAGACCAATCGCGTGCTTTTTATCATTTCAGATGGAGAAGATCACTCAGAAGGTGACACCAAGGATGCGGTGGAGAAGGCCTTAGAAGAAGGTATTCAGATTTTTACTATTGGGGTTGGTAAACCAAAAGGCGCTCCTATTCCAATTAAAAGAAATGGTGTTGTAGAAAGTCTTAAGAAGGATTCTCAAGGTGAGGTAGTTATTACCAAACTGAACGAAGATGTACTTATAGACATTGCAGATGATGGCAATGGTGAATATATAGACGGATCCAATACAGAAGCTGCTGTAGAACGTATTAAAGAACTGCTTCAGCAAATGGACAAAAAAGAGTTTGAAGCGAAGCAATTCGCCGAATTCAAAGACCAATTTCAATGGTTTCTAGGTATTGGCTTGTTGTTTTTACTTTTAGATATCTTTGTTCTTGATAAGCGAACAAAATGGCTTAAAAAGCTGAATTTATTCAACGAAAAAGAAATAGAATAAATGAGAAATATTGTTTTCATATTGTTTTTTATCGGTTTTGTTTCTTTTGCGCAAGAAGAAGAAAAAGAGCGCGAACAAGCGCTTAATGAATCAAAAAATCTAACCTGGGAAGCTAATAAAGAACTTTCCGAAGATAATTTTATAGATGCCGAGGTAGATTATAGAAAGGCTATAGCCAAGAGTGATGAAAATTCTGCGGCACCCTATAATCTAGCTAATGCATATTACGCGAAAGAAACCTATAGCGAGGCTTTTGGGCGTTACAAACAAGCTGGTGAATTGGCAACTGATAAAGCTGATAAGCACCGTGCCTATCACAACATGGGCAACGTGTTCATGAAAAGAAAAGACTATCAAAAAGCAGTAGAAGCCTATAAAGAAGCCCTTCGTAATGACCCAAAAGACGAGGAAACCCGTTACAATCTAGCTTTAGCCAAAAAAATGCTCGAAAAAGAACAAGAGCAGAACGACCAAAACCAAGATAACAAGGATCAAGAAGATAAAAACGAGGATAACAAAGACGAAAACGAGGACAAAAAAGACGGCGACAACAAAGAAGAGAACCAAGACCAAGATAAAAAAGACGAAGGAGACAAGGGAGACGAAGGCGATAAAAACGAAGAACAAAAAGACGAGAACAAAGAGGGTGAAGGCGATGAAAAGGAAGAGCAGAAAAAACAGCCTGAAGAAGGTGACAAACCTCAAGAACAACAGCAACAGCCTCGTCCAAATCAATTAAGTAAACAACAGGTACAGAATCTTCTAGAAGCAATGCAGAACGAAGAGAAAAAAGTACAAGAAAAAATAGACGCCCAGAAAGTAAAAGGTGTTAAGGTTAAAAACGAAAAAGATTGGTAAAAACCAGTATACATAGAATTCTTTTAGCATTATTTTCCATAATGCTCGTTGTTTTTTCGGTGAACGCGCAAGATGATGCAGCCATAACCTTTGAAATGAAACTCAGTAAAGAAAAACTGGGTATGAACGAGAGGTTACGGGTAGATTTTACCATGAATAAAGATGGTGATAATTTTAACCCACCAGATTTTCAAGGCTTCCGGGTATTAATGGGACCATCACAATCCATAAGTTCTTCATGGATAAATGGCGTGCGTAGTTATTCTAAAACCTATTCATACACCTTAGCTCCTACCACTAGGGGCAATGTTACCATTAAACAGGCATCTATTGTAATTGATGGAAAAACTTTTAAATCATTTCCAAAAAAGGTAGAAATTACAGCTGCGGTAGACAAGCCAAGTGATCAAATGACCGCAGACGATGTGGCTGATGAAAGCTTACATCTTGTTGCCGAGGTTTCTAAAACGGACCCATACCTAAACGAAGGTTTAAGTGTGGTTTACAAACTTTATGTGAGTCCATCTATTAGCGTTTCTAACTATCAACCGTTAGATAATCCTAAATACAATAATTTTTGGAGCCAAGATATTCCCGTTTCCAGGCCAGTTGCTGAAAACGGAACTTATAAAGGAAAGCCTTATAGGTATGTGATATTAAAGAGAGTAGTACTCTACCCTCAAAAATCTGGGAAATTAGAAATAGAACCCCTTTCATTAGATGTTACCGTAGATGTGCCGTCAAACAAGCGAGATTTCTTTGGAGGTCGGATTTACTCTCAGACTAACAAAACGGTTTCAGCAGGGAAACGAACCATTAATGTAAAACCTTTACCTGAAAAAGGGAAACCCGTTAATTTTAGTGGAGCCGTTGGTAATTTCGATTTTTCTGTAACTAGTAGCAAAACGGCTTTGAACGCTTCTGAATCTTTACAGGCAAAAGTTGAAGTAAGTGGTAAAGGAAATTTAAAACTGTTTCAGTTGCCCGATTTAAATTTACCAGCTTCATTGGAGGTATACGAGCCTGAATTTGATGAGAAAGTACGCACTACCTTATCTGGATCACAAGGTAAAGTAAGCAACAGCTATACTGTTGTACCTTCCTTTAAGGGTAAGTATCCTATTCCTAGTATATCCTTTACATATTTTGACCCTAACGCTAAAACGTATAAAACAGTTACTTCAGATGAAATTGTTATCAATGTAAAAGAAGGTCCAACAGACTCAAGCATTGGTAGCGCAGTAGATGGTGGAACTAATAACAAGCAGGCGGTTGCAGTAGGAAATCAATTCAATTTCCTAAAACTAGATGCCAATTTAGTACCTATTGGTTCTAGCTATTTCTTAGGAACGAAAAGTTATTATTTATGGTTATTACTACCATTAATATTGATTCCTTTTGCTATTTTATTAGGTAAAAAACGTGAAGCAATTGCTAGCGACGTGGTGGGCAATAAGGTTAGGAAAGCTAATAAACTTGCAAAAAGATATCTCTCTAAAGCTAAAAAAGAATTGGGTAATAAAGAGGCATTTTACGTTGCTTTAGAAAAGGCTTTGCATAATTATTTAAAGGCTAAACTTAAAATAGAGACCTCAGAATTCAGTAAAGACAAGATAGCATCTCTTTTAATCGAAAAACAGGTAGATAACACAACCAATGAAGGTTTTATTTCGCTACTTAAGAATTGCGAAATGGCACGTTACAGTCCTTTTTCCGAGGTTCAGATGCAACAAGATTACGATAAAGCAAGTGAGGTAATTACATATTTAGACAAACAACTATAGCAAAAAAGTTATAAATAATTCAATTTGAAAATCACAAAGTGAAAAACATACTTTTCATCCTTATTTCTTTTTTAACCTTCACGGTTACCGCCCAGAACAATGCTCTGTTTGATAAGGCTACAGAAGCATATAACGTAGGTGAGTACCAAAAGGCAGTAGACAGCTATATGGAGATTTTGGACAACGGAAAACATTCCGCAGAGCTCTATTACAACCTGGGCAATGCTTACTATAAGCTTAACGAGATTGCACCAAGTATTTATTATTACGAAAAAGCACTGTTGCTTAAACCTAATGACAGCGAAATAAAGAACAACTTAGGATACGCAAAGAACATGACTATTGACGCAATTGATGAAATGCCAACTACAGGCCTTTCTAAAATTTACGATAGTATTATTGGTACCTTATCTTTTGACCAATGGGCATATACATCTATTATTTTTATGATAATCTTTGTGTTATTGTACATTGCTTTCTATTACTTCCGCTATTCTTCCAGAAAAAGACTTGCGTTTATTTTTAGCGTAATATCACTACTTATTATGATAACTTCTGTAGTGTTTGCTTTTCTTCAGTACAACAAATTTAAAGCAGACCAACCGGCCATTGTCTTTTCCAAAGAGGCTAGTGTAAAAGCTGAACCCAACAAAAAAGGTCTTGAGACGTTTGCACTTCACGAGGGCACTAAGGTCCAAGTTCTTGAGGAGCTAAACGACTGGAAAAAAATCCGTATTTCTGACGGAACCACAGGCTGGATCCCATCTGAAGACATAAAAACATTAAAGGATTTTTAGTATTTCCTTAACGCGTAATAAAATAGTTGGTGCTATATTTGCGTTTGTTACTAACTGCTATGAAAGTTTTCGCTCGTTTTCTTTTGCTTTCCCTATGGCTACTAGCCATAGCAGCTCCGAGCATCATAACTTTACTAGACGTTGATAATCCTGTAATGATAACGAACCTCAACGAAGAGGAACAACAAGAAGCAGGTAAAAAGTCTCCACTAGAAGAAAAATTCGTAAACGATAGTTACTTTGACTTCTCTCTGATAGCTCTATCAGAACAGTCTGTTATGGGCCATTACCATGTTATGGGCTATATTGATTTCACACTTGAAATCCTACTCCCCCCACCCGAACATATCAGTTAATCTTTTTCAGACATTTATTCGATTAGCTAAAAACTTGTCCTCAATTGCCATTGAGGGCTAAATTATTATTGTATATGTTCAAAAATCTAAAGAGCGACCTTCCCGCAAGTGTCGTAGTATTCTTTGTTGCCTTACCTTTATGTTTAGGTATTGCACTTGCCAGTGGCGCGCCATTGTTTTCAGGATTAATTGCCGGTATAATTGGTGGTATTTTCGTTGGAGCACTTAGTGGTTCAAAAATTGGAGTTAGTGGTCCTGCAGCCGGATTAGCTGCTATAGTTCTAACCGCTATTGGAACCTTAGGTGGTTTTGAGAATTTTCTAGTTGCCGTAGTTTTAGGTGGTGTTATCCAAATGGTATTCGGTTTTCTAAAAGCGGGTATTATTGGATATTATTTTCCTTCTTCCGTGATAAAAGGAATGCTAACTGGGATTGGTATTATCATTATTCTAAAACAAATTCCACACTTTTTTGGTTACGACCCTGACCCAGAAGGAGATTGGGCTTTTTTCCAAGTAGATGGAGAAAATACATTTTCAGAAATTCTAAATACGGTCAATAATATTAGTCCCGGTGCAACATTAGTGGCTATCATTGGCCTTTCTATTCTATTACTATGGGATAAGGTTCTTTCTAAAAAAGGGAGAATTTTTCAATTGGTACAAGGTCCTTTAGTTGCCGTTGCCGTTGGTATTATTTTTTATATAGTAACTCAAGATAGCGCAGCATTGGCTATTTCTTCAGAACACTTGGTAAGTGTGCCTGTTCCTGAAGATGCCGCTTCATTCTTAGGTCAATTTAGCTTCCCAAATTTTGGAGCTATTACAAATCCTCAAGTTTGGATTACTGCTTTTACTATAGCTTTGGTAGCTAGCTTGGAAACACTTTTATGCGTGGAAGCTACGGATAAGCTAGACCCACATAAGAATGTAACACCAACAAACCGAGAGTTACTTGCGCAAGGTGCAGGTAATATACTGTCCGGTTTAATTGGAGGACTACCAATAACACAGGTAATTGTTCGTAGCTCAGCCAACATACAATCTGGTGGAACGTCTAAACTATCTGCTATTTTACACGGTTTTCTTTTATTAATCTCTGTAATTCTTATTCCAACTTTGTTGAATATGATTCCGTTGTCCGTATTGGCAGCCATCCTTTTCATCGTTGGATACAAACTGGCAAAACCTGCTCTTTTTGCAACGATGTACAAACTAGGTTGGAAACAGTTCGTTCCTTTTATGGTAACGGTTTTAGGGATTGTATTTACAGATTTACTTATTGGAATTAGCTTAGGCTTAGCTGTTGGAATAGTTGTTATTCTATTAAAAAGCTACCAGAATTCTCACTTTCTTCATATTGAAGATGTGAGCAACGGTAAGCATAAAATAAAAATGACTCTTGCGGAAGAGGTGACATTTTTTAATAAAGGCGCGATTCTTAAAGAACTAGATAGTCTTCCAAGAGATACCTATTTAGAGCTAAATCTACTTAAAACAAGGTATCTTGATATTGATATTATTGAGATTTTAGATGATTTCTCAATAAAAGCCAAAGAACGTAACATAGATATTCAATTGGTATCAAAACGTGGTGTTATAGAAAACCCAACTAGTTATAGTGAGTTTTTTAGAACAAGGCCAAAATCTAACCTAAGTTTAAGTTAAGCGCTATGGAAAAAAATAAATATAAAATAGCCTTACTTTCAGATTTGGCAGACGGTATGCACAACCTTTTAAAAAGCTCGGTTAGCCTAGCTAAAATGGTTGATGCAGAAATTGAAGTTTTCAACGTAAGAAAGCCTACTGATATTATTGGAAAAGACAATCAATTATCAGCTATTCGGACAATAAACCATGAGTATATTGTAACCGATAAACGAATGAAAAACATACTGGCACCGTTTTCAGAAGATTACGGGGTCCCCATTCGTTATTCAAGCACTTTTGGTAATGTAAAAACTGAAATAGCCCGATATCTAGATGATAATACTCCAGATATTTTAGTTCTTGGCAGGAGAAAGACAAAACCTTTTAATACTGTAGATGATAGGATTATCAATTTTGTTCTAAGTATTTTTAAGGGGTCCGTAATGATTGTTTCAGAAGAAAATGGTCTAAAACCTAATATGAAAATAGGGATTGGTACTCTAAACTGTTCTGACGAATCATTGAGTTCTTCTTTTCCAGAAGCCCTCTTTGCACATACGAACAGCCCCTTAAAATCTTTCAGTATTGTTAACGGGCCTACAACACAGCCTCAATCCCATGAATTTCTAGGAAAGAAAACTGTAGATTACATATTTGATTATAACGACAATACAATGAAGAAGCTTCCTATCTACTTATCTAAAAGTAAAGTGGATTTATTATTTGTAGAGCGAAAGAAGAAGGAAAAACAAAGTACTTCTACACCGTCAAACATTTACGACATGGTAAAAAAAATAGACATTAACCTTATGATTGCAGGAGAACAAAACTTGCTTCGCAATTATCAAAGTAAACTAGACATAGCATAATTAAAATAAATATATATGAAAGCACATACCAAGGAGACACAATCAACGATGACTCCAGAAAAAGCACTTAATTTTCTAAAAGAGGGAAATCAGCGTTTTCAAAATAATTTAAAAGCTAATAGAAACCTTTTAGAACAAGTAAATGATACCAGCGAAGGACAGTTTCCTTTCGCAACTATTTTGAGCTGTATAGATTCTAGAGTTTCGGCAGAATTGGTTTTTGACCAAGGATTAGGCGATATCTTCAGTATTCGTATTGCAGGAAACTTTTCTAACGAAGATATCCTAGGAAGTATGGAGTTCGCATGTAAGCTTGCTGGCACTGAATTAGTGGTTGTTTTAGGCCACACTAGTTGCGGTGCTATAAAAGGGGCTTGTGACCATGCCAGATTGGGCAACCTAACAGCTTTAATAAATAAGATAGAGCCAGCAGTTGATGCAGTGAAAGAACCAGCGGATGAAAGCCTTAGAAATTCTAAAAATCTTGATTTTGTGGATAAAGTTTCTGAAAAGAACGTGCTTTTGACAATAGACAATATCCGTAAGAATAGTCCAGTTTTAGCAGAAATGGAAGACAACGGAGAAATCAAAATTGTAGGCGCCATGTATGACGTTTCCAATGGCGAAGTAACTTTTTACTAATAGGCTTATATTCAGTTATATAGAATGGGCCAATAATGCATTGGCCTTTTTTCAAGTATTGCCGTAGAATTAGTCTTATTTTGTAAAAAATAATACCATGAATCTAGATACTGTTTTTGACAACAATGAAAAGTGGATAGCTGAAAAGCTAGAAACAAGTTCAGACTATTTTGAGCAGTTAGCAGAAGGGCAAAATCCTGAATTGCTTTATATTGGTTGTTCAGACAGTAGGGTTACCGCAGAAGAAGTGATGGGCGCAAAACCTGGTGAGGTTTTCGTACATCGTAACATTGCGAACATGGTAATCAGTATAGATCTTAACGTACTTTCTGTTTTGAAGTATGCGGTAGATTACTTGAAAGTAAAACATATCATAGTTTGTGGCCATTACGCGTGTGGAGGTGTAAAAGCCGCCATGCAATCTAAAGATCTGGGTGTTTTAAACCCATGGCTACGTAATATTCGTGATGTCTACCGTCTTCATAAAGAAGAGCTGAACGCTATTGAGGACGAAACAAAAAAATACGATAGGTTAGTAGAACTGAACGTAAAGGAGCAATGTGTGAACCTGATTAAAACAGCAGTGGTTCAAAAAGCATATCGCGATCACGGATTAAAAGTACACGGATGGATATTTGATGTCCATACCGGAAAATTGATAGACTTGAAAATAGATTTTGAAGGCTATCTAAAAAACATAATGGAGATCTATCACCTAGATTAATCCAGAACTGATTTGTAGAAACCAAACGTTCAATTTGGTCTATATACTTCAACACAAAACTTAAAACAATCTCTCAGCATTAAACTTAACTCTATGAAAAATCTTTTCTCAAACTTTAAAGGAGACTTATTTGGAGGAATAACGGCAGGTATTGTTGCCCTACCCTTAGCATTAGCGTTTGGTGTTAGCTCAGGCCTTGGGCCCAGTGCGGGACTATACGGAGCCATATTTATCAGTTTTTTTGCGGCTCTTTTTGGAGGCACTAACACACAAATTTCTGGCCCTACCGCACCAATGACAGCGGTAAGTATGGTTGTCATAGCTGGTATAATTGCTTTAAATGATGGTAGCTTAGAAAAAGCATTACCTGCTATTTTAGTAGTGTTCTTATTGGCCGGCCTTATGCAAATAGGTCTTGGACTTCTAGGTATAGGTAAATACATCCGTTACATCCCGTATCCAGTAGTTTCCGGTTTCATGACAGCAATTGGTGTTATTATTTTGGTTACGCAAATATTACCTGCAATAGGATACTATCCTAAAGAAGATGCAGAATTCGTAAACCAATACAAACCAATGGCCGAAGAAATTATATTAGATAATATTCTGAAGGAAGAAGCGGGAGAAGGTATTCTAGTTTTAGAGAACTTTGAAGAAACCATTAAACGTGCAGAAGGCATTACCGAAGAGGATATGCTTAAAGAAGCGAGCACTTTGGCAAAATCTGAAGCTTCGGGGGTATTGGGTGCTCTTAAAGTAATGCCCAGGGCTTTACAAAATATTAATTGGTTAGAATTTATTCTCGCACTGTCTACCATTGCCATTATTTATGGCTTCAAAAAAATAACTACCGCTATACCAAGTGCATTAGTTGCTTTAATTGTGGTCTCTGGGGTAGCGTATGGTTTTGGATTAAACTATAGACCAATAGAAGAAATTCCAAGCGGTTTCCCGATGCCTAACTTGGGTATATTCACCAGTTTTGAACTTGGCTCGGTAACGCCCTATATTTTCACAGCATTAACGCTGGCATTATTAGGTGCTATCGATTCACTTTTAACTTCTGTGGTTGCGGATAACATGACAAAAACCAAGCACCAACCTAACAAAGAATTAGTAGGTCAAGGAATTGGGAACAGTATTGCCGCTATTTTTGGAGGTATACCGGGAGCAGGTGCTACAATCCGTACCGTTGTTAACATTAACGCGGGTGGTAAAACTAAGTTATCCGGTATGGTAGCGGGTGTTTTACTTCTAGTCGTTCTTTTAGCTTTAGGACCTGTTGCTTCTCAAATACCAGCCGCTGTACTTGCCGGTATTTTAGTTACCGTAGGTATTGGCGTTATGGATTACAAAGGGTTAAAAGCCATACCTAGTTTACCTAAAGACCTGAGCTTAGGCCCAATAAAATTCAGCTCAGAAGTAGTTATAATGTTAGTTGTACTAGTTCTTTCTTCCGTATGGAACTTGGTATATGCTGTAGGTGTTGGTTTAGTTATTGCTTCTTTAATGTTCATGAAGAAAATGGGTGATCTTACAGCAGAAAGGTCTGATGTAAAATCTTTGGAAAAAGAAGAAGGTTGGGCAGATGAAGTTGGGTTCCCGAAAAACCTAAGAGATCAAGTCTTTATTAAGCACCTTAAAGGACCGTTATTTTTTGGTTCTACCAGCGAATTTCAAATATTAGCAGACCAAATACCAAGAACAGCTTCTACGGTTATCATTCGTATGGACCGTATGCAGTATATGGATCAATCGGGTCTGTATACATTGGAAGATGTGTTAATAGATTTGCACAATTCTGATATTGAAGTCTTGTTTGTAGACGTGCTTAAACAGCCAAGATATATGATGGAACGTGTAGACCTTATTCCTGATTTAATCCCAACAGAACATATTTTTGACACCTTTGCTGAATGTCTACAGTACTTGGAACGTAAGACTTCAAAAAAGAACATTGAAGCTTCTGCATAGGATTTAGACCAATTTATGATGAATTATGTATTCGGTAATGCCGCAAATGTCCTAAATTTGCGGCATTAGCCGAACATCATGATTGATACTATTAAGAAGCACATTACTGAGGTAGAAAAGTTTACCGCTACCACCAAAGAGGAGCTAGAAAGCTTCCGTATTAAATACTTAGGTAAAAAGGGACTTTTGACCGATTTCTTCGCTGAGTTCAAAAATGTACCTAATGACCAGAAAAAGGAATTCGGCCAAACAATAAATCGGTTAAAGCAAGCCGCAAACGATAAACTGAATACTTTACGGGATGCTCTTGAGAGCAAAACCGAAGAAAAAGGTATTTATGGTGATTTGACACGGCCAGGTGAACCTTTAGAACTTGGTGCAAGACACCCTATTTCTATAGTTAAGAACCAAATTATAGAGATTTTCTCCAGAATAGGTTTCAATGTATCGGAAGGTCCGGAAATTGAAGATGATTGGCATAACTTTACTGCCTTGAACCTACCAGAATATCACCCTGCCAGAGACATGCAGGATACATTTTTCGTTCAAACCGATCCAGATATCTTATTGCGTACCCATACCTCGTCGGTACAGGTCCGTTATATGGAAAATAATAAACCGCCTATACGTACTATTTCTCCAGGAAGAGTATATCGTAATGAGGCTATTTCGGCACGTTCACATTGTTTCTTTCACCAAGTTGAAGGTTTATATATTGATAAGGATGTTTCGTTTGCCGATTTAAAGCAAACACTTCAGTTCTTTACAACGGAACTTTTTGGTAAATCTAAGATTCGTTTACGACCATCATACTTTCCATTTACAGAGCCTAGTGCAGAAGTAGATGTGTATTGGGGCCTTGAGACTGAAACCGATTATAAGATGACAAAAGGTACCGGTTGGTTAGAAATCATGGGCTGTGGTATGGTTGACCCCAACGTACTAGACAATTGTGGTATTGACTCCAAAGAGTATTCCGGTTTCGCTTTCGGAATGGGTATTGACAGGATTGCCTTATTACTTCACCAAATATCTGATATTCGCCTATTAAGCGAAAACGATGTACGTTTCTTAGAGCAATTTAAAAGTGCGTTATAATAAAGTGTAGTGAAAAAAGATATAGAAATACCAATTGCCAAAGATGTTCAAGTAGCCGTTATTAGAGAATGGAACGAAGAATTTCTTTCAAAAGACTGGAACGCCTACTTAATAAACAGTAGAGCAGACCAAATTGAAATGGTGATGGTGGTATCAAAGGGTTTTGACGATGAACGTCAAACCACTACAATGCGCCATAGTATGGGTACAGTACTACCCAACGAATTTAAAAAGATAGAATTACTACAAGAAGATGTTCTTGCCTTAGACAATGAGTTCTTTGTTACTTTCTTTGCTGAAGGCAAACTTTTTGAAAAGCGTTTTTCATTCCCAAGGAATACGGTCTCCGAAAAAAACCTTAGCACTATTCCGCTAATTGATAAGGATGGGATTTCCGCAGAGTAAGCTGAACCTCCATTTTATCTTCATACATTCTACTTACTACTTTTTAAGACCAGCAAACCTCTCTCTTTGCTAAAAGCATTTACTTACAAAAGTTTTATCGGTCAAAAACTATATTTATTCAGTTAATTTTCAAATAGTTACCCTCCTATCTTGCACACTGTAACAAAACTTTAACTCATTTTAATAAAATTTAAGTTCTTTTAGTTTGTTTCGTTCCGAACTAACATTATCTTTGTCGCTTGAATTTTTCAAATATGAAAATAGAAGAGATAAAAAATAAGTTAATCGAAGAGCTTGGCGTTCACTTTGAATCTGAGTATGACCTACCACCATTGGCTGCTAGAATCTTTGCGAACTTAGTTATTACGGAGGAAGACGGTCTTACTTTTGAAGATTGCCTTCTTAAAAGAGGTGCTAGCAAAAGCTCAATATCAACGTCGTTAAACCTTTTGTTGCAAATGGATTTTGTAAACTATTTCACAAAATCAGGAGATAGAAAAAGGTATTTTAAAGTTGCTGAAAAAAATACATTCTTCATCAAGAAGCTAAATCGCTCATTAAATCAACTGGAAAGGGAAAAAGAAATGATTGTCAAAATCACAGCGTATAATAAGCAGTACCGTCCAGATAAGCATGAAGAAAATAAAAACAAAATAACAGTTTATGGTAAGTGTATTTCAGACATGACTACAAGCCTCAAAACAACTATCGAAGAATTAAAAAAACAGCAAAAATAATTTTTTTATCAGCCTAGTTCGTTTTTTACCGAACATTCTGAATTAACAAAACATTAACAAGACCCAGTCAACAATTTAATACAATTAAACATCCATTTAAAAATGAAAAAGTTATCAATCATAGGACTATTAAGCGCAGGACTTCTTTTAAGCTCCTGTTTTGGAACAACGCCAACGGCGCCTGCGGCTGGCGCAACGCCTCCTCCTCCAAGTTTAAAAGTTGGTGAATTAAAAAAACAAGACCTAACGGTATATAATGAGTTTGCTACTACTTTAGAAGGTAAGCAAAATGTTGAAATATGGCCAAAAGTATCTGGTTTTGTTCAAAATGTATATGTTGAAGAGGGTCAGAAAATTAAAAAAGGACAAATTCTTTTTAAATTAGAAACTCAAACTTTGAACCAAGATGCTAATGCTGCTAAGGCAAGTGTAAACGTAGCTCAAGTAGAAGTAGACAAACTTAAGCCACTAGTAGAAAAAGGCATAATTAGCGAAGTTCAGCTAGAGACTGCCAAAGCGCAGCTTGTTCAGGCCCAAGCTAATTACCAAAGTGTTGCTTCAAACATTGGTTACTCCCGTATTACCAGTCCCGTAGACGGTTATATTGGTGAAATTCCTTTTAAAATAGGTGCCTTGGTAAGTTCTGCTATGAGTCAACCATTAACTACGGTTTCTGACGTTAGCGAGGTTCGTGCTTATTTTTCTTTAAACGAAAGAGAGCTTTTAAAGTTAAAAGAGTCTATGCCTAAAAATGAAAAAAACTTAGTGGATCTTGAAAAAGCTCCAAAAGTAACACTTGTTATGATTAATGGTGAAGAATATCCTGAAACAGGTAAGATTGCTATGATCAACACTATCATTAATAGTACCACCGGAAGTGTAACCGCAAGAGCTGATTTTGATAATAAAAATAACTTGCTAAGCAGCGGTAGCACCGGGAAAATAAAAATTCCTACAATTTATAAAGAAGCATACGAAATTCCACAATCAGCCACTGTTGATCTTCAAGGTAAGAAACTTATTTACGTAGTTAAGGATGACAATACTGTTACTACGATGCCAATAGATATCGTTGCGAACACGCAAAAAGGATTTATTGTTGAAAATGGAATTGACGAAGGAACTACAATTGTTCTTGAAGGTGTAACTAAAATTAAAGACGGAATGGCCATAAGCCCGGCCAAGTAAGAATCCGTTATTCATCATAATTTATAAATAGAGAACAATGTTTCAAAAATTTATAGATCGTCCCGTACTATCTACGGTTATATCGATCATTATAGTTATTCTAGGTGTTTTGGGTTTAACAACCCTGCCTATAGAACAATATCCGGAAATAGCGCCGCCAACCGTACAGGTTACGGCTACCTATACTGGTGCAAACGCAGAGACGGTACTTAATAGTGTTGTTACTCCGTTGGAAGAGCAAATTAACGGTGTGGAAGGTATGTTATACATGACCTCAAACGCTAGTAACGATGGTGCCGCTACCATAAACGTATTCTTTGAACTTGGTACAGACCCAGATATTGCTGCGGTTAACGTACAGAACAGGGTGGCACGTGCCAACAGTGTTCTACCACAAGCTGTAGTACAGACGGGCGTAATTACTCAAAAATCTCAGACTAGTGCGCTTATGTTCTTTTCATTGTTTTCAGACAATGAAAATTACGACGCCACTTTTGTTGAAAACTACGCAAGAATAAACTTAGTACCTAAGTTACAACGTATAAAAGGGGTTGGTAACGTAACTGTTTTTGGTGCCAAAGATTATTCCATGAGAATCTGGTTGAATCCAGAAAAAATGGCTGCTTACAACCTTATGCCATCGGATATTCAAAGTGCACTTAATGAACAAAACCTTGAAGCTGCTACCGGAAAAATAGGTGAAAATGCTGATGGTGTTTATGAATATGTATTAAAATACAAAGGACGTCTTTCAGAAGAAGGCGAGTATGAGGATATAATTATTAGAGCTCAGGAAAACGGACAATTTTTACGTCTTAAAGATGTTGCTGAAGTTGAATTGGGTGCCTTTAACTATGGTACCAAAAATGAAGGTATGGGTAAACCCGGTACCGCTGTTGGTATATTCCAAACATCTGGTTCCAATGCAAATGATATTATTAATTCCATTCAAACAATTTTAAAGGAAAGCAAACAAGATTTTCCTAAAGGGCTTGATTATGTAATACCATACAATACTAAAGATTTCTTAGATGCATCTATAGATCATGTTGTCATGACTCTTATTGAAGCATTTATATTAGTGTTTATTGTGGTATTCCTGTTTCTTCAAGATTTCAGGTCTACCTTAATACCCGCTATTGCAGTACCAGTGGCTATAGTAGGTACGTTCTTCTTCCTCTCATTATTTGGGTATTCCATAAACATGTTGACGCTTTTTGCAATGATACTTGCAATTGGTATTGTGGTGGATGATGCCATTGTGGTAGTAGAGGCGGTTCATGCCAAGATGGAAGAAGGGGCCAAAGATGCTAAGGTTGCCACTAAATCTGCCATGTCAGAGATTTCTGGTGCTATTATATCTATTACCTTGGTAATGTCGGCCGTATTTATTCCGGTTTCGTTTATTTCTGGTTCTTCGGGAGTTTTCTACCAACAATTTGGTATTACACTGGCTATCGCTATTCTTATTTCTGCAGTAAATGCGCTAACGTTAAGCCCTGCACTTGCAGCACTTTTCTTAAAGCCGCATAATCCATCAGAAGAACATAAAAAAGGGATAACTAAGCGTTTCTTTGGTGCTTTCAACACTGGTTTTGATGCTATTACCAACAAATATGTAGGTTCCGTTAGATTCATTACCAAAAGAAAATGGATTACTGTATTAGCCTTGGTATTGTTTACCGCTGCAACTGTTGTATTGTTCAAAACAACGCCTGCAGGATTTATACCAAATGAAGATAGAGGTCTTGTTTTTGCCGATATTAGTTTACCTCCGGGAACTACTTTAGAGCAGACTCAACAAACCGTTAAGAAATTAGATTCTATTTATGCTTCAATGGATATTATAGAGGCTAGAATGAATATTACTGGTTTTAGTTTATTGAACAGAGTAAATGGTGGTTCTTATGCCTTCTCTGTACTTCGTCTTAAAAATTGGAGCGAAAGAACAGACCCATCACAATCTGTTGACGCCGTAGTTGGTAGTCTTTTCGGAAAAACTGCTGGCCTAAAAGATGCTAAGGCATTTTTCTTTACACCTCCAAGTGTACAAGGTTTTGGTAACTCTACAGGTTTTGAAATGAACTTACAGAGTAAAGATGCAGATGACTGGCAAACTGTAGGTAAAACTACAAATGAGTTCTTAGCTGCATTGAATGCTAGGCCTGAGGTTAAATATGCCATTACACAGTTTAATCCTAATTTCCCTCAATACGAGTTAAAGGTAGATGTTGAAAAGACTAAAACAGCTGGTTTAGCGGTTACGGATGTCTTCAATGCTATGCAAGGTTACTATGGAGGTCTGTACACTACCGACTTTAATAAATTTGGTAAGCAGTACCGTGTAATGATTCAAGCAAAACCAGAAGACAGAGCAGATGAACAATCGCTTAACCACATTTTTGTAACCAATTCAAACGGAGAATCAGTTGCTGTATCCCAGTTCGTTTCTTTGGAGAAAATTTATGGTCCGGAAATCGTAAGTAGGTTTAACCTATTGAGTTCCGTTAAAATTAACGGCGCCATGAATCCTGGTTATTCTACAGGTGATGCTATTAAAGCTATTGAAGAGGTATCCGCTCAAGTATTGCCTTCTAATTATACATACGAGTACTCTGGTCTTACAAAAGAAGAGAACAGTGCAGGTAGCCAAACGATTATCATATTTATTTTAAGTTTGGTATTTGTATACTTCTTATTAAGTGCACAGTATGAGTCTTATATCTTGCCGTTCGCCATATTGCTATCATTACCATTAGGTATTGCAGGTGCTATTGGATTTATAAACGTGGCAGGACTTGAGAATAACATTTACTTCCAAATTGCTCTTATTATGTTGATTGGTCTACTCTCTAAGAATGCTATTCTTATTGTAGAGTTCGCACTTCAGCGTAGAAAGCACGGTATGTCTATAGTAGAATCGGCTTTAGATGGTGCCAAGGCACGACTTAGACCTATTTTAATGACTTCTTTCGCCTTTATTTTCGGTTTGATGCCACTTGCATTGTCAACTGGTATTGGAGCAGTAGGAAACAAGTCTATTGGTATGAGTGCCGTAGGTGGTATGTTAGTAGGTACCATATTTGGTGTGTTTGTGATACCAGCGTTGTACGTTATTTTTCAAACTATGCAAGAGCGTATAACCGGTGCGCCACAAGAAACTATTGAAGAATCAAAGAACTAGAGAAATCATGAAGAAATTAACTATAAATAAATTCTTATTGGTAGCTGCATTACCGCTCTTGTTACAATCTTGTTTTGTAGCAAAGAATTATGATAGGCCCGAAGTGCAGACGGATAGTCTGTACAGAACAGATAACCTACCGCAAGACAGTGTATCGTTCGCATCGGTCTCTTACAAGGATGTCTTTACGGATTCACATTTAAAAACGTATATCCAAAGGGGGTTGGACAACAACCTAGATATCCGCATCGCGTTGCAAAGTATAGCAGCTGCACAGGCTTATGTTAAGCAGGGAAAAGCAGGTTATTTACCTACTTTGAACGGTGCTGCTAGTGCAACTAGAACAGCAAGAACCAGTGAAAACGGACAATTCGGAAGTTTTTTCACGCAACCTTTTAATCAATATGAAGCTTCAGGAACAGTATCGTGGGAAGCTGATATTTGGGGAAAAATAAGAAGTAGTAAGCGCGCAAGCGATGCAAGTTACTTGCAGACTGTGGCAGCACACCAAGCCGTGAAAACGGATTTGGTAGCCCAAATTGCTACAACATACTACCAGTTATTAGCACTAGACAAGCAGATCTCGGTTACCGAACAAACTATTGATAACCGTCAAAAAAGCTTGGAGACTATTAAGGCTTTAAAAGATGCGGGACAAGCAAATCTAGTTGGTGTTGATCAAACTGCAGCGCAATTATATAGTGCACAGAGTCAATTATTAGATCTTAAAAATTCGCTTTATCAAACTGAAAATACAATGAGTATTCTTTTGGGAGAGAAGCCACAATCCTATGAGCGAAGTTCTTTAGATGAGCAATCTTTGGTTAATGAAATGACACTTGGTGTACCTGCCCTGTTGTTACGTAACAGACCTGATATCATGCAAGCAGAATACAACTTAATGAACAACTTTGAGCTTGCTAATGTTGCGAAGAGTAATTTTTACCCTTCAATAACATTATCGGCACAAGGTGGTTTTCAAAGTTTGGAATTGGATAATTGGATAGACAGTAGTTCTATTTTTGCTAATCTTGTAGGTGGTCTTACTCAACCTATCTTTAACGGTAGAAAAATAAGAACTGCTTATGAAGTTGCTAAAACACAACAAGAACAAGCATTGTTGATGTTTAAAAAAGCGCTTTTAAATGCTGGCCAAGAAGTATCAAACGCTTTATATGACTATAATATTTCTGTTGAAAAAGAAGGTTATGTTACCAAACAAGTGGTAGCCTTAAAAAGAGCGGAAACCAATTCAGAAGAATTATTAAACAGTGGATACTTAACCTATTTGGACTTGTTAACTGCAAGGGAAAATGCTTTGAACGCAGAGCTTAACTTAGTAGACAACAAGTTTTCACAATTATCTGCAACAGTAGAGTTGTACCGTTCCCTTGGTGGTGGATGGCATTAAACACCTTCTGGACGCATCATGGATAAAGACAAGTTTTTAGAATTTGCCCTTTCTAAATTTATAAGGTTCGGAAGCAAGCGGTTTACTTTAGATAACCTTGCACATGAGATGAGTATTTCGAAAAAAACGATTTACGAAAATTTCAAAAGCAAAGAAGAGGTTGTGCAAGAGAGCTTGGTTGCATTTATAAATAAGCTTCGTTCTAAAATTCATGAAAGTGTTGAAAAACAAAAATCCAATCCTATTCTAGCCGTCATTGATGTGTATAGAATAGGATTGGATTCTTTTAAATCCTTTAGTCCTTCATTTTTATTCGGCTTAAAAAAATACTACCCAGATGTTTACGTTTCTATAAGCGATTTCAGGTCAAAAGAGCTTTATGCCTTGGTTCAAAATCTTCTGCAAAAAGCCAAGGAGAAAGGTCAAGTGCGAGATGATATTGATGTAGAACTTATCTGCGAGTTATATTTAAACCGACTTGAGCTCATTCTCTTCTCCTCAAAAAACCTCTTTGAAGAATATTCTGTTCAAGAGCTACTAGAGCATATTGTCATTAATAATCTACGCGGTATTGCTACACAAGATTATCTGAAGAAAAACAACTTCATGCTAGAAGTACATTAGCTACTAAACTACCAATTTTTAAAAGGATTTTTACTTAATTGTGAGTTGTAGTAAGCAACCTTACCCGTTACCTCTTCCCCTAACCATGATGGTTTTTTAAATACTTGGTTTTCAGATTCTAGTTCTATTTCGGCAACAATAAGCCCTTCATTTTCACCGTGAAATTCATCTACTTCATATTCGTGTGAACCTAACGGAACCCTAAACCGTACTTTGTCTATAATTCCAGGCTCACAGATGAGCAACAGCTGCTCTGCATCGGAAACCGGAATTTCCTTTTCCCATTCAAATCGCATCGTTCCTGCGTCGTTTGATTTTCCTTTTACCGTCAAAAATCCCGATTGGTCTTTTATACGAACCCTTACGGTTCGCTTTTTATCAGTATTTAAAAAACCCTGAACAATTCGTTCCTTCGATGAGGCCTGCTCTTGATACGCCTTAGACGTGACCAAGAATTTACGTTCAATTTCAATCACTTAACGCTGCTATTTTATTAATTTGATCAGACTCTATTTTATTTACCTCGCAACCTGTATTAGCTACTTTTAGCATAGCTCTTGCAATTGCGTCAGGTTCAATAGAGCGGTATTTGGCCAGTGGCCCAACCAAAACAAGATTAACCACTTTCATTACTTGTTTAAACAACAGCTCCCCTGTACGTTTTTCTTCTCGCTTACCACCAATTAATGAAGGTCTAAAGATATAGGTGTTCTTAATTTTTTCATTAAGGACAGCATCTTCCATTTCACCCTTTACCTGATTATAAAAAACACTGCTCTTTGCGTTCGCTCCCATTGCAGAAACTACCAAAAAAGTAGAAATTCCATTTTGAGCACAAAGCTTGGCTGCCGTTACGGGAATACCGTAATCTATATTTTTATAAACTTCTTTATTAGGTGTTTTTGACTTGGTAGTACCAATGCAGCAAAAAAGCTCATCGCCTTTAAAGTATTCTTTAAACTGTTCAAGGTGCAGCAAATCGCCTAAATGCTCTTCTATTTTCTTGTGCGATATACCCACACTGGAGCGAGAGAACAACTTTATTTTCCCATAACGGTCATCGGCTAGCAAAAGTTGTAATAAAATGCCCCCCGTAAGACCCGTTGCGCCCAGTATTATTGCTGTCTTTGTTTGTGTTTCCATCCAACTAAATATAACTTAATTTTGCAGTATGCCAAACGATTTTCCATTGCGAAAAATTATTCATGTTGATATGGATGCCTTTTATGCATCTGTAGAGCAATTGGATAATCCAGAATTGCGTGGAAAGCCCGTTGCCGTTGGCGGAAGTTCAAAAAGAGGTGTAGTAGCCGCGGCAAGTTACGAAGCAAGGAAATATGGTGTACGCAGTGCCATGAGCAGCGTAATGGCCCAACGTAATTGTCCTGAACTGATATTTGTTAATGCGCGCTTTGATAGATATAAAGAAATCTCTAAAATCATACGCGGTATTTTCTATCAGTATACCGATTTGGTAGAACCCCTTTCTTTGGACGAGGCCTATCTTGATGTTACCGTCAATAAAAAAGGAAATCCATCTGCTTCTTTACTGGCGAAAGAGATACGGGAAAAGATTTTTGATGCTACAGGTCTTAATGCATCTGCCGGAATTTCTATAAATAAATTCATTGCGAAAGTTGCCAGTGACATCAACAAACCAAACGGACAAAAGACGGTTAACCCAGAAGAAGTATTGCAATTCTTAGAAGACCTTGAAATCCGAAAATTCTACGGCGTAGGAAAGGTCACAGCGGAGAAAATGTACAAACTAGGCATCTTTACCGGTAAAGACCTAAAACTAAAAACAGAACCCTTTTTAGAAGAAAATTTTGGAAAAAGCGGCAGTTACTATTATAACGTTGTCCGCGGAATTCATAACAGCGAGGTTAAGCCACATCGTATTCCAAAATCTGTGGGCGCAGAGCGAACATTCAATGAAAATTTGAGCAGTGAAGTGTTTATGTTAGAACGTTTGGACCATATTGCGGAGGAATTGGAGAAGCGCTTAAAGAAAGCGAATATCGCTGGCAAAACAGTAACCTTAAAAATTAAGTATAGCGATTTTACGTTGAACACCAGAAGTAAGACTTTGGCTTATTTTATCTCTGCCAAAAGCCTTATTTTAGAAACAGCAAAAGAACTTTTGTATCAGGAAAAATTACAAAATTCTGTACGTTTACTTGGTATTTCGCTAGCCAACCTCAATACTCAAAAGGAAGAAAAAGACTCAAAAAAGGAAATAGTCACGGTACAGTTGAAATTCGAGTTTTAAGCTTCGGCCTCGCTTTTAACGAAAAAATTAACATTCTTTTAAATATTTACACCAAAGTGCTACAAATTAAACACTTTGTGTTAGAATTCACAGCCATTCCCAAGGGTTGTTAACATCTAAGCTGCACTTTAATCTGTTATCTTTATAGCTAGTCTTATGCCAGACTTTTATCATCAAAATGATGTATTGGTGACACAAATAGTTCTGACAAGAAATCCTGATAAACCATATCAATTGACGAGAACCAAAATTAGAACCTATTCCAAAATTTCTGCCCTAGCGGATATCAAAATCGAGCCGTTCGATGTCAATAAACGCTACACCAAACCGCACCGCCATAACAAGTATATGGAGCTGGTTTATTTTAGTGCAGGTAGTGGTATGCATTATATGGATGAGACTGGTTACGCCATAGAGCCTCCAGTAATATTCATCATCAAAAAGGATGAAGTACACCACTGGGAAATAGATACTGTTCCTGAAGGTTTTGTTATTATTATAAAGGAAGGTTTTTTAGAAAAGACCTTGGACAAACATATTAACTTACAACTAAGGCAACTGGGGCATAAAAAAATAATCAAACCTAACTTTGACCCAACCATACAATCACTCTTTGAAATTGCATCTAAAGAAATTAAGGAAAACTGCGCCAGTAGGGATATTTTGGTGGAAGGTGTTCTCAAAGCCTTATTCTCGAAAATATTGACCTATGTAGAGATTGATGAAAATGTGTCCGCAAACAATTTAGAAGAACGTTTTGAGGAATTGCTGCAAACTAAATTGAAAAATGATGTAGCTTATTATGCCCAAAAGCTGAACACCACTTCGCAAAATCTAAATGCACTCTGCAAAAGAAAACATGAGAAAACAGCCTCAACCGTAATTGCAGACCATATTTTAAAAGAAACTAAGCGGTTACTGTTATATACTGATCTGTCAGTAACTGAAATTGCCTACGCTTTTGACTTTACAGACGTTTCTCACTTTGTTAAGTACTTTAAGCGCCACGAAGGTCAAACCCCTTTACATTTCAAAAAAGCAGCGATCGTACCTTAATTTTTTCAAACAGACCATAATGCAGTAGGGATTAAGCGTAATTTCGACACCTAATTAAGAACAAACCTATTGATTATGAAGTTTTACCATCTATTAGCCCTTCTAATTTTCTTGGCTCCGCTATCTGCATCTGCCCAAATAACTGGCAAAATAACGGACGGAGACAATGAATATCCGCTAGAGTACGCAACTGCAGCTATCTTTAACCAAGAGAATGGTGAGCTGGTTACCGGTGTAATTACAGATCTAAATGGTTTCTTTACTATTGAGGATATTAAAAACGGTACGTATTATTTAGAAGCCTCCTTCATTGGCTTCGCAACCAAAACCATAAAAGACATAACGGTACAAAATAAGAAAGCCCTAGACCTAGGCACTATAAACCTTACTATTGGTGGAAACCAGCTGGAGGAAGTGGTCATAAAAGGCCAACGTGCAACCGTTATCAATAAAATAGACCGACAGGTATTTGACACAAAAACATTCCAAAACAGTCTTGGTGGTAGTGCCACGGACGTGGTTAAAAACATACCATCTGTAAGCGTTGATGGTCAAGGAGAAATTAGTGTTCGCGGTAGCACCGGTTTTGTAGTTTTACTTAACGGGAATCCAGTTCAAGGAGACGCTTCTAACCTACTGAATCAGCTTCCAGCAAATGCCATAGAGCGAGTTGAAATCATTACTGCTCCTTCCGCTAAATATGATCCAGAAGGTAAAGCAGGTATTATGAACATAATTACCAAAAAAGGTGCTGCAGATGGTTCATTTGCCCAAGTAAACATAAAAGGAGGCCTTCCTTCTATAGAAACCTATGGTAATGACAAAGCACACCAACGTTACGGTGCAGATGCTACTTATAATATTCGTAAAGGCAATTGGAATATCTCTATGGGTGCCAGTTACCAACGTAATGACCTTGGAGGAAGACGTGAAGGTGATGTTTTTACTATCATAAACGATACACTTACACAATTTCCATCTAGCGGAGAGCGTAGTTTTGATGAAATTAATTATAGCGGAAGGTTTACTGTTGATTATGCTCCAAATGATAAAAACTCCTATTCGCTGGCGTTTTACGGAGGGAAAAGAAAAAAAGACCGTCTAGCCGATATCGTGTATTACGATAACCATGGGATTACCCCAGCCGTTGGGGGTGAACGATTTTATACCTTTCAGTATTACAATCATAACTTAAGAACTAGAAAAAGCGATTTTGCATTGGGAAGCTTTGACTATTCGCATGTTTTTGACAATACTTCCCAACTATCAACTTCATTTTTATACGAATACACATTATTGGGCGGCCCTACGGAAAGTGACAACCTAGGCGAACCTGATAGAAGCATAATATACCAACAAGAATATAACACTAATGACAACCCGCTGAATGGTATCCGTCTGTCCTTAGATTATGCTTGGAAACCATTTGCAATTGGTCAATTAGAAACAGGCTACCAATACCGAAACCTCGACCATACTGGTGATTTTGTATACGAAAGAAAGGATGACACTACCGCTGGTGCTTTTGAACTTGTACCAGAATTTTCCAGCGAAGTAGACCTTCAGAGAAGTATTCATTCTGGTTATGCACAATTAACAGGTGCTAAGGATAAATGGGAATATGCAGCAGGCGTACGTATTGAAGCTATGGACCGAGAACTTGACCTTCGTGATAAGCAAGGTCTTATTGATACTACCTATGCTTACGATTATGTAAAACCGTTTCCATCGGCATCGGTTCAATATACTTTTGAGAATAATACAAAGTTAAAAGCGGCCTATAGCAAAAGAGTAGAACGTACCGCTACTTTTAAAATGAACCCGTTCCCGGAGCGCGAGCACTCAGAAACCTTGGAACAAGGAGACCCAACCCTAAAACCTGAATTTATAGACTTACTTGAAGTGGGTATCAGTAAAAATTTTGATGGTGGAAATTCGGTTTTTGCAACGGCTTATTACCGTGACACCAAAAACTTGGTTAACAGAGTAAACACAATCTACAACGATACTATTTTAAATAGAATCTACTCTAACGTAGGTAAAGCAAAATCAATAGGCATGGAGATAGGTACACAGGTTAAAGCTACGGAAAACTGGTCTAACTTTATTGGAGCAAATCTTTATAATTATTCTATTGATGGTGAATATGATGGTCGTGATGTAGACAGCAGTTCTTTTGTGTATTCTATAAATGCTAACAGTACCTATACTTTTTCAGAAACCGCTTCTTTACAATTTACCTTTAATTACCTATCCGAAAGAGTTACGGCACAAGGGGAAGATTCGCGTTTTTATTCGCCTAACCTAACCTTTAAGAAGTCATTTTTAGATAACCGCTTAACGGCCACTTTACAATGGCAAAATATAGATATGGGGTTATTGGACACGAATGAACAACGGATTACTACCTACCGCGAAGGTGAATTTTTCACCACCACAAATTATGTGTATGAGGTAGATATGGTATTGCTGAACCTGTCTTATAACTTCAATAAGAACAAGAATAAATCCAAATTCATTGATAGTGAATTCGGTAAGCAAGAATTTTAAAGCAAGTTGATGTTTAGTTGAGGATCGGGTTTCAAATCCTGAACAAGAAAGCCCCAATGATTTTTAATCTATTTGGGGCTTTCCTCTATTGGTCTTTTTCTGTGCGTTCTTCTTTTTGTGCTTCAACCGTTTCTCAATAGAAGATCTTGACGGTTTAGTTTTGCGACGTTTCTTTTTAACCTTTAGCGCATCTTCAATGAGGTTCAAAAAACGGGCAATAGCCAAATCCTTATTTCGGTGCTGACTTCGGCTTTCATCACACTGCATTTGTAAAATGCCTTCTTTAGTAAGCCTATGTCCTATTTTTCTATGAATACGTTCTTTCTCCGTATTAGTAAGTCCATTAGAATCTTCAACCGAAAAGCTAAGGTCTATTTTAGTAGATACTTTGTTTACATGCTGTCCTCCGGCACCACTGCTTCTAACAGCCTTAAAGTTTAATTCTTGAAGCAGCTGGGATTTATTCATAACTTAAGAATCTCCCATACGTTGGTTGATGGTCTCTATGGAAATGTTCAGATAAATTACCTTTCCTACTTCTAAAGGCTTATCATGGTGAAAATAAATATCTTCTCCTTCGTAAACACCCACAATCATAAAATGGCTTCCCATATAATAGGCACCTTTCACCACAACCTCTAAACCGGATTTACCCGAAACCTTAAACTCATGTGCATAAACGATGATACGTCTTTTGGTATCTGCATATGATTTTACAATATTTATAGGTATTTTATTGGCTTCGCCGAAAAGAGAAGCTACATAGAGGTCTTTAGGGTGCTCATAGAGGTTTTTAGGACTATCCTTAGCCACAACGAACTTATCCTTAAGTACAACTACCCTATCTGCAAATGGGAGCATGTCCATATGGTCATGTGTAGCCGTTAGCACAGTTATTTTTTGACGCCTTAAATATCCAAAAAGATTCCGACGCAAACTGTTCTTCCTAAAATTATCAATATTACTAAAAGGTTCATCTAACAGTAATACTTTGGGCTCTTGTGCCAATACCCTTGCCAATGCTACTCGCTGTTGTTGACCGCGACTCAACAACTTTACCTTGGTTTTGGCAAATTTGGTCATCTCAATCATCTCCAAAAGCTCAAACGTACGTTCTTTGAGTTCTTCGGGCTCAAAAACGGACAAAAACTGGCTAATATTCTCCTCTACCGTAGTAAAAGGCATCAAATCAAAATCTTGGGAGAGATACTTCATGTACGGCTCGCCCGGCACCAAATTATGAAGAGGGCCTAACACTTGGTTTTCATTCCAATATACTTCGCCAACCTCAATATGTAAGAGTCCGTAAATAATTTTTAAGAGCGTACTTTTTCCACAACCGCTTTCGCCTATAATGGATACATGTTCACCCTTTGCCACTTTTAAGTTGATGTTTTCCAATATGGAAGCACCATCTTCATAGCTAAAAGACACATGATCTACTTGTAACATATATTCGTGTTCTATAAACCGGAAGACTCTATCATAAAAAAGTCAAATCGGTATTTAATTTTTTTTAATAAAGCACTATTGCTTTGAACTGAGTTTAATTCGGAAGTGTTTCAAACCCCATATTATACAGTGTAAACGCAAAAATATCTGCGTACTGTTCAATGGTCTTACTTACCGGTGTACCTGCTCCGTGACCTGCGTTGGTCTCTATTCGAATCAAGGTAGGGTTTTTTCCCGATTGTTTGTCTTGCAGTTCTGCTGCAAACTTAAAACTATGCGCTGGAACTACACGATCATCATGATCCCCTGTAGTCAACAATGTAGCCGGATACTCCACACCTTCCTTGATAGTATGAACGGGTGAATACCCCTTTAAGTATTCAAACATCTCCTTGCTCTCTTCAGAGGTGCCATAATCATAAGCCCATCCCGCACCAGCCGTGAATGTATGGTAGCGTAACATATCTAAAACCCCAACCGCAGGCAAAGCCACCTTCATTAGGTCTGGTCTCTGCGTCATAGTAGCACCAACTAAAAGTCCGCCATTACTACCACCACGAACGGCTAGATAATCAGAAGAAGTATACTTGTTATCAATCAAGTACTCCGCAGCGGCAATAAAATCATCAAAAACATTCTGTTTTTGCATTTTAGTACCGGCATCATGCCATTTTTTACCGTATTCGCCACCACCTCTTAAATTAGGTACGGCATATATACCACCTTGCTCTAACCAAACGGCATTGGCAATACTAAATGCAGGTGTTAAACTGATGTTGAAACCACCATAACCATATAAAATAGTTGGGTTTTTGCCGTTGAGTTCCAGTCCCTTTTTGTGGGTAATAATCATAGGAACCTTAGTACCATCCTTTGAATTATAAAAAACCTGATTGGATTCATAATCATCGGAATTGAAATCTATATTAGGTTTCCAATAGGATGTATATTCACCAGTCTCTACATCATATTTATAAGATGACCCGGGAATGATATAATTGGTAAAAGAAAAGTAAAACTCCTTATTTTCTTTCTTGCCTCCAAAACCGGAAGCACTCCCAACACCAGGAAGTTCAACTTCACGAATTAGATTTCCTTCGTAATCATATTGAAGCACCTTACTTATGGCGTCTACCATATATTCTGCAAAGAAATATCCACCACCTGTACCAACAGTTAAAACGTTTTCGGTTTCTGAGATAAAATCTACCCAATTTTCCTCAGCTGGATTATCAGCATTAACCGTAACAATTCTTTTATTTGGAGCGTTTCTGTTGGTAACGATATAAAGTTTTGAACCTTCGTTTTCAATAATATAATTGTCCGAATCCGTATCCTCAATAATAGGAACTAGCGGACTATCTTCATTTGAAAGGTCTTTAATAAACAACTTGTTTCCTGAAGTTGAAACAGCAGCCGAAATCTGTAAATAACGCTCGTCTTCAGATACCGAAGCACCTATATATCTATGTTTTTCAGCGTCTACCCCACCATATACCAATTGGTCTTCTTTTTGATAGGTACCCAATTTGTGGTAATACACTTTGTGTTGATCAGTCTTTGCAGACAGCTCGCTTCCCTCTGGTTTATCATAGCTAGAATAATAAAAACCTTCGTTTCCTTTCCATGAAATTCCACTAAACTTAATATCAGTAAGCGTATCTTCAACTACTTCCTTGGTCTGGGCATTTATAACAATAGCCTTTCTCCAATCGCTACCACCTTCCGAAATTAAATACGCGGCAAGCGAACCATCTTTTGTAAAACTTAATCCAGCAAGAGATGTAGTTCCATTCTCTGAAAACGTGTTAGGGTCCAAGAAAACCTCTTCTTTACCTTCTCCTTTCTTTCTATAGATGACATACTGGTTTTGTAAGCCATTATTTTTATAGAAATAGGTGTAATTCCCTTCTTTAAAAGGAGAACCTAATTTTTCATAATTCCATAATTTCTCTAGCCTCTGTTTAAGTGCCTCGCGAAACGGGATTTTTTCCAAATAATTAAAAGTAACCTCATTCTGTGCTTTTACCCATGCACCGGTTTCTTCGCTCATATCATCTTCTAACCAACGATATGGGTCAGCTACGGGAATTCCAAAATAAGTGTCAACAGTTTCTGATTTACGGGTCTTAGGATATTTCACAATAGTAGTCTCAGTTTTTGGTAAAGATTTGCAAGCAACAATAGTTACTGCCAATGAAAACAACACAACGTATTTCTGCATGATTTGAAGATTGAAATCCGCTAAAAGTACCATAAAAAAACCTATGCCGGCATTGCACAGCATAGGTTTTAACTAAAAATTTAGAAAGTATATACTTTTTATACCAAATGGTTTTCTAATAAATATTCCGCAATTTGCACCGCATTTGTAGCAGCTCCTTTACGAAGGTTATCGGCAACAATCCACATGTTTAAAGTATTACGTTGCGACTCATCTCTACGAATACGTCCTACGAAAACCTCATCTTTGTCATGTGCATAGATTGGCATTGGATACGTGTTCGTATCTGGATTATCCTGAACAGTAACACCAGGGGTATCATTCAACATTCTGCGAACATCGTTTAAATCAAAGTCGTTTTCAAACTCAACGTTTACTGATTCTGAATGGCCACCTGCAGTAGGAATACGAACTGCCGTTGCGCTTATAGAAAAACTACGGTCATTAAATATTTTTTGTGGCTCACGTGCCAACTTCATTTCTTCTTTAGTATATCCATTTTCTAAGAAAACATCACAATGTGGCAATGCATTTCTGTTAATAGGATAAGGATAGGCCATTTCACCTTGTATACCTGCCATCTCGTTCTCTAACTGACGTACGGCCTTAACACCTGTTCCTGATACCGATTGGTATGTAGAAATGACTACACGCTTCATTTTATATTTCTTGTGTAATGGAGCAAGTGCCATTACCAACTGAATAGTAGAGCAGTTAGGGTTAGCTATAATTTTATCTTCTTTGGTTAATTCACCTGCGTTAATTTCAGGAACAACCAATTTTTTGGTCGGGTCCATTCTCCAAGCAGAAGAATTATCTACAACAGTAGTACCCGCTTCTGCAAATTTAGGAGCCCATTCCAATGAAGTATCACCTCCAGCAGAAAATATAGCAATGTCTGGCTTTGCTGCTACGGCATCGGCCAAACCTATAATTGTATATTCTTTATCTTTATAAGAGAGTTTCTTACCTACTGAACGCTCAGAAGCGACCAATAATAAATCAGTAACTGGAAAATTACGTTCGTTCAATACTTTGAGCATCACCTCGCCAACCATACCGGTGGCACCTACAACGGCTACTTTCATCTTTAAATAATTTAGAAGCACAAATGTAATGCAACCCTATTGACCTGACAAGCATTTTAAACCTGTATAATCATTATTTAACAAATTGTTATAAATACAACATTGTATCAAAAAAGAACCGTCAAAGAAGTTGCGAACTTCAATGACGGTTTTAAGATTAAACTGCAATGCAGCGGTGGTATTCCCTAAAAACAAGGGAAACCTTTATTCTTATTGCTTTTTAAGCAAATCTCTAATTTCAGCCAATAAGTCTTCCTGAGAAGGACCTGCTGGAGCAGCTTCTGGAGCTGGAGCTTTTGTTTTGTTGTAAGCTTTTACCATGATGAACATTACAAACCCTACGATGATAAGGTTAATGATGCTGTTAACCCATGCACCGTAACGTATTTGGTTTGCTGGTGTAGTAACTGAACCATCTGCAGCGATAACTGCTGGATCAAGTGTAATAGCCATTGATGCAAAATCAAGACCTCCTGCAAAATGTCCTACGATTGGCATGATGATATCGCCTACAAAACCGTTTATAACTAGTCCAAGAGCGGTAGCCATAATAACTGCAACAGCGAAATCAATGACGTTGCCCGTCATAATAAAATTCTTAAATTCTTTTAACATGATAATTAGTGTTTATAATGGTTATTTAATTAATGGCGCAACTTAATGCACTGCAAATTAACAAAAAAAGGATTAATTACGGCGTGATGCCCCTGGTTTTAATTATCAACAACCACGCGAGTGACCCGTTGGGATATACCAGTTAGTATTTCATACGAGATAGTTTTAGCACCGCTAGCAAACTCTTCGGCAGTTGGACTAGTCCCGAAAACAATGACCTCATCACCCTCTTTACAATCAATTCCAGTAACGTTTATCATGATCATATCCATACAAACATTTCCTACAATGGGCGCCTTTTTTCCATTGATGGTTACATGAGCGTTTCCGTTACCATATTGTCTTCCAATGCCATCTGCATGGCCAATTGGCAAAGTAGCCGTTACAACAGCTGCTTCTGCCTTGTACGCTCTGTTATATCCAATACTTTGACCTTTATCAATTATATGAATCTGAGAAATGACGGTCTTTAATGTTGCCGTAGGTTTAAGTTGGGCATCTATAGCTGCTTCGTTTCCAAAACCATAAAGTCCAATTCCACATCGTACCATATCGTATTGAGCCTTTGCATAATTGATAACACCTGAGGTATTTAATAAATGTAGCATAGGTTTATGCTTCAATTTGGGAAGAAGCACCTTAGTAAGGTGTTCGAAAGTCTCAATCTGGTTTTCGGTAAACTCCTGCTCATTTAAATCTTCGGATGCTGCTAAATGTGAAAAAACAGAAACAACCTTAATTTGATCTTGATTGTCTAACACAGCTGTTAAGGCATCAATCTCACTTTCTACAAAACCTAACCTATTGAGGCCTGTATTGAATTTTAAGTGAATAGGATATTGTTCTAATCCCTTTTTCTTTGCAACCTGCAGAAAATTATTCAAGATTTTAGGTGAATAGATATTAGGCTCAAGATTATAAGCCACCAGATTGTCAAAACTTACCGGTAGCGGATGTAATACTAAAATGCGAGTCTTTATTCCTGCTTCTCGCAAAGTAACTCCTTCACTTACATAGGCAACAGCAAAGTAATCTGCTCCTAAAGCTTCTAGCTTTTTTGCAATCGCTACAGAATCACTTCCGTAGGCAAATGCCTTCACTACCCCTAAAAATTTAGTTTTAGGGTCTAATCTTGATTTCAAAAACCTGTAATTATGTTCTAGAGCCAAAAGGTCTATTTCTAAAACGGTTTCACCTGCTTTAGCCATCGATTTTCTTATCGTTAGATTTTATTTCTTCACTCTTCACCTCTAAATGCTTTACTTTTTCTTGTAATCTTGCCTTATAATATGCGCCACGGCTCAAAGGTTCGTACTCTTCCGTTTCACCTAATAACACCAAATTATCATTATTGGACTTTCTATGACTGTAATTGGCTAAATTGCCAGTACGTGTGCAGATGGCATGTACTTTGGTAACATACTCTGCAGTAGCCATTAATGCTGGCATAGGACCAAACGGATTTCCTTTAAAATCCATATCCAAACCGGCCACTACAACCCGCACTCCTTTATTGGCTAAATCGTTACAAACAGTAACAATTTCATCATCAAAAAATTGGGCTTCGTCAATACCAACAACATCGCAGGTATCTCCCAAAATACGAATATTGGCAGCTGCAGGTACAGCTGTAGAACGTATTTCATTAGCATCATGAGATACAACCATGTTCTCATCATAACGATTATCTACCGTTGGTTTAAAAATTTCAACCTTTTGCTTGGCGAACTGAGCACGTTTTAACCTACGGATTAACTCTTCGGTCTTACCGGAGAACATAGAACCACAGATGACTTCTATCCACCCGAATTGTTCTTTATGATTAACAGTATTTTCGAGAAACATTTTGTAATTTTAGACGAAAATATAGGGTTTTTCGTTCTTAATATTGTAGAACCTTAGTGGATACATTGTTTTTATTAAAACATTCCGCTAAAGTTCAGAATTTAATGTTAGCAAAGATAGAGATACCTTTTTTACCCCAACCCGGTAGAATTAGAAAAAATTGACCGATGAAGAAAAAATTGAAGGAAGAGCTACGAAAATTATCTACTGATATTATCACGGCTCGTGATATGGATATGAGCGAGATGTATGATGTCGCTAAAAACTTATATGAAAAATTAGCGGTTCTTAAATACATAGAAGAGCAGCTAAACGACATAGAAATAGATGTTTCAAAAAATGTGATTGCTGCCAAATTCGAGAAAATGGCCAATGCCGTGCTTAACGAAAATGCTTCGGTACCCGAAAGCAATCCACACCAAGAAGATATAATGATACCTGGTATGGATACCATAAAAGATATGATCTCTGAAATGCCTAGCCACGATCAACGTGTAGATGAAGTATTAGAAGAATTCATGTCCAAACCGGACTACATGAAAAACGATCAAGAACTTTTTGAACCTCAAAAACCAGTTGCACCTCAGCAGAACGGTGCAGCTCCTAAAAAAGAGGTACACACAAAATCTCTGAACGATAAAATTTCTAACAAAGAGCTTAAAATAGATCTTAACAATAGACTGGCTTTTGTTAAACACTTGTTTAACGGTAGTATGGAAGATTACAATAGGGTTCTCTCTCAGTTAAACACTATAGATAGTGAAGAACGCTCCGTTGCTTTTATTAATAACATGGTTAAGCCAGACTATAATAACTGGGCTGGTAAAGAAGAATATGCAGAACGATTTATGCAATTTATTGAACGAAAATTTTCTTAGATAGATAGCTATCCGATATCTGAAAAATATAGACCCTTTGTTTTGAACGAAGGGTTTTTTGTTGGAAATTAGTTTCAGATAGCAGTTTTCTTTATTTTATCGCCAAAACCTTACCACCATGAAAACCCAAAAAGCCCTTTATTGGTCTGCTTTAGTTTTGCTTACGGCCATTATGCTCTTTTCCGCATTCAATTATTTCACTAAATACGAAATGATAGCCGGTTTTTTTGAGCATTTAAGTTATCCCACCTATCTCATATACCCATTGGCCATTGCTAAAATTCTAGGCTTGATAGCCATATGGGGCAATTTCTCCTCATGGCTTAGAGAATGGGCGTATGCAGGTTTCTTTTTTGATACACTTTTAGCGTTCTTTGCACATTATATAACTGATGGCCAAGATTATCTATTCGCCTTTATTGCGCTTATAGCTACCTTAATAGCCTATTTTACTGGTAGAGAGCTACGACCTTAAATTTATGGGAAAATTATATTTGGTACCGACACCTATCGGCAATCTTGAAGACATGACTTTGCGTGCAATTCGTATTTTAAAAGAAGTGGATTGTATTCTAGCGGAAGACACCAGAACCAGCGGAAAATTGCTTCAGCATTTTGAAATAACCACTCAAATGCAAAGTCACCATATGCATAACGAGCATAAGACCGTAGAAGCTCTTGTTAGGCGTTTACAAGCCGGTGAAACTATTGCCTTAATTTCAGATGCAGGAACTCCTGCCATATCAGACCCTGGTTTTCTATTGACCAGAGCCTGTGTAGAAAAAAATATAGAAGTTGACTGCCTTCCTGGCGCTACAGCTTTTGTACCTGCTCTAGTGAATAGTGGGTTGCCAAACGATAAATTTGTTTTTGAAGGTTTTCTTCCTCCTAAAAAAGGACGTCAAACCCGCTTAAAACTACTAGCCGAAGAAACACGGACTATTATTTTCTATGAATCGCCTTATAAGTTGATAAAAACCTTAGGGCAATTTGCAGAATATTTTGGAGTGGACAGACAAGTTTCCGTTTCAAGGGAACTTTCCAAACTTTACGAAGAAACATTGAGAGGCACAGCCGAAGAAATGGTGCAGCACTTTACCGATAAACCACCAAAAGGTGAGATTGTAATAGTTGTTGCAGGAAAAAAATAATAAAGATGACATTAGATACTTTTATACAAAAACTAAAGACAGACCCTGAAACCATTGAGTTTTCAGAAACTATGGCGGTAATTGATGCTAATTATGACTTTATTCCTACTGCTTTTACCAACGGTACATTAGAAAATGCCGAAGGACAAAATTCAGGTTCTTGCAAACTTTTTGCTTTTGCCAAAGAACAAGAACTTAACAAAGAAGAAGCTTTAGCCTGTTTTGGAGCGTTTTATTTTAACGATGTTTTAAAAGATGTAGAAGGAAAAGGACACCAGAACATTAGAAACTTCATGAATACCGGATTTGCAGGTTTAAGCTTTACACAAGACCCATTAAAAAGGAAGTAAAAATGAAAAAACTGCTCTCTGAAATACGTAAGTGTGAAGTTTGCAGTGAACACTTACCATTGGGACCAAGACCAATTGTAGCTGGAACAAAAAATGCTAAAATAGTTTTAGTAAGTCAGGCTCCTGGCAGAAAGGCCCATGAACACAACAAAGCATGGGATGACCCTAGCGGTAGAAAATTAAGAGAATGGCTAGGGGTTACGGATGAGCAATTTTACAATCCGGATAATTTTGCAATTTTACCCATGGGGTTTTGCTTTCCCGGAAAAGCTAAAACAGGAGACTTACCGCCACGTAAAGAATGTGCTCCCTTATGGCACGATGTTTTCTGGAGCCATTTAGAGCAAGTACAGTTAACACTTGTAATTGGCAAATATGCACAAGACCATTATTTAAAAGAATTGTCCAAAAAAAACCTCACCGAAAACGTGGCAAATTATCATGAGTTTTTGCCTGAATTTTTTCCTTTACCGCATCCTTCTCCTGTAAACCGTTTTTGGATGTCAAAAAATCCATGGTTTGATATTGACGTGGTACCGGAATTGAAAAACTTGGTCTCATCAATCCTAAATACCAAAACTTAATTTAAAGTGCTTTTTTACGATATAAAGCCCAGAACAAATCCTCGGAAGGATATGGTAAAATAATTTTATCAGGAATCATTTTTAGTAAAAAATTCTCCCCAAAACGATATTTAAGTACAGATTTTATGTGTCTCCCAGAGATTTTTTTAGATGGTCGTCCATGAGCTACTTTTTCAAACCCAAAGGTTTTTAGGAAATTGGTCAAACTTTCTACAGAATACCAATGTAGAACACTTGGAGGTGCATATTCATGCCAATTCTTTCCAAATATTTTAGCTGAAATACTAGACCTGTCCCATGATTCAATAAGAAGTAACCCATCATCTTCTAATAATTTCGAAGCATTTTCAAATGCTTTTTGTTGGTCATAAAAATGGGCAACTACTTGTATCATAGAAATTAGGTCAAACTTATCATCTGCCTTAAAACTTTCAAAAGAACCTTGTTGAATATCTAGACCGTATTCCTTTTGCCCATATTTTGTCATTTGGAGATTAGGCTCAATACCCATTCCACTCCAACCATTATCTAAGTAACCTTTTAAAATAAATCCAGCTGCAGCTCCAACATCTAAAACCCTTCCTTTTTTATTGGTGATTTTTTGAACTTTTTTGGCATACAGTTTACCCCGTTCATACAGTAGTTCTGAATTCTGCAAATAATCTGCGTATCCTCCTTCGCCTTCATTAAAATAGGAATCGCCATAGGTTTGAACAACATGCTTTTCATCTGCTTTAACCTTGGCATAACGGTGATTACAAGACCCACAATCTAAAATATCAAAACCTTTAATTTCAAAAACAAATTCTGATTGTGAACTACAAAGAGGACAATTCATATGGAACCCATGCTATTATAAAATTTATACTAAATACATAACCAGCGCCTGTCATCAAAGTGATGAGATTTAGAACCAATGAATGGTTGAAAATTAGTCGTTTTTATTTATTCTATTAGTTCCATCGGGTAAAGTGCGAATATCTCCGTCAAAATGATTGTTTTTAAATATTTAGTTCCTTAAAATTCTGAAACATTTATTTAATTAGTGATGTTTATCCTATTCCCAGAGCGCTTTTACCGCACAATCATCAATTCAGATTAATGCGCTTGTCCTAAATTGTTCGCTATGAGTTTTCGTTATTTTTATAAGCTTGCTACGACTACATTCTTTTGCTCTTCCAACATAAAGACAAGATGAAATAGCCAATAAAATCTATCTATTAATCGTATTTTTGATACTTACAAGAAATATAAAATTATGTCTACTACAAATCATATTACTACCAAATGGCTGGGTAACATGCAGTTCGAAAGTACGAACCCATCAGGTCTAAACTTAACTATAGATGCAGGTCCGGATGACGGTGGCGAAGGAAAAGGATTGCGACCAAAAGCTTTAATGCTATCCGGTTTAGCGGGTTGTTCAGGACTTGACGTAGCTTCACTTATTAAAAAAATGAAGCTAGAGGTTGATGATTTTCATATTGAAACCATTGCCAACCTAACTGATGAGCATCCAAAGTTTTATGATGCCGTTACTATCGAGTACCATTTTCACGGAAAAGACTTAGCGGAGAAAAAATTGCAAAGAGCCGTAGACCTATCTGTAGAAAAGTATTGTGGTGTAATGGAGATGTTCCGTCAATTTGCAACATTAGAAATCAAGACTATTTTTCATAAGGACTAAGTTTAAAACCTAAAGTTAAAGCTCAAAATTAAAGTTCAAGAGTTAAACTCGATACTTAAACTTTCACACCCTATGCGCTGGACTATTAAACCCAAACCTCAACAGGACGCTATTGACCAATTGGCTAATGCGCTCAAGGTTGATGATTTAGTGGCTCAACTTTTATTACAAAGGGGTATAACTACTTATGAGGCTGCTAAGAACTTTTTTCGTCCAGAGTTAACGCATTTGCATGACCCTTTTTTAATGAAGGACATGAACATTGCGGTAGAACGTATTGAAGAGGCCATTGCCAATAACGAAAATATTCTTGTTTATGGCGATTATGATGTGGATGGCACCACCTCAGTAGCTTTGGTTTCTTCCTATTTACTAAGCTATTACCCCAACGTTGCCACTTATATTCCAGACAGATATACCGAAGGGTATGGAGTTTCTTTTAAGGGTGTGGATTTTGCCGAAGACAATGATTTCTCGCTTATTATAGCGCTAGATTGTGGTGTAAAGGCTATTGACAAGGTGGCTTATGCGAAAGAAAAAGGAATAGATTTTATTATTTGTGATCACCACAGACCCGGTAATTCGCTACCAGATGCTGTAGCGGTTCTTGACCCTAAACGTGATGATTGCAACTATCCATACGATGAACTTTGTGGTTGTGGCGTTGGTTTTAAACTGATTCAAGCATTAGGCTCTAGGCAAGGAGAAACTATTGAGGACCTCATTCCTTATCTTGATTTGGTTGCTACGGCCATTGGTGCAGATATTGTGCCGATGACAGGTGAGAACCGCGTATTGGCCTATTTTGGACTTCAGGTAATTAACACCAATCCTAGAATTGGATTTAAGGCTATCATCAATCAAATAAAAAAATCGGTACTTACTATTACAGATGTAGTGTTCATTATCGCTCCGCGGATAAATGCCGCTGGCCGAATGGAACATGGGCAACATGCTGTAAACCTGTTGACCGAAACCAATTTCACTCAAGCCGAAACCTTTGCCGCCCAGATTGAAAAATTCAACATGGACAGACGTGGACTCGACAAAGAAATCACTGTAGAGGCTCTTGAACAGATTCTTGATAATAAAGAAGAAGAACGTTTTACTTCTGTAGTTTACAGGGATTCTTGGCACAAAGGGGTAATTGGTATTGTGGCTTCTCGCCTTACCGAAACCTATTACCGTCCAACATTGGTCTTTACTAAAAGTGGCGATAAGTTAGCAGCTTCCGCACGTTCCGTAAAAGGTTTTGATGTTTATAACGCCTTACAGGGCTGTGCAGATTGCATTGAACAGTTTGGAGGACATAAATATGCAGCCGGACTTACATTACTTGAAGAGCAGTTCGAAAACTTTAAAGCACAATTCGAAAAAGTAGTCTCCGAAACCATAGACCCAAAATTATTGATTCCAGAAATCTCCATAGATGCTCAATTGGATTTCAAAGATATTTCACCAAAACTGATGCGTATTCTAAAACAGTTCGCTCCTTTTGGACCTGGTAACATGACTCCAACGTTCATGTCCGAAAATCTCATAGATACAGGCTATGCAAAAGGTGTAGGTGAAGATGCTGCACATCTTAAATTAGCTGCTACGCAAAACGGCATTGGCCCAATAGGTGGTATCGGTTTCAATATGGGCGATAAACTCCCCATAGTGGCCAACAAGAAACCTTTTAGTGCTGTCTTTTCTCTAGATGAAAATGAATGGCAAGGAAATATCAGCTTGCAAATGAAACTAAAAGACATACAATGAAAATAGAACACCTAGCCATATGGGTATCTGACCTTGAAGCCACGCGGCATTTTTACGAACATTACTTTGGTGCTGTTTGCGGAGAACGCTATCACAATCCAAATAAAAACTTCACTTCTCACTTTCTAAGTTTTGATGAAGGCTCTCGATTAGAGCTCATGCACAAACCGGAAATTACTAAAGCATCAGATTCTACGGAAGAACATTTGGGCTTTATTCATTTTGCCCTCTCCGTAGGTTCAAAAGAAAAAGTAGATGCCATTACCGAGCAACTAAGAACTGACGGATTTCAGATTCCTGGTGAACCAAGAACTACGGGAGACGGTTATTATGAAAGTGTTATCCAAGACCCAGAAGGCAACCGAATTGAAATTACCATTTAACGGATTTCTTACTACGTAGTCCATCGATAATCCCTTTATAAATTAGGCTTCTAAGGGTTTTTAATCGTTTGCTCTAAATCAAATTACAAACTCCTTGGTTGGTTTTGATTTCTACAGTCTTTAGAAAGCATATAATTATCACATTTCGCATTTAAAAAAGACCCGTTCGTCGATGAAGTGCCCTTTCACAATGAATTCAAGACTTTAAAAAACTGACTGCTCAGTCGGTTTTATGAAATAGTAACCTAAACGGCTTTTTGTATTTTAAGCGTACCCTTCATCGGATTATAATAATACCTTTACGGCTTATTTTTAGCGAAAAAGTATTTCTATGGATCCTTATGCAGCCTTACGTTATAAAGAATTCAACATCTTTTTGTTGGTACGGTTTGCTATGGTATTTGCATGGTCTATGCAGTTTATTGTTATAGAGTGGCAAGTATATTCCATGACAAAAGACCCTCTTTCTTTAGGTATCATCGGACTTATGGAAGTGATTCCGGCCGTATCCATGGCTCTTTTTGCAGGGCATATTGTAGATCAAAAAGAGAAACGCAATCTTTTAATAAAATGCATTTTAGGTTTCTCTGTAATCAGTTTTGGGCTCTTTATGCTCAGTTGGCCTTCTATGGAAGATAAGCTAGAAACTAAAACCATTTTATACGGTATTTACTTTTTGGTTTTCCTAGGTGGTATTGTTCGCTCGTTTCTTGGACCAACCATATTTTCTTTAATAGCCTTAATCGTTCCTAAGAAAATATATCCCAATGCTGCCACATGGAGCAGTACTACTTGGCAATTGGCTTCCGTTTTAGGACCTGCTTTAGCTGGGTTTTCTATTAGCTGGATTGGCGTGCATTGGTCTATGTGTCTCATTTTTGGTTTTTCCATAATGGCATTGATATCTCTATTTCAGATTTCGACAAAACCCATTCTTAACCCTAAGATAGGAGAACCTGTCTTTGAAAGTTTACGAGAAGGACTTCGGTTTGTATTCAGCACCAAAGCTGTATTTGGAGCATTGACTCTGGATATGATAGCCGTACTCTTTGGTGGTGCGGTAGCGCTTTTACCAATCTTTGCACAAGATATTCTGCATGTAGGCTCAGAAGGCTTTGGTGTTTTGAGAGCCGCACCAGCAGTTGGCGCAGCACTTACCATGTTGGGGTCTACGCGATTTCCGCTACATAAAAATGCTGGCAAGAAATTACTTTTTGCCGTATTTGGTTTTGGCCTCTGTATGATTGTTTTTGGCCTATCTACCTACTTCTGGCTTTCAGTAATCGCCTTATTCTTAAGTGGTGCCGTAGATGGCGTTTCTATGATTATTCGTCAGACGATATTGCAACTCAAGACTCCAGATAACATGCGAGGGCGTGTAGCTTCCGTTAATTCTATGTTTGTAGGGTCTTCTAATGAACTAGGGGCATTTGAGAGCGGGGTAACAGCAAAATTGATGGGTACGGTAACCGCAGTGGTCTTTGGTGGTGCTATGACTTTAATTACGGTGGGTGCCACAGCTATTGTTTCACCTTCATTTAGAAAACTAGACTTACAGAAAGATATTGATGAGCACGAAGCTAATGAGTAGGTTCGTATTTTTCAAGGCTTAGCTTTTCCCCATCAAAAACAGCATAGGTGTAATAATGAATCCAATCGCCTAAATTGGTGTATTTTGAATTCTCACCCACCTCTATTTCCATAGGCAAGTGACGGTGACCAAAGATAAAATGGTCATAATGTTCTGTTTCTAGCTTACGCTTGGCATACTGTACCAACCATTCATTGTCCTCCCCTAAAAACTTGGCATCATCATCTCCTGAAATCAATTTATTCTTCACAGATAGATATTTAGCAACTCGTACACCTATATCTGGATGCATCCATCTAAACAGCCATTTAGCAAAAGGGTTGGTAAACACTTTCTTCATGCGTTTAAAACCAACATCATTAGGTCCTAGCCCATCTCCATGGCCAACAAAAAAAGAAACTCCGTTTATATTAAACTGCTGTGGTTTATGAAAAACAGGAATATTAAGTTCTTCTTCAAAATAACCATCCATCCACAAATCATGATTTCCAACAAAGAAATAAATAGGAATTCCAGAATCGGATATTTCAGCTAGTTTTCCCATTGTACGGGTAAAACCTTTGGGTACTACGGTTTTATATTCCGCCCAAAAATCAAAAAGATCGCCCATTAAAAAAATGGCAGCGGCATCTTCTTTGATTTCATCTAACCAAGCAACAAATTTCTTCTCACGCGGTCGGCTTTCCGCCATAGTTGGCGCACCTAGGTGGTTATCACTGGAAAAATAGACTTTTTTGCCTTGAGGAACGGTAATGGTTTTCATCTGATGTCAAATATAACGAATACCCTTTTTAGGAAGGTGTTATTGATTATCGGATGCATACCACTCGGCAAACGAAGTATCGGTCTCTTGAAGTTTTAGCGAATGTAGACTAATATTTTCTGGAAGTCTAGCGCCTATTTTTTTTGAGAAATCGATGACCATATTCTCACTTGTGGGCTGATAATCTGCCAAAATAACGCTGTGCCCTCTATCGGTCAATTCTTTTGCCAACTCTACATGGGGCGTGTTTTTATTAAAAACAGTAGCATGGTCAAACTGGTCCACAATTTCTTCTTTAACGATTTTTTTCAAATCACCAAAATCGATAACCATACCCTGCTTTACATGGCTTGTATCTGTAATTGGACGACCAATTACCGTTACCGATAATTTATAGCTGTGGCCATGCACATTTCTACACTTTCCGTCATAGCCGTAAAGCGCATGTCCGGTCTCAAAATTGAACTGTTTGGTGATTCTAATGTTACTCATGAAATAAGATTGTTCTGCAAAGGTATTCAATTTGTAAAACCAATTCGTTTTAAGATTACATTTGCCGGCTTTTAAATTTTGTCCTAAGTGGAAGAACTGTATAATCAATTAGACTTTGCGGTGAAACCGCATTACGAAAAAATAATTTCTGATATCCTAGAAAACGGCTACAGTGTAGTTGATGATTTACTTTCCCCTGTCACTGTGAACGCCCTGCGTGCAGACCTTTTAGAGAAATATGAAGATGACTTGTTTAAAAAAGCAGCCATTGGAAACCGACTAAACGAGGTAATCCAAACCGGTATACGAGGTGATTTTATTCTTTGGATGGATGAAAATGTAATAAATACCAGCCATAAATTTTTCTTTGACCGCATTAATGATTTAGCCTCTTATCTTAATAGAACCTGTTTTCTTGGCATTATGAGAAAAGAATTTCATTACGCCGTTTACCCTGAAGGCAAATTTTACGCAAGACATCTGGACACTTTCCAAAATGATGACCGACGAAAACTTTCTATTGTCTGCTATTTAAACGAAGATGACTGGCAACCTGAACACGGTGGCGAATTAGTACTTTATCTAAATGGAGAAAATGGTGAAATACCAAAAACCATTTATCCGCTTCCTGGCAGAGCTGTAATTTTTGAAAGTCGAGATATAGAGCACGAAGTGAAGCCTGCAAAACGCGAACGGCTGAGCATTACTGGCTGGTTAAAAACCCGCTAATCCATTTAAATAAAGGGAAACTACCTCCTATACCTTCTTTTTGTGCGAACGCGATTTACAAAGTATATAACTACTACAAAAAGAGCGAGAAGTGGAAAAACAAGGTCGCCATTCAGGAAATCTAAAATATTCATAACTGAGATTTAAAAAAGTAAAACGTTAACGGCAGTCGGTTATTGTTATTTTTTGAATTTAGATAATGCATTACGGGTAAACTCTGAAAGTACCAACCTACCCGTAATAGCAGCGCGCTCTACCAAAAGGTTATTCCAATGGTCCGTACCCTGCCAAAGTGCTTTCTTCCATTCTTCAATGGCTTCTGGATTGTAATCGGCTAGTTTTTGTACATGAAAATCTAGCTCCTTATCCAATTCCTTTATATCATCAAAAACTTTAGAAAAGAGTCCCTTTTCTTGTGCCCAATAGGCACTCTTCCATTCGGTAGGTGCCAATGAAAGCTCAGAAATAGCGGCCGTTCCTATTTTTCGTTCCACAGCTGGAGCAATGACTAACGGAGCAATACCAATAGTAAGCTCGGACAACCGTATTGATGCCGCCTCAGATGCATACACATAGTCGCATGCAGCTGCGAGACCAACACCACCACCCACTGTTTTGCCTTGAACACGACCAATAATGACCTTTTTACATTTGCGCATGGCATTGATTACATTGGCAAAACCACTAAAAAACACCTTGCCCTCTTCTAAATTAGAAACCGCCATAAGTTCATCAAAAGATGCACCTGCACAGAAAGCGCGGTCTCCTTCAGATTTCAATATAATAACAGAAATATCATCATTATTAGAGAGTTTATCAACCTCCGCAGTCAAACGGCCCAATAGCTCAGCAGTAAAAGAATTGCTGGCCGGATGACCAAACTCTATAGTGGCTATCTTATTATCAATTTTGATGTAAAGACTTCCGTTTTCTCGGGTGGTTCCCATAATTGTGATTTAAATGTTGAACAAATGTATCATCAAAATTAATTGTTTTGCACTAGAGGCCGAAACTTTCTGATAAACTTAACGACCAGAGCACCCCCACGGATGACCATCCACACGGTAAAGGCAATCCAGATTCCGTATAAACCTAAATTCATGTACTTTCCTATAAAAAGAACAGGAACAAAGCCTAAAAAGGTAGCTGCCAACAGCGTGTTTCGGAGGAATTTCATTTCGCCCATCCCTTTAAAAATTCCGTCAAAAATAAAGGCAACGGTATTCATGGGCAAACCTAGAATAACAATAAAAAATATGGCATAAAAAGCGTTAAGCACTACTGTTTCCTTAGAAAAAATAAGACCTATAGGTTTATAAAATAGAAAGCCGGCCACCATTAATATTACACTTACTAGCAAGCCATACAGCATTATCTTTTTTGCCAATTGCCACAAACCCTTGTAATTTTTCTCCCCCAAAAGCCTACCGCCCATAATATTTCCGGCAGCGGAATACCCATCAATAAAAAAGGCGGAGAACAGCCATATATTGATAGCAATAGTATGTGCACCAATAAATTTAGGGCCCAGTTGCGTTGCCTCACGAACCGCCAATATCAATGCCGTATTTAATGCCAAAGCACGAACGAACAGATTAAGACTCATGACCACCAACCTACCCAACTCATCATGAACCGGTAATTTTAATTTAAGACTAATATCTGTCTTGGTAACCAGAAGTACAAAGGCCATAACTGCCATGATTCCCTGTGCCAAAAGACTTGCCCAAGCCGCTCCTTCTAAATACATGGGTTTAATAAACCCTTCTATTCCGTAAACAAAGGCAAAATCCAGTCCAACATTTAGAACGGCCCCAACAATAGCAATCAGCATGGGATAGTAGGTATTCTGTAACCCGCGAAAAATACCCATAACGGCAAACACAAAAAGTGTGAGCGGAAAGCCCCAAACCCTTATAGAATAGTAAGAAACGCAATACTCTAGAATCTTGCCTGTGGCATTAAGCAGTTCAAAAATATCTTTGACGATAAAAATAGTAGACAACAGAACGACAATACTCAACCCTATATTGAGAAAGATGGCTTGCGCCGGCAACGTTTTTACCTCTTCTATACGTCCGGCACCTAAATATTGAGAAATAATGGCCGATATAGCACTACGCGTCTGACCTAAAATCCATATTAACATGGAAAGAAAAGAACCAACAATACCCGCTGCAGCTAACGATTCTAGTCCATCTACAGGAATATTACCCACAATAGCCGTATCCGTAATGGACAACAGCGGTTCTGCAATACCTGCAATCGTTGCTGGTATCGCTAATTTATTAATGGACTTAAAATTGATTTCGGCCTTCAAGGGGCCAAAATTACAACACTAATTCATAACAATGAAAGGGATGCTCGCTCTGTTTGGGAAAGAAAATATCGCCCAGACGCTCAAAACCTCTAGTCTCATAAAATTTCTGGTTTCGCTTATTTTGGCTAAAAGTATCTAGCCGTACCGAAGCAAATGAATTTTTGCGCGCATAATCTTCCGCAAAGGTCATCAGTTCTTGGGCGTAGCCCTTACCTTGTAAATCAGGATGTACCGAAACTCTATGTATGTAAATATTCTTGTCCGATGGCGTTAACCACTCAATAGGCACATATTCTTCGTCCATTAGTGTGGAGAGGACAATAGTGCCAATTATTTGTCCGTCTTCTTCCAAAACATACAGCTCTCCTCGTTCAATATCTAACTGAAAAGCCTCTTTATTTGGGTAATCTTCGTTCCATTGGTAAATACCATTTTTAATCATTGCAGCGGCACATGCTCTAGTAATGTTGAGAATTTCAGGTATTTCCGATAACTTTGCTGACCTTACCATTTTTAGAATACTATTTTAATTGTAAATTTAAACGATAAATCCAATAACATATGAAACATATACTAGTACCCATAGGTATTTCTCCCGATGCACACCAAACTTTACAATACGCTGTTGATTTTGCTGAGCAATTTGGTTCTCGAATTTATGTAATGGAAGTTTTTAATGTTTCTGTGGGAGCTGGTAAAAGTTTGGCCAACGTTACTAAAAAAGTAGCAGAAAGCGGAAAAGAACGATTAAAAGAAGTAATTGATAAAATTGATGCGAAAGGCGTTAATATCACTATTGCCACATATAACGGCAGTATTGTAGATGGTTTAAAGGATATAGATAAAGAACTAGGGATAGATCTTATTATTATGGCTCCAAGAAGTAATGATGTTACCGAAGAATTATATCTAGGAAACACTTCTGGGAAAATTATTAAACAGACAGATATACCAACTTTAATAGTTCCTAAAGGCAGCGTAATGACACCGCCAAAAACTATTTTAACGGCTTTTAAATCAGGTATTCTTAAAAGAAACCGTATTCTGAACCCATTATTGGATATCAAAAAGAAGTTTGGCTCTACTGTAAACTTACTTTTAGTAAAAACACCAGGTTACTCCGATGATGATTTACGAATAAATACCGCATTGATGGATGCGAGTTCGCAAATAACAATGACAGAAGCTCCTACTACCTATCTTGGCGTACTAGAGCGTTTTGAATCTCAGCAACCAGATATGTTATGTGTTTTTAGACACAAAAGGGGGTTCTTCAAAAAACTTTGGGAAAAGAATACCATACAAAAATCTGAATTTTCATCCCGAGTTCCTGTACTTGTACTGAGCGTAAAAAAGGATTAAATAGGCAGCAGTAATTACTTGGCTCACAATTTTGATACTTAGTATAAAAGTATTTTCTTTACGCCAGCCTAAAAGGGGGATTAGCTCAGCTGGCTAGAGCGCTTGCCTGGCAGGCAAGAGGTCACCGGTTCGACTCCGGTATTCTCCACCAAAAAAACCATCAATTTTTTATTGATGGTTTTTTTATTTATATGATATCGTATTAATATGCCTTTTCCTCTCCTCGTACCGCATTGATTACCGTCGAGAAAATAATACTTAAATCAAGGCCTAAAGACCAGCTTTCTGTATAAAATATATCTAACCGAATACGATTCACGATATCTGCTTTTTTAATAATTTCTCCACGATACCCTTTAATCTGTGCCAGACCAGTAACACCTGGTTTTACAAAATGTCGTACCAAATATTTATCTATGGATGTTTCGTACTTCTCTGTATGCGACTCCATATGTGGTCTTGGACCAACAACACTCATCTCTCCAAGAAAAACATTAATAAATTGTGGCAGTTCATCAATGCTAGTTTTACGCAGTATTTTGCCTAAACGAGTAACCCGCATATCATTTTTAGTCGCCATAGCCGTATTAGCTTCTTTATTCACCGTCATGGATCTAAATTTATAGCACCAAAAAGCCTTTCTGTTTACACCATTTCTTTTTTGCTTGAATAACAACGGCCCTTTAGATTCAGATTTCATTAAAACGAATAATAATGGAGTAAGCCATGATAGGACCGTAAGAATAACAAACGATGAAAAAACAATATCAAAAGCTCTTTTTATAACTGGTGCATAATCTAACTCAAGAGGAGATTTCCTCATCGCTAGCACAGGTATTGTATCGTACAGTTGAATTGACATAGACCGAGAAAAAATTTCTTTGTTGTCTGGGATAATCATCAATTTCTTAAGATTGTTATCTGCAAAGGTTACTAAATACTCGAGCTCTTTTTTTGATAATTTTGAAGCAATACAATAGATGTAGTCAATGTCATTTTCAAGAATATATTTAAAAGAATCGTTCATCTTCCCCAAATAAGTAGGGCTCCCAGAAGTACGGTCATCAAAAAAGCCTTTATATCTATAACCAAGTTCCGGCTGGTCAAAAACCTTTCTTATTTTTTTTAAATTTCTATCCCTTCCTACGACCACCACATTTCTGAAGTTACCACCGTACAATCTATATTTTGTTCTAATCCAATAGAAAAATGACCTGTAAGCTGTTAAAAAAAAGCAAATAATAAGGAAGACCGAAGCACGATATTCAAAAGTATAAACACCATTATTTTTAAAACCATAAAGCGCGAAGTAGGATAGTCCAAAAAGGCCTAGCAACTTAAAATATCTAGCAATATTGGTTTCAAACCGTTCCCTTCGCTCTGTAGGATAATAGTTGAAACTAAAGGTAATGATGAGCCAAGCTAAATTATAATAAAGCACATTACTCCCTGCCAGATATGTTGCCGGCGTCATAAAGTAAAGAACACTATTGATTATAAAAAGATGTACAAGAACAGAGAAAGGAATAACTAGCAAAGACTTTTTCATAAGCATGAATTTTTCAAGTTGAAAAAATAAATAGTTTGCACTATCACCTACAATAATTGTCGTCTACCTCGTGATAATATATTGGCCCCGGTTAAAGCTCAATCATATTATTTTGCACTTGAATAGACTTTGGCAAAAAATGAATACGTAATGAGTTCAAATAAAAAAACATGGGGGAAATAAATTTAGAAAATCCATATCAAGCCATCGCAAGCTTAATACTTTTTTCTATACGTAACATAAGTAGGTGTGCTTATATGACTTAAAATAAGTACATATTTATCAGATATTGAAGCAATTTGAAGAGTTGTTTTTAACGTTATGGAGATATCAATGCATATTCATCAATACAACACAGAAAAACGTAGGAATTATTAAAATAAGAAGTCAGTATTCTAATATGAGACATAAAATAGCCTACAAAATCAGAGATTCTATAATTAACATTTCATTAAGAAATTAAGAGAGGTGTTGCTACGTTGGGGATGAACACATGAAAACCTATTTTTTTAGGTAATAGCCAAGGAAATTATTAGTTTGCTTTTCTTATTTCCTTCCAATTTAAGAGGGTGTATATTAACCCTCCTAACAAAAATGAATCTATAAAATAGGCGTGGGTCAATTGAAAGATCTCTAAATAGGTCAAAAAAGTGATACCAGAACTTACAACCCAACTAATTAGAGCTGCAGGTTCCCAATCTGTAATTTCGTTCAGCTCATACCGTTGGTTTTTTACCCAGAAAAAATTGATGATATAAATTGCTGAAATCGATGGGGCGAGAACACCTAACAAATTTAGAAAATCGAAAAGGTATTGCGAGAATTCTAGCAATGCCAAGCCAATACCCAAAACACTTGCAATAATTACTATTTTTTTAAATGACCACTCTGTCTTTATCGTAGAGAATGTCAATACAGTTGAGTACAGATTACTAGCATTACCGACCCAAGTAGATACCAGTAAAAGAGCGAATGCAGGTAAAATTAAGCCGAATTCCTGCATCACCTTAATAATATCAACTTCCCCTGTTTGTATAGATGGTATGGCACTAAATGTCAAAGCCAACGGAAACCCAATGGTAATACCTAAAACAGCAATCATACTTTGCTTGTCATTATAGATAAATCTAGAAAAGTCTGCCATCATTACAGGAAAAAGTATAGAAGAGCCTATCAATATAGAAATAGCTTCGAACAGCGTCATCTTCGGATTTTCTGGTACCCAATCTAACAGCTCTTGAAAAGACATTCCGTTTTCAAATGAAACGTAAATCACGTAGCATAAAAAAAGCGTCAAAAATGGCACGGCTATATTCGCTAGTTTTTCTAGACTTTTAATACCAAAGAAAGTGGTCACCGTAATTAAGGCACCCATAACAATTACAATTGGCCATTTTGGTAATTGTAGTGATAGGGTATTGAGGGCAGTATCTACTACGGCAACAGATAAAAGTTCTAGCGCTACAGAAAACCAACCCAAAAGGGTAATACCGAAAATAAAATTTATGATTTTTGCTCCTTGTTTTCCAAAACTAAAATGGAGAATCATGTATGTAGACAGTCGCGAACGATTACCAATTTTGGTGGTAATTAAACACATAATGGTCAGCACCAAAGTTGAAAGTCCGAATGCCCAAAGAGCATTCTTAAACCCCACACTCAAAGCTACCTCAGAACCTAAATATAAAATAGGTAATGTTAGCCCTGTACCTGCAATAATAACAGCAATTAACCACCCAGATGTAAAGTCTTTCGACTGTACTTTTGTGTTGGTATATTGGTTATCTGCCATTGTATTTATGTATTAAAACGAATTATAAGTTCTTTAATATTTCGGTAAGAAACTTCCAGAATTTTTGTGTTGAACTAATTTGCAATCGTTCTTCTGGTGAATGGGCTCCTAGAATATTAGGGCCAAAAGATATCATTTCCATATCAGGATATGTGCCAGATAATATACCAGTTTCTAAGCCTGCATGTATAGACTTCACTGCGGGTTTTACTCCATTTAATTTTTCGTAAATAGCTACTGCCGCATGTAAAAGCTCACTATCAGGGCGAGGTTCCCAACCAGGGTAAGGTCCTATTTCAAGTACGTCACTTTCATTGAAAATACCTGTAATGGTTTCTATAATTTCTAAACGCTCTTTATCTACCGAGCTTCTCGCATGACAGGCAATCGTATACCTACCTCCTTCTAATTTAATAATAGAAATACTGTTAGAGGTCTGTACCAAATCTGGCATTTTAGGGGTAACTCTATATACCCCGTTCGGTATCGATAGTAAACCGGAAAGCAAATAATCATGTGCATCCTTGCTCATTACAGATAGCGTAGTTGCCGTTTTTGTAGTCGTAATCGTCAATGCCGAATCTGTTGCAGCATACTGCTGTCTACTCTTACTTTCTAAGGCTTTCAGTTCACTTATAAATTCATCTAATTCTGTGGTTGGTATCGCAACTACAGCGTTACAATCTCTAGGTATTACGTTGGTTAACGTACCACCGTGTACAGACTGTATTCTACATTCTAACTTAGCAGTGAGTTCTTGTAGGCATTCTGCCATTACTTTAATAGCGTTGGCGCGATTAAGGTGAATATCTACACCCGAATGACCCCCAATTAAATTACCTACAGTTATGGTTTGCATTTCATAGGCAGCAGCGTTTAAAGTTTCTGTAGCGTAAGTTCCCTTAATTTCTACATCGGCACCGCCAGCGCAACCTATGGTTATTTCATCATCTTCTTCAGAATCAAGATTTAGTAGTATTTTACCCTTTAATTGTTTGTTGGTCAATGCCATGGCACCTGTCATTCCCATTTCTTCATCTATGGTAAAAAGCGCTTCTATCGGCGGATGAACCAAGTCGTTTGAAGATAATACGGCCATTATTGCAGCAGAACCTATACCATTATCTGCACCTAATGTGGTTTCTTTGGCCTTTACCCAATCTCCATCTATGTACATTTCAATACCTTGGGTAGCAAAATCAAATTTAGATCCAGCTTCCTTTTGGTGTACCATATCTAAGTGACCTTGTAATACAACAGTTTTATGATTTTCTTTTCCTGCGGATGCTGGTTTTTTGATTATGACGTTGCCTATATCATCCACTATGGTTTCCAAACCCAATGAGTTCCCAAAGGCAATCATGAATTGAATGATTTCTTCTTCTTTGGTGGATGCCCTAGGAATTGAGTTAATTGACTCGAAATGTTGCCAAATGGCATTAGGTTTTAAATCGTTAAGAACCATTTACTTTATTATTTTTTTAAGGATAAGGTATAAGATGAAAGCCACTAAAAAGGAATCGAAAAATGAAATGGTAGTTAATGTCATATAATCGTATGCACCTAAATAGGCCACAATACAGGCTACGATCCAACTAATACCAGCTGCTAAGTCAAAATTAGGAAGGCTGTCAAAATCTTTTAAATCATAATTTTGCTTTTTCACAAAAAAGAAATCCGCAATAAAAATAGCCGATACTGGCGGAATGAAAATACTCGAAATATTAAGGAAATCGATAAAATAGCCGGTAACTCCTGCAATTGCCAAAATAGTACCGATAGCACTTGCAACAAGCCCTATACGCCAATTACCCTGTTTTGTAAAAATTGTGGAAAAGGTAAGTACTGTAGAATATAGATTTGCAGAATTGGTTGTCCAAGTCGAGAATATTAAAATAAGTAAGGCTGGTAGCGTTAAGCTTAAGCCTATCATAATTTTCATAATATCGATTTCACCAGTAGTCAAACTTGGTATACCACCTGCCAATAATACAATTGGGAACCCAATGGCCAAACCCAAAACTGCCAATAAACTATCTTTATCTGTTCTTGCGAATCGAGAATAATCTGGCATAAGCACGGGAGTCAATATCGCCATACCTACCACGGCAGAAATGGCTTCTCGAATTCCTATTCCGCCAGAACCTTCAAATGCAATTATAACATCCCACTCGCTTCCTCCTAAAGAGGTAAACAGTACAAACACCATAAATATGAGTAGTAACGGTACCGAGATATTAGATAACTTTTCCATTGCCTTAATACCGTAAAGTGCCGTCAATGTCATTAAAGCACTGCCGATTAAAATACTTATCCAGGCGGGAAAATTCCATCCTAATAACTGTGTAAAGGCATCGTTTAATGAGGTTCCGAAGATTTCAATAGTTACTGCATACCAGCCTAATAGTGTTACACCTACAATGACATTTATGAGTTTTGCCCCCATTTTACCAAAAGGAAAATGCAACAGCATATAGGTAGATAAGCGTGTACGGTTACCAATTACAGCGGTAATACCACATAGCACACTAAGCACAAGACAGACACCTACAAAAATCCAAATAGCGGTACTCATACCTACAGATTGGGTTACTTCTGCACCTAAAAACAGTACGGGAAGCGTAATACCAATACCAACGATAATACCAGCGATACGAAGACCATGAACGGTCTTTTCTTCGGGTACTTTCGTTCTGGAGTAATCGTCGTTTCCCTGTTCTGCTTCAATTGACATAGTTATGCGCCTATTAGTTTCTCTGCTAAAGGTTTTAAATCTGGATGCGTATATACGCCATCTTCAACAATCTGTACATCATCAAGGTAAATACTTACTTTACCCACAATACCATCAAAATGAGATTTAGCTACTTGACCTAACGGAGGCATATCCATCGGACTTGTATGACCGAAGCCAAAATCTACGCCACCCCACACACGTTCGTCTTCTACAACCTCTCCTCGCATTTTACGAATACTAGGGTTAAGACCAAACATATTATGCGATATTTTGTACATATTAGGATCGTTGAATGATGCAAGGTACTCCTTAAATTTCTCTGCCTCTGCGGGCGTACCCTTTACATCAGCAATCTTACTATCTTTCATTACAAATTCTATTCGGTTATCGGTACCGTAAACATTTGCATTCATTAAAAGATCAAAAACAATGGTGCCATTCATGCTTTCTATCTTAGGAACCATGTTTACATACCCCGGAGCGGTACCAAATTTAGGCATAGAGAAGTCGCCATCGTCAATATCAAACGTATAATTTAGGTCAATGTCATAAGATACATCTGTACCATTATCGCTAGTAATGCGAATTGTTTTACACTTCAAAACCATGTCACGGACCTTATTAAGCATTTCACCTAGATCTGCTACTTTGTATCCTGTAAAAGTTCTTAAAAGGGATTGCACGCTAGAGTCGGCAATAATTAAATAACGTAACCTTTTGTTATTTTTAAAAGCATTCTCCCAAATATCAGAATATAAAAGGATGGTGGAATTACACTCCAACCAAACGTCTACATTACTTAAAGCTCCAGTTAAAGCCTCTGCTGGCCAATCTTTCATACCTGCTTGCCCGTCTTTTTCTGCTTTAGGCATCCAGATTAATAAAGGTTTACCTCCAACGGCATAAACCGCCTCGGCAAATGCGTTCATAAGTAAAGGGTCGTTACCTGAATCTGCTGTTATAGCAACTGATTCCCCTGCTGTTACTTTAAACATATCTTGCATGATTACCTTGGCTACCAAGGCACGTTCTAAATTGTAATTGGTGCTCATATGTATTTTTATTTTGTTGAAAAAAAGAGTGCAGAAAATTCTAACTACACTCCCATTTATTGAAAAGTTATTAGAAGCTTACTGAAACCGAAGCACCATAGGTGGCCGGTCTTCCTCTCCATCCAAGATCATCAAAGGCACCAAATAAAGAGCTTGGTACATACTCCGTATAATACTGTTTGTCTAAAATATTATTCCCCCAGATGGTGAATTTTACGTTGTCAAAAGAAATGGATGCTCTGGCATCCAAAAGTTGATAAGCACTTGTAGTAAAAGCATCAGAATTATTTTCATCCCAATAGGTCTTACCTGTACTATTTAAGTTGATACTACCATCAAAGTTTACTTTTTCGGTCAGTGCAAAACTAGACTCTAAGCCTATGTTAAAGTTGTTTTGAGGCACAAAGGGAGTCTTTTTTCCGTTAAAAACATTCAAATTTGTAGCTGTACCATCTGCACCACCAGTGGTTCCGCCTTCCGTAATTTCAGAATCTACAAAACCATAGTTAGCTAATAAATCTAAATACTTAGACAATCTAAGTTTTGCATCTAACTCAAAACCTATGATTCTACTCTTATCATAGTTATAGTTACCAGGGTAAAATGTATCTAGATCAAATATGTACTGCTGCTGATTAGAAAAATCAGTGTAAAAAGCAGATCCGTTCAGAATAAAGCGGTTGTTCCACATTGATGTTTTAAAACCGAGTTCAAAATTATCGGTCAGTTCATCTTCAAAATCCCTATTAAAACGATCGGTTACTGCGGGATTAAATCCACCTGTTCTGTATCCTCTACCGTAGTTAGCATATATTAAAGCATTTTCTGTAGCTTGATATGATAAGGAAGCTTTTGGCTGTATAACATTGTTAGAACGGTCAAAGGTATCCCCAGACAAACCGTCTTCTTGTTTAAATGTGTCATTGTCATAACGGAAACCTGCAGAAGCAGTAAGCTTATCAGTTAATTTATAATCAATAAAACCAAATACCGCATAAGTCGTTGTTGTATTTACTACGTCTGCAGCAATACCATAAAAAAGTTGGTTTAAATCAAAATCTCTATTAAGTCCGTCTTGGAAAAAAGGCTTTTCTATATCCTGATAAAAACCACCTGCGCTCCAGTTAATTTTACCTTCCGATGCTACATTGCTTAATCGTAGTTCTTGATTAAAAGTTCTTGTTTCAGCAGTTTCTCCCTGAGTAAAATCATCAAAAGGTGTGAAATCTAAATCTCCACTTAATGATCTATCAACATAGTTATACGAGGTAATACTTTGAATCTTAACCTTACCGGGAGTATAGTCCAAAGAAAGGCTTCCAAATGCATTTCTAATATCCGATTTACCTGGCTCATCATGATTTATAACATTATTGCCTTTTTCAGGATCAGGAGAAAGAGGACCACCTGGAGCACCGTCAACAAATACATTGCTTGTAGGATTTACAGAATAGTAAGCCGCTCCTCCACTTACATCTATAAATTGCATCGTGGCGCTAGCCTTGAAATTATCTGTTATTCTTGCAATAATTTGTCCCCTAGCATTGAATTCTCTAGAAAAATCTACTTTTTCATCATCAAATTCATTGGTCAATAGACCATCAAAGTTCTTGAACTGTGTAGAAAGACGGTAGAATACCTTATCCTTTTTAATTGCACCCGAAGAAACAAACTGCGTTAATAGCGCATTGGCATTTCCATATCCTAAGGTTAGATTGTTCTTAGTAGTATTTACAGGCTCTTTAGAGTAAATATTAATGGCCCCACCAATAGCATTCTTTCCGTAAAGTGCACCTTGTGGTCCTTTTACGATTTCAATCAATGCCAAATCGAACAATTCTTGGTTCAACAAACTAGGATCAGGAATGGTAACCCCATCTATTACAAATGCAACCGGTGCATCTGCGTTTCGTATTTGAGGAATACCTCTGACCGTTAAAAAATTAATACCGGCAGCTTGTGAGCTGTTCAGTTTTAAGTTAGGAACCAATTTAGCAAAGTTGGTAACGTTATTAATTCCGTTTTTTTCGATGCCTTCTGCATTTAATGCGGTAACCGACTCAGGAATAGACTGTACAGATTCCGTACGTTTTCTTGCACGTCCTACCACACCGGCAAAACCTGTTACTTGTACACCCTCTAATTGTTGGGCGTCTTCCTCAAGAACAACATTAAGTACATTGCTCTCCTTTAATGGAATCTCTATGGTTTTGAATCCTATATAAGAAAACACTAACGTAGATTGGCCATTTACGGCTATTTCAAAACTTCCGTTAAAATCTGTTGTAACACCATTAGAAGTGCCTTTTTCTACAATATTAACTCCTGGCAAAGGCTCACCATCAAAGTTTACTGTACCACTTAAGGTACGTTCTTGACTCCAACTTATAATTGGAATCAACATTAAAATAAATAGTAGTTTTTTCATAAGTGACTGGCTTAGATGAACATTGGATTATTTTATAAAAGTATGAGACACACATTCTTATCAGTTATTTATCGTTATTAAAACATTATTTCATAATTTTAAATAATAAATTGGAATTTATGAAAAAACAGGAATTTTTTGGATTACCCCTTACGGCTGCATATTTTGAAATTTTCCTAGATGAATTAGAGGAAACCTTTAAAAAAAAGCATGGAATAAAAGAGATACCGAAATCTATGCAATTTTATGGGTACGGAAATTACGATTCTGAGAGACCAAACCTTAAAGAAGACCTAGAGCATATTGGAAGTGATTTTATTAATGGAAAGTACCTTTATGACAAGGTTAGAGACTTTAGAAAAGGAAAACCGATTATTAAACTCAACCAATATTACAAATCTGTATTGCTTTTGTATTTGGGATACGACTCCGTAGAAAGTTTTCTTGACGAAAACAGATTAGAGGGTTTAAAGGAGAAAAAGCAGCATGCTCTACTCTACGATGAAACTGCCAATAAAACCTATTACTATTTGAATTACTATTCTGGTGAAGATGACATTATATTAAAAGGAGAAACCACCGTTTCTAACAACTGGAAGAAAATTAAACATACCTATGTCTACCCCCAAGAAGATGGTTCAACAAAAGAACACTACAACTTTGGAAATATCATAAGAAGAGAAGATACACTTCATATATCTTCCAAAACACTACTTGACGGAAAATTGGTAGAAGGGGCAAGTGAGATATACTATATAGGTCATAGCGAGCCTTCAAACGTAAAATACTTAATTGGCACCTATTGTACTTTTGACATCTATACAAACACAGTGGCAGGGCAAAGTATTCTTGAACGGTGTGAATCTAAGGAAGATATGGAGGAAAAATCTAAAGACCCCCATATCCCTCCTTATATTGCTATGGAAGTCAGAAACAAGCGTATTGTAAACAAAAGTATTGTTCCAAAACATTTTCTAGAAATTTCAGATGAAAGTCCGTATGCTTCAATTTATGAAAGTCTGGCTGGCTCATATACGTTAACTTTCTTTTTTCCTGATGGTTTTATAGAAAAGCTCCATTTCAAAATATTACCTACCAATTATAAAATGGTAGTTCAGACAGAGAATGTCTACTTTGAGAAAGACAATATGGATTTACTTAACAAAGGGTCCGTAGTTCATTTTAACTTGGATTTATCTGGCATTATTGCTTTTGACCACGTAGATATATATTTCAAAACCTACTTTCTAAAAGATGATAGCGAAAAACAAGACGGTGTTTTTAGCGGAATAGATAATGAGAACAGATTGGTTAGTGGATCAGTAACTATCAATTTTAATAAATCTTAGAAGGCTAGATGCTGCATACAAAAATTATCAGACCGTACTTCTTGCTTTTACGGTTTACATCAGCCTATAGTTTACATAATGATAGCTTGATATTAAGTTAACTTTTTAACGACAGCTTTTAACGAATTTTGCACTGTGATTATTTGAGTTAATCTAGTTTGAGTTAGTTTAGTAAACCGATGCACGTCTCATGCATCGGTTTTTTCTTGTTTAAAATACAGTACTCCTGTTCAAATCATTGTCTACGGACAATTTCAATAGTAGCTTAAAGAAAAGACAGAACACCTCTACAGCACCAATTTTGAAATGTAAAGATTAACTAACAAATTGTTAATCTCCAGTTTACGGTCTATTCAACTAAAAGCAGAACCTTTATCCAAACTTGTTTTCTAATTATGAAGATAGTTATCATCTACCTATCGACCCTAGTGGCAAACCTTCTAATCTCACAACTTAGAAGTTACTTTTCGCCCTTAAAATTCAAGAAAATTAGAAAGCACAGCCAGCAATTTATACAATGAAAAAAAGACCTGTTGATATTGTTGTCATTTCAGACATACACCTTGGCACTTACGGTTGCCACGCAAAAGAGCTCATCCAATATCTAAAATCAATAAACCCAAAGCAAGTAGTCTTAAACGGAGATATTGTAGATATCTGGCAGTTCAATAAACGATACTGGCCCAAATCTCATATGAAGGTGGTAAAGCTCATAATGGAGTGGATTACCAAGGGCGTAAAAGTGCACTACATTACCGGTAATCATGATGAAATGATGCGCAAGTTTTCCGGATTTAATCTAGGTTCTTTTAGCATTGTTAACAAACTGGTATTACCGGTTCATGGCAAAAAGGCCTGGATTTTTCATGGGGATGTTTTTGATGTTACCATGCAACACTCCAAATGGCTGGCTAAACTGGGAGCTATAGGATATGACACCCTCATACTCATAAACAGTGGGGTAAACTTCTGTTATAAGAAGTTAGGAAAAGGTCCTGTTTCCATGTCTAAAAAAATAAAGAACAGTGTGAAATCTGCCGTGAAGTTCATTAATAATTTTGAACAAACTGCAGCTGATATTGCCATAGAGAACGAATTTGACTATGTCATCTGTGGGCACATTCATCAGCCTGAAATCAAATCTATTGAAACAGATAACGGTTCTGTAATGTATCTAAATTCTGGAGATTGGATTGAAAACCTCACCGCGTTAGAATACGTTAAAGGCGAATGGACATTATATAGATATGAGGATGACAAGCACATTCAAGTTCATAATTCAGACAGTAATGACCACGTTGAAATGTTGGAGAAAAAAGAGCTTTTTCAAAGTTTAATGGCGGAATTCAATGACATGGTAACATCAAAAGTGAGCAAAGACCAACCTCAAAACACACATTAGATGAAAGTACTCTATGCTATACAGGGCACTGGAAATGGGCATCTAAGTAGGGCCCGAGATATTATTCCCGCTTTACAGAGAAAAAATGTTGAGCTAGATATATTGGTCAGCGGTACCCAAGCAGACATTAAGCTGCCTTACCCTATAAAATATCAACTAAGTGGTTGGAGTTTCATTTTTGGAAAGAAAGGCGGTGTTGATATGTGGCGCACCTACTTAAAAACAAATGCCGCTAGAATTAACAAGGAAATTAAAAGTATTCCTGTGGCGGAATATGATTTGGTCATAAACGATTTTGAACCTATATCTGCGTGGGCCTGCAAAACTAAGAACTTGCCATGTGTTGCTCTTAGTCATCAATCCGCCGTTTTATCTCGCCATGCTCCTAAACCGAAGCAAAAAGACCATCTGGGAAAAATTATACTAGAAAAGTATGCGCCCTCTACTTCCCAATATGGATTTCACTTTAAGAATTATGACGATAACATATTTACACCCATCATTAGACAAGATGTAAGGTCTATAAAAACAACCCCTGGAGAACATTACACAGTTTACCTTCCTTCCTATAGCGATGAAAAAATCCTAAAAATGCTCTCGAATATTAAGGATGTAAAATGGCAAGTATTCTCAAAGCATAACCAGAAAGAGTTTATCTCAAAGGACATAACCATTAGCCCCATCACCAACGAAGCTTTTGTTCATAGTATGGCAGAAAGTAAAGGTGTTCTCTGTGGTGCTGGGTTTGAAACCCCTGCCGAAGCTTTATATATGCAAAAGAAATTATTGGTTATTCCTATGAAAGGCCAATATGAGCAGCAATGCAACGCAGCAGCATTAAAGGATATGGGAGTACCCGTAGTCAAATCACTAAAAATAAAACATCTAGACAAAATCAAAAATTGGGTCTATACGGATACTAAGATAGAGGTAAACTACCCTGACCTTACAGATGAGATAATTGAATCCGTTCTAGAAGAATCTTTAACGTTCAAAAAAGACAAACAGTTTTAAATGACGCATACAAGTGAGCAATCAAACTTTGATTTGCAACCTGAAGATTTTGGAGAAGATTTTGTTTGGGGTGTTTCTACCGCTGCTTATCAGATTGAAGGAGCCCACGAAGCTCACGGAAAAGGAATATCTATTTGGGATGAGTTTGTAACTAAGAAAGGAACCATTTTTGAAAATCAGCATGGACAAATAACCTGTGATTTCTACAATAAGTATAAAGAGGATATTCTTTTAATGAAATCGATGAATATTGATCACTTTCGGTTTTCATTGTCCTGGTCTAGAATACTACCAGATGGGACAGGAAAGGTTAATCCACAAGGAATAGCATTCTACAACGACGTTATTAATTTTTGTCTAGAATGTGGTGTTACCCCTTGGGTAACCTTATACCATTGGGACTTGCCTCAAACCCTAGAAGACTTGGGGGGCTGGACCAACAGAAAGGTTTTAGAATGGTTTGAAGCTTATGTGAAAATTTGCAGTAAGCATTTTGGTGATCGTGTAAAGCACTGGATGGTACTTAACGAACCCATGGTATTCACCGGAGCAGGATATTTTTTAGGTGTACACGCACCAGGAAAAAAAGGGCTTAGAAATTTTATACCTGCTATTCATCATGCAGTTTTGTGCCAAGCTTTAGGAGGAAGATTACTGCGTAAAATGGTGCCTGGTGCAATAATAGGAACCACTTTTTCATGTTCTCAAATTACGCCACGATCAAATAGTAAAAAAGACCTTAAAGCAGCTGATAAGGCAGATACCCTTTTAAACCGACTTTTTATTGAACCTAGTTTGGGTCTTGGCTACCCGGATGAAAGTATTCCTGTATTACGAAAAATAAAGAAATATGAAAAACCAGAAGATGCTCAAAACAGTATTTTTGATTTTGATTTCATAGGTGTACAAAATTATACCCGAGAGGTCGTTAGACATAGTTATACCGTGCCTTATCTAAGAGCCAAAATCGTAAAAGCTTCCGACAGAAATGTCCAAACCACATTAATGGACTGGGAAGTTTACCCACCTAGCATCTATGAAATGTTGAAAAAATTCAACGCTTACGAAGGTGTGAAAAAAATACTGATTACCGAAAATGGAGCTGCTTTTGAAGACAGTTTGAAAGATGGAAAAGTTAACGATTTAGAGCGAACTTCCTATATCCAGAATTATCTAAAACAAGTGCACAAAGCCAGTTCAGAAGGAGTGAAAGTATCTGGATATTTTGTTTGGACCTTCACCGATAATTTCGAATGGGCCGAAGGGTATTACCCTAGATTCGGTTTGGTACATATCAATTTTAAAACTTTAAAACGGACCATTAAGGCCTCTGGAAAATGGTATCGTGATTTTTTAAGAAAGAAAGAACAAAAGGAAGTTTTTAAAACCAAAAAAACCGATGTCCCCATCGGCTAAATAGTATTCAAGCTAATTCGAGTAAGAACGTATGCCAGATAGCGCAAGACAAAGATGTCTCTTATTCATGTCCTTGTCGTAATCATAAGATTAGGGCTTTATTACTTTTATGTAAAGTAATCTTGCTACTTAGCAAAAACTAGAAAGACCTATTTCTTGGTTATGTTACTATAAACATCTCCAAGAAATAGGCCTTTTATCTACTAACCCGTTATTCTATAAATCAAATAAGCTTGGCAACCATAAACTAAGCTGCGGTATATACGTTACCAATAATAGTGCTATTACCATAGCTATAAACAGCGGTAACAGCGGTTTTATCACCTTTTCTATGGTTGTATTGGCAATACCAACCCCAACAAAGAGTACAGAGCCCACAGGTGGTGTACAGAGACCAATACAAAGATTTAAAACCATGATGATTCCAAAATGTACTGGATCTAATCCTAATTTGGTCACAACAGGTAAAAAGATAGGTGTGAAAATCAATACTGCTGGCGTCATATCCATAAAAATACCCACGAATAACAACAGTAAGTTGATAATCAGAAGTATGACAATTTTATTGTCGCTGATACCAAGAAGCCCTGAACTAATCTCTTGTGGTATATTCTCATATGATAACGCCCAAGACATACTCATAGAAGCCCCAATTAGTAACATTACGATGGCAGTGGTAGAAGCAGAGTCCAATAAAATTTTTGGAAGTCTCGGAAGTGATATTTCCCTGTAGAAAAACCCTAATAACATACTATACAATACCGCAATAGCTGATGCTTCTGTTGCTGTAAAAATACCAGCTACAATACCCCCAATAACTACTACCAGCATGAAAAGACTTGGTAATGCATCCACAAAAGTTTTAAAAACCTCTTTTAACGTGCTACGTTTCCCTACTTTATAGCCCTTTTTCTTAGCCCAAAACGAAGCAATTATCATCAAGAAAAGTCCTGTAAGAATACCCGGAATATACCCTGCTAAGAACAATGCAGCAATAGAAGCCCCACCACTTGCCAAAGAATAGACGATAAGTACATTACTAGGAGGAATAATAAGACCTGTAGTAGCTGCAGTGATGTTCACGGCCGCACCAAATTCCCTAGAATATCCTTCTTTTTCCATTTCAGGTCCCAAAATACTTCCCATTGCGGAAGCAGCTGCCATAGCGGAGCCGGCAATGGCCCCCATTAGCATAGCGGAAACAATATTAATTAGTGCTAAACCACCGGGTAAGGAGCCCACCAAAGTCTTTGCAAAAGCAATCAAACGGTGTGCGATTCCTCCTTTATTCATCAGCTCACCCGAAAGAATAAACAAGGGTATGGCTAAAAGGGCAAAACTATCTAGACCTGTGCCTATTCGTTGAGAAACTGTCGTAAATGCTGGTAACACAGGAATGCTTACTAACATGGTAAGAACAGATGATATGGCAATACTCCACGCAACGGGAGTTCCTATGGCCAATAGAACTACAAAACTCAGGACCAAAACTATAATTGGTAAATACTCCATAATACTTAGTCTTTAAGAAGGTCAGAAATTTTATAATAGATAATTAGCACGCCGCTAATAGGAATCACAAGGTAAACAAGAGATAATGGCACTTGTAAAGCAGGAGAGTGTTGGTCCAATACGTGAGTAATATAAACCAATCTTGAACCGCCAATAACTAAAGCTCCAAGACTAAATAGAATCACTAACCAATGCACTATTAACTGTAATTTCTTTTGTGTACCCTGGCTAAAACGTTTTGGCAATACATCAATTGCTACGTGTAAATTTTTACCTGATACGTATGCGGCTCCTAAAATTCCAACCCAAATCATTAGGTATCTGGCCAGCTCATCTGTAAATGAACTTGGTGAACCCAATAAAAACCGACTGAACACCTGCCACAGTACGTTTAAGACCATAATTCCCATTATAGTAACGAGAAAATAGGCCAACACTTTGTCAATGTTTTTCCTTAATTCCATATTATTTGGTTGCTTGTATTTCTTGAATCAATTTGTAGATAACTTCGTCGTCCTTGTATTTGTCAAACGAGTCTTTTATTTTTTCTGAAAAAAGCGTTTTATCCGGTCTGATAATTTCAACACCCGCTTTTTCCACTTCGGCCAGAGCTTCATCTTCGGCTTCTCCCCATAATTTTCGTTGGTAACCAACTGAACCATCAACAGCTTTTTTTAACCATCCTTGTTCTTCTTCCGAAAGGCTATCCCATAAATGAGTTCCTGCTAATAGTACATCTGGTAGTACGGTATGTTCGTCTAAAGTGTAAAATTTACAAACCTCGTAGTGTCTAGAAAGATAGAAACTAGGCGGATTATTTTCTGCTCCATCTACCACACCCTGTTGCAATGCGGTGTACAATTCACCCCAAGAAATAGGTGTTGGCGAACCTCCAAGATCCTTAACCATGTCCATAGCAGTAACACTCTCCATCACCCTTATTTTTAATCCCGCAAGATCATCTGGGTTGTTAATGGGTCTGTCTTTGGTGTAAAAACTACGGCTTCCCGCATCATAATATCCTAGCCCTTTAAGCCAGTACTGTTCTCCGTCATTTAATAGCTCTTGTCCAATAGGTCCATCAAGCACATCAAACGAATGTTGTCTGTCCCTGAAAAGGAACGGCAAGCCTAAAACTTTCATTTTTGGCGCAAAGTTCTCAAGTGTACCTACGGACACTTTAGTCATATCTAAACTTCCTATTTGAAGCAATTCAAGACATTGGCGCTCGGTGCCCAATTGTTGGTTTGGATAAATTTCCAATAGCATTTTGCCGCCAGAAAGTTCCTTTAGATCCTCACCCATTTTCATCATGGCCTTATGCACAGAATGATTAACATCCAGCCCATGGGCCAAACGAATAGTACGATTTCCTTCAAGCTGGCCACAGCCGTTCATCATAAGCAAGCCGACACAGAAAAAAACAAATTTTAGATTCAATTTCATATAATAATCAAATTAGAGATCAAAGTACTCCTTAGCATTATTGTAGCAGATATTCTGTATCATTTTACCAATCCATTCCATATCGTTAGGCAATTCTCCTTTGGCCATTTCATTGCCAAAAAGATTACAGAGAATACGTCTAAAATATTCATGTCTAGGAAAGGAAAGGAAACTTCTAGAATCCGTCAACATTCCCACAAAACTGCTTATTAGGCCCATGTTAGAAAGGGTATTGATTTGCTCTATCATACCATCTTTTTGGTCTAAAAACCACCAACCGGAACCCCATTGAACTTTACCTTTTACACTACCATCATTAAAATTACCCGCCATTGTTGCCATTAGAGCATTATCACGCGGATTCAAATTATACAGTATTGTCTTAGTAAGTTTGTCTTTGCTATCTAACGTATCAAGAAATTTAGATAGACTTTCTGCTTGGGTATAATCTCCAATAGAATCCCAGCCAGTATCCGGACCAAGTTCAGATAACATTCTTGAATTGTTATTACGCAAAGCACCTAAGTGGAACTGTTGTACCCAACCAAATTCATGATAGGTTTCCGAAAGATATAGTAAGATGGCACTCTGGAACTTTGTTGCTTCTTTTCGGGTAATCTTGCCTCCATCTCTTCGTTTCTTGAAAATTGACTTTACTTCTGACTCCGTAAAGTCTTCTGCATATAGATGCGAAAGTCCGTGGTCGCACACGAAACAACCGTTAGAATTAAAAAATTCGATACGATTCCGCAATGCATCACAAAGCTGATCATACGTAGTAATATCAGACTTTGAAGCCTTCTCCAAGCTATCAATATATTCATTGTACGTTTCACTTTCAATTAGAATAGCTTTATCCGGTCTAAAGGCCGTACTTACTTTGGTCGTGAAGTCGCTTTTTGCCAACTGCTGGTGATACTCTAAGGTATCCGTTGGGTCTTCAGTAGTACAAAGCATATTTACATTCATCTTACTAATCAACCCCCTAGAAGTAAATTCTGAAGATTGTAACATTTCTGTGGTGGCATCGTAAACTGCAGATGCATTTTTTCCGCTTAATGTATCAGTTATCCCAAAATATCTTGAAAGCTCAAGGTGCGTCCAATGGTACAGCGGGTTTCGCATGGTATGCGGAACAGCTTCCGCCCACTTCACAAACTTTTCCTTATCGGTAGCATCTCCTGTAATATACTTTTCATTAATACCAAGAGTTCTCATTGCCCTCCATTTATAATGATCCCCATCAATCCAAGCTTTGGTAATATTTCCAAAAACCCGATTCTCCGCTAAGTCTTTTGGCGGAAGATGATTATGGTAATCTATTATAGGCATTTTAACAGCATACTCATGATAGAGCGACTGCGCTTGCTTACTCTCTAGTAAGAAATTATCGTCTAAAAATTTCGTCACTTGTTATAGTTTTTACTTGGGTTATATTATTCTTTGAAATACGATTCTGCATTATATTTCAAACAACCTCAAGCCTCTAAAATAGGTTTCTATTCTGGTATTGACAAGAAAAATTATAGAATCAACACTCAGGCATCTAAGTGGATGCAAATATTAACAATTTTGGTTGTTAAAATTGCATAAATAGTATCGATAGAATGATTTTACCCCCTTTTTAGAACGGACAACTTCTTATTTAAGAAAAGAATAACGTCCAAGACTTCTTCTTCAATCTTTATAGATTTAATTTTATAAAAAAGAACGATATGAATTTAAATGATAAAGTAGTTTATATAACAGGAGGCTCAAAAGGGATAGGGTACGGTGTTGCTGTAAAATTATTAGAAGAAGGAGCTAAAGTGGCCATAAGTGGAAGGACCCTAAATACAGTTCAGGAAGCTGCAAAACAACTCAACGCAGAGAACCGCGTTCTTGCTTTGGCTTCTGATGTTTCAAAACACGGCGATGAAAAGGCTGCCGTTCAAAAAATATTGGACAAATGGGGTCAGTTAGATGTTGTCGTTGCGAATGCAGGTGTAGGTCATTTTGCTCCCGTAGATGAGCTTACAGAGGATGCTTGGCACCAAATGATAGATACTAACCTTAGTGGTGTTTTCCATACGCTAAAAGCCTCGGTTGAAGCTTTAAAAAAGTCAAAGGGATATTATATTACGCTAGCAAGTTTGGCCGGCACAAACTTTTTCGCATCCGGAGCCGGTTACAATGCTACTAAATTTGGAGTAGTAGGTTTTACGCAAGCGGTCATGTTAGACTTGCGCAAGTATGACATTAAGGTTTCTACAATTATGCCAGGTTCTGTTTCCTCTCATTTTGCAGGTAACGAACCAGACGAAAAAGATGCTTGGAAAATACAACCTGAAGATATTGGCGAACTTGTAATAGACTTATTAAAAATGAACCCACGTACCCTGCCAAGTAAAATTGAGGTGCGACCTACTAGGCCTGATAAAAAATAGAATTCCTACCGGGTTGGGAGTTATACTTCCTTCTCCTCAAACGGAACTTCAATATTACAAATTTCAGTAATTAGGGCGGTGAGCTCTGTATAAAATAGGGAAAGAGTTTCTTTCCCTATTTTTGTTTCTTTTTTTGCGCCATTGCCCGCCTTATCCTTTGTAGCAAAATTCATTACACCAGAACTCAACTTTTTAAAGGATATAATACCGGCTTCCATAAGTACTTCTGGATTTCCAGAAGCGTACATTGTGGCATAACAGAGCAGTTGAAAAGCTTTACTATATTTATAATCTGATGTTATGGATGTACCATCTACAATTTCCAATTGGTTCCGTTCAACTCTTCCCGTTTTATAATCTATAATCCGTAACGTTCCATCTATTTCATCAATCCTATCTAATTTACCCTTCAGGTTAATAGGGAAGTCTACCGAAGGAATATCTAACGATATCTTAAGATTAGCTTCTAAGCCTACTATTTTTATTTGATGCTTTTTGACATCTTCTATTTCTAAATTAATGAAGTTCTCTATGTACCGCAAAACTACGTTGAAGGCAATTAGATTTTTTCCTCTGGAGATATCACCATCTAAATAGGTCTTAGCAAAGTGTTTTTTTACTAGTTCTGCCACTTTCGTTTTGGCATCTACCAGTTTTTCTTCAGTCAAAATACTTCCAATAAAAGGAGTATATAAATCTTCTAAAGTATCATGAACAATAGTTCCAAAAGTATTGGCCGCTATCGTTTCCTCAACCTCAAGCACATCATCAATACCAAGTAAATTCCTTTTGTAAAAATCAATAGGGTTTCTAACATAGTTGCTAAGCGATGTAGGCGAAAAACCTTTTAACGCATGTGACTTAATGAGTTCTAGCAAGCTACTATCTTTCTCAATGGATTCTAAAACATATTGCTTAGGAGATATGGATGGCGATGCTACACTCTCATTAATAATAGAACTTCTGTTATCATCCGTGAGCAATTGGTTTATAAGTCTGCTACGCTCTCCTCCTTCTAATACATCTGGTTCCGTGTTATATAGAATATAGATATTTTTAGCGCGCTGCAATAACCTGTAAAAGTGATAGGTATAAACAGCATCCTTTTCTTTAAAAGTTGGAAGTCCTAATTGTACTTTTAAATCGAATGGAATAAAGGAATTATTAGATTTACCTGAAGGTAGTATCCCTTCGTTCACAGAAGTAATAATAACTGTTTCAAAGTCTAGGTTACGACTTTCCAGCATTCCCATTACCTGTAGACCCTCTAATGGTTCCCCTTGGAAATCTAGTGTTTCAGAAGATAATAGTTCTCGGTAAAGGCCTAATAAAGATTTAAGGTCGGTTATAAAATCATACTTCTCAACCAAATCAGACAATTGGTTGAACAAGTTGAAATATCTATATAGATATTCTAAAGACAGTGCATCCTTTGTATCGTGCAGCTTATCTTTTAGTGCTGTGATTATACGCAAGCAATGTTCCAAAATTTCTTTTGGATTAGGAGTCTTTTCATGAAATAGCAGTGTGGAAGCGACGGTACCATACTTTTCCACTTGTTTAATTTGCTCTGTACCAATATATACCCAATTCTTATTTTTTATGACTTCTTCAATAGACTCTGCCTTGTGATCTTCGTCATCATGTCCTAAAAGTATATGCACATAAGGGTGTGCTAAAAAGGATAATATGTTCTGATAGAACCAACCTTGCTCGTTCCTATTGATATAAAGGTTTAAAAACTGGTCAAACAAACTGGCCAATGGAATCTTATTTAAGGGGTAACCCATGGTTACGTTGACCCTTTCAATACATTCAGGTATAGAATTTAAAATTGGGTTTAAAAGAGATTCATCACCCAATACAACGGCGGTTCGTTTTAAATCAGAAGCCTTTTCATTATGAATACTCTCCAATAAATGTGCTGTATATTTTGCCTGTGAGACGTTCTTAGGCACTCCAACCACGTTAATCTTCTTATCTCCTAGATAATATGAGCTTACACCTTTAAGTGCATTCTCCTTAAGATACGGCCACGTTTTTAAATGTTGTCTCAAAAAGAAACCCGCATCATGAACCTTATCCTCTAAAAAGTAAGAATCTATATCCCAATAAATATCAGAATTGGCATGATCAAGAATATGTTGTATTATTTTGGTTTCTGCTGTATTCAAGGCATTGAACCCTATGAATACAAAAAACTTATTTGGATTCTTTTCTAAGTAAGTTTCCAACTCAGAATGGGCTTTACGGTACACCAAACCTTGATGACCTAGACCTACACTCAATAACGCTGTATTGAAATTACCATACAATGATTCCAGATTATTCCAAAAACGAAGGTAGTCCTCCATCATTTTGGTCTTTTCCTTCTGCAGGGACCAATGAGTTAATTCCTGTATTGCAGCTAAATTAGAAAACAGTTTTTTGGCATCAACCAGGTAACGGTCAATTTCATTAAAGTCTTGTAAAAGGGTTTGTGCCCAATTAGAAAAGCTGTAAAAGCTGTCCTTCTCTTGTGAAGTTTCTTTTAGGTAAGTGTTGTAGAGAATAAAAAGCTGCTGAGTATTACTAGCGTAGGATAAACCAGAAATCTGTTCAATAAAGGTTTCAATACTATATATCTCAGGAGCAAAAAAAGTACTATCCGCAGATTTTGCAATGGCATTTTTAAGGAAAGTACCGGCCCGCTTACTTGGAAGCACAAAAACGATATGCTCGTGCGAACTGTATTTTTCCCATACTTCTTTGACTACTTCTTCTAGAAAACTCTCCATAGTCAAAAATAAAAAAAGCCCTGACAAATGTCAGGGCTTTTAAACTTATTTAGTTAGAGAATTACTTTACTAAGTTAATCTCAACTCTTCTGTTTTCTTTTCTTCCACTTCTTGTGTTGTTAGAAGCGATAGGCTTGTCTTCACCGTAACCGATAGCAGACAATCTGAATTCTTCAATACCTTTTTCTACTAAGAACTCTTTTACAGAAAGTGCTCTTGACTCAGAAAGGCTTTGGTTCAATTTAGAGCTACCAACGCTATCAGTGTGACCTTCTACTGTAAATTTAGCATTAGGATACTCTTTTAAGATAGTGATGATGTCAACCATTACAGAAGTAGACTCAGCTTTGATAGAAGACTTTCCTGTATCAAACAAGATAGTTCTAGCATAGTCATTCAATTGCTTCTGTACTTCTTCAGTTACTTCAGGACAACCAGCGTTAGCTACTGTACCTGCAACCTCAGGACATTTATCATCTTTGTCTAATACACCGTCGCCGTCAGCATCAGCCCAAGGACAACCCTTGTTCTCAGCAGGACCTGCTTCGTTAGGACACTCATCGTCACCATCAGCAACACCGTCACCATCAGCATCAGGACAACCTGCTAGGTTAGCCAATCCAGCTTCGTTAGGACATTTGTCATCTTTATCAGCAACTCCGTCGCCATCAGCATCAGGACAACCGTTCATTTCTTTAGAACCAGCTTCGTTAGGACAAGCATCTTTGCTATCTTCGATTCCGTCGCCATCAGCATCAGGACAACCGTTGAAAGCTTCAAGACCAGCAACTTCTGGACAAGCATCATCTTTGTCATATACACCATCACCGTCAGTATCAGTACCACCAAACTTAACAGAGATACCTGCTAAATGTTGCCAGTGCTTACGACCGTAATCTTCAAAAGCGTGCTTGTAAGTAGTCTGTACAGTAAGACCAATGTTTTCAGTAAACCAGAAGTTTACACCAACACCACCATTAACAGTACCAGCACCAATTTCATCAACCCAAGTGTAACCACCACCTACTTCAACGAATGGATCTACAACTTTTTCCTTAAGGAAGTTATATTTGATTGTACCATCTAAAGCGTAGTGAGAAAGATCATCTACACCAATATCACCTAATTTGCTGATTTTGTTCAAAGATCCTCTTACACCAACGGAAATACCGTCACCTACAGATCTAGACACACCAACATAGGAAATAGAAGGAAGAATGTTCCAGTGATCCGTAGCGTTGAAAAGCTCATTACCGAAAGAACTAGTCTGTGTCGGGAAATTGTCATCGCTAGTCGGGTACACATCTATGGCATTAACTCCGAATTGTACTTGCCATGGATTATTCTCGTCTTGCGCTTGCATGTTGTTGATGCCTACAATAAGGACAGCAACAACGAATAATTTGCTAAGATGTTTCATGTATTAATTTTTAAGTTTAAGTGTTTATTAGCTGCAAATGTAAGTTGTTAAATATTATTAACAAAATCAATTTCTTATTTTTTTTAACGCATTTAATACCGTAAATAATGCATTTAAACGATTTTTAACTCCTTACCAACGGCAATAAAAGCCTCTATTGCGAGGTCTAAGTGCTTGATATCATGGGCAGCAGACAGCTGAACACGTATTCTTGCCTTACCTTTTGGCACCACTGGGAAGAAAAATCCTATTACATAAATTCCTTTTTCCAACAAACGACTAGCCATTTGTTGCGCCAATTTAGCGTCATATAGCATTACGGGCACAATTGCCGATTCACCATCTATAATATCAAAGCCTGCTTTCTTCATTCCTGCCTTAAAATAGGCTGCATTTTCTTGAACCTTATCACGTAATGAAGTATCGTTTTCTAGAAGTTCAAACACCTTAATAGATGCTCCCACGATAGCAGGGGCCAAAGAGTTAGAGAATAAATACGGTCTTGAACGTTGGCGTAAAATTTCAATGATTTCTTTTTTACCTGTAGTATAACCACCCATAGCACCACCAAGGGCTTTACCTAAAGTTCCCGTAATGATGTCTATACGGCCCATAACGTCTTTTTCTTCTAACGTACCTTTTCCTGTTGGCCCTATAAAGCCTGTAGCATGACATTCATCTATCATGACCATGGCATCATACTTATCTGCCAGATCGCAAATTTTATCCAAAGGAGCCACAAGGCCATCCATAGAGAACACACCGTCAGTTACTATTATCTTAAATCGTGCTTGATCTTCGTTGGCTTGTATCAATTGCTTTTCAAGATCCTGCATATCGCTATTCGCATAACGGTAGCGCTTCGCCTTACATAATCTAACCCCATCTATTATTGAGGCGTGATTAAGTGAATCTGAAATAATTGCATCTTCTGCAGATAGTAATGGCTCAAACACTCCGCCATTGGCATCAAAGGCTGCTGCATATAATATGGTATCTTCTGTACCATAGAAATCTGCTATTTTCTTTTCCAGTTCCTTATGGATATCTTGAGTGCCGCAAATAAAGCGTACTGAAGACATACCAAAACCATGACTGTCCAATGTATCTTTTGCTGCTTGTATTACTTCCGGGTGAGATGAAAGACCCAAATAGTTATTTGCACAAAAGTTGATAACCTCTTCTCCCGTAGAAATTTTAATGACAGCACCTTGAGGTGTTGTTATTATCCTTTCACTTTTATAGAGGCCGTCTTCCTTAATACCGGTAAGCTCTTTTTCTAGGTGTTCTTTTATTTTTCCGTACATCTTGTTATATGAATTCTGGTGTTACTTTTTCGTTTATGTAAACAATAATTTTATTCTCTACAACATATCCCATATCTGCTAAGGCATCGGCATAAGAATATAGCTGTTCTTTATATTTAGGATTTGATTTACCCGTTTTATAATCTATAAGTGTTGCCCGCTTTCCTTTTATTACTATTCTATCTGGCCGTAACATCTGACCAGCAGCAGTAATAATATCTTTTTCATTCTTTATTATACTTCCTTTTTTATAATAGGTATTAAGCTCAGGATGTTTTACCACACGTTGTAGCTTGCTCCTAACCTCATCTACCTCTTGGTTTTCTATTTCGCCCTGTTGCACCGCTTTCTGTAATGCAGGTTCAATATCATCTTCCGTTTCTATAAAACCTAGTATATAATGTATAAGATTACCTTTTGAAAGCGCAGCCTCCCGATCCGTATCCCAAAGCATTCCGGAACGTGTCAATATTTTAAAGCTAGACCTGTCCTTATGAGTATAACTATAATCTATTTTCTGTTGCTCCTTAGTTTCATGAATAACCGGAGCCTCCTCTAAATCACCAAAGCAATAAACCAATTCCTCATCGGACCATAGGTTCTTGCCTTTTAGGTAATCAATAAACAAGCCCGAATAATAATCAGTTTTATGTTCTCCTCTTGCCAGGTCTTTTTCTGATATAACATAAAGGGCTTTCTCTGCACGTGTTAATGCCACATATAATAGGTTGAGGGCATCAAGCTCCATTTTATGTTCTTCCTCAGAATAGATTCGTGCAGCTTCTTCACCGTAATTTTCAACTTCCTTTTTCTCAGTTATAAGGATTTCTTCAAACCCGTCAAAAGCATCGGCATTAAGAGGAAGCCATATTTTTTTATCCATCCGCTTATAAATATGCTCATTGGCGAAAGGAAATATCACAATTGGGAATTCTAATCCTTTAGATTTATGGACGGTCATAATCCGTACCGCATCAATATTATCCGGTGCCGAAATACTAAGTTTCTCTTTCTTCTTTTCCCAAAGGTTTAAAAAGACCTGGACACCAGTGCCTTCCTTTTGTTCGGTTTCAAGAACAAAATCCATAAAAAAGGTAATATAAGCATCTGAACCTTCCACCAAATTACATTGGCGTATAGCACGCTCCAAGCCATCATAAACTGAGAGTTGTTTTAGTTCATTAACATCAAGACTATATTCACTTAATAGAAGGTATTCTAAGTTTTTTAGGTTTTCATAGATATATTGATGTCTGTTCTTCCCGTTTTTTGAAAGAAAGGCCAGTAGATTATAGGCTATCTCCAGATTACTGGGATTACCAATGTACGCTATAAGGTCAGCCAGAAAACGTACTTTTTCACTGCTATTTAGCAGTAGGCTTTCAGACGAAATAGTTGGAATTTGCTGTTGCGTAAGAAAATCTGCTAATAATACGCCTTGCCGATTACCCCTTACTAGAATACAAATGTCTTCATATCCATATTTTTTTTCAATTACAGTTGCTATGGTATTCAATACCTCTTCGCAATACTGCTCATCCTTAGTTTTATCCTCGTCCTTATCAATAAAATTAAGCTGTACCGTTCCGCCTTTTTTAGAATTATAGCCTTGCTGGTTTCCATCTACAAACATGGTATTGTACATGCCGTTGTTCAAAAAAGGACTGGTAGCTGTAAAAAAGTCGTTATTAAACTTAATAACCTCATCATAACTCCGCCAGTTTGTTGGTAGAGATTCCGTTTGGGCAGGTATTGCAAAAGGACTCGCCGTCTTATTCACTAAATCCAAAAATTGTTCGGCACGGCCACCACGCCAGCGGTATATTGCCTGTTTAGCATCTCCCACCAAAAACAATGAGCCTTTGTTTCCCTGCAAATCTTCACCTTCTAAGGCATGACCAATAAGAGGGATAAGGTTATTCCATTGTAATGTTGATGTATCTTGAAATTCGTCAACAAAATAATGGCGATATTTTTCGCCCAAACGTTCATAAATAAATGGCGCTGGCTGATTTTTTATCTCTTTTGATATTATAGTATTGAATTCTGCAATAGAAAGTTGGTCACGCTCATTCTGCAAATTTTTGACTTCCTTTTGTATAGCATTCAAAACCGTTAAGGGTACCAAATTGGAATAGGCATTTTTCAAAAAGGAAAGCTCATAAAAAGTGTGCTTTATCTTGTTGAAAATTTCTGAAAATTGAGGATGCAAATCATCTAATGTGGCTTTAGTAGCGTCTGCAGTAGACTTGTTGTACAAAACAGCATCAGCAAAATTTTGTTTCCAAGCCGCATTAAAATCCATTGTCAAATCCCCAGCAGCAATCTTGTCCATAAACTTTGGAAAATATGCTCCCTTAAAATCCTTGTACTCTAAGCCGTTTTCATGCATTAGCTGCAACGCTAGAGAAGCAAAACCCACAAGGCTTTCCTGAGCGGCCTTTATACGTGAACGTAAAGTTTTTTTCAACTCTACAAAATCTTTAATATCCTTGTCTTTTAGGTTTTGTAGGTGCTCCGCATGGTTTTCCCTAAAAAGCAACTTGCCAATGTTCCCAAGATCATAAGCAATATCCCAGCTTTTATCATCATCTATCTTTTCTAGGGCAAACTCAAGTAAAACCTTTGTCAGCTGCTTATCCGTTCCGGCCCTATGAACCAATTTGGCCACTGCCTCGTCCAACAATAAATCTGTATCTAAAACAACCTCAAAATTTTGTGGTAGTTTCAAGTCTTTTGCAAAGGTTCTAATTAGCCTATGCGTAAACTTATCTATAGTAGAAATATCAAAAAAAGCATAGTTGTGCAGAATCTCTTTTAGCGTTTGTTTGGAACGTTTATGTAGTGTATCTGCATCCACACCCAACTCTTTCATCAAATCTAAAAAAAGAGGAGGCGCTTCAGCTTCACTGGCTACTTTACCAAATTTGAACAAACTGTCTAATATTCGGTGTTTCATTTCGTTCACGGCTTTATTCGTAAACGTAATTGCCAAGATTTTACTAAAACGATCACCCGTAGAAAGAACGATTTTAAGGTACTCCTTGGTTAACGTATGCGTTTTTCCTGAGCCCGCGGAAGCATTGTATATTTTAAAAGTGCTGTGTTCCAAGTGCTTTTTTACGCAAATTACTAATTCTAAAAAGGTTCTTAACAAATTATTTGGTGAATTTGTATGTTAAAAAATGTAAATTTGAATTCACTAAATTTTAATCTAAAAACATATATAACATGGCTTTTGAACTACCTAAATTACCTTATGCATATGATGCATTGGAACCACATATTGATGCTAGAACAATGGAGATTCACCATACAAAACACCACAACGGTTACACAACCAAATTAAACGGTGCTATTGAAGGTACTCCGTTAGAAGGCAAATCAATAGAAGATATCTTAGAGAACTTAGATATGTCTAACGGTGCAGTTAGAAACAATGGTGGTGGTTTTTACAACCATTCTCTTTTCTGGGAAGTTATGTCTCCTAATGGAGGTGGAAACCCATCTGGCGAACTTGCTTCTGCCATAGACAGCGCTTTTGGTTCTTTTGAAGGCTTTAAAGAAAAATTTAGCGGTGCTGCAGGTACTCGTTTTGGTTCTGGTTGGGCTTGGCTTTGTGTACACAAAGGAGGTAAATTAGAAATATGTTCTACGCCTAACCAAGACAATCCATTAATGCCGGAAACCGGTTGTAGCGGTTTTCCTATTTTAGGTCTTGATGTTTGGGAACATGCGTACTACCTAAACTACCAAAATAAGAGACCAGATTACATCAATGCTTTTTTCAATGTTATTAATTGGGATAAAGTAGCTGAACTATACGCTGCCAACAAATAAGAGCAGAGTAAGCGTTCTCTTTAAATAAAGAAGAATTAAAAAACCCATCCTGATTTGCTTCAGGATGGGTTTTTTTGTCTTTTAAAAATAGAAAAGGGCGGAGTAAACTCCACCCTTTTCGTCCCAAATCTTACCATAAACTTAACCTACTTATGCTATGGCGATACTAAAATACTGGTATTGTGGGAAATAAAAAAGAAATATTCAGGGTTTTTTTTCAACTGAATTGTTGATAAAAAACATTGAACATGCCTTAAGGCCGCATGTTTACGAGGATTTTGACAATAAAAAAGGCGGAGCATAGCTCCACCTTTTTCCCCAAATCTTACCATGAACTTAACCTACTTATGCTATGGTCCTCCAAAAGTACTGCTACATAAGTCATTTAAAAAAGGTTTTGGACAAACGTTCAAAACTCTAGTTGAAATACATTTTCGACTAAAATCACTCGCTTTTTGTATAGAAAAATGAAAGTTGAAAAAAGAGGAATATATAAGCGGAGAATGCTTGTTTGAAGAAAGTATAGAAAATAAAAAGGCGGAGTATAAACTCCGCCTTTTCCCCAAATCTTACCATGAACTTAACCTACTTATGCTATGGTCCTCCAAAAGTACTGCTACATAAGTCATTTAAAAAAGGTTTTGGACAAACGTTCAAAACTCTAGTTGAAATACATTTTCGACTAAAATCACACGCTTTCTGAATAGAAAAATAGAAAGTTGAAAAAGAGGAATATATTGTGTGGAGAAATCTTGTTTAGGGAAAATATAGAAAATAAAAAGGCGGAGTATAAACTCCGCCTTTTTCCCCAAATCTTACCATGAACTTAACCTACTTATGCTATGGTTCTCCAAAGATACAGTGGCATTGATCTATACAAAAACATCTTTGCCAAACTGTACGAAAATCGGTTAAAGAGTTCATCAATGAACGATGAATGACCAACACGGTCAAAAAACAAATAAACAAAGAGAATTCTAGATTTTATGGAGAGGTCGTAAAGCGAATGTGGAAATAACTTTACAAAATAGCGGAAAATAAAAAGGTGGAGAAATCTCCACCTTTTTGCCCCAAATCTTACCATGAACTTAACCTACTTATGCTATGGCAAGACCAAATGTAATCTGACCTCCGCCCAAGCGGCTAAAAAAACGCCAAATAGCCAATATTATCGATGAAATACCTTTATTAGTGCATTTCATCGATAAGGTTAATTAATACGCGCGTTCGCTCTTGCCTTCATAAAAGTTAATAAAGGCTCTATTTACTACTCGGTTACCACCCGGGGTTGGGTAGTGTCCGGTAAAATACCAATCTCCTAAATTGTCTGGACAAGCTTCATGCAGTGCCTCTACGGTTTGGTAGATAATCTCAACTTCTGCGTTAATACCTTCTGGACTTAACAACTCTCCTGTTTTTGCTGATATTTCTTCCGCAGTAAATGGCGCATAGAATTCTCTTACGTAATTAATTACATCCGTATCCTTATTATTAACCTGTTTTAAACACTTATCATAAATGTCATCCACTATATTCATAGTGAGTCGCTCTTCATGTAAAGCTAGAGCCGCTTTAAAAGCAATAAAGTCTTCCAACTTGGCCATATCAATACCGTAGCAATCAGGGTATCTAATCTGCGGAGCAGATGATACAACTATTATCTTTTTTGGAGACAACCTATCTAAAATCCGAAGTATACTTTTCTTTAAAGTCGTTCCTCTTACGATACTGTCATCTATAATAACTAGGTTATCACCTTTCTTTACTGATCCGTAAGAAATGTCATATACGTGTGCAACAAGATCATCTCTGCTACTATCTTGCGTAATAAAAGTACGAAGCTTCGCATCTTTAATTGCTACTTTTTCGATTCGCGGACGAACCTCTAAAATTTCATGAAGCTCTTCACTTGTAATTTTTGAACCTATAGCAAGTATTTGTTCTTCCTTTCTTTTATTCATGTAATTCTGCGCTTCCCTCACCATTCCAAAAAAGGAGGTTTCGGCAGTATTAGGAATGTATGAAAAGACAGTATTTTTTATATCGTGATCAATAGACTTCAATATTTGTGGAAAGAGAAGTCTTCCTAATTTCTTTCGTTCTTCATAGATTTCTTTATCACTTCCCCTAGAAAAATAGATTCGTTCAAATGAACATGCCTTACGCTCGGTAGGCTCTAATATTTCGGTTACAGCAGAAGACCCATCCTTTTTAATAATAATGGCATGACCTGGATCAAGTTCTTTAACCTCTTCAAAAGGCACATTAAATACAGTCTGTATAGCAGGACGTTCAGAAGCAACAACGACCACTTCATCATCTTGGTAATAATAAGCTGGTCTGATCCCAGCAGGATCTCTAAGTACAAAAGCATCTCCATGACCTAAAAGACCGGCCATAGCATAACCACCATCCCAGTTTTTAGCAGCTCTTCTTAATATTTTATGAAGTTTAAGACGCTCTGCTATAATGGGTGAAGCTTCTTGTTTTGTATATCCTTCTTTTTTGATTTGCTTGTACAGCTTAGCAACAGCATCATCTAAAAAATGACCTATTTTCTCCATTACGGTTACTGTATCCGCCATTTCTTTAGGGTGCTGCCCTATTTGAATCAGATTATCAAACAGCTCATGAACATTGGTCATGTTAAAGTTACCTGCAACAATAATGTTACGATGCATCCAATTGTTCTGTCTTAAAAATGGGTGAACACTTTCAATACTGTTCTTTCCAAAAGTACCATAACGCACATGTCCTAAAAGCACCTCGCCTATATAAGGAATGTTCTTTTTCTGTGCAGCAACATCATCAACATACTCTGGGTGCTCCTGAAGTGTTGAGTTTATGCGATCATTAATTTGCGCAAAGATATCCTGTATAGGCTGCTGCGCGATTGACCGCACTCGGCTCATGTAACGTTCACCTGGAGCAACATCTAATTTAATACTAGCAAAGCCCGCACCATCTTGACCACGATTGTGCTGCTTTTCCATCATTAAGTACATTTTATTAACCCCGTAAAAGGCTGTACCGTACTTCTCTTTGTAATACTCTAACGGTTTAAGTAACCGTATTACCGAAATACCACATTCATGTTTGATCGCGTCACTCATAGTAAATCTATGTATTAAAAAAGCCCCTAATATAGGGGCGTGTCATTATTTTAATTCTATATCAAACTGGGTCAAGGCCTTAAACTGATGCAGCCTTTTATTGACCTCTTCCTTTTTTAAGCTCTCCATACGTTCGGTTCCAAATTGTTCTACAGAGAACGATGCTAAATTTGAACCATGTATTACAGCATTCTTCATGTTATTAAAAGAAATATCGCCAGTGGCGGCTAAATACCCTGTAAATCCTCCGGCAAATGTATCTCCAGCGCCAGTCGGATCAAAAACTTCCTCTAATGGTAAAGCGGGTGCAAAGAAAATTTCTTCTTTATGAAACAAAAGCGCCCCGTGCTCCCCTTTTTTGATTACCAAATATTTAGGACCCATTTTCTGAATAGCTTTAGCAGCCTTAACCAAAGAATACTCATTGGTTAACTGTCTAGCCTCTTCATCATTAATGGTAAGAACATCAATATGCTTAATAACCTCCATTAACTCTGGCAATGCATTATCCATCCAAAAGTTCATAGTATCTAAAACTATTAACTTTGGTCGTTTTTTCATCTGATTAATAACACTTAGCTGAGTGCTTGGGTGAAGATTGCCCAACATAACCACATCTGCATCTTTAAAAGCTTCCGATACTACAGGGTTAAAGTCCGCTAAAGTGTTTAACTCTGTAACTAACGTATCTCTAGAGTTAAGGTCGTTATGATACTTTCCTTTCCAGTAAAAAGTTTTTCCACCTTTTACAACCTCCAAAGAACTGAGGTCAATATTCTTGTCCTCTAAAATATTTATATAACTCTGCGGAAAGTCTTCGCCTACAACAGAAACAATTCCAGATTCTACATTGTATTGAGAGGCCGCCAAACCAATGAAGGTAGCTGCGCCACCCAAAATCTTATCGGTTTTTCCGAAAGGAGTTTCAATTTCGTCAAAGGCAACAGTGCCTACGATTAGAAGTTTACCCATGTAAATTTAAGTTTAAGCTGCAAATATACGCTTTTGTAACGCTTTTTCCATGCAAATATACCCTTACAAAAAAAGCCTGCGAGTATTACCTTTTTTAGATTTTACACCCTTTTAAAAAACAGTTATTTATAAAGTTACCTATCCTCTAATAAAATAGAGAAAGGCTTTTATATTAAAAAAAAGTGAGAAGTCTGTTTACCGCTACTTACGGCCAAAATCTGCTGGTATTTCACCCCAAACTTTTGTTTCCCATTTTACAACTGGCGTGCTGTATGAATTGTTCTTAAGCCAATCTATGGCTCTGCGAATTAAATCAAAAACTTCTTTGTTCTTTGGGGTTTCAGGTAATTTGGTGTTGCAGGTTTTTTTACGTACCCAACTCATAGCGGTGCGGGAATCTGTATAGATTATTCGATCACTTTTATTGTTCTTCAAAAAAGCAAGACCGTGTACGATAGCTAAAAACTCACCTATATTATTAGTACCCTGTGCAAAAGGCCCCTGTCTAAAAAGTTTTTTTCCTGTTTTGGTATCTACTCCTTGGTACTCCATAATTCCAGGATTTCCACTAGAGGCAGCATCTACCGATATAGAATGATAATTGGGAGTTCCAAAGCGTTGTAGTTGCTCTGGCGTTATTACTGGTTTTCCTTTTTTCTTTGCCGTAAAGTCCGCATAATTCCCATTGAAAGCTTTTTTTGCTTTATCAAATGTCTCGAAAGATTTGTATTGAGCTCCTTTGAAACCACTAATTGCGGCTTTACAAGCTGACCAAGAATCATAAATTCCAGGTTTCTTACCTCTCCAAACCGTATAGAATTTACCTTTTTTCGCCATTATTCAACCTCTAATATTTGGGCTATTACCTTGGGAAAATATTCGTATTCAAGTTGATGAACTTTATGTGCGATAGTTTCTGGAGTATCATCTGCGGAAACGGACGTTTTTACCTGCCGAATTATCGCTCCCTCGTCGTAATTTTCGTTTACATAATGAATAGTGATGCCAGTTTCGGTCTCATTATTGGCTCGTACGGCTTTATGTACATTATCTCCGTACATTCCCTTACCTCCATATTTTGGCAAAAGTGCTGGGTGTATATTTACAATTTTATTTGGGAAATTAGCTATCAGATTTTCAGGTACTTTCCAGAGGAAACCAGCCAACACTATTAAGTCTGGCTTAAAGGTTTTTAGAATATCAAGTACACAATCTGTCTTATAAAAAGAGTTTCTGTTGAAATATAAACCATTAATATTAAGCCTATTACACCTGTCCAAGACTTTTGCTTGTGTTTTATTCGTTAGCACGACAGAAATGTTGACTTCAGAATTTTCTTGAAAATATTGAACAATATTTTCAACGTTAGAACCTGAACCGGAAGCAAATAATACAATGTTTTTCATGTGTCCTTTGACGTTACTGATAGCAAAATATTTCGGTCAAAAATACCGCTCTTATCCTGAAATTTTATAAATTACAAGACATTTTAACGACAAATAGTGATTTTAGTCCAAAGTTTTTTATTTTTGCAACCAATTTAATTTTTTAAAAACAATATTATTATGTCAGACATTGCATCAAGAGTAAAAGCTATCATCGTTGATAAATTAGGTGTGGATGAGAACGAAGTAGTAACGGAAGCTAGCTTTACTAACGACTTAGGCGCAGATTCATTGGATACCGTGGAATTAATCATGGAATTCGAAAAAGAATTTGACATCCAGATTCCAGACGATCAAGCTGAGAACATCGCAACAGTTGGCCAAGCCATTAGCTATATAGAGGAAGCGAAGTAATCTTTATGATTTCTTGAACAAGATTCAAAATTATCCATGTGGTAACTATTATCGCATGGATAATTTTTTTAATTTACGCTTGACTTATACTAAGTAATCAAAAATTAGGTTCAATGCAATTAAAGCGAGTTGTAGTTACCGGGTTGGGTGCGTTGACGCCCATCGGGAATAATATTGATGAATATTGGGAAGGTCTTAAAAACGGAAAGAGCGGTTCTGCTCCCGTGACCTATTACGATACTGAAAAATTTAAGGTGAAATTTGCTTGCGAGCTTAAAAATTTCGACCCTCTTGAGCATTTTGATCGCAAAGAGGCAAGAAAATTAGATAAGTTTGCGCAATACGCCTTGGTCTCTTCTGATGAGGCCATACTAGATTCTGGGCTTAACCTAGATGTAGTAGACAAATTTCGTGTTGGAGTTATTTGGGGTGCCGGTATTGGCGGCCTAGAAACTTTCCAAAACGAAGTGATGAACTTCGCCGAAGGCGATGGTACACCAAGATTCAACCCCTTTTTCATACCTAAAATGATAGCAGATATTGCTCCTGGGCATATTTCTATTAAACATGGTTTTATGGGACCAAATTATACGACTGTTTCAGCCTGTGCCTCTTCTGCAAATGCTATGATAGATGCCTTAAACTATATTCGTTTAGGTCATTGTGACGTAGTAGTTACCGGAGGTAGTGAAGCTGCAGTTACTATAGCTGGTATGGGTGGTTTTGGAGCCATGCACGCTTTATCCACGAGAAATGATAGTTACGAAACAGCATCTAGACCATTTGATGCTACTAGAGACGGATTTGTTCTTGGTGAAGGAGCTGGTGCTTTAATTTTAGAAGAATACGAACACGCCAAAGCGCGTGGTGCAAAAATATATGCCGAGGTTGCCGGTGGTGGCCTTTCGAGCGATGCATACCATATGACTGCTCCACATCCTGACGGAATAGGAGTGGTACAAGTAATGAAAAACTGCTTAAGGGATGCCGGTCTAAAACCGGAAGATGTAGACGCCATAAACACTCATGGTACCTCTACACCCCTTGGAGATGTGGCAGAACTAAAGGCCATTAGTGAAGTCTTTGGCGATCATGCCCCAAACATCAATATAAATTCTACAAAATCGATGACCGGTCACCTATTGGGTGCCGCCGGAGCTATTGAAGCTATTGCATCAATTTTAGCTATGCAACATAGTTTGGTTCCGCCAACTATAAACCATACTACGGTAGATGAAAATATAGATCCTAAACTAAACCTGACCTTAAACAAGGCTCAAAAACGTGACGTAAAAGTCGCTTTAAGCAATACTTTCGGTTTTGGTGGTCATAATGCCTGCGTTATTTTCAAAAAATTTAGCGAGTAATACATTATGGGTTTTCCTTCCAATATATTCAATTCCCATCCTAAAGAGGATGGGGATTTTTTTGGAGGAATCTCTTCTATTTTGGGTTTTAAACCCAAAAATCTAGATATATACAAAAAAGCCTTTGTACATCGTTCAGCTAATGAAAAGGACAAAGAAGGGAATCCACTAAACTATGAGCGTCTTGAGTTTTTAGGCGACTCCATGTTGGGTACTATAATTTCCAAACATTTATACGACGAAGTACCTGAAGGAGATGAAGGCTATCTCACTAAGATGCGTTCAAAAATAGTTAGCCGAAAACATCTTAATGAACTCGGTAAAGATTTAGGTCTTATTGACCATGTGAAAAGCCGTATTCCAAAATCTCACTTTGGAGAAAATATACACGGTAATGTTTTTGAAGCACTAGTTGGTGCTATTTATCTAGACCGAGGCTATAAGTATTGCGAAAAATTTATTAGCCAAAAGGTAATAGAACCTTATGTAGATATTGAGCAATTAGAAGGAAAGGTAATAAGCTATAAGAGCCTTGTTATAGAATGGTGCCAAAAGCAGAAAAAAACGTTTGATTATGACGTTTATGATGATACCGGAAATGACAGCCTAAAACACTTTGCAGTAAAACTCAGTATTGCAGATACAGTTGTAGCAAAAGCAAGGGCCACCTCTAAAAAGAAGGCAGAAGAAAGAGCATCAAAAAGAGCATATTATGCGTTACAAGACAAGATGGATAAATCTTGAATCGTAATTTTATGTAACCAAAATGTTATACTTTGTTCAAAAATAGCATTAGCCTTGCCTAATCTAGGCGTTGTACGGTATTAATATTATCTTTACCACTTTGTGCCCCTATGGTAGCAGTACATAAAATTACGAACGACTTTTACGAAGACTCATTCGATTTAGTTGCATTGCATAGTAGCCTTGAAGATTATTCCATAGCCTATGCTCTTAATCTTCATTTAAAATCGAGCTTTAAGAGGTCTAATGAAGATCTTGATCTTTCCGGTCATATTACGGTTCCAATTTTTGAATGGAAAGATGATATCAACGATAGGTACTGGACGTTGTTTACCAATAACGGTTTAGTAGAGGACACAGCAAACCAAAAAGGGTTGTTTAAGGATGAACCATCATTCACAGCATTCCACATGGTACCCGAACACCGAGATGTAGACTATTTTTTAAAAATAGAACAAGATGGGTTCATTAATATGGAAAACCTTGTAAGAACACTGCAAAACATACCCAACATTATAACGGCTTACGCAATAGAAACTGACAAACTCAAATCTAAGAACAATTTAATTTTTTGATCAATGCCAAGTAACAAAAAGACAAAAATTGTAGCCACCCTAGGGCCGGCCACAAGTAAAAAAGAAGTACTAAGAGATATGATGGAGGCTGGTGTGGATGTCTTTCGCATCAACTTTTCACATGCCGATTATGATGACGTTACCGAACGTGTAAAAATGATTCGTGAGCTAAACGAAGAAACTGGTCGCAATACCTCTATTCTTGGAGATTTACAAGGTCCTAAGTTAAGGGTAGGTGTTATGGCTAGTGAAGTTGTAGTTGCCCCTGGCGATGAAATTACGTTTGTAACCGGTGAGCCTTTTGAAGGTACTGCCGAAAGGGTATACATGAACTATGCCGCCTTTCCTCAAGATGTTAAGCCTGGTGAGCGTATCTTACTTGATGATGGAAAGCTAATGTTTGAAGTTGTTACTACAGATGGAAAATCTGAAGTAAAAACTAAGGTAATACAAGGTGGTCCGTTACGCTCTAAAAAAGGAGTTAACCTACCTAACACAAATATTTCTTTGCCTGCCTTGACAGAAAAAGATATTAAAGATGCCATTTTTGCCATTTCATTAAAGGTTGACTGGATAGCACTTTCATTCGTACGTTTTAGTCAAGATCTTATTGATCTACAGGCGATTATTAAAGAACATGCAGACGAGAAAATTCCGATCATCGCTAAAATTGAGAAGCCGGAAGCTGTTGAAAATATAGATAAGATTGTTGCGTATTGCGACGGACTAATGGTTGCCCGTGGTGATTTAGGTGTTGAAGTTCCTGCACAAGAGGTTCCATTAATTCAAAAACAATTGGTTCTTAGAGCTAAAAAAGCTCGTATACCTGTAATTATCGCCACTCAAATGATGGAAACGATGATTACTAGCCTTACACCAACACGTGCAGAGGTAAACGATGTTGCCAACTCTGTAATGGATGGTGCTGATGCCGTTATGTTATCTGGTGAAACATCTGTAGGTAACTACCCTGTTCAGGTTATTGAAAAAATGACAAGTATTTTGCAAAGCGTAGAAAACTCTGATCTTATTCAAGTTCCTCATGATCCACCGCACATTCGTACAAAAAGATATATTACAAAATCTATTTGTTACCATGCTGCTATTATGGCTAATGAAATTAAAGCAAAAGCCATCTCTACTTTAACAAATAGTGGATATACTGCTTTTCAGATTTCTGCATGGAGACCAAGCGCACACATTTTAGTGTTTACATCTAATAAACGTATACTTACACAACTGAATCTTTTGTGGGGTGTTCGTGCTTTCTTTTATGACAAAGATGTTTCTACTGATGAAACTATAGAAGACGTTAATAAAATGGCTTGTGACAAAGGCCTTTTAGAAACAGGAGATATGTTAATTAGTTTGGCGGCAATGCCTATGAAAGAAAAAGGTATGGTTAACACTTTACGTGTTACCGAGATATAAAAGAAGTAATTTATTATAAATAAAAGAGAAGTGGTCTTTAAGCCACTTCTCTTTCATAAGCAATATAGTTGACAAGCTTCCCGCGATTATTAAATATAGGCTCTGCCTTTATTCTACAATTGTAAGTGCTTCCGTCTTTTTTGTAGTTTAAAATAACGGCCTCGAAAGGTGATTTACTTTCGATGGCCGTTTTTATTTCAGCCAAAGTTTCTTGGCTTGTTTCTTTACCCTGAAATAATTTAGGGGTCTTGCCTATAATTTCTTCTGTTTTGTATCCTGACATAGAAACCATATTGCTTGTGGCATGTACAATGGCTAGTTTACTATTTGTAATAACAACCACTTCTCCACTTTGCAAAGACAAGCTATCTATTTTGCGATAAGACCATCTGTTGCGCTCGGCTATATTCTGTATGAAAATTGCCTCTTTTCCGTTTTCACACAGTTCATGAAAGTTAAAACTATGAACATCCCATGAAGCCAATGGCACGGGACTAATACTTATTTTACTATAAAACTTGTCTGCTGCTTCATCGTACGCCTTCATCATGTTGGTAGTTAAGTTAACTAACTATGCTCATTTACTTTCCCAATAGTACAAAAAGAGATTTTGTTTAACAAATACTTGGAATTGTTTAACACGAAAATTTTTTGATTATTAAGATAAGCTCGGTAAGGTTATTCTTAAAAAAGAGACAAAAGTGATTAAATAATCTAACCTGCCGCACATGAAATTTGAGTTCAATGATACTAAGTTAGGCTCTCATTTAGGGTTTACCAATGATATTAAAAAGTACCAGAATCAATTTTCAGTAAGCTCAGGAAACATTTACATGTTATGGAATAGAAACCAACAACCCCTTAATTTATATATTGATGGGATGGCTATAGAATTATTGCCAGACCAATTGGTCACAACCACCTATCTGCAGCACGTTTCATATGAAAAAACGGAATTGCCATTAACCGCTTTTCATTTCAATAGAGAATTTTATTGCATTAATGATCATGATCACGAAGTATCTTGTAACGGCATCCTATTCTTCGGAACCCAAGATCTTCCTATTATATCTATTCCTCAAGAACAAAAACGAAAGTTTGACACATTATACGAAGTGTTTCAGGACGAATTTTCCACTCCCGACGGTATTCAAGGAGATATGCTTCAAATGCTATTAAAACGATTGATTATCATTTGCACTCGTTTAGCCAAAGAACAACTCATTGTTAAAAAATTGGATAATGATCAAGTTGAAATCATCCGAAAATTTAATGTGCTTGTAGATACTCACTATAAGACCAAGAGAAAAGTTAGCGATTATGCTGAGCTATTATTCAAAAGCCCAAAAACGCTATCGAACCTTTTTTCTATTTACAACCAAAAATCACCACAGCAGATTATTTTAACCCGTTTAGCTCTGGAGGCAAAACGGTTGATAAATTTTACGGATAAGCAAAATCAAGAAATTGCCTATGACCTGGGTTTTAATGATCCGGCACATTTTAGCAGGTTCTTTAAGAAAATGACGGGTGTTTCTCCTTCTCAATATAGAGAAACAGCCCCAATTTCCTAGTAACGGGAAATTTCTACAAGCGGTCGGGCAATCCCGCCTAACAAACAACTTCACTTACTTCTCATCTTTGCAGTGTAATTAAAAACAACGCAAGATGAAACTAAAACATATATCACTTTTTAATCTTATTGAGATATTCTCACGTCCTACTAGACAACTACAAACCGTAGACGTGCAAACGCACTGTGAACAAAAACATCACCATGATTTTTATTGTGATGCCCAACAATCTCACCCAAAATTTTAAAATAATAACAAACTAATAATTGTCATTGACCAAAGCGATAAGGAATCGCTCTTAGTATATGACGCAATATCTAAAAGATTATGAGCAAATTTAATGTACCCACAAGAGAAGAAGTAAGTAAAAGCAACCAAGCAATTTTTGACAATTTAGAAAAAGCTGTTGGATTTGTACCCAATCTTTACGCTACTTACGCTTATTCAGAAAATGCATTGGCAAATTATTTAGCATTGAGCAATGCTAATACATCTTTAAATGCCAAGCAAAAAGAAGTAGTTAACCTAGCAGTAAGTCAGGTGAACGAATGTAGTTACTGTCTTGCAGCACACACAGCAATTGGTAAAATGAATGGTTTTAGCGATTCAGAAATTCTTGAGCTTAGAGCAGGGAAAGCTTCTTTTGACAACAAACTAGACGCCCTTGCCAGTTTTGCTAAAAATGTAACAGAAAACCGTGGTGCAGCAGATGATGCAGTGGTTGAAAACTTTTTAAGCGCAGGATGGACAAAAGAAAACCTAGTAGATACTATTGTATTGGTTGGTGACAAGACTATCTCTAACTATTTGCACAAAACTACTGATGTACCCGTAGATTTTCCAGAGGCAGCCCCATTACAAGTTGTTGAAGCATAAATATACATCCTGTGTAATATATAGTTGCGCAGGGTTACTAATCAAATTTTAATATTGAATTCCATTTAACAATCCGTCTTTTCAAAACAAAAGACAAAAATTAAAAATTATGAAAAATATAATAGCAGCAGTAGTATTGGTATTTACAGTAGCATTCTCAGCAAATGCCCAGAACGAAATAAGCAAAAAAGATGTCAAAACAATTGCCTTAGAGCAAACTCCAGGTGAGTTTACCAAAAAGCAACTTACCGTTACTCCAGGTACTTATGTTTTTGAAATTGCCAACAAAGGTGTTGGTCACGATGTTGGTTTTGTTCTTGTAAAGAAGGGTGAAGATATTAGCAAGCCTGAAAACCATATTCAGACTGCTTATGTAACAGAAGTTGTTGCAACAGGTAAAACACAATCGTCTAAACCTACTGTATTGGAAGCTGGAGAGTATGTATATTTCTGTCCTATGAACCCAACTGCTACTGACAATACTATTCTTGTACAGTAATTGGCATACAGCCAAATTCTGAAAACTTTAGAGCATAAAAAAAAGGGAACCTTTTCAGGTTCCCTTTTTCCTATTTGTGTTGCAACAAACTTATTGGTTATCTTCCAATTTGATCACTTCAGTTCGTGCATCGTTGTTTTCCTCTTCTAGCTCATCGGCAATGTCTTCCAATTCAGATTTTACACTACATGAAAAGGCAGTCATAGATACAAAAGCAAGTAAAAATAATTTAGCGAATAAAGGTTTCATAGGTCAAAAGGTTTGGGTTATTAAATATATCTACAATCTAAAACACAGATAGATAGGGAATATTGTACCACTCATCGAAAAGTTAAAAACTGTTAAAACGAGTTGTCTACTTTTACGCGGCACAATTTTTGGATTTATTTGTGAGTTAAAATGGTGCTTCAGACCCCTCGTATTAGTAATTTTGCCCGTTCAAAAAAATAGTTGTGATTATAGATTTTGTTATTGCCATATTATGGAGTATTTCTCCTTTCGGAGAAGCCAAGGTAGGCATACCTTATGGTCTGCTCAATGGCCTTAATATCTATTTGGTGTTTATTTTTTGTTTTGCAGCTAACGTACTTGTCTTTCCTTTAATGATGTTCTTTCTTGAGAAGATAAATCGTTATTTCTTGAAATGGGATTTTTATAAAAAATCTGCCATATATGTTGCTCGAAAAGCAAAAGTAGGCTCGGGCGATAAAATAAAACGTTACGGATTTTGGGGCCTTATCTTTTTTGTGATGATTCCTTTCCCTGGCACAGGAGTATATGCAGGCAGTATAGCTTCTTATCTTTTCAAAATTGAAAAAACAAAGGCTTTTTGGGCTAATACTATTGGTATTTTTCTTTCGTCGCTAATTGTTTGGTCAGCTACTTTGGCTTCTATGAAAGGCATGGGCTAGAAGATCTCTTTTATATTATTTTATTTCTACAATTTTTATCTCTTGCCCGTTGAAGACCACGGTATCTCCTATTTGTTTTCCAAAAAGTATTTTAGCAATTGGGGTAGCTGCAGAAATACAATACATGGTTTTATTATGTGCTTTATACTCACCTGCAGAAATGGCCAGAAAATAATCCGTTTTTGAAGTAACCACCCAACTACCCAAGCCAACCACGGCAGTATTACTCTCTTTGGGCACTTTGGATAATACTTGTTTCATCTTTTCTGCTTCGGCCAATTGCTGACCTAACTTTTCGCGCTCCAACTGCAACATAGCACGTCCGGTTTCATGTTTGTCTCCAGCACTACTTTTAGTTTCTGAGGTCAAAGACGTTTGGATATCCGCTATATTTTTTTGAATTCTAGTAATTCGTTCGGCCACAAAAGTGGCACAAAATTGATGTAGCTCCTCTTTTTCTGTCATATTCAATTAATACAAAACCTATTTCATCTTTTCTAGTAAGCATTCATCGTTACTTGTGATTTACAAATTACAAGGAAATTAGTTAAAGCAGCTATTATAGTTCATTTGACAAACAACAAGACATTTGCTTAGCTCTAAGCGTATTTCCTCCATTTCGCCACCTATTCCGTTAAATCTGCTAAATCTTTCCCTATGGCGCTTCCTATAGCGATACCCATGCCTCCCAAGCGAACTCCACAATACACATGGTTAGAAATTTGTTTAAGAATAGGCTTCTTCTGATGACCGGTGCCCATTATACCACTCCATCTCCGGTCTATTTGGTGGGGGGTGTTTGGCAGAATGACTTCTCTCAGTAATTTATCTAAATGGTCATGAATTTGTTTAGAACATCCAAAGTGGTCGGTTTCTTCTCCTTTAAAGTCTAGGTTTCTTCCTCCTCCAAATAAAATACGATTACCTACATTTCTAAAATAATAATAACCTTCATCAAAATGGAAAGTGCCTTTTACAGCTAAGTTTTCAATAGGCTCTGTAATCAACACTTGTGCTCTTGCTGGTTTGACTTCTTCATTTATCAAGTTGGCTGCGAAGCCATTAGTCGCAATCAGTAATTTCTTGGTTTTGAATTCAAATAGATTGGTTTTAACATCTACTCCCGCTACCTCTTCAGAAAAACCTTCAACTGTAATTGAATTCAATATTTTGATACCTGCCTGATGGACCAATTGTAATAACGCGTTCATCATTTTACCCGTATCCAATTGTCCTTCAAAAATATTGGTAATATAATTTTCTTTCACCTTATTGAAACCGAAGGCATTTGGCCCCAAATGAAATGCATCTGAACCATAAACCGATTTTAAAAGGCTGTTGATTTCGGCAAGCCGATTTTCACATTTCTGATAGAGTTCAGTTGATGATTTTAGAAATAATTCATGACCACCATGAACCTGAAAATCCATAGTGTCATCACCAACATTCTTACGAAGTAATTGAATACCCTTCCAACGCTGCTCTACCAACGCGACTATTTCTTCCTCACTATGCCGCTCTAAGTCTGATAAAACCTCGGAAATACTGCCAAAACAAGCAAAACCAGCATTTTTAGTGCTCGCGCCTTGCGGCAGAAAGCCTTTTTCTAAAATCAGAATTTTCGCCTTAGGGAAACGCTTATGAAGCTGTAAAGCACAATTAAGTCCTACGATACCACTACCAACGATAGTGAAATCTATGTTAGACAACCATGTTTTATATTCCCAATAGCTTAAATTCATTTTTTTGTATAAAAAAACCTCAATATGTATATTGAGGTTTTATTCTTAGTCCGCTGGCGGAGGATCCATTTTAAAGTCATCCATAAATGCCGTGGTGTAATTACCTGCCAGATAATCTGGATGATCCATTAACTGCCTGTGAAACGGAATAGTTGTTTTGACACCTTCTATAACGAATTCATCTAATGCTCTTTTCATTTTATTGATAGCCTCTTCACGCGTCTGCGCAGTGGTTATCAATTTTGCTATCATAGAATCGTAGTTAGGGGGAATACTGTAACCGCTGTATACGTGAGTATCCATACGAACACCATGCCCACCTGGTATGTGCAAAGTCGTTATTTTACCCGGAGAAGGCCTAAAGTTATTGTAAGGGTCTTCTGCATTAATTCTACACTCTATAGAATGTAGTTTAGGTAAATAGTTTTTACCTGAAATAGGCACACCGGCAGCAACTAGAATTTGCTCACGAATTAAATCGTAATCAATTACTTGTTCTGTAATAGGGTGCTCTACTTGGATACGGGTGTTCATTTCCATGAAATAGAAATTTCGGTGTTTATCTACCAGAAATTCTATTGTACCTGCACCTTCGTACTTTATAAACTCAGCAGCTTTAACCGCTGCTACACCCATTGCATCCCGAAGTTTATCGGTCATGAACGGTGATGGAGTTTCTTCCGTTAATTTTTGGTGTCTACGTTGTATAGAGCAATCTCTTTCTGAAAGGTGACAAGCTTTGCCGTATTGATCTCCAACAATTTGAATCTCAATATGTCTTGGCTCTTCAATTAATTTCTCCATGTACATGCCGCCATTTCCAAATGCAGCAGTAGCTTCTTGAACCGCGCTTTCGAAAAGATCTTGCATATCCTCTTCTTTAAAAACAGCACGCATACCTTTACCACCACCACCTGCAGTTGCTTTGACCATAACGGGATAACCCATTTTCTTCGCAACCTTAATAGCATCGGCAACATCTTTCAACAAACCATCGGAACCTGGTACCGTAGGAACACCGGCCTCTTTCATAGTTTTCTTAGCAGAAGACTTATCCCCCATACGATCTATATGTTCGCCAGAAGCTCCAATAAACTTAATATCGTGCTCTGCACAAATCTTAGAAAATTTAGAATTTTCTGAAAGAAATCCGTAGCCTGGATGAATAGCGTCAGCATTTGTAATTTCTGCCGCTGCAATTATATTAGGTATTTTTAGGTACGACTCACTACTTGCAGCCGGACCAATACATACAGCTTCGTCAGCAAAACGAACATGCAAACTCTCCTCATCTGCTTTAGAATAGACCGCAACGGTTTTGATACCCATTTCCTTACAGGTTCGTATAACACGAAGCGCAATCTCTCCCCTATTTGCAATTAATATTTTCTTGAACATACTTTTTCAATTTAAATTCCAAAATCTAAGTACCAACAATTTATTCCCGCTAGGGAAAACTTATTTGGGATTCAGAATTTATATTTATGATGGATCTACCAAAAATAAAGGCTGATCAAACTCTACAGGAGAAGAATCATCTACCAAAACCTTTACGATTTTACCAGAAACTTCAGATTCAATATCATTAAAAAGTTTCATAGCTTCAATAACACAAAGCACATCTCCTTTTCCGATAGTACTACCTACCTCAACAAAAACGCTTTTATCCGGTGATGGCTTTCTGTAGAAAGTACCGATGATAGGTGATTTGATAGTAATATATTTGGAATCTTCTTCTTTTTCAGCTTTTGCTGCATCTCCTGAGGCTCCTTCAATATTTTGAACGGGAGCTTGTTGAGAAGGCATCATTTGAGCTTGCGGCATAGGGATTTGCTGCACGTAGGTTGTTTCGTTTCCAGAATCTGCAGTACCTGTTTTAATGGTGATTTTTAAATCCTCCATTTCCAACTTTACTTCACTGGCACCTGATTTTGCTACAAACTTGATCAGGCTTTGAATTTCTTTAATATCCATGGAATGTTGTTTATTTAAGTGATCGGTATTTATTTAGTAAGCCCATTTTAGGTAAATGGAACCCCAGGTGAAACCTCCGCCAAAAGCAGCAAAGACAAGGTTATCTCCTTTTTTAAATTTACTTTCAAAATCGGCCAATAACAACGGTAAGGTAGCCGATGTAGTGTTGCCGTATCTTTCTATGTTCATTAGAACCTTAGAATTGTCGAGTCCCATTCTATTGGCAGTCGCATCTATGATTCTTTTATTAGCTTGATGCGGAACCAACCAAGAAACATCTGTATCTTCTAGATTGTTGCGCTGCATAATTCTTTCGGCTACATCTGCCATATTAGAAACTGCAAATTTGAACACTGTTTTACCTTCTTGGTAAATAAAGTGTTTTCTATTTTTAACCGTTTCTTCTGTGGCTGGCATTAATGAACCTCCAGCATCCATACCTAAGAATTGTCTTCCTGTACCATCTGATCTTAGATATTCATCTTGCAATCCTAGACCTTCTTCGTTTGGCTCAAACAATGCCGCACCGGCACCATCACCAAATATAATACATGTAGTACGATCCGTATAATCTATTATTGAGGACATCTTATCTGCCCCTATCAATAAAACTTTTTTATACCTGCCAGATTCTATATAACTCGCAGCAGTAGACATACCGAACAAAAAGCTGGAGCACGCTGCTAAAAGATCATAGGCAAATGCATTTACCGCTCCAATTTCCGATGCTACAAAAGCAGCAGTAGACGCTACCATGCTATCTGGAGTTGCAGTGGCAATGATTACCAAATCAATTTCCTTTGGGTCAATATTTTTCTTTTGAATAAGATCTTCTGCAGCCTTGATAGCCAAATATGAAGTTCCTTCTCCTTCTTCGGGCTTTAATACCCTTCTTTCTTTAATTCCTGTTCTAGAAACAATCCATTCATCATTGGTATCCACCATTTCTTCCAACATATTGTTGGTCATGACAAATTTCGGAACATATCCTCCTACAGCCGTAATTGCTGCTGTTGTTTTACTCATCTTAAAGTCGATTTGATATCAGAAAGCCTCAAAAATGCCTCAAAATTGGTGAAAAATAATCAATTTTCATCAATTTTTCCTGTAAAACTATGCGTTTTTGAGATTTGAGTACTAGAAATAAAAAACTCCCGTCATTAAATACGGGAGTCGTTTTATTCATTAATAAGATAACCGTAACGTTTATGCTTCGGCTTCCTCAGTCTTATCGATCAAAATTTGACCTTTATAATATAATTTTCCTTCATGCCAATGTGCTCTGTGGAACAAGTGGATTTCACCAGTAGTTGGGTCAGTAGCCAAAGTTGGTGCTACTGCTTTGTAATGTGTTCTTCTTTTGTCCCTTCTGGTTCTCGATATTTTTCTCTTAGGATGTGCCATTTAAAACTTATTTATCCGTTAACAGTTTCTTTAATTCGTCCCATCTGGGATCACTTTCTTTTTTCTTTTCCTTAGGCTGCAATTCTTCAAGCTTTTTTAATGCTTCCGATTGCAATGTACCATCTAATACCCCTGGGTGAATTCTTTTTTGCGGTACGGCCAACACTAACATTTCGTATACGTATTGTGCAATATTGACCTGATGTTCTCTATGGGGTATAATCAGAATCTCATCATCATCATCATTAAACTCATCCCCAAACTTGACTACGAGTTCCAAATCTGCCTCAATAGGCTGATCAAAAGGTTCGTTGGTCAGGTCGCAATTTACATTAACCGTGCCTTGGGCTTTCATCTCTAACTCGAGCATTGTGCTCGTTTTATTCAACACTACAACTAAATTAATGCTTGCTGCATTAAAATCGTCATACCCAAAAGATTCAAAGAACGGGTTATCAATCGTATACTCAAATTCGTGTTTTCCTTGTCCTAATCCAGAGAAAGGAATGTTAAACTCCTTTTGCTTCATCATTTCAACACTATTTTTATACACCGCCAGATTAAAGGCGGGTGCAAAGATACTATTATTTAATAAACTTACAACCCTTTTTTAATTGGAATTCAATAAGTTCGCCTATCTTATAGACCTTTTCTTGAAATTAAAAGGGCTCGCTAATAGAAAAACATGCCTTTAGCGTCTAATTCGCTGCTTCTGTAAAGGGTTCTTAGTAAGCTCCATATACTCTTTTCTATTCTTAAAAATTTGCAATGCCGTAAAAACTGCCTCTTTAAAAGAGCTAGGATCTGCCTTGCCTTTACCAGCAATTTCATAGGCTGTTCCATGATCTGGAGATGTTCTTACTTTAGATAAACCTGCCGTAAAGTTCACTCCTTTACCAAATGACAATGTTTTGAACGGTATAAGACCTTGATCATGATAAGCCGCTAAAATGGCATCAAAGTTTTTGTAAGCATCAGAGCCAAAGAAACTATCTGCAGAATAAGGACCGAAAACCAAATGTCCTGCATCTGACATCTCTTTAATGACCGGTTTTAAGACCTCATCATCTTCTTTACCGATAATACCGTTGTCTCCGCTATGTGGATTAATACCTAACATAGCCACCTTTGGAGCGCGTATGCCAAAATCCATCTGTAAAGACTTCTCTATGGTGCGCACTTTATCTCTAATCAATATTGCATTTATAGCTGCCGAAACATCTTTCACCGCAACGTGATCAGTTAACAAACCTACCTTAAGCTCGTCCGTTACCATGAACATCAAACTTTCGCCTTCTAGTTCTTGAGCTAAAAAATCTGTATGCCCTGGAAATTTAAAATCCTCGGCTTGAATGTTATTTTTATTAATAGGCGCTGTAACCAACGCATCTATGGTATCGTTCTTTAATGCATCAACTGCTGCTCGTAAAGACTGAATGGCATATTTACCCCCTTCTTCGGTAGCTTCGCCAAAATTGATTTTAGGAATTTCTTTCCATACATTAACCACATTTATCTTACCATCTACTGCTTTTGAAGCATCAGCAATACCGTGATAATTAATATCAAGATTCAATTCTTTTTTCTGAAAAGAAATAGTTTTGTTTGATGCAAATATAACCGGCGTACAAAAATCCAGCATACGGGCATCTTCAAAAGTCTTGAGTACTACCTCACAACCTATTCCATTCAAATCACCTATAGAAATACCCAGTTTAATTTTTCCTTCTTCCTGCATCTTATTCTTTACCTTTGCCTAATAATATAGGGTACAAAACTACTTAAATTTAACGGAACATGTTTACGGGCATTATTGAAACTTTAGGCGAAATACAACAATTAGAAAAAGAAGGCAGTAACCTTCATATTACGGTGAAGTCTCCGCTGACATCAGAACTCAAAATTGATCAGAGCGTTGCGCACAATGGTGTATGCCTTACCGTTGTTTCTTTAGATGAAAACACCTATACCGTAACTGCTATTGACGAAACTTTGCAGAAAACTAATCTAGATGAATTAAAAGTAGGTGAAAAGGTAAACTTGGAGCGCGCCATGATTCTTGGTTCTCGTCTAGACGGCCACATCGTTCAAGGCCATGTAGACCAAACTGGAACCTGCAAAGCCGTTGAAGAAAAAGACGGCAGTTGGTTTTTTACTTTTGAATATGATGCCGGAACAGGGAACCCTACTATTGAGAAGGGCTCCATTACTATTGACGGCACAAGTCTTACCGTTGTGAATTCAGGAAAGAACAGTTTTAGCGTTGCCATCATCCCCTACACTTACGAACACACGCGCTTTAACTCATACAAGGTAGGTACTGTTGTAAACCTTGAGTTTGATGTTATTGGTAAGTATGTAGCAAAGTTGATGTCTTATCAGAATAACGCTTAAATTATTTTTTACCTGAAAAACTAACTTTAGTTTCCTTCTTGTTTTTCTTAAAGCCAATAAGCTGTTGTTTAGCATCTAAAGCCGCCTTTACGTAGGCCTTAAAGTCTTTGTAATCACTTGCGGCAATACGCTCTTTTGAGGTTTTAGCTTCAATAGTAATATGCAGCTCGCTTTCTTTGGCTAACTCATAATCGATTTTAAAATGATGTTTTTGAAAACTGTAATCCGCACTTTCAGGGATTTCAACAAAACGCTCATCACCTTTTAGTTTGATTACATAGCTAGACTTATAGACATCTGCATTTTCGTAAAGCAAATAGTCAATAGGGAAAGCACGTTCATCATCTTGAATAATTGAAGTATTATAAGCATTGTTCACCGCTGGAATACGAAACACCTTCATACTCCCAATTTCATCTAACTTTTCGTTTACCGTCAAATTTGATGTATATTTCAGAACAGGAGCCCTAAGCTCATAATTAATATGATGTATGCTATCAAAAGTAAAATCTTCTGTTATTCTACTTTTAAAATCATCCGTAATACTCTTTTTTACCACTTCGTAATTGTCTTCCTTAAAAATAGCGGCATAGTGAGAATTGATGCTTCCTCTTAAAGCCGATTCTATTTTTAACTGATGAGAACCATCACCTATAACATACTCCATATTACTCTCCAGCACTGTAGTCGTATGATCAATATCCTTTAGTTTATAAATACCTTTCTTAACATCTTTCAGCCATTTATTAGGGATATCCAAAGCCGTAGCACTTTCTAAACTAGTAGGTACTGACTTATAAGGCATGTTATTATCAGTTAGCTCCAAATACTGAGGTTTACCATCTATAAACACTTTAGCTATACAGTGATTAAAATCTTGACTAGGCAACACCATTGTACTTTCTCCATAATCTGAAGTAAGCACTAAAACTAAATGCGATTTTAAACCCGCCATTTGAGCTAGCGTAACATACAACGTTGAAAAATCTTTACAATCACCCAATTTAGATTTTATAGTTTTTGAAGGTCTTTGCGGAACAAAACCACTTTGTCTAAAACCTACATGGCTATAGCTAAAGTTCTCCATAATATAATAGTAGATCTTGGAAGCCTTTTCGTCTTCTGATAACCCATCGCTTCCTGAAGGGAAAATGGTTTTAAACGCTTCTTGAACATCAGAATTCATAACAATCTGGGGGCGTACTAAATCTGAATACCAATTGGCAATATCATCCCAAGAGCCTATTGTGCTTACATGTACATAGCTAGCTACATCACTAAGACTTGGCATGAAGTTTTCCTCAGGTGTTAATTCTTTCTGGTCAATGGTTTCCCACTCATGATAAACATAATCATCTATATTTCGCTTTTGATACGCTACTTCACCATTAAGGGTTTTAGTAGTGAACTTTTTATCCTTGGGCACCAAAATCTTTAAAGTATTTTTATGGATAGGGTGAAAAGAATCAAACTGAAAATAATCTACATGGTCTTTATAAAATCGTCCGCTATTGGCATAGCTGCTTTCATAATCTACATAAATGATATCTCCTATCTCTAAGTTATTAAAAACAATACTAGAACCACTTTTTGAGGCCGGAACTATTTTTTTGTTCGGCTTAACGATTTCAGATTTAGTAATGTGATAGTTACCACTAAGACCTAGATTTACTTCCTTTAAAGATTCTATACCACTATCGCTAGTAATTTCAACCACGTAACGCGTCTGGGATTTTCCACCACCTTCTGGATACAGCTGAAGCAAGCTTTCATCTAGCAAATAATTATAGCCATAGTTACCTATTACACCTTTATCTCTATTTTTGGCCATGAATTCATATATATCCGGCGTCGCTACTTCTTCAAAATAATTTTTACCATTAGAGAGGTCATCTATTTTCTTTCGTAACGAAGTATTTGCCCCATTATGTTTCAATGACTTTTTATACCAACCCAAAGCTTCTTTTTTCTTTCCAGATTGCTCAAGAGCAGTTCCTTTTAATTCCATGGCAACAAAAGAGTACGGGAAGTTTTTAAGCATCTGGTCTATGTAAGGCAGAGACTCTTCATACTTCTTGTATTCATGCTGATACGCTATGTAATCTGATAAGTAAATATTATCATGATCCACCAAATTGTAACGTTTTTCAAAAAGAGCCAAAGCTTCTTTTTTTCTATCTTGTTTATTGTAAAAACCAGCAAGCGACTGCAATGCGCCATAGTCAAAATAGGTATCATCAATCTCTTCAAGTATTTTTATCGCCTTATCATCTTCATTCAAATAAGCCGAATAAATATTGAGATAAACCTTTAAAATACTAAGCTGATCCTTATAGTTTTCAGTAATTTTTTTTAAGGTTTCTTTTACCGCAGACTTGTCTTCTTGCCTGATATTCAGTAATAATTGAGCAGATTTTTTCAAAATATCCATATCTGTCGAAGCAGAAAATTCTTCTACAAAACCTTCAAATTCTGGTAAAGGCAGTTTAAACAGTTCTCTAGAATCTTCAAAGCGATAGATGTAAGACAAATAATATTGCTCGTCATCGCTTTCTATATTTTTCTGAAGTTCTTTAGCAGAAGTATAGTCCTTTTCTTTTGTGTAGCATTCAATAAGATATTTTCTTAAAAACGAGCTTTCAGGATATGCATCTATCCAAGGTTGCAATGTTTCCTTGGCCTCATTAAATTTGGAATTCCTTAAATAGGCACTTACCAAACACACCGTATTGAAAAAATTGTTCGGGTCTTGCTTTAACCTGTTCTGAAAAAATTCTTCTACCGAATGCGGAAGTTCTTTGGGAGCAATAGCTTCTATTGAACTTTTTTTATAGGCACTTGGAGCTGCGTTATATTTTAAATCGTTGAAAGCATTACCTTCTTCGTCCGTAATTCTAACAATGAAATAAGCAATCCCACTTTGATCGGCACTTTTAACCAAGAGACGGTTATTACCAGAAGGAAGATTTACCAAAACATTATAGGCATCCATATCCGTTATACCATCATTAGTATTTTCATAGATCAATACATCATTTAACCACACTCTGGCAAAAGATGAACTTCCTAAGCGCACTACAGCTTTTTTAGCAGTTGGGTTTGTAATAAAAGTCTGGGCGTAATTTACGCCGCCACCATACTCCGAGTGGTTAGAATAATATTGATATGCATCTTTCTCACGACCTCTTTGGTCATACCAATTAACGAATCCGTTGCTGTTGGCATTAAAGTCCGTTGTAGAAGTTACATTCTTTTCAGGAGCATATTCCGTAGCCAAACCACTACCGTTTAAATTCTCGAAACTTCCACAAAATTGCCATGCTTTAATAGCTGGTATAGCATTATTCAGTTGATCATACGTTCCCCAATCATCTGAATGCTGGGCTACAGCAGATTTTAAATATCGAAGCGATTCCTTTACGGTCGCATTTTTAATACGGTCTAATGGTATACCATTTATATTAGTAATATTTTTTCTATTGAAACCCGTACTTAGATAAGAATCAAAAAAGAAACTCTGGTTCCATAAAGCATACAGATAGTATTCAAAATCTGGTTGAGAAATTACATTCTCTATAAACCCATCTGCAGCGGTAAATGTACCGTTCTCGTTGGCTATGATTTCATTGGTTAATATATCTGATAAACTACCCTTATTCTTTTTCTGGAATTTGATTTGGGCTTCCTGTCGTTGATTCTTTAGGAGTAGTTGCCAATAAGAGTCAATTTTCTTGCTTTCTTGTGCTTGGGAACAAGTTGCCGAAAAGACAAAGGCCACTAGTAGAAGACGGTAAAATCTCATGCGTAGGTAGGTTAATTAAGGTTTGGATAAATAATAACGCAACTTTTCTCCAAATGGTATGCCTTATTTCACGTCACATTAAAAATCAAGTATATCCAATACTTCCCTTTGTTGAAATTAAATACCACACAACGAATTTATACAATAAGCCAAAGCAACAGGCGTTGATTCATAAGGTGTTAGTAAATAGCACTTTCTTAAATCAGGAGACCCCAAATCCTCCTAAAAAAATAGAATTATGAAAAAGCGCATTGTATACCTACTTTGCAGTGTTGTTCTGGTAATATCAGCAAGCTGTTCAAAAGACAACGAAGAAGTTAGTCTTGTAAACGGAGAAGCAAAAATTTCTAATGACACAGGAATTTCCTTTGCAAATTCAACAGGATTTTCAGCAGACTACGTAACTTTTAAGCTTAGACACGGTACTGGAGCAGAAAAAGAATACGGTCAAAGTCTAAAGACCTACAGTTTAACATTATTGGAACAAGGACCTCGCACCATTTATCAAGTAGAAGCATTTAACGACGGTGAACAAATTTCATTCAAATCGTTTACTTACAATGAAGATGGCAGCAAAAATGAGGTTAAATCAACTTCAATTATCGAAATAAAAGCGAATGAAGTTCTACAAATTGTTTTAGAAAATGTAGAGTAATTAACCTCTTCTTTGCAGACCGTACTATAGAATATTTTCTTTCATTTTATTCCATGCCCTTATTAGCAGGAAGCCAGATATTACGGCTACTCCCGTAAGCAATAGTGCAGCTTCGGTTCTACCGTATATCCAATAACCCGTTGCGAACATAATGGTGTAGATAAGAACACACCCAAGAAGCATTGCGGTTATACCCTGCGGCACACTCCATTTTTCGTTGTCTTTGGTTATTTTTTCTCCGTCAGCATTAGCATCTTTTACCACTTTTGCCCAACCTGGACCACCTGGTTGAATTCGCGTATAAAATGAGCGAAGGGTCTCTTTAGATTCTGGTTGCGTCATAAATGTAGCCGATAACCATATGGCAGTTGTAACCAATACTACAAAAGGATACTCCATCCAATCTGGAAAAACTCCTGTTGTTTCAGCAAAAAGAAAAGGGCCTAAATCGGTTGTTTTTAATAATATGGATATAATTCCTGATGCAAACATGGCCGTAATTTCACTCCACGCATTAATTCGCCACCAAAACCATCTCAATATAAAAATGAGTCCAGTACCCGCTCCAAAGGTTAGTAATATATCAAATATCTGAAGTGCATTTTCAAGCGCCAAAGCTAGTCCCGCACTTAAAATCATAAGCACTACCGTAGAAATTCTACCCACGGCTACCATTTGTTTTTCTGTAGCATTTGGATTTACCTGCTGCTTATAAAAATCAAAAACAATATATGAGGACCCCCAGTTTAACTGTGTTGAAATGGTACTCATGTAAGCAGCAATCAAAGAAGCAAGAACTACACCTAAGAGCCCACTTGGTAATTTGGTTAACATGGCAGAATATGCCAAATCATGACCTAATTTGTCTTCAGCAATATGCGGAAAAGCTTCATGAATACTTGCAACATCTGGGTACACTACCAATGATGCCAAAGCCACTAAAATCCATGGCCAAGGTCTAAGTGCGTAGTGCATAATATTAAAGAAGAAAGTGGCGCCAATAGCATGGTTTTCATCTTTTGCAGCCAACATTCTTTGTGCAATATAACCTCCACCACCTGGTTCCGCTCCTGGATACCAAGAACTCCACCATTGTACTGCCAGCGGAATAATAAAGAGAGTAATCAGCGCTTTCTTATTGCTAAAATCAGGTAGAATATTCAATTTGTCCGTCACATTTTCATTTGCCATCAACGCCTCTATACCTCCTACTTCCGGAATATTCACCAGATAATATGCAGCTCCAATAGCACCTGCCATAGCAACAAAGAACAAAACAAAATCAGTATAAACAACACCCTTAAAACCTCCAAGAGCACTAAACGTTACGGTAATTAAACCGGCACCAACTACAGTTTCCCATGGCTCAAGACCTAACATGATACCGCCAATCTTTATAGCTGCCAAGGTTACGGAAGCCATAGTAATAATATTGAATAACGCCCCTAAATAAATGGCGCGAAATTTTCTCAAGAAACTTGCAGGAGCTCCTCCGTAACGCATTTCATAAAACTCTAAATCCGTATTTACGTTAGATTTACGCCAAAGCTTAGCATATACAAAAACAGTCAAAAGACCCGTAATTAAAAAAGCCCACCAAACCCAGTTACCGGATACACCGTTTGTTCTAACAATATCCGTAACCAAATTGGGTGTATCCGTAGAAAACGTAGTAGCTACCATTGAAAGCCCCAGTAACCACCAAGGCATTGTTCTGCCAGAAAGAAAAAACTCAGATGAATTCTTCCCAGATTTTTTAGAAACATAAAACCCTATACCTAAAACAATAGAGAAAAAAACAATGATGAAACTGTAGTCTAAAGTAGATAACTCCATTAATAATAAAGGGTTTTAGGTGAATCGTTAAAGATATTGTTTTTTTAGGATACTTTTGCCCTTTATAAACCAAACCTATTCTTGTGCTTTTAACTACCACTTTTGATATTACACTTACCGCTTGGGCCCTTGCATTTACAGCCGCAACCGTTATCGGACTCTCAAAGGCTGGCATTAAAGGAATTGCAATTGTTAATGTGACTCTAATGGCTCTTGCATTTACTGCAAAAGCTTCCACGGGCATAGTAGTTCCTCTACTGGTCGTAGGCGATATTTTTGCAGTAATCTATTATAATAGGCACGCCAATTGGACACATATTTTGAAATTTCTACCATGGATTTTGGTAGGTATTGTCTGTGGTGTCTTTATTGGAAACGATTTGGATGAAGGTCTTTTCAAAATTGCCATGGCCATTATAATCTTAGTAAGTGTGGTCATGATGTACTGGTGGGACAGACGAAAATCACAAGCCGTACCCACGCATTGGCTTTTTGCAGGCTTAGTAGGAACTATTGCCGGTATTACTACTATGATAGGTAATTTAGGTGGCGCATTCAGTAACATTTACTTCTTGGCCATGCGCGTTCCAAAAAACGAATTTATAGGTACTGCCGCTTGGTTATTCCTTATAATTAATGTACTCAAATTACCCTTACACATTTTTGTTTGGGAGACCATAACCGTTGAAACCCTTCTGTTTGACTTGAAGTTGGTACCCGGCATTATTTTAGGTGTTTTCTTGGGTATCCGTCTAGTGAAGATCATCAAAGAAGATTTTTATCGAAAAATGATTTTGGTATTGACGGCCCTGGGTGCCGTAATGATTCTAATACGATAGAAAATTTACAGATTGCCATTTCTCCCAATCACCAAAACCGTTTGCTTTGTTGTTTTTCGATTTTAAAATTGACATCCACCTAACAGAATTGTATATTGAACTCATCTTTTTTGTTGGGATTGCCGTATATAACTACGGTTGCAGGGGCAAGCTTGTTAAGGCCAATGCAATTTTCTGTTAAAAGCGAATAAGACTTAGCCAAAACCATACTAAAGTAGAAACTGACACGTTCGCTACTTATACGAAGACCCATCACGGGCACATTTTAAGGGGCAAATACCGACTAAAACCTATAATCCTAAATTATAGGAGCGGTGAATTTTTATATCAATGAAACAACTTTTTACATACATAGGGTTGCTACTGTTGGCTGTATCTTGCAGCACCATTGGCGTGGCTCGAAAATCAAACAAAAAAGGTAAAGTAGAAAGCCTAGCGGCAACGGGCGCTAAAGCTTACGACCGCTTAATTACTAGTGAAGCTGTATCTAAAGCAGGTCTCTTTGATGTCCACAAAGTAGGAGATAAGTATTATTTTGAAATACCCGATAGCCTTTTCAATCGTGAGATGCTTGTGGTAACAAGATTTATAAAAACACCTTCTGGAGGTGGAAACTACGGTGGAGAGAAAATTTCAGAAAACACCATAACCTTCGAAAAAGGTCCTTCAAATAATATTTTTCTTCGCATTGCCACATTGGTTAGCGCAGCTAGCGAAGACGATGCCATATCAAAAGCGGTGAATAATTCTAACATCACCCCTATTCTTGAAGCTTTCACTATTAAGGCTACCAATGATGACAAGCAATCTCAAATAATAGATGTAACGGATTTCATAAATGGCGAAAATCCCCTTTTAGCGCTTAGTGGCGACAAAAAGGACGATTACAAACTGACTTCCCTTGAAAAAGATAAATCCTATATAAAGGAAATAAATTCATTTCCATTAAATACCGAAATAAAGACCGTTAAAACCTATAAGGCCAAATCGGGGTTAGACAAAAGAAAAGAACTTCCAGCAGCCATTCTTGCAGGAGTAGTTACTTTAGAAATCAATAATTCCTTTATTCTGCTTCCAAAGGTTCCTATGAGAAAAAGACTGTACGATGACCGTGTAGGTTATTTTGCAAGCTCATATTTAGAATATGGCGATGACCAACAACAGGTAGATCGCAACACCTATATTCATAGATGGCGATTAGAACCTAAAGCCGAAGATTCCTTAAAATGGAAGCAAGGTGAGTTGGTAGAACCAAAAAATCCTATTGTCTATTATATTGATCCTGCTACTCCTAAAAAGTGGAGACCTTTTCTTATACAAGGAATAAACGATTGGCAAGTGGCTTTTGAACAGGCCGGATTTAAAAATGCAATTGTTGGAAAGCCTTGGCCAGAAAATGATAAAAGCATGAGTCTTGAAGATTCTCGTTTTTCAGTTCTTCGTTATTTTGCTTCGCCTTCAAAAAATGCATACGGGCCCAATATTGTAGACCCTAGGAGTGGCGAAATATTGGAAAGTCATATTGGGTGGTATCACAATCTTATGAGCCTATTGCATAGCTGGTATATGGTTCAAGCTGGTGCTGTTGATGAACGTGCTAGAAAAATGGAATATGATACGGAACTTATGGGGAACCTCATCCGTTTTGTAGCCTCTCATGAAGTTGGTCATACGTTAGGACTTAGACACAATATGGGGGCTAGCTCTGCAACTCCTGTGGAAAAATTACGTGATGCAGAATTTCTAAAAAAGAACGGACACACAAGTTCAATAATGGACTATGCTCGTTTTAATTATGTAGCGCAACCAGAAGATAGTATTCCTGCGGAAGATTTAATGCCTCGCATAGGCGATTACGACAAATGGGCCATTCAATGGGGCTATTCTAGATTCGCAGATGACTTGTCTATTAAAGACGAGAAAGACCTTTTAAGCCAAATGGTAGTGGATAGCGTTTCATCCAATCCAAGGCTTTGGTTTGGTGGCGAAGGCCGTGATTTTGACCCTAGGTCTCAGACCGAAGATTTAGGTGATGATGCCATGCAGGCTAGTATGTACGGTATTCTAAACTTACAACGTATTGCACCTTTCTTGAAAAAATGGACACAAGAGAAAAGTAGCGATGACTATGCCAATCTAGATCAAATTTATAAGGACCTTGTTGGGCAGTATAGCGATTACATTTTTCATGTATCCAAAAATATTGCGGGTATTTATGTTACTCCAAAAACCATGGGAGAAGAAGGTGAAGTGTACCGTCCTGTGGAAAAGCAAAAGCAAAAGCAGGCATTGGTCTTCTTGAATAATTATATCTTCAAAGAGCCTAAATGGTTGTTAAGAAACGATATACTAAATGCCATACAATCTCCGCAATCAAAAGAATCCGTTACGAAGACTATGGAAAGTATTATGCTCAATCTTTTAGGCGGAAGTCGATTAAGTAGAATGACATTTATTGCCGAACGTTACGAAGACGAAGACCCTTATCTTCCGCAAGATTATATGGATGATTTGAACCAGTTGGTTTGGGGAGATATGAATGTTTTCTACCAAACCAACGCCTACCGAAGAAAATTACAGAAATCATATGTCTCTAACTTAATTACCCTCTACAAACCCGATGAAGCAGAAGGGATGGTAGAAGGTATTTTAGCTAAACTTTCTGAAGGCTATACGTCCAATACGGATGTTCGCTCTTTAGCATTAGATAACCTTATAAATCTTCAAGGTAAAATTAAGAGAACCATTCCTGTAATGACGGACAGGCTAACCATTGCCCATTTAAATTACTTGAAAAGAGAAATAGAATCGGTTGTGGGTGAGACAAAAGATGTTGATCCTTTATTCATTCCATTCCGAAGGGATATCTCTATTCAGGAGAGTAAAGAAAACTAGTCAATTACAAACTTATTTTTCCTAATCCTGGAGCATCCGATGGGTATAGGACGCCTTTTTCTAATCTGAACAAACCTTTAAAAGGGTCATCCACCACATCTAAATGCCCATCTAAATCGGCATACCGGATATTGGGTCTGGAAAGTGCAAAATGAAGTCCTGCGGATATACCTAAAGCACATTCATCATTGCAACCCACCATGGTTTCAATACCAGCTGATTTTGCTACGGAATTAATATGCATTCCCTCAAAAATGCCTCCAACCTTCATCAGCTTAATATTCACCATATCTACCCGTTCATTTTGGGCAAGTCTGAAAACATCAGTAAGGGTTTTTAAACTTTCATCGGCCATTAACGGTATGTCTATCTGATCCATAACCTGGCCCAAGCGCTCTTCCTTTTCCTGTTTCGTAGGCTGTTCAAAAATTTCGATTCCAATTTGACTTGTTGCCTTTACGAATGCAACAGAATCAACCACCGTATATCCTTGATTTCCATCAAATCGGAAAGTAACCTCAGGAAATTTCTCATGTAACAACGTCATTTTTTCAATGTCATCCGCAAGGCTATGTCCCCCTTTAACTTTCAGGATAGAAAAACCCTGCTGTACAAAATCCTTTGCTTGCGCCAGAGTGTCATCTAAAGATAAAATACCAATCGTTATACTTGTGGCAATGCTCTGGCGGTAACCGCCTAAAAACTTATAAAGTGGTACATCTGCCTTTTTAGACATTAAGTCATAAAGTGCCATATCTACCATGGCCAAGGAAGATGATTTTCTTCCTAAAAGCTTTTTAAGCTCCATTAAGAGAAAGGCATAGGTAAAAGGGTCCTTGCCTTTTAGGTAGGGAATGATAAGCTCTTTTAGAGCCATCTCTACTTCTTTGGGGTGTTCTCCTGTTACACTCTTATCAGGAGCCCCGCAACCGTATCCTACAATAGCACTATCTGTCTCAATTTTAAGTATAAAATTTACCGTATTATCTATCGTTTCATAAGCGATAGTATAAGGTTCTGAGAGTTTTAGATCAAGCCTCTCATAAGACACATTTGTTATTTTCATTGAATTTTTTCCTTTAATAATGCCACTAGTTCTTTTGCTCCATACTTTAAAACATCAAAAGCAGGGAGTTTTGTTTCTAGGGTAATTTGTTTGCACGCCTCTAGAATCTCATCTTCTTCCATATCTTCATGGTTTACAGTAATGGCTATTACCTTTTTACCAGAAATAACTTCAATAGCATTTATCTGCTCTGCTAGAGAATGCATTTTATAGCCTGGAAACCCATCATATTCCAATCGTTTTGGGGCATGTTGCAATATGACATAATCAGGTCTTCCGGCTGCCAAAATCTCAAATCCCCCTGGGTAAGCAGGGTTCATAAGACTGCCCTGACCTTCAATAACGATAACATCAGGGTTTTCATTTTTATACGCACTTACAACGGCATGCTCAATCTCACCCGAAACAAAATCGTTGATGCAACTATCCATTACCATACTATATTTTGCACCTTGCATCCAAGCAGTCTGGCCAGTTCCGATCATCTCCGCTTTTTGACCTGCATCTCTCAAACCATGAACTAAAAGCCATGCTGTTGTACGTTTGCCAAGTGCAGAATCTGTACCCAAAACAGCCAATTTAAGGCAATCTACTTTTTCTATATCTCCTGTAAAAAAATGGAGTTTATCCCTGTCCGGTGTTTTACGTACATCACGAATGCGACAGTTATTTTTGGTAGCAATTGCCATCAATGCTGCATCGTTGGTCAAAAAGTCGTGCAGTCCGCTATCTACATTCCAACCCATTTCCAAAGCTTTAGAAATAGTAGTTTTTGCTTCATGCGGTAACCGGCCACCATCAGGTGCTAAACCAATAACAAGTGATTCAGGTATGTTACCAGAAGCTTTTAAAGTTTCAACAGCTTGATCTATAGTTGCAAAAACCGGGATTCCGCTAGGTTTCCCATCAAGAACTTCACCTGCATCCCTTCCTGCGTAATTAATATCTATCACTCCTACAACATCGTAGCGTTCTGTAAAACGAACTAGACCGTGCGCAGTTTTTCCATTCGGCGTATTGAAAGCTCCATCGCAATAGACTAGAGCATTTCCATCAATTGATTTTTTCATTCTCTTAATATTAATTTTTTGCTGTCAGTACCGCAACAAAACGGTCTGGTTCAAAATTCATTTTTTCATCAAGTTCTAGCAATGCTATAAGTCCTGCAGTAGATGCCGGTAAAATACGAAAGCCTTCTTTCTTTGCTAATAAGGCTGTCATGTCTTTCAGTTTTTTATCACTGATATTGTATGCCTCACCACCAGACTCTTTTAATGCATACAAAGCCTCTTCTCCATCAAAACTGTGCCAGTTTATAAGTGGTTCATTGTACTTGGTTTCTTTGATTGTATCCGGATTCAAATCTTTACAATGGTCTAGACCTTGCAAGAACGATTGAATAATAGGATTTTTTCTAGAGGATGACGCTGCAATCATTTTTGGTATTCTAGAGGTTTTCCCTCTCTTGTACAGACTAACAAACCCACGATAAATTCCCGCGAAAAGCGTACCGTTGGAAACCGGAACTGCGCAATACTTAGGTGCATCTCCTAAATCTTCGAAAATCTCTGTTGCAATCTGGGAGTACGCACTAATCTGTAAAGGTGTATTCGCTCCTCCAGGATTAGCATCATACCAATCGTTATTTTTTGCGAGTTCGCTACTTTCTTTTACGACATCTTCATAACTACCGGGCATCCGAATAATCTCGGCTCCAAGTAATTGCATCTCAACAACACGGTCTGTATGAAAACTCTCGGGAATATAAATTCTACAGGCAATACCAGCCAAGTTCGCCGCCAAAGCAACCGCAACTCCATAATTACCACAAGTAGCCAAAGAAACCACTTTAAATTCCCTTCGGAGTGCATCGTAGATTTGTGCAAAAGCAATACGATCCTTTTGCGTACCAGTAGGGTTATCGCCCTCGTACTTTATATAAAGCTGGCGAATATCAAACTCACGCTCCATGGTTTTGGCACGGTGTAAACCCGTATCTCCCACCTCAAGATTTATAATGTCTTCATACGACTCCAAGCGGTCCACCAAAGATTTACTTTTGTCCTTTACAAATTCGCTTAGTTTTTTAGTCTCGGAAGACACTTTATTTTCTGCGGTTTTAACACCGTCTCTTAAATCCATTTATATAATTTGATTTGGGGAAATTCCCTATCAAATGTAATATGTTTTTTGGCACGATTTAAAAAATAATTTTAAAATTATTCTACTGAAAATCAATCTTCTACACCAAATTTTTCCATAGTGGTTAGTTCAGGAGACCCTCCTCTATTTCCACATCCGGAAGCAATGTATAAATCGTCTTCAAAAAGCACCAGACCACTACCGTGTCTGCCCTCTATCATGGCTGGTAGCTTATGCCATTTATGCGTATTTAAATCCAAGACCTCAACTTCAGCATGTGCTTTTTCCTGCGCTGTAGATTCACCGCCAACCACTATAACTTCATTATTGTAAAGTGTGGCTGCATTTCCGGCGCGTTGGGTTGGAATATTTTCTGGTAAAGTCTCCCAAGTATTACTTTTTATATCATACACATCAACCTCTCCTATGGTCCCTCCAAAAACAGAATCAGGATCAAGACCCGAGTTTCTGCCCGCTGGGGCGTAAATCTTTCCATCTGCCAAAACCGCTTGAAAATGGTCTCTTGCACGAGGTGCATCTGCTAAAACCTCCCACTCACCTGTACTTGGATCGTAACTGTCCATCCATTTTTTATGGTCTCCTATATGACCATTTTTTATTCCACAAGAAATATAGACTTTACCTTCGTACAGTACATTTCCTGTAGAACCACGTCTTCTTTCTTTGGGGATTTCATCACCCTTTGACCACTCATCATTGGCAGGGTCATAAATATAAATATGCTCCGTTGGAGTTTCAGCAGGGTATTTCCCCGTCAACGCCGAAATAAGGTATATTTTGTTCTGATAAATTACAGGTTGAAAATGATGCATTTCAATAGGTGGCTTAGCACCTTTAGACCAAACTTTAGTATTCGTGTCATAAATACTCACAGGGCGGATGTCTCTTCCCCCTAATAAATAAAATTTATCATCTACACGAACAAATGCAGCTTCGTGACGGGCCACAGGTTTACTGCCATCTGCGGACGCAACCGACTCCCATTTCATTGTCGGCTTTTGAATGGTTATCTCGTCTACAGGGTTTTCTACTTCCTTGTTTTTGTCAGGATTGTTTTTGCAAGCCGTGAATAGTAAAATACAACTTAACAGAGCAATATACTTTTTGTTCATTTGGAATGGTATTTAGGTACTATCCAAATGTAATAAAAATCAGCACGAATAATTCAATTCAGTTTTTTCGAATTGTGATTTTGTTGCTTCACAAACGGCACAGACATACGTATCCGGCAAATCTTCAAACGCTGTGCCCACAGGAATATCAGCTACTAAATCGCCATATAACGGATCATAGACGGTAAAACAAGATTGACATTGATGAATAGTTTTCATCTCTTGCTCTATAGCCTTCTTAGGTGCTTCAGTTTTTTCAACTTCTCTACCCAATTGATCAAAGTACTTTTTACTGAGTTCCATTAATAGACCCGGTAACTCAATTTTATCTACGTCTTGAGCATAAGCCAAATATTTTTGGGTGTTAGGGTCAAAATTCTGAAAGTGAAGTACGTTATATGTAGGGCGCACATCAAAATCTTTTACGATTGTAGGCGAACTATTTTTTTCTATAACCACCGAAGCAAAATGAGATCTCTTGCCCACATCGTTGCTTATGCCAAATGTAAGTCCGTAGGTACTAATATCATTTTGGTCAAAACTGCGAACCAAAAATTTCTTAAGTTCTAAAGCCTCGTTATCATCTACTGGTAGATGCCAATTCATTTCTAATTGCGAATGCCTGACATTTATACCCCACTGTCCTAAAAACCGCTCTAATGCCTGCCTGCTCTGCTTCTGAATACCTTTTACAACAAACGATTTCCAAGGGGTGATACAAATTTTACCAATACTGTTATCTAAACAAAAACCACAGAATTCTTTTAAGAACGATAGGTCATACCTATTGTTCCGCCAATATAGACCTAACCAATATTGATCAAGCCCCATACGGTTCATACCCTCATAATAAGGAAAAGTTAGATAAGGCACTTTTAGCTCTTTTTCTATGGTCTTGTTATTGGTATCGAGATTCTTGTTCAAGATAAAAAACAGTTCTTCTACATCTTGAATATCTTCATGAATCTCTTCAATGGCCTTGGAAATAGTGGTAATATCCCAACTGTAAATCAAAACGGGATAGAATGCTGCTTTCTCCCAATGTGGTAGCTTAATATTCAAGTACCAATAATCTTCATTCTCAGAAGCTATAAAATTTAGGTTTCCACTAAAGAGAGGAACCAACCTTTGCTTAGGATCTGTGATATTTATTTTTAGCTCCGGAAGAAAATCAAATCCCTCTAGGATATAGAGATAGGTAGATCCTTTAAGCCAGTGGGTCATATCAAAAATATCTGCAGTAACGTAAGAGCTTACAATATTCTGATACTGTCTTTCATTAATGATATTAGTATTGAACTTTGATATATGCTCTAGCTGATTTTCTTCAACCCCTTTTAGTGGAAAAAGTAAATCTTGTCTTGAACCGAAGTAAACTTCGCTCAATCCCGCAGCTTCCAATAAACCTATAATATCCTTGAGTTCCCCTGGTGAAGTAACTCCTCCTTTTATTAATATACGGTGCAGATCATCGTTCATAATCCCGATTTTTTAATTTGCTAATTGTAGTTGTTTGTTCAATATGGCCTTGACTTCTGGTTTACAGCTGCCACATCCTAATCCTGCTCCTGTTTCTGAGCACAATGTGTTAAATTCCGAGCAGCCACCGGCAATAGCATCAATAACATTGCCTTCGCCCACTTGGCTGCAAGAACAGACCAGTTTTCCTTTTAAAGGAACAGTAGTTGATGCTCCTCTAAGCAGCTCGTTTCGCTTTTCTGATAGTTCTATTTCTTCTTCTATCAAACGCTTGAACTCGGCGAACTCATTCTTATCACCCATTAATATCGCTCCTTTTAAAGTATCATTTTTAACGATACATTTTTTATAGAAGCGTTTACTAACATCCATCAAAATAATCTCTTCGTAACTACTATCTCCTGAAGGTGCATTCACCATCCCAATACTACACAAATCTAGATTTTCGAACTTCAGAATATTCATGAGAACAGAGCCGTTATAAATACTGCTATAATCGCCTAAAATGTAGTTAGCAGCAATATCTGCCTGTTGTTCCGCCGCCGATGTTATTCCGAAAAGGGAGTTATTGAACTCAGCAATTTCGCCCAAGGCGAAAACAGATGGGTCATTGGTTTGTAAATATGAATTGACAATTACGCCACGTCTAGTATTCAAATCGGCTTTTTTCGCCAATTCAATATTCGGTCTTGTTCCTATAGCGTAAACAATGGCATTACATTGAATGGTTCTTCCTGTTTTTAGGTTAACCAATAATCTAAACGGATTCTCTTTTTCCTCAAAAACCGTACTTACCTCACTATCAAAATAAAGGTTGATGTTTCTTTCGAGAACATCTTCTGCCAAAAGACGACTTGCAACACTATCTAACTGACGTTCCATAAGGCGTGGTGCCCTTTGAACGATACTAATATTGATGTCTATCTTTTTAAGCGCAGCCGCCAACTCTAGCCCTAACAAACCACCACCAACGATAACCACATGTTGTTCGTTTGCCGGTAGCCCTGTTTTTTGCAGGTACTGTTTCAACTTATCCGCATCTCCACGTTCACGCATCGTAAAACGACCAGGTAAATCTATCTGCACCTCACTAGGTACAAAAGCACGGCTACCCGTAGCCATTATTAGCAAATCATACGAATGTATTAATCCGTCACTATCGGTAACCTGCTTCATAGATGTATTTACATCACTGATACCGATTCCGGAGTGCAAGTTCACATTCAGCTTTTGTAATTCTCCTGATTTTAGTTTCTCTAGCGCTTCCCATGAAAGTTCATCACTTACATATTCAGGCAACAGAACACGGTTATAAAATGGATCTTTCTCTTTAGAAAAAACATGCAGCTCATCCTTTTTATTTTTCTCTCTATAAGATTGAATAAAGCGATAAGCAGCCGCACCTGCTCCAATAACAATAATTTTCTGAGCTGGTTTTACAAACTTTTCTACCTGAACGGCACAGTATTTAAAATCCGGCTCCTTAGAAATAGGATCTACTAAATCATTGGTAAGATTATTGGCCCTACCAAAATCATTATTTAAGACTTTACCCCAGTGCATGGGAAGAAAAACTACACGTTCGCGAATATCAAAATTGATTTTCACCTTAACCTGTACTTCTCCTCTTCTACTTTTAATAACCGCAATATCCCCTTCTTTTAACTTCCGTAGAAAAGCATCTACTTTGTTCATTTCTAGGTACGGTTGCGGAACATGGGTAAGCAAACGCTTTACTTTTCCGGTTTTTGTTCGCGTATGCCATTGATCTCTTACCCTTCCCGTATTTAATACTAAAGGATATTCTATATCTGTGGCTTCTGATTTATTATAAAGACTTCGTGGCGCATTAAAATGTGCCTTTTTATCGTTCGTGTGAAAGTTTAAATCTGTGAACAAACGCGGTGTACCCGGATGGGTTTTATGGGGAACCGGCCATTGGAAACTTCCCTCGTTTTTTAAGCGTTCGTGAGACAGACCTGTAATATCTATATTCGTGCCCTTTGTTAAAAGGCAATGTTCATCATAAACTTCAGCTGCGTTTTTATAATCAAAGCCTTCATACCCCATAGCTTGAGCAAAACGCCAAAGAATTTCTGCATCTGGCAAAGCCTCTCCTGGAGCATCAATAACTTTAGGTAAATAACTAATTCTTCTTTCAGAATTGGTCATAGTGCCCTCTTTCTCTAACCATCCTGCAGCCGGAAGCACCAAATCTGCAAACTTGGTAGTTTCGGAATTATGGCTAATATCTTGAACCACTACAAACGCAGCCTTCTTTAAAGCTTTTTCAATCTTATTGGCATTTGGCATACTCACCACAGGATTGGTACAGATAATCCATATGGCTTTCAATTTTCCGCTTTCCAAGGCATTGAACATTTCTGTTGCGGTATAGCCCGGTTCAGAATTAATTTCTTTTCCTCCCCAAAAATCAGAGACTTCTTTTCTATGTTGGGGGTTACCCAAATCTTTATGTGCTGCCAAAAGGTTTGCCATACCACCTACTTCACGACCACCCATAGCATTGGGTTGACCCGTTAATGAAAACGGACCGCAACCAGGTTTACCTATTTGCCCAGTTAGCAATGAAAGGTTTAGTAAAGACACGTTTTTAGAAACCCCAATCACACTTTGATTGAGTCCCATGGTCCACATGCTGATAAATTTGTTGGCATCACCAATGTACTGCGCTGCTTTACGGATATCAGCAACAGGCACGCCACATTTTTCAGCTGCTTGGCGTAGAGAAAGTGTAAAAGCACTCTCTTTGCAAGCATCAAAATTAGAAGTATGTTTTTTAATAAAACTCTTATCTATTTTCTTCTTTTCAATAAGCCACCTAGCTATGGCATTAAACAGAATAACATCTGTTCCAGGAAGAATTTGTAAATGTAAATCTGCCGAAGCACAGGTCTGTGTTACTCTAGGGTCTACAACTATTATTTTTACATTGGGATTATCTTCTTTATGTTGTTCCAGACGTCTGTATAGAATAGGATGACACCAAGCAGGGTTAGCTCCTGCAATCAAAAAACAATCTGCCAATTCAATATCCTCATATGAAATGGGCACAGAATCTTCACCCAAAGCTTTTTTATAGCCCACAACAGCAGAACTCATACAAAGGCGACTATTAGTGTCCACATTGTTGGTGCCAATAAAACCTTTGGTAATTTTATTTACCAAATAATATTCTTCAGTAAGACATTGACCTGATACATAGAAACCAACGCTATCCGGCCCGTGTTTGTCAATGATACTTTTAAAAACGGCCGCAGCACGTTCAAAAGCGGTGTCCCAGCTTACTTTTTGCAATGGATGGTTTCTACTCCATCTCATTTCTGGATGCATAATTCTGTCACTAGTGTCTTGCGCAACGTAATTAAGATTTCTTCCTTTAGAGCATAACATGCCTTTATTGGAAGGGTATTCCGGATCACCGTCTACCTCTATCTTACCTTTGCTGTCTACATCTACCAGTATACCGCATCCTACGCCGCAGTAGGAACAAACGGTCTTATGTGTTTTTTTTTTCAACATTGCATTTCCTTTTTGATGCAAGACACCAAAATTAGATACAGCAAGTTATAAAATTACGTATATATACGTAGTGTTTTTTTCGTAATAGTTTGAGGTTTTAATCGTACATCAACAAAAAAAGAGCCTTTTCACTACTTTTCGATCAATGACTCAAGATGCGTCCCCAGCATGGTGGAACTTCTACAGAAAGACCTGTTTTATTGGATGTTGAAGTATATCCGGTGTTCAAAAGATCCGTATAAACTCCTGAGGACAACCCTTTAAAATCAACATTTACTTTAACTGATTTGTTTGAAGCATTTACAATTATAACAATGGTCTTATACGTACTTTTTCTAGAGAAAGCGTATTGTTGATTGGTAACCAACAATGTCTCATAAGAACCATTTACAAGGGTTTCGCAATTCTTATGAACTAGTATAAATTGTTTTATGGCTTCTAACAGCTTCGGATGTTTTGCCTGCGCCCCTAAGTCATTTAGCTTTACCCGTGGGCGCAACAAATAATCGCTATGTGCAGTTTTCTTTCCTTCAAAACCCCACTCACTTCCGTAGTAAATAGCAGGTATTCCTGGTAGCGTAAACAGTAGAAGGTATAATGGAAATAAATGCTCTGGCTTCTTCAAAGTACTAGCGGCACGGTTAACGTCATGATTATCCACAAAAGAATAGAGTTCCAGATTTTTATAAACTCCTTTAGGGCCAAAATCTAGTTCCACCATTTCGGAAATTTTACTAAAATCCTTTAGATTAAAGCTTTCATAAATAGGAGTGTGGTAATCATAATTGGTAACGGAATCTAACATAACAGGATTTACCCACTTATTATAATCGCCATGAACTACTTCCCCCATTAACCAAAACTCCGGATTTTCTTTTTTACAAAAGAGCCTAAGTTCTTTCATAAAATCAAAATCTAACACATCTGCAGTATCCAAACGCAGGCCATCAATTTTATAAATTTCAATCCACTTTTTAACCGCACCAAAAAGGTAATCACGGACCTCCTTATTTTTAAGATTAAGTTTTACTAGTTGATAGTAGCCTGCCCAAGTATCATAGGTAAAAGCATCCTTTAAGGGGCTTTTCTTCTTAAAATTTACATTTGAAAACCAATCAGTATATTTTGAATTCTTCCCAAATTCTTGAAGGTCTTTGAAAGCGAAGAAATCCCTGCCCACATGATTGAAAACCCCATCTAAAACCACTTTTATTCCGAACTCCTGGGCTTTCTCTATGAAAGCGATTAAGGAAGCATCATCACCTAATCTTCTGTCTACTTCATAATAGTCTGCAGTATCGTAGCCATGGGTTGATGATTCAAACACTGGACCTATATAGAGTGCGTTGCACCCTAAGTCTACCATATGCTCCAACCAACCATTAAGCTCTGAAAATCTATCAACCGGAATAGAAGCCAAATCATTGGTTTTCTCCGCACCCAAAAGGCCTAAAGGATAAATATGATAAAAGATAGCATGTTTCATGTACAGGAATAGTACCGAATTAGTAAATCACAAAGTAAAGATGAAATGCAGAAAACTAAACCAAATTAAACTGCTGTGCTTTTTTTGAAAGGTCTATTAAATTCTTGACCTCCATTTTACGCATAAGGTTAAAACGGTGTGTTTCTACCGTACGCTTACTATTCTGAAGTTTTTCAGAGATTTGCTTATTCGTCAAACCAGACAGAACCAATTCCAGCACCTGAAGTTCTTTATTGGTCAAATCAAACTCATTACTTGTGGGAACAGCTTTTACAGGTGCTTCTGTTATTTTCGCAGATGAACTCAATAAATTATTAACCAAAACATTAGAAATATCACCACTGTAATACTTACCGCCGTCTCTAACGGTATGAATAGCCTTAATAAATTCCGTTTTCCCTGTATCTTTTAAAAGGTAACCAAGAGCTCCGGCCTTCACAGACTTTAAAATATACTCTTCCGAATCGTGCATGGAAAGAATAATACATTTAACTGGTGAATTTTGGGCATTGAGTTTTTCAACAGCCTCTATACCGGTCATACGCGGCATTCTGATATCGATAATTAATAGATCAGGTGAGTTTTTGTTCACCATTTCAATCGCTTCAACACCGTCAGAAGCTTCTCCAATAACTTTTAAGTCAGATTCGCTTTCTAATAAAGCCCTTATGCCGTCACGAACCAATGAATGGTCGTCCGCTAAAATGATACTTGTTGTCTGGTTCAAAATATGCGTATTTATACGTACAAATATAGTGGATTTTTACAAAGGTAGATTTACAATAACCTATGACTATCCTTAGGCTAAGAATAAAAACCTGATTATTATGTCTCCATTTATACTCAGGACAATCTATAGATGTGAAATACACACCATTTAAGTAGAATTACATATAAAAAAAGAACCGCTACAACAAAAAGGTTGTAACGGCCCTATCGAAGCATCTTTATAAATGTGGACTATTCTTTTGCCGTGTTCAAAAACTTAGGTTTCATGGTTAACTGTACCCATGCCCAGTTTTGAACGCTACCGGCAGCATCTTCCGTAATTCCCTTTAATTCGTACATACCATCACTAGCAAACATTTGTGAGTAACCAATTGCCAGACCGTATCCTTTGAAGTTTTTAGCAAAAACCAAGTCAACTTCGGTACCCAGTGATTTTTCACCACTTCCCAATTCTTGTTCTCCACTAAAATTCAAAACTTTCACCAATAAACTAGAAGTTTCACCTAATGCAAATTTGGCACTAGCATGAATATCTGTAAGTCCTATTGAATTGGCATGATTCCCTACGTAGAAATAATCCATAAACCCATTGAATTTATGGTTCGTTCCATAGAGTGGAAAAAACGCTTCTGTCTTATCCGTAGTACTTGCATCATTTCCGCTAATAATCTCAGCTCCAAGCCCTAAAGAAACACCTTTTGATACTTTGTAGCTCAGGTCTAATCCTAAAAGATATGCCCCGCTTACATCTACACTATTTTGGCGCTCCCCAGTTTGTAGATACCCATTAAATGCAGCTCCAAAATTTCCTTTTTTATAATCTAAGTGCGTACCCAAAGTAATTAAATTGCTAACACCATCTGCTACAAGTGCATCTGCTTCGCCAGTAAAATTCTGGAAACCATTGTTCAAGATGAGCCCACTAACAGAAAAGGCTTCCCCCTTATGTTTCGCATATAAGTATTGCATGCTTTTATAAGAGAAGAATCCCGTGGTATTATAAGCCGTACCTGCAGACTGAAATCCACCTGGGTTTGCGGTGGTAGCTGTAAAATCTTGATTAAAAGCTAGACCTAGGTCTATCATGAACTTTCCTTTACCATACTTTAATAAAGCTGCATCATGATTACGAGCTTGCATGGCCCAATCAACTCCACCAAGAATTCTTTGGTCATCATACACGAGCATTTGGCGACCTATTTTTGTAGAGAATCCTTCACCTAATTTAATATCTGCCCAAGCTTGAAAAACAGAAAACGAATTATTACTGTCCTCAGGTTTTAATTGTCTATTTTCTCCCCAAACCATTACATCTTGAAGGCTCATATAGAATTTAAACGCTTCCGTTTGATAGCCCGCGTTCAAACGTAACCGAGTAGCAATTCCAAAGCCTGCATCAGCTGCATCCGGAATAATACTACCAAAACCATTTCGGTATTCGGTACGAGGTTTAAACTCACCATCGAGTTCAAATTGTGCAGAAGCAAACTGAATCGATAGGACTAGTAGGATTATTAATGTGTACTGTCTTTTCATAATCTAGGTATATTAAAAAAGTTTGTTGTTATGGTTTAATGTTCTAAAAAGTCAATTAAATGTTTTCTGTAGGTGTAGTAATCGTCATGTTCTAAAACTGATTTTCTTGTACGAGGTCTTTCAAACTCTATATCTAGGATATCACCAATTTTTGCACTTGGTCCGCTAGTCATCATCACGACGCGATCTGCCAGGAAAATGGCCTCGTCCACATCATGAGTAATCATGACCGCGGTAATTTTTTCTTTGTTCCATATTTCAATTAAGATGTCTTGCAATTCACCACGAGTTAAAGAATCTAGCATTCCAAAAGGTTCATCTAACAACAATACTTTAGGCTTGATTGCAAAAGCTCTTGCAATACCTACACGTTGCTGCATACCTTGTGACAATTCAATAGCTTTTTTATCAAAAGCGCCATCAAGACCTACCTTATGTAAGTAGTATTTGGCAATATCTTTGCGTTGTGCTTTGGTAGCATGAGGAAATACCTGGTTCACGCCCAAAAGCACATTTTCTAAAGCGGTCATCCACGGCATTAAACTGGGAGATTGAAAAATAACGCCACGATCTGGTCCTGGCCCTTTGACAGGATTTCCTAAAACGGCAATATTTCCCCCAGAAATAGGGTTCAAGCCTGCAATCATAGAAAGCATCGTAGTTTTTCCACAACCAGAATGCCCGATGATAGTTACAAATTCTTCCTTCATAATCTGAAGGTTTAGATTTTCTAATACCACATAATCCCCTTTAGGTGTGGGATACACTTTCTTTAGGTTAGATAAATCCAGCATCACTTTTGAAGGAAATACAATTCCGTTCTGCGTTGTGCCTTTGTTAAGTATGGTTTCTGTGCTCATTGGTTATTTTTTTATTAGGCCACAAAACTTTTAGGTGCTATATCAGGAAGCTCATAGATTTCGTTAGAAACTGATTTACGTGCCTCGCCAATATCCATCAAATATTCTATGATGGCATTTCTGGTCTTTTTGAAATTAGGATTATCATTCATAGCTGTTTTGTCGCGAGGTCGTTCAATATCAATTTTAAATTCCGGACCTAAAGTTGCATTGGGGCCTGGTTTTAAAGGGATAATTCTATCTGCCATATAAATACCCTCATCAACATCATTAGTAATCAATAAAGCGGTACGCTTATCTTGACTCCAGATATTCAATATTTCATCTTGTAAATTTCCTCTAGTCAAAGCATCTAAAGCACCTAAAGGCTCATCCATTATTATCATTTCCGGATTCATCGCTAAGGCTCTTGCAACCGCAACACGTTGGCGCATTCCTCCAGATAATTCTTTAGGTCTTTTATTAATGGCCGGTGTTAAACTTACCATCCCCACATAATCCTTTACACGTTTCATTAGAAAAGCTTTCTTTTCTTTTGGAAAAGCCTCTTTTACCGCCATATATACATTCTGCCCTACAGTTAACCACGGTAACAAAGAATAGTTTTGAAAAATCACCCCTCGTTCATGACTGGTATCAACTACCGGTTCTCCTTTAAATAAAACCTCACCACTTGTGGGTTTTAAGAGTCCGTTAATTAAGTTTACTAAGGTTGTTTTTCCACTGCCTGTAAAACCTACAATGGCAACAAACTCTCCTTCTTCAATGGAAAGGTTAATATTGGATAATACATCCGTTCGGTTATCTCCTTCTCCGTAGGATTTATAAACATTATTTAGTTCTAGGTATGCCATCTTCTATTTTTTTAGGTGAGGTTATACTCCTTCGTTTTTGTTGAAAGACACCATATTCTGCACACTCAACATAATTCTGTCCAATAGAAAACCAATAATACCAATGACAAACATGGCAACGATAATCTTCGCGTTGGAATCGTTAGCTCCATTTTGGAATTCCTCCCAAACGAATAAGCCTAAACCTTGACTTTGTGCTAATAGTTCAATAGCAATCAATACCATCCAAGCCACCGAAAGCGTAATTCGTAATCCTGTAAATATTAATGGTAATGATGATGGTAAAATCACTTTAAATATTTTTTGAAAAGTTCCTAGTTTTAAAACCTTTGCTACATTGATATAATCTTTATCTACGGAGGAGACGCCCATTGCTGTGTTAACCAACGTAGCCCACATAGCGCACAAGCCTACACTTATAAAAGAGATTACAAAGGCATTATCAGAACTATCTCCGATATACAAGGTTTTTACAATCATAAAAACAAGCAAGTACCAAACTACAGGAGAAACCGGTTTAAAAATTTGAATGAACCAGTTAAAAGCGCTCCGCAACGAGGGACTCAAACCAATAACGACACCAATAGGTACAGCAATTAGCAGCGCCAATAAGAAGCCCGCAAACACCGTTTTTATACTCGTAAGCACAATATCAACAAACGAGGCACGACCGGTATAAACAATAGCATTTTTACCTTTTGCTACTAATTTGGCATTTGTTGCAGCCATCTTTTGATTAAAAGCCGCTTTGTCTGCATTGATTACTTTATGGTCTGCAATTAAAGTTTGCAATGACGCCCATACCTGAGTAGGAGATGGCAAAGTGTTAGGCTGGCAACTACTTTCCCCGGAAGCGATACAATCACGCTCGGCATCAGCAGCAACCTGACCTTGTTCAGTCAATGCTTTTTCAATCTTGTAATTCGCTTCTATATTATATAGTGCCTTAGAACCCATGTGCCAGAGTCCCAAAAATAGTAGGATGGATAGTAAGGTAATGCCCGATTTTTTGAGCCATGGTACCAAATCTCCCTTTTGAAACTTAGGAGTAAATTTGGCCACCAAAGGTTTTAGAAACGCTAGGCCTTGTCCTTCTTTATTTAATGTGATGTCTTGTTCCATGATTGTATGCTTTTGCTTCGATAAATTGTACTGTAAACCTTAATCTTTGTTTCCGATAGAGAAACTATTGATGTAACCAATAGGGTCTTTCGCATCATAAGAGGTACCGTCAATAAAATCTGTTGTTGCTGCTTTAAAGCCATCGGTTTCAGGAACATCTGTTGCAGGAATTTGTCCTTCGGCAACTAGTAAGTCTGCTGCTTTTTTCCAAATGTCAGGACGATAAATATCTTTAATCGTTTCGCTATACCATTCCGTAGTTTTTGTTTCTGGGATTTGTCCCCATCTGCGCATTTGTGTCAAGAACCAAATACCATCTGAGTAGAAAGGATAGGTAGCATTATACTTATAGAACACATTGAAATCTGGCATATCTCTTTTATCGCCTTTTTCAAATTCGAAAGTACCCGTCATAGAATTGGCTAATACCTCTTCTGGTGCACCAACGTACTGAGACATGGAAAGAATTTTTACAGCTTCTGCTCTATTTGATGGTTCATCTAACCATTTTCCTGCGCGAATCATTGCTTTGGTAACTGCAACTGCAGTATTTGGATTATCATTAACGAATTTCTTTGTCATTACAAATACCTTTTCAGGGTTGTTTTTCCAGATATCATAGTTGGTTACTACAGGTACACCAATACCTTTAAAAACAGCTTGCTGATTCCAAGGCTCACCTACACAGTAGCCATAAATAGTACCTGACTCTAAAGTGGCTGGCATTTGTGGCGGAGGTGTAACAGATAGTAATACCTCAGCATCTATTTGACCTTGAACATTATCAGCAGTATACATACCTGGGTGAATACCAGCAGCTGCTAACCAATAACGTATTTCATAATTGTGCGTGGAAACAGGAAAAACCATTCCCATTTTAAAAGGCTTACCGCTATTTTTGTATTCAGTAATTACAGGCTTTAAAGCATCTGCTTTAATAGGATGCACAGGTTTGCCATCTGCACCGACGGGTACATTAGGTTTCATTTTAGACCAAACATCGTTAGAAACCGTAATCCCATTTCCATTTAAATCCATTGAAAAGGGAGTCACCAATTCAGCTTGTCTTCCAAATCCTGCACCAGCAGCAATAGGCTGTCCTGCCAACATATGCGAACCATCTAATTGGCCATCAATAACTCGGTCTAAAACGTTTTTCCAGTTGGATTGTGCTTCTACAGAAACAAAAAGCCCTTCATCTTCAAAGAATCCTTTTTCTTTAGCGATAGCTAAAGGTGCCATATCGGTTAATTTGATAAAACCAAACGTAAGTTGTGGCTTTTCAATATCTAATTGTTTTGTTTTTGAAGTAACTGCTTCTGTTGCTTCTTCCGTTGTTGCTTTTTTAGCATCTTTTCCACCGCAGGCTACTAGGAGCATCGCTGCTGATAGAAAGAGTGCTGTTTTTTTAAAGATTGATTTCATAATGTATGGTTTAATTATTTACTACGTATTAGTACTTACTTTTGGCAAATATATACGTAATTAGTTTTTTCACATATGGGATATGATAGGTTGTTTCCTCTTTTTACACCATACCAATACCTGCTATAAAACAGGTTATTCAGGTAACACAAACAATTACTGCACATTAAAATACACGCACCTATATACTTATAGATACGTATTGTTACTTATTAAAAAAATGTGGTAAAGCGTAAGGCGGAATGAGACTTAGCTATCTAGATAGAAGTTGTGTTCGGATATTTCCTGCTGCAAAAGTGAGGTATCGGTAATACCTATGTGCTTGCCTTTGGTTACGATAAGTTCTTCTTTTTTCAGAGCCGAAAAAACACGAATTACTTGCTCCTCAGTAGTGCCGGCATAATCGGCATACTCCCTTCGGCTTAACAATATGGATATAAAATTATGTTGCTGACCGAACTTTCTATGAACATACAACAAGGTATCAATAACTCTTTCCCGGACACTCATCTGTGAAAGTGTCTTTACTTTTGCCTCGCTTTTATTCAGTTCGTTTGCATAGAATAACATGAGGTCATAAGTAAACGTAGGTTCTGTTCGTAATACTTCTTGTAGATTTTCTTTGGAAAAATAACATAGCGTGCAATCTTCAAGGGCAACAGCACTTATAGTATAAGATTCTTCTGTTCCAAAACCCCTATGACCAATAATTTCGCCTTCTTTAGCAAAACGGACAATTTGTTCTTTACCATGAAGTCCTGTGCGCAGTACTTTAACCTTTCCTTTTAATACAAAGAAAAGGCCAGTTACTGCGGCACCTTCCATAATAAATTGTTGTCCTTTTTTACAACGTATCTCCTTTCGCTGTTTGACAAAAGTAGAACCTACTGAAGATTTCATGTTTCTCTTTATCAAGCAGTATTCGTTGGAACAAGCCATACAAACCGTATTCACCAAATTCATATCATTGGTTAATCCACTTGTTTTATTTGAGATTGAAATCATAGTTCACTACTATTTTATTTATCCGCGGCAGCGAATGCCAATTCAACTTTTAGCTCTTCCTTTACCGCTTTTTCATCGGCAGTAGAGAACTTAATGGCTAGGGTAGTTAATGCCGTCACAGCAACGAAACCACCAATTACAAAATAACCACTGGATACTGCACCAGAAGCTGCAGCAGCTTGTGCAGCTTTCATAGCTTCTTCTCCCAAATTAGAATTAGTAGCCAATGCCGCAGTCTCAGCAACTGAAGATTTTGATTTTAAAAACATAGCAGCCATGAATGCTCCAACGTTTCCTCCTGCACCTACGATACCGGAAATAGAACCAATCGCTTTTTTATTTATAAAAGGAACCACAGAGAAAGTTGCTCCTTCTGCCATTTGTACGGAAAGGCTGAACAATATCAAGAAAATCATACCGAAAGCAATGCTTGTGGTGGTTGAAAAAATCGTTAACATAACACCTTCTACGGCCAGAATCATCGTCAGAAAAAGAACCCTACCACGAAGGCCTTTTAATTTTCCGAACCTATCTCCGAAAAAGCCACCTAACGTACGAGCGAAAATATTCATTAAAGCAAATGAAAGCACTAAATTACCGGCCATTGACCGTGAAACACCAAAGGTGTTCTGAAGGTAATCATCCATTGTTCCATAAACAGTTAGTTCTATACCAAAAGAAGCACCGTAAACAACAAAAAGAATCCATACCCTATAATCTTTCAGAACGCTCATAAAGCCTTCTTCATCTTTCTTTATAGTAGGCATTCTACCTTCTTCCTTCAACTGTGCAAAATTACCTTCAGGAGTATCTTGTGTAAAAAAGTAATACACCACACCCATTAACATGGCAATAACACCAGCTATTACCATAGAATAACGCCATGCTATTTCATCAGCAACACCAAAACTAACAACGGCTGCTGCAATTAAAGGCATTCCTAAACGGTTAGCGCCACCACCTAAATTTCCCCAACCTGCAGATGTGGCGTTAGCCGTACCAACAATATTAGGCGCGAACATTATAGAGGTGTGAAATTGAGTAATAACAAAAGACGCCCCAATAAAACCGATAAATAAGCGGCAAACTAGAAATTGCGTTGGGGTTTGTACAAATCCTAAAAGGATAACAGGTATAGCACCAATAATTAATAGGTACGTATAACATAACCTAGGACCATACTTATCACATAATTTACCTATTAGTAGTCTAGCAAATACGGTTCCTGTAACTGCTAATATAATGGAGTTCCATTTTTGCTCTGGAGTAAGACCTAAGTCTTTAACTACGTCTGGCATGAAAGGTACAATACCAAACCATGCAAAAAAGCAAATGAAGAATGCTATTGAAGTAATCCAAAATGTTCGGATTGGCATACTTTTTAAATCGGTCAGTTTTAAAGTAGTCGATTTTTTAGATTGTGTTTCCATAATACTGATGTTTTAAGTTTAAGGATAATCAAAACTACGTATTTATATACGTAGTAGTACGTATATATTAAAAAACTGATGTATTTCTAAGTATTTTTACGATATTAAAAGAGAGAACAAACAAAAAATATAGAATTACAGAAAAAGTGAAGTCAATTTTGAATAAATGGAATTTTTACCAAAGTAAATCGCTCTATACAAGACTTATTACAAGCATGATATAGAGCGATTATATAGAAAAATACGTATCCGTAATATGTAGGCGCTTTAAAAGCTAGAATGAAGCACACGCTGTACCTCCTCTTCAAAAAAGGAAGGATGCTCAGCAACCACATCTCCTATTACAATGATGCCGGGTTTAGAAATATCTATATCAGAAGCACCAGAACCAATGCCTCCCAAATTGCCCACTATACAAGATTCATTTTGCATTGTGCCATTCTGAATAACTGCCATTGGTGTTGAAGAGCCTCTATATTTACTTACCTCGGCGGATATTTCAGCTAGCTTCCTAACTCCCATTAGTATAACCATCGTTGCAGAAGATTGAGATGCAAATTTTAAATCTTCAGAAAATGAGCCGTCTCTTTTTGTTGCCGTCATTACCCAGAAACTACTACTAACTCCTCTACGTGTCATTGGTATACCTTGACTAGATGGAACGGCAATAGCACTAGAAACCCCAGGAACTACGGTTACCGGAATACCAAAAGATTCTACATAAGCTATCTCTTCATGAGCTCTTCCAAAGACAAATGGATCACCACCTTTTAAACGAACCACATGGCCATGTTCAAATGCTCTTTCCACTATCAATATATTAATATCATCCTGATTAAAGGAATGCACTCCACAACGTTTTCCTACGTATAATTTTGGAATACTTTCATCAATCTGCATTAATAGGTCTTCGTCTATCAAAGCATCATACAACACTACATCAGCAGCCTTTAAAGCCTTCAAACCCCTAACTGTGATAAGGTCTGCGCTTCCTGGACCTGCTCCTATTAATGTAACCTTTGGCTCCTTAACTGTTTTCATACCTAGTGATTTTATAGGATTGTTTTGGTAATTCCTCAACAAAACTACGTAATTATTTCCATAAAAACAGATGTCATGTACGTATTTATACGTAATATTGCTAAGTAGTTTAAAATCGAAGCCTATGAAAACTATTATTGTTGTCGGAAACGGCATGGTCGGATACAAGTTCTGTGAAAAACTCGCAGCCCGAGAAGAATCTAAAAATTTTAAAATCATCGTTTTCGGTGAAGAACCCCGAGCAGCCTATGACCGTGTGCACCTTAGTGAGTTCTTTGGAAACAGGGATGCTAAGTCATTAGAACTTGCTCCCGCTAGTTGGTATACAGAAAACAACATAGAATTAGTGGTTAACGAACGTGTTACGGACATTCACCGTAAAACAAAGACAATAACTACCGGAAGTGACAAAGAATACTCGTATGATTATTTGGTACTCGCAACAGGGTCCAGTCCTTTTGTTCCTCCTATAAACGGGGTAGAAAAAGAAGGTGTATTCGTATACCGTACTATAGAAGATTTAGAAGCCATGCTAGATTATGCCGAAAAGATAAAGGCTAAAAAATCAGATGGTCGTGCCGCTATATTAGGTGGTGGTCTTCTAGGTTTAGAAGCGGGTAAAGCAGTAATGGACATGGGTCTAGAGCCACATGTAGTGGAGTTTGCACCTAAACTAATGCCAAGGCAGCTAGATTCCAGAAGTAGTAATGTGCTTCAACTTACCTTAGAAAACATAGGAATAAATATTCATTTAGGAAAAGCTACCAATCGTATTTTAGGAAATGGCGCCATAACCGGAATGGACTTTGGTGAAGACGATTCCCTAGAAGTAGATATGTTGGTTATTTCAGCAGGTATTCGTCCTCGTGATGAACTTGGTAAAACCTGTAATTTGGCAATGGGAGTTCGCGGTGGTATCGTAGTTAATGATAGAATGCAAACTTCTGACCCTAATATATTTGCTATTGGAGAGGTAGCACTTTACAATCAGATGATATATGGGCTTGTGGCTCCAGGATATGAAATGGCAGAAGTGGCCGTAAATCAGATTATGGAAAGCTTAGAGGTTGTAATGAGCGCAGAAATAGACATGTCTACCAAACTGAAACTGATAGGAGTAGATGTTGCTAGTTTTGGGGTTCCTTATATGCCTGCGGATAAGGGGCTTTCTATTATTTACGAAAACAAAACTAAAGGACTATATAAAAGAATAAACGTAAGCCTTGACGGAAAAACCTTGTTAGGAGGGATTATGGTTGGTGATGCTGAAGATTATAGCATTCTACACCAAATGTACCTCAATAACCTTCCTTTACCAGATAATGCCGAAGAACTCATAGTGGGCTCAAGAGGTGAAGGTGGCTCAGCATTTGGAAGTGCTATGGACCTACCTGATACCGCAGTAATCTGTTCTTGTGAAGCTGTAACTAAAGGAGCTGTTTGTTGTTCCGTAATAGACGATGGCAACGAAACAGTAAAAGAGGTTGCAAAGGCTACAAAAGCTACCACAGGTTGTGGAGGTTGTAAGCCAATGGTTGCTGATTTAGTGAAGGAAAGTCTGAAGACATTAGGGAAAACGGTCAAGGAAAGTATTTGCGAACATTTTGACCACTCTAGACAGGAGCTCTATGATATTGTAAAACTCAAGGGTGTTCAAGATTACGATCAATTGCTAGATGAAGTTGGAAAAGGGGATGGCTGCGAAGTCTGTAAGCCTCTTGCTGCTTCTATTTTCGCAAGTATTTATAATGAAACGGCTAACCGTCAAGAAACTATTCAAGATAGTAATGACCGTTATTTGGCCAACATACAACGAAACGGAACATACTCCGTAGTACCTAGAGTAGCCGGTGGGGAAATCTCTCCAAAACAATTAATGGCTATGGGTAGAATTGCTAAGAAATATGATTTATACACGAAGATAACAGGAGGACAGCGAATTGATATGTTCGGCGCCAAACTGCACGAACTTCCTCTTATTTGGGAAGAACTTATAGCGGAAGGTTTTGAAACGGGTCAAGCCTATGGAAAATCCCTTCGGACCGTGAAAAGTTGCGTTGGTTCTACATGGTGCCGTTACGGTATGGATGAAAGTGTAAGTTTTGCTATTGAGATAGAAAACAGATACAAAGGTATACGCTCTCCACACAAATTTAAAGGCGGTGTTTCCGGTTGTATTCGAGAATGTGCCGAAGCCCGTTCTAAAGATTTTGGTTTCATTGCCGTTGAAGGCGGATGGAACGTATACGTAGGCGGAAATGGCGGTGCAACCCCAAGACATGCTGAATTACTTGCTGAAAAAGTAGATAAGGAAACAGCCATAAAATATGTAGATCGTTTTATGATGTTCTACATAAAAACTGCACCACCACTTACTAGAACATCTGCTTGGTTAGAAAAACTAGAAGGTGGCATTACATACCTTAAAAACGTAGTTATTAATGACTCATTGGGTATCGTAGAAGAATTGGACGCAGGCATGCAAAACTTCGTGAATACATACAAATGTGAATGGAAAGAGGCTGTAGAGACTCCAGAGATAAGAGAGCGTTATACACACTTTATCAACTCGGAAGAAACAGATGATAACATAGAATTTGTATCACTTCGAGAGCAAAAAATGCCTAAAGAGTGGGCTTAATCGAAGTTAAAAAACCGAAGTGACGGTTATACTTAATCTTGACGAAACTACTTCCGATTTGGTATAACCTCAATCCTAAAAAAATTACATTATGATTGCAAACTTAAGTACATACGAAAGCGTAAAAACCGATAGTGTAAAGGTCTGGTTCAAAGCCGGTCCAGCTAGTAAATTTCCTAAAAATGGTGGGGCCTGTATAAAATATAAAGACAAACAAATTGCTGTCTTCAACTTTACACGTCAAGCTACATGGTACGCATGTCAGAATTTATGTCCACATAAAATGGAAATGGTACTCTCACGTGGTATGATCGGAGAAGAAAACATGCAACCAAAAGTTGCTTGTCCCCTTCATAAAAACACGTTTTCGCTAAAAACGGGAGAAAACCTAAACGGAACTCTAGACGCCATTGCCACCTATCCCATTAAGGTAGAAGACGGATTTGTATTTGTTGGATTTTCAGAATAGTTGCTTTTTAGCTAAATCTTTAGAAAAAGACATCAATAGGTATAGAATAGATTCCGTACAGGTCTGAAGGTATTTGTATCTTAGACCAAAATTTTAGACCTATGTCAATTTCTGATAAATTACAGCAAGCCTTTACATTGTTCGATGAGGCAAATGGGCAAGATCCACATACAGAAACAACTCCTTCAGGAAAAACATATCCAAAAGAGTTGCTATATGCACTTCGGATGACGGAGAAGCTGAACGATTTTGCACCCAAAGCACCTGAAGCTTTAAAGCTAACAGCTAGGTCTCAGCATATTTGCCGATGGGAGATTCCACGGGAGTCTTATGAAATGAACCGTGCGGGATATCTAAAATGGCGTCAGGACTTGAAAAAGTTTCATGCAAAAAAAGCAACTTCAATTTTAGAAGAGGTTGGTTATGACCAAGCAACTATTGATAAAGTGGCTTTTTTGTTGGAGAAAAAACAACTGAAAAAAAATGAAGACACCCAGACCCTAGAAGATGTTATCTGTTTGGTGTTTTTAGAACATTATTTTGAGCCTTTTGCTTCTGAACACGAAGATGCCAAGGTTATTGATATTCTTCAAAAAACCTGGCGTAAAATGTCTGAAGAAGGGCATAAGGCCGCATTAAAATTACCCCTTTCTAAAAATTCACTGGCGTTGGTGTCTAAAGCCATAGCCGGTTAACTTAAGGGCAGTTACCTGATACGTGTACTATGCCAAATGACAAAACCCAATTACCTTTAGATTCTGAGACTTTTCTAAGTATCAGAAAATGGTATCTATGGGCTTTGGCAGGCATTGCTGTCACCATTATTATCTCACAGATTTTGATTCAATTACACCTGAATTCGCAATTGAGTGATTCTCGTGTTATTAATGTAGCGGGGTTCCAAAGAGCTTACAGTCAAAAGTTGACGAAGGAATTATTACTCATTAAAAGCGACTTTCTCAAAACTGAAATTGCTCCAAAAATAAAAGAGCTCTCTAAGACCATTTCTATTTGGAAACACTCTCATATTGCCTTACAAAATGGTGATAAAGATAAAGGCCTTCCCAATGAGGATGATACTGAAATTTTAGAGTTGTTCAATACGCTAGAGCCACATCATTCGGCAATGGTACAAGCTGCAGAAACAATAATTACCTCTTATCATAATAATAGTCTAACTGAAGCTAGTTTAGAACAAAATGTTGCTGTTGTACTGCAAAACGAAAATCGTTTTCTACAACTGATGGATGACATCGTAAATCAATATGACGAACGCAGTAAGACCAAACTAAAAAACTTAAAGCAAAAAGAGTATATCCTTCTTTGCATTTCCTTGCTCATATTGTTACTTGAGATTGTGTTTATCTTTAAACCCCTTTCATTACAAATTCGTAAGACTATTGGCAATCTAATGCAAAACCAAGTAAATTCAGATGCTCGCGCCAAAGAAGTACAGCAACTGTATTCAGAGAAAGAAAAATCCCTCCAAGAATTACAAGAGCTGAATTTTGTAATAGATAATGCAGCCCTGTTTGCAAGTGCACGGAAAGATGGCAGCATTGTTTTTATCAGTAAAAAATTTCTAGGCTTGCTGGGTATTACCGAAAACCAATTAAATAAGCCCTTAGCAGAAATTCTCACAACAGACTCTGGCCAACAAGAGTACCTTAGAGAGGTGCTTAAGGGTAATAGAAAAAATGTAATCCGTACAGAGGAAATTAAAATCACCACTTTAGAAGGAAAGGATTTTTGGCTGGACATGTCCATAGTGCCTATGCATCAATCTAGCAGGCAACAAAGCATTCTTATTCTGTGTTCGGACATTACGGAGCGTAAAGAAAACAGTCTTAAAGTAGAGCAGCTTACCAAACAGAATTTTGAAGAACGAATGCTTCAGAAAAAAGTTCAAGCAAGCCAAATCGTAGAGGGGCAAGAAGAGGAGCGGAAGCGTATTGCCAAAGATATCCATGATGGAATTGGCCAAATGCTGACCGCTTTAAAATTTAATATTGAATCTATTGATCCTGAGAACAAGGATAAGACAATAGAAAAGATTGCCTACTTGAAGACCCTGACCTCAGATTTGATTAAGGGTGTGCGTACGGCCACATTTAACCTTACTCCCCCAGAACTTAGTGATCATGGCATTTTTCCTGCACTTCAAAAAATGACGGTAGAGCTGTCTAAACTGACAGGGAAAACAATTCTTTTTGACAATAAGACTGATGAACACATTAGATTTGATTCACTAGCAGAAACCAACGTTTATAGGGTTGTACAGGAAGCAGTCAATAATGCCATCAAATATGCCGAAGCAAGTTATATACTAGTAACCATTAATTACAAAAACGATATCTTAAGTGTTGTAATTGATGATGATGGAAAAGGTTTTGACGATTCCATTTTAGGTCAAGTGCCTAAAAATAATAGCGAAGGCGGAATGGGACTCTTTTTTATGAAAGAGCGAATAGATTATATAAACGGAAGGCTGTTTATTAATTCTATTCTAGGCGAAGGAACGCGTGTTACCATCAATTATAGAACAGAAAAACAAGAAGAAGAGCATGGAGCGGAATGAACTGTACCCGGTATTTCTTAAAGTATCGAATTTAAATATTTTAATTGTAGGCGGCGGAAATGTAGCTTTAGAAAAATTGACTTTTTTATTGAAGTCAAGCCCTAATGCTCAAGTAGAAATGGTATCCCCCATGTTTAGGGAAGAAACAATTGCATTGGCCAATAAGTTTGGAATTACCATGCATTTAAACGAGTACAATGAAACCTTCTTAAAAGGAAAACACATGGTAGTTGCTACAACGGATATAGTTAAGGTAAACGAGCAAGTATATCATGATTGTAGAGCGCAAAGTATATTGGTAAACGTAGCAGATAACCCTCCTTTTTGTGATTTCTATATGGGTGGCATCGTTACCAAAGGAAATGTAAAAGTGGCTATTTCTACCAATGGAAAATCTCCCACTACAGCCAAACGATTACGTCAGTTTTTTGAAGATGTCATTCCAGACAACATAGATGATTTGGTAAAGAACCTCAACGAGTTCAGAAAGACGATAAAGGGTGATTTTGAGGAAAAAGTAGAAACCCTGAACGAATTTACAAAAGGGTTGGTCAACAAGAAAGATGAAGATTAGGCTACGTAAATCATAGCCTAATCTTCATCAATTTTACATTTCATTCATTACCTCAGAGAAAAGACGGAACGAATTAATTCTATCTTTTTGGTCGTAAATATGTGAAACTGCAATTACTTCATTTACTCCTGTCTGTTTGATAAAAGCTTCCGTTTTTTCTTTAACTGTGGCCTTGCTTCCAACAAAAGAATATTTAAGCATACGCTGAAATGCTGGGTCTACGGAAACCTGTTTTAATTCTGGCGTCATTTTTATTGCTGGCTGCATATAATCAATCTTTCCGGTCATAACGCCCAACATTAAACGCAACATAGAAGTAGATATCGTATCTGCTTCCTCATCAGTTTCTGCAGCAACCACATTTATAGCGGCAACCGAATACGGTTCTTGCAAATATTTTGAAGGCTGAAAATTATTGTAATAAATATTTAAAGCTTCTAAGAGATGTGTAGGTGCAAAATGGCTGGCAAAAACATAAGGAAGCCCCTCTTTTGCCGCTAAATAAGCACTATCGGTACTAGAACCCAAAATATAGATAGGCACGTCTACACCCTCTGCAATAGGCGCCCTAACTTTTGCATCCTTATTATCTTTTGAAAAATACTTCTGAATGTTATGCATTTCTTCAGGAAAACGGTAGACCGCTTCCATTCTATCCGGCCTAATAGCGTTCGCTGTTACCTGGTCCGTTCCCGGAGCCCTTCCTAGACCTAAATCTATACGCCCCGGGTACAATGAAGCCAAGGTACCAAACTGTTCCGCTATGAGCAGAGATGAGTGGTTTGGCAGCATTATACCACCTGAACCTACACGTATTTTTTTTGTTCCGCCAGCAATGTGCCCCATAAGCACAGAAGTAGCAGAACTAGCAATACTCAACATATTATGGTGTTCCGCCAACCAAAAACGGTTATATCCAAATTCTTCGGCTTTTTGGGCCAATTCTAAACTATTATCAAAAACTTCTTTTGGCGTAAAACCAGCTCCTACGGTTGCTAATTCTAATATGGAATACGGTATTTTATTTGTTTTTATTTCTTTCATAATCAATCTATCATCAAAATTATAGAATAACCCCTTTTTTGAACTAAATTAATGTAGCTCAGTGCGTTGCAAAAAATTCATTTTAAAAGGGAAATATAAGTCGTTCTAAAAGCCAAAACCTTACAACCAAAAGGGTCATATGAATACAAGCAAAATTAGAAATTAAGACTTAATTGGTAGAGGATAAATTTAAACCTTTAGAGGCATTTTTTTAGCGCTGGATTCGTAGATTTTTTCCAATACCAAAATATTCGGAATGTAACTGGCAACGTCGGTTTCAAAGGGAGTTCCCGCTCTAAGGTTAGAGACAAAATGTTGCTGCGTGGCAAAAACACAGTCTCCTGCAAAATTTTGTTTTTTAAAGCTATACTTGTGTTCTTGCTCTTCTTTTCCCAAAAGTTGAATGGTAATCTTTCCGTCATCATAAAGACGTAAACTACCCTTGTCTCCTTCAATAAGTACGGTACCAAAGGTTAACCTTGGGTCTTCGGAAGTGTTTTCATTATATCTATTTGCATCTAAAAAACCAAGACCGCCATTGGCAAAATCAAAGTTGACCCAAGCAAAATCTTCCCCTTTAATATTTGTATTGAGTGTTCTAAGTTTAGCGTATACCTCCGTGATTTCTCCTCCCAGATATCTAAATACATCTATAAAATGAATTCCAGTTTCATAAATAAGCAACCGTTCCATTTCCCTAAAATAAGGTTGTCTGTTCATATATGCATCGGTCTGCCAACCATCGCCCATTCGCATACGCAAATTGATGGTGTGTAATTTGGAACCAATTACCTGAGTATCCAAAAGCTTTTTAAGTTCCCGGTGCCAGGGTTGAAATCGGAAATTTTCGTGCACCATCATTCTAACACTGGAATTGGAAATAAGCGATTCAATCTCCTGAGCCTCCTCTAAAGTAGGTGCTAAAGGTTTTTGACAAATAATCTGAATGTTATGTGCTACCGCTAATTTACAAAGCTCCAAATGGCTTTCCGGAGGAGTTATGATATCTACAAAATCTGGCTTCTCATTAAGAAACATTTCTTCAACACTAGTGTAAGCCTTCTTAAAACCGTAGGTATCAACTATGCCCTCTACTCGTTCTTTAACCGAGTCACAAACACCAACAATCTCAACAGCATCGATTCTTTTCCATGCTTCAAAATGAAACTGACTAAAATAACCCGCTCCTATACAAACTCCTTTTAATTTTACCATACCGCCTTTATTAATAGGTAGAGAAATGCCTTTGAGGTTTCATGTTGTACCACATTAGAATTGCAATACTATTCAAAACTGCCCCTACTACAAAGAATGGGGTGGTAGATTCTGTCCAAGACTGTAAATACGGAAAAGCCAATGCCGTTAAAAACGCACCAATATTTCCTGCCATATTCATTGTTCCTGATACTGCTCCTGAATGTTCTTTACCAATATCTACACAGAAAGCCCATGAGGATGGCAACGTCATATCCGCACCAAAAATAGCAAGACTTAAAAACAGAATGGCACCTTCCACTGAATCCATATAAATACTTCCAATAAGTCCTACTGCAGCTAGAAAAAACCCAATTGAAGCAGGAAGAATACGAGACCTGTCCCAATTGCCTTTTTTATAGATACGGTCACTAAGTGCTCCTGATGTCCAATTTCCAAAAGCACCGAAAATTAAGGGAATTGCAGTATATAAACCGGCTTCCATAGTGTTTAGACCATACTCGCTTTTTACGTGTGGGAAGAGCCAGGTAAGAGCAAAGAAAAAAGTAAAATTACTACAGAAGTATTGCCCCATAGCCAACCATATATTTTTGGACTTCAACAGGTCGCCCATGTTTATTTTTTTGGCTTTTACCCCTGTATCTTGTGGCTGCCTTGTGGCAAGTATGAATTCTTTTTCTTCGTTTGAAATATGGGGATGCTCTTCCGGCATATCTCTAAAAAACACAAACCAAGCGACTGCCCAAGCTACACCAACGACCCCTAAAATCATAAAAGAAGACCGCCATCCAAAATCATCTATCATCCAAGCTACTACAGGAAGGGCGAATGCCGCCCCCAATCTAGAGCCAGAAAAATTAATACCAGTAACAAGCCCTCTTTCTTGCAAGGGAATCCACGTATAAATAGCCCTTGACATTCCTGGAAAAGCACCAGCTTCACCTGCACCAAAAAGAAAACGTACTACTAATAGCGATATAAAATTAAACGCAGCACCGGTTAAAGCAGTAAAAACGGACCAAATAGCTACAATAGCCGAAAGTACTTTTCGCGGACCTAAAGAATCAGAAAGCATACCGGCCGGAGTTTGAAAAAGAGCATACCCCAACGAAAAGGCCGCCAAGACCCATCCCATCTGTTTATCGCTTAAATCCAAAGCTGCTGAAATTGGCTCCTTTGCTACAGAAATGCAAACACGATCCACATAAAGCAGCAAGGCCAATAGAAAAGTCCCTAAAACCATAAAATACCGCTTCGGAAAATAGCCCTGTTCCTTCATAATTTTTTATTTCAATAAGGAAATCAGTTCATATAAGGCCATATCATCTCCAACGTTACCAGGAAATACAATATACGCCATATTAGGAAATTTAGCATCCTTATCCAGCTGCCAAACGGGTACTCCCTTAAGCACTTGTCCCAGAACATTTGCACGGCGCACATTAAGGCCTTTTGTAGCAATGTCACTAGAAGTAATACCTCCTTTTGCAAGAATATATTTAGGCTGCACCCTAATTTTTTTAATTACAGATATGAGTGCATTAGAAACCCTATTTACGATATCAAGACTCTCGTTTTTTGTGGTTCCTTTTTTAACTTCTCTACTGGTAAAAATGACTACGTCTTTACCTGTTTTAAGACTGCTTTCAACTTTCTCGACAAGTAAGACCAGTTCTTTGCAGAAAACTCCAATATCGAACACATTAGTTACATCCAATTCTAAGAAAACCGCATTGCTTCGCTCTTTTAAATACGCCAGTTGAGCAGTGGTTTTGGGAACATAGGAACCAATCACTAAAAGTGCTCCATTTAGCGATGGGATTTTTAGAATTTGATCTTTTGTTAAACATGGTTTAATAGCAATGCCCGAAATGGCATTGATAAAAGAAGCCGCAGTTCTAAAAACAAAAGAACTATCACTCTTTAAAATTGCAAGCGCCATTGCCTGCAAATCGGGATATGATGTAGCGTTCGTTATAATATGGGTTGTCTCCGGTTGTTCTATTATCGATTTTATTTCTTCGGATATTCTATTTCTAAGGGCTTGAACGGAAATGCTTGAAATACTATTTTTATCTACCTTGCCTTCCGATTTCTCAACAATCCAATCTTTCAAATTAGATGAAGTATACCCAAAGGTGTTGTCTTTTGCGAACGGAGTCTCTGCCGCAGGAACGAAATTATTCCCCTCCTTTACGTAATGGATATCATCAAAAGTATAGCGTCCCCCTTCAAAAAAAGCAGGGGCCAATATTTGCCTTGCTTCATTTATATTCATTCCTTTTGCTAAAGCGTCAACTTCGTTAGGGTAATGCCCTCTTAAAGTAGAATCGCTTCGGCTAATGACAATTAATTTTTTTTGATGTTTATCAGCTAATTTCTGCAATCGCTCTCCTAGCAACTGACCCAAAGCATTCGCTTCTTCTGCCTGTAAACTTCTAGAATTAGTGAGTATAAAAAATACCGGACTTGCTAGTAATTCTTTCTCTAAAATTTCTTCCGTCCACTCTGTAATTACCGGAACATTACACACAGTTTGGGTGCCTGTTGGGTCATCATCTAAAATAACAATGGACTTTGGATTTTTGGCCAGCTCTGCACGGATTTCTGCTTCATGCCCTAAAAGCTTGTCTCCTTCTTCAATAGATTTTAAAAGTGCTGAGTGAGACATAAAAGGCTAGTTTTCTATTGCAATGATACGCGCAGGAGCTCCGTCGCCATTTTTAACTTTTAATGGCAAAGCCACCAAGGTTACTTTTGGCTGCGAAAGCGCTTCTAGATTGGTAAGGCCTTCAACTATAATGATGTCGTTTTTCATTAAAATCGTATGCACTTCCGTTACTTCTTCAATAACATTAACATCAGCTACAGAGGGCGGTTCAACACCAAGGATATTCACCTTTTTTTCTCCTAGCCAATGGGCTAGCTCTGGACTAATTCTAGGTAAAGCATTACGATATTCATCCGTGCCCAATTTTTTACTCCAACCCGTGTGTAAAAGCAAACTTTGTCCTTGTTCTACTTTTTCTGCAATAGCTCCCAAATGAGCAACCGTAATAGATTCTTTAGGTTTGATATTCGTAAGGTTAACAACCCATGCTTCAGAAACAAAGCGGTCAACAGGAAGTTGGTCTATAGTCTGATCATTGACCTCAAAATGTACAGGAGCATCCATATGGGTACCACTATGAGAATACAAGTGTAAGGTGGTAGCATTCCAACCATCTTTTTCCAAAGTTTTGGTCTGGTCTATAGCTACTCCTTTAACGCCTGCTTCAATAGGCAAAGTGAGGTCAATAATTTTTCTATTTACCATTCTATTTTATATGGTTGATAATTTTGTTACGTTGATAAACTGAACTACACTTTCCGCAACTTCAGAAGTTGAGGCCGTACCGCGAAGGTCCTTTGTTAAGTTACCTTTGGAAGTGGTTGCACCTATACCTGCCATAATCTCTTTTGCCGCTTCGGTTTCTCCTAAATGGTCTAACATAATTGCTGCAGACCAAATTTGCCCAATTGGATTTGCAATGTTCTGCCCCGCAATATCCGGTGCAGAACCATGAATAGGCTCAAACATAGAAGGAAAATCTTTCTCAGGATTAATATTTCCACTACCTCCAAGACCTAAACTACCCATAATGGCACCACCAAGATCGGATAAAATATCTCCAAAAAGGTTGGTTGTCAAAATAACATCAAAAATCTCTGGGCGCAATACAAAACTTGCCGAAGCATTATCAATATACATTTTGCTATATTCTACATCTGGGTACTCTTGTGCCACCTCTGCAATAACCCTATCCCAATAGGCCAAACTATTAATAAGTGTGTTGGATTTAGTTACATTGGTAACTTTGCTGTTTCGTTTACGTGCCAATTTAAAAGAATAATGAGCAATTCTCTCAATACCAAATCTAGTAAAGATGCTGGTATCCATGGCCATACCTCCCGGCTTGTCTCCATGCATTATTTTTCCGCTCTGAACGAACTCGCCTTCATTATTCTCCCGAACAACCACAAAGTCTATATCTTTTTCAGTTTTATATCGAAGCGGACTTTCTACACCTGGAAATAATTTTACAGGTCTATAATTTACATACTGCTCAAAGGAAGTTCTTACTCGAAATGTATAATCTCTTGCAGGCAACGTATCATCTACCTCTGGTAAACCTACTGCACCAAAAAATATAGCATCAAATTCTTTAAGGGTTTCTAAAGCGTCATCTGACATGAATTTGCCATGCTCTTTAAAATATCCCGCTCCAAAAGGAAACTCTTGTTTATCTAGTTTAAATCCATATTTATTGGCTACCGCGTCTAGCACGGAAACTCCAGCAGGAACAATTTCAGCTCCTATTCCGTCGCCATTAACTACAGCGATTTTGTACGTTTTTCCCATTTTAATTCTTTCTAATTGTCGTTATACTATATTTTGCACAATATTTGCGCAAAATAATATTAAGTTGATAATATCAACGAATATAGTATAAATATCTATTAAAAGTATCACAACGAGTAAACATGTTTGTATTTTAAAATATAAATGCGCAATATTTTGCATTAAAATAAAATATATTATACGTGTTTCAACAATCCAAAAAATACATTTGAATACCTAAAGATAAATTAGAGTAATGAGTGCTTCTCGAGAAGAATTGTTAGATTGAAAAAACATATTGAACATATCGTTTTTCCGTTTATATGAAAGAATTTTAAGCTCCGCAGCTAAAATTTTAGCTTGCTCTAAGACTTATTTTTATTAGTAGAATTACGAATCACCAATTCTGATTTTAAGACCACCCGAGATACATCTTTCTCGTAATTTTCAATCCGATCTATAATCAACTTTGCAGACTCCACACCCATTTGGTAGCTGGGCTGGTCAATACTTGTTAGTGAAGGCTCTAAAAGCTCATCAATAGGCTCATTATTAAAGCCGATAATTGCTAAATCTTCCGCCATTTTCAGACCTCGTTCTTTGGCTGCTAGCATTACTCCTATGGCCACCTGATCACTAAAAGCCAATACGCCATCTGGATGCTCTGGAGAATACAATAATTTTCTTGCTGTGCTGAGGTTTCCTTCCCGCGTAAAGTTGGTGTTTTCAATAAGCTTCTCCTCCACCGGTAAGTTAGCGTCCACTAAGGCTTTCTTATATCCCAAAAGTCGGGTTGAACTAATTTGTAAAATCTTTGGTCCACCTATATATGCAATGCGCTTACATCCCACGGAAATTAGATGCTGAGTAGCGTCGTAAGCCGCTTTGAAATTATCAATAATAACCTTATCCGATTCTACCTCATCACAAAGACGATTGAAAAACACTAATGGAATCTTTCTTTTTTTAGCTTCTAAAAAATGGTCGAATTCTTTTGTCTCACTAGCTAAAGACACAATCAGTCCTGATACACCAATATCCAATAGCTCTTTTACCAATATTTTCTCCCTCTCGTAGGACTCGTTAGATTGGCAGATAATGATTTGCATCTGGTGTTTTTCTAGTATTTCTTCTATACCAGAAATAGCCATAGCATACAGGTGATACTTTATGCTGGGCACAATAACACCAACCGCCTGTATTTTCTTTTTAGCAAAAGGGTTTATGTGTTTAGTCTGAAAATAATTGTACTCTTTTGCTAACTCAAGTACTTTCTCTCTGGTTTGTGCGCTAATACGAGGATTGCCTTGTAATGCTCTGGAAACTGTAGAAATAGAAACATTAAGTTTCGCGGCAATATCCTTTAATGTCGTTTGTTTTTTGTCCAAATCACTAATAATGAGTGCAGCAAATATAACTTAAATTTCTCTGGACCATTGCCACACCCTAAGATTCGCAAACCTCTACCCACACTTCAAACGATATTAATGCTTGCTTTTTTGATTCATCATAGATTTTTTACCCTGTAACTGTGCAGCAGCATCAACTGTAAAAGTTCCGTTCACCACAATTTCTTCGCCATTTTCTAGTCCATCTATTATAGTTACATTCTCTCCGGTACTATTCCCAATAGTCACTTCTCTCATTTCAAAAACAGGTTCTTCAAAGTCCGACTTTACATACACCAACGAGCGTTTTCCTGTCCACATCACGGCTGATGTTGGCACAGTAATTACACTTTCATTAACCGTAGTATTAGAATTTACTTTACCCTGAACGAACATGCCAGGTTTAAAGACCTCATCCTTATTATTTAATACCGCCCTAAGCGTTACAGTTCTGGTCTGGACGTTTAGAATAGGGTCTATATAAGACACTTTAGCTTTAAAAACTTTATTAGGATACGCATTAGTGGTTACCCGTATCTGCTCCCCTTTTTTAAACTGGGAAATCTGATTTTCATACACATCAAAATCTGCCCATACCGTATTTAGGTTAGACACTTTAAAAATTGGTTTTCCGTCCATAATATGAGCTCCATCGCTCACAGCTATTTCCGTTACGATACCAGAGACATGAGAATAAATGGTAAAACTCTCTTTTGTTTTTCCTGTCTTTACAACCTCGTCTAATTCTGGACCATGGACTTTCCAATTCTTAAATTTAGCTTGTACCGCTTTGTACAATTGAGGTTGAGATTCCCTTAATTTATAAGCTGTAATCAACTCTTGTTGTGCAGCAACTAACCCTGGTGAATACACTTTAGCCACTGCCTGCCCTTTGTTTACTTTTTGGCCTAAGGAGGTAACATATAACTTCTCTATCCGTCCGTCAAAATGTGCTGGCTGTATGGCTGTTTCATCTCCATTTATTGCTATTCTACCAGAGAGCATAACCCCACCTTCCGAAGCGACGCTATTTTCTCCCACCAAAACGGTTTGAATATTAGCCAAGGCCATAGCGTTTTCGGTTAGTTTAAACTGTTCTGCCAACAAACCATTAGCACCCACTTCTGCAGGAATCAAGTCCATACCACAAATAGGACAAGCGCCAGCTTCAGGAAGCATAATCTGAGGATGCATGGAACATGTCCACATTTCATCCGCACTTTCTCCCGAATGATTATGTTCTCCCGTAGAAACCTGTATTGCTTCTTTAGACACTGTATTATTAGAGGTTTCTCCAAAGATTAACCAACCCGCTAAGAGGCCTACCACTGCGGCAATGCTTATGTACAAGATATTTTTATTCATGGCTTTTATTTTAAATTTCCTTAAACCTCATTAAGCGTTTTTGAATTGTTATCCAATTTTAACTGTCCTCAATCTAAGTGCGTTTGCAATGACAGATACCGAGCTAAAACTCATAGCAAGCGCCGCAATCATTGGTGATAACAAGAGTCCAAAAACAGGATACAATACGCCTGCTGCAATTGGAATACCAATGGTATTATAGATTAATGCGAAAAACAGATTTTGCTTAATGTTCTTCATTACGGCATCACTAAGGTTCCTAGCTTTTACAATACCGTGCAAATCGCCTTTTACGAGGGTTATCATAGCACTTTCAATAGCTACGTCTGTTCCTGTTCCCATAGCAATACCTACATCACTTTTTGCTAAAGCAGGTGCATCATTAATACCATCTCCTGCCATAGCCACTACATGACCCTCTTCTTGCAGTTTTTTGACCTCAGCTAGTTTGTCTTCAGGAAGCATTCCTGCTTTAAAATCTTGAAGGTTCAGCTCTTTGGCCACTGCTTGCGCAGTATCATGATTATCTCCTGTAAGCATTATAACGACTATTCCTTTTTCTTGAAGTGCTTTAATAGCTTTGGCACTTGTTTCTTTTATTTTATCGCCAATAACAACAAAGCCAACAACCGCTTCATCAATAGCTAAATAGGATACCGTTTTGCCTTTCTTTTGATGCTCGTTGGCCTCGTTTTGGAAGTCAGTGCTTAAAGCCGCATTAACATGTTCCATCATTTTGATGTTACCCAACGCCACTTTTTTACCATCAATTTTTCCTTCTACCCCTTTACCTGTTACAGCATTAAAATTTTCGGTTTTCAACACTTCAACACCTTGTTCTTTTCCGTATTTAACCGTTGCCTCCGCAAGTGGGTGTTCACTAGAACTATTCAGAGAAGCTATGAATTGCAATACTTCGTTTTCGGAATAATCTCCTTTTGAAGTACCAATAGCTTCCACAGTTGGTTTTCCTTCGGTGATGGTTCCTGTTTTATCAACAATCAGCGTATCTACTTTGTACATTTTCTCTAGAGCTTCGGCATTCTTCACCAATACACCGTTTTGAGCTCCTTTACCAACCCCAACCATAATAGACATAGGTGTTGCAAGACCTAAAGCACAAGGACACGCAATAATTAAAACAGCAATAGCATTCACTAGGGCAAATACATACGCAGGTTCTGGACCCCAAACAGCCCAAACTGCAAATGTGATTACCGAAATAATTACCACAACGGGCACAAAATAACTAGAAACGGTATCTGCCAACTTCTGAATAGGTGCACGACTACGACTAGCGTCGTTCACCATTTGTACAATTTGAGACAGCAAGGTATCATTCCCTACTTTTTCAGCCTTCATTAAGAAAGTCTGATTCCCGTTTATAGTACCACTACTTACTTTATCGTCTATTATTTTATTAACCGGAATAGGTTCACCCGAAATCATAGATTCATCAACAGTGGTCTGCCCTTCAGTAATAACACCATCCACAGGAATTTTTTCACCTGGTTTCACACGTAGTGTATCTCCTTTTTGAATTTTTTCAATCGAAACTTCTTCTTCAACTCCATCTACAACACGGACTGCTTTATTAGGGGCAAGTTTCAACAATTCCTTTACTGCAGAATTGGTCTTACTATGTGCTCGTGCTTCAAGTACTTGCCCCATTAAAACCAACGTTAGAATGACGGTTGCCGCCTCAAAATAGACATGTACCGCGCCAGATTCCGTTTTAAATTGTGGCGGAAAAAAGTCCGGAAACAACATTCCAAAAACACTGAATAACCAAGCCACACCGGCACCAATACCAATGAGGGTGAACATATTTAGGTTCCAAGTTTTTATACTGCGATAAGCACGTTCAAAAAACATCCATGTGGCGTAGAAAACAACTGGAATAGAAAGTGCAAACTGAATCCAGTTCCACCATTTCTGCTCCATAACATCGTACAGCGGATTATTAGGAATCATCTCACTCATGGCAATGAGAAAAATAGGCAAGGTTAAAGCCCCTGCAATCCAGAATTTTTTTGAAAGTTTTTTATACGTTTTCTCTTCCGCAGAAAGGTCCGGTTGTAAAGGCACCAAGTCCATACCACAAATAGGACAACTACCCGGTTCATCACGAATAATTTCCGGGTGCATAGGGCATGTCCATTGTTCTGCAGTGGTTGCGCTTAGATTTTGTTCCTCTACCAGATCCATGCCACAAACGGGGCAATCACCTGCCTCATCATAGGTTTTATCATCCTCACAATGCATTGGGCAATAGAAAATGCCAGTTCCCTTACCTTTTGGCTTTTCGGCTTTTTCTACTGGGTGCTGTTGATGTTCTCCCACATTATGAATACTGTATGAACCTCCATCATCTAACAGCGTTTTTTGGAAAGTTTCGATAGGAATGTGAGACTCCATCTCAATAGTAGCCTCTGCCTTCTCTAAATTTACCGAAGCACTGGTTACACCAGCTACCTTAGAAAGCGTTTGTTCTACATGACCGCGACATCCGTTGCAAGTCATTCCGTGTATATGATAGGTATGTGTCATTTTAGATTTATTTTGTTCGGTAAAATTAAAAAGAGCTAGTGCCAATCCTTTTCACAATTCCGATTCTTATTTATACAATTTGGTCCAACGTCTTTCTGTTCCAGTTTTTAAAACTTTTATAATCGCTCATAGACATTCCGGTAACTGTTTTAAACTGCCTTGCCAAATGGCTGCTAGTTTTATAGTTAAGGGCGTATGCTATTTCAGAAAAATTAAGCTGTCCCAATTGTATAAATTCTTTTACTTTTTCAATTTTTAAGTTGATGGTGTACTTTTCCAAGGTCATCCCTTCTGACTTACTGAACATTTTGCTTAAAGCCGTCTCCGTCTTGCTAAACTCTTCTGCTAAAGATTGAAATAGGTGTTCTGTTTCACCCGTTTCAATTTTATGAATCAGCTTCACTTTTATCTGTTCAACAACCGTATCCGTTTCGTTTTCAATGAGCTCAAACCCTATTTTAGTCAAAGCGTTGGCTAAGTTTTCCTTGCGGCTTTCTTGTCCTTCCACAGCGACCACTTTCCCTAATTCAATGGACTCTACCGTATAATTTTCGATATTAAATATTTCTAAAACCGAAGCTATACAGCGGTTACAGACCATATTTTTTATGTAGAAAGTTTCGTTCATTATTTTCTTAAATTATATTTCTCTTTGAACCTTGCCACATTGCAACATCGTACTGCCATAATACGGATTTTGGATTTCATCGCTCATACTTAACCAAGTACTACCACCTTCATACATGGGACAAAATTGTTCATATACCTTGTTTGTAGACCCTGTAATAGCAATTATCTTCGTTACTTCTTCCGTTAGCAATTTAAAATAGCGGCGTTGTTTCTTGATAGTACTATTAGAAATTTCTTCTGCATGTGCTTTTGCATTTTCAATAATGTCCTTTAACATAGATTGGTCTTCTTCTGAATACTTAGAAATATTGAAATCTTTAAGTGTAATAACTAAATTACTTCCATATTCAGCAGCTTCTTTAGTGTTGTCTGCCACTAAAGCATCTTTTAATTCAAAATACTCAGCAAAAACAACTTCCGCTTTCATATCCGACCCATTACTAGTCATTGTTTTTTTGGAGCTATCCGTTTTGTCGTCTCCCATCGCATCCTGTTCCATTTTACCAGAGTGATTGCCATCTTCATCATTATGTTCCTTTTTCGTATCCTTACACGATGCTACAGTCAAAGCTATCAAGACAATAGCCAAAATACCTTTTGCCATACTTACCTTTTTCATTTTTAAAATATTTAGTTGTTAGTACTCATTTATAAATTATTCATTAGAACCGAACGGATAACCCACCGCCAGCACCATATCTATTGTCATAACTTCCCATTAGAGAAAAGTTTCTGGATAGCATGTATTCGGCTCCAGCACTCCAGACCGTTTCTGATGTGAAATTTTCATCTATTGGCAGGTCATTTACCCAACCTAAATCAATTTGATATTCGTAATACCCAAATATTGAAAATTTTGGGAATACCATGATGCTCCTTCCTATTCCTATTCTTGGCCGTAGTTCATTATCTATACGCACATCTAAATTGAACAAATACGGTGTTAAATAACGTACGCCTAATACAGCAGTGGTCTTAAATTCACCAAGACTTTTGCTCGTCTCATTTTCGATATTTACACCTCCAAAAACACGTAAGTAATCATGTAGATAGCGTTCATAGGTAAACTCTGCTTCTAAATTTTTGTTCCAACCGTACTCAAAAGAAGTATTGAACTGGTTTCTAATGTTGGAGCTGACCAAATTTAAGCCGGTCATATGCGAAGCAACATCTACCATACCCCAGGTATAGTATTGATTTGTCTCGTGAACCAATTTTGAAACTGGGTATTCCTTTAACCGAACATCCCTTGGCGTATCATAACTAAAAATACGGGTCATTCCACTCATCATATGATATAAAATATGACAATGAAAAAACCAGTCTCCATACTCATTGCCATAGAATTCAATGGTTACCTGCTGCATGGGCGGCACATTTACCGTATGCTTTAAAGGAGAATATTCATCATTGTTATTAATGACTCTAAAGAAATGGCCATGCAAGTGCATTGGGTGATGCATCATGGTTAAATTATTAAAAGTAATCCGGGTTACCCCTCCACTTTTTATCTTGATTTTATCCGTTTCCGAAAGGGGCACCCCATTCATGCTCCAGATATAACGGTTCATGTTTCCAGTAAGGTTCAACAATATCTTATTTACTGGCGCGCCGTCTACATAGGTGGTTTTTTCTGGAGATTTTAGATACTCATAATTGTATTCCGCAAACAACCCCATGCCTTTCATACCGGAATCATTCTTACTTTTCATAGAATCTGTCTTGTTCATATCCATCGCTGACATTTTGGAATGGTCCATCTTAGAGTGGTCTACCATCATGGTGTCTTTGGGCATATTCATTTCCATGTCCTTTATATCATGGTTTTTGCCCATTTGCATATCTTTCATTCCATCCATTTGCATCCCATATTCCTCTTTCATCTTAAAACGGTCGTCTTTTTTAGGGCGATATTTAAGGGCATGAGCACCCATTTTCATATCCATTTTGGCCATTACCTGCATCATTCCAATCTTATCTGGCTTGGGAATATCCATGGCCGGAAGCACCTCTCCATTACCAATAAACGCAGATGCTTGACCAGAACCATCTTGCGCGGTAATACGAAACTCCATTTTACCCGTTTCAGGAACGGTTACAATAAAATCGTACGTTTCGGCAACTCCTATAAATGTTTTGTTTTTTTCAACTGGAACCACATCCAATCCATCTGCAGAAACCAGAAGAGGAGTACCTCCCCCAAAAGTCATCCAAAATGAAGTTGAGGCAGCCCCATCTATAATGCGAAGGCGTATTTTTTCACCAGGTGTAAAATCTGGATATGCAACACTTTGTTCTCCGTTTATTAAAAAAGCCGGATAATACACATCTGCAATGTCCGCGCCTTCCATACGCTGTTTCCAAAAATTAAGTTGGGCCCCAAAAGCTCCCCGACTAATAACTTTATTTAACGGGGTAGAAGTTCCTTTCTTAATACCGTACCACTCGTTACCACGTTTTAGGTTTCGTAGAACATTCATGGGCTTTTCGTTCGTCCAGTCAGATAACATCAACACCAAATCTTTATCATAATCCAGAGTTTTTTTCTTTGGCTTAATCACCAGAGAACCAAAAACCCCACTTTGCTCTTGTAACATGGTATGAGAATGATACCAGTAGGTACCCGATTGCTTTAATGCAAATTCATATTTAAAAGTAGCGCCAGGCTTAATAGGCGGTGTATTTAAATACGGCACACCATCATAGAAATTGGGAAGTAAAATACCGTGCCAATGCACGGAAGTCTCTACGTTCATTTCATTTTTTACGTGAATAACCGCATACTCTCCTTCTGTAAATTCTAGTGTTGGTCCAGGAATTGTTCCGTTTACCGCCATTCCCATAACCTCTTTCCCTGCTTTATTTACTTGGATTTCTTTAATACTAATCGTGTATTCATGTACAGGAAGGTTATCAATATTACCCTCTTGTGATTGTCCAAAAGATAATTGGAGTGTTATGAATACTAGTACGTATTTTAAATAGTTCATGTCAAATTTTTTAAATATCCTAAATGAAGCCATAAAAATCGATAGACATTACATCTATCAATCTCAATATTAATTCATTAGATAATTCACGACAGCAGATTGCGAGTAGTACACCTGTACTGCATCAATCTGGTTCATTGCGAATTTTAATTGTAATTCTTGAATGTCCAGTACGTCGTTAAAATCTATGGTACCCGTTTCATAACTACTAATTAGGATTTCTTCTGCATCCTTTGCCTGTTTCAAATTTTTAACCTGCGTGGTATATTTTATTCTTGCTTGGTTTCGTAGTCCTTTTGCTTTTGCAAAAGCGGTCTGCAAAACATTTAATCTTTCATCTTTCTGAAGCTGTAGCTCTTGTTGGCGCAAATCATTCTGTTTTGAAATGGATTTATAGCGCTTATTAAAAATGGGGACCGAAACCGAAAGCATGGGCATAAAAATATCCTTGCCATTTTTACTAATTTCTATATCGGTACGTTCGGAAAGCGCTATATAATCAAAACCAAAACCTATAGAAGGTTTTCCTTCTGATTGGTTCAACAATTCTGATTGCTCAACAGATTCATACAACTTATCATACTTTAATATTTCTGGGTGCAACTGCATATTTTCTTTTATAAATGCCGCCTCATCCTCAATTAGTTCCAGTGACTGTACCACCGCTATTGGACTATCTTCATTTCGGTTAAGCAGTTTGTTAAATGCAGTCCGCTCAGATAAAAAAGCCTCTTCTAACACTTCCTTGTCTTGTTGTATCTCATTCTGCCGAATTTGTAACCGCAACACATCTACTGCAGAAGCGTTCCCAACTTCTATAGAGGTTAAAGCCAATTGTTCATAGGTGTTCAATAATTGAATATTCTCCTCTAAAACTGCCTGTTGAGCACGGATTTCATACAACTGATAGTACGACTGAGAAACTGACAATGCCAACTTCCGTTTTGCAATAACAATGGATACGAATTCTGCTTCCGCCAAAGAACTTGCATAATTTTCACGAGCCGTTATCGTACCGAACCAAGGCATCATTTGCTTTGCCGAAAACTTCCCTATTTGCGTACCAGTCCTTGTTTCCGTAGGAACCACAAAATAACCCGCACTAAACTCCGTATTAGGTAAGGAATTGGCTTCGTTCTTTTTTTCCTCGGCAATGCTATACCGCACTTCAAAAGCTTGGATTTCCGGATTGTTTGCCTCTGCTTCTTGAATGTACTCCAAAAGTGTTTGCGCTTTCTCGGCTGTTTGGCAAAAGGTAGACGACACCAAGAAAATTGTCAATAGACCTGACATTAGTATTTTATTTTTCATCGGATGGCTTTTTTAAGTTGAACTTCTTTTCTCCAACTGTAAAGTACAGGCACTATAAAATAAGAGGTAACGTCTATGATCATTCCTCCAAAGATCGGGATGGCCATAGGCATCATAATATCACTACCTTTTCCTGTAGACGTCAATACGGGCAACAATGCAAGAATGGTAGTCACCGTGGTCATTAAACAGGGGCGAATCCGTTTTTCTGCGGCTACCAAAGCAGCCTGTCGTATGCCTTTCTTATCTGTTGGTTTTTCCCGGTCAAAACTTTGTGTGAGATATGTAGCCATAACAACACCGTCATCTGTTGCAATACCAAAAAGGGCTATAAATCCAACCCATACGGCTACACTAAGATTGATGGTCTTCATATTGAAAAGCTCCCTCATGTTCTCTCCAAAGAAGCTAAAATTGAAGAACCAATCTTGACCATATAGCCATATCATGATAAAACCACCGGCAAATGCCACCGTAATTCCTGTAAAGACCATTAAAGAGGTAGCTACCGACCTAAACTGGAAGTAGAGAATTAAAAAGATAATTAGTAGTGCCAAGGGCACTACTACAGATAGTGTTTTTTCTGCCCGAAGTTGGTTTTCATATGTTCCTGTGAACATATAGCTAATACCTTTGGGAACAACCAATTCGCCAGAATCTATATGTTCCTGAATCAGCTTCTGGGCATTTTCCACCACATTCACCTCCGCAAAACCATCTAGCTTATCAAAAAGTACATAGCCCACTAAAAAGGTGTCTTCACTTTTAATAACCTGCGGACCTTGTTCATAGCGGATGTCTACTAACTCACCTAAAGGCACTGGGCTTCCTTTTTCTACGGGTACGTAAATTTTCTTTAGGTCGTCTGGTGTTGCTCGTAATTCGCGAGGATAACGAACTCTAACTGCATAACGCTCACGCCCTTCTACTGTCTGCGTTAGTGGAACTCCCCCAACAGCAATTTGTAGAATTTCTTGAACATCTACAACAGAGATTCCGTAACGGGCAAGCTGGTCTCGTTTAATATCGATCAACAAGTAGGGCTTACCAACAATGCGGTCCGCAAAAACGGCCTGTTCTTTTACGCCTTCCGCCTGTTTTAGTAGGGCTTCCAATTTTAACCCAAAAGCTTCAATCTCATGTAAATCCTGCCCTTTTATTTTTATTCCCATAGGAGCGCGCATACCCGTTTGCAACATAACCAATCGCGTTTCTATAGGTTGTAATTTGGGTGCAGAAGTAACCCCTGGTAATTTGGTGACCTCAACAATTTTGTTCCAAATGTCATCTGGGCTTTTAATTTCAGGTCGCCAGATTCTGTAATACTCTCCGTCTTCATCCGTAATTAGGTCTTTCCTCGATACATTGCTTATGGTTGACAAGCTTCCGTTGTTACGCGCATTATCAACTGTGCTAGAACTGACTTCTGTATTTTTATTATGAAACAATTTTCCATCGGCTAAAACAAAAAGACCTTCTTCATTTACCTTATATCGCTGACGTTCTCCATCAGCATTTCGCATAAATTCAGGTTTATACTGAATCATGTTTTCATACATTGATAAAGGTGCCGGATCCAAAGCAGATTCTGTTCGTCCAGCTTTACCTACTACGGTTTCAATCTCTGGAATACTAGCCACGGCCATATCTAACTGCTGCAACACACGCCTATTTTCTTCCACACCGGCATGTGGTAAAGAGGTAGGCATCAATAAAAAGGAACCTTCGTTCAATGATGGCATAAATTCCTTTCCGGTATTCATCATAATGGAAGCGCCTAAAATGACGATAGTAGTGGGAATGCTAAGAAATAGCAATCGGTTATGAAGCGCCCAAGTTAGAATACTTGTGTAAAATTTTCTGAAAACGATAAACACACCTAGTAATCCAAAGCAAATAATACTTACAAACAGAACATTCATAACAATGCTTCTATCAAACCCTAGTGGTCGCCAATGTTCTGCCAAAAGAAATACAATGGCAATTGCAGAAATGATAATATTCAAGTAATTGGCCTGCTTTGCATCTACATAACTCCGTGTAACCGCAATACCTACTAATCCAAAAGCAACAAGTACCAAACCTGTTCCATATCCGTAAAACATTACCACTACCCCAAAGACAATTAAAGCAGCATTTATGATAGTCTTACTTACTTTTTGAATGCTATTTTTCTTGAAAAGGAACGCTGCAAAAGGTGGAATTAAAAACAACGCAATAATTAACGAAGCCGTAAGTGCCATGGTTTTTGTGAATGCTAAAGGCCTAAAAAGTTTGCCCTCTGCTCCAATCATAGTAAAAACAGGCACAAAGCTGATAATCGTAGTCAAAACAGCAGTTAGAATAGCTCCCGAAACTTCCGAAGTTGCATTATAAATCACTTCATTAACGGACAAATTAGGGTCGCGTTCTGGGTCCTCCAAATGCCTAATCATGTTTTCTGCCAGTATGACTCCTACATCTACCATGGTACCAATAGCAATAGCAATACCAGATAGCGCCACAATATTAGCATCTACATTAAACAGCTTCATGGCCACAAACACCATTAACACAGCAACAGGTAAAAGTCCGGAAATTAAAATAGACGCACGCAGGTTAAAAACCATGATAATAATCACCAAAATAGTAATCAGTATCTCCATGGTGAGCGCTTCACTTAGGGTATCCAATGTTTCTTTTATAAGTTCTGTACGGTCATAAAAAGGAACGATGGTCAGTTGAGAAGAAGTGCCATCAGACAATACTTTTGAAGGTAGTCCGCCACTTAGTTCATTAATTTGTTCTTTTACATTATTTATGACCTCCATAGGGTTGGCACCATGCCGGGCAACGATTACGCCACCAACAACTTCCGCACCTTCCTTATCCAAAATACCACGACGCGCTTCTGGCCCCAGTTTTACCGTTGCCACATCTTTAATACGGATAGCAGTAAAATTCTCTGAGCTTACCACGGCATTTTCAATATCCGCAACAGATTTCACATACCCCAAGCCACGTACGAGATATTCCGCCTGGTTCATTTCTAAAGTCTGTGCACCGATCTCTTTATTGCTATCCTTAACCGCCTTTGCAATATCGCTCAGTCCAATATTGTATTGCCGCATCAATTCCGGGTTTACATCCACCTGATATTCCTGAACAAAACCACCAATAGATGCTACTTCAGAAACGCCACTTGCAGATGATAACGCGTACTTAACATAGTAATCTTGAATACTGCGAAGCTCTTGCAAATCCCATCCACCAGTAACATTGCCTTCTGGGTCCCGCCCTTCTAACGTATACCAGAAAATCTGCCCCAAACCTGTAGCATCCGGCCCTAATGAAGGATTTACCCCTTCAGGTAAAAGTCCGGCTGGGAGCGAATTCAGTTTTTCAAGAATACGGCTGCGCGACCAATAGAACTCTACATCTTCTTCAAAAATGATATAGATACTAGAAAAACCGAACATGGAAGAACTACGAACCGTCTTTACTCCAGGAACCCCCAAAAGCGATGTGGTTAAAGGATAGGTAATCTGGTCCTCAATATCTTGCGGCGAACGACCTTGCCATTTGGTGTAGACAATTTGCTGGTTTTCACCAATATCTGGGATAGCATCTACCGCAACGGGGTTGGACGGCAGAAGTCCGGTATCCCACCCAAAAGGGGCATTTACCGTTCCCCAACCCACAAAAAGGGCCAGTAAAAGTACCGCGACAAGCTTATTCTCTATGAGAAATTTAATAGCCTTATTCAGCATATAAATTGATAATTAAACAGTTAGAAATACCAGTTATAAAAACATGGAATACAACACATGCAACCCAAGATGGAATTTTCCATTGGGCTGTGGTTCCCGTATTAGCGGGACTGTTTAAAAAATCAGATTAAATAGCTCTCGTGCAGAATCTGCACGTCCTGTATGAGATAGGGAGGGGAGTAATCTTTAAAAGGAACGATGTTCTCGTCCAGTCCTTCAAAAAGATTGATATATGAATAAACAAAACTGGCAACAAAAGTTTGTTGCTCAAGCGTTAGTTGTTCAAATGAAGTTTTTAAATCATCTTGACCTTCCACAACCAGTTGCTCATCTGAACAACATGATTTTTCCGAAAGCGAATCTTTATCAGACTCAGGCATTTGCATTTTTTCCATACCGCAAGTCTCGGTTTCTTGGAAAATCGAAAAGTCTACTAAAGTATCTCCACAATAATGCGCATCTAATGTAAATGACATTGCAGTGAACATCACCACGAACGCCATACAGACAGCACTAATTTTATGGAATACCTTTTTCATATTGAAACAAAGGTAGTTAAGTTTAACTAGCTGCTTTTGTAATTAACAATTTTTTAGAGAATGACCGGCTAAGTGAATGACCCTATTTTAATAAGTTCAATTTAATATATCGATACAGAAAGGAGTAATTACTGTTTCTGGATTATTTCAATTGCTTTTTCCAACAGCTCATCTTTTTTATTTCTTATACCGTCTAGTGTTGGTTTCACTTCTATATCCTTTTCAAACCCTTTTGATTGAGTTACAAAAGAGAAAAAGGTGAAGTTCATCTATTGCTAATCGATAACCTACCTAAACTTTTAACAAAAAAAATTTTTGTTCCAAAGCTTTAAATAATGTAGCGGTTTATACAGAATCTTCCAATATATTTAATTTGAAACCCAAACATTTTTAATTAAAAACACAATAAAAACACCTCTTATGCCTTTATACTTTTATTACTTTTTTTTCGGACTTACATTCTCAATCATTGCATCGGAAATTGACAAATTGGATGTTGAAGACGATACAGAGAACACACTGACCAACACTGATAAAATTATTTACATCTTACTCTGGCCCGTCATAATCATTTATGCAATTAAAAATTTTAAAAAATAAATCTTTTCCAATGTGGAATCTCCTATACAATTCTTTAAAAGAATTTGAAGTCAAGGATATCAATATCCATGACTACAAAAATGATAATAGCGTTCAAAAAATCCTAAGTGACATTTGTGACTATCTAGTAAAAGAAAAATGTAATGAAAATACAAATATCTCTGTTATTCTTTATCAAAAAAAGGCCATCGGATATTTATATGGCAGTCATATACTAAACCTAAAAATAGATACGTTTTATTCAGAATTAGTACAGACCGTATTACCTATTGAAACTACATACTCAAGTATAAAAAATGCTTTAAGCGTCATTATTAATCGAATTATAAAAGAAAAGGATTCCTTAATTGCCCCCAAAGAGCTCAAAATTTTGCAAGAAGTTTTTCCTCAACAGGGTAACATGTCTTTTACAAACAACATCTATTGCATTGATAGCTCTGACTTTTCTAAACTACGGTTATATCATATCTGTCACACAAGATATTTTAAACAAATTAAAAACAAGTATTCTAAAAAATGGAATACAATAGTCTCTATGAAAGATTTCACGGTGACTAAGCTTTTTTATAAAAAACACCTCTTAATTGGTTTTTCACTTTACCGAAAAGAAGATGGTGAACAGTTCTTTTGGAGTGGACAATTCCAGGAGGTTTTAGAGAGTTTAATAATTAAAATAAAGAATAATGATTAGAGTAGAACATCAGTTTTTAAACATGCCTTTTTATACGCCAGACTGGGAAATTTCACATTTGTTTTTAGGGACTTTTAACCCCGAAGGAGGCGATAAAGTAAATTACTTTTATGGACGGAGTAAAAATAAAACATGGAAGCTAATAAGTGAAGTATTTAAGGACGATTTTAATCCTGAGGAATTCGAATTTTTTTTAGCCAAACTTAAAAAAAACAAAATTGCTTGTATGGATATGATTAAATCCGCAAATGTTCCAGAGGAAAGAATCACCTCAATAAATGGCAATGGATACTCTGATAGCAAACTAATAAATAATTCAATTCAAAGAGATTATAACACCCAGAATATTCTAAATATTATTAGTCAAAATAAAAATATAAAAGTTTATTCTACTTGGGGAGCAGGTCCTCAAATTGCAAATTGGACAGATGAAATAAAAAAACTAAAAAAAATTATTCCGCTTGTGTCTCCAAGTATGGCTGCAAGAGTGCCATTAGGAACTGAAAAATTTAAATATATGTTGGATGATTGGTCTCAAAAAATAGCTCCAACTAATCTTTAAACCTAAAAAAATTAATTGTTGACAGTCAAAATGTTTTGTAAAAAGGTTCAACGGAGGTTGCAAACGTGCGAAGTACAACAGCCTCCTAAATATATTCTCAGAAAAAAAACTTATAGGCGACTACTAGTAAAAATTGACCGAGTTGGACAGAATATCTAAATAAGAACATTATTAAAATATGAGGTGTTTTGGGCAGGCGTAATAGTTTCAATTTATGTCAATCCCCACCGAAAGCCCTACGCTTTCAAAATTATAATTATCATATAACCTTTGTGAGTTGTCAAAAGATTGTTCTAAATTCTGATAGGTATAAATTATTGAAACATCCGAAAAGACTGTCTTATATACCCGAAACCTATACCCGAACAAAAATCTATGAAAACCACCTCTTTTACTACTATTTGTAAAATGCCCTCCTATTTGAAACTCCGTATGAAAACTACTTCTTTCTACACCTCCATTTATAGCAATTCTGGTGTATAATGGCACATAGCTAAAATTGGGTTGTGTAAATTTTTCGATGCCACTTCCAACACCTACCGAAAGACCGTTTATGATGTTGTAATTAACGGAAAGGTTTAGACCGGTAAGCTTGGTGCCGTCAGTAAAATCATAAGGATTGTCTACCTCTAATTCTGATTTTTCTCCATAATTGCTAATAAATGCCAAAAAACGTGTCCCTATCGTAATGCGCTTAAATTTAAAATTTTGCTCTTCCTCCTCAGGTTGCTGAGAATACCCGTAAACCACAGAGAATAGTAATATAATGGTTAAGGATTTTCTAAAAAATGATTCTATTACCATATGCTTTTTGATTAATTATTCAGATGGTGTTTTTTACTTGCTATTCTGTTAAATACCCAATTTCAATATTTGGGTTTTCTTTTCTCCACGCTTCTATATCGCTATTATTGATATGATTTCCGGAAAGGTATAAAAACTGAAGTTTCTTTAATTTTTTTAGCTTAGGAAGTTCATTAGAAATAGTCAGTTTGTTATGAGATAAATCTAGATGTTGTAAGTTCTCTAGTTTCTCCAAATCTGCTGGAAGGGTTTGTAAATCTAGACCAATCAATGTTAGCTTTTGGAGTTTCTTAAGGCTTAATAATTCAGATGGAATAGTTCTGAACGGTGGCATATCTACCCATTGATCAGCAGCACTAAGGGGTGGATAAATTGTCCAATCATCGGTTCGGGTAATTTCTAACTCTTTGGCATTTTTAAGGGTTCCTATTTCTTTGGGTACACTGTCTAGCCCATACAAATCCAATGCAATAAACACCTTTTCTTTATCAACAAGACTTTTAAATTTGTGATCAGATTCACAGGAAACCGTAAATATTAAAAGTGTAAGAAAACTAAAGCTCTTCATTTAATGATTTTGGGGATACCATCATAAATATCGGTATTTGTAGTAAAATACTACCATAATTTGATACATTTTCTACATTAGTTTAACTGTTATTTTCGGAATCCTTTGAAATTATAGAAGAAGGAATCTTAGTCCCAAACCCAAGGTTAACAATAGAAGAGCCTATAATTATCACTCAAAAAGAAAAAACCTCTCAAGAACAGATGTTCTGAGAGGTTTTCTGTGGTCCCACCTGGACTCGAACCAGGGACCACCTGATTATGAGTCAGGTGCTCTAACCAGCTGAGCTATAGGACCGGTTACAATTCAAAATTTAGCTTTGTAAATCCTTTTTTCGATTAAAACCGATAAAGACTGGTGCTCAAACCAGCTATTACAGAACTCGCGAATTGCGGATGCAATATTACTACTTATTTTTAACTGACACAAGAATTTTATGGATAGTTGTGGAATACATTGGGTCATACCCAAAAGAAACTTTCTAACCTATAATGTCCTTAAACTATGCTAAATGTTACACTGGGTTCTAAAACCGCATACTTACTCTCTAATTTCTTGACACAACTCTATCAATACCCCATTACTACTCTTGGGATGAAGAAAAGCAACTAACTTATTATCAGCGCCTTTTTTAGGTTTCTCGTTGATTAAGACAAAACCTTCGGCCTTTAATCGTTTCATTTCTTTTTCAATATCATCTACTGCAAAAGCGATATGGTGCATACCCTCCCCGTTTTTGCTCAAGAACTTGGCAATGGGACCATTAGTATCCGTAGATTCCAAAAGTTCAATCTTACTTTCTCCCGTTTTAAAAAACGAAGTGCGGACACCCTCTGAGAGTACGTCTTCAATCTTATAATGTGGTTGCCCTAAAAGCTTACCAAAGCGTTCGTTTGCAGCCTCTAAATCGTTTACGGCAATGCCTATGTGCTCTATTTTTTCCAAATGAAGGGTGAATTTTGTTCGTATCGGTGTTTATCCCCCTAAATTACGCTATTTCTACGTATTTTTGCGGTATGGAAACACAACGACAGAAAAAGATTTCAGGGGTCATACAAGGAGATATCGTAGATATTCTGCAACGTGCCGCTATTGAAGGTGGGTTGAAGGGTACGTTGATTTCGGTTTCGAAAGTTTCGGTAACTACTGACCTCTCTATTGCCAAAGTATATATTAGTATTTTTCCTAACAAAGATGCCAAAGAGCTGATGGAAGGGATTAAATCTAACCAACCGCTCATAAAGCACGAACTATCTCAGCGTACCAAAAACCAATTGCGGAGGGTACCTGAATTGTTGTTCTTTTTAGATGATTCATTGGATTATATTGAAAATATTGAAAAATCGCTTAAAGGCGAAGACAACCCTATTGAGAACAGAGACCTTTTGGACAAAAGAAAAAAGATATAAGGTTGAATTTTCCGTTCTACATCGCCAAACGCTATGTCCGTTCTAAAAGCAGCCAAAATGCGGTGAACGTCATCAACTTTATTACCTTTTTGGTAACGGTTATAGGCTCTGCGGCATTATTTGTAGTGCTTTCCGGTTTTGCAGGACTAAAAACCTTTAGTCTTTCCTTTAGTAATACTTTTGATCCTGATTTAAAGGCTTTACCTGCTTCTGGTAAATTCTTTTCCATTACGCCCAACCAAGAAGAACAACTTGCCCAAATTGAAGACCTTGCTTTTTACTCTAAAGAACTTGAAGAAAAAGTATACCTAAAACATCGTGAAAAAGGACATATTGCTTTCATAAAAGGCATAGATACCAATTATACCCACGTTATGGGTATGGATAGTATGCTCTTGTACGGTACTTGGCGAATAAATAGCCAAGAAGCTGTAGCTGGTATTGGCATAACGAACATTCTGGGACTCACTATCAACCAATATCAGAATCCTTTGGTGGTTCTTGCTCTAAAACCAGGAAAGGGTTCGCTTACCCAGAAATCGCTTAAAACAAAATCCCTTGTCCTTAGCGGTGTATATTCCGTGGAAGAGAACTTGGATAAAAAATACGTTTTTGCTGAATTGCCATCGGTACAACAGTTATTGGAAAAGCTGCCCAACCAAGTATCTGGTGTGAATTTTAAGGTGAAGAATAAGAAACAATTGGCAGATGTTAAGAATAAAATTGCTGCCGTTCTTGGGAATGAAGTAATCATAAAAGATCGGCAAGAGCTTAATAGTACATTACACCGTATGCTTAACACGGAAAATTTAGCCACCTACCTTGTCTTTACCTTGGTTTTGATTATTGCTCTTTTTAATGTGGTGGGTGCGATTATTATGATGATTCTGGACAAGCTTCAAAACCTAAAAACCCTCTATAGTTTAGGTACTACACTAAAAGAGTTGCGAAGTATTTATTTTGTTCAAGGTATATTGGTTACAGGCCTAGGCGGACTTATTGGGGTAGGATTGGCATCGCTTTTAATATGGTCTCAAATAGCTTTCGGGTGGTTGAAAATCATACCAAGCCTACCCTATCCTGTAGAATATCAATTTATAAATGTCTTGATTGTTTTTGGTACGATATTCATTTTGGGAGTAATTGCTTCTAAAATTGCAAGTAGTAGAATTACCAAAAAAATGATTTCGATTTAAAGACTAGTCGATAGAAGATGCGAAATCGTAATCGCCAAACTTCTCAAGAACCTCATCAAAAGCTGAAAATACGTCTACAGAATCATCACTAGTTACCATTTTCATTCGGTGCTCCTTAAAATTTGGTATCCCTTTGAAGTAGTTGGTATAATGCCTTCTGGTCTCAAAAACACCTAATTTTTCGCCTTTCCAATCAATAGACATTTGTAAATGACGTCTGGCGGCATCTACACGCTCTTGCATTGTTGGCGGTGCTTTATGTGTTCCTGTTTTAAAATAATGCTTTACCTCATTGAAAAACCATGGGTAACCAATACTGGCACGGCCGATCATAGCGCCGTCCAACCCGTATTCATCACGCATTTTTATGGCGGCTTCCGGTGTATTTACATCGCCATTACCAAAAACGGGTATATGCATGCGTTGGTTGTTCTTAACATCTGCAATAGGTTTCCAATCTGCATCGCCCTTATACATTTGTGCACGGGTTCTACCGTGAATAGCAATTGCCTTACAGCCTACATCTTGCAAACGTTCCGCTACCTCAACAATTTTAATAGAATCATGGTCCCAACCCAAACGGGTCTTTACCGTAATTGGTAAGTTGGTATGCTCCACCATAGCTTTGGTAAGCGATACCATTAAATCAATATCTTTCAATATTCCCGCACCGGCACCTTTACTAACCACCTTTTTAACAGGGCAACCAAAATTAATATCGATAATATCCGGTCTTGATTTCTCAACAATTTCTACCGATCGCAACATAGATTCCAAGTTGGCACCAAAAATCTGAATGCCTACAGGCCGTTCCTTTTCATAGATATCCAACTTCATGACGCTTTTTGCAGCATCGCGAATTAATCCTTCCGAAGAAATAAATTCAGTATACACCACATCTGCACCTTGCTCTTTACAGAGCGCGCGAAATGGTGGGTCGCTAACATCTTCCATAGGTGCAAGAAGCAACGGAAAATCAGGTAGTTGTATGTCTCCTATTTTTGGCATGGCCGCAAATTTACAACTAATCTACAAGCCGTTAAAATCCGGAACATAACTATCTTCTCTGAATGCTATTGATGTAACACCACTTGTTATAATAATACTCTTTGGTATAAAAATGATTATACAACAGATTACGGCATGTTTGAAGGCTTTAAGTACCTGAATGATTTTAATAAACTTCAATTAGAGACTTAGATACGGTTACGCTCATCAACCCTTTTATACTTCTTATTATCGCGCATTTTAGAATTACCAAACTTGTAGCGAAGGCTCGCAACAAACAATCGGTTCTCTCCTTTTGTTAGAGATGTACCGCTTTGGTCTTGATAATTTCTGGTATTGAACTGGTTTCCCTGATTGAAGATGTCTTCAATACCCATGGATACACTTAATTGTTTATTGCAAAGCGTCTTTCTCATCATGAAGTTCACTGCCCCAAATGCATCAAATATGGCATTCTCCGCTATTAATGCGGATGAGTAGAACAAATTAATATCTGCTGAGAGAGATTGATCGCTAAGAAATGAAAAGCTGTTACTGTTTCTTATAAACCAACTAAACTGTTGTTGGTCTACCTCTATGTTTGTAGTAGGGTTCTTAAAATTAGAAGTCTCATTATAAAAACTAGCTAAAAAATAGCAATTGTAAAATTTGGAAAAGCTTTTATTAATGGTGAAATCAATCCCGTAAGCTACATTTTCATCTAAATTAGAAGAAATAAACTGCAACAAATTATTATCGTTATTCTGGAAGATTAAGCTTGCGAGTCCATTTTTTGCCTTTTTATAAAACAGCTCTGCTGTATACGTTTTGTTGTATGTATACCCACCGGCAATATAAAATCTAGTAGCCGGCTGTAATTTTGGGTCTCCTTCAATAGTTGAGAAGGTACTTTGAAAAATTTGAAAAGGATTGACACTATTGTACCTTGGTCTACTGACCTTTCTAAAAGAATATATTTTAAAATCGTGCTTTTTATTAGGTGAATATTCAAGCGAAGCCGAGGGAAACAATCCAAAATTATGGTTTTCGTTTCGTTGCGCTCCACTATCCCAAGTCCCAGCCGTTTCTGCATATTCTGCGCGTAGACCTGATTTTAATTTCCAATGGTCCCATTTGCCGGAATATGAGATATAAGCTGCATAGATAGATTCGTCATAATTAAAAGTACCTGAATCAGCAGGTGCAACTCCTGGTTGGTCTCTATCAAAACCCCTTTGAATAATGGTGTTTCGGGATGAAATTCCCGCATAACGCAGACCGGTTTCTATTCTTCCTGCCTCACCTAAAGGAGATTCATAATCTCCTTGAACACTATATAAGTTGATTTTTTGTTCCGTATCCGTAGTAAAATCGTTTTCACCAAAAACACTGTTATCCGTATTAAAGAATATGGAGTTAAGGTCCTGATCATTTTTATTGTCGTAAAAAGTATAGTGGCCATTAAATGACAATTGAGCTCCCTTGTCATTTAAGTCCTGTATATAATCTATGTAATAAGAAGTATTCAGCTTCCGTTGTTCTGAATTATTAATCGTGTGAAAATCTGACCATGCACTTGGGTTAGACACATCTGTGTCCGTATCATAAACACGAGACCTATTTGGTTGCCAAAGGTTAATACTCGTAAAACTTAGCCGTTTTTTTTCATCTATATCATAATCAAAAAATACAGAAAGGTTATGCTGTTGCTGATTGCTCAAATATTCTTGTTCTGCTGTCCAAGTTGAAACAGGCCCATCATCTTGAGAAAAATTGGTAATGTCCGTATAATACGTAACATCCCTATCCTGGCGAAAACTATAGTTGACTGATAATTGTGTTTTCTTACCCTTAAAAAAGTGATCTGTACCAACAGTATGTTTGGGCAGGATACCCTGAGTGTATTTATTATAGATTGCGCCATTATAACCCGCAACGATATTCTTTTTCATTACAATATTAATCAAGGCATTATCTTCTGCTCCATACTTTGCTGGAGGGTTGTTTATAATCTCAATAGACAACACATTGGCGGCAGATGTTCCAGATAAAAGGTTGACAATATCTTCATAAGGTATATTGATTTTCCGTCCATTAATTAAAACGCCTATGGCAGAACTTCCCTGCACCGTTAACTTGTTATTTAAAATTAATACGCTAGGCGCAATTTTGAGAATATCCCACACGTCGCCATCCGCATAGGCAGTGTTTTCGATATTAAAAACCAATCGGTCTATTTTTCTTTCTAATCTAGGCTTTTGGGAAGTAACCACCACCTCATCAAGCCTTTGATCAGACTCGTTCAAGATTATTGGGTCTAGCTTTTTATCCGCTTCAAGTATAAAAGCTTTTATAGCGCTTTCGTTGCCAATAAAACTAGCCTTGATTAAATAACTGCCTGCAGATATTTTAATGATTTTAAAGGTCCCATCTTCACCAGTAGAAGTTCCGGTAACTAATGTAGAATCGGCAGCATTTAATAAGAGTACGTTCGCGTAAGAAATCACATTATCTTCTTGACTCTTTACAACGCCAGTAACAGTTAGTTCTTGGGAATAAAGTAGGCAGTTGAAGGACAATAGTAAAAATAAGGGGTAAATAAAATTCTTCACTAAATGATAGGTTCTGTTTCAAATGTAACACTTTTAAGGATAAAATCTTACAATAAATGTAATTTAAGATTCAACATTCTATATAACTACCTTACAAATAAGTAAGGATAATGTATTTCTTAAATTTTCATTATTGAATCTGCATACAACACCTTCCACAAGTATATCAATCATTTAAGAAGCGGGGATGTAGCTAAGAAAATTAATAAGAACTTTTGTTGATGATATTTCAAAAAGTAAAAAGTAATATTTTAAAAGTACTAAATGTCTAAGTCCATTTAAATACAGCATGAGTTAATTATTTTTTCTTCCTCTTAGAATCAATAATTTTGCTGATGTACTTTTTACTATTCGGATTTAATTTTCAGAACTTTTCTAGTGTAATCAAAAAAATTGTAAAATGACAAGGCTCTTTACATTTTGTGCCTTTTAATAGATTTTAGTTCGGATTTTTAGAGAGAATTAAAAATTAGGCCAATTAACGAGATTATAGTAAAGTTAATCGATAAAGGCCTTGAAAATAGACAAGAAAGAACGACTTTCACCAGTGATCATTTTTTTTTATGAAGACTAGCACCAACCAATTGTAAAAATGAGTTATTCAAATTTTAAAGACCCTTTTGGGCTACTAAAACGTATGCTTCTTTCGGGGAACAAAGTAGCGTATTCTGTTTTGAAGAGGGAATTTACCACACTCCTTTTAAAACCGATAGATTACCTTCTTAAATACTCCGAAAAGAAACAGATACAAAAAAATAGGAAGGTTACAAAGCTTCCGATTATTTTGGTTTTGGGAGGGTCAAGAAGCGGCACAACTCTACTGTACCAGACCCTGGTACAGTATTTGCTCGTGAGTTATTTCAGTAATTTTATCGCATCTTTTGAACGTTCACCTTTGAACGCCTTCAAATTTTTTAAACCCCTTATTCCTAAATCAAAGACAAGCTTTAGAAGTTTTTTCGGAAGCGTTGAAGGATTTGGTGGGCCCAATGATGGGTTTGTTTTCTGGAATAGGTGGTTGGGTGAAGACCGGAACGACGTTGCCAAAGAGATTTCTGCGGTAGCTAAAGCCGATATGAAACGCTTTTTCAATGCTTGGCTCGATATTACAAAAAAACCCTTCGTCAATAAGAACAATCGTAATTCGCTCTGCGCCCCTATGTTTGCAGAGGTATTTGATAACGTCTTCTTTATAGAAATATATCGCAATCCCGTTTTTGTAGCACAGTCCATAATTTTATCCCGTAGAACTGTTCAAGGTAATGATAAAATTGGTTGGGGATTGTTGAGTACGGATTCTAAGAAAAATGATGACCCCCTCGCGTACATAGACGATATTTGTAACCAAGTGCACCAAGTGAACGAGGTAATCGCGGAGAATAGAAAAAAAATTGATCCCAAAAGATATTTTAGAATAGCTTTTAAAGATTTCTGCGAGAACCCAGGAGCCTTTGTTAAAATTGTTGGTCTCGAGGCCCTTGGTCAAAATGTAGAATCAAAAGAGCTAGAAGAGCTGCAATTTTCCAAAGCTTCGAACGGTAAGCGCTTGAACGATGATGAATTTAAACGTATCGAAGCCTTTTTTGATGAGCTAACTACTAGTGAAAAACGTACAAAAGAAAATATATTTTGAATAAGCGACTTTGGTTTTTAGCGCCGCTCTTAGTCATTTATGTACTGCTGATTTTACTGCTCGAAAACCCTCCAAAAGGTGATGAACTTCGTTACATTAACTATGCAAGCAATATTATCAATGGTTCCTATACCGATGTGAACGACCCTGACCTTTCCAATGGTCCCGCCTACCCATTGTTATTAGCACCCTTTGTAGCCTTTCATATCGATTTTATCGCTGCCAAATTCTTAAACGGTATTTTCGTCTTGGCCGGTGTAATATTTTTTTATCGGACACTGTGCTATTACACCAAAACCAAATATGCAATGCTGATTGCAGTGGCCTTGGGGCTATATCCCCCAATGCTCTGGTGGATGACGCGTCTGTACTCCGATGCATTTGCTTTTATGCTGATCAATGGTGTTGTTTTCTACTTTTGTTCTGCCTTCCAAACCAAAAAGAAGAATTGGAAAACCTGTGTTTTGGCATCTTTATCTCTGGGAATTCTTGTTCTTACAAAGGTGATTTTTCTTCAAGTAGTGCTCGTGAGTTTTTTGGTACTAGGCATCTACTTGTTAGTTCGAAAAAGATATCGCTACCGCTTCCCATTATACATCCTATTAGGAGCTTTCTTGGTTATTACTCCCTATATTATCTATACTTATTCAGTAACCCATAAATTCCTTTACCTAAGTACTCGGGGGGGTGAAATACTTTACCACAGAACTACCCCTTTCGAAGGAGAATATGGCAACTGGATTTCTGAGACCGAAATCCTCGAGCCAGAGCAAACGACAACATCTACCATAATCGCCTATGACTTTGCTAAACTAAAGGCGAACCACCGCGATTTTTATCTTCAATTGGAACCGCTCTCCAATATGGAAAGGGATAGTGCCTTTAAAGCGAGAGCTATTGATAATATAAAAAACTACCCGTTGAAATTTCTACAGAATACGGTAACAAACATAGGACGGCTGTTATTTAACTACCCAAACTCTTACAAGGCTCAAAGTTTAAATGCGCTTGGCTATGTGGTAGTTAACGGTTTTCTCTTCATCCTTGTGCTCTTGAGCGCTTATCCCATGATGACAGCTTGGAAAGGCGTACCGGTCGAGATCAGGATGACGTTATTTTTTGCTTTTGCCTATTGCGGTGGAATGGTGCTCCTTCATGGAAAGCCAAGGTATTTCATCATGATAGTACCTTCCTTACTCTTGGGTATAACCTATGTTTCCAGTAATGTCTTAAAAATTAAATTTTTGAGACCAAAGAATCAAGTGTAAATGATTCAGGATAAAATAGAAAATCCGCTGTTGCGACAAATATTTTTGTTTCTAATGGTCGGCGGGGTCTGCTACGTCGTATCCATAGTCCTTTTGTTACTTTTTGTTGAGTTTTGGTATATGGAAGTAAATTTAGCCAATTTAATCGCCTCGTTGATTACCATTTTCGTTTGTTATCTATTGAACGCTAAATTTGTTTTCAAGGGAGGGCGCCATTCAAAAGGCAAAGAGGTGTTAGCATTCTTCTCTTTTTCGCTCATGGGACTTCTTTTGAATGTAATTTTGATGTATTTGATGACCACTTATTTACCTATTTCGTACGTAATTTCGAAAACACTGATTGTCGCAGTAATTGCGGTGTTCAATTTTCTTGTTAGAAAGAAGCTGGTTTTTCTCAAGTAACTATTAATACGAGCATTACAAACAAATTTGTCTAGAGGCCGTTGAATGAGTTGATAGTGAATTTCACATTAATCATATTTTGAGTCTATGTGATATTCGATTTAAAATTAATGCTACAGATTCCTCTATTGAGAAATCGGAGGTTATTTCAATATCTGGATTTTCAGGAATTTCATATGGAGCTGAAATTCCCGTCATATTTGTTATTTCGCCTGCACGTGCTTTTTTATAAAGCCCCTTTACATCTCTTCGCTCGCATTCTGCAAGACTGGTATTAACGAAGACCTCAATAAAATTAGCGGCTCCAACGGTTTGTTTGATATTTTCTCTATCTTTCTTATATGGAGCTACAAAAGCTGACAAGACCACATTTCCAGCATCAATGAACAATTTAGAAATCTCACCAACTCGTCTATTATTTTCAGAACGATCTTCTGGCGAAAATCCTAGATTTTGGTTAATACCTTTTCTTATATTATCTCCATCAAGAACATAGGTACGGATTTTTTGATTGTGCAATGCATATTCAATTGCATTAGCTATTGTAGATTTTCCCGACCCTGAGAAGCCCGTAAATAGTAATAAAAAAGAGCTATGCCCGTTTAAGGCGATGCGCTGTTCTTTTTTAATTTTGTACTGATATTTTGTTAGATTTAATTCCATTTTTTATTACCCATTGACTTTTTTGTCATATGGAATAGTATATGGTTAAAGGTTCACTTAATTTTTAAGAATAAATTTAATTCTAGACTAACAAGCCTATTTACTAGTTGAAAGTACCTCATTGGATTTAAAAAGGTATATACTCAAATCCATCTAAGTTCAGATGTTAAAGCATATTTTGGAGCGGTAAAAGCATAATTTTTATCAAGGCTTCGATTTGATGAAAATTTCAAGGTAATGTAAATGATATGTTGAGTAATAAAAGCTAAATAAAATCCTTATATAGATTTTTTTACTTGAGTTTTAAAAAAATGGGGGATTATTTATCGGACATAATTGCTCATCTATTATAAATGCACTTTTTAAAATAATACCTTTTGATTGTAAATAACTGTAAAATAATGGATTAATTTTTTTGACATTTGTTGTTTGTACTTTTTAAATTACCATCAACACTTTATATAAGCATAATCGATAGCGGCGTAATCGGAAATCTCTGGTTTCGTCTCAAAAAATGTATTGAACATACCCTTTAAAAAACCCCATCATTATAATAGTGGCAAACACAGTTTAGGTTATTTTAAATCAGCCAACTCTACAAACAGACCATAAAATACTATGCCTATATACGCTTTGATGATACAGGATTAAAATAACGTATCTTTACCCACTTATACGTAATAGAATTTGCTTGCTTAAATGAGCTCACCATCAATGAAGAACATAAGAAACTTTTGTATCATCGCCCATATTGACCACGGTAAAAGTACCTTGGCTGACCGTTTGTTAGAATTTACTGGCTCTGTAACTGACCGAGAGAAGAAAGAACAACTTTTAGACAGTATGGACCTAGAGCGAGAGCGTGGCATTACTATAAAGAGCCATGCCATTCAGATGGAATATACCTATAAGGGCGAGGAATATATTCTCAACTTAATAGATACCCCTGGCCATGTTGATTTCTCTTATGAAGTGTCTAGATCAATTGCTGCCTGTGAAGGTGCGCTTTTAGTTGTAGATGCGGCACAAAGTATTCAAGCACAGACCATTTCTAATTTATATTTGGCTTTAGAAAATGATTTAGAAATCATTCCTGTACTAAATAAAGTAGATTTACCTAGTGCCAACCCTGAAGAAGTTACTGATGATATTGTTGAACTTTTAGGCTGTAAGGCCGAAGAGGTTATCCCGGCGAGTGCAAAAACCGGAATTGGCATAGAAGAAATATTAGCTGCCGTTATTGAACGTATTCCTGCACCTACAGGTAATGTTGATGAGTCTTTACAAGCTCTTGTTTTTGACTCTGTATACAATCCGTTTCGTGGTGTTGAAACCTATTTTAGGGTGATTAATGGCGAAATTAAAAAAGGACAAAAGATAAAATTTGTTGCTACTGATAAAGATTACTACGCTGATGAAGTAGGAACCCTAAAGTTGACACAAGAAATAAAGAAGAGTGTAAAGGCTGGTGATGTAGGTTATTTAATTACGGGTATTAAAGATGCTCGTGAAGTAAAAGTTGGTGATACAATAACTGATGCTGCAAACCCTACAAAAAATGCAATAGCAGGTTTTGAAGATGTAAAACCAATGGTTTTTGCTGGTATTTACCCTGTAGATACAGATGAGTTTGAAGAATTACGTTCTTCTATGGAAAAATTGCAATTGAATGATGCTTCACTTGTATTTGCTCCAGAGAGTAGTGCAGCCCTTGGTTTTGGTTTCAGATGTGGTTTCTTAGGAATGCTTCACATGGAAATTATTCAAGAGCGTTTAGAGCGGGAATTTAATATGACCGTAATTACTACCGTACCCAACGTAAGTTATCATGCGTTTACACGTAAAAACCCTGATAAACCACTTGTAGTTAACAACCCTACTGATTTGCCTGACCCGTCAAGCATTGATCACGTAGAGGAACCTTATATAAAAGCAACGATTATTACAAAGGCCGATTTTGTAGGTAACGTAATGTCTTTATGTATTGAAAAAAGAGGGGTGATTACCAATCAAACCTATTTGACCACGGAACGTGTTGAACTTACTTTTGACATGCCATTGGCCGAGATTGTATTTGATTTTTATGACCGATTAAAAACCGTTTCAAAAGGATATGCTTCTTTTGATTACGCTCCAATAGGAATGCGTCCTTCAAAATTAGTACGTGTAGATATTTTACTAAATGCGCAGCCTGTAGATGCACTTTCTGCTTTATTACATGCAGACAATGCAGTGAACATTGGTAAGAAGATTTGCTCAAAGTTAAAGGAACTTATACCAAGACAGCAATTTGATATTCCAATTCAAGCTGCTATTGGTGCAAAAATAATATCTAGAGAAACTACCAAAGCTTTACGAAAAGATGTAACGGCAAAATGTTATGGTGGTGATATTTCTAGAAAACGTAAGCTGTTAGAAAAGCAGAAAAAAGGTAAAAAACGTATGCGCCAAGTTGGTAACGTAGAAGTGCCTCAAGAAGCTTTTATGGCAGTGTTAAAACTAAATGATTAAAAAAATCCCTTGTTCTTTCGAGCAAGGGATTTTTTTATATAATTGTTTTTACTATTATTCCTTTACAGCTAAAATATTATCACCTTCCATAAGTGTGGTGTTACCTAATACTTTTCCTATAGTATACGTATCAGTACCTTCATCATCGGAAAATTCAACAATATATGAGTCTTCTGATTTCAACCAAGTAAATGTAGTTTCTAAATCTAATTCACCATTATAGCTCTCTGAATAATCACCAGATAAATCTGATTTAAACACCCACTTATCTTCATAAGTTGTGGTTGATTGTCCATCAAAAGTGGTACTTGATTCCATTAACCAAGTGCCGACTATTGCATCGGTATCATCTTCATCTTTTGAACAACTGGTAAAGGCTACGGTACTCGCTAAAGCAAAAAATAAAAACAGTTTTTTCATAATAAATTTTGTTAAAATAGTAATAGGTTAAGTGATAATAAAACGGCTCACACTTTAGAATATTGCCATAACACGATTAACCAAAAAATTCTATGTAACACTCTTTACAAAATAGTGTTCAATGTAAATTATTCTAAATCAAACACTTCTGTTATTCCTACGTGGAAATATTCTTTTTCTTACAAATATTTCAATTTTTGGGCAATTTTTAATCCTAGTATCTGTTTTAATAGTGTAAAACTATTTCGCAAAAAATGACCACGTATATAGCCCATTTTAACGCAAAACACAGAACGATTCCTACGGAACAGAACTCCATATTTATTTGGCAACAAGAAAGTGGTGAGATAGATATAAATCTTCTAGAAGATAAAATCAAAAGGGAATCATCTATCCATTTTTATAGCCTTGCAGGAGATGAATACATAGAAGTGAAGCAAGATGATATAGATATATTCGTATACAAGACCATGCCATTTTCAGGCTAGTCCTTGAGTTTTATTCAAGAAGAATTTTAAAAATATTAAAGCATAAATGCGCCCTATTACCTTTGGCTATTCTTCCTCTTTTTGGTCAATTTCAACTTCGTCCTCAGTCTCGTCAACATCAAATACCTTACCTAGGTAAACCAATCGGTATTTGTCTGTGATATCCTCAAAGTCAGTGCTAAAGCTAGAAATAATCTGTAAATCGCCTTTTGGTGTTTTTAAGAAGATAGGCACTATATTCTCATCGGCTTTGGTAATCTCTATCAATGCTTCGTAATGCTCTTTATCCTTTAATTCTATTTCGTGTACTGCAGGAAATTTTCGGGCGGTTTCCGTTAATTTAATAAAGTCATCGGTATGTGAGAACAGCCCTTCTTTAGGATTATTTTCCGGGTTATTCATCTCATCGGCATTTACCAACCTAAAAGAACCGTTCGCTCCAAAATCTTTACTGAAATTATTTACCGCGTACTTGTTAATCTCTGAGTTACCCGTCAATGCCATAAGATACCCTACGTCGTTGAGTTCTATATTGTCAGTTAACGTATCGGAATAAATATTTGCCGTAAAAGCCTCAAGCCCTAATTTCTTAGCCTTGTTTATGTTCGTCTGGTTATTATCAATTAAAACTACATGACGGCTGTTCTTGTTAAGATAGTCTGCAATAAGACGAGATGCTTTTGATGCCCCGATAATTAGTATGCCTTCTGATTTGGTCAAAAATACACCTACTGCCTTAGCAAACAGACGTGCTGTAGTAGCGTTCAAGAGTACGGTTCCCAATACAATCATGAATACTAGAGGAGTAATAAATTCAGCCCCAGGCTCTCCTTTAGCGAGCAGCTTAGAACCAAACAGTGAAGCAATACCAGCAGCAACGATACCTCTTGGTCCAACCCAACCTATAAAAAGTTTTTCATTGAATTTCAGGTTTGAACCGGACGAACTTAAAAAGACGCCCAGCGGTCTAATTACAAAAACAATAATAGCAAATAGCGCTGCGGTTCTCCAGTTAAAAATCAATTCAAGGTCTGAGATATTAATATTTGCGGCCAATAAAATAAATAGGATAGAAATCAATAAAATACTCAGTGACTCTTTGAAATATAGAAGTTCTTTAATATTAGGAAGTTCCGTATTACCCATAACCATACCCATAACCACGACTGCTAAAAGCCCTGATTCATGTGCAAAAGAATCTGACATTACAAAAACAAGAAGCACTGTAGAAAGTGATGCCACGTTCAATAAATAATGTGGAATAAAATTCTTTTTAATAGCAAAGGTTAGCGCATGTGCGAACGTGAAACCAAATGTAAAACCGAAGAGTAAAATCTTACCGAATTCTATTAAAGCCGTTATAGTATAGGCTTTTCCCTCTCCAACACTTATGAATTCAAAAACCAATACAGCCGCTAAAGCTCCAATAGGGTCTATTAATATTCCCTCCCATTTCAATACCGCCGAAACATCTTTCTTTAAAGGGATATTTCTCAAAATAGGTGTTATTACGGTAGGCCCCGTAACAATAATTAAAGCCGAAAACAAGAAAGAAACCTGCCAGCTCAACCCAAAAATATAGTGCGCGGCAATCCCTGCGCATACAAATGTGACCAGTGACCCTAACGTAATTAACTTTGTAATTACTGGGCCTACATTTCTAATTTCCGAACGTTTTAGAGTTAACCCGCCTTCAAAAAGAATAATACTTATTGCAAGCGAAACAAAATAGTAGAGTGAATCGCCAGGGAAGAGTCCTATTTCGCCATTCCAGATAGGCTCTATAAGTTTTTGCCCATCAACAGTGTACAAAGACGCAATTGGCCCCACTAGCAGCCCAATTAGGATTAAAGGAAGAATTGCAGGTAACTTTAAACGCCATGCAAACCACTGCGCTAATATTCCTAAAATGATGATTCCTGCAAGTTCTACCATAGCTTTTTCATTAAGCTTGAAAAATAACTATTTTATCTCGAAAAATAGAATTCAATAAGTCAAGATATTCCTTTTTTATTATTATGCTATATTGGGCTCCCATTATACAATCATGGCTTCAGAACTACAACCGTTTAAAACTATTTTATTTGGCTTTGCTTTCTCTCCTTCTTTGAAGGTAAATGTGATTGAAACTGCGCGTATCGCACATTTTTTTGGCGCGAAGCTGATATTATTACATGTAGGAGAAAAGTCATCGGAGAAATCGAATCAAATTAATCAGATTCTTGAGCAAACGGCGCATCAAAATTTAGAAGTAGAAATTCAATGGGAAAGTGGTGACCCATATAGTGTGATTTCAAGTACATGTACAACATCAAAAATTGATTTATTGATTCTTGGTGCCATGCAAAATGAAAACATGTTTCAGTTTTATGTGGGTTCCATTGCTAGAAAACTAACCCGTAAAGTATGTTGTTCTGTTTTGCTTCTAATAAAACCATCCGCAGAACGAGTACCTTGTAAGCATATTGTTGTAAATGGCCTTGATGCTCCTGAAACCCATTTTGCCATAACCAATGCTTTTTATGCCGCCAATGCCTTTGGGGCACAGCAATTGACCATAGTAGAAGAGATATTACAAAAAGAAATACACGTAACGGTAGAAGATGATCGCTCGCTTAAAAAAGCGAACCTTATGAAGGAACGCTTAAAACATCGCGAAGAATCTAGAGTACGTAAAATCATTAATGGCCTACCTCCATATCTAACAGATAATATTACCGTAAAAACACAAAGTATCTTTGGTAAAAGAGGGTATTCTATTGGACATTATGCAGAAGTAGTTAGGGCTGACCTTTTAATTATGAACGCCCCTTCTAAAACCGGTTTTTTAGACCGTTTGTTTCCGCATGATATTGAATATATACTTTCAGATTTACCAACCGACCTTTTAATCATAAGAAAAACTAATTGATTCCAAAAACCAGTCCAACCAAAACTTTTATAAAAGCGCTTCCTAAAAATTTATTTTCTGGTTTTGTCGTGTCTCTTATTGCCCTGCCATTAGGTTTGGGTCTGGCTTTAGCAAGTGAGGCTCCACCCATATCAGGCATTATTGCAGCAGTAGTTGGTGGTTTGGTGGTCTCTATTTTGGGTGGTTCTAACGTCACTATTACCGGTCCTGGTAATGGATTGGTTATTGTGCTCTTGGGCGCTATTACAACTCTTGGTGGCGGTGATATGTATCAAGGTTATTTATTTACCCTTGCAGCCATTGTTTTTTCAGGTATTTTAATGTTACTCTTAGGATTTCTTAAACTAGGAAGATTGGCCGACTTTTTTCCTGCTTCCGCCATTGAGGGAATGCTTGCCGCAATAGGACTTGGAATCTTATCAAAGCAGTTTCATATCATGGTAGGAAACAATGAAGCTTCTGGAAGCATTATTGCTCTTTTAGGAAAAATACCTTTGGCTGTTGTTGCTTTATTTCAGAACCCTGATAGTAGTATGCTTATTGCTGCGGCAATTGGTATCATAAGTTTACTAATTATGGTTTTCTATGCTAAAATAAGAAACCCATACTTTCATTTAGTGCCAGCCCCAATGTGGATTTTAATTCTATCCATAGGCTTTAGTTACTTCTTTGTTTGGACAGATGCTCCATACCCAATGAGTTCTGAATATTTGGTAAACATACCCGATGATGCCATTAGAAACATGGCTTTTCCCGATTTCTCTAAAGTTTTAGAAACAGATTTTATCCTTGTCGTTTTTGCGATAACCTTAATTGCTAGTATTGAATCCTTACTGAGTATTAAAGCAGTTGATAAGCTGGATCCTCTTAGTAGGCGTTCCAATGTAAACAAAGACCTTAAGGCTCTTGGCCTTGCAACAACACTAAGCGGTTTAGTAGGTGGGTTGAATGTAGTAACCGTTATTGCAAGAAGTTCCGTAAACGTAAATAACGGGGCTACAAATCGCTCTGCCAATTTATTTCACGCCCTCTTTTTGGTAATCTTTATTTTGCTATTTCAAGATCAATTACGGAGGATTCCCCTAGCAGCATTAGCTGCAATTTTAGTCTTTACAGGTTATAAGTTAGCAACACCTAAAACCCTTCAGAAAATTGCTAAGATTGGTAAAGAGCAAATTCTCATATTCTTGGCCACATTACTAACTACATTATTTACCAATTTAATTACGGGTATAACCGTTGGGATTTTGGTGACTTTTATTGTTCATGTACTAATAAACAAAAGTTTATCCTTGTTTCTTAGCCATATTTCAAAACCAAACGTGCTTCTGTTTAAAGAAAACGATGGTGGCAATTTTTATGTGAGCATTAAGTACTTCTGTAACTTTTTGAATTTCTATAAACTGAAGAATAAACTAGACGTTATTCCAGAAACCGAAAACGTAATTTTAGATTTCTCTCTCTGTACTTTTGTAGATCATACGGCTATGGAAGGTTTGGAAAACTACGCCGAGACTTTTGCTAAAAAAGGAGGTAGTGTAGAAATTATTGGCCTTGACAAACATGGAGCAGATTCAACACATCCTTTTGCGATACGAAAAGTACTTCCAATTAATAAGCTAAAACAAATTGGTAGGTATTTTACCAAAAGACAAGGCTTATTAGAAAGCACCGCAAAAGAGCTTAAGTGGACCTATAACGCTAAGAAGAACAAAAAAACTAAGTTCTTAAATAGCTTTGTTTTCTTTAGAAGACGTCAAATTCCATATATCTACAACACCCTTTCTGACAAACAAGGAAAATACAATTTGTTTGATGTAGAGTTTACAGAAGGTGCCTTTATTGCCTATGAGGTAGTAAAAACCACTGTAATGCATATGCAATTAGAAGAGGATATTCCTGTTTTCACCTTAGATAAAGAAGGCCTTTTGGACTTTAAATATAGCTTGGCAGGTTTTAAAGATATTGACCTTGATAATCATCCCGATTTTAATAAAAGATTCTACCTAAGCGGAGAAAATCCTGAAAATATTAAAGCATTATTCACTGATGAGTTAATTTTGTTTCTAGAAAGTAACCCTTACTATCATATAGAATCTAATGGCTCATCCCTTTTAATTCTTAAGAAAGAAAGGCTACTTAGTGTTACTGAAATAAAAGCAATGCTCTATTTCAGTAAGCAACTTTGTGAGTTGGTCAGCAGTACAGTCGTCGTCAGCTCATAATCACAAGACTGTTTATAACTAACTTCGCATTACTAAATTTCTGCATATTAAATGAAAGTCTGCATAGCCGAAAAACCATCTGTAGCAAGAGAAATTGCTTCCGTTCTTGGGTGTAACACCAAACGTGATGGGTATTATGAAGGCAATGGCTATGCTGTAACATATACTTTTGGACACCTTTGTACACTAAAGGAACCAAACGATTACAAGCCCCATTGGAAAAGCTGGGATTTAAACAATTTACCAATGCTTCCAGAACGCTTTGAAACCAAAGTCTCTAAAGATTCCGGTATTACAAAACAGTTTAAAATAATTAAACAGTTGTTTGATAAAGCAGATGTTGTTATAAACTGTGGTGATGCCGGGCAAGAAGGAGAGCTAATACAACGTTGGGTTTTAAATCAAGCAAATTATAAAGGTAAGGTTGAAAGACTTTGGATTTCTTCACTTACTACCGAAGCCATAAAAGAAGGTTTTAATAACCTAAAGCCATCTGAAGATTACGACAATTTATATTACGCAGGTTTTTCTCGCGCTATTGGAGATTGGCTTTTGGGTATGAATGCCACCCGTTTATACACTTTAAAACATGGTGGTTATAAACAGGTATTATCTGTTGGTCGTGTGCAAACGCCAACATTGGCTATGTTAGTTAACCGGTTTAAGGAAATAGAAAATTTTAAACCACAACCGTACTGGGAATTGCAAACCCTCTATCGTGATACTCTATTTAGCTACGAAGAAGGGCGTTTTCTTAAGGTTGAAGATGGAGAAAAGCTAGCAAATATTGTAAAAGAACACGATTTTGAAATTGCATCTATTACAAAGAAGGCAGGAAACGAATACGCACCAAAACTGTTTGATTTAACCGGTTTACAAGTCTATTGTAACACCAAATTTGGTTTTAGTGCAGATGAAACCTTAAAGATTGTCCAAAAACTTTACGAACAAAAAGTTGTTACTTATCCCAGAGTAGATACCACGTTTTTACCAAATGATGTATACCCAAAAATACCGGGAATACTTCAAAAATTAACAAATTACGCAGCTTTAACAGCTCCTTTGCATGGTAAAAAATTAAAGAAGACTAAAAAGGTTTTTGATGATAGCAAAGTAACGGATCACCACGCAATAATACCTACTGGGCAGCAAATGAATTTGCAGTACAACCAGCAACAGGTTTACAATATTATTGTTCGCCGTTTTATTGCCGTGTTTTATCCAGATTGTAAAGTCTCAAACACTACAGTAATTGGTAAAGCCGAAAAAGTAAAGTTTAAAACCACAGGAAAAGAGATTTTAGAAAAAGGTTGGCGTGTTGTTTTTGAAACTCCAGATTCTCCTTCTAAAGAACCTGGAATTCTACCAACTTTCGTTAAGGGTGAAAAAGGACCACATGAGCCCTCTTTTTTAGAAAAACAGACCAAGCCACCAAATCAGTTTACCGAGGCCTCCCTCCTACGTGCTATGGAAACTGCAGGGAAACAGGTTGATGATGACGAGCTTCGCGAGATTATGAAAGAAAATGGTATTGGCCGTCCTTCTACTCGTGCCAATATTATTGAAACATTATTTCGAAGAAAATATATAAAACGGAATAAGAAGCAAGTAATCCCAACAGTTATTGGTATTCAATTAATAGACACCATTCAAAATGAATTATTAAAATCTGCTGAGCTCACTGGTAAATGGGAAAAGCAGTTAAAAGACATTGAAAAAGGAACGTTTAGTGCTGGAAGTTTCATTAAACAGATGAAACAAATGGTAGATCGTTTGGTGTACGAAGTACGAAGTGAAACCAAGAAAGCCAATATTTCGTCCGTAAATAATAAACCTGCTGGCGCAAAGAAAAAAGTAGCAAAGAAAACCTCTGGAATAACATCAGAAAAATGTCCAAAATGTAAGAACGGGTTACTTCTTAAAGGGAAAACAGCCTATGGTTGTTCCGAATTTAAAAAGACTTGCGATTTTGTTATTCCATTTATATTTGAGGGTAAAACCATTTCAGAAAAACAGTACGTAAGATTATTACAAAAAGGGTCTACCGTAAATTTAAAGGGCTTTAAAGTGAATGATACCACTGTTGAAGGACTTGTTAGATTTGATGATGATTTTAAACTAAAGTTAGAGCCTAAAAAACATTTACCTCCTAAAAATGTTAATGCTTCAGCAACCACTTCAGAAGAAAATATTTGTCCAAAATGCAACAAAGGCACGATTTTAAAAGGGAAAACGGCTTATGGTTGTAGTGAATATAAAGCTGGTTGCGATTTTAGATTTAGTTATGATGAGATTCGTAAAAAAGCTAACGGGCAACAACTGACCAAGGATTTGGTTTATAAAATACTTCGAGAAAACTAAATGTGTTGGTATTGCTGGTGTTTTCTTTACACTATAGTATTTTGACTCCCGACACACCCTGAAGAATACCTCTCTTTGAGCTTATGGGTAAATAATTATTCTACTATAAGAGTTGAAGTATCCTTCTAATTTTTTTGGAATATTATCTAATGCCCCTATATGAGAAACGCTTCCTTTACGGGCAGAAACTAGGATAAAAAGGTCATTAACCTGAATTTCTTTAGAAATTATTAAAAAGTCATCCCAATTGGTCAGGTTATTAAATGTAATGGATAACTTAATTTTCCTGCTTGTTAAATACTCTTTTATATACTTTTCGGTATCATCGTTGCAATACAGCATTATGGGTACACTTATTTCAGAAGCTAGTAATACAATTTTGTCTACCCACTGTTTAAATCCCTTTTCTCTTTCAGCCATTTTTGGAACTGCTAAAAGTATACGTCTATGGTTAGTTAAGGGCATGTGAAAATGACAGATAAATAAAATTTTATCGGTTTGGTTCAATACACTATCCATCTTTTCGCCAACCAATTTTTCTATGAATCCCGTGTTTTCTGGCCACCCCATTATAATAGTATCTACCATAGTTTCCCGCGCTGTGCGCACAATTCCCGCAGCGGGGTTGAGGTCTATGGTTGCCGCTAAATTAGCTACAGTTTCTGCAGCTGATGCTTCTTTTACCAAAAGCTCTAAACGCTCCTTGGATTTCATAATATTTTTTTCTGCTTGAATGTTGTTTGGCACTACCGTTAGAATAGTAATGGGGTGTGTAGATTTTTTGTCCTTTATTAAAATAGCGAACTCTAAGGCCTTGTCCATATTAGCAGGATTCGCAATTGGCATTAATATATGCTCATTTTTAAAGACACTTGTTGTTGCTTGTTCATCAAATTCTTCGGCCTCTGAATCAACAACAATTCGTTTTGCCGCTTTCTCAGTAACAAACGATGCTATGATGCAGGTAAAAAGTATAAGAATTACGGTTCCGTTTAAGATATTGCTATCTAATATTTTCGCTTTATAACCCACCAGAATTACCGCTAATGTTGCTGCAGCATGGGCACTACTGAGTCCAAAAATCAAATTACGTTGATTAATAGAATATTTATATACCAGTTGCGTTACAAAAGCAGCTAACCATTTCCCAAAAATTGACACCACTGTTAGTGTAGCAGCTATAATAAGTGCCATGGGACCGCTAAGAATCACCTTTACATCTACCAACATGCCTACGCTAATTAGAAAGAATGGGATAAAAAGTGAGTTACCAATAAACTCTATGCGATTCATAAGAGCAGATGAGTGCGGTATAAGCCTATTTAATGCTAAACCTGATACAAATGCACCTATTATGGGTTCAAATCCTGCAACTTCGGCTAGAAAAGCAGCAAAGAAAATAATAGCTAACACAAAAATGTAATGCGAGTGTTTTTCGGTCTGCATTTTCTGAAAGAACCAAGCGGCTACTTTAGGTACTACCTTGAACATTATTAATGAAAAGACAATGAGAGAAACAATCATCTTAACCCAGAAGCCTAAACCTAAGTTACCTTCATGAGACCCCATAATTACCGCTAAGATGAGTAGAACGGCAGTGTCTGTCAATATGGTTCCCCCTACTGTTATGGCCACAGCCTGATTCTTAGAAACCCCAATCCTACTCACTATAGGATAAGTCACCAAGGTATGTGTAGAAAACATACTTGCTGTCAAAAAACTAGCATCCACACCATATCCTAAAACATAGTGGCAAACCGGAAAACCTACAATCATAGGAATACTAAAGGTTAGAAGACCAAAAAGTAAACTTTTGTTTCTGTACGCCCTAAACTCATTAATGTCCAATTCTAATCCGGCAATGAACATAATATACAAAAGCCCAATGGTAGAAAAGACTTGTACAAAAAGCCCTTCTTCTAACAACTGTAACCCGTGAGGTCCTATAATAATACCTGATAGGATGAGGCCAATAATTCCGGGTACACGAATCTTGCTCAGCAATATGGGCGCCAGAAGTATGATAAAAAGAATTAGGGAAAATATTAAAACAGGGTTGTCCAGTGGCAACCTGAAGTGTTCACTCAAATGATTTAAAAATTCTTCCATAGGTTTCCAAATTAAAAATCACATAAACTCAAAGTGAGTTTTTTCGTAAAAACCCAACTTATTTGCGCTACAAAAACTCAACGAGAGCAATGGCTAAAAAACAACAAAAATTGATCTGTATTTGTTAAAAAAAACCCAATAAATAGCTATCGTTCAAATATCTATAGTGCTTTTAATACTTTGTTATTCTTAATTTATCTAGATGAAACTATACCCCATAGAAACAGGAAATTTTAAACTAGATGGTGGTGCTATGTTCGGCGTAGTACCAAAAGCCATTTGGCAACGTACGAACCCCGCAGATGTCAACAATCAAATAGATATTGCCGCTCGCAGTCTGCTTATTGAAGATGGTAATAGGCTTATTTTGATTGATACAGGAATGGGCAACAAACAGCCCGATAAATTTTTTGGCTATTACAACCTTTGGGGAAACCATTCTATTGATAGCTCTCTTAAGAAATTGGGTTTTCATCGGGATGATATTACGGATGTCTTCTTAACACACCTGCATTTTGACCATTGCGGAGGATGTATTCAATGGAACAAAGACAGAACCGGCTATGAACCCGCATTCAAAAATGCTACGTTTTGGACGAACGAAGACCACTGGAAATGGGCTACAGAACCCAATGCACGTGAAAAAGCTTCCTTTTTGAAGGAAAACCTTCTACCGATGCAAGAAAGCGGACAATTAAAATTCATTGAAAGAACATCGGACAAGTTCCAGAGTGAATCAGAATTAGGTTTTGGATTTCACTTTGTAGATGGCCATACGGACAAGCAGATGTTGCCTCAGATTTCATATAAAGGAAAACAATTGGTATTTATGGCCGATTTATTACCCACCGTAGGACATATTCCTCTGCCTTATGTAATGGGCTATGATACCAGACCTCTTTTAACCCTCGCAGAAAAAGAACTGTTTCTAAACAGAGCTGTTCAAGAAGAATATATACTGTTTTTTGAGCATGATGCACACAATCAGCTATGTACTCTTAAACAAACCGAAAAAGGAGTGAGATTAAATAAAATCTACACCTTTGATCAAGTTTTTAATTGAAGCAATTTGGTCGTTCAATTAAAAAAAGAGGGTAAAAGGAAATATTATATCGTATACGAAATCACATTTTTATCCGTATTTTATGATATTAGGGATGATAATATATTTTCCTAGAGTCTAAGGCTTGGAAAATTCATCATACTAAAAACAAATAGCTTCAACAGTATAAAAATGGTTGTGGTTTTGTTCTAATTCTTAGAAATATCAAACCATTTTCCGATAAAAAAATCATAAAAACATTATGATTTGGTTAAAAAATTGTGCCAAATCTTACCTTTGCAGCCATTTATGTTAAACTACTAAGTTGGTTCACGGGCAAATAAAGCCTCTTTTTAACAAGTTACCTTCTCTAGTTTTATAGCAAAAAACAAACACTAAACTCAATTCAATTATATGACTTCATTTTTTTCAAAACCTTTATTAGGTTTATCTGCCGCCCTTGTTCTTATGGGTTGTGGCTCTACAGCGTTAGTATCTACTCCAATTGAAAGTATTGATACTACTCCTTTAAAAATATCCGATTTAACCGATGCCCAGAAAAAGAATTGGGGTCATTTAGACCTTGTTTCCGATACTATTCCTGGTATGAGCGTTGATAAGGCTTATTCTGAAATTATTAAGAACAGAAAGGGTGAAACGGTTATTGTTGCCGTTCTTGATTCTGGTATGGATTTAAAGCATGAAGATTTAGCCGATGTAATCTGGACAAATAAAGCTGAAAAAGCAGGTGATGGTATAGACAATGACAAGAATGGTTATGTAGATGATATTCACGGATACAACTTTTTAGGCGAATCGTATAACGAGCAGCTAGAAGCTACCCGTATTGTAAGATTAAAGTTAGGCGATGCTAAATTACAGGCAAGAGCCAAAACAAAGGTTGATACGGAATACCAGACAGCGAGTCAACAAAAACAACAGTACGAGCAAATTTTTCAAACTGTTAAGAATGCCGATGATGCCGTTAAAAAGGAATTAGGAAAAGACCTTTACACTGCAGAAGACTTAGCAGGAATCGAAACAACAGATGCCGCTATGCAGCAAAATATTGCCATTTTATCTCAGATGTTGAGTTACGAAGACTCAATTCCTGTGGTTCTAGAACAAGTTGAAGCGGGCATCAAACATTTCTCTGATCAATTGAACTACAACTACAATGTAGATTTTAATGGTCGTAAAGAAGTAGGAGATGATCCTTATGACATTAATGACCTTGGTTACGGTAACGGAAACCCACAGAATCGTCAAGAAGATGAAAGCCATGGTACACACGTTGCTGGTATTATAGGTGCAAAACGTAATAATGGTATAGGCGCAAATGGTGTTGCCAATAACGTTGCAATTATGAGTATACGTGCCGTTCCTAACGGTGATGAATATGATAAAGACATTGCTTTAGGTATTCGCTATGCAGTAGATAACGGAGCCAAAGTTATAAACGGTAGTTTCGGGAAATCTTTTTCTCCTGAAGCTAAATGGGTTTATGATGCCATTAAATATGCAGCAGATAAAGATGTTCTTTTTGTACATGCAGCAGGTAATGAAGGTGCAGATTTAGATAACCCTGCCAACCCTAACTTTCCAAATGACCAAGTAGACAACGGTCCTGAAATTGCGGACAATGTTCTTACAGTAGGTGCATTATCATCTAAATACGGTTCTCAAATGGTTGCTTCTTTCTCTAACTATGGTGATGTAAACGTTGATGTTTTTGCTCCAGGTGATGAAATATATTCATCAATGCCAGGTAACGAATATGAATTTCAAGGAGGTACTTCAATGGCTTCTCCTGCTGTTGCCGGTGTTGCTGCTTTAATTCGTTCTTACTATCCAAAATTGACCGCTTCTCAAGTAAAGCATATCATTATGGAGTCTGGTCTTGCACCAACAACAAAAGTAATTTTAAGTGGTGATGCTGCTAAAACGGCCACCTTGGATGAAGTTTCAACCTCGGGAAAAATTGTAAATGCTTACAATGCACTTATCATGGCAGACAACGTATCTACCGGTAAAATAAAACTATAATATACCATGAAGTATTTTTTTAAAGGAATTGCCGCCGTAATGTTCCTATTGGGCCAGACGGTGGTTGCGCAAAATAGTTCATACTGGCAACAACATGTGGATTACCACATGGAGGTTGATATGAACGTAGATGACTTTCTGTACACGGGTACTCAAAAACTAGTTTATACAAACAATTCTCCCGACGAGCTTACTCGCGTTTACTATCACTTATTTTTCAACGCCTTTCAACCAGGTAGCGAAATGGATATGCGCTTACAAAGCATTCCTGATCCAGATGGTAGAATGACCGATGAAGAAAAGAACAGCCGTATTGCTGCTTTGAAAGAAAACGAAATCGGTTATCTGCATGCTACGTCACTTACGCAAGATGGCGCTAAAGTAAATTTTGTTGAAGAAGAAACCATTTTGGTAGTCGAATTGGCAAAACCGATTCCTCCAGGTGGGAAAACCACCTTTGAAATGGAATTTAAAGGTCAGGTTCCTGTTCAAGTGCGTCGTTCTGGTAGAAACAGCGCCGAAGGCGTTGCCCTATCTATGAGCCAATGGTATCCAAAATTAGCCGAATACGATTTTGAAGGCTGGCATGCTGATCCATACATTGCACGTGAATTTCAAGGCGTGTGGGGTGATTTTGATGTAAAGCTTACTATAGACAAGGATTATGTAGTTGGAGGCTCTGGCTATCTTCAAAACCCTCAAGAGATTGGTCATGGGTACGAAGCACCGGGCACCAAAGTGAAAAAACAAAAAGGAAAAACCCTTACTTGGCACTTTAAAGCACCAATGGTTCATGATTTTATGTGGGCAGCCGATCCTGAATATATCCACGATACTTTCCAAGTTGAGAATGGACCTATGCTCCACTTCCTATACAAAGACAATAAGGATATTTTAGATAACTGGAAGAAGCTTCAGCCTAAGACTGCTGAGTTTATGAAGTTCTTTAGTAAGAACATTGGGGAGTACCCTTACGAGCAATATTCTGTTATTCAAGGAGGTGATGGTGGTATGGAATATGCCATGGCAACTTTAATTACAGGAGAACGCAAGTTTGGAAGCCTGGCCGGTGTAACTGCACACGAATTGGCGCATTCTTGGTTTCAACATATTTTAGCTACCAACGAATCCAAGCATGAATGGATGGATGAAGGATTTACAACCTTTATCTCTACGTTAGCTATGAACGAAGTAATGGGAGAGAACAAGGAAAATCCTTTTGAAGGTACCTACAAAGGCTATTACAATTTGGTTAATTCTGGTAAGGAGCAACCTCAAACGACCCATGCAGATCGTTATGACCTTAATTTTGCCTATGGTATTGCTGCCTATAGCAAAGGTTCTATATTCTTGTCTCAACTTGGTTATATCATCGGTCAGGACAAGCTAATGGAGACCATTCGTAAGTACTATGAAGATTTCAAGTTTAAGCATCCTGTTCCCAACGATATCAAACGTACTGCCGAAAAGGTATCGGGAATGGAATTAGATTGGTATTTAACAGATTGGACCCAAACTACGAACACTATAGATTACGGTATTACCGAGGTTAAGGATAATGCTGGTAAAACCGAGGTTTCTATGGTGCGTACAGGAAATATGCCAATGCCTCTAGATATTTTAGTGATCTATGCAGATGATACAAAAGAGACATTTTACGCCCCATTACGAATGATGCGAGGCGAAAAAGAAAATCCTTATCCACAAATAAACCGAACGGTATTAGAAGATTGGCCTTGGGCACAATCTAACTACAGCTTTACAATTAGTAAGCCAATTGCTAGTATTAAAGCAGTAGTACTAGACCCTTCTCAACTTATGGCCGATATTAACCAAGAGGATAATGTTTGGCAGAATACAAAGTAATTGACAACGAAAAGTCGTTATATTTTATTCAATGATTAGATTTGCAATTGCCCCCGTAGAACGGGGGCAATTTTTTAAAATACCTTTATGGCCGACTTCACTTTCCCGAAAAAAGAAAAGCTGAAAAGCAAAAAGCTTATTGAGCAGTTGTTTGCTGAGGGGAAGCCTGTTTCTGCATTTCCTATAAAACTTATTTATCTTCCTACTGACTTTATAGAAGACACCCGTATAAAAACCGGTGTGGCGGTTCCTAAAAAGAATTTTAAAAGTGCTGTAAAAAGAAATCGCATCAAGCGTCTTATGCGAGAAAGTTATAGACTTAACAAACACCTAGTTTTTAACAATAGTGAAGGCTCTTTTGCGTTTCTATTTTTATACCTTGGTAGAGAGATGCCGTCCCAAAACAATGTTGAAAAAGCCATGAAAGACGTTATGAGGCGTTTTTTAAGCAAAAACACTCCAGGTTCCGGTAGTTAGAATTAAAAATATAAGATTGGTCCGCGACCAAAAAACCATCAAATTAGAGAACAAATGAAAAAGATGCTAGGCAAAAAAATATTGATTCCAGCCTTTGCAATAGTCATTTTGGTGGCAGGTAGTAGTTTCGTTAAAAGCGATTTTTTCGAAATTGCCAAGCAAATAGAAATCTTTACTACCCTGTTCAAGGAATTGAACATGAACTACGTAGATGAAACTAACCCGGCAGAACTTATGGATACCGCCATTAAGAATATGCTAGATGACCTTGATCCTTATACCAAATTTTTAAACGAGCAAGACGTAGAAACCTATCGTATTAACAATGCTGGAGAGTATTCCGGTATTGGTGCATTGGTACGATCATTCAAGGACAAGTTATTAATTATTGAACCTTACAAAGATTATCCCGCAGACAAAGCTGGTCTTAAAGCTGGCGATGAGATTATTAAAATAGGTGCTATTAGTGTTTCCGACTTTGACAATAACGCTAGTGAACTCCTAAAAGGAGCCAATAATACCGCTGTTGAAGTTACATATAACAGACAGGGCGAAACAAAAATAGCCACCATTACCCGTGCAGCTGTAGAAGTTGATGCTGTACCGTTTTATAAAATGATAGATGACAAGACAGGGTATATTGTTTTGTCTAGGTTTAATGCAAAAGCCTCTGCCCAAACAAAAGAAGCCCTTATTGATCTTAAAGGAAAAGGCGCTGAAAAGATTGTATTGGATTTAAGAGACAATCCTGGTGGCCTGCTTTCGGAAGCGATAAATGTCACTAACCTTTTTATTGATAAAGGGGAGTTGATCGTAACTACCAAATCAAAGGTCAAAAAATTCAATTCTGAGTACAAGACCAAAAACAAACCAGTAGATACTCAAATCCCGCTAGTGGTTTTGGTAAACGGAAGCAGTGCTTCGGCAAGTGAGATTGTATCCGGAGGATTACAAGATTTAGACCGTGCAGTAATTATGGGTGCACGTAGCTTCGGGAAGGGATTAGTACAACGCCCGTTGAAGCTAACTTATGGTACGCAGCTAAAAGTTACTATAAGCCGCTATTACACGCCTTCTGGTAGATGCATACAGTCTTTGGACTACTGGAACCGAGATGAAGACAATAACGCTGTTAAAAAGAGTGCTTTTAAGGACTTTACTACCCGTAATGGTCGTAAAGTGCAAGATGGTGGTGGTGTTTTGCCAGATATTGAGGTTGCTTCTACCAAAGCAAATGAACTTACTACTGCCCTATTGAACAACAATGTTATTTTTGATTACGCTACCAATTACTTCTACAAGCACCAAATGGATGACGTGGCTAAATTTAAATTTTCCGATAAGGATTATGCAGATTTTAAAACCTTTGTTTCCAAAAGCGACTTCTCATACGAGACCAAAACTGAAAAAACTTTAAGAGCGGCCATGACCAACCGTGAAGAGGTTATTTTTAATGATGCTATAGAAAATGACTTTAAAACGTTATTGTTAGATATCGAAAAAAGTAAAATTGTTGCTTTAGACGATTACCAACGCGAAATTAAAAGTAAGCTTCAAGATGAAATCGTGAAGCGTTATTTCTATCGTGAAGGGTTGTATGATTATTACTTAAAAAATGATGATGCAATTTTAGCTGCTACCGAACTTCTTAGCAACGAAACTAAATATTGGGGTATCTTAAAATAAGAACTATCACCATTAGCTATGGCCTTCAACAAAGTACATCATATTGCTATTATATGCTCTGACTATAAAAAGTCCAAACATTTTTATGTTGACATTTTAGGTCTAGATATTATGACAGAAGTGTTCAGGGAAGAACGACAATCTTATAAACTAGACCTTGCCCTTAATGGAGAATACATAATTGAGCTATTCTCGTTTCCTAATCCACCTCAACGCCCTTCTAGACCCGAAGCGCAAGGTTTACGCCATTTAGCTTTTGAAGTAGACGACGTAACCTTAGAAAGGCAAAGACTTATGGATAAAGGCATTTCCGTAGAACCGATTAGAACTGACGAATTTACGGGCCGGAAATTTACTTTTTTTGCAGACCCGGATGACCTTCCTCTTGAACTTTATGAAAAATAGCCTTTTGAATTAAGGCTTTAAGTTTTTGATTTTTACATTCCTAAAATCTATAGGCTGTCCTTCGCTCTGTAAAGCAATCATGCCTTCTTTTAATAGTTTTCCGTCTTGCTTAACCTTAGGGTCAAAACCAACTACCGTACCACCACCAATTTGTGGTTTGGTGTATTCTAAAACTACTTCACCATTTATAATTTGTGTTACCAAAGAATCTCCTCTTACAATCAATTCTGCTTTTACCCATTGGTCTCCATAGTAGGTTTTAGATGAAGAGCTTAAACAGTGACTTGGGTATATTTTTCCATTATAAACAATCTCAGTTCCCGGAGAACACATGTTACCCGTTGGTCTTGCTTCGCCTTCATTAATACCTCCTAAAAATTGCATTTCTACGGATATAGGCCAGTTCTGTTCTTTCAACATCGTTCTTGGGTCTTGCGAATGGTACATAACACCACTATTCATTTCGGTAAAAACGGGTGCTCCCGGATGTAAATCCCCAACAAATCTATATTCCATAGAAAGATGAAAACTAGAATAAGGCCTATCAAAATACAAGTGGCCAAACCTGTCGTTAAAGTCCCCTTCGTATTTATCGTAGCGCACTTTAATCATACCATCTTCTGCGCGAAAAGTGTCTCCAAAATTATCGCCAGTTTCATAATGATGGATTTTAGTGGTCCATCCATCTAAGTTCTTACCATTAAACATATCCTCCCAGCCGGCTTCGGCAACGGTTGGCTTGGTAGAATTACAAGCCATAAGGGCAATAGAAGAGATAAAGAGAGCAATTTTAGTACTATTCATAGTATTCGTGTTGAGTAAAATTATAATTGAGATATGAGTTTTATACTTTAAAGTACACCTTATGCTTGTCTAAAAAGTAGGTAATGTACCAAAAGATGTACAGTACAAAGAAAGCATTGATGACCATGATTACTTTTTCTGAAATACCCATGGGAGCCAGCAAGCCCTCCGTCCAGATAAGACCAAACCCTTGAAACCACTGAGCACCGACGGTTTCGGCAAATAGATAAATGAATATTGAATTCGTGCCGACTACAGAGAAAACCTTAAGCCAGTTCTTTTGATATCCTTTTATATCAATAAGCCAATAGAAAAGTGTTAATGTAAGAATAGCCAAGCCTCCTGATGCCAAAGTGAAAGAGCTTGTAGCAATACGTTTAACTATAGGTGTAATACCTGCAAAATCCATTGCAAACCCAAGAATTACCAAAGCCGTTCCCCAAATAAGAAATGGTTTTATTTTTTCGGCAGAAGACATATGTGATAATAAAACCTTTCCACAGACTACACCCCAGATTGTATGAGCTGCAGTTGGGATAAAGTTTACGAACACCCAGTACCCGTCATTCACTTGACCCATGACCAACATATCTATATATGAACCAAAACTCTCATGGTTCTGCGCATAGGGGGCTTCAGGATTATAAGCTCGATACAAAATTTCGATTAGAACCAGCAATCCTAAAGATATACCAATCTGTATTTTATTAGGAAGACTCATTACCGCATAGGCAATTAAAATGGTGAAGGCCAATTGTACCAGTACGTTCCAAAGTTCCCAAACCAGCGCGTGACTATACACACAATGCAATAAAACACCAAAAGCGAACAACAAAAAGCATCTACGTAAAATGTGTTTGGTCACCCCTTTTTTATCTCCTGATGCCAAACGTTTCCGTAAAGAAAAAGGCATGGCCACCCCAACAATGAACATAAAAAACGGTTGGATTAAATCCCAAAACCGGAGTCCGTTCCACGGGTGGTGATGCAATTGATGTGCAAGACCCGAGAATGCCGTTCCTTCCGTTAGTTCTGAAAAGTTATGGTGAAAACCTGCCGCCTCGGCAATGAGTAAAAACATAGTTAGTCCTCTAAAAACATCTAAGGAAAAGAGACGCTTTGAGACATTATCGGCTAGTTGAGACATAGGCTGGTTGGATAAGATTAAGAATTTATTCTTTTGGTCGTTTTTCGTCCTAACTTGATAAATAGGGGCTTTTAGGTTGAAATTTGCCCTAATTTAGAAAAAATAATACCATTGTCGTTTACTAATTGCTGCTATCTTGCTACCGTCTAATTTTACATACCTCTATTTTCATGATAAAGCCGTTCATTAGTTTGCTAAAAAAAGCATTTGTACTACCTGTTTTGTTTACGTTGGCCTCAGTAAACCTTCTTTCTTCGCAATCTTCAAATGCCCTTTGGTTTGACAGGCCGGCAGAACATTTTGAGGAAACCTTGGTTTTGGGCAATGGAAAAGGCGGAGCATCAATTTTTGGGGGTGTTGCTACCGATTCTATTTATTTAAACGATGCTACACTTTGGAGCGGCGAACCCGTAGACCCAAATATGAGTCCAGAAGCTTATAAAAATGTTCCTGAAATCCGCGAAGCGCTAAAAAACGAAAATTACAAACTTGCAGATTCTTTGCAAACGAAATTACAGGGAAGCTTCTCCCAATCGTACATGCCTTTAGGTACTGTATACCTGAATTTTGAACATAAGAACAAACCAATATCCTACCACCGCCAGCTTGAGCTAGAAAAAGCACTCTCTACGGTAACGTACGAAGTAGATGGCATCACTTTTACTCGTGAGTATCTTATTTCTTATGATGAGCAAGCCATGGTCATTCGCCTAAAGAGCAGTAAAAAAGGAGCACTTAATTTTAATATTGAATTTAAAAGTTTGCTTAAATATGAGGTTACCAGTAACGAATCTACTTTAGAAGTAAGCGGTTATGCCCCTTATCACGTAGAGCCAAGTTATCGCGGAAAAATACCAAACCCAGTTCAGTTTAACCCAAATAGAGGAATGCGCTTTACGTCACTTTTTAAAATACAGAATACGGACGGAGAATTGGAAAGCACAGACAAATCGGTCACCCTAAAAAATGCTACGGAAGCTGTTATCTATATTTCAATGGCCACTAGCTTCAACGGATTTGATAAGAACCCCGCTACGGAAGGTGCAGACCATAAAGCAATTGCTACCTCACAACTATCAAAAGCAAGCTCAAAATCTTTTGATACCATATTGGAAAATCATCTTAAAGACCATCAAAAATATTTTAACCGAGTGCATTTAGACCTTGGAAAAACTACTGCAGAAGACCTGTCTACGGACGAACGATTAAAACGCTATGCAAAAGGGGAAGAAGATAAAAACCTAGAAGTGCTCTACTTTCAATATGGGCGGTATTTATTAATTTCTAGTTCAAGAACACCAAATGTGCCTGCCAATTTACAAGGAATTTGGAACCCGTACATAAGACCGCCTTGGAGTAGCAATTACACTTTAAACATTAATGCCGAAGAAAATTATTGGCTAGCAGAGAATGCCAATCTTTCTGAAATGCACCAGCCTATGTTAGGCTTTATAGAAAATATAGCCAAAACCGGAAAAACAACAGCCAAAACCTTTTACGGTGCCGGCGGATGGGCCGCATGCCATAATTCGGATATTTGGGCAATGAGCAACCCTGTGGGCGATTTTGGCCAAGGTGGAATCAATTGGGCCAACTGGAATATGGGCGGAACGTGGTTAAGCTCTCATTTATGGGAACACTATACTTTTTCTCAAGATTTGGATTTTCTAAAAAATAGAGCCTATCCCCTACTGAAAGGAGCCGCAGAATTTTGTTTAGAATGGTTGGTGGAAGATAAAAATGGAAACTTGGTTACTTCACCGGGAACATCGCCAGAAAATAAGTTTATTACTCCAGACGGATATCAAGGTGCAACCTTGTACGGTTCCTCAGCAGACCTTGCCATAATCAGGGAATGCTTTCAACAGACCATAGCAGCATCAGAAACCTTAAAAACCGATGTGGAGTTCAGAGCTCAACTAGAAAAGGCTCTTGCCAAACTATATCCGTACCAAGTAGGAAAAAAAGGAAATTTACAGGAATGGTACCATGATTGGGAAGACGTAGACCCAAAGCATCGTCATCAATCGCACTTGTACGGTTTATACCCAGGGCATCATATCAGTCCGGAAAAGACACCAGAATTAGCGGATGCTACCAGAAAAACCTTGAACATTAAGGGCGATGAAACTACAGGATGGTCAAAAGGATGGCGTATAAATCTTTGGGCTAGATTATTAGATGGAAACCGTGCTTATAAACAATATCGTGAACTGCTACGCTACGTTGCACCAGATGGTGTACAAGCTTCTTATGAAAAAGGAGGCGGAACGTATCCCAACTTATTTGATGCACACCCACCTTTCCAAATTGACGGAAATTTTGGTGGTGCCGCTGCAGTAGTAGAAATGTTGGTGCAGTCCTCTTTGAAAGAGATTCAGCTTTTACCTGCTTTGCCAGATGTGTGGGCCAATGGTTCAGTTGAAGGTCTAAAAGCCCGTGGAAATTTTGAAATTGCCATTACTTGGAGCAATAAAATTCCGACCAAAGTAAAAATATATTCCATTACCGGAGGAACTACCGTTTTAAAACACGGCACAAAACAAAAAGAGGTTACTTTAAAACCCAATGAAACAGTAGAGTTGAATTGGTAAAAATGTAAAAAATATTAAGTAGTAAGTAAAATGAACAAGAACCTCAAGGAACATATTGCGTATTTACTCTGTGTAAAAATTGAGCGTATTCAATCTGTTTCTGGGGGTGATATTTCCGAAGCCTACTTGCTGGAGACCGAAACGGAACGTTTTTTTTGTAAAATTAATCATGGGGAAAACGGGTATGAACTGTTTAAAGCCGAAAAAATAGGCTTGCAGGCTATTGCCCAATCCAAAACCATAAGCGTACCGAATATTTTGTTGTGTGAACCTTTAGAAAAGGGTGGCTTTTTAGTGATGGATTATATTGAACCCAAACGCCCCACAGAAACCGACTATGAACTTTTGGGTCATCAATTGGCCGCGTTGCACCATAATACTACACAAGATAAATTTGGGTTTTCTTCCGACAACTATATTGGCAATCTTGAGCAATCCAATTCCAATAACACACAATGGGCTGAATTTTATGTGCAAGAACGACTTGTTCCCCAATTGCAGCTAGCAAAAGATACTGGCAGACTGAATGATAACCAAATTCCTTCCGAAAACCAGCTTTTAACAACTTGTAAAAATCTATTTCCCAACACAAAACCATCTTTATTACATGGCGATTTATGGAGCGGAAATCACCTTATATCAGAAAACGGCACCCCTTATTTAATAGACCCAGCGGTGTATTTTGGCCATCATGAAGTAGATCTGGCCATGACCCGGCTCTTTGGAGGTTTTGGCGCTTCTTTCTATAAAGCCTATCAAGAACATTTTGCACCAATTGGTAATGAAAAAGAACGAACTGATATCTATCAACTTTACTATCTCTTAGTGCATTTAAACCTTTTTGGAAATTCTTATAAAGCTTCGGTTACGGAAATATTGCAGCGGTATTTTTAGGTTTCTACTGTCATTTCCCTAATAACTATAGCCTAATCCTTAAAAACAGGGTTTTTAACCAAGCTGATAAAAGCATCGTCATTTTCCTTTAAGATGCGTTTTGAGCGCAAATAACGGTTATGGTTATGCTCGTCATAATTACCGGCATTTTTGTCCATACTGCTTATGCGTACCATCTCTGAGGCGTGAATGAATTCATTATTACCGATCCACATACCAACATGTACCACTTTTTCTGTGCTAGAATCCGTTGCTTCTCTTCCAAAGAACAATAAATCGCCCTTTTGGAGCTTATCAAAGTTTTTTACGGAATCAATGGCTTTGCCCGTATGTACTTGTTGTGAGGCATCTCTGGGAATGACCATTCCGTTAAGGAAAAATATAGTTTTAGTAAATCCGCTACAGTCCATTCCTTTGGTTGAGGTTCCTCCCCATAAATATGGAACTCCCATAAGCGTTTTTGAAGTCGCTACAAGGCTCTCTTGGCTTGGATCCAATTTCTCTAACCAACCTTCATACGGTTCCGACTCTTCTTTGCTCACAAAGGCCTTTCTACCATCTGGGTATTGCACTTCAAAAAATTCTTCGGTCTCACCTTTCAATTCTAAAATATCACCAGCAACCAAATCGGACACCCGCTGTCCAACTTCAGCATCTTGATACGAATATCCCGCTGTTTGGGTATAAATGAGTTTAGCAGTGCTTTTCCATTTTTGAGCTTGGTTGTCATCCATCAAAACAATGCCTCCTGCATCTACCCAAGACAAATAATTATCTGGTGTTTGAATATAGTACCAATCCTCCTCTTTCTTATACACTTTTACCGGTGTGCCTAATGTAGCCTGTGTTGCCAACTCTGCAGAATGCTTTGGATTACTCCTAAGGTTTGCTACCGAAATATTAATAACGGCCTGGGTTTTACCATCCAATGATTTTGAGGGTAATATTTCTATTTCACTGGTATACTTAATATCTAGATTATCCAATTTAGCCTCTAATGCATTGGCAGCCTCAGGCATATTAGTCTCTCCTCTTAAAATATACTTTTTGGTATTTATATAGGTATGCACATCAAAAAGAGCTGTTCTTTTATCCGGAGCATATTCTTTTCGTATCTGAGTAATAGTCTCTAAAAGCTTTGCTTCCTTTTTACTTTTTTCGGTACAGGAACCTAAAAACAACACTAAAAAACCAGTGAGCAAACCTACTATCTTATATCTCTTCATTCTTAAATCTATTATCATGTTTACTTTGCTTTAGTGAAATTATGTAATTTTATCGCAAATGAGCAAACTCAAGGCAATAGAACTTTTTGCAGGAGTCGGAGGATTTCGCCTCGGACTAGAAAAAACCGGACAATATGAGGTAGTCTGGAGTAACCAATGGGAACCTTCTACAAAAGCGCAACATGCTTCTATCGTTTACGAGGAGCGCTTTGGTAAAGAAAACCATTGTAATGAAGACATATCTGAAGTTTCTACGGAAGTTATTCCCGATGGCGATGTGCTCGTAGGCGGATTTCCTTGTCAAGATTACTCCGTGGCGACCACTTTACAGAACTCCAAAGGCTTGATTGGTAAAAAAGGGGTGCTCTGGTGGAGTATTCACCGAATTTTATCGGAAAAGAAAAATCCTCCCAAATATCTATTTCTTGAAAATGTAGACCGTTTGCTAAAATCACCCTCTGCCCAGCGCGGACGTGATTTTGCCATTATGTTGAAAAGTCTTGATGACTTAGGTTATGCAGTTGAATGGCGTGTTATTAATGCGGCAGAATATGGAATGCCCCAAAGACGTAGACGAATATTTTTCTTAGGATATCACAAGTCTACATTACTTTATAAAGCACTTAAAAAGTCCAGTCCGTCAAATTGGGTTCTTTCGGAAGGAACAATTGCTTCGGCTTTTCCTGTGCAGCAAACCACTCAAAAACCAACTTCTTTTGAAATTAAGGACGATTTGGTGCATATCTCAGAAAACTTCAACCTAGGCGAAAAGCTTTCTCCTTTTCAGAATTCAGGTGTTTTCATAAACGGAAAAGTTTTTACGGTAAAAACCCAAGCCAGTTATGATGGTAAACGAACCGTTTTAGGAGATGTGCTTCAAAACGGAGAAGTAACATCAGCATTTTATATTCCCGAAGAAGATTTCCATAAATGGGAATATTTAAAAGGTGCAAAAAAAGAAGTTCGAACGGCTAAAACAGGTTTCACTTATAATTATAGTGAAGGTGGAATGATTTTTCCCGATGCATTAGATAATGCTTCAAGAACTATTATAACCGGCGAAGGCGGAAAGTCTCCATCTAGATTTAAGCATGTGGTGCAGACTAAAAAAGGATTAAGGCGTTTAACCCCTGTTGAATTAGAGCGTTTAAATATGTTTCCTGATAATCATACGTTATTAGAAGGTGTAAGCGATACCAAACGGGCCTTTTTTATGGGTAATGCCTTAGTTGTTGGCGTTGTTGAAAGAATTGGCAAGGCACTGGCCGATAAAATTGAAGTTTAGCTCTTTAAACTTCATACTAACAAATGTAATATGCCCCTTAAAAGTAATTTTAAGTCAGATTTAGAAAGGGAACAGGAGCTTTGCGTTTTATTAGACCGTTATTATAAACAGTATTTGAAGCATTATACCTTTGAGCGGGTATCCGAAATGCCAAAGCAATTGGCCGGTATAGATTTGATTTTTATTCATAAAACGAATGGAAAAAAATTCTATATAGATGAAAAAGCACAACTGGATTATATAAACGAAAACTTACCCACTTTTGCCTTTGAACTCAGTTATGAAAAGAAGGGTATTTTAAAAGAAGGTTGGCTATTTGATACCTCAAAAAAAACAGAATTCTATGCGTTAATAACTTCGATTTATGCAGATGATCCAAACACATTTACTTCCTGTAAAATCACCTTGGTAAATCGCCAAAAATTACTGGACCTTTTAACGGAACGCGCTATAACATTATCGGCTTTAAAAAAGTATATTTTGCCTGAACAGCGTACTCATGGCAAAATAAAAATTGATGAACTTCACCACAGAAGTGAAGGATATCTCTTTGCTTCTACCAAAAACAAAGCTGAAAAACCTTTGAACCTTATTTTGAAACTAGATTTTCTAGAAGAAACAGGAGTTGCGAAAAGGTTAGCTTAATCAATTTTACAAACCAATTGGTTTGTAAAATTCCTATAACCCTAAGAATCTTGACTATTATGCACTTACAGCGATTGAAATTGGTATTTTATCGCTCAAAGGAAGGTCCATTTACTGAACCAATACATAACCAACAAACCGATTGGTCTGTTTTTACCATCTTTTAGATTGTATTGAATAACCCTGATTTTAGTTCTTAAAATGCTGTTAATCAACGTTCAAAAGTTTGTTGTTGCATTAAGTTTTACTATCTTCTCCGTTATGGTAACAACGGAAAAGTCAGAAAACAAGGAATTTTTAGAGAAGTCAATTCACCATCTAGAGGCCACCGGCTTCGAAGAAATTAAGGCGGATATTGACGGGTATGTAACTCCAAAATCGTACGTTAGAAAAGGTACCGATTTTAAGATAACCCCAGATATTGTTGCGCTTAAAAATGGAAGGAAATATTACTTTGAAATAAGCCTTAAATCATCTAAACCTAGACTTCTTAAAACGAAGTGGCTTTTCTTGGATACTTTAAGTAGAATGAACTCTAACCGGTTTCGTATTATAACCACTAAAGGTCATTATAAGTTTACCGATAATATGTTGGAAGATATTAACCTTACGAACAAAGAACCTATTCGCATTTAATTACACGTAACTATATATAAAAAATAAGGTCCGCAATTGCGGACCTTATTTTTTTCTAACCATACCTATATGTGGTATGCCATCTTCTAAATAACCATCTCCTACTTGGTCAAAACCAAGCGTATGATAAAAGCGTTCTAAATATAACTGAGCAGATAACTTAATAACATCTACTTTAAAATGCTTTTCTATTGCAGTGATAGAGGCTCTCATAATTTCTTTTCCGTAGCCATACTTTCTTTCAGTAGGGTTCACCACTACCCTTCCAATACTTGCTTCTTCAAAATAATCTCCTGGTTTAAATATTCGGGTATAAGCTACTAATTCACCTTTTCTAGTCCCTATAACGTGTAATGCTATTTGGTCCTTACCATCTACATCTTGGTAAATACATTCTTGTTCTACGACAAAAACTTCTGATCTAATTCTCAATATGTCGTATAACTCTGCTGCTGTGAGCGCTCCAAATGATTTTACCGTTATTTTCATAATATCAATCTTGTACAATTATTTGCTTACTGTCGCTTTTCCCGTGTTCTGGTTGTATAGTAACGTGATTGATACCGAATTTGTGATAAACGACCTCCTCTATTTCCTGAAGAATGTTGTCAAACTCCGAAAGCCTGATGTCTTCATTGAAATCTACGTGTGCCTCTAAGTGCACTTCATCCTCATTTAATTGCCAAATATGTATATGGTGAATATTCTTTACACCGTCTATTAAATCTACTTCATCTACAATTTGCTGTACTTGTATGGTATTTGGCGTAAAAAGCATGAGTACGCGTGTTGCTTCTTTTAATAAATCATAACCTACAAAAATAAGATAGATAGCAATGGCAAAGGTTAAGGCTGCATCTATCCAATACACCTCATAGAACTTCATTAACAAGCCTCCTATGAGTACCGCTACCGATGCTAACATATCTGTTAATAAGTGCAGATAAGCAGATCTCATGTTCATATTGCTCTTTGAATCTTTCTTAAGCAAGAGTACACTAAAACCGTTGGCAACAATACCTAATAAGGAAAGCCAAATAACCACATCAGATTCTATCTTCTGCGGCTCAAGAAACCTTACCGAGGCTTCTTTTATCAATATAACGGCTACAACTATTAGTGTAGCAGCGTTTACAAAAGCCGCTATGATTTCAGCACGTTTATAACCAAAAGTCTTATTGGTAGAAGCTTGTCTCTTAGCTAATAAAGTAGCTATATAACTAACAATAAGCGAAAGTACATCACTAAAATTATGAAGCGCATCCGAAAGTAATGAAAGACTGCCAGAAGCAAGTCCACCAATAACCTGAGCTACCGTAATAAGTATATTTAATAGGATGGATATAATTAAATTCCTACCCCTTAAATTAGAATGGTTGTGACTGTGCCCATGAGAATGGTCTTCGCGAGAATGCCCCATTTAATATGGAAAATAATTAATACGTTATTAAATATGTAATGGTACCTAAAATGCCTTCTTAACAAGGAATACCCAAGTTATGAACAACTAGTGTTAAGTATTATGAAGTGGTTGGTTTGGCAAGACTTTATTAGAGTCTACTATATTTAAAAGTAAAGCTTTGAACTTTTACTTACAAGGAATTTTTTCTATTCTTCTTTCATGCCTACCGCCTTCAAAATCAGTATTTAAGAAAGTCTTTACCATTTCTAGTGCTTGAGGTAAAGAAATGAACCTAGCTGGTAAGCTTAAGATGTTAGCATCATTATGTTCTCTACTTAATTGAACAATCTCTTTGGTCCAACAAAGCGCACAACGCACTTGCTGATGTTTATTAGCGGTCATTGAGGCTCCATTACCGCTTCCGCAAATAATAATACCAAAATCAACAATGCCTTTATCAATATCTGAAGCTACGGGATGAACAAAATCTGCATAATCAACACTATCCGCTCCATCGGTACCATAATTATTAACCTCTATATTCATAGATTTAAGTAAACCTACTATGGCTAATTTGTAATCCGTACCTGCGTGATCATTTCCAATAGCTATTTTCATTATGCGTAATCTTGTTTAAACCTTTTTTTGAATACGGTTTTACTGTTATATAAAACCTTCTAATTGTTCACAAAGGTACGAATACTAGTACTTCACCACAATAAACATGGTGGTCACAACATTAGTTTTCTTCAAACAGGTATTCATTGTTAATTTGTTATTGTTAAAATGTGTTTATAATGTTAATAACCTTACTACAGAAAGTAGATCTTAAATTTTGATTTCTCACTTGAATAGTACTCTACAAAACTAATCTCTAATTGAGAAATTTACTTTTACTCTTTTTATAATGGGCTATTAAAATGTTATTGCCAGTAATTAACATTAAATTTACGTTTACTTATTAAATAATTTATGTTGATATCGTTTATCAACGAATATTGATAATTACGTTACTACCCTGATTCTGTGCTATATTATAATTGTAAAGATTGTCAACAACTTCTTTAAGTCGTTCAGAGCAACTATTTCCACATAATTTTATAAGCCTTATTAACACACTATCATAATCACCATTTTAATTTTTAAAATTTAAAAGAAAAAGAAATATATAATATAGTTGTTGATAACCTTGTTTTCAGGTCAAGGTTCGTCAATAACTGGGTAATGAATTATAATTCGTAATTTACCCTATAAATTAAAAATAGTTAATGTCAAATAACAAGAAGAAAGCTCGTAACCATAAAGCAAACGAGATAACAAAAGGAATCTTTACCGTGTTGGAAAAAGACCCTAAAAAGAGTTTCAATTATAAGCAAATAGCCGCTAAATTAGGCTTAGATAATACCCAAGACCGTAATCAACTGATTAAAAGGTTAGGGCAACTTAAGGAAAAAAATAGAATACAAGAAGAAGGCAGAGGTAATTATATGGCCATGGAATCAACTAAAAAATACCAAACAGGTAAGGTTGATCTTACAGGCCGTGGTAATGCTTATGTTGTTATAGAAGGTATGGATGACGATGTCTTTGTACAAGCTAATAAAGTGAACAAAGCTTTTCATGGTGATATAGTAGAGGTATATATCTTCCCAAGAAGAAAAGGGAAGAAGCTAGAAGGTGAGATTGCCAATATTGTTGAACGTAAGAAGACTGAATTTGTTGGGATTGTAGATATACAAAAGACTTTTGCTTTTGTCCGTCCTACAGATTTTAGAATGTATACAGATTTCTTTGTTCCAAAAGATGGAATAAAAGGAGCAAATGATGGCGATAAAGTAATTGTTAGATTAGATAGTTGGGATAGTAAAGATGATTCTCCTACTGGAACTATCATAGAGGTTTTAGGTAAACCAGGAGAACATAATACCGAAATTCACGCCATCTTGGCCGAGTATGGTCTTCCCTACGATTTTCCTACCGAAGTAGAACGTTTTGCAGATACTCTTGATACTTCTATTAAAGAAGAAGAAATTGCAAAAAGAAGGGATATGCGAGATGTATTGACCTTTACTATTGACCCAAAAGATGCTAAGGATTTTGATGATGCACTTTCTTTTGTAGTTCTTGAGAACGGTAATTATGAGATTGGTATTCACATTGCCGATGTTTCTCATTACTTAGTTCCAGATACTATTTTAGATGATGAGGCTTATGAAAGGGCTACTTCTGTTTATTTAGTAGATCGTGTGGTTCCTATGCTTCCAGAAGTATTATCTAACAATGCGTGTTCATTAAGACCAAACGAAGAGAAATACACCTTTTCTGCAATTTTTGAGATGGATAAGGATGCCAATATCAAGGATCAATGGTTTGGTAGAACAGCTATAAATTCTAATGAGCGTTTTGCTTATGAAGAAGCACAGCATATTATAGAAACCAAAGAAGGTAGTATACCAAAGGATATATCTATCCGCGAAGATGCTTATACCGTTCAAGAAGATGTAGTTGAAGCTACTTTAGAAATGGATCGTATGGCTAAAATCATGCGTAGTAGACGTATGCAAGAAGGTGCACTTTCTTTTGATAAGGTAGAAGTACGTTTTAATTTAAACGAAGAAAGTGAGCCGGTTGGTGTTTACTTTAAAGAATCTAAAGATGCCAATAAATTAGTTGAAGAGTTTATGTTGTTGGCTAACAGAAAAGTTGCTGAATTTATAGGAAAACAAAAACCGAAAAAGACTTTTGTATATCGTATTCACGATGATCCTAATGAAGATAAACTAATAGCCCTTAATAGCATTGTTTCTAGGTTCGGACATAAGTTGGACTTTAAAGATAAAAAATCCATTAGCGCGTCTTTAAATCAGCTTTTGAGCGACGTTAAAGGCAAGAAAGAACAGAATTTAGTAGATACGCTTACTATACGTAGTATGAGTAAGGCCATCTATACTACCCAGAATATTGGTCACTATGGTTTGGCGTTCGATTACTATACACATTTTACATCGCCAATTAGAAGATATCCAGATGTAATGGTACATCGTTTATTGCAACATTATTTGGATGGCGGCGCCTCTGTTAAAGAAGAAGTTTACGAACAGAAATGTAAGCATTCTTCAGATATGGAATATTTAGCTTCTAGTGCAGAAAGGGATTCTATTAAATACATGCAGATTAAGTTCATGCAAGATCACCAAAATCAAGAATTTGTTGGTGTTATTAGTGGTGTTACCGAATGGGGTATTTATGTTGAGATTATAGAGAACAAGTGCGAGGGCATGGTTAGGATCAGCGATATAAAGGATGATTATTATACCTTTGACGAAAAGGAGTACGCAATTGTAGGAGAAAAGACTAAGAAAACCTACCAATTGGGTGATGAAGTTGTAGTTATGGTAAAGAATTCCGATTTAATAAAACGTCATTTAGATTTCTCTTTGATAGGGAAGCATGAGTAGTGATTAGTTTTTTGGAACGGATTTTGTCTTTGACTATCAAAATAACCTAAAAAGGTACATTATGAAAAAGTTCGTTTTGCTTGTCATTTGTATTCTTGGGCTGCAATTTAGTTTTGCCCAAGACGCAAGTATGACACAAGACCTAACTAAATTCTCAGAGGTTAAAGCTTTTGACGGTCTTTCTGTTAAGCTTATAAAATCTGATGTGAACAAAGCGGTCATATCTGGTGAGAATATAGATAAAGTTGCCATTGTTAATAACGATGGTGTTCTTAAAATACGAATGCAATTGGGTAAGATTTTTAGTGGATATCGCACATTTGTGGATCTATACTATACTGAAGACCTTGTTGTAATAGACGTTAACGAAGATGCGCGTATTGCCTCTGAAGAAATTATAAAGCAGGAAATTCTTGAGTTAAAAGCACAAGAAGGTGGGGAATTGGTAATTAATGCCGAGGTAGAACAGATGTTGATCAAAACCGTAACCGGTGGAAGCATATCTACTATTGGTTCCTCTAATTTGCAAGACATAGTTATAAATACAGGTGGTATTTATGAAGGTAAAGAGTTCAAGACCAAGTTTTCTACCATAAATGTAAATGCAGGATCTCGTGCAGAAATTTACGCATCAGATTACGTAAAGGCTAGTGTAAAAGCTGGTGGTGAAGTATTGGTGTATGGTGATCCAAAGAAGATGGATGAAAAAACTGTATTTGGCGGTACTGTAACGCGTATGTAATCGGTTTCATTTCCAATTTTAAACCCTTAGCTTTGCATAGCAGCTAGTACTTACTTGTAAAAGAGTTATAGTAGCTGCTATTCCTTAGTTAAACTACTAATAAGAAACACCCAGAATAATACATGTGGGAAGATATTCAGGCAGCAGTTCCATTAGGCTTTTTATTAAGCTTTATGATTGGGCCAGTTTTCTTTGTCCTTTTAGAAACAAGCGCAATTAAAGGTTTTAGAGCTGCTATTGTTTTTGATTTTGGAGTAATTCTTGCCGATGGTGTTTTTCTTGTCATTGCTTATTTTAGTAGTTATCAGCTTTTAGAGAATTTAAGTAACCAACCGGGACTATATGTTTTTGGTGGGGTAATTCTTCTGGTCTATGGTATTACCACTATTTTTAAAAAACCTCCTAAGCATGTGGATAGTGATATTAGGGTTAGCAAGAGTGACTATTTAGGTCTCTTTGTAAAAGGTTTTCTACTCAATTTTATTAACATTGGTGTTCTTGTTTTTTGGTTGGGTATTATAATTGTAGTTGGACCCAGCTTAAATAATGACCCTAACCGGATAGTAGTATTCTTTTCAACGATGGTAGGAGCCTATTTTGTAACCGATATTTTTAAAATTCTATTAGCGAAACAATTGAAGAAAAAGCTAACAGGTAATAGAATTTATTTGATAAAGAAAGGACTTGGCGTTATTCTAATTGTATGTGGTATTGTACTTATTGTAAAAGGCTTTCTACCTAAAGACCAGTTCAACATAGAGAATGGTATTGAGCGTATAGAAAAGCTATAATATCGTGTAGTAAGAATCTAACCGTAATTCCTTTTTTAAGGAGTACCTAAAGTCATAAAACAAAAAAACCTTCGTGATAAACGAAGGTTTTTTTTTGAGGCATCGAGCAGATTCGAACTGCTGTACAAGCTTTTGCAGAGCTCTGCCTAGCCACTCGGCCACGATGCCATTTGCAGGTGCAAAGATAGTTTTTTTGATGGAAATGCTATTTTTACTTTACTTTTTTTTCACAATGTATATTTACAAGGTGTAAGAAAATATGTAAGTGTAAAGATTTGCAGTTATTTAGGAGGTGAATTTAAGGTATTTAGATAGTTACTTTTTTCGCTTTTGCTTCAAAACTATGGTCACTTTTTCAACATCACCACCTATTGGAGGGTTAATTTTTGAAACCTCAACCTCAGCTTTTTTTACAATTTCTATTTCTAAAAAGATGCGATCTAAGATACGCTTGCCAACATGTTCCAATAGTTTAGAAGGGATTTTCATTTCCTCCTTTACAATATGGTTTATGTGAACATAATCTACCGTTTCAGATAGTTTATCGGAAATTGAAGCTTTGGTTAAATCAGCATCAACAGATACGTTTACCAAATATTCACTTCCTATGGCGGTTTCCTCTTTTAAGCAACCGTGGTGGGCATATACCCTTATATTACTAACTTTAACCTTATCCAAAATCAAATATATTTTTGCAAACTTAATTCAAACGGTTCAAATAAAGGATAGAAAGCTTATATGTAATTTTTATAAGTACATAGATATTGAAACAGTTCTTTTCTTAATACGTACAACGGCAGTTACTAAGCCCTTGGAACAAGTCTACACCTATGGTTACCACATGGGTACCTGTACTGTACGTAAGTAACTCATTAAGAATTATTTGGTATGAATATCCAAAATAGAAGTTATTTTTCTTTAGACCGGCAAAAGGAGCTATAAAGAGTGGGCTACCAATTTGATCATTTAAGAAACGATAGTTAACACCAGCGTAGAAATAATCATCAAAATTATACCATCTAAATTTTAGGTTTAAATCTGTTTCAGAACGGCCATCACTTTCAAACATTTTAAATAAAATAGAAGGCTCTATCTCTAAATCGCTATGCTTGTTTTTTCTATAACGGTAACCAGTATACACATAATAGTTTCTTAACTCATTAGGCTCATCTACATTAAATGTAAAGTTACTTGGATCTTTACCTAAAAGGTTAGATGCATTACCACTTATGTAGAATTTACCATACCGGTATAAAACACCTACGTCAAAGTTATGGTTACTAGTTTGGCGGTTGTTAATAACACCCGGATCAAGATTAGCATCCACAAATTTATCAATGTCTATTCTAAACTGATTAAAGTTATATGAAAGGCCAAATGATAGAAACTCATCGTCATATCTATCAAGAGTTAAGTGATGGGCGAAAGAAACCCTAGCACCTTGTTGTTTTGTATAACCGTTTTTATCATTATATAAAAACAGACCTATACCAGATTGTTCGCCTAAGCGCATATCTGCTGCCAAGGATTGTGTTTGTGGAGCATCTTTAATACCCACCCATTGTGTAAGACCGTTAAGCCTAATTTTTACATGGTCTCCTATACCAGCATATACTGGTGATAGAACAAACGGGTTATCTGCCAAATATTGAGTAAGTTGAGGCGAATTGAGCTCTTGACCTCTAGCGGTTATAATGCCGGATAGGAGCAGCAAGGTCCATATGAATTTGCGCATGGTACTGTAGGTTGTAGGTTAAGTATTTTATTTAGCGATATAGGGTAAAGTGTCCAACGAATTCTCTGTCGTCATTCTCTCCGTTGAGTTTGATAACGTACCAGTAATCTCCTGAAGGAAGTTCTTTATTTAAATAAAGACCGTCCCATCCTGGATCACCAGCACCCATTCGGTACACCTCTCTACCATAACGATCAAATATGATGGTTAGTATCTCTGGGAAGCCATCTTCATTTTTAGGTTTCCAAGTCTGATTTTCCGCATCTCCATTTGGGGTAAAGAAGTTAGGAATATCAAGGTCAATAAACTCCATAAAGATACTGGCTACAACTTCGCAACCATTTTCATCTGTTACGGTAACCACGTAAGTATCAGTACGGTTAATATAGAATGTATTGTCGGTACCATTATCTTTATCACCAAAAGTAATATTGTACTCACCTCTTCCTCCTGTAACATTTGCTGTTATCTGGTTGATGTTGGTTTGCTCTAAAACAATGGTCAAAGGTTGGTAGTCTTCTATCTCTATATCATAAGTTATAATACAACCATTGGCATGAGAAATTGATATATAATGTGTACCTGGAGTTAGGTCTCTAAAGAATGGATTAAGTTGCATTTCTGCTGGATCGGTAGTATCAACTCCAAAAAGGACTTGGTCCGCAATACTAGTATCTTCCATCACAATGTTGATGTAGTTATTTGGCGTGTTTCCATTACAACCATATACTGGTTCTACAGATGCATTTAGATTAACACCGGCATCTACCGTTACGGTTATATTTTCTTCACAACCTTGAGCATCACGAATGAAAATGATGTAGTTTCCTTCAGCCAGATCAGTGAACGTTGTTCTGTCTTCTACAAAATCAGTTTCAGTGTGCATTCTAGTACTATAAATAGGTGTACCGCCCGTTATAGTAAGCTCTATGGAACCATTTTCTTCACCTACACATATTTCTGGGGTTGATGTACCTAAAACCTCAATAATAGCAGGTTCGTCAATAGTATATTCCAATTCTATGAAACAACCATTTTGATCTTGTGCAATTACCCTGTAATTTCCAGGAGCAAGGTCTTCAAAAGTGTTTTCATCATCAAACTTATTAAGGTTTGGTGATATAGCATATTGATAACCTCCTGAACCACCGGATAAAGTAACGGTTATACTACCGTCTTCTTCACCATTACAAGTTACATTGATAACATCATCTGTATAATCTAAAGCTGTAGGCTCAGAAATATCAATTCGTTCTGGAGTAGTTATTCTACAATCCTGACTGATTACATCTACGTAATATGTATTTGCTGACAATGAGCTAAATGTTCCATTACTTTGAGGTCCTGCAATACGTGAAGCAACACTTAATGAAGCATCAGTATAAAGCGAGTACTGATAGTTTCCTAAACCACCATCTGCAGTTGCATAAATGGTAGCGGTATTATCTCCATTACAGTTAATTACTGCAGCAGTCTCATCTACTGTTAATATTAATGGATCAATAGGGTCTTCTTCAATAGAATTAGATTGTACAGCTGTACATGAGTTTGTCTCATCTCTTACGTAATAACGATAGACACCAGCACTTAACATACCGCTTAGAGGTAAACTAACGCTGTTTCCTGACATTGCTGTCCATGTTACGTTGTCTATACTATATTCGTATGATCCGCTTCCTCCAGTGGCACTTAATTCGAATTCTACGCCTGTTGTACATGTCAACGGACTAGTTCTTATTAATGAAGCTTCTACTTCCGTAGGATTAACGATTTCAATAATACGTGTTTCTTCAGAACACCCTACTTCATCACTAACGGTAACACTATAGAAACCAGCAGCTAAATTATTAAAGTCACCTGTAGCCTGCCCTACCGAAGTAGTCAACAAAATGCTTCCGGCTATGTCTTCATAAACATTCAATTTGTATTGGTATGTAGGTGTAATATTTCTTGCACCTACCGTAGTTGATATGCTAGCAGTATTTCCGTTAAAACATGATAAGGTCGTTGCTGTTATATCAGCTACAATATCATCAGGTCTAATTAAAGTAAGGTTATCAGAGAATACACATGAGAATGCATCCGTAACAGTCACATGGAAATCGCCTGCAGATAAGTTTTTGAAAATGAATGCCTCAACATTTGTTTCAGTATATATAGTAGAGGTAGTGGTATTTTCTAATACGATAGTATATGGACCTTCACCACCTGTTGGATCAACAAATATTTCACCTTGATCATTACTACACGAAACATTGGCTTCTTCCCTAACCGTAGCTGTAATTGGAGCACTTGGAGCCAATACTGTTATTACATTAGAATCATCATCACACAATGGTGCGGTAGTTTCTGTAATACGTATGTAATAGCTTCCTCCAACAATATTTGAAATAGTTAAAGGTGTACTAGTGTTTCCTGTTCCACTAAATCCGGCAACAGGATTATCATTTAAATCATAAACTTGGTAACTGTAAGGACCAGTATAGTTGCTAATAGCAACACTGAAACTTCCATCATCTACAAGATCGTTCAAACATTGTTCGTCAGTTAATTTGGTTGCAGTAACTTCTATAACGTCTGGATCTTCAATTTTATGAACAGTTTCTATAACACAACCAGTATCTAAATTGGTAATTCTAACACTGTAGTTACCTATTTCTAATCCTGTAAAAGTTTCTGGATTATTAGTAGATGTAATGGTCTGTGCATAAGTTACGTTTATACTTGTTACAATATATTCTAAGTTAGGTGTTGCTGTGGCAGGGCTAACTGTTACTCCAACTTCTATCTCGCCATTGTTCAAAGGAGAACAAGCAGCTTCTTGGGTTGTGGTAACGGTTGCATCGCTTATTTCTACATAAGGTAAAACTGTATCAGCTGTTGATAGTGCAGAACATCCTGCATTATCATACACACGTATTTCATAAGAACCTCCTAAACCATCAGTCTCAAAGTAAGTGGTATTAGAACCATCTTGAACTACACTTCCATCACGTATAAATACGTATCTAGAAAAAGTACCTGTACCACCTGATGCACTAGTGAACGATACACTCGCATTATTACCATTATTACCAAGAGTACAACCATATTCAAGAACGCTAATGGCGTCTACGGTAATAACATCTAATTCAGTAATAGTAATATCTGTTGTTATAGTACAGTTGTTAGCACCTCTTGCTTCTATTGTATATGTTATACCTGCAATAGAACCTTCAAGTCCATCAAAGAAAGCTGAGGTTGACGTTGATGATGTTGCAGCAATTGGGAAAGTAGCCGAACTACCTGGTCCCGTAATAATTCTAAATGTATACGGTCCTACTCCATTATCAGTAACGCCAACTGAAATTGTTCCATCATCGGCACCATTACAAGTTACATTGGTAGAAGAATTTGCATTTATTTCAGGAATCACTGCTGTTTCCAATCGCTGAGTTATAGTTGTACTACAACTATGATTTGTATCTAAATCGGTAATTGTAAATATATAATCACCTACTTGCGTAAGACCTGTAAAAATACCTGTATTGTTGGTATCATCTACTGTAGCTGGAGCTGATAATGGATATTGTACATCATATCTGAAGCTTCCAGAACCACCTGTTTGTGAAATGGTAATCTGTCCACCAGGATCTGTAGTAGAACAATCAATTGTTTTAACTACGGATGCCAATGGTGAAATAGGTTCGTGTAAGTCAATGTTTGTACTTGTAGTACCTACACAACCCCATTGATCGCTAACAACTACTTGATACTCGCCTGCACCTAAGCCGCTAAATATAGCTGAGGTTTGTATAGGTCTCATATCTTCAAAAGTAGAAGTACCAGTGTTGAACAACTGTAATTGATAACTATAGTTACTACCTTGACCATTCAATACATTAATAACTTCAATTTCACCTTCTAAATCGGTACAATTAGGTTGATTGATTCTTAAATCTGCAGTAATTGGGGTTGGATCGGCAAGAACTACATCTGCCAATTGCTCAGCACATCCTCTAGAATCCATAACCCAAACTTGGTAGGTAGCCGCGCTTAAGTTCTCTTCTTTCTGGTTTGAAATATAGCTTGCAGGGTCAGTAGTGTCAATAACTGGACCGGCCGCATCAAAGATGAGATACGAATAACCACCCCATCCACCAGTAACATTGGTAATTGTTATGGTTCCGTTGTTACCAGGAACGCAAGTGATATCGGTAAATACCCTGTTTGCGCTAATTGGGTCACTAGGACCTGCAATGGTGAATAATTCAGAAGCAACACAAGAAGGATTACTATCTTGTGTAACCTCAACACGGTACTCTCCCGCTCCAATGTTAAATGGTGTTGTGGGACCTACATTAGCGGAAGTTCCAGTTGCTCCAACAATGATAGTATCATCTCCTGTGGCAACTGTACCTTGTGAATTATAAATTTGCCATGTGAAACCTGCAGCATATGGATTGGTAGCATCGCTTATAGTAAAGCTAACAGAACCATTATCTCCATTACAAACTACATCGACAGTAGTAGCATCAATTTCAAATGTATTTGGATCTTCAATTTCAAAAGTGGTCTGTACAAAACATCCGGTATTGGTATTCGTAACTGTTACTTCATAGTTTCCTACTCCTATTCCATTAAATGTACTTGTAGGCTGATTTAGTGAACTATACGCATTGTCAGTTCCAGCAACTGAATACTCTAGTGTTGCGGTCCCTGAAGATGGAGTTGTAGTAACTCCTATCGTAACCTGAGCATCATTACCAGGATTACAGCTTACATCCGTATCAATAGTAACCGTAGGATTACTGATTTCTACATAAGGAATAATTGTTTGGGTAGTAGAACCAGAACAACCATTATCATCATAAACATTTATGGTATATGCACCACCTAATACATCAGTTTCAATGTAGGTGTCATTAGAACCGTTTTGAACAATAACATCTGCTTCTATTGCTGCTGTAGCTGGGTTATCATTTTTAATGAATTCATAACGAACAAAGGTATTTGAACCTCCTGCTGCACTTGTTACCGAGATACTCGCATCATTTTGATTGTTAGCAGTTGTACAGCCAAATTCTACAACCGGATTCATTGTTACAACAATAGCTGTTGGTTCTGCAATGATAATAGCAGCACTATCTGTCGTACAATTGTTAGTAGTAGAATTACCAGTAAGGGTTACTACATATCCAGCAGCTGTTGTTGTTGGTGCAAGACCAGTAAACGTTGCCGTAGTATTTGTAAAGCTTGTTGGGTTGATACTTGTTACAGCACCATCCATAGAAGTAATCTCAAAAGTATATGGTCCTGTTGCGTTGTCTATTGCTGAAATAGTAATAGTACCGTCAGAATCACCCAAACAAGTAACGTCGGTAAATGCAATTGTATTAACAACAGGCTCTACCCTAGTTGGAACGTTTACAACAAACTCTCTGTTACAAATTACACTACTAGGTGTATTGGTATCATAAATAGTAATTGTATAATCTCCTGCAGCAGGGGCTTGGTAATTGAAAGGGTTACCAGGAATAATAGTTTGTGTTACCGCAGGAACTCCGGCAGTATTGGTAATTGAATATTCATAACTACCTGAACCATCCAAAACTTCGATTGCTATTACGGCATCTGGTGAAGCAGTACAATCCAATATTTTGGTGAGCTCTGCTTTTGCAGAAAGAACAGGGTTTACTACAAAAGTAGATTGTGAGTTGGTACAACCGTTTCCGTCTATAATATATATATCATAAGAACCAGCGGTTACATTTTCGAACAAACCGGCATTATCAAGATACGTTGTAGGTACAGGGTCACCTGCAGGTACAATAGCATAACGAATATTGCCTGCGGCTGAATTTCCAACTACAGTAAGGTCAATTGGTGCACTACAGTTATCTTGAGAAATTGATGTAAAAGTTGGATTTGCCGATAAACTTAAATTAACCGGTAACATGGTAAACGAACAACCATATTGATCATTGATTGTAACCGTGTAAGCTCCTGCTGGCGAGTTTACAGGAATTTGAACCGGGTTTGTATTTAAGTCTGTTAAAGCTGTAAAACCTAGAGGTCCAGTTACATCATAGGTATAAGGAGCTCCACCACCGCCAGTGATATTGTCAACAGTAATTAAACCTGGCAAGTTACATGAGATGTCTCTTGTTGCAGTTGCTGTGGCATCTAATACCCTTAATTCTGGTACATAGGTGTTTTCACTACCTCCTGTACATGAATCTGTTGTTCCGTCAGACTGTACTATTTCTATATAATAATTGCCCTCGGGTAGACCAATAACGTTTATAGTATTGTTATAAAAGATGTTTCCTCCACTGGTCTGAAGAGCTATAGGATTACCTACTTCAAAGAATTCCCAACGCATATGTGAGTATGCTGTAGTCGGGTTTATTGTATATTCAATTTCACCAGTTGAAGAACCAAAACAAGTTGGGGTTACGTCCGTAGTAATTGTAATAGGCTCAACAATTAGGTCATTTACGTTCACAAGACTTTGACGTACACATCCGGTATTATCTCTAACATAGAAAACATACGTTCTACCTGGTGTCAATCCTGTCCAAGTATAAGAACCTTCACCCGCTGGAACTGTAGCACCACTAGAATTTATGGTTCCACCTGGCTGCCAAGTTGTGGTAGTTGGATCAAAATTGGCTGGATCTTCTGAAAAAGCGTATTCATATGGAGCTACACCTGCAGTACCTTGAACACGCACTTGTAAATCATTACAGTCTACAACTATTGCACTAATACTGATATCTAGGTTATCTAATGGATATGGAATAATGTATCTATCAAAATCCATTTGACAAATGGTACCACTAGGTAAAGTAACTCTAATAGAAGGGAATACTTCTGTACCTGAAACACTACCTCTTAATTCATTAGACAGTTGCCAAGAAGTACCGCCATCATCACTATATTCTATAGTTCCTCCAGCAGGAGCAGTTACATTATCAAATTGGAATCCGTATTCATTGGCATCAGGGTCATTACATGCTGCAGGTAAAATAGGAATAATATCTGCAGTTATTTCAATAGCATTATTAATAGTAATTGTAGCCGAAGTAACCGTACAAGTTTTGGTATCGGTAACCGTAATTTCATAATTACCCACGCCAATACCATTGAAGGTCAATGTTGTTGTAGCGATGTTGTTATTTGTTACTCCGTAATCAATTCCATCAGCAGGAGTAAGGTCTACTAATTGGTATGTGAATGGACCTGTACCTCCGCCAACTGTAGCATCAATAGAACCTAGACCATCAAAACATTCAGGGTCGGTTGCTGTTCCGCTTGCGGTTAATGTGGCAACAGGAGTTAAAATAATATCTTCTTGTAGGAAAGAACATGATGGCGATGCACCGTTGTTGTCCAACACATGTACATCATAACCTGCTGGGTTGGCTGTTGCCATGGCGCTGGTTATGGTCAATGAATTTGTTGTAGTATAAAGACCAGAAGGGCTTGTGTTGGCAGGTACAATGGCGTATACCAATGTTCCATTTCCTCCCGTAGCATTTACAGTTATTGAACCGTCATTACATGCACTAATATCAACAACATCTACAGAGACTACTAATTGTGGGTCTATTGTAATCGTTTGTTGAGCAGCTGTACATCCAAAGGAATCTCTAACGTCTATAGTGTACGTTCCATTGGCTAAGTTGTCAAATGTATGTGTCAACCCAGTAATAGGGGTTGCAGCTACAAATGGTCCGCCGTCAATACTGAAACTGTATCCACCGTTACCTGCTGTAACATCAACCTGTATAGAGCCATCGTTTGTTCCCGAATAACAAGGCGTAGGTATAGCATCAAAAGTAGGTACAGCTGGAGCCGTTACCGTTATTGCGGTATTTATAGGATCACTACAGGTATTTGCATCTCTTACCCTTACGATATAATCACCTGCAATTACTCCGGTAAATGTTGTTTCGGTTTGATAAGCAGTTAGTATTCCACCTGAATTATCTTCCAATTGATATTCATATGTTGGTGTACCACCTGTTGCACTTGCTGTAATAGTAGCACCTGTGTTGTTACAAGTAAATTGTTCCGTAACACTGGCCGAAGCAACGATAACGTTAGGTTCAGTTAAGCTCTGGCTTAATAACACTGTACAATTTGGAAGACTGGCAATGGCATTATCTACATCTCGGACTTCAATACTATGTGCTTGTGCAGCAAGACCTGTAATTTGTGCTGCTGCTGTAAACGGACCAACAAAAGTAGCACCGTTCAAGCTGTATTCGAAACCGCCTGCTCCGTAGTTATCTGCATCTATGGTAATTGTTCCAGAATTATCTGCATTACAATCAAGGTTTTCGAAAGCGGTAATAGAGGCTTCAAAAGTATGTCCGTCTTCAATAATAACTGTTGTACCTACCGTACAATCACTACCGTAGTTTACGGTAATAGTATGGCTTCCTATAGCTACATTGCTAAAAAGATTTGGTGTCTTAGCTGTTGCTCCATCAATGCTATAGGTATAAGTAGCATCATTTGGTAACACCGTGATATTTCCTGTTCCGTCACAATTGTAGGTTACAGAAGTAGAAAGTGTAGGCTCTGTTGGTAATGGCGAAATAATAATATCGGCCAAAGTAATTTCACACGAAGTGGCATTGGCGTCTCTAACTCTAATACTATACGTATCATCCGTTAGGTAAATAAATGTATGTACTCCCGTTGAAGAAGAAGCTGTCCAAGCACCTCCGTTAATACTGTATTGATAGTTTGTTGAACCACCTGTTGTTGGTGTAACGTTTCCAACGGTAATTTCTCCATTAACTAGACAAGTATAAGTTTGTGTAATAGTAGCTTCTGCAACCAGTTGTGCTGGCTCCGTAACGATTACGTTTTCTGCAATAGTTTCACAACCATTAGAATCCTTAACACGCACAGGATATGTAGCTGCAGGAAGATTGGGGAAATTACTTTCTGTTACATAAGTAACTCCATTATCAATACTATAGGTAAATGGTCCGTTTCCACCAGAATCTACAACAATTGAAATAGCTCCGTTAGAATCCCCAAAACAAGTCACCGCTGTTGGTGTTGGAGTGATGACAATTGGCGCATCTTTAGCAACAGTTATAGTATACATTGCCGGACAATAATCAGTTCCACCACTATGGTCACGTACATAGACATCATAATCTCCTGCAGCCGAAACTGCTACAGGATTTGTTGTGCTAAAATCTCCATCAAGGACTGCAGTTCCATTGGTTACAACAGCAAATACATAGTTGTTGTCCCCACCTGAGGCAGCAATAGTAATATCAGTATCAGTTGCACAAGCTGTAATGGTTGGAGCCGATGCGCTAACCGTTAATTGTGGGGCGATTGTAATGGTCTGTAAAACACCAGTACAACTTAAAGCATCTTGTACATTTATAGTATACGTACCATTTGAAAGACCACTAAACGTATGTATTGTAGCATTTGCAGGAGTTGGAATTACCCAAGGATTCCCGTTTATGCTGAAAGTATAATCTCCATTTCCGTCCGTAACATCTACTTGAATCGTAGCAGTATTTCCACCAGGATAACAGGCAGTAGGTATAACATCAAAAGTGATAGGATTTGCTGCTGCTACCTGTAAAGGAGCGTTAATGGCGTCTTCACAAGTGTTGGCATCTCTTACACGAACTATATAATCTCCAGCAGCTAAACCAGAGAAAACAGTGTTTGCTCCGTTCGTTGCATAATCAAATGTCCCGATAACGGCACCCAGATTATCTTCTAATTGATATTCATATGCTGAAGTACCACCGGTAACACTGGCTGTAATAGTAGCACCTCCGTTAGTACAACTTAATTCTGTTGTAATTGAAGCAAAAGCCTCTAGTGCCTCTGGTGCGTTAATGGTCTGTGTAAGCGTTCTTGAACAGGTTGTTTCATCTGCTTTTCTAACAATCAATGTATGTGAACCAGCACCAAGGGTTGCTGGTGAAGTAACCGGTGAAGTAGTTGAAGTTACGAATGCGCTTCCGTCTATTGAATATTGAAATCCTGCTGCATTAAAATCTTCTACTTCAAAGGTAAGTGTACCATCAGAAAGTCCGTTACAACTTGCATCTGTAGAACCAGTAATAGTTGTGGTAAAAACTTTACCTGCAACAACGGTTACAGCGGTCTCAACAGTTTGTACACATACTTCCGGTACTTGAAAAACACTAATATCATCAATAGCAACATCGTTACCTCCGTTACCTATTTTTTCCGTTCTAATAACAAAATCAAGTGTTGTATTACTACCAGGATTTAAATCAGCTGAAAACTCTATCCAGTTGCTAGCTCCCGTATTTTTGGCAATATCTCCTGTTCGGATGGATGCTACTACAGCATCTGTACTTGGGTTACGAACTTCAATAGTTAAATCAGGATCCAAACCACTGGTACCATTTTTTAAAAGGTTGATTAACCAAAGAGAAATACTTAATGGTTGGTTCGGAATTATATCGTTTATAGCCTTTCTGTATATGATTTGGCCAGGACTTGGCGTACCTACATTTATTACTAAATAACGACCTTGTGATGCTTTTGAACCTGATGTATGGTCAATTGGATTAATCCAAGAACCGAAAGGTCTTTCTATATTACTCGTTACCGCATATTCGTAATCATTTACGTATGCTCCGTTGTCTATTGGGGCACCACTTGGAGTTGTGTTATCAAGCTGATTTTCATAAAAGTACCCAGATGTATTTGGGTTTGGTATTGTAGAACCGCTTCCAAAATCTTCGGCCAATAATAAGCTTGGAGTAGGTGGGGTTTGCGAGACATAATTTGTACTCACAGTGTACGTTCCCGGCCCTACATTTTCAAAAACATTGCTTGTTGGGTCTGGCGAATTTACCACACCATCTAAGGCAAAAGTATAATTGTATGTTGAAATATTTGGGGTAGCAGTTACCGTAGCCAATCCATCACAATCATAGCTTACTTCTGGAGTAAGGGTTACGTTTGGTTCGTCAGGAACATCATCAACAGTAACGGTCATAGGAAATTCACAAGCAGCATCTTTTACGATAATCGTATAATCTCCAGGAGGAAGCGTTGCTGTACTAGAAGAACCATAGCTGGCACCTCCATCAAAACTATATTGATAGGGAGGTGTACCGCCCGTAACATTCGTTACTCTTACTTCTGCACCATTAGGGTCACAAGTAGCATCTCTAGAAACTCCTGCAGAAGCACTTAAAGGAAATGGCTCCGTTAAATCTACAGTTTGTGAAAAATTACAACCAGATGAATCGGTTACATATACTTCATATGTACCAGCAATAAGGTTTACAAAATTAGGAGTTCCTTGTGTAGTGGTTCCACCATCTATACTGAACTGAAATGGTGCAACACCACCAGTTGTATTTATAGTAATTGCTCCGTCTGAATCGCCACTACATGATGGTGCGGTTTCAGTAATGGAGTCTAGGGTCATTGCCCCATTATCATTAAGTGTTACTTCGTTAGAAAAGGCAAAACAGTTGTTAGAATCAACAATTACGAAAACATAATCGCCATCTTCTCCTGGAAAATACTCATCGGTACCATCACTGTCAGAATCTCTCCAACCGAAAGAAAAAGTAGGATTTGTATCATAAGCATCACCAGGTATTGATGCTACATCGGCATATAAATTGGTTCCATTTTTACTCCAAATGGCATACGAATAATCAGGATTAGGAAGTCCACCAGCACCTGTAAGAGTTATAGTTCCAGCAGTACAACCAATATTTCTTGTGGTTAATGCCGTTATAGTTGGGTCTGGTGTTCTGGTAACAGTTACATCTTCAGAATAGGCACAACCATCTGCGGTAGAAACTTCTATGATGTAGTCTCCTGCATTTACATTAAAAGAGTTTGTGTTATCCGGTTCTGCAGTTTCGTCATCAATTAAGGTTCCATCACTTCTTTTTAGGATATACGCATAGTTGGGCTCTACATTAAGAACGTCAATCTTTATAATTCCTTGAGCATTACAATTAGCTGGAGTGGTAGTTACATTTACTTGAAAGTCTCTATCTAGTATACCAATGTCTGGAGTACTAAATATACAAGCATCTTCAATAGGGCTTCCTGAAGCGTCTAATTGAGTTACGTCAACTCTATAGGCACCATTAGTAGAAATATCAAAACTAGGACCGTTGTTTGCGCTAAATGGTATTACTATAGCGTTGTTAGCAACATCTACCAATTGGTAGCCATAGTTACTGCCTAAGTTGGTTATAGTGATGTTACCATCTGTAGTACATATGATATCTCGGTCATTGTAAAGAATGTCCAAATTATTCTGAAATACATCAAAATAGAACCGACTAAAACACCCATTGGTATAATTAATAACCAAACGGTATTTTCCAGCTGTATCTGCGTTATAATCGCTTCCTGTAGCCACTTGATTCCACGTACAGCCTAAGTTCTTATTAGCACAATCATCAGGTGCAGCTGTACAGCTTCCTTCATCTAATTTCTCCCAAGCAATACTTTGAGCATCTAGAATATCTAATGTAATAGGTTGTATATCTGCCGTACCACAAAGAAATATTTTAGGTAAAAAGTCACCATCAATACTACATTCTACAATTTCACCTTGAATATCATTAGTAGGATCAGCATCATTATTGGTGTCGTTAAAAAAGTCGACTAATGGATTAGTTTGAGTAGCGCCAAAACGCTCTACAATCATAATTTCTCTAAAGCCTTTACATGGCGCAGGTATAATCTTATCTACAATATAGGTTCCCGGTTGTGTTACAACTAGGGTATTGGAAGTGCTATTTTGTAATACGGTATCTGTAGAATCAAAACTACCGTTGCCGTTATCATCACTTACCCATATATAAGAATCAAAATTTTCTCCTGCGTTTAAAGTTACACTGTCTCCGCAAAGTTGAACGTTTCGGGTAAAATTACAATCAGATAAATCATCTAATAAAAAGTTGGTAGCACCTGGTGTAACGAATCCACAATTATCAAAATCAGATACACTAGGATCATCTGTAATACGGTTATCGTTTATTGCGCCTTGATATGTAGAGTAGGCCAAGTTTTGTATGAGATCTGTACAGGCATCTATAAAGTCAAAGCAGTTTTCCGCAACTTTAACCCGCATACGAATCTGTGCCGGAGTATCACCCTCTTCTACGAACGTATCCGGAATGAAAAAATCAACCTCTCTTGTTGCTGGGTTGTAGGTATATGTAGTTCCGGTAGGCATGTCTATATTTGCCTCGTCAAGGGTAACGTTTATAGGAAGTATATCACGAATGGTATAGTTTACAGCATCATCATTACCGGTGTTTGTAAAAGTAAGAACGTAATCTAATATCTGACCAAGGTTAACACCTTGACCTGTAATATCATTACCGGCAATATCTTCTACCTTTTTTTCTAGAACAATATCCGGTTCAATAATTTCAATATTGAACGAGTTGAAAAACGGATAATACTGATCACCATTGGTCTGAAAGCTAAAGGTTGCAGCAGTTTCACTATTAGGTATAACGGAATTGGTTGGGTTGTTTAAATTAAAGATATCACTGTCAAAACCTAATGTGTTTAGACTAAATGGATCTCTATCATTAGCATGTACACCATTACGTGTAATATTACTATTAAAGAAGTTATTTGAAGGATTTGTGCCGTTGCTTAAGGTTGTAAAATTTGGTCTGCTCGCAGCCCTAATTCTTAATCTGTCTCCTGTAATTCTAAAGTCACCTTCAAGTGTAGCAGCACCAATATTTGCGCTCACCGGACCTACTGGAATTGTATTAAACCCTGAGTAATTTATATTAACATTACTGGTACCGGTAACCCTAGCAAAACCATCAAAAGTGGTAATAAGTTTACCACTAGAATTAGGGTTTTCATAAACAATAACAAGAGTCCAACCTCCTGCTGCACCACCGGTCATGCGAGAGGTTCCATTGAAGACACCATAACCTTGAGCACTAGGTACGTTAGCGATGGTATAATCTCCTTGAGGATTAGCTAAAGGAGTTATTAAACTGGTTACATCTGCGTAACATGCGTATGGAGCGTTAGCACTAAGAGCAGGATTCGTTAGACCGTCATGTAGGATTTCATCTGCTGTAATATCTACATAGGTGCCATTGGGAACTTTAAATTTTATTTGGTCTATTTGCCGTGTTCTGGCCGTACCTACTGGGTCTGCAGTATCATCTCTTGGATACGTTGCTGACCAATATAGACCTGCATATCTTATAAGATTACAGTCGGCATTAGGAAATGAAAAGGTTGCTGTACTAGAACTAAATGTAGAGGTATCACTATCTACATCTATGTACTGCATGTTTTTGTAATCATTGTAATTGTAGTAACCACCTGTTTCTGCGTTACGATTACTAGAGGGCCAAAAATTCCCATTAGTGTTGAGGTTATTGTAAGGATCTTCTGGTTCGGTAGCAGTAGTGCCTCCGTCCCTATTTACAATAGTGTTTGAAATAAATGTTAGATCCCCCTTAATGTTGTTCTGGTAACGAACTTCAAAGGAATTATATTCTTGTGAATAGCCTGCAAATGCCAATAAAAATAGAGCGCCCGCAAATATTTTTTTAATGGATTTTGATTTCATTAAGCTAGTAGGTTAGGTTTGACGCGCATAATCCACATTTTGTCATTGTACGCATCATTTAGGTTGGTATAGTAGGACAAGAGGGCATTGTTCCAAGATTGGTGTCTTTTTAGATAAACATATCTCCAGTTATTATCTGGGTTTATGAAGTAACTGGCACTTAGCCCGTAAGAATTTAAAAGTTTTACAAAACGATTTGCATTTTTAGGATTTGCAAATACATTTGCGATGATATAGTAGCCAGAGCCAATACCATCTATTTTATGAGTTTTAGGATCTAACTCATTAGATACCATTTGGTCTTTTACTACAGCATTTGTGCGTAGTACGTCAGTATCATATTTAGCAGATTTTTCTTTTAGTTTATCTACGTTAGAAGCGTAAGCTTCGTTAGAGTAGCGGTTGTCAACATCCATAATCCACATTGCGCCGTCATAGGCACCGTTCATACCACTGTTGTGTGCGGCTACCGCTTCTTCCCAAGTATCATAACGTTCTAAATACACATATTTTAACCCGTTACTAGGATTGTCTATATAGTCCGAAGAAAAACCATCGTTATTAAGTTTGTTCATAAACTTGTCCATATACTGGCCGCCTTTATAAACATTGGCTACTACATAGTAACCGTCTTTTACGCCTTCTAAGTTTTTGAATTTTCTACTTTTTACATCGCTTCTATCCGCAACTGCAGAAGTTGTTCCAGAATTTGTTCTACTATTGGTAGTTGTATTGCTTTGAACTTTATCTTTTGCAATAGTAGGCCTAGACTGGGTTGTATTATTTGAAGCTAAAGTCGTTGTTGGAGTACTGTTGTTAGAGATGTTATTGTTCGGTGTCTTACTTGTAGGTGTACCGTTGTTAGATGTATTAGCTGTTAATGTACTGTTTGGTATTCCAGTGCTATTTTGTGTGTCATTACTGGCAATAGCAGGGCGATCATTACTTCCCATAAATAAGCTCTGGGCGCGATCTTCAAGATCAGGACGTTCGCCATTGGTCTCGTTTCGGACCATACTCATTACCATATTAAAGCGATTCTCTAAATCTTTTTGACGATTAGATTCCAATGAATCTTGACGGAACATTAATTCTTGAATGATAGCATCGTTCTCAGCTAGTTTACGTTTAAGTTCTTCTATCTCTTCATTATCTACAAGATCATTTTTGTCAACTTCTTCGTTGTCAACCAAAGAGTCTTCATAATCATCTTCTAACATTACACGGTCTTCGGTAAGGTTAGGAGTAAATGAGAAGGCGAAGGAAATTTCATGGGTAACACCAAAATTATCAAAGTTGGTTCCAAAACCCTTTTCCATTGTGTATCCTAAAGAAAGTCTTTTGTTGATGTTGAAACCCGCACCAGCAGATGCACCGTAAAAACTGTCATAACCACCTTGTAACCAACCTAATTTAGGTAGGTCCAAAATAACAGCACCTCCGTAAGTCATATCTTGAGACTCGTCGCCTGCTGCTAATCGGTTTTGACCATTCATGCGTACTCTTGCAATTGGCATTAATCTGCTACCCTCCATAATACCCTCATTATTATCAAAATGATGGGTATATTGAAGGTGACTAGAATATGTTTTATCACCAAACTCTGTTAACGACTTGCTTGTCTTTAAATTATAATCGAATAAGTTTTCGGCAAAAACACCAAAATCTATGTTGCCATAAGAGATGTTAAAACCAGGTTGAAAAGAAAGAACATTGCTATCTTCAGTACCGGTTAAACTATAGTCATTAAGATCAATAACATCAATGCTGTTTTGATCAAGCCCCGTACTATAATAGGCCAGGTTACCACCAAATGTAAAATTACTTTTGTCGCTCAACTTTATCCCGTAGGCATAGTTGGCCAACACACCAATGTTAGATACCGCTCCAACACTTTGTGTATACAAGCTTAGTCCTAAACCACTTTTATCTCCTATTCTACCACTGTAACTTAAGAAGTAAGTCTGGTCATTATCCTTAAATTGTACCGATTGGTTTCGGTGTAAAAGGTTAATGTATGACTTGTCTTCCTGAACGGTAGAAAAGGTTGGGTTAATCAAGAATCTGTTGAACTTCAACAAATTCTGTGACGCTGGGCTATATAACAAAACTGGATCGTCTTCCTGCGCCTGAACGCTTCCAAACGTTAGGGCAGCCAGCAAAGTAAGTGCTATGTATTTTACAAATTTCATGGCGGGGTGGTTATCTAATAACTGTTATAGTACCTTGTTTCAATGTCTCGCTATCATTTTTAATTACATAGTAGAAAACCATGTTTTGCTTAGCGAAGCTAATTGAAGACTCAGGCCAGTTATTTTGGTAGTTGGTTGAATTAAGGACTTCTTCTCCTTGGGCGTTATATATGATTACACGCACATCAGATTTGTTGGAATATGAATTAGGTACAATCCATTGATCGTTTGCGCCATCACCATTAGGTGTTATAACGTTAGGTATATTAAATAGATCTAAATAGGTTACTGTAATTGGTTTACTGATTTCACAGTTATCGATATTTGCTATCAATAAGTAGCTACCTTCTGTAGTAAAAGTTACTGAAGAAGAACTGCTTATTTCAATATTGTTAGCATCTAACCATCTGTAGGCAGTACCACCATTTGCATTTACAGTTTTAGAACTTCCTTCTGGAAAAATTACATCTCCTTCAACATCCAATGTAATAAGCTCGGGGTCTAAAGGAATGATGCTAATTTCATTTGATACTTGAGAACACGTACCTTTTCTGATTACCAAACGGTATGTTCCTTGTTGAGTAACTGACAAAGAACTATCTGATGAATTAATAGCTTCACCATCACGTTCCCAATCAAAAGTTTCAGAAGTTAAGTCTGTAGTAGTAGATATAGTAATTATATCTGAAGAGCTACAATAAACGGTACTTGTACTGCTAATTGTAAGAGCTTCGCTTGCTAGTTGTACTGGCAAGTTGTTTGATGTTGTGGCCATTCCACCTAAATCAGTATTTACTGTATAGGCTCCATTTTCATCGCTATTTGTTAAACTGATAGATTGTGAAGTTTCACCCGTTACGTTAGCTCCGTCTTTCTGCCATTGATAAGTAAAAGATGAGGCAACGTCTGCAGTAACATCAATTTCACTTGCATCACTTAATACAGCATATATTTTGTCAACAGTCAAGGCTATGCTCGTACTGGTACATGACTCATAAGAAGTAGCATACGCTATTTCTGTTCTGAATGCCGTAGGCGCTACAATCTCTGTATCTTCAGAATTAACTGTAGTAGATGCACAAGTACCACCTGTTTGTGTAATAGCAGCGTGGTATGTTCCGGCTTGGCTAACGGTTAAAGAAGAACTATTAGAGCTAGGAATTGGAGTACCATTTCTAAACCACTCAAAGGTTGGTGAATTGGCGCTTGTCGTAATACTTAAAGTTTGAGACTGAGAAGGAAGTACTACAAGGTTAGCATTGTTATTTCTTGTAACTGTAAATGCTCCTGAATTTGTAATAGTTACTGCAGCAGATGTTTCTGTACAGATACCTGTTCCTTTCACTTCTACTGTATAGTCTCCTACAAAAGCAGGATTGGTTGTGTCAATGGTATATGTAAAGCCACCTACTTGAGAAGCTTGTATTTCAGTACCATCTTTATACCATGTATATATATAGGTAGCATCTTGTACGTTTGCTTCTAAAGGAGCAACAGTATCTCCTGCACATAAAGCAGTAGTTGTAGGCGTGTTAATTGCAATACCTGTACTAGTACCAGAATTAATAATAATATGATTAGATTCTGTATTGGCAGAACCTGTACAGTCACCGTAATCAATAAATACAAAGTATTCCCCCGTTCCATCTGTTACTATAGATGGTCCGTTATCAGAAAGTTTTGTACCGCTTCTATACCAAGAATACTGATAAGTATTTAAATCTGCAGCCGGTATGTTATCTACGGTTAAAGTAATTTGTGTGCTACCGCAAGCTTGTAAACTTCCAGGGGTAGTTCCATCACCATCCGGACTCATGTGTAAGTTGGTATCAAAACCTAAAAAGTACATGGAGTATCCAGCGGATGCCATTCCTGTTGATGCAGGACTTGTACTTCGTACGCGCATCATATAGTTAGCACCTCTGGTATTATCAGGAAGGATAAAACTAGTAGTAAACTCGTTATTACTATTTTGATCACTTACGGTTGAAAGTTCTAAAGGACTACCAAATGACCCATTAGGGTCTGACAGCTCTAGTATAAATGTGTTGTCGGAATTTGCGGCTCCAGCCCATTCTATAGTAACAAAAAACTCGTTAAAGTCTGTATCTGCACATGCTCTTGGCCAGGTGTTGGTTCCCGCTAAATTGGGGTTGTCAGCAGGCACTGGTGCCTGCAATGCAATTTGTGCAGAGATTTGTGTGGTGAGCAGCACTAAAAATGCTGTCAATATTGTTCGCGGAATGTTAATTCTTTTCTGTCTCATAAGTAGGCGTAGTTTTGGGTTTACTACAGGTTTCAATGTCAGATTTGGATTATGACATGGAGAATACACTAACAAATATGAGCTATAATACACGCGTAGAGAATTTAATGTTGTATCAAGGGATATAATTGTTGTGAAATGCAGGTATTTGTATGAATGAAGTTAGAAAGCTGCCCGATTACTGCATTTTACGTACCTTTGTGGCACTAAAAATTAACCCTATGAGCGAGGCAGTTGAGTCGTTAAATTTCATTGAACATATTGTTGAAGAGGACTTGAAAAATGGTTATTCGGAAAAGGATTTGCGCTTTCGTTTTCCTCCTGAACCCAACGGCTATTTACACATTGGTCATGCAAGCTCTATTTGTTTAAATTTTGGACTAGGATTACGGTACAATGCACCTGTTAATTTAAGGTTTGATGACACCAATCCGGCAAAGGAAGAACAAGAGTATGTAGATGCTATTAAGAAGGATGTGGAATGGTTAGGTTTCAAATGGGATACCGAAAGGTATGCTTCTGATTATTTTCAACAATTATATGATTGGGCCATTGAACTTATTAAGCAAGGAAAGGCTTATGTAGATGAACAGTCTTCTGAAGATATGGCTATCCAAAAAGGGACACCAACACAAGAAGGAACTAATAGTCCATTTAGAGATCGTTCTGTAGAAGAGAATCTTGCAATCTTCCAAGAAATGAAAGATGGAAAATTTGCTGAGGGAACACATGTACTTCGCGCTAAAATAGATATGGCATCTTCTAATATGTTGATGCGTGATCCTATTATGTATAGAGTACTTCATAAAGCACATCACCGTACAAATACCGATTGGTGTATTTATCCAATGTATGATTGGACGCATGGAGAGAGTGATTATATAGAACAAGTTTCGCATTCGTTTTGTACGCTAGAGTTTGCAATGCACCGTGAGCTTTATGATTGGTTTTTAGATCAAGTTACGGACACAGAAAAGTTACGTCCTAAGCAACGGGAATTTGCACGTAGGAACCTTAGCCATACTGTGGTTAGTAAAAGAAAGCTGCTACAATTAGTAGAAAATAATGTGGTAACTGGTTGGGATGATCCTAGAATGAGTACCATATCTGGGTTAAGAAGACGTGGTTATACACCAGAGTCTATCCGTAATTTTGTTGAGACAATAGGTATTGCAAAACGAGACAACCTTATAGATGTTTCTCTTTTAGAATTCCACTTACGGGATCATTTGAATAAAATTTCTCCTAGAGTTATGGGTGTTTTGGACCCAGTAAAGGTGATTATTACTAATTATCCGGAAGGAGAAGTGGAATGGTTGGATACAGAAAACAATCCTGAAGATGAGTCAGCAGGTACACGTCAAATACCTTTTACTAGAGAAATTTATATTGAAAAGGAGGATTTTAAGGAGGAAGCAAATCGTAAGTTTTTCCGTTTAAAACTAGGAGGAGAGGTTAGATTAAAATCGGGATATATCATAAAGGCAGAAAGCTGCACCAAAGATACCGATGGGAATATTACAGAAATTCAATGTACATATGATCCTAAGAGTAAAAGTGGTAGTGGTACGGAAGAAAGCCTTCGCAAAGTAAAAGGTACTTTGCATTGGGTATCTGTTGCTCATGCTTTGAAAGCAGAGGTTAGATTATATGACCGGTTATTTACAGATGAAAGTCCGGATACGCATAAAGACAAAGATTTTATGGAATTCATTAATCCTGATTCTTTAAAAGTGATTACTGGATATTTAGAACCTAGTCTTTCAGAGGCAAAATCTGGAGATCGTTTTCAATTTCAACGTTTGGGTTATTTTTGTGTTGACCCAGATTCAACTAATGAGAAATTGGTTTTTAATAAAACTGTTGGCTTAAGAGACACTTGGGCAAAATTGCAGAATAAGTAGATTTTTACTTTTTCAAAAATTCTGGACTCCTTAAGGACATTTTGTTTTTAAGGAGTTTTTTTTCGCATTACAACCAAATTATCTACTATAATTTTTATCTATAGTAAATAGATTTTATATTGATAATTCACATTAAATATTACTTATTTTAATGCGATTTGCTGGGAATACAGATTTAAGCTTAATAATGTATCCAGTAATCGGATTTTTGGCTATTAAATCGCTTTAAAACCGTTAAATGTCCCTTAAAATGATGTAAACGTTAATTTTCAAATTGATTGAGGTAATATCACTGAAATGTTTGGCGTAAATTGCATAGTATATAAGAAGTTGGTTTGTTTAGCCATTTTAGTGTGGAAAAATAATCTTCTTATAGTTTATTAGAATATTAATTTAAAAAATACAGATTATGTCAAACGATAGTGGAAATGTTTTATTGGCCGTTATAACAGGAGCAATTTTAGGAGTAGGGGCTGGAATTTTATATGCACCGGCTAAAGGCGAAAAAACAAGAAAGAAAATTAAGAAGAACGCCTTAAAAACTAAAGACGATATCTCACACAGAATTTCTCAAGCAACGGATGAGTTAACCAAAACCGCTGAAGAGAAAAAGGTAGACTTTGAGCAAAAATTAGAGGATACTATTTCTAACATGAGTTATAAGGCAGATGATATTATCATGAGTCTAGAGAGCAAGTTGGCCGAGTTGAAGAAAAAGAATGCTCAATTACAGAAATAGCATATGGCTTTTGAAGAACTAAAAGAGAGCATATCAGAAGCTGAATCAAGTGCCAAGTCGTATATAGACAGTAGCACTGAGTTTTATAAGCTAAAGGCTTTTAAACTGCTTATGAAGGGTGTTACTGGGTTTGCCCAAGCAGCTTTTATAGGAACTGCAGTAGTGCTGGCACTTTTATTCTTGTCAGTAGCAGCTGGTTTTTGGATTGGTGCGGAATTGGAGAATACGGCCTTAGGGTTTTTATGCGTAGGAGCGTTTTATATACTATTGGGTATATTAGTCTTTGTGTTCCGTCGTTCTCTGGTAAAACCACTGATGGCTCGTTTTTCCGAACTTTATTTTGAAGAGATATGATACCAAAAAAATATACTTCTTTCGAGCAGATAGACCAAGATTTAAAAATCTTGAAGCTACAGCAGGATATAGAACGCGAAAACCTTAAAATGCAGGTTCAGATAACAAAGAATAGTTTGTACCCAACGCATTTGTTGGGTGGTTTTAGTGGCATTGTTCAGAAACTAACGATTTCAATGGTAGCTAAAAAGCTGTTGAAAAAGTTCAATTAAACCAAATATACAATACAAAAGGGCCCTCAAGAATAATTTCTTGAGGGCCCTTTTTTGTTTTAAAAGAATTTAATACTACTCTTTCTTTTTCTCTTTATGTGTCTTTTTCATAGACTCACCAATCATATTACTTGCCGTAAAGGACGCAACCATGTTATTCAGCATGTCACTACCTGCTTGTGGAGAGTTAGGTAGAAGAATTAAGTTCGTGTTCGTTTCTTCACCTATAGATTGTAAGGTATCATAGTGTTGGGTAACTACAATTAGGGCAGAGGCTTCTTGTGAGTTGATACCCACTTTATTCAATACTTCTACAGATTCTTCTAATCCACGTGCTATTTCACGACGTTGATCAGCAATACCCATACCTTGAAGTCTCTTGCTTTCTGCTTCCGCTTTGGCTTTTTCTACAATCAATATACGTGCAGCATCACCTTCAAACTGTGCTGCTATTTTTTCACGCTCAGAGGCATTAATACGGTTCATTGCTTCCTTTACCTGAGCATCTGGGTCAATATCCGTTACCAAGGTCTTAATGATGTCGTAGCCATAGTCTAGCATAGCCTCCTGTAATTCAGATTTCACTGCAATTGCAATATCATCTTTCTTTACAAAAACGTCATCTAACTTCATTTTAGGTACTTCGGCACGTACAACATCAAATACATAAGATGTAATCTGCTCGTGTGGATATTCCAGTTTGTAAAAGGCGTCATAAACTTTCTCTTTAATTACTACATACTGAACAGAAACCTTGAGTTTCACAAATACATCATCTAAGGTTTTGGTTTCAATAATTACATCTAGCTGTTGAATTTTAAGGCCCATTCTTGCTGAAATCCGCTGTACGAAAGGTATTTTAAATTGAATTCCGGATTGTCGTACACTTGTAAATCTCCCAAAAGTTTCTATTAAAACGGCAGTTTGCTGTTTAACAATAAAGACTCCGGAAAGCACCGTCGCAACGACGAAAAATATGATTGGTATCCAAATAAGATTTCCCATAATTTTTGATTTTTTAGTTATTGATTGAATTTACAAAACGCTTCGTATATATGTAATACTTTTCTTGAGTTTGTTACACTTGACTTCAATAAACGAAAAAGGAGCAGAGATTAGGGTTAACTAATTTCTGCTCCTTTTTAAAAAATATAAATCGATTTTAAGTTAAATCTGCAATCGCCTTTTGAATGCGAGCAATGCTATCTTCTTTACCAATCATAGCCATAATATCAAATAAATGTGGGCCTTTCATATCACCAACAATTACCAAGCGTAGTGGTGGCATTACTTTTCCAAAAGATAGTTCTTGTTCTCCAATCCAAGCCTTTACAGTGGTTTCAACGTTTTCAGACGTGTAATCGGTAATTCCTTCTAATATAGATACCAAACGGTTTAGGATATCTGGAGTATCTTCTTTCCATTGTTTTTTGGCAGCCTTTTCATTGTATGAAGTAGGGGCTTCAAAAAAGTAATCGGATAATTCCCAAAAGTCAGAGACGAATACGGCACGTTCCTTAATCAGGCAAACAACTTTTTCAAGATAATCGCTAGACTTATCAGCAACAGAAACTGATTTAGTTTCTAGAATTTTAGCATAAAGGTCGGCCAATTCTTTGTTGTCCTTGCTTTGTAAATATTGTTGATTGTACCATTTGGTCTTATCAGGGTCAAAACGAGCACCAGACTTGTTTACACGTTGTAAACTAAAGGTTTCAATTAATTCATCAAGACTAAAAATCTCTTGTTCTGTTCCTGGATTCCACCCTAAAAGGGCCAAGAAGTTAACAACAGCTTCTGAAAAATAACCTTCTTCTTTGTAGCCTTTAGACTCGTTCCAAGTCAGTGGAAATACAGGGAAGCCCATTTTTTCGCCATCACGTTTGCTGAGTTTACCTTTTCCTACCGGTTTCATTATTAATGGTAGATGAGCAAATTCAGGAGCTTTCCAGCCAAAGGCATCATATAACTGTTGGTGTAGCGCCAAAGATGGTAACCATTCTTCACCACGTATAACATGGGTAATTTCCATTAAATGGTCATCAACAATGTTAGCAAGGTGGTAGGTAGGCATTCCGTCACCTTTAAATAGAACTTTATCATCTAGAACATTGGTGTCTATTTCAATAGTACCACGAACTATATCCTTAAGATGTAATTTTTCATCTGGAGCCGTTAAAAAACGAACCACATAATCTTCACCCGCATCTAAGCGTTTTTGAACTTCTTCAGGTGTTAAGGAAAGAGAGTTATCTAATTTTAAACGGTTGTGCCAGTTATAAATAAAAGTCTTACCATTAGCCTCATGGTCTTTACGGTGAAAATCAAGCTTCTCTGCTGTATCAAAGGCATAGTAAGCCTTTCCGTTGGCTATTAGCTCTTCTGCATATTGCTTATATAAATGCTTACGCTCACTTTGTCTGTATGGGCCAAAGTCTCCTTTAAGACCTGGGCCTTCGTCAAAAGTTAGTCCACACCATTTTAGTGAGTCTATAATGTACTGTTCAGCACCTTCAACATAACGGTTTTGATCAGTATCTTCTATTCTAAGAATAAAATCACCACCGTGTTTTTTGGCGAAAAGATAGTTGAATAGGGCGGTGCGGACACCACCAATGTGCAATGGCCCTGTTGGGCTGGGTGCAAAACGTACGCGTACTCTTTGGCTCATGGCTAAAAATTTATGGCGCAAAGGTATAAAAAGCACCCTAGCCCTCAAAGGTATACTGCTTAAACCGCGCTTACATTCGGGTGGATTTGCTCTTAAACGCTCAGGTCCTTTTTTCCTTATCTTTACGTTATATGGAAGGTTATCAGAATATACTTCAGAAACTGAACGGTTTCGTTAAAAAGTACTATACCAAAATGCTAATTAAGGGCATGTTGCTTTTTATAGCGTTTGGTTTGCTGTTCTTTTTTGCTATTTTGGGGGTTGAATACCTTCTTTGGCTTAATTCTACCGGCCGTTTGGTGCTTTTATTGACTTTCATAACCATAGAGCTGTGGTTGTTATTTAAATACATTCTTACGCCCTTATTTTATCTCTTTAGGTTAAAACAAGGTATAAACAACAGGCAAGCGTCCGTTTTAATTGGTAAGCATTTTCCTGAAGTAGGAGATAAGCTGTATAACTTAATAGACCTAGGTGAGGACAAAAACCAATCGGAATTATTACTTGCTAGTATTGACCAACGTAGTGAACGGATGAGCCTTATCCCTTTTACTAAAGCAGTAGATTTGCGTGATAACTTCAAATACCTTAAATACCTAGCGGTACCTGTATTAATTCTGCTGTTTATTTGGATTAGCGGAAACCTCACATCTTTTTTTGGCTCTGCGAACCGTGTGGTGAATTATAATATGGCTTATGAACCACCCGCTCCTTTTTCATTTTTGTTGCTATCTAATGATTTGAGTGTTTTAGACTCTAAAGAGTATATTCTTGAAGTTACTACGGAAGGCGCTATTAAGCCAGAAGCAGTATCCATAGTTATTGATGGTAAGCAATCTGTTCTGCAAGAAAATAACGGTCGGTACCGATATACATTTACTCCGCCATTAAAAAGCGTTGAATTTTACTTCTTGGCTAACGGAATTCGCTCAAGAGCTTATGATTTAAAGGTGCTTAAGACACCAGTTATTGGAGATTTTCAAATGAAATTAGATTATCCTAATTATACCGGTAGACCATCTGAAACCTTAAAGAGTACTGGTAATGCACTGTTTCCAGAGGGTACAAAGGTTACTTGGAAAATAGCCGGGGAGAACACAAAGACCATTCATTTAGTTACTAAGGATACCGTTCAGAATTTTTCAAACGATAATGGTATATTTTCTTTTGATAAACGCGTATATACAGACCTTGAGTATGAGGTTGCCACTTCCAATGAGAATGTAGTGGATTATGAGAAACTGGGGTATAAATTCACGGTAATTAGAGATGCTTACCCAGCTATAAAAGTTAAACAAGTCTTAGACTCACTTAACCCCAATGTTGCGTATTACGCTGGTGAGGCTTCAGATGATTATAAACTGAATAGTATAAAATTAGTTTGTTATGCGGATGATGACCGTGAAAACAAGCAAACTATAGCATTAAGCAGCCCTAATAGTAATTTTAATCAGTTCTATTACACCTTTCCTTCGGGCCTGAAATTACAGAAAGACAAGAAATATAGCTTCTATTTTGAGGCAATAGATAATGACGCTATCCACAAAGGAAAATCAACTCAAACACAAGTGTTCTCTCTGTCGTTATTGGATGAAGATCAATTACGGAATAAGGAACTAGAATCGCAACAGTCGCTTATTAACAATCTTGATAAATCCTTGGAAAAGTTCAAGGAACAGCAGGAAGACCTAAAGGATATTAATAAAGAACAGAAAGAAAAGAGGCAGTTAGATTTTACGGACCAGAATCAGGTCAAGGATTTCTTGAAGAAGCAGCAACAACAGGAGAGTCAAATGGAAAAATTCAGCAAGCAGCTGAAGGAAAACCTAAATAAGTTAGATAGTGACGATAAGTTGAATAAACTACTTCAAGAACGTCTTGAACGTCAGGAAATACAGGCAAAGAAGAATGAGAGGTTATTGGATGAACTAAATAAGATTGCTGATAAAATTAATAAAGAAGAGCTTTCAAAACGGTTGGAAGAGTTGGGTAAGAAGCAGCAAAGTAGCGAGCGTAACCTTGAGCAGTTGTTGGAATTGACCAAACGGTATTATGTTACGGAAAAGGTAGATCAGTTGGCTCGAGATTTGGAAAAATTAGCTAAGAAACAGGAAAAGGCAGCTACCAATACGGGGGAGAAAAACAAAAAGGAGGAGCAAGAGGAACTTAATAAATCCTTTGAAAACCTAATGAAGGAGTTGGATGAACTTCAAAAAGACAATCAGGATTTAAAGAAACCGCTTGATTTGGACCGTGATGAAGAGAAGGAAGGTGATGTCAAGAAAGAGCAAGAAGGGGCTTTAAAAGAGCTCAAGAAGCAGGAATCAGGCGAATCAAAAGCAGAGGAAAAGGAGGAGTCTTCAAAAAAAGTGGAACAGAAGCAGAAGTCAGCTGCCCAAAAAATGAAGGAGATGGGCGGGCAGTTGAGTAAGTCTTATGCCGGAGGAGGTGGCGAAGCTACTATGACTGAAGATGCAGAAATGTTGCGTCAAATACTGGATAATTTAGTTACTTTCTCATTTAAACAAGAGTTGTTGTACGATAGCTTGGAGGATGTTGATTCTGATAGTCCTCAGTTTTCTAATGCTATCCATAAACAACAAGAACTACGCGAACTTTTTGAGCATGTAGATGATAGTCTTTTTGCATTGTCCTTAAGACGTGCAGAACTTTCTGAGTTTGTTAATGAGCAAATTACTGAAGTGTATTATAACGTTGATAAGACCTTGGAGAGCGTAGCTGAAAATCAAATATACCAAGGTGTATCGTATCAAAAATATGTGTTGAGTGCATCTAATAGTTTAGCAGATTTTCTTGCTAATATTCTGGACAATATGGAACAGAGCATGATGTCTGGTGAAGGGGAAGGACAGGGAGAAGGTTTTCAGCTTCCAGACATAATTAAGGGGCAGCAGGAATTAAAAGAGAAGATGGATGGTATGGGCAAACCTGGTGAAGGAAAACCCGGAGAAGGTAAGCCTGGAGAAGGTGAAGGTAAAGGTGAAAAAGGCAAAGGAACTGATGGAGACGAGGGTGAAGGAGATTCTAAAAAAGGTGAAGGCAATAAAGCTGGAGAAGGACAAGGCGGAAGTAAGGGCGAAGGTGAAAGTGGTAAGGGAAAAAGAGGTCAACAACATGGCGGAGAATCTGGACAGGGAGGTAACGGACCGTCCGAAGCTGAATTGCAGGAAATTTATGAAATTTACAAAGAGCAGCAAATGTTACGTTGGCAACTGGAACAGCAGCTTAAGGACATGATTAATGCTGGAGATAAACAACTAGCTCAAAAGCTGATTAAGCAGATGGAAGATTTTGAGAATGACTTACTTGAAAATGGAGTTACACAGCGTAGTCAGTCTAAAATTAATAACATTCAGTATCAAATGCTTAAACTTGAGAATGCAGCATTGAAACAAGGAAAGAAACCTGAAAGGGAGAGTAATACAAATACCAATCAGTTTCAAAACCCGATTATTATTAAACCCTCATTATTAGAGAATTATCGAAATGAAATTGAAATTTTAAATCGACAAAGCTTACCTTTGCGCCAAAATTTTCAAAACAAGGTTAAAGAATATTTTAAAAGCGATGATTGAGTTTCATTATAATACCGATTTTTCCTTAGAGAACGAACAAAAGTTCGTTGATTGGCTTAGCACGGTCATAGATTCAGAAGGGGGCACATTAAGTCAGATTGATTATGTTTTTTGTTCCGATGAAGAGGTGTTGGAAATGAATAAAAAATACTTAGATCACGATACGTATACAGATATTTTGACGTTTGATTATACAGAGGATAAACTCATTGCCGGTGATATTTTTATATCTGTAGATAGGGTAAAGGATAATGCCCATGAATTCAATATAGCTTTTGAGGAAGAAATCCTTAGAGTTATGGCTCATGGTGTTTTACATCTTTTTGGTTTTAAAGATAAATCGGAAGATGAAGTTGCTTTAATGCGAAGCAAAGAGAATGAAAAAATCAAATTGTTCCACGTGGAACAATAGAATATACCAATTGCTTTTCACTGAGTTCGGTATTGATAATTTAAAGAGTAGTCACATTTTATATAGGAGAAGAGATGTTTGGAGAGGAATATGATGTTATAGTTGTTGGGGGTGGTCATGCTGGAGCAGAGGCTGCAGCTGCTGCTGGAAATATGGGTTCAAAAACCCTTTTGGTTACCATGAACTTACAGACCATTGGTCAGATGTCCTGTAATCCCGCTATGGGAGGAATTGCTAAAGGACAGATAGTTCGTGAGATAGATGCACTTGGTGGAATGAGTGGAATTATCACGGATAAGTCTGCTATTCAATTTAAAATGTTGAATAAATCTAAGGGGCCTGCAATGTGGAGTCCGCGTGCTCAGAGTGATCGTATGCGGTTTGCTGAAGAGTGGCGTTTGGCTTTAGAAAATATACCTAATGTAGATTTCTATCAAGAGATGGTTAGCGGTTTGCTAATTGAGAATGGAAAAGCAGTGGGTGTAAAGAGTTCTCTTGGTATAGATATTAGAGCAAAATCTGTTATTCTAACGAACGGTACTTTTCTTAATGGACTCATTCATATTGGAGAAAAACAGTTTGGTGGAGGTAGAGCAGGAGAGAAAGCTGCGACCGGAATTACCGAGCAGTTATTACAATTAGGGTTTGAAAGCGGTCGTATGAAAACGGGAACTCCACCAAGAGTGGATGGTCGTTCTTTAGATTATTCAGTTATGACTCCTCAGCCAGGGGATGCTATTCCTGAGAAATTCTCATATTTAAGGACGCCAGTTTTAACAACCCAGCGCGACTGTTTTTTAACGCATACTAGTGAATTGGTTCATGATGTATTGCGCGAAGGTTTTGATCGTTCGCCCATGTTTAATGGAAGAATAAAAAGTGTTGGTCCGCGTTATTGTCCTTCTATAGAAGATAAGATTAATCGTTTTGCTGATAAGAATAGTCACCAAATTTTTGTAGAACCAGAAGGTTGGGATACAGTAGAAGTTTATGTAAATGGCTTTTCTACTTCATTGCCAGAGGATATTCAATTCAAAGCTTTGCGTACTGTAAAAGGGTTTGAGAAGGTTAAGTTTTTTAGACCGGGATATGCTATTGAATATGATTATTTTCCGCCCACACAGTTGAAGCATACGCTAGAAACTAAGCTAGTGGACAACCTTTATTTTGCTGGTCAAATTAATGGAACTACAGGGTATGAAGAAGCAGCTTCTCAAGGCTTAATGGCAGGAATAAATGCGCATCTTAAAGTTAATGAGAAAGAAGATTTCATTTTAAAAAGAGATGAAGCCTATATAGGTGTTCTTATAGATGATTTGATTACAAAGGGTACAGAAGAGCCATATCGTATGTTTACTTCTAGGGCGGAATATAGAACTTTGCTTCGCCAGGATAATGCGGATTTAAGGCTTACGCCTAAGGGTTATGAAATAGGTTTAGCTAAAAAAGAACGCTTAATTAGAATGGAGGAGAAGGAGTTAAAGTCTGATTCTTTTGTTAACTTTTTTAGAGAAACTAGTGTTAAACCGGAGGAGGTAAATCCAATTTTGGACAGCGTCAATTCTGCTTTAGTTAAACAATCTGATAAGATGTTCAAAGTGTTTTCTAGGCCAAAAGTAACCATGGATCACATGCTTCAATTGGAAGCTGTTTCTGGTTTTGTGGAAGAGAATAATCTGGATAGGGAAGTGCTGGAGCAGACAGAAATCCAAGTGAAATATTCTGGGTATATAGCAAAAGAAAAGAACAATGCAGACAAGTTGTTGCGTCTTGAAAATGTTAAGATACCTGCTAATTTTGATTACTCAGATCTTAAATCTTTGTCTTATGAAGCACGAGAAAAACTGAATGCTATTCAACCAGTAACGATAGCTCAGGCGGCTAGAGTAAGTGGTGTGAATCCCTCAGATATTAGTGTGCTTTTAGTTTATTTAGGAAGATAAACTTAGCAACGTTCCACGTGGAACATGTGTATCTTCCAGGCTATTTTTCTTAATAAAAATAACACGGTGCTATAATAGCGAAACATGCTCCATAGCCAATGAGAGGCTTGCTGGAGATTTGTATGTTGCGGTTAAGAAGTATTTAAAATAAAAGGGTTTCTCGTTTTGTCCTATTGTCAGGATTAACAAGAAATCCTTTTTCTTTTCCCTTAATATAGAACGAATGCAATGTCTTAAAATTGCTTTAGGCTCAGTTTTTGTTGTAGTATAATTTTAAACTAAAACGGACTTGAAAATGAAACGTGCTCTACTTGTTTTGTGCTTCGCCTTAATAATTCAATCTTGTATTCCTGTCCGAATTGCACCAACGATAAAAGACTATAAATTAACTAAGGGAAAGAAATTTAAAAGAAGTCTTTCTAAACGAACCATGTTCATTTTTGAGGACCCAAAAGAGGCTGCACATTTTTACAATTATGTGAACACAAAGTTTCAGCTGAATGATGAAAATGTCTACGATGATATCCCGTTTATTATTGATGGCGAAAACTACTTTTTTGCTTTTTACGAGATTGACATTCCCACTAAGGTTTTAAATTTAGCACCTGCAATTTTTAGAGCAACTGTGAATGCTGCATTAGATAATGAAGGAGATGATAATAATGTTGATAGTGAAGATATGTTACGAACCGATAATTGGTATATTGCTATTGAAGTGTACAGTGATAAAGAAAAAGATTGCCTTCATAAAGATTCGTTTTCTAGAGAGCCAGTTTTAAATTATCTTCGAACTCTCAAAAAGGAATATCTCACCACGCACAACTATAATGAAACCGTTTTTAAAAACTAAGGACTTCTCAATTTCTGGTGAAAACTTTGAATTGCTTTTAGATGAAGAACTAGAAATGTTGGTGACCAAACCCCAACCAAAAGATCTTCATAAGTATTACGAAAGTGATGCCTATATTTCGCATACAGATGCTTCTAAATCTCTTCTTGATAAAATGTATCAAGCGGTGAAGAAATTTAGTTTGGCTCAGAAAGTGTCTTTGATAAATAAGTATGCAAACGAGAATAAAACCTTGTTGGATTTTGGCGCTGGAACTGGAGACTTTTTGTTGGAAGCCAAAAACAGAGAATGGTCTGTTCAGGGAATAGAGCCAAGTGAAGATGCAAGGGCTCGCTCGCTTGAAAAAAGAATGAAGTTGCTTTCCAGTATAGAAGAATTGCCCAACACCAAATTTCAGGTTATTACGCTTTGGCATGTTCTGGAGCACTTACCAAATTTAGATGAGCAAATTGCAAATATCTTGAATCGGTTAGAAGATGATGGTACGCTTATTATTGCCGTTCCTAATTTTAAATCTTATGACGCAAAACATTATAAAGAATTTTGGGCAGCCTATGATGTGCCAAGACACCTTTGGCATTTTTCTAAAGATGCAATTAAGAGGGTGTTTGCAAAACACGATATGGAATTAGTAAAAACAAAACCCATGTGGTTTGATGCTTTTTATGTTTCCATACTTTCTGAGAAATACAAAACAGGCAAGCAAAATTTCATCAAAGCTTTTTTTGTTGGTCTATGGTCAAATAGTGTTGCTGTTTTCAATGGGCAACCTTCTTCAGTAATCTATATTCTCAAAAAGCGGCCATAAGCTTTAAATTTGGCTGAAAACTTATTTTAAGGGTTTTTAACGCCAGTTGAGAGGATGTAGCTTGTAACGGGGTGATTTGTTTGAAATCTCTCATGAGCGTCCTTTTTATGATGTCGTTTTTAATCATTTTCATTTATGGATACGTGTTTTTGCTATAAGTAATCCTTATGAGGTGTTTTTTAACCTTTCTGGAGAAACAGAAATTACTTTCTTTAATAATGGTTTCTTAAGTCACATTTATAAATAAGATGACAACAATTAGAAAAGCTTTTCTATTTTTGCGCAACTCGAAAATTAAATTCTTCTGAATTTAAGTAGGACAGATTTTATAATTAATTACCGAAGAGTAAAAAGAAGATTAAAATAAATTGAATTATGAAAAACGTAGTAGTGGTATTTTTAATGTTGGTAGCGGTTTCTTGTCAACAAGAAAAAATTGGATTTGTAGACAATGTAAAGTTGATGGAAGAATATCAAGAGAAGATTGATGTTGAAGCTGCTTTTAAAATAAAGGCTGATGCTCTTACAAAAAAGAGAGACAGTATTTCACAAGCTTTTCAAATGGAGGCACAAGCGTTTCAAGCGCAAGCTCAAAAATTGCCTCAGCAAAAAGCTCAGGAGCAATATGCTGCTATGCAACAGAGAGGTCAAATGATCGGTCAGCAATTACAACAAGAGGATCAACAACTTCAATTGATAGGTCAGACAGAAATGGATAGCATTATCGGTAAAGTGAAGAAAGAAGTAAAAGCATATGGTAAATCTAAAGGCTACGCTTATATCCTTGGTGGTGGTGATGGTGGTAGTGTTTTATATGGTTCTGAAGCCAATGACTTGACTTCAGAAATCGTAAAACTTTTGAACGATAGTTACAAGAAGTAATTACCAATTACAATTATAAAAAAGCGTCTACAGATAAAATCTGTAGACGCTTTTTTTATGTCTGTAGAATATAGACTAAAAGTATAGCCGGAATAAAATAGACAGCAATGGTCTTTGCTCCTTCATAGTCTTTGGCCATACGTTGGCCAAACATAAGCATTAGTAAAGAGATGCAGGATAGGATACTTCCGTAAAGCGCAATGCTGCTCTCTCCCATGATTATTATCTGATATAGTCCTATGGCGCATAAAATTCCTGATGCGGTTTCTATAAGCAGTAATGTGCCTAATAGTAACGGAACTAAATTTTCTAAAGGAGTTCCTGAAAAATGTTCTTTGAGCCAAGAAAGGTTTTCTTTCCAATTAAATACTTTATCAATACCACTTTGCATAAAGACAATAATTAAAAATATTAAGATCAAAAGCTCAGTAGCAGAGTGGAGAAAAGCATCCATAGTCGTTTGGTTTAGTGGTTGGGCACCATTAAGTTACCAAAAAAAAATGGTAGTATAGTGTAGACTAGGCAGGTTTTCTGTGTAAAAGACGAGTTAGTTTTATAGATAAATCGGTAAGTATAATCTTAGAATTGCCATTTCGTTCCACGTGGTAAATAGCATCTTCTAGTTCTTTTACAATAGTGACTATATTGTTTTCATGAACAAAGGGCGCAAATTTATCCAAGCTAAAACCATCGGCATGTATGCGCATAAAAGCGAGCTCCTTCGCATTAAAATTAATAAGCATGGCTTGCCTCATTACCGCTATACAATAGTGTAGAAATTTCTTTTGCGTTTCACGACCGGTCTTGGCTACCTCTTCACTCCACATAATAAGATCTTGAATGGCGCTTTTATTGCCCTTTGCTTTAAATGCACTGCGTACCCATTGTACGAACCATTTTTCAAAGATCAGATCTTCAGAATCTTCGTTCATTAAATCCAATGCCTTGTTGAAGTTTCCGTTTGCTTCATGAGCAATTCGTAGCGCTTCTTCTCTTAGGGCACCTTTTTTTACAAGGGCATTTGCCATGGCTTCTTCTGCAAGAGGTGGGAAATGTAAAACTTGACACCGGGAACGAATTGTTTGAATAATTTGTTCCTCGTCTTCGGTAATAAGAATGAAGACTGTTTTGTTGGGAGGCTCCTCTATGAGTTTTAAAAGTTTATTGGAAGCAGCGGTATTCATTTTTTCTGCCATCCAAATCAACATCACCTTATATCCACCTTCATATGATTTTAAGACTAGTTTTCTAACCACGTCCTGAGCTTCGTCAACTCCAATTTGGCCTTGTTTTTTTTCAATACCAATTAAGCGATACCAATCAAAAAGGTTGCCGTAGGGTTGCTCATTTACAAACTTTCGCCATTCTTCCATATAATGGTTACTAACAGCGTGGCTTTTTATCTTATCGGAATTGGCAACGGGAAAAGCAAAATGCATATCCGGATGTGATAGTGAACCAAACTTTAAATTACAGCTTTGGTTCTCACCATTGTTTTCCCCATTACTGTTTTGGCAAATAATATATTGGGCGTAAGCAATTGCCATAGGAAGGGTGCCAGAACCTTCCGGCCCTACAAATAATTGGGCATGAGGAACTCTGCCAGCATCGGCACTGGTAGCCAAATGGTTCTTGATGTGAGATAGCCCTAAAATGTCATTAAACAGCATGGTCCAAAGATAACTTTTTTAATATATAAGATCCAAGGAGGTCAACATCTTAAATATGGTTAATATCTGTAGTCTAACGATTTTGGACTTCCAGTCTAACATCCTTTTTATTACATTTGCCTCTCGCTAAAACCGCATAACATGAAAACTGTAAACGACTTTAATTTTGAAAATAAGAAAGCTCTCATTCGCGTTGATTTCAACGTTCCTTTAGATGAGAATTTTAAAGTAGCTGATGCTAACCGTATAGAAGCAGCCAAGCCAACAATTATAAAGGTACTTGAAGATGGCGGAAGTGCTGTTTTAATGAGCCACTTGGGAAGACCAAAAGGACAGGTAAACCCAGATTTATCTTTGCAACATATTTGCAGTAAAGTTTCTGAAGTTATAGGTGTTACCGTAAAGTTTGTTTCTGATTGTGTAGGTGATGTTGCTGAAAAAGCGGTTGCTGAACTTCAGCCAGGTGAAATACTATTATTAGAAAACCTTAGGTTCCACGCCGAAGAAGAAAAGGGAGATGAAGCCTTTGCTGAACAACTTTCTAAATTAGGAGATATCTATGTTAATGATGCTTTTGGTACAGCACATAGAGCTCATGCCTCAACTACTGTAATAGCTAAATTCTTTCCTGAAGCAAGATGTTTTGGTCTTCTTTTAGCTAAAGAAATTGAAGCTATAGATAAGGTGATGCAAACCGGAGAAAAACCAGTTTTGGCAATTTTAGGAGGCGCTAAAGTTTCTTCAAAGATTACTATTATAGAAAATATTTTAGATAAGGTAGACCACCTAATTATTGGAGGTGGTATGACATATACTTTTGTTAAGGCACAAGGTGGTAAAGTAGGTGACTCTATCTGTGAGGACGATAAAATGGATTTGGCATTGGATATTTTGAAAAAAGCCAAAGAAAAAAATGTTCAAGTACATATTCCTGTAGATGTTTTAGCTGCAGATGATTTTGCTAATGATGCCAATACACAAATTGTAGATGTAGATAAAATTCCTGACGGATGGCAAGGTTTGGATGCAGGTCCAAAAACGTTGGCAATCTTTAAGGAGGTTATCTTAAAATCAAAAACTATCTTATGGAACGGTCCTATTGGTGTTTTTGAAATGGAAAGTTTTGCCAAAGGAACTATCGCTTTGGGTAATTATATTGACGAAGCTACACAAGGTGGTGCATTTTCACTTGTAGGTGGTGGTGATTCGGTTGCTGCTGTTAAACAATTCGGTTTTGAAGATAAGGTTAGTTATGTATCTACAGGCGGAGGTGCTATGTTAGAGAGTTTAGAGGGTAAAACCTTACCGGGTATCGCTGCAATAATCGGCTAACAAAGGCGTTATCGATAAACGGCGCGTAACGTTTAATTGAATAAAAATTTTATTTTTCAGAAAAAAAGTACGATTTTAGTGGGGTTACAGTTCGCTGTAACCCTATATTAATAAGAACTACCCGCACCGCTACATAAGCACTTTAGATGATAAAAAATAGAAAACGTTTCCTTACGGTATTTTCAAGTCTTGTTTTGTCTCTGCCCTTGATGGCGCAAGAACAAGAAAAAGATTCTGTTGTAGTTGCTCAGAATCCAACAGATGAAATTGTCGTGGATACTTTAGCGATGGATTTAAAGGGTCTTGAGCAGATGGAGCAAATGGCTCTGGATAGTACTGCAATTAATGATAGCCCTATTGTCCTTAAAAAAGATAGTCTAGACTTGACTGTTAAACTTAAAGATTTACCCGAGGCCGCCAAGTATGATAGCCTTTGGATGAAAGAGCTTTACGCGAACGCATCACTATCCGATGAAATGTTTCGTGAGATTGAAAAATTAGATTACGATAAGACCTACCCTACTTCCCTTCCTACGGATACCCTAAAGGCCCGTTTGGAAAGGTTGAACCAAAAAACACCTTTCAACATAGCTTACAATCCTTCATTGGAGAACGTCATAAAATCGTTTCTTTTTAGAAAGAGAGATCTTATGGAGCGTATGTTGACAACAAGCCAATTCTATTTTCCAATGTTTGAGCAGGAATTGGACAACCATGACATTCCTTTAGAAATGAAATATCTTTCTATTGTAGAATCGGCATTGAATCCACGTGCTAGATCACATGTTGGTGCAACCGGTCTTTGGCAGTTTATGTACCCTACAGGAAAGCAATACAAGCTTGACGTAAGTAGCTATGTAGATGAACGTAGTGATCCATTAAAATCTACTGTGGCTGCTTGTCAGTTCTTAGCTAAACTTTATGATATTTATGGCGATTGGGATTTGGCACTTGCTGCCTATAATTCTGGTCCAGGTAATGTAAACAAGGCTATAAGAAGGTCTGGTGGTTATAAAAACTATTGGAATATTCGCCGGTATTTACCTAGAGAAACGGCAGGTTATGTTCCTGCATTTTTGGCTACGATGTATCTTTTTGAATATGCCGAGGAGCATGGCTTAAGAGGAAAAAAAATAGAGAGACCTTATTTTGAAACCGACACTGTACACGTTAAAGGCCTGATAACATTTGATCAGGTTTCTGAGCTTACCGGTGTTAGTAAAGAAGAATTAAAGGTTCTAAACCCATCTTATAAGCTTTATGTAATTCCTTTTATAGAAGGTAAGAATAATGCTTTGCGTCTACCAAAACATGCTGTTGGAAGTTTTGTTAATAATGAAGGAGCCATCTATGACCATGTTAAGAAAGAAATAGAAAGTAAGGAAGGTCCTCTACCGCAATTGGTAAAAGAGTCTGAGAAGAATAGAATTAGATACAAAGTACGTAATGGAGACTTCCTTGGTAAAATTGCCGGGCGTTATGGGGTTCGGGTAAGCCAAATTAAACAATGGAATGGTTTACGAAGTAACAACTTAAGAATTGGACAGCGTCTTACTATTTTTCCTAGAAAAACTCCTGGGGCGGCCGTTGCTTCATCAAGTTCATCAACTCCTTCAAAAAACTTTGCACCGGGTACAAAGACCCACACAGTGCGCAGTGGAGACTCCCTTTGGACCATCTCAAAAAAATATCCTGGAATTTCTGTAGATAATTTGCGAAAATGGAACGGTATTAGTGGTAAGAATCTAAAACCGGGCACAAAATTAAAATTGTGCGAATGCTCATCGTAAATCAAAACCAAAATGAAACAAGCTGGAACACTAATTTTACTCTTTTCCCTAGCGCTTTTATCCTGTAATGACTCTAAGAAGACTACCTACCTACCCTCTTCTATTGGAGCAATTAATTCTGTAGTCGTGATTATTGACAATGAGCTTTGGAACGGCAGCGTTGGTGATAGTCTTAGAAGTCATTTTGCTTCTCCTGTGGTAGGTATGCCCATGGATGAGCCTTTGTTTACCATGGAACAATTGGCACCTAAGTTTTTTACGGGTACTATTAGAAATACAAGGTCTATTCTATATGTTGAGCAAGACTCTTTAAATCTTGCACATATTAAAAGTGATATGTACGCTACGCCGCAGCGTGTTGGTGTTATTAAGGGTACTACTAAAGAGGAGCTTATTGAAAACATAGATGCGAAAGCAGACGAGATTATTGCTTCTTTTAAAGACATGGAGATTGAAGCGGTTCAAAAACGTTTTAATCGTTCATTGAATAAAGAAACTGTATTACAGGAGAAATTTGGTATTTCCTTGAAAGTGCCTTCTATTTATAATGTAAGCAAGCAAGAAGACAATTTTGTGTGGATTGATCGTGAAATTCAGAAAGGTACCGCCAATATTGTCGTTTATCAGATGCCTGAGAATAGTTTTAATAATGATTCTACTTTGGTTAAAGATATCGTGGCAATGCGCGATTCTATAGGCGCTAAATACATTCCTGGTCCAGATGTTACTGGTAAGATAACCCATATGCATACAGAGCCTGCATTTGCGCCGTATGTTTATCCTGTGGAAATTGCCGGTTTAAAGGGTGTTGAGGTTAGAGGTCTTTGGGATATTAAAAACTATCCAATGGCAGGACCTTTCCTTACGTATATATTGAATGATAATGAACATAATAGAAAGTTAGTTTTAGAAGGTTTTGTTTTTGCACCTGCAACTCAAAAGCGAGATGACCTTTTTCAATTAGAGGCAATAATGAAAACATTACAATTAGATACACCTGTGGTTAAGAAATAAACCACTTTAATTTTATATTAAAAACGCCCATCTCATAAAGATGGGCGTTTTTTAGTTTTAGCTACTTTCTAAATTACGCAAATTTAAGGCCTGTAGTTGTTTTTCGTACGAAGGCTTCTATATTACTATACGAAGCAAGGCAAGTCCAAGAGAAAGGTTTAAAACACTTCTAGTGCTAGATTAAGGAGCTACATCTGAGCACATTCATATAAGACTGTTCATGAATTAATGATTCCCTTATTAAATTGCTGCTAATTTTGGTGTACGATTCCCGTCTGATAGACTGTTTTATAATTTCTTTATATCATTAGGAATATTCTTTCTCTCGGGGTGATATTATAATTTGGGTAATAGTACTGTTGGTTGGTTTCTGATAGTCTATTACTATCTCATAAGTGAAACACGGACCTATTAAAAAGAAATGAAATAGCGAACTGTTTATTTATAGCTTAGACACAAAAAAACCGCTGCGATTAAGGCAGCGGTTTTTAGATATGGGGTTTATATATTCTACATGTTTAGTATAATAAATTCTGACCTTCTGTTTAGCAAGTGGTCTGCTTCTGAACAAGGAGATGAGCCATTACAATCATTAAGCAATCTATTTTCTCCGTAACCGGTAGCGCTTTCTATACGGTTGGCATCAATTCCTTGAGATATAATATAGTCTCTTGTAGATTTAGCCCTTTTGTCTGACAAGTACTCGTTGTAAGATTTGGTTCCACGTGAATCCGTATGCGATTCTACTTTGATAACTATCGTCGGGAATTCTTTCATTACACTAACTAACTTATCCAATTCCTTGGCGGCATCAGGTCTAATAGATGCTTTATCAAAGTTAAAGTAAATCATTTCAGTCTTAATTTTCTTAATGCCATCTTCAATAGCGATCATTTCTTCAAGACGCTTCATGGCAATATCAACTTTTACTGTATCATTTACTGTAGTGGTTACTAATCTTTCGTTGTCAATAAATTTAGGTTCAACAGTTTTTAAAGTGTATTGAGTAGAATCGTTTAAGTCTTCGAAAATAAAGCTTCCGTCATCTTCGGTTGACATTTCTTTAAGCTTGATTCCGTTTTCGTCTAAAAGCTGTACTAATGCTTGTGGCATTATATCTCCAGTGACCATTTCGGTCACTACACCAGCAATAGCATTATTGTTTTCAGGAACTTCTTCTAAAATCAATCTTTTGAAAGAGTAGATATCATCATCGCCCTTACCACCTTCTCTATTAGAAGCAAAATAACCTTGTTGGTTTTCTTCGTTTACGATATATGAAAAGTCGTCCTTATTACTGTTAACAGGTTGACCCAAATTCTTAACCTCTGCAAATCCTTCTTCTGCATCAAAAGCACTCTCATAAACATCCAGACCACCTAGACCGGTGAATCCATCAGAAGAGAAATACATTTTAGTTCCGTTAAAGAACGGGAACATTTCGCGTTGTTCTGTGTTTATTGTTGGCCCTAAGTTTCTAGGTTCTGTGAAACTACCGTCTTCCGTAACATCAACTACAAAAATATCTGTCTTACCTAAACTACCTGGCATATCGGAAACAAAATATAGTTGTTTTCCATCAGGGCTTAATGCTGGATGACCGGTAGAATAATCGTCACTATTAAAAGATACTTCTACAGCTTCCGTCCACTCATTATCTACTTTGGTAGATTTATAAATTTTAAGATGGTTTATACCTTTGTCATCTCTCTTTAATTTTTTGCCGTAATTGTTACGTGTAAAATACATGGTGCTATTATCCGGAGAAAAAGTTACCGAAGCTTCATGATATTTTGTGTTTATTTTTTTAGAAAATTTAAGTGCATTTTTAAGGTCGTTAGATTCTTCGTTTACTTTTGCAACATATAAATCTAGGTAAGGTTGATCATTCCATTTATACCTTCTGGTATTAAAAAATGATGAATCCTTAGCAGATGAAAATACAACTTGATTAGAATCTAAGAACATTGGAGAGAAATCTGAATATTCTGTATTGACCGCTAAGTTTTTGATTTCAAAATCTTTTTTAGAATTCAAGATGTTGTCTAAAGCAGTTTCGTTCTCCTGAACATTATTTGCCAATTCACTAGCAGGCGCATCTTTCATTTTCTTATTATAAAGACGCATAAGGCGTTTTGATCTTGCATATTTTCCCGTACCTTTTAAAGAATGTGCGTACTTAAAAATATTTTCAGATGACATCTCCTTGCCGTAGTTTTCATAAAGTACGTTGTACCATTCGTACGCTTTCTCCATATTGGTGTTAAAGTAATAAGAGTCTGCTGTCTTTTGGATAACATCTTTAGAGCGGTTTTTTCCGCCTTTCTCTAAAGCTTGCTCATAAAGGTCAGCAGCTTCAGTGTACCACATTTTATCAAAGTAGTGATCTGCACGTTGTAAAAGCTTGGTTTTGTCAGCTGTTTCTGCAATGGTATTTATAGGTGCTTTTGTCTCTAGTTCTATTTCTTCTTCAATTTCTGTTTGTAATTCAGTTTCTGTTTCAGGAACAGCATTAGTAACGTTGGCAATAGTAGCTTCCGTTTGTATTTCTTCTAACTTCTTAACCTCCCCTATTTTCTCTAATTCTGATAAATCAGAAGTTTCAGTAACGGCCTCCAATGGTGCAATACCATTTTCAATAGACTCAGCCTCTTCGTTTAAATCAACTTCCTCTCCTCCTATGGCAACACTATTTTCTATTTCAAGAATCCACTTGTCATCTGTATAAGTATCATCTAAGTTGGACGCCCAAGCATCTACGGCTTCAAGGCCAAAAGGATAGTATGCTAGATAAACATAGTTAAGATCATTTTCTGGATTCACAATATATCCTGCCGAATCAAAGCCCTTCTTACGAAGTTTCTTAAGTGTTTTGTTCAGTGTTTTTTCTTTACTGAAAACCCCTGATATTATGTAATAACCATTCTCAGTTCCAGAAAGACCGCTAAAGGTTCTATGTGGAATTTCATGTCTGTCAGCAGCTTCTTCAAAAGTTTCGTTTATGGAGAAGGTTTCTGCAACAACAGGTGTAAAACTTACCGGTTCTGTCTCGGTAGTATTTACAATTTCTTCTGAATCCATATTTTCGAAGTCCTGGGCAAAACTACCATAGGACAGAAGAAAAATAAAGGCGGTTATTAGTTTTTTCATGATTGGGGTGTTTAAAAAATCAATAGATTTTTAAAATTTGGCTTGTGGTTTTTTATAGAAAATAGATGTGTATGAAGGAGTAATAGCGATGTATTATACCTTAATACTATCTTTTGATAACGTAAATTTCGGGTGAAGGTTACGTATCTCCTGCTTTTTGTTGTGAAACCCTAGTTTATAGAAGTGAATGCCTGTTAGGGTGTTGTTTGAATGACGGACTGAAGAATTAATTAATCCTTAGCCAAGAATGAACTGTGTGATAAATCTGACAAATGAAATATACCATAAGGTATTAATATAAAAAACAAAAAACCCCTTGATGTAAATCAAGGGGTTATAGATTATAAAAATCAGGTATAAACCTATTCTTTTTTCTCTTCTAGTGCATCGTCTTCTTTAGATGCATCTTTAAATTCTTTGATACCACTTCCAAGTCCACGCATCAATTCCGGAATCTTTTTTCCTCCGAACAATAAAAGAACCACTAAAACAACGATTCCTATTTGCCATGGGCCAATCGCTAAAAATATTTGTAAACTTGTCATATTTTCATTTTTTGAACAGATTCAAAGATACTAAAAAAGTCACTTGGTTAACCTTAAATGTAAAGTCTTGCAGATTATTTTAACAGAATTTGGCAGGTTTTCTTAAATGTGATGAATGGATTGCCATGGTATTTGGAAGAATCATTAATTTAGAGCAACGGTATAAGAATCCGATTCCATCCTTTATATTTGCTTCATGGCGAAAAAAGTCAAAAAGAGAAAAGAAATTAAACGCAAACTGCTTCACAAGTATCGTTTGGTTATTCTCAATGAATCTACTTTTGAAGAGAAAATCTCTTTTAAATTAAGTCGTCTTAACGTTTTCGTTACCGGCTCACTTTGCATTATTGGCCTAATAGCGCTAACCACTTTACTTATTGCTTTTACCCCGTTACGGGAATATATTCCGGGATACTCAAGTACAAAGCTTAAAAAGCAAGCAACAGATCTTACTTATAAAACGGATTCTTTGGTTGCCTCATTAAATAATACCAACAGGTATTTAGAGAGTATACGCATGGTATTGAGGGGTGATGTTGCTTCTCAGGAAATTAACCTAGATTCACTAAGAGAACAATTTAAGATAGACCCATCTAGTGTAGATTTAACGCCTATTAAGGAAGATTCACTTTTAAGGGCAGAGGTTGCTTTAGAGGATAAGTACAATCTTTTTGAGCGTAGTGCAACTGCATCTGAAATTGAATTATTTCCTCCTTTGAGCGGTGAAATATCCAATAATTATGATGCCGAAAAACGTCATTATGCAGTGGACGTTACTGCGCCTAAGGATACGCCTATTAAAGCAGTTGCCAATGGCACGGTCATTTTTTCCGAATGGACTGCAGATACAGGCTATGTTATTATTCTAGAACATAAAGACGGACTTTTGAGTGTTTATAAACACAATGGTTCGTTGAACAAAAAACAAGGAGAAGTAGTTAGGGCAGGCGAAGTAATTGCATCCGTAGGGAATACGGGTGAATATACAACTGGGCCTCACCTTCACTTTGAATTGTGGAGCAATGGTAATGCCGTTAACCCTTTAGACTACATAGATTTTTAATTGGTGCACTTTAAAACTAATTAACTTTCAAAAGAAAAAAGCGCACTTGCACTTTAACTGATACCTGATTTTTCTATGTCAATAAAATCACTAGGAGCCAAAATATTCGCGAAACGTATTGCCAAACAAACGGCAAAATGGCGAGATAATCCTATAGTTACACAAGAAAAAGTGTTTCGTCAATTACTTGAAAAAGCCAGTGCAACAAAGTTTGGGGTTGACCATGGTTTTGACAACATAAAATCGCACGAAGACTTTGTAAATAAGGTTCCTATACGTGACTACGAGGCTTTAAAACCCTATGTTGAAGAAGTTGTGGCAGGGAAAGAAGATATTCTTTGGCCAGGAAAACCAGTGTATTTTGCAAAAACTTCAGGAACTACTTCTGGTGCAAAGTATATTCCAATTACGGATACCTCTATAAAGCACCAAGTAAATGCTTCAAGGAATGCCATTCTTAATTATATTGATGAAACTGGCAATGCGGATTTTGTTACCGGAAGAATGATTTTTTTACAGGGAAGTCCTGAACTAACGGAAAAAAATGGTGTGAAATTAGGGCGCCTTTCAGGGATATCTGCTCATTATGTACCCAACTATTTGCAAAAAAATCGATTGCCAAGCTGGGAGACCAATTGTATTGACGATTGGGAAACCAAGGTCAATACCATAGTTGATGAGACTATGAATGAGGACATGACCGTTATCGCAGGCATACCTTCTTGGGTACAAATGTATTTTGAGAAGCTTGAAAATAAGTCAGGTAAGAAGGTTGGAGACCTATTCAAAAATTTTCAACTTTTTATCTACGGAGGTGTCAATTATGAACCTTACCGAGCCAAATTTGAAGGATTAATTGGTAGAAAGGTAGATAGTATAGAATTGTTTCCTGCAAGTGAAGGATTCTTTGCTTATCAAGATTCCCAGACAGATAAAGGGATGCTTCTTTTATTGAATTCAGGTATATTTTATGAGTTTGTAAAAGCGGATGAGTTTTTTGAAGAGAATCCAAAGCGCCTAACAATTAAGGATGTAGAGCTTAATGTAAACTATGTAATGATTATTTCTACAGATGCGGGTTTATGGGCATATAATTTAGGAGATACCATTCAGTTTATTTCTTTAAAGCCCTATAAAGTCATTGTTTCCGGTCGTATTAAGCATTTTATTTCCGCTTTTGGAGAGCACGTAATTGCCAAGGAAGTAGAAGAGGCTATGCAATTGGCGGTAAAAGAAACTGGAGCAAGTATAAATGAGTTTACGGTGGCGCCACAGATTACACCAGAAAGTAATCAACTACCCTATCATGAATGGTTGGTAGAGTTTGAAAGGGAACCGTCGGATATGGATAAGTTTGTAGAGCTTCTTGATAATTCACTGCAAAAACAAAACAGTTATTATTTTGATTTGATTGACGGAAAAGTTCTTCAGACATTAAAAGTGACTAGCATTGCAGAAGGTGGGTTTAACGCATATATGAAATCTATTGGCAAATTGGGCGGGCAGAATAAGATACAACGCTTAGCTAATGATCGCAAAGTGGCGGATGGGTTGTCTTCTTTTAGTATGTAGGTTTTAAAAGTTAGATTGGTATAAAAAAAATTAAAAACCCAAATAGAGAATTCATTGATTTACAATAGATTCGTGTAAAGGTTATGAAATATTGTAATTTTGGAGAATATTTAAATAAAAAATTTTATCAACTCAATATGTTAAGTGGCTCTATTTGTCATAGAGCGTTTAAATCATATGTTTTTCTCGTAACCCTTAGCAAGGGGGGTCACTGATGGATTTTAATCAATATTATAAATTCCCAACAGATATTTATGTTATTTAATTCTCAAGAATTTCTAATATTCTTCCCCTGTGTTATTATAGTGTTTTATTTATTACCTAAAAAGTTCAATTGGTTTTGGCTCTTAATCTCCAGCTATTTTTTTTATATGTGCTGGAGTCCTTCTTATGCTATATTAATTTTTACTTCAACAGTAATAACTTATTTAAGTGGTGTTTTAATAGGAAAGGTTAACGAGAGTGAACTAGATTTTGAAAAGGGAAAAAAGAAAAAGAAGGTTTATGTTGCTATTAGCTTAATTTCTAACCTTTCAATACTGTTTTTTTTTAAATATTTTTATTTTATCGATGATAGCCTAGGCGATTTAACAAACCTTCTAGGTCTTACATGGCAAAAGAGCGAATACAATATTTTATTGCCGGTTGGTATCTCGTTCTACACCTTTCAAGCACTTGGTTACACGATTGATGTGTATAGAAATAATCTAAAACCAGAAAAACACTTTGGTATTTATGCTTTGTTTGTTTCATTTTTCCCACAGCTTGTTGCTGGACCTATTGAAAGGTCAACGCATTTGCTGCCACAATTCAGGGAAACTAAAAAAATTAATTGGGAAAGGATAAAGGGAGGGTTACTTCTAATCCTTTGGGGTTTTTTTCAGAAAGTTGTAATTGCAGATCGATTAGCTGTCTTGGTGAATACGGTTTACAATGATCCTACTAATTACGAAGGGGTTCAATTTTTATTAGCCACTGTATTTTTTGCTTTTCAAATACTTTGCGATTTTTCAGGTTATTCCGATATGGCTATTGGGACAGCTCAAGTCTTAGGTTATGACCTAATGAAGAACTTTGACCGCCCTTATTTTTCGAAAAACCTTCGGGAATTCTGGCGAAGGTGGCATATTTCGCTTTCCACGTGGTTTCGGGATTATTTATATTTCCCTTTAGGAGGTAACAAAGTCAATAAAATAAAAGTATATAGAAATATAGCCATTGTTTTTTTGGTAAGTGGTTTGTGGCATGGAGCCAATTGGACTTTTGTTATTTGGGGAGCGCTTCATGGCGTATACTTGATTGTTGAAGAGCTTATTCAACCTATTTCTAATAGACTCTACAATATAACGAAGGTGGATAGAAATAATTTTTCGTTTAAATTTTTTCATTGTGTTAAGACATTTGCTGTAGTCAGTTTTGCTTGGATATTTTTTAGAGCAAATAATGTTGGGGATGCATTTTATATAATTGAGAATCTTTTTGTGCAAAATTGGAGCAAACTATTTGGTACTGAATTATTCTCATTAGGACTAGACAAAGAAGATTTTCATTTGGCAGTAATATCAATATTGATATTACTGCTTGTACATTGGGTCCAGCGAAAAAACAGTGTCAGAAGTTGGGTTAAGAATCAATGGCTACCTTTAAGGTGGTCCGTCTATTTATGTTTTATATTTTATATAATTATTTTTGGTTATTATGGGAGTTCTGAAAAAGCACAATTTATCTATTTTCAGTTTTAGATTTTTAGCAGCGGTTGGAGTTTTATTTCTTATCTGTTTTTGCTTTTTTAAGCTACAAAGAGTATTTATAGAATACGACGATATTAAAAAAAGGTGGAGTTATTTTTATGACCTTCCTGATAACAGTTTAGACGTGCTAATTCTAGGAAATTCCCATGCCTACTCATCTTATGACCCGGATATTATTGATGCCATATGTGGGACAAATAGCTTTGTTATAGCAAGTAACTCCCAAAAGATAGAGCAGGTATATTACAATTTAAAAGAAGCATTACAGTATCAAAGTCCTAAAGTAGCAGTGATACAACTTACCGTGTTAACAGGAGAAAGTTGGAAGACCAAAAAAGGAGAATACCGAGTGTATTCTAATTTAGATGGGATGAGGTATTCAAATAATAAAATACAGGCTGTTATTGCTCAAAGACCTTACGAAGATTGGATCAATTCTATGTTTCCTCTATTTAGAAACCATGATAACTGGAAGAAACCGGAGCTATTAAGTGATAACATGGAAAGACTAGAACTGGATTTTAAAAAAGACTTTAGAGGATTTTCTGCTAGAAAAAGTGAAATGGGTGAAAAAGTTGCTCTGCAATATGAAAAAGAAGACAAGAAAGACTTCTCTAATTTCACAATTAATAATCAGGATATGTACTACCTTCAAAAAATTAAATCACTTGCTGATTTGAATGGATTGAAGGTAGTGTATGTAATGAGTCCAAAATATAGCGATTTACTTAACGACAGTTATTTTAAAAAGAACGAAGTATTTAAAACAAGTCTTTCCAAATTAGGAGATGAATATTTAGATTTTAATATGCTTTCCAAGAAAATTGGTTTAGAAAAAAGAAGTTTTGAAAATGGTTATATAAGCTATCAACATACTAGTTATTTTGGTGCTGTACAGATTAGCAGGTATCTGGGTAATCATTTTAAAAAGAAATATTTTAAGGCGAATCAATTTATCGAGCCTAAAGAATCCTGGTTGGAGAGAATGGCAAAGAAAAAGGAATATTATCTTTATAGTACAGAGGATTTATTTGATAATAGAGCTGTTCTTGATATGGGGCAAGATTTAACATTTTTTGATGATGTTATTGTAGAAAAAATGTTTTTGATAAAACAGGGGCCAGATGTTTATGAACTCGTACTACAATTTCAGGATAATGTCAATTTAAACAAACTTAGTCAATATAGATTTTATGTACACCTAATTCCTGAAAAGTCCAAAAAAAATATAAATGTGGGAAAGAATATTACTAGTTTTGAAAATTATGATTTTACCCCTGGTCCACTTCCTTTTGGTGATGGAAAATTCTATGTTAGCAGAGAAATTAACACAAAAATAAAGAGGGTTAAAAATTTAAATATTGGACTATTCAAATCAGGACTGGTTAGGAGTGAAAAAATAACAGTTTCAGACTTTTTGATAACAAATCAGTAATTTTTCTTTTATTAATTTGATTAGGTTCCAAATTGTAAATTCATCCGAAAAACAGCTGTTTTTTTAAATTTTATCTAATAGATTAATGATAAAGTCAAATTATTTTTTTCATGAAACCGCGATTATAGATGATGGTTGTAATATAGGCGAAGATTCCAAAATATGGCATTTTTCACATATAATGTCTAATTGTATTATTGGAAACAACTGCAACATTGGTCAAAATGTAGTAGTATCACCAGAAGTTGTGCTAGGCAACAATGTCAAGGTCCAGAATAATGTTTCTATTTATACAGGTGTTATCTGTGAGGATGATGTTTTTCTTGGTCCTTCAATGGTTTTTACAAATATTGTCAACCCTAGAAGTGCGATTATTCGTCGTGACAATTATCAAAAAACACTTGTGAAAAAAGGAGCTTCCGTAGGGGCAAATGCGACTATTATTTGTGGTAACACCTTGGGTAAATTTTGTCTAATAGGTGCGGGAGCTGTAGTTACTAAAGAAGTTCCGGATTATGCTCTTCTTGTAGGGAATCCAGGCAAACAAATAGGTTGGGTCGGTGAGTATGGACATCGTTTGGAGTTCAATGAAAAAAATTACGCATTATGTCCAGAAAGTGGTCAAGAGTATGAGCTTAAGGGTGATATTGTTGTGCGTTTAAAATAGTGCTTCCTTCTTTTAACCGGATTAAAGATAAATTACGATTTACAACACTTTTATGCCTTAGATATAATCTTCCTAAATCTTAAAAAGATATTGTATTTCTGAATAATAAATTAGAAGATTCTCTGTCCAAAAAGACGTCTTACCTATTTTATCAGGGGGATCGACGAAATACATGTGATAAAAATGAAAAGAATATATAGTTTCGAAAACTATAAACAGTTTAGATGAAAAATTTCGCACTTATTGGAGCAGCAGGTTATATTGCGCCCAGACATATGAAGGCTATTAAAGCCACGGGCAACCATTTAATCGCTGCTTTTGATAAAGGAGATAGTGTAGGTATAATTGATTCTTATTTTCCTGACACGGATTTTTTCGTAGAATTTGAGCGTTTTGACCGTCATATTGAAAAACTAAAATACGAGACAGATACCTATCTTGATTATGTGAGTATTTGCTCGCCAAATTATCTACATGATGCGCACATTAGGTTTGCGCTACGAAGTGGCGCGGACGCCATTTGTGAAAAACCATTGGTGCTCAATCCGTGGAACGTAGACAAGTTGCAACATGTTGAGGAAAAGACAGGTAAAAAAATATTTAATGTTTTGCAGTTAAGGGTGCACCCTAGTATAATAGCCCTTCGCGAGAAAGTGAAGCAAGCAAAGAAGGATACTAAGTTTGAAGTAGACCTTACGTATTTGACTTCAAGAGGGCATTGGTATCAAACCTCATGGAAAGGTAATGCGGAAAAGTCGGGAGGAATAGCCACAAATATAGGGGTTCACTTTTATGATATGCTATCATGGATTTTTGGTGATGTTCAGGAAAATATAGTACATGTTCATGAAAATGACCATGCTGCTGGCTATTTAGAGTTTGAGCATGCAAGGGTCAAATGGTTTCTCTCAATCAATTCCAAGTACTTGCCAAAAGAAATAAAGGATGCCGGGCAGACTACTTTTAGGTCTATTAAAATTAATGATGAAGAGCTAGAGTTCAGTGGGGGTTTTTCAGACTTACACACTATGGTATACAAGGATATTCTTGTAGGAAAGGGTTACGGGCTTGATGATGCTAGAACAGCAATTAAAATTGTCCATGATATTAGAAACTCAAAACCTATTGGGGTGAAGGGAGATTACCACCCTCTTTTAAAATAGAAAAACCATCACATGAAAATAGTAGCTATAATTGGGGCTAGACCGCAATTTATTAAGCATTTCCCTTTTGAATTGGCATGTAAGGGCAAAGTAGACCTTATAACTGTCCACACTGGGCAGCATTATGATGAGAACATGAGTGAGATATTTTTCACTCAGCTCAATATGAGTCCTCCAAGTTTTACACTACATGTTGGAAGTGGACCTCATGGGGAACAAACGGGTAAAATGATGATTGAAATAGAAAAAATCATAGAAGATACAAAACCTGATGGTGTTGTGGTTTATGGTGATACTAATTCAACTTTGGCTGGCGCATTGGTTGCATCAAAATTACATATACCCTTATTTCATATTGAAGCTGGCTTACGAAGTTTTAATAAAAAAATGCCAGAAGAGGTAAATCGTGTACTTACCGATCATATTTCTGACCTACTATTTGTTCCTAGTGGTATTGCTGTGCAAAACCTTAAAGACGAGGGTGTAGAGAAAGGTGTATATGAGGTAGGTGATATAATGAAGGATTTGGTTCAATACGTTACAGGAAACGACTTGCTAAGAGAACACTCTCCAAAAGAAAAAAACTACTATTACGCCACTATACATAGACCCTATAATACCGATGATAAGGAAAGGTTGACGTACGTTCTAGAAACTCTTGAACAACTTGATAAAAAGGTCATCTTCTCTCTACACCCTAGGACAAAAAACCTAGCTTCTAGTTACGGTTTGAATCTTGAAGATTATATGAATATTAGTTTTATTGAGCCACAGTCTTACTTTTCTAATTTGGCATATCTTCAAAATTCTGAAGGTCTTATAACGGATAGCGGCGGTATGCAGAAAGAAGCATATTGGCTTAAAAGAAAGTGTATAACTATACGCAAAGAAACAGAGTGGAAAGAGACGCTTGTGGACAATGCAAATATTCTTCTTTTTCAAGATTTATCGAAGATTAATGATGAATTAGAGAAGCAACCTCATAGTTACAACATCAACTTATATGGTCAAGGCAGTAGTGCTTCAAAGATGGTTGATAAGATTATTCAGTTTATAAACTAAATAAGATTTTTTTAAAATTCAATAGAGGTAGCTTTAAAATAAGCTAAAGAGCCTCTCTTATGGTTTATTATACATAAAGAATAAGCCTTTATTTGAGTATAACGTTGTTCTCTAGTATTCAGGTGAAGGGTTCATGAAACAGCTATAATAATATATTCTTATAAATAAGCCTCTGTAGAGGTCTTTTTTATTTCTGCTAGTTTCTGCAATATATTATTAAAAAGGCAAGAAAAATCTCATTTGCTACTACTGAAAAAATTATCGTAATTTTGGTTGAAATTTGTTTATGAGCAATACAACTACAACTACGCGCGCTCAAGAATCTACTAGTGCTATTGAGCGACTTTATATAACAATGAGACATTTGTTCAACCGTGGTTTTTATAAACCAACAGGTGTATCAGGTGAATCTTTAAAATTTGCTTTGCTGCAGTTAAGACCAGAAATTTATGGTTCTATTGCTGAAGAAAAGGCAGAACTAAGTGGGTTAATTTATGTTCTAGAGCGTTTGCCAAAAGGAATTGAACAATGTCGATTTATCAACCTGACTTCAGATGAGGGATATAGAGAATCTCATTTTAAGCCAATTGTACCGCCAAAACGTCGTAGAAATTGTTATCGGATAGATGATGAACAGATGAATATCGAGATTACTCGAGGTCGCTCGGATATCTATGACATTCTTACGCACTTAACCTTCCTTTTTATTGAATCTGAGAAAATCTGTAAAAGGGTTTTAATTGAAGATACCGATAGGACCATTAGGGATTGGGCTAAATTGGAAGCTGCAGTTCAAAAAGACGAGTTAACTTTAGCAGAACGGGAAGTGGCCCTTATTCATACAGCTAATATTCTGGGTCGTTCCTTTATAGAAATTTTGGCTATTCACAAACAATTTTCTACTGAAGAACAGCCTGATCGGTTTTTAGAAATTGTGTATTGGTTGGGTAAACTAGCTATAGAAGAAGAGATTACAGGCGAGAAAAGAGTAATTACTTTTAGTGCATTACTAAGAGAGCGTCTGGGGCATCATATTCATGGTGAACGATGGGCTAATATTATAAAAGAAACGTTACAGAGAAACGATTTACTGCACAGGCCAATTCACATTATTAGTGCTAATATGCACAGTGTAATGAACTCACTATTTGCTAAGAATGCACTAAAAAAGGAGTTTTCGAATAAAGAGTCTTTAAAAATTTATGAGGCTTTAAGCTCATCTTCGAATGAAGAATTACGTTCAAAAGTAACTAAGGTTGCCACTAAGAATGGAATGATAGCAATTGATGATCTTTCAGGAACGAATATTGACGTACAATTATTTGATACTGCCAAAATGGGTTCAGATGTTTGTTGTTATGAATTGCCTAAAGGTCTAGCGGATAAAGATAAGCCAGTAATTTTTGTTATGGATTACGCTTTTGGTGAACAAGCGTATGAAACTATAGATGAACTATTGAAACCATATAAAGGAACGGGAGATGAATCTATTTTTCTAGATGTAGCCTCCATTTCTATTATGGGAAAAGCAGGTATACTAGAAGGTGGTAAAGGGGACTTGATGATACCTTCTGCACATATTTTTGAAGGTACCGCAGATAATTATCCGTTCAAGAATGAATTGTGCGCGCAAGATTTTGAAGGGCACGGATTAAAAGTGTTTGAAGGCACTATGGTTACTGTTTTAGGGACATCGTTGCAAAATAAAGACGTATTGAAATTCTTTCACCAATCTACTTGGAATGTGGTAGGTCTTGAGATGGAGGGCGTTCACTATCAAAAAGCAGTACAATCTGCTTCTAAGATACGTAAGAGTGTTAGAGAAGATATAAAAGTAAGGTATGCATATTATGCCTCTGATAATCCATTAGAAACTGGCAGCACTTTGGCTTCAGGTGGTTTAGGTACAACAGGAGTAAAGCCAACATATTTGATTACTGAGAAAATATTAGAACAAATTTTTAATTCATAATTTAATGTCTGACAATAAGCCAACTAACGCCAATACCTCAGATGAAATTGATTTGGGGCAGTTGTTCAAAATGATATCGAAGGGGATAAATCGTTTGGGAATAGCTTTCTTAGGTGTATTTGTATATCTGAAAAAAAATATTTTTATACTGGTAGGTCTTATTATTATTGGTATAGTTATTAGTTTTATTTTGAGCTCTCTGAGTAATAAAAAGCTAAAGGCAGAAACCATTGTTCGACCTAATTTTGACAGCACAGAATATATATATGCTGCTATTAGTGAGATTCAATCCAATGTTTCTAGCAAAGACACTACCTTTTTTAAAGACGTTGGTATTTCAATAGAAGATTTGAAAGGATTTCGGATTGAAATTCAACCGATTACTGATCCAGAGGAAACAAAAGAGGAGACAGAGCAGGAATTACAATATTTAAAATTGTTGGAAAATTTTAAGGAGGAAAGCTTTGTGGTTGATATTGTGCGATCGGAACTTACCAAGAAAAGCATAATAGCGCACCGAATAACATTTACATATATTGATGCCAATAAGGGCAATGCCATAGCTAAAAAACTACTCAACTACATTAACAATAATGAGTATTTTGATAAGATTATTAAGACCACAAGGGAAAATGCCCAAATGCGAATAGATAAGAATACCTTGCTTATATCTCAAATAGACAACCTGATTGATAATTATACAAAAACCCTTGTAAACGACACCGCAGAGAGAGCTCAGGGTTCTGTATACATGGAAAATGAAAGCGCTCTTAATATTGGAAGTTTATTAACCTTAAAAAATAGGTTTCTTAAAGAAATTGAAGAAAAAAAATCAGAGCTTACAGATCAGACCGAAATCCTTAGTGTGATTAATATGGGGAAAACCCAAGTGTACAAGAAGCCCTTTTTCAATAATAAGTTTTTCTTGATACCCACGGCTTTAGTAATTTTATTCTTTGTAGTATCTTTTACACGCTATCTAAATAGAAAAGCTAAAGAATTACAATTATAGAATTTTAAAAATGTTCAAAAGAAAAATTCTTATTACAGGTGGAGCTGGTTTCATAGGGAGTAATTTTATACCCTTTTTCTTAAAGCAACATCCTGATATTGATATCATTAATCTTGATAAGTTAACTTACGCTGGCAATCTTCATCACCTTAAAGAGGTAGAAAATAATAATCGGTATAAGTTTATCCAAGGTGATATATGTGATGTTGATTTGGTGAATTCCACTTTTGCTGATTATCAGATTACAGATGTAATTCACTTTGCCGCGGAATCTCATGTAGACAATTCGATTGATGGTCCAGAGGCATTTGTTAAAACCAATATTAACGGTACGTTTACGTTAATTGAAGCAGCAAGAAAACATTGGCTTATTGAAGCAAATAATCCAAAACAAGGATACGAAACATCTCGCTTTCATCATATTTCAACTGATGAGGTTTATGGTAGTCTTGGTGAATCCGGTTTTTTTGACGAAAACAGCACCTACGCCCCAAATAGTCCTTATAGCGCCTCAAAAGCGGCCTCCGATTTCTTGGTTAGAAGCTATTTTCATACGTATGGCTTAGATGTAGTAACAAGTAATTGTTCTAATAATTATGGACCTAAGCAGCATGATGAAAAGCTTATTCCAACCATCATAAGAAAGGCATTAGCAGGAGAAGAGATTCCTATTTATGGAGATGGAAAAAATATTAGGGATTGGCTTTATGTGTTGGATCACTGTACAGGCATAGATGTTGCTTTTACCAAGGGTAGAGGTGGTGAAACCTATGTTATAGGTGGGGACAATGAGCATAATAATATTTCAATTGCTAAAACAATATGTGCTATTTTAGATAAGGTACATCCTAAAGAAAGCGGTAGTTATACGGAGCAAATTACGTTTGTAAATGATCGTTTAGGGCATGATTTTAGATATGCCATAGATGCACATAAGATAAAAACCGAATTGGGATGGGAACCACAGTTCAATTTTGATTCGGGATTGAAGAAAACCATCTCATCGTATATTAGCAAATATCAGAATAGTTAAAACATGAAGGGAATCATCTTAGCCGGAGGGTCAGGAACTCGCTTACATCCGCTTACTTTGGCTGTTAGCAAGCAACTTATGCCTATTTATGATAAGCCTATGATTTATTATCCTCTGGCAACACTTTTGTCCGCCGGTATAAGAGAAATATTAATAATCACTACCCCACAGGATATTCCTCTTTTTAAAAAATTATTAGGAGATGGTACTCAATTGGGCTGTAGTTTTCAATATGCAGTTCAACAAAATCCGAATGGATTGGCCGAAGCTTTTATTATTGGTGAAACTTTTATTGGAAAGGATAAAGTTGCGCTGATTCTAGGCGATAATATATTTTATGGCTCCGGTTTAGCAAAACTCCTTCAAGCCAACAATAATCCTGATGGTGGTATTATTTACGGATACCACGTACAAGATCCTAAACGCTATGGTGTGGTAGAATTTGATGAAGATGGAAAAGCAATTTCAATTGAAGAAAAACCACGGAACCCAAAATCCAATTATGCGGTTCCTGGTATATATTTTTATGATAATCAAGTGGTAGAGATTGCAAAAAAAATCAAACCAAGCCCTAGGGGAGAACTTGAAATCACCGATATCAATAAAGTGTATTTGGAAGAGAAAAAACTGACCGTAAGTATTTTAGACCGAGGTACCGCTTGGCTTGATACGGGCACTTTCAGTTCCCTCATGCAAGCTTCGCAATTTGTTGAGGTTATAGAAGAACGCCAAGGGTTGAAAGTGGGGTCTATTGAAGAAGTTGCATATACCATGGGGTATATTTCACACGAACAACTACATAATTTAGCAAAACCTCTTGTAAAGAGCGGTTATGGAAACTATCTATTAGGGCTGTAATTAGCTGAAAATAATAATATGAGAATAACAGAAACAAACCTAAGTGGTTGTTTTATAATGGAACCAACGCTTTTTAAAGACGAAAGAGGCGTTTTTTTTGAGTCATATCAACAGAAAAAGTTTGAAGAAGCAATTGGAAAAAAGGTAAATTTTGTTCAAGATAATATTTCAGTATCGAGCAAGGGGGTGCTTCGTGGACTCCACCTTCAGACAGGCGTTCATGCGCAAGCTAAATTGGTGCAGGTAGTTCACGGGGAAGTTCTTGATGTTATAGTAGATTTAAGACCAGATAGTCCAACTTTTGGTGAACATTATAAACTTAAATTATCTAGTAAAAACAGAACTTTAATTTTTATACCAAAAGGTATGGCACATGGTTTTGTTACTTTGAGCCAAGAAGCCACATTTATGTATAAATGTGATGCTTTTTACAATTCGGCTTCCGAAAGCGGAGTAATTTACAACGATAAAGACTTAAAAATAGATTGGCAGTACCCAATTAAAACTCCTATTGTTTCTGAAAAAGATATTCTACTTCCTACATTTAAAGAGTTTTTCAAATGAAATCCGTACTCGTCACAGGTGCCAATGGTCAATTCGGTAAAAGCATTGAGAAGATAGCTGTCAATTATCCTCAATTAAATTTTGTTTTTGCTACTTCAAGCGAGTTGGATATTACGAGTATTGAATCGATTGAAAAAAAACTTTTTAACGAGTCGTTCAGCTACCTTATTAACTGTGCCGCTTATACTGATGTTGAAAACTCTGAAAAAGAGCCAGAAAAGGCATATAAGGTGAATGCTGATGGTGTAAAGAACTTGGCTTTAATTTGTAAAAAGCAGCATACTGTATTAATTCATGTTTCAACGGATTATGTTTTTGATGGGGAGAAAGGGGCTCCATATCTGGTGACCGATGTAACCAACCCAATAAATGTCTACGGAGCATCAAAACTAAAAGGTGAACAACATATAGAATATCTGATGGACTCTTATTTTATTGTGAGGACTTCTTGGCTCTATTCTGAATTTGGAAAAAACTTTTATAAAACCATTTTTCAAAAGGCTAAAGAAGGAGCTAATTTAAGCGTAATTGATGACCAGATAGGTAGTCCTACACATGCGGGAAATCTAGCAGAATACATTTTGAACTTAATAATTGATCAAAGTAAATCATACGGAATTCATCATTTTACAGATGGGGAAATTCTAAGTTGGTACGGTTTTGCTGAAAAAATATTGAAGGAAAACGGACTAGCAGACAAGGTGCAACTTGAGAAAGCAAAGAATTATCGTACTTTTGCTAGAAGGCCTAAATATAGCGTTTTGGAAAAGCATATTTAGACACAGAGGTTTTGTCAAGATTCTTAACAGATAGTAAGTATTTCAAATACATTAGATTCCGTAAACATTGTATAAAAACTTTACAGCTCAAATGTTTTCTAAATTGGGTTATTTCTCAATAACTTTTGCTTTTATTTTTTTTATTTTTGGTTGTGAGTCATTTACCAATAAAAATGAAAAACCTCAAAAGGAAGTCAAAGAATTTGGTAGTTCTGATTTACTTCGATTCAAAGTAAAAGAAGAAAGTTTCAGAAAAGATAGTTTATCTCTTATTTTTAAAAACATATTCTTTGAGGAAGTTGGTCTTAGTGAGTTTGATTTAAAAATAAATGTTGATTACAAAAGAGAAAATATAAATTACCACCAAAATTATTACCTAGTTATAGCGATTTATCCACGGGATGAGGATATTCAATTATTGGATGATGAAAGACGAAGGTATAAGTTTGCATCGTATTCTATGAAAATTAGAACGAACCAAGTCAACGATTTGGTTCTAGCCAGAAAAATAATAACGAAGCTGAAGTTTGCTCGAGCAATTACCATTTCCTTATTTGAGTACAAAACCAAACTAAAAAGTAAAGAAATCGTTTTACAGAACGTAAAATTTTAAATTAATATCTGCACAAATGAAATTTGAAATGAAAAATAAGTCTCTATTGATAACTGGAGGCACTGGGTCATTAGGAAAGGCTCTGACACAGCATATACTAACTAAGTATCCTGAAATCAGAAGGCTGATAATTTTTTCAAGAGATGAGCAGAAGCAATTTCAAATGGCTCAAGAGTTTTCCGAAACGGAATATCCGCAGATTCGATATTTCATTGGAGATGTAAGAGATCGCGATCGTTTAATTAGGGCCTTTAAAGGGGTAGATTATGTAATTCATGCTGCAGCAATGAAACATGTTCATTTAGCAGAGTATAATCCTGAAGAATGTATAAAGACAAACATTGGGGGTGCTCAAAACGTTGTGGATGCTTGTTTGGAAACGAATGTGGAACGTGTTGTTGCACTTTCTACTGACAAAGCTTGTGCTCCAATTAATTTGTATGGTGCTACTAAATTAACTTCTGATAAGTTATTTGTTGCAGCAAATAATATAAAGGGAGACAGCCCAATTAGGTTTTCTGTAGTTAGATATGGCAATGTAATGGGTTCAAATGGTTCTGTAATACCATTTTTCATTTCCAAGAAAAAGAATGGAGGAATCTTACCAATTACAGATCCTAATATGACGAGGTTTAATATTTCGTTGCAAGGTGGTGTAGATATGGTTATGTATGCTTTAGAAGAAGCTTGGGGTGGCGAACTTTTTGTTCCGAAAATACCTTCTTACCGTATTACTGATGTTGCTGAAGCAGTTGGCCCTGAATGTGAGAAACCTGTGGTTGGAATACGTCCAGGAGAGAAGATTCACGAAGAGATGATTACACCGTCAGATTCTTTTTACACGTATGATTTAGGAGAATACTATGCTATTTTACCAGTTACACACCAGTGGAATTTGGAAGATTACTTAAAAAAGTTTCAGGCTAAAAAAGTCTCTCAAGGATTTAGTTATAATTCGGGTGAAAATACGGAATGGGAAACCGTTCAAGGTCTTAGAGATTTAATAAAGGAACATGTTGATTCAACTTTTATATTATGATGAAACCAATTCCATATGGTCGCCAAAATATTTCTCAAGAAGATATTGATGCCGTAATAGCCACATTAAAATCTGATTATCTTACTCAAGGCCCAAGAGTTTTAGAATTCGAAGAAGCCTTTGCTGAGTATGTTGGTAGTAAATATGCTGTTGCTGTCGCAAATGGGACTGCTGCACTACATCTCTGTGCGCTTGCTTTAAATGTTAAGAAAGGAGATAAGGTTATAACAACCCCCATTACTTTTGCAGCATCGGCTAACTGCGTTCGATATTGCGGCGGAGAAGTTGTATTTGCTGATATTGAACCAGATACTTATCTACTAGATATAAATAAGGTTGAAGAGCTCTTATTGGCGTCACCAAAAGGAACATATAAAGGAATTATTCCAGTAGATTTTGCTGGTAGAAGTGTAGACATGGAAGCTTTTGCCAATTTAGCAAATAAACATGATTTATGGATTATAGAAGACTCATGTCATGCGCCGGGAGGGTATTTTAAAGATAGTAATGATATACAACAACAATGTGGTAATGGGAAATTTGCTGATTTGGCTATTTTCTCTTTTCACCCTGTAAAACATATTGCTGCTGGTGAAGGAGGTATGATAACAACAAATGATGAGGACTTGTACAAGTCTTTATTAATGTTGAGAACGCATGGAATAACCAAGGATAGTGAAACATTTAAAAATAGTATAGACTTTGCTGCTGGCGAATCTGGTTTTTCAGAATACCCTACTTGGTATATGGAAATGCAAACTTTAGGCTACAATTACCGGTTAACCGATTTTCAATCGGCCTTAGGTCATTCTCAGCTTTCTCGTGCAAATCAAGGCTTGGAAATAAGAAGAAAACTTGCAAAAGTTTATAAAGACGCCTTCTGTGATAAAAAGTTTATTAAGGGTCAGTCTGATGTGATAGAAGGCCATGCTTATCATTTGTATATTATAGAGGTAGATGATAGAACAGGGCTTTATAATCACTTAAGAGATTGTAAAATATACGCGCAGATACATTACATACCTTGTCACTTAATGCCTTATTACAGAAGTAGAGGCTGGCAAGAAGGAGATTTGCCACAGGCAGAGCAATATTATAAAAGATGTATAAGTCTACCCATGTATCCAACACTAGAAACGAAAGAACAGCAATACGTGATAGAGCAGGTACTTGAATTCTATGAAAAGAGTGTATAGCAAATTAGGGTTAGGTACGGTTCAATTTGGTATTGATTACGGTATTTCAAATACCAAAGGAAAAACTGATAGTGCAGAGATAGAAAAGATTTTGGATTATGCTGGAAAGAATAGTATAGCTTATATAGATACAGCTTCAGCATATGGTAATGCAGAAAAAGTGCTGGGTTCATTTGACTTGACCTCCTTTAGAGTCATATCCAAATTTATGCCTCCAAATCAAGGCTCTATAAAAGATGAATTAGAAAAAAGTCTTAAAAATCTTGGACTAGGAAAGGTTTATGCATATTTAGCGCACAGACCTGAAGAACTTTTGAAAAATCCAGAACAATGGTTTGACCTTAAAGAACTAAAAAAACAATCAAAGGTTGAGAAAATAGGGTACTCCTTAAATAGTCTCGAGGAGCTAGATTCGTTATTACAAAAAAATATGGAACCGGATTTAATTCAGGTGCCGTATAACCTTTTTGATAGAAGATTTGAAAGGCATATTGTGGAATTGAAGAAAAATGGTTGTGAAATACATGTCCGTTCTGCATTTTTACAGGGCCTTTTTTTTATTGAACCTAAAAACTTGCCTGTTTACTTTAAATCTGTTAAAAATTTGATAAGTGATTTACAAAATGAATTTGGAGAAAATTTGTCAGGTGCACTTCTTAATTTTGCTTTAGAAAAGGAATTTATTGATGTAGTTGTTGTAGGAGTTGAAAATGTAAACCAACTCAGCCAGAATTTAAAAAATATTTCTTTTAAACAGCCTGTAAAGACTAGAATACCAGTAGTTGCAGAAAAAATTTTAGTGCCGTCTTTATGGCCTAAAAAATAGATTACTATGATAAAAACATTCAATCTTGACAACAAGGTTATTTTAATATCTGGAGGGTATGGTTTTCTTGGTCATGCAATTACATTAAGTCTCTGTCATCATGGAGCCAAAGTTTATGTCTTGGGAAGAAGTGAGGAGAAATTTAAAAACACGTTCGCGGCAAAGGATAGTATAGTTAACTCGAATATCAATTTTTTAAAATGTGATATTTCAACTACAGAATCAATTAAACAGGCCTTTCAAACTATTGATGATAAAGAAGGTAAAATAGACGTATTAATTAATAACGCTTTTTATAGTCGTGGTCAATCTCCAGAACAGATGTCTGATGACGATTGGTCTTACGGAATTGATGGATCGCTCAATAGTGTGTTTAGAGGGATAAGGGAGATAATACCTTATTTTAAGAAGAACGGAAGTGGAAAAATATTAAATGTATCTTCAATGTATGGAGTTGTAGCTCCGCAATTTGAAGTATATGATGAATATCCAGAATTTTTAAATCCCCCACATTACGGGGCGGCGAAAGCTGGCGTTATTCAGATAACAAAGTATTACGCTAGTTACTTGGGGAAATATAATATTAATGTAAATACAATAACCCCCGGGCCGTTTCCTTCAGATAAAGTAAAAGAAAACAAAGGCTTTATAAAAGCCTTAGCGGAAAAAACTTGTCTGGGGCGTGTAGGTTTACCAGAAGACCTGGCGGGTTGTTTCGTTTTTTTAGCGTCAAATGCGGCAGATTATATAACCGGTCAAAATTTTGTAATAGATGGAGGATGGACAGCAAAATAAGAAAGTTGTTTTTATTATTCAGGCAAGAATGCAATCCAGTCGTCTTCCTGGTAAAGTTTTGATGCCACTACCTCTATGGGGAGCTAAGCCTATTCTAATGTGGGTAATTGAAGAATTACGTAAATCAAAGCACTACGGAGAAATTGTTATAGCCACCTCAAAGAATAAGGAAAACGATTTGCTAAAGGATTTTTGTATTAAAAACGAAATAACTTGTTTTCGAGGGGAAGAGGATGATGTGTTGAGCAGATTTATTACAATATTAAGAGATGCGGATTATAACACTGTAGTACGGCTAACTGCGGATAACCCAATTATTGATATTAATACATTAGACGAAACAATAAATTTTCATCTTTTAGAAGAGAATGATTATACTGGTACAGATACTATGCCAACAGGAATGAATTTTGAAGTAATCAAAGCACAGTCTTTACTCAAAATGCCTGATCATGTACTTACTGAAAATGACAGAGAGCATGTTACTTTGTTTATTAGAAACAACCAGAAGTATAAGAAAGGAGTTTTTAATCCTGTTCTAAACAAATCATTAAAAAATTTAAGGTTAACTGTTGATTATGCCTCTGATTTATTGGTGACTTCATCTTTGTTGCAATTCGGCGAAAGATATGGGTTAAGAGGATTGGAGCTTGTTCAGGCGGTTCTTACTGATGCTCCTTATATTTTTGAGGCAAATACTAATAATATTCAAAAGAGGCAGTTTAAAGACGCTAAGAATGAGTTGGATTTTGCAATTCAAATCTTGAAAAAATATGATTTACACCGATCTGTTTCTTTACTTGAGAAACATAAAGAATAAAGCTGAAATTTTTTAAAGATAGAACTGTTCGTTTTATTTTTTTTGTAAAATTCATAGAGTAAAAAAAATGACAAAAAAAATTATTTTCAGAGCAGATGGGAATTCTAAAACTGGTCTTGGCCACTTGTATCGTTTATTTGCAGTTGTAGATATGCTTAAAACGCAGTATGAATTCGTCTTTGTAACCCGAGTAGACTCTACTTTATCTGTAATACCATCAGAGTATGATGTAATACAGATTCCTGAAAATATTTCAATTAGTAATGAGACAGAGTGGTTGGCTCAAAATTTTGATTCGTCTGAACATATAGTTGTAGCCGATGGTTATCAGTTTAAAAGCTCTTACCAAAAACAAATAAAAAAATTAGGCTTTCAGTTGGTTTATATAGATGATTTAATTGAATCACACATGTATGCAGATGTAATTATTAATCATGCACCAGATATAGATGAAAAAAACTTTCTAAGCGAGAAATATACAAAGTTTGGTCTAGGAACCAAATATGCCCTTTTGCGTCAAAGATTCTTGACTCAAGCAAGAGAATCTAAAGAAGCAAATGTCCTAGATTCTTTGTTTGTTTGCTTTGGAGGTGCAGATAAATATGACTTGTCATTGAAAGTAGCCAAAGCAGCTGTAAAAATTTCTAAAATTAAGGAAATACATATTGTTTTGGGAGGTGCATATAAAAAACAAGAAATTTACGATTTTCAAAAAGAACACCAGAGTAACCTAATACTTCATGATGGTCTTTCTGAGCCAGAGCTAGTTAATATCATGAATCTTTGTAACTTTGCAGTTGCTCCAACAAGCACGATTTTTTACGAATTATGCTCTATTAAAATGCCTATTCTTGGGGGATATTACGTAAAAAATCAAGAAAGAATATATGAGAGCATGAGCTCTAAGGACGTTCTTTATAAGGCAGGGGATTTTTCAAAATATTCTGTTCTAGACTTTGAAAATAAATTAAGCGCTCTAATGGATGAACCTAGGGCAGGTGATTACGTTCAAAATCAAAAAAACCTTTTTGATGGGAAAAGTGATATCCGAATTTTAGGTCTAATTAATTCTTTAAATATTTCTTTTAGAAAAGCTGTAAAAACAGACTTAGAATTAACTTATGAATGGTCAAATGATGAGCTAGTAAGAAAAAATTCTTTTAATTCTGAGCAAATTTCTTTGGATGATCATAGCAATTGGTTCATGAAAAAAATCATTGACAATGACAACTTGTTTTTAATTGTTCAAGTTAATGAAGTTCCAGCCGGTGTGGTAAGATATGAGCTAAAAGGCGAAAATGCCGTAGTAGGTGTTTCTATTCAAAATGAATTTAGAGGACAAGGGTTAGCTACTGAGTTTTTAATCATATCTGCGGAACTTTATTTTTCTAAATATGACAAGCCTATATTTGCTTATATTAAGAAAAGGAATGGGGCGTCAATCAAAGCATTCGAAAAAGCAGGTTATAGCTTAATTGGAGAAAAATTAATAATGAAAGAAGCAAGTTTTGTTTACAAATTAGAAACTAGTCATGGAATTTAAGAATTGTTTTATTATTGCGGAATTGTCAGCTAATCATGGTGGCGATTTAAACATTGCGAAAGAGACGATTAGAGCAGCCAAAAGAGCCGGAGCAGATGCAATAAAACTACAGACTTATACGGCAGACACGATTACTTTAAACGTTAGAAACGATAATTTTAAAATTAATCAAGGTACTGCTTGGGATGGTCAATATTTTTATGACCTCTATAAGGGTGCTTCGCTACCTTGGGAATGGCATAAAGAACTGTTTTCAGTCGCAAAAGAGGAGGGTCTTGTATGTTTTTCTTCTCCTTTCGATAGAACGGCAGTAGATTTTCTAGAAGATTTAGGAACTCCAATATATAAAATTGCTTCTTTTGAAATAACTGATATTCCGTTGATTGAATATGTAGCTTCCAAAGGAAAACCTATGATTATATCAACAGGGGTAGCTACTTTAGAAGATATAGAATTAGCGATAGAAGCATGTAAAAGGGAAGGCAATCATGATATTACCATTCTGAAATGTACCTCTGCATATCCAGCGGATCCGGAAGATGCCAACCTAGTTACTATACCAGATATAATCCAAAGATTTGGGGTTAATTCAGGGTTGTCAGACCATACACTGGGTATAGAGGCTCCGGTAGTAGCGGTATCATTAGGAGCAAAAGTAATCGAAAAGCATTTTATCCTTAATAAATCTATTGGCGGGGCAGATGCTCATTTTTCACTTGATGAATCTGAATTTAAAATGATGGTGGATGCTGTGAGAATGGCAGAAAAAATGATGGGAAAAATTGATTATGAGTTGACAGAAAAAAAGAAGAATAGTAGATATTTTTCAAGATCACTTTTTATTGCCGAAGATGTTGTAAAAGGTGAAGCTATTACTAAAAAGAATGTTAGGTCTGTTAGGCCAGGTTTGGGAATGCACCCTAAACATTTTCACGAAATACTTGGTAAAAGTTTTACAGAAACCTTGGAGAAGGGAACACCTTTGGAGGATCGGCATATTAAATAAGTAAAACAAAATATGTGCAATTAAAATTTAGAAATAAAATAAGTGTTAGAGAGCTAGAAACGCTTGTTCATTTAGGAATAATCTTAGTAGCTGGTCTCAGTACGATTTTAAGACCCTCAATGGAAAGTAAAATCACACTTTTTAGGGTACTTCTACCTTTTCTATTTTTATGGCTATTTGTTGTAAACACTAAACAAGGTGTCAAATTATCATTTATAATTATTGGTTTTTTTTTATACTCATTAATTGCTTCGTATACTTCTAGGTTTCATGAGATTAATTGGGCTTATAATTTCTATTATATTACTATTTTTTTCTTCTATTCCTATTATAAGGAAATAATGAAACGCTGCAACAAGGAAAGTGTATATGTTTTCTTGTCAATTCTATATAGAACATTAATTGTATTAGGCTTACTACAGTACTTTATTGGTGGAGTATATTTCAATACTCAAAATAGATTTCCTGCTATTAACATTTTCTTTTGGAATGAAAATGAATACTCCGCTATACTTGCAATTTTCACTCCCCTGTTCTTTTTAAAGCAAAGTTCCAATTTCAAATATGTTTGGATATTTCTGTCTATATATTTAATAGCATACAATGACGCAAAATTGGCAATACTATCGCTTATTATTTTTTTTGGAGGGTATTTCATAATGAAGTTTAAACTCTTTAGAATGCGTTATATTGGCTTCGGGTTAATAGGCCTTATGGGAATTATGGTTTTGTTTTTTGCTAGGGAGTATACTATCCAAGGAAAATATACTATTGAGTATTTTATTTCTAGACTGGCAAACGGCTTATTCACAGGTACTCCCCTTGAACATATTGGGACTTTTAATTCTCGGTCTAACGCCGTGATTATGGGGATACATGAATTTTTTAGATCTTACATGATAGGTATAGGCCCTGGTAATTCTCTATTGATGATTCAAGAACTAATAGTGCCTGGTCAAGAAAAGTGGGCAGCATACAGTATGCACAATTTCACGCTACAGCTCGTAACGGAAATGGGATTATTTGGAGTAGGAATGCTTGCCTTTTTTGTTCTTGAAATTAAACGTTCAATTGGCGGGACCTTTTATTCGCCAAATTTAATTTGGTTGTTCTTTTTTAGTTGTGTTGTTTCAATAACTTTGTTATCTGGTGCATGGTCAAATTATTTTTATCTTTTTATCTTATTTTATGCACTAGATTTTTTTAAGAATAATGAAAAAAGTAAGATTTAAAAATTTCCATTCTGTTTTAAGAAAATCTGAGTCATATATTTTGTTGGCACTTTTTTTTTCAATTCCGCTTTCTCCAAAATTAACAACGGTTTTGATTATTATTTACTCATTAGCATCACTGTTAACTTTTGAGCGAGAATATCTTAGGAGGATATGGTTGCGAAAACCAGCTTTTTTATTGATTCTTGTCTATTTAATTTTGGTTATCGGTTTAAGTTATTCATCTGATATTAACATAGGTTTTTCTAAAATACAAACACAATTAAGCTTACTTATTTTCCCCTTGTTTCTTGGAGGTAAGAGCATATTAAAAAAGCAAAAGGAGCAATACTTGCTCAGTTTTGTTCTTGGAATCGTTTTTACTTCTCTACTATGTTTCGGTAATTCATTTTACCGCTATTTTAAAGGAGAAGAATATTATGTTTTAGATGAATTTTCAAGAAAAACAAACATTTTTTTTTATACTGAATTTTCAGCTTTTTTAGATTTACACCCTACTTATTTTTCTATTTATATTGGTTTTGCATTATTCTATTTATTAGGCTTTTATAAAACCAAAAAGAAGTATGGATTTATAATAAAATGGACTGCTATAACCTTTCTTTTTGTGACTTTGATATTTACTTCTAGTAAAGGCGGGATATTTACATTTTTTATAGCTAGTTCTGTTTACTTTATACATAGGTTTATTATGAAACCAAATAAGTATAGCGTTGCCCTTTTAATTGCTCTTATTGTGGGAGCCACAGGTATGTTCCTTATCAACCCTATACTTTATAAGCGCTCAATGCAGCTTGTTAATTCTTTCAATAAGGTCTGGGTGAAACAAGAGCAAACTAACGAATCTAGTTCAATACGCTTTGGTTTATGGAGGTTATCAGTTGAGGTTTCAAAAAAGTCACCTTTTTTTGGCTATGGCACGGGTACAGTAATAAGAACACTCAATGAAAATTGTATTGATTTGTTTAGTTTTTCTACTTGTGAGGGTTTAAGAAATAAAAATAGTCATAATCAATATCTAAACTTCTTAGTTTCAAATGGGTTTTTAATACTTATACCGTTTCTATTCGCTTTATTCCTAGGACTTGTCAAGGCGTTTAAAAATAAAGATCATATTTTCCTTTTTTTTATTGTTTTTATAGGTCTTAATTTTTTATTCGAAAGTACTTTACAGAGGGAAAGGGGTGTAGTGTTTTTCTCTGCATTTTTTATTTTGTTTCTTGTTTGTCAAAACTCTCAAAAAAAATTAGAAAATGTCTAACAGTATGGGGTTAAAAGAAATTGAATTGTCCTATGATACGCAGTCAATTAAATTGGATGGAGATTGTGTCTGGCCGATTTTAAGATATAAAGTTAATGAGGAGCTGCGTACTAAGGAAGGACTAACATCCAGAACTGTAAAAATCAATAAAAGCTTAATCAATGAGCTTTTGGTAACATTGTTTTATGGTTTAAAGCAGTTATTAATAATTAACCGTTATAAGTTTTGGGTTTTTTCTAATTCTGACAGGAGAAAAAAAATTCACGGGAAATACGTTGATCGTGTTATGGAGCCTATTGCGGAACATAAATTAAGAACCTTAGTTATTGAAAACCCATATCCTCTTGGTCAGCATTATAAAAAGGATGATCTTAAGAACGGGAACATTATAAGTCAGACTGTTTTTTTTTCGTGCGCAAAACTAATTAGTCTCTTTTTAAGTAGAAATGTTAAGGTTGAAAACGAAGAAATACTCATCAAGATACTGAAAGAATCAGGTATCTCTCTAGACTATAAGGCTGTATTAAGAAATCATAGAGCTCAGTATCTATTTATGAAATTAATGCTTAAGCTGGCTACTCCAAGAATTGTTTTTTTTGTTTATTCTGCGTCTTCAATGGGATACATAAAAGCGTTAAAGGAAAAAAATATTCCTGTTGTAGAGTTACAACATGGCGTAATTAATGAGTTGCACTATGCTTATAACGTATTTAAAGATTTTGGAAACAATTTCTACCCAGACTATTTGTTGACTTATGGTGTTAATGAGTCTAAGATTTTCGATGCTAATAATTTTTTCATTAAATCTTCTAATGTAATTCCTATAGGATATTATTTTTTAGAAGAGTTTATTAATTCTCCTATTGACGGTTCCAAGCATCTACCCGATAAAAATGGTTTTACAAAAATCATTGTATTAAGTTTACAGGATCCTTTCGAGAAATTTATGTTTAAATTTTTAAATGATATCTCTTTAAGAGACAAAACTATCTTGTTTTTGTTAGTGCCTAGAGATCCGAAAAAGTCATATAAAGAATTTCAGTTTCCGGTAAATGTAAGAGTTGAACGAAATTTCAATGTATACGAGTGTTTGAAGATAGCTGATTTTCATATGACAATTAATTCTACATGTGCCATAGAATCATTATGTTTTGGAGTGCCTAATATTCTATACGATTATAAAAATTGGGCTTCGAGCTATTATGGAGAGGTTCTTAATGATTCAGGACATACGGTATTCGTAGATTCCATTATTGAATTTGAGCGTATTATGAAAGATCATCAATTTTACGACAAAGAAAAAATTGCACAAAAATCAAGAGACTTTATCGAGAGTGGTTTTGTTAGCAATTTAGATAACGTTATTGAGCAAAAGATATTAAGGAAGGAAGAGAATGAATAATAGAAAATTATTTAAGAATATTTCTTTTTTCACGCTGTTCAATGTTATTAATTCTGCAATACCATTTCTTTTGCTACCTATTTTAACAACTTATCTTAGCCCAGATGATTATGCTATAATTGATATCTTTTTCAATGTATCGTTAATTGCTACGCCTATTGTGGGATTAAGTGTGGTGCAGTCTATTAGCCGTTATTATTTTGAGGATGTTGATTTGCCAAAGTTTATTACTACTGTTTTCTTAGTGCTTGTCTCATCAGGTTTAATTTTTATGCTAATTTCAGTTGTTATTACTTTTTTAGCTCAAGGTTTTATTGAATCATATAATTTTCCGCCATTTATAATTATTGTAGCAGTTTGTTATGTTATTTTTTCACAGGTTAGTGAGATTTTATTGATATTATGGCGGGTATCGTATAAAACACTTCAATTTGGGGTTTTCAGAGTGTCTAAAACAATCTTGGACTTAGGTTTATCGGTAATTCTTATTGTATGTTTTGAAATGGGTTGGGAAGGAAGGCTAATACCTCAGTTTTTGGTTGCTTTTCTTTTTTGCATTATTGCATGTTTTTTACTTTATAGAAATGGATTTCTAAATATATTACGTATCGATAAGGTTTATAAAAAAGAAGCTTTGTCTTTTAGCTTGCCTTTAGTTTTTCATACTCTAGGTGGAAATCTAATTGGTTTTTCAGATCGTTTTTTTATACTGTTCATGCTAGGGCTTAGCGAAGTAGGAATTTACTCGGTAGGGTATCAAATAGGTATGGTGATAGCTTTATTACAAAATTCTTTCAACCAAGCTTGGGTTCCGTTCTTTTTTGGAAAACTAAAAGAAGATAACTATGATGAAAAGGTTAGAATTGTTAAAATTTCGTATGCTTACTTTCTTTTGATCCTTTTCTTAGTTTTAGTGTTTTATCTATTAACACCATTCATTTATAAGTATTTTATTGGCAGCGCCTTTACCACGGGAAGTGCTGTAGTCCTATGGATTTTATTAGGTTATGCTTTTAACGGCATGTATAAAATGGTTGCCAATTATTTATTCTATTTAAAGAAAACCAAATTAATAGCATATATGACTTTGGGGTCTGCAATTTTGAATTTAATTCTCAATTATTTGTTAATACAGAAGAATGGAATCCTTGGGGCTGCGCAGGCCACGACTATTACATTTTTTGTATTGTTTTTGGGCGTATTCATACTTAGCTATAAGAATTATAAAATGCCTTGGGGACTAAATAAAATTAATACATAATGATTAAATTATTTAAAAGAATACGGTCTTTGATTTTTACGTTTATAGCAAAGAAATCAAGTGGTAACTTTGGCTCTTCAATAAAAGCTAACGGCTATACAAGATTGAACAAATATACTCGTGTTGGTAAGAATGTACATTTTAATGGCTTGATTGTATATGGTAAGGGCAATTTTGTTATCGGAGATAATTTTCATTCTGGTTTTGGTTGTAAAGTGTTAACCTCATATCATAATCATCTTGGTGATGCAATTCCATATGATGAAACCTTGATAGTTAAAGATGTTATTATAGAAGATAATGTTTGGTTAGGGATTAATGTGACTGTTTTGGCTGGTGTTACAATTGGCGAGGGTGCTATAATTCAAGCCGGGAGTGTCGTAGTAAGTGATATAAATGAACTAAGTATAGCTGGAGGGCACCCGGCAAAGGTATTTGCCTCTAGGGATAGGAAAAAGTACGATATGTTGAAGAAAGATGGAAAGTTTATTTAGTTCAATATACAATTGACCAAAAAACATATTTATTAGGAACATGGTTTAACCCTTGAAGGATATTAATTAAAGAAGACTAAATTGAATAATCTAGTATCAATAATTACTCCGGTACATAATTCCAAGATGTTTTTGGATGATTGTATGAGTTCGGTATTAGCTCAAACACATGAGCGGTGGGAGCATATACTTGTAGACGATTGCTCAACTGATGAAAGTTCTAAAATTATAAGGGCTTATGCGGACAAAGATGCTAGAATAAAACTAATTCTTTTGAGCGAAAATAGCGGTGCAGGTGTCGCTAGAAATACAGCTATTGAAGCTGCAAAGGGTAATTTTATAGCCTTTTTGGATAGTGATGATACGTGGTATCCAGAAAAATTGACCAAGCAACTCTCTTTTATGCAAAACCAAGGTCATTATTTTACGTTTACCTCTTATGATATTATAAATGAAGAAGGTAGTCCACTTTCAAAAATTATTAAGGCCAAATCCCTAGTCACTTACAAATCTGCTTTGTATAAAAATCCGATTGGTTGTTTAACTGTAATTTATAGTGTAGACTTTTTTGGAAAACAATATATGCCAGTAATACGAAAACGTCAAGATTATGCTCTTTGGTTAAAGCTATTGAAAAAGGCAGATGGTTTTGGGTTAAATGAATGTTTGTCTAGTTATCGAATAGGAAATGAATCTATATCTTCGAACAAGTTTAAACTACTAAAATACGAGTGGCAGATTTATAGAGATGTAGAGGGGTTGACTGTATTAGAATCTGTATTTTATACGATTTCGGCAATTTTTTTAAAACTGAAAACCTACTTTTGATAATTCTAAATTATTATAAATGCCTAGGCCTTCTGTATTAAATTCTGTAGAACGCAAGTTTATATTGCTTGTGGGTGACCTAGTTATTGTGCTGGCTTCGTTAAATGTACTGGTAAACAATGCTATTGACGCCAAGTATATTTTAATGGGTTTAAAAGTGGTTGTTTTTTCTTTCGGAATAATTAGCTATTTGGTTCTTGCATATATCTTAGAATTTTACAATTTAGAGAAAGTAGCAAAACGTAGATACGTATTCACACAATCGCTTTATATAAGTGCCATGTACGTGTTTGTTGTTTTTATATTTTTGGTTATTGTTTATGATGTTAGTTTTTGGAGAATGCCTCTTCTCTATTTTATGATATTGACACCAATAGAAATCGGTCTATGGCGATTGTTTTTTCGAAATATATTTAGAATAATACCAGTAACAAAAAATGTGCTTTATATCTATGATGAATATGCTACTAATCTAGTTAAAGAAGATACAGATGTTATCAACGGAGAGGAAATGAAAACCTTTTACAAGGTAAAACTTACCTACCCTTTGGAACAGGTAAATTATATCAATAAAAAACTCTTTATGTCTGCTGTAGACAAAATTGATGTCTACATTATTAACATGAGAAGTTACGATGACATACCTTCCGAATTAGAAAAGGTATTGCTAAGAGCCATTTTGTTGGGAAGAGAAGTGGTAACATTTACTTCTTTTTATGAGGATGTATATCAGGCCCTGCCTATTAGATCTCGTAATGATAGTTTTTATGAAATATTACAGTTAAGAAACCGTAAAATCAGGTACTTAGGAAGAATATTTACTTTTGGAGTCAATTTTATTCTATCATTATTTGCTGGACTAGTATTTATATTATGCATTCCTTTCGTTTGGTTTGGGAATCTATTTTTTAATAGAGGACCATTGTTTTATAGTCAAAAGCGAGTTGGATTACACGGAAATGAGTTCAGCATTTATAAATTTAGGTCTATGGTTGTAGATGCAGAAAAAGCTGGAGCAGCCATGGCTACTACTAATGATGCTAGAATTACCCCTTTCGGAAGAATATTGAGGCTTTTTAGAATAGATGAGTTACCTCAAATTATATCGGTTATTAAAGGTGATATGCAGTTTATTGGTCCAAGACCTGAAAGAAAAGTATTTGTAGATCAGTTAAACGAAATGATACCTTACTATAGTGCAAGACATCTTATAAAGCCTGGTATAACAGGCTGGGCACAGGTGAAATATAAGTATGGGGAGAATCTCGAAGATTCAATTAGAAAACTTGAATATGATTTATACTATATAAAAAATAAGTCTATTACTATAGATTTGAGAATCATCTTTAAGACTGTTACCACTGTTCTGTTCTCTAGAGGGGTGTAGGTTTATCATTCAAATTTGTTAATGAGATAATTTCTTTATTATAACTCGTATTTCCACTTCAAAACGTATTTTTGCGCAAACCTTAGAACATGAATATTCTTATTTTAGGTGCTGGCGGTCGCGAGCACACTCTTGCTTGGAAGCTTAGTCAAAGTCCAAAACTAAAGAACCTTTACGTAGCACCTGGTAATGCAGGTACTTCTAAAACCGCAATTAATATACCGGTTGGTGTAAATGATTTTAAAGGTATAAAGAAGGCAGTTCTAGAGAATGACGTAAATATTGTCATAGTTGGTCCAGAAGACCCATTGGTAAATGGTGTTCACGATTTCTTCCTCAACGATTCGGAATTAAAGAATATACCCGTAATAGGACCACAAAAGGCAGGAGCTGAACTTGAAGGAAGTAAAGAGTTTGCCAAAAAGTTCATGATTAGGCATAACATACCTACCGCAGCTTACGAAAGCTTTACTGTGGAGACACTTCAACAAGGATTTGATTTCCTTGAGACATTACAGCCGCCATATGTATTAAAAGCAGACGGACTAGCTGCCGGTAAAGGAGTTGTTATCCTTGAGGATATAGCAGAGGCCAAAGAAGAGTTGAAAACCATGTTGGTAGATGCCAAATTTGGTGATGCCAGTACTACTGTGGTTATAGAAGAGTTTTTAGCCGGTATTGAATTAAGTGTTTTTGTTTTGACAGATGGTAGTGGTTATAAGGTTTTACCAACTGCAAAAGATTACAAACGTATTGGTGAAGGGGATGCTGGACTTAACACAGGGGGTATGGGGGCTATTTCACCAGTTCCTTTCGCTGATGATGTTTTAATGGATAAGATACACCAGCGCATTGTTAAACCTACCGTAGAGGGCCTTAAAAAAGACAATCTACCTTATAAAGGTTTTATATTTATCGGTCTGATTAAGGTTGGCGATGAACCTAAGGTTATTGAATACAATGTACGTTTAGGTGATCCAGAGACGGAAGTGGTTATCCCTAGAATAAAAAATGATTTAGTTGAGGTTTTTGAAGCTGTTGCCAACGGAACTTTAGATGATATAAACTTAGAGCTGGACCCAAGAACGGCATCTACCGTTATGTTAGTTTCGGGAGGTTATCCTGAGGCTTATGAAAAGGGTAAAGAAATTACCGGATATGATTCTGTAGAAGATTCATTGGTATTTCATGCTGGCACCCAATTAAAAGAGGGCAAGGTTGTAACTAGTGGTGGAAGGGTAATGGCAGTTACTTCCTTTGGAAATAATTTTAAGGAAGCATTAGCAACATCTTACAAGAACATAGAGAAAATCAAGTTCCAGGATATGAACTATAGAAAAGATATTGGATTCGATCTATAAAAGAAAGAATCCAATATCTTTAATGTAAATTATTAAATAACCTGAAAAGGTTTATAGGTAAGAGTGAGAAGAGACAGATTTATCTTCTTCGTCATTGTCACTATATTGTTTAAGTTGTAACATCCAATAGATAAAAGCAACAAAACCAATTGCAGCAAAAATCCAGTTTAGAAAATTGGCGCCCCACCAGCTGTGCATATGACGCAACTGATCCAATGGCCAAAATAAATGGTTTACGAACAAATCTGCTATTCCTTCAAAAAATGATCTCATCTTAGCTATATTTACAACTGCAAAAGTATAAAAAGCACGGGAACTTTCTAATTTTAATTTTGATGATTTAGTTTGTCAACTTTAATATTTTAATAAAATAAGGTTAACGGCTAAAGAATAGAGATTATTGCACTAAAATTGTCACCCCATAATAGGGTGAATAAACTATAATACCGACCGGTGAAAATTTAGATAATTTTTCAAATGATATCAATCATTTTTGGCAAGACAAAGCCAATTAACTACATAATAATTCTTTCGTTTCTCTTTGTTTTCTATTGGTTCGTGCACTTTTCTATGTTCGATAGAATCTATTCCATGAGTCAAACATTTTGGCAGATGTTTATTTTGGCGGTTTTATTTTTCAGCATTTTCATTGTAAATTTTATTGTGAAGCGCAATAAAGTAACGGGTGCAAACTCCTTTTCCATACTTTTTTATGGACTGTTAATGGTTGTGTTTCCAGAAACATTGCTAGATTCTAATGCTATTTTTTGTAGCTTTTTCCTATTGTTGGCCACTAGAAGGCTAATAAGTATTAGGTCATTGAAAGAGATTAAGTTTAAAATTTTTGATGCAACCATTTGGGTTTTAGTTTCAAGTCTCTTTTATGATTGGGCCTTGTTGTTTCTAATTTTAGTGTTGGCCGCCATATATTTTTATGAACCAAAGAATATTAGAAACTGGTTGGTGCCACTTGCCGCTGCTTTTACGGTGCTTATGATTACAGAATGTGTTCTTGTTCTGTCTGGTACACAAGATTTTTTTGCAGAACATTATAAATTTACGGTTTCACTCAATATCACTTACTTCTCGTATTGGGGGCATAGTACCAAACTTGTTTTATTCGCATTGACCACTTTTGTAGCGGGCCTTTTGGCTTTTCTAAAATTGGGAAAAGCCGGGTTCGGAAGAGTGATTACCATGCGCCTAATAGCTCTTTCTTTTATTATAGGTCTAGTTTTAAATGTACTGCTACTATCAGACAATGTGTACCCTATTATGATTACTTTCTTTCCGGCAGTTGTTTTTATGACCAAGTATATTGAGTCGTTACGGAAAGCCAATATTCGTGAGATTATACTCATGGCTGCAGTAATTATTCCATTTTTGGTATTGATGACTGCCATTGCGATAAAATAATTATGAATAACTTTGCGCTAAAGCAATAAAAGATGTTCAGCAAGTTCGCCTATACTATTTTTACAGGAAGTATTCAGAAATATCATGTTAAGGATGATGTTTATCAGTCTTTTACAAACCCCTACCCTAAAGATGATATAGCTCATTTGCTCTATCGTAAAAACTGGATAGACACGGTTCAATGGCATTATGAAGATATTATTCGTGATCCTGCAATTGTACCTACTGACGCGCTAGTTTTAAAAAGAAAAATTGACGCAAGTAATCAAGACAGAACCGATTTAGTAGAGTTTATCGATGGTTATTTTTTCGAGAAGTATAAAGACGTTAAGGTTAAGGATGGTGCTACTATAAATACAGAAAGCCCTGCTTGGGCTATAGATAGGCTTTCAATTTTATCATTGAAAATCTATCATATGCAAGAAGAGGTTGACAGAACGGATGCCTCTGCTGAGCATATTGAAAAATGTACTCAGAAACTGAATGTATTACTTGAACAACTTAAAGACCTATCTTCTGCAATAGATCAACTGTTAGCAGATATTGAGGCTGGCGATAAGTATATGAAAGTTTACAAACAGATGAAGATGTATAATGATGATGAGATGAACCCAGTTCTCCGTGGACAAAAATAAACCACATCACGTATTAGTAATAAGGCTTTCGGCCATGGGCGATGTCGCAATGACTGTACCTGTGCTTATTGCTTTAACAAAACAATACCCGGAACTGAAAATTACTGTGCTTACGCGTAAATTTTTCAGTCCAATGTTTATTACACTACCAAACGTTGACGTTTATGAAGCAGATGTAAAAGGAAGGCATAAGGGTGCATTTGGATTGTGGAAGCTATATAGAGAGCTTAGAAAATTAAAAATTGATGCTGTAGCCGATTTGCATAATGTACTGCGAAGCAAAGTACTAAAGCGGTATTTTAAGTATGGCAAAATTCCGGTTCAGCAGATTGATAAAGGTAGACCAGAAAAAAAGGCACTAACCAAAAGTACTTCTAAAGTTTTTAAACTTTTAAAAACAACTCATCAACGATATATAGATGTATTTCAAGAATTAGGTTTTTCTATCAATTTATCAAAAGACTCGGTATTACCTAAAGAAACCCTGTCGGAGGATGCGCTTAAAATAATTGGCTCAGATTCAAAAAAGTGGATTGGTATAGCCCCTTTTGCAGCGTTTGAAGGGAAAACGTATCCTTTAGAATTAATGGAAGAGGTTATAACATCTCTTAATAATACTGATAAGTATAAAATATTTCTTTTTGGCGGCGGTTCTCTTCAAGAACAGAAGTTGGAAGTTCTTGATAGTAAGTTTAATAACTGTTTGAGTATGGTTGGTAAACTTTCATTTAGTGATGAACTGGCGCTTATATCAAATTTAGACATCATGTTGTCTATGGATAGCGGCAACGCGCACTTGGCTGCTATGTACGGTATTCCCGTAATTACAATTTGGGGAGTTACTCACCCGTATGCTGGGTTCTATCCGTTTGGTCAGGATATGGATAATGCTCTTTGTGCCGATAGGGAAAAATTCCCGCTCATTCCAACATCGGTATATGGTAATAAAATGCCAGAGGGTTACGAAATGGCAATGCGTACAATTCTACCCGAAACCATTGTAAACAAACTTCAACTCGTTTTAGATAAAGTATAAGTCGGTTTTATACTGTTGCCGTCTTAGGCTCTAAAGATTTGAAATACTGACGCAATTGAGACATAAATCTGTATTTACGTGCACTAGGAGCTGTTTCTACCATTAAGGTTCTAACACCAATATAAGAGCTCATAAGATAAACGGCAACACCTTCACTATCTACATGTCTATCAATATGGCCATTAAATTTACCACGTTGTACGGCAGATACTAAATTCACTTCCCAAATACGAAGAATATCGTTCAGGTGCTTCATTATAGTTTCGTTCTTACCGTTAAACTCGTTGATGAAGTTACTCAGCACAAAACCAAAGTCGAATTCATTATGAACCGCAGTCTCTAAAGCCTCTTCAAAACACTGTGTAATAAGATCTAATGTATTGTCATGACCTTCAATAGGCTCTATAAGCTGACTGTACATTTTTCTCACCAATAGATTTTCAATAATCTGAACGAAGAAATCCTCTTTTGAATCAAAATGATAATAGAAAGCACCCTTAGATAAAGACAACTCTTTTAAAATATCATCAATACTCGTGTTATAGTATCCGTTTTTGTAAAAGAACTCTAATCCTGTTACTTGCATTCTTTGCATGGTAGCCATACGTTTTAAGCTCTTGGTCATAATTTTAAATTTGGGTTAAACAGACCGTTGGGTCTCATACAAATAACCCCTGCAATGAATGCTATGTTCGAGAAGAGGGGTCATGCGACCAAATTTTTCGATAAAAGGACCAAATTGGCTAATATGTGGTCATTCAACGAGTGACGTACAAACCACATAGTCGGTAAATAGTGTCGATTACCGAGCTTAAATAGGTTGTATGTCATTAGAACAATCACTTTTTAGCTGCTTTATATCTAATAAACACATCACAGAGATGTAAGAAAATATATACAGGTGCGTGAATTGAATATCACTTCTTTAGTATCTTGCACCCAAAAGTTGAGTAAGGTTGAAAAACTATTACGACGAAACTTGAGAAATGGGGCAAACAAGTAAGGATACCGCGATATTAATATTCTCGCTTTCGGCACAGCTGGAAGCGGAACGAAAGTCGCTTTTTGGCAAACGCAACAAAAAATCCTCTAAAGGGTTTTTTGATATCCTTATCAACCGTACCCACGAAATTGCCACCTCTACAAAGGCCGATGTTTTTGTAATAGACGAAAGCTTACAGAAAGGAACCTCATTTGGAGAACGGTATGCGAATGCTTTTCAAGAGCTTTTTGACCTAGGGTACAACAAAGTGCTATCCATTGGTAATGACACGCCAGACTTAACAGCTAAAGTGCTTAAGCAGGCAGTTGACCGCATACAGAGTAATGATTTGGTTATAGGCCCTTCAACAGACGGAGGAGTCTATTTGTTGGGGATGCGTAGGGAATTCTTCAACTTGGACCAATTTAAAGCGCTCCCTTGGTTGCAGGCTAACTTGTTCAATACTTTAGTAAATGGCGCTTTCTGGAAAAAAGGGAAAGCTCATTACTTTGATGAACTTTCGGATATTGACACAGCTCATGCCTTACATCAATTTTTATATAGTTCGGATGATGTTATTCTAGTAGACTTCATCTTGAATCATTTAACGGTCTTTACAAACCGTGCTATTCACTCAAAAACATTCTTCTTTTCAGATAATTATTCATCTTCTTCTCAATTAAGAGGTCCGCCTGCAATTCTTTTTGCAGCATAGTCTAGTCTTACTTGGGCTAGAAAAGGAGCAGTGTAATAGTATGGCATTCTCCTTTTCATAAAACAAATAACAACCCTTTATTGAATTTTGATGAAAACAGCTATAATAGCGCTTATGCAGCTATGTACAATATTGGCATATGGCCAAACCAATTCATACACTGCAAAAATAATGGATACTGATAACCAGGCTGTGCCTTATGCCACGGTAAACGAGTTAGGTTCCAATAATTATGTAGTATCAGATGAATTAGGATTTTTTACGCTTCAGACCGAAGCAACAAATTTTACGATCAGTATTGCATCCATAGGATATATAACAAAAGAGATTGCAACGGTAAACGGAAGCTTACCTGAGGTAATTACACTGGAACTTTCTTCCGAGCAACTAGATGAAATTGTGGTCACTGCTTTAGGCATTGAAAGAGAGAAGCAATCGTTAGTCTCTGCAGTAACTACTGTGAAGGCGGAACAGCTTACAGAAGTGCCACTTACGAACATGGTGAACAGTCTTGCTGGTCGTGTAGCTGGAGTTCAAATTACGAACGGCTCATCTGGAGTAGGCTCTTCATCTCGTATCGTTATTAGAGGTGAGAACTCCTTGGGCGGTAGCAACCAACCTTTATTTGTGGTTGATGGTGTACCTATCAGTAATGAACAGATTACCAGTAACCTTGTAAATGATGGAGCTCTTCAAGAAGTAGATTTTGGTAATGGAGGCTCTGACATTAGTGCAGATGATATTGCTTCTATCTCTATTCTTAAGGGAGCCGGTTCAGCAGCTTTGTATGGAGCACGGGCGGCAAATGGTGTAGTAGTTATTAATACAAAGAGAGGTAGAAAGAAAAAGGGACTTGGTATAAGCATCAATAGCACGTTAACGGTGGAAAGTTTATTGACCTTGCCTGATTATCAAAATGAGTATGGCGGTGGTTCTAATGGCGAGTATGCTTTTCAAAACGGAATAGGTGCCGGTGTAAACGATGGCGGAATTAGTAGCTATGGTCCACGCCTAGATCAAGGGCAACTTATTGCTCAGTTTGATAGCCCTTCCGTAAATATTGATGGAAACCCAGTTCGTGCAGGTGATGTCATTTCTCGTACCAGACCTGATGGTTCGTTTACAGATATAACGGGTATTCCTTGGGTCTCAAGACCTGATAATGTTCGTAATTTTTTTGAAACAGGGGTAACCTATCAGAACAATATTTCCATTAGCACAGGTGGAGAAAAAGGAAGTGCACGACTGTCTTATAGCAATTTAAAGAACGACGGAATCGTGCCCAATACCGATTTAAAAAGAAACGGGTTGGCTCTTAGTATAGACCAAAATGTACATGAAAAGTTTAAAGTCAAAGCTTTCTTGAACTATATCAACACCCGTAGCGGTAACCGTCCCAATTTGGGGTATGGTTATGAAAATCCGCTTTATGGGTTTAACTGGACGGGTAGAAACACCAATGTTGAGTCGTTACAAAATTATTGGCAGGCAGGCCAAGAAGGCATTCAACATTATGATTTTAACTATTTATGGTTAACAAATCCCTATTTAACCGTTTTTGAAAATACCAACAGTTTCAATAAAAACCGAATTCTAGGTAATGCCTCGGCTACGTATGATATAACGGATAAATTAAGCCTTAGCGTTCGTGCAGGTATCGATACCTATGATGATAAAAGAGAGTTTCGAAGAGCAGTTAGTACCAATCAGAATCCGTTGGGTACTTATCGAGAGGATGATGTTCGTTTTAGGGAACTTAATACGGATGTTTTGCTTTCCTATTCGGATAAAATCAATGCCGATTGGAAATATAACGTATCGGCAGGTGCCAACCGTTTTGATCAGGATATTCAATACAAATACTCGGAAGCCTCTCAATTGGCAATTCCTGGTATTTATACTTTGGCCAATTCAAGAACTCCGCTAAAAGGAGATAGTCAGAAGTTTAATAAGCGTATTAATAGTGTATACGCAAGTGGGAACCTTTCCTATAAAAATTCACTTTATTTTGATGCTACTTTCCGAAATGATTGGAGTAGTACATTACCTAGTGATAGTAATTCTTTTGGCTATTATTCGGCGGGGCTTAGCTATGTGGTGAGCAATATGTTTACGTTGCCCGAAGCTGTTTCATATTTGAATCTTAGATTTAGTGCGGCTAGTGTTGGTAACGATACGGACCCATATCAAAATGTACAAAACTTTGTTTTTAATCAGAATTACGGGTCCAGTTTTCGGGTAACCAATGAAACAGTTTTAAAGAACGCTAATTTAAGACCAGAACGTTTGAATGCGCTAGAAGCTGGTTTGGAAGCATGGTTTTTTAACGGAAGATTTCAATTAGATCTTGCAGGATATCAGAATACCAGTATTGACCAGATCATTTCAAGACCTATATCGCAGACCAGTGGTTTTTCAAACTTTAATGTTAATGGTGGTGAGGTACGAACAAGAGGTTTTGAGGCCTTGGTAAGTGCAGAAGTGGTTCGTTCAGAAGATTTCAGTTGGGAATCATCTGTAAACTATTCTACATATAGAAGTGAAGTAACCAAATTGCCGGATGGTGTTGATCAGTTTGTAACGGGTACTGCGGATATTTTTTCGGGTGGGGGTGGTTCTAATACCGTTTTTTATATCGCAAGGGAAAATGGTCGCGTTGGCGATATGTACGGTACTGGTTTTCTAGAAGTAGATGGCCAAACGGTCTTTGGAGCAAATGGTCTGCCTGTGCAAGACGGAAACCTACGACTTCTAGGGAATTACAACCCAGATTTTACGGTAGGCTTCAATAATAAGTTTTCCTATAAAAATATTGACATGACTATCCTTTTCGATTGGCGAAAAGGTGGCACTATTGTTTCTAGAATTAAGGCTTTGGGAAGTACTTCCGGTGTTTTGCAAGAAACCTTAGTTGGTCGTGAAGGCGGAGTCATTGGTGACGGTGTAGTGAATGTTGGTACGGCGGAAAGTCCGCAATATGTAGCTAATACCACCTCAGTACCTGCAAGTCAGTTTTATAACAATTTCTTTGACCGTGGTAATGAGGACAGTGCATTGTACAGTGCGTCTTATGTAAAACTGCGTCAAGTGGGGTTGTACTATAACTTCCCTAAAAAATTATCAAAGTCTATAGGTTTTCAGAATATAAAACTGGGCTTGGTAGGTAGCAATTTATTATTGTTTACCGAAAACCCTCATTTTGACCCAGAGCTAAATGCTTTACAAGGACAGCGTATCGTTTATGGTGTGGAAGACTTTTCATATCCTTCGACCCGAAGTTTCGGATTCAACATTAAAACCGATTTTTAAGACGAAGGAATCATGATAGGAACTCAAAAAATAAAGATAATGAACAAACTATATATACTAAGTCTCATTAGTTTTACTGTTTTATTAGGTAGTTGTACCGATGAGTTTGATGAGCTCAATGAAAACCCAAATTCACCAGAAACCGTGGATCCACAGTTTTTGTTGTCAAACATTATTTCAGTAGAAGCAGACCAAAATGCCTTTTCTCAAGGGTTTCGTCTAGCAAACTATATTCAACAGTTTGCTGCTAGTGTAGAATTTGAACGAATTGACCGTTATGAGATGGGTACAAATAGCGAGTACTGGAATACGATTTTTCAGTTGTTGAGCGATATTAAATCTATGCGAGAATTGCAGGGTTCTAATGATGCTTACAATGCTGTGGGTGATGTTATGCAAAGTTTTCTATTCTCTCAGTTAACAGATATGTGGGGAGATGTTCCTTATTCTGATGCCGTAAATGCACTAGATGGCCAATTTACACCAGCCTATGACACACAAGAGAGTATTTACACAAACTCTGATACTGGTATTTTGGCAGTGTTGGAACGGGCTTCGACTACTCTAGAAAATTCTAATGCCACTATCAATGGCGATGTACTTTTTAACGGAGACTTGAACAAATGGATGCGTTTTGCCAATTCCTTACGTTTGCGCTACCTAATGCGTATCAGTAAGCGATTAACTGATTATTCAGAGATTCAGGCGTTGGCCTCTTCAGATAAACTCATGCAGTCAAATGCAGATAACGCCGTATTGCCTTATTTGACCTCCGCACCCAATCAATACCCAATGACATTATCAGCTTTAGGCTTATATCAGGAACATCGTATGACCACCACGGTAGATTCGGTATTGACACTGTGGAACGACCCAAGGGTTAATGTACTATACAAGCCTACTCAGGCCAGTGTTAATAATGGTCAACCAGAATTTAAGGGATTACAGAATGGCCAAGGTCGTGAAACAATTGCTGCAAGGGGAATTGATTTAAATGACGTTTCTTTGTTCGGTGCTATTTTTAGAGATGTACCCGATGGTGTAGATGCACAGTTTATGCAGTATTCAGAGGTACAGTTCGCTTTGGCTGAAGCTGTAGAACGAGGTTATATTACAGGTGATGTGCAAGCCTATTATGAGGCAGGCATTGCGGCCAGTTTTGAATATTATACTGTTGAGCTACCGGAGGAGTATCTTTCACAAGAAACAGTGGCACTTAACGGTACAGATAATCTCAATAAAATTTTGACGCAAAAGTGGTTTAGTTTAATTTCAAACGGGCACGAAGCTTGGTTCAATGTCCGTAGAACAGGGGTTCCCAGTTTAAAACCGGGCCCAGACAACTTGAACAATAATAAATATCCCGTTCGGTATTTGTATCCTGAATCTGAACAAGCAACTAATAGTGCTAATTATAAGATTGCGGCAGAGCGAATTGGAGGAGATAATATCAATAGTCAAAATTGGTGGGAAAAAGAATAAGTAAGTATTATAACGAGATTTTATAAAGGTCACAACATTTTAAACGACCAAGAGAACCACAAAGCAAACAGAAGCATAATCAATGAAGAGAATTAAATTTATACTATTCGGTTTTTTATTGAGCTTAGTGGTGCAATCATGTGGGGAGAAGTCTACAAATAATGACGATAAGCTTAAAAGTGCTCCTTGGGAAGATATTGAGGCTATAGCAGAAGGAACAACCGTTAATTTTATGATGTGGCAAGGCAGTACTGCTATAAACGATTACATTAATAATTATGTGGTTCCTAGTGTTAAAGGGAAGTACAATATCAATTTACAGATTAGTGGAGGCCAGGGACCGGAAATTGTACAGCTGGTTATGGGCGAGAAGCAGGCAGATATTGAGCAAGGGCAGGTAGATATGGTTTGGATTAACGGAGAGACCTTTTTTCAATTAAGAAAAGTGAAAGGGTTATGGGGTCCGTTCGTAGAACAGCTCCCCAATGCTTCATTAATTAATTTTGAAGATTCATATATAAGTACAGATTTTCAACAGCCAGTGAATGGCATGGAAGCACCGTGGAGCATTAATCAGTTTGCAATCGTATACGATTTTGAAAAGGTTCCCAATCCTCCTAAAAATATTCCAGAGCTTAAAAATTTCATTAAAGAGCACCCTGGGACCTTTACCATATCTAATGACTTTACCGGTATGACTCTTTTAAAGAGTTTTATGGCAGAATTAGGAGGCGGACCTAATGTATTGGATGGTGCGTTTGATGAGAATAAATACAAACAGCTTTCTCAGAAACTATGGAAATTTATAAACGATAACAAACAGTATTTTTGGAAGGAAGGGAGTACTTTTCCAAAGGAGCAATCTAAAATGAATCAGCTTTACGCTAATGGAGAATTACTCATAGCCTACGGGTTTAATGAGGGTGGTATTGAAGATAAAGTACTGACCGGTCTTTATCCGGAATCAACAAAGGGTTACGCTTGGTCCAATGGTACAATAAGGAACTCTAACTACTTGGGTATCCTTTATAACTCACCAGAAAAAGCAGGTGCAATGCAGGTCATTAATTTCTTGCTTTCCCCTGAGGCACAGTTAAAGAAGGCAGATGCCAAAGGAATGGATTCCAATACCGTATTAGCGATGGATAAACTGGATACCGAATGGAAGGATAAATTCCTAGATGCACGAAAACGTCAATACGGCCCTACCCTTAAAGAACTGGAGGTTAACGCCATTGCCGAACCGGCTCCGGAGTATATGATACGTTTGTATGAGGATTTTAGAAAAAATGTAATTGAGAATTAAAAAACTAAACATAGGAATTCTGCTATTTGTGTTGGTAGGCGTAGTGCCTTTTGCTGCAGCATTCATCTATGCCCTATTATATAGTTTTGGAATAATTGGGGTTGCTAATGATGGTTTTACGCTTCAATTCTGGGAGTCTGTTATTACCTCTGGGACATTTTTTAAATCTTTTGGGTACAGTTTTTTGATAGCGCTAGTAGCTGTGGCTATTTCTGTTGGAGGCGCACTTTGGATTACATTAAAATTTAGACAACAACTAGAGACACGGTTTATGTCTTTTATCATCTATCTACCATTGGCGGTACCGGGTATTGTTACAGGCTTTTTTACATTTCAACTTTTTTCAAAAGGAGGTTTTTTTGCCCGTATCAGTCATAAATTAGGATTTATAACAGAAGCTTCACAATTCCCTGATTTGGTAAATGATGGTTTAGCAATAGGTATTATATTTTCTTTTCTTACCATGATTACACCATTTTTTGTGTTGCTTTTTTTGAATGTTTACAAAAATGAGCGAGTAGAAGAACTTTCTATATTGGCGCAGTCCCTTGGTGCAAATGCTAATCAGATTTCACGGCGTGTTTTTCTACCTATTCTCTTAAAGAAGACATGGGTACTTATTGTGCTTTATTTTATTTTTTTATTAGGCGCTTATGAGGTACCGCTAATTTTAGGACAAGAATCGCCACAAATGCTATCGGTACTGATTATTCAAGAAATAAAACAATACGATTTAGATAAAATTTCAGAAGGGTACGTGGTTGCCGTTTTGTACACGCTAATTGTTTCGGTTGCGGCTATTTTATTATTTCTCCCGAAAAGAAAAAGAGCCTATGCGACTTAATTGGAAACCCTTCGTATTAAGTTTAGTGGTGCTGTTAATTCTGTTTCCATTTGTCTATCTCGTGTTTCTATCATTGGCATCGGAATGGCGATTTCCAGATGTTTGGCCTTCTTATATTGGTTTTAAAAACTGGGTAACGGTTTTTAATTCTGAAGCTGGATTATTAAAGAGTTTTTTCTCATCATTAGTGATATCATTATCGGTTGCGGTGTTTTCTACGACTTCGGGCTTTTTAATCAGTAAAGCTGTTTTCTATCACCCTAAAAAAAGAGTATTAACGTTGTTGGCTTATTTCCCTTATATCTTGGCGCCTGTTGTTTTCGCCGCTTGTCTAAGTTTTTTCTTTTTAAAAATGGGCCTTTTCGGAAATATGACAGGAGTTGTAGTCGCGCAGTTTATAATCGCTTTTCCATATGCACTTTTGTTTTTTAGTAGTTTTTGGAATGAAAAGGTAAAAAGCTATGAAGACTTAGTTGCTACCTTAGGCGGGAATAAATGGCAGACCTACACAAAAGTATTGCTGCCTTTAGCTAAAGGACTTATACTTATTTGCTTTTTTCAAACGTTTCTTATTTCTTGGTTTGAATATGGATTAACTTCTATAATAGGCATTGGAAAAGTACAGACACTTACAATTAAGGTGTTTTTGTTTATTAAGGAGGCTAACTATTTCTATGGGGCGTTAAGTTGTTGTCTATTGATTTTCCCCCCAGTAGTTTTATTATATTTTAACAAGCGTTACGTGTTTAAAAAATTTGTCTAATGTTTCTTGAGGTACAACATATCGTAAAGAGTTTTGGTGATGAAAAGGTGGTCAAAGATCTGAACTTTTCACTGAGCGCTAAACATACTTTAAGTATTCTTGGTAAATCGGGCTGTGGTAAGACCACCATGCTTAAAACTATTGGTGGACTCGTGCCACCTGACTCAGGAAAAATTCTACTGAACGGAGAAGATATTACGGAGACCAAGCCTGAAAAGCGTAGCATTGTTTACTTGTATCAAGAAGACTTGTTGTTTCCTCATTTAAATGCTTTTGAGAACATTGCCTTTGGTCTGAGACTAAAGAAAATACCAGAAGGTTTAATTAAAGAGAAAGTGGAACATATGCTCCACAGCCTTGAGCTTGAAGGACAGGCGGACAAAATGCCAACCCAGCTTTCTGGAGGGCAGCGACAACGGGTGTCGTTTGGTCGTGCTATTAGCACCAATCCTTCACTTTTGTTATTGGATGAACCTTTTGGTAGTTTAGATACCGGTACTCGAAAGCGGATGCAAGAGCTATTTAAAAAGCTGACTGAAGAATTTGATATTACATCACTTTTCGTGACCCACGATTTGAAAGAAGCAGTACTGATGGGCAATCAAATTGGTTTTATGCAAGATGGAGTTTTGAAAGTATATGAGGATAAGAAGGATTTTATTCAGGACCCACAAACTGGTGTACAGAGTGAAATAGAGTTTTGGGGTGGGTTGCTATAGCTTCAATCAATTTCAATAAAAGCAATAAAAAGGACAGTAAAACAATAGAGATGACGAAGAAGAAGGTATGGATAGACACTGATCTTTCCGTGGGTATGACAAGACATAAACGTGATGGCTATTGTGATGTTGATGATGGTTTTGCTGTTTTACAATTGATGAAAGCGCAGAATGTTGAGATATGTGGAATAAGTGCAGTCTTCGGAAATACTGTTATAGAAAATTCATACCCGCTCAGTCAAGAAATGAGCAAGGAGTTCGCCATGGGTGAAATACCTGTTTTTAGAGGAGCAGGCGAAGCTATAAATTTGAAAGAGGGGAATAGCAATGAAGCGGTAGAAGGCTTGGCTGAAGCCCTCCGGAAGCAATCTATGATCATTATGGCCATTGGCCCCGCAACCAACATTGGTTTACTGTTATTAAAATACCCTGAGTTAAGTAATAAAATACAAGAAGTGGTACTCGTTGCGGGACGTAGAACGGCTCAGGATTACTTTAAAATCGGGAATAAAGGAAACCACGCACAGGACCTCAATTTTGATTTGGATAATGATGCGTTTCGGTTAATGTTCGAACATGGTGTTCCGGTAACTTTGTGTCCTTTTGAGATTTCCAACAAGGTTTGGGTTAAGGCAGCAGATTTAGATGCTTTGGCAAAAGGCGATAAAGGAAATCAATGGTTGGCTGAGGCTTCACGAGCATGGTTGCAACAATGGGTAGATCAAGGAGCAGATGGTTTCAATCCGTTTGATGTGTTGGCGAGTCATTATATAATTTCTCCTGAAGATATTATATTTGAAGATTTGAACGCGCGACTGGAAATTCACCAAGACGATACGGTTAAAGAGAACGATAAACAGGTGTTCAAATCCTACTTATTGTGCGATAAAGGAGCAGGTTCGCCTGTTAAGTACTGTTATGATGTTGTTCCCGATTACCATAAGAAGTTAATGGATAGTCTATTGAAATAGATACCTTCGCAGCATTAAATGCGTGCAATTTAGGTACTATTATGAAAGACTTACAATCAACATCTATTGGGCTTGTGCTTTCTGGCGGTGGCGTACGCGGTATGGCTCATATTGGAGTAATTCAAGCAATGAATGAATTTGGTCTATCGGCAGACGTAGTTGGTGGTAGTAGTGTAGGAGCCTTGGTTGGTGCGTTATATGCTAATGGTAATTCTGTTTTGGATATGATGGATTTCTTCAAGGAAACACCATTGTTTAAGTATAATTTCTTGACCATTGTTAAACCTGGATTTTTAGATACCGATAGGTATTTTGAAGTTTTTAAGGCTTACTTTCCTGAAAATACTTTTGATTCACTTCAAAAGAAATTACACGTAGCGGCAACGAATCTTCAAAAAGGTGATCTTGAATATTTTTCAGAAGGCGAACTCATCCGTCCCTTATTGGCATCTGCCGCGATACCTCCCGTTTTCAGTCCTGTTGAGATGAACGGCGAGCTTTATGCTGATGGTGGTATAATGAATAATTTCCCTTTAGAACCTGTAATGGGTAAGGCCGATTATATTATTGGCAGCAATGTATCCGTCGTGGGTGAACTCAATAAGAACGCTCTTAAGAACTCATTACAACTTGCAGGAAGAGTAACGGGGCTTATGATTTACGCCATTAACCGCACAAAGCTTAATGCCTGTGATTTGTTAATGGAGTTTAAGGAACTAGAAAATATTGGTGTTTTAGACCGAAAAGGTATCGAAAAAGCATACCTCGTAGGATATGAAAATACATCACGTAGGCTAGAAGAATTATTAAAAAAGCCACAACTGTAAGTTACAATTGCGGCTTTCTCTAGTTTTTAATCGATGTATTATTTAAACATCGTCATAATCAATTTTTAACGTCGGTGTAGTTGGGTGTGCCTGACAGGTAAGAATTAAACCGTCTGCAATTTCACCATCGGTAAGAATCTGGTTTTTTACCATTTCTGCTTTACCTTCTGTTACTCTCGCGATACAACTACTACAAACACCACCTTGGCAGGAGTAAGGCGCATCAATATTTTGTTTTAAGACAGCATCAAGAACAATTTCCTTCTTATCCATCGTTAAAGTAAACTCCTCATCGTCTACCACAATAGAAACCTGAGTTTTACCTTCCGGCTGCTCGGGCATCTCATCTAAAATTTCAGTAGTTGTAAAAAGTTCAAAGTGTATTTTGTCTTTTGGGATATCGTTTTCTTTTAACGTATCGGAAACCAAATGAATCATGGCCTCAGGTCCACAAAGGTAATACCCATCAAAATCTACATCTTTATGTTTGTTCTTAATAGCATAGTTAACAGTAGAAACATCAATACGTCCAAAAAGCGAATCATCTTCCTGAGCTTGGCTAGTTACAAAGTAGGCCTTGAATCTACCTGCATAATCCAATTCTAGTTTCGTTAAATCCGTATAAAACATCGTTTCCTTATGCGACTTGTTTCCGTAAATAAGAACAAATTTACTTTTAGGATTATCTGCCAAAACCGACTTAGCAATACTCATGATAGGCGTAATACCGCTACCTGCCGCAAATGCTGCAATATTTTTGACTTTTCCAGTTGGTTGAAAGGTAAATCTACCTTCAGGAGGCATAACTTCTAATACGTCACCAGCTTTTAATATGGAGTGTGCGTAATCTGAAAACCCGCCTTTATCAACTTTCTTGACACCAATGGTGAAGCAGTCGCTTTTTGGAGAAGAACAGATAGAGTAAGCCCTTCTGATTTCTTTTCCTTTAAGCTCCATTTTAATGGTTATGTATTGCCCAGGAACAAAATCAAAGGTTTGTATAAGGTCTTTAGGAATCGTAAAAGTTATAGCAACCGAACTAGGTGTAAGCGGTTTAATATGTTTTACGGTCAAGTTATGAAAGTGCACCATTATCTAATTTTTTGATCTAATGTGTCCGCAAAAATAAGCATTGACACAGCCATTTGGAACGGAAACGATAAAAAAAGGACTTAAATTTTATTTTTAATTGATGGTCCTTTTGGATTGGTGGCTACTTATTATATTGTTGAAGTTTATGTACTCAAAAACGGGTTTAATTTTTCATTAAAATGAATTTGAAATAAAAATTTTGCAGTTTTATTGTAACAAATCTTACCTTCCCAAACACTAACTTACCGTACTAGTAATCTATTTCTTATGTTTAAAAGCTTTAGTAAGCTGCAATGGAAATCTTTCTTTCGGTCTTCATCAATGGGTAAAAGCATTGGTATAAAGATTGTAATGGGCTTCTTTGCATTGTATTTTTTGGGAATGTTGGCCTTTGTTGGCTCATCATTGTTCTTTGTTTTGGAAAAAGCAATCCCTAATACGGATCCGTTAGCTATCATAAGTCAGTATTTGTTGTATTGGGTGCTTGCAGAATTGTTTATAAGATATTTTATGCAGAAGCTTCCGGTAATGGACATCAAGCCGTTTTTGATCCTTCCTATCAAAAAAAGCAGTATCGCCCATTATATTTTAGGGCGTTCTGCTGTTTCTTTTTATAATTTTTTGGCTTTATTTTTCTTTATACCCTTTGCAATTGTACTGCTTATAAAGGGCTACGCTTTTCTAAATGTCTCTTTTTGGTTATTGGCTATGATAGGCATCGTATTGAGTATTAATTATATCAACTTCATAGTAAACAAGAGTGACAAAGCTTTAATCAGCATTGCTAGTCTTTTGGTAGCCTGTTACAGCTTGGAATATTTTGAGATTCTTCCTATAAAGGAATATGCAGGCAATATATTTTATGCCCTTTATGCAAACCCGCTTTATGCGATCATACCCTTGGCCATAGCCGGTTTATCTTATTATTTTAATTATTCATTTATACGGAATAGGATTTTTTTAGACGCTTCTCTAAAGAAGAAAGCTACTGAAGCCACTTCTTCTGATTTATCATGGACAAAACGTTTTGGTGATATTGCTCCTTTTTTGCAGTTGGATTTAAAGCTGATTTGGAGAAATAAAAGAACCAAAACTCAAGTATTTGTATCCTTAGCCTTCGCTTTTTACGGTTTATTTGTTTACGGTATGGAAGACATGGGTATGGGGTCCGGTATGTTCGTTTTAGTAGGTATTTTAATGACAGGTGTTTTCTTAATGAACTTTGGGCAGTTTATCCCCGCTTGGGATAGCTCTTATTATAGCATGATGATGTCACAGAACATACCCTTAAAAAAATACCTTGAAGCTAAGGCGGCACTTATTTATGTTAGTATTGGGGTGATGTTTTTACTTTCAGTTCCCTACGTATATTATGGATGGGATTCTCTTGCGATCAATTTTAGTTGCGCTTTGTATAATCTAGGAGTAAATGTTCCACTTATTCTTTTCTTCGGTTCAAAAAATAAAAAGCGTATTGATTTAAACAAGAGTGCTTTGGGTAACATGCAGGGTACAAGCGCTACCCAGTTTTTAGTAGCGTTGCCTCTTTTTGGATTACCAATGTTAATTTATGGTCCATTGGCCTTTTTCGTTTCTTCTGAAGTTGCTCTAATCGCACTATGTGTTTTTGGTGTTGTTGGTTTTGCCCTTAGAGATAAGTTATTGGATTTCATTACGAATGCATATCGAAAGAAGAAATACGGTATGATTGCAGGTTTTAAAGAACAGAACAGTTAGAAATGTCTTTGTTTTAGAGTTATAAATTGAAATGTGAACTTTATTGAAAATTATGATAACAGTACAAAACCTTACTAAAAAATACGTTGGCAAAACTGTTCTGAACATAGAGCAGTTAGAAATACCAAAAGGACAAAGTTTTGGTCTTGTTGGAAACAACGGAGCAGGTAAAACTACTTTTTTTAGTCTTCTATTAGATTTGATCCAGCCTACTACGGGGCATATTATTAATAATGAAGTGCAGGTAGATCAAAGTGAAGCTTGGAAGACAAATACCTCTTCTTTCATTGATGAAACTTTTCTTATAGGATATCTAACACCAGAGGAGTACTTCTATTTCATTGGAGAATTGCGTAACCAGAACAAAGCAGATGTAGATGCATTACTCTCAAATTTTGAGGATTTCTTTCATGGCGAGATATTGAATCAGAAAAAATACTTGAGAGACCTTTCAAAAGGGAATCAAAAGAAAGCGGGCATTGTGGCTTCATTTATTGGTAACCCAGAAGTGGTCATTTTAGATGAGCCTTTTGCTAACCTTGACCCTACAACGCAAATACGTCTAAAAAGCATTATTAAGGACTTGGCATCCAAACAGGGGGTTACGGTATTGGTCTCTAGCCACGACCTTATTCATGTAACCGAGGTCTGTGAACGTATTGTAGTATTGAACAAAGGTGAAATTGTAAAAGATATTGAAACTTCAGAAGCTACTTTAAAAGAATTGGAACTGTTTTTCAGCGGAAAAGAAGAGTCTCAGGAAGATGTATCGGTATCGTAAGTCATTTTGTTAAAACCGACTACCTGGTCCATACCTCTTTCTTAAACCTATATCTCGCTAAGAATTTTTGTCGATAACCTGCCATTATCATCTATTAAACGGCAATAAAACCGACTGTTAATCGGTGAACGGGAGCAGTCGCAAACCGGTTAGTCGGTTAAAATTGAAATCTTCTATTTCTATTTTATGCAAACTTCACGAACTTTGTGAAAAGGAAAGTTGGTCTAAATGAAATTCCTATTCGGCATTAACATGTGGCAAGAGTAAAGAGGTTTGTCAAAGAGTTAGCATCAAAGAAAAAAGAAATTGTCATTATAATCATGCTTTCGGTTACGTTCGTAAACCCCGAACCGTAAACTTTTTATCGACCAACTGCATAATAATACCGTTCTTTTTTAGTTAATGTAAAGTACGTAGATATACAATTTTGAAGTCGCACTATAAACTTATCTTATTTTCAATTCTTGGGGGCATCGCTTTTAACGCATGTTCAACCAAAAAAGACGCATTTGTCAATCGTAATTGGCATGCGCTCAATACCAAGTACAATACCTTGTACAATGGCAATATTGCTTTTGAAGAAGGTCGCGAAGAACTTAAGTTAAATTACAAAGATGACTATTGGGAAGTTCTGCCTATAGAGCGTTTGGAAGTTACGGAAGATATTAAGTTAGATTCTGAAGATAACAACCCTAATTTTATTATAGCCGAAGAAAAGGCTACTAAAGCCATACAAAAGCATAGTATGGAAATTAAAGATGAAGAGCGCAATCCGCAGACGGACGAAGCCTTTTTACTTTTAGGCAAGGCTCGTTATTTTGATCAGCGCTACATGCCTGCTCTTGAAGCTTTCAATTATATCATAAAAAAATATGACTATAGCGACAAGCTGAACGAAGCTCACATTTGGCGAGAGAAAGTAAATATTAGATTAGAAAATGATGAGTTAGCGATTAAGAATCTGAAAAGACTTTTAAAATTTGAACGCCTAACAGATCAGGAATATGCAGATACCCGTGCTATGATAGCACAAGCTTATATTAATGAGAAGGTGATTGATACTGCAGTACAACATCTTAAAGTAGCATCTCACTATACCAAAAAAAACGAAGAAAGAGGACGATATCTATACATTATTGGGCAGTTGTACAACCAAATGGATCAAAAGGATAGTGCCAACTATGCTTTTACCAAAGTAATTGATCTTAACCGGAAATCACCCAGAGTATATATGATCAATGCGGAGATTCAGAAAATTCGCAATACTAAGATTACCTCGGAGAACAGCGAAGAAATGCTGGAGTTCCTTACAGATTTGGAAGAGAACCGTGAGAACCGCCCTTTTTTAGATAAAATTTACCGCCAAGTTGCAGAATATCATTTGGAGCAAGAGAATGACAGTTTGGCTTTGGCCTATTTCAATAAATCTCTTCGGGCTACACAGAACGAGCCTAAGCTAAATGCACTCAATTATGAGAACTTGGCTGTCTATAATTTTGACCGTAACGAGTATAAACTATCAGGAGCGTATTATGATAGTGTGATAACGAACCTAGATGAGAATACGAAGAAATATAGATCTACCAAGAAGAAATTAGATAACCTTGAAGATGTTGTAAAATATGAAGACATCGCCCATCAAACAGATAGTATTATTACACTGTATAATAAGCCGTTAGCTGAGCGTACCGCCTTTTTTGAAGATTATATTGCTGACTTAAAAGCCGCCAAAGCCGCAGCTGCCAAGAAAGAAGAAAGAAGGATAACCTCTGGTTTTGCGGAATTTGCAAAAAGTAAGGGAGGTAAAGAGAATAAAGGCAAATTCTATTTTTATAATCTAACCAGCTTAGGTTACGGTAAGAATGATTTTGTCCAGAGGTGGGGTAAAAGACAACTAGAGGATGATTGGAGATGGAGTAATAAAAAAAGAGTCTTACCACAAGAGAATACAGATGATGCCCTTGTGGCAAATGATACAGTACCAAGTGAAGTTGGTGAAGAAGAAAAATTTTCTATTGATTACTATTTAAATCGAGTGCCTACAGATGTAGCTGTTATAGATAGTTTGAAGGACGAGCGAAATTTTGCCAATTACCAATTAGGATTGATTTATAAGGAGAAGTTTAAAGAAAACCTTTTGGCAGCTGGAAAATTGGAAAACGTATTGGATTCCGACCCAGAAGAGCGATTGATTCTTCCCTCTAAATACAATCTGTACAAGATTTACGAAGAAGAGGGTAGTCCGCTTTTGGCGTCTATGAAAGACAATATCCTTTCTAATCATGCGGATTCTCGCTATGCGGAAATTATACTGAACCCTAGGGCTGTTCTTGAAGATGATGCCGATAGTCCAGATGCACGTTACGCTACCTTATATCGTAAGTACAAGCAACAAGCATTTTTAGAGACTATTACAGGTGCCGAAGAGAATATAGAGAAATACACAGGCGACCCTATTGTTCCTAAATTTGAAATGTTGAAGGCCAATGCAATTGGAAGACTAAATGGGTTTATTCCTTTTGAGGAAGCTTTGAATTACGTTGCCTTAACTTACCCCAACAATCCAGAAGGTAAGAAGGCAGAGCAAATGGTAGCCGAGCAACTTCCTAAACTAGCGGTCAAAGAATTTTCTACGGAGCTTGGCTCATCCGGTACCGGCAATTGGAAGGTTGTTTTTCCCTTTAGAAGAAGCAATGATGAAATTGCCAAAAGGGTAAAGAAAGCACTAGAAGATGCTATTGTAGATTTAAGATATAAGAATATAGTTTCAAAAGATATCTATACCTTAGAAGACCAATTTGTGGTAGTGCATGGCTTTAAGTCTAAGGATTACGCACTTGGCTTTGCAGAGCTTATAAAGTTTAACAAAGATTACCGAATTGAGAATGAGAATTTTGTTATTTTATCTACCAATTATAAAATAATTCAGGTACATAAAAACCTACAATCTTATAAAAATCAAATTTTAACCCCAAAACCTTAAACAATGTTTTCTGACAACAAAAAACCACGAACTATGAACGAAATTGGCGCACAACCTAACAGAATTTCCAAGCACACAAAAATTAAAGGTGATATCGAATCTGAAGCTGATTTTAGAATCGACGGAAAATTAGACGGTAACGTAAAGACTACTGGTAAAGTAGTTATTGGTAAAGACGGCTATATCCATGGCAAAGTAGAATGTGTAAATGCAGATATTGAAGGTAGCTTCAATGGTGAGCTTTTAGTATCAGACTTACTATCTCTGAAGTCTTCGGCTGTAATTGAAGGTACTGTTTCCGTAACTAAACTGGCAGTAGAGCCAGGTGCTACGTTCAACGCTTCATGTACCATGAAAGGAAAGGGCGGTTCTCAGAATAGTTCTTCTAACAGTTTTAAATCATCTCTAAGTAGTTCTAATAGAAATAATGAGCCAGCAAAAGCCTCGTGATAATTCTAATTTAATACGTACCGCGGCTAGTTTTTCGGGTATTGCTTTACAAATGGGTGCAACTATCTATTTGGGCAATCTTTTGGGGGCTTGGTTAGATGTAAAATTTGAAAAAACATTTTTAGAGGATACAATTACTTTACTTGCCGTATTTTTGTCAATGTATATCGTTATCAAAAAAGTGATGACCTTAAATAAATAGCATTGATCAAACAAATAGTACAATACATAGTCGTGTTCATTTTGGTGGGCACGACTTCTTTTTTTCTACATCAATTTCTACTGGCAGATGATAACTTAAGCTTCAATACGCTACTTAAAGAAGCCTATATTTTCCATTTCATTTTCTCTTTAGCGGTAATTATTACCTTTCAACTGCTCTCAAAAAATGAAAAAGTTTTTGCTCAAGTGGGTTTCATTTATATGGGGACTTTAGTTTTTAAAATTGCAGCTTATACGGCCATGTGCTATCCGCAACTTATGGGAGACCAGTATTTACCGAGATTTTATAGGGCTTCGCTTTTAATTCCTGTGTTTGTTTTTTTAGCCTTGGAAGTATTTTTTGTTTCAAAAATTCTAGAACGTAGATAGTTTAAAAATTTTATGGAATAAAAATGCTTTGTATTATGACAAGATTACCTATTTTTGCGCAAAATTTCAGGAGCATAATTTTTTGATAAAAAATAATGAAGGAAGTTTCAAAAATGATCAGAACACTAGTTTTACTTTGTACACTTTGCATTTCTCTTCAAGGTTTTGCAATCTCTGAAGGAGGTGATCAAGGAGCCGTTGACACAAAAGATGAGGTGGACGCATATATTTTGCATCACATTAAAGACGCTCATGATTTTCATTTGTTTTCATATACTGGAGACAATGGCGAACGTAAGCATGTAGGTTTTCCGTTACCGGTTATCCTATGGTCTAGCAATGGTTTGGCAGCCTTCATGTCTTCTGAATTTCATCATGATGATGCCGGAAAGGTTATCGTAGAAAAAGGAGGATCTAAATTCGTAAAGCTTCACGGTAAGATTTATGAGTTGAACGCTGGTGCTTCCGAAGTTCAATTTGATGAACATCATCATGCAGAAAATGCTGCTAAGGTTTTGGATTTTTCCATTACTAAAAGTGTTTTTGGAATTTTGTTAGTTGGTCTTCTTATGCTTTGGGCATTCTCTTCATTGGCAAAACAATATGCTAGCAAAAAAGTGCCTACCGGATTCGGTAGAGTGTTGGAGCCACTAGTAATATATGTTAGAGATGAGATTGCTAAGCCAAATATCGGCGAGAAAAAATACAGACAATTTACAGGTTATCTTTTAACGGTGTTTTTCTTTATTTGGATTTTGAACCTTTTAGGATTAACTCCATTTGGTTTCAACGTAACAGGCCAATTGGGTGTTACTGCTGCTTTGGCAATCTTCACTTTAGTTATTTATACATCTAGTGGGAATAAAGATTACTGGATGCACATGTTGTGGATGCCCGGTGTACCTGTTTTAATTAGACCGGTTCTTGCAATTATTGAATTGGCCGGTGCCTTTGTAATTAAGCCGTTTTCATTGTTGGTACGTTTATTTGCGAATATATCTGCAGGCCACATTGTGGTAATGAGCTTAATTGCCATCATGTTTACGCTTAAGAAAAGTTTGGGTGTAGTTGGCGCAACAAGTTTGTCATTAGTACTATCATTTTTCATTACGCTCATTGAAGTATTGGTAGCCTTTTTACAGGCTTATATTTTCACTATGTTATCTGCATTGTTTATTGGTATGGCCGTTGCAGAGCACGACCATGATCATGAGCACGATGAAAACGGACATGAAGTTCCAGACGCGGAAGACGTTAGAGGGGATTTTATCTAAAAGAGAGTTTTTTAATTTAATTATATAAATCAATTACTATGTACAACTTAATTGGAGCTGGTTTAATCGTAATCGGAGCAGGTATCGGTCTTGGTCAAATTGGTGGTAAAGCAATGGAAGGTATTGCTCGTCAGCCAGAAGCAACAGGAAAAATCCAAACTGCGATGATTATCATTGCTGCACTTTTAGAAGGTTTGGCATTCGGTGCCTTGTTCTTAGGAAGATAAGAACTACAAAGCCAAAAGACATTCTCCTGCAACGGTTGGTTGCAGGAAATGTTTTTAATCAAGTTTAGAATTTTAAAGTAGTATTTATATGGAAGTTTTAATAAACGATTTTTCACCAGGCCTTTTTGTAGTTCAGACTATATTATTATTAGGTTTGATTTTTCTATTGGTGAAATTTGCATGGAAACCAATATTGACTTCATTAAACGAACGTGAGTCAGGTATTCATGATGCATTGGCGGCAGCAGATAAAGCTCGTGCAGATATGCAGAACCTTCAAGCTGATAACGAGAAATTGTTAAATGATGCTCGTGCTGAACGTGAAGCAATGTTAAAAGAAGCTCGTGAGATTAAGGATAAGATGATCACAGATTCTAAGGAGCAAGCTAAAGTTGAAGGCGATAAAATGTTGAAGCAAGCTCAAGCTGCTATAGAAAGCGAAAAGAAAGCCGCTGTTGCTGATATTAAAAATCAAGTAGCCGAACTTTCTGTTGAGATTGCAGAGAAAGTTTTAAAAGAGCAACTATCCAACAAAGACCAACAATTAAAGTTGGTTGAAAGTATGTTGGGTGATGTTAAATTGAATTAAGTAGCTATATTGCTTTTTGTTATGCCGGTTAAATTCGGATAGCAGGACAATAAAACAAGATAAAAAATGAGCGATTCTAGAGCAGCAATACGTTACGCAAAAGCGGTTTTGGACCTAGCGGTACAAAACAAGGCTACGAGTGCAGTTGAAAAAGACATGCGTTCTATTGTGGCAACTATTGCCGATAGTAAGGAGTTGAGAGCAATGTTGGCTAGTCCTGTGGTAAATGGGGAAACCAAGAAGAAAGCTTTATCCGCCGTATTTGAAGGTAGCGACCAGATAACCTTAGGTTTGATCAAAACACTTGTTGCTAACAAAAGAATATCTATTTTAAATGAGGTTGCTTTAAAATATATCATTCTTAATGAAGATTTAAAAGGTGAGGGTGTAGCTTACGTTACTACCGCTGTACCTTTAAGTGCAGACCTTGAGAAGAAAGTTCTTAAGCAAATAGCACAGATTACCGGTAATGCGGTAACCATCGAAAATAAAATTGATGAAAGCATTATTGGCGGATTTATTTTACGTGTTGGCGATTTACAATATGATTCCAGCATTTCAAATAAATTGAATACTATTAAAAGAGAATTTACAAGTAGTTTATAATAATAACTAGGGCTTAAGGTATATTTCTTAAGTTCGATGTCTTATATCTATCAAAATGGCAGGAGTAAAAGCCGCTGAGGTATCAGCAATTTTAAAGAAACAATTATCAGGATTTGAAGCCACAGCTACATTGGATGAGGTGGGAACAGTACTGCAGGTTGGTGATGGTATCGCCAGAGTCTACGGTCTATCTAATGTCCAGTACGGAGAATTAGTAGAATTCGATGGCGGCCTTGAAGGTATCGTTCTTAACCTTGAAGACGATAACGTTGGTGTGGTTCTTTTAGGACATTCCAAGACTATTGGAGAGGGTGCTACAGTAAAACGTACCGAACGAATTGCTTCCGTTAAAGTAGGTGAAGGCATTGTTGGTCGTGTGGTAGATACATTAGGTAACCCTATTGATGGTAAAGGACCTATTTCTGGTGAAACTTATGAGATGCCTTTAGAGCGTAAAGCGCCTGGTGTTATCTTTAGAGAGCCGGTAACTGAGCCAATGCAATCAGGTATTAAGGCAATTGATGCAATGATTCCTGTTGGCCGTGGTCAAAGGGAACTTGTTATTGGTGACCGTCAAACTGGTAAGACTACGGTTTGTATCGATACCATTTTGAACCAAAAAGAATTTTACGATGCTGGTAAGCCAGTATATTGTATATATGTTGCTATTGGCCAAAAAGCTTCTACTGTAGCTGCAATTGCGCAGACTTTAGAAGATAAAGGTGCTATGGCGTATACGACTATTGTAGCAGCAAATGCTTCTGATCCTGCAGCAATGCAGGTTTATGCTCCTTTTACAGGTGCATCTATCGGTGAGTATTTCCGTGATACAGGTCGTCCAGCTTTAATTATCTATGATGATTTGTCAAAACAAGCTGTTGCTTATCGTGAGGTATCTCTTCTTTTAAGAAGACCACCGGGACGTGAAGCATATCCTGGTGATGTTTTCTTCCTTCACTCTAGATTATTAGAGCGTGCTGCAAAGGTTATCAACGATGATAAGATTGCACAGAACATGAACGATTTACCAGATGTGTTAAAGCCAATGGTAAAAGGTGGTGGTTCTTTAACTGCACTTCCTATTATTGAAACTCAAGCAGGTGATGTTTCTGCATATATCCCTACGAATGTAATTTCTATTACAGACGGACAGATTTTCTTGGAGCAAGATTTATTCAACCAAGGTGTGAGACCAGCTATTAACGTAGGTATTTCTGTATCTCGTGTGGGTGGTAACGCGCAGATAAAATCCATGAAAAAAGTAGCAGGTACTTTAAAATTGGATCAAGCTCAGTTCCGTGAACTAGAAGCTTTTGCTAAGTTCGGTTCTGATTTAGATGCTGCTACATTAAACGTTATTGAAAAAGGACGTCGTAATGTAGAGATTTTGAAGCAAGCTCAAAATGATCCTTATACTGTTGAAGATCAGGTTGCGATTATCTATGCAGGTTCTAAAAACTTGTTACGTGACGTTCCTGTTGAAAAGGTTAAGGAATTTGAAAGAGATTATTTAGAGTTCTTGAATGCTAAGCATAGAGATGTATTGGATACATTAAAGTCAGGTAAACTTACCGATGAGGTAACAGACGTTTTGACTGCTGTAGCAAAAGACCTTTCAGGTAAATATAGAAGCTAATAAAAGTATTGCATATCAGGTTTGGAGCACAACACAGAAGCAAATTAATTGTACTGTTTTGTGCTCGAAACTTATAACTTGAACAAATGGCGAACTTAAAGGAAATACGAAACAGAATAGCATCGGTATCATCAACCATGCAGATTACCAGTGCCATGAAAATGGTATCTGCTGCAAAGTTGAAGAAAGCACAAGATGCAATTACTGCAATGCGACCTTATGCCGATAAGCTTACTGAGTTGTTACAGGGCCTAAGTGCAAGCTTAGATTCTGATTCCGGTAGTGTATATGCTGATAATAGAGAGGTGAATAAGGTTTTGGTTGTAGCTATAACTTCAAACAGAGGTTTAGCAGGTGCCTTTAACTCTAACATTCTAAAGCAGTGCACAATTTTAATTAACGAAAAGTATGCAGGTAAGCAGGTAGATTTTGTTGCCGTTGGTAAGAAAGCTAATGACTTCTTGGTTAAAAAATCGAATGTAATTGCAAATCATAGTAGTGTTTATGATGATTTGACTTTTGATAATGTATCAGCTATTGCTGAGGATTTAATGGAGCAATTTACTTTAGGTAATTACGACCGTATTGATATTGTTTATAACAAGTTTAAGAACGCTGCTACTCAGATTATAATGAACGAGCAGTTTTTACCTATTGTTCCTGTTGAAGGAGCGGAAAATTTGAGCAGTGATTATGTTTTTGAACCATCAAAAATAGAAATCATAGAGCACTTGATTCCTAAGTCCTTGAAAACACAATTGTACAAAGGTATTCGTGATTCTTTTGCTAGTGAGCATGGAGCACGTATGACTGCAATGCATAAAGCAACGGATAATGCAACAGATTTGAGAGATCAATTGAAGTTGTCCTATAACCAAGCAAGACAGGCTGCCATTACCAATGAAATCTTAGAAATTGTTGGTGGTGCAGAAGCATTGAACAATTAGGTGTAGCGATAGCGGAGCCAAATTCCACAACTGCAGAAGCATTGAACAATTAATTAAATTACTCACTTTGACTTAGTCAAAGTATGTTAATTATAGAATAGTAAACCCCACATGAATGTGGGGTTTCTTTTTTGGCGATAGTCTCACAACCTTCTTTTATCGTATGTATTCCTAATTACATTGAAGGGAACTATTATGAAAAAATACATTTATATTTTAGGGTTAAGCTTATTCATACTTATTGGTTGCGGGTCAAAAAAGAATTTGGAAACTCTAGCACCTTTTAGTTTAGGGGAGTCTTATGGACAAAGTTGGTCTATAGATAAGACTACAAGTGTTAAGGGCTATGAACTTGTAGTTGCTGTTCTAAGTTTGGAGAATGATAAAGCAGACCTTAAAAACGTATACCACAAGGGTAAAATGGCTCCAATTACAATTGAATTGACGGACAAGGGTATTATGGGTATAGTCGAGTTTGGTGAAGCGGTTGAAAGTCCAGAAGAGTTTCCTTTTGATTTGACCGATACGCAGGCAGTAATTAGTTATGTGCACAAAGAGAAAGTCAAATATTATCGCATCAACGGAATTCAACATAATCTTCCGGTTTCTTATTCTAGCTTAAGAGAAAAAAATAGTCGTTAGAAAAAAGAAAAGCACGGCTGTTTAACTTCACTTTGCTACATCCCTTTAAATAGGTACTTTTGGGTTAAAATGCAGCACTATTGAATCCGCTTAAAAAATTGTTCAAACAAACGGCTATCTACGGTCTCGCCACTGTATTGCCCAGAATGATTTCTTTCTTTTTGGTGAGGGTGCATACAGATGCGATGCCTCCAGAGATATATGGTGAACTGGCCGTAATATTCGCCTATTTTGCGATGTTTAACGTGGTGTTAGCCTATGGTATGGAAACTGCTTTTTTTAGGTTTTACACCAAATCTGAGGATAAGGAAACGGTAATTTCTACCTCCTTAACTTCTATTTTAGTGTCAACCATGCTTTTTCTGGTATTCTCGTTGATTTTTCAAAACGGAATGGCGAGTTTGCTGAATATTGATCCAAAGTACATCAAGTATGTTATTTTCATTCTTTCGCTGGATGCTCTGGTAATTATACCTTTTGCATGGTTAAGGGCTAATGAGCGACCGCTCCGGTATGCTGTGGTCAAGATTTTAAATGTGGTAATTAACTTTGGTCTCACGCTGTTTTTCCTTTTGTTATTACCCAATATAGCAGAAAGCAATCCTGAAAGCTCTTTAGCGGGTCTATATAAGCCCAATTTTCAGATTACATATATAATCATAGCCAACTTGGTTGCTAGTGGTGTAACGCTCTTATTAATGTTGAAGCCGTATTTGATTAGCAAGTATACTTTTGATAAGAAGCTTTGGGAGGAAATGATGAAATATGCCATTCCCGTTTTGATTGCTGGAGTAGCATTTACCATTAACGAAGTTTTTGATAGGGTCATGTTAGAGGCCCTATTACCTGAAGATATTGCAAATAAAGAAGTTGGTATGTACAACGCCTGTGTAAAACTAGCTTTGTTCATGACGTTATTTTCTACGGCATTTCGTATGGGTATTGAACCTTTCTTTTTTAGTCATGCAGGTACCGAGAATCCGCAGAAAGCCTATGCGCAGATAACCAATTATTTTGTGGTGTTAGGTAGCGTTATTCTTTTAGGGGTTGTTGTGTTTGCAGATGTTCTGAAAGTACTTTTTGTTAAGAACCCTGCGTATTGGGAGGCAATGTCCGTTGTGCCTATTATATTGTTGGCTAGTTTTTTCTTGGGTATCTATCATAATCTTTCAGTTTGGTATAAAGTGACTGATAAAACACGTTATGGCGCTTTTATATCAGTGTTTGGAGCGTTTATAACCATCGGTATAAATTATTTCTTTATCCCTCACATTGGCTATATGGCTAGTGCTATCGCAACGGTTATGGCGTATGGTAGTATGATGGTGCTTTCGTACTATCTAGGAAAATCACGCTACCCAGTTCCGTATAATTTTAGAAAAATTCTATTTTATCTTGGTGTTTCCATTCTCTTTTCTGCACTCTCCTTTTATGTTTTTGATCGGAATTTAATTATTGGTAGTGTCTTACTTTTGTGTTACCTAGGTTTGGTGTATAAACTAGAAAATGATAAGTTGAAACAGATATTTCTAAGGCAGAAAAGTTAAGTCAGTTTTAGCTAAAGCAGTCTAAAATAGTACTCGGAATAAAATCAAATTGATATTTTACAATTTAAAAAATACTATGAAAATAAAAATCATTAATAAATCGGAACATATCCTGCCACATTACGAAACTGAAGCATCGGCAGGAATGGATATCAGAGCCAATATATCAGAAACAGTTACGTTACAACCTTTGGGTCGTGCCATTATTAAAACGGGGCTATTTATAGAGCTTCCAGTAGGTTTTGAGGCTCAAGTTAGACCAAGAAGCGGGCTTGCTGCTAAAAAAGGAATTACAGTGCTTAATGCACCTGGTACGATAGATGCGGATTATAGAGGTGAGATAGGTGTGATTTTGGTCAACCTATCTAACGAAAGTTTTGCAATAGAAAACGGAGAGCGTATTGCTCAATTAGTAATTGCCAAGCATGAACGTGCTGAATGGAAAGAGGTTAATGAATTGTCCGGAACCTCAAGAGGTGAAGGCGGCTTTGGAAGTACAGGTGTAAAGTAACTAGTTCTTAGTTTTTAACAATCATAAGGCAAAAGTTGTAGAATGAAGATAAGTCCAATTATATCGACTTTTTTCGGGGGTTTTTTATTTATCTCTTTAGCTACCTATGCCCAAGAAGTAACTCCAGATATTAATATTGAAGAAAGTGCGGATGTTTTTCTAGAAGACTATTCAGATGATTTTCAAGAAAAATTCTTTGATGCTTTAAAACAAAAGGGCATTGAAAATTACGATAGGGCTATCAACCTCATGTTGGCATGCAAACAGCTGGACGCTAATAATTACGTGGTAGACCATGAGCTTGCCCAACTGTATTTAAAAGAGAAGCAATATCCTGTCGCAGAACCATTCGCTTTAACTGCGTTATTGGCCGAGCCAGAAAATTTGTGGTACACAAATACCTATGTAGAGATATTGCAAAAGCAGCAAAAGTCCGTTGAAGGATATAAGGCACAATTACCTTTTAATAATGCTAAATTCAAGGAAAATCTGGCATTGGTCTATTATAGAAAAGGGCGGGCAAAAGCTGCGCAGTCTATTTTAAAAGAGACACCAAAATCTAGTTTCACACAGCAGCTCTCCGTAAAAGTAGAAGATTTGATAGAGGCGCAAGAAGATGCAATCAAGAGTAGTTCATTTACGGTTACAAATCAAAATAGATCGGAATCAGGTTCTTTTCAGCAATACAAGGCGCAAATTGATGGCTTACTCCGCACCAATAACTATTTGGCTTTAGATAAAATTGCAGGAGAGGCATTGGAGAGTTACCCATCACAACCTTACTTTTATTATGCTCAAGGTTATGCTTTTAATAAAAAGGCAAAACCGCGCGATGCTATTGAAGCGCTGGAAACAGGACTAGATTATTTGGTTGGAGATGTTTCTTTGGCCAACAAATTTTACCAAGAACTGGCGGATGCTTATAATTCCATTAACAATTCAGTCAAGGCAAATATGTATCTTCGTAAGATAATACCCGGGTTTTAAACTTTACAAAAATTATGGCGTTACCCTTACGAACTGCTTTGCGCTTAATGGCGCTGGTTTCACTTTCCTTTTTTCTATCCTGTAAATCAACAAAAGTATTGGCCGACGGAAAGGTCGATGACAATCTTTCGGCGAAAACCATTGTGAAAAATCACTATGCAAACACCACCAATTTTAATACGTTAACCGGTAAAATGCGGATTGATTATTCCGATGGAGAATCGTCGCAAGGTGTATCCGTAAGCTTGCGTATGGAAAAGGATAAAGCAATTTGGATGAGTGCTCCGCTAGGTATGGTCAAAGTATACATTACTCCAGGTAGGGTTACTTTTTACAATAAATTACAGAACGAATATTTTGATGGCAATTTTGAGTACCTCAGTAAGTTTTTGGGTACGGAACTAGATTTTAAGCAGGTACAGAACATGCTAATGGGCCAGGCGCTTTTTAATCTTAGGGAAGCAAAGTATGATGCATCCGTCGTTAACGGCGATTATCAATTGAAGCCAAAAAAAGCAATGGACCTTTTTAAGGTGATGTTTCAAATAGAACCTAAGAACTTTAAAATGGCTTCTCAGCAACTTTCTCAACCTTTAAAGAAAAGATTGTTGCAGGTAAACTATACAGATTATCAGAAGATTGGTAAGTATGTTCTTCCGCAACGTATTGCTGTTGCTGCTATTGAGGGAGAAGAGCGTAAGACTGTTGATATAGAATATAAGAATATTGAATTTGATCAACCTATAAACTTTCCATATAAAATACCGAAAGGTTTTAAAGAAATTTCATTAACTGACGATGCACGGTAACAAGCACCATACCGTTGTTTTTCTTTGTTTCTGTTTATTTGGATTGAGCTCTGTATTTGCTCAAAACGGTGACCAGGAAGCCCTTGAGGCGAAGCGTGAAAAATTGCAAAAAGAGATTGAACAGATTAATTACTTGCTTTTTGATCAGAAGAAAAAGAAGGGTAACGTAATTGATCAGATGGAAGCCTTGGATAATAAAATCAAGGTGAGACAAGAACTCATAGATGTCACCAATAAGCAATCCAACCTTCTCAACCGTAGAATTAATGCCAATATCAAAGTTATTTCTGGTTTAAAAAATGAGTTGGATAAGCTCAAGGATGATTATGCGATGATGATTCAAAAGGGATATCAAAGTAAAATTCAACAGAGCAAATTAATGTTCTTGCTGTCTTCCGATGATTTCTATCAAGCATTTAAACGAATGCAATATATAAAGCAATACACGGAATTTAGACGGAAGCAAGGAGAGCAGATAGTCGTTAAGACGGAAGAGTTAAGTAAATTGAATATTGGTCTTAGTGTACAACAAAAAGAAAAAGACCGCCTAGTTGCAGAAAACCTGAAGGCTAAAAAAGCGATGACTCAAGAGAAGGAAGATCATCAAGCACTTTTAGGGACGATTCGTAAAAGCGAAACAAAGTTTGCGGCGCAGATTAGGGATAAGCAGAATCAAGCCAAAGAGATTGACCGCCAGATTGAACGACTGATTCGTGAAGCCATTGCTGCATCAAACAAAGAAGCGGGAAAGAAAAGTGATGACCCTAGCAAGTTTTTATTAACGCCAGAGGCTGCTATAGTAGCCAATAGTTTTACCGCTAACAAGGGTAGATTAATATGGCCGGTTGAAAAAGGTTTTAAAAGCCAAGGGTTTGGGGTGTACGCAGATGCTATCTACCCAGGTATAAAACACCAAAGTAATGGTGTGGTTATTACTACGGATCAAGGTGCTAAAGCTCGTGCTATATTTAGGGGTGAAGTAATTGCTATTCTTTCGATTCCCGGAGGTAATAAAGCTGTGCAGTTAAAGCATGGTAACTTCATCAGTACCTACTATAACCTCTCTATTTTGTATGTAAAGAAAGGGGATAATGTAGAAGCTAAAACAGAACTTGGTGAGATTTATACCAATAGGTCTAATGGACAGACAAAACTGAAATTTTACTTACACCAAAACACTTCTAAGTTGAACCCTGAGGAGTGGGTGTACCAATTATAAGAATACTATGAAAAAGATAACAGACTTGCAAGGCTCGTTTACTTTAAACAACGGTGTAGAAATTCCTTATTTTGGATTGGGAACCTATTTAGCAGACAATGACCAAGAAGTTATTGATGCCGTAAAGAATGCTTTGAATGCGGGTTATAGACATATTGATACGGCTGCGGCTTATAAGAATGAAGAAGGAGTAGGCAAAGGTATTCAAGAAAGCAATATAGCTCGTGAAGAGGTGTTTCTAGTGTCAAAACTATGGAATGCTGACCAAGGCTACGAAAGCACTTTAAAAGCCTTTGAAGAGAGTTTGGAGCGTTTAGGAGTTGATTACCTAGACCTTTATTTAATTCACTGGCCCGTGGCCGGAAAATACAAGGATACTTGGCGCGCCATGGAGAAATTGTATCGCGAAAAGAAAATTAGAGCTATTGGGGTAAGTAATTTTTTGCAGCACCATTTAGAAGATTTATTGGAAACCGCTGATGTTGTACCGATGGTCAATCAAATGGAATTTCATCCATATTTGGTTCAACAAGATTTAATCGACTTTTGTAATTCTAAAGGGATTCAGTACGAATCGTGGTCGCCTTTTATGCACGGAAAACTTTTTGATGGAAAATCGGAGGTGTTCTCTGATTTGACTGATAAATACAAAAAGTCAATCGCGCAGATTGTTTTACGATATAATTTGCAGAAAGAAATTGTGGTTATTCCAAAATCTGTGAATGTGGATAGGATCAAGTCAAATGCCGATATTTTCGACTTTAAGCTTTCTGAAGCCGATATATCTTATTTAGATAGGTTGGACAAGGGAGAACGCACAGGACCTGACCCTGATAATTTTGATTTCTAATAGACTATTAGTCCATAAATAGAGCCTTTAGTTCTGTGGCGTCATGAGGTTTCATTTTGCCAGCTAGAACAAGGCTTAATTGCTTTCTGCGCAAAGCGCCTTCAAAACGTTCTTGTTCAAGTTCGGTCTCCGGTTGTAACGGTGGTACTACTGTAGGTCTTCCAGTATCGTCAACAGCTACAAAAGTGTAAATAGCTTCGTTGGCTTTTGATTTTTCACCAGTGAAACGATCTTCCATCCAAACATCAATATATACTTCCATAGAGGTTCTAAAAGCCCGTGAAACGGCTGCTTCTACAGTAAGAACACTTCCTACAGGTACAGATTGATTAAAGGCTACATGGTTTACCGAAGCGGTAACGGTAATACGTCTACTATGACGACGTGCAGCAATACTTGCGGCACGATCCATTCGGGCCAAAAGTTCGCCACCAAATAGATTATTAAGAGGGTTGGTCTCACTGGGGAGTACCATATCGGTTAATATAGTTCTAGAATCACGTGGATTTTTAGCCTGCATAAATCAATTTTTGGGCAAAGATACCTTTTTTAATGAGCATCATGGTATAACCTTTTGCTTGTGGCAAAGGGTGAAATCGAAAAACGGATAAATTAGCTTTTCTGGAGAAATTCGTAAAGTAAATGAAGTGTTAGTGACCTGATTTTAACCAAGCATCTTTCTGCGTACGCTTAATTTCACGAAGCGCTTCTAAAGCTTTGTTAGAATCAGTAAAACTGTCGTAAGCAACCAAATATAGACCGAAAGGATTCGTGCCAATATAAGAAGGGTTAAAACCTTTGAGTTTCAACTGCTCTATCTTCTTATCAGCGTTAGTCCGGTATCTAAAGGCACCTGCAATAATATGATGCATGCGTGCTTCAGCTATACTAGCTTCTACTTTTTTAGAAGTTTTAAGTGTAATAGTTGGCAATTCTAATGGCTGTGCATCAAAAAAGGTTGCTTCTTGAATACGTTGTGATACTTGTTGTTCAGCATCTTGGCGAGCCAATTGTTGGTTGTTCTCGTTAGATTTATAGAACTGGAAACCTGTTACGCCTAACGTTAAAGCAATAAGGGCAACTGCCGCATATTTTAAATAAGGACGAAGTGTAAGTGCTTCACGTTTTTCAGGTGTAAAAGCAAACGGAACTTTTTCTTCTAGTTTTTTTACTTCTTCTTTTAAGACTTCGCGAGTTACGGGCGCAGAAACAAAAGAAGACATTCCAAAAGAAGCTGTCAGGTAATTAACGTTACCTGAAGGTTGAAATTGAATTTTATCTTCTGAACTATACCAAAGTGTTCCTATATCGGATAACTGTAATTTTCCGCCTTTTTTTAGGTCAGCTTTCCATTCAGCTACGATGTCACTTACTTCCTTCAACATTTCTTCAAAAGAAATATTTTGAGCTTCAGCAGCATATGAAACCAATAGTCCGTCGTTTGACAACAACTGTTGGTTGAATGAAACGGTCTTTACCGGAGGGTAAAAAGTGTTAGTACTTTCGTGTATAACAGCCGATTTCTGTTCCGTTAAAAAAGCTCCAAAACCTGGTACAACTACACAGTTATAGCGGTACATTAATTCAGAGATATAGCGTTCTAGTCCCATAGAACACAAATATGGAAAAAATTATAGGGTCAGACCAGTGGCAACATAACTTTTTATTAACATTATAATTTGTGTATTTTGTGGATAACTTTGATGCTTCTATAAATGACTACAGATGAATTGCTTGCAATTTTAAGATTGCAAGGTGCTCCAAAAATTGGCGATGTTACAATTAAAAAACTTATTGCACATTGTGGAAGTGCCAGTGCTGTCTTTGAAGAAAAAAGACAAAACCTATTAAAAATTGATGGCATAGGAACGCATGCTTTACGAGGTTTATATGATGGAGAGCATCAAGAATCTGCCGAGCAGGAGTACGAGTACATAAAAAAGAATGACATTGGTTTCTCTTATTTTATGGATGCCGATTATCCAGCGTATTTAAAACATTGTATTGATAGTCCTGTGTTACTTTATAAAAGGGGTAATATTAATTTAGAAGGCCGTAAAGTCATAAGTATAGTTGGTACGCGTAATATAACCAGTTATGGCACTGCTTTCGTTGAGAAATTTATTGAAGATATAGCACCATTAAACCCTATTATAGTAAGTGGTTTTGCGTATGGCGTAGATATTACGGCTCAAAAGGCAGCTGTTAAACATGATTTACAAACTATAGGCTGTCTGGCACATGGGCTCAATCAGATATACCCTAAGGTGCATTGCAAGTACCTTCAAGACGTAGAAAAGAATGGTGGGTTTTATACCGAGTTTAGAAGTACCAGTAATCCTGACAGGGCTAATTTTTTAAAACGGAACAGGATTATTGCAGGTATGAGTGAAGCTACCGTGGTTATCGAATCTGCTGAAAAAGGAGGTAGTTTGGTTACTGCAGATATTGCAAATAGTTATAACCGAGATGTATTTGCCGTACCGGGAAGGGCGCAAGATAAGTACAGCTCAGGGTGTAATAATCTAATAAAACAACAAAAGGCACACATGCTTACTTCGGCTGCGGATTTGGTCTATTTATTAGGATGGGATGTTACCGAGAAAGAAACCAAAACAGTTCAAAAACAACTCTTCGTAGAGCTTGAACCTACTGAACAATCTATTTATGATTACTTGCAGAAAAATGGGAAGCAATTGTTGGATAGTATAGCCTTAGAATGTAAGCTGCCGGTCTTTAAGGTTTCTTCTACTCTTTTGAATATGGAAATGAAGGGTGTCATTCGTCCCCTACCAGGAAAACTGTTCGAAGCTATTTAACAAAACTGGAAAATAAACTAGTAGAACAACCGACTGATTGGTTTGTAAAATTAGTTTCAAAGAACAAATAATCGCTTTAATGGGGGTTTATCGATTAAAAACCTACTAAAAACGGAGCAATTTTAGATTCACAAAACACTTTATAAAAACAAAACCGACCATATGGTCGGTTTTGTTAAATTTTAATATCCCAGTTTTGTTCGTACTCTTTCGAGTACACCGTTGGCAACTTTTCGTGCTTTTTCTGCACCTATTGCCAAAGCTTCATCTACCTCTTGAGTGTTGTTCATGTAGTAATCATACTTCTCTCGAGCGTCGCCAAACTTGTTTACTATGACTTCGTAAAGTGCTTGTTTCGCATGGCCATAACCATAATTTCCCGCAAGGTAATTGGCACTCATTTCTTCAATCTGTTCTTGTGTCGCTAGTATTTTGTAAAGAGCAAAAACATTATCATTAGTTGGGTCTTTTGGATCTTCCATTGGCGTACTATCAGTCTGTATGCCCATGATTTGTTTTCTCAGTTTTTTATCGGTCTGAAAAAGATTGATCAAGTTACCTCTACTCTTACTCATTTTTTCACCATCGGTTCCAGGAACGTACATGGTGCTCTCTTGTACCTTACCATTTGGAAGCACAAAAGTTTCTCCCATTTGGGCATGAAAACGAGAAGCTACATCCCTAGTCATCTCCAAGTGTTGCATTTGATCTTTTCCTACGGGAACAATATTGGCGTCGTACAAAAGTATATCCGCGGCCATCAACATAGGGTACGTGAATAGCCCTGCGTTCACATCATCAAGACGGTCTGCTTTATCTTTGAACCCGTGAGCTAATGTTAATCTCTGAAAAGGGAAGAAACAGCTCAAGTACCAAGAAAGTTCAGTAGCCTGGGGAACATCACTTTGACGGTAAAAAACGGTCTTTTCTATATCTAATCCAAAAGCAAGCCAAGTAGAAGCTATGGCATAGGTGTTTCTGCGTAATTCTTCCGCATTTTTAATTTGTGTAAGCGAGTGCATATCCGCAATGAACAAAAACGATTCGTTCTTTGGGTCTTGCGCCATTTCTATTGCCGGCATGATTGCGCCTAAGATATTTCCTAGGTGCGGAGTGCCTGTACTTTGTATTCCTGTTAAGATTCTTGCCATTTGCTTATTTTCAAAGAAGCCCAAAGATAAAAGAAATGGATTATACCTCGTAAAATTGTTACTTTTGATTTTATGCCCAGACTACTTAAAAAAATTGGCTACACCTTGTACCGCATTTGGTTCTATATTTTGGTTGCCTTACCCATACTTTTATTTTTTCCGTTTTTGTTGATTAGTACTTTGTCTGAAAAGTGGTATTCCCAATTTTTTTGGATGGCCAGAAACCTTTGGGCCATACCTATTTTATATGGTATGGGGTGCCCACCAAAAGTGTTTGGGGAACAGAATATTGAAAAGGGAAAGAGCTATATGCTCGTAGCTAACCATACCAGTATGTTAGATATTATGCTAATGTTTTATGTTAGTAAGAACCCTTTTGTTTTTGTGGGGAAGAAAGAATTGGCTAAAATTCCTCTTTTTGGTTTTTTCTTTAAACGAGTCTGTATTATGGTTGATCGTAGTGATGCCAAGAGCAGAATGGCAGTTTACAGACGTGCCCAAAAACGATTAAGTCAAGGTCTTAGTATTTGTATTTTTCCAGAAGGCGGCGTGCCTGATGATGAAAGTATTATTCTAGATTCTTTTAAAGATGGCGCTTTCAGAATGGCTATTGCTCATAAAATACCGGTCGTTCCAATTACGTTTTATGATAACAAAAAGCGATTTTCTTTTTCTTTTTTTAGTGGTGGTCCGGGCCGTATTCGGGCTAAAGTGCATAAGTTCTTTAAGACAGAGAATCTCTCTGAAGAAGATAAAGTGAACCTTAGAGAAAACGTCAGAGCTATTATTTTAAAAGAACTTCAACAAGATATTTAGAGTTATTCTACAACTAGTGTAGAATATATGCTAGGGAAAGGACAGAAATAAATATCCAAAGCAGTGATGCTAATACCATAGGTTTTATTCCGGTTTTCTTTAAATCTCTTATGGAGATGGTAGAACCCACAAGAAACAAGGTAAGTATCAACAAGTGCTTAGAGCTAGATACTAAAAAACTAGTTGCTGGGGCTGGTATGAGATGATAGCTGTTTATGATTATGGCCCCTATAAAAAGAAGAATGAAATAAGGCATTTTTACTTTTTCGCCTTTCGTTTTAAAAACAAACATAGAAAGCAAGGATAAAGGTATTATCCATAGCATTCTAGATAATTTTACCGTGGTTGCGATCCGCAAAGCTTCATCTCCATAACCAATTGCCGCGCCAACTACAGAACTTGTATCATGAATAGCAACCGCACACCAAAGACCAAATTGATGTTGGGTTAAGTTGAGGTAATGCCCAACTGCAGGAAAAACAAACAAGGCTACGGAGTTTAGAAGAAAAACAACGGCCAACGCAATGCTAATGACCCTACTCTTAGCATTTATTACAGGCGAAATAGCCGCAATAGCACTACCGCCACAAACGGAAGTTCCAGAAGTAATTAGATGCCCTAATTTGGTGTCTAGCTTTAAAACTCTAGTAAGAAGAAACCCTAGACTTACGGTTAATATAATAGAGAGAAAAGTTAGTGTAAAACCTTCTTTACTGGTTTCTAGCGTTTCTTTTAGGAACATACCAAAACCAAGACCTACTACAGCTATTTTAAGAAATGAATGGATGGCCTTATGGCAATATGCTTTAAATGGATTGTCAAAGAATAAAGTAAATCCAAAACCAAGTAGCAAAGCAGTAGGGCTATTGACCCATCCACTGAAAACGATAAGTGCAATACCTAAAAACACCACTTTTGCCATTCTATCTTTCATATCACCCTGATTTGATAATACAAAAGTAAGCGTGTTAAATTACTTTTAAGCAATTTAAAATGCTATATGAAATAACTAAAAGTTATAGTTGTTCTTGGCGAATTTTTCAAAGTAGTCCATTACATTGGACTGATAACCAGTTCGAGATACAAAATAGAACCAACGCTCAATGGTCACATTTTTAATGTCTATAATTTTCAGTTTGTTGGCAACGAGGTCTTCATTAATGGCGTGAATTGAGAGTAATGCAAAAGTATCTGAATGGTAGAGGTAGTTTTTAATGGCCTCCGTGCTGTTCAGGGTTACTATATTGTTTAGTTTTTTAATCTCATGCTCTTTTAGGAACTCATATATAATTTCTCTGGTTCCAGAACCCATTTCTCTCTCAATTATGGGTAGTTTTTGAAGGGTTTTTGTACCTATAGTACTTTGTTTAAACGCATGGTTCTTAACGCTTGTAACCAATACAATTTCGTCTTTTATAAACTTTTTATAATGTAGTTTACGGTTGGTGTTGCTGCCTTCGGTAATACCAAAGTCTAATTGTTGATTTAAGATAAACTCTTCTATTTCCTCTGAATTGCCACTTTTAATGTCAAAATTGGTATGCGGATGTTGCGTTCTAAACTTGGCGATTATTTTTGGAACGATATGATTGACCAAGGTGGTACTTGCTCCAAAATGGATTGAATCAGGAATATGTTCTTTTTGATGTAGAAATTGATTCTCTATTTCTGCATGGATTTCTAATATTCTATTGGTATATATTAAGAATGCTTTGCCGTCTTCTGTAAGTTCAATAGAATTACGTTTGCGAAGAAAAAATGTAGTTTTGTATTCATCTTCAATACTGCGGATGGCTTTAGAAACGGCAGGTTGCGATATAAATAACTGTTCGGCCGCCTTTGTAAAGCTAGAGTGAAATGCTACCGCCTTAAAAATTTGAAGTTTCTGTTTCATCAACTTAAATAATCAGATAATTATTTGGTAAACCTATGCATAATTAAGGGGAATCAATAAATGAGATGGTTTAAAATGATTGAAGGAAATTTTAGAATTTGAAATTCAGACCACTATATACTCCAATCGAAAATGGCCTAAAATCTCCCGATACATCCGAGAAGGTATTTAGTTGATATTTAAAAACCGGCTCTACGTTAAAGCGAATCTTGGGTGTAAATTTATAATTAACCCCAAAACCAATGTTCGTACTAAAGTTAACCGAATTCACGTTGTTTGCTTCACCTATTTCGGTAGTTAGTTCGCCAGAAGTTAGAGTTACAGAATTGTCTATTAAGAAAAGCGAACTAATTCCGCCAAGGATATTTAATCCAAACTTGCGGTCTATTAAAGCATAATCTAGCTCTAATGGCACTTCTAAATATCCAAATTGCTGTGCCATTGTGCCATCTCGTTGAGAGCTAGTAGCGTTAGATATTTCAAAAGCGAACATAGAATCAGAGGTTGGCGAGCTACTGAAATTACTGCTTTGGCTAGTAACCACTATATTTTTGGCGGTACTAGAATAGTCTATGTTTTGAATTTTTTCGGTGGATGCTTCTTGTAGGGTAGACGAAAACGCGACGCCATTAGTATCGTAACCATAATCTACTTTATTTAGGCCAGATCTGATGCTTAACTTTTTATTTATTGCATAGGCAACGGTAAGCCCGTAGCTGAGGTTGGTATTACCAGACTTTGAGTTTTCGTTAAAGATTGAATTAACGGGTGATCCTTCACCAAGGGCATTGTAGTAAACCGGAGCAATATTAGGTCCTGCAGACCAACGCCCACTTTTATCTGCGGTTACAATTTCTTCCTCAGTTTCAATTTCATCAAAAATAGATTTCTTTTCTGTCTCTTTTTCTTCTTCTGTGGTGTTTTCTGTGATACCTAATTCATCTGGTGACTTGGTAATGTTATCATCTACATTAGTTTTGCTAGTTGAATTTTCAGGATCCTCTGTGTTTGGTTTTAAGTTGTTAGATCTGTTTTCAGTTAACGCAATGCCAGTTGCTTCCGTGGGATTATTTTTGGGTGAATTAAAATCATCATTTGACCGAGAATTAGCTGATGAGGTAGCCGCTTCTTGACTTTTTTCTGCCCCAAAAGCATAATCGACTTTATCTGAATTTTTAGTTTCGATTTCTGCGTTTACCGCATCTTCAGTTTGATCAATTTGAGCAAGCTCAGTGTCTTGAGACGTTTTAAAACCTTGGTTATAATCACTTTTGTTTTTAGTATCCTTTTTGGGTGCCTCCGTATTTAAAGCATTAGAATTCTTGTCTTCTTTTTTCTCTTTATACGAGTCAGTAACCGTATTGACATCAACATCTGTTTTAGAACTAACTACAACCGCTTCATCTATATTTTCAGTTGGCTCGATAATAAACTTATTGGTATTTTTAATCGCGTCATCCTTAGTATCATTAACCTTTTCTGTGTCAGATATAATATTTGGAGCTACGTCATTTTTTGAAAAAGGGTAGAATGCAACAAGAGCAATAACCAAAGCTGCCGCTGTGCCACCTAATGTCCACCAGATAGGAATGACCTTTTTCTTTTTCTTTTTATCCAAAGAGGCCTCAATGGCGTTCCAGACTTTTTCGTCCGGAATCTCCTCGAAGTCGCGAAACTTCTCTTGGAATAAATTATCTATATTTTTCTTACTCATCTTTCAATGCTTAGGTACTCGGTATTTTGTTTTTTTGATGTACTATTTTTCAAGGGCTAAACGCAAAATCCTAATAAAAAGAAGATGAGTAGACCAATGATGGCTTTATTCTTTGTAATCTCTATTTTTTCTCTTAAAAGTTTTCGAGCACGGGCTAGGTTGCTTTTTGATGTGCCTTGGCTAGTGCCTAAAAGTTCACTAATTTCTTTATGGGTATATCCGTCAAGAACATACAGATTGAACGTTAGGCGATACTTATCCGGCAGTTCTTGAATGTGTTTCAGTAAGACGTCTAAACTTATGCGCTCGTAATCTCCATCCACTTCTGGTTCTGCTTCTTCAGTGTTTTCTGTTACCAAACTCAGGTGCTCTTCTTTGCGATACTTTTGAAAAACCGTATTTACCGTAATACGTTTGAGCCATCCTTCAAAAGAACCTTTAAACTTAAACTGATCAACTTTTTTATAGATGACCATAAAACTGTCGTGTAAGTTGTCTTCGGCCTCTGTTTTGTTGCGCGAATACTTCAGGCAGATACCAAACAATGTGCGGGAGTAATCCCGGTACAATTGTTCTTGTGCCAGTCTGTTGCCTTTTTTACAATTATTTATGAGTTCTTCTAGACCCAAAGTGGTATGGTGTTTTTTAAAGCTTGTGGTTTACAGGCTTTGAAAGAATGCATTAGAAATTTTTAATGGCTTAGGTTAAAGATAATTATTCTTTTACTGGCACTTCTATTTCTAAAAATTCAGGCTCACCTTCAGTATCATCACCGGTATAGAATCTAAAAATATACGATTTGGTATAGAGAACCTCAAATTGAAATCCGTCTTGTAGTTCGTCATTAACTTCAGCGCAATCTTCTTTATCAAGTGTAATGCCTACTGCAGATACGGTTCTAATTTGAGTACTATCCGTAAACGAACGTCGTACATCAAACTGGTCTAGTAGGGTGCAATCATCTGGTCTAAGAATATTTACATCTACCGTATACACGCGACCTAACTCAAATGTATCAGGTAAACTGGCATTGGTTATATGAAGTGGTGTGTATTGAAAGTTTACGCGATCGTCATCTAAACTACAAGACGCGATAGTTAGCAAGGATGCTAAGCCTAAAATCTTAAGATATGATTTCCTCATTGTACTTCAATTTTTCTTAGTAGATGAAAAAGAAGAGCAAGGGTTGCGTGAAGTAGCTGTAAGCTATATAAAAAAGTTGCGCCGATAAGAAACAACGATGGTTTGTTGTTTCTTATCGGCGCAAATATATAAGAAGAAGTATTTATGCGTCTTTAAGGGCTTTTATAGCAGCTCTTATTTTTCCATCTAATTCTTCAAAAAGTTCTGGATTATCTAATAACAAAGATTTAACCGCATCACGACCTTGTCCTAATTTAGTATCGCCATAACTGAACCATGAACCACTTTTCTTGATTATTTCATACTCTACACCAAGATCAATGATTTCACCAACTTTAGAAATTCCTTCGCCGTACATGATATCAAACTCAGTAGTTCTGAATGGTGGAGCTACTTTGTTCTTCACCACTTTTACACGTGTTTTGTTACCTTGAACATTACCGTCTGTATCCTTGATTTGTGTAGATCTACGAATATCAAGTCGTACTGAAGCGTAAAATTTTAATGCGTTACCACCAGTAGTAGTTTCAGGGTTTCCGAACATTACACCAATTTTCTCACGTAACTGGTTAATGAAAATAACCGTACAGTTGGTTTTGCTAATAGACCCCGTAAGTTTACGAAGTGCTTGTGACATTAACCTTGCATGAAGTCCCATTTTAGAGTCTCCCATTTCGCCTTCAATCTCACTTTTTGGAGTCAAAGCTGCAACGGAGTCAATAACAACAATATCAATAGCTCCCGAACGGATAAGGTTATCGGCTATTTCTAAAGCTTGTTCACCGTTATCTGGTTGAGAAATAATAAGGTTATCTATATCTACACCTAGCTTTTGCGCATAAAAACGGTCAAAAGCATGCTCTGCATCAATAAACGCGGCAATACCCCCGTTTTTTTGAGCTTCGGCCATGGCGTGTAACGTAAGCGTAGTTTTACCTGATGATTCTGGACCATATATTTCAATGACTCTACCACGTGGGTAACCGCCAACTCCTAAGGCTATATCAAGACCTAATGAACCGGAAGGAATGACTTCAACATCTTGGGCGACACTATCTCCCATTTTCATTACGGCACCTTTTCCGTAAGTCTTGTCCAATTTATCTAAGGTTAGCTTAAGTGCCTTCAGTTTTGCTTCTTTTTCCGAGCTCATATTTTCTTTTTTTTAAGGGTTGCTAAATTACCATTTCTTTTATCATAATGCCAGCTCTGTGATTCATTTTCTGAAAATAGACAACTAGTTTTTCACTTATTCTCAATACGTTAAAGTTTTCAGAATTGATGTTGGTAGCTGTAAGGCATACGTTTATTACACGTCTAAAGAAAAGTGTTTATTAAAAGTTGTTTCTCTAACGCGACCCTTATGATGGCGTTGTATCTTATTTAAAATATTGTTTCGGTTTAACGATTGGAAACTAACTCAAAATAAGCTTCCCTTTTTAGTGTTAGGGAGCAATGGCGACCAGTTCCTTTTTTATGTGTTTTTTGAAAGATGCTATGAAAAAGAAAAATGGGAACGGTCAATTAAGAGCCTTGGTAATTTACCGGGGCTCTTTTTTATTTTTACTACAGATGTTGGTTAAGCAGTCTAAATTGTATCAATAGAAAAGAATTATCAATATTTCTTATCTTTGCAGCCTTAGAAAATTCTTTATAAACTTAAAACATTAGTATAGCATGCAACTGTACAATAACTTAAGTGCAAAAGAAAGAGCGGCTCTTATTGAAGAAGCCGGGCAAGAACGCTTGACCATTTCTTTCTACAAATATGCACAGATTGGCAATCCTGAACTATTTAGAAATCACCTTTTCATTAATTGGAATGAACTAGACGTTCTTGGGCGCATCTATGTGGCTCATGAAGGTATAAATGCCCAATTGTCTATTCCTGCGGAGAATTTTGAACTGTTCAAGGCTCATTTGGACAGCATCACCTTTTTAGAGAACGTACGATTGAATGTTGCCATAGAGCAGGATAATCTTTCCTTTTTAAAATTGAAGGTCAAGGTTAGAAACAAGATTGTTGCAGATGGTTTGGTAGATGAAACTTTTGATGTTACAAACAAAGGAATTCACGTTGGTGCTGAAAAGTTCAATGAACTTATTGATGATCCAGATACCATTTTGGTAGATATGCGTAATCATTATGAAAGTGAGATTGGTCATTTTAAGAATGCTATAACTCCAGATGTAGATACGTTTAGAGATTCGCTAGATATTATAGAAAAAGACCTCGCAGACCATAAGGAAGATAAAAAACTGGTTATGTACTGCACTGGGGGAATACGTTGCGAAAAAGCAAGTGCCTATTACAAGCACAAAGGTTTTAAACAAGTTTACCAATTAGAAGGTGGTATTATTGATTATACCCGTCAAGTAGAGAATAAAAAGCTTGAAAATAAATTTCTGGGTAAAAACTTTGTCTTTGATCACCGCCGTAGTGAGCGTATTACAGATGATGTTATTGCGAATTGTCACCAATGTGGAAATCCTTGTGATAACCATGTTAACTGTGCCAATGAAGCTTGTCATCTTTTGTTTATTCAATGTGAAGACTGCGCAAAAAAAATGCACGACTGCTGTTCGGACTCATGTAAAGAAGTACATGAATTACCTTATGAAGAACAAAAAAAGTTACGCAAGGGCAAAGGGGCCAGTAACAAAATCTTCAAAAAAGGAAGGTCAGAAGTGCTTAAGTTTAAAAACTAAGTTTTACATATTCTTATCGCCATATAATAAATGGGCTACCAGTGTTGTTACAGAAAGGATAAGTCCTAAAATAGATACACCTACCCATTGGTAATGTTGCCATGCGAAGGCACCTAGAATTGTTCCAAGGGCACCTCCTAGAAAAAAGATGACCATGTACACAGTATTTATTCTGTTTCGGGCATTTTCGTTTCTAGAGAATATAATGTTCTGGTTGGCAATATGAAGCGATTGTTGCCCAAGGTCTACCAAAATAACCCCAATGACAATGCCTATAATGGAATGATGGGAAAATAAGAATACAGACCAAGAAAGAATAAGAATAAGGGTTGATGAAATAATGATTCGGTTTTTACTCATTCTATCACTTAGTTTTCCGACTACGGTAGCTGCCAAAGCTCCTACAATGCCAATAAGCCCAAAAGTTCCGGTGATGCCACTCCCATAACCAAAGTTATCTTCCATAAGAAAAACTAGGGTGGTCCAAAAAGCACTTAAACCAGCAAATGAAAGTCCACCTCGTATTGCTGCAAGGCGCAAAGGCTGCTCGGTTCTTAAGAAGTGAATCAATGATTTCATCAAATCTATATATCGGCCTTTGTAGACCGGCTCAACCCTGGGCAGTTTAAATTTCAGAACAATAAATAAAACAAACATCATGGCCGTTGCTACAAAATACATGGTGCGCCACCCAAACTGTTCGCCAACAAAACCACTAATAGCCCGGCTTCCCAAAATACCAATAAGCAAACCACTCATAACAATTCCTATGGCACGACCCCTATTTTCGGCGTTTGATAATTGTGCCGCCATGGGAACGAATAACTGCGGCAAGGCAGATGTGCATCCTATAAAAAAGCTAGAAACAACAAGGAGCCATAACGAGGTAGAGAAAGCAGCGGCCAGTAATGACAGGAGCATGAATAGAAAATCAATTTTAAGTATTTTTTGATTGGAAACCATATCCCCTAGCGGAATTACAAACAATAAACCAAACGCATAACCCAATTGTGTGGCTAAAGCAACGTTGCTCACTGCAGATTCGGTAACACCAAAACTCACAGAAATCATGTGTAGTAAAGGCTGGTTGTAGTAGAGATTTGCTGCGACCAAACCTGCTGAGATGCTCATGAGGTAGAGAACGGTATTGCTAAGTGTTTTTTGTTTTTCCATGTAATGCAGCATCAATTTTTTAAAACAGAGCCAAATTTGGCGCAAAGGAACGAAGAACCTGTGTAAGTTGAGATAACTTTCTATCACATTAAAAATTTAGTACCTTTACATATAAAATTAGTAAGAACCCTATTTGGCCAAAAACCCCCGTTTAGGTCAAACCAAGATATAATATATGGGCTGTAGCAGTTGTTCGACCGGTAAGGACGGACAACCTTCTGGTTGCAAGAATAATGGAACTTGTGGTACCGATGGTTGTAATAAATTAACCGTCTTTGATTGGCTTTCCAACATGTCGCTTCCTAACGGCGAAAAACCGTTTGATTGCGTTGAAGTTCGATTTAAGAATAGTAGAAAAGAATTCTTCAGAAATAGCGAAAATTTATCTATTTCAATAGGTGATATTGTGGCAACACAAGCACCATCAGGTCATGACATTGGTATGGTTACCCTTGTAGGTGAGTTGGTGAAAGTGCAGATGAAGCGCAAAAAAGTTGATTATAAGGACGAAAACCTTCCTAAAGTTCATCGTAAGGCGTCGCAAAACGATATCGATAAATGGCAGAAATGTCGTGATCGAGAAGAAGAAATTAAAAAACGTGCGAGAGAAATAGCGATTATTTTGAAACTTCAAATGAAGATTTCAGATGTTGAGTTTCAAGGTGATGGTTCAAAAGCCACGTTTTATTATACAGCCGAAGACCGTGTTGACTTCAGACAGTTAATAAAAGATATGGCCAAAGCTTTTGGTATCCGTATCGAAATGAGACAAATTGGTTATCGTCAAGAAGCCCAACGTTTAGGTGGTATTGGTTCTTGTGGGCGTGAATTATGCTGCTCTACTTGGTTAACAGATTTTAGATCTGTAAGTACGTCTGCCGCTCGTTACCAGCAATTATCTTTAAATCCACAAAAGTTAGCTGGGCAATGCGGGAAGCTTAAATGTTGTTTAAACTATGAGCTAGACATGTATTTGGATGCTTTAAAGGACTTTCCTTCCCAAGACACCAAATTGTTCACTGAAAAAGGACTTGCATTCTGTCAAAAGACCGATATTTTTAAGGGTATGCTTTGGTTTTCGTACAGAGACGATCCAGCAAATTGGCACACGCTTACTAAAGAGCAGGTTCAGGAAATTTTAGAAAAAAACAAAAAGAAAGAAAAAGTTGCCAGCTTAGAGGAATATACGGTAGATAATTTCGTTAAGGAAGAAAAGGTGTTTGAGAATGTTGTTGGGCAGGATAGCCTTACCCGTTTTGATAGGCCTAAACAATCTAGAAATAGAAATAACCGCAAGAAGAATAAGTCCAAAAGCACTAGTGGCAACGCTAATAACAACAATAAGAATACGAACTCGAATAATAATAATAATAACAGGAATAAAACGGGTAATGCAAATACTTCTAAAAATAAGAGAAGGAGAAACAACCCTAAAAAACAGCAAGATAATGGCTAGGATTTTACTGGTTTTTGCTGTGACGGTATTGTGCTTTTCGTGCAATGATAATTTGGTAAAATCCGAATTTCAGGCAACAAAAGGTGGTGTGTGGAACAAGACGGATAATATTCTTTTCTCGTTCTCAGAAATAGACACTACCCAAAGGCACAATATGTTTATTACTGTGCGTAATGATGCTACTTTTCCGTATAATAACTTGTTCCTGATTGCAGAATTGGAATACCCTTCGGGGGAAACCATAAAAGATACCTTAGAGTATGAAATGGCATTGCCAGACGGTACTTGGTTGGGGAAAGGATACGGCAGTATTAAAGAAAATAAATTATGGTTTAAGGAAAACATCGTTTTTCCTTCTTCGGGCGTATATAATTTACGTGTTTGGCATGCCATGCGTAAGAATGGTAGTGTAAACGGTGTTGAAAATTTGAAAGGCATAACCGACGTCGGTTTTGAAATAGAAAAAAGTAACGAGTAACGTATGGCCAAGGTTGTTAAAGAGAAAAAAACCAATGGGTATTTTAAATACATCAAGTGGTTTTGGATCCTGTTTGTTTCAGGAATTCTATTAGTTGTATTGTTGTTTTTGTCCGCGTCTTGGGGACTGTTGGGCGATATGCCAGAATATGAGTATCTGGAGAATCCGCAGACTAACCTGGCTACCGAGATTATATCTTCGGATGCGAAAACATTGGGTAAGTTCTATTTGGATGATAACCGAACTCCGGTGCCTTATGATAGTCTTCCACAAAATTTAGTGAACGCACTTATTGCAACAGAAGATGTTCGTTTTTATGATCACTCAGGAATTGATGGATTCGGTGTTTTAAGAGCAGTTGCAAAATTAGGAAAAAATGGTGGTGCCAGTACTATAACGCAACAGTTGGCACGTCAACTTTTTGTGGGGGTGCGGTCTAAAAATAAATTTGAGACCATCAAACAAAAAGCAATGGAATGGGTACTCGCTACCCGTTTGGAAACTCAATATACAAAGCAAGAGATTATTGCTATGTATTTCAACCAATATGATTTTCTTAATAACGCAGATGGTATACGTTCTGCTTCAAAAATCTATTTTGGTAAAGAACCGCAACAACTAAAGATAGAAGAGTCGGCAGTTTTAGTAGGTATGCTTAAGAACTCGTCTTATTTCAATCCAATTAGAAGGCCGGAATTAGTGACCAATCGTAGAAATACGGTATTGGGACAGATGGCCAAATATGAGTTTATTACTGAGCACGAGAAAGATTCCTTACAGGCTATGGAGATGGATATTAATTTTAATCCAGAATCTCACAAGGAAGGTTTGGCTACCTATTTTAGAATGTACCTACAAGGGTTCATGAACGATTGGATCTCTAAAAACCCCAAACCAGCTTTGGAAGGAGGTAGGGATAAATGGAATCTATATTTAGATGGATTAAAAATTTATACAACTATAGATTCACGAATGCAGGCCAATGCAGAGGATGCTGTACGTAAGCATATGGCGAATCTTCAAAATGAATTTTTTCATCAAAATACACCAAAGAGAAATCCCACGGCTCCATTTTTAGATTTAGAGAAATTTGAAATAAATAAAATTCTAGAAAGAGAAATGAAAAACTCTTCTAGATGGCGAAGTATGGCAGATGAAGGCAAATCTGAAAAGGTTATCCGTGAATCGTTTAAGAAGAAAAGGGAGATGACTGTTTTTGATTGGAATAGTGAGGGTCGTGAGCGCGATACCATTATGACGCCAATGGATTCTATCAGATATTATAAAACATTCTTAAGAGCTGCAATGATGTCTATGGAGCCACAGACAGGTCACGTAAAGGCTTGGGTTGGTGGTATTGATTATAGACACTTCCAATATGATAATGTTATTCAGGGCTCACGTCAGGCAGGATCAACGTTTAAGCCTTTTGTATATGCGGCAGCTATTGATCAGTTGAGACTATCGCCTTGTGACTCTTTACCGGATACGCAATATTGTATAGAGGCAGGGAAACATGGAAACACAGAAGCTTGGTGTCCTAAAAATGCTGTAGGTCAATACTCAGGAAAAATGTATTCACTTAAAGATGCGTTAGCAAACTCGGTAAATACGGTAACGGCACAATTAATTGATAAAGTTGGACCGGGATCAGTAGTTTCTATTGCTAAAAACTTGGGTATTACTGGAAATATTCCTGAAGTACCTTCTATAGCATTGGGTACTCATGACACTAATGTTTACGAAATGGTAGGTGCCTACGGTACATTTGCAAACCAAGGGGTATATGTTAAGCCGGTAATGGTAACACGTATAGAGGATAAGAACGGAACGGTTTTATATGAATACGTGCCTGAGACTAAAGATGTACTGAGCAAAGATGTTTCTTACGCTATGTTAAACCTAATGGAGGGTGTTACACATGGTGGTTCCGGAACAAGACTTAGACATAGGGGTATGCAGAATACCACAGTTTATAAAGAAATTATTACTGGTTACCCATATGGTTTCAAAAATGCTATTGCGGGTAAAACAGGTACAACACAAAATAATAGTGACGGTTGGTTTATGGGTATTGTTCCTAACCTAGTTACCGGTGTTTGGGTTGGTGGTGATGATAGATCTATTCACTTTGAATCTATTAAATATGGTCAGGGAGCATCTATGGCTTTACCTATTTGGGGTCTGTACATGAAAAAGAATTATGAGAATAAAAGTTTAGGAATTTCTGATAGTGAGTTTGAAAAACCTTCAAACCTGTCAATTAATATAGATTGTGACAGAGTTGTAGAGAACAACGATGAAGAAGATGGTTTGGATGATGATATAGATGATCTAAATTTCTAATACATAAAAGCAGATTACAGCTTGTTAAATTGCCCGTGACTTTCAATGAAAGTCACGGGCAATTTCGTTTAAAAATTGTAACTTGACTGCAACAGAAATCTTTTATTCCTTTATAGTATGATCTCTAAGAAAGTAGCTGATGTAAAAGAAGCCATGAAAGGCATTCAAGACGGAATGACCTTTATGTTAGGTGGTTTTGGTCTTTGCGGAATACCGGAAAATGCCATCACGGAACTGGTTTCCTCCAATATTAAAGATATTACCTGTATTTCTAATAATGCAGGGGTAGATGATTTTGGTCTAGGACTTTTACTTCATAAACATCAGATAAAAAAAATGATATCTTCTTACGTAGGTGAGAACGAAGAGTTTGAGCGGCAGATGCTCAGTGGTGAGCTTGAGGTAGAACTAACTCCTCAGGGCACTTTAGCAGAAAAATGTCGTGCCGCACAAGCGGGTTTTCCAGCTTTTTATACGCCTGCAGGTTATGGAACTGAAGTTGCAGAAGGTAAGGAAACTAGGGAGTTCAACGGAAAAATGTATGTGCTGGAAGAGGCATTTAAAGCCGATTTTGCTTTCGTAAAAGCCTGGAAAGGAGATGAAGCGGGAAACTTAATTTTTAAGGGTACGGCAAGAAATTTTAATCCCTGTATGTGCGGGGCAGCGACAATTACCGTTGCTGAGGTAGAAGAACTTGTTCCTGCGGGAGAATTAGACCCAAATCAAATTCATATTCCTGGAATATTCGTACAACGTATTTTTCAAGGAGAGAACTATGAAAAACGTATTGAACAACGAACGGTTAGACCGCGTAATTAATCCAATCATAGAGTTTGTTTATGTTAGATAAAAATGGAATCGCAAAGCGAATTGCAAAAGAGGTCAAAGACGGTTATTATGTTAACCTAGGCATTGGTATACCAACTTTGGTAGCCAACTTTGTAAGAGATGATATAAATGTAGAATTTCAAAGTGAAAACGGAGTATTAGGCATGGGTCCATTTCCGTTTGAAGGCGAGGAAGATGCTGATATTATTAATGCGGGGAAGCAAACTATAACAACGCTTAATGGAGCTTCTTTCTTTGATTCGGCTACGAGTTTTGGAATGATCCGCGGGAAACACGTAGACTTAACTATTTTGGGAGCAATGGAAGTTTCTGAGACCGGCGACATCGCTAATTGGAAAATTCCGGGTAAAATGGTTAAAGGTATGGGTGGTGCAATGGATTTAGTTGCTTCTGCCGAGAACATAATTGTGGCCATGATGCATACCAATCGCGCTGGTGAGTCCAAGCTTTTGAAAAAATGTAGTTTACCCCTTACTGGAGTGGGTTGTGTAACCAAAATAGTTACTAATCTAGCAGTAATAGAAGTAACTCCAAAAGGCTTTAAACTTCTTGAGCGTGCTCCGGGAGTTTCTGTAGATGAAATTAAGGAGGCTACGGAGGGCACTTTGATTGTTGACGGTGAGGTGCCTGAGATGACTTTGTAAGTAAAATCCACATATATTTTTAGTGTAATTTTTGTGAGAAAATCATCAATTTGGTTCTTCACAACAGATTAATGCTGCTTCACAACAAGATTTTTTTTAGTTAAGGATTAGGTACTATTTTTATAGTATTATTAATTGAAAGTCGCGTCCCAAATTCGATTTTGTCCAAAACTAAAACCTATGGAAGCCCAAATTAACCAATCATCAGAAGAAATTCAAGTGTACAAAAATGATTTTTTCAGCGGAATAGTAATGCTGGCTAGAAAATTGTTTATGCTTTAAAATTCTTTGAAAAAGAAATTAAAAGAAAGTGGCTCACCCAAAGGCCGCTTTTTTTTGTGCCTTTATTTTTAGGTTTTTTTAGCAAAGAATTAAAGTGATTTTAGGATTTTTAAAGCTTGTTCTAAAGTTTCATTTTTCTTAGCAAAACAAAACCGTAAAACTCCATCTTGACGGTGGTCGTCATTAAATGAAGATATAGGTATACTTGCCAATTTGTAATCAACTATCAAGCGTTTTGCAAAATCTTCATCATTTTCTTTTGTGATTTCAGTATAGTCTAAAAGCTGAAAATAGGTTCCTTCTGAAGGTTTAAATTTAAATCTAGAATCTTTTAATCCCTCCAAAAACAAATCTCTTTTTTCTTGATAGAATGAAGGTAAGCTTAGATAGTTTTCCTCATTCTTAAGATAGGCCGCCATGGCTCTTTGTACAGGATGGTCTACACAGAACACGGCAAACTGGTGGGTCTTTCTAAATTCTTGCATTAACTCTGCAGGTGCGGCGCAATAGCCCATTTTCCATCCGGTAACATGAAAGGTTTTTCCAAAAGAAGCACATACAAAACTACGTTGCGCTAAATCTTTAAACCGGGATGCACTTTGGTGCTCGTTGCCATCAAAAATAATGTGTTCATATACTTCATCACTTAAAACAATACAGTTAGTAGGTCTTAGAATTTCTTGTAACTGAAGCATATCTTCTTTGGAAAAAACACGACCGCTTGGGTTATGAGGTGTGTTTATGATAACCATTCGGGTCCTCTCGGAAATTTTGCTTTTGAAGATTTCCCAATTCACTTGGTAACCATCGGCATCTAACTGTACATATATAGGAATTCCTCCGTTGAGCGTAATGGCCGGTTCGTAGCAGTCATAGGCAGGTTTAAGTACAATAACTTCGTCACCTTTGTTGACGAATGCGGTAATGGCTGTAAAAATAGCCTGTGTTGCGCCCACAGTAACCATAATTTCAGTTTCGGGATTATAAACTCTATTGTGGAGTTTTTCAATTTTTTGTGAAATTATTTCCCGAAGGCCATAATAACCCTGCATGGCAGCATATTGGTTGTGTCCGTTTTGCATGGCATCTGTAACAAGGCTTTTAAGTTTCTCATCAACTTCAAAATTAGGAAAGCCCTGAGATAAATCTACCGCGTTATGCTTGCGGGCTAAATTGCCTACCGTTGTAAAAATTGTGGTTTTTGCATTTGGAAGTTTGGAAGCAAATTTTATGTTAGAAGATGCCATTTGTAGTATTCTGTTAAGATTTCAATTTACAACTTTATAGGGCATATACTTTTTGTTTTTTTAATAAAATTAGCTGCAATCACTTATATTTATACATCCAAAATATTTGATATGCGTAATTTCCGAAGTTTAATTTTAGTGCTTTCCATGACTTTTGTCTCAAATGGTCTTTTCTCTCAAACCTCTCCATCTAAAAAAATTAAAACACTTATTGTTGATGGTCAAAACAATCATGATGAGTGGCCGAAGCTTACTTATATTTTGAAAACCGATATGGAGAACACAGGTTTGTTTACTGTAGAGGTGGCGCGTTCTGCATTTACGTGGAAAGGAGATAAGTTCATTTCTGAATTTCCTATAGAAAACCTTCCAAAAACTGAAGCAAAGGAAAAGCCACAAGCGGATCCAAATTACAGTCCAGATTTTTCGAAGTACGATTTGGTCATTTGTAATTTCGGATGGAATGCGGCTCCATGGCCAGAAGAAACGCAGAAAAAATTTGAAAAGTTTATCAAAAAGGGAGGTGGGTTAGTTGTTTTTCATGCAGCCGATAATTCGTTCCCTGAATGGGAAGCTTACAACCAAATGATTGGTTTAGGTGGTTGGGGAGACCGTACCGAAAAAGATGGTCCATATGTATATTATAATGATGCTGGTGAGCTTATAAGAGATGATTCTGCTGGTAACGCAGGTGCTCACGGTCCACAAAGCGAGTATCAGATTCAAATAAGAGAAGAGCACCCAATTACGAAGGGAATGCCAGAAGTGTGGTTACATACCAAAGATGAACTTTATAACAGCCTTCGTGGTCCTGCAGAAAATATGGTGGTTTTGGCTACTGCATATTCAGACCCTGAAAACAAAGGTTCTGGTAGACATGAGCCAGCGCTTATGGCTTTAGAGTATGGAAAAGGCCGTATTTTTCATAATATTATGGGGCATGTAGATTATTCAGTTGAGTGTGTTGGTTTTATGACCAGTATGCTTAGAGGAGCGGAATGGGCTGCTACTGGAAAGGTAACTCAAACGATACCGGATGATTTTCCAACAGCTGATGAAACAAGCTCAAGAAAGTTCAAAAAGTAGATGGAGCTGACCTTAAGTATACCTGCGCTACTTTTCCCTGCTATTTCATTGACCATGTTAGCCTATAATGCAAGATACTTGGCTATTGCAGCATTGATTAGGCAACTTCATCAGAAATATGAAGAAACATCATCGCCCGCCATTGCTTTGCAGGTAAAAAAGTTGCGTAAACGTTTAACCATTATCAAGAACATGCAGGCGTCAGCTATTTTTAGTTTCTTATTAGCGGTGATTACGATGACTTTAATTTATGTTGAATTCAGTTTTTGGGCCAATCTCGTTTTTGGCGTTAGCCTTTTGGCACTTATGGTTTCTTTAATGTTGTCATTAGTAGAGGTTCAATTGTCTACAAAAGCACTTGAAATTCAGCTAGAGGATATGGAAAACTAGTTTTTTAGACCTAAACACTTAAATTCGGAAAACAGACTATGCAGTTTGTTGTGGTCATATAGTAGTTAGATGCTCTCTGGGTAAGCCTCCGTTATCCGTATGTCAATCGTCGATGAACTGCTTTATTATATGATGCTCACCTAAGAATAAAAGAATTTACAAACCACTTAGTCGGTTAAGTGAAACCTCTTTTTGAAAGTTTAAGATTAAGTCTTATATCCTTATTCGATAAAACTTAGCGGATATCAGATAAAATCATTCTCATCTATCCGCTTGTATGACACCTTCGTTAGTTGGTACGCCAATATGAAAAAGTGCATCCCCTCTATTTACCACCGCTTGGTGATTAATGCAGAAGACCAATCCGTCCATAGGTGCTTTGACAATTTTGCTTCGTTTAGCATAAGGACCGGATACGATACCTAGAACCTGACCTTTTTTAATTTCACTGCCATTTTCTATTTTAGGAATGAACATGCCGGCAGTAGGTGCGCGCAGCCACTTTCTGTCTTTAAGGTGTACCGTATTGTTTCGTTCAATGTATTTTGGCTCTATTGTTTCAATCATGCCAAAGTGCTTCATTACATTTAACACGCCTTGCATACCTTCTATAATAGAGTAATCATCAAACCGCATGCTTTCGCCTGCTTCAAAAACCACTGTAGGTATTTTTAATTGATGTGCTGCGTTTCTAAAAGACCCTTTTATCAGTTTTGATGAAAAGGAAATAGGCGCATTAAATACTTTGGCCAGTTGTTCACTTCGTTCATCATTATCCGTATATCTAATTTGCGGAAAGTTGTGCCGTTGTCCTCCGCCAGTGTGCAGGTCTATTCCAAAATCTACTTGAGAAAGAATTGCTGAGGTGTAGTGATAGGCAATACGGCCTGCCATGGAACCTATTTTTGAACCAGGGAAACTTCGGTTAACATCTTTTCCGTCAGGAACATCTCTGGAATAATGAATAAACCCAAAGATATTTAGAATGGGAACTGCGATCACGGCGCCACTGGTAACGTTAAGGCGTTTTTCGGTCAACATACGACGTACGATTTCTATACCGTTTATTTCGTCACCATGCAGACCCGCTTGTACTAAAAGTGTCGGTCCAGGTTTTTTGGAGTTAAAAACATATACAGGAATGTCAATTAGCGTTCCCGTAGGAAGTCTGTCAATACTAATATTTAAAAGCTTGGACTCTCCTGGTTTTACAGTTTCACCTTCTATGGTGATGGTTTTGTTAGTTTCCATATACTACTTGGATGTTCTCTTTTCCCTGTTTATTAAGGGGTTATTTTATTTTTTACTGCAGTTTCGTTCTACAAACTGTATTATTTTCTTGGCAACGTTTACACCTGTAGCTGCTTCAATACCCTGAAGTCCTGGAGATGCATTTATCTCTATCAACAAAGGGCCTTTTTTTGAACGGATCAAATCTACGCCAGCTACTCCTAATCCAATGTGTTTTGCGGCATTTATTGCCATAAATTCTTCTTTGGAAGTTAGTTTTACTGCTGCGGTACTTCCTCCACGGTGTACATTTGAACGAAACTCGTCATTTCCGCTGGTACGTTTCATACTCGCTACCACCTTATCGCCAATTACAAATACACGAATATCTTCGCCATTGCTTTCCTCAATGAACTCTTGCAAAAGGATATTGGTGTCCATTTTATAAAAAGTATCTATTATAGATTTAGCAGATTTTTTGGTTTCCGCAAGAATAACACCTAATCCATGTGTGCCTTCTTGAATTTTAATAATCAAGGGTGCACCGCCTAATAAATCTATTTGTTGCTCAATATCATCTGGGTCTATAGAAAATAAGGTTTCCGGAATTGGAATTCCCCAGTTTGACATGAGTTGAAGGGTTTTTGCTTTGTTTCTAGCCTTAGAAATACTACCGGATTTAGCAGTGCTAAAAACCTGGTTCATTTCAAATTGTTTGACAACAGAAGCGCCATGGCGCGTTACTTTAGTGCCAATACGTGGTATGATAGCATCAAATACATCTAGAATGTTTTCTTGTTTAAAGATTACTTCAGGTTTGTTAGTGCCTATTTTTATAGAACATTTGGTATGGTCTACCCATTCTATGTTATGTCCTAATTTTTTGGCTTCATCAGCTATTCTTTGGGTTGAATAGACATTCATGCTTACGGAAAGAAGTCCAATATTCATTATAAGAGTATAGGTTTGAGGTTGTTTTAAGACTTGAATATCGGTCAAAAAATGCAGATGTCGAAACTAGAGTCTAAAAATTGAAGCATCTAATTCTTTGGTTAAAAATTTTTAATAACTAATAATTAGTGCCCTGAAGTTTTAGTGCTTGCTTAAAACGTTTCTAAATACTTTACTAAACCGTCACAAAGTTTGTTAAAGCCAAGCTTATGCCCTAATTTCGTAGAAGTTTTTTAATTAACTCCAACGTATTATAAAATGAGCGGATTGATAAAATCTTCGATTGCCCGAAAAGTGGTCATGGCCCTATCGGGTCTTTTTTTGGTCTTTTTCCTTGGGCAGCACTTTGTGATTAACATTACATCTGTAATTGCGCCCGATACTTTTAATGAGTGGTCGCATTTTATGGGCTATAACGTTTTGGTGCAATATCTTTTGCAGCCTGTACTTATAGCTGGTGTAATTGTTCACTTTGCTATGGGTATTGTACTTGAGCTAAAGAACAATAAAGCACGAGCAGTAAAGTACAAACAGTATAACGGGGGCGCCAATGCTTCTTGGATGTCTAGGAACATGATTATTACCGGTTTGGTGGTTCTTGCTTTCCTTGGTCTGCACATGTATGACTTTTGGATACAAGAAATATCCTATAAGTACATTGCAATGAACCCAGAAGACCCAACCCGTTATCTTGAGGAAACGGTTCATAAATTTGAGCCTTTCTGGCGTACAATTATTTATGTGATTTCTTTTGTTTTGCTAGCATTGCACTTATGGCACGGTTTCGCTTCGTCTTTTCAGACGGTAGGTGTGAACAACAAGTATTCTGCGGGTATTCAAACGTTCACAAAAATATATTCTATTGCCATTCCTTTAGGATTTATATTTATCGCTCTTTACCATCATTTTAACCCACTAACACATTAATTATGGGCATAATGGATTCAAAAGTTCCAAAAGGCCCGTTGGCGGCTAAATGGACTCAACATAAAAATGATATTAACCTTGTAAACCCTGCTAACAAACGTAATATTGATATTATCGTTGTTGGTACTGGACTTGCAGGTGGTTCTGCCGCTGCTACTTTAGCAGAATTGGGCTATAACGTAAAAACATTTTGCTATCAAGATTCACCACGTAGAGCGCACTCTATTGCAGCTCAAGGTGGTATTAACGCAGCAAAAAATTATCAAGGTGATGGCGATAGTGCCTACCGCCTTTTTTATGATACTATAAAAGGGGGCGATTATCGTTCTCGTGAAGCAAACGTTTATCGTTTGGCAGAAGAATCGGCTAATATTATTGACCAATGTGTTGCACAAGGGGTTCCTTTTGCAAGAGAATATGGTGGGTTATTGGATAACCGTTCTTTTGGTGGTGTATTAGTGTCACGTACTTTTTATGCTAAAGGACAAACAGGACAGCAGCTTTTATTAGGTGCTTATTCTGCTATGAACAGGCAAATTAATCGTGGAAAAATCCAATCGTTCAACCGTCATGAAATGATGGATATGGTTCTTGTTGATGGAAAAGCAAGAGGTATCATTGCACGTGACTTGGTTTCGGGTAAAATTGAACGTCACTCTGCACACGCTGTTGTTTTGGCTACTGGAGGTTACGGAAACGTATTTTTCTTATCTACCAATGCAATGGGTAGTAATGTAATGGCAGCTTGGAGAGCACACCGTAGAGGAGCTTTCTTTGCTAACCCATGTTTTACACAAATTCACCCTACTTGTATTCCAGTTTCTGGAGATCATCAATCTAAACTGACATTAATGTCAGAGTCGCTTCGTAATGACGGACGTATTTGGGTTCCAAAACGTATGGATGATGCTATCGCAATTAGAGAAGGTAAGTTGAAACCTATTCAGCTTAAAGAAGAAGATCGTGATTATTACTTAGAAAGAAGATATCCTGCATTTGGTAACTTGGTACCTCGTGATGTTGCATCACGTGCTGCTAAGGAACGTTGTGATGCTGGTTTTGGTGTAAATAAAACTGGTGAAGCCGTTTATTTAGATTTTGCTTCGGCAATTCAACGTTACGGTGCAGAAGAAGCACTTACACACGGTATTAAAAATCCAGATGAGAAAGAAATTACTCGTTTAGGTAAAGGTGTTATCGAAGCTAAGTACGGAAACCTTTTTCAGATGTACGAGAAAATCGTAGATGAGAATCCGTATGAAACGCCAATGATGATATATCCGGCGGTACACTATACAATGGGTGGTCTTTGGGTTGATTATAACCTACAGACAACTATAGAAGGATGTTACTGTGCAGGTGAAGCTAACTTTAGTGATCACGGTGCTAACCGTTTAGGTGCTTCGGCATTGATGCAAGGTTTGGCCGATGGTTATTTTGTTTTGCCTTATACTATAGGTGATTACCTTTCTAAAGATATTAGAACTGGTGCTATCCCAACAGATTTGCCAGAATTTGATGATGCTGAGAAAACTGTTCAAGATAGATTGGATAAGTTAATGGCCGGTAGCGGTCAGAATTCAGTTGATTTTTATCACAAGAAATTGGGTAAAATCATGTGGGATAAATGTGGTATGGCAAGGAATGCTAAAGATTTACAAGATGCAATCGATGAGATTTCTGCTTTACGAACTGATTTCTGGGCGAATGTAAAAATTCCAGGAAAAGCAGATGGTATGAACCAAGAATTGGAAAAAGCAGGTCGTGTTGCAGATTTTCTAGAGCTTGGCGAACTGTTCGCTAAAGATGCACTTACAAGAAACGAATCTTGTGGAGGTCACTTCCGTGAAGAGTATCAGACTCCTGAAGGTGAAGCTTTACGTGATGATGAGAACTTTAAGTTTGTCTCCGCATGGGAGTATAAAGGTGAGCCTAAAGATGCAGTTTTGCATAAGGAGGAGTTGAAGTACGAGAATATTGAGTTGAAGACAAGAAGTTATAAATAAGTAACTATGAAGCTTAATTTAAAAATATGGCGTCAAAAAGATGCTAAGTCCCAAGGTCAGATAGTAGACTATCCTATTAAAGGTATAGAAGGTGATATGTCTTTTCTTGAAATGATGGACGTTCTTAACGAAGAGTTAATCAATAAAGGAGATGAGCCTGTACAATTTGATCATGATTGCCGTGAAGGTATTTGTGGTTCTTGTTCATTGCAGATAAATGGTGAACCTCATGGTCCTGACCGTTTGGTAACCACGTGTCAATTGCACATGCGTAAGTTTAACGATGGTGATACTATCGTTATTGAACCATTCCGTGCTACGGCGTTTCCGGTAATAACAGATTTGATTGTTGATAGAAGTTCTTTTGATAGAATTCAGCAGGCAGGTGGTTATATCTCTGTAAACACTTCTGGTAATACGGTAGATGCAAATGCTATTCCTATTAACAAACACGATGCAGATGAAGCTATGGATGCTGCTACCTGTATTGGTTGTGGAGCATGTGTAGCTGCTTGTAAGAATGCAAGTGCTATGTTGTTTACTTCAGCAAAAGTATCGCAGTTTGCTTTGTTGCCTCAAGGGCAAGTAGAAGCAGTAGACCGTGTTCAAAATATGGTACGCCAGATGGATTTGGAAGGATTCGGAAACTGTACCAACACTGGAGCATGTGAAGTAGAATGTCCTAAAGGAATATCTTTAGAGAACATTGCCCGTTTGAACCGTGAGTATTTAAGCGCGACTACAAAAGGATAATAAGCATAAGAGTGCATAATGCACTTCTATAGATATTAAAAATCCCAAACTCCTCTTTATGGAGTTTGGGATTTTTTGTTATTTTAAGGTATGCCCAAAGACTATTCCATAGAACGTATAAAAGTACCTCGGTTCAATGAAGAATCGGGTTTCTACACGACTCCCCAGCGCTCTAAAATTATGAGCAAAATTAAGGGGAAGAATACGAAGCCAGAACTTGCTTTTAGAAAGGCTCTCTATGCAGCGGGGTATAGGTATCGTATAGATTACAAAAAACTTATTGGTAAACCAGATATCGTCTTAAAAAAGTATAAGACAGTCATATTTATAGATGGGGAATATTGGCATGGCTATAATTGGGAAGAACGTAAGCCCAAAGTGAAGACCAACCGAGAATTCTGGATAGCTAAAATAGAAAGAAACATACAGCGTGATCAAGAAGTAAATAGAGAGCTAGACCTTTTGGAGTATAAAGTATTTCGATTTTGGGAGACCGAAATAAAGAAAGAATTAGATAGGTGTCTGGCCGAAGTCATCCAACATTTAGAATCCTATCAATAGAGCAAATATCTATTTGTTTTCCGTCAACCTAAGCTGGGTATAGCTGGTATCTTGCAGTATAGTAATTTAATAATCATTAAAAATTATACATATGAAGAGGATAGCAATTTTAGCTACAAATGGATTTGAAGAATGCGAATTAAAATCTCCAAAGGAAGCCATGGAAAATGAAGGCTTTAAAGTAGATGTCGTAAGTCTGGAATCAGGAGAGATAAAAGGATGGGCCGATGGTAATTGGTCTAACTCATACAAAGTGGATAAAACCATAGATCAAGTAACTGCAGAAGATTATAATGCACTAATGTTACCAGGAGGAGTTATCAATCCCGATAAATTAAGAAGAGAAGAGAAAGTATTGACCTTTGTAAGGGACTTTTTTAAGCAAGAGAAGCCCGTAGCGGCAATATGTCACGCGTCGTGGACGCTCATTAGTGCAGGCGTGGTAAAAGACCGTAAAATGACTAGCTTTAATTCTATTAAGGATGATTTGGTAAATGCCGGAGCAAACTGGGTAGATGAAGAAGTGGTAGTAGACCAAGGTTTTGTAACAAGTAGGAACCCGGATGACTTACCGGCCTTTAATTCTAAATTGATTGAAGAAATCAAAGAAGGTAAGCATGAAGAGCAGCACGCATAAGATACATTGCGGAATACATGGAGATTAATTTGAAGCCTTTGCAGTTTGCGAGGGCTTTTTTATTTTAAAAACATCGCATTTTATCGATGAAATGAACCGCTCATATTTTTCACAACAGAGTTGGGTTAGTTCACAACAATATTTTAGAGAAGAGCTAAAACGGTCATAAGTTTACAGTGTAATTAAGTAATAGTCTTGACCCCAAATCTACTCTAGAACTTAACCGAAACAAGTAACGAATCCCAAGTCCGCTACTTAACCTACTGAAGCTTACAAAAACACACCGGTCCCCACCGGAAAATCAAAAAAACCTACTTAAAAAGAAAAGCCCCAATTAGGGGCTTTCTTTTTGTTTACTATTGTCTTAATTAGTCAATAGTAAAAGATACTTCAGATTGGTTTCCTTTGCCTTTCAATTGAACCGTGTACTTCCCTTTGGGTAAATAGGTCTTCCCATTTTTTGCTGATTTTAAATCAGTTTTATTCTTTTTTTCATAAGTAGTTTTTCCACTATCTGTAAAGGTTAGGTCATATGAAAGTACGTTTAAACCTTTATCGGCTTTGAGTTCGGTCTCACTTACTATAATACCCTCGTCCGATTTAATGACGGCTTCATAAGAATTTGGTTGGGCACTATAAAAAGTGATATCAAGACCAGGAGTATTGGCTTTTGCCCATGTATCAGGTGGGTTGCCCCAATTTTTGGAATGTTTTATATCATCTAGCTCAAAAACAACTAATTCCTTTTTGAGAAGTTCAGGAGTCATCTTTTGCAGAACGGAAATGTCAGCTTTGTAAATGCTTCTTCCATGGGTGCCCACTAAAAGGTGTTTGGCTTCAGGTTGAATAACCAAATCATGAACGGCTACATTTGGCATTCCGTTTTGAAAACTTTCCCAAGAAACTCCTTGGTCAAAAGAGGTGTAAAGACCATTATCCGTTCCGGCAAAAAGGAGATTTTCGTTTTCGGGGTCCTCAATAATTACATTGACAGGCGATGCAGGAATGCCTGTAGAAATGGTTGTCCAGGTTTTACCATAATCCTCGCTCTTAAAAATATAAGGTGTAAAATCATCCCAACGGTAACCGTTCAAAGCAAGATAAACGCGTTCTTTTTTGTGTTTGGAAGCTACAATTCTACTCACCCAAAGATTCGTATCTTTTTGAACTTTCTTAAGAGTTTCAAATTGAGACAGATCAATATTCTTAGAAATGTTTTCCCAATGAGCCCCTCCATCTTTGGAAATATTTACGAGGCCATCATCACTACCCGTATATAATAAACCAAAGGTAAATGGAGATTCTGATAGGGTTGTTAGTGTTCCGTAAGCTACGTTGCCTTTTTGCCCGCCATAAGTTAGGTCTGGAGAAATGACTTCCCAATCATCACCTTGGTTCATGGAACGGTGTAGTTTATTACCACCTAAATACAGAATATCTTGGTTATGCGGGGACAATAGAATAGGTGTCTGCCAATTGAATCTATATGGATCTTCCCCTAACTCATGTTTCGGTTGAATGTAATATCGCTTCCCCGTGTTTTTGTCAATGCGATAATAGTTTCCAAATTGATACCCTGTATAGACGGTATTATGATTACGATTATCTATTTCTATTTGCATTCCGTCACCGCCCATTAATGATTTCCATGGGTAATCGCCAGTTTGGTGCCATTTACTATTTTCTTCGGCATTATGAGGTCCTTCCCAAACGCCATTGTCTTGAAGACCTCCATAGACATGATACGGTTCTTGGTTATCTACATTTATAGCATAAAACTGACCAACGGTAGGCGAGTTGTTTTTAATCCAGTTGGCACCGTCGTCATAAGAGATGTTGACTCCACCGTCATTTCCATTTATTAAATGACCTGGCATTTTTGAATTTACCCATAACGCATGATGGTCTGCATGAACGTTGTCTCCATTTATAGAAGTATAGGTTTTACCGCCATCTGCTGATTTAATAATAGGTACACCACCTAAGTATATTTTATTTACATCATTGGGGTCTACTCGTATTTCGCCAAAATAATAACCATAACTATAGAGTAAACCATCAATATAATTTTGATTTTGTTTTTGCCATGTTTTGCCACCATCGTTACTTCGGTAAACTTCGGCTCCAATAACCGGAGTATTGAATAATGAGGTATTTGCATTCTCTAGATATTTGGTAATATCAATGGGTTTGGCCACACCACTGCGTATCATTTGCTTTATATTTTCGGCACGATACTTTTCTTGAAAATTATTGGTTTTGAGAAAAGCATTAAGCTTCTTGTCATTAAGTTTAAGAAAATCAGCTTCGGACATCGCTTTAAAATCTTCTTTTGATAATTCATTGGATTTCTCTTCGGGCTCTTCAATTTTCTCACGATGCTCTTGATTATCAAGAAGAGCATATACGGTATTTTCATCAAAGACAGCTAAACCAATTCTGCCTACACCATAACCAGTAGGGAAACCACTTCCATCATTAGATATTTTCTTCCAAGAACCTCCTCCGTCCGTACTCTTATAGATGCCAGAGTCATTCCCATTGCCTAGAAAATCCCATGCTTTTCTATCCTTCTCCCAAGCCGCAGCATATAGTATATTAAAGTTTTCAGGAGCTTGAGCAACATCAATTATTCCAGCGGTATCGCTAATAAACAAGGTTTTTTTCCAAGTTTTTCCACCATCAATTGTTTTGTAGATGCCCCGTTCAGTATTCGCAGAATATAGATGTCCTGTTATACCTATTACTACTTCATTGGGATTATCATTGTTTATAAGGATGCGACCAATATGGTGTGAATCTTGTAACCCCATATTCTGCCAAGTTCTGCCATGGTCGGTAGATTTTAAAATACCGATGCCTGCATATGAAGATCTAGAGGCATTATTTTCTCCGGTACCAACCCAAATAGTGCCCGTTTTCCAATGCACAGCTATATCTCCAATATTCTGCGTTTCTGAACTATCCATAATTGGAGTGAGTGAGGTTCCGTTGTTATTGGTGTACCATAATCCTCCACTGGCGTAGGCTACGTAAAATTCAATTGGGTTATCTGGGTTGACATCTAAATCCACAACTCTTCCGCTCATTACCGAGGGACCAATACTTTTAAACTTTAGATGCTTGACCAAAGACTTTGTGGTCATCTGTTCTTTAAGTTGAAGCGCCCTTTGAATGTCCAATTGAGATGTAGATTCTATTTGACCAAAGGCAATTAAACAAAAAAGCAAAAGGCAAGGAAGGATAAAAGATTTCATGAAAATCGGTTTACTTTGTAAATGAAAGTTAGCAAAACTGAATTATAATTTATGGGCAACAGCCTGTAAATTACAGATTAAACTTACAGTTTAATGGCAATAAGAGAACAGTTGACGTGAAAAGAGTTAATAATGGCGGATTATATTGTGACTTAACTTAAAATTTTGTTAATTTATTTATATGAAAAACTGTAAAGCATCTTTATAAACTAAGATGTTGTACTAAAAAAGACATTGTTCGTTCATAATTTTAAAAGGTGCGAACACTTTACAAGTAACATAACCAACTTTAATTAGAGACCCCAAAGGTTTTAACAAACCTTTGGGGTCTTACCATTTGTGGGTTGTCGTAAATCATTAATTTTGATGAAATTCAAGATTGATATGAAGTACGAGCAAATCAAGAGCAGTCTATTTATAAAAAATAGAAAGAAATTTATGGCAGCGATGCAGCCAAAAAGCATTGCGGTCTTCAATTCTAATGATATTTACCCCATAGGGGCAGACAGTACGTTACCTTTTGAACAACATAGGGACTTATTCTATTTAAGTGGTGCCGATCAGGAGGAAACCATTCTCATATTATTTCCGGATGCGTTAGCAAAAAAGCATCGCGAAGTATTGTTCGTAAGGGAAACCAATGACCATATTGCAGTTTGGGAAGGAGAAAAACTAACCAAAGAGAAAGCAACTGAAGTTTCAGGTATTGAGACAGTCTACTGGTTACAGGATTTTAATAAGGTTTTCTTCGACTTGATGACAGAGGCGGAAACTATCTACTTCAATACAAATGAGCATTACAGACAGGCAGTTGAAACGCAAACACGTGAAGACCGTTTTATAATAGATTGTAAGCATAAATTCCCTGCACATAAAGTAGCGAAGAGCAATCCAATTTTACAAAAGATACGAGGTGTAAAAGAGCCCGAAGAGATAGAGTTAATGCAAACGGCTTGTGATATTACCGATAAGGGATTCCGTCGTGTACTAAGTTTTACAAAACCCGGTGTTTGGGAATATGAAATAGAGGCGGAGTTAATGCACGAATTCATTAGCAACCGCTCTAAAGGTTTTGCGTACTCACCTATTATCGCATCCGGCAATAACGCCAATGTATTGCATTATGTTGAAAACAACCAACAGTGTAAAAGCGGTGATTTAATTTTGATGGATACCGCTGCGGAATACGCGAATTACTCATCTGACTTAACTAGGACTATTCCCGTAAACGGAAAATTTACTCCTAGACAAAAAGAAGTTTACGAAGCTGTTCTTCGCGTGAAAAACGAAGCGACTAAAATGCTAGTACCAGGTACAATCTGGGCAGACTATCACGTAGAATGCGGAAAGCTAATGACTTCGGAACTGTTAGGTCTGGGCTTGTTGGATAAAGCCGATGTTCAAAACGAAAGAAAAGATTGGCCAGCCTATAAAAAGTACTTTATGCATGGTACTAGTCACCATATTGGATTAAATACCCACGATTACGGAGAATTGAAGAAAGCAATGGAGGCTAATATGGTCTTCACAGTTGAACCGGGAATCTATATTCCGGAAGAAAAAATGGGCATTCGCATAGAAGATGATGTGGTTATTCAAGCAAAAGGAGAACCGTTTAATTTGATGGCAAATATCCCAATTGAAGTTGAAGAAATAGAACAGCTAATGAATAAGTAGGTAGTTACCTACAAAATAAACCTTAAAATTTTGCTACCTTACGGATATACATTTGTATAACCATTAACTAAATATTTCAAAATGAAGAAATTAGTAGCAGAATTTATTGGTACCCTTTGGCTAGTTCTAGGGGGTTGTGGAAGCGCGGTATTAGCTGCAGGCTTCCCAGAATTAGGAATTGGCTTCGTAGGCGTGGCCCTCGCATTTGGTCTAACAGTTATTACTATGGCCTATGCCATTGGTCATATTTCTGGTTGTCATTTAAACCCCGCAGTATCTATTGGTCTTTGGGTTGGTGGCCGTTTTGATGGCAAGGAATTGGTTCCTTATATTATAGCTCAAGTTTTAGGAGGTATAGCCGGTGCAGGTATTTTGTATGTCATTGCTTCTGGTCAACCAGGATTTGAATTAGGAGGCTTCGCAGCTAACGGTTATGGTGAACACTCGCCAGGCGGCTATAGTATGATGGCGGCATTGGTTTGTGAATTAGTTATGACCTTTATCTTTTTGTTTGTAATTCTTGGGTCTACATACACTAAGGCACCAGGAGGTTTTGCTGGTGTGGCCATAGGTCTTTGTTTAACTTTAATACACTTAATTAGTATTCCGGTAACAAATACTTCTGTTAACCCAGCTCGTAGTACTAGTCAAGCTTTATTTGTTGGCGATTGGGCATTAGGAGAATTATGGTTGTTTTGGGCAGCACCAATTGCAGGAGCTGTTTTGGCAGGACTTGTGTACAAAGCATTATCCCCAGAAATAGTAGAATAATTTTTTAAATGGATTAGCTGGCAGAGGTAGTTTTAGGATTTCTTTTTATGAAGCAAATTAGTGATTATAAAAACTATTCCTGCCGGCAATACCCATCCTAAGCTATAAGGACTTAATGGAATAAAAAATTGAACATTAGATAGCGTCTCGGTAAAACCGATGCTTCCTAAGAAATCAGGTATGCTAAAAATAATGGTGGTGATAACCACAGCTCTGAACACTTTTTCAGAAGCATACTTATCCGGTACGATATTCAGAAGAATAAGTACAATCGTAATCGGGTAAATAAACATTAGAGCGGGCAGGGCTACAGCAATAATGTACCCCACGTTAAATTGCCCCATCACTATCCCTAAAATACAACCCAATATAGCTGTAGTTAAATATACAGGTTGGGAATCATGAAATCTATATTTTATAAAATCTGCCGTGCCGGTTACTATACCCACAGCGGTAGTAAAGCACGCAAGGCTTACCAAAATACTTAAGAATAGATTAGCCGTTCCTCCCAATGTTTTTGTGCTAATACCACTAAGTAAGGCTGTTCGTGAAATGTCTGCAGTAAACTCACCGTGCATAATTGCACCGGTAACAATAAGTCCGGCATAAATAAGAAAGAGGCTAAGACCCGCTAACCAACCAGAGCGTCGTATTAAAATCTTTTTTTCCTCGTACGTAGCCTCCTTTTTCTTCAGATTGATCGAAATAATAATTACACCACCTACTACAACAGCACCAATGGCATCAAAAGTCTGATAGCCTTCAAGAATACCTTCTGATAACGGATTGTGAAATACGGTTTCGCTAAAAGTAAAATCATAAGAAAATAGTGCCGTACCTATTATAAGGAACAAAATAAGAATAATAGCGGGTGTCAAAAGCTTTCCGAGAATATTCAGAATCTGCGAACGGTTGATGACGAATACGAATACCAGGGAGAAATATATAATACTAGTGAGCAGAGGCGGCGAATCAAAAAATGGTTGGATTGCCATTTCATGAGTAACCGCTGCTGTCCTTGGAGAAGGTAAGCTAATTGATATGGCATAAATAAGTAAAGAATAGACAAGACTAAACGTGGGTGAAACCTTTTTTCCAAAATCGAATATGGTGCCCTGGAGTTTGGCGTGTGCCATAATACCCATTATAGGAATAAGTACAGCCGATGCGCAGAAACCCAATGTAACGAGCCACCACATGTCACCAGACTTGTTACCTAGTAATGGAGGTAGTATAAGGTTACCTGCTCCAAAGAATAAGGAGAACAGGGCAAAAGCAGTAACTAAGACTTCTCTGGTTTCCTTTTTTAGGATAAACATGGTTTAATAATATTAATGGAAATTAGTTCTACCTATCTATATGGTTTCTGTACTTCATCGAAAAAAAGGGAGGTTATTCATCCAGATCGATGAACGGCAACCCAAAAATGCACATGTTATTCTTATTGAGAGAAAACCGCGGCAAGATACCGTAAATTCAATTGATAACAAATGATGGGAAAGACCGATTTAAAAGTGTTGTTCATCGAATAAAATGTATTTCATCGAAAAAACAGGACAATGATAGAAGGGCATCCAATAAACAAAGATACGATGGCGTTCAAGTAAAAGAGTGAATAAAAACATTCTAAACATCAGACCCAAATTTTTGCAATAAGCGGTTTCCCAAAGACCGATTATGCGTTTTAAACCTACAACCATGAAGAAGTTTTTTTGCAGTTTATTCGGACATCACTACACAGTATCTAAAAAAGTTACCCTCCACATCAAAGAGTATAAATGTATTCATTGTCAAAAGCAAGTGACAACAGATGTAAGTGGAAACCTTTCAACCTTGACTCCAGAACTGCAGGATATAAATAAAACACTAGAAAATATATTTCAGAAGAGACATAGGGCAGCAGAGCATGCCGCCTAACTATGCTTTGGCACCGAAATTCTGAGCCGTTAAAGGTCTTGGAATTTTAAACTTATTTCCGGAAATTTAGGAAACAACCTCGTTCTCCACTGTCGTTCGCCCCACAACAGTATTAGTTAGGTATGTCCTTTGTTTTCGGGAATTTTTTGTTTTTCTACTTCCGAAAAACATATTTAAGTATTTGTTATTCAGTATATTGAACATTATTTTCTTCTATTTTTTTCAGAATTTTAGCACTGATTAGGTCTATTTCTGCATCGGGTAAATCATGCCCCATATTATCTACCCATAAACTATCTACATTCGGAATAACCGCCGCCATTTTTTTACCGTGTTCAAAAGGTATAACAGGATCTTGTTTTCCGTGAATTACTAATACCGGTATTTTTAGTTTTGAAAGTTGGTCATATCTGGGTTTAGCCGATTCCATTGCTTTTTGGTGTTGTCTACCAGCTATAAAATGATACCCATCCCGTTTCTTTAAGTTGTATAGGGCTGCTTCTGCAAGAGGTTTGCTTGCAATATCTCCCGTGGCTTTACCCATCAAAATTCTCTTATGTACAAACTGTAGTTTAATTTGACTTTTCTTTCCTCCAAAAATCCCGTATTTAATTACCGCACTTATCATTTGTGGTAAGACTTCCGGTGAAGGAGTTGGTAAAGAGGAATCAAAAATATCTGCCGATGACATAATGGAAGTAAGGCTTTCGAATCGCTCTTCATGTTCAATTGTAGCAAGCTGTGAAATCATGCCTCCCATAGAAACACCTATGATGTGGGCTTTCTCAATATTTAAACTGTCAAGAATTGCAATAGGGTCATTTGCCATATTGGCAAGCGTATACGCTTTATCCGTCTTTTTAAGACGTTGGGTCAAACCCGTGCCTCTATGATCGTATCGTATTACTTCGTAACCGGCATCCGTAAATTTTGAAATGAAATCTGGTGGCCAACTCAGGGCATCATTGGCTGCGCCCATTACTAAAACAATAGCACCTTTTTTAGATGTTTTAGGTGGAATACGCTCGTACCAAACTTTCCAGCCATTGGAAATGGCAAACCCGGTTTTGCCCGTTACCATTTCGGGTATGGGCTCGTGCATTACCGTTTTGATAAGTAATTCCGTTTTGTCGGATAGTTTAGGTACTGATGCACAAGCATAAAAGAGAAGGGAAATTATAGCAAAAACTGTTAATCGCAAAGCTACTTTTCTTCCTCTTTTATGCTTTTCCATATCAAAAAAAACTAGTTGTCCGAATTGAAAGAATTCCAGCCTTGAGCGGTTAGTTCTATTTTGGTATTACCTCTTGTAACCAAATAGGCACCTTCCCTTTCGTCTGTCATGTGGCCTATTACGGTTAAACTAGGGTTTCCTTTTATTTTATCAAAATCGTTTTGTGAAATGGTAAAAAGAAGCTCGTAATCCTCTCCTCCACTAAGAGCAACCATAGTACTGTCTACATTAAACTCCTCACAAGCCGAAATTACTGTTGGGTCTAAAGGAATTTTCTCCTCAAATAAATTACACCCTACTTTACTGCTTTTACATAGGTGAAGAATTTCCGAAGAAAGTCCGTCACTTATATCTATCATAGAAGTAGGCAAGACTTCCATCTCTTTCAAAAGTTCAACAATATCTTTTCTTGCCTCCGGCTTCAATTGTCTTTCAACAATATATGAATATGGAGAAAGATCGGGCTGGTTGTTCGGGTTCACCTTAAAAACTTCTTTTTCTCGGTCTAAAACCTGTAAGCCCATATAAGCCGCACCTAAATCACCACTTACAACAAGCAGGTCGTTTGGCTTAGCGCCACTACGATACGTAATTTCTTCTTCTTTTGCCTCGCCAATTGCTGTAATACTAATAAGCATTCCTGAAGTTGATGAGGTGGTATCTCCACCAATAAGATCTACATTAAAAACCTTTGCAGCAAGGGCAATACCTGCATAAAGTTCTTCTAATGCTTCTAAAGGAAAACGGTTGGAAACAGCCAATGAAACCGTAATTGAAGTTGCGGTTGCATTCATGGCATATACATCAGAAAGGTTTACCATTACTGCCTTGTAACCCAAATGCTTTAAGGGCATATAGCTGAGGTCAAAGTGTACACCTTCTATTAGTAAATCTGTGGTTAGTACAGTTTTTTCTGTATGATCAAATACAGCGGCATCATCCCCAATACCTTTTATGGTTGATGTATGTTTTATTTCGAAATTTTCTGTCAAATGGTCAATGAGTCCAAATTCGCCCAATTTTTCCAGAGACGTACGTTCTTGGTTTTTATCTTCTAGCATTTTGCAAAAGTAAGAATGATAATCCTTATAGCCCTAGTTTTCTGCTAATAGCGTTCAATATTAATGTAATTAAGCCTTAAGCGGATTTGGGGTTGGTTTTTTATTTGAGAGAAGATGTTAATGGAAAAATGAGGTTTACTTTTTAGGGTGTTTGCTTTGAGTAATTAGGAAAGTTATTATTTAGTGATCTTGTAATTTTTGTAAGACAGGTCAACGCCAAAATAATTTTTCAGAACTTTTTTGGTTCGGTCTTTAAGACTTATCCGACTCATAGAGATGTCATAATCAAATACCCAATTTTTCCTGCTTATTCGTGGAATAATAACTTGAGGGTGGTCTCCCGTAAATGGTGCTATTTTGTGTATACTGTCTTCATAGCAATATTTCTTTGGCGCGGTCTTGGCTTTTTCGAGCTCTTCTTTGCCTCTATATAGCGAGCCGAAATTTGATTGCTTCCTTTGCATAGCTTCAGGTTCACGGACCCATCCGTAATGGTAAACGTAAGCATCAATTGCTTTTACATTAAGTTTCTCGTCTTCATTTTTACGAAAGCCTTGTGCGTCCTTATAAGAGTAAATGTTGGCATTGTTTTTAATTACTCTGATTTCGTTACAGTACCAATTTGAAGATGCTCCGATATAATCAAAAGAACCATAAAAATGTAAGTACTTGAATAGAAGTCCATCTATTTGCTTGTTATCTTTATACTTTAACATGGCATTTTTAATGGTTTTCAAATCCTTTTCATGAATAACTTCATCGGCCTGAATGTAAAAAGCCCAATCTGTATCATCCGATATATGTTCTAAGGCTTTATTAGTTTCTGCAGCTAAGACTTTTCCGCCTTCTCTTAAATTATCGTCCCATTCCGTTTCAATAATTTTTATTTTTTTATCATTGATACTCTGAATCAATTCTAGTGTACCATCATCGCATTTGCCAATGGCTATAACAAACTCGTCACAGAGAGGTAAAATAGAATGAATGGATTCTATCACTGGATACTCGAAACGAACGGCATTTTTAACGAAAGAAAAACCGGTTACCTTCATAAGAAAATCGACTTTGATTTATTTCCAAAACTATTAAAATTTTGGGCTAAAGCTACAACTTAGCATTTTTTAAATTATCTCGTTCCATCAAAACAAATCATTTCTAAAAATAGATAGTAACATCGCTTGAACAGAAAGATTGCTATTAGATTACAAGCTCTTGCTTTGGTCAAGCATAATATACCGTTTGGTCATAGAAAAAGCTTATTGGAATATACGTTATAATAATGTTAGTTCTTATGGTAAAACCCTACTAATGCCATATATTTGTGAACTATTTAGAATAAATCCAAATGCTTATGATTCAAGTATCTGAAACTGCGAAAAAGAAAGTCATAGACTTAATGACCGAAGGGGGTTTTGATGCCTCTACGGACTATGTTCGCGTAGGTGTTGAGAGTGGTGGGTGTAGCGGCTTATCGTATAAACTCGATTTTGACAAAGAAAAAGACGAAGCCGATAAGGTTTTTGAAGATAATGATGTGCGTATTATTGTAGATAAAAAGAGTTTTCTATACTTAGTTGGTACAACACTGGAGTATTCTGGTGGACTAAACGGAAAGGGTTTTGTTTTCAATAATCCTAATGCGCAACGCACCTGTGGGTGTGGGGAAAGTTTTTCGTTATAAACGGAGAATAGTAAAAGAACTAATTATTCAGTTACCCTAGTGTAATTGGTATAAAAGGAAAAAATGGCATACACAGAAGAAGAACTAAAAAAGGAACTCGAAACTAAAGAGTACGAGTACGGTTTCTATACAGATATTGAATCTGATACTTTTCCAATTGGCTTGAATGAGGAAATCGTCATCGCTATTTCTAAAAAGAAGGAGGAACCAGAGTGGATGACGCTTTGGCGTTTGGAAGCTTTTAAAATTTGGAAAGAGATGGAGGAGCCTAAATGGGCAAATGTGCATTATGAAAAACCAGATTTTCAGAAAATCAGTTATTATTCTGCGCCAAAATCTGCTGATCCTAACAAAACGTTAGATGATGTAGATCCAGATTTGTTAGAAATGTATCGTAAGCTTGGTATTTCTGTTGATGAACAAAAGAAATTACAAAATGTAGCTGTTGATATTGTTGTCGATTCTGTTTCTGTAGCAACAACTTTCAAAAAGACACTAGCAGAAAAGGGTATTATTTTTATGCCTATTTCAGAAGCGATAAAAGAGCATCCGGAATTAGTGAAAAAGTATATGGGTACAGTAGTGCCAAAAACTGATAATTTTTACGCTGCATTAAATTCTGCTGTTTTTACTGACGGTTCTTTTTGTTATATCCCAAAAGGTGTAAGATGCCCAATGGAGCTTTCTACGTATTTTAGAATTAATCAAGCAGGTACAGGTCAATTTGAGCGTACGTTGCTTATTGCAGATGAAGATAGCTATGTAAGTTACTTAGAAGGCTGTACTGCTCCATCAAGAGATGAAAATCAATTACACGCTGCCGTAGTTGAGCTAATTGCTTTAGATGGTGCTGAGATAAAATACTCAACGGTACAAAATTGGTTCCCTGGGAATAAAGAGGGTAAAGGTGGTGTTTACAATTTCGTAACCAAAAGAGGTTTGTGTGAGAAAAATGCAAAAATTTCTTGGACACAGGTAGAAACAGGTTCTGCCGTTACTTGGAAATACCCTTCATGTATACTTAAAGGAGATAATTCAATTGGAGAATTTTACTCTATTGCAGTTACTAACAATTATCAGCAAGCAGATACAGGTACCAAAATGATACATTTGGGTAAAAATACCCGTAGTACTATCATTTCAAAAGGTATTTCTGCTGGTAAATCACAGAATAGCTATAGAGGACTTGTACAAGTGAGTAGCCGTGCCGATGGTGCGCGTAACTTCTCTCAATGCGATTCTTTGTTAATGGGTAACGAATGTGGTGCACATACCTTCCCGTATATCGAAGCAAAGAATAAAACGGCAATGATAGAGCATGAGGCTACGACTAGTAAAATTGGTGAAGACCAAATTTTCTATTGTAACCAAAGAGGTATTCCAACAGAGAAAGCAATTGCATTAATTGTAAACGGTTTCAGTAAAGAAGTATTAAATAAATTACCAATGGAATTTGCTGTTGAGGCACAAAAATTATTGGAAATTAGTTTAGAAGGTTCTGTAGGATAAAAAGTATTTAAGATTTTAGTAAAACGCCATTGGCGCCACAATATTTAAAGTAACATATTATGTTGAAAATTAAAGATCTACATGCTAGCGTAGATGATAAGGAGATATTAAGAGGAATAAACCTAGAGGTTAAAGCAGGTGAAGTACATGCTATTATGGGACCTAACGGTTCTGGTAAAAGTACATTAGCTTCTGTAATTGCCGGAAACGAGCGTTTTGAGGTTACTCAAGGTTCAATTGAATTAAGTGGTGAAGATTTAGAAGAAGTTTCTCCAGAAGAAAGAGCACATAAAGGTGTTTTTCTTTCTTTTCAATATCCAGTTGAGATCCCGGGTGTTTCTGTAACCAACTTTATGAAAACGGCTATTAACGAATCTCGTAAGGCTAAAGGTCTTGAAGATATGCCTGCCAAGGATATGTTGAAGTTGATTCGTGAAAAATCCGAGTTATTAGAAATTGACCGTAAATTTTTGTCTAGATCATTGAACGAAGGTTTTTCTGGTGGTGAGAAAAAGAGAAACGAGATTTTTCAAATGGCAATGTTAGAGCCAAAGATTGCCATATTAGATGAAACCGATTCTGGATTAGATATCGATGCTTTACGTATCGTTGCTAGCGGAGTTAACAAACTAAAAAGTAAGGATAACGCTGTAATATTAATTACACACTACCAACGCTTATTGGAGTATATCGTACCTGATTTTGTTCATGTACTACACAACGGTAAAATTGTAAAATCTGGTGGTAAAGAACTTGCTCTAGAGCTTGAAGAAAAAGGATACGACTGGTTAAAGCAAGAAACAGCGGTTTAAAAATAGTACAGAGTACGTAGTTGTTAGTAAAGAGTACTTAATACTTTGTACTAACTACTTAATACTAAAAATATATGGATTTAAAAGATAAATTGATTTCCTCTTTTATGGCGTTTGAGAACAACGTGGATGTTGAACATCCGGTACACGACGTTCGTATGGCAGCTATAAAAAACTTTGAGGAAAAAGGATTTCCTTCTAAAAAGGAAGAAGCTTGGAAATATACTTCGTTAAATAGTTTACAAAAAATAGATTTCAGCATTTTTCCTAGGGAAGAAAATACCCTTGAGTATAAAGATGTCAAAAAATATTTTTTACACGAGATAGACTCATATAAAATTGTTTTTGTAGACGGTATTTATAGCTCGTATCTTTCGGAAACCACTCATGATGGTGTTGATATATGTTTGATGAGCGCAGCGCTTACAAAACCAATGTATAAGCCTGTTATAGATGTCTACTTCAACAAAGTGGCGTCAAAAGATGAGTCACTTACCACATTGAATACGGCATTCAGTAGAGAAGGAGCGTATATTTACATTCCTAAAAACAAAATGCCTAAAAAGCCTATCGAAATTATACATTTCGCTACGGGTAATGAGGCATCAATCTTGTTGCAGCCAAGAAGTTTGGTAGTTGTAGAAGAAAATGCTGAGGTTCAAATTATTGAGCGTCACCAGAGTTTAACATCAAACGACACACTTACTAATGCAGTAACCGAAATATTCGCTGCAAAAAGTGCTATTGTTGATTTTTATAAAATTCAGAACGATGCGGCTACAGCTTCATTAATTGATAACACCTACGTTGACCAAAAAGATAAAAGTGTTGTTAACGTTCATACCTTCTCTTTTGGGGGTAAATTGACACGTAACAATCTTAACTTTTATCAAAACGGTGAGTATATAGACTCTACTATGAATGGTGTTACTATTCTAGGGGAAAAACAGCATGTGGATCATTACACATTGGTGCATCATATGCAGCCAAATTGTGAAAGTCATCAAGATTATAAAGGAATTTATGGCGATAGCTCTATAGGTGTTTTTAATGGCAAAATTATCGTAGATAAAATTGCTCAAAAGACAAATGCTTTCCAAAAGAATAATAATATTCTAATTAGTGATAAAGCAAGCATCAATTCAAAACCTCAGTTAGAGATTTTTGCAGATGATGTAAAATGTTCTCACGGTTGTACTATTGGTCAGTTAGATGAAGATGCTTTATTTTACCTACAATCTCGTGGGATTCCTAAAAAAGAAGCTCGTGCTTTGTTAATGTACGCTTTTGCTAATAACGTTTTAGAAAGTGTACGTATACCTGAATTAAAAACACGTATTAACAAATTGATTGCTAAGAAATTAGGGGTTAATCTTGGGTTTGATTTATAAGCGATTGTAAGCTCTTTTTTAACAAGACATTATCTTAAAATATAGAATTTATTTAACGGCACTTTAATAGTGCCGTTATTTTTTTGCCCGAATTTTCCTATAGATTTGCGAACTAATTATAAACCATTAATTAGTTGTTCGTATGAAAAAAAATTACTTTTTAACAGTTTTAGCCTTCTTCTTAAGTGCCGGCTTATTTTCTCAAGATTACAAATGGAGTGTAGAGGCAAATTATCCTATTTCCGTTGGTGATGAAATTGGAAATGATGCCCCTGGTCTTCTAGATTTTGGAATAAAATATCGATTTTTAGACTTAAAAATTGTAAAAATAGGAGCAGGTATAAATGCCGGTGTTTTCAAAAAGAATATAAGTGATGACTTTAAGCCGGTGTTCACGGATTTTGACGAAACCAATTGGTTAATTCAACCAAAAGTATTTGCTGAGTTTACTATACCAGGAATACAAAAACTTCATCCTAGCGTAGGATTGGGCTACACGTTTATTGAATCTAAATTTGAGGGGGAAAGTTTTAATTTAGGGTCTTTTGATAATACCGAATCCTCGGGAGGTATAAATTTAAATGTAGGACTTTCATATGATATAACTAAACGCTTCTTTTTGCAAGCGCAATATGATTATATAAGGGAAAAAGATACTTATAATTATGAAGGGCAGGACCTTAAAGTAAAACGAAATTTGGGCTATTTAAAATTCGGAGTTGGTTTTCGATTCTAAATAAAATTAACCCTTAAGATTTCATATTTCTCGCATACAAGTAGCAAGTGTGTTTTGTAACTAATTATAACCCATTAATAAATATTCAAATGAAAAAAATCTACTTTTTATCAGTTTCTCTCTTCTTCTTCTTCTTAAGTGTAGGCCTGTTTGCCCAAGACCAGAAATGGAGTGTGGAAGCGAATTACCCGATTTCCATCGGTGTCGGGTTAGGAAATGATGCTTCTGGTGTCATTGACTTTGGAGTAAAATATCGGTTTTTAGATTTTAATATTGTAAAAATCGGCGCAGGTATTAATGCGGGAGTTTATACGGAAGACACTAAGGACTATCGTGACCCTTCATCGTATGATTTTACTGGTACTCACTGGTTAATTCAACCTAAGGTATTTGCAGAATTTGCTATACCGGGAGTAAAAAGGCTGCATCCTTCTATAGGGTTAGGGTATACGTTTGTTCAATCTAAATATGATGGCTTATTTGATTACGGCCCACAAGAACCTCCATTTCCTGGTGCTCATAAAATTACAGAATCAGAAGGGGGAATAAGTTTGAATTTGGGACTTTCCTATGATATAACTAAACGATTCTTTGTACAGACTCAATTGGACGTTACCAGGAATGTTGCTGATAAAATAAAGGTAGAAGGAGAAACTTTAAAAAACATTGAGCACATCAGTCTCTTAAAAGTAGGAGTTGGATTCAGGTTCTAGAAAAAGATAGAATATTAAGATTCCATATTTATCGCTTATAAGGAGCAAGTGTGTTTTGTAACTAATTATAACCCATTAATAAATGTTCGTATGAAAAAAATCTACTTTTTATCAGTTTCTCTCTTCTTCTTCTTAACTGTAGGTCTGTTTGCCCAAGACCAGAAATGGAGTGTGGAAGCAAACTACCCCTTAACCGTTGGTGATGAGCTGGGAAATGATGCTCCTGGTATTTTAGACGTTGGAGTAAAGTATCGGTTTTTAGATTTTAATATTGTTAAAATAGGAGCGGGGATTAATGCAGGAATTTTTAAAGAAGAAACTCAAAACTACTCCGAGCCCGTAGTCGACATCAAAGAAACCCATTGGTTAATTCAGCCTAAAGTATTTGCAGAGTTTACTATTCCAGGAATACAAAAACTACACCCTAGCGTGGGATTAGGTTATACATTTCTTCAATCTAAGTATAAGGGAATTTTCCCTGGTGCTCCAGATAAAACATCTACCAATTTAGGAGGTGTAAGTTTAAATCTAGGGCTTTCTTACGACATCACTAAACGTTTCTTTATTCAAGCTCAGTATGACTATACAAGGATTACTGATAATAGAGAGTTTGAAGGACAGAAATATAAGTTTAAGCAAAATTTGGGCTATTTAAAATTCGGAGTTGGTTTTAGGTTCTAATGTGAGTTGTCAATCTGTAAAACAAAATCCAAGAAAATCTCTTGGATTTTGTTTTTTTAATAAGAATACGGTCTACTTAGAAAGCTTCTTGTTTTTACTATAATTTAGGGCATAGTCGGTATCTTTGCAGTCAATAATATTACTATGATAGACGTTACTGAAATTCGTAAAGATTTTCCAATTCTCAAAAGAGAAGTTAATGGAAAGCCCTTGGTATACTTAGACAATGCTGCTACATCGCAAACCCCACAACAGGTTATTGATGTTATAGTAGACTACTATCAAAACTATAATGCCAATATACATCGTGGTGTGCATGCGCTTTCCCAAGAAGCAACTGATAAATATGAGGTAGCACGGCAAAAGATTCAGAAGCACTTTAATGCGAAAAATTCGTATGAAATCATATTTACTTCTGGAACAACCCACAGTATAAACATCGTTGCTAACGGATTTACAACGTTGCTTGAAAAAGGTGATGAGATTTTGGTTTCCGCTATGGAACACCATTCCAATATTGTGCCTTGGCAAATGTTGGCCGAGAGAACAGGTGCTGTTTTAAAGGTTATTCCAATGAACCTTGCCGGTGAGTTGTTAATGGATGTTTATGATGAGTTGCTTTCCAATAAAACAAAACTGGTATTCTGTAATCATATCTCAAATGCATTGGGGACCATTAACCCTATCAAAGAAATAATAGATAAAGCACATGCTGTAGGCGCTGCTGTTTTAATTGATGGTGCACAAGCTGCGCCTCATATCAAAGCAGATGTGCAGAAACTAGATGTAGATTTTTATACCGTGTCTGCTCATAAAATGTGTGGACCTACCGGAGAAGGTATGTTATACGGAAAAGAAGAGTGGCTTAATAAATTACCTCCTTATCAAGGTGGTGGTGAAATGATTGCTGAGGTTACTTTCGAAAAAACGACTTATGCCGATCTTCCTCATAAATTTGAAGCAGGTACGCCAAATATTTGCGGGGGTATTGCCTTTGGGGCTGCTCTAGACTATATGAACGCAATAGGTTTTGAAGCAATTGCAGCATACGAGCACGAATTGCTTGAGTATGCTACGCAAGAACTTCTAAAAATAGAAGGACTTAAAATTTATGGTACTGCAAAAAACAAAACTTCAGTTATTTCTTTCAATATAGAGGGGCTTCACCCTTATGATATAGGTTCTATCTTAGACAAGCTTGGTGTTGCCGTACGAACCGGTCACCATTGCGCACAACCAATTATGGATTTCTACAAAATTCCAGGTACGGTAAGAGCTAGTTTTAGCTTTTATAACACTATGGATGAGGTAGATGTGCTGGTTAAGGCCGTTCTTAGAGCTAAGGGTATGCTAGAATAGCCATAAGCGTTATGATTCTCTTAAAGAATTGAAATCCATAGATACTTATTGTATTTTTACCCAAAACAGCGACAATGCAGATAAAGGAAATACAGGACGAAATAGTAGATGAATTTTCAATGTTCGATGATTGGATGCAGCGTTATGAATATATGATTGATTTGGGCAAGAGTCTCCCGCTCATCAATGAGAAATATAAGACTGCAGATAATATTATCAAAGGTTGCCAAAGTAAAGTATGGGTTCATGCTGAGCTAGAAGAAGATAAGTTAGTTTTTACAGCCGATAGCGATGCAATTATAACGAAAGGTATAATTGCTATTTTAATACGCGCTTTTAGCAACCAGAAACCACAAGATATTATTGATGCAGACACCGATTTTATTGATGAAATTGGCTTGAAAGAGCATCTTTCTCCTACGCGTGCAAATGGTTTGGTAAGCATGATCAAGCAATTGAAATTATATGCGGTAGCATACCAAACACAATTAAATTAGGACATTGCCTGTAATTGAGGTGGTCCTAAATTATTAAAGAATTAATTCCAAGAACATGAGCGAAGAAACAGTAGTAGATACCCAAGAATTGGGAGAAAAAATAGTAATAGTACTTAAGACAATTTACGATCCAGAAATCCCTGTTGACATCTATGAATTGGGGTTGATTTACGACGTATTTGTAAACGAAGATAATGAGGTCAAAATTTTAATGACACTTACATCTCCAAATTGTCCTGTGGCGGAATCTCTTCCTGCCGAAGTAGAAGAAAAGGTGAAGTCTTTAGATTTAGTGAAAGATGCCGAGGTTGAAATTACTTTTGACCCACCATGGACGCAAGATTTGATGAGCGAAGAAGCCAAACTAGAATTAGGGTTGCTATAAAACCAAATATGTCAGACGAAATCGTTAATAAGGTAGCTGAGAGCAAACTCATTACATTTAACTTAGAAGATTACTATCTTCCAGGAAAGCGTGTGCTTTTTGATATTTCAGAATGGCTGGTAGAGGGTTTTTTACTAAAAGAGAAGGATTTTAGAGCTAAAGCTACAGAACATGATTGGTCTCAATATGAAGATGCTTATGTAGCCTTGCATTGTTCCACTGGGGCTATAGTGCCAGGTTGGGCTTATATGTTATTGGCTACTAAACTTCAACCTTTCGCAAAGAAGTGTGTTCAGGGCTCTTTGGAGCAATTAGAGACGCTGTTATACACAGAAACCCTAAAAGATTTAGATGTTTCTGAATTAAAAGACAAAATGGTTATTGTTAAAGGATGTAGCAATAAACCGGTACCTCCCAATGCTTACGTATTGATAATAGGAAAGTTACAACCTGTTGTAAAATCTCTCATGTATGGTGAGGCATGTTCTTCTGTACCTCTCTATAAAAGAAAGTAGACTTTTATTCTCAAAATAAGTGACAATTAGTACTTTTGTGGTTCTAATTAATAAACACACATAACCATGAGAAAATTACTGCTTACATCTTTGGCTATACTTACCTTCTCGGTGAGTTTTGGACAGACAATAGATGATTTAAAAACTGAACAAGCAACAAAGAAAGATTCTATTGCTGCAATTCAAGGAAGAGTTGATGCGCTACAAGGTCAAATTGATGCTTTTCCAGGTTGGAAAATAAATGCTTTTGGTACTATTGGTGCTAATCTTTCAAAATTCAACAATTGGTATTCACAAGGAACGCCAGATAACTCTGCAGGAAATATTGGGGTTACAATCAACGCTATTGCTAATTTAGATAGAGAGAAGTTCTTCTGGAGAAACTCTGCTAATGTTAATTTGCAATGGGTTAAACTAGATGACAAAAATAACCCATCAGACGAAGAAGGATTTGGTAATACTACAGATGTTTTCACAATCAACTCTCTTTATGGTTATAAGTTGAACAAAAATTTTGCGATTTCAGCCTTGGGAGAATATAGATCATCTATTGCTAATAACTTTAATGATCCAGGTTATTTGGATTTAGGTATTGGTGCTACTTGGACTCCTATTCCTGATATGGTAGTTGTTATTCACCCACTAAACTACAACTTTGTATTTGCAGATAATGATGCTGCTTACGAATCATCTTTAGGTGCTAAAATTGTAGTAGATTATACAAAGCAATTAGGTGCTGTTAATTTTAAGACCAACTTCTCTACTTTTCAGAGTTACAAAAGCGGTGACTTGTCTAACTGGACGTGGACCAACTCTTTTGGGTACACACTTTGGAAAGGAATTGGTGTAGGTTTTGAATTTGGATTGAGAAACAACAACCAAGAAACTTTAGCTAATGCATTAGCTGCAGTTCCTGCAATTACTCCAATTCCAACTTTTGATAACACGGATAATAGCTTACAAAGTTTTTACCTTTTTGGTCTGAACTACGCTTTCTAAGAAAGAAATTAAACTTTATATAATGAAAACGCCCCGATATTAATCGGGGCGTTTTTTAGTTAAGTAGGATACGTTAAGCTTGGTTATACAGTCAAATAATAAATCAAACCTTTGATTAAGTAATTTTCTGGGACTAACACAAAATTTCAAATACAAGACGAATGTAGATGGCAACTATATAATTGCTAAACTTTTGTTGTGAACCTGTCTCAATTTGTGGTGTAACTCGTTAAAACGAACATATATCCGATGAACTACACTCTAAAAAGTAATCTATGAAGGAAGTGAGATTTTAAAAAAAACAAAAAAGCCCGTGTGAACGGGCTTTTTTGTTAAGTAGGTTTACTAGTAAAATTTTGATTGCAATTTGGGGTCGCAATTTTAAGCTTTTCGTAGGTCAAGTTCGGATTTGGGATTCGTACTTGTTTCGGTTAAGTTCAAGATTCGATTTGGGGTCATTACTATCACTTAATTACACTGTAAACTTACGTTCGTTTACTCGTCCGTCTAAATAATTGTTGTGAATCTATCTAAGTCTGTTGTGAAAAATACAAGTGGTCCGGTATCTCCGATGAACGGTTTATCTAGTGCAGTAAGAAAGATGTTTGGGGAAATATGAAGCATAAAAAAACCCTCTGGTAAGAGGGTTTTTTTATCAAGTAGGTTTGGTCAATTTGGTAATATTTTTTTAGTCAAGTAACGGGTTTGGGTTCATTACTTGTTTCGGTTAAGTTCAAGATTCGATTTGGGGTCAAGACTATTACTTAATTACACTGTAAACTTACATTGGTTTACTCGTTCGTCTAAATTATTGTTGTGAATCTAGCCAAGTCTGTTGTGAAAAATACAAGTCGTCCGGTATCTCCGATGAACGGTAAGTCTACATCAATATATTGACTAATACTCGTCTAAATTTTCTGGATATAAAAAGTTGTTGTACGGAAAGCGGGTTACATGAATATCCCTAACTTCATCATAAACTCTTTTTCTAAATTCATCTAAGTTTTCTTTATTCAATGCAGATATGAAGAGTGCTTTATCTCCTACACGCTGCATCCAAGTCTGTTTCCAATCTGCAATGGTAAAATGTCTTCCGGTTCTTTCGGTTGTTAAATCGTCATCGTCTATTTCAGCATGTTCGTATTTGTCAATTTTATTGAATACCATTATAGTGTTCTTGTCAGCACTACCTATTTCACCTAAAATCTTATTTACTGATTCTATGTGCTCTTCAAACTGAGGATGCGAAATGTCAACTACGTGAAGTAACAAATCTGCTTCGCGGACTTCATCCAAAGTACTTTTAAAGCTTTCTACTAACTGAGTAGGAAGTTTGCGGATGAAACCAACAGTGTCACTCAATAGGAAAGGTAAATTCCCTATAACAACCTTACGCACCGTTGTGTCTAGTGTGGCAAACAGCTTATTCTCAGCAAACACCTCACTTTTACTAATAACATTCATTAAAGTAGACTTGCCTACGTTGGTATATCCTACCAAAGCTACGCGTACTAAGGCACCACGGTTGCCGCGTTGGGTTTCCATTTGCCTGTCTATTTTAAGTAATTTCTTTTTTAATAGAGAAATACGATCGCGTACAATACGTCTATCCGTTTCAATTTCGGTTTCACCTGGCCCACGCATACCAATACCACCACGTTGGCGCTCAAGGTGAGTCCATAAACCGGTTAGGCGAGGTAGTAAATACTCATATTGCGCCAATTCTACTTGCGTTCTAGCATAGCTAGTCTGGGCGCGTTGGGCAAAAATGTCCAAAATAAGGCTGGTACGGTCTACGATTTTACAGCGCAGAATCTTTTCTATATTACGCTGTTGAGCAGGTGTAAGTTCATCATCAAAGATTACTGAACCTATATCATTATCTCTTACGAATGCTTCCACTTCCTCCATCTTACCGGAACCGATAAGCGTTTTTGGATTGGTAACATCCATTCTTTGTACAAAGCGTTTTAGAACTTCTCCACCTGCGGTGAAAGTCAAAAACTCAAGCTCATCAAGATACTCGGTAACTTTGTTCTCGTTTTGTTCACGGTTTATAATACCGATTAATACGGCCTTTTCGTGTTCTATGGTCTTCTTTTCTAACATATCTAAACTAAATTGCAAATTTAAGCAATACTGACCGAGCTATTTTCGTAATTTTAAGATCGCAATCGAGAAATTTATGATTTTTTCATTTTTCAGAAAAAAAAAGGGAAGCCGTTTAAATACAATTAGCTTCTACAACCTAGAAAATCTATTCGATACTATAGACGACCCAAATACTCTTGACGATGATTTTACTCCAAAAGGACGTAAAAAGTGGTCCTTAAGAAGGTACAAAAAAAAGTTGTACAAACTGGGTAAGACTATAGCCGAAATCGGGAATTCCGAAACGCAAAATCCACCCGTACTTGTGGGTGTGGCAGAGATTGAAAACCAACAGGTTATGGAAGATCTTCTTGCTACGGAGCCTCTTGCCAATATCAAATATGATTATGTACACTACGATTCTCCTGATGAAAGAGGTATAGATTGTGGATTAATCTATCATAAAGAGCATTTTGAGGTTTTACATTCAGAGCCAATTGCACTACTACTTTATGAAGAGAATGGGAGAAGGGATACTACACGAGATATTCTATATGTAAAGGGTAAGCTCAATAAAGAAGAGATACATATTTTTGTAAATCATTGGCCATCGCGTAGAAGCGGCAATGCAACAACAGAGCATAAGCGTATGGTTGCGGCGGAGACTATAATTAAGTTTATGGGTCAGATTGAAGAGGAGGTACCTAATCCCAATTATATTATTATGGGCGATTTTAATGACGGGCCAAAATCTAAAAGTGTACGTTCTTTAATTGAAACCAAGACGTTGTACAATCCCATGGAAAAATTACTTACACCCAACCGTGGTAGTGCAAACTATAAAAGATCATGGATGCTTTTTGATCAGATTATGGTTTCCCATAGTTTTCTCAACTTTGAAAAGGGCACCCATAGTTTTGCCCACGCCAATATTTTTGATGAACATTTTTTGACTGAATTTGAAGGCAAACATAGGGGTTCTCCATTCAGAACATATGTTGGTAATAAGTATATTGGTGGATACAGTGATCATTTTCCAGTGTATATTCAATTGAAATATAATACTTGATTTCTTCTAGATACTTTTGATGTTTCTATCATCTAATAGCTCATCTCCGCGCAAGCGTAAAAATACTTGTGCCGTTGTAACTACATCAAGCTCACAATACGTTACAATTCTGTCCAGGTCATTTTCTTTATAATAGACCTCGCGTACCATACTGCCATCAATATCTTGTTTGGGGGAAGGAATGCCCAAAATATTTGCTAATAGTTTAAGCGAAGTAAAATTCTTGTAGTCACCAAATTTCCAGAGTTCCATCGTGTCCAAATGCATAATCTCCCAAGGCTTTTTACCAAAAAGATTGAGTTTATTTGGTAGTTGAATGCCGTGAATAATCATTCTACGTGCGATATAGGGAAAATCAAATTCTTTTGCATTATGTCCACAAAGTAAATGCTTAGGAGAACCAAAATGGCCATCTAATAAATTTTTGAACTCTTTTAAAAGTGTAGCTTCATCACCATGAAAGGAGGTAGTTCTAAAGGTTTTCGTTTCCCCATTAATTCGGAAGTAGCCTACAGAAATACAAACAATCTTACCAAATTCTGCCCAAATACCCGCGCGCTCATAAAACTCTTCAGGAGTAAATTCATCCTTACGCTGGTATCGTGTCTTCTGTTCCCACAGTTCTTTCTTTTCATCGTTTAATGTATCAAAGTCCGCTTCTTCAGGAACGGTTTCAATATCCAAAAAAAGAATATGCTCAAGGTTAATTTTGTATAACACAGTGTATTGTAGTTTAATAGCTACTGAAATATACGAACTTATCCTATAGATAGGTGTACTTGAAGCAATTACCTCGTTCACTTGCTCATAGTTTCGGTAACCCGAAGGAGACGGTTCTTCTTAATGATGAATTGTGGTTCTGTTTCTAAAAGAACTTAGTTAGAATATGAAAAAAAATTGTTCTTTTTGATACTCAAAATCTCCAAGTAGATATGATTTTAGAGGATACTGGTTTAATCTAAAGTGCCCACAACTAACGTAAAGTCTATTTTTTAAAGTTTAAACAAAACCGACCAACGCGTATGTTGCTTTCTTAGCAGTATGAAATGCGGGGTGATAGAATACGATTAAACGAATTACTTTCACCGATGAACCGCAGAAAAATTGGGGTTTCAATCAACTTTAATCAAACATACAAACTAAGTAGTCTTTAATCTTTAAAAGAGCGATTGCTGTTTTACAGGATTTTCATGGTCGAGCAGCCACTTCTTACGATGTAAACCACCTGCATAACCGGTTAAAGAACCGTCACTTCCAATAACACGGTGACAAGGAACTACAATCCATAACGGATTTTTTCCATTTGCTGCTGCAACGGCACGAATAGCTTTTACATCGCCCAAGGTTTTGGAAAGGTCCATGTAGGATACTGTTTTTCCATAAGGAATAAGTAGCAAGGCTTCCCAAACACGTTTTTGAAAATCAGTGCCTTTTGGATTTAGATTAAAATCAAAATTATTTCGGGTGCCAGCAAAGTATTGTTGCAATTGTTCTGCTGCAATTTTAAGATTTTGTGGAATTTTGGTAGTTATCGTTTCTTCAGCATCGGTTACCTTAATTTCAGATAAACCATTGCTATCTCCTATAAGTTTGGCTACGCCAAGAGGTGTATGAATAAATGCCGTTTCCATAGGTAATGCGTTTAATAGACTATTCGGAAACTAACCGTTTCTTCAAAATCTATTTATCAAGTATTCCGGAGCGCTTTGCGCGTGTTTCCCAATTTTTCCTAGCTAGGTCTTGTAAATCGGCAACATTGTCGCTCTCATCCATTATTTCGAGCCCTAGAAGAGTTTCTATAACATCTTCCATGGTCACTAACCCACTAACTGATCCATACTCATCTACAACAAGAGCAATGTGTATTCTTTTGGCAATGAATATATCAAAAAGACGCGGTATTGGCGTATTTCTTTCGGTAATCAGAATTTCCCGTTTTATTTGAGAAAGAGGAATGTTTCCATTGTTATTCACCATTTCCTCTAGAATATTATCTTTTAATACAAAACCGTCAATATGGTCCATCTTATCCCCATAAACTGGAATACGTGAAAACCGCATTTTAGGATTGGCTGCAAAAAACTCGGCAATAGTTATACCTTCTGAAGCAATTTTCATCACTGCTCGTGGCGTCATTACATCCTTTACCAAAACTTGGTCAAAACGCAATAAATTCTTTATAATAGTAGATTCGGATTTTTCAAAAACGCCTTCCTCACGGGCAATATCTGTCATAGCAGTAAAATCTTCACGACTTAAGACGCTACCATGGTGACCTTTACCACCTACCAATTTTGTAAAAAGTTGTAAAATCCAAAGTAGTCCAGTGTATTTTAGAGCAATGACCATTATTTTTAAGGCTTTTGCCGTAAAATTGGCCAATTGTCTCCAATAGGTAGCTCCAATTGTTTTAGGAATAATTTCTGAGGCCACTAAAATAAGAATGGTCATTATGGTGGATACTACGCCTACCATTAAATCTGCTGTGAAAGTGATTCCAAATATACTACTGGTGGTTGAGCCATACATTTCTGCATAGGCAACCTTAGCTTGTACCCCTACCAAAATAGCACCTACCGTATGGGCAATGGTGTTCAATGTTAAAATAGCGATGAGAGGTTTGTCTACATCGTTCTTCAGTTCCTCAAGGGCTAAAGCATAGGGTTTTCCTTCCTTCTTCTTTAGATTCACGAAAGTTGGACTAATACTTAGCAGAACCGCTTCTAAGATAGAACAGAGAAATGAAATGAAAATTGATATTAAAGCGTAAAAAATTAATAAGCCCATGTAGGAGTTTTAGTAAAACGAAGATACCAATTAAAGTGTAATCCTAAGGTCTTATTTGCTTGGTAATGTGGCTTTATAAAATATTTGTTGCACCGCAGGTCGAATATTCAGGTTATAGAGATTTCTGTTTTCCCTAGTAGGATTCACTCGGTTTGAAAGAAAAATATATACCATTTGGTTTTTAGGGTCTGCCCAAACGAAGGTGCCTGTAAAACCACTGTGTCCAAAGCTATTTGCCCCTACTTCTGGCGCAGGGTATGCCTTAGGTAAAGGTTGCTCTGCATTATCTAAACAGGGTTTATCAAATCCTATGCCCCTGCGGTTATCATTTTGGGGAAACTGTACCCGTGTAAATTCTTTTAGAGTAGCTTCAGAAATGTAGCGTTTACCGTCGTAAACACCGAATTGCATGTACATCTGCATCAATTTTGCTAAATCTGTTGCGGTAGCAAAGAGACCGGAATTACCGGATACACCACCTAAAAGTGCTGCATTTTCATCATGAACCCAACCTTGGGTCAAGGTGTGACGAAACAGCGTGTCCATTTCTGTAGGTACGATTGCATTAGAAAAACCTTTTGTTTTAGGCTTGAAACCCATTGTGGGTGCATTCAACGGTAAATAGAAATTTTTCTCTAGATAAAACTCATAAGAATCACCGGTGAGTTGTTCAATAAGTTCAGGAAAAATCAAAAATGCGAGACCTGAATATTTATATTTTTTTTCAGTTGATACTTCTGAGCGTTTAATCAGACGGTACATTTTTCGATTGAACTTGTTTTTGACAAATAACTGGTCGTATGCCTGATTTTGAAATCGTCTGTTTGGCGAGGTTCTGATAAAACGCTTTTTAAGTTTTTTGTTCTTTTTAAAAATCTCATTTAAAAAAACGATGTAGGGTTCAAGTCCGGCTTGATGCGTCAGAATTTCGCGAAGGGTAATATCTCGTTTGTCTTTTTTACTTTTCCAAGGTTTCCAGTAGGTACTGAAAGGAACATCTAAACTAAGTTTTCCTTCGTCAACAAGTTTCATTATTGCGGGAAGGGCCGCCGTAACTTTGGTTACTGAAGCTAAGTCATAAATATCTTCTAAAGCTACGGGTTGAATACTGTCGTAGGTGTGATATCCATAGGCTTTGTGAAATATTATTTTACCGCTTTTGGCAACTAAAACCTGTGCTCCAGGAAAAGCATTATTTTTTATACCGTTTGTTATTATGTCTTCAACATTAGTCTTGATATAAACCGAATCTAAGCCAACTTCAAACGGATTGCCATAAACTAATGCATCGCTAACTTCAATATTTAAGGGTAATGGAGTTCCTTCCTGAGCTTGTGCAAGCTGGACTATAAATACAAAGATTAACAGTTGAATTATTTTCACAAGCAAACTCTTTAAATTTGTTTACCCTAACAACCTAACCGCATCTTTGGCAAAATAACTAGCGATGATATTGGCGCCCGCGCGCTTCATTGCAGTTAGTTGTTCCATAACTACTGCATCATGGTCTAACCATCCTTTCTCGGCAGCAGCCTTAACCATGGCATATTCTCCACTTACTTGATATACGGCAACGGGAACATCAACTTCATTACGAATTTCACGTACGATGTCTAAATAACAAAGTCCGGGTTTTACCATAACAATATCAGCACCTTCATCAATGTCCATTTCGGTCTCCTTTAGAGCTTCGAAACGGTTGGCATAATCCATTTGATAGGTCTTTTTATCTTTCGGTACATTTTTGACGTCTACAGGAGCGGAATCCAAAGCATCTCTAAAAGGACCATAAAAAGCACTAGCATATTTAGCGCTATAGCTCATGATACCTGTGTTTATAAGGCCTTCATCTTCCAATGCTTCACGGATGGAAAGAATACGGCCATCCATCATATCGCTTGGTGCAACAAAATCTGCTCCGGCTAAAGCATGAGATACGCTCATTTCTGCCAAAAATTCCGAAGTTTCATCATTAAGTATTTGTCCGTTTTCCACAATACCATCATGGCCAAAAGATGAATAAGGGTCCATGGCAACATCTGTCATAACCAACATTCCGGGACAGGCATCTTTAACGGTTTTAATGGCGCGTTGCATTAATCCATCATCGTTTAAAGCTTCGGTACCCTTGTTGTCTTTTAAGTTCTCAGGAACTTTTACAAAAAGTAGTACGGCATGTAACCCCATATTCCAAAGCTCCTTAACCTCGGCTCCAAGATAGTCAAGGCTTAGCCTATAGTAATCAGGCATAGAGGCAATCTCTTCTTTAATACCCTTGCCTTCTGTTACGAAAAGGGGCACCAGAAAATCCTTAGGAGATATAATAGTTTCACGTACTAAATCTCTAATGGACTCATTTGTTCTTAATCTGCGGTTTCTTTTAAGTGGGTACATGTTTTGCCTATTTTTGAATAAACAAAGTTACTTATTATCCTCCTAAAAAACAGAAAACAGACCAACTCTTGACTCAACTAATGCACAACCTAAAATTTAGGTTTGAGTGGCGCAGTTATCAGCAGAATTTTCTTGATAATTTTGAGGATTACCGGCTTATTACAAATCTGGTAAAAGAAGTGTTTGAAAAAGCAATTACTTGGAGGTGATACGCTCGTTGTTTTCTTTGCAACGAATTAATTGATCTAATTGTTTGCGATAGCCATAGGCAGACCATAAGGTAGAGTCTTCCTTAATTTCTACAGGATTTTCATCGGCATCTATAAATCGTTTGGTAGCGCCTACTAGAGGATGGTCTAAACTTTTTATTTTTATAATAGAACTGTTTCCCGGTATGGTCAATCCTCCTTCATAATCATAGCAGAAGACCAAAACCTTGTCTCCCACATTAATATCCATATTACTAAAACAATCGGTGGAAAAATATTTCTGATTTGCGTAACTGTTGTTACCCATATCTTTTATTTTGTAAACCTCGTCAAGAGCTATAGTTCCTTTTTGAGAGATGTATAAAGGGGCAGCATCGTGGTTAGCTTTATCTAAGTTTACGACGGTACCTGAAAAGACAAGGGCATATTCTTTACCGCAATACCCAATAAAAGGACCAGATTCTTCCCACCAATACGTATAGCCTACGTTTAAAGTATCTTGGACAAAGGTAATATCTAGATCACTTTTTGCGCGTTTAGAATCACAAGAAGTGCTTAAAGCAAGAATTGCAAGGGCGAAAACCAACTTAAATATGAGGTGGTTTTTCAAATTCACGGCAAAAGAGGTGTTAATCATTATCACGGGGTAGGTCCGGGGTTTTTTGACTTTGTTTTATAATTTCTTTTAAGCGCAATTTGCGCATTTCTTGTTCCGACTTTAATTTATTTTTCTTTCGGTTTAAAAGCTTGGTATGTTTGGCTTTGTTGACCGTATTCTTTGCTTTTCCTTTTTTAGACATAATTGGACTTTAAAAGGCCTGAACCCAATTCTTAGGGTTTTCTAAAATTTCTACCAATCGGTATTCTTCAGTATCTTTTTCGGGGTGATGGTCGTAATGCCACTGCACATGGGGCGGTAGGCTCATTAGAATACTCTCAATTCTACCGTTTGTTTTCAAACCGAATAAAGTGCCTTTATCATGAACAAGATTAAACTCAACATAGCGTCCTCGTCGGACTTCCTGCCAATCTCGTTGTTCTTTTGTGTATTTTAAATCTTTTCTTTTTAAAACAATCGGTACATAACTCTCTAAAAAGCTGTTTCCTACCTCGGTTACAAAGTCATACCAGTTTTGCATGGTCATCTCTTCGGTAGCCTTGCAATAGTCAAAGAAGAGTCCGCCTATACCGCGAGCTTCATTTCTATGAGCGTTCCAGAAGTAATCATCGCATCTCTTCTTATAGGTAGAGTAGAATTCTGAATTGTGTGGGTCACAGGCTGCTTTGCAAACGGTATGAAAATGAGTAGCATCTTCATCAAATAAATAATAAGGAGTAAGGTCTTGACCACCGCCAAACCATTGGTCTACAATGTTTCCTTCTTTATCATACATTTCAAAATAACGCCAATTGGCATGAACTGTAGGTACCATTGGATTTTTAGGATGAAGAACCAAACTTAGGCCGCAGGCATAAAAATCTGCATCTTCAACACCAAAATAAGTCTGCATACTTTTTGGTAAAGCTCCGTGCACACCAGATATATTTACACCACCTTTTTCAAAAACAGCACCGTTTTCTATTACTCTGGTGCGGCCGCCGCCACCTTCAGGTCTTTTCCATAAATCTTCGTGAAATTTGGCTTTACCGTCTATCTCTTGGAGTTTAGAAGTGATAGTATCTTGAAGGTTTTCTATGTAACTAAAGAATTTGTCTTTCATTAAAAGAAATGGTTTTGTGCAAATAGTCTGTAAATTTACGATATACAAAGGAAGGTATGAAGAGATAGGGACTACAAAAACCTTTTTGCTAGATTTTATTTAGGGATATAACTATTTGTTAAGCGTAAAGCTCATATAACTCCATGTCTAAAGGAGCTTCATTTGGCGGAGTGTGTTCGTTAAGGAGGGTTTTTTGCCAGGTGTATCCAGATTTTTCAGCTATTCTTACACTTCCAATATTGGTTTTATGAACAATAATTTGAAGGGTTTGAAGTCCTAAATCAAGGATAGCAAATTTAGATAAAGTATCTATTGCCAATGAGGTGATGCCTTTGCCTTCATATTGATAGCCGATACAATAAGCCAGTTCTGCCTGTTTTTTGTTCCAATCTAGCTCTTTAATATAAGCTAGGCCAATAACGGTGCGACTTTCATAGTCCTTCAGGACAAAAAGAAACTCTTCTCTTTTCTGGTATTCACGGACTTTTTTCTCAACAAAAATTTGAGAAAGGGTAGGTGTTAGATTATCGGCTAAGGTTTTAGGGAAATAGCGCTGTAAACGTTCAGCATTTACAGTTACAAAATCGCAAATGCGCCAAGCGTATTTTTCCTGTATGGGTTCTATGGAAAAGTTTTCGAAACGGGCAATTGAGCTGTTTTCCTTTTCCATGACTTTCTTAGTTTAACTTACGGGCTTCCATTCTTTAACCGCGTCAATAAAAGCTTTGGCGTTTTCAACCGGAACGTTGGGTAGAATACCGTGGCCCAAGTTTACAATATAACTGTCTTTTCCAAATTCATTAATCATTTGGGTAACCATCTTTTTTATTTCCGATGGAGGGGATAATAATCTAGCTGGGTCAAAGTTACCTTGTAAAGTAATTTTTCCGCCGGTTAGGTAACGCGCATTTCTTGCTGAACATGTCCAATCTACACCAAGAGCAGCGGCACCTGATTTGGCCATGTCACCTAGAGCAAACCAACAACCTTTACCGAATACGATAACAGGAGTTTCCTCCTTAAGGGCATCAATAATTTGTTGAATATATTGCCAAGAAAATTCGTTGTAATCTGTTGGTGAAAGCATACCGCCCCAAGAATCAAAAACTTGTATAGCGTTCACGCCTGCTTTTACCTTTGCTTTTAAATAAGCAATAGTAGTATCTGTAATCTTCTGTAAAAGTTCGTGAGCAACAACGGGTTGGGTAAAGCAAAGTTCTTTAGCCTTATCAAAAGTCTTGCTGCCTTGCCCTTGTACACAGTAACATAAAATAGTCCATGGAGAACCGGCAAAACCAATAAGCGGAACTTCATCGTTCAGCTTTTCTTTGGTAGCTTTTATAGCTTCCATAACATAACCCAAAGCCACATCTACATCAGGAACAATTACACTGTCAAGGTCTTTCTGCGTGCGGATAGGATTCGGTAAATAAGGACCGAAATCAGGTTTCATCTGTACCTCAATATTCATCGCTTGAGGTATAACTAGTATATCACTAAAAAGGATTGCGGCATCCATACCGTATCTACGGATAGGTTGAACCGTAATCTCAGAAGCCAATTCCGGTGTCTGACAACGCGTAAAGAAATCATATTTCTTTTTGATTTCCATAAACTCAGGAAGGTATCTTCCGGCTTGGCGCATCATCCAAACGGGTGGACGATCAACAGTTTCGCCCTTTAGGGCTCTAAGAAAAAGGTCGTTCTTTAGTGACATAGGTATAATTTGATTCCCATGAAGAGGGAAGTCCGTTCATTATTCTACCGTAAAAATAATTAATTCTTACTGTAGGTTTGGTTAACAAGTTCAATAACGCTCTCTACCGTTGGCATTTTTGCTACATGAACCGTTTCAAAATGTTTCTTTGCTTCCGTTGCAGTGGTTTCGCCAATACAATAAGCTACTTTGTTAGGTGTGTTTTTTAGCAAATAGCTGGTAACCGTTGATGGGCTGAAAAATAAAACACCCTCAACACTATCTTCAACTTCTGCAGGTGCAAGTTTTGTGGTATAAGCCTCAATCTCGTTAACCTTAATTTTGTTCTCTTCCAAGATGTTTGGCAGATCATCCAGTCTAAGGTTGCTAGAGAAATAAGTAACCTCGGCACCTTCCATATACTCAACCAAATAATTAGCCAAATTTTTAGCATCTTTTTCCTGATGCTTCACAGGGCCTATATACTTTTTAATCATGCGCTTGGTCTTCCCGCCTACACAATAAATATTGGTAAATTTTAATTCTTCTGGTGAAATGCTTTTAATAAGCGATTCCACGGCATTTTGGCTGGTAAGGACCACATTTTGAATTTCTTTCTTCAAGATAATAGTAGAAATTCGGTTAGAGCTTATTTTAATAAAGTCTTCCGATTTCACCTTAATTTCCGAATCAAAAAGTTCTTCTTGAGTTGGGGTCAGGTTCTTAGTGGAAAATATTTTGGTATTTTCTAAAGTACCTTCTTTGTAGGTCATAAGAAGTTTGCCACCACGGCTAAGAATACTGTTTGCACAGTCTTTTGCCAAATAGGTGTGTTTGCCTAACGGAGCGGTAAATTCTGCTTCTAATTTTTTCTTGCCATCTACAGTTAAAAGCACTCCTTTAAGAGTCACTTCATTCTCTTTATCTATAGTAGCTATGGCTCCTATGGGTGCTGAACAACCTCCTTCTAGAATACGAAGAAATTCTCGTTCTAGTTTAGTACATATGTCTGTTGGCTCGTGGTTTAGCTCTGCGCAAGCTTCACGAATAAATTCATCATCTTCTTTGGCAACAACCATTATAGCGCCTTGTGCAGGTGCAGGTACCATCCAAGTTAGTCCAACGGTTTCTTCAGGTTCAAGTTCTATGCGTTCAAGACCTGCAGCGGCAAAAATGGCGCCGTTCCAATCATTGTCCAATAATTTCTGGTAGCGGCTATTAATATTGCCACGAAGATCTACTACCGTGTGTGTTGGGTAACGATTAAGCCATTGTGCTTTTCTTCTAAGGCTTCCTGTAGCTATAACAGCATCCTTTTCACCCATGAATTCTTCGTTCTTTTTGAAAGCCAAAATATCAAGAAAATTGGCTCGCTCAAGTACTGCCGCTTGAACTATACCTTGCGGTAAGGCAGTAGGCACATCTTTCATACTATGCACGGCAATATCAATATCGTCGTTTAACATAGCTACGTCTAGGGTTTTGGTGAAAATACCGGTAATACCCATTTCGTAGAGCGGTTTGTCAAGAATAAGGTCTCCCGTAGATTTTACAGAGATTACCTTTACTTTATGACCTAAAGCTTTTAATTTATTTTTGACGGTGTTCGCCTGCCATAGCGCTAATTCGCTATCGCGTGTACCAATTCGTATGACCTTGCTCATGGAGTGTCGAGTTCGAGTTGAAAGACTTTTTGAATGAGTTCTAGACTAGTGTCAGAATCGACATTGTCGTCTTTAAGATGATTTGCGAACTGCTTTGTTATTTTTTGAATTATTCTATTTGATATTACGTCTGCCTGTTCTTCGTTGAAGTCCGATAGTTTTTTAGATTGATAATCTATTTCTTCGTCTTTCATCGTTTTAAGCTTCTTTTTTAAAGCTTTAATGACGGGTGCAAATTTACGAGTTTCAAGCCATTGGATGAAATCACCTTTTACTTCATCTATAATTACTTCGGCTTCAGGAATATATTGTTTCCTTCGCTCTAATGTATCATCGGTAATTCTGGAAAGCTGATCTAAATGTACTAAAGTAACATTGTCAAGTTCCTCTACCGTTTCCGAAACATTTTTTGGTATAGAAAGGTCTAAGATTAAAAGTGGCTTTTTGGTATGGATAAGCTCTTTTGAAATGGTAGGTGATTGTGCACCTGTAGCCACAATCAAAACATCTGTAGAACGAATCTCTGTTTGAAGGTCGCCGTAATCTTTAACCACCAAATGAAACTTACCAGCAATTTTTTCTGCCTTATTCTTCGTACGATTAATAAGGGTTATATGTGTGTTCTTGGTATGCTTAATAAGGTTCTCGCAAGTGTTTCTACCAATTTTTCCGGTACCGAACAACAAAATGTTCTTATCAGAAATATTAGCAACATTTTCCATAATGTAACGTACAGAAGCAAAAGACACTGATGTAGCACCGGAAGAAATTTCCGTTTCGTTCTTGATACGTTTACTTGCCTGTATTACAGAATTGCAAAGACGCTCAATAAATGGATTTGCAATACCGTGTCTTTTAGAGCGATTGAAACTTGCCCTTAACTGACTGATGATTTCAAAATCTCCTAAAATCTGACTATCCAATCCTGTGCCTACGCGAAAAAGATGACTAATAGCATCATTGTTCTTATATACGTAAGCTACTTCTTGAAACTCCTCTACAGAGCCCGATGTGTTATCGCAAAGTAATTTTATGAGTTGAAATGGGTGTTGTGCAAAACCATTCAGTTCTGTACGGTTGCATGTTGAGGTCACTAAAAGACCGTCAATTCCCAATTCTACAGATTTAACCATGATACGTTCCATGGCGGCATCATCTAAACTGAATTTGCCACGTACTTCGGCGTCAGCTTTTAAGTAGCTAAGACCAATGGTGTAGAATGAGTTGTTTTTTGAAATGTGGTAATCTTTCATGAAAGCTTTTCAAGCGCAGGCAAAAATAAGAGGCCTGAGGCAATAAAAATAACGCTAGAGGAACAATAAGTGTCGATGAGGGGTTTTTTGGTTGCATATGAATGTAAATCCGTTGAAAACCAGTATTTTTGTAGGAAATACTACGCTTTACGGCATATCTATTTAGAACGTTTCTAAATAAAAACAAACCAATTCGTGTTTTGTATGGAAGGTAAAAATATCGCTCAAGGTTCATTTCAAGAGGTGCTTATAGAAGACGGATTTTATGTGCTCAAAATTCAAAATGACACGTTAGAAACCCAACATGTGGTGCGTGATATTGATAGTAGTTACATACAATTCCACTTTTGTTTAAAAGGGCAAGCCAAGTTTATCTTTAATGAAGGGCGTTATAACCTTGAGGTCTCCGAAGAAAATTCTTTGTTGCTTTATAACACGCAAATAGATTTACCAATGAACTTGGAGTTAGAGCCAAATTCATGGTTGGTCTCCGTAGTTATGACCATTCGTAAATTTCATTCCCTTTTTTCTCGGGAGGCAGACTACATTCCTTTTTTGAGTGCAGATAATAAAGATAAGAAGTACTACGCCCAAGAAGGGGTGAACCCAGGAATTGCGGTTGTTTTAAGTCAGATGATGAATTACAACCTTCATCCATCTATAAAAGAATTATATATAAAAGGTAAAGTGTATGAACTCATCTCTTTGTATTTCAATAAGAGTGATGATGCAGATGTAGAGCAATGTCCTTTCTTGGTAGATGAAGACAATGTACGCCGTATACGTAAGGCTAAGGAAATTATTATTTCTCGTATGGCAGAACCTCCAACACTTACGGAGCTATCTGAGGAAATTGGCCTGTCTTTGAAAAAATTAAAAGAAGGTTTTAAGCAGATTTATGGCGATTCTGTATTTAGTTTCTTATTTGATTATAAGATGGAATATGCCCGAAAGATGTTGGAAACAGGAAAGCATAATGTAAATGAAGTGGGTCTAAGAGTTGGTTATAGTACGGCCAGCCATTTTATTTCTGCTTTTAAGAAGAAATATGGTACGACTCCTAAAAAGTACCTAATGGCACTAGCAAACAATTAATCATTCTTCCGCTTAAATTATATGGAGTTTATCAGTTTGGATAAACCGATTTATCATGTGTGCTATTTTGTTAATAACCTTAGTGTTAAGGCTGATTTTCATCAACAAATTTTCTGAATTTTGTTGATGAGAAACTATAATTAGAAATTTACTTAAAGCGTCCCCCTAGAAAATGAAAGAAAGACCCATTATCGGTACACTTTCCGCACTTTTTATGTGCATTTTATTATTTTTTATTGCCTGTGATAAGGACAAGAGCGACGACACTGTTGCCATTGCGCCAGATGTTGAGGCTCCTCTTCCTCCAGAAAAATTAGAAACCGTTCAGGTTACGGATTCATCTATAACCGTTACTTGGAAAGCTTCAAAAGACAACGTAAAAGTTGTGCAATATGCGGTTTATCAAGATAGCGTAGAGGTAGCAAGAGATTCTATTATTACATATGAGGCAAAGAATTTGAAACCAGCTACGGAATATACTTTCGCAGTTCGTGCTGCAGATGCTGCTGGGAATAATTCTAAATTCAGTGAGCAAATAAAAGTCCTTACAGAAGCAATTATAGTAGAGGATACGATAGTCAAAAATGATAGTATTGGCGGTTTTAGTTCAATTTTACGATCACCGTTGTTGTCCTTGGGTAAGATTTTGACAAATTCTGTTGAACTAAAATGGCAATTGGAAATCAATGCATCGGTAGTTAAAGAATATAGGATATTTCAAGATACTCTTCAGATTGGTAATGTCAATACCAAGTCATATAAAGTAACTGACCTGATTGCGGGTAAAGGCTATAAATTTAGTGTTGCAGCAGTAGATTTAACGGGGAAGGAGTCAAAACCAAGTAATGTTTTAGAAGTTGAAACGCCACTTGTGAATATACAAGAACAGGACACCATTGCACCAACGGTACCTACAGGTTTAAAAGCTAATGACATTCAGATTAACAGTATAAAGTTGGCCTGGAATGCTGCTGCTGATAGTGTTGGGGTCACGGGATATACCATTTATAATGATACTACACGCATAGCCAAAGTTACCGATACGTTGTACTTGTTAGAAAATTTGGAAGCAGGTACTGAATATGGTTTCCGAGTGAGCGCTTCAGACGCAGCCGAAAACGAATCAATCCGCAGCGAGGCACTTTTTGTTAGCACTATTGAAGAGGTAGAGACAGATAGTATTGCGCTTGGAGCTCCTAAAAATTTACAGATTGCTGAATTAGGTTCTATTATGGCCAGTTTTACTTGGTCTGCGGAGAATGATAGCGTTCAGGCTTCGGAGTATACTGTTTATATAGATACCGTTCTGGTAGCAAATACCACTAAACCAGAGTATATAGCGGAGAATTTGACTCCCAATACAGCATATAGTTTCTCGGTTACGGTAACAGATGATTTGGGGAACAAGTCGAATAAGAGCGATCCCTTAAATTTTACAACTTTAGGTGAAAGGGTAGTTTTTAAAGATACCATAGCGCCTACTGTACCTAAAAGCATAACGATTGATACGCTTACTTCATCTTCCATAAAATTGACTTGGGAAGCTTCAGTTGATAGTATAGGCGTAGTTGACTATCAGATTTTTCAAGATGAAAAATTAATAGATACTTCTATAGGAACGAACTATTCAGTAGAAAATCTTTCGGCCGATACGGAGTATACATTTTCTGTTTCAGCAACGGATGAAGCTCAAAATGAATCTCAGCAAAGCGAAGCTGTTTTGGTTAGAACCGAAGTGGAAATAGCAGAACAAAAAGCCACGGACATAACAGCGCCTACTGTGCCTCAGAAATTGGTTTCAGAGGAAATAACTCAAACTACAATCGATTTAAATTGGGAGGCATCCACGGATAGCGTTGGAGTCTCTGGGTATCGAGTATTTCAGAATGGCGTGTTTCTGGCAATAGCAACTAAAACTGCTTATCAGGCAGTAAACTTAGAACCTGGAATGGAATATGCATTTTCTGTTTCTGCTATAGATGAAGCTGAAAATGAATCAAAACAAAGCGCTCTTTTGGAATTGACAACCGAAGCAGAGGTGTATGTAGATGATGTCGCACCATCTATTCCAACTAGTTTAATGGTGGGAGAGGTTACCCAAACTACTGTAGATTTAAATTGGGAAGCATCCACAGATAATGTTGGAGTCTCTGGGTATCGAGTATTACAGAACGGCGTGTTTCTGGCTATGGCAACTAAAACTGCATATCAGGCAGTAAACTTAGAACCTGGAACGGAATATACTTTTTCTGTTTCTGCTATAGATGAAGCTGAAAATGAATCAAAACAAAGCCCTCTTTTGGAATTAACAACCGAAGCAGAGGTGTATGTAGATGATCTCCCACCATCTACTCCAGCTAGTTTGATGGCAGGAGAGGTTACAGAAAATAGTATCAATTTACAATGGGGTGCCGCAACGGATAATATAGGTGTGACCGAATATATTATTTACCAAAACGGACAAAGAGTTAAGGCTGCTACCGCCACAAGCTCTGTTGTAAATGGATTAGAATCAAATACGGAGTATAGTTTTAGTATTTCAGCTACGGACGCCGCTCAAAACGAATCGCAACAGAGTGAAACGCTTACTATCTCTACATTAGAGGAAGAGCAAACGGTAGATAAGATTCTGATATTCACCAAAACTGCTGAATTTCGTCATGGTTCTATTGAAAAAGGAATATCTACTTTCAATTCATTAGGTGCGGCCAATAATTTTGAAGTTGACCAAACCGAAGATGCAACCGATTTCACTTTTAATAATTTAAGTCGATACAAAACTGTGGTATTTCTAAATACTACGGGTGATGTCTTAAATGCGACTCAGCAAATTGCTTTTGAGAGGTACATTCAATCTGGAGGTAGTTACATGGGCGTACATGCCGCAACAGATACTGAATATAATTGGTCTTGGTACGGTGAACTTGTAGGAGCTTATTTTGATGGTCACCCAAATATACAGGAAGCAACATTAAATGTGATAGATAGCAATCATAGTTCTACTTCTCACTTACCATTAAATTGGGTGCGTACAGAAGAGTGGTATAATTTTAAAGCTATCTATAGAGGTATCAATCCGTTAATACTTTTGGATGAATCTACATACAACGGCGGAACAAATGGCGCAAGTCATCCATTCTCATGGTATCATACCTATGATGGTGGAAGAGCTTTCTACACGGGAGGAGGGCATTCCAACGCATCTTATGACGAACCGGATTTTAGAGACCATTTATTGGGTGGGTTAATGTATTGTTTAGGGCGATAATTTTGTAATCGGCCAATGTCTATAAAACCGACCGAGTAGTCAGTCTAATGAAGCGTTATTGAAAGTACCAGTTATCATGGAGTAGGCGAGTGTTATGAAACTTTCGGTGAAAAACGGAATAACTGTTGTTGGGAGCAAGGTTTTGATTAGAACAAACTGGGCAGTTTGTTTTTCAGTCTTATACGTTTGTTGCTCAAGTTATTCTTGCATAATGGATTCATTCGTATTTGTTTCTTCCTTGGAGCAGTTAACTTTTAGAATTGTAAAAAATAAGCCACTCATACTTTAAGGCCCCATTACCGAAAACATTATTACTGTTCAAACTACTATCTAAAACTTCCTGATAATTTTTACCTTGAAGGTATAGGGTGGTGCTTTTAAAGGTTAGGTTTTTTAAATCAAGACTGGGATATTGTTCGAGAATTTCTTGAGGAATAGCTCCGATTTTACTGTTCGATCCAAAAGGTTGTTGAATGACCCAGGAAACGTCGTTGATTGAGATATCAGGTATGACCTTCACGTAACCCCATGAATTAATTTGACTCAAATAGGTGATGTCTGTATGGAATTCAAAACCTTCTAGGGTGGTGTTTTTAAAAATCAATTCAGGCTTTTCCAAAATAGAAATAGTTTTTGGAATACTACCCAATTCCTCGTATCCGTATTCATAATTTTCTGATATTCTAATAGTAAAATACGTATCAAAAGAAGGGTAACTATCTATGTACCCAAAACGAGCCAATGAATCTAAAGGGCCACCGCTTGATTGATTTGTTAAAAGTAAAGGCGTGTCTGCAAATGTTTCTGTTTCGTAGGCTGCAACGCTTGCATGCAAGAAGTTATGGTCTGGTAATGATACAGTAAGGATTTCATCATAGTCAAGAAAGTTGTCCCAGCTAATATTGATGGAATTACTGTTTTCTTGCGGACTAAATTTATAATATTTCAAAACACCTTCTCCGTCTTCAATTGATAATAGATATTCAATATCGGTACTGAGAAGAACATTATTTATGGTTATGTTATCAGTATCTTGAAAAATATCTTCGCTTTTAATTATATAGTTTTCCTTAGATGTCAATGAATATCTTTCAACTCCTAATAATCCGTTAATCGATATGTTAATATTTTGACTTTTATTGGATTCACTTAACTGTGTTTTATTGTAGCCAGATAAATTGTTTAGATATGTTGAATTATTTGACATCGGTACGTTCTTTTGATCCCATTCTGTTTGCAACTCAATATCCGTAAGGGTGCTTATTTTGAAATGGCTACTTGTCCCATCACCGTTATATCTCAAAGTAGTAATGGTCAGTGAAGTGGTGTTATTTAGCTTAGATTCTTCAGTTTCAAAAGTTATTGAGTCACCTGCATTATATTGTTGATAGTCCAATAGTTCTCCATTTTGGTTATATATAAGCAACCAATTTTTTTCATAGGCGGAATAGCCGGCCCCATTTAAAGTAAAATAAGTGACGAGTATGTCTTCTTCATTATTTTTAGGCTTTATATCTTCGGGTTCATCTAAAATTGAAGTTGTTTCTTCATTATTACAAGAACTCAAACATAAAATGCAGATTATAAATGATAGAAGAGTAGAACGTTTCATAGATCTTGTTTAACTTTATATAGAGGTTATAACGTAAATCCTATGAAGGTAGTGTGAACATAAAACGAAATATTTTTTACACTGGCCTAGCCACCATAATACCCGTATTTTTCTTAATTTTCTTTAGGTATTCAGCAAGGGGTTTTTTGGAGACTTCTACTTTCATAGAACCTGTTGAAGCATGTAGCAAATGAATGCGGCCATCTTTCTCTCTTGTGGCAATTCCGGTGTGGGTTATGTCCAATCCGTTAATTGATGTAGTCAAAGCTATGATATCTCCTGTTTGAATTAAATGTTCATTGGCTGCAATCTCATCTTGAGCTAATATACAAATGGGTTGATTGTTGAGGTAGTTTTCAGAAGCCTTTACTTTTTCAAAATTCTTGTCATCCTTTAAAAAAGGATAAAGGTCACGATGCGTACTCATAAAATTGATGGGCTTGGTAATTTCCTTACCCCCAATTTCAGCAGTAATATCTTTTAATAACCCTTTCTTCTCATTGTTGGCAATCCATTCTGAAAAGTAATGTAGACGAGACGCATATCCATCAAGCTCACCGTCTTTATAACGAATGCTTTCTAGAATCTCCGTGAAATCATCAAAGCTTGACTTTTCATTTTTCAGCATAATCCCAAAAGCCAAGACATTTTCTAAGTAGGTTGTGCAGTCTAAACCTTGTAAGTTGATTACCAAAGTTTCTGTATCGCCAATCTCTAAAGTTTTGGCAACATAGGGCGTATCCAAAAACGTTTTCCCAATAGCCACTATGGTTTTTCCAAAGTCATTCTCTAATAAGCCATCAATAGTAATCAACTTGTTTTCTACAGCTTGTTTATCTGCTGGTGAGCAAGTAATTTGCTGGGCAGAAGTGTATTGCGAAAGGGTTAACACAAAAATAAATAAGATGCTTTTTAGCATTCGTATAGGTTTGGATTGATAAATAAAATTACATAATAATTCCTTGACTTTTGCAGATTTCACTATTGCTTAGTCTAATCCTGTTCAGGGTAGAGAACTAAAGATTCATTAATTTTTGGAGAGGTTGAATTATTTGGGTTAGATAAGTTTTTTAAAGTAGATTCATAAGTTTTTCCTTGTATAATAAGATGAGTTTGTGAGTACTTTAAATTATCTAAATCCAAATTTGGATATAAAGTATTTACCTCCCCAGGCAAGCTTCCTACCGTATGAGACGATTTATTTGAAGAAAATATTTTCCAGGTGGTGGTACTACGTCTATTTTCAGTTGAAAGTGTTTCTGAGTTCCAAATACTTGATGAGCTAATGTAATTGCTATCTGTATTAAATTCAAAATTATATAAGGCATCTTGAATAATGTTAAAACTGGGTCTCTCCAAGATTTTTATTTCCTCTGGAGGTAGTTGATGTAAGTTTTTAGAATAGAAATAGATGTAATCATTTTCTAACTTAATAGAGAAAGAAGTTGAGTAACTATCAAATCCGGATATATACCCTATTCTTGAAACTGTAGGGTTATCAAAATTAAGTTCTACCGACGTTTCATATGCTATTTTTGGATTTATTGGGGTGCCAAATCCGTTTGAGGTACTAAATTGATAAGCATTTTCAGGTAGTGTTGTTTCTAATACATATTCATAGTCTTTAAATTGATTATAGTCCAGAATCACATCTTGAGAATCTGAGCCTAGTTCAAAAAAATGATATTTTAATGATTCCTCAGCATCACCAATGAAAAATAAATATCTTATACCAGATAGTAACTCTATGTTTTCAATGGAAAAGGTCTCTTCATTAATTATGTTATAATTACTATCGACAACACCACTTTTTGGAGAGTAAACTTGGTATTTTAGAATTGTAGGAGCCGAGTTCACGGTAATACTGGAGTTTCCGGCCTTGTAAGTCAAATTGTTTGTTGATTCATTTGATTTGTAGGTATTCAGTTTTTCAATAAAAATTGAGCTTGCTTCCGCAGGCTCTGAAGAATTCCATTTAAATCCTTTTGGTATATCTGTATAAGTGTATAAATTGTGAGATGATAGGTTGTCATATTCAGCTACCGATAAAGTTGTTACAACTAATTTTTCTGTATTTACTAAGGCTGTATCAATGGCGCTAAAAGTTAAAGTGCTATCTTCTTTAATACTTTTATAATCTAGTAGTTCGCCATCCTGATTATGAACAATTACCCAATATTCTATTTCGGTTGTGTCCGAATGTTCATTTAATCTATACGTTAGGTAAACTTCTTCTTTAGGTTCTTCAGGAATTGGTTTTTCTTTAGCAATAGATTCTTCTATTTCTGTTTCTTCTGTACAGCTTATTAAAAAGCAAATCGCTGTAAAGAAAAGTAACATGTATTTGAGTTTCATAAAAGTGAGGGTTAGCTTTAATTTTTTTTTAATACAATTTTATAACCCATGATGGCCATACATGCCATAGCCATGAGGTCTGTAAATATCTGCTCGTTTTCTGTCTTTAAGTTCAAAGGCTTCGGTGAGGTATTCAATAACATCTTTATCTCTATCCGTATCTTCAATACGCATAGCGTCACTCTCATAAAAAGGGTGAGTTTGCAATCCCTTTTCATTTTCAAATATCAATACATACATAGAGAAATTCTTGTCATAATCCTCTTTATTACGCTTTTTGAAGTAGTATCCGGTGTACTGCTTCTCTTTAAGTTGTAACGATTTTTGAGCTGCAAAAACAACAGAGTCTTTAAGGCCATTATATTTTGAACCTTCAAAAAGAAGAGCCTCTGCTAAATATTGTTGTGAATTATATGCTGTTGGAAAATGATTTAAAACATTAGCTTTTTTCAATTTATTGAATAGTGGTAGTCTGCCGTTTATATCCGAAGCCAAAGCAGTCAACTTTTGTTGTGAAACAGGTTTTCCGTTTTTCAGAAGTTGGGATAGGTAAGTAGCTTGCACACCTGGGTCTTCAACTAGTGAAATTTGATTAAAAAATTGTTCTACGGATTTATCCGTAATGTAAGGGTAGAGGAGCGTAACATAGTCTTCTAATAAAGAGGTGTTGGTTCTACTGGTACGAGGGTTATAGAAGTCATTGTGCGTATTTGATAGGTCTCTGCTAAGTTGTCTTTTGATGAGCGTTTTAGCATCGTTTAAAATCTGTGTTTTATACTTTTTATATAGTTTAGGTTTTATAGTGTTGCTTGTCAACAATTCAGAGAGTAACGAGAAAATAGGTTCCTTGTATTCGGGAATAGAACTGTAATCCAATAGTTTTGGATATAGTTTTTTTGCTAATTCTAAGTTCTTGCGATAGGGTTTAAAAATAAGGCTGATGTTAAACGTATTGGAAAGCAGAGGTAGATCGGTTTCCATTAATTCTAATAATAGCTTTGTTGAGGCTTCATCAGATTTTTTGGCAATTTCTTGAAGCAATACTGCCTGTGCGGTGGAGTTGTTATAAGCTTTGGCGTAAAAACTTTTATAGAATTCGGTAATGTCAATATCTTTTAATTCCGCTAATTCCCGTATAAGGTGTAGCTGAATTTGCCGTTCACCATTACTTAAATCAAACTCTGAAATATGCTTCTTAAGAGCATTGGCATGTTTGGTTTCGAATTTTATAAATCTATATCCATCAAGGGCAATGCTATCATTAGTGTCTAATGCTTTGAAGAATTCAGGCACTTTATCTTCAAACAAATCTCGACCTATCACAGTATCCTTCGGCACAAAATTGGTAAAGAATTCAGTAATGAAGGTGCTCGGTTTTTCAATGGTGTCAACTACGGCTTTTAATTCGTAAAGAAGTCCATTTTTCAAAATATTCTTCACTAAAACACCTCGTGTACTGGCTGTATCGGCAAGTGTCATTTGTAATTCGTGATACCCTTTTGGAGAGCTTTTAGTCTCCTCGTTAATTATGACATACTTTTTATGGGCGTATAGTTTCTTGCGTAAAGCCCAAGCTGAATCTAAATTTCTGAACATCAAAAAATCATGAGATTTGTTTAGTTCTACAGATACAGCTTCGCCGTTGTCGTTTTTGTAAATGGTTTTTTTATGAAACGCGTCGTATGGTTTTGTTTTTGGAGCACCATTGTAATAACTAGTGCTGCTTTCCACAAATTTTGGAGGTTTCACGGTGCTTTTGGTGGTGAAGTACAAAGCAGTATCAACAACAGTTTCAAAAAGTTTCTGTGCTTTACTATCCTTTATTTTGAAAGATTCAAAAAACAAGGATGCCTCTTTTTCGTTTTCCCCTACCATACCTAACAGAAAGTATTCTCCTCTGCGCAACGTGGTCATAAGGTATAGACGTTTTTTGGTCTTGTGGTCAATTACAGCAGATGAGGTAAGGCTCCTGCCTTTATAAAAGTCATATTCTGGCTTCAGTTTTAAATCCTGATAAAAACGCTTCTGTATTTGTTTCAATTCAAAAGTATCAACTTCAATAAAATTAAAGTCATTCAAAACAGATCTGCGAAGAAAGTAATAATTATCAGTAATTGAATCATAACCTTCAACCCAACGATTACCGCTTCTACTGCGATTTGTAAAGCTATAAAGTGCGGGCATCTGAACCTCAAAATCTTCATATATAGAAGAAATTACTTTAGATCCCTGAACAGAATCCGTTCTAAACTTTAAACTATTGAAAACGTTGCCTGAAAATTTGGTAACATAATCACCTTCGCCGCCCATTTTTATGATGACAAGCTCCAAAGGAGTTTCAAAGATTTGATACCGTTGGTGGTCTCCATTTTTCAGCAAGTTTTTAATATCAAGCCCTCTGAACTGACCGTTTTTAATCGACTTTTTTTCCAATATTTTACCGGGAATGTTTTCAAAAAGGAGTTTGTCTATTTCTTCTAACGAAAACAGGGCATCGTTCTTTAAAAAAGAGTAAGTAGGAATCCGGTTAATAACTACAAAACTACCGTTTGCTAAGTCAGGTGAAACATAGGTGGTTTTACCAATATCAGAAATCGGATATAACTTATTAGGCAGGTCTATACTGAAAAAATCGTCTTCAGGACCATAAGAGCTGTATTCGTTTTGACGTTTTTTTTGTTCAAATTTAAGTTTCAGCTTTTTACCCTTAGACGTCGCTTTTGATAATAAGGGTTTTACGGTATATCCTTTTTTTCGCAAGAGCGAAATAACACCTTGGTCTCCCGGTAAATGTGCGGCCCCTATACCTGTAAAGACTTTCCCTTTTCGCATAACAGAATCCATGCGTTCGGCCATGTTGGCGTTCCGTATGAACAACATGTTCTTCATGTAATGTGGTGTGTACATGGCTCGGTCAATAGAATCTAACAGAGCTATATTCCGTTCCCTATATGCATCTTGAAGTAAGAACATAGGGTCTGATTGCTGCATTTTCTTTTGAAGCCATTCATCAGGCTTTTGTTTGACTGCATTTAGACTGGCCCTGCCTACGAGAGCGGCAGACTCTTCCATATCTTCTAAAGCAATAATAGGTTTGTTGAACTTTCTACCGGCCTGATAAATGAACATATCAAGATAAGTTTCTTCTTCAAAATTCTGAGAAAACTCATTGGTACGGTATAGAATATTGTTCACGATGCGGTCTTCGTAAGCCAAATATGCACCCAATATTTCTTTTCTAGGATTTTCTACTTTAAAAGAGCGGGCGTAAAAACCTTTGGTAACAAAACCAGCCTCAGAACCGTATGGGCTAGAGCCTGTTAGGTTATCTTTTTCCAGCCAAAGACCTGGGTCGGATTCTAGGGCAACCATGTCACTTTTATCCAAAGCATCAAAAAAGACATCATCTAACCTAAAAGCAATTTTTTTACTAACGTGCATGGTTCCGTACAAGTAGGATGACTCTTGTAAACCGTTTCCTGAAATTTCCCATAGAAGGCTATTTTTTTCTTGGGCATGGACCGAGAAAGAAATAAGCAAAAGAAAAATCGATACGAGTCGCATAAATGTTTTTTGGTGAGGGAATGCTCAATACTTCAGTTATGTACCTGAAAATAGGCGCTTTGTACAAAAGTAGAAAAGTGCCTTGTGCAATATATCCCTATAAACCGTTAAAATAAATATTGGTTTTAAGGTATAACGGCTATTTTAGGGTAGTATTTTCTGGAGCTTCCATATTTTCTAAACGTAGTCTTGTACGGGGTAGACTTTCTGGATAATTCTGTTGTAAGAAGCTTATCAATTTTTCACGAACATGAACTCTAAGGTCCCAAGCGGTAGAGGAATCTTTGGCACTCATTAGTGCTCTAATTTCAATATGGCTCGCCTTGGAATCTGTTACCTGAATATTATTTACTTCGCCATCCCAGAGAGGGGTGTTTTTTAGAACCTTAGTAAGTTCTTCTCGTAGGGTATCAAGTGGAACAGAATAGTCAGTGTACAAATAGACCGTGCCTAAAATATCAGCTGAAGATTTTGTCCAGTTTTGAAACGGTTTTTCAATAAAATAGGTAGTAGGCAGTATCAAACGTCTCTTATCCCAAATTTTTACTACAACGTAGGTAAGTGTAATTTCTTCAATTCGGCCCCACTCACCTTCAACCACTACTACGTCATCTAATTTAATGGGTTGAGCAATGGCAATTTGAATTCCGGCTAAGATTGTAGCAAGCATTTTTTGAGCCGAAAAACCAATGATAATACCGGCAACCCCCGCCGATGCAAATATGCTTACGCCAATTTCTCGAATGCTATCAAAGCTCATAAGCGCAATACCGCAGGCAAGGATAATGATAATGAAAATGACAATCCGTTCCAATATATTAAACTGTGTAGCTACTTTTCGGGCGCGCAAATTGTTTGCGGTATTCATGTCATAAGTATGCATGACATGCTCTTTTACCATTTTAATCACTTGTATGATAAGCCAAGTAAGAGCAAAAATAAAAAGCAGGGTACTGGCTTTTCTAAAGTAGTATTCAAAATGATTAAGACCCAGAAGTTGCCTTAAAGAACCCATTCTCAGTAATATGGAAAATAGGATAAGAACAATAGGTGTACTGACTTTTTTTACTGAAGAAGGTGGGATTAAATATTTTGGGTTTTTTCCAAACCTTCTAAGTATTTTGAGTAATACAAAATAGGCGACCAATAAAACGGCCAATGACCCTAAAAGTAAAAGAAGGGATTTATAGTTTTCATTAAAAAAATCGTTCAACATAACAAATGGTTCAAGGGGTAATATTAGTCTGTTTTTTAAATTCAAAAGTTCTAAATCGCTTATATAATTGATGTTATCTATAACAGCATCAAAAAGTATTTTGATAACATGCACTTTAGATAAGTTTCAAGGCTTATTTTTGTTAAAATAATACATTTGCCCAAGTAAATGGGCATTTGAAGATAGCCATATTCACGTAAAGCCGAAAGTTCTGTTCTGTGAAATAGCTTGTCTTACAAACCAAAAAAAGTATTGCTACACTATGAAAGGAGTTTTATTGGTTAATTTGGGTTCTCCAGACAGCCCTACAGCAAAGGATGTTAAGCCTTATTTAGATGAGTTTTTAATGGATGAACGCGTGATCGATGTGCCTAATTGGTTACGTAATATTTTGGTTCGTGGAATTATTCTACAAACCCGTCCAAAAAAATCTGCTGAAGCTTACGCCAAAATTTGGTGGGAAGAAGGTTCTCCATTAATAGTCCTTTCAGAGCGGTTTACCAATAAGGTAAAAGAACAATCAGATATACCAGTAGCTTTAGGAATGCGCTACGGTAGCATGCCTATAAAAGGTGCTTTGAAAGAATTAAACGATAAAGGTGTAGATGAGGTTTTACTAGTTCCTTTGTATCCGCATTATGCCATGTCATCTTATGAAACGGTAGTAGTAAAAGTTATGGAAGAGCAAGAAAAGCTTTTCCCGAACATGAAATTGACTACGCTACCTGCTTTTTATAAAAATCCAGAGTATATACGTGTTCTTTCAGAACGGATTGCCGAAAGCCTTGAGGGTTTTGATTATGACCATATTCTGTTTTCATATCACGGTATTCCAGAAAGACATATTCGCAAGTCAGACCCAACGCACTTTCATTGTAAAATAGATGGTAAATGTTGCCAGACGAACTCTGTAGCACATAATACGTGTTATCGTCACCAGTGTTTTGATACGACCGAATCTGTAAAGGCATATTTGAACCTTCCTGCGGATAAAGTGAGTAACTCTTTTCAATCGCGTCTTCCTAATGATCCGTGGTTAAAGCCATACACAGATTTTGAATTTGAACGTTTTCCAAAAGAGGGTATAAAGAACCTTGCAGTCATTACACCGGCATTTGTTGCCGATTGTTTAGAGACGCTAGAAGAAATTGCCATGGAAGGACAACATCAATTTCAGGAAGCGGGTGGTAAAGAATACAAACATATACCATGTTTGAACGAAAGTGATGCATGGGTAAAGGTTATGGCCAATTGGATTAAAGACTGGCAAAAAACGGGTGCTTTGCCCGCGTAACAGAGTAGTAACCGCCTGTACAACGTCAATAATTGATTAAATATGGCTAAAGTATCCGCAGAACAATTAGGGTCGGAACCAATAGGGAAGCTTTTGGTGAAACAGGCCTTACCAGCTTCTATTGGTATTTTGGTGATGTCGCTCAATATTTTGGTCGACTCCATTTTTGTTGGCAACTGGATTGGCTCTATTGCCATTGCAGCTATAAACGTAGTGTTGCCAGTTTCCTTTTTTATTGCAGCATTGGGGATGTCTATTGGTATTGGTGGGTCTAGTATTATTTCTAGAGCACTTGGGGCCGATGACCACGCCAAAGCCGTAAAGACTTTTGGTAATCAAATCACTTTAACTTTATTGATTACTACTGTAATGGTAGTGCTGGGGCTTTATTATGTTGATGAGCTCATACCTGCTTTTGGAGGGAAAGGAACCATCTTTGAGCCTGCAAAAATATATTATACCATTGTACTTTATGGAGTGCCTTTCTTGGCACTTTGTATGATGGGGAATACGGTAATCCGTGCAGAGGGAAAACCCAAATTTGCTATGATTGCCATGATTATCCCATCTATTGGTAACCTTGTAATGGACTACGTGTTCATCTATATATTTGATTGGGGAATGGAAGGTGCCGCCTGGGCTACGACCGTTGGGTATGTTCTATGTGCGGCCTATGTACTTTACTTTTTTCTATCGGATAAATCGGAACTGAAACTAAAACCTGCTTGTTTTAAACTGGAGTTGCCCATTATAAAAGAAATTGGCTCCTTAGGATTTGTTACATTATCACGGCAAGCAACTACCAGTGTAGTTTATCTTTTAATGAATAACATCCTTTTTGATCTTGGAGGTGAAGCTATGGTTGCTGTTTACGCAATTATAGGTCGTATGCTTATGTTTGCTTTGTTTCCGGTATTTGGTGTTACCCAAGGGTTTTTACCTATTGCTGGATTTAATTATGGGGCAAAAAAATACCAAAGGGTACGAAAATCTATTAATACGGCAATTAAATATGCTTCGCTCTTGGCAGCCATTGTGTTTGTTGGGCTTATGATTTTTCCTCAAGAAATTGCATCGTTGTTTTTAAGTGATAGAGCAGGGCAATCGGCAATTGATTTAGCAGCTAATGCTTACGTTTTAGAGCACATACCTTTAGCTATGCGCTTGGTGTTTGCAGCAACTCCTATCATTGCTTTGCAGTTGATTGGTGCAGCCTATTTTCAAGCGATTGGAAAGGCAATACCAGCATTGTTACTTACCTTATCTAGGCAAGGTTTCTTTTTTATTCCGCTTATATTAATTTTGCCCAATTACCTGGGAGAATTGGGAGTTTGGCTTTCTTTTCCGATAGCAGATGTTTTGGCTACCATTGTAACCGGTTTCTATCTTAGAAAGGAAATAAAGAATACTTTAGTCGAAGAAGAGACATAGATTCTGCCTCTTCTCGACTTATAATTTTCAATCTTATTATTGTTTCATATTCACTCCTGCAGCTTTAGCATGTCTAAGTTCCATACCTGTTGATGACCTAGGCTTGAAGCCGTTCCAATCTTTCTCATTAGATTCTACAGGAACGTCTAGATACTGGGCATAGTCGGCACCTTTTAAGTGGGTTCCCAAAAATGCAGTAAGAAAGTGTTGGTTGATGTTATTGATTTTTCGCTGATCCCAAGAAGGTTCGGCATATCTGTAATATTCATCAATGTGTAATCCTGGTTGAAGAGCCTCTGCTGGCGGAGGGTTAGGAGCTACATTATGTCTCGCATTCTTATAAGTTAGTAAGTATCGATCTGCATTAACAGCGCCTTCATAAATTGCTTTGATACCTTTTTCATAACCAGATATATCATCTTGGTCACCAGCCACAAATAAAGTTGGCTTTTTTAAACCAGCTAATCCCGTAGCGTCCCAAACACCACGTTCCATTCCCCAAGGAGCAAAAGCAACAACTGCTTTAATTCTAGGGTCTATTTGTTTTTGGTATTCTGCGTTACTGGCAGCTAAGGCAGAAATTGCTGTGCTACCACCAGTCATTTGTCCAAAGAAAGCCGTCATACCGTCACTGTAGCCTGCGCCGCCAACATTAAGTACACCATAACCTCCCATAGAATAGCCAACGATACCTATATTTTCGGAATCTACCATTCCTGAAAGCTGGTCTTTTGATGAAGAACCCCCTTTTTCGGCAATAGTATTAATTACAAATTTGATGTCTTTTGCACGGTTAAGTAATGTACTTTGAAAAGCGTTGGCATCTTTAAAGGTTGAATCCGTATGGTCTATAGAAACCACCACATAACCTTTTGAGGCTAAATTTTCGGTTAAGTAGGTCATAAGATACCTAGAACCTACGTATCCGTGTGATACTATTATTAATGGATATCCAACCTTGTTAGCTTTTGGTGCTGCATCGCGATAAGCCCTACCTTTAAAAGAAAAAGGAACCAATGGGCGTAATGAATCACCTCTGGTACCCATTACCTCTTCATAGGAAACTGTAGCTGTTTTATTTGCCGGAGCTTCAGAAGGATACCAAACTTCTATGGTAAGTGCTCGGTCATACATGGGGTCTTTACCTTCCTTTGAGTTTAAAATATCTACTTGGTCTTTATGGACTAGGTTAAGTGTGCGTACTCCAACGGTGTGGTCTCCTCGTTCTGCTAGTTTAGGAGCATCTGGGAGTGCATCGCCATATAAAAAATCTTGGGCTTGAGTTGTGAATGTTGCGCATAAAAACAGTAATGTCGCAGTAATTTTTACGTTTGCCTTTCGGGCAAAGGGGACTTTAATTTTCATAGTGTTGAAATTGAGTTGAGTCTAAATGTAATGAAATTACATAAGAAATTTATGAGGCATTAGATTTTTGCAATAGACATTTCTTCGTATTCCAATCTAATTTGTTCTTCGCTGTATTTGCGTTCCAAACGTCTAATACTGAAATGTGCGTGAGCCATATTTTGAAAGTGATCAATGAAGGCAAGATTAATTGTAGCACCACCCGCTGCGCCTATTATGGGTATGGCTTGGGCTACGAATTTCTCCGACACTTGTACGCTGAATCTAGAAGCCACTTGGGCTATTAATTGCAATAAAGGGTTGCCCGTAGTATTCAATAAGGTAGTTACCGTTTTGCCGGCAATTCCACTAGCCCCTTTTACTGCAGAGCCAATAGCTATTTTTGTTGCATAATAACCCGTATCTAAATTATCATCATGTTTACTTTTTCCGCCTAGGGCAAAAACTTGTAGACAGGCCAACTGTGAGTCTAGTGAATTTAAGTCTTCTCCTTCACTACGCGCAATATCCATAATGGAGCGCATCATGAGTTTGGTAGCTAGTGTAAGGTCTACAGCAAAAGCACTTGCACCTAAAGCTCCTCCAATAGCACCAGATGATGTTACGAGCGCTTTATAAAAATTATTAATAGGTGTAGTTTTTGCTTTTTTATTCATTGAAAGCAAATTGGTCTTCACTACCGTATGGAGTACTTTATAAGTAATCTGCTGTAACCAATTACGTTGCTTTTGTGGTAACAGTTGAATGCGACTTTCTATAACATTGCCCATCTTGTTCAGACCTTGCATTGCCCAACCTATTTGTTCCATTTTTTGCTTGGCAGAACGGAGCGTTAGCAAATCTTCTGGCGTCAGTTTATTATTTGTGATTTTCAAAGCGAGTGTTTTAATATATGGGCTGCTCTAAAATAAGCATTCCTGCAATTTATTGGGTTAAATGGACTAACTTTTATAATAACTTCATTTTCCCTATATTTAGAGAAGACGAACAGCAAAACAGAACTGTTCTGACCATAAGCCAAACATGAAAAACCTCCATTATTTCTTAGTATTTAGCATACTATTACTCTCCCAACAACTTGAAGCCCAAAAATTTTTTAAAATAGCAAATGATGTAGTAGACGAAGCTACATTTAAAGAAGGCTTAGCACTTATTGCAGAAGAATACGATCCGCAAATCGTTACGTATAAAACTTTTGAGCGTGTAACCTCAAAAGATAGTATTATAGAGAATATTTCTATAGTTGTTCTACAAGAGGATGAGGAAGAAGAAGTTTATAGGGTATTTGATTTTTTAGGAAAGCCTTTACCGGATTTTGAGTTTAGTGACGTAACCGGAAGTTCTATTTCAAAACAGAAATTTTCAGGAAAATACACTGTAGTAGGGCTCTATAAAGATGCGGCACAAGTAAGAAAAGCACATATAAAATCTTTGAACGCTTTGGTGAATACGGGCGAATACAATGCTGTAGCACTCATCGCGAAAAACGGAAATATGGCTGGCATAGCTAAGAGAGCAGATTTCCCTGTTCTGAACGAATGTATCTCATGGTATATTGATAATATTTCAATCCCTGAATCGCCAAAATTTCTTGTCTTGGATGAAACTGGTAACCTGAAGTATATTTTTCAAGAATTTCCACAAAAGGAGGATGTTATACAGCCTTTAGATCCGGTCCACTTGAAGATATATGATATTCTTAGATAGAAACCTTACCATCTTTTAGGGAGGATATTTCTTGTTTTCCCTAACTTTGAGGTCATAATACCTAAAGTTAGAATTCGTGTATCAATACATAAAAGCATTACATCTTATTTTTGTTATTACGTGGTTCGCCGGGTTGTTCTATATTCCTAGATTATTCATTTATCATATTGAAGCTGCTGCTAAACCTTCTCCTGAAAAAGAAATTCTTACCAAACAGCTGAAGCTAATGACCAAAAGACTTTGGTTTATTATAACATGGCCATCTGCTGTACTCGCAACTGGTTTTGGTATTTGGTTATTAATTCTAACACCGGTTTGGCTACAACAACCATGGATGCATGTAAAACTCGCATTTGTAGTGTTATTGATTATTTATCATTTAAAATCGCATCAAATTTTTAAACAATTGCAGCGCGATGAGGTTAAATACAGCTCTAAGTTCATGCGTATCTACAACGAGGGAGCTACTATTATTTTGTTTGCCGTAGTGTTTTTGGTGATTCTAAAAAGTGCCTTTAATTGGATTTTTGGAGTCATCGGTATTATTGTTCTAGGCATTCTTCTGATGCTAGGTATTAAATTGTACAAGAGAATTAGGTCTAAGAACCCTGACGCATAAATAATTATTCGTCTTTCAAATTATTTTTGACACATTAAGTTGAACCATTTTAACGAGCTAATAAGCGTGCATAGAATGGCGTGATATTTGCTACCTTTGATGTAAACTCCAGTCTTTTGCTTACAAAATTTTCGCTAAGGTCGCGCATCTTCCTATCTATGATCCTTCTTGTGGTCGTGGCTTCTATTTTGATTGCTGGCGTTACTGTTTATCAGTATAAGGAACAGTCAGAAGATTACCATTCAAACCGTTTAGAGCGTAAAGAAGAACAGGTAAGGCAGAGTTTGGAGTACGTTCTAAAGAAAACTACATATCCTGTAACTACCGAGAATCTAGGGTTAATTTTTAATGAAGAGATTTATGAGATTGCCAATGTGCAAAATCAGCGATTGAATATCTATGATCTAGAAGGACAACTAATTAAAACCTCTAGAGCGAAATTTGAAGTTGATTCTATTTCAAATTGTTTGAGTCCATATATATTATTCAAACTACAGTCTAGCTCAAATAAAAGGTTTGTAGATCAGAAAGCATTGGCCGGGGATAATTATAAAGCTTCCTATACTTATATCACTGATAAACGATTTAAACCAATTGGTATTTTAAATTTACCATATTACGAAGATGACTCGTTTAACAACATGGAACTTAGAGAGTTTCTATTGCGATTGGGCGGGGTTTATTTTTTTATGTTGCTAATAGCCATTGGTTTAGCTTATTTTATATCTACATATATAACTCGTTCACTTCAGACTATATCGGATATGCTGGATAGGACTAATCTAGGAAAAAGCAATCATAAAATATTGATTGATAATCCTAGTGAGGAAATTGAGAAATTGGTGACTTCATATAATGCTATGATCGATGAATTGGAGCATAGTGCCGTAAAGTTGGCCCGTAGTGAAAGGGAACAAGCTTGGCGAGAGATGGCGAAACAGGTAGCTCACGAGATTAAAAACCCGCTAACTCCTATGCGACTTACAGTTCAGAGTTTTGAACGAAAATTTGACCCACAAGACCCAAATATCGACACTAAAATTGCCGAGTTCTCAAAAACACTCATTCAGCAAATAGATACTATGAGTAGTATTGCCTCTGCCTTTTCTAACTTTGCGGAAATGCCAGCTCAACAGAATGAAACGGTAAACATAGTTGAAATTGTACGTTTGGCATTGGACATTTTTAATGAAGATTACATTCATTTTATTTCGGAGGAAAAAGAAATTATTACGAAATTAGACCGTACCCAATTAATACGGGTAGTTACTAACTTGGTTAAGAATGCCATACAGGCGGTTCCGGAAGTTGATAAGCCCCAAATTGTAGTGTCAGTTTCGTCCGACGGGGATTTTGCTAAACTTTGTGTGGCAGATAACGGTATTGGTATTGAGGAAGGGTTTAAAGAAAAAATATTTGAACCAAAATTCACCACAAAGTCAAGTGGAATGGGCTTAGGTCTAGGTATGGTTAAAAATATTGTAGAGACTTACAAAGGGCATATCACTTTTACATCGCAACCAGGAAAAGGAACGGTGTTTTCCGTTAAGTTTCCAATTGTGAAATAGGTTTAGACAGAAATAAGGAACAATATATACTACTCAAAAATCGCTATATGAAATTCAATAATGTTTTGGTAGATGATAAGCAATCTACTGCCATCGTAACCATTAACCGTCCCACAAAACTGAATGCTTTAAACCGTGAGACTATTCTTGAACTCCACGATGCGTTTAAAGCTCTAGAGGCTGATAAATCTATTAAGGTCATTATCTTAACTGGTAGCGGCGAGAAGGCTTTTGTAGCCGGCGCGGATATTTCTGAATTCTCTGACTTTTCAGTAAAAGAAGGCGGTAAATTATCTGCGAAAGGGCACAAAGTTCTTTTTGATTTCGTAGAAAATCTTTCTAAGCCTGTTATCGCTGCAGTTAATGGTTTTGCTTTGGGTGGAGGATTGGAACTAGCTATGGCATGTCATTTTAGAGTGGCGAGTCATACAGCTAGAATGGGTCTTCCTGAAGTGTCTCTTGGTGTTATTCCTGGTTACGGAGGTACACAGCGTTTACCACAGCTAATTGGTAAAGGCAGAGCTTTTGAACTTATAATGACAGCAGGAATGATCGATGTAGAGCGTGCATTGGATTATGGTTTAATAAATCATGTCGTGTCCCAAGAAGAGCTAATTGGGTTTTGTCAGAAGTTGGCAAGTAAGATATCGAATAACTCCCCTGTTGCGCTCAGTTATGCAATAAAAGCGGTAAATGCGGGTTTTAAGAACAGTAATGGATATGATGAAGAAATAAAGGCTTTTGGTGCTTGTTTTGGTACCGAGGACTTTAAGGAAGGTACCTCCGCCTTTTTAGAAAAGCGGAAGGCCAATTTTCCTGGCGAGTAACATGTCCGCTTAAAACCTACTTATGCGAACCCGAAGAAGCCTAATAGCACTGCTGTTTTTGGCTACCCTAACTTTTTCAAATGCACAGGATATTCCTGTAGACTATAAGCTTGGAGAGAATTATTCCGATAGGTATAAATATTCTACCGTATTGGCAATAGACCGTTCCGCTAAAGAACAGACCGTACTGGTACGAACGTATTATGGTGGTATGCCGCTAAGGGCAAAAGGCCATTTTATTGAAGTTTATGATACCGAACTTAATTTGGTAGCCGACTATAATTATAAATATGCCGGTAAACATATGGTAGACGGTTTTGTGAAAAATGGTCAGCTTTATTTGTTAGAGTTGGTTTATGATCACAAAGACGAGGCCTATAACTATGTAGTGCACCAGAGTCCTTTGGACGAGTTTAATTTTACCGAAAGAAAGTTGCTTTCTATTCCTTCCAAAGAAGTCATAAATCCGCTTGCAGTTAGTAAATACAATCAAAAATTTGGCAACGGATTTTCAACAGCAACTCATTTTAATGATGACAGGTCTGCTTTTGCAGTAACGGTTCACCACAGGGAAGGGAAAGAAGAGAAATATCATATCTATCTTTATGGAACAGATTTAAAACTTCAGTTGGACTATGATTTTAGCGCCAATATTGAGGAAAAGAACTATGCTTTTGAAAATATTGAAGTTTCAAAAGATTTAAAGGAATTGTACTTAATGGGGAAAGCCTTTTTTAAGAAAAGAAGGTTTGACGTAAAGGAGAGAAGATTTCAATATGAATTGGTTCGTATTACCCAAGACGGTTATAAAACCCAAGAATTTGCAGATGCCGGACGGTTTTCAGAATCCTTAAAACCAGTATTGTCGGGTAACGATATGAAAGTGGTAGGTTTCTATGCAGATAGAAAAGATAACAGATACAATGGTTTAGTTTATTTTAATTTGGATGCTAATTCATTGGCTATTAAAGCGAAAAAATACAATCCATTTTCAGATCAGTTTATGTTGGATAAATTTGGTCGTGAGGTAGATGCTGAAATCAAGAACCTTATTTTTAAGAGCGTTCATATTACGCCTAACAATGATATTCTCTTCAGTGCCGAAGAGTATTTTGTAACAGCCGGACAAGACATTGGATCAGGAGCTACCAAAAAAGTAGATCGTTTTCATTACAATGATATTGTGTTAGCAAAGCTGAATGCTTCGGGAGCAATGGAATGGGCTCGTAACATCAATAAGGCAGAGGTAACCCAAGGTGATGCTTCTTACGCTTCCTATACAGCTTATGGCGAGGGTGAAGACATGTACTTCTTCATTAATTCTGGTGAAAATCCGCAGAAAATGAGCAAGGAGCGAATCTTGTTCAAACAAGGGTTTAGCAGGAACCCTAACATGTTCGTTATTAAAGTGGATGGCTCCGGCGACCTTTCTTACAAGAAATTGATTGACGATAAAGATGTGAGATTACCTATCATGGTATCTAGACCTTTCATAGATGATGCTTCTGACCACCTTTTGTTTTATGCCAAACGTGGAACAAAAAAGCAATTGGTAGAAGTGACTGTTAAATAGCAATAGTCTCTATTCAATATTGGATTATTTCCATAAATTTGGAATAAATCCATTCAATTGAAATCTGAATCATATATAAAGGGCTGTGGTGCGCAACAAAACATTCACAATAAATTTCTTCAAAACGTCTATGAAACCCGAGACGATTTTCTTGAATTTTGCCGCATAGAAGGAGAGAAGGCAGATAGGAACAAAACGCAGTACATTCCTATTTTTCCAAAGACAATAGTCAATAAAGTGACCAGCCCAGATGTTGGTATGCAGTATTCCATGAATCCTTATCAAGGTTGTGAACATGGTTGTATTTATTGCTACGCTCGTAATACCCATGAATTTTGGGGCTATAGTGCCGGATTGGATTTTGAGCGAAAGATTTTAATTAAGAAGGATTCTGCCAAATTACTAGAGACTAAATTGAAGAGTAAACGCTGGGAAGCGAGAACCATTGTGCTTTCAGGCAATACGGACTGTTATCAACCAGCAGAGAAAAAGTTTGAAATTACCCGTGATTGTCTCAAGATTTTTCTGAAGTACAAACATCCCGTTGGCATCATAACAAAAAATGCTCTGGTACTCCGCGATTTGGATATCTTAAAGGAACTAGCCAAAGACCGATTGATTGGGGTTAATGTTTCGGTAACCTCCTTATCCGAAGAAACCAGACGAATTCTTGAACCCAGAACTACTACCATTAAAAAGCGATTGGAAACTATTCGCATATTATCTGAAAATAATATTCCCGTAAATGCTATGTTGGCTCCCATAATACCAGGAATCAATAGCCATGAGATTATGAATTTGGCAAAAGCCGTTTCTGATAATGGTGCAAAATCATTCGCTTTTACTGTTGTCCGTCTCAATGGCGCAATTGGTCAAGTTTTTACTGATTGGATTCATAAAGCCTTACCGGACAAAGCGGACAAAGTGTTACATCAAATTGAAGAATGCCATGGAGGCTCTTTAAACGATAGTCGGTTTGGTGTTCGCAGTAAAGGTGAAGGTAAGATTGCTACACAAATTCATGATTTGGTGCGTCTGGCGCGGCACACTTATTTTAAGAACAAGTCTTTTCCTCCGCTCAACCATGAATTGCATGAGCAATTTAAAGATGGGCAACTACGATTTTTTTGATAGCTATCCTTTAATAGGTTCTTTATTGCACCCATTTCCTGCTTTAATTCTAAATCTTCACGGTATTTGTCTTTCCTCATTAGTTGGCAAGCCATCAGTAGGTAACTTTCACATAATGGGCTTTTTATAGATTATTGTCACATAAATGAGGTTAATCTATTTTTAGTGTAATCTCATCAATGCCTTCTAAAAATTCTGAGATCCGTAAATTTTAGATACTGATATTATTAATAACTGCCCAGGGAGGTGTAATGGCTGGTATCCTCATAATCTTAGGGTTTTTTGAGCATGTTAAATTAATATCAAGTAAACATCCGAAAGGGATTAGATGACGTATAACAGGTTCAGAACATCAATATCAAATACCATTATATGAAACAAAATACCACATTAAACATACCAGCTTCTCCTAAAAGAGGCTTAGTTCACAAATTCAAAGTTTTTATAGAGACTGCCAATGCCTGGGGCATTTTTGTTATGGGAAGCACTTTTGTCCTAATGATAGGTGCAGCTTATATGTCTTATATTTTAAGAAGTGATTTAACTGAGTTTAACTTAGAGCGTTCTACTTCTTACTTCGGTCAGGCATTTATGTATTTGGCCATCAGTCTTTTTGTTTTTAAAGCAGTATTTTTTCTTTTTATCATTTATAGATATTTCAGATATAAGGCAATCAAGTCTGTTTCAAATGAAGAATTACCAACGGTTACAGTTATTGTACCAGCTTACAACGAAGGCAAACAAGTATATGATACTTTAATTAGTTTGGCTGAGAGTGATTTTCCACATGAAAAGTTAGAGTTATTATCTATTGACGATGGTAGTAAGGATGACACTTGGCATTGGATGAAAGAAGCAAAAAAGGTTTTGGGTGATCGTGTAACGATTTTTCAACAACCAAAAAACATGGGGAAACGCCATGGTCTATATAGAGGATTTAATGAAGGTAAAGGTGAAATTTTTGTAACTGTAGATAGCGATTCTATAGTAGACAAGGATACGCTACGTAATTTGGTTAGCCCATTTGTGGTAAACGAAAACTGTGGAGCGGTTGCTGGAAACATTCGTGTTCTTAATAACGAAAAGGCATTACTTCCAAAAATGTTGGATGTGAGTTTTGTTATGAGTTTTGAATTCGTAAGATCTGCTGAAAGTTCTTTAAACTCAGTATTATGTACTCCGGGAGCTTTAGCAGCTTACCGTAGAACTGCTGTTTTTAACTGTTTAGACCAGTGGATAAATCAAACTTTTATGGGGCAGCCTTCAGATATTGGAGAGGATCGCGCTATGACAAACATGATTTTGAAACAAGGATATCATGTTTTGTTTCAAAGAAACGCATATGCTTATACTAATGTTCCTGAGCAGTATACTGGTCTTTACAAAATGTTCATTAGATGGGGTAGAAGTAATGTTCGTGAAAACATTGAAATGTCTAAGTATGTATTTACAAACTTTAGAAAAGGATCAAAATTTGGACCAAGGTTGTTGTTCATAAGCCAATCCATTAAAATATTAATGAGCTACCCATTCTTGTTCTTTATGTTTTTCTTTATTTTGACCCACCCACTTTTGTTCTTAAGCTCTACGCTTTTTAGCATATTGATATTGTCAACATTCCCAGTATTGTTTTATGCAAAACGATATAATTTTAAAGAATCTTTTTGGGCATATTCATATAGTATCCTATTCACTTTTGGGTTGTTCTGGATTACTCCATATGCTATTGCAACAGCAAACAAAAGAGGTTGGTTAACTCGTGAGTTACCAGCAAAAAAGTAATTGATATTTAGTAATAATATATACCGAGAATGGTTTTGATAATCCGTTCTAAGTAAAAAGTCCCGTAGCAATACGGGACTTTTTTTGTTTCAACTTAAAAGAAACAATTTCAATAAATAGCTTACTTTATTTCAATTCCCAACCTTTACGATACTTGCCTTTAACCCAGTCGTTGGCAAGGTCCCAGTTGGTAACATTCATATTGGCGCCATCCCAAAGAATTTTTCTTCTTCCAGGGTATTCAAAAGGATCCCAGTCCCCTATTTTTTTGCCAGCTTTCAGTTTTTTGTACTGAAATGCTTTAATGGCCAAGTTGCCCATTAATACAGCTTCCGTTAAAGGTCCTGATCTTTTGAAGTCTGATGAGGTCTCAGTGCCATTTAAGCAACCTTCTACAAAGTTTCTCTGGTGACCATCTACATCACCATCAATTCTACCTAAATAAGGCGTAGGCGCTTTAAACATATCCATGTTTTGGCTTGGTAGTAATCTTGCGTTTCGTGAGTAGGTGTCCGTAACTAAAATACCTTTGGTTCCGTAAAAGACAGAACCACCACCACCATCACCAATAGTTTCGCCATCTGCCAATTCATCCGGTAAATCAGGCATAAGTCCGCCATCATACCAGTTTAGTGCAATATCACCATGTTGTTCCGTGTTGAATTTTAACCTTACGATTGAAGATGCAGGACATGATTCACTATAATCAGCTTCCACAAAATCGCCAACCCAATTGGTAGTACAGCTAGCTTCAGCTTCGGTGGGATATCCTAAGTTAAGTACGCTAAAAGGGGTTTCCATAATGTGGCATCCCATGTCGCCAAGGGCTCCAGTTCCAAAATCCCAGAAACCTCTCCATTTAAAAGGAAGATAGGCTTCATTGTAATCACGTTGTGCAGCAACTCCTAACCATAGGTCCCAATCAAGACCTTTGGGAATAGGTTGTTTCTCCGTAGGTGCAGGAACACCTTGTGGCCATACTGGACGGTTGGTCCAGCAATCTACTTTATATACTTTTCCGATAATTCCAGAATCTATCCATTCTTTTGCTTCACGGCTACCGTCACTAGAAGCTCCTTGGTTCCCCATTTGAGTTACAATGCCATGTTCTTTGGCAACTTGGGTCATCATTCGTGCTTCGTTGATATTATGCGTCAACGGCTTTTCAACATAGGCATGTTTCTTTTCACGCATAAAAGGCAGTGCAATAGAAGCGTGCATATGATCTGGTGTTGCCACCATAATCGCATCTATTTCGCTGAGGTGCTTATCATAGACCTTTCTATAATCCTTGTATCTTTTTGCCTTCGGATATTTTTTATAAGTGTCAGCCGCTCTTCTGTCGTCAACATCACAGAGTGTCACAAATTTTACTTTACCGGTTCCGTCTAGCCCTTGCATAACTCCCGATCCACGACCACCAACACCAAAAGCGCCCACATAAAGGGTGTCACTAGGTGCAACATGGTTCTTGCCCATAACAAAACTTGGTACGATGGAAAATACGGCAGAGGCCGCTGCGGCATTCTTGATAAATTTTCTTCTTTGCATCTTCAAAAATTGGATTAAGGTTCTGAACTTGAAGGTACAAAAAAAAGTGAGGTCGCAGATGTGATTTTTAGCAGGTTAAAGTGTGAACCCTGTGTTTGACACTAGTGGGTCCCATTCTTTGTAAAATTGTTTAAGGAAATCTACCATATATTGGTGACGTTCTTCGGCCAACTTTGTGCCAGTTTTGGTATTCATTTTATTCTTAAGTAGAAGCAGCTTTTCATAAAAGTGATTAAGCGTAGGAGCGCTGGATTTTTTATACTCCTCTTTGCTCATTTTTAAATTGGGAGCAATTTCAGGGTTATAAAGCTCTCTATTTTTGAATCCACCGTAGTTAAAAGCTCTAGCAATGCCAATAGCACCTAAAGCATCTAGCCGGTCTGCATCTTGAACAACCTCTAGTTCTAAAGATGAAAATTTCTCTTCCTCAGTTTTTTCAAGTGAATTTTTAAAAGAGATATTTTCAATAATCTTAATGACGTGGTTAATAGTCTCTTCGTTCACCTTTAAATCGCCCAAAAATTGTTGTGCGAGTTTTGGCCCTACAGTCTCATCACCATTATTGAATTTTGCATCTGCTATATCATGTAATAGGGCGCCAAGGCTAACGACCAATTTGTCTACTTTCTCTTCTTTTGCTATTAAGAGCGTATTTTTAAAAACTCGTTCTATATGCAACCAATCGTGCCCTCCTTCGGCTCCTTTTAAAGTTTCTTTTACAAAAGCAATGGTCTGCTCTACTATTTCGGTGTCTGTCATTATTTTGATTTGAAAGAGGTGATACCTGAGATAACTTTTTGTTCGGTTTCAGCTAAAACAGCATCAAAATTGGAATTGACTTCAATGGGCTCGTGTACTTGAAAGGTAATGTGGTTGCCAATGCCATTTGGAAACTTCCCGTATTTGAGCATTTTCCATGAATTATTAATACTTATAGGAACTACTAAAGCAGAAGGTGAATTTTTCATAAGTAGTTTAAGCCCAGTTGCCTTAAAAGGTTTAGGATGACCAGTGCGACTCCTTGTTCCTTCAGGAAATATGACGGCACTTCTTTTATGCTCTTCTATATAACGGCCCAGTTTTGCAATTTCGGAGAGAGCTTGTCTACTATCATTCCTATCAATAAGAACAGAACCTCCGTGACGTAGATTATACGAAACACTAGGTATGCCTTTGCCAAGTTCCTTTTTGCTGACAAATTTTGGGTGATGTTTTCTCATGAACCATACAATAGGCGGTATGTCATGCATACTCTGGTGATTTGGAACAATGATTAAAGGCCTATCTGTTGGAATATCATATGGGTTATTAAAGTCATAAGTGGTACCCAATATATGCGTACACCGCATAAGAGATAGATTAAGGAAGGCTACGCTCATCCTATGGGCATTATACCCAAAAATATTAAAACAGACCCATTGAATAGGGTGAAATACCAAAAGACATAATCCAAAGAAAATTATGTAAATGAAAGTAAGTGGGTATGCCAATAGCTTTTGCATAGTACAAAAATAAAAAACCGCTTCACAGGGAAGCGGTTTTTTGTATTCTTTTATACTCTCTTATTAAGAGAAGTGTTTAAACAGTTCTAGCAGAACTCCTCGTAGGCACCAACAAGGTTCTCAGCAATCAATTCTGCTGGTCTACCTTCAATGTGGTGACGCTCAATCATATGAACCAATTCGCCATCTTTAAAAAGAGCCATACTTGGCGATGATGGAGGAAAAGGAATCATAAGGTTTCTAGCTGTATTTACGGCTTCAATATCAACACCTGCAAAAACCGTAACGATATGGTCAGGTTTCTTTGCGTTGTGTAAACTTAATTTTGCCGCAGGTCTAGCGTTTGCCGCTGCACAACCACAAACAGAATTTACTACAACTAAAGTAGTACCTTCTTTTTTGATTGCATTTTCGACTGCTTCTGATGTATGTAATTCTTCAAACCCAGCTGATGCCAAGTCTTGTCTCATAGGTTTTACCAATTCTGCGGGATACATATTTTTATATTTTATGATAGTTAACAAAGATACTTAATTTGTCTCGTTTAGTTGATATACTTAACTTTTCGTTAGCGAAAAGGTCTAAAATAGGTGCTGTTGATGGCGGTATTTGGCAACGATCATTCTTTAATCGCCTCTCTGTTTTTTTAGAAGCTTAGTTCTAAGCGCTTTTAATATCTTTGCCCAAATTTAGAAAAGGCATGATTAAATGGTTCGCGGCCATCGCAGGGTATTATTTTTTTAGGTTTCCAGGAGCAATTTTGGGATACTTGATAGGTAGCTTTATTGATGGTCTTAAGATTAGTGGTGGTGGAGGAGCGCAGTCTGTTTTTGGTGATATGACGCGTCAGAAAGTAACGCCGGCAGATTTTGAGCTGAATTTACTGTCTTTATGCTCTATAGTAATTAAGGCAGATGGCACGGTAAGCCAGCGTGAAATGGACTATGTGCGGCAATATTTTGTTAGCACTTATGGTAAGGACAAGGCTAATGCCATTTTCAGAACTTTTAATGAAATCAATAAGAAGCATGAGATTTCTGCCCAGCGTATCTGTACGTTTCTGAATCAGCGTACTAGGTATGAAGTTCGTTTGCAGTTGCTTCACTTTTTATTCGGTATTGCACAAGCAGATGGTTCTGTAAGTAATCCGGAAATTAATAAGATTCGTGAAATTGCAGGTTATTTACGAGTTAACCTTAGAGATTTTGAGAGTATTAAGGCCATGTTCATCAAATCGGTCAACAATGCATATAAAATTCTAGATATTGAAAAGTCGGCAAGTAATGACGAAGTGAAGAAGGCGTATCGTACGATGGCCAAGAAATACCATCCAGACCGCGTGAATACTGAAAACGAAGCTATTAAGAAAGGTGCCGAAGAAAAATTTAAGGAAGTACAAAAAGCCTATGAAGAAATTCAGTCCGAAAGAGGCCTGTAGTTAAACATGCGGACAAGGGTATTTTTAGTTCTTTCATCGCTTTAAAAAGCTATTCAAAATGCAAGAATTCTTTTTCTATATACAGATGGGTTTGGAGCATGTGCTAGATTTCAGTGCATATGACCATATTCTATTTTTAACGGCATTGGCCATTCCCTTTTCTTTTAAGACTTGGAAAAAAGTAGTTGTGTTGGCAACGGTATTTACTATTGCCCACTGCTTATCACTCGCCTTGAGTGCCTATGGTGCAGTAACGGTAGATGTTAGCCTTATTGAATTTTTGATTCCCGTGACTATAATGATGACGGCTAGCTTTAATCTCTTATACATGCGTAAAACGGCAACTACTCAAAATATGCAGGGTCATGTGCTGGCTACGTTGGTTTTTGGTCTCATTCACGGGTTTGGTTTTAGTAATTACTTTAGAATGCTAATGGCAGAAGAGGATAATAAATTAACACCTCTTCTGGGCTTTGCTACAGGTATTGAAATTTCACAAGTTACCATAGTTTTGTCCGTTTTATCGGTGAGTTGGGCTGTAATTGCTGCTACGAAAGTAAAGAAAGTGCTGTTCGTCGTAATTACCTCAATTTTAATTATACTTCTAACAATACCAATGCTCGTTCATACGTTTCCGCTTTAGTAACTAATTTATTTTCACTTAAAATTAACCCCTAAATATTGTTGGGCTTTTTGAAAGCAGGTATCTTAGTTGTATTGCAGGTAAGATAATTAGCACATATGTCTATTGTTGTATCTTCGCATTACATGAAAAAGTCAAAACAAGAAAAATACGATAAGGCATATTTACGCATGGCCCAGGAGTGGGGTAAACTATCGTATTGCCAACGTAAACAGGTTGGCGCAATAATCGTAAAAGATAGGATGATTATATCTGATGGGTACAATGGTACACCAACAGGTTTTGAAAACATTTGTGAAGACGATGAGGGATATACCAAATGGTATGTTTTGCATGCGGAAGCAAATGCAATAAGTAAAGTAGCCTCTTCAACCCAGTCATGTGAGGGAGCAACGCTTTATATTACACTTTCTCCATGTAGAGAATGTAGTAAATTAATACACCAGTCAGGTATAAAACGAGTAGTATATAAAAGAGCTTACAAGGACGATTCTGGATTACAGTTTTTAGAACGTGCCGATATAGAATTAGTGCATTTACCGGAAATTGAATCTGCGGTAGACGAGTCAAAATAATTATGAAGAAACAACAAAACTACATATGGCCTACCGTAATAGCTGCAGCACTTGCGCTAGGTATTTTTGTTGGAGGGAAATTGCATTTTGCAGATTCCCCGGAAAAACTCTTTACTACCAATTCTAAAAAAGACAAACTCAATAGACTCATAGATTATATAGATTATGAGTATGTAGATGATATTGATACGGATAGTATTGTAGACGTAACCGTTAATCAGATTCTTGAGAAATTAGACCCACATTCCGTTTATATTCCTAAAAACGAAATGGACCGGGTTTCTGAGAATATGAAAGGCGATTTTGTAGGTATCGGCATTAACTTTTACCCGTATAAAGACACAATTTCAGTAATTAGAACGGTACCTAAAGGTCCTAGCTATTTAAAAGGAATAAAAGCGGGAGATCGCATTTTAATGGCCAATAATGACACACTATATGGTAAAGACTTGGCCAGCGAAGACATTGTAGGTAAGTTGAAAGGAGAAAAAGGCAGTTCTGTAAAGTTGAAAGTCTTTAGGAAATCAGAAAATAAAACATTCACGGTCAGCGTAAAAAGAGATATTGTGCCTATAAAAAGCGTAGAGGCATACTATATGCTAACGGATGATATGGCCTATATTAAGGTGAATCGGTTTGCAGAGTCTACGTATAGGGAGTTTAAATCCGCACTATCAGAATTAATTAAACAAGGAGCTACTAAGTTAACCTTAGACTTAAGAGATAACCCTGGAGGTTACTTGGGTGTTGCGGAGCAAATGGCAGACGAGTTTCTAAAAGATGGAAAACTTATTCTGTTTACGAAGAATAAAAAAGGAAACATCAATAAGATATATGCTACCTCAAAAGGGAAGTTTGAGGATAAACCTATTTATGTATTAATCAATGAAAGGTCTGCATCTGCAAGTGAAATAATAGCAGGGGCTTTACAAGACAATGATATTGGTACTATAGTTGGTCGTCGTTCATTTGGTAAAGGTTTAGTGCAGCGAGAGATGGAGTTAGGAGATGGCTCTGCAATACGTCTTACGGTTTCTAGATATTATACCCCTACAGGTAGAAGTATTCAGAAGTCATATGAAAACGGAAATGAAGATTACTACAAGACATTCACAGATAGATACCATAGTGGTGAATTAGTTACTGTAGATAGCATAAAAGTGGCCGATTCCTTGAAGTTCACAACACCTAAAGGCAAGGTAGTTTACGGTGGGGGCGGAATAATCCCGGATGTGTTTGTTCCAATAGGTTCTAATGAGGAAGAAGCTGTAGAAAGTATGGATAGTTTTGGATGGCTTTCTTACTTTATTTTTGAGCATTTGGATGACGATAGAAAACGATACAATTCATACACCAAGAAAGAGTTCGTTACAGATTTTAAAGTAGACGATATTCTTTTTGAAAAATTTGTAGATTATTCAGTTCAAAGAAATTTAAGAATGAATTTCTATGAATATGAGGATAGTATTAAGCTTTACCTAAAAGCCGCACTGTCAGAACAGTTGTTTGGAGCTAATGTACACGCCCAAATTAAAAGCGCCGAAGATAAAATGTTACAGGAGGTGCTAAAGTTGGATAACCCTGTTTTGGAGCAAAAAGAAGCCGAAGTTATAGAGAGCAATAACTAATTACGTTGTTCTACTTTTTTTTGTATTTTTTTACTTGTTCTAAAAATCAAAATGAGCATTATAGCACAAAGTGAAGCCACAATACCAATTAAGGCAATAGTGCTATCTCCATTAAAAGGATTCTCAAAATCAATCATCGTTACATTATAAGCGATAAGTGCAATGGCTGCTATGACTATGATAATAGTTAGTGTCTTATTCATTTTTATATTTTTTACAGGTTTATAAAATTGGAGTGTATAGCCTGTTGATTATACTAGAATAACTCGTTAACGTTCGCTGCGAATAGTTTTACTGCAATGGCCAATAGAATAACCCCAAAAACCTTTCTTATAACGTTAAGTCCGTTTTTACCTAGTACTTTTTCTATCCTTCTTGAGGATTTTAGAACTAGATATACAAAAATAGTGTTTAAGGTGATGGCAACAATAATATTTTCTACTCGAAATTCAGCTCTTAAAGAAAGCAACGCCGTTAGTGTACCTGCACCCGCAATTAATGGAAAGGCAATAGGAACTATAGAGGCACTTTCTGGCTCATCTTCTTTGTAGAGGGTGATGCCTAATATCATTTCCAAAGCAAGAAAGAAGAGAATGAACGACCCTGCTACAGCAAAGGAATACACATCTATACCAATTAGTTTCAGTATTTTTTGACCAACAAAAAGAAAGGCAATCATTATAACCAATGAAACAAAAGAAGCCTTTTCAGATTCTATATGCCCTACTTTTTTCCGTAACCCTATAATTATTGGAATACTTCCTAAAATATCAATAACCGCAAAGAGTACCATAGTAGCGGTCGCAATTTCCCGTAAATCGAATTGTATGTCCATACCTCAAAATTTTTCGCAAAATTACATTTAATTAAACCGATAGGAAGCATAGATATGTAATTAATTTGCACGTAAAAATGCGCTTTAAAAAGTATCTTTGCGGTTCTAAACCCGCAGTATGTTTCAATTAGGTAATACCATAGTATCAGAAGAAATTATAGAAAAGGATTTTCTCTGTAACATTTCGGCTTGCAAAGGCCAATGCTGTATAGATGGGAATGCTGGAGCACCATTGGAAGAAAAGGAAACTGAAATTATTGTAGATATCTATAGTAAAGTAAAACCATTTTTAAGAAAAGAAGGAATTGATGCTATTGAGGAGCAAGGAGCTTTCGTTAAGGGAGATGACGGTGAATGGGAAACCCCCTTGGTGAACAATAGTGAGTGTGCTTATGTTATCTTTTCTGATAATGGAACTGCTAAATGCGGTATTGAAGAGGCCTATAACCAAGGTGCCGTAAAGTGGAAGAAACCCGTTTCATGCCACCTGTATCCTGTTCGTATACGGGAGTACACAGAACTTACCGCTGTTAATTACCATAAGTGGAGCATCTGTGATCCTGCCTGTGCTTTGGGAGATGAACTTAAAGTGCCAATATATAAGTTTGTAAAGGAAGCGCTGATAAGAAAGTTTGGTGAAGCTTGGTATAAAGAATTAGAACAAGTAGCTATAGAGCATACTAAACAGTAGGGATGTGTAGTATTACTTTGGTTCCCAAAGGTTTTTGGTTTTCATCGTATAGGTCCACAATTTCTACTTCAAATGAGTTTTGAAGATCTTTTGAGAAATTGGCAAGTCGCTCTTTGGTAATTTCAATACCAACGGACTTTCGTTTTAAGACTTTATTTCTTTTTATTTTATCGGCCATCACCCTTCCTACGCCATTATCCGATATGGCGATATGAATAAAATCTTGTTTGTCTTTTGTAATGTGTAGGTCAATAATTTTCTCACCTTTTTTAGGAGAGAGTCCATGCCATATGGCATTTTCAAGGAATGGTTGTAAAATTAATGATGGAATTTTTACGGTGTGAGTATCTATATTTTCATCAACACGAATTTTAAAATCTATCTCGTTCGAAAAACGGATGTTTTCTATATTCATATAGAGGTCTACAGTTTCTAATTCTTCGGCCAAGGGAATTTCTCGCATGGATGAGGATTCTAGAATCTTCCGTACCAGTTTTGAGAATTTATTTAGATAGTGAACAGCATTCTTTTGTTCGTTATTTATGATGTATAATTTAATGGAATTGAGAGAGTTGAATAAAAAATGAGGATTCATTTGGCTACGCAACATACTCTGTTCCAAAGTCAATACCTTTTTTTCATTCTTAAGTTGATATTGTCTGTAGAGGATATAAAAAATACCCGCTAACAATGCTAGAGCAATACTGCCAATAAGAAGGGTTGTGTAACTATTACGGAGTTTTGTTTGGACCGCTTCCTTCTCTTTGGCCAATATTTGAATTTCGCTATTTTTCTTCTCAGAATCATATCTATAGGTGATATCGTTTACGTAGCGAACGGTATTTTCACTTACGATTTCTTTTTCAAGTTCTGTTGCTTTTATATTGTATTCAAGTGCTTTTTTGTAATCACCAGTTTTCTGGTATAGGTCTGTTAATAAGTTACTTGCCCGAGCGGACTCGTTTCTAATATTAAATTTTTCAGCCACACGTAGTCCTTCTAAAATATTCTTTTTGGCATCTGCATAGTCTCCGTTTACCATCTTTCCCCAGCCGAGATTAATATATATAGGAGATACAAGAAAGCCGTCACCTATTCTTTTAGCAGTAGGCAGTGTTGGTAACAAAAGTTTCTCGGCCTCGTTTATACGGCCTTTCTTTAGGTATACGCTTGCTATGTTTGTTTTGCAAATAACCCGGCCTGTATCGTTATTAATTTGCTCATTATAGGCTAACGACGTGCGGTAATTCTCTAATGCCTGGTCTAATTCACCTAAGGATTCCTGGCATTTTCCTATATTTCCATAATTAATTGCCATGCCCAAGGTATTGCCTAGTTCGGTTTCCAAAACCAAGGACCGTTTAAAATAATCTATAGCCTGATTATATTGATTAAGCCTACTATATAGGTTACCAATGGAATTTAGAGATACGTTAATACTTTTTTGTAGATTCTTGGACCGGTCCTCCTTTTTAACGGTCTCAGCAAGCTCTATCGCCTGTTGGTTATAATCCATTGCCTTTCGTATGGAAGATATTCTACGGTAAACAACACCTAGATCATTTAAGCTAGCCACTTTAAACTCAATATGGTTCGTTTTGTTGGCAATTTGCAACGCTTTTTTATGCAATTCAACCGCATGTACGTACTGAGATTTATTTCGGTAAGCCCTGCCTAGTTCGTTATAAGAATAAATTTGACCTGAAGTGTATTCTTTGTTTAGTGAAGCCGTAGAGAAATAACGCATAAGAAGGGTATCCGTCTTATATTTTCGCATCACTGGGTGAATATCTAAATAGTTGGTCGGAGCTACAGTTATAAGGCTGTCCACCGTTTTTTTAAAAGATGTGGGTATGGTTTGGGCATTAACCGTAGCTAGATATAAAAAGCTAAATAGAAGTATACACAATTTGCCCAAAGCAATTGGGTATTTTAAAATGTAGGACTTTTTATTTTTGAGTTTAGGACTCATTAATTAGTTTAGAGCATATCTAAAAAATCTGATTTCTTTTGTCTGGAAACAGGAATCTTATGGTTAGATTCCAAAATAACATAGCCATCGGTTTTCAAAAACTCTTTTATTTTGGTTAGGTTGATAATATATGAATTGTGAATTCTAAAAAAAGAATCGGCTGGTAATAACTCGTTTACCTCTTTTAGTTTTTTTGTAAGTACAATCTTGTGTCCATCGGCTAAAAAAATAGTGCTATAGTTTCCATCGGACTCAGCATATAAAATCTCATCGCTATCTAGGAACACTAATTTACCGTCAGTATTGAAGGTTATTTTTTTATGTTTTGCGTTGGAGTTGAAATTCAACAATAATCTTTCTAATCGTTCTGCTGTAAAGTTTTTAGCATTGTGTTTCCTGATTTTTACGATGGTTTCTCTAAGGTCATCCGTATCAATAGGTTTAAGAAGATAATCTATAGCCTCATTCTTCAAGGCTTTTATGGCATATTGGTTATATGCGGTCGTGATTACAACAGGAAAATTTTTGTTGGTCAATTTTTGAATAAACTGAAAACCATCCATCGTTGGCATTTCAATATCCAGGAAAAGACAATCTGGTGTATTTTTCTCCAAATAAGTTAATGCCTCAAAGGGGTCTGTAAAAGAAGCCTCCACCTTTATTTCATCGCTAAAATTGGTCAATTCCCAAGAAAGGCTTTGCAAGGCTTTGATTTCATCATCAACGATTACGGCTTCTATCATAGAACAATACTTTAAGGTAAATTAAACAAATTTAACGGTATGGCATGTTTTATGATTATAAACATGTACCGATGGATATAATTATAGTGTGTTTGGTATAAAAAGTGGTAAAAACGGTTATGAAGGCTTTCGGGAGAAACGTCTCTAGGTTTATTTGTAATGAAATAAGCATTTTAAACTCGTATGAGGCCTTGTGAAATAAGGTATTTGCCATTTATACAGGAAAGTAGACCATTTATACAATACAACGATAATTGCGGGATGTTCAACATTACTTTAGCCTCATGAATGTATGACGGTTATTAATGTTTCCCCAGGGTTTTTATAACAGATTCCAAAAAGGTAAAACTAAATAACATTAGCAATGAAAAAATGTCTATTCATGTTCGCTTTACTGATTGTTACCATAGTAGCGGCGGCTTTGACCAACACAAAAGAGATTAAAGAATTGAACAACGATTTAGTAGTCGCAGAGCAGTTCGTAGGCCAACAAGTGTCAATACAGAAACCTAAAAACTAGTAGCTATGTATGGTTTACTATTTCAGTTTTTCAGCAATACAACCAAAGTTGGGTTTTGGCTAATACTCTCGGTTTTCTTTTTTTCGAATTCTGGAGTAGACCATAAGTTGTCACCTTCCTCTTTTTTGGAGGATACATATGTGTCAAACAATGTGGGAATAGCAGATAGTATAGCTAGTATTTTAGAACGTTCTTTAATTTTTGAATCTAATACGGTGGTATCTAAGAGCGGTGTCTCATTTACGAGTATTGCACTAAAACCAGATTTTGACTATGCGGAGAACAAGCAACTTTTTGAGATGGTAATTTCCAAACCTACAAAGGATATAAATACTGTAATAGGTAGGCATGAGGTTGTAAAAAGTGCAAATAGTCTTTTGAGCGGGTTTAATGGCGTATTTGGTTTTATTAATATTAACGATTTAGATGAGAAACCCTATTTTACATATAGGGGCTTTTTAAATATTACAGAATTCAATCAACAGTTAATAAGTGGAAGTATGAATTTGTCTTTTAAAAATACAGAAGGCAGAATGGTATACGTTAGTAGAAAATTTGAAGCTCAAAGAAAAGAAAGTATAACCCTACAATAGAGGTGTTGTTTAATCGTTATTTAAAGGTGGGCGTGTGTTGTTTGTAACAATCTACGGATGATGATGTTAGATTCAATAATTATAGAGGTCTTTGGTAGTCCGTGTTAAGAAAATGCTTATTTTTACAACCCCCCAAATTGGTAATCACCGATATTGAATATAGTACAAGATTAGATATACAAAAATACCAAACCAACAATTATACAAAACTACATATGGGGAACTCTCTTACAATTTTATGAAACTGCCAACCCAAAAAGGTACGGTTCTAGGCAACATGTTATGAAATAGAACGTGTTTAGTCCGCCTAATGCAACCATTCTGGGTCATTTAGTCAACTTGTTGATGAAATGATTGCCGATTATAGGTTTCGGGGGAACTACCTGAATCAGCACCCTTTCTGGTACCAATCGATTTTGATACATTAGAAGGACCGTACGGTTTGGTGGTATCATACAGTATTAAAGTTTGTCTAAGCCAGAAAATTATTTTTCTGGCTTTTTTATGCGCTATGGTTTCGATAGTTCACTACTCCAAAATTTTATTTTTCAGAAAAAAATCAACCAGCATGTTAACCTTTTTTGGTTTCAGACATTAATTGGTGTAGAACGTTGTGTGCAAAGAATTTTCCACTTGAAAACACTACAAAATGCAATTGATTAACAAATAAAATTAAGAATCATGAAAAATTTTAAGAGACAAATTCTTTTAGCCGTTTGCGGCGTAGCCATTATGTTAACCTATGGTTGTAGTAAAGACAATCCTTTAAATCCCGCAGGAAACTGCTTTGGAGGAAATTGGGCGGCAGGGTATGCAGATGAATTGCAATCTTGGTCTACTGCTGCACAGGAATATAGTGAGAATCCCACAGCAGAAAATTGCGCCGATTATAAAAGTGCAGCCAAAGCTTATCTAGATGCCTTAGATGATATTTATGATTGTATACCAACTACAAGCAGGGCAGAAATTGATCAAGAGATTAAGGAAGCCAAGGCAGATATTGATAAAGAAAGTTGTGACACTCAATAAGGACAATAAAATAAGCAACCATGAAAAATTCATGCAAAAATATTGGACTTATACTGCTATTAATAATGTTTGGTTCTTGTGTAGGTGAGGTAAAAGATAAATTGTCAAAAGCTAAGGAAGGTGTGTCAAACGCGACCACTTTTGTAAAGGAAGCTAGAAAAGTAGAGAGCAGAATAGAAAAACTAAAAGATGCTATTCCGCTAACCAATGAACAACTAAAAGGATGGTTGCCTACTAATTTGGGGGACTTAGAAAGAACCGGGTTCAAAGTTGGGCAAACGGGCATGTACCAAGTAAACTCTGTGGAGGGAACATATAAAATACCTGAGGAGAAAAGAAAGTTCAGCGTAATGGTAATTGACGGTGCTGGCCCAACGGGCAGTATGATGTCTACAAGCTATGGACTGCTGGGTAATTTTGAAATGGAGACCGAAGATGAATATAAGCATCAGCAAACAGTTGAGGTAGATGGTGTAAAAGCGCAACAGACCTATAAGAAAAAGTCTAACCACACCCAATTGATGTTTGCTTATAAAGAAAGGTTTTTAGTTACCGTAAATGCGAGTGATATGCTTCCTGAAGAAACTTGGGACATGGTGCGCAAGCTTAAACTTGAGGAACTGACCGATATGGCTGAGTAAAATTGAATTTTTATAGTTTAAAAAGATGAAATAATGGAAAATACAGATACAAAATTAGATGCAGCTCAAACCACTGCTGCAACAAGTGAAAATGACAAGACAATGGCAATACTATCTTATATAACCATTATTGGTTTGGTGGTCGCTTTTGTAATGAACAATGATAAAAAGCAAGAATTTGCGAGTTACCATATTCGGCAGTCAGTAGGGCTTTGTCTTACAGGGGTGTCATTGGGAATTATTGGTCTGGTACCAATTCTAGGGTGGATTATAAACATATTCGGCATTTTTGTATTGCTATACATGTGGGTTATGGCACTTATGAACGCTCTAAACGGAAAAGAAAGTCCAGCGCCTATTTTGGGCAAAAAATACGAGGTCTGGTTTGCTGGAATTCAACAATAAAAAAAGGTTGTTTTGGACTTTCTGTTTTAGGGCAGAGTGGCAGCCATGTATCTCCAGAACTGAATTTTAGCTGCAGATTACAGATACCCGTTTTACAAATCACCAAAAACAAACCAAATGAAAACATTTGTTCTAATACTATTCTTTCTTTCAATCTACCAAAATAGCTTTTGTCAAGAAAAAGTATTTTGTATTGTAAATCAAATTACCAGTGAAGAAGTGTTTTTAAAAGAACACCAAAGAATAAAGGTAATTACTAAAATCGGTGAAAAATTTGAAGGTAAATTCAGCATTTTAGATCAAAATACCATAGCGGTAAATGGCGTTATTCTTGTCTTAAACGAGATAAGTACAATAAGAAAAAATCCATTAGGACTTACTATTTTTCTTAAGGCATTTTTTTTCCATACGGGCGCCGTTACTCTTGTGCTATCTGCTCTGTTGTCAGGATTCGCAATGAATCTATCATATGTTTTGGTTGGAGTGGCGGTTTTTGCAGGCGGTATCTATGGAGGCATCAAACCCCCTAATTTAAAAAAGGGTTATAAAACTTCGGATAATTGGGAATTCACAATTAAGAGCATTAAAATACCTTTGCAAGCGACGGGGTCTTAAATACTCAATGCTAATCATTCGCTCTATATATGTTCTCTTTTTAACAATTTATACAGTAGTATGGTCTAGTTGTACAATTTTAGTTCTTCAAAATACCAGTTGCTAGTACCTTGACTTTGGTTTTGGTCGAAGGCTATCAATCTGGTCATTAAACTCAGTTTTTTCTTCTTCAATCTTACTCTAACAGTTTTCCCTTTCCACTTTAGATGGTTTTATCATTGAAGTATGCAGCGTGAAAAATGAAACCGATTAAAATTATGGCATCACTTTAAACCTGTGCATATGAAAACTACAATTGTTCTAATCGCTGCCTTATTGGTCAACGCTGCGTTGATTTTTTCTGATTCTCTTTTTTCTTTATCAAAATATATCCACCCTTTAGTCCTTCTAGGTATGGAGGTTATATTGTTGATAATATTCGTCTTTCATAAAATCATGAGAGACTTCTCAAAAACGATTCAAATGGATTTTGGAATATTAGAGGTGTTCATTTCTAAAAAGAAGAGGAAGTAAGTTGGTCATGACGTTAACCTGAAACCTTAAAAGAGCATTAATAGTAAAACCAACGAAAATGAAAAAAAAACTACTTCTCTTTTTTCTAATCCTAAACACCACATTTTCTTTCGCTCAGTCAATAGAGCGCAGTGTTATTAGCAATGTGGGTGGTGTAATGAGCAATACAGATATATCCGTGAGTTTTACTATTGGAGAACCTGTAGTGGGTCTGATAGCGGATGATAATTCTGTAGACCAAGGTTTTTGGGCGGGTAAAGGAATTTTGGTAATTCCGCTAAGTCTTGGTGAAGAACCTATGGATATTTTAGTTTACCCAAACCCGGTTGTGGAAGAAGTTACCGTTTTTACAGGTGAAAATAAGGTGGTGGGAATAGAGCTATTTGCTGTAAATGGCCAACGGGTGTTCAGTCAGAAAATAGAAGAGAATAAACTGGAATACAAAATAGATATGGCCTATATGGCCAAAGGTGTATATGTATTAAAGCTCTTTTTGGAAGGCAATTCCGAAACCAATGTGTATAAACTGATTAAAGAATAGAACCATGAAAAAAAACTACGTTTCAATAATTATAGTCCTAACCATTATGTTTTTAGGAACATTTATGGTTCAGGCGCAACAGAAAAATTTCATCAATTACCAAGGTGTTGCTCGTAATTCTGAAAATGAATTATTGGAACAAGAAACCCTGAATATTGGTATAGCACTAAAATTTGGTAGTGTAGATGCAGCTGATCAATACAAGGAAAGTCATTTGGTAACTACTGATGCCAATGGCGTTTTTAACTTACAGATAGGAAGTGGAGTTAGTAATGGAGGCAGTTACGGTAATCTGCCGTGGGGAGAGGCTGCCTTTGTTGCAGTTTCATTCAATGGCACAGAGGTAGGCACTACAGAACTTATGGCCGTACCTTTTGCAATAGCATCAGGTGATAATGTTTGGAAGGCAAATGGTAATGACATCGAGAATAAAAATGTTGGGGAAGTAAAAATAAAAAGCGATTTGAGAATTTTAGGTGGGTTCAATCTTAACTCTGGTAATCAAGTTAATGAAATATCTGATGATGGTGCGTTGGTAGAGAACAGTAACGGTATTTTACCTACGCAAAGAGCCGTTAAAACGTATGTGGACAATCGTTTGTTTAGTGGTGGCGGAGATGCTCAAATAGCATCTGAAGTACCTTATGACAATACAGATTCCGGGCTTACAGCCGATAATGTTCAAGATGCTTTGGATGAGTTTGTTAGTAAAAGTGGTGGTGGAAGTGATGCGGACGCCGACCCAACGAATGAATTACAAGATATAAGTCTTTTGGGAACAGATCTGAGTATTACAGATGGATCTACAATAGATCTATCCGCAATTATTCCGCCAGGAGGTACGGATGATCAGAATGCCTCAGAGGTTCCTTTTGACAATACAGGTACAGGTCTTGCCGCAGCTGATACTCAGGCAGCAATTGAAGAATTGGCCTCAGGCGGATTGGTGGATACGGATAATCAAGGTCTGATTATGACTGGTGATGTATTGAGTATTGAAGATGGCACAGGCTCGGTAGATTTAAATGATTATGTTGATGTTACAGGTGAAAGCGGATTACTTTTAGGTGATGGCACGAATATAAGCGGACTCGAGGGTGCGGCAGATGGTCAAGTAGCCAAATGGGACGGAACAACAAATAAATGGGTTGCCGGTACCGATGAAGTTGGAAGTGGAGGAAGCTCTCTTTGGAACGCAAATGGAGGTGATATTTATTTTGATAGCGGAAATGTCGGTATTGGTCTGACGGATCCTAATGCAATACATCAAATTCATACCAATAGTTATCAGAGTAATTCTATTTATACAACAGTAGATTCTGGAGATGGCGCAAATGACGGTATGTATGTTGGCTTGGTAAATGACCTAGGCTTAGGGTTTACGGCAACAATTACGAATCAAGAAAATGGGCCACTTCGATTGGGTACAAATGGAACTGGCCGATTGATTATTACAAATGATGGAAATGTTGGTATTGGGACAGTTACTCCTTCAGCAAAGTTCCATGTTGATGGTGATATTCGCTCATCTGAGTTGGCCGGTCTAGGCGAGCGTAATGTCGTGGCCGATGCTGATGGAAATTTGATGATTGGAGGCACTTCTGGTAGCAGTAGTTCTCTTTGGGCAGAAAATGGCAGTAATATTCATTTTAATGGTGGAAATGTTGGCATCGGTACTGAAACCCCAAGTTCCCCATTAGAAATAGTATCTAATAGTGATAGTCCAATTCTAATTGAATCTACTAGAGGCGACGGAAATGGTTGGATAAGGTTTAATAAATCGAGTGGTAGAATAGGTTATATTGGAATGTATGGGGCAAATGGCGAGAAGGATATTGAAATGGGAACAGCAGGAGGTAATACTACTGGGAATTTACATTTAACAATTGGTGGGGAACCAAAATTTACATTAGCCTCAAACGAGAATGTGGGTATTGGCAATGAAAACCCATCAGAAAAATTAGATGTTGCAGGTAATATAAAAACTGCGGGCGAAGTTCACAGTAACCGCACAGGTGATGCCAATTTAATTCCTATTGCCTATGGGACTATCATGTTAGATGGTGATATTTCAACTGGTAGCGGTAATTTTACAGTTGAAAAAAATGGACTTGGCGATTATCGTATCAAAATAATTGGTGAAAATTATTTGTGGACAAGGTATACAACACAATTAACCATTAACAGCTCTACTCTAGGTTTTATCAAGGCAAGCTCCGTTGGAGGGGACCTTGTTGTTGCTACTTATGCAACGGATGAAACATCTATGGATATTGCTTTTAACTTTTTGGTTTACAAGCCATAATTGAACATAGATTAGATAAAAACTCTATTTATCCCAAAATTCTGATTTAAACCAAAAAGTATATTTAAAACATACTTTTTGGTTTAATTTTTTATGTTCAACATTCATATAAAGTTTGGGTAAAGTGTCTAACCCTGTTAGGGTCATGTATATTCAATGTCAGCCCACATTTCAACAATTTGTGTTAAAAACTTTGTGCCGGAAATGATTGAACAACATGAAATTCAAGTGGTTTTTTGCGACCTTTGTTTCCGTCGCAAAGGAAGAATTTTCTTCTGAACACTCAAACCCTTTAATATGTCCGTAGCCTTAGAGCCTATTTTAGAAGAAAATAACGATCGCTTTGTAATCTTTCCTATTAAACATGATGATTTATGGGAGTGGTACAAGAAATGCGAAGCGTGTTTTTGGACTGCCGAGGAAATAGATCTTAGTGAGGATTTAAATGATTGGAATAATAAATTAAGTGATGACGAGCGTTACTTTGTTAAACACATATTAGCCTTTTTTGCAGCTTCCGATGGTATCGTAAACGAGAATTTAGCCGAGAATTTTGTTAGCGAGGTACAGTATGCCGAGGCTAAGTTTTTCTACGGGTTTCAGATTATGATGGAAAACATTCACTCTGAAACATATTCCCTTTTAATCGACACTTATGTGAAAGATGAGAAAGAGAAGAATACACTTTTTAAAGCCATTGAAAATTTTCCTGCTATTAAGAAAAAAGCGGATTGGGCCTTAAATTGGATTGATTCCCCAAGTTTTGCAGAGAGATTAATTGCATTTGCCGCGGTTGAGGGTATTTTCTTTTCTGGTGCATTCTGTTCTATTTTCTGGTTAAAGAAAAGAGGGCTTTTGCCTGGGTTGACTTTTTCTAATGAGCTAATCTCAAGAGATGAAGGTATGCACTGTGATTATGCAGTACACTTGCATAATAAACATTTAATAAATAAAGTTCCCAAAGAGCGTATTACAGCAATTTTGGTGGATGCTTTAAATATAGAAAGAGAATTTATTACTGAGTCTCTTCCCGCTAGTCTTATTGGGATGAATGCTAAATTAATGACACAGTATCTAGAATTTGTAACGGACAGGCTTCTTGTGGAACTTGAGTGCGATAGAGTATACAACGCTACTAATCCGTTTGATTTTATGGATATGATTTCCCTTCAAGGAAAGACCAATTTCTTTGAAAAACGCGTTTCTGAATACCAAAAAGCTGGAATTCTGAATAAGGATAATGACGAAAACGCGCAGAAAATAAGCTTCGACGCAGATTTTTAAGTATACTATAGAGAATTTTTTCTTGAAAGGATTCTTGTCCCCTATTTTAGAATTGTTAAAATTTTAACAATTCACCCTAAGCAAACCAAACGTTTAACCCCACTAAAAAAGTATTCACATGTTTGTAGTTAAAAGAGACGGCAGAAAAGAAGTGGTCATGTTCGATAAGATCACAGCCCGAGTAAGAAAATTGTGTTATGGTCTTAACGGCTTAGTAGATCCGTTAAAGGTTGCAATGCGTGTTATAGAGGGACTCTATGATGGGGTAACAACATCTGAACTAGATAATTTGGCGGCAGAAATTGCGGCCACAATGACTACAACACATCCAGATTATGCTAAGTTAGCTGCCCGTATCTCGGTTTCAAACCTACATAAGAATACTAAGAAGTCGTTTTCTGAGACTATGACCGACCTTTATTTGTACGTAAACCCACGTACCAATAAAAAGGCTCCTTTATTATCTGATGAGGTTTTTAAGGTGATTTCTGAAAATGCGGAAAGACTAGATTCAACTATTATCTATAATAGAGATTTTGGATATGACTATTTTGGCTTTAAAACTTTAGAACGTTCCTATTTACTAAAACTAAACGGTAAGATTGCTGAGCGTCCACAGCATATGCTTATGCGTGTTTCTGTAGGGATTCACTTAAATGATTTAGACTCGGCTATTGAGACATATGAGTTGATGTCCAAAAAATATTTTACACACGCTACACCAACACTTTTTAACTCTGGTACACCAAAACCGCAAATGTCTTCTTGCTTCTTATTAGCAATGAAAGATGATAGTATAGACGGTATTTATGACACGTTAAAGCAAACGGCAAAGATTTCGCAATCTGCCGGTGGTATTGGTTTGTCTATTCATAACATACGAGCTACAGGGTCTTATATAGCTGGTACAAACGGGACATCTAATGGTATTGTGCCAATGCTTCAGGTGTTTAATGATACTGCGCGCTACGTTGATCAAGGTGGCGGGAAACGTAAAGGTAGCTTTGCTATTTATATGGAACCATGGCATGCAGATATCTATGCGTTCTTAGATTTGAAAAAGAACCATGGAAAAGAAGAAATGCGCGCACGTGATCTTTTCTATGCCATGTGGATTTCCGATTTGTTTATGAGAAGAGTAGAGGCTAATGAAGAATGGACATTGATGTGCCCTAACGAATGCCCAGGACTGTTTACTCGCCATAGTGAAGAATTTGAAGAGCTTTACATCAAATACGAAACTGAAGGAAAAGGAAGAAAAACCGTAAAGGCCCGCGACCTTTGGGAAAAAATATTGGAATCTCAAATAGAGACCGGTACGCCTTACATGTTGTATAAAGATGCAGCTAACCGTAAGAGTAACCAGAAAAATTTAGGTACCATTCGTTCATCTAACCTGTGTACCGAGATTATGGAATACACCTCTCCTGATGAGGTGGCGGTATGTAACTTAGCATCTATTGCGTTACCCATGTTCATTAAGAACAAAAGCTTTGATCACAAAGAATTGTTTAAAGTAACAAAAAGGGTGACTAGAAATTTAAACCGCGTAATAGATAGAAACTACTATCCTGTTATAGAGGCTAAAAATTCTAACATGCGCCATAGACCAATTGGTCTTGGGGTACAAGGGCTTGCAGACGTTTTTATCTTATTGAGATTGCCATTTACGAGCGAAGGAGCTAAAAAGTTAAACCAAGAGATTTTTGAGACCCTTTATTATGCTGCTGTAACCGCTTCTATGGAAATGGCTAAAGAAGAAGGTCCGTATTCTACTTTTGAAGGGTCACCAATATCTGAAGGAGATTTTCAGTTTAACCTTTGGGGTATAAAGGATGAGGAATTATCTGGAAGATGGGATTGGGCTAAACTTCGTAAAGAAGTAGTGAAAAACGGAGTTCGAAACTCGCTTTTAGTTGCGCCAATGCCAACTGCTTCTACCTCTCAAATTTTGGGTAACAATGAGTGTTTTGAGCCATATACTTCTAACATATATACCAGAAGAGTTCTTTCTGGTGAGTTCATTGTCGTAAACAAACATCTTTTGGAAGACTTAGTAGATTTAGGTCTTTGGAATGAGAATATGAAACAAGATCTCATGAGAGCCAATGGTTCTATACAACATATAGAGACTATTCCGCAAGACATTCGTGACTTATACAAGACGGTTTGGGAGCTCAGTATGAAAGATATTATAGACATGAGCCGTCAAAGAGGCTATTTTATTGATCAGAGTCAGTCTTTAAACTTGTTCATGGAAAATGCAAATTATTCTAAACTGACTTCAATGCATTTTTACGCATGGAAAAGCGGTTTAAAAACGGGTATGTACTACCTACGTACTAAGGCAGCGGTAGATGCTATTAAATTTACTTTGGATAACAGTAAAAAGAATACAGCGCCAATTAGTGTTGCTGCAGAAGCTGAAGCAGCAGCAACCACACCACCTGTAGAAGCAGCCATAGCAATGGAAGTAACGACTACTTCTACTGCTCCACAAGCAGAAGTTGATATTCAGCCAATGTCGCCTCAAGAGATGAAAGAAATGATTGCTAGAGCCAAAGAGGGTCAAGCAGATGATGATTGCTTGATGTGTGGTTCTTAATTAGAAAGGTTTTATACAATGTAAAAACCCTGACTGAAAAGTCAGGGTTTTTTTATGTTTTCAGTTCGATGGATTTAAATTGGATGCAGCAATAATTTTCTGAGGGAAGCGCAGCTAGCTATAATTATTTGAATGCACTTGATATAGAAGGAGTGGGCCAAAGCGAAAGGCTTTGAAGCAATGTGGTATAACTAAAAATTACCCAAGAGGATAATACTATATTCTAAAGAAAAATCTTATTTCTCTAGATACGGTCTTGCTACTGCTGAAAAAATATACGCAGCAATATAAACGATTAATATGATGATGTACTTATCCATTGTGCCCCAATAAATGATTGTATATAATATACGTAGTAAAAGGGCTGATTAGATTACGTGAAAACGTAAAAAAGGATGAATTTTGAGAGAACTTTAAGAAAAATGTTCCCTATTAAAGGCTTTTATACCTTTTTTGACGAAACTGCAATAGTTTTCGCATTGCAAATACATGCAATGTGTTGTTTTTTATATGTGGTTATGGCTAATGTGAACTATTCTAATTGGCTTTTTAAACCTTTTCGCTTGAAATAGTTAAATGCTAGTTTTGAGATTAACATTAATGCCGTGTAACTGATAAGTAGGTATATATATGAGTTCATATAATAACAACGGCTCTGTTAGATGCAATCTTATTTCTGTAGTATGTAGAACGTCGAAAAAGGTCAAAAAACTCGTTATAATGCATTATTCGCATCACGACTTCGATGAAACGCATCACTTTATCCTTGAAACGCGAATCTAACCGTAAAAAATAAGCCTCTACTTCCCATGGAAAATAGAGGCTATTAAGCATTAAGTTAAATATTATAGAAATGAATCTTCTTGGATGTAAGCATCTATTACAGCTTGTTCACCAGCTTTTCCATCTTTAGAGTTACCGTGTTCCATACCAAGTACGCCGTTAAAACCTTTTTCATGTATCCATTTAAATACATTCTTATAATTGATTTCTCCAGTAGTAGGCTCTTTTCTTCCAGGATTATCTCCAATTTGGATATAGGCTATTTCATCCCAAGTAAGGTCCATGTTATGAATTAAATGTCCTTCTGTTTTTTGCATATGGTAGATGTCAAACAGTATCTTGCATGATGGGCTATCAACGCCTTTACAAATCATATAGGTCTGATCCGAATTCTGTAGATAAAGGTCTGGTGAATCAGAAAGGGGTTCTAAGACCATAGTTAAGCCATGTGGTTCCAATATTTCGGTACCTCTTTTTAAGGCTTCAATAACATTACCATCTTGTACTCCTATAGGTAGTTTTCTTTCAAAGCCACCAGGTACAACAGTCATCCATTTAGCATTCACGCGTTTTGCAGTTTCCACAGCTCTCTTGCATCCATCTAAAAAAATATCAATGTATTCTTGTTTTCCAGCGGCTAGCGTATTTTTCATGTTACCACCTTTATCTACAACAAAAACACCCATGGTCATACCTCTTTTGGCAAGGGTTTCTCCCATTTTGGTCTGCAGGGCAACATCGCGTTTCATCATGCCATTATCTTCAAAAGCAGTAAAACCTTGGTCTGCCATAAAGTTAATCTGGTCTATGGGGTCATCACCGGCCAGTTCTTTGAACATGCCCAAATGTGGAGCATAGTTAAGATTGAATTTATGTGCTTTTAAAGCGTTGGCGCTTAAATTGGAATAGGCAAAATTGCTTCCCAAAGAAATAGCCCCGCCTGTTAATGCCGTTTTTTGAATAAAATTTCTTCTTTTCATTTTTAGTATAGGGTTTGGTATATAATTGTAAAACAAAAAAGAGCCGCAAGTAAATAGTAATTTACCAACGGCTCTTATTCTATATGCTCTTATGGTTATATTAGAGCGACCAAGCTTTTCCGCCAGTCAATTCTTCAGTATCTGCACAAGCAATATATTCACCAGGAATAGGTAAATAAGCTAAAACCTTTTCACCAACATATTCAGAGGTTTTGTAACCCCAGATTGTCATTCCTCTAAGGTTGTTTGCAAAAGCAAAGCGAGCTATACCATCATCTAGTAGGGCTTCTTTACCTTTGGCTATCGCCTCATTGTATTGTTTAACAGCTAAATTATTTGTCACCTCGTCTTCTTTCGTCACCTTTAAGGCAGCGGCAAGAACAGGTTCCAATTCTTCAGGAGACAAATCTCCTGCTTTCTCTTTGCCAGCATCTTTCAACGCTTTCTCAATAAACCTGTCCATAGACATTTTAAGGAAATCTTGTTGTTCCTTTTCCATTACCTGATCAGCAAAACGATCAATGAAAATGTTTACTTGAGTTTCTGAAGCAGAAGGGGTATCGGTTTTTGGAAGAATAATATCTACCAATTTGGTCAACACCGCTCCTTGGTCTTTTGTAAAAAACTCAGGGGTCCATTCTAGTACAGTCTCATTTTTACAACTTTGAACAATACCTAGCAAAGTTGGGGTGGCAATGGTGTAACCCAATGCCATACCCATATTCTTGAGTGCTTTTCTTCTATCCATTATATGTTTCCTTTTTTAAGTTGTTTTACAGCGTGGTCTGCAGCCCTTGCTGTAAATGCCATATAAGTTAATGATGGGTTTACACAACTTGCAGAAGTCATAAATGAACCATCTGTTACGTAAACGTTAGGAACATCATGTACTTGGTTGTTGCCATTTAGTACAGATGTTTTTCTATCTCTACCCATACGAGCAGTACCCATTTCATGTATACCCAGACCTAAGCCTGTTTCGCGATCATGACCTTTAACATCTTTCACACCTGCTTTTTCAAGCATGTCTATGGCAGATTGCATCATGTCTTTACGCATGTTTAATTCGTTCTCTTTGAATCCGGCATCAAATGTAACCGTTGGCAATCCCCAATCATCTAATTTTTCATAGTCAAGGGTCATACGGTTTTCTTCGTAAGGAAGTACCTCACCAAATCCACCAATACCAATAGTCCATCCACCTGGTTTCAACACGGCATCTTTTAGTTCTTTTCCGTAAGATAGCTCGGCAACTAAATCTTCCCAATCGCCTCTACTTGCACCACCTTGGTAACCAAAGCCACGTTTGTAGTCTTTTCTTTCGGTATCACCGCCAATATTTCTAAATCTTGGGATGTAAACACCATTAGGTCTTCTACCTTTATAGTATTTATCATCAAAACCGTCAAATTTACCAGATGCACCTACACCTAAATGGTGATCCATGATGTTACGGCCCAATTGATCGGATTCATTACCCATACCATTAGGGAATTTTTCGGATTTTGATTGCATTAAAATAGAAGTAGAAGCTATAGATGAAGCACAAAGGAAAATAACCTTCGCTTTAAACTCATGAGCTTCTTTAGTAACTCTATCTATAACTTTAACACCTGTAGCTAGTTTTGTTTCTGGGTCATAAATAACCTCATGAACAATAGAGTCTGGACGCAAAGTCATATTTCCTGTAGCTTCTGCTGCAGGCAATGTAGAAGAAAGGCTACTGAAATACCCTCCAAAAGGACACCCTCTTATACATCTGTTTCTGTATTGACATTTTGTACGACCGTCAAAGTTTTTAGTACCGGTAATATGAGCAACTCTACCAACGGTTACAGCACGGCCATCAAACTCTTCACCTACTTTTGTTTTAAAGTGTTCTTCTACACAGTTTAAATCCATCTGTGGTAAAAAGTTACTATCCGGTAATTGTGGAAGGTCTAATGCCTCACCACTAACACCAATATAGTCCTCAACTTTTGCATACCAAGGCTCAATATCTTTATAACGTACCGGCCAATCTACAGCGATACCGTCTTTTTTATTTGCTCCAAAATCAATGTCGCTCCAGCGGTAGCTCTGACGCCCCCACTGTAATGAACGCCCACCTACATGGTAGCCTCGCATCCAGTCGAAACGTTGGATTTCATTATATGGATGCTTAAGGTCGTTTACGAACCACATCTTACTAGCAGCATTGGTCGTATAACCCGTTCGGTTTTGTTTTTCCTGTTTTGCGATGTCCTCTTTTGTTGGCTTTCCTGCATTAGGGAAGTCCCAAGGGTCCATGTTCGCAGTTTCATAGTCTTCGATGTGCGTCACCATACGTCCGCGTTCTAGTACCAAGGTTTTTAGTCCGGCTTCACACAGCTCTTTTGCTGCCCAACCTCCACTTATACCTGTACCTACCACAATCGCATCGTAAGACTCTTGCTCTTCGTTGTAATAAAATTTGCTCATGTACAAAATTGTTTAGTCCCTAAATTTATTAAATATTAAATTAATTTTCTACATTTATTCGCTATACATCTTGTTAAGGTGGCATATTTAAGAGTAATCTACCTCCAAATCCTTAAATTTCAATAAACTAATCACGAATAATGAAAAGAAGAAACTTTATAAGAAATAGTTCTCAGGCCGGTTTAGCACTTTCAATCTTAGGATTCGCTGCGTGTAAGGAGACAAAAAAAGGTGAAAAAATAACGGATGCTACTTCAGAAGGAGCAGAAGCTGTAATAGAACCTTTCTTTAAATTGTCTTTAGCCCAATGGTCTATTCATAGAATGATTAGAGAAGATGGTGTAGACCCTTACACATTTGCAGAGAAAGCAAAGAATTGGGGTTTTTCAGGTTTAGAATATGTAAGTCAATTATACAATCCTGAATTGGAAGATGCTGGATATTCGGAAGAAGCAATGGCCGCTTTTGTAGAGAAATCTAATGCGGAGGCTAAAAAGCATGGTATGGAAAATGTTTTGATCATGATAGATGGGCAGGGGAGTCTTGCCGCGAGTGATGAGAAAGAAAGAAATGAAACTGTAGAAAAGCATAAAAAATGGGTAGACGCTGCTGCAGCTATGGGATGTCATTCTATACGTGTTAATCTTCAGGGTACTGATGAGCCAGAAGAATGGAAAAAGAATTCTATAGATGGTCTTACAAAGCTGTGTGCCTATGCAAAAGGAAAAAATATTAATATTCTTGTAGAAAACCACGGTGGACTATCTTCTAACGGAGCTCTTCATGCCGAAGTTATGAAAGCAGTGTCTCTAGACAATTGTGGAACACTTCCTGATTTTGGAAATTTCTGTATTACCCGTAAAAAGGATAGTCGTGAGTGCGAGGTTATGTACGATAAATACAAAGGTGTAAAAGAATTGATGCCTTATGCTAAAGCAGTAAGTGCTAAAACGCACGACTTTGATGCCGATGGTAACGAAACTGAAATTGATTATGTAAAAATGCTTCAAATGGTAAAAGACCATGGATATACTGGTTTTGTTGGAGTGGAATATGAAGGCAATAAAATTGGTGAAGAAGAAGGAATTATTGCCACCAGAGAATTGTTGCTAAAAGCATCCAAAGAAATTAGCTAAACCCTATAATACCTGTTGCCGTGAAAGTATTTTTCAATCAGATGTTCGACTATAATTTCTATTGCAACAAAAAAATCATTGAAGCTAGCGCTGCACTCGATGTTATTCCGGAGAAAAGTGTTGCGCTATTTTCTGAAATCTTGAATATTCATCATATTTATAATGAGCATATTGCTAAGCGAAAACCTAAATATAAATTAGGCCAATTGCATGAGGTAAGTACTTGGGGTGATATTCACTACGAGAATCAGCGTAACTCATTTGATATTACTTCTGAAGCTGAAGATTTTGATAAAAGAGTAGATTATGAAAACAGTGAAGACAGACTGCTCATTCATACGATGCAGGATATGCTTTTTCATATTATAAACGAGTCTACTCATTATAGAGCTTTAATTGATGTCGATTTTGTAGCAAATGGATTGGAATCACTTCGAACAAATTACATTACGTACAAACATTAGCACGCTTATCAATGACCATAAAGATTAAGGCACAGCTTTCAATAATGATGTTTTTGGAATTCTTTATTTGGGGCGGTTGGTTCGTTACCTTGGGTATATATCTCCCAAATACCCTAGGTTCTACGGGAAGTGAAATCGCTTTAGCGTATTCAACACAATCATGGGGCGCTATTTTGGCGCCCTTTATTATTGGCCTTATTGCCGATAGATATTTTAACGCAGAACGTATTTTAGGTGTGCTGCACTTAATAGGTGCTGCGCTAATGTATGCCATGTACCAAGCGACAGATTTTTCAGGATTTTTCCCATTTTTGCTGGCTTATATGATTATGTATATGTCTACTTTGGCTTTGGTAAATTCGGTTTCTTTCAATCAAATGAAAGACCCGGCCAAAGAATTCTCTCTTGTGCGTGTTTTTGGTACTATCGGATGGATAACCGCAGGATTGCTTATTAGCTATTTTAATTGGGATTCTCAAGACGGTATTACGGAAGGTTTTTTACGAAACACCTTTTTAATGGCCTCAATATCATCCGCTATATTGGGTGTGTTTAGTTTCACCTTACCTAAAACCCCACCTACAGCAGACAGGTCGCAGAAAATAAAGTTGGCGGATATTCTAGGACTAGATGCATTGGCACTTTTAAAAGACCGTAATTTCTTTATTTTCTTTTTGGCTTCGGTTCTTATTTGTATTCCCTTGGCTTTCTATTACCAACATGCTGGTCAGTTTTTAGGGGAAATTGGAGTTGAAAACCCGGCAGGTAAGATGACTATTGGTCAGATTTCGGAAATTCTCTTTCTTTTACTCTTGCCGTTCTTTTTTAAGCGATTCGGTTTTAAAATGACTATTGTAGCGGCTATGTTGGCTTGGGGACTTAGGTATCTGATGTTTGCATACGGAGATACAGGTGAGCTTGTATTCATGTTACTAACGGGAATAGCCTTGCATGGTGTGTGTTATGATTTTTTCTTTGTTTCTGGTCAAATTTACACAGATAGCAAAGCAGGTGCAAAATATAAAAGTGCAGCCCAGGGCCTTATTACTTTGGCTACATATGGGGTAGGTATGCTCATAGGTTTTTGGGTAGCGGGCGCTATTACCGATGCTTATTTAATTGAAGGCGGGCAACACGATTGGAGTACAATTTGGTTGTATCCTTCCGCTTTTGCGTTTTTAGTGCTACTACTGTTCATCATTTTGTTCAAAAATGAAAAAATAGACTATAAATCATAGTTATTTTATTAAATTCAAACTCTTAAAAAATAAGGAACATAAAAGGACCCTTTTCAGGTCTTTTACTAATCAAAAGGATTACAAAATGCCAAAAAAAATCAGACTCGGAATTTTAGGAGGTGGAGGAGACTCTCTAATAGGTGTACTACATCGTGTAGCATCGCATATAAATGATAACTATCAAATTGTTGGGGCTGTTTTTAACCCGGATTTTGAGCAGAATATGGCTTTTGCCAAAGAGATAGATGTGCCAACAGATCGTATCTATAAAGATTTTGATACGTTGATTGAAGAAGAAATGAAGTTGCCGGAGGATGAGCGTATTCAGGTATGTTCTATTCTTACCCCTAACTTTCTTCACTTTCCAATGGCTTTAAAATTGTTGGAAAACGGTTTTAATGTTATTTGCGAAAAACCAATGACTACTACGTTGGAAGAAGCTAAAAAACTACAAGCCGCACATGAAAAGGCAGGTACTGTTTTTGCTTTAACTCACACATATACCGGTTATCCAATGGTGCGCCAAATGCGCCAAATGATTAAGAACGGAGAGCTAGGGAGAATTCACAAAGTAGATGCTGTGTATTACCAAGGTTGGATTAATGAAATTATTCATGATCAAGAAAAACGTTCATCTGTTTGGCGTTTAGACCCTAAAAAGGCAGGAATCAGTTCTTGTATTGGAGATATTGGGGTACATGCCTTTAATATGGTAGAATACACAACCGGACTTAAGATTAAGTCTATTTTGAGCGATTTCAATTATTTGTATGAAGACAACCAGATGGATGTTGATGGAACTGTTCTTATTAGAATGAGTGATCATGTTAAAGGTATTATTAGAAGTAGTCAAGTAGCGACAGGCGAAGAAAATGGTCTTGGAATTGCTATTTATGGCGAAAAAGGGGCTTTCAAATGGGAGCAGGAGAATCCTAATTATCTGTATGTAATGAGTGATACAAAACCAACTCAGATTTACAAGCCAGGTCATGCATATAATAGTGAGCTTTCTTTAGGTGGAACAAAACTTCCTCCAGGGCATCCTGAAGGTATTTTTGATTCTATGGCTAATATCTACCTTGGCGTAGCGAAAGCTATTAGAGGAGAGCAATATGATAGTGGTGAGTATCCAACAATGACCGATGGTGTTCGTGGTATGAACTTCATTGAAGCCACAGTAGAATCTAATAAAAACGGAAATACTTGGGTAGAATTGGAAGATTAAATTTTTCTGAAAAACCTATAACAAATAAAAATTCCCCGAAGGCTTAATGCTTTTGGGGATTTTTGTTTTTAGTGATATTAATTAAAATTACCCGAAAGACTGATTAATGTTAAAATTCCTACTTTTATGTAAGTATAACTGAGTTCAATTTTAGTTTATCAAATTTATTATGGCAAATCTAGGCTTTGAAACTTTATTAGGTAAAGATATTAGAGAAGCGCTATTTATGGGTGTAATGCAAAGTGAGGTGATGAATAATATCTATACAATCTTAAATCCAAAACTATTCTTTTTTAAGAAGGTTATTGGTCAAATTGATATTGAAACTTCTGAGGATAAGACTATAACTGGTTTAACGATTTTCATTATAGAAACAATAGATAAATCATTTTACAAAACGATTAGTGATAATTATGGCTACACCAGTAATGTTATGGTAGTGGATAAATTGTTACAAGAAGAATCTTTAGATAAAATAAATGAAAACAATTTTACGTCAAGAATAAAAGAGCGTATTACATCATTAAAAAAGGGAAGTATCTCAGATGAACATGTCAATCATGTTCTATGGGATAAAGGCAGTTATCAAATAATGTTGCACTTTGGTTCTGGTATCGTAAGATTTGCAAGTTCTATTTATTAATAGAGCAAAATCTACTTGAGCGTTTGTTAGGTAGCTGTATATGGTTAAAATCATCTGAAATATTAAAATGAAATCATTTTGTAAATTAATACTATGCAGCTTTCTGATTGGATATGTTTTGATGGGAGTTTCAGGATGTCAAGGTAATCTGAATCAAAATAAAGATGTATCAAAAATAGTATCATTGCTCATAGATAAAAAAGCTTTCCCTTCTCCACCGCCACCTCCGCCCCCAGGCTTGTCTGATTCATTATTTCAAGTAAAGTCAGATTCTATTATGAATTCAATTGATATGGATAAGTGGAAAAATCAGAAGTTAATAGTGGTAGTAGACACTTTGCTTGAACCATTATCTTCAAGAGTGAATGTTTCTTTGGAGCAATACGACGAATTGATAGAAAACTTAAATATGTTGTTGCAGACTCAAAGTATCAACATAGGTGATATTTTGGAGCCACGGGGTGTTGAAATTCGTTCGGTTTCTACTGATTTAGATGGAAGAGTGGATTATAGGAGTATTGACATGTATTTATCGATTTCCAATATCGCATTTAATAAAAATAAGACAAGTGCAGCATTAGTTTACGGAGAGAGTAGAGGCAGATTGAATGGCTATGCTTCTATCGTGATTTTGAAAAAAATCAAGGGACAATGGGTAATTGTGGTTTCAAAAATGCTAGAAATTAGTTAGTGTCTAGAACAACATTACAATCAAACAAGAATCCCCGAAGGCTTAATGCTTTTGGGGATTTTTGTTTTTAATCGATTTAACTGATGTAAACCCTTATTTCACCGGTTGTATCATAAAACTAAAAGATAAATTATCTGGTTTAATTTGATATTCGTCGTGGGGTAGAAGCCCCCAGCTGTTATCACCACCTACACCCATTTGACTGTAATCAATATTGATGTTGATGAGGTCTCTTTTTGGAATATCATAGGTATGGCGCTGTTGTTTTTGCATGCCCTCATCAAAATCTGAATTGTATTGGTTATGGGCGCTAAAACCAAACAGTTTTGATGAAGAAATTTGAATTCCTTTACCATTTGTATTTAAAAATGATAACGTACGAATATCAGTCCTGTTCCCATTCTCTTGTGGACGTATGTACTCAAAATATAGGTCCTTTACTTTTGCATTATAGGTACCCACCAATGCCGAAGTTTTTCGGTCTTGGTAATTCTCATGCGGACCTCTACCGTACCAACTCACGTTATCATAGGCTGAATCTATAATAAAGTTATTACCAAAACGAGGTAAAATAGGTAAGTTGTCCTTAATGTTAGAAAGGTCTGTGCTGACGAAGATTTCACCTTTGTTATTAACGGCATAGGTTACTGTTGCTTCTCCTTGTACAGAAGGCAAACTATAAGTAGCGGTAAGCTGTAAATCGTTTTTAATTTTAAACGGATTCTTACTAAGTTTCACAGCGTCAATAACTTTCTTGCCGTCATTGGAGTTCAGTTGAAAGCTGGTTAGATTTTGTGTCACTGTAGCCTCTTTCCATACCTGCAATAGTTTAGGCATGTTATACCCATAATCATTATCAGTTGGTGCGCGCCAAAAGTTTACGCTCGGTCCTTTTTTAATTAGGTTGCCTTGGCCATAGTCTAATTTTGTCAAGCTACCATCGGAGCTATTAAAACCGATTTCAAATCCTTCTCCTTTAATTTTTACGGTGCCATCTACATTAGTAACCGAAAGTCCACTGGTTTCCATTTCAAAAACGCTAGGGATGTAATCGGTCAGTTGAAATTGCTCATAGGCTAACAAGTAATCTTGGGGTATTAGTGCCTCAGTGTTTTTAGTGGTTGCATAAACATTCAAGAAATATTCAGCTTTTTCATCGGTCAATTCCGGTAGGGAAATCTGAAATTCTTTAGACTCATAAGGAGCTATTGCTACATCGGCAATAGTTCCAATCTTTACCTCAATGCCGTCTTTGAACAATTTCCAATTGAAATTATATTCTGAAAGATTGGTGAAATCATATTTGTTGGTAATCGTAATTTTACCTGATTTAGGGTCGTTCGATTTAAACTTTACATATTGATATACCTTTTTTACCTCGTACAAAGCAGGATGTGCGGAACGGTCAGGGTCAACCAATCCGTTTAGGCAAAAATTATTGTCGTTTTGAAGGTCTGAAGCTCCAAAGTCACCTCCAAAGGCATAAAATTCAACCCCGTCTTCATTTTTGGTCTTTAGGCCTTGATCTACCCAATCCCAAATAAAGCCACCTTGCAACACGTCGTATTTTTCAATAACATCCCAGTAATCCTGAAGGTTGCCAACGCTATTACCCATGGCATGAGCGTACTCACACTGAATAAGAGGTCTTTTAGGGTCGTTTTCGGCATATTTAATAGTCTGCTCTATAGTTGCATACATTGGTGCCTGAATGTCCGTGTTGGCATATTGCGTAGCCCCTTCATATTGCACAGGGCGAGTATCATCCTGTTTTTTGAGCCATTCGTAAGTAGCAAAGAAATTTTCTCCATTACCTGCTTCGTTACCCAAAGACCAAGTAACAATAGAAGTGTAGTTTTTATCGCGTTCAAACATGCGCATGGTACGGTCTAAATGCATGGCTTTCCATTCTGGTCTGTAGGCTGGGTGTATTTTCTTGGCTTCCTCATCATTATCAAGACCTTGGTTAGTAGTCCCCATCCCATGGATTTCAATATTGACTTCATCAACTATATAGAAACCATATTTATCTGCCATACGATAGAAAAACTCATTTTTAGGGTAGTGACTGCAGCGTATAGCATTTAAATTGTTGCGCTTCATTACCTCCATATCTTTAAGGGTTACCTCTTTGCTGATAACATGGCCTGTATTTTCATCATGGTCATGAAGGTTGGCACCTTTAATAAGAACAGGTTGACCATTGACCAAGAACTGGTTGTTTTTGATTTCAATTTTTCTAAAACCTATTTTAGAACTTACTGCCTCGGTCACTTCTCCCTTTTTATTTTTAAGCACAAAAAGTAAAGTGTAAAGGTTCGGTTTTTCGGCATTCCAAGTTTTAATGCTTTTCAGTGAATTTTCAAAAGTTACTATAGCTGAATCTCCATTAAAAATGACTTCTTTCTCTTCGGAATAGAGTTCTTTGTCATCGTCTAAGAGTTGCACGGTTACTTTATATCCTTTTGCTTTTTTGGCTGTATTTTCTAGTTCTAGGCTAACGTTCAAAAGACCATCAGTATAATTGTTTTCCAGGTCGGCAATAGCTCGGTAGTCTTTAATGGTCGTAGCCTTTGTTGCATATAGGTAGACATCACGGTCAATACCACTTAGGCGCCAGAAATCTTGATCTTCCATATAACTGGCATCGGACCAACGTAAAACCTGTACGGCAAGTGAATTTTTTCCAACTTGAATATATTTGGTAATATCAAATTCAGCGGGTGTTTTACTGCCTTCGCTATAGCCTACTTTTTGACCGTTTACATAAACGTACATTGCTCCGCTAACACCGCCAAAATGTAAATAGATAGTATTGCCATCCCAATCATCGGAAATTTCAAAATCACGCTTATAACTTCCAACGGAGTTTTTGTCATGAGGAATAAAAGGAGGGTTTTTTGGAAAGGGATATACAATGTTGGTGTAGATAGGAGTACCGTGTCCTTCAAGTTCCCAATTAGAAGGTACTGGAATTGTATTCCAGGAAGATGTGTCAAAACTAGTATTCTGAAAATTTACTGGGCGTGCCATTACATTGTCGGCATAATTAAAAAGCCAATCTCCGTTTAATGATTGATAAAAGGGAGAATTTTCCCAACTGTCATTCTCTAATGCATTTTGGGTAGTTTCATATCGATAAAAAGAAGCTGTAGGTGCTTCACGATTAATTTGAAATATTTCAGGATTCTCCCATTCAGGATTTTCCCATTTTGGAGCTTGACCTTGAGCGGACAAGACTAAAAAGAAACCGAACAAAGAAAAGATTAAGCCAAATATTGGCTTAGTAGACGTTGAGATGCGCATAGTTGAGTTTATTTACATTGATGATGTACAAGGTAAAAAAACTTTATAATAAAGCAGCTCTTAGTATCACAATATAGCATAAGTGCTATTTGTGAAAAATTCTCAATGAAGAATTAGGCAGGTTACAGATGTAATCTAGCCGTTGTGATACCAGATTGGATTGTTTTTAGAATAGATTACCGGTCAAAAACTTTTTCAAATTCTTGACAAACAATAATCATACTTTCGTTAGGCTTACGGTTAAAAGCGGCCAATTCTTTTGTGTAGTACTCCCAATGTACCTTTTTCCAATAGGCTAAGCTTTTATCGCCTTCACCTTCTAATTGGGCATAAGCTGCATCAATGCTGAAATAAGGCTTAAGTTTTACAGCCGTGGTTCTAACAATGCACTGTGCTTCACCTTCCCAATTGGTTACAATCATGAAGTCGCCAATTTTAGGTAATGGTTGTTTAAGGTACTGTAGGCCTAACAAACTAGGAGATGTTGCTCGTTTGATACCTTTTTTGACTAATGCCGCACATTCGTTGGCATCCAATTCATTATTACAAAAATGAACTACTTTGGGTGTATCTACGAAAGCATGTTCTAAGTGCTTATCTAGATAGTCTCCCCATAAATTTCGAGCTGAAGCGTTTTCCATATAGTTATTGCGGTTAGCGAATTTTTCACGGCTAGCGTGAGAAATATAGTTCAACAAGATACAAACGACCGAGCAATTTTAGTGATATTTTAGAATATCAGGTTGATTTATCGGTCGTTATACATCATTATGAAAATTTTCCGGCTTTAAATTGCTCTGCGGCATGGTTTGCTGCTCTGGCTGTAAATGCCATATATGTTAAAGAGGGGTTTACGCAATTTGATGAGGTCATAAAAGCACCATCCGTAACATATACATTAGGTACGGTATGTACTTGGTTGTTTTTATTTAATATTGAAGTCTTTGGGTTATGACCCATACGCGCACCACCCATTTCATGAATACCCAGGCCAGGACCAGTTTCTTCATCATAAGATTGAACATCTTTAAAACCTGCAGCTTCAAACATGGATACAATCTCTTTTTTAATGTCCTCACGCATATTATATTCGTTTTCTTTAAACTCTACATCAAAAGCTAATTGAGGTAATCCCCATTTATCTTTTTCAGTAGGACTTAAGGTAACACGGTTATCATCGTAAGGAAGAAATTCGCCAAAACCAGTTACGCCAATCTGCCATTTACCGGGTTTTAATATTTCTTCTTTCAAATCTTTGCCATAGCCCATTTCTGCTACAGATTGTGACCAATCTTGGCGACTAGCAGTTCCTTGAAAGCCAAAACCTCTTAAGTAATCTGTGCGTTTGGTTTTTTCATCAAGATTCACAAACCTAGGTATGTAAAAGCCATTAGCTCTACGGCCTTTGAAATACTTGTCTAGGTAGCCATCAACTTTTGCTGTAGCTCCCAATTTATAATGGTGATCCATAATTCCTCTACCCAATGCATCGGAATCATTGCCTAATCCGTTTGGAAAACGTTCGCTCTTAGATTGCAATAATATACCAACAGATGCCATTGCCGAAGCACAGAGAAAAATCACCTTAGCTTTAAATTCTATTTTCTCATTCGTTTCTGCATCAATTACCTTAACACCAGTAGCTTTCTTGGTCTTGTCATCATACATTATTTCATAGACGATAGAATTTGCACGAAGTGTCATGTTGCCGGTGCGCTCTGCTGCTGGTAAGGTAGACGAGTTACTACTGAAATAACCTCCAAAAGGGCAGCCTCTACTGCATCTATTTCTGTATTGACAAACGCCACGACCTTCAAAAGTAGCATTTGGGTCTGTGATATGAGCGGTGCGGCCAATGGTAATCAAACGGCCGTCATTAAATTTTTCTGCAACAGATTTCTTAAAGTCTTCCTCAACACAGTTAAGGTCCATTTTAGGTTGAAATTTACCATCAGGTAGATGCTCTAGTCCAAGATTTTCACCACTAACTCCAATGTATTCTTCTACTTTATCGTACCAAGGTGAAATATCTTTATAGCGAACAGGCCAATCTATGCTGATGCCTTCTTTCTTGTTGGCTCCAAAATCAACATCGCTCCAGCGGTAACTTTGACGCCCCCAGGTTAATGAACGGCCACCTACTTGATAACCACGGATCCAATCAAAACGTTTTGTCTCTACATACGGGTGATCCAAATCGTTTACAAAAAAATGCTTGTTATCTTCCTGTGGAGCCCAATTCACGCGGCTTTGCACATGTTGCTTTTTCTTATCCTCTTTGGAAAGTTCACCCTTTAAAGGATAGTCCCAAGGGTCATCGTTCATGGTAGAATAGTCTTCAATATGCTTGATCATTCTACCACGTTCCAGTACTAACGTTTTTAATCCCTTCTCACATAATTCTTTAGCCGCCCAGCCACCACTAATTCCAGTTCCGATAACGATAGCGTCGAATGTTTCTTCTTTATTCACGGTAGTATTTTTTGTTTTAAACCTGTTGTAATGCCTATATTTATATTTTCCCTAAAGAAAAGGGTATCTAAAACACTTAAGAGAAATAAATATAGGGTTTTTCTATAAAAGGTTATCAAAAAGAATCTCCCCTTTTACTAAACACAAAAAATGGAAGTATGAAGACAATTAAAGGTCCCGGCGTATTTTTAGCGCAATTTGTAGACGGTAAAGCACCGTTCAATACATTGGATGGCATGTGTAAATGGGCTGCAGATTTAGGGTATAAAGGTATTCAAATCCCTACATGGGAAAGTTTTCTAATAGATTTGGATAAAGCAGCCGAGAGTCAAGATTACTGTGATGAACTTAAGGGAAAAATAAACTCCTACGGTCTTGAAATCACCGAACTTTCAACGCACCTTCAAGGACAGCTGGTTGCCGTTAACCCGGCTTACGACCTTATGTTTGACAGTTTTGCTCCCGATGCAGTAAAGAACAACCCAAAAGCACGTACTGAGTGGGCCGTAGAAACTGTAAAAAAAGCTGCTACTGCAAGTAGAAGGTTAGGACTTAACGCTCATGCTACTTTCTCTGGTGCATTGCTTTGGCATACATGGCACCCATGGCCACAAAGACCTGCGGGTCTTGTTGAGATGGGTTTTGAGGAGTTGGCAAAAAGGTGGATGCCAATCTTGAATCATTTTGATGAGGAGGGTGTAGACGTTTGTTACGAAATTCACCCAGGAGAAGATTTACACGATGGAGATACCTTTGAGCGTTTTCTTGCCGCTACTGGAAATCACAAGCGTGTAAATATCCTTTATGATCCAAGTCACTTTGTCTTGCAACAGTTAGATTATATTGAGTACATAGATCACTATCATGAGTTCATAAAATCTTTTCATGTAAAGGATTCAGAATTCAACCCAACAGGTAAGAAAGGTGCTTTTGGTGGTTATAATGATTGGGGAGACAGAGCTGGTAGATATCGCTCTTTGGGTGATGGTCAAATCGATTTTAAAACCATATTTTCTAAACTTACACAGTACGGTTGTGACGTTTGGGCGGTTATGGAGTGGGAATGCTGTATTAAAAGTCCTGAGCAAGGTGCTCGTGAAGGAGCGATTTTTATTCAGGACCATATTATTGAAGCAACGGAGAAAACTTTTGATGATTTTGCTGGTTCAGCAGTCGATAAAGAAATGCTAAGAAAAATATTGGGCATTTCTTAAAGATTAATAATACTTTAAATTATACAGAACGATTCTCTTGTTGTACAGGCTAGAGAATCGTTTTTTTGAAATATCTAAATCCAGAGAACTATGAAGAATCTAGTACTTATCATTTTTATGGCAATGGTTGCCTTTAGTTGTAAAGACAAAGCGGAAAAAAACCAAAAGGAAATGGAATCTGAACGTGTAGCAGAAGCCGAGGCCGAAAAACCACCTGCAGAGTGGACAGTTCTTTTTGATGGTTCTTCTTTTGATGGTTGGAAAGAATATAATAAAGAAGGTGTTTCTGATAATTGGAAATTAGAAGACGGTGCTATGGTTTTTTATCCTCCAACAGAAAGAGAAGAAGGTGAGGCGTTTAATCTAGTAACCGAAAAAGAGTACACAGATTTTATTTTGTCTTTGGAATGGAAAATTTCAGAAGGAGGAAATAGTGGTGTGTTTTGGGGTGTAAATGAAACTCCTGAACTATCTGAGGCCTACCAAACAGGTCCTGAGGTACAGGTTTTAGATAATGAGAAACATCCAGATGCAAAAAACGGAACAACTCATCAAGCAGGCTCATTGTATGATATGATAGCACCTTCAGAAGATGTTACCAAACCTGTAGGCGAATGGAATACTATGGTAATTACCATAAACCATAAAGAGCAAAAAGGAAGTATCTCTTTAAACGGAACTGATGTTGTTGATTTCCCGGTTGGTAATGAAATGTGGAACGTTATGGTGTCTAAATCAAAATTTGCAGATTGGGACCATTTTGGAAAATTCACTACAGGAAAAATAGGCATGCAAGACCATGGTAATATGGTTTCTTTTAGAGATATAAAGATTAAGGAGCTTTAGGGGGTAGAGTTTAGTTTAAGCTAAAATCGTTTCCTGCATAAAATTGAAGCACTTTTACTTTAAAGATGTAATCGTATTTTGATTGTGCAACGCTAGATTGAGAACTGATAAAATTGTTTTTAGAAGTTTCAAAATCAAAATTGTTGACGGTACCCGTTTTGAATCGTTTTTCGGTGAAGTCTAGGGAAATTTCTCTAGACTTTAGTGTTTTTAGAGACGCTTCGTAGGCTTTTCTAGCATTGAGGACATCAAGATATGCCGTTTCAATATTCTGTCTAAGATTAAATTTTTCGTTTGCTAAGTCCAGCTCTGCATTTTCTATGTTTAGTTTTGCAATTTCTACATTGGTTTTATTACTGAATCCGGTGAAAATGGGAATACTTAATGACGCAGTTATCGCATGGCCTAGGTTATCATCTAACTGTTTGCTAAAGTTGTCATGTTGCGCTCCTTTTATGTAAGAATACGTAGCGCCATAACCGTAACCTAAAGTTAGACTTGGTAAGTAGTTAGCTAAAACAATCTTTAAATTCTTGGAAATACTTTCTATGCCTAGCTCAGCCGCTTCAATTTCAGGTCTACTTTTCTCAGCTTCTTGATAAACAGTAGCTGGTGTTCTTACCTCTAGTTTATTAAGTAATTTATCTGCTAAAACCTCTGCTACGTCAAAGGGTTCTTCAACAGGTAGCTGTAATTGTTGTCTTAACAATAATAATGATGATAGGAGTGTGTTTTCCTGTTGCACTAAGGTTTGTTCATCTCTAGCTACTGTAGCCTCTACATCGTACACGTTAGCTTCTGAGGTAACACCTGATTTTAACTGCTGCTTGCTTATGTCCAATTGTCTTTTTGATAGTTCTAATTGATTCTTTGCAACATTGAGTAACTCCTTGTTCAATAATACCTGTAAGTAGGTATTTGCAATATTAAGAGCGACGTCATTAGACAGGATTTCAATGCTTTTAGAGGCAATTTCACCATCTATAAGAGATTTTTTATAATTGTTCAAGTTTTTGAACCCGTTAAAAACCGTCCAATTTGCATCAAGGAAACTCAAGGTAGTAGAGAAATTATCTCCTCTGGTACTAACGTTTCCAAAATAGTTGTTCTGTTGGCTGGCACCGGAAGATAAGGTTGGCATTAAGGAACCTTTGTTTGCTTTAATAGATTGTATTTGGATATCAGCATTTACCCGCAACTGATTAATGGAAATATTATTTTCAAGAGCGTAAGAGATACACTCTTCTAAACTCCATTTTTTTTGGGCATTTGATTTAATAAAAAATATAAAAAAAAAGACAATTATAATTGACCTCATTATAACGTGGTGATTTAATGTAAAAAGCGAAGACCTAACAATTGGTCTTCGCTTTTTATTAATTTTATTATTTAGTCATTTTACATACAAGAGAGCTTTGAACATCTGTAGGAGGCTTATCATTACATAGAGCGATACCTCCATTAATTTGTTGTAAAGATTCTTGGTTCAGTTCAAGTAAAGTACTTTTAGAAAATTTCAAATTAGATGTACGTAATGTGTTTTTTTTGGTTTTCATAATGCTTGAGATATTATGTGGTTATTAAATTATTCGATTTGATGAAAGTATAGCTAGTACTGAGTATTTCAAAATTTGAATTACAGTTATTTATAAAAATAGGTTATGTTTAACTATCTTGAACAACCTAAATCAAAGGGTTAAGGTAATTTCAAGTTTTAAAAATTATATTTTGCGAGAATACACATTCAAAAGGGTTATAACTGCATTTGTTTTTTGTTTTTTGATGAATTTCTCTTTTGGGCAAAAAATTTCTCAAGAGCTAGAAAAAAGAATTGATTTTATATATGAGCTTTCAAATATTAATTTGAATCAGGCATTGTTGGAGTCATATAAACTTCAAGAAAAGATGGATAACTTTAACCCTTTTGATCAAGTTACAATATATCTTGTTGTAATTGATTTGCAAAAAGCTAACGATAAAACAGAGGCAGCCATTGTGAATTGTGAACGAGCCCTTAAAATTTCAGAAGAGAATCACTTTGATAACTATACTCTCAATATTTATTATTATTTAGCTAAAGCTTACGTAGAACAAAATCGAGTTGAGAATGCTCTGGATATATATAATAACTTGTCTATAAAGATGGATAAAGCAGACTTATTTTATATGTATAACTTAATGCAGATAGATTTTGCTCTTTTACATAAAGACTTTAACAATTACAATAAAGCAATTTCAATTTATAAAAACCTTAATAGTGGTAATAGTGCGATGTTCAAAGATGATACTGAACAGCATTATGATCTGCTTTTGAACTTGGCAGAGCTATATAATTCAATAGGTTACGTGGATTCATCGAATGTCTATTTAGATAAATTCAAAAACTTATATACTGAGAATCCTGATATAAAAAATTATAATTGGAATAAAGTTAAGGGTAATATAGCTTTTGATAATCAAGAATATAAAACAGCAATAGAATATTACAACCGTTATATAACATTGTTAAAAGAAATCATTGATTATAATGATTTAGAAGTTGTTTTAAAAAAGGGTCAATCTTTTTTTAATTTAAAGGAACTGGACAGTGCAATTTTCTATTCAGAAATAATAGATACGTCTAATTTTGAGGATAAATTATCAAAGAAAAATTTGGCTAACTTCTATAAACTGAAATCGGATATACTTAAATTAAAAAATAATTCTGACGAATCGGATTTATATTTTAACAGATATTTGAAAGCCAAAGAAGGTTTCAATGCCCTTAGGTTTAAAACTCAAGAAGGGTTGAATGATATAAAGACTAAAGAGATTTTAGCCGAAGGGGAAAGAAACGAAAATGTATATAAAGAATATATAGCTTATATATCTTCAATTTTAGGGTTTCTATTAGCTGCAGGTCTTATGTTGTATATATTTAATTATCAAAAAAACAAAAAGAAATTTGCTCAATTAATGTCTACGGTTAGGACGTACGAAGAAAAAAAGAGTATTGAACCGGAAAATAAGAAGGTTTCCATTGTTGAAGAATTGCCATTAAATATAAAAAAAGAGCATATAAAAAATGAAGAAGCTAAAAAACAGCTGGTTGAAGTTGTAGAAGAAAATGAAGCTGAACAGATAGAACTACAGTCTAATAAAGTGCGCAGTACAATTGATGAAGATAGCACTTCCCCTATAAAAGATGAAAAAATTCATGAGCTTTTAGATAAGTTAGATAAGCTCAAAGATAGTGGCTATTTCTTGCGTCAAGATAGTTCTCTTTATAATACGGCCAAAAAATTAAAGACCAATACTTCCTATCTTTCTAGTGTAATAAATAATACTATGGATACGAATTTTAATAGATTCGTTAATGATATTAGAATGGATTATATCATCTTAGAATTAAAGAACAATAAACGTATGCGCTCGTATTCCGTTAAAGGCATTGCAGAAGAGATAGGATATAAAAGTGCAGATTCCTTCAGTAAATATTTTAAAGAAAGTACGGGTTTAACTCCATCCGCATATGTTAGAAACCTTAATAAAGAGTTCAAAGTATAGCATAAATACTTAAAAAGGTACTTTTACTTCATTTCAGTTTTATTTACAAATAAAATCCTTTTAAATAATTGATTTTCAATTGTTTAAAAGGTTTTTATAATTTACTTCATTTATAAAAACAAGGTAGAACCGTTTGGTTTTCACCCTTTTTCCTTCTTTTCTTTGTGAAAGAATGCAGCTAACAAATTGCATTCAACTCAAGTTGCTATTTTTAGTTGTGCGCTCACACAAGAGCTTGCTTGAGAGAAAAGAAAGGGGGCAAAGGAGAAATACCTCCCCTTTCTTTTAATTGAAAGATATCATTAGTAGTAGTGATAAAAATATTGCCTACTGAAGCTTAATTATAAAGTATTCTAACAAAGGGCCATCAACAAAAGGAGTAGGTGTCTGCATGAAACTTTCAGAACCGACCAATAAACCGGCCTATTCCTTTTGTTTTTAATTAAAGTGTAATCAATTAAACCAATATATAATGAAAGACAAAAATGTAAAAAAGAACAACCTGATTTTTAAGAAAAAGGAGTTGACAGAACTTCAAAAACAAGAGAATCTCTTGTTAAACGGAGGGCAGGCCCGTCAAGATACCCAGTATCATGATTATGACAAGTTTTTGAAAATAAAATTACCTAAGTAAAAATAGAAATCACAAAAAGTTTTAATATAAATCCTAAATATAAAAACATGAAAAATCTATCAGAATTAACATTGCAAGAGTCAGTAGCACTTAACGGGGGAGTTTGGATTGGTCTTCACGGGCATGGTTGTGTTCCCATTCCTAAAGTGCCAAAAATTCCAGTAATACTTCAGGTTCAGGAACTTGGTGTAAGATAAGTGTATCTGAAAAGATGGTAATAAGTAATAACAGATAACCTTAAAGTCATAATTATGCAGCAATTAACCAAACAGATTTCTTTGATCGAGCGTATAGATCAATTGGTAAGATTACATGCTACCGGTACACCGGAAGAATTGGCTACTAGATTAAATATATCTAGAGCCAAGTTATATAGGGTCATAGACGTAATGAAAGCATTAGAAGCTCCTATAGTGTATGATATAAGTAGGCAAAGCTTTATGTATGAAGATGAAGTACGTTTTAAATGTGGTTTTTATGTAAAATCGCTGCGTGAAAATGAAGCCATTAGTATTAATGGTGGTACAATTGTTATGTCTTCTACCATTGCCTTTTTATTTTACCACCACAGAATTAGTTGTTGAGCGCATAGCAACTTTTTAAGTCCAAAAAGTCCAAGAGAAATCTTGGACTTTTTTTTATGTAAAATTTTAACGGTCTCAAAAAGTGAGACAACTCGCTCTTAAGTTTGAATTAAGAAAGGGGAAAAGCCTTTTAGAGTATTGATTGAAGAAGTTCTTACAGTTTTAAATAAAAGCAGAGCGTCTCAAAAAATGAGACAAACGGGTTCTAAGTTTGAATCAATAAAGGAGATATGGCTGATATAGACATCTTGATTAACTCTTTTTAAAAATAAATATAGAGTCTCAAAAAATGAGACAAGCTGAAATTAGGTTTACAACAGAATTAAAAATAAAAGATTATGAAAACATCAAACTTACTCAGGGTAATTGCTTTACAGAAAACAGAACTAATCATTATTGATGGAGGAAGCGTAGACCCCGATGCATTAAGGGAATATATAGAACATAGGTATCCAGAACAATCAGGCTTAGGTTTCAAATAGTATTGTAAAGAGAGGCATGTTTATATACCGCTGCTTCTAGATAAAAATTTAAAAAAATAAAAGATGAAAAATTCAAACAAAACAGAAAAGTTAAAAGTAAAAACGTTAGCTCTCGAAATGCTAAGGAAAACGGAAGGTGGTATTAACAGAATTGATATAGGTATTGGGCATACATTGGGTATGATTGGAACGGGAAAGGACCTAATTAAATTCTAGAAATAGAATAGATTATTTATTGAATAAATCAAAAGACATGAAGAATCAAGAAAAAAACAATATGACCAAGGCTAATGTAAAAGAATTGGCCCTGGAGAAGTTAAGAAGTACTGAAGGAGGAAGGAATATTATTGACCAAATAAAGGGAATTATTTTTTTGGGAGGATTTTTTGGAAATCCACCTTCACTCTAGTAGTCTTAAGATAATAACCGCATTTAAATAACCTTTAAAATAAAGTTGTATGAAGAATTTAAAAGAAATAAGCGATTTATCTCTAGATGAGATGAGAAGTATAGAAGGAGGTTCCATAAATTTTAATCCCATACACATCTATATACCGAGGGAGCCTGTAATTATAAAGTGGAACTCACTTAAGTTTAACAAAATGGTTTTGTGGTCATAACTAAATAATTAACATTATGAAATTAGAGAATTTAAAAACCGAAGAGCTTACTCAAATTACAGCTGGTTTAGCATGTCCTAAAAGATATTTAGACGAGGCTTATGTGAGAATTATATTGGGCTCTTTAGGCAAATAGGAACAAACTAAAACAATTTGAAATGAAGAAAACTAGTGAATTAAGTGAAGCAGAAGCAAAGATCTGTAACGGTGGTGGTTTTTGGGCAAAACTGTTTAATTATCTTCTAGAACAGAATGAAGATTATCAGGATTTTAAGGAGCATACTGGGCAGTGATTGTAATAAGATAATTAGAATAAATTAACTGAGAACCAATTTTTAAAAGAGAAATAATGAAATCACAAAATTTGGAAGTACAAGAATTAGGTTTGAACGAAACCAAAAAAATCGGAGGTGGTAATTATCTTAAAGATATACAAGATGGTATACGGGCTATTAGAAGAATAGCAGAATTTTTTAGTGGTCGTCCCCAAACTTAATAAATGCTAAAAACAAGGGAATCAAGCGATGTTTCGAAGCTGGAGATATCAATTTTATAGCCTTCCTAGTATAAGCGAAGAAAGGTTGTTAGCCTAAGGTTCAGTGATATATACTATTTGCACTGCATTGGCAAAGGAAAGTTATGAAGCATTTAATGATTTTCTGGACAAATAGAAAATTGTGATTTTGATTATCTGAGGTATTAATTAAAAACTAAGAATATGATAGACTTAAAAGAATTAAACAATGAAGAAGCAGTAAAAATTGAAGGAGGGGGTTTTATCGAAGCTGTTGAAAATGCCTGGAGCCGCTTTAAAGATTATGTCAATAACATGGGGGGCAGGAGTTAAATATTAAAGATGATATGGAACATTTGGTAGAATTAAGTAAAGAAGATGTTAGCCAAAATTAAGGCGGTAGTAATCTAAGTGTCATAAAAAAAATGGCAATGCTGCTTATATTTTAATAAAAGAATTCCTTAATGCACGTCCTAAAGTTTAAAAAACAAAATTTATGAAAGATTTAAAAGAAGTTGAAGTGGAAATTATCTCAATAGATGATACTATAAGTATAGAGGGTGGTCAGATGATTCCGCGTCTTGGTCCTATTTTTCCATTACGGGTATTAATCTGGATTTTATCCTAAAAATCAAAATTCTGAAATTACAGAATCTAGAAGTACAAGAATTGAGTGTAAATGAAACAAGAGAAATTGATGGTGGGTTTATAATTCCTATAGGTTGGATAGTTTCGGTTAACATAGCAGCAAGTGAGTTAGTAGAAAGTGTTAAAACTGTGTATCGAGCTTTAACGAAATAAACTAAAAAGCATTAGAAATCGATAGAGAAGATTCTAAGGAGATTGAGGTAGGGGGAATTTTGCCGATAGTTCTATCAGTTCATCTATTTGTTGTCCTAAAGGCAGTTTGGGACTGGGCAACAAGATAATTTTTAATAAAAAAATGAAATCTACGACTTTAAAAATACACATTGCTGAAACAAAATAGAAGCAGGGATAGCAATCCAATAAGCACAAATAAGGGCAATCTAACGAAGAAAGTGATAGAGCTAAAAAGGAGCATATTTGCTGCCTAAACCAAGTACAGATAATCGACAAATATAAATTAAAAATTATGAAATTAATCAATTTAACAGTTAGCGAATTAACAATCGAGGAGGAAATGGAAATAGATGGGGGGAAATATAACCATGTTATGGGCATAATTTTCTTTCCTGTTTATCAAATCGGTTATCTTTTGGGTAGTTGTTAGTCAAAAAGTTATAGTAATTATAAATAAACTTTAAAACAAATATTATGGAAACCTATAACGAAAACAAACTAAGAACAATAGATCAGCAAGATGCACGAAATATCAACGGTGGCGATTTCGGAATCAGCATTTTAATTGCTTTGTGCGGATTTGCACTTATGGCAGGGTATAGCGACGCCAGATAAAAGGCTATTGTCAAATTTAAAGAGA
>NZ_JACATN010000020.1 GCF_018603515.1 Zobellia barbeyronii
TATTTTGTTTTTGCCAACTTTACTACCTACTTTAGATAACTACACACAACTGGGCATATATTCCAGAAGTCACAGCAATCTTCCACTCGGTAGGCTGCGCCTTCCGGAAGATATACCCGGACCGTTGGCATTAATTATGAAAAACATGAAAATTAAATTTAACTTTTGGTTGATTTTTCTATTCCTTTCGCCATTCCTGACAAAAGCTCAACTTCTACCCGAAGATGAAGAATTTATCTCGGAATACATAATCCAGAACAACATACCGGGACTAAGTATTTCGATAGTTAAAAACTCGGAAATAGTTTATTCAAAAGGATTTGGCGTAAAAAACAATTCAACAAAAGAAATTGTTAATGACAGTACCCTATTTCAGGCAGCGTCATTAAGTAAAAGCCTTACAGCTGCCCTTGTTTTGAAAAATGTCGAAAAAGGAAAGATTCATTTAGATAGTTCCATAAATAACTATCTAAATGATTGGAAACTGGAAACAAGGAAAAAGAAAGACAATTATGAACCAACGGTATCGCAATTGCTTTCACATACAGGAGGAACCAACGTACATGGATTCTTAGGGTATAAAAGCACCAATAAACCACCAAATTTGGTGGAAGTTCTGAATGGCGAAAGATTTCTCGAACCAAAAATAGTTATCAAAAATAGACCCAATACTCAATTCGACTATTCAGGAGGAGGATACTGCGTTATACAGCAAGCATTGATTGACATAAACCAAAAAGATTTCAATAAGCAAATGAACGAAGAGATACTGAATTTTTGCGGTATGGGTTCAAGTTTCTATTCGGTCAATTTAAATGCAGAACGGCTCGAACAAATCGCAATAGGTCATAGAAAAAATGGAACTCCTTTAAAAAGTGGGTATTATAATTATCCTCAGTATGCAGCGGGAGGATTATGGTCTACTCCATCTGATTTGGCTAAGTTCCTAATTCAGATACAAAAATCGATTAACTCTGAAAGTTCCGAAAATCTTTTATCCCAACAGAGTATTGAACGGTTACTCGAACGACCAATTTTAGAAGATGGAAAAAAGCCACGTTATGGATTGGGCTTGGGCTTTAAAATTGATTCGACAACTAACGAAATTCTGACATTGGCCCACGATGGTGCAAACGTGGGATATAGTAGTTTTATGGAGGCGAGTAAAAAAAACGAATATGCATTTGTCATTTTGTGCAACCGACATTTTGCCGATTTATCGGGCATAAGAAAAAGAATATTAAGCCGAATCCAGAAAAATAACTAATGCCAACAATGGCTATAATTAATGTGGGGTTTAGGTTTTCACGCCAAGGTCTGTGTATATTTATGAGGTCGCAAAATCTTTGGGATTTTGCTTTAGACAAGAAGAATTAAAACAAAACAAAAAGATTTGGCTACGAGCTGTGGCGCAATGTGAATCGTAAATCACCGTCCCACACTAATCATAGGTACTGTGTTAAAAAACAAGTTTTTTCTTTAAAATTTCAGGAAACAAGTTGAGTCATCAATTTGTTATCCCGCGCAGCAAGGGCTTCATGCTTTTGCTGCTTTTTAATTTCAAAATTTGCAT
>NZ_JACATN010000021.1 GCF_018603515.1 Zobellia barbeyronii
TATTTTGTTTTTGCCAACTTTACTACCTACTTTAGATAACTACACACAACTGGGCATATATTCCAGAAGTCACAGCAATCTTCCACTCGGCAGGCTGCGCCTTCCGGAAGATATACCCGGACCGTTGCCATTCATTGGCGGAACGTACTAAAAACTAAATTTAAACTAATGAAAAAAGATAATTTACCCTTAATTTTAATTATTGTAAGTTTTATATTAATAATATTGAATTTCATTTTCACATCAGACGAAATGAATTCAGGGTTTTGGTTGAGAATTACTGGAAGTGTTTTATTAATTATAGCAATGGCACTAACAATTCGAGATAGAAAAAAACGGAATAATAACGCTGAATGAAAATAAAAGAGGAATTGAAAAACTAAAACCGAATTGTGTGTAGAATTTAGCAAGTTGCGGAATTGCTCACCCAAATCTGAATTAAAAATATTTCGGAATTTAAGCAAGTTTGCGGAATAGAAAACTGCGGAATTTACTCAAATGCTGAAAATCGGAAAACGATATTTAACTGAATAATAAAAATTTGAAAAAACAACGAAATGGCAACACCGTGTAAAATTAATTGCTGGTTTTAGCCAATTTACGAAAGTCCTCGCGGACTTTCTATCTGTGTTTTATTTGCTAACTTTAGTGCTTAAACCACGCAACTAATCATACACAACAACGTTGTGCGTAATTTAAAAAATGAGTCCTAATACAAAAATAAAATACGGAATTGGAATTCTCATTCTTGAAATTATTCTTCTTGGATTATGGATTTATTCGATGAAACCTGACCCAAGCGTTTCTATCGGAATAGTATTAATTGTACCTATACTTTTTGGAATAAACTTGATAATTGGAGTAACACTATTTTATTTAAAAAAACCGTTCTCGAAGTTGTTTTTAGTTAATGCTTTCGTTTGCCCTCTGATTTTTTACGCATTATGGAATTTATGGTTTGTGAATTATCACGAAAGAAATAATACGGAATATAAATTCTCAATAAACGATGTTGTCTACGAATTGAGCATCGGAAAAAATAATGAATACTTTTATCTGTGTGACGAAAATAACAATGGAAGAGTTTATGTTGGCAAATACGAAAATAAAGGAGATAGCTTATTATTAAAAGACTCCGATTTCGAAATGTATATTATCGACAACAAGCTTTATGAATTTCCTGAAAAAAGAACTGAAATTAATTTAATTGGAACGGAATAAAAACTACGCACAACAAAGCCTAAACGTAATGCGGAGTTTAGGGCTAAATCGAAAGGTCTCTGTATATTTAGTAAGTCGCTAAATCTTATGGATTTAGCTTTGGACAAGAAAAAATAAAACTAAACAATAAGCTTTAGCTTCGTGCGCAGATGGAAACGAAAAGTTTCCTTGCCTCCGCACTACGCTTAGGTACTGTGTTAAAAAACAAGTTTTTTCTTTAAAATTTCAGGAAACAAGTTGAGTCATCAATTTGTTATCCCGCGCAGCAAGGGCTTCATGCTTTTGCTGCTTTTTAATTTCAAAATTTGCATCG
>NZ_JACATN010000022.1 GCF_018603515.1 Zobellia barbeyronii
TGGGCTCGTATGTTTGTTTCTTAAGTTGAAGATAAGATATTTAGAACAATGAATTAGTTTAAAGGAAGAGTGATTTCGTGGTTGGGCTAGATACTAAAAAGAGATATCGTCGCTTAGGTTTACGCTCTTGCCAAGCTAATGCTTTAAAGCATTAGCTTGGATACTTAATAACAGGCTTAAATAGGAGGGACAGCGAGGTCTCGGCTAGATACATTTAGATGATATCGTTTCATAGGTTTTCCGCCCTTCTATAATTTTCTTAGAATCTGAACAGTACCTAGATCCTAAAAGTGTAGAGATCGAATCAAATGCGAGCAAAGATGCTAAAGAGAATTCTAGCTTTAAAAAATAGGATATGGAAAAGCGTTTAAAACAAAGTTTAGGTATCGATGTTTCTAAGTTGAATTTGTCATTGTCATTAGGTTTTCTGAGTGAACGGCTAGTTAAGGAATTTAAGTCTCATGCAGATGTTTCTAATGATGTTTCTGGTTACAAAGAGCTTTTAAAATGGTTAAGCAAATCTGTTGATAGTAATGTTGAGTTGTTGGTTGTTATGGAAGCTACAGGGGTTTACCATCAGGGTATTGCTCATTATTTACATAAACAGGGTTACGCTGTTTGTATAATGCAGTCAGGTCGTGTAAAGCGTTATGCCCAGAGTTTGGATCAACGATCAAAGACTGATGCTTTAGACAGTAAAATGCTAAGCATGCTTGGTCTTGAACGGTCTATTCGCCTTTGGCGACCACCCAGTAAAGAACTACAACAATTAAAAGCATTGAGCAGAGAGCGAAGTTCTTTGTTAAAGGATAGAACAATAGAGAATAATCGCCAAGGAGCTATTGAATCGAGTGTTTATATCAATTCTAAAGCCTTAAAAAGGCATAAGAATAGACTGAAACTTTTCAATAGTCAGATAGAACTAATAGAACAAGAAATGCAAGAACTTACCTCTAAAAATGAGGTATTGAAAAGGAAGATTGGTTTTATGACAAGCATTCCTGGTATTTCCTATATTTCTGCGGCTACAGTTATTGGAGAGACCTTAGGTTTTGAATCGATAGTGAACGCAAAACAATTGACGAGCTATGCCGGTTACGATGTTGTATTGCGTGAATCTGGTAATTTTAAAGGAAAAACAAGAATCAGTAAAAAAGGAAACAGTCATATTCGTGCAGCTTTACATATGCCATCGATGACCTGTGTTCGTTGCAATCCAACATTAAAACAATTCTATAATCGACTAAAGCCAAAAAAGGCAAAACCATTAGTGGCCTTGGTAGCGGTTCAAAGAAAGTTGTTGATATTGATGTACACCCTATGGAAAAATGAGGAAGTTTACGATGCAAATTTTGAAATTAAAAAGCAGCAAAAGCATGAAGCCCTTGCTGCGCGGGATAACAAATTGATGACTCAACTTGTTTCCTGAAATTTTAAAGAAAAAACTTGTTTTTTAACACAGTACCTA
>NZ_JACATN010000023.1 GCF_018603515.1 Zobellia barbeyronii
TTTGTTTTTGCCAACTTTACTACCTACTTTAGATAACTACACACAACTGGGCATATATTCCAGAAGTCACAGCAATCTTCCACTCGGTAGGCTGCGCCTTCCGGAAGATATACCCGGACCGTTGGCAGTAATTTATGAAGAACATCCAATTAAATATAAAAGGTTTAAATCTAATCGTTGAAGGAGCTTCAAAAAATGTATTGTTGGAAATTGCTGAGGGCATTTTTCCAAAATATAATTATACGCAACTTTGCAAGTTCGAAAATTATTCTTCAAGACTTTCATGGAACTTCAATCTAACAAGATTATTTAAAGAACAAAATCCACCTATCGAGAAAGAAAAAAGATTTTCATTAATTATGGAAATTAAAGATGAAATAATGCGCATGCATCAGACACTATCTTTTCTTGAAAATCTGATTGAACAAAATGAAATTAATTTTTCACTAGAAGTTGTTGAAAGCCTTTCAAATATAGATTGTGGCAGAACAAAAGACACAAGGGCATTAGGCTGGAGAAAAGTTCTAAAATACTATGCAAAAACAGCTGATTTAGAAAATTTTAAAAAAGTATTGAAACTGTGTGAATCTGGAAAGGAAAGAAATGAAATCACTACTTTAAAATCTTTATTGGTAAGTTCTTATTCAAAATTAAAAGGTTTAGAAAATGGACTAGAGTTAGCACGTTTAAAACTCTTCGGGAATAAATATTTATACTCTGCATTATCATCTGGCATACAAACTTCTTCTTATGATGAAATGAAAAAAGTATTGAAAAATATCACCGATTTAGGACAAGAAGATAAGACTGCAATATTAGCTCGGACATTTCAGCAGAATACAAAAAATGGAAACTTCTCTTTGATAAATTTCAATGAAATTTATCAACAAATTGACACAATGGACCCCAAAATAAAATTTGGAGACTTCAGATTAAGAGACACACTACTGATTGATATCGGAATGAATTTAAAAGAAGTGGATTTAGTAATTAAGTGCAGGAAATCAATCAAAAATAATACTCTAAAAAAGGAATTACGATTTACTGAAGAACAACTCAAATAAAAAACTACTGCCAACACAACCTATAAACAATACGGGTTTAGGGCTTAAACGCTAAGGTTTGCGTATTTTTATGAGGTCGCGAAATCTTTGGGATTTCGCTTTGACTAAAAAAAAATAAATCAAAACAAAAAGATTTCGCTATGTACATGGCGGAAAGCAAACGCCAGTTTGCCCCCGTACTGTTCATAGCTCAACCGTTGAGGGAAATGACCTAAAGGCCGTGTTACTCCGCTGCAAAAAAACACGTACTGCATGAATAGCTGTTTTTTCACGACTCCCGTAACACTCATTTCCCTCAACGGTCCGGGCATGCCGCGACTTT
>NZ_JACATN010000024.1 GCF_018603515.1 Zobellia barbeyronii
GAGCGTAAACCTAAGCGACGATATCTCTTTTTAGTATCTAGCCCAACCACGAAATCACTCTTCCTTTAAACTAATTCATTGTTCTAAATATCTTATCTTCAACTTAAGAAACAAACATACGAGCCCAACCGTTAGCAAAAATTATGAAAAACAAAATTTTATTTCTCTTATCCGTTGTTATTCTATGGAGTTGTTCCCCTAAAATCAGAAATGCAATTTCCAATTCCCAATTTCAGCCTCTTGATTTAAAATCAGAAGTTATAGTTTTAGATAGTACTACAAACTTATTAGGTTCAACATTAATAGGAACATTTAAAATTGGAGATAGTGGATTTACTACAGATTGTGGGTATAGTAAAGTTGTAAATGATGCAAAAATTCAAGCAAGAAAATTTGGAGGAAATATTATCCAACTTACAGAGCTAAAAAGACCAAAAAAATGGGGAAGTACTTGCTATCAAATAAAGGGAAACATTCTTAGGAATCTTGATGAAAAAACCTTTACTAAACTAAAGTCTATTTCTGAATTAAATAACAAATCACGACTACCAATCGATGCAGACTACGCGAAAGTTTATTTCTACAGGCCAAGAATGGCAAATGGCAGCTTTATTGGTTACAAAGTTAGAATGGATACGGACTCTGTCGTTTGTCGGACTAGAAATGGAGAAAAATGTGAACTAAAGATTTATGATTTTGGAAATCATACTTTTTGGGCTAAAACAGAATCGGCAGATTCCGTTACAATTGATATTCAAAAAGGAAAAGAGTATTTTATAAGATGTGCAATGAATCCAGGTGTTATAATTAGTAAACCTTATTTGAATCATATTGAAAGTCATATCGCAATTAAAGAATTTGAAGAAATGGACAAATAACTTTTGCTAACAATGCCTATAGCAAATAGGGCATAAAGTGCTATATTTAATGGCTTGGGCTTGTTTACTAAGTCCGCCAAATCTTTTGGATTTGGCAATTAAAAAAGAAAAAATAATTACAAAACAAAAAGCTATGGCTAGCAGACCAGACGGAAACGAAAAGTTTCCTTGCCTGCCCTACTTACCATAGCCGAGACGTTGAGGGAAATGACCTAAAGGCCGTGTTACTCCGCTGCAAAAAAACACGTACTGCATAAATAGCTGTTTTTTCACGACTCCCGTAACACTCATTTCCCTCAACGGTCCGGGCATGCCGCGACTTTTATAAAGGCTATTTTGTTTTTGCCAACTTTACTACCTACTTTAGATAACTACACACAACTGGGCATATATTCCAGAAGTCACAGCAAT
>NZ_JACATN010000025.1 GCF_018603515.1 Zobellia barbeyronii
TTAAAGTCGCGGCATGCCCGGACCGTTGAGGGAAATGAGTGTTACGGGAGTCGTGAAAAAACAGCTATTCATGCAGTACGTGTTTTTTTGCAGCGGAGTAACACGGCCTTTAGGTCATTTCCCTCAATGTTGATGTATAAGAATAGTTGCGGGTTTGTATGCGAGGAATTTCCGAAGGAAATTCAGACGTTACAAACACGCAACGACCTTTGATTAACCACTAAACCGCAATTATTTTTATACGGTGTTGTAGCCAGTTTTTTCTTTTTTATTCTTTCCCCAAGCAATAACTTTTACTCCTTTTGAGTATTGAATTTTGTTCGGTTTGTTTTTAATTAGTTTGCCAAATCTCGGATAATTAAATTCTAAATTTATCAAGTCAATTTCATTAATTGTCCATTCCAAATGATGAATTTCAAATTCGTTAATGGATTTTTCTGTATCCTGAAAAAGAGCATATCTTTCAGTAAGCCATTTTTCCAATTCCGTTTTCTCCGTAATTCCTTTTCCAATCGTAAACTGAATATTCAATTTGTCATTAAACTCCGAGTTATTGGATTCATATTGATTTTCAGTCCGTTTAATTTCTGAAAATCTATATGGAAGTTCAGACATACCTTTTGCTACTTTACAAGACAAACTTTTTCCGCCTTCAATGCTCAAAAAATAAACTCCAGTTTTATCGTTTGATTTTACATATGTTCGGATATTAATTTCGTCAAAATCCGAAATCGGTGGAAAAGAAGGCAGGTTTTTCGGTCTTATCTTTTCCATTGTAAAAGCAACAACCGAAATCCAAGGTTTTCCATCAAAAAGGTCAATTTCAAGTTCCTTTGGCACAAACTTTTTCAATTCTGATAACTCCACTTGCCAATGAAGAAATATTGCATTATTCCACTCTTGATAAAATTTCCAACTTTCAGTCGGCATTTTCCAAGGTCTGTGTTCAGCTGTATTTAATATATCTCGGATTGTCATTTCTCAAATTGGCTACAACGGCTGGGCTCGTATGTTTGTTTCTTAAGTTGAAGATAAGATATTTAGAACAATGAATTAGTTTAAAGGAAGAGTGATTTCGTGGTTGGGCTAGATACTAAAAAGAGATATCGTCGCTTAGGTT
>NZ_JACATN010000026.1 GCF_018603515.1 Zobellia barbeyronii
AGTATTAACCTTAACCTCTTCAGTTGCTGTTTGAGCTTGAGCAGTTACTCCGATAAAAAGAACAAAAATTAAAGTTGCGATAGTTTTCATGACTTGGGCGTTTATATATATAAAACGCCGCAGACCCCATTATACCGAGGTTCCGTTCGCTGAAAAACCCCTTATTTTCGGTTATCTGCACAACTTCGGTTCAAGTGTAAAAAACCATCGGTGAACGCGAATGACCTCAAAAACACTTTACCGAACCATTGTGCTTTTAATCCGAAAAGAACTCATTTCTTCCTACTATGAAAAACTAGGATATAGTCAATACTATACTATCATTAAGTAATGATTGCTATCATTTGCTATATTGTTACAGTTGATTACCTGAAACCGACCAGGCTTTTCAGGTTTATAGAAAGATAGTTTTTGGAAGTAAAAACTAGTTTGGTCAATTATGGAAGAGTGTTTGTTGAAGAGTGATTGTTAAAGAACAAATGATTAAGCCATTTTAGCTTTGTTTCTTTTTGTTGTAAAAGAAAGTGCTTTAGTTACTCTAGCATTATCTCTCTTGTATAAACGAGCAACTTCTAAAGTACTTTCTAAACTAACTTCTTCAGTAGACGTTTCTGTAACTATAGTCATTTCAATAGTATTAACCTTAACCTCTTCAGTTGCTGTTTGAGCTTGAGCAGTTACTCCGATAAAAAGAACAAAAATTAAAGTTGCGATAGTTTTCATGACTTGGGCGTTTATATATATAA
>NZ_JACATN010000027.1 GCF_018603515.1 Zobellia barbeyronii
AGCGTATGAACTTCTATTTCATCACGGGATACGTATTCGAAGTAAACGATAGGTGGAAGTTCAAACCTGCGGGCCTTGTAAAGGCGGTAAGGGGTGCACCGTTGCAGATAGACGTAAGCGCCAATTTTCTGTATAACGATAAGTTCTCCTTAGGGCTGGCCTACCGTTGGGACGCCGCTCTGAGCGCACTTTTCGGATTTCAGATCACGGACCAGTTCATGGTAGGCGTCGCGTACGATAGGGAGATCACCGATCTAGGTGCCACGAGGTTCAACGACGGTTCTTTCGAGATATTTCTAAGATATGAGTTCCTTAACCGTTACAAACGCGTAATCACCCCAAGATTCTTCTAACCAACAAGCAGACAAGACATGAAAAAAACAAGATATATATTCTGCGGTCTGGCATTGATGGCCATGGCCTCACAGGCACAGGAGAAAAAGATACGAAAAGCGGATACGAAGTTCACGAACTATTCCTATGCCTCGGC
>NZ_JACATN010000028.1 GCF_018603515.1 Zobellia barbeyronii
AGCGTATGAACTTCTATTTCATCACGGGATACGTATTCGAAGTAAACGATAGGTGGAAGTTCAAACCTGCGGGCCTTGTAAAGGCGGTAAGGGGTGCACCGTTGCAGATAGACGTAAGCGCCAATTTCCTGTATAACGATAAGTTCTCCTTAGGTCTGGCCTACCGTTGGGACGCCGCTCTGAGCGCACTTTTCGGGTTCCAGATCACGGACCAGTTCATGGTAGGCGTCGCGTACGATAGGGAAATCACCGATCTAGGTGCCACGAGGTTCAACGACGGTTCTTTCGAGATCTTTCTAAGATATGAGTTCCTTAACCGTTACAAACGCGTAATCACCCCAAGATTCTTCTAACCAACAAGCGGACAAGACATGAAAAAAACAAGATATATATTCTGCGGTCTGGCATTGATGGCCATGGCCTCACAGGCACAGGAGAAAAAGATACGAAAAGCGGATACGAAGTTCACGAACTATTCCTATGCCTCGGC
>NZ_JACATN010000029.1 GCF_018603515.1 Zobellia barbeyronii
TCTCTTTAAATTTGACAATAGCCTTTTATCTGGCGTCGCTATACCCTGCCATAAGTGCAAATCCGCACAAAGCAATTAAAATGCTGATTCCGAAATCGCCACCGTTGATATTTCGTGCATCTTGCTGGTCTATTGTTCTTAGTTTGTTTTCGTTATAGGTTTCCATAATGTTTGTTTTAAAGTTTATCTATAATTATTTTAATTTTTTGACTAACAACTACCCAAAAGATAACCGATTTGATAAACAGGAAAGAATATTATGCCCATAACATGGTTGTATTTCCCCCCATCTATTTCCATTTTCTCCTCGATTGTTAATTCGCTAACTGTTAAATTGATTAATTTCATAATTTTGATTTTTATATTGGTTGATTATTTATTCTTTTTACCTTTGAAATTT
>NZ_JACATN010000002.1 GCF_018603515.1 Zobellia barbeyronii
TTTTGTTTTTGCCAACTTTACTACCTACTTTAGATAACTACACACAACTGGGCATATATTCCAGAAGTCACAGCAATCTTCCACTCGGTAGGCTGCGCCTTCCGGAAGATATACCCGGACCGTTGTGCGTTATTTAAAAAATTGAATTTATAACTGACCGAAGAATGCTGATAGAATGTACAAATTGCAATATTCACTTAGAAGCCGAAACGATAGGAGAATTTTTAAGTGCATATTCTGATGACCCGATTGATAGTGCAAAATATTCTCTTTTTAAATGTCCAAAATGCTTTAATCCAATTTTAACGGAACAGACGATGGATTTTGACAATGTGGACTATCAATTAGCTTTTGGGAATATAAAAATTCTATATCCTAATTCCGAATTTCATCTAAATCCAATAATCCCTGAGAAACTAAGGGATTCTTTGAAGGAATCTATTAAATGTTTTAGAGCAAATTCATATACAGCAACGGCAATTATGTGCAGACGAACCATTGAGGGCTTCTGCTTTTTAAAGGGTGTGAAAGACAAAAATTTAGCAAAATCCATTGAAAAATTAAAAACTAATGGCATAATCAATGAACAGCTATACGAATGGGCGAACGAACTGAGACTAGTGGGGAATGAAGCAGCTCACAATATAGAAATTGAATTTTCTGTAGTTGATTCGAGGGACATTCTGGACTTTACAATTGCTATATTAGATTTCACTTACTCCTTTAAAGATAAGTTTGACAGATTTAAGGAACGACAGTCAAAATAAAAACAACGCACAACAATGGCTATAGCAAATAGGGCATAAAGTGCTACATTTAAAGGCTTGGGCGTGTTTGCCAAGTCCGCCAAATCTTTTGGATTTGGCAATTAAAAAATAAAAATAATTACAAAACAAAAAGCTCTGGCTAGCAGACCAGACGGAAACGAAAAGTTTCCTTGCCTGCCCTACTTGCCATAGCCTAGACGTTGGCAACAAGCATGAAAAAAACATTTAAAGTTTCCAATTTATTTTTTGTGACATTCATTATGTCTCTCATCTTTAGTTGCAATAATTCAAAGTATTCGGATGCGAAAATTGAAAGTAAAGCGCGGAATATTGTTAAAGAACTAAGCCAAGAAGATATTAATGTTTTTAAAAATTGGAAATTCGAATATCACGGTAAAGGCGAAATATGGAGAAAGATTAAAAATAATAGAGTTGATTTTCGAGCATACTATTATAAAGAAAATGATAGCACCTCTTTTATGATTTATCCTAAACATTTGAAATCGACTGAATATCCGATTCTCGTTGATTTTGACACTTCAAAAATTAAATCGAATATTTGGTTAACGAAATTAAAGAATGGTCAAATTAGGATTAGTCCATCATTTAAGATTATAGGCGATTCTATTAGAAGAGAAAAATATTTAGAAACAGAAATATATGGAAATAAAAATCCTTTTAATGACCTTCAAAAACTCAGTAGTTTAATAAATAAGTGCGGAATTGTAAGTGTTAGTCACAATGAATATGTAGGCGGATTTATTCAATTTTATTTAACTTATGAAGATGTTCTGACTTTCGTTCCGGATAACCTAATCATAAATCCAATTTATGGAAATGTTTGGAAAGACAATATTGAAAGCGGAGTAATGATTAATAAAAATTGGAATTTAAGAAAACTTGAACAGCCAATACACCCGATACAGCGTAAATAAGCCAGTTGCCAACACCGTATATAATTTATTGCTGGCTTCTCGCCTATTTACGAAAGTCCTCGCGGACTTTCTTGGTCTGTAATTATTTACTAAATTAGTTGCTTAAAACACGCAACAAACCATATACAAACACGTTGAGGGAAATGACCTAAAGGCCGTGTTACTCCGCTGCAAAAAAACACGTACTGCATGAATAGCCGTTTTTTTGCGACTCCCATAACACTCATTTCCCTCAACGGTCCGGGTATGCCGCGACTTTAATTAAGGCTGTTTTGCTTTTGCCAACTTTACTACCTACTTTAGATAACTACACACAACTGGGCATATGTAAGAATGAATAATTTACTTAAAATCTATATTTATTTTATGATTTTTTCAACCTCAATATTTAGCTATGGTCAAAATAATTTATCAAAAATTAAGAACCATATCGTAAAATCCAATTTTAATATTGAACATTCCGACAAATTAAAGTTTAGTGAATTAATTCAACCAACTATTGGCGTAAGAACAACAAGAAGTAAGGACGATGAAATTGAAGTTGGGTTATCTAAAATTGGCGGAAAACCAGACTTACCAAAAACTTTCAGTTGGCCAAAATACGATGAGGAATCATTGACTTTTTGTGCACAATATAATTTAGAAGAATTAAGTAAATATGACACTAATAATGAGCTACCTAAACATGGAATTATCTATGTATTCATTTACATTGATAAAGAGTGGCCAGGATTTTTGAACCAAAAATCCTCCTATAAGCTAGTCTATCACGACAACATCAAAGATTTAAAGCGGATGGAGTTTCCAGTCAATTACTTCATGAAAGGAGTTTTTAACCCTGCAAAAATTGAATATTTCGAATCTTTCACTATCCCTGACGATGAAAACTTTAAACTAAAAGACTTACAGAAAAAATATGAAAGTTTTTATCAATTATATGACTCAACCTATGAATTTATAAATCGTATTACGGATTTAAATTCAGATGACTTTCATCAAGTATTGGGAGAAGACAGGTCAATCCAATCAAGTGTGGTAACTTATTTCGCGGAAAGGGAATTAAATATAAAAACAAGGAGCGAGTTTGAATCTAAACAATCTGAGATTTCCGACTTGTCAAAAAAATACAAAGTGCTTATTCAACTTGACTGTGCTGATAGAAATACAGATTTAGAAAAGTATGGAGGAAGTATGACAATTTATTTTGGAATTGAACCGAAAGACTTAAAAGAAAGAAATTTTAACAACGTAATTATGGCATTTCAAGGCACATAAATACTGTGTACAACAAAACCTATAAACAATACGGGCTTCGGGCTTAAACGAAAGGTTTGTGTATTTTTATGATGTCCGCAAAATCTTTGGGATTTTGCTTTAGACAAAAAAAATAAAACAAAACAAAAAGATTTGGCTACGCGCTGTGGCGCAACGGGAATCGTAAATCACCGCCTCACACTAATCATAGCCTAGACGTTGAGGGAAATGACCTAAAGGCCGTGTTACTCCGCTGGAAAAAAACACGTACTGCATGAATAGCCGTTTTTTCACGACTCCCGTAACACTCATTTCCCTCAACGGTCCGGGCATGCCGCGACTTTAATTAAGGCTATTTTGTTTTTGCCAACTTTACTACCTACTTTAGATAACTACACACAACTGGGCATATATTCCAGAAGTCACAGCAATCTTCCACTCGGTAGGCTGCGCCTTTCGGAAGATATACCCGGACCGTTGGCATTAATTATGAAAAAAAATCAATGAGAAAAATAACCATCTTTTTATTTGTAATATTTTCATTTATTGCTTGCAAAAATAATGAGTCAAAAAATATTGAAAAGATAATACCTAAGACAGAATTGAAATCAATCGAATATGAAATAAATAAAAACATAATCACCTTTAGAATTGCTCATAATCTTATTAAAGAAAATAGACAATGGACAACAAGACCAAACCCCGTAAGAGATGATTTGCTAAAAGTTTTTGAAGAATTTGAAAACCATGAAGTCTTAAATTTGATAAAACAATGTGGGGGAGATGATGCTATTTCATTATACTTACTTCATAAGAAGGAGTTTCCAGAATTTGGAGACAAGTACACAATTTCCAAAAAAAACAAAGAATACGAATTAAACGATTCAACGCATACTGGGCTAGACCCAAAATGGGACTTATTATACAAATCTCTGCACGACTTTTATCTTAATGCCAATGTTGAGCCATTTATTGAGGAGCACTTGTATTATTATGAAGGAGCCATACAAGAAATATCCAAAATTGCAATGGACATTGATTTAGTTGGTAAAATGGAAGAATACACAAATCAAATAAATGACCGTTATGTGATATCACCTGAGCCCCTTTTTATAACTGGAGGTTGGCGAGGTATTGGACCGAGTATAAAAACAGATGATATTTCTATCGCTTATCAATTAATCAGCCCCTCAGATAAAATTGATTTAACCAATTTTTCTACTGATTCAGTAAAACAATTTGGATACAAAGACAAAGAATTCATTAGAAATTTATGTGTACATGAATTTGGTCATTCTTTCGTAAATGCCTCATTCTATAATCAAGAAATATCTGAATATATTCAGAGTAATGAACCTATACTCACCAAAAAAATAAAGGAAATTATGCTGCAAGAAGGTATGGGCAGTTTGACGGGTTACTTAGTAGAACATGTAGTAAGGTTGTTAGAAATTCGAATTGCATCTATTTATTTCGGAGCTGAAGCTGCACAAAAGGAAAGAGACGAAAACAAAGGTTTTGTTTTTCTAGCAGAAATGGAAAATAAATTGATTGATGAATTCGAAAAAAACAGAGAAAAATACCCAACCTATGCCGATTTTATTCCTGAATTGATAAAAGTTGTAAAGAAATAATTAATGCCAACAATGCCCATAATTAATGTGGGGTTTGGGTTTTTACGCCAAGGTCTGTGTATATTTATGAGGTCGCAAAATCTTTGGAATTTTGCTTTAGACAAAAAAAATAAAACAAAACAAAAAGATTTGGCTACGAGCTGCGGCGCAATGGAAATTGTAAATCACCGACCCACATTAATCATAGCCTGACCATTGAGGGAAATGACCTAAAGGCCGTGTTACTCCGCTGCAAAAAAACACGTACTGTATGAATAACCGTTTTTTTTACGACTCCCGTAATTACCCAGCTGTATTAGCTTAAGGATATATTTTAACTGTTTAATACAAGCTTAAAAAATCTCTATATCTTTGAATTTCAATATATGTATTTTAATGATAGATTTAGAAGAACAATTAAAAAACCCGGTTTGGTATTCCTTAAAGGAAACTCATAAAAAATTTGCTATTGAACATAATGGAGTTCAATTTTATAACCCGGAGATTTGTTCTTTTGGCTCATTCTTCGATGAAACAAAAACAGCTAAAGCTGCAAACGAATATTTAAAAAATTCGGATGATTTCTTCTTCGTTTCAGAGAATCAAACACCAATAATAGATAATACTAAAGTTTCCCTAGAGAAAAAAATTGATGGTTGTCAAATGGTTTTAAATAAGCTAACAGAAGTTTTAATAACTGAAAATATTGTCTTGTTAGGAAAAGAATTTATTGATGAAATCTATGAGTTAGTTTGGTTGGTTATGCCTGGTTATTATAAAAGAAGAAGTTTTGAAATGGGCAAATACTTTGGGATATTTAAGAATGGTAAATTAGTCGCAATTACAGGTCAGCGAATGCAAACTAATCAATTTATAGAAGTCAGCGCAGTTGTTACCCACCCTAATTATACGAGACAAGGATTGGCCAAACAACTAATTGCTCATACCACAAAAGAAATTTTAAAAGAGAAGAAAACTCCTATTTTACATACAAACAAAGGAAACTTAGCAATTTCTCTTTATGAAAAGTTAGGCTATGAACTAACAAGAGATATGAACTGGTGGTCATACCGTAAAATAGGATAGCGCGCAGTGATTATTGCCCGTCCAATATAATTGTAACATTCTAGAAAATTCCTACGTCTTTCTTCAAAAATCTTCATACAAGTGGTTTAAACAATTTAGAGAGGTATTCAATAATTGTATCTTTATAATATCATAAGTTGAAACCCATTTTATAATTGCTTACGCTTAGTATAACGAGTTTTCTTCGCTATAATTTCACTCTCAAAATAGTGTAAATCTTTTCTTTTTTAATTGATTTCAATTTATTTGAATGCTAGTCCGCATATTTTTTCAAACTATCTAATTAATCCTTCGTTGCATTGTAAGAAATATCCTGTCGGTCAAATACCATTTTCAATCGGTGAGTGGAAATCAAACTTTTCTTTTCTACACCTATTATTTTTTTAGATATGCAATTTGTCCGCTAAAAATGTAAAGTAAACGAATATAGCGTGACTTGTTTTATGCTGCTATGAGGTATACCTAATTTTATAGTCAATTGTTCTCCTTAATTGGAGAATAACAGACCCAAATCTTAGTACCTATGAAAAAACATTACGCTATGCAGCGCCTACTTGCATGCTTATTCGTCTCATTTACATTTACTGTATTTACTAATGCTCAAAGCTTTAATGCTACAGGGCTTAACGGCGAAAACCTTAACAATCCAACTTCTTTGGATTTTGGACCTAACGGAAAACTATACGTTTCACAACAAGATGGGACCATTTTTGAGTACACGGTACTACGAGATAAAGCAGAAGCTGGTTCTGGTACCTATACCGCTATAAGTTCTAATACTATAGACCTTGTTAAGACGGGTACACCTAATCATAATGACGACGGTACTATAAATACCGCGAATAAACGTCAAGCTACTGGGCTTCTTGCCACAGGTACACAAACAAATCCTATTCTTTACGTAAGTTCTTCAGATTCTAGAATAGGCGGCGGCGGTAGTGGTAATGATAAAAATCTTGATACCAATTCCGGTGTTCTTTCACGGCTTACATGGACAGGCAGTGCTTGGGAAAAAGTAGATTTAGTTAGAGGACTTCCCAGATGTGAGGAAAACCATTCTACTAATGGAATGGAAATTTTTGAACGTAACGGTAATACCTATTTATTACTACAACAAGGAGGTAACGCAAATAAAGGAGCACCAAGTAATAATTTTGCAGGTACATCAGAGACTTATTTATCTGGTGCCATGTTAATTGTCAACTTAACTCAATTAGAACAGATGGAAGCCTCTAATGGCGGACCATATATAGACACTCGCCAGGGTACTACAAAATATATTTATGACTTACCTACATTAAATGACCCGGAAAGGCCTGATATAGACAATACACATTCAAGTTTTCCTTATACCGCTGGACATCCTATGTATAATTCTACTATAGATTTGGGGGATCCATTTGGAGGTAATAACGGACTAAACCAAGCATTTCCAGAAGCTGGCGCTCCCGTTCAAATTTTCTCTACAGGTTGGAGAAATGGCTACGATGTGGTTATAACAGCAGATGGCCGAATATATTCTGTTGATAATGGACCAAATACAACTTGGGGAGGTTTACCTATAATTTATGATAGTACCGGTCAGCTTAAAGGCGATCAAAGTACTACAACCTATAACCCTTCTGCTGGAGATTATGTAACTAACGAACTTAATGAAGTTGGTAGTAGTGGTCATGGTGATGCGTTGCATTATGTTGGTAATATTACGGATGACAATGGTGCTTACTATGCCGGTCATCCAGCACCTATACGAGCATTTTCATCTCGTGCAGGAGTAAAAGTATATACATTTGACGGCTCTAATTGGGTGCTTTCTGCGAATCACAATTTTGGTACATTGCTTACAGGAGTCTCAGGTTATTTCAACACGACTTTTGATATTTCTAATTTTCCAGATGACCCCATACAGGGAGAATACCTAGCAACCGCTACCTCAGATCCCCGAATGCGAATTTTTGATATTGTAAATTCTTCTACAAACGGTATGTGTGAATATACCGCCAGTAATTTTGGAGGAGCTATGCAAGGAGACCTTTTAACGGCTTCCTTTAATGGTAAGATAAATAGATATCAATTGAACGCAAGTGGCAATGGACTAGAATCTAAAAACAATAGTTTCCTTACAGGTTTTGGCTCAACGCCTTTAGATGTAATTGCACAGGGTGATTCTGACCCTTTTCCTGGTACAATATGGGCAGCCACTTATGGTGCAGACAATATTACAGTTTTTGAACCAACTGATTTTAATGAATGTATAGACCCCAGTGATCCAGAATATGTAGGTTCAGAAGATTATGATTCTGATGGGTATTCTAACGATGATGAAGTAGCAAACGGTACTGACATTTGTTCTGGGGGTAGCCAGCCAAATGATTATGATGGTGATCTTATATCTGATTTGAATGATTTGGACGATGACAATGATGGCATCCCTGATAGCCAAGATGTATTTGCTATTGATGCTGATAATGGTACTACAACAAATCTTCCTATTGATTATCCATTCTGGAATAATGATCCAGGTACAGGATTTTTTGGTCTTGGTTTTACTGGCTTGATGTTAGATCCAAGCGGAAATACCGAGTACCTTAATCAATACGACGAGAATAATCTTTCCTTTGGAGGAGCCGGAGGTAAGGCAACAGTTGATGCAGTTACATCTGGTACAGCATTTGAAGGTGCAAACTCTCAAAAGAATGCTTTTCAGTTTGGGGTAAATTTAACCACCAACTCAAAACCATTTACCGTACATTCAAAAATTGAGACACCTTTTGCAAACGTTTCTTCTGTGTCAGGACTTTCATATGGTATCTATATCGGTAACGGAGACCAAGACCATTATTTAAAAATAGTAGTTGCAGATGGACTAACCGAGAACGATAATCTTTATGGGTTTGAGGTTGTAAAAGAAGATGGCGCATCTAACGTAACTACGCAAAAGTATGATGTAAGCGGGCTTAAAGGAGCTACTTCTGTTGATATTTACATCAATGTAAACCCAGCTTCGAATACGGCACAACCTTATTATTCCGTAGACGGCGGTGAAACAGTAATCGTATTAGGAAGTACTATTGTATTGCCTGTTGAGTTACTAAATCCAAATGATGCTAAGGGTCTGGCAGTAGGTATTATTTCCACTTCAGGAACCGGAGAGGCTTTTACGGCCACATGGGATTTTTTAAAAGTTACGGAAGATGAAGAAGCAAACCTTGTACTTTCAGAAAACCCTGTAGATTATGGTGTTTTGGAAACGGGCTCAGACCAAGTACAACTTATTCCTACATTAACAAATGAAGGTGGACCATCAACTGGAGCTATTGAAATTACCGCAGTAAACATCACAGGTATTGATGCTGCGCTTTATAGCCATAACTTAACATTACCATTAGTAATAGGGCCTGGAGCAGATAAAACATTGCCTTTGAATTTTTTCCCGAATGATATTTCAGGAATCAAAAATGCTAATTTACAAATCGTTCATAACGGTGCAAACTCTCCTTTCATTATTCCCTTAACGGCAATTCTAGAAGAATTTATAGAGCCCAATTATACCATAGTTGCAAGAATAAATGCAGGAGGTAACTCCGTAACTGCAACTGATGGTAATATAGATTGGGAAGCTAATTTAGATAACGGTGCGGCTTCAGGAAGTAACTATTCCGTAAATACGGGAACCATTCCAGGCGGCACTAACACGTTTCTTTATGAAAATAGGCATACGTCTGTTCCCGATTACATAGATGAAAGTACATTTAATGCATTGTATGGCAAAGAACGTTATGATGCCACAAGCGGGCCTGAAATGGAATTTAAATTGCCAGTACCCAACGGAAATTATGTAGTTAATATCTATACAGGTAACGGATATGGACCTACAAATAACATTGGCGCGCGAGTATTTGATATATCCTTAGAAAATGAAATAAAAGGAGATGATATAGATGTCGTTGCACTTTTTGGAGGCAATGGTAACGTGTTCAATGCAGGTATGCTTTCGTATCCTGTTACGGTATCAGATGGTGAACTAAATATATTATTCGAACATATTGGAATTGAAAATCCGGTTTTACAAGCTATAGAAGTTATGGGAAGTACTTCTGCAAATGACCCTATTTCAATAGCTCCAATTGCTAATCAATTTAACGCTAGTGGTGACCAAAGTGCCTTAACCATTTCGGCAATAGGTGGGGATTCGGAAGAAAATTTTACATACGCTATTTCGGGTCAGCCAGAAGGTATTGATGTTGAATCGACCAATGGCCAAATATTTGGTACGATTTCAACGAATGCAATAACGGGAGGAACGAATAATGATGGTGTCCATAATGTGACTATAACGGTAAGTAAACCGGGATCTACTACTACGAGTATTTCATTTGTATGGACTGTAGATGACCTAGTATGGAAAGATAAAGACGAGGATGAAAATTATACGGCTCGTCATGAATGTTCACTGGTACAAGCGGGAGATAAGTTCTATTTAATGGGTGGTCGCGAGAATGCCAAAACCATTGATGTATATGATTACACTACAAATACATGGACTCAAATTCCAAATTCACCACCAGAAGAATTCAACCATTTTCAGGCAACTGAGTATAAAGGATTGATATGGGTGATAGGGGCTTTTAAGAGTAATTCGTATCCTAATGAGGAACCAACTGAGTATGTTTGGGCTTTTAACCCTGCTAATGAAGAGTGGATTCAAGGACCTGAAATACCGGAAAATAGAAGAAGAGGATCTACAGGTTTAGTAGTTTATAACGATAAATTTTACATATCTGGTGGGAATACCATTGGCCATAATGGCGGTTACGTTAGCTGGTTTGATGAATACGATCCTAGTACTGGTATTTGGACTCCCTTAAATGATGCTCCAAGGGCAAGGGACCATTTCCATGCAGGTGTTGTTGATAATAAAATGTATTTGGTAGGAGGTCGTCTTTCGGGAGGTGCCGGAGGTGTTTTTAGTCCAACAATTGCAGAAGTTGATGTTTATGATTTCAATTCAGGTACGTGGAGCACACTTCCAACAAATCAGAATATACCAACACCTAGGGCAGCACCTATAGTGGCTACTTTTAATGGCAAACTTATTGTTGCTGGTGGAGAAGTTGAGAACCAAGAGGTCTATGGTCAAGTAACGTCCAATGCGCTGAAGATTACAGAGCAGTACGATCCTATTACTCAAACATGGACACGTTTGCCAGATTTAAATAACGCAAGGCATGGTACGCAAGCTATAGTTTCTGGTAACGGCTTGTTTGTATTGGCCGGTTCACCAAAACTAGCTGGAGGTAACCAGAAAAACATGGAATTTTTAGGTGAAGATTTACCTGTAGGTTCGCCTAGCATGGCAAGTACTTTATCTATTCCTGATGTGGTCAACCTTGAAGTGGGCGACTCTAAAACGTTTGATATAGAAGTAACAGGTGGAAACATAGGAATGTTTATCCGCTCTATGGAAATAACTGGTGCAGATGCAACCAATTATACAATTACCTCTGGTAACACGGAAAATGTGTTTTTAGATGCGGAAAGTTTACGTCAGATAACAGTTTCCCTGAACAATTCTGGAGAGGATACAAATGCTATTTTGACTATTCATTATGGAGCGTCATCATCGGTAGATATTATTCTAAGGAATGGAGAAAGTATTTCTAATATAATTGATCCTGGAACGCAGTACAATGCTGAAGGAGATGAAGTATCATTACAACTCCTAACTGAAGAAACAGAAAATAATGTAACGTTTAGTACAACTGGACTTCCTCCAACCTTAATGATTGATGCAGCTACTGGACTGATAAATGGAACAGTAGTTTCTTCTAATGAGTCAGGTGAAGGAGCTTTCCTTGAGGAAAATGGTTTAGTTGTTATTGAAGCAGAATCTGGAAATTTAGAACCGGGATGGGTAGAAACCACAATAGATGGTGTTACTGGAATCTTAGCAAGCACGAATAGCTTTGGTGGACAAAACGGTGGAACTATTCCTTATCAAATTACTGTAAGTACGCCTGGTGTATATAAATTCGATTGGAGAAGTTTCTATAGTGGCGAATCTCCAACGGATGAGAACGATAACTGGTTACGTTTTCCTAACAATGAAGATGTATGGTTTTTTGGATACAAAGGAAATCCTGCAGATGAGGCTAGTTTAATCTCAAATGTACAGGGTGATCAAGTAAATGTTGTTTTCCCAAAAGGAAGCTCAAGAATTACAGCTGGACCTGATGGAACAACTCCTGAAGGTAGTAGTAGCAATGGTTATTTAAAAATATACAGAAGCGGTGGTCTTTCTGAAACTTATGATTGGCAGGCTAGAACAAGTGATAATGATTCACATAATGTATACGTCTGGTTTGTGAATCCAGGTACATATACCATGGAAGTTTCTGAACGTTCGGCCGGACATGCTATTGATAAAATGGCACTTTACAAAGTAGATGGCCCTACATATTCAGATAGTCAATTGACGGCTGCAAATGAATCTAGTAGGGCAGGGGGCAATGCAAACACCGGTGATAACAGTTCTTATAATGTTGTAGTTACCGCTACAGATAATAACGATCCAACAAACAAAAGTGATGTTGAATTTACATGGGTTATAAATGATACTGGAAATCCAGTAGCTATTGCAAGTGCAACACCACTTGAAGGTCAGGCTCCGTTAGAAGTCAACTTTACCGGTAGTGGATCAATGGATGATATTAGTATTGTAGATTACAGTTGGGAGTTTGGTGATGCGCTTTCATCTATATCCGACTTAGCTGACCCAACGTTTACGTTTAACGATGCAGGTATTTATAACGTGTTGCTAAGGGTTACCGATAGTGATGGTAATCAAAATACTGAATCTCTCGTGATTACTGTTACTGAAGCAACCTCTCATATCATTACTGCAATGGCAGGTGAAAACGGAGTAATATCGCCAAACGCAGAAGTAGAAGTAATAAAAGGTGCTAATCAACAATTTGATATAATTCCAAATACAGGGTATAAAATTGCTGACGTATTGGTGGACGGGGTATCACAAGGAGCGATTGATAGCTTCACTTTTGAGGCCGTTTCTACAGAACATACCATTGAAGCTTCGTTCGAAGAAATTTTCAAAGTAATTATGTCATCTTCTAGCTTAGGAGGAACAATATCTCCAAGTGGTGCTGTTTCTGTTGCGCAAGGAGTAGACCACTGGTTTACCGCAGCTCCAAATGAGGGCTATAAGTTCGATTATTTTATTGTGGACAATAGCTTTACGGTAGGAGAACCTACTTATGCGTTTGAGAATGTTAATGACAACCATACTATTGAAGCTGTGTTTACAGAAATTGGTGTTAACCAGTTTACAATTTCAGCTACATCAGGAGACGGAGGAATGATAACGCCAGATGGAGAGAATACAGTTGCTGAAGGCGAAAGTATTAGTTTTTCAGTAACAGCTAGTGATGGGTATGAAATAGATAGGTTAATTGTAGACGGTAAAAGCTTACAAGGTTTATCCGAATATACTTTTGAAGAGGTTTCAGAAAACCATACGTTTGAAGCCGTTTTTAAATATACTGGAGCAATTAAGACATATATCATAACTGCTACTGGAACTGAAGGCGGTGAGCTTTCTCCATATGGTGAGATTGAAGTAGCTAAAGGTCAAGAACAGAATTTTATAATACTATCAGACGAAGGTTACCACTTGGTGGATATTCTAATTGATGAAGTCTCAACAGCTCTTGTTGAAGAGTATAAGTTCGCAAATCTAGTAGAGAACCATAGCATTCATGTTGTTTTTGAAAAAATAGACAATAATCCGCCAAAAGCACTAGCTGCAGTAGATATCAAAGATGGCATAGGACCGCTATTGGTTAATTTTGATGGTGATGAATCTACGGATGATACTGGTATTGCAAGTTACTCATGGGATTTTGGAGATGAATCTCCTTTGGCCAGTGGTATCGTGGTTTCTCATACCTATACACAAGCGGGTATTTATACCGCAACCTTAACTGTCATTGATGATAACGGTGAAGTCGCAACAGATTCCATTACAATCACCGTAAATGATTCTTTGACTGATAGTGAAGTTTTAAAAGAGTTTAGGTTATTTCCGAATCCAGCTTCTGTGAACGTATCGCTTAGTTTTGGAAAAGTTGTAGACTTAGAAACGATATCAATTTACGATATGAGCGGAAAGCTAGTTCTGCATGTTAATGCTAAAGATGTGAATAAGGGTAGAAATTATGAGCTTAGCGTCATTAATTTATCTTCTGGTTTATATCTAGTAAGAACTACGGATACGAATGGAAATGAAATTAATAAAAGACTGTTGATTCAACGATAATAATAATAATAATAAGAGTAACTCTATAGAAAAGCAAGGACCTCAACTGGTCTTTGCTTTTTTGTTTCAAGTAAAAACTTCACGATTTATAAATAAAAAAGGGGCCAGATATTGGCCCCTTTACTAATACAATAAATAAAAGTATTTTTAATTTAGAATAACCTTTCCGGTTAAGACTTCTTTTCCTTTTGTGATATTTAACACATACGCACCTTTTGCGTAGGGAGATAAATCCATCTGGATATCACCATCTACAGTCACGGTCTGAGAAGCTACTTTTCTACCTGAGAAATCAAGAAGGTCCAGCTGCATTCCCGTCAACATTCCAGTCACTGTAATGACTCCATTTGTCGGATTAGGGAAGACACGGAATACTTTCATATCTAATTCACCTTCCATTGGTACATCTATTTTTGATGCTATATTTTCTCGAACTATATTAGAATTTCCTTCTTCAAATAGGGAAGACACTTGTTGCTTGGTCAATGAATTATTGAACAACTTTACATCATCAATAGCTCCTTCAAAATATTCATCACTCCAGCCTGACCATCCTATCCAAGATACATCCATAGGCTTCAAGGTTCCAGAAAGCGATTCACTATGAACATTTTCACCATTTATGTACCAGCGCATATCCGTACCATCATAGGTGCAAGTAATCAATTGCCAAACATTGTTTTGAATAGTTCCCTTGCTAACTAGCTTTCTACCATTCTCGTTAGTGCTCACCGTAAACGCTAGTTTGCCACGATTAACGAACATCATAAAGCCACCTGAGGTAGTACTACCAATAATACCTTGATAGTTACCTTCTGCATTGCTAGGGTTAACCCATGCGGATACCGTAAAACTAGACTTCAGATTATTATCAATATCAGGTAAATTAATATGATCATCTACGCCGTCAAATATCAAGGCGCCTTCTATTTTACCATTAGTTTTATTCTTATCGAAAGTTACACCACTATCAAGTGCTCCATTAAGACCTTGACCACTAACATCGTTTGCGATTACGCCGTTTAACTCATCTAACGGCCAATGACCTACTAAGCCCGTAGTTTTTTCAATTACGACATCCTCAATCACTATCGGAGCGTTTTCTTGAATTTCCAAAATCTCAATAGCATTTATGATTGGATGTCTAGTTCCTCCATCAGAAGATAAAGAAGAAAAATCTATATCTAATTTTCCGTCGGTAACGTTTACAGTATGCGTTTTTGTTAGTAGGGCCTCAGCTCCAACCTCTGCAAAAACATCTAGATTATCTTCCGCTAATTTTTCTTCTAAACGTACATCAAAAACACGGTTTCCTACCTTGCCGCTACCACCATCCGTAGCGCCAAACCATAATTCCGCAAAATGTAGTTTAACCGTATATGCTCCATTTTTCAAAGGAATATCGTAACCCATTACTTGGGAACGGCTATATCTAAAAGTCTTGAACGGGTCATTAAGGCCTGTTTGCGGTCTGTTTAATGTAAGACCCGTATCAGAATAATTATCCGCAGAAAACTTATTTCCGTTGTGGGTAATTGCACTACCTCCAGAATTAATTCTAAGAACAAAACCGTCTGTTGTTTTAGGATTTTCTGTATCAGTCTCTTCTACTTTTGGTTCTTCTGCTTCGGGTAATTCTACCTTTGGTTCCTCTACTGTAGGTACTTCTGCTTTTGGCTCTTCTACTTTTGGTTCCTCTACTTTGGGTAATTCAGCTTTTGGCTGTTCTACTTCTGGTTCTTCTACTTCTGGCTCCTCTGCTTCTGGTTCTTCTACTTCTGCCTCAGGCTCATCTATTGTATCAGTTGACCGAATTCGATAAGCCCAGCTTTTTGTACGATCATTATTTGGTAAGGCAGGTGTTTTCATAACACCAGAATTGTTAGTAGTAAGGTTGCCTGCAGAAATCCAACCTCCATTAGTCACATCCCACCATTCAAACTGATAGGTTTCAGATTTCATAAGATTTTTTAGAGAAGGAAGGGCCTTTGGACTGTTTCTAGAATCAGCAGCAAAGAAACCTAGGGCAAACGATTTATCGTCAGCTATAGATAATGTATGTAAATAGTTTTGACTATCGCTTAAATTAGTATCCGCAGCCGGTACCAGTTTAGCATAATTGTGGTCTGAATCTAATATAAAACTTTTTAGATGACCCATAGCCTGAGATTCAAATCGCTTTAGGGCATTAACTTGCGGGTCGTTACTAGGCACGATTGTACCTCCATCCTGCGAACTCCTTCCGGTTGAAGTTGCTGCACCGGCATACCATGCATCTCCCCAAGCATGACCTGCTAGGCCACCACTTAAAACGGAACCATACATCTGCATTTGTGCCATGGTGGTATCATCCATACCTGCATTAATTTCATTCCCAGAATGTAATCCCCAACCAGGATAAAAAGGTTCCAAGTTAAGAGCTGGTTTTGCTGGTTGATGATGATATATATTCCGAAGCCACTCATGCATGGTTTCATCTCTTTCAGCATTACTAACGTTTTGTATATCTAGAGCAGTAGGTATGTCCTTATTCCAATTATTTAGAGATGTATTAAAAGACATTGCTGTTCTAGGTTGACCATAAGGCATTCTGTAGTCACCCATTTTTGAATACAACTTGCTATTGGCATCACTAACTATTTGTTTCCATTTTGGATATATTGAGGACTGGCTATCATGGTGTACCCAGCTAAAAATCATGTTATAACAACCATACCTAGCCCATAGATAACGGACATAGTTATAAAATGCGTTTTTTTCTTGTGTAGTACCTAAATACCAAAGCTCGCTTCTTCTTACGGTCTCAAATAAAGTAACAAATCCTTGGTCGGATAAATGCTGCATTCGCTTATCCACTGATTGCCAATACTCAGGTTTAATCTTAAGGTAGTCTACTTTTCCTGTGCTCTTTAACTCAAAAGGATTTTCTCCGTTAGGACCTGTTTTCTTGTGGTGTGTTTTTTCAGCCCACAATTCAGTATAACTGTCATTCGGGAAGCTAGCAATTACATTAAGCCCGTTAAATCCCTGGCCCTTTCTAGTTGAAATATAATTTTGAAAAGATATTCCGCTAATATTATTCGCTTTACTAAATCCAAATACTTCAGTTAGTGCGGACCAAGAAGTATCTGCAGTATAGAAGAATGGTGTACCATCTGCATACTCTAAAGTTCTATTATTGGATGCAACTCTTATAAAACCACGTTTATTAGGGTTACTGCTTACATTTGCGGCAACAGCAGTAAATGAACCACTTCGCCCAATAAAACTCCGATCGGCATTTTCTACAGTCTCATTGAGAACTTTCCAAGTCCATTTTCCAGGTGAAGTGGGAACTAAACGAACGCGGAAGACATTTCCACCATCCCAGAATACCGGAATACGGTATACCTCGCTTGAAGAACCATCTTTTTTTAATTCAATCCAAACGTCTACATCCATATAGGCGTTACCATACTTGACTTGGCTATTGAATTCTACTTCAACAATATCCATGACAGCATAGCTGTCATTTTGAGCAAAGACAACACTACTTGTCATGCTACAAAGCATTAATAGTAAAATGAGTTTGTACTTCGTAAACTTTTCTGTGATCATCGGGGGTGGGGGATTTTAATTATTAAACTAACGTCAGTTTGACGCAAATAGTTGCAAAAATATATAGAAAAAAGCAGATTATTTCTTTTAAATAGCGATTTCTACCTATTGTATTACAACATCTTATAGGTCTATGTACGTTTATTAACGATAATTTAGTCTTTTTATCGAATAAATTTTGATTATTAGGTATAATAAATGTCGAAAATAATTTCTTAAAAAACCGTGGTTTTTATTTCTAGTGGAGAGTGTTTAAAATTGATGATTAAGAACAAAATAAATTGTTGACCGGAGCTGGTTGTGGAAATTTCTAGAAGATATATAACTTAATAAAAGTAAAGTAATTCAAATAGGGCCAATTCATGATATATATGAATTGGACCTATTTAAAAATTAAAAAAGTATCTGAAGTAGCTTCTAAACTAATTCTTTTGAAGCTTTTGGATAATCTGTATATCCTTTTGTACCTGTTGTGTAAAAAGTGTCTTGATCCCATTCCGCTAGAGCCAAGTTATTTTTAAAACGTTCTACTAAATCTGGATTAGAAATAAACGGCTTACCATAGGCTACCAAATCTGCATGGCCTTCTTCTATAACTTTGTTTCCTTTTTCCTGGTCAAATCCAGAGTTAATCATCAATGTTCCATTGTACAAGGGTCTAAAATGTTTTGCGATTTCTGTTACCGCAAAAGGAACTTTAGAAACATCTGTAAACGGTTCTGAAAGATGCACGTATGCAAGATTATAATCGTTTAACTTTTTAATAATATATTCAAATGTGGGAATGGTTTCTTCATCTATACTTATACCGAACATACCATCTAGTGAAGGATTAAAACGAGCGGCAATTTTCTCTTGGGGAATTACCTCTTTTATTGCATCTAGAACTTCAAAAAAGAAACAAGTTTTATTTTGAATACTTCCTCCGTATTCATCCGTTCTATTATTGGAACATCCATTAAAAAACTGGTGAAATAAATAACCATTAGATGAGTGTATTTCTACACCATCAAAACCTGCTTTTACAGCGTTGGCAGCTGCTTTTTGAAAATCCTTAACCGTAGTTTTTATTTCTTCCGTTGTCATTTCCTTAGGCGTAACCGTATCCTTAAAACCTTCTGGCGTAAATGATTTTGCGTTAGGGTTTATAGCCGATGCCGATAAGGGTAATTTTCCATCATGAAAATCGGGATGGGATATACGTCCCACATGCCACAATTGGATAAAGATTTTTCCACCTTTATCATGCACGCGTTTGGTTACTTTTTTCCAACCGTCAACTTGCTCTTCTGAATAAATACCAGGTGTATGGATATAACCTACAGCATCAGGTGAGACCTGCGAACCTTCTGTAATGATTAGACCCGCTGAAGCTCTTTGCTCGTAATATAAACCCTGTAAATCGTTAGTAGGAACATTACCCTCATTATCCGCTCTACTTCGCGTCATGGGAGCCATAACCACTCTATTATTGAGGTTAATATTTTTGTTATATGGTAATAATAATTGTTGTTTGCTCATGTTTGTACTCTTTTTAATTAATCTTATAATTGTTCCAAATACTTTTTAAAAGCAATGTATCTGATTTGTTATCTTACTTCTTCAACCTCAAATTTATCTAAATGGGCATCTAGAGTATCTGACGCTCGTCATACCTGGTTGGTTATTTTTTTAAATAATGACAAGTGCATAGTCTTGCTTAACTGGTAGCATCAATGAATTAAACAGAATTGGGTAGTCGTAATAACCTGTAAACCTATCAATCTATATCAATTTATTATTCACATTTTAGTTGTAGATATTGAGTATCAATAGAGTGGGAGTTAGCTTATTTATTTATAATACTAAAGACCGTTGTTTTCACTTCAAACTTTCTTATAAAAACCGCTATACTGTTTCCTCGTAGTTTGATTCAAAAATCCGGTATTTGAAAAGTCCTACAACCACAGCACCTCCAATTCCATTACCTAGTAGTGCCAGGAATAGAAACCAGAGGTAATCTAAAAAGGAAATACTATCAGAATGTAAAAAGGCTCCAAAGACTTCTATATTGCCTACAATACTGTGGTGAAACCCTCCAAAACCAATGACACCTGTTATCATAATTATAAGAACAACACGAGTAAGGGAATTCATTGTACTGTTCAGCAACCATGTTAGTAGCCCCATTAACCAACCAGCAACAACAGCACTCAACAGGAGTACCCATGAATCCTCACTAAGTACATGGCTACCAATTTCCACCATGGTTTCTTGATTAAAAAGATTAAGGTGAGGAGCAAGAATTCCTATAAAAAGTGCGAATATAATACCGCCTATGACATTGCCAAGAATGACTAAACCCCATATACGAAATAACTCCCAAACGCTACGCTGACCATTAAGAACAGGCAAAGCTAATACTGATGTCTGCTCAGTAAATAGAGCTGACTTCCCTAGTATAACGAGAATAAAACCAACTGGGTAAACTACAGCAAAAAGTTTGAAAATAATATTCGCATCCAAAGTACCATTCAATAAATAATACAAAGCGCAGATAAGAAAATAACTAAAACCAATTTCTAGCCCAGCAATAACCGCACTAAGAAACATGGCTTTATTTTTTACCTTGAATATCTCTTCTCCTTCATGTATAACACGACTAAGAATTTCGCTGTATTCATTACCACCCTTTACTTCATTGGATTTTTTTTCCAATTCCTTCTGGTGATCTTCCTGCTTTTTATTTTCTGTTTCCATGCTTTAGTCGTTGCCTTTATAATACTAAAATTTAATGTTAAAGCTCATTAAAAGGCTATGGAGCTAATTAGGAAGGGCTATAGTAAGCTAAAACAACAATAGCTATTAAAGTTTCACCATTAATTTATGCTTTTACCCAGTTGTAGGCCAGCTCATAATTTCATCGTGAATCTCCTGTGATGTGCTATTTCTACTTTTTGCTATACTGTCAATTATAGAGTAGAAACTTCCTTTTTTATACACAGAATCTGCAACTTCTAAATCTGGATAATGTGAAAGATATTCATCCCGAACTGCCAGCCATTTCTCTTCTAACTGTGGGTGATATTCCGTTATATTAACTCCACCGTTATTAACGGGCTTTCCAACATTTTTAGTTGATTTAGTATTGGTTTCCTCATTGTACTCATCTTGACTCAGGCCATGATTTTGAGGGACGTCATTTTCCAAACCTTGAAAAGGTTTGTCTTTATCTAATCTTTTATTTTCTGTAATCATCTGATACGTTTTAGATTCATCTTTTAATAATGATTAAAGTTAGGAATTGGTCAGTATCCTGTTTGCTCAAACGATGTTTTAACTAACTTTAAAAACATAAATTGAATTACCTGCCCCTTTGAAGATTTTAACAGAGAATTAATTATCATGAAACAACCCTGTCCTACAATCAAATTGAAATTAAAAAAGATGCTTATGATGCTGATTATATTTTCGGCAACTACTTGTTTTTCAAACTCACTGGTTACAAACGATACCTTAAATTCTAAGGAGGAGTTAAAATATGTAGTTTTTAAATTAGATGATTTACAAGAAAGAAATTGGAGACAGTTTAAATCAATTACGGATATAATTATTGAAAAAGATGTTACCGCAGATATAGGGATATTTCCTTTGTCCGTTCATCTTGGTGATATGGAATACATGGCTTATGTTCAGAGCCTGATAGATGACCCTAAACATTTTCAGCTTTTTATGCACGGGTATACAGGGACACCTAAAGAATTTTTTGATTCGGATTATGACACACAGTTAGAGCATTTTTATTTAGCTAGAACTGCTATGTTAATGAAATATGATTATATAATGCGGGTATATTCCTATCACCACTATGGAGTAAATGAACATACTATCAAGATAATTAATGAAGACCCTTTTATGAGATGGGTGGTTTGGAAAACTGATTATAATTATCTTCCTGAAAAGCAAGGTCTAGCTACGATGGATATACGTATGGAAGGTGTTGGGAAACCTGATTACGGAAATGTATCTTTCAAAAGTTACTTGGCAAATTGGGAGAAATATGATGCCGATTCGCATTCATACATTGTGTTGAATGGTCATCCTGCAGCATACACAACAGATTCCAAGAAAAATGACCTAAAGAAGATTGCAGATGACCTTCTGAAGAAAGGTTTCACTTTTACTCATTTGACTGATTATAGACTTATGCTTGAAGGCCATTCCACTGATAAAACAGCACCATCTATTCCTCAAGGTCTGGAAGTTTCAAGAAAAGATGATTTGCATGTTACGCTTAATTGGAATACTTCTAAGGATGCGGAAAGTGGTATTGATTGCTATAAAATATATAGGGATGGTGTTTGTATTAATTTATCTGCAACACCGAGCTATACAGATAAGATAGCCGGCGCCCATAATTATCAGATTGCGGCTGTTAATAAAAATGATTTAGTATCAGAAAAATCATTGATATGTAAGACTTCTCTTTGAACCGGAAAACATTTTAGATGAGATACTTCTAATTAGGATATAGAAAACATTTAATCTTAATTTCTCTTAAATCAATTAATAAAAAAACTTATGAAATCAATAAGAACAAGACACGAGTACTTTATAATTATGGTTTTAATAGCGGTTTTAAACTTTTCATGTGTTAACAATAAACAAATTCAAGAGCCGAAAAAGCAACCTAACATTTTATGGCTCTTTTTAGAGGATACCGCACCGCTTTTAGGAGCCTACGGCACTACAATTATTTCAACACCTCATATTGATAGTCTTGCTAAGCAAGGGGTTATTTACACAAATGCATTTATGCCTGCTCCGGTATGTTCAGCAAGTCGGTCTAGTATTATCACAGGGGTTATGTCAACAACTACAGGCACACAAAACCACCATAGTTCTAGAACAAAAGAATCTGCCATTTACTTACCGGAAAATTTAAAAACAGTTCCTGAACTCTTTAAAAAAGCAGGGTATTTCACCTTTAATAACGGTAAAGATGACTACAACTTTGCTTATGATAGAAAAGAGCTATATAATCAAAAATATAAATTGCACCCATTATATGGTAAAAGTGGTGTGCATATAGAATTGGCTGCTTTAAAAAAAGAACAACCCTTCTTTGGACAAATACAATTGTATGGCGGAAAAGAAATCTTTTCAGATAGTTTCAAAGACAACATTAAAACCCCAGTTGACAGATCAAAAATAGAACTCCCTCCTTATCTACCCAATCACCCTGCAATTGTGGAAGAGTATGCAAATCATTTAGATGCAATTCAAATAACCGATGAAAAAATAGGGGGGATTATCAAAAATTTAAAGGATAATGGATTACTCGAAAATACGGTAATTTTCTTTTTTTCTGATCATGGTATGCGAATGACAAGAAACAAACAATTTCTTTACGATGGAGGTTTGCATGTACCTTTAATTATTGCCGATTTTACTAAAAAGATAAAGAATTTGCCTTCCGCTAAGGTAAATGATGACTTAGTAAGTGGGCTTGACTTAGGAACAAGTTCTTTAGCTCTGGCCGATATTCAAGTGCCTACTTATATGGAAGGTAAGAATATCTTTAGCGAATCTAATAAAAGAGATTACGTTATTTCAACCCGTGATCGCTGTGATTTTACCATTGATAGAATTCGTTCGGTACGGTCAATAAAATACAAGTATATCCGCAACTTCATGACAGACAGACCCTATACGCAACCAACTTATATGGATTTTGACGGTATAGAGTTTGTAAAAGTAATGCACCAATTACACAGGGATAAAAAATTGAACGTGATTCAAGATCGGTTCATGTCCAATGAACGTCCTGAGGAAGAATTATATAATTTGATAGAGGATCCTTTTGAATTAATTAACCTTGCTTCAAATCCAGGTTATAGTGATGTACGAGAAAAATATGCGGGTATTTTGAATGATTGGATTATCAAGACTGATGATCAAGGCCAGTACCCTGAAGATGAAGAAAACTTAAAACTGATGCTGGGTATATGGGGCGAACATGCCGTCAATACTGAATATGATGCTTTAAGAAAAAAATATCCAACTCTAGAAGGCTCTTTAACCTATTTAAAAAGTGAGCCTTTCCAATTAATAGATTAACTCTAGTTTGTAATATAACCTGAGAGGCTGTTATCAATTATTAGATCCGCTGTGATATTTTACATTATTAAATTAGAGCTTATAGGTATGCGTTTAGTTTAAAGGAAAATTTGGAGAGAAGTGAAATGTATATGGAACGACCCTTTAAATACTATGATAACAAGTATAGCAAACCATGAATTCATCAATAAAGAAATTGCTTATCTAAATAATTTTTATACTTTTATCATACAGAAGTTTTAGTAGTATTTTATTGCAGGCTTATTTTTCATCATAAGGAAGAAATTGGAAAAATAAGTTTACTTCTTACAGAAAGTCTCTGTATACCTTAATTAGTTAATAGCTAATTGGTATGCAGAGACTTTTTTTTTGCGCAAAAAACTAAATAGAAAAACAAAGATTATGACAACAGTTATTCATTTAAAAGAAATTAAAGCCTTGTTAAAGCACACCGATGTTGTCACTGCTATGGAAGAAGGGTTTATTCAATATAGCAACGGAAACACAGTGGTACCTCCGGTTGGAGAATTGTTATTCGAAGACCCAAAAGGAGATGCCCATATTAAGTATGGCTACATTAAAAACGAGGCGTATTATGTCATTAAAATTGCTTCTGGTTTTTATGACAATGCCAAACTGGGAATCCCTTCTAGTCAAGGGTTAATGCTATTATTCGACCAGAAAACAGGAGTGCCCAAAGCAGTGTTGCTAGATGAAGGTTACTTAACAGATATCCGCACAGCTGCTGCTGGTGCTTTAGCGGCAAAGTATTTCGCCCCGAAAGAGATAAAAGCGATCGGAATTGTGGGTACGGGAATACAAGCAAAATTACAATTGCAGTACCTTCAAAAATATACGCCATGCACCACTGTTTGGATTTGGGGACGTTCCAAAGAAAAGGCTGCAAAATTCGCCAATGAACTAGGTGCTGATTTTGATGTTCATATTGCCGACAGCACTACAGAACTTGCAAAACATTGCAACTTGATTGTAACTACAACACCATCAGAACAGGCTTTACTAAAAGCATCGGACATTCAAAAAGGGACACATATTACTGCGGTAGGTTCAGATACAGAACACAAACAAGAATTAGAGAGCGAGTTGCTTAAAAAGGCAGACATCGTTATCTCGGACAGTATTCCGCAAAGTAAAAGTAGGGGTGAGGTCTATAGGGCTACGCAAGATGGTAAAATTACCGAAGACGATATTGTTGAATTGGGTACTGCGATTCAAGATAAAAAATTACAACGCACCAATGACGACCAGATTACAATTGTCGATTTAACAGGTGTTGCAGTACAAGATATTATGATAACCGAAGCTGTGTATACTGCGTATTTAAAAAAATAAATTATGATTCAATTTGTTAGTAACAAAGGAGGAGGGAAGCCAGTTGATTTTGAAACTGCCATCTTAGATGGTTTTGCTTCAGATGGCGGTTTGTATGTTCCAGATACCTTACCGAACATCACCAAAAAACAACTAAGTGCTTGGAAAGGATTGTCTTATGTTGCACTCGCTTTTGAGATTCTTTCGCTTTTTATTGATCGCTCTATTGTTTCGGAAAGCGAATTAAAAAACATTCTTGAAACGGCGTATGCACCTTTTGAGAAAAAAGAGACCATTCCGTTTTATCCTTTAAAAACAAGAAAGGACACCTATATTATGGAGTTGTTTCACGGTCCGACAATATCGTTTAAAGACGTGGGACTCGCTTTTTTGGTGAATCTGGTGAACTTCTTTCTTGAACGAAAAAATGAGCACCTAACGCTTGTTGTTGCGACCACAGGAGATACAGGTCCGGCAACTGCTTACTATACAGCAGGGAAATCGAACTTAGATGCTTGGGTGTTATATCCGAAAGGATTAATTACCGAAGAACAAGAACGCCAAATGACCACCTTGCAAGATGCAAATGTGCATCCGGTTGGGGTGTCTAATTGCCCAGATGGTGCAGATGATCTAGATCTTGTAATTGCTAAATTATATGCGGACAAACGTTTTAAAGACAAACTAAAATTATCTAGTGTAAATTCCATTAATTGGGGACGTGTAATGATGCAAACGGTTCATTATTTCTATGGCTACTTACAGGTTGTAGATACGATTGGAGAGAAAATAAATATGTCCGTCCCATCTGGTGCTTTCGGTAATTTATGTGCAGGAGGCATTGCACGAGAAATGGGATTACCCATCAAGTATTTTGTAGTTGCCAATAATACAAATGCTTGTTTACATCGTGTTTTTTCTGAAGGTCGGTTTTCAAAGGAAGAAATCATCGAAACGCCTTCATCTGCCATAGATATTTTAGTGCCTTCTAATTTTTGGAGGTTCTTGTATTTCAGAAATGAAAAAAACACCGAGAATATTAAAAAGTGGGTAGATCAGTTTAAAGCCACAGGCTCCGTTACTTTTGATAAGCAGACTTTTGAGAGCTATTCTAAAGGGTTTAAATCTTATAGTGCAACGGACAAACAAACCTTAGATATCATTAATGAGCTGTATACTAACGAGGACTATTTATTAGATCCACATGGTGCGGTAGCAGTAGTAGCGGCAGATAATCTTAAAACGGAACTAGGTGATGAGAAATTAATCTGTTTCGCTACGGCGCATCCATCAAAATTTCCAGAAATAATAAAAAAAGCATTACAAACAAGCGTATTGCCAAAAGCCGCTACGCATAGTAGTGTAGAAACTGCCAAGCAACTTTGTGAGAAGGTGTATTTGTGTGATTACGCGCATGTAGAAAATGCCCTTATGCATGCCATGGAAACGAATTGGGACTTAATAAAAGGAAAGTAATATGACACATACTAAAGTTATTACCGATTTAGATATGGAACGTATTTTAGTTCCTTATGGCATTAAAATGGTGTCCTATAAAATGTTAAGTGGTGGCTCGGCAAATACAAACTATTTGATACGTACAGAAGACAACGCTTTTGTATTGACCATCTGTGATGAAAAGTCTATTGAAGAGACGGGGAAACTAGCTTCTTTATTGGAGTACTTAAAACAGCACAAGTTTTCGACTTCTGAGCTGATACAAACCACAACCGAAGCATTAACTACTACCTGGAATTCGAAACCAGTGATGCTTAAAGGGTTTATTGAAGGTTATATTGCCAAAGATATATCAGAAGACTTGTTACTATATTTAGGCAAGGAACTAGCACAATTACATCAAATAAAAGCACCTGATTTTATCCCAAGAGAAATCGCATTTGGACTACAACATTTTGATGACGTAAAAGTCTACGCTCCGGATTCCTCATTTTACAAGTGGCTAAAAACTACACAGCATTATATTGAGAATCATATCAACTCAGATTTACCTAAAGCATTGATCCATAGTGATATTTTTAATAGTAATATCATTGTCGATCAAGAAAGGAAACAAGCGACTATCATGGACTTTGAAGAAGCGTGCTATTATTATCGCGTATTCGATATTGGTATGATGATTATTGGTACGTGCAGTAATAAAACCACCATCAATTTAGATAAAGTAGCTAATTTATTGAAAGGATATCGGCAAGAAATTCAACTTCTAGAAATAGAGAAAAAAGCACTGAAAGCATTTACGATTTACGCAGCAACCGCTACAGCGTATTGGCGACATCAGAATTTCAATTACGTTAACTTCAACCCTGAAATGAAAAATCGTTATCTAGAGATGAAAAATCTGGCAGATTATGTTATGAACTTGCCAGACAATTTTTTATTTGAAGACTAAATCAAACAGCATCTATTTTATTTGATTTCTTTGGAACAGTAAAATAGATGGTTGTTCCTTGTTTTCGAACACTAGAAACCCATATTTTACCTCCATTATTTTCTACCATTTCTTTACAGATAGACAGCCCTAAACCTGAGCCATTTTCATTATTGGTTCCAAAGGTTGATTTTACATATTTTGTTTTAAAGAGATTAGATCGGGTTTCTAAATCCATTCCAACACCGTTATCCACTACTTCTAATTGGAGTGCATCGTCTTTATCTTCAACCTTAATATGGATTTCTCCTTTTTGGTTAGTAAATTTAATTGCGTTACCTATTAAATTTCTTAGAATCACATCTAGATGATTCTTATCGCTATAACTAATCGTATTTTCTGGCACCTCATTTACAATGCTAATCTCCTTCTTTTGAGCCAAAGTGGTTAACACGGAAATACTCTGTTCAGCAATATCATGAAGGTCTATATTCTTTGGTTCTAATACTATACCATCCATTTGTGTTTTTGCCCATATTAAAAGGTTATTCAGCAATTCTGAAATGCCTTGTATTCCTGATAGAGCTTTGGGCATTAAGGATATGTATTGCTCTTTGCTAATAGATACACTTGTAGACATTTTCATAAGGGAATGAAAAGAATTTATTGGCCCTTTAAGATCATGTGCTATAATAGAGAACAGCTTATCTTTAGTTCTATTAGACTCGCATAATTCTGCCTCTTTTTGGATTAAGATTTCTTGTTTGGCCTGTAAATTTTTAGTGTATTTTTTTTGAAGTTTATTGGTTCTGTAAATTAGTATTAAAAATAACGTAGCAACTAAAAGGGCTGCTATGGCAAAATATACGTAGGTTTTTTGTTTAGCAATTGCTTTGTTCTGCTTCTCTATAAGTTGTTCTTTTTGATTCTCAAACCTCATTTTACTAAGGGCAACTCCAAGACCGTTCTTAAATTTCTCATCGGCCTCTTTTTCATATCGTAACCTATATTCATTTTGGTAAGCATATGCCTTTTTATCTTCTCCTTTTTCGTGGTATATCTTAGATAGAACTAGATTTGATAGCTGTATAGATTTTGAAAGACTTAATCTATTAGCAATTTCCAATCCCTTTAAGCCATATTCTTCGGCTTTTTCTAAATTCTTAAGTCCTAAATACGATTCGGCCAATCCTATATAACTGCCTGCATATCCAATACTATAGTCTATTTCATCGCATAATTTTTCTGATTTAATAAACCACTCTAGTGCTTTTGTATAGTTCTTTCTTTCAACTGCAATGTCACCTTTTCCAGCATATGCACTAGATAACCAATCTTTCCTATTTTGTTTTTTAAGACCTGGTATCACATTGGTTAGCAAACGCTCAGACTCTTCAAGGTTTCCCTTTTGCATGTGTAAATGGGCAATACCAAGCGTTGAGACAGCTAATAGATCATCATTATGAGCCTCTAGACTAATTTGCCTTGCTTTCTCTTGAAAGATTATAGCCGAATCAAAATCCTCATTATAACTATATAAAAAGGCAATATTGCTACTAAGAACGGACATCATACGTGTCTCATTAATTTTTTCGGCAACAGCTAAGGCTTCTAAATATTTGGTAAGCGCGGTTGCATAATCTCCTTTAAAATGAAAGTCGATTGCAATATTGTTTAAAGCAGCAATTTTTGCATCATCCAGATCATAGGTATTTGCAACCTCTAAAGCTTTCTTATTATACTCACTAGCCTTATCCGTTTCTCCTCTTTCTGCATAATAATACCCATAGGTAGACAGTGCTATACTTTCTCCGTTTTTATATTGAGAAGCAATACTTAAATCATAACTTTCTTTTAATAATATGGCTGTACTGTCAGGATTGGAACGCATATTGGTCTCTGCTAATTCCAGAAGTAAATCTATATAATCAGAATTCTGAGTATTGAAATCTGAACTAGATTTTAACTCTACTATTTTAGTAAGCGTACTTTTTTCTGTCTGCCCTTGAAGATTGACAGAGAAAACAAATACAAGCAAAATAGCAAAGTAAAAACTTTTATTCGCGAAAAAAAATGATGCCATTTGGACTTTTATTTATGAAAAAGTACAAACAGAAATTAAGAAAACAGCATTTTTTTTGTTAAACGCGTAATTTATAGCTATTTCTCAATAGGAAAACTGAAGAGATTAACAGCAAAAGACAGGATTAAAGGAACTATACAAAGCTATATCAGAATTGGAATAAACGTGCTTTGTTCCATTAGAATTCCGGCAAGAAGCGGGTAGTGGTGCTTCTTTTGTTGAAACTAAAATAATACTTATGCGTTTGCTTTTCTTCCGTAAATTTTATTATAAACTAAATCTATAGATTTATGAAACTCACTTTTCGTAAAAGGTTTACTTATGAAATCTACACAACCAAGTTCTCTGGCCACCTCTTCAAAATCCTGTTTTGTAGAACTAGATATAAAGGGCATACGATTACCGAACATTTCAAGAAAAGAAAGTCCGTTCATGCCTGGCATTTCTATATCGGACATGACAACTTGTGGTTTAGCTATTTGTATGTGCACCCACGCATCATAAGAATCTTCAAAAGTGAGTACACTGCGCACTAATGGGTGCGTTTTAGCAAGTTTTTCTGCTAAGGACAGCCATAAAGGGGAGTCATCAACAATAATTAATTCAAGTCTCATAAAAAAATCAAATTTGGGGTTTGAGGAGTGCAAATTACCCCATTAACCCATCATGAAAAATAAATTCGGGTGAATAGCTAGAAAACTATCTTTATATGTTGAAATACCGCTTTAAACAGCTGTACATCAGGAGAAATTTACATTAAATGGACTACCAAGAATACCAATTCAATTCAAAAAAAAGATTCTTTATACCTGAATACTTAGGTATAAAGAATCTTCATAAGAAGGGTAGTAAAGTATCAACTTAACTACCATATTATTTTAAATATTAATCAAAATAAGATTGTAATTCCTTTTTTAAATTCCCCCATTGCTTTTTATCGCCACTAATAACCTGTCCGACTTCTTTTAATTTAGAAGTTCCGAAACCAATAGCTTCCTTTATTCCAATATGAGGAGGTAAGGATAAAGCGCCACTACTAACTACAGCGTCTATAATAAATGGCTTTTTACTATTCTTAGCTTGTAGTATGGCAGCATCAATATCTTTGGCATGTTCTACACGTACGCCATCTCCGCCACATAGTTTAGCATACTCAGCAAAGTTGACATTGGTTTCGTGTAATGCATCCAGACTGGCTGCTAAGCCTACTTGTTCCATTTCTAGTTTTACAAAACTCAATTCAGAATTATTGAAAATCAATACTTTTATGGGTAACTCATATTTTACGGCTGTAATAAAATCTTGCATCGCCATATTAAAAGCACCGTCACCACTCAGACACCAAATTTCTTGTTTAGGATTAGCCATTTGTGCTCCAATTGCAGAAGGTAATCCCACTGCCATAGAACCGTGATTAAAAGAGCCTATTAAACGTCTTTGACTATGAAAAGAGATATGATGTGCGGCCCAAATTGCGGATGTTCCTGTTTCTACTGTAAAAATAGCATCATTAGCAGCATGCTCGTTTACTAAATCTGCAAATATCTGCGGGTGTAAAGGTTCATTCTCTCGAGTAGGGGAAGCCTGCTCTTTCATGTTCTCTCTCCAATCTTCAAAGCTCTTTCTTAGTTTATCAACAAAACTGGTGTCCTCTTTCTGTTCAATTTTTGGGTTTAGAATTTCTAAGAAGGATGAAATATCACTCCAAACACCTAGAGAGACAGATGTTCTATTCCCTATATTTTCTTGGCGGATATCTACTTGAATCGTTTTGGTTTCATGTGGTAAAAAATCAATATAAGGGAAATCTGTTCCCAGCATCAATAGCAAATCGCACTTCATGACGGCATTGTAACCAGATGGGTTTCCTATTAATCCGGTTAACCCTACAACATTATCGGTATCGTGGTCAAAAATATCACTGGCACGAAGACTATGGGTTATAGGTGCATTCAGTTTTTTAGATAATTCAATTACGGCAGCTCTACTTTCACGACATCCATCACCGGCTAAAATACCAACTGTTTTGGCACCGTTCAAAAGTTGGGCAGCTTCCATAACTACGGATTCCTCTGGAACCAAACGCGAAACATATTTTTTAATAGGGTGTACAAATTGCTGATTATCGGCTTTCATTTCCGCTACATTTGCCGGCAACTCTATTCTACACACGGCATTATTGGCCATTGCAATTTTAATGGCGCGTTGTATGACCATTGGGGCTTGCTCAGGAGTTTCTATTATTGCCTGGTAATCACAAACATCATCAAAAACCTTTTTTAAATCAACTTCTTGGAAGAAACTAGTTCCTTGTTGCTTTTGGTTGATTTGTCCTGTAATTGCAATAACCGGAGTCCGTTCTTTTTTAGCATTATAAAGTCCGTTTATTAAATGGAGGGCTCCAGGACCTACCGTTCCTGCACAAACGGCTAAACTTTCTGTGGTTTGGCTATGTCCAAAGGCAGCAAAAGAGGCATTTCCTTCGTGTTTCATTCCTATCCAATCCACGCCATCACTTTCTTCAATTGCTTTTACAAAAAAGTTAAGGGCATCACCCGTAACTCCATATACTTTTTCTACGCCAACGCTGACTAAAATATCCAATAATTGTTCTGATACATTTTTGCTCATAATAGTTCTCTTTATGTTTTTAAATTAGATGACCAAGGCATCCGTTTGCTATCTATATTCAGGGTTTTCAAAATTCCAGCGTGTACCGTCATCCCATTCTTTTCTAGAATTACCGTAGGCAGGATACCCACCATTATCTTTCAACATTTTGGCTAGGTGCATTAAGTTATAGCTCATAAAAGTGGTGTTCCGGTTTGTAAATTCTGAATCAAAACCTACTGGCGGATCTATACTTTCGCCATTCCATTTGGTATCACCATAACTAGGTCCAGGACCCACTTTGCCAATCCAACCGGCATCCGCTTGCGGAGGAATACTATATCCTAAATGTTGCAGTGCATATAACATGCCCATAGAACAATGTTTTACCCCATCTTCATTACCGGTAACTATACAACCACCAGCTTTACCGTAGTACACATATTGCCCTTTATCATTCTGGTAACCACTCATAGCATATAAGCGTTCAATAAGTTTAGATGCTATAGAGGAGCGCTCGCCCAACCAAATTGGAGTACCAATAACCAAGATATCAGCAGCCATAATCTTTTCATAAATACCTGGCCACTCATCTGTATCATAACCTTCCTTTGTCATATCTGGTTGCACACCTACGGGAATATCATAATCTGCAAGGCGAAGTATTTCTACATCAACCCCTTCAGATTCCATAATTTTCATGGATACATCCATTAGATTTCGTGTGTGACTTTTTGAAGGCGATTTTTTCAATGTACAGTTTACAAACACTGCTTTTAACGTACTTAAGTCTATCTTTTTCATAATATTTATATTCTTATTTCCCTATTGTTTTCACTGTAACCACACCAAATACAATATGCCCAATAAGCATGGCTACTGCCCGCATTTGCATTGTACCATTTACTGGTGGCATTGTTAAAATCATACCCATTACTTTCATTCCTATCTGAGCCAGAATAACTGCTGCAACTCCAAAAACAATTCCCTTTAGCCAGAGATTATTAATGTGCACATTAGGCGCAAAAACAAATCCGTAGCCCAGTGCAAAAAGAATCCCCATCATAAAGTGCATAATCCAGCCAACCACAATTGGTACGCCCATAGCGCCAGCTAATAATTTCCACGGTGCCATCTCGGGCATGCCCAAATTAGGTGCCATTATCATAACAATGGTCATGACTATTGTTCCTACTATTCCTGCTAAGAAATACTTTGTAATGTTGTTCATATTATGGTATTAAGATTGTTAAAATTCAATTTTTAAAAACGGCAAAACCTATCTGGTCCGTTAGCTTTGGATGTGTATATAACTTATTCTTTAGCAATAGAAAGCGTAGGTAGCTCTTGGAGATGGGCTGTAATTAAAATAGGAATACATCTAGTAACAAGATATTAAGATGGTATTCTTTATTAGTATGCAAGATATGTGTTATGTTACCCGGCTTTTAACCCAATCAAAACCAATGTTGACGCAGATTTTCTAGCTTATCCTTTTCAGAGAAAACCAATGCATGGGTTTAAGTCACCAATAATAATTGTTGTAGCATGTAAATTGATAAGGTATAAAACAGACAATAGCCAAATGCCTTACGCGCTAGTTTTCCATCAATTCGTTTTTAAGTTTAATGCTGCTATAGTGCAAAAAATAGCTATTTTTAAGGCACCAAGTAATATTATAAGTTTATGGCTTGGTTGTACTAACTAACGAATAGGTAAAGTTTCCCCATTTATCTCAAATCAGTAAAACCCGAATGAAAAAAGAAGACCTACAGGATAAAAATCAACTTTCAGTAACTAATGAAGGTGAGAATCATACCAATTTCAGTCAGCCTGAAAAAGATAAAATTATTGAAAGGCAACTGCGTTTTCAAGACCTCTTAATTAGTATTTCAACAAAGTACATTAATTCGGATTTATCGGATATAGACAAGTTAATTAGGGCCTCCTTACAGCAAATAGGGGAGTTTGTGGAATCTGACCGAAGCTATATTTTCTCCTATGATTTTGTAAATAATACCACTTCCAACACCTATGAGTGGTGTTCTGAAGGCATAGAACCGGAACTAGATAATTTGCAGGACATTCCCGTAGATTATATTCCACAGTGGATAGAAGCACACAAAAAGGGAGAACCATTTTTTGTGGAAGATGTAAGTACATTACCAGAAGACGGTGAGCATGGTTTACGAGCGGTTTTAGAACCACAGGGCATAAAAAGCTTGATTACCATTCCGAAAATCAAAAACAACGAGCTGATTGGCTTTATAGGTTTTGATTCGGTTAAAAAAATTAATAAGTATGATGATAATGAAAAGGATATCCTTTTTGTTTATGCCAATATGTTGGTTAATGTCATACAGCGTAAAGAGAGCGAAGAACGCATAAAGGAGCAAGAGAAGAAAAAGGAAGAATTGCTAAAGAACTTATCGCTCCAGAATGAAGAATTAAGTGAGTATGCCCATGTGGTATCTCATGATTTAAAAGCACCACTTATAAATATTCACACTTTGGTGAGTTGGTTCATAGATGACAATGCAGACGCCATAGATGAGGACACGATGCAACCCTTACACCAGGCCCTGTTTAATGTTGAAAAGATGAACTTTTTAATAAAGGGAATTTTAGATTATTCAACGATTGATAAGATTGAATCCGAAGACAAACAAGTAGATTTTAATGAACTTATTAAAGAGGTTTTAGAAACCATTTTAGTTCCCGACCATGTAGAAATTAAGGTGCAAGAAAACATGCCCAGTTTGTTTGGAAACACGTGGCGGTTTAAACAGGTTTTTCAGAATCTAATCCAAAATTCCATAAACTATGGTAAAGAGGAGCAGGGAAGGGTAGAAGTGGGCTATACGGATAAAGGGGATCATTATGAGTTTTTTGTAAAGGATAATGGTATTGGTATTAAGGCCGCTTATTTTGAACGGATATTCAAAATTTTTACCAAATTAGAAAGCACCGGTTCTTCTTCTGGTATAGGCTTGTCCATCGTAAAAAGAATCATTAAATATTATAACGGTTCCATTTGGTTAGAAAGTGAAGAGGGCGTGGGTACTACGTTTTACTTTACGCTTTTGAAGACAGCGTAAGTTGTAGTTACATGGATAGCTTTTTACCTTCTAAATTAGAAAAAAGGAAACAAATGAATTTTACCGCACCTACTTTTTATTTTGATTATGAGTCCGATGAAATTAAAGATTTTGTCAAAGAGTTTAGAAGCGATACTATTTCAAAAAAGGAAAAAGCGAAGCGCTTGTATCTCAAAGTAAGAGACAGCTATAGATATGACCCGTACTCCCTAAGTTTCTTAAAAGAGCACTATAGAGCAAGTTATTTGGTAACACAGAAAAAAGGGCATTGCTATGACTACAGCACCAAAAAAAACCAGACGACCTTACTCTTGCTTCTAAAACCAAGTATACAAATCTAATTATTGGCGGACACACTCATACTTTTTTAGACAAACCAACCGTAGTAAAAAACACTACAGACAAAGATATCTTGGTTAACCAAGTTGGTTGCTTTGGTATAAATATAGGGAGAGTAGATTTTAATTTCGACGGGTTTACCTAGAGAATTCTCCAATGGGATGCGGAGCCATAAAACCAATGCATGGAACATCTACAGAAATAAAAAGAATGTATGTTTCTCCAAAGGCGAGAGGAAATGGTATTGCCACTAAAATATTAAAGGAGTTATAATCTTGGACAGCCAAATTAGGGTATACATCTTGTATTTTAGAAACCGAAATAAGACAAACAGAAGCAGTAGCTCTATACAAAAAGAACAACTACAAAATAACACTACACTACGGACAATATCTCAATGTAGAAAATAGCCTCTGTTTTAAAAAAGAAATTTAGAACGAAAACCTAATCTAGTCATGACAAAAAGACCATATCTATTAAGACTGTGCATATTATCGACATTTATTTGGGTTAATACTCAAGCTCAATTGGATAAAACACAAAATATAGATACTTCTACCGATTACGGAAAGTTGATTTTCTTTGATGATTTTGAAAGAAATGAGTCTCAAGAATTAAAGGATGAAGTAGGAAATAATTGGACTACTAGTAGTGATAAAACAGCAAAAGGGCATAAAGAAGTTGACCTAAAAGATGGTCTAATGCATATTTATATACACAAAGAGGCAAATCACGCAGTTTCTGTAAGACAAAAAATGAATTTCAAGGATGGTACTATTGAAATGGATTTTAAATTGAATCATCTGGAGGATATTTTAGTTTTAAACATTGCAGACCCTACTTGCAAATCGGTACATGCAGGTCATTTAATAAACGTAAAAATAAAAACTGGGTCTGTAGAATTACAAGATTTAAAAACAGGTGTTTTCCTTTTAGAACATGTAAAAGCTCGAAAAGAAAAAAACCTTACCAAAGAGCAAAAATTACTCATTAAATCAAAATCAAAAAAAATTTCTAATACAATTGAGTTGGGTAAATGGATGCATGTTGTAGCTCAAATACAAGAAGAAAAGCTAACCGTTATTATTAATGGAAAGGAAATTGGAAGTTTTGTGTCAAATGGTATTGGACATCATGCAAAAAGTCTCCTACGCATTTTGGTTCCAAGAAAAGTAACAGTTGACAACCTTAAAATATGGAGAAAAAAATAATTTTATAATCCAACCATACTAATATACTCAATTATAATAGTTAGGAATTGTTTTAGTTTTCTGACCGTATTATAGTACACCATCTTCAAAGTGGTCTCTTTTTATAGTTTTCACCCGTTGTCCTATTATAAGAGGTTCTCAATCATCATTTCGGTTTACTCAAATTTTGTACTTGAAAAGGGTTTTAAGCTTCTGAAAGCTGCTTTTTAATCTATTTTCAGGTTGGAATCACCAAAATACAGTCTTATAATGATTAAACACGTGTAATAAACCGCGTAAAATACATAAATACCCATTGGTTGTACAAGTACTTACCATTTAAGGATATATATATTTGTAAGTAGTAGCAAGAACAGAATTAGTAAAATAAAAAATCATATTAAAACAACAATCCATTATGAGTCAATTAACAATTGTAGCTAAAATTCTAGTTAAAGAAGAAAAAAGAGATTTTGTACTAGCAGAACTTTTAAAACTAATCCCTATTACTAGAGCAGAAAAAGGATGTATAAATTACGATTTACATCAAGACAATGAGAATCCTAATTTATTCTTATTTCTTGAAAACTGGGAAAGCCGTGAACTGTGGCAAGAACACATGGGCAATGCCCATTTAGCTGAATATATGAAAGCAACCGATGGTGCTGTTGAAGAATTCATATTGCATGAAATGACAATAATTGGCTAACAATAATCTAAGCGCACTTTATAAAATTATAAAGTGCGTTTTTCATTTAAAACAGATAGGATGTCACAGACAATTACAATAGGTGTCACGGATTTATCATTTCATCGTATTGCAGCTTCTTTAGTAGCAAACACACTAAAAGCAATGGGATTTAAAGTGAAACGGATTTATGCGCACCACGAGAAAAATTTTGATAATTTAAAAGCAGGAACAACAGATATGTTGGCTTCCGCTTGGTTGCCATCTAGTCACGGAGGTTATAAGGCCGAAGTACAGAAAACAGTTCCCTTAATAGATTTAGGGTTGCATTACGAGCCTTATGCACTTTGGGGTGTTCCTAATTATGTACCTGCAGAAGCGGTTTCAGAAATTGCAGATTTATTAAAACCCGAAGTGGTAGAAAAAATGAAATCTGATATTCAAGGGATTAATGCTGGCGCGGGAATTACACGTTTCTCAATAAAAATGATGGACGCCTACGGATTGAATAATGCCGGTTATGAATTTCACACCGGAACGGAAGAAGCTTGCTTTGGTGCTTTTGAAAACGCTATAGAAAATAAAGAATGGGTGATTGTTCCCTTATGGAAACCTCATTTTTTACACCATAAATATGACATTAGAGAATTAAAAGAACCTAAAGGATTACTGGGTGTTGTAGATAAAGCGGTATTGCTTTTAAGAGAGGATAAAAAACCGATGTTCACAGAAGAACAACTAGCAACTTTAGACGCCTTACATTTTGATAATGAGATTATTGCAGCCCTAGATTATAAGGTAAGTCGTGAAGGAAAAGAAATTGATACAGTTACGCAAGAGTGGTTAAATTCTGGTAAATAGGATGGAAGAAGTAAAAAAACGAAGATAGGGGTGAAGTGGTAGCTTAAATGGAATAGTAGCTCTGAAGTATTTATCATATTAATAATATGTACCAGAAATAGTTTCCAAAATTTTTAATTGATAGCGCTAAAAAAAATAAAAGAGTTGCAGTAATTTTGTGGTTCATATAATTTCAGAATCTTGCTAGAGAAAAGACACCAATTACCCCAAGAGCTATCTATAGATACAGATAATTTCATCTATTGTTTAGAAGGCGTTCATGATATAGAAACGGACAACGTTACCGAAGCACAAAAGAACTTGAAGCAATTGGCCATGAAATATGGTATAGCAAGCATCTATAAAACTTGTGACACCATTGAAGGGCTGGAAGAAAGCTTAAATGCACTAGTGTTGGATGATCATAATTTTAAGGACTATGAGATTATCTATTTGGTTATGGCGGGTGAAGCAAATAGTATTTGCTTAAACGATTACTATTATAGTTTACAGGAAATTGCAGAAATTTTTGAAGGACAGTTAAAAGGAAAAATTTTACATTTTTCCAATGCAAAAATCCTAGATTTAGATGAAGAGGAATCTCAGTATTTTTTGGATATTACTAATGCAAAAGCTATTTCTGGCTACGGCAATGCATATAACGGAGTAAGTAGCTCAAATCTTGATAAAGCATTCTTCAACTTATTTAAAGAAGATGATGATATGTTTGATGTAGTTGAAGAGCTGCACCAAAGACATTACAATGTCTGTAAATTGCTAGATTTTAGGCTGTATTATTGAAGATACAACGGGATACGGTAAATTATTAGAGTTACCTTCAATTTCATAATAACTTATTGGTATACAACGCGGCACTATAAAACAATTTTGTTCTATAGTGTTTGTGTTACGACACTTTGCTGGAATAAAAGAAAGTGCTCACCACTAATTCTCCTATAAAATTTTATTCTAAAATAGTACTTCTCAAAAGTTACAATGCGCACGTATTTAGGCAATCCAACGAACTAGGGGAGTGGAACATGTGTGTCATGTAATTTATAATTTGATTATCATTTTTTTTATAATTTACTATGAATCAATGTTTTATAAATAGTTATAGATTTGATTATTAATTTGTGTTGACATATAAACATTACATGTTTCTTATATAGCCACTTACACAACTTATCCTACAATCAATACATAACACCTTTCTTCAACTAAGAACATAACCTACTTTTATTCCCATACTTACAAATATCTTCTCCCCAAATAAGATAGCGGAATCAAATTTCTAGATAGAATTCGCTCAATTAAAATTCCCTCTTTTTAAAGTTTCCCTAGTTCAATACACTTTGTTTCTGACTGAACATTGTGGTACCCCCAATTTAATTTAAGAGAAAATCTATAGGTATGCCTGTTGATCATTATGATCATACTGTATAAGTACAATTAGAATCTATTTTGGCGGAATCCGAAAAGCCATAACAGAGTAGGAAATTAATTTTAAATACAATTATTATGGCAAGTGTAAGTAATGTTAGGCTCAGAATGGGCCGTAGAACTGCTACGTTAGAGTTTGCAGAAGTTAGTTTCAACATCAATTTTTCTAGTTCAGAAGTTGCGCACAATTTAGCGTTTGGTCTGTATACGGTCCTTTTCGAAATTGATGATAGTCTAGATGTTTATCATAGGAACCAAAATGGGGCATTTAATCATAGCTTGGAATGGAAAGCCAATGGAGACAAAGATGATTTTGTCAATTGGTTAGACAGTAGGGTAATCAGGCCCAATGGTGATTCAACTCGATCATTTACAATTCGCAAAGATTTTAATGTTGGAAATCAAGAGGCAGGAAACGAAGAATATCGTGCCTACGTCAATGTAATTCCAGAAATAACAACTGGGCAGGCATGGTCAAATCAACTTTCTATAAATCTCGGCTAGGGATTCAAACGGTGCTATGGTTTTCCAATAGACTTAAGGAATACTAATCAACACCATCTTCCGAAGGGTATTTTCTTTAATAAGTAAATACCAACGGTTTAATAAAAAAGTGAACTTAATAAATAATCGTCATGCTATCCTATCATTGGAAGTGTAAAAGCGTGACATAAAATAAACGTTATGGTTAATCAAACATTAGATGAAAAATCGTTAAAAATTGCAGACATTCAAAGTAAACATCAAGATGAATTACTTAGTTTGTCAAATGTAGTAGGAGTTGCCATTGGTAACAAAGTAAAGGATGGGGTTGAAACTAAAAAACCTGTGCTTTCAATACTTGTAACCCATAAACTTGATCCAAGTTTATTGTCACAAAAAGATTTAATCAATCAAAAAATAGGTGGAATAGAGACTGATGTGGTCGAAGTAGGCACCTTATTTGCTGGTAATGCATTTTGTGAAGCACAAAAAGAAGAGACAGAAACGCTTGATACTACTCAGGCAGGGTCGTTTTCTCCCTCTTTAACCAAAAGAATTCGTCCTGCAATGGGTGGTTTTAGCGTTGGTCATTATAAAATTACCGCAGGAACTTTGGGCACATGCTGTTACGATTTATCCCCATTTCCAAGCAAACCGGGCAGCTATTATATTTTGAGCAACAATCACGTATTGGCCAATAGTAATGATGCACGTATAGGTGACCCCATTCTGCAACCTGGGCCTTACGATGGCGGGCAATATCCAAGAGACATGATAGCAAGATTAAGCAGGTATATTCCTATTAAGTTTATTGATGGAGATAATGCACCCTGTAATTATGTAGATGCTGCTATTGCTGAAGGCAATTTACAAGACCTCAATAGAGAAATATTCTGGGGCGGACATGTAAAACGCTTGTATACAGCGCCAAAAGTAGGTGACATTGTTCAAAAGGCCGGGAGAACTACAGGCTTTACCACAGGCAAGGTTACCAATATCAATGCAACAGTTAATGTAAATTATGGAGGCGGGAAAATAGCTAAGTTTTGTCGGCAAATAATAACTACAGATATGAGTGCTGGTGGTGACTCTGGCAGTCTAGTTTGCGATACTAATGAAGGTGCGGTGGGACTATTGTTTGCAGGATCGGCAACAAGAACCATTGTAAATAATATTTTATACGTACAATCACTGCTGCGTGTAAGAGTGACCGAAATATAGTTTTAATGGTCGCAGTAATAGTACTAAATAGGTAAAACTCAGAGTTGGGACTAGCTCACTCTGAGCTTTACTTTTCCGTTTTTAACTATCTTTATAGTAAAGATTAACTAGATACCTCATGAACATACAAGACGCTTTAAAAGAAATACAATCTTGGCTATACCTCAATGGAATTGAAGGAGTTGCACAAGGCGAATACGAAGGTAAACCCTGTATTACAGTTTATGTTTCCTTGCCAAACACAGAAACTATTCTTCCTACAGTTTATAAGGGCTTTAAGGTTGTTATAGAGCCTACCGAGCAATTCGCTATTCAGGGAGGACCTCTATAATCTATAAAGCACTTTTTTATAAAAAATTCAGAATTCAGGTTAGTAATGGCGATTGTCTATGCGCCAATTTTATATAACGGCAAATTATAGCTTACAAGCGGAATGTTCCTCTATATCTACAAAATGTTACTTTTGTACTATAATGTTCTGCGTTATGTTACTTTGCTTTGGGTAAAAGCGAAGTTATTTACTTCAATCTTCTTTTGTTTTTTTCTTTTCCAAGAAGTTTCTTTAAAATGTAATGGAACACTTATTATGCGAGCCGACGGTAGGAGGGGAGTGTAATGTGTGTGGAATGGGTTGGGTAATTAGAAGCTAAATAATTGCAAAAAAATATTATAATCGAATAAATATTCGTTTTAAGTTCTATATTTGCAACGTGAGAGTAAAGGATGAGACAAAAAGATTAGCCATAGTAGAAAACACTTTAGATATTGTTTTTGAAAAAGGAATTGCAGGAATTAAAATGTCTGTACTTGCAAAACGAGTGGGTATTTCACCTTCAACCCTTTATGTATATTTCAAAACAAAGGAAGATTTAATTCATTCAATTGCAACTAGTTTACTGAAACAGATGTCTAAAAATCAAGAGTCTGCTCTTGCTAGTGAGAGTACTTTTGAACTCAAGTTCAGAGCTAAATGGATAAACCTTCTTAATTTTTTACTTAACCATGAGAAAGAAGTAAATTTTATCGACCAATGGAAACAATCACCTTATTTCGATAAGAAATCTTCTAAGGTTTGGGAATATAACAAGAAAGTGAAGAACGAATTATTTAACGAAGGGAGAGAAAAAGAAGTTTTAAAGGATGTAAATGATTTTATAATTTATGCTGTAATGTCAGGTACTGCAAAACAAATTATAGGTCTTGTTAAACAAGGTGATTTAAGCCTAGATAAAAATTCCATAGATCTATATTTTAGTTTGGTTTGGGATGCTTTAAAAAGATAATTTTTTTAATTAATAATCGAATAAATATTCGATTAAATAAAATATAAAATGAAAACTACAAAAATTTCTAAAAGTAAATTTAGACGAATGTTAAGTTGGGGTTGGATGCAAAAAGCCAAAACTCCTACCTGTCCAAACTTACCAACACTTACTAATAAAATTGTTGCAATTACAGGTGGAAATTCTGGTATTGGCTTAGAAACAGTTAAAGGTTTGTTAGCTCGTGGAGCAGAAGTAATTATTCTTTCAAGAAATGGAAAGAAATCAGAAGATATTATTAAGTCTTTGAATGGAAAAGTTCATTTTTTAGAAATAGACTTAGGTAATATTCGCACCATTGAACCTGCAGTTCTTAAGTTAAAAGGCATATTAAATGAACGTAAGATTGATATTCTAATTAATAATGCAGGGATTGCTTTACAAGAGCCACATCGGTTATCACCACAAGGTTATGAAATGACCTTTGCTGTAAACGTACTGGGACATCATATTTTATTCAAAGAGTGTCAATCAAAATTATTACTTACCCACGATGCTAGAATCATCTCTGTAGCTGGAGATATTTATATGCAAGCAGATGATTGTACTCCAAATTATAAATACGAAGGAAAAAGTGGCGTATCGGCTTATTCAAGAAGTAAAGTCGGTGTTATGTGGTGGGCTTTTGAATGCTATAGGTTGTATCCAGACTATAAAGTAGTTGCAGTACACCCAGGAGTTGTTCCTTTAGGTTTAGGCGCCAATGAGAATGCTTTTTTCACTTGTATAATGAGTTCTATCTTATTATCACCCAAAGGAGGAGCTCAAATGAGTTTAATATGTGCTACACAACCAAATATAGAGAGTGGTGCTTACTACCATAATACCCTTGGCAAAACCATATTACCAGAAAATGATATCGCACTAAATAAAGAGAAATCAAAAAATTTCTGGCATACGTTAGAAGACATTTATGCTAAAGATTTATAAGAATGAAATGCATTTTTAAAATAATAAAACGAATGATCATTATTGTAGTAAGTGTGATAGTACTATTTGTTGGTATTGTATTTCTTACGATGAAATTTGACCCTCGTTTTGGAGGCGAACTTTCTGAAAATAAGAAAGAAATTTACAATAACTCATCAAACTTTAAGGAAGGTAAGTTTATTAATAAAAATGAATTAAATGTTAGCCCAAAAATCACTATTTCAGGTTTTATTAGAGCGCTTGGGGGTATGTTAGCTCAAGACTCAACTGCTATAGCTACTATACCAAAAACTGATATAAAAGTACAGCATATAAATAGACCCGATATTTTAACTGTTAAAGACAGTACACGGTTAGTTTGGTTTGGTCATTCTACTTTTTTACTTCAATTAGAGAATAAAAATATATTAATAGACCCCATGTTTGGCAAAGTACCCTCACCTTATTCTTGGCTTGGAACAAAGCGTTTTAGTACAACATTGCCAATTTCAATTGAAAAACTTCCAAAAATTGATGTGGTTTTACTTTCTCACGATCATTATGACCATTTGGATTATGGTTCTATCCTAAAATTAAAAGACAAAGTAGAGATGTTTTACATCCCATTAGGAGTTGGTATGCACTTAGAAAAATGGGGTGTGGAAAAAGAAAGAATTGTAGAATTAGATTGGTGGGAAGAAGCTAAATTGGACAACCTTATTTTCAGGTGTACGCCTTCTCAACATTCCTCAGACAGAAAATTAAATGCAATGAGCAACACATTGTGGTCTTCTTGGATAATAAACTCCAATAAAATGAACATATTTTTTAGTGGAGATGGTGGCTATGGTAAGCACTTTAAAGAAATAGGTGATAAATATGGTCCTTTTGATTTTGCAATGTTGGAATGCGGACAATATAATGAACAATGGCCACTCTTACATATGTTTCCAGAGCAAACTGCTCAAGCCGGAATAGATATAAAAGCCAAACAAATAATGCCTATACATTGGGGAGCGTTTAGGTTATCTAATCATGCTTGGGAAGAACCTGTTGAGCGATTAATTGCAGCAGCAGAGAAGTTACATATACCTGTCATATTTCCAAAAATAGGCGAACCCATTTTAATAGAACCTATCATTAGCTATTCTAATGAATCTTGGTGGGAAAATTATTAAAATGGAACGTAAAAAAATATCAGAATTAGAGTTTATTGGTATCATGGCGTCGTTAATGGCATTAGCCTCTTTATCGATTGACGCCTTGTTACCTGGTTTAAATGAAATTGCAAATTCCATAGGAATAACCAATCCAAAAGATAATCAGTTATTGATTACCACTATTTTTTTAGGTTTAGGATTTGGTCAATTAATATCGGGGACATTATCTGATAGTATTGGACGAAAACCTATCGTTTATATAGGTTACATAATTTTTGTCCTTGCTAGTATTCTCTGTATATTTTCAACAAGTTTAGAAATGATGCTTGTTGGTAGATTATTACAAGGTATTGGTCTTTCTGCTCCAAGAAGTGTTAGTATGTCTATCATCAGAGATAAGTATAGTGGAGATTACATGGCGAGAATAATGTCTTTTGTAACGGTCGTTTTTATTTTGGCTCCAGTTATTGCACCGACATTTGGAAAAATAATGTTGGATAATTTTGGATGGGAATCCATCTTTTTGAGTCAGTTAATTTTTGGTCTTATTGCAGTTGTATGGTTATGGAGGCGACAACCAGAAACGCTCACTGATGAGAATAAAAAAGAGGTGAGACTTTCTTTGTTTACTAATGGAATAAAAGAATTTCTCAAACATAAATCAGCAGTTATTAACACACTTATAATTGGTATTATATCTGCCCCTTTTTTGGCGTATATAAGTGCAAGTCAACACATATTTGAGGGCCAATATAATTTGGGAGATGTTTATCCTTATATTTTTTCAGGTTTGGCTCTTGGTATTGGTTTGGCAACCTATTTAAACGGAATTCTTGTTGTTAAGTATGGAATGTACAGACTATCGATTACGGCTATAATTGCTCTTTTGATGATTTCAGGAACATACTCTATATTCTTTAATGGTGTCAATCCATCTAGTACTATTTTAATCATATTCTTGGCATTAATCCTTTTTGCAACTGGATTTATCGTTGGAAATTTAAATGCTTTAGCAATGCAACCCATTGGACATATAGCCGGAATTGGAGCTGCACTTATTGGGTTTGCATCAACAATTTTAACAGTAGTATTAGCAACTCTTATCGGTAGATATGTAGATGAAACTGCCTTACCAATTTTTGCGGGTTTTGCAGTTTGTAGTGCTTTATCCTTAGGGTTGATATTGATTTTTAATTTATCAAACGAGAATGTAAAGTTTAGTCTTAAAGAAAGTTTTGAATAGTAATTAATGAGCTTAAAATATAATTAAAAATAGAGAAATGAATAAAAACACTGATTTAGGATTATTAATTCTTCGTATCGCACTTGGTACATTAATGTTACTACATGGTATTGCAAAGCTTAAAGGCGTATCATTTATTGAAGGAATGTTAGAAAGCAAAGGGCTACCATCTTTTATGGTATATGGCGTATATATTACAGAAATTGTTGTGCCTATATTAATTCTTGTTGGATATAGAACTCGCTTATCCTCAGCTATTTATGCTTTCGGGGTGTTATTTGCAATGTTGTTGGTACATTCAGGCGATATTTTATCCTTAAACGAAAATGGAGGCTGGGGCGTTGAATTGCTAGGTTTATATTTATTTGGTAGTATTGCGTTATTCTTTACCGGTAGCGGTAGAATTGCTATTTCTTATTCAAATAAATGGGATTAGTTTTATATTATTAAATAAAACTGAAATGATGGTTTTTTTATCCTGATGATGTTTTGGCAAAACGGCCTCAGAGAACTTTGATAAAACAATAGGTAAAATGAGCGGCCATATTCTAGATTTATAGTAATAATGCCTGTTGACAGCCACAATACCGTATAAATCTCTAAGTTATGTTAATAGTTAGAATGCTTTCTAGAATATAGCGATTGAGCCGTAATTGTTTCCAAAGTTATCTGAAGCCTTGATTTTTTTGTTTCTTTTTTTATCAAGAAAAAAAGATAAGAATCATTTAAAAAGGTTGAATTATTGCAAAAGGTTAGCAAGTGTACACGGCCATTCTAGTGGTGAAGTCCAACGCTACAGCTCGCTCAAAATTTAAAAGATTCTTAATCTTCTAAATTTGTGCCGTGTACTGTTGCGGCAAGTTGCCGAGAATGCTCTAGAAAAAAATATGCCGTACATTTTATCGAATACAAGAATTTTAAAGAATCTAAAAGGTTAGCTTTTTTTTGGCGCTGGCCAAGCGTTGGCAAATTGTGTTTTAAAATGAACGCCATTTAGCGTTTATTTTAAAAAAGCAATCCAGCGGTTGGCTGTGCGGCAATTTTACATAACGACAAATTATGGAACAAATGAAAATATGCGTCGCAGACACCGCTTAAAAGAAGTTGATGACCCTGTTGTGAGTTTTAATCAATTCTCAGAGCTTCAGGGATATTTTACATAATATCATTATAGCTAACAAACGGGATGTTCCTTAAAAACTACAATGTGTTAGTTTTGTTCTATAATGTTCTGCGTTATGTAACTTGAGCTTTGGTTAAAAGCGAAAGTTGTTACTACTTTTTATTGAAAAAATTTATTCTAAAAGTTTCTTCCACGATGTTAATGGAACACTTTTTATGCGACGACGTAGGAGGGAAGCATAATGTGTGTGGAATGACGTATTTGAATTGTATGTTTATTAAGGAGTTAATTGTTCGCTTAAAGACTTTATAAATAATTTCACAACCAAAGATGTAATATATTACTCTATTAAACGTCTTACATATATAAGTGCTATTAATAATAGTAATAGAAGAATTGGTATAAATATTGTTTATATAAATAATATAAATAGTCATTTAAATACTATTTCATATATTTGTATCATATAAACTCTAATACATTAAAGTATTAAAAGTTATTATAAAGAAGTTTTGAAAACAAGAGTAGACATATCTAAAGTATTCCCTAACCATGTGTTTTGGGATATGGATAGTAATAAATTATCTATTAAAAGAGATAAAGATATTATTATTCCAAGAGCTTTATATGCTACTAATGAAGATTCTTTTCCAAAAGATATTAAAGTATTAGAAGAATATTATTCTAAAAGAGATATTGTAGAAATTCTAAAACATACTAAAGAGAATATTAGTAATCAAGTATGTATATTAGTAAGTAAGCGATATAATACAAAACCTTTCTACCGTTACGCAGTATAAATAATGCAAGCGGTTTCCAAATTACTTTTACAAACAATTAAAGAATTGCAGGAATTACCAAGTCTGTCTGATTTTGCATTGGCAGGTGGTACAAATTTAGCATTGCGCTTTAATCACAGAATATCCGAAGACATTGATTTATTTTCTACTAAAATCATAGGTATTAAAGGATTTGAACAAATTGAATCAGAAGCAAAAGCATTTTATGGTGATAAATTATTAAATATAGTATATCCTATAAAAGAGAATGACCAATTTGTAGATATACGCTTTTATGTAGCTAAGAAGAATGTTACAATAAAAGTAGATATTATTCAGAATATGAAAGCACTCTATGACTTTGAAATGATTAAAGGAGTACGTTGTTATGATGTAAAAGATATAGGACTTTTTAAATTAGTGAGTTGCGCTAGCCGTCCTGCTAAAAAAGATATTTATGATTTAGAATATATCACAGAATCAGAAAACTTGTCTGATTTATATAATATGTTGAGATCAAAAAAAGAAAAATTTAATAAGGATACAGATAGAAATATATTTGACTTAGATGAGGATCCAGATCCAATTGATAACCCTTATTTACTTCTGCTTTTTGACAAAAGAATGGCTACAAAACAAAAAATGCGTCATTCACACGATAATATTTTAAATATTGAAGGAAGTAAGTCTTGGCGTATGGCAAGCATTCAATGGCGAATGAAAGTAAGGCGGTTGTATCAACATTTGGGAATAGAATATCCGAAATTATAATTCCCTAATGGAATTTTAAGATAAAACATTCATCCTATTAATAATAGTTCTTTTCCTGTAGTATTCTGGATTCTCAAAACAAATGCGACCTCTAACTATACCTGGATGAATATTTAATTCATTTGCAAAATCAATAATTAATGCATCATCAAACTCTTCATTAGACATATAGAATTCATTCCATATGTCAAGTTTTATTAAATTATTTTGCGCATAGTTATCAGCTTCAAACTCTTCCAGTTTCATATTAGCATTATTTATAAAGAAACTAGCTCTTCTATATTTAGATTTTGTGAGATGTTTGTATACATGACCCAACTCATGCATAATGGTGAAAGCAAAATTATCTAATCTTTTATATTTTAAACTTAAGAAAATTGCTGGATTATTTCCAGAAATAAAAGATTTACCTTCAACAGGAGTCTTTTGAGGTCTATCTAAAACATCGAATTTAATGCCATGATTTGCAAGTATTTTTTTTGTGTTCTTTACTGTGTTTTGATTTTTTCTAAAACAATTCTTAAGTTCTTTTATTAATGTCTTTTCCGTAGACTTATCAAAAGTTTTGACCTCCATTTCATTTGCTTTCATTTCAGCTAATAATGACCAAGCAATAACATTATTTCGGCTTTCTGCAAACTTTGTGGATTTCCTAAAATATGTAAGACTATAATTATCAAGAACACCTTTTAACTCTTGAATGTTTTTTACTTTATAAATATCAAAAATATTCTGCAGATCATCTGATGAATTTACGTCAACATGTTTCTTAAAATATTCCAATGGAATTAAAGATTCTCTTTCAATTATATCCCAAGTTTCAATTGCTTCTTTCTTTTTATTAACAACAGAATCATTCTTTGCTTGATATAAAAGATATTCCATGTGTTTAGACATCCAATAAGTTGCATTGTTTAAACCAGCAGCTTCAAGAGAAATTGCAATATTAACATTAATGTTACGCTTCCCTTTTAAAATATTATTTAATAACGAATGAGCAACATTAATCTTTGAGGCTAGTTCTTTTTGACTCAACCCCTTGTCTTCTAATGCTTTATTAAGGATTAGACCAGGATGAATATTGTTTTTTGACATAAATTTGTTTGACCGCTTTGAAGACTGCAAATATAGTAAATCATTATTAATAATTCATTAAAATGTTAATAACTAATTTTGTTTTTTTTTAAATATAAATTACCAATAACCATAATTTTTGTTTAAAACATACCCAGATATATACTAAAAATAATTAACAAATTTGTTAATTAAACTTTACTAACAATTATCTTCATAAATGTTAATAAGTTTACCGTGTTAAGCTCTTGATTTTGATTATATTTGTCTGGTATAATTTTAAAATCAATAAAGGATAAATAATTAAATAAAAAAATCCAATCTATTGCTCTAACAATAAATTGGATTATAAAATGGGATTTAAAGTTTTGACGGACTCTATAATATAAGGCTTATCCACCTTATAACTCCCTTTGTACTGTATACAATGGTAATGATTTTTTAAATATTACACAAGTTTTGTTGTCAGATACGTCAAAAACAGTGTCCGTTCTCATGCTGTCAGAACAAATGAGAACATTAATATTTAATACAATTATTCCAATGGGAAATTTTATTTACAAAGTTAACAGAGAAAAATTTGAAACTGTTGACGCAATTATTACAGGAAAAGAAATTTTAGAAAACGCAAATTTATTACCTGTAGAAGATTATGAGTTATTAATTAAGGTAAACGAAAAAGGTTTCGAACCAGTTCAATTAGATGAAAAAATTGATTTAAAAGGCGCTGGAATTGAAGGTTTTTTTGCAAAACCTTATAAGAAGCTAATAATTTATGTTGATGATGAACCTGTAGAAGTCGATGAATGTTTCATGACACCAAATGAAATATTAACTGCTGCTGGTAAAGATGCTAATGGGTTTTATTTAAAACAAATTAGTGGGCATAAAGAAGTTAGTTATAAGAATGACAGAGAACATAAAATAGCCATTAAAAATGGCCTTAAATTTAGTTCTTGCAAGCTTGAACCTACAACTGTTTCATAGTTATGGGAAATCAAGAGTTGATGAGTCAGTTGCAAAACAAAGGGCTCGAAACTTGGATGCACACAAATAACTTTGTGTGCTTCAAGTTTATCGTACCATTAGGAAGGTTTAAAGGACAAGAAATTGAAATAGCTTTACAAGGTCAGCAATTTCCATTATTACCACCTTCAGGACCACATATTAAACCACATTTACTTCCAATTACTGGAGGTGGAGGAGTACATCCTTTTGGTGGAATACATGACAGAAAATTACCTACACCTGAATTTCAGTATTGGAGTCGTCCATTTAAAGGTTGGACTTCTGGTATGAAAGTAGATGATTATTTAGCGTTCTTAAGAACATTATTAGATTTCGAATGAAGTACAGCATAACAATGACAGAAAATGTCAATAGGATATTTTTTGAACACCTCATTAGAGAGGATGGTCAAGAAGATTTATGCTTTGCTTTTTATAAATTATCTTCTGGAAAATCAAGAAAAACAGGAGTAATTAATGAGGTGATTTTACCAGAATTTGGGGACAGAAATGTACATGGAAACGTAAGTTTTAATTCAGTTTATTTTGATAAAGTGACTTCTTATGCGTTAGCTAATAATTTAGGAGTCTGTTTTATCCATAGCCATCCTTATCCGGGTTGGCAAGGAATGAGCTTTGATGACATAGAAGCAGAGAAAATGTTAGCACCAAGAGTTAAGGCCGTTACAGGATTACCTTTAATTGGAATGACACTTGGCACAGATAACTATTGGAGTGCTCGCTTTTGGATTAAAGAAGCTCCAAATACTTATGAACGTTATTGGTGTGAATCTGTAAGGGTAGTAGGGAAGTCTCTAAAAACATATTTTTGTGATGATATTTTGCCAAAATCAAATTTCGGTGAAGAGTTTAAACGTACTATTTCATCTTGGGGTGATTTAAAACAGCATGAAATTACTAGGTTAAAAATTGGAATAGTTGGATTAGGTAGTGTTGGTTCCATAGTTGCTGAAGCTCTTTTAAGGACTGGTATAAAAAACTTAACCTTTATAGATTTTGATGTAGTTGAATTGAAAAATTTAGATAGATTATTAGCAGTAAATAGAGTAGATGTAGGCAAATTTAAAGTAGATGTTCTAAAAGAACGTCTTTTAAATACTGAGCTTATTTCAGATTTAAGTATTAATGCTGTCCCATTTAGTATTACTGAAAAAGAAGGACAGGATGCAGCTCTAGATTGCGATATATTATTTTCTTGTGTAGATATGCCTTTGCCGAGATACACTTTAGATTGTTTATCATTTGCAAATTTAATTCCTGTAATTGATGGAGGAATTGATACAAATCCAAAGGAAGATTTATCAAATATAGATCAAGCAAGATGGAAGGCTCACACTATAGGTCCTGAAAGAATCTGTATGCAATGTTTAGGGCAATATAAACCCGAAGATGCTGCGTTGGAAATGTCTGGAGAGTTGGATAATCCTAACTATATTAAAGGCTTACCAAAGAATCATTTTATTAATAGAGGTGAAAATGTTTTTGGTTTTAGTTTGAGTTTAGCAGGAATGGAAATACAACAATTCTTATCCTTGATTTTAAAACCTAGAGGAATTTATTATGGTCCAAAAGAAATGGATTTTAATACAGGAAATATAGATTTCGAATTTGATAATGAATGCAGGAATGATTGTGGAATTTCTCAAGGTTTACTTGGTCGTGCAGATGAAATAAATAAATCTCTGATAATAAATCATTTAGCAGCTGAGAATAGCAGAATTAAACATGAAAATTCGTTAGTAAATAAAAACAATAAAGGATTTTATGCTTTTTTAAAAGAATCTATAAATTCCTTGTTTAGTTTTTAATTTTCTTGGCCTCATATAATTTTGGTCAAAACAATAGGAGAAATGAGCGTTCATATTTTAGGGGTTTAGTAATACAGATTCTTAGGAGTTTCGATTATAGAAGGGATTTCAAAGCAATGTAAACTAGTTACAATGTTTCCTAAAATATAGCGAATGAGCCGTTAATTGTTTCCAAAATTATATGCAGCCTTGAATTTTTGTTTCTTTTGTTTCAAGACAAAAGATAATGAAACTCGAAAAAGAAGATTAATTGAAGTTCTAAATAGAACAAGTGCATAGAATTTTATTTTTCTTAAAATTTATGCTCTTGTGGCAATCCACGAGAATCGTCTAAAATTTTTTATTACGTACATTTTATCGAATACGCGATTTTTAATACAGCGCAAAAAGGTTAGCTTTTATTTTGGCGTTGGCAAGCGTTGGATAATTGTGTGTAAAATAAATTGCCCGAGCAATTTGATTTTATAAAACAATCGAGCGCTTGGTGGCGGCTATTTTACATAACGGCTAATTATAGATACAAATGTTTTAAAAAACTCTGCAAAGCAAACCGCTTATTAGTTTAATGACCCAAGTTCCAATTATTCTAATGAAAACAAATGCTTCTGGGATATTTTACATAATACTACATTATAGCTATCAAATGGAAACAATGCTCTAAACTACATAATGAACATTTGTACTATAATTTATATTATGTAAAATAGACTTTTTAAGAACCCCCTCTAGTATATGAATATCTCAACATTACATTTCATTGCAATGGCCCATAGAATAATTAAAAACTCCCCCAGGATTTAAGAGAAACAAAAAAAACCGCTCATTGCTGAACGGTTTTAATTCTATATAATCTAAACTAATCTCTTAGAACAGACCTTTTGCTTTGCTAAGTAAATCGCCAGCATCTCCGCCAACTAAACCGCTAAGACTTTCTAAGCTAAAAGCAGAATCTCCTGCTTCGTTAGATAAAAACTTATCTTTAAGACTATCTACTAATCCAGGTGCTACATTACCAGCTTCCGCCTCAGCTTCACTAGCACTCATTCCTTTCTCTTGTAGTATCTCAGTTAATTTGCCTTTTAAGTTTTGAACAATACCACTGTCCTCAGTAGCATTTCCGTCGTTAGAAAATAAGCTTGTTACCGCGCTTAAATCTCCGGAGCTTACTTTCTCCATTAAGCTGTCAATAAGTGATGACGCTCCTTCTTCTGCAGCGCCACTTGTTGCTTCAGAATTTAAAGAATTAGCACCCATTTTTTCTTGCAATTTTTGAATTGCCATTTGTTTTAGTTGATCTAACATAGTATTTATTGTTTATAGTTAATAATGGTGTTATTCGTTGTTGAACAAGGTGTTACAAGCATGCAATTACCTTGGTTGTTCTTTAAAGATAATAGATAAATATGAGGATTAGCTATCTATCAACTAGAACTGGATTTAGCAAAAAAAAAGCCCGTCATTGCTGACGGGCTTTTTAAGGTTTAATCTATAACTTTAACGTTAACTGCGTTTAATCCTTTTTTTCCTTGGGTTAGTTCGAATTCGACTTCATCGCCTTCGCGAATCTCATCTACTAATCCTGAAATGTGAACGAAATGTTCTTCGTTTGAACCTTCTTCTGTAATAAATCCGAAGCCTTTAGCATCGTTGAAGAATTTTACTGTTCCTGTACTCATAAATGTAATATAATTTAATATTAATAATTACTTAGAAGATTACAATTATGATGCCACAAATGAATTATGACACTATTTTCTAAATATATAGGCCCTTTTCCTAATGATTTATCATCGCTACCTAATTCCAGTAGGCTATGATATAGGTTAAGGGAAAAGTAAGCCGTTTGTTATTTTATATAAAACCTGCTGCAATATTCTTTGGTTTTGATTTCAAAGAGCACTACAGCAGGTAGATATCGCAAAAAGTAGATTTACCTAATGATTTTATTAGGCGTTTGGTGATTTACTTTTAAAAGAAAGCAGATTGTTGTCCTGTACAAATATTAAGGTATTCCTCTACTCCTTCATTTAATCTTCTAAATTCCGTAAGGTGTCTCTTAGCACGGTCTAATTGAATGCCAACAGTTTTACGTTTACCATTCAATGATGAGATAATTTCATTGTTAGAATGGCTTAAAGAGTCCATTTTACTACGTAATGATTCTATTCTCTCAAAAAGAGAATGCGTTTTAGGTTCACAACGGTACGAATTGAGCTTCGTTCGTAATTGAACCAAATCTTTTTGATTTCGTTGAAGTCTTACAACAATTGCATTTTTGTCATTTTCTTCTACTCTTAGTGAGCGGCGTTGAGTTGTTGTTGTCATAGGTGCAGGATTTTGGGTTGTTGAGATTTTAAGCGATACTCTAAGTTATAAAAAAAATCTTACAAAATATAGACTTAACATCCATATAATCAGACTTTAACACTAAATTAATGTTGTTTGCTATACTATGTCACCTACGGTGATTAGCCTTTTTATACACAAGTTATTAACAGCTAATGAGCTGATTACAAATACTTAGTGTAGGAATTTTCGACAATATTTAAAAGCAGCATAGCGCAATTATCTGAAAATAAACTTTTTACACTTTTTTCTTAACTTGTTCGAAAATCAACGTGTTAAAGGTTGATAAATTGGCGAAATTCGTTGTAAATACTAATTTAATCGTTAAAAAGCGTAATCTATATTAACATAAAAGCAAAAAAATACCCTCAAAAAGCATAATGCTCAATGAGGGTATTTCAGTTTAGGTGGTTTGTTTACTATTCTTCGTCTTCAAACTCAATCTCTGCCATCTGACGAGATAATCGGTTCGAAAATGGTTCTGTTATCAAATCTTGTAATAATCGTTGTCTTTTTCTTTCAGAAATATCTAAGGTATCTAATATCTCTCTTCGTCGTTTAGTTTCCGCTAAATGTTCTTCTCTTAGTTTAGTACGCTTCTCATAGGTTGAGATGTCTTCTTCAGAATCAAAACGTTCCATTACCGTGTATTTGGTAACTTCAGTTTGTTTTTCTTTTATTTCCTGAGCGGATAATCCGCATGTGCCTACAAGAATGCAAGCAGCGATCATAAAAAGGGGGTTTTTCATAATTACTTCATATTAGTTCTGTTACGAAGATACTACTTTACCAAAAGTAGTGCCAATTCGTACATCAGATTGTTATTAGGACGATAAATCTATTCCGATTATCGGTGATTTCAAATACCTTATATTTATAAAGATACAATTAGCTGCCCATGAAATCAATTTTTACTACACTATTAGTTGCTGTATTCTCCTGTGTTTCAATATTTGCCCAAGAAGAGTTTACTGTTTCTTCTGCAGAAATTACTTTTAACTTCGATTCAAAAAATGTAGATGGTTCTATATCTGGGTTTGAATCTGAATCAAAAATAGATTTCAGCAATATTACCCAATCCAAGTTTAAAGGCTCTGTTATGGTCGAAACAATAAAAACCGGTAACTTCCTTAGAGATTGGCACTTAAAGGGTAACAAGTATTTTAACGTAGATAAACATCCAAAAATTGCTTTTGAAAGTACACAAATTGTGAAAAATAAAAACGGGCTTACCATTAACGGTAACCTTACCTTAAAAGGAACAGTAAAACCAATTACTATAAATTTCACTAAGGAGCAATTACAATTAGTAGGTACTACTACCCTATTTTCATCAGATTATGGCATTGCCATTAAACAAGATAGAGCGGATAACAAGGTTAAGGTTACCATAGTATTACAGCTAATAAGGTAAGTTTACCCTCTAAATTCCATTATCTAAGTAACGCTTCCTCTTTCATTTTTCAACTCTCGATTACGCTCTTCAAATGAATCAAATCCTTTTTCATATGCGTCTTGAACAACAGTAAAAATGAAGTATATTCGCAGCCTTAAAACTGCGTATTATGTTAGTTTGGATACTTTTTATTACTCTGATTATTATATTTCTTGCGCTAGATTTAGGCGTGTTCAATAAACATGAACACGTTATAAAAAGTAAGGAAGCTGCTATATGGACGGCCATCTGGGTTACCGTGGCCATGTCTTTTAGTGGCGTCATCTACTGGCTTTTTACAGATGGCTTGGTAGAAAACCCCACAAACCTTACGCCCAATACCGCCGTACTAAAATACATAACCGGTTATCTTATAGAATTATCGCTTAGTATAGATAATGTATTCGTTATTGCCGTTATATTTTCCGCTTTTAAGATTCCGGCCCTGTACCAGCATAGGGTGCTCTTTTGGGGGATTCTTGGCGCTATTGTTTTTAGGGGATTGATGATTTTCTTTGGTGTGGCTTTAATCACCAAGTTTGAATGGATTATTTACGTCTTTGGAGTATTCCTACTTTGGACCGCTTACAAAATGTTGAAAGGTGATGAGGAGAACTTTAAACCTAAAGATTCATGGGTTTTTAAACAGATTGGCAAAATTTACCCAATTACATCTGATTTTCACGGGCATGATTTTTTTGTGAAATTAAAAGGCATAAACGCCGCCACTCCCCTTTTTGTAGCCTTAGTGGTTATTGAGTTGACAGATGTTTTGTTTGCTTTAGATAGTATTCCCGCTATTTTAGCCATTACAGCAGATCCTTTTATTGTATTCAGTTCTAATATATTGGCTATTCTAGGCTTGCGTTCTATGTACTTTCTTATTTCTAGAATGCTGGACAAATTCCGCTTTATAAACTATAGCCTTGTGGTTATACTAGCCTTTGTAGGTCTCAAAATGCTATTCTCGCATATGTTAGAATTACCGGAATGGTTGTCTCTTGCCGTGATATCTTTGGCATTGCTCTCTGGTATTGCCGCCTCTTTGTTGATTCCCGAGAAAGAAACCCATGAAGAAGTAGAACAAGATGAATAAGAATCTTATTTAGCCTCTAGCTTTGCATCAATAATACCAAGGGCGTCCTGTACGGTTTGCATTTTATCCATGTCTGCATTCTCTAACATGATGTCAAATTCATCTTCTACATCTAGAACAATGTCTACTAAGTTGGCAGAATTAATGTTGAGTTCACTAATAAAATTACTCTCTAGCGTTATAGCATCTACGGAAACATCTTCAGGTAAATACACCTTAACAATGTCTTTAAGCTTATTATATTTAATTTCATGATTCATAGTTTTTAAGTCGATTTTGATTGATTGCTGATATTCAGGATTCGGGTTTTAATCTGTATATCGTTTAAAAATAACACAAGCATTTACATCCCCAAAACCGAAACTTGCTTTTGCCAAAATAGTTGGTTGATATTTGATAGTTTTCTGTGGAATGCGATCAGAAGTAATAATGTCTGTAATTTCAGGATGAAGATCTTTACAATTCAAGTTACCAAAGACTTGCGATCTATTAAACTGAAGCACAGATGCCACACATTCAATACTGCCAGCAGCTGACAAGCAATGGCCAAAAAGACCCTTAAATGAATTGATATATGGAAAATCACTTCCCGAACGCCCCAAAGCGGCACTCCAATTCGCTATTTCTAGCGCATCTTTTGATGTGGCCGTCAAATGTCCGTTTATCGTATCAATATCATTATTTTGAATTCCCGCGTTAACCACTGCCTGAGAAATACAGCGTTGCACCGCCTCACTATTGGGTGCGGTCATAGTACCATCACCACGTTGTCCACCGCTATTTACGGTACCCCCTAGGATTTCGGCATAGATTTTTGCACCACGGGCTTGGGCACTTTCTAGCGATTCCAACACCATGGCCCCTGCTCCACTTCCTGGCACAAAACCTTCCGCAGACGCACTCATAGGTCTACTTGCTGCTTCTGGATTATCATTATAATTTCTAGGAAGGATGCGCATAGCATCGAAACCGGCCCATACATAAGGGCCGCTATCACTACAACTACCTACCAACATACGTTCTGCTTGCCCGTATGCAATACGCTCATACCCCATAAGAATACCTTCCGTACCCGTTGTACAGGCCGAAGAGTTAGTTGTAACCTGATTGCCACAACCTAAAATACCACCCAAATAGGCACTTACACCGCTAGCCATGGTTTGGATAACCGTTGTACTCCCCAAACGACGGACGTTCTTTGCATCAATTTGGTACATGGCCTCTCGGAATTTATCCACTCCCAAAGTACCGGAACCAAAGAGAATACCACTATCCCAATCTGGTTGTTCCTTATCCGCTATAGATAAGCCAGCATCTTTCCAAGCATCGGCACCAGCTATTACGCCATACATAATACCGGTTGCGTTTAGTCCACGTAATTGCAATGGTGTAAAATATTGAGCGAGTAATTCATCACTGAGTTCTGGTTTTGCCGCAATCTGACAACCAAACCCGAGTTCTTCCAATTCTGGCTGAAATCGTATCCCACTTTTGCCATTAGCCAAGGCTTCGGAAAAAGCCTCTAAACCTATTCCGTTTGGCGCGCAAACACCCATTCCCGTTATGACGACTCTTCTACGCATTCGCATTACTTTTAAACATTCCCGATATTTCTCCTTTACAGACCAATAGCCCTTTGGAGTTATGCATTTTTACTTTACACTTTAGCTTATTGAACCTAAAATAGACTTTCTCTGAGGTTACCGTTACTTTTTCATTAGGCAAAACCGGAAATAGAAATTCCATCTGCGTACTACTCATACCTATTTGAATGGTTTTCTGGGTAAAATCGACTTCGTTTTGCAATAGATAAATACCTAAACACACCACACCTATCTGCGCACAGCATTCAGTTAAGATGACTCCCGGAGTAACCGGATGATTTTTAAAATGCCCCTTATAAAAATCAGAATCTCCAGAAAAGGTATAAGCACCAACCGCTCCGTTTTCGCCTACCTCCATGAGTTCATCAACGAATAAAAAAGGTTCCGTGTAAGGCAGTTGGTCTATGATATCTATTTTCTCCATTCTTAATATTTCTATTTATCAAGCATCTCTCAGCACACCCTCCCTTCGACTGGGCTCAGGGAGGGCTAAGCTCTAAAGCAGTTTTCTTCAAATTTGACCCATTCCTGAGCGCAGCAAAAGGAAATTACTCTTATGTCCCAAGCCCCTTCCTGAGCGCAGTCGAAGGGAGGGGTTAACGCAAACTCTCCCCACCATCTACTTTAATAACCGTACCGGTAATCCATTTCGCCTCATTAGTACTAAGCAAATAAACTGCATTGGCAACATCTTCTGGTGTAGTCAAGCGTTTATTGGGGTTACGTTCTAGCGCACTTTTCTTCAAAACCTCACTATTCGGTATCATTTGAAATGCTTTAGTTTCCGTCGTCCCTGCCTGAATGCAATTGGCCTTAATGCCTTTTAGAGCATATTCTAACGCAATACTGCGAGTCAGTGCCTCAAGGGTTGCTTTGGCCGCCGAAACGGCTGCATAGCCTTCCCAAGCCTTGCTACTTCCTTCACTTGTAAAAGCTACAATGCGAGCATCTTCATTAAATAAATTCGCTTCAAATGCCTCCTTCGTCCAATCATAAAGACTTAAAGCCATGGCATTTAAGGTGATTTCTATATCTTGATGATTCAAGGTAGTCTCTTTGCTGGAAACCATGGGTTTTAGACTTCCTTTGGCTATACTATGAACAAGCATTTTGATTTTTCCCGTCGTGGACAAAGTTGTTTTGATTTCATCAATTGTTTGTCTTCGTTTATCAGGATTAGTGGCATCTATATTAAAATCTAGCAACTTAACCCCACTTGAAGTAATTTCTTGAAATTGTTCGTTAATTTGCTCTAAATCAATCTTTCTATCTCTATGTACTATCATGATATGATACCCGTGACTAGCCATTTTTTTAGCTGTGGCCAGACCCAGACCACTACTTCCACCAAGAATAAGAACCCACTTCTCTGTCATCTGATTTTGTTTAAAAACTTCTTACCATTCCAATAATACCCGTTGAGCCGAAAATCCTGGGCCAAAACTAAGAATGAGTCCTTGCTCGCCCTGTTTAATATCTTTTTCCATGAAACGCTCTAATACGTAAAGTACTGTTGCGCTGCTCATATTTCCGTACAGCCTTAAAACTTCACGTGTACCATCTATATTCTTACCCATCTTTCCAAAAAGCTCCTCAACCGTCTGTACTATTTTCTTCCCTCCAGGGTGAAAAATAAGATGATCTACGGCCTCTATAGATGTGCCATGCTTCTCCAAAAACGGATGTACAATATTTGGGAAATGTTCCGCTATGGTTTCTGGCACCGTAATATCAAGAATCATTTTGAGCCCGTGGTTCGTTAAATCGAATCCCATCATATGGGTAGCATCCTTAAAATGATACATTTCTCCTCCTTTAATCATCGGTCCTACTGCATTATCCTCCGAAGATAAAAGCACACAGGCAGCACCATCGCCAAAAATAGCAGCACTCACCATATTGGCCATAGAAAAATCATTAAGCTGAAATGTGGCTGTTGGACTTTCAACGGCAACAACAGCTGCTCGCTTACCAGGATTTGATTTTAGGAAGTTATGTGCGTATATCAAACCAGAAACACCAGCAGCGCAGCCCATCTCCGTAACCGGAAGCCGAACTACATCTTGCCGTAACCCCAAATCATTGATTAAAAACGCATCCAAGGAAGGAATCATAATGCCAGTACAGCTTACCGTAATAATGTAATCTATGGAGTCTGCCGCCCAATTACTATCGTTTAACGCTTTTTCAAGAACGTTTTTTCCTAGTTTTTTGACCTCTCGTACATAAATGGCATTTTTATCTTCGAACGAAGTGGCTACAAAAACCTCTTCTGGGTTCATAATGCTATAACGCTTGTCTACGGCAGCACCTTCAAAAATCTTTATGACCTTACGCTTAAAACGGTCCTCCTGCCCAGAAAGCCATAGATTCACAAATGGGAGTATCTCCTCCGTGGGCTTGCAATAATCCGGTAATTGTTTGGACGTATTTACTATTCGAACTTCATTCATATATCTAATTCGGTCGTTTTTGCTGGGCTACCCATACATATCTAAAGGCCCATTTCCAATGGATAAAATGCTGCATTTTAGGTAGGTTTTTAGAAAAGGCAATCAATTCATCTTTTCTAAAAGCACTTTGTATAGACGTTAGACCATCCTTTTTTGCAATATCTGTCTGCATAAAAATAGCACTAAACAGTTTAAAAAGTTGATATGCCCATGTACTTCGTTCTAAATCGTTAATGATAAATCCGATACGGCTCAATTTTGAAAACTGCGTCAAGAATTGCGGAATTTGCTCATTCCTAAAATGATGCATGGTTAAAGTGCAAAGTAAAATATCACATGGTAATTCATCTGGTTGCAACTCTAGAATATCTTGCTTCAAATACCGAATTTCAGGAAAATCAAGTGATTGTTCACGCGCAATGGCCAGACTTTTTTCGTTTAAGTCTACTCCTATGCATTTTAGTTTAATGGAATGCTTCCGACCCCATAAAACTACAGTTCTTAGCATCTCCCCATTACCACAACCCATATCTAAAATCGTATATGATTCTAGATTTTTATTACGTATTAGATGATGTATGGCTTGAATAGTCAGTTTATTTCCATTCAAAAAACGATTGGCCTTATCAATATCAAGCAATACCTTTTCAAGGTGAGTTTGATTCAGAGATAAATCGTCCATTAACTCGGTTTCCGTACTTCGTTTTGAAAAATCACCCATTAACTAATCGGTTTGCCATGCGTGTTCTTAATTAGTTGTTTTAAAAGCCAGGGTTGTTTTGCTACCAATGAAATTGCCCAGTTAGATAAGGTCTCATTTAATAATAATGATTGCAATCTTCTACCCAACCATAATCGCCTCTTAAAAGTACGGCTCCATTCTTTAGCATAAGCCTGTTCCATCCTTTTTCGATCCTTTTCTTTTCCGCTTAAAAAAGTATCGATTAATTCAGAAACTATTTTAGCACTGTGAATGGCCATTGCCATACCGTTGCCACAAAGAGGATGAATCAAACCTGCCGTATCACCACACATAAGTACATGCTCTTCTACTGGATTCTTGGCATGAAATGAAATCTGAGCTATGGTTAAAGGTGTTTCAAAAAGAGGTTTTGCTTTGTACAAGAAGTCTTTTAAAATGGGATTCTCACTAACAACTTTCTCATTAAATTGATCAATACCCTTTTCTAACTGAAAACTTTTATAAGATACTAAATAGCAAAAATTAACCGCACCTGTCTCGGTTTTTGAGAGTCCGCCATACCCTCCTTTAAAATTATGCAGTCCGACTTCATGGACTGGAAAATCATCTAAACTATAATGGCTTTTAACCGCTAACCAAGAAGATTTCTGTTGTATAAAACTACGCTTTAATTGCTTATCTAAAACACTTCTTTTGCCATATGAACCAATTGTTATTCTTGAAGTATACATTTTACTATCACCTGTAATTACCTCAAAAATAGTATTTTGAAATGTTATTGAAGTGACACTTTCAAAAACAAAGGTCACTCCTAAGGCCTCTGCTTGTTTATATAATAAATTATCAAAAGCATACCGACTAATACCCGTGCCGCCCAAAGGCAACTTGACTTCTAGAACCGCTCCTTTTATAGTAGAAAACTTTAACGTATCAATGGTAACCGCGCCAAAATTGGCTAAGTCTACTCCAAGGTTTTTTAGATACGGAAGCACCTCATTGGAGACGTATTCTCCACAGACCTTATGGTGTGGGTAAGGCTCCTTTTCAAAGACTAATACCTCGTGGCCAGCTTTTGCTAAATGAATGGCCGCTGTTAAACCCGCCAAACCTCCTCCAACAATGATTACGTCATATTGCTCCACTAAGGGAAGATAGTCAATTTAGACAAAAAAAATACCGACAGCTTCTGTCGGTATTTTTCAAAAAATTATAGAATTACGAATAAATCATTATCCTTTAACCTGTTGTTTTGCTTCTTGTTTTAGCGCTTCACTAGCAACGATAGCTAATTCTACTCTTCTATTTTTAGCTTTACCCTCTGTTGTAGTATTATCTCCTACCGGCTGAGCCTCACCATACCATTTAGTTTCCAAACGGCTTTTATCAATACCTTGAGAAATTAAGTAATTGGTTACCGATGTAGCTCTTTGCTTAGACAAATTCATATTGTAATCCTCAGGTCCAGCACTATCTGTATGACCTTCTACCAAAACATTAGATTTTGGATAGTCTTTTAGAATTTGGGCCATTTTATTCAGTGTAGTTTGGGATGTTCCTTTTACATCAGACTTATTAGTGTCAAAATAAACACCGGCATCTTCATTAAAAGTCACATTAATACCTTCACCCACACGACTAACTTCTGCTCCTGGAATTTCTTCCTCAATACGCTCCGCCTGACGATCCATGTGATCACCAATAAAACCACCTGCAACACCACCAATAGCAGCGCCAAGAATAGCTCCAAGAACGGTATTATTACCGCTTCCAACATTGTTGCCAAGAATACCACCAATGGCAGCACCACTACCCGCACCAATTACGGCACCTTTCTGCTTACTATTTGAATTTTGGATGGTTTTACATCCTACGACCATGGTCAATGCCATGATGATATATGCCGATTTTAAAACTGACTTTTTCATATGTTACTTCTTATTGTTTTGAGAATTTATAAACGACAGATACAGGACTACCATCAACGTTTACATCTGATTTTAATGTCATTTGCGATTCGTTTAGAGAAAGAATCTCTAATCGATATCCCACCTTACCATAAATATCTTTTTTCTTTTCATCTATGTATTTGAATTGCAACTTGTCGTTTCCGTTTTCGTTTTCTAAAACAGACCATCTAATATTACGAACACCTCCTGCACAAACACTATTGTCTGTAGGTATCGCGTAACTTCCAGTGCTGTTATTTTCTAAAAAGTACCACGTACTTCCTTCAAAACAGAACCCGTTGGCGTCTTCAAAAAGCATAGATTTAAAGGAGCCTTCACTGCCCTCATATCCTACATGCTCCAAAACCCAATTACCGTTAATGGTCTTGCGTTCATTCCGCACTTCTTTTGATATGGAACATGATCCCAATATCAGAGCCAGTGCTAGCATTACTACACTGTTTTTAATCATAATTTTGATTTAAGGTTTGCATATATACGGTTGAGACCATTGCATTGTTGTCTACCCACCGTTAAACAAATATTAATACTACAAAAGTACCGAATCTAGATACGTTATGATGCTTTTAAACACTAAGATTGTTGCTCTATAACTAGTATTCCAAAAGTTCTTTTAATACTACATAAAACCGATTTTTAGGCAAATAATTGTCTTCTAGTTTTTTAGCAAAGGGAATAGGTGTTTCCATACTGGCCACACGCTTTACTGGTCCATCTAAGTATTTAAATTTATTTTCCATTACCATGGCAGAAATGTCACTGGCAATACCACCAAACATACTGTCTTCTTGAAGAATGATAAGTTTACCAGTTTTTTCTACGGATGTATAGATAGCCTCCATATCCAAAGGTGCTAAGGTTCGCAAATCAATAAGGTCTGCAGAAATATCAGGATTCCTCTCTAATGTATCCAATGCCCAGTGCACCCCTGCACCATAGGAAACAATAGTAATATCGCCCCCTTCTTTCAATTTGGCAGCTTTACCAAAAGGAAGTGTATAATAATCTGCAGGCACATTTTGATAAATACTGCGGTATAAAGCTTTGTGCTCAAAAAAGAGAACTGGATTAGGGTCATTGATAGCTGTAGCCAATAGCCCCTTTGCGTCATAAGGAAAAGCAGGATACGCAACTTTTAGCCCAGGTGTTTTAGTAAACCAAGCTTCATTAGTTTGTGAATGAAATGGGCCAGCACCTACATCCCCGCCACATGGCATACGAATAACGACATCAGCTTTTTCATTCCAACGGTAATGAGATTTTGCTAAATAGTTAACTACGGGATTAAAACCGCTACTAACAAAATCAGCAAATTGCATTTCTACTACTGCTTTCATTCCATTTATGGAAAGTCCCATCGCAGCCGAAACAATTCCAGATTCGCAAATAGGCGTATTCCTAACGCGTTCTTTACCAAAAGCATCCATGAATCCTTCGGTAATTTTAAATACGCCACCATAATCTGCCACATCTTGACCCATGATAACCAAACTAGAGTGCTTCTCCATAGATTGCTTCAATCCCTTGGAAATAGCATCAACCAATCTAATATGCTCTACAACGCTTCCCGGGTTCGTTTCCTGATATTCAAAAGGCGCATAGACATCCTGTAGTTCTTGTTCAGGTTCTGATTGAACTTCATCTTCCTCAAAAGCGAGCTTAAGATTTTCGTTAATCTCCGTTTCAATTTCAACTCGTAAGGCTTCAATTTTTTCATCCGTTAATATTCCTTCTTTCAAAAGAAACCTCTCATAATTGGAAATCGGGTCTTTCTTTCCCCATTCCGTCATTAATTCTTCGGGGACATATTTAGTACCACTAGCCTCTTCATGTCCACGTATGCGAAAAGTTTTAAACTCAATTAAAACCGGACGTGGTTTTTCCCGGAGTTCTTCTGCAATCTCTTTCAGTTTAGTGTAAACTTCTATTATGTTATTACCATCAATTATATACGATTCCATACCATAGCCCAATGCTCTATCCGCTAGGTTTTCACAGTTGTACTGTTCTTTTGTAGGGGTAGAAAGTCCGTAACCGTTATTTTCAATGCAAAAAATAACGGGCAAACTCCATACAGAGGCAATATTCAATGCTTCATGAAAATCACCCTCGCTGGTTCCACCTTCACCTGTAAAAACAGCAGTAACCGCTTTTTTGTTCTGAAGAACATCGCCTAATGCAATTCCATCTGCCACTCCCAGTTGTGGGCCAAGGTGACTGATCATTCCTATAATTTTATAATCTTGGGTGCCAAAATGAAAACTACGATCGCGGCCTTTGGTAAATCCGTTCATCTTACCCTGCCACTGTGAAAAAAGACGGTACAACGGAATACCACGCGTAGTAAATACAGCCAAATTTCTATGCATGGGTAAGATATACTCTTCTTCATTTAATGCATTGGTGACACCTACTGAAATAGCCTCTTGCCCAATACCGCTAAACCACTTTGAAATTTTACCCTGTCGCAAGAGAATCAACATTTTCTCCTCTATCATGCGGGGCCGCTGAAGGTCTTTATATAATTTAAATAAAACCGCTTCGCTTAAATTCCTTTTATCGTATTGCATAAAACTCTTTGGTGTGATTTCCTTTTCGGTAGATAAAAGTAGCAAAAATACCACATCTACCGCCCCATTTGTTATATATAATAGTTGAGCATATTTTACTAACTTTGAGAAAACTTTTAAAGCAACGGCATGAGTGCAATACCTAGTGTAGACTTACAAGATTTTGTTTCAGATAACGCTGAAAGAAAAGAAAAATTTATAAAAGAAATTGGTTCCGCTTTTGAAAATATTGGCTTCGTAGCCTTAAGCGGGCACTTTCTATCAGATGATTTAGTGAAGAACCTTTATGATGAAATCAAAAAGTTTTTTGATCTTCCTCAAGAAGTGAAAGATACGTATGAAATTGAAGGAATAGGCGGCCAACGTGGTTATACCTCATTCGGGAAAGAACATGCTAAAGGCAAGAAAGAAGGCGACTTAAAAGAATTTTGGCACTTTGGACAGTACGTACAAGATGATGTAAAGCTAGAAGCAGAATATCCAGATAATGTTCAGGTTAAGGAATTGCCAACATTTAATGCTGTTGGTAAGGAAACATACCAAATGTTAGAGAAAACAGCTAAATATGTACTTAGGGCATTAGCTATTCATCTTAATTTAGAGGAAACCTATTTTGATGATTATATAAAGAATGGGAATTCAATCTTACGACCTATTCATTATCCTCCTATAACATCAGAGCCTAAAAATGCAGTCCGTGCTGCAGCTCATGGAGACATTAACCTTATTACTTTATTAATGGGTGCTCATGGACGCGGACTTCAAGTAAAGAATCATGAAGGTGAATGGGTAGATGCCATTGCTCGTCCAGACCAATTAATGATCAATGTAGGTGATATGTTATCTCGGCTTACGAACAACAAATTGAAGTCAACGATACACCAAGTGGTGAACCCTCCTAAAGAGCTTTGGGGCACTTCTCGGTACTCTATTCCTTTCTTTATGCATCCAGTAGGTGATATGCCACTTAATTGCCTAGAAAACTGTGTAGATGATGCGCATTCAAAACAATTTGAAGACATAACTGCAGGCGAGTTCTTGCATGAACGTTTAATTGAATTAGGGTTGATAAAAGCATAAACATGGATTTACAGGACCAACTCAAGAATTTGTTCCCGGAACATGAGCCGGAAAAAACAGAAACCACCTCTAAAAAAGAAAATAATATCTGGTTACAGGATGACCCTATCATATGTAAATATGAAAAGCGCAAAGGGAAACCTATTACCATTTTAGAAGGATATAATGGCGCAGAAAGTGATTTCAAAAAATTGGCAAAAGAACTGAAGACCAAATTAAGTGTAGGAGGTTCATTTAAAAACGGTCAAATCATAATTCAGGGGGACTATAGAGACAAAATTATGGGGTTATTAAAAGAAAAAGGGTTCTCCGTTAAGCGCGTTGGCGGATGACCCCTTTAAACACAAGGCTTGAACACACCTAAGGTAGAGAGGTTTAATTCTGTTAATTATTTTTGCTTTATTTTGAATTAATAGTACTTTTAATCTTTCGAACCTAAATCAAGACCTCAAATGAGTTCCCTTCTGCACATCACTAACGGAGATAGCTTTACGGATAGAATAAAAACACTAAACCTTAGTGGGGATATTATCACATGGCGTGAGATGCTCTGCGAAGGCAAGACACTTACCAATGTTGGCAGTGAATCTTTCTGGAAAGCCCGTTTTGAATTTCTCAATAAAAATTATAAGGTATCAAAATCATGGTTCATTGAAAAGACCTTGAAAGAATACCGTTCTCTTTGTAATCACAAACAACAAGATGAAATTGTACTCTGGTTTGAGTATGATCTTTTTTGTCAAGTAAATATGATTGCTGTGCTTAGTTGGTTAAAGATCAACCGTAAATACGCACAAGTTTCCCTAGTTTGTAGCGGCAACGAAGATGGCACTGATAAGAAGTACTGCTTAAACGAATTGAGCGATGATCAATTGCGGAAATTGTACGAAAACAAAATTGATTTAACACAAGACGATATTGAATATGCGGATTATGTCTGGCAATTATATTGTAGTGATAACCCTATTCGTTTAGAGAATTTATCCGATTTTGGTGAATTCCAATTTAATTACCTCGGTGATGCCGTTCGTTCGCATTTACACCGTTTTCCAAGTATTAAAAACGGACTTAATGAAATGGAGAATACCATTTTAAGGCTCGCAATAGATAAGAAGCCTACTTCAAAAGGTGCTTTTGTTTCAGAAATACTTCAAAACCAAGGTTCTTTAGGTTTTTCAGATACGCAGTATGAAAGGGCACTAGGAAGATTAAAACCTTTATTCTCTTCTTTTAATCCGGTAAGACTTACCAAAAAAGGAAAAGAGATACTTGAGAACAAAACAAGTTACTACTCCTGTATTCAGGACAACAATGTATATCTAGGCGGTGCATTAAAATACAATTACCTGTACAATACCGAATCTAATAGAATTTTAAAGTTGTAACCCCATGCAATTAAGCCCCTCCGAGCTTATCTTAAATGCCGATAAGAGCATTTACCATTTAAATTTATTACCCGAAGACCTTGCAGAAACTATTATAACGGTTGGTGATCCTGACCGAGTAGGTAATGTTTCCAAGTTTTTTGATACCATTGAGTTGAAAAAAGGGAAGCGAGAGTTTCATACGCATACCGGCACGCTTAACGGAAAACGTATTTCTGTTATTTCTACCGGAATTGGCACAGATAATATTGACATTGTTTTCAATGAACTGGATGCCCTGGTCAATATTGATTTTGAAACCAGAACCATCAAATCCAACAGAACCGTATTAGATATTGTTAGAATAGGTACTTCCGGATCTATAAGAGCAGACATTCCTATTGATTCTTTCTTAATGAGCGAATATGCCATGGGCCTTGATGGCTTATTGCATTTTTATAATAGTGCGTCTGTTCAAGAATTAGATGTGTCTAAAGCTTTTGTTGCTCACGCTAATTGGTCTCCAAGCAAATCAGTGCCCTATGTGGTAAAATATGATGAAAGTCTAGGCCAAAGACTCTTTTCTAATCGTATACGATTAGGGACTACAGTTACTAATATAGGCTTCTACGGTCCACAAAGCAGGGTTTTGAGATTAAAACTCAGTGATAGCGACCTACAAGATAAATTAGCTTCTTTTGAATACAAAGATGTTAAGGTTACCAATTTAGAAATGGAGACCTCCGGTATTTACGGTCTTGCTAAATTACTAGGCCACCGTGCTGTTTCTATGAACTGTATTTTGGCCAACAGAGCCAATGGCGAGTTTAGCACCAAGCCTACAGAATCTACCGAAGAGCTTATTAAATACACCTTAGAAAAGCTCACCTCCTCATAATTTAGTTAACACTAATTTTAGATTCATAAGCTAGCTATTTGTTATGTTTGTGAGACTATGGAAAATGAAGATTACAAAGACCGAGATATAAGTTGGCTGTTTTTTAATGAAAGAGTGTTATTAGAAGCAGACAACCCCGCTACTCCCCTACTAGAACGTCTAAAATTTCTGGCTATCTTCTCGTCTAATCTTGACGAATTCTTTAAAGTCCGCATATCTCAGTTACGCCAGCTAAAGTCCATTGACAAAACGTTACGAAAGAAACTGATTTCAAAGCCGAACAAGAAGCTTAAAAAAGTTCTTCGCATCATTGATGAGCAACAACAACGTTTTGGCGCTATCATGGAAACTATTTTTAAGGAATTACTCAAAGAAGATATCCACTTTGTAACTAATGAAGAAGTTACCAGCGAGCAAAAAGCTTATCTCAACACCTATTTCAAAGATACTGCAGCTGATTGTGAGGTTTTCACAACAGATAAGAACCCTAAATTATCTGATGGCGGTTTGTATCTTTTCGTAGCACAAGCTAATGACACATATCACTTCGTTAAAATCCCTACAAACCAACACGACCGTTTCGTTGAGATTCCTGGAAATGGCCATTCATTCATGTTCTTGGACGATGTAGTAAAAATGCATCTGAATGAATTATTGCCAAAAGGAGTCATTGAATCTAGTTACGCTATAAAGCTTTCTAGGGATGCTGAGTTATATTTAGAAGACGATTTTGGAGATACGCCATTGGCCGATCAGATTTATGATGCGCTGCATCAACGAAAATCAGGTCAACCTACACGGCTGCTTTATGATGCTAATTTGCCCGAAGAATATAAAGAAGTTATTAGAAAAACATTGGATATTGGAAACATTGACCTTTTTCCAGGTGGACGGTACCATAATCTTTCAGACTTTTTCGGTTTTAACAATCCCACAGACAATCCGGACTTAACATACAAGGTTCAAGTTCCTTTGCCACACCCTATTTTATCCAAAACAAAAGACTTTTTTGCTTCCATAAGAGAAAAGGACCAGCTAGTACATTTTCCTTATCAGAGTTTTGATGCCGTAGAAAATTTTATCGTTGCGGCAGCAAAAGATGACAAGGTTAAGCATATTAAAATTTCATTGTATCGAATTGCTAAAGCATCGGTACTTACAGATGCTTTACTTGTAGCACTCGAGAACAGCAAAAAAGTCACCATTTTCGTAGAGGCTAAAGCTCGTTTTGATGAAAAGAATAATATTGAATGGGGTAAGATATTTGAAGACAAAGGAGCCAAAGTGTTTTTTAGCATCCCTAATATCAAAGTCCATTCTAAAATCGCTTTAATAGAACGAACCGAATCTGATTCTTTAAGACGATACGCTTATATAGGCACGGGTAATTTCAATGCTAAGACTTCAAGTATTTATTGCGATCACGGGCTATTTACTGCTCATAATCAAGTAACTGAAGATTTAAATCAAGTGTTTTCTACACTAGAACGTCATTTGATAATTCCTAAGTTAAAGCGGCTTTTGGTTTCACCTTTCAACACAAGGAATGTATTCTTGCAGTCTATTGAAAATGAAATAAAAAACAGTAAAAAAGGGCTTCCCGCGAAGATTACTGCAAAAATGAACAGTCTAGAAGACAAGACTATGATTGATGCTCTGTACCGTGCAAATGAAGCAGGTGTTCAGGTACGTCTTATTGTTCGTGGTTTCTCCTGCCTCATGCCTAAATCGGCCACTGAGGTTCCTTCCGGTTGTGAACCTATACTGATTACAAGTATCGTTGACCGCTATTTAGAGCATGGCCGCATCTATTTGTTTCATAATAATGGTGATGAAAAAATGTACATAGGCTCCGCAGATTGGATGACACGAAATCTAGACCGGCGAATTGAAGTATTGACACCTATTCTTGACTCTGATATTTTTAATGAGTTAAACGATATTCTTAAGTTGCAATTAAACGATTCTGTAAAAGCCCGTGTGCAGGATGCAGATGATACAAACACATTGGTTTCCCTTGAACAAGAAAAACCCATTCGTTCGCAATATGCCATTTATAAGTATTTGAAGACGAAAGACAAAGCTTTAAGCTCCTAAAAAAAATAAAAATCATCAATAGAAAGCCCCATAGCCGCGAGGTTAAGAGAAGTAAGTTTCTTAAATTTACAGGTGTTTCCGATAGAAAAGAAGAATTATGAAGAAAGTTAGAATAATTGGCGTTCCCGAACATTTCAACCTCCCTTGGCATATGGCCATTGAGGAAGGTGCTTTTGAAGAAAGAGGCATTGACTTACAATGGACGGAAGTTCCGGAAGGTACAGGTAGAATGTGTCAAATGCTTCAAGACGAGGAAACAGATTTGGCAATCATCTTAACCGAGGGCCTAGTTAAAAGCATTACAGAAGGGAATTCTGCTAAAATTGTTCAGGAATATATTTCAACACCACTACAATGGGGAATTCATGTAGGCGCTAAAAGCGAATATAAGTCCATAGCCGACTTAAAAGGTACTAAAGCGGCAATTAGCCGATTAGGTAGCGGGAGCCACTTAATGGCCTTTGTAAATGCTCAAAACGAAGGATGGGCGACTAACTCTCTTCAGTTTGAAGTCATAAACAACCTAGATGGTGCAGTTGCCGCTTTGACGGAAGGTACAGCAGATTACTTCATGTGGGAACACTTTACAACGAAACCCCTAGTAGACAAAGGTGTTTTTAGACGTTTGGGAGACTGCCCTACACCATGGCCCTGTTTTGTAGTTGCTGCCACACAAAAATTCCTTGATGAAGAGAAAAGCACTTTGAATCATATTTTAGAGGTCATCAACGACTACACTTCCGAATTTAAACAGATACCTAGTATAGACCGAAGTTTAGCCAATAGATATAGCCAACAACTAGAAGACATTCAAGAATGGCTGAAAATAACGAAATGGAGCCAGAAGCAACTTCCAGAAGCTACATTGACAAAAGTTCAAGATACTTTAAGGGAATTAAATCTAATTGATAAATCTATTCCCCTATTGAAGATCTTATATTAATTTAAATAGCAGCAAGATTAAAATGACTTTGAATCAAATGCTTAAAAGTATCGTCAGATAAAGGTTTCTGAGAGAAATCGTCAATAAATTCATTGCTTTCCGCTCTATCTTTATCCTCTTGATTATCGCTTGTAGTTACTAGAACTATAGTAATTTGATCTTTTAATTCTTTTGGAACAGATTCTTCATATGCTTTCATAAACTCCCATCCGTCCATAATCGGCATCTTTAAATCTAGCATTACCATACATGGTAATTCTAATTTTCCTTTATCACCGCCCAAGATAAAATCAAGGCCCTCTTGACCGTTTAGCACTGTATCAACTTTCAAATCCAAATCTAGTTTGTTAATAAAAACTGAATGTAAGATGTTGTTTATTTCATCATCATCTATCAGTAGTATTGAATTTAATCTCTCTAAATTTTTCATGGTTTTTTTTGTTAGTTAATGGTACATATAGTGCTTAGGTAAAAAATCTTTGTTAAAATTAAAGAAATTTTAACTAAATAGCCTAAGCCGTAAGAGATTTATTGTTAACTACCCTAATATTTTATCATAGTCGCAAAATATTAACCTACAAATGAATAGAAAACCTTTGAAGACATGACATTTCTGCTTAAAAATTATCGCAAATTAATCTTGATAGGAAATTGAGTTCAGAATAACTTTTGCAAAGTTTTGGCAATTAGCATTCTATTTTCGACATTAAGAGTTATAATTTTAGAAAAATCAGCAAGATTAAAGTCTAAATAATTCCTATTGAAAATGAAGTTAAAATCAGCAAGAACATCACCATTACTATTCATAATCGTATTTTTCTTTGGGTTTCTTTTTGCTCAAGCACAAACTCTGTATGCCCTTAAAATAGACCGAAACATCCGTTTTGAAGCTATAGATATAACGGCAGAATATCAACCAAGGCTTGTTATGGGCACGAAACAAGCTCTTGAATTTCAAAATACGGTCGCTAAACACATCGTAAAAAGAGAATCGATAACAAATAATCCTGATATTTCTTACAGGGAAAAGGAGTACCTTCTAAAAAAAATATCAAGTCATGAAAGTTCTGAAATGGCAGACGTGCTCTACTCCTATCAATGGCATGAATATTTACGCATTAAGCCAGACATACAGCCGTTAATCCATCAAAAAAGGAATTTAGATGATAGTTTTGTTGAAAATAAGACTACCAATTAATAGGTTTTAGTCCTTTATTCTGTAGAATTTCATTACACTGACTAAAATGGTTATTCCCAAACCAGTAACCACGGTTAGCGCTTAACGGCGATGGATGACCGGAATTTAAGATATGATGTTTTTTCTTATCAATGAGTTTAGCTTTCTTTTTAGCAAACCCGCCCCAAAGTAGAAAAATGAGATCCTCTTTTTCATCGGATAGTTTCTTGATTACCGCATCTGTAAAAGTCTCCCAGCCTTTTTTCTGATGACTTCCAGCTTCACGAGCACGCACGGTTAGTGTGGCATTCAACAGAAGTACGCCTTGATCAGCCCAACGTTCTAGGTTTCCGCTTTCTGGATAAGGTTTTCCTATGTCCGTTTCAATCTCTTTAAAGATATTTCTCAACGAAGGCGGATGCGAAATACCGTCTTTTACAGAAAAACAGAGTCCGTTGGCCTGGTCAGGCCCATGATACGGGTCCTGCCCTATAATAACCACTTTTGTTTTGTCAAGAGGACTATGGTCAAAGGCTGCAAATATGTCCTTTTTTTTAGGGTAACAAGTATGCTGTGCATACTCGGTTCTAACGAATTGGACTAATTCCTTAAAATAAGGTTGTTCAAATTCTTGAGAAAGTGGCTTTAACCAGCTTTCATGTATTTGTACTGTCATATTTTATGATCATTTTTGTATAGCAAGGGTAATTTTATATAATCAATGTTATATCTGAAGAAAACCTTCTATAAAGAAGCTATCTTTTCATTGATTTCAAAATTACCTAAAATTTACAGTGCATTGGCTAAGAAAAGTCTGCTTTAAATATCTTGAAAAATGAAAAAGTGTATTTTATCCCTATTGATAGTGTCGCTACTCTTTGGATGTATTCCTGAGAAAAAAGAAGTCAGCTCTATAAATCCTATAAACTGGTCAAAACGAAAAATAAATATTAGCGATAAAGACTCTTTAGAATATGGCAAATCCTATTTGTCCATATATTCTCAAATTTATAGCATGACAGAGCACAAAACGCACAACTTAACTGCAATGGCTAGTTTAAGAAACACAAGCGATAAGGATACGGTGTACTTGACAAAAGCCGAATATTTTGACACGCACGGTAAAGCGGTAAGAACGTATTTTGACCACCCTATTTATTTAGCTCCAATGGAAACCACTGAAATTATTATAGATGAGGTTGATGTTGAAGGCGGAACAGGCTCTAATTTTATAATTGAATGGAAGGTGCCAAAAGGTTGCCCAGAGCCATTATTTGAAGGCATAATGAACTCCACAATGTCTCAACAAGGTCTTTCGTTTACGACACAAGCAAGACGTATTGAGTAATAGCCTAGTTTTCTGGTCTATTCAATGGATTTCAAATCTCGCTACCAATGCCTACCTTTGCCGTCGCAATTAAATAAGAATGGCAAATATTCACTCTAAGACAGTACAAGACCTTGAATTCCCTACAGTTTTAAAGCAAGTTTCGGCTCGCTGCTCTACTGAAATGGGCAAGGAACGCGCATTGGAAATCACTCCAATAGACGACAAGGAAGTTGTGGTTGAGGTTTTGGGACAAACAGCAGAGTATCTGTCGTCTTTTATAAGTGAAAACCGAATACCTCCTCATGGTTTTGACGGAATAAACAAAGAGCTTCAGTTACTTAGAATAGAAAATACAACCCTTGAGGTTTCGAGTTTTAAAAAAATAGGTACCATCTGTACAACGGTAACCGCACATAAAAAATTTCTCAAAAAGTTTAAGGAATATTATCCTTTGCTGTTTGAAGTTTCCAATAAAGTTGAATTAAACATAGATATTCCCAAAGAAATTGATGTTGTTATTGATCGCTTTGGGGAAGTTAAAGACCGCGCTTCTAACAAGCTTTTTGATGTACGTCGCCAAATGAACCAAGTGAAAGGTAAAATAGGCCAGAGTTTTGCCTCGGCACTAAACACCTATCACGGTTCTGATTATTTAGATGACATACGGGAATCAGTTGTTGAAAATCGAAGGGTTTTGGCCGTAAAGGCCATGTATCGTAGAAAAATAAAGGGTACGGTAATGGGCACTTCCAAAACAGGAAGTATTGTTTACATAGAGCCAGAAGCTACTTTAAAATATAGTCGGGAACTCAATAATCTTGAATATGATGAAAAGGAAGAGATTCAGCGTATTCTAAACGAGCTTACAGACCAAATACGGCCTTTTGCTTGGTTGTTAGCTGAATACCAGGACTTCCTTGCACATATGGACATTACTGCCGCTAAGGCTTCATATGCTAGGGACACGAACTCATTGCTGCCGAAAATCAATGATGAAAAGCGACTTTATTTACGAGATGCCTTTCACCCATTATTATATTTAAGCAACAAATTACAGCGTACAGAAACTTATCCGCAGACCATAGAATTACATTCCGAAAATAGGATAATTGTTATTAGCGGACCTAATGCTGGTGGAAAAAGTATCACTTTAAAGACAATTGGATTACTTCAAGTAATGCTTCAATCAGGACTCCTAATTCCCGTTCATGAAAGGAGTTCCGTTTGTTTTTTCAATACAATATTGACAGATATTGGTGATAATCAATCTATAGAAAATCACCTAAGTACCTATAGCTACCGTTTAAAGAATATGAAGAACTTCTTACGGATTTGCGATAATGAAACACTATTTCTTATTGATGAATTTGGTACCGGTAGTGACCCGGAACTGGGTGGTGCCTTAGCAGAAGCTTTCTTAGAAATTTTTTATGAACGTGGAGCTTACGGTGTAATTACAACCCATTATGCCAACTTAAAAGCCTTGGCAGATGAGTTGCCACATACGACTAATGCTAACATGGTTTTCAACAGTAAGACCTTAGAACCTACATTTCAGTTGGTTCTAGGAGAAGCCGGTAGTTCGTTTACTTTTGAGGTTGCCCAGAAAAACGGCATCCCCTACAGCTTAATAAACAAAGCAAAGAAGAAGGTAGAGCGAGGCAAAGTCCGTTTTGACGCTACGATAGCCAAACTTCAGAAAGAACGCAGTAAAATGGCGCAAACAGGCACTAGACTTCAAGAAGAAGAGTCTAAAGCACGTGAAGAAGCCATGCGATTGGAGAAATTGAACGCCAAGGTAAAAAGCAAATTAGAAAATTACCAAGAATTGTACGATCATGACCAGCGCATGGTACAGTTAGGAAATAAAATTGATAAAGCTGCAGACCGTTATTTTATTGATAATAAGAAACGACCACTTGTTTCCGAGCTATTGCGCATTGTAGAAACAGAAAATAGCAAGCGTAAGAAGAAAACCGCCAAAGAAGCTAAGGTTGAACGTACTAAAAAGGCGCAAGTAACTCAGGAAGTTCAAAAAGAGGTTAAGGTAATTCGGGAGAAAAAGATAGTCGAAAAGAAAAAGGCGGTTATCAAAGAAAAGAACAAACCACGCCCTGTTTTTCAACTAGGAGATCGCGTCCGAATGAAAGATGGGAAAGCCGTTGGATCTATTGATAACCTTGAAAAGAACAAAGCCATAGTGAATTATGGCATCTTTACCACCAATGTTAGCGTTGATCAATTGGAGCTTGTAGAGCGGGTTAAGAAGTAGTGTCAATGTTCTTTCTTAAATCTCTGACAAAACTTAGGTCTTCAATAAATACAGCATTAACTTTACCTTGTGGAAAATTCAAAACAAATTATTCTTTTTGATGGCGTTTGCAACCTTTGCAACGGTGCTATTCAATTTATCATAAAACATGATGAACAAGATGTTTTCCGATATGCGCCACTTCAAAGCGATTTAGGAAAGAAGTTGATTTCGCAGCGAAATATCGACTCTTCAAATATAGATTCCATCATTCTTATTGAACACGGCGTTGCTTTTTATATTAAATCTGATGCGGCATTAGAAATAGGCAAACAGCTGAAAGGGTATAAAACTATTTCCTCTGTCCTACAATGGATTCCTGTGAGTATTCGTGATATCGTATACGATTTTATTGCGCGTAATCGCTACAAGTGGTATGGCAAAAAGGAACAATGTATGATTCCTACTCCCGAACTTAAAGCCAAATTTTTAAGTTAAGGCGGTCTTTATTTTAAAGAAGAGATGTTTTGCTATCTACCTTTCTTGAATACTTATTCCGCTTTAAAAGTCAATATTCCCGCTACTTATCATTTAAATCTAAACATTGAAGCTATGTTCTTATGAGATAGCCTTTTATGTATATGAACAAACTTAAATAAGCTAAATCATGGATTTTTGTAGCTGATTTATAATTTATGTCAAAGGATAAGAGAAAAAGAGGCTATAAAAAAAAGCGGTATTTAATTCCACTAGGCATTATAGTGTTGCTAGTTGTATTACGATTATTCATGCCGGTATTGGTCAAAAATTATGTGAATGGTGTGTTGGCAGATATTCCAGGATATTATGGCCATGTTGATGGTATTGATATTGATTTATATAGAGGTGCGTATGTAATTGAAAACATGACTCTTAACAAAGTTGAAGCAGGCTCGGAAGTTCCTTTCTTGGATTTTGAAAAAACTGATATTTCAATAGAATGGAATGCCTTGTTAGAGGGTAGAATTGTGAGTGAAATCGAAATGAATCGACCTAAGATTATTTATGTACTGGAAGATCAACAAGATGATGGAACGACTCCTGAAGTTGAAGACTGGACCAAGGCTTTAACAGATTTAGTTCCAATTTCAATTAATAATCTCCAAATAACCGATGGCACGGTTGCCTTTATTCAAATCCAGGCCGACCCAACAATAGACCTGAATATTAAAAACCTGAATCTAAACGCTACCAATCTAAGGAACGTAATACAAAAAGAGCGCACCTTACCATCAGACATTCACGCAACTGCAACTTCTATTGGTCAAGGGGATTTGGTCTTAGACGGTAAAATGAACCTAGTTAAAGAAGTTCCTGACATGGATATCGCTTTTTCGGTCACAGATGCAGATGTAAAGGCATTGAATGATTTCACGAAGTATTATGCAGAAATAGATTTTGAAAGCGGCACGTTTGAGGTTTTTGGTGAAATAGCCATTGCAGATGGTTTTCTTAAAGGGTCTATAAAACCTATTATAAAAAACGGTAAGCTTATTGGCAAAGAAGATGGGTTTCTAGAAACCTTATGGGAAGGCTTTGTGGGCTTCTTTAAATTCGTCCTCAAAAACCAGAAGAACAACACATTAGCCACCAAAGTCCCTTTAGAAGGTGACTTAAATAATTTAGGAACAAAAACATGGCCAACAGTGACTAATATCTTTAAAAATGCTTGGGTAAAAGCATACAAAGGCGTCGTAGATAATGATATAAGTTTTGAAGATGCAGAGAAGGAAGCTGATGGCAAAAAACAAAAAGCGAAATAGTTTATTAGGTTACTGTTGGTTAAAACAAATGCCCCGAAACTACTTCGCTTTTTAAAAATATATGGTTTACTAGTTATTTCACTTCATCATAATGATCATCCCAATTCTGAACATGTGGTTTTCCTAATTTTCCAACGGATTTGGCCACCATCATAGCAACGCAAGCATCACCGGTAACGTTCACTACGGTACGGAGCATATCCAAAGGTCTATCCACAGCAAAAATAAGTGCCAATCCTATAGCTAACTTGTCTTGCGGAAAACCAATGGCCTCAAGAACAATTACTAGCATAACCATACCAGCACCTGGAACTGCTGCAGATCCAATTGAAGCCAATAACGCAGTAAGTACAATAGTCAATTGTCCGCCAAAAGTTAAATCAAATCCTAAAGCCTGCGCTATAAAAACAGCGGCAACACCTTGGTAAAGACTGGTACCATCCATATTTATGGTGGCTCCAACAGGAAGCACAAAACTAGATACCTCTTTATCTACACCAATATGTTCTTCTACCCTTTCCATAGTTACCGGTAAAGTAGCTGCACTAGAACTTGTGGAGAACGCTAAAAGTTGAGCAGGGCTCATTTCTTTCAAGAATTTCCATGGGCTGTAGTGTGTAAACGTGGCTACCACAATACTATAGAAGACAATCATTAATAATAACCCTAGCACAACAACTCCTGCATATTTTAAAAGCGCTATAAGTAAATCAGGATCGCCAGAAGTAGCGACAACGTTCGCCAACAAGGCAAATACGGCTATAGGAGCGCTTAGCATAATCAAATCCACCATCTTTAAGACAATGTCATTGAGAGAATCGAAAAAATCTTTGAGGGGTTTGGCTTTCTCTTCACCTATAAGAAGCATGGAGATACCCATGAAAATGGTAAAAAAGATAACCTGTAACATTAAACTATTGTCTCCTAATGCTTTAACAGCATTATCTGGCACCATATCTTCTAAAAACTGAAGCGGGCCGCTATCTTGTTGTCTGTGCGCTTCTTCCAATTTTGAAGTAACACCGCTATCACTGGAATATGTTTCTGTTAACTTGGCTATGGTATCTTCAGATATTCCTTCGCCTGGTTTGAGGAGGTTCACTAAAATAAGTCCGATGGAAATAGCAATTACTGTAGTACCTATATAAATGGCTATTGTACGTAAACCAATGTTTCGGAACTTAGAGATATCCTTTAAATCCGATATTCCCTTTATCAGCGAAGCTAAAATAAGTGGAATTGCAATTAGTTTTAGAAGCTTAACGAAGATGGATCCTAAAGGGTTGATCCAATCCAGGACAAAATCCCTGCCCCAATCAACATAAGTCATTCCAAAACCAAAGAGAATACCTAAGACCATTCCGATCAATATTCTCCAGTGTAATTCCAATTTTTTCATTCATCAAAGGTTTAAGCAAGTAATATACTGCTTTTGATCTGAAAGCAGAAAAACAACCTACAAATCCCCTCTGGTTTTAATGAATTGCCAATAAATTGATTACGAATTTGCCTTAATAGTACGATTTAGCAAGCTAAAATCCGCCATTACTAATGCGGCCATAGCCTCAACTATAGGTACAGCGCGAGGAACTACACATGGATCATGGCGTCCTTTACCTTTTGTTTGGACAAAATTACCTTCTTTGTCTATTGTTTGGTATGGCTGAATGATAGTAGCCACAGGCTTGAAAGCTACGTTAAAGTAGATATCCATTCCGTTGCTGATACCACCTTGTATTCCCCCACTATTATTGGTCTTTGTGGTGCCATCTTGGTTAAATTGGTCATTATGCTCACTGCCTTTCATTGTAACACCGGCAAATCCGCTGCCATATTCAAAGCCTTTAACCGCATTTATAGAAAGCATTGCTTTCCCTAGTTCCGCATGAAGCTTATCAAAAGCAGGTTCTCCTAGTCCAATAGGTACATTTTGAATCACACAGCTAATAACACCTCCAACGGTATCTCCTTCTTTACGAATCTCTTTGATGTATTCTTCCATTTCTGCTGCCATCTTTGGATCGGGACAGCGTACAGGGTTAGCTTCAATCTGAGAAAAGTCTAAATCTTGATAAGGTGTTTCCATTTTCATGTTCCCTACTTGAGAAACATAAGCATTGATTTTCATTTCGGCCAAAAACTGTTTAGCCAAAGCGCCAGCCACTACTCTACTTGCGGTTTCCCGTGCAGAACTACGGCCACCACCACGATAATCTCTAAAACCATATTTCTGGTCATAGACATAATCTGCGTGCGAAGGACGATACGAGTCCTTTATATGCGTATAATCATGGGATTTTTGATTGGTATTATGAATAGCGAAACCAATAGGTGTGCCTGTAGTCTTCCCTTCAAATATTCCCGAATAAAATTCTACAGTATCCGGTTCTTTTCTTTGGGTAACGATAGCAGATTGACCTGGTTTTCTTCGGTTTAACTCGTTCTGAATAGCATCAAAATCGACCTCAATTCCTGATGGACAGCCATCTAAGACACCTCCTATTGCTACACCATGAGACTCTCCAAACGTTGATAGTTTAAATAGGGTTCCAAAAGAATTTCCAGCCATTCTAAAATATTAAAAGTTAATTAATGCTTAACCTAATTCTATCCAAACTTAAAACAGAATACTGTTTGTTGAGCTTATGGTCATTTTGGTTAAAGCTAGCGGTAAAGATAAATCTTAAATCATTGACCGCAAAATAAGCCTTTATGTATTATCCATTAAGATGTTGCAGGTATTCCTTAATAATTATTTAATGATTTCAACACCTATTGATATCGTCAAATTCACATTCATTTTACATATATGTAATTTATTTGTATATCCCCAGAGTTAGCAAGAATAGCGGTAAATCTAACCGTTATTCTATTCGTTTTTGAGAGAGCCAGAATACTATTTATAAATTGAACATACTTGTCGATTATGAAAAAACGAAAACTAGACATTGCTGTAATTTCAGATGTTCATTTGGGTAGTTACGAATGCCATGCAGACGAATTGTTGACCTATTTAAGTAGCATTCAACCTAAGTCCCTTATTTTAAATGGGGATATTCTTGATATAAGACGATTTAATAAAAGTTATTTTCCGCCAGAACATACAAAGGTCCTTCGTAAAATTATTACGCTATCCATGAAAGGCGTAGAAGTGTATTACATTACTGGAAATCATGATGATATGATGCGCAGGTTTGCAGGTGTATCCTTGGGCAACTTGCATATTGTAAACAAGCTTACATTAGAACTTAGCGGTAAAAAGGCTTGGTTTTTTCATGGTGATATTTTTGATATATCCATGCGTAATGCCAAATGGCTAACGAAACTGGGAAGTTATGGCTATGCCCTACTGTTCATTGCTAACCGAGCTATAAATTGGTCCTTAAAGAAAAGAGGGAAAGCCAAATACTCACTTTCCAAAAAGATAAAAAAGAATAACACCAGAAGTTTGGACTACATTGCTAGATTTGAAAAATCGGCTGTAGATATTGCTATAGAGAATGATTACGATTATGTGGTTTGCGGTCATATTCACCAGCCAAAGAAGAGCAGGCACGAAACAGATAACGGCTCTTGTACGTATCTAAATTCTGGAGATTGGGTTGAAAATCTAACCGCCTTGGAATATTCTCTAAAACGATGGAAAGTTTATCGTTACAATCATGATAAACTTTCCCCATTTTTTATGGATGAGGAATTGAAGAATATGAACATGCAAGACCTCATTAATTCTATAGCCGTGGCAAAATCAAAACCAGAAAAAGAAGGAGAAACTCCTCTTGAAAGCTGATTTTAACTTTTAAGCCAATAGTGCGTTCTTTAAAATAGTTACCGGGTGCAAGGCTTTTCGTTTTGTACCATCATAAATTTGATGTCTACAACTCGTTCCATTTGCTGAAATAATAGTGTCTTCAGGCGATTTCCTTACAGATGGGAAAAGTTTAAGTTCACCAACTTTCATACTAACCTCGTAATGTTCTTTTTCATATCCAAAAGAACCGGCCATACCACAGCAGCCAGAACTAATAATAGAAACCTTATAATTTTCCGGAAGATTAAGCACATCAAAAGTCACCTTTTGATTGCTCAATGATTTCTGGTGACAGTGTGCATGAATCTTTACAGTTTTAACTTCTTTAGTAAACAAATCTGCTGTAATTTCTTTTTTCTCTATTTCTGAAGCTAGAAATTCTTCCAATAGAAAAGTGTTTACCGCAATAGCATTTGTCGTTTCCGAATCCTGCGAAAAGCGTTTATACTCATCTCTAAAAGTCAAAACTGCGGATGGCTCCAAACCAATAACCGGAAGTCCGTTTGCTGCAAACTCTTTAAGTTTAGGAATATTCGCTAAAGCCAATTTCTTAGCCTGCTTCAAAAAGCCTTTTGACAAATAGGTTCTACCGCTTTCAGCATAAAAAAGCTGCACGTCATAACCTAACTTAGTAAGCACTTCAATAGCATCTTTACCTAATTCAATATCTAGATATTGACTAAACTCATCTATATACAAAACTACATTTTGTCTTGTTATAGTTTGCTCATTTTTAAATGATTGTAAATAATCATCGAAATTAAAGCTATAAACTTTAGGTAGACTTCTTTCTGGCGCTACACCTGCAGATTTCTTTAATAAACCTCCAAAGAATTTTGAATCATATATGGCATTGGTCAATCCTGGCATTTTACTACCTAACTTATTCAATGTAGTATTGTAAGCAAATAATTTACCGCGTAATGGGTAACCGTTTGCTTCTTGATATTGATATAAAAACTCTGCTTTTAACGTTGCTACATCAACATTACTGGGGCATTCTGTTGCGCAAGCTTTACAACTTAAACAAAGGTCAAAAACCTCTTTAAGCTCCTTTTGGTCAAAGTTATTTTTCTTTTCTCCTGTAGTTAAATATTCACGAAGTGCATTTGCTCTTCCTCTAGTGGTATGTTTTTCATCTCGGGTGGCATGAAAACTGGGGCACATAGCTCCCGCTGCATGTTCGGTTTTTCGGCAATCACCTCCTCCGTTACATTTTTCGGTAGCTTTTAGAATACCTTCACTATCTGAAAAATCTAATAATGTTTTTATTTCCGGCTCCTTTCGGTCTACTTCATAACGAAGTGACTCATCCATTGGATAAGCATCAACAATTTTACCTGGGTTAAAAATACCTTCAGGGTCAAAATAAGATTTTATTCGTCTTAATAACTGATAGTTCTCCTCGCCTATCATCAAAGGAATAAACTCAGCACGAACAATACCATCACCATGTTCACCACTAAATGAACCTTTATATTTTTTCGTCAGTTTAGCAACATCTGTAGTAATATCTCTAAACATAGCTACATCATCGCCCTTTTTTAAGTTTAATATAGGACGAAGGTGTAATTCTCCCGCTCCAGCATGGGCATAATAAACAGCGGACTGTTTATAACCATCCATAATTTGGGTAAACTCACTTATAAAATCTTTTAAATCCGCCACAGCAACCGCTGTATCTTCAATACAGGCAACTGCTTTGCGGTCACCAACCATATTGCCTAATAGTCCTAGACCGGCCTTACGTAACGCTACCGCTTTGCTTACATCACCACCTCTCAATATGGCTTCCGAATAGCTAAGCCCTGAAGCTTTTACGGTAATTAATAATGCATCAATTTGTTTCTGAAGATCTTCCTCCGTATGTGCTTTAACCTCGAGCATTAAAAGTGCCGCAGGATCTCCATCAACAAAAAACCGATTCTTTAATTGCTCACGGTTATTCTTTGTGCAGTCAAGAATTACCCTGTCCATCATCTCACAAAGATGTAAATCGTGCTCCATTACCGGGGCAACGTCAGATAAGCAATCTTCTAAAGTCTTATAATGTGTAACCACCATAGCAGAAAACTTAGGCGGTATATCATCTAATCTAAATGTAATCTCTGTTGTGAAAGCTAAAGTGCCTTCGCTTCCACTTAATAATTTACACACATTTATTTTATCCTCTGTATCACCAAATACATTTGTATTCAGTAATTCATCTACTGCATAACCTGTATTTCTTCTATGGATTTCAGGTTTTGGAAACTCCTCAAAAATGCGTTCTTGCACTTCTTTAGGCGATAATTCTTTATAGATTTCTCTATATATAGTTCCTTCTAATGTATTTAAACTCTTTTTTTCTTCAAACTCAGAAACCGTAAGTGCCTTGAATTCTACTTCGTTACCATCAGATAATATGGTTCTTAGCGAAACAATTTTTTCGCGGGTAATACCATATTTAATAGATGTCGTTCCCGAGGAGTTATTTCCAACCATACCACCAACCATACAACGGTTAGCTGTAGAAGTGTTAGGTCCAAAAAACAAACCATAAGGCTCAAGGTACTGGTTCAATTCATCACGAATTACACCTGGCTGAACAGTTACTTGCCTCTTTTTCTCATCTACACTAACTATCTTTGTAAAGTGCTTTGATGTATCCACAACTATACCTTCGCCAACTACCTGGCCTGCCAAAGAAGTACCTGCGGTACGAGGAATAAGACCAATCTTGTGCTTGTTTGCGAAATGGACTAAAGTTTTAAGGTCTTGTATTGATTCAGGGAAAGTAACGGCCGTAGGAATTTTTCTATATACAGAAGCATCCGTGGCGTATAGGGTTTTTGTTAAACTATCCGATAAAACGCGACCTTGCAGTGAGTTTGCTAGTTCTTGAAGTAAATTTTTATTCAACGGTAAACAATTTAGATCGCTAAATTAAGTTTTTATGGTTGAAAGGCGAATGTAAAACGTCTTTTTAGAACCAAAAATCACAAGAATATGAAAAAATGGAAATTTTTATTTTTTATTTGCTTTTGCTTTACAGCGCTTTCTCTTCAAGCCCAGGAAATAGCAGACAATGCATTGGGTTTACGACTTGGTGACAGTGATGGATTCGGTGCTGAAATTTCTTATCAGAGGTCTATTGGTCGTTATACGCGTGCAGAATTTGATTTAGGTTATCGGGATAGTCGCGAGTTTGATGCGGTTAAACTCACTGGAATTTACCAATGGGTATATGAGATTGATAAAGGATTCAACTGGTTTTATGGTGGTGGTGCTGGTTTTGGAAGTGTAGACTTTTCTCCAATTCCTAATAAGAACAACCCAACCATTGCTGAAGATCCAGATGGTGGCCTTTTTGTTTTCGTTGCCGGTGATGTGGGAATAGAATACAACCCAGACCTACCTATAGTAGTGTCATTGGATTTTAGACCAGAACTAGGTATTATTGGTTTCAAAAATTTTGACAACAAGCTGAATTTTGATATTGCCTTGGGTATTCGCTATCAGTTTTAAATAAATTAAGTAAAAACATACTCATAAGCTCTTGACACATAATGTTAAGGGCTTTTTTTTGTACCGATATATACCTACATTTGCCACATCTTAAATAAAAAGAATGAAAAAAGTAGTATTATCAATCTGTATTTTAATAGGTCTAGTAGCCTGTAATCAAAAGCCTGAGGGCTACAATTTTAAAGGAAATATCACTGGTGAAGTAGAAAACGGAACTAAAGTATTTCTAAAGGTCATGGGCGAAAACGGTCAGCCTGTAGATATTGATACTACCACAATAGAGAACGGAGCTTTTGCTTTTACCGGTAAAGCCGATATGCCAGAAATGCATTACGTTTTTGTAGATAAGCTAATGGGCTATACTGCTGTCATCCTTGAGAATGGCGATATAAACCTTAAAGCTCAAAAAGACAGTTTAGGTTTTGCTACTGTAAAAGGTTCTATGCAAAACGAAGTGTTCATGGATTATATGGACAAGTCTAAAAAAATAACTGCACAAGCACAATCTATCCAAGAGGATATGCAAAAGGCTGACCAAGCTACTGCTAATTCTCTTCGTGATGAAATGATGGAGCTTCAAGAAGAATACAAAAACTTTGAGCTTGACTATGTTAAAGAACATCCGGATGCTCTTATTTCTGTTCTTTTGATAGACAGAGCCATTGGTGCTCGTGCTGTAACTTCTGAAGAGGCACAAGCCATGTTTGACGGACTTTCTCCTGAAATCAAGAAAACTAAGGCTGCCGTTTCTATTACTGAGAAACTAGAAGCACAGAAGAAGGTTGAAGAAAGCCAAAAAGGTACGGCTGTAGGTGCTAAAGCTCCTGCTTTTAGCGCTCCTACTCCAGATGGAAAAGAATTGGCGCTTGCTGATGCTTTGGGTAAAGTTACTCTAATTGACTTTTGGGCTGCATGGTGTAAGCCTTGTCGTGCTGAGAATCCTAATGTAGTTAATGTTTACAAAAAGTACCATGATAAAGGTTTGAATATTATTGGTGTTTCTTTGGACAAAACAGGAGATGCTTGGAAAAAAGCGATTGCTGATGATGGATTAACTTGGAACCAAGTTTCTAACCTTGCATACTTTAACGATCCTATTGCTAAGCTATATAATGTAGATGCTATACCAGCAGCTTTCTTATTGGATGAGAACGGTGTAATTATAGCCAAGAACCTTAGAGGACCAGCTTTGGAACAAAAAATTGCTGAACTACTTAACTAGTTTAGAAAACATAACATACAAAAAGCCCCGAACGGAAATCCGTTCGGGGCTTTTTTATACTTTAAATCGTTGTCTTAGAACTTATTTCTCACATCTCTAAACTCGCCTATAACCTGCGCTGTTCCTAATTTCTTTACACTTCCAAAGACATTTGCTACAGAAGCATCTCCTATAAACTCTAGTGTAGCACCATCGTTAAGAATGATATCTCCATAAACAGTTAGGTTACCTTCAATTTTAAGGGTAGCGTCTTTATTGACTGTAATATTTTTTCTTTTGTTATTTCTTCCAATATATAATGAACCGTTCATTTCAAATAAACCATCGCTATTAATATAGCTACTATTGTTTACAGACCATGTTCCACATAGTAACAATGCACCATTTACATTAATTGAATTGAAATATTTAGAACCTTTAAATCCTTTGGTCTCCCCTTGATTAACTGATAAATTAGAGCTTCCTGAATAAGCTAATAAATCTTCACAACGTGTTTCTAAACTTTGGTCCGGTCTGTTTAATTTAACAATCTGCAGTCCTGCTTTACCTGAAGCAGCAAAAATGTAATCTCCTTTAGAGGCTACAAAGTTGATTGAGCCATCAAGGTCAACAACCCCTACAATATTGGTCTGTCCATCTTTTTCTTCGGTCAGACATAAACCAGCGCCACCGTTGGCCATTAGTAAAATGTCTTCGTTAATTGCTACGGCATTAGTAACAATATCTTGACTGTCTGTTCCTTCTGGGTTTAAAAGAATAGGAATATATTCTACTAAGTCACCACTAGTCATATTATAAACACCGGCACCTTTAGAACCTTCGGAAACGTATATTTTTTCAGTAGAAAAATCAATTGTTCTTTTGCTGGCATCACCAAAATCTGAACTGATGTTTATTTCTTTACTTACTGCAAAGTTTTTATCCATAATGCTAACACCTTGGCTTGCATCTAGTACAGCAATAGTTCCATTATTATAAGCTACAGAACGTAAATCGGAAAAAGAGGCATCATTTTGAATAGAAAGGTCTGTACTCTTATAAGACGTTAACAAACCGTCTTTACCACTAGTTACCAGAATTCCGCTTTCAGTTACTTTTACATCGTTAGCGGTAAAACCTTCTTGGAAACCATAAACTAACTCTCCACTCACATCTAATCTACCGTTTGAAGCTGGTATCTTAACTACAAAAGAATTTGCTGTGGCCCTAACAGAAGTTTCGGCATCTACACCACCAACAGCATATACATAACCATTATCATAGGCAATGGAGTTAATATCTGCATTAGAATAGTATAATCTAGAGGTTACTTGAGGATTATTAGGATCACTAACATCTATAATATCTACACCACCTGCGTAACCATCTTCAACCGTGTTATAAGATACATAAGCGTAATCTCCGTCTACATCTACATGAGATGCGGTAAGGTTTTCACCTCCACTAAAAGACGGTGGATCTACACGTGCTATTAATGTCAATGGATAATCACCGGCCATCTCCTCGCCAGTTTTTGAAGTTTTACCGGAAGTTCCGGCAGTTAGGTTAATTGATAACACACCTGCATCATCAAAAAGAATACTATTATCTAAAACAGATTCTTGAGCCTCAATTGAAATATTATCTTCGGTATCACTGAAAACAGTGGTCTCGTCACTACATGATGTTGCAAATGCAACGGCCACTAGTGCGGCAAGGGAAAGTCTTTTCATTATAAGTAGATTTATTCAATATTAGATTTGGGCTCTAACAGAACGTAAAACTACTCTCAACGGTATGCGTGGTGTATTTTTTTTCGATGAAATACACACATTGGCAACTTTTTTTGCCTTTTAATATAATTTGGAGGTGTTAACTAGGCGATTTATTAAGGATTACCGATGAACGGTAACCTAAATTTTACCCATTTTTGCCATTATCAAGAGAATAATAATAGGCAAGGCCAATAATCCTACCATTAGCGGTTCATTTACCAAAAGTTGTGGCATAAACAGGAGTGTACTTACATAACCACCAATAGCACCACCAAAATGGGCAGTGTGACCAATATTTCCTAGTCGGCTTTTCATTCCGTAAATCGAGTATAACAAATACCCTATACCAAAAACATAAGCTGGTATTGGTAGCGGTATGAACATAATACCCAACTGCATATTAGGTTGCAGAAGAATTGCTGCATAAAGCACACCTGTAACGGCACCACTTGCCCCTACTGCACTGTAATTCGGTTCATTCTTATGAAAAAATATGGCCAAAAGGCTACCTGCTAGCAAACTAATAAAATAGATAGCTATAAACTTCCCTGAGCTAAACCAGTTTACCACCACGGGTGCAAAAAAGTAAAGCGTGAACATATTAAAGAAAAGATGCGAAATATCTACATGTAAAAAACCAGAAGTAAGCATACGGTCTTTCTGTCCTGCTAGAATTTGACCTATGCCAAATTTGTAGCGCTCAAAGAAAGCGGTATCATTAAATCCTTTTAGAGAGACCAATACATTGGCAGCGATTACCACGATGGTGGCAATATCTAGGTTGTTCATACGTAGCAGTTAATTTCGGTTCAAATATAGTTATATTTGCCTACTTAAAAGGTTTTCATGCAGTTGCTTGTTTTTATTTTGGTGTATCCGTTGTTGTGGTTAATTTCCATACTTCCCTATAGGCTTTTTTACGGATTTTCTGATTTTGTTTTCTTTTGGGTTTATCGCGTTGTGGGATACCGAAAAGATGTGGTACAACAGAATCTAGAATTGGTGTTTCCTGAGAAAACGGAAACCGAAATAAAAGATATTCAAAAGAAGTTTTACCACCACATGTGCGATATGTTCCTGGAAATGGTGAAAACAATGCATCTGTCTAAAGAAGAGGTAAAAAAACGCTACACGGTTAAGAACATAGAGGTGATACAGGAAATTGAAAAAGAAAAAACAATTCTTGTAGTTTGTTCCCACTATGCCAATTGGGAATGGAACGTTAGCATGAATAATTACGTGAGTTCTAAGGGTTATGCCGTTTACCAGAAAATAAGCAATACTTATTTTGATCGTTGGATAAAAAATGTCCGCGCACGCTGGAATACCACGCTTATTACAAAAGAAGAAACCGCCAAAACCGTTTTACTAAATTACAAGAACAACGTAACGGGAATTTTTGGTATGGTAAGTGACCAGTCTCCGCAATGGCACCGCGCTCATTATTGGGCTGAATTTATGGGAGTGAAAGTTCCTGTTATTAATGGGGCTGAAAGCTTAGCAAGAAAAATGGACCTTGCGGTAGTTTTTTTGAAAGTATCAAAAGTAAAGCGTGGCTATTATAATGCTGAATTTATTCCGATTACAACTGCTGGTTCTTCTACAGAAAAAAACGAAATCACCGATGAGTTTCTTCGTCTTGCCGAACAGCAGATTCGTGAGCAGCCAGAATATTACCTATGGACGCATAGACGTTGGAAACACAGGGATAAGGTTCCTGTGGAGTTTCAGTAACCCTCTCCCTTCGACTGCGCTCAGGAAGGCGTTACAGAATTACATAAATCCTCTAGAATCTGACTGCGCTCAGGAAGTTGTTACATGATCTTCCAAATAACCTCATAGCATTGATTGCGCTCAGGAAGTCGCAACTTCAATTACTTGAATCTTCAAAAAATCTAACTGTGCTCAGGAAGACGTTACTTAAATCTGATAAGATTTAAGAGAAAGTATTTCTCTATTACACATAAAAACGCTCGGAATGAAAATGAGAAAAATCTCAATCATTCCGAGCGTTTTGTTATCAAGCACCTCCCTGAGCGCAGTCGAAGGGCGGTGCTGATTTTATAAACCAGCTACTGCTTTAATCTCTCCAATAATACGATCGGCAAGTTCATCTGCTTGTGACTGACTTTTTGCTTCGGTATAAATACGGATGATTGGCTCTGTATTTGATTTTCTTAGGTGTACCCAATTTTCGGCGAAGTCTATTTTTACTCCATCAATAGTGGTTATTTCCTCGTCTTTATATTTTTCGGCCATAGCTGTAAGAATACCATCTACATCAAGACCTGGTGTCAATTGTATCTTCTTCTTGCTCATGAAATACGAAGGATAGCTAGCGCGAAGGTCTGCAACAGTTCCTCCGTTTTCGGCCATCAACATTAAGAATAAAGCTGTTCCTACAAGAGAATCACGTCCGTAATGACTTTCAGGATAGATGATACCACCATTTCCTTCACCACCAATAATAGCTTTGTTAGCCTTCATTTTAGTAACTACGTTCACTTCGCCTACAGCAGAAGCTTCATATGTACCGCCATGCTTTTGAGTAATGTCTCTTAATGCACGTGAAGAAGATAAGTTAGAAACTGTATTCCCTTTAGTTTTACCCAAAACATAATCTGCACAGGCAACCAAAGTATACTCCTCTCCAAACATCTCACCGGTATTGTCAATAAACGCCAAGCGGTCTACATCTGGATCAACTACAATTCCAAAATCTGCTTTTTCTTCTAGTACTAAAGCGCAGATATCTCCCAAGTGCTCTTTTAAAGGCTCTGGGTTATGTGGGAAATGACCTGTTGGGTCACAATATAATTTTACGACTTCAACACCAAGCTCTTCCAATAGTTTTGGAATGGCAATACCTCCGGTGGAGTTTACACCATCAACCACAACTTTGAATTTTGCTTTGCGAATAGTATCGGCATCTACTAAGGGCAGGTCCAATACTTCATCAATATGAATATCTATATAAGAATCGTTTCTAGTAATACTTCCTAAATCATCAACATCACAGAAATCAAAATCTTCTTTTTCGGCTATATCAAGAATTTTAGCACCTTGGGCCGCATCTAAAAACTCTCCTTTTTCATTCAGAAGTTTTAAAGCGTTCCATTGTTTTGGGTTGTGGCTAGCAGTCAAAATAATACCACCATCCGCTTTTTCCATAGGTACGGCAATTTCTACCGTAGGTGTGGTAGACAAATCTAAATCTACGATATCAATTCCTAAACCTACCAAAGTAGAAACTACAAGGTTCTGAATCATTTCGCCAGAAAGACGGGCATCACGACCAACAACTACTCTTAATTTGTCCTTTTTTGAATACTCTTTAAGCCATATTCCGTACGCTGCTGCAAACTTCACAGCATCTATAGGAGTTAGGTTATCACCAGAACGGCCGCCAATTGTGCCACGAATTCCTGAAATCGATTTTATTAAAGTCATATTTTTCTAAATTCTTAATAGTTTATGCAAATATACGGGTCTAGACCAAATACTATGTTTTCAATTTGTAAATTCGGACTTATGAATTTTCTCGCACATATTTACCTCTCGTTTGATGACCCAGAAATTACTTTGGGAAACTTTATAGCAGACAGTATTAGAGCTAATAAATACACGCATTTACCGGAACGGGTTCAACAAGGAATTATGTTGCACCGCGAAATTGATACGTTTACGGATACCCATGATATTCCTAAGATTAGTAGCAAGCGCTTACATAAGAACTATAGCCACTACAGCCGTGTAATCGTAGATATTTTTTACGACCACTACCTGGCCAAAAACTGGAGTACCTATTGCGATACGCCTTTGGATATCTATGTGGAGAATTTTTATGACCTGCTAGAAGATAATTATACCATTCTACCAGTGGGTGTGCAAAGGATGATGCCTTATATGATATCCGATAACTGGATTTATAATTATTCTAAAATGGAAGGTATAGGCAAGGTTCTAAATGGCATGAACCGAAGAACAAATAACAAATCTAAAATGAATTTTGCCATTTTAGATCTTGAAGAGCACTATGACAAATTTGAAGATGAGTTTACAGCTTTCTTTGAAGAGCTTATGGTGTTTTCAAAGCAAAAATTTATATCACTTTAATATCAAGGCACATAAGAACCTATTTTAAAACTATAAACCGACTGTGTATGAAAACAATACGTTTAATTCTCCTTAAGTCCCTAGTACTTCTCCTTTTTGTTAATTGTAAAACCTTACCTGCCGAACCTGCAAAAGCCACTGGCGTGGTTGCTGAAAAGGCGATGGTCGTTTCTGCACGCGAAGAAGCTTCTGCTATTGGAGCCGCTATTTTAAAACAAGGTGGTAATGCTTTTGATGCCATGGTAGCCACAGAGATGGCTTTGGTAGTTGCCTACCCTTTTGCCGGTAATGTTGGCGGAGGCGGATTTATGGTTTATCGCAAAGCAGATGGTTCTATTGGTGCATTGGATTATCGCGAAAAAGCGCCTTTATCCGCTACAAAAGATATGTATTTGGATTCTCTAGGTAATGTTATTCCTGACATGAGTACCAAAGGTGCTACTGCAGTGGGTGTACCGGGTACCGTTGCGGGAATCATTGAAGTACATAAAAAGTTTGGGTCGCTACCTTTAAAAGATATTCTTGCGCCAGTTATTGCTTTGGCAGAGAATGGTGTCATCGTTACAGAAAAACAAGCTGCTCGTTTTGAAAAAGTCCGTGAGGTTATTTTAGAAGTGAACGATAGTGTTACTACTTTCCCTGTGGACAGTAAAGCGGGTGATATAGTAAAATACCCAGCTTTGGCGACTACGTTAAGCCGTATTGCCGAGCAAGGCCGTGATGGCTTTTATAAAGGTGAAACTGCAAAAGTATTGGCTACTTTTATTCAAGAAAACGGAGGATTTGTTACCGAAGAAGATTTAGAGCAGTACCAAGCCCAATGGAGAGAACCTGTTGTTTTTGATTACAAAGACCTTCATATTATTTCTATGAGTCCGCCTAGCAGCGGTGGTATGACCATCAATCAGATTTTGAAAATGATGGAGCCTTATGACATTGCAAAATTTGGCCACAATTCAGAAAAGACTGTTCAATTATTTGTTGAAGCTGCGCGCCGTGCGTATGCAGACCGTAACTATTGGTTGGGTGATCCAGATTTTGTAGATATTCCCATGAAAGAACTTTTGAGCGATTTTTATATAAAGGAACGGATGGCTAATTTTTCTTTTGATAAAGCCACCAAGTCAGAGGATATTCATGAAGGAAGCATACAAATGTCCGAAAGTATGGAAACCACCCACTACTCTATTGTAGATGCAGAAGGCAATGCCATTTCTGTTACAACTACTTTAAATGGAGCATATGGTTCTAAACTGTACTGTGATGAATTGGGCTTTTTCTTGAATAATGAAATGGATGATTTTAGTTCAAAAGCTGGTGTTCCCAATATGTTTGGCCTTGTAGGTGCTAAAGCTAATAGTATAGCTCCCGGAAAACGGATGCTAAGTAGCATGACGCCTACTATTGTAGAAAAAGATGGCAAACTTTGGATGGTTGTTGGTACCCCAGGAGGTTCTACTATTATTACCGCTGTGGCACAAACCATTTTAAACGGATATGAGTTTAATATGAGTATGCAAGAGGCTGTAGACGCACCACGTTTTCACCACCAGTGGTTACCAGATGTTGTTATTTTTGAGGAAAACGGATTTTCTAAAGAACATAAGGACAACCTAAAAGCTAAAGGATATAACATAAATGAAGACCGCACGCCTATTATTGGTAAAGTAGATGCCATTCGTGTATTGCCTGACGGAACTTTGGAAGGTGGAGCGGATCACCGTGGTGATGATACTGCGGTAGGATTTTAATATATAAGATTGTTTGTTAGATGGTAAAGAAGATATTGAGAATTGTTGGTAAAAGTGTTTTAATCCTTGCCGCCATACTTCTAATTGGTTTTGGAATCCTTTATATGCTCTATGATGAGCCTTTGCCAACAGGGACTCCTGGTGCCGAAGCAGATGCTCTTGCAGAAAAAATGCTTGAAGCCATCAATAATAAAGCGTATACGGAAACTCACTATTTGGAATGGAGTTTTGCCAATGGCGCACATTCTTATAAATGGGATAGGGAAAATGGCGAGGTTGATGTGGAATGGGATGCCTACCGTATACTTCTCAACTTAAAGAATACTTCTAAAAGTAAGGTGTTTGAGAATGAAGCCGAAGTTATTGGTAATAACCGAGAAGAACTCATTACCAAGGCCGAAGGTTTTTTCAATAATGATTCCTTTTGGCTTGTTGCTCCTTTTAAGGTTTTTGATAACGGAACACAACGTAGTTCGGTAACTTTAGAAGACGGTTCTAAAGCTTTGATGATTAACTATTCTTCTGGCGGCAGTACGCCAGGAGATTCGTACTTATGGCATTTAGGACCTAACGGATTACCCGAAAGTTACCAAATGTGGGTAAGCATTATTCCCATAGGCGGACTCAAAGCGACTTGGGATAACTGGAAGATTATGGAAAGTGGTGCTTTTTTACCTACTTCTCATAAACTAGGACCCATGACTTTAGATATGGGTGAAGTTAGAGGGTATAATTAATTGTTTTGAAAGGGAGATAACTTGCACCAATCTAGTTGATTTGTGATATCTGGTCCAGACACCAATTTTATTCGTTAATGAACTCCACTAGCTTTAGTGCTACGGCTTCGGCTGGAATATTTTCATTTATTGAAATAGCCATAATTACTTTAGATTTTATATCGAATAAAAGCACTGCTTTGTAATTCTCAGTTCCTCCACTATGTCCTATCCAAACTGTTTCTGTATTGTTAATTTCATTAAAATCGTATAACATTATTCCTTCGCCATAGTATTGTCCATTGTCAAACATTGGGTATAAGTCCTTCATCATACTAGAAACCATTTCAGTAGAAATTATTTCCCCCGTCAGCAAAGCACTTAAAAAAACAGCCATGTCTTTTGAGTTTCCTATAATGTTCCCAGCTCCCATGGGTCCTGAAGAATCTTTAGGTATAACAGTATCTTTATCGTGAGCCAATGCTAAATTAGATGGCAGCTTTTTAGGAGCTACTTTTAGTGATTTCAAATTTAAAGGTTCTACTATTCTTTCTTGAACTATTAATTCAAACGTCTTGGACTCTACTTTCTCTAATATGAGAGCCAACAACATATAACCTGTATTGGTATAGGACCAGTATTCGCCCGGTTTAAACAAATTTTTATGCGCTTTTGAAACTTCTAAAAGCTCATTGGGGCTATACTGTTTTTTGCTGTAGTGCACTGTGGAGTCTGCATTAAAACTATAAATACCGTTAGTATGATTAAGCAATTGCTCAATCGTTATTTTTTTGGCATTTTGAATGTCAGGATACCACTTGGAGAGTTTGTCATCTAAAGAGAGTTTATCTTCTTCAATTAATTTATGGATTAGTGTACTTGTAATTAATTTACCTACGCTTGCCCAATAAAATATAGACGAATCATCAACTATTGTATTATCTGCTTTAGATATAAACCCTTTGTTTATTTCCCAATAACCTTTTTCGGGAATTAGTACAGTAGCTGTGATTCCTGCAATCTTATGTTTATCAAAAAGTTCATCAATTTTCTGATTTAACCTTGTCCCTAGAGTGTCTTCTAATCTCCGGTCTAAAATATAATCTGTTGATTTTGGTAGAATATCAATGCTTGGCTGTGCATGTTTTGATCCTCCTTTATACTTATTTTGAGCAAATAACTTTGTCTCAGCTACGCAAGAAAAAATCAGTAATACAATTAGACTTCTAAGTATTGAATTTCGTTTTTTCATTACGTACAGTTTATTTTAAATTACAGCGTACAACTAGCTGCCTTGCTTAAAGATTTTTCCACCAATTGGCATAGGTGCTAACGGAATCTGCAACTATAATTTCTTGACCTATTTGAGGTGCAATTACCTTTAGGTTCAACTCTAAGGCTTTTGCCTCAACACGTTTAATAGGGTCTTTCCAATCGTGGAGTGCCAATTTAAAACCTGCCCAATGTATAGGCATTATTTTCTTTGCATTTACGTCCAAACCTGCTTGTGCTGTTTCTTCGGGCATCATATGTATATCTGGCCACATCTTGTCATATTGTCCGCATTCCATCAGCGCCAAATCAAAAGGACCGTATTTCTCGCCTATTTCTTTAAAGTGCGGTGCATAACCACTGTCTCCACTAAAATAAATGTTTTCATCTATAGATTTTACAACCCAAGAACTCCAAAGTGTACTTTGGCTGTTGTCTAATTTTCTGCCAGAAAAATGTTGGGCCGGCGTACAAACCAGTGTTATGTTCTGCAATTGTTTTTCCTCCCACCAATCCATTTCTGTAATCTTATCTGCAGGAATTCCCCAAGCTTCTAAATGTACTCCTAACCCTAGCGGCACAAAATAATGCTTGGTCTTGTCCTTTAGTTTTAAAATGGTTTCGTAGTCTAAATGGTCATAATGATCATGAGAAAAAATGACCGCGTCAATACGAGGTAACTTTTCAATTTCCAATGGCATTTCTTTATTAAACCGGTCGTCTCCCAACCACGGGTGTGGTGCAGGAACCATACCGAACATAGGGTCTAACAAGATATTTAGCCCATCTATTTGCAGTAAAAATGAGGAATGGCCATACCATACCATTCGTGTTTTACTGTTATAATCGGCAACATTGGCAGAATCTAATTTTATGACTTTTAAATCTTCTTTGGGGCGACCGTTGGGTACTTTAATCGTAAAAAATTTGTAGGCAAGGTTTAAGCTTTCCGAAAAACTCAAATCTTTGGGCACGGCCTTTTTATTAATAAATATGCCCTCTTTAAATTGTTCCGATTGCTTATAAACCTGCTGACGCTCTTTAGTGACATCACCACCGAAACTTGGATAGAAATTATTGAACAAGACGTATGCTATTACCAAAACTCCAATTAATATAACAATAGCAAATAGTACTTTCTTAAGGATTTTTCTTAGCATTATTTTATTCAACTAGTCTCATTAGTATAACAAAGGTCTTGGCTTTGTAAGTCAGCAAATTCAACCTTTTGGTAAAAATAAGATTTACCAAGATATAACGGACCTCTCTAGGGTTAAATACAACGAAACAATGAAGAGGTGTACCAATGAATGTATTGACTTATTGAAACAAAACGTATCTAGGTGGCACAAGTCCGTTTAGACGCATGGAGACTAACATTTGTGCTCTGTGGTGAGTTATATGGTCAGATAGCAGCATAAAAATTTGTCGTTTACTTCTGTTCAGACCAAAGTAATCTAATTCGTCATCTAATTGAGCAGTATCAAATTGACCAATTAGTTGTATGGTTTCATCAAACGTGTGATTGATTAAAGCTATCATTTCTGCTTTGGACTTTGTGCCGACTTTAAAAACAATGTCCGTTTGCCAATCTCTAGATTCTCTGTCCCCTAATAAAGATTGACTATGCCAATCCATGGCGTAGCCAATATGTAACAGATTCTCCGCAAAACTTAAGGATTCTGGTGTGGCCTTAAAGCTATACTTGTCCTCAGGCATTGTTTCTGCCACAAGAACTATGTATTTACGGGAATTTTCTAACCGCTCCAAATAGTCTTCAACATAGCCGTCTTTTTGTGCAAAAAGAGGTGAGCTTACAAAACCGAAAAACATTAAGACGGTTAATAGTGTTAGGTTTTTCATGGAGATTGGGTTTTACTAAAAATAGTGATTGATTATTTTGTGAACCAGTTTATGGATGATTACTTGCCCATTTAACAATTCCCAGTCTTAAAACGCATTTTAATTAATTGGATAATTTCTCATTCCTATAAAAAAACCATTCATCATTCTATTGAAAAATTCATCATATTCATCAAAAATCATCTTAAATATTTCTAAATCTTCAATTGTCGTATTTTTAAAATCATTGGGGTTTTTAGGGTGAGTTATTTTATCTCTTTCAGTTTTTATCTTTTTTAAGCGTTCTAATTTAGAGTCAAAATATTCTTTTTGGATATCCTCCTTTTCCCAAGTTTTAGATATTTGTTTAAAGTTTTTTTTAAATTTGGTAATAAATCTATCTTTATCGGAATAACCAAGATAACAATCAAGTCTATTTAAATTAAATAGGTCAGATTCAATCAATGAAAACAGTTCTCTTAAACACGCTCGATACAATGTATTGAAAGATTTTTGGTTATCATGAGATTCAAATGTCAATTTAATTAGATTTAGATAATCATTTCGAATTATATTATGAGTTTTTTGATAATTATGGAGAATCTGTTGAGCCTCCTGAAACTCACTTAGACTATCATAATATTTGGTAGGATGCTTATCTTCCATTTTTCGAACATAATGAGTTACAAGGAATTTTTACCATCTTCTTTTGTTAATAATGCTTGAGATGTAGTTGACTCAACAAGCAAGATGATGCTTATAAATGTAGCATTTTTCCTTATTTATTTAAGTGATTGTTAGCCATAGTTTTTTAATCCGATGTATAGGCATTAACTAAGTATCCATTACCATCAAACGTATAAAGTCCTTTGTTTACTCTGTAAGTAGTCCGTTTATATTCATCTTTATTATTGAATTCTGTTGATAGACTATATCTTCCTTTGTTAATTCCTTTGAATTCGCCTAAAGAAATCTTTTCGTCGTAATGTGCCACAAGTAACATCTTATAATTAATCGTTCCGTCCGAATTAGCATGAAACTTAATGTATTCGTTTAGAACTCCATCTGGTGTTCGCGAAAATGCATCTGACTGAACATTAATCTCTTTTATGATATTTTCTTCATTAATCCAATATTGCTTTGCAGAGTTTTCATATTTAAAGTATGTTGATGGCATTTCATTTTTCCACATTTTGCTCCATTTGCTAAGTCCATCTGTTGTAATATACTTTGTTAATATTCCATTAATGAAATATAGTTCGTAACCAATATTTAATGCAATAATTGAGTTGTCTTTTAGGTTGTCAGTTTGATTGAAAATCTCTTCTAAAAATTCTTCTGTCAGGGATTTATTTTTAACTCCATCTGACAATGTGCTTTCTATTTTATAAGAATCAAATTCTTTTTTTAGATTGAAATTTGTGAGATAATTGGTTACATCCCTTTTACTTATAGAACTTACCGTGTCATCGGTAAGCACACAGATAATGTCATCAGTAAATACTTTAAAAATTACTAAAAAGACATTACTACTTTTAATATCTGTATCAAAATAAGTGTAAAATTGGTCTGAATTGTAGCCTAGATGATTACAAATATCATTGATGGTCTTTTTTTCAATGTTGATTTTGACATGTTGATACCCATTCTCTGTCGGTACAAAGGTTTTGAACCCAGATGCAAATGTCAAAGATGTCCAAAATAGCGTTAATATAAATAACTTAAATTTCATTTTCCTGTTTTAAATTAGGGTTAATTTAGGTAATGATATAATTTTTTATCAACACCAATTTACACCCTTAAACATAAAAAACCTTACAGATTTCTGTAAGGTTTTCGATTAAAGTCTCAACAATATTGTGCTATATAAAAAGTAGCAACTCTAATCATTCTTTTAAGTACAACACCAGTGCATCTATAAAAACATCAAACTTTTCTACATGTGGTAGGTGGCCTACATTTTCTATCTCTACCAGTTTTGAGTTTGGTATCGTTTTTTTAGTTTGTTTTCCCAACTCACTATACAATCCCATAGTTTTTCTAACCTCTTCTGAAACCAATGGTTTCCCTAAAGCGGTTCGGTCTCTAGTCCCTATTATTAATAGTGTTGGAGCGGTTACGTTTTTAAATTCATACACCACAGGTTGGGTAAAAATCATGTCATACGTTAATGCAGCATTCCAGGCTATGGTTTTGTACTCAGAATTTAATGTCCAACCGGCCAATAAATTTACCCATTGGTCGTATTCCGGTTTCCATTTATTGTCATAATAGTTAACGAGCTGATATTTTTTTATGCCTTCGTAGTTCTTTTTAAGCTCATTGGCATACCACCACTCTACTGGTTTGTAAGGCGCTTTTAGTTTCCAATCTTCTAAACCAATAGGGTTTTCTAAAATCAGTTTTTCTGTAGTTTCTGGGTACATTATAGCAAAACGCGTGGCTAGCATACCACCCATAGAATGCCCTAAAACGGCAGTTTTATTAATATTCAGCTTGTCTAATAGCGCTTTTGTGTTTTGGGCCAGTTGTTGAAAAGTGTAATGAAAATGCTCGGGCTTAGAAGATTTCCCAAATCCGATTTGGTCCGGAACAACAACACGAAAACCTTCTTTGGTTAAAGCATCTATCGTGGTTTGCCAATAGGCGCCATTAAAGTTTTTACCGTGTAACAAGACAATATTTTTGCCATTGTAATTGTCTGGAGTAACATCCATATACCGCATTTGTAAGTCTTGCTCTTGAATGTTTAATTCTAAAGTTTCAACCGAATATGGATATTCATAATTTGATAATTCAATATCTAACCATTGTAAATTATCGTCTTGTGCGATACTAAATTGCGTGGAGAGGATTACTATAAGCAACCCGAATAGATTCTTTTTCATTTTGTAAATTCTAATAGGAAATAATTCTTATTCTACTACTGTTTTTATGTTCTGAATATTAAGCAAAAGCCGAATTGGGGATACGAGTCCGGACTTAATTTCACAGCAAATTTAAGGCTGTATAAAACATTCGAATAACAGAATGTTTTAAGGTTTTCATAAAAGATTCTAGGTACAATATTTAGTACCGAGCAAACGTATTTACAAGTATTCTGGCTACCCTCCTATCATAATAAAAAACCCATCTATCAACAGTATGTATTGACAGATGGGTTTCACTTTATCCTAAATTCCCTTTCGGAATAAAATTGAATTTAGTTCAACTTTTTATATATCTCAATATTTTGAAAAATAGTATCGTTTCGCTCATAAGTATTTACCTGCTTATAAGTGTTATTACTGCGCTCTATGGGAATTACATACGTATTTACATCACTCTGCATAGACTTGGACATTGAAGTCAGGGTTTCTGTAATGGTATCATTTTTAAAAGTGTAGGTACCATAGCCATGCCATTCAGAAGCATCCGCAGCTGGGTCCGTATTCCAGATAACATGTCCGTCTAAATAGATTTTATGTTGCACTTTACTGGTATCAACACTTAGCGTATCTCCGTTTCCTAGGTTATAGAAATGGCTTAATTCCCAGACCCCATCTATGGCGCTTGAATTACTCCCTTTTTCTAGATTGCTGGTTACATTACAAGAAATACAAATACCTATTAGGACAAATGTGCTGGCAAAAATGAAGTATTTAAGAGTGGCTTTTGGGTTCATGACTTAGGAAGGTTTTATTAGGTTACGATTGTAACTCTTAGTTTAGTAACCAATTTACAACCTTTAATAGCCTATCCTACAAAAACACGTAAGATTTTTAATAAAAAGCTAAGCAACTTAAATATAAAAACAAAAAAGCGGCAAAAGCTTGACGCTCTTGCCGCATAGGGTACTACTTAAATCTATAGGTTTAATTGAAATTTATTCCAATCCTTTTTTATCTGGGTTCCAAAAAGGTTTTGTTTTAATCTGCTTAGTTGGCCACTGCAATTCTTTTTTAAAAAATTGGTTTAAAGCAACACATAGCCTACTATCGCCAGCAATATAGACCATCTTCTTACCTTTTAGTTCAGGAACTATTTTCTTTAGTTTAGCAATGATTTCAGTACTTGGGTTTTTAGGAAACTCAAAGAAGTCAAAAGGAATGCTTCCGTCTATATCTGGAAATAATTCGCTTTTTTGTTCGCTGTAAATTACACTGGCTACTTGCTTGTTTTCTCCTATGTTTCGGTTTATCATATACAAATGAGAAAGTGCAGAAAGGTCGCCTATCATAATGTAACTGTCCGCAGAATCATCTGCTAGAAAATTGCCTTTCTTCCATTTAAAATAAACCTGGTCACCTACTTGGCATTCCTTTGCCCATTGCGAGCCCATACCGTTACTATGTGTAGCGATTGCTAAATCTAGAAAACCTTCTTTGCTGTTAATATCCCACACGCTATAACTTCTGATTTTATCCTTTAAGGATACCTCTTCGTTACCAATGCCAATAGCCATTCGCAAGAAAGAACCAGGCAAAAAATTAGCATTGCGAATACTCTCACTTTGCAACCGGATTCTAAAAACCGACTGAGAAAGGGTTACCTTTTCTGTAATAGCAGCCTCATTTAAGACTACCTTTTTTAAGATGTTTTCTATAATACTCACTACTGCTATGCTAAATTTTGTGGATGGTTCTGATGGTAATTTTTTATAATCTCTAAGGTAGATTTATGAGGTCTTCCGGCTACTTTTTCAAAGTCTGAAGGTACAACGTTAGCACCGTTTCTGATGCCTTCATAAATACCGGCAATAACCGTTCCCATAAATTCACCCAACGCTTCTTGACGTTCTTTTTTATACTCCTCAACAGAAACCGATGTATAATTTAAGTCCGTCTTGTAAACTTCATTAATATATTCTGCCAGTTGCGTTTGTGTAATAGCTTCTCCCAATAGATTATAAGTATTATCATTAAGGCTATCATTATAAAGCAATTGTGCATAGGCAAAGCCAAGCTCTTCTCTACTGGTGTACCCACATTTACCGTCTGCAGCACAATTTCTAATTTCGCCTTCTTTTATATAGGTATCTATATACTCTAAATCTGGCTCAATATAAATTCCATTTCTACCATTGATCCAGTGTAAGCCAGAATTGCGCACATCTTCTTCTGTTTGGCGATTACTGTTCACTACGGGACTAAAAGCCGTACCCGTTTCACTACCAATAATACTTGTGTAGACTATCTTTTGAACGCCGTTTTGTTTAGCGGCTTCAATGACATTTCTATGTTGTTCAATTCTCTTTTGAGGCTCGTCCATTCCTGAGACAAGTAATACTTTATCTACTCCTTTTAGGGCGTTATTAAAGTCTTCACGATTGTTATAATCACCTTTTCTGATTTCTACGCCTAAGTGTTTTGCTTTTTCAGGGGTTCTAGCAATACCGATTACGTTGTCTTTCCCTATTAAATCAACCAGGTGCTTTACAATGGAAGCCCCCAATTTCCCACTTGCTGATGTGACCGCTATTTTCATTTGTTTTCTTTTTACTTGATAATCGAGATTAAGTGTTCCGAGGCTTGCCTCGAATCAAAGTATATTTCTTTTAATCCCTCGTGGGATTGCCCCGAGGTAGTTTACTACTCTTAATTTTAAGCTAGGCCTGCTTTCTTTTTACGAATGGCCATAATCTTTTTTCTTACTGATGGAATTCTAATAATGAAACCTAAGCCTACTATGACCGCATAAATAATCCACGTTTTCTCTAAAATAGCTACGTGTACTAAACTAAGAAAAATAGCCGCGTAAGCTAAACTTTGTAGCTTTTTCCAGTTCATTTTTAACAGCTTCATAGATTTTCTATTAGAGGTAAAAAAGAGGGGAATCAATATAAGAACTGCTATAAATCCTGCTACATAATTCACTTGCGTAAAAGTTTCCAAAAAACCTTCTGCCCAAATAAAAATTATAAAATGTATAAAACTCCAAACCGCTGTGGCGATACCCATGGCTTGTCTCACAAAAAGATTAGTAACGCCAAAGAGGATAAAAAACGGAGTACACGTAAGTACCGCGGTCATCCACCGTATGGCAAATTCTCCGGAAACGTGATACAGCATTTCTAGGGTGGTTTTGCCCTCTCCTCCTGCGCCTTCTACCAAGGCTATGGAAAACCCGTTAGATAGATTTACTTCTAACATATTGATCAAAACTAATAATGGCAAACTAGCCAAGATAGCGACCAACATCCAACCATAATTCTTTTTTAAAAAGTCCATATTATTAAGACGATTTTAATTCTCGTAATTCTTCTTCTAAAGCTTCGGCTTTTGCTTTAAACTTTTCCATAGCCTTTTTAAGCTGACCAATTTTCTTGAAAGCTTCCTCATCCTGAACAGCAGCATAAGTTGTTTTACCTTCTCTTTCTTTTATTTTGGATTTGCTACCACATGTTGGGCAACTAGCTACATCGCTCATATTTTAACTTATTTAGTATGTATTAAAACTACTTTACCTCCAGATTTAGGCTGCAAGTGATACTTCTTATTTTGACTTATCTTTTTTAGAAATTCTTGTGTATCCGCCATCTCGGCATTATCAACATAAATAAGAGTTCCCTTTTTGAAATTAGATTCTAACATTTTAAAAAGTGGCAGGTACAAATCTTTCCAACCATCCAATACCAATAAATCTATAGGGTCTGCATGGTTTTTTAGAGTCTCCATTGCATCTCCAATCCTTACTTCCACTACATCACTTACTCCTGCTTTTTCAAAATTTTCTTTTGCCTTAAGTGCTTTTGATTCAATAAGCTCTGTAGTAATGACAGTACCTCCTGTTTCATTTACCCCTTGTGCTAAGAAAAGTGTAGAGATGCCAAAAGAGGTACCAAACTCAACAACATTTTTAAGGTTGTTTTCCTTTATTAGCTGTACCAAATCAAGCCCTTGTTCCCTAGAAATTGAAAGATATACATCTTTAAAATCTATAGGCTGTATTGGCCTCATGATACTTTTTGCCAAGCCTTTAATTATTTTGAAACGATCATCTTTTGCGTCGTTAAATAATTGATCTATGGTTAATTCTATACTATTGGGCTGTCTAACTAACATAACATTTTTATTACACTACAAAGTTGTAGTAATTGCGACGGTAAAACAGTATCAAAATGAGGTTTAAAATGGTAAAAGTGAAACCATTTTGTTTTAACCAACACCTGTTTTAACTATTCAAAATAATGCTCAAGACCACGGTTATCATTTAACCCTATGGTTATTCAGCTATTTTTAGGTGGTCTATAATGCCACTTTTGAATACTGTTTTCAACGTTCTTTCGGGCTTGTTTTCATAACCGATTATAATAGAACTGTGTACAATCATTTTTTCAAAATCGAAAACAATGGTTAGGTAGTCCTTAATTCCTGTTTCATGCCAATTAACTAAATAAAGCTCATTACCAATTTTTCGCGAACGGTAAGGAATATCTTGGTTACCATTCCCTTTTGCAGGTCCAGCTATCCATTCATACTTAGCCATGCCATTGTAAAATTCAAAGTGAATAGCCGTACCATTTTGATACTGAAAATTTAGCGAGTAGCCATCCAGCAAGTGTTCTGGTTCTTCAAATTGATACAGGTTTTCTTCTGTAGTTTTATTTTGAGCAAAACCATTTCCGATTGTGAAAAGTGTGATTATAATTAATGTACCTAGTTTCATTTTTGTAAATTTTGATTCATTACAAAAGTATAGCTACACAGAATGGCTAGGTAGGTTAATCTTAGAGGATAAATGGTAAATATGAGCAAGAAAGACTATAAAGCAGCCTTAAACTGTTTGGGTGTAGTGCCCATGTGTTTTTTAAAAAACTTAGTGAAGTTTGTAACTTCATCAAAACCTACTGCGTAACCCACTTCTTTTAAACTATAACCGGTACTTACGATTGCTCTTTTTATTTCTAGAATTACAAAATTATCTATGAAATGTTTGGCCGTATTTAAAGTGAATTCTTTGACAATCTTATTCAAGTGTTTTGTAGAGATGGATAGTAAATCTGCATAGTCCTTTACATTCCGTGTTTTTGTGTAGTTTTTCTCTACTAAATCTTTAAAATGAAAAAAGAGAGTTTGGTTTGCCGTACTAGAATTGTCTAGGGGTGTGTTATGCGTATGACGCTCTAAGCGTAACAAATAAATCTCTAGTATTTTTGCAATTATTTCCTTTTGAGCATACGTATTTTTACTTGCAAATTCTTTGATTAATTGTTCCAAAAAAAAGTCGTTTAAGGCACTGTTTTCAACCAAAGGTTCGGAAATGTGATAGTTATACAAATGCGAAATATAATTGATGGACGACTGAGAGAAATACCTCAAAACGAAATCTTCCGTAAACACTACCAAATAACCACTATACTGAAAATTAGGCTGGAAAGCGTGCACCTGACCTTTCGCTATTTTTAGTACAGAACCCTTTTTTATAGCATAATCCTTTAAATCCACCTGATGTATCCCCTCTCCTTCCGTAATAATCATTAAAGCAAAAAAGGTAATTCTGTGCGGTTGTTTTGGGTCGTGATTAGGGTCTTTAGCTACCCTTGAGAATAGTTCGGCCAAATCAAAAAACTCAACATCAGTAACTCCCTCATTACTCTTAAAAGCAACGTTGGGAATATTTTTTAATGCTATGTTTTGTTCTTTCACTTGTTAAAAATAGTATTCTACATGGTTAACCGAGTGGATAAGCTGTTAATTATACACAAAACTAGCCACAGGTTCTTTCTCGTTTACCATATCTAATATAAACTCATCTATTTGTTTTTTAGTAACATTTGGCATGCAAATAATATGAGTGGTCTCATCTGTAGCTAATTGCCATTTCTCTTTAATTGGCTTCGGTACTTTAGGAAACACAACGGTAATAGCACCTTTATTAGTCCATGCATGTATTCCTATTTTGGCTAATTCCTGCTTACAATATTCAGCGGTTTCTAAACTATGTCTATAACGAGCTTCAAGACCTTCAACCCCCATTTTCTTAATAGCATACCATAAAAATAACGGACTATGTCCGTTTCTAGAACCCGTAATAGTCGTGTCTAGAGAACCAATATAAGAAATACCTCTGGCAATTCTATCCCTCAAGGAGCGCCTTACAACAATAACACCTGAAGGAAAAGGTGAGCCAATAAATTTATGGCCGCTAATAGAAATACTATCCGCACCATCCTGAAAATCAAATGGAATACGAGGTTCTATAAAAGCGCCATAAGAACCCGCCAGTGCCGCATCGCAATGTATATAGTGACTTTGGATAGCCAGTTTTTTCAAAATTCCCTTCACTCTAGAAACATCATCCTTAGCCTCCGTCATTGTTGTTCCAAACGTAGTAAGGATAATGGCAGGTTTATCACGGTTAAGTTGCAACGTATTCTCAAGGTCTTCATAATCTAATTCCCCGTTTTCCTGAGCTCTAATGGTAATACTTGGTAGGTTCAGTAAATGAATGTTTTTGCGCACGCTGTAATGGGTAGATTCAGAAAAATACACCATTGCTTTTGGGTATAATTCTCTAGCTAAATATAGACCATACAAGTTACTCTCAGAACCGCCATTGGTTACATAACCCCAATAATCTTTTGGGTCGGCCCTAAATAGTTCCGCAAAGAAATCAACCACTTCTCTTTCCATGTCATGCGTTTGAACCTTATAGGTATTGTCCTCGTATGGATCACCAACATTATTAATAGGATGTTTTAAAAACTCATATAATCTGGAATAATCAAAATCTTTGGCGACAGGGTATCCTATAACTCTATCTTTTTCTTGAATTAGTTTTGCTAATAGGTCATCTATTTGTTGCTCATTATCCATATTTATCGTCATTTTACCATTCAATTTAATTCTGTAAAATTACAATTGATAATAGTTTATTACTTCTATTTTTATTAAATTAGAATATTAAACTATAATACTAATTTTAGCAGTTATAAATTACTGAACAAGGTTATAGAAGGATATGAAATAGATAAATAATCTAGTATGGATGATATAGATCGTAAAATACTGATGCAACTTCAGGAAAATGCAAAGCAAAATACCAAAGAAATTGCTGGCAAAGTAGGCCTAAGTGTGACCCCAACTTATGAAAGAATTAGAAAATTGGAGCAGCAAGAGATTATAAAATCTTATGTAGCCTTGCTCGATAGAACCAAAATAGGAAAGAAACTAATTGCCTATTGTCAAGTCACTCTAACCAAGCAACAAAAGAAGTTGGCAGATAGTTTTAAACGTGAGATGCTTTTATTACCCGATATCATGGAATGCCACCAGGTTTCGGGAAATTTTGACTACCTACTAAAAATAGCCGTAGATGATATAGCCGGATTTCATGAATTTATCAACGATAAATTGTCCATCATAAATGGCATTGCTACGATACACACCTCCTTTGTTTTGAACTCTGTGAAGGATAGTACCGCTTATAGTTTGTGATTTTAAAACTGCTCTTTCTAATCCTAACTTATAAAACAAAAAAACGCCCGCCTCTATAGCTATTTATAGAAACGGGCGTTATTAATTTTGTCTTGCTTTTATAAAGATGTAGCAGCCACCTTTTGTAACTCTTTAGGAGCTGTCTCCCTATAAACCTCTTTAATTATCTCGTACAAATCTGGAATTACCGTTCCGGCAATTGGAGAGTTGTTATTCAATAGAACACAGATACCTAAATCTGCTTCAGGATATACGGCAATTTCATTTCTGTAGTTATTAACGCTTCCGCCGTGATGCCAGATAGTTTTTTCAAAATTAGTATCACCTTCAATGAACTTATGAATTCTCCATCCAAAACCGTAATATGATCTTGTGTGGCCAGGCCATCTTTGGTAATATTTACGGTGACCGGCAATCTCAATAAACGGGTTGAAAGCCTCGCCAATAGCATCACTTTTCATGATTTCAGGATTGTGACCTAACAAAAAACGCATCCATCTGCCCATATCGTGAGCATTAGAACTAATTCCGCCTGCTGCAACAGCATTGTAATAATTATCCCTTAAGTGAGCCGCTCTCCAACCATTTCTTATTCGTACATGAGGCATGGCAATATTAAGCTCATGGGTTAGCGTCTCGTAATTGGTAGTGGTAGTACACATTTCTAACGGCTTAAAGAACCGGTTGTCCAAAAGTGTATTTATTTTTTGGCCCGTTGCTTTTTTCATCATTTCCCCGCAAAGCGCAAACATAGCATTTTGGTAACTATACATAACTCCCGGCTTGCTAATGGGCATCACTTCTTTAAATCGTTTGGCTATATCCTTTAAGGGTATGTCAGCTTCAACAAGATTGGTAAAACTGTGGTAAGGTGTGCCTGAAGTGTGGGATAAAACATTCGCCAATGTTACATTATTGGTGTTAGACCCATCTCCCAATTGGAACTCAGGAAGGTAATCACTTACTTTATCCGTCCAGTCTAACTTTCCTTCACTTTTAATATTTGCGGCTAACATACCTGCAAAACCTTTTGATAAAGAACCCAACCTAAAAACGGTTTCACCATTTACCGAGTTGCTCTCAAGACTATTTTTTCTACCAAACCCTTCAGAAATCATTATAGAGTCCCCTCGTACAATGCTCACCCCTGCTCCAACAACATCTCCTTTGGCAATAGCTTTTCTAAAATAGGCATTTAATGCAGTGTGTAATTTCTTCTGCCTAGTTGCGTAAAGAACAACATCTTTCTTACTATTTGGTGCTTTTTCCACAGTGGTAACTGCAGTTTCTGATTTGTGAAGTTTATCTGTTGATTCTGAATGGAATATGCGTGAAGCAAGCGCTGATATTGTAAAAACGACGAGCGCAGATCCAATTAAAATTTTATATCTCTGCATTAATGAACGATTCTTTGGTTGTTTGATAAAGACGAAAATAGGGTGAATTGCTTAAATAACGGATGAAATGCTCTTTTTCTTATGTTTTTTGACCACTTTTTATGGACTTCTTAACATTTTGTGCGATAAAAGCACTTATTTGACAGAATCAGTTAACAAAACTCTCAAAAATGAATAGTGATGTTCTTACTTTTACAATCCTATCAAAGCTGGTCTTGAACCTTATACATGAGTTTAAAAAAAGAAAGCCTTTCTGTTCGCGAAGCACAAAAATTGGTTTTGCTATCACAGCGTTTACCTACTCAAAAAGTGGTTGGCTCTGCCCAAGAAGCAACGCTTTCTGCTATTGAACATTTAGGTTATGTTCAGATAGATACTATTTCTGTTATTGAAAGGGCACACCATCATACGTTGTACAATCGGAATTCCAGATACAAATCGGCTCATATACAGGAACTCATAGCAGATAAGAAAGTTTTTGAATATTGGGCACACGCGGCTTCGTACCTTCCTATGACCGATTACCGTTTTACTTTGCCTCGCAAACAAGCTATTGCTTCTGGAAAACAAAAACACTGGTACAAGCGAGATACAAAACTTATGAAGTCTGTAGCTGAACGTATAAAAGCCGAAGGCCCTTTGATGGCCAAGGATTTTGACAAAAAAGGGAAGAAGCATGGCGAATGGAAAACAGCTCCTACAAAACAAGCTTTAGAAAATTTGTTTATGGAGGGTGAATTGATGATTTCAAAACGTGTCAACTTTCATAAAGTATACGACCTTACCGAAAGAGTTTTGCCGAGTTCATTGAACACCACTACCCCAACGAATGATGAATACGGCAGGTTTTTGGTGAAGAAATATTTACAGGCCAACGGACTGGGGAAATTAACGGAGATGACTTATCTCATCAAGAAAACAAAACCATTGGTTACTCAAGCTTTAAAAAATATGCTTGCAGATGGAGAAATAGAGCAAATACGTGTGGCGGACAATGAGTATTATATTTTACCAGAGTCTCTAGAACTATTAAGTAAGCCGTTAGCACGGAAGAAACTTAATATCTTATCGCCTTTTGATAATTTGCTAATTCAAAGAAAACGAACGTCAGACATTTTTGAGTTTGATTATCTTTTGGAATGCTACGTGCCGCAACAAAAACGGAAATTTGGGTATTTTACTTTACCAATTTTATGGGATGGGAAACTGGTTGCCCGAATGGACAGCAAAGCTGATAGAAAAGAAAAGGTCTTGAATATTAATCAGTTAACATTAGAACCTGGTTTAAGAAAGACCGAAGCTTTTGCGGATGCCCTGACCAAAGAATTACAGCCCTTTATGAAGTTCAATGAGTGTAATAGTGTTGTATTACATGGCATAGAACCCCCAAGTTTAAAATTTGAATTTCTGCGTAAATTTCAATCATTAGATTTCCAATAAACTGTATTACCGAAAAAGCTATTCTTTTTTTTTGTAATTTAAAGCATAACCGCCTATAAATAAGGAAGTGTGCGCGGTATTACACTAAAGAATTTGTAACTAAATTATAGGGTGATAGATTTTAAAAACTTAAAATTCATCAATAAAAGTAGGCCTGGGTCAGGTTTTGAGTTAATCCGATTGGAAGAACTCATGTCACGCCGTTTAAAACAGGACATCACCTTACTGCATAGAGTAGAATTTTATCAAATTATTGTTATTACGGAAGGCTATGGAAAGCATACCGTAGATTTTACCGATTACGAGTATAGTAAACAAACCCTTATTACCATTAGAAAAAATCAACTACAAAGATTTTTCAAAGGTTCGAATAGCAAAGGTTACTTATTGCTTTTTACGGAAAATTTCGTGGCCAGTTTATTAAGCCAAAAAGAGGTTGCACGTTGTCATGAGCTTTTTAATAAGTTTTTAACTTCTCCAAAAATTACACTGGATGATGAGGATTACAAGAGTGTAATTTCATTAATCAATCATATTGAAATAGAATACATAAGAAATTATGATGAATTCTCTTGTGGTATTATTAGAAATGAACTGCATATTTTGGTATACAGATTATTGCGGATAAAACTTAAACAGGGCGCGTCATTTTCTGAACACAAATATTTTGAAGAGTTTCTAAACTTTCAACGTCTTATTGAACACCATTGCTTTAAAACCAAAAAGACTTTGGATTATGCTAAATTAATGGGATGTACCTCCAAAACACTAAACAACATCTGTAAAGCGATTGTGCACAAGTCTTCAAAATCCGTAATAGATGAAGTTGTAATAACCCAAATTAAATGTCTTTTAATCAATACATCTATGTCTATTACAGAAATAGCTTATACATCTGGTTTTGATGAACCTACTAATATGTACAAGTATTTTAAAAAGCACGCTAATTTCACTCCTGAAACTTTTAGACGAAGTCACTTATAACCTTATTACTCATTTAAACTTAGGGCGGTAAGTCTTCTTCATTTTTAGCTTCAAAACCACCATCTTCTTTTTATGACCTCGAAACACCAGTCTTCTATCAGTTAAAAGCGTTTCCTAATCATTTTTATAAGCCGTTCCTATTACAGAACCGGCAGAATTAATACCGTATACGGCTTACGTTTTAGAACATACGAATGCTTATTTTGTGTAAAGTATACCTATACAGTAAAACCTAATATTAAGGTTTCTAAATTAGTTATACGGCTTCTCCAATTAAATTTGCCATACAAATGCTATGCGTCAATAGACAGTACGCATGGACCATTTAAAAAAGACTATAAATTTAATCTTTCATTACTTGTATGTAATTTCTTTAATCAACTCATTTATATCAGGTAGTTTCCCATTTGGACACTAATTGGTCTCTTTTCTATAGGACTATAGAGGGTAGTTCGGTCTACTTTTAAAATTGGAACACATAGAAAATGAAAAAGCTAACAAACACTATAGACCATTATACTATTCATCAAGCAAAAACTCACCTTTGGTTTCGGCCGCCCGTAATCCCCATTCTATAATACTAGTTAAAATAGGAGTTAAAGTCTGTCCAAAATCGGTAAGGGAATATTCAACTTTTAGTGGTGGTTTTTTAGTAAAAACCTTTCTGATTACCAGACCGTCCGTTTCCAATTGCTTCAATTGCAAGCTCAATGTGCGTTCTGTTATACCTGGAATTTCTTTGCGTAGTTCATTATAACGTTTTTTGTCCTCTATTAAGTGGGTTAATATAACGCTCTTCCATTTGCCGCCAATAAGTTCCATTGCTGCGCTAGTTGGACAATAGGAAACCTTGTCATTAATTTTTATTCTGGGCTTCTTTTCAAACAGTTCTTTTCTGTTCATATCTTTTTTTGAGGTCTAAAAATATTTTATTCAACACCTATTTTTAATTCTATATCAAATTTACCAAACAGTAAAATAATATGCAACTATATTTTTTATAGTAAAAATTATTTTTATAAAACACTTGTTATCAATGATTTGAAAATATATTTGATACTATACTTTGTGACCGTTATTGCATCAAGTTATTACTATACATACTTTTGTTACTATCATTTTGATAGTACAAATTTAAAAACATAAAACATTCACTAAAATGAACTTAACAGAGATTTTAAACAACCGTTACTCAGTAAAAGAGTTTGATGCTACTAAAAAAATATCAAATTCAGATTTTGAACAAATCAAATCTATTTTACGCTTAAGTCCTTCAAGTGTAAACCTACAACCTTGGCATTTTTTAATTGCAGATACCCAAGAAAGCAAAGAACGAATAACAAAAGGGACACAAGGTTTCTTTCATTTTAATACCCCTAAAGTTTTAGATGCCTCTCATGTAATTGTCATTGCTGCACGTACAAATGCAGATGAGTCTTACATGAATAAAATTTTGGAACAAGAAGATAAAGATGGTCGCTTTTCGGCTCAGGAATTCAAAGACCAAATGCAAGGCGGTCGTAAGTTGTTCGCTGACATTCACCGTTACGACCTTAAAGACCTACCGCACTGGATGGAAAAACAAGTGTATCTAAATATGGGAGCTCTTTTATTAGGTGCAGCCGCAATAGGTATTGACGCGTGCCCAATGGAAGGTGTAGATGTAAAAGCTTTGGATGAGGAGTTTGACTTACGAGAAAAAGGTTACACCACTTTAGCGGTCGTGTCTTTAGGATACAGAAAAGATTCTGATTTCAACGCCAAATTACCAAAATCCAGGTTTCCTGAAGAAACAATTATTACCAAATTATAATCAACATAAAAGGTAGAAATTATGAAGAAGTTTTTAAAAATAGGCGCAGGAATTGTTGTGGTTTTATTAGCTATTGGAGCTGTTATATTTTTCTTCTTTCCAAAAGTTCTTGTAGACCAAACCAATTCAAGTTACGCTAGTGCTGCTAATCTTGAAAAACAAACGGTTTTAGTAAATGGTTACACGGTAAATTTTTACGAAAGCAAAGCGAATAAAGATAAGCCTGTACTAGTCTTTCTTCACGGTATGGGAGATGATAAAAGTAGTTTTTTACAAACTGCTAAATTCTTATCAGAGGACTATCATCTTATTCTACCTGATTTAGCTGGGCACGGTGAAAATGAAAGAAAAGAAGGTTTGGACTATTCCATTGATGGGCAAGCCACTTTTGTAAAGTCATTTTTAGAAAAACTTGGCGTAAAGAACTTTAACCTTATAGGTAACTCTATGGGCGGACATACTGCTGCTGCCTATGCTATCAAATACCCTAATGACGTTAGCAATTTAATTTTATTGGATGCTGCCGGTATAAAAATAGATGACCACGTTGTGTATGGTGGTTTTGGTAAGAAGATTGAAAACAAAGAAGAGTTGGATGCTGTGCTTTCACGCGTCTTTTATAAAGTGCCGGACCTTCCTGGACCTATATCTGATTACATGATAGAAACCATAAACAATAGTAAAGATTTTGTAGATGGCTCTTTAATTCCTGCTATTAAAAACGGAAAGTATTTTAATCTTAAAGATGATGTGCAATCTATAAAAGCAGCAACATTAGTATTACAGGGCAAACATGATGAAGTAGTAAGCTTTAGCGTGGCTGAATACTACAGAGATCATATTCCAAATGCGAAGTTAGTAGTTATTGAAAACGCTTCACATTCACCTCAATTAGAAGTTCCAGAGGAAGTAGCTAATGATATTAAAAAATTCATTTCTAAAACTAAATAAATTATGGAAACAGATACAAAAATTATTCACGCAGCCATTGTCCAATATCACCGTTGGTATCTTTTTTATGAACGTGATTTTGAAGACAAACAGCGACTAGAAAATCAGTTAGAAATTTTAGCAGATGATATAAAAATGAAATCTGCAGCTGGAGAAATGCAAGGCAAAGCGAATTATCCTGAAAGATTAAAAGTTTATAAAGGATGGAAGAATGCGCATCATATTCAAAATATAACGGTAAATAAATTAGAGAACGGTACTATTAATTTAGAAGCTGATATTATATATCAAAATTTAAAGTCAGACGGGTCTAATGACAGTTATCCTTTGCATTACAGCACATTTTTAAAAGAGGCTCCTGGTGCACTTTTACCTGTATTTACAGAAATCAATATCAAGCCTACTGGCGAGATTAAAGACCCAACTTTTGAGGATGCTTATCCAGAAAACCGAATGTTATCTCTTATGCACTACTGGCTCTTAAATATGGAACAGTTAGATGGTAATGTTGCACCTTTTAAAGAATTATTAGCAGATGGTTTTAAACTAAATTTTTCAACAAATAGCGAACCTATTGTTACCGTAGAGCAATTAGAACAATGGTTGAATGGAACACCAAAACAATTGAAGGAAAGCAGTCATTTTCCAGAGAATTTTACTGTAAAAGTAATTTCAGAAAATGAATATGAAGTGAATGTAGATTTTGTTTGGAAAGGTGTAACAAAAGAGAACCAGAAATTAACCGCAACTACCACACACCATTGGATTGTAAAGGATAATCCAAATGACAGATTTGCAAAAATAAAAGAGGCTACAATCATACAAAAAGTGCCTCTTACTCCATTAAAATAAGATACACTTCAATTATAAAGAACATTTATTATGAAAAGCACTATAGTAAAATTTACAGCAAAACCAGAACATAAAGACACGTTTGCAGCAACACTAAAAGAAGCACAAGCTGCAACCCAGAAAGAAGCTGGTAATAAAGAGATTAAAGTATTTGTATCTAAAGCAGAAGACAATGTGTTTTTTGTTTACGAACGTTGGTCTGACAAAGCTGCTATTACATCTCACGATAATGAGCCGCATACAAAAAAGCTAATGGAAGTTGGTAAAACAGCATTACAAACTGCTCCAGACTTTTATTTTCTAGGAGATACAAATCCGTTACCAGACCATTCTAAATCTGCAAACCCAGAAGACGAAGTGTTTATTATTTTCTTCATTTTTAAGTTGAAAACCGAATTTAGAGCACAACTTCTAACACAGTTCGAAGACCATATTACAAATACTAGAAAAGAGGAAGCAGGAAACATCCTTTTTGATTTATACACTGTAGACGACCAGGAAGATACCTTGGCGGTTTATGAGCATTGGAGAAAAGAATCTGATGTTTGGGACATTCACTTTAACCAGCCATACGCAGTAAAAACGGGCAAACTAATGGAAGAAGCTGTCATTGGTGATTTAAAGCAGTATATGAATTTCGTTACAGAAATTTAAGAGAAAATCCCATAATACTAACAACCAATATTATGAAAAAAGCAATTCTATTATTTTCCTTAGCACTTTTAGTAAGCTGCGGAAATCAAACTAAAAAAGAAGCAGTTTCTAATTCGGAAACGCCCGATCACGAACATCCACATCCACACAGCTTAGATGAGAATGGATTGGCTCCTCATACCGAAAATACCATTCACCAATATGCACCAACGGTTGCCTTATTAAATAGTATTTACGAAGGTGATATTACACCAGAACAAATGGTACAACAAGGTAATATTGGTATAGGTACTGTAAATCATTTAGCAGGAGAACTAGTTGCTGTAGATGGTGTGGTGTATACAATTGATGCTGAGGGCGGAATTAAAGTAGCGTCACAAGATTTAGAATCACCAAATATGACGATGATAAATTTTCAACCAAAAAGAACGGTAACTGTTGAAAATATTGAGTCTTATGAAGATTTAACGAAAACACTTCAAAAGTATGCAACTTCAATAAACAGTTTTTATGCTTACCGAATTAAAGGTGAGTTTGGTTATTTAAAAATGGCATCTGCTCATAAAGTAGAAAATGAAGATGTGTCGTTATTTGAATATCTAGATACTCGTGTAATGTACACTAGGGAAAACATTAAAGGGACTTTAGTCGGTTTATTTACTCCAGATTATCTAGGGAATATTGTAATTCCCGGAATGCATTTTCACTTTTTATCTGAAGACATAAAATTAGGCGGACATTTAGAAGACATAAAGTTTGATAAACTTCAGGTTGAAATTCAAGAAGTAAATCAAGTGAATTTACAACTTCCAGAAACCAAAAAATTTAGAACTAGAGAACTAAAACAAGGTGCGGCTCCAAAGGCTACAGCTAAACAAAATGGTAAATAATTTAACCTTATGAAAAATCAACTAATTATAGTATTGACTTTGTTTTTGGGGTATTCAGTTACAGCGCAAAACACAAAAGAAGATAACTATAAAACCGGAGTAAAAATTCTAGAAGAATTATCTGGAAAAGGTGCAGCTGAAGGATTAGAGAAAGTCTTCAAAGATGTCTCCCCAGATATGACCGAGTATATTATTGGCTATGGTTTTGGAGAAATTTATAACAGAGAAGGTTTAGATTTTAAGACAAAGGAACTGCTAATTATAGCAAGTTTAACTACGCAAGCTAATGCTAAGTCACAATTAAAATCGCATATAAAGGCTGCTTTAAAATTGGGAGCAACACCAAATGAGATTTCAGAAACAATGATTTTGTTGAGTCTCTATACCGGTTTTCCGGCTGCAAACAATGGAATTTTTGCTTTGAAAGAGGTTTTAGACGAAGCAAACTATGCTGCCTCTTCTAAACTAAATTCAACAGATCAATTAATTAAAAACTGGGAGTTAGATGGGTTTGTAATGCCAGAATCTATAGTAGCATCACCTACTGAAAATTGGCTATATGTATCTAACGTAAACCAAAATGACAAAGGCTATATAAGTCGAATTACAAAGGATGGAGAAGTAGATAATTACAAATGGGTAACAGGTCTAAATAACCCAGCTGGATTAGCATTATACCAAGATAAATTGTATGTAGGTGATGGCAAGGAACTTCATATTATTGATGTAAAAAAAGGTAAGCTTTTAAGTAGTATTACATCAACAGATGTGGTTTCGTTAAATGACGTTGTGGTTTCTAAAACGGGACAGGTTTTTATCTCTGATATTGCAGGCGGAAAAATTTTCGCCTTAAATAACAACAAATTAGAGGTTTGGTTTCAAACACCAGAAATCAATCATCCAAACGGAATTTTCATACAAAATGAAGATTTAATTATAGCAGATTTTGGAGTAGAATTGTCTTTAGAGTTAACGCCAAATCAGTTTGGTAGTATGTATAAAGTCAATTTGAAAGACAAGTCATTAACAATTATTAAAAGTGCCTACCAATTAGGAGCTTTAGATGGTTTAGCAGCAGTTAAAGATGGATATTTAGTTACAGGAGGCACGGTTAGCGATTTGTTTTTTATAAATAATAATACCAAAAAGTTAGTTGGAAAATTCCCAAAAGGATTAGCAGATATAAGTGTTGAAAATAACGTGTTATATGCACCCATTTTATTCAGTAACAAAATAGAATCTTTTACACTTCCTGTAGCTATAACTAAGGCTAAAATCACAGATGATAATTGGAATCGTATAGAAACCAAAGAACAATATTTAAAATTAGCTGCCGATAATTTTTATGGAGATAAAGACGGTCAATCAGTAGCAACCCACGACGGGCAAATATTTGGTGTTTTTGGCGGAAAAATTTTGACAGGTACCTGGGATTGGAAAGATAACTTCTTCACTAGAACCAGTAAAATTGGAGATTTCGATTTAGGTTATGATGAAATAGTTATTGAAGTAACAACAAAGCAAATGCGCCTTACCTTAAACCAAGGCCAAGGAATGTCAGTCGTTTACGATAAAAAATAATCTAAAAAATAGATAAAATGAAAGCAATCATATTAGAAGAAGCAGGAGGACCAGAAAATCTTCACTTAGCAGAAGTAGAAAAGCCAAGTATAAAAAATAATGAAGTGTTAGTTGCTGTAAAAGCAATTTCATTAAACCCAGCAGATGTTAAGCCAAAGTATGTAGATAAAATGCTGACTATGATGTATGGCGAAAAACGTCCTGTTATTTTAGGATGGGATATTGCAGGAACAGTTACTGAAGTTGGTGATGATGTTACCAATTTAAAAGTTGGAGACAAGGTATTCGGGATGGTAAATTTTCCTGGTGTTGGCAACGCTTACGCGGAATTTGTAGCAGCTCCAGAAGCACATTTAGCCATAATGCCTGCCAATGTTTCTTTTGAAGAAGCTGCAGCTACAACGTTGGCCGCTTTAACCGCATTACAAATATTAAGCGGTAGAGTAAACAAAGGAGATAAAGTTTTAATACAAGCTGGTTCTGGTGGTGTTGGTCATTTTTCAATACAAATTGCCAAAAATATGGGAGCTTATGTTATTACAACATCCTCTGCAAAAAACAAAGATTTTGTACTATCAATTGGTGCAGATGAGCATATAGATTATCACGCTCAAAAATTTGAAGAAGTATTAACAGATATCGACTTTGTTTTAGACACACTTGGTGGTAAGGTTTTAGAAAATTCAGTAAAAGTATTAAAACAAGGAGGTACACTTTTCACCACCTTGGATAAAAAGCTACCAGAAGAAGCTAATACTATTGTAGCAGACAAAAATCTATCTATAAATAATATTCTAGTGCATTCTAGCGCAGAAGACATGAATATTTTAAAAGGCTTACTAGAGAACGGTAGCCTTAAACCTAACATCTATAAAACGTTTGCTTTTGAGAACATGGCAGACGCACATACAGAAGTAGAAAAAGGGCGAACAGTAGGTAAAGTAATCGTGACACTTTAAGAAACTTTTAAAACACATTGAAAATGAAAACACAAGAACAATTACCAAATTATACTCAAAAAATATTTGTAGGTGGCGAATGGAAAGACGGAAAAGGGCCAGCCATAAAAAATATTAACCCTTGGAACCAAGAAGAGTTATTTACTTTGAACGGTGCATCTACCGATGATGTAAACAAAGCATTTGAATTAGCTGTTATAGCACAGAAAAAATGGGCTGCTGTATTACCTCCTGAAAAAAGTAGGATGATGCAAAAATTAGCCGAAGTTGTTAGAAACCGTAAGCAAGAGTTTGCAGAATGGGCAAGAAAGGAAGTAGGTGCAACATTGGCAAAAGGTTATTTTGAAGCTGAATTAGTAGCAAGCGTTTTTGAAAGTAGTGTCCATTTACCATTATTAGTAGAAGGTAAAATATTACCACAAGATATAGAAGGCAAAGAATCGGTTGCAGTTAGAAAACCTTTAGGAGTAATCGGTTTAATCTCTCCTTGGAATTTCCCAGGACAGTTAACTGCACGTACGTTAGGCCCAGCCTTAGCAGTTGGTAATGCTGTAGTGTTAAAACCAGCATCCACATCTATAGTTACGGGAGGGCTAATTTTTGCTTCATTTTTAGAAGAAGCAGGTTTTCCAAAAGGATTATTAAGTGTATTACCAGGTGGAGGAAGCTCTATTGGTACTGCAATTACAAAGCACCCAATCTCTAAACTTATCTCTTTTACCGGATCAACGCCTGTAGGACGTCAAGTTGGTAAAAATGCTCTGGAAGCAGATATTATTAAAAATATCGAGTTAGAATTGGGTGGGAATAGCCCGTTTGTAGTGCTGGAAGATGCAGATATTGATCAAGCTGTAGAAGCAGCTGCATGGGGTAAATTTATGAACCAAGGTCAGATTTGTATGGCTATTAATAGAATTATCATAGAAGATAAAGTCTATGATGAATTTACAGAGAAATTTATAGCCAAAGTAAAAACTTTGAAGCGTTTAGATATGGATGATCCTGATACGTTTATAGGACCTATCATTGATCAAGCTCAGTTTAATACGGTAAAAAACCTAATTGAATCAGCTAAAGCCGAAGGTTATAAAATGGCTTTAGGCGGAGAAGCCGAAGGTTTACATATGCCACCACATATTTTTATTGATGTAGATGAAAATTGTCCGCTATTTAAAAACGAAATATTTGGACCAGCAGTCTCTATTGCAAGAGCGAAAGATATGGAAGATGCGTTACGTTTAGCAAATGCAACAGATTACGGTTTGTCTAGTTCCGTATTTACAAAAGATGAAGGCAAAGGAATGGTTTTTGCGCAAGGCATTGAAGCTGGTATGACCCATATTAATGATCAACCAGTTAATGATAGTGCATATGCACCATTTGGAGGCGTTAAAAACTCTGGTTTAGGTAGATTTAATGGACAATGGGGAGTTAAATCCTTTACCGTTGCACATTGGATTACCATTCAAAAAAAACCAAGAAAATATCCATTTAAGGCATCAGATTTCCAATAGAATACTATATTTAAATTATAAATTTTGCTGTATACTAAGGTCGGTGATCATACGCCTACCCTAGTATACAGTTTTTTTTTGGCTAACTTGCTTGCTAAAATCTCTAATAATAAAATTTAGGATAGAAGTTTCTTGCGAAAACAAAATAAGCACGCGCTTCTTTTAAAGGAATTTAATAAATAAATGGACAACCTTCTTACCTTTTCAATTACCGTATTCACTGGTTTTTTCGCCATAATGAATCCACTTTCCAACATGCCAATATTTTTATCATTGGTTGGAGGGGCGGACAGAAAAACACAACGTACAATTAGTAAAAAAGCAACATTAACGGCTTTTATTATTGTTACTATATTCCTTGTCCTCGGTAAATTTATATTTCTGCTTTTTGGGATTACTATACCTGCTTTTAAAATTACTGGAGGTATTCTAATCTTCTTTGTAGGTTTTGATATGCTTCAATCTAAAAAGTCTAATGTAAAGCACCTAACGGATACCCATATAGACGAGGATCTTGCTATATCCCCCTTGGCTATACCAATTTTAGCAGGACCAGGAACAATCGTTACTGGAATGAATTTTGTGTCAAATGCGGGTTACCTTAAGATTGGCATGGTTATATTTATTTTCGGGCTGCTATGTTGGCTAACCTATTTTTCATTCATGTTAAGTGAATTAGTTATCAAAAAAATAGGTCACAACGTGATATCTGTAATAGGAAAAATTATGGGTTTAATTATTGCTATCATTGGAACCGACATGATTATACAGGGTATTAAAATATCTTTTTCTCTTTCTAGTTAATAATCTATTAATCGAAATTTTTAGAGTTATGAATACTGCAGAAAACAAAAAAAATGCCATAGCTTTTTATAGAATGGCTTACGAAGGCAGCCCAAAAGAAGCTATTGATAAATTTTGTGGAGGTCAATACATTCAGCACAATCCTGATGTGGCTAATGGGCCTCAAGGCTTCATTGATTATTTTGATAGGATGAAGCGGGAATACCCTCAGAAATCTATTGATTTTGTTCGTAGCATAGCCGAAGGAGATTTAGTTGCTTTACATACACACCAAATCTGGCCAGATGACGATCAATACGTTACTATGGATTTCTTTCGGTTTGATGAAAAGGGAAAAATTTGTGAGCATTGGGACTCCATTCAACAAATTCCAAAAATATCCGCTAACCCAAACACCATGTATTAATCGTAGATTATAAGTAAATACGATTAAACGCATTTTACTTTTATATCAACTTTAGGATATACGAATGTTATTGTTCTCTTTATATTCTTAGTTTTATCAATCTATACTATAAATTAATATAACATGACCATTGAAATTTTACATAAGTACGACCTTAATGACCAGATTCAAGAAGAAATTCAGAATTTATATAAGCAGCTGAACGACAAAAATATACAGCGTCCGTTACACCAAATACTTCAAGATGGCAATCATGTAATTTTAGCGGCATGTAAAGAAGAAGACAATATTATAGGGATAGCGCTTTTGGTTACGTATAAAGTAATTTCAGGCTACCGAGGATTGGTCGAGGATGTTGTAGTTGATGCCGAACATCGCGGAAAAGGAATCGGCAGAAAATTAATGGAAAAACTTTTAAAAGAGGCCGAGCATTTAAATATGGATGAAATTCTTCTATTCTCAGGACATCATAGAACACCGGCAATTAAACTGTATAAAAGTCTTGGTTTCACTTTAAGAGAAAGCGGAGTTTACAATCTGAAAGTGCCAAAATCATAAAAAGGTGTATTATACCTTTTTTACATGACGAAGCTGACTTTTTAATTCCTCCATTGATTCTTGCAACTGTCTCAAAAGACCTTTCTCTGTGGTAGCATCTTCGCCAAATGTAATTCTACTACTCACCTCCCAAATCTCCTGTATTTGGTAAGGTTTGATGTCATATGGCGGATAAGTTTCATTAAGAGAAACCAAAGTAACATTATTAGAATTAGGTCTTTTTTCCACTTTTTTCACCAAAACGGCATCTTCTAAGACCACTACATACATTTTATTTTGGCTTACATCATCTATGTGCTCTACTGCCTTGGCCAAAACCCACTCCCCAGACCTTAAATTAGGTAGCATACTGTCTCCGTCAACCTGAAAACCACGATACGTAGCATTTCTAAATTCAGGAATAGGCAAATCAAAAGCAGGAAGTTGTTCGTACCAGCTTGTATCTGCAATGTTTTGTGGATAACCGGCAGCAGCTTTGGCGTTTACCAATACCATGTTGTCATTTCCAGCATTATCTACAGTAACCACCTTTGGAATTACGCTAACTTTAGAAGTCTCCAAGTATTGATTATCACTATCACCAAACAGCCACAACGGATTAATCTTGAACTGCTTTAAAAGTTCCATCACCACTTTACCGGATAACTTAGTACGCCCACGCTCTATATCTGCTGTAGTACTAGATACGCCTAGAAGCTTAGCAAACTCCGCTTGGGTATAGCCCAACTCGCGGCGAATATCAGTGAAGCGTTTTAAAGTGATTTCATTTTCCATATAATTCTTGAATTATCCCTGTTCATAAAAACAATAATAGACTTTATGCTCTCCACTACCCTTTCATTTCCAAATATACACAATTTGGACATACTCCAAAGTTTTATTTGGAATATATCCATATTATGGATTTTTTCCATAAATTTGGAATAAATACAAATACCTACAATGTCGTTATCATTTGATAGAATTAAGGAAAAATTGAACATTCTGGCGGATGCCGCCAAATATGACGTTTCGTGCTCAAGCAGCGGAAGTGTTCGGAAAAACAGTACAAAGGGACTTGGAGACAGTAGCGGTATGGGAATTTGCCATAGCTATACGGAAGATGGTAGGTGCGTTTCATTATTGAAAATATTACTCACAAACCACTGTATTTTTGATTGTGCTTATTGTGTGACACGCAAAAGTAATGATGTGCAACGGGCTGCTTTCAAAATCCAAGAGGTAGTAGATTTGACCATTAACTTCTATCGCAGGAATTATATAGAAGGTCTTTTCTTAAGTTCAGGCATATTCAAAAGTCCAGACTATACTATGGAACGCTTAGTTGCTGTTGCTAAAAAGCTACGGTTGGAAGAGAATTTTAATGGATATATACATTTAAAATCTATTCCAGGAGCCAGTGATGAGCTTATGCGAGAAGCCGGACTTTATGCCGATAGATTATCTGTAAATATTGAAATACCTACTATATCCGGGCTCAAACTATTGGCTCCGGATAAAAAGCATGAAGACTTCACCAAGCCTATGCTAAAGGTGAAAAATGAAATCATCCAATACAAATCAGAGAAAAAAATAATTAAGAGCACTCCAAAATATGCGCCGGCCGGGCAAAGTACTCAAATGATTGTAGGTGCCACCGGAGAATCGGACAAGGATATTATGTACTCCGCCACACATTACTACAAAAATTATAATATGAAACGGGTGTATTATTCTGGTTATGTTCCAGTTGCGGAAGATAATAGGCTTCCTGCTATTGGCACCCAAGTACCTATGCTCAGGGAGAATAGATTATACCAGACAGATTGGTTGCTACGCTTTTATGGTTTTGGTGTTCAGGAACTTTTGAATAACGACCACCCAAACTTAGATATGGATGTGGACCCTAAATTAGGGTGGGCATTACGGAACATGCAATACTTTCCTGTGGATATCAACAAGGCAGATAAAAGTGTTTTGGCACGTGTACCAGGGTTGGGTATGAAATCTGTTCATAAAATAATTAACGCAAGACGATTTAGAAACTTAAACTGGGAACATCTTCAGAAGATTGGTGTGGCACTAAATAGAGCAAAATATTTCATTGTTTGTGAATCCAACAAGTGGGAACATAGAGATATGGAAGGAACTAAAATAAAAGGCTTAATTCTACAGAATTCGGTCGGGAAATTTAGAAAAGAGTATAGTAATCAACTACAATTATTTAGTTGATTTAGCCTTATTGGCAACTAGTGTGAACAGAACAAAATATGAAACTATGAATGCTACAAAAACCTTAATTTACGACGGAAGCTTCAACGGATTTCTAACAGCTATTTTTGTGGCTTTTGATGAAAAAGCACAAATAGCAGATATTCAAAAGAACTCGGCCTCTCAAAGTGGACTTTTTTCTGAAACTGAAACCATTTTCACTCAAATGGACAAGGCTAAAAGAGTATGGAATGGCATTCATAAAAAGAGTCACAACGCCATAAAGGATATCTACTTTGCTTTCTTAAGTGAGAATAAGGGTATTGAACTAGTACTGTACAGATATATTTGCAAGTTGTTTACTTCTGAAACTTCCATTGCCTCTGATTACTCTGATGATATTGTTTTAAAAATAAGTCAATTGGCAAGGTCCGTTGGTCGAGAAAAGCATCGTATGGAGGCTTTTGTACGCTTTCAGTTAACGAAAGATGAAATCTACTTTGCCAATATAGAACCAGATTTTGATGTACTGCCTTTGATATCCAAACATTTTAGATCTAGATATGCAGATCAGCAATGGTTAATTTATGATGTAAAACGTAAATACGGTATTTTCTTTGATTTAAATCAAGTTGAAATCGTATCCTTAGACCTTGATGAAATTTATACCAACAGCCTGAATAAAAGCGCTCATTTTGGTGATGAGGAATATAACTACCAAGACCTTTGGAACAATTACTTCAAAAGTACCAACATCAAATCTCGCATTAATTTAAAACTTCACAAACAACACGTTCCAAAACGTTACTGGAAATATTTGAGTGAGAAAAAGGCAGTTTAGCTTTATTTGCATTTATCTATTGAGGTATCTGGGTTTTATCACACAAAATATAGACTCATAAGCGGTTGACCCCCTTTATTTCAGGTGTTTTCCACGTTTTCCTTAACATAGATATAAGTAAAGGTCACTTCTTTGTTAATAGTCAAAATCGTACCTTTGCAACTTTGCTATTGAAAATGATAAACTACGAAGAAAATATTGAGGTTCAGGGCGCTCGCGTGCACAACCTTAAAAATATAGATGTTACTATACCCAGAGAAAAATTGGTTGTTATAACCGGACTTTCCGGGAGTGGTAAATCTTCCCTTGCTTTTGATACAATTTATGCTGAAGGCCAACGCCGGTACATTGAAACTTTTTCCGCCTATGCCAGACAGTTTTTAGGAGGATTGGAAAGACCTGATGTAGATAAAATTGATGGGTTATCACCTGTTATTGCTATCGAACAAAAAACTACGTCAAAATCACCACGGTCTACAGTAGGTACAATTACCGAAATTTATGATTTCCTCCGCCTGCTTTTTGCACGTGCCGGAGATGCCTATAGTTACAATACGGGCGAGAAAATGGTGAGTTATAGTGATGAGCAGATAAAAGAACTTATAAAGAAGGATTATGATGGTAAGAAAATCAACATCCTTGCTCCTATTATTAAATCTAGAAAAGGACATTATAGGGAGCTTTTTGAGCAAATTGCCAAACAAGGCTTTGTAAAGGTCAGGGTTGATGGTGAAGTAAAAGATATTGTCAAGGGAATGAAAGCCGATCGCTATAAAACCCATGATATAGAAATTGTAATTGACCGTCTAAAAGTGGTTGATTCGGAAGATATGGACAAACGTCTCACCGAATCCTTGAATACCGCTATGTACAGTGGAGACAACGTACTTATGGTCTTAGAAGAAGGTCATTCTGTAGCTCGGTATTTTAGTCGTGACCTGATGTGTCCAACAACTGGCATCTCCTACCCTGTTCCTGAGCCTAATACGTTTTCGTTCAACTCTCCCAAAGGAATGTGTCCTAATTGTAATGGGCTAGGTCATGTTTACGAAGTGAACGAAAAAAAGATATTTCCAGACAAAAAATTATCTATTAAATCTGGAGGAATCGCTCCCTTGGGAGAGTATAAAAATTCTTGGGCGTTTAAACAAATAGAAACTATAGCCAAACGCTATGAATTTGAACTGACAGACCCTATTTCCAAAATTACTGAAGAAGCTATTGATGTTCTTCTTAACGGTGGTCACGAGACTTTTGAGGTCGACTCCAAGAGTTTAGGTGTTAAGCGGAATTATAAAATTGATTATGAAGGTATTGCCAACTTTATTAAAAATCAATATGAGGAAGCAGGCACAACAGCATTAAAACGTTGGGCTAAAGAATATATGGACAAAATTACCTGTCCTGTATGTGAAGGTTCGCGTCTGCGTAAAGAATCGCTTAATTTCAAAATAGACGAAAAGAATATAGCTCAACTGGCACATTTGGATATTGCTGAACTGGCTAAATTCTTCAAAGGTTTAGAAAAGAAGTTAGAAGGCAATCAGCTTAAGATTGCTGAAGAAATCATTAAAGAAATACGAACGCGTATCCAGTTTCTTTTAGATGTTGGATTAGATTATCTTTCTCTAAACAGAAGCTCAAAATCACTATCGGGTGGTGAAGCACAACGTATACGATTGGCTACACAGATCGGTTCTCAGTTGGTTGGAGTGCTTTATATTCTTGATGAACCTAGTATTGGTTTACATCAACGAGACAATACAAGATTAATTAAATCGCTAGAAGCGCTTCGGGATTTGGGTAACTCAGTAATTGTTGTGGAACATGACCGTGACATGATAGAGTGTGCTGATCACGTAATAGATATAGGTCCAAGAGCCGGAAAGCATGGTGGTGAGATTATCTCACAAGGCTCTCCTAAGGATTTAAAAAATGAGAGCACCTTAACAGCTGATTATATTACTGGAAAAAAACAGATTGCAATTCCTGAAAAACGTAGAAAAGGGAATGGTAAAAAAATTACCCTTTCAGGATGTACGGGAAATAATTTAAAGAATGTTTCTATAACGCTTCCGTTAGGTCAAATGATTGGAGTAACCGGTGTTTCGGGTAGTGGAAAATCCACATTAATAAATGAGACCCTCTACCCTATCATGAACGCTCATTATTTTAATGGCGTAAAGAAACCTATGCCCTATAAGAAGATTACTGGGCTAGAGCATATTGACAAGGTAATAGACATTAACCAGTCCCCCATAGGTAGAACCCCGAGATCCAACCCTGCCACCTATACCGGAGTTTTTGGAGAGATTCGTGCATTGTTCTCCAAAACACCTGAAGCAGCCATTAGAGGTTATAAACCTGGTCGTTTTAGTTTCAATGTAAAAGGTGGCCGTTGCGAAACCTGTCAAGGTGGAGGTCTACGGGTTATTGAAATGAACTTTTTGCCTGATGTCTATGTTGAATGTGAAACTTGTAACGGAAAACGCTTCAATAGAGAAACACTAGAAATACGTTATAAAGGTAAATCTATAGCAGATGTTTTGGAGATGACAATCAACGAAGCTGTTGATTTTTTTGAGCTTATACCCAAAATTTATCGTAAGTTGAAGACCATTCAAGACGTAGGATTGGGCTATATTTCTCTAGGGCAGCAGTCCACTACGCTTTCGGGCGGTGAGGCTCAGCGTATTAAGCTGGCCACAGAACTTTCTAAGCGGGATACGGGCAATACTTTTTATATTTTGGATGAACCCACTACAGGACTTCATTTTGAGGATATTCGAGTTTTGATGGAAGTTTTGACTCGTTTGGTAGACAAAGGAAATACCATATTAGTTATTGAACATAATATGGATGTTATTAAAATAGTAGATTATATTATTGATATTGGCTATGAAGGTGGCCGTGGTGGTGGAAAAGTAGTTGCCAAAGGAACACCGGAAGAAGTTGCTAAAGATAAAAAAAGCTACACGGCAAAATACTTGAGACCAGAATTGAATATTCCGGACTAGTCACCAAACACTCAACTGGTAGTTAAAAAAAACTTACAGGTTGAGCAATTAAAGATTAATTAAATTTATGCTGAGTTCAGTTATAAATATTAATAGCTTTACAATTCAATAAAATAAAAACAATAAATTCATCCGCTGAGAAAAAAAAGTAGTCGTTTTGATTTATAAATGAAAACGTTCAATCTAAATCAGAGGAAAAAAATTATACAAATAAGAGTAATTATACATGAGAAAAGAACAACATCACAAAGGTTGGAACGAAATAAAGACTAACGATTCTTGGGCCATATTCAAAATTATGGGTGAATTTGTTATGGGATTTGAAAAAATGGGCTCTATTGGTCCATGCGTTTCTATTTTTGGTTCAGCCCGTACCAAGGCAGGTGATAAATATTACGAACTAGCCGTTAGTATTGCCGAAAGCATAGCAAATGCTGGTTATGGTGTAATAACTGGTGGAGGACCTGGTATTATGGAGGCTGGTAATAAAGGAGCACATTTAGCTGGCGGAACTTCTGTTGGTTTAAATATTGACTTACCGTTTGAACAACATGACAACCCTTATATTGATTCTGATAAAAGTTTAGATTTTGATTACTTTTTCGTGAGAAAAGTAATGTTCGTTAAATACTCTCAAGGGTTTGTAGTTATGCCGGGTGGGTTCGGTACATTGGATGAGCTTTTTGAAGCAATCACTCTTATTCAAACTAATAAAATTGAAAAATTCCCGATAATTCTTGTTGGGAGTGAATTTTGGACTGGTCTTATGGATTGGGTTAAGAACACTATGCTGGAGATGAAAACCATAAGTGCTCATGATTTGGATCTTATTAAAATTGCAGATACAGAAGATGAAGTAGTAGATATCATTGATGCATTCTACAAGGGCCGAAATCTTAGTCCTAATTTTTAATATCACCTTTGAAAATCAAACACCTCATATTTTGCTTTTATCTCGGAACCGTTCTTATGGGCGGTTTCGGAGAATTAGCTGCGCAACACGAAAACGTATTGACAGCCACACTAGATGGGCAAAGTAAAGAAATACAGGTTCAACAAGAATTTACGTATCAGAATAATTCTAACCAAACCTTAAGTACACTGTATTTTAATGACTGGGCTCATGCCTACGCAAGTAAAAATACAGGATTGGCCAAACGGTTTGATGAGCAATTCAAAAAAAGCCTGCACTTGGCCAAAAAGCACGAAAGAGGCTACACTACTATTATAAGTGCGGTAGATAGTGAATATAGAGGACTTCGCTGGCGCCGTACTACCGGTGAGGATATTATAAAAATCGATTTAAACAGTCCATTACCAGCAGGCGAATCTGCTAAACTTTTTTTAACGTACACCATAAAGCTTCCTGAAAATAAGTTTACGCCTTATGGTTATGACAAGAGAAAGAATAGTTACTACCTAAAAGATTGGTATTTAACACCGTCGTATTTTGATGGTGCTTGGCATTTATATTCCAACAAAAATTTAGAGGACCTCTTTACGGGAGTTACGGAAACTACGGTAAATTTTGTTTACCCTAGAAATTTAAACCTTGCCACTAACTTTACTGTTTTAGGAAACAATGGCATCTCCAACGGACAAATGGCCCAGTTAACGGCGGACCATCAAAAGAATTGCGAGATTTTACTTAGTCCGGAAAAGCGATTCATGACCCACGTTACCCCCCAAATAACGGTTATTACCGATATTGAAGCTTTTAAGTATGCAGATGTATTTAAAGGATTATCTATCAATAGGGTTACAGAATTCATAGAGAACAACTTAGGAAAATATCCGCATCGTCAATTATTGGTTAGCCAGTTGGATTATGAAAAGAATCCCCTGTACGGCATCAATCAATTACCTTCTTTTATAAGACCTTATGAAGAGCAGTTTCAGTTTGAAATGAAATTTTTAAAAACTGCACTTATTAACATCTTGGAAGAGACTCTTTTCTTAGACCCTAGAAAAGAACAATGGTTAAGTGATGCTATTGCCAACTATCTAATGATAGAATATGTAGAGGAGTTTTACCCTGACCAAAAGCTGCTTGGAAAACTATCTAAAATATGGGGAGTACGCAGTTTTAATTTGGCGAAAATGAATTTCAACGAACAGTATACATTTTTGTATATGCTTACTGCTCGTACCAATTTAGATCAACCCCTTAGCACCAGTAACGATTCCCTTATTAAATTCAACCAAAAAATAGGTAATAAATATAAGGCGGGACTTGGACTGGCATACCTTGCCAGCTATATTGGCAAAGACAAGGTAGATAAGAGTATTAAGACCTTTTATAAGCACTATAAGCTTAGCCAAGTAAAGACATTGGACTTTGAATCCATATTAAAAAGATCTACGAATACAGATATCGACTGGTTTTTTAAAGACTTTGTGACTACAGATCGCAAAATAGATTTCAAGATTAAAAAGGTAGAAAAAACCGAAGATTCACTTAGGGTTACCATAAAGAACAAAAAAGGGACTAATGTGCCTATTTCTTTGTTTGGGATGAAAAATGATACCGTAGTTTCTAAATATTGGTTTTCTGGCATTAATGATATTAAAACAGTTACCATTCCAAAAAATGGTGAAAAACGACTAGTTCTTAACTATGACCAGAAAATTCCCGAATTCAACCAAAGGGACAACTGGAAATCTTTAGGAGGATTTTTCTCTGGGAATAAAAAGCTGAAATTTACCTTTTTCCGTGATTCTGAGAATCCATATTACAATCAGGTGTTTTACGTACCCATTCTAAATTTTAATATTTATGATGGATGGACGCCTGGTATGCGACTATACAACAAAACCCTATTAGAGCGTCCTTTCGTATACGATTTTGCTCCCTCCTATTCTTTTCGTGAAAACGCCTTTGTGGGCTCGGGAAGAATCTCATACAAAAAGTATCTAAGTAAAAGTGGACTTTATTTGGCTAATTATAGTCTTGGAGGCTCTACCTATCACTTTCAAGAAAATTCCCGATACTCAACCATTACACCTTCTATTACTTTTGGATGGAGACCAGCAAACCTTATTTCTAACAAAAGGGAGTTTTTGCGTTTTAGATATGTAAATGTATTGAGAGATAAAGCGGAGAGTTTAGGTGATTTTGAGACGCCGCCGGATTACAGTATTATGAATGTCCGTTACACCAATAGAAACCCAGGGATTATTAATTATGTTTCGTGGTTTGCAGATGCTCAACATGCAAGCGATTTTACCAAAGTGGCTTTTGAATTGGAATATCGCAAACTGTTTGAAAGTAACCGTCAATTCAATTTCCGTTTCTACGCTGGTAAATTTATTAGAAATAAGACTACAGATTATACAGATCCCAATTATTACAGTTTTGCACTAGACCGCCCCACAGATTATTTATTTGATTATGGGTATTTGGGTCGCTCAGAAGACTCGGGTATTTATAGTCAACAGATTATTATTGCCGAAGGTGGATTTAAATCCTTTCTTCCTCAAGAATATCGTTTTGCAAATGACTATCTAGCCACCATAAACACTAGCGTTAACTTATGGAAATGGATTGAAGTTTATAGTGATTTGGGTTATGTCAAAAACAAAGGTGTAAACGGAAAATTCGTATATGATTCCGGGGTTCGTCTAAACCTTCTTACAGATTATTTTGAACTTTACCTTCCGGTGTACTCAAACAATGGATGGGAGGTCTCGCAACCCAACTACGGTGAGAAAATCAGATTTATTGTCACTGTGAGCCCTAAAACGTTAATTGGCCTGTTCACACGAAAATGGTTTTAGGATTTGGTTGCTGAATTCATAATAAAATCAATTTTTGACAATAGAAAATTATCAATACACTATTGATTTCCGTTCTTTTTTAAATATATTTTGATCAAGTATGTTCTGCAAGCATTGTAAAAATGCTTCTAGTTTGTTATTTTTGTAAAAACTCGTAAAGCTTAAATGGATACTTCGCCTAAAACAAGTAACGATATTACGTTTGATGATTTCAAAACCCAAATCATAAGCGATTACAAAATTGCTGTTCTCAGCAGAACATGTAGTCTATTGGGAAGAAAGGAAGTTTTGACCGGAAAGGCAAAATTTGGAATCTTTGGAGATGGAAAAGAGTTGCCTCAACTGGCAATGGCTCGGTCTTTTAAAGATGGTGATTTTAGAAGCGGTTATTACAGGGACCAGACTTTTATGATGGCTTTGGGCCTTTTGACTCCAAAAGATATATTTCACGGTCTTTATGCTACAACTGATATAGAAAAGGAACCTATGAGTGCAGGTCGCCAAATGGGTGGCCACTACATAACTCATAGTCTTAATGAAGACGGTAGCTGGAAAAACTTGATGAACCAAAAAAACAGTAGTGCAGATATTTCTTGTACTGCTGGCCAGATGCCTAGATTATTAGGCCTTGCACAAGCTTCCAAAGTATACAGAAACCTAAATGGTTTAGACGCTACTAAATTCTCTAATAAAGGGAACGAAGTTGCTTGGGGTACTATTGGTAACGCTAGTACAAGTGAAGGTATGTTTTTGGAAACAATTAATGCTGCAGGAGTACTTCAGGTGCCTATGGTAATAAGTATTTGGGATGATGAATATGGCATTTCTGTACCAGCAAAATTTCATACTACAAAAGAAGATATTTCAGAGATCCTAAGTGGTTTTAAACGTACCGAAGAACAAAACGGTTACGAAATATTTAAGGTTAAGGGATGGGATTACACTGCCCTCATGCACGCCTACGAAAATGCTGCGGATATAGCTAGGGACGAACATGTGCCTGTTATTATTCACGTAACAGAACTTACCCAACCACAAGGTCATTCATCTTCTGGTTCTCACGAACGTTATAAGAATGAAGAAAGGTTAGACTGGGAAAAAGAAAACGATTGCAACAAGCGATTTCGTGAATGGATTCTGGAAACCGGTATCACCACGGACGAGGAGTTAAAACTAATTGAAAAGAATATTGTTAGGGAAGTTCGCTCTGCAAAAAGAGAGGCTTGGTCCGAGTATTTAGAAAACCACAAAGCTCTCAAGAAAAAATTGGTGGTTCTATTGGATAACGCTTCACTGAAAAGTCAAAACAAAAACTTTATTGTTAAGGTTAAAAACGACCTTATTGCCATTGAAGAACCTATTAAAAAGGATTTGGCAGTAAGTTCCAGGAAAGCACTTAGATATTTGATTGGAGAATCATTTCCTGAGAAACAAGATCTATTACAATGGACCAACACATTCCTTAAAGAAACACAACCGTTATATAGCGCCAATTTATACAATGATGGCCCTACAGGAGCTTTAAGCGTTACCGAAGTAAAACCGGAATACGCAGACACTACTGAAAATGTTGATGGCCGTGTTATTCTGCGAGATAATTTTGACAAAATATTTGAAAAATATCCGAATACCTTAGTTTTTGGTGAGGATAGCGGTGCTATAGGAGATGTTAATCAAGGACTTGAGGGGCTTCAGGATAAATATGGTAAGATTAGAGTAGCCGATACCGGTATACGAGAAACTACCATTATTGGACAAGGGTTAGGCATGGCCATGAGAGGGCTTCGCCCAATTGCAGAAATTCAATATCTAGATTATATTTTTTATGCACTGTCTACTTTAACAGATGATGTAGCTTGTTTAAGGTACCGTACCTTTGGAAAGCAAAAAGCACCATTAATTGTGAGAACAAGAGGTCATCGCCTAGAAGGTATTTGGCATTCGGGTTCTCCTATGGGGACGCTAATTCACGCTTTGCGAGGCATGTATATTCTATCACCTAGAAACATGACACAAGCTGCTGGCTTCTATAACACGCTTCTAAAAACAGATGAACCTGCTTTGGTAATCGAAAGTTTGAATGGCTACAGGCTGAAAGAACAAAAACCTACAAACTTAGGAGAATTCTGTACGCCAATCGGTAAAGTTGAAACAATTAAAGAGGGAACCGATATTACATTAGTTTCTTATGGCTCTACACTTAGAATTGTATTACAAGCGGCAGAAGAATTAAAAGAAGTAGGTATTGATGCTGAAGTAATAGATGCACAGACCTTATTACCTTTTGATGTACACCATGACACTTTAGAGAGTATTAAAAAAACAAATAGACTACTTGTAATAGATGAAGATGTCCCTGGCGGATGTTCAGCTTACTTGCTTAACGAAATTATTGAAAAACAAGGAGCATATGCATATTTAGATTCTGCTCCACAGACTCTGACTTCAAAAGCTCACAGACCTGCTTATGGTACTGATGGGGATTATTTTTCAAAACCAAATGCGGAAGATGTTTTTGAAAAGGTATATAATATCATGAATGAATTAGACCCAGAAAGCTTTCCAGAAATACGTTAACTAATTAGTTATCAAACCCATTGGCATATAATAAAGCAACTTTGCTTTAAAACTTTATATACCTATGGGTTTATTTCTTTGAAATGCATTTGGGCAACTTCATAAAAAAGAATACTTTTATATTTAAAGTAAACTCAAAAATAGATGTCTAACACACTTTTAAAAGATATTGGCTTAGCCTTATTACGAATCGCAGCGTCTGCAATGATTGCTGTTCACGGATATGGAAAATTGCAAATGTTGATTAACGGTGTAGAATTTGCTGATCCCATTGGCATTGGTTCAACGCCTTCTTTGTTCCTAGCTGTGCTAGCAGAGTTTGTTTGTCCAATCTTAATCATCTTTGGTTTTAAAACTAGATTGGCAGCAATTCCCACGGCAATTACTATGGGTGTCGCAGCATTTATGGTACATGGAGCTGACCCATTTCAAAAGAAAGAACTGGCACTTATTTATTTTGTCCTATTCGTTTCTATTATCCTCTTGGGCCCTGGAAAATACAGTGTAGATAAAAGATAATTTAGATAATCTTTACCAATAGTTCCTTTAAGAGGTCTGCTTGCGAATTAACGTTAGCGCCAACACCTTTCCCTTTCAAATCCATTTCGCGAAGAGATGATATAACACCACTAACCTTTTTCATAGGGTAGTTACGGGCTGCCGTCTGAAACTCACCAACAAAATATGGGTTAATCCGTAGTGCACTTGCTACGCTCTTAGGAGAATGATCATTTAGACCGTGATATTGTAAAAGTTGAGTAAAAAATGAATGCAACAAAGTTACGGTGAGCACAAAAGGATTATCCTTGGGGTTCTGAGAAAAATAATTAATGATACGCGTTGCCTTTAGCACGTCTCTTTCTCCAATAGCCTTTTTGAGCTCAAAATTATTATAGTCTTTACTGATGCCTATATGGGCTTCTATATCCGCTGGTGTAATCTCGCTCTGTTTTGGCAGCACCAACTGTAGCTTTTCCAGTTCATTATTGATACGACTTAAATCCGTACCTAAGTATTCCGTTAGCAAAATAGCTGCTTTGTGTGATATACTATACCCCCTATTCTGTAAATTTTTTCTAATCCAATCAGAGACTTTATTCTCATACAGTTTCTTACTTTCAAAAAGGACTCCTGCCTTTTGAACGGACTTATATAACTTTTTACGCTTGTCTAATTTTTTGTATTTATAGCAAACCACTAATACAGTAGACATCTGTGGATTATCTACATAAGCCGTTAAATCGTCTATAGTCCTAACAAGGTGTTGTGCCTCCTTAACAATAACCACCTGGCGCTCTGCCATCATGGGGTATCGCTTTGCGTTGGCCACAATATCATCTATAGTAACATCTTTTCCATAAAGCACCATTTGGTTAAATCCCTTTTCCTCTTCGGCAAGGAGTTTTTTCTCAATGTAAGAGGCAATGCCATCAATATAATAGGGCTCCTCCCCAAACAAAAAATATATGGGTTTTATTTTGCCGTTTTTAATATCGGTAACTATTTGTTTTGCTTCATCCATCCAAAAAAAATCATCAAATTTGCTAAATGGTACCCCTTAATTTTCCGGAGTATAAATTCCGTCTCAAAAGTAGCGAAAATAACGTGCGCATTTTTGACAGTATACGCAAAAAATTTGTTGTACTGCAACCCGAAGAATGGGTAAGGCAACATGTTGTCAATTATTTACTAGAAGAAAAAAGCTATCCAAAAAGTCTGGTAAACGTTGAGAAGCAATTGGTTATAAACGATATTAAGAAAAGGTATGATATTGTTGTTTTTAATTCGGACGGCAGTATTCACATCTTAGTAGAATGCAAAGCTCCCAAAATTAATATAGATCAAACCACTTTTGACCAAATAGCGCGCTACAACCTTGAATTAAAGGCCGATTATCTGATGGTAACCAATGGACTTGACCATTTTTATTGCAAAATGGATTTTACTTCAGAAAAATACACGTTTCTAAGGGATATTCCTGATTTTAGCCGTTAATTTGCGATCGTTTTGCGTATTGCTGTCGTCATATTAAATTGGAATGGAGAGGTACTTCTTGAAAGATATCTGCCCTCTGTTGTGCAACACTCTGGTGACGCAGAAATTTACGTTGTTGATAATGCTTCCACAGATAATTCAGTTGCTTTTATCAAAACCAATTATCCTTCCGTCAAGATTGTTCAGAATAGCGAAAATGGCGGCTTCACAAAAGGATATAATGATGGGCTAAAAAGTATAGATGCCGATATTTATTGTCTTCTTAATTCCGATATAGAAGTAACCGAAGGTTGGTTACCCCCTATTTTAAAAGTCTTTTCCGAAAACAAAGAAGTTGCTATTGTACAACCAAAAATTATGGACCTCATGCGTCCGGATTATTTTGAATATGCAGGAGCAGGAGGAGGATTTATTGATCAATTAGGCTATCCTTTTTGTAGAGGACGTATATTTCAAGATCTTGAAAAGGATAACGGACAGTATGATGATGTTACCGAAATTTTTTGGGCAACAGGCGCATGCATGTTTATTAAAAAAGAAGTCTACTGGGAACTGAATGGATTTGATGAACATTACTTTGCTCACCAGGAAGAAGTTGATTTATGTTGGAGAGCCAAGAATAATGGTCACAAAGTGTTTTATGTAGGTACTTCTAAGGTATTTCACCTAGGAGGTTCAACCCTTAGTAATATGAATCCCAAGAAAACGTATCTGAATTTCAGAAACTCTCTTTTCTCCATTACTAAAAATTTACCAAGAAGAAAAGCATTGACGATTATTATGCTTCGACTATTGCTTGATGGGATTGCAGCAATTCGTTTTATCTTTCAATTTAGATTCAGACATTGCCTAGCTATATTAAGAGCGCATTTAAGCTTTTACAGGCATTTTAGAAAAATGTACAAAAGAAGGGAAAAAGCCAACTTTATCCAAAAATACTACTATACGAAGTCCATTGTATGGCAGCATTTCGTACATCATGTAAAGAATTTTAACGATTTAGTAAAACATTAACTAATTTTACAAATACTACCTTTGGCGATTATCTAATTTTGTCTCTTATTGACATTAGTTAAAAAATCAAATAACAATCATTAAATACTTAGTAACTCTCATTATGAAAAAATTAATTTTAGGCTGTTTAGGAGTGACCATGTTGTTGTCTTCGTGTGTATCACAAAAAAAGTATACTGATTTAGAATCAAAACATAAAGAAGCACAAGATCTTTTAAATTCCGCAACGGTTAAATTGAACGATTGTTTAGAAGAAAAGGCTACTACCGGTTCTAGACTTAAAACGTTACAAGATCAAAACGCATTTTTAAAAGCTAATAATCAAGAGTTGATTAATAACATGGGGAACTTGACTACCTTGACTTCAAAAGGTGCCGAGAATCTTGAAAAATCTTTAGAAAGCTTACAAGAGAAAGATCTTACGATACGTAAATTACAAGATGCCATCACTAGAAGAGATTCTGTAAACCTTTCTTTGGTACAGAGCTTAAAAGGTGTTTTGGGCAACTTAGATGACGAAGACATCCAAATTAGCGTTGAAAAAGGTGTTGTTTTTGTTTCTATATCTGATAAACTATTGTTTAGCAGTGGTAGCTATAATGTTACTAGCAGAGCAAAAGAAATACTTGGTAAAGTTGCACAGGTTGTAAACAACAAGCCAGATTTTGAATTCATGGTAGAAGGGCATACTGATGATGTACCTTACGGAAGACACGGTGTTCTTTTGGACAACTGGGATTTAAGTGTAAAACGTGCTACAGCAGTAGTTAGAATTTTACAGAACGATTACAATGTTGATCCTAAGCGTATGACAGCTGCAGGTAGAGCGGAATTTATTCCTGTTTCTACAACTGAAAAATCTAAAAACAGAAGAACTCGTATTGTTGTTCTTCCAAAAATTGATCAGTTCTACAGTATGATCGAAGAAGGTATGAATGACCCTGCTATCAATAAATAAGCAGTAATCATAGCATAAATAAAAACCGCAACTTTATAAGTTGCGGTTTTTTTATGTTCAAATTTCAGATTTCCGAGACTCTACTTCTTCTTAAAGTATATCAATATCTCCTTTACCCTCTCTAATAACTTGGGGTTCCCCATCAGATAGATCAATTACAGTTGAGGCTACATTATCTCCGTAGCCACCATCAATTACTATATCCACTAAGTTTTCCCACTTTTCAAAAATAAGCTCAGGATCTGTCGTATATTCCAGTAAATCATCTTCATCATGTATAGAAGTTGATACAATAGGGTTCCCAAGACCTTCTACAAGAGCTTGTGCTATAGCGTTAGCCGGAACTCTAATTCCTACAGTCTTCTTTTTTTTAAAGTCCTTAGGCAGGTTTGTATTACCGGGAAGAATAAAAGTATACGGCCCTGGCAGCGCCCTTTTGAGTATTTTAAAAGTAGCCGTATCTATTTGCCGAACATAGTCGGAGAGGTTACTTAAATCTGCACAGATAAAAGAAAAATTAGCCTTGGCTAATTTTATACCTTTGATGCGGGCTATCTTTTCCAACGCTCGCGAGTTAGTTATATCACAACCCAAACCGTAAACAGTATCTGTTGGATAAATAACCAAACCACCTTTTCGCAAAACATCCACTACCCGCTTTATTTCTTTAGGGTTTGGATTCTCTTCGTATATTTTAATAAATTCCGCCATAGTTTTAAACTAATCAATTTCTAATATATACACTTTTACATAAAAGTAATTACTATTTCTAATAGCTGATAAAATAAAAGTAACTTCAGAAGAAAAGATAAAATATATTCTAAAACTCGTCTTACGAAATGACCTCCAACTTCGCAAAACGAAGCAATAGCTTTTTAATATCCCCTTTTATAAACTGAATTTCCGCTTTTCGGTCATTCCCTACGCCTTCTATTTTAATTACTTTTCCACGGCCAAAACGAGTATGATTAATAATACTACCCTCTGCTAAATTTGGATCTACCTCATTGGTATTCCCTATAGGAGTAGCAAGTTCTGGTTTTAATTTCCTCAGTTTTCTGAGTTGACCTTCATTAGGTTTTTTACTGCTAGGCGGTGGTGTTCCTTTAGTAGGTTTACCCTGTCGCAACCTACTCTTATCAATCTCACCAAAAATATCGTTATCTACAAGTGGCTTATAACGGTAACCTGTATCGATTGGTGTGAGGTTTTCTACATATTTCTCATCTATTTCCTCTAAAAATCGACTAGGTTCTGCGTCTATCAACTTACCCCATCGGTATCTATTTTGAGTATAGGTAAGATATGCTTGTTTCTCAGCACGCGTAAGCGCCACATAGAATAACCTTCGTTCCTCTTCCAGTTCGCTTCGCGTGTTCATACTCATTCCGGAAGGGAATAAATCTTCCTCCATACCTACAATATAAACATATGGAAACTCAAGTCCCTTAGCCAAGTGAATGGTCATAAGGGCCACACGGTCATCATCACCTTTATCATTATCCAAATCCGTTGCCAAGGCTACATCTTCAAGAAATTCACCTATGCTTCCTGTAGCATCGGCAATTTCCATCTGCCCTTCAACAAAATCTTTAATACCGTTGAGTAGCTCTTCGATATTCTCCATTTTGCCAATACCTTCGGGAGTTCCATCTTTTTTAAACTCTAAAAGAATACCCGATTTTTTAGCCACATGCTCCGCCATAACAAAAGCATCCGCAGTTTGGTTCATGACCTGAAAACTTTGAATCATGGTGGTAAAGTCCTGCAGCTTTCGTTGCGTACCAGCATTTATTTTCAGGTTAATTTTATCAAGGTTTTGAATCACCTCAAAAATAGAACGGTTATAATGATTGGCGGCTACCGTTAATTTGTCTAAAGTAGTTTGACCGATACCCCTTGCTGGAAAATTGATAATTCGCTTAAGGGCTTCTTCATCTTTAGGATTAATGACCAATCGCAAATAACTCAATACATCCTTTATTTCTTTTCGCTGATAAAAAGAAAGTCCACCGTAAATACGGTAAGGAATATCACGCTTTCTTAGCGCATCTTCCATAGCACGTGATTGCGAGTTGGTACGGTAGAGTATAGCAAATTCACCATTACCCAATTGCTCGTTCATCTTGTGGTCCCAAATAGAACCAGCCACAAACCTACCTTCTTCGGCATCAGTTGTACTACGATGTATTTTTATGCTAGAACCATCATCATTTGACGTCCAAACTATTTTCTCTAGCTGCTCTTTGTTTTTTGCGATAATTGAGTTTGCCGCATTTACTATATTTCTTGTAGACCTATAATTCTGTTCTAGGCGATACATGCCCACATTATCATAATCTTTCTGAAAGTTTAATATGTTACTAATATTCGCCCCACGAAACGAATAAATACTCTGCGCATCATCTCCCACCACACAAATGTTATGAAAACGATCTGCTAGTGCTTTTACAATAAGGTATTGCGAGTGGTTGGTATCTTGGTACTCATCAACCAAAATATATCGGAACCTATCTTGGTACTTGGCCAATACTTCAGGAAAACGATTTAAAAGTTCGTTCGTACGAAGTAAAAGATCATCAAAATCCATGGCACCTGCTTTAAAACAACGGTCTACGTAATTCTGATATATCTCACCTATTCTAGGTCGTTTGGCCATGGCATCTGCCTCTACCAAATCAGGATCTTTTAAATAAGCCTTAACGGTTATTAAACTGTTTTTAAATGAAGAGATACGATTCTGTACCTGTTTGTACTTATAAATATCCTTATCAAGACCCATTTCCTTAATAATGGAAGCCAGTAGCCGTTGCGAATCTTGCGTATCGTAAATAGTGAAATTGCTAGGAAAACCCAGTTTATCGCCATCAAACCGTAGCAACTTGGCAAAAACGGAGTGAAACGTACCCATCCAAAGGTTTTTAGTCTCCGACCTACCCGCAATCTTGGCTATACGCTCTTTCATTTCACGTGCCGCCTTATTGGTAAAAGTTAATGCCAGAATATTGAAAGGGTCAACACCTTGCTGCATTAAATACGCTATACGATAGGTAAGAACCCTGGTTTTACCTGACCCAGCTCCTGCAATAACCATTAGCGGTCCATCTTTATGTAGAACGGGTGCTCTTTGGGCATCGTTCAATTCATCTATGAAATTCTTCAATTTACTAGAGTGTTTTTTAGAATTGTGAATTTAACCATAAATAGGCTTATCCTAAAATGATGTTGATTTCTTTTATAAACAGGAAGCCTATTTATAAATAAAGACCACATAAGATATACTCATGTGGTCTTCAAATATTATTTTGCTACCAACTTAACAAATAGTCATAGCTATATTGAATACTATACGTTGAATCTAAAGTGCATTACATCGCCATCTTTAACAATGTACTCTTTACCCTCAACACGCATTTTACCAGCTTCCTTTACCTTAGTTTCGCTACCAAATTCCACATAGTCATTATAAGCAATAACCTCTGCACGAATAAAACCTTTCTCAAAATCCGTATGAATTACACCAGCGGCCTGTGGGGCAGTTGCACCAACAGGAATAGTCCAAGCTCGTACTTCCTTTACACCAGCCGTGAAATAGGTTTCTAAATTTAATAATTTATAAGCACCACGAATCAATTTTGCAGACCCTGGTTCTTCTAAACCAAGATCCTCCAAAAACATTTGACGTTCTTCGTAAGTTTCTAGTTCAGTAATATCTGCCTCTGTTCCAACAGCTAGAACAACTACTTCTGCATCTTCTTGGGCAACAGCAGCCTTTACTCTATCAACATATTCGTTTCCTGTTGCTGCAGCATCTTCATCTACATTACAAACGTACATTACAGGTTTATCTGTAATAAACTGTAATGGCTTTACAAATTCTTCTCTATCATCTTTAGACAATTCAATAGCACGAACTGAAGTACCTGCTTCTAAACCTGTTTTCAACTTTAATAGAACGGCTTCTTCTTTTTGGGCTTCTTTGTTACCCGTTTTAGCAGCACGTTTTACCTTGTCCAGTTTTTTATCTACTGTTTCTAAATCTTTTAGTTGTAATTCCATATCAATGGTCTCTTTATCCCTGATTGGGTCAACAGAACCATCTACGTGAATAATATTATCATCATTAAAACAACGTAAAACATGCAAAATAGCGTCGGTTTCACGAATGTTCCCCAGAAACTGATTTCCTAATCCTTCACCCTTACTTGCTCCTTTTACCAAACCAGCAATATCAACGATTTCAACCGTTGCAGGTAAAACGCGTTCTGGGTCTACCAAAGTCTCTAGTTTTTGCAATCGAGCATCCGGAACATTTACCACTCCTATATTAGGCTCTATTGTGCAAAAAGGAAAATTGGCACTTTGCGCCTTGGCGTTGGAAAGACAATTGAAAAGAGTTGATTTTCCTACATTTGGCAATCCTACAATACCTGCTTTCATCTTGAAAATTGTAATTAAAGTTTGAATAAATTTAAAAGGTCTTCTAAAATAGGCTGCAAAGATAACTTTTTGAATTGGTATTTTTAATAAAAGTCTCTCCCTCACTTATCACTCTAAATCATCTCTTTTCAACTATACTATTTAACATTAAACAATACTCAGTTAAATAAGTGTATCATTACCACATATTTAATTAATTGTTATGTTTGCTGATTTTATTATTTCATTTAACATAATTTTAATAATGATTATATATATTTATGGTCTGGACAGATATAGAATATGAACACTTCTTCTGAAAAACCTTTGTGGCAATTATTTATCGAAGGTGATAAAAATGCCTTTTCTTCATTATTCAAAACCTACTATTCACAATTATATAGTTATGGTTTGAAAATATCTTCTGATCAATTTATTACTGAAGATTGTCTCCAAAGCTTTTTTATTTACTTACATAAAAATAGAAGAAATTTAGGCGAAGTTAATAATGTAAAATCTTATTTATTTATATCATTCAGAAGAGCTGTCTTAAAAAGTCTTAAAAAAGAACGCCTTTTTACTTCTTTTGAAGAAAGTTTAGAGTCTAGTCAATCCTTTGGATTTTCACCCGAAGAATTAAAAATTGAACAAGAAATAAGCAACACAAAGAACACTACCCTAGTAATCCTACTCAACTCCCTATCTACAAGGCAACGGGAAGTAGTGTATTTAAAATACTACAGTGGACTATCTATTGAGGACACTGCAGAAGTTATGGATATCTCCTATCAAAGTGTCCTTAATACGCTGCAGAAAGCATTTACCAAGTTGCGAAGCGAGATACTAGACCACGAAATTTCTGCTGTTTTAAAAAAAACTTAAAAAAATAGGGTATAAATAATATAAGATGGTCTCTTTATTAATGAAGACCATTTTTATGAGTAAACAAAACCTTTCCCTTTTAGAGATTCTTATAGACGATATTTCGTTTGTGAATTGGGCCAAGAACCAAAATCAAAACGATGTAGCCTTCTGGAACAATTGGATTGAGAAGCACCCTGATAAAATAGAAACCGTATTTAATGCTAAGGCAATAGTTTTAGGTATTCAGTTTGATAAAACCAAACTTTCTGAAAGTAAAATTGAAAGGGAGCTTAGTCATGTGCTAGCTCAGCTAGAGCCAGAAAAAAATAGTCCTAAAAGCAAAAAAATTACTTCAAAAGCATTCAAATATATTGCAATTACCGCTGTCCTAGTCCTTATGGTAACTTTCGGTTATAGTTTTTTGCCTACTAACACCACAGTAACCCATAAAACGGTATTTGGTGAAATCATCGATTTAAAACTACCTGATGGTACTTCTGTTGTTTTAAACGGAAATTCTGAAATTTCATATGATAAAACATCCCCACGTAATATAAACTTATCAGGAGAGGCTTATTTTAAAGTAAAATCTATACCATCTACGAAAGCTAAATTTTGGGTAAATACGAAAGATTTAAAAGTTGAAGTCTTTGGAACACAGTTCCATGTAAGTACAAGAGATAATAAAACCGGTGTTCTTTTAGATGAGGGTTCTATAGAACTTTTATTGGACGATGGCACTACCCAAAAGATGATACCAGGTGAGTTGGTTTCCTACTCTAAAGACGATAAAGCAATAACACATGACAAAGTAACCCAAGACCTTTCATACTCTTTATGGCGCGAAGGAACTTATATTTTCAATAACACCACAGTATATGAGGTTATGAAAAATGTAGAGCAGGCATATGGAATGAAAACAGAATTCATTGACGAAGAACTTAAAGACCAAAAACTAACCGGGGGCATCCCTAATCAAAATCTCAAAATTTGTTTGTCAGCAATAGAAAAATCGACTGGGACTAGAATTGTCGTTAAAGACAAAAGACTACTAATATTTAAGAACTAACTAAAAATTAAATGATGATTATGAGAAAAACTATTATGAAAACACTGTTAACTGCAAGCCTAGCAATAGGAACTGTGCAGGTTCAGGCATCAGAAAACAACATTACCATGGAAGTGGAAGAGAATGTTGCTCTGTCCGATTTTCTTACTGATATAAGCAAAAAGCATAAAGTTTATTTTACTTACAATGCTAGTCTTATATCTGGAGAAAATTTAGATCCTGAAGAGTATAGATATAGTAAACTCAATAAAATTATAAACAAACTTGAAAGTAAAACAAGTTTTGATTTTGAGTATTTGGGTAATAACTACTACGTGGTTTACCACAAGAAAGCAGAGAAAGTAAAACTTAATAAACTCTCTCTTAATACTTTGAAATTTAGTACTGTTAAAGATTTGTCCATATTACAGCAATCAATAACAGGTAATATTAAAGATCAAGATGGTAATCCATTAGCAGGTGTTAATGTTGTCGAAAAAGGTACGACCAATGGAACTACATCTGATTTTGATGGTAACTACACTATTGATGCTGCAGCAGATGCCACTTTGGTATTTAGTTACATTGGCTTTCCTACCAAGGAAAAAAAGGTGTCAGGTAAATCTGTTGTTAACGTATCACTAAGTGAAGGTGTGCAATTAGAAGAGTTTGTAGTAGTAGGTTCTAGAACTGCTCCTAGAAGTAATGCTGATACACCTTTACCAGTTGATGTTGTTGGTGTAAAAGAATTGACTTCTACAGGTCAAGCAACTTTTGACAAAGCTTTGCAGTACAGGATTCCATCATTTAATACGGTTCAAACACCAGTAAACGATGCAACTTCTTTACTAGATCCTTATGAAATTCGTAACATGGGACCAAGTAGAACTTTGATCCTTATTAACGGTAAACGTAAAAACTTAAGCGCCTTGCTTTATACACAAACCTCTCCAGGACGTGGTGAAACAGGTGCGGATATTTCTGCGATACCTACAGATGCAATCAAAAGAGTAGAGATATTAAGAGATGGTGCTTCTGCTCAATACGGTTCTGATGCAATTGCAGGTGTAATGAATATTATCTTAAAAGACACCCCTAATGAAGGTTCTGCTACAATTCGTACAGGAATTACTTCAGAAGGTGATGGAGAGATGTTTGGTGTTGCGGCTAACAATGGGTCTACCATTGGAGACGATAAAGGTTTTATAAATTATACTATAGATTTATCAAAAGTAAACCAAGCGAACAGACCAGGTACGGTAAATGCAGCTGGTGAGGCGGCTGATTTTGGCGCTGATATTGCAGATGTACAGGAGTTTTTATCTAGAACGCCTGATGCCGGAAATATAAATGGTTCGCCAGAAACTGCTGCAGCTAAATTCTCAGTAAACTTAGGTTATGATTTAAGTGAAAATACTTCATTATATGGTAATGCAGCTTATGTCTACAAATCTGTAAATAGTTTTGCTAACTACAGAACACCATATTGGAGACGTGCTGATGCAGCAAATGCTGGTGATATAGATGGATTAGATTATTTTTCTTATTTAGCTGATTTTTTCCCTGGAGAAAATCCTAATACTCCTGGAGGATATGACGGTTATTTACCAACTTTTGAAGGTTTACTTAGCGATTACAATGCTACCATTGGTTTCAAATCAACTATAAATGATTGGAATATTGACGCTAGTTTCACTACTGGTGGAAATACGCAAACTTATAAAGTAAGTAATACTCATAACAGAAATGCAGTTTTTGCACCAACTTTTGTGGATGCCAATGAAAACGGAATTGCTGATGTAGGAGAGGGATTTGAACCTACTGAATTATACAGAGAAAACAGCCAGCAATCATTTAATCCAGGAGGAACAAGTTTTTCACATAATGTTGGTAACATTGATATATCAAGATTATTATCTGACAAAATAAGTATTGGTGTTGGTGCTGAGTTTAGAACAGAAACATTTGAAATTATAGAAGGTGAATTAGCTTCTTATGATGGCGGTGGTGCAGATTCATTTGCTGGAGCAGCTCCTCAAAACTCAGGTAAATTCAATCGTTATAATATTGGTGGTTACTTGAGCTTAGATTACGATGTAACTGATGCCTTCCTATTAAGTGGTACTATTAGAACAGAAAACTATTCTGATTTTGGTAATGCTTTTGTTTACAAGTTCAGTACCCGTTACAAAGTAGCTGATGCATTTACATTAAGAGGTTCTATCTCTTCTGGTTTTAGAGCTCCTACCTTACACCAAATTTATACCCAAAAAGCACAATATAGTTTTGTGCCAGGACAAGGTATTCAAGTGGGTGGTTTGATAAACAACGTATCTACACAAGCTAAACTTCTTGGTATTCCACAATTAGATGCAGAAACTTCTACTAACTTTACAGTAGGTTTTGGTGGAAAAATCGGGAATAAATTAAGCTATACTTTTGATTACTACAATATTGCTGTAGAAGATAGAATTGTATTAGGAAATGAAATTGGAGGTAGTGGAGATCCTACTAACCCATTAGATATTCTTTTAGCAAGCAATAACTTAAGTGATGTTAGCTTTTTCTCTAATGCTATTGACACCAAAACATCTGGTGTAGATGTTGTTCTTGCCTACAAAGGTATTGCGCTTGGAGCAGGTAGTTTAGATTTAAATCTATCTGGAAACTATACGATTCAGAACGAACTTGATGGTCCTGTTAAGGATATTGATTTAGTAGCAAATTCAGGTCAGTCTGTAGTTAACGGTACTCAAGAAGCTTTGTTCTTTACTTCGCGTCCGGAAACAAAATGGATTTTTGGAATTAACTACGATATCAATAAATTCGGTTTCTCTTTGAATAATACGTATTTCGGAAAGACTAAATTTCAACAACAAGGTTTAGACGAGAATTTATTTACTGAATTTACACCAAACGTTGTAACCGACTTGGGAATTAATTTTAATGCGACTGAAAAATTTACGATTGCATTAAATGTCAACAACATATTTGATGTGTTGCCTGAGTGGAGTTTTCAATCTAAAAACGCTGCAGGTAATGCTATTCTTGCTGACCCAGCGCAGGTTCAAAACCAATCTAACTTAATTACTTTCAACCAAAGATATTCTCAAATGACTTATGATGGTTACCATTTCAGTCAATTAGGAACGATGTTTAACTTATCGTTGAACTATAAGTTCTAATTTTTGAGTTTAAGTGTATTTTTGTTTTAGCTAAAGCTGCCTGTAACCAGGCAGCTTTTTTTATACAGATAATTCAAAATATAATATTCAAAGCGCTTGGCTTTGATTTAAAAAATTTATTTCTATGAATACTGGCATAAATACTCATTATATAAATACATCTACACAAGCTCATTTTAGGGTAAAGACACTATTGGCCTATGTGAGCCTAAAAAATGGTATAACAGCTTCTAAACCCTTGTGTAAATAGCCGAAATAGGGAAACAAAAAACCCGAGCATTGCCCGGGTTTTTATTCTATGTCTTTCGACTGAAAAATTATTTTAATATTCTAACCGTCAGGATGCATGAATTTTTGCTTCGCTAATAGCGTTTCTTCAGACTCTACATGGTCTTCATCAGGCACACAACAATCTACAGGGCATACCGCTGCACATTGTGGCTCTTCATGAAAGCCCATACATTCTGTACACTTATCTGGTGAAATGTAATAAATCTCATCACTAATAGGTTCTTGTACCTCGTCTGCGTTCACAGCCTTACCATCAGGAAGCACAACATCACCCTCTAAAGAGGTGCCATCGTTGTAGCGCCATTCGTCTGCTCCTTCATAAATTGCAGTGTTCGGACATTCCGGCTCACAAGCTCCGCAATTAATACATTCATCCGTTATAACTATTGCCATATTATTTTTATTAAGCTGAACGGCCTTTAACCCGTTCGTTATATTTCATTTTAATCGTGAAAGCAAAAATCAATTCAGTATTCTTACTTTTGCACAAAGGTACTTCGGAATACAATTTTGAACAAATATATGAACGACCATCACAAAACTTTTATTGCATTTGTTAAACTCGGCCACTTTCTTAGAGAGTTTGTTACATTGGAAACACCAAATGACGAATGGTCTATCAAATTAGACGAAGCCGTCACCCTTTCCAAACACAAAAATGGTTGGTTTACTAGAGAAAATGTCACCCATGCTATCAAAAGTTGGGGAGAATTACTAACGGAAGAACAACTTTCTGCTTGGTTGGAACCCTATAATTTAAGTCAGAATAAACCAAAAACCGTGGCATTGATCATGGCAGGAAACATTCCGCTAGTTGGTTTTCATGATTTGCTATGTGTACTTATAACCGGTAACAAAGTTTTTGCGAAATTGTCTTCTAATGACAACGCACTAATCTTATTTATAAAAGATTACCTATCTTCCATAGAACCTGCTTTTAAAGACACCATTAAAATTGCAGATGGTAAAATGGAAGGTTTTGATGCAGTTATAGCTACAGGAAGTAACAATACTTCGCGTTATTTTGAGCATTACTTTAATAAAGTGCCCAACATTATTAGAAAAAACAGGAACTCTATTGCTGTATTGACCGGAAACGAATCAGAAGAACAGTTGAATGCTCTGGGTGAGGATATTTTCAGGTATTATGGACTAGGATGTCGTAGTGTTAGTAAAGTTTTTGTTCCAAAATCGTATGATTTTGATACGCTTTTTAAGGCTGTTTACTCCTACCACCCTATTGTAGACCAGGTAAAATATTCTAATAATTATGATTACAATAAAGCAGTTTATCTGATGTCAGAATTCAAGATATTAGATAACGGCTTCCTGATTCTTAAAGAAGATAAAAGCTATTCCTCCCCTATCGCCTCCCTATTTTATGAGCGCTATGAGAGTTTAAATCTTTTAAAAGAACGCCTTACTGCAGATGCCAATGAGCTGCAATGTATTGTTAGTGAAAATATTGTTGAGGGAGAAATAACCTTTGGACAGACCCAACAACCCTCACTTGCTGACTATGCAGATAATGTAGACACTGTTGATTTCCTGTTAAAAAACTGATAGAATTTTTTGTTAATACTAGCCCTGTTTCCCCTTAAATTCAAGACCTTTACCACTTAATTTTTTTTACAATTCTTATGAAAAAACATAATTTTAGCGCCGGACCTAGCATACTGCCACAGGAAGTATTATTAAAATCTTCTGAAGCCATAATGGACTTTAACGGTTCTGGACTTTCCCTTATAGAGATTTCTCATAGAAGCAAAGACTTTGTTGAAGTCATTGAAAAAGCTCGTAGCCTTGCTCTTGAGCTTTTGGGTCTTGAAGGAAAAGGTTATACAGCACTATTTCTTCAAGGTGGTGCCAGCATGCAATTTTTAATGACGGCCTATAACCTATTAGAGAAAAAAGCAGGATACCTTAACACAGGTACTTGGAGCGAAAAAGCAATTAAAGAAGCCAAAATGTTTGGTGAGATTGTTGAAGTAGGCTCTTCTAAAGATGAAAATTTCAATTATATTCCAAAAGGATATTCAGTTCCTGAAGACCTAGATTACCTTCACGTTACCTCTAACAATACCATTTTTGGTACGCAGATGAAAAAATTCCCAACGACCAATGTGCCGTTGATATGTGACATGAGTTCTGATATTTTCTCGCGTCAAATGGATTTTTCTCAATTTGATTTGATTTATGCTGGAGCGCAGAAAAATATGGGGCCAGCAGGAACAACGCTAGTAGTCGTAAAAGATGATGTTCTAGGAAAAGTATCTAGAAAAATTCCTAGCATGCTAGATTACCAAGTGCATATTTCAAAAGACAGCATGTTCAATACACCTCCTGTTTTTGCAGTATATACTTCTATGCTAACTTTAGAATGGTTGAAAAATCTTGGCGGTATTGCCGCTATTGAAGAAATTAACGAGAAGAAAGCACGATTAATTTACTCTGAAATTGATTTAAATCCTGTGTTTAAAGGTTTTGCCAAGACAGAAGATAGATCAATAATGAACGCTACTTTCAATTTAGCTAACGACAAATTAAAAGATACTTTTGATGCCCAATGTAAAGAAGCTGGCATTAATGGCATTAACGGTCACCGTTCTGTTGGTGGATACCGCGCCTCTATGTACAACGCTCTTTCATTAGAAAGTGTTGGCGTCTTAGTAGATATCATGAGTGAAATGGAAAGAAAAGGGTAAAATTACTTTTTTACCATAATTCACTAAATAATAAAAAATGCGTCCGTTGGCACAAGGCTAACGGACTCTTTTTGAGTAATAGCAACACTAATAAATTTTCCGAATAGAATGAAGATACTTGCAAATGATGGAATTGCCCAGTCGGGTATTAAAGCGCTCGAAAACGCAGGTTTTGAAGTACTAACTACTACGGTAGCCCAAGAGCAGTTACAAAATTTCATAAATGAAAACGAAATAGCCGGATTATTGGTACGAAGTGCTACACAAGTGAGAAAAGACCTTATTGACAATTGCCCTAACCTTAGACTTATTGGAAGAGGTGGTGTTGGTATGGATAATATTGATGTGGAATATGCTGAGAAAAAAGGTTTATTTGTCATTAATACGCCTGAAGCATCTTCTTCATCGGTAGCAGAGCTTGTTTTTGCACATCTTTTTGGTGGTGTTCGCTATTTGCACGATGCTAATAGAAACATGCCACTTGAAGGCGATAGCAATTTCAAGAAACTGAAGAAATCTTATGGGTCAGGAACGGAACTCCGCGGAAAGACTTTAGGGATTATCGGTTTTGGGAGGATAGGACAGGCTACGGCAAAAATAGCTTTGGGAATTGGCATGAAAGTTATTTACCATGACCCTTACCTAGAAAAAGCTTCTATTGAAGTTCCCTTTTTTGATGGGCAAGCGGTGACGTTCAATTTTGAATCGCAAACCAAAGAAGAATTGGTATCTACTTCAGATTTCATTACCCTTCATGTTCCCGCACAAAAGAACTATGTTCTTGGGAAAGAAGAATTTGAATTGATGAAGCCCGGTGTTGGTATTATAAATGCTGCCCGAGGAGGTGTTTTGGATGAAGTTGCCCTTGTTGATGCTTTAGAGAACGGCAATGTTATTTTTGCCGGTCTTGATGTTTATGAGTCCGAACCTAAACCGGAAATCAGAATACTTATGCACCCCAACATTTCCATGACGCCACACATTGGGGCTGCTACTGGAGAAGCTCAAAGCAGAATAGGAATAGAGTTAGCAGAACAAATCATTACCCTTTTAAAATAGGACATATACAATACCTTAAAGAAAACCTCGTTGAACAATTTACTGTTTAGCGAGGTTTTTTAGGATATCCTCAGTAAGCAGTAGATTTTTTTCTCTCATTTTATCAAGCTATTTTTTTTGATAAAAACCTGTTAATCAAAATAATATAAAATTAAATTAATCAGATTAAGATCAGTCATTTTAAGAGTTCTTTTCAATATTTCTCATTTTTGACAGAAACTTTTTCGTAAATTGTTAAACAAACATAAACCATTAAACATTATGTCAGGATTATTAGACCTATTAGGCAGCCCAATGGGCAAACAATTAATAAGTGGCGTAGCCAGCCAAACCGGTAATTCTACCGATCAAACAGGTAGCGTATTAAGTATGGCTTTGCCAATCTTAATGGGAGCAATGAAAAAGAACGCAGCTTCACCAGAAGGTGCACAGGGATTAATGAGTGCTCTTTCAGGAAAACATGATGGAGGCATCTTAGATAACCTTGGTGGCCTTTTTAGTGGTGGCGTAGATCAATCTGTAATGGATGATGGCGCCGGAATATTAGGACACGTTCTTGGCGGTAAACAAGCAACTGTAGAAAATGCGTTAAGTCAAAAATCTGGAATGGACGCAGGTTCTGTTGCTACTATATTAAAAGTAGCTGCCCCTATTCTTTTAGGGTTTTTAGGTAAACAATCAAAAGAACAGAATGTTAGCGATTCCAACGGAATTGGAAATCTACTAGGTAGCTTTATGGGCGGTGGTGACTCTGGCAACCAACAGCAGTCTCTAATTGAATCGTTTTTAGATTCTGATGGTGATGGTAGTATTCTTGACGATGTTGCTTCTATGGCTCTTGGTGGCAATAAAGGTGGTATTGGCGGCCTTTTAGGTGGTCTTTTTGGAAAGTAAAAACTAGATTATAAAATATTATACTGAAGCCACTTGTTAATTCAAGTGGCTTTTTTTTGTAATTTGTATAACAGTCGCTGCGATACTACTAAGAATCAGATTATGAAAAAGATATGTTTAGTTTTAGGAACACTTAGCCTTTTTACCTTGTTGATTGCGAGTAGTTGCTCCAGTACAAAAGAAGCTGTTGCTATTTCTGATGAAGAAAAAGCCGCCTTTCAACAAAAGGAAGGAGACACTATTACAATTGCTAGCGACGCTAAAGAATATGAGATTATAATCATTGAACCAGGATTCAATTTCTGGTTACAGAGTATTGCAAAACCACGCAATTTCTATTCACAATCATACATGGAAAGTCGGAATCAGATTTTTGTTGCCAATTACAACCTAAAAGTAATGCAGCCTATGCGTTACGACCCCAATCTTTACGAGCAACAAATAAACTACGAACCCAATACGGATTATGGTTATGAAGTGAATTATAAACTCTATAATTACTTTATTTATTTTCAACGAAAATACAATCAGCGCTTAGGACCTTTCATACCCCGTATATAAAAAGTATATTTGCCGCTTTCAATAATTATCATGCAAAAATTAAAAGAGCGCTGGGGCGTTACCAGTAATTTTCAATTAACCATTATTTTTATTGTATTTTCCATTACAGGCTCCTCTTCGGTTCTTGTGGCTAAACCTTTTTTAAATTTAATTGGCTTACAGCAAGCCAATTTTCCAGATGCATGGTGGGGAACAACATTATACTGGATTTTGCGAATTCTCATCATTTTTCCTTTTTATCAGGTGTTATTAGTAATTTATGGCTGGTTATTTGGACAATTCAAATTCTTCTGGGCATTTGAAAAAAAGATGCTTAAAAGAATTGGACTGGGTTTTTTATTTTAAATGCTTTTGTTAGGTCTTCTTTAACATTCAGTTCTACTTCTTTTAGTATTTTAGCACTGTGAATAATTCAATATATACCTATTTTTCCGTATTTATATTGTTTAGCCTTATGCTAATTAAGGTTACCTCTTTTCACGTCTACACTCATCAAGATAGCCCAGATGATTCTATAGAAAATTGTAGTATTTGCGATATAGCTATTCAGAATCAGAATTCTGAATTTACTCTTGTTGCTTTCTTGGTATTGATTCTTTTACCGCTTATTATTTACGCGGATAGAAAAATTGTGTCTTTAGTTTTTGATGCACCTTCATTTTTCTTTCCATATGCCCAATTTGGCAGACCCCCTCCTTTTCAAAGCTAGGACTCCACATTGAAAAAAATAAATCGATTTATATCTCTAAATCGATATCTATCTGCGCTAAACTTATATAATGAAATATTATTTATATGTTTTCGCAATCTTCTGTAGTTCAACTATTTGTGCTCAAGATTGCAATTCAATATTATTAGGAGAAATAGTAGATTTCCACGACAACAGTGCGTTGAGTGATGCTACTATTAGTATTACCGGTAAAAATGTCTCCACAGTATCCGATGAGAATGGAAAATTTAATTTCAAAAACCTCTGTAATGGAGTGTTGGAATTAGAAATTTCACATCCAGAATGTACTACCAAATTTGTAACTATCACCATAAATGGCGATACCTATTCTGAAATTAGATTAGAACATCACTTAGAGGAGCTGAAAGAAGTAAAAGTGGTTGGCAATGTTCCTAAAAACACAAATTCTGGACAAGAAAATATTCTCTCCATGCAAGATTTGGAACGCAATAGCGGTAATAGCTTAGGTGATGCCTTAAAAAAGATTCCTGGAGTATCTACCTTAAATACTGGAGGTAACATTGTAAAACCCATAATTCAAGGGTTAAACGGTAGCCGAATCTTAATCCTTAACAATAATGTTAGGATGCAAGACATGGAATGGGGAGAAGAACATGCACCCAATGTAGATGTAAACGCGAACCAAAACATTAGCGTTATTAAAGGTGCGGCGGCTATTGAATTTGGCGGTGATGCCATTGGCGGGGTTATTGTTTTAGAGCCTTTACCGGTCGTAAGAACAGATTCTTTATTTGGCAAAACCCAACTGAATCTTTCCTCTAATGGGCGGGGTGGCAACATAACATCATCATTGACCAAGTCATATAAATCCGGTCTATACATTAAGGCTCAAGGCTCATATAAAATACTTGGTGATTTAGAAGCTCCAGATTATCTTCTGTCTAATACAGGCATAAAAGAAAGTGGCCTATCTCTAAATTTTGGTAAGCGAGATTTTGTTCAGGGCTGGGAAGGCTATTATTCCTATTTTAATTCAGAAGTAGGAATATTAAGAGCCTCGCATATTGGAAATATAGATGATTTGATACTTTCTATTAACAGTCAAACACCTAGTATTATTAATGATTTCACGTATGACATCACCCAACCTAACCAAGAGGTAACTCATCATTTAGCAAAACTAAGTTACTACAGAAGATTTGAAGGTTTTGGAAAATGGACGATTCAGTATGATTTTCAAAAAAACAGGAGATTTGAGTATGATATCCGTGTAGGAGATGATGTTGACAAGGCTTCTCTAGACCTTCAATTAACTACGCATTCTGTTCTATCGAACTTAACTTTTGATGCAAAACAAGGTTTACATATAAAAGTTGGCGGTTTAGGTAGATTTCAATCCAATTTTGCAAATCCGGATACAGGGGTAAGAAGGTTAATTCCCGATTACGATAAGTATGATTTTGGATTTTTTGCAATTGGAAGTTATGAACTAAATACAGATTGGACAATAGATGCAGGAGCAAGATATGACTTTAGTAGAATTGATGCGAAGAAATTCTATAGAGAATCTCGTTGGGAAGAACGCGGATACGATGTAGATTATGCCAATATAGTTCTGGAAGATTTAGGAACACAACTGCTTACAAATCCGGTTTTTGACTACCATAATTTTTCTGGAACTGCAGGTTTTCACTATGAAATTAATGAAAATGACCATTTACGATTTAATTATGCCTTTTCACAAAGAGCTCCTAATCCATCAGAATTATTTAGTGATGGCCTTCATCATTCGGCCGCACGCATAGAACTTGGAGACTTAAGAATAAAGAGCGAAACATCATCTAAGTTTTCAGCTTCTTTAGAGCGGAACACCGGCACATGGGGATATTCCTTAGCACCATACCTAAATAGTATTGATGATTTCATAGTTCTAGAACCAACAGGTGTAGAATTTACCATTAGAGGAGCTTTTCCTGTATGGGCTTATCGTCAGACAAATGCTGTTTTATTAGGAGTTGACACTTCAGTTTACAATAACTGGTCTTCTAATATTAGAACAGACCATAAGTTTGCTTGGGTAAAGGGAACAGATATTGAAACAGATGTTCCATTAATAAATATGCCTGCCGCAAATTTCACCAATAGCATTACCTATACAAATCCTAAGTGGAATAATTTTCTGGTAAATCTAGAAAGTCAGTATGTGTTTAAACAAACCAGATACCCTTCTAATATAGAGGTATTTTCGCCACAACTACAAGAAAACGTGGTTTTAGATATTAATACTCCTCCAGATGCTTATCACCTTTTATCCTTAAATACAGAGGCTTCTTTTACACTTAAAAACAAAAATGATTTAACTGTAGGCTTAAGTGCTACCAATCTATTGAATACTAATTATCGTGATTACTTAAATCGTCAACGATATTTTGTAGACGACATGGGTAGGAACGTAAGTCTACGCCTAATTTTTAACTATTAATATAATTTAACCTAAAAATGACAACTATGAAAACAAACAAAATTTTGAAAACAATTTTAGCATTAAGCTTAATAGCATCAGTAGCAACATCATGTTCTAGTGACGACAACACACCTGAAGCTGTTGATGAAGAAGAGGTTATTACCACAATGAATATTAGCCTTTTAAGCGAAAACGGAGATACTGTTTCCCTTCAATCTCAAGATTTAGATGGTGATGGACCAAATTCACCCGTAATCACAGTCGAAAACCTAGCGGCAAACACAACATACACCGGTTCTATAGAATTATTGAACGAAACAGAAACTCCAGCAGAAGATATTACCGAAGAAGTAGCTGAGGAATCTGATGAGCACCAGTTTTTCTTTAACGTAAGTGGATCAATAGCATCAACAACTTATGGCGATACTGATGGTGATGGAAACCCAATTGGCTTATCATTTACACTAGTTACAGGAGATGCTGGTGAAGGAACCATCCAAGTAACTTTACGTCATGAACCTACAAAACCAAATGACGGTACTTTAGCTGATGCAGGTGGAGAAACTGACATTGCACAGACATTCACGGTAGTAGTGGAATAGTCTATAAATTATAATGCAATTCAAAAGCCTTTAGTTTAAACTAAAGGCTTTTTGTTTTTCTTTTTATATCGAAAACCATGAAAAAGCTGACCAAAAAAACCAGTAGGCATTTCATCATCACCTTCATACCCTAATGGAACCAAACCACTATCTTCTGGGATATAATCAGTTTTAAAGATATAATCCCACAAGCTTAGGCTAATGCCATAGTTTACACCATTCTTCTTTCCTTCCGGAAGCTCGTACGCATGATGGTACAAATGCATGACCGGATTATTAAAAATGTACTTTAAAGGACCCCAAGTAAGTTTTATATTAGAATGATTAAGATGCCCTATTGCAATAGCGAAAAAATGAACAATATAAGCTTGCTCAGGTTCAAAACCTCCCAACACCATTACTGCAAAAGTTTTAAGGGGCTTGTAAAATAAATTCTCCATCCAATGGTACCGCATATGGGCTGCAAAACCCATTTCTTTTACGCTATGGTGAACCTTATGAAACTCCCATAAAAAAGCATATCTATGGAGTAACATATGTGTAAACCATTGAACAAAATCTAGTAGCACAAAAAAGACTAATAATTGCAAAAATGGAGGCCACTCTTGCAGGTTGATAAGAGTTAAAGTATCAGATGGTATTCCGATATCTAAAAACATTAACTCCAATAATTTATAAAATCCACTTATAGCAATTACAAAAAGAAAGAAATTGAAAAATATATAAAAAGCATCCAGCCAAAAATCCTTTCTAAATACCGCCTGATTTTTACGCCAAGGAAAAGAAATTTCAAGAATCCAAACCAATACAGAAAGCACTATAATTCCCCAGAAATAATTGGTATACCAAGGCACGTCAAACAGGATAGATTTCCATGTCCAATTAAGAGTCCCCATTAGGGAATCTAGAAATGCATTAAAGTATTTTTCCATTGCTAAAGGCATTTATCATATCAGTCGAAAAAGGAAACTTAATCTTTCAATTCATACCAATCAATATTAGAAAGAACCTCTCTTCTCCCCTTCTTTTGAGGTGGGTAATTCGTAACCAGATAATCTATGATAATATCTTCATTTTTTCCTAAGTCCCATAAATTTTGGGTTTCTTGCATCCATTTAATTGTTGATTTCCATCGCTCTTTGTTCATTCTGTTCTGAATGACAAGTTTGGCAGAATGGCAATTGGTGCAATTTTGAACGGTCTCCATCATTCCAGGAGCTTCAACAAAACCGGTACGCACGTGAATGCCGTTTTCTACTTTATCTAAACCCTCTTCTTCAACAGGCACAGCAACTATTTCTGAATTGGGCTCAGAACTCTTGAAAATAGATACATCAGGATTTTTTATCAAATACATTAGCGCAACGACGAAAACACCAATACTAGCGCAAGCGATCATAAGTACTTTATAGAAACTCCTAAAATCCTTTTTTAGTTTGTCATGATTTTGCTTTTTCATCTATGCGATTTTTACAGCTATTCTATGACAAGCATTATTTAAATATCCTTTTGGATTCCAACCAGGAAGTAACATAGGTTGAGCAACACCATTAGAATCGGTGGCCTTTGCCCAAACTTCATAGTACCCTTCTTGCGGAAAATCTACGTCTGCAGAAAAATGTTGCCATGCTAAACGGTTAGCAGGTTTATCTAGCATACATGTTTTCCAAGTAGCACCGAAATCTATGGAATACTCCATTTTAGCAACCTGCAACTCACCTGCCCATGCATGGCCTCTAATAGTCAATGTTTTTCCTTTAGAAATAGTGGCGCCAGATTTTGGGTAGGTAATCAATGATTTTACCGGCATAGATTCTATGATACACATATCCTCATCTGCTACTTTAGAACCAGGAGCAACCGGTTTACAAGGAACACGGTATGCGGTACCCGTCATTTTAGTACCGTCATGCACTATATTTCTAATACTTATTCTCTGCAACCATTTACCGGAAACCGAAGCTGGCCACCCCCCAGCAACCACACGAAGTGGATAACCGTGCGCCAAAGGAATATCTTCCCCATTCATTTTAAATGCCAATATAGTTTCATCTTGAAGTGCTTTTGCCATTGGCGCACCTCGCGAAATGGGCTCTTTTGCAGGGTCTCTACTTAAATGAATATCTGCAGCGTGATAACCAAAATATACCGCATCATCTTTTATACCAACATCTTCAAGCACATCACGAAGTCTAATACCCGTCCAACTAGCACAGTAAACAGCTCCTATTGTCCACTGGTTTCCTTTGGCTGGTGGATCAAACTCACTTCTGCCATTACCTCCGCATTCTAGCGTTAACTGATAAGTATGTTGTTTAAATTTTGATTTAAGCTCGTCTAAGGTGTAGGTTTTCTTTTCCTTGACAGATTCGCCGTCTATGGTAAGTGTCCAGTTATTTACGTCTATTTCTTCCGGTATCAGTCCGTTATTACGAACAAAAATATACTTGTTAGGCGTGATTTTATCATCTAACAAATGGGCCTGAGCCTCCATATTCCATGGCTTGTCGTTCAAAACAACCATTTCCTTGTCTTTATTGAATAATTTAAAAGGGTCCGGGTCTTGCAGCGCCAATGGAATATAATTCTCTGCCATTTTTGAGCCATACACAATATCAGCTCCAACAATACTTGCTAAGGATGCAAGTGCTGCTTTCCCTATGAACTTTCTTCTTTGCATAAAATTTAGGTCTGGATTACACTCAAAGTTATAGATATTTAGTATATCCCTCTGTGCTATGTCCTAAATTTAATTGTTTTTTAAGGATATTTAAAAACCTACAGAATTCATAGGCATATATAGTGCTGCATAAAAACTAACCATACAGAGAATTTAATGTCGTAAAGAAAGAATTAAGCACTAACCTCTATTGTTTCCGTTTCTTTAGATTTTTTGAAAACATAGGTATACAGCCACATGAGCGTAAAAGTGGGTATGACATCTAAACCAGGAATAATCTCTTCTAAGAAAGTAACGATACCTGCACCCTGTCCAATTTTCCCTTTGTACATACGGGTCATGAGCCAACCAGCTAGCGGCGCCCAAACAATATCAGAAAATTCACCTATAAACGGAATGGCAAACGAAAGCATGCCTATGCCATCAAAAAGCAAGCTTATGAGTAGTTTTTTATATTTTTCGTCTTTATCTTTTGACATAATGGAAAGTGTTTATTCTTATTACTAAAAGCAATAAGAATGCCAAAAAATATTCCAAAGAAAACACCCCTTTAGAAGGGGCATTATTTAAAAAGTTCTTAAGATAAATCTGAGCTTATTAATTTTAAAAACTCATTCCGAGTTTCAATTTTTTCGAATTGCCCTCTAAATCCGGATGTTGTGGTGACAGAATTCTGCTTTTGAACCCCACGCATCATCATACACATATGCGATGCTTCTATTACTACCGCAACACCTTTAGGCTTTAAAGTACTATTAATACACTCCAGAATATCATGCGTAAGACGTTCTTGTACCTGCAAACGACGCGCAAAAACATCTACCACACGTGGAATCTTACTTAAACCTACAATATGACCATTTGGAATGTATGCCACATGTGCTTTACCAAAGAAAGGCAACATATGATGTTCGCAAAGCGAATACAATTCTATATTCTTAATGATGACCATATCATCATAATCTTCTTTGAACATGGCGCTTTTAAGAATTTCTACAGCATCTTGTTGGTAGCCTTGCGTTAGAAAAAGCATAGCTTTGGCTGCTCTTTCAGGTGTTTTCACCAAACCCTCTCGAGTGACATCCTCTCCTATTCCATCTATAATTTTTGAAAAACGGTCTTTGACCTCCGTTGTGATTTCCATATTATATTCCTCAAAATTTTTATAAGGTACCATAAAGGTTTCTTGTTTTGTTTATTGTATGTGCAAAAATAGTGAACAAAAGTATAGCTTTCTATACCAATCTGCCAATTTAATCTTTTTGTGTCAAAAACAGCTTCTCAACACATCTGTCTGTAAACATCAATTTTCATTACTTTTACCATCCAAGAAAGTTTCGTATTAGTTTTTTCGATGAAATTCACACGGATTAAGAATCAAAATATATGATTAAGGCCAATAATATTAAAAAGTTTTACGGCGATTTAGAAGTTCTAAAAGGCGTAGGCCTTCATATTAAAAAAGGAGAAGTTATTTCTATTGTTGGTGCCTCAGGAGCAGGAAAAACGACTTTATTACAAATCTTAGGTACTTTGGACGTTCAATCTAACCCGTCTGATAGCGCGCTTTTGATTAACGGTACCGAAGTAACCACACTGTCCGATAAAAATTTGGCGAAGTTTAGAAATGAACATATTGGTTTTATTTTTCAATTTCATCAGTTACTTCCAGAATTTACAGCACTTGAAAACGTCTGCATTCCTGCCTTTATAAAAAACACACCTAAAGCTCAGGCCGAAGCAAAAGCTAAGCAATTATTAGATTTTTTAGGGTTATCCGAACGATATAATCACAAGCCTAACGAACTCTCTGGTGGAGAACAACAACGTGTAGCAGTGGCACGTGCATTAGTAAACGACCCTTCTATTATTTTTGCCGATGAGCCTAGCGGAAACCTAGATTCTGAAAGCGCCGATAATCTTCATAAACTCTTCTTTGAGCTGCGTGATGAATTTGGACAAACGTTTGTTATAGTTACTCATAATGAGCAGTTGGCAGACATGGCAGACAGGAAGCTGACCATGGTAGACGGCTTAATCGTCAATAAACAAGTGGTTCTTGATACTCCGGAACTCTAAGCTAATTTTACTTAATTTTTACACGGAATGAACCGCACCGAACTGAAGCAATTTTTGGACGCCAAGGTATTAGAATATGAGCATCCAAAGTTCTTGGAGACGGACCCCATTCAAATTCCCCATAAATTCTCTCGCAAAGAAGATATTGAAATAAGCGCATTTCTTACAGCAACCATTGCTTGGGGTAATCGTAAGAGCATTATTAACAATGCCAATAAACTTATGGATCTCATGGGCAATTCACCTTACGATTACGTCCTAGAATATACAGAGGATAACAATGAAGAGCTATCTACATTTGTACACCGAACTTTTAATGGTGAGGATTTAGGCTACTTCATAAAAAGCCTTCAAAATATCTATATTAATCATGACGGACTGGAAGCTGTTTTTGCTAAGCACGCTACAGGACAAAACATGCAAACTGCTATTTCTGGCTTTAAGAAAATATTTTTTGAACTACCACATCCTTCACGAACCCAAAAACACGTAAGCGACCCTTTGAAGGGTTCTGCTGCGAAACGCATTAATATGTTTTTACGATGGATGGTAAGGCCCAATACTACCTCTGTAGATTTTGGGATTTGGAAAACTATTACTCCCAGTCAACTATCATGTCCTTTAGATGTTCATTCTGGAAATGTAGGCAGGAAATTGAAGCTACTTACCCGCAAACAAAATGATGCCAAAGCTCTTGCCGAACTGGATAAAAACTTACGAAAACTGGACCCGATAGACCCTGTAAAATATGACTTCGCCCTTTTTGGATTAGGTGTTTTTGAGAAATTTTAAAATAATAACAAAAATACATAAGAACATTAAATACAATGTATTACCTACAAATACCTCTTTCTAAACTCTAAGGGTGTCATCTTCGCTTTTGTTTTGAATATTCGTGAAAAATAGGCATAATCCTCATAGCCCAGCAATTCAGAAACGTGAGATAAGGAGTTCCCAGAGTGTACTATAAGTCGTTTTGCTTCTAAGAGAATATGTTCCTGAATTAATTCCGTTGTGGTCTTTCCCAAAGTACTCTTCGTTACCCGGTTTAAATGCTTTGTAGTAATGTTCAATTTGTCCGCATAAAAGTGAGCCTGCTTTTCTGTTTTATAAAATACTTCAATAGCCCGTTCCAAGTCAGAAAGTATCTTTAGATAAGTAGTTGAAAGTGAGTTTTCAGCTATATCATAAACAGTATAAATTCTACTTAAATCTATGTATATAAGATTAATGAGACTTGCTAATTTTTGTTTCTTATAAACGACATTAATATTATACTCTACATTAATTTCATCAAAACGACTAGCTATTTTTTGAAGTTCTACAGGTGATAGATTGAGGCTAGGCGGGTTCTTATATGAATAGTAAAATGGAAATTGATTAACCTTAACATCAGAAATACTCAACTCAAAGAAAGACTGTGTGTGAAAGAAAATATAACCTTCAGCAGGTGAATCAAAATTCCAACTATGAGTTTGCCCTGGTTTTAGAAAAAATAAACTCCCTTCTTTTATAGGGTATGAAGTAAAATCTATTTCGTGCGCACCACTCCCCTTTAGGAATAGGACACATAAGTAAAAATCGTGCTTATGAGACTTATGTACAATTGCTTCATTATTCTTTAAATGAGTGGCTAAATCATTACTATAAAACTCAACCGTTGCATTTTCAGCCTCAAACTGTTCTATATGTAATATTGGCAAAACCTTCATGAAAGCAAATTATGTCCTAAAAGTACAAAAAGCTGCGATAAGTCTATAAGTGCTCAACATCTCATGTGCTTTAAATTTGCACGGTGATTGAATAACTAGCTAATCGTTATTCGTTTCAAAAGTGAGATTATAAAATCATCAAATTTCAAACTATCTAAAAAAAGAGGATATGGAATTTTTAAAAGGGACAAAGATTTACAGCATATTTACGGGAACTTGCCCTGTTTGTCAAAAAGAAAGTATGTATGAGGAACCCAATCCTTATCAAATTTCTAGTACTCTAAAAATGGAAGAACGCTGTAGCCACTGTCACACAAAGTACAAAATAGAACCTTCTTTCTTTTATGGAGCAATGTATGTTAGTTACCCTGTGGGGCTCTTTTTTGCAAGTATTGCCCTATTTCTTTGTTTTTTTATTCTTCATCTGAGTCTTTTAACCACATTTTTAGTTATAGTTGTAGAAATGATATTGGTACTACCAATAATTCTACGTTTATCTAGAAATATTTGGATTAACTTCTTTCTACATTATAAACAACCTCTTAAAAGTGAACAGAAGGCTTAATTATAGTTTTAAAGACTAAGACGCAATAAGTTCCTCTAAAATTAGTCTGAATTTTTTAGCATTCCAATCCGTAGAACCGGTCTCCTTTATGACAATCTTTCCGCTTTTATCTATGATAAAGTTGGTAGGAATACTTTTCTCTTTAAGTTCTTTAGGCGCTTGCATTCTAGGGATATATGCCGGTAAAGTATATCTCTTCTTGTTTAAAAAGTTCTTCACAACTTCAGGTTCCTCGTTAGTCAACAAGATAAATTGTACCGAATCCCCATAATCATCATATACCTTTTGGATGCTGGACATTTCGGCAATACAGGGTGGACACCACGTGGCCCAATAACTAATAAAAGTTACTTTATCCTTACCTATTTCTATCGATGAGGCTGTGCCGTCCAAAGCAGTTACCTGATACAAAAATGGTTGTAATAAGATTTGGTCTTCCTCTTCTAGCGCTGACGGAGAAAAGAATTGCATTTTTATGTTATTCAAAGCAACCTGAATGGGCTTTCTTGTTTGTGGTATAATTAACAAGAGAACAAAAATAAATAACAGACCATCGCTAATACTTAATTTTCTTTTTTTCATTAAAAGCAAGTTACTCAAATCAAAGAAACCTATCGTTTCTAACCGTTCATAAAATTCATGTTAGATTGTTTTACGAATACTTGACATCCTTAAACTAAAAATGACCGTACATTATTTGAGGCCTATATTAACCGTGTTAAAAATGACGCCTTGATTTATTTTGATAACCCCAAGTTACCGAACTTTAAAAAAATGTTAGAATGAGACACAACATGAAATTATATGCATGGCTTGCACTGGTTACTTTAATCTCCAGTTGTTCCCCAAATGAAATTAAAAGCATTACCGTACCTATACAAGAAACTAAAGATACTGTTGCTATTGATAAAGAAGAGGTTGAGGAAGAAGCTGAGGAAGAGGAGACTGAAGCTGAAGAGAATCCAATACCTGAAGAAACTATTGACAGTACAGTTACAGAAGAAAATGAAGAAGAAATACCAATCGAAGAACCTTTTGATAGTGTTATAGTAGAGAAAAAAATACAAGTTGTTCTTTTGGCAGGACAATCAAATATGAGTGGGCACGGAAATTATGATGCCCTAGACGACCAAACTAAAGGGCAAATAATAAAAGCATCAGAAACTGTATTTTTAAGTAACTACAGAGATAATGCTCCGAGTCCTCTTACCTATTACGACTATACAGGTAATAACTACGATTTTAAGAACCACTTTGGCCCCGAACTTTTAGCAGGAGCTACCTTAGCCGAGAAATATCCTGAAAAAGAATTTTTATTTATTAAGCTTGCCATGGGGGGTACTTCTTTATATGGAGCCTGGAACGCAAATTGGTCTGCTGAACAAGCTGCAGAAATAGAGAATGAAGTAATTAGGGAAAGACCTTTATACAATTGGCACTTAGAGCATATTAAGGACAATCTCCTAGCTCTTGAAGAACAAGGTAAATTATATGAAATTATTGGTCTTCTTTGGTTTCAAGGAGAACATGATACTCTTAGAGAAGCTGCCGCAAATAGCTACCTACAAAACTTAACCGCTTTAGTAAACGCTTATAGAAATGAATTTGACGTGCAAAATATGCCCGTGGTTGTTGGTCAGATTAACTCTACTTATGGTGTTGATGGTGGTGCTGGAAAAATTAGAGCTGCTATGGAACAATACGCTGAATCTGATAGGTATTCTAAATTGATAACGACTACAGAGGGACCTAATTGGAGTGATTATCCAAAACACGAAGACAACATTCACTACAATGCAGAAGGCTTAAAAAGACTTGGTGAAGAATTTGGAAAGAAATTGATTGATTTACTGGAGCAAGCTCAGTAGCATTGGAGATAAAAAAAAGGGTTACTGGGATTCCCCCAATTTCTTAAACTGCTTGTAGACCCATTGCTTTTCTTTAAGTGAAAACTCTTTGTTTTCAAACCAATCGTGAGCGGCTATTTTCTCGTTTTCAATTTGTGCGGTTCTAATGGCATCTAATGATACCAAATGCCAATGGACTCCTTTATGACGATTTACAGAATAACCAATGCCCTCCGTTATATAAGAAATTTTAGGCTGGTTAATTAGCTTAACTCCGTTTCTTAAAACTGCCAAAGTTTTGGTCAGTTCCACAACTTCTGAAAAAGAATACCGTATAAAATCGTTAAACCCTTCTTGTTTGGTATTATATAATTTGTCTCCTATTTCTAGTTCTTTCATAGCTGTAAAAGCATGTAAATTTAATGGCTTCAAATGGTTTACAAAGAATTAGAATATCAGAAATTATTAACAAATTTTTCAGTCTTATGATAGTAGACTGACCTTTAAGTATTCACATAAAAAAATCAAAACTTTACTTAAATAACATATGTAAATAAAAAAACCACTGCCTTACGACAGTGGTTTCTAAAATTTAAAAGGTTTTAACTTAATTAAAGCCAAACTTCTTTAAGCCTTCATGACTTACTTTAATAGCTTCTAAAGGTTCCATAGTAAATGTTTTATCTTGCTCTACCATATAGTACTTCATACCAGACAGTTTCTTTTGTGCCTGAATTGAACCAAAATCAATACTACCGGTTCCTACAGGAGCAAACCACCCATCTTCATTCATATCTTTAACATGCCAAATTTTGAATCTTTTTGGATACTTCTTGAAGTATGCCACTGGATCAGCACCTGCTTTGGTTACCCAAAATAAGTCCATTTGAAAGTTTACAAATTTTGGATTACAGTTTTCTAATAGGTAATCTATAACCACTACTCCATTTTCATCTTTCTTGAACTCAAAATCATGGTTATGATAAAGTAATTTTAGTCCCGCTTTTTTACATTTCTCTCCTAGTGTATCTAAAATACCTGCAAGGTTTTCTGCGCCTCCTGTCATACCCATTACCATACCTTCTTCCTGAAAAGTAAAAAGACCCATTGGTGGAATAGGAATAACAAAATACTTAAACCCAGCAGCCTTAACATCAGCTATCATAGCATCTGCATTCTCTAAAGTCACAGTAGCCTGGTGACTACTAATTGGTTTTAAACCAATTTCTTTAAGTACTTTTTTGAATTCAACTGGAGTCATTCCGTAAAACTTACCATTATCATATCCTGCGGCTTCAATATACTTATAACCCGCATCTGCTACAGCTTGTAAAGTAGTTTTGGCATCAGAGGCCATATCATCTCTAAGAGTATATAGAGCCAATCCGCCATAAGTGTCTTGAGCGTTTACCAATGATGCTGCGCCCATAAGAAGACAAAACAGTAGTACTTGAATTTTTTTCATTTTGTTTGAGTTTAGTGAAGAATGCTAATATACTACATCTGCTTAAAAAGTATCTGACCGATAATCGTAAAATTAGAACAACCTTTAACTTAAAATGTAAAGGGAAACAAATTCTATAATGCATCGTTTTAAAAAAGCATTCAAAAAATGTAGTTTTAGCCTCTAAATTCGTTTAATATGAAATGCCCCTGCAATCCTCAAAACAATTTTACTGATTGCTGTCAAAAAGCTCACAATGATATTTTAAATGTCAAAACCGCTGAAGCCTTAATGCGATCACGTTACAGTGCTTTTGTAGTGGCCAATATAGAATACCTGCAAAAGAGTCACCATAGCACTACCCGCCCCAATAAAAGAGAAAAACGTCAGATAGAAGCTTGGGCTAAATCCGTGAATTGGATAAAATTAGAAATTTTGATTACAACCAAAGGAACCGCAGCAGATACCGAAGGGACTGTAGAATTCAAAGCTTTCTATATCGAAAACGGTCAAATGGGCATCATTCATGAAAATTCAAACTTCAGCAAAGAAAATGGTCATTGGGCTTATGTAGATGGAAAACATTCATCCTAAATTTTTAAATATTCATAAGACTACCTATTCCCCTCCGATAAGATTAAAAGTTCCTTTGGTCAAAATTTTATCTTCCTTAGTTAATTTATCCATTGCTATCAAGGCAATGTTTCCTTCATAAGTATTCCCCACATTTACGGAAACCGAATCAAAATAATAGCCTTCATCCGTTTCTTCATTTAACTTTAATAGCGAATAAGTGTTTTCTATGGCAACAACTGCAGTTTCAGCTATTGCGTTGGCCTCAGATATTTCCGTTATAATTTCAGCCTCTACGAACATCCCTGTCAAGAAATTGGCTTCTTTTTCATCTTCAAGATGTGCATGCACTTTAATTGTTCTATTTTCTTCAATAGCCGTACCGATCAAATGGACTTCTGCTTTAAAAACATTGGCTGAAGATTCTGGGACCCTAAAATTGATTTCCTGACCTTTCTTTAGTTTCATAATATCCTTTTCGAATACCGATAATTCTAGATGAATATGGTCATTGTCTATAATTTCCATGATAGAGGTGGCTGGTGACACATAAGTACCTCTAGTCACATTAACCTTTGTTATACTTCCAGAAATTGGGGCGTAAATTGACACTACAGAACTTATATTCCCACTTTCTACTTGCGACGGTGAAATATTTAAAAGCGTCAATTGTTTACGGAGACCATTATAACGCGCAACAGCGGTTTTATAATTGCTCTGTGCTTGTAAAAAGCTTTTTTGAGAAGTAATATTCTCCTCCATCATCGTTTTTTGTCGCTCGTATTCTGATTTTAGAAAACCTAACCTTTCGTTTACTTCCATGTAGTCTTGCTGCAATGTAATAAACTCGGGATTTTCAATAGTTAGCAGCTTCTGTCCTTTATTCACCTTATCTCCTATCAACAAAGGAACGGTCTTAATATACCCCCCTCTAGTAGCATTAACAACCGCTCTGTTTTCTGGCGGTACATCAATCATTCCCGTAGTTTTCACGGTTATGGGAAAAGACATGGATTCTATGTTACCCAACGTCATTTTACTGCCGTTAAATTGTGCTTTTGAAACAAATATTCTATGGTCTACAGTCTCCTCTTGTTGCTTTTTAGTTTTGCTGTTTTCTGATTCCTTTTCGCCACAACTAAAGAGTGTAATGAATAAGCTTAAGGTTAGTATATTATATATGATACGTTGCATAATGCATGTATTAAAGGGTTAGGTAATTTATGGCGATAACTATTTGGTTGTATTGCTCTAGTTTGTCTAAATAATCTAGCTTTACTTCATAAGCACTTTCCAAACTCTGTATGTATTGGTAAAAATCTACTTCGCCATTTTTAAAGCTTCCATTGGCTGTTTTTAAGATTTCATCAGACAAAACGGTTCCTTCTCGCTCGTAATAATCCAAGGAACTTTTCAATTGGTCCATCTGCTCTTTTAACGTCTCGTATTTTGCTTTCAGTTGAATTTCATATTCGTTATATTCTTCGGCGGCTATTTCCTTAGCAAAACCTGCTGCTTTAATTTTATACGCCTGCCCGCCAAACAAAATGGGAATCTTTAATCCTACTTGGTATCCGTACAAATTACTATTGAGTCCGGAGTTGGTGCCTTGAAAATAATTTAAGCTTATATCCGGCAACAGCCGTTGTTTTTCAAAACCGTACTTTACTTGTAATAAGGAAATCCTTTTTTGGTAATAGTCTAATTCTGAACTCGTACTTATGTCAATGGAATTAAAACCTACTTTTAGAATAGTTTCATTCGCAATCACCAATGGTTCCTCTGACTGTACTACCTTCATTAAATCTACATAGGCCAATGCTACGTTCTGTTGAGATTCAAGATATTTTATATTGATTTGCTTCTGTTTTGAAGCTGCGGTAATCTTTTCCAAATAATTGGTTTCACCCAGTTCAAAACGTCTAGCAGCCATACTAGAAAAGTTAGCATACAGACTGTCTAACGTAGCTAGGACACGTTGCTTTTCACGAGCAATTTGATAGGCATAATATGCACCTGTAACCTTACGTTTCAAACCTTTTTCTTGTATATCATAAGAACTTGTAGTCAAAGCCAAGCTAGCTTTGTTTACTTTTTTCTCTGAAAAATAAACCGTTGGAAACCTAAAGTCTTGCTGTACGCCATATACTCGTAACGGTTCATTGTTTGATGCTAAATTATTCTCGTCAAACTCATAATACACCTGGGTTTTATCAAAACTGAAAGCACTGTTAACTAACGCATTTGATTGGTCTACTTCTAACCTATTGGCATTAAGACCTGCATTATTTTCCATGGCCATTGGAATCAAAATTTCCAAATCCACGGGAGCTTCTTGCGCATTGTTATTTATGGTGAATAGTAGTAAGAGCGTAGTTAGGACCGAAAGTTTGCTTCCCTTGGCCGTTAACCCACCTTTTTTGGGCGAATTAAAATAAGCATATAAAACGGGCAATACCACCAAGGTTAATAGTGTAGCTGTAATTAAACCTCCAATAACCACCGTGGCCAACGGGCGCTGAACTTCCGCTCCTGCGTTTGTTGAAATAGCCATAGGCAAAAAGCCAAAAGCTGCTGCCATTGCGGTCAATAAAACAGCTCGCAACCTATCTTTAGAACCCTGCTTAATCAATTCATTAATATCACTAAATTGATTCCCTTTTTTAAGTTCTTTAAAATGTTCTATTAAAACAATTCCGTTAAGAACGGCTATTCCGAATAAGGCAATAAAACCAACTCCAGCAGATATACTAAACGGCAAACCGCGTATCCATAACAACAATACGCCACCCACCGCTGCCAGAGGTATGGCGGAATAAATCATTAAAGCTTCTTTAACCGATTTAAATGCAAAATATAGGAGTACAAATATTAGAATTAAGGCGATAGGGACCGCAACCAATAACCTAGATTTTGCACTCTGAAGATTTTCAAACTGGCCTCCATAGGTTATAGAATACCCTATGGGTAAGGTTATATTATCACTTATTAGTTGCTGTACATCGTTTACGACGGATTGTAAATCTCGGTTACGTACATTAATCCCCACTACAATTCTTCGCCGGGTATCATCACGTGATATTTTTGCAGCACCTTTTTGATAGGTAATATCAGCCAATTCACTTAGAGGTATTTTGCCTCCTCTTGGCAAGTCTATATAAAGATTTTTTAGGTTGTCTATATCCTGCCTTAATTTTTTGTCCAAGCGAACTACGAGATCAAAACGTCTTTCGCCTTCAAAAACATTTCCGGCACTACGTCCTGCAAACCCCATGGATATCATATCATTTACCTCTTGAATATTTAGGCCGTACCGTGCAATCTTGGCTCGGTTAAACTTCACATTCATTTCAGGAAGTCCCGCTATTTTCTCAACCGAAATATCTGCGGCACCCTCTACACTTTCGATTAACGCACCAATTTCATTTCCTTTTTTTGCTAGAATATCAAGGTCATCGCCAAATATTTTGATGGCAATATCCGCACGAACTCCTGTAATAAGCTCATTAAATCGCATTTCTATAGGTTGCGTAAATTCTACTTCCATTCCCGGAATAATTGACAGAGCTTCTTTAAAAAGATCCGCCAATTCATCCTTAGAATTGGCAGAAGTCCATTCGCTTTTCGGCTTTAAAACAATAATTACATCACTCTCTTCCATAGACATGGGGTCCGTAGGCACTTCTGCAGCACCAATACGCGTGACCACCTGTTTGACTTCTGGAAATTTATCTAGTAAAATATTCTCTATTTTGGTTGTGATTTTCACTGTATTACTTAAGGACGTCCCCGTTTTGAGCACAGGCTGAATCACAAAATCGCCCTCATCTAATGTGGGTACAAATTCACCTCCCATACTAGAATACAAATACACAGATATTACCAATAAAAAGCCCGCAATACCCAAAACAATCCGCTTGCTATGTAAAGCCCAATGAATGACTGGTTCGTATTTTGAATTTAGCCATCTCATAAGACGCACAGAAATATTCTTATCCGATGCCATAGAGGGCTTCAAAAATAGAGAAGCTGCTACAGGAACATAAGTAAAACACAATATCATTGCGCCAATAAGAGCAAAACTAAAGGTCAAGGCCATAGGTTTGAACATCTTTCCTTCTACACCGGAGAGAGATAAAATAGGAATAAATACGATTAAAATAATCAACTGCCCAAAAATGGCAGAATTCATCATTGTTGAAGCCCCGTTTAATGTGATTCTATCCTTTATTAGCTGTTGTTCTGCTTTTGGGACACCAATAATCTCGTCTTTCTTTTGAGTAATCTTAAAGGCTATGAACTCCACTATAATTACTGCCCCGTCTATAATAATTCCAAAATCAATAGCTCCTAGACTCATTAAATTGGCGTCTACTCCAAAAATATACATGAGTGATAAAGCAAAAAGCAAACAAAGCGGAATTACAGAAGCTACCACTAGCCCAGAACGCAAGTTCCCCAACAGAAGAACAACAACGAAAATTACAATTAGACATCCTAAAATAAGATTCTCAGATACGGTAAAAGTAGTTTTAGCAATAAGTTCGCTACGGTCCAAAAAAGCATTGATGTACACTCCTTCAGGTAACGATTTTGAAATGGTAGCCACCCGTTCATGAACGGCATCAATCACTTTTTTAGAATTGGCATCTTTCAACATCATTACTTGCCCCAGTACTTTTTCTCCTTCTCCGTTACCGGTTATAGCACCAAATCTGGTAGCGCTACCAAAGCCAACATCTGCAACATCTTTTATGTAAATTGGCAGGTTCCCATCGTTCTTAATCACAATATCGCCTATATCCTTCAAAGAAGTTACCAAACCTTCTCCCCTAATAAAATAAGCCTGATTAACCTTCTCAATATATCCCCCACCAGAAATACTATTGTTCATTTCAACAGCTTTGAAGACATCTTGGGCAGTGATGTTCATGGCATTGAGCTTTTCTGTATTTATGGCTACTTCGTATTGCTTTAAGAATCCACCCCAAGTATTAACTTCTACAACACCTGGAATACCAGAAAGCTGCCGCTTTACGACCCAATCTTGAATGGTACGCAAATCTTCTGCGTTGTATTGACCCTTATACTCCGGTTTAACATCTAGAATATATTGATAGATTTCTCCTAATCCTGTGGTTATGGGACCCATTTCCGGTACTCCAAAACTTTCTGGGATTTTCTCCGATGCCGATTTAATTTTCTCGGCAATAAGCTGCCTGGGCAAATATGTACCCATATCATCATCAAAGACGATGGTTACGACAGATAATCCAAATTTTGATATAGACCTAATTTCTTGTACGCCCGGTAAATTTGCCATTTCCAGCTCTACAGGATACGTGATAAATTGCTCTATATCCTGCGTAGAAAGATTACGCGAAGTGGTAATAACCTGTACCTGATTGTTCGTTACATCGGGCACTGCTCCTATAGGTATTTGTGTTAATGAATATAAACCAAACCCTATAATAAAGGATGTAAACAAAAGAACGATTAGCTTGTTCTTTATGCTGAAATTAATGATATATGATAGCATCTTTTCATAAAATAATAAACGTTAAGTGTCCGAAGTTTCACTCTAGTGAATGGACCTATAAAATGAATACGATTATTTTACGAAAGCCGAGGCGGCTGAAGAATACCTTCTAGATGAAGTGATGAAGAAGGTGCTTGATAAAAGAAATTACGTGACTTGTACTCAGAAACTTCAAGAGATTTTAAATCCTCTTTAATAGAGTTCAGAACAAAAGTCGTGGCAGAAGAAAAGTGAGACTGGTGCTGAAATGGCAACTGTTCATGATCTTCCTTTTCTTCTTGGTGCTCTTTGTCATGAGTTGCTTTTAATTCTCCATAATGCTTTGAAATGAACACAATAACATTATCTCCATATTGTTCACTATGAAATTGAGCATGCTCTATGAATTCATCTATTTGAGACACATCATAGAGACATATTCCAAAGCTTTGCAATAGAATAACAAATGATAGAGATATGGATACTATTTTACTCACGAGTATAAAGGTAATGATTAACACAATTAATTAGTTGCATGATTATCAATTCCTTGGTAATATAGAATCTGTCTACTTTACTTTTTACGGCATTTTATTACAGTCCAATTCTTATAACTATTGAAAAAAGATGTTGATGAGATTGAGTAATTAAAATTATGCTAAGAAAAGAAGATTCTTATAGACATATACCTTAATAGATTGTTTTTAAGTAAAAAGAATATAGATAAGAAGATCTTCAAAATCATTTGCTTTATTCCGTATAAAACAAATAGTAATGCTTGGCTCCCTAACCGACAATTTCGTACCACAATTGTCATGTTAACTGTAATAAAGTCACCCTAAATTGTAAATGAAATAGGTTTTTTTGAAAAAAACATAAAATTCTTATAGTACGGAACCATTTTTGCTAGTAACAGTTAAAGTGCCTTTAAACATTTGGTTTATAGGGACTTTCTCTGAAGGAACTGAGAAAATTAGTTAATAATCATCTTAGTTAGCATGGGATTGAAAATTAATTTTTAAAAATTAATGTCCCTAAATTAGGGTCATTTTAATACTATTTTGTAATTTAAGATTAAGTTTGCAATTATTTAGCGCATCATAGTGGTGTTAAAGTATTATTAATGTATATGTGATACTTGCTATTATTTTTTTGTTTAATTACTTTTATAAAAGATCAAACGTAATATATTTATGGACATTTTAGAAGAAGCATCAAATTTTGAAACTGCCAAAATGAGTCATATGAGTACCAGTGATAGGGTAACGGCTTCGCGTGAAGCAAAAAGACTTATTTTAGAAATCAACGAAATTTATAAAAAGACGCAAGATTCAAATTTAATGGATGTCATGAAGCGGTTAACCGCTAAGAAAAAGAGAATTGACATTCGTTTAAAAGGAAGACCTGACTCAGGACTTTAGCAATGCCAGAAAGTAACAAATTAAATGTTCTCGGAACTGCTTTAGAAGCTTGTTGTACCAATCCCCCTACTGGATATTTCAGAGACGGGTTTTGCACAACTATTCAAGAAGATTCCGGAACGCACATTTTATGTGCTATTGTTACTGAGGATTTTTTAAATTTTACAAAAGGGCGTGGAAATAATCTTTCTACGCCCTTACCTCATTGGAATTTTCCCGGCCTTAAACCTGGCTCCAAATGGTGTTTATGTATTTCTAGATGGCTAGAAGCTGAACGCGCAGGAAAAGCTCCGTTTGTAGTTCTTGAGGCAACTCATCAAAAGGCTCTAGAATATACGACCTTAAAAATGCTTCAGAAATATGAAGCCTTAGTTTAACTGCACCCAACATTACTACCTATTGGAAGAAATGGTATTAGAGACTATTTCTACAACAGAAAGCGCAGCTCTTTCTCCAGAAATCATAGCTGCATTCAACGAACCATTTAATTGTGTATCTCCGGCTAAAAATATATTTGTTGTTAACCGTGTTTCAGATGGCAACATGTCATATTGTAGGTTGTCCAATCTAGGAAGTGCCATTGGTATACTGTACTGTTTTATAAACTTGCACGAATCAATTCCACAGTGCTCCTTTAATTCTAATTTCACCCGTTCAGTAAGGTCTTCGCCTTTTAAATTTTGATTCTCCACTACTGTTACCGATAACAATTCTTTATTCGGTATAATATTAGTTTCCAAACTTGTGTGGTAGAAAATATTATTGATTAACGTTCCTGGTTCAGCAACAAGACCTATGAGTGGCTTTTTAATAACTCTATTTTCTGTTTCGAAATATAAGGTATCACATGATTTCCATTCAGTTGACTGATTTTTTAAATTAGAAATCAAACTACTCGCATCTGTGGCTACTATAGAATAATGACTTTCTAATTTCGTATTATCCTCAAGTGTTATTTCGGCATCTTTTACGGATGTTACTTTTGTATTGAATTTGAAGGTTGTGTTTTTTAGATTGTTTGCCAGCTGTTTTGGAATTTCCTCAATTCCAGATTTTGGTAAAGCAGCATACCCTTCTCCAAACATTTTGTATACAAACTCAAACATTCTACTAGATGTCTCTAACTTGTTTTCAAGAAAAATACCACTAAAGAATGGTGAGAAAAAATCTCCTATAATTTCAGAGGAAAAGCCTAATTGTTTTAAATAAGACAAAGTAGATTGCTCTTTATCAGAGAAAATATCTGACAATGTTTTTGTCTTTAATTTACTATTAAGTTTAAGTATTTTAATTTTATCAGAGAGAGTTCCAACTCCAGATAGTAATGTGGGGAATAATAGCGAGAAATCTCGTAGAGGGTCCCCAATAGCCAATTGTTTACCATTTTTAAAAATAGCGGCACCAGGCAAGAACTTTTGCAAATCTAAAGCCTCAAAATCTAGATAGTTTTGAGCTGCAGGATAAGCCGTGAGCAACACCTGAAAGCCATGATCTAATTGATACCTATCTACAGTATCTGTTTTAACCCTTCCACCAACGCGGTCAGTAGCTTCAATAATAACAGGAAAAAAGCCATTTTGTTCCAGAACGGTAGCTGCGATTAAACCACTGACCCCAGCACCTATAATATGTATTTTAAAGTCCTGTTTTTTCATAATTAAATCATTTATCAAAATAGAATAATCTTTTACTAGGCTAATTTAATAGTTCTTATTTTTGTTTAACAATTAACTGCTAAAAATAAACAAAATACATTTATCTTTATCTCAAAGGTAAATAACACATAGCCGATACTTATACCATATATGAACAAAATAGCCATTACACGTTGTGAACATTTTAATGCAGCTCATAGATTGCATAACACGAACTGGAGCGATGAAAAAAACTTCAAGATTTTTGGTAAATGTAATAACCCCAACTATCACGGACATAATTATGATCTGGAAGTTAAGGTTATTGGCTTTTGTGATCCAAATACCGGCTATGTAATAGATACAAAAGTTCTTTCTGGCCTTATTAAAGATAAAGTATTGGACAGATTTGACCATAAAAATCTAAACTTAGATACCAAAGAATTTGAAAGTTTAAATCCTACCGCAGAAAATATCGCAATGGTAATTTATGACATTCTTAAGGCGGAGTTAGATGAAGGTCTAGAATTACGAATAAAGTTATATGAAACGCCAAGAAACTTTGTGGAATACCCTTATGCGTAAATTGGGATTACTACTGCCTTTCTATAATTACAACAGCTTTCTAATACTAATAAAGACAATAATCATTAAGGAATACCACAAGAAGAACGGAATAATGTACTCTTTAAAGCCTGTAACCAAAAGCAAACTTATAGTCAGCAGTTGGAACCCAAGACCAAATGTTGACAAAGCCGTCATTAGTAGGTTTGGGAGTCGTTTGCCATTAGAAGCATTTGAATCTAAGGTGTAAATAATTTTATCAAAAACGCCATAAAGCGCTTTATAAAATCCAAAGAGAATATTTACATTTTTTTGCTTCTCTCCTTTTAAAGCTGTTGGAGAATCATATTCAAAAACTCTACTTGTTGTATCGCCATCTACACTATTTCTTAAAATAACATAGTAGTAATTATATAAAGTACCTTGCAGTTGAATTCCTAAAAAAGCAAAAAAACTATACATTAAATTGGCCTCTGTGGTATACCAAAGTGCTGTAAAAATAAACAGGTTTAAAATTATATCTGCAACAGAATCAAGATAGCGGCCTGTGTACGAAGGTGTGTTTTTTACTCTTGCCAACTCCCCATCGGCAGCATCTAATATTGATTTGAATATCAAGAAAAAAGCTGCAGCCCAATAATAACCAAGTATAATACAAACAACAGCTATCAAACCCGAGATTATAAACCATATCGTCACATCAATAGGTGTATATGAAGTCTCTTTAAGCGAATTTGCTATCAGTCTTGCAATAGGTCTTCCATAATCAGAAAGGTCTATGAATTTATGCTCTTTTGGTAATTTAGACATGCTACTTTTTAATTCTGAAATTTTGAGTCTATCACCAAAAATCCATTAGAATATATAATTATATAAGTAATTGGTAAATGTACAATAGCCTCATGGATAAAGCCTAGCTTAACCCGTTAATTTTGTTTATCATTTTACATTATTAATTAAACGAAATTGTAACTTTGTTTATGATGTAGATAGGTAATTACATCTTTTAAAATTTAGCTATGAAAACAACTAATAAAGCAAAACTGTCCCCAAGTACTTCTTCTAACACAAAAGAACAATCCGTCTATGATATAGCTATCAATACTTTAGATGGTAAACCTATATCTCTTTTGGATTATAAAGGAAAAAAAATACTTTTTGTGAATGTTGCTTCTGAATGTGGGTTTACAAAACAATACAAAGAGCTACAGACTTTAAGTGACACATACAAGGAAGAACTTGTTGTTATTGGTTCTCCTTGCAACCAATTTGGAAAACAAGAACCTGGTGATGCTTCGCAAATTCAAGAGTTTTGTGAATTGAATTTTGGAGTCAAATTCTTACTCACCGAAAAGATTGATGTAAAAGGAAACAAACAACACCCTTTATATAAATGGCTAACCTCCAAAGAATTAAATAGCAAAAAAAGCTCTAGTGTGAAGTGGAATTTTCAAAAATATTTGTTAGATGACAAAGGGAATTTAATTGATTATTATTTTTCAATTACTAAACCTATGAGTTCTAAAATAACCAAACATTTATAATGTCAATAGCTATCATTAGGCTTCTATTAGATTTTGGCCTTGTTGTCTTAATTTGGATTATACAACGTATTGTCTACCCGAGTTTTCTTCATTATGAAACTCAAAATCTAATTGTTTGGCATAATGCTTACACTGCTCGTTTTAGCACCATAGTCATACCATTAATGCTTGGCCAACTTGCCATTTCTATCTATCAAGTTATTGTAGTGGCTAATTTATATACCGTAATAAGCATAGTATGTATTGTTCTTATATGGGCATCTACTTTCTTGCAGTTTGTACCTATACATTCTCAAATCTCAAAAGGAATAGTTAGTGAAAAAATGTTGATTTCACTCGTTAAAAAGAATTGGACGCGAACCATATTATGGACGTTGCTATTTATATTTAGCTTTACTTATTATGCTTATTGGAGTCTGTAGAGTAGGTTTATTTTAAAACGATAGAACCAATTTCTAGTTTAAAATCTTCTGCTTTTTTATTACCTATTAAAAAAGCAACCTCCTGAATACTGTTACCATCATAATTTGGAATATTTAGCTTACGACCTCTAAAAGTAGGATACATGTCTGCTAGAAGCAACTCTATAACTCCCCAATCTTCTGATGTATTGAAGTATGACACATAAGAATGATCATCTGATACGTTCTTTTTTAATCTAAACTGATATTTTTTACCATCACCTTTTATATTCAAAATAATCTTTGAATATGGTTTTGTAACTATATCATTGAAACGATATTTTAAAGTAGAAAAACCACCATTATTATCTAATGAAACATGCCCTTCAAAAATAACCTTGCCTTCATTATTTAAATGGACGGTTCCGCATGACTTCCCGCCCATGACAACATCGTCTATCACTTTCCAATCGTTAATATCATTCACTGCATTGAAATCGAAAATAGTGTAAAGTTGTGTTGTCATTAGAAATATTTAATTACTTTATAAAGTCGATAAAAAAGCTTGTCCATTCTCTAAATGCTGTTGCTGTTTCTCAGCAGGCATCTTATCAAACATTCGCACTAGCATTCCTAAGCGCGGATTTGATAAAAAGAAATCGCGATGTACATGCATAAAACGCCAAAAGAGCCCATCCCAAGTGTCCTGCCACTCCCCTTTTTTATAGTTGCTCATTTTTAATAAATAATTACTGCCACTGATATAGGGTTTGGTTGCCATAAGCCCACCATCTGCAAATTGACTCATTCCATAAATATTAGAGACCATAACCCAATCATAAGAATCTATAAAAAGTTCCATAAACCAAGTATAGACTTCATCCGGATCAAACTCGCACAGCATCATAAAATTACCTAAAATCATTAGACGTTCTATGTGGTTACAATACCCTGTTTGTAATACTTTTTTAATGGTTTGATCAATTGGCGGAATACCAGTTGTTCCATCATAAAAAGAAGACGGTATTTTTCTTTTAAACTTCCAGAAATTAGTTGTGCGCTCTTCACTACCTCTAGATTCATAAATACCTCTCATAAACTCTCGCCATCCTATGATTTGCCGGACGAAACCTTCGAGAGAATTGATGGGTACCTTGTTTTCTTCAGCATATAGTAAACAAGCTTCAATAATTTCTTTAGGCGTTATTAAACCTACATTGAGCATGGGCGTTAAAACGCTGTGGTTTAAAATAGAATTTTCAGCAACCACTGCATCTTCATAGGTACCGAACTCCATAAAGCGTTGCTCAAAAAACTGATGCAACCACATTTGGGTTGTTTCAAAACTTGTTGGATATAAGGACTGTTTTGTTAGAATTCCTAAATGATTAGAAAAGTGCTTTTCTACATAGGTTATAGCTTCTTCATAATAGATATCTACATCTGGAAATTGAATAGAAGGAGGCGTTTTCTTAGCAGGATATTTCTTTCTGTTTTCCGCATCAAAAGTCCATTTTCCACCTGTAGGTTTACCATCAGCATCTATTAAAATATTTCGCTTTTTACGCTGCTCAGTGTAAAAGGTAGTTTGATGGTATTTCTTTTTATCGGTTCTAAAAAAAGTCGCTAAATCTTCTTTCGTATTTAAAAATAAAGGTGAATTGAGTATCGTTGTTGAAATATCATTTGCTAAACAGCCTTTTTCTATCCGCTTCTGTAACCAATTATCCGTTGGGTCTATATAGTTAATATGTTCAATTCCCTGGAGCTTTAATGTTGGGATGAGCTCTCTAATATCAGAAGTTACATCCGTTTCTTCAATATAAGATACTTCAAGGTTTTTATCTTCTCTTAGAAAACTGGCATACCGCTGCATTGTAGCTCTATGAAACGCTATTTTTTGCTTGTGGAAAGGGTACTGCTTAAAGAATAAATATTCTTCAATAATATATATGGGCGCATCCACTTCAAAAAGTGGTGACTCTTTAAATAATTGATGTGGAAATATTAAGTTGATACTTTTCATTTGTTCCTTCTACAACGTTCACTACAATATTTTACGGTGTCCCAGTTTCTCTCCCATTTTTTACGCCATGTAAATGGCCGCTCACAAACAATGCATATTTTCTCAGGAAGATGTTGTTTTTTCATTACTCAAATTCAGGCATCTTGTTTAACCTAGCATAAGGATGGTTCTCTATCTTTTTTAAGGAGTAGTAACTATTTAAACCTGAAATACCCACGGCGTTGGTTGTTTCTAAATCAATATCTCCGTCTATCATAGCATTGTCCGGCAATATCAAATGTTCAATTTCGCCAATAATCAAAGTCGTTCCGTTGTGCTTAATATCAATTGCTTCTACAAAACGCATTCCTATTTTAAAACTGCTTTCTTTAACAAAGGGAGCTTTAAAATTAGTTATGTATTCTTCCGTAAGTTTACATCGTTCAAATTCAGAAATATCTACATCAAATTTTGCCGAAGTGTAATGTGCATTTTTTACAAATTCAGGATGAATGTGATTAATAGTATAGGTTCCGTTTTCTAGAATATTACGATACGTATGCCCCACTTCTGCCGTTCGTGGTCTAGCGATAAAGCCTAGAAGCGCAGGGTCACTGCCTAAGTGTACCACAGAGCTGAAAATAGCAAGATTAGTCTGTCCTTTATTATTTATAGTACCTATAAGATTAGCCGGCTTAATTCCCGTAACCGAATTAATTATTTTTAGTTTAGTAACACGGTCTAGTTTTACTATATCTTCTTTAGTATACATCATATTATTATCTATTGACGTGGGTATTTAAAAGGCGATTCTTCTCTTGCTGCACTGCGGGATGTTCTTTATGACCCCAAATCTTATCTCTGGCTGCGCGAGCACTTTCTTGTAAATCTACAATGGGTAAAGGATAATCCTCTCCTATTATAACACCACAAAAAGTTTGTTCCATTGCTGTCATTTTCCAAGGCTCATGAATATGAACGATTGGTATATTACCGAGTTCTGGAATCCACTTTTTAATGAATATACCCTGTGGGTCGTGTTCTTTCGAGTTCTTAATCGGGTTGTATAAACGTACCGTGTTAATACCCGTAGTACCAGCTTGCATTTGAAACTGTGGATAGTGAATACCTGGCTCATAGTCTAAAAACTGTCTTGCCAAATGATAAGTGCCGTCCCGCCAATCTTGGTCTAGATTGAGTGTTAAAAATGAAACCACCATGGCGCGCATTCTAAAATTTACCCACCCGGTTTGCTCAACAGCCCGCATACATGCATCAATTAACGGATAACCGGTTGTACCAGTTTTCCAAGCTTTAATAAAAGCTTCGTTCTTTTCATGTTTTAGTAATTCATATCCATTATTAATACAATGCGTCTCATAACGACATTCTACTTCAAATTTCTGTATGAAATGACAATGCCAATGCAAACGAGTAAGCATAGCAGAAAAAGTATCGCTGTTTTTTGTTCCGTTAGGGTGTATTCCTATAAACTGAAAAGCTTGCTTAACACTTAGGTTACCCCAAGCCAAATAAGGAGATAAACGGCTGCAGGCCGTTCTACTTTCTGTTGGTTTTGAAATATGCTTTTTATAATTAAAACCTCTTTGAGCAGCAAATGATTTCAAATACCGCCAAGCATTGTATTCCCCCGCAGGTTGGTACTGTTTTGGGTATAATTGTAATTGGTATTCTAATTTTACAGGAATTATAAAATGATGTGTAAATGGCTTTTCTTCTGAAACTGAAAACTTGTTTTGAATCACAGGCTCATGCATCTTAGCGTGCCATTGCTTATTCCAATCGTCTCTGTTTTTGATACCTCTTAAAATACCATCCCGTTGGGATTCTTCCCAAAGAATACTATTTTTTTTACAAAACGATTTCACTTTCTTGTCACGGTGCCAAGTAAACTGAGTGCCACTTTCACGAAAGCTAAAAATGCCTTTTACATCAAAACATTCTTGAAGATGCTTAAACACATCACTAGCTTCTCCATAAAATACATCTACGTTTCTATTAAAGGGTGCCAGTGTCTTGTTTAAAGCCACAATGGAATGATATATAAACTGCAAATGCCGTGGACTCGTATCTGGATACGCTATAAAGCTAGGCTCAAACAAATAAACAATGCGGTACGGTATACCTGCTTGCTCCGCTTTTAGCAAGGGCTCATGGTCTTGCGAACGAATATCACGTTTTAACCAAACAATATGTATAGCCTGCTTTTTCAATAGGTAAGCTGCTTTTTACATTTTTTCCAGAAAGCAAAGAAAGACGGATAATACCCTTGCACATCAAACATCCATTCTCTTGGCTCTTCAAAACCTTCATAATGCTTATTTAAAGGATGTTCTTTATAATAAACGTCCTTTGTTTCATAATCAGAAATGAACTCATTAAACTCGCCTACATAAACCTGAATATTCTCTATATTTTCGGCAGAAATAGTGAATATAAAATCAAGTGTTTTTAGGGAAACAGGATAGCTTCTGAAATGTGAAGGTTCTAATAGCAAAATTCTATTTGCAGTAGTATCTTTTTTCCATAACGGATCTAGGTTATAGAAATTATAGATACAAGCAGGCATGTCTTTATCAATAGTAATCGTTTGCTTCTTTGGTAAGGGCGTTTGTAAAACTAAGGTTGAAGTCTTTTTTAAAATTTCAGGGACCTCTAATCCACTAAAAGCTTCATAAGGCACATCTAAAAAGGTGTTTTTTTGTTGAGTAAAGCTGTATTTATTGATGTTCTCCTGATTGGCAACGTACTTCTTATTTGCATTTGCCCCAGCAACAGATTGCCAGCTTAACGCATTACTAGCCCAATCTGCATCTAGTAAATGATAATACATCCATTGTGCAGGAACTTTCCAATGACTTTGGGCCACATTACACGCCATAGATGCAATATACATTCTTAGGTGATTGTGTAAATAACCCTCATCGTAAAATTTCTTAATAGAACTATCAATAGCATCAATACCCGTATCTGCTTCAACAATAGCTTTTGAAATTGAATGATTGGAAACTGGTGTTTGCTGATTTTTTAAATCCGAATTAATAGCATCTCCTTTAGCAATCCATACTTGTTGCCAGTAATCTCGCCAAGCCAATTCTTGAATAAATTTTTCAATTTGTGCAGGTTGATAGCCTCGCTTTAAAACTTCAGAAAGAATAAATTTTGTTGAAATAATTCCTCTAGAAATATAGGGAGACAAATAGGTAACTGAACCATTTACAAAATTTCGTGTTTTACCATACTTAACCGGATCAATATTACGAATACGCTGAAGAATTTCAGAATATGAAGTTGGAAAAATAGAATCTTGGTCTTCAAACAATTCCATTTATCGCTTACTTATTTTATTCCCTGAAATAGCTCTTTGGCGCGAAGATTTAAAACGAGTAATATCTGAACTGCGTTTCTTTAAATGCTTTTGGCTAACTCCACTATTAACGCGTTTGCGCCAACGCTTAAAACTAGATTCCTTAAGGTTGCCACGCATAACCTTAATGACTTCCTTTTCCGGTAAACCAAACTGAAACAGAATAGCTTCAAAAGGTGTTCTGTCCTCCCAAGCCATTTCTATTATACGGTCTAATTCTCTTTCTGTAAATTGTTTTGTTTCTGTTGTCATACTAAAACTAGATTTTTTCCCAAATTTGGTCTGCATTCAAATAAAAGCTTCCTAATGCATTAAATCTACATTCTTCTGGTGCTATTATGGAAAGAAAAGATTCTCCGTTTTCCCTCTTATATAAATGATAGACTTTACCAATAATGGGTTCAAAATTGAATTTTGCATTATAAATGAGTTTGTTGAATTCAAACTCTTGCATCATTTTATCATATTCCGCCTTTAACTCAAGATATCTTGCTTCAATCTTATGGTTTACTTTACTTATACTTCTGTTCTTCCAGGCAATTGTATCTGTAATCGTAATTACCGGAGCTCCAACAGAGGTTGCATAAGGCTTGAGAGCCGCATCGTATTTTTTAGTTTCCGGATTGAAAACTACATTATCAGGTTTTTTATCTTCTACCATTGGTGTAAAAATGTATTAGCTCAACTTTTCTAGTTGCTTCATTACTTCTTCCGCTTCATAGATTTTCTGATCACTCATTTTCCTGTTGGTGGTAGACAAGCTATGAGCTTCTTTTAAAAGAAGCTCATATTGACCTTGAAGTTTAACTTTCTCTGATTTCTTTTTAAATAATCCGAACATATTTATTTCAACTTTATAAGTTCTCAAAAATAGAATCCAAGAACCATGACATAAAGATACAAAATGTTTAACTATTTATAAATTAAGTTAAACAAAATTTAATTATATGTTGAATTATAAATTTCGCTATCTAATAAACCCTAAAGGATAGTTTCAATATATAAAGCCCTTGAGGTATAATTATGCTGATAGGATTGAGTGTTTAGCAATCATGAAATAAGCAGCTTGCACATTAGCTCCTATCATCTTTATCTAAAATCAAAACGATTTCTAATAATTAGATTTCAATGATATCTTTAAAACCGAGTAGAATAAAAAACCCTGTAAATCATTGATTTACAGGGTTAATATGCCTTGTACAGGACTTTATGCGGAGAAAGAGGGATTCGAACCCCCGGAGGTGTGACCCTCAACAGTTTTCAAGACTGCCGCATTCGACCACTCTGCCATTTCTCCTGAGTGCCTCATCAGGTATTCCCTGAATGCGGGTGCAAATATAGTAACCTTTTTCAATTCCGCAAGGGTCTTTTTGATTTTTATTTTTGGTTCAATAGTAATGGCACTAATCAGCCATTATCTTACCATAAACTTACGCGACTGCGTCCAATTTGCCCCATTTACTTGTAAAATATAAACACCACTTCTCAAATCATCTGTACTTAACTGCTCAAAAGACTGTTTACTTCCCATAGTTTTAGACCATGACCGGACCAAACTTCCATCTAAACTGTAGATGCTTAATTTAATATTTTCTTCCTCTTCACTATCAGCTAATAAAATATCGGCCGTCAGTGTTTGAGATCTATCTATTGGATTAGGGAAAAGCAGGATATTGTTCCCTGGGTTTTCAAAATTTATCTCTACCTCATTAGAATACATCTTTTCGCCATTGGACGTAACAGCTGCAATTCTGTAGACCGATTTTCCGATTATCGGATGATAATCAGAATCACTATATTCATTCTTTCCTGCTAGTCTTGAACCAGGTTGATCGGTAACCATACTGAAATCATCACCGTTCACCGATTTTTCTACAACGAAAGATTCAATTTCTGTATCGTTCGTAACGGTCCAATCAATGTTAACAACATGTGATTTTTTATCTGCCGAAACGATATCAAAATAAAAATTACCTGGTAGTCCACTCAACTTCAAGTCTTCAGTATTTGGGCTTTCCTCAAGAGTTTTTCCCATTAAAGAGCCCGCCGCACTGAAAACCATATAATGTATCTCTTCGGTAGTGTGATCAGTTTCAGGGTCACCACACTTCTCCTCTTCAACAAATACGGAAACATTGCTTCCCGTCAGTTCTTTATATCGCATTGTAGCGGCATCACCCCCATATTCTGACCCAAGTCCACCTATGAATATGGCCTTATTATCATAATCTTGATCAAAGTGAATAGTATGCCAATTATGATTAACCTTACGCCCGGTGTTAGCTAACTCAAACGCAGAATTTTCATCAGAAAATGTACCAGGCTCTACTGCCAACCAACTTATTATTTCTGGTGAATGCCCTCCTACCGAGCTATCCTGTTCCTTTAATTTTATACGAAGTTGCGATGTGTTCGAGTAACGTTCATCAAAGAATACAGTTACAGCCTCTACCTCATTTTCTGTTACACATTGACCGAATACCAATGGTTTCTCTTTAAAGGAGCGATTAAACTGCTGTGTATACCACTGGTGGTCTCTGCCCTCTACATTTCCTGCTTGTAATAATTTGCCGTTTGCAAGCTCATGTACACCTGCTTCTACAACAATGTAAGGGATTGTTTCTGTTACATGACTTTCATCCCAACACTCCCATTCATCAATACGTATTTTAAAACTAGACCTCGTAACATCTTTTACCCGTATTGTTACTTGGTTGGCGCCTTCATAAGTAGGTCCGCCCGCTACAACTACTGGATTCTTGTATGTTCTGTTTAAACTTACGCTAGTCCAGTTATGATTTGCGTTTATAGTCCCGGTTTCTCCTATATCAGATAAGCCTACTCCGTCGCTTACAGACTCTAATTTCCATTGTTGGTTTTCTGAATTGCTTAGTGACCAAGTTACTGACCCACTATTATTTTCTGTAATTCCATTTGGAATATGGAGTGCGAGGCCATTATAAGCGCTCACGATGCGTAATTTTTCCCCATCTAAATCTTTAAAATACCATAGTTGATGTTGACTACCATTCCAAACTTCTTGAACCACGTTCGACCCACGTTCAGATTTTAAATTGCGGAGAGATAAAACCATATCAGAATGCATTGCTTTAATGCGATATTTGTTCCCTCCCATTTCTTCCACATACCATTTGGCATTATCACCAGAATCTGAAATACTATTTATTGCTTTTGCATTAGTTAAAAGCGAGGCATTCTCAATGGTCAGGTACTTATTTAAGTCTCCCATTTGCAAAGTATACCAACCATCTTCTAAAGTCTTAGGGCCGCTAACATCTAATCCGTCTATCCATCCAATCAGCGTCTGTAGGTAATCTTCATCCAACATATTACGCCCTATTGGAGGCATGCGGTTGTCGGAAGTGCTTGCATCCCTAACATAAAGGGCAGAGTTTAAAATATCATTTGGTTTTACAATTTTATCCCCTTTAACAGAAGCGTGACTCTCTACATCTGCATTAATTATAGATTGATCATAAAGCGCCGTCATAGCTCGACCATCAAATACACCTTCTACCCCATTAGGACGATGACAGTATGCACAGTTGGCATCCATATACGAGCGAACCTTCATTTCATCACTAGTATTTTCGGAATTAATATGTGCAGATGCCGGTAACTTTGTGTGAGAAGGTATATCATCCGTAAACATATTTAAATGACCCCAAGTTTCCAATTGGTTACCTGTTATTCCCGTAGAGGGGTAGGTAAAATCTTTGTTGAGTTGCCGTGTTTTTAACCCGAGCGAATACCCAGCAACGCTGTTATGACATTGCATACACTGATCACGTGTAGGAAAATCCCAAGTTTGCTCAACTACCAATCCGTCCTTTTTCTTAACCTTATAGTTTTGCGAAACAGATTCATCTAAACCTATAAGAAAGGCATCCGTTTGTTCATCATTCCATTTATAGGTAACAGCGTAGGCATCGTTATTTTCTGTGAAAATCAAAAAACGAGTTTCCAACTTTATAACTTTAGAAGAATCACTGTCATCCGTCGGAAGATTAAACTGCTTTATAACCACAGTGCCCGGAGGAAATGACCAATTCTCTTCACTCTGAAAACCAATTTGTTCTGCTAAAGTGTTATGCACTCCATCATTAGGCAGAGCAATCCATCTTCGTTTTTCTGCCCCATCTGACCATAAGGGTGAATTTACATCATACGGAACAATTCCGTCAATAGTTTCAAGGGGTTGTAAATTAGTAAATATGTTCAAGTCTGAAAGTTTAGCGGGAGGGTCACTTATAGCCCCAGAGCGCACAATTTTATGAATCGTACCGCCATCTTCTGCTGTGCCATATAAATCTAGGATATACATATGACCATCGGAATCCGTAAAAAAAGAGGAAATACCGTCCTTACTACCTGTTCCATTAAAAGGAACTTTAAGAAGATAGGATACATCGCTTGTGTTTTCACCTGTCTTTGAAAGAGCCCATACATTTTGCGTTTCATGGTCGCCAAATATATATTTTCCATTCAATTCAGGATATAGACTTCCTCGGTAAACCATTCCGCCAATAACAGCCCTTCCCGTAGCTCTACCATAGGCATGAATTGGTGGTCTATCGTTTCCAATAAGCGGACTTGGCATAACGGCTGGTCCGTTTTGATCACCCTCGCGATAAGGCCATTGCAAATTGTCTCCCTTTCTAACGAGATTTACTTCTTCTTTTGCATTCTGTCCAATATCGCCAATCCAGATATCACCCGTTAGGGAATCAAGGCTAATTCGGTGTGGGCTTCGAGTGCCAATAGCATAAAACTCTTCTAGATTGCCGCCGTTTGGATTTGTCCAAGGGTTGTCATTAGGTATATAATAACCTTGAGTAAAGGAATCTGGCCATCCATTTGGAGGAATGCCCGCATTAATTGGTTGTTTTAGAATAGGGTGGCTGATTTCTCCTCCTTTTTTATCAACATCTATTCGCAAAACTCCACTGAACAGGTATTTATCAATTTGTTGTGTTACGTTATAACTATCATTTTTAGCACCCTCATCACCTACTGCAAGATATAAAAACCCGTCTTGAGGATTGAAAAACATATCACCACCATTGTGCCAGTCGTCTCGGTCAAAAATATTGATAAGAACTTCCTCACTAGAAGGGTTTATGGCATTTGCTCCTACGGGCAGATTAAATCGGGAAAGGCGCATATAACCACTTACCACTGAGTCAACCCTGTCAGTTCCTTGAACAGGTGTATAACGGTAAAAGACATAGATATACTCAGAATTCGGGGAGCCAGCTTTACCATATTCCGGGTGCAAAACCATACCCAACATACCACCATCTGCATAGTTCACAACATTGTCAGAGATATCCAAAAGCAACTGTTTAGAACTGGAGCTCGCGTCATTAGCTATTTTCCATAAGTGCCCCTGAAGGCCCATTATCAAAAATTCATTTCCACCAGGTAGCTCAACCATATCTACTGGGTCTATAAAGGTTAGGTTTGGAAATGCATTCTCTACACTGTAACTAGCATTAGCATCTTCTATTCTTGCTGGCGTTGAAGATGGAAAAACCCCGTTAAGATAGGCACCCATTGGATCGGCATTTTCAAGTCCTGGGCCATAAATAAATGGTACAAAGGAAAAGGTCAAAAAGACAGTAATTATAAGGCATATTATGCCAGTCTTTTTACGATAATTCAATTTCATAGTGTTCTAATTCCTATTATTTAAATTAATCTTAAAATCGATGAGAGGGTAAAAACGAACGCTTAAAAATAAATTATATCGATGAACGACACCCTACAAACGAGCAATGATACAACATAAATTTATCTTCTCTTTCTATATAAGCAACATCATTTTTGCTAAATTGCCACCCATGCAACAGCCCCTTGTTAGTATTCTTATTCCTTTTAAAAACACGGAAGCATTTCTAAATCAATGTCTTGATTCTATTCTAGAACAAAAATATGAAAACTGGGAAGTTCTTGCAGTTAATGACGAAAGTTCTGACGGTAGCCGTAATTTGGTGAATTCATATGCCAAAAACGACTCACGTATACAGCTCTTTGATAATGAAGGAAGTGGTATAATAGAAGCCTTGCGAACTGCTTACAAACAAAGCAAAGGCCAATTCATTACTCGTATGGATTCTGATGATATTATGACAGCGGAAAAGCTGGAAACCATGGTAGAGTCGCTTTTAGCGAATGGAAAAGGTCACCTAGCAGTTGGACAAGTTCGTTATTTTTCTCACCGTGGTATTAGTAACGGTTATCAACGCTATGAAGAATGGTTAAATTTACTAACAGAGACTGGAAACAACTATTCAGAAATCTACAAAGAGTGTGTCATCCCATCCCCTTGTTGGATGGTTTTTCGAGAAGATCTAGACCGCTGTGGTGCTTTCGTCCCAGACCTATATCCGGAAGATTATGACCTTGCTTTTCGTTTTTATGAAAACGGACTTAAATGTATTCCCTGTTCAAAACTCCTGCATTTGTGGCGTGATTATGATACTAGAACCTCTAGAACCAGCGAGCATTATGCTCAAAACTATTTTCTAGATATTAAACTTCGTTATTTCCTAAAACTTAACTATAATCCCAACAGGCCTTTAACTGTTTGGGGTGCAGGTGCCAAGGGAAAAGAAATCGTAAAAGCACTACAAGAACAAAACATAGATTTTTATTGGGTTTGCGACAATCCTAAAAAAATTGGCAAACATATCTATGGTAAAAAAATGTTTCATTTTAGTAAACTTAAAGAACTACCAAACGCCCAAAGTATTATTAGTGTTGCCAATGCAGATGCGCAAGTTCATATTAGAAAATTCTTTTTGGGTATCAATCAAAAACCAATGAAAGACTATTTCTTTTTCTGCTAAAAACTAATTATCAGACTTTAAATCTCTTTTTTTTTAAGACCGATTAAATATCTTTTTACCTACTGTAGCAATAAAGGACGAAATGTCTATCTTTGATAATTCAACACAGGAAATGCAGTTTAAATATCCAGAACTCTTTTGGGCCCTTTTTCTTCTCCTGATTCCCATTTTTATTCATTTATTCCAATTACGTCGTTTTAAGAAGACGCCATTTACGAACGTTAAGTTTTTAAAGAAGGTAGTTTCAGAATCGAGACAGAGCAATACGTTAAAAAAGTGGTTGTTACTATTTACCCGAATGTTATTGCTTGCCGCTTTTATATTTGCTTTTGCTCAACCCTTTTTTGCAGAAAAATCAGCCTTAAAACAAAAGGAAACAGTTATCTATTTAGATGATTCCTTTAGTATGCAGTTAAAAGAAGAAGGTACTACACTCTTGGAAAATGCCGTACAGGAACTAATAAAAAGCTTGCCTAAGGCAGAACGTTTCTCACTCTTTACAAATACAAAAACGTTTAGAAATTCTACATTGCAAGATATTCAAAATGAGCTTCTTACCTTAAATACTGGCAACAAACAATTAAAGCTAAATGAGATTTATCTAAAAGGAAAAACACTTTTCTCTGCAGACAATGCTACTAACAAAAACCTAATTATCCTATCTGATTTTCAGCAACTGATGGCCAGCTCTCAAATAGATAATTTACAAAATATAAGCTCGCATTGGGTAACACTACGTGCAGACGAAGTGAAAAATGTAGCTATAGATTCCGCTTATATTGAATCTGAAACTTCAGAGAACCTAAATCTTTTAGTCAATCTTTCAGGTTCTGGCGATATAGAAAATATCCCTGTTTCCCTATTCAACGGCGAGAAACTTATAGCCAAAACATCGGCTTCGTTTAATGATTCAAAAAATGGAGTGGCAAGTTTTTCGATTCCTAAAAATGAAGCTTTTGACGGAAAAATAGAAATATCGGACTCCGGTCTTACTTATGACAATCTACTATATTTTTCTATTGGTAAAAAGGAGAAAATAAAAGTGCTTGCTATAGGAGATGCTCAAAACAAATTTCTAGGTCGAATTTTTACCAAAGATGAGTTTGTTTTTACGACAACCGAGTTAAGAAGCTTGAACTACAGCAATCTTGTCAATCAGCATTTGATTATTCTAAACAATTTACAGCAGATTCCTAGCTCATTAACAACCAGTTTAAAGGCCTTTACAGATAATGGCGGACACTTGATAATTATTCCTGCTGCTGATATCGATTTAAATTCATATAATTTACTGACTGGTAACTACGCCTCTACCACCTTTTTGCAAAAGGTACGAGATGAGCGTGAGATAACGAATATCTCGTTTTCACATCCACTATATCAGGACGTGTTTGAAAAAAATGTAACCAATTTTCAATACCCAAAAACTTCCGAGTTTTATAAAATAAAAACAGGGACTCCAACGGTATTGGCATTTCAAGGTAACGAACCGTTTTTGGTGGGCGGCAAGTCTTTCTTTTTATTTACGACTTCTTTATCTATTCAAAATTCAAACTTTATCAACTCGCCTTTAGTAGTACCTACTTTTTACAACATGGCTGTCGGAAGTTTAAAATTGGCTCCTTTGTATTCCGTCTTGGGACAATCGGTTTCAATAGATGTACCCACTTCCCTAGCTCAAGACGATATCCTTAAGTTGAAGAAGGGGGATTATGAGTTTATTCCGCAACAGCAGTCTTTAAGTAATAAAGTTTCGCTCTCTTTTAATGAAAGTTTACAGGAAGATGGTAGCTATGCGGTACTACAAAATGAAAAACCAATAAAGAACATCAGCTTTAATTATAATAGAAACGAAAGCAATCTTTCGTATTTGAATGTCACCGAACAAAAAATGGCATCTACATCAACCTCTATCTCAACTTTGTTCGAAAGCATTGAAAAAGACAACAGTGTAACAGATCTTTGGAAATGGTTTGTTATTTTAGCGTTGGCATTGCTGTTTATTGAAGTACTTATTCAAAAATATCTTAAATGAACATTCTCTTAAAATCGGCAAAAATAATTGATAAAGATAACGAAGTACTTCATTTGAAGACTCGCGATATTCATATCAAAAATGGTGTTATAGCCAAAATTGCTGCCAAAATAGAGCCTGAAAGTAAAACTCAGGTGATTAAGCATAAAAATTTACATGTATCCATTGGCTGGTTTGATAGCAGTGTTTCTTTTGGTGAACCGGGTTACGAGGAACGGGAAACGATTGAAAACGGATTGCGTACTGCAGCACTAAGTGGTTTTACAGATGTAATTCTCAACCCCAGTACACACCCTTCCCCTGATAGTAGTTCCGATATTGTATATCTTAAAAGCGCGGCCACAGGCCTAGCAACTAACCTATACCCTCTTGGCAATTTAACCATGAAAGCAGATGGTATTGATTTAGCCGAGCTATACGATATGAAAAATGCTGGAGCTGTTGGTTTTTATGACTATAAGCTTCCTATGACCAATGCCAACCTTCTAAAAGTTGCTTTGCAATATGTACAGAACTTTGATGGATTGGTCTATTCTTTCCCGTTGGATACTAAAATTGCAGGAAAAGGTATTGTTAATGAAGGTGAAGTGTCAACTAAACTAGGGCTAAAAGGAATCCCTACTTTGGCAGAAGAACTCCAGATAGCAAGAGACCTTTTTATATTAGAATATACCGGAGGAAAACTACATATACCAACCATTTCTACAGCCAACTCTGTAAAGCTGATTGCAGATGCCAAGAAAAAAGGACTGAATGTAAGTTGTAGTGTAGCCATTCATAATTTGGTTTATACCGATTCCGTTTTAGAGGAATTTGATAGCATATACAAGGTGATGCCCCCCCTACGCACCAAAAAAGATACCAAGGCTCTTTTAAAAGGATTGAAAGATGGTACCATAGATTTTGTGACCAGTGACCATACTCCAATGAATATTGAGGAGAAACGAGTGGAATTTGACAATGCTTCTAACGGAACCATTGGCCTAGAATCTGCTTTTGGCAGTCTAAACCAACTTTTAGATATAGAAACAGTGATTACACTTCTTTCAAAAGGGCGAGAACGATACGGATTAAAATCCCCCGAAATAACGGAAGGTGAAGCAGCTTGTTTAACACTTTTTAATCCTAATGAGACTTATGTTTTTACTGAGAAGCACATAGAATCTACCTCAAAAAACAGTATGTTTATAGGGGCTGAATTAAAAGGCAGAGTCTACAGTACTATTAATAATAACCAGCACATCAAAAACGATTAGAAAAATCACCATAAACCAACCACATGAACCAAAATACAATTGAAGAAGGGAAAACCTTAGCTATTGTTAGTTATATTACGCTACTAGGCACGCTTGTAGCTTACTTTATGAATAGAGGAAAAAATAATGAATTTGTTAAATTCCATATTGGGCAAGCGCTTAGAGCATGGATCACAGGTCTCATTGTTACTTTTATAGCAAAAGTATTAATTATGTTTTCTGGCATAGGCTTATTGAGTTACCTTCAATACGCTGGACTAGTTCTTGCAATAATAGGAGGCTTGAATGCAATGAACGGCAAAGTGGAGAAAATCCCGCTAGTTGGAGATATTGGATAAAGTCCATTTAAAAAAATATTAAAAAAGAGACCCGAACACGGTCTCTTTTTTTTGTGCAAGACTATAGCTTACGTTAACTTTGGCAACATGGACACAGTAAAGGAAGGAAAAACAACGGCCTTAGTAGCATATTTCACTATAGTTGGTTCGCTTATTGCCATGAGCATGAACTCTGACAGCAAAAATGAATTCGCACGTTTTCATATTCGGCAGGCATTTGGCTTACATATATTTTTCATAGGATTCGCTATATTTTTGAGCCAATGGTTTAATGAATATGCGTGGTACGGCTTATACATTGCTTATATTGTGTTGTGGGGGTATGGGTTTATTGGCGCTATAAAAGACGAAAAACAGTCCGTTCCTCTAGTTGGTGATTTCTTTCAAAAATGGCTTAAATTTATTTAATGACAACAGCTCCCCTATCTCTAGAACATCTTATTAGACCATCTTCTATTAAAGAAGGTAAGGCTCCCGTTCTTTTTATGTTTCACGGTTATGGAAGTAATGAAGAAGATTTATTTTCTTTTGCGCCCGAACTACCTGAAGAACTTTGTATAATTTCCGTTCGCGCACCATACCCTATAGAACCTTATGGAAATGCATGGTATGCCATTAATTTTGATGCGCAACAAGGCAAATGGAGTGATGATGAACAAGCAAAGACCTCAAGAGATAAGATTGTTACTTTTATTGATGAAGCCTGCTCTACCTACGCCCTAGATGCTAACCGTGTTACTATTTTAGGTTTTAGCCAAGGAACAATACTCAGTTATGCCGTAGCACTTTCATATCCTGAAAAAATTAAGAATGTAATTGCTTTAAGCGGTTATATAAATGAAGCTATTCTAAAGGAAGGTTATGAAAACAACGACTATTCCAATTTAAAGATATATGCCTCTCATGGCCAAGTAGACCAAGTGATTCCTCCAGAATGGGCACAACGGGCTCCCAAATTTCTTGAAAATTTGAAAATTGAGCATGTATACGAAGAATTCCCCGTAGGTCACGGTGTTGCTCCACAGAACTTCTATTCGTTTAAAAAGTGGTTAGAAGATAAAATCTAATTATTCACTTCGGGTATAAAGCAAATGATCACGCAACGTAAAGTCTACGCCTAAGTCATCTTTTAGCTCATATTTGATAAGAAGTTCTCCCCAGTATTTACCATCAGAAAAGTCAGTTAAAATCCATTTGTGATTCAAAATCTTTATTTTATTGATTTTAAAATCACCTTCCATCCCTTCGTAAGGCACTAGAGGATTGTCCCCCTTGCTTTCATTGGTTTCAAGCAGCTTATCCGAAATATATCTAGAAGGATCTCTCAAATCCAAATGATCATAATAAGCCAAGGCATCATCATTATTTTCTAATGAAAAGTATTGCATTTCCAATACCTTTAATTGTGTATTAAGTACAGAATCTTGCAACTGAACTACTTGCGTTTCCAATTTAGCAATACGTTCATCTTTTGAATCTGCCATCTTTCCGTTACTCACAAAAAGATAGAGACATATAAGTGACACAAAAATCAATAAGTAAAGAACTATTCTACTTTTCATAATTAAATACGGTTTGTTACTTTAAACTGATATGGTTAGATTATCGTATGCCAAGTGTACATTTTTTGGCAAGTTTTCTTCAACTTCGGCATGAAACCCTAACATATGGCTAATATGAGTTAGATAAGCCGTTTCAGGTTTTACTTCTTCAATAAAATCTAAAGCCTCCTTTAAATTAAAATGAGAATGATGTGGTTCTAATCTAAGCGCATTAATTACAAGAACCTTAGAGTTTCTAACTTTTTCGGTTTCTTCTTTTGAAATGGTTTTCACATCCGTTAAATAGGTGAAATCTTTGATTCTAAAGCCCAGGACATTAATCCGATTGTGATTCGCTTCTATAGGGATTACCTTTAAACCTCCTATTGTAAATGGGTGGTCCTTATCAATTAAGTTAACCGCTACCGCAGGTGCGCCAGGATACCGATTTTCATCAGCAAAAATATAATCAAAACGCCTTTTAAGAGATTCAGCAACACGTTTGTGTGCATACACAGGAACATCTCCCTGTCTAAAGAAGTAAGGTCTAATGTCATCTAAACCAGCTGTATGATCAGAATGTTCATGTGTAAAAAGAATGCCATCTAACTTCATGACCTCATTGGTGAGCATCTGTTGCCTAAAATCCGGGCCACAATCTATTGCATAATTAAAATCCTTCCATGAAACCAAAGCAGAAGTTCTAAGTCTTTTGTCTTTTGGATCATTACTACAACAAACTGGGTGATTGCTGCCTATTACTGGGATTCCTTGAGAAGTGCCCGTACCTAAAAATGTTATTTTTAACGCATCGCTCATCTAGAGTCAAATTTATAACTAAATAATTTAATAGATAACCCGAACTTGTTAACTTTGTTAAAAGCAAAATCAACCAAATGGCTTCAGTTTTAAAACGAGATACTGTATTTGAGAATATCCCTTCTATCAAAGCTAAAACTTTGAGGATCAACCTAAACCCTGACATTTACGGAACGTTTTCGGAAATTGGAGCTGGCCAAGAGACAGCGCGACATTTCTTTCGCTCAGGAGGTGCCTCAGGTACTATAGCCAAAGCGATGAGTGCCTATGATAAGGATTTTAGCGATGCTATTTACGGTATTGAAAATGATGGGCGTTATGTAACACAATCTAGACTAAAAAAGATGCTTTCTCATGAGATGACACTCATGGAAGAGCGTATTAGTAGAGAAACTCACCCGGAAAGACTTTTCTTTTCGTACGCCAATACTGTGGCTACAATAGATTTTTCAAAAAGATTTAAAGGCCACGGTTGGGTAGGTATTCGTTTTCAACTAGATCCTAATCAGAAAGAACTAGATGAAATTATACTTCATATTCGTTTTAAACAAAACGAAGCCCGTTTACAACAAGAAACCTTAGGTATTCTTGGTGTTAATTTGATTTATGGTGCTTTTTACAAGTACCACAAGCCAAGAAAAATGTTAAAGTACCTTTACGATCATATTGATAAGGATACCGTAGAGATTGACATGGTAAACTTTTCTGGGCCTAACTTTAAAGATGTAGATAATAGATTAATGAGCCTTCAGCTAATCCGTAATGATATGACCGATGCGGTTATGTTTGGACCTGACGGTAATAATTTCCTGCCCGCCTCTGCTTTGTACAAAAAGAATATTTTGGCTTTACGAGGTAGTTTTAGACCGGTTACCAAGGTAAATATGGATATGTTCCATAAATCGTACGATATTTTTGTTCGGGATCCAGCAGTAGACCAAGAGAATACTATGGTTATTTTTGAAATAACCCTTTCTAACTTAAAAGCTTCTGGAGAAATAGATGAACAAGATTTTATGGATCGCGCAGAATTGCTTTGTGCTCTTGGCCATAATGTAATGATATCTAAGTTTCAAGAATATTTTAAACTAGTAGAATACTTTAATAGATATACTAAGGCAAAACTTGGTCTTACCATGGGTGTCAATAACTTGGTAGACATCTTTGATGAAAAGTATTACAGACACCTATCTGGAGGTATTTTGGAAGCCTTTGGTAAGCTGTTCTTTAAAGAACTACAGGTTTATCTTTATCCTATGAAAAATGCGGAAACCGGTCAGATTATGACCAGTAACAACATTAAAGTTCATCCAAGAATGAAAGAACTTTATAAATTCTTTAAGTACAATGGAAAAGTAATGGACATCATAGATTACGACCCTGAGATTATGCACATATTCTCAAGAGATGTACTCAAGAAACTTATTAATAACGAAGAAGGATGGGAAGAAATGCTTCCTGAAGGTATACCAGAGATAATTAAGAACGAAAGTCTGTTTACCAGGAAGTTACTAAAACCTAAAAGTGACGAAATAAAGTAAAAATAAAAAAGGGGCCTAAGCCCCTTTTTTTTATTAAATTACTTTCTCTTAATTCTTCTAGAATTCATTTAATCATCAAGCAATTGCGCTGCGTGGTCTTTGGTTTTCACCTTGTCAACAACCTTTGTAATAACCCCATTTCCATCAACAACAAAAGTTTTTCTGTGAATACCATCGTATTCGCGACCCATAAATTTTTTCAGCCCCCAGACACCAAAAGTGTTTATTACCGTATGATCCTCATCTGCCAATAATGGAAAAGGGAAATTATTCTTATTCTTAAAATTACTTTGCCTCTTTTCAGAATCTGCACTTACACCCAACAACTCATATCCTTGAGCGTGAAGTTCTTCATAATTATCCCTTAAATTACAAGCCTCTGCAGTACAACCTGGTGTACTAGCTTTGGGGTAAAAAAAGACAATTAACTTCTTGCCTTTAAAATCAGATAATTTAATTGTATTACCATCTTGGTCTTTCGCTGAAAAATCGGGTACTTTGTCTCCTACTTGTAATGTATTCATAGCACTTCTTTATTATGTGTTTCTATTTTCATTGCTAAAATTAGACAAAAATGACAAAAGCGGAAAAGGTTGATTTTACTATTAAGACCTTAAAAGATATTTATCCAACCATACCAGTGCCTTTGGAGCATAAAGACCCCTATACTTTATTAATTGCTGTTTTACTATCTGCGCAAAGTACAGATGTAAGAGTAAATAAAATTACACCTTTATTGTTTGAAAGGGCTGACAATCCTTATGACATGATAAAATTATCAATAGAAGAAATTCGTGATATCATTAGACCAGTTGGACTTTCTCCTATGAAATCTAAAGGAATTCATGGGCTATCTAAAATGTTGGTAGAAAAATATAATGGTGTAGTTCCTCAGGAATTAGAACTTTTGGAAGAATTTCCTGCTGTGGGCCATAAAACTGCCAGTGTAGTAGTTTCTCAGGCTTTTGGAATTCCTGCTTTTCCTGTAGACACCCATATTCATAGATTAATGTATAGATGGGGTTTTACTAATGGAAAAAATGTAGTACAAACAGAAAAAGATGCCAAGCGCCTATTTCCAAAAGAGATTTGGAATGACTTGCATCTTCAGATAATATGGTACGGCAGAGAATATTCACCTGCCAGAGGATGGGATTTAGATAATGATATCATCACCAAGACCATTGGTAGAAAAACAATTATCGACAATTATTACAAAACAAAAAAGACCCGTTAAATCAGGTCTTTTTTGTTTAATTCAAGCTGTTTTCAAACTGAAAACTCTTGTATTCAACAACATGAAATTGCTTAGAAAAACTAAGCAAAAAGTTGATAGTTTCTTTTGTTGCTTGTATAGCTGCACCTCTTTCAAGGTTCTCAGAGTAAATTTTTTCCATAGTAGTAATATAGTTATACAATGGATAACGCAACTAGAATGGATATATTGTTACAAGATATTAGCGATCTATTAATTCGTTAATACAATGTTATGCTTATCTATAATTTTTCTTAGGTTGATTAATGCATAGCGCATTCTCCCCAAGGCAGTGTTTATGCTCACTCCTGTGTTTTCAGAGATTTCTTTAAAGCTCATATCTTTGTAGATACGCATTACCAAAACTTCTTTTTGATCATCAGGTAATTCTTCAATTAAGTGCTTTAAATCTGAAGTAATCTGATCTTTTATAATTTGCTTTTCTGCATTTAATTTATCATCTCCTATTACAGAGAAAATATTGAAATCATCACTACCTTCAAACATTGGCATTCTTTTGTTCTTTCTGAAGTGATCAATAATTAAGTTATGTGCAATTCTCATTACCCAAGGTAAAAATTTACCTTCTTCACTATATGAACCTTTTTTCAAAGTTTTGATTACTTTAATAAAAGTGTCTTGAAAAATATCTTCTGTAACATCTCTATCTAGAACCTTTGAGTAAATAAAACTAGATATTCTTTGGTTATGACGCTTGATTAAAACTTCAAGTGCTTTTTCATCTCCGCTGATATAATCTCTTACTAATACTGAATCTTCGATTTGTGAGCTCATGGTGTAGGGTTTTTAGTTTTTTTGGATTTGAGACTTTCTAATGAAAGGCTACCGTTATTTAGTTATTTTCGAGTATTGTTTTTATCCTTTGGCGGATGACCTTGTTGTTATTTCTGATGTAAAACTAGATAATAGAGGGCTCTAGAAAAAAACATTGTTGTAAAACCGCTAGTTTTTGATGTGAAATGCCACTTTTCTATTTTTCTGTAAAATAAAATAGAATGAAGTGCGTTAGCCACACAAAATCAGCCTTCTGTAGAATATTGGTGAAGTGGACCTTTTATCCGGCTGTTTATTCTAAATAAGAGATAACATATAGTATGTACTATAAAGACAGTAATTAAGCTTGGTTATTTCCTACAAAAAAGCCCTAGCAATTTTCATCACTAGGGCTGTATATATTTTGAAGAACTAGTGTCTAGTTCAAATTTGATTCAAATTGAAGGCCATTGGCTTCTGTTATTTCTAATGCCTTTGAATAATCCAATAGAAACTTAACTGTTGAAGGGCTTGCTTTAGCCGATCTATGCTTATCCGATTCTGTAGCGTAAATTTTTCCCATATCTATTTTAGTATTGTTACAGCATTATAACGCCACAAACATAAATATAATGAAACCGCCCGACCTACCGCACATTAATTCGTTAAAACAATATTGTGCTCTTCAATTATCTTCCTAAGGTTAATTAAAGCGTAACGCATTCTTCCCAAGGCGGTATTAATACTTACTCCGGTATTTTCCGAAATCTCCTTAAAACTCATATCCTTATATATACGCATAATCAACACCTCTCTTTGATCCGCTGGCAATTCGGCAACAAGTACTTCTAGATCACAATCTATCTGGTCTTTTATAAGTTGGCGCTCAGCATTAAGCTTATCATCACCAATCAAAGAAAAGATATCAAAACTATCTGCTCCTTGAAACATGGGCATACGGCTGGTTTTTCTAAAATGGTCTATTATAAGGTTGTGGGCTATGCGCATTACCCAAGGTAAAAACTTACCCTCTTCATTATATGTACCACGCCGTAGTGTTTTGATTACCTTAATAAAGGTGTCTTGAAAAATGTCTTCGGTAATATCTCTGTTATTTACTTTGGAATAAATAAAACTACTAAGCCGCTTATTGTGCTTTGCAATTAGAAATTCTAATGCCTTTTCATCACCAGAAACGTATTTTTTAATAAGAAGAGAATCTTCCGTCAATATATCCATAACAATTACTTTAATAGTTAAAACGAGACACCTTCCCTGTGGAAAGGTCTTGTAGATAATGTTTTAATCTTTCTAAAAGTAATTTTCTGCTATAGGCGTATTAACATTTTGTTAGGCCCCAAATATAGATAAAATTAAATGACTTTGGAAAATTTCTATCGTCATACACACATTTTTTAATGCTAACCATACAATTCTAGCTATTGAAATCTTCATATTGTATCTTTGCAAATCTATATAAGAACATGACGGAAATAGTAGACGTAAACCCAAAACACAACATAATAATCAAAGGTGCAAAACTGCACAACCTTAAGAATATTGATGTTGTCATACCCAGAAACAAACTTGTTGTTATTACCGGCCTTTCTGGTTCAGGTAAGTCCAGTTTAGCTTTTGACACCTTATATGCAGAAGGTCAAAGACGCTATGTAGAAAGTCTTTCTTCTTATGCCAGACAGTTTTTAGGCAAACTAGATAAGCCAAAGGTGGACTATATAAAAGGTATAGCTCCTGCCATTGCTATTGAGCAAAAGGTAAATTCTACAAACCCAAGGTCTACTGTAGGTACTACCACAGAAATTTATGATTACCTAAAATTATTGTTCGCACGTATTGGTCGTACCATATCTCCCGTTTCCGGACGAGAGGTAAAAAAAGACACCGTAACTGATGTAGTAGAACATGTAAAGAAGTATGAAGAGGGTACCAAACTTCTGTTACTGGCTCCAATTGTTATAGATAAGGATAGAGATTCATTAAAATCTCTTCAACTACTTTCTAAGCAAGGTTATGCTAGAATAAAGTATAATGGCGAAGTACTACGAATAGACAATGCACCTGAAAATATTGGTAAGAGTTTTGACCTGGTCATTGATAGGATTGTAGTTAAGGACGATGAAGATTTTTATAATCGTTTGGCCAACGCCATTGATACCGCTTTTTTTGAAGGCAAAGGAGAATGTGCTATTGAAGAGTTAGCTACAAAGGTTGTTACTCCTTTTAGTAACAAGTTTGAGTTAGACGGAATGTCGTTCTTAGAACCAAATGTTCATTTATTCAGTTTCAACAATCCATATGGAGCTTGTCCTAAATGTGAAGGTTATGGAGATGTTATAGGAATAGATAAAGACCTTGTAATTCCTAATACGGCATTATCAGTTTATGAAAATGCTATTTTCCCTTGGCGCGGCGAGAGTATGGGTTGGTATAGAGACCAACTAGTAAATTCTGCCTACAAGTATGATTTTCCCATTCATAAACCATGGTTTGAACTATCCGAAGAACAAAAACAACTGGTCTGGGATGGTAACGATCACTTTATTGGTTTAAATAAGTTCTTTGGGCAATTAGAAGAAAAGAGTTACAAAATACAGAATAGGGTTATGCTTTCGCGCTACCGCGGAAAAACCAAATGTAATGTTTGCCAAGGAAAGCGATTACGAAAAGAAACCGATTACATTATAGTAGGCGAAAAAAATATTTCTGATTTAGTTGAATTACCTATCAAAAAATTGATTCCATTTTTTGAAGAACTGGTTTTAGATAAATACGATACAAAAATTGCATCGCGGTTATTAAAGGAAATCATTACTAGATTAGGTTTTCTCTATAAGGTTGGACTAAGTTATTTAACGATAAACAGAAAATCCAATACACTTTCAGGTGGAGAAAGCCAGCGTATCAACCTGGCAACCTCATTAGGAAGTAGCCTTGTGGGAAGTATGTATATTCTGGATGAACCCAGTATAGGACTACACCCAAAAGATACCGAGAACTTAATTGATGTTCTAAAATCTTTACGAGACCTTGGTAACACCGTTATTGTTGTTGAGCATGATGAAGATATCATGAAAGCGGCAGACGAAGTTATTGATATTGGTCCTGAAGCAGGTACGCATGGTGGTGAAGTAGTTGCCCATGGAACGCTAGATGAAATATTAAAGTCTACGTCACTAACCGCGAGTTATCTAAATGGAACAGAAGAAATAACTGTACCCAGCAAAAGAAGAACTTCTGCAGATTACATTACAATAAGAGGTGCTCGTGAAAATAATCTAAAAAATATAGATGTAACCTTTCCTCTCAACATGCTTACGGTAATAACTGGGGTATCAGGAAGTGGCAAAAGTACTTTGGTAAAAAAACTTTTATATCCTATTATACTTAAAGAAGTTGGCGGGTACGGAGAGAAAGCTGGACAGTTTACAAAGGTAGAGGGAAAATACAAGAACATAAAACACGTAGAGTTTGTAGACCAAAACCCTATTGGACGGTCTTCTCGCTCAAATCCTGTAACCTATATAAAGGCGTATGATGACATCAGAAATCTCTTTGCTTCACAAAAGTTAAGTAAAATAAGAGCTTACCAAGCCAAACATTTTTCTTTTAATGTAGATGGAGGCCGATGTGAAAAATGCAAAGGAGAAGGTGAGATTACGGTAGAAATGCAGTTCATGGCCGATGTTCACTTAGAATGTGATACCTGCGGAGGTAAACGTTTTAAGAAGGAAGTGTTAGAAGTAAAGTTTGAGGATGCCAGTATTGATGATGTCTTAAATATGACTATTGATGATGCTATCGCCTTTTTCGATTTACATAAGCAAACGAAAATTGTCAATAAACTGAAGCCTTTACAAGATGTTGGCTTGGGCTATGTAACCTTAGGGCAGTCCTCTTCTACCCTATCTGGTGGAGAGGCGCAACGTATTAAACTAGCATCCTTTTTAGTTAAGGGTACAACTAAAGATAAAGCCCTATTTATTTTTGATGAGCCTACAACCGGTTTGCATTTTCATGATATCAAAAAACTTTTAAAATCTTTTGATGCTTTAATTTCCAAAGGGCATTCCGTTATAGTTATAGAGCACAATATAGAATTGATTAAATGTGCGGACTATATTATTGACCTTGGTCCTGAAGGCGGAGAAGGAGGAGGGCAGCTTTTAGCAGAAGGCACGCCAGAAGAAATCATAAAGAGTAAAACCTCTTTTACTGCCAAATACTTAAAAGAGAAGTTATAGCAGGAATAAAAAGACATTAAAGTATTAAGTTAAAAGACCATATTTCCCTAAAAAGAAGTATGGTCTTTTAGTTTTTCTACCAATAGAAATACATGTATAAGGACATCTTCTTTTGTCGAAACAAACAAATACAAATACACAAGTGTCTGATTTTCAAATATATAAATACAATTTAGATTTTTTGGCACGCTGTTTGTTTATTACTACTCGAATGTGAATATTTTCATTCAAGAATTAAAACCTTATATCATGAAAAACTTAGTACTCCTTTTTTCGGCCCTTATTTTTAGCACCTCAGGTGTTATGGCCACAAGTACAGTAGAAGATAAGGTTGCTGAACGCAATGCTTATACAAACAACGACTCATTTATTTTTGTCGAGAATGGCATCACGTTTTCGGTATATCCAGATGGTGAATTTGATTTTTATATAGACAACCGTGTAACCGGTCGTCGTAATGGAGTAACCTTTAATTCAGGTTACGATTATAGTCCATATGCACAATATGATGATTATGGTGCTGTAGTTCAAGTAGAAAATGTAGCTATTTATTATGACTATTATGGCCGTGTTACCCAAGTAGGTGATGTAGATATTAGTTATAACAACAATCGTGTACGTAGCGTTGGTGGAATGTCTGTTTACTATAACCGTAGAGGTTTTTACGATTATCATACAGGTTACATAAATGTGTATAACAGACAATATGTATATAGACCTTTTCATGCATTTTTTGCAAGACCTATAATTGGTTTCAGCCTAGTATTCAATAAGCCTTATAGAAGACATTATAGTCCTATTCGTTATACTTATTACAACCCTTACAGATATAACACAAGACGTGCGTATGCTAAAATAGGAAACACGCACCGTTATAATAAAGTAAGAAGTAATAGATCTAGAGTCTATAGAAATGATAATAGAGTTGCTGTACGTAGTAATAACTCTAGAAACAACAGATCAGTTTCAAAAAGGAATTATAACACTACAAGAACAAACAGAGCTACTGCTTCTACCCGAAATAATTCGGTAAGAAGAACAGCCTCTACAAGTAGTGCCACTCGCTCAGGTAATTCTAATGGAAAAATTACAAACAGGAATTCAACTGTAAAATCAAGAGCAACTACCCCATCTAGAAATAGATCGGTTACGCAGAGATCTACGACAGTAAGAAAACCTACAAGTAATACGGTAACAAAAAAAACAGCAACACGTTCACCACGTAATACATCGGTAACTAGAAGAAGTAACAGCACTTATAAAAGTCCGCAAACTAGAAACCGGACTGCAAGCAGAAGCGTAAGGCAAACACCTACGCAAAGTAGAAGTAGTGTTAGTACAAGAAACTCTAGAAGTACAGTAAGTAAAGCTCCATCTAGAAGTAGAAGCAGCAGTAGTACTGCATCTTCAAGAACAACTTCTTCAAGAAGTGCTAGAAGATATTAAAAATAGTTTTTAGGTTGGTTGTTACCCCCGCATTAGATTAATCTAATGCGGGGGTTTTATTTTGTAGAATAGTTATTAACTCACCTTTTCTACAGTAACCTTAACAGATTTACTAATGGGAGTTTTACTTTTATCTGCATACTGGTCATGCGGTACCAATACATTGGTCTCTGGATAATAAGCCGCTAAATCTCCCGAAGGGATATTATAAGGTATAACCAAAAACTTATTAGCAGTACGCACTTTTCCGTCGTAAGTACTAGTGATATTAATAACATCCTTTTTCTTGAGGCCTTTCTTCTTCATATCCTCTGGATTCATGAACAATACGCGCCTTTCATTATAGACACCTCTATATCTATCATCCATACCGTAAATAGTAGTGTTGAATTGATCATGAGACCTAATGGTCATCAACATAAACTCTTCCGGTTTTAAATTATGCTCCGGTAAAGGGTTTACGGTCAATTGCGCCCTTCCATTTGGTAGCATACTAAAATCTAAATCACGTACATTATTTGGTAGATAGTACCCAATACCTTTTGATTGCTCTTTGGTATTATCAAAACCTTTAACTACGTTATCTATACTTTCCCTAATAAGTTCGTAATCCTCACCCATGCCCTTCCAATTCACAGAATGCTTACCTCCGAAAAAAGTATCCGCCAATTCTGCAATTAGTTCGGGTTCACTTTTAATATTATCTGATGTTGGTTTTAAAAGTCCGCGAGATTGTCTTACTCGTCCCATACTATCTTCCATCGTCTGGTAGCGGAGTGTACCATCTTTCATATCTTTTTCGGAACGCCCAAAAGTGGGTAGAATCAATGCGGTTTTTCCCGTAACTAAATGGGAGCGATTCAATTTTGTACTTATTTGGACGGTCAACTCACAATTCTGCATAGATTCCGCAGTATATAGTGTATCAGAAGCTGCCATTAAAAAATTACCACCTAAGCAAACAAAAACTTTTCCTTTTTCATCATGCATAGCTTTAATAGCTCCAACCACATCTAAACCTTCTTCAGTAGGAGCCTTAAACCCTAAATGCTTTTCAATTCGTTCATTAAGCTCTTCATTTACAAAATGCATAATACCTACAGAGCGATCACCTTGAACGTTACTATGTCCACGAACAGGACATGTTCCTGCGTTAGGTTTTCCTAATGACCCTTTCAACAAAAGTAAGTTTAGGTACTCGCAAATAGTGGCTACACCATTCTTGTGTTGTGTTAGCCCCATGGCCCAACAAACAACTATATTTTCACTTGTTGCCAAAAGGTCAACAGTTTCATTTACTTTCGTATTACTTACCCCACTAAGATTAAGTAAAGATTCTTCGTCATAGTTTTTGAAATCTGAAATAAGTCCCGCATAACCATCAACATACTTAAGCATAAAATCATGATCAAAAACTTTTTGTCCCTTTTCATCAAGAGCTGCAAGCCTTTTAAGAATAAGCTTCATTAAAGCTATATCTTGATTAATACGAACTTGTAAATGTATATCTGTCAAATCCTCTCCACCTCCTATTAACCCATTTAAATGTTGTGGGTTTTTAAAGTTGATTAGCCCTGACTCTTCCAACGGGTTGATGCTAATTACCTTACCGCCATTCTTTTTGCATTTTTCTAAAGCAGAAAGCATTCGTGGGTGGTTCGTACCAGGGTTTTGACCAGCAACGATAACTACATCCGCACCGTACAAATCTTCTAGTTTTACAGAACCTTTACCAATACCTAAAGTTTCAGAAAGTGCCACACCACTAGATTCGTGACACATATTAGAACAATCTGGCATATTGTTCGTGCCCAGAGCTCGTGCAAACATGCCATACAAGTAAGCTGCCTCATTACTGGAGCGACCAGATGTGTAAAAAATAGCGTCGTTTGGCGAATTCAATTTGTGTAATTCTATGGAAATAAGCTCATAAGATTCTTCCCAAGAAATTGGCTCATAATGAACACTTCCAGGCCTAAGCACCATAGGCTCGGTAATTCTACCAAATTTATTAAGTTGGTATTCCGTAAGTTTAGAAAGCTCTTCTACCGAAAACTTTTTAAAGAAATCTCGGCCAATTTTATCTGTTGTAGCTTCATCTGCAACAGCTTTTGCTCCATTTTCGCAGTACTCCGCTATAGTGGATGGTTGTTCTGGATTTGGCCAAGCACAACTTGGGCAGTCAAAACCATCTTCTTGATTAAGTTCTAGAAACGCACGCATAGAACGTACAATACCCATTTCCTTAAACCCGTGGCGCAATGCCTCTTTAACTCCTAATTTTCCTGCGGCATATCTAACCGGCTCGGTAACCTTTATATTTGAAAAATCTTCAGAACCTATAACTGATACATTTCTCCGAAAGTCTTTATCTGACATACTTAACTTCTATTTCTAGTGTTGTAATTTCGGATTGGGGTAATTCTCAGATTCATCTTCTCCCCTATCTTCCAGACATGTAAAATCCTTTTCAACTAAAAGTGACAACTTTTTTCCGTCTGTAAGAGAGATTGAATGACTGAATCCCACTTTTTTGCTATTTTCCCAGTCCTCAATGCTACCCAAAGGTAACACTATGATCAACTTATTATCCTCAAATGTTGCTGTCATTTCTAAGGCGTCTGCCTGGCTAATTAAAGCATACGTAAATGTGCTATTGATAAATTGAGTTTCCTCTTGAATATATCCTGTTTTACAAAACTGGGATACTTCAGTTTTGGTAATACGCATGCGTATTGAATTACCTTTTATACGTACCTTCATTTGAAGAAAATATTGATAATGACTAGTAGAAAATAGCCCGAAATCTTAATTAAGGTTAAATATACAAGTCAATATTGAAAAAACGCTGAATATTTCTTCTTTCTTGAGTCTTACCCATGCTCCTGTGCTCTTCATATAACAAAATACCCTCAGGATTTGTTATTTTAAAATAAACTCCAGGCCCGGGAATTGAAGAAATAGGCGTTTCAATACTTATCATAGGAGAGAGATAGGTCTGTTTATAATCTATGCTCTTATAATCTATTCGGAACTTGCCATCACCATTAGAAACAGCACTTCCTAAAAAATCATCTTTTATCCAATCTACATCAATAGCAGAAACAACCACGCCAGCTACCGGTGTAACTTTGTCTTCGGCAGACTTTACATTTCCAATAATTGTCCAAACATCTAATTGTTTACGAACTTGGTTCCAGAATTGAAAACTAAAACAATAATTCCAGCTAAATTCCTTAGTCTGATTGCCGCTTCTCCAGATAGGCTTTAGCCTTCGTGCAGTAAAATGAATAGGGTCGTGTATCTTTCTATAGCTCTCGTGTTTATCGGTTACAACCAAATCTATTTCAATTTCGCCATCAATGTAGGAGTCACATATATCTATAGAATAATTTCCTTCGCAATTAGTATGCCCGGAACCAAGAAGGTTCTTTGATTTATAGGAAATAATATCTGCAGGTAATTTATTTAATTCACTTTTGTGATTACAAGCAATCTTAATATCACTTGTAACTTTGTAGACTTTAACCTCTACACTATCCAAAGATTCATAGAGTTCTAAATGTAGACAGGCTCTTAGATTACCTTTGATTGTGTACCCCATTTCATTTAATATTAAGCGATGATAAATCTAATGTCCTTTTAGCAAAAGGTAAGTGCAAGATTGAAAGGGGGCTTTCTTAGTGAACCAGACTGTTAAGATAAAGTTATTGTTGTTTCTTTCCAAATACTTTTGAAAGGACTTGAAAAACATCTTCAGAAATCCTGAACTTGTACAAAACTCCAATATAGAGTATGGCAATACCCAAACTCTTAATTATAATATTTATAATGGGATGAAATGAAAGATTCAAAAAATAAAACACAAAAGTAGTCACTACCAATAATATTGAAATTTGAATGGTTTCCCTAGTAAAAGGAACCATATTGAATTTCATTTTTACATAAATCAACTTTACGGTATTGTAAATAAAGAAAGCCGAAAAACTAGCAATGGCAGCACCGTCTAAACCGTAAGCTGGAATAAGCCATATATTTAAAAACACCGTTACAATGGCTAGAAATAAACCCATGTACAATACAGCCTTATAGTAATCCGAATTATACAAAATGGAATTATTGTTCCCCAGCAAAGCATCGTACAATTTAGCCAAGCCCAACCAAACAAAAATTACATACCCATTACGGTAGGCATCTGGCAACAACTTATAGAGGTCATTCAGATTTAGATAAATAAGAACAAACAAAAGACCAGATATAATGTAAAGCGTTAATGAACTTTTCTGATAAAGACGCTTAAGACCTATTAAATCATTTTTATTCAGAAGTTCAGCAGTAAGGGGATATGTTATTTGATGCATAGACCGAGAAGGAACCGCTACTACCAAAGCTATAAAGCTCGCTACACCATAATACGCTACATTTTCTATCTTAATAAATTGATTGATCATCACCTTATCTATCTCTAGCAAGACGATAGCAACAGAACCTCCTAGAATTATCAATGCACTGTATATTAATATTTTACGTGTGTTCTCAGGAAAGTCAAAAATTAGTTTAGGACGATGTAACTGATACGCATAGATTTTCATAATAAGTGTACGAAGCAAATAAGCTACCACTAAAAAATCAAGAAACGACCGAACATTAATAACTTCAAAATAGAGAAGAATTAAAAGGACCGTTTGCGCTACCCTTCCAAAAATTTCTTTCATGAAATTACCAAAGACAGATTTCATCTGTACCCTAGCCCAAGCATAAAATAATTCAAAGTATGCCATAGACATAGCTATCAAAAATATATGCCAGACATAATCTTTTACAATGGGGTTCTCTTTGGACAAAAAGCTTCCTATAGTTTCGTTAGCCAAATAAGTTATTCCTGCAATAGGAAGAATTAAAACTAAAGGCAGAAACAACATGAGTGTCAAAAATCCATCCATAGACTTCGTGTCATTCTTGAAACTACTATAGAATTTAACCAAAGTATTAGGTACACCAAAAGCCAAAACCGGCATAAGAACAACCGAAGCAGACAAAACCACCTGAAGAAGTCCATAATATCTAGGCTCCATGAATTGTAAGTACAAGACCAAAGTATTAATCGCGCCAAGACCAAAACCCAAATAGGTAATTATAGAGTTGTTCAATGACTGTTTAAATACCAATCCCATTAGAGCAATTTAGATAGTTCTTCGGTTAACGCCCTACGGCTATACTTTTCTATGGCTACAGATTCTGAAGTTATTTTCCCTTTTTTAAAGACTTCATACCATTCAAGAATAGTTTTCTTAAGTTCTGCTTGAGCCTCGTAATCAAAAACCTCACCTGCATTGGTGCTCTCTATTATTTGACCTGCCTCCCATTCTTTTGGGCCTACTGCCAAAATAGGTCGTTTAGCAATCATATACTCAAACAGCTTACCTGGTATAATTCCTTTAGTTTCCTCACTATCTATTTCAACCAAAAGTAACAACTGAGACCTTTGCTGCTTCCGCTGCGCTTCAGCATGAGAACCGTAACCCAACATTTTTATATACGGACCAAGTTCGTAACGATACATTGAGTCCATTACATCTTGACTAACAACACCCATAAATTCCAATTGCAAATCACCACGAAAGACCGAGTTTTCTGCTGCAATTTGTGATAATACTTTCCACAGATTTTTTGGATTTCTTCCGGTTAGTAAAGAACCTATATGTGAAATGGTGAAACGCTCATCTAAATTTGCATCACCTTCATAATCCGAATCATACCCATTTGTAATAACTGAAATAGGTTGTTTTGTAATATCTTCAAACTCAGTTTTTGTAGTATTGCTCGTAACTAGAATTCTATCGGCTTCATTTAAAACCGCGTGTTCTAATTCCTTATGCTTCTTTGCAGAATTACTAGTAAGTTTTAACTCCTTATGGTAACCAATAGAAGTCCACGGATCTCTAAAATCAGCGAACCATGTAACACCTTTATCTTTCTTTAATTCTCTTCCTATAAGATGAACACTGTGTGGCGGACCTGTAGTAATAACAGTATCGATATTATCTTTTGAAATAACCTCCGTTAAGAATTTCACGGAAGGTTTTATCCAGTATTTTCTGGCATCTGGAATAAAAAAATTACCTCTTATCCATAACATTCCCTTTTCAAAGAAAGATTGATTTTTAGTCTGTATAATACCAGAACTAATTCGTTTTGTTTTTTTTGAAGAGACTAGCTTTGCTAGACCGTAAGGTTCAAATAAAGGTTTGGAATATATAGTAATGCCCTTCGGAATCTCGCTTAATAAACTTGCATCCTCTATAGGATAATGCGGGTTTTCAGGAATATATAGTACCGGCTCAATATTAAAATCACGAAGATATTTTACAAATTTCAACCACCTCTGTACACCGGGGCCGCCTGCAGGAGGCCAATAATAGGTGATAATGAGGACTTTCTTCATAAGTGTAAATTACAAGGTGAAAGATTGGGGAATCTTTACTTAAAACTATTTAACTTCTTTCTTTTCTTGACCTTTACTCTTCTTGCCACCAAAAAACGTAAATCCAATACCTCCCAAGACAATAAGTCCCAATAAAATAGAACTGGCCAATGTAATCTTACTGCCAATTCTAACAACTTCTGGTTCAAATTTAAACTCTATAGTATGGTCTCCGCTTGGAATTTCTAAAGCACGAAGCGTATAATCTGCCTTAAAATGATTCTTTAATTCCCCATCTATATAAGCGTTCCAACCATTATGGTAATACATTTCAGAGAAGACAACAAGACCATCATTCTGGTTAGTGGACTTGTACGTCAAATGATTCGGTACATAATCAACCAATGCAATTGTCGCCGTTGAATCAACTATAAAATCAAAAGTGTTTATACTATTTACTTTAGCTACATTAACTACGGCTTCAGTTCTGGTGTTTAGTTTATCCAATGCTTGAATTTCCTCATTAGCCGAATTTACTTTAACTACATGATTCACAAACCATGCGTTACCGTTTGCATCAGGATTAACCGCGGGATAACTCTTACCTTCTTCATCTTGCTGAACAATATACTTTACATTCAGCATATTTAAAACTCCCATGTTGCCCTTATAAACGTAAAAGCTAAACAAGTCTTCCAAACCGGCAGGTTTCGCAGCGTGATAACCACCAATAGATTGGTGATAGTATGAAGTACGAGCACCATTAATACCTTCGTTAGGGTCATAAACCCTATAGATACCTTTATCTTTATTAATTTCTTGGTCTATTGCGGTCTCTGGAAAAGGTTGTGTCATTTTTCGTTTAGCAACGAAATTATCAGCATCAACGTAACGTTGGCCCACACCTACTAAATCAAAAATAACCAAAGCTCCTATGGCTACAATTGCCAAGTTTTCTTTTAGCTTTCCTTTTATATAAAACCAAAGTGCCAAAGCGGTCAAAAACACAAATATCATAGAGCGAAGAAGATCTGAATTATACACCGCCTTACGATCTGCCTGAATTAGAGAAACCAACTCGTCTCCATAATTCCGTTTCAAGAATTCATCACTAGGTCCTTCAAAATCAAAACCAGCCTTAAAAATAAAGAGCGCCACACTTAATCCTAATATCGTAAAAAATGATATTCTAAGTGCTTTCAATTTATCGGATACCTGTACCGTAGATTTAAAAAGTTCTCTTAAAGCCAAGATTGCCAATACCGGAGCACATAATTCTAGGATAACCTGAATAGACGAAACAGCCCTAAACTTGTCGTACAAAGGGAAGTAATCTATCATTAAATCCGTCAAGAAACTAAAGTTCTTTCCCCAAGAAAGAAACAAAGACATTAGCACGCCACCAAGAAGCCACCATTTTGCTTTTCCTTTTACTAGAATAAGGCCCAATATGAAAAGAAAGAAAATAATAGCACCAATATAAGCAGGACCAGATGTTCCGGGTTGATCAGCCCAGTATAAAGGCAAGCCACTAGAAAAACTAAGAGCTTGACTTCTGGATACACCCTGATCAATAAGAAAATCGTAGCTTTTTGAGTTTTCACCTAAATTCTCACTATTAGAACCACCAAACAAACGTGGTACAAAAAGATTCAAAGATTCCGTAATACCATAACTCCACTGGGTGATATATGATTTATCTAATCCCCCTGTATTTTCTTTTGATGTTCCATCTGGGTTAATGGTCAATTCAGATTTTCCGCGAGTACTCCAATCCGCATATTCCTTTGTAGCCATAAGACTGGTAGCATTTGCAGCTATACCTAATAAAACGGCTACTAATAAAAGACCAACAGAACTAAAATAGTGTTTTAGTTTTTCTGTTCTGATAGCATCTACCAGATAGACTGCACCTAAAATCAAGACCAAAAGCATGAAGTAATATGTCATCTGGTAGTGGTTGGCTCTAATTTCTAGCGCCATAGATATGGCCGTGAGAATAAAACCCCAAAGATATTTTTTCCGAAAAACTAATACGATACCACCAAGAAGCATGGGTAAATAACCTAAAGCGTGTGCTTTAGCATTGTGTCCTACTCCTAGTATGATAATGAGATATGTTGAAAAACCAAAAGCCAGTGCGCCAATGATTGCCAACTTATAATCTATTTTTAAACAGCAAAGTAATATGTAAAAACCAATGAAATATAAAAACAAATAATCTGCTGGTCTAGGTAGAAACCTAATAAGATTATCTAACTTTTTTACGTAGTCATGCGGGTAATAAGCTCCTAACTGATAAGTGGGCATACCGCCAAAGGCACTATTTGTCCAGTAAGGCTCTTCGCCTGTTTTTTTTCTAAAATCGTTTTGTTCCTTGGCCATACCGGTAAACTGAACAATATCCGATTGTTCTATTACCTTGCCCTGAAGGACTGGATAGAAATAAGCCAAAGCGGCAATCACAAAGAAAACGGTAACAAAAAAATGTACGAAGAAGGCCTTCAATCCTTTTTGCATAATTGGATATATCGATTGATTCGGCTAAAATAATGAAGTTATCTCTACTATGGAATTTGTTTTGACCTTAACTTAAGAGATAGCAGTTAGTTTTAAAATATATACATCCATTTTAAAGTCTTATAAAAGACCAAAAAAGATGTGTTTTTGAATTTTAAAATAAATTTTTTTGAAGAAGATATATTAATCGATTTCTTCAAAATCGATATAATCGCCCACCTTATTATTTGAAGAATTCTTTCTAGATGGTTTCTTATCTATTATAACCTCTCCTGACTGGTCCGTTGGAGCTTGCCCATAACCTTGCTGTGCAAAATCACCGAATTTTTCGCTGAAATGCTCTTGAGTTTTACGCGCGGCATAACCAAAAATTTTAGGGGCGAACATCTTTACCAATATTTTAAAAAGGTAATAGACCAATAAAATTATAAAGATTGTCTTTAAAAATGCCATGTTTTTTTCAAAATGATTATATCAAAAATACAAATCTAGCGTTGTAATACCTGTGTAGAAGTGCTAAAATATTATTAAAGTCCGCTTTATTGATGTGTTTTGTCTATTCCATAATGGATTTACATTACCTAAATAGCAGTAATAACCATAGTTTGCTATTTTAAAAACGCCTTATTTTGAACATTGGTATTTGGACTGCACAAAAAAAGAACAAGCCTGAATTAATTAATCAAGCGCCAAGAAAAAATGAAAAATTATCTATTGACCCTGATTTTCGCCCTTCCATTTATTGGGACATCACAATATACAGACGTTATTAATTCCAACCGCCCTGGTCTATCCGTTAGTGCGTATGCTGTTGGTAGAAATGTATTACAAGTAGAAGCCGGTGTTCTATATGAGCAAAGAGATCATACACTTTTAAATACGAAAAGTAATATCTGGGGATCTGACATATCATTACGTTACGGATTACTTTTTGAGCGGCTAGAGCTTAATTATGAAGGAACATTTGTAAATCAAAACATTACTTATACCAGTTTAGACGTAACTGAAAACTTAACCGATTTTTCAAGAAATCGCGTAGGTCTTAAATATTTACTTTATGATCGTTTTAAAAATCCAGAACGAAACAAACCTAATTTATACAGCTGGAAAGCAAATTACGGTTTCAAGTTCAAAAACCTAATTCCATCTGTTTCCCTTTATGGTGGAGCAACTTTTAACTTGGGTGACAATCCTTTTTACCTTGGTGACCCCACCGTATCATATCGTGGTATGGTTATTACCCAAAGTAGATTAACGCCTCGTTTTGTCCTCATTACCAATATTGCCTATGACCGTATAACAACAGATTATCCTGAGTTAAGCTATTTAGTTTCTTTTTCGCATGCTTTCCGCAATCCAAAATGGAGTGCTTTTGTTGAAAACCAGGGTATTCAAAGTGATCGCTATTCAGATGTATTAATTCGTGGCGGTGTGGCGCATTTATTAACAGATGATCTTCAAGTAGATTTTAATCTTGGAGCCAGTTTTAAGAATACTCCCTCTAGAATTTTTATAACTGCTGGTGGTTCGTACCGCTTTGATTTCCACAAAGACAAATTAAAGGCGATAGATGAGCAAGGTGCTGGTGAGAATGGCGAACCTATCAAAAAGAACGCCATGAAAAAGAAGGAAAAAGAAGAAGGTAAAAAGAAGAAAAACGGAAGCGGAGCAGAAGATATTGACTTAGGTCCTTCTAAGAAACAGCTGAAAAAACTTAAGAAAGAAGAGAGAAAGAAGAAGAAAAATAAAGAACGAGGTAGCGGAGCTATTGATTTCTAAGTGAAATTTACTTTTTCTTTATTGATAAAATTAAGTTTCATAATTTTATTCTAACCCTATTTATTCCTAATATTGGCTTTACAAAAAAAAATGTATGGTCACCCTTAAAGAAGCGATTTCAAAAGCCGAGCTAAAAGAGTTCGTCAAATTTCCGTTTTCGCTTTATAAAGATTCTCCTTATTGGGTACCACCCTTAATTGAAGATGAATTATCTTCTTTTGATAGAGATGAAAATCCTGCATTTAAAAATGCAAGCGCTTGGTTCTTTCTAGCCTACAAAGACGACAAGCTTGTTGGTAGGGTCGTTGCAATTATCAATCATTTAGAAGTAGATGATCAAAACGTAAAAAAAATGCGGTTTGGCTGGTTCGATTTTATTGATGATACCGAAGTTTCAGAAACTCTTCTAAATAAGGTTGCCGAAATAGGGGCTGAACACAATTTAGAGTTTATGGAAGGGCCAGTAGGCTTTTCTAACTTAGACAAGGTTGGTGTACTCACAGATGGATTTGACCAACCAGGAAGCATGGTAACATGGTACAATGACGCGTATTATATTAATCATTATGAACGTCTAGGCTTTGTAAAGGAAAAAGGATATGTTGAAAACAAGTTTCCTGCAAAAAATGCTGACCCAGCGTTATTCACAAAATTAAACGGACTCGTAAAACGCCGTTATGGTCTCCGCGAAATTAATTTTAAGAAAACCAGTGAAGTTCTTCCACTAGTAGACCAGATGTTTGACCTTTTTAATCAAACCTATTCTAAACTCTCTTCTTTTGTTCCTATTACAGATGTTCAGAAAGAATATTTCAAGAAGAAATATATTACATTCATAAATCCGGAGTATATTAAATTCATTGTAGACAAAGAAGATAGCTTAATTGCATTTGCCATTGTTATGCCTTCATTCTCCAACGCTTTACAGAAAGCTAAAGGAAAGTTATTTCCTTTTGGTTTCCTACACCTACTACGGGCAAAAAAATACAATAAAGACGTTGTGTTCTACCTTATAGGAATTCACCCTGAATACCAAAACAAAGGTGTTACTGCTATAATTTTCAATGAATACTACAAAACGTTTAATAAGAGAGGTATTGAAATGTGTTACCGCACACCGGAACTGGAAGATAATATTGCCATTCGCCAAATGTGGAAACATTTTGACCCAAAAATATACAAACGACGTTGTACCTATAAAAAGAGCTTATAATTTACAAGGGCCTTCCACCCTATCCCATTTAAAACATATTAAACAAAAAAAAGGCCTCACTATACAGTAAGGCCTTTTTTAATATTATCAATTAGGTAAATATTACTCACCCATTGCCGCAGCTACTGCAGCAGATAATCTTTTATATGTACCATTTTCCAAACGATCTCTAATTGCTGAGAACGCTTCTAATGTTTCCTCTATATCTTGCATAGTGTGCGTAGCGGTAGGAATCATACGAAGGAGAATTAACCCTTTTGGTATAACAGGATAAACTACTATAGAGCAGAATATTCCATAATTTTCCCTTAAGTCTTTCACAAGAGCCATGGCTTCTGGAATACTTCCGTTAAGGTAAACTGGAGTAACACATGTATTTGTATTTCCAATGTTGAAACCTTTACTCTTAAGTCCGTTTTGAAGAGCATCTACATTCTCCCACAACTTAGCTTTAAGCTCAGGCATGGTACGCAACATATCTAATCTCTTCAATGCTCCCTTTACATAAATCATAGGTAATGATTTAGCGAACATTTGCGAACGTAAATTATATTTTAAGTAATCTATAATTTCTTTATCAGCAGCTAAAAATGCACCGATACCTGCCATAGACTTTGCAAAAGTTGCAAAATACACATCAATATCGTCTTGTACATCTTGTTCCTCACCTGTACCTGCACCAGTTTTACCCAAGGTTCCAAAACCGTGAGCATCATCTACAAATAATCGGAAAGTATATTTTTTCTTTAAAGCAACAATCTCTCTTAACTTACCTTGCTCACCACGCATACCAAAAACACCCTCGGAAATAACTAATATACCTCCACCGGTCTGTTCTGCCATTTTAGTGGCGCGCTCTAAGTTTTTCTCTAAGCTTTCAATATCATTGTGCTTAAAAGTAAAACGCTTACCCATGTGCAACCTAACGCCATCAATTATACAAGCGTGAGCATCTACATCATAAACAATAATATCATCTTTAGAAACAAGCGCATCTATAGCAGACACCATACCTTGGTAACCAAAGTTCAACAAATAAGCAGATTCCTTCTTAACGAATGCAGCTAATTCTTGTTCTAGCTGTTCGTGAAAATCAGTGTGGCCACTCATCATTCTTGCCCCCATTGGGTAAGCAGAACCATATTCAGCAGCGGTTTCACCGTCTACTTTTTTAACTTCAGGAAGATTGGCCAGACCCAAATAGTCATTGATGCTCCAGGTAATTACCTCTTTTCCTTGAAACTTCATTCTATTAGAAATTGGTCCCTCTAACTTAGGAAAAACGAAATATCCCTCCGCCTGTGAAGCCCATTTTCCTAATGGCCCCTTGTTCTCTAAAATTCTGTCAAATAAATCTCGCATTTAGGTGTACTTTGGATTTTAGTGCAAAAGTAAGATTTTAAGAGCAACATTCATAAAATATTATTCTCTAACAAAAAAGCAATGGCCTTACGGCCATTGCTTTCGAACTTTTACAAACTTGTATGTTATTCTTTAATATATTGTACTTTTTGAGTTTCGCTAACAGTATTGGTATCGAAGAAACCTTGATCTTCCATCCATTGGTCACTATAAACTTTACTCATATATCGCGAGCCATGATCCGGGAATATAACAACTACGTTATCTTTTGGACCAAACTCTCCTTCTTCATTCAACTGTTTTAAAGCTTGCATCACTGCTCCACTGGTGTATCCTGCAAAAATACCTTCGGTTTTTGCAATTTCACGAGCTGTATGTGCACTTTCAGAATCGGTTACTTTGACAAACTTGTCTATAACGTCAAAATCAGTAGCTCCTGGGATTAGATTTTTACCAAGACCTTCTATTCTATATGGATAAATCTCATTAGAATCAAACTCTCTTGTTTCATGATATTTCTTCAATACCGAACCAAAAGCATCTACACCAATAACTTTAACTTTTGGGTTTTGCTCTTTTAAATACTTAGCCGTACCTGAAATAGTACCACCAGTTCCACTACATGCTACAAAATGCGTAATCTGTCCACCAGTCTGCTCCCAAATTTCCGGACCAGTACTCTGGTAATGAGCCTCCATATTCAACTCATTAAAATATTGGTTGATATAGATAGAACCACTAGTTTCTTTATGCAAGCGTTTTGCTACTTCATAATAAGAACGTGGGTCATCTGCACTTACGTGAGCTGGGCAAACATAAACCGTGGCCCCCATGGTACGCAACATATCAATCTTATCTTTCGATGATTTTGAACTAACAGCCAAAATACACTTATAACCTTTTATAATACTCACCATAGCAATACTAAATCCTGTATTACCAGAAGTTGTTTCTATAATAGTACTACCTTCGGTTAAAAGACCTTTACGCTCTGCTTCTTCTATGATATGTACCGCAATACGATCTTTTGAAGAGTGGCCAGGATTAAAAGATTCTACTTTGGCAAAAAAGTTACCTGCAAAGCCTTCTGTTATTCTCTTTAATTTTACTAGTGGAGTGTTTCCTACGAGTTCTAGGATATTATTGTATGCCTTGATTTTGTTTTCCATAAAGGATGTCTGGTTATGAGAACTTTTTATATACTGAAAAGTTTTCACAAAATTGTTGGGACAAAATTACTATTTTTTTTGAATATGCCATTTTATCCATGAAAATACATCCAAAAAATGAAGATATTTTCGGTTTTATCCTGTTTTGTTAACATTTAGTTAGCATATTAGCTATAATCTAGCCAATTTATAAGCCATAAAACCACTCCTTTTTTCAGATAAGATTATGTTAGTTCAGATAATGAACTTGTAAATTAATTTTTCTACTCAATTTTACCTTCTAGATCCAACAGAAACGCATACTCCTTAGCCACCTCTTTCAATGCTTCAAAACGTCCTGAAGCTCCACCGTGTCCAGCATCCATATTAATATCCATCATCAATAGATTCTTATCGGATTTTAACTCTCGCAATTTCGCCACCCACTTGGCAGGTTCAAAATATTGTACTTGTGAATCATGAAGCCCGGTAGTAACCAATAAATTAGGATATTCCTGAGCAATTACTTGGTCATAAGGTGAATACGACTTCATATACTCGTAGTATGTTTTTTCGTTCGGATTCCCCCATTCATCATATTCTCCTGTTGTTAAAGGAATAGAATCATCTAACATAGTCGTAACCACATCAACAAAAGGAACAGCTGCAATTACACCATTATATAATTGAGGAGCCATGTTAATGATTGCCCCCATAAGAAGACCACCCGCAGAACCACCCATTGCATATAAATGATCTGCTGAAGTATAACCTTCATCTATCAAATATTGGGAACAATCTACGAAATCTGTAAAAGTGTTCTTTTTCTTTAACAATTTACCATCTTCATACCAAGGTCTACCTAGATATTCCCCTCCTCTTATATGAGCTATTGCATAGACAAAGCCTCTATCCAACAAACTTAAGCGTACCGTAGAAAAATAAGGGTCTATCGTGTTTCCGTATGACCCATAGGCATATTGAAGTATAGGCGTTGTTTTACTTAATGGAGTGTCCTTATGATAAACGATAGACATAGGCACTTTTACCCCATCACGAGCTTTAGCCCAAATACGCTCTTCTTTGTAATTATCTTTATCAAACTTCCCACCTAGTACTTCTTGTTCTTTTTTGACTTCTCTCTCCTTGGTTCGCATGTTGAAATCGATAATCGAAGTTGGGGTAGTCATGGAATTGTAACCATAACGAAGAATCTCTGTATCAAAATCAGGATTGCGACCTACGCCTGCAGTATATGTTTCACTTTCAAAAGGTAAATAATAGGAATTAGTGCCATCCCATCTATTAATCTGAACCTTGTTCAGTCCGTTTGTCCGCTCTGATATTACGTAGTAATTTTTAAAAATATCTATATCTTCCAGGAGAACATCTTCACGATGTGGTATGAATTCTTTCCAGTTTTCCGAAGAGGTATTGTTCTCATCCGTTTTCATTAATTTAAAATTGGTTGCGCCGTCTTTATTAGTCAGAACATAAAAATGATTACCATAATGAGACATACCATATTCAACACCTCTTTCGCGAGGTGAAAACATTTTCAACTCTCCGTCAGGATTATCGGTCCTTAAAAACTGAAATTCAGAAGTAAGCGTACTATAAGAACCTATAATAATATATTTCTTGGATTTTGATTTGTAGACATACGTTCCAAACGTATCATCTTTCTCATGAAAAACCAATTGATCTTCCGCTTCAGTAGTACCAAATTTGTGCTTTAAAATTTGGTCCGAACGTAAAGTAACTTCATCCTTTTTAGTGTAAAAAAGGGTTTTATTATCATCTGCCCAAACTGCGCCACCTGTTGTGTTTTCTATCCTATCTGCGTAAATTTCCCCTGTCTCAAGATTTTTTATGCTTATAACGTACTGACGTCTAGAAACGGTATCTACACCAAAAGCAGCAAATTTATTGTCTGGGCTGATAGCTAAACCTCCTATGCTGAAATACTCATGACCTTTTGCCATTTCATTTCCATCAAACATAATCTCCTCAGGAGCGTCTAAGTTTTCTTTTTTTCGAGCATAAATAGGATACTCTTTACCTATTTCATACCTAGTAATATACCAATAGCCGTTCTGCTTGTAAGGCACTGAAGTATCATCTTCTTTAATGCGAGATTTCATCTCATCAAAAAGCTCTGATTGAAACTTTTTGGTATGCCCCGTTAAAGATTCATAATATTCTTTCTCAGATTCAAGGTATGAAATTACCTCTGGGTTCTCTTTATCGTTCAACCAATAGTAATTATCCACCCTAACATCTCCATGCTTTTCTAAGTTATGTGGAATCTTTTTAGCTATCGGTGCTTTTTCTTCAATCATATTCTTTTGTTGACTTTGTACTAACAGCACAAATGTAAGGCTTAACCCAAGAACGATTTTCTTTTTTTTAGACAAGCTCATAGTTGATGTTTTTCATACACAATTTAGTAATTTCGCATAGTAATTCAACTTATAAAACACAAATTATGTTCGGAGATATGATGGGTATGATGGGGAAACTTAAAGAAACCCAGCAAAAAGTAGAGGCCACAAAGAAACGCTTAGACACAGTAACTCTAGAAGAATCTTCTTCCGAAGATTTGGTAAAGGTTATTATTACCGCCAATAGAGAAGTTAAGCAGATTATAATTGATGATAGTTTACTGGAAGACAAAGAACAATTAGAAGATTTTCTAATTATGACCGTCAATAAAGCCATTGCAAAGGCGACTCAAGTAAATGAAGCGGAACTAGGTGCTGTGGCCAAAGAAGGGATGCCCAATATTCCAGGAATGGACTCGTTATTTAAATAGTGGCAAGCTATTTGCTTTTGATTACTAAATAATACTACAGATGAAATTATTACTTTTTCTCTTATTACCGCTTTGTTTAATTGGCCAAACCGATACTACGAGTAGTGTTGACTGGCTTAAAAACTACGACAAGGCTATTAAAGTGTCGAAAAAAGAAAACAAAAATGTTCTAGTTTATTTTACTGGCAGCGATTGGTGCCCACCTTGTAAAAAACTTAAACACGATCTTTTTGAAACAGAGGAGTTCTCTGAATTAGCAAAAAGTTATGTCTTATTATATGTAGATATTCCTAGAAATAAGGATTTATTAAGTGATAAGCAGTGGGATCACAATCAAGAGGTTTTAAAAAAGCTTAATAAAAAAGGAGTCTTTCCTTTATTAAGTGTGGTAAACGGCAAAGGAAAAGCGCTAGATGAATATTCAGGTTATGGTATGACCGGAGAAATTGGTTATCATTTAAACTTCCTCAAGAAAAATAAGTAATTAAAAAAGGGCCCTAAAAGGGCCCTTTTTTTTTAACGTCTATTCAGAAATAGATTAGTTGTTAATCAATCTGAATTCTGTTCTTCTGTTTACTGAATGCTCTCTTGCAGTACAAGAAACACCATCCTTACATCTGTTCTTAAGTTTTGTTTCACCGTAACCGTTAGCTACTAAAAGACTAGAGTTAATACCTTTAGAAATAAGGTATTGAGCTACTGCTTTTGCTCTTCTTTCTGATAAATCTTGGTTAGAAGAAGCACTACCTTGAGCATCTGTATGAGAGGCTAATTCTACTTTAGCACCTTCATTCTGAGCCAATACAGGTAATAAACGAGTATCAATGATAGTTTTAGCTTGTGCTGTTAACGTAGCACTACCAGAGTCCCAGTTTATTGGAAGCGCTTGGTAAGTAACCAATTCACACTCTACTTCTTTCCAAGTAGTTAAACCACCTTTTTCTTTTAAAACCTCTTTTGTATAAGATTTAGTAACAGGAGCAACTGCCTCTTCTACAGAGTAAGCGTCCTTATCTAATACAGTTCTTGTGATTTCATCATAAACAGCAGGAACTACTTCCTCTACAACTTTAGCTGGAGAAACAAGAATTCTTTTAGTATATGTACCACTCTTTTGAGGAATAGCAGTTTTGCTTGTTGAAGCATTGTTAGCAAGAGTTGCAGTTTCTATAGTCTGAAATTCTGCAGGATATCCTTTATAACACCAGTATCTACAATCATCAGGATTACCCGAATCACAATCTGGAGCCGATGCACCTAACTCCCACTGGGCATATGCAGGCTTTACCTCTATAGTCTGAGAAGCATTACCAAAACTAGCTGGGCTAACACTCAAAGAGTTTCCGCCTTCCTTAGATACATAGCTAACCTTTTCAGATCCCCATTCTTCCGGAACAATTCTTAATTTTTTACTCTCTTCTTTTACTAAAACACGTTCTGTAACGGTTTTATAAGTTGCAGGTACAGTTTTTAAAACTTTATAACCGGGCTTTACTGTAATAGTCACGGTCTCGTTTACATAAACGTCAGGCGTAGTACAACGTACATAGCACTTTCCGGGTTCGGGGTTCGCTGGCAAGTCTTGAGCCATACTAAACGAAGCCGTAAGAACGGCAAGGGAAAAAAGAATCTTCTTCATAAGATAGTTAATGTTTAATGTTAATGTATAGTTGGATGTAAGTTAATGATTTAATATATATTTAACAAGTCTTTTCCTGTTAAGTATCAGTATCATCGATGAAATACACTTTTTTTAGTTAAAACTTAACCGTTCATCGATACTAGCATAGAACAGCATACTCATCAGTTTATTGTGATATTCTTAATTTTAACATAATTAAAATCCACATTCCTACTATACCTAAAGCCAGATAATCCTAAAATTATCACTCTTATTTTGTATCTTTTACCTAAAAAATTAATCTGTGATAGAAATAGTTAACACACCAAGTACCGGGCATCGTTTTCAAATTAAATCTAAAAGTGATTCTATATTGCTTACAAGTGAAGCGTTTATTAGTAAGACTGATTTAGATACTGCGCTTTCTAAATTGCTTACGCTTCAAATCAATAGAGGAAATTTTGAACGCAAGACCAACCATCAGGGTAAATTTCTATTCAATTTAAAAGATGGCAATGGTTCACTTATAGGTACCAGTCAGCTCTACGATTCCGAAGCAGGAATGGAGAATGGCATTAAAAATTTGCATAATCGTCTAGCTGACTTGAAAGAACTATAAGCCTTTTAAAATTTTTATAAGCTTTTCATGCATAGTATTAGTGTAATCCAAATGGGTAACGATGCGCAGTTTTCCTTGGCCCATACCTATAATAAGGACATCGTGCTCTTTTAGTTTTTCTACGAAAACATCTCCGGTCATAATATTTTCATCTATTTCAAAAATGATGATATTAGTTTCAATAGGTTCAACACTCTTTATATAGGATAGATTTTGTAACACCTCCCCTATCTCACGTGCTTTTTTATGATCTTCCGCCAAACGCTCCATATGATGATCAAGTGCATAAATACCTGCCGCGGCAAGAAAACCTGCCTGACGCATTCCGCCACCAAATATTTTACGAATACGAAGCGCTTTATCCATTAGCTCTTTACTGCCCACCAAAACAGAACCTACAGGGCAACCCAGACCTTTGCTTAAACAAACACTAATAGTATCAAACAACTCCCCATAAGCTAAGGGATTTTCGTTTTTCTGAACCAAGGCATTCCACAAACGGGCACCATCAAGATGGTAGGCCAGATTATGCTTTTTACAGACCTCTTTTATCTTCTTTAGCTCTTCTATATCCCAACATGCACCACCTCCTTTATTCGTCGTATTTTCTATGCAGACTAATGAAGTTAATGGACTGTGATAAAAATCTGGTGGATTAATAGCCGCTTCTACTTGCTCTGCCGTAATCATTCCCCTATGTCCATCTATCAATTTACATGACACCCCACTATTAAAACTGACGCCTCCACCTTCATAATTATAAACATGTGCGTATTTATCACAAATTAATTGGTCACCTGGTTGCGTATGTAACTTTATACCTGTCTGGTTTGCCATGGTTCCAGAAGGAAAAAAAAGAGCAGCTTCCTTACCAAACATTTTAGCTACTTTTTCCTCAAGAGCATTCACGGTTGGGTCAGCTTTAAACACGTCATCCCCAACTTTAGCAGACATCATGGCCGCTAACATTGCTTGAGTAGGTTTGGTTACTGTATCACTTATAAGATTAATCTGCATGTAATAATTTTTAATAATTGAACTATAAAAGCTCAGGTTAAACTAGATAACAAAGACTATATGAATTACATATCATAAATGACCAATTACACACAAAACAGGGATTTTTTTCTCTTTTTAACAAGAAATATGATAAACAACTCCCATTTTTTTTACATAAATGGTAAATTAATATTTCGATTATTATGTAATTCTTTCCATTGAGGATATTGAAAATTTATACCTTAACTACAAACAAATATACTATGGTAAACTTAGAAAATCAGATTTTTTCATCCTACCAAAGAAACCCCGTTTTATTCGACGAAATCTTTGACCAAGAAGGGCAAGTAAAGGAAGTATATTCTAAACTATTTGAGCTCTACGGCGGGCACTCTATTAGTGAATATGTTAATCTAAACGAAAAGGCAAAATCGTCATTCTTTAATCAAGGAATTACTTTTCAGGTATATGACAAAAAGAAAACCAAAGAGAAGATTTTTCCATTTGACCTTTTTCCTAGAATCATTCCTCCAGAAGAATGGGAAATAATTGAATCTGGGTGTATCCAAAGAAGTAAGGCGCTAAACCTTTTTTTATGGGACGTTTATCACGATAAAAATATAATAAAAGAGGGTATAGTTCCTATGGACCTCATAAGCTCCTCTGCTAACTATTTGGACCAAATGGTAAATTTAGACCCTCCAGGCGGTATTTATAACCATATATCGGGTACTGATGTAATAAAACATAGCGATGGACAATATTATGTACTTGAAGATAATATAAGGTGCCCAAGTGGCGTGAGCTATGTTATTTGTAATCGTACAGCTCTAAAAAGAGCGTTATTTGGCGTTTTTGACCATTACAAAACTTATTCCGTTACAAATTATGCCGAAAACCTTCTGGACCTACTTGAAACCGTTAAACCCAAAGGTGTAGATGTGCCCAATGTGGTAGTCATTACTCCAGGTATGTACAATTCAGCATTTTATGAGCATTCCTATTTAGCAAAAACTATGGGAGTTGAACTAGTAGAAGGCAGAGATCTTTTTGTAGAAAATGATTTTGTCTATATGAAAACCATAAAAGGCCCTCAAAAAGTTGATGTTATATACCGTAGAATAGATGATGCGTTTATAGACCCGTTAGAGTTCAATCCAGATTCTGCTCTTGGTGTGCCAGGTCTTTTTGCCGCTTACAAAAAAGGCAATGTAACCTTAGCCAATGCACCAGGTACCGGTGTTGCAGATGACAAGGCCATTTATACTTATATGCCAGAAATAATTAAGTATTACCTAAATGAAGAGCCTATTTTAAATAATGTGAAAACGTATCACTGCAGCAGACCTAAAGAACTTAGATATGTATTGAATAACATAAAAAACTTAGTGATTAAACCTGTAGATGAAGCAGGTGGTTACGGTATATCTATTGGAAACCGATTGAGTGATAAAGAGATTGAAGTGGTAAAGGCCGAGATACTTTTGAGTCCTAGGAAATACGTTGCCCAGCCAATCATGTCTCTTTCCGTGCATCCTACATACATAGATGAAACTGAATCTTTTGAACAACGCCATGTTGATCTCAGAGTTTTTACTGTACTAGGAAAAGACAAAGAATTTGTGCTTAAAGGTGGTTTGACAAGAGTAGCGCTAAAAAGAGGAAACTTGATTGTAAATTCTTCTCAAGGTGGCGGATCTAAGGATACTTGGGTATTAAAGACCTAGTAGAATACTAGTATTCTACTATAGAAAAAACAGTTAAAGAAAGAACACTAACTTTTAAATAAGACCTATGCTAGCACGAGTGGCCAATAACCTATTTTGGATGGGAAGATATATAGAACGTTCAGAACATATTGCGAGGTACCTTAGAGTAAATTATTTTTCATCTCTTGACGCCCCCAACCAAATATCTCAATCAAGACAATTTGTTCTTCGCTCAATGCTAACTTTAGTGGGTGACCCAGCTGCCGATGAGGAAGAGGAACTTAATGAGACAGAAGTTTTATATAAAATTGGTTTAGATCCTAACTACTCTTCTTCCATACTTAATAATGTTAGAAATTCAAGAGAAAATGCCAATAGCGCTAGAGATTTAATTTCTACTGAACTTTATGAATCCATCAATAAATTTTACCACTTTATAGCTAACTATGACGCTGACGTTTATACTAAAAACGGCTTAGATGATTTTACACGTAATGTAACAGAAATGTCAGCAATTCTAAGAGGAAAAGTGCGCAGTACGCTTATGCATGACGAAATTTATGCAATCATTATGATGGGTGCGAATATAGAACGAGCCACACAGGTAATGCGGATTATTAGTTCTAAATATAATGATGCACTAAAAGCTCAGGGAAGTTATGGCGATAAGTTCAAGAATAGCTTTGAATGGACCACCTTATTAAAATGTACGGAGTCTTATGATATGATGCGTAGACATTACAAAAAAACACCAACTAGTATTTCTACACTAGAGTTCTTGATTCTTAATCCAGATTGTCCCAGGTCTATAATGAACAGTTTAAATCAGATATGTAAGCACATAAAAATCCTGGACACCAAGAAAAAGCACGATAGAGACTCAACTTCATTTCTAGTCGGGAAAGTTAGGGCAGAGTATGAATTTAAGTCTATGGTAGATATTGAAAGTGATATTCAATTGATAATTAATAATACGTTGACGCATCTTTATGAAATCAGTCAAAAAATGGAAAAAGAGTTTTTTAGTTATTAAGCCTTATATTCTAGAGCCTATTCGGCACAAATTAGATTATATTTTTATCAAATCTAACGAATGCATCATTAACCAATGTCATTAGAATATTCAATTACTTACAAAGCAGAAAACACTTATGAAGAATCTGTCCTTGAAGCATATTGGCAATTTCTTATCATACCAGAGGAGAATGACTCACAACAGTTCATTAGTATAGATTTCAATAACTCTTTGAACGCTAAAACCGAATTCTCCATAAACGGATATGGTTTTAAAACGATTAGAGTACATCCAAAAAGCGAGTTTAAACACATTGCTTTTGAGGCGAATTTTAAATTAATAAAGAAAGAAATTAATCCGTTTGACTTTGAGCCAGAAGCAGATGTATTAAAATCGTTTCAAAAACTTCAAGAATTAGATTTTAAGGTAGACCATAACACCTTCTTAAAAACAACGGATTATACTCGTCTTCCTGAAGAAAGCAAAAATCTATTTATATTTGATACTACCCAGTCGATATTTGAAAACCTTCAGTCCTTAAATAACTTTATTCACCACTACATTAAATTTAATACAGAAGCTACTGATGTATTTACCAAACTAAACGAATTACTGAATATCCGCCAAGGCGTTTGCCAAGACTTCACTCACCTATTTTGCGCTTTCGCAAGATTAAATGGCATACCAGCACGTTACGTTTCAGGCTATTTGCATCAAGACAACGGTTATTTTGGAGATGCACAGATGCACGCTTGGGCAGAAGCTTATGTGCCCTTTGTTGGTTGGATTGGTTTTGATGTTACAAATGATATTTTAGCCGGCACATCTCATATAAAAATAGCCGACGGCAAAGATTATAAAGACTGTTCAGCCTTAAAAGGGGTAGTATACTCTACCGGCAATAACGAAACCGTTCATTCTGTAGTAGTTAGCAGTCAAAGCCAACAATAGATTTTAGAATGCAGTTACTCTAACCGTGCAAACATTCAATCATTAACTACAGAATAGATCAAAAAGAGTAGTATTTTTGTTTGAAAATAGAATTAAATGACAATTACCACAGACCTATTTAAAGGTCTACAAGAACGCCTTGGCGCGTTAAGGAGGTATCTTTGACGTTGATGCCAAACTTATTGAAATAGAAAATGAACAGGAGAAAACTTTAGCTCCTGATTTCTGGGATAATCCACAGGAAGCCCAGGCACATATGAAATTCATACAGTCTAAAAAACAGTGGGTAGATGATTACAACGCTGCCAAAACACTGGTTGATGACGTAGAAATTTTACTAGAGTTTCAACAAGAAGGAGAAGATAACGAAGCAGAAGTAACCGCTCAGTATGATAAAGCACTGAGCCAGTTAGAGAAGCTAGAATTCAAGAACATGCTTTCTGAGGAAGGTGATGAACTTCCTGCCGTTCTACAAATTACAGCTGGTGCCGGTGGTACCGAAAGTTGCGATTGGGCCTCTATGCTCATGCGTATGTACATGATGTGGGCCGAAAAGAACAAATACAAAGTAAAAGAACTCAACTATCAAGAAGGAGATGTTGCTGGTATAAAAACGGTTACTCTAGAGATTGATGGCGATTTTGCTTTTGGATGGCTTAAAGGTGAAAACGGCGTGCATAGATTGGTTCGTATTTCTCCGTTTGACAGTAATGCCAAACGCCATACTTCGTTTGCATCCGTTTATGTGTATCCTCTTGTTGATGACAGTATTGAAATTGATGTTAACCCTGCAGATATAACCATTACAACAGCACGTTCAAGTGGTGCCGGTGGTCAAAACGTAAACAAGGTTGAAACTAAAGTTCAATTGGTTCACCATCCTACAGGCATACAAATTTCTTGTTCAGATTCTAGAAGCCAGCATGATAACAGGGCTACGGCCATGAAAATGCTAAAGTCTCAATTGTATGAAATAGAGCTTCGAAAGAAAATGGAAGCACGCCAGGAAATAGAATCCTCGAAAATGAAAATTGAGTGGGGTTCACAAATCCGAAATTATGTCATGCATCCATATAAATTGATAAAAGATGTGCGGACTGCTGAAGAAACAGGCAATGTAGATGCTGTTATGGATGGCGACATTGATGCTTTCTTGAAGGCCTTCCTAATGATGATGGGTCAAAAAGATGAAGAATAGGCCTTACTTTTAGATGAATGAAAATTACAATTAAATTGCAAAATGATTAAAATCTATCACAATCCAAGATGTCAAAAATCCCGTGAAGGATTACAGTTACTTGAAAAATCCGGGAAAGAGTTTGAAGTCATTAAGTACTTAGAAGAAGTCCCTTCTAAGGAAGAACTCCGTAGTGTTTTAGACTGCCTAGGTATTACTCCAGAAATGCTTGTTCGTAAAAATGAACAAATCTGGAAGGATAATTTTAGAGGTAAACTTCTATCTAACGAAGAAGTTTTAGATGCTATGATTCTGCATCCAAAATTGATAGAAAGACCTATTGTAATTAACAATGGTAAAGCTGTTATTGGTAGACCTGTTAATTTAATTGACGGAATTATTTAATATCAATGCTTTATTCCTCTTAAAAATCAACATATAAAAAAGGAGCATTCTCTTGAAAACCAAGTGAATGCTCTCTTTTATTTTATTAGTATCCCCTCTTTAATTATTTGGTACATTTGTTGCTATTTCATTTTAACAAAGCTTTAACCATGACAGGTTAAACCATTTATAAAAAACACAATCCTATAAACTGATATCGTCATGAAAAACAATATCCCATACGTTATTTTATTTTTTGTTTTAATGTTCACAGGTCCCGAACTCGTTGCTCAATATGGTTACGGCGGAGGAGGCGGAGGTTACGGCTATGGTAATAGTGGTTATGGCAATAGTGGTTACGGAAGACAACGTAGCGCTATACCGCAAGTTCAAGAAACTCCAAAAGAACCTGAAGCAAAGACCGCTGCGCAAATTGTTGATGGCGAGATGCCAGGTATAGCAGAAGCTTTAGAGCTAAATGAGTTTGAGTCCGCAGTAATGAGTTCTGTATTAAAAAAGTATCTGCAAAAACGAATTGAAATGCAGATTCTTCAACTTACTCCTGAGCAAATGCGCGAGGGAATGGAGAAAATTACAAAATCTCAGGACGAAGAATTAAAAGCCGGACTTCCTATTGAAAAATACGATGCTTTTGTAGCAATGCAAAAGAAAGGCTTACAGAAGACCAAGAAAGAAAAAAAACGAGAGAAAAAACGAAAGAAGAAAAAAACCGAAGATTGACATGAAAATACCGTTCTTGATTGCCCTGTTACTGTTATCGATAAATACATTCGCACAACGGCCACAGAGGCCCCAAGGTCAAGAACAACAGCCTATTAAAATTACCGGAACGGTTTTAGATCAAGATGACGGGCAGCCTTTAGAATACGCCACCCTAGTTCTTCATAGCGTAGACAATCCTGAAAAGGTTACCGGTGGAATTACAAATATTGACGGAAAATTTGAAGTTGAGGCTCTCCCAGGAAAATACAATGTTAGTATTGAATACATTTCCTATAAAACGTATAAACTACCAAATCAGCTACTAAGCAAATCTACAGATCTTGGTATTGTAAAACTTGCACTAGATGTCTCACAACTAGAAGGTGTAGAAGTTGTTGGCGAAAAAACTACGGTTGAAGTTCGCCTTGATAAAAAAATCTATAACATAGGTAAAGACCTTACCACAAGCGGAGCTACCATTAGTGATGCCCTAAACAACGTTCCATCTGTAAATGTTGATGTGGAGGGTGCTATTAGCTTGCGAGGCAATGAGAACGTTAGGATTCTTATTAACGGAAAACCTTCGGCCTTGGCCGGTTTTGGCTCTACAGATGCTTTACGAGAACTTCCCGCAGATGCTATAGAAAAGGTTGAGGTAATCACCAGTCCTTCTGCCCGTTATGACGCAGAAGGTACAGCAGGTATCCTTAACATCGTTCTTAAACGCGAAAAAACATTAGGCTTTAATGGTTCTGTAAATGTAAATATTGGCTACCCCGGTCAGAGCGGTATTTCTGTAAATGCGAATTTAAGAACAGATAAGTTTAATATTTTCAATACTCTTGGCTACAGATATAATGATTCTCCCGGAAATGCATTTTATGAAAACTCGTATACTAATGGTCAATACGGACAAATCAACGAAGATAGAGATTACACTAGAAGAAGTAAGGGGCTTAATAACAACTTTGGCGTTGAGTACTTTATAACCAAAAAATCCTCCATAACGGGAAGTTTCTTTATGCGTTTCCAAGACGGTGATGATTTAACAGAGAATTATAGTAACTACTTTGAAAATGGCCTACTTACCAGACAGAGTTTTAGAGAAGAGATTGAACTAGAGGATGAAGAAAACTATCAGTTCTCCTTAAACTATATGAATAATATTGATGATGACGGACAGAAACTAACGGTAGATCTACAATATTCAAATGGAGACGAAGTAGAAAATTCAACTATTGACGATAACAATACCTTTCCTAATTTAAGTTTAAATACGCTGGAGAGTGTATATCAAAATGAAATTGAAGATGAATACCTAGTACAGGCAGATTATGTACTTCCCTTGGGTGATGCGCAATTTGAGGCAGGTTACAGAGGTACTTTTGATAAAGAAGTTACAGACTACAAACTGGACTCACTAAATAGAGCTACAGGACTTTTTGTCACCAATGAAGACCTAACTAACAAATTTAAATACGAAGAAAACGTAAATGCCGTATACACTCAATACGGAAACAAATTTGGTAAGTTTTCTTTCTTAGCCGGATTACGATTAGAGAACACACAACTTAAAGGAGAGGTGACTTCTGATTATGATACCTCCGCTGTTGAAGAGGCATTAGGTGAAGATGTAGACCTTAATTTTGACAAAAATTACCTAGGCCTCTTCCCTACTCTAAATTTCATATATGAAATTGGCGAAATGGAAAATATATCCCTCGGTTACAATCGTAGAATCAATAGACCAAGAGGGCGCTTTATAAATCCGTTTCCTTCTAGATCTAGTAGAGCTAACATTTTTCAAGGAAACCCAGATTTAGATCCTGCTTATTCAAATTCATTTGATTTAGGATATCTAAAACGCTGGGACAAGCTTACACTTACTTCTTCTGTCTACTATAAGCGGGAAACCAACTCTTTTGAATACATTCAGGAAGCCACAGGACAGGTCACGACAGATAGCGTACGAATTATTAGATCACTACCCATTAACCTATCTTCTAATGAAAGAATAGGCGCCGAAGCTGGTGTTCTTTATAACCCCAAAAAATGGTTGCGACTAAACGGTAGCGTCAACTTCTTTAAATTTTCTAGTGAAGGGGAGCATAATGGTACAGATTACGGTACAGATAATACAAGTTGGTTCGCTCGCTTTAGCTCTAAAGTAAGTTTGCCTAAAAAAATAGAATGGCAGACCAATGCATTTTACATGGGCCCACGTCAAAATTCACAAACAGAAACTAAAGGAATGATATCCCTAAACTTGGCGTTCAGCAAAGATATTATGAAAGATAAGGGCACACTATCCCTAAACGTAAGTGATCTTCTTAACTCAAGAAAGAGACAGTCCTATACCGTATCGGATGATTTTACTTCAAGAAGCGAATTTCAATTTAGACCAAGGTCGATAACTTTATCTCTTCGTTATAGAATAAATCAAACAAAAGAAAATAACCGTAAACAAGGCAAAGGCGGTAATGACAATGGTGGCGGAGAAGATGAGATGGAAGGCTAAAAGTAACCTCTAAAAGAAAAGCCCTGCTAGTTTTATAATACTAGCAGGGCTTTTTTTATTCAGTCTAGGCCATAAAAAAGCAGGAAAACGATAATTCGTTCTCCTGCTTTTTAATATATAAGAGCGCTTATACGCTACGTTTCGCTTTCTTTTTATCTCTCCATTCTTTGTAGAGTTCCAAGATGTTTCCACCTAACCAATAAGGTACTACAAAGGTCAACAAGAAAATCATCAACCAAAATCCAATGGTTAAAATGGTTAAAAATGCTAAAAATCCAAGGTACTGATCAAATTCCATGTTCTCAATTTTGCTCTACAAATATACTTTAGAAAGTACCAAAATTGCAAATTGAAATCAAAAAAAATAACATAACTTAAAAAACATTTATTTTTAAAGCCTCAAAGGGGAATTAAAATGATGAAATACTACCTTTGTAAACTAACATAACACTACTGATAATGAGCTTTAGAATCGAAAAAGATACCATGGGCCAAGTAGAGGTGCCCAGCGATAAATATTGGGGCGCCCAAACTGAGCGCTCAAGAAATAATTTTAAAATAGGACCTTCTGCATCCATGCCTTTAGATGTGGTTTACGGATTTGCCTATTTAAAAAAAGCTGCCGCTTACGCCAACTGTGAACTAGGTGTTCTTGCCGAAGAAAAAAGAGACCTTATTGCACAGGTTTGCGAAGAGATTTTAGAAGGAAAACTTGATGACCAATTTCCTTTGGTTATCTGGCAAACCGGATCAGGAACACAGAGCAACATGAACGTAAACGAGGTTATTGCAAATCGCGCTCATGAGATTGCCGGAAAGAAAATTGGTGAAGGCGAAAAGACAATTCAGCCTAATGATGATGTAAACAAATCACAATCATCTAATGATACCTTCCCTACAGGTATGCACATTGCTGCTTACCAGAAAATTGTAAATAATACTATACCAGGTGTAACGAAGCTACGTGACACTCTAAATAAGAAATCCAAAGATTTCGCCAAGGTGGTAAAAATAGGTAGAACGCACCTTATGGATGCTACTCCCCTAACCTTAGGACAAGAATTTTCAGGATATGTTTCGCAGCTAGACCACGGATTAAGAGCTTTAAATAACACCTTAGATCATTTAAGCGAATTAGCTTTAGGTGGTACTGCCGTAGGTACAGGAATGAATACACCAAAAGGTTATGATGTTCTTGTTGCCAAGTACATTGCCAAATTTACCGGACTTCCTTTTCGTACAGCAGATAATAAATTTGAAGCTTTAGCAGCACATGACGCTATTGTAGAGAGTCATGGAGCACTTAAGCAACTAGCTGTTTCTTTAAACAAAATAGCTAATGATGTTCGTATGATGGCTTCAGGGCCAAGATCAGGAATTGGTGAAATTATCATCCCAGCAAATGAACCAGGCAGTTCTATTATGCCAGGTAAAGTTAATCCAACCCAGTGTGAAGCTATGACCATGGTATGTGCTCAAGTAATGGGTAACGATGTTGCTGTTTCAGTAGGTGGTACTCAAGGCCATTATGAATTGAATGTGTTTAAGCCTATGATGGCCGCTAACATCCTTCAATCTGCAGAATTACTTGGTGATGCCTGTGTAAGCTTTGAAGTGAACTGTGCGGCTGGTATTGAGCCTAATTATGATGTAATCAAAGAATTACTGAATAACTCTTTAATGTTAGTTACTGCCTTAAATACTAAAATAGGGTATTATAAGGCTGCTGAGATTGCAAATACAGCACATAAAAACGGAACTACACTAAAAGAAGAAGCAATTAACCTAGGTTACGTTTCCGCCGAAGATTATGATGAGTGGGTAAAACCAGAAGATATGGTAGGTAGCTTAAAATAAGTAGACCTTAAAATTGAACATAAAAAAAAGGGGCAATCTTTACGATTGCCCCTTTCTGTTTATATGTAATGGATAGCGCGTTTATTATTTTAGAGTGAACTTAGAAGTTCCCAATAATTTTAATCTCGTATCATAAACATTCACCATATAATTTCCTTCTTTGAAATCTCCTGCAGGCTTGCTAATGTAATCGCAAACATCTAAAGATTTGTTCTCGTAGTAAAAACCAGTTCCTTTGCTGTAAGTTACAGAAGCACCAGAATCATTAGTTTTAGAGTAGCTTTCCCCTAATACGTTACCTTGTGGGTCAAGAACTTCAATAAAGAATTCTCTATCGCCAGCTTGAGCAATTACGTTATCAGCAACAGTAAAACAGATTTTAAATTTATCAGTTCTCTTAGCTCTAGAAGTAGAAACTAATTTTCCGCTGCTACGTTCTTTAACAGCATCAACACTAAACTTAGATAAATTAAGAGCTGAACCTTTTTCAACAACGTCTGCCAATTGTGTATTCTGTACAACTAAAGAATCATTAAAAACAGTTTGCTTCTCTAATTCTGTGTATGTGCTATCTCTCTGCATTGCAATAAAAGTGTTCGACTTGGTAAGTGAATCAACTTGTTTCAACAATTGAGCTCTTTCTTCTTTTAACACACCAACTTGTCTTCTGTATCTTGAAAGCGAAGAAATATCACCTTTCATACTTTTTACAGAATCAATATATTTTGCAATGTTATCTCTAGCAGAAACCAACTCTTCGTTAGTAGCGTTGCTTTCTAAAATTGCCTTATCATATTCAGACTTTAAGCTATTTAAATCTTCAACTACTAATTGCTTTTCTTGAGTAAGCGCAGTTTCATTTTTCTTTTTTTCTTGGTAAAGACTAACGGTGTATATTATGGTACCCAAAAGAACCACACCTAGCAATCCTGCTAGCACCTTCAATCCATTGTTGCTTTTTGTTTCAGTCATAATGTTAAGATTTATTACTAATAAAAATTATTGGTTTGTATCGCTTTATATACGGTAGGATTTTCTTTTTAGATTTTTTGATGTAAAAAAATCAAATAATATATCAATCAAAAGATTATGATATGGTAACTTTAAACTATAGTTCTCAATTAGCTCTAGTTTATGTCAATTAAAATTATACCGTTCAAACCTGCGTATGCTCCCATTTTTAAAGAGTTAAACCAAAATTGGATAGAGCAATATTTTACGGTGGAACCTAAAGACCTTTACCTATTGGAAAATTGTCAGGAGCACATTATAGATAAAGGCGGATATATCTTTTTTGCGAAAAAAGAAGATACGATTACAGGATGTTTCGCTCTTTTACCTGTAAGCAACACTACTTTTGAGTTGGGTAAAATGGCTGTTTCAACAGAGTTTCAAGGTCTAAAAATAGGCCAAAAGCTATTATCATTTGCTATAGAATTTGCAAAAGAGAAGTCTTGGGAAACACTTATTCTATATTCTAGTACTAAATTGGATAATGCCTTACATATTTACAAGAAATTCGGATTTAAAGAAGTGCCTTTAGAGAAAAATTTAGATTATACTCGTAGTGATATAAAAATGCAATTAACCTTATAATAAGAACTTTATGAAAAAAATATTATTTATACTGATAAGCTCTAGCATTCTTTTTCTTGGCTGCAAAGAGAATAAAAAAGATGCTACAGCAGGTCAAGATATAACTGTTGAAGCGAACGATACCGTGGAAGCTATTTCTATGAACAAGGACGAGAACTCAGAAGTAAAAATAACCCCTATTGAACATGCTACCGCCGTTTTGGAATGGAACAATATTACCATTTATATAGACCCTGTAGGTGGAGCGGAAGCTTTTCAAGGATATAAATCTCCCGAACTTATATTGATTACCGATATTCATGGAGACCATTTTAATTTAGAAACTTTAGAAGCACTAGGTACGGACAAAGCTAAAATAATAGCACCACAAGCAGTTGCCGATAAGCTACCGGAAGTTTTCACCCCACAGATAGATGTATTGAACAATGGCGAAAGCAAAGAACGTTACGGAATTACAATTGAAGCTGTTCCTATGTATAATTTAAGGGAAGAAGCCTTAAAGTTTCACGAAAAAGGGCGTGGTAATGGCTATATATTGACTTTTGGTGACCAGCGTGTTTATTTTTCTGGTGATACCGAAGATATTCCGGAAATGAGAAGCTTAAAAGATATAGACCAAGCTTTTATTTGCATGAACCTGCCTTACACTATGACGCCTGAAAGTGCCGCAGATGCTGTTTTAGAATTTAAGCCAAAAAAGGTCTATCCTTATCATTACAGAGGTAAGCCCGATGTTAGTGACGTTTCCAAATTCAAAGAATTGGTAAACGCCGGTGATTCTAATATTGAAGTAATTCAATTGGATTGGTATCCGAACGAAGCTTATTAAACAAAAACATATACCCATAAAAAAAGCTCTTAAGGATTTCCTTAAGAGCTTTTTTTTATTTAAAACTGATTACAAATTAGCGAATCAATTTCTTATACTTAATACGTTGTGGAATTAAATCTCCACCCAAACGTTTCTTCTTATTTTCTTCGTAATCAGAGAAAGAACCTTCAAAGAAATAAACTTGAGAATCACCTTCAAACGCTAAAATATGTGTACAAACACGATCCAAGAACCAACGGTCGTGAGAGATAACTACTGCACATCCTGCAAAGTTCTCAAGACCTTCTTCCAAAGCACGTAATGTATTTACATCTAAATCGTTAGTAGGCTCATCTAAAAGCAATACATTACCTTCTTCTTTTAAGGTCATGGCCAAATGCAAACGGTTACGCTCACCACCAGAAAGCATACTTACTTTCTTGTTTTGTTCACTCCCCGTAAAATTGAATCTACTCAAATAAGCTCTAGAATTTACTTGGCGACCACCCATCATAACAAGCTCCTGCTCATCACTAAAGTTCTGCCAAATTGTTTTTTCTGGGTCTATATTTGAATGGCTTTGATCCACGTACGAAATCTTAGCTGTCTCACCTACTTCAAAATCTCCTTTATCAGGCGTTTCTTCGCCCATAATCATTCTGAAAATTGTGGTCTTACCAGCACCGTTTGGCCCAATAATCCCAACAATACCAGCTTGCGGAAGTTTAAAATTTAAGTCTTCGTATAGTAACTTATCATCGTATGCCTTACTAACACCTTTAGCCTCTAGTACATTTGTACCTAAACGTGGACCATTAGGGATATAGATTTCAAGCTTTTCATCAAGTTGTTTTTGGTCTTGACTCATTAACTTATCATAATTGTTCAAACGTGCTTTCTGCTTTGTCTGACGGCCTTTTGCTCCTTGACGAACCCATTCTAGCTCTCGCTCCAATGTTTTTTGTCTCTTAGAAGCTGTTTTATTTTCCTGTGCTAAACGTTTCGATTTTTGATCTAACCAGCTGGAGTAGTTTCCTTTCCAAGGTATACCTTCTCCTCTATCCAATTCCAAAATCCATCCCGCTACGTTATCCAAAAAATACCTATCGTGAGTTACGGCAATTACAGTACCCTTATATTGAGCTAAGTGATGCTCCAACCAATGCACAGATTCCGCATCCAAGTGGTTAGTAGGTTCATCCAGTAATAATATCTCTGGTTCTTGAAGTAATAAACGACAAAGCGCTACACGTCTTCTTTCCCCTCCAGAAAGCACTCCTATCTTTTTATCAGGCTCTGGAGTACGCAGAGCATCCATTGCTATTTCTAGTTTCGTATCAAGCTCCCAGGCGTTTGTTGCATCAATTTTATCTTGAAGCTCCGCTTGCTTATCCATCAACTTCTGCATCTTATCTGCGTCTTCGTATACCTCAGGAAGACCAAACATGTCGTTGATTTTATTGTACTCATCAAGTATGGCAACTGTCTCACCCACACCTTCTTTTACAATTTCAAGAACGGTTTTATTCTCATCTAGTTCTGGCTCTTGTTCCAAGTAACCAACTTTATATCCAGGAGAAAAAACAACATCTCCTTGAAAGTTCTTATCCACTCCTGCTATAATCTTAAGCAAGGTAGACTTACCCGATCCGTTCAAACCAAGAATACCAATTTTGGCACCGTAGAAGAAGCTTAGATATATGTTTTTAAGAACAGGCGTATTCGCGTTCTTATATGTTTTGGTGACTCCAGACATGGAGAAAATCACCTTCTTATCATCAGACATAATATATTGTTAAGTAATTTATTAAAAGGATATTATCTAGTTTATTTAAACTCTTCCTTTAAGTGCATTGAACACCCAAGCTATAGCAAAAAACCCTATCCCTACTGAGGCAAACCCCCAACCAGCAACTTCATCGTATCTAAAAGCCCCTAAAGCTATTAGTGCTAGACCCACAAAAATCATTATAAATGTGGCCCATGCCAAAACGGTATTTTTATTCATTTCCATGTTAATTCGGTTTCAATTTCGGTAACTTCAAATATCGTAAATTTTAAAATATTTTAAGGCTCTACGTCTGCTTTTGTTCTTCAAAAGGAAAAATAACTCCTGATTTTTGTCGTACTTCATAAAGAAGCTGTGCTAAATCCAAACTATTCTGGTGACTCCACATAGTACTTTCCTGTTTTCCAGAAGCTAAACAAGCTTGCACTTCTTCAATTTCATAGGTATAACCTTTACCATGTGTAGGCAAATTATAATCAATTACTTCCCCTTCTCGCTCAATAGAATACCCTTGTGCTTCATGCCATCTAGGATGGAGAAAAATACTGCCATCGCTCCCTGATATCTCGGCCTTCATTTCAGATTTAGAATTTAATCCACTGTAAAGAATAGCCTGTGCATCATCATAATCAAAAATCATAGAAGTCTGCATCTCCACTCCCGTCTTAAAAAAATGAGATGATGCCTGAATTTTCTTAGGCATTCCTAATAATAAATACGAAATAAAAATTGGGTAAATACCAACATCTAACAAAGAACCACCCGCCAAATCAGGATTTAACAATCGGTTTTCAGAATCTCTTCCTAGTGCGTAAAAAGCAAAATCTGCATGAATAAACGCTATAGGTCCAATTTCACCATTATCTACCAGTTGCTTTGTCTTTTGAATAGATGGATTAAAGCGACTCCATAATGCCTCCATTAAAAAGACTTTGTTTTCTTTAGCTGCGGCAATCATTCTTGCTACCTGCTCCGGGTTTACTCCCATTGGTTTTTCACAAAGAACATGTTTGCCTTTTTGCATAGCCCTAATACTCAAATCTTCGTGCGACGTGTGCGGAGTAGCTATATAAACTACATCCACCTCATTAGACTCAAAAAGGGCTTCATAACTATCAAAAGTATGAGTAGCCCCATACTCTTTAGCAAATTCTTTTGCTTTGTCAATACTCCTAGAAGCAACAGCAACAAGGCTTCCCCCCGTTACCATAGCCAAATCTTTCGCAAAAGTATGGGCAATACTTCCCAAACCTACAATTCCCCAACGTACTCCTTGTGCCATATGATTTTCAGTTTTTTCAAATGTAAACAATTTTACTCCTTATCTTTAAGCAATAAAAAGTCAAGGCTAAAAAAATGAATTTGAAATTTAATAAGAACGAAGATCACAACAAATTACTTCTAAGCGACCTTAAAAGGCGCTTTGCTCAAGTAAAATTAGGAGGTGGCAAAGCTCGTATTGAAAAGCAGCATGCTCAAGGTAAAATGACAGCTCGCGAACGTATAGATTATCTTTTAGACAAAAATAGAGATAGTGTTGAAATAGGCGGCTTTGTAGGTGACGGCATGTATGAAGAACATGGGGGTTGCCCATCTGGTGGTGTAGTTATTAAAATAGGTTATGTTTCCGGTAAACAATGTATAGTTGTTGCCAACGATGCTACAGTTAAAGCGGGAGCTTGGTTTCCTATAACAGGAAAGAAAAACCTTCGTGCACAAGAAATTGCCATGGAAAACCGCTTACCTATTATTTATTTAGTAGATAGCGCTGGTGTTTACCTCCCGTTACAAGATGAAATTTTTCCGGACAAAGAGCATTTTGGAAGAATCTTCCGAAACAATGCCATAATGAGCAGTATGGGTATTACCCAAATATCGGCTGTCATGGGCAGTTGTGTTGCCGGTGGCGCTTACTTACCTATTATGAGTGATGAAGCTCTAATCGTAGATAAAACAGGTAGTATTTTCTTAGCGGGAAGTTACCTTGTTAAAGCCGCTATTGGCGAAAGTATAGATAATGAAACTTTAGGAGGAGCTACTACGCATTGTGAAGTAAGCGGAGTTACCGATTATAAAGCCAAAGATGATTCTGATGCCTTAACGACCATTAAGAACATCATGGATAAAATTGGTGATTTTGATAAAGCTGGGTACAATAGAAAACCTGCTCTGAAACCTAAAGAAAATCCCGAAGATATTTTTGGTATTCTACCTGCCTCTAGAGCAGACCAGTATGATATGCGCGAAATTATTAAGCGCTTAGTAGACGAATCCGAATTTGAAGAATATAAAGAAGGTTACGGTCAGACCATTTTAACCGGTTACGCAAGAATTGATGGCTGGGCCGTTGGTATTGTCGCTAACCAAAGGAAAGTGGTTAAAACCACAAAAGGAGAAATGCAGTTTGGAGGAGTCATTTATTCAGACTCTGCTGACAAGGCAACCAGATTTATTGCCAATTGTAACCAAAAGAAGATTCCGCTTGTATTCTTGCAAGATGTTACCGGGTTTATGGTAGGCAGCAAGAGTGAGCATGGTGGCATCATTAAAGATGGAGCCAAAATGGTTAATGCCGTCAGTAATTCTGTTGTTCCTAAGTTTACTATTATTATTGGTAATAGCTACGGAGCTGGTAACTATGCCATGTGCGGAAAAGCGTATGACCCAAGATTAATAGTTGCATGGCCGAGTGCCGAGCTTGCTGTAATGGGTGGGAATTCTGCTGCAAAGGTGCTTCTTCAAATTGAAAAAGCTTCTCTAAAAAAGAAAGGTGAAACACTGACAGAGAAGAAAGAAACCGAACTTTTCAATAAAATAAAAAAGAGATACGATGACCAAGTTTCTCCATATTATGCAGCTTCACGTCTTTGGACAGATGCTATCATAAACCCTTTAGATACGCGTAAATGGATATCTATGGGGATAGAAGCCGCTAATCACGCTCCAATAGAAAAAGATTTTAACCTGGGCGTTATTCAGGTTTAGTGGAGTTTAATATTTAAAAAAAACTAAAAGGCAATCTTATCTAAGGTTGCCTTTCTTTGTATTTTACCACTCGCGGTCTCTATAAAGCTATCTACCAAAAAAATCTGCTTTGGTATTTCGTATTTATTGAGGAAAGTGAGTTTTTCTATTTTCTCTTGAAGCACAGGTACTTCTTGGATTCCTTCAACAATCAAAACCAGCTTTTGACCTAATTTTTCATCTGGAAGTCCCGTTACAAAAAAACGAGTTTCTAAAATTGGTGATATTTTTGCCTCTATCTGTTCTGTGAACAATTTTACACCTCCGGAGTTTATAATATTATCAAAACGACCTAACCATTTAAACTGTTTGTCCGAAATTAACTCGACAATATCATTGGTGTAGATTATTTCATCGGAAACCAATGGTGCGTTAATCACTAAGCAACCTCTTTCATCCATGGTAATTTCTACATCGGCTAAAATTGAGAACACATCCAAATCTATATCCGATACAATCAACTCCCCTAAAAGTGGCTTTACTGCTATATGGGTTATGGTCTCTGTCATACCATAGGTTTCATAAACATTGGTTCTCTGACTGGCATTCAAAAATTCTTTTTTCAATGTATAAGAAACTGGTGCGCCACCAACAATAAGTTTCTTTACGCCGTCCAACTCATTCAGTGAGTTTCTAAATTGCAAAGGAACCATGGCTACAAAATCATAGTCACCCGTAGTTTCCGTCAAAGGATTTGATGATGGAGATACACAATCTATTGAAAGACCTAAGATCATTGCTCTCACCAACATCATCTTACCGGCAATGAAATCTGCAGAAAGACACAATAAGGCTCTATTACTAGGCTGAAGCGCAAAGAAACTACCAGTTGCTGCCGCAGAATTAACCATCTGTTGCTTTTGCAACGTAATGGGTTTAGGTTCCCCCGTAGACCCAGAAGTATGTACTATTATAGTTGATTTATCATTTAACCAATCTATAAGAAAATCGCCTATTGATTTTTCATACTCCTCGCCTTCTTTCACTAGACTATAGGCCACCTCTTTGAGCTCTACTTTTGAATAAGAGCGCCCATTTAGTTTAAATTGCCTATGAAGGTCTTTGTAAGTCAGAGTTGTCATTTTGTAGCGCTAAAAATATTTCTTCGGAAGGCACATCGCCTGTAAGTCGGTCTTTCCAATTAGACCAATTGTACTTTTTTGAAAAGATGTAAAGTAGTATCGGGTAAACAACAAATACGGGAACCAAAACATCCCATCCCAAAACTGGGTCTGAAACGTCACGGTATAAAGAATCCGTTTGAAAGGCTGTCCAGTCTGCCGTCACCAAAAGTGCTGAAATTATGTTATTTGCCGCGTGAAAACCCAAGGCCAATTCCAAACCTTCATCCATCAATGTAATAATACCAAGAAAAAAGCCAGTACCTATATAAAAGATTAAAATACCATACCCCAATTTAGTAACCTCCGGGTTAAAAATATGCATGAGCCCAAAAAGTAACGAAGTCACCATTAAAGGCAACCAACGATTCTTTGCGATAATTCCCAACCCTTGCATCATATAACCTCTCATATAATACTCTTCCATACTAGTCTGTATAGGCATCATCAAAATAGAGATGATAGCTAAAATTACAAAAGGGCCTACTTTAAAGTTGAACTCATAATCTTCAGGGGCCAGAGCTATACCAACAAAGATAAATGCAGCCGAAATCAGCGCCCAAATAGCAAACGCAAAGAATATTCTCTTATAATCGATTTTCCTTCTTGATGTCGTTAGCTCGGTAACCGTCTGCTTATGTACTATTTTCACATAGGCAAAAAGGCTTATTAAGCCTATAGCAAAGGTTAAAAGCATATAAAAAAGCAGCGTGTTGGCTCCTAAAATATCTGCCATCACCCCCATATCACCAGACCCAAGAACTTCAAGCGAATCTGCTTTAACCAAAAGTGCAGCAATCAAAGGAATGCCACCTATTACCTGCCAGAAGACAAATACAACTAAAAGCCCTAAAACATACCTCCAAGAATCACTTAAACCCTTATAGGCTTGTGCTATATACATAAATCATCTATTAAATTGTTCTTCCAATTTTTGTTGCCCATATAAAATAACTGCCCATTTTGAACAGCCAATGGAGATTCAAAATTATTTGTATACAGACTTCCTGTACCTAAACCTTGAGGCATTGGATTTTGCAATGTGTAGGTCCATTGTGCGATAGCACTTAACCCTACGTTACTTTCAAGCGCACTGGTAATCCACCAGCCTATATTCATTTTTTTTGCAATTCCAATCCATTCCTCACATCCTTTATAACCTCCTACTAAACTAGGTTTAAGAATAATATACTGTGGGTTTATGGTTTGTAGCAATTTCTCTTTTTTTGTTACACCAAAAACTCCTATTAATTCTTCATCTAAGGCTATGGGCAATGGAGTTGTTGCACATAATTTATGCATAGCGGTGTGTTGCCCTTGCTTAATAGGCTGTTCTATGGAATGAAGTGAAAATTGGCTTAACGCCTCTAGTTTACGTAAAGCATCCTCAGGTGTGAAAGCACCATTAGCATCTACCCGTAATTCTATTTTTGACGCATCATATTTTTTTCTGATAGATGACAGAAGTTTGATTTCCGTATCAAAATCTATTGCGCCTATTTTCATTTTAATACACCGAAAGCCTTCTGTTAACTTTTGAGCTATTTGCTCGTGCATAAATGATTCTGCCCCCATCCAAATGAGCCCGTTAATGGCTATTGGCAGCTGTTCAGTAGTAAAACTTGATGGATATAATAGAAACGGATTGTCCGCAGAAAGGGACAAAAAAGCTTGTTCTACGGCAAATTGTATGCTAGGAAATTCTATTAAAGCTTTCCAAAGGTCATCTTTACCTAAGTGGATGTTTTCACAAGTCCATTTTAGCTTATCCTCATAACCTTCAACATCATCAATACTCAACCCCCTTAAAATACCACATTCTCCTATTCCTTGCTTTCCGTTATTATTCAGAATCAAGAACCAGGTCTCTTTCTGAGTTAGCACCCCACGCGAAGTTCCGCTGGGGCGCTTAAAGTTTAAAATGTATTTTTTGTAGGTTGCTTGCATAATTAGCTTCAAATTTAGCTATATTTTACCTCTTAAATACCCTAAATGGCTAGCATAAATAACAAAACCGTTTGGATTACCGGAGCCTCTTCAGGAATTGGCGAAGCGTTGTCTTACGAATTGAATAAAAAAGGATGTAAACTGATATTAAGCTCCAGAAAAACGGAAGCTCTAGAAAGGGTAAAAAATAGTTGCCAATATCCTGATGCTGTAAAAATACTTCCCTTAGACATTACTCAATACGACTTAATGCCTTCAAAAGCCAAGGAGGCCATTGCTGCTTTTGGTTCTGTAGATGTTTTAATTAATAATGCAGGTATTAGCCAACGTTCGTATATCATTGATACGGATTTTGATGTCTACAAAAAACTTGTAGATATTAATTACTTAGGAACTGTAGCGCTTACAAAAGCCATTCTGCCCTATTTTATTGAGCAGCAACATGGCCATTTTGCAACGGTAACTAGTCTCATGGGAAAATTTGGTTCACCTATACGCTCAGGATACTGTGGATCAAAACACGCGCTTCATGGTTTTTTTGATGTACTACGTATGGAACATGAAAAAGATGGTATTAATGTAACTCTCGTTGCTCCGGGATTTGTTCAAACAAATATTGCTAAAAATGCCTTAGTTGGTGATGGTAGTGCTAGAGGTCATGAAGATGATGACAATGCTAACGGTTTAACCACGAATGATTTTGCGAGAAAAATGATAAAGGCTATAGAAAAAGAAAAGTTTGAAGCCTATATGGGTGGCAAGGAAGTTTTAGGAATTTATCTTAAACGATTCTTTCCTAAATTATTACATAGAATTGTATTAATAAATACAGCAAAAAGATAAAAATTTAGCTAAAGTTAAACCAATAGCGAACACCATCTTCGGCAGTTTTATCAATGTTTAAAGTAGTCTGTAGCTGATTCGCCAAACGGTTCATTAATCTAATACCCATAGATGAATTGGCTCTTTCATCTGTATCTTCTGGCAAACCAATACCATTATCAGAATATTCAAAATATCCTTCTTTTTCACCAATTTTACGAATATGGATATAAATTTTACCATTTTCATCATCATCAGGGAAAGCGTATTTGAAGGAGTTTGAAACGAGTTCATTCAGCATTAAACCAAATGGAATGGCTCTATCAATATCTAGTTCAACGCCTTCTGCATCTACTGTAATGTTTATATTATGTCCTCCTTTTTTATAGACCGATTGAACACTGTTTATCAAACTCTCTATATAACTCTGCATTTCAATAACCGACAGGTCTTCGTTTTGATATAATTTTTGGTGAATCAAAGCCATGGCTTTCACCCTACTCTTACCTTCTTCCAAAGCTTCAATAGCCGCTTTACTTCTAGTATTTTTGGTCTGCAAGCTCAATAGACTGGAAACCATCTGAAGGTTATTCTTTACCCTGTGGTGAATCTCTTTTAAAAGCGAATCTTTTTCTACAAGGGCATTTTCAATGATATATTTCTGCTCTGCAATTAGACGTTGGTTTTTAATACTCTTTAGATAAGCATAAACCAATCCAGCAAATCCTACCAGAGTGAACAATAATGAAATAAGAACCAAGTTTATGTTCCTTTCTTTCGCCATCATATCTACACGAGACTTTTCTAACGCAAGCTTCTGCTCAGCTAACATGGTCTGAGATACAGCAAGGTCTTGCCCCATTACGGTGGCTAACTGCTGTTTTCTTAATTCTGATTGATTATCCAAAACAGAATCACGTACACGAATATTTTTCTTTAGATAAATTGAAGCATTCTTGTAATCTTCGGTCCTGTCATAATACAAAGCAAAAAGTCTGTTCTTACGCAGCAGGTTCTTAGTTGTCTTCGTTTCAAGGTTGTCACTCAAGAAGTCTGTAGCTTTTCCATAATCTTCCAATTGAAGATAACATTCGCTAATAGCCAAACTGTTTTCTGTTATTTCAGAGGAAAGATCTTTGGTTTTGTGTTTTTTGAGGGTGTTTATAGCACTTTCTAAATGCGGTATAGCTTCCTTATACTGCTTCAGGTCTACATGACATTTTCCAATATTACCTTCAATTATTCCTCTTAAAAGATTAGCCTGCTCTATTTCCTCTTCAGATTTTTTTCTGGTAATAAGGTTCATGTAAACATCTATGTACCCTTTAGCTTTTTTGTAATGACTTAAAGCCGTTGGTGCAGACTCATCTAGTCTTAGATAGTTACCTAAATTATTGTAGTATTCTGCTTGGGCATAAAAGTCATTCTCCTCAATGGTCTTCTTGACATTATCTATGTAATGCTCCATTGCCTTTCTGTACATGCCTAAATTGGCATAGATATCATAAAAAGCAACATTCTCATTAATCCCTAGCTCTCTCTGCTCTTTACGAATTTCAATTTGCTCCGTATACATGGTAAGCTGACCATAATTATCATCCATTATATCCAATAACTTGGACTTTAGATAAATATCTAAATCTTCCTTCTCGGCATAAAGTTCTTTGGAAATGGCCAAACTCTTATCATAATCACCTAAATCATAATAAATTCGGGCCTGAATTAGTTTATAACGCTCTATTTCTGCGGAGTCTTCATCTTTTATTGCCGCATTTAGATAAAGGTTAACCAGGTCTAACCAGTCATAGGTAGAAGTCTCCCTATATAAATCTTGTGCATTAAAAAAGAAGGTGAGTTTTTCATCTGGGGTTTCAAAATCCTGAAACTGTTGAAACAGATTCTCTTCTGTGTCATTTTCTTTTTGCGCCGATACAACGACAGACAGAAAAAAAACTGCCCAAATAAAAATGGTATTTTTATAGTAAATGTTGTTCATATATCTAAATGAAACAAAATCAAAAAACATTTTGCCCTGTTCATACTAGGTTACTCTATTAGCCTATGGTATTCTGTCTTAATACCCACAAAAACAACATTTTATCAAAATAAGGTCTTATCTAAGCTAAACTATTTAATTGGTTATTTAGTCCATTTACTTATAAAGTTAGAAAAAAGGACTGTAACAAAATAATCTATTTTGAGAACCGCTTAAAATAAGTGCAACATACGAATCTAATGTCCTTATTTTAAGGTGTTTTTACAATGGTAAAAATAACACTTGCATATAAAGAACCAACCACCATTGTTGTGAAAGTACATTTAGTTGTGGTTTGAACTTTTTATGTATTTACTTTTTACAACTTGTATTTACCTGTCTTGATTTACAATTTTAAATGTAGTTGTACTGCTAAATTTTTTAAATTAAAAAGGAACCTAATCTTGTGAGACTAGGCTCCTTTACGAGAACACTATATGAAAATGAAAATTCTTATTTGCTTTTGTATATATCACTTCTGTAATACATGACTAAACTATTGCTTTATGGGTAAAAACGAAAAAGAATGTTGTGAAACCCCCAAAAGTTGTGGTGAACGCTACTTTTAGAGAATAAAGAAAGGGGAACATTATAAATGCTCCCCTTTTTCAATACTTTGAATTTTATTTCTTATGAATTCATTGCCGAGATAATGAACTCCTTAAAATCTTTTGAAATAGGTATTAGTGTATCCTTTATCATGATGTCTTTTGAGTTGATAGCATCAATGTGATCTACATTTACGATGTAAGACTTATGCGCTCTGTAGAACTTATTTTTAGGTAATTTTTCTAAATAATCCTTTAACGGAGAGCGAACCAAAAATTTCTTATCTACCGTATTTACTTCCAGATAAACATTATCTGCTTTAATGAAACGAATATCACTAAACTGAATACGATAATATAAGTGTTGTTTCTTAACAAAAATAGAATCCTTCAAAACCGTATTGGACATAGGAACATCTTCCTGGTTCTCTACTACTGCAGCGGCAGATTCATCTGATCTAGTAAAATTAGAAAGTGCTATTTCAATAGATGTATATAAATCTTGTTGCTCAAAAGGTTTTACTAGATACCCATTTGGCTTAACCATCTTAGCATTTTCTACCGTAGCCCTATCTGAGTTAGAAGTCACAAAGATGAAAGGTATATCATAATTCTCACGAATATGCCTACCCAAGTCAATTCCTGTTTTATCGGAAGCTAAAATAATGTCAATCAAAACAAGATCAACATGTTGTGTTTTTAAAACTTCTACGGCTTGTTCATAGACAATAACGTTGTCTACAATCTCATACCCTATTTCTTCGAGCATAGATTGCATATCATCGGCAATGATTACGTTATCCTCTACGATTAGAATTCTAATTGGTTGTTCCAAAATGGTTATTATTTAGTAGGTTCATATTCTAAATTTACAAAAAATTATTACAACTGATGTACATCAGTACGGACAAAAGAAAGGTACTTAACGCTAACTTCTTTAGCTCAGGATCTATTTCATTATTTTTATTTGTTGCGTATACCCTTTTCATGTGCAAGAAAATAGGTACAAAGGAAATTAAAGGTAAAAAAATTCGCCATCCTTGTAAATTCAACACTGAAAATACCAGAATACTCAGAAACGCAATAATCAATAATGCGTAGTGATAAATTTTACCGTTTTGAAAACCTATAAAAACAATGAGCGTATTTTTATTTACTTTTTTATCTGATTCATAGTCCCTCAAATTATTGAGGTTTAAAACTCCTACACTTAACAAACCAATGGCTACCGCTGGTAATATTGATATCGCATTAAGTTGTTTTGTATAAAGAACCATAGACCCCATAACGGCTAACAAACCAAAGAAAAGAAAAACAAATACATCTCCCAATCCTCTGTAACCGTAAGCTGAATCTCCAATTGTATATTTTATTGCTGCCCAAATACTTGCTGCGCCAAGAATTACAAATAACAAAGGATACATCATGTTATCAAATCCGAAAGCAAAATATACAAGAGCGATGACTAAAATAAAATCTATAATTATGGAAAAAATTATTCCTTCCTTTAATTCACTTCTTGAAATACTTCCACTTTGAAGTGCTCTTTTGGGACCTATTCTTTCTTCGTTATCCGTACCTTTTACTCCATCGCCATAATCATTGGCAAAATTAGAGGTTACTTGAAAACCAATGGTTGTAAACAGCGCCAGTACAAATACTACTGTATCTTCAAAGCCATATAAATTAGCTAAAGCTGTACCTACCACAATACCTGAAACGGATAGTGGTAGTGTTCTTAACCTAGCCGCACTTATCCAAGCTTTAATATTTGTCAAAACTACTGAGGGGATTCAATCTGGATTCTTTTTCCTTCTTTATAGGATGCAACAAAAGCATCTTGAAAACCAAGATCTACTAGTTGTTCGCGAAATTTCTGAGCTTCTTCCAAAGTTTCGAAATTGCCTAATGAATATGAATAAAATGGATTGGTTTTTACAAAAATGGTGTTGGTAAGTGCTTCAGAAGCAAGTGTCATATTGTTATCTACAAATGACTTTATCTGTACTGAATAAATTTTTTCTTTCTCTAAAAATTCTTTGGCCAAATAAAATTCTCGCACCAAACTTAACTCTTCGTTCTGTTGCTTTAAATTGTCTATTCTAGATTTAATAGCATCTAGGCTATCTATAGAAACCAATAAATTACTAGGACTTTCAAAATTGTTAGAAACACTTCTCCCCGCTGTAAAAGAAAAAACAGTTAGACCGCCAATAAGAAACAAAGCCGTTACACCAGCAAGCAAATTACGTTGAACTTTTTTCTTTCTAAGTTCCTTATTCTTGAACTTTATCTGATCAAGAAGACGTTCATTTATAATTTGCGCCTTGTCTATATCTTTGTGCAACTCTAGTAAGTCGCTTTCTTCTATAAATGGCATATAATTATTTTTTCGAGGTTACACTGTTAAAGTTAACCAAAATACCGAAAGATCGATGAAATGCACTCCCAGAATGTTGCAAAATTACCATATTCTGTGGTATAGATTAATATTTACGATGTTAAAAACATTCCGTTCATCGATTAATCTACTGTTGCATTTCCAAAAAACCCTCGTTTTTAATTAGATAGCATGTATGCCATCGTCCTTAATTTCAATCTTTCTTTCTTTATACAGTGTACCCACACCCTTCTTAAAGGTTTTCTTACTCATTTGAAGCTCTCGCTTAATGAGTGCAGGGTCTGATTTATCGTGAAGTGCCAAGTACCCACCATGGGCCATTAACTTTTTATATATTGCTTCTGCCGCTGGCTCAAGTAATTTCTCTCCTATAGGCTGCAATGAAATATCTAACTTATTATCTGGACGAATATTCTTAATGTACCCCTTGGTTCTATCACCAACGGCTACATGTTTGTAGATTTCATTAGAATACACCAATCCTTTGTGTTCATCATTTATTATGACTTCCCAACCTAAATCTGTTAAGCGTGTAAAAAGTAATTCTACTTCTTCACGTTCACGAACCGTAAGTTCATCATTACTTATAAACTTATCTAATTTATTTGACCCAACCAGCCTAAAAGAAACTTCGTCCATATAACAGCGTACCACGTACCACTGCCCTTCTTTCATCTTGTCTCTTTGCTCACTGAACGGAACAAGTAAATGCTTCTCAAGACCCCAGTCTAAAAAAGCCCCAATTTTGTTTACTTCGGCAACTTGTAAAAACCCAAATTTATTCCTGATAACATGAGGGGTTAACGTAGTAGCTACTGGCCTTTCCTCGTGATCCAAGTAACAGAAAACCTTTATCATATCGCCAATATCAATAACCTTTGGCACATACTTATTTGGCAAGAGAATTTCTGTACCTGTATTACTCCCTAAAAAGAGCCCAACACTAGTATCTCTAAGTACTTCTAACTCGTTATAATTTCCCAGTTCAATCATACTACAAAAGTAACTTTAAAATTTGGGTATAAAAAAACCGTCTGCTATAAAGCAAACGGTCTAAATTACATTTTGAAAATCTTACTTGTTATAAACAGCAGCTTTTTTGAAGTGCTTACAAAGCATATAATAGATTACTGCTCTATGCTTGTTTCTGTTAGAAGAACCATACTTTTCTACTACAGACTTCACAGCCTCCATTAATTTTGGGTCGTCAGACATACCCAACTTTTTCATTAAATAATTTTTCTTCACGGTTTCTAGCTCTTTATCATCAGAACCTGAAACTTTAGAAGCATCAATATTGTAGATTGCTGGACCTAGGCCCACAGTTACTTTTGTCAGAAGATCCATATCTGGAGCTTCTCCAAATTTGTCCTTAATGTCTGCAGCATACTTTACAATCAAATCGTCTCTTTTACTCATAATAGTTAGTGTTGAAAATGTTAATGGTTTATGTTAATTCCCTCGAAGATATAAAATCAAAATAACCGAGCAAAATTTTGTTGTTTATAAATCTTGGCGTATGGACCTCCAAAATTTTTGGTTTGTCGGATTTTTTGTAAAAATCTTTGAGCCTGTCATTCAGACTAGTTACCCCATTTACTAACATATATTCAAAGCCAAATTGAGCACTTAAGTGTTCAACATTTTTCTCATGAGCCGTTTCAAAAAAAGTAGCGAAATTTTCAGTTTCTTCTTGACCTGGTAAGATTCTAAAAATGCCTCCGCCATCATTATTTATAATAATTATTCTAAAATCTGGACGAATATAATTGTTCCAAAGACCATTGCTATCGTAGAAAAAACTGATGTCGCCAGTAATTAATAACGTAGGAGTTTTAGCATAAAATGCAGATCCAACTGCAGTAGATGTACTCCCGTCAATACCACTAGTTCCTCTATTACAAAAAATTTCCAGACTAGGATCTAAATTAAATAGTTGGGCATAACGCACCGTAGAACTATTAGCCAGTTGCACGTGATGATTTTCAGGAATTGCTTTCAATATATTATAAAAAGCTAACATATCCGAGAACGGAATTTGCTTCATATAATCCTCACGTTTTATTTCATATTGTAATCGGATTTTATTCCAAAAATAAAAATAATCACTGGTTTGAGGTTCTATTCGATTCATGAAATCAGCAAAAAAACTATTTATACTAGTCCTAAAATGATGTGTTAATGAAAAGAAAGTGTTGAATGCCTTAAGCTCATCAATATGCCAATGATGCTCTGGTTTGTACTCCCGTAAAAATGCCTTTATTTTTTTTGACACAACAAGACCACCAAAAGTCAATAACACCTGAGGTTTCAACTTTTCAAACAACATTCTAGATTCCTCACTTTTCTCAATGGGCGCAATAATACTATCTATACTCGTAAAGAAATTTGGATGATGAAGGTTAGATGTAGTTTCCGTTAAAACTATAACAGATGGATCAGTTGCCAGTTGATCTAAGAATTTTTGTTCTACCTCATTAGGTGGATTAACGCCCACTAATACTATCTTTTTTGAGGAAGCATTCCAAATATTGACATAGTTCTGTAAATCTGAAATATCTAGTTCTTCTTTATCTCTTACAGGAACAATAAGCGCTTTTACTGAAGGTTCCGTAGTAGTGTCATAAAGGGGTTCTTCAAAAGGAACGTTTATATGTACCGGTAACTTAATCTGCATTGCCACGTTAAGTGCGGTATTCAATTCACTATCATTATAATCTTGTATTTCTTGCTGTGCGGTATCCTTATTTTCCTCGGATAACCACTCAGGCTTATATTTCTCTACTCTTTTTACAGCATGAGAAACATCTTGTTTTAAATTGGCCGAATAACCAATATGCCTATCAAAAACATTATCCTGTCTTATAGTCTGCCCATCACCAACATCAATTTTATAAACTGGCCGATCTGCAGAAATTATAACTAGCGGAATACCGCTGTAAAATGCTTCTGCCACCGCAGGGTAATAATTCAATAAAGCACTTCCTGAAGTACAAACCACGGCAACGGGCTCATGTAATTGCTGTGCTATACCTAATGCAAAAAAAGCAGCACTACGTTCGTCCACGACACTAAAACACTTAAAATAAGGGTCTTCACTAAAATCAATCGTTAGAGGTGCATTTCGCGACCCTGGGGAAATCACTATATTTTTTATCTTTTTCGCCTTGCAGTGTTGCACTATCAATTGGGCGGAGGGTATGCTAGAGTATCTCATGAGTTACAAAAATACAACGGTTGTATTTCTTAAACCAATCTTGTTTAAATTACTCTGTTGCCATTATCACCTTTAGCATAGTCTTACTCTTAGCGACCGTCTCGTTCCACTCTTTTTCAGGGTCTGAATCTTTAGTAATTCCCCCACCAACATAAATCTGCAGGTTATCTTCCTTTAATTGCATACAGCGCAAATTCACAAAAAGCGTGGTGTTTTTAGAAATAGAACGATACACATTATTCTCCGTATTCCTAGGGCGATTATTTCTGTTCCTTTCCGTCTTGAAATTCAATTCGCCTAAAAAACCGGTATAAAACTCACGGTCATAATTCTCTTCCTTTAGAATAAATGCCTTTGTTTTCTCTTTGGGCATACCGCAAACGGCAGGTGTTGGATGAAGTGCTTTTACAACCTCTCCAAGTTTTTCTTGTTTTGCATTACCTGATATTTTGGTTCTAAGATGCATTAATGAGCCGGCCTTAACGGTTTCCGTTGGCATTCGTTCTAAGCCCGAAACCTTACCATCCAAAGCTTTAAGAATGTAATTTGTTACCAACTGTTGCTCTTCCAGCTCTTTATTACCCCAATTAGGGTTTTCATCATTGCCATAATTTTGAGTACCTGCTAAAGACATTGTCGTAAGTTTTCTATTGTGCATAGTCAATAGAATTTCAGGAGTTGCCCCAAGCCACATCCCTACTTTTGGATGATACCACAAATAACAAAATGCAGTCTTATATTCATGCAAGAGGGTCTGAAATAAAATTAAAGGAGAAGCATCGGTTTTTAACTGTATACCTCTTGAGAGCACTACTTTATCAAAACTTCCCGCCTTAATTTGGGCAATACCTTTCTTTACTAACTCCAGATGAAAGTCCTTCTGTTTTGTGTCTACACCTATTTCAATGTCTTGTGATGGCGCATTAGCTTCTTCCGGGAAATGAGTAAGATTAAGAATTTCGTCTAACTTCAAAAGTACGGCAGCTCTATCTGAATCAAATGGAGCAAAAACAAATCCTGTTTCTGAATAGTCATTTAGGTGATGCAACTCTTCATCGTCTTGAAAAATGGCAGTAACGCCTTTCTCATTAGGTTTACGATAAGCTACAAAAGGTAATTTATTCTCTAGGTGAGATTCAATTTTTTGAAAAAAATCCAAGGGCATTATTTTTTCTTTGGTAAAGCTATTGTGGTCAATTTACAGAACGAGACCAGTTTACCTTCTTCATTTGTAATCTTAATTTCCCACAGCTGGGTAGTTCTTCCTTTATGCAAAATAGTAGCTTTTGCAAACACATCGCCATCACGAACACCTTTAACATGGTTGGCAGAAATTTCAATACCACGTATGGAAAATTGTTGTGCATCAAGAAAAATATATGAAGCCATACTACCTATACTTTCCGCTAAGGCAACCATAGCGCCACCGTGTAAAACTCCATCTGGTTGGTGAACTCGTGAGTTAACTGGCATCTTTCCGACCAAAAAATCTTCACCCACATCTACATATTCAATTTGTAGGGTCTCCATCAGTGTGTTTTTTGAAGATTCATTGCAAACCTTCAGTATTTTTTCCTTGTAGGCGTCCATAACTACTATTTTTTTCAAAATTAAGCATTACGTCATCAATAAAAGCCATTACTTTTATAGAGATTTTTGTTCTATGGATTATTCTGAAAATACGGTGTCTTACACCACCACAAATAGCTATGCTACGTTAAACTCGCTCACAAGTCAAACTAAAAACGTTTGGATTGTACTGCATGGCATTGGTTATTTAAGTCGATATTTCTTAAGGTATTTTGATGAACTGCCGCCTGAAGAAAACTATATTATTGCACCTCAAGCACCATCAAAATACTATTTAAACAATACGTACAGGCGCGTTGGAGCAAGTTGGCTTACTAAAGAAGCTACAGGGCAAGAAACGCAAAATGTTTTGGCCTATCTAGATGCTGTGTATGCCGCACAAGAGTTTCCGGAAAATTGTAATTTTATAGTACTTGGGTACTCACAAGGAGTTTCGATTGCCACAAGATGGGTAGCCCAAAGAAAGATAAAATGCAATCAATTGGTGCTTTATGCTGGAGGTATTCCCAATGAATTAAAAGTCTCTGACTTTAATTTCTTAAAAGAAAATCACACCAAGGTGACTACATTGGTTGGGGACACAGATGAGTATATAACTAAAGAGAGACGGGAAACCGAATCAAAAAAAATTGAACATCTATTTGGAGGAAAAGCAGAACAAATTTTCTTTGAAGGCGGTCACGAAATAAAAAAAGAACTCATCCAAAACCTGGTATAATGAACACAGCGTTTATTTTAGAAAATGAATTGGTGAAGCTCGTTCCTTTAAAAAAAGAACATACCAAAGAACTCTGGCCGATTGCGCAGCAAGTAGACCTCTATCAATATGGTTCTAATGATGTTTCTACAATTGATAAATTAGAGAACTACATAGAGACGGCTTTAACTGAAGCAAAGCAGGAAAAATCTATTCCTTTCACTATTTATAATAGGACGACCAATATATGTGTAGGGAGTACCCGTTTTGGAAATATTGATCAAAAGAACAAGGTATTACATATTGGCTGGACATGGATTTCTCCTGCCACCCGTGGTACGGGTTTTAACCATCAAATGAAATTTTTAATGCTAAGCTATGCATTTGAAAAGATGGGTTTTGAGAAAGTTGAATTCCGAATTGATGAGCGAAACATACGGTCTAGAAAAGCCGTGGAAAAATTAGGCGCAAGTTTAGAGGGAATCCTCAGAAAAAATGTTATTACCAAAAGTGATTTTAGAAGAAGTTCATGCTGTTACGGAATCTTAAGAGAGGAATGGGCAGGTATTAAACAAACAAAATTTAAAGATTTTATATGAATCAAGCTATAGCACAAGTAACCCTAGTAGTTAAAGATTATGATGAAGCCATTGCTTTCTACACTAATAAGTTAGGCTTTAAACTGATAGACAACATTCAATTAGATGACAACAAAAGGTGGGTTACGGTATCTCCTCCTAGTCTAAACGGATTATCGCTTTTACTAGCTGAAGCTACGAATGACGAACAGCGAAAAGCTGTAGGAAACCAAACTGGTGGTCGTGTTTTTCTATTTCTACACACCGATGATTTTTGGCGAGATTATAAAAAAATGAAAGACCAAGGGGTAGAATTTAATGAAGACCCTCGTGAAGAGCCATACGGAACCGTAGTAGTTTTTAAGGACTTATACGGCAACCTTTGGGATCTTATCGAAAGAAAGTAATCTTTTAAAATCGTCTATCGGGAGAAAAGGCATCGATATTCATGGACACTTTTCTCTCGTCTATTATTTCAGAAATTAATTTTCCTGTAGCTGGCCCTAGACTCCATCCCATCATAGCATGCCCGGTTGCGAAAGTCAAATTGGCCCATTTGGAAGAACGCCCAATATAAGGAAGTCCGTCTAGCGAAACTGGTCGTAATCCTGTTTTTACACTCGCAATTTCATTTGCGTTTATATCTACGGTAGGATAAAAGTTTTTTGCACCGCTGGCAATAGCCATAACTCGCTCTTTTCTAACAAAATCATTGTTGCCAGAAAACTCCATTGTGCCGGCAAACCGTGTGAAACCATCCATTGGTGTAACTGCCATTTTAGATTCCATAAGAATAGCAGGAATAGTTATTCCTGTTGGTCTTGCAACATTTATACTATAGCCTTTACCTCCTTGCAGAGGTAAGTCCATCTTAATTTTTTTAGCAATTTGTCCACTCCATGAGCCGGCTGCAAGTATTACTTCATCTGCAGTATAATTAGCTTTGGAAGTTTTTATCTCCTGAATCCGATTTCCTTTTACTTCTAAATCCAGAACTTCTTCATTCGTTCTAATCTTAACTCCTGCGCTTTTTAGATAAGCTACTATTTTAGGCATAAACTGAGTTGGCGTAGAGTGTGCATCACATTCATAGTGAATAGCTCCTTTTGCATCTATAGCGACCTCCGGTTCTAGCTTTGCCAATTGTTTCTGATCTAGTTCCCGCACTTCAAGGCCCAGAAAACTGGCTTTATTTGCAACATCTTTCTCATGAAGATAAGCCTCTTGGGTTTTATAAAGCATCAATAACCCTTTACGCTCCAATTGAAAATCACCTAAATCACCCGAAGCTTTTATAGCACCAAAAAGTTCTCTACTCAGAACATTAATGTCTTTAATAACGGGAATAGCCTTAGCTACTTTTTCCTTTGTAGAAGATTTATAAAAATACCATGACCATTTAAAAAACTCGGTATCCCATCTAGGTTTCATGTAAAAAGGACTAGCAGAATTAAACATCATCTTAATACCTTTGGCAATCATGCCAGGCGATGCCAGTGGAATAATGTGACTAGGCGTAATGTAACCTGCATTTACAAACGAAGCTCCAGATGTAATATCAGATTTATCAATAACGGTAACATCATGACCCTCCTTACTAAGAAAATATGCAGAACTAAGTCCCACAATTCCTCCTCCTATTATGATAATTTTTTTACTCAATTCTTGTCTCTTTATTATATAACCTGAAAGCCATGTGCATAAGGGTCGTCATCATCAATTGTAATGGTATTATGACCGTATATTCTGGCCCAACCCTGAATACTAGGATAAATAGCTTTCTTGCCATCTAAAAGAGTTTCCTCTTCTACCCTACCTATAAATTTTGAACCTATGAAGCTTTCGTGAATGAACTCCTCTCCTATTTTCAGTTTTCCTTTGGCATACCATTGTGCCATTCTCGCAGAAGTTCCCGTGCCGCACGGCGATCTATCTATTGCCTTATCTCCATAAAAAACAGCATTACGAGCAGTTGCTTCGGGAGAAATAGTATCTCCTGTCCACAAAATATGACTTACGCCATTAATGGTTTCATCCTCCGGATGGACAAATGCATTGGGATATTTTAAATTTATTATATCACGGATTTCTTGACTTAACTGAACTAGCTTTCCTGCAGAAAAATCTTGAATACCTGAAAAATTTGACTGTGGATCTATTATGGCATAAAAATTACCGCCATAAGAAACATCAAATACCAATTCACCTAAATCAGAACTTTCAATCGTTAAATCCGTAGCGGCCAAATATGATTTTACATTCGTCAACTTTACCCAATCTACCTTTTTACCTGTCTGCTGATAGGTGATTTTTACCAGACCGGCTGGCGTTTCCATTCGTATTTCACCCGCCTTTTTCGGTTTTAACAAACCTTCTTCAATACCTATGGTAATGGCGCCAATAGTTCCGTGACCACACATAGGCAGGCACCCACTGGTTTCTATAAAAAGAATACCAAAATCATTTTCAGGATTTGCTGGCGGATAAAAAATGCTACCACTCATCATATCATGACCGCGAGGTTCGAACATTAACCCTTTACGAATCCAATCGTATTCTTTTAGGAAATGCTGACGTTTTTCACTCATGGATGTTCCTGTAAGTTCAGGTCCTCCCTTAGCTACTACCCTTACCGGGTTTCCACAGGTGTGGGCATCAATACAAGTGAAAATGCTCGTCGCCATAATTCAAATAGTGCTACATGTTCTAATCTTACTCAATTTTTTTATTGGTATGCTCACTGTCAACAATTCGCATTATCGCCAGCGGATTCTCATTTTGCAATTCTTCAGGAAGTAATTCTTGTGGCCAATTCTGAAAAGAAACCGGTCTAACCCAACGCTTCACAGCAGATACGCCAACCGAAGTAAAACGGCTATCTGTACTGGCAGGAAAAGGTCCACCATGTTGCATAGAAGGACAAACTTCTACTCCGGTTGGAACACCGTTAAAAATCAATCTTCCAACTCTTCCTTGTAAAGCGTCTAATGCTGAACTGTATGTTTTTAATTCGTCAGAATTTCCAAGAATTGTACCTGTTAGCTGCCCTTCCAAACGGTTCAAAACTTCTGTCATCTCTTTTGCATCGGCACATCTTACCACAATAGAAAATGGTCCGAATACTTCTTGGTGTAGTTTAGGGTTCTTTAAAAAATTAGCCCCATTAACGGTTAGCACTTTCTGTTTTGCATAATTTGGCGCTACTGCCTTTTCGTATTCTGCCACAACATCAGCACCACCTTGACCTGAAAGCTCTTTTTTACCTTTTTCGTAGTTGTTATAAATGTTTGGATGCAACATACAAGAAGGCTCCAATTTATCTATTTCTTCACCTAAAGCGTTTATAAAGACATCTAGCGATGTACTTTTTATACCCAAAATTAATCCTGGATTAGTACAGAATTGACCAGCACCCATCATAACCGAACCGGCATATTGTTTAGCCCAATCCAAACCTTTTTCACGCAAAGCGGAAGGCAAAACCACTACAGGGTTTATACTACCCATCTCTGCAAAAACTGGAATAGGTTCTTTTCGTTCGTTTGCCAATTTATAGAGTGCCGTACCACCTTTGATACTACCTGTGAACCCTACTCCCTTAACTTTAGGATGAAGCACCAATTGTTGCCCCACTTCTATACCACTACTATTCAAATTAGAGAAAATACCGTCTGGCATACCATTGCGTTCCGCCGCTTTAATTACTGCCGAAGAAACCAGTTCCCCAGTACCAGCATGCATAGGGTGACTTTTTACAATTACCGAACAACCGGAAGCCAAAGCACTAGCGGTATCACCACCAGCCGTAGAGAATGCAAACGGAAAATTACTTGAACCAAAAACAGCTATAGGGCCAATAGGAAGCAACATTTTACGTAAATCTGTTTTAGCCATTGGCTGTCTATCTGGTTGGGCCGTATCTATCGTAGCCTCTACCCATGATCCTTCTTTTAGCAATTGAGCAAAAGCCCGCAACTGCCCCATAGTACGGCCACGCTCGCCAACAGCTCTACCTTCTGGCAATCCAGACTCTTTACAATATGTCTGAATTAATTCATCACCCAGAGCCTCAATTTCTTCGGCTATAGCTTCTAAAAATCCTGCTTTCTTAGCGCCTGAAAACTTTTTATAAGTCTGAAAAGCTTCATGGGCTTTACCCACAGCCTTATCTATTTCTTCCTTTGTGGCCTCATAAAAAGTCCACTCCGTTTCCAAATTAAGCTTTGGGTCAAAGGTTTTATATGTATCACTTCCAATAGATGAAAGCTCATTTCCAATATAGTTTTTTCCTGTAATCATAGTATGGTATTTCTGCTCTTTAAAATAGGCATGAAGCTACTATATTTGGGGTTAAGCACCAAGAATTTACTAGAAAGACTTTTACTCACCAAACAACTTCAATAAGCGTTTATTATACACGTAATTCAAAGAAATTCCTTCTCAATTTTAATGAGAGTACGGTATTAGGCCAACTGCTTGTTTAGTACTTTCAAATTTTTATAATCTGGTAATTGAGGTCTACTTTTTAATCCATCCTGTATTACTTTCAAAACTCTGTCTCGTTCTTCACCTTGTAATGGAAGTCTTGGTTTTCTAACTATTTCGGTACCAATACCCGTAGCAACTTCGGCCAACTTAATATTCTGAACCAATTGCGGACTTATATCCAATTCCAATAATGGTAGGAACCATCTGTAAATTTCAGTAGCTTCTTTGGCATAACCAGCTTTAGCCAGTTCATAGATAGCAACAGTTTCTGCTGGAAAAGCACAAACAAGACCTGCTACCCAACCATCGGCACCCATAAAGAGACTTTCTAATGCCAAAGGATCTACTCCAGTCAAAATGCTTAAATCAGAACCAAATTCATTACGTAAACGTCCAATATTAATGATATCCCTTGTTGACTCTTTTACCGCTGTGATATTTTTTAATTCCAGTAGTTCTTTAAACATAATTACTGTTACTTCAATTTTATAATCTACAGGGTTATTGTAAATCATAATAGGAAGCTCAGTACTGCTGGCTAGTTCTTTAAAATATTGAACCGTTTCATTATCCGTAGACTTATAACGCATTGGTGGAAGAATCATCAGTCCGTCTGCACCGCTTTCTTCAGCATCCTTAATCGCTTGAAGCGCCACTTTAGTTGCCTGCTCCGCAATGGTCATTATAACAGGAATCTTACCTTCAACTATCTGAACTGTTTCTTTTATAAGTACCTTTTTTTCATCTGCAGTTAAAGTACTTGCCTCACCAAGAGAACCTCCTAAAACAATTCCGTGAACCCCAGCTTCTACTTGAGCTTCTATATTGGTACGGAACATCTTTAGATCAAGCGTATCATCTTCATTAAATTTTGTAGTCACCGCTGGCATAACGCCTTTCCATTCAAATTTCATCTGGTCAATTTTTAATTACACTCACAAAATTAGTAGAAGATAGTTAGTACTAATTAGAGCATATTATCAAAATTATATACTATATTATCCATCATCAAACCAATATATCAACTACTTGACTTAAATACGCATAATTTATAAAATGAAAGTACATCCTTTTCAAATTCCAAAACCGCTGCACCAGAATCTAATAGTTCAGGTAGACCGGGAGATGGTTTTCTATGATAAACTGCATCAGCATGCAGAAATTCAACTGACTTTAATTGTAAAGGCGAAGGGGAAATTGATTGTTGGCGATAGCATTCATCCATTTGAAGATGGCGACTTTTTTGTGATTGGTCCTCATAGTCCGCATTTATTCAAAAATGATAGTACAGATGAAATAGCCCATAGAATTTCATTGTTCTTTACGGAAACTACTTTTGGCGAATCATTTTTTGAGTTACCAGACTTAGAAGAGTTGCAACCCCTTTTTAATGTTTCAAAAGAAGGCTTTCAGGTTTTAGGTGATACGAAAGATATTCAAAATGCTATGAAACAGCTTCCAAATTTGCAAAAACTGGAGCGTTTCATTTGCTTTTTCAATTTACTAAAAAACCTGTGTTATGCAGATAAAAAGACCTTGACAAACTTTGTATCCTCAAAGAAAATGGGGAGTTCTCAAGGAGAACGTATGCAAACTATTTTTGATTACGTGGTAACTCATTTTCAGTATGAAATTAATTTAGATACCGTATCAAGCAAAGTACATATGACACCCAATGCCTTTTGTAAATTCTTCAAACAGCATACCAACAAGACTTTTTTTCAATTCTTGATAGAGCTTCGTATAGAGCATGCGTGTCAATTATTAAATCGAGCAGACGACCAAAACTCTATTCTAGAAATTTCCGAACAATCCGGATTTTCTTCAATTTCTAACTTCAACAGACAATTCAAAAAATTAAAAGGTGTGATTCCGTCACGATTTGCGGCTCAACATAAAAGTAAAAAGTCTATTCAAAGCCGTATTTAGTTCTTAGTAACACCAAATTTATAGGTACAATATGACGCATATGTTTCTCCTGAGTTTAATTGTGTACTAGGAAATTCAGGGTGATTAGGGGAATCTGGAAAATGTTGCGTTTCCAAACAAAAAGAACCTCTACGGAGATGAGGATTACCGCTTTTACCAATATCGGAGCCATCTAAAAAGTTACCTGTATAAAACTGGACTCCAGGTTCAGAAGTATAAACTTCTAATGTACGACCACTTGTAGGCTCTACAACCCTAGCCGCAAACGTCAAGCCTTCACGATTCTTAGGCACTTCGTTTAAAACATAATTATGATCGTAACCATTACCCAACTTAATTTGGTCATAATTAGCCTCAATATCCTTTCCAATAAGTTTTGGTGTTCTAAAATCAAAAGGAGTCCCTGCCACATCTCTCAATTCTCCTGTTGGAATCAAGCCATTGTCCACCGGTGTAAACTTATCTGCATTCAATAGTGCAATATGATCATTGACTGTTCCCTCACCTTCTCCTTTGAGATTAAAGAACGAATGATTGGTAAGGTTTACATACGTGGGTTTATCTGTTTTTGCTTCGTAGCTTATTTGCAATTCATTATCATTCGTTAGAACATAACTAACCCTAACATCTAAATTACCTGGGTAACCTTCCTCCATATCAGGAGATGTACGGCTAAAGCTAATTGCATTTTTAGACTGCTCCACAACTTTCCAAACTACACTTTCAAATCCTACTTCTCCTCCGTGCAGGTGGTTTTCATTATTATTAATGGCTAAATCATATGTTTTACCATCTAAAGAGAACTTTCCTTTAGCTATACGATTTCCATATCTGCCAATTGTAGCACCATAAAAGTTCTTTTTTGACCTATAATTTTCCAAATTATTAAAACCCAGCACTACATCTTTAAAATTACCATCCTTATCAGGAGCATATAACGAAACTAACCGTTGTCCGTAGTTCGTGAAAGTAACTTCCATTCCATTGGCATTGGTCAGAACAAAGAACTTTACCGAATCTCCTTTTATAGTTGTAGTAAAATCTTCAGAATTAATATTCTTCTCAAATTTTGTTTTAGGTAGCTCGGAAGCGGATTCGGTCATTTTTTCTTTTTTAATTTGATTACAGGAAAGGTTGATGGTTCCTGCTAAGCCACAGGCTATTAGTAGTTTTAAAATTCTCATATCAATAAGTAAATCTGGATTTGGTAAAACCTCAGGCAAGTTAACTAAAAAAGTAATAAATCAACACACATAATTATTGCCCAGCCAGCAGACCTGTTCTATTTGTTTTCGTTAATTTTGGGAACTTTTGAAAGCATAACTCATACAACATGAAAAAACTCATTATCCTTGCCATAGGATTGGCTATGGCCTGCAACTCATCACAAACAACTGTTTCTGATGGCGATAAAAACGCAGTTGCTAAACCCACCAGTACCCCTGAACCTTTCGCAGAAACTATTACCGAAAGTGAACTTAAAGAACATCTTTACACCTACGCTTCCGATGAATACGAAGGAAGGGAAACCGGGAAACCTGGTCAAAAAAAGGCTGTAGAATATTTAAAAGCCCAGTACGAAAAAATGGGGATTCCTGCTGCGCAAGCAGACGGAAACTATTTTCAAACAGTACCACTTCAAGTTAGCCAATTACCCGCAGGTTCTCTTTCTATTGATGGTAAAGAATACCCGCTAGGAGAAGATTTCCTTACTTTTTCTAAAGCAGAAGGAACTTTTGATAATATCATTTACGTTGGTTATGGTATTGAAGAAGGTGATTATTCTGACTACAAAGATATAGACGTTAAGGACAAAGTAATCTTAGTTAAATCTGGTGAGCCAATTGCTGCTAACGGAAACTATCTTTTGTCCGGGTCTTCCGAAAAGTCTATCTGGAGTAACATGTCAGAATCTTTAGGCAAGCGTTTAGAGCTAGCTACTTCCAAAGGTGCCAAAGGCATTCTTTATTATGATGAAACCAATTTTGCTCGCTTTAAGAGCAGGTTTGAATGGATGAAGACCAACGAAAGTGGCAGAATGGAACTGGCCAAAGATGATTCAGAAGAGTTTTTCAACTTTTTAATCGATGCAAAATTGGCAAAGGCAATTTTACCAAGTATTGTATCTGATAACAAACCGAAAAGTTTAGCTAAGAAACTAATTGTTGATGTCAAAAGCGAAAATGACGATATTGAGTCCGAAAATGTAGTTGCCATACTAAAAGGTTCCGAAAAGCCTAACGAGTACTTAGTGATTTCATCTCACTTGGACCACATTGGTATTACTGCAGATGGCGAAATAAACAATGGTGCGGACGACGATGGTTCTGGAACAGTTGCTCTTTTAGAAATTGCACAAGCTTTTAAAAAGGCTGCAGATGCTGGACAAGGACCAAAACGATCAATTGTTTTTCTACATGTTACAGGTGAAGAAAAAGGACTTTTAGGTTCTCAATACTATACAGATGTCGATCCAATATATCCACTAGAAAACACAGTTGCCAATCTTAATATTGATATGATCGGCCGTATTGACCCAGAACGAGATGGTGATCGCAACTACATCTACTTAATTGGCTCTGACAAGCTCAGTACAGACCTACACGAGCTTTCTGAAGAGGTTAACGACAAATACACTAATATTGAGTTGGATTACACCTATAATGATGAGAACGACCCTAATCGTTTTTATTATAGAAGTGACCATTACAATTTTGCCAAGAACAACATTCCAATTATTTTCTATTTTAACGGAACTCATGCGGATTACCACAAACCAGGAGATACACCAGACAAGATCAACTATGATCTTCTTGAAAATCGTACACGTTTAGTCTTTTATACGGCTTGGGAAGTAGCTAATAGAAACAAACGTCTTGTAGTAGATAAAGCCGCTGAATAAAAATTGCACTAGTAAATAGAAAACCTGCCTTAAACGGCAGGTTTTTTTATGCTTTATTTTAAGGTAATGTATAAAACCAAAAAAGCCTTGTCAAAATTGACAAGGCTTTTTATTTCGGGGTGGAAGACCGGTTTCGAACCGGCGACCTCTTGAACCACAATCAAGCGCTCTAACCAGCTGAGCTACAACCACCATTTGTAAGCGGTGGCAAAGATACTTTTTTTCATGTAATCTTTCAAAATAAAACTTCGGTTATTTTCATACCCTACCCATATTCTTTACATGAACAGCTTGACAGTGAATGTATAAACATCAATAAAAAATTGAAAAACATCGATAAAATGCAAGTTACTCTCGCTAAAACACACAATTTTTAGCGTTTCACAACAATTTTTAGAGATATCAACAGTATGTAGATACATTAGATGAATAATTAATTTTAGAAATGCTTTTTGTCAAAATCCATTCTTTGACCTCTAACCTAATGTCTAAATTAGCTATTTTGCTTTTTGGCCTACTTGTTTTGTCTACAACAAATATAAGTGCGCAACAAGAGGCTAAGGATAGCTTGCAAACACTCATTAAGCAATTAAGAAGCACCCCTAATTTTTCTGTTAAAGATACCACCCACATAAACCTACTTAATCATTTGGGTCGTGAATTAAGGTTTTTCAATACAGATAGTCTTTTACTACTCTCACAACTTGCCCTAGATTACAGTAAATCCTCTAATTACAAAAAAGGAGAAAGCTATGCTCTTTTAGGATTAGGGAATTACTATTCAGATCAAGGGAACCATACCAAAAGTATACTCTACACTAAAAATGCTCTTTCCATGAGTATCGTATCAAAAGATGTAGCATTGAGATTAAGAGCGCAAAATCATCTTGCTTCAGAATTTGCTTATACAGGAGATTATGCAAAATCATTAATTTACTATTTAGAAGGTATAGATGTCGCGAATGAAAACGATGATAAATTCATGCTATCTATATTTAATGAAAATGTTGCTAACCTATATGCATCACAAAATGATTTTGTTCAAGCGCTAGAATTCTACAAAAAAGTAAAAAAAATAAACGAAGACCTAGGGAATGAATCCATCTCTGCTGAAACTATGAGTAACATAGCCTCTATTTATGCAGATACTGGTGAACTGGAGCATGCGATGTACAATGCTAATACCAGCATAGCCATTTTTGAAAAAACCAAAAAAATGGAATGGCTTGCATACGCTTATGCTACTAAAGCTAAAATCTATTTAAAAGACAACAAATTTGAATGGGCGCTCTACTGGTATAGACAAAGTGAAATGCTTCATAAAAAAATTCAGGATGACCGTGGTGAAATTGAAATGCTCAATGGTATGTCTCAAGCTTATTTAGGCTTAGGCAATGACGCCATGTCCGAAACATATGCGTTAAATGCTTATGCTATTTCTGATAGAATAAAAGACATGGAGGGCTCTAAGCAATGTGCCAAAACATTGTATCAAGTAAATAAGAACAAAGAAGATTACACAGAAGCTTTAAAGTACCACGAGATATATCAATCATTATCCGATACTTTATATAGAAATGAAAACAAAAAGAGTCTAACCATGCTAAAAACCAAAATGGAGCATGAGAAACAGAAAGTAGACCTAATTAAAGAAAACACTAAACAACTAGATACACAAAGAGCTTATGTAAATGTAGCTTTGGGTATACTCATAATTTTTATTATCGTTACCCTTTTAGTATTCAGAAGTGAGAAAGTACAAAAGAAATTGAATTCCGAACTCCAGAAAAAACAAGCAGATTTAAAGATAAACGAACTTGAACTACATGAAATAAACCGGACAAAAGATAAATTATTTTCAATTATTGGCCATGACCTTCGCGGACCAATAGCTGCTTTCCAAGGGCTTTTAAAACTATTTAAAGATGGTGAAATAGAGCAAAATGAGTTTATGAGTTTCATGCCCAAACTTTCTAATGACATTGACCATATCTCTTTTACGCTCAACAATCTTTTAACCTGGGGCCAAACCCAAATGAACGGTGCGGTTACTAGAGCCGAAGTTGTTGCTCTAGAGACAGTAGTTAAAGAAAATATTGACCTGTTATCTGAAGTGGCGAAGAACAAATCTATTCGTCTTATAAATCATTTAGAAGCAAAAACATTGACGTGGTCAGATACCAACCAAATAGATATTGTAATTAGAAACCTCATCAGTAACGCCGTAAAATTTACCCCCGAAAATGGTATGGTAACCATTACCGCTATTGAGAAAAAAGACTTATGGCAGGTCTCTATTCGTGATACCGGTATAGGTATGAATCAAGATACCATCGAAAAAATATTTTCAGATAACTCTACCTTAACTACCTACGGCACAAATAATGAAAAAGGCACGGGCTTAGGACTATCTCTATGTAAGGAAATGGTAGAGAAAAATAATGGAGTTATTTGGGTAGAAAGTCTATTGAGAAAAGGAAGTACTTTTCACTTTACCCTACCCAAGGCTAAAAACAAATATCAAAGAACAGCTTAAATTAGGTCGTCTATATTGCTAACTGCAACAAAACGCTCTGTGGTAAATCCTTCAGCATACTCTACGCCTACCAATCTTCCTAAATCCTTGGCTCTGTAATTTACACTTTCAATAAAATTTCTACTGCTTATTGGTGTTTCTGGCTCCTTACTTGTTGGGTCATGAAACTGTGATGAATAAGCCAAAATAGCTTCCGTTTTCTTTTCAATGAATTCTGAAACATCAACAACAAAATCCGGTTCAATATTCTTCCATTGAATATAATGGTAAACCACCTTTGGTCTCCACTGTGCTTGATTCGCATCTTCGCCCTCTAACTGGGTTTCAATCTTAATCAATCCACTTAAAAAACAAGCATCACTAACTAGTTTACTTCCTTTACCATGATCAATATGGCGATCGTCTATTGCATTACACAAAACAATTTCCGGTCTGTATTTACGAACCATCTTTATAATCTGCAATTGATGTTCTCTGTCATTTACAAAGAAACCATCTGCAAAACCTAAGTTCTCTCTTGCCGAAACTCCTAGAATTTTACCAGCAGCTGCTGCTTCCCTATCTCTAATTTCTGCGGAGCCTCGTGTACCAAGCTCGCCACGGGTTAAATCTACAATACCTACTTTTTTACCACTTGCAATGGCTTTGGCTATGGTAGCTCCGGCACCAAGTTCTACATCATCTGGGTGAGCACCAAAAGCTAATATGTCTAATTTCATTCTATCTTATTGAGTATTGTTCTTTGTTCGGGCTAAATGCTTTTAACTAGTCGCTACTATATTACCAGACCTTACTTTTTTTAATGCTTGTTCTATATCTGCAATTAAATCTTCTGGTTCTTCTATGCCCACAGAAAAACGGATTAAGCCGTCTGCAATACCTTGTTTAGCTCTCTCTTCCGCACTCAAAAGAGAGTGCGATGTTTTTGTGGGAGAAAGAACGGTACTCTCTACCCCTGCCAAACTCATGGAAGATTTTATTAATTGTAGTTCTTTTTGAAATTGATTTGCATCATAATCTTCATGAAGCTCAAAAGATAACATTCCTCCAAAACCTTTCATTTGCGCTTTTGCCAATTCATGCTCCGGATGACTCTTTAGGCCTGGGTAGTATACTTTGGTGACCGCTTCATTCCCTTCTAGGTATTCTGCCATATGTTGGGCATTTATATTTTGAGCTTTCACCCTCAAGCCCATAGTCTTTAAGCTTCTTTCCAATAACCAAACAGTATAATCACTAAGACTACCTCCAAAGTTCTTTGCTAACCCAAAGATTCTATGAATGTTTTCCTCGGATGATGCAACTGCTCCTGCTAGAATATCTGAATGCCCGCCCATGTATTTAGTGGCACTATGCATAACCACATCAATACCAAAATCTATAGGATTTTGATTAACAGGGCTCGCAAACGTATTATCTATCATAGAAACCAAATTATGCTTCTTAGCTAGTTTACTTATAGCATCCAAATCGGTTATTGTCAATAGCGGATTGGAAGGTGTTTCTATATAGATGACCTTTGTATTGGAACGAATCTCTTTTTCAAAATCCTCAGCTTGCCATCCTTCGGTAAATGAATATTCTATACCAAACTTCTCAAATTCCTCTACAACTAGATTGTAAGTTCCTCCATACAATACTTGCTGAAGAACAATATGATCACCAGCTCTAAGAAAAGCCATTAAGCTTGTGGTAATGGCTGCCATACCACTTCCGAAAATAAGGCCAGCTTCTGTATTTTCTAACGCAGCAATCTTTTTACACAATGCCTCTTGGTTGGGTGTATTAAAATATCTAGGATACCTTTTTACATCTACATCTTCAAAAGCATATGAACTACTCATGTAAAGTGGAGAAATTGCCCCTTTAAACTGTTCGTCTTTAACTTCCCCTACATGGGTACAAATGGTATTGAGTCCTATTTTTCTTTGCTGCATAATTTCAAAAATTTAGAAAGATCAAGTTACAAAAAGAGTATTAGACACTCACCTTTTTCCAGTTGCCTTTTTTAAACCAAATCATAGAAATTATTGCTAGCAGCACCTCAGCGGCAGTAATAGCTATAAATACACCCATAGCACCTAAATTAAGAGTTATTGCCATTAGATAGGCAAAGGGCAATTGAAACAACCAGAAAGCAATGAGATTTATTTTTGTTGGCGTCCCTGTATCTCCTGCTCCATTAAAGGCTTGAGTGACCACCATACCATAGGCATAGAATATATACCCTACAGCAATAATCTGAAGACACAACCCCCCATTCTCCACTACAACGGGGTTGGCACTGAACCAACCAACAATATCATAAGCAAAGAATAGATAGATTAAAGAAACAGCTCCCATAAAATAGGCGTTGTATTTTCCTGTCTTCCAAACCGAAGTTTCTGCACGATCGGGCTGCTGAGCACCAAGGTTCTGCCCCACCAATGTAGCTGCGGCATTACTCATACCCCAAGATGGCATTAAAGTGAATAACATTACTCGGATAGCTATTGTATAACCAGCCAGGACCTCACTACCAAACTCTGACATCATACGCATAAGAAATACCCAACTAGAAGTTCCTATTAGAAATTGAGCAATTCCTCCAAGTGAGACTTTAATAAGATTTAGCATTACGCTAAAGCGAATAACCATATCCTTAAAGCCAATTTGTATGCGGCTCCAACCAAAGAATAATACTGCCAGTTGAAACAACACAGCTGTACCTCTTCCTATATTGGTAGCTATAGCAGCTCCCATAACTCCATACTCTGGTATGGGTCCCCAGCCAAAAATAAAAATAGGATCTAGTATAATATTAAGTCCGTTTGAAAGGACTAAAGCCCACATGGCAACAGATGCATCACCTGCTCCCCTAAATATGGCATTAATCAAGAACAATAGTAGAATAGTAATGTTACCTCCCAATAAAAGTTTGGTGTATCCAGAACCTTCGGCTATCAAGTCGGGTTCTGCTCCCATTAGCGCAAGTATATCCTCGGCATATAAAAACCCAAAGACTCCAACGATTATAGAAACCAGAACTCCCAGTGCTATTGCCTGTACTGCAGCTTCCTGAGCGCCCTTAACATCCTTTGCCCCTATCCTTCTGGCAACGATAGCTGTTGCTGCCATACTTAAGCCTATAGCAACTGCATATACCAATGTAACTACAGATTCTGTGAGTCCAATAGTAGCTACGGCATTTACACTTACTTGTGAGACGTAAGCAATATCTACAATGGCAAAAATGGATTCCATCATCATCTCCAAAATCATGGGGATGGAGAGCATGAAAATGGCCTTACGGATGCTTCCCGTTGTGAATTCTGTTTCTTTTCCTGTTACGGCAACTATAAAATACTGAAACAGCATTTTTAAAGTGATTCTTTTTGAATGTGGCATTTGAATTGAAATTATGTTGATAAAAAGAGGAATATGCCAAAACCGAACGAAGTGGGTTCGATTAATTTCTGGGCACAAACCCAGCGACATTAGTACGGAACATAATTTCTATAACTTCATGATGAATCAAATATCTTATTAATTTTTGACATATAAAAGGAAAACAAAAAACCGTTCTGAGTATAATGTGCTCGTTATGAACACTTATTACACTCGGAACGGTTATAATTATAAACTAGAATGAGATATTTCTAAAGAATAAAATACCTCAACATGGTTCTATTTTAACTCCAACTCTTCAATCTCTGCATCATTCTTACCTCTTATGGCTTCAAAACCTTCTACCATTTCCTGTAACTTTTCTGGATTTTCTTTAGCAACGTTTTTAGTTTGAGAAAGGTCCTCTTTTAAATTATATAATTGGTACTCGCTATCGTTACCTAATTCTATATTAACTTGCTTATTAAGAGCTGCTCCTTTATATGGTGGAATCATAGCCCAGTCTCCTTTTCTAAAAGCCGTTTTTCCGCCAGCTTCTAAAACCAATTCCTTTCTACCCTGATCTGTTTTACCCATAAGAGCATCTAGGAAGTTTTCACTATCCTCTCCTTTTTTATCACTGCCTACTAAAGCGGCCATTGAAGTAAGTAAGTCTACCTGACAAACCAAAGCATCTGACTTACCCGGTGCAATTTTCCCTTTCCAGTATGTGATGAAAGGCACACGAGTACCTGCTTCAAACAAGCTGTATTTACCCCCACGCAATACACCCGCAGGAGTGTGGTTTCCTAATTTTTCTTCAGAGTCATCATAATAGCCATCATTTACAACAGGACCATTATCACTAGAGAAAACAATTAATGTATTTTCTAAAAGACCTTGTTCTTCTAAAGTCTTCATAAATTCACCTACAACCCAATCCGCCTCAAGAATAACATCTCCACGAGGTCCCATTCCAGATTTACCTGCAAAACGAGGGTGAGGTGTACGTGGTACATGTGGTTGCTGTAAAGCATAGTATAAAAAGAAAGGCTCATCTTTATGGTCAGTTACATAAGCCTGTGCTTTAGCCAAAAAGTGATCAGCCATATCAACGTCTGTCCATTTTGCAGCTTCGCCACCTTTCATATAACCAATACGTGGTATTCCGTTTACAATACTGTTGTTATGACCGTGATGCCATTTCATAGTAGTTAGCTCTGGGTTATCCAACCCTGTTGGCTCACCTTCAAAGTTCTCTTTATAATTTACTTCTATAGGATCGTTTGGATCTAATCCATCTACGTTACCATTATCTATATACACAGTAGGTACTCTATCCTGCGTAGCAGCTAGTATATAAGAATAGTCAAAACCAACTTCATTAGGACCGGGAGATACTCTCTCGTTCCAGTTTACGTTTCCACTACCTAAGCCTAAGTGCCATTTTCCAACTATACCCGTAGCATAGCCCTTTTCTTTAAGCACTTTAGGAACAGTAAGCTGATTCGTACTAATAATTAAAGGCGCTGTTCCCGGAAGTATTTTAGCATCTTTATTTCTCCAAGGATATCTACCCGTAAGAATAGCATATCTACTTGGTGTACATGTTGCCGATGTAGCATAACCATTAGTAAACTGAACTCCTCCTTCTGCTAAAGCATCAATATTAGGGGTACTTAGTTCAGTTGCTCCATATGAACTAAGGTCTCCATAACCTAAATCATCCATGTAAATGAAAACAACATTAGGTTGTTTCGGACTTTCGTCTTTCACTACCGTTTTTTCTTCTTTTGACTTACAGCCAGATAACATCAGTAATAAGATGGTACCAGTTAAAAAATAATTTCTAAAACTTGTCATGAACTGTTTTGTATTTATAAATTAATTTACTCTCAAATTTATTCCTTTTTGCTTAGACAGAAATGGTCTTTTTAGGATCAATGGTTATTTCTATACCACTTATGGCTTTTTCTGTAGCTCCTTCACCTATAATCAAAGTGTACTTACCTAATTCATAAACTGACGGCGTATACGTATTACCTTTAATCCGCATAGAATGTACCAGTTCTTTGGTTTCTTCATTAATAATCTTCAGCAATTGATTGGCTGATTTTACTTTTAATTTAGGAAGATAACCTATTGGCCTTCGCCCATCATTTTCGGTTTGTTGAATTGTAAATGGCCATCCTGGATAAGTGTTTTTATCTGACTCGATATCAAGATTAGCTAAAAACCGAATGGCTTCCATTTTTATAGTTCTTTCTGTTGTATCAAAAGTAACTATACCATAACCCGAAGCCTTTTTCTGAGCTTTTTGGTAACGATCAAACTCTTCATCAAAATCATCAGTAGGATTACCTACAGCATAGATGTAATTGTCGTTCCCGAATCCGTCTCTATAACATCCCGTGTTTGGTAAACCATGTACTGGTCTATCTGTAAAAGGTACATTAACCGAGTCTGGTTGTCCCCATCTAGGATACCCTGTAGAAATTGCAGGCGTACAGAACGTCCACCCTCCATCTCTTGGTTCGTTAATACTGTATTGTACCATAAAAGGCAAATGCTGATCCCCATTTATATGAAATGCACATGCCTTTCTTATTGTTTCAACTACTTTATCTCTTTTAGATTTTGGCCATCCCCCAGAATCAAGGTCGCCAAATAAGAATTCCTTCTCCGGTCCGTGGTGCGTACCTACATTAGAGAATAGCGTTTGACTAAGCAATACTTTCATGTTAGCTCCTTTCCAATCCGCTACCCAATCATTTAAAAAATCTAGTTGGCGTTGCCCCATAAAATTAAGGTTGTCAGATTCCAACTCTCCGGATTTTGCTGGTGCTGTCAAGTGATCAATTCTCCCTTCACCAGCTCTCACCATTTCAGGACCCGATTTAAAAAGGCGATCACTAACAATAGCAAAACTAACCTTACCATATACCAAGTGCGTATACCACGTACTTATGTTAGATTTCATGGGTGCCTGATCATACGCCTCTGGCATATGACTGCATTGGGTCTTGTTAACGACATTTACAAAATTTGGAGTTTGAACTAAACCTCCGTGAGCATCACGCACATTCTCCCATTCTTCAAAAGAGATTCCTTCTCCACCTTCACCCCATAGATTACCTTGATACACATCATGGTCATCTGGAGTACAAATACTAGGCCTGTTTCTTAATACATCACCAAAAGCCCAACCAAACATATACCACTTACCCAAATAGTTGAGAATAGCCTTGTCTTCTGGTTGCCTCTTTATAGGATAGCCTCCATTACCTTCGTACAACTGATCACCTGAAAAATAAAGTATATCAGGATTAGACTTGTCTAAGTTCTCTACTAACGGACGATATGGAAACCCCATGGCATGCTGACAGGTAAGTCCGCCAAAGGTTAAGGGTCTATCTAAGGGTTCTTCCCGAATAACTCCCTCATAGGTATGTCTTTCTTTGTCCAAGCTGTAACGTAGACGATATTTTATATCCTCGGAAGCATTCCAATCCTCAATGGAAAAAACCGAGGTAAACGAAACGGGATCAATTTGAGCCTTATCTTCTTTTATCCATTTTCCATTTCTTAAAAACTGCAGCTCTACTTTTTGAGCGTCTTTTACTCCTACTGGCGGAAGTTGTGCGGTAAGCTTTAATTTACCTTTTGATAAGGTATACATAGCCCATAGAATAGGTCCAAAGCTATTGTCCGGTTTGTATTGGACCTTTGAGCCTGAAAATTCTATATCGCCCCACCAAAAGGTGCTTTCTCCTTTTTCACTGCCCTTGTTCTCCAGAGCAACAAGTCCGTCTAGACTTCCTTTTACAGTATTCTCTAGAGTTATGCTTTTTCCTGCGGCATCAGTCGCTTTAAGCTCAAGCTCTGTTTCACCTCCCTTGTTATGCCCCTTCAACTGAAGAGAAACATTTCCAAAGTCAAATCCGCCAGATAGTGCTTCTCTCTTCTTATCTATATAAATTTCCCCTTCCAGGTTAACTCCTACAGAAATGCCTTTACCAAAGTAACAAGCTGCTTTTACGCTATTGGAATCCGTGTAATCTTTTATTCCAACAGAAAAACCAACACCTCCTTTTTTACCTTTGTCCTCCAGTAATCCCAGATTTCCAGAAAACTGAAAATCTCCTTGGTTCTCACCAAGTACATGAGTTAAAATGTGTAGCCTTGATTGCTTCTCTACTCCTGAAAATTCAAGTCGGTTATTTTTAATTTCCCAATCCTCCATTGGTACTGCCCAGAAGGAACTTCCTATCCACACCCGTTCATTTAACTTTTTAAAATCTGCCTTAAAAGGTGAATTGACCAAGTCTGATGAGGTAAAATCTGTAAACACCATTTCTTTTGCAAGAATGGGATTAAAAGGACTTGCCAGCATGGGCACGGCAAGTCCTAAGTTTTGAATAAATTTTCTACGTTTAATTGTCATAATTAATTGCCCAATTTAGGATTTACGTTTACCTCAGATTCTGGAATTGGCCAAATATCATCAACCCCTTTTCTAAAATTCTTTGTGGTAACGTACCATCTTGACTGTGGGTCTATTTTCTTAGAAGTCGTTGGGTATAAAGTGGAATTAGGAAAAGGAGCTCCCCATAAATCACCTACCAAGACCTCATCACCAATATCCCATCTAATAATGTCCCAAAGACGTTGACCTTCAAATGCTAATTCAATTCTTCTTTCATTTCTAAGAATAGGACGAAGCGTTGCTGCATCTGTTTCCGTTATTGGAGGCAATCCAACCGAAGCTCTTCCTCGTACCGTATTAATGGTCTCATCTAGCAATTGCTGTGTAATAGGGCTCCCTGCTTCAAGTTCAGCTTCTAAATAACTCAATAGAACTTCGGCATATCTAATAATTGGAACGTTTCCGCCGTAATCAGATTTCAAATTCCCACTGAAAGACTCATCAAAAAACTTTCGTAATCCATACCCTGTTCTTGTTGCCTGCTTGGAATATGTTAACTGATCTAAAGATTCTGTACTATCCGGGTTGCAATCATAGATTTTATCTCCAAAAGAAGAACCATCCCAAAGTAGGTTGTATCTAAACCTTGGGTCTCTATTAGCTCCCATATCGGCATAATCAAACTTAGGGTCATCATATGATAATGGGGTACCATCATCAAAACCATACGCATCTGCCAAACTACCCAATGGATTTACAATATGCCAACCAGAAGCTACTGCGGGATACGCATGTTGTGGTAAAGAATTTCCTGCTTGACCTCCAAAATATTGAGTGCTAAAGATATTTTCACTGCTAGCTTCATTAACAGGTGTAAAAAGAGAGGCATAATCTGGGTCTATTATATTTTCCCCCATGTCAATTATTTCCTTGAACACTTTAGAAGCTTCTGCAAAATTCTGCTCACCCAAATACATTCTACCTAAGAAGGCCAGAGCAGCTTGCTTGCTAGCCCTACCTTCTTCAGAACCGGATAATTCACCAAATGAAGGTAAATCTTCTGCCGAAGCTTTGAGCTCACTGATTATAAAAGAAACCAATTCTGCTTTTGATGCCTTATCTACATTATTAGCCTCATCAGGTGTTAAGGTCTTTGTAACCAAAGGAGCGCTTCCCCAAAACTGAGAAATATAAAAATAAGTGGAGGCACGAAGAAAACGAACCTCGGCAGCCATTCTATCAATTTTTGACTGTTCCATTTCTACATTACCAATATTCTCCAAAAAGTCATTACAAATTGCTATTCTTTTATAAGAACCTTTCCAATAGCCGTTTATGACATTGTTGTTTGGCAATAGCGTTCCATCCGTTAAACGATTCTGAGTAGAGTTATCTCCTCTACGGTCATAAGCGTTATCTGTAGCAAATTCCATAAAAACAATTCCGCAATAGGTCCACCAATCAGATGGTACTACTTGCGTACCGTATTCAATTGCACCACGGTAAGCACCGGTTAAAGCTATGTTTGCATTGGACTCTGATGTCCAAAAATTATCTTTCGCAAACGCGTTACTAGGAAATTGCTCCAATTCTTTATCGCAACCAATAAACAAAACTAACGTCATGCTTAAAACAACCAACCTAAAAAAGGAAGGTACGCGACTTATATATGTGTATAAAAAATTTGTCATGTTCTAAAATTTTAAGTTTAAACCAAAGGTGTACGTAGTTAAAATAGGATAATAGCTTCCCGAGGAATTAATCTCTGGATCCCATCCATCTCTATAGGAATTAAAAGAATGTAAATTCTCTGCTCCTATATACATCCTTAGGTTATCTATGCCTATCAACTCAGTTAAAGAGTCAGGGAAATTATACCCTAATTGCACATTTTTAACTCTCAAATAACCTGCGTTTATTACCCAGTAGTCTGATGTAGCTGTATTTGGCGAACCACTATTAGTTAGTACCTCTAACCTTGGATAACCAGGATTACGTACTGGGTTATTAGCATCAAAACGACCATCCATTTGCCATTTTTGAATATTTCCTAAGTTGAAAAAAGCATAACCTGCATAATTATCCAGCATACCTTTTACACCGCTCACCCCTTGAAGGAATAAAGAAAAGTCGAAGTTTTTATAATTCAAATTGATGTTAGCTCCGTACGTGTATTTAGGAATTCTACTTCCTAGATACGTCCTATCATAAGTAGGGTCTACTTTTCCATCAGGCACACCATCAGGACCACTAATATCCTTATACCTAAAATCTCCTGCTTGGGAAGTAGGGTTTACAGCGCTTTGATCCGGCCAGCTAGAAGTTTCTCCATCATTTAAGAATACACCATCAGTTTTGTAACCGTAGTACATCTGCATTGGATAACCTATAAAAAGGTCAGAACCGTTACCTACAAAACCATTTGGTTGCTCTACGTTACCTAAACCTAGAGTTACCACTTCATTGTTTATTACAGAAAAGTTTCCATTAATAGAATAACTAAAATCGCCTTTGCTGCCTCTATGTCCTAAATCAAATTCCCAACCTGTGTTCTTAACTGCTCCTGTATTGGTTTCGCTAATACCTACACCAAGTACAGAAGACACACTAGATGATGGCTTAAAAAGTACATCTGTAGTATTCCTTCTAAAATAGGTGGCGTTAAAAGTTACCTTTCCATCAAAGAGTCCTGTTTCAATACCTATATCGGTAGTTTCTGTTGACTCCCATTTAATATTCGCATCTCGGTAATTAGAGTATGCAGCTCCTGTAGAAAGTCCGCCACCCAAAGCGTAATCACGGCCTGAAGCTAATACTGTTTGATATGGATAGTTACCAATGTTCTGGTTTCCTAAAATACCCCAAGAAGCTTTGAACTTCAAGTTTGATAACCAATTAACATCTTCCAAGAAAGTTTCTTGAGAAGCTCTCCAACCTACTGCAGCAGCAGGAAAAACAGCATACTTGTTGCTTTTAGGAAATCTTGACGAACCATCATAACGAAGTGTGGCTTCAAAAAGGTAACGTTCATCAAAACTATATTTTAACCTAGAAAAGAAAGATTGTAAAGCCCATTCAGAATCAAAACCAGCTGACTGCTGATTCTCTGCACTACCTAAATCTAATACCGTATAATCGTTACTAGCAAAATCTTGACGGTATCCATTGAAAAACGAAAATTCTTCATTTTCAAAAGAGTATCCTCCTAAAAAACTAAAATCATGAACACCCACTTCCTTAGACCATTCACCTGTAAATTGCAGTGTTTTGTAAATCTCTTTATTGCTATACTGGTTTAAATAAGACTGCCCCAAATAAATATCCTCGTTAAGGCGTTGCGATGCATAGTAAGAACGTTCCTCGTTCAGAGTAAAGTTGTAACCACCTATTACCGAAAAGGTTAAATCATCGGTCGGTTTATAGTCTAACTTTACATTTACACCTGCCTTTGTTTTTGGATTTTCCAAATAAGATTCCGAAGCCAACCAAGCTACAGGCGTACCACCGCTTTCAGGTCCAATACCATAATTACCCTGAGAATCCTGGCCTAAAACTACTGCTGGATATCTAACGGCGTTAGAAACTAAATCTCCAACAAAACTTCCTGCATTATTAGCAGCATCAGTTGCTCTATTCGTTTCACTTCTATAACCTTGTCCTTTGTTTCCGGTTACTTGAGGCTCTTCTCTCTTTTCTACAGAACCAAAAAACCGTGTATTCAAATTAAACTTGTCTCCAAGTTTGTTCGTAAGGTTCATTCGGAAGTTGTACCTACTAAAACTGTTTTTTGGCACAATACCATCCTGCTCTAAAATACCTACAGAAACATAATATTTATTCTTTTCATCGCCACCACTAAGAGTTAACGTGTGCGATGTCTGTACTCCATTCTTAGAGAAAAGATCATCTAAAAATTTTGTGTTCGGGTAATTATCCAAATCACTTTCTGACTTGTATTTTGCAATGTCCTCTGCAGAAAAACTATTGCTACCAGAAGCTATATTGTACATCTCTGCATATTCCCAAGAGTTTACAAATTCAGGAAGCTCTGTTGCTGCGTTAAAACCTACGTAGCTATTATAATTCACGGAAAACTTATTATCAGCACCATTTTTGGTAGTAATTAAAATTACCCCGTTTGCAGAACGTGCACCATAGATGGCAGCTGAAGAGGCATCTTTTAATACTGAAATAGACTTAATATCATCCGGGTTAATATCGTTCATACTTCCGGCAATACCATCTATCAGAACTAATGCATCTGGTGTAGCTCCAAAAGAACCTACTCCCCTAACACTTATACTACCGCCACTCTGTCCTGGCCTACCTGAACGTTGCACTACAGTAACACCAGGCATTTGACCCGTAATAGCCTGAGAAACTTGAGTAACTGGTCTATTCTCTATGTCTTTGGAAGATACTTGTGAAACTGAACCTATTACATTCACCTTCTTTTGAGTACCAAAACCAACTACAACTACTTCATCTAAGCCCGCTGCACTTTCAACTAGTTTAATATTCAACGTAGTTTGTCCGTCAACCGGAATCTCTTTAGTAGCAAAACCAATATAGGAAACCACCAAAATAGCATCATCAGAACTAGGCTCTAGACTAAAATTACCGTCAAAATCTGCGGTAACCCCGTTAGTTGTTCCTTTTTCTACAACATTAGCACCTGCAAGAGGCACTCCCATTTCATCTGTAATAACACCTGTTATAGACTGTTGGTCTTCCTCCAAATTATCTATTCCTGTACTTTCAATTGGCACTTTATACGAAGGGTCATTTTTAAGAACAATCTGGTTTTTTAGTAAGGTGTATGTAACACTATTACCAAACACCATTTTTAAAACTTCTTTTATTGGGCGTTTCTCTACACTGAGAGTCACCCTTTTAGCTACGTTCAGCTGTCCCGATTTATAAAAGAAGCGGAACTCGCTTTGCGTTTCTATTTTTTTGAGTACACTTTCAATAGTCTCGTTATTGGCCTCTATAGAAACCTTCTTATTTTGCGAGTATGAATTCGCATGAAGATTGAACAAGGCAAAAGCAAACATTAGAATGGAGATTTTCACTGTGCGATTCTTGTTAAGAATGTTTTTCAATAGAATGAAAAACAATGGTTTTTTTTCCATATTTTTAAAGGATTTTGATTTGTTATTACTCGGATTGAAATCACTATTTGTCGGGGGACGTTGCCGCGTTCCCCGATTTTTTTTTGGCTTTAAGTCACATAAATTATGTTGGTTTTTTAATTCGTATTTGGTTATTGGTTATCTCGTAATCAAACTCAGCACTCTCCTTAAAAGTGTCAAGTAAATCTTCTATAGTTTCATTTTTAAAAGCACCTCTAAACCGGACAGATTCTAGCTCTGTATATCCATTTTCAATTCGGACTCCGTAGCGACGCTCTATCTTTCTTACAATATCTTCAAAAGGCTCATTATTAAAAGTTAAATCACCATTACGCCAGTTTAGGTAATCGCTTATATCTACCTCGGTTATTATCAAAGCATCTTCCTGCATTGCCGCTTTTTGACCTGGTTTTAGAATACTTAAACTATCACTCACTTGACCAGCACGCTTATCACTAATAGCTACACTACCTTCTGCGAGTACCGCGTAAGTTTCTTCACCGGTATAACAGCTAACATTAAAATGAGTTCCTAAAACCTGAACATCAATATCTTTAGCTACCACAGTAAATTTATGTTCGGGGTCTTTGGCTACTTCAAAATAAGCCTCGCCTTTTAAAAATACTTTTCGGTCTTGTCCTTTGACAAAACTTACGGGGTACTTTAAAGAAGTATCTGCATTTAGGTGTACAAGTGTGCCATCAGAAAGTTTCAGCTCAAAAGTTTTTCCTTTAGGAATAATAATCTCATTATAGACCAACTCAGTAGTTGCCTTACCATGATAGACCATTTGGTCATTAGATTGGGATGCTAAAATGTTTCCGTCTTCATCGGTAATAGATTCTCCACCACCAACAATAATTTTTCTTGCTTGGTTGTCTCCTGTCTTTAAAACAATAGCATTATCTTCTATAACTAAGTTGGACTTTTCACTGCCGTTTTTTGATAGAAAATTGAAAACCATGGCAAGTCCCACTAAACCAATAAAAATGGCCGCGTACTTTAGTATAAAACCGTTGAAGTTATTTTTATTTGCTTGTGGAACCTTAGTCTTACCTGCAATTTTCTGCCAAACCTCTTCTTTTGTTTCGCTATCAAATCTAAAATCTGACGTTGGATTACTCTCACTTTGGTATGATTCAAGAAAACGCTCCATTAAGTCTCTCTCTTCCTGAGAACACTCATTGTTCACATATTTTTTAAAGAGCTTTTTTGCTTTTTTTTCGTTCATTTATATCTCAATTAGAAAACGATATCACAACTAAGTACCCAAACTAATGCGATGGTACACGTTAGAAGTCCATTATTTTTTAAAATCGATAAAATAAAAGTGAAAAAATTAAGGAATACACATTACTGATGTAACCTAAAAGAATGTTAAAACCCTAATAAACAGATATTATAAGCTGATGATAGTTTCTAATGAAGAAGGATAAGAGAAATAATAACAGCTTCTTCTAATTGAAGATTGTTTCGTAGAAATGCCAATGCTTTTGAAATTTGATTTTTTACCGCCTGTACGGATATCTCAAGTTCTTCCGCTATTTCTTTATTCGATTTATGATCATACCTGCTCAACACAAAAATATGACGACATCTTTTAGGCAATTTTGCTACTTGATCCCGAATGATTTGATTAAGCTCAGAATATTCTATTTGATCTGAAACGTTCATTGAAACGTCTATAATATTCAATCTGGTCAAATCTTCAGTTGAAAATTTGTTATTTCTGAAATGATTGAATATTTGAAATTTTACAGCTTGAAAGAGATACGGTTTTAGAGAAGATATGTTACTAGTCTTTCTTTTTGCCCAAAGCGATATAAAAACCTCCTGAATAATATCTTCACAAATTACCTTGTCCTTTATAATGTTGTGAGCGTATATAAACAGAACTTTAGAGTATTTCTCATAAACAGCCTTGAAAGAAGAATTATCGTCTTCCTTCATGCCTTCTAAGAGCCTTATGTCTTCAGTTATCATTTTCATCTCACCGCGTAACAAGATGCTAAATCTATAAAAAATAGATTAAATATTACGACAATGGTAAAAAGAACACTTATTTTTAATTAAATACCTTACAATTCTAACTAAAAATTAGAAATACGCCCCCTATTTACTATAGTTAATCTTATACCTCCAATAACTTATAGCACCAAGAATTGCGGCTGCCAGAACTATATACCAAATATAATCTGGCGTAATAGCGGCTGCGCCACTTTGCCCGTAACTATGTAAACCTACCAAGTAGTAGTTTACTCCAAAATAAGTCATCATGATACTTCCAAAAGCAATAACACTAAGAAAGTTGAATGCCCATCTACTTCGCAAAGCAGGTACCAAGCGGGTATGAATAACAAAGGCGTATATCATAATAGATATTAGTGCCCATGTTTCTTTTGGATCCCAGCCCCAATACCTACCCCAACTTTCGTTGGCCCATTGGCCACCTAAAAAGTTACCAATAGTTAACATGACCAAACCTACTGTCATGGACAATTCATTGATTATCGTCAATTCTTTTATATTCAAGTCCATTACAGCCTTGTTTTTCTTATTGGTAAAAATCATAAGTAATAGAGAAACTAAACCTAGAATCATTGCAACAGATAACGGTCCGTAACTAGCCACAATAACCGCAACATGAACCATTAGCCAATAACTATCAAGTACCGGAACCAAAGTAGAAATTGCTGGATCCACCCAGTTTAAATGGGCAATTGTCAATAACATACTGGTAACAAATGCAGAAGCTGCAATAGTCATATCACTTTTTCTGGCAAAGAGAAGCCCCATTCCCATAGTTGCCCAAGAAACGTACAGAATACTTTCATATGCATTGGTCCAAGGAGCGTGACCTGAAATGTACCATCGCAAAATAAGACCTGCTGTATGCCATAAGAACAAGATGAAAATAGTACCCTTTAAGGAGTAAACTGCCATACGCCAAATGGAGCGGTCTTTAAAAATTTGGAATACTAAAACAAAAAACATGATTACGCCAACTAAAGCATATAGCTTATATAGCATATTGAAAATATTCAGCTTATTGTAAATTACTTCGGCATTGATCTTATCTTCTGAAGGGAGCACCTCTGCTCCGTGGTTTTTTTGGTTTTGCTTGAATGCTTCTAACAACTTATCCGCATTGGCATAATCACCCGTCTCCTTTGCTTTACGCAAGGTCATTAGATAATAAGGCACCGAGTTTTTTATAAAATTAGCATAAAGCGAATCTGAAACTTGGTACTGCCCTCCCCTATATTCTATGGCTGAAATCCATTTGTTATTTTCATCATTCAATAAAGGGAAAACCTTTATAATACGACCACTTAAAGCTTGATCCAAAAGACTTAAACGAATGTTGGCTTCTTTAATATCCTTATCAAACTGATTAGGGATATTGGTAGATGTAGCTTTTGCTAAAAATGGCTCTAATTTGTAATTACCTTCCTTATCAAAGAAATCAGTTGCTTTTACAAATGGTTGTCCTTCTGGTATACCTATTACGTGACGTATACTATCGTTCTTTCCTTTTTTATCTACAGCTAAAAACTCTGCATTATACCAAGCGGCCGGACTTAACATCATGGATAAGAATACCTGATCAGCATTCATATCTTTATAAACATCCTTTAAACTTAGCTTCCGAAGCAATTCTGAAGAAAAGGTATTTATTGGCTTCATCCGCCCTCCTTCATCTTGAATCACAAGTTTTCCGAACTTCTCCGCATGCTCTTCAGAAACAATCGTAGTTTGTAAAAGCGAATCTATTTGGGACTGTGTAGGCGCCATATTACTATGGTCATGACCATCATCTGCGGAATGTTCTTGGGCATTCACATTTAACAACATACCCAAAACAAGAACCGCTGTCAGTTTTGCTTTTTTGCTTTTCAATTTATCAAGAGAAACGGCTAAATCCTTAAACCTTGTTTTTCCAAAGAACATAATACCCATTAAGCCAATGTACAGCAAGAAGTATCCTAAATAGGTAATACGCGTACCCCATTGATCATGATTTACAGATAGAACAGTTCCTTTTTCATCTGGACTAAAACTAGATTGGAAAAAGCGATACCCCTTATGATCAAGAATATTATTCATAAAAATGCTATAGTCAAAATCCCTGTCGTCTTCAACAGTAACCTTACTCATGAAAGATTTGTACCCCTGCTCTGTACCAGGATATTTTTCTGCTATAAAATCATTCAGTTTAATACTAAAAGGAAGTTCATATACTTTGGAACCATAGCTCAGACTAAAATCCAGTCCGCCTACATTTACTTTCTCAGAGAAATTAGAAATACCTTTCCCTCCCAATAATTTTTGCTGAACGGTTTCTCCATTAACCGTAATATCTACTATCATGGCATCCAGAGTAGCATCAGTCATTTTTTCCTTTGAGACTTTTACAACACCATAAGAACCCTTTACTACAGGTTCAGGAACTACAAATTGCATTCCTGCCGTTGAGTATAATGAGCGTAATACAAATTCTTGAAGACTATCCTTTGCGACCTGACCTTTAAACTGGTCTGCCATTCGCATATAATTACCCTCAAAAGGAGTTCTTATAGTATAAGCCCCATCCTTTTCAAAAATGTTAATGGCACCTTCAGTGTCATTGTTCAATGAAAAAAGCACATTGTGAATGCTAGAAACTTTGCCACTTTCTAGAAAGTGCTCATGTCTTTGCCCATCACCTGCCTCAACAATCTTTAAATACGTTTTTCCGTTTTCATCTGGAATTAATCCCTCTTCTGCCCCATCAATAAAACCTGCATAAGAAATAGTAAAGGGTTGACCGTTAAAATCTGACTTCCAAGGTAATCTAGATTTTATATCCTCTGCCGTAACTATTAAATCTTCCTGTAATGTTTTTCTTTTAGCCTCTCCGTTAATGTCACCGTCTACATAAGCGGTTAGATAAGTTTTGTCCGAATAGAATACTTTTTCCGATTTGCCCTCACGAATAGGCATCATACCCTCGTAACTGATATAACGGGTTACAAATGCTCCAATTATGATAAAAATCCATGAAAGGTGAAGTGTTAGAACTGCCCATTTTTCCCAACGTAGCAAACGGTATCTGAACATGTTACCAATAAAATTGATTACAAAAAAGACCATAATAGCCTCAAACCATGTGGTGTTGTAAATCCAAATTCTAGCTGTTTCAGTGCTGTATTTACTTTCTATGAACGTTCCTAGCCCCATTGCAATAGCAAAGACTATAAAAAGAACGGACATTAAACGGGTGGAGAAAAAGAATTTTTTGAGCATGTTCATCGGCAGCAACTAAATTGGTTTTCAGCAGGCAAAAATACGCCCTTTTTCTTATTTACAGGAAGATAGAGCAATCTAAAGTCTTGCGAAAACTGTTAATTATAAGTGAAAATTTTATGGGATTCATTTTAGGGAAAGTAGATTTTTTTATAGACCGAAATAGATAATAGTCTTTATTACAAATTCCATAGAAACGGGAGTATCATTTTCTTCTCCTTAAAGTAAAATGTTTGAATTATTTTTCAGCAAAACAAAGTCTCTTTTACGTAATTATATGCTTATTTTCGCCTCATGATTAAGGTAAGCATTTTAGGTACCGGCAATGTTGCAACCCACCTTTTCAAGGCTTTTTCAAAGTCGGACGAAATAGAGATTGTTCAAGTTATAGGTCGAAATAAAAAAGCGCTTCTAGCTCTTGCTCCAGAGGAAAAAATAACCTCTGATTTCTCTAATTTAAATGAATCTGATATCTATATAATCGCTTTAAGTGATAATTCTATAAAAACTGTATCAGAACTACTTACACATAAAAATAAATTAATAGTTCACACTTCTGGAAGCACGCCAATGAACGAACTGTCTCGCCACGAGAGACATGGTGTTTTTTACCCACTGCAGACCTTTAGTAAATCTAACGAACTAGATTTCAAGAAGGTTCCAATCTGTTTAGAAGCAGAAAACAAAGAAGACTTGGTGCTATTGAAAAAGCTAGCAAATCTTGTTTCAGAAAACGTATACGAAATACACACGGAACAACGCAAAAGCCTTCACCTTGCTGCCGTATTTGTAAATAATTTTACCAATCACCTTTATCATATGGGTTCTGAAATTTGTAAGGAAAATAATGTTCGTTTTGAAATTTTAAGCCCGCTTATACAGGAAACGGCAAGAAAAATCGAAACCTTATCACCTTACGAGGCCCAAACTGGTCCTGCTAGGCGAAACGATTCAAAAACCATTGCAAACCAGTTAGAACAAATAAAAAAACAAGAGCTCAAGGCAGTCTACGAACTGTTGAGCAAATCTATACAAGCAACTTATGGAAAAGAGCTATAAAGAATATTTAAAAAACATAGACACCTTTGTTTTTGATGTGGATGGTGTTTTCACTGATAGTACATTGCTTATAACCTCGGAAGGCGAAATGCTTCGCAAAATGAGCGTGAAAGATGGCTACGCCGTTAAAACCGCACTACAGAAAGGTTATAAAATATGTATTATTTCTGGAGGCACAAATGAAGGTGTAAGAAGCCGCTTGCAAGCTTTAGGCATAAAGGATATTTATTTAGGAGCACACCAAAAAATGGATGCTTTAAAAGAATATATGGACAATCATAATATTGACGTCAGCACTATGCTTTACATGGGTGATGATATTCCTGATATCCCCGTAATGAAAGTGGTTGCACTACCTACCTGCCCACAAAACGCTGTTCAGGAAGTAAAAGCTGTATCTATGTATATTTCTCATAAAAACGGCGGAGAAGGCTGCGTAAGAGATGTTATTGAGCAGGTTTTAAAAGTAAAAGGAGACTGGATGACAAATTTTAGCGCCGCAAACGATTAAATTATGTTAGACTTAAATAATCACTCCATAATTCTAGCTAGCGGCTCACCAAGAAGACATCAATTTTTAAAAGAAATGGGGCTTCCGTTTGAAGTACGGTTAAAATCTGTGGACGAAGTTTATCCGCCTGAATTAGTAGGAAGCCAAATCAGCGATTATTTAGCAAAACTAAAAGCAGATGCTTTTGAAGGTTCTTTAGAAGCCGGTGAAATCCTTATTACATCAGATACTGTAGTTTGGCATAATAGCGTATCACTAGCCAAAGCAGCAGATGCTAAAGAAGCATTTGAAATGCTGAATGCTCTTTCCGGAGACTGGCACGAGGTGATAACTTCGGTTTGCTTCACCACTTCTAGCTCACAAAAAGTTGTTCACCAAGTAACCAAAGTGAAGTTCAGAGAGTTATCTGATGAAGAAATCCACTACTACATCAACAATTTCAAACCTTATGACAAGGCTGGTGCTTATGGTATTCAAGAATGGATAGGCCTAACAGGTATTGAAGAAATTAAAGGATCTTATCCTAATGTTGTAGGCCTACCTACACAATTGGTATACAAAACGTTAATAGAAATGGTCAAGTAGTTCTTTTTGGTTAATTTTAAATAAAATTACTACCTCATGAGAATTATTACCAAACAAGCCCTTCCTCTAACATATATAGCTTTACTAATTTCCTTTACGCAATCTTGCCAAGAGGTTAAAAAAGAGACTAGTGAAGACGTTGCTGTTAATTCCGAAAAAACGGTAGAATTACCGAAGAAAGAACTTTCGGGCGAATTTAAGAAGTATTGGTACGCCGGTGATGCCGAAATTACATCTTACAAACTTCAACTAGCACGATATGGTGAAATAAGAGACGGCAAAGCTGTTCTTGTTTTTGTTACCGAACCTCTCCTAAAGGATAAGCAAGTGAAAGCAGATGGAAACAACCCAGATAATATCCCTGTTTTAAAACTGAATGTAACCAAGAAATATCTCACCGGAATCTACCCTTATTCCATAATGACAAGTACTTTTTATCCGGTTCATGATAACGACCATGCGGTAAAAGTTTCGTTCTCTGCACAGGAGTGGTGCGGACAGGTTTATGCACAGCTAAATAACCGTGAAAAATTTGATATAATGTCTCATTCGTATTTTGAAAGTGAAGCGGACCAAGACTTCAAATTAGAAAAAACCGTCCTTGAAAATGAGCTATGGAACAAGATTAGAATTTCACCTGAAACACTACCTGTAGGAGATTTAAAAATTATACCTTCTCTAGAGTTTATACGGTTGTCTCACAAAGAATTAAAAGAGTATGAATCAACTGCTAGTTTAAATAGTAAAGATGGTATTTCAACTTACCAAATAACTTATCCTGAGTTAGAAAGAACCCTAACAATTAACTTCACAACAGCTTTTCCTTATACTATCGAAAATTGGTCTGATACCTTTAAAAGCGGCTTTGGAGAAAATGCCAAATCCATGACTTCTACAGCCACAAAAATAAAAAGTTTAAAGACTCCTTACTGGCGACAAAATGGAAATAAGGATTTACCTTTGCGCGACAGTTTAGGCCTATAAGTTTATGCAAGAATTTTTTTTAACGTACAAGCACGAAATGATAGCTACCGCCATAACATTTGGCGTGCTAATCATCCTAAAATTCATTACGGATAAAACCATTCGGAAAATTGGTAGAATCAGTGACATTGTAGAGGCACGAACATTATTAATTACTAAGTACGCCTCTATTTTACTCATGCTTTTAGGTTTTGGGGTCATATCATTTATATGGGGGGTGAATTACAAAGATATTGGTCTTGTCTTTTCTTCTGTATTCACTGTCATAGGAGTCGCTTTATTTGCTAGCTGGTCTATTTTAAGCAATATTACTGCAGGAGTTATCCTATTTTTCTCGTTTCCATTCAAGATTGGTGATCGCATAAAAATTTTAGATAAGGATATTGAATCGGAAGAACCATTTTTAATTGAAGATATTAGGGCTTTTCACGTTAGCTTAAGAAAATCTAACGGAGAATTGTTAGTTTACCCTAATAACTTAATGATGCAAAAAGCGGTTACATTAATCTACACTTACGAAGAGACAGCAGAAACACCAGACGGAACTGAAGAAGCATAATTGCGTTTCACAAGATTCCCTATAGTACATTCCTAAATTAATTTTTGTTAAAGAAGTTTTAAAAAACCAGCTAAGCCCTTTAAACTTTCTATCTTTGGTATGGTGTCGCTTCTGTAAATCATTGGCTTCTTCCAGACTAAAACCAACTTTATGCGCTATTTTTTGGCATTCCTTGCCGGAATACTCTTGTGTTCAAATATTACCAATGCACAAAAACCTGTGCAACAATCCTCTTCTGAAATATACCATTCACTTGAAAAATTGAATTTCTTAGGTACAGCACTTTACATTGCTGCGCACCCAGATGATGAGAATACAAGACTTATTTCTTACCTATCTAATGAAACTAAAGCCAGAACAGGATATTTATCCTTAACCAGAGGCGATGGTGGACAAAACCTTATTGGACCTGAACTTCGTGAGCTTTTAGGTGTTTTACGTACACAAGAGCTTTTAGCGGCCAGACGTATAGATGGCGGCGAACAGTTTTTTTCGCGAGCTAATGATTTTGGTTATTCCAAACACCCAGATGAAACCCTAGAAATATGGAACAAAGAAGCAGTGCTAGGCGATGTCGTTTGGGCCATTCGTAATTTTAAGCCAGATGTAATCATCAACCGTTTTGACCATAGAAGTCCCGGCACCACTCATGGGCACCATACTTCATCGGCCATGTTAAGTTTTGAAGCTTTTGATTTGGCTAGCAATAAAAATGCCTACAGTAAACAATTAGAACTTACAGAAACTTGGCAACCACAACGGTTGTTTTTCAACACTTCATGGTGGTTTTATGGCAGCCAAGAGAAATTTGACGAGGCCGATAAATCAAAAATGGTCAATTTAGACATTGGTACCTACTACCCTATTTTAGGAAGGTCTAATAACGAAATTGCCGCTTTGGCCAGCAGCCAGCATTTATGTCAAGGTTTTGGCCGCTTATCTCAAAGAGGCACAGAAAATGAATACGTTGAGCTATTAAAAGGTTCAATGCCAAAAAATGCTAATGACATTTTTGAGGGCATAGATACTTCTTGGTCTCGTGTACCCGGTGGTAAAGCTGTTGGAGAGATTCTTTACGCTGTTGAAAAGAACTTTGACTTCGCAAACCCATCAAAACATTTGCCGCAACTGTTAGAAGCTTACGAACTACTTCAAAAAGTAGATGACCAGTATTGGAAAGCTTTAAAATCACAAGAGTTAAAGAACATCATTTTAAATGTTGGAGGCCTTTATCTTGAAGCTTCCGCCGAAACAGCTTTCTCTAACCCTGGAGGAAAGTTGAAAGTAAACATTGAGGCCGTTAATAGAAGTTCTGCGGATATTGTTTTGAAAACTATTTCTATCTCTTCTACGGATAAGGAGTTAAAACCTTCCATCGCCTTAAAAAATAATGAAAAGCAAACTTTTGAAATCGATTTAGATATACCTGAAGCCACGGATTATACGAGTCCGTATTGGCTTAAAGAAAAAGGTACTCTGGGTATGTACAAAGTAGATGATCAAAAACTTATTGGAAAACCTGAAACGCCACGAGCATTTTTAGCAAAATTCCAACTTGAATTTAATGGTAAGACCCTAACTTTTGAAAAGCCTGTTATTTATCATTACGCAAAACCCGATAAAGGTGAATTGTTTCAGCCTTTTGAAATACTACCAGAGGCTACGGCAAGTTTTAGTGATAAAGTATTAATTTTTGCCGATGGCGAGCCTAAGAAAATTTCGGTTACAGTCAAAGCTCATGCAGATAATATAAAAGGCGAACTGCAACTAAGCCATTCCAAAGGATGGGCAGTAGATGCCGAATCAAAACCTTTTGAAATTGCTAACAAAGGTGATGAACAAACACTAATTTTTACACTAACCCCACCTGCTGACGAAGACGAAAATTTTATTTCTCCGGTTATAAAACTAAACGGCAAAGAGATCACCAAAGAGTTAGTAATGATAGATTATGATCACGTTCCTACTCAATCCGTTTTACTGCCCTCAGAAGCAAAAGTAGTACGTTTAAATATTAAAAAATCAGGAGAACACATTGGCTACATAGTTGGTGCCGGAGATGAAGTTCCTGAAAGTCTAAGTCAAATAGGTTACATCGTTCACACCATAGAACCTAGCAGTATTGCAAAAGGTTCGTTAGACAAGTATGATGCTGTAGTTGTTGGTATTAGGGCGTACAACGTGGTAGATGAATTGAAATTCAAACAGCGTTATCTTTTTGATTATGTTGAAAAAGGAGGTAATCTTGTAGTGCAATACAATACAGCAAGCAGATGGGGCAATCAGTTTGAAAATCTGGCTCCCTACCCTATTACATTATCTCGTGACCGGGTAACGGATGAAAATTCCGCTGTAGAAATAATAGATAAAAAGAATACCTTAGTAAATTATCCGAATAAAATTGATGCTGCTGATTTTAATGGATGGGTACAAGAGCGCGGACTTTATTTCCCTGACAAATGGGCTAAAGAATTTACTCCTGTTCTTTCTATGAGCGATAAAGGAGAATCCGATAAAAAAGGAAGTATCTTAATAGCGCCTTACGGAAAAGGAAATTACATCTATACCGGATTAAGTTTTTTTAGAGAACTACCTGCCGGTGTACCTGGAGCATACAAGCTATTTGCAAATATGCTTTCTGTTGAAAAAAATGTACAACCTACGAAATTGAATTAAAGCTATGTTAGACAAGTTCGATTGGAAAAAGGAATACTCGTTAGTACTGATACTTAATATCATATACATACTTGTTTTTAGTTACTTAATGACTGCATTTACCTAATATGGGAACATTAGACTGGGTTATTTTATCGAGTACACTGCTTTTCATAGTTGCCTATGGCGTTTGGAAAACCAGAGGAAGTAAAAGTGTAGATGACTACGTAGGTGGTGGAAAAGATGCCAAATGGTGGACCATAGGTCTGTCTGTAATGGCAACGCAAGCCAGTGCCATTACTTTTCTATCTACCCCGGGGCAGGCATTTCATGATGGCATGGGTTTTATTCAGTTTTATTTTGGGCTTCCCATAGCCATGATTATAATTTGTTTGGTTTTCCTACCCATTTATCACAGGTTAAAGGTCTATACCGCTTACGAATTTCTCGAAAACCGTTTTGATTTAAAAACACGGTCATTGGCCGCTATCTTATTTTTGGTACAAAGAGGTCTAGCTGCAGGTATTACTATTTTTGCGCCTTCCATTATATTATCTGCTGTACTAGGTTGGGATTTAAGAACCTTAAATGTTATTATTGGAGTTCTGGTTATTATTTATACCGTATCAGGTGGTACCAAAGCGGTAAGCGTTACCCAAAAACAACAAATGTTCATTATCATGACAGGAATGTTCATCACTTTCTTTTTTATATTAGGATATTTACCTGCCGATATCAACTTTGGAAAAGCACTTAAGATAGCTGGTGCCAGCAACAAGTTAAATATAATCGACTTTAGTTTTGACACCAAAAGCAGATATACTTTTTGGAGTGGTATTACAGGCGGACTATTCTTAGCTTTGGCTTATTTTGGTACCGATCAAAGTCAAGTACAACGTTACCTTTCAGGGAAATCCCTTCGCGAAAGTCAGTTAGGTCTAGTTTTTAACGGCCTGTTGAAAATACCAATGCAGTTCTTTATTCTATTGGTAGGTGTTATGGTATTTGTTTTTTATCAATACAATCCTTCGCCTTTAAACTTTAACCCTGCAGCTACAGAGGCTGTGATGAGTTCCGAATACGCCAAAGATTATGCTATTCTTCAGGAAGGACAGGAAAAGCTAGAGGCAGAAAAGAAAATGGCCCAAAATAAGTTTTCTGCCGCTTTAGAGTTAAAAGAATACAGCGCTGTAGAAGAGGCAAAACAAGAAATTATCAGCTTAAACATAAAAGACAGTACTAATCGTGCGGCTGCCAAATCATTAATAAAAGAGGCTGATAGTACTGTTGAGACCAATGACAAGGATTACGTTTTTATCCACTTTATCCTTCATAACCTCCCAAGAGGATTGATAGGACTACTTTTAGCGGTTATTCTATCCGCAGCAATGTCATCCACCGCATCTGAACTTAATGCTTTGGGCACCATAACTGCTTTGGATTTGTACAAGAGAAACATAAAAGGAAAATTGACTGATGAGCACTATGTTAGAGCTACAAAAGCCTTTACTCTTTTATGGGGTATAATAGCAATTTCCATAGCAAGTATTGCCAACCTATTTGATAACCTTATTCAACTTGTTAATATAATCGGTTCCATTTTTTATGGTAATGTCTTGGGTATATTTCTACTGGCCTTTTTCTTTAAGTTTGTTAAAGGAAATGCTGTTTTCTTTGCCGCATTGCTCACACAACTTATCATCTTTGTGCTTTTTTATAATCTTATTTTTATTCACCCTACGGGCGAAGAAAAACTGGGATACCTATGGCTTAACTTCATAGGAGCTGCTTTGGTAATTGCTATGGCTATTGCTTTTGAAGGCTTTGATAGGCTATTAAAAAAACAGCCCGTAAGTCGTTAGAATATATTTAGTTACAGCTATTTACTATTTTATTTTCGATTAAAAATTAGCCGAAAACGCTTTCTATAAGTTATATATCTATAATTTAGTGAAGAATTTTCTCTCACCCCAACCGATAACTAAAGCCTCTTTTATCCTAAAATGACCAATAAAAAAAAGACAATTAAAGATATTGCCAAACTTGCAGGGGTATCCAAAGGAACAGTAGATCGCGTACTACACAAAAGAGGAAAGGTATCTAAAATTGCACAGGAAAAGGTTGAAAAAATATTAAAGGAAATAGAGTATCACCCCAATCCAATTGCAAGAAGTCTCAAAGAGAATAAAGCCTATAGAATTTCTATACTCATTCCAGATTCTGAAATAGATATTTATTGGCAACCAGCACATGAAGGAGTGAAAGTTGCGGAAAAAGAATTTGGGCCTTTTGGTATTGAGGTTAAAATATTCATTTATAATCCTTCCAAAAAAGAAGACTTTTACCAGAAATCTATTGAAGCTATCAACGTTTCTCCTGATTTACTGTTAATGACCCCATTGTTTGAAAAAGAATCTTTTCAAATAAGTCAAGCCTGCAAGGAGAACGATATTAGAGTGGGTCTTTTCAATAACCACCTAAGTACAAATAAAACTCAAATTTTTATTGGGCAAGATTTAGTGCAAAGTGGGAAAATAGCAGCAGACCTTATTGATAAAACTGTGGCTCCTCAATCTGATATAGGTATAATACATATAGACAAAGAACCTCACCTACTACTAAAAGAACAAGGGTTTAAAAACTACTTTGATAATAAAAAAAGTTCACATAGGATTCTAGAAGCAAAGAACTTCAATTCGGATAACCAATCTAAATTTGAACAAGACATAGAGCAATATTTTCGTGACAATCCAAATATAAAGGCTCTTTTTATCACAAACTCTAAAGCATACAAAGTAGCCGAAATAGTATCAAAATTAATGAAACCATGCTCCCTAGTTGGTTACGATTTAGTACCAAAGAACATTTCTTACCTAAAACAGGGCAAGATTGATTTCTTAATTCATCAAAGACCAAAAGAACAGGCTTATTTAAGTATCAGCCATTTTGCAGAATTTTTCCTTTTTGGCAAAAAAGTACCTCTCCAAAACCTACTTCCTATTGACATCGTTACTTCTGAAAATGTGGATTACTATATAAATTAGGATAGTTTTTATTGACTTAGGACTCTAATACTATCATTAATACTATTCTCATAATCAAAAGTGTGTTCGAGCACATTTAACTTAAAAAGCGTTTGGTTTCTTAAAAATTAAGTTTACATTCACTAAACTTTAAGAAAACATTTAGAACTAACACCTTTTTAAAACTAACACTATGATGAAAAACATTTTAATGTTCCTAGTACTAATAATGGGTACTCACCCCATATTGGCGCAGGACAAAACGGTTACCGGTACGGTCACCGACGCTAATGATGGAATGCCATTGCCTGGTGTAAATGTATTAGTACAGGGAAGTACTACAGGAACACAATCAGATTTTGATGGTAATTATACCATAGAAGCTTCTACTGGTGATATTTTGATTTTTTCCTACATTGGAATGAAATCTCAAAATGTAACCGTAGGTGCAAATAGCACTATCAATTTGGGAATGCAGGAAGATGCAAGCGAACTAGATGAAGTGGTAGTTACTGCTTTGGGTATAAAAAGACAAAAGAAGTCGTTGACCTATGCCACACAAGGGGTAGACACCAAGAGTATTGATGAAGCTAGACCGCAACAAGATCTTGTAAATAGTCTTCAAGGAAAAGTAGCTGGACTATCTATACAAACATCAGGAAATGGTGTTAGTGGATCTTCTAAAGTAGTTCTTAGGGGTAACCGTTCAATAGCAGGTAGTAGCCAAGCACTATATGTTGTAGATGGTGTGCCATTAGGTGGTGATATTTCTAACTTAAGCCCTGATGACATTGCTTCTATTAACGTGTTAAAAGGAGCTAATGCTGCCGCACTTTATGGAGCAAGAGCAAACAACGGTGCTATTATAGTTACTACAAAAACAGGAACAAGTGATGTAACTACCATTGACTTTAGTTCTACTCTTACTGCAGATACAGGAAGAATTATGTATGATTACCAAAATGAGTATGGCCAAGGTAGTGGTGGTCTTTTTAATAACGCATCCACTGGTTCATGGGGTCCTAGAATGGATGGGTCTTCAGTTGCTAACTGGTCACCAAGTCCAGATATCAATTCTGCAACTCCTTACACTGCACAACCAAATAATGTTACTGATTTTATGCAAACGGGCTTTAATATGGCCAATAACGTTTCTATACGATCTGGTAATGACAAGAACAGAACCTTTTTTGGGTATACTAACGAAAATAGAAAAGGTATCGTAGCGGGTAACGAATTGAAGAGACATAACGTTACACTTAAAATAGACAACAAATTGTTCAATGACAAGCTTGAACTTAGTGCTAAAGCAAACTACATTAGAACAGAAACAGATAACATATTAGAGACGGGAGAATCATTCGCTAATCCATGGAGACATGCATACAGGCTACCTAGAAACATACGTACTTCGGATGCAGAAGTTTTTGAATATTTAGCTTTGGATGGGAGTACAAAACAAAACTATTGGAAACCTAAAGATAATGGTGGAGCGAATCCTTATTGGACTACCAATCGTAATCTTAACAATTCTATTAATAATAGAGTAATAGGATATGCTTCATTAAAATACAATATTCTTGACAACCTTAGTTTAATGGTGCGTACTGCTGTAGATAACAGTACTACTTTCAGAGAAGATATTGATTATAATGATACTTATGTACTTGCTGATAATGGAAACTATGAAACAAGAAATAGTATTGACTTAGAATGGAATTCCGATTTCTTGTTGAGCTACGACAAACAAATTAATGACGATTTCAATTTTAATATCAATTTTGGTGGTAACAGTCGTATGGCAGAAGATAAGTTTGTATCTACCAATAATAAAGGATTGAATGCTCCTAATATTTTTGCGATTAGCAATGCTTTAAACCTTGCTTCAGAGCAAGATTATAATAAGAAAAAGGTAAATTCCCTTTATACTTTTGGACAAGTAGGCTACAAAGATGCTTTGTTTTTAGATCTTACTTATAGAAGTGATTGGAGTTCAACTCTACCAGTTGATAATAATAGATTTGATTATTACTCTGCAGGTCTTAGTACCGTAATATCCGATCTTGTAAAATTACCTGAAGTTATTTCATATCTTAAGCTAAGAGGTTCTTATGCAGAGGTAGGTAACGATACTGACCCATACAAGATTTTCCGGACCGCATCTTCTGTTGCAGGTGGTTTTATTCAATTAGACCCTGCACTTCCTAATACAAATTTAAAGCCTGAACGTACACAATCTTTAGAATTTGGTGTTGATGCCAGGTTCTTAGATAACCGTCTAGGTATTGATTTAACTTACTATAAGAGTAACAGTATAGATCAGTTATTCCCTGTGAGTGTTGATCCTGCTTTTGGATTTAGTACCCGATTTGTAAATGGAGGTGATATTCAGAACAAAGGGGTTGAAGCTATTTTAACAGGAACACCTATTCAAACTAATGACTTTAGTTGGAATGTCTCTGTTAACTTTAGTAAAAATGAAAGTGAAGTGCTACGCCTTTCTGGAGGGTTAGAAACTCTTATCCTTGATGCTGGCAATCCATTTTTCAGACAATTTGAATTGGAAATAGGTGAACCATGGGGTAATATGTATTCCAGAGGTTTTGAAAGAGACGACCAGAATAGAGTTATTGTAAATGCAGATGGTACACCATCCGTAACTGACGGTAAAAGCGTTTTAATTGGTAACTACAACCCAGATTGGTTAGGTGGTATTAGTAACAGCTTCCGCTACAAAAACTTAAGTTTAAGCTTTTTAATAGATATTAGACAAGGTGGTGTAATTGGCTCGCTTACAAATGCTATTTTGGCTTCAGATGGTGCACTTGATGTTACCACTATTGGTCGTGATGGGACTCTGGTATTTGGTGATAATGTTTTTGGAGACTTAGAAGTAGTTAAGGCCGATGGAACTCCAAATGATATCCAAACAAATGCTGAAACATTTTGGGCTTCTATTGGTGGAAGAAACGCTCCTGTTGGTGAAGCTTTTGTTGAAGATGCATCCAACATCAGGATGAGAGAAATAACATTGGGTTATAGCCTACCTTCTTCATTAATAGATAAAACGCCTTTTAGAAACATAAAGCTGACGTTGGTAGGGAGAAACCTTTTCTTCTTCTCGAACAGCGCAAGTGTTGACCCAGAGGTAATCGTTGACCCTACACTTACAAGTGCAGATGGTTATGAATCTTTTTCTCCTCCATCAACCAGAAGTTTAGGTTTGAACCTAAAATTTGGATTTTAAAAAATTGTTTATATAAAATATGAAAATCATGAAAAATATAAGTTTCTTACTTGTTACGGTCTTGCTACTAGCGAGCTGTACCGATGATTTTGAACAAACCAATACGGACCCGCTTTCATTTGCCATACCTGGAATTTCTGAAAGTGAACTATTGCAAGGGCAAGCTTTTGCACAAGCTCAGTACACATCATTAATGGGCCAAGATTGGAGGTATCAGATTTCAGAAAATCTATTTGCTGATATTTGGTGTCAATATTTCACAACCACTGCATCAGGCTTTGACTCTGACCGTTATGTACAAGTTGGCGGTTGGTCAGATTTAGCGTGGAACTCTTTTTATCAAGAAGCAGTGCCTCAGATAATCTTAGTAGAAGACATAACCGAGGCCAATGAAAATGCAGTAGGTAATGCAATGATTAAGATATGGAAAGTAAATGCCTTTCATAGAATTACAGACTATTGGGGACCAATACCATACTTAGAAATAGGAAATACAGAGCTTGAAGCTATTCCTTACGATTCTCAAGAAGCTATTTACAGAAGCTTTTTTGTGACATTGGATGAAGCTGTTGCTCAATTAGAATCAAACCTAGACAAATTATCATTTTCTGGTAGTGACCGCACCTACGGCGGGGACCCTGCAAAATGGTTAAAGTTTGCGAATAGTCTTCGTCTTCGTTTAGCTATGAGAGTAAAATATGTTGATCGTGCGTTGGCACAATCAGAAGCGGAAAAAGCAGTAGCGGCTGGAGTTTTTCTATCTAATGGAGATAATGCCTATGTTTCTGTTGATGAAATAAATAGAAACCCACTAGAAACTATTACAGATTGGGGTGAGTTTAGAATGAGTGCTACAATGGAAAGTATATTAGAGGGCTATGAAGACCCCCGTCTGCCTCAATATTTTGCTCCAGCAGTAGATGGTGATAGCGATGGTGATGGAAGCCCTTACGAAGGGTTGTTAAATGGACAAACGAAAGTTTCTCTAGAAACAAGTAAAAATGCGAGTCATTCCGACCTTGCTACTATATATATTGATGAAGCATTAGGAGGAATCAACCCTCCAATAGAAGTGATGACCGCCGCTGAAGTTTTCTTCTTACGCGCTGAGGGTGCTTTAGAAGGCTGGGCTATGGGTGGCACAGCAGAAGATTTGTATGCACAGGGAATAGCAACATCTATGGAGCAAAGAGAAGTTGGTGATGCCATTTCTATTGCTGCATATATTTCAAGTACGAATACACCAATAGCTTATGAAGTGGGTGCGGCAGCAGTTGCAGATATTCCTGTTGCATTTAGTTCCGACCCAGAAACTCAGCTTGAACAAATCATTACTCAAAAATGGTTAGCCCTATACCCTAACGGTTGGGAAGCATGGGCAGAATTAAGAAGAACGGGGTACCCTAAACAGTATGCACGCGCACAATCTGAAAATTCTGATGTAGCGGTTGACGAGATTATGAGAAGAATGGTTTATGTCTCAAGTCAATTCGATACTAATGCAGAATCTGTAGAAGCAGCCATAGCTGGACCTGAACTTAACGGTGCTGATAAAAACAACACTAAACTTTGGTGGGATAAAAAATAATTACACATGAATTTATAAAAAAGCACCAACTTAAATATTGGTGCTTTTTTTTTACTATTTATTTCATACTATCTTAGAAGTCCTCTTCAAACAAAGTAAAACTATGTGTTTCAGAATACTTTTCACTCTTATCTTTTTATTGATTTTTCTTTCGTGTAACGATAGTGATGATAAAAAACTTTTCACAAAAATAGAGTCTTCAAAATCTGGTGTGAAATTTAAAAATATTCTAAAAGAAACAGAACAATTTAACGTCTTGGAATATGGCTACTTATATAATGGCGGAGGTGTATCCGTAGGTGACGTCAATAATGATGGGCTTACAGATATTTATTTTACCGGAAACATGGTAGGTAGCAGACTTTATATTAATCAAGGGAATTTTGAGTTTAAAGAAATAGCTCAAGAAGCTGGTGTTTTTGCAGAAGGGCTTTGGAATACAGGAACCACCATGGCAGATGTAAACGCAGATGGTTTTTTAGATATCTACGTATGCCGATCCGCAGCTCCAGACGCCAATAAAAGAAAAAATCAACTTTTCATAAATAATGGTGACTTAACATTTACGGAGAGTGCATCAAAATACGGCGTCGATAATTCTGGCTACTCTACTCAAGCTTCATTTTTTGATTATGATAAAGACGGGGATTTAGACCTCTATATAATTAACCACTCTACTCAAGAATATGCAGGTTTTGGTCAGATTACTGGCTCGTTAAAGAAAAAAAACAACCCCGCCTACTCAGATAAATTATACCGTAATGATAACGGAAAATTTAAGGATGTTAGTTCTGATGCTGGTCTAGTATCAAATGTTCTAGGCTTTGGATTGGGTTTAGCCGTTTCCGATATTAACAATGACGGTTGGCAGGATATCTATATCTCCAATGACTACAATGAGCAAGATTACCTCTACATCAATAATAAAAACGGTACGTTTTCAGAAAGTCTAGAAAAATATATTGGACATACTTCGTTATTTTCAATGGGCTCGGATATAGCCGATATTAATAATGATGGCTTTATGGATATTATGACCTTAGATATGTTACCAGAAGGTAATTATCGTCAAAAAATGGTTTCAGGCCCTGATAATTACGATAAGTACCAACTCTTGGTTAATTCTGGTTTTTACAACCAAACCATGCGTAATATGCTTCAGCTTAACAACCAAGGAGAATCGTTTTCAGAAATAGGACAGCTTTCTGGAATATCCAATACAGATTGGAGTTGGGCTTCCCTTTTTGCGGATTTAGACAATGATGGTTTTAAAGATGTATTTATAACCAATGGGTATAAGAGAGACTATACTAATATGGACTTTATTAATTATGCCGTCCAAGCAAAATTAGAGGAGAATAAAACCGGAAAGCAAACGGCCATTATGGAACTTTTGCGAAATATCCCAGCTACAATAGAAGAGAACTACACCTATAGAAACAACGGAGATTTAACTTTTTCAAAAGTCAACTCTGAATGGGGCTTAGACACTAAATCTCTTTCAAACGGTGCTGCTTACGCCGATTTGGATAATGATGGTGATTTAGATTTAATAGTCAATAATATTGAGGAAGAAGCTTTCGTATACAGAAATAACAGTGAGAAATTCAATAAAAATAATTTCCTCAGAGTAAAATTAATCGGTAGTGGTAAAAATACCTTTGGTATTGGCTCAAAAATAACCATTGAAAGTAAAAGTCAAATTTTAGCTCAGGAAGCAATTTCCACAAGAGGTTACCAATCCTCCGTTGATCAAACGCTGGTATTTGGTTTAGGGAAAAATGATACAATAGATAAGCTTACTATCGTATGGCCAGATTTTACAGAACAAACTTTATCAAACCTACCAAGCAATCAAACGCTAAATCTAAAACAGTCTGAAGCTCTTTCACCCAAGAATGAAGCTAAAATAGACAGCCTTGGCATTTTAGTTGACGTTAGCAATGATAGTTTAATACGTTTTCAACACAAAGAGAACAACTATATAGATTTTAAAAGCCAACAACTACTACCTCATAAACTTTCTACTCAAGGTCCAAAAATAACAAAAGGTGATATAAACGGTGATGAGTTAGAAGATTTGTTCATTTGTGGCGCTAAAGGACAAAGTGGTCAACTATTTCTACAAAATAAAAAAGGTGAATTTAATAATGGGGCGGTTGCTTTTGAAAGCGATATGGCTTCTGAAGACACCAATGCTCTTTTCTTTGATGCAGACAATGACAATGACCTAGATTTATATGTGGTGAGCGGCGGAAATGCATTTAACCAAGACTCCAAAGAATTACAAGATAGACTCTATCTGAACAATGGCAAAGGTAAATTGAAAAAGTCAACAACCTCCTTGCCTACTATGCTTACAAGTGGTTCCTGTGTTAAAGCCAATGATTTTGACAATGATGGAGATCTAGACCTCTTTGTTGGTGGTAGATTAGTGCCTGGTAACTATCCATCTAGCCCAAGAAGCTACTTGCTTCAAAATGATGGTAAAGGTAATTTTAAAGACATTACTACAACTGTGAACTCTTCTTTAGAACATATAGGCATGGTTTCAGATGCGCTATGGAGTGATTTTTCGGGCGATGGTATTGATGACCTTATCATAGTAGGTGAATTTATGGCCATAAGAGCTTTTGAGAACACAGGCGGAAAGCTGGTTGAAATCAATAATTCTACTCTAAGTAATGCAAAAGGATGGTGGAACAGTATTGAACAGGGCGATTTTGATAATGATGGTGATATAGATTATGTCATTGGAAATTTTGGTCTGAACTCTCAACTAAAAGCTTCCGAAAAAGAACCCGTAAAGTTATACGTAAAGGATTTTGATAATAATGGCTCTATAGACCCTATTCTAACATCTTATATAATGGGTGAAAGTTATCCCGTGTTTTCTAAGGATGATTTAATTGGGCAATTAAGTTTTCTAAAAGGAAAATACTTGAACTACGCAGATTATGCCGACCAAAAAATCACCGATATTTTCTCAAAAGAAGATTTGGTAGATGTGGAAGTTTTGGAGGCTACAACTTTCGCTACCAGCTATCTTGAAAATTTAGGTGATAACATTTTTAAAATTTCGCCACTCCCCGCCTCTGCTCAATTTGCTCCAATTTATGGTATTCTTGTAGAGGACCTTAATAGCGACGGAAACTTAGATGCCATATTAGCTGGCAACTTTTTTGGGACACGGGTAAAGTATGGTAGATATGATGCCAACAAGGGAACTCTCCTCATGGGAAAAGGAAAAGGAATGTTCCAGGTTCTTAATCAAAAAGAAAGCGGACTAAACCTAAATGGAGAAATCAGGGATATTAAGTCCATTCCATTAGCCAACAAAGAAACCTTACTAATTTTTTCTAGAAATAATCAAGTTCCTACAACATATAAAACTCATTTCTAATGTCAAAACATCTTCAATTGGCCCTATTGCTTTTAGCGGTTGGCCTATCTTTTAATTCTCAAGCACAATCCATATCAATAAAAGAAGAAATAGTTTCTATAGATACTTATGATTTCGGAGAACCTAACCCTGTTCCACTATTAGTTAATAATACCAAGATTCACCCGTATTTTAAGTTTGAGGGCTATCAACATAAACCAAAGAAAAAAGAGTGGAAAGTTGTAACCTTAGAAAACGATTATATTAAAGTGATGGTGCTACCCGAAATTGGCGGGAAGATTTGGGGAGCTATTGAAAAAAGCACAGGTGAAGAATTTCTCTATAAAAATGAAGTAATTAAATTCAGGAATATAGCTATGAGGGGTCCGTGGACCTCAGGCGGTTTAGAATTCAATTTTGGGATAATTGGTCATCACCCGTCTACATCAACACCAGTAGATTATGTAACCCGTACCAATACAGATGGTAGCGTTAGTTGTTTTGTTAGCAACGTAGATTTACCATCTAATACAAAATGGACTGTTGAAATTCGTTTAGAAAAAGATAAGGCCTATTTTGAAACCAACGCATCTTGGTACAATGCCTCTCCCCTAACGGAATCTTATTATAATTGGATGACTGGTGCTGCTGAAGCAACAAATGACTTAGAATTTTTTATTCCGGGCAATGCATATGTAGAACATAATGGAAATGCGCATTCTTGGCCAATTGACCAAGAAGGTCGCGACCTAAGTAGTTACAAGAATAATAATTTTGGGCCGGCAAAATCATACCATATTGTTGGTGAGTTTAACGACTTTTTTGGTGGTTATTATCATGATAAGGAGTTTGGTTTTGGCCAATGGTCTCTTTACGAAGAAATGCCTGGGCAAAAATTATGGCTTTGGGCCTTATCCCGCTCTGGTGGTATTTGGGAAGATTTACTTACGGATACAGATGGGCAATATATTGAATATCAAGCCGGAAGACTTTTTGACCAATATGAACCATCAGGAGCTATCAACCCCATAAGTCAGGTAGGTTTTGACCCGTTTGTCATGGACAAGTGGAGCGAAATATGGTTTCCATTTAAAAAAATTGGCGGTATGGTAGATGCATCGCCACATGGAGTCTTGAACGTTGAAATGGTTAATGGAGAAACTATTATTAGCGTAAACGCACTGCAAGATTTAAAATCAGAAATCCATATTAATGTTGGAGGAGAAACTACAACCCAGAAATTGATTTTAAAACCAATGGAAGTGTTCACGAAAACTATTTCTATTGATATCGCACAAGGAATAGAAGTTTCTATAGATGGTACTGAATTATCATACAATACCAACTCTAAGCTAAATGAATTAAAAAGACCTTTTAAATCTGATGAAGATTTAAATATCTCCGAAAGTGAAAAATTGCTTTTTGCAGGAATTGAGGCTTTAGAGTTTCGAGAATTTGAGAAGGCACGAAAATATCTATCCAAATTAATTAACATTGACCCTTCTAATACATCAGCATTAGTGAGATTGGCAGAGTTGGAGTATAGAAGAAGTAATTATGACCTTGCTTTAGAAAAAGCGAACACAGTTCTTAAAATGGATACCTATAACTCCAGTGCAAATTATATGGCAGGTATAGCTTATCGCGCTAAGAATGATACTGTTAATGCTTTGGAATCTTTAGGTTGGGCAGCTCGTGATATTAAATATAGATCAGTAGCGTATGCTCAAATGTCCGAAATTTATCTAGCTGACAAAAACTATGATAGAGCTAAAACCTATGCTAACAAATCTCTAGATTTTAATACTTACAATCTTAACGCCAGAGAGGTTTTACTCTTATTGAGCAAAGCAAATAGTAATCAAGATGAGTTTAAAACCGAGAAGGAACGTATTTTAGCTATGGATCCTTTAAATTATCTAATTGCTATTGAATCCCAATTGTCCAAATTTAGTAATGGTGATTCTAAATTAAACTTTACTATTGAAAATGAGTTTGTAGAAGAGACCTACTTATTCGTAGCGCTACGATACAGAGAGCTAGGTTTTAATCCCGAAGCACTAGCGATACTCTCCTCTGAAAGTATTGAGAGTCCTAAAAACAACCTGTGGATAGCTTATTTACAAAAAGACTCCAACCCTGATCAGAGTAAGAAAATCTTAAGTAAAGTAATCAATCCCAACATTGATTTTGTTCTTCCATATCGCAGAGAAACTATTCCGGTCTTGGAGTGGGCTGTAGAACAAAATGTAAACTGGAAACTGAAGTATTATTTAGCTCAAAATTACATAGCAGTTGGTTTAAAAGACAAGGGAATTTCTATTCTAAAAGAATTACAAAATGAACCAGATTCGGATGTTTTTTATCGATTTAGAGCGAAACTAAATATGGCTAACCCAAATGATTTTCCTTCCAATTCTGCCACTGAAGATTTACAAAAAGCTTTGGACCTAAAACCAAAAGATTGGAAGGTATGGGAAGAAAACATACTAGTTAACCAAGAACTTGGTAATGACAAACTTGCTTACGCTCTTTCAAAAAAAGCATTTAAAAAATTTCCTGAAAACTACAATATAGGTTTAGCACATGCAAAATCCTTATTAAGCCTTGAACATTATGAACAGGTTTCAAGTGTTCTTGAAAACATAGAAGTTCTTCCTTTTGAACATGCAAGTGAAAGTAGAAAAATATATGAAAAAGCGTATATAAGAACAGCTATCCAAGAAATCGAAAAAGAGAATTACTCAAAAGCGCTATCCGTTCTAGAAAAAGCAAAGCAATGGCCAGAAAATATTGGCGTTGGCAAACCGTACGCCCCTGATGAAAGAACAGGTGATTATCTAATTGCTATAGCCCTAAATAAAACTGGCAAATACAAAGAGAGTAAGCAAGTTTTACAATCCATTATAGATTACACAAAAGAGCACTCCGGCAGCAATAGTACCAACCATATATTTGGTTTGTTAGCAGCTAAAAAGATTGGAGAAGACACAAAGCCGATTGAGGAACAATTGAGCGTAACGTTAAATAATGCTAAGACTCAAATAGCCTTGGCTATTTTCAATGAAGATGTAAAAGTTACTGCGGAGCTCAACGAAAAAGTCAAATTACCTGAGCAAGAATTAAAATTCTTAAAATCACTTAAAAATTTATAAATAAAAAAGCCCTGATTTTAAAAATCAGGGCTTTTTTTCTACTGGAAGGGATACTTATTTAGCACTCCACTCTTTAATAGACTCTGTATTCATTTTAATGTAATCATCGTTACCGGCTTCTTTTGCTTTTTCCAAAGACTTTTTAGCAGATTTGATAGCCGCTTTTTTGTCACCAGATTTTGCTTGGATAAGCGATTGCTGACGCAATTGCCAGAAAGCAGGCTCTTCCGTCATAGACATAGCTTTATCCATCCATTCAGATGCTTTTTTAATTTCTTTATCTTCACTTGAAAAGTATACGGCGGCAGCATAATAGTCATCTGCTTTTGGAGAACCAGCTAATACTTTATCAATATCAGCCATAACCTTTGCGTCTGTAGGAACTTCAAAAGGAACAGCCACATAGCTTTTCTCCCACATCATACCCAAGTTGGCCGAACCACTTGTCATATCATCTATAGTAATTGTGAAAGCTTCAATATCTACAGGTAAAGCGTAAACTTCTGCAGTAGCCTTAGCTACCACTTTACTGTCATCCCACTCTTTTGGTGTTCCTCCACCATCAATATCAGTATAAAAGAACACTTCCCAAGAAGTTGCTCCTGGTTTAGTGAAAACAGAATATGTACCTGCTTTTACATCTTGACCGGCAATCTTAACGTCATCACTAAAAGTAACTTTAGTATATCCGTTTGCTCCTGTTCTCCATAATTTACCAAATGGAACAAGCTCACCAAAAATGGCCCTTCCACGCATAGATGGTCTTGAGTAATCTACAGTTACCTCGGTTAAACCTACAGTCTGCTGTAACTTAGAAGCTGGACTAGGTGCTGGTGTGCTTATTTGTGCCTGCATTGTTACAGAAGCAAATACTACACTTGCTAATAGAATAAGTTTTTTCATTTGAATCGATTTATTAGTTTTCACAAAACTAAATATAAAGCATTCCTTATCTGTTAATGAAATCTTAAATAAGACATCTAATTATATAATGACTTTTCTTTAGACAAGGGAGTTTTTCAAATTAATAAATATTGAAGATATTCATCGTTATTCCTTCTTCACAGATATCTTTTGATATAAGTAATGTCTTTATCTAAAAAATAGAATGTAGCTTTAAGAATTGCCACAAATCTGATTAAAGTTATTTTGTTTATCAATAAAGTAAATAACTTCAACAAAATGTTTTTACATTTGTAATATGAAATTATATCAACTGCATTCCAAACAATCCTTTCCTATAAGTGTTGAAAAGGCATGGAACTTTTTGTCCGACCCGAATAACCTAAAAGTAATTACACCCCAGCACATGGGTTTCAAAATACATTCAGGTAATGAACGAGCTATGTTTGCCGGTCAAATTATTCAGTATACTGTTTCTCCATTCCCAGGTTATACTACTAAATGGGTTTCGGAAATAACGCATGTAAAGGAAGGTGAATATTTTGTTGACGAACAACGTTTTGGTCCCTACGCACTTTGGCACCACAAACATTTTATAAAACCTGTTGATGGTGGGGTTGAAATGGAAGATATCATTGATTATAAAATTCCGTTTGGCATTCTTGGACAACTTGCCCATCCTATTTTGGTTAAAAAACAATTGAAACAAATTTTTTCCTTCAGGGAACAAAAGCTTATCGAGCTTTTTGGCAGTTTAGAGAACAGCACAAAAGAGCTTCATTTTAATTCTTTCTAGATATTTTCAATATGAAAAAAAATATACTTTTAATTGGTGGTTCTTACGGAATTGGACTTGAATTAGTCAAACAACTTTCTGAAGATTATTCGGTTTATGTGGCCTCAAGAACGTCCGAAGGATTGGAAGGAACCAGTGCAACTCACATTACTTTTGATGCAAATACAGACTCTTTAGATATTACTGCGCTACCCAATGAGATTCATGGTTTTGCCTATTGCCCGGGCTCAATTAATTTAAAGCCTTTCAAAATGATGTCTTTAGACACTTTTGAATCAGATATGCAACTCAATTTTTTCAACATGGTTAAGATTGTAAAAGATACTCTACCTTTAATGACTGCAGGCGGTGCTATTGTACTTTTTAGTACGGTTGCCGTTGGTTCAGGTATGCCTTATCACACTAGTGTTGCTGCTGCCAAAGGAGCTGTTGAGGGCTTCGCAAAGGCATTGGCTGCAGAATATGCTCCCAATATTAGAGTAAATGTAATTGCGCCTTCACTGGTAAATACGCCATTGGCCAAACGCCTATTGAGTAATGACAAGAAAATAGAAATGATGTCACAAAGACACCCTTTAAAGCGGATTGGCGAAGTGGAAGATATTGCGAATACAGCAGCATTTCTACTCTGCGAAAAAAGCTCATGGATTACCGGTCAAGTTATTGGTGTAGATGGCGGAATGTCAACTTTAAATTTAAGCTAGTTTATGTCAGATAAAATATCGGTTTTTTGGTTCAGAAGAGATTTACGTTTAGATGATAACGTTGGCTTTCTTGAAGCTCTTAAGAGTTCTCATAAAGTCTTACCTATTTTCATTTTTGATACTGAAATTCTTGAAAACCTCCCCAAAGATGATACCCGTGTAACGTTCATTTTTGAAAACTTGCAAAAAATGCGAGATACGCTTCAAGATGAAAACCAAAGTTCAATTGGTATCTATCATGGTAAAACAACAACCATATTTAAAAATCTTATAGAGGAATATAATATTGATGCCGTTTATACGAATCACGATTATGAACCTTATGCCAAAGAGCGAGACGAAGAAATTAAAAACCTACTAGAAAAAAATGAAGTCTCTTTTCTCACATTTAAAGATCAGGTCATTTTTGAAAAAGATGACATTCTCAAGGCCGATGGTACTCCGTACATTGTGTACACCCCGTTTAAAAATAAATGGAAAGAGCATTTTAATCCAGAGGAACAATTAAACATACATTATACAAGTCAATATAGAGATAACCTAATCCAGAATTCTAGGTTACCTAACCTGTCATTGTCCGAAATGGGTTTTGAAACATCTTCCCTTAAAGTTCCGGACTATACCGTAACTCCCACTTTAATAGACAACTACGAGGATACAAGAAATTACCCTGCAATTAAAAATGGCACATCATTATTAGGACCACATTTACGGTTTGGTACTGTTTCTGTTCGTAAAATGATGAAAAAGGCCATTGCCGAAAAAAATGAAGTCTTTTGGAGCGAACTCATCTGGCGTGAATTTTTTATGCAGATTCTTTGGCATTTTCCAAGGACGGTAAACGAAGCATTCAAGAAAAAATACGACCGTATTAATTGGAGAAACAACGAGAAAGAATTTGAAAAATGGAAAAATGGTGATACTGGTTATATGCTGGTAGACGCAGGAATGCGCGAACTCAACGAAACAGGGCATATGCACAACCGCGTGCGAATGTTAGTTGCTAGTTTTCTGTGCAAGCACTTACTTATAGACTGGCGCTGGGGCGAAGCTTATTTTGCCGAGAAGTTACTGGATTATGAAATGAGTAGTAATGTAGGTAACTGGCAATGGGCTGCCGGTAGTGGTGTTGATGCCGCTCCGTACTTCCGTATTTTCAACCCAATGACCCAAGTAGATAAATTTGATAAAGACAAAAAGTATATTTCAAAATGGGTTCCCGAGCATGCTACTGACAAATATGTCAGTAAAATGGTAGACCATAAAGAGGCTCGAGAACGATGTTTATCTACTTACAAAGAAGCATTAAGCTAAACTTAGAACCTAGCGAGAAAGTTGTCGATCTAATTGGCGTTGCTCAGATATACGATACTTAAGAACATTTACATAACGTAGGGCTTCATCATTATTATAATCCGTATACGATTTTGAGGCCCATTCCATTGCCTTTTCAAGATCGCCGTTAATTTCATTTATAATAGCCATATTGTAACAGGCTCTTCCGGCTACTTTGCCGTCTGGGTTATTTACTTCTTTTTCCCATAATGCTGCAGCACCGTCCCAATCACCTGTTTGTGCACGTCTTTTTGCGATTACAAAATTATCTGAGCCTTTAACAAAGTAATCTCTAGATATTCGTTTATTTAGAGGGCGCACATCATAACCGTAAGAGTTACCTACGTTGCTGCTACGTTGCAAAACGGCTTCTTTTCTGCCTATTACCGCCTCAACAGCTTTCATTGGGTTGATACCTGATCCAATAGATGTAACATGATTATTATTTATATATTCATCAAGTACCAGTTTACTTTGTGGGTCATACACTCTCCACCCGTTTTTAATTGCCGTGTTAAGGGTAACTTTGTGGCCTGGTAATGCAGCTTTAATACCTAAATCATTTGGTATATTAACCGTTGTAAGCTTGTAGTCTACTTGCGTATCTGTATCATAAAACTCTAACGAGAACAATACGTCTACATTATTAGCATCGCAAATCTCTTGAACTGCCTGCCAATTTAAAGCCGCAGGAAAAATACCCAATCCTTTTCTTTGAATATCAGTATCGTTAATTATCGTGATTGTTTCAAAACGATTATTACGTGTGAGTTCATCAAATAGTCCGGTTACAGCAGATTCTGCTCCTTCTTTGTCCAAATTGAGTCCCTCTAATGAAAGAATCTTATCTATTTTATCTACTACCTTATTTTCTTCGGATGGAATACTTCTGTTGATTAAACCAATGCGAACTGCATTAGACGGTAGACTAATCCTAGCTGGCTCAGTCACACCCATTGTTAATTTGTTAGTTGATACACAACTGGATAAAAGAAGTAATATAGCACCTGCGGAAAGGAATCGGTTAAGATTTTTCATAGGACAAAAGTTAAATCGTTATACTTTTCAAAATTTTTCAAAAAGCTAAGTAGGTTCGATATAAACTAAAACTGACCCTAATTATTGCCTTTAGCTCAGCTATGGTCAATAAACTCGACCAACTACATAATATAAGATGCCGTCCATAAAAAATATAACTCAGTAATACTTCTACTCTATTCTTTTATACCCATTAAAAAATAAACAGGAGGAAGTAACCAACTCTAACTTTTAAAATGCTTTTGTATCTTACACCTTTAGAATACAGCCTCAACACTGTTTTATTTCAATTCAACAATTAACTCTTTAGTCCAAACCAAATGAAAAAATTATTTCTTGCCTTACTTTTTGTAACCAGCTCCACCCTACTCGTTGAAGCTCAAACTTTCGACTTTAAAATTGACCATTTTGCTTTAGTAGTTGAAGACTCAGATGTAAGTGCAGATTTCTATGCCAACATTCTAAAATTAGAAGAAACTCCTCATCCGGATTTAAAACCTGGTTTTCGTTGGTTCGTGGTGAGCGGAAATTCTCAAATACATCTTATAGAAAAGGAGTTTGCTCCTTTTGAGAAGAATAAATCAATGCATTTGTGTCTTTCTACACAAGATTTAGATGGTATGATCGCCCATCTTGAAGAAAACAACATTCCTTATTGGGATTGGCCAGGTAAAGAAAATGCTGTCACCCTTCGCACTGATGGTGTACGACAAATATACCTTCAAGACCCAGATAAGTATTGGATTGAGATTAATACCGCAAAACATTAGAAAACAAAAAAGAGGCCAATTGGCCTCTTTTTTTATTATGATAATAATTTGTTATTCAATCAATAAAATACCCTTCTGCCAAAATAGCTTTTCCAGCTTCTGGATGACGTTTAATGTACGCAGCTACAAACGGACATAAAGGTGCCATTTTCATACCACTATCTGCTATAAACTGGAACACTTTAGAAACTAAAGCACTACCAACTCCTTGTCCTTCTAAAGAAGTAGGAACTTCAGTATGCGTTAAATAGATGATATCCTTTTTAGAAATCATATAATCCATAAAGGCAATTTGGCCGTCAATTTCTATCTCAAACCTACCTTTGTCACCTTTCTTATTTACAAGCGGTATATTGGTATAATCTCTTCTAGCCACAAGAAAATTGCTAAGCGTTAATTATTTTAAACTCTAGTAATTTTTGCTCCAATAGCTTGCAAACGTGTTTCAATATCTTCATACCCACGATCTATCTGCTCAATATTATGAATAGTAGAAGTACCTTTTGCAGATAGCGCTGCTATTAATAAAGAAACTCCCGCTCTAATATCTGGCGATACCATAGTAGTAGCCTTTAAGGTTGATTTAAAATCATGGCCTATTACTGTTGCACGGTGCGGATCACAAAGAATAATCTTTGCACCCATATCTATAAGCTTATCTACAAAGAACAAACGACTTTCAAACATCTTCTGATGAATAAGCACCTCTCCTTTAGCTTGAGTAGCTACCACAAGAATAATACTTAATAAATCTGGTGTTAAACCTGGCCAAGGAGCATCAGCAATGGTAAGAATAGAACCATCTATAAAGTTCTGTATCTCGTATCCGTTAATGTGCTTTGGAATAAAAATATCGTCTCCTTTTCGCTCTACCGTGATACCCAACTTTCTAAATACAGTTGGTATCTGGCCTAAATCATCCCAACTTACATTTTTGATAGTAAGCTCACTTTTAGTCATAGCAGCAAGTCCAATCCAGCTACCAATTTCAATCATATCTGGAAGCATTCTGTGGTCTGTTCCACCTAAGGACTCAACACCTTCAATTTCTAATAGGTTAGAACCTACACCAGAAATTTTGGCGCCCATACGATTCAACATTTTACACAACTGTTGCAAATAAGGCTCACAAGCAGCATTGTAAATAGTTGTCTTACCTTCGGCCAAAACAGCCGCCATAAGAATATTGGCAGTACCGGTTACGGAAGCTTCATCCAGTAACATATAAGTACCCTTTAGTTTCTTAGCCTCTACACCATAGAAATACTCTTCTTTGTTGTATCTGAACTTAGCTCCTAATTTTATGAATCCTTCAAAGTGTGTATCTAGACGTCTACGTCCAATTTTATCACCGCCTGGCTTAGGAATATATCCTTTGCCAAAACGGGCAAGTAATGGACCTACCAACATTATAGACCCTCTAAGACCACGACCATCTTTTTTAAATTGGTCTGATTGTAGGTAATCTAGGTTGATATCGTCTGCCTTAAAGCTATACGAACCCTTTGCTTTTTTCTGGATTTTTACACCCAAATCTTCAAGCAATGAAATCAGCTTATTGACATCTACGATGTTTGGAATATTGTTAATGGTAACCGTTTCGCTAGTAAGTAGTACGGCACAGAGAATCTGTAAGGCTTCATTTTTAGCGCCTTGTGGCGTAATTTCACCAGAGAGCTGGTGACCGCCTTCAATTATAAAGGTACCCATGTAAGATTGAGGAGTATTAATATCGCTTTTTACCGCGATTGTTATTGTTATTGCTACGTTGGTTATTTTTCTTTCCTGTATTACTGTTCCTAGGAGTTTTAGCTACTCTGTTCTTCAAAAACTGACCACTATCCGTAAGCGTTTCTCCGGTCATATCTATTTGACCATCACTAAGCTCAAGAAGGTGTTTAAAAATAGCTTTATCGTCTACAGTATCTTTGTTCCAATTCAGGTAACATTTTTTCATGTGGTTGGCAATGGCATATTCTAAACCATCACGCATATCTCCCTTTTCCCATTTTACGGCAACATCAATCATTCTTTTAATGTTGTTTCCGTAGAAACGATATTTTGGAAAATTCTGAGGATATTCTAACGAATCTGGACGTTGTCTTAAAACCTCTTTACTGGTAATAGGAAAAGGCGACTCTACATCCAATTTAAAATCGGACATAATAAACAACTGATCCCAAAGTTTATGCTGAAAATCAGGCACATCTCTTAAATGCGGCTGAATATTACCCATAACACTAATGATAGATTGGGCCACTTTATTTCTCTCTTCATCGTCCTCAATGGAAATGGCATGATCTACCATTTTCTGAAAATGACGCCCGTACTCTGGAATGATCAATTTTGACCTTTCCGTGTTATATTCTAGGTTTTCTACTAAATTCAAATTGAAAAGTTTTGCTTAAAAATAAATAAGGAAGTGTTCTTATAACGTCTGCAAATTAAGAAAATTATGGGTCAAATACTATTTATAGGGATATTACCCCTTCAACCTTGCCTACTTCTTGGTATTTCTCGATTACAGCATCGGGATTTTTCATGTCTACTGAGATGGAAACACTAGTATACTTTGCGTTTTTAGATTTCTTCAATTGTATTACGGCACCGGTATTATCAAATATTTCGTGAATACTTTTTATTTTTTCAGGCTCGCTTTTTACTATAAATTTATAGAGGTAATTAGAAGGCCAAGTAGATGTTTCCTCTAACTGTTTGCGTAAGTGTTTGTAGAAATCTTCTGGAGATTGATTTTCCATATATCCGTTTTTTACAAAGATAACGGTAAACGTTCAATTTTAAAATCATTGCGGAATGATTACTTTTGCATGAACAACAATTATCTATTGGATCTTAGAAAAGTAGTTATTACAGGTGGCCCAAGTACAGGCAAAACATCAGTTATAGAAAACCTTGAAAAAAATGGTTTTCCGGTTGTACACGAACTTATACGAAGCATGACTTCGTTAGAAAAAAATGAGGATGACGCTAATGAATTCGCGGTTAACCCTATTCTTTCCGTAAAGGATCCTAAGAAATTTAATCAGAGTCTTTTAGATGGCAGAATAAAACAATATGTAGATGCCGAAAACATTACTGAAAATATTGTGTTTTTTGATCGAGGAATACCTGATGTACACGCATACATGAACTGTTTTGGACAGACGTATAGCGAGGAGTTTGAGAAGCCTTGTCACACCTATCGTTACCATCAAATTCTACTAATGCCACCATGGAAAGAAATCCATGTAGTAGATAACGAAAGGTTTGAGTCTTTTGAGGAAGCCCAGCAGGTTTATGAGCATCTTAAAGCTACATATGAACAAGTAGGTTACCCTATTACTTTAGTACCAAAAGGAAGTATTGAAGAACGTACAAGCTTTATTCTAGAACTGCTAAACTTAAAATAATGCAAGAAGACCCGATATCCATTTTACGGCAATATTGGGGCTTTGATAGCTTTAAAGGTTCCCAAAAAGAAATAATAGATGCCATTTTAGATAAGCGAGACGTGTTGGCCTTATTACCAACAGGTGGCGGCAAATCTGTATGCTTTCAAGTTCCTGCTATGGTACAAGAAGGCTTGTGTATTGTAGTCTCTCCTCTAATTGCACTTATACAAGATCAAGTAGAAGGTCTCAAAAAAAGAGGTATTAAAGCCATAGCGCTTACTGGTGGAATTCCTTTTAATGAACTTTTGGACCTTTTAGACAACTGCTTATATGGTGGATATAAATTTGTATACCTATCCCCAGAGCGTTTACAGCAAGAATTGGTTCAGGAGAAAATACGTCAGATGAACGTAAATCTTGTAGCTATAGATGAAGCACATTGTATTTCTCAATGGGGGCACGACTTTAGGCCTGCTTATCTAGAGTGCGCAGAACTACGCAAACTCCTACCCCAAACACCAGTGGTAGCATTGACTGCCACTGCAACGGATAGAGTTGCCCAAGATATTGTGGAGAGCCTACACTTAACAGCTCCGGTAATTGTTACAGATTCGTTTGCCCGAAAAAATATTGCTTTCAAGATTTTATGGGAAGAAGATAAGCATTACAGATTAGCACAGCTTTGTTCACAAATTAAGAAAAGCGGAATTGTATATGTGGGTACCCGGAGAGGCACCGTAGAGCTGGCTCAGTTTTTAAACTCCAAAGGATGTAGCGCTACTTTTTTTCACGGAGGGATAACAAAAAAAGAAAAAGAGAAAAAATTAGACCACTGGCTTACAAATAAAATCCAAATTATGGTGGCCACAAATGCCTTTGGTATGGGGGTGGACAAGCCAGATGTTTCTCTAGTGGTACATTATCAAATACCAGATTGTCTTGAGAATTATTATCAAGAAGCAGGAAGAGCAGGTCGTGATGGAGAACCTGCGGAAGCCGTACTGATTACCAACCCGAATGATGAAGAGCAACTGAAGAACCAATTTTTAAGCGTTCTACCGGATACTGCCTTTCTAAAAAAAATATATAACAAACTCAACAATTACTTTAGAATAGGATATGGCGAGGGCAGCAACGAAACCTTTCAGTTCAATTTTAATGAATTTGTGAGAACCTATAGCTTAAATTCATTTTTAGCCTATAACGGTCTCAAAATCCTAGACCGCAACTCTGTGGTTTCCCTTTCGGAATCATTTTCAAAAAGAACAATCGTACAATTCATTTCTGAAAAGGACGCCATTTTTGATTATCTAGATTTACATACAGATGCCGCTAGTATTATCCAGACCATTTTAAGAACCTATGGTGGTATTTTTGATTTTGAAACAAAAATCAACCCTGGTATCATTGCCAAGAAAACCAATACTTCAGAAACACATGTTTTCAAGGTTTTGGAACAACTTAAAAAAGATGGCATCATTACCTATGAAGCACACCAAAGCGATTTAGAAATTACCTTTCTTGTTCCTCGTGAAGATGACCTAACGATAAATGTCTTCGCCAAAAAAGTACAGGAACAAAACCAAGTTAAGACGGAAAAGGTTTTTCAAATGATAGACTACATTAAGAATGATACCAAATGTAGAAGCAGACAAATTTTAGAATACTTTGGAGAAAATAATACGGAAGACTGTGGCATATGTGATGTTTGCCTAAAAAAGAGAACACCCAAGCAACCTACATTCATTGAGGTTTCAAAGGAAATCACCTCCATATTACAAGATTCGCCACATACATCAAGAGCACTAATAGCCGTAATGACCTATAGAGAGAAGCTTGTTTTAAGAGCTTTGCAGCTTATGTTAGAAGATGATGTTATTGAGATTAATACAAAAAATGAGTATCGAATAAAATAGACCTTATATAGTATAGGTTAAAAAATAAAGGAACACAATGAAAGATTTACGCATCGTCTTTATGGGAACGCCAGAGTTTGCAACTACCATTCTAGCGAAATTAGTGGATAATAATTATAACGTAGTTGGTGTCATTACGGCACCGGACAGACCAGCCGGAAGAGGCAGAAATCTGCAACAATCTCACGTAAAAAAATACGCACTAGAAAACGGATTAAAAGTACTACAGCCCACCAATCTTAAAAATGAAGATTTCCTAGCTGAATTGAAGGCCTTGAATGCAAACCTTCAAATTGTGGTTGCTTTTCGCATGTTGCCAAAGGCGGTATGGGCAATGCCCGAGTATGGAACATTCAACCTTCATGCTTCCCTTTTACCAGATTACCGAGGTGCAGCCCCAATAAACTGGGCTATCATCAACGGAGAAAAAGAAACAGGAGTAACTACCTTCTTTATAGATGATAAAATAGATACCGGAGAAATCATATTACAAGACTGTACAGACATAGAAGAAAACATGTCTGCAGGAGAACTACATGACAAATTAATGGTCATAGGTGCCGATCTTGTTCTAAAAACGGTAAAAGCTATTGCCAAAGGACCTGTTGCCACAATTGCACAGCCTATTTCAAAAGAATTAAAAGAAGCTTTTAAAATACATAAAGATACTTGTGAAATTGATTGGAAGAAATCTATTGATGATGTCTTTAACCATATAAGAGGATTGAGTCCTTATCCAGGTGCATGGACTACATTAGTAAACGGAGAGGAGAAGGTATTTGTAAAAATATATGATACCCAGAAAGAAATAGCTGACCACCAATTAAATGTAGGAGAAATAGAATTCACAAAAAAAGAACTTAAAGTTGCGGTAGCTGGTGGGTACATAAACCTACTAGAAATACAGTTGCCAGGTAAGAGAAAAATGAAGATTCAGGATGTTCTAAATGGTCTAAACTTGCAAAAAAATGCCCAAATGTTGTAAAGCCTTGGTATCATTGGGCTGCGAGAAGCGTAAAAAAACCCCTACTTTATCAACAAACACCCATAGTTATTAACAAAAACAGTGATTTCCCCCCATTTTACTTGCGTTGGAAGGAAATCCCTATAAATTTGTTTAACATTAAAATACGTTTAACAACAATTAATTAATTAAATTATGAACAAAACAGAATTGATCGATGCAATGGCAGCAGACGCCGGCATCACAAAAGCCGCAGCAAAAAAAGCATTGGAATCTTTCTTAGGAAATGTTGAAGGATCTCTTAAAGGAGGTAACAGAGTTTCTTTAGTTGGTTTTGGATCTTGGTCAGTATCTAAAAGAAATGCAAGAGAAGGAAGAAACCCTTCTACAGGTAAAACTATCCAGATTGCAGCTAAGAACGTTGTAAAGTTCAAAGCAGGATCTGAATTGGCTAATTCAGTAAACTAGTCTTACTAGCCTTAATATTAAAAAGCGTCTACATTGTAGACGCTTTTTTTTTATTCATACTTGCTTTTTATAAGAAATGTCTTATTTTAGTTATCATTAGTTCATATAATTATGGTAGACCTAAAACCAGAAAAGGGCAAGCTCCTTATTGCAGAACCAACCTTGACCGGAGACGTATCCTTTAATCGCTCCGTAGTTCTCTTAGCGGAACATAATAAAGAGGGCTCAGTTGGCTTTATTTTAAATAAACCATTAGAGTACACCATTGGCGAACTTATAAACGAGATCGAGATACCTTTTCAAGTTTACAACGGTGGCCCTGTAGAACAGGACAACCTTTACTTTATACATAAAGTTCCAGAATTGATTACCAATAGCATTGAGATTTCCGATGGTATTTTTTGGGGCGGTGATTTTGAGGACACTATAGATCTTATAAATCAGAAAGTTATCTCAGAGGAAGACATTCGTTTTTTCCTTGGTTACTCCGGTTGGTCTTCACTTCAACTGGATAAAGAGTTATTATCCAAATCATGGGTGGTTGTAGAGAACGATTATGATAGTGCATTAATCCATAAATCATCCGAAGCATTTTGGAAAGAAAAAATGGTAGAATTAGGAGGAGATTACCTTCTTTGGTCAAATTCTCCAGAAAATCCAAGTTTAAACTAGGTACTCCCCTATTCTTTCTGCTATGAAAGCCTTGCGGTGGCGTTTAGCTTACCCAAAAGCTCTTTTGCTACAGTACTTCCAAATTCTTTCTTTCTGTACCTTGTAATGGGTTGTATGCCCGCAATGCTATTTGTAATAAACAGCTCATCTGCCTTTTGAAGTTCAAAAGGAGATATTGAGGCCTCTTCAAACTTATACCCTTCAATTTTACCAAGAATATCTATCAACTTTTTACGGATGATTCCGTTTAGGCAACCATCTTTTAAAGGAGGCGTTTTTATCACACCATTCTTAACTAAAAAGATATTCCCGTTCAAAGCTTCAATTACTTGTTTTGAACTATTTAAGAGAAGGCAATTTTGATAGTCATTTTCTTTGGCAAAAATACTACCTACAACATTTATGATTTTGTTGTTTGTCTTTAAGGTTGATAACATATCTGCATTAACATAGAAATCCTTAAAGAGCTCAACCTCATAAGCATCTTCACTAAGCACATAAAAAGGATTTTTAAGCGGCAGAGCTTCTATGCAGTAGCTAATTTCATTAGTGGTAGGTAAATATAAACCTCCCTTTTCCCTAAAAACGGTAAAGCGGATGCGCGCCTGAGAGTTAGACAAACTGTTTGCTTCAACCGTTTCACTAATTTTTGACTCCAAGAATTCCATTGTGAAATCCATAGGTATCTCCATTCGCAATACGCGCATAGAGGCCATTAACCTAAGATAATGGTCTTCCCAAAAGAACAGTTTTCCGTTAACCATTCTCATGGTTTCAAAAAGAGCATCGCCATAGCGTAAGCCCCTGTTTTGGTGGTCTAAAAATTGTGTATTTTCCTCTAGTAGATTTCCGTTGTAATTAACCATAAAAAAAGTCCCGATGATTATCGGGACCAAATATAAGGTGATATTAGAAGAATACGATTACTTAGAGCCTAAAACCTGTTTAAGATCCGTTACTTGATTAGTCCAAAGCATTTTTGCTTCATCTACTTCGTCTTCTTCTGCAAAGTCAGTTATAAAAAGTGAAACATCTTTGGTAATTTCATCTACGATTATTTTCAATTCAAAAAACGAATCGTCATCATTTTCCACCCATGAGAATTTCACAAACTCGTCACTTTTACGTTTTAATAATTTGGCTTCTTCTTCAGAACCGTCCCATATAAAACTGAACACTTCACCCTTCAAATTCACATTATCAGCAAACCACTCTGAAAGACCTGATGGGGTCGATAAGTATTGGTATAGCAATTGTGGTGAAGCTTGTATTACAAATTCTAGTTCAAATTTTATTTTATCGTCCATTCTTTAGTGTTTACGATGGGCAATATATAGATTTCCTTATGATAAAAAAATAAAAGAGATAGAATAATTTTATCAAAGTATTGCCGAGGAACAAGAAATAAACTTTACATTTGCAGCCGTTATCAAAATAATTATGCGGCGAGGTAGCTCAGTTGGTTAGAGCGTCGGATTCATAACCCGGAGGTCGGGGGATCGTGCCCCCCTCTCGCTACAAGGCTTAGAGCCATTAAAAAAACAACGGTTTAGTTCATTCTAAACCGTTTTTTTATGTCCATATTTTTCAGGGCAAGCAGACAGGTTACCAATATTTCTGCCTACCAATACAATCTTCTAAAACTCTCAACAGAAGGCTATAGTCCATTCTATACCAAATCTTTTACAGATCAAACGAATGACAAGGCCAGTGAGAATGTCTTTGCGTGGTCTGCAGATCTAATCAGCACAAAACCTGAACCAGAATACAATCAGAGCCAAAAGTGCAGGGAATTTCATTATAAGAGGCTTTTGATTTTTTATTTAGTTGTACCCATGAAGCACCCTAAGTAGTCACCTATGCTAAATTAAATCTCCCTCAATTAAAAAAACCTGCTTGCTAAACTGACGGTTCAGTGTCCACAGTAGACTCTAAAACAGATTCTATAGTATCGGATATATTCTCTAAAAGATCATACCCCGTTAAGTTCTCTATATTATCTACTGTAGTTTTAAATTGTGTCCAATCCGTATTTATATCTTGGTCATTGGGTACCAGTACAGCTATTACCCTTGTGGATGTGGTCACACGTTGAATATCATTACTACCGTTAGGTAAAATTAACGCTACTTTCCAGAAAGAATCCGGCACGTTTATTTCTCCATTTGATATGGTATTTGCAGATCCATTACTTCCCGTTCCACCGGTGCCAACAACCCCAGAAATAATATGGACTTCATTGCCCTCTAAAGTCAGCGAACGTAAATAACTCTCAAGATTGGCCCATGACCTACGGTTATTGTCCGGGGCTTGTGGTGCTATATTGGTCATATAATAAGTATTCTCATTTGAGTCCTCGCTCCCATTTCGGTCCGCCGAAGGGCATAAATGGCCCCTATCAAACCCAGAATTGGTATAGTCACTGGTTGTTGCTCTAAAGAAAGTACTAGGCAAAGTTGTATCCGACTTGAAACAGTTACATCTTGAAGTTGTACCCGTCCATGCCGTACTCAAATGCCAGCTAACCCAGTTGGCGGTTCCGTTGCTATTATTATATGAAAGGCTGAAATCTGGTTTAGAAAGGAAATAATTATCGGGAGAAGAAGCAGCATCTGAGGGATTTCCAAAAGTAAGGTTGCTATCCATAGATGGACTATCCCCTCCACCTGATGTATCTACATCAATTTCAATATTATCTATATTGATTCTATTAGAACCTCCAGAAATTTTGTAAATACCATACCGAACACTTTGGGTATCATTCACCTCAAATGTAACCGTATTCAATGTCGTGGAATTTGTGGTTATCGTGTCTCCAACAAAATACCAGGTTACACCATCATCGTACGATGATACCAACCTCCAATTAGATGCTCCATTACTACCGTAGGCAGCATGACGAACAAGAATACTGCTAGCTCCATTATCCATATTAAAACTCATGGTTAATGAACCGCTATTTCTAATTCTTACGGACTTAGACCCAAACTTTCGGTCATTCGTTAAAGAACCTAAAAGGGCATCATCAAGATACCAATCTCCCGAAGGGGATAAACTTACACTACCTCCGGCATAGCTTCCTTTTGAACCGGACTCAAAAGTTTCAGTAAACCCAACATCTTTTGCTGTTAAGCTTTGAGATTTATGTTTATGTGGACCTTGATTATCATAGTAATAGGTGGGAACATCCAGTTCTCCATTTATTGTAATCCCTTCTAATGGAGTTTCTTCTATTGGAATTTCCTCATAAATAGAATTATCCGGATGATATTCATCTTTAGAACAACCAATTAGAAAAAAGGATACGAGAGTAAAAAAAGAAACGTAATTCGGGGCGAAATACTTCATAGGGTTAGTTACTTTTATAGTTTACATTAGATTAAAATGTAAATATAATGTAATACTTTACCTACTTTAAATGTAATGTGTAGAATACTCTGATATTAATACAAATAGTAAAAAATTAGATTCTAGTTGAACCATACTATCTCCATACCAGCGCAACCTATGCCCATAACATCAGTATACCTAGAGTAATTGACCAATCTGTCATAACAAAGAAAAATATACCACTGCTAGAATATTTCAAGAAAACCACTCCATTATTTCATCCCCCAGTTTATCATTAAGTTTATCCCCATTAAGAATATTTAATTTACCAATAGCACATTGATGTTTTTCTTCGCCCTCAAAAGCTATGAAATCAGGTTCTTCAGTTTTTAATGCTGGATATAACAATAGTGCATTGAGTGAATCCCAGTATTCATTGTAGACATACATTTGCCTTAAATCATGTGTAGAAGGTTTACTACCGCCTATATTTTTCCATTTGGTATCTATTACATAGGTCTTGTCCCCTTTATGAATAACAATGTCAGGTCTAATACTGGTGCTGTTCCAAAAAGATTTTGATTCCTGACCTTTGACTTCTAAACCTTCAATATCAAGTGCTTTCAATTTTATCAGAACATACTCCTCCCATAAATCATTCATATTAAACAACAGTGCAAGCATTTTCTCTTTACCACTTGAAACATTAGGAGCAAAGTTTAGTATAATGAGCCTGGCAATATCTAATGCGGTTTTATACGGGCGTGTCTTCCTGTTAGTACTTAACCTTTCAAAGGTGTCTTTACTTGCTTTAATCTTAGAAACTTCAGGAAAGTTAGCCTGAACCTGTTTACACTTAGAATACAAATGTGTTCCTGTTGAAAACTGACTTATTATATCTAAAGCCAGTGCTAAAATTTGATGAATTTGATGATCATGATTGTATACTTGATGAGACGTATGAAAACGTTCTTTGTGAATTAAATTCTGATTAATATGAGCCGCGAACTCTAGCTTCCCTTTTAGCGCCTTTACATTACCCGTACTGACTCTATATTGCTTTATTAAACCTTGATGAACCAGTAACTGAATCTCGCTTAAAAACCATTTAAAATAGATATCTAGCAGGTGTATTTGCTGCTTGTTTACGTTGGCATTGCCAACTTTGTTCACTTTTAAGCGTTTGGTAGCTTTCAGCATTTGGATAAGCACTTGCTGCCACAAAGACTCATCGGAAGAGGCACCATCTATCTTTGGAAGAATCTCTATAGTTAAACCATCAATCTGAATAACGCCTACATACTGCGAGAATTTAATGCTCTTATGCCTTAGAGTAAAATATTTATCATTGTGGAGCTGATTTAGCTTTGCCAAAGCATTGAAGTGTTTTTCTTCAAAACGTACCTTGTCATAGTTTTGTCCAATACGTAGTGTACTGTGTTCAAAAACCTGCAATATGTTCTTACGCTTATTCATTTACCGCACCCAATAACAATTGAACGGCAGTTTCTATATCTTCTATAGTATTACTAAGTTCAAAGGTGATATTGCTTTCAGGCTCTTCAATATTCTTAAACTTTGGGAAAATGTTTTTGACGATGTCTTTTTCCTTTACGAATCCACTACCTAATACTAAAGCTATCTTTTCATAATCATTATAAAAATATTCTTGAAGAAGCGGTATAATATTATTCTTAAACACACTTAATAGTCCTTCTGTATCACCACTCTCTAGCTTAATGAAATAGGAATGACCTATGGTGTGGTCTCTATCTAACAAAAGCTCTATTCTCTGATTAATTACCTCCAAGACTTCCTGTAAATTAAAACCTTCAAATTCAATATCATTTAGCAGTTCTGGTTCAGGCATAACCTCTTCAAAAATGAACCTTCTTCTTAATGCCGTATCCAGTGCTTCAACGCTTCTGTCTGCCGTGTTCATTGTGCCAATGATGTAAAGGTTAGAAGGCACGCCAAATGATTCATCTTTGGAATAAGGTAATTTTACTCTTATTTCTTCAGCAGCTCCTAAACGTTTATCAGGTTCTAATAGCGTTATTAATTCTCCAAAAATTGCTGAAACATTACCTCTATTGATTTCATCAATAATTAACACATAAGGTTCTCCTGTTTTGTCTTTATAATCTTCTTTACTGAGAGATTTTACAACTTGAATCTTATCTTCCCATGAAAATTTCCTATCAACCCTATTGCTGTTTTTAGATACAAAAATATTTTGGCGAATTGCGTTTAAAACGGCCCAGTTTATTGTAGAGTTACTGCCTCCTATTACAGATCTAAACTCTTGGTCAATATTATTAATTTCAGTTAAATTTGGAAAAGCTGCATGCAAGCGTGATAACCGCTGTTTGGATGCTGTGTAAGTGTTTCCTTTCCCTGGATGTTTAAGTATAAGGTTTCCTTGCTGAGAAATACCTTCTACCAACACCTTTCCTTTATTTTTGGTAATTAACTCTATTATTTCTTCGGAAGCCAGCTTTTCTTCAATTTCTTGAACAAAATCATCAAATGCTAAAGAGAAATCAAGTACATTTTCCGATGCTAACGATTCCTTTTCTCTGCTCAGTGAAAAAGTTGCTTGAATAGAAAGCCTCTTAAAAATCCCTTCTACAACACGGTAAATAATAGGGTCTCCTTCATTTTCTGGTTCTATTGGCTTTATACCCTCTACAAAGTCTTCATAAGACATACTCTGATGAAAAGTTGTAAAGTTTATTCGTCCTTCTGAAACTAAACTATCAAATCGAAATTTCAATTCCTCTCGATTTAGGCCACTAATATCTACTCCGCAACATTCTAATGCTTTATTAATGGTCTTATATGTTTTACCAGTTCCAGGAGGGCCGTAAAGAATAGAATTTATAGGTGACTGTTTCGGGGGCTTAATCTTCTGTGTATACGTGGCAATGCCATGTCCTTCTTTTGTAAATTGAATAAACTCCTTTATAGCAGCAGAAAAAAACCTATCTCTTCCATAAGAAGGTGCTTTTTCATAATGATACTTTCCGTTTTGTTTTCTTTGATTCTCTAATAAATCTTGATATAGTTCCGTAAGTTCTGCTATGTCTTTAATGGCATAGATATCTATCCGTAATATCTCATTTAAAATATCAATAGCCCTTAAATAAGATTGTGCCTTTTTACTACTTTCAACCTTGTCTAACCATATAGCAAAACTCTTACGAACAGCTTCAGACCGTTCCTCATCCTTCTTTCTATGATTATACTTCTTAAACCTACTTTCTAACTTGCCTTGCATTTTATTAAACTCTTTTGGAGTAATACGATGTGCCACAAACTCAGGGTTGTTTTCTTTTTCCTTTAGTATAGCTTTATCTACCACTGGCATTAAGACTTCTAAGTCTTTCCAAATATCAATTAGCATTTTTTCTAAAGAAGTATATCTCTCTTGTCTTTGACCAATTTCCAATTTAAAAATCTTGTTGTTCTCAGCGCTTGGTTTAGTATTCAATGTATTAATTGAAATACCTTCTAAAATTCTAAGGAAGTTTAAAACTGATTGGTTTTGGCTGTTGTGTGGTGAGTTTGTTTGCTTCAATTCAAAATGATACTCATAAACGTCATTATTAGAATCAAATATGAGATTGATGCAATCACTGGAAGAACCTGGGTATGCTATTGGTAAAGTCCAAAAAGTAGTTGCAAAATAATTAGATTTCTTCGTGCCAATGAAATAGTCTAATTCTGAGCCTTTTGAACCTTTTACTCTAACAGAAAATGTAAAATTTGGGTCTGCTTCATGTTTCTGCATAAACCATTGATATACTTCCTTTTCATAATCTTCGTAATCAATCATAATTATAATACTTTATTGAACCCTGTATTCTCTGCGTGCTTAATCTTCAACATTTCGACAATGGTTTAAACTATACAGATATTATCTTGTTAAATTCCATGGCAACTCTTTATCCTGATTGATAAAATCCTTTAATTTCTCAAAACTACTTGTAAACCAATCTTGAATTTCTTTATCCGCATTTTCGTTGTTTAGAAACCTACCCAAGTCCTCTTCCAATTGAAAAACAGTACCGATTTCGTATTCAATTTTTTTAAATCCTGAAGAATTTCCAAGATTAACATAGGTTGTAAAATGTTCATGTTCTTTATTCACAAGTACTCGGGTAAACATTTTTAAATTTTCAAACTTAATACCATATAATATTTCGGATAATTTGCCCGTCTTTGATAGCAACACCTTCTCCACCGAGTACACAATTCTATTGTGATTTCTAATTTGGTCCCAATTAAAGTTCTTGTTATAATTGACTTTGCCAAATCTCTTGGTAAATTCCGGTTTGCTGTTTTCTATATGAAATTCAACAATTTCAATAGTTTTTCGCATACTTTCCATAGCAATTAGATTATCGCTCCTTAAAGTGTTGTCTTGGGCCATTTTATGTTCTTTTAAAAATTCTAAGTATAAATTTACTACTGGCTTATCTTCAAATGTTTGTAAAAATTTTGCTACTTCATACCATCTAAATTGGGAAAAGTCAACATTGTCTTTATGAAAATCTTCATTAATATTCTTAGGGTCAGAATATTTTGTGCAATACCGTAAATACTTGCCTTTTCCATCATGATGTTTAATTAACGCTTTAGCATAACGTTCCAACTGTTTATCTCCTTCTGAAGATTCAACTTTGTTTTCTACAAAGCAAACATTAGTATCGCCAATAAAAACTAAGTCTATAAAGCAATTGTGTTCGTTGGGTATATCCTGAAAATATTGTGTATCAACTGTATACTCCTCTTCTGGCAGATTCAAAAACCCTGAACAAAAAGCAGCACAAATATCAGGGTACATTTTGAGAATGCCCGCAAAAGATTCAGTATTAAAATCCTCTAATGGATTCTTAATACTACTGTTTCTGTATAATTTGTATAAACTGTTAAACATTTAATGTCTGCCGCAGTGTGGTTTAAAATGCCTAGCAACTGCTTTTTCTAAAAGCTTTAAATAATCATCTCGTAAATTACTAAACTCAAATACTTTCAAAGTTAAATTAATATCAAGCCCACTGGCATAGCTAGATAATTGTAACCCCTGTGTTGCATCCGTACCATAGTAACCTAAATGTTGATTAATACGCCCAGCAATATTAGAATGTTTTTGTTTTGTTTTTTCTCCCTTACCTGTCCTAATTCCAACGTAAATTACATTGCTTTGAGAACCCTCGTACGCTTTTAAAGCTTTAGCCGGAACATTTCTATAACCTTCGTTATTTTTATTCTCTCTATAGTTATTTAATAACTCTATAAGTGTATCTCTTTTTTCTTTATCCTCAATTTCAAACCAGTAAAGACAGTGATTTTTCATTTCTTCTAGCTTTTCAAATAGATCAAAAAATGCTTCTCTATCATAAACTTCATTAATATTATTCTCATACTTTTCTAAGGTTTTAGTATTGAATACAAACTTATAGCCCTAAGAATGATTTATGGATTTGTCCGTAATTTCAGCTACTATATCGTTAATGAGTTGATTTATAATTTAGTAGTATCCCCTAAAACCATATATCAACTAATAACTTTTAGCTCTTTTAAAATATCTCTCTTAAACTTACTTAGTGGACGTTTATGATAGTTATCTTCAGTAATTTCAATACCAAAAATCAATCTAAACCTCTCTTGCTCTGAAATTTTGAGATCACCAAAAGTCTTTTCTAACAAAATATTCAAGTAATTTTTGGAATATTTATATTTTAAATCAATTAAATCTTGAAGTTCTTTTTCTGAATGACCTTCATAAATCAACGGAAGATTTAATGCATTGACGGTGTTAATACCTTTCGTAAACACACCCATCTTTTTAAAAACAATTTTATTAGAATTAACACCCGTTGGGAGATAGCTAAAACTATATGTTGAAGATATATTTATATCAACATATGGATTTAAAAAATCTTGCAGATTAAATTTTGCAGCAGACTTAATTGTATTACAAGTAGCACAGGATGGAATTAAATTATAAAATGACAAGGCCAACAAAGGATAATCAGTTTTAGAGAACCAATGATCAAATTGTGGAACCATACCTTTGCCACCAGCCTTATTTTTATAAACGAAAATATATTCTCTGTTGCAGTAAGTACAAGTGTGTTGATTTAATAAGTCAGCTAACCAGTAGTTTTTTTTCTCATTTAAGAACCAGTTTGTATAGCCTGAATCTAAAAATAATTCTTTGCTATACTTTTTAAAATCAGGTTTTGTTTTTCCGGGGATAGAAGTATATATAATTTGCAATCTATTTAAAAGGGCAAAAATTATTGGAGGCTTCCCTTTTATGATTTCTTCTATGACCTTACTTGTAAACAAATCTCTAAACTCTTTATCTAATCCCTTTCTTTTTTTTCCGGTTCCATTACACAAAGAACATGTAGAAATACCGCAATTATAACCAGACCTACCTCTAATTTTAATATTAAGCCAGCAAATTACTACCTTGCTATACTCATCCAATGCATAAATCTGATTACCTAAATAAATCATTCTATATCATTTTTTAGGTCATTAATATTGAGCCCCGCATCATCTAAAATTCGCTTTGCCCTAGAAAGTGCATCATTTCTGTCAATTTCATCAGGGAATGCTTCATAGAACATTTCCTGCATTTTATATTTTAAAAGCGGTTCATCAATAATCTCTATTATTGATTTTAAATATTGACTTTCCCTAGGAACGAGTTTTTCCTCCAAATCCTTAAATTCTTTTTCTTTTCTTTCTAATGACTCTTTATTGATTGATTTCTGACTATCTTTAAGTTCTATTATTTCTTTTTTTAGAATTTCAAAATTCAAATTATCAATTGTTTCCTGAATCTTTTCTTTAGCAAACTCTCCCATGAAACCATCGTCTAAAAAGAAACTATGAGCTAAAAGATCGTGAACATTTGCGCCAAATGTTGCTAAATCAACATCCTCATTACGATTTATAATTAATGACTTATTTTCAGTGATATTTCTATCTATAAAAGTGACATTATCAATAGGTATATCTGATAAGGTTAAAGGATCATGGGTAGTAAAAATAATCTGAGTTTTTAAATCACTAAACTCAGCAGACTCCGTATCGAATAAATTTCTATTTGGATTAAGTTTACTAAATAAAACGGGGATTGATTTAGTAATAGCATCAACAAATTTTCTCTTCCACACTGGATGATAACCTAGCTCTGGTTCGTCAAGTAAAAGCAAATAATAATTAAATATTGGTTGGTGAGATGCGTTTTGTCTATTTATCCTGTCATTGATTCTAGCAAAGAAATTAAGTAATGCTTTTTCACCTGAAGATAAGGGGTATCTAGATCTTATAGAAAGTAAATCTAATGAATAAACAAAGCCACTGGTCTCTCCTATAACTTTGTTATAATTCGCAATTAAATTATAAAAATCTTCCTCATTGTGCTCTTCAATATTATAAACCAAAGATTCTTCCTTGATCTCAAATTTATTTTCTGAAATGATATCTATTATATTCTGATAAAGATCAAAAAAGACTTTGAATCTCTCTAAATACCTTAGCATTAATTCAACTGCATCAGACGATTTAAAACCTTTTTCAGTCCACTTTTTATGGATATCCTCATTAATTATACCTTTTATTAACTCATAATCTTTAATAGAAACTCGTTTTAGCTTATTTTGAATAATATCTCTAACTATGCCATAAATACTAACCATGTATAAATCGAAGAAAGCATTAAATCTATCTTCAAATGATTCCTTTTCAATAATGGTTTGAAAATTCCCTGTCCCTTGAAAAGGTGTTTGAGGGAAAGTAGCGTCAACAATGAAATAAGAGAATAATGTAACTTCAAAGTTTTTTATGAAATTATTACTGTTATGAATATTTTGTGAATCATCTAAATTCTTATATTCCTCTAACTCCCAAATTCTATCAAATAAAGAATTTAATCCCGAATCATTTATAATAGCGATATATCTTTTTAAAAAATTGTCTTTAATAAAATCTTTACTATTTAGAATATTATCCCATTTTTTTGAATCTAAATCTTCAATATCAGATTCTATATAAGTTTTTAATACTGTTGATCTATCTTGACTGCCCAAATTAGCCGAGGCATAAAGGTTTTTGAAATTAAATTTTCGGTGTTGAGCAATCTTAATTTCAAGTTCTTTATACTCTGGAAAATCTGGATAAACCTCCTTTAGTGTTTTTTTTACAGGATCATTTAACAAAATGACATCTTGAAGTAACTGCTTTAGATAAAGTTGATCAAGATTTTCTTCACCTGTAGAAACAAGTCCTAATTGCGATAAAGTATTTATTTGTTCAATATCAACAATTGGTGTATAGTATTGCTTAACAGAACTTAAGGCATTAGAGTTTATTTCTTTTATTTCAAAATCAGAGGTTACATTTTTTTTTTCTAATTCATTGTAGTAAAACCATGATTCTTCAGTTTCTTCGAATAAGTAAAATACATCCTTCTTTTTTTTGTCACCATCCGAATGTAATGCTCTTAAAATACTTGTTTTACCAATACCATTTCTACCAACAATCGCTGAAATATTAGATATATCTTCTCCCCAAAAATCCGGAATAAAATTTTCGTTTACTGACTCTATTTTAACTTCAATTGCTTTACTAGTCTCAACGATATCATAATTGTTAATTCCTCCAAAATTTAGAGTAATTCCTTCATGGTCCTTTCCGAACAAGTGTGGTAAGACATTTTTTGGTAAATAAACAGCAGCTAACCTCATAAACTATCATATTTAGCATTCTCCTCCGCAACCATACCCAACTCCTGCTCTGCCTCACCAACAGTAACCTGCCCATTCATTAACATAGGCAACAACCAATCTCTAAGCTCTGAGAGTTTTTGGTTTTCTTTAGAGTTAACTACTATTTTATCATGAAAAGGATCAGCTATTTTCTTAAATTGTTTTAAGACATCTTTATTAGGAATACAAAGTTTCAAATTGAATAAATCAACTTTTGTGATAGAGCCAAATGTTGTTCCTGAAGTATTTCTTCTATCAAAAATTTGCTTAAAATATTCCATTTGGCTCCATAAAAAAGAAATAGAACCTTCTTTTTCTCTTAACGCAGCTAAACCACGTCCAATACAACAGCTTTCCATTGCTTGGTTTAAAGTTCCAACAGGTGCTCTTACTGAAAGTAAAATATCATTTTCTTCTGCCATTCGAGATGGTTCTGTTGTATATTTTCTAACTGTAGGAAACCTTGAACCAAAATCTGTAGAACCTTGATAAAAAACGGTTCCTATTCCATCTTCATTATATGAACTTCCTGAAGGCGATTGTCCCATTGTGATATTGGCTATATCTGTAAGTACTCCATCCTCCCAACCCTCAGGAATCTCACGTTTCAATTCCTTATTAAAAACCATTTTGCCACCAGATGATTTATAAGGTTTACCATTAGCATCTGGAAAATCGAACTGTACAAACCAATAATCGTAAAGCGTTTTTGCCATCGCTTCTAACTCATGGTTTATTTTCTTGTTGACTTCAATTTTGGCGTCTAATGATGTTAATATATCAGCTATATCATCTTGGATATTTATGGATGGTAGCCAAAGCGGCAATCTATCTAAGATTTTTTGATTTAATGAGGGCATAGTAGAGCCAGTACTATTTTGCAACAACCATTTTCCTATTGCATTTTGCCTAAGTTGGTAACTGATAAATTTGCTGTTAATTTCCTTTGACAGTCTTAATCGAATTCCATCTGAACCAAGAAACCAACCAACTTGATTTTTTTTAATTATTGCATTTCTATCAATCGCTCCTTTTCGTCCAAATACTATATCTTCCAATTGCAAAACGAATTGTGGCAACCTGTTAGTTACTCTCTCTGGTACAAATGGAGTCCTATGTGATAATTGAACAAACCCTTCTCTTATTTCACCGGTTGAAATTACAGGGACTCCAATATCAGAAAATTCAGAAGCTTTAAGCACTGTGCCAAATGGACCTGTCTGTACATCAGCAAACCCTTGTTTTTGCAATTCTCCCAAAGAGGTTTTATTAAATCTATGCGTCATATTTAATATCCTCTAATTGCTTAATTATCTCTTCTTCGAGAATTTTAGATTCCACAAATAAGCTTTCCAAATTACTTTCAAACCCCTTCATTTTAAAAGTAAACTCTTTCGCAGTAATATCTATATATTCAATTTTAACTTCAAAATATTGTCCTGCGCTTAGGCTATAATTTTTGGCTTTTATTTCGTCATAACTTACCACAACCGATAAATCGTCTTTGGCTTCTTTCGTATTAAAAACATTTATAATATGTTGTTCTTCTTCAGGGCTTAAAACCGTTTTTTGGTTTTTACCTTCTTTTACCTTGGTTCCTAATTTAGAAGCATCTACCAATACCACATCTTTTGTATTGGTTTTATCTAAAAACAAAATACTAACGTTTGTTCCTGTGGTTGCAAAAATATTAGAAGGCATAGATACTACACCTGCTAGCATTTTACTTTCTACTAGTTTTTGTCTTATTTTTTTATCGATACCAGATTGTGCGGTTATAAACCCTGTAGGCACTACAATAGCAGCTTTACCTTTTGCTTTAAGGCTGTGCATAATGTGCTGTATAAACAACAAGTAAATCGCCATAGAATCTTTCTTTTTTGCTGGCACATTGGGAATGCCAGCAAAAAAACGTTCTTTATTGGTTTTACTGTCTAAATCTGCGCTGTAATCAGAAAAATCTAGCTTAAATGGTGGGTTAGAAACAATATAATCAAACTGTTCTACTTGTCCGTTCTCTTGTTTATGATAAGGACTTAAAATAGTATTACCTTGTATAATATTTGGTATGGAATGTACTAGATTATTTAAAATCAAATTCAGTCGCAGCAATGCAGACGTTTTTCGCGAAATATCTTGTGAGTAAATGGTACACTTATCTTCACCTATGGCGTGAGCCAAATTCATTAATAACGTTCCAGATCCAGCACTTGGGTCATAACAAGTTACATTAGTTATATTAGCATCTGTAACTAAACAAGCTGCCATAATTTTAGCAACTGCATGAGGTGTAAAATATTCGGCATAAGTTCCACGACTATTTGAATTGTAATCTTTAATTAAATATTCAAAAATAGTAGCAAAAAAATCAAAATTCTCGGTAAAAATATGCTCGAAACTGAAAGCAACCATTTTATTTACAAGTGCTTTACAAAAAGAATCTTTATTATCGGTTACGTGATTACTTAGAGCTTCAAACAAGACTACTTTTTCTCCTCCTTCTGAAAGAACTGAAAAAATATCGATATTATCTTTAGCAATACTTACTAAAGTATTATCAAAAATAGATGCAAAATTAGGTTGATTTTGCTGTTTAAATAAGTTCGATAACAAGTTTTTAGGAGCAATTCGTGCTGTGTTTTTACTTATCTGCATGCTTAACAATTCTAAGTCACCCAAAGGTATCTGTTCAAGTGCCTCGTCAAAATTTTCAGCTATAGCCAAAACTGGTTCGAGTTGTTTTAATTCGTAAACATATTTATCATTTAAGAATTTATATAAAAATACTTGAGTAATAATTGCAAACTCGTAAGTGTCATTTCCTAAACCATAATTTCTACACACATTTTTAAGATCGTCTATAAGTGCTTTGGTTTGGGTTTCAAATTGTGCTGTGGTCGTCATATTATATTTTAGGCTACAAAGCCATTGTATTCGTTCATATATTCTTTTACAATAATACGGTTGATACGTCTTACATCGGTAGTATTAATATCTATTTGTTGCTCCTTTTTAAATTGGTTTACAACTAATCGCATTACCATTTTTTCTACATAGCTCTCATTCTCTAAGATTTTAGAATTTTGTGTTATCTCCTTATCTACCGCCGTCTTTAATCCTATTAAAGCATCAAATAATTTACGCTCATTATCTGTTAAAGGGTCTTTTTCCATTAATCGTTTATGAATGCGAGCATACTTGGCGTCATACTCATACTTAGCTCTAAGCAATTGGTTTTCACGCTCTAGCTTTTTAGCACTATCATATATGGCATTTAAAGCTTTGATGTTGGCTTCCATTTCTTCTTTGGTGACCTCACTAAGATTTTTCTTTTTAAAGAGTCGTTCTAATTCTTCCTTTAAAGAAATAAAGACCGGGTCTTTTTGGTCAAAGTTACCTCCTAGCATTTCACGAGTGCGCTGCAAAGTATTTTTCAACTCATCTGCCAGTACCATTTCTTCTTCCTTCACTTTTGTAAAGGCAAAAATAACATCTTCCAAAGCCGTGTTCAGAATATTGTCTGTACCTACATTATTTTCTAATGCCTCTCTTGTATTAATCAGCGCCAACCTATCATTAGTGAGCCTAGATAAAACCGCCAATTTTTTAAAATCTAGTTTCTCCAACAATTCAAAATTACCGGATAAACGAATTAAATTATATAACTCTTTAGCACTATTTGGCAATTTGGCGTATTTCCGTGCGTTCGTTTATTTCTGAAATTTGCTCCCCAAATACGGTAGCATTTTTGGTGTTGAACTTAAAAAGTACATCTTTAATACCCTCTATCTCTTCCTTAATCTCACTGGCCGATTTAAATAAATCTGTATAATGCTGCATCTCATCACCAAGTTCAGATTGCAGTTCATTAAAATAATCTTGGTTGGTCTTATCAAACTCTTTTTGAATATCGGCAAAGTCAACTACAAAACCATATTTATGGTTCTTATAGGTTCTATTGACACGCGTAAGGGTTTGCAATAAGTTATGCGACTTTATTTTACGACCTATATAAAGCTTCTTTAAACGTTTGGCATCAAAACCCGTTAAGAGCATGTTATAGACAAATAACAAATCTAATTTTCCAACTTTAAAATCGGACACCCAATCTCTACGTTCTTGTTTTGTTCCAACATCATACAAAATGGTCTGGGCTTTTTTCACATCACTAGCTTCCTTCTTTTTATCACCATATAATGCCCGTTCTTCAGCAGCCATGTCTAAAGAGGATTCTGTGCTTTCCGCATATTTATCCTCAAATATTTCGAGCATCATTTTAGCTTGGTCAGAAGAGTCACAAACCACCATACCGCCAATTGTATTGTCGTTCATGGCAATTCTAGCCTGTTCCATATCTTTTATGATATAGTCCAACATAGGCTCTACGAACTTATGGTGAGCGTAAACTTTATTCTTATCTGCATTCCCCTGAAGGATTTTAATCTCTTCTAAGGTCTGCTGTAAAGTCAACTTATAGTTGGTCTCTATCTCCTCCCTAATCAATCGTAGGGTGTACCCATCTTTAATAGAGAGGTTGTAGTAATATTTATGAATATAATCTCCAAAAAGGGTCTTAGAATTATATTCAGAACCCAATAATGGCGTACCTGTCAACCCTATTTTAATGGAATGGATATCTGCTAATTCTAAGTTAGCCAAGAAACTACCCTTAGGGTTATAGCTCCTATGAACTTCATCTAGAAAGAAAATGCGTTGAATACTTAAATTATAATCCGTGTTTTTGATGACATCCGGATCATCCTTAAACTTTTGAATATTCACTACCGTAATTTCCGCCTTCCCCGAATTGTTGTGAATTACTTCGGTTGACTTAATATCTTTAGTAAATGACTCTCTTGAATCTATTTTGTGAACCACTAGACCTCTAGCCGTAAACTCCCTAGATGCCTGAATCAGTAAATCTAACCGGTCTACAATAAAATAGAACTTTGGAATTATATTTTTCTTCTGATAATAATCAGTCAGGTGTTTTACATTAAAATACGCCAAAGCCGTTTTACCCGAGCCTTGCGTATGCCAGATGATACCTTTCTTAACCCCATTTTCTAGTTTGTTTTCTATAGCTTTTGTAGCAAAAAGCTGTGGATAACGCATTACATGCTTCTCCAACCCCTTTTCTTCCTCTACGTAGGCGAAAGCATATTGTAAAATAAATTTTAACCGGTCCTTCTGAAAAAGTGAAGTGGATATGGAGTTAGTGGATGTATTTGGTTTTTTATTGGATATATACTCGTTCGAGTTTTTTATGCTCAATAAGTTGGTATCCTTTAGCACAAAATTTTCAACCTCTTCATTTAAAGGGGCTAGTATAGTTTCTAGGTTAATGGTTTCTTCTTCCCTAAAATAATTAAAGATTGGTCTATGGTAATTAGTTGTGCTATAGAAAGCACCCTCTAACATTTGAGTATCCTCGTCGCTATATTTCATGTTATTAGAAAACACCATGAGTTGAGTGAGGTTGATGAATTTTCGAAACTTTTTGTTTTGAAAACGAGTTTTCATTCGTCTATGCTCCGCTAAAATACCGTCCCTATTATTTGGTTTTTTAACCTCAATGAATACTAAAGGCATCCCATTAATTAAAAGAATGATATCCGGCCTAAAAGACTCATCATCCTTTTGGTAAGGCAGTTCCGTTACTACATGAAAAGAATTGTTTTCTTCAAAATTTTCAAAATCAATTAGCTTAACGCCTGATTGGTCAATTAACTTATTATAGAAAGCACGACCTAAGTCTTCATTTTCTAAAGAAAGAGAAACTTCATCGTAGACTTTATCAATATCGCTTTCAGATAGACCAGGATTAATTTCACCTATTTGCTTTTGGAATATTGTGGTAAAAATATTAGTACTATGGTCCCATGAATCATGCTTCAATGATAGGTATTGATAACCTAATTGAACCAGATGTAATATAGAGGGTATTTTTACTCTAGAATCTTCGTTATGAATCATTAATGGTAACGGTAGGTTTGGAAAACTAAATATAAAACAATTATTCTTTTAAAGGTAATTCTGACACTAAAGAACCTATATAATTTGTGCAATTTAAAAGGAGTGTCTCTACATACATAACACTCCCAAAAACTTTAGTGACAGCCAGTGCTTATTCCATGCAACTTAGCGCCTTTATTCCGATTATTTTTACAGATTTCTGTAATGTAGACGAGAATCTTTTTAGCGCCTTAATTAAAAAAGAATACTAACTCAATTTTCTAAGATTCTCTCTTTCCTCTTTAGGGAGTTAAAGAAGAACTTTTCTTTCCCAAAAATCTATACCGTAAAAAGCGACGACTCTGAGAGACAATACATTTATCTATCATTTAGGCAGCCCGTCACCAAAAATTCAATTTTGCTGCAATAGCCTTGGACAACGAATTTTAAAACCAAACCACTTCCTTCTACAAACCTTCCGTTTTCAACGAAATAATATAAACGTCTGAAAAGCTAAAATACCCCTTCAGCTAATTGCAGAAGTGGCTTTCAAGAATATGTTTTCTTTTCAGAACGATACAGAACCATCCGCGACACAATTTTGATAGTATTCGCTTCAAAATTACCATAATCATATATTACTGATCATTAAATTTGTAAAGCATCAATATTTAACATTAAAAAGTACAGTTATGACAATCAAGCAAGTCGTATTAATAATCGCTTTAACATTCGCCTTTATAGGTCAGGCGCAATCTGAGATAGCATTTCCGATTGAGGTGGGCATGAAACCTGAGAGTATCACAAAAGGTTTCCACGACAATTATTATGTAACCGTAATGAACGCAAAAGAACCGGGCGATGGCGAATTGGTAGAGATATCCAAAAACGGCGTAAAGGTTTTTGCCAAAGGTTTTGATGAGCCCAAAGGAATTGTCTACTTAAATGGCAATCTGTATTTCTCTGATGTTACCCGTATTTGGAGAGTTGATAAAGAAGGGAACGCTAGCATTTTTGTAGATAAAGCAGATTTTCCAGAAACAGTTCTCTATTTAAACGATGTTTCATTAGATGGCAAAGAAAACGGGATGTATGTAGCCGATATGGGAGCTACCCAATATATGCGTGATGCTAATAATGATTTATGGCCGCTAGATAGCGAAGAAGCCGAGAAAGTTCCTGAGTTGGGACGTATTTACCATGTAGATTTGGAAGGGCATATTACCATAAAACAAGATACTTCACCTCTTATGCTAAACCCTAATGGCGTAGGAGTTGACAACGATGGAAACATTATGGTAGGTGCTTTTTTTAAGGGTAATTTTCTAGTTACTAAAAATGGTGAGCTTAGTCCGCTTAAAGGTGAATTTAGAGGAGCTGACGCCGTAGAACAAGATAGTAAGGGTAATTACTATGTAAGTAGTTGGGTGCATGGAAAAGTTTGGAAAATAGACCCCAAAACCGAAACGTCTACCGTTCTTATTGAAGGTCTAGAATCTGCTGCAGATTTTTATCTTGAGGAAGATAAAGACAGATTATTAGTGCCCGATATGATGGCAGGAAAAATATATGCGGTACCACTTAAAAACTAGTTTTAAAAAACTTAGTTCTACTAACTCATCCAAATTGCTTTAAACTGTTTACAGAGAAACCTGGATGAGTTAGAACACTACTTAATAACTTACTTTAGACTTATTGTCCAACTTTTCTTCCATAAGCGGGTACAAATCATAGGTAGGATAAAATTCGGTTTCGAACGCTTTCCAAGCCGTTTTTTCTATCGCCAAATTTACGTCCCTAAGTTTGGAAGCCGGCAACTCCAATACCACCATTTGCCCTATACCCATTACTACGTACCAATTAACGACCGAAACGCCTTCTGGAGGAAAACTTTTATAAAACCCCTGTTTGGTCCTGACGTCTTCAATCTCACTTAAATTCATTGACTGATCATGTTTTAAGAAAATGGTTAAAAGCATTTTCTCCGTGTCTGCTTCATCTCCATCTTTCTTTTCAGAAGATTGGGCATAGGTAAAGTTTGTTAGGCATAACATAGCCAATGCGGCAAAAAGGATATTTTTCATGAGTTGTATTTGTTTAAATGTTTATAATTAAAAATTCTTCTGTTTTACGATTTTTTAAATTGATTCTTTTGTGAATTTTGGCTTTTTGTCTCCCCCTTACAAAAGCAGATAATTTGATTCCATTATTGATAAGGGAGCTACTTATTCTTCAAAGTTAAATGTTACGCTTTCCCTATTCTATAATAAATTATGCATTGTATAGCATCAATGTGGCATTCCTTCTTATTTGCAAGTGTATGCCCTGCCTCAATCGAATTTATCAATCCACATATCAATGTGTATAGGCAATCCAATTCTAATGACTTATCAGCTAGCTTCCGTTAAACAGAATTGTCCATTTGCAACACCAGTTGCAATCATAGCTTCAAGGTTTATAGTCATAGACAAGCAACTCTTTTAAATTTACTACCATAAGATTTAAAGGATGAATTACATTTTTAGTTTACATCGGTTTACCCATAAAACCATACTACTGCTTTTTATAATAGGAACAAATGCTGTGTTCTCACAAATGCCTATTTCAAAACAATCGGAAAGGTTGCAGCAGTATGTAGGGTTTTGGGTTAGTTCCATTGATTATAAAACGGATAGTGTGGCCAACGCGCCTCTAATTAAAATGAACAACTATCCTAAAATAGATAACACCGCAATGTCTGTTGATGTATTTCAAAAGGATGGGGAAACCTACAACCATACCTTAACAGAGCTAATTGGGCACGACGCAAAGACCGATTCAATTTTTGCTTTGGGTAAAAGTGCGCAAGGTGATATGTTCTTGGGTAAAGGTGGATTTACCAGCGAAACAGACTGGATAATGAAAGACCGAGACTTTACCGGCAAAGAAACCATGACGGTTACCTTTGATTTTAAGAATCAAACCGATGTTCTTTTAAAGGGCGTAAACCCACAGAACGAAATTCTTTGGCAAACCCGCTATATAAAGAAAAATCCAAAAGATAAAAATATAGGCATCCAACTGGTTTCTGTTCATGAACAAATGCAAAAAAATCCTGAAGAGACTTTGAAGTACCTTGATAGAATGGGCTATAGTTATATTGAAACCTTTGTTTATAAAGACCGCTCTTTTTATGGATTAACCCCTTTAGATTTTAAAAAATTGGTAGAAGATAATAACTTGAAATTTACGGGGTCGATGACCTTTTACAACCTCCCTTCCGATGACAAACAAGCTTGGAAAAAAGCGATGCAATGGTGGCGAGAATGCATAGAAGACCACAAACAAGCAGGTGTTGAATACCTAACGATATCAAACAATCAAATTAAAGAAATTACTACCCTTGCCGAACTGAAAAGGTATGCTGAGTATTACAATGCCATTGGAAAACTTTGTATGCAAAGAGGGATTAGATTTGCCTACCACAATCACTCCGATGAATTTAAGACCATAGAGAACCAGGTGGTTTATGACTACTTCTTAGAAAATACCAATCCGGAATACGTTAGTTTCCAAGCCGATTTGTATTGGATGCATTTTTCAAAAGTTGACCCAATTGATTACTTCAAAAAATACAAGAACAGGTTTATAAGCTGGCACGTAAAAGATTACGAAGAACTGGGCCAGAGCGGCAAAATGGACTTTGAGCTCTACTTTACATACGCAGAAACCGCAGGCCTCAAATATATTGTGGCAGAAGTAGAAGCCTATAATTATCCTGTATGGTATAGCATTAATTCTGCATGGAACTATCTATACTTTAAAATTTTATAGTTATTCACTCTCAACACGTAAATCTTATGAAATCTAGAATTTTACAATTAACATGTTTTATCATTATAACTTTTAACCATATGGCTTTTGCCCAAGACCAATTTAAGGTGTTGTTATTCACCGTACAAGACACCTGGCATTATGAATGCATTCCCAATGCAGTGGATGGTTTTCATAAAATGGCAGCAGAACATCAGTTTAAGTTTGATTGGACGCAAAGTCCCGAAGACCTTGCCAAAAAATTACCATCTTACGATGTGGTTGTATTTTTAAATGCGAATGCCGATAATTTAACCAACGAACAGCTCGAAGTCCTAAAAGCACACATCAACAGCGGTAAAGGTTTTGTGGGAGTACATTCCACTTCCGATAGTGAGGTTAGAAATCCTTGGTTCGATAATCTTATAGGCGGAGTTTTTAAAGACCACCCCCAATTTCAAGCAGCGGTACTAACCAATCATGATGCAAATTTTCCATCCAATCTACACCTACCAGAAAAATGGTTGTGGAGTGAGGAATGGTACAATTTTGAACTCTTAAAATCAGAAGATATTACCGTGCTTCTTTCCGTAGACGAAAACACGTATGATTATAAGAAAGGGTATGATGAAATTCCACTTAAAGGTATGGGCGAAAATCACCCTATAGCATGGTATCAATTATACGAAGGAGGACGTTCTTTCTATACCACCCTTGGCCATAAACCAGAAGCTTTTCAAAATCAGACGTATTTAGACCATTTATTTGGTGGTATCTATTGGGCGGCTAAAGGCGAGGTAAAACAATAATAGTATTGACTAATTACAGAACGATTTTTCTCTTTTGCCACAGGCTTTCATTTACTTAATTTCACTTCATACATTCAAAGGGTAGGTATATCATTATTTTGGTATACCTACCCTATTTTATTATTGGCATTCGCTTTTAATGATTTTTTTGTAGACAAACTATCATAGATAATTATTACATTGTTAAAACGTATCTTATCTTTAACTGCAGACAACCTATGTTGTAAATCAGTAAAGCATAAATTAGAGTTTAATTACTAAAAAATTATAGGAAATGAATATTATTTCTTGGAATGTAAATGGCATTAGAGCTATTACTAAAAAGGATTTTTTTAAAGATATTGAGACTTTAGACCCGGACATTCTTTGTCTACAAGAAACAAAAGCTCAAGATAACGAAGTTGAAAAAACCTTGACCACTTTAACCGAGAAGTACCATATATCCTATAATTCCGCAGAGAAAAAAGGATACTCCGGTACCGCCATACTTTCTAAAACAGCGCCAATTTCCATTACTAAAGATATGGGTATTGAAGCGCATGATAATGAAGGAAGAGTGCTCTGTGCAGAATTTGAAAATTTCTATTTAGTAAATGTATACACCCCTAATTCTGGACAAGGATTAAAGCGATTGGATTACAGAAAAACATGGGATGACGATTTTTTAGACTATATAAAAAACCTAGAAAAAAATAAACCGGTTATTACTTGTGGGGATTTTAATGTTGCTCACCAAGCTATAGATTTAAAAAACGATAAATCTAATTACGACAAAACTGCCGGGTATACTCAAGTTGAAATAGATGGAATGACGCATATTATTAATGCTGGTTTTGTAGACTCCTTTAGATACCTGCATCCAGACGAAATAGCGTATAGCTTTTGGAGTTATCGTTTTAAATCTAGAGAACGAAATACGGGTTGGAGAATTGATTATTTCTTGTTGAGTACTGCTTTAAAAGACAAAATAAAGGCTGCAGCAATTCTTACCGATTATTACGGATCTGACCACTGCCCTATTCGCTTAGAAATTGAATCATGATATAAATGAATACTTACATTTTTTCGTAACGCCCTGTTTTTTCGGTCAATTCAATTCTGTACACAACACCTTGCATTGCTTCAACAGTGTTTTTGTGTGAATCCCTTAAAGAGTGACTAATGGTAGTTTCGCCCGTTATAAAAGGCAGTACCCTGTCCATTAATATATTCATGCCTTCTTTTCGTTGTTCCGAAGTTTTAAGCTCTTCAAATTTACCCCATGCAATAACACTTCGCCAATTGCTCATATTTTCCAAGTCATCAACCTCAAAACAAACCATAGGATTTTTTCGCATCATATCAATTTTCATCCCTTCCTTTGTGTGACCGTATATATACTTTCCATCATAAGCAAAAGTTACGGGAACTATATATGTTCTATTGTCTGCATGGCAACCAATTCTGCCAACGATTAAACTGTACAATACATTCTCAATTTGTCTACTGTTTAAGTTGCCTAACATGGTGCGTATTTTATTAGAAAATGATGATTCACTAACAAAATAAAGCTGAAAAAATAAATTATGAAATGACTTGGATCAGTTTAATTTTTAAATTTTGTCTTGTTGGGTGGTAGATACTATTTTACTGATTACTTCATCTAATTCCTTAGCGGAATCCATTATATATTTTAAAACTTGCTCCTTCTCATCGGCGGTTTGGTCTTTGGCATTTAGCAAATCTATTAACCCCATTATACTTGTAAGAGGTGCTCGGACCCTATGCGATTGCGTCCAAGCAATTTTCTTAAGCTTTTTGTTCTGCTTTTCAATAGCCTGAGTATGCTTATAACGCTCGGTAATATCTGTTGCTAAGGCAACTTTTACTACTTTCCCTTTATAAGATAGAATGTTAGTTCGGATTTCAACAACAATCTCCTTTCCATTCTTTTTTTTATGAATAAACTCGCCGTGATAATAAGATTCTCCCTTTTGTTGCGAATGATTTGATGGAGCTTCAAGCTTGGGTATTTCAGATTCTGGCCTAATATCTCTCAAGTCCATGTCCATAAACTCATCGTAAGAATAGCCATAGTGCTTAATGGCAGCTCTATTAACATCAAGAAATTCTAAAGTTATGATGTCATACACCCACATTGGCTGTGGGCTAAGATGAAATATATCTGAATAGCGTTGCTCAGACTCTTCTAGAGCTTTTTGAGATTTAACGCGGGCGGTTATATCAAGACCTATACATTGTATTTCCGTAGGGACTCCCTCTTTATCTACAGTACACACAAAATCCCAAAGCGTGGTAACCATTTTGCCATCACTACCGGGCTTATCAAGTTCTATTTTAAAAACCTTTCCGGGCTCCGCAATACAATGGCCTACTACATCGTGTGTTTTTTGATGATGATAATCAACAATTGAAGACAAACAGTTTTTACCTAGTATTTCTTCATCAGGATAAAGCCAACCAAATTCCTCAACAAACTTTTTATTTACGTAGGTGTAGTTTCCATCCATATTGGTCCTAACCACATAGTTCGTCTGCGAATCGTATAAAAGCCTGTAATAGTCTTCACTCTTTTTTAGCTTTTCTTCTGTAAGTACCCGTTCAGTTACATCTCTAGAATTAGCTACCAAACCACCTACGACAGGATTATCAATCAGGTTTGTAACAATAGTTTCAATCCATCGCCATGAACCGTCTCCATGTTTAAATCTGTAGGGTCTAAAAGTGAATTGTTTTTCATTTTTTAAACGTAAAAGACCCTCTTGAATAAATTTCTTGTCTTCAGGGTGTATGAATTCAAATGCATTTTTACCTATAAAATCTTCTGGGGGAATGTCTAATATTTTTATAGAAGTAGGACTGGCATATTGGTAATTTCCTTCAAGGTCTATGATAACAATTAAATCAGACCCATTCTGTACGAGCCCTTTAAATCGTTTTTCGCTTTGTTCAATTACTAGTTCATTTTCTTTTTCTTTCGTGATGTCTGTATGTGTTCCTACCATAAGTAACGGTTGCCCATCTTTAGACCAACTAATGACCTGGCCTCTATCGTGAATCCACACAGCATGACCTTTTTTATGTAGAAAGCGAAAATCACCCACGTAGAAGTCAGCTTTTTTCTCAAAACATGCAGCATTCATTTTATTAACAGAGGGAATATCTTCTGGAAATACCATCTTGTGAATACTCTTAGAATTTATTGGTTGTAACTCATCAACTGTATAACCTAACATACTGGCCCACTGTTCATTTATAGTAACCATGTCTGTAGCAAGATTCCATTCCCAAGTGCCCACTTGCGTAGCCTTAATAATATTTTCTAAGCGATCAGATTCAACAGCATGGTTTTTCGCCATTTCTTTGATCTTAACCCTATTGTTATGAAGCTCGAACATATTTACCACCTGATTGGACAATGATAGTAGCGCGTCTATTTGTTTTTGTTCCAGCTTCTGCGGCTTCGTATCAGTAACGCAAAGCGTACCCAATACACTACCGGTCTTGTTTATTAAAGGCATTCCCGCATAAAAAACGATACTAGGTGCACCTGTAACTAAAGAATTATTCTTGAAGCGCACATCTTTTCGCGCATCTTCCACAATGAAAATTTCTTGAGGAACTTTAATTGCATGAACACAAAATGATTGATGAAGAGGTGTTTGGATATCCGTAACTATAAAAGACAATGAAATAGGAGTGTCGCATATGAAAGCTGTTAGATTGCATATATCATCGAATTCTTTTTTGGTAGAGGTATCCAAAAGATTTATGGCTTTTAGATCTTTGAGCTTGCTGCCTTCAAGATTATCTAACATAACTTAGTTTTTGATGAGATTAGGGGATTATAGAAAGGTAGAAAAATAAAGTATGGTTTACAAGTAGTAATTCATTGTAGATACAATCTCATGATTTGAAAGAAGAATCTATGGCAAGCTTGCTATTTACAAGAGAAGGTTGGTTTTTAATAACAATAGACGAAACTACTTTTTAGGTTTTATATTGCCTCCGTTATACTGATGAATATTCCAGAACAGAAATTGGGTTTACTACTATAAAAAGATTAGGAGTATAATCCCTATTAGTAACCAATTGCCATTATTATATATAAGATTTTAGGAAAAATGACACATATTGCTTCAGTTTTTATATAAACGAGCCTTATTAAATTATATTTGAAAAAATAAAAGTTGTTCGTCTATAGAGACAAGTAGTAATTTCACTACGATTATCAAATTTATTAATTAGGAATACCATGGAAAACAATAAGATTGCTGGAAAAAATGTTCTCATCACCGCTGGCGCTCAAGGAATTGGAGAATCAATCACTAAACACTTTATTGATAGCGGAGCCAATGTTGCCATTCACTATTTTTCTAGCGCTGATACCGCAAACCAATTGGTAGAATATGCCACCAGCAAAGGACAAAAAGCAATTGCTATTGGTGGTGACCTAACCAAGGAAGCCGATGCAAATGCAATGGTTCAAAAAACGGCAGAAGCGTTTGGTGGTCTGGATATATTAATTAACAACGCAGGTTCTCTTGTTGCACGCAGAATGTTGAGCGAAATGGAGGCTGAATTTTGGCACAAGGTAATGGACATTAACCTTACCTCTATGATGTTTGTGACGAAAGCCGCAGCTCCTTATTTAGCTAAAAATGACAATAGTAGTATTGTAAACTTAGCATCACTAGCCGGACGTAAAGGTGGGCACCCAGGGTCATTAGCCTACTCTACCAGTAAAGGAGCTATCCTAACATTCACAAGAGCATTATCTGCAGAATTAGGACCTCAGGGTACTAGAGTAAATGCTGTCTCTCCAGGTCTTATCCTTGGTACTTCTTTTCATAATACACATACAACAAAAGAATCTGCGGCAGAAACAACGGCCGGTATTCCAATACAACGTGCAGGTAATGCAGCAGACGTAGCCCGTGCAGTTTTGTATCTGGCATCTGAATACGACGGTTTTATTACTGGTGCAACACTAGATATTAATGGTGGTGTTTACAATATGTAGGTACTTATTACATATAATATGATTGTTCGTTAAGAACTATAAAAACACTAGGAGCCGAATAGCACCTAGTGTTTTGTTTTAACCCTTTTTTTAAAAATAAATTTATGCTAAAGACTCCGGTAATACACCCAACAATTATGGAAGCGCTTGCGCGTTCTGGTCATTTTGCACAAGTTGTCATTGCAGATGGTAATTTACCCGTTGGCGCTATGACAGGGCCTAACTCCACCACCGTACATCTTAACTTTCGTCCAGGACTTTTAGATGCGCTTACCGTGCTTGAAGGTATACTAGAAGTTTGCCCAGTACAAGGTGCAATTGTTATGGAAAAGCCTGCAGAAGCTAATGCAGAGATACATGACGCCTATAAAAAATTATTGGGAGATGTAACCTGGGATGAGATGGAACGTTGGGCTTTCTATGACAAAATTAGAGACCCTAACACTACCCTAATTATCCAAACGGGAGAACAGCGCCGTTTCGCTAATTTAATCCTAACCGTTGGTGTAGTGAAAATGGCCGAAGAAAGTGGTTTTTAAGGGTTTGAAGTTCGTTAACAGAAAGTTGAGTTTAGTGTTTTTGATTTAATTTAAAAACGAAAATAAAAGTTTTGGCTAAGTGACTGATTGAAAGTTAACTATTAATTTCCGTACTAACCACTGCCAAGATGCTAGCCATCATTACTAAGGCAATTAATTTACAACGGTGATTTTTGATTAGAAACAGTTAATTATGAACAACAAAAGAAATATTAAAATTCTAATACTACTTGGTCTATTGGGTTCTGTACTAGTTGGTATTGGCGAATATTTATTGCACTTTTTACCTGGAGGTCCAGAAGGTGAAGTAAGTATGTTAGAGCACGTACCTTTAAAGCGAGCAAGTATAGGACATTTTTTTGCAGTATTTGGAGCTCCTTTATATTTTGCTGGTTATTATGGGCTTAGAGATTTTTTTAAAAAATCTAATGAAACCTTAGCTAACCTGCTTATGATATTAGGTGTTTTAGCATTTTTTATTGGTGGTATTTGGATATCCTCTAGATATTTTGCTGCTGAAGTATTACAGCGAAGTCAAGGTACTGCTGACTATGCCTTTTACCTTCAATCTTATGAAGATCATTATCAGGTTTTAGTCTGGGCTTTAAGAATAATAATAGCCCTTTTATCTGTGGTATATGTATTACTGATTATGAAAAACAAACAGGGGTTGCCTAAATGGTTGGCTATATTTAACCCTCTAGTACTTTTGATAATCATAATTTCTTCTTTGGTCTGGCTTAAGCCTTTAGGTATTCACATTGCGCCTATAGCTATGAACGTAACCCATTGTATTTTCTTTAGCATTCTACTATTTCAACTTAAAAAACAAACCAATTAATATGAAGATTTTAAAGTATTTATTTTTTAGCGTTTTAGGGCTAATTCTGTTAATCATATTGTTTGTGCTTTTTCGTTTTGGAATGGATGGCAATAACCCTTATAATAATGAGATTGATGATAATTTAATTCCCACATTTAGTGAAGCCTCTATTGAGTTTATACAACAACACAACGGAGAAGAATCTCTTCCTGTAATAGCTTCTGCTTTAATAGATATTGATAATGACGGTGTAGATGAATTGTTTTTAGGTGGTGGGTATAATCAACAAGATGAACTTTTTAAATACAAAGACGGTTCTTTTACCTCCATTTCAAAAAGTGTGAATCTTAAAGAAAAAGAAAACCTTACCACCTTAGGCTCTGCTTCTGCTGATTTTGACAATAATGGCTTTTCAGACTTAATCATTTCTCGTGAAGACGGTATAACCATATACTATAATACTGACGGAAAATTTACACCTAAAAAGGTAGACTACCCTTTAGCGGATAACGCTTCTCCACTTGGATTTGCATTAGGAGATGTAAACAAAGATGGGAATATTGATATTTTTATCTCAAACTATATCCGTAAAAAACAAATGGTAGGCCAAAACAACTTCAGTAAAACATATGGCCCAATAAGTCAATTATTATTTAATAATGGAGACAACACCTTTAAAGACATTACAAAGGAATCTGGCTTAACATACCAGCACAATACCTTTATGGGAATTTTTGTAGATATTGATAATGACTCTTGGCTTGATTTGGTTGTTGCTCATGATACTGGTGAAGTAAGAACGTACAAGAATAATGGTGACACGACTTTTACTATGAAACCTAACCCAACTACAGACAAATACGGCTACCCCATGGGAATTGCGGTAGGAGATTATAATAATGATGGTAATGTTGATTTTATGTTTTCTAATACTGGTTCAACAGCTCCTCATTTTTTAGCAAGAGGCACGGTAGATGAAAGTGATTTTGATTCTGATTGGATATTCTTTGAAAATAAAGGAAACTTTATTTTTGAAAATGTAGCCAAGAAGATTGAGGTAAGTGATTATGAATTTTCTTGGGGAGCAGCAATGGCTGATATGAATAACGATGGCTTTCAAGAACTGATTGTTGCGGAGAATTACGTAGAATTCCCGCCACATAAACTTTTTAAATTACCTGGCCGTTTTCTTACCCAAAAAGCCGGCCATACTTTTGTAGCTACAGAAAGTAAGAGTGGTGTTGTAAATAAAAACTTTGGAATTACACCACTGGTTAGTGATTTTAACTTAGATGGGTACCTAGATTTAGTATGGGTAAATATAGCTTCACCCACAAAAGTATTTATGAATACTGGTGGTAAAAACAACTATATTAAATTGCGATTTGCAGAAAACGCTAAGAACATAGGAGCAAAAGTTATAGTAACTACCAACTCAGGGAAGATCCTTACTGAAGATTATATCATAGGAGAAGGATTAGTGTCCGATCAATCAGCAAGTGTACATTTTGGTTTAGGAAAGGAGCAGATTAAAAATATCCAAATAAGATATATAAATGGTGAAACGCAAAATTTAGAAGATTTTAAAATTAACACAACAACTCTTGTTCCCGAGATTATAGTAAAGGAGACCACAGATGTCCAGTAAAACAATTAGTATACTTATTACGCTTGTTTTCAGTTTTGGAATCTATGGAGCTGGCGGGTTAGTCAATAAAGAGTACATGCTAAAGCAGGTATGCCCACAAATTTTGGGCATACCTGCTTGTTATATTATTATGGCATGTTTAATTATTCCACTTATAGCACATCTATTCAAGTTAAGTAATTATGTATATTTTATTGGAACAGGTATTGCTTTAACAATTGCAACTTATGGCACTATATCTCAATTAATTGGCATTGCAGATTGCCCCAAAACCAGTAACGGCATACCCATGTGCTATATATCTTTCCTTATATTTTTGACTTTAGTTGTTTTAAAATGGATTAGTGTTAAAACAACGGATGCCTAACAAAGCCTTTGGTCAAAACGGGCTTTGAAACTTAAACTAAAGTTTACACCTATTCACTACTTTGAATACAATGTTCTATAATTCTAAAATCGATTTTATTAAATCGTTATTTAAAATATCATTAATAATTTTTGATGATTGTAAAGGTGTTTGTGCAGGATGACTTTGAAATACTTTTTTATTCAGTTCATCTACCGTATTAGTAAATGTAATAGCTTTCTTTTTTGAGATTTCACTAATTTTAGATGTATGCCTCGTATTGAATTTTAAATTATCAGGATCTACTTTTCCTTCACTTATATAACCTCTTGTTTTTTTGGAACATCTACAAGGGTTATCAGAATTAACCAATCCACATCTCTTGTTCATCCAATTATAAAGTTCTTTTCGAGTTCTGGTTAGTTTAACTCTAAAATTACCTGGTGTAATTCCTAAAATTTCTCCTCCAAGAATATGCCCTATTTCAAACATTTCTCCTAGAATATAAATCATTCTTTGTTCTTTTGATAAACAAAGTAACATACCTGTGGTACAATTAATTCTAATCTCTTCAATAGTGTCTTTAAGCTCCTTTTCTTCCTGCTCGTTTAAATCGGAACTAGGAACGTTGTCTATAGTATTAAAATAGTTTTCAAAGCTTACAAACCTCAATTTTGAGCTTTGCTTTTTACTATTAATAAAATGATTAACCGTAATTCTATATAACCATGTAGTGAATTTACTTTCGCTTTTAAATTTTGATAAAGCTGTAATTATTTTTATAAAAACTTCTTGCGTTAAATCTTCTGCATCCTCAACATTACCTACCATTTTAAGGGCTAGGTTATATACAAAAAGTTGATGACGAATAATAAGAGTCTGAAGTGCTTTCTTATCACCATCTATTGATAATGTAACCAATTTAGAGTCATCAAAGTCTGTATAATTATCTGAAAGTAAATCTGTCATCTCATTAAAATTTTTAAAAGCCTCATTCTTAAATGTATTAAAATGAGGCTAATGAATAGTATTATATAGAGTTAATTCCTCCATGTACAGGAATCTCTTCACCAATTATATATGAAGAATCGTCTGAAGCCAAAAACAATACTGCTTTTGCTACTTCTTCAGGATTTCCAAAACGTTTTAATGCCGTTTGTGCTGTAATAGCTTCTGCTGCACCGGCAAGTACATCATCTGGCAAACCAATTTTACCCCAAAATGGTGTTCCTATTGGACCAGGGCTTACTGCGTTTACGCGTATTCCTCTGTCTGCAAGTTCTGCAGAAGCAACACGAACTAATGATCTTAAAGCTGCTTTACTAGCACTTAATAAACTACTCCCACCAAAACCAACTTCGTTTAAATAAGACGTAGTTATAATTACGGAAGCATTATCATTTAAATTTTTAATTCCTTTTTGTAATGTAAAAAATGACCCTTTAAAGTTAACATCCATCATGTCATCAAAAAATGCCTCATCTGTATCTGCTACAGGGGCTAATTTTCCTTTTCCTACATTAATGAATAATGTATCAACTCTTCCAAATTTAGATTTGGTTTCTGCAAATAACCTTTCTAAATCAGCATGCTTTGTAACATCTCCTTTTACAGCATGGCTATTAGACCCTAATTGTTTTACCGCAGCATCTAAAGCTTCTTGACCTCTACTAAAAAGAACCACTTTTGCTCCGTTATTAATAAATTCTTGAGCTGTTGCTAAACCAATACCACTTGCACCTCCTGTAATAACGGCTACTTTACCTTCTAATTTTCCCATTGCTTTATTTTTTTTTAATAAGTTGAACATAATTTCATTGTTATATCTATTACTAGGACAATGAAAAAGAAGAGGTGTTACAAAACTAGATGAAAACAGAAACGCATTAAAGCACGGTGCATGATTAATTAACTGGTTCTATACTACTTATAAAACTACAGTAGATTTCCTATTGGGTTTTCTTTACTGAGTTCGTTGCTTAACAATAGAAAAACCATTGAGGATATGCCACAACTCTACCCCTGGTTCTTTTGCTTTTGCCAACTTTACTACCTACTTTAGATAACTATACACAACTGGGTATATATTCCGGAAATCACAGTAATATTATACTCTGCAGGCTGTGTCTTTCGTGAGATATACCTGGGCTGTTGCCCAGTAATAGAAATAGAATGCAAAAAATAAGTATACAGGGAATAAAATTCGACGAAAAATCTTCTTATCAAAAAGGACCTAAACTAGCTCCGCCAATAATTAGAGAAGCTTTGAATTGTGGTTCTGCAAATATGTATGCAGAAAACTTAGTCAGCATAGAAAATTCAGCAATTGATGATAAAGGTGATTTTGACATAGCTGAATACTTTGATATTGAGCGAATAACGAAAAAACACCTTAATTCTGGTGCTAAGATTTTAACTCTTGGTGGGGACCATTCCATAACATTCCCTATAATTAAAGCTCATAACGAGAAATACCCCAAATTGGACATTCTTCATATTGATGCACACTGTGATTTATATGACCATTTTGAAGGAGATAAGTATTCTCATGCTTGTCCTTTTGCAAGAATTATGGAAAATGGATTTGCTGTTAAATTAGTTCAAGTTGGAATTAGAACATTAAATACACATCAGGCCCAACAGGCCGATAAATTTAATGTTGAAATACATCAAATGAAGGATTTGGATTTAAGCCAAATTCCAAAATTTAAAAACCCTTTATATATCTCTTTGGACATGGATGGTTTTGACCCAGCATTTGCTCCTGGAGTTTCTCATCATGAACCCGGAGGATTAACTTCTAGAGAAGTAATAAACTTAATTCAAAACATTGATTCTGAAGTCATCGGAGCCGATATTGTTGAGTACAACCCAAATAGAGATTTTCAAAATATGACAGCCTTTTTAGCAGCTAAAATGATGAAAGAAATATTAGCGAAAATGCTATAAATAATCACCCATTTTTTAAATACAATAGGCGGAGTTTTAATTTTCTAATTCTAACAAAGCTACAGACTGCAATGCATCTCTAATAACGCTGCTCCAGATGGTATACCCTTCTTTGTTAAGATGTAATCCATCTGACAAATATAGTTCCGGTATGGGCCTGTTATCACTGCTGATCATATGGCTAAACACATTTATATACTGTGCATTTAAATCGGAAATTATATATTTTGACAGTAACAAATTAGTTTCTATAATCAACGGAATCATCTGCTCCCGCTCAACGCTTGGTTTTAAACTTATCAAGGCCAAAGCTACGTCTGGATATTTGGCTTTAATCATGCCCACTAATTCGTGACAATCTGCCAATACTTCTTGCGGAGTCCTTCCTTGATTCAAATCATTCTCACCTGCGTAAAGAACTAATTTATAAGGGTTTACCTCTTCAAATATTTCATCAAAATAATGAATACACCAAGCAAATGTAGAACCTCCAAAACCAAGATTTACAGTATTAAAAGGGAGCAAATCTCTTTGCATATGTACCCATAAACGCACTGAAGAACTTCCATAAATTGCAATGAGATTTTCTTGGGTCTTCAATTTTGTTACCCTTCTTTTTAATCTTTTAATTTCATTGGACCACATTGCAGGCGGCTCTTCCTTATTGACCTTCCCGCCTGGAGATACAAATAACTCCTCTGCCCTATTTCTTGCTTTTTGAACATCAATTTTATATTGCGCTTGATACTCTAGCACAAACGCATAAATATCATCGTTCTTTTTTGATGCTACCTTTTCACTTAATAAAAACGGCTCCCCTATTTTACAATAAAATAAAGACCGTCCTATTCTATCATCAAAATTTACCATGACTATAGGCACTATAAGCGGTTCTTTTTCCTGACCTGCAGCCAATTTAAAAGCTCCCATTCTAAAGGGGCCAGGAGATTCCTCGGTTCTATAAGAGGTTCCTTCTGGGCTAATAATTAGATTATAATTGTTGCTTAAGTGTATAGAAGCTTCTTCATAAAATATGTTTCGCGCTTGTTCCATATGTTCAGATGACGTAAGCTCGGAATCTTTGGTAAACACATTAATGTGGCCCAAATTGTCATAATAATTTTGGTGACCATATTCTTGCCCTCTACCAATACGGACGGTTCTAATACCAGGTTTTCCATATTTTTCATGCAGGACCTTCGCACTTATAAAATGCGAATCCAATGTAATTTGAAAGCTATTATTTAACGTATAGTGTGTATCATTAACCAAGTGGTTATAGGTGAAAATATGGCCTGTAGTCTCGGGTAAATTTTCCCATCCCTCAATTATATAAGGTACATTTTCAAAAACTTCGTTAGTTAATTCGGCACAAATTTTTCGATTCAAATCAAGGTCTGTGGTATCCCTTTCCGTAACATTTGAATAGATTTTCTGCAATCCGTTTATAAAATTACACTCCTTCTGATCTTCCGTCAACAATTCTAAACTTAAAGATGCAATATGTCTTTCTAAAGCACTACCATCATCTAATAAAGAAGTTAATGCATCATAAGCCAGTTTTTTAGTGTTATTACTTTTTAAAAGATGAGATACTTGGTGCAAAGGAGATGAAACAGATAAGCGTGATTCATTGTTCTTAATTAGCTGAAATACCGCCTGAAGATTATGTTTACCAAGTAAGCCCACATACCTTATGAATGCAGCGTTTAGTTGGTTACCCATAAGCCATATTAAACGTTGAAAAAAATGACCTTCAAACTGATCATCTTTTTGAAACAACCCCATTAAGTCGTGGTCATGAATAAAATAGGCAGAAGTTCTGGTTCGGGTAATTGCAGAGCAGCTATCCTTCTGTTTTAACAGACAAGACCAACCAAACACAAATCCTGAATTCTTAATGGAACGTTGTTTAATTTCAATTGAATTCTCGATCCGCTTTATTGCCACTTCGCCATCAATCAAAATAAACAACCCATTACTAGAGCCATCTTGAACATATAAAACTTCATCTGCTTCATATTCTCTTCGTTCTGCAAAAGATGCCATGGCAGACAATTGTTTCTCCTCAAAACAATCTAAAAAGGGAGAACGTCTCATAAGAGAAACAATTTGTTCCTTTTCTGCTACTGGTGAAATATGAAATTTCCGGTCTTCCACAAAAGGCTGAAACCGAACCGGATTTAATAATTCCGATTGCTTTAATAATGCCGTGTGTAAAAGGTGATATAATTTTGAGCCTATATTTTTAAGTAGCAAATTTTGGTGTCCTTCTTGCAAATACGTTTCAATTTGCTCAAAAGGAATTTCAAAGAATACCGCTTTTTGAGAAGCTACCAACACTTTGTAAACATAGCGTTTTGCAGTAGTAAACCCATTAAGTCCTAAAGTAGAAAATGGCTCCGAGTTCTGACAAACCAGCACATCTTTATCAGGATTTTCAATAGAAATATAATACGCTATGCTGCCCTCTAAAAGCCACCTAAACGTTCTTACCTTCTTATGAATAAAGCATATGGTATGACCCTTTTCATAATTTTGAATTTTTCCATTTGGAAATTTTTCCTGCAGTTGTGAAATACTGATTTCTTCTTTCAAAAAACGATGATTTTAAGTCTGTCCGACGTACTAACATATTAAAGTCTGACTAAGAAAAGAAGTATTCCTTTTATTAAAATCGATATATCATTTACCGCCGTTTATATTATAAAAATCCATAATATATGATATCGATTTTCCCGAATCACTTAATACCTAAAAGATTAGGGGTATTGTTTTTTACCGCAGTATTGGGAGAATTTTTGTTAACAACAATCAATCTTTATAGATACTTACAATCAAAAGCATTATTTACTCTCCGCCAAGGTATTTTCTTCCATGATTTCTAAATCATTCGTAATTCTATTCAGTAGTACACCAAAATCATCTTGGTTGATGAGGCTACTTTCACGATTTGGAAAAATCTCCTCCACAGGAAACCTGTGATTCAAATCAATGGTAAACTGATAAAAATTGGTAAGCAACTCACCCTTAGTATCTAAAAGAGGAACATCTAAAGTAATTGGATTACTATTAACATTGGTCTGATCAGGAACTATCCAGGGACGACTTGAGTTAAGAACATCTGAATCTCGCTTTATGGTAACACTTTTCCGAGGTATTCGCTTTTTATTCGTGTACCATTTATGATTAACCGCATCATAGGCATCGTAAGTTTCTTGTGCCGTTTTAACAACAGCTAAACTATCTAATGTAGAAACGATAATCTGTGTTGCTGCAGCATTAAAAGGGAGCTTAGAATGCAAGGCTTGCATGCCTACGTGAATGCCTAGTAGGTTGGAATATACATCCTCTACCGAAAAACTAGAAAATTTCTCTGGCATTAAAGGAATAGTCGATGCTCCAAACCAAGTAGAGATTTCGTGCCATAGAGAAAAGTCATATGTTATTTTTCCCGCTAATAGAATACAGTCGCTATTAGTAAGCTCTGCTGGTATATTCAAATATAAAGTCTTGCGTCCTGCTTCGTTCCGCAAAGGCAATATCACTTCTCCTTTACCTCTACTGTTTAAGATAACGGTATACAAATAGCGCGTCCAATCAATTTGATCTCGTAAATGTCCTATGTCTATAAAACCTCCTTTATGGGAATAAATGGTTCCAATACCTTCACTCTTATTACCCATATAGTGATGCTCGTTTAAATCGTCTACACTAATCACCTGATCAATATTTACAAATGGCACGCCCCATAATTTTAGGTCATATCCAAAAGCACAACAAGCCCTAATAATACGCGGAGGGATTTTCTCTAGATCAACATCATCAGGAATACCTTGGGCACAAGTAGTTGCTGGATTAACAACAAAAGCCAATAGCAGTAGTAATTTTATGCTATATAATGTTGTTTTGTACATATCAATTTTCATGGTGCTGTTGCTAAATATCATAGATTATTACGCTTCAGCATATCAGGATAGAGTTCATCTTCAACCCACATAAAGTTAGGAAAAATGCGAATTATTTTTTCATAACACAGTTTGGCTAGTTGTATTTGATCGGTGGCTTCGTAGGCTTGACCTAAAGCTGTCATGGTGTTTATATACATCCAATTATTAACCACCAGTCCTTGTTTTTCAAAACTTTTAACCGCCTTTACATAGTATTCTATTGCTTCCGTCTTATCTCCACCAAAAACCGCTGGACGATAATACATTGAATTCCCCTTCTCTATATTACCTTGAATATTCTCCGGATCTAGCTCTATAGATTCATTTATATACCGCATGCTTTTGGGGCCCAAGTAAACAGCCTTAAACTTTGAGATACCAATGGTAAAGGCAATGTAAGCTCCTTTGTAGGCCAGAAGGGTTGCATTTTTTGGTGATTGATCTAATAACTTATCAATAATTTGCTCGGATTTCTCAATGTAATCTTCTGCAGTATCATATTTTTCGGCACCAATTAACCAAGCCGTATACCCGTAATAATAACTGATGAGCTCTAATTGCTCTTCTAAATTATTCTCATTTACATTCTTTTCGCAAGTCTGCATGAGCTCATACCACTTATGCATTTTACCTCTAGAATATGCTTTGTAAATTGAATCGCGGTAGGTGGTACTCTGAGAAAAACCAGATTGCATTGTAAGCAACAAAGTGAAAATCACAATAACTAATCTTGTAATATATTGCGGCCTTTCCATATTAATCGCTTCTGTTGGTTGTTAATGAGTCCTTTTATTATGATTACAAGAAATACTAAGTGTTGGGGTAATGCCAATACTATATTTTGAAAAACTGATTGTTGGCTCGCCAAACTTACAAAAAAACGAATTGACACTATGCCAACCATATAAGCGGTAAACCACCATATACCCAAATTAACATAGAGTACGAATGGCGCAATTGTGGTTATAATTCCAAAAGAAATCGTTACCAAAATACTATTTCCAAAAAATTGAAAAATGTTTTTTGTAAATCCCTCAACAGCAGTATCTAACCCGTCATACATACGGCAAGAAATATCAGCATCTCCTAAGAGCGTATCACAGGCTAAATCTTTCTGTTTAAATAATTTTATAATAGCAATGTCTTCTACCCTATGGGCCTTACATTTTTCATGCGGCCATATATCTTTATAAGTAACTGCTTTAAACATGATGAATTGCCCATTGGCGGCTGAAAAGGCTTCATTCTTTGAATTCCTAATTAGAGAAAGTGGCAGTAAACTCAACAAAATCCAGTTCATTAGAGGTACTGAAATTTTTTCTCCAAAAGACTGCACTATTTGCTTTGGGAATATAGAAAGTAACTGAAGCTCATATTTCTGGAAATGGCTAATGCTGCGTTTAATCAAATCTTTTCTTACGCTCACGTCTGCATCTAAAAAAAGTAAAACATCTCCGGTAGCAGCTTGTGAGAGTTGATTACAGGCGTGATTCTTTCCTAACCAACCCTGTGGAAGTTTTCCTCCGTTTATAAGTTTAATGTTGGGGTTCTTTGTTTCCCACTGTTTAACGATGCTTCCCGTTCTATCGGTTGAGTTATCGTTATATACGATGATTTCAAGAGCGCTGTACTCCAACGTAGATAATTGCTCTAGTAAGGTCCCAATGTTCTCTTCCTCATCGCGAGCGGGTATTAAAATGGAAATATTAGGCTCATTGGCCAATGGAGCCACCTTTGGTAAATAAGCAAACGAAAGGTAATTAACGAGCGCTACAAGCAACCTGATAATGAGCAAGCCCATAAGAAAATAACAGAAATAAATCATTTAGGCTCCTAGTTTTGTAAAACACGTTTTAGCAAAACGATTAAATTCTCTTTCTACATCTTCGGCAGTGGTATCTGCATTTATGGTCTGTGTTTCATAATACACACATAAATCTGGTCTAAGATTGGTTCCATAATTAATCAAGTTGATATTAAAAACCAACTGAAAATCGTTTTTTACGTTTTCTAAAACATGTGTAAGTAAGCCTTTTTCAAAAGTAAACTCTCGTATGTATATGCTCTTAATCTTTCCTTGCGGAAAAAATAGAAATAGGTTTTCTTTATCCTGTAACAATTCAACGGCATATCCCAGACTCTCTAAACTAGACCGTTTCCCTTTACTAATAGAACTAGCTCCTATTTTGGTTAACAGCATATTTTTACTCAACTCTTTTTCAAGCATCATAAAATAAAACCTGCGGTTAAAAACCTTGAAGTTTAATAAGATTTGGATAAAGCCATCGTAAAACGAAAAATGATTACTTAACATAAGAATAGGAACTCCTTTTTCTTCGTAATCACCAGTATAGTTAACATTGCCAAAAAAAAAGCCGATAAATATTTTTGTATAATATCTAGATATTTTTACCCATAATTTACTATGATTGGCTCGTATCATTTCTAATTTATGTTGAATTCATTTAGAATAACTATACCAATAAAAAAGCCGAATTGAATGAAAAATAGCCAGCGAGCCGGTCTGTTATGCGTGTCTATTTTAAAATACTGAATTGCCCAATTAAACAATAGAGCCAAAAGAAACCAAACCACATAGTTATTTATGGGAGGGTCGTTTTTTGAAAATTCCCACATGTCCATTAAAGGCGCTACTTTTTCAAGTAAAATATCGTAAAGTATCATTAGCGATGCTCCACCTATAATAATCGGGGCGCTTTTAGATGTGTATTTAGAGATAATACCATTAGAGGCATACACTAAGAAAACCCAATTAAGACCAATAACAACGGGTACATCTATTATTTTAATACCAAGCCCTTGCCCATAAGCATACACCCCAAATAATTTGCCGGTTGCTACACCAATAATTTCAGTTATGATACTCAATATAAAAATACTTGCTAAAACTGCAATCGTTTTTATATTCCATTCTTTATGATGCATTAAAATGGCCCCTGTTACTAAAACCAAGGTGTACGGAGTAATTAGCTTAAATAAATCGTGCGTGAGCGGCATAGCATATAAGACCAAACCAACACAGTAAAAAACTATAAAAGTTTTTGGAAGACCCTCGTTAACTAAATATTTAATTATCCGGTTCATCTATGATGCAGGTATTTCATTAGCAACAATTTTAGCACTGGCCAAACAGAGCGGTATTCCGCCACCGGGGTGGACGCTTCCACCAACAAAATACAAGTTTTTTACACTTTTAAGAAAGTTTGGGTGTCTTAAAAATGCAGCAAACATAGAATTAGAAGAATTACCGTAAAGCGCTCCTCCTTTACTAAGGGTATTTTGCTCAATGGTTATGGGAGATGCAATCTTCTCATATTCTATATAATCTTCAATATTTGTTTTAAGAGATTTATTGATTTTATTAATAATGTTCTGTTTGGTAGCACGTATCAGTTCATCCCAATTCTCCTTGCTGTTAGAAGGAGCGTTCACCATTACAAACCAATTTTCGCAATTTTTAGGAGCATCACTTTTAACCATTTTTGAACTCACAAAAATATATACTGTAGGATCATTATGAATGGTTTTCTCTTGAAATAGATTCGTAAACTCTTCTTTATAATCACCGCTAAAAAGAATATTATGCAAGTCTAACTCTGGAAATTCTTTGTTCACTCCCCAATAAAATACCAAGGCAGATGATGAAGGTTCCAAACGCTCTATTCGCTTTTTTTGTGGGTGATCCATCAGATTATTAACCACATAATTAATATCCGAATCTGATACAACGCTATCAAAAGCAAACTTCTCGTCCCCTACGCTTACTCCAACCGCTTTATTATTTTTTATATCGATGGATGTCACCAACGAATTAAAATTAAAACGAACCCCTTTTTTTAAGGCGAGCTCATAAATGCTCTTTACAATAGAATACATGCCTTGTTCCGGAAAATAGGCTCCCAGATTGTTTTCTAGATGCGCTATTACATTTAGTGTTGCAGGTGCCTTATATGGATTAGAGCCGTTATAAGTAGCATACCTATCAAACAATTGAATAAGCAATGGACTTTTAAAACTGCTCTTATTATCTTCATGCATGGTTTTATAAAAGCGAATCTTATGAACTTGAAGCAGCGATTTTAAAACCGAAAACTTCAACAAGTTCTTAACTTTATGCAAGGAGTTAAAAAGGAAAATATCTGCGGTAATTTTGTAAATCAATAACGCACTTTTAAAATATCTAGTGACATTAGAAGGGTCTTCTCCTAGTTTTTCTACACATTCATCCGTGAATTTTTGCTGATCAGACCAAGCAATAAGATTTTCACCTGATTTGAAGAAATACTTGCATAGCACATCAAGCTTTTTATAAGCAAAAGTTGCTGGAACTTTTTCACCAGCTGCACCATAAAGCTCTTCTACTAATTCTGGCAATGTAAATAAAGATGGTCCGGTATCAAAACGATACCCTTCCATATTAATCTCACTTATTTTCCCGCCAGGAGAATCGTTTTTTTCAAATACAGTTACTTCATGTCCCTTAGATGCTAATCTGCACGCAGTAGCCAAGCCACCAATTCCAGAACCAATTACAGCAATTTTCATGCGTTCTTAGTTTTTTTAGATTTCGTTTCAAAGACTTGAGTTAACGCCAATGGTAATAAAAGCAACGAAAAATTATAAAACATATCTTCTATAGGAACTGAAAGAATACGAATCCCTAATATGGCCTGAGGACTATAATCAAAAACAGGTTGTTCAATTCCTGTACCCGTTAAGATTCCGTTTATGATAAAAAATGGAATTAGTAAGATAAGATAGATAGCTAAATAATATTGTAACACTTCTCTAGCAAAATAATAGCTGAGTAAGAGTATCACTGGCAAAACAAGTAAAACAACAAAAGTATAGGTATAATCTCTATTTATAATTGACATGAGAACTGATACTACCGTTAATAGAAAAGTTACAATTTTTGTCCACCGTTCATTCAACTTGAATTTTGGAAAATGAAATTGAATTGCGTAAAAAGAGAACGCACAAGCATACGGAATGACAATAAAAAACAAGTACTCTTCCAAAGGAAGCTTATTTATATAAATTCCCGAATTATAGATTGGGTTAAAAAACCAATATCCATTATGCGTGAAAATAATATCCCAAACAACAAAAATAAACATCGTTATTAAAATTGCAGGAAGCAGATATTTCCAACGCTTATAGAGTCTAAGGTTTTTCTCGAAACTCAACGCTAGAGGTCCGGCAAGCGAAAATAGAAGTATAATTAAATAGAGCGACATAGTTAAAGTTTTTCCTGTATGCTATGCCAGTGAAAGTTTATTGGTACTGTAATTATAGATTTTATGCCCAGATTTTAACCCCATTGGGTATTGGAATTCGCTCATTAAATAATTTCTATAAAGGAGTGCAATTTATCTTAACCGTAACATTACGGTAGTTGAAGATAGGTTGCATACACTCCGTTTTTATTGAATTGTTAGGCAGTAGGTTAATCCTCTCTAAAGCAACTCTAAAATCTTAGTAAATGTCTGTTGCAAAAGTAATAATCTTTTTCAAACTCGCCTATTATTTAAATAGACGCTTACACTATTATAAAAACCTTTCTAACTGCTGTTTAGTTACTTTTGGAGCGTATGCTTCTTTTTAGCGATCAAACCTAACCTTCACTGTATTACGTTCTTTTAAAAACCGGCTCAATTCAATATTTACCGCAGCTCTTCTTGCCTCTCTTTTAATTTGTGTATACTCCTTTCCAATTCTAAGCAAGTATTACAGTTCGTACCTAAAAAACTACGGTTCAGAATCTAAATATTTAGATTTTAATCAGGTTCAAATAAGTTTGTCTAAACTTTATGAATAACCTTATATGAACAAAATTGCAAAGCGGATTTTTAAATTTGTACTAGTCAATTGCATCCTTTTTATTACTGTAAGCCTTGTACTTATATATTGGCCTATTCCGAAGAAAGAAAATCTAGAAAATTATGATTACAGCTCCATAGACAAAACTTCTCATGGCATAGACACAACTACTACAGAAAAATGGATTGAAGCTAGGGATGGTCAAAAATTATTTAATAGAGTTTATCCTAGTCACACTAAAACAATTTGTATTCTAATTCACGGGTCTGGTTCGGATAGTAGGTATTTGAGTGATTTATCAAAAGATTTATCCACCAAAAATATAGCAACAGTTATAACCCCGGACTTAAGGGGACATGGACGCAATATTCAAAATGAAACAGATATTGAATATATAGGACACTTGGAGGACGATATTGAAGATATCATTGCCTATGCGAAAGATAGTTTAGAGGCTAAGAGGATAATTTTGGCAGGACACTCCTCTGGCGGAGGTTTAGTTTTAAGATATTTAGCCAATAGTGAACTTACCCCAGTAGACAAAGCCATTATGATTTCACCCTACTTGGGTCATGACGCTCCTACAGTAAAATCTAATAGCGGAGGATGGGTTACCGTTGGTGTAAAAAGGTGGGTAGGAATAACAATGTGGAACACTCTTGGAATAACATTTTTCAACAAAATGCCAGTTTTGTTTTTTAATAGACCAAAAGCATATGAAGATGATTTGCAGGTTAGTTTTTATTCTTATCAAATGGCAGTAAACTTTGCTCCAAAAAGTTATAAAAATGATATAGAACTTCTTAGTACAAAATCATTGGTGATAGTCGGAAACAATGATGAAAGCTTTTATCCAAATAAGTTTAAAGAGGTATTTAAATTGAAAGAAGATATTACAAAAACCTATGTGATTCCCAATTCCAATCATTTAGATATTGTAAAAAATTCCGAAGCAACAGATAAAATAATTAATTGGATATCACCTGGTACAGATTTATGACAAATACATTTAATGCAATTAAAAATCAACGACCTTTTCCCCTTATGATGGTCCCCACAGATTCTCTATTAGGTTTTTAATTTCTAAATGACGTTCTTAACCAATTAACTAATAACGTTGGCAACAAGCTTAAAAAATGAAAGTAAAAATTCTAAAATCAGACATTCAACTTGAAAACGATAGAGTGTTGCTTCTCCCTTTTGATAATCCAAGAAATGAAGAACTCAAAGATATCATCTTTGATAAAGAAATTTGGGAGTTCATGGGCATGAGCGTGAATAATGAACAAGGGCTAAAAAACTATATCGCAAAAACGATTAAAGACAAAAACAACCGTCTTTGTTATCCTTTTTTAATTATAGACAAGGAAACTAATAAAGTTGCTGGTTGCACAAGATTCGGAAACGTAAATGCCGCAAGTAAAAAATGTGAAATTGGCTGGACTTGGTATGGAACAGATTTTCAAGGTACAGGGTTAAACAAAGCCTGCAAGTATGAATTATTGAAGTTTGGTTTTGAAACGATTGGATTTAAAAGAATACAATTTAGTACAGATAGAGATAACCTAAGGTCTCAAAAAGCAATAGAAAATCTAGGTGCTCAGAAAGAGGGTGTTTTTAGAAATAACTACGTGGCTGCAAATGGAGAAAGCAGGACTGATGTGTATTACAGCATCATAAAAGAAGAATGGAATACACTCAAAGATGAAGTTTTTCCTGAATTTTTAATCTATTAGTTAAACCAATACATCACTATCTAGATATATAATTTTTGACTTGTTCTGTGGCTTCCTGATAAACGTATCAATTATACGAGTAGTATGATAAGAGTGCGTTTTATGGACAAGGTAATTTTCAAAATCTTCCGGAGAGGCTATTTGATCATTCATTCCCACAAAACCAAATCCTGCATAGACACCGTCACGGACTAATACAAAACCCATTTCCCCCTCTTTTCGTCCTTTCAACTTAATTGCGAAATTATTGAGATTGGATTCTAGAAATTTCAATGCTGTTTTTACTCTAGCATTATAATTTTCAGGGTCCTCCTCTCCCATGCAAGCAGAGGGGCAATCTGATATCTTTTCATGGTTGCATTTACCCTGAATTCTATGGAATCCAGAAAATTTTGGGCAAAGGTTATATTCCTTGCAAACCTCCATGAGTTTTTCCGCAACAGAATTTCTATTATAATATACCTCGTTAACAGAATCCGGAAAATCCTTTCGAACAATAGAAAGTTGCAGATAGCCCTTTTTATTTTCCTTAGAAGCAATAATGAATGGCGCGGTAGGTTTCTTTTGGGCTATATTATACTTAGGATGATGTAGATTTATCTCATCAGATTCTAATAGTTCTGCTATTAGATTACTACCCGTGTAAACAAAATCTATATCCGCCGTTTCTTCGCAAAGAGTATACTCCCGCTCCAATTTGCTGTTAAAATGACTTTTAACCCTATCTCTTAATCTTACGGCCTTACCCACGTAAATGATTGCGTCATTACTATCCTTAAAGTAATAGACCCCAGGTTTTCGTTCTAAAGAATTAAGTTCTCTTTCACGCTGTTGATACAGCATTCTTCTGTCATAATATTCTACCGCATGATTTTCATTTTGATTACTATTTAAAACCAATTTATCTAACCATGCTGCGGTCCATGTGGCCATACCGTCACAACGGTTTAAATCATTGACTGGAATACTAAAATGTTCGGATAGCCCCCTTAAATCCATTGATTCTTCCGGAAAGCGCTCATTTATTAGTTTAGAAATATATAAGGTGGGGTGTACAAACTTATATCCAATTTTCTTAAACTCGCTTCTTAGAACCCTATAAGCCAAATCCGAAAAAGAGACTAAAATAGTCCCTTCAAGAAGACGTAATATTTCTTCTGCTATTTCACGAAAAACAGGCTCAAACTGAACAGTCTCATTATCCAAACCAGTAACCTCGGTTAATTCAGTACCAATATGCATTTGTGGATTTAGTAAGCTTGTGAACCGCTCCACTTCCATTTGGTTAGTAATCCGTATAACACAGATTTCTATAAGCCGATGAAAATGTTCTGTAACTGCTACCGTATTTACGGCAACGATGGCATAGGACTGATGAGACATTGTTTCTTATAAATTTTTGGAATACACAAAATTAGGAAATATTCCGGCACATTGGATATATTCCATATTTCATATGCTTTATTGTTTTTATAATGCCATTAGAATTGCACGTAAAACAAAACCCATTTTTGTTAAAACCTCTATTTCTTAAAATTTCTAGAGGTTTTAAAAAGTTGCATAAAAGAGAGTGTTAGTACAAGAGAGGTGGCGAATCCCATAATCGCTACAGTAAAGAATACAATGCCTTCAAAGCTTAGGTTTTTAAACCACTTTTCAGAAAGCGCAGTTAAGAAACCCTCATTTATTTCAGTTGCATAAAATGCGAAAAATATAGTAAAAATAAGTGAGGCCATAAACCCAGTAACTATACCTGTGGTAAACCCTTTACCATAATTAAAATTTCTACCCTCCTCTAAACGCCTATACTTTATAGCTTCATAAATTCCAAATCCTGTAATAACTCCATTAAACAAACTATAGAAAACATTGGTATGAAGATTAAACAACGATAAAACTAAAAAGTAGGCAACTAGTGATCCGCTTGTAGCAAGACCAAAACGGATAGGTAAGCTTAAATTTTTCATGTCTTTTAGATTAGATTTACTCTAAAAATACCGAAATACCATATAAGACAGCTAACATAAACGGAATAATGTTTAATATTTATTCAAAAACGTTAAACATTATTATTTTGTAGTGGTCAAAAGCCATTTTAAACCTTACTCTGCAACAATTACACTATTAGATTATACAAAGAATCTAGCGTCCCCATCACATCAGTTTTAATTTTTACTTGTGCGCTACTTATATCATAACCTTTTTTAGACTCAGCATTCCTAAGCATTTCAATTCAAAATTTGTTGGTATATAGTTACTTTTACCAAAACGAAAAAGTTGGAAAATAATGAAATTCAGAAAATTGGAATGATTCTACTAAGAATCAGTTCAATGTTGCAAAGTTCAGGTGCTTGTACCGCTCGCATAAGAATTATTTTGCACAGAATTGCCAACGCTTACGACATGAATGCCGATGCACTCATTACGCATAGAGCAATTATATTAACGTTACTAAACAACCAAGAAGAACCTGTTTTCAATAATATAAAACGGACTATACCTATAGGAGTTAATTTTAAAATCGTTTCAGGAATCAGCCTAATAGGTATGAGTATTGAAAATGATAAATGGGAATTAGACCGAATTAGCAGTGAGCTTGATAAGCTAGAAAAAACACCTTCATATAATCGGCTAGTTATTTTAAGTGCAGTTTCGTTGGCGGGTGCGGGGTTTTGTTTCCTTTCTGATGGAAACCTCTTTTCAATGGCCGTTTGTTTTGCTGCTACCTTTATTGGGCTTTTTGTTAAGCAAGAAACAACCCGTATTCATTTAAATCCAAACTTGTGTGTATTCCTGGCAGCATTTACAGCAACGATGATAGCAGGCACTTTCAGACATTTCTTTCCAGAAGGAGGCTTAGAACAAGGATTTGCCACTTCGGTTTTATTTCTTATTCCGGGTGTTCCTTTAATCAACTCCTTTATCGATTTTATAGATGGAAACTTGTTAAACGGAATAATACGGCTTACCAATGGATTAATATTTTCTATTATGATTGCCATAGGAATGATTTGTTCAATTGTAATTTTCAACTTCTAAAACATGGACTATATTCATCTTATATTAAAAGCTTTTGCCGGAGGAGTTGCTGCCATTGGCTTTGCTGTTTTGCTTAATGCAAATCGTTCTTCACTAGCAACAATATTTTTTCTTGGTGCCACAGGTGTTTTTATAAAGACAGGGTTACTCTTTTTCAATTTTAACATTATTATTGCCTCTTTTTTTGGTGCTATAATGGTTGGGTTTTCTAGCTATTTTTTAGCCCTTTACATTAAAAAACCACCATTAACTATTGCTATTCCATCTGTAATTCCAATGATACCCGGTCTCTTTTTGTACCGCATGATGATTGGTTTTGTGGAACTTGCTGGTAGCAAAGAATTTAGTGAACATGAGTTTGTTAAATTACTTTCATATACCTATTCTAATGGGATAAAAGCCATATTCATATTATGCGTTTTGGCCATTGGAATAAGTTTCCCTTACCTCATTTTTAGAAAAAGTTCAATGCATTATTTACGAAAAAGGGAAGCAAAAAAAGGTGTTGTAAAATGAAGATTTTGCCCATATCCTAAAAGCTAGGAAATCATACTTAAGCCGTACTTAAAGAATGTAAAAATAGGTATAGCTTTGACTCCGCTAAAAGACGACGTACAAGAAGTAGCCCTCCTTATTATTTTCAATTTAAAAATTTGAATTTCTGAATGCAAAATTTGAAAACCCATTACCATCCTGAAGTAAAAACGTTAGAGAATAAATCTATTTTCACGAGGTTAGCTACAAGGAGTATCGCAATTCAAGGAAATACCATTCTCCTACTCTACACTGAACGATACGAAGATTATAGCCTTCCAGGCGGAGGTCTAGATTCTGGAGAAGATAAAATTGAAGGAATGATGCGAGAACTTAGTGAAGAGACTGGAGCGCAAAATATTAGAAACATTAAGCCCTTTGGCGTATATGAAGAATACAGACCTTGGCACAAGCCCGGTTTTGACGTTCAACATATGATTTCTTATTGCTACACATGCGATATTAGCAAAGAACTGGGCATTCCAAATATGGAGCAATACGAAACAAAAAATGGGATGAAAGCCAAATGGATCAATATCCACGAAGCCATAAAACACAATACAGAAACAATGGCCACAAGTGATAAAAAAGGAATGTCTATTGAACGAGAAACTTTTCTGTTAAAGCTTATCGCTGAAAGTATCGATTAAGAGCTTATTCTATTATTTTTTTTTTAATCGCTTCAATGGTAGATTGAGATTAAAATAACTCCAACAAAACACCTATAATTACACTAATGAAAAGAGCCATTAGTTCCGCAAGATATTTAGGTTTTCACTAAACCATAAGAATTATATTGCTGATTTAAATCTTCAAAAAACAATCTGAGTTTGATTGGTTTCCGCCTGCTACTTCTAGCATAGTAATTGTTTTATTTAAAACCGTACTGACTTCAAATAGGCCTGTAAGGCCTTTTTACAGACACCTGAGCGTGATTACCCCCCTCTTTTCAAACTATTACCCCCTCCCTATTCTTGTATTCTCATCATATTTTTAGACTAGAGTTAGAAACACCAATTTCAAGATTATAAATTTATGGATGAGTGTTAAACAAGCCCATTTATTAATTGAATTTGAAACAGCTATTACTCTTTAAAAAAACAGTGTTGAAGTCAATTATTAGCCATATAAACCCATTCCATTTTTCTTAGAATAATACCTAAATAAAATCACTTTTAAATGAAAATACACAAAACAATATGTTCCCTAATTTGCATTGTCCTATGGGGGTGCAATAGTAACTCTTCCGTAATTACGCCTAGCCAGGTTTCAAAAAGTAACACCGCAATACAGGATATAGACCCTATGTCTCAGAAAGGTGTTTTAGAGTTGATGGATTTAACCTCCACTTGGCAAATCAATAACCTACCCCATGTCATGTATATCCCCGGCGGTATTATTGAACCGCTAACCACACATAATTGGGTAAGAGCAACTTTTTTATCGGGCATGATGTCTTATTACGACCTTACCAAAGACCAAGAGATTTTTAATTATGTTGATGGGTTGTGTCAAGAGGTAGACTACAAATTGGGAGAACGCCAAAGACATGCAGATGAATTTGCTATAGGCCGTGTGTATACTGATATTTTTCTAGTAAACAGAGACCCTAAAGTATTGGAAGATATGTATAAGCGAGTAGATTACATCATCGATAATCCTAAAAGAGGACCTGTTGTTGGGTGGAACGGAGACACTAACTGGTCTTGGGCAGATGCCTTATTTATGGCACCTCCTGCATGGTTAAAATTATACACCTCCTCTGGCAAAAGAAAATATTTAAATGAAATGGATGTGCGGTTTTGGGATACCTATGACCACTTGTACAGTAAAGAGGACCATTTGTTTTATCGTGATGACCGATTTAAATGGAATAAAGAAGGAGATGTTCTAAAAACCGAAAACGGTAAGAAAGTATTTTGGGGAAGAGGTAACGGTTGGGTCGTTGGAGGCCTAGTGGATATGCTTACTTACACTCCTGGAGATTTCCATAGCCGAAAAAAATACAAGCAGTTATACCTAGAGATGATGGAGGAAATTGCCTCGCTACAGGGTGAAGATGGTATGTGGCGTACTTCCCTTTTAGATGTTGAGCAATACCCGGTTAAGGAATTTAGTGCCAGCGCTTTCTTTTGTTATGCCATGGCATGGGGCGTAAACAATGGAGTATTAGATAAAGAAGTGTACCTACCTCATGTAAAAAAAGCATGGAGCGGACTTGTGAAGTGCATAAACGCCGATGGAAAAATCGGATATGTTCAAAAAGTAGGGTCTAGCCCATTTGCGCTCAGTGAAAATGACACCGTAGAATATGGTTGTGGTGCCTTCCTTCTTGCTGGGAAACAAATGCATGAATTATTTGAATAACAATAAACCGTACCAATAGTAACTAGGTGCAACAATAGTTCTATATGAAAAATCTCTTTTTATTACTTCTTACCCTTGTATTGAGCCACTCCCTGTTTTCACAAGGTTCCACCCAACCAGCTTCTACCTATGAAGATTTTGAACAGGGCATTCCCAATGGAATATCCGCCACAGGAGGCAAACTAGAATTGGACTCCAAACGCGTAAAAGATGGTAAAAATTCTTTAAAATGGAATTGGGTTCCGAACGATACTCTAATTTTCAATACCCCTATAGGCTTTCATCCTCAAAGGCCTATCAATACTTTAGGGTATGATAAGGACCAACTTAAAAATGTGCACTCCAACACCAACTCTACCAAAATAATTTTAGAGGCTCCAAGAGGTTTCTTTATGTGGATTTATAACGAGATTCCCCGTAATCAAAGTCTCATTTTTCAATTTGGGCGAGGTAATAAAGTTGACACCCATTTTGACTATAACTTAGACTTTAAAGGGTGGAGAACAGTCTATATTCACTACGACCGTGGTGATATGAAAGGTGTTCCACAAGAGGACATGAACAAACTAAAGATTGTTGCCCCAGCAATAGGTTCAGGCGCTTTTTATATTGATGTAATCAATACATCCATGCAAATGTTCGCGCGTACCAAGAGCCCTAATCCTCAGTTGCCACACATACAGCCCCATAACAGAAAGTCTACCAATTATGCATCACTGATTTATGAGTTCAGCAAATTCAGACCTAATTTTCAGTTAGAAGAGCTAAATCCTGAACTAGTTAAAGCAATGGATGATATGGCTGTAAAAGCTGATGAGTTCATTCTCCCCTCATATGAGCGAGAGCTATTACAAAAAAAGCCCATTTCTGATTTAGTGAAGAAGTACGACGCCTATGGAATTGTTAGGGAAGCCGACGAAATTTATGGTAAACCTTTAATAAAAGGAAACTTGATAAAGGGTGATTTTGCGGACAGCGGAATGAAAAACAAGGAAGGTGTTTTTGATTGGAAGGAATATGGCCAGTTATTGTTGGGTATATCCAAGCGATATCAATCCATTACAACTCCCCAAGATAAAGCTACTCTAGAGAAAATGTTTTTGGATTTAGTAGATTATGGTATTGACCAAGGATTTGCCAAAGGTGCAGGGTTAGGATGGATTCATCATTATTCCTATGAAGTTCGCGAACATGCGCCAGCTTTCTTTTTAATGCGGAATGTATTAGAGCAAAATAATCGTCTTGAAGAGATTACGGACCTAATGAAGTGGATGTACAGTTTCAACCAAGTCTACAGGGAAGATATGGCTTATATGGTCAAAGGCCGGGTTGGAAATGATGCAGATGATGCTCAAGGTTTAATTCGCCCTAGATTGCTGAGCGCGTTGATTATGGAGAACTCACAAGAAAAAGTGCGCGATCTTCGTCATTATTCTTCTTATTTATCTAATGTTTCAACAGCTTATGCAGGTGCTTTAGACGAAATTTTAAAAGCAGATGGCACGGTTTGTCGTCATGCAGGCCATACCTTGGGATATGGCGGCCGTGGGGCACATGGGTTAATATCTGTGGCCTACCTTTTGGCAGATTCGCCTTTTAATATGAAGGATGAATCTGTAGGACGTATAAAAAAGGCTATCCAAACTTATTTTAACTGTGTGTTTACACCAGAACTTAAAAACCCAAGAGCTTTTGATAACATTCGTTTTAGCCCATATACCGTACCGGAGCATTTTTACAATCTTCCTGCTTTAGCAGCACTTTCCGGCAGCACATTTGACCCAGAATTGGCAAATTTATACGATTGGCTAATCTCGCTACGGAAAAAACCCGACCCAATGGATTCTTATTGGACCAATAAATTGAATAAGGCATCCGTAGAAAGAAAGAGTTTTGAGCAACCCAAACTACAGATAATGTCCTATTCCAGTCTTGGGGTAAAGCGTAATGAAAATAAATGGATGACTACCGTACGTGGGCATAGCAAATACGTATATCCTTTTGAAAGTTGGGGACCTAGCTATTTTGCGTATTCCTTGTTTATTGCTAACGGTTTTTTAGATGTTACGTATTGGGATGACCTTGGAAGTACTAGTCCAAAAGATGGTGTTTGGATAAATGGGTACGACTGGCACCGTTGGCCAGGAGCCACAAGTGTTCGTCTACCGTATGATAAAATGATTACCAATCCTGGTCAAATAAAAGATGAAGGCGGAGAGTATTTGTTTTCTGACCAACCATTTGTTGGAGGTGTTTCTTCACAAGAAGGAAATGGTGTTTTTGTTTTCCCTTTTAAAGGACATGACGCTTTTAATATTCAGTCATTTTCAGGTAAGAAATCTTATTTTTTCTTTGACGATTATGTGGTTTGCCTAGGAACTAATATTAAAAGTGATTTAGACGAATATGATGTTGAAACGACCATTCTACAAAATGAAATAAAGGGAAGTACACCTTTAGCTTTAAGCACAGAGAATATTTCTGCATTTCCCTACGAAAAGACATTGAATTCTACCAAACCTTTTTGGATGGTAGATAATAGAAATACGGGATACTACATTCCCTCTGTTCCTAAAAACACTACCCTAAATTTTCAGCGTAAAGAACAGGTAAATCCTGATGCACATGGGCGTGAAGATGTGAAAGGGAATTTCACTACAGTTTGGTTTAATCATGGTAAAGCACCCCAAGATATTAGTTATAGCTATGCCATCATGGCGGACTCTGATTCCCAGAAAATGGACGCCTTTGCTATGGCAATGAATAGTAAGGAGAAACCATACGAAATACTTCAACAAAACGAAAAAGCACATATTGTAAAAGCGCCAAAACTTAAATCTACAGCGTATGCTATTTACGATGAAAGTGTAATCCTCAAAAAAGGAACAGTTACGAAGGTTAGTCGTCCTGCGACATTTTTAGTAAAAGAAGAAGCTGAAGGCATAAAACTGGCGCTCTCAGATCCCGACTTTAATATTTACGAAGGTCAAGATGATAGGTTACCAGATGGCTCACGCGTAGAATTAGCCATCTATGGACGTGAATGGTTTTATTGGCCTACACGCCCTACTACTGTTCAGATTACATTAAAAGGCCTGTGGAAAATAAAAAACCAGATAGCCGAAATTGAAACGGTGGTTAACAAAAAAGCGAAGGTGATTTCTTCCAACAAAAATGAAACAGTAGTTGAGTTTGAATGCCGAGATGGGTTAAGTGCTGAAATATTCTTGATTAAATAAATAGTTCAACACCATCTACCTACTTTAAAATGGCAAAAATCTAACACTATTAAAAGTCTCTTATAATGAATAAAATATTGTTTTTCTTAATCGCATTGTTATTATCCATTACGATTAATGCTCAAGACGAATATCAACCCAAAAAACTGATGGAAAGCTTTGAAGAAGGTATTCCCCCGGAACTTTCGGCGCTCGGAGGCCAATTAAGTATTGACTCCTTGCGTATGAAGCACGGCAAAAAATCCTTGAAATGGGATTGGAAAGGCAATGATGCCCTTATCCTCAATACGCCTATTGGCTATCACAAGCAACGTGATCTATCTAAACTGAAACCTATCGGAAGGGACAAATATCTGATGAACGGCCACTCCAGTTATGACAACAAGGTCGTTCTTGAGTTTCCCCGTGGCTTTTTTATGTGGATTTATAATGAAGAGGCCAGCACTCGCCGTATTACTTTTCAATTTGGACGTGGTGATGTAGTAGATTGTGAGTTTGAATATAACTTAGATTTTGTTGGTTGGCGTACGGTAAGCATAATGTATGACCGTGGAGATATGCGTGGCATTCCAAGACCTGATATGGACAAAATGACCATTCTATCCCCTAAAACCGGTAAAGGAACTTACTACATTGATGCCATAGGTCTTTCGTTGCCCATGAATCCTAAGACCATAAATGCCAATCCTCAATTGCCCTATATCAAACCCCATACACGATTGGTAACCCAATACGAACATCGCTTGTTCGAGTGGTCTCATAATACCCCTTCATTTCAATTAGAAAAGGTCACTCCAGAAATGGTAACAGCTCTTAATGCTTTGGATAAAAAAGCAGAAGAGTTTATTCTTCCATCGTATCAGCGAGAAGAACTGAAAGATGAATCGATTCATAGTATAGTAAAACTCTACGAGCAATTCCAAATTAGGCGTGATGGCGATAAAATATATGGACTTCCATTAGTGAAAGGCAACATATATCCCGAGCATTTTGCGGAAATGGGATTAGGTAAAAAGTTCAATGAAGGCTGCATGACCTGGAAAGAACATTTTTCAAAAGCGCTAATGAAAATTGCTTCACTGTACCGTTCTACAGAAAATGAACAAGACAAAGTCCGCTTAGAGGAAATGTTCATCAATTTATTCGACTATGGTGTAGACCAAGGTTTTGACGTTGGTGTAGGTCTTGGATGGATACACCATTATTCATATGAAATAAGGGAAGTTGGCCCTGCTTTTTATTTGATGCGTGATGTGTTGGAAAAGAACAATAGACTGGAGAAAGCAATTGGCATCATGAAGTGGTTTCACGGTTTTGGTCAAGTGTATCGTGAGGATTTAGTATATGGAGTAAAAGACAGAGTTGCTGCTGATGCAGATGATTCCCAAGGTTTATTGAAACCACGGTTGTATTCCGCATTAATCATGAAAAACTCGCCCGAGAAGGTACGTGACTTACGACATTTCTCTTCTTTCTTTTCTAATATAACAGCCAATTACGCAAATGGATTAGATGAGATATATAAACCAGACGGGGTTACGTTTCACCACGCTGGCCACGCCCAAGGCTATGGAGGAAGAGGTGTTGACGGTGGTGTTTCTATTTTATATTTGCTAAGTCACTCGCCATTTAAAGCCTCTGTAGATGCACAGGCTAGAATGAAAAAAATAACTCAAACACTTTTTGACTGCCTGTTTACCGATGATTTTGTGGGGCCTCGTGCTTTTGCTTCTATCCGATTTTCGAGTTATCAATTACCTAGTCAGTATTTCAACTTGCCTGCTCTAATTGCATTGAGTGAGGATCAATATGACGAAAAAATGGCGGGCTTTTATAAGCAACTAATAGAAGCCAAAGAGAAGCCTACTCAAACAGATACCTATTGGATGGAAAAACTGGAGCAAAAAGGGGAATTTAAAACCTATAATTACCCGAAATCTAGAATGTTATCTTATTCATTAGTAGGTACACGAAGAGAAAACAATGATTGGATGGCAACGGTTAGAGGACACAGCAAATATGTATATCCGTATGAAAGTTGGGGACCAAGTTACTTTGCCTACCCAACATTCATTGCCAACGGATACCTTGATGTTAGCTACCCGGAAAGTTTGGACAGTACAACACCAAAAGAAGGCACATGGCATGATGGATACGATTGGCACCGTTGGCCAGGAGTTACCTCCGTTTATACTCCTTACGAACAAATAATAACCTCTCCGGGACAACATAGGGACGAAGGCGGGGAATATCCCTTCTCCGACCAAAGCTTTGTGGGAGGCGTAGAGACTGTTGATGGGAATAGTGTGTTTGTATTTCCTTTTAAGGGTCATGACATGTTCAAACTACAATCGTTTACAGGTAAGAAATCCTATTTCTTCTTTGACGATTTTGTAGTGTGCTTGGGTTCGAATATCAAAAGCGGAATTAAAGAGTATCCTGTAGAAACAACGATTCTTCAGAACAAAATACTTTCAGTTGACAACGGACTGGTTACAAGTAATGGTACAATAGCCGAATTCCCTTTTAAAAATTCGTTGACCAAGACGAAACCATTTTGGCTGATTGATAATAGAAATACAGGGTATTATATTCCCAAGGTTCCTAAAAATAGTTCGTTAACTATTCAGCGTGAAAACCAAACGAACCCTCAGTATCAGGCTAAAGGAACTACCAATGGTGATTTCACAACAGTGTTATTCAATCATGGTATTGCTCCTCAAGATGCCGAGTATGACTACGCACTTATAATAGATGCCGATGAGAAAAAAATGGAGCGTTTTAATACTGAAATGGCCAGTAAAAACAAACCTTACCAAGTTATTCAGCATAATGAAAAGGCTCATATTGTAAGCTCTCCTAAACATGCAACTACAGCTTACGCCATATACGACGAACATGCAAAACTGGAATCTGGCTTGGTAAAATCCGTAAATCGTCCATCTACATTTGTTGTAAAAGAAGAGGCTAACGGAGTTAAACTAGCCGTATCCGACCCTGACTTAAATATATACGACGGTCAAGATGATTTAATGCCTGACGGAACCCGAATAGAGTCCTCTATATATGAACATGAATGGTATTACTGGCCAAGTCGTGCAAGCAAAGTACAGCTTACATTAAAAGGAGAATGGAAAATAAAAGAGCAAATAAAGGAAATGGAAACCGCTACTAACAAAAGAGCTAAAATCATTTCATCCAACAAAAAAGAAACGGTTATAGAATTTGATTGTAAAGATGGCTTGAGTGCGGAAGTTTTACTAGAGCAATAAATTTCTCTAGTAAAATTTCACACTTGCAAAAACCTAAAATTATACTTTTCTCCTATTTCTAAAATACGCCCATACCGCAATAATAACCATAAAGGCTGCTAGAAAGTAAACAAACTGAGGGATTGGCACTGGATCTCCAGCCGCATAACTATGTAATCCTGATAAGTAATAATTAACTCCAAAAGAGGTCATTATTATAGACCAGAAAGCGAACATGCTTGCCACGTTAAGCACATATGTATTTCTTAAAGCAGGAATGAACCGTAGATGTAAAACAATGGCATAAACAATAATACTAATTAGAGCCCAAGTTTCTTTTGGATCCCATGCCCAGTAACGTCCCCAAGATTCATTGGCCCAAACACCTCCTAAGAATGTACCCACTGCCAGAACAAATAAGCCTATGGTCATTGAGGATTCATTAATGTAGCTAAGTTCTTTTATTTTTAAATCTATAATATCTTTAGTTTTTGGCGTTCTAATAATCATTAAAATAAGCGCCATTAATCCCAAAACAGCAGATAATGCCAAAGGTGCATAACTACTTACAATGGTTGCCACATGTACCTTTAACCAATACGATTTTAGTACTGGCATAAGATTGGTTATTTCTGGATTTATCCAATCCAAATAACTCACAAATAATAACGCTCCAGAGAATAAGGTGGCAAGTGGTAATGCAAAATCTGACTTTCTAAAAACAAGAAAACCGCAAAGCATAAGTACCCATGCCACAAAAATCAACATTTCATAACCATTACTCCATGGGGCGTGTTGCGCCACGTACCAACGTAGAATAATATTTCCCGCAAAGACTATGAAACTAAGAAGGGCTAGAATAATTAAAATATTCCAAACGTATTCTACACTTTTCTTTTGTGTAAAAATCTTTACCATAGCCAAGACCAACAATAGCAAACCTAATATAAACAACACCTGAAATAGCCAGAAATTCAGGTTTAAGTCATTGTACCACAACTCAGCTGCTATTCTTTTATCACTAGGGATTATATCCTCACCCAAGACATTCTGATACATACTAATATATCCCAATTTCTCTGATGCTCCTTCCCAATTCTGAGCGGCCACATCTGAGAAATAAGTCGGAATTATAGTTTTTGCAAAACGCCCGTCTTCTTCAGGAAAATCCTTAAAATCATGAGTGTAGGTAAACCACGTATTATTCTCATCTAGGCTATTAGGAAACACTTTTAAATAGTTTCCAATAAATACATTGTAAAGGATATTAAAACGCTCATCTACTTTGATGACTTCTTTATCAAATTCATTACGCTCTGCCGGTTTCTTCTGATTCGCTTTTTCAACATCTTCTACAAAAATATATTTCCCAGTTTCCTCCAACAAATTCTGAAAGGATATTAGACCGTTTTCACCTAGCTTTAAATCTTCATATGCCGTCCCTAATTTTTTCTTATCAATTTTGATAATCGGAACTTGTTCCCAATACTTTGCAGAAACATGCATTGCCAAAAACGTTTGGTTAGCATCTAATTTTACCGTTGCTCCATTTTGAGTAAGCTGAAAATAAGGCCTACCAGAAATTTTACGTAAAAACTCCGATGTAAGCGTGTTTATAGGTTTTATTCTACCATCTAAATCTTGCACCATAACCCTACCAAATAGTGCGGCATGGTCAACATCTATAATTTGTTCCGGACCACTCTCCTGCCCTTGTATGGCGCTAGCTTGAATCATACTAACACCCAAGAACAAGACTACTAAAAGTGCAGCTTTATTCTTCTTTAGTTTGTTCAACTTTTTATTTACTTCTGTAAATCTTGATCCTTTTCCAAAAAGCGTAAAGAACATACCTACACCCATTAATATATAACCCAAATAGGTAACCCAAGTACCTATGGCATCATGATTTACAGATAGCACCGTACCTTTCTCATCCGTATCATAACTGGCTTGGAAAAAACGATAACCTTTATGGTCTAGCACGTTGTTCATGAATATGCGGTAAGGCGTTTTTACACCCTCATCTATAACTGTAACTTCACTTGCATATGCAGATGGACTTGTAGACCCCGGATACCGTTCTAATTGAAAATCATTTAGCTGAATAGAAAACGGAATTTCCTGAGGTTCGGCACCATAAGAAAGTAGAATAGACAAATCATCAAATTCCGCTTTATGTTCTGTTGGCAGAAACCCCTGTCTATATAGTAAACTCGTAGTTTTTGTTTCTCCTGCAATATTGACATCTACCAACAATGCATCATCTTTATTAGGGTCGTTATCCTTTAATCTATCCGAAGTACTAACAATTTCTATTTTTGCTTTTGGATGATATGCCGTTGGTACAAAAGAGGCATCTCCATCTCTATATAACGTCTTAAGTGTCATATTCATTAAGGTGTCTTTCTTGATTTTTCCCGCCGTTTGAGAGGCCATAATAAAGAAGTCTAAATCTCTTGGCGTATACATTTTAAAGGCACCATCTTTTTCTACAATATTGATTACCCCTTCTCCTTCTGCCTCAAAACCAACTAAATGTTTATGCTCTCCTATTTGCTCAATTTCACCCTTTTGCAAGAATACGGTTTCCCTACCGTTCCCTGCAGTTACTACTAGCTCTAATAATGCCTTCCCTCCTTCTACATCATCTTCTATTTTTGGTAGCGCATCGGCAACAAACTTGTTGTACTTAATTACTATGGGTTTAGAATTGAAATCGGTTTCTATAGTAAAATCATTATTTGTCAACGGAGAAAAACTCAACTTTTGAAGCACCACTTTTGTAGTCTTTCCATCAGATATTTTTGCTTTGACATAGTTGGCGTCAGATATAATAATATTTGAAGAAGCACCCTCTCTAACACGCATTACACCGCCATAAGAAGTATATCTTGTAATACCGGCCCCAACAATAATGAGTACAAAAGACAGGTGAAAAAGAAGAATTGGCCACTTCTCTTTTCTCAGTAATTTATATTTAAAAATATTTAGAATAAAACTAATGCATAGCCCCACCATTACGAGTTCAAACCATAGGGCATCATAAATTACTTTCCATGCCGTGGCGGTACCAAAATCATTCTCCACAAACGTAGCAACAGCCATTGACACCCCAAAGGTTAACAAAAGAAGTAGTGCCAAAATTGGTGAAGCAATTATTTTATATAGTTTTCTTCTCATATCTCTCTAAAAAAAACTTATCCTCATACACTATAAGAGTGATGAGGATAAGTTATATAGTTGTTTTTAATCTATCCGAATGCGAAACCTAATTCATAGAAACAGACTTCGTTTCCATTTTAGCTTCACGAGCTTTAGCAGCTTCCATCCATTTAGGTAATAAGTTCTCTTTGAATTCTTTCTTTTCAGCTTCTAATTTCTCTATATCCAAACCAATATACTTCTGTGCTTTTTCTTTTGAAGAAATGTCTGGCATATCTACTGGTTTGTTATGACCTAAATCTGCTAAAAGACGGGCGAGTTTAACTCTTGCTTCCGCAGCAATATCTAAACCTCCACCAATTACTCTAGCAATTTCTACAGGAGAGTGAAAAGATGCACCATGAGATGCCGCTGAATAATCCCAACGCCATTGTCCGTGACGAATATCTTGTAAAATTGGTTTCATTTGTTCGTCCGTTGCTCCCAACTCCCAAGCTTTACCAGCTTCTACGTGTGCTTTAACCAATAAGTCCTCTAGTTTTATACGGTTTTCCGTTGCCTTGCGCTGACGCTCGTAAACGTTTTCCATTAACTTGGCCGACTCTTCTCTGTGACATGCTTGGCAAGCATTGGCCATATTATTTAAAGGAGATTGTACATGGTGGTCTGTAAATTTCTGTCCACCTTCACTCTTATAAGGCATGTGGCAATCTGCACAGGAAACTCCCCTATCTGCGTGTACTCCCGTTTTAAAAGTTTCGTATCCAGGATGCTGCGCTTTTAACATTGGCGTCTTACTAATCTTATGTGTCCAATCTGCAAATGCTATATCATCATAATACTTCTCCATATCCTCAACAGCCATCCCATCTTTCCAAGGGAAAACTAAATATGGTACGCCTTCTTTGCCCGGCAAGTTTTTATTGAAATAGTATTCAACGTGACACTGAGCACAAACCAATGAACGCATTTCTTGGTGCGTAGCTTGGTTAATATCTTTGCCCATAGCATCAAAAGCTTCTACCAGTGCAGGACGCGTAATCTTAAGTTTCATATTCCCTGGATCATGACAATCTGCACAACCAATAGGGTTTACGATCTCTTCTCCTTTATCTGCCCATTTACCTTTGTAAAATTCCGTTACGCCTATTTCACTCATTAACCTTGGTACGTCAGGGCCTTTACAAGTCCAACATGTTGCTGGCATTGGTCCATCTCCTTTTCCTTTTGGCCCACCGGTTCTTAAGCTATTTCTAATATCTTCAACTGCATATGAATGCCCTCTACCTTGATTGTAATCTTTAGAAAAACCATAACCGGCAAAAAGCACCACTAACCTTGGGTCTTCTTCCAATACATCTCGCATGGCAGAACCTCCTTGAAAACTAGCAAATGTAGTATCTGCCGTTTGTAACCAAGACTGGTATTCTTGGGGATAGTTGTCTCCCCAAACTTTACTCCTAGGTTCGTTTTCACCAATATTTACCTTTGGTACATACTCGTATTTTGCCTCACTTTTTCTGTTGATTATACTAGAAGCCAATAGCCCTAATAAAAAAACAGCTATAATAGTTACTACAAATAAGACCTTGTTTTTCATATTCCTCGTCTTTATTTATTCTTTTCTTTTTCTAACCAAGCAGGTATTACAGCTTCTTCTTGATCGGTTGGTAATGGTGCTATATTGTATCGTAATGTAGAAATACCTTGAACTTTTCCGTGTGGAATTTCCCTATGACAACTCCAACATTGTCTATCCGTTCTATTCTCGGCATGGTTATCTATCCAACCATCATATTTAGTCTGAGTAACTTGTTGCATATGACAACGTATACAGTTTGCCTGTACCACTTTCTGAGAGGCTTCTTGCATTTTTATGACGTCCGGCTCTGCTCTTAATGTAAATATCGTTGCATGGTACAACCCATCTTTTGCTTTGAAGAAATACTTATTCACGACGTTATCATGAGGTACATGGCAATCGTTGCAATTAGCCCACTCTCTATGTGAACTATGCATCCAACCATTATAAACTGGAGTCATAACATGGCAATTAACACATGCCTCTGGGTTATCTGACAAATAAGAAACAACCTCTCCTTCTTTAGCCAAGAACAAGCCTATACCAATAAATACAGCAATGAGAAATACAGCCGTAGTTCTCCATCCAGAATTTTTTTGGGGTAGTATGTTAGGGGTTTCCTTCAATTTTGGCGGTTAATTTGAAACACGAAAATAATTAAAAAATACTTTATACATGCCTGATTTACAGTATTTGTTAACAAAAAATTAAGTTAAAAAAAATCCACCTATTTCATGATCAATATCATATTTTTTACCATAAAATAATCAGAAAACACCTACTGATAATAAACTTTAAATTGCCTACAATGCTCAAAAAAAGAAATATCTTGCATGGTATGGGAATATTTGACTTTAGAGATCCGAGCAAAAGAAAAAAAAAGAGTGATACGGTTACTATAGAATGTAATGCTAAGGAGATATTTCTTAATAATACGCTCATTAGTTTCCCTACTAACTACACAGTTCTAAAAAATCTATTTGGAGAGGCATCACGTATTGAGCCTATTAAGCAAACAAAAAATAACGTGTATTTATGGGATGACCTTGGTATCTATTGTTCTACACCCGATCCTGAGAAAATGTTAATGCTCCTTTTGGTAGAAGACAACAGATACGGCCTAGGTCACCAACCCTTGAAAAATTTTACTGGAGATGTCATTATAGACGGTAAACCTATGCAAGAAACGATTCAGAGCGTAGATACGGACAGACCTTATATGATACGGTCTATTATAAAGGAGAAAAAACAAGTAGCCATTGCACTTGGATGGAATCCCGGTGTTTGACGTCCATCTTTTATAGATGATAAATGTCATGTTTATTGAGGTTTAAATAGCGAATCTTTGTTGCCAAATGTAATAAATCAACTATTATGACCATACAAAGACTTCAGGTAGGTATCCTATTTTTACTTATTTTCAACTTTATTCCAATAACAGCACAAACGCTGGAAGTAGATGCAGATGTAAGAGCTCGCTTTGAATATCGCCACGGATTTAATAACCTTTTTCCTAATGATGCCGATCCTGCAGCATTCGTAAACCAACGTACCCGTCTTAATATTGGGTATTCCGATGAAAAACTAAAACTATTTATTGCCGTACAAGATGTAAGTACCTGGGGAGATACCCGCCAAATATTAGCGGTAGACGGTAACGATTCTTTCTCTTTGTTTCAAGCTTGGGCACAATTACAATTCAATGAAAATTGGTCTACCAAGTTAGGTAGACAAGTAATTTCTTATGATGATCAACGTATTTTTGGTGGTTTAGATTGGGCAATGCAGGGGCGTTTTCATGATGCTGCCATCATAAGCTATAAGAAGGATGATTTTATGCTTGACTTAGGTGGAGCGTTTAGCCAAGAAGCACCAAGTAATGAAGGAACTGCTTATAATATTCAAGGTTTTTTTACGTATAAATCCATGCAGTATGCCTACCTCAAGAAATCTTGGGAAAAAAGTTCTGTGAGCTTTCTTTTTCTAAACACAGGTTTTCAAGATTTTACGGGTGATGCCAATGATATTGCAGATGGCGTTTCCTATAGACAGACTACGGGTTCTTATTTTAAATTCCCAGTACAAAAAGTGAATTTTGCCGGTAGTGCCTACTATCAATTTGGGAAAGCGAATGCTACAACAGATTTAGCTGCTTATCAATTGGCTTTAGAGGCTACTTATAAATCTAATAAAATTCTTTACGGATTAGGTGTTGAACTTTTAAGCGGAACTGATCAAGACGGTGACTCTAAAAACAAATCGTTCTTTCCTCTTTACGGCACCAATCATAAGTTTAATGGATTCATGGATTATTTTTATGTAGGCAACCATGCTAACAATGTTGGACTTAATGATGTATACGGGAAAATTGTATTTACTACAGGTGAAAAATCTAACCTATTGTTAAAAGGACATTACTTTAGCGCCAATGCAGACCTTACCGGAGATGCAGATGCTTACCTAGGAACGGAATTAGATTTAGTATATACACAAGCTCTAATGAAGAATGTAAAACTAAATGTAGGGTATTCGCATATGTTTGCTTCGGATAGTATGAGTCTTATAAAAGGTGGCAGACCAAGTGATAATACCAACAACTGGGGATGGGTTCAACTAACAATCAACCCTAATCTTTTTAAAACAAATTTGAGTAAAGCAGCAAATTAAGAATACAACTACCTCAACATAGTAAAGCTGCAATCTTTTGGATTGCAGCTTTTTTTTTATCCACCTATAGCAATCATACTCCGGTTGTTATGAGAATCAGGGTCTTTAAATTTTTCTAGCGTATCCATTCCGCTACGTACTTTTTGCTTTGCTTGTACGGCTTTCCCAATTACTGTAGTTATTGATTTTCCTTCACGAAGCGGCGTAAGTAAATCAGATTCTGTGGTTGAGAATAAGCAGTTCTTAAGTTGCCCGTTTGCCGTTAAGCGCACTCTATTACAACTATCACAAAAAGGATTGGTTACAGAGCTTATAACAGCAAAAGTCCCCTTATAACCTTTTATTTGATAGTTTTTGGCCGTATCATTAGGCGCGTCGTCAAGTCTTATAAAACTGCTTGCATCATACTTGGCATATACTTGTTTCAATACTTCCTCGAGCGAAACCAGTTTTTCCAAATCCCATTTATTACCATCAAAAGGCATAAACTCAATAAAACGAATCTGCAACGCCTGCGTCTTGGTAAGCTCTATAAAATCGATAATCTCATTTTCATTAAACCCTTTTATTAAAACACAGTTTATCTTCACCTCAAAACCCTCTTTTACCAACAATTGTATGTTGTCATAGACCTTTTTGAAATAGTCCCTACGGGTTATAAAAGTATTTTTATCGGTGTTCAAAGAATCTAGGCTCACATTAATTTTCTTAAGACCTATTTTCTTAAACGTATCAATGAACTTATCTACGATAACTCCATTGGTGGTTATGGCCAATTCAATAGGAAGTGAAGCCAATTTCTCCATAATTAAAGCGGCATCCTTTCGTACTAATGGCTCGCCACCTGTAAGCCTTATTTTAGTGACTCCGTGGTCCACAAACTCTTTTGCTATGGCGTAGATTTCCTCATACGTCATAATATGAGATTTTGGTGAAAGCGAAATACCAGCTGCAGGCATGCAATACGTACAACGTAAATTACAACGCTCCGTAAGTGAGATGCGCAAGTAGGTATGTTTTCTACCAAATGTGTCCGTAAGGATATTTTTAGATTCCGTCATATTAATCGTGTCTTGCTCCTTTTAAAATTCTAAAAACATGTAAAATGGATGGAAAAATAGCATCCATAGATTCTTTTGCGCCATTTGTAGAGCCAGGCAAGGCCAACACCATAGTGTTTTTTATGGTTCCCGCCATACTTCTAGAAAGCATAGCATAAGGCATGCGGTCCTGTCCGTATTTTCTAATAGCTTCTTCTATACCAGGAATAGTTCTATCCAATAATGGTTTTAGAGCCTCTGGTGTAATATCGCGCTGAGATAGCCCTGTTCCTCCTGTATAAATTATTAAGTCCGCTCCGTTGGCTTGATAGTGTTTGGCCTTTTCTTGAATGATAGCTTCATCATCGGGAATGATAATATAATCTTGAAGCGTAACTTCGCATTCTTTTAATTTTGCCATAACGGCTTTACCAGCTCTGTCTTCTTTTTTCCCTTCTGAAATGGAATCAGAACATACGATAACAACAGCATTTAAATCGCGTCTAAACTTATCCTTAAAACTAGACTTCCCTCCTTTTTTCTCTATCAGCTTAATATGATGTAATTCTATGCCCTTATCTATAGGCTTAAGCATATCATACATATTAAGAGCTACCACACTTGCCCCATGCATAGCCTCTACCTCAACACCAGTTTTATAAATGGTCTTTACGGTTACTAATACTTTAATTTCAAGTCCATCTATCTCATATTCAATACCTGTGAATTCTATGGGTAATGGATGGCAGTCCGGAAGTAAATCCGGTGTTTTCTTAACCCCCAGAAGTCCAGCTGCTTTACTCATGGCAAAAACATCACCCTTGGGTACGGTTCTATTCTGGATAGCATCAATGGTTTCCTGACGGCTGACTTTTACAATTGTCTGAGCTGTTGCCGTTCTAAGAGTATTACTTTTATGTGTAATGTCTACCATATACGGCTAGCTATTTACTTTCCATTGCGAAGATTCATCCTCAAAAATTTCCTTCCCAAAAACAGGTACATCTGCCTTAATGGCTTCCACCACGTATTCCAATGCCTTAAACACTTCTTTTCGCCTTGGGGATGACACAAAAACGAATAGACATATCTCCCCGGATTTTACCTCTCCCAAACTATGGTAGATATGCATACAGGTAAGATTGAATTTTTCAAAAGTAGCTTCCCTTATATCATGGAATTTCTTATTTGCCATGTCTTCATATGCGGTATACTCAATTGCAGCAACTTTTTTATCGTCTACAACATCTGCCCGTACTTGGCCTAGAAAAATATTATGTGCACCAATGCTGGTTTTAGATTGATGCTTGGCAATAGACTCCGCTATAAATGTTGAAGAAATTGCTCCTGGTTTAAATACGTTTTTATAAGTAGTGCTCATTTTCTAATCCTATTTTCTTTACTATAAATTGATGGTGTTATTTCTATTGACCTTATAGGTCTTTTGCTATAGAAATAACTTTGATTCGTTTTTCTTAAATTCCGTTTAGGGTTTCAAACTCTTCGTCCAGAAACTCCCAACACTTTTTATTAATTCGTTCAAAAGCGGCTATTAAGTTTTTTCCATAGGGTGTAATAACCGTTCCTCCTCCTTTTTGACCGCCAACAGATGTAGTCACTACCGCTTCTTTGGCAGATTTATTAACGGCATCTATTAACGTCCATGCTTTCTTATATGACATTCCAATAGACTTCGCTGCTTTTGACAATGAGCCTTGTGCTTCAATTTCTTTTAGCAACTTCACTCTACCTTCACCTACCAGAACGTTATCCCCTACTTCTATCCAAATCCTACTTTTAATTTTATAATCGCTCATAATACATAGTCTATTTAGTGGGTAGCAATATGGTTTTTACGTTTTGGCCTTTTTTAATTTCCGCTGAGTTTCTAGGCAAACAGACCAGAGCATTGGCATCTCCAAAAGCCCGCACCATAGCAGAACTCTGTCCTCCTAAAATAGTCACTCCTGCACCTTCTATCCGTGCTTTGAGAAATTGTGCTTGAGTTCCTTTTACCGTGTAATCAAATAATAAAGGCAAAGAAATAGCTGGAAGGTTCATATGCTCCGCTCCTTCGTACTTCTTTAAAAGGGGATACACATAGATATAAAAACAACTAAGCGCAGCGGCAGGGTTTCCGGGAAGTCCAAATATTGATGTTCCTTCCTTCTTTCCAAAAAACAAAGGTTTCCCCGGTTTTTGCTTCACCTTATAGAAAATCTCTTGTACGCCAATGGCATTTATTGCTTTTCCAACAAAATCATAATCCCCTACAGATACTCCGCCTGTAACAATAACTACATCATGTTTCCCTAGGGTATCTTTTAATACTTTTTTTGTTTTATCGTAATCGTCCTTTATAGTAACAACAGAGGTATTCTTGTAACCCAATTCTTTAAGCACAGCGGTTAGCATAGCGCCATTAGATTCGTATATCTCTCCATAAGACAATTTATCTCCAGGACTTACAAGTTCGTTACCTGTTACTACTATAGCTATTGACGGCTTTTCACAGACCGTAATTTTCGTAACTCCCAAACTGGCCAGAAATCCTATATGAACTCCCTTAATTGTTGTCCCTTTGTTTATAGCAACACCGCCTACTTTTATTTGCTCTCCTTGGAGCCTAATATTTGTATTCTCCTTTGGAGATTCTTCTATGCTTATTTTATTCCCATCTACGGTGACTTTTTCTTGCATCACAACCGTATTTGCCGTAACGGGCACCGGAGCTCCTGTAAAAATTCGAACAGCTTCGCCTTTATGTAAAGTGGGATTGTTATTGTCACCTGCTTTTACTTCCCCGACCATGCTATAAGTAACATCGTCCCCTATATGTAATGCATAACCATCCATAGCAGACTGCCTAAATGGAGGCATATCTATTTCTGAAATTACATCTTTGGCCAGAACATAATCTAGTCCATCTTTAAGGTCAACCTCAAGCACTTTTGTGCTCATAGAACCATGTAATAAAACCAATTCTAACGCTGTAGTAGTATCTATCATTATCCGTGCGTTGTGTTAGTTTTTAAACTAGTGTCGGGCATTTGAAAAAGGTGTTTTCACATACAGCATCCATCATAATCCCATGGTATTGTTTTAATAATCACTCCTAAATTCCCCTTTCAGAAAATTTACTATTTCCTAACAGGGGATGAATATACAAAATCGTTATTTCCGTTCAAATATAACGATAGCTTTATTATTCATTCTATGACATTTATCATCTTTTCAAGAACAATACTCACCTATTTTTGCTAAATTGTTAAACAACTGTTAATGAAAACTCCTAGTTTTCAAACACATATAACCGACCCTGAATGCCTATTAAAAGCTACCTAGCTCACCCTATTACAGGAAGAAAAGAAGAATTAATGACCGCATTAATCAGTCTTGGTCAATGTGAAGTTATTCCTGCCGAGAACCAAAACATTTTGGCATTGGTTACCGATACCCAAACCGAAAAAGAAGACGAAATTCTAAAAGAAAAAATTGAAGCCCTAAGCAGTCTAAAATTACTGGCCTTAGTTTCTGGCTTTAACACCCCTCAATAATTTATATAGCTATGTACGATTCTGTAACAAATAGAAGGAGTTTTATAAAAAAGATGGCCATGTTGTCTGCAATTACGGCAGCTGCGTCTATGTTCCCCGGTATTGTGTTTGCCAGCGAGCAAGAAAAAGGAATTCCTGAAAATGCGAACCTAGATTGGAAAAAAGGTCCGTGTAGATTCTGCGGCGTAGGTTGTGGTATACTTGTAGGTACTGAAAACGGAAAAGCTGTAGCTGTAAAAGGGGATCCAAACTCTTCTGTAAACAAAGGGTTGTTATGTGTAAAAGGATATCACCAAATTATGTGTATCCAATCTAAGGATAGACTTAAAACGGCCTTAGTAAAGAAAAACGGTAAATACGTAGAAACCCCATTAAGTGAAGCTTTAGACCTTGTTGCTTCTAAAATGAAAGAAAGCATTGCCCAAAACGGTAAAGATTCTGTGGCCATGTATACTTCCGGGCAGTCTACAATACCAGAAGGCTATATTGCTTCTAAATTAATGAAAGGAGCTATAGGTACCAATAACCTAGATTGTAATGCACGCCTTTGTATGGCAAGTGCCGTAACAGGATTCTTAACCTCTTTTGGAGCGGATGAGCCCATGGGTTGCTATGAAGATATTGATCACGCAGATTACTTTGTTACTTGGGGAAACAATATGGCAGAAATGCACCCGGTTCTATTCTCAAGAATGCTAGAACAAAAAGCAAAACGTGGTGCTAAAATCATAGATTTTGCCACACGAACTACACGTTCAAGTACAGCTTCTGACAAATCAATCTTATTTGAACCTCAAACGGATTTAGCGGTAGCAAATGCTATTTGTTATGAGATTATACAAAACGGGTGGGTGAACAAATCCTTTGTTGAAAAGCACTGTAGCTTTAGTAAAGGCCTTACCAATATTGGCTATGGTCTAGAAGACAAGTTTAAGTTTACGGATAAGCCGGAGAAAATAGATTTTGAGGCGTATAAAGTATTCCTAGAAGATTACAGTCCAGAAAAAGTGGCTAAGTATTCTAAGGTTTCCGTTAAGGATATTAAATACCTAGCAGCAATTTACGGGGACCCAAATAAAAAAGTAGTGTCTTATTGGTGTATGGGAATGAACCAACACACCAGAGGAACATGGATAAACAACCTTGTTTACAATATTCATTTACTTACCGGTAAAATATCGCAACCGGGCAACGGTCCTTTTTCATTAACAGGTCAGCCTTCTGCTTGTGGTACCGCACGTGAAGTGGGAACTTTTACACACAAATTACCACACGGGGTTGTAATGAATGAGAAAGATAGAGAAATGGCCGCTAAAATCTGGAAGGTTCCGGTGGACCGTATTCCTTCTAAGCCTACCTATCATGCCACTGAAATGTTTCGCGCAGTAGACCGTGGCGATATTAATTTTATATGGGTACAGGCCACCAATCCTTTAGTTTCTTTGCCTAAGACCAGTCGTTACCGTCCAGCAATGGAAAAGAAATCTTGTTTTGTTGTGGTTTCGGATGTATTCCCTACACCTACTACGGATGTAGCAGATGTTATTCTTCCAGCTGCTTGGCATATTGAGAAAGGTGGACTCTATGGTAATTCTGAGCGAAGAACGCAGTATTGGCAAAAAATGGTTGATGCACCTGGAGAGGCAACAGCAGATACTTGGATGTTTATTGAAGTAGCAAGACGAATGGGATTTGAAGATCTATTCCCTTACAGCAAAGAAAATCACGTAGAAGAAATATACAACGAATACAGACAATTTCACGAAGGTGCAAAACACGGAATGGCACCACTAGAAGTCTTAAAGAAAGAGTCCGGAGCTATCTGGCCTTATGTAAATGGCAAGTCTACGCAATGGCGATACAATGCCAAATATGACCCTGCCTGTTCAAATGATGAAGACTTTCATTTTTACGGGAAACCAGATGGTAGAGCCGTAATCTGGCAACGTCCGTTTGAAGATGCCCCAGAGAAACCAGACCAAGAATACCCATTCTGGCTAAACACAGGTCGTGTTGTAGAACATTGGCATACAGGGTCTATGACTCGTAGAATTCCAGTACTACATCAAGCTATGCCAAATGCTTATGTAGAGTTTCACCCAGATGATGCAAAGTCTTTAGGAATTAGAAACGGAGAAAATATTAAAGTAACCTCTCGCCGAGGTTCTTGTACATTACCGGCATCCATCAACGAAAGAGGTCTGCCTACAAAAGGGCAAGTGTTTGTTCCTTTCTTTGATGAGAACATGCTCATTAACGATGTAACCTTAGACTCCTTCTGCCCTATTTCTAAAGAACCAGATTATAAAAAATGTGCGGTTAAAGTTGAAAGAGCATAAACTATGAAAAAGAGACTTGGAATCATATCGTTTTTTGTAGTAATCTTCATAGCGTTTATCGTTGTTTGGAACTACAGCTATGAACAGGGTTTGGAAGAAGCCTATACACCTGTTATTGAAACGCCTACCGGAAACTTTATTCCATCGGAAAGTGGCGCTTTTAGACGATTTGATGATGCAGGTGCAGGTTTAGATTATCTAAATATGCCTGTAGATGAAAACCACCAACGAACGCTAGATACGTATTATGATAATAGAGCCTATCCAGGAGCACCACCAAGTATTCCGCACCCTGTAGCAAAAGAGCGCAGCTTTGGAGGCAATACATGTATACAGTGTCACCAGAACGGTGGCTTTGTAGCAAAGTTCAATGCCTATGCCCCTGTTACGCCACATCCAGAAATGGTAAACTGCAGACAGTGCCACGTTACTAAAAACACCACTAGCGACTTTAAGGAAAACGGATTTGTAAAACCGGAGCCGCCAAAAGTAGGTGAAGGTGCAAATAATGCATTGGTAGGAAGCCCTCCAATGATACCGCATCAATTACAAATGAGAGAAAGTTGTATTTCCTGTCACGGAGGACCAAGTGCGCCTAAAGAGATTAGAGTTTCACATCCGGACCGTATTAATTGTAGACAATGCCATTTACCAAAACATAGTGAGCAATCAACTGTTGATACGAATACATTTCTAAGACAATTCGATAAACTAAATGAAAAATAGAACGCTAATATATTCCGTAGTAGTACTTCTAGGGGTATCCTTATTCTCTTGTAAAGGCGAAGAAGAGTACCATTCCATATCCGACAAAATAGAAGGGGAAAGTAAACCATATCATGGCGCACTAACCTCCGAACAATTATTAGCGGATACGGAGTTAATTGAAATTACGGAAGGAGAACATACATTCCTTATTCCAGAACGAAAGGGACAAATAAAATCATTTGCCTGTATAGAGTGCCATAGCAAACCTGTCTCGCAAATGATTGGTAAAGATGCGCCAAAAGCACACTGGGATATTAAAGTGAATCATGCCAATAGTGATGCTATGAACTGTGCTACCTGTCACAACGGAGAGGACATGAACCAGCTGAATACATTAACAGGAAAAAACATAGATTTCAATTTAAGCTACAAACTATGTTCGCAATGCCACTCTAGTCAATTTGAAGATTGGAAAGGTGGTGCTCACGGTAAAAAAGTAGCAGGATGGGCTCCTCCACGAGCATCCAACACCTGTGTAAATTGTCATAATCCACACAGTCCAAGTTTTGAAAAAAGATGGCCGGTACAGTTCAATACAAAAACGGCAATAGAACGTAACGAAGGTTTAGGTCATTAAAAATAAAGGTATGAGCGATAATAAAAAATGGTACTCTCTAGACCTAGGTCTAAACAATAAAAAAGAATCTTCGGGTTCTTGTGGTTGCGGTAAATCTGAAGGAAGCTGCAGTAGCACTCCTAAGGAACAAGTAGAAGAAGAATTAAGTCCAGAAGAATTTTACGAGGCTGCCATTAATGCATCTATTGGTGAAGAAAGGCACCGCGATGGTTTTGAGCAGGTTTTTGATGTGAAAATGGACAGAAGAAGCGCCTTTAAAAAGCTAACAGCTAGCCTATTAATTGGTGCAGGTGCAGTAACTACTTCATGTAGTGTAACCACCGGAAGCGATACCAAAGAAAAAGCTCAGATAGATTGGGAAGAGCAGTTTAAAGGAAACTATAAACTAATGACCGATGAAGAGAAACAGGGCACTATAAATAGACTTATGCGTTCGTATGAATTAAGAACGGATAAGAAAATAAACATGACCGCAGAAAATGCGGCAGAAGACGTGCTCTTTGGTTATGCTTTTAATATATCCAAATGTCAAGGGTATATGAATTGTGTAAATGCCTGTGTTGAGGAGAACAACCAAGACCGAAATTCCGAAATGCAATACATCCGTATTCACGAGATGAAAGATGGTGAAGGTTTTAAGTTTGATAAAGCGGATGATAACTATTACCACGAGGTACCTGCGGAAGGTCATTTCTATATGGGAACACAATGTTTTCATTGTGACAACCCTCCTTGTGTTGAGGTTTGCCCCGTACAGGCTACTTGGAAAGAGGAAGACGGACTTGTGGTTATAGATTATGACTGGTGCGTTGGCTGCCGTTATTGTATGGCCGCTTGCCCTTACGATGGTAGACGTTTTAATTGGAGCAAACCTGAAGTTCCTGAACCAGAAGTAAATAAAAATCAACATTACTTAGGGAACAGAATGCGTAAAAAAGGCGTCATGGAAAAATGTACTTTCTGTGTGCAACGTACGCGTAAAGGAAAAAACCCGGCCTGTGTAGAAGCATGTCCTACCGGAGCTAGAATTTTCGGTAATCTATTAGATCCCAATAGCACCATAAGATGGGTACTAGAAAACAAGAAAGTATTTAGACTAAAAGAAGATTTAGGCACAGAACCCAAGTTCTGGTACTTCATGGACTAAAAACGTCATAAAAGAAAGCACTGAATCGTAACGCTCAGAATATCAAAAATTCTTAGCCAGCAGATTTAAAACAATATACAATGGGAGCATTTAAAGTATTTAAAAGTTTGGTGGTCGATAGTTTAGATACCATAACCAAGGGGTCTAAAACGTATCACCTTTGGATGGGGTTTCTTACCCTTGTAATGCTAATTGGCATGTATTGTTATTCCATTCAATTAGAAGAAGGGCTTAGCGCTACGGGAATGTCCGACCGTGTTAGCTGGGGACTATATATTTCTAATTTTACTTTTTTAGTCGGAGTTGCCGCGGCTGCCGTAATGTTGGTAATGCCTACCTACGTTCTAAAAGATATTGATTTTAAGCAGGCCGTATTAATCGGAGAAGGACTGGCCGTAGCGGCTTTAATAATGTGTTTGGCCTTTGTAGTTGCCGATATGGGCGGACCATCCGTGTTATGGCATATGATTCCTGGAATAGGGGTTTTTAACTTCCCGAACTCCATGCTGACTTGGGATGTTATTGTATTAAACGGATACCTTTTTATTAATATTAGTATTCCGTTTTATATTCTCTTTAAGCACTATCAGAATAAAGAAGCTAAGAAAAGTGTCTATGTACCGGGTGCAATTATATCCGTATTTTGGGCCGTAGGTATTCACTTGGTTACTGCCTTTTTATACCAAGGTCTGCAAGCACGGCCTTTTTGGAACAATGCATTGTTAGGGCCTCGTTTCTTGGCATCGGCATTTGCAGCGGGACCTTCACTTATTATTTTGGTTTTAGCCGTCATACGTTCTTTTACAGCATTTAAGATAGAAGATAAAACAATCAAAAAAATAGCCATGATTGTAACGGTAGCTGCTCAGATAAATTTAATCATGCTGGTCTCGGAATTATTCAAGGAATTTTATGCCCCTACACACCATAGTGAAAGTGCGTATTACCTTTTCTTTGGCCTACATGGTAAAAATGCATTACTACCGTGGATCTGGACTGCTATTCCTCTAAACGTTCTTGCAACAGTGATACTCACGTTCAATAAGTTTAGAAATAACCTGAAAGTATTGTACGTCTGCTGCTTTATGCTATTTGTAGCTATATGGATAGAAAAGGGGTTTGGCTTAATCGTTCCGGGCTTCATTCCCGGACCTTACGGTAAAATAGTAGAATATCTACCCACTGGCGTAGAGATTGGAGTTACGATTGGTATTTGGGCAATGGGCGCCTTTGTATTTACCATTCTTGCCAAAACCGCTATTGGTATTGAGCTGGGAGAGCTACGGTATAAAGATAAAAAGGCTTAAGCCTCACAACCCTTTCTAAAATATAAGCACAGGTTCCTTTACTAGTAATATAGTAATGGAACCTGTATTGGTTTATATACTTTTAAAATGAATAAAATTGGTTTAGATTAGTGGTGAATTTAAAATAGAGATATGTGTAATTGTACACATAACCGTACGTTCGCCGCAATTATGAAAATCCAACCCGATAAGGAACATAAGTACAGTTCTGAATGTGCAATTGATATTTTTCTAAGTACATTTCAAATTTTACAGCAAAGTGAATTAGAGTTTTTTACTAAGACGCAACAGATTTTTAATAAGACAAACCCTTGTAACATTTATTTTATCCTAAAAAGACCAAAAACTACAATAAACCCAAGTTATTTAAAAGTTGATAAAAACTGGATTGAATTAATGTTTTATATCCAAGTTCAAGAAAAAAAGGAATCTAGGTTGTTAAGAATTCCAAATAATGATAAAACGCAGAATATTAAATTACATTCGGAGTATCCCTACAATTATTTTACATTAATAATTAATGAGAGACACTCTGATTCATTTAAGGTTGGAGCATTGATTGACCAAGTACAATTCGAATTACCTAAAGTAGAACCTTTGCTAGACTATGAAGTTCTATATATAGGTCAAACATTTGGTAAAAATGGAGAAAGAACACCATTAGAAAGAATTTCTTCCCATTCAACTTTACAGTTAATCTACTCAGAAGCCATTTCTAAAAACCCTGACTCTGATATTTGGATTATGCTCACTTCGTTTAGTCAAAAGAATATTGCAAGCACAGATGGTCGAATAAAAATACCAAAAAAAAACGAACCAATTGATTTAAAGAGATTTTTAAATTTTTCAGACCCCAATTATGTTCAATTTACTGACAAGCAAAAGATTAATTTCACAGAAGCTTCTCTAATCAAAGCTTTTAGACCAAAATATAATAAAGAATATAAAGACACTTTTCCTAGTAAAACTCATAAAACATATAGTGAATGTTACGATTTAGACATTAATGCTATTGTTATTGAAACGGACACTTCAGCTCTATCAAGATGGTTATATACGGATAGTAAGCCAAAAGGGAAATTAAATGATAATGGACTTTTCAATTATCGGCAGTACGAAACTTTTCATTTTGTAACAAGTGATGATAGACATAAACTATTTAATAATGAGTACATATAAATCGTGCCACAACAATGTATACAACTCATATATAGATAGTTATTTAATTTAAAGTTAAGGCATATTTGCAAGTCCGCCAATTTTTTTAATTTGGCTTATTGAAAAAAAGATAATAAGAAAATTCGGCTCGTGCTTAACCGAAAATAAATTTATAATATACACGCTGAGAGCCATATACAAGACCGTTAGCATTAATTGATGGTTAGGATAGAAAAAGAACCAAACGTTTTAGCCTGGTTCATACGTGTCAATAAAACATAAAATTAATTTTCTTTAAGAATCTCGTCTTGAAAATCTAATAGTTCAGACTTAATAGAAGCATAAATTAATTCAAAACGATCACTAATAAATTGTTTATAATCCGTATTATAACTTCCGTCAACAAGCTTTTCGTAGTTAGGTATTAAATGAGTATCCAAGCACTCCTTCATTCTGCCATTTACTGAAAGTGGAGTTTCAGTTAAATAGATGGATGGTGCCTTAGCTCCATATTTCTGATTGGATAACTTCTCAATTACAGCCTTATTCAAAATAGTATCAACGTTTTCTGACTCGTAAGACTCTTCTCCAAATTGTTCCGAAACGAATTTTTTAGGAAAAATATGATGAACATCAATCTTTACGGATGTGTTTACAAGCACCGTATTACTCCAATTTTTAAATCTATCCTTATGATTAAGTACAGACATTATGCCATTGAACGAGGCCCCTTTGCTTGTTAAATTAATTAATTCATCTTTGTCAATTTTTATCTTCAATTTCTTAAACTCATTTTTAGTAATTACTCTATTGATTGCCAAAGATTCTAGAAGTTTACAATCTTCAACAATAACATTGTTCGTAGATCCAGCCATGCCTCCACCATACCTCATATTTATTAGACTCGAATAGAACCAAAAATTAAAATATTTGAGCTGAATTTGGGTCATCTGAGAGAAGTCTTGATGAGGAAGATTCTTAAGAAAGTGTGCCATTGGAATGAGCATGGTTTTGTAGTTTAACCATGAAAAATTAATGACCAAACCATCAGACAATAAATAACTATGCACCTTATCAAAAAGTTTAGCTATAAGCTCCCAATGTTTATTAAAATGAGCGGCTTCTAACTCAGTTAAAATAGTTTTTTTATCTACTTTATCAGCTTCCAAGAACGAGATGTAGCGTATAATCGACTCCACAATACTAGAATTAATAGGAATAGTATAATCTTCAGAAAGCTTCTCAACTTCTTTTCCTAGTTTAAATCCTACATAAACTTTAGCAGTAATAATATCTGTAAAATTGAGGTTTACGCCTTTAGAATTACTGCGTTCAAAGAATAGACAAAACTTTTCCAAATCCATATCTAATAGAAAAACTGATAGAAGGGTCTTATCATCCAATATTTTGTTGAATTCATGCCTAATATTTAATAGGCAATCGAAATATTCTTCTTCTAAATTAACATATTCAGGATTATCTTTGACTGTTTCCCATTCACTGTCAAATATGCCCTCCCTAAGTACTTTTTCTTTACTCGCTGGATTTTTGTAAATTTCATTAACCGTAAAGCATAGTCTATCGTCAATTTTTCTAAAACTAAACCCGTCTATAACTTCTATAATGTCCGGTTGTTCGATTCCAACGGATGGAAGTTCACTTGGCTTTTTCAAGATGAAATAAATGTCATCAATTCCATATAACGCTCTATATAAACTCGTAACTCTTTGTTGCCCATCTAAAAGCACATAGTGATCATTATTATCGAAATCCTTAGCCTTGAAGTTAAATTCTTTCAGTTTAGCTCGACTTCCTCTTCCTTTTCGCGGACGGTTATCAATTTCTCTACAGGAAAGTGGAAACTTGGGTTTCGATTCAATCAAAGCACCAATAAAAATTCCTCGAGCAATTGAATCGAACAAATCAACAGATCTTTCAATGTTCCAAGTAAAATCTCTTTGAAACTCTGGGAGATATAGATGTTTATCTACCAATTTATTCATTAACATTCTAATCGAATTTGGATCTCTTGTATAATTGACGCTCATTTCTTTTGATTTATTCTTTAAAATTAACTTATTTATTCATCTGTCTATGGCTTTAATAGATAATCCTTCAAATAATCTCAAATCTTGAAAATCTTTTCAACAAGAATTTTAAGGAGATTCAACATCCTTCAATTGGTCAATGACTGGATTTATTGAAAACAGAAAATCCAGACGTTTTTAGTCTCAATGAACAAAGAACTGTTAAACTTTATAACCAATCTATTCTTTCCAGTTTCGAAAATGCAAAAAATAACGAAAGGCTTGTGGAATGCTATGAAAAAGCAATTGAACTAAACTTTAACGAAACCAAAATTATTAAAGGATTTGCCAACGACTTAATATCATCATTTGAAAAAATCAAAAGCGCAATTAGGTTTATCGAAGACTCAAAGATTCAAATAATAATTCTGACTTATGATTTTGAAACATACGCTTGGATAAGTGGGTTTGGAGAAGGTAATTATCCTATTTTAGAAAAACCTGAATTGAGTATCCTTCTTCTGCTTGCTCATATCTTCAAAGTCTGCCATATTTATTTTCCGAAGTGTTGGGATGCTTTTCAAAATCAAATAGATATAGATAGCTTTTACATAAAAAAAATAACACACAAGTCAATTACACGTACCGTTAGATTTTCAAAAAAAAAGTTTTATATTGCAGTAGCACTTATGGTGTAATCTCCCCCTACATTTTGGTAACAAAACAGCTATACGTACTACTTACGATATGCATTGCTATTACAAAATAATCGTACGAGTAGATATAGCCAATTGTTGTTTTTCAATATAACCAACCAATAACCGATGATAAAATTCTTTAGAAAATTAGACAAAACTTACTTTCAAAAGGAAAAAATGGAAAGTATTTTAGATACGCTGTTGGAGAAATTATGAATTCCAGAGAACTAATGAATATAGAAAACGATGGTATAAGATTTTCATTAATAGCACTCGAACTTTCTATGGAATTAGTAAAGTTTCAAGAGAATACTCTAAATGCATTACAAAAGAAAATATTAGGGCCAATAAGTCTAAATGAAATCATAGCCTACTATCTACAGGCTATACTTATATACTAAACGCTAACCACTATTAAAACTAATCCTATGAAAGCAAAATTTGTAATTAAAATTTTATCGCTTTTTGTAGCGCTTGTAAGCATAAGCTGCAAAAGTGATAGTAAAGAAGAAAAAGAGATAGTACTTACCTCTGGAGTTTTAGGGGAATATATGGATACTTCTGTGAAGCCTGGCGATAATTTTACTGCTTTTGTTAATGGTACTTGGATGAAAAATACTGAAATTCCTTCGGATAAATCTTCTTATGGTATTGGATACATACTTCATGAAGAATCGGAAGATAGTGTAAAGGAAATTATAGAGGGATCAGCAGACGGAGAATTTGAAAAAGGTACGGATGAACAAAAAGTACAAGATCTTTACAAGTCATATATAGATCTTGAAACAAGAAATCAACTTGGTGCTTCTCCTTTGCAACCTGAATTTGATAAAGTTGATTCCATAAATAATTATGATGATTTGGCCACCTATTTTGCTTATGCTAATAAATATGGCATTAGCGTACCATTAACTCTATTTGTATACCAAGATTTAAAAAACCCGACTATTTATACTGTATATACTTATCAAGGAGGTTTAGGATTGCCAGATCGTGAATATTACCTTAAAGATGATGATCGTTCTAAAGAGATTAGAGCAAAATACGTTGAACATATTAAGAAAATGTTTGATTTAGCAGGTATACAGGCTGCTGAAAAAGCTGCTGTAAAAATAATGTCAATTGAAACAGCAATTGCAGAAAAGCACTTAGAAAAGGAAAAAACTAGAGATTTAGTTAGTTTGTATAATATGTTTCCAACGGATACGCTTTCTAACATTATGCCAAATTTTAATTGGACGGGCTACCTTGAAGAAGCTGGTATAAAAGATGAAAAAAATCTTGGGGTATTAATGTTGGATTACACAAAAGCTTTAGACAAAATCATCACATCCACTAGTATTGAAGATTGGAAAATCTATCTAAAATGGAGTGCCCTTAACACCTATGCCTCGCGTTTGAGTAAAGCAATTACAGATCAAAATTTTGATTTCTATAGTAAAGAATTACGTGGTACACCAGAGCAAAGACCTTTATGGAGACGTGGCGTTTCAACTGTAAATGGCACTTTAGGAGAAGTGGTCGGTAAAATTTATGTAAAAAAACACTTTCCGCCAGAGGCCAAAGAAAGAATGGAAACATTAGTATCAAATCTTTTAAAGGCCTATGAACAAAGTATTAAGGAACTTGATTGGATGAGTGCTGACACCAAAAAAGAAGCCTTAGATAAACTAAGCAAATTTACTCCCAAAATAGGGTATCCAGATAAATGGAAATCTTATGATATAGATATTAAGAGAGAGGACCTTTTTGGTAATTTGCAAAGAGCTGCTTTGATGGAATACAATCGTGAACTGGCTAAATTAGGCCAACCGATTGATAAAACCGAATGGGGTATGACACCTCAAACAGTGAATGCTTATTATAATCCAACATTGAATGAGATTGTATTTCCGGCTGCAATTTTACAACCTCCATTTTTTGATTTAAATGCTGAGGATGCCATAAATTATGGTTCAATTGGAGCGGTTATTGGCCACGAAATAGGACATGGTTTTGATGATAAAGGAAGTACTTTTGATGGAGATGGTGCAATGAGAAACTGGTGGACAGAAAATGACCTAGAAGAATTTAAAAAACGAACTTCTGCTTTAGTATCTCAATATGATTCATTTGAAGCTCTACCTGGTCTAAACGTGAATGGTGAGTTTACCCTAGGCGAGAACATAGGAGATCTTGGTGGTTTAAGCATCGCCTTAAAAGCATACAAAATTGCCTTGAATGGTAAGGAGTCTCCTGTTATGGATAATTACACTGGAGAGCAGCGTGTATTTATCGGATATGCACAATCTTGGAGAAATAAAATAAGAGATGAGGCCTTACGAGTGCAAATTAACACAGATCCTCATTCTCCAGCCAATTTTAGAGTAAACGGAGTGGTCAGTAATATTCCAGAGTTTTATACAGCCTTTAATGTTCAGAAAAGTGATTCCTTGTATTTAGCACCAGAAAAACGAGTGAAAATATGGTAATGTATTAAAGAATCATTGGCTTACAGCAGGTATGAAAAATAGCGAAAATATAAATTGAAGTAAATATTAATATGAGAATCTTAAAGAAGATAGGAAAAGGGTTCTTGGTTTTAATTATTTTAGTTCTTTATTCGTGTGGAAGTGCTAAATATAGTTGCCTTTTTGATACTGGAAAGGAATTGGATTTTAGCAATGGTAAATGGCTTCTAAATAGAACTGAATCCAACTCAAAAATATTCGATACCGAACTCTATCACAACTCACTTAAAAATTTTAAAAATATCCTTGGTGACTCTTTAATTGAAATAAACGATTTAAGAAGTACGAAGCTTGTTGCCCCAAAAATTAAATTTGATTTATCAACTTTAGATTTACAAGAACTAAAAAGAGACACGGACTGTGATTACATTATAAATATTGGAGGTAACGTCATTAGTGATGGTGCAGGAACATTGACATTTTCAAACCAAAATGAAAACTCTAGTAATAGGGCATCTGTTTCAATTTCAATCTATGACCTAAATGCAGAAACTCTTATATCTTCATCTCTAGTTTATGGGAAAACAGAAAATCAGGCTTCAGCTTTTGACAATAACGACAATTTACCTACCATAAACCCAAGTTCGCATATGATTATGCTAAAAGGAGCTAAAAAGCTTATAAAAAATACGAAAAGAATCAACTGAAGTAGTAATAATATCTTGGAGAATTTTTTATTTAAACGCAAGCTTAATAACCTATAAACAATCCATGCTTCGGGCTAAACAAAAACAACAAATTCCCGTAAAAAACATTTTACGGGAATTTGTATAATTTAATAAATCGGCTATCATTTGATAGCTTCTTATGCTAGCAACAACTCTTTTAATTCTTTGGCAGCTTTAGCTGGGTCTTCTGCTCCGTAGATAGCTGCTCCTGCAACGGCTACTGTAACACCAGATTCCTTAACCGCTGTAATACTACTTAGGTTTACACCACCGGCAATAGAAACTGAAACTCCAGCTCTCTTAGCTTCGTCTATCAAAACCTGGATTGAGTATCCTTCTTCTGCTTGCTCATCCAAACCTGCATGCAGTTCAACAAATTCCGCTCCTAAAGCAATAGCTTCTTGAGCACGTTTTACTCTGTCTTTAACACCAATGGTATCTACAACAACACCTTTACCATGTGCTTTTGCAGATTTTACTGCACCTGCTATGGTAGAATCTCCTGTTGCTCCCAAAATGGTAATATAATCTGCTCCGGCACCAAAAGCCATATCAGCTTCCAATTCTCCTGCATCGGCAGTTTTAAAATCGGCTAGAACCAATTTATCAGGAAAAGCATCTTTCATCTTTCTAATTCCTGATAAACCTTCACTCTTAATAAGTGGTGTTCCCAATTCTATAATATCTATGTAAGGCGCTACTTTAGTTGCTAATGCAATTGCGTCTTCTATTTTTAATAAATCTATTGCTACTTGTAATTTTACCATAATCTTATATTTAAAATGTTCTCTATTATTTACCTATTATCATTTTGTAATACCTACTCCATATTGGCATGACGCTTCCATAAATCCGAAGCCGGACTACCGTCCAATTCCCAAAGCGCTTGAATAAGCGCATCCATAACCAATAAAAGCGACTGCTCAAAAAGACTACCTGCGTATTGCTTGGAAACATCCTCATCTCTTTCCTGCTTTTGTGCAGCAGGTATCTTAACGCTGTGGTTTGCCAATAATGCCAATGGAGAGTCCATATTGGTCGTAAAGCACACAACCCCTGCTCCTACTATTTTTGCGGTTTCCGCTGCTCCTACAATTCCGCCAGTGGTTCCAGAACCAGAGCCTGCAATAAGCACATCTCCTTTTCGTATGGCGGGTGATGTTGTTTCGCCAACTACATGAACTTTATATCCTAAATGCATGAATCGCATTGCTGCTGCTTTCATCATGAGTCCGGTACGTCCTGCTCCCATAATAAAAATATGTTCGGCTTCTGTTATTACCGGAATTAAAGCGGCTATATCCTCATATTGGATAGCTTTTACCAGTTTCAGGTGTTCTTCCATAATGGTGTTCATGGCACGCTTAACTAGTTCAGTATCCTTTTTTTTGAGTGTATTTTCCATATCTAAATCGACTTAAAATCTTTTGGTCATTAAAACCTGATACAAAATTAGAGAGGCTTCTTCCGGTAGAGTTACACAATCTGATAGATGTCTGGTACAATCTGCCCATACCGACTTTTTAGATGGTGTTATTAGCTATTTTTGTGGTATATTTTGGAAACGGGTAGTTTTCTAGTCGATTATATCGATTAAAAAATACGTTACGAATTCAATCAAAAAACAGGTATTATGCTCAGTGATAAAGTTTTATATATAAGAGATTTGGGCAACTGCCCTCCTGCCTATTTAAACGACCCTGCGCGAAGAGATTTCTTTGAAATTGTATGGCTACGAAATGAAGACGCGCTTCACGTTCCTCAGCATGATTTCCAAACCTTAAAAGGAGATTGGATTTATTTAATTCCGCCATACAGAGTTCACCAGTTAAACAAAGCCGGAAAAAATGGTGTGTTGATTTCCTTTAAACAGGAACTTTTGGAAGGAGATTTAAAAGAATTCTTATTGGATGTTTTTAGAATGTTCAATATACAGGGGGAATTTTCTTGTCTGCAGGTGAATGAGGAGAGCTCAAAAGGATTGGTTTCCGTTCTTCAGCTTTTGGAGCAAGAATACAACCAAGAGGCTATTAATTTAATAATGATGAAAGCGCTTTTAAAAGTGTTTTTATTAAAACTGATACAACTAAAAGAACAGCACTTTACATTGCAGGACATTAACGAAAAGCGGGTTTACGAGTTTATGCTTTTGCTTGAAATGAATTATCAAAACGAACGTAATGCCGATTTCTATGCAGGAAAACTGGGCATTAGCGCAAAGCGATTAAATCAAATATTAAAAGAAAAACTTGATAAAACAGGCGTACAGCTCATTCACGACCGCCTTATATTGGAGGCAAAAAGGCAAATTATACATAGCGAGAATACCATTAAAGAAATAGCCTATAACCTAGGTTTTAAGGATCACTCCTACTTTAGCCGGTTTTTTAAATTGCATGCGGAGCAAACTCCTCAAGAATTTCAAGCTAATGTAAAAAAGCATGTCATCTCACACGACAATACTTTATATAGTTAGCGTAATTTTGAGCTGAATTTCATTCATGAAAAGGAAAGGTTTCTTTTGAAGAAGACATCTCAAAGCCTAAACTACAAGACTAGTATCGCATCCATTCAACAAAAATACAAAGAGCAAAAATTGATTGAGAATTTTAAAAATATTGAATAGCTGAAGTCTGGAAACGAGAGACAAAAACTCGCCTATGCTGAAATTAAGAAAATTCAAATTCTAGAGAAACTCAAAGAGTATAATCCTATTTTAACGGGAACCATTCCAATAGGGATTGACCTACCTGAAAGCGATTTAGATATCATTTGCTATTGCAAAGACCACTCAACTTTTAGTTTTTTCTTGCAACAAGAATTCTCGCATAAAGAAGGTTTTAAAGTTTACGCAACAACGTAATCTGGATAACAAACGTAGCTCTCAATAGAATTATAATAATCTTAAGCTTAGTGGAAAATTTAAGGTGAATCTAACTTACACCTCCCTATTCCATATCCGTATCTATATCACTCTTAGGTTGAATAACCATACTAAAAGAAGGTTCAGTTTCGGTAATACTACCCGCGCCTTTTCTATTGACTTTAAAAAGAACATCCTTTTTTGTAGAAAATAATATAACAGAAAAGAAATGACTTTTAAGATGAGATTTCAACACTTCAAAAGCCTCATCCAAAGTAAGTTCTTCTTCCCTGTCTTCGGTATCTTTAGATCGGTAACGAAATTTTAACAAGACCTTAAAACCATTTTTAGAATAGACCGGTCTTAAAAAGATATTTTTCAGATTAGGCTTCCCAATAGTCTTGGCCATAGTTAACTTGGCAAAGCTGCCTTCTTCAACACTTTCTTCTACCTGATTCCAGAATTGAACAAATACATCTTGATAAGGCATAGACTATAGATTATTAAGGTGATTTTTTGATGCTTCAAAAATAATACTAATTATTTGTTTTATCATCTTGCTATTCCTCTATAGATAAAATGACTGCAACCAAAACTGTTGTAGAAACACACAATCAAGCTATATTGATTGATACATTTAACCATATGCTAACCGTAATAAGGGTTTAAAAAACCTCACGCAAAAATCTATAGTCCAGTTCTCTAGAGTTCAAAAAAAAGGACGATTTAAAAACCGTCCCTTTCAAATCTATATATTACGTAATAGTTTACTGTCTTACAATTCCCATATCTCCTAAGTCCAATGCAACCTTGCTTCCACCTTCCTTAATAGATTTATAAATGGCTTCTACAATAATCATATCTCGTTTGCCCATTTCACCAGGCGCATAGTTTGTTGTTCCTAACATAATGTGCTTTGCAAAATCATCCATCTGAAGCTTTTGCATACTTTGATGAGGAAACTTTATTTCTTTCCCATCTGATGTGCGTCCGGCCAAAGGTCCGTAATTATGGCAAGGATTTAGCTCTGCCCATCCTTTTTCAAATGAAACAAATAGTCGGTTTGCATTCGCATTATGCGAGGTATATAAATTACCCACTACCCCATTTGGAAATTCCATCTGTGCGGTAATAGTTTCATCCGTATCTTTAAAATATTCCGGTCTTGAACTAAATTCTTGTGCAGAGACAGAAATAGGATTTTGCCCCGTACCGTATATATTACTCTGTATAGAGTATACGCCCATATTCATCAAAGCACCACCACCGGAAAGCGCATGGTTCAAACGCCATTGGTCTGGGTTTCCTCCAGATATATATCCCGCATCAGAAGATACGTAACGAACACTTCCATACGGCTTCTCCTTTACCAAACGTTTAATTTCTTTGGTATACGGATCAGATTGCATGCGATAGCCAACAGACAATTTCACACCAGCCTCGTTACAAGCGTTAATTATAGCGTCGCATTCTTCAACGCTAACTGCCATTGGTTTTTCGCAGATTACATGTTTACCGGCTTTTGCTGCGCGAATACAAAACTCCGCGTGCATGCTATTAGGAAGCACTACGTAAACAATATCAATATCTTTATTTTTAGCAATGGATTCAAAGTTCTCATAGTTGTATACATTCTTTTTAGGAATGTTGTACTTCTCCATCCACTCCTTTTCTTTTGCCGGAGTTCCCGTAACAATACCTGCCAAATAACAATTTTCAGCATCTTGTAATCCTGGTGCCAATTGTCCGCCACTATAACTCCCCAAACCCACTAAAGCTATACCCAGTTTCTTTTTATCCTTTCCCGAAGAAAATCCATATCCCAAACCAATACTGCTCAAAAGAGCGGTCCCGGCTATGCCTTGCGATAGTTTTGTATTAAAGCTTCTTCTTGATATATTTTTCATTGTGTGTTCCTTTTAAAATTTCCTCTCCTAAAATACATATAAATTAGATTCCTCTTCTAACATCCTTTAAGATCGCTACCAAAGAAGTATCAATTTGTAACATTTATGCTAAAACCTATACATATAGGTAAACTACCTCGGGGCAAGCCCACGAGGCATTAAAAGGAATACACTTTGATTTCGAGTCAAACCTCGGAGCATTTAATCTCAATTATCGAGTAAAACTAAATTATGGCAGGTGAAGGATTCATGGCGCATGCCATAAGCAGTTTAAAGCAAAATAGAGCTCTTCTTAAGAAACGTAAATTCAAAGACTTACGCGAACTCTACAAAAATGGGGTAAGTAAAACAGAGGTTGAATTTAAAAAGCTAGATGCTAAAGAATGGGCCGTGCTTAAAGAGAGTATTAAAAAACAGCATCAAAATAATCTTCGTATTGAGCTAATGATTTATATCCTATCATTGGTAATAACATTTTGTATTCTCTACTATATATACTGGTTCATCGTTAATTAACGCCTGCTCAATTAATTTTTATCTTTCCGGTTGAAAGGCTACCTTTATAAACAGCTAAACTTTAAAATTAATGGCGGCAAAACCTTCGGAATCCCTTAAGACTTTATCTATAATTCACCTCGCACTAGTAGGAACTATCCTTGCCTTTGGGATTTTTAAATTTGTTAGCAATGGCACTTTCATTGCTAATGCAAATCCAAATGATATCTTCATTTACGTGATACCTGTAGTGGCTGCTTTTGGTTATTTTATGAGTCAATTTATGTTTAAAAAACAATTATTAGCCATAAATAAAACTGACACTCTAACGTTGAAATTGGCAAAATACCAAGCTGCATCCATTGTAAAATATGCGTTTATAGAAGGACCTGCCTTTCTTGCCATAATTGCCTATGGTTTTAACGGGAATGCCCTTTTTCTGGTTATTGCAATTTTCTTAGTCGTGTATCTTTTTATGCAAAAACCCAATCAAAAAAAGTTTATGGAAGATGTGCCCTTGACCATAGAAGACAAAAAAGAATTTAAGAACACCAATAGATAATTACCTAAAGAATGAAACTCAAACCAACATTACTTGCTATATTAATGGGACTAGGAATAATTAATGGAATAAAGGGACAGGATTGGCCAAATTTAAGTCAGTTTCAAGAAGACAATACCAAACTGGCAAAACCAACCGCTAATGAAAACCGAGTCGTTTTTATGGGCAACTCCATTACTATTGGATGGATTAATTCCCGACCGGAGTTTTTTGCAGATAAACCCTATGTGAACAGAGGAATCAGCGGACAGACTACACCGCAAATGCTCGTTCGGTTTAGACCAGATGTAATTAACCTTCAGCCTAAAGTAGTGGTCTTATTGGCAGGTACAAATGATATAGCAGGAAATACGGGGCCATCAACCTTAGAAATGATTATGGATAACATTAAATCCATGGCAGATTTAGCAACCGCAAACGACATAAAAGTAATTTTGTCCTCTACCCTGCCCGCTTACAAATATCCATGGAAACCAGAGATGCAGCCCGCTCAAAAAATTATTAATCTAAACAAAATGATTAAAGCTTACGCCGAAGAAAAAGGTCATATTTATCTTGACTATTTTTCTGCTATGGCAGATGAGCTTAACGGCTTGCCAAAAAAATATGCCAATGATGGCGTACACCCAACAGTTGAAGGTTACAAAGTAATGGAACCTCTGGTAGAAAAGGCTATTGCCGAAGCTTTACAAAATTAAAAAGTAACATACCAATTTTAAAATAGGGCTTTAGCATAAAAAGTGATTTCTGTTTTTATGCATATCTTCGATAGTGATTCTATTTTTATTATCATTCTATAATCCTGCGAATGCAAGAAACAGTACAAAATTCCGGTTCAACAGATACCAAGAACCAACCCAATGCATACGATTCTATAATCATAGGTTCTGGAGCGGGTGGCTTGGCTACAGCTATTTGTTTGGCTAGAGCTGGCAAAAAAGTTTTGGTACTGGAGCAACATGACGTGCCTGGCGGTTGGTGCCATAGTTTTTACTTAAACGGACACCGATTTACTCCGGGCGTTCATTACGTTGGATTAATGGCCGAAGGTGAGGCCACCAATGATTTATATAGAGGTTTGGGCATTGCTAACGAACTTGTGTTTTTTAGAATGAATCCCGATGCGTACGAACATGTTCGTATTGGTAAAGAACGATTCGATTTTCCGGCCAATTTTAATTTGCTTGTAGAACGACTTTCCGCTCGCTTTCCGAATGACAAAAATCAGATTCACAAATACCTTAACCTAACTAGAAAAGTAAGTGAAGAGCTTTACTCACTCCCTTATTTTAAAGGGTTCTGGCAAAAATTGACCATTCCCTTTAAAACCAAACATTTTGGTAAATATGGGATGTTCAGCGTGAGAAAAGTAATAGGGTGGCATATAAAAAATCCGCTTTTGAAAAACATATTGAACATCCAGTGTGGGGATCACGGTGTTCAGCCAAAAAAGGTTCCTTTTGTATTGCATAGTGCATTAATGTACCACTATTTTCAAGGTGGATATTACCCCATGGGTGGCGGCGGTGCGCTCATAAAAGCTATGACCAATACGCTTAAAAAACATGGAGGAGAACTACGCACAAGTACAGCGGTTACAAAAATAATTCTAGAAGGCGACCAAAGGAAAAAAGCCGTTGGGGTTGTTTTAGAAAATGGGCAAGAAATTTATGCCGATACTATTGTATCCAATGCAGATGTAGGTATAACCTATAATGATTTGGTCGGAAGAGAAAACCTCAGTGCTAAATTTCAGCAGAAATTAGCTAAAACAAAATATTCCAGCACCTCATTAATGTTGTTTTTGATTGTTGATATGGATTTGCGCAAAGCAGGTCTGGACTCTGGAAATATTTGGATGATGCCCAATAAAGACACGGACGATTTTTACGATAGCATGTTAGAATCTGATATTTCAAAAGGAGATGCTTTTGAAGGAATGTTCATTAGCTGTACCACTTTAAAAGACCCTTCTAGTTTTGACGGAAAGTATCATAGTATAGAAGCCATTACTCTGGTTGACTATAAGGCTTTTGAAAAGTTTAAAGATGAAAATCAGGAACGTTCGCAAGAATACTTGGATTTCAAAGAATTGTTGATGCAAAAAATGATAAACGGATTAGAAAATGCTATTCCAGGTATCAGCAAGCACATCATTCAAAAAGACTTGGGAACTCCGTTAACCAATAAGTACTACGTTAATACCACGGACGGTAATATCTACGGCACCGAAAAAAGCCTAAAACATATTGGTCCGTTTGCCTACAAGGCAAAAAGTGAGATTGAGAATCTCTATTTATGCGGAGCTAGCATTCTTTCTCACGGTGTGGCAGGAGTTTCACACTCAGGTGTGGATACCGCAGCTCAAATTTTAAATTGCGACCCGGATGAGCTCAAAAAACCACAAGAAGACCAACATATAAGAATCTACGAAGCTGAGGATGCTACGGATTATCCAGAATGGATGTTGAAAAAAATAGCGGTGAAAACAGCAAGGGCAAAAAACAAAAGCGAAGAGATTAATACATAAAATGTATACTAAGTCACTTTTTACAATTTATTATACTCGCCAGACCATTTGTTATACTGTATTCTAGTAATCCTTCTTAACTTTAAGAAGAATAGTATTATACAGACAAATTATGCCAAACAAAAATCGTTTTCTTTCAGCACTACTGCTCTTTTTTTGCATTTCTCAACTTCAAGCTCAAGTAAAAGTTTACGAAGGTCAAGAAACCATTCCAACCTATAAAATTGGAACGGATGAGTTGAGTCCCATTTTTTATAACGGTCGTGGAGTTCAAGGCGCACAGGGTAAAGTATATCCGTACGCATCACAGACTAAATTAGGCGATTCTTTGGTTGATGTCACTTATGACATGGTCTACTTAGAAAATGAATATATTCTTGTAAAGGTTTTACCAGCCTTTGGAGGCCGTCTTTTTTCGGCTATTGACAAAACCAACGGACACGAATTGTTTCATACCAACAGCGTAATTAAGCCCGATTTAATTGGTACGTTGGGTGCTTGGGTTTCAGGAGGTATAGAATGGTGTTTTCCACATCACCACCGTACGACTACCATGCTTCCTAGTGATTATAGAATGATAACTAACGAAGACGGTAGCGCCACAGTTTGGATCGGAGAAACCGAAAAAACTAGGGATATGCGCGGCGTTATAGGCATGACCTTAAGACCTGGTCGTTCCTATATAGAGGTTGATTATCGCATTAATAATACTAGTGATGTTACTACTACTTTTCTTTTTTGGGCAAATGTAGCCATAACAGCGAACGATGATTTTAGAACGTTTTGGCCTCCAAGTCAAGAGATTGGAGTATATCATAACAACAGTAGCTTTATTAATTGGCCATTATCCAATAAGACTGATGATTATGGGCGTACCAGTTATGAAAAAGGTGTAGACTTAACCTGGTGGAAGAATCATCCTAATCCGGTTTCATTTTTTATGTGGGACATTAAAGAAGGATTTATAGGAGGATATGATTACGGACAAAAAGCGGGAACCGTTCACGTAGGGAATCCCTTTAAGAACAACGCTTCAAAACTATGGCAATTTGGTCCAGGATTACAAGGACAAAATGCAAGACGAAAACTAACCGATGACGGAAAGGCGTATGTAGAATTAATGACCGGTACGTTTTCTAACAATCAACCGGATTATAATTGGATTCTCCCCCACTCCGCTAAAGACGCAAAAAATTACTGGTATCCTGTTCGAGATTTAGAGGTGGTTAAAAATTCAAATACCGATGCTTCCGTTACGCTTCAAATGCGAAATGTAAAGACCGTATTTTACGGATTCAACACTACCAAAGATTTTAAAGGAGCAAAAGTTATTCTGAAAAATGGTGATACTGTTTTAGAGGAAAAAACGATAGATATTGATCCTGCCCATCCTTTTACATCGACTTATAAAAACAGAAAAGCTTTAGATGAGTATCAGATAACTGCCCTTATTCAAGATGCACAAGGAAACGAACTTATTTCATACACACCCTACAAACCAAAAACTCCACAACTTCCAGAAGTTCAAGAGAAAGTAAAGAAACCGGAGGAGCTCAAAACTGTTGAAGACCTTTACCTAACAGGACGTTTTGTAGAACAATTTAGAAGACCGGGCATTGAACCAGACGATTATTACTTAGCCGCTTTAGAAATATCACCTAACGATTACCGTACGAATCTCGCTTTAGGTATGCGTAAGTTCAATCAAACCAAATATGACGAGGCATTAAAATATCTACAAACCGCAGCAGATAAATTAAAAGTAAAATACTATCAGCCCAAAGAAGGTGAAATATTCTATTATTTGGGTTTAACGCACCAAGCATTAGGTCATGAAGAGGAAGCGTATTCCAATTTGGCAAGATCAGCTTGGTACTACCAATGGTTCTCCTCTGGTAATTTTAAATTGGCACAAATTGAAAGCACAAAAGGAAACTATCAAAAAGCACTTGAATACGTCCAAGAAGCCTATACTACAAATAATCGCGATGGTAGAATTGTAGTATTGAATGCCGCTTTACTCCGTAAACTCAACCGCCAAAGCGAAGCCGTGACTCTTCTAGAGCAGCAGATTGCTTATGACCCTTTAGATTTTTCAGTCCTTTATGAAATGGAACTGGTAAAAGGTAATAGCTCTATGGAAACTTGGAGAAACAACATGCAAAACCCAGAGAACAATTATCTGGAAATCGCTACGAACTACATGAATGCAGGTATTACCGAAGATGGTATTGCGTTATTGTCTGACTTAAAAAGGGTATCTAGCCCGCTTGTTCACTATTACAAAGCTTGGTTTTATACTGAAGCAGGTGATTCTAGAAAAGCGAAAGAAGCCTTGGCTGAAGCAAAAAATGTATCCCTAGATTATGCTTTTCCGTATCGTACGGAAACCGAAACTGTTTTAAATAAAGCACTTGAGATTGATGCTAATAACGCCACTACTTTTTATCTTTTAGGGAATCTACTTTATGACAAAAGACCAGATGATGCTATAAAGTATTGGGAGAAGGCTGGTGCTATAGATACTAGCATTCCTATGGTATGGCGTAATCTAGCATTTGGAGCATTCTATCACCAAAAGAATCCTTCACAAGCTATAGATTTTATGACCAAAGCAATTTCGCTAGATAATTCAAATCCGCTTTGGTATTCAGAGCTTTCTAAATACTACGATGAATCGGATGCGGATTTTAGAAAGAATCTTGAAATCTTAGAAAGCAATCTTGATATTGTAAGACAAGACGTAGACGCTCCTAAAACCTATGTAGAATTACTCAACCTAGCAGGTGATTATGATAAGGCTATTGCCTTTCTAGACAAACATCATTTTAGAACTTGGGAAGGCGGCAGAGAAACCTATTGGCATTATGTAGATGCGCATACTTTAAAAGCTAAGCAATTAATAGCTGAGAAAAAGCCACAAGATGCTATAGCACATTTAGAGCGCGCCTTGCAATATCCTGAGAATTTGGAAGTAGGCAAACCTACCCATGACGAAAAAAATGCCATGATTTATTACTATATGGGCGAAGCTTATAAACAACTGGGCGATTCAAAAAATGCAAAGTCTAGTTATCAAAAAAGTGTTGCTGCCCAAAACGGAAGAGGCATGAATGATCTTATATTCTTTCAGGGGAAATCTCTTGAGAAATTGGGTGATTCAGAAAAAGCCAAGTCCATGTTCCAGAGCTTAATTGCAAAAGGACAATCTATGCGTGAGAGCGGAAACGGTAATACGTTAGTTGCTGTTGAAGAAGCTTCTGCCACAAACAATAAATTTATCTCCAACTCTTATTATCTGGAAGCATTGGGGAATGCTGGACTGGGAAATACAGACGAATCAAAGAAAGAATTACAAAAAGCTCTAGACGTTTATAAAAACAATCTGTGGGCCAAAGTTATGATTGCTAATTAATATGAGCCACTCAAAATATATGTTCAGAAACACCAAAATTTTAATCGCTTTATCCTTTCTAACCACTTCTACTTTTGCACAGCAGGAAAAGAAGCTTTCTTTAGGTGAACAGCCTGTCTTTAAGGTTTCTAAAGTGAGTGAGCCCATGGTTATTGATGGTAAAATGGATGAAGCAAGTTGGTCAAAAACCGAAGCTAGAACGCTGGATTACTTTTATAGGGTTGACAAGCCAACGGACCAACAAAAATCGACCTTTAGAATGCTTTGGGGAAAAGAAAAATTCTATGTGTTTTTTGAAATGGAAGACCAATATATTACTGCTAGAGAAACCAAAAGGGACGGACAACCTTACTTAGATGACTGTGCCGAAATATTCTTTATTACTACGCCAGATAGTTTAGACACCCATTTTGGATATGAACTAAACCTGAACAAGGCCGTGAACGACTTCATTTTTTTTAATGATTATGTAAAGGGAAAAGATGTGGCTTACAAAACTTTCAACCCAGACTTTGAGGTTGAAGTTACCTATGATGGAACTATAAATGATAATTCTGATATTGATAAGGGATGGACCATGGAAATGGCCATCCCCTATTCAAACTTTGGTGAGCTTGGTAAAGTTGTTGCGATTGAACCCGGAAACAAATGGGCTTTCCTCGCTATTAGACAAGACCGAAATGATGCCGAGGGCGACAGACGGTCTACTTCAACGATATTTCCTATTTATGACATTTCTAAAAATGTACATCAAGCCAACCGTTTTGGCTTAATGGAATTCGTTGAATAATATATTTGATTACCAGTTGGTAAATGACCCATCTTTACGACGTAATCTTGGTATTTCAATAGGTTTAAAAGTTTGTTCTAATGCCAGTTCTTCATTGAACTCTACTCCTAGTCCAGGAGTATCTAGTATGGGATATGTAGGTCCGTCCAATATAGGTCTCACAGGATAAAACTCTGGAGCATCCGTACCCATATACTGTGCAGGCGTATTCATTTCTTCCAACCAACCAAAGTTAGGACAGGCTGCAGCCATATGAATGGTAGCCGCAGTACAAATTGGTCCTAATGGATTATGCGGCATCAAATCTATATAATGAGCTTCTGCCAAACTAGCCACTTTCATAGCTTCAGTAATTCCGCCAACATTACAAATATCAATACGTGCGTACTGCGTAAGGTTTCTTTCTATAAAAGGCAAAAATTGCCATTTGCTAGAAAACTCTTCACCTATCGTAAAAGGAATATCTACCATTTTCCTAAGGTTCTCGTAGGCTTCAGGATTTTCATCACGAATAGGCTCTTCAATATAATCCAGCGTTCCAGGTGGCATACGGTTTATAAAAGAATATGTCTGTGCCGGCGTAAGTCTTGTATGATAATCGATACCTATGGTTATAGCTGAGCCAACTTCTTTTCTAAGGTCAGTAAGCCATTCGGCGATTGTAGCAATGGATTGTCGTGGTTCAAAAAGTTCCTTATCTCCTTCTGCTTCAAATTCTGCAGGAGCCAAGCGTAACATAGTCCAACCTTCTTTAATACAAATTTTAGAGTACTCAAAAAGCTCTTCTCTAGTTCTAAAACGAACCGAAGCAAAACAATCTACATAATCACGATGTTTACCTCCCAATAATTCATATACAGGAACACCAAGGGCTTTTCCCTTAATATCATAAAGTGCAATATCTATAGCTGAAATAGCTGCTGTAAGTACACGTCCTCCTTCAAAATACTGACCACGATACATCTCTTGCCAAAGTGCACCAATGTTTCGTGCGTCTTTACCAATCAAAAAACCTTTAAAATGTTCAATTGCGCCAATAACGGCCAATTCCCTACCAGAAAGACCAGAAGCTCCCCATCCATAAATTCCTGAATCTGTTTCAATCTTAATGACTAGCTGACTTCCAAAACCTACGTTTATAGGAAAAGTTTTAATAGCTGATATTTTCATAAATGCCTATTTACTATTATTTAATATTTTTTATTTTTTTGGAACGATACGTTCTACTTTACCTACTATAAAAGTGTAAGATATAAAGCCAAGTAGCGCTATACCTCCTATGAAGAAAAGAGCAGGACTAAAATCCCCATCTTCTACCAAATAACCTATTACTATTGGCACAACTACACCTGCTAAACCTCCAATGAAGTTAAATGCTCCACCGGTAAGTCCTATTAATTTTTTAGGTGCCATAAGAGAGATAAATATCCAAGCAATACTTGCCAAACCATTACCAAAAAAGGCCAAAGCTAAAAACAGTATTACGAAGAAAGTACTATCTGTATAGTTCGCTCCAATAATACAAGTAGATAAAAGCATACCAATGATAATTGGTGTCTTTCTTGCGATCTCAACGGAATACCCTTTCTTAATTAAATAGTCAGATGAAAAACCAGATAGAAGCACTCCAAAGAAAGCTGCTAAAAAAGGAATTGAAGCCAAGAATCCAGATTTCAAGAAATCCAATCCTCTAAACTCCACCAAATACGTTGGAAACCATGTAAGAAAGAATATAGTTGTAGCTCCCAAGCAGAATTGACCAATATAAAGTCCCCAAAGTTTTCTATAAATGAAAGCTTGCTTGAAATCATTCCACTCAAATTTTTTCTTCTCTTCTTTTTTTACATCGTTCTTACCAATAAGTCCGCCACCTTTCTCAATATGCTCAAGCTCTGCTTTATTAATTGATTTGTGGTCTTGTGGATTACGATAGAAAAAATACCAAATAGCAGCCCAAACAAGACCTATAATACCTGAAATAACAAAAAGACCTCTCCATCCAAAATAGCTTTGAATTGCCACTAAAACCGGGGTTAGAAAAGCAAGGCCCAAAAATTGACCAGACGTATATATAGCAATTGCCGATGCTCGCTCGTTTTCAGGAAACCATCTGGTAACCACTAAATTGTTGATAGGATAAGAAGGAGCTTCAAATATCCCGATACTAGCTCTTAGGCCAATTAAAGCACCAAATGAGCTAACCATACCCTGTATAAGCGTTGCCACAGACCATAAGGCCATCATTATGGAATACAAAATTCGTGTAGGAAATTTGTCTGCTATGATTCCTCCAGGAATCTGCAAGCAAGCATACGTCCAACCAAAGGCAGAAAACACATACCCCATTTGCACATTACTAAGCCCCATATCTTCTTTCATTGCAAAAGCAGCAACAGAGATATTACTTCGGTCTAAATAATTAATAACCACGGTAATGAAAACCATGGCCAATATATTATAACGTTTCCGCGTAGGATTTGCGGTTTGATTTAAGTTGGTCATTTACTTAGTTGTATTATTTCTTAATTAAAAGGTCCGGTTGTTATTCTGTTATTTATTATGAAATGAGCAAGACGAAATATCCTACTTAAATTTAAAAAGTGTCAATATAACAATTAATAATTGTATTCTAAAGTGTAGAAACAACAATTAATTTTGATTGGGTCAAAAAAGTTGATACTAAAAAGAAACGGCAACAGGACTAAACACCCTGCTGCCGCTTACAAACAACTAACTCAACTAGTTTATTTTATGTCCTTTTTAATAGGCTGGATCTTGTGTTAGTACTCCTTGTTGTAAATCAACTTGGGTCTGTGGAACTGGCCAGTGATCATCTTGACCGCCGGTATAATTTGCCCCTTGCAACCAAGGAAGTTTATCATTACCTAACTCTGATTGTAAATATTTGTTAATGGTAGTCTCATCAACTCCCCAACGCACCAAATCTTGAAAACGCATTCCTTCTAAAGCAAATTCCAAACGCATTTCGTGATAAATTGCTTTTCTAGCGTAGTCCTGATTAGGAAATGATGTATACAGCCCTAAATTATAATTAGCAGCAGGCTGATCTTCATCTATGTCTAACTCATACCCACTTTCAAAAGTGGTGTTGTTTACTTTACCCATTACCAAATCATCTTGAGCACGCTCACGAATTTCATTAACCAAATCCATAGCTGTTCCTAGATCGTTTTCTTCCATGGCAACTTCTGCTCTCCATAGAATAACATGGCTCAACCTAAATAAGCGCCAGTTGTTTCCATTTAAACCATTGGACCATGTAGGACTAGAAATAGATATAACCCCTTTATTTCTTTTATAGAACATAATTTTTTTGTTCAAAAAAGGTCCCATACCAGCTTGATCTAACATCCAATCACTCCCGGACATTGGTCCCCAGTCTAAAAACGGAATACCTCTTCTACCAATAGTCCAATCTACTCTAGGATCAAGTGACTCAGCAGTAGGCGTAAAAGGTTCGGTATCCAAAACTCCATAATCTTCTAACAATAAATCATCTTGAAACGTATCAAATAAAGGCAAACCATCTGCACCTGTTTTAAAAGCATTAAACAAATCAAAACTAGGTGCACTATACGCACAACAAGAACCAACATCTGCCCCTCTTGGGAACAAAGTTCTATGGTCAGAACCGGCATTGGCATCACCAGCGCCATCATTTACGGTATATTGAACTTCTATAATACTCTCTGAATTGTTTTGCTTTTCCTCATCAAAATTATCATAATAATGATCCATTAATGTAAATGGCCCATTGTCTATAATATCATTTAAATAAGGTTTTGCTTCTGTAAACTCTTGTTGAAACATGTGTACACGAGCTAAAAGTGCTTTGGCTGCCCAACGCGATGCACGGCCTAACTCTACCTCTTCTGCCATACCGTTGTCAATACCCCATTTAAGGTCAGTTTCAATTTTATCCCAAACTTCTGCATCATTGGTTACTTCTTTTGCAACTACATCGTCTGTTATATAGGGTATTTTTTCAATTTTGGTGCGAAGTTGAAAATGATACCAAGCACGCAACCAACGGGCTTCAGATTCTAATTGAACGGCCACAGCAGGCTCAACATTATCTCCTGCTTTTTTTAATACCGTAATTGCACTATTAGCTCTAGCAATACCATCATAATTTGCTGCCCACAAACCTTCTATCCACGGGTTAGAAGCATCAGTCTCATATCTTTCAATGAGATTAATAGGACTCCAACCCCCAGTTTGATCACCACGGTGCATATCATCAGAAGGTACATCTCCCCAGACCCAGTTAGTGGCAGATGCCTCTCCCTGAGCGCCAGATTCTCCAGCAGAATATCCATCAATTCTAGAATATGCTCCTACAAGAAGAAGATCTACACCATTTTCATTTGTTAATATTTCTTCACTTACGGCTCCTTTTGGTTTTTCCTCAAGAAACTCTTCTCCACATGACCAAGTAAGGGCCATTACCGAGGCAAGCAATCCGGTTTTAATCAATATATTATTTTTCATTTTTTACAATTTTTATTTTACAATGAGATATTAAGACCAAATATGATTTGTCTTGGAGAAGGCCAAGTACCCAAATCCAAACCTCTATCTATATCACTTGAAAACCCTGAATCAGGATCATTATATAATGCGATTTCTGGATCAAGACCAGAGTAATCTGTTATAGTAAATAAATTTGTTCCCATAACATAAATCCTCATTTTTGAAAGGTTAATTTTATCTAATATACGCTGTGGTACATTAAATCCTAACTGAGCATTTTGTAAACGAAAGTATGATGCATCCTCAACCAAATCTGAATGAGTATTCTGTTCAAAACTTGTCTGAGAAGATGCTTTAGGTAAAACAGCATCGGCATTATTCTCTAAATATGGACTACCCCACGACTTATACAATCTATCAGAACTTTTAGGTCCTTGAAATAATCCGTATCTCGTGAAACGGTTATAGTAATTGATAGCATCATTACCTTGACTTGTATAGAAACTAGCAGAAAAATCAAAACTTTTATACTCAAAACCTATATTAAGGCCAGCAGTGAAATCCGGATTAGGATTACCTATAAAATCTCTATCCTCAGAATCTATCTTACCATCGTTATTAACATCCCTAATGATTAGATTACCGGGCTTATTATAATCTGCCGCTTCATCTTCATTATGATTAGGATGTGCTTCTGCTTGTGCTGTAGTTTGAAAAATTCCATCTACAACATAACCATAAAATTCTGGAAATGATCTTCCTTGTTCTACTCTTGAATACGTCTGAGATCTTTGACTTCTACCAGTAATAAATTCATCGTCATTCCCACTAAGTTTTTTTACAGTATTCTTATAGGTAGAAAATACTACCCCAACATTGTATCTAAAATCTCCATCATCAGATCCACCACCATTATAACTTAATTCAACATCAACACCCTTGTTTTCCATGTCTCCGATATTTACACTCGGAGCCGTTGCAAAACCTTCTACAGCAGGTATGGCAATAGGGAATAACATATCTTTCGTATCCTTTCTCCAAACATCTACTGTAAGATTAAGTCGGTTAAATAATGTAGCATCAACAGCAAAATTAGTAGAAGTAGTTGTTTCCCACTTCGCATCAGGATTACCTATTGCAGTAGATTGAAAACCTTGTTTAATTATACCATCTGCCCCTCCAAGCCCATAAAAAGAGCTACCTAGATCAGATCCAAATGTACTGAATCCATTATAGTTTCCAATTTGATCATTACCTGACTGACCCCATCCTGCACGGAACTTCAAATAATTTAACCAGCTATTGTCTGCTAAGAAATTTTCTTTGGAAACAACCCATCCACCAGAAATTGCTGGGAAATTACCCCATCTGTTATTGGTCCCAAATCTTGAAGAACCGTCACGTCTTACCGTAGCTTCAACCATGTACTTATCATCATATGAGTAATACAAACGGCCAAAATATGAGTTTAAAGCCCATGCAGCAGCTTCGCCACTGTTCGTTTGGTTTTCCGATCCTGAACTAAGAATAAAGAAATCATCATCAGTAGAAATAAAGCTTTCTCTACCTGCTGAGATTTGATCATATCTAAATCTAGTAGACTCCGTTCCAAGTAGAACATCTAATTTATGTACGTCATTAAAGGTCTTACTATAACTTAAAGTGTTGGTAAAATTCCAAGTTAGATTATCTCCTCTAGTTTCATTTAAAGTATGTCCCGTAGTACCATTTGTATTTTCAGAATCACCAAACCTTGGATCATGATTTGAATACCAGTTCATGTTGTATCCCAAAAGAGATTTGAACGTTAGGTTGTTTACTGGTTTTATTTCTACAAATACATTACCCGTTACATTTAGAGTTGTTCTTTTATCTTTGCGCTCTCTAAAGTTATTACCTACAGGACTAGGACCATCATTTAAGCCACCACCTACTATACCGCCAGCAAAATTACCTGCAATATCTCTTACAGGAATTAAAGGACTCGTTTCTATAATACTATTAAAACCTACAGTATTTCCTTTTGATTCACTCAAAGTAACACCCAAACGTTCACCAATTTTCAACCAATCTTTTACGTCAGAATCAATATTGGCTCTTATAGCATAACGATTATAGGAGTTATCTTTCAATACCGCCTCTTCTTTAAAGTAATTAGCACTTAAAGCATAGGTAGTTTTTTCTGACCCACCTGAAACAGAAAGCACAAAGTCCTGCAAGAGAGCTGGTTGGTATAATTCTTCCATCCAGTCCGTACCTTGCTTATTGGTTTGGGTAATAGGATAGTTTCTTTCCTCATATAACGCGGGGTTTGTTGATGCATCTCCAAAAGACGCCCCATTAGGAAACAAATAATCATTTACTTGAGTTGCGCGAATGTTGTTTGGATCAAATCTGAAGTGAGGGTGACTTGGAGCAATACCATCATTAGTCTGTTCTAACCAGAGTTGCTGACCCACTAAATTAGGATCTGTTACAAGGTCATATCTAGAATTGGCAGTACCCATACCTGTTCTTAGATTAATATCTATTTTGGCTGGTTGTGCTTTTCTACCTGTATTTGTTGTAATTAAAATTACACCGTTTGCACCTCTTGAACCATAAATAGCCGTTGAAGATGCATCTTTAAGCACTTGCATGGATTGAATTTGATTAGTAGGTGGCGGTGTTGCACCAAAAACCCCATCCACAACATACAAAGGTCCGTTTCCGTTAATCGTACCTAAACCACGGATTCTTACCTGAGCACTTTGCCCTGGTCTAGCAGAAGCATTTACAGTAACACCAGCAGCACTACCTTGAAGTGCTCTAGTTGCATCGGATGAAGCTTGCTGCTCAATATAAGCGGTTTTTACGGTACTTACCGCACCAGTTACGTCTGCCTTTTTTCTGGAGCCGTAACCTATTACCACAACCTCGTCCAATAATTGGGAATCTGGCTTTAGCTGTACATTAATAGTTGATCCAGTTTCTGCAGTTACTTCTTTACTGGTATATCCGGTATAAGATATTACCAAAACATCTCCTGTTTTTGCTGCAAGGGAGAAGTTTCCATCAAAGTCTGTTACTACCCCGTTCGTTGTTCCTTTAACCAGAACATTTGCTCCGAACATGGGTTGATTAAGTTCATCGGTAATAGTTCCACTTACATTAGAGTCTTGTGCAAATCCAATAGAAGCACAAGTCAACATAAGCCCAAACAATAACCAATGTTTGCGTTTTGTGAGTTGTTTAAATAAACATTCTTTCATAATCATGCCTGTTTTTTGTTAGTTAGTATTTTGACCAAACAGCAGAAATAAGCTAAAAAAATTAGGATTTTCACTTCAAAAACCTTTCTCTGATGAGGAATCAATAATTATGTTGTCAAAGAAAGTATTTTACATTTATTAGGACTCGGCAATAAATGGTCAAAATCGGGTAATTATAGGTCACACTGTTTTTATTGACCTGTAATTACCTGAGCATGATCTTATATTACCCATTCTGTTAAGAGTCTTTCCGTATTTTGACCATTATTACACAAACTCTATTATGTTTAATTTCTCTTTAAAAGATGTAGCAATTATTACTTTGGATTCTATGAAAACAAGATGGAGTTTGGGATTGCTCGGTTGTTTGCTTTTTTTATTATTTTCTTGTGATAAAACGGAACAAAAATCGGTTGATGAGGCGAAGACATTATTCACCTTAGTAGACCCAAAAGATTCGGGCATACATTTTTCAAATACCTTAAAAGAAACTGCCAAGGAAAACCACCTGGTAAATGAAAATTTTGTTACTGGTGCAGGTGTAGCTATTGGTGATATAAATAATGATGGTCTGCCTGATATTTATTTTTCCGGTAATCAGGTAAATGATAAACTATACCTTAATAAGGGAGATATGAGATTTGAGGATGTCTCTGATAAGGCTGGCATTCTAAAAAGTGATAGCTGGTCTACCGGTGTCACTTTTGCAGATATTAATGGAGATGGATATCAGGACATCTATGTATGTAAAAATGAGCAAGGCGATAGAAACAAGAGTGCCAATTTACTTTATATAAACTCTGGCAACGGTACATTCAAAGAAATGGCTGCACATTATGGTTTAGATGATAAGGGCTTTTCTATTCAGGCCAGTTTTCTAGACTATGATAAAAATGGACTTCTTGACCTTTATGTAATAAACCAACCTCCCGGATACGGTAATAGACAAGGCGGCAAAAAAAGACGAATAGGCTCCAACCCCATGTACAGTGATAAACTCTACCGAAATCTGGGGAAGGATATTGGTTTTATTGAAGTTTCTCCCATCGCCAAAACAGAGAACATGGCTTTTGGTCTTTCCGTAGCGGTAGGTGACCTTAATAATGATGGCTGGCAAGATATGTATGTTGCTAACGACTATAATGAACCGGATTTTTATTATATAAATGACCAAAAAGGAGGATTTAAAGAAGACCTGAAAAATCACTTTAAACACATTTCCAATTTTAGCATGGGTACTGATATTGCAGATTTTGATAATGACGGCAACCTAGATATTATGGTGTTGGATATGGTTGCTGAAGACCATAAACGTATCAAAACTAATATGGGCGGTATGAACCCAGAAAATTTTTGGAACATGGTTAATGAAGGTGGGCATTACCAATACATGTTCAACACTTTGCAGCGCAACAATGGCAATGGCTCTTTTAGCGATGTTGCACAAATGGCAGGCGTATCCAATACAGATTGGAGTTGGGGACCATTAATTGCCGATTTTGACAATGACGGCCTAAAAGACATTTTCGTTACCAATGGCATTAAGCGGAACATGCGTAATAGTGATGTAAATAAAAAGTACGAACGTATTTTAGATAGCATTGATAAGGTTGCAAAAAAGACAAATAAAAAATTTGAAGATGTAGTAGATATTTTGGCGTTGACCAAAATTGCTCCAGAAGACAAGCTTCAGAACTATGCTTACAAAAATAACGGTGACATCACTTTTACCAAACAAAATAAAGAATGGGGATTTGAACTTGAAACCTTATCGAATGGCGCGGCATACGCAGATTTAGATCAAGATGGAGATTTAGACCTTGTTATAAATAATATAGACGAAAAGGCATTCATCTATAAAAATCATACGGTAGAGAAGAATATTGGAAACTATCTTAGATTCAACCTCCACCCCACTTCACAAACTGAAGCTTTAAGCAGTAAAGTTTCTCTTTATAAGGACACCAATCTTTGGCAGACCATAGAAGTAACCAATGTGCGGGGTTATATGTCAAAAAGTGAAAATACGGCTCATTTTGGGGTTAGCACCTTGAAAGAAATTGAAAAAATTAGGATTCAATGGCCTAACGGCCAAATAAGTGAGCTTAAAAATGTTCGCTCAAATCAGTCGTTAGATATTTATCAGAAAAACGAAGAATTTGTAAATACTTCAAATATTCTTATCAAGCCTATTTTCAGTGAGAAAACAATCAAAAAAAATCTAAAGTACAAGCATACAGAAAATGAATTTGACGATTACCAGAAACAAGTTCTTTTGCCGCACAAGATGTCTCAATTTGGACCAACTATAGCTGTAGCAGATGTTAATTCGGACGGACTGGAGGATTTTTACGTTGGTGGGGCTTCGGGTAAAAGCGGAGTGTTATTCGTTCAAAACACTAGGGGTAATTTTGATTCAATACCACAACAAAATTTTCTAATCGATAAAATGTCCGAAGACTTAGGCAGTGTCTTTTTTGATATTGATAATGATGGTGACCAAGACCTATTTGTTGTTAGTGGCGGGTACGAATTTCAGGAAAATAGTAAAAACCTCCAAGACCGAATATACATTAACGATGGAACAGGCTATTTTAAAAAAGATAGCAGTAGACTACCAAAATATTTGGATAGTGGCTCACAAGTTATTCCTGCGGATTATGATAATGACGGAGATGTAGACTTGTTTATAAGCGGTAGACAAATACCTGGCAAATACCCCTCACCTGCCCATAGTACTTTATTACAAAATGAAAATGGATATCTAAAAAACGTAACAGCTGCTAAAGCACCTGGTTTTAAAAACCTGGGTATGGTGACATCCGCTCAATGGGCACACATAAATAATGATGAAAAACTAGACCTAATTATTGTGGGTGAATGGATGCCTATTACCACATTTTTACAGACCGAAAGCGGAACTTTTGAACCCGCTTCATTTGAAGGTTTAGAAAAAACCGATGGCTGGTATTATAATGTTACCAAAGCAGACATGGATGATGATGGTGATGATGATTTCATAGTAGGTAATCTGGGTTTGAATTATAAATATAAAGCATCACCGGAGCATCCTTTTCAAGTGCATAGTGCGGATTTTGATAAAAATGGAAAACAAGATATTGTCCTTAGTTATTTTGAAGAAGGCGAAGTTTACCCTATTAGAGGCCGGTCTTGTTCCGTTGAACAAATACCGGAGCTAGACACTAAATTTCCCACTTTTGAATCTTTTGGAGATTCTGATTTACAGGACATTTATGGAGACCAATTAAACAACGCGCTTCACTTATCCGCATATACTTTTGCGTCCTATTATATTGAAAATATTGATGGAAAATCATTTCAACTACACGAGCTACCAAAACTGGCGCAAGTATCTAGCATAAACACCATCCTCGCAGAAGATTTTGATAAAGACGGTCACAAAGACTTATTGATTGCCGGAAATTTATTTACCTCCGAGATTGAAACTCCAAGAAACGATGCCGGCGTAGGTCTTTTTCTTAAAGGCAACGGAAAAGGAGATTTTACTCCTATTACAGCCACACAAAGTGGGTTTTACGCTCCTTTTGATGTCAAAGACATGAAAGTTATTAAGACTGCAGATAAATCCAATATACTGGTTGGTAACAATGACCATTACTTACAGCTTATTGAATTTAAATAGAATAATAAAAACATATGATAATAAAATACTATTCAAAATCATTCTTATTGCTGCTTTTTCTTGTAGCAAGTAAGCAAACCTATTCTCAAACATTTCAAAAAAAAGACATTCGCCTATTTTCAGAGATGACCGGTACCGGCGGTAATGCCGTGGCCGATTTTGACCAAGATGGAGACCTTGATGTTTTCATGGTTTCACGGGGCTCCTTTAATACGGGAAATAAAAATTCATGGAGCAGACTTTTAGAAAATAGAGGAGGTTTTTTTATTGATGTAACTGAGTCTTCTGGCTTTTCAAAGCAATTTGCGGGCAAAGTTACCGGTGGCGTAAAACTATCTGCTTCTTGGGGAGATTATAATAATGATGGGTATCCAGATTTGTTTTTGGGGCATCAAAACAAATCACAACTATACAGAAACAATGGAGACAAAACCTTTACCGAAGTTACCGCAGAAGTTGGTATTACTTCTTGTTCTCCTTGCAACAATACAGGAGGTATTTGGTGGGATTATAATAATGATGGTCATTTAGATTTGTATATGGCCTATTTAGGAGAGCCTAACCGCCTTTATACTAATTTAGGGAATGGTACTTTTATGGAATCCGTTAATGCATTGGGATTAAACGATCCTGGTAGAACATGGTCCTGCCAACCTCTGGATGCCAATAGAGATGGTTGGATGGACCTATATGTGATTAACGATTTTGGATTGAGCAATTTTTATATAAACGAAAAAGGAAAGTCGTTTGTAGATGCCACCGAAACCTACAATCTAAAGAACACAGGTGATGGAATGGGGTCCTCTATTGGTGATTTTAATAACGATGGTTTTTTTGATATTTACGTAACCAATATTTCAGAAATAAAGAGTAACCCATTGTTTGCAGGTTCATCAGAAGGTCCTTTTAAAAATGTAGGACAAGCGCAAGGAGTTGGTAATGCCCATTTTGGATGGGGAAATCGTTTTTTTGATGCTGATAATGATGGTGACCAAGATTTATATGCCGTAAACGGAATGGCCGATTTAAAATACGACAACAAATTCTTTAAAAATTTGAAAGCAAATGGTACTGATAAATTTACAGATTGGTCTTCTGCATCGGCCACTGATGGTCACGGGAATGGTATGGCCGTAGAAGTATTTGATTTTGATAGCAATGGTTTTCTAGATATTCTTGTTTCAAACGTTAATGATGAACCATATCTGTACCAAAACAATACCGCTAATCCCAATAAGTGGTTACAAGTAGACCTAGAGGGTATAATTTCCAACAGAGATGGATTAGGCGCAACAGCCATTGCCTATACAAAAGATAATGTCATACACAGACTAAAATTTGCTGTAGGCGTTATGGGGCAGAGCATAAAACCTTTACATTTTGGTCTGGGAGAAACCCAAAAAATAGATAGTTTAAAAATTCTTTGGCCAAGCGGAGTAAAAGAGGTGGTTCATAATATTTCAACAAATCAAAAAATCAAAATTTTAGAAGAAAAAGGAATGGTCGTAGGAGAATCATTCAATGAAGAAGATATTCAACCAATTGCCGTTAATGACGCTTTGCCGGTAATTGATAAAACAATGGAAATGAAAGCTTATTATGATGTTCAAAATGGAGCTGTCACTTTTAAAATAAAGAAAGCTGTTGAGGGAATTATATCTCTAAATATATATTCATTACTAGGAAAATCTATCTATACCATCAAAGAAAAAACAGTAATTGACCAAGACTATACCTTAGAATGGGAAGGTCATTCTAAACAAGGACAAAAACTACCTTCGGGGGTTTATATTTATAGGCTTGAGCTTGAAAATAAATCATGGTATGGAAAAATGCTCATAGGTCACTAAAGTATATTAGTATTCAAGGTATAATATTTAAACTCATACAATTAAAAATGAAGAAAACCCTATTTAGCATGGTGTCACTAACACTGTTGATATCCTGTAACCAATCAAAAGAAGAAAGCCAAAATAAACCAACAACCCCAGAAATAGTTCAAGAAGATTTCCCTTATGGCAACGTACCCAGAGAAAAGCCGGACAGAAAATTAAGTGCTGCCTTTGAGCGTATATATGATGGTACATATGGCGGACTAGAAGTAACTTCAAATGAGCTTTTTTCAAACTTTAAATACACCCCCTTAGAAGGTTTTGACTACCACGGTCACGATGGCACAGTTTCCCGTAGAGACGCTAGTAAAGTAATAAAAGTAGACGACACCTATTATTTTTGGTATACACATCGTGAGACCAGTGTTCCTCCTGATGAAAATGGTGGAAATGATACTATACCTTCCCGAGACTGGGATTTATCAGAAATATGGTATGCAACAAGTAAAGACGGTTTCACTTGGAAAGAACAAGGTGTTGCTGTTACAAGAACTGAAAAACCAAACCCAGGCTGGCGCTCCGTCTCAACACCAGACATTTTAGTTTACAAAGGAAAATACTACTTGTATTACCAAGCTTATTTAAACATGCCAGGCGCACCTGGAACTAAAGGAGACGATTGCCCAGTAGCAGCATCTGTTGCAAATTCTCCTAATGGCCCTTGGACACCTTCTAACAAAATTGTTCTTGATAATGGCCCCGAAGGTTCATGGGATCAATATGTAATTCATGACCCTTACCCACTTGTACGTGACGGAAAAATATATATCTACTACAAAGGAGAGATGGGCGGTAACCCTAAAGTTCGTGCTCAAGGTCTTGCAATTTCAGAGAATCCTTTTGGTCCATTCAAAAAACACCCTTTAAATCCAGTTATAAATTCTGGTCATGAGACTGCGCTTTTTCCTTTTAAAGAAGGACTTGCTGCATTGGTAAGTCGTCATGGTCTAGAACACAATACTATACAATACGCACCAGACGGTGTAAATTTTGAAGTAGCCGCTATTACAGGGTTAATGCCAATTGCACCTGGCCCATATGTTCCTGATGCATTTACCAACACAAAAGATGGCCGTGGTATTTCTTGGGGACTGTGCCATTTTAGAAATGTAGGGAAAGCAGAAGGTAAAAGCCATAGCTATTTTGCAAGGTTTGATTGTGACCTTAGTTTAGATGTAGACGACCCGCTTATGAAAGAAAGCGACATATTAAATCACCCAGATATTTATTTCAAATTTGGGCTTACCGATGAACAACGAAAGCGCATTAATCAGACGAAATAACTTTAATTCCAAAATAAACAAAAGCTCAATTTCCTAAGAAATTGGGCTTTTGCTTTTGTAATAACCTTGTGCTATTTATCGGCCTTAAACTTCAATATTAATTCACCTGTTTTTAATCCTTCAGATTCTGCTGATATCGTTACGTCTCCTGCACCAAAATTAGATTGTACTACAAGAAGACAGCGGCCTTTATCCGTTACAATTTTAGTAGATTGATAATCTTGAACATTCCTAGCGGAACCATTATCTACGCCCAATAATTTTACATCCCCAGAAATAGAGAAAGAAATTTCGGAGTTGATACGTCTTACAGGGTTACCATCTACATCTATAATTTGAGCCACTATATGGGCCACATCATAGGCATTGGCAGACAATTCACTTTTATCCACGGAAAGTTCTACGGCAAAAGGAGCTTCAGCCGTTTTTATCCGTGCTTCAGTACCCGCTTTTTTTCCATTAATATAACCTTCTGCCCTAAGTTCTCCAGCTGCAAAAGGAACGGACCATTTAAAAATACGATCATCAAAATCCGTAAGCTTTTTTCTCCCTAGCGAAGCATCGTTTAAAAAGAGTTCTACTTCTTCGCAATTGGAGTATACCTCTACTACCGTAGATTCATTAGCACCATAATTCCAATGTTCATTAGTCTCATGCCAAAACCACAATGCTTTTTCCCACCCATTCTCTTTCTTTTCTACAGGTTCGCCGGCACCATTCAATTTATAGATTGATTTCTCTAAAGACTGGGTAGTTATGTGCAAATGTGGAGCGTCGTTCCACAAGGTTTTCATCATGTGGTACGATGTCTTCTCAAAACCCGCCTGATTCAATAACCCGCTTTGAGTACCTTTTTTAGGCCAACCTCCATTAGATTCTCCCATATAATCAATTCCTGTCCACAGGAAAAGACCAGAAATAAACGGACGCTCCATAACCGCTTTCCACTCGTGCCATTGGGGAAGATTCTCAGTTCCCATTATAACCTTATTCGAATAGTTCTTGTGGCCATAATCATAAATCACCCTTCGGTAACTGTAGCCTACTACGTCCAGCGCATCGGCATAGCCTGAGAGATGACTTGCAGAAGGTAAAATACAATTGGCGGTAACATATCGTGTAGTATCCAATTCCCTAGTCCATTTTGCCAATTTTTTTGCAGTTTCCCCTATATCATATTTCTCTTTGGGCAAGGTATTTAGTTTCTCTTTTATCTGTTCTACTGAATACGGAGGTTCTGAAAAAAAGTAATTGCCCTGCCATCCCATATTATTAAAAAAACCGGTGGCTTCGGCATTTCGTGGATATGTCCATTCTATTTCATTCCCTATACTCCATTGAATAATACTTGGGTGATTTCTATGAGCCAAAACCGTATTCTTTAAGTCCTTTTCGGCCCACTCTTGAAAATGTTCTGTGTAGCCTCTGGTAATATAGTCTACACTCTGCTCGTTCATGTTTTTTCGTTTGTCCTTTGGATTGTCCCATTCATCAAAAAACTCGTCCTGAACCAGAAACCCCATTTCATCGCACAAGTCTAAAAATGCTTGTGAACCAGGATTGTGTGAAATTCTAATGGCGTTGCACCCTGCTTCTTTTAATTTCCCCAGACGTCTTCTCCATACGTCATCGGGAACGGCAGCGCCTACCAGTCCGCCATCGTGATGCAGGCAAACCCCTTTAATTTTTCTATTCTTTCCGTTTAGAAAGAAACCTTCATCGGCATCAAAACGGATGGACCGAACGCCAAAAACAGTTTCTTGTTGGTCTATGATTTTATCATCATAAAGAATTGAAGTTACCGCTTTGTAGCGATAAGGATTATCAACATCCCACAGAACTGGATTTTCAATGGATACCGACTGCAAGGCTGAGGTTTGGCTATTCCCTAGTGTTTCAATAGGGGTTGTATCGTCATTTACCTTTTGTCCTTCTTGATTGTAAATCTCCGTTCGCAGTTCTGCTTTTTTATCCTCAGGAAAATCATTCTTAATTTGAACTGAAACAGATACTTCTGCCGTCTTCTCTTCTATTTTTGGGGTGGTCACGAATACACCCCAAATAGGTATGTGCAATTTATTCTTCACCAATAGTTTTACATTCCTATAAATACCCGAACCTGTATACCAGCGACTATCCGCATAACGGGTTCTATCTACTTTCACCTCGATTAAATTCGAATCCTTTTCCGTATTTAAATAAGATGAAATATCGAAGTAAAAAGGAGAATACCCATACGGATGAACACCAACTTTTTCTCCGTTTAAAACTACTTCTGAGTTATTATAAACGCCATCAAACAAAATGTATGCTTTCTCATCTGGTTGTAATTGAAGTGGGAATTTTTTCTGATACAATCCCGTACCTCCGGGAAGATAACCTGTTGCCCCTTCTCCATTAATAGAATCAAAAGAAGCTTCAACGCTCCAATCATGTGGAAGCCTAACATCTTTCCATTCTTCAGCTTTTCCTGTAGTATCTAGCAACTGAAACTGCCAATCATAATTGAAATCCGTAGATATCTGCGTTAAGTCGTTTTGAGATTGATTACTGGTATTACAAGAAGTAAATAAAGAGCCAATCAGCACAAAATATAAAAGATAATTTTTCATGAACCAAGTGTTAACTATATGAGTCAAAAAAGCCCAATTGAAAAGCTAATAACAACTGGGCTAACTACTAAAAAATATTATTGATTAAAGAGTTAATTTACCCCAAACCGTTAGCATAAGCCACAATTACAATACCTGCAATCATACAGCTAAGTCCACCATACAAAAAATTTCTAGCTTTTGGGGATGCGCTTACCCATTCTTTGGTAATCAAACCACTAACAATTGCCGTAGCAACACAAGCTGTATTAAAAATAGCATAACCAACTGTATTTCCTGATTTTCCTAGTTTAAATGCCGCATACGCAAAAAGAGCTGAGGCGGCATAATGGAAAACAGCCATGATTAGAATAAGAAATAAATTCTTTCCAAAAGCCGGAGTTTTAAAATCTCCCCATGCTTTTTTAGCATTTAGTTGCCATAGGAAGTAAGCCGTCATTACAATGCCACCACTTAAGAAAATAGGAAACATTACGGCTACCGCAGTTATCCAATCTGCATTGCCTTGTGCTATACTTGCTTCATGCAGATAAGGTCTTCCTACCGCATTGGCGTAACTAAAGCCGGTAGCTAAAAGACCCCCAACTACAGCAATCGTAATACCGGTTACCATTGAACCTTTGGTAGATTTACCTTCGGCAGATGCTATTTTTGCTTCATCCTTTTCACGGGTAAGACCTGCTTTCCCGTTTAAGATAACACCTAATAAAACTACCAGAATACCAACTAAAATAAAGGTCAATACATTTGATGGTGGTAACCCGTCTTCAATAAATGGTAAGAGTGAACCTACCAATATAATAGTTCCTATAAAGATTGAAAAACCAAGCGAAAGCCCAATATGGTTAATTGCCTTACTCCACATCATAACTCCAATACCCCAAAGAAAACTGGTAAGTCCCATTTTTACCCAGATATCAGTTGGCATATTTCCAAAAATCTCTCCAAACCCCTGAATTAGGGTTAACGAAGCAATAATAGGCACAACGAACATGGTCAGGAGAAAAAAGAGACTCCATGTATTTTCATACTTGAATCCTTTTGTAAACTTTTCAGGAAGGGCGTAAAGTCCCAACATCAATCCGGCGAAAATCGCCAATAATACTCCTTCGGTCATAATTTGAATATTTAATTAAGGTCTAGCGTACATGACCCTATTTTATTTACCAGTTGAATTTGAAAATAGTAGTACTGTCATAAGGTTCTCCCGCTTTCAAAATACTCTTAGGAGCGTTCTTTATATTCATTCCGTTCGGGTAGCGATGCGTTTCACAACAGAAGCCACGGTATTTTCCGTATTGTAATCCTGATTCCCGTTGTAGCTCATCAGAAGTATATTTACCTGTGTACAATAACATTCCAGGTTCTGTGGTAAAAACTTCCATAGAACGTCCACTTTTGGGCTCTGTTATTTCTGCTACCTTATCCAGTTCAAATCCTTTGTCTTCAAAAAGATAAAAATGTTCAAAACCATCTCCCATAGCCTCATGAACTTCTTTTATGGTCTTGGCAGATTGTAAATCATCGGCTTTGCCAACAACAGAAACATTTTCTCCCGTTGCAGCACCTGTCTCATCCCAAACTTGTTTGGTACTTGAATTTATCATTACGGAGTGACCCTCAACATTTTCTGCAAAACCCGAAAGATTAAAATACGAGTGATTCGTAATAGTGAAAGGCGTGTCTTGGTCGGTTATTGCGCCATACTGTATTTTAAGTTCGTTCTCGTTTGTTAATGAGAAAGTCACCTGAACCGTAATATTACCTGGAAAACCCTCTTCAAGGTGTTTACTTTTTAGTTCCATTTGAACAGTAGCTAATTCATTAGAAAACGAATTCACTTTCCATATTTTCTTATCAAAACCAACTTTACCTCCATGAAGGTTATTGTCTCCTACAATTTTTGCCAGTTCATATTCCTTTCCGTTCAAAGAAAATTGAGCATCTTTTATTTGCGAACAATAACGACCTACAGTTCCGCCAAAATAGGGAGCATTTGCTTTGTAGGCATCAGAAAAATAGTTCTCGAAAGTATCAAAACCACAAACAATTTCTTCTATTTTGCCATTCTTATTTGGTAACAAAATAGAAGTTATGGTAGCACCATAAGTAGAGATTTTTACGCTTACCCCATTATCATTTTCTAAAGTATATTGGTGGATTGCTTCTCCTTCAAGTACACCGAAATCCGTTTGCGTTGTTTTCATTTTCGTAAGCGTTTTGAAATATTTTAATTCGATGTTTAATTAGATTGATAAGGAGCTAATTTCTCCCAATCAAACTCCACTCCCACTCCTGGCGAATCTGGTGCCACAGCAAGGTGGTTCTCAACAACCAATGGTCTGGTAGTATACTGGTCAATAGGAAAACTATGTACCTCTAACCAACCGGAATTAGGTTGCGCAGACACTAAACTTACGTGTAGCTCCTGCATACCGTGGGAACAAGCCGGAATGTTATGTTTATCTGCCAATCGTGCAGCTGCCAACCAACCTGTAATACCGCCACAGTTAGAAGCATCAGGTTGCACGAAAGATAGTTTTGCCTGATCCATAGCATACTCAAATTCATGGATGGTATGTAGGTTTTCACCCATAGCCAACGGAAAGCCCGTTGCATCTGAAATTTGTGAAAAGCCTATATAATTATCCGGAATGATAGGTTCTTCAAACCATGTGATATCATATTCTTTAAAGCGATTAATGGCTTCAATAGCTTTATCCACAGTCATTGAATAATTGGCATCTACCATGAACGTGATATCTGGACCAATAAATTCTCGCACTGCTTTTATGCGTTCAATATCCTCGTCTAGATTTTCACGACCGATTTTAATTTTGACCGCATTGAAACCAGCCGCCAAATAACCTTCCATATTCTTTAAAAGTTTAGGAATAGGAAACTGTAAATCTATTCCACCGCAATACGCCTTACAGGTCTTACCTGCTCCACCGGCCATTTGCCAAAGTGGTTTTTCTGCTTTTTTACAACGGATGTCCCACAGTGCAATATCAATCGTGGAAACGGCAAAAGATACAATACCCCCTCTGCCAACATAATGCATATGCCACTCAAGAAATTCATAGATTCCCTCTATATCTGTACCATCCTTACCTATTAAGGCCGGTGCAATATCATAATCCACCATCGCCTTAATGGCATTTCCACCTTTTCCACCGGTATAGGTATATCCGGTTCCAGTGCTACCATCTTCTAAAGTAATAGTAGAAGTGATTAGCTCAAAATGCGTATGGTCTCCATGTTTAGCATCGTTCATGACTTCCGGCAACGGAACTCGGAACAACTTACACTCAACCGATTTTATACGTGTACTCATCTATGCCTTGTGTCTAATGTAAAATGTCTTTTTCTCCATGTATTGCTCAAAGCCATACTTACCATCTTCACCACCGGAACCACTTAATTTGTAACCGTTATGAAAACCTTGGTGCTGCTCCCCATGACCTCTGTTTACGTATATTTCGCCGTACTCAAGCTCATCGTTACACTTCATTATAGTGCTCATGTCATTGGTAAATATCATAGCCGCAAGTCCGTATTCACAGTCGTTGGCATACCCAACCACTTCATCAAAAGTTTTGAATTTCAATACTGGCAGAATAGGTCCAAAAGACTCTTCGTGAACAATGGTCATGTTCTGCGTTACGTTGGTCAAAACCGTTGGTTCAAACCAATATCCCTTTTCAAAAGCGCTTCCTTCTGGTTTTTTACCACCTGTAGCCAATGTAGCACCTTCTTCAAGACTCACGGCAACCAAATGCTCCATATGCTTTAATTCAGCTGCATTTACTTTAGGTCCCATATCAGTTTCCGCTAACATTGGGTCTCCCACTTTTATAGCCTTTGTTTTGGCTATGAATTTTTCCATGAAAGCATCATAAATACCCTCATGCACATACATTCTTTCATTACAGGTGCAAACCTGTCCACAGTTATCAAAACGCGAGTGCAAAGCAGAATCTACAGCGGCATCAATATCTGCGTCTTCAAAAACAATAAAAGGAGCTTTTCCACCAAGTTCCAACTGAACATGTGTAAGGTTTTGTGCTGCAGCCCTAGCAATAGACTGGCCAACTGGTGTAGAACCTGTCATGGTCACCATTTTAGTAATAGGACTCTCAACAAGAGCATTACCCATAGCCCTACCTGGACCTGTCAAAATATTAATAACTCCATCTGGAATACCTACTTTCTTAGCCAAATTACCCAACTCAAGAGTTGCCAATGGTGTTTCAGAAGTTGGTTTTATAACGATTGTATTTCCAGCAACTAAAGCAGGACCCAATTTACGACCTGCCAATGCCAATGGAAAGTTCCAAGCTGTAATGGCAACAACAACACCACGAGGTATTTTCTGAATCCAAATTTGCTCATTAGGATTATCCGAAGGAATAATATCTCCTTCAATTCTTCTGGCGCCTTCACAAGCATACTCAATAAATGAAGCCGTAACTGCAACTTCACCTTTGGCAACTTTTAGTAATTTACCTTGTTCCTTAACCAAAAGTTCGGCCAAGTAATCTGAGTTCTCTTTTATTTCATTTGCCAATTTATATAATAAATCAGCACGAGAACGAGCAGGTAATTTTTTCCATTCTTTTTGAGCCTTTTCAGCAGCTTTTAGTGCTTGATGAGCCTCATCTACTGTTCCGTTCTGTACTCTTGCTACTATCTCTTCAGTAGTTGGATTTACAATGTCAATGGTTTCTCCTGACGTAGATGTCACCCATTTTCCGTCTATAAATAGTTGGTATTCTTTAATTGCTGACATGTTCTTTTATGATTTATGTTTTCTATATGTATCCATTCTTTCGGCTGCTTTGCCCTCAAATCTTCTTTCTAATTGCCAAAGTGGTCGCTCTAAAGTGAGTTCCCAATTAAAAAGCATCTTATAAAGTTCCCGCACTTTCTCAGGATGCTCTGTAGCCAAATCGTTTACCTCTGAAATATCTTCTTTAATGTCGTAGAGTTCTGCCGGACGATCAGGAAAACGAACTAGTTTCCAATCGTTGTGCCTAACAGCACCTCTAGCCTCTTTTTTCCAATACAAAGTTTCATGTGGCTTTTCTGTTGTATTCTCCGTTAGAAAAGGAATAAGATCTACTCCGTCCAAATCTTTAATACCACTAACATTACCACCAGCTGCAGTAACAAAAGTTGGCAGTAAGTCCAACGTGCTAATTGGATTGTTATAAACCGTATTAGGTTTTAACTTTCCTGGCCATGACATCAAAAATGGAACCCGTATACCGCCTTCTAAATGGTTTGCTTTGGTTCCACTTAAAGGGTTGTTAGATGATTCATTTGAATCTGACGGCCCACCATTATCATTCGTAAAAACAATAAGCGTGTTTTCATCCAGACCCAACTCCTTAATTCGGTTTAAAACTTTGCCACAGGCTTTATCCATAGCGATAGCCATAGCAGCCAAAGTTTTCCTTTTCCCAGTTAGGCCTTGTATCTTCTTCAAGTCCTCTTCCTTTGCTTCCATTGGCGTGTGTACGGCATTGAAAGCTAGATAAATGAAAAACGGGTTCTTCTGGTTTCTTTCCATAAAGGAAATAGCCTCGTCTGCCAAACCATCCGTTAGGTAACCTTCATATTCTTCATACTCCCCAAAACCTCTTTCTAACCTATCCTCATCTCTCTTAGTTTCATTATCAGTCCCATAAGGCATATAACTTCTTGCGCCCCCACGGAAACCATAAAACTCGTCAAAACCTCTTTTAGTAGGATGAAAACGGTCTGCATTACCTTGATGCCATTTTCCAAAAACAGCTGTTTTATAACCTTGTTCTTTAAGGTAATCTGCCATTGTCTTCTGATCTAACGGAAGCCCCATGTCATCTCCGGTAGTTCCGTTTTTACTCATCAATCCAGGTACGTTATTCTCTTCAAAACCGAATTTCTGCTGATATTTTCCAGTCAGAAGCCCAGCTCTTGAAGGACCACATACTGCCGCAGAGACATAAGCTTGGGTAAAGAGCACCGAATTTTTGGCGAATTTATCCAGTTCAGGAGTTTTAAATTCTTTACTCCCCTGAAACCCAAAATCGGCATAGCCTGCGTCATCAGATAATATAAAAACGATGTTCGGTTTGTCTTGTGCCCAGCCATTTATAAGCGCAAAAAAGGACACTAAGAACAAGAATACCTGTCTTGGCAATTTCATTTTTCAGTATTTTTCTATTGGAATTTCTACTCTTATTTAAGGTAATTATCTACCCATCCAACCGCCATCTACCAACATGGTAACGCCGCTCATATATGCTGCCGCATCTGAACTTAAAAAGACTATAGGTCCTGCGAAATCTTCAGGTTTACCCCATCTACCAGCTGGTATTCTAGATAAAATAGAAGCAGACCTTTCTGGGTCGTTTCTCAACGCCTCCGTATTATCTGTACTAATATAACCTGGTGCTATTGCATTTACATTAACACCTTTACTTGCCCATTCGTTAGCAAATGCCATTGTCATTTGACCAATTGCGCCTTTACTAGCTGCGTAACCAGGCACTGTAATTCCACCTTGGAAGGTTAACAATGAAGCCGTGAAAATAATTTTACCTTCACCACGAGCCACCATTTCTTTACCTATTTCACGGGTTAAAACAAATTGTGCTGTTTGGTTTATTTCAATAACCTTATCCCAGTATTCATCAGAATGCTCAACTGCAGGAGCTCTTAAAATAGTACCCGCATTATTCACCAAAATATCAATTACGGGAAAGTCGCTTTTTACTTCCTTTATAAACTCATACAGTGAATCTCTGTTACCAAAATCACAGGCGTATGCTTTAAATTTTCTTCCAGTAGCCTCAACTTCTTGTTCTACCATACTACCGTGCTTCTCTAACGTAGCACTAACCCCAATAATATCTGCTCCGGCTTCTGCTAATGCTACCGCCATAGCTTTACCAATACCTCTTTTACAACCTGTTACTAAAGCTGTTTTTCCCTTAAGGCTAAATTGATTTAATATGCTCATTTTCTTATGCGTTGTTTCTCGTGATTATTGTTGACAATCCATTAGTACTTTCATACCATCAGGGTTATTATCTATGTTCTCAAAAACTTGTTGAATATTCGTCAGCGGCTGTACATCCGTGATCATATCTTCAAAAGGAAGCTTGTTCTCCGTAATTAGTTGAATTGACTTCTCATAATCTTCCTTCTCATAAACACGAGCACCGATCAAGCTAAGTTCTTTCCAGAAAAACTTGAAAAGGTCTACAGGTTTTTTCTCTCCGTGAATAGCTACCATCAATATTCTACCGCGAATACCAGCAACTTCACACATAATATCTAAAGCAGGTTGTACACCGGCCACTTCAAAAACAACATCTGCACGACGGTTGTCCGTTTGTTCTTTTACATATTCTACCAAGTCAACTTTCATAGGGTTTACAGCATGTAACCCCATAGATTTAGCTTTGGCAATACGTTTTTCGTTCACTTCAGAAATAATAACATTTGCACCCACATCTTTGGCAACCATAGCCACCAAAAGACCTATTGGTCCACCACCCAAAACAACAGCAGTTTCACCAGCAACCAATCCGCTTCTGCGAACATCATGCGTAGCAACAGATAATGGCTCTATTAATGCGGCCAATTTTAAATCGGTTTCCGCTTTTAGTTTATGAAGTACAAATGAAGGTACGTTCCAATATTGTTGCATAGAACCCGGACTATCAATACCAATGAATTTTAGTTCTTCACAAATATGATTGAATCCTTTGTCCGAAGCTTTCACCTTACGGTCATCCAACGGACGAACAACAACCTTGTCCCCTACTTTATAATCTTGTACACCTTCACCAACGGCATCAATTACACCAGACATTTCATGACCGATTGTCTGAGGCATAGCTACCCTTTTATCCATCATACCATGATAGATGTGCACATCTGTTCCACAAACACCAGAGTATGCTACTTTAATTCTAACATCTCCTTTAGCTGGTGCCTCTATCTCTTTTTCTATGACCGAAAACGTTTTGTTTCCTTTGTAAACTGTTGCTTTCATTAAATATATCTCTCTATTATTTTTTAACTCCTTTAGCTACATGACGTGTTTTTCTTTCCGAAGAAAAGCGCATGATACTCTGGTAATCACCATTATTATAAATATGCGTCAAACCCCATCTTAAAATTTCAGTTGGCTCTTTCTCCACATCAGCAGTTCTATTTAGACCAATAGCATGAGCATTTACACCTGGAATTACAGATTTAATGTCAAAATTGATACCGTCCGGCGCCCACTGAATTGTATTTTTTTCTGGACCGTCTGTTGTAATCAAAGCTGCTACACCACCGTTATAAGGCCAAACACAGATTTCATGACCACTATTACTTATTGGGTTATAAAGCGATTTTACATATGGTCCTTCAGGTTTATCCGCAATAGCTACACCGTGACGAATCTGTCTTCCACCAAAAGTAATCTGCTCGCCCATTTGCTCTCCTTTATAGTATAAGTAGAACTTTCCTTTATAAGGTAAAATACAAGGGTCATGTACCTTATGACTATCAAAATCTCCTTTTTTAATTACGGCAAAACGATCTTGCTCCTCACCTTTCCAAACTCCATTATCAGCAGGGCTTAAAATAGGCTCCTCACTTTTAGTCCAAGGTCCGTTTGGAGAATCTGCCCATGCCAATCCAACTTGATTTTTAACACGCACATTATATGGTGACTTTACCGTTTGGTAGCTTAGATAATATTTATCTTCCCATTTCATGATTTCCACAGTAAAAACAGAACGATCATCATATGCTCCTTTTTCTCCTCTAGTTACTGCAGGACCTTCTTCTTTCCATGTCCAACCATCGTCAGAAGTAGCATACCAAATATCACAACGATCCCAAGGGAATACTTTTTCCGTTTCTATATCACCTCCAAAACCTTGAGTTGGACCCGTACTTTTGGTATACCAAACATAGTACTTACCATTCTCCTTAATTATAGCACTTGGATCACGACGAACAACTCCTTCTTCATATGCCAAATCACCCTTTAAAGGCTCAAGTCCGTTAAACTGAATAAACCATTCGTTACCCAAATCTGTTGGCCATTTCAATGCTCTTTTTGATGCAGCACTTAAATGGTTGGTATCCGTAATACCAAGGTGATCAATTTGCTCGGCGGTAAATGTCACCTTCTCATCATTACCTGAAGTAGATTTCATTTCATTAGTAGTTTTGGGAGAATTGCATGCAGAAACCAGTACAGCAGCAAAAATTAAAAAATGTGAATATTTGTTCATAATTATGGTTACTTGATCTAAGTTTAAATTTAAGGATTTCGTGTTTTAACTAGCGTTACTTAACACACTATAATCAGATGGTGACGTGCCGTAAAACCTTCTGAAACATTTACTAAAATAATTAGGATCACCAAAGCCTACTTGATAACTAACCTCTGCAATACGCAACTGCCCTTTCTCAAGTAATTCACCAGCCCTAAGCAATCTTATATTTCTCATATAATCTTTTGGAGCGTGACCCGTAAGCTTTTTTAATTTTCTAAAAAAAGTAGACCTGCTCGTATTCATATCAAAAGAAAGGTCATCTACCCAATAGGTGTCATCAGACATGTTTTCATCCATATATGCAGTGATTTTATTTAAAAAATCCTTGTCCCGTGTATGTAGAGATGAAAATTCTGAAACCTTCTTTTCGAATAAAATTTTTCGCTTCGTGGCGTTCTTTAATACCGTTTTATTTTCGGCATGGTCCTTAAAAATCTTGAAACGCTTGGACAAACTATTATCAGCCTCAGTCTCTAAAACTTTAATTTTCAGTCCTAATGAATTTAACGCCCCTAGTAGAATAGCGGGCATATTTAGTCCCTTGCTAAAGACTTCATTATAAACTGATACATCAGTTCCGCCATTATCAATAAAATCAACTTTTATGCGTAGTTCTCCATTTTCAAACACTCCTACGCCATTTTGCGTAGTACCAAGAGCATTCTCTTCTTTAAAAATAGTTGCTTCCATAAGGTGTTCTTTTTATTCAAATATGAAACTAGTTTCTTATTTGAACCAAAAATATATAAAAAATTGATATATCGATATTATTTATATGTGTTTTTTTAAGATTTCTTTCACAAGTGCCCTTGAAAAAATCAAAATGAAGATTTTGACTACAAACCGGTGATAGCGCTCACACCGACGTAGACCTATTAAAATAGGCTATTTCATGACCTAAATACGGCCATAATCAACTAGTTCACTTACACATTGAAGTGAACGAACTTATTTAATGAAATTGAAGAATTGACTATAAGGATTGGGTCAGATACCCTAATTTGGCGGAAATTTTCATGGCGTACTTCTGAATAATCTTGCCTTTACTCTCAAATTGAGAAGCTGGTAATCTACCATAGGGAGCAGTAATCCACAGTGCTGCAACAGGATAACCGTGTTCATTAAAAATTGGAGCTCCTACACAATTAATCCCTTGAATGTCTTCACTATTATCTACAGCATAACCTTTGCTCTTAACTTCTTTGAGCACTGCCTTAAACTCCTTTTTAGAGGTGATGGTATTCTCTGTATACTTGGTTAGAGTTTTACCCCTTAAAGCTTCATCTGCTTCTTCACTAGGAATGTTTGCCAATACACATTTACCTCCTACAGAGCTGTGAAGATCAAACTGAGTGCCTGGCTCCACGAAAAGTTTTACCGGGTATGAAGATGGTACTTGTTCCAAAATAGTCCCTGTAGAGCCTAATAACACCCCTAACATAACAGATTCCTTAAGCTCATCTCTTACAGCACGCATAACATCTATAGAATGCTCTACTAAACTTTGCTCGTTCATTGAAGAAATACCGAGCGTTAACATCTTTCTGGAAAGAGTTATTTTTTTTGTAGTCTCGTTCTTTTGAAGATAATTTTTAAATATTAAAGTACTGACAATACGAAAAGCACTTGACTTGGCAATTGATAGTTTTTCAATTATTTCTGCCAAAGTAAGGCCTTTTGGCTGAGTAGCCAATAGTTCTATAATAGATAGTCCTCTTTCTAAATTTGGGACATTATAAGTTGATTTTAACTCTACCTTCTCTTTCTTCATTACACAGAATATTGCTGCAATTTAACACCTTTACTACTGTTTTTCCTAAAATTGTAAGTAGTTCTTTCTATTTGACTTACAATTATCTAAATGCTAGAGCGATGAAATATATTCTTCCAAATTCACCCCTCTCTCCAATTTCATCTTTTTTCGTACTCTATACCTTGTCGTATGAACAGATTCTACAGAAATACCAAGAAGCCTAGACATCTCCTTACTAGAGAAATTTAATTTTATAAGAGCACATATTTTCTGATCAGCTTGGCTGAGTTTTGGATACATAGTGGTAATCTTATGATAAAAAGTTTCATTTACCGCCGTAAACCGAAGCCTAAACTCTTTCCAATTATCTGATCTATTATGAGAAATAGATTTGAGCACTTGCTTTATTTCTGGTTTTTCTGTGGTGCCTTCCACTTCTTTCAATCTGTCTGCAATATCTTTTAAGAATTCATCTTTTTCAACCATTTGCAAAGCAGTAACCGCTAATTCTTTGTTCTTTAATGCTAAAAGTTCTTTCCCTTTTTTAATTTCTAGTTGCCTGTTTTTTCTTAAAAGTTGCTTTTCCGCTAGATGTTTTGTCCGCATATATTGAAAAAAACCTATCCCTATGATTATCAAAAAAATAAGGGAGCCTAATAAAATAACACGTTGTAGAAAAGAAATTTCATCTGCTTGTTCTAATTTTTCCAAGCGCTGCTTTTGTACTAGCCGTTCTTGATTTTCTTTTTCAATCCTAAACTCATCTTTAATCTCTAACAGACTTTGATTTATTGCTGTTCTACTATCAAAAAATTGAGCATCGATCTCTCTAGCTTTTTTTTGATTTTTAAAAGCTTTTTCAAACTCGCCATGCGCTTCAAACAGATTGGCTAATTTTTCATGAACTAAAGATGAAAAATCAACATGACTGTTATATTTTATTGACACTTCCAAGGCTTTTTTATAATAGGTTTTACTCTGTTTATAGTTAGATAGATTTGCATATACATCACCCATATCAGAATAAACCAAAACTAAATAGGAAGGCCTGTTTTCAATAAACCAAGGCTCTAACTCCTCTAATAATTGCAATGCTTCTTCATTTTTGTCGTTCACTGATAATTGAAAAGCTTTTTCAAAATGAAGGTAAGCCATAGGTAATTGACCCTTAGCAGGAGCATAGTTAACCAAACAACTATCTAGGTAAATTTTTGCCATTTCTGGCTGATTCAATACTCTATGTGTTGCGCTCAACAGATAATAGTTCCGTACTAAATCTGCTTTTTTCAATTGGCCTTTTTCAACCAGTTTACGATTAATATCAAGAGAGTTCTGTAGATATTCCAAAGCTTCATCCTTCCGCTTAAAAAAGCTATACAGTCTGCCCAGCCAATTGTACACAGAAGCTTTTAACTCATCATTGTTAGCCTTGTCTGCCAAGAATAATGCAAACCAAAGCGTGTCATAAGATTTATTGTAATCTACATGTTGTCCATAAATATATGGCATTTCCAGCAAGGCTTTTACGGCATTTACAGTGTCTCCTTTTTGTAAGAATTCCTCGTGTTTAGACTCTAGTAGAACTAAAGCACTATCAGGATTATCACGCCTTAACTTTTTCGTTTGATTAAAAAAGACATCGGCCAGAGAATCATGTTTCTTTTCGGAATTTTGCTGCGCACTTAACCGACTCGTTGCCGTACAAAGCAAAAAGAAAAATCCAAAAAGTAATATATTCCTTATTGGCAATCTCATGTTTTAATTAGTAGCTGTTTTTACTTTGAATAAATCATGCTTGTCATTATTATTGACCACCAGAATAAAACTTCCTGCTTTCGTATTTAATGTGGTCATATTGCGAACATCCTTATCAGCAAAAAAACCTGACTTTAAACTTGAAATTACGACAAAATCGCCTTTACCATTTCCTTTAAGGAAATTACCTATTCCCGCATCCGCACGCGTAGTTTCAACCTCAGATTGGTAATTGTTGCCCGCCAATAACAGATCTTTTAAACCATCGTTATCAAAATCTTGGAACAATATACTATTGATGGGTGCTATCTGAATTCTATTTTCAAATGGTTGAAAACTAAATTTATCTCCATTGTTTATAAATATTCCTGATTTAAATTCTTTTGCCTTATAATGAAGTGCCGTTTGAAGCCCCTCTCCAACAATACCTTTTAAATCCTTACTAGCAAAGTCAGTATAAGTTGGTATGGTTTGCGCCAGATGTGGTAATTGCTGAGTCATACAACCTTTACCCCTAACAGGAACTTGTTTGCCATGGTACTCTTTTGCCAGTATAACATCTTCCGACCCGTTCATATCAAAATCCGATGTATAGATTTCAAATGGTTTTTCATAAGAAGCATGAAACTTAGAATTTAAGCCCAAGTTCCCTGCAACAATATCTTTGTCCCCATCGCCATCTATGTCATCTATTAAGAGTTCGTTCCACCAACCTACGGCATTTGCTAATTCTGGATATGCATCACTACGTTCTAGCTTATTATTTTTATTAAGAAATACTTGAATCCCCATCCATTCACCAGTCACAACCAAATCAACTTTTTGGTCATTATTGATGTCTACCCATTTGGCATCAGTTACAAGACCTAACCCTTGTAATTCCGGAGCAAGGTTTTCATTTTGAATTGTAAATTTACCTGCATCATTTACCAGTAATAAACTACTTGCTGGATGCGGATATTTACCCGTAATAAGTCTTCCGCCAATGAACAAATCTATATCTCCATCACCGTCATAATCCGAAGGAACCACAACAGAACCCGAAATACCTACTTCTGGAATAGCATTTTCAGCTTTTTTAAAATTACCTTTGCCGTCGTTTAGATATAACCTATCTACCAACATCCTAGGGTTCTCCTTGAACTCATAACTGCCGCTAACTACGTAAAGGTCATTATCTCCGTCGCCATCTGCATCAAAAAAGGCAGCGCCAACATCTTCATAAGAGCTATCCTTTCCAAGAGCAGATGAATTCATCTTTTTAAATGTATTTGACTGGCTTATTAGTAGTTGTCCTGGTTGATCTTTTCCTCCTCCTATAAACACGTCTTCTTGCCCATCTCCATTTATATCAGCTTTTGCCAAAGAAGGCCCTAATTGCGACAATTTATGAGGCAGTAAAATCTGTAAATCAAAATCGTTAAAGTAAGGGTCCGAATGACGGTTGTCAAAAGCGACTTTAGTAAAAAGTAAATCGGCCTTATTTTCTTCTTTTACTTTGGTTTCCGCAAAGCGATAATTTAACTGTAAAGATTGATTGGCGTCTACATCTTCCAATTCCTGAATTTTTCCGTCAGGCCAAATAACCTCCATCCGTTTTACGGACAAATGTTTACCTAGACCAAAGTAAAGAGAATTTGGAACCGATGATAAAAAACCTCTTGTTGGTGTAACTTGGCGCGTTTGTTTTGTATCGTCTTCAAAGTACAAATTTACTGTTGTACCTACTCCAAAAGTATTCTTTCCGGCAGCAACCAAATCTAGCTCTAAATAGTATTTACGTTGGTTATCAATAGCCCTGTTTTCTAGAAAAGTAGCCTTATCATTTATATTATTCACCACGATATCCAAATCGCCATCATTATCAAAATCTGCATACGCCGCTCCGTTTGAGAAAGAAGGTTCACTTTCTACCCACGATTCACTCGTATCCTCAAATGTCAAATCTCCTTTATTCCGATAAAAGAAATTCTTCAATTTTTGCTGCGGAAGCATCTGAGCAAACTTCAGAAAATCTTCGGCTGTGGGCTTTCTTTTATTCGTTCTTAAAATTTCTAAAATTTCATTGTTCTTATCGCGGTCAATAACATCTCTATACACACCATTAGTAACGTAAACATCATTAAAACCGTCCAGATCAAAATCTGCCGATAACAAAGCCCAACTCCAGTCCGTATTGGCAATCCCAGCCATATTCCCGATTTCGCTAAAAGTGCCGTTACCATTATTGGTCTGCAACATATTGTGCATGTATTGATGGTGATACCCCTTCTCTACCATGCTTTCAAAATCTGCTATAGAAGTCATGGCCATAGTAGTTTTAGATCTAACATAATCTTGCGGATTCATGTCTAAAGTCATTAAATCCAAAAGGCCATCATTATCTATATCAGCCATGTCACTACCCATACTATTGAACGACATATGCTTGAAAAGTTTATCGCGCGACTCTGTAAAAGTTCCATCACCATTATTTACATAAGCCAAATCGGGCACGTTGAAATCATTACTGATATAAATATCATCCCAACCGTCATTATTTAAATCACCAACTTGCGGATTAAGTCCAAAGCCAATGTCATAGAGTAAACCAGCTTTTTTGGATACATCCGTAAAATGTCCTGTACCATCATTTTCATAGAGCTTATCACTACCTTTAAGCTCTAAACTTTTAGGGTCTTTTTGAGTTTTGTTTAAATCGATTATTTCTGATCTACTCGTAATATCCGGTGTGTTTGACACATACACATCCAAATCATTATCCTTATCATAATCAAAAAATGTAGCTTGAATAGTTCTATTGGCATCAGCAAGACCCAATTCTTCTGCTCGTTCTGTAAATGACACTCCGGCATCGCCTGAAGGCCCATTATTTATGTAGAGGAGATTTTTAAATTTATTACCATCATCTTGCCATCCGCCTCTGGAAACGTAGATATCCAGAAGTCCATCTCCATTTACATCGGCCATAGTAACACCGGTATTAAAACCAGGTTTTTGTTCTATGCCTGCGGCTTCAGTAACATCTTTAAAATTAAGATTGCCTGTGTTTAGATATAATTTATCTTCTGATGAATTGGATGTGAAATAAATATCATCATAACCATCATCGTTCAAATCACCAACAGCAACACCACCACCAATGTAGGTGTACATGTATTGATAATAATTAGATTCTAATGACTCTTCTAAATGATTTACAAAATCAATGCCTGTTTCTTCCTCAGAAATTGAAACAAATAAATACTCTTTCGGCGTCTCATCGTTGATTTTTTTTTCATTTTTTTTTGAGTTTTCACAAGAGATAAAACCTAAAAAAATCACACTAAAAATAAAATACTTAGCTAAACTTTTTAGCCCGTGAGTCATTCCTGAAAACATCATAAAAAAGTATTTAAAATATCTATTATTTTACAACCTACAAAATACGAAGTTTAATGCTAAATCCCTTGCTCTACAACGGTTTTTTAAGATAAAATAAATGGTATTTGCACTCTCTATAATTTGTTGATAAATAGATAATTAATTAGCTTCGTTTTCTACAAAACCATCACATCTAATAATTGAAATAAGAGCCATGACAATTAAAAAGAAAATACTGAAATTTACATTTTTTATCGTGGCCGTTGGTCTTATTTTTTCACTTGGCTATTATTACTATTTAAGAAGTTCTTGGAATAGCTTTGTTACTGAAAAAGAATTGACCGAATTTGTCACAAAAGTAAAGTTTGCAAAAGAGTTACCAGAACGATTTTATGAATTGTACGAACAAGAGCATCCCAATATTTTAACTTCTAGCTTGAATCAACAAATAGGAAGTGGTTTGTTTTCAAAAGACTTTATCAAAAGTCCAAGCCTTTTGGCCGCTATGATTTCTGAATATAGCCGACAAAACGGTGACACTACAAAACTGTCAAACAAAAAGGCCTACGTTTTAGCTTGGAAATTAGAAGAAGAAACAACCCAAAAGGAGTGTTTAAACTGGGTTTTAGAGAACTATAAATTTGATTTGTATATTCATGGAATCAATGAAGTTTCTAATTTTTACTATAAGAAAGAGGTTTCAAAACTTAACGAAAGAGAATTGAGTGACATCATAGCATTAATGCAGAAACCCAGTATTGTTAATGTGCCGGATCGATCTAATGAGGATTTACATTGAAAATTAATGCAAAGTATTTTCTAATCTTGCCCAAGAAATGTTTTGATTACCTGAAGTACTTGACTCTTCCGGCCCAATGTTTAAATTGAACGCACCTAAAAAAAAATCTAAATCACCGTCATTATCAAAATCGTTTACATCAATAGTTTGCCACCTAAAATCTGGGAGCCCGTTAATTGATTTTGGTATGAATTTTAGTCCTCCCTCATTTAATAGAAGTTGAACACTTTTAAACTTAGGATTTGTAAAATCTCCAAAATTAGAAACCGTAAGGATATCATTGTCGCCATCTAAATCAAAATCTTCTACCACTACTTTACTTACTCCGTGAATAGGAAAGAAATAACTTTCAGTAAATTCTTTATCACCCTTATTTAATAGAACACGTACTCCATGAAAATTTTTAAGAACCGTTGATAAATCCGAATTATCGCCATTACCTATAATAATATCCTTTAAGCCGTCCCCATCCATATCCTTTAACTCAAAATCTACTGAACCAAAGGCTGGTTGATATTGAACTACTTTTTTACCACTGAATTCATTATTTTCATAATCCCAAATCATAATAGATTCATGTTCTTGAGCAAATAAAACCACAATTTCATTTTCATCATCGTCATCCATATTCGCCATTTGCACCTTTATTGCACCAGATAGCGGTTGTATTAGTTTTTTGCTATAAGTTCCATTTTTTAAATTTTCGAATAGGGAGAAATCTCCAATATTGTTACCGTAGTTACACACAAACACATCATCATATCCATCAGAATTTATATCGTAAATCAAAAAATTTACTGGTCTTCTCAGACCATCAATGACATTATTCCCTATTTTTAGTTTTCCTTTTGCTTCATCTGAGGGATTCATGGAACCTATTGTCAATACGTAATCTAAAGAATCTTTAAATGCTACTTTAACAGGTGGACTATCCAGTTTTTGGTTGTTAAGAATATGGCCATCCATATCTACTGTTAATAATTCAGAAGTACTAGCATTCCCTAAAAATAAATTTTCGCCTTCATCGCTATAAGAAGTCATTGAAAGCACTGATAAAGAATCCTGTAAAAACAGATGAGCTTCGAATAAAGTACTTTTCTCTTGATCTTGAATCAAATTTTGAGGATTACTATTCTTTGATTGATTTAAATAATAATGGACTATATTATCCCAGTCTTCTTGAGACATAGTAGGGCTTAAGCTGTCTTGTGTTTCAGAATTTCTATAGCTATAAATAGGTCCGTGAGACATGCCCATTTTCAACCCCATATTTGGTAAGATTTTTTCACCCCACACTCTTCTAGGCAATATTGAAGGTTCTGGAAAGACATGACACGATGCGCAATGAATCTTAGCCAATTTCCTACCTTCTTCATGCTTATCCTTATTGGTACAGTTTGTTAAAAAACAAAAAAGTACCGCCCCAAAAGCAATTTTAATCTTCAAAATATTCTTTTCGCTCATTAACTTATATTGCATTTAGAACCATTGAATTTATATTATGAGTGTTGTTGTTGTTGAACAACAATCTTAAAAGTAATTCTAAAATACATTACCAAACTCCATGAAAAAATAAAACGGCAAGATTTTTTAAATCTTACCGTTTTACTCAAACTAACTCAACAACTTTATCTTTAATTACTAAGGTTAGGGTTTTTCTCAATTTCCTGCTGTGGAATCGGCGCATAATAATTGTCCGTTGCCAAAGAACCTAAAATTGGGTTTTGTGCAGTAGTTAAGGGTTTAGGTGAGCCCACACCATTTTCATCATAAGATGTACCTATAGAAACTTGAGGGTTTCTAGCACCTAATGCTTCTTGTACTTTTTCTTTTCGAACCAAATCGTTCCAACGGATAAATTCACCTGCGAATTCCCATTTTCTTTCTGTAAAAGCCAAATCTTGTATACTACCATCTCCGGCTGTTAGATCACTCGGGTCCGGAGTATTAATATCAAGACCTTCAGCTCTTCTATGCACCATGTTTAATGCTTCCCATGCATCAGCACCAGAAGATCCTGCTTCACCTGAAGCTTCGGCATAAATCAACAAAACCTCTGCGTATCTCATATACAAATCACTTCTTAGCGTCTGAAATTGAGCCCAGTCTCCATCGGCTAAATCCCCTACTATTTTCCTAAGTATAGGACTTTGTTGATCTTTAAATTCTTCCCACTTAAGTATTTTAGTAGGATTATCTAAGTTAATAGCGCCATCATCTCCAACTGGTAACTCGGCGTAATATGTTGCATCTTTTCTAGTGCCTTCAGGCATATCTTCAAAAAACCTAATTTCAGCAAATGTCTCTTGCCAACCGTTCAAACCTGGATCAGAAGGAAGTCCTAATTTTCCCATCTTACGATTGGTTAGATTACCAGCAGAATTGCTATAGGCGATAGTAAATACACCTTCTTGACTAAACCTTCCTGCCAATGACCATAATTTAGCTAAATCAGGCTCTAAACCAAATCCGTGAGCAGCCGCATTGTCTATTACTGATTTTGCACTCGCTGCTGCTTGTGCATATTTGCTGGCATCCTTTAATGGGAATCCAGCCCAATCCATGTACAATCTTGCCAAAAAAGCCCTGACAGTTCCTTGACTTGGTGTTGTAGATCCTGCAAACGGGCTCTTAACCGGTAATCTTGATTCAGCTTCTAGAAGATCACTCTCTATTTGCTCAAAAACTTCTAATTGCGAAGCCAAAGAAGGTTGCTGAAAGGGATCAATTTCAAGAACTAAAGGAATTCTACCATGAATACGCATTAAATGATTGAACATTATTCCTCTCAAAAAATACGTCTCCCCTATTAATCTATCTTGCTTACTCGCATCTGAATCGGAAAGTGTTACTCCTTCTACACTTTGTAAAACAGTATTGGCGGCACGTATCATCTCATAGACACCATTCCAATTTGTTTGTGTTCTAGAGTTTTCAGGGGTAATAAATCTTTGATCATATTCCCTAAAATCCGCCTTATTACTAGCAACGTGCGTTGTAATATCATCGCCCGACCAACCATTTACATAAAAGGTTGACATCCAAGCTGCCTTGTTTAGCTTACCATAGATACCTGTAACACCCAATTCTAGTTGTGCCATTGAGCTATACGTTACAACTTGCAACTCGGAAGCAGCAGGGTTTTCTTCAATATCAAACTGTTCACAGCTATTGAAACTGAATGCAAGCATAGCTAGGACAACTATACCCAGTAGCTCTTTAAATGCTTTTTCTACTTTTAATTTTTTCATATTTTCTGTATTTTCTATTAGCTTTTTTTTAGAATCCAACTTTTACCCCTAATGTGAAAGTTCTTGGAATAGGATAAGCTCCAACATTAATACCCGGAGCAACATCTGCATTTCCTTCGTTCGCTCTTCTAGAGGAGGATTCTGGGTCATAACCGGTAAAATCAGTAATTAAAAACAAATTCTGACCACCACCATAGATCTTAACGTTAGCGCCTCCTAACCAATCTAAATCTTTCAAGGTATACCCAACAGTAAGGTTGCTTAACCTTATGAAATCTCCTTTTTCAATATATCTTGAAGAATTGTACAACTGAACGGTTGCAGGAATATCAGTTTCATTGCTAGGTGTCCATTGATTGATTTGGTCTGATGCCAAAAAACTTCTGGAATCCCCAGCACCGCCAGTAATCTGTGCCTGAGTTAAATTATAAACATCAAATCCATGTGAACCATTTATAAAAAAGTTGAAATCAAAGTTTTTGTAAGATATCGTATTATTGAAACCCCACGTTAGTGTAGGCATACCATTACCAATAGCACCAAACGCTATTTCTCCATCCGCATCCCTTAAATATTTTGCGTCACCAGGTTTTTTACCAACTGCGTCAGCTGCCGTCGCCTCCGAACTTTTCCATGTACCTAAGAAAGTAGCTCCTTGAAATTGCCCTAAAGGCTCTCCCAATTGTATAATATTGGCTACCCTAGCCTGCCCACCAGGAACTTGGACTTCGCCATCAATTTGATCAAGACCTCCATATAATTCAGTTACCTCATTTTTTACAAAGGACATTGCTAAATTTGCATTCCAATTAAAATTATCGTTTTGAATAATATCATAGCCCAAGGCGATATCTATACCAACATTTTCAACTGCACCAATATTTTGATTTACATTTCCACCACCGTTAGTTCCTGATACCGGTACACTTAAAAGTAAATCTGATGTTGTTTTTTTATACCCATCAAGACTAAAATTACCTCTACTGTCATTAAAACCAAAGTCAATACCAACGTTGGTCTGACTAGTGGTTTCCCAAGAGAGAAATTCATTTGCAAAACTAGTTATAAACGTTCCTGGAGAAGGAGACCCTCCTTCATAAGCATAACTGTTGTTTCCTAAATTAGCATAAGTTCCAAAAGGATCTATTGCTTGACTACCTACTTGACCCCAACCGGCACGTAACTTTAGGCTACTAACAAAACCTGAATCATCACTTGGATTAATAACATTATACCCTGCAGCAAAAGACGGAAAGAAACCCCATTTCTTACCTGTCCTAAATACAGATGTACCATCGTAACGCCCTGTTGCTGTAATCGATAAATTATTTGCAAGGATGTACTCTGCACGTAACATAAAAGACAATATTTCTCTTGGCACTAAATTATTGCTGATAGAAAATCCTGCTGCAGTCTCTGCAAAATAAAAACCGTTGGGTAAAAGAAGATTATCTGCATTATAGGTATTTCTCTCATTCTTCTGATTAGAATATTCGTGAACACCGGTTATTTTCAAATCATGTTTATCATTATAAAGATTTTGCCATGTAAATATGTTACTCATTTGATACGAGGTGAACTTATTTGTGGAAAAATTTGCATCTGGAGTATCATTATCCCCTTCTACAGTGTATCGCTGTACGTTATAATTGTTAACCTGCGTTCCGGCAACCAAAGAATAGCTAAAATTATCAGTTATTTTATAATTAGTGTTTAACGTAGCACTTAATCTTTCATCTACATCGCTTGCCTGCGTTTCGTTTAAGGTAAGAACTGGATTCAAATTCAATGATCCAATACCCCTCGTTGATCGTCTATTGTATTCACCATTAGCATCGTAAACCGGAGTTGAGGGATCCCAAGTCAAAGCCTTAGCTATTAAACTTCCCTGCCCGTTACCAAAACTTTCAAAATTATTTTTCTTTTCTCCCCGACTACCAAATATGTTAAGGCCTACTTTAAATCTATCTGTTACTTGGGCTTCTATATTTGATCTCAGGTTTAATTGTTGAAAATCTGTATTAATTACTATACCTTCTTCATTTCTATAATTTCCAGATAGAAAATATCTTATTTTACCTTCCGAACCACTTGTTGAAATTTGTAAGTTTTGGCTAAATCCCGTTCTTAAAATTTCATCTTGATAATTAGTTCCACCATTAGAATCAAGAGCAGCTATTTCCCCATCCGTAAACGTAGGGTTTTGGCCAATACTTAACTTTCTTAAATTTTCTATTCTAGCAAATTCACCAACATTATCTGCCAAAGTTGGAAGGTAATTCTGTACTTGTGATACTGTTGTAAAAAAATCAACATTTATTTTACCTTTTCCAGTTCCTTTTTTTGTTGAAATAAGAATTACACCATTTGAACCTCGTACACCGTATATTGCCGTTGCAGAAGCATCTTTCAATACATCCATAGATGCGATATCATTTGGATTTAGTGTACTAAGATCCCCTCCTAAAACACCATCAATTACAACCAACGGATCGTTATTTCCAGTAATAGAGTTAACCCCTCTAATACGCACCTTTATACCAGCACCTGGCGCTCCGTTAGCTCTTGCTACAGTCACACCGGCAGCCCTACCTTGTAATGCCTCATCAACCCTTGTTAATGGTTGATTTTCAAAAGATTCCGCAGTAACACGGGATACGGCTCCTGTAACATCCTTTTTCTTTGTAGTACCATAACCTATTACGACAACTTCTTCTAACTGACTAGCATCTTCAGCTAATTGTACATTTATAGATGTCTGGTTGCCAACGGTAATATTCTTTGTTGCATAACCTATATAGGAAAATACTAAAACATCCTCCGAAGATGCCTCTATAGTATAATTACCATCAAAGTCCGATTGAGTTCCGGTTGTAGAACCTTTTATTACAATATTTGCTCCTGGAACAGGAACGCCATCCCCATCTGTAACGTTTCCTGTGACGGCCTGTTGAGCATACAGCCCCTGCATACCCACTGTTGTTAGAAAAAGTGCTAAAAGGCAGCCTTTCCTTAATAGTTGTTTAAAGTGTTGTTTCATAATTGTTCTCTTTAGTTTAAAATGATTGAGTTAATACATTTGGTTATTTAGTACTGGTCTTGTTGAATTTTTCTTAAATATTTCTTAAAAGGAAGTTAGCGTTTTTTGCCTTTGAAAATGAGGATATAATAATTATACGCTGATGAAATTATGAATATAAAGATGTTAATCACTATAAACGTCCTAGACAAAAACTAGACAAGTACAATAAAACATTATTTTTAGATTAGATAATATTAGTAAAGACTCCTTAAGATTTAACCTCTAATTAATTTGATTAACCACCCTTAAAAACTAAATTAAAATATTGATTATCAATTAAATAACCAACAAAATGAATTTTTAAAAATTGATTTAAAATAACTGAATTGCAAGTTTACAGCTAATAGAAAGCATAAATTTTTAATCAATAAAAATCTTCTGAAACTATTACATTCAAACTTAAGACTAGACAACATGGGTACATGAGTCCTATTTAACCTATCGTAGCACTATTTTACCTTTTGAACATATGTTATACTAATCTTGACATATCTTATATCTAAATATTATGTTAAAAGATGAAGCGAGCGACTATTAAACACAAAAAAGAGGTGAAAATCACCTCTTTTTTTTTATAAAATGCTCTATTTAAAGCAATTATACCATAAAAATAATAGCATTAATCATTGGTTACTTTACTTCCCCACCAATCATTTTTAGGGTCAAAATCGGGAGACAAAAAGTGGAGTCTTTGTTTTTCTAAGGATGGTAGTTTCTTCTCTACTATTTCCTTAAGATATGCCTCTTCTTTTTGTAAACTATACTCAGGGTCTTTTGATGGGTATCTTGCCCCAACTTCATCTAAATAGGCGAATAATTGTTCGCTTAATTGTTTTTGTAAATCTGTATGTTCCGAAGCAACATCTGTTAACTCCTCTAAATCATCCTTTAAGTTGTACAGCTCTTCTCTATCGTCTTCATAATAATGGATCAGTTTCCAATCCCCTTTTCTAATAACTGAAGACGGCTCACCTCCTTGATTACCGTAATGCGGATAATGCCAAAACAAAGGACGTTCCTCTAAACTGCCTCCTTTTAGAATTGGTAATAAACTTTTACCATCTACATGTTGTTCGGGTTTTAAATCAACACCGGCTACATCAAGAATTGTTGGGTAAAAATCGGCTCCGGTTACGGGTTCTGAGGTAGATGCTCCTCCTTTGACCAACCAAGGAGCTTTAATGAAATATGGCTCACGGATACCACCTTCAAATTGATATCCCTTCCCCCCTCTTAACGGAAGGTTTGAGGTTGAGAAAGAATCACCCGCAGAAACACCACCATTATCTGATGTAAAGACGACCAATGTATTCTTATCAAGACCTAAAGAGTCTAAAGTTTGTAACACTCTACCCACGGCATCGTCCATAGCTTCTACCAATCCTGCATAAACAGGATTATCCTGCACTTGGCGTATCGGAAGGAATTTAGCCATTTTATATCCTGTATCGGCAATACCATTTTTCTCTGCTTTTTTCTGATACTTTGCCCATTTCTCCTTGGTAGTCTGAATTGGTCCGTGAACGGCATAAAAGGAGAGATAGGCAAAAACAGGCTGACCTGTTTCCGTTGGGTTGTTCTCTTTAAAAAAGTTAACGGTTTCCTCTGCTAAGCGCATGGTTAGATTCTCTCCGTCTTTATGATGCTCCAAATTTGGGTTGATAAAAGGTGCAAAATAACCTCCGTTTGGACTACCTACATCCCAACCTCCTTTATTGATATCAAAACCATGGTCTTCTGGCCACGAACCTTTTTCTCCTAAGTGCCATTTTCCTGCAAAGAAAGTCTTGTACCCTGCCGCTTTCATAGCCTCTGGCAAAGTAGTTTCTACAGTGGGAAGATTGTGTTCGTACTCTGGTGGAAGTAACTTATTAAACCTACCTGCTTTTCTCCAATCCGTACCAACCTTTGCTCCGATCCAATCCGTAATTCCATGTCTTGCCGTGAATGTTCCAAGCATGATACTAGCTCTAGATGGGCTGCAAACCCTACTGGCCGCGTAACCATTAGTGAAATTCATACCTTCATTGGCAATTCTATCAATATTGGGTGTTTCATAAAACTTACTCCCCGTAACACTTAAGTCATGATACCCATAATCATCTGCTAAAATGAATAACACATTTGGCCTAACGGCCTTTTCTTCAACTTTCTTTTCGTTATTCTTACAACTCGTCAGAACCATACCGGTTACTGCCAAAATCGAACAGAGAAAATGCTTCATACGTTTCTTAAATTTTAACGGTGGATAATTTTTTTCGATAGGAAAGATACTAAATAATAGTGTTGACGGAATCTCACTTCTTACTATTTCTTCTTCTTAATAAAAGGTTACAAAACGACACTGCCTCTTTAAAAGAGGCAGTGTAATACTTCGTAAATTTTATTTCTGATCAAAAAGGAGAGGAAAAAACTTGCCTTCCATTTTTTCTCCTTTTGGCACCCTAATTGGTGTGCCTCTTAACATTTCCCCATCCGTATCACTCACAGTTCCATCGGAAAAAGCATTTAGAACAAAAGCTCTTCGGCTAAAATTAGACTTATTCTCATAAGATCCATGAATCATTAATGGATGATGAAAAGAACCATATCCCTTTTTAAGCTCAATGGGAACAGGATTGAAATTCGCCTTTTGTTCATCGGTCATAAACTCCATAAGGCCTTCCATCTTTCCTGCTAGTTCGGGCTTTTGTAGAAGTCCCCATTTGTGACTTCCTGGCACATAATAAAGACAACCGTTTTCTGTAGTGGCATCATCCAGACCTGTCCAACAGGTTAAATGCTGCATAGGGACCGTTCTAATCCAAAAAGAATAATCTTGATGCCAAGCCACTACACCACCATGGTTGGAAGGTTTGCAAAACAATTGATCATGCCAAAACCTAACATTATTGTTGCCCAACAATTGACTTGCTGCCATTGTAAAAGCGGGATTCCATAACAAATCATGAAACCCTTCTGTAATTCGCCAGTGCCCAAGAGAATGAAAAAGTACCGTATTTGGGTCTGTAGATTGGTTCCCATGAAATTCATAAAAAAGCTCATGAGCCGGATGCTTAGGGTCACGAATTTCTTCCAACTCCTTTCTCAATACTTCTATCTGAGCTTCGTCCAGCAATTTTATTCCCGAGACATAGCCATACTCATGAAAATGGGCTACTTGCTCATCACTAAGCTTATACTGTTCCCATTCTTCAGCTGTTTTTGGCTGCTTAAAAAGGTCTGAAATCAATTCGTGGCGGTCCGCCAAATCTTTTACTAACTGCATTACTTTTGGTTCTTTAAATTATGGTTGATTATTTATATATGCACTCTAAATACTCTAGGAATTATTTATTTATAGTTTCTTGCAAAAAATCTTAGTGTATCTCTTACATGTTCACTCCAATAAGACCATTCATGAGCTCCTTTAAACTCCTCATAAACATGAGGAATGTTATTCTCTTTTAACTGTTTATGCAGCTTCCTGTTGTACTCAATAAGCTGATCTTCACTACCACAGTCAAACCGTAATTTTGGTAGATGCTTTTTATTCTTTTCTATAAGACTCCAAACTGAATTCTCCGAAGCAACTTCCTGCTTATAATTATCCAAGGATTCTTCTACAAAAAGATTCATCTGTTCTATATCGGTAATGGACGAATGTCCGGAAATGGCCTTAAATCTATCACCATATTTCACCCCCAAACGCAAAGCTCCGAAGCCTCCCATGGAAAGTCCGGAAATGAATAATTCTGATTTTTTACTTACGGATGTAATATTCTCGATAACAGCATTAGGCACATCATCTACAATCCAACTTTCAAAATCTTTTTGATTATGCGGAAGATAACCGGAACCATCTCCCCAAAGTCCGTCTGAAGGCATAGCTATTACCATGGGTGGAATCTCTCCTTTCTCCATCATCTCTAGAGCAGAAATATGCACTCCTGCCTTCTGAGACCACACCCAAGCACTACCATAAACCCCATGTAACAAAATAACAAGCGGCAAGTCTTCTAGATTTGCCATTGGTGGAACAAATACACAAATATCTCCTCTTCCCTTTAGCTTGTCTGTTTTAACCGTTATGAACCTAAGGTTTGCACTCTCGTAGGCCGCATCTGAAATTTCTGTGGTTCTGAACATGTTTATTTAATCGAAAACTATTACACCTTTTGCATTTTTACCGGCCAACATATCATCCAACGCCAGTTGCAAATCGTCTAGTTTATATTCTTTGGTTATCATTTCGTCCAATTTCAAATCCCCTTTTTTATAAAGTCGCACCAGTTTTGGAAAGTCTATTTGAGGTCTACATTTTCCATAAAGCGGATTGATGTAAATTTTATCCCATTCAAAAAGACGCATATCTATTGTAATTTCCTCTTCAATACCACTTACCTGAACGGCCGTACCGGCATTACGAATCATCGCTAACGGAGCAGCGCCTAAAGCAGGAATAGCTGTACATTCAAAAGCATAATCTGCACCTCTACCGCCAAGCATTGTCTTTACCTGTTCAGCAACATTGGCCAAGCCTACATCTGCCTTATCGGCCAAAATAACATCCGTAGCTCCAAATTGTTTGGCAAGCTCAAGTTTGTTAGGGTTGATATCTACTGCTATTATTTTACCTGCACCTGAAATTTCACAGGCATTGATTACATTAAGTCCAACTCCACCACAACCTAAAATTACAGCAGAACTACCCGCAGCCAGTTTTGCTGAATTAACAACAGAGCCGTAACCTGTCATCACGCCACAACTAATAATACTTGCTGCAGAGAAATTCAAATTTTCCTCTTCTATTTTTACCACTGCAGATTCTTTAACCAAAGCATATTCGCTTAAAGTACCTAGGTTAAAAGAGCGTTCAATAGGTTTTCCTTCCCACTGGCTACCTTCTAAATGCGCATGACCTGGAGTATGACCGTTTCCACCAGCTACTACAGGAGAATTGTTTTCACATATATGTTGATTACCTTCTTGACACTGAAAACAGCTTAAACAAGGCGTTGCCCAATTTAAAAGAACTTGATCACCTACTTTTAAACCTTTTATTTCGGAACCTACTTTTTTAATAATTCCCGCACCTTCATGCCCCATTACAATAGGCTTGCCCCAAGTAAGAGAATCATAATCTGTATGACAAAGACCGGCTGCTTTTATTTTTACAAGTAGCTCGTCCGCCTTTGGTTCTGCAACGGTTACGTTAGTAATTATAAAAGTACCATCTCCTTTTGCTACTGCACTTTTTGATTGAATAGACATGTATTATGCTTTTACGTAGTTCTGGACTACTTTTATATTTTGTTATTGAGCTATGAGATTTGCCGGTTTGAACTCCGCCGTTGGGTCACTCAATTTTTTCTTATCAATTTTCTCTCCTCCTTTAATGAATTTTGTACCGTACACATAGGCTTTTGCATTATTTACCGCATCTACGGATAAAAGTGTATCACCTTTAAAATACCATACAGAAAAACAGTTTGGCTTATCTGCTTCCTCACGTACAACTACTTCATCGTAACCTTCTGAAAGACCTACCATTTGTAATTTTACATCATATTGATCGGACCAAAACCAAGGTATGGCGTTATAACAACATTCTTTACCCGCAATGGCGGCCGCTGCAATTTTAGCCTGGTCCACGGCATTTTGAACGGATTCTAGCCGGATATGTCGATTGTAATGAATGTTATGGTGAAACGTACAATCACCAATTGCATAAATAGATGGATCACTAGTCTGTGCCATTTCATTTACCTGTATGCCATTCTCTATGGTCAAACCAGCCTTTTCAGCCAATTCTTTATTTACGTGAATACCCACGCCAACAACAATCATATTAGCCTCATAACGGGTTCCGTCTGAGCACACCACCGTGTTCTTATTCTGATTGTTTTCTATGGAAATTACGTTCTTTTCTGTCAGCACCGCAACATCATTATCCGAGTGAAGTTTCTGAAAAAAAGCGGACATTTCCGGGGCCGTAACTCTGGCAAGTATGCGCGATTCCCGTTCTAAAACGGTAACAGATGCGCCTAGTTTTTTTAATGAGGCGGCAGTCTCAAGTCCTATATAGCCCCCGCCAATCACAACTACTTTCAGCGCTTCGTTCTCAACAACCGTCTTTCTAATATTGGCCACATCTGCAGCGGATCTAAGCGGAAAAAGATTCTTTGCCGTGTCTAAACCGGGTATGGGCGGCATAATGGGGCGTGCCCCTGTAGCTATCACAAGTTTATCATAGTCCAGTGTCGTGCCATCAGCTAAGACTACCTTTTTGTTTTCTCGATCTATAGCATCAACCCAAACTCCTAACTTAAGCTCAATATTCTCCTTTTTATAGCTCTCCTCGGACTTAAGCAAGTTTTTCTCAATACCATCCTCACTGGTCAAATAGGCTTTTGACAATGGTGGTCTGTGGTATGGTAGAGTTGGGTCTATATCAATTAAGGTAATAGAACCCTGCCAGCCTTCGCGCCTTAGAACGAAAGCAAAGTTCACTCCAGCATGACTAGCACCTATAACCACACAATTTTGATCGGTATTTTTACTTTCTGACATTTCTTTTATTTGGCTACTTTCAACACTACACCATCAATAGCATCAGTGATATCTATTTGACAACAAAGTCTACTGTATTCATCTGCATTATCATCAAGCTCAAGCATATCGGTCTCAATTTCGCTAGCACTTCCCGTTTTCTCCATATCCTCTGGAGCTACATGTACATGACAGGTAGCACAAGAACAAACTCCTCCACAATCGCCATCTATTCCGGGTATTCCATTATCAACGGCAAGAGCCATTACAGAACCGGATGTTCCTTCTAAGGTTATTGTTTCTTCGTCACTGGTTATAAATGTGATTTTTGCCATGGATTTTATTTTGTTAAAGGGTTGAATTTCATATTAATACTGTGGAAGCCCACTTTACGTTTAAAATGATGCAGGTCTTCTATATTCTCCTTGCAATCAAATATTTCAAACGAACCTACTTTCTCTGCCAATGTCTGAAGTAATATTTTCATTATCTGACGGGCATGAGTAGCTCCCAAACAATTATGGTGACTAAAACCAAAACCTACATGCGGATTAATTTTACGGTCCATAACTATTTCATTAGGGTTCTCAAAAACCTTGGCGTCTCTATTGGCAGACGCCCAACATAAGGAAACTCTAGTATCTGCTTTTGCCGCATGTTCGCACACAAAAGTATCTTCGGTAACCACACGCCCCATTTGAGTAAGTGGTGAAAAATAACGAATCATTTCCTCTACGGTCTTACCTGTAATTTCAGGTTCTTTACGCAAACGCTCCAATGATTCCGGGTGTTCCGCCAAATACGCAATGGCATTGGTAACGGCATTTATGACCGTATCTCTACCTCCTGCAAAAGTTAATACCATTACCCCCTTAACCTCTTCTTTAGTCAATTTTCGACCTTCAAATTCAGAATCAAGAAGTATAGAATACATATCACCCGTAGGGTTCTTACTAGCACGTTCTATTTCTGCGTCTATATAATTGTAAAGGATATTCGCCTTATCTCCATCTAACGCTTCGCCTTCACTTCTAAAAACATGGGTTCCCCAAGAAATCCATGTTTCCGACTCCGAAAAAGGTGTGTTTAAAAGTAAAGTCAATGCTCTGGACTGCAATTTCAATGCAAAATCGGTTACTACTTCAACAGAATCTTCTTGAAGCACTTCATCAACTATATTTGCTATTTGCTCCGCTAATTTCTCTTGGTACTCAGGTTGCAAAGGTCTTTTGAACCAAGGTTCTACCAACGCTCTATAAATGCCATGAACCGGTGGATCTACCTCAAAAGGTATTTGACGCGTTTCACGAATGTTTACCTCCGAAGGAATTACAATCCGCCCTGGCGTAGCACCAGACTGAAATGTTTTGTAATTATGAGCGCTTTTACGAACGTCCTTATGGCGTAAAAGCATAGTTACAGGATCGTCCTGGTCGTCCATTTCACCATAACCTTTTGATTCTCTTGTATTTTCAAACGGATCTGGAAACTCACTTTTTTTCATATTGGCGGTATTAACTTTTATAGTTCACTTTCTGCGGAAACACAAAAATGATTATTCTGCGGGCGCTTTCAGTTGCCTTTTTTAGCAAATAAGTACCCTATTCTGTACCTTAGTATTAATTTTTACGTATTTTCAAACAAAATAAACAATAGTCAAAGTATCTTACTCCTCAATTTTCATATAGAATGGAACCTGTATTAGAGCCCATACATTTAGATGAAAAACGCACGATTACAAGTTTTTTTCATTCTAAAAAAGACTTTGAAACTCCGTGGCATTTTCATCCGCAACATGAACTTACCTATATTGAAGAAAGTGTGGGTACTAAATTTGTTGGCGACTATGTTGGTCCTTACCAACCGGGAGAATTGGTTTTATTACGTTCTAACCTTCCCCATTGTTGGAAAAACAATACACAACAAAGAGGACTATCCAAATCCATTGTCATACAATGGAATTTAGGTGTATTCCCAAAAGTTCCGGAATTAGCCTCTTTATTTCAAATGCTAAGAACTTCTTCTAAAGGATTATTGTTTAATAAAAAGGAAACGGCTTCTCTTATACCCCGATTAAAGAAATGCCCAGAATTAGAAGCTCATGACCTATATATAGAACTGCTCACCATTTTGGTAAAGTTGTCTAGTTGTAGCTACAAAACATTATCAAGCGCCAGCTTTGTAGAAGATTTACCTTCTGAATATGGTAGTCGTATGGCGCAGATTCATGATTTTGTAGGCTTAAACTATAACCGTAAAATTTATTTAAAAGAACTAGCAGATCTCGTGAACATGTCCGAGCAGTCTTTTTCTAGGTTTTTTACTAAAATGATGGGGCGTCCTTTCTTTACTTTTTTAAACGAGTACCGTATTAATATTTCCGCCAGAATGCTTCTGGACACTCATGATTCTGTCTCCCATATTGCTTTTGCTTGTGGTTACGAAACACTCCCTTTCTTCCATAGACAATTTAAAAAATTCATGGGCTCCTCTCCCCTTGCTTACCAAAGAAAATATGCAAAGGCCTAAAAAACTGCATGTTACCAACCCCTCAAAAACACTACAAATCAAATAAATAACCATTTGTGGTACTTATTTGAACAATTCGCTCTTTCGTTTGCTCTATTAAATTGCAATTTAGCAGCTCATTAACAATGCTATTTTCGGGCATCACTAACCAACCCTTTTAAATACTTTCAATGAATAAAATATTCACACTTTTATTGACCGGTGTAGTTCTTACTTCATGTGGATCAAAAACGGATAAAAAGAAAGAAGAGCCAGCTGCACAAAAAACTGCGGCTACATACGAAGCTAATTGGGAATCTATAAAAGAACATTATAAAGACCCTGAATGGTTTAATGATAGCAAATTTGGTATTTTCATTCACTGGGGTGCCTATGCAGTACCAGCGTATGGTTCTGAATGGTATCCAAGACAAATGTATATGGATACAGCTACTTTTAGTGCTCAGTTAAAACTGGGTCAAAAAGGACCTAACGCCACATATCTTCATCATAAGGAAACATACGGAGGTCAAAAGACTTTTGGATATAAAGACTTTATACCAATGTTCAAAGCAGAAAAATTCGATGCTAAAGAATGGATTGATATTTTTAAGAAATCAGGAGCTAAATATGTAATTCCTGTAGCGGACCACCATGATGGTTTTGCTATGTATAAATCCAACACAACTAGATGGAATTCAGTAGACATGGGTCCAAAGCGTGATGTTTTGGGTGAGCTTTTTAAAGAAGGTCGTGAGCAAGGCATGATAATGGGAGCTTCTTCCCACTACGCCTTCAACTGGTCTTTCTATAATAAAAAAGATAAATTTGATACGACAGACCCTGAGTTTGCCGATTTGTATTCCGCTAAAGGAAAAGACCTTACGGAGCCTGTATCCGAAGAGTTCAAAAAATTATGGTGGGACAGAACAACAGATCTTATAGATAACTATCAGCCAGATATTCTTTGGTTTGACTTCTATCTTGATATTCCAGACTATAAAGAATACCGTCCTAAAATTGCAGCATATTACTATAACAAAGGTCTTGAGTGGGGCAAAGAAGTAGTGATTAATGATAAGAATTTTGACCACGAGGCCTTTCCTGAAGGTTCTGTAATCTACGATTTGGAGCGAGGTAAGCTACCAGGTATTAGAAAACTGCCATGGCAAACGGACACCTCTATTGGAAAGAACTCTTGGTGTTACGTAACCAACTGGGAATCGCGCACAGCAAATAGCCTTGTAGACGATTTGGTTGATATTGTTTCTAAAAATGGAAACCTATTACTTAATGTAGGTCCAAAAGCAGATGGTACCATCCCAGAAGATCAAAAAGAAATATTATTCCAAATTGGAGACTGGTTAAATGTAAATGGCGAAGCTATTTATGATACGGAATACTGGAGCACTTTTGGCGAAGGTCCTACCGAGGTTAAAAAAGGTCACCATAGTGAGGGACAGAATAAAGGTTTCACCGGTCAAGATATTCGTTTCACCAAAAAAGGAGATAAGCTTTATGCTATTATGATGGAGTGGCCAGAAGGCAACAAAGTAGATATCAAATCATTGGGTAAAGCTAGTAAATACGGTAAAGACCTAAATATCAAAAATGTAAGATTACTAGGAAGTGATGCTAAAATCTCCTTTGATGTGAAAGACGATGCGCTTTCAATTTCTAATCTAGGAAGCAAAACTGGAAATTTTGCTCACGTGCTTGAAATATCATTATAGCACCTTAATAAAGAAGTTAGTTGAGTTAGTTTTTTTAATTTAGGAGCGCACCTTAAAAGTGCGCTCTTTTTCAGTACTACACAAAATGAATAGGTGATAATTTGTTAAGCGGGATAGTACTTAAAAGAAATAACTCGTTTTAATATAAATGTGATCAAAAAAATAAATTACACATGAAATATATTGTATGCGAGAAGCCGGGAGAGTTCATTCTTAAAGAGAAAGAAGAACCTACAAGAAAATCCGGAGAAGCTATATTAAAAGTAAAAAAGGTAGGTATTTGCGGAACGGACTTACACGCGTATGCAGGTAACCAAGCATTTTTTACCTACCCCAGAATTCTTGGTCACGAACTGGCTACCCAAGTAGTTGAAATAGACGAGAATCCTCAAGGTATTAAAGCAGGAGACAATGTTGTAGTTATGCCTTATGTAAGCTGCGGCACTTGTATTGCTTGTAGAAACGGGAAAACAAATTGTTGTACGAATATCAAAGTTTTAGGTGTTCATACAGATGGTGGAATGCAGGAAAAAATAACTGTTCCTACCAATTTACTTATCCCTGCGCAACAGTTAACAGATGACCAAATGGCTGTTGTTGAGCCATTGGCTATTGGTGCGCATGCTATTCGTCGTGCCAATGTTCAACCTGGGGAAACCATTGTTGTTGTTGGTTGTGGACCCATTGGTATTGGCATCATGAAGTTGGCGCAAATTGCCGGAGCAAAAGTAATTGCAATAGATATGAACCAGCAGCGTTTGGATTATGCTAAAAATGACATAGGTGTTGACTATGTTGTTCTAGGAGGAAAAGATGCCGTAGACCAAGTGTCTGAAATTACTAATGGTGATTTAGCTACTGCGGTTTTTGATGCAACAGGTCATAAAGGAGCTCTTGAAGCAGGTCCTGATTATATGTCACATGGCGGAAGATACGTTTTGGTTGGCCTTTCTAAAGGCGAATTGGTATTTACCCATCCAAAAATCCATGCTAAGGAAACAACTATTATGTGCAGTAGAAATGCGACCTTAGAGGATTTTGAACATGTAATTTCTGTTTTAGAGAAAGGCGGTTTTCCAATTGATTCTTTCATCACCCACAATGTTCCTTATACTGAAATGATAGCCAATTTTGATGGTTGGTTAGACCCGGCAAACGGAGTTATTAAGGCTACTGTTGATTTTGAGTAAACCAACGTTCATCAACCATACAATTAAGCACAGACAAAAGTAAAGAACACTATGTCAAAGCAATTTTTGCAAATACATCCAGAAGATAATGTTCTGGCAGCCCTTAAAGATATTTCTAAAGGTTCTGAAATCGTACATAACAATGACCGTTTTCAGTTAACGGTTAACGTAAAGGCCAAACATAAGTTTACAACTACCAACCTAAATGTTGGCGATAGTATTATTATGTACGGCTCATTGGTGGGCAAGGCTACAAAACCTATTGCCAAAGGTGAAACCATTACTACTGAAAATGTTGTACATGCTTCTTCGGAATATGCTGTAGGTCAAGAAAAACTGAGTTGGACGGCTCCGGATGTCAGCAAGTGGAAAGATGTTACTTTCAACGGATACCATAGAGCAGACGGAAGTGTGGGCACAGCCAATCATTGGTTGGTGATTCCCTTGGTTTTCTGCGAGAATAGAAATGTAGATGTAATGAAATCTGCATTATTAAAATCTCTAGGTTACCACACCACTACCGACTTTGTAGTTGATACCGAGGTTCTTGTAAACCAATATAAAAACGGAGCTTCCGATGATGAACTTTTATCTTCGGACATTATTAAAACTCCTGAAGATATAAAGCAAAACCGGACCTTCCCAAACGTTGATGGTATCAAATTTTTGAACCATGACGGAGGTTGTGGAGGTATTCGTCAAGACTCAGAAACCCTCTGTAACCTGTTAGCTGGATACATTACACATCCCAATACTGCAGGTGCAACAATTTTGAGTTTAGGTTGCCAAAATGCGCAATTCAAATTATTAGAAGCTGCTATAGCTAAGCTTGACCCTAATTTTAAAAAGCCGCTACATATTCTAGAACAACAAAAAAGTTCTAGTGAACGTCAGTTTATAGAAGAGGCGGTTAAAAAGACATTTGTAGGGTTGATAGAAGCCAATAAAACAGAAAGAAAACCTGCTCCACTAACCAAACTTGTTTTAGGTTTGGAATGTGGTGGGTCTGATGGTTTTTCAGGAATATCTGCGAATCCATCTTTAGGTTATGCTTCGGATTTGTTAGTGGGTCTTGGAGCTACTACCGTCCTTTCAGAATTCCCTGAACTGAACGGTGTTGAGCAAGAACTCATTAACCGTTGTGAAACGGAAGAAAATGCAACCAAGTTTGCTAAACTAATGCGCGCTTATTCGGACAAGGCAGTTTCTGTTGGCTCTGGATTTGAGAATAACCCTTCACCTGGAAATATAAAAGACGGACTTATTACCGATGCCATGAAATCTGCCGGTGCGGCCAAAAAAGGCGGTACAAGTCCCGTTACCGATGTACTAGATTACACGGAGCCAGTTAGAAAGAAAGGCCTAAATCTTTTATGTACACCTGGTAATGATGTAGAAAGCACAACAGGTCTTGCCGGATCAGGATGTAACGTAATCTGTTTTACAACAGGATTAGGTACACCAACCGGGAACCCTATTGCTCCGGTCATTAAACTATCCAGCAACAATATACTCAGTAGCCGCATGAAAGACATTATCGACTTTAATACGGGAACGGTAATTACGGGCGAGGATACTATTGAGACCAAAGGCGAGGAACTACTTGAATATATTATTAAGGTAGCCAGCGGAGAGATTATTCCTGCTGCAGTGCGCTTAGGCCAAGAAGACTTTATTCCTTGGAAACGAGGCATATCGCTTTAAGTATCTCAACTAAATTGTAACTTGACAAACAGCTATTTAATGCAAATTTTAAATCATACTACCGTACCAAACAGAGTGCAACGCCCATTGAAGGTTATGCAGTTTGGCGGTGGAAACTTTTTACGTGCCTTTGTAGATTGGATGGTACACGTACTCAACCAAGAAACTAATTTTAACAGTGACATTGCCATTATAAAACCAACAGCAGGAGGTGATTATGCCGAACTAAAAGGGCAAGACGGACTTTTTACCGTTGTTCTTGACGGAATTAAAAATGGAAAACTCGTTGCCGAAAAAACATTAGTTACCGAAGTACAACAAGTAATCCACTCCTATAATGAATGGGCCGCTTATCTAAAATTGGCCGAAAACGAAGATTTACGTTTTATCATTTCCAACACTACCGAAGCAGGAATTAAATTTAATGCCGACGATAAGTTTGATGTAAGCCCACCAAAAGAATTTCCAGCGAAATTAACGGTTTGGCTTTACCACCGTTTCAAGCATTTTAAAGCAGACCCTTCAAAAGGATGCATATTACTTCCGTGTGAATTAATTGAAGACAACGGAGCTGCTTTGAAAAAAGCAGTTTTACAATATGCTGATCATTGGGAATTAGAAGATGGTTTTAAGAATTGGGTCAATACATCTAATCATTTTTGCAGCACATTGGTAGACCGTATTGTTTCTGGTTACCCTTCTGATCGTGCAAAAGAAATTGAGCAAGAACTGGGTTATAAAGATGACCTTTTAGTTGCTGGTGAGTACTATCACAGCTGGGTAATCCAAGCTAATGAAACCGTACAAAAAGAACTTCCGTTTGCTCAAACAGACCTTAACGTAGAATTCGTAGATGACCTTGCCCCGTACCGTGAGATGAAAGTTCGCATTTTAAACGGTGCTCATACTTCTATGGTTCCTGTTGGATATTTGGCAGGCATTCGTTTTGTAAAAGAGGCGATGGAAAATGAAGAAGTAAGTAATTTTGTGGAGAGTCTTCTTTTAGAAGAAGCCGCAAAAACACTGGATTTTCCTGATGATGTAAAAAACAAATTTGTTGCAGACGTTCTTGACCGTTTTCGCAATCCACTTTTGAAACATCAACTTATCAGCATCTCTTTAAATAGCACTTCTAAATTTGTTGCTCGTTTATTACCTACCCTAAAGGATTACTACAACGCACAAGGTAAGCTCCCAAAACGTATTGTTTTTGGACTTTCGGCTATGCTCCGTTTTTATAAGGGTGAGTTTAATGGTGAAAACATTGCTCTTAATGATGACAAGTCCGTACTGGATTTCTTTGCATCAGAATGGCATAAAGTAGACGATGGCACTTCTAGTTTAGCTGCATTTGTAAATATAGTCCTTAAAAACACCACTATTTGGGGTGAAGATTTAACCCAAATTGACGGCTTAACAAATAGTGTAGCCAAGAACATTGAAAATATTGAAGCAGATGGAGTTGCTGTCTGCTTAAAGAATTTATAATCAAATTCGGTTTTAAAAATTAAAACATGACAATAGATAGTCACCAGCATTTTTGGCGCTACGAACCGGTTAAACATTCTTGGATCGATGATAGCATGTCTAACATACGGAAAGATTTTCTTCCGGAAGATTTACAAAAAGTGTATCAAGAAAATGAGATTGATGGTTGTGTTGCCGTGCAAGCGGACCAAACTCTTGAGGAAACCGACTTCTTATTAGACTTAGCCAAACAAAACGATTTCATAAAAGGAATTGTAGGTTGGGCAGACCTTAGGTCTGAAGATATTGATGCTGTACTGGAAAAATATAGCTCTGACAAAAATCTAAAAGGTTGGCGACATGTCGTGCAAGGTGAGCCTGATCCTAATTTCTTGCTACGTCCAGATTTTTTAAAAGGAATTTCAAAGCTGGAAAAATATAATCACACCTATGACATTTTGGTTTTTCCTCATCAATTAGGGGCTGTTTTGGAGTTTGTGAAAAAATTTCCAAACCAGAAATTCGTTATAGACCATATAGCCAAACCTTACATTAAAGATAATTTTTATGACGGTTGGGCCACCTTAATGAAAGAAATAGGAAAACATGAAAATGTGTCTTGTAAACTTTCAGGTATGATTACCGAGGCTGATTACAATTTATGGACGTCAGAACAACTCCAGCCCTACATGCATTTGACCTTAGAGGCCTTTGGAAGTGAACGTTTAATGTTCGGTTCTGATTGGCCGGTATGTCTGGTTGCCGGGAATTACGGACAAGTAAAAAGTATTGTAACGCATTTTATTTCAACGCTTAGTAGCCAAGATCAGGAAATGATTATGGGTAAGAATGCACAAGAATTCTATAATTTATAAACCAAAATTGTATGGGCATACTTGAGCGCTTTTTTTGCTAGTATACACCCCTAACAATGCTTAAAATAAGAGAACCTAATGGATTTAAATTTAAAAGGAAAAGTAGTCGTAATTAGCGGTGCTGCCGGTAAAGAAGGAAGCATAGGAGAAACAATTTTACAACGTTTAGCTGAAGAAGGAGCTATCCCAGCCGTAATTGATCGTAATGCTCGTGGTTTTGGTTATGTTGAAGCAATTCAGAAGAAGGGTATTGATGCTATTTTTTGCCAGACCGATGTGACAAATCCTGATCAGATTGAAAACGCCGTAAAAACAATTGCAGAAAAATATGGCCGTATAGATGTGGTTATAAACAATGTGGGAGTAAACGACGGTGTTGGTCTAGATGCTAGCTACGAAGAGTTTATGGATTCTCTTAAACTTAATATGGTGAGCTATTTTCTTATTGTAAAACATGCACTACCCTTCCTTATAAAATCAAAAGGTAATATTTTGAACATTGGTTCTAAAGTGGCCTTAACGGGACAAGGTAGGACTTCTGGTTACGCTGCTTCTAAAGGTGGTGTTTTAGGTCTTACCCGTGAGTGGGCAGTAGATCTGATCAAACATGACATACGTTCTAACGCAATTATAATTGCGGAAAGCTGGACGCCATCTTACGACACATGGATCAGAACTTTACCAGACGGTGAGGCAAAATTACAATCCATCGTAAAGAAAATTCCTTTGGAAAATAGAATGACGAGCACCAATGAAATAGCGGATACTTGTTTATTCACAATCTCGGATAGATCATCGCATACTACAGGTCAGTTTATTTTTGTAGACGGCGGATATGTGCATCTAGACCGTTCATTATTGACTGAAGATTAAACCAACCCACTCTAAAATATACCAATGACAAAAAACACCAAAACACCTGTAGTACCAACGCACTTGCTGGTACCCTTCATAGCTGCAACTTCTATTTTTGCACTTTGGGGTTTTGCCAATGATTTGACAAACCCAATGGTTTCGGCTTTTAAAAAGGTAATGATTCTTTCTAATGAAGAAGCTTACAACGTACAGTTCGCATTTTATTTTGGGTATGGTGTTATGGCGATTCCAGCCGCATTGTTCATTCGTAAATTCAGTTATAAATCAGGACTATTACTTGGTTTGGCACTCTATGCTTTAGGTGCCATCCTGTTTTATCCTGCAGCTGAAAATGGTTCATACACCTATTTTCTTATCTCACTTTTTGTTATCACTTGTGGACTGGGCTTTCTAGAAACTACTTCCAACCCCTTAATTCTTTCTATGGGAGACAAGGAAACAGCTACACAGAGACTAAATTTGGCGCAATCCTTCAACCCTATTGGTTCATTGACAGGTATGCTTATTGCCAAATTTGTAGTGTTGGATAGAATTCTATCCGCAGATTATGCAGACAGTTCTGAAATTGTAGCCCTAGGTTCCGAAAAAGCTGCAGAAATAAAGGCTTTTGATTTGAATATTATCAGTGGCCCGTACATAGCCGTAGGTGTTTTTGTAGCCTTGGTATTTTTTGTTATTTGGAAAACTAAAATTCCTGCAATGACAATGGGAGACCATTTATCCATTAAAGAATCTTTAGACCGTATTTTTAAGAGTAAGACTTTTGTATTGGGTGTAATAGCGCAAATGTTCTATGTTGGCGCTCAGATTATGTGCTGGACGGCTATCTTTCAATTAGTTGAATATTTAAATGAATCTCAAAACTTAGGTGTTGATGCTACCTGGTGGAATATTACCGCCATGGTGTCTTTTGTTGTTACTCGTTTTATAGGTACGGCATTGATGAAAAAAATAAATCCCGCTAAAATGTTAGCCTATTTTGGCTTGGCAGCTGCACTTATGTGCGGTGGTATTATAATGACCTCGGGCATTCTAAGCTTAGTGTTTTTAGTACTAGTTTCCGTATTCATGTCTATCATGTTCCCTACCATCTACGGTCTTGCGCTAAAAGATATGGGCGAAGAAGCAAAACTGGCTTCATCCGGACTTATTATGGCCATTGTAGGAGGTGCCTTTTTACCGAAGCTACAAGCTAGTATAATGGATTTTGGCGATACCGTAAACGGACAAGAGGTTTTTGGCGATAAAATAGCCGGAAACATTACAGAAATTCATTTTTCGTTCTTGTTGCCTATGATATGTCTTCTTTTTGTTGCATTTTACGGTATGTACGCTTATAAAGTAACCAAAACTAAAATTGCTTAATATCATGCAAACAAAAAGATACTGTTACTCTTGTGATCTTAAAGATGATCCAAAACTTATTGCCGAGTACAAAGAATACCATGCTGAGGGTAACGCCAGACCAGCTATAACCAAAAGCATTAAAGATGCCGGTATTGTAGATATGCAGATTTTCTTGACCGGAAACCGTATGTTTATGATTATGGAAGTTGATGAGACCTTTGATGCCAAAAGAAAAGCTGAAATGGATGCCAGCGACCCTGCTGTACAAGAATGGGAACAACTAATGTGGAAATACCAACAAGGTCTCCCTTGGGCTAAAAATGGAGAAAAATGGATTGAACTAGAGCGTATTTTTAAGCTCTAAACATACCTCATAAAAAAACTGAGCGCAGTCGAAAACCTGAATATTTTGGTTTTCTTCTGCGCTCAGCTATTTGTTCTAAACTGTACTTTATCTAATCGTTCCAGTGGGCATCAATAACCTTTTGAATGTGTGGATATTTTTCATCCGTCTCATTCAAGTCTTCACGAAGCCTCAACAATTCTTTCTTCAAATCTGCTATGGTTTCTGCATAAGCAGGATCTGCATAAGCATTGTTCATTTCCTTTGGATCGTTCTTTAAATCATAGAACTCCCAAGCTGCAGGTGTATCCTGATCAAAGTCATTGCCCCAGTTTTCTTTATCCCATTCAGCATTTGGGTCACTAGTATCTACATAGTACTTTCCATAGAAAAAGATAAGCTTATGGTCCTTGGTACGAACTCCAAAGTGGGCAGGGTTTTGGTGACGGTGTGCCATATGCATCCAATACCTGTAATAAGTGGACTTCTGCCAATCTGCTGGCTCCTCACCTGTTTCTAAGATTGTTTTAAAGCTTTTTCCTTGCATATAATCAGGTGTGCTTCCGCCAGCCAATTCAATAAGCGTAGGTGCAAAATCTGTATTGTTGATTATAGCATCGGTGCGAGTTCCTGCTTTGATTTTTTCTGGGTAACGTACAAAAAACGGCATCCGCATAGATTCCTCGTACATCCATCTTTTATCAATAAAATCATGCTCACCTAACATAAATCCTTGGTCTCCGGTGTAAACAATTATAGTATTATCCAGAAGACCTTCCTTCTCTAAATAATCCATTAAACGTTTTACGTTATCATCAACCCCTTTTACACAACGTAAATATTTTTTTACGTAATCTTGATAAACTTTACTGGCATGTTTCTTTTCTGCATCATCCATCTCCCATTTTACAAATTCCTCAGGGCGAATATCATCTGCATTTCGGTAAACACGGTGAACAGAACTATCTACATAGATATTCATAGCTTGGTTACGAATCATATTTCTATGTGAAACAGATGAACCTATTATTCTAGTCAAAGAATCATTCTTACCACGTGTGGCAATTGAACCGTTGTTTCCCCTTTCGTAAAGACTTTCTGGTTCAGGAATAAATGTATCTGCTAAATACTCTTCATAACGAGGAGCATTTTCAAAATCATCATGAGGTGCTTTAAACTGATGCACTAAAAAGAAAGGCTTATTAGGGTCTCTTTCATTCTTTAACCAATCTAAAGAAATATCGGTAACCATATCAGAAGAATGCCCTTTAGTCTGAACCGTATTTTTAGGCCATGGCTTATCTCCACGAACCCTAAACTCTGGATCAAAATATTTTCCTTGCCCTGGTAGAACCTTATAATAGTCAAAAGCTGCAGGCTCTTCTTTTAAGTGCCATTTACCAACAACAGCAGTTTGGTAGCCCAACTTTTTCATTTCAATTGGAAGAAACTGGCGCGCCGGTTCAATACGGCCATCTAAATCCAAAACTCCATTTAATTGGGAGTTCTGACCCGTAATAATCGCCGCACGACTAGGCGTACAGATAGAATTACTAACAAAGCAATTGTCAAAGATGATACCTTCCTTGGCTATCTTATCTAATGTTGGAGTGGGGTTTAATTTTGCCAACCGGCTACCATAGATTCCAAAACCTTGGGTAGTATGGTCATCAGCCATAATATAAATGATGTTCGGTTTTTTTTCGGTGATTACCGCCTTCTCTTCTTTACAGGAAGAAAACACAATAAGCAACAAAAGAGCATACAGTACATTGTTCTTTTTGTAGCGCATTTAACTTTTGAATTATGTTAATAAGAGTTTGATCAAAGTCGAAGACTTTAATCTGAAAATTACGATTATTTGAAAGAGAGGAATAAAAGAAATGATCAATTATTGACAACAAATGTCTTTAATTAAACTTCCAAAATTTGATTATTAATAAAGCAACAGTAGTTACACCCTTTCCAATTTAATAGGTGCCGTTCTGTTAGCGTTCCATTGGCACACGTAAAGGTTCTTATCCTCATCTACAAAAACATCGTGGCCATGATTAAAAACAGCTTTTTCAGACTGATACATTTGCTGAAGTTTACCATTTTTATATTCTGGAGCATCTCCTCCAGGGTTAGAAACTACTTTATTCTCGCCGTCCATAATGGTTACAAAACCAGAATCGTTAAAACGATTACCCTGTTTGTTCTCTGACCAGCATACACCTGCATAGACATTATCATCATCAAGAACCGGTCTACAAACATAAGCTCCTGGTAATTCTACGGTCTTAATAAACTTACCATCTAGAGTGAAAAATTTAAAGCTTTTATCTGAACGTGAAGTAACTATTAAGACTGGATTTTGTTTATCTCTGTAATCTACTGCTACACCATGCGCGTTGTGTAGATTATAATTCTTATCACTATTATCGTGACCACCCCATTTGCGGATGAATTCTCCTTTATGATTAAACTGAAGAATAAAGTCAGAACCATAACCATCTGCAACATATACATCCCCATTAGGGCCTATTGCGGTTTCAGTTGGTAAATATTCTTGCTCTTTAGTATAGACACCAATGGTATGAGGGTCAGGTAAATTGAATAAAAGTCGCCCGTCTATTGTTGTCTTACTAACGGTTCCGGCTTGTTTGCTCCATTTACCGGTGCGGTCTACAAACCACCCACAATCCACAATGTATAGCATGTCCTCACCACCTTCATCATGAAGTGTAAGTCCGTGCCCACCAGGATAACGCGTACCCCAATAGTCAAGTAATTTTCCAGATTTATCGAAAACCAAAATATTATTATCCGTATGGTCTCCCAACATAATAAGCCTTCCCTTACTATCCATCTGCATTTCGTGACAGTTTAATATAGGATTATGAGCTACAGACATTTTTGCCCAGTCTTTAACCACCTTATATTTAAAATCACCGTGACCTATAATTTGTTCTTCCATTACATTTTTCTTTAAAATACTAAAACCGAAAGATGATGCAGTAGACAAAGCAGCGGCGCCTAAGACAGATTTTTTAAGAAAACTTCTTCTTTTGGTCATATGATACTGATTATTTTAATTGGTAAATTACAATGAAAGTTAATAAACAGTGGGTAAATTTAGGTCAATAAATCTTTGACCACATGCCCGTGAACATCAGTAAGACGGTAGCGCCTACCTTGATGTTTGAAAGTCAACCTCTCATGATCTACTCCAAATAAATGCATAAGGGTAGCATGAAAATCATGAACATGAACAGGGTCTTGGGTTACATTGTAACTAAAATCGTCCGTCGCTCCATAGGTAAAACCAGGCTTCACTCCTGCTCCTGCCATCCACATTGTAAATGCTTTTGGGTGATGATCACGTCCGTAATTCTCGCTGGTCAACTGACCTTGAGAGTAAACGGTACGCCCAAATTCTCCACCCCAAACTACGAGTGTATCTTCAAACATGCCTCTTTGCTTTAAATCCTTAATTAAAGCTGCAGTTGCTTGATCTGTTTTTTTAGATTGACTTTTTACACCTCCTGGGCAATAGTTGTGCTGATCCCACCCTTGGTGATAGAGTTGTACAAATTTTACTCCTTTTTCAAGTAGTTTTCTTGCCATTAAACAGTTGGCAGCATATGTACCCGGGTCTCTACTGTCTTCTCCGTACATATCAAAAATATATTCCGGTTCGTTGGTCAAATCGGTTACTTCAGGAATAGAAGTTTGCATTTTAAATGCCATTTCATACTGAGACATTCTAGATTGAATTTCAGGATCACCATAGGCATCAGTCTGTAATTCATTTAAATGTTTTAAGTAATCTAGCATATCCCTTCTATCATTACCATCGTAATTTTCTGGATCACTTAAATACAGTACGGGATCTTTACCAGATCTAAATTGAACACCTTGGTGCTCCGTTGGTAAAAAGCCATTACCCCATAAACTGGCTTTTAACGGTTGTCCTTTACCGTTTTTAGAGACCAATGCTATAAAGGTTGGCAAGTTTTCATTGTCAGAACCTAAACCGTAGCTTAACCAAGAACCTATTGCAGGTCTACCAGGTAATTGATTTCCTGTCTGCATAAAGGTAATTGCAGGGGTGTGGTTAATCTGGTCCGTTTGCATACTTTTTATGAAACATAAATCATCTACAACCTCAGATAAATAAGGCATGGCATCACTTACCCAAGCACGTGATTCTCCATATTGATTGAATTTAAAAGTAGATGGTGCTATAGGCAAAGTACTTTGGCTACCACTCATTCCCGTAAGTCTTTGACCACTTATAACGGAAGGAGGTAATTCTTGGCCGAACATATCACTAAGCTTCGGTTTGTAATCGAACAAATCCATCTGGGAAGGCCCTCCACTTTGAAAAAGGTAGATTATTCTTTTTGCCTTTGGTGCATGGTGAGGTAATCCTAATCGGTTTTTATTATAAGCCTTTAAAATTTCTTCTTCCGTACTCTCTTTACCAATACCGGCAAATGCTTTCTCGGCTCCTAGTAAACTGCCCAAAGCTATGGCACCAATACCAAGTGACGTTTGTTTTAAGAAATGTCTTCTATCTAACTGCTTCTCGATTTGTTGCAAATCTTTATTTGTAGAAGTCAGTTTGCTATGGTGATGATTATTACACATACGTTCTTTTCTTAGCTGTTAACAATTTATCTTTTGGTGATACTGGCATCTGCATTCATAATAGTACTTGCCACTACTGCGTTGGCAGCTATTGATGCTTTATCATCTGTCTCGGAAATTTTAAAGGCTCCCGTTTGCAACCAACCTTTGGTTTTGTCTAAGTTTTTATTAAACTTTTGATATTCCTCATTTTGCAACTTAGCCAGTACATCTAGCTCTTTATCAGTGATATTTCTGCCCGCCAGTTTTTTAAAGGTCATTGCAATACCTGTTCTTATATCCTTAGCCTCCGTCATTTGCTTACCTAAAACCCTTGAAGCTTCTATATAAGTAGGGTCGTTTAAAATCACCAATGCTTGTAACGGTGTATTTGTTTTTTGTCTTCTACTGGAACACAAATCTCTGGTAGGCGCATCAAATGTTGAAATTGTAGGGTTAGGAACGGTACGTTTCCATATGGTGTACATACTTCTTCTGTAAAGACCTTCCTCGCCATCTTGCACGTAGGTACCTCCATTTACTTTCCATAAACCATCTGGTTGGTAAGGCCTAACACTTTCTCCTCCTATAGTTTCATTTAATAATCCTGAAGCATAGAGCGCATTATCTCTTAACATTTCTCCTGACAAACGTGCTGAAGGCCCTCTAGCCAACCATTTGTTTTCTTTATCTTTTTTAAGAAGTTCTTCGCTAATGACTGAACTCTGCTGATAGGTACTGGACAACATTATGGTCTTATGCAATGCTTTCACATCCCATCCTGATTCTACAAATTGAATGGCCAACCAGTCTAATAATTTTGGATGACTAGGCAACTCTCCTTGGTTACCAAAATCTTCTGAGGTCACGACCAGTCCCCTTCCAAAAAGGTTCTGCCAATACCTATTAACAGCTACTCTGGCAGTTAACGGATTATCTTTATCAGTTATCCATTTAGCCAATCCCAATCTATTTTTAGGAAGGCTGCCATCTATTGGAAATATTTCTGTTGGCACGTTTGGAAACACGGAGTCTGTAGGAGAATCATAATTACCCCTATCCAAAATATAGCTTTGTCTGGGTGTTTCTCGCTCCTTCATTACCATAATCTGTTTTATTGGCTCAATACTATCTACCAGAACCTTACGGTCATTCTTTAAAGCTACAACTGCCTCATTGTATGTTTTAGAGTAGTTAAATAAATAATACTTCTCAAGTTGCTCCTTGTCTTCGTCAGTAAGTGTAGCATATGATTTTTCGACCAAGTTTTTTAGCTTATCAGTAGTACTGATCTGCATTACCTCAATGTCACTTATCTCTTTATCAAAGACCAATAAATCATCAACAATGGCACTACCAATTCCCTTTCCTCTCCATATGGCACCTATTCTAAGACCTGGTTCTACAGTTCCTTTATAGATAGGGTCTCTCATTTTATTAAAAACAATATCCTTGTAAAGATTATCAAAAGTGGTCTTTGTCTGCAGCTTTTCTCCATCCATGTAAACTCCTATTCCATCTGCCTTACTAGAACCGTCATAGGTTAGGGTAACCTGTACCCATTTTTCCTTTGGAATCTCTTTTATAGATTCTACCACCATGGAATTGTCTGGCCAAACATGAGCAAACAAAGCTTCTAATTTATTTTCTTTAATTTTTAAGTGATAACCTCTAAAACTATGTAGTTCCGGCCCTTGCATTTTGTGGAAAATAACTCCCTCTTCAAGATCCTTTGGAATAAATACTTTTATAGATATACTGAAAGGTTCGTTACGCTTATAAACCCCAATATTATCCAAGTCTAACCAGGTATCACCATCCATAAAAAGCCCTTTACCCGTGGCTCCTTCTTTGAAAACGGCTTTCTCATTGTCCACAAATTGTTGACGCATGCGAATATGGTTTTTACCATTTCCGCCAGCCTTATTTACCAGCTTTTGATTGTTAAAATCAATAGCCGCTACCAAGCCCTTAGGGCGATTTTTTATAGGAATATTTTTGAAAGAATTACTTGAAAGCCATTGCTCAAATTTATCGTTCTCAGTCTTGGCCGTAATCTCTAATTTCTCTTCAGATTCGTCTACGATTTTTTCCAGATAGGCAAGAACACCTTCTTGTTCTTTTGTGGGCAACATCATAGCTGGTACCGGGGTTGCCAAATCCCAAGGAATCAATCCTGTCTCATCTACATTATTGAAAAAACTATACATTTCAAAATAGTTCTTTTGCGAAATAGGATCGTACTTATGATCATGGCATTTGGCGCAAGCATATGACAAGCCTAATATACCTTGACTAACCGTAGCTGTTCTATCTGCAACATATTCTGATCTAAATTCTTCATCTATAATACCACCTTCTAAATTCTGAGGGTGTAGCCTGTTAAATGTTGTTGCCAAAAGTTGCTCCTTTGTGGCATTTTCAAATAAATCACCCGCCAACTGCCATGTAATGAATTCATCATAAGGCATATTTTTATTGAAAGATTTAATTACCCAATCTCTCCAAGGCGAAGTATCTCTATATCTATCATTACTATAGCCGTGGGTATCTGCATAACGGGAGACATCCATCCAATCTAAAGTCATCTGTTCACCATAATGTGATGAAGCTAGCAAACGGTCAATTTGCTTCTCAAAAGCATTTTCAGAGTTGTCCTTCACAAAGGATTTCATCTCTTCCAAAGTAGGTGGTAAACCTGTTAAGTCTATGGAGGCGCGTCTTAATAATAATTCCTTATCCGCTCTTTTAGATGGAGAAATTCCTTTCTCTTCTAAGTTGGCCAAAACAAAATTATCAATAGGACTATTCACTAAATCCGTTTGCTTCACTTTTGGAATTTCGTGATCTACAGGTTTTAAAAATGCCCAATGATCTTTGTATTCCGCCCCTTGTTCTATCCATTTTACCAACATGGCTTTTTCATTGGGAGATAAATTTAAATGCGATGCAGGTGCTGGCATTATAATTTCCGGGTCGTCCGTCAGTATACGTCTTACAACCTCACTATTTCCAGGGTTTCCTGGGTCTATAGAATACAGCCCGGGCGTATTCGGAGATTCCGCATACGCTAACTCAGGATCATGCAATTGTAGCCCTCCCTTAATTTTTGCTTTATCCGGCCCATGACAGATAAAACATTTATCTGATAAGATGGGTTTAACGTGCTGATTAAAATCTACTTTTTTCGGCAGCTTTGTATAGGCTAGTTCTACATCTTCAGGAAGGTCTGGACCTCCGCATGAAAACAGAACTAAAGCTAAAGAAAAGACGATGTAGTTTGTTAATTTGAACATTATTTATGACAAAGTTTATGTTTTCCACAAACTTAAATCATTTGTATTGCCGATTTCTTGTATAAATCAGGCTATGAGTTGTACATATCCGACATTTTTTTAACAGTGTATTGCTAGATACTAAAATGAAAATTTTATCAAAAACACCTGAAAACCAATTATTATAAGCTTTATTCTTATCTTTAATTCTTAAAGAATAGTATTTAAAATCCGATAAAACACATTTTCCTTATGAACAAGATATTACAATCATTGAAGCTTACTTTTCTTCATGGAGGTTACTCAAGGCTAAATTCTGAGTGGGATTATGACAATGTTATCAGTCCTTTTTCCCGGTTATATTTAGTGACCAAGGGCACTGCCAAAATGTACCATAGTTATGAAGAATTTGACCTTGAGCCGGACCACATTTATCTTGTTCCAAGTTTTACCTATAGCCGTTTTAAATGTGATGATCATTTAGAGCTTTATTATATTCACTTTATTGAAGAACTAGGAGATAGACTTTCTATTTACGACGTAAAAGATTTTAGATATGATATTGAGGCCACAGATGATCATTTTAGTTATTTCAAAAACATTATACAACTTCATCCTAAGCGTTATCTAGTAGATGATGACCCTAAAATTTATGATAATCAAAAGTTTTTGGTTGAAACAGAAAGGAAAAACGATTTGCTATCTGCTAAATCATTTATAGAAACCCAAGGGCTTCTCCAACTCCTGTTCGCTTCTTTTGTGCAAAATAGCAAAAGTTCAAAATTGAATATAAGAAGTGATTTTCATGAAGTCCTTAACTATATAAAAGGACATTTACACGAACAGCTTACCGTTGCAGATCTTGCAAAGTATTTTAACCTTAGCCCCGATCATTTTTCTAGGGTTTTTCAGCAAAAATTTGGGATACGGCCTAGTAAGTATATTCAGACTATACGCATTGAACGTTCAGAGACGCTTTTACTTACCACAAATAATACTTTGGCAGAGATAGCAGAAAAAACAGGACTTGGCACCGTATCCTATCTTTCTAGAATGTTTAAATTGAAAAATGGAATAACCCCCGGAGCTTTTCGGAAAAAAAGGCCCGGAGGTTAATCTTTAATATTTTCTGTTTTTTCTACTTTTCATTTTATTAGCCTCACTGTCACCCACAAATTTTTCCTTTTCTGGATTCCATTCTAAAGTGCGTCCTAGTTGATACGCTATGTTACAGATATTACCAACGCTAGCCGAACGATGACCTATTTCAACATCAGCTATTAGTGGTGTATCCTTCTTAATAGCATCTATCCAATTTTGGTAATGGTTGCCTCTAGATTTTAAATCATCTTCTGGTGTTACCTGAGATTCTAAAATACTTGGCGGGTCTGTTTCAAGATAACTTCTACTAATATCTAGATTGCCTTTACTTCCCATAAAACGAACTCCCCATCCTCTTCCAAAGTCTTCATGAACCATTTCAACTCCGTTTTCATAAAACATCTGCATACCCCTCACCGCTTTTTTATCTGTAGGAGGTATAAATTTTACCGGGCCGGTTCTGTCCATGCCCAATCCCCATTGAGCAATATCAAACATGTGCGCACCCCAATCCGTTAATATACCACCACCGGTTTCACTAAAAAGTCTCCAATCCGGAAAAAATGCAGCACTTGTTGATGGCGATAATCTTTCATTATAGGGTAATAGTGGCGCTGGACCGCACCATTGGTTCCAGTTGACTTCTGATGGTACTGGTTCAGATGCCATATTAAAAGGAATAGCTGGATCACCAACATTTACCAATACTTTTTTGATATCTCCCAAATGACCGTTTCTTACCATTTCAGTAGCCTTTTGAAAGCTGGTCCAGGAACGTTGCATACTTCCCGTTTGAAAAACTTTACCTGTGTTTTTCACTGTTTTGACTACATCTATACCTTCTTGTACCATTAGGGTCATGGGCTTTTCACAATATACATGTTTCCCAGATTCCATAGCGCCAATAGCTTGGATAGCATGCCAGTGATCAGGTGTTGCTATAACAACTGCATCTATATCATCTCTTTCAAAAAGCTCTAGATAATTACCTGTAGTTGTCAGACCCTTATAGTTCTGTTGCCTTCTTTTATCTGCATATAATTGGCTTACATGCGCTTTAAACCATTCGTTTTTTGTTGTCCATACATCAGAACCGGCAACAATTTGTGCTTGATCCGTATTTGCTATAAAAGCGTTAGAAAGAGTTATACTTTGTTTTCCTAAACCTATGTAACCTAAATTAACCCTGTCACTAGGTGCCGTAAACCCTCTACCCAATACGTGACGAGGTACAATACTTATTGCTCCGGCAACTAAAGCAGTTTTAGATATGAACGACCTACGTGATAATTGAACATTTAAACTTTGCTTTGTTTCAACGTCTTTTTTGGTCTTTTTCATAGATTCGCTTTTTTATTAATGACTATATAATATGCAGGAATTCTACCTCCCTCTACCGTTAAAAAATCACTGTGGAGTTCGTAGCTTCCTTTTTTCAAATTCCCTTCTAGTTGAACATAGGGCCTATCTACATCTGCATTTTCTTTAAGTGTAATATCTCCCAATTGCACTTCTGCTCTTTCAAACACAATGCTTCTCCCTACCGGCAACTCATCAACTGTAGAAGAAGCCATAATTTCATCTGAGGCTGCATTTAACGATAAGCCAGATTCTGGTGGATACCTGTATAGTTTAAATTCATAATCTCCATCTTCAACAATATTTACGCTATAGTACCCATTTGGCGCATATTCTCCTTGCCGTATTTGAACCTGGTTCCAAGGAATATTATTTGTAGTGTGCATGTCATGAACCGTTATTGTAACAGGGTTTGCTTCTTTATGACCTACAGGGATTTCTGCATACCTCATTTCTGGTTCTATGCTTGTCCACCATGAATCGTAAAATGACTGCATCTTTTGAACAATTTCCGGGTGTTCAGAAGCCACATCGTTTTTTTGACCTGGATCTGTTACCGTATTATATAATTCAGCTCCATCTATTAATCGCCATTCTGTGCTCATTACACAGCTGTTCTTTCCTTTTTCCGGCCATTGACCTCGTTGGGTGTCAATTACCAGCATACGTTCGGAATCATTCCCTTTTGCTGTTAAAACCGATGTCATATCAGTCCCGTCCAATGGCTTTTTAGATTTGAAAGAAACTCCCGCCATTCTTGTAAGAGTAGGTAATAAATCAACATTTGCCACCAACTCATTGCTCACAGCTCCTTTTTCTATATCCCCATCTGGCCAACTAATGTAAAACGGAACCTTATGGCCACCATCATAATGACTTCCTTTAGTACCTCTTAGACCAGCATTGTAGCCTGAAACACTACCATCCTTATTCTTTGCGATTCCTGCTGCAGTACCATTATCCGTTGTGAAAATGATTATCGTATTATCGAATAATTTTTCATCCTTTAGAAAAGAAACCAGCTTTCCAAAGTTCTCGTCAATATTGGTAATCATACCATAAAAACGTTTCTGTGCATCCGTCAATGGTGCGTCTTCATACATTTTGGCATACTCTTCCGGCACATTAAATGGTGAATGTGCTGCATTAAGAGGTAAGTACAAAAAAAAAGGTTCCTCTTTAGTACGTTGTACATATTTAATTGCCTCGTTAAACCATACATCCGTAGCGTAACCCTTTACTTTTTCTGGTTCTCCATTTCTAAAATACGTATCATCAAAATACGTATTGTTCCAATAATCCGGTGTTTGCTGAACTCCGCCTCCACCATTATAAAGTGTTTCTTGAAAACCTCGATCAAAGGGTCTAAACGGATAATTATCACCCAAGTGCCACTTTCCGAACATTGCTGTTTTATAGCCGCCTTCTTCAAAAACTTGCGCTATAGTTTTTTCATCTTCCAATAAAATTGAACACCCTCCAATAGTATGCCATGCATTATTCCTATTACCATTACGCCCGGTCATAAGACCAGCACGACTGGGTGCACAGGTGGTACCAACGTGAAAATTGGTAAGCTCCATAGCTTCCTTTCCAAAAGCAGAAAGATATGGTGTTTTTATATATGGATTACCGTGGGCCGCTAAATCTCCATACCCTTGGTCATCCGTAAAAACTATTATGACGTTTGGTTTCTCTTCCGCAGTTATTAAAGTAGGAACGGTACCTTTTTCTACTTTCTTTTCCTCTCCACAAGAAATGCATACTAATAGACAAGCTAGAAGGCTAATTTTGATGAGCATATTATTTTTCATAGTATCAATCTAAGAGGTTGTCTTTTTTTCTTTTAGTTTGGAAACATATTCACTGGGAATCACTCCAAATTGCTTTTTGAAGCATTTTGAAAAATACGACGCCGTGTTAAAACCGGTCTTGTACATAATTTCTTTAACGGATAAATCACTCTGCTCAAAAAGCTGCACAGCTCTTTTAAGACGAATGTTTCTGATGAACTCACTAGAAGAAAGCCCCGTAATCTCTTTAAATTTCATATAAAGGTTACTACGACTATACCCCATTTCCTTCACCAGCATCTCCACATTAAAATCTGTATTCATCATGTGCTTCTCTACAATTTCAATAGCGGTTTGCAGAAAAGATTCATCTACGGAAGTTACGGTAATCTCCGTTGGCTGTAAAGTTATATTCCGCGTAAACTGTCTACGAAGTTGATCTCTTTGTTTTAAGATATTTGACAGTGTTAGTTGAAGGAGCTCCATATCAAAAGGTTTTCTAATATACCCTTCTACCCCCATTTTTAAGTTTTCTATCTCACTTTCTTCAGATGCTTTTGCTGTAAGCATGACTATAGGAATATGGCTTGTTTCCTTTTCTGTCTTCAATTTTTCTGCAAACTCAGTACCATTCATTACGGGCATCAAAATATCTGTTAAAATGATATTTGGCATAAGGCTCTTTGCCATTTTTAATGCCTGTTTACCATTTTCAGCTTCGCAAATGACGTATTCACTATCTAGCGCTTGTTTTACCAACGTGCGGATATCTGCATTATCATCAACAATAAGTAATATAGGCTGTTTAGGACGTGATTTTGAAACATCTTCATCAAGAATTTCATCATTGATACCAATGGCAAAAGACTCCGTTTCGGAAGAACGTACTAAGAAATCACTTTCCGAAACTTCTTTAATACTTACCTCGGGAATATTCATGAATGTTTCCTTATCCATTGGAAGTCTCACCACAAAATCGGTTCCTTTATTCGGCTTACTTTTAACTACTATGGAACCTTGGTGCAGTTCTATTAGGTTTTTGGTAAACGATAAGCCAATACCCGCTCCCTGTAGATTTCTTCGGTCTTTTTTATCTTGAGTATTAAACCGCTCAAAAATAGTATTCACCCTATTTTTTGCTATTCCAAAACCAGAATCCCTAACTTTTATAACTACGTTTTTGGTCTGCCCCGTAATGTTAGTGGCCTCTTCTGTTGATATCTCTATATTTATATGACCACCGTCTGGTGTATACTTAAAAGCATTGGACAAAAGGTTGTTCATTATTTTCTCTAGGGCATCATGATCAAACCAGGACATAAGTGGGTCCTCTGTAGAAGAAATACTAAAATCTACATTTTGTTTGTGTGCCAAAAATTGAAATGGCTGCCCCACTTCTTGTATAAATTCAACTACATTACTATTACGTACTACCAAGTGCATTTTTCCTTGATCAATCTTTCTAAAGTCCAATAACTGATTTACAAGTTTGAGCAAATAATTAGTGTTCTTGTACATAATATTGTACTGCTCCTGAACCTTGGTCTGACTTACTTTTGAACCATCTTTACGCAAATACTCTAGCGGTCCTTTTATTAAGGTTAATGGTGTTCTAAACTCATGAGAAATGTTAGTAAAAAACTCCAGTTTCACCTGCTGCATTTCTTCGGATTTAGCTTTCTCTAGATGATTTAATTCCAGCTGATGCTTCTTACTCGTCCTAATAAAAGTATATCTCCAAAACAACCAAAGAACTCCTAAAACCAGAAGTCCATAAAACAAATACGCTCCAGAACTTTGCCAGATCGGAGGTGTAATCTTAATTTTTATTTTAGAAGGAGACTGATCCCAAAGACCGTCATTATTAGAGGCTTTCACCTTAAAAGTATAATCTCCCGGCTCTAAGTTGGTATAGGTTGCAAATCGTTTGCCAGAAGTTGTTTGAACCCAATCGTTATCAAAACCTTCAAGCATATAAGCAAACTTATTTTTTAAAGGAGCTGCATAATGTAGAGCTGCAAATTCAAAAGAAAAGTTGTTCTGTTCGTAGCTTAATTGAATATTATCAATCTGATTAATACTTTTTTTCAAAAGAATATTATCGTTTACTTTTTCTCCGACCCTTACGGACTTATTGGAAATCAGTAAATCTGTAATTACGGTTTCCGCAGGTTGTTCATTATCACTTATCTCTTCAGGATAGAAAGCATTAAAACCGTTTATACCTCCAAAAAGCATCTCACCATCACTCCTTTTTACACAGGCCAATTCTTGAAATTCATTATCCTGCAGACCATCACTTTCATTGTAGTTCTTAAATGTTTCATTCTTAGGATTAAATTTGGAGAGCCCCATATTGGTAGAAAGCCATAAATTTCCTTCCCTATCTTCTAAAATACCTTTAATAACATTATTTGGCAGCCCATCTCTAATGGAATAAGAAACAAAAGTATCTTCCCCTCCTTCTTTACGGGGTACAAATTTATTAAGCCCACCACCAAAAGTACCCACCCATAAAACTCCTGCTGTACTTTGATATAATGAGAGTATGTAGTTATGACTTATAGATTTAGCATCTTTCTTGTCGTTTTTGTAGGTTACAAATTTTGGCTGTTTTTTATAGCGTTCAACAGCATTCAACATGCTTAGACCATCACCCGATGCAAACCAAATATTGCCTTTATCATCCTCAAAAATATCTCGTATAATATTACTAGGTAACGCATTGGGCTGTTTAGGATAACTTTTAAAAACTGATTTATTATAACCCTTACCATCTTCATTTTTAATCCACCTGTGAATACCCGAAGTATACGTACCAATCCACAGGTTTTGCTTGGAATCATTTAGTAGGCTGAACACTCCATTCATCAGGTTTTGAGGAACTATGTCTGACTCTCTTACTTTACTTGGGTTACTAATATCCAAAAGGTATAGACCAGGAGTACTTTCCGCTCCAATAAGTAAAGTCTTCTTATTATCTATCTTGGTTTCAGTTATTGCAAATGTTCTTGAAATTGAGCTAAAGTGCTTAAACTTATTATAATTTCCGTCGTCGTCCGTTTTAAGTAACATGTTGAGACCTCCACCTTCGGTACCTACCCACACCGTTCCATTACTATCCTCATACATTGCTCTAATCTTGTCATAGCTTAAACTTTGTGGGTCAGGTGTGTTTCTGACATTCAAGAACAACTTTTTACCAGGATCAAAAGTATTAACGCCACCTCCATTGGTACCTACCCAAATGATTCCGGTATTATCTAGGTACAATGATTTTATTATGTTCTTACTAATACTTCCAATATCTCTAGAATCGTAAGTAAAGCGTTTGACAAACTGAGGGATTTTATCCGGTGAACTATTTTCAAAATAGAACAAGCCTTCATTGGATCCTGCCCATAAACGATTGTTATTATCCACCAAAACATTGTTGAAATTGGTGTCATCAATCTTCGCAAGTGTTCTTCCTCTACCTTTTATTTGGCAAAAAAGCCCTGCGTTTGTTGCTATAATTAGTCGTCCTAAATTATCTTCGGTAATACCTTTTACGACGCAGTCTGGAAGCCCTACAGATTTGCTGACATTGCCAAAATAATCTCTACCGTTCGAGTCCTTTTTCAACTTAAAAAGACCAGCAGCGCCGCCAACTAAAATTTGTCCGTTCTTATCTTCATAAATGGAATAAATAGAGCTACCATCCCAACCTATAATGAACGGATCTTGCTCTGAATTAAAATGTTGGAATTTGACCTTGTCCGGAGAAAGATTAAGGTCTATCATATCCAAACCATCACGAACACCAATCCATAACCGGTTTTTACTGTCCTTAAACAAAGTTGTAACATGATTACCTATCAAGCTAGACGGATCATCCTCATCATTGAGGTAAGAAGTAAAATTACCAGTAGCTGCATTATAAAAATTAAGTCCACTCCCTGTTGTGCCCACCCAAAGGTTACCTGTTTCATCTCCAGTAATATCAGAAACTAAATTACTACTAATACGATTTGGTTTATTTGCACTTGGGTTGTATCCCGTGAATTTATAACCATCATACTTATTAAGACCATCATGCGTACCAAACCACATAAAGCCCTGCTTATCTTGATAAATGGTATTAATATCACTCTGTGAAAGGCCATCACTGGTTGTAATGTGTTTGAAACTGATGTGGTTTTGGGCACTACCCAGAATGGTATATAAAGTACCAATAATTACAAGTGTATAATTAATAAGTTTTCCTTTCATATTGGTATTTCTGCGCTTTCGTCTTCCTAGTTCATGCTATCTACCACAACTTCTCTACTAATTCCATCCCTATTATAAATAATTACCTTATCCATAGATTCATGAACCTGAATTATGTTTGATGGTTGAGATAAATAACCAGCTCCAAAATAATACTCCTGTTTTTCTACATTTCCATTTTTAAAATAGATTTTGGCATTAACTTCTCCCGGCTCCAATTCTATAATTGGAAATTTTATTTTTTGCTTAAAACGTTTTACTTTATTGGAATTTACAGACGCAACCCACAACATAGTAGAATCATTTAAGGGCACACTTACCAAAGCCCGAGCATCTTTCTCTACTTTAAAACCAGTTTCTGTATGTGGCATTGAATTAAAGTTACCATGATTATCTCCTTTTAAAATTACACCTTTTCCAGCGTCATACCAACCAGAAATCACCTCTGTTGGATAATAGTTACCCACTCCTATGATGTCATCAAATCCATCATAATCAAAATCTCCAGACCCCAGTCCAAACAAAGGTGAAAACTGAGATTTTTGAGGTAAGGCAGTAACAGTAAAAGTACCATCACCTAAATTTTCAATATAACTGGAACTAAGGTAGTTTACCTCTAAAATTCGCATTTGAGTTGTGTCCAATGATTTAAGTAAATCACTCATTTCAGCTTCGGCATACTGATCGTAACTTGGGAAAATTCTGTTGATAGCCACCAACTGCTTTGCTAATTCTCCTCTAGGGGCCCAAGGCACCTCTTTACCTTTTAAATATCTAGTTACAATTGGATCTATACTAGAATTCAAGTCAAAGTCCTTTGCGTATACCCGCATAGGCTCTTCTTTACTTACTTTAAAGGCTGTATTCTCACCATGATTACCTGCAATATAATCTATATCTCCATCCTGATCAAAATCCTTACCTATTAAACTATTCCAAAACCCACTGAAGTTTTCAAGACCACTATTAACCACCTTAGTCAAGTTACCTTTGTTGTTTTGAAATATGGTTATGGGCATCCACTCTCCTGCAACAATTAAATCCAAATCGTCATCATTGTCATAATCTGTCCATAGCGCAGAGCTCACCAAACCTATATTTTGTAAGGTTTCTGCCTTACGATTGGTAATGTCAATAAATTTTCCATTTTCGTTTTCTAAAAGATAGCTATTAGGAATATTGGGAAAATTACCCGGAACAATCATACCTCCTATAAACAAATCTAGATCTCCATCTGAATCATAATCGGCAGCAACAACACATGAACCACTGGCCTTTATTTCCGGTAGTGCTTCTGGATTATGTTTAAAAGTACCATTGCCATCATTAAAATAAAGTCGATCTTGATAATTACCTTTTTCAAAATATTTAACAGAGCTACCTCCACTAACAACGTAAAGGTCTAAATCATTATCTCCATCAGCATCAAAAAACAGTGAACCCAAGTCTTCATATTTTTCAGAGTTCTGTAGATTAATAGAATCGAAAGTTCCATTTTTATTTTGAAGGAAAATTTTACCCGTATAATTTCTAGCCCCACCTATATAGACATCCTTTTTGCTATCGCCATTTACATCTCCTGTGGCAATTCCCGGCCCATTAAAGTCATTTAAATGCAGTAACAAGGGTTCTCCTCTAAAGTCGCTATTATCATTTTCCTGATGAGAATAGCCTAACACTTCCTCATCCTGTATCTCCGTAAATAGAGAGTTGTTTGAGACTAAACCGATACTACCTTTTTGTTCTCTTATTTTTGCAGAATTATATTGAATAGTATAAAAAGTATCTACCTGGAGATTAGTTAAAATCTGTTGTGCTCCATCTTGCCAATCTACTTTAAGAGAATCTATTATGTCTATTTTACCTAAACCAAGATGAATGTTAGAATTAGTTGAAGACATATAACCCTTAACTGGATTATATTCATAATACTGTTTATCCCCAGTAGATAAATATGCCGTAAGTTTAGTTCCTATGCCATTTAAATTACCTTGAGCTCCCTTTAATTTAATATCTACAAAGTGGTTCTCCTTATTTTTATCTGAGTTGTTTTTGTAAAGAAAAGCAGGAGCATTTATATTATTAACAACTAAGTCTAAATCGCCATCATTATCAAAATCCGCATAAACTGCTCCGTTAGACAAAGAGGGTTGGTCCATTCCCCAGGATTTAGTTTCGTCCTTAAATTTTAAGTTTCCGTCGTTGGAAAAAATATAGTTGGGTAGAAAAATACTATCTAAAACTTTTAACCGCGCTACAATTTTATTTTCTGATAGCTTACCAGTTCCTTTCTTAAATATGTCTGCTTGATTTGAATACTCGGTAAAATCATGGTTGGTAATATCTCTTCTAAATCCATTGCTGATAAATACGTCTTTTTGACCATCATTATCAAAATCTGCTATTAATGGAGACCAGCTCCAATCCGTTTGATATAAACCAGCATATCTGCCAACCTCACTGAACACCGGCTTCCCTTTTTCATCTTTACCTCGGTTTAGTTGCAGCGTATTACGTATAAACTGCGGAGAGAACCCCTCTCGTAAAGTTTGTTTAAAATGCTCATGGTTCATATTGGCTGTCATGGTTTTTTGCCTCTTATTAATTTCAGGAAGCATATCCATTACCAAAATATCTGGTAAAGCATCATTATTAATATCTGATACATCTACCCCCATTCCATTTCTTGACGTATGCTGAACATATTCCGGCAACCTATTCGTAAACGTTCCATCTTGATTATTCACATAGAGTAAATCATTGGCCACAAAGTCATTGGCCACGTAAATATCTGGCCAGCCATCTTGATTGATATCCGTTATAGCAAGACCTAGACCATACCCTTCAATTAAAACACCCGCTTTTTTTGAAACATTTTCAAAAACAGGGTGACCGTTTTTACCATTACCTGTATTCTCATATAATCTATCCGTACTAGGACCTGAACCATCCTTTTTGGTGTAAAGTTTCTCAATTTCTTTTGGCCCTTCATTAGCATGTGTCATCACATACAAATCTAAATCTCCATCACGGTCAAAATCAAAAAAAGCCGCTTGTGTAGAATGACCCGAATCAGCAACACCATAACTTTCTGCGCTCTCCGTAAATTTGAAATTGCCATTGTTTATGAAAAGTTTATTCTTTCTTTCCTGCTTATTAGCAAACCCACCAACTGAAACATAAATATCCATTAAACCGTCTTGGTTAATATCAATAACAGAAACCCCGTTTGCCCAATACTCACCTTCTATACCTGATTCAGGTGTACTATCTTCAAAAGCAAAATCCCCTTTATTCCTATATAATTTTGAGGAAACCTTATTTCCTGCAAAAAAAACATCGTTTAACCCATCATTATCAAAATCACCAACTCCTACCCCTCCTCCAATATAGATATATGGAAAACTGAAATAGTGTAATTCATTTGTTTCATCTATAGTATTGGCAAAATCTATACCTGAATTACTAGCGGAAATCAGTTCCATTTTTTTTTCCTGTGTACTACAAGAAGTAAGAAATATAAGGGCTGAGATAAAAAATAATTTTTTCAATCTATTGAGGTTCTAGAATTCAATTTAAACAAAAAGGAACCATCTTACAATGGTTCCTTTGAAAAAATAAAGTAAGTTACTTTAGTACCCTGGGTTTTGTTTGAAAACCGGGTTAGCATCAATTTCGTTTTGAGGAATTGCAATATACTCCCTACCTGGTCTGTATGAGCTTGTGCCCGCACTCTCTGATTTTAATTCAGGCTTATTTACAATGTATTCTTCAACTTTACCCCATCTAAGAATATCAAAATATCTAGTACGTTCCAAAGAAAGTTCTTTAACTCTTTCATCTTCGATATCTTGCATAGTTATACTAGTTAAAGCAGGCATATCTACTCTTGCCCTAACTTCGTTTATAGCATCTAGAGCCGTTGCAGTAGAACCATTAAGCATAAATTCTGCTTCTGCAAACATCAATAAAACATCTGAATAACGTAGTAATCTTAGATTATTACCAGATTGGTGCCATCCGTTATCTTGCGAGCCGGTTTTATCATCAAAAGTGATATCTAACCATTTGTTACCCCATACTAAGTCTGAGCCTTCAAATACATCTTGGTAACTTTTATCACCATATGTTTTAGACGCTAAAGTGTCCCCTTTATAGATTGTGGTTTCATCTGTGTCAAAAAACAACGTAGTAAATGCTCTCGGGTCAATTTCATCATTAACTGTTTTCTCATCTAAAAATAAATCAAGAACCCAGTTGTTAATACGCATCCCGTCTTGGCCTGTAAAACCTCTAGGTGCTATGTCTGGATGAAAAGCAGCTCCTTTTCCTTTTCCTGGATCATCTCCACCCCAACCAGTATTACCATCATTAACCAATTGAACCTCAAATAAAGATTCCTTGTTATTTTCTGATGCTTCAGTAAAATTATCTGCATAATTCTCCATAAGCTCATAGCTACCATCCATTACTTTGGCAAACTCAGCTTTGGCTTCAGCATATTTCTTTTGATACAAATAAACTTTCCCCAAAACACCAGTAGCTGCTCCAGAAGTAACTCTTCCTTCCATTGCGGCAGGCCAAGATTCAGGAGCCAATTTCTGTGCTTCAATTAAATCTTTTTCTATTTGAGCCCATACATCAGCAGGATCTGCTTGTGGAACTGCCTTAGGATCTTCCAAACTTCCTATTGGATCTGTTATTAGTGGTACATTCAACCATCCATTTACAAGATTGAAATAGTTATATGCACGTATAAAATGAGCTTCTCCTAAGATATTCTTCTTAGCAGTTTCATCCATTTCTATTTCTGGAACATTTGCTATTACTTCATTTGCCCTGGTAACTCCCTGATACATGGCGCTCCATACCCAAAAAGCACCATTACTTTGTGGAATTCCATTAAATGAACCAGCCGCTGTACGTTCTGATGTAGCAAAAGCGTTTACTACATCATCTCTATAATCCGAAAGGAAAATTTCAAAACGTGTATAGTACCAAATGTGAGTAAACGGACTATATGCTCCTATGATTCCCTTGTTTGCATCCTCCTCTGATTTCCAAAAAGATTGAGGGGTTACTGCGTTAGGGTTTTCTTGTTCTAGTATGTCTTTTCGACAGCTATATGACGTCACCAGTAGCACTACGAGTGCTGCTAATAGACTTTTTGATATAATATTATTTTTCATGTCTTTTTTGTTAGAGTTAGAAAGAGATTTGTACACCCAATTGAATAGTTCTAGCTGTTGGGTAAGCACTTTCATCTACACCTGAACTAAATATCCTTCTGGAAGACCTTGTATTTCTACCCACTTCAGGATAATAACCTGTGTAATCTGTAAGCGTGAACAAATTAGTTGCCGAACCATATATTCTAAGTTTGGTCATCATCATTTTCTCAGATATATCAGATGGAATCGTGTATCCTAATTGCATGTTCTTCAACCTGAAATAAGCTCCATTTTCCAAATAAAAATCTGATGGCCTTCTATTAAAACCAGGATCTGACTGTGTACTTCTTGGAATATTTGTATTTGTATTTGTTGGAGTCCAAGCTCTTAAAGCATCAGTAAGATAAGGTCCTTCCGTATCAAAATAACCTCTGTATTTATTTCCGTTCAGTATTTTATTACCGGAAACACCGTTAAAGAAAAGGCTCATATCAAAATTTTTGTACGATGCAGAAATATTTAAACCATACTCAAAATTAGGTGCTGGATTACCTAAAAATGCTTGGTCATTCTCATCTACAATACCATCAGGGCCCGAACCATCAGGACCACCTATATCTCTAAACTTTAAATCTCCTGCTTGTGGGTTATTATTGTCATTTGCGGCTAAAGCCTCAGCATCTGTTTGATAAATTCCATCAACTATATAACCATAAAACGAAGAAACGGGCTGACCAACATCTGTTTTAGTTCCTCTTAATCCATTGGAAGTAAACTGTCCTTCTATAATAGGTGTTGCATCTCCTAAAGCAGTAACTTCATTGTTAAGTGTTGTAAAGTTTCCACTAATACTAAAAGAAAAGTCTTCACTTAAACTATCAGAATAATTAGCCAAAAATTCGAAACCTTCATTTTCTATACTTGCCGTATTAAAAGGTACTCTGTTTCCAAAACCAGTATATAATGGTAGTCCCAATTCAACAAGAACATCTTCTGATTTCTTTTGAAAATAGTCCATTGTTATGCTCAACTTTTGATTTAGCATTCTAAAGTCCAAACCTATATCAGTTGTTTTACTAGTTTCCCAAGTAATCTGATCATTGATACCTTTAGTAATTGAATATCCAGTGGCTCTTTCTTGACTTTCTCCTATTGGATACTCACTATTAAGATTTAATTCCGGACTTAATGAATAGATAGGTACGTTATCAGAACCTACTTCTCCATAACTGGCTCTAATTTTAATATCGGTAATAGCAGTTACATTCTCCATGAAACTCTCATTTCCTAAATTCCACCCTATTGCAAATGATGGAAAAGTACCCCATCTTAAATCCTCTTTAAATAATGACGACCCATCTCTACGAATTGTAGCTGTAAATAGGTATCTACTATCATAAGCATAACTCAATCTACCAAAATAACTTTGAATAGTTTTGGTCAAATCTAGAGATGGAAAATTAACCTTATCCTCTGCAGCAGAAGCTACACGAACATCGTTAGAAGGAAATTTTCTAGCCAAAGCTCCAAGAGATCTTGTATTTGACACTTGATCAGTATAACCAGCAACAAAGTTTATATTATGCTTGTTGAATTCTTTGCTGTACGTTAAAGTATGTTCAATCAATGTTGAAAGAAAGTTGGTATTGGTTTCTGCTAATTCTGCAAATTGATTGTTACCAAATGTTGCTGTATTAAAAACATAGGTTGGAGTAAATCTATAATTATTGGTCGCAGAGTAATCCAATCCTAAATTTAACTTATAAGTAAGACCGTCAATAATTTCAAAAGACCCAGCGATATTACCAAGTATGCTATTTTTTGTAACCGTCCTATCTTCAACAGTTGCCAAACCTAGAGAATTCCCTACATTTCCAACACCGTAAAAAGCACCTACTGCAACATCTGCAGGTTGATCGGTAGCACTAAAGTTACCTTCGTCATCATAGATTCGAATGGTAGGCACTAAATCTCTCTCTTTATTAAAATACGGATTAGGATTATCAATTGAACGTGTTAAACCAACAGTATTCTCAAGTTTAAACCTTCCTTTCGTAAGAGTTGCATTAATTCTAGCCGTTGTTCTCTTATAATCTGATTGTTTAACAATACCATCTTGATCATAATGATTTAAAGACAAGCTATACGTGCTATTTTCTGTACCTCCGTAAATTCTAGCATTTGCATTCATTACCCCTGCAGTACGAAGTGATTCTTTTTGAATGTCACTATCAATGTTTGGGTTAAACTGACCGTCATTAGCAGGAAACCTTGCATTTCCATCATTATCTCTAGCCGCATTCACTATAGTAGCATAATCTCTTGCATTTGCCCAGTCAATGTTTTTAACTGAAGATTGAAGACCATAACTATAATCTAAATCTACCTTTATACCTCCACGAGTACCTTTTTTAGTAGTTACAATGATTACACCATTTGCAGCTCTTGAACCGTAAATAGCACTAGCTGAAGCATCCTTTAAAACAGAGATAGTTTCAATATCCCCTGGATTCAAGGTTGTCATATCTCCCGTAAGCATTCCATCAATTACATATAAAGGACCTGCATCAGATAATGTGCTTGAACCACGTATAGTCACAAGGGCATTAGCTCCAGGAGAACCTCCATTAGATTCTACTCTAACACCAGCCGTACGACCTTGTATAGCTTGAGCGGCATCATTATAGGTAAACTTGTTTATTTCTTCGCTATCTACAGTACTTACAGCTCCAGTCAAATCCGACTTTTTCTGAGAACCATACCCTATAACAACAACTTCCTCTAATTGACTGGCATCTTCTGCTAAAGTAGCATTAACAACAGATTGTCCATTAACAGCTACTTCTTTTTTAGTAAACCCTATATAACTGAATACCAAAGTGGCACCACCATCAGCTGAAATAGAGTAGTTACCATCAAAATCTGTTTGAGTACCACTAGTGGTGCCTTTTACAAGTACATTGGCACCTGCCAAAGGTATACCTGAATCATCTGAAACCGTACCACTTACGGTTACTTCCTGTGCGTGACCAAAAGCTATTGCTAAAAGCCACAACAATCCCGACAGATATCTGTAGGGTTGCCATTTCTTAATTTTAAAGTTAGTTCCTTTCATAAGATCTCTAGTTTAATTGAGTAGTTAACATTTGTTTAAGTTTTTCAAAAGTGATGTTTATTTAACCATTCTTTAACAACATATGATCAGATGAGTGCAACAAATGGTTCTGTAGCGATAAACAAGTGTATTTACTACACAAAAAGAAGCTTAACACCAGCAATATCAGCTAATATGGAAACAACTACTGTGTTCCAAAAAGTAGATTTTGGACATATATATTCCACAAAAAAGGTAAAATCACTATAATTAAGCTTCTAAAAGTTTTATTTATATTAACTAAAACAACTAGATGCTTAATTCGTATTTCATGTGATTCTTGCCTCTCTTTTAGAGTAGATTGTTTTATCTTGGGCTTTATTAAAAAAAGAAAGAATGTTTGATATAGATAATAAGATTGCTGTTATAACTGGAGCTAGTGGAGCTTTGGCAGGTAGTGTTGCTAAAAGTTTAGCAAAATCAGGGACAAAATTGGCTCTGTTAACACGAAAAAAGACATCGGTTCAATCGCTTTTAGATGAAATTAAAACCGTGGGCGGACACGCTAATGTGTATGAAGCAGATATTTTAAGTGAAGAATCTTTAGAAAAAGCTAAAAACCAGATTTTATCAGATTTTGGAAGAATAGACATTCTTTTAAATATCGCTGGCGGAAACCTTCCCGGAGCAACGGTGGCGCCTGGCCAGACCATTTTTGATATTAAGATTGCGGACTTTAACAAGGTAACGGAGCTTAACCTTAACGGGACGCTTATCCCCTCTTTGGTTTTCGGTAAAGTAATGTCTGAACAAAAAGAAGGTGTAATTATTAACTATTCTTCTATGGCGGCAGATAGGGTTATTACAAGAGTAGCTGGTTATTCTGCTTCCAAGGCGGCAATGGAGAACTTCACTAAGTGGATGGCAGTAGAAATGGCTACTAAATTTGGTAGCGGCATACGAGTTAACGCTATTGCTCCTGGTTTCTTTATCGGAAAACAGAACAAAGCATTGCTTACAAATGAGGATGGCTCGTTTACACAGCGTGGGGAGACTATTATAAAAAGTACACCAATGGGTCGTTTTGGCGAAGTTGGGGAACTAAACGGTGCAATTCAATTTTTATGTAGTGATGCGTCTAAGTTTATAACGGGTATCGTATTACCTGTAGATGGTGGGTTTAGTGCTTTTAGCGGAGTGTAACTTATTGCATTCTACATTATATAAAACATATATCAACTAATTAAGAAGTACCGAATATGGAACAAACATGGAGATGGTATGGGCCCAATGACCCTGTTAGCCTACAAGATATTAAACAGGCCGGTGCCACAGGAATTGTAACCGCATTGCATCACATACCCAATGGAGAAGTTTGGTCGGTTTCTGAAATTGAGGAACGCAAAAATCTTTTAGAAAAAAATGGTTTGGTATGGTCCGTTGTGGAATCATTACCTATTCATGAAAGTATTAAGACACAGCAAGATGGTTTTGAGCAACTTATAGAAAACTATAAGCAGAGCTTAAAAAATCTTGCTGAATGTAATATTAATGTGGTCTGCTATAATTTTATGCCGGTACTTGATTGGACACGTACAAGCTTAGATTACGAAGTAGAAGATGGTTCAAAAGCACTTTTTTTTAACGCAACAGCTCTAGCTGCTTTTGATTTGTTTATCCTTAAAAGGCCTGATGCTGAAAAAAGCTTTACAGAAGCTCAAATAGAAGCCGCCAAAACATATTACAACAAAATGTCTGAAGATGACATTTATAAACTGGTGAAAACCATTATCGCTGGTTTACCAGGCTCTTCAGAGAATTACCAAATACCTAAGACCGGTTTTGACCTTAGTCCGTTTCAAGCCACTTTAGACACCTACAAAGGCATGGATGAGGATGACATGCGCAACAACCTTGTTTATTTTCTAAATGCAATAATGTCTACTGCTGAAGAAAATGGCATGTTAATGTGCATTCACCCAGATGACCCACCATTTTCTATTTTAGGGTTACCACGTATCATGCGAAATGAAGCTGACTATGCATATATTTTTGATAAGGTAAAGTCCATTAATAATGGTATTACTTTCTGCACGGGATCCTTGGGCGCTAGAGCAGATAACGATTTACCTAAAATGTTTAAACGATTTGCTGACCGTGTTCACTTTTTACATTTACGAAGTACTAAACGCGATGCAAATGGAAACTTCTATGAGGCGAATCATCTAGAGGGAGATGTTCCTATGTACGAACTTGTAAAATTGATTCTTGCCGAAGAACAAAGAAGAAAAGCAGAAGGCAGAAAAGATGCATTGATTCCGATGAGACCTGACCACGGCCACCAGATGTTAGATGATCTTCATAAAAAAACCAATCCCGGTTACTCAGGTATAGGTCGCTTACGCGGATTAGCCGAATTACGTGGATTAGAGTTAGGAATTCGAAAAGCTTTTTTTGAATAATACTTTTTAGCTAAAGTTAAAATTATCCTTACATAATTTTCTAGGCCAGCAAAATCTTTGTTGGCCAGAAAATCTTCTCTATTGTCTTCCAAAAATTAGGGTTACAAATAAATAGTGGACATTTATTATTCGTTTATTCTACCTTATAATTTTCCATTACATACCACAAATTATTGGCTAATGCTCTTTAGTATCGCTATAAACAACTGTTATATTTTCTTAAGGTAAAATGTAAGATTCTATTGGTTTCGCAGCTCTATTCTGTCCCCGCTATGCATTGAAAACAAGAATGTTAGACCAAAAACGAATAAATCTGTAGTTCAACAAATAATTAGCCACACTTAGCGTAATATTTTTTTATTTGTATTTACGCCAAAACCACCACCATGAAAGACTACCAGAACACTACCACGTACCAAGTGGCAAGCTTGGTTACCGAGACTGAACGAGCTGTCTTCTACAGAAGAACATATGCGCATCTAGCAGGTGCGGTACTGCTCTTTGTTCTAATTGAAACCTTATTTTTTCAAATTCCACCAATTTTAAATTTTGCACTTTCACTTACCGATGGTTATAGTTGGTTAATTATGTTGGGCGGTTTTTTGTTTATTACAAATTATGCCGAACGTATTGCCCTAAAGAGTAAAAGTAATAACAAGCATTATTTAGCTCTTTTAATTTACGTAATTGCAGAAGCATTCATTTTTATTCCGTTAATATTCATAGCCCTTACATATACAGAAAATGGTTCCCTTGATATTCTTAATCAAGCAGCTATAATGACTCTATCTTTATTCACAGGACTTTCTGCCATTGTTTTGATAACTAGAAAAGACTTTTCGTTTTTAAAATCCATATTGGCCGTGGGTTTTGCAATTGCGCTTGGACTTATTGTAGCCGGCGTATTGTTTGGGTTTAACTTGGGTCTTTTATTTAGTGCTGCCATGGTTATTTTGGCTTCTGGATCAATTCTATACCAAACTTCTAATTTGGTTCACAGATACAAATCACACCAATATGTAGCAGCTTCTTTAGGGCTTTTTGCCAGCCTTATGTTGTTATTCTGGTACATTCTTAATCTTCATACAACAGATTAATTTTTAGTGTTTACGTTTTTAATGTGAAAAGCCCTGATATAATTATCAGGGCTTTTTTTAACTTACCACTTCATCAACTTACAAATTGAATTATGAAAATTAAAACGGTATTGCTCCTCGTGTTTTTGATAGGATTTAGTTCTTTATCTGCTCAAAATAATGATATTGAAACCATAGAAAATATACTTCACACCCAAGAAACGGCATGGTCCAATCACGATTTGGAAGGTTTTATGCAGGGCTACTGGAAATCTGATGAGCTAACTTATTATAGTGGTGGAAAGGTTACCAAAGGTTGGCAAACGACTCTGGACAATTACAAAAAAGGATATCCTACTAAAGCGGACACTGGAAAGTTGCGCTTTAAAATAGACCAGATTACTAAAATTAATGAAGCGTCCTATTATGTTATGGGACAGTACTTTTTGACGCGAGAAGTGGGTGATGCCAATGGTACTTTCATGATTATATTTGAGAAGATAAATGGCGAATGGAAAATTGTAGCAGATTCTTCTTGCTAATTGTTATTCGTCTAAACTCATTTAAAAATCTAATTCTTCCCCTCTTCTACTTCAGTTTCAATTACTTCTATTGTTTCAATTTTGGCAGAAGGGTAATACTTGATGCGCCTTGTGGTGTATGAGTTATTTGGAGTTATAATTTCTTTTACCCAGTTATTGGCCGGCGTACCATCAAACTGATAAATATATTCCTGAGTTAAATCTCCAAAACGTTTCTTAGTCTTAGTGGTTGCTAAAACTCCAGTTTCATCGTACAAGTAGCGCTCTTCTTTTTGTGGTATCCACTTTTTTGTAGAGCTATCATACATTAACTCTTTATGTAAAGTTAGCTTGTTATTAACATCAAAAACCTCAACAGTTTTTGCAGTAAGGTTTCCTTCGATATAATTTTCAGAAATCACTTTTTTAAACTTCTGTCCATTTTCTATCACCTCAGATGTTGTAATCAATTTAGATAATAGCGTATTTAGAGTTTTGCGAACTATAGTAACACTGTCGTTATTGATATACTCAAAATCACTCTCATCTATGCCACTGGTATTGGTACGGACAAGCTTAATTAATTTCTCGTCCTCTCCATAAGTGTAAATATTCTTCTCTAAAAGTTCTTTTTCGTAAGAAACTATATTTTCAGTTATAGTTTTAGCTGCCGTTGTATCTATTTCGTAAAAATTAGCAATAGACGTGGCACGGTCAAAACTACCGTCCATATAATTTTCTATTCTACGCTCTTTTAAGAATCCATTTATGTATTTATAGTTTGTAGTCTCGTAATCTGTATCATTATAACGAGTAACGGACTTCGTTAAAAACCCGTCTGGATTAAAATAGTATTCTTCCTTACCGTAGTCGGTAATGACAAAACACGACTCCACTTTTCCCTTCAAGTTAAAATCGGATACTTTAAAAATCTCGATGTCCTGAGAAAACACCATTGAAGATATTCCCCATACTAGACATACAAACAAGAATTTTTTTATCATACTGCAAAACTACTTGATATTCTGTGAACTGGAAACAAAAGGCGTACCAAATCTATAAAACGAAAAGACCCGCTCAGTTAAATAACTGAGCGGGTCCTATATTCGTAGCGTTAAACGCTTAACTTACTTTACTTCTTCGAAGTCTACATCTTCTACGTTATCGCCTTCTTTTGGCTCTTCAGCAGAAGCAGCATCTCCTTCTGGAGCTGCACCGTTTTGTTGTCCTTCGGCTTGTGCCTTGTACATTTCCTCAGAAGCAACTTTCCAAGCTTCATTGATCTTATCCAAAGCTGGTGTAATAACCGCTAAGTCTTTAGATTCATATGCTGCTTTTAATTCGCCTAAAGCATCTTCTATTGGTTTTTTCTTATCATCAGATAATTTTTCACCAAATTCTTTCAGTTGCTTTTCTGTTTGGAAAATCATTCCATCAGCTTCATTCAACTTATCAGCAGTTTCCTTCGCTTTTTTATCAGATTCAGCATTAGCTTCAGCTTCAGCTTTCATTTTCTTGATATCCTCTTCTGTTAATCCTGAAGAAGCTTCAATTCTAATATCTTGCGTTTTGTTCGTTGCTTTATCCGTTGCAGAAACTTTGATAATTCCGTTTGCATCAATATCAAAAGTCACTTCAATTTGAGGTGTACCTCTTTGAGATGGTGGAATACCGTCTAAGTGAAAACGACCTATAGTCTTGTTATCAGATGCCATTGGGCGCTCACCTTGCAATACATGAATCTCAACCGATGGCTGATTATCTGCTGCTGTAGAGAACACTTGAGATTTCTTAGTAGGAATCGTAGTGTTAGCTTCGATCAACTTAGTCATTACACTACCCATGGTCTCAATACCTAGAGATAAAGGAGTAACGTCTAATAACAATACATCTTTAACATCTCCTGTAAGAACACCACCTTGAATTGCTGCACCAATAGCAACAACCTCATCTGGGTTAACACCTTTTGAAGGTTTCTTACCAAAGAATTTCTCAACAGCTTCAACAACTGCAGGAATTCTTGTTGAACCACCTACTAAGATAATTTCATCAATATCACTTTTAGAAAGTCCTGCTGCTTTAAGCGCAGTCTCACATGGAGCGATAGTTCTTTTTACCAAGTCACCGATCAATTGCTCAAATTTAGCTCTTGTAAGTGTACGTACTAAATGCTTAGGTCCTGAAGCGGTAGCAGTAACGTAAGGTAAGTTGATTTCCGTTTGTGCAGAAGAAGACAATTCTATTTTTGCTTTCTCAGCAGCTTCACGCAAACGCTGTAATGCCATGGCATCTTTACGTAAGTCAATGCTTTCGTCTTTATTGAACTCCTCAGCTAACCAATCAATAATCTCTTGATCAACATCATCACCACCTAAGTGTGTATCACCATCAGTAGACAATACTTCAAAAACACCATCACCTAATTCTAGTATAGATACATCATGCGTACCACCACCAAAATCAAAAACAACTATTTTCTGATCAGTATCTTTCTTATCCATACCGTAAGCCAAAGAAGCTGCGGTAGGTTCATTTATAATTCTCTCTACAGTAAGACCAGCAATCTCACCTGCTTCTTTAGTTGCTTGACGCTGTGCATCATTAAAGTAAGCAGGAACAGTAATTACCGCACGGGTAACATCTTGTCCTAAATAGTCTTCTGCAGTTTTCTTCATTTTCTGAAGAATCATTGCAGAAAGTTCTTGTGGCGTATATAAACGACCATCAATATCAACACGTGGTGTGTCGTTATCTCCTTTTACAACTTTATAAGGAACTCTTCCGGCTTCTTTACTAGACTCCGAAAATTTGTTACCCATAAAACGCTTTATAGAATATATAGTGTTGTGAGGGTTGGTTACCGCCTGTCTTTTTGCAGGATCTCCAACCTTAATCTCTCCACCTTCTACAAATGCAATTACAGATGGTGTAGTTCTCTTACCTTCTGCATTAGGAATCACTACCGGTTCGTTACCTTCCATAACGGAAACACAGGAGTTGGTAGTACCCAAGTCAATACCTATAATTTTACTCATGTTATATGTTTTAAATATTAGTGTTCATTTTTAGAATCGATTACTAATTGTCAAACAATATGCCAACTGATAACAACCTGACATGATGTCATTTCTATATTTACAGACAGCTAAGAACACGCCATAAATAGGGTTTTCTTGAACAAAAAGCGACAGTATGATACCTATTACATTAAAACTAGAGTCATCTTACTTATCATATTTCTGTAAATGTCTGTTCAACAGGCTCTAATTTGTTAGTTTCTATGTACCCTAATTTTTGGCTTTGCCTAATGCGGGCTTTATCTATCTTTATACCATAAACGAGTTTATAATTTATGGAGTCTATTAGTATTTTTGACATGCTTAAGATTGGTGTTGGCCCTTCTAGTTCTCATACCTTAGGGCCTTGGCGGGCAGCAGAACGATGGATTTCAGAACTGAAATCTGCACAATTATTTGATGAAGTCGTTAGTATACGAGTACATGTATATGGTTCTTTAGCCTTAACAGGTAAAGGCCATGCCACAGATTACGCCATTATGTTGGGCCTCTCTGGAACGGACCCCGTAGAAATCCCCATTAAGGATATACATTCTATTGTTGCAGATATTCAGGAATCCCATGTTCTGAACTTTGGGAATTCAACATCCATTTCCTTTGACCCAAAGACCGATATTTTATTCCACAGGAAGTTTTTAGAATTTCATGCCAACGGACTTCAGTTTGAAGCTACTTTAAAATCAGGAAAGACCAAAAAGAACACCTACTACTCTATTGGTGGCGGATTCGTAGTGGTCAAGGAAAGAAAAAATGCCAAGCGTAACATAGCCACGTTTAATAGTTTTCCTTTCCCCATTCAAAAAGGTACGGAGCTACTCGCCTACTGCCAGAGTGAAAACAAAAGTATATCTGAGATTGTTCTTGAAAACGAGCGCTCGTTACGGAGTGATGCCGAAATAAACGAAAAACTAGACCACGTATGGAAAACCATGCTAGAATGCATGTATATTGGTTGTCATACAGAGGGTAAACTTCCGGGAGGCTTAAATGTCACCCGTAGGGCTTATGATATCAATAAAAACCTTTTATACGGCTCACATGTTTATGATTCACCAGAGGTTTGGTTATCTACAATACGAAACACAGAGGTTAAATTCCGTCAGATTTTAAAATGGGTGAGCTGTTTTGCCTTGGCCGTTAACGAAGTGAACGCTTCTTTGGGGCGTGTGGTAACCGCTCCTACTAACGGAAGTGCTGGAGTCATTCCCGCTGTACTCATGTATTATATGGTGATAGAAAACCATGAAGCCGATTTTGAACATATTAAAAAGTTTCTTTTCGTTGCCGGTGAAATAGGTAGCATCTTTAAAAAAGGAGCAACCATCTCCGCAGCCATGGGTGGCTGCCAAGCAGAAATTGGAGTCTCTAGTGCCATGGCAGCAGGTGCGCTTACCGAGTTGTTGGGCGGCACACCAGAACAAGTACTTATGGCAGCTGAAATTGCTATGGAACATCATCTAGGACTTACCTGTGATCCTATAGGCGGACTTGTACAAATACCTTGCATAGAACGCAACAGTATGGGAGCCATAAAAGCAATTAATGCCGCGGAGTTAGCTTTAGGTTCCGACCCTAAAGATGCCAAGGTTCCTCTAGACAAAGTAGTTGAGACCATGTGGGCCACGGCAAAAGATATGAGTTCTAAATATAAAGAGACTTCCGAAGGAGGCCTGGCTATAGGAATTAATATGAGTGATTGTTAAGATTACCCCTTCAATTTAAAGACGGATTGAACTTTGACTCTTTACACAGTTCTTTTTGGTATTTTGGTTTTTAATGACCCAGCCAACTTCTGACCTATTTTCTTTATTGTCACTCCAATTAGCTCAATCATCGATTTATAATTTGTAGTCCAATACAACAATAATTGTAGTCTATCAATTCAAATGTTTATATTGCACTTCACAAGAAAACTTGCTTTCACCAAAAACTAAAAACCAGTCATGACTAAGATTGAACACATTGAAAATGAAATCCGAGATTTAAGAACTCAGCTTCAAAATCACCCCCTTTATCAAAACTTAAATAGTATAGATGATATTAGAACTTTTACAGAGAACCATATCTATGCTGTTTGGGACTTTATGTCTCTCCTAAAATCTCTTCAACTTTCGTTAACCAACATTAGTATTCCCTGGACTCCCTGTAAAAATCCTATTCTTGCAAGATTCATTAATGAAATTGTACATGGCGAGGAAAGTGATATAAATGAACTAGGGGAACCTAAAAGTCATTTTGAGATGTATCTGCAAGCAATGGTACAACTAGGCGCTGATACCTCAAAAATAAATAAGTTCGTACTTCTTTTAAAAGAAGGCAAAACAGTTGAATCTGCCTTAGCCGCCATTGATATTCCAAAGAAAGTAGCCGGTTTTGTTCTATTTTCTTTCGATATTATAGCTACTGGAAAGCCTCATCTAGTAGCCTCTGCATTCACCTTTGGCCGTGAAGATGTTATTCCCGATATGTTTATGGAAGTTCTAAAAAGTGCTGATGCAGATAACAAGCAGTACAACAAACTCGTTTACTATCTAGAAAGACATATTGAGCTGGATGGTGATGAACATGGACCATTATCTCTTGAAATGGTAGCTGAACTTTGTGGAAATGATGAACAAAAATGGCAAGAAACTTTAAATGTTGCTCGGCAGGCATTAAGTAAAAGAATTCAGCTCTGGGATGCTATTAACGAAGCTATTACCACTCCTATAATGGCAGAATAACCTGTCTAATTAGAAATAGCCATTATTCCCAACACAAGAAATAATCTTAATTTAAAATTACTAATGCCCATTGTGTTGGAAATGTTTTGCATTTTTGATTCATAATCTTCGTAAAACAATAAACCTTCTTATGGCATTTGACGCAAATTTTTTGAGTACCGCTATACAACCTCCTAAATTGAAACAAGCAGACGACGCTTTTCAACTGGACGGTTCTGAAATAATAGATTACACCCATTTTTCGTTGGCGCTCAGCAGTCAGACTAAATTCGCTATTTGGGTAGCGTGGAATATAGATGGTATGAATCTAAAACGAATACCTAGAAAAGGTTCTAGTTTTTTTGAAGATTCTAGAATACCATCGGAAAGCCAAGCCGGAAACAGATTGTACAAGAGCAACCCTTTAGACCGTGGGCATCTTGCGCGAAGAGTAGATTTAAATTGGGGCGATTATGCCGAGGCAAAAAAAGCAAATTCAGATTCGTTTGTTTTTACCAACATTGCTCCGCAAATGGATAGCTTTAACCAAAGTGGAAAAGGCGGTGTTTGGGGCGAACTAGAAAACTCTCTTTACGACCAAACAGAAATGGATAGGTCTCGTGTGAGTATTATAGGTGGTTGCATTTTTCATGAAGATGACCGCGAATACAGAGGCTATAAAATCCCAACGGAGTTTTACAAAACTGTTCTCTACGAAGAAAGCAGTGTACTAAAGACAAAATCGTTTATACTTACCCAAGATTTAAGCCGATTATCTTTTCTAGATTTAGAAGCTTTTAAAACATACGAAGTAGCTCCTTCTGAAATAGAAGCAAAATGCAACTTCACTTTTGATGATGCCATTCATAAAGCCAATGAATTTGACTTGAATTCCTTTATCCAAACAGAACGGAAGCCTTTGATTTCATCTTCTGAACTTAATTGGTAATAAACAAAAAACGCCCGCTGTTTAAAACAGCGGACGTTTTTTAAATACTCTTAACAGGCAACTACTCTACTCTTGGAGTAACCTCAAATTTTCTAAACATAATAGGACCGTGATCACCTTGAATCAAAAACGGACCCGCTTCGCCTTCATTGCTATCTAAAGCACCTCCAGTAATACCAGGTATATTTTGATTGTTAATGATAGTTTTACCATTTGCAACAATTGTAACACGACGGCCAATTAATGTAATGTCATACGTCTGCCACTCACTTGCATCGTTAGCAGCCATTTCGTTTGGCGTTAAAAAACCATAGATTCCGCCAAACAATACACTAGATGGATCAGAACCTTTATCATCTGTAATCTGAACTTCATAACGGCCTCTTAAGTATACGCCACTATTACTTCCTGGTGGTACTTTAAATTCTACATACAATTTAAAATCTTTAAATTTTTCATTAGAAACCAAATTGGCCCCAGACTTTGGACTTGTTAATACTCCATCTTCAATTATCCATTGATTTTCACCCATGGCTTCCCATCCAACTAAATCCTTACCATTAAAAAGCTCTTTGGATTTTCCCCATTTTACTTTTTCCGCATACTCCAATTTTGGAGCTCTTACGGCTGTCCAACTATAGGGCTGTCCATCTGTATAAATCATGGTTCCTTTAAGCTCTTCACCATCTATTAAACCTGTAAAGGTCATATCACTACCTTCTGGCTCCCATTGTCTTGGGATAACAAAGCTAAAAACATCATTTTTCAATTTAACTTCGGCAACAGGTCTAGCGCTACCAAATGCATATACAAAACGTCCTACCAAAGTATTGGTACCAGAGTGCGAAATCTCCAACCAAGATGGCAATTGTTTACCATCTTTTTCAATTGTTAAATCCCATCTGCCTTCTAACGGATTTGCTTCTTGAGCGTTTACAACCGCTACGGCCGACAGCAACATACCTGCCATAGCCGAAAATAATTTTAATCTCATTTTCATATTCTTAAGTTTTTCGAAGTCATAAATATAGGGAATACCAAACATTTACTTTGGTATTTATTTATCCAATCATGATACTATGACCTAGTCTGGTTTTTATTTTCTGTCCTTGTTTGTTAAGCATTTCATGATACCACTATTATCCAATAACATTTTCTTCATAGATTAAGAATCTTGTGGACAAAAGCTGCAAAAAAAAAATATGCTTACATTCTTTGGAACGGCCCTATCTTAGACTTTTTGTGCTAAAAAAATCAGGCTAATAAGAAAAAAGGCCATTACAATAGAATTTTCTTCGGTTTCAATTATATCAAACCTCATTAATATAACGTTTAGAACGAGCATGTTAAAAAGGTCTGAGGGGTTACAATCTATAAGAAGCCCACGTGTCACCTTTAAACCCAACATTTTCCTTACATTTATCACATCAAAATAAAACCACTATGTCAACGGCAAAGAAAGAATATAAAAGAGTAACAGTTAAGTCTCTAGTAGACATGAAAAAACACGGCGAAAAAATATCTATGCTTACTGCATATGATTATTCTATGGCCAAGATTGTAGATTCGGCAAATGTTGATGTTATTCTTGTAGGTGATTCTGCCAGTAATGTTATGGCAGGTCATGAGACCACTTTACCTATTACGTTAGATCAGATGATTTACCACGCTGCCTCAGTTATTCGTGCTGTAGAAAGGGCTTTAGTGGTGGTTGACTTACCTTTTGGTAGCTACCAGAGTGATTCTAAGGAAGCGCTTCGTTCTGCAATTCGTATTATGAAAGAAAGTGGTGGCCATGCTGTAAAACTTGAAGGAGGAGAAGAAATAAAAGAGTCGGTTAAAAAGATACTAAAAGCAGGTATTCCTGTTATGGGTCATTTAGGACTTACTCCACAATCCATCTATAAATTTGGGACCTATACCGTTCGTGCCAAAGAGGAAGAAGAAGCCGAAAAACTAATTGAAGATGCCAAACTTCTTGAAAGATTAGGTTGTTTTGCTATTGTATTGGAGAAAATACCGGCTGCTTTGACCAAGAAAGTTTCTGAAAGTATCTCTATACCTACCATAGGTATTGGTGGAGGTAAGCATGCGGATGGGCAAGTACTTGTTATTCACGATTTATTGGGAATGACACACGAGTTCAATCCAAGGTTTTTACGCCGTTACATGAACCTATACGAAGAAATGGGTAATGCTATTTCTCAATATGTTACCGATGTAAAAAGCAAGGATTTCCCGAACGACGAGGAGCAGTATTAATTGCATTTTTCTAAACTCTAATCCTTTGTTCTAGTGGCCGATAAAGTTATTTCCGACCCAAAAAATCTATTGGTATTGTTTGAAGACAATCACTTAATCGCCATTAATAAGCGGCCCGGTGATATTGTTCAAGGCGATAAGACTGGTGATATGCCCTTAAGCGAGGTCGTTAAGCTTTACATTAAAGAGAAATTCAATAAGCCCGGCAATGTCTACTTAGGTGTTGCCCACAGGCTAGACCGCCCTACTTCCGGTATTGTTGTATTTACAAAAACCTCTAAAGCCTTGCCTCGTCTAAATAAGCTGTTCGCAGAAAAAGAGGCGAAAAAGACCTATTGGGCCATTGTCAAGAACCTACCAAAAAAGAACGAGGATACACTTACCCACTGGTTAAAGCGAAACAATAAACAGAATAAGTCGTACGCTCATATTAAAGAAATTCCGGAAAGTAAGAAAGCCATTCTAGATTATAAGGTGATTAAAAAACTGGACCGGTACTATCTTCTTGAAATTAACTTGCATACCGGGCGCCATCATCAAATTAGAGCACAATTAGCTGCTATTGGTTGCCCCATAAAAGGCGACCTTAAATATGGTTTTGACCGTAGCAATCCTAATGCAAGTATACACTTACATGCACGCAGACTTTCCTTTATTCACCCTGTTCGAAAAGAACCTATAGAAATCGTGGCCAAACCACCGGAAGACCCAGTTTGGAACGCTTGTTGTTAAAAACAGTATATTTAACTGTATAAACACTAGACCATGATTAAGAGAACACTATTCATTTGCAGTCTTGTGCTGCTAGCATCTTGTAGCACCTATAATTCAATTGACACCTTTTACAACGCCCACAAAGAAGACAATCATGTAACAGCGGTACGCGTACCCCGTTTTATGCTTTCCCTAATTGGCAATATTTCTCCGGAGATGAAATCATTGGTAGGCAACACTAGAGATTTACGTTATATGTCCTTCCCTAGCACTACAGCAGAAAAATCTGAATTTTTAAACAAGCAAATGAACGGTATTACCGGCAACTCTTTTATTGAAGTGTACCGTAAGAATGACGAGCTAAAAAGGAATGTTGTGAGTATCCGAGAAAAGCGTGATGCCGTAAAAGAAATATTGATTTACAATAACAATAACCAGAACGGTTCTTTCCTTTATTTTAATGGTGATTTTGACCCTGTAAAAGTCCGCCAAATGGCACAAAATGAAGAATTTCAGAAATTAGGTGATGGTCTTATTAACCAATATCAAGGAGGAAGTTTTACTCCTGGGATTAATGAAGGGAATGAGAATGAAGAGAAATAATTAACCCTTATTTATCTTCCAATAGCTAATTGAAGCATGTCAACACTCAATAATCCAGCTGGGAATTATACATCTAAAATGTATTAGTATTACTTTTGAAATTCGCAACTAAAACTATTAATGACGAATCTTGAAATAGTATATGAGAACAACGATTATATAGTCGTTAATAAAAAGTCTGGTCTTATAAGTGAAAAAAGTCCTTACGAAGATTGTACTGTAGAAAGTCAAGTTCTCAATCACCTCTTAAAAAGCAAACGGAAGCCTTACATAGGAGTGATACACAGGTTAGATCGTGTAACAAGTGGCGTATTGGTCTTTGCAAAGAAGAAAAGCATTCTTGTAGAATTCAATGACCTATTTGCCAAACGTAAGGTTCAAAAAACGTATTTAGCAATTGTCAAAAATAAACCCAAAAAGAGCAAAGGGAATTTGGTGAATTTTCTTGTCAAAAACAATCAAGAAAAAAGAGCGGACATAGTCCAAACTAAATCAAAAGAATCGCTACAATGTATTCTTTCCTATAAACTTATAGACCATAACGATTTTGGTTATTTACTAGAGCTAAAGCCAAAAACCGGTAGATTCCATCAAATAAGAGCACAATTAGCCCATTTAGGCCTTCCTATTATTGGGGATGAAAAATATGGTTCCGATCAGTCTTACCTTCCCCTTTCCGTTTGCCTTCACGCGTGGAAACTTACCTACCAATTACCAGGTTCTGAAGAATTAAAAACTTTTGAGGCTCCTTTGCCTAAGAATAAATTTTGGGAATTCAAATCAATTTAGATTGGCCTCCTAAATTTCTGCATGCTAATTTATTCATAAGGTTTGTGTAAATTTATGATATAATTAAACTTTTCTTTAGAGCTAAGTTGATGCTTGAATTCATCTCCTACTTCAACATTATTCATAACATCTGAGTTATTTTAATTCCCGTAAAAAATGAAAAAAATTTTCTTTTCTCTTTTAATCACTATATCCTTAATCTCTTGTAAAACGAATAATCTAGAAGCAGACCTTCTGGTTACCAATGCTACAATATGGACAGGGAATCCAGAGTCACCAAAAGCAGAGGCAATGGCCATTAAAGGAGATTCCATTTTAGCTATTGGCTCATTCAAAGATTTAGAAAAATTTAAAGGAGAATCTACCGAAATACTAGATGTTAACGGAAACTTTATTACACCAGGGTTTATAGATGCCCATGTTCATTTATTAATGGGCGGAAATAGTCTTTTAAGTGTTCAGCTAAGAGATACTAAAACTCAACAAGAATTCATTGATAGAATAGCTTCATTTGCTAAAAAAATTAAACCTAACCAATGGATAGTAGAAGGGAATTGGGACCACACACTTTGGGGAGGCGAACTACCTAGTAAGGAATGGATTGACGAGTTTACCACAGACAACCCTGTAGCCATTTACAGAATGGACGGTCATATGATTTTAGCCAATTCAGCAGCTCTAAAAATAGCAGGAATAGACAGAAATACTCCCGATGTTGAAAACGGAGAAATCGTAAAAGACTCAGAAGGAAACCCAACAGGCATTCTAAAAAGCAAAGCCATGTATTTAGTGTTGAATAAAATTCCTGTTCTTTCCATTTCGGAGAAAGAGGATGCAATTAATACTGCCCAAAATTATTTGCTTTCTCAAGGCGTTACTACTATTCATGATGTGGATAGTTTAGGCGGCTTTGAAGTAGCCCAGAAAATGTACACCAATAACAAGTTAAAAGTAAGGATGTATACCGCAGAACCACTCTATAAATGGGAATCAGTATCCAAAACGGACAAAAGCGAAAAATGGCTGAAAAACGGGTTACTCAAAAGTTTTGTTGATGGCTCTTTAGGTTCTCATACCGCTGCCTTTAACGAACCCTATTCTGATAAATTAGATGACAACGGTCTGTTCATTGTAAATGAGGATAGTTTGTTTAGTCAAATTATAAATGCAGATAACAAAGACTTACAAGTTACCGTCCACGCTATTGGTGACAGAGCAAATAACAAATTGTTAAATATCTATGAGCGTGTTATTAAAAAGAACGGCAATAAGGATAGAAGATTAAGAATAGAGCACGCCCAGCATTTAACAACAGAAGACATCAAACGCTTTTCAAAACTGAATGTTATTGCCAGTGTACAACCATATCACGCTATTGATGATGGTAGATGGGCAGAGGAACTTATTGGTCCGGAACGTATAAAAACCACCTATGCTTTTAAGTCGTTATTAGATGCAAATACAACCTTAGTTTTTGGCAGTGATTGGCCTGTTGCACCTGCCTCTCCTCTTTATGGCATGTATGCGGCCGTTACCCGTCAAACCCTAGATAATAAAAACCTTGGAGGCTGGGTTCCAGAACAAAAAATTAATATTGAGCAAGCTTTAACTGCGTATACCCAAAATGGCGCTTACAGCTCATTTGATGAAAATATAAAGGGGACTTTGGAACCAGGAAAACTAGCGGATTTTGTCATTCTAAATGAGAATTTGTTAACCATAAAACCTGAAAAACTAAAGGATGTAAAAGTTTTACAAACCTACGTTGGAGGTAAACAAGCTTTTAATAAAAATATAGATTGAACAGAGGAATTGTAAATGAACTTTTTCTAAAACATTGCTCTTTTAAGGTTATGACTAAAGTCTAGACCACATATTTTATTGTGCTCTCAACGATATGACCGAACACTCTCTACTATCACAGAAATTAATATTAAACATCCACCAACTACTGTAGACCACGCAGGAATCTCAGAAAGTAACAAAGCACCAATCAGAATACCATAAACAGGTTGAATACTACTTAAAATACTAATGGTTGTAATAGAGAAGTATTTAAAACAGTTTACAAACATGGTATGTCCAAAAACGGTGGTAACAACTGCCAATCCTAATATTCCTTGCCATTGACTTGGAACCGTTTCTAAGTCATAATAAAAGAAAGCAGGTATAAGCATACAACATATTACCGCCATTTGGTATGCCATTAGAACAGACCCCTCATACCTACTCACCTGCTTTTTCAACATAAGATTACGCACGGCATAACAGAGCGCCGAGAATACTCCAAAGCCAATAGCAACGGTTGAGCTATTTTCAAAACTAAAATCTGGAACCAGAAAATATATACCGCAGAGAACCAAAAAACCCAGAAGCAAGTGCATTTTTTGAAATCTAGTTTTCAAAAATAATGGTTCTAGAAAAGCCGTAATTACAGGATATGTAAATAACGAAAGCATACCTATAGCCACATTAGATTTTTGTAACGCTACAAAATAGGCCAACCAATGCAATCCCATAAGAACACCACTTATGAGTATTGGTCCCCTATCCTTACTACTCAAACCAAAGGAGATACCTTTAAAACGACAGTAGAGAAATAATAAAACCAGCGCAATAAAAGAACGGATACCTATGGTAACGGCCACTGGTAGCTCTATGAATCTACCCAAAGGGCCAGAAGTACTCAAGAGTACCATTGCCAAATTGATTTCCAGAAAATTCTTTAGATTAAACGAAGTACCTGAATCCAAATGCTATCTCTTTACGGCCATAGCCTTTTCACGAATAATATCTGCCACAGGCCTGTTTTCTAGGTGACTCTCCAACCATGAAATAATATCCAAGTATAAGAAAGCCCTCTTTTCATACGGGTGATTTTCGTATTTCTTCAGTTCCGTGTGTAGTTTTTGAAATTCGTTTTTTAGCTCGCTAGGGAAAATGTTACCCAAGTTTCTAAGAAACTTAATCATCTCTTTCTGAACGGCATGAAGGTCGTTCATCTTCAACAAGAACTTATAAGTACTCTTAAGCTGAATTTCCAAGTGATAATCCATACCCGCTTCATAATGTGCAACCAAGCTTAAAACTCTGGCAAAACACATCAAATCCTCGCGCATTTTGAGGTTTTTGTTATTTATAATTTTTTTAAGGTACTGAATGCAGGTTTTATTATCACCTATACCAAAATACAAACAAGCAATTTTATAGTACAACACCATAATATGGTGCGCATCTATTCTATCCTTATGTTTATTAATTCCGTACTCTATAATTTTTACGAGATATACCCCTTTATTAAACGTACCCTCTAAAAAATGAAGGTTCAGTTTATTGGCATTTATGTATAAAAAAGCCAAAGAAGAAATATTATCATTTTTAGGAAAATCGGTACTACCTACCACCGTTTCAAGGCGATCTAATACTTCTCTAAAATGCGAACTGTATTTTACATAGAATATAGATTCTAGCAAGTAATGGTTTCCTTTTAAGAAGAAAACCGGATTCAGGTTTATCTGCTCTTCATGCTCGTAAAAAAGGTCTACCCATTTACTGGCATACTTATAAGAAGAAAGAAAATCTTGGGTCAAAAAACTATACCAAAGGTGCGCCTTGTATAACCATAATTTTTCTCTAAAGCCTAAATCCTTTAATTGGTATTTTGGTAAATGTTTCTCAAAATAATTTTTAACACGCGTATAATCCTCATCACTTCTAACATAACCAACTTTAAGCATAATGCCATACAGTTGCAACGATAGGTTAGACAGTTTACTAGTCATAACATTCTGAGCAGAAAGTTCTTTAGCCTGTATAGCTAGCTCATCTGCCCTATCCGGAATACTACGTGTAATGTATTGAGTTTCAATAATTTTTTCCAACTCCACTATTTCGTAGGCAATATTCTTCTCCTCATTCTCTATGGCAGTAGATTTTGCCTTATCAAGAATTTTTAAGCTTTGTTTATAAAGTCCCTTTTGATAAAGAATTGTCGCAAAATCTAGCTGCTCACGAATCTGCACCCGAAAATTCTGATTCACGGGATTTAGTCTTAAACTGACTAAAATTTGCTTATAAAGATGTGCTTTAAGATTAGATAATTGCGCTTTTTTGACAATACCGGTCTCTAAAATCACCTTCTCATCATACTTTCTAATTTTATCCATTAGGTTGAATAATGCTAGAAATTTAGCATCAGTATTCACCCCTAAACGCCCTACATATAATTTGAATTGGCGCTTTTCCGATTTTGAAAGGGATTTTACCAGCACGAACAAAGCATCTCTATGCGCATTTGTCATCGTAAAAAATATTATTTAATTTACTTAATATCAGTGTTTTATATACCCTGAAAACCAGCTTAACATTGTACTATTTTATGCATGTACTAGGTGGTTCGTTCTATTGGTTATATATTCGTATTGAACTTTATTGCTATTTTTTGTTTAAAACATAACATATAGGCCATTGTACGGTAATCAAATCCCTTTTTTAGTAAAAGACAGGGCTAAGGTTATTAAAAATGTTGATATAACAGTACAAAATATGATATTTGTAGACAAGATAAAAGTTGCAAGCAGTTCCTAAGTTAGCTAAACTACAAGATATAATGAGTAAAGATAAGGTACAAATTTTTGATACAACGCTTCGTGATGGTGAACAGGTACCCGGTTGTAAATTAGATGCAGAACAAAAATTGGTCATTGCCGAAAGGTTAGACTTTTTAGGTGTAGATATTATTGAGGCTGGTTTTCCCGTATCAAGTCCTGGTGATTTTAAATCTGTTACCGAAATATCAAAACTCGTTAAGAATGCAACAGTTTGTGGACTTACACGTGCGGTACGTAAAGATATTGAAGTAGCTGCCGAGGCTCTTAAATATGCTAAGAGAGCGCGTATCCATACAGGAATAGGTACCTCTGATTCTCATATAAAATATAAGTTCAACTCCAACAAAGATGCCATAATAGAGCGTGCTATTGATGCCGTTAGTTATGCTAAAACCTTTGTTGAAGATGTAGAATTTTATGCTGAAGATGCTGGCCGTACAGATAACGAATTCTTGGCACGAGTCTGCGAAGCTGTCGTAAAAGCTGGCGCCACTGTGTTGAACATTCCTGATACAACAGGCTATTGTTTGCCAGATGAGTACGGAGCAAAAATAAAATACCTTAAAGAAAACGTAACCGGAATTCATAAAGCTATACTTTCTTGCCACTGCCATAATGATTTAGGTTTGGCAACAGCAAACTCAATTGCCGGTGTAATTAATGGTGCCCGTCAAATAGAATGTACTATTAACGGTATTGGTGAAAGAGCAGGAAATACTTCTTTGGAAGAAGTGGTAATGATTTTAAGACAACATCCTAGCTTAAACTTAGATACGAACATCAACAGTAAATTACTTTTTGATACGAGCCAGATGGTTTCTCAAAAAATGGGAATGATGGTACAGCCTAACAAAGCTATTGTTGGTGCTAACGCTTTTGCCCATAGTTCTGGAATTCACCAAGACGGTGTCATTAAGAATAGGGAAACCTATGAAATTATTGATCCTGCAGATGTTGGTGTAAACGAATCTTCTATTGTACTTACCGCTAGAAGTGGTAGAGCAGCTTTGGCTTATAGAGCTAAATTAGTAGGATTTGAATTAACGAAACTTCAGCTTGATGAGGTGTATCAAGAGTTCTTGAAGTTTGCTGATGAAAACAAGGAAATTACAGACCAAGACATTCCAAAAATCATAGAAGCTAGCAATATTACTATCGAAAGTATTTAATAGCGAATACTCTAGAGAATTCATCATTTATATTTTAATGTTTTTTTGGCGATTATGTCATTAAAATTTTTAATCTTAGCCCCCTATGATTTAAACTCCTTTTTTGTAGTTTTTTAAATCTGGCACACTAAAAATTCTCTAGATGCAACTAAAAATTGCCCTCCTTGGCGGTGACGGTATTGGTCCCGAAGTATTGGCCCAATCTGTAAAATGCCTAAAAGCGATCGAAGAAACGTTCAACCACAGGTTTGAACTTGTTGAAGCTCCTTTTGGAGCTATTGCTATATCCGGTTCCGGAAAACCTTTGCCAAATAAAACTTTGGAATTATGTAAAGCATCTGATGCTATTCTTTTGGGTGCTATTGGTTCTTTAGAGTACGACAACAATCCTGAAGCTAAAGTAAGACCGGAACAAGGTCTATTGAGAATACGTAAAGAGCTAGGTCTTTTTGCCAGCATCAGACCCATAAAAATGTTTCCTGCCTTTTTGGGGAATTCACCATTAAAAAGAAACATTGTTGAAAATACCGATATGGTTATTTTCAGAGAACTTACAGGTGGAATATATTTTGGACAAAAAACTTTAAGCGAAGATGGCACCACTGCCTCTGACCTTTGTACCTACTCTGAAGGTGAAATCAGTCGCATCACACACCTTGCTTTTAAGTCAGCCAAAAAAAGAAGAAAAAAACTAACCTTAGTAGATAAGGCAAATGTGCTGGAAACTTCTAGACTTTGGCGTAAGACGGTAACAGAAATTTCTAAAAGTTACCCAGATGTAGAATTTGAATGTCTTTTTATAGATAATGCAGCCGTACAAATGATGTTGAACCCGCGCCAGTTTGATGTGGTTTTAACAGACAATATGTTCGGTGATATTCTATCTGACCAAGGCAGTGTTATTCTTGGCTCTGTTGGCTTGTTACCTTCTGCTTCGGCAGGAATTGATAATGCCATGTTTGAACCTTTTCACGGTTCATACCCACAAGCAAAAGGAAAAAATATAGCTAACCCTGTCGCTTCTATTTTAAGCACAGCTATGTTATTACAACATTTCAACCTTAATGAAGAAGCCAACGCTATCGTAGCCGCTGTTCACAAATCTTTCGTGAAAAAAGTAGTTACCGCAGATGTTCTAGGAAGCAGTAAATACGGAACCGATTATGTGGGTGATTTCATTTCCGAAAACATTGTTGAATCAGATGAAAATCAGAGTATAAATGACGAGAATATTGGCCTAGGAAAATCTACAATTATATAACCATTATTCGTTCAATAGCATTTTAACATAGGTGTCAAATTCCTTTTTAAAACGCGTATACTTTTCACCAGTAGCCGGACCATTAAATCCTGTATGAATCTTTCTTACATTCCCTTTTTTATCAATAAAAACGGTAGTTGGGTAAGAAAGAACCTTATTTAACATCGGTAATTTTTGTTGAGCCTTTTCTTTATCAGATGCTCCATACTGCGCTAATAAGATAGGATAATCCACACCTATCTGTTCTTTAAGTCGCTCAATGCTCTTATTCGCAAGTTCTGCAGTTTTAGCATACTCAAAAGCAAGGGCTACCATCTCCATACCCTCTACCCTATTATCTTTCATATAATTGACGTAGAATTTAGTCTCATCCAAGCAATTTGGACACCAAGACCCCATAATCTGTACGAGCACAACTTTATTTTGAAACTTTGTATCCGTCAATGACACAATGTTTCCTTCCGTATCTGGAAATGAGAAAGCTAGTTTATCATAGCCTTCTTTTAAAAAAGTGAGCGAGTCTGCCTCTGGCAATTCAAAACTGTCGTTTCGCTTGGCTACAAATGGTTCTTGAAAATGCTTATCAGAATAAAAAATACCATTAAGGGTGCTATCTGTAACTTTAGCTAAGAACAAAAATGCATGTGCCCCATCAAAAGCAGACAGTTTTAACGAATCTCCAGTAACCACACCTTCCAGATATCTATAATCTCCGGTAGTGGTTCTAAACGTTCCCGTTACCTTATCTCCATTCTCTGCAAAAATTCCTTTTGCCATATAACTGTCAGGAGTACCTTGGCTAAATTCGGTTTCCCAAATACCGGATACATTTATAGCAGGTGGTTGATCAACAGTAAAACGCTCTTTCTCTCCATAGAAAGCTTCAAAAGGAACTACCCTATCCAAGCTCTCCTTAATAAAATCACCTTTTATACGCTTCTGACTAAACTTCCCAACAATATATCCTTCAAAAACAGGTGTTTGAATGCGTATGGAATCTCCGTTAATCGTAATCTCATCCACCTTTATCACTTCGCTGGCATTATAAATTTCCATCACATATGAACCGCTCGCATCTTTTAAAAGATTAAAATTAAAAGGAAGTTTCTCACCATCCATCACTTCTAATTGCCCCAGCCAATCACCTTGAGCAAGCTCACTAGTTTTTTCTTCGTTACAGGAAACCAATACTACTCCAATTACCAATAAAAAAATCAATTTCTTCATTATCACCTCTTTTCTTTAACAATCGTAATAAAACCCGAAAACTTACAACAAAAAAATGAGTAATTCAGTAGCGCTGTATATTGAATGTCTTAATGCATTGTTTTATCTTTACCGCCACTAAAACTTACCGATGCAGATTTCATACAACTGGTTAAAAGATTACCTTAAACTTGATTGGGATTCCAAAAAAACAGGAGAACTTTTAACCGATTTAGGTCTTGAAGTAGAGGGAATCATCCCTTTTGAGTCTATAAAAGGCGGATTAAAGGGTATTGTAGTAGGACATGTTCTTACTTGCGAAAAGCACCCTAATGCCGATAAACTAAAAATTACTACCGTAGATGTAGGAACTGGTACACCCGTAAAAATAGTTTGTGGCGCCCCTAATGTTGCCAAGGATCAAAAAGTTCCTGTGGCTACTGTTGGCACCGTACTATATACTCCAGAAGGAAAAGCTTGGAAAATAGGAAAAGGAAAAATTAGAGGAGAAGAAAGCCACGGTATGATATGTGCCGAAGATGAACTAGGGCTAGGCTCTAGCCATGATGGTATACTTGTTCTAGATTCCAAATTGAAACCAGGTACACCTTGTTCCGAGGTTTTTGACGTAGAAATAGATGAGGTCTTTGAAATTGGCCTAACCCCTAACCGCGCAGATGCTATGAGCCATTTTGGTGTAGCAAGAGATTTAAAGGCCGGTTTAAAGCAAAAAGAAATTACCAAAGAACTGATTACACCTTCTATCAGTCATTTTAATATAGATAACCGTTCACTTAAACTTCAGGTTCAAGTAGATGACAGTAAGCTTGTGCCACGTTATGCAGGTATTACGCTAAGTAATTTAGTGGTTAAACCTTCACCTGATTGGTTACAGAACAGATTGCGCGCAATAGGCATCAATCCTATGAATAACCTTGTAGACGCAACTAACTACGTTCTACATGATTTAGGGCAACCTTTGCATGCTTTTGATGCAGATCGCATTCACGGTAAAAAGATAGTTGTAAAAACACTGCCTGCCGGAACTAAGTTCATGACATTAGATGGTGAAGAACGAGAGCTACATGAAGATGATTTAATGATTTGTGATTCTGAAAAACCAATGTGTATTGCCGGAGTTTTTGGTGGTATAAATACTGGTGTTACAGAAAAAACGACTTCTATCTTTCTTGAAAGTGCTTATTTTAATCCTGTAGCGATTAGAAAAACTGCCAAAAGACACGGATTGAATACTGATGCTTCTTTTAGGTTTGAAAGAGGTATTGATATTGAAAATGTAGAATACGCACTTAAACGTGCCGCTTTATTGATAAAAGAAATTGCCGGAGGTGATATTACTTCTGATATTGTTGATTTTTATCCTAAAAGGTTTGATGAGCACCAAGTTTTTCTAACCTTCAAGAAAACGCATTCCCTTGTTGGAGAAGAAATTCCGCAAGACACTATTAAATCAATTTTGGCATCGCTAGACATTAAAGTGAAAAGCGTTACCGAAGCTGGTCTTGGCCTATCAATACCTAGTTACAGGGTTGATGTACAGCGTGAAGTAGATGTTATTGAAGAGATTTTACGTGTTTACGGGTATAACAATATCAATTTTGGAACAAAATTAAACGCTTCTACAGCACCTGTTTCTAAGTTTGATGACTATAAGCTTCAAAGCATAATTGGAGACTTTTTGGCTTCCCAAGGTTTTTATGAAATCATGACCAACAGTTTAACGGCTCCGGGGAATGCTGAATTATTAGACGATAATTCAACTGAGGAGAGCGTAAAAATGTTGAATCCGTTGAGTAACGACCTTTCTGTTTTACGACGTTCTATGTTGTTCACAGGCCTTGAAACTATCTTATACAATAATAACCGAAAGAAACTTAATCTGAAGTTATTTGAATTTGGTAAAACATACGAGAAGAAAAAATCAAAATATATTGAAGACAAACACCTTTGCCTCTATTTGACAGGAAACCGTCATGAAGGTGGTTGGGCCGGTACCGAGAAGACAAACGACTTCTTTTACTCAAAATCTATAGTGACCAATATTTTAAATCGCTTAGGTATATCTGATGTTACTCCCGCGCCAACTTCTAACACTTTATTCTCAGAAGGCTTGAGCTTAAATGTAGGTTCTAAAGAATTGGTCTCTTTTGGAATAGTTAAAAAGTCCATCCTTAAACATATGAGCATAAAACAAGAGGTTCTTTATGCTGATTTTAATTGGAGTAACGTAATAGCTCTTGCTGAGAAAAATAGCATTACTTATCGCGAAATACCTAAATATCCTGAGGTAAAAAGAGATTTCGCTCTTTTACTAGATGAATCCGTTAGTTTCCAAAAGGTTTATGAACTAGGAAGAAAGACAGAAAAGAAACTATTAAAGAACATCAACCTATTTGATGTTTATACAGGAGATAAACTTCCTAAAGGAAAAAAATCTTACGCGGTTAGTTTCACTTTACAGGATAGCCAACGCACATTAACGGACAAACAAATAGACCGTATAATGGGTAAACTAGAGAAAACCTACCAAAACGAGTTAGGAGCGGAATTAAGATAATTAAGAAAAAGGGGAGAATTAAGAAAGCTCTTAAATTTTCCCTGGAAGAATAACACTATCAATTTCGTGAATAACGCCATTACGCTGCTTGGAATCTGCAACTACAATAGTTGCGGTATTCCCAAAGGCATCGTTTAGAATTATATCTATTCCTTCCATAGTGGCCGTAATAATGCCACCTTGAATTGTAGTAAAGGTTGCCTTACCTTCTCCTCTACACATGGCCTTTAATATTTTTGAAGCAGTAATTTGTCCCGCTACAATATGGTAAGTCAACAAATCCCTTAATTCTTTTCTATTTTTTGGATCCAATAACTCCTCTACCGATCTTCCTGCTAGATTAGCAAATGCAAGGTCTGAAGGAGCAAATACAGTAAATGGACCAGCATGGTCTAATAAATCTTCTAAATCTGCAGCCTTCATTACCGCCAAAAGAGTTTGGTGATTTTTAGAAGTCGCGGTAGAATTAACTATGGATTTATTACTATGAGCCTTATTGTAACTTGAAGTTGATGTGCTTACCGTTTCTTGAGCATTAGTTGATAAAAAAACAAAGAATAGAGCGCAAGAGAAGACTTTAGTAAGATTTTTCATATAAATTAAGCAGGGAGTTGTTAAAACGGTCGATTAACGGTTCAAATACCCCGACAAGTTACGATATATCCTATCTATACTGACATATAGTCGCATTCAAATGTTAATTATTAACAAATTATTAACAAATGCTTATGAATTCTATTCTCCTTCTAGTTATAAAATTCTCTAAATTTGAGATATACCCCGTATTTTATGCTCCTAAACAAAGTAAATCTAGAAGAGAAACTTAGCGAAATGGTACGTGAGAAAGACCAAACAATGTTCTTGAACGAATTATACCAAATCTTAGAGCAAGACGCTAAAAGTCGAGAAGAAATTGCTGATAATCTTAAAGAGAAAGACACTTCTCTAACCAATTCTTTTAACCTTGACCTCTTACAAACAAATCGGATTTATCACGTTGACCAAATAAAGAAAATTTGCGTTGATTATAGACTCCGTTTTCTTCCTTCAAATTACTTTAAAGGGGAAATACCTGCAGAAGCTATAGCAGAAATAAAAAGAATTGAAACAACACATGATACAGAGCTAAAAGGTTTTAGAATTCTTGCTCCTTCCAAACTTTTTAAATTAGAAGATAAGGATGACCCCATTATGTTTGCTCCTATTGGCAACAATTATTTCTATCTTATTCACAAATGGGGAAACGACCTTCACCCACTAAGAAAATGGCTAATGTGGCCTTTTAAAAATATTATAAACTTAACTTGCCTTGTAGTTGCGCTAAGTTATTTAATAGCCTTATCTATTCCCGATGGTTTATTCTCCAAGAATAGCACCAGCGCTCAGTTTTTTATAATTTTCTTTTTTATGTTCAAATGTTCAGCTGCGGTTGTTATCTTTTATGGCTTTGCCTTAGGCAAAAATTTTAGCAATGCTATTTGGAACAGCAAATACTTTAATTCTTGACCTTAGACTATATTTCAAGCAAAAAAAGGCATTCTACTGAAGTGTAGAATGCCTTTTTATATTTTATAATGTGGGCTAAATTAATTTATAAAAATAGCTGTCGGTATACCCGTAACATCCATACTGTTTAACAGTTCTGGTTCAGGAGCCGGCTTAATTAGCAATATGCCACCTTTGTTAGCTCCACTTGTCTTTTTATATCCAATTAACATTAAGTTGTTTTCTTCGTCATAACTTACCATTGTTGTTTTTTCAACATTGAATTCAAAATTAAGCTGAGTTTCTGTCATGAAATTTTCGTAAGCATATAGAACGGTTAAATTCTTGCTGAAATCATAGATAGCCGGTATAACAGGAAAAGTACTATATGCTGTTGGTGTCATTTGATAGTACATCTTACCTTCACTATCAAAATGTAATGAGGATGACGTTGTAAAATTTGGCTCCTTGCCTTCTCCATAGCTAGTATAAGAAATAGACATAGTTCCACTGTTCAACGTGCTATGCAAATTATCATAACTAATAATAATATTGTCTTCTGGATTTGTAAAAATACGTCTTACATCAAACCCAACTAATTGGCTATGTATAATACTATTTACATTAGCATCAATTACCGTAATGGAATTTTCTCCTGTAACTTCTTCATCAACCCCTAGCACAAACAATCTCTTATTTGCATAAGCCAACTCAATAGGTCTTTGATCTAGTTCTACATCAACAAAAATAGGTTCGGAAGTTGATACATCCAAAACACGGACATAAAACTCATCTACCGTAGAACTTACCTGAAGTTCATATGCTATATAAAGCTTATCTTCTTCACGCGCTATAGATTTTGCCGTTAGATTACAAGCTCCTAAATCAGAAAAGACATCATAGCTCTTATTACTATCATCATTAAAATCATGAATAGTTAGCATACCACTACAATTGGTCTTTTTACTATAGGTAGTTAATACACTATTCTCTTCAAAAGATAGCTCAGGAAGTGCCATTGCGGCAAATTTGCTTTCCTCTGGTTTTATAGTGAATGCTTCGTCTTCTACATTAAACAGCGTGCCACTAAGGCTACCTTGATTATTGACGATTAAAGTGTAGTTGGCCTGAAGATTATTTTTTTCTTCGCTCTCGCCAAGATCGTCACTATCATTTTTACTGCAGCCCATAAGGACTAATAATGCCATACAGGCGTAGAATAGATTGTAGGTTTTCATCTGTTGCAATTTAATGTTCCTTAAATGGCCCAAGTTGGCAAGATGCCAATTGAACAGAATGGACCTTTTTTAAATTGAAGGTTTGGGTCCTTCAATTTAAAAAACGCCCACTACATCATTTAAGAATACAGGTTTAACAAAAGTTATACCGTTGCAACGTACATTTTATTACGTTGCTCCCGTAATGTCTTGTCAGACATATATTCATCAAACGCCAGATATCTATCTATGTTGCCTTTAGGGGTCAACTCAATGATTCTATCGGCAACCGTCTGTGCAAAGTGGTGGTCATGAGTAGTAAACATAACCGTTCCCTTAAAATTATTAAGGCTATTATTAAATGCGGTAATACTCTCTAAATCTAAGTGATTCGTTGGCTCATCTAACATTACTACGTTAGCTCTGAGCATCATCATTCTACTCAACATACAACGCACCTTCTCACCTCCGGAAAGTACGGTACAAGTTTTTAGGGCCTCTTCACCACTAAAAAGCATTTTACCTAAAAAACCACGGATATAAACTTCTTCTCTTTCTTCTTCTGTCTTAGCCCATTGTCTAAGCCAGTCTACCAAACTTATGTCTTCCTTAAAGAAGTCTGAATTATCTGCAGGCAAATAGGATTGGGTAGTAGTAATACCCCACTGGAATTCACCCTTCTCAGCTTTCTTATGACCATTAATTATTTCATAGAAAGCAGTTGTTGCTCTTGAATCACGAGAAATAATAGCAACTTTATCTCCTTTTGCTAAGTTTAGATTTACATTTTCAAAAAGTAAATCGCCATCTTCTGACTTAGCAGAAAGCCCTTCTACGTTCAATATCTGATCTCCTGCTTCACGTTCTCTTTCAAAGATAATGGCAGGATACCTTCTACTAGAAGGCTTAATATCTTCTATCTTTAGCTTAGATAACATTTTTTTTCTTGATGTAGCTTGCTTACTTTTTGCTACGTTGGCACTAAAACGAGCAATGAATTCCTGTAATTCTTTCGCTTTCTCCTCTGCCTTTTTATTTTGTTGTGCTCTCTGGCGTGAGGCCAACTGGCTACTTTCGTACCAGAATGTATAGTTACCTGAATACACATTCATCTTACCATAATCAATATCTGCAATGCTAGTACAAATGGAATCTAAAAAGTGTCTATCGTGAGAAACAACAATTACTGTATTTTCATAATCGGCAAGGAAATTCTCTAACCAAGTAATAGTTTCATAATCCAAGTCGTTGGTAGGTTCATCCATGATCAACACATCTGGATTACCAAAAAGAGCTTGTGCCAATAACACACGAACTTTAAGTTTTGAATCTATATCTGCCATTAAGGTGTAATGAAACTCTTCGGTTATACCCAAATTTGATAATAACGCCGCGGCATTACTATCTGCGTTCCAACCGTTCATTTCTTCAAACTGAACTTGAAGCTCACCAATCTTATCTGCGTTTTCATCTGTATAATCAGCATAAAGGGCGTCAATTTGCTGCTTTATTGAAAAAAGCGGCTTATTCCCCATTACAACAGTCTCTAGAACTGTAGACTCGTCATATGCGTTGTGGTTCTGCTCCAAGATAGACATACGCTTACCTGGCTCAAGATGTACATGACCTGAAGTAGGGTCTACCTGTCCAGATAGAATTTTTAAAAACGTAGATTTTCCGGCTCCATTTGCTCCAATTACCCCATAACAGTTACCCTGAGTAAAGGTTACGTTCACTTCATCGAAAAGGATCCTTTTTCCGAATTGTACGGATAGATTTGATACCGACAGCATAGATTTCTTTTTAAAATTCGTGCAAAAATACTGAATTTTAATGGCCTAAACCAATAAACTTAAAAAGCATTCACTTCATCTTAAACCTTAACGCAACCCTCTTATTTTTAACTCGCTATTAACAGCAAACCGCCAAAGCGTTGTTTAATTTTGAGCAATACATAGTAAGCTATTACTTATATGAATAGAAAACTACTCTATCTATTTTTTGCTTTTCTTGGAAGTTGTGCTGCAGAAAAAAGTTCACCCAGTGTGTTTTTTTCGGGGGAAATTGTTAATCCTACCAGTGACTACATCGTACTACTTAAAGGAGATGTGGTTATAGATTCTGCGGAATTAGATGATGACAACCGTTTTTCCTTCTCTCTTGATTCTATTACAGAAGGCCTATATCATTTTAACCACGACCCGGAATTACAGTATGTTTATCTAGAAAAAGGAGATAGTCTTGTAGTTCGTCTAAATACTTCGGATTTTGATGAATCCCTAGTTTTTTCTGGAGACGGAGAAGAACTCAATAATTTTCTTTTAGAAGTTTTTTTGGCGCATGAAGATGAAGCCAGTTCTGTCCGATCTATGTACAGGTTGAACCCTGTTGATTTTGAAAGAAATATCGATTCTTTAAAACAACTAAAATTAGAGATACTAAACGATATAGTTACCGAAGGTAAACTCTCCAAAAAAGAGCTGAAGATTGCTAGTGCCAGTGTTGATTATAATTACAACACCTATAAAGAGGAATATCCTTTTAAGCACAAAAGACTTACTGGAGAAAAAATATTAGATGATTTACCTGCTAATTTTTACGATTACAGAAAAGATCTGATTTTTGATGATAAGGATTTAACGTATTTAAGACCTTATTACAATTTCATGATCAATCACATTGGCAACATGTCTTATATGACCTGTTCTCACGCCTGTGCCATCAAAAATAACGTGGTTCGTAATCAGCTTCATTTTAATAAGCACAAACTGCATATTATAGATAGTCTGGTACAGGAAAAAGAGTTGAAAGACAACCTTTTTAGATATGTAGCTTTTGATTATCTATTGAAGGTTCATGATTCCGAAAAAAACAACGAAGAGTTTATTGCTGGTTTTAGAGAACTTAGTAACAATAACAAACACATGGGCGAGATTGATGCTTTGTACGAAGGCATTAAAAACATTCAGCCTAAAAAAGAAATACCTAATGTTGCCGTAACCAGTATAACTGGTGACACAATGACATTAAAGCAAATAGCAGCTAAAAATAATAAAACAGTATTCTATTTTTGGTCTGCCACAGATAGAATGCATTTTGAAAATATTAAAAGAAGGATTGAACAGCTTTCCTCAAAGAAACCGGAGTATTCTTATGTAGGTATCAACATAAAAACTTCAGAAACTAACTGGAAAGCCATGTTAGAGATTTCAGGGTTGGATCAAACAAACCAATACCGTTCTTCTGACTTTGAAGAGCTTACGAAATCACTAGTTATCTACCCTCTTAACAAATGTATTATTACAGATGATAAAGTAATTGTAGATGCATTTGCGAATGTTTACACCTCCTTCTAAGAAAATTAAATAATATAGAATAAAAAAAGGGATGCCATATGGCATCCCTTTTTTTATTTCCCTATTGCAATTAAATTACATTAGGTAAGTACAATGTACTAGTTTCCTTTATTGTAATCTGCTAAGAACTTAGCTAAACCACTATCAGTTAACGGGTGGTTAAGTAGACCTGTAATAGAAGATAATCCACTAGTCATAACATCCGCACCAAGTTTCGCACAATCAATAACGTGCATGGTGTGACGGATAGAGGCAGCCAAAATCTGAGTTTCGAATCCGTAGTTGTCATAAATAAGTCTTATTTCAGAAATTAGGTTAAGACCATCTGTAGAAATATCATCTAATCTTCCAATAAACGGAGAAACGTAGGTAGCTCCTGCTTTAGCAGCCAATAATGCTTGTCCTGCAGAAAAAACTAAAGTACAGTTTGTCTTGATTCCTTTGTCAGAAAAATATTTTAATGCCTTAACACCATCTTTTATCATTGGTATTTTCACAACGATTTGGTCATGTAGCTCAGCCAACTCATCACCTTCCTTAATCATCTCCTTGTAAGTAGTGGAAATAACTTCAGCAGATACATCTCCATCAACAATGTTGCAAATGTCTACATAGTGCTTTAATATATTGTTTCTTCCTGTAATACCTTCTTTAGCCATTAAAGACGGGTTGGTAGTTACGCCATCAAGAACACCAAGTTCTTGTGCTTCCCGTATCTGATCTAAATTAGCTGTGTCTATAAAAAATTTCATTTTTTAGAGTTTATTAGGTTTAAAATTAGATAATTGCTACGCTTTCGAAATCATTTATTTCGAAAAACGAAATTACAACTTATAATGGTTTAGTAATAGTTTCTCGTATACTTTATCTGGCAAAATACTCTTAAGGACTACAGAAAATTTCTGTAAGGGCGAACCTACCTTATAATGCACCTTTGGGTTGGAACTTTCAATAATACCAAGAACTTGCTTCGCTACTGAAATTGGATCATCGCCATTGGACACATCTTCGTTCATCATTTTTAATGTATTGCCATAAGGCTCTTTATATGGCGAGCTCTCCAAAACAGGTGAATGATAACGTCCTGCAGCAATATTTGTAGCAAAATCTCCTGGAGCCAAAGTGGCAATTTTAATCCCAAAAGTTTTGGTTTCCATTCGTAGCGCCTCCGTAAGAATTGATAAAGCGCTTTTTGTTGCTGAATATATTCCCCGGTAGGGTAAACCCATATAGCCTGCTATTGAAGTAATATTGATTATCACTCCCCCATTTTGTTTACGCATTTGGGGCAATACAGCCTGCGCTACTCTAAGTGGTCCATACACATTAGTATCAAAAGCTTTATGAACTTCCTCGGGAGGTGTTTCTTCTATAGGACCGGTAATACCAACTCCTGCATTATTTACTAATACATCTAGCCTTCCTTCCTTTGCTATAATTTTATTTACGGCAGAAACTATACTCTCCTTATCAGAAACATTTAGCTGAAGCAAATCAAAAATTTCAAAATGTTCGTGTTTTGCTAAATTTCTAGTGGTTCCATACACTTTAAACCCTTTGGATTTCAGGTACAAACCTATAGACTTTCCTATACCAGAAGAACCTCCCGTGATCAATACTACTTTTTGCTCCATAAGGTTGCAAAATAACAATAATATAGTGTAGTAGAAAAGAAATTAAACGCTGAAGAGCTATTGAAAGAGAATAGTAAGAAAGATGCCTATTTTTTTGAAGAATTTAAGGCTAAAAAAAATCGGCAAGCTACCTACATCGCACCGCTACGACCGTATACCCTTGCTGCGTTCCCACCCTGGGGGATTCTACAGGAGCTGGTCGTGTAGGACTTGCCGACTGCAAATATACAATCTTTTGTTTCTTTCGCAATCGTTTTACATTCTATTTTTTATATCAACAATTTGTTTTGAGTTCGTTATTTTTGTGCAACTAAAAACACCTGTAAATCAGGCATAACCAAATTTAATTCTGTGATGACAACTCTAAAGTTTTTTCCGCTCTGTCTTTTTTTAATGCTTTTTATGGCTTGTGGAGGCGATAATTCCCCTTCAGCCCTATTCGAAATTCAATTAGAAGGAAACAGTAAAAGCTTTCAGCAAAACCAAAACGTAGCAGTTTCCCTTAAAAATAAGAAAGACAAAACCATAGAAAGCGTAACCTATACTGTAGACGGAAAAGAATTACCGGTCAGTGATGGTAAAATTACATTGAACATGCCTCACTTGGGGGACAAAATACTTAAGGCCAACGTTTCCTATGACGATACGTCTGTAGAGGTTACCAAGCACCTTAAGTTATTGGCGCCAAATGCTCCTGAGATTTATACCTACGAGATAATTGCAGAATACCCTCATGATAATAAGGCATATACTCAAGGTCTTGAATTTCATAACGACACCCTCTACGAAAGTACTGGTAAGAAGGGAAGGTCTTCACTACGGAAAGTAGATTTTAAATCAGGTGAGGTTTTACAACAAGTAGATTTAGATCAAACCTATTTTGGAGAAGGCATTACCATTCTTAACAATAAGATATATATGCTTACTTGGCGTAGTGGTGTTGGCTTTATTTACGATTTAAAGACATTGGATAAAATTGATAATTTTCAATTCGGGGAAAGCAAAGAAGGTTGGGGATTAACGAACGACGGAAAAAAATTATATAAAAGTGATGGAACTGAAAAAATATGGTTTCTAAACCCAGAAACCTTAGTTGAAGAAGGTCATATAGAAACCGTCACCAACAAGTCTATTAATGATAGTGCAAACGAACTGGAATATGTAGATGGAAAAATCTATGCCAATGTATATCAAAAACCTAGCGTAATGATTATTGATGCCAATAGCGGCGCTATTGAAGGTGTTATTAATTTTGGAGGCCTAAGTAGCAAAGTTACCCATCACACCACTTGGAGTGATACAGATAATGTTCTTAATGGAATAGCATACCACCCTGAAAGACAAACGTTTTTTGTTACCGGAAAGGAATGGGACAAAATGTTTGAGGTGAAAATCCAAAAGAAATAAATGCAGAGCTATAAAAAAACAATTACCGTAATAAAAGATGATCTAGATGATCTAGATCACGTAAACAACGTGCGGTATGTACAGTGGATGCAAGACATTTCTAAAGAACACTGGATGAACGCCGCATCTGAGGAAATGCGTAGTGGAATTATTTGGGTGGTTATGACCCATCATATTACCTATAAAAGTGCAGCGGTATTAAATGACGTTATTGAAATGCGCACCTATATTGAAAAAAGTAAAGGCGCAGTTTGTACACGTATTGTAGAGATGCACAATAAGAAGACCAACGAGCTGTTATTAAAGTCTAGCACGGAATGGTGTCTTTTAAATGCTGAGACCTATAGACCCACCCGCATATCAGATGAAATTAAAGAATTTTTCACTACTGCATAACAGTTAAGACTATACTTTTAGACATCAACACTAAATTTAAATGGTTTTTACACCATTAAGAGCTAGATATTTGGAGCATATAAATGAGGTACTACTTAAAAGTCATAACACTTCTTGCCATAATCATCTCTCTGGGTTCATGCCGCAAGGATTTTGAATATACCCCTAGCACCGGAGGTCTTGAATTTTCAAGAGATACCGTTTTCCTAGACACTGTATTTGCAAATATTGGTAGTAGTACGTATAGTTTAAAAGTATACAACCGCAGCAAAGAAGATATTTCAATTCCTTTTATAGGACTGGAACAAGGCGAAACAAGTTCTTACAGGCTTAACGTAGATGGCGTTGCAGGCAAGACATTTGCAGATATCCCACTAATGGCCAAAGACAGTCTTTATATCTTTATAGAGACCACTGTAGATATTCAAGATGAAACTGTAAATCAACTTTTATATACAGATGTACTACAATTTGGTCAGGGTAATAATAGCCAACAAATACCATTGGTAACGCTTGTTCAAGATGCCATTTTTCTTTTCCCTAAAAATAACTCGAATGGACAAAAGCAATCGGTCGCGATTGGTTTTGACAGCAATGGTAATGAGATTCTATCTCCAGGTTTTGAACTTAAAACAGACCAATTACAGTTTACAAATGAGAAACCTTATATAATTTATGGATTTGCCGTAATTCCCAAAGAACAGAAGTTGGTTATAGATGCCGGAGCAAGAATATATTTTCATGAAAATTCTGGCATAGCTGTGCAATCCGAAAGTTCTATAGCTATTAACGGAACATTAAGCACAGACGAACAACTTCTTGAAAATGAAGTGATATTTGAAGGAGATCGCTTAGAACCAGAATATGGAGATGTATCTGGCCAATGGGAGGGCATTCGCATAGCTACCGGTAGTATTGATAATACCATTAACTATCTTACTTTAAAAAATGCTACCATAGGTATTTTCGCCCAAGGAGAATCTTCCTTCTCCTCTCCTACTTTGAACATTAAAAACTCTCAAATTTACAATAGCTCTAAAATTAATTTATGGGGAAAAACTGTTGTCTTAACTGCCCAGAATTTAGTTTTAGGTAGTGCAGGAAATAGCTCTCTCTACTGTAATTTAGGAGGAAGTTATTCTTTTACGCATACTACAATTGCCAATTATTGGACAGAAAGTTACCGACCAAGCGCAGCACTTACCATAAATAATTTTGAACCAAACGGACAAAACGGTTCTACAGGAATCGATTTAGTTAAAGCCGATTTCAAAAATTGTATTATAGATGGAAATGGCAATTTTGAGTTATCTCACAGTTCTAATGGTTCAAATGCCTATAATTTTTTTTTTAGCTCTTGTTTAATCACAGCCAATACCGCTAATATCCCATCAGGCTTTGAAGACTTGTATAATTTTGAAAACAATGAGAATTACGTAAATAGCTTTCTAAACGAACCTTTAGAATTTGTAAACGCCACGCAGAATAATTTTAGATTATTACCCACCTCCTCGGCACTGGATAAAGGAGATAAATTATTTGCTCTTGATGTCCCTTTAGATATTTTAGGTGTAAATCGTAAAGAGCTACCAGATGTTGGAGCATATGAGTTTACTCCCTCGGAATAGCAAGTAATCCAAGTCTTCTTAAACCCTCCAGTTATTAAGTATGTTTTAAGGGTTACCCAGCTCAGTTTTATCTTACAGAAAAAACCAAAATATTTGGGTTTCACATTTCAAGAGAGAGATTTTTAGCTTAAAACGTTAAGGATATCTTAAAAATGTAATCTTTTTCTTTCTAAATCGCTAAAAACCTAGATTTGACGGATAAAAACCCCAGTTATTGTGGGGAATATCTTTATACCTATGTAACTTACTGTCACTAATTTGCATCAAAACAATGTCTCGTGGAATATACTTACACCATAATAGATTCAGATGCGACTTCAAATTTGCAATTACAGCACTATTTGGAGGAATATGGTGATTTTACCTGCGCTGGTCTAGCTCAAAATAGCGCGGAAGGAACTAACATAATCTTAAAATATTTTCCAGACGTAGTTTTCGTTAACCTTAATGAGAATGCTTATGAGTATTTTCATATGGTTATGGAACTTCATCAATATATAAATGATCTTCCTATCATCATTGGCATATCTAAAAATAAAAAATATGCCTACGAAGCTATTAAAAATGGTTTTTTTGATTATTGGTTAAAGCCTTATAATGAATTTGAGATAAGGAAATCCATACTACGCCTTAAAAAAGAAATACCTGCAAAAACAGAGCCTCAAACCATTTGTTTAAAGTCGTATCGGGATTTTCAATATATCAATACAGACGATATTCTTTACCTACAAGCAGACAACAATTCTACTGAATTTGTCATGAAAGACGGAACAATAAACAATGCTTATAAAACGTTAAAGACTTTCGAAAATCAATTACCTAAAAACTTCGTTAGAATTCACCAAAGCTATATTGTCAACACAAATTTTATTTCTCGCATTAGCTACGGAAAATCACATTGCACGTTAAAGCAAAATAAAATGCAATTACCCTTCTCTAAATCTTACAGAGGAAATATTGATGGTTTGAAGACTTTATTGTCGAAAAATACAATTTCCGCGCTTAATTAGATGAATACTCTTAGAATTACATCAAATACTCACAAATTACGTACGTTTACTACTACAAATTTGTAATTAGTCAATCTACTTTCAGTTGGTCCTAGTTTAGCAGTGTAATAAATAACCCCTAAACTAGACTTAGCATGAAAAAAGTAGCAAGCATTTTCGCAGTAATGGCAATGAGCCTTGGATTAATGACTTCTTGTGAGTCGGAAAATAAGGAAGATGCATTATATGAATTAAATAGTGATGCCTCAACAGACGGCGATGATGTTCAAATAGATAGACGTGGTTCTTCTACAGACGGTGATGACGTTCAAATAGATAGACGTGGTTCTTCTACAGATGGTGACGACGTTCAAATTGACAGACGTGGTTCTTCTACAGATGGTGACGATGTTCAAATAGATAGACGTGGTTCTTCTACAGACGGTGATGACGTTCAAATAGACAGACGTGGTTCTTCTACAGACGGTGACGACGTTCAAATAGATAGACGTGGTTCTTCTACAGACGGTGACGACGTTCAAATTGATAGACGTGGTTCTTCTACAGACGGTGACGACGTTCAAATTGATAGACGTGGTTCTTCTACAGACGGTGACGACGTTCAAATAGATAGACGTGGTTCTTCTACCGATGGTGACGATGTCCAAATTGACAGACGTGACTCTTAGTATAAAATCAGAATAGATTATATTAGCCTTAAATTAAGTTTTAAGGCTTTTTTTATAACCTGAATTTTCATCTCATGCTTCCTGTCACTTGCAGACCTTTACGAAGTATTAAATATCTGGGCTTTTCCTTCATTGCTCTTTTACTGGCATTTTCATGTACACAAAAAAATGACCAGTTAAACAATGCTCAGGTTTCTATCCAAGCAGACTCTGCATTCTCCTTAATAGATAGCGCCTCCAACACAGAACTTTCTGTTCCGGAACGTATAGCATTTTTAAACACAGCTCAAAAAAGAGCATCTGTAATAGAAAATGACTCCCTAAAAATTAAGTTGTTTTCAAAAATATCCTTTAAATATCTCATTCTTAAAGATTCCAGCAACTTTAGAAAAACAAACCAACAAACTCTTGAACTTGCCCAAGTGTTAAATGATAGTATAACTATTGCTGAAGCCAACTGGGATTTAGCTGATTTTTACAGATCAAAATCCAATTCAGATAATGCTTACTTTCATTTTTCCGAAGCTCAAAAAGTATATGAGAAATTAAACAAAGATTATGAATCTGCCAGAATGCTTTACAACATGGCAGTTACACAAGCAGATATTAAAGATTATACCGGTAGCGAAATCAATACTATTAAAGCTATTGAAATTCTTAAACCCTTAGAGGAATATAAAAGACTTTATAATTGTTACAATAACCTTGGTTCAATCACCAAAGAATTGAAGGACTTTGATCGAGCCTTAGATTATTATAATACCGCTAGAGAGTATCAAGAAAAAATAAGCGAGGATAACACCTTAGACTTAAGTATTGTAAATAATATTGGTGTTGTATATCTAGAACAAGGCAATTACAAAAAGGCAATTCCATACTTTCAAGAAGTATTGGATAATAAATCTCTTATTACAAAACGCCCAGACCTTTACGCAATGGCTTTGAATAATTTAGCCTACGGTAAATCTAAAATTGACCAAAAATCTGATTTATCATCTTATTTTGAGGAGGTCATAAAAATTCAAGATAGCCTTGGGGAAATCCAAGATATTTCTAGAAGCCATTATTGTTTTGCCGATTATTATTTAAGCAGAAAAGATACTACGCAGGCTATCTCACAAGCAAAAAAAGCCCTTGGCTATTCTAAAATTGCAACTAATAATGACCGGATTTTAAAAAGTCTGCAGCTATTGGTAAAAATAGAACCATCAAAATCAAGTTACTATAATCAGAAGTACATTGCTTTAAATGATAGTTTACAACAGGTAGAGCGCCAAGCGAGAAATAAATTTGCACGTATACGTTTTGAGACCGACGAATTTATTGCTGAAAACCAGTTATTAGAACGTGAGAAACAACTATGGACAGGTGTTGCTATATCTATCCTACTATTAGGTTTAATGTCCTATATAATTTTAGACCAGAGATCTAAAAATCAAAAACTTCGTTTTCAACAGCAACAACAAGCAGCAAACCAAGAGATTTTCAACTTAATGCTTTCTCAAAAAGAAAAATTAGAAGAAGGTAAAAAAATAGAACAAAAAAGAATATCAGAAGAACTTCATGATGGTGTGTTAGGCAAAATGTTAGGCGCTCGTATGGTCCTAACAGGTCTTAATAAGAGAACAGGTGATGAAATAATCATAGAAAGAAAAAAAGCCATAGATGTTCTGCAAGATGTTGAAAAAGAGGTACGCTCCATTTCTCATGAACTTAGCCATGCGGCCTACCAAAATATCCCTAATTTTATTCACTCTATTAGAGACTTGTTAGATACCGTAAAGGCTACCGGTCATTTTGAATATGAGTTTGTTTACAATGAAACCTTTGATTGGGATTCGCTTGATGCGAATGTCAAAATTAACGTGTACCGTATGATTCAAGAAAGTTTACAAAATTGTGTTAAACATGCCGCATGTAAAAACGTAATTGTAGAACTTAGTAAAACCAACATTGGTTTTATGGCCAAAATAACGGATGACGGAAAAGGTTTTAAAACCAATTCTAGAAAAAAAGGCATTGGGTTGCGTAATATTTCATCTAGAATTAAAAAAATAAAAGGAACATATACAATTAACAGTGCTCCTGGTAAAGGCACAACCGTTGAACTAGAAGTTCCATTAGAAGCTGAAACGGAACACTCAACTAGTTAAAAAACTGCTGCTGAAACAAAAATCAAAACTGAGCAAATAAACTATGGATAACTTAATTAGAATATTAGCTGTTGATGATCATGAAATGATTGTTTTGGGCTATAAATATACTATAGAAGGATGCGATTTTGATAATTACAATGTAACCGTCAATATAGCTCCCAGTTATCATGAAGGTAAGGCAGAAATAGAAAGCTCAGCAACTCGTATGCCCTATGATATTATATTATTGGACATTCAGATGTTTCCAGATAATTCTAAAGAAGAAAGAGGTGGCGTTGACTTAGGTGTTTTGGTGAAAAAAATATCTCCATCCTCTAAAGTTGTTTTTCTTTCATCATTTAGTGATAGTTACCACATAAATAATGTTTTAAAAACCGTGAACCCAGATGGGTATATGGTAAAGTCTGAAGTTGATGAAAAAACACTTCAGGATATGGTAAAAACGGTAATAGAAAATCCTCCGTATTATACCGCAGCTGCTTTACAAGCTATTCGTAGAAAAATGGCAAATGAAGATCAAATAGACGAGCGCGATAAAAAAATATTATATCAATTATCTATTGGAACCAAGACTAAGGATATCTCTTCTTTAGTTGCCGCATCTAGCACAACCGTTGAAAACCGAAAAAGACAGTTGAAAGTAATTTTCAATGTTGAAAGCGGTAACGATTTCGCACTCATAGATGAGGCAAGAAAACGTGGTTTTATTTGATAAATACTACATAATAAACTGATAATCAGTAATTTAATTTTAAACTCTTTTTATACCCCAGAAAACCCCCAGTTTTTATGGGGTTTTTCTTTGTAGCCCTGACAAAACTGAAAACTATCTTTGGATCTAAGTGTATAACCACAGACGCATGCCTCTATATTCAGATAGTTTTAGTAACAACGAGTCAAATGGCTATACTCCCAATTCACAAATTGAGGGAATGGATTCTTTTACCAATAGTTTAGAAAAACTATTCTTTGCAGAAGCTACTATTCTTGACTGTACAAATAAAGAAGCGAATACAAGTTTAGCCATTGAATTAAATTGCAATATTACCCTTGTAGAAATGTTATTTCACTTTAACAAAGGAACCTGGGGGAACTTCAAACCAGGCAGGACGTCATTTGTAAGACTACTAAAGGAACTTGTGCAAAGAAGTGGATGTAAAGTAGATATTGAAGAGTTTACCTTCTTCCTGAAGGATACAGCTATAGTAATAAATAAAATTTACGATTACAGTATTGTAGATCAGCTAGATAATATTATAGCTGAAATCTGCAAACATTATGTTCATTTCAGCAAAGGCTTAACAGAAATTCCTTATGAAATCTATGTTCCTGTTTTTGAAGAAAAAGGTAATGATGAAGACGAAATTCTTATAAGAAATATTGAAGCGGACAACAATACAAAGAAAGATTACTTTAAGTATTGGGGTCTTTATTTTGAATCTGAAGATGACGCCGTTATCTATGATTTAAAGAGCTCTACTATAGAACACGGTGACCTATTTATGCTTAACCATTAAATCAGAGCAACTTTTTGAGGTTTTGACAGTATTCTAACTGCCCATTACCAAAAACAATCAATCCCCCATATTCTCAATAGTTGAGTATATGGGGGATTGGATTATATAAATTATTTACTATGCTTTTCCTAGTTTGAACTAAGCGTTAAAAAGTTCTCTACCACTCATTAAAGCATTTACCTTTTTCTTTACTTCGGCTATTTTAGCTTCGTCTTCAGCATTTGTTAATACTTCATCCACCAAGTCTACAATAACACTCATATCAGCTTCTTTCAAACCTCTAGTTGTAATAGCGGCCGTACCAAATCTAATACCAGAGGTAACGAATGGCGACTTGTCATCAAACGGAACCATATTTTTGTTTGCAGTAATATCTGCATCCACCAACACTTTTTCAGCATCTTTACCGGTAATATCTTTATTTCTAAGATCAATAAGCATCATGTGGTTATCCGTACCTCCTGAAATAATATTGTATCCTTTGGCAACAAAAGCTGCAGCCATTGCAGCAGCATTTTTCTTTACCTGAATCATATAATTCAAAAATTCATCTGTAAGCGCCTCACCAAAAGCTATAGCTTTACCAGCTATAATATGCTCTAAAGGACCACCTTGGTTTCCTGGGAATACAGCTAAATCCAACAAAGCAGACATCTTACGAAGCTTACCGTTCTTTAATTTAATTCCGAAAGGATTGTCAAAATCTTCACCCATTAATATAAGTCCACCACGTGGGCCTCTTAATGTTTTATGTGTTGTAGTAGTTACAACATGACAGTGAGGAATTGGATCATTCAAAATACCTTTTGCAATAAGACCAGCAGGATGAGAAATATCCGCCAATAATAGTGCGCCAACACTATCGGCAATTGCTCTAAATCTTTTAAAATCTATATCACGAGAATAAGCAGATGCACCTGCAATAATCATCTTTGGTTTTTCCTTTGTTGCTATTTCCTGAATAACATCATAGTCAAGTACACCAGTTTCTTTATTAACACCGTAGAAAACCGGGTTATATAATCTACCAGAAAAATTTACAGGAGAACCATGAGTTAAATGCCCACCGTGAGAAAGATCAAATCCTAAAATAGTATCTCCAGGTTTTAAACATGCATGATAAACTGAAGCATTTGCTTGAGAACCTGAGTGAGGTTGTACGTTTGCATATGCAGCACCAAACAATTCTTTAGCTCTATCTATAGCAAGTTGTTCTATTTTATCAACTACCTCGCAGCCACCATAATAACGTTTGCCAGGATATCCCTCGGCATATTTATTGGTTAGTACTGATCCTGAAGCCTCCATAACTTGGGGGCTTGTAAAATTCTCAGAGGCAATAAGCTCTATTCCGCTTAATTGGCGTTCTCTTTCCTCTGCTATTAGTTCAAAAATCCGATTGTCTCGTTGCATAAGCAAATATTCTGTTAAATTGAGCTGCAAAAATACGAATTGCTCATTGTTAAAACTCATAAAACGATATATTTGATCAAGAATTTATCAAATACAAATTAACAATCTTACTATGCCTATATACGCTAATGACCCATCAAGAAGAACATGGCTTTCTGTTTCCGAAGAATCGGATTTTCCTATCCAAAATATTCCTTTTGGTGTCTTCCTTACTCGTGATGATATTATAACCATAGGAACCCGTATAGGAGACTATGCTATTGACCTTGGTGCTTTACACCAACTTGGTTATTTTAAGGATATACCTTTAACAGATGATATTTTTCTTCAGGATACTTTAAACGATTTCATTTCTGACGGACAAAAGACATGGCGATTAGTCCGTAATCGTATCAGTGAAATATTTGAAAAATCTAACGAAACCCTTAAAAATAACGAAGATCATAAGACTGTGGTCTTATTTTCTATGGATGAAATAGAAATGCAATTGCCGGTTCTAATAGGTGATTACACAGATTTCTATTCTAGCAAGGAGCACGCTACAAACGTAGGTACCATGTTCCGTGACCCGGACAATGCCCTATTACCAAACTGGCTTCACATTCCTGTTGGGTATCACGGTAGAAGTTCTACAATTATTCCAAGTGGCACTCCTATTCACAGACCAATGGGGCAAACATTACCAAAAGGAGCAGACACTCCGGTATTTGGACCATCACGTCTTGTTGATTTTGAACTTGAGATGGCTTTTATTACAACAGACACCAATGTTTTAGGCGAGCCTATTTCTGTAGACGAGGCCGAAGAATATATTTTTGGAATGGTGCTTTTTAATGACTGGAGCGCACGCGATATTCAAAAATGGGAATATGTTCCTCTTGGACCATTTTTGGCCAAGAATTTTGCTTCATCTGTCTCTCCATGGATAGTAACGCTAGATGCACTTCAGCCTTTTCAAGTAAAAAGTACTGAACAAGAACCTAAGCCGTTACCTTACTTACAACAAAAAGAAAGACATAGCTATGATATTAACTTGCAAGTAGCTATTGGAACTGAAAATGGTAATGAAACTACTATTTCCAAATCTAACTTTAAGTATATGTACTGGACAATGGCTCAGCAATTAGCTCACCATACAGTAAATGGCTGTAAAGTAAACAGCGGTGATATGATGGGCAGCGGAACCATATCCGGACCTACACCAGATTCTTATGGCTCTATGTTAGAACTATCTTGGCAAGGTACCAAGCCTGTAAAACTGAACGACGGAACAGAGCGTAAATTTATTCAAGATAACGACACCGTTATTATGAAAGGCTATTGCGCAAACAACGATGTACGTATTGGTTTTGGTGAAGTTAGAACTACCCTTCTACCTCCTTTTGAAGCAAAGAAAAAAGGTTAAGAACCTAATAAGTTGAATTCTAAAATACCTTTAAACTATTTCATTGTTCGAAATAGTTTAAAGGTATTTTTCTAGGTTAACATCTGTAATAGCTCCATGCGAGTCATGAGCTACCACTCCCCCATTTTTTACCACCAATAACTGTGGTGATTGATGCATCACCTGAAATTTATAGCCAGTTTCATCAGAAACCTGACGATAACTGTGTAAATCTAAAAAGTAGAAATCCATCTGACCATCTTCAAAAGCATAGTTCTTAGTAAACATATTTAAGACCATCCGGCTAATGCCGCAGGTAGTAGAATGCTTAAATATTACCTGTGGTTTTGTCAAAGATTTTTTTTCAATTTCACTCAATTGTTCCACAGAAGTAAGTGCAACCCAAGGAATTTTAACTTCCTTCTCGTTTTCACCTTCATTTTTACTTCCAAATATATTATTAAAGAGACCCATTTCGTATTTTTATAGTATCAGTCTGATGTTCTTAAAAAACTTACACCTGACTTAATGTCTTGCGTTTTGCGATATTAAGCGCCATTTTGTCTTGCAATGTATCTTGGTAAGATTATTGACTTATTTAAATCAAAAATAAACAATAACACTAGAAAACTATATACATATGAACTTTAATAATTACACCACAAAATCTCAGGAGGCTATTCAACAAGCCCAGCAGGTTGCACAAGGTTTGGGCCACCAGCAGATAGAGAACGAACATTTGTTCAAAGCAATTTGGGAAGTAGATGAAAACGTTCTTCCATTCATTCTCAAGAAATTGAACATCAATGTTCCTTTAATAGCGCAAATTTTAGACAAAGAATTAGAAAGCTTTCCAAAAGTTTCCGGAGGAGATATAATCTTATCTAGAGAAGCTGGGAAGACATTAAACGAAGCCAGCATCATTGCTAAAAAGATGGATGACGAATTTGTTTCCATAGAACATCTTTTATTAGCTATTTTAAAATCTAAAAGTAAGATTGCCCAAATATTAAAAGATCAAGGCGCCACTGAAAAAGATTTAAAAGCAGCTATTGATGAGTTACGTAAAGGAGGAAAAGTAACTTCACAAAGTGCTGAGGATACGTATAACTCACTGGAAAAATATGCCAAAAACCTTAATCAGTTAGCGGATAGCGGAAAGTTGGACCCAGTTATTGGTCGTGATGAGGAGATACGCCGTATTCTTCAGATTTTATCGCGTAGAACCAAGAACAATCCCATATTGGTAGGTGAACCAGGTACAGGTAAAACGGCAATAGCCGAAGGTCTTGCCCATAGAATTGTACAAGGTGATGTTCCCGAAAATTTAAAAGATAAAATTATTTATTCTTTAGATATGGGTGCTCTTATTGCAGGAGCTAAATACAAAGGTGAGTTCGAGGAGCGATTGAAATCGGTTATCAAAGAAGTTACTTCCTCAGATGGCGATATTGTATTGTTCATTGATGAAATCCACACCCTTGTTGGTGCAGGTGGAGGCCAAGGCGCCATGGATGCCGCAAACATCTTAAAACCAGCATTAGCGCGTGGAGAGCTTAGAGCAATAGGCGCCACAACTTTAGATGAATACCAAAAGTATTTTGAAAAAGACAAAGCCTTAGAAAGACGTTTTCAAAAAGTAATTGTAAACGAACCTGACACGGAGAGCGCAATTTCAATTCTACGTGGTATTAAGGAAAAATATGAAGCGCACCATAAAGTCCGTATTAAAGATGAGGCAGTAATTGCAGCGGTAGAATTATCTCAACGTTACATTACCAATCGTTTTTTACCGGATAAGGCCATTGATTTAATGGATGAGGCCGCAGCGAAATTACGAATGGAAATTAATTCTAAACCTGAAGAATTAGATGTTCTTGACCGTAAGATTATGCAGCTGGAGATTGAAATAGAAGCTATTAAGCGTGAAGACGACAAGGCTAAGCTAAAAGTATTGAATGTTGATTTAGCGAATTTCAAAGAAGATCGAAATGAACTCTTTGCCAAGTGGGAGAGCGAAAAATCGGTTGTAGATGAGATTCAAAAAACTAAACAGGATATAGAAGGTTTTAAAGTTGAAGCAGAACGCGCTGAGCGTAATGGAGATTACGGTAAAGTAGCTGAGCTCAGATACGGTAAGATAAAAGAGTCTCAAGAAAAATTAGCAGACCTCCAAGTTGTATTAGATGAACAGCAATTGGGAGATACGCTAATAAAAGAAGAAGTTACCAATGAAGACATTGCCGAAGTTGTAGCAAAATGGACCGGAATACCGGTGAAAAAAATGCTGCAAAGTGAGCGCGAAAAACTTTTACAATTAGAAACTGTATTACATAAAAGAGTCGTTGGTCAAAACGAGGCTATTGAAGCGGTATCGGATGCTATTAGAAGAAGTCGCGCCGGATTACAAGATTCCAACAGGCCTATTGGTTCATTCCTGTTCCTAGGTACAACTGGGGTTGGTAAGACCGAGTTAGCAAAAACTTTGGCATCCTATCTTTTTGACGATGAAAGTGCAATGACCCGTATTGACATGAGCGAATATCAAGAACGCCACTCAGTAAGTAGATTGGTAGGAGCGCCTCCAGGATACGTAGGTTATGATGAAGGTGGTCAATTAACAGAGGCTGTCCGTAGAAGGCCATACTCCGTAATACTGCTTGATGAAATTGAAAAAGCACACCCTGATACTTTCAATGTTTTATTGCAAGTATTAGATGAAGGAAGGTTAACGGATAATAAAGGACGGGTTGCAGATTTCAAGAATAGCATTATAATTATGACCAGTAATATGGGTAGTAATATTATTCAAGAAAAATTCGAAAACAGTAAAGACCCTTACAGCGCAACTGAAGCTGCACGAGTAGAAGTTCTTGGATTGTTACGTAAAACAATACGACCGGAATTTCTTAACAGGATTGACGATATCATCATGTTTACACCACTTAGTCGCGAGGATATTACCAAAATTGTTAGACTACAGTTAGATGGCTTAAAGAAAAACATTGCTAAGCAACATATAACTATTGATGCTACAGAAGAAGCAATTAATTACTTGGCCAATAAGGGTTATGATCCACAATACGGAGCTCGCCCCATAAAAAGGGTAATACAGAAAGACGTTTTAAACAGTCTTTCTAAAGAACTCTTAAGCGGAAATATAAAAGCTGAAAGTATTGTTCTGATTGATTCCTTTAATGATGAACTGGTATTTAGAAATCAAGATGAATTGGTAGAATAAATTCATTAACTTTAAATAACAATAGAATTTTAAAAGCACCCTAAAAAAGGGTGCTTTTTTTTGCTTAGTATATACCATACAGTATATAAATTATTTATCTTCGTATAAAACTGCACCCTATGTCTACAAAAGCCGAAAGAACTACAGCCTTTATTATCGAAACTGTTGCCTCCGTTTTTAACAAACACGGTTACATAGGCACCAGTATGAGCGACCTTACTGAAGCCACTGGGCTTACAAAAGGAGCTATCTACGGTAATTTTGAAAATAAAGAAGCCTTAGCACTATCTGCTTATCAATATAACAGCAACTTACTTTTATCCAAAATAGACGAGGTCCTTTCAGAAAAGAGCAATGCTCTTGACAAACTTGGCAACCTAACTGATTTCTACAGAAATTACGACACATTCACGCTAAGCATGGGTGGGTGCCCTATTTTAAATACGGGCGTAGATGCGCAACATAACAACAGATTACTAGTTGCAGCAAATAAAGAGGTAATAAAGGAAATGGAAGGCAAAATTGCCTTAGTGCTGGAAGACGGCGTTAAGAAGAACGAATTACACCTCCCAGTTACCCCTACGCAATTTGCAAAGCAACTTTTTACAATGATTCAAGGTGCTATTGCCATGGCTACAATGACCAGCGACAAAAAATACCTTACCAACACCATCGCTTATTTAGAAGTTCTAATCAAAAAGGAGCTTAAAAAGTAATTAGGCTGATTTTTTATTTCCGTATTTGACAGAGCACTGATTTTAATGTTCAACAATTCACCAAGTTAACGTATCAGTTATGCTGAGCGAAAAACTGATGCAATTTGTCACAAATTCACCTTATTTTCCTACCACTCTAAAAATCCAAGTTTTTCCGCTGAACTTACCGTCAAAATTACTATCTCTAGCATTTCTGGCTTGCCCCATTGTATCAAAACGGTTTAAATACACATAATGGAATTTGTTCTTGCTACGTATAAATGAATCTGGCTGAAGTCCTTTTCTCTCTAAATCGGCTACAAAAGCATCAAAGTACTTTTTGGTACCAAACACATTGGCTATTAAGTAATAGCCGGGCTCTAATCCTGCCTCTGCTTGTACTTCTTCATACTTCTCGCCTTTAAGAGGTGTAATCACTTCTTCTTGTTGTACCAATTTAGTTTCTTGAGCCACTTTCTCTTGAGCTGATTTTACTGCTGCAGCAGCTGCGGCGGCTTCAGCTTTCTCTTTTGCTTCCTTAATTTTTTGTGCAGCAGCCAAAGCTTCTTCTTGTTTGGCTTTATTGATTACGTCTAATTTTGTTGCTTGTTCTGCCTCTTCAATTTTAGCGAGTTCAGCCGCTTTAGCTTTTTGAGCCATTTCATCCTTCTGCTGCATAGCTTCTTTTTCAGTAGCTTTCGCAAGCGCTTCTTCTACTTTCATTTGCTCTTCAAGTTCTTTCTGAAGACGTTTCTCTTCTTTATTTAAAGCTAGCGCGGTTTCTTTTTCTGCTTTTGCTATAGAATCTTGAGCAGCTTTCTCCAGCTTACGGCGTTCCTTTTCTTGTTTTTTGGCTAGTTTCTCTTCTGATTTAGATTCTTCCGCTAGTTCTTCTGTTTTTTCAAGTTCCTCCGTAAGTGCTTCTTTATTCTTTTCCTCTTCTGCTTCGGCTTTAGCCACTGCGGCAGATTCTATTTGCTCTAACTCATTTTCTTCTGACACCACAGAACCTACCATTTTATGTCGCTCTTCGGGTTTACCAAAGAAATAGGCAGCCATCAGCTCAAAAGAAGATTCTGTACTTACTGATGAATCTGCTCCAAACTCTACTAACGCACCTAAAGACACATGATTAAAAAATGTGCCACCTACCCCAACACCGTATCCGTAGAAATTATTAAAACCTAGCTGACCCCAATATTTATTGGTATTTAAAAGGGCATTAAAACCAATTTGATTGGCCTGTCCCGGAATTGTTCGCAAGTACATAGAAGGACGCACAAAGGCATTCATGGCCGCCCCGAGCGATACTGGAAAATCATACGAAACAGCACCCATATAAACCTTGTCCTCTTTTTCCGTATTGACCTCTTTTTCGGTAAAATTATAATCGAATAAATTTTCTGAAGCAAAACCCAACGTAAGTCTTTCTACACTAAGATTCACACCTGGCGCCATTTGCAAAATAAAATCATCAACAGATGATGACTGAGGCAATGGAAAATCTGGGTCAACAATAAAACGGTCATCCGCCAAAGATTGCTTGAATCCAAAAACATTAGCTCCTACTGATAGTTTTACAGTTTCATTAAGGTCAAAGCTATATGCGTAATTGATAACACCGCCCGTATCAAAATAGATACCTGTATTTTGCTGAAAAAATGCAGCACCAACGGCAGAGTTAGTATTTAATTTTCTCGTGTAATTTATAAACTGGGTCGTAGGGTTACCATCTATAGTTTGCCATTGCCAGCGCACCCAATAGGCCAAAGAGTTGGCATTGTTCCTGTCTACTGAATAAGCCGGATTAAACAAACTAGAATTATAAGTTGTTAGGTTATGCTGCCTTAAATCTGCTGGTAAACGCGACTCTTGACTTTGAAGAACCAAAACAAACATTAAAAAAAGAAAAGAGATTATAGTTTTGCCCATGATTAGAAAAACAAAAACAAGTATTCTTACATACTTTTTTTGTATAAATTTAGTTAACATTTATGCAAGAGTTTTCAACCAAAAACTATTACTTATTATGCAACGGATCAAATCCCTTTATATTATCCTTTTTGTCACGTTAATTTTAGCAAGTTGCAAAGACGGTCAAAAAGCAGACCAAGATACAAACGCCAAAGGTGTTGTTTCTACCTTCTATTTTATACGCCATGCTGAGAAGGATCGATCAGATGCAGAAAATACAGATCCAGAATTAAATCAACGTGGTTTAGGAAGAGCTATGCATTGGGCCGAAATTCTAAAAGATGTTGAGCTAGACGTTATTTACACCACAGACTACGAAAGAACTTCTATGACTGCAGCGCCAACCGCTGTTAAAAAGGAGCTTGATGTAAAATACTACGAACCTCAGAATGTAAATATAGAACAGTTCAAAACTGATAATCTAGGTAAAAAAGTCCTTGTTGTTGGCCATAGCAACACCACGCCTGAATTTGTAAATAAGATGATTGGCGAAGATTTGTATTACGAAATGGACGATAGCGACAATGGCAGTCTTTTTATTGTTCAACTCGCTAACGGCCAAGCCACTTCTCAAAGAATCCACATTAATTGCAACTGTCCAAAAGAACGGTAACTGAATTTCTGAACGAATAAAGTAAAGTGGTATCAATTTATAATATACCCTTATCAGTTTTCTATGCCCATGATTTAGCCTATAATTTAGGGAACTTCACTATTTTTGTGCTATGGTTCAAAAGAACGTCAACATAAAGAATAAAAAAGCCAAGTTTGAATATGAGTTCATAGACACCTATGTAGCTGGTATTGTTTTGGCTGGAACTGAAATAAAATCTATCCGAGAAGGCAAAGCCTCAATAACTCAGAGTTTTTGCGAGTTTAACGACCGTGGAGAGCTTTTTGTCATCAACATGCAAATTGATGAGTATTCTCACGCTTCCCACTTTAATCACAAGCCAAAGGCTGAACGTAAGTTACTCATGAACAAGCGCGAGCTTACTAAATTGCGTAAAGAAGTCACAACCTCTGGTTTTACCATTGTGCCCATAAACCTATTCACAAACGATAGAGGTCTAGCCAAGTTAAAAATTGCGCTAGGTAAGGGTAAAAAACTATATGACAAACGAGAAACCCTCAAAGACCGTGATAACCAACGCGATCTTTCAAGAATAAAGAAAAGTTTCAATAATTAAGTTTATTGCCTAATTCTTATTTTCAAGAAGCGGTACAAAACGGAAAGAACCGAATTCTTTCTTTTCGAACTCTTTTTCAGATTTTCGAATAAACAATGTCATGATTTGGTCATCTGTTCCCACGGGTATTACCAATCTTCCGCCAATTTTTAATTGACTCATAAGTGCCTTTGGCACTTCAGGTGCTCCTGCAGTAACAATAATTCCGTCATAAGGAGCTTCCCCTGGTAAGCCTTTATAACCATCGCCAAAAATGAGTTTCTTTGGGCGATATCCCATTTTTCTAAAGAAAATTTTAGTTTTCTTAAAAAGTTCGGATTGGCGTTCAATTGTATAAACCTTTGACCTTAAAAGTAATAGTACCGCAGTCTGGTAACCACTACCCGTTCCTATTTCTAGAATTTTATGATCAGGTTTTACTTCCAACAATTCTGATTGGAAAGCAACGGTGTATGGTTGTGAGATAGTCTGGTCCGCCCCTATCGGAAAAGCTTTGTCTTGATAGGCATGGCCTTCAAAACTGCTATCCATAAACAAATGCCTCGGTATGGTACGTATGGCTTCCAGTACATTTTTATCGGTAATGCCTTTAGCTACCAATATTTCGGCCAGCTTATTACGCATTCCCCTATGTTTTAAAGTATCTCTCAACGGTTTGGTTTTGGAACGTAAAGTTAACTTGTAAATCTTCAATTCACAAGTATACCGCCTAAATGTCAGCCTTCATTTTTTAAAAGATTTTCAAACCTGAATCTTATCCAATCAAACCCGAAAACTCCTAAAGTATCCTTATTTTTGATATAAATTGAAATTATGCTTAGAGTTGGCGTATTAGGCGCAGGTCATTTAGGAAAAATACATTTACGTCTGCTTAACGAATCGGACAAATATGAATTGGTTGGTTTCTATGATGCAGATGCTATAAACGGAAAAAAAGTAGCGGACGAATTTGGATACCAATACTATGACAACATTAATAAACTTATAGAGGCGGTAGATGTGGTTGATATTGTAACCCCTACCCTTTCTCATTTTGATTGTGCCAAAAAGGCCATAGAAAAGGGAAAACATATCTTCATAGAAAAGCCCATAACTAATACCTACGAAGAAGCAACAGCGCTTTTAGAACTAGAAAAAAAGTATAACGTAAAAGGGCAAGTAGGACATGTGGAGCGTTTTAATCCGGCTTTTTCTGCCGTAAAACATCAGATTAACACGCCTATGTTTATTGAAAGCCATCGTTTGGCAGAATTTAACCCTCGGGGAACGGATGTGCCAGTGGTTCTTGACCTAATGATTCATGACATAGATGCTATTCTTAGCGTAGTAAACTCTGAGGTGAAACAAATTAATGCCAGTGGCGTTTCTGTCATTAGTAAATCTCCGGATATTGCCAATGCGCGAATAGAGTTTGAAAATGGCTGTGTAGCAAATTTAACGGCCAGTAGAATTTCCTTGAAGAATATGCGTAAATCACGGTTCTTTCAAAAGGATGCCTACATATCCGTAGATTTCTTAGAGAAGAAAGTTGAAGTAGTAAAAATGAAAGACGCTCCGGAAAAAGTGGGCGATTTTGATATGGTACTTCAAAATGCAGAAGGCGAAAAAAAACAAATCTATTTTGAAAACCCAGAAGTGGGCACAAACAATGCAATTCTAGACGAACTAGAAAGTTTTGCCGATGCCATTGCAAACGATACTACACCAATCGTAAGCTTAAAGCAAGGTACACAGGCACTAAAAGTAGCCTTGCAGATTATTGCTTCATTTTAGAATTATAAAACACCACATATGCAACATATAGCGGTTATAGGCGCGGGTACTATGGGAAATGGAATTGCCCATGTTTTTGCTCAAAATGGCCATAAAGTAAACTTAATTGATCTTTCTGAAGATTCGTTGACCAAAGGGTTGACGACCATCACGAAAAATCTTGACAGAATGTTGGCCAAAGAAAAGATTACGGAAAGTGATAAAACCACTACTTTAAACAACATTTCAACTTTTACTATTTTAAGAGAAGGTGTTGCAAACGTAGACTTGGTAGTTGAAGCGGCTTCTGAAAACCTGACCGTAAAACTGAGTATTTTCAAAGAATTAGATGCTATTTGCGATGAGAATACAATTCTTGCAACCAATACATCCTCTATATCCATCACCCAGATTGCGGCGGCTACAAACCGACCACAAAAAATTATTGGAATGCATTTTATGAATCCTGTGCCTATTATGCAATTGGTAGAGATTATACGCGGGTATAGTACTTCTGACGAAACTACACAGCAAATAATGAAGTTATCTACAGAACTAGGAAAAACGCCTACTGAAGTAAATGATTACCCTGGTTTTGTTGCCAATAGAATTTTAATGCCCATGATTAACGAGGCTATTGAAACTCTTTATAATGGCGTTGCTGGTGTGTCAGAGATAGACACCGTAATGAAATTAGGTATGGCGCACCCAATGGGTCCTCTACAATTAGCAGATTTTATTGGTCTTGATGTATGCCTATCAATTCTTAACGTCATGCACGATGGCTTTAAGAGTTCTAAGTATGCACCTTGCCCACTATTAGTCAATATGGTTATGGCTAAAAAATTAGGGGTGAAATCTGGAGAAGGCTTCTATGATTATAGCGAGTCTAGAAAAGCCAAAAAGGTTTCCAGTCAATTTTTATAGTAATCAAAAATAAGTCCCTTAAAATTTTCAATACACAAACGTAACGATGATAAAAGACAACCTTTTAGAAATCAAAAATACACTTCCTCATCATGTAACGTTGGTTGCTGTTTCTAAAACAAAACCAGACGAAGATTTAATGGAAGCCTATGCCGCCGGCCAACGCATCTTTGGTGAAAACAAAGTACAAGAAATGGTGGGAAAATGGGAAAGACTTCCTAAAGACATTAAATGGCATATGATTGGACACTTACAGCGTAATAAGGTCAAATATATGGCTGAGTTTGTTGATTTGATTCATGGCGTGGATAGTTTTAGGTTGCTCTCGGAAATCAATAAAAAAGCGGAACAGAACAACCGTACTATTGATTGTCTTCTTCAGATTCATATTGCAGAAGAAGACACCAAATTTGGACTTGACAAGGAAGAGCTTAATGCCATTCTGATATCAGAAGAGTACCATCAGCTCAAAAATATAAATGTTGTGGGGTTAATGGGCATGGCCACTTTCACTGATGACGAAACACAAGTTAGAAGAGAATTCCAACAATTGAAATCAATTTTTGACACTATTAAAACCGAAAACCCGCAGGTAACAATTTTATCCATGGGAATGAGTGGCGATTACCAAATGGCTATTGAGGAAGGAAGTACCATGGTACGCATTGGAAGTAGTATCTTTGGTAAACGAAACTAACAATATCTTCCTTTCAACCACAAAAGACCTTCACCACAGAACAAAAACGCATACATGTATTCCATTTTAGATATAGAGACCACAGGAGGGAAATTTAATGAGGAGGGCATTACCGAAATTGCCATTCATAAATTTGATGGACATAAAGTGGTAGACCAGTTTATTAGCTTGGTAAATCCTGAAAAGGACATTCAACCTTTTGTTGTGAAACTTACGGGTATCAACAACAAAATGTTACAGACCGCTCCCAAGTTCCACGAGATTGCCAAACGGATTGTTGAAATTACCGAAGATACCGTTCTAATTGCTCACAATGCTCAGTTCGATTACAGGATCTTACGTACCGAGTTTAGAAGATTAGGGTACAATTTTGAACGAAAGACTTTATGTACCGTAGAGCTTTCCAAAAAACTAATTCCTGAAGCAGAATCGCACAGCCTTGGTAAACTGGTTAGATCTTTAGGTATTGCGGTAAGTGACCGCCACAGAGCAAATGGTGATGCTCTTGCTACCTTGCAACTCTTTAAAATTTTGCTTTCCAAAGACCTTGATAAAACCATTATAAAAAGTGTCATTCGTAAAGAAACCGAAGGCGAACTTTCTGACCGTCAATTAGACATTGTAGATTCTTTACCTTCTGAAACCGGTGTTTATTACATGCATGATAAAGACGGTGAAATATTATATTTAGGAAAAAGCACCAACATTAAGAAAAGGGTGAATCAGCATTTTACTAAAGGTGGTGGACGTGCTAGACAATTACAAAAAGCTACTAAGAAAGTTACTTTTGAAAGAACTGGAAACGAATTAGTAGCCCTCTTAAAAGAGAACGAAGAAATTAAAAGAATCCGCACAAAATACAATCATAGACCTAAAGCCGTGAGCTTTAGCCATGGCGTATATGTTGAAAAAAATAAAAACGGGTACGATACTTTAACGGTTAAAAAGATTACTGGAAGAAATGGTGCGTTCGCGACATTCAATAGCGAAGCCGGTGCTGCTAATTTCATTTTTAAAATAACCAGAGAATTTAATCTCTGCGATAAGCTAAACGGAATATCAGAAGCAAAAAAGAATTGTTCTAATTACGATGAAGGCGAATGTCTTGGTGCATGTATTACCAAAGAGCCTACCGAAGATTACAACCAAAGAGTTACTGAAGCCGTTCAGAAATACTCCTTGAACAATAAAAACGTTGTAATTGTAGATAAAGGACGAGAAATTGGCGAATACAGCGCTATATTGATTAAAAACGGTGATTTTAAAGGTATTGGCTATTACAACCTTAATCATCAAATCAATAATATTCATATCTTAGAATCTATAATTGCACCTATGCATGGTAATGATAATACAACCCATATTATTGAAACCTACATGCGTAAGAAACATGGTCTAAAAATTCTTGAAATAAGTAATCAGTAAAAATTGAGACAAAACAAACCCGATAAAGGCTGGAAATACAAGGTTCATGAAATAATTTATGAAGCAGACACACCTTTGGGCAAATGGTTTGATATTCTATTGTTTGTTCTGATTATTATTAGCGTGCTCTTGGTAATGCTAGAGAGCGTAAAATGGATAGATGCCGAGTACCATGAAATTCTTTTTATTCTAGAATGGATAGTCACTATCCTATTTACTATAGAATATATTGCACGAGTCATTAGTATAAAGCAACCCAAAAAGTATATTTTTAGTTTTTATGGTGTAATTGATTTACTATCAACCATACCATTATATTTATCTTATATTTTTGCTGGCTCCCAAGTACTTTTAGCCATCCGTTCTTTACGTCTTTTAAGAGTCTTTAGAATATTAAAGTTGGTACGCTTTCTAGGTGAAGCCTCACAATTAAGAAAGGCTTTAGAGGCAAGCAGAGCTAAAATAACTGTTTTCCTTTTTGCCGTACTCATACTCTCGGTCATCTTAGGTACACTTATGTATTTAATAGAAGGAGATGAAGCTGGTTTCACCAGTATCCCTACAAGTATCTATTGGACAATTGTAACCCTTACTACGGTAGGTTATGGAGATATTGCGCCAATTACTCCGCAAGGACAGTTTATAGCTACCCTTATTATGCTTGTTGGTTATGGCGTAATTGCTGTTCCGACAGGAATTGTTACTGTAGAATTTGGAAAAAAGAGCCAAGAAGAGAAAAAGATAGGCGACAAGCATTTTGTACATGTCAACACACAAGCGTGTAGAACTTGTTCAAAAGAAGGTCATAGAGATGATGCCACTCATTGCTATAATTGTGGAAGCGAGCTATAATGGAGAAAATACTTTTATCTGTTGTAGGACCTACTGCTATTGGCAAAACCAAACTTGCCATTGCTCTCGCGAAACATTTTAAGACCGAGATTATCTCGGCAGATTCTAGGCAGTTTTTTAAAGAAATGAGAATTGGCACGGCTGTACCCACACCAGAAGAATTAGAGCAAGCAAAACATCATTTTATACAACACATCAGTATTTTTGATTCCTATTCCGTGGGCGATTTTGAACGCGATGCACTTCATTTACTTGATGAACTTTTTAAAAATCATAATATCGTAGTAATGGTAGGTGGTAGTGGGCTCTACACCAAAGCCGTTGCCGAAGGTTTAGATGATTTCCCAAAGGTCGACCCAAAAATACGGGAGCAACTCAATAATGAATTTGCTGAAAACGGAATTGAAAGCCTGCAAAATGATTTGAAGAACAGAGACCCAGACTACTACAAATCGGTAGATCTAAATAACCCACATAGACTCATTAGAGCTTTAGAAATATGTATTGGAACTAATTCACCTTATTCCTCTTTTCTCTCTCAAAACAAAAAGAATCGCCCGTTCAAAACGGTTACTGTAGGTATTGAAGCTGATCGTGCGCTCATTTACGACCGCATTAACCAACGCGTAGACATTATGGTCCAAGAAGGACTTATTGACGAAGTGAGGCAATTGGAGAAGCACAAAGAGCTAAATGCTTTACAAACCGTTGGCTACCGAGAACTATTTACCTATTTTGAAAAGAAAGAAAAGTCAGGAGATAGCACCGTAGAAAGCGACCTTACTTTCGCTTTAGAAGAAATAAAGAAAAATACCCGCAGATTTGCTAAAAGACAATTAACCTGGTTTAAAAAAAATGAAGAAACCATATGGGTTTCTTATAACGCAAATCCTCAGGAATTGATAGCGACTTTAAATAACATGATACCAAATGAAAAGTAAAAACCCCATAATATTCGTCATGGGCGTATCTGGCTCTGGCAAAAGCACTATTGGTAAGCTTTTGGCCGAAGAGCTGAATTTAAGTTTCTATGATGGTGATGATTACCACCCAGAAGCAAACGTAAAAAAAATGGCCGATGGTCATCCTTTAGATGACGATGATCGCCAAGGCTGGTTAGAAAGACTAAATCTCTTAGCTATTGAAAAAAGTGAAGATGGGGCCATCATAGCATGTTCCGCACTTAAAAATAAGTATCGTACCATTCTACAAAACGGAATTGAGGAAAAGCTAAATTTCGTTTATCTACAAGGCACTTTTGAAGAAATTATGGGCCGTCTTGCGCTTCGCAAGAATCATTTTATGCCGCCAGAATTACTTCATTCACAATTTAACACCCTAGAAGTACCGGAAGATGCCATTACCGTTTCCATAATGCACACGCCTGAAAAAATCGTTTCAAAAATAATAAAGGCTTTATAAGAAAATAAAAAGCCCTGCTATAAAATTATAACAGGGCTTTTTCAATTTCAAAATTATAGTTTTAGACGTCTTCTTTAACAACTAAACGGAAACCTTCTCCGTGAATGTTTAAGATTTCTACGGCATCATCTACCTTAAGATACTTTCTTAGTTTAGCAATATAAACATCCATACTACGAGATGTGAAATAGTTATCATCTCTCCATATCTTTGTCAAAGCCAACTCTCTAGGCATCAAATCATTTTCATGAAGTGCCAAAAGACGTAGAAGCTCATTCTCTTTTGGAGAAAGTTTAATAGCCTCTTCTTCTTTGTATTTTAAAAATCTAAGCTTAGAATTTAGCTGGAAATTACCGATTTTAAATTCGAATTTCTTACTGTCCGCCAAGGTGTTAGATGCTTTTCTCTGAAGAATAGCTCTTAGTTTCATTAAAAGAACTTCGGAGTCAAATGGTTTGTTGAGGTAATCATCAGCTCCAGCTTTATAGCCTTTTAAAACATCTTCTTTCATAGTTTTAGCGGTAAGAAAAACGATAGGAACATGCTCGTTCTTTTCTCGAATTTCCTTTGCCAAGGTAAAACCATCCTTATAAGGCATCATCACATCTAAAATACAGATGTCATAATTATCCTTTTTGAACTTTTCAAATCCCTCCATACCATTCTTGGCTAAAGTGACATCAAAATCGTTCATCGATAAATAATCTTTCAGCACAATTCCAAAATTGGGATCATCCTCTACTAAGAGTATTTTTTTATTTACTGTTTCCATAACTTGTTGAGTTAGATTAAAGGCAATTTTATATAGAAAGTACTTCCCTTTCCTTTTTCACTTTCTGCGTAGACCTCACCTTGGTGGTCATCGACTATTTTTTTAACATATGCCAATCCGAGACCATGCCCCTTAACATTATGTAAATCTCCCGTGTGTTCACGGTAGAATTTTTCAAATACTTTTTTGACCACCGCCTTACTCATTCCAGCGCCTTGATCTTTTATTTCTATTACAATATAATTTTTAGCAACCTCTGTATATATATCTATCCTAGGCGCGTCTGTTGAATATTTAATGGCGTTATCAAGAATATTTACGATTACATTCGTAAAATGCATTTCACTAGCTAAAACTTCCGTTCTCGCAGCATTTAAATGCGTTTCTATATATCCACCTCTATCAGCAACAATAAGTTCTACATGCGCTATTGCATCCTCTATTATGTCGTGAACATCTACCCTATCCTTACTAATATCTAACTGATTCTTTTCTAGCTTAGATATACGCAATACATTTTCTACCTGAGCATGCATTCGTTTATTCTCCTCGCGAATCATTGTTAGATACCGATCCACCTTTTCAGGGTCCCCAATTATTTTGGGATTCCTAATAGCTTCCACCGCAAGGTTTATAGTAGCAATTGGCGTTTTAAACTCGTGCGTCATATTATTAATAAAGTCAGACTTTATCTCGGCAATCTGCTTTTGACGTATCAATTGATAAATTGCCCCAGAATATGCTATTACGATAACCAATGTAAAAAGCAATGACAAAAGCGCCATTTTTATTATAGACTGAATTAAAAACTTCTTTTTCTTTGGAAAAGCGATTAACAAAGAGAAATTACTTGCTCCTTCGCTATCCTTAAAAATAGGCGTTTCATAAAGCATATCTTTAGCAAACTTGAACTTCCTGGACTTTACCTTGGTTGGCAACCCCCTGCTGTACACCCCATATTCATATTCAATATTGAGGTTTCTATTCTTTAATTCGCGATTAAGAAGTAACTTTATTTCTTGATTAGAAACTCTTTTATGAATAGGCACTTTTTTGGCATACTCACTAAAAACATCTTCAAACTGGGCTTTTTCAATAGCCGATAGTCCTCCAATTTTTTCAAGTTTCTGTACTGCATTCAGCTTATACTCTTTACCGTCCAAACCGTAATCTTCTTTAAAGATTGTTTTGGTGCGCTTGCTAGTATAATTTTTAATTGTGGTAATCGTATCAGTACCATTACCGTTATCAAAGAACGTAGATGCTATATTATAATCTTCTTCTAAAATACCATGGGAATAAAACCGAATCTCATTGGAGTTTATATCACGGTCTATAAAAAAGATATTTCTTAAATGAGAGCTTTTAGGCTCACCTACACTATCTTTTATGTTGATGTAACGTTCAAAATAATCTTTTGTCTCTCTCTCCTCAATTTTAGAAGAGACTTCGTTCAAAACCTCAGACACCGTATTAGAAAACTGTTCTTCCTTGTCCTCCACAGATTGCTTAATCCACAAGAACTGAACAGATATTATTCCTATCAGGGAGAGACTCATTAACGCCACCAAAAGGACAAATAACCTCTTATTCATTAGAAAACAAAATTAAAGATTTAACATATAGCAGATCATACGTTTAACCAAACCTTAACAAAAATGTTAAAACTGCGTGAGGCCTATATTTTATTAAGTAAATCGCGATGAACATCTAAGACTTGAACCTTTGTTTGTTCTATATTCTCATTTTGGATGATATAGTGCGAAGATTCTATTTTTTTATTATCACTTAACTGGTTTTTCATTCGGGCTTCTATACCCTCAACTGTATTAGATGCATCGCGTTGCATAATACGGTCAATTCTAGTCTCTTTAGGAGCTGTTACCAAAATAATACAGTCATAAAAATCCTGAGAGCCAATTTCAAATATGATGGCCGCTTCTTGAATTACATAATCTGAACTTTGACCTTCTGCCCAGCTGATAAAATCTTTTCGAACTGCAGGATGCACTATTGCGTTTAAAGCGTTCAACAATTCTTTATTATTGAATACTTGTTTTGACACATAACCCCTATCTAGCTTTCCTTCCTTGTAGGCTGCATCCCCAAGAAGTTCTTTTATAGCAGCAATTAGCCCTGGTGATTTTTGCATCAAATCTTTTGCCCGTTCATCAGAATTATAAACGGGAACACCCAACTCCTCAAACATTTTAGCAACAGTGGTCTTACCACTACCTATGCCACCTGTTAAGCCTACAGTTATCATTTCTTGTTCAATATGTATTCTACGCTGTTCTGTTCCAGTTTTACGCTGTGAAGACCACTTGGCTTTTTCCTTAATTCTAATTGCAATTCATCTGTATTGCCGTCTTTCAATTGACCATAGTCTGCAATGACTTCAAAATCTGATGCCTCTAACTTTTTAAGCCGTTTTAACTTGGCCTTACATAATACATTAACTTTATCGGGAAATGTTTTTACATCAATATTACTAGGAAAATGTACAGTCTTTATAGTCACTTCAAATACCTTTTCAGAAAAGCGAGCAATCTTTGCAGTAAGCTCTACTTTATTATCTGAGTACTTAGTATTCTTAAGGTCTTTAGATTTATAGATATCCACGGTTTCCGAAAAGTCAGCATCTAAATCAGGGAGGGTTAATTTATTGGTACGTACAACCTTTATAGTATCAATTTCCTTAGAAGGCCCCGTAATAGTGATGGAATCTGGCTGAATTTCCATCTTACCATCTAATAGGTAATTGGTTGCCATATTTACTTCTACATTAGGCTTTACTGGTACTTTTTTAGAAATCACGGCCAACATACCCACAAAAAGAGTATCTGTCTCTATATCCATTAAAGACATTGATGTGCTTAATTGCCTTTCTACCTGCTTACGATATACTTTTTGAGGTATATAAAACATGGAGTCTTTTTGTAAAGCATCGGCAAGATCTATAGATACCTTGGCATGTTTAAAATTAAAACCTAAAAGCTGAAAGCCACCTGCCTTAAGTTTCACCTTTAATTCATTATCTGTGGCGCCTTTAAACAAATAACCTTCTGGAACGTTCACGTATTCCAAATCAAAACTAGTTGTACTCACATAACTCTCCGAGAGGTTATTAATAAGCCATATTAAGGTTGAAAAAAATAAAAACACCAAAAATATTTTTACTTTTCTCTTCTTAAGGGCCTTCTTGACTTTATCTATTATCTTGTTTACCAATTATTTGAAAAATAAATGAGGAAACAATGTTTCCGGTTCCTTTTTGCTAAAGTTAAGAAAGATGGTCGATTTTAAAAAACCATATCCATATCCCATAAATTGAATGCTTACAGCCACTAGAGAAAGTAAAGCCACGGCTAAATTTCTATTTTTTAAAAGCGAATCTATAAATATGAGTGAAAAATAGATAATATATAAATATATAGGCAAACTAATCCCTATTGCTAGAAATAAAAGCGACGCCAAAAATCCTAAACAAAATAATGTGGGGAACCAATAGGTCATTTTTGATGTCTTAGGGTGCCATTTATTTAAAATTGGACGAACACTACCAAATTTCTTTACTTGAATAAAAAACTTATTCCAGTCTATGCGACGCTTATGATATACAAAAGCTTCTGGTATAAGCTTCGTATCAAAACCATTGTTCCAAATACGAAACGTAAAGTCCGGGTCTTCACCTGGATGAATTTTTCCGAATCCACCAACGGTTTCAAATGCCGTTTTGGAGATACCCATATTAAAACTACGCGGTTGAAACTTATCTAGTGCCTTTTTATTCCCACGAATTCCTCCTGTGGTTAACACAGACGTCATAGCATAGTTAATAGCTTTTTGCAAAAGCCCAAAAGACTCATGAGCAGCATCTGGTCCACCAAAGCAGTGAACAAAGCTCTTTCTTAAAGCACTATCTACCGCATCTAAATACTGCGGCGGAATCATGCAATCTGAATCTACAATAAGAAAATAATTACCCTTGGCACGGGTCATTCCGTAGTTTCTTGAATCTCCAGGTCCTGAATTAGATTTTTTGTAATATGAAATGGTGAGTTTATCCTTATATCTCTCAACCACTTCTTCTGAAGAAAGTGTTGAGCCGTCCTCCACAATCAATACTTCAAAATCCGCTGAATAGGTTTGGCTCACTAGACTTTCTAGCAGCTCCGCTATTTCATCGGGTCTATTGTAAACAGGAACTATAAACGAAAAAGATAAATCCATAAGCTTTTATACGGAAATTCTAAGGGCATTTTTCATTACTTAAATCGGTAATGTAAAATGCCCATAATATATGCCGAAAACAAATATTCTTCGCCAGAATTTAATCTATTGAAAGCTATTTTATTTCTACTCGGTAAAACGTTCTATAATCTCTTGGCTAACACCAGTATTAGAGAAACCACCATCATGAAACAAGTTTTGCATTGTAACTTTTCTGGTAAGGTCAGAGAAAAGAGTTACCGTATAATCTGCACACTCTAATGCCGTTGCATTCCCTAAAGGCGACATTTTTTCAGCATAGCTAATAAAACCGCCAAAACCTTTCACACCTTGACCAGCAGTAGTTGGTGTAGGTGATTGTGAAATTGTATTTACACGAACGTTTTTCTCTTTTCCGAAGAAATAACCAAAACTACGTGCTACAGACTCTAAATAAGCCTTATTATCTGCCATATCATTATAATCAGGAAAAACACGTTGTGCTGCCATATAGGTCAAAGCAACTATGCTTCCCCACTCTTCCATAGCATCAGCTTTATACAAGCTTTGCATTACTTTGTGGAAAGATAATGCAGAAACATCCCATCCTTTAGAAGTAAAGTCATATTTCTCATCAGTATAAGAACGCCCTTTTCTAACGTTTACAGACATACCGATTGCGTGTAATACAAAATCGATTTTTCCACCAAGAATCTCAACAGATTGGGCTACCAAGTTAGCTAGATCTTCTTCGCTAGTTGCATCGGCAGGAATAACCTGAGAACCAGTTTTTTCGGCCAAATCTTTAATTTGCCCTAAACGCATGGCTACGGGTGCATTGGTCAAAACAAAAGTACCGCCTTCTTCATGAATACGCTCTGCTGTTTTCCACGCTATTGAATTTTCATCCAAAGCTCCAAAAATAATTCCTCTCTTACCTTTTAATAAATTATACGACATTGTGTTAGATTCTGTTGGTTGTTCTTAAAGCTTCAAAGATATTTAAAAAGTTGGCAACTAATAGTTGCCACATGAAGAAAAACGTATTTATAAGTATAAAATCTACCCTAAAAACCAAATACGACCTCTAGTAACCTGTACAAGGTCTATTATTCTAGTTCAAAAGTTGCCTTGCGTGAGCCATAGCTGAATCAGATAGCTCTTTACCGCCCAACATTTCAGCCAACTCCACTACCCTTTCCTCATTGCTCAGTTGCTTCATGTTCGTTTTAGTAACCGCTCCTTCCTCTAACTTATATACTTTAAAATGATGGTCACCTTTTGAAGCTACCTGAGGTAAATGTGTAATAGAGAATACTTGCATGCTTTTACTCATTGCCTGCATGATATCACCCATTTTTCCTGAGATTTCACCAGAAACCCCAGTATCAATCTCATCGAACATTATAGTAGGTAGGTTTTCGTATTTCGCTAATATCGATTTTATAGTAAGCATAATCCTAGAAAGCTCACCTCCCGAGGCTACTTTCTTCAGCTCACCATAATCGCCTCCTTTATTAGCGGAGAACAAAAAGGTAAGTCCGTCTGCTCCGTTAGCCTTAAAGTCGTTCGCCTTAAAAAGCTCTATCTTAAAAGTTGCACTAGGCATACCCAATGCTTTCAAAGAATCTTCTAATTGTTTTTTAAGTTGCGGGACAACCTTTTTTCGTTTGGCCGTTAGGGCATCGGCTGCTTTCTGCAATGCAACTTTTTGACCTGCAAGCTCTTTTTCTTTCTTTTCTATATCAGCTTCAAGATTTTCTGTGACACTAACTTTTTCAGATAGGTCTTCTCTAATTTGTAGTAATTCAGCAACTTCTTGAACCCCGTGCTTTTTCTGTAAATCATAAAGTTGTTGCAACTTGGTATTGATTTCTTCCAGCACTTGTGGATTGGCTTCTGTTCCTTCCTGAAAATTCTGAAGTTCAGAAGCTATATCATCTACTTCAATAAAAACAGATTGCACACGCTGGTTCAAGTCCGCATACTGAGTCCCATAACCAGATAATCTACTAGCAATTTGTTTAAGCTCAGTAAGTAAACTTACAATACCCACCTGCTCATCACTAAGTAGTTGATGACCTGAAGAAATCAGTTCTAAAATATTCTCTACGTTGTTCAGTTGCTCATACTGCTCTTCCAAATCTTCTTGCACACCCAATTTTAAAGGTGCTGCCTGAAGCTCTTCTAATAGAAAACTATTGTAATCGTGTTCTTTATTTGCTTCTTTTTGAAAATCAACAAGTTCAGACAACTCTTTTGAAGTTTTTTTATACAAGCGAAGTTTTCCCGCATAATCCGCTAGCAGGCTTTTATTATCTGCAAGGGCATCTATTACCTTTAACTGAAAGTCGTTATCCGTTAACTGTAGTGTTTGGTGTTGAGAATGCACATCTATTAAACTGCTTCCTAATCTGGTAAGAATATCTAATGTTACTGGAGAATCATTAATAAAGGCTCTCGATTTCCCGCTAGGCTGAATCTCTCTTCTTATGATGGTTCTTTCCTCGTAATCTAAATCGTTATCTTTAAAAAAAGACTCCAAATTATATTTGTCAATTTGAAATTCCGCTTCTATGACGCATTTTTTATCCTTGTCTCTTAAAGAGGATAAATCGGCACGTTTTCCCAAAACAAGGGACAAGCCGCCTAATAAAATAGACTTTCCCGCACCGGTTTCACCTGTAATACAGGTAAACCCATTAGTAAAGTCTACATTGAGATTATCTATTAATGCGTAATTTTTTATGGAAAGGTGTACTAGCACAGTTTTCTATTCGATTTGTGCTGTAAAGATAATTGATAATTTCGTACCGAAAGAACTAGTACTTAATATCGTTCCAAGTACTGGAATATAAGGGAGCAATATTGTTTAAAGTCTCTTTTAATTGAACAATATCTACTTTTGGACCGTCTGAAAAGATGTTTTGAATCTCATCTGACTTGGCATCAAAGAAAGTCTGAATCAAAAATGCATTAGGCCTACGTTTGATCATCGTCTCAAAAAGCTTCATTGTACCGGCAATAACTTGTTTGCCCGTGCTATTATTATCTCCAAGAATATCAAGACCCTTGCGATGATAATTATACATAGCTATACGATACTCACGATAGGTATTGGATAAAAGGTTATCTACCAACTCAAACCTACTACGATCACTATTCTGATCCCAACCCGTATAATTGCTACCTTGAGCTTGAGTGGTAATTTGCTGCGCTTTTCTAAAATACTCAGTACCGCCTTCTAAAGAGAAAGTGTCTGCATCAAGCCCGAGCATGGTGTAAACATAGAAAGAAACAACACTTACAAGATTGGATTCAAAAACATTTTCATTGAATACCAAAGGTTGAAATTCTATATATTCAAAATTGAGCTGATTGTCTTTATAATTGAAAATAGGCGTTTCGTACGATGTATTAAAAACAGGACGCGAAGACTGAATCTGGATATTACCCTCAAAACGATTAGACTCGTAATTGGTAATCGTAATAAACATTTGACTGCTTATACGTTCATTTTCCTTGTAGGTGCGGTTGGTCCACTTGTTCTTGTTAATGAAATCATTTAAAGAACGTTCTAAGGTTTTAAAAATCTGTTGATTAGTTTGTGAGACCTGATCCGCATTTATAGTAACAACACAATTCATTTCCTGTGCCGAAACGGACACCACAAAAAATGAACAAATAAATATAAGTATGAAATTACGCATGGTATCTTTTCAAGATTTCATCAAAAATGTCTTTGGCCACCTCTGCCTTTGTCTTTAGTTCAAACGGCTTAATTGAGGAATTCTTATCTATGAAAGTGATTTTGTTCGTAGGTTTTCCAAAACCAGCTCCTTTATCGTTCAGAGAGTTAAGAACAATGGCATCTAAATTTTTCTTTTTAAGCTTGCCTATAGCATTTTCAAGTTCATTTTCTGTCTCTAAAGCAAAACCAACTAAAAACTGCTTTTTCTTCTGGTTACCCAGTGACTGCAAGATATCTTTGGTCTTCACCAAATCAATCGAAAATTCGGTTTCTTTTTTCTTTATTTTTTGATTAGCCACCGTTTTAGGCCTGTAGTCAGCAACTGCCGCTGCACAGATAGCCATATCTATATTTTTATAGTGCAGATGAACCTCATTGTACATTTCTTCCGCAGAGGTTACTTTTTTTAAATCGATAAGATCATGAGAAACAGAAAAACGGGATGGCCCAGAAACCAAAATAACATGAGCTCCTAAATTTGCTGCCACATTAGCCAGTTCGTACCCCATTTGACCAGAAGCATGATTTCCAATAAACCGCACAGGGTCTATGGCTTCATAGGTAGGGCCGGCGGTAATCAGAACTTTTTTTCCACTAAGCGGAAGTCCTTTTTGCAGATATGCCTTAATGAACTCAACCATATCTTCAGGTTCCGCCATACGCCCTTCTCCATGAAGGCCACTTGCCAATTCACCAGAAGTAGCAGGAATCATAACATTTCCAAAAGACTGTAATTTTTCAAAGGAATCTTTAGAAGTCGGATGCTTATACATATCCAAATCCATTGCAGGAGCAAAGAAAACAGGACATTTTGCAGAAAGGTAAGTAGCAAGCAATAAATTATCGCATGTACCCGTAGCCATTTTAGCTAATGTATTAGCTGTAGCTGGCGCAACTACCATTAAGTCTGCCCATAGCCCTAATTCTACATGATTATTCCATTCCGTTGCCCCATCATCCTCATTAACCAAGGAAGTTAGCACCGGGTTTTTGGAAAGCGTAGCTAGCGTAAGTGGGGAAACAAAAGAGCTGGCGCTATCTGTCAAAATAATTTTGACATTAGCGCCAGCTTTAATCAGTAAACGTACAAGAAAGGTAGTTTTGTAAGCGGCAATTCCTCCGGTAATGCCTAAAAGAATGTTCTTTCCGCCTAACATATACTACTGGTCTTTCTCCGTATTTCTGTGATATATTTTGTCATTCAACCACTCTTCAACCGCTAAAGCATGTGGCTTAGGTAATTTTTCGTAAAACTTAGATACTTCTATCTGTTCTTTGTTTTCAAAAACTTCTTCAAGGCTATCGCTATAAGTAGCAAACTCCTCTAATTTTTCTAGAAGTTCTTTCTTAATTTCAGAATTGATCTGTACAGCTCTTTTAGCAGTAATTGAAATTGCCTCATAAATGTTATCCGTAGGACGGTCAAACTCATTTTTGTTGATCGTTACTGTGGAAACTGGAGCACTTGAATTCTTAAGATCGTTCATATTCATAGTCAAACTATTTTATTTTGCTTCTTTCGCTTGGGTAAAACCCTGTAATTCTAATTTTACTTTTTCAAGTATCTTCTCTGCCTCACCGGCATGTTCTGATTCTGGAAACTGCTTTTTAAATGCGTTATAATCGGCTATAGCCTCTTTTAAACGCTCTTCTTGTAACCTTTCAAAACTATTCAATGCAAATCGGGAAGCCGATTCGAATCTATAAAACATTGCATCTTCACGGTAAATAGATCCAGGAAAATCTGATATAAAGTTATCAAACGCTGCTACAGCGGGTGTTAAAAACGTAAAATCAAACTGACCTAATTTATTGAACTGCTTAGCTATTTCGTATGCTTTATGCTCTTTTTTAGTCGTTAGCTCTTTTGCCATGGTGTTGGCTTCAGAAAAATATTCTGAATCAGGATATGAGTTGATAAACAACTGCAATTTTCCCAATGCCTTATCCGTATCCGTTTGATCCAAAGAATACACTGGTGAAAGCTTAAAATAACTCTTTGCCCCTAAAAAGGAAGCTTCTGCCACTTTATCACTCTTAGAATAAGATTTAACAAAACGCTCGAACTGATATCCCGCCATATTGTAATCTTTTCTTTGAAAATAAGTATCTGCTAAGAAAAACATTACACGTTCGCCCTGAGGTTTACCCACATATTTAGGTGCAATTTGTTCAAAAAGACGATTGGCCCTTTTCATATCACCTTCCTCATAGAATTTCTGAGCTAGGTCGTATTTAGGCTTAACATCTTCATTTTTAAGCACCTTTTGATATTCGCTACATGATTGTGAAATCATAGCGAGTAGTAAGATAGGGACAATTAACCTCATTTTAAAAAGCATTTTGCAAAATTACGGATTCCGAATGGATATAAAAAACAAAAAATAAAGTAGCTAAAATAGCATTCTAGAACCCTTATACCAATGCTTTTGGGGAAGATTTAACACCGCTAAGCAAAAACCTTAAAAGGTTTTACAAAGTCGGCGATGTTCTTTTTGAGACTATCGGAAGCTTCTATGAGCGGAAGTCTAACAGTAGCACCTGACAAACCTAAGATTTCAAAAATAGATTTTATCCCTGCAGGGTTACCTTCTTGGAAGATTAATCCCATACCTTCTTGAAGTTCGTAATGTTGCCTGTAAGCCTCATCTACATTTCGGTCTAATCCAGAACGAATCATTCTAGAGAATTCTGAAGGAAGTCCTTGACCTAAAACTGAAATAACACCAGAACCTCCTGCTAAAACGGTAGCTAAAGCGGTAAAATCATCACCAGAAATCACATGAAAGTCTTTTGGACAATCTTTAATTAATTCCTGCAACTGAATCATATCACCAGATGCATCTTTTATTCCAACAATATTTTCAACCTCTGTAGCCAAACGCACAACAGTTTCCGGAAGCATGTTACTTCCTGTTCTTCCTGGTACGTTATAAAGGATTATAGGTTTTGCAGACACTTGGGCGATAGCCTTAAAATGTTGAAAAATCCCTTCTTGAGTAGGTCTATTATAATAAGGAGATACCGATAAAACGGCATCAAAATTAGTAAGGTCTAGTTTTTGTAATTCTTCAATTACAGCAACTGTATTATTACCGCCCACACCTACCACCAAAGGTAATCTACCTGCATTGGCAATGGTTACGGTATCTATAACCAATTGTTTTTCTTCTTTGGTAAGTGTTACGGATTCACCAGTAGTACCTAATACTACTAAATAGTCTACACCACCGTCCACACAGTAGTTCACGATACGATGTAACGCATCTATGTCTACCGAAAAATCTGTTTTGAACGGAGTGATTAAAGCCACACCTGTACCAATTAATTGCTTCATTATTCAATTTCGTTTAAAACGCCAAGATATTTTTTAAGCTCTGCTTTAAAGGTCTTAAATTCTTTCAATGGCGAATCCATTATCAAATCATTATATATGAGATCCACCTCTTTAAAACCCACACGAAATCGGGCTTTTGTTTTAACGCTCATCAACTGCAATAATAAATTATCGCTGGTATAATAGTTTACGAGTAAATCATACTCTCTACTTAAAAATTCTAGTGCATAGCTATTTTCTATTGCTCCGTTCCACCCAAGATCCTTATCGGAAAATACGGGGGTAGAATACGGCGAATTCTTGTCGTAATAACTTTTATAACCAATAATCTTTACTGCATTCGGCCGTAAATTATAATCTTCTACAAACCCATAAAATTGATTTGCATCATCAAAGTCGTCTAGATCTACAATGCAACCTATAGAAGTAATACCTTTACTTCTTTCAATTACCGGCGGATCTTTAGCCAACTCTTGTTTCAGAAATTTAACGCCCGATTTGTGCTTGAACTTATCTTTTATTCCCTTAAACATGTACTTTTACATTTTGAACCATTCTGGTCTGTAAAATTTGGAATGGGTTCTACAAATGTAAAGAATCTCCACGCATAATATGGCGCTAAGATAAAACGAAATATGGTTTTAAAAATAAAACACTTTGTTGTATTTGTAACATTTTCATTTTTGTATTCTTGTGGTGAGCAACAGCCCAACCTTCAAAATATAGATGCAAAGCAGATAATTATAGACAGTTCATTAGCAACTACAGAATCTATAGAAATACTGGTAAAGCCCTATCGCGAAAGGATAGACCAAGTTCTTGACAGCACACTGGCCTATGCTCCCTACCCTATTTCAAAAACGGACGGAGAACTAAATACCACAGCAGGAAACTTAATGGCGGATATTGTTTTGTCCGAAGCCAACCCTATATTTAAATCAAGAACGGGACACACAATTGACCTTGTTTTACTGAACCATGGTGGTATTCGCTCTTTAATTTCTAAAGGAAATGTTTCTTCACGCACCGCTTATGAAGTCATGCCCTTTGAAAATTCTATAGTGGTAGCCGAACTAAAAGGCAGTTCTATATTAAAATTGGCGTCTTATTTAAGGGATTCTGGTCGTCCTCATCCTATTGCTGGGTTACAACTAATATTAGATTCAGAAAATGAAATACAATCTATTTCCATTCAAGGCAAGCCTCTGCAAGAAGATAAAATCTACTATGTAGCAACATCAAACTATTTGGTAAACGGAGGTGATAGTATGGTCTTTTTTGAAGACGCTCTAAACACTACAAATACCGATTATCTCATTAGAAATGCTATGATTGATTATTTTAAGAAAACAGACACGCTCAAACCTGTTGTTGACAATAGATTTATTAAACTGGATTAGCACCGAAAAACAAAACGTCACGGATGCGATAATTTACCATCACATTCAACAAAATATATGGTTTTATGAACAGAAGAAAATTCATTAAAAACACGACAGCTTCAAGTGCGCTTGTTGGCTTAGGGGGACTTTCTTTAAGCTCTTGCTTTGGCGATGTAAAAAAACACATCACCATTTTACACACAAACGATGTACACAGCCACATAGACCCTTTTCCTACTGATCATTCCGAGTTTCCTAATCTTGGTGGACTAGCAAGGCGCGCCACTTTGGTAGAGAGCATTAGAAAAGAAAATCCGAATACATTACTTTTTGATGCAGGTGATATTTTTCAGGGAACACCTTATTTCAATTTTTATGGCGGTGAGTTGGAGTTTAAACTCATGAGCCTGCTAAAATATGATGCTGCCACTATAGGAAACCATGATTTTGACAACGGAATTGATGGTTTATTGGCCCAGATGCCAAATGCTGATTTTGAGATGATCAACGCCAATTACGATTTTAAAAATACGGTCATGGACGGCCAGGTCAAACCATACAAAACTTATACTCTTGACGGAATTAAAATAGGAGTTTACGGTCTAGGCATTGAATTAAATGGCCTAGTTACCAAAAAACTGTACAAAGAAACGGAATACAACAATCCTATTGAAATTGCACAGGACACCGAGCGCGCATTAAAAAACGAAGAAAATTGTGACCTTATCGTCTGCTTATCTCATTTAGGTTACGAATACAAAGACAAACAAAAACCACATGATCTTGCAATGGCTACCGCACTTGAATACACTGATTTAATTATTGGCGGCCATACCCATACTTTTCTTGACAAACCTACCATTGTAGAAAACAAATTAGGAAGAAATGTTTTGGTTAACCAAGTAGGTTGTTTTGGTATTAATTTAGGCCGAATTGATTTTTACTTTGACGGTTCAAAAAACAGTAACGCTTCTGGTGTAACTATAAATATTTAATTATGGTTAGAATTGAACGAACCACATTTAAAAACGAAAATTTTTCTGGTCTGGTTGCCAAACTAGATGCTTATTTAAGTCATACCGATGGTGATGAGCACGACTTTTATCATCAATACAACGGAATAGAAAGCCTAAACCAAGTAGTAATTGCTTATTTAAACGATGTAGCAGTAGGCTGTGGAGCCATAAAAAAAGTAGATTCTGATTCTGTGGAAGTAAAACGCATGTACGTTTCTCCCGAAACTCGAGGCCAAGGAATTGCCTCTTTACTTTTAAAAGAACTGGAAGAATGGGCCACTGAACTAGAATACAAGAATTGCATTCTAGAAACAGGCAAACGCCAACCAGAAGCTATAGCACTTTATACCAAAAATAAATATCAGGAAATACCTAATTATGGTCAGTATGAAGGTATGGAAAATAGTGTCTGCTTTAAGAAAACCCTTACCTAGTTAGTTTTTTAACAAATACTCTGTAATTTCTTTTTGTTCTTGCTTTAGTGAAATTTTCGGAAACGACCTTCCTGCCTTTCTATACCAATAGCCAGCATTAAATTCATCTCCTTCTACACGATGTAAATATGCATGGATCCAACTACCTATTTCGTTAAACATTTCTTGAGCAATATCATGTGAAGCTTCCCAATTGTCATTTGTTGCAAACCACATGGCTTTCAGTGCTTCGGACCAATCCATTGGAGGTGTTGAAGCAGTTAATGTTTGTTCAAAATCTTCGTAAGTCTTAGGTATAGCCATCAATTTATAGTATCATTTGTTCTTTCCTATGCAAAAATACCTAATTTCGATTGAAATTAACCGTATGCTTTAATGGTTCAACTATCACGAAGCTTACTCCTCTGGAGACCTTTTCCTTATGTGCTAGCACTAATTTGCACATTATTCATATTGGGCATTCATATGCTACCGAATATGGACAGCATGCTCAACGAAAATAATACAAGAATTTCGCATGTTTTTTTACAATCGCAGATTGATTACCACAAAGAAATAGCACCTTTTGCTAGAAGGCCTTTAACCACTTTACTAATTGAAACAACCCGAAGCATCCTTGAAGTAAAAGCAGGTTATGCATTTATTTTTATCAACTTCTTGCTATTAGGTCTTAGCGGTGTTTTAATCTATAGATTATCTCTTATTCTTAAGGCTACTAAAAAAGAGGGATTGATTAATATGATGGTATTTTTTACATCATTTTCAATCTTATTTGCTTTTTTTCCACCCGTATTCACCTATGACGAACCTTTGCAGTACTGCTTCTTGTTAACCGCTTTTATGGCTTTTGTTAGGCGCAAATGGTTTTGGTATGTAATCTTATTCTCTTTATCCCTTGTAGCTCGGGAAACCAGCATCTTACTACTTCCAGCTTTCATTCTACTATTACCAGGAACCCAAAATCATCCAAGGAAAAAACTGTGGCCTAACCTAAAAAAAAATAGCCTAATCATTCTATCTCCTATTTTTTTCTACGGATGTTATATTGTGTTCTTTATATATCATCAACGACTACTGCACGCTACCCATACTGAAATAGCCAGCAGATATTCTTGTTTTCTGGAGAATATTGAAAGTTTAAAAAATATAGTTGAGTCCGTGGTATCAATTTTCATTACTGTAGGGCCGTTTCTATATTTTACTTATTTCTATCTAAAAAGAAAAAATAATGATGCTTGGCAAAACAGCTTTGTTTACGCCTTTCTATTGACTTTAATAATAAATACACCTCTGGTTTTCATGACTGCCTTTGCAAGGGAATCGCGTTTATTTGCCTTACCCTTACTATTTATTTGGCCTATGTTCATGCAACTTTTTGGCAGTGACATGAAACCTCTATTTATCAAAAAGACATACCAAGACCTTGTAAGCAACTGGCGCATGCTATTATTGCTTACAACCCTTACTTTAATTAGCTTTATCTTTTGTTTCGTGTACTACCCTAGTCTTGGCTTAGGAGCCAATACGTATTTTTCGGAATATTTATTTGTGGTTATTTTCGTACTGTCGTTTCACTATTGCAAGTGCAAATTTTTAGGCCATAGAAAGTAGTTCTATGCCCTTTATAATAAATCCGATTAAGATTCGAACTAGATTATTCTACCATTTCCAGAAATTCACCTTCTGTAACGATGGGTACATTAAGTGATTCCGCTTTGGTACGTTTGCTCGGTCCCATTTTGTCACCAGCCACCAGATAAGCAGTTTTTGAAGATATGCTTGAACCTACCTTACCTCCATTACTTTCAATGATTTTTTTAAGCTCAGTACGGCTTACGGTCTCGAACACCCCAGAAACAACAATAGTGAGTCCCTTTAGCTTATCCGTTTGATTTTCCAATTGCTCTTCAGAAAGTGAAAATTGCAATCCATAAGACTTCAAACGGGCTATAATTGAACGGTTAGTTTCATTATTAAAAAACTCCACCACAGAACTGGCTATACGTTCTCCAATTTCATCAACAGCTACCAAACTCTCTTCGGATGCATCCATTAAAGCATCAATATTCTTATAAGCTCTAGCTAATTTTTTAGCCACGGTCTCACCAACAAAACGGATACCCAAGCCAAAAAGAACGCGTTCAAAAGGAATCTTTACAGACTCCGCTACACCTTTTACCAAATTCTCAGCAGACTTCTTAGCCATTCTTTCCAAAGGCAACACTTGTTCTTTGGTCAGCGTGTATAAATCTGCATAATTATCTATGAGTCCCTCTTTATAAAGAAGCTCTACGGTCTCACTTCCTAGACCCTCTATATCCATTGCTTTACGAGATATAAAATGTTGGATTCGCCCAGTAATCTGGGGAGGACAACCATAGTAATTTACGCAATAATGTTTTGCATCACCTTCTGTCCGGACCAAGGGCTCATGACATTCAGGACAATTTGTAATATATTCCGTTGGTTTTGAATCTTGAGATCGTTTTTCAAAATCAACACCAACTATTTTAGGTATAATTTCCCCTCCTTTTTCTACAAAAACCGTATCGCCTTCACGAATATCAAATTTTGCAATCTGATCGGCATTATGCAAAGAGGCTCTTTTTACAGTTGTTCCCGCTAAAAGTACCGGCACTAAATTGGCTACAGGAGTTATTGAACCTGTACGCCCCACTTGATACGTAATTTCATTCAACAACGTTGAAACCTGCTCCGCTTTAAATTTATAAGCCATGGCCCAACGAGGTGATTTTGAGGTAAAGCCCAGTTCATCTTGATGCTGGATACTGTTTATTTTTACTACTACCCCATCCGTTTCATAAGGCAAATTATGTCGTCCTGAATCCCATTGGTTTACAAATGCCATTACTTCATCTGTTGAGCGGCTCAATTTTGCAACTTCAGGAACTTTAAAACCCCATTCTCTTGCTTTTTCAAGCATCTGCCATTGTGAGGTTATTCCTGTATTCTGGCCTACAATACTATATAACAAGCAATCTAATGGTCTTTGAGCGACCGCTGCACTATCTTGTAATTTTAAACTACCTGAAGCCGTATTTCTAGGGTTCATATAAGGGTCCTCGCCATTTTCAATACGCTCGGCATTCATTTGTGCAAAACCTTCAAAAGGCAAAACAATTTCTCCTCTAATATCAAATTTCGGCGGATAATCACCTTTTAACTGTAATGGTACCGACTTAATAGTTTTCACGTTCGTGGTTACATCATCACCCTGAAAACCATCGCCACGCGTAACGGCACGTACCAATTTACCATCCTCATAGGTAATACTAATAGACGCACCATCATACTTCAATTCACAAACAAACTCCACTTCCGCATCTCCCAAAATGCGTTGCATACGTTTCTCCCAATCCTCAAGATCTTCTTTTGAGTAAGAATTATCTAACGAGTACATTCTTTCATTGTGCACTACGGTGTCAAAATTTTTGGTAACCGTACCACCTACACGTAAAGTAGGCGAACTTTCATCATAAAATTCAGGATGCTTTGCCTCAAGTGCCTGTAATTCTTTAAGCTTGGTATCAAACTCAAAATCTGATATAGTGGCGTTGTCAAGCACGTAGTAATTATGGTTATGCTCACGTAATTCTTGACGAAGGGACTCTATTTGTTCTTTTATCTGCATTTTCTAACTCAGTGTTTCTGTAATCTTACTATATGTTTTTAGGATATTTTGATTTTAAATCACCCTAAGATGCCCTTTGTCATTCGGTCGTTGCCAAATATATCTTTTCGGACTTCAATTTCTATAAAATTATGTTGATGTAAAAGTGCTTCCGTTTCTTTTGCTAAATATTGATTGATTTCAAAAAAGAGCATTCCTTCCTCAGAAAGAGTTTGTTTCGCCAATTGCGTTATGGCTTTATAAAATACTAATGGATTTTCATCTGAAACAAAAAGTGCTAAATCTGGCTCGTGCTCCAAAACGTTTTTGTGCATCTCTTTCTTTTCCAGCTCTCTAACATAAGGAGGATTAGAGACTATGACATCAAAATTAGAAGCAAATCCATCAAAATTTAAAATATCAGCATGAATAAACTCGACTTTTACTGCGTTTCGCTCTGCATTCCTTTTAGCTGTTTCCAGTGCTTTTTCAGAAACATCTAGAGCAAATACCTTGGCATCGGGTAAAAGTTTAGCCAATGAGATAGCAATACATCCACTCCCCGTTCCAATATCCAAAATTCGTAAGCCTGATTTTTTATCAGGACGACTAGTTTTAACTTCGTCTACTATCCAACGTATAAGATCTTCCGTTTCGGGTCTAGGAATAAGTACATTCTCGTTTACCTCAAAATCAAGGTCCATGAAACTTGTACTACCTATTATATATTGAACAGGCCGTTGCAACTTTAGTTCTGATAAGGCCTCAAACAGTGGCTGTTCCTCATCTTTTGTTAAAGTTAAATTAGGCTGCAAGGCCAAAACAAAACGCTGCAGATTAAGGTAGTGTTCTATTAGTAAGTAAAAGAAGTTATCTACCTCTTCCTTTGCATATAGCCCATCTAATTCTTTGTGATAAATATTCTTTATTTCTTTTAAGACCATTACGTATCGGAACTATACATTATAATTTAGCGAGCATATACACGGGACATGAATAGTGACCCGTATCTCCCAAAGGCTTATCTATATACTCAAATCCCATTCTTACATAAAGCTTTTGAGCAGCTTTCATATAAGGCATAGTTTCCAAATAGATTTCCTCAAAATTGAATTCCTTTGCCTTCTCAAGACATTTCTGCAACATTTCAGAACCAATTCCGCGTCCTCTTGCTTCCTCCAAAAAATACATTTTCTGCAACTCGCAAATATTATCCTCGCTGTTATCTAATTGAGCAATTCCGGCACAGCCCAAAATAGTTTCATTTTCTTCAACAACAAAATATGACGCACGCGGTTTATCATAATTTTCGAACATATGATCAAGCGTTACATCTGCATAAGCAGTGCCTACTTTGGGAGCGCCTAAATCCACTAATACCTTGCGAATCAACGCTGCTACTTGCTCGTTATCTTCTTTTCTTATGCTACGAATGTTTACTGCACCCATTTCCAATAAATAAAATTCTATTTTTACAGCGTGAAGATACGTAGAAATGTGCGTATGTTACCTTTCTAAAATACCACAAACCAAGCCTATGTTGCGCAACGAATCCCTACCTAAAAACAACTTTTCCAGAGATGAAGTCTATATGCTTCGTTGTTTGGAAATTGCCAATAACGGCTTGGGAACTACGGCACCCAACCCAATGGTAGGCGCTGTAATTGTTCATGAAGATAAGATTATAGGGGAAGGTTTTACGAGCCCCTACGGCGGGCCACATGCAGAAGTAAATGCTATAAATTCAGTAGTAAACAAAACACTTCTTAAACAGGCCACTATATTTGTTACCCTAGAACCCTGTTCTCATCATGGAAAAACACCACCCTGTGCAGATTTGATTGCCAAACATGGCATTCCTAGAGTTGTAATAGGTCTTGTAGATCCACATACAAAAGTAGCTGGCAAAGGAATAGAAAAACTTAAAACTGCAGGAAGTGACGTAATAACGGGTTGCTTAGAAAAAGAATGTAGAGTGCACCACCGTCGCTTTCTAACATTTCAAGAAAAGAAACGTCCTTATATCATTCTAAAATGGGCCCAAACCGCCGATGGTTTTATCGCGCCAAAAAAAGAAGAACGGACTACGAACCCAGAACCCTATTGGATTACTAATCCTTATTCGCGACAGCTCGTACATAAATGGCGTAGCGAGGAACAAAGTATTTTAGTTGGCACCAATACCGTGCTAGAAGACAATCCCAAATTAGATGTGCGCTTATACACCGGTAAAAATCCAACACGCATTGTATTGGATAGAAAACTCAAAATAAGTGCTGATCATCATGTATTGGACGAAAGCATACCTACTTTGATTTTAACCGATACAGAAGATACTCCTCTTCAAATTGAAAATATAGCCTATCATCAAATTGATTTTAATGGGGCTATAGCGCAGCAAATTTGCGAGGTACTTTATAAGGAGAATATTACTAGCGTCCTAATAGAAGGCGGAAGTCAAACTTTGCAAACTTTCATTGATTCCGGTTTGTGGGATGAGGCTAGAGTTTTTATAGGTGATAGTCAATTCAAGACAGGAATAGCAGCACCAGAACTCAAAGGAAAAATTATTAGCACGAAATCTATTGACAAGGACACCTTAAAAATATATAGTAATGATTAAGAATATTATTTTTGATTTTGGCGATGTATTCATCAATTTAGATAAAGGCATCATATTTCGTGAAATGGAAAAATTTGGTGGCTCTATAGACCTAACCCCAGAAATGATAGCGTTGAATGGTATTTATGAAGTGGGAGGAATCTCCTCAGAAGAGTTCATAGCACAACTTCAATCTCAGTATCCCAAAGCTAGTGCGATAGAAATTGAAAATATATGGAACTCTATGTTACTAGATTTTCCCGAAGAACGACTAGAGTTCATTGAAAACCTAGCCAAAGAAGGTGAGTATAGACTCTTTCTACTCAGCAACACCAACGATTTACATATTACCCATGTAGCGCAAAAAATGGGTTCTGATAGATACGAACGATTCCAAAAACCGTTTGAAAAATTTTATCTCTCTCACGAAATCAACCTTAGAAAACCCAATGCAGAAATTTATCAATTTGTTCTGGATGAAAATGGACTAAAGGCCGAAGAAACTTTTTTTATAGACGATACCAAAGAAAATACAGATGCTGCCGAAAAGCTAGGTATTACCTGCTGGAACATTCAGGTAGGTAAAGAAGATATCGTTCAATTAAAATCAAAACTATAAGATGGCATCACTTGCCTTGAGCATATTAGCTTCTAGCCTCATCTTTATTATTTTTAAACTATACACCCGGTTTAAGGTCAATACGCTTTTTGCCATTGTTACCAACTACTTTGTGGCTTCTAGTGTAGGCCTTATGCGATATAAAGGAGAAACCAGTTTTTTTGATGTACCAGAAAAACCTTGGTTCTTTGGTACATTTATTCTAGGCATACTTTTTATAGTTGTTTTTAATCTCATGGCCATGGCCTCCCAAAAAGTAGGCGTTGCAGTAACTTCAGTAGCAACAAAAATGTCTTTTGTGATTCCAGTTGTTTTTGGCATACTACTTTACAATGAAGAACTAAGCTCTATAAAAGTAATTGGCATTTTATTGGCCCTAGCTGCGGTCTACTTTGCGGCCTTAAAAGAATCTACGATAAAATTTAAAAAGTCAGCGCTTATTTTACCCGCATTAGTATTCTTAGGCTCTGGCATTATTGACGCCAGTTTAAAATACATACAAGAAATACATATTAAAGAAGAAGATTACCCATTATTTTCTGCCACAGTATTTGCCTCGGCTGCATTTATAGGACTTTTAATCACGGTTTTTAAAGCGGCTGAATTTAAAGCCAAATACAATATAAACACCTTAATAGGTGGTATTGCATTGGGCGTGGTAAATTATTTTTCCATTTACTTCCTTCTTAAAGCCTTACAAAATGAAACATTGAACAGTTCTTCTGTTTTTACAATAAATAATGTGGCTATAGTAATGTTCACTACGCTTTTAGGTATCATTTTGTTTGAAGAAAAAATTAGTCCCAAAAATTGGGGCGGCATTGCATTGGCCGTAACAAGTATAATTTTAGTTGCTTTTGGCTGATGGATAATAAAACCGACACATATAAAACGGTCGCCAAACCTTCTGAAGAAATACTTTTTAAAGAAAAGAAAAGTAAATTCTACGGATACGCATTCCCTGTTGATAATGAAGATGAGGTAAAAATCATCATTGAAGACCTTAAAAAGAAACACTCTAGCGCCAACCACGTATGTTATGCATGGCAAATGGGTATTGAACAGCTCAGTTATCGCGCAAACGATGACGGAGAACCCAATAATTCTGCCGGAATGCCCATTTATGGGCAAATACAATCTTTTGAAGTTACCAATACCCTTGTTGCCGTAGCCCGCATCTTTGGAGGAACAAAATTGGGAGTAGGCGGGCTTATTAGCGCCTATAAAATGGCCGCAAAACTTGCTCTAGAGAACTCAAATATCGTAGAAAAAATAGTCCAAAATCAGTATAAAATACGTTTTGAATACGCTCAGATGGACGTGGTAATGCGCGTCATAAAACAGAAAAATCTAGAAATTATTTCGCAAAAAATGGAGATGAATTGTGAGCTAATCATTGCCGTTAGAAAGAGGGATTCAGAGCAAATAAAGGACATTTTTGTAGGAATTTACGGAGTAGATATCACATAAGACCTTTTGCCTGTTGTTTAACAGGCATACCAAGAATAAACTTCTTTCAAACTCATCATTTTTTTCTCTCAAGCACCAAAATTAAACTTACTTTTTAGCCCTTTTTTCAATTAAATCCAACAGATATTTTGGACATCTAATTGGTCTTTTATTTTCCATTTTAATAAATGCTAAAACTGTATTTGCTTCAGCAATAATTTCTCGTTTTTCATTGTAGATTACAAAGTCAAATTCGATCTTAACAGAAGGCGTTTTTTTGAGCGTCGTTTCAACGGTAAGTAGGTCATCATAAAAGGCCGATTTCTTGTAGTTCAAAGACAAAGAAATAACTGGCAACATAATTCCGTTTTCTTCCAACTCTTTGTAAGAAATACCTGTGTCACGTAACCACTCTACCCTTCCCATCTCTAAGTATTGCGCATAGTTGCCATGATACACCACTCCCATCTGATCTGTTTCCGAATATCGTACTCTAAAAGAAATATTGTTAAAACTCATAAATTATCATGTAAAAATTATATCTTTAATAGATTTTGTTTATAGCTGGTCGAACATGCAAAAAAAAAAGGGTAAATTCAATAGAGTTTGATTTTTTTTTTAGTTTTTTTGTTCACATATTTGCCTCCCGAGAAAGTAACGATTATTCCGTTCACTTTCGACCGATTTACGAAATCACTAACCAACAAAAATAAGATCAACTTTCGCATGGGTGTTACTGCTATTTCCGTATGGAACAATTGTTTGACATTTATCAAAGATAACATTCAACCGCAGGCATTCAAAACTTGGTTCGAACCGATCAAGCCGGTAAAGTTATCTGACAATGCACTGAGTATTCAGGTGCCTAGTAAATTCTTTTACGAGTGGCTTGAAGAGCACTATGTGAAATTGTTAAAAGTTGCGCTTACCAAAGAATTGGGTGAGACTGCAAAATTGGTGTACATCATTAGAATGGAAAACACCTACGGCAACAAAGAACCATTTACAGAAAAGATTCCTAGTTCCAACAGAGCAACTATGAGTCCACAGGAAATGGATGTGCCGATCAAGTCAAAAAATCCTGAACTTAAAAATCCTTTCGTAATACCTGGTATTCGAAATATTAAAATTGAATCTCAACTTAATCCCAACTATAATTTCGATAATTTCTTAGAAGGGGACGCAAACCGTTTGGCTAGATCTGCCGGTATGGCCGTTGCTAACAAACCTGGTGGCACTTCTTTTAATCCATTATTAATTTTTGGCGGTGTTGGCTTAGGAAAGACTCACTTGGCCCATGCCATTGGAGTAGAGATAAAAGACAAATATCCAGAACGTACTGTTCTTTATATTTCAGCTGAAAAATTTACACAGCAATATATAGAGTCTGTTAAGAAAAACACCAGAAACGATTTTATTCACTTCTACCAATTGATAGATGTGCTTATAATTGATGATGTTCAGTTCTTAAGCGGAAAATCAGGAACACAAGATGTTTTCTTCCATATTTTCAACCATTTGCACCAAAACGGAAAGCAGGTTATATTAACCTCTGATAAAGCTCCGGTAGACATGCAAGATATTGAGCAACGATTGTTGTCTCGTTTCAAATGGGGGTTATCTGCAGAACTTCAAACGCCTGACTACGAAACACGAATTTCTATCCTTAAGAACAAATTGTATAGAGATGGTGTTGAAATGCCAGATGATATTATAGATTATGTTGCTAAGCATATTAAAAGTAACATACGTGAGTTAGAAGGCGCCATTATTTCTCTAATAGCACAATCTTCTTTCAATAAAAAGGAAGTTACTTTAGAACTGGCTCAGCAAGTAGTTGAGAAGTTCGTAAAAAATACCAAACGAGAAGTTTCTATAGACTACATTCAAAAAGTGGTTTCAGATTATTTCGAAATGGATGTTGCTACGCTTCAGTCTAAAACTAGAAAACGTCATATTGTACAAGCAAGGCAGTTAGCTATGTTCTTTGCGAAGAAATTCACCAAAGCATCATTAGCCAGTATTGGGTCTCAAATAGGAAAAAGAGATCACGCCACCGTATTACATGCGTGTAAGACTGTTGACAACTTAGCAGAAACTGACAAGCAGTTCAGAAAATACATAGAAGACCTTACTAAGAAATTCTCTTAAACCCTTATGAAAACCAAAGTCTTAATGGTCTGCCTAGGCAATATTTGCAGGTCTCCATTAGCGGAGGGTATTCTCCAAGACAAGGTTGACCCAGAAAAGGTTTTTGTAGATTCTGCAGGAACCGGAGGTTACCATATTGGGAAATCACCAGACCCGCGTTCTATCACTGTTGCACATAATCACGGTCTAAATATTGAAAAGCAGCGCTGTCGTCAATTTCAAAAATCAGATTTTGAAAAATTTGATGTAATTTATGCTATGGACCGCAGCAACCTTAATAACATTCTAAGTCTAGCTAATACACCAGAAGATGCTAAGAAGGTTAAATTATTGCTTGCAGAAGTAGAATTACCTGTTATTGAAGTGCCTGACCCGTATTGGGACGACAATGGCTTTGAAAAGGTATTTCAACTTATAGACACCGCTTGTACGTCTATTGCCAAAAAACTTTAATAGAACCAAACGTTATGGCCAACAGAATTGAAAACCAAGGAAAATTATATTTAATACCTACCACACTTGGCGAAAACGAGCCATTAGAAGTGTTACCTATTTCAATTAAACAAGCCATTGAACAAATTGACCACTACATTGTTGAAAACGAAAAAACGGCAAGACGGTTCATTAAAAAAATTAGCCCAAGAAAATCACAACCAAACCTACATTTATCTGTTCTGAACAAGTATACAGAAGCAGCAGAAATACCTACATTTCTACAATCGTGTCTTGATGGTTTCAATACCGGTATACTATCTGAAGCTGGTTGCCCTGGAATTGCCGACCCTGGTGCAGATGTCGTTAAAATTGCCCACGATAAAAATATTCAGGTTGTGCCTTTAGTAGGTCCATCCTCTATTGTTCTAGCCCTTATGGCTAGTGGTATGAACGGACAAAGCTTTGCTTTTAATGGATACTTACCCATAGACGGTCCTGAGCGTAAAGGTGCAATTAAAAGATTAGAAAAACTATCTAAAGACTACGGGCAGTCTCAGCTGTTCATTGAAACCCCCTATAGAAACGACAAGCTTTTTGCAGAGTTACTCAAAACACTAAATCCTGGTACAAGAGTCTGTATAGCCTGTGACGTAACACTTCCCACAGAATATATACTTACCAAAACTATTGCCGACTGGAAACGGACTAAATTAGAATCTCTTCATAAGCGACCTGCAATTTTTATTATTCAGGGGTAATTCTTGTTTTTTTTTGTCTTTTTCTTTGCCAAGTAATATTGCTTGGTGTACTTCTCTTTGTTTTTTCCCTTTACTTCCTTATTTTCAATAAAGGTTTAAGAAATCATATATTCAATTAAAATTCAATTTTATAAATGCATACTTTTTCATTCGACCATATTGCTCTTTCTGTAAAGGATATTAACGAATCTCTTGAATTCTATCAAAAAGTACTTCAACTTAAAGAAATCAAGAATACAGCTTCTAACTCCAAAACAAGATGGCTGTCTATTGCTGAAGGGAAACAACTTCATCTTATTCCACGTCCAGATTTTCAAATAAAAGTAAATAAAGCTGTTCATTTTGCTTTAACAACATCTGACTTACCCTCATTTGTAGCCTATCTAAAGAAAATTAATATTGCATACTCTGATTGGCTCGATAGTCCGAATAAAGATTATATTCGGCAAGACGGAATTAAACAGGTTTATTTTCAAGACCCAAATGGATATTGGATTGAAATAAATGATGATTGCCGATAAGGCTTACAGACTATAGAAAAATAAATACAAACAATGGTAACCATTGTGTAATGCATTAATTCCAGACTATACATGCTGATATAAGTCGAAGAAAAGAATTTTTAAATACATAATTCAATCCAACCTTGCAAAAATAATAAGCCAACATAGTGATTTCTACTAACTATAGAAACCCTTTTAAAAATCGCTAAGACCCATAAAAAACAAACCCCAATATTTCTATTAGGGCTTGTCCACTTTCATATGTAAATTAAATCTTTAACAGGAGATACTTATACTTTAGGGTTTCGTTTTGGCGAAACGTACGAGATATCATATCCTGAAAACTTCTTCATGTATTTTGCAATGTTGGTTCCGTAGCTGTCCGATACATCGAACGCACCCCATGAACGTAAGTACTTTTTAACATTTCCGGCACCGGCCAAGTGGGCTGCGGCCATCATTCCAGATTCTGTAATTTCGACTCCACCTATTCGTTTTCCAACGAAACGGGCAATATCTCTTCTCAGAATCCACTTGTTACGAGCTATATTAGTATTAAAAGCTCTTTCCTGTAAAACAGGGTCATTTAAAAAACGTGTTGCGTTATAAACACCCATTAGCTGTAAGGTACCGATACCAAATTGGTATTTTCCCAAATACCCAAGCGTATTTGTCGTAAAATAGTTACCCTGCGATTCTTTAAACGCTAGAGCTTCTTTAAAACCGATATACGAACTCCCTATAAAAGGAGGAGTCAATAACATCGTAGCATGTACAGTTTTGTTTTTGGGAAACAAAACCTCAGTAGGTTGTTTTACTTTAAGAGTTTCTGGTACTTTCACCTCTTTGGATTCAAAACCAAAACTCAATAAAATAAAGGTAATGATCAGGGGGCTTGATAAACTTAGCCACTTTCTCATATGTTATATTTACCTAAGACTTACGAAAATTTAGCCTGCTTAGATTACGAGGGGCAAAGATAAGCTCGTTTTCTTGTTGCAATTTACAAGGCTTTGTTAAAAATGCCCCATTTTAGTTAACAGGTAATAAACAGCGGACAAAATCCCTATCTATTGATTTTTTGGGCATTTATCCACCGGACATACTGCGCCTTATTGCGGTTATGCTGGGCCAAAGTCTTAGCGAACTTATGGTAACCGAAGTTCTCTACGTTAGCAACAAAAAAGATGTAATCATGCTTCTCTGGATTAAGAACTGCATCAATAGCAGTAATATCCGGCATAGCTATAGGACCAGGAGGAAGACCTGCATACTTATAGGTATTATAAGGAGAATCTAACTCCAAATCTTTATAAAGAACTCTCTTGATTATGATATTAAAATCACCTTTGTGTTTTTTTAAGGCATAAATAACCGTTGGATCCGCCTGTAGCAAGATGCCTTTTCTTAAGCGATTAAGATACACTCCTGCAACTCTTGGCCTTTCATCAACTTTTGCCGTTTCTTTATGTACAACGGAAGCCAAAGTGATTACTTCTGCAGGGGTAAGATTCAATGCTTTTGCTTTAGCCAAACGCGCATCGGTCCAAAAACGCTTGTATTCCTTTAACATACGCTCCCTAAACTCCTTTCCTGAAGTATTCCAGAAAAACTCATAGCTATTAGGTATATACATAGCCAATTCTGTATTCTCATTAAAGCCGTTCGCTTTTAAGAAATCATCATCAGTAAAAGCTTGTAGTAATGTTAAACTATCCGGTTCTATTTGCATAGCTATCCTTCCTGCAAGGTCTGCAATGGTCTCTTGATTATTAAAAGCAACCTTAACTGGTATGTTTTGACTACGCAGCGAATTTATAATGTCGTTATTATTGGCACCCTTTTTAATAACATACTTACCGCCTCTAACATTTGATGCATATCCTTTACGTTGTGCAACTTTCTCAAAAGAAGCCATATCTTTTATAAGAGGAGTTACCAATTCACGCACTTCATTAAAATCGGCATCAGAAGGTACATATATGTAAGCTTCTTTATTTTCGAAACTAGTGTTGGGCGAAAAAATGGCGTTATATACCGTGTAGGCAAAAATTCCACCACCAATAAGACCAGCAATTACTATAATTAGTAGAATACGTTTTATATACATTAGGCATTTATTTTTTGAAACAAAATCTCATTATTATATTTTCCATCGGAAAAAATCCAATCCTTTTTTAAACCTACTTCCTCAAAACCCATCTTTTTAAACAAATGTAAACTTGGGTTATTACTCTCCATGACATTGGCATAGAGCTGATGAAGATTTAAAACCTTAAAAGCATAATCAGTTACTAATTGTATAGCCTCCGCTCCTACTCCTTGGTTTCTATTCTCTTTATTAGATATAACTATCCCTATTCCCGCCCTAAAATTTTTAGGGTCAAAATCAAATAAATCTATAAGTCCTACTGGTGAATTTTCCTTATTACAAATGCAGAGACGCAATTGCTTAACATCATAAATATCGCGGTGGGCATTATCTAGGTATAACTCTAATACATGTTTTGAATACGGAGCAGTAGTTCCGCTAATTTCCCAAATCTCGGTATTGTTTTCTAACTCATAGAGAAAATCCAAATCACTTGGTTCCAATCCTCTTAGAGATATGTGTTCTCCTTTCAAACTTAGCATACTATCTCTCCTTTGAACACTTGTTTGGCAGGACCTATCAAATGAATTTGACTATAAACTCCGTCTTTTTCAGTCAACTCAACCTGTAACTCTCCGCCTTGCGTATGCACTTTAATTCTATTTGCTGAAGTTTTCCCAGCATTATGCATAGCAATTGCCACAGCGGTTACACCGGTACCACAGGATAAAGTTTCGTCCTCTACTCCACGTTCGTATGTTCGCACAGCAAAAGTGTCATCTTCTAAGACTTCTACAAAATTTATATTACTACCTGTTTGGCCATAAAGACCGTAACGTAACTTTTTACCTTCTTTAAACACCTCAAAGCCCTCAACAGTTTTCACCATTTGTACGTGGTGGGGAGAACCTGTATCCAAAAATACATATTCAGACTTTTCTTTAATTTCGGAAACGTCTTGCATTTGCAGACTAACAATTCCGTTTTCAATAGTTGCAGCATGTTTACCATCTGCAGCGTTAAAAACAGTATCATTATTTATAACTCCTAAAAAGTTAGCAAACGCCACGGTACAACGACCGCCATTACCACACATACTACCTTCACGACCGTCTGCGTTGTAATAAACCATTTTAAAATCTGACAATTCGTCATTTTCTAATAGAATCAAGCCATCACCGCCTATGCCAAACTTTCTGTCACATAGAAATGCAACTAGTTTGGTATCATTTTTGGGAAATTCTAATTGTCGGTTATCGATAAGAACAAAATCGTTTCCAGTGCCTTGATATTTGTAAAAACTGAGTGTCATAAGAATATTTAAAGACACAAATATAGGCTTTTATACTATCAGAAATAACCTCTTTGGTCTGCTACTTAGCGACCTGAAATAGTAGGGATTAAGATATATTTGGCAGTTAAAGAGTAGTTAAAGCAAATATAAACCACACAAAAAACGACTAATTTTAACATATCACAGAAATTTAAACAAAACAATAGCATGAAAAAAATTGCCAGTACCTTTTTTATCGCCCTCTTTGCTGGAGCAATCACATTGGGCAGCTACAAATTATTTTTTGAAAATAACAACTATGCGGTTATCACTCAAGATGAGGGACATTCCGTTTTTAATACTAGCCTCACCCCTACTTCCGCAAAGGGAGCAGGAATTAACGAAGTTGATTTTACTGTTGCAGCAGAGAACACAGTTAATGCAGTTGTACACGTTAAAAATGTAACCGTTGGCAGAACACCACATAATCTTATGGACTTCTTTTATGGAAGTGGTGGAAATGAAAGACCTCAAGTAGGAACAGGATCAGGTGTTATCATATCGCAAGATGGATACATCGTAACCAACAATCACGTAATTAGTAAGGCTAACCAGTTACAGGTAACCTTAAATAATAATAAAACTTATGATGCGGAACTTATAGGTACCGACCCTAACTCTGATATTGCACTTATCAAAATAGATGCAGAAGGCAATCTTCCGTATTTAGCTTTTGGTGATTCCGATGACATGAAAATAGGAGAATGGGTATTAGCAGTGGGTAACCCTTTCAACCTAACATCTACAGTAACAGCAGGAATTGTTAGTGCTAAAGCTCGTGATTTAGGCAAGAATCAATCATTTATACAGACTGATGCCGCAGTAAATCCTGGTAACAGTGGTGGAGCACTAGTAAATACCAACGGTGATCTTATTGGCATTAACACAGCTATAACCTCTCAAACAGGTAGCTACGTGGGGTACTCATTTGCCGTACCTAGTAACATTGCAAAAAAAGTTGTTGATGATATTCTTGAATATGGAAATGTTCAAAAAGGGATTTTAGGAATAAAAACCTTGAATATAAATACGCCGTACGCCATTGAAAAAGGACTTAATGAAATAGAAGGTGTTTATATTTCTGGTATTGAAGAAGGAACAGGCGCAGAAGACGCAGAATTACAAGAAGGAGATGTTATCAAAAAAGTAGATAATATTAAGGTTCGCAAATTTGCCGATCTTACCGGATATCTTTCTGCAAAAAGACCTGATGATTCCGTAGAGGTTACTATTGACAGAGACGGCGAAGAGTTTACCGTACCTGTTATGCTTAAGAAAAGACAAACTGTAATTATACCGGTAATGGGCCTTGAAGTAAAAAACTTAAGTAAGGATGACAATAAAAAGTTTAAGACCAAAACTGGAGTTAAAATAGTTGGAGTACCTGAAACGTATCGTGGGTATGGTCTTGAAGGAAAGGTTTTGCTGTCTGTAGACGATAAAGAAATAAATGATATTGAGGAAGCAAGAAGTCTTTTCGGAAATATTTCTAGATATGGAAAAACAAGTATCACTATGGTTAATGAAAAAGGCGAGAGAGAACGTCTTATTTTTCAATAAAAAGATGAAGCTTTAATATTACAAACACCCCAATTGGGGTGTTTTTTTGTTTTAAATAGTTCCAAATAACACTAAATAACTACTTTTATATCAAAATATAACTCAACTTAATAAATGACACCCAACGCTTCTTACGAAAAAGAATTGGCCTTCCAGGCCGACAGAAGAAAAGCTACCACCGAATTCATTAAGCTGGTAAGCGACCTTTGGTACGATAAGACTATTGAAATCGTACTTTTCAAAAATCAGGTTATAGACAAAAATGTAAGTGACATTATAAATCTGCACGAATATGCAGGTGAATTTGTTCAGAAACCAATTTCCATTTTTGACTCAACCGAAATTTTAAGAGCTATAAATGACATTCAACTTCCTCCCGCGAAATTGGATATTGGTAAAATAACCTATGAATACCACTCCGAAGACAATCATAACACAGATATAAAAGCCTTTGTTTTTGATAAGTTGAAGGATGCTGATGATTCAACCCCTTTAAAACCAAAAGATATTGTTCTTTACGGGTTTGGAAGAATAGGTAGGCTTTTGGCAAGAGAACTTATGGCCAAGACCGGTAAAGGCAACCAATTACGTCTAAGAGCAATTGTTACTAGGGACGCCCACGACATTGAAATTCTTGAAAAAAGAGCCAACCTTTTGCGAATAGATTCTGTTCATGGCAAGTTTTCCGGTACAGTAGAAACTGATTTTAAAAACAAAGCCCTAATCATTAATGGTACTACGGTACATATGATTAGCGCTGATCGCCCTGAAAAAATCGATTACACTCAATATGGTATAAGTAATGCCCTTATTATTGATAATACTGGTGCTTTCAGAACTAAAACGGAATTAGAAAGACATTTGGAAGCTGAAGGTGCATCTCATGTACTTCTAACGGCACCTGGTAAAGAAATTCCTAATATTGTTCATGGGGTTAACCACAAGATGTATGACCCAGATGCTATTAAAATATTCTCGGCCGCCTCTTGTACCACCAACGCCATAACACCAATCTTAAGTGTTGTTGAGGATTCTTTGGGTATTGTAAAAGGACACCTAGAAACCATTCACGCTTATACGAACGACCAAAATTTGGTAGACAATATGCATAGTAAGCATAGGCGCGGTAGAGCTGCTGCCTTAAATATGGTCATAACAGAAACTGGTGCAGGTGCTGCAGTTGCAAAAGCTTTACCAGAATTAAAGGACAAACTTACCTCTAATGCCATTAGAGTACCCGTACCTAATGGGTCTCTTGCTATTTTAAATCTTGAGATTAAAAACAAAACCTCCATAGACGGCATTAATACAATCATAAAAAAGTATGCCTTGGAAGGAGATTTAGTTGAGCAAATTAAGTACTCTTTAAGCAAAGAAATGGTGTCGTCGGATATTGTTGGGACAAATGCACCATCTATATATGATAGTAATGCAACTATTGTGAGCAATAAAGGCAAAAACATTATACTCTATATATGGTATGATAATGAGTATGGCTATTCTCATCAAGTAATTCGTTTGGCCAAATACATTGCAAAAGTTAGACGCTACACGTATTATTAATTTTAAAAGGGAAACAAGGGTAAGATATTGGTCGTTTTGAAGGTATTTCCAATCTAATCGCAACCTTATCCTTGATTTTTTTTATTAATTGATATTATTGAATTACTTTAGTCGGCTGATATACATTAATTCAAAGAATCACTCCAACATGAAAGGCTTAAGAATCCTGTTACTTATAACGGCTTTACTAGCATATAACCTACAATTCGCCCAAGAGGAAGAAGAAACTCAAGACGCATTGTCTTTAGACAGAGGGCCAATAGATAAACAATTTGAATTTGTTTTCGTTAAATCCGGTAACTACCGTGCAGATGGAAAGAAATATGAAGTTGTTCGTACTATTTCTTTAGAAAAACTTCGTCAGAACGTTCTTGACACCCTTAAAGGGTACAATAAAAGAGCTGGTGAATTAAAAGCTACTATAGGAGGTCACGAATCTACAATTGGTTCGCTAAACGAAAAATTAGAAGAGACCACCAATAACCTGGCTGCCGTAACCGAAGAAAAAGACAGTATGTCTTTCTTAGGTATTATGGTTTCAAAAAGCACATATAATGCTATCCTTTGGACGGTTATCGCTTCGCTTTTGGCATTGTTACTTTTCTTTATCTATAGATTTAGAAATAGTAATATTTTGACACAAGAAGCCAAGACCAATTTGTCTGAACTTGAAACCGAATATGAAGACCACAGAAGACGGGCTTTAGAAAGGGAGCAAAAAATTAGCAGGCAACTGCAAGACGAGATCAACAAGTACAAGAAACAGAAATAATTTAAAAAGCTCCTCTCGGAGCTTTTTTTAGTTTAGAGCACTATGAAAATTATACAAGCAAACCAATCTCACGTTCAATTATTGGCGCCCCTGTTTGATAATTACAGAGTATTCTACAAACAAATTTCTGACCTAAGTGCTGCCACTTCATTTCTCGAGGAACGCTTGTCCAAATCAGAATCTATCGTATTTATAGCTTTTATTGACGAGGAACCTGCAGGTTTTGTTCAATTGTATCCTACTTTCTCCTCAGTTTCCATGAAGGCTAGTTATATATTGAATGATCTCTATGTAGATGGGCAACACAGAAAAAAAGGAATTGGAGCTGCCTTATTAACTATCGCACAAGAATTCTGTGCCAAAAAAGGATACAAAGGTCTTGCTCTGGAAACCGCAATTGATAATCCTGCACAAAAGCTCTACGAAAAACTAGGTTGGGAAAAAGATTCTCACGCTTTTCACTACTTTTGGCCCACTAATTCTTAGTCCAAATTAAAATGCGCATTGACATTATTACCGTATTACCCGAACTGCTGGAAAGTCCGTTTGCTGCATCTATTTTAAAAAGAGCCATAGAAAAAGGCCTTGTTGAAGTGCACATGCATAACATAAGAGACTATACGGACATGAGCTATAATCGTGTTGATGACTACCAATTTGGTGGTGGAGCCGGTATGGTACTTATGATAGAACCTATAGATAAATGTATTGCGGCATTAAAAGCCGAAAGAGAGTACGATGAAATTATCTATATGACCCCAGATGGCGAGACTTTGAACCAAAGAATGGCCAACGGTATTTCATTACTTAACAACGTTATTATTCTCTGTGGTCACTACAAGGGCGTTGATCAAAGGATTAGGGATGCGTTTATTACCCGTGAAATTTCTGTAGGCGATTATGTGCTTTCTGGAGGAGAACTTGGTGCAGCTATCCTTTGCGATGCTGTTATTAGATTAATTCCTGGAGTTCTTAATAATGAAACTTCTGCATTAACAGATACTTTCCAAGATGACCTCCTTGCCCCTCCTGTCTACACAAGACCTTCAGAATATAAAGGAATGAAGGTTCCAGAGATACTTTTGAGTGGTAACTTCCCTAAAATAGAAGAATGGCGGGAAGATCAAGCCCTTAAAAGAACCCAAGAACGAAGGCCTGATTTACTGGAATAAGGAAGCAAATACCCTATGCTTCAAAAAATCAAGAAAATATATTGCCTATTCTAATTTATAGAGTATTTTTGCACCCTGTTAAATTAACCTCTGACGATAATCGTGAATGTTGACCATAACATAATCAATAAAAAAATATCATGGAAGAATTATTAAAATTCGTACAAGACGAGTTTGTTCCAAAAAAAGAATTTCCAAAATTTTCAGCTGGTGACACTATTACTGTGTTCTATGAAATTAAGGAAGGTGAAAAAACACGTACTCAGTTCTTTAGAGGTGTTGTTATTCAAAGAAGAGGTTCTGGTTCTACTGAGACTTTTACAATTCGTAAAATGTCAGGTACAGTAGGTGTAGAGCGTATTTTCCCAATTAACATGCCAGCCCTACAAAAGGTTGAAGTTAACAAAAGAGGTAAAGTACGTAGAGCTCGTATCTTCTACTTTAGAGGTCTTACTGGTAAGAAAGCGCGTATCAAAGAGGTTCGTTCTTAAACCAATAACATATAGTAGTAAAAAATCCCGCAATAGCGGGATTTTTGCGTTATGAACAATTGTTAATATCCATGGTTCATAACATGTTGATTATTAATATGTTAAAAATCTTGGTAGCTTTAACTATTTTTCCTACTTTTATTAAACAGAAGAAGAAAATCTCTGTCTAAAGAGAAATTCCAAAACTGTTATAGAGTTTGCGTTCTTTATATTATTGTTTAGGTTTTATAAATGTTTAAAGATGTATTTCAGAGTACGCCATTTAGCAAAACGAACGTATCAACAAAAGGCTGTCGCTTTTTGAGAAATGATTACGTGAACATATTTGTAAATATTCAACAGACGCAAGTCTAGGAAATATGCACAAAGATTGTGTAAACAATGAGAAGAGATATAAGTTGTAGCTTGATCCGATGATGAAGTACAGTTAATCTCAAACGTTGAAATTGTGATGCGAATGCAATCAAGGGTTGCCGATCTGTCAGAAGAACAGGGAAGAAAGTTTGCTATATCAATTTCTAAAAAGCCATATCAATGTACACGTACAATGATATGGCTTTTGTTTTGCCTTTTTTTTTCCTAATTCGCAAGGTTTTTGTTAAAATAGCTTCTAAAGCGAATCTGCTCGCAACTAGGGCTTATCTTTTGACTCGCAAGAATACTTAATGTCGTATATTTACTTCGCTTTAAATTAAACCTTTCTTTACATGTCTAAAATTTTTTACACAAAAACAGACGAAGCTCCGGCTTTAGCTACACAGTCATTTTTACCAATTGTAAAAGCGTTTACTAAAACTGCCAATATCGTAATTGAGACCAAAGACATTTCTTTGGCCGGAAGAATTATAGCGGTATTTCCTGATTTTCTTAAAGACGACCAAATAATAGCGAACGACTTGGAAGAGTTGGGAGCTTTGGCTAAAAAGCCTGAGGCTAACATTATCAAGCTTCCAAACATTAGTGCTTCTGTTCCTCAATTAAAAGAAGCTATTAAAGAACTTCAAGACAACGGGTACGCTTTACCTAGTTATCCAGATGAGCCTTCTAACGAAGCAGAGAAGGATATTCAGTCTAGATACGACAAAATTAAAGGTAGTGCAGTAAACCCAGTTCTTCGTGAAGGGAATTCTGACCGTAGAGCTCCAAGAGCCGTTAAGAATTACGCTAAGCAAAACCCACATAGTATGGGAGCGTGGAGCCCTGATTCAAAAACACAGGTGGCCACTATGGCTCATGGCGATTTTAAAGCCAATGAGAAATCATTGACATTACCCTCTGCTACAGCTATAAAAATAGAATTAGTTCAGAACGATGGAAAAACTCTTGTTCTTAAAGATAAATTAAGCCTTTTAGAAGGTGAGATTATTGATGCCACTGTAATGAGCAAAAAAGCTCTTGTAGCATTTTTGCAAGAGCAGATCAAAGAAGCCAAAAAACAAGGAGTCTTATTCTCGCTTCATATGAAGGCAACTATGATGAAAGTATCCGATCCGGTTATTTTTGGTTATGCTGTAGAGGTTTTCTTTGCTGATGTTTTCACAAAATATAAAGATACTTTTAAGGATTTAGGTATTAGCGCTAATGACGGATTAGAGAACTTGTTCGCTAAACTTCAAGAGCTACCTGCCGATAAAAGAGAGGCTATTGAAAATGATATTCAAAAAGCCATTAATGAAGGTCCTGCTTTGGCTATGGTAAATTCTGAAAAAGGTATTACCAATCTTCATGTTCCTAGTGATATTATTATTGATGCTTCAATGCCAGCAATGATACGTAGTTCAGGAAAAATGTGGAATGCCAAAGGTGAACAACAAGATACTTTAGCAGTTATCCCTGATAGCAGCTATGCCGATATATATTCTGCAACCATAGATTTCTGTAAAGAACATGGTGCTTTTGATCCTACTACAATGGGTACTGTACCAAACGTAGGCCTAATGGCTCAAAAAGCTGAAGAGTATGGTTCGCATGACAAAACCTTTGAAATTAAAAATCCAGGTACCGTAAAGGTTATTGATGTTAATTCTGGGAAAGTTCTTGACGAACATACGGTTGAAGAAGGTGATATCTGGCGTATGTGCCAAGTAAAAGATGCACCTATCCAAGATTGGATAAAATTAGCTGTTTCTAGGGCTAGAGCTACCAATGATCCTGCTGTTTTCTGGTTAGATGAAAATCGCGCACATGATGTTGAGCTTATTAAAAAAGTAAATGAATATTTGCCAAATTATGATACATCAGGATTAGACATCCGTATTCTTGCACCAAAGGAAGCTACAGAGTTTACACTTGCTAGACTTAAAGATGGTAAAGACACTATTTCCGTATCAGGAAACGTGCTTAGAGATTACCTTACTGACCTTTTCCCTATTCTTGAAGTAGGTACTAGTGCAAAAATGCTATCTATTGTACCGTTAATGAACGGTGGTGGTCTTTTTGAAACGGGCGCAGGTGGTTCTGCACCAAAGCACATGCAGCAATTTTTAGAGGAAGGCCACTTGCGATGGGATTCATTAGGTGAGTTTCTTGCTTTGGGTGTCTCTTTAGACTTTTATGGCGAAAAGAACAATAATGAAAAAGCAAGAATTTTAGGTGATGCTTTAGATAGCGCTACAGAAAAATTCTTGATCAACGATAAGTCGCCTTCAAGAAAGGTAAATGAAATAGATACAAGAGGAAGCCACTTTTACTTGGCAATGTACTGGGCAGAAGCCCTAGCAAATCAATCAAAAGATGCGGAGCTACAGGCTACTTTCAAAAAAGTTTTTGAAGTGATTTCAGCACAAGAATCTAAAATTGTTGATGAACTAATGAATGCTCAAGGCAAACCTCAAGATATTGGCGGGTATTACAAAGTAAACCAAGAGCTTGTTTCAAAGGCAATGAGACCTAGCCAAACTTTTAATTCTATTTTAGATACTATCTAATTTCTAGAATTCTTAGAATATTAAAGAGGCCTCTACTTTGGTAGAGGCCTCTTTCTTTTTAAAATACTGTTAACATTTTCCCAGTAGGTGTTTTTCTGGTTACTTTTATGAAAAATTGCTCCTTAAGATGAATCAACTCACCAAGATTGCTCTTGCGGTCTTTCTGCTCTTCTTCATTGATAGCTTCTCTCAAGAACGATACACCTTAAGCGGTACTATCTCAGAGGCCTCCAGTAATGAAACCCTTATTGGTGTAACTATTGCGTTTCCAGCAATACAAACCGGAGTCACTACCAACGAATATGGTTTTTACTCAATTACCCTGCCTGAAGGTGAATACCAACTGCAAGTAAGTTATTTAGGTTTTCAAGATATTATTGAAATCATAACACTTGATGCAGACCAAAAGATAAATTTTTCTTTGGAAGAATCTGCTGAACAATTGCAAGAAGTAGTGGTTACGGAAGATGTAGAGAAAATGGACGTTCGTGAGCCACAAATGAGCGTAAACTCCTTATCCGTTGGCACAATAAAAAAAATACCTGTTATTTTAGGCGAAGCCGATGTAATAAAATCCATCTTATTACTCCCTGGTGTAACCAATGCAGGAGAAGGCTCTTCTGGCTTTAATGTACGTGGTGGCTCGGTTGACCAAAATTTAATACTACTAGATGAAGCCACTATTTTTAATTCATCACACCTCTTTGGGTTCTTCTCCGTCTTTAATCCTGATGCCATAAAAGATATCAAACTTTACAAAGGGGGAATTCCTGCCCGTTATGGTGGAAGAGTATCTTCTGTTCTAGATATTTTTCAAAAGGAAGGTAATAGTAAAAAAATAAAAGTTAACGGAGGTATTGGTGCTGTGGCTAGTCGTTTACTGGTTGAAGGTCCTATTAAAAAAGATAAAGCCGCTTTCCTTATTGGAGGTCGTGCTTCATATGCTCATCTTTTTTTACCGCTTTTTGATGTAGACAACACCGCATATTTCTATGATTTGAACACCAAACTTAATTACAATATAAACGATAATAACAGTATTTTTCTATCGGGTTACTTTGGTCGTGATGTATTTAGTGTGAGTGATAGCTTTGTAAACACCTACGGGAATGCCGTTGGGAATTTTAGGTGGAACCACTTGTTTTCAGACAAACTGTTTTCTAACCTATCTTTAATTTATTCTAACTACTACTATGGTTTAAAATTAGACTTTGTAGGTTTTGATTGGAATTCGGGTATAGAAAACTTCAACATTAAATATGACCTGAAGCATTACGTAAATGACAAGTTTCAAATCAACTACGGTATTAATAACATCTATTATCGTTTTAATCCCGGTAAAATAGAGCCTAGCAATGCAGACTCGGGTATCATTGAAGAACAACTTACTCAAAAATACGCAAACGAATTTGCCGCTTATATTGATGTTGAGCATGACATTACAAAGAATTTAAGTCTTAACTACGGACTGCGATTCAGCAACTTTATTCGTCTGGGGCAGGATGAGATCAATGTGTATTTTAATGACAGTCCCGTTATCTTTGACCCCGTACTAAATGTATATCAAGAAGGTATCGCTATTGATACCTACAGTGTAGAAAAAAGCGGCAGTTTAGCTACTTTCAATAATTTTGAACCCCGTATTTCATTAGCATACACTTTAAATGATAATAGTTCTATAAAAGCTAGTTACACACGTCTTGCACAATACTTACACCTCATTTCAAACACCAGCTCCCCTACTCCTTTGGATGTATGGACGCCAAGTGGCCCTTTCGTAAAACCCCAACTTTTAGATCAGTACGCTGTTGGGTATTTTAAAAGGATTAGTGATGGTGAATATTCTGTGGAAACCGAAGTTTTTTATAAGGATATTCAAAACAGGATAGATTATATAGACGGTGCCAACTTAATAGCCAATGATGCTATTGAACAGGTTATTTTAAATGGAGAGGCAAGAGCCTACGGACTGGAGTTTTTACTACGTAAAAATGAAGGTAGATTTCAAGGTTGGCTTGCATATACCCTATCAAAATCCGAACAGAGAACTCCCGGTAGAACCGTAGATTTATCTGATGGTACATCTTTTACAGAAACGGGTATAAATTCAGGAGCTTGGTACAACACGCCATACGACAAAACTCATGATGTATCTGTTTATGCAAGTTACGACCTAAACGAGAAGTGGAATTTCAATACCAATTTTGTTTTTCAAACAGGCCAACCTACAAACTATCCTATTGGGCAATTCAGTTTTCAAGGACTTACTATCCCTTATTACGGCCTAAGGAATGAAGAACGCCTACCCTCTTATAATCGTATGGATGTTTCAGCCACACTTACTCCCAAAAAGAATAAGAACAGAAAATGGCAAACGGAATGGGTTTTCAGTATTTATAATGTTTACAACCGCAGAAATGCTGCATCTATAAGTTTTAGCCGTAACGAAGATACTGGTGCCAATGAAGCGGTTCGTACCTCTATTTTTGGTATTGTTCCCGCAGTAACTTATAACTTCAAATTCTAAGTCTATGAAAAAGTTAATATATATACTTTGTATGCTTCCAATTTTTACGGCTTGTGAAGATGTTATTGAAGTTGAAGTTCCAACGGACAAAGCTAGGTTAACCGTTGATGCTCTAATGCGCATTGACACCACACAGCCTTCCACAAATTATTATGCCGAAGTAAAAGTGAGTGTTTCAAGTAATTTTTTCGAAACTATAGAACCTGCCATACTGGAACAAATAAGTATCACCAACTTGGAGAGCCAAGAAAATATACCACTCTTTGAAACCTTTATTGGCAGCGGAGTATACCAAAGTGAAACCACAGTAGACTTTATGACCTCTGGTGAGTTGATTCTTTTCATACAGCACGAAGGCTCTAGATATGCTGCAAGAACAGCTTATGTACCTGCAGTTCCTATTAAGAAATTAGAACAAGGCGATGCCACTCTTTTCTCTGGAGAAGAAACCGAAATTATCGTAGCATTTGATGACCAGCCCAATCAAACCGACTTTTATCTATTCGATTTTGATTTTAATGAATATCTGGTCACGGAAGACACTTTTTACCCAGGACGCACTTTTGAATTTTCCTATTTTTATGATGATGACGTAAAAGAAGATATGACCATAGATATAAGTATTCTTGGTGTTGATAGGGCTTTCTATAATTATATGAACCAAATTATTGTTCAATCTGGAGGAGATCAAGGACCTTTTCAGACTCCTTCCGCAACGGTTAGAGGAAATATTCTAAACGTAACTAATATTGAAGATCTTTCAGATTTAGATAACTTAGCCTATTCAATAGATCAAGAAAATTTTGCATTAGGCTATTTTGCGGTATGCCAAACCTTTACCAAATCTATTACTATAGAATAATCTATTCAACTCACCCTATAAAAGTATACTATAATTATGTCTCAAAAGAGAACGGATAAAGACATGCTCGTAAAAGGCATTAAACATATTGGCTACACTATTGCTCTTATGTTTTTGGCGCCGGGCGTTATATATCAGGCATTCAAAAACCAGGGACATCCCTTATATTGGCCAGTTCTTATATTGGGCTTTATTATTGCCATTGGCGCTATAGCTATGGCTTTTTATAGCTTAAAAATAATAATGGATTCTCTATTTGGGAAGAAAAATAAAAATTAAATATCTAGTGCTTCTTACTTACGTCTCCCCATTTGTCGCTTAACTGAGCATAATCGTAATCTAAAACCGATTCTTGACGCTCCAACCTAAAATCTGTAAAAGCACGTTGTAAAATATCTTCTATAAGGTAATCCTCATGCACTGTCTCAGGCTGAAAAAGCTCTTTTAAGCTAATATTGAACATACTGGCCGTAGTATTGTACCAAAATGCACGCCAGCCACTACGAAGCTCCTTTACTAGCTCAAATGCAGTTTCACCGGTCTGTCTATATATTAGTTTTACCAAAATTTGACCTTCTGTACGGGTAAGTTTCTTAAGTTCCGCAGAAAATTCTTCTTCTATAAACTGCTGAATTTCTTTTGTATATTTTTTTTGATGTCTCTTTTTCTTAATTTTCGTAATACTGTCATTCAATTCTTCTAGACGTTCAGCTGCTAATTTGGCATACGGATAGACCTTCAACGTCTTTCTTCGAAGAATATAGTACCGTAATTTATCCTTGTATGAACTGAATTTTAATTTACCGAACAGATATACTTCATCTAAGTCAATAGAATTCCTAAAAATGGAGTCACCCTCTATTATAATCATCTTCTCCTTAATGGAATCCAATGGCTGTTCCTCTATTTGGGCATACCCTATAAACACGAGGTTTACTAAAAATAAAAACAAAATTGTTTTTTTCATAACCGACATTATACAAAAGCCTTGCCAAAATAACGATAAATAGGTCTGCTTATTATTAAATAAAAGTGAATATTAGTAAATTCGTATCTAAATATAAACTTAATGGCTACAAAGAAAATTCTTACCAAAAAATCACTTGATTTTTTTGAAAAATATTTGAACAATGCGGCGCCAACAGGCTACGAGTGGGAAGGTCAAAAAATATGGATGGAATACCTTAAACCATATGTAGATACTTTCATAACGGACACCTATGGTACGGCCGTTGGGGTAATTAATCCTGATGCTAAATTTAAAGTGGTTATCGAAGGGCATTCTGATGAAATTTCTTGGTACGTGAACTATGTTAGCGATAACGGATTGCTTTACGTAATTAGAAACGGCGGTAGCGATCATCAAATAGCTCCTTCTAAATGGGTGAACATTCATACCAAGAACGGAATCGTTAAAGGTGTGTTTGGCTGGCCAGCTATTCACACACGCGATAAAGGAAAAGAGACACCTCCTAAATTAGATAATATTTTTATTGATATAGGCGCCAAGGATAAAGAGGAAGTAGAAAAAATGGGCGTTCATGTAGGATGTGTCATTACCTACCCAGACGAGTTCCAAATATTGAATGGTGATAAATTTGTTTGTCGTGCAATTGATAACCGTGCCGGTGGTTTTATGATTGCTGAAGTTGCTCGTTTACTTCATGAGAACAAGAAAAAATTACCTTTTGGATTATATATCACCAACTCTGTTCAGGAAGAAATAGGTTTACGTGGTGCAGAAATGATTACACAAACTATTAAACCAAACGTAGCTATCATTACAGATGTGTGTCATGACACGACTACACCAATGATTGATAAAAAAACTCAAGGCCATACAGAAATAGGTGCTGGCCCTGTAATTTCTTATGCACCAGCTGTTCAGAATAAATTACGCGAACGCATACTTGAAACTGCCGAAGCTAATAAGATTCCTTTTCAGCGTATGGCTGCCTCTAGAGCAACCGGAACTGATACTGATGCTTTTGCGTACAGTAATGGTGGTGTTGCTTCCGCTCTAATTTCTTTACCGTTACGCTACATGCACACTACGGTAGAAACGGTCCATAGAGACGATGTTGAAAACGTAATCAGGTTGATTTACGAAACGATCCTGAATATAAAAGACGGAGAAACTTTTAGTTATTTCGATTAAAACAAATCACAACCCTCCCCAAAAAGGAGGGTTCTTTTTTTTAGTTATGGATGAGTTAATTGATATTCTTGATTCCGATGGAAACGCCACTGACAAAACGGCAATGAAATCCGAAGCACACCGCAAAGGGTTGTTCCATCCTACTGTGCATATATGGTTTTACACCTCCAACGGACAAATTCTGATTCAAAAACGGTCTAAAAGCAAAGCTATCTTCCCCCTACTTTGGGATGTTTCTGTAGCAGGACATATAGGCGCCGGCGAAAACACTGAAGTATCTGCAGTACGTGAAATTGAAGAAGAAATTGGTCTCACTATTCAAACGGAAGAACTAGAAAAAATAGGGATTTTTAAATCGGTCCACAGACATTCGGAGAATTTGATAGACTGTGAGTTTCACCATACTTTTCTATGTGAACTCAAAATACCATTGCACCAACTTAAAAAACAAGAAAGCGAAGTTGATGACCTTGCCTTGGTTTCATTAATCCAATTTTCACAAGAAACTTGGGGCTTGGCCAATATCCAAAAATATGTTCCCCATAGTACGGAATACTATAAGACCATTATAAAAGAGATTAAAAAGCGATTATAGTTTTGCTACAAAATCAAGTATAGCATCTAGAGCGTACGTTTGTTGTTCACCACTTTCCATATGTTTGACGACAAAAGCATTTTCTGCCAATTCATTTTCACCAATTGAAATTACATAAGGAACATTCCGGTTATTGGCATATTTAAACTGCTTATTAATTTTTGCGTTAGACGGGTACACATCTGATTTTATACCATTTTTTCGCAAAGCGGATACTAACCTCAAAGAAGCCAACGCCTCTTTATCCCCAAAGTTTAAACAAAGTATTTGTAATGACTGGTCAATGCTTTCCGGAAAAAGGCCCAATTCTTCCAATACCAAATAAATACGATCTAAACCAAAAGAGATTCCAACACCGCTAACATCTTTTAACCCAAAAATACCAGTAAGGTCATCATATCGACCGCCACCACCAATAGAGCCCATTTTAACTCCCTCTGGTGCACCTACTTCAAAAATAGCTCCAGTATAATAATTAAGGCCGCGGGCCAAAGTAACATCAATAGAAAGTTTAGCGGACTGTAAGCCCAGCTCTTCTACAGTACTTACTATATAAGTCAACTCCTCTACTCCTTTGCTTCCCGTTTCTGAGTCTTTTAATAAATCTCTCAAAGCCTCAAGTTGTTCTAGGTTACTTCCTGAAAGTGAAAAAAGTGGTTCTACTTTGGCTATAGCCTCAGGAGTAAGCCCTCTTTCTGCCATTTCTTTCTTTACACCTTCTTCACCAATTTTATCCAACTTATCTAAAGCCACGGTAAAATCTATCAAAAGGTCTTGTGCTCCAATTACTTCGGCTATACCTGAAAGAATTTTTCTGTTGTTCAATTTAATATTGACTCCAGTTAACTTTAAATCAGTAAAAACCGCATCATACAATTGTACCAATTCTATTTCTTGTAATAAAGAATCAGAACCAACCACATCAGCATCACACTGAAAAAACTCACGGAAGCGACCTTTTTGAGGTCTATCTGCACGCCAAACAGGCTGAATCTGATATCGCTTAAAAGGGAAATCAATCTCATTTTGGTGCATTACCACGTACCGCGCAAAGGGCACCGTCAAATCGTAACGGAGTGCTTTTTCTGAGATTTTAGAAGTCAACGCATTTGAATTCTTTGAACTATACGTAGCATCATCAACCTTATTAAGATAATCCCCTGAATTCAAAATCTTAAAAATCAAGCGATCACCTTCATCTCCATATTTGCCCATCAACGTATCTGAGTTCTCAAAAGAAGGAGTTTCAATAGGCTGAAAACCAAATGTCTGAAAATGTTTCTTTACAATATCAAAAATGTAATTTCTTTTAAAGACTTCGGAAGGAGTAAAATCTCTGGTTCCCTTTGGTATACTAGGTTTTTGTGCCATTAGATATAATTGTGATGCAAATATAAAATTTTAGGAAGAGGAGCATCGTTTTATATGGATAATCCTCCTTCTGCTCCGAAACGGAGTTTTCTTAAAAAATAAAGAGTTGATCTACTTAAGCGTCAATAACTTTTTCAAACCATTGGTAAAGGTCGCCTTTGGTTATAGCAGCCCCTTGCTCAATAAGTTGAAATTTATCCAAATTCTTATCTTCGGTATATGCTTTAGAAGCCGTTAGATACTCAACAAAATCTGATTGCCAATTCTTTTTGAACCAAGAAAACCCAATAGTAGTATTCAAGTCTATATCCGGGTTCATCACCTTAACAGAAATTAGTTTCATTTCCTTTTCCGCTAAATAAAAAAGATGCATCTGTTTTTCAGAAATATTCTCTAGATACTGAACTTTTGCAAGGACGCCTTCCCAGACCAAATCACTAAAAACGTCAATTTCGTCTTCGGCTACTTGTGGCTTATTCGCTTTTATTTCCTGCCACTCATCTCCAGTAATGGATTGTGTAGCCAGAAAGTTGATAAACTCTTGTTCTAGCTCTTCTAATTGCTGCTTGGTAAGCCTAGTGTATTTCATTCTGCAAAAATAAAAAGGTCGCACGAAACGTACGACCTAATTCTAATAAATATTAAGTTAATTTAGAAAATATAACGTAAACCGAATTGCATTTGCCATCTAGAGAACAAACTTGAGTCATAACCAAAAGTCTCGGTAATCTGTTCATTGAATGTATAGGTGGGAACATTGTTTGCATCAACCGATACAGATAACGGATTTAAGCTGTTTGGCTGTTGGATTACACCCCAGTCACTATTCAATAAATTACCAAAATTCAAAATGTCTATGCTAAATTGAATAGTGTGTTGCTTGTTTTCCGTTACATTGAAGCGGTAATCTTGTAAGAACTTTACATCCCACTTTCCTCTCCATGGCGAAAGAGCTCCGTAGCGATCAAAATACTGACCTCTATTATCACTCATGTATTCATCTTGCTGAATGAAACGCTCAAAAGCATCTGCTTGGCCAGCTCCAGAAAATTGCATTTGTTGCACTTGAGCTGCTGTTGGAATATAAAGCAAATCATTATTCTGAAATGAACTATCATTATTAATGTTACCAGCATAGGTATAATTAAACCTTCCGCCTTTAGCATATTCAAAGAAAGTAGAAATAGTAGTTGACCAATTCTTGTTAGCACCATAGTTAAACTGTTTTGCTCCAGCTCCAATAAATCTATGCGTATCTCCGTACTTTGAAAACGAAAGCACATCTTGGTTGGCATCCCCTAAATTTGGATTAAAATCAAAAGCATCACCTGTAATTTCCGCCTCAATAGAATTGACATCTTTAGCATTCAAATAGTTATAAGCAACACTTGCAAAAAGACCGTTATCCCAACTTTTTTGAGCTTTTAAAGATGCATTAAAGATTCTGCCTTTATCAGAGTTTGTAAACACATACCCATTATTTCCTTTATCTGCAGCAGTATAAACAGGTCTATTATCTCCGGGGGCATTTAAAGTCCCAGAAGGATTTCTCAATCCCCAGTTTTGAACATGTGCTCCGTTAAGGTCTTTGGTATACGAAAGATCGGCAGTTAAAATAACACCGTTATCAAATCTATGATCCGCACCAATGTTGGTACGCCATACTTGTGGCCATTTGAAATCTGGATCAACAATCTGATAAAAGAAAAAATCTAGACCCTGTACCTGGTTTCCTAACCAAACAAAAGGAAAACGACCTGTAAAAACACCACTACCACCACGTATTTGAGTAGTCTGATTTCCTTTAACATCCCAATTGAATCCTACCCTTGGCGAAATAAGAAATTTATTACTTGGTAACGTTTTAGAATCTAATGTAGTTTCTTGATCGGTCTGAGGATTAAAATAAGGAATTGCTGGATCGAAAGTAAATGGCTTCCGATTTATGTTCTCCTGAATTTTATCATCAGTATCAAAATATAAAGGCTTATCAAAACGAACACCATAAGTCAATTTGAAATCAGGAGTTACAGCCCAGTCATCTTGAACGTAAAAAGAAAACTGACCTACGTTGGTTTCCGCTAATGCCCAACCACCATCATTACCTACACCGGCAGCATTACTATTAGTAAAAATGTTTTGAGCATTGGCCAATGCAGCCGCTAAAGTACCATCAGCAACATCTGTTTGAAAATCTGCTAAAGAAGGATATGATGCGAAAGCACCCACCTCTTGATTAAAATCTCCATCCTCATCATAACCATAAGCCCCTAAATTAAAGGAGTTGTCAAATTGAAATTTTTCAAAAGAAGCACCCACTGTAAGGGTATGGTTACCCATAAAATAGTTAAAGTTGTTCGTAATCTGAAATACCTTCTGATCAAGTGTATTATTAATAGAGAAAGGCTCATGCCCCGCAATAATATAATTACTATTAGCTCCATCTTGAATAGTAATAGCAGGCATAGGTGAAGAAAGTGCATTTCTAAAATCATCAAAATGAGAATACCCAACTTGTAATTTATTTGTTGCGTTATCCCCAAAAGTAGAGTTCAGCTCCACCTGAAATGACTGAATATTGTTATTGATTTCATAACCCGAATTCTCAAACTGCAAAACTTGAAAGCTAGGTCCTCTTACACCTAGTGCTGTAGGGTGAGCTGGCTGTTCTCTTGATGACTTCAAGAAATTATATATTACTGCTAAACGATGGTTATCATTAACATTCCAGTCTAATTTAAAAATACCTTTTGTTGATTCAGCTCCATAAGTAAACCCGTCATATCTTCCCGTATCATACCCCAATCCGGATAGTGCAGACTGGACAGACATTAAATCACTTTCTAAAACTCTAGATTCGTTAATAGCTCCTGAGCCCGTATTTGGAACCCAACCGCTAGTACCTAAATCATCTCTTTGATCGCGTTCAAAATTGGCAAAGAAAAAGAGTTTGTTTTCTACTATTGGACCACCAATGCTAACACCATATTGATTTTGCTTCAAGTCAGGCTTTACTACATCTTCTCCCTTTATTTTACCACCGGTAAGGCTTTCATTTCTAAAGAAACCGTAAACACTACCATGAAACTCATTTGTACCACTCTTGGTTACCGCATTAACAGTAGCTCCGGTAAAACCTGATTGCGTAACATCATAAGGAGCCAAAGACACCTGAATTTGATCTATAGCATCTAAAGATATTGGCTGTGATCCCGTTTGACCACCAGGACTAGGTGCATCCAAACCAAAAGGATTTCCAAAGAAAGAACCATCCAAAGAAAAGTTATTGTATTGGTCATTACGACCACCAAATGAAAGACCACCTGTACCAGGAGTCCCTGAAGCACTAGGCTCTAATCTTGTAAAATCTTCCGCAGATCTAGAAATAGTAGGAAGCTTGGTCAATTCTCTTCTACCAACACTAGTTTCTGAACCAGTACGATCACTTCCAAATGTTCCTCCGCGATCTGAGATTACCACTACTTCATCCAAAGCTTGGCTCTCAGTTGCTAGAACAGCATCTAAAGTAAAAGTCTTTCCTAAAGACAAGTAGATGTCGTTTAAGGTCTGTTCCTTGAAACCTACATAAGAAATTGTTACAATGTACGGTCCACCAACCCTTAGGTTTAGGATTTTAAAAAGACCATCTTCATTGGTAATGGCACCTGACTTTGTGCCCGTTGGCGTGTGCACAACAACCACGTTGGCGCCTAATAAAGGTAAGTTTTGATCATCGACCACCGATCCACTCATATTTGAGGTGGTGACCTGTGCAATTGCACTAAAAAAAGTGAAGAATAGAACAACACTTAAAGGGACTTTGTAAGACATAATCATTTGTTTGAGTTAGTCTTACAAAAAAGAACAAAAAAAAAGAGCTATGCAAGCACAGCTCTTTTAAGTTATAAGTTGTTATTAACCATTATTTCTTGGCAGCAACAACTTCAAAAGGGAAATCTACTACAACTTCCCTGTGTAATCTTATCTGTGCATTGTAAGGACCAGTACGTTTAACGGCACCACCTTGAATGTTGATAAACTTTTTATCAATACTGTGACCTTCTTTTTCAAGAGCTGCAGCAAGATCAATTGTAGTAACCGATCCAAACAACTTATCAGCTGTACCTGTTTTAGCAGAAATTTTCATTTCCAAAGCTTTAAGAGCTTCAGCCGTTTTGCTAGCAGCATCAACAACTTTTTTCTCTTTGTGAGCTCTTTGTTTTAAGTTCTCAGCTAATACCTTTTTAGCAGAAACAGTAGCCATTGCAGCTAAGCTTCTTGGAATAAGGTAGTTTCTACCGTAACCATTTTTTACGTTTACGATATCGTCTTTAAAGCCTAAATGCTCTACGTCTTGTTTTAGTATAAGTTCCATTTTGCCTTAAAATTTATTTTAATAAATCGCCTACGTATGGCATGAAAGCCAAATGACGTGCTCTTTTGACCGCTTGAGCCACTTTGCGTTGGTATTTTAAAGAAGTTCCAGTAAGTCTTCTAGGTAACAATTTACCTTGTTCGTTTACCAACTTCATTAAAAAGTCCGCGTCTTTGTAATCGATATATTTAATACCTGATTTCTTGAAACGACAATACTTTTTCTTAGTATTAGTTTCAATGTTCAATGGAGTTAAATAACGGATTTCACCGTCTTTTTTTCCTTTTGCTTGTTGTTGTAATGTTGCCATAATTCCTTATGCTTTAGCTTTTAACCTTGTTCTTCTTTTCTCAGCCCACTCAATAGCGTGCTTGTCTAGTTTTACTGTCAAGAAACGCATGATACGCTCATCCCTTTTGAACTCTTGCTCATAAGGAGTAATAACTTCACCTGTACTGGTGAATTCGAACAAGTGGTAAAAACCACTTTTTTTGTGCTGGATAGCATAGGCCAATTTCTTAAGCCCCCAATTTTCTTTGGAGACCATTTTGGCGCCATTTTTAATTAAGAAATCTTCAAATTTCTTAACTGTTTCCGCTACCTGATCATCAGAAAGCACGGGATTCAAAATGAAAACAGTTTCGTAATGGTTCATAAATGTATATTTTTTAGGAGTGCAAAAGTAACAATTTTTATTAGACTTTACAAGAAAAGCGGAATTTCTTCGTTATACTTTGATAATCCTAAAATCTTACATAACCAAATCTTAACCTATGTCATTACAAATTACACCAAAAAGAAGCCCAAGTTTACAATATTATTGTATTTAGACAGGTTTTTTTAGTATTTTGTCGATGACTTAACCCCACAAATCGACCTATTTATGAAATTAAGAAGTATTATCGTAGACGATTCGTCCATGCAACGAATGGCAGTCGCGAAGCTTGTAAACAGTCATCCCAACCTTGCTATGGTGGCCGAGTACAGCAATGCGATCGAAGCTAAAAACGGCATCAAGAACAACGAGATCGATCTTATTTTTCTTGATGTTGAAATGCCTATCATTAGTGGATTTGACCTACTCGAATCCCTAGAAAACAGCCCTCAAGTAATTTTGATTACAGGTAAGCCAGATTATGCTCTAAAAGCATTTGATTACGATGTAACAGATTATTTGCACAAACCCATTACCCTAGCTAGATTTGATGCTTCGGTAAAAAGAGCGGTAGCTAAATATGAGCAGATAAATAAAGTTCAAGAAGACGAAGAACACATCTTCGTAAAAAGCAACCTTAAGAAACGTAAAGTAATCTTAAACGATATTAAATGGATTGAGGCTCTTGGTGATTATATTAAATTGGTAACGGACGAAGCTAACATTGTTATCTTATCTACCATGAAATCATTTGAGCAGCAATTACCAGAAGATAAATTCTTGCGAATTCACAAATCCTACATTGTGAATTTAGAGAAGATAGAAAAATTCAACAGTAAAAATGTTGAAGTTAGTGGCAGGTCCATTCCTCTTAGTAGGAATAAAAAGACCGAGTTAGCAGAAGCATTAGCCAATGTCTAGCACTTCTACTTTAAATATAAATCCCGAACATTAAATAATGTTCGGGATTTTTTTTGCCATTAATTTAAATATGGTCAACATTATATATAACCCGTACACTTCTAAATTGAGAAACAGAATTAAATGATTTTTCAATTTTCTTGATTGCAGCCTTTGTCTTTACAACAGATTGAGCATGCGGTATCTTAATCAAGATATTTTTCAAAAACTGATTCCGTACTCTAGCTACCGGTGGATATTCTGGTCCAAGCACATTCCCTCCTAGAGTAGTCCGCAACGCTTTAGCGAACCATTCCGTAGCTTCGTTCAGCTTATTATACTCTTTATGCTTAAAAGTAATTTTAATAATTCTATTGCTAGGCGGATACTTATACTGCTCTCGCTCGTATAATTGTTCTTTAAACATGGTGTCATAGTCATGTGTAGAAACCTGTTGCAATATCTGATGGTATGGATTATAGCTTTGTATCAAAACCTTACCCCTCTTTTTAGTACGACCTGCACGGCCTGCTACTTGCGTTAATAACTGAAAACAACGTTCATGCGCCCGATAATCCGGAAAATTCAAAAGAGAATCGGCATTCATAATACCCACCAAACTCACGTTTCGGAAATCCAGTCCTTTGGTTAGCATTTGGGTCCCCACAAGAATATCCATCTCCTGCTGTTCAAACGCTGTAATTATCTTTTCGTAGCCATGCTTGCCTCGAGTGGTGTCTAAATCCATACGCCAAGTCTTAGCGTCCGGAAACAAGGTCTCTAATTCCTTCTCTACTTGTTCAGTTCCAAAACCTTTAGTATCTAAGGTATGACTGCCGCAGGCCTGACAACTTTCTTGCAATGCCATGTGGTAACCACAATAGTGACATCGCAATTGTTTTTTATACTGATGATACGTTAAACTCACATCACAATTGGGACATTGAGGAGAATGTCCACAAGTACTACACTCCACTATTGGAGCGTACCCTCTTCTATTTTGAAATAAAATTACCTGCTCCCCTGCCTCTAAAGCTTCTTGAATGGCCAAAAACAAACGTTCGGAGAAATGTCCTTTCATACGTCGTTTTCGGCTTTGCTCTTTAATATCTACCAATTCAATATCTGGCATAAGTACATTCCCAAAACGTCTTGTTATTGAGGCATAACCGTATTTACCTATTTTGGCATTATAAAAAGTCTCTACGCTCGGAGTAGCAGACCCCAATAGAATATTGCTATCATGAAATTTAGCCAATACAATGGCCGCATCTCTTGCATGGTATCTTGGTGCCGGGTCAAACTGCTTAAAAGAACTCTCATGCTCTTCGTCAACCACAATAAGACCTAAATCCGAATACGGTAAAAACAAAGCAGAACGAGCTCCAATAACAATTTGAGCCTTGTCTTTTTTAGCCAAAACATTATTCCATACTTCTACCCTTTCCTGTACACTATATTTTGAATGATATACAGATACCTTTTCTCCAAAATACTCTTGCAAGCGAGAAATAAGTTGAGTGGTCAGTGCTATTTCAGGAAGCAGGTACAAAGCCTGCTTTCCTTTTTGAATACACTCCTCTATCAACTTTACATAAACTTCAGTTTTACCAGAAGAAGTTACTCCGTGCAACAAGGTTACTTTATCCTCAGCAAAGCTTTTAGATACATCTTCAAAAGCTTTTTCCTGATACTCGTTTAAATCTTTTAAATCATAATTCTCCTCTTCACCATCATAACTCACCCGATCGGTTCTGACAAAGTACTCCTCTAAAATCTCTTTTTTTACGAGTGATTTTATAACAGCCTTTGAGCCACCACTGGCTTGTTCCAGTTCTGTTACTTTAATCGGTTTTTTACTTGTGGCTTGTATTTGGAAAAGAGAAAGTACAACCTGACTCTGTTTTGGAGCTCTTGATAAATCATTCAAAAGGGCTTCCAGTTTTTCCTCCTCAAGATAATCCTTTCCCAATTTTACATAGCGCACTAATTTAGGCTTGTACTGTTCGTACATTTCTTCTTTAAGAAGAATAACATTCTTTTCTATAAGTCGATTTAAAACGGGAAGAATATTCTTTCGGTCTATAATAGCACTCACCTCTTGCACCTTTAACAATGCTTGATGCTGCAGTGCCTCATACACCAAAAACTCATCATCCTCTAACTTAGACTCATCAACATCTCCTTCATCATTTCTTAGAATAAGAGTTTCGCTTTCCAACAAGAATGCTCCAGGAACCGCACTTCTAAAAACCTCGCCAATGGTGCACATGTAGTAATCTGCAATCCACTGCCAGTGCTTTAACTGAATAGTATTTATAACAGGGTGTTCGTCAAGTATGCGGTCTATTTCCTTGGCTTCATAAATCTCAGGTTTGTTGGTATGCACATTATGCACCAAACCCGTATAAATTTTAGATTTACCAAAAGGAACACCCACACGCATACCCGGACGCAAAAACTCAGCTTCTGTCTCGGAAACAGAATAGGTGAAAAGTTTCTCTAAGGGAATCGGTAAAATTACATCGATAAAATACTGCATACTTCCGTTCGAATTCTATCCTTCTACACGTACCCAAGTCTGGGTACGATAAATAAAAGCTAAATAACCCCTTACCTTAAGTTCATTAGGGTTTTCTGGATTAAGCCAAATTTTACATCTAAAAGTCATTGCCTGCTGAGGGTCAAAAAGAGTCTCGCCTTTATAAACACCATTCCCATGATGTTCTGCATCTTCAATTATGGTCATGCCCAATACAGGTTTGTCTTTCCGGTCTCCTTCGCACTTGCCACAAATAAAATTTTCCTTTCCCTCTTCTACGATTTCAATAATTTTACCATGCATCATCCCATCCTCTTCATATATTTCAATGATAGCTTTTGGCTTACCTGTACGGTCGTCTATAGTTTTCCATTTTCCAAAAACTCCTTGGGAGTGACTTACTGGAGATAACATGAAGATAAAAACAAAAAAACTTAAAATTGCGCTTGTATTCATTTCTTAGTGTATGTTTTTCTTAAAGAGTTCAACGATGCATTAAGCTCGAACCCGAGCAACAATATATTAGAATTTAACCAGATATAGACCATAAGTATCAATAAACCTCCTAAAGCACCATACAATTCATTATATCTAGCAAACTTTTCTACATAAACACCAAAGAGGTATGAGGTTAACATGAACAGTAAAGTAGTCATAAATGCTCCTGCTGAAAAAAACCGAGCATGTTTGCCTTCTGTAGTTCCAAAATAATACAATATAGCGGTAGTGAAATAAGATAATATAATGAAAAACAACACCTTACCTATCTTAGCACCCACAATATCATTCTCAGTAAGGTCATATCCCCTGGTCTTAGCGGCCCAAACACTTAGGTAGTCTATTATATACAACTCAAAATAACCATAAGCTACAGCGCCTACAATTAACAAAATTGATAGAATTAAACCCACCATAAGCGCATATAAATACTGACGGAAGAAATGCCGAGTCAATTCTACATGATACGAGTTTTCAAACCCTCCAAAAATAGCATTAACCCCATTCGCCATTAAAAAAATAGAAAACAAAAAAGCGGAAGACAATAACCCTCCTTGTTTCTGATCTTTTATTTGTTGGTAAATCTCTCCAAAATAATCACTAGTTGCCGATGGCAAGAAAGATTCTAAAAACACTAGGAATTGAGAATCAAAATTATCGTTACCTACACTTACATATGGCAGTATGAAGGGAATTAACGTAATTAAAAATATAAGCAATGGAAATAACGCCAAAAACAAGCTAAAAGCAATTGCACTGGCACGCGTAGAAATGGCTCCTCGGAAAACACCAAGAATATACATTTCAATTAAGTCATAAAGAGATAGCCCTTCAAAAGCCGGTAGTTTTACTTGTTTCAGTAAACGAGCGACCCAATTGACAATAGGAATTTTTTCAATTCTCTTCTCTATATCTTGCGACATTTATACCGCTTTTAAGCTTAAATCCATATTATACACCGAATGGGTAAGCGCACCAGAAGAAATATAATCCACACCACACTCCGCATACTTGCGCAAAGTATCCTCATTAATTCCTCCCGAAGATTCCGTTAAGCATATATCACCAATTAACTTAACTGCTTTACGGGTATCTTCATAATTAAAATTATCTATAAGAATACGGTATACACCACCCGCCTTAAGAATTTGCTTTATCTCATCTAAATCTCTTGCTTCCACAATGATTTTTAGATCACGATTAGTTTCCTTTAAATAATCTTTAGTTTTCTGAATGGCTTTATCTATGCCTCCCGCAAAATCTATGTGATTATCTTTTAGCATAATCATATCGTATAGAGCGAATCTGTGATTTTCACCTCCACCAATCTTAACGGCCCACTTCTCCAAAGCACGAATACCAGGAGTAGTTTTTCTAGTATCCAGGATTTTAGTTCCTGTACCCTCCAATAACTTTACAAACGAATTTGTTTTTGTTGCAATAGCACTCATACGTTGCATAGCATTCAAAACCAAACGTTCTGCTTTTAAGATACTCTGTGAACTTCCTGAAACGTAAAAAACGATATCACCATGCTTTACCGGAGAGCCATCGTTAATTAGAGTTTCTATCTCCATGTTAGAATCCACATATTTGAAGACCTCTTTAGCAAATTCTACTCCAGCAATAATGCCTTCGTCCTTCACTAACAGCTTTGCTTTTCCTTTCGCAGTATCAGGAATACAGGCCAACGAACTGTGGTCTCCATCGCCAACATCTTCACGAATGGCATTTTTTATGATATAATCTATTTCTTCTTGGAATTGTTCTTTGGAAATCATGTACGGGATTTTACTTATAGCTAAATTAGTAAATAGTTGGGGGTTTATAGACCTTAGCCCAAGGCTTATTTATTAGAATAGGTGCATATCTCAATACATAAAACTTATTATTTCAAATTATATTTGCTGTATGACCGTAAAACTCATTGCAATAGGAAAAACAGATAGCAAGGCTTTATTGCAGCTTATTTCTGAATATGAGAACCGATTGAAACACTATATTAAGTTTGAATTGGAAATCATACCCGATATTAAAAACACCAAAAACCTCTCCGAAGCGCAACAAAAAGAAAAAGAAGGTGAGCTCATTTTAAAAAACCTGAGCAATACTGATGTTCTAGTACTCTTAGACGAAAACGGAAAACAGTTTTCTTCAGTAGATTTTTCTGGTTATTTGCAAAAAAAGATGAATGCAGGCCTTAAGCAGCTTGTTTTTGTAATTGGTGGCCCATACGGTTTCAGTACAGATGTTTACAATAAAGCTCAAGGCAAAATCAGTTTATCAAAAATGACCTTTTCTCACCAGATGGTTCGCCTTTTTGTTGTTGAGCAAGTCTATAGAGCTTTTACCATACTACGCAACGAACCTTATCACCATCAATAAAAATTGAGCAAAAAAAAAGCCTTCTTTTTAAAGAAGGCTTTTTTTTTGTGAAGATTATTTAAGACCTAGTACAACACTCTAAATTTAATAGTGTTCTCTACCTTTCTAAGGGCTTTTATAACATCTTTATTGTATTCTTTATCCAAATCTGTAATTACATACCCTACCTCACTATCGGTAGACAAAAATTGTCCAGAGATATTTAAGCCATATTTAGCGCATACCTCATTAATCTTAGCCATAATTCCAGGCACATTTTTATGTATATGCAAGAAACGGTGTGCATTCTGCTGTTTTGGTAAACGAATATTTGGGAAATTTACAGCATCTACAGTGTTACCTGAGTTGATGTAATCCATTATTTTGTTTGGAACAAAATCTGCTATATCACGTTGTGCTTCTTCTGTACTACCACCAACATGCGGTGTAAGAATAACATTGTTCAAACCTTGAAGTGGCGTATAAAATTCACCGTTACTACGTGGCTCCTCTGGATATACATCAATAGCTGCACCACCTATTTTACCAGATTTCAAACCTTTTGCCAAAGCTTCAATATCAACTACAAAACCTCTTGACAAGTTAATGAGCATGGCTCCGTTCCTCATCTGGCTAATTTCTCGCTCGCCTATGAAATCCTTATTCGCTTTATTATCATCTATATGTAGAGTAACTACATCTGAAACATTTAATAAATCTTCTAACGTATTGCATTTTTTAGCATTACCCATTGACAGTTTATCATCAACATCGTAATAATACACACGCATACCCAAGGCTTCTGCCAAGATAGAAAGTTGCTTCCCAATATTACCGTAACCAACAATACCAAGATTCTTACCACGAACCTCTCTTGAACCTTCGGCAGTCTTTTGCCATTGTCCGCTGTGAATTTCACTACTTCTAGAGAATACACTTCTCATTAACATAATAATCTGTCCAATAGCCAATTCAACTACTGAACGCGTATTACTGTAAGGTGCGTTAAAAACTACAACTCCATTTCTCTTTGCATGAAGCAAATCTATTTGCGTAGTACCAATACAGAAAGCACCAACTACCAAAAGCTTATCAGCAGCATCCAATACTTTTTGAGTCACTTGGGTTTTAGAACGTATACCCAATACGTGAACTCCTTTTATTTTTTCAATTAATTCGGCTTCATCAATACTATGTTTTACCAGTTCAACGGAAAAACCGTCATCTGATAAATTCTTGAAAGCATCCGGATGAACATTTTCTAGAAGTAATATTTTAATTCTATTCTTTGGATATGAAATATTACGAGGTAAATCGTTTACGAAAAGAAATTCATCCATATTTGGAGTTATATAATCTGCATTTTTAGCCGCTTTCTCACGGTGTACATTTTCAGTATAAGCAAAGAACTTATCTGCAATACCAGCTTCACGCATAACATAATCGCTATACCCATCACCAATAACCTGAACTTCACCTTCAAGATTCATGTCTTTAAGACATTGTATTTTACCATTATGTTGAGAAAGTACATTTTCAGAATCAAAACCTACAATGTTACCTTCTTTATCAAATTCAAAAGTATTGGCATACACCCTATCCGATGGAATGTTATACTCTTTTACGATAGGATCAATAAATTCTTTAAATCCACAAGAGATCACGTAGATATCATCTGAGAATTTTTCAAAGAATTCTTTATTGGAAGCAATAGACTTGGAAATTTTATGACGAAGCTCTTCTACCAACGGTCCTAAATCATCTTTATGAGCGTGTAATAATTTTATACGTCTTTCAAGAGATTCAGTAAAAGATATATCACCATCAATACCCAAATTGGTGATTTCTTGAATTTTCTTAATGATTTCGTCTTTATTAGAATTGCCTTCCAGGGTCCTTTCGGCTAGTACATCTAGGGCTTCAACTCTTGTTAAAGTACTATCAAAATCGAATACGTATTTCCTACCTGCTTCTACCATGTCCTTGCTAAAAAAATTAAGGGACAAAAATAAAGATTATTTCTGTCCAAATTAGACTAATGTTGCTAAAAGTTATCCTTATAACTAATCTACTTCTTTTTGATATGATTTGAATTTTTCACGGACGCTAGAAACATGAATATTTTAGTCTAAAAAGGAAACTACCGCTTCTGAAAATGCCTTAGTCTTATAGGTTCCGTTGTGGTCTCCTTCCACAATTACAAATTCACTTTTAGGAATAGCTTTATGTAATTTTTCTGGACTACCATTATCTAAATCTTCATTGCCCGCTATGACCAAAACTTTAGCTTGCACATAAGCTAAGTGGCTTTTTCTTGTATTGGGCTGAAAACGCTGCTGTAGATACAAGCTTCTAAAATCCGCATTAATAGATTTGGCATAATCTACCGCCTCCTTGGTCTCTTCAGTTGCTTTTCCATTAAAAGCATTCATAAATTTAATTTTTCGCGGCCACCGGTAATCTGTAAAATCGATTCCCATGCCACCCAAAACCGCTTTTTTAACACGCTTATCTTTGAGTAATAATTTAGCAAGAACAATACTACCCCTAGAGTAGCCTACCGCCATATATTTTTTTAACCGCAAATACTGCATAAGAAACATAATATCCATAACCTCTGCATCAAAACTATATGCTTCTTCCGTTTGTGGCTTCTCAGATTCGCCATTACCTCTCAAATCAAGAGCCACCACTCTAAAACCTTCTGCTAACAAATCTTCTTTTAGACTTGTATTTTTCCACGATTCCTTAGTGTTTATAAAACCATGAATCAATAAAACAGCATCTCCTTTGCCCTCATCAGTGTAGGCTATTTTAGTATCATCAAAAGAATTAAAAAATTCCGTTTGTCCCCATGAGGAGGTAATGAACATAAATAATACCGCCACAAAAAAGATATGCATTGCGCTTCTATATATTGACATAGATAATTCCTGTAATTACTGCAAGTCCAAAACTTAACAGCGTTCCTATTAAGATATATTCGGTAAGTTTCCTGTTATTGCTTTCCTTTAAATCATTAAATCGAAAAACAGATTTTGCTCCGATCAATAAACCGATAGCTTCCCACCTACCCATAATAATGAACATAAGAACAAACAACCGCTCTATAATTCCTATATATTTTCCGGCATTGGGCAGCGATTTATGGTCCAGTTCTATTTTGTCCGACATGGCTTCCAATAACTTCCCCATAATAATTGCGGCAGGAGAGCTCACAAATACAATTGCCGTTACCAGAGGCCAATCTAGGTTTTCAAAAAGAGCTACAGTATGCTCTATTAGATTGCCATAATACACACAAATATATAATACGAGAACATGAAGCACTTGGTCAATAAAAAAGGGAATACTTTTTAGCTTGAACAAAGGCGTAGCATATAATTTGGCTAGATCAATAAAATAGTGCGAAACCATAATAATCAATGCTATTTTCCAAAACTTCAAATCCCACACAAGTAGCATCGTCAGTGCAAAATGAAGCAAAACATGCGCGTAGAGGTATTTTGATTTTTCTTTATTAGCCTCCTTATGAATGACCCAGCGGTTGGGCTGCAATAAAAAATCACCTATTAAATGTGCCAGTAAAAGTTTTGTGAACAGAATCATCTAACTTAATTCTTTTAAAGTTTTTGAATAATACTCTAATAATTCTAGAACCAAATCTAGACGAGCCCTTTTTTGACGTTGACTAACCGCAGACTGTTGAATATTTAGCCTTTCGGCTATTTCACGTTGCGAAGCATTAGGATTATCTAAAGCCAATACAATTATCTCTGCCGATACCGTGCTCCAATCATCCATAAAATGAAGCGCCAACTTAAGCATAAGATTTAAAGTATCATCAAAAAAACCATTGCCCGTAGCAATCGTTAAATTGAGTTTGTCTTCTTTAAGGGATTCAAAAGTTCTTCCTGATCTATGATAAGCAGGACCGTTAGACTCACTAACACCAACACCCTTAAATGTCTCTCCGCCCAAGCCAATGCCCATACGAACATCTAAACCCTTTACCGTTTTTATTAACGCCTTAATATGTATAGCCGCCTGCAAAGCATCTTCCTTTGCTATTTTTAATTGAAACTCGTCTCCTCTATAAACTTCCCAATCTACGGGTGATTTACCCAGTTTGGATAAGTAATCCTTAAGAATACCTAGCCACTCTGATGAGTTGTGGTTCTCGGAGTTAATAATATCTCCAGTAATTATTGCTATCATAATTATATAAGCTAAAACGCTAATATATAAAAATATAAGCTAAAACGCTAATATATTACATTATAAGCTATATTGCTTATAATTCAAAACCACCTTCGGACATTTACACAATACTGTTTGTATCCTTTACCAAAAAGTTTCAAGAGTGCTATTTCTTCTGGAATGATTTGAAACCGATTCATATATCCAACAAAACCTGCTGCAAGCAAAGTATTGAATGCATTACCAAGCCATACGCCCAAAGCCAACAAAAGCACAAGCAAAGCCAGATACATGGGGTTTCTAGAATAGGCGAAAATTCCGTTTTCCACCAACTTACTCGCCTTAGCAGGGTTAGTTGGATCAATAGTAGTTCGCAAACGAAGAAATTGAAAAAGAGCAATTGCAGCCACAATACCAGCAAAAGCTAATAAAAAAATGATTAAATAATACCTGCCAAAAAAATCGAAATAACCAAAAGGCAAAAACGTAGCAAGCAGATACATCAAACCTGCAAAAATCAGAAAAACAACTGCGGGAGGTATCTTTAACTCCATATTGAAATATTTATAGCTTTTCAAAATTACTATTTTTGAGACCGCTAAAGGCATTCGTTTAAAAACAATCTTAAATCAATTTACATGAAACTTGTTTTCGCTACACATAACAAAAACAAATTAGACGAAGTTAAAAAACTCGTCCCTCCACATATAGAATTGGTCTCATTAACTGATATTGGCTGTTTTGACGAAATACCTGAAACCGGCACAACCTTAGAAGAGAATGCAAAAATAAAAGCCGACTATGTTACCAAAACCTATGGCCTAGCATGCTTTGCAGATGATACAGGTCTCATAGTAGACATTTTAAATGGTGAACCCGGCGTGTATTCTGCTAGATATGCAGGCGAAACTAAAAATGCTGACGACAATATGAATAAACTTTTGCAAAACCTAGAGGGCAAAAAAAGTCGTGAAGCTCACTTTAAAACAGTAATTGCCTTAAACATAAATAAAGAGCAGCACGTATTCAATGGTATTGTAGAAGGTATAATAATAAAAGAAAAGAAAGGTGTTAAAGGTTTTGGATATGACCCTATATTTCAACCAAACGGCTATAAACAAACTTTTGCCCAGCTTCCTCAAGAAACAAAAAATAGTATAAGCCACAGGGGCTTAGCCATGAAAAAGCTATTAGATTTTCTACAATAATAGGTATTTAAATAATAAAACGTACCTTTGCGCCTTAATTTTAACGCCGCCGGTATGGCAGGTGTTGTTCTGAGTACTAAGGTTATATACGATAATCGCTCTATGCAACACACCTATTAGCGATTTAAGTATACCTTTTTTATGACAAAATTTGAAGAATTAGGGCTAAGTCAGCCCCTATTAGATGCTGTAAAAGATATGGGTTTTGAAACCCCATCTGAAGTACAGGAAAAAGCAATCCCACTTTTATTGGAAAGCGAAATAGATCTTGTTGCGCTTGCGCAAACAGGAACTGGTAAAACGGCCGCCTTTGGTTTTCCGTTAATCCAGAAACTAGATAGCGCCAGTAGAACTACCCAAGGTTTAATACTCTCCCCTACTCGTGAACTATGTTTACAGATTACAAATGAGATACAAGCTTACTCTAAATATGTAAAAGGCCTAAACACCGTTGCTATTTATGGTGGAGCTAGCATAACAGACCAAGCAAGACAGATCAAACGTGGCGCACAGATAGTTGTTGCAACTCCTGGCCGAATGAAAGATATGATCAGCCGTGGTCTTGTTGATATTACAAAAATTGATTACTGTATTCTTGATGAAGCTGATGAAATGCTCAACATGGGCTTTTTTGAAGATATAAAGGATATTCTTTCGAATACTCCTAAAGATAAGTCTACTTGGTTGTTTTCAGCAACTATGCCAAGAGAAGTGGCAACCATCGCTAAAAAATTCATGAACAACCCTACGGAAATTACAGTAGGAGCTAAAAATGCAGGAACTTCAACTGTACAACACGAATATTACGTAGTTGGCGGAAGAGATAGATACCCTGCTCTTAAGAGACTTGCGGATGCTAACCCAGATATTTTCTCGGTAGTTTTCTGTAGAACTAAAAGAGATACGCAACGTGTAGCTGAAAAGCTTATCGAAGACGGGTACAGTGCAGGAGCATTACATGGCGATTTAAGTCAAAACCAACGAGATTTAGTAATGAACTCGTTTCGTAAGAAACAAATACAAATGTTGGTTGCAACAGATGTAGCTGCTCGTGGTATTGATGTTGATGATATTACACACGTTATCAACTACCAACTTCCCGATGAAATCGAAACTTATACGCACCGTAGTGGTCGTACAGGTAGAGCTGGTAAATCTGGTATTTCAATGGTAATTATCACCAGAAGTGAAATGCGTAAGATTAACGCCATGGAGAAAAAGATTCAACAAGCTTTTCTTTCTAAAAAGATTCCAACCGGAATTGAAATATGCGAAATACAACTGTATCACTTGGCTAACAAAATCAAGGATACTAAAATAAACAAAGATGTTGAAAATTACCTACCGGCAATTAACGACGTTCTTGAAGGTATAGATCGCGATGAACTTATCAAGAAAATAGTATCTGTTGAGTTTACACGTTTTTCAAACTACTACAACAAAACAAAAGATATAAGCAGCTCTGATGACCGTGGTCGCGATAGAGAAAGAGGAGATAGAGATAGAGGTGAAAATGCACCTTCTAACGGATCTGTTCGTTACTTTATTAATGTTGGAGAAAAAGATGGTTACGATTGGATGTCTTTAAAAGATTTCTTACGTGATACATTAAGCCTTGGAAAAGATGATGTTTATAAGGTTGATACAAAGGATTCATTCTCTTTCTTTAATACGGAAGCTGAACATACAGAACAAATTCTTTCATTTTTTACCGACTTTAAATTAGAAGGTAGATTCATTAACGTTGAAGTTTCTAAAAACCCTGGCGGAAGCGGCGGTGGTAATAGAGGTAGAAGCGGCGGTGGCAGAGGAAGAAGTGACCGTGATAGCAGTGACCGTGGCGGTAGATCTAGAAGCAGAGACAATAATAGAAGCTCTTCTAGAGGTAAATCTAGCCATTCAGGAAAGAGAAGAAGTGGTAGCAGCAGCAGCAAAAGCAGAAGCGACTTCTTTTAGGACTACAAAACAACTTACATTTTAAGTTAATTCTATATTAAAAAATACGCTTCGGCGTATTTTTTTGTTTTGTTTAGTATTTTTAACCCCGTATGCTAAAAGCAATGAAACCAATCTCAATTATAGTTCTGCTCTTTATATCAACTTTCTCGTTTGCTCAAGAAGAAGAAATTCTAGAAGAAAAAGAAATAAAGGCTCTAGTTGTCAACGCCCAGACAGATGCCCCTATGGGTAGTGTTCATATTATAAACTTGAACAAGGTTAAGGGAACTATCACAAAAGATGATGGAGAGTTTACAATTATTGCATCTGTAGATGACATCTTGTACTTTTCCTATTTAGGCTTCAAGTCTCAAAAAATTAGGGTTACGAATGACATGTTCAAATTTGAGAACACTAAAATTGCCCTAACAGAACTTGCCTATGCTTTAGAAGAGGTAATTGTTAGACCTTATCAACTTACAGGCTATCTTGAAATAGACGTTAAGAACGCTCCTATAAATAATGCATACCAGTATAGTATCTCCGGTCTTTCGGTAGGTTACGAAGGAGGTAACAAGAACCCTAGCGCCGTTACCAAGGTTTTAGGAGCCATCTTGAACCCTGCAGATTTGTTGCGTAATCTCTTTGGTAAGCAGCCAAACCAGATGAAAAAACTGCGTAAAATAAAAGAAGATGACCAAATACGTGATCTTTTGGCTTCTAAATTTGATCGTGAGGTTCTAATGGAACTGCTTCAGATAGAGAAGCTAGACATTCAAGATATTCTAAATAATTGCAATTACTCAAAATCGTTCATAAAAACTGCCAACGATTTGCAAATTTTAGATGCGATAAGTAGTTGCTACGAAGATTTCAAAGTATTGAATCGTAAAAAATAAATTTTCTATTTCCCATTGCATTTTATAGCTTTAGAGAAAATAGAACTCTTATGAAAAGACTGCTCTCTGCGGTTATTATACTTCTAATCCTTGCTTCCTGCAAAGAACAACGCAAGGATATTGTAGAAGAGGTAGCGGTAAAAATCGATACCATTTCCAAATCTATTGAACCCCAAAAGAATATTCCTTTTGCCTGGGAAGGAGCCAACATCTACTTTTTATTGACCGATAGGTTCAATAATGGCAATACCAAAAACGACGTAAATTTTGACCGAACCGAACCAACTGGGCCTTTAAGAGGTTTTATGGGCGGGGATATTCAAGGAATTACAAAAAAAATAGAAGAAGGTTATTTTTCAGACTTAGGTATTAACGCCATATGGTTCACCCCTGTTATAGAACAAATTCACGGCAGTACTGATGAAGGTACGGGAAATACCTACGGTTATCACGGGTATTGGGCCAAAGATTGGACAAATCTTGACCCTAATTTCGGGACTAGAAAGGATTTAGAAACCATGGTAAAGACCGCGCATAAAAACGGTATTCGCGTTTTGCTAGATGTTGTCCTCAACCACACTGGCCCCGTTACAGAAATTGATGGGACTTGGCCAGATGAATGGGTTAGAAAGGAACCTACATGTGATTTTACCACCTATGAAACTACGGTTGAATGTACTTTGGTAGAAAACCTACCGGACATCCGAACTGAATCCAACGAACCTGTTGAACTTCCTGACGCACTTTTGGCCAAATGGAAAGAAGAAGGCCGTTTAAGCCAAGAACTAGACGAATTACAGTTGTTCTTTGAACGAACCGGTTACCCGAGAGCTCCAAGATACTATGTTATAAAATGGCTTACTGATTATGTCAATAACCTAGGTGTAGATGGTTTTAGGGTAGATACCGTAAAACATGTAAACGAAGAGGCATGGTCAGAACTCTACAAAGAGGCTTCGTACGCTTTTCAAAACTGGAAAAAAATGCACCCTGACAAAGTGCTTGATGACAAACCTTTCTATATGGTTGGCGAAGTCTACAACTATGGCATCTCCAATGGAAGAGAATACGAATTTAATGACAAAAAAGTAGATTACTTTGCCCACGGGTTTAAAAGTCTTATCAATTTTGAGCTTAAGGAAGATGCTACAAAAGATTATGAATCTATCTTTCGTAAGTACAACAAAATGTTGAATACTGACCTTATCGGTAAAAGTGTAGTAAACTACCTCACTTCTCATGATGACGGGAGTCCTTTTGACCCTGAAAGAAAAGACCCTTTTAGAGCTGCAAACGTTCTACTTCTCACGCCAGGAGCTTCACAAATCTATTACGGAGATGAAACCGCTCGTGATTTAACCATAGAAGGCACTGCAGACAATCCAGTTGAAGGCGATGCTACACTACGCTCATTTATGAACTGGGATGAGCTAGATAGTCTTCCTAGAACTCAAGAGGTACTGCTGCACTGGAAAAAACTAGGAACGTTTAGAAGAAATCATTTAGCTGTAGGAGCTGGAAAACATAAAAGACTTGGCAAAAAACCTTACGTTTTTAGCAGAACTTTTATTGAAGGGAACTTTAAAGACAAGGTTGTCATAGGACTAGACTTACCTAAGGGTAAAAAATCTATTTGGGTAAAAGGTTTCTTTGGTGACGGAACAAAACTATACGATACCTATTCAGAAACAGAAGTTGTTGTTGCAAATGGTAAAATACTTCTGGAAAACGATTTTAATATCGCGCTTTTAGAGCTAAAAGAGTAGAATACAAAAAACTATGATTTTTGAAAACAAAATTTTCAAAAATCATAGTTTTTATTACACGTATCTTCATCTATTCTTAAAAAATTCAACTTGGTTCTAGTTTTGAAAAGATTTGTTCATTTTATGCATCACCATTTTTGATTTCCGTTTCATATCTTTTTAAGATATCCTCAATACTCCTAACCGATTTCTTGGTCCAATCCAATCGCTTTTCTAGTTTTTCATCATCAGTTAACTTCCATTCAATATTTGAATTTCGCATTTTAGTCACCAAATCTTGTATGATTATTGCCGCAGATACGGATATATTCAAACTTTCGGTAAAGCCCAACATGGGAATTTTCAGAAATCCGTCACTCATATCAATAGCCTCTTGACTAAGCCCATTTCGTTCAGTACCAAACAATAGAGCTGTTTTTCCTTCGATTTCAAAATCTACTAAAAAATTGGAGTCATTATGTGGGGTGGTAGCTATAATTTTATATCCATCTTCTCTAAGCGCTTCTATACAATTGCGAGTACTTTTATGACGATGCACGTCTACCCATTTTTGAGCACCCATAGCTATTTCATCATCTAACTTCTTACCAAACCGCGATTCTATAACGTGTGCCTCCTGAATCCCAAAGACCTCGCAACTACGGATTACTGCACTGGTATTATGCATTTGGTACAAGTCTTCAATTGCTACCGTCACCAATTTGGTACGGTCTTTAAGTATCTCCAGAAACCGTTGTTTCCTTTCTTCGCTTATAAAATTCTCTAAATATTCAAGAAGCTGTTCATCTGCCATGTACCGAATATAATAAAAACTCTATTTTTATAACGATGAAGAAAAGAATTACTGTTTTGACTGGTGCTGGTATTAGTGCCGAAAGTGGAATAAATACGTTTAGAGATGCAGGTGGGCTATGGGAAGGGCATGATGTAATGGATGTTGCCTCGCCCGAAGGGTTTGCTAGAAATCCAAAACTGGTTCTTGATTTTTATAATCAAAGACGAAGGCAGCTACCCGAAGTTTTACCAAACGAAGCTCATAAGGCACTTTTTAAGCTTGAAGAATTTTATGATGTTACCATCGTAACACAAAATGTAGATGACCTTCATGAAAGAGCGGGAAGCACTAACCTTATCCATATTCATGGTGAACTCCTAAAAGCCAGAAGCACCAAAAATGAAAATGTGATTATTACCTGGTCAAAAGATTTGAACTTAGGAGACTATTGTGAAAAAGGCCATCAATTACGCCCTCATATTGTTTGGTTTGGCGAGGCTGTACCACTTTTAGAACAGGCAGCAATAGCTACTCAAAATGCTGATATCGTTATAATCATTGGCACATCTATGCAAGTGTATCCAGCAGCAAGCCTTATTGATTACACCCAAAGTGGTGTCCCCATTTATTTTATAGACCCACAACCAAGTGTTTCAGAAAATAATTATGAAAACCTTTCTATTATTGCAAAAACAGCCGTAGAAGGTTTACCCAATCTTGTGACAGAACTTACTGAAACAGCCAAAAGACAATAATAAAAGAGTACAATTTCCTGCTTTAATGACCAAAGAAGAACTTTACAAAGCTCTAGATTACGTAAATCATTCTCGTGAAAAACGAGCAGAAATGGCTGGTTTGATTACGCGAAACCCGCAACTGGTAAAACCTTTAATGCATATTGCTTTTAATGTAGATGACCCCATATCCAATAGAGCTTGTTGGGTGTTGGAGTTTACGGCAAAGGAAAACCTACCTTTTATCTACCCACATTTAGATCATTTTACCGCTAATCTCGGCAGGGTTCATTTTGATTCCGCCGTACGACCAATGGCTAAAATTTGTGAATATTTGACAAAAACATATTTCTCAAAACAGAAAAATGAATTACAACAAATAATGACCGAGAGTCAGTTGGAGCAGATAACTTCAGCCTGTTTTGATTGGTTGATAGGAGAACACAAAGTGGCAACTAAAGCTTACTCTATTACTTCATTATGGCTACTAGGTCAAAAATACCCATGGATTCACCCCGAATTGAAAATTATACTTGAGCAAAGCTACGCAGAGGGCAGCGCTGCTTATAAAGCAAGAGCCAGAGATATTTTGGCCAAACTAAAGAAGTATTCCGCATAAAAACCAAGTTATTAACTTTTTAAGGACATCTTTTTAGAACAAGAAACTCTAAAACCTTTTAATACTACCCATCTTAGGGTATCTTTGCTTTTTTTCAAAATCAACCTTAAACAACGTTATGTCGCTAAACGCTTTGAACGCTATTTCGCCTATAGATGGGCGCTACAGAAGTAAAACTGAACCATTGGCACCGTTTTTCTCGGAAGAAGCCCTAATCAAATACAGGGTACGAGTAGAAATTGAATATTTTATTGCCCTTTGTGAGATTCCATTACCTCAACTTTCAGGTTTTGACAACTCCAAATTTGGAGCGCTTCGGGAAATCTATATCAATTTTGATACGGTTGATGCACAAGAAATAAAAGAAATAGAGAAAACCACAAATCACGATGTAAAAGCAGTAGAATATTTTATAAAAGCTGCTTTTGATAAATTAGGGCTTTCCGCTCATAAAGAGTTCATTCATTTTGGACTTACCTCTCAGGACATCAATAACACCGCTATTCCTCTTTCTATTAAAGAAGCGACTAACGAAGTTTATGTACCTGAATATACTATACTATTGAATAAAATTCAGGAGTTAGCAAAAGAATGGGCAGACATACCAATGTTAGCCAGAACACATGGACAACCGGCATCGCCTACACGTCTTGGTAAAGAAATAGAGGTTTTTGCAGTTCGATTAAAAGAACAATTCAACCTATTGAACGATATACCTAGTGCCGCTAAATTTGGTGGTGCTACCGGAAATTATAATGCACACAAAGTTGCCTATCCATCAATTGATTGGAAAGCTTTTGGAACTAAATTTGTACAAGAGAAATTAGGACTGCACCACTCCTTCCCTACTACACAAATTGAACATTATGACCATATGGCTGCCTTGTTCGATAACCTTAAGCGTATAAATACTATTATCCTTGATTTAGACCGTGATTTCTGGACCTATGTTTCCATGGATTATTTTAAACAAAGAATTAAAGAAGGTGAAGTTGGGTCTTCGGCTATGCCACATAAAGTAAACCCAATAGATTTTGAAAATTCTGAAGGTAACTTAGGTATAGCAAACGCCTTATTTGAGCACTTATCCGCTAAATTACCGGTATCTAGACTACAGAGAGACCTTACGGATAGTACAGTTCTTAGAAATGCCGGTATGCCTTTTGCCCATACAATTATTGCTTTTCAGTCTACTTTAAAAGGATTAAACAAACTCTTATTGAACAAAGAAAAGTTTGAACAAGACCTTGAGAATAATTGGGCCGTAGTTGCAGAAGCTATACAGACTATCTTACGTAGAGAAGGCTATCCTAATCCTTACGAAGCATTAAAAGGTCTGACTAGAACCAATGCTAAAATAAATAAGAACTCTATTGCTGAGTTTATTGATACGCTTGAAGTTTCTAATGAAATTAAACAAGAACTAAAGGTAATTACACCAAGTAACTATACTGGTATTTAATAATTACTAAAATATCCTAAACGAAAAAAAGGCCGCAAATGCGGCCTTCTTCGGGGGATAATGGTTAGTGTTTACGTAATAATCATCCTTTCTTTTGTATCTCAACTTGATGTGGGTAAGGAATTTCAATTCCAGCTTTATCAAGTGCTAACTTACAGTTTTCTAAAGTTCCAAAATATACATCCCAGTAATCTTCTGGCTTACAGAACGGGCGTACTGCAAAATTTACTGAGCTATCTGCCAATTCAGAAACGTTTACAGATGGAGCAGGGTCTTTCAATACCTTTGGATCTGCTAAAAGAACATTAAGCAGAACTTCTTTTGCTGTTTTAATGTCTTCACCGTAACCAACTCCTATAGTAGTATCAACTCTCATTTTACCTTCGGCAGTATAGTTAATTATATTTCCGTTAGCCATTGCGCCATTAGGTATAATGGCCAATTTGTTATCAGGCGTAATAAGTTTAGTAGTGAAAATTTCTATCTCCTTCACAACTCCAAGTGCTCCTTGTGCTTCTACCAAATCGCCAATTTTATAAGGCTTGAAGATAATGATCAAAACCCCGCCTGCAAAATTGGATAAGGAACCTTGCAGTGCAAGACCTATTGCCAAACCTGCTGCTGCAATTATAGCGGCAAAACTTGTAGTCTCTACTCCTAACTTAGAAATTACCGTAATTATCAAGAAAATAGTCAAGGCCCATTTTACTAGGCTCAATAAAAATTTCTGCAGAGACTTATCGTACTCTTGTTTTGTCATTCCTTTTTGAACAACCTTAACTATCTTTTTTATAACCCATGAACCAATAATGTAAATTACGATTGCCCCTATTACTTTAGGTCCGTAATCAACGGCGAATTCAATACCTTTATTCATCCATACTTCTGCTTGTTCCATAATCGTTTCTCGTGTTAAGGGTTAATGCTTTAATATTTAAGACACCCGATTTATCTAAAGGTCACTAAAAACTTTAAATTTTATTCAAAAAAAAAACAAACCAGTCAATTTGGTTTGTTTTTTTAAGCGAAACATGTTGTTGTTTTTACTTCATATAGTCCATGACCTTAGATAGTTCATCTCCTTTAAACTCTGATTTTTCTAAAGCTTGAACAAACTGAATCATTTTTGCCGGATTCATGTTTTTTCCTAAAACCCGAACAACTAAAAAGCCTTTATCTTCATTATCTCCGTAAATCACCACCTCATCAATGGCATCTTCGTCTCCAAGATACTTGATTGTGGCCCTACCAAAATCCGTATTCATTTTCATGAGCTCCGTGAAGTCTTCACTCTTTAAAATAGACTTTATAATAGTTTGCTCTTTCAGAAAGTCGGCTTGGTTTGCTTCAGTTTTCTTAAAAGCCAGAACATTTAGCTTTTTTAATGAGCCAAGACTCTCTTTTTGTTCTGAAGACAATTGCGCCTCCCTTATATTCAAAAGGCCTACCGGCAAATCTAAAGTCAAAAAATTAGGGTTCTCAGAATTTGTTACATAATACTGTTGTAAGCTAGGTGTGGAATTACAAGCACTTACAATACATAGTAGCAGGATAGCTATAACCATTGTTATTCTTTTCATATAAATGTCTTTAGGGTATTGAATTAGACTTAGAGGGTGTTCTTTTACCTTCCTCCTACTTCGTTTAACTCTTCAGGAAGATTCATCTTTCTAGTCAGTGCTCCAATTTTGTTCAAATCTATATCTCCGGTCATAGATACCAATACACTTTCAAATTTTCTATTGCCCATATCTAGCTCATCGCTATTAATATCGGACACGAACAACAAAAGCTCACTAACATGATCTTCATCTCTTCCTTCTTTAATATAGAACTTTACAGTAGCATCTTTGTCCTTCACTCTCATCAGCTCTTCTAGGTTAGAAGATTTTAGATACTTTTTAACCGTTTTACCCATATCCTCGGATATTCCAGCATCTTCGGTAATAAATACCTTAATACCATCCAAGCCTTGGGCTATAGAAGCAAAATCTTGAGAATCTTGATCACTCTCGTCAAAAGCAGCTATATTACCCGCTAGTCTAATCATACTTTTGTTTACGGTAACAGAACCTACATTCTTCATGTTATCATATTTGTCAAACATAGATTGAGAAATTCCAAAAAATGGTAATATTACTAGTACTAAAAATACACTTAGCTTTTTCATGATTGTTCGTTTTAAGATTAATGCTTGTTTTTGATTATTGATTGATGATGATTAATTTACTATCTATTCTTACCTGCCTCGTTCAACTCTTCTGGCAAGTTCATTTTTTTTGTTAAAGAACCTATCTTGTTCAGGTCTATATCTCCTGTTAACGATAACAGTACAGTTTCAAACTTTCTACCGTTTACATCTACATTTACGTTGTTTATACCTGTCACGAACATTAGAAGCTCGCTAACGTGGTCATCGTCTTTACCAGCACGGATATAGAACTTAACGTTAGCATCTTTATCTTTTACACGCATAAGCTCTTCTAACTTAGCTGATTTAAGATATTTCTCTACGGACAATTTCATGTCTGTAGAAATAGACTTGTCCTCAGTAATGAAAACCTTTAAGTTATTTAAACTCTTAGCTATATCCATAAAATCTTTTGCTTCTGGATCATCTACCTCAACGTCTATTTTACTCAGTAAATTAAACATGCTACGGTTTACAACTACCGCACTTACCTCATCTAGGTCTTCATATTTATCAAATAGGGACTGTGAAAAGCCCATTACCGGCAACACCGCTACTATTAGTACAATTAATATCTGTTTCATTTCTCGGGTTTTAATTTTAATTCTTATTATAAATTTTTTGTTTTGCTACAACAAACTCATTGAGGTATCCTATTTTTTCCGTACCTCTTTCCATATTATGACTAAGCATGTCCAACGCTTTTTTTGTTTCGTTGTAGGCATAAAGAGCCTGTTGCTGCTCTAGTTCCTTTTCGTCATAATAATTTTTTCCTAAATACACTCCGAACATTAGCATAACTGCTGCTGCAATAGACATCCATTTATAGAAATTTTTACTAGTACCTTTTGTTTCAGGCTCCAATAAAACTTCCTTGGAAAACTGCTCTTTTTTAGCTCCGTCCATAAAACTGAACAAAGGAATATATTGTTGCAGGTTCTCAGGTATATCCTTTTTAGAAAAATACGTTCGGAGCAGCTTTTCTTCTGCAACTGTTGTATCTGCTTCAAAGTACTTTTCAAGCAATTTTTCTATTTTATCCAATTCCATAACTGTGTTTTTGTATTAATTTTTCCCTCACGGTCTTCCTTGCCCTAGACAAAGCTACTCTTACCGCTGTTGGCTGCATTTCTAACATTTTGGCAATCTCATCATAGTCATATTCTTCTACGTCTCTCAACTGCAATACCATTTTTTGCTGTTCAGGTAAATCGTCCATTATTTTTTCTACCCATGAAACACTATCGTTTGCTTCTATCTTTTTTTGTAACGAGCTCCCTTTTTCTTCATAATTGGTATGAACTAGTTTTAAATTCCCAGCCTGCTTAGATTTTAATCTGTCTAAGCAAAAGTTTTTGGTCATCGTCATAGCAAAAGCTTCAACACTTTTATATTGCTCTATACTCTTGTTCTTAGTCCATAGCTTCAATAGAATCTCTTGCGTGGCATCTTCTGCTTCTTCCCTAGACACCAACAACCGTTTTGCCAAACGATATAACTTGTCTTGAAAAGGGCCAATAATTTTTATAAAATCTGCCTGTTGCATTCTAATGGTCTGGTTATTATAAACACTTTTTAAAGGTGCTACATAAGGAAGACGAGCTACTCTTAATTATGTTACAAATATTTTTTATATTTTAGTTATGTAAGTAATTACTACAACCTTTTACTAACTATCTACGTATACTAACTTAGTACCTTTAATTTAGACTCCCCCGTTATATTATCATCATTCTTTTGGAACGGTAATTGATTTGGTAGTTTTATCGCATAATAAAAAACTATGAAAAAGTACCTCTTATTGTTCCTTGTTACAGGATTTTTATTTATTAGTTGTAAAAATGACGATAACATTTTTCCAGAGGAAGTTAAAACAGCAGCCGACTATCCTGCACAACATTTTATGTATCAGGTAATGAATGAATGGTATTTTTGGCAAGCCGATGTCCACAACCTCGCCGATGATAAATTTGGAGGTTCTAATGATCCTGATTATATTTCTTTCTTAGCTTCAGAATCCAACCCAAGTGATTTTTTCTATAATGACCTTGCCTATAACCATAAAGAATCTGTAGGAGATAACGCCTCTGCGACAGACAGGTTTAGTATTGCCGTTGAAAACTACAAAGACCTTGTAAATTCTTTGCAAGGCATTTCTAGTAGCAATGGTTTAGAATTTAACCTTTATCGGGCAAGTAACAATGATATTTTTGGTGTTGTAACTTATATCTTACCGGATTCAGATGCCTCCGCGAAGGATATTGCAAGAGGTGACGTCTTTAACGGAGTAGACGGACAAGCTTTGACAGATAGCAATTTGGGAGATTTACTTTTTGGTGATAATGCGAGTTATACTCTAAATATGGCAGATTTTTCGGGAGATTCTGTCATAGGCAATGGTAAAGAAGTAGCTCTGACCAAGATTGAGAATTTTTCAGAAAATCCTATACATATTAATAAAATCATTGAGCAGAACGGAAAGAAAATAGGCTACTTAATGTATAATAGTTTTCTAGCCGCCTATGACGATCAATTAAATACTGTTTTTGGCGAATTTAAAGCAGAAAACATTGACGAGTTAATTTTAGATTTTAGATATAACGGAGGTGGTAGAGTCACCTCTGCAATTCAAATGGCAAGCGCTGTTTATGGAACGGAAACGGACCAGCTATTTTTAAGAGCGCGTTACAATAATAAAAAAATGGCAATTTTGGCGGGAGACGATAATTTTACGGATAAAACCTTTGATAGTAAAATAGATCTTAACACACTTAATTTAAAAAAAGTATATATCATTGCTACGGACCGAACAGCATCTTCCAGTGAATTGGTAATGAACGGTCTGGCTCCATATGTAGATGTTGTACATATAGGCGAAGTGACAGTGGGTAAAAGTGAGTTTTCTAATACCTTTGTTGATGACCCTGACCCTTCAACTGGTTACTTCTATACAGGAAATAACGATAGTAACATTAACCCTAATAATCAATGGGGAATTCAACCCTTATTAGGTAAGAATGAAAATGCAGATGGGTTCTCTGATTATGAAAATGGGTTAATACCTGATTACGAAATACCAGAAGATATTGAAAATCTAGGTATGCTAGGAGATGTAGACGAGCCCCTTTTGGCATTAACATTATCTGTAATTTCTGGCAATACCGCTAAAAGAAATTTCAACCATGGTTCTTTCTCTAAATCATTTGCTCACTCAAGAATATTTTCTTTAACAAACAATTCTATGGTTATGGATGGATTACTAAAACCGTTAAAATCAGAAAACTGAAAATAAGATGGATTTTTTTACGTTGTGATATTCTATTACGGTGTTCCTTAAAACTCCCCTTTAAACTATATCAGCAATCATGAAAAAAAGCGTAACGACAGGATTATTTCTTTCACTTTTTCTAATATTTTCTTGTTCAGAAAACGACGATTTTAGCATTCCTGATACAGTAGACCCTGACCCAGATGCAGGGGTTGAAGTACAAGATTTTATGTGGAAAGCCATGAACTTTTGGTATTTCTGGCAATCTGATGTAGAAAACTTATCTGACGCAAACTTCCCCAACACGCCTGAAGGCTCTGTAATTTATACAGAATTTCTTTCTTCTGAATCAGACCCAGGAAAATTCTTTGATGATAAATTACTTTTTTCTGAGGATAGGTTTAGTTTCTTTTCAGATGATTATGTAGAGCTTACACAGTCTTTAGCCGGTATTTCTAAAAGCAACGGACTTATGTTTGGCTTGGTAAGACAGAAAGCAAATAACAGTGAACTTTATGGCTACGTGCAATACATTGTGCCTAATTCAAATGCATCAACCAAAAATATAAAACGTGGAGACCTTTTTACCGGTGTGAACGGAACTACCCTTACCGATCAAAATTACATATCTCTCCTTTTTGGAGATAGTGATTCTTACACACTAAATATGGCAAGCATAGTTGGAGAAAATGCCGAGCCTAACGGAAATGACATTCAATTAACTAAAGAAGTAGATCTTAGAGAAAACCCTATTTTTTTGGATGAAATCATAGAAATACAAGATAGTAAAATTGGTTATCTAGCATACACTGGTTTTACAAACGAATACGATGAACAGCTTAATACCGTTTTTGGAAGATTTAAGTCTAGTGGTGTAAATGAATTGGTATTAGACCTTCGTTACAACCCTGGAGGCTCTGTTAATACGGCAGTTCTTTTATCTAGTATGATATACGGCACTAATTCAAAAGATGTCTTCCTTAAAGCCCTTTATAATGAAAAATATCAAAAAGTATTAGATGACAGCGATACTGAACTAAGACGCTTTTTTGCTGAAAAAACAGGGAAAGGAACGGCTATAAATACTTTAAATTTAAAAAAAGTATACATCTTAACCACAACAGGAACTGCCTCTGCAAGTGAGTTAATTATAAACGGACTAAGACCCTATATGGATATTGTTCAAATAGGTGAAACCACACGTGGAAAAAATGAATTTTCTGTCACTATGGTAGATGATAGAGGTAATAACTACATCTACAGCGCAGAAAGAGCTAGTAAAATTAACTCAAAGAACAAATGGGCTATTCAACCTTTATTGGGAAGAAATGAAAATGCAGAAGGATTTTCAAATTTTACCAGTGGACTTTTACCGGATGAACCATTACAAGAAGACATTACAAACATGGGCGTGTTAGGTGATTTAAAAGAACCATATCTAGCAAAAGCTATAGAATTGATAACTGGCTCCTCTGCCAAAGGTATACAGAAAGTTGAGCTACCCATTGAAACTATGACAAGCTCAAAAATGTTTACCCCTCTAAAAGATAATATGTATGTTACCGACCCACCTATAATCTGGTAATTTGATATAACTAAGAACAAAAAAGCGGCCTGTTTAAAACAGGCCGCTTTTTTATTTAATTAATATTTTTTTTTAGAATTCGTAAAACTTTTGGTACTTGCGTTTTAAACGCGTTGGTACGGAGATAACCTCTGGGTGAAACAATCCTGCCAACAATTCTATACCATCCACCAACGTTCCTGCAGATGATTGGGTGAACAAATCAAAATCAGTTATAAATACCTGTTGATTCTGAACTGCTTCCAATGAATTCCACCCATCTTTTAAAAGTAATAAGTGCATTTCTGTCATTGTTCTTTTCATACTAAATCCGCATGGGGCTATGACAATCACTTCTGGATTGTACGCTAAAATATCTTCCCAAGAAATAACCCCGCTATTCCCAGATGGATTAGATAACATATCTACACCACCGGCAAAATCTATCTGATGAGGAATCCAATGTCCACAATTATAAATAGGTTCCAACCATTCTAACAACAACACCCTCTTTTTAGGAGCCTTGGATGCTATTATGGTATCCATAACATGATTAACACGATCATTTAACTTTATTAAATATGCGTAAGCAACCTCTTCTTTATCCAATGCTTTTGCTATAGTAACGGCATTTTGAAAAACATCATCAAAACCCATAGGACTAATAGAAATGAGCTCTGGCTGTTTATCAAGATTTGCAACGGCTGCTGCCGTACATTCCGTATCAATCTGGCAAACATCGCACATATCTTGCGTGAAGATGATATCAGGGGCTATTTCGGCAAGCGCTTGTTCGTCTACATAATAAAGTTTCTTCCCTTCTTTTTTACTTTCAGAAAAAAAGACATCTATCTGTTTACTTGTATAGTTCTTACCTTCTAAGATACACCGCACTACTGGCTTTTTCTCTTTCAGCGCTTGTGGTGGACATTCAAACGTAATACCATACAAATGTTCTTGCAAACCCATATCATAGAGCATTTGCGTAACAGCAGGCATAAAAGAACAGACTTTAAGCATTGTATTTAATTAAAATATATACCTCCTGGAATTATGCCTACAGAAATAGTGTTGGTTAATTCCTTGGTATTTAAATCATATATAAACAAATCTCCTTTACTAGCATAATCTTTTGCATCTGTACCGTAAAGTTTACCGTCATTAACAGTCATACTGTAAAACGAGACATTATTTAAAAAAGCTTCAGTTGGCAAAGCATCCAATCCAGATTCAAATGTATAAACAGCATTAGACATCCCAAAATAAAATGTATCATCTTCCACACTTAAATCGCCAGGATGTTCTGTAGTTTCAAAATCAAAAGTCTGTACTATACTATTATCTGATGTATTAATTTCCGTAAGTGTTCCATTGGTTTCTTCTCCTGTATATTCTGGCGCACCACCACTTAATACCCATAAGTTTCCGGAGGTATCCCATTGCATAGAGTTAGGAAAATCTCCAACAGTAAGTGTGGATGATACAACATCCGTAGAAGCATCAATAATAGAAACCTTATTATTTTGACCAAATGCTCCTTGATGTGCTACATATACAAAATCTGAGTTCGAAGTAATTGCTTCTGGTCCTAACTCAACAGGAATAGAACTTGAAACTACATTAGCATTCAAATCAATAATCGAAACATAATCATCCGTCTCATCGGCTGAATCTCCCCAATTGGTAACATACCCTTTGCCGTTAGCTACGGTCATATACCTAGGGTTTAAAAGCCCCTCTTCTATTACGGCCTCGCTTTTAAAAGTATACCGATTGACCACATGAATTTTATGTGAATTATTAACCACAATATAAGCTCGTTCTTCGTCAAAAGCGATAGATTGAACAATATTACCGAGGTCTTCATTATTTTCTAATTTAAAAATAGCATCTTTTACTAGTAATGAATCGTTGGATATATAAGTTACCGTTCCGCTACCGTTGTTAAAGGGGCCTTCATTTACTATTAATATTCCATTCTGGTAATCTCCCTTCACTTCTTCAATTACAACTCCATCGTCATCATTTGAACAGCTAACTACAAATAAAGCCGCCATGGCTACTAAAACTGATACTTTGTTGATTTTCATTTTGTTCTACTTTTAGATTTTAATTTTTAATTTTAATTGAACATTTCTGTTTGGCATTGGTCGATAAGCTACATTTTGATAATTTTTATTGAATAAGTTATTGACTTGAAGCGAAGTCTCAATATTCAATTTTTCCTTTATTTTGAAACCTCTACTCAAACCTAAGTTGGATACGGAATAACCAGACAAAGACTCAGAGTTATCTGAAGTGACAAAGACGCTACTATTTACGAATAATTGATAAAACAATCGCCAGTCAGAATACGCATACGTTAAACTAGTGGTTACCTTATGCCGTGGCACATACATTAGCGAATTTTCAGTCTCAGAATCGACCGCCTCAGTCAGTGCATAGCTATTTTTCCAAGTAACATGATGGTTTCCCCATTTTTCCGCTAACTCTAAAGAAACTTCAAGACCATAGTTTGACGCGTCTTTGATATTGATGGGAGTCCAAATCCCATCATTGTTAGGCCTCCATTGTATCAAATTCTCCGAATCAATATAAAAAGCAGCCCATTGAAAAGTATATTTCTCTTTTTTGAACGTTTGTCCTATTTCTGCCTGTAGTGAAGATTCAGGTCTAATATCAGGGTTACCACCTGACCCTCCTCCTAAAATCCAATAGACTTCATTGAACGTGGGAACCCTGTAGTTTTTTGAAGCATTAAAATAAACAGAGTGATAAGAATTGAACGAATATCTAGCATTTAAAGAATATACAAATGGACTTTTGTAGTCGTTTACAAATTCTTTTCTAAGGTTGGCTCCGTAGGTAATTTTCTCCCCAAGATTATGCTTAAATAAAAGGGTCGTGGCCAATGTATTTCTCTTCCCATTTTCAATATCAGTTCCTTTTGCTTCAATATAACTGTAATCAACAATTCCGTTAAGAATAATATCATTTAGATCAATTTTATAATCATAATTAACCAAAAAAGTATTGGTGTTTCCAAAAGTAAAACTCTCTCTTTCTTTGTTATCATAGTATTTGTACTTTTCGTACAAGTAACCAAACTTAACACGGTGAATACGTTTTTCATTGAAATGACTCCATTCCAAAAGGTTACGGGAATTATAATCGCGATAATTAGAATTCGAAGATGCAGTAATAGTACCTGAAAAGTCACGGTCGCCAATAAAAGTATTATGATAGAATTTTAGTAATTGTCCTTCTGCTATTTCATGTCCTACGTTAGCATTGACATTAATATTATTAAAGGCTCCATTTTCATTCCTTTGGTCGGTTCCTAAATATTTATAGTCATTTTCGGAAACAAGATAATTTACGCCAAAACCAACCGTGGTCCTCTTTGTCCCAATAGAAGTGCTATAGTTAAAATTCTTGGTATCAAAACTTCCATAACTAACTAGTAACTGGTGTTCTGAGTGTTTATCAAATCGGAATACATCGTTCAAATGCACACTCCCACCAATTGCTCCACTACCAAATTGCACACTCCCTCCTCCACTTCTAACACTTATAGAGCCATAATTTCTTGGCACAATTGTATTAAAATCAACCTGACCAGTAAGTTGTGAATTAATATTGATGCCATTCCAGATAACGGCTGTTTGTGAGGCGTTAGTTCCGCGAAAAGATGGAGAAGAAATCATTCCTAACCCATTTTCTTTCAAATAAATACTAGAGTTAAACTGTAAAAGGTCAGTCAAAGAACTACCATTACGGTCAACTATAGAATCTTTTAAAACGTCTACCTTTCCATTCGAGAAATGCAAAAGGCGGACATCAGTAAGAATTACTTCGTCTAGAACAGTTATGCTATCGCGTTGCGCATAGCCGCAAACACCACATAATGAAATTAGAATAAAAAAAAATGGTTTATAGTTTCTCATACCGTAAAAGACCTTTTACCCGAAAGTCTTGTTTAAGGTTATGAACATGGCAGGTCTCCTGACTTGTTCAATGTTATCTAACCTTCCCATCTATTTATAGACAGTGGTGTTGAAGAAAATAACACCCTCTTAAGAGGTACCTAGCATAGCTTGGCATGAACTTACAGTTGCGGGAACAGTTCCGGATTTTAACCGGATTCCCTTTTAATCGATAAAATATATGTTACTTTATCGAACCAAAATTCGCGGCGAAGGTAGTGAATTCATTGACAAATACAACCTAAAAAAAATACCCTTCGCTTGAAGGGTATTTTTATCGTATAGCATTATAATTTAATTTACTTCTATAAGATTAACTTCAAAAACAAGTACGGAGCCACCGGGAATACCACTCCTATCCGAATTCCCATAACCTAAGGCCGCTGGAACTAAAAGTATACCGTTTCCTCCTTCTTTGAAATAAGTAATACCTTCTGTCCACCCAGCAATAACACCTGAAAGAGGAAAAGTAGCACCACTTGAGCCACTTTGATCAAAAACATTTCCATCTAAAAAATAACCTTTATAAGCCACAGTTACATCTGAACTAGCCGTAGGTCTTTCACCTGTACCTTCTTCTTCTATAACATAGTAAAGACCAGAATTACTTCTAGTTGCATCCAAACCGTTTGCTTCAATATATTCCTTTATATCCAATTCATTCTTAACTGTATAATCTACAACCTCTTTTGGTTCATTTTTATCATCATCTCCACAAGAAGCAAATACAACCAAGGCCAAAACAAATAAAACTTTCTTCATCATAATTATTTTTAAGCGTCAAATATAATGAACTAATAACAGGGCTTAAACTATTTTAGCATATCTAAATTTGAACTTAATTGAATAATGGTAATTATCCGGTTATAAGCCCTCTTCCGTAAAATTAATTAGCAAGTGCCTTTCTTCTTAGTAGATAAACACATTACCTTTAGCACCGTAACAAAGCATACTCCAAGTAACAACTACAAACCGAATACATTGAAAAACAGCATTTTAATCTTAATGTTTTGCCTTTTTATCGCTTGTAAGACCGATAAAAAAACTGATTTTTCTTTACCGAATACACCTGCAGCTGAAATTGAAATAAGCCATGCAAAGGGTTTTACAATTGAAAAATCAAACAACGGACTTACCATAATTGAAGTTTCATCTGCTTGGCCAGGAGCCAATACTTCTTTTAAATACGCACTGATTCCAAAAGATAAAATGGCATCGATGACTCTCAACAAAGATGATTACGATGCTATTATTACCACCCCTGTAGAACGTTTAATTGTAACCTCTACGACCCACATCCCTTCTCTTGAAGCTCTAGGTGTTATTGATAAGTTAGTAGGCTTTCCTAAAACTGAACTAATCTCTTCCGAAAACACCCGTAAACTAATTGATAATGGAGAGATTAAAGAATTAGGTAATAATGAAACTTTAAATACGGAGATTACTATTAGCCTAAGACCAGATGTTGTAGTTGGGTTTGGAATGAACAACCAAAACAAGGCATACGAAACCGTAATTCGCTCTAATATTCCCCTTGTTTATAATGGCGATTGGACAGAAGAATCTCCTTTAGGAAAGGCGGAGTGGATTAAATTTTTTGCCCCTTTTTTCGGTCTTGAAACTAAAGCTGATAGTGTTTTTAAGTCGATAGAAAAATCATATTTGCAAACGAAGGCAATTGTAAAAAATGTCACTAAAAAACCAACGGTACTTACTGGTGGACTTTATAAAGATGTTTGGCATGTTGCTGGAGGAAAAAGCTGGATGGCGCAATTTCTTAAGGATGCCAAAACCGATTATCTATGGAAAGACACACCGGAAACCGGAGGTATTGGTCAAAGTCTTGAGACTGTTCTTGCTACAGCACAACATGCAGATTATTGGCTCAACCCTTCTATGCTTACCTCGTATGAAGATATGGAAGAATCCAATAAGCATTATACGCAATTTGATGCCTACAAAAATAAAATGGTTTTTTCCAATACGCTAGCAAAAGGCGCTACAGGTGGTTTACTCTATTACGAATTAGCACCAATGCGTCCGGATATTGTTTTAAAAGATCTCATTCATATTTTTCATCCTGAATTGTTACCTGATCACGAACTTTACTTTTTTAAGCCTTTAGAATAGTTGCAAACCCCTAAAACATATCGCTCTTCTTTTGTTCTTCTGCTTACTGTTCTAGTAATTGCTTTGGGCATTAATATTTCTTTGGGTTCAGTTTCTATTCCATTTTCAGAAACCCTGCATTCCGTTTTTGGAGGAACTTTGGATAATACAGCTTGGGATTACATTATCTGGAACTACAGAGTGCCTAAAGCTTTCACAGCTATATTGGTAGGTGCAGGACTATCCTTAAGCGGACTCTTAATGCAAACCTTATTTAGAAACCCACTTGCGGGACCTTTTGTATTGGGTATAAGTTCCGGGGCAAGTTTGGGAGCTGCTTTTTTAATTATGGGTTCAGCAACCCTTTCTTCCTTATTTGGGTTCAGTCTTGTAACAGATGTGTCGCTAGCTATTGTCTCCAGTATTGGTAGCTTTCTAGTTCTATTGGCTGTTATAACTGTAGCATCAAAAGTAAAAGACACCATGGCGCTTTTAATTATTGGCCTTATGTTCGGAAGCATTAGCGCAGCAATCGTTAGTGTTCTCTCTTATTTTACCGATGCACAAAAACTGCAGCAGTTCGTATACTGGTCCTTTGGTAGTGTTGGGAATTTATCTTGGCATCAACTAGGGTTATTATTTGTTATTTTAATTATTGGAATAGTTCTAGGTATATTATCAATAAAACCTTTAAATGCTTTGCTCCTTGGTGAAAACTACGCCAAAAGTCTAGGTGTAAATTTAGTCCGCTCACGTTATCTCATCATAATAGCTACCGGTCTTCTGGCTGGTGGTGTTACTGCTTTTGCCGGTCCTATCGCTTTCATTGGCTTGGCTGTACCACATTTAACCCGTCAAATATTTAATACTACAGAACACCGCGTTTTAGTACCCGCAGTTCTGGTATATGGTGCTATTCTCATGCTTATATGCGATACCATTGCACAATTGCCTAGCAGCGCAGAAGTACTTCCTATAAATGCTATTACAAGTATTTTAGGAGCTCCTGTAGTTATATGGCTATTGGTAAGAAAAAGAAAGATGGTATTTTGATAAAACCTTCGTTTCAAAAAACTTTAATTTATACACATTAGACCATATGTTATACTTGTCACAATTGTAATTCAATAGTTTTACCTGTACATAAGATTAAAATCTTTCATCATTTTTCCATTCACAAATCAGATCCAATATGAGAACCAAATTAACTTACCTTTTCCTTCTTCTAATAAGTGTGGCTAGCAGCTTAAATGCTCAGAATAATGATAAAGATTGGGTAAATCTTTTAGATAAAGACTTAACTAACTGGGATGTTTTCATAGGCGTTCCTCATACCTCGTTAGAATTAGAAGGTTATGAAAAAGGAGATGGAATGCATGGAACTCCAATCGGCCTGAATAACGACCCATTAAATGTTTTCTCTACTACTCAAGAAAATGGTGAAATTGTTTTAAACGTTAGTGGTGAAATTTATGGTGGATTAAGCACTAAAAAAGAATACGATAACTATCATTTGGTTTTTGATATTAAATGGGGTACTAAAAAATTTGAACCACGCCTAAAGGACAAAAGAGATAGTGGCGTACTTTATCATGCTCAAGAACCGCACGGCCAATTTTGGAATGTTTGGATGCGTGCCCCAGAAATGCAAATACAAGAAACAGATTGTGGCGACTTCTTTCCTTTAGCAGGCGTCAGTATGGACATTAAGGCAACTAAACGAAGTGAAGACGGTAAAGAATTTTGGTTCTACGATCCAAAAGGAGAAATGCGCACATTTAAAACTGGTGGTGATGGTCGTTGCAGAAGAATGGCTAATTTTGAAAATCCGCATGGCGAATGGACTCGCGTTGAGCTTATCTGCATTAAAGATAAGGCCTACCATATTGTAAACGGTAAAGTGGTTATGGTTCTGGAAAATGCAAAAGAGTATAATGAGGATGTTGCAACGTCCCTAACAAAAGGGAAAATTCAGTTTCAATCTGAAGCTTGTGAAGTATATTACAAGAATATAAAAATAAAGAATATCAGTAAATTACCTAAAAACATTAAAAAACAACTTTAAATAGAAATCGCCGTCGCCCTTCACACAAAACATAATACACTTACCGCTGCTAATCTCTCTATTGGGTATGGCAAAAAAGCTATTGCAGAAAATATAAATTTTGCTTTAGCTCCTGGTGAACTTACCGCTATAGTAGGTATTAATGGTATTGGAAAATCTACCTTGTTGCGGACTTTAGGCAATGCGCAACCAGATTTAGGGGGATGTCTTGCTGTTAAGGGCAAACCTATTGTTTCTTATGCTCCATTAGAATTATCGGCAGAAATAAGCATGGTATTAACGGAGCCTATTGCTTCTAAAAACTTATCTGTCTTGGAATTGGTGGCATTGGGCAGGCAACCCTACACCAACTGGTTAGGTACGCTCACAGATACGGACAAGCAAAAAATCAAAGATGCAATCAGTTCATTAGAACTAGATGAGTTGCAGCATAAGAAATGCTACGAGTTAAGTGATGGTCAATTACAGCGTGTGATGGTTGCTCGTGCTTTTGCACAAGACACCTCCATTATACTTCTAGATGAGCCTACCACTCACTTAGACCTTTATCATAAAATTCAGATTTTAAAGCTTCTGCGCTCTATTGCCCATACCACACAAAAAACAGTAGTCTTTACTACTCACGAGATTGAAATGGCTATTCAGCTATGCGATAAAATGGTTTTACTAGATGGTAAAAACAATTATTTTGGACAACCTTGTGAGTTAATTGAACAAAAAGCCTTTGAGTCGTTATTTCCTTCGGATACCGTCTCGTTCGACCCTAAAACAGGTTCTTTTCGGATTACAAAGTAACATAAGAGTAGTGTTTGGATTTAAAGCCAATCTTGTATCTTTACCCCAAACACTTTACCTTATAAATGAATATTTACCTCGTATATTTATTAATTGGAGTTGTATGCCTTGCCTTGGGGTACTTCTTAGGGAACTATATTCAGAACTTAAAAACGAAGTCTACAAATAGTGCCCTTGAAGAACGTGAGCAGCAATTAAACACTAACCTTGGCGTATTAGAGCAGCGATTACGAGATAGCGATGTACTTAAAATAAATCTACAGGCAGAAAAGGAACAAATGGGAAACCAGATTGTTCGGTATCAAGCAGATTTAGAAAATCTTCAACTTAAAAATACAGAACAAAAAGAAGAAGTAGAAAAGCTGCAAGAAAAATTCACCAAAGAATTTGAGAACCTTGCCAATAAAATTTTAGAGGAAAAAAGCTTAAAGTTCACTGAACGTAACGAGAAGAATATTAAAGATATTTTATCTCCTTTAAATGATAAAATACAGCTTTTTGAAAAAAAGGTCGAAGAAAGCCAGAAAGAAAATATTAGCATTCATTCCGCTTTAAAAGAGCAACTTTTAAACCTTCAGAGCCAAAACCTAAAGATTACCCAAGAGGCCGAAAATCTTACCAAAGCTTTAAAAGGCGATAGTAAAATGCAAGGAAACTGGGGAGAACTGGTATTGGAACGCGTACTTGAAAAATCGGGGTTAGAAAAAGACCGTGAATATACGGTTCAACAAAGTTTTACTAGAGAAGATGGTTCTAGAGTACTTCCTGATGTGGTTATACACCTTCCTGACGGCAAAAAGATGGTTGTGGATTCAAAAGTATCCCTTACCGATTATGAACGTTTCGTAAATGCAGAAGATGATAATCTTCGCGATAAATTCCTGAAAGACCACATCAATTCACTCAAAAGGCACGTAGACCAACTTTCAGCAAAAAAGTACGAAGACCTTTATGCTATGGAAAGTCCGGATTTTGTCCTGATGTTCGTTCCTATAGAACCTGCTTTTGCCATTGCCATAAACAACGATAATAACCTGTATAACAAAGCTTTTGAACAAAATATCATTATCGTTACCCCATCTACCCTATTAGCTACATTACGTACTATAGATAGTATGTGGAATAACGAAAAACAACAACGTAATGCTTTGGAAATTGCTAGACAGGCAGGTGCCCTTTATGACAAATTTGAAGGTTTTGTAAACGACCTTACCAAGGTTGGCAAGAAAATGGACGAGGCCAAATCCGAATACAAGGGAGCTATGAACAAGCTTGTTGAAGGCCGCGGAAACATTGTAGTAAGTATAGAGAAATTAAAAATAATGGGAGCAAAAGCTAAAAAATCAATCCCAGAACCAATATTAAAACGCGCTCAAGATGATCATTTTGAAAGCGAACTAAAACTAAAATCATGAAAAAGTCGCTTTTTGTAACCTTGGGGATTATTGTAGCCCTCTTTGGAATTGTTTACGCATTTATTTATTTTGTAACCTATAGTGATGGCATAAGGACTGGCGAGCTCATTAAAATAAGCCATAAAGGAGTAATTATAAAAACTTGGGAAGGCGAAATAAGCCAGGGGATTTCTGGAGCTCAAATCTTTTCTTTTTCCGTTTTAGATAAGGATAAAGAAGTAATTGAACAATTACAGGAACACCAAGGTCAGTATGTAAAATTACACTATGTAGAGCGCTTTGCCACTTTTCTTTGGCTAGGCGATAGTAAATATTTTGTAACCAAAGTAGAGCAAGAAAATTCACCTCATTTTAAGAACTAATGGAAAAATTTAAAACCGCTAACGAATCTAGGGTATCAATTACAGAACTCATGCTGCCCTCCCACTCTAATTTTGGCGGAAAGGTTCATGGAGGACATATTCTTAGCCTCATGGACCAGATTGCTTTTGCATGCGCCTCAAAACATTCGCAAATGTATTGTGTAACTGCTTCTGTAAACCGAGTAGATTTTTTACATCCCGTAGAAGTAGGCGAGTTATTAACGCTTCGCGCTTCTATAAACTACACAGGAAGAACATCTATGGTAGTTGGTGTTCGTGTTGAATCTCAAGACATTAAGTCTGGTACAAAGCGCCACTGCAACTCATCATATTTTACCATGGTGGCAAAAGATGAAGATGGCAGAGGCGTACCAATACCTGGTCTACTTTTAGACAACGAACAAGGTGTTAGGCGTTTTGCCAGAAGTAAGAAACGAAAAGAAGAAGCTTTCTCCAGAGACACCGAGTTCGACTCTACTCAATTTAAATCAGAATTGCATTTAGAAAGTCTAAACGGTGAAAACGTTAAACTTGACCTTCCCTGATTTTAGCAGCTGCGGCCTTATCTAAAAACCAAACTAAATCACCCAATGTTGGGGCTACTAAATTAGCGGGGTAAGTATCACACGCACCATCACAATTTAGAATTTCCCCAACCTTTTCTTCCTTGCTAGCTCCTGTAACAAGAAAAGCAACGGTTTTAGAATGATTGATAAGGTTACCCGTTATTGTAATTCTTTTTTGACCTGAGTCCGGATGAGCGGCTACCTCACAAAGGTTTACAGATTTCCATAGTTCCATTTCATATGGAAAAATAGATGCGGTATGACCATCGTCTCCCATGCCTAAAATCACCAAATCAAACTGTGGAAAACCATTTTTTCCAGGAAGCTCATCTTTTAGCACTTGGGCATAACGAACAGCTTCTTCCTCTGGATCATTCTCTCCCTTAATTCTATGGATATTCTCTTCTGGAATTTCAATTTTTGACAATAGGTGTTCTACTGTCATTTTATAATTGCTTTCATCATCAGTAGGAAGTACACAACGTTCATCTCCCCAATAGAAATGAACTAGCTTCCAGTCTATACTCGTGCCAAATTCCTTTGCAAGAACATCAAAAACTATTTTTGGTGTACTTCCTCCAGAAAGTGCCACATGAAAGGGCTCGTCTCCTTTTGCTTTCTCAGCAAAATACTTTGAAAACTCTTGAGCAACTTCGTTCTTATCTTGATATATCTTTAATTCCATAGTCTATTTTAAATTGTATAAAAGGCTGCTCTAGGAACATCACCCAAAGCAATAATTAACAAATGACACAAAAACCAGGGTCGTCCGTTAAGTTTGGTCCAGGATTTCTCCACTCACCAATACCTTCTATTAATTCATGAGAATTTTCAGGACCCCATACACCTGCGGCGTACCCGTACATTCTAACATCCTTACCACTAGACCAATACTTTAATATAGGATCTACAAATTCCCAAGCAGCTTCAACTTCATCTGCTCTAGCATATAACGTAGCATCACCTTGCATAGCATCTAACAATAAACGTTCGTATGCATCCATAACATGAGTCTCTGCTAAACTAGAATAGTAAAAATCTAAATTAGCTCGCTCCACTTTAAATCCTTGACCAGGTACTTTTACTCCAAATTTCAATAATATACCTTCATCTGGCTGAATACGGATAACCAACTTGTTATCCTTACTATCCAATCCTGATTCCTGAAAAATCTGGTGATGTGGTGTTTTAAAGTGTATAACTACTTCTGTAGCCTTTGTTGGCATTCTCTTGGCAGTACGCACGTAGAACGGTGTATCTTTCCACCGCCAGTTATCAACAAAAAACTTAATGGCAGCAAACGTTTCTGTAGTAGAATCTTTATTTACTCCCTCTTCTTCGCGATACCCTTTTACTTCCTGACCATCAATTACAGATTTGGTGTACTGAGCTCTAATGGTGTTATCGAAAAGCTCTTTATCGGTTTTCATTACCCTAAGGGATTTAAGCGCCTTTACTTTTTCGTTTCGGATATCTTCTGGAGCATCACTAATAGGTGGCTCCATAACAATTAATGAAACTATCTGTAGCAAATGGTTTTGGAACATATCTCTTAGAGCTCCGGATGTATCATAATAACCACCTCTTTTCTCAACACCAACACTTTCTGCATTGGTAATTTCTACATGGTGAATATAATTACGATTCCATAGGGGCTCAAAAATACTATTGGCAAAACGTGTGATCAGAAGATTCTGCACCGTTTCTTTACCCAAATAATGATCTATTCTATAGATTTGATCTTCTTTAAAAAACTTCTGAAGACCAGTATTCAGCTGTTTAGCCGTATCTAGACTATAACCAAAAGGTTTTTCAACAATTAATCTTTTCCACCCGTTGTTTTGGGTATTCATACCGGCTTCCGCCAAGTTATGAGCTATTGTCTCGTACAATGTAGGAGGCGTGGAAAGGTAATATATAATGTTACCAGAAGTCTGGTATTTATTCTTTAGGTCCTCTACTCTTTTACGCAGACGGCTATAATCCGTATCGTAACTTCCACCTAAATCTTCATAAAAGAATTTATTTGCAAAGTTTTTTATACCCTCATCCGATAGGCCTTCTAGCTTACCTTTTAAGTATGTACTCTCTGACACCACTTTTTTTCTAAAAGCACTATCTGTCATATCACTTCTACTTGCCCCTAGAACTATAAAATTATCAGGAAGTTGATCTGCCTGATGAAGATTAAAAAGTGCGGGTACAAGTTTTCTTGCAGTTAGGTCGCCAGATGCGCCAAATATCACAAGAATCTGATTTTCTGTTTTATTCATAATGAGATGGTATCCATATACTATTTGAAAGGTTAAAAGTATCGAAAAGATGCAGTAATACCAACGAGTTTACCCTAAGATAATCTTACATTTCAATAATTTCGTTTAATTTTGATTGTATCGACCAATAATATCACTTTTATGGTCGTCCATGTAATTTTAAAATTAGAAGATGGAAGAAAAATATGATTTTGGATTAGTTGGCCTTGGAGTTATGGGGCGTAACTTTATATTAAATGTAGCCGATAATGGTTTTTCTGCCTACGGATATGATTTAGACCCTGAAAAAGTAGCCGCTTTAAAAGAAGAAGGTGGTCACGAAGCCAAGGTAAATGCCGCTACAAATATTAAAACATTTGTTCAGGCGCTAAAACAACCTAGAAAAATTATGCTTTTGGTTCCCGCAGGTAAGATTGTGGATGCCGTAATTGAAAGCCTATTACCGCATATTGATCGAGGAGACATTATTATAGATGGTGGTAATTCATTCTTTACGGATACTGACCGTCGTGAAGCTTATCTACATGACAAGGCTATCAACTTCTTTGGAGCAGGTGTTTCCGGTGGTGCTAAAGGTGCTCGCTTAGGACCAAGTATCATGCCTGGAGGTTCAAAATCTGCTTACCAACACATCAAACCTATTTTTGAAGCGGTTTCGGCAAAATATAAAGGGGAACCTTGTGTAGCTTACTTAGGTCCAAAATCATCTGGTAACTATGTAAAAATGGTTCACAATGGTATTGAGTACGGATTAATGCAACTTACTTCTGAAGTTTATGATTTGCTTAAAAAAGCTGGTGATTTTTCTAATGAAGAAATGCACGATACCTTTTCTAAATGGAACGCAGGTCGTTTACAGTCTTTTTTAGTTGAAATTACTTCTAAAATTCTTGAGCAAAAAGATGAACTTGGTTTAGACAAAGGGCATTTAGTAGATCAAATTTTAGACAAAGCAAAACAAAAAGGTACTGGAAAATGGACTAGCCAAAACGCAATGGATTTAGGTATTCCTGTTCCTTCTATTGATATTGCCGTTAGCATGCGTGAGATATCAGGTCTTAAAGACGAAAGAATAGAAGCCGATAAGTTATACGACCGTCCAGAAATTGAGAAATTAGATAAAAAAGAATTGGAAAAAATGGCCGAAGAAGCACTTTACTTCTCTTTCATTATCACCTATGCTCAAGGACTTCATCAATTGGCGGACGCATCCAAAGAATACAACTACAACCTAGATATTACAACAATTGCAAAAATCTGGCGTGCAGGCTGTATTATTAGAGCTGGCTTATTAGCTGATATTTCTGAGGCTTTTGAAGCTGATAAAGATTTACCAAACCTTTTACTTTCTAGTCATTTTATTGATAAAGTGAAGAGTACGGTAGGTTCTACTAGAAAGCTAGTGGCACATGCAGCTGCAAATGGTATTCCTTTACCTGGAATTTCAAACTCTCTTACTTATTTTGATGCATATACCTCTAGCAGATTGCCATTGAACTTAATTCAAGCACAAAGAGATTTCTTTGGTTCGCACACTTACGAGAGATTGGATAAAGAAGGTATTTTTCATACAGAATGGGAATAGACAAATAGTTTGGAAGTATCAAAATTTAATGAGGACAGAACGTTAAAGGCAATGAACAAATACAGCAATAGAAGCTTTTTTATTGAAAAACCTATTTGGGCAATAGCCAGCGCTCTTGTACTTATTATTCTAGTTACTTCATGCAAGCGACCAACCGAGGAAAAGCCGGTAAAGGTTCTTGACGAACATACTTTAAATAGAAGGGTTGACCGTTCTACGGTTGACCCTCTTACCAAACAGGTATACGTACCCATATACTCTGATATTTATAACCAAACCAGGGATTCTAGAACATTATTGACTGCAACTTTAAGTATAAGAAATACGAGCTTAAAAGACAGTCTCTTTATTACGACCATAGATTATTACAATACAGGTGGTGATTTGGTGAGAAGTTATTTAGACCAAGCAATCTACCTTCGGCCTATGGAATCTATAGATTACGTTATTGAGCAGCAAGATACTTCTGGTGGTAGTGGAGCTAATTTTATAATTGATTGGTACTCTAAACGCCCTATTAACCCTTTGTTCCAAGCTGTAATGGTTGGCGGGCTAGGTGCTCAAGCCTTTTCTTTTACTACTGAAGGAATTGACGTAGAAGCACCATAATCTTATTAAAACGTAACTAGAGCATAGTTATAGAGGTGCCATTTATCAATGAATTGCCTACTTCGCAGTCTATTGCGAAGTAAATTCCTATATTAGCTAGCCAAAAAGGTCATACCCACAATTTTATACTGGCCCAAATATTCTTATGAGTATATTAAGAGCACTTGTATTCGTATTTTTTCTTTCCCATTTAACCAATGTACAGGCTCAGAATACTACAGAATGGCAAAGAGACACCTTGGAGTCGTATGTCAACAAATCCAATGAAGCTTACGAACAATACAATTACAAAGACGCTATAAAATATGCCTCTACACTTATAGAAAAAGGGCATGAATACAACTACGATTACTACGAGTTTTTAGGATACGATATTTTAGGTGGAATTTATTCTGAAACCGAGGATACTATAAAAGGAAGGATTTATTCTGAAAAAGCTCTAGAACTAGCAAGAACCACTCAAGCAGATAGCCTAGTGGCATGGGGAGCACTTAACTTAGGTATTCTTTACTCCGATAATAAGCAGACATATCCAAAAGCAATTAAGTTCTTTAAAGAAAGTATAAGTCTAAATGAAAAGAACAAAGACTATGACGAGGTTTATTTAACCTATGTTAACCTTATCTGGACATACTTAGATAACAACCAAATAGATAAGGCATATACCTTTCTTCAAAAAGCAGAAGCACTTTCTACTAAAAATGTAGACTCTCTTGACAAATTATATATAGACCTTTTGTATGGCAAGTATTACTTAGCAAAGAAAAAATATGATTCCGCTGCTCAAAAGCTTGAAAACATTGCACTTACTGCCGATAAAAATGAAAATACAGATTTAGCTATTGAAGCCTATGAAGATTTATCTAAGCTATACAGTGAAACTGATGATTATAGAAAAGCATTTGCCAATCTAGACAAATACAATCAATTCAAGCAAAAGGCGTATACCTTAAAGAAGTTAGAGGAAACGGAAAAGGCTAGGGCAAAATTCGATTTAGAGCAGACACAAAAAGACTTACAATCCGCTTTAAAAGAACACGCCTATTCCGAAGAGCTTATTTCTAAGTCAAAGTCGCTTACCACTCTTCTTGTTGTTGCTATTGTTATTCTTGTTCTAGCCCTATTTGGCATCATTGTTTTTTATAAGACAAGAAAGATTTACATTAATAATCTTAAAGCAAAAAATAAGCAACTTAGTATAGCCAATGAAAAAGCAGAGAAGCTTTCTAAGGTAAAAACTAAGTTTCTTTCTACCGTAAGTCATGAACTACGAACTCCATTGTACGGGGTTATTGGTATCTCTACGTTACTAAAAGAAGATGAAAATTTAAAGGCCTATGCAGATGACCTTAGTTCTTTAAAATTTTCGGCAGATTATTTACTTGCCCTCATTAATGATGTGTTGCTACTAAGTAAGATGGATGCAGAGGCCATTACCTTATCCAAAATTCCTTATGAACTAGATGTACTCATCCAAAACATTGTTCGTTCTTTTGAATTTTCGCTACATGAAAACAGTAATAAGCTGCACTTACATATAGATAAAAACATACCTAATAATCTTGTTGGCGACCCTATACGGTTTTCTCAAATACTTATAAATCTGATGGGTAATGCCATTAAATTTACCGAGAACGGAAACATTTGGCTAAAGCTTATTTTAGTAGAACCCGCTGATAGCACCACCTGCAAAATAAAATTTATCGTAAAGGATGATGGCGTTGGTATTCCTCTGCATATGCAAAAGGAAATTTTTAACGAGTTTACCCAGATTGAAAACAAAAACCACAATTATACAGGTACAGGACTAGGACTCACTATTGTAAAAAAGATTTTGGCACTTTATGAAAGTGAAATTAAACTAACCAGCGAACCCAATAAAGGGGCTAAATTCTGCTTTCAACTAACGCTTAAAAAACAAACCGAACAAAACACAGAAATACCAGTTATAAATGGTATTCACAATACCTCTGATGAGCCTAAAAACGGAAATTTAGCTCACGTACTTATTGTAGATGACAATAGAATAAATCAAAAAGTAACTCAAAAGACTTTAGAAAGACGAAACATTAAATCTAGTTTGGCAGATGATGGAGCTCAAGCCGTAGCTATGAGTAAAGCCAATAATTATGATTTAATATTGATGGATATTAACATGCCGAATATAAACGGAATGGAAGCCTCAATAATGATTCGTAAGTTTGATAAAAATATTCCTATAATAGCTTTGACCGCCGTTGAATTAGATGAAGGAAGAGAAGAAATACTCAATTCGGGCATCAACGATATCATACATAAGCCTTACAATATTCCTGAGTTCTTGAATACCATTTTCAAATACCTTCCCAAGGAAGAAATGGATTTATCACACTAAAAAATCTATTTTAAAATGGCCAAAACTGAATACCGTATCTACGTCATAGAGCTTTCCAAAAAAGTATTCACAGAAAACAGGCGTTTTCGCGAAGCAAATCCTCAGTTTAACGGTGTTTTAGAATGTGTGTATGTTGGCATGACCAGCAAAACCCCAAAAGAACGTTTTGAACAGCATAAAACAGGGTACAGAAACAAAAAGGGACACAACCTATCTTCTAACATTGTAAAAAAATACGGGTCTTATTTACGCCCCAGTCTTTACAATCATATTAAACCATTGACCACTAGAGCTGCAGCCTTAAAAATGGAAGAAATCTTAGCTCTGGAACTTCGCCGAAAACGGTACGCTGTCTGGTTTAACTAAGTACCTCCTTCCCTTTTCCATTACATATCAAAAATTAGTAACTTTAGAGAAGTATGTCTCAACGATTAAATACTTCAACTACAGCTTATGGAAGGATTGATAATGGATTACCCTCTCACCACAACGACAATTCTTGAATACGGAAATAGTGCATTCAAGCATAAAAAAATAATTAGTCACCTACCCAACGGTTCCAGGCATGAATATACATTTGGCGACCTTCACAAAAGATGCAAGCAGCTAGCAAATGTACTTACCCATAAACTAGGGGTCACTAAAGGTGATATGATCGGCACTTTTGCTTGGAACCATTACCAACATGTAGAACTTTATTATGGAATACCAAGTGTTGGGGCAATTTGTCATACCATAAATATCAGGCTCTCATCTCATCAAACTGAATTCATCATAAATCATTCTGAGGACAAAGTAATTTTTGTAGATGCCTCACTTGTTCCTTTATTAGAAAAAATTGCGGGTCAGCTAGAAACTGTGGAGCACTACGTTATTATGAATGCCCCGGAAAAATTCAGCACTACGCTTTTGAACGTGCTTCATTATGAAGACTTGTTAGAAGGTGAATCAGAAGAGTTTGAATGGCCAACCTTAAGTGAGAATGACGCTTGCGGTATGTGTTATACTAGTGGCACAACTGGTTTACCAAAGGGTGTACTTTATACGCACAGATCCACATACTTGCATGCACTGACTATTTCTACCCCAAATGCAGCCAATTATGATAATTCGGACATTGTGTTGCTCATAGTTCCACAGTTTCATGTTATGGCTTGGGGATATCCTTATTTATGTCTTATAACCGGTTCCGATATGGTATTACCATCTTCTAATCTACAGCCAGAAGCTATTATCTCCATTTTGCAAGAAGAAAAAATCACAAAAGCCAATGGTGTGCCCACTATTTGGATGGGAGTTTACGAAGCAATGAAAAAGAATCCGCCAAGACCAAAATTAGCATTACAAGAGTATCTAGTTGGAGGCTCTGCACTCACCGCGAGTCTCATTAAAGGCATGGACGACGATTTCGGTATTAAGGGCGTACAAGCATGGGGAATGACAGAGACTTCCCCTTTGGGTACCGTAAGCCGCTTGCAGCCCCATCATGAAAAACTAAGTACAGAAGAAAAAATAAAAATACGTGCCAAACAAGGTATTGAATTTCCTGGCATTGAAATGCGCGTTGTTGACAATAACGGCAAGGTAGCGGAGCGTGACGGAAAAACCATGGGTGAACTACAGGTTAAAGGAGCTTGGGTTATTAAGTCCTATTTTAAAACAAATAATAGGGATAATTTTACGGATGACGGGTGGTTTAGAACAGGTGATGTAAGCACGGTGGATAGCGATGGCTATATGCATATTACAGACCGAACAAAAGATTTAATCAAAAGTGGAGGCGAATGGATATCTAGCGTTGCCTTAGAATCTGCATTGATGTCTCACCCAAAGGTTAAAGAAGCAGCCGTAATAGCCATACCAGACGAAAAATGGGCCGAAAGACCATTAGCGGTAATTGTTCTGACGGATGAAGATGAAGTGGTCTTAGATGCCAATTTTAAAGAATTTTTATCTCGAGATTTTGCAAATTACCAAATACCTGATAACTATGTTTTTGTTAATCAAGTTCCCCGTACCAGCGTAGGTAAATTTGATAAAAAAGAAATTAGAAGACTTTATGCACAAGGCGAGTTATAAAAGAAAATCGTGATCAATTGAATTAAACACATCTATTATTTACAGTAAATACAGCTGAACATCTATTCTAGATTTTCAGCTTTTTTTTTGTAAAAACACCTCCATTTTATGCGGTTTAACACCAATGTATAGCCTTTAAAATGTAAGTATTAGTTATTCCTTTTTATATAAATGTTGAGAATATAGAATATCTACTCTTCTATAAACCAGTTTTTTACCACAACATAGCCTTATTAGGCAACAAAAATTTATATCATACGGTAATCATTCATAAATTGTAAGAGTTAACCTACTTTAAATAAGTCTATCCAGTTATTATGATTTCACCCAAGCAATCAGCTACACTAGTGTTATGGTCGTCTTTACTACTGCTATGTTGTAAGCTTGCTTTTGCGCAGCAAAATCAAAACCCTTTGTCTTTTCAACACTTACCGGGTGGTTTATCTCAAAGCTCTGCTAACGTAATATATGAGGATAGCTATGGTTACTTATGGATTGGCACCAGAAATGGACTCAATAAATACGATGGTAAAAACTTTCAAATATATGAGCAGGCTCAAGATACCAAGACAGGGCTAACCAATGGCTATATAGAGGATATTTACGAAGACAATAATAGACAACTATATATAGGTACGGTTCAAGGTTTAAACATCTATAACCGAGAAATGGATATCCTAAAGTCCTACCCCTTCATTGGCGAGGGCGAAAAACTAGCTTTAGAACATTTCTATTCTGTTGTTAAATCTTCAGATTTCCTTTGGTTAGGAACCACCACTAGCATCTTCAGGTATCATATTACCACAGGCGAAACCAAAGAATTTAAATATCACGGAACACCTGCACAAGATAACTTTTTTGTGAAAATTGCTAAATTAGATAATGAAAGAACTTTAGTCATAATTGATAACGACATATGGATATTAAATAGTGAATTACAAGTCTTATCAAAACTTCATGAAAATCATAGAATACGAAGTGTAATACAACAAAGCTCATCTCAGTTTTTAATTGGCTTACACAATGGTGAGCTAATCGAATTAAAAATCAAAAATGATAATTCTATAAACATAGAAAGAACAAGCATAAGTAGTGGCTACCCCATACTATCATTATCAATTGCCGCAAATGGTGATTATTGGATAGGCAGTGAAAATGATGGACTTTATATCTACTCAAAAAGCACCAAACAATTATCAAATTTAAAGTATGATAGTAAAAATATAGAATCGATTTCTAGTAACTCTATATGGTCTATATATAATAATAAAGGAATTATGTGGCTTGGTCCATATAAAAAAGGTCTAAGCTTCTACGATCCCATATATCATAAATTTAAGCATGTAAAAAATGAACCTTTTAATTCTCAGTCTTTAAATAACAATAACATAAACTCCTTCATTCAGGATAGAAATGATACTAATGACCACCTTTGGATTGGAACCGATGGCGGTGGACTAAATTATTGGGATAGAACTACTAATTCTTTTGTCAAATACAGTTTAGATAATAAAAATCTTAATACCAATGTCGTCCTTAGTATGCTACAAGATAAAAACGACCAACTATGGTTGGGGTCTTGGGGCAAAGGAATTACCATCTTTAATATCAAGGATAAAAACTATGAGGTATTAACCAAAGAAAATTCCTTTTTACTATCAAATAACGTATTCAATCTAATGATGGATAGTAAAGGGCGCATATGGATTGCAACTTTTCACGGTGGATTACAATTCTATAATCCTGAAACCGAAACTCATAAAAACATAGACCTTAAAAACAATATCAATAACACTAAGGTCTCTACCATCACAACTTTAACCGAAGATAAAAATGGAAATATTTGGGTTGGAACCCAAATTTCCGGACTATTTAAACTTGTTGAAAAAAACGAGGAGTGGCAATACACAAGTTATAACAGCCTTGAGAAGGAACAAATCTTAAGTAACGACTTCATTAATGCAATTGTAGAAGATACGGAGGGTAACTTATGGGTGGGTACACAAGCCGGTTTAAATAAATATAATTCCACAACAGATTCCTTTCAATCGATCCCACACAATGAAGAATTAAAAAATGACGCTGTTAAAGGAATTATAGAAGACACTAACCATTTGCTATGGCTTAGCACCGGTTCTGGAATTACGCAATACAACCCTAAAAGCACAGCATCTATACATTACTATATTAATGATGGTTTACAAGGCAGCGAATTCAATACAAATTCTTTCTATAAGACCAAAAACAACGAATTAATTTTTGGTGGTAGTAATGGCTTCAATTTATTTCAAGCAAAGGACATTAAAAAAAGGGAGGATAAACCTATTGTAAGTATTACCAGTCTAAAAATATTCAACAAACCTATTTATGCAGACGATGAATCTAAAATATTAAAAAAGCACATCGCGCAAGTAGATTCCATTACCCTATCGTATGATAATACTGTGGTGGATTTTGAGTTCAATGCTTTAACTTTTCGTCATCCAGATAAAGTAAACTACGCTTATTTCTTGGATGGTTTTGAAACGAATTGGAATTATGTTGGTCACAAAAACAACGCTACTTATACCAGTTTAGAACCAGGTAAGTATACACTTCGAATAAAATCTAGTAATTCTGATGGTATATGGAATAGCAATGAAACTGACTTACACATTACAATTACCCCTCCTTTTTGGAAAACCTGGTGGTTTCGCGTACTCATGATAGCTTTGTTAATTTCTGCTATTTATTTAGTCTTATTTCTCCGGGTTAGAAACATAAAAAAGTATCAATTAACACTGGAAAAAGAGATAGGTGAACGTACTCAAGAATTACAACTACAAAAGAAAGAACTAGAAAAAGTAGCAGATGAATTAACCACGAAAAATCAAGAAATTCAGCGTTTTACTTTTGCAGTTTCTCACGACCTTAAAAGTCCGTTAAGTGGTATAAAAGGTATTGCAAGCCTAATTCCTATGGAGTTTGTGATGAAAGATTTCCCTGAATTAGAACAGTACCTAGAAATGATTAATATTTCATGTGATACTATGAATAACCTTATTGCCGATATTACCAAAATTGCGAAAATTGGTAAAATTGAGAACAAAAATGAAGTGCTCGATACTAATGAAATTGTATCACTATCAACCACTTTGGTTAAAGGAAAATTAAAAGTATCTAAAGTAAAACTCATAGTTGAAGAAAACCTACCAAATATTTATGGCGACAGAAATAGAATTATACAAGTCTTTGGAAATCTTCTAGATAACGCCATAAAGTATATGGGCGACCAAAAACAACCTGTAGTTCATATTAGAGCAGAAGAAACCGGAGAAAAAATACAGTTCTCTGTTTCAGATAACGGTTCTGGAATGGATGAAAAATCTTTAAAAAAGCTCTTCTCCCCTTTTGAGCGATTTCACGCTGACGTAAATGGTACGGGGCTTGGCCTTTATATGATTAAGCAAATTGTTGAGTCCCACGATGGCATTATCTATGCAGAATCTGAGGGAAAAGGAAAAGGAACTACTTTTAGTGTAATCCTGCCAAACGTTGTAGGTCAGCAGATAAAAAATATGATCGATAATGATATAGTTCCTGAAAAAACCGATGACAATTAGTCTGCAAAGAAAAACTATTGATATAAAAAAAGCTTGAGCAATATGCTCAAGCTTTTTTTATGTTTAAAAATAGTATCTACTACTTACTTAAGTACATTTTTCTGCGGCCGTAAAGCTCATAGAACTGATCGTCTTTTAAACTATCAATAAAGAGAATACTCTCTCCCGTACTTTTCATTTCAGGACCTAAGTTCTTATTTACATTAGGGAATTTATTAAAAGAGAAAACTGGTTGCTTAATCGCAAAACCTTCCAATTGCGGATTGAAATTAAAGTCCTTCACTTTCTTTTCACCTAACATTACCTTTGTAGCGTAGTTCACGTAAGGCTCTTTATAAGCCTTAGCAATAAACGGTACCGTTCTAGAGGCTCTTGGGTTAGCTTCAATGATATAGACCATATCGTCTTTTATAGCAAACTGAATATTGATCAAACCAACTGTATTCAATGCTAAAGCAATTTTCTTTGTATGATCTTTTATCTGCTGCATAACAAACTCACCAAGGTTAAACGGTGGCAAGGTTGCATTAGAATCTCCTGAGTGAATCCCACAAGGCTCAATATGCTCCATTATACCAATAATGTACACATCTTCGCCATCACAAATTGCATCGGCTTCTGCCTCAATAGCTCCATCCAAATAATGGTCTAAAAGTAATTTGTTATTGGGGATTTTTCTTAGAAGGTCTACTACATGCGATTCTAGCTCTTCCTTATTAATTACAATCTTCATTCCCTGCCCTCCTAGTACATAGGATGGTCTTACTAATAAAGGAAAGTCTAATTGGTCTGCAAGCGCTAAAGCCTCATCTGCTGTTTCCGCAATACCGTATTGAGGAAAAGGAATATTATTTTCTTTCAGCATTTCAGAGAAACTACCTCTGTCTTCAGCTAAATCTAATGCTTCAAAGCTGGTACCTATAATTTTGATTCCGTATTTAGATAGTTTTTCAGCTAATTTTAAAGCTGTCTGCCCACCTAACTGTACAATAACACCTTCTGGCTTTTCGTGACGGATAATATCGTAAATATGCTCCCAAAAAACAGGCTCAAAATAAAGTTTGTCTGCTGTATCAAAATCAGTTGAAACCGTTTCAGGGTTACAATTGATCATGATAGTTTCATAACCACATTCCGCTGCCGCCAATACGCCATGTACACAACAGTAATCAAATTCAATTCCCTGTCCGATCCTGTTGGGACCAGAACCAAGAACTACAATCTTCTTACGGTCTGTAACAATACTATCATTCTCTACATAACGGGTTCCATCTGGCTTTTCTATTTCTGCTTCAAAAGTAGAATAGTAGTATGGAGTCATCGCCTTAAACTCGGCTGCACAGGTATCTACCAATTTGTAGACCCTATTAATGTTCATTTCTTCCGTACGTTTCTTATGCACTTCGCTCTCATAGCAATCTAGCATGTGAGCTATCTGTCTATCTGCAAAACCTTTTTGCTTAGCTTCCAACATTAAATCTTTGGTAAGCGTTGCAATAGTATATGTAGAGATTTCTTTTTCTAATAAATGAAGTTCTTCATATTGTTTCAAGAACCACATATCAATTTTTGTAATCTCATGAATTCTTGACAACGGAATACCCAATTGAATAGCATCATAGATTACAAATACTCTATCCCAACTTGGGATGGTCAATTTTTGAATGATTTGGTCGTAATTGGTATAACTTTTACCATCCGCACCTAATCCGTTTCTTTTTATTTCTAGAGATTGAGTTGCTTTGTGTAATGCCTCTTGGAACGAACGTCCAATACCCATTACTTCTCCAACAGATTTCATCTGAAGTCCTAAAGTACGGTCAGAACCTTCAAATTTATCAAAGTTCCAACGTGGTATTTTTACAATTACATAATCTAAAGTCGGTTCAAATAAAGCAGAAGTAGATTTTGTAATTTGATTGTCTAATTCATTTAAATGATACCCGATAGCTAATTTAGTTGCAATCTTGGCAATAGGATACCCGGTTGCTTTTGAAGCTAAAGCAGAAGAACGAGAAACCCTTGGGTTAATCTCAATTGCAATAATATCTTCTTCATCATCAGGACTAACTGCGAACTGCACATTACATCCTCCGGCAAAATCACCAATACTACGCATCATATGAATTGCCATATCACGCATTTTTTGGTACGTTCTATCTGACAGGGTCATTGCTGGTGCAACAGTTATAGAATCTCCTGTATGAATACCCATCGGATCCATATTTTCTATTGCACAAATAATAACTACGTTATCATTATCATCACGCAATAACTCTAACTCATATTCTTTCCAGCCCAATAAGGCTTTATCGATCATTACTTCATGAATAGGAGAAATTTCTAATCCACGACTTAATAACTCATCAAAATCTTCTGGTTTGTATACTATAGCAGCTCCTGCACCTCCTAAAGTATATGATGCTCTTATTACTAATGGAAAGCCAAATTCCTGAGCTATTTCTTTTCCTTTCAAGAATGATGTTGCCGTTGCCTGTGGTGCCATGCCAACACCAATTTTAAGCATTAACTCACGGAATTGCTCACGATCTTCTGTAATGTTTATCGCATCAATATCAACACCTATAAGATCTACTCCAAAATCTTTCCAAATTCCCTTTTCATCTGCCTCAATACATAGATTAAGAGCCGTCTGGCCACCCATAGTTGGTAGCACTGCATCAATTTGAGGATGTTCTTTTAGTATTTCAATTATTGACTTGGTAGTCAACGGTTTTAAATACACATGATCAGCCATTGATGGGTCCGTCATAATTGTTGCCGGATTACTATTTATTAGTATAGTCTCAATACCGTCTTCACGTAATGAACGTAATGACTGTGAACCTGCGTAATCAAATTCACAAGCTTGACCTATAACAATGGGACCGGAACCGATCAGTAGTATGGATTTTAAATCTTTTCTTTTTGGCATTAGTTGTATTCTTTAAAACTTTGGCTATAATTTGTTACAAATATCAATACAAATCTGACATAAAAAAAGGTGTTACTTATAAAAAGTAACACCTATATATTTCTTAAAAAATAAAATCATTATTTCTTATGTCTCGGTTCAGAGGATACAGAAAGTTTTTTTCTACCTTTAGCTCTTCTACGAGCTAAAACTTTTCTTCCGTTTACGGATGCCATACGCTCCCTAAATCCATGTTTATTTCTTCTTTTTCTCTTTGAAGGCTGATATGTTCTTTTCTGTCCGGGCATTGTATTATCCTTTTCTTTGTGTGATAAGAGATAGCGAAACCGCTCGCTAAAACTGGGCGCAAATATACAAAGACTTTTGGCTTTGCCAAATACATTTGTAAAAATATTTTTATTGAATGCCTGCCGCCTAGAGATAGGTTTTTATTACTTTTGCCAAAATCGGATTATAGCAACAGATTCAATATATGAGAAACTTTTTGGGCATTATTTTTATTGTTCTTTCAAGTACCGTTTCTTTAGCCCAGACACAACTTGAGTACAAATTAGAGAAAAACGCCGTCTTCACCGTAAAGCAAAACGCCGAGCAAACCATTACACAAGAACTGGATGGGGCCTCTCATATTCTAACCAATAAAATTAATGGTATTCTAGAGTTCAAGGTACTAGAAGTAAGAGATACCACATATAAGATAGCTTTAAAATTTAAAGATCTTAATTTAAATATGTCTTCTAGCATACAAGGAGAATTAATGGATGTGCATGCTAAAGAAGTGGACGAAAGCAATATGCAGTCGCAAATTTTCCATAGCCTTCTAAACCATCCTGTAAACATTATTCTATCTAAAACAGGTGATATTATTGAAGTAAAAGGTGGCGACAATCTTGTAGCTAAAATGGCCGAAGCATCTGGTCTTGAAGACCAATTTTCTTTGAATATGATGAAAAAATCTTTGGAAAAAGAATTTGGGTCGGAGGCGCTTTCTAACAGTTACAAGCAAATGACCTTCATTTATCCTTCTAAAAAAGTAAAATTAGAGGATACTTGGAAAAATCAATATTTGGGCAAATTGCAAGCCAATAACACTTGGACCCTAAAAGCAATTTCTGCTGACACTGTAAATTTAATAGGAACAGCAGATGTTATAATGAATGTTACCGAAGCTGCAACAGCAATGCATCTTAAAGGAACTCAGAAAACAAATATTACTACTAATGCCATAACAGGCTTTATAAAGAAAATGACCGTTGAAGGCACTTCTAAAGGATCATCTAGCATGACTCAAATGCAGGACCAAGAAATACCCACAACTATAGCGTCTTTTACATCATACGAACTCATTCCTAATTTAAACGAACCGATCAATAATTAATACACATGTTCAACAAAAATCTTAAAATAGTCATAGCAGGACTTATCATAGCATACGCCATATATCAATTTATAGAAGGAAATATAGGCAACGGAATTGCTTTGATTCTTTTATCTTCAATCTTTATATTTCTTTATTTCAGAAACGAGATAATTCTATTAGCTTTTCTACGCATGAGAAAGCAAGATTTAGAAGGAACTCAAAAGTGGCTTGATAAAATTAAAAACCCAGAAGCTGCATTAGTTACAAAGCAACAAGGGTACTTTAACTACCTACACGGTATTATACTTTCTCAAAAGAACTTAACACAGGCCGAAAAGTATTTCAAAAAAGCATTGAAGTTAGGCCTTACAATGGATTATGATATAGCTATGGCTAAATTAAGTCTTGCAGGTATTGCTATGCAGAAAAGAAGAAAAAGAGAAGCTACAACTCTTTTGAGAGAAGCTAAAAAGTTAGACAAAAGCAATATGCTTACTGATCAGATAAAAATGATGCAACAGCAGATGAAGAAAATCTAACTGACTGTATTTATTTAAAATCTGTCTCTAAGAGTTTAACTTACATTATAGAAGTGGTGCCCATAACCTACTAAAAGATTCCTTTAGTTTACGTCTTAGGCCACGGTTTTGCCATCTTTCTAACTCAACCTCTTCACATTCCTTTAAATCATCTAAGAAAGTTGCCGCTAGTTTAAGGTTTATTTCCTTGTTGTATAGCATAGCATTGATTTCAAAGTTGATGGAAAAACTTCTATAATCTAAGTTGGCCGTTCCTACGGTTGAAAACAAATCATCTATAACCATGGTTTTAGCATGAATAAAGCCTTTTGTATACCTGTAAATTTTAATGCCTGACTCCAAGCAATATTCAATATAAGAGTCACCAGCGTACTGCGCTGCCCAGGAATCAGATTCATAAGGAACAATTACCCGAACATCAATACCACTTCTAGCAGCGGTAGCTAAGGCCGTTAAAATAGCATCATTGGGCATAAAGTAAGGTGAAGTAATATAAATGCGTTCTTTTGCCGAACTAATGGCACAAAAGATAGCTTCCATAATATTAGCCCAATCCGTGTCTGGTCCGCTGGCTGCAATCTGTACAGCAACGGGTTGATTCATCTCCGGTTTACTTTTTGGAAAAAATGATTTTTCTATTTCTACTTCATTATGAGAAGCAAAGTTCCAATTTAACAAAAAAGACGATTGTAACGAACCTACTGCCGCACCCTGAAGCCTTAGATGTGTATCTCTCCAATACCTTGGATTATCATATGAATTATCATAACGTTTGGCCATGTTTATACCTCCTACGTAGCCAACCTTCCCGTCTATGACCACAATTTTCCTATGGTCTCTATAATTAAGTTTACCCGTAGAATTTGAAAAAATTACAGGCATAAATGCGTAATGCTCAATTCCCGATTTGGTCATTTTATGTTTTACACTCCTTGCAATCTTACTACCAACATCATCATAAACCAACCTAACTTTAACACCAGCCTTGGCTTTTTCCATGAGGATTTCAATAATTTTATTCCCAAGTTCATCACTAAAAAGAACAAAATATTCTATGTGGATATGGCTCTCGGCATTTCTTAAATCCTCAAACAAACGCTTAAATTTCTCTTCGCCATTAATTAAAACCTCTACATTGTTATCAAAAGTAAGAACAGCCTTCTCGTTGTTTTTCAATAATTTATACACTTTAAAAATACCCTCACCATAAGTTTCTTCAAAATCTTCCCTTTCTTCACAATCCAATTTAAAATTGGCTCGCCATTCCATTATTTTCTTATTATCCAGAAAATATTTCTTTTCAAAAATTTTAGATTTTCTATAGTCTTGTCCAAATAGATAATACACAATCAACCCTAAAAAAGGCAATACAGCAAGAGCAAAAAGAAACGAAAGCGTCTTTACCGGGTTCTTATTTTTTAAAAGGATGAAAAAGGAAAGCACAATAACAAGCCCATAATTAATCGTTAGAAGAATTAACCAGAGATTATCGTTAAAAAGTTGTAGTGCGGTATCCATCTTTGTGATTGCTGAATAAACTCTTAGAACATTCTAAGCGAACTAGCATTTAAAGATGGGAAATAAAGTGGCGTAAAATGACCTCAATGCGAAATTAATATAACGCATTGAGGCTTTAAAATTAACTATTTGCCAATTTTATAATATCCCTTATTTGGAATTTCAATAATATATTTTTTACGCGAACTGTTGTTCAAGTGCGCCTCTCTAAGCCAAGGATTATGTCTTTTCAATATTTTATAATTGATTTCGTACTGTTGCGCGTAATCTGCAAAGCTTAATACAGGCTCATCTAGCTCTACTTTAAAAGTAGGCACTGCCTGGTACATATCTTCTTTATCAATATCAAAACCATACTTCTCCGGATGACTCAATATTTCTTTTATGGCCATAATACGAAATACATATCTACCTGTCTCCTGCCCTAGAAGAAGGTCATAGTAATTACTTACTTGCTGGATACCCAAATACTTATTAATAGCACCTGCACCTGCATTATAAGAAGCAGCAGTCAACGTCCAACTGCCATACCTTTTATAGTTTCTGTTTAAATATTCACAAGCTACCTCAGTAGCTTTTTCTAAATTATAACGCTCATCTACGTTTCCGTTTACCTCCAAGCCATGCTCCTGCCCAGTAGCTTTCATAATTTGCCAAAAACCAGCAGCACCCGCATGTGATTTCACATTCTGAAGTCCGCTTTCTGCAACTGCTAAATATTTAAAATCATCAGGAATACCATTCTTTGCTAAAATAGGCTCTATAATAGGAAAGTACATGTTGGCCCTTTTTATTAATAGTACAGCATTTGATTGCCAATACGTATTAACCAAGAACTCACGATCTATACGTTCCATAACCTCTGGATCATCCTGAGGGACAACCTCACTAGCAAAATTTAAATCTTCAGGTATTTCTATAGCAGAAATACGGTACCCTTCGGCAACGCTTTTATCTACTTCTTTTGCTTCATTTTCAGCATAATCAGCATCACCTTCAGCAGGCTCCGCATTATTCTGTACGGCAAATATCAAAGTGCTCACGACAAAAAAGACACCCAAGAGCATCAATACATTCTTTAAAATCTTCATTTTTTGGTATTGTACGGTTTATTCAAAGTTAATAAACTCTTTTCTAATTTTTCTACCTGAAACGCACTCATATTCAGCATTGACTTTAATTATCTTAAAAGCCAAATCTAATTGTCTTTATTCAAAATCAGACCTTATGAATGTGATTAGTGCAAAGGGGGAAACGAGTCTATTAATACAACTCATTTATTGCAAAATAATTGTAGGCAAATGCTCGTTAAACCATCTAGCTCTATGAATAATCATGGTGTGTGTACCGTTTTTCACAGTAATGCAGTCTTTTATGTTATCTATAGGAAAAACAACATCTTTTTTACCATGAATATGAACAAGCCCTGGAATTGGCTCAACTTGTTTCCAATTAACAATTTGATCAATAGACCAATCTATATAGTATTTATCCCTGACGGAGAGGTATTCTTCATAAAGTGCCAGACGCTTATTTACGTTTTCTCCAAAAGCATATTTTGTTAAAAGTTCCATATTGTTCACTATACCAGTTGGTAAGAGCTTGTGCACGTTAGTGTATTTCGCAAATATCATGCGCTTAGGTAACTCCGATGCATCTTTAACACTTGAAATAATTATAATTTTCCGAAATGATTTAAACCTAGCCATCTCCTGCACCAACATACCACCAAATGAAACCCCTATCAAAACGGCATTTTCATGGTGAATGTTTTCGTTCATTTTTTTGGCATATGCTTCCAAAGACATATTTTTCTCAGGTACGAACCATTCCAAAAGATGTTGTTCAAATTTGTGCTCTGGTAGTGCAATATTTTTAAATATTGATGGGTTGGCTGCCATTCCTGGCATAAAATATATGTGAATCTTAGAATCGCTCATTATTACAACACATAGGAATTGTTAGGAAATTAACATTATTTTCACTACTTTTGGTATCGACTTTGGGGGATTTCCATAGTTTATACAAATATGAGCAAAAGTATACAAAATTACGATTTGAGAACACCGTGATTTTCTTACCTCTTGCCGTCATCTAAAATCAAACTATATGAATGAAGTAGAAATTATTGACAACACTTTCTTGCGTCAATTCGAAACTACGGTTGAAGGCATCTTGGCCAAAATCGAGTATTCTTCGCAAGAACGTAAAGTATTTCTAACAAAATTAGTAGTGCCTGAGGAAATCACAAAAGAGGGTTTCAAAGAAGATTTTATTAAGTCGGTTCTTCACCGTATTCAGGAGCAGAATCTTAGAGTAGTCCCTACGAGTCCACAAATTGCTGGTTTTTTACGTAAAAACAGACAGTACAAAGAAATGTTGCCCGTAGGCATAAGAATCTAACGTATTTCAAAGTTTTTTTTGAAGATGAATCCCGCAACTAGCGGGATTTTTTTTATTCTAAACCTCAGTAGTAATCTTTTCAAAATCAAAACGAACAAGGCCGTCCTCATCTATCTCCGTAAGAGACACATTATGTAAAGTATTAACCAATTCTGGATTCCAAGGAGACTTAACCTTAACATAATTACTGGTAAACCCGTGAATGTACCCTTCTTTGTTCTCTCCTTCAAAAAGAACTTGGTATGTTTTACCTAATTGACTTTCATAAAAAGCCCTTCTTTTTTTAACAGAAAGCCCGCGAAGCATCTTACTACGTTTACTTCTCACCTGCTTAGAAACCACACCATCCATTTCTGCAGCAGCCGTATTATCTCGTTCCGAATACGTAAAAACATGCAAATAGGATATGTCTAGTTCATTAAGAAAATGATAGGTCTCTAAAAAGTGCTCATCTGTTTCTCCCGGAAAACCAACAATAACATCAACACCTATGCAGGCGTGAGGCATGGTTTCTTTAATCTTATTGACCCTATCTATATATAAACCGCTCATATACCTGCGGCGCATCAACTTTAAAATATCATCGCTACCACTCTGTAATGGAATATGAAAATGCGGTACAAATGAATTGCTCTGAGAAACGAAATCTATGGTTTCATTCTTCAATAAATTAGGTTCTATAGATGATATACGTAAACGATGAATACCCTCTACCCCATCTAAAGCCTTTACCAAGTCTAAAAATGTATGTTCGTGAGTTTTATTTCCAAACTCTCCCTTTCCATAATCCCCAATATTAACACCGGTCAATACAATCTCTTTAATGCCCTTCGCAGATATCTCAGCAGCATTATCTAATACGTTCTGCAACGTATCACTCCGTGAAATACCTCTGGCCAAAGGAATGGTGCAATAAGTACATTTATAATCGCATCCGTCTTGAACCTTAAGAAAAGCACGTGTTCGGTCTCCAATAGCGTAGCTACCCACGTAAAAATCTGCTTCTTCTATCTCACAGGAATGAACTTCACCAAAATCATTTTTAGTCAGGTCGTTTATATAATCTCCAATCTTAAATTTCTCCGTCGCACCCAAAACTAAATCCACTCCATCTACAGCAGCCAATTCCTCTGGTTTTAATTGAGCATAACAACCAATTGCTGCCACAAAAGCTTCAGGATTTATTTTTTGCGCTTGTTTTACTATTGTTTTGAATCTTTTATCTGCATTTTCGGTTACCGAACACGTATTAATTACATACATATCTGCATATTCCGAGAAATCTACACGGTCAAAACCGTCTTCCTGAAAACCTCTTGCTATAGTAGAAGTTTCAGAAAAATTAAGTTTACAGCCCAATGTATAGAAGGCAACTTTCTTTTTCATATCCTGATCTCTTTCCGCTTTCGTATTCAATTGAAACTATTTTTTTTTAGAGAATGCAAATATACAAACTTGTACCTAGCCCATAGCAAACATGAACGGTATCAATTTATTAACCCATTAAAAACACGTCTTTACCTGCCGCTCTTAATCTAATATTCTATATTTGACCGAAAATAAAACACTTGTTTGTAAGCAGTTTATATGCTAACCAACCATTAACTCTTGAAACCAACTACTGTGATTTTTACTTCTAAACACATCCCTTCATTCTTAGCTCCTATTCTAATAATTTTTCTGCTTTTCACTTCTAGCATTGCAATTGCTCAAGAATCTGTGTTAAAAGAGAAAACAGCCAAAATTCAAGAATTACTGAGCACGGTAGAAGCAAACAAATTAACTTTCAATCAAGAGCTTACTACCATTTCCCCCGGTTATTACGATTATACGGTTCGCGAAGTAAATAGTAAAGGGAACGAAGTTGCAACCACATACTCGTTTGCACTTTCGGACATTAATACAAATGCAGTTAGATCTTTTACAAAACGAGATGTTTTTCTTATAGAATTAACGGTTAAAGGAAAACAAAAACTGATTAAGAGAATAACGGATGAAGGTAACAAAATAGCCTACATTCCAAGCTTTACCTTATATGGCCTAAATGCAGATAACGGTCGTGATTTAGAAAATGCTATTGAAGATGCCATCCCTGAAGCAATTGAAGTTGATAAAAAGACACTTGTTTTAAATTCTTATGAAGAGCACTTGCAATGGCTAAAAAATAATATTGGTAACGTTAATCTACCAAAACATGAAATTGTACAACAGCTTAATACAGATACCAAAAGACCTGGTCTCGTTATTTTGGAACGAACATTGGGGTCAAAAAAGGAGCGTTTTGAATTTAACTTATCCCTACTAAATCCTAACTCGGTAAATTATAAGATTTCCGGCGATGAGTTTCTAATTGAAATGGGAACGAAAAAAGATATTGCAGGTATTAAGTTCTACAGCGATGACGTTCTTAAAGGCTATACTGATAAAGTGCTATTTTATGCTAATTCATTGGCCAATGGAAAAAACATACACAAGGTCCTTAAAGGAGTTGCTCCACTAGCAAAAACAGAATTTGACTTCTCCAAACCGGATATCACTACCGTAGAGAATGCATTAAAGTATATAAACGACAATATTGATGGAATAGAATCTGACGGTAGAACCACAGTTCAAAACTTAGTTTTGGAAGATTATATGGCCACTTTTTCTCAAAAAGAAACAGTATCCGACAAAAATGAGGAGCATCTATATTTCTTTAACCTTACGGATATAAATGAAAACGGCATAAGTTTTAAAGACAAAAAAACAAGACTTTACCTTGTTTTAAACACCAATAAAGGTGCCTACTATATTGGTCACTCCCTTAATGGTGAGACAGAAGATTACGAAAAGCAACTTTTCCTATACTTCAATTCCTATGACGAAGCTATTATTGGCAAAGAAGCATTTCAATTCCTAATAGAGCACTTTAAAAACCAAGTAACCGAAAGAGCCGAAGAACCCGCAACAAGCTTAGAAGAAGCATTGTCACTTCTTAGCAACGAAATAAAGCCTATACAAAGCACCAACCTTCAATATGAACAACAAATAGAACTTTTAGAAACAGAAACTAGCACGTTTAGATTTACCAAAATAGAATCTAGCTCCAAAAAGACTATTGAAAATGTGTTTGAATTCAGCGCTCAAGACCTAAATAAACAAAACAGCAAAGTTAAGGTGTCCGGAAAAAGGGTTTGGGCAGAAATTGGCATCAAGTCTTCCGAAAAACTAGTAAAGGTTTACGAAGATGGTGAGGTTCAAAACTACGAAAACAGAATTGAGATTGAAGCCCCTAGTATTGAAAACGCCAAAAGCATAGTGGCCATTTTAAAACGATTGGCAGCTTCTCAAAATAAATAGTAAACAGAAAAAACTTAGCAGTTACGCCACTTTTTAGTCAACTCAAAGACGTGTTCTAAAATACGGGCTTCCTTATCATCAAACTCTACATTTCTTCTGGCCATCATAACTTTGGCCGTCTCAAAAGCTTTTGATGTACCATAAGTAGAGAAACCTGAAGCCCCACCCCAACTAAAACTAGGGACAAAATTACGTGGAAAACCAGGAACGTAAATATTACAGTTTACCCCTATTACCGTACCCGTATTGAACATTGTGTTTATAGCTGTTTTACTATGGTCACCCATCATTAGGCCGCAAAACTGTAAACCGGTTTGTTCAAAACTTTCGCTGGCATAATTCCATATACGGACATTAGCATAGTTATTTTTGAGGTTGGAGTTATTAGAATCTGCACCAATATTACACCACTCTCCTAAAACAGCATTACCCAGATATCCCTCATGACCCTTACTAGAGTATCCAAAAATTACAGAGTTGCTAATTTCACCACAAACCTTTCCGTAAGGTCCTATAGTAGTAGCTCCATAAATTTTTGCTCCCATTTTTACAACCGCATTATCACAAAGTGCAAAAGCGCCGCGAATAAGATTACCTTCCCACACCTCTGAGTTTTTACCTAAATAAATAGGACCATCCGTAGCGTTCAAAATACTATGTTCTACCGTGGCACCTTCTTCCATGAAAATTCGCTCAGGGTGAATTAAAGTATTGCTTTTAGGAATAGGCTGGCTTTTTCTTCCTGCGGTAATAAAATCAAAATCCGCCTGTAAGGCTGCTCCATTTTTAGAGAAAATATCCCAAGTATTAACTATCTGGATTAATTCATCTTCAAATTCAATTTGCTTATAAGTATCAAAATCTACTTCTTCTTGACTTTCATTGGTAAAAAAAGCGATGACTTCATCACCTTGAAAAATAGCCTCGTTTTCTTTTAGGTCCTGAACTAGGTCTATCAATTTTTGATTCGGTAAAAAAGAGGCATTGATCAGCACATTTTCCTCCATCTCAACCATTGGAAATTTCTCAGATAGATATTCTTCGGTTATAGTAGTTGTGGTATTCCCTAAATATTTTTCCCATTTTTCCCTAATGGTCAATATACCCACTCGTATATCGGCAACAGGCCTTGTAAAGGTGAAGGGTAACAAATTGTCTCTTACCGTACCGTCAAAAAGAATATAGTTCATGGCTGGTTATTTTTTTACTAAAATAGGTATTCTGCTTTTCTAATCCGTTTGGACAATAGTATAAATATTGGCCATGTTATAAACTAAAAAAGCCTCCGACAATTGTGGAGGCTTTGTAAATATATTATAAAAGAAATTATTTTTCTTCTGTATCAGCTTTCTCTTCAGTAGCTGCCGGTGCTGGCGCTGCTGGTTTTTTCTTAAACTTGTCGTATTTGTTCTTGAACTTGTCAATACGTCCTGCAGTATCCAGAAGTTTAGCTTTACCAGTATAAAAAGGATGAGATGTTCTTGAGATTTCCAATTTTACAACTGGGTATTCAACACCATCAACTTCTAAAGTTTCTTTGGTAACTGCTGTAGATTTAGTTAAAAAAACCTCGTCGTTAGACATGTCTTTAAAAGCTACTAATCTATAATTTTCTGGGTGTATATCTTTCTTCATTATAAATAAAATTTTACGCACCCATTCCAACAGGCACTCATTTTAAGGCTGCAAATTTAATTAATTTTATTTAACCCACAATCTAAATCCTAAAAAAAGAAACAAAAAAAGATATTTTCTTCTGTAACAAAGAAACAAAAACAACCACTAACTTTGAAAACAACCAAAAAAGATAATAACATGGAAGAAAGTAAAGCTGAAACAGGAAAGTTTGCTTTTAATTACGGCCTGCTTGTAGGTGGTATTGGTATTGCATTTGGCATAATGCTTTATACTATGGACATGCACTATGAACGCGGTCTTGCAGTTCAGGGTACGCAAACCTTAATTCTAGTTGTTGGTATAGTATTAGGCATCTATCAATTTAAAAAAAGTAATCTAAATTATCTTACAATTTCCGAAGCCTTAAAAGTTGGTGCGGGCGTTGCTCTTATAGCAGGTATTTTAGGTATCCTTTATTTTTATGTTTTCTCTAGTTATGTAGAACCAGAATATATGGACAAGATGTATGAGATTGCGAAACAGGAAGCCTTAGTAGATAATCCTAAACTAACCGAGGAAGAAATTGATAAAGGTATTGAAATGCAGAAGTCTTTCTCTTGGATGTCTTATCCAATAATTTTAATCATGAACATTCTTATTGGTCTTGTTGTAGGTGTTATTACTGGTCTAATCCTTAAGAAAGAGAAGCCAGCCTATTAAAACCTTTTTTGATATTCATTAATTTATATTCAGTTAGGGTTCTTAATTTGATAATTATCAATATCTTAACTTATTCGAATATTATAAATTATAATAATAAAAATTAAGTCCCCAACAAGAAAGAAGCGTTATAGCCGAAAAGTTTAAATGACTTCAGTATCAAAATTGTATTTTTGGTCAGACTTATAGAAACTGTGAATGGATCTGTCCATAATTATACCCTTACTTAACGAAGAAGAATCTTTAAAAGAGCTTCATGATTGGATTGTAACCGTATTACGCTCCAATGACTTTACGTACGAGATTCTTTTTATAGATGATGGTAGTACTGATGATTCTTGGAAGATTATTACAGGGCTTTCCGAATCTAATCCAAATGTAAAAGGATTACGATTCAGAACTAATTTTGGTAAATCCCAGGCATTACACGCTGGTTTTAAAGCAGCAGAAGGCAACGTAGTTATTACTATGGATGCAGACTTACAGGACGACCCGGAAGAAATACCGGAACTATACCGGTTAATAAAGGAAGACAAGTTTGATTTAGTTTCTGGCTGGAAGAAAAAACGTTTTGATTCCGTTCTCTTCAAGAACATGCCTTCTAAATTATTCAACTGGGCAGCTAGACGAACTTCGGGCGTAAAGCTCCACGACTTTAATTGCGGATTAAAAGCTTTTGACAAAAAAGTAATTAAAACCATTGAGGTTTCAGGCGAAATGCATCGTTACATTCCCGTGTTAGCAAAAAACGCCGGCTACGGCAACATTGGCGAAAAAATTGTTAAGCATCAAGCCCGTAAGTACGGTAAGACCAAATTTGGAATGGAACGTTTTATAAACGGTTTTCTAGATTTGCTCACCATCTGGTTTGTTTCTAAATTTGGTCGTCAACCCATGCATTTATTTGGTGCTTTGGGCGTCCTAATGTTCATAATAGGCTTTGGTTTTGCCATTTATTTAGGTGTCGATAAGCTTTTTATCAACCCTTATGGACGATTAATAACTGATCGACCGCAATTTTTCATTGCGCTTACTGCAATGATTATAGGTACTCAATTATTTTTAGCTGGATTTTTAGGCGAAATTTTAATAAGATCACGAAAAAACGAAACACGTTATACCATTTCCGAAGAAATAGGCTCAGACGCAAAAGCAAAGCAATATTCTTCGTAATTTTAAACGCTAATAAACACACATAATATAGACACGACTATGGATACCATTTTAAATACCGCCAAATCTTGGTTAACCGATTTTTTTGACCCAGAAGTAAGAAAAGAAGTCCAAAACTTAATCGATAATGATACCGATGAGCTAAAGGACCGTTTTTACAAACAAATGGAATTTGGTACGGGTGGTATGCGCGGTGTTATGGGCGTAGGTACAAATAGAATAAACAAATACACTTTAGGCAAGAGCACACAAGGCCTTAGTAACTACATTATAAAAACGTACGGTAAAAAAGATTTAAAAGTGGTTATCGCTTTTGATTGCCGTCATAATAGTGATACCCTAGCAAGAACTGTGGCAGAAGTCCTTTCGGCAAACGGTATCAAGGTTTACTTGTTTTCAGAATTACGTACTACTCCAGAGCTTTCATTTGCCGTTAGACATTTAGAGTGTCATGCAGGTATTGTCTTGACTGCTTCTCACAACCCACCAGAATACAACGGTTATAAAGTATACTGGACAGATGGTGGACAAATTGTACCACCACAAGATGGCGAAATCATTTCTGAAATCAACTCGCTTTCTTTTGAAGATATAAAATTTGAGGCAAACGATAGTCTTATTGAGATTATAGACAAAGATGTGGATGAAGCTTTTATTGAAGCTTCTGTAGCTAAAGGAAGCTTTAATGCTGCCGGTAAAGACGATTTTAAACTCGTTTTCACATCGCTTCACGGAACATCAATAACTGCTATTCCAGAAGTATTGAAAAGAGCAGGTTATAAGAATGTAACTATAATTGAAGAGCAAGCTAAACCAAATGGAGATTTCCCTACTGTAAAATCACCCAATCCAGAGGAGCCAGAAGCCCTTTCTATGGCCGTTACTAAAGCCGAAGAAATAGGTGCCGATATGGTTGTTGGTACAGACCCTGATAGTGACCGTTTAGGTATTGCAGTTCGTAACCTAGACGGAGAAATGGAAATCGTTAATGGCAACCAAGCCATGATTTTGATGACCAAATTTCTTTTGGACCAACAAAAACAAAAAGGTTTCAAAGGCAATGAATTCATTGCTACTACAATCGTTTCTACTCCAATGATGGAAGCCATGGCAAAAGCCTACGGTGTAGAATTTAAGACCGCTCTTACTGGTTTTAAATGGATTGGAAAGATGATAAAAGACTTCCCAGAATCTAATTTTATTGGTGGTGGTGAAGAAAGCTTTGGTTATATGGTAGGCGATTTTGTTCGTGACAAAGATGCCGTTACCTCTACCCTACTGGCTTGTGAAATAGCAGCTCAGGCAAAAGCCAATGGCAGCTCATTCTACAAACAATTAATTGATTGTTATGTTGATTATGGTTTCTATAAAGAAAAACTTATTTCTATTACTAAAAAGGGAATGAGCGGTGCTGAAGAAATCAAACAAATGTTGAAAGATTTTAAAGAGAATCCTGTTTCTTCTGTAGCCGGTTCAAAAGTAAAATGGATTGAAGACTACAATACTTCTATTGCCAAGAATGTTCTTACAGGTGAAGAAAAAGCAATAGATATTCCAAAATCTAACGTATTGATATACGAAACTGAAGACGGTACTAGAATAGCTGCAAGGCCAAGTGGAACTGAACCCAAGGTTAAATTTTATATCAGTACAAATACGAAATTGGACAAAGCGGAAGATTTCAAAAAGGTCTCTAAAGAACTTGATATTAAAATTCAAAACATTCTTAGGGAACTTAATCTCGGTTAATGGAGTATTTTAAAAAGATTCTTCGGTTTGCTAAACCGTACAAAATATACGCTTTTTTAAATATTGTATCCAATATATTCTATGCGCTGTTCTCTACATTGGCAATGATTTCATTGTTTCCGATGTTGACAGTTATGTTCAATAATACCAAGCCGGTAAACGAAAAACCAGTTTGGCGCGGTATTTCTGAATTGAAGGATTATATAATGGAATACCTTAATTTTTTCGTTACCGAAAGAAGTCAGGATGGTGACTCAGGAGATGTTCTCATACTCATGGTTGTGTTAATAATTAGTATGTTCTTTATGAAGAACGTATTTAATTACCTAGCCATGTATTTCATTACATTTTTACGTAATGGTGTACTTAAGGATTTGCGAAATGAGCTATATGACAAAACTATAGAGTTACCTATCTCCTATTACTCCGAAAAAAGAAAAGGTGATACTATTGCCCGTATTACCTCAGATGTATTAGAAATTCAACATTCTTTTTTATCCATTTTAGAGCTTATAGTTAGAGAACCATTGACTATAATCTTCACGATTATAGCCATGCTAGCTATAAGTCCAAAACTGACTTTGTTTGTATTTTTATTTCTTCCGCTTTCAGGATTTTTAATTTCGTTGATAGGGAAGTCTTTAAAAAAGAAATCAGATAAGGTTCAAAAAGAACAGGGGCTTTTCTTATCTATTTTAGAGGAAACCTTAGGAGGTCTGCGGGTTATAAAAGCGTTCAATGCAGAATCTCGATTTTCAAAAACTTTTCAAGCTTCCACTAAGAGATTTTTTAATTTTTCCAACAGCCTACTCAACAGACAAAACCTTGCCTCACCAACTAGTGAATTCTTTGGTATTGCTGCTATTGGTGTTATACTATGGTATGGTGGGCAAATGGTTCTTGTAGAAAAGTCATTGGCACCTGGTCTTTTCATTACCTATATGGGACTTTCTTATCAAATTTTAACACCTGCAAAAGCTATTAGTAAAGCTTCGTACAGCGTTAAAAAAGGAAATGCCGCTGCTGAACGAGTTATGGAGATTCTTGAAACAGAAAACCCTATTGTAGACAAGCCCAATGCCTTAGTTAAAGAAACTTTTGACACCGGAATAGAACTTAATAACATATCCTTTAAATATGAAGATGAATATGTGCTCAAGAACTTCAATCTAAACGTTCCTAAAGGAGAAACTGTAGCTCTTGTAGGCCAATCAGGTAGTGGTAAGAGTACCATTGCTAACCTTGTCACCCGTTTCTACGATGTAAATGAGGGAGAGATATCTATAGATGGCCACAACATTAAAGATCTCTCTAAAAAATCATTACGTGGTCTTATGGGACTTGTTACTCAAGATTCCATTTTATTTAATGATACCGTTGCCAACAACATTTCTTTAGGAAAAGAAAATGCTTCCAAAGAAGAAATTATCGAGGCTGCTAAAATTGCCAATGCCCATGATTTCATAGCTGATTTACCAAATGGTTACGATACCAATATTGGTGATAGCGGAAATAAGCTTAGTGGTGGTCAAAAACAACGTCTATCAATTGCCAGAGCAGTACTAAAGAACCCTCCTATCATGATTTTGGATGAGGCCACTTCTGCGCTAGATACCGAAAGTGAACGCTTAGTACAAGATGCGCTAGAAAAAATGATGCGCAACAGAACTTCTATTGTAATAGCACACAGACTTTCTACCATACAAAATGCCAACACCATAGTAGTACTTCAAAAAGGAGAGATAGTAGAACAGGGCTCTCACGATGAACTTATCGCGAAGAATGGTTCCTATAAAAAATTAGTGCAAATGCAATCTTTAAGCTAGGTCATTAAACCTTTTCCTAAATTTATAGTCTTAACTATAGAATTTAAGCACAATTCATTTGATTGCAGAGGAAACCTTAGTAAATCAGTTACAGCAAACAGAAACGCAGGCCAGCGCTTTTGGTGTGTTAGTAGAGACCTATAAAGAACGTCTTTATTGGCATATTCGTAGAATCGTATTAAATCACGATGATACGGATGATGTACTGCAGAACACATTCATTAAGGTTTACAAAAACATTTCAAATTTTAAAGGTGATAGTAAACTGTATTCCTGGATGTATAGGATAGCAACCAACGAAGCGCTCTCCTTTCTCAAAGTCAAATCAAGAATGATGGGAGTTAGCGATAGTGAATTGCAGGATCGTTTGGTTGAAAACCTAGAAGCAGACGTATATTTTGAAGGAGAAGAAATTCAGTTGAAGCTACAAAAAGCGATAGCTACTCTGCCCGAAAAGCAGAAGCTGGTATTCAACATGAAATACTTTCAAGAGCTTAAATACGAAGAAATATCAGAGATTCTTGAAACATCGGTCGGAGGACTAAAAGCCTCTTACCACTTGGCAACCAAGAAGATAGAATCCTATTTAAAAGAACAAAAAGAATATCTTTAGCAGCATAGCATATGAAGCCATTCGATAAAAAAAATCCGTTTAAAGCCCCAGAAGGCTATTTTGAAGAGTTTGATAAAAATCTTTTTAAAAAGTTATCTAGTAAAGGCTCGGCCATACCCAAAAAAGAAGGTTTTAAGCTTCCTGATGGTTACTTTGATTCGTTGAGTGATAAGCTCCAGCAGAAATTAAAAGAAGACCAACAAAGTAAGGTCATCCCTTTAAAATCATATAAAAAATATTATTACGCAGCTGCTACAGCGGCGGCAGTATTAATAGTAGCGCTGGTATTGAACTTAAACAAAACAACCGAAATTAGTTTTGATGATTTAGCCCAGTCAGATATTGAAAATTATTTTAACCAAAATGAATTAGACCTTACCAGCTATGAACTAGCAGAGGTAATGCCCATAAGTGAACTTGAAATGACAGACATGTTCGATAGTAATTTTAGCGAAGAAAACGTGCTAGATTATATTAATGAGAACACAGATTATTTTGACGAATTAAATCTTGAAGACAATGAATAGATTAAAAAAAATAATAGCAACCATGGTGCTTTTACTAGCATCTGCGCAGTTTTATGCGCAGAGACCGCATGATTACGCTAAGATAAAGTCTCTTAAAATAGCTTTTTTAACGGAGCGGTTAAATTTGAACAGTAAAGAGGCACAAGCCTTTTGGCCTATCTATAATGAATACGAAAATAGCCGTAGCGTACTTAGAGAAAAAGAGCATAACCAAATTCGTAATAAAGTAGAAGAGTCCGAAAAACTTTCAGAAAAAGAGGCGAATGAAATTGTTGAACTATTTCTTGAATTTGAACAAGAAGAGGAAGACATAAGAAAGGACTTTATTAAAAAAGCAGCTGGAGTCATTACAGCTAAGAAAACACTTTTATTATTACGTTCTGAAAATGATTTCAAAAGACAACTCATTAAAAAATACCACCAAAAGCATGGTGAAAGTAACAGAAACGAACCTTAAGTTAGTTAAAACTAAGTTTAGCAATTCTGTTTTTTCCTGCGGCGTAAGCAATGGAATCATTTAAAAAGCGAATTGTGTAAAATGATTCATCTGATAATTGTTTCCAGGTTACTCCCCTATCGCTTGAGTATGAAATACCTGTAAAACCTATAGCCACTAGACCATTTCCATCAGAACCAGGTACAAATTGAATACAGCTTTTGTATTGTGGATTTTGACCATTTGCCATAAGTTCCCAAGTTTTACCACCATCTGTAGTTATTGCCTTGTTTGCTGTATTGGTATCTGGCTCCTTAAAATCACCGCCGATTACAACTCCCAAATTTTCATCATAAAAATCAATTGAGAAAATGCCTTGGGTTTCAACATCACTCTTTAAGGGCGTATTATAAATTTGCCAGGTTTTCCCTTTATCACCTGAAAAATAAATTCGGCTCTTGTTAGTGGCTATCCATGTCTTATTACCCAAAACCTTAATATTAGTATTACTAGCGGCAAACGCACCTTCGCCCTCCAAACCTTCTGGTAATCGCGAACACGGCATCTTTTTCCATGTATTGCCACCATCCCTTGTAATCAAAAGACTCAAACAACCGTTCATGCTATCTCCAACAGCAATACCTTCTGCATCGTTCCAGAAAGTCATAGCGTCATAGAAAACACTTTCGTCTTCTTCCTTATAGACCAATTGCATACGTCCGTTTTCACCCGTTTTGTATAACAAGGCCGGGTTTGCTACGGATAGCATAAAAAAATCTGTTGATGTATGGGCTATGGAACGGAATTCAGGAATGGTAGTATGGTACTTTTCTATACTCTCCCTTACTTTTCCGGTTGGAATATGTACACTTCCAAATACGCCATTACTACCTGCGTAACCCAAGCTATTTCCCATAATTTCAATAGCTCTAATGCTCACTGAATCTTCGTAAACAATCTCTACTTCAACAGATGTAAAGTGTTCATTCTTTGGTTTTTCGGAGCAAGAAATGAAGAGAATAACAATCAAAAAGGGAAGTAGAATACGCATACGTACAAAGTTTCTCAAAAATACAGGTAATCCAATAGCAAAACAATACCTTTGCAGCCTTAATTTTTTGTAATGAAGCTACATAGAAACCTGGTTTTCGCAGTAATCGATGCCTTGAATTTGATTTTTAACGAAGGAGAATATGCCGATAAGGTAGTACAGAAAGTACTAAAATTCGATAAACGCTGGGGTGCTCGTGACCGTGGCTTTATTGCTGAAACCACCTATGAAATTGTTCGCTATAAGCGATTGTATACTGAAATTGCTGAAGTAAAAGGACCTTTTAGCAGACCTGACCTTTTCAGAATCTGGGCTGTATGGGCCGTTTTAAAAGGAGTAAGCTTACCTGATTGGAAACAATTAGAACCTACTCCAGAACGTCGTATCAAAGGTAAGTTTGATGAACTTTCAAAAATTAGAAAGTTCCGTGAATCTATGCCAGATTGGATAGATGAAATCTGCGAAAAGGCTTTGGGCGAAAAGTTATGGACAGCAGAAAGCGCTGCACTTAACGTACAAGCAGAAGTTATTCTTAGAACCAATACTTTAAAAACAACTAAGGAAAAGCTTCGTAAGGCTTTACTTGATGAAGGTATTGTTGTAGAACCTATAAAAGGGTATGCTAGTGCGCTTAGATTACCAGAGCGAGCCAATGTTTTTGTTACCGAATCATTTAAAAAAGGATATTTTGAAGTTCAAGATGCTTCTTCACAGTTAGTTGCTGAATATTTAGATGTAAAACCTGGACAACGTGTAGTTGATACTTGCGCTGGCGCAGGAGGAAAATCGCTTCACTTGGCTGCCCTTATGGAAAATAAAGGTCAGCTTATTTCTATGGACATCTATGGCAGCAAATTAAAAGAGCTGAAAAGACGCGCTAGAAGAAACGATGCCCACAATATTGAAACTCGCGAAATTGACTCTACCAAAGTTTTCAAAAAACTATATGGTAGTGCAGACCGTGTACTTATAGATGCCCCATGTACTGGTATTGGTGTATTACGCAGAAACCCGGATAGCAAATGGAAAATGCAACCTGCTTTTCTTGAAAAAATCATGAAAACGCAACATGAAATTATCCGTAGCTACAGTAAAATTGTAAAGCCGGGCGGAAAAATGGTGTATGCCACCTGTTCTATTCTTCCTCAAGAAAACAATGACCAAATCAAATCTTTTTTATCTTCAGAAGAAGGAAAAGACTTCAGTTTAGTTAAGGAGAAAAAGATTTATGCATCCAAAAGTGGGTTTGACGGATTCTATATGGCGTTACTAGAAAAGAAAAGCTAGTTTTTTTTGATTTATAACGGCATATAGTTGAGAGGTTTATAAAAATGATATGAAGCAGTTTTCGCTTTAAGTAGAAGAGTAACCGGGTATACAAAGTAATCAACAACCTGTTAACTTTTAGTTAGAAAATTTTACGATACTACTTTAAAAAGAGCCTTTTAAAAGCTAAATTTGCGTTTTCTCAAACCTATCAATTTACAAGCTAAATGATTCACTACTTCGGGGATGTAGCCACTAAAGTCTTTGCCGTTCAAACGGTTGAAGAACTTTCGCAAGAAAACAATAATAAACTTATCTGGTTGTTCGGCAACCTACCAAAAATAAATACGGCGTCTATAGACGCCTTTTTTGTTGGCCCAAGGGCAGCAATGATAACGCCTTGGAGCACGAATGCTACTGAGATTACCCAGAATATGGGCATAGAGGGCATAATTAGAATTGAAGAGTTTACAGCGTCAAGCGAAAACTTTACCGATTTTGACCCGATGCTTTCTGAAAAATTTAACGGACTATCGCAGTCTATTTTTCAGATTGATGTTGCCCCTGAAGCAGTTCTAGAAATAGAAAACATTGGCGAATACAACAAAAAAGAAGGTTTAGCCTTAAACGACGAAGAGGTTACCTATTTAGAGAACCTCGCAAAGAAATTAGGCAGAAAATTGACTGATTCTGAAGTTTTTGGTTTTAGCCAAGTAAACTCAGAACACTGTCGTCATAAAATATTCAACGGTACTTTTGTTATCGATGGCGTAGAAAAACCATCTTCGCTTTTTAAGCTTATCAAGAAAACATCGCAAGAGTTTCCTAATGATATTGTTTCGGCATACAAAGATAACGTGGCTTTCGTAAAAGGGCCAAAAGTGACCCAATTTGCACCAAAAAGTGCCGATAAACCCGATTTTTACCAAGAAACGGAGTATAATTCAGTTATTTCTATAAAAGCAGAAACACACAATTTCCCTACTACCGTAGAGCCTTTTAACGGTGCTGCTACAGGTTCCGGTGGAGAAATTCGTGACCGTTTGGCAGGTGGAAAAGGTTCATTACCATTGGCAGGAACTGCTGTTTATATGACTGCCTATTCTCGTTTGGAAGAAGACAGAGAATGGGAAAAAGCATTCCCAGCGAGAGAATGGTTGTACCAAACTCCAATGGACATTCTTATAAAGGCCTCTAACGGTGCTTCAGACTTTGGAAACAAGTTTGGGCAGCCTCTTATTACTGGTTCCGTATTGACTTTTGAACATGACGAGTCTAAAGATAGTAGCGAAAAGAATACAAGAAAACTAGGTTTCGATAAGGTGATTATGCAAGCCGGTGGTATTGGCTACGGAAAAGCAGAACAAGCTTTAAAAGATACGCCTAGAAATGGTGATAAAATTGTTATCCTAGGTGGTGATAACTACCGTATTGGTATGGGCGGTGCAGCCGTTTCTAGTGCTGATACTGGTGCATTTAGTTCTGCAATAGAGCTGAACGCTATACAACGCTCCAACCCAGAAATGCAGAAAAGAGCATCAAATGCTATCAGAGGTATGGTAGAAAATGATGTAAACCCAATTGTCTCAATTCACGATCATGGTGCTGGTGGACATTTGAACTGTCTTTCAGAATTGGTAGAAGATACTGGGGGAAAAATAGATTTAGATAAACTTCCGGTGGGTGACCCTACCCTATCGGCTAAAGAAATAATAGGTAACGAGTCTCAAGAACGTATGGGCTTGGTTATCGGTAAAGAAGATATTGATTTACTACATCGTATTGCTGATCGTGAACGGTCACCAATGTATGAAGTAGGAGATGTAACTGGCGACCATAAATTTACTTTTGAATCAGCTACCACAGGTGAAAAACCTATGGATTTGAATTTGGAAGATATGTTCGGTAGTTCTCCTAAAACTATAATGACCGATAGTACGGTTCAAAGAACGTATAGCAATCCTGAATATTCGTTAGAATTTTTCCATGATTACCTAGAACAGTTGCTACAACTTGAAGCTGTTGCCTGTAAAGATTGGCTAACGAACAAAGTTGACCGTTGTGTTGGTGGCCGTGTTGCCAAACAACAATGTGCCGGACCATTGCAACTTCCGTTGAACAATTGCGGCGTTATGGCTTTAGATTTCAAAGGAAAAGAAGGTATTGCCACTAGTATTGGCCACTCTCCTATTTCCGGATTAATTGACCCAGCTGCAGGTAGCTTGAACAGTATTGCTGAATCTTTAACCAATATTATTTGGGCTCCATTAAAAGAAAATTTAAAATCCATTTCGCTTTCTGCCAACTGGATGTGGCCTTGTAAAAATGAAGGTGAAGATGCCCGTTTATACGAAGCTGTTGAAGCGGTATCTGACTTTTCCATTGCTTTAGGTATTAATGTACCTACGGGAAAGGATTCGCTTTCAATGAAACAAAAATATAAAGATGGCGACGTTATCGCACCAGGTACAGTGGTTATATCAGCTGCTGGAAATTGTGACGATATTACTAAGGTAGTAGAGCCTGTATTAAAGAAAAATAGTGGTTCTATCTACTACATCAACCTATCAAAAGATTCTTATAAATTAGGAGGTTCTTCTTTTGCTCAGGTTCGTAATGCCATAGGTACTGAAACACCAACCATTAAAGATGCAGCCTACTTTAAAACAGTTTTCAACGCTATTCAAAACCTGATTAAAGAAAATGAAATTGTTGCTGGTCATGATATTGCTTCTGGTGGATTGATTACTACTTTATTAGAACTATGCTTTGCCGACACCAATTTATCCGCAGAATTAGATTTATCTAGTTTAGGTGAAGAGGACACGATAAAATTACTTTTCTCAGAAAACTCGGGAATTGTTTTTCAAGCGAAAAATGATTCTATAGAGGAAAAATTAGCTGACCTCAACATAGATGTCAAGAAAATAGGAAACGTAGTTTCTGGAACCGTTCTGAAAATTAAAAATGGAGGAATGGAAATGGGCTTGAACATTGACTCTTTAAGAGATACATGGTTCAAAACTTCCTATTTACTAGACAACAAGCAAACAGCTAAAAACTTAGCTAAAGACCGCTTTGAGAATTATAAAAATCAACCACTTCAGTACAAATTTCCTGAAAACGTTGATTTAACAACTGTTCCGACAAGTACTGGAAAACGACCAAAAGCAGCTATCCTTCGTGAGAAAGGAAGCAATTCTGAACGAGAAATGGCAAATGCCATGTACTTAGCTGGTTTTGATGTAAAGGACGTTCACATGACCGATTTAATTTCTGGTCGTGAAACCCTTGAAGATATTCAGTTTATTGGTGCCGTAGGTGGATTTTCTAACTCAGATGTTTTAGGAAGTGCCAAAGGTTGGGCAGGAGCTTTTAAATACAATGAAAAGGCTAATACCGCTCTTAAAAACTTCTTTGCAAGACCTGATACATTATCCATTGGGATATGTAACGGTTGCCAGTTGTTCATGGAGTTAGACCTTATCAACCCTGAGCACGAAACTCACGGTAGGTTAACTTATAACGATTCTCATAAACATGAGAGTAATTTTACATCGGTTAAAATTCAAGAAAACAACTCGGTTATGCTTTCAAGTTTAGCAGGAACCACTTTAGGTGTTTGGATTTCTCATGGCGAAGGCAAGTTTAGTCTTCCACATAACGAAGACCAATACGGTGTTGTTGCCAAATACGGTTATGAAGGCTACCCAGCCAACCCTAACGGTAGTGACTTTAACACAGCTATGCTTTGTGATACCACAGGTCGCCATTTGGTAACCATGCCACATATTGAACGTTCTATTTTCCCTTGGAACTGGGCATATTATCCAGAAGGTGCTAATGATGTAGTATCTCCATGGTTAGAGGCTTTTGTAAATGCTAAAAAATGGATTTTGGCGACTAAATAGTCTAAAGAAACATACGTATTCAAATTTTAAAACAGCGTGTACTTAAATGTGCACGCTGTTTTTTTATAATTTAGTTTGATATGAAAATCCGAAAAGCAAAGGAAAGTGATATTTCCGCAATTGTAGCGTTATTGGCAAATGACAAACTGGGCAAGCTACGAGAGAACTATAAAGAACCGCTACCCCAAAAATATTACGATGCTTTTAAAGCTATAAACGAAGATCAAAACCAAGAACTAATAGTTTTTGAGAATGAGACTGAACAAATAATTGGCACTATGCAACTATCATTCATTCCCTACTTAACATACCAAGGCGGTGTTCGTGCTCAAATAGAAGCCGTACGGGTACATGAGGACTATCGCAGTAAGGGAATAGGACAACAATTATTTAAATGGGCCATACAACGTGCGAAACAAAAAGGCGCACACGTTGTACAACTCACCACGGATAAAAAGCGACCCGATGCGCTAAAGTTTTATGAAAAGCTAGGTTTTACAGCTAGCCACGAGGGAATGAAATTGCATCTTTAACTCCGCTGATAAGCTTAAAACTAGTTATTTAACCATTAACTTACTACTCCATACTTTATCATTACTACTTGTAATTTTATAGAAATAAAGCCCAGAATTTAAATTTTTCCGTTGTACTGAAATCATATTTTGACCTTCTTTTGTATCGCCATTCATATCATGAGATGAGATTTTTTTACCAGCCATATTGAACAGCTCAAAAGTATAAGTACCTGCGCTTTCTTCGTAAAAATAAAGACTAGATTCAGATTGCATAGGATTGGGATATACCACTGATTCTGAAGTGTCTTCGGAAATAAAAATCTTATTATCTTCATTATTGTTGAAAGAAACATTGGATAAGCTCATTTGCTTTTCCTCAACACTACCATCTTCAGATAATAAATTAAAATTGATGACTTTTAAGCTGGCGAAATCAGTTGTTACATTCGTTGAACTTTTGAAATCTGCGTCTAATAAATTAAAGGTATTAGTCTCGGAAGTTAAATTGACTTTTGCTGTGTATGATTCTCCATCGCCCTTTAATAATTTTACTTCTAAAACTCCTGTTCCACTAGCCTCAAAAGTCAGTTTTCCGTAATCCGATAAATTTACTGGTGTAAACCGTGGACTCAGTGCGCGATACACTCCAATATAGCTTGATGTTTTTCCGCTCAACTCAACATTTCGTTCAACAGGGTAGCCATCTTCCATATAGGGCATTTGAACGGGCATCACTTCATAATTATCTACCGTGGTACCATCTGATGAGCCATCTAATCCCCATGGCGCATCGGCTACAAAAAGGTCATCCGGAGTACCATTGGCAATACTCACTCTAAAACCAAAATCGAAAATATTCCCCGTGCTTAAAGCAACGGAATCTAAGTAACCATCTATAGGTGCTGCTAAAGTCATGCTCTCCGTCTCGCTGGTTTCTGTCTTTTTAAGACCGCCTTCTAGTTGTATTTTCTCTGTCTTATTATTATTTACCAAATTAAGGATGACTTCTCCTTTGGCATACTTAGCCGATTTTACAAAAACTGGAGGTGGTGTAGAACCCTTAAATTCAGAAATTGGACTATTCACTTCTAAGAGGTTCAAAATCTCATCTGCCAGCAAAAGCAAATCATCTACGGTATTAGACCATATCTGAAAATTATAATAGGCCGCATTATCTTCATAAGCATCAATATTCCAATGCGATTCTACAACAAACTCGTCGTTAGCATCTAATCGTGCAGAAAAGGTTAATGCAAATTCTGTATTTCCGTCTGGCTGTTTAATAATGGATTTTATAAAATCTTTCTCTCGCAGCTGTATATTAGATACAGATAATAGCTGAGCACCAAGAAATCTATCGCATATAAACTTACTATGTTCATAAACTTTATTATCAGTCTTAATAACCATTAACGCGCCTATGTTATCATCCTTCCTTAAATAATCTACCGAGTATATATCAGAAGCATTGGTAAGATCTAAGAGATCGGCCGGAGAAGATTCTATAGTACTGCTTTCACCAATCACATCTAAAGGAACTAATTGCTTTAAAGGAATAGCATCTGGTGAAAATTTTCCCGTCTTGGCATAAGTAGCGCCTTTCATCACCTTTTTGGCCGTTAGTTTATCAAACTTATAATTAGTCCTAGCCCGGTTGTAATTCCGCTCTCCGATAAGTGAGGATAACCTGTCATTACTCTCTAAACCACCATCATTAGCTCCTGAGGTAAGGCTGATTGTTGGGCAAGAAGCCACACCAGAACATGAAGGATCATCACAATCTACAAGCCCATCTCCATCATCATCTACTCCATTAATACAATCTTCTTGAGGCACAGGTGCAGTAGGACATCTTGCTCCATCATTACTAGATGCAGCAGGACCAAAAGCAAAAATATTGGATTTCATTACGCCAAGGCTTATATCCTGAACGCTATCTATTTTATAGACCGCACCGGTTTGATTGGCCGAAATATAAAAATTACCATCTACATCAAAATAAACAGCACCAAATGTGTAGTTCAACCCTTCTAAAATAGGTACTTCACCCAATGATTCCACTACTCCTGTTTCAGCAGAAATTCTATAAAGAACGTTGGTTCCTCGTTCTACTGTATACAGCTTATTATCCTTAGCATTAAAAGCCCAGTCAGCTATTGACAGGCTTTGGCTCAAGGAGAACTGTCCTAAATATTCAAGGTATGTTTCAGATTCGGGATTTAAATCAATTTTATAATAAGAAGCGCCTCCGGCTTTAAAGTAATAGATACCATCTGTTGAAATATCTCCAACGTATTTATTACCGGATGGTAGTTCCGGAATAGTATGCTGCTCTACTGTAAAATCCTTTCCTATACGAACAATAGATTGAGACGGAGTTGATAAATAACCCCAAATATAACCGTCCGTTGTATTATAAGCTACGGCATTTACATTACCAGGAGTAATATTTTCCGATACTAAATATGAACTGCCTGAAGCTAGGTCTAGTGCATAAATATCATTATATTGAAACAAGTAAGCATTAAAATCACAAGCAAACGGAGTTGATTGAGATTGACCCATTATACCCGATAATAATATCAGATAGGTCATTTTTTGTAAAAAGAATTTCATGATAAGTAGTTTTAGGGCATACTTTATGGGTAAAATTTGGGATATGTAAGAATTATTTTTAGTGTATAAGTTTTTTCTTACCTTAATGCTATGTAAAAATATATAACTATTTCATTTTCTTTTTATTGCTGTCTTACAAAATTATCAGTCAAGATGTGCGTTACTAGTAGGTGAAATAGTGATTTCTCATAAAATTGATGCTAATTTTGTGAAACTCATTTTAAACTTCCGTGTTCTTTCGTAATTTGCGAGGACCATTTAGATACAAAATATGCAAGATATTACCCGACTTTTTGACTTCCCCTACTATCAGTTGGAGAAATATAATTTAGAAAAATCACTTATCTCAAAAAAGGGCGGTAAGTGGGTTTCTTTATCCACTCAAGAATACATAGACCAAGCAAATACAATTAGTCGTGCGTTACTCCGAATGGGGGTAAAACCTAACGACAAAATTGCGGTGATTTCTCTAACAAACCGTACGGAATGGAATATCATGGATGTTGGTATTCTACAACTAGGCGCTCAAAACGTTCCTGTTTACCCTACAGTTTCAGAAGAAGATTATGCCTATGTATTGAACCACTCAGAAGCTAAATACTGTTTTGTTTCTTGCGGAGAAGTATACCAAAAGGTAAGTTCTGTTAGAGATCAAATTCCAAGCTTGGAACATGTCTACTCTTTTGATGAGATTAGCGATTGCGATAGTTGGAATAAAGTTCTTGAGCTTGGTGCAGATGCTTCAAACCAAGAAGAAGTAGAGAAATTAAAAGATTCGGTTAAAGCGGATGATCTCGCTACCTTAATTTATACTTCCGGAACAACAGGAAGACCTAAGGGTGTTATGTTATCTCATGACAACCTAGTAAGTAATGCTATTGAAAGTTCTAGTCGTTTTCCTATAGAAGACGGCAAGGCCAAGGCATTAAGTTTTTTACCACTATGTCATGTTTACGAACGTATGTTGATTTATCTCTACCAGTATAGAGGTGTTTCTATCTACTATGCTGAATCTCTTGATGTAATTTCCGAAAATCTAAAAGAAATACAACCGCATGTAATGACAGCCGTGCCAAGGCTTTTAGAAAAAGTATACGACAAGATATATGCTAAGGGCACTGAGCTAACGGGTATTAAAAGAAAATTGTTTTTCTGGGCGGTGGACTTAGGTCTTAGATATGAGCCTTATGGTAAAAATGGATGGTGGTACGAACAACAACTAGCTATAGCCAGAAAACTTATTTTTAGTAAATGGAAAGAAGGTCTTGGCGGAAACCTAGGTATCATTGCTTCTGGAAGCGCAGCATTACAACACCGGCTTGCACGTATTTTTAACGCTGCCGAATTTGGACTGATGGAAGGTTATGGCCTTTCGGAAACATCGCCAGTTATTTCTGTAAATGATATGCGTAATGGAGGTTTCCGTATTGGAACCGTTGGTAAGCCAATAAACCGAACCGAAGTAAAGATTGCTGCCGATGGTGAGATTTGCATAAAAGGTCCTCAAGTAATGCTAGGCTATTATAAAGATCCACAGAAAACCGCAGAGGTTATCATAGATGGTTATTTCCATACAGGAGATATTGGTGAGTTAGATAGTGATGGCTTTTTGAAAATCACAGACCGTAAGAAAGAAATGTTCAAAACCTCTGGAGGTAAGTATGTTGCTCCTCAATTATTGGAGAATCGTTTTAAGCAATCTCGTTTTATAGAACAAATTATGGTTGTAGGTGAAGGCGAAAAAATGCCAGCAGCCCTTATTCAACCAGACTTTGACTTTTTACACGAGTGGGCTAAATTGCACAATATTACGATACCTGAGAATTCAGACATCATTAAAAACGAACAAGTTTTAGCTCGTTACCAACAAGAAGTTGATGAGGCAAATGAAAAATTCGCCAAATGGGAGAAAGTAAAACAATTTCGTTTAACACCAGATGTATGGAATATAAGCGAAGGTCACCTTACTCCTACCCTAAAACTTCGTCGGAAGATTATCAAAGCTAAATATATGGATCTCTATGAAGACATTTATGGGCGTTCTTAATGCCGAAAATCCAACATCTAGATTTTAACAAAAATTTATTCCTTTCCTAACGAAAGCCCTCACCCCTTACGAATAAAGTAAAATCTTCATATTAGCGTTGCTCTTCTGGTTTAAAAATTCAAAAATATATTATGCATGCATAATATATTTTTTGTATATTTGATAACCGTCAACCCACCTTATGTATGAAAGATATTACAATAGACTACGCATTGCGTGCCACATGGCAGGCAGTAGCGCGGATGTACAACGAAGAGGCTAAAAAGTTTGATTCAACCATGGCCGTAGGATTTACACTGTTGAGTGTTGACCCTAAGACCGGCACACCTTCTACCGCTTTAGGGCCTAAGATGGGTATGGAAGCAACAAGCTTATCGCGTATTCTTAAGAGGATGGAAGAGCAAGGACTTATTGAGCGTAAACCAAACCCCAAAGATGGGCGCGGCGTACTAATCTACCTGACGGAATTTGGATTAGAGAAAAGAAACGATTCAAAAAATGTGGTCTTGCGGTTTGACGAATCGGTTAAAAATAATATTTCCGAGGATAAAATCAACAGCTTTTTTGAGGTTATGGAAACCATAAATGAGCTTATTACAGAAAAAAACATTTACAATAATGACAATCTGATGAACGATTAAGATAGTCTTAATTCTAAAACAGATTAATTAATAACCCAATAACTACATCGTGAACAAGCATATTAAAAAAGTAGCAGTCATTGGATCCGGAATTATGGGTAGCGGCATTGCTTGCCATTTCGCAAATATCGGAGTAGAAGTGTTGTTGCTCGATATCGTTCCAAGAGAATTGAGCGATAAAGAGAAAGCAAAAGGATTGACACTAGAAGATAAGGTAGTGCGTAACAGGTTGGTAAACGACTCATTAACAGCAGCTTTGAAATCTAAACCTTCACCTATCTACCATCAAAAATTTGCATCGCGGATCTCTACGGGTAACCTAGAGGACGATATTGCAAAAATTAGTAAAGTAGATTGGATTATTGAGGTTGTGGTAGAACGTCTTGATATCAAGAAAATGGTTTTCGAAACTATCGAAAAACACAGAAAGCCTGGTACCTTGATTACGTCTAATACCTCTGGTATTCCTATTAAGTTTATGTCAGAAGGCCGAAGTGATGATTTTCAGAAGCATTTCTGCGGAACGCATTTCTTTAATCCGGCACGTTACTTAAAATTGTTCGAGATAATTCCTGGTCCTGAAACTTCGCAAGAAGTTCTTGATTTCCTTAATGGATACGGAGAACAGTTTTTAGGAAAGACTTCTGTTGTTGCTAAAGACACTCCTGCGTTTATTGGAAACCGTATTGGTATTTTCAGTATTCAGAGTCTTTTTCATACGGTGAAGGATATGGGTATGACTATAGAAGAGGTAGATAAACTTACCGGCCCTGTTATTGGCAGACCTAAGTCAGCCACCTTCAGAACTGTTGATGTAGTTGGTCTAGATACTTTGGTACATGTTGCCAATGGTATTTATGAAAACTGTAAAGATGATGAGAGAATAGAGCTTTTTAAATTACCTGGTTTCATCAATACGATGATGGAGAGTAAATGGTTGGGAAGTAAAACTGGCCAAGGGTTCTATAAAAAATCGAAAGATAAAGACGGAAAGACCGAAATCTTAACGTTGGATTTGGACACTATGGACTATCGTGCCAAGAAAAGTGCCAAGTTCGCCACACTAGAGCTTACCAAGACCATTGATAAAGTGGTGGACCGTTTTGCTGTACTAGTTGGTGGAAAAGATAAAGCCGGAGAGTTCTATAGAAAGAGTTTCGGTCAGTTATTCGCCTATGTATCGCATAGAATTCCTGAAATAACAGATGAGCTTTATAAAATTGACGATGCCATGAAAGCCGGTTTTGGCTGGGAACATGGACCTTTCCAAATTTGGGATGCAGTTGGTTTAGAAAAGGGACTTGAATTTATTAAAGCAGAAGGCTTGGAAGCCGCTGCTTGGGTACAAGAAATGAAAGCTTCTGGAAACGAAACGTTTTATTCTGTAAAAGAAGGGTCTACATATTTCTATGACATTCCTAAAAAGTCCGTTGCAAAAATACCAGGTCAAGATGCTTTTATCATTTTAGATAATATTAGAAAGACCAAAGAGGTTTATAAAAATAGCGGTGTAGTAGTTGAGGATTTGGGTGATGGCATTTTAAATGTTGAATTCCAATCAAAAATGAACACCATTGGTGGTGATGTACTCGCCGGTTTAAATAAAGCCATTGACCTTGCCGAGAAAGATTTTCAAGGTTTGGTTGTTGGTAACCAGGCGGCAAATTTCTCCGTAGGTGCCAATATTGGAATGATTTTCATGATGGCCGTTGAGCAAGAATATGACGAGCTTAATATGGCTATTAAAATGTTCCAAGATACGATGATGCGTATGCGTTACTCATCAATTCCAACTGTTTCTGCTCCTCACGGCATGACCCTTGGTGGCGGATGTGAGCTTTCTCTTCATGCGGATATGGTAGTAGCTGCGGCTGAAACTTACATTGGTCTTGTAGAATTTGGTGTTGGTGTTATCCCTGGCGGTGGTGGCTCAAAAGAGTTTGCTGTTAGAGCGCAGGACACCTTCAAAAAGAACGATGTTGAATTGAATGTCTTACAAGAATATTTCTTGACAATTGGTATGGCCAAAGTTTCAACTTCTGCTTACGAAGCTTATGATTTAGGTATTCTTCAACATGGTAAAGACATAGTGGTGGTGAACAAAGACCGTCAGATTGCAACTGCAAAAGCACACGCCAAACTAATGGCTGAATCTGGGTATACGCAACCGGTTAAACGAACAGATATTAAAGTTCTTGGTAAACAAGCTTTAGGTATGTTCTTAGTAGGTACGGATTCTATGGAAGCTAGCCACTACATAAGTGAGCACGATAAGAAAATTGCAAACAAACTGGCCTATGTAATGGCTGGTGGCGATTTGTCGGAGCCTACTTTGGTAAACGAACAATACCTATTGGATTTGGAGCGTGAGGCTTTCTTATCGCTTTGTACCGAACGTAAAACGCTCGAGCGTATCCAACACATGTTAAAGACAGGTAAACCTTTAAGAAATTAAACACATGAAAACTGCATATATAGTTAAAGCATACAGAACGGCTGTCGGAAAAGCTCCGAAAGGTGTTTTCAGATTTAAGCGGACAGATGAGCTCGCCGCGGAGACCATTGAATACATGATGAAAGAATTGCCGGATTTTGATAAAAAACGGATTGATGATGTCATCGTTGGTAACGCAATGCCAGAAGGATCGCAGGGTCTGAACATGGCTAGGCTGATTTCATTAATGGGATTAGACATTGTTGACGTTCCTGGTGTTACGGTAAACCGTTTTTGTTCTTCAGGTATAGAAACTATTGGTATTGCTACAGCAAAAATTCAGTCGGGAATGGCCGATTGTATTATAGCTGGTGGTGCTGAAAGTATGAGTTCTGTACCAATGACGGGATATAAAACTGAATTGAACTACGATTTAGTAAGTGAAGGTCATGAAGATTACTACTGGGGTATGGGAAACACCGCCGAAGCAGTAGCGAACGAGTACAAAGTATCTCGTGAAGATCAAGATGAGTTTGCTTACAACTCTCACATGAAAGCTCTAAAGGCTCAGGCAGAAGACCGTTTTCAAGATCAGATTGTTCCTATTGAAGTAGAGCAAACTTACATTGATGAAAATGGAAAGAAAGCCACTAGAAAGTACACAGTAAATAAAGATGAAGGACCAAGAAAGGGAACTTCAATAGAGGTTTTAAACAAATTGCGTCCAGTTTTTGCTGCTGGCGGAAGTGTTACTGCAGGTAACTCATCACAAATGAGTGATGGTGCAGCGTTCGTAATGGTTATGAGCGAAGACATGGTAAAAGAATTAAATCTTGAACCTATTGCTCGTATGGTGAACTATGCTGCTGCCGGTGTGCCTCCAAGAATTATGGGTATCGGTCCAATTGCAGCCATTCCAAAGGCTTTGAAGCAAGCAGGTTTAAAACAAAATGATATTGAATTAATTGAGTTAAACGAGGCGTTTGCTTCGCAATCACTTGCCGTAATACGTGAACTTGGTCTTAACAAGGATATCGTAAACGTAAACGGAGGTGCTATTGCACTAGGTCACCCATTGGGCTGTACCGGTGGTAAATTATCCGTGCAACTTTTTGATGAAATGAGAAAACGAAATATGCAAGGCAAGTATGGTATGGTAACCATGTGTGTGGGTACAGGACAGGGTGCTGCCGGTATATATGAATTTTTGAACTAATACAAGACAACTAACATTAAGTATAAAACTATGAGCAAAGAAATTCTACGTGGTGGTCAGTTTTTGGTAAAAGAGACCAACTGCGAAGACATCTTCACTTTAGAAGATTTAAGTGAAGAGCAAAAAATGATGCGTGACAGTACCAAAGAATTCGTTGATCGCGAACTATGGGCACATTGGGAACGCTTTGAGAAGAAAGATTACGCTTATACAGAAGAATGTATGCGTAAAGCAGGTGAGCTTGGACTTTTAAGTGTTGCTGTTCCTGAATCATATGGCGGAATGGGCATGGGCTTTGTTTCTACCATGTTAGTTTGTGATTATATTTCAGGTGCTACAGGTTCATTTAGTACAGCTTTTGGTGCACATACAGGTATTGGTACTATGCCAATTACTTTGTACGGATCCGAAGAGCAAAAACAAAAGTATGTTCCAAAATTAGCTTCTGGTGAATGGTTTGGCGCTTATTGTTTAACGGAGCCTGGTGCAGGTTCTGATGCCAATTCTGGTAAAACAAAAGCGGTACTTTCCGAAGACGGAAAACATTATAGCATCTCCGGACAAAAAATGTGGATTTCAAATGCTGGGTTTTGCAGCATGTTCATTGTTTTCGCAAGAATTGGGGATGATAAGAATATCACAGGGTTTATTGTTGAAAACAAACCTGATAACGGTATTACATTAGGAGACGAAGAGAAGAAATTAGGTATTCACTCCTCCTCTACTCGCCAAGTATTTTTCAGCGACACGAAAGTACCAGTTGAAAATATGCTTTCTGAACGTGGCAATGGATTTAAAATAGCCATGAATGCTTTAAATATTGGCCGTATTAAACTAGCTGCAGCTTGTTTAGATGCTCAAAGAAGAGTCATCAAAGAAGCGGTTGTATATGCCAATGAGCGTATTCAGTTTAAGACACCAATTATGAATTTTGGTGCTATTAAAGCTAAAATCGCAAATATGGCTACCAACGCATATGCTGGTGAATCTGCTAGTTATCGTGCTGCCAAAAATATTGAAGACCGTATTGCTATCCGTGAAGCGGAAGGTAATACACATCAAGAAGCTGAATTAAAAGGTGTTGAGGAATACGCCATAGAATGTTCTATCTTAAAGGTTGCTGTTTCTGAAGATGTTCAAAACACAACTGATGAAGGTGTTCAGATATTTGGTGGAATGGGCTTTAGTGCCGATGCTCCTATGGAGAAAGCATGGAGAGATGCTCGTATTGCTCGTATTTATGAAGGTACTAATGAAATTAACAGAATGCTCGCAGTGGGTATGCTTGTTAAGAAAGCAATGAAAGGCCATGTGGATTTATTAGGTCCTGCATCTGCAGTTGGTGAAGAATTAATGGGAATTCCTTCTTTTGACACTCCTGACTTCTCTGAACTTTTTGCTGAAGAGAAAGATTTAATAAAGAGATTGAAGAAAGTTTTCTTAATGGTTGCCGGTAGTGCCGTACAAAAATATGGTCCAGATTTAGAAAATCATCAGCAATTGATGCTTTCTGCAGCAGATATTCTTATTGAAGTATATATGGCTGAAAGTACCATCTTAAGAACCGAGAAAAATGCCAAACGTTCTGGTGAAGATTCTCAAAAAACTCAAATAGCTATGTCTAGACTATATCTATACAGTGCTACTGAGACTATTATACAAAAAGGTAAGGAAGCTATTATTTCTTTTGCTGAAGGCGATGAACAACGCATGATGCTAATGGGCTTGAAACGCTTCACTAAATACACGAACAATCCTAATGTAGTAGCACTACGTACGGAAATCGCGGACAGAGTTGCCGCTGATAATGCATATACTTTTGATTAGTATATAACTCAAGTGTTTGTTGTTATAACTTAAAAGCACCCCATTGGGGTGCTTTTTTTATGTTCCATAGTAAGCTAGATTTTAGCTTCGCATAGATTCTTTAATATCTTCTGTACTTTCTTTTTTAGCAAAGTTCACAGCACATTCAATTAAGGCTAAATGCGAGTAGGCTTGCGGGAAATTCCCCAATAACCTTTTTGTTTTAAAATCCAAATCTTCACTAAAAAGACCTAAATGGTTACTGTAGCTCAATAATTTCTCAAATTGCTCAAGCGCTTTATCGTGCTCTCCAATTTTAAACAGACTATTTACATACCAGAATGTACAGACTGTAAAAGAAGATGAAGGCAGTCCAAAATCGTCTTCATTCTTATAACGATATAGAAGACCGTCATTACTCAAATCTTTACCAATTGCCCTTACCGTCTTTTTATAGCGCTCATCGGAAGCATTTACACAACCATAAGATTCCATAAGTAAAACAGAAGCATCTAAGTCTTTAGACCCATAAGATTGCGTATAAGCCCCTACTTCTTCGTTCCAAGCATTTTCGTAAATATCGTTCCAGATTTCTTCACGAAGTGGCTTCCACTTTTCTATTTTATGCTTTTTACCAAGCATTTCGGCTACTTTTATCGCTCTATCTATAGCGGTCCAACATAGCACCTTAGAAAAGGTAAAGTGTCTGTCTTCGGTACGGAACTCCCAAATTCCCTTATCGGCTTCATGCCAATGGTTTCCAACAATCCATACAATACCTTTGGTAATAGACCATAAATCTTCACCGTTTTCAATATCTACACTAAATTTTACCATCTGTTCATAAATGACATCCATTAAAATACCATAGATATCGTTTTGTTTTTGATGATAAGCGGCATTACCAACACGTACAGGTTTTGAACCTTTGTAGCCACTTAAGTGCTCCAACGTTTCTTCGGTTAATTTTTTCTCTTTGTTGATCCCATACATGATTTGCAGTTTCTCTGCCTTGTCAGGAATCAAATCAATAATGAATTTCAAGTAACGTCTGGCGACATTCTTATGACCAAGTTCTGAAACTACTTTTATAACCATAGAGGCATCGCGAATCCAGCAAAAACGATAATCCCAGTTCCTCACCTCACCTATGGTTTCTGGTAAAGAAGTGGTAGCTGCAGCCAAAACGGCTCCAGTTTTATCGTAACTCAAAAGTTTCAAGGTCAATGCGCTTCTTGAAATCTCTTCATTGAACTTCTTGTACGTTGGTGTTTTTGTAGACCAGTTTAACCAATATACCTTGGTGCTTTGTAATTCTAGATAGGCCTTAGCTGTAGTAGTTGGAAAAATTTTTTCATTATAACCCATCAAGAAAAAGCCGTCTTCGGTAAGGGTCAGTTCTTTCCCTTCTAGAACAGCTTCTTTATCAAAAGAGGTATAGAGAAAAACAGTATCAAATTTAACGTCATGGGTTAGACTGGCTATAAAATCACTTTTAATATAGCTTTTTGTTTCACCGGCCGCATATTCCAACTTAGGGTCATACACGACTTTAAATTTAGGAGTACCTGCAACTAGCTTAATATATCTCACAAATTCCGGAGGAGCTACATACGTGCCATCCTCTTTATGGTACCGTGGCATAAAATCATGAATTTCAAAACAATCATCACCATCAGTGAATTTCGTTATTAAAATACAAGTACGTGGTTCGTATTTCTGGTCAATAGTATATGAATCGTCTACCAACACTTCAAAACTACCTCCTATTTCCTCATCTAAGAGCTTTGCAAATACCGATGGCGAATCAAATTCTGGCAAACAGCACCAATCTACGCTCCCAGTTTTCGATATTAACGCTGCACTTCGGCAATTTCCTATTATTCCGTAGTCTAAATTATCCATTCAATAAAATTGTTGATTCAATAGGGTAACGTATTGTAATTACCCTTCTTTTTCACGAAATTTAGAGAAATTAAATATAAAACACCGCAAAATATCCAATTTATGGGCAAAACTATCATAATCTCAAATAGACTACCCGTTCAATTACAAATTAGCAACGGAGACATAACTGCAATACCAAGTGTTGGTGGTCTGGCAACGGGAATGAAGTCCGTCCATTCAGGTGGCGATAGCCTTTGGATTGGCTGGAGCGGACTTACCGAAGAGGAAATTCCAAAAGAACTGGAGCCTAAAATAGACGCTGCACTTGCTGAACACGGTTCTTCTAAAGTAAAGCTTACCGAAAAGGAAGTAGATGGATTTTACTACGGATTCAGTAATAGAACCATTTGGCCTTTATTCCACTACTTTTTAGAATATTCAGAGTTTCAGCTAGATTATTGGAATACCTATAAAGAGGTGAACCAAAAATTTGCCGATGCTATTTTGGCAAATACAGAGGATGGTGATACTATTTGGGTACATGATTACCAACTTATGTTAGTACCACAGATGGTGCGGAAAGAAAGACCGGATGTATCCATAGGTTTCTTTTTACACATTCCGTTTCCTTCATTCGAAATTTTCAGAACCCTACCTTGGCGTGAAGAGCTATTGGAAGGTGTACTTGGTTCTGACCTTATAGGTTTCCACACTTATGATTATGAAAGACACTTTCTTAGTTCCGTAAGACGTTTGTTAGGGCTTGAGGTTAGTTTCAACGATATTACTATGGGCGACCATGTGATTAAAGTTGATTCTTTTCCCATGGGTATCGATTACAAGAAATTCAGCGATGCGGCTAAAATTCATTATAATAAATCAAAAAACGAACAATCTGAGCTGCAACAGCGACTTAATACACATCAAGAAACTGATCCAGACGCTAAATTCATTTTGTCTATAGACCGTTTGGATTACAGTAAAGGTATTGCGAAACGACTTAACGCTTTTGAGTATTTCTTAAACAAATACCCACAGTACAAAGAAAAGGTAAGGCTTATTATATTGGCAGTTCCTTCGCGTTCTAACGTACCACAGTACCAATTATTAAAAAGAGAAATAGATGAATTGGTAGGTAGAATTAACGGTGAATTTTCAACCGTAAGCTGGACGCCTATTTGGTATTTCTACCGCTCTATGCCATTTGAAAACCTCATTGACTTATATACTTCTAGTGATATTGCTTGGCTTACGCCGTTACGCGACGGTATGAATCTTGTTGCCAAAGAATACATTGCTACACGTACAGATCAGACCGGTGTTTTAATTTTAAGTGAAATGGCGGGTTCTGCGAACGAAATGAATGAATCATTACTCGTTAACCCTAATAATTTTGAACAGACCGCAGATGCATTGGATGAAGCTATAAATATGCCAGTGGAGGAGCAAAAAGCGCGAAATTCAGTATTACAAAAAAGATTAGCGCGCTATAACGTAGAGAAATGGGCAAATGATTTCATGACTTCCTTAAAATCTCAGAAAGAACGTGAAGCAGCGAATGTTTCTCATAAGCTAACCGATAAAATCTTTGAATCAATATCAGAAAAATATACAAAAGCTAAAAAGAGATTGCTGTTCTTAGATTATGATGGCACCTTAGCCGGTTTTCACAATGACCCTCAAAAAGCTAGTCCAGATGAACAATTATACAAACTTTTGGACAAGTTAAATAGCCAACCCGGTACTGTTCTTTATTTGATAAGCGGAAGAGATAAAGACACTTTTACCGAATGGTTCTTGCCTAAAAAATACAACATGATTGTTGAACATGGTGTTTGGATTTCCCAAGAAGGAGAACCTTTTAGAATGTTAGAAAACGTAAAGAACGATTGGATGGAGCATGTGCGCCCCGTATTGGAGTCCTTTGTTGATCGTACACCTGGAAGTTTTATTGAAGAGAAAAACTACAGCTTGGCTTGGCACTATAGAAAGACCGATCCAGATTTTGGTGAAAAAAGAGCCATGGAACTTTCTGAAACGTTAACCAGCCTTATAGGCACAGACGACTTAAGCTTACTTAACGGAAATAAAGTTGTTGAAGTTAAGAGCAGTAATGTAAACAAAGGTCGCGCTTCTACACGTATACTTGGCGAAGATGAATATGATTTTGTTTTTGCAATTGGTGATGATTGGACTGATGAGTTCATGTTTCAAGAACTACCCGAAAGCACAGTTACCGTAAAAGTGGGTCGCCAGCAGACCTCCGCTAGATTTTACGTAGAGAATACACTAAAAGTTAGAGATCTTTTACAGAAATTTGCTAAACTGTAATAGACAAACCAGCCAGATGAGAATAAAATACGTTCTAATAATAGCTTTGCTATTTTCTTTACCGAACCTTCAGGCCCAACAGAATACGGAAGTATATCTTTTGGACATAAAGACGGTAAACGGTAAGACCGAAATGGTCAACCCAAGAAACATAAGCAATAATGAAGGGTATGATAACCAACCATCATTCTATAACGAGAACACCATTTTATTCTCATCTACTAGGAGGGGACAGACAGACATTGCCAAGTACGATGTAAAATCTGGTGCGCTAACCTATATTTCGGACACACCACAGGGCAGCGAGTATTCCCCTTTAAAAATTCCGGGTAAGAACTCCACTTCTGCAATTCGTTTGGATACTACAGGTTTACAACGCCTCTATAAATACAGTATTTGGGACGGTACATATACCGAAATTCTTAAGGACCTTAGTATAGGCTACCACGTTTGGTTTGATGAAGAAACGATTGTATCCGCAGCGCTGGGAAATGAAGGTCTTGATTTAGTAGTTTCTAATATTAAAAATGGAAGCCATGATACTATTTGCAGCAATGTAGGTCGTTCGCTTCATAAAATTCCAGGAAAGAACCTCATTAGTTTTATTAGTAAGAAAAATGACCCTTGGGAAGTGAAATCTTTAGACCCAAAAACGGGCAAGATTAAAACCATCACCACAATGTTCAAGAATATTGACGACATCTGTTGGCTTGATAATGGCCATATTATTGCTGCCGATAATAAAACATTAATGGAGATTGCCCCTGAAGAAAGTAAAGAATGGAAACGCTTTTTACGATTGGACAAAAAAGGACTAAACAACATTAGCCGTATTGCAGTAAGCCCAAACGGAAGCCACTTATCTCTTGTGGTAGAACAAACTCCGGAGGCTATTGTACAGAATCAACTAGATGCCTACAATGCTAGAGATCTGAAAGCTTTTTTAAACACGTATTCAGAAGACATACAAGTGTTTAATTTCCCAAATGAACTAAGTCTTGAGGGCAAAGAAGCATTAAAGGAAAGGTATGGCGCTTTCTTTGAATCCACTCCTAACCTACACTGTAAAATTAAAAACCGCATTATTATTGGTAATAAAATAATAGATAAAGAAAAGGTTACCATAAATAAAGAAACCCATTGGGTGGTTGCCATTTACGAAGTGGAAAACGGTAAAATTGCCAAAGTTACTTTTGTTCGGTAAGTTCTATTGAAGCCGCGCACCCATATACTCCCAATAATTATTCTCTCGCAATTTGCTTGCACCTCCTTATGGTTTGCAGGCAATGCCATTGTGGACGAGCTTACTCTTAAAACAGGATTAGGTCCTGAAATTATTGGTTATGTGCTGTCTTCCGTGCAATTTGGTTTTATTATAGGCACTTTAGTTTTTGGTCTTTTTATGATTGCCGATAGGTTTTCACCTTCCCGTGTATTTATGATTTGCTCTATTTTGGCAGCAGCTTGTAACTTCCTTTTGCTTTCCGAAGTTCTATCTAAGTGGACTCTTCTCTTTGCACGTTTTGGTACGGGTTTTTTTCTTGCTGGTATTTATCCGGTAGGAATGAAAATAGCAGCAGATTACTACCAAAAAGGACTAGGTAAAGCTCTAGGTTATTTGGTAGGCGCACTCGTTTTAGGAACTGCATTTCCTTATTTTGTGAGCGGTACTAGTTTAGGTAGTGATTTTACTTTGGTTATAATGATCACCTCCGCACTAGCTATTGCAGGTGGGTTAATATTATGGGCGTTTGTTCCCAATGGGCCATTCCGTAAACCTAGTGCCAAGCTTTCATTAGGTGCGGGACCCCTACTTTTTAAACTCCACAGTTTTAGACAAGCAGCATTTGGTTATTTTGGTCATATGTGGGAACTCTATGCCTTTTGGGCATTTACGCCACTAGCCATCCAAACTTATAATATCATAAGTGGCGCGGAGCTTTCCATTCCCTTATATACAGGAGTTATTATTGCCTTAGGCGGACTTTCATGCGTTTTAGGTGGATTAATCTCATTGCGAACTGGCAGTCGTAAAGTGGCGGTAATTTCATTGCTTCTATCCGGTCTATTCTGCTTGCTTTCTCCCGTACTCTTTGTACTACCCTCTGAATTATTTTTAATAGGATGGTGTCTTTGGGGTATGGCGGTTACGGCAGATTCCCCTCAGTTCTCAAACTTAGTAGCCGGCTCAGTACCACCAGAATTAAAAGGTACGGCATTAACCCTCGTAAACTGCATTGGTTTTGCCGTTAGTATTTTTAGCATACAATTGCTTTCTGCCTTAGCGGAGACAATTGATGTCACCTACCTCTTTACCATTTTAGCTTTAGGTCCAGCCATTGCTCTCTTAGGTCTACTGGGAAAGAAGAAGGATAAGGCCTAGATTAAACACTTCAAACTCTGTTTATAAGAACCTAGCATGTCAAAAAGTACACTAAATTGGAGTAAAGTTTCGGTTTAAACCCATCAATTATAGAAAAAATAAAGGCTGTTGGTCATTTGTCGATTAGCAAGTGAAACTTACAGAGATTAGAACGTAAAAACGTCATACAAAACCGACATGAACAAGACCTAAAACACTGGTTTTAACAATAATAGACTTTAGTAAACGTTAAATTTATGTAAGAATAAACCTATAAAACTATATGGTAATAAATTACATACCCCCGATTTCTTGTAAAAACATAGTAATCTTTCTTCTATTGATATGCACAGCATTGTGCCATTCCCAAAATCTTGTGGTAAACCCAAGCTTTGAGGAATTTATTGCTTGCCCTGATAATTTGGGTATTGCAAAGGATAACATAGTAGGATGGTCCGTACCCACAGACGGAACTACTGATTACTTTAATACCTGTAGCGTTGCAATGGGCGTGCCCTATAACTTTAATGGTAATCAGCAACCAAAAAACGGGTTGGGATATTTAGGCTTTTATTTGTTTGCTGCCAATGATTATCGTGAATTTGCGCAGGGGCAATTAATGGAACCTCTTATAAAGGATACTGAATATATTATCAGTTTTTATATTAGTTTGGCAGAAAAATCTCAGTATGGTATAAAATATATAGGAGTTCTATTCTCTGAAAACGAACTTAATACGGCAAATTCCAAATCTCTATTAAAATATAAAAAGACAGAATCACGAGTGATCAATTTTACAGAGATTGGCAACCCCAAGTACTTTGCAGACAAAGAGGAATGGATGTTTATATCCTTCAGAACAAAAGCAAGGGGAGGTGAACGTTTTTTAACGATCGGTAACTTTAGAAACAACCAATCTACTGTAAAGACCACTACTAAAGGAATTAAAAGTGCTGGCTATTATTATTTGGACATGGTATCGATTAAACCGGTTATGAATGATCCTTTTGATAGGGATTTTCTGCTGGACACTAACTATGTACTAAATGATGTCCTTTTTAAGACCGACGAATATTCTTTGGATGAGAAGGCCAAGAAAAGTCTTCAAATTTTGGCAGATAAATTGAAAAAAAATCCTTCATTACATTTAACCGTTCATACACATACTGATACTGACGGATCGGACCAGTACAATAAATCACTTTCTACAAAACGGGCATTGGCCATAACTGAATACCTAGTTCTATTGGGTGCTGCCAAAGAACGTTTAAAATTTATTGGTCATGGAGGAGGAAAGCCCATTGCCGACAACTCCCAGCCTGAAGGCAAGGAAAAAAACCGCAGAGCGGAATTTGAACTTTCTAAAGGCAAATTCAAGAATTTAAAAACAAACACCGGATTTGCCGAGACCATTTTTGAAGATGAACAGTAAAATTTACTCGGAACTATTATCTTAAACTTCCTTTGTAAGAAATTAGCACTTTCATAAGTAAACTAAATTTGTATTTTAGTCGAGAATTTAATTTAATAATCTTCTATCTCTTCATACAGCTAGGTTATTAAATAATACGTAGGTGATACATGGCAAACTGTAAAAATTGTAATTCTACAATTAGTGAAGAAGATAATTATTGTAATGAATGTGGCGCAAAAATAATTAAAGAGCGGATAACTTTAAAAAGTTTATTCTCACACTTACTGGTTGCTTTAGGTTGGGACAGCAACTTTGTTGTCACCTTGAGGTATTTAATTTACAAACCTCAAGTAGTTATTCAAGAATACATAAACGGAACAAGAAAGAAATTTGCAAACCCTTTTTCTCTTCTTGCAATTATTACCGCTATTTCAGTATTTACTTTTAGCCAGTATTCTGAACAATACAAGCTAATGTCAAAGAACCTTGGCACAGAACAAATCGAAAAGTCAGAAACTCTAGCACCTACTATAGATAAAAGTAATATCAAAGAAGCACCTATATTTGGGTATAAAAATCAAGATGAATTTAGTGATTCTATTAATGTCTTTTCATTGAAGTACTATAACCTTATGGTTTTTTTCTTTTTACCATTTTACACACTTATTGCACGCATTGTTTTTGGCAATCCCTATAACTTTGGCGAGCATCTAGTAACTAATATATACCTACAAAGCATACTGTCTTTCTTAGGTCTTTTGTCATTTATTTTAAGCCTCACAATAAGTGTAAATTTATTTTTTAGCTTCATTATGCTACTTCCAATTTTGTATTATAGCTACACTTACAAAAAGCTGTATCAGCTCACATTTGGTCAACTGTTATTAAGAATTTTTAAATTTGTTGGAGTACTTCTTTTATTATTCTTGATACCTGTGCTTATTGGTTTTTTCTGGGGCTATATAACCAAATAATAACAACTAATTTCCTTTGTATGAGGTATGAAGTAGATTTCGTTTTTATTCATACTATCTAATCGTAAAAATTTAAAATACATCTCTAAATATGAAAAAAAACATCTTAGCATTTATCAAAGAAATAGTTCCCATAATAGCGGGTATTTTGATAGCCATGTATATTAATAATTGGAATGAAGATAGAAAAGACAAGAAATATATCAATCAAATATTCTCATCTATCAATAAGGAATTAGCTGAAACCAATGAAGATATCACCGAGAAATTAGTTGTACAAGAATCTCTTATTGACACTGTAGATTTTTATTTAAAAAACGACTCAACATCTATTTTAGAGATAATACTAAAGGCTGAGGGCATTAAGATTCCTTCAATAAAAATTAATTCTTGGAAGGCTATTTCCAATTCAAAAATTGAATTAATGGATTATGAAAAAATATCTGCTTTGGCGAATATTGAAGAACAAAAAGAGACTTTACGCATGAAGGGTGAATATCTATTGAATTTTATTTATCCAAATACAAAAGAAACAGGAATAGATAAAAAAGAACTTCTAAAACTATTGATTAGAGATATTACGGTTACAGAAAAAATGATACAAAATGAGATTGATAGAATTACAAATGATTAATGCTTGTCACCCATAATGACCATAATAAATATGGCTATTATTACTAATTTAAAACTCTTAGATATTTACGAATGCTAAAAGCACTAAATCCAAAGTCAATTCTTGTAGTTTCAGTCTTTATAAGTCTTTTGTCATGCGTGGATACGAAACCAGAATTGATTCAATTGAACTTTCAAAAGGACTTGTTACCAGAAGGCATTGCCATAGACAGCCGTACTGAAAAAGTATATCTGAACAGTCTTAAAAATAACAAAATAGTAAGTAGCTCTATTAATGGGAGTAATCCTAAGACATTTCTAGAAACTAACGAATATAACTATCTGTCTGGCTTTGGAATGACAATCAAAGGAGATACCTTATACGCTCTAGGCAATAATTTACCAGAAGGAAAAAGTAAAAGTATCCTCTTACTCCTACAACTTTCCACTGGAGCTTTAATTGATTCTTACTCTATTAAGGATTCCGTTTCTCACTATTGGAATGATTTGGCTATAAGCACTACTAACCAAATTTTTATCACAGATTCTCAAAGCAATAAAATCTATAGCATTCAAAGACCTGGTAAAACCGTTCAGATTTATTGGGATTCTGAAGCTGTTCCCTACTCCAACGGTATCACTATTTCCGCTAATGACAACTATTTATACCTAGCATCAGACAACGGAATAGCTGTTATAGAAACAGCGTCTAAAAAACTACTGAATAAACCAAAAGAGGAGTATTCCAGTATTGATGGCTTAAAATATTATAAAAATAATTTATACGGAATCGTAAACGGCTGGGGTGAACAATCACAAAACGGACTGTTTAAATTTGAACTTAATTCTACTGGTACGGAAATTCTAAAAAGTAAAAAATTAGTAGAGTTTACAGAGCGTTTCAGAATTCCTACCACTTTTGACATTTGCGACGGGTACATCTATTTTATAACGAATACACAAATAGATAACCTAGACGGTAATACTAATGAAATTCTGGACTTAAATACCCTGGAGCCCTATAGAATGATGAAAACCCCATTGGAATAACAAGTACAGTTGAAACCATTTATGAATACCTATTTTCAAAATTTAAAGAACAAAAAAAAAGGTGAAGCCAATAGCTTCACCTTTTTGTTGAAAATAGTATCTATTATTTTTGGCAAAGTGTAGCCATAAAAGAACCTTCTATATCATTTTCCTCTTTGGAATCTCCACCTTTTACTCTTCCTGAGATAGTAGTCTCTGTAACTTCCGTAATAACAACACTTGCTCCAAAAAAGGAAGAAGTTCCGGAATCCTCTCCATCTTTATAGAAAAAATAAGGGCCTTTTCCATCATATTCGCCAGGTGCTAATTCTGTGTCCGATGCTACGAAAAAAGAAATATCTCCTATAGATTGAAACTCATCACATTCTTTTGTTTCACTAAAAAGTTTGAATTCATAACCTGCATCTCCAAAACTTTCTCCTTTTGTAAAATGGGTAGTTGCAGGAGCAAAGGCTACAGAATTTAAAAAACCTGAAACAGCTGCCGTACTAATTTCAGCTTCTGTTGAACCTTCTTCTTCTGTGGAATCTGAGTCATCTGTTGAACAGGAAATAAAAAAGGTACTACATGCTAATACAAGACTTGGGATAATAAACTTACGCTTCATCTATTTCTTTTTTAAAGTTTAGAGAAGATTGAACGAATAAAACATTCTTTTATTTAGTTAAGCCATGCATTAGTTTTATTATATATTAGGTTCAAACGATAAATTTTTAATTCCGCAGACAACAAATTGGTCTCTCAATAAACAAAATCAAAAAGAGTAGTCAGTGCCTATAAAAAAGCTGTAAATTCTACCAAAGGGTTTCCGTAATTTTACAGCCAAAACACAGCTCACTTGAAAAACAACACTACACCTATGGAATGGATACTAGAATTTTTAAACAGTGAAAAATCGTTGTTTTTATCCGCAGGTATATTGGGGGCAATTTCATTGATTGTTGGACTACTTTTTTTAATATTCTCTACTCATAAAAGCTTTGCCATAACATTGATAGTCATAGGGGTTTTAGAGATGGTTATGATGTTCCCTACGTACATTAAATACCAACAAAAAATAGATACTAAAATTTCTACTTATGAAAGTGATGTTACTGGATTTATAGCAACCGAATCCATAACAACAGAAAAAGCGCTGACCAGTTTTTTTAGACTGAAATTAATCTACGGCATTTTAATTGTAGTTCTTAGTTTGGCTATGTCTTTCATAAATGACAAATCGTTGCTTTTAGGAGTATTTTCTGCTCTCATTATACATTTGGCATTAGCTATTACCATTGACAATTTTGGAGAAAAATATACAAAAGCATATCTGACCGAATTGACCAATGCCTAAAAAGAACTTGGCATAACACTACATATGCTGTATTCTAAGTACTTACTTCCTTTTAAAAAATACTCGCGAATCTTTTATTTAGTTTGTATTCACTAAATTAAGTGCTTAAAATGTGCATCTAACTGTACACGAAGTGTTGGAAGCCACCTAAGCACAAATTCTTATGAGAGCTGCAGTTTATACAGAATATGGTCCGCCAGAAGTTCTTAAGTTAATGGAAGTGGATAAACCAAGTCCAAAGGACAACGAAATTCTGGTGAAAATTCATGCCGCAACAGTAACCTCTGGCGATGTGCGACTACGTAGTTCAGATTTTCCGGCACTTTTCTGGTTACCCGCAAGGCTTATATTCGGACTTTTTAAACCAAAAAAGAGCATCTTGGGTCATGAATTATCTGGAGTGGTCCAAGACAAGGGGAAAAATGTAACCAAGTTTGCTATTGGTGACCACATTTTTGGGACTACAACAATGCTCAATGCTGGTTCTTATGCAGAATATATTTGTTTGCCACAACAATGGAAACATGGTGTGGTTACTATTAAACCTAAAAACCTCAGTTTTAAAGAAGCTGCCGCCCTACCTATTGGAGCCATGACGGCTATGTACTTATTGGAGAAAGCAGAAGTAAGCAAATCTAAAAAAGTACTCATTTATGGTGCCTCTGGCAGCGTAGGAAGTTATGCCGTTCAACTTGCCAAGCAACAGGGTGCTTCTGTTACTGGAGTATGCAGTGGCCCAAATTTTGAGATGGTACAATCTCTTGGAGCGGACGACCTGCTGGATTATAAAAAAGACGACTATTCCCTTTTAAAAGATAAGTTCGATATTGTTTTTGATGCCGTTGGAAAAACCTCAAAATCAAAAGCAAAAAAAGTACTAAATAAAGGTGGAAAATTCGTTTCTGTAAAAATGCTGACCAAAGAAAAACCTGAACACCTTTCAAAAATTAGAACACTCGCCGAGGAGGGAAAACTCATTCCTTTTATTGACAAAACTTTTCCGTTGGAAGACATCGTAAATGCGCACGCCTATGTTGACCGCGGACGCAAACTAGGCAATGTTATTATTGAAGTATGACCCGCTTAATTAGTACATATATAGCTCTTTACGATACATTTAGTTGCTATTTCATTTTTTACCCAACACACTACTTAAAAAAATAGCATCTCTCGATGTTTTTACATTTATATGATAAACCTTGGTAAATTAAGTAATTTAATTACATATATTTATAGGAAAATTCTTTAGTAAATAAACTAAACTACTCTAGCATGTTACGAAACCTAACAAAATCTAATTTAATTTGCCTGATTGCATTTATGAGCTTATCAATAGGAAATCAGCTTTATGCTCAAAATAGCGTTAGTGACGAGGAGCTTGGTAAAAATCTTATTGGTACATGGGTCTATCAAAAAAATCTTAATGGTGAAGATTCAGGTTTAGCTGTTTCTAATAGAATCAAAACAATTGTGGGGAAACATTGGCAAATAACCCAATCAGACCCTAAAACAGGAGAAGTTGTTTTTCATCATGGTGGGACTTATACAATTGAAAATGGTATATATACCGAAACCATATTATTTGCCAATGAAAGTACTATGAACCTAATTCACCAATCTTTCATGCTTAAAATTAAGATAGAAGGAGATACCATGACACAAATAGGAGAAGGAAATCAATATAATGAGGTCTGGAAACGTACTGAATAGTCCATTCCGATTTTGATGCTTTTTTATTGAAAGTTGATACATGCAGGTTCTCAAAAAGCGAAAAGAATTACTTAATTACTAAGCGGGAAAAGAGTTTAAGTACAGTGCATACTATAACAACTACCTCGGCAAATGTTTAATTGACATGATTGGAGAGAGTATAATGGGAACACTAAAAACGTTTTTGCTATCCTTTTAATAGTACTATTTTCCTACCTACAATATTCATTAAGACATATTTTTTCTCAATTTAAAAATTCATAGAATCATCAATTCTTAAAGTAAGGTATTTTCTTAGGTCTGTATATTACTAGAAACGGGTTAAAAGCTTCCACCCATTTTTTAGGTACAGTAATTAATTAGGAATCAACTTTTTTGATGAGTGACTTCCTCTTCCATTAACGCTTTGATAAATAAATAGAGGGTTTCGGACAATTTAAAATCCTATTCGTCCCTAAATAACTGTCTTTTCTATAAATTATCTATTTCTTTAAAATAATAATGGATAGTTGATACCAATTTATAGAGACTAAAAAAGGAACATCTGCTCCTTACTCTATTACAATATAAGTAGCCAACGGTAAAATTGCGATTAGTATACTCCCCCATCCTTAAGTTAAACAAGGATAAACCATTCTCCCCAGAAGAGTACTATATAAAATAATGTGTAAATAATTTTCAGATAGAGATATTTCTCTAATACTGTAGCAATTCTAGTACTAGTGTTTTAGAAAGTAATACTCCAAAAAACTTAACCAATCTAATAATTTAAACCAAGTACAATGAAAAAAACAATTTTTATGCTCGTCATGATGACATCGCTCATCACATTTGCTCAAAAGAAAAACGGAACAGTTTATAACGAACATCCCGCTATTGATGTGGTTGCTAGTTTTACGGAGGCTTTTGTAAAAGGAGATACTACGAAGTTAGCAAGTATGTTAACGGATGATTTTAAGGCATATAACGGACTTTCCACAAAAGCTAATCCCGAAGGCTCTGGAAAAGCAAAATTCATAAAAAATTCATACCGTTGGTTTGATGAGCTAGATTATTTTTCCGTATCCGATTACCCTGGTTCATACCCTGATGCTGTTGAGTACAAAGAGGACAACAAAAACAATGAAGTGTGGGTCCAAACATGGGATTTATTAAAAGGCATCCATAAAACTACGGGTGTAAAATTTTCTTCGCCAGCACATCGTCTTGTTTTAGTTACCAAAGACAATAAAATTAAAATGACGATCGAATATCTAAACGAAAGCATTTTTGATGAGTTGAGAGCAAGTTTTGTAGACCGTACCAACGGTACAATTTACAACCATCATGACAACATTAATACCGTACGTAAAGCGGTCTATGCATTTGAAAACTTAGATTTAGACAAAGCTATTGGTTACTATTCCGAGGACGCCCGGTTTTATAACATAAATGATGATTTTAATACTCCCAGCAATAGAGATGAAGTAAAAGCTACACGGCAAAAATTTCTTGACAATTTTGAAATTAAAAGTATAGAAATGATTGGCTATCCAGATTACTTGGAATATGAAATGGGCAACGGAAGGTCCGTTTTATCTTGGTGGGATTTTCATTTGGTCAGAAAATCAGACAAGAAAGAAATTACACTCCCTATGCATATTAATGATGATTTTGATGAAGAAGGCAAAATATCATCCGAGATGATCTATTTCAACAGGACAATGCTGGAGAAGTAAAATCAATGCCGTGAATTTTGATACTTCACGGCATTTTTTAATTAAATGCAAATACAACTGTTTTGAAACCTATTGAATAGAAAAAATTATGAATGAAACTATTATAGACCGTGTTTACAAATCCTTCGCTACCGGTGATATTCCAACCGTATTGGGCTTATTAGATGAAAAAGTTGTCTGGAATGAAGCAGAAAGTAATTCCTTAGCAGATGGCAATCCATACATAGGGCCGGAAGCCGTATTAAATGGTGTCTTTGCCAGACTTGGAGAAGAACATGAATACTTTAACCTCAAAGACATTGAACTGCATAATATGTACAATGACAAAGTGCTTGCAACTTTACGGTATGATGCCAAAAGGAAAAACAATGGTGCGCTGTACGATGCACAAGTAGCTCATCATTGGTCACTAAAAAATGGAAAAGTGATAACCTTTCAACAATATGCCGATACCAAGAAATTGGCAGATGCAACCAGTAAATAAATTATCAACTTTTAAATAGTCATATATGAACAGATGATTTTTTTCTAAAACTGGAATTATTATAGTTCTAATTTCAATAACTTTCCTTGGATGTAATCTACAGCAAAATGAAAAAGAGGCTGAAACAATAATCGCTAAGAATGATACTCCAGAATACTTTCTCCTACGTCCAGAAGTAGAAAAAGCCTATGGTTACTCACATGCCGTAAAAATAGGGAACGACATAAAAATATCCGGTACTGTAAGTATGGATGACGAAGGTAATGCAACAGCTGTAGGTAATTTTGAACAACAAATGAAAAACTGTTACGCAGATTTGGAGAAAATATTAAAATATTATGGCTGCACCTTTGATGATGTTATTGTAGAAAATGTCTTTACCACCAACATGCCTAAGTTCTTGGAATTTGCAGCTTATAGAAATGAAATTTATACCACTCAATTTCCAACCGGGTCCTGGCTTGGAGTAAAAGAATTGGAATTGCCAGAGTTCATGATTGAAATAGAATTAGAAGTATATAACGTAAACTGAAAAATACAAAGAACTGGCAGAAACAGGTACACATACCTTTTATTGATCAAACTTATTCGTTAGTTGAAATAGTAAAGGCACATGAATATGTAGATCAGGGACATAAAAAAGGAAACGTTATTATCACTATATAAGGTGCTCGTAAACCCATTTTTTTTGAGTACTCGCACCTTTTATTTACTTTTTAATACTGCGTACTTAAGTAGAAATTAATTTGCAAATGCACCCATATCCCACGATCCATTATTTGGTCTAGAAACTTGATTGAAATCAACTCTAATATCAAGACCGTATAAGGATTCGAAATGAGCATAGACATCAAAAGTTAAGTCACTTGGCTGCAATGCAGCATCTATAGCTGCACTAGATGCTTGCAAAGAGAAATCTTCTACACTAGTATCAACAAATAAAGGATTTGCGCTTATACACCCTTCACCTTTACTAAAAGCTGTTTGAAAGCTTGCCAAATCATGAGTAACTCCATTACTCCATGTAATTTTAGCTTCAGCATCAAAATGATTATTTCTAAGTGTAGATTGTGATCCTGTCAAATAACTATCTTCAAGCATTATATCAAAATCTTTTGTGTTAGAAATCATATTATTTTCGATAAACATAGTTGAATTATAATAGCCATTTGCAACTCCAATATCACTATTCACGATAGTATTATTAATGATATATCTTGGGGTAGCGCCATTATTAATTTCTATTCCCAACCCACTTGTAGCACCATTATGCGCGGTACCGTTTATAGTTACATCTTTTATAAGGTTACCGATTATAAAGACACTTTTACCATTAGTACCTGCACCGCCATTATCACTACCTCCACGAATGCCCGTGTATACATTAGAGATTTCATTAAAAAGAATCCAAACACGATCTGGTGCATATTGAAACCCAATTCCTTTTGAAGGAGACCACGGCGTATCTATAATATCATGCACCACATTTTCACTGATAATAATATCTAGAGCATATTTTATTCCAATACCTGCTTGAGCAATATCAAAAATATGATTTCGGGAAATATAAATATGATGTGTTGTTGTTTGGTTGGCCAATGAACCAGCTTCTACTTGAAGTCCGGCAGATGAGTTACTAAATTCATTATCTAATACCCACATATTACTGGTATATGATTGTATAGAGCAACCACGTGCATCAATATCTACATCAGAATCTAGAGGACCTATTCTATGTGCTTTATTATTGTAGATGATAATATCTTTTGCTGGCCCTTCTTCTAAACCAACAGTATTTATTAAGACACCACCAGCAACATCAACTTCGCCCTTCATCTCACTATTTCGAATCAAAATATGATCTACCTGACTACCAGGTTGATATGAACCCAATTGTATGCGACCACCAGAGTGAAAATAAAATCCGTCTAGATATACATAACTGCCTGATAGCAACATTTTTTTATCTGTTATTTCGGCTTTGTTTTCTGAATCACTTACCACCCAAACAGGTCCGCTTTCGCCAGCTACCCAAGTATCTCCTGTGCCTTCTCCTCTTAGTTTAATATCGTTTTGTATGTAATTATAATTACCAGCAACAACAACATAAGACCCTGCAGGAACAGGATTTGGAATTGTTTTACGAGGAGAACTTGGCGTTCCGTAGGTATTATCAGTATCTGATCCAACAGCATACTCAACAAAATAATAACCTGCTAGTTCTGTTTCCCAAGAGCTAGGTCTCTCTGGACTTTCAATATCAGGAGAAATCCATGCATCCGGAACTCCTATTGGAGCAACATATGCGCCTAGTGTTTCAGAAGAAGTTAAGTTACCATCCTCGGTATCAGCATTATCATCCGTACTACAACTGGTAACCGTACTAAATATCAGACTTAGCAGCGCTATGGTAAACACAAATTTTTTCATATTTCTATTTTTTACCTAACGAGCATTTTTTTTATTTATTGGTTGTTTTTCATTAACATCGTCAAACTACACTAAGTTTACATTAGCTAGCCACAAAACTCCGCGCCTCTGTAAAACAACAGAGCTCCCGAAATAAAGACTACTACAGGTCAGTATAATTTACAAGGTTTAGATTTCAAGTAAAAAACCGCTACCTTTAAAATTGTACGGTTGTCATTAGCGGAATAGTCCTTGTAGAAATTCTAAAACCAAGCTATATTTTCACCTTTACCACTAACCCAAAATCAAGAACTATAATTGAGAAAAAGACTTTCAATCAGCATATTTTTAATTATAATTATTGGTTTTTTGATTCCTCAAGATTTAAGAATGCCGGTTAAAGGAGCAACTAAATCTGACTATAATTCCAAATCATTTTGGTTTTTTCCTTGGGGCAAGTCAGTTACTCACAAAGGCGTAGATATTTTTGCTAAAAAAGGAACTGAGATTAATTCTTCCACATCGGGTGTGGTATTATATTCCGGTGAGATAAGTATGGGTGGAAAATTTGTTCTCATACTGGGGCCAAAATGGAGATTACATTATTATGCACATCTAAATAAATTGAAAACAACTTCTTTATCTCTTGCAAATACAAACACCACAATTGGAACCGTTGGGACAAGTGGTAACGCTGCCGGAAAATCACCACATCTACACTATTCAATTTTAACAATTATTCCTTACGTTTGGAAAATAGATACAGACAGACAAGGTTGGAAAAAAATGTTTTATTTAAATCCGATTGAATTCTTTAAAGCTGACAATTAAAAGTTAATACCAGCCTAGTGTAAATAAAAACATAGCAGTAAACCTAAATCCACAAATTGAAAAAACTTATACCAACCCTTGGTGCTTTTATGATGTTATTTTCATGCAATAACCAAAACCAAAAAATACAGAAAAAGGAGCCAGAAAACAGTAAAGACAAGACCTTAATGGCCATATTTGCCCACCCAGATGATGAGATTGTAATTTCTCCTATCTTCTCTAAATATGCAAAAGAAGGTGCTACTATTCATTTAGTAATTGTTACTGATGGCTCCAAAGGAGTTACACCACATGCCAATATCCCTGCTGGAGATTCACTTGCTAGTGTTCGCGCTCAGGAAGCCTTTTGTGTAACAAAAACCTTGGATATCAACCCTCCTATTTTTTTGAATTATACTGATGGTGATCTAGCTTTGAATGAAAACCTATTTTCTTTAGATGATAAAATTGATAGCTTATTCATAAAACACCATCCTGAAGTTGTAATTACCTTTGGGCCTGGCGGAGAATATGGTCATTCTGACCATCGTATGGTTAGCAATATCGTTACAGAAGTTTTTCAGAGGGAAGCATCTGAAACCCAACAACTACTCTATTATGGCTTTCCTAAAGAATCTAAAGACAAGGAATTAAAACTGAATACGAACTTGGTTACATGGTTCAATGAGAATTTAAAAACTACTCAAAAGAGATTTCTCACTTACAGAATATCCTTTAGCAAGGAAGATTTAAAATTGGGACATGAAGCATCTAGTTGTCATAAATCTCAATACACAGCAGAAGCCATAGATGATTTATTTTCTATGATGGGACAAACAGACAGCTTAATCTACTTGAGGCCCTGGAATGGTTCTGAAACGGTTAAGAATCGCATTTTTGATTAGAACATAGAATTCAACAAAAATGTAGAACTCCAATACATATTCCTCTGCCGCACTATACTAACTATTAAATGAGTAAATTTCACAAGAAATAAAAGAGAAGTATTTGAAACCAAACACTAATAAAATGAATAAAAAGATTAGCACATCAGTAGCAACGATATTAACGATTGGTTTTTTTCTTGCACTTAATAGCTGCGGAAATGCCTCTAAAAAAACGAATACAGCAACAACGTCTGACACAGATGAAAAAGAAGTTGTAAAAACTGTTTACGCAAGTGACGTTATTCCGTTTTTTGATGATTGGAAATTGATTTTAGGTGATGGTTCAAATGCGGGTATTGCAAATAACTTTGAAAACAAAGATTTCTTTTATACTGAAAATGATGGTAATAGTGATTGGATTGTGTTTAAGGCTCCCAATGGTGGCGACACCCATGGAACTTCAAATAATACAAGAACTGAATTAGCACAAATAAAAAAATGGTATCCAAAAACCGCTAACGATAAATTAACCGCTACCCTTAAAGTAATGAATGTATCTGCTACTGGTGATGCCCGCGTAGCGGCTTCACACGCTGTGGTGGTCGGACAGATTCATAGTGCAGATAAATTTGAGAACGAACCGCTTAAAATCTTTTACAAAAAATTTCCTGGTCATACTAAGGGTTCTGTTTTTTGGCATTATGAAATCAATACAGCAGGCGATGACAATTCTAAAAGATGGGATTATTCCTCAGCAGTTTGGGGTAATGACTTTTCTGTTGTTGGTACTGAGGCAAATACCCCTCCAGAAGAACCTAAGGATGGTATTGCTTTAGGAGAAGAATTTAGTTATGAAATAGAAGTTAAGGACGGTATAATGAACTTAACATTTACAAGTAAAGATCACGAAACTAAAACCTTTACAAAAAACTTAATCGAATCCGAATATGCTACAAAAGCGGACATACCTAAGCAAACACAAAAATTATTTGTGCCAATTGGTCAAGATGGCGTAGAACGTAAAGAAGCATATGCTGGCGAAGGTTGTTTCTTTAAACTTGGTGCCTATAACCAAACAAATGGAAAATCTCCCGAAGTGAACATGAACTGGTGTTCTGGTGCTGAAACGCATAACGGTGATATCCAAAAGCAATATGCAGACGGAAACTATGCGGAGGTTTGGTTTAAAACAGGAAGTATATCTGTAAGTGAAGATGCAGTATCTAATGAAGGTTATTTTACCAAAAATGATTAGAACTAGAAAATGAAGGACTTAAAAATAAAGAACCTATATTTTTATCCTATAAAATCTTGCCAACCAATAGAAGTAAGTAGTGTAGATATTCAAAAAATTGGATTCAAATATGATCGGGCCTTTGCTGTAATTAATTCACAAAATAAGATTTTAACAGCCAGAGAAAATCCAAAACTCCTAAATATATCTTCAACAATTGATGATGGAAATTTGCTTCTTTCAACACCTGAAAAACCTTCTGTTTCTATAGATTTAAACAAGGTTTTGACCAGTAAAATTGATATCCAAATATTCAGTGATACCGCGAACGCTAAAGTTGTTGGTAGTGAAACGGATGATTGGTTATCTGATACGCTGAATGAAAAAAGCCGCCTAGTTGCTATACATTCAGAACAACTTAGACGAGTGAAATCAAAGTATAATGGCAAGGAAAATGATTTCATTTCATTTAGCGATATTTCGCCTATTCATTTAATTTCCGAAGAGTCCCTGAACGACTTAAATTCTAAATTAGAGAGTCCGGTTACTATTCAAAACTTCAGACCAAATATTGTAGTGTCAGGATGCGCTGCTTATGAAGAGGATAATTGGAGTAGCATTACCATTGGTGATTGCGAATTTGAAGTAACACTTAAAACACCCAGGTGTAAATTTACCACAATTGACCCAATCACAATACAAGTTCATAGCAAGCAAGAACCGTTAAGAACATTATCTACATACCGGAAAGAAAGCAACAGTATCAACTTCGGGATATATTTAACGCCTAAAAAAATAGGCGCTATTAGTACAACTGACGAAATAATAGCTGCTAGATAAAATTTCTTGTTCTATTCGTAAATTTTATCCGTAATCCGTACTCCATTTAGGTTTTATGAATCCACTTTTCTGTTGTCGTTAATTGCAGTATTTCATCGATTTGATTATTACGAGATATGTAGGAAAAGTTACATTCGCTCCTAAAATAAACATCTATGTCTACTATTTTTAGGCCGCTTGCTTTCCTCCTGTTTTTTACATTATGTTTCTCAAATTTTGTACTAGCCCAACCTAATAAAGGGCAATTTATTAAGGCATCGGTTGGCTATGGTCTAACCATTCCCCTTGAGGATTACAATATAGGTGGTACTGGATTTTATACTCAAGGAGAATACGTCATTGGCATACGCAAATGGTTTGGTGTTAGGCCTTATGCTGGGGTCATTTTTACTTCTCCCAATGAAACCGTTACGGACGCTAGTCTTGCACAGTATAGAGTTACAACGAAGGCTTTTATGTTTGGTGGTAAGATTCGTATAGTTGCACCCATACCGTATGTAGCTCCATATTTTGAGCTTGGGCTTGGTTCGTCAATTGGTTCTTTTGAAACCTATACCCCAACGAAGCATATAAAAGCTAATGGCATACAATTCCATGTACCTTTTAGTTTAGGTTTGGCTATAGGTAAAAATCACGACTTTGAACTTGAATTAACCTATTACAGTTACCCTTCTCTAGAACAGGTTTCCGGAGCCATGGCACTGGGGTTTTCTTTTCCTCTAAATTGATAAAATCCTTTTTAAATAGAATTGATTACAACCAAATTGAAATTTAAAAGGTTTCCATTTTCTATTAAATTCTACATAAATAATAAGCTTCAAAAATTTTATACCTTTATCTTGAACTTTGTTCAAAATACTTAAAATTTTAAGATGAAGAAAATACTAGTATCAATACTTCTGGCAACAACATCAGTTGCTTTTTGTCAAGAATTTACAGAACAAGATACCTTAAGGGGAAGTATTACACCAGAACGCGAATGGTGGGACCTCAACTATTACCATTTGGATGTAGCAGTAGACCCAGACAAAAAATTCATTTCCGGAAGCAATACCATCCGCTATAAAGTGTTGAAAAAGAATCAAGTGATGCAGGTTGACCTTCAACCGCCTTTGACCATAGAAAAAGTAACTCAAGACGGTAAAAAACTGGAAGTAGTAAATAATGGAAATGCCCATTTTGTTCAGCTGAAGAAAAAACAAAAAAAAGGTGATTTTAACGAAATCAAAGTATACTACTCAGGTCATCCAAAAGAAGCGATTCGTGCTCCGTGGGATGGTGGGTTTTCTTGGAAAAAAGACCCTAATGGCAATGACTTTGTAGCAACTTCTAACCAAGGGCTGGGCGCTAGTGTTTGGTGGCCTAATAAAGACCATATGTATGACGAAGTAGATAGTATGCTCATTAGCGTAAAATCTCCAAGGGGACTTATGGATGTCTCCAACGGTAGGTTAAGAAAAGTAGACGAGGATACAAATACCTACCATTGGTTTGTTGCTAACCCTATTAACAACTACGGCGTTAACATTAATATTGGCGACTATGTTCATTTTGGCGAAAAGTACGATGGCGAAAAAGGTACTTTAGACATGGATTACTATGTGCTTAGAGATAATCTGGAAAAAGCCAAAGAACACTTTAAAGATGCTCCAAAAATGATGGAAGCTTTTGAGCATTGGTTTGGTCCCTACCCTTTTTACGAAGACAGTTTTAAGTTGGTAGAAGTACCTTATTTAGGCATGGAACACCAAAGTTCCGTTACCTACGGAAATCAATATATGAAAGGCTATTTGGGTAGAGACCTATCCGGAACTGGTTTAGGTCTAAAATTCGATTTTATTATCATTCACGAATCTGGCCACGAGTGGTTCGCAAACAACATTACCTATAAAGATATTGCGGACATGTGGATTCACGAAAGCTTTACGGCTTACTCGGAAAACCTGTTTCTAGATTTCCATTTGGGCAAAGAGGCTTCGGCAGACTACGTAATTGGTACGCGTACAAACATTCAAAATGACAAGCCTATTATTGGTCCGTACGGTGTAAATACCGAAGGCTCAAAAGATATGTATTACAAGGGCGCCAATATGCTCCATACCATAAGACAATTGGTAAACGATGACGAAAAATGGCGACAAGCGCTACGTGGACTAAATAGTGAGTTTTACCACCAAACGGTAACCACAAAACAGATTGAAGAATATATTTCAAAAAAATCAGAAATAGACCTTTCAAAAGTATTTGATCAATATTTGCGAACTACAAAAATTCCGCTTTTTGAATATAAGATAGATGGTAACCAAGTAAAGTATCGGTATACAAATATTGTAGATGGTTTTGCCATGCCGCTTAATATACTAGTTGATGGTAAGCCACAAATCCTCTCCCCTACGGCAGATTGGAAAAGTCAAGAGTTAGACGGTGACCTTTCTACTTTAGAGGTAGATCGTAATTATTATGTAGACCACAAGCAGGTAAAATAATTAAGTATACTCCATAAAAAAGCGGCCCACATTTTCATGTGGGCCGCTTTTTTATTTTAAAGAAGAGTTTTACTCTGTTTTATCTGCTCCTTTTTCTTTAAGAACAACAGTCTTCATTCCAGTAAGCGGAATGGTACCTTCTTGCCCTTTATCCGTATAGCTTGCGGTAATTACCATCACCTTATCATCTTTAGTAGGTTTAGGTACAATACTACCAGAAGCAGGAAGTGATTTTAGCTTCTCTCCGGTATCGGCCAATGACATAATATACTCAACAACCTGTCTGGTTTCATCCTGCGTAATATTAGGATGAGCAGGCATTACTACCTCTCCCCAAACACCGCCACCACCGGCAACAATCTTCTTCTGCAAGTACGATTTTGCTTTCTTATCGTTTTTGTATTTATCGGCTACAGCCTTATAATTCGGCCCTATAGATGGGCTTGCCTCTTTGTGACAAGTTTTACAATCCATGCCCTGGGTTAGTGCTTTACCCATAACGGCAGCAGAAACCTGTTGATGACCTAAAGACATGTTCTGTTCGTCAAAGCTTTCTAAATAATCTACAGACACAAAAATGTTCTTTGAATCAATAACGTCACCATCGGCATCAGTAGCTTTTACTTCATACTTTACAGGAACTCCTTTTTCAAAAATAGCGGTTCCATCATTTAAAGTAATAGCTACTTCAGGTCTTGAGTTTCCCGCAACTACAGAAATCACATCACTCATTGCAACATCACCTTGAGCATCTTTTACTTCAACAGAAATTCTATACTCTCCTGCAGTAGCAAACGTGTGGCTAATTTGTGGTTCAGTGGTTTCTTTAGTCTCTCCATCACCCAAATTCCAAACATAAGAAATGGCATCATCCTCACGGTCTCTCGCATCTACTTTTGCGTTAACCGTAAGCGGTAATTTACCAGAAGTGTGATCAACAATCATACCATCTATAACCGGTGGACGATTGCCTCCATTATATTCGATATAACTTAAAGCTGAATTCTCATTTTGTGTAAACCAACCACTACCATACTCCAGTAAATACACCCTTCCGTTCGGGCCCATTTCCATATCAATTAAACTATTCACTTTAATATCCGAAGCAAAAGGTTCCATTTTATTGAATGTACCGTCATCAAAGAAGGTTACGGCTTTCATCCATCCACGCATCCAATCGTAAATAATGGTCTTACCATCAAAATAATCTGGTAATCCACCTCCGTTAGGATATAAATCTGAATAATACGTTGGTCCTGCCATAGCATTCCTACCACCAGAACCTACTTCCGGAAATTCTTTTGAATCCACATAAGGATAATAAACATAAGCCCCTTTTGCAGGTGGAAGTTCGCGAAGTCCTGTATTGTTCTTAGAATCGTTGATTGGCTTTTGCGGGTCAAAAGTAATACCGCTTTCACCAGTCTCATAATCGTAATCTACATACGGTTTGTTATCCGCAATGAATAATGGCCAACCAAAGTTACCGGCTTCCGTAGCACGGTTCATTTCATCGTAACCTCTTGGTCCACGTGTATCCAACTTATCTTCGCGAGCATCAGGTCCTACTTCTCCCCAATACAACGCACTGTTCTTTTGATCAACTGAAATACGGTACGGGTTTCTATGTCCCATGGTGTAAATCTCTGGACGCGTTTTTTCTGTTCCTTCAGCAAACAAATTACCTGCAGGAATATCATAACTACCGTCTTCGTTTATTTTTAATCGGATAATTTTTCCTCTTAAATCATTGGTGTTTCCAGAAGCTCTACGTACATCATACTGCTCATGACCCGGAATATCATTTAACGGTGCAAAACCATTGCTAACATACTTTACTCCTTTTTCGTTGAAAGGAGTAGAATTATCACCAGTAGAAAGGTATAACAACTTGTCTGGTCCAAAAGCAATAGAACCACCGGTATGACAACAAATCTCTCTTTGTGAATCCACATCTAAAATGACCTGCTCAGAAGCCAAATCAAAAACCCCGTCCTTATATTGGAAACGAGATAAACGGTTTACCCACTTATCACCTGTAGGAGAATAATAAAGATATATCCAGTTGTTAGTCGCAAAATCAGGGTCTTTCTGAAGTCCCATTAAGCCTTCCTCTGCATTAACCCCTTTTGTGTTCAAAGTTTTATAGTAGACATCTAAAGAAGCTATTTCTTTTAGCTCTTGCGTAGCATCATTATACAATGCAATCTGACCACGACGTTGTGCAATAAGCACATCATTATTAGGTAATACCGCCATTTCTGTAGGTTCAAAAAACTCACCTATGCTCAACTGCTTTTTTGAAAAACGGTCAACATCTGGTGGTATTTGTGTTGTAACCTTAGAGTAATCTAAAACCTCATTCTTACCAATGGCATAATTAATACCACCTAGTAAATGTTTTAAGAAAAGGTCTTCTGAAAACGTTTCGTCTGTATGGCCAGCTCCTGTATAGAAAGCTCTACCGCCATCAAACTCATGATACCAAGCAAATGGGTGGTAATCTCCATTTGTACCGCCTTCATAAGTAGACTCATCTACCGTCATCACTACATGAACATCTGGGTTCAGCTTGTTGTAATTGTAAATTTCGTCACTTCTATGCCAAACAGAATCCGTGAAAAATTCTGTTGCGCCAAAGTTTTTATCGGTAACAATAAAATCGGCTTCGGGTGTACCTTTTGGGTGGCTTCTAAATTGAGCTCCTACCAATTTTGTGTACCAACCCCAATCATACTCTGTATCTGCCGCGGCATGTATACCTACATAACCTCCACCAGCTTGAATGTAACGTTCAAAAGCTGCCTCTTGTTTAGCATCTAAAACGTTTAATGTGGTACTCAAAAAGATAACCGCAGAATATTGCTTTAGATTTTCCTCATTAAAAAGTTCGGAGTCTTTTGTGGCATCTACTTCAAAGCCCTGTTCGCCACCTAGTTTTTGAATGGCAGCAATACCAGCTGGAATAGATTTGTGTTCCCAACCAACGGTTTTGGAAAAAACCAATACTTTAGGTTTACCTTCTCTTTTGTGATTACCATCGCCACAACTGGCAACAATCAGTCCTAATACTAGGACTAGTATGGATACTGTTTTTTTCATAAATGAATTGCTTGACTTATTTGGTTTAGTTTGAAAACAAGTTTTAAATGTAATGATTCGCTATCTAATCGCCCAAAATGAAGTGTTAGAAATACAGTTTTGGGAAAATATTAATACACTTTGACCGTCAATTTATCATAACTTGAAAACTCAGAAGACTTTTAAATACAAATTACCAATGACCGACGAGAATAAATATTGGACGGAACGTTATAAAGAAAACAAAACAGGTTGGGATATTGGCTACCCTTCTACCCCCATAAAAGAATATATAGACCAACTTACGGATAAGAATATTTCTATCTTAATACCAGGAGCTGGTAATGCCTATGAGGCAGAATATTTATGGAAAAAAGGTTTTAAAAATGTTCATGTCATGGATATTTCGGAAATCCCGCTTCAACACTTTCAAAAGAGAATTCCAAATTTTCCTAAAGAGCAATTATTACAAACAAACTTCTTTGAACACGACAACCAATATGACCTTATTCTTGAGCAAACCTTTTTCTGCTCATTTGTACCAACTAATAAAAACAGGAATGCATATGCCCAACAAATGGCAAACCTCCTAAAGCCCGGTGGTAAGCTTGTGGGTCTTTGGTTTGATATTCCACTAACGGGTGATATGGTAAAACGCCCTTTTGGAGGTACGAAGGAATTATATCTCAATTATCTAAACCCACATTTTAGTACAACTACCTTTACAAGCTCCTATAACTCTATTCCACCACGCAAGGACAGTGAACTTTTTGGTATTTTTCTTAAAAAGTAAAAGACAAACCAAGTTCTCATCTGCTATGAATTTGCAGTAAGATGTTCAATGGCAAAAGATTCTCTTTTTTGACCGCAATATATTTCTTCAAAAGAAAAAAGAAAGTATTTTTGCGATGTGAAGCAATGCGTAATACTTTTCGTAGCATTTATAATGATGGTCAAACCTCTTTGGCCAGTGGCCGAGTATGTGGCCAACTATGACTATATCAAAAATGTATTGTGCGAGAATAAAGATAAACCAATGCTTAACTGTGACGGTAAATGTTACCTAGCCAAGCAACTTGCCAAAGAATCAGAAGAGAATAGTAAGAACCCTTTTGGAGAAAAGAGTTCTAAAACAGAAATGCAAACTACAGTCTACTTTCAATCAATGTTCAAAATTAATCTTGATTTTATTTTAGATTACGAGAAAACTGAAATTTCCAAAATGGATTCTAATTTAAAATCCACACTTCTTACTTCAGATATTACCGAGCCACCCGAATTGGCTTAATACCCTTCTACATCCAAGCTATGTTCTTCTGCGTCTAAAACTGACCAAAAGCAAGCACTATCATTCAAAAAATAGACATGCTTCCGCCTTATTTAGGCTGTAAGCAACTGTCAACAAACAAAATTCTAAAAAAAACGGATTCAATCTGACCTACCAAAAAATAGGCATTCAGTTTATCCATTCTATAAAATATTCACTGATGAAAAATTCTTTATTAGCCCTTTCTGCCGTATTCGCACTTTTTATGACCTCCTGCTCAAGTGATGACAATGCAAGCGATGATGACTCCCTAACGGGAAGTGGTGAAATCTCTATTAAATATGACAACGGTTTTAACGGTAACGATTTAGTATTGGGAACTGCAAATGCGGCCAATGCCAACGGAGAAGCTATTACAGTTAACCGTTTTAATTATATCGTAAGCAACTTTAGATTAGTTAACGCGGCGGGTGAAGAATTCACCTATGCAAAAGATGATAGCTATTTTATCATCAGTCAAGAAACAGAAGATGATCAAATAGCACTTGCAAATATTCCTGCAGGAGAATACACTACCCTAAAATTTGGTGTAGGTATAGACCAAGAAAAATACCTACAAGGTGCTGAAGGCCAAGGTGATTTCTTAACTCTTGCCGAAGACAATAATATGATGTGGTCATGGCAAGCGGGTTACAAATTCTTAAACTTTGAAGGTACATTTACCTCTGAAACCATTACCGAAGCTACAGAGTTTAAAATACACATGGGAAGCCACGGTTCTAGCCTTGATAATTACAAAGAAGTAACATTAGAGCTACCAAATAATGTTGTTGTTGGTGATGGTGTAGATTCTAATATTCACCTAAAAATTGATGCTTCTAAAATATTAGTAGGTGCTACCAATAGTATTGAGCTAACAGAGAAGCAAGTAATTATGGTAGATGCTGAAAAATCTCCACAGATAGCGGTAAATACTTCTGAGATGTTTGTAGTTGACCACATTCATAATGGCGACGGACACTAGTCTACGATGCATAAAAATTTATAACCGGCCTTTTTGGGGTCGGTTATAATAATAAAGTGAAAATGCAAAAAACTAATATTCTTGCTATACTCATAACATTGGTATTATGGTCTTGTAATTCTTCTGATGATGAATACACAGCCATAAATGAACCTTTGGAATTTTCCGTACCCTCTAATTTTCCGGAGGCTATTTATGATTTAGAATCAAATCCGCCTACTACAATAGGTTTTGAACTTGGTAAAAAACTCTTTTACGATGGTCGCCTGTCTAGTAACGGTTTTATTTCATGTGGTTTTTGCCACGAACAAAAAACGGCATTCACCCACCATGGTCACCAGTTTAGTCATGGTATAGATGACCTTGAAGGCGTTAGAAATACACCTGCGATACAGAATACAGCTTTTATGAAAGAATTTGCTTGGGATGGAGCAACGAATCATTTGGACTTATTCCCTATAATTCCTATTACCAATGAGGTAGAAATGGGTGAAACGGTAAGTAATGTTCTTTCTAAGCTAAAAAGTGATGAAGAATACCAAAAACTATTTGCTTCCGCCTTTGAAGATGGAGAAGTGAATAACGAAAACTTTTTTAAAGCACTTGCTCAATTTATGGTAATGATGGTTTCTGCAGATTCTAAATATGATAAATATATGCGCCAAGAAGATGGTGGGACTTTTACCGATGAAGAAAAAGAAGGCTTTGCTGTTTTTACCAACAAATGTGCCTCTTGCCATACATCGGACCTTTTTACTGATGATGCTTTTAGAAACAATGGTCTAGCTCCAAACCCTTCTCTTAATGACATAGGCCGTGAAGAAGTAAGCGGCGATGCTGCTGACCGCCACAAGTTTAAAGTACCCAGCTTAAGAAATGTAGAACTTACCGCTCCTTATATGCATGATGGTAGGTTTGGCTCTTTAGAGGCGGTACTTGATTTTTATAGTAATTCAGTTACGGACTCTCCTACCCTAGACCCTATTTTAAATCAAGATGGTGAATTGGGTATCGCTTTAACTGAAAATGAAAAAACTACGTTACTGGCCTTTTTGGGCACATTAACAGATGAAACTTATATAAATGACGAACGATTTGCAGAATATTAGAACCTTGCACAGGTTTATAGCCTTTATAGGTATAAGTCTCTACACTACGATTTCTTACGGAAACGATAACCCAAAAGCAATTGACCCAACCCCAACCGAATGTGCAAACCATCTTCATTATGAAGGTGAGTATTTTGATTTTTGCGATACCTGTGGTTGTGGTAGTAGTGGCGGCAGTATGGGCTACGGCACAGGATTGAACAATAATTTTATAGGCTTGCGATACATAGGTCAAGAGTACCGTTCTAGAGACGGAATTTTTGCCGACTCGCCCTGGATAACCGAAAATTTCAATACCGTACAGGCTTGGGCCAATATTCCTGTTACTAAAAGGGCTGTTCTAAATGTTATTGTTCCCTATCAATTTCACAACAGAATATTGCCGGATAATACAGAACAAAACATAAATGGTATAGGCGATATTAGCATACTAGGATATTACAACCTACTTAAAGCTAGACCAGATAGCGTGGTAACCATTAAGCCGGAACATTATCTACAATTAGGTGGTGGTATTAAGATGCCTACCGGAAAATATGATAAAGACAACAATGAAGGAAGCGTAAACCCCAGTTTTCAATTGGGTAATGGTAGTTGGGATTATATTTTAGCTATGAACTATGGCTTTACCTATAGAAATTGGGGTGTGAGCGCTATGGCCAATTATACCATCAAAACTAAGAATCCAAAAAACTATCAATTCGGAAACCAATTGAATTTGGGTATTAATGCCTTTAAAACGTATTACGTTTCAGACTTTGCCATTACACCAATTATAGGTGTAGCCGAAGAAATATACGGCACCAATCAAGAACTAGGTTTTAATATTGCTGATACCAAAGGTGATATTTTCTTAGGTAAATTAAGTGTGGAGGCTAGCTACAATAGATACGCGTTAGGCCTAACTGGAATGCTACCCATTAGTCAAAATTTAAATAGTGACAAAGTAGAACTTCGTAATAGGCTTTCGGTCTATTTGAATATCAATTTATAGCTTACTTTTTCACTTCAGGTCCTGTTTTCAATGTTTGATAGTCATTGGGAGCAGGGCCTTTTTATTTCTACTCTTTATTATCAACATTGATAAAAGCAACTAATTACTAAAACTGACTATAAGGCACAGTATACTTCTTTGCTCTTAACAGCTTTTTAAGAAGTATGATTTAAAGTTTTTGGTATATTTAGGGCTTTACCAATGCTAATTCAACTTGTTTTCTTAGAAAACGAAATCCCTAAATTTTAATGAAGAAAGTTCTACTAGGTTTAATTTTTCTATGCTCAATTTTAACCAATGCCCAAGAAACTGGCGAAAATAGTCTGGGTACATGGCATATGTATTTTGGCACTAATAAAGTGTCAGAAAAATTCAGTATTCACACGGAAGGTCAGCTACGTTATTATGAACAAGCAGATAATTTTAATCAGCTTTTATTACGTACCGGCCTCAATTACCACATTAACTCTGATGCCATAGTCACAATGGGTTACGGTTATATTACTACAGATGGTACTTTTGAAGAATTTCCCGATGAGACCAATTCAAGAGAGCACCGCATTTTTGAACAGCTTATTCTAAAAAATAAAGTAGGTGAGTTTCTTTTTGAACACCGTTACAGATTAGAACAACGTTTTCTAGATTTTGGGGAGACCACGGACACACAACATCGTGCCAGATACAGGCTGCAAGTAACGCTGCCGTTAACGGATATCTTTTTCTTGAATTTCTATGATGAGATTTTCTTAAACCTACAAGACGATGTTTTTGGACAGAACCGTTTATATGCCGCCCTTGGTGTGAACGTAACCAACAATCTAAGTGTACAGGCCGGTTATCTAAAAAATCATTTTCCTTCAGCAAATTTTGATCGTTTACAGATAGGTGTCACCTATAATCCCGACCTAAGAGGTATATTTAAAAAGAATGATAGCGGCAGTTAACAGTAACTCTCATAACTATCTAATTAAAACCGGTACCCATGAACCTTCAAAAAGTAAACTTTAAAAACAAGGACGGACAAGATTTAGTAGGTAGATTAGAACTGCCTGCCAATAGACACCCGCATAACTTTGCCATTTTTGCCCATTGCTTTACGTGCACAAAAAACCTGACTGCAGTGCGTAATATCAGTAAAGCTCTAACTGCAAATGGATTTGGAGTTTTACGTTTTGATTTTACAGGTTTAGGCGAAAGTGAAGGTGACTTTGCCGATACTAATTTTTCAGGTAATGTTGATGACCTTGTTGCCGCTGCAGATTATTTAGAGAAGAACTATAAAGCCCCTACCCTATTGGTTGGGCATTCGCTTGGTGGTACAGCCGTGATTTTTGCTGCGGGAAGAATCAATTCTATAAAAGCTCTGGCAACTATAGGTGCTCCATCAAATCCGGTTCATATAAAACATCTTTTAAAAAGTGGTATTCCAGAAATTGAAGAAACCGGAAAAGCAGTCGTGAATCTTAGCGGAAGAGATTTTACTATCAAAAAACAATTTTTAGATGATTTACAACATCAGCCTCTTGCCCAAATACTGGGTAAACTGCGTAAACCTATCTTAATACTGCATTCTCCACAAGATGCAACCGTTGAAGTTAAGAATGCAGAAGAAATTTACCGTGCAGCACATCACCCTAAAAGCTTTGTTTCTTTAGATGGCGCGGATCACCTGCTATCTAATAAAAGAGACTCTTTTTATGCCGGCGAGCTTATCTCCGGGTGGGCCAAACGTTATTTAACGCTGGATACCGAAAAACAAGAAGAGCCTAAAACAAAACACCAAGTAGTAGCTAGTTTAGACCATGATGATGGTTTTTCTACCCAAATGAAAGTTGGTAACCATTTTATGACCGCAGACGAACCTATTGATGTGGGCGGTAATGATTTTGGGCCATCACCATACGAATTAGTATCTGCCGGTTTATCTGCCTGTACTGCTATGACCGTACAGATGTACGCAAAACGTAAAGGATGGAAAATAGATAATATAGAAGTGCACACTAGCTATAACAGAAGCCACGCAATAGATTGTAAAGAATGTGACCTGGATTCTGCTAAAATTGACACTTTTAAAAGAGAGATAAAACTAACTGCAGATTTAGACGAGAAACAGAAAAAACGCATTCTTCAAATTGCTGATAAATGTCCGGTTCACAAGACCTTACATAATGAAACGCAGGTCATAACCACCTTAATAGCATAAGCGATTCCCAATTTTACTTTAAAGAACTACAATCGTGGAGGTTTTTATGTGTTAAAATCATCTTATAGTCAAGTTGATATGGCTATAAGAATGTTTAACTTTGAGGCGAAACCTAAAAATTCACAGGGAACATGAAAAAAATTAAACTTATAGCCCTTGGGCTACTGTTAGTTGGTGCTTTTAGTTGTAAAGATGCCAAAAAAGAAAACGCAGAACAGAGTACAGAAGCACAAGCTGCAACGGAAACGTATAGCTTGGTACAAGACTCTACAAAAGTTAGCTTTACTGCCTATAAAACAACTGATAAGTTACCGGTTGGTGGTCAGTTCAAAAAAATAAACATTACTAAAGCTGGCGAAGGCGATACTGCTCTTGAAGCTTTAAACGGAACTGAATTTAGTATTCCTGTAAGCAGTTTATTTACAAACGATGCTACTGGAACAAGAGACCCAAAAATTTTGGAATTCTTCTTTGGTGTAATGGACAACACAGAACTTATTTCAGGAGTATTTAAGGTTGAAGCAGATAATACATGTTCTATTGATGTAACCTTAAACGGTAAAACTGAAAACATAGCACTTTCTCACAAAGCTGTTTCTGATAACGCACTTACTTTTGATGGTGTTATGGAACTTGAAAACTGGGATGCTCTTGATGCTGTTGCTTCAATAAACAAAGCTTGTGAAGCGTTACACACTGGTAAAGATGGTGTTAGCAAAACATGGAGCGATGTTGCTGTTCACGCAGAAGTATTACTTCAAAAAAACTAGAATTTTAGAGAGAAGACGTTAAGTCTCATCAATAAATTCCAATTAAAAAATCCACTTATCAATCTAATTTGATAGGTGGATTTTTTTTGTACCCTCTCTTTTTTGACGCAATGAAAGAGAATCATGCCGCATACGCTAATACGGGTTGAAAGAGCCTAAATTTCTTATTACATTTCACCTAAATCTTAAAACATCAGTATTATGAAAAATATAAAAATAGGAGCACTAGCGATATTCGCAATGGCTATGGTAAACTGTAAAGAAACCAAAAAGAACGCAGCCGAAACAACAGATGGCCTGAACAACAGCGTGGACCAAATTGAATCAAACGTTAATGAAATGAAAGACGATGTTATGGGCGAGACCCTTACCGTAATGATGACTTCCAAAAGCGATAGTGACATGAACGGCGAGATTACTTTTACCCAAACAGATGGTGAAGTTGATATGAAAGCAGTTTTTACTGGTCTGGAAGAAGGTTCACATGCTATTCACTTACACGAAAATGCCGATTGCTCATCTGACGACGGTAAATCTGCAGGTGGACATTGGAACCCAACGGACGAGCCTCATGGGAAATGGGGAGCAGAAGAAGGATACCATAAAGGTGACATAGGAAACTTCACAGCTGATGCAGATGGTAATGCTACGGTTGAATTTTCTACGGACGAATGGTGTATGGATTGTGATGATGAAAATAAGAACATTATAGGTAGATCAGTAATCGTACATAAAGGTCAAGATGATTTTACTTCTCAACCAAGTGGAGACGCTGGTTCAAGAATAGGCTGTGCCGGTATTACCAAATAATATAACATTTACACTTTAACTTTAAAAACCGCTTTCTGGAGCGGTTTTTTCTATCTTTAACAGAATCACTAAAGAAAATATGGATTTAGATACATTGGTTGTTCGCTTCCAAAAAAAGGACATCCTAGCTTTTGAGAAGCTCTACGACATGTATTGGGAAAATATCTGCGGCGTTGTTCATACTATCGTGAAGGACAAAGGCTTGGCCGAAGAAATTTCTCAAGATGTCTTTGCTAAAATCTGGAATAATTCAGACAGCTATAACCCTTCTAAAGGGCGATTTTTTACGTGGATTCTAAATATTGCCCGTAATGCGGCAATCGATAAAGTGCGATCAAAATCCTTTAAAGACCAAAAAAAGAACCTGTCTGCAGATTACTTCGTAGGTATTCTAAACAGGCCGGATAGTACCGAAGAAAGCAAAGAAGAAATAGATACTTCCGCACTGAAAAAATTAGTACTCAACCTAAAGGAAAAATGTCTTGAAATTATTGAAATGCTTTACTTTAAGGGATACACCCAGACAGAAGCATCTCAGGAACTAGATATTCCACTAGGTACCGTAAAAACAAGAAATAGAAGCTGTATTTCTCAACTACGGAAAAATGTTACGTTAGAATGGAAGTAGACAAATACATAGCATCGGGAATTTTGGAACTCTACGTAGCGGGAACGCTCACGGAAGAACAAAATGTGGAAGTATTTCAGTATGCTCGCGAGTACCCTGAAATACGAGAAGAGATTTTGGCTATAGAAGCATCTATTTTGGAGTTGACCAAATCGGTTGCTCCCAAAATGGCCAAAAGAAAAGGATTTGACGACGTTAAAGTTCGTATTGGAGAAAGAAAAGATGCTAAGGTTGTTCAGTTTCCTAAAGAGAAATCTAATTGGAGTACATATACAGGTTGGGCCGCAGCTATTTTATTGGGTGTTGGTGTTGCGTGGTTCTATAATGAAAACACACAACTTAAGTCAAACATTAATGTTGTTGAACAACAGAAGCAAATCTTGGAACAACAAATTTTTGAAGCCCGCGGGTCATTGGCAAGCAGCAACGAATTGTTGGACAACTTAAGAGATAAAGACATAACCTTAACTCCGTTAGGCGGCCAAGAGGTATCCCCTACTTCATATGCAAAAGTATATTGGAACAAAAAGGAAGACAAGGTTTATATAGATGCCCAAGGATTACCGGAACCACCAGATGGTATGGTATACCAAGTATGGTCTCTTAAGCTAGACCCTTTAACACCAACAAGTATGGGTCTTTTGAAAGATTTCATTGAAGATGAAAACAAAATTTTTACACTGGATAATCCAAATGAAACGGAAGCTTTTGGTATTACACTTGAGCCTGCGGGTGGTAGTGAATCACCAAATCTAGAACAACTATATACCTTAGGAGCAGTTGCTTCTTCCTAACAGAATTATCACTTAAACTTAAAAGAGCTTTACATTAAGATGTAAAGCTCTTTTTATTTGTATCCCTTGGTTAGTCTAAAAGACCAAAAACGACTTATATATCTTTTTTCACCTTATGAACCGCCATTAATTTAACCATCCACTTTGGCAAGGGTTTTTGCGGATTCCGTGTTTTTAAATTTATAAATACACCCAACTTCTTAAAAACAGGAACGCGGTGGGTTTCTACTAATTCAATTAATGTTCCGTCTGGATCTTCCATATAAGCAAACCTTCCTGCAGCGTCACCCATATCAAAACTATTGGCGCTGTCTACCGTAAAAGAATGACCTGCTTCTTTTGCCTCATCCCTTAGAAAATTTAAACCAGAGACATCAAAACAAAGGTGTATAAAACCCAAATCTCCCCAAAGTCTATCTTTAAATATCGTATTCGGAACTCTGTCTAGTGCTTGTATCAATTCTATTTGAGACGGACCATAGAGCTGTCCAAAACCACCTGAGTGTCTATTACTTCTTGTTAGCAAAACTCTCCTAAAATTATTACCATGTCCATTTGATAACTCCTCAAAAACACCAGAAGAATCACTTACAGCAGTATCATACCCCAATAATTTATTATAAAAATAGAGTGAAGCATCCATATCAGAAACACCAATTATAACACCTAATATGCCTCCGGAGTCTCCCTCATTTTTGACAAACTTGTACTGTTCATCAACCAATTGTACTTGGTTTCCCCACGGGTCCTTAAAATAGAAATGACTTCCCTGATGTATCTCCGAAAGCTCGGTTATATTGGAATCACATAGTGCTTTATGGATTTCATTTATATTAGCAGAACGGATTTTAATCGCGTTAATTCCCAAATCACCAAATTGAACGGGATGTATTGGTGGTTGTGGTTTTCGGTTTTTAAACTGCCAAATTTCAAGTCCACCGCCACCTGCCATATTCAAGGCTAAAATTGCCTGCCGTTGTTCTGCGTTACCCGCAGTATATTGCGTCATTAGATTAGCAGTGGCCAAATCATTAAAAACCATAATATCAAAACCCAAATGGGCTCGGTACCAATTAAAAACAGCTTTTACGTCTGTAACGCCAATACCTATCTGTTGAATTCCGTTTATGATTTTATGCATGCTAAAAAATTAGGTGTTCTGCTGATAAGGCATTTTGAGAAGTTTGTTATGTATGGATTTCAGTGTTTCCGAAGAAATCCCCATTTTAAATAAAACTACAAGTAAGAAATTAGAAAGGTTCACGCGCAGGTATGAGTTACTTTCATACTTCCTTGCGGAAACAATCAAATCGTTATTTATAATTTTATAAGGTATTTTGTTTCTTTTCATTCGTTTGAAAAACTCAAAATCCTCCATTAGCGCTTGGTTTTCATCAAATTTTCCAAGATTCTCAAAAGTTTTCTTTTTAATGAAAAGACACTGGTCTCCTCCTCCTGTGAAAATACCATCCTTAGCTGTAAAGGAAGCATTTATATCCAACCAAAAACTTTCCTTATCAAATCGATACGAGAAAAAACCAGCCTCGTAATCCTCATTTAAAGTCTTTTCTATATCATTTAGAAAAGAAACAGGTGGTCTCACATCTGCATGCAAAAAGACCAACACGTTACCCAAAGCCATAGATGCCCCCGTATTCATTTGTACAGACCTTCCTTTTCCTTGGCATTTAACGAATTTAACATTAGGTGCCACCTCTAAATTTTCAGAACCATCTGTACTACCACAAGACAACATAACAAGTACTTCAAAAACTACGCTACTAGCTTCAGAATTAAGCATTGGCAGTAGTTGAGAAAGATTTTGTCTTTCATTGTGCGCAGGAATAATAATAGATATCATAGTGTCTTTTAGAAATTCTTCAAGGGATAAATTAAAACTTTAATAAAGTTACCCTTGTCAAACACATCTACGTAACTTTAAAAGAAAGGTTTCAAAAAAAAATCGACAAAACCTCGGCATGTACTATTACGTATATAGCAATATTACAACTCTAAAGCATAATCCATGAGCGCAATCAAATATAAATATCCTGTTATTTTATTCCTACTAGTATTATCGATTTTTCCTTCATATGGGCAAATGGCTACTAGTGAAGTTTTGGACCTTAATTCCCTTTCGGAGAATTTTTTAACACGGGTACGCAACAATCAAGACACCAATGAACTAAGGGCGCAGTTATACAGTACAACACTAGAAGAACTAGAAGTGGGTCTAGATACAGATGAAAAGAAACTTGCCTTTTGGATTAATGTTTACAACGCATATATTCAAGTGGTTTTATCTGAAAACCCTGAAAAATATGATGACCGAGGCACATTTTTCAGCTCTGAACAGCTACCTATTGCCGGCAGACTTATTTCTTTTGAAAAAATTGAACACGGTATTATTAGAAAGTCGCAATGGAAACTTGGTCTTGGTATGATCAGAAAATGGTTCCCAAATAAATTTGAAAGAAAACTAAGAGTAGATAATAGAGAATATCGTGTACATTTTGCCTTAAACTGTGGAGCAAAAGATTGTCCTCCAGTGGCCATATATAACGCAGACACTTTAAATGAGCAACTGAATAAAGGTACAGCCGCTTATTTGAGCAAGACATCTACTTATAACAAGGAAACCGGAGAAGTATCCGTTACATCATTATTTAGCTGGTTTAGAGGTGATTTTGGATGTAAAAGCGGAGTAAAAGATATTTTAAAGGAATTTGATATCATCCCAACTACAAAGAACATTGACCTGAACTATAAAAGTTACGATTGGACTTTGGACTTAGATAACTGGATAGACCTTTAGACTCCTTCCTTAAAACGCCTCTTTTATGGTAAAATAGAAATTACCGCCTTCGCTAGACATGCCATAATCTGCACGTATACGAACGCCATCTCTTTTATTAATGATATATCTTAGTCCTACTCCTGCTGAGTTTTTATAAGCGGAAGATGATAGACTTTTAAAAGCCGGAGCAACCGTACCTGAAGAACCAAAAACAGCTCCTCCAAATCTACCTGCAATAGGAAATCTATATTCTAGCGCCATACTTAACTCAGAATTATCTTGAAATCTTCTATTATTAATACCTCTAGTTCTATCAGAACCCAAGTAAAACAAATCATAAAACGGCGTACTCTTACTACTGCTACCTAAAAACAAATTGGCAGCAATTACCTGCTTTTTCCCTACTTTTTGATAAAAGCGGTTATCCAATTCAAATTTTGAATACTCAAAGCTAGACCCTAGAATTTTGCTAGAGGTAAATACATTAGCTTGAATATAAAATCCTTTAGTTGGAAAAAAGATATTATCTCTGGTGTCATAGAATGCTTGTAACCCTATATTAGATACAGTTCCATCCTGCTTTCCTGGTACATCCGAAGCTTCTAAAATTCCACCTTCTTCAATTTTTAAACTACTAAAATTGTCAAACTCATACCCCAGCCCTAAGTAAAGGTTGGGCCACACTTCGCGCATTAAAGCCAAACGTGCTCTAGGAAAAGTTACTTCATATACTTCTTCATCTTCCTCTTTGCTATCTATTCCTACACCAAAAAAGTTATAGAAATACTTATAAAAACCAAGCTCTCCCAACAAGCGCCATTTTTCATCATCCTTATAAAACTCAAAAGGCATGTAAACTAAAATTTGACTTTTTGTGGTATAACTAACTCCTAATTGTAATGAGGAAGGCCTTGTCTCTCTTTTTTCATTCTTCAGCCAAAAGTTAGCAATACCGATACCTCCAAAGCCAAAAGCTGTTTCGGGTGTGTAGAAAGCTACAGGAAAAGCAGAAATTTTTAAATCCTTTACAATGGAGTCTTGACTAGTTTGCTTTTGCTCTTGAGCCATAATGGAACTCATGCAAAAGCATAGTAGAAATAATGGTATAATTCTCTTTGAGTTGGTCATTCTTTTTTTAAGGATACCTTAAGTTTTTAAAAAGTAATTGATAATCGTTTATGATGGGGTAATTTAGCACCGTATTTGAAGAACCGATATTCCATATGCATAAAATATTTGCTTTAAAGAAAACCGTACTGATAATTTTTGGTGTACTAAGTGTATTGGCGGTAATGTCCTTGGGGAATTTGAAGTTCTCTTTTGATTTTAGTCAGTTTTTTCCAGAAGGAGACCCTGATCTTGTGTTTTACAACCAGTTTATTGAAGAATTTGGTACAGATGATAACTTTCTGCTCATTGCCGTAGAGAATGATTCCACTGTTTTTAATCAAGATTTTTTGCAACGGTTTGATGCGCTTTCCAAAGAAGCACGGGAGCTTCCATTTGTAACCGAATCACAATCGCTTACAACGCTTTTCTACCCATTAAAAACCTCGTTTGGTTACACCAAGCTTCCTATTATACACCTTAAAGATTCCACTAAGTACACGTCTGACCTTAATAAAATAAGAGAAGACAATCTATACGTAAATGCATTAATAGATGAAAAAGCTACGTCCTTGGTCCTTGCCCTAGAGACAGAAAACAAATTAGATTACGCGCAAAGCATTATTCTATTGACCAAGGTTAGGGCGCTACTAGAAAAACACAATTTAAAAAACCACCACTTATTAGGACGCTCCTATTTCTATGAAGCTATAGTGGCGATGCAGAAGCACGAAGTTATAGTAAGTAGCATTGCTTCTATTCTGCTCATATTTATTGTGCTGTTATTAATTTACCGCAGAATACTAATTGTTCTAATTGCTCTATTTTCTATAACGATAGCACTTTTACTCTTTTTAGGACTACTGTCCGTATTAGGAAAGGAACTGAACGCAATGGCCGCCTTCTACCCTATTTTAATGCTCATTGTGGGTACTTCTGACGTAATCCATATTGTAGATGATTATTTGAGTAAACTTAAGACTGGGCTAACCAAAGAGAACGCCCTTTTGTCTACATTAAAAGAGGTTGGAACCTCAACATTATTGACCTCGGTAACTACCGCAATAGGATTTGCCTCTCTTTTAACCTCAAAATCCAGTAGTATAAGTGATTTTGGTATGAATGCAGCTTTAGGGGTTTTAACAGCATTTATTACGGTAATTTTCTTGACCAGTGCGCTCATACTGCTTCCAAAGAAAGAGCAATTATTACCAAAAAAAGAAGTATCAACAAAATGGCCTAAGCTACTGTCCGGTATAAATAATTACACAAAGAAAAGACACAAACCCATTCTATATATTAGTTTAATATTCACTTTTGCCTGTGCTTACGGAACCACATTAATTGACACCAACTACCAAATAAAAGAGAGCTTACCAACCAACAGCCCAATTGCAACCGATTTTAAATTCTTTCAAGATAGCTACTCAGGTTTCAGACCGTTGGAAGTTGCTGTAATGACCCAAGGCACCAGTAAAATATCTGATTTTGAAGTGATTAAACAAATAGAACTTGCTGAAAATCAATTAAGAACGGAGTCGCCTATAAGAAATATCCAATCCGTTTCTACATTGTACAAAGCCCTGAACAAAGCTCACAACTTAAATAAAACGGATTATTTTACGCTACCAAAAGACAATAAGACTTTTGAGCTTTACCAAGATGATATTAAAAAAATGGCTCGCAAACAGTATGGGAAATTCGTAAATAAAAACGAAACAAAATCTCGCATAAGAGCTAGGGTATTGGATGTTGGTACAGATACCTTGAACCAACTTTACAAAAGGTTTGATAATTTTACCTCCACACAAACAGACTCCTCTCAGGTAAAATTCAAATTAACGGGAAGCGGTGTTCTTTTAGACAAAAACGCCTATTATATTCAGGAAAGTTTAATAACAGGGCTTTTAGCCGGATTATTAATGGTTGCACTTATTATGGCGCTACTTTTTAAGAACTTAAAACTACTCTTGATTTCTTTACTTCCAAACTTAGTTCCACTTCTATTTGCCGGAGCTCTGTTGGGCTATTTAAATATTCCACTAGAATCTACTATTTCCGTTGTTTTTGCTATTGTATTTGGTATTGCGGTAGATGATACCATTCACTTTTTGGGAAGATATAAACTGTGTAGGGATAAAGGATTGAATAAAGAGGCTGCCCTTGAAATTACTTTTGCGGAGACCGGTAGAGCACTGATAATAACAACTATGACGCTCTTCTTTGGCTTTTTAATTCTGCTCTTATCTACCCACGCACCAAGCGTAACCATTGGTCTATTGGTAAGTGTAACCCTTTTAACAGCTTTGGTATTAGACCTGCTCTTATTGCCTGTCTTAATCCGCTCGTGGTTAAAATAGAAGTGTAAGATTGAACATAAGTTTATATCTACAAGAATTTAATGTGTAGACAAAACCTTCAATACAATACAAGACGAATTTAATAGCAGTAAGCGTATTAGCAACTCACTGTTATAATTCTTAAATAAAAAATGAAATTTATTATTTTTCGGCCTTGAGGAATTTCCTGAGTTCTTTACGAGCTACTATAATTCTGTACAATACAATAGACATAAATGAAAGCCAAGCGAAGAAAAGGAGGTACTCCATAATGATACTGGTTTTGGGGACTATTTCGGTTAAATTACTCTTATTCAAGATATTATTAGAATACCATAGAATAGCACATACTTAATTTGGAAGATAAACATAGTAATTACTTTCGTAATTTCCTACACTAAAGTTAAAAAAAACACAAATAATTTGCTTTTTTCGTCAAGAGGGGCTCTAGTTTCAGATTTAGATCCTTTTGAAAACCACTCCTACCCAAGACCTAAATCATTATCAGGCTATTATGTATAGAAACTTAAACCTCATCTTTATATCTATAACTTAGAAATACTCTTCGTAGAAGAAGGCCCTAACTCATAAACCGCCTCAAACAACTCTGTTTTAATAGCTTGAGCCTTCTCAACATGTCCTGTTGCTTTATAAATTTCAGCAGCATAGACTAGCACAGCTGGCTCAAAAGTTTTTCCTTCAATATGCTTCTGAACAATTTCTAGAGCCTTCTCTTTATCACCTTTTTTGAAGTGACTATAGGCCAATAAGCTATATGATTCTGGAGTAGGTCTATTTCCCACTTCTTTTCTAGATAATTTTAACGCCTTATCAAACTGGTCCGTTCTATCTAAATACAAAGAAACGTTATAAGCGTTATACATATCTCCATAAGCAGGATTTCTAACCATTTTAAAATAGGTGTCAAAATTGGAGAGACTTTTTAAATCATCACCCATAAAATCTGCAATTTCAGCCTTAAGCAAATAATAATCCGGTGCTTTATAGTTCTTAGTTACGGAATCAAGAATACGCATTGCCTCATCTGCTTTCTTTTCGTGAGAGAAAACTATCCAAGCTATTCCTTTCTTTGCATAGGCATTACCAGGGTCCAGCGCTAATGCTTTTAAATAATGCTGATAAGAATCTTCAATTCTCCCTGCATGTCCGTAATAATCAGCAAGATTCGTGTAAGCCCACAATCTTAGCCCTTTATCTTTTGCATCTTCAGCTTTTTCCTTTGCCTTTTCCATAAACCTGATGGTAGTATCCAAATCACCTTTGTGGTCATTCCATTTAGATAATCGAATTAAATATGCAAAATCATTCATATTCTTTAAACTATCCAAATATTTCTGCGCTACATCATAATTGCCCAATTCCATATTCACATCAAACATAAGCCCCATGGTTTGATCAACACCACTCTTTATTGTACGTGCAGAATCCGCAAGTTGCGCAGCTTCCCTAAAACGGTGTTGTGAAATATAATTTCTTGCCAAAGCCCTATAATAACTAGCCTGCCCAATAGCAGCGATATTTACCGCCTTCTCTAAAACTTGCTCTGCCTTTTTTAAATATTGAATATCACCCGTATTCTGAAAATAGCGGTTATACTCCCCTCCTACGATACCAAAACTCATTAGCTGAGAACTATCTGGTAATATCTTGTTATTCCAAAGTTCAAAATATTTTGAAGTAGTCTTTGAAGGACTTGATGCCAAGTACTTATTATAATCATCCTTATTGGTCAAGAGGTTTTCAGTCTCTGTTTTGCATGAGGAAAGAAAAAGCAACACAATGCACATGGAAAGATATTTCATACTTGGATTTTTATGGTTTGATATTGAATTTGATTTGATAAAAAGGGGAGGATGTAAATACCATCCTCCCCACCCCTTCTTTTTCATAGACTTACGTCTTATTCAGGAGACCCCAAATACGGGAATGTATCTGTTGGATTTGCAGTAATGGCAACACCATCCGAAACCAATCTTGGAAAAGTCCCTACACCTTCTACTTCTTGACCATTGAAACGTGCTCCATCGCCTCCTCCAAAAAGAAGGATTAAAGAAACATCAATAACATCGTCTTGTGGTGTTCTTCCCGTAAAACCAATAGCGCCTTCAAAATTAGGTGCACCGCTACCTCCGTTAAAATAAGTAGTTGGTAAATCCGGAGCTACTTCTAAAACATCGTTCGCTAAAACTGTAGTTAAGACCTCTGCACTAACAATATTATCCGTGAAACCATCCTTATCTGGACCATTAAGAATATCTCCTAAAATATTAGGCTGATAATTAACATCTTCTGGATCAAGGCCTAATAACTCTGCATACACATCATGCAAACCTTCCAATCTATTTTCAAAATCTTTTTGATAAAATTCTGCTATAGTAGACGGCACCGCTTGGTTGTAAGGATCCTTGAAGTCAGGAATACTCAATACTGTATTGATACCTGGTCTTCCCATAAAATCTACCTGGGCATACGTACCTGAGAAATCTGGAGGTGTAACCATCATTTCTCCACCACCTTCTTCGCATGGTGCGCAAGAAGTACCACCGCAATCAACTCCCGTTTCTGTACCGTTCATAATACCATCTGTACAACTGGTTTCTACCATTTCTAAAGCGTCATCATCATCACAGGCAACAAACATAGTAGCTGCGCAAAGCGATAAGAACATGTATTTTATAGTATGTATTTTCATTATTTTTTAATTTTAAGATTAGTTATTATTGTTTTCTATTGGTAGTTACCCAAGTCTTGTACACTTTTAAGCCTAGAACGTTCGTACCAGTAGTTTCTCCCAAAATGCTATTTGGAATTTCTAATACTAAGGCCATAGTATTGGCTCCGTCAAAAGTATCTACAGCTTCACCTGCAGGTAAGAATCCTTCCGGTGCAGCACCACCAATAACCTTATTGAACTGTCCAAAGTCAAAAAAGAAAGCATCTTGTCTTGGTCCGGCAAAAAGAGAAATACCAGATTCCGTTGTTGTAGTTAAAGCACTTTCTGTAGATATTGCAACTTGCCCTAGTGGCGAACCGATCATTACCTCACTACTCTTACCTGTTGTACTAGGAATAGCTGGGCCAAAGAAATACATAGTATCTTTTCTAGGAATAGCCTGAATAACCAAATCTTCAATTAAATCGTTATTGGTGTCAATATTAATCTCAGTTAATACATTCTCGTCAAACGTCCCGTAAGCTAAATCCTCAAGTACATTTGTTTGCAGGTCTACTATAAACACGGTGTTATCTGGATTAGAAGGCGATTCAAATCCGTAGAAATCAGCAATGTCAGCTGTATTTCCTGTAGTACCTGGCGCATCAATATGATCCGCTGCTACTAAAACCGCACCAACTACGGCCAGGATTCCCATGCCGAATAAAAGTTTTGTCTTTTTCATTTTAAAGTTTTTAATGATTATTAATTCACCCCTACTTACGGGGCTTTAGTTGGGGGGTTTGGTTTTAAACGTTAAAACAATGTTAAAATCAAAAAGAAGCCTTCTCTAGCTTCACGTACACACTTGTATAGTCTTAAACAAAAATTAAAGCACTCATTATTAAATAAGTGACAATAATGAACACTATAAATTCTAACCTTTTTAAAAATGAGCTCTTAAATAGGATTCTACTGTGTATGCAGTTTTCGTTTGCTCATTTTAGCGTAATTTGGCGCTTCAATAACCATTACCCTATGAACCCTTCAGCCTCAGGTTGGATCAATAAATTCGGTTCGCTTGTAGAAAAAGAGCAGGACCTTTATACGGATTTCGATTCGCACTACTGCGATTTAAGAAATACGGGATTTGTCTATGGCATAAACATGGAGATTCCGGAGTTTATAGTTCCGGAGTACAAACTCTCTGAAGATGAGAAGGCTAAAATTAATCTACTTCATGCACTATATGGTATCTACAGGTTAGAAACCAATGAAAGTGAGTTTGAGCCTTTTTTAGAAAAGACATTTGAATTTTATAAAGTACTGAAGGTTGGTCATTTTTCATTTCTAAGCAAAATGCTTACCGGTTCAACCACACCCGCACGATTAGAAAAACTCATAGAAGCTAGGGTGTCGTTAGGTGATAGCCTTATCAATAAGACTTTTAGCAGCGTAATTACCAACTCTCTGCTATTTATTGATGTACTGCTATTCAAATGTTATTTGGGCGACCCTAGAGATATCCGGGAACAGGCTAAGCTCATGGAGTACTTGACCATAAATATCACCTACCATGCCTTAAGTTCAAAAGAGACAAACAAAAGCGATGAACGTCTAGCGTTATTGTTTGCATCCTCTCTAACGTTTATAGAAAGTGATGCACAGGATTTTGATGGCTCTTATCGTCAACAGTTACTAGAAAAACGTTCCGAAATAGAAAACCGATATTTTTTAGATATTGCCTGCCTGGCGGTATGGGAAGATAAATCTTTGGAGTACCAAGAATCTGAATTCATTTTTGGGCTCGGAAAAGACTTGGGATTAAAAGAAGACATCATTACCAGTTCTCTGGATAAGATAAAACTGTTCTTTCTAAAAAACTCAAAAACGGTACCTTTTTTGAAGGATACCAATCTAGCTATTCAGTTTTATGACAACATGTCTAAAATGGTAAATAAGCTAATTTTAAGAAATAGCAAACGACTACAAAAAGAACTAGCGGAAAGTAAAGAGTTGGTTTTTCTTATTTCAAAATCTACCATAAAAGACCTTACTCCAGAAGAGAAGAAAAAGGTTCAAAAGCAGCTTATAGATATCTTCAAAAGCATACCATCTTTGGCTATATTTTTACTTCCAGGAGGTGCAGTACTTCTACCTATTTTTATAAAATTAATTCCAAAACTATTACCTTCTTCTTTTGATGAAAATCGTATAGAAAAGTAGTTTTTTTGTTAAAAAAGCCACTATAAGAAAAATCTATAGGTAATATTAATGAATTTTAAATCAGCTTGTTAAACTATTTTACTCCAACCACAACTTGAAGTCCTTAACACGATCTCTACTAACGATGATTTCCTGCTCCTGAAAGTGATTTAACTTAATTTGTAGCCTGGAATTCGTATATGAAACGATGTCTTTTATATGATTAATATTGATATAAAATTTTCGACTCACCCGGAAGAAAGTTTTGGGTTCCAACTCAGTCTCAAGGTTCTCAAGAGTGGTATCCAAAAGGTAATTTCTACCATCTGAAGTAGCCGCATACGTCCCTTTGTTTTCACTATAAAAAGACTCTACTTCGTCTGCATTTATGATTTTAAGATGTTGCCCTACCCTTGCCGTAAATCTCTTTTTGTATTCGCGTTCTAATGGGTTTACCAAGAGGTTTTTGATGTCATCAAAATTGAGTGTCATATTCTTTACCTCAGGCTTGAACGACTTATATTTTTTAACAGCCACCTCCAATTCCTCATCATCAATGGGTTTTAACAAGTAATCAATACTATTCAGCTTAAACGCCTGCAAAGCATATTCATCATAGGCAGTGGTGAAAATAATAGCGCTTTTCACCTCTACAGCGTCAAAAATCTCAAACGAAAGTCCGTCTGAAAGTTGAATATCCAGGAAAATTAAATCAGGATGTGGGTTGTTTTGAAACCAGTTAATGGACTCCTCTACCGAATGTAGCATTTGCGACACTTCTACATCTAAATCTAATAACAAACGCGACAATCGTCTTGCTGACGGCTTCTCGTCTTCTATAACTATAGTCTTCATATTTGGTTTTGGTTGATTTAAAAAAAATAGATTATGAATACTTCTTCATTTCATCTCTATCTGCATCCATATACTTTTGAATTTGACGTTCCTCCCAAGCCTTACTAAAGAAGGGGTTGTACGAAAACACTTTAAAGCCATGAAAAAGGACACCTATACCCCAGAAAATAAACGTCGAAAAGGTATTGAAGTTAAAAAATGCCTCGCCAAAACTTTGACCGTTATTCATATTACCCGACACAGCACCAGCTATAACAATTATGTTCACTATAATAAATACAGCCAAATGAATATAAAAAGCCTTTAACTGTTCTATTCTTTTCTTTGCCCTAATCTGCTTACTTCTTCTACCTGATGATGTTGCTTCCATTTTTATATTTTTTTATACTCAAACCCAATTGTTATTGCCACTTTGTTCTTTGCTCATCTTCCTGCATGAATTCCTTTATTTTTCGCTCTTCCCAGTCTCGTCCAAAAAACGGATTACCACCAAATGTTTTCACAGCTCCAATAACAACACCTATACCCCAACCAAAGGCAGCCCACAAAAACCAAGCATATGCAAAACCATTGGTGTAGTAATTTATGGCTGCCAAGAAACTTATGACCACTACATATGAAATTAAGCCATTATAGAATTTTTTCTCTGCCTCAACTCGTTCTTTCGCCCTAATATATTTACTTTCTCTTTCCATGATTTAAATGTTTTTCTAGTTATTTATTACAAGTTCAAATTACGTTAAAAGGGTGTCGATTTTAAAATGTTACTTTCTGAACTGTAATTTTTTACGACTGAACTGTAAACTTTTAGTTTAACTCTTTAAAAAGACGCTAAATGCTAGTTTAAAAGTTATCGTCCTCCATATACTCTTGCATCTTTTTCTCTTCCCATCGTTTACCCCAAAGTGGATTAGTTCCAAAAGCCTCCATGGCATGCATAGCCACACCAAAGCCCCAACCCAAAATAGGAAATATCACCCATGGAAAACTCGTTGTCTTATAGTTTAATAAAGCCAAGAATGGTATAACAATACAGTACGCCAATAGATTTCCATAAAACCCCTTAATTGCCTCTACACGCTCTTTCGCCTTCTTATAGCGCTTATCTTCAATATACTCATGTTGTATTTCCATAGCTGAAATTTCCTTTAAAAGTATAGGCAACCGGACACTGAACTCAGTAGCTGTTTTATCAATCACCACCTTTCTATCCGTCAGGATTGCATAGCGCTCACGTATATTATACAAACCAACACCACTGCTTTTTTTAACCACTTGTTTCTCCTGAAGATTATTCACCACCACCAGCTCACCATTTTGCTCAAAAACCTTTAAATGCAAAGGCTTGCTAGGAGTAATCACATTATGCTTAACAGCATTCTCAATAAGCAATTGAAGCGACAAGGGAACAATCTTTGCATCTGGGTCCTCACTCTCTTCTAGGATGTCAAAAACAATACTATCTTCAAACCGCATTTTCAAAAGCCGAACATATGTTCTAGCGAATTGTAGCTCCTCATTTACAAGAACCAAGTCTTTACTCTTTTGTTCAAGTACATACCTATAAACCTTTGATAAGGAAGACGTAAACTTTTGTGCTTGATATGGGTCTTCTTCAATAAGACTAGACAATACATTTAAGCTGTTGAATAGAAAATGGGGGTCTAGTTGATTCTTTAACGCATCAAATTTCGCCGATGCCGTATTGGCTATTATTTTCTGTTCTTTAACTTTATTTTCTTGCCTAAACCTATAATAAAAAATGGCGTAAAAAATTATGGAAACTCCCAAGGAGATAATAATAGTACGCACATAATTCTCTACCGTATGATAACTTAAGGTGTCCTGAACAGGCACGTTATAAAGCGCTACCAGAAGAATAGAAGTAGCCACAAAAACACCCAAACATGTTATAACCACATTACCTAAAACTGCAAGACTCATACGCTTGGCCGTATATATGTTTCTTTCAAATTTTTTCAAAAGAAAATAAAGCCAAGACATGTTTACCATGTACAAGACAATGGAAAACACAATATTAACAAAGTATTCCCTCCAAATATCCTGAAACATATTATCAAACCGATAATCATCGGTAAAATAATTATAGGTGAGGAATGCAAAGAAAATTCCATTACCAATAATGAAACCCCAAAAAAGCTCCTTCAAAACCCTATTACCTCCCATTTTTTACTGTTTTCAAAAAAGTACTAACTCCTATTTCTTATAAGCGCAAAGATGCCTTATTGGCCCACACTTTTAAAATGAATACTACCCAACTGTAGATAAACCGCTCCAAACTGCAATCTTCCGCTACTAAAACGGAACACCACACCCTTGTTTTATTGTACCAATTACAAAAGTGCTATGGGCACTACCTATATTATTCACAGCTCCCAAGGTATTGATTACAAAGTCCTGATAATGCTTCATATCTCGCACAAGAACTTTTAATCTAAAATCATAATCCCCTGAAATATTATAACACTCCGTTACCTCTTTTACAGCGCGAATATCCATAACAAACTGATTACCAATAACTTTTGTATGCTGTTTTAAGGTGATGTCACAAAAAACTATCAACTCAAGACCCATTTTTTCAGCATCCAATAGAGCCGAATAGCCTGTAATATAACCCTCTTTCTCCAATTTTCGAACCCGTTCATAAACTGGTGTTGGAGATAGATTTACGGTAGCCGCTAGTTCTTTTGTAGTAATATTCGAGTTTAATTGAAGCTGCTTTAGTAACTCCAAATCGGTTAAATCTAAATTTTCCATAGATAAATCGTCTTTAAAATGCCCATCACAGGACATTCACTTTTCGTTTACACTTTAAAAATACCCATTTACAGTTAAATAATCTTAATTAAGCTCATTATTATGGATAAAATAACCTTTGTAATAGCTTTGCCTAGATATTAATTCAAAAAATACAGCATGAAAACTACTAACCTAGGATATCCCAGAATTGGAAGTAAAAGAGAATTAAAAAGATCCCTAGAACAGTATTGGTCCGGCAAAACAGACCTTGAATCACTACTGGCTACGGCAAAAACAATTCGGAAAGAAAACTGGTTGTTACAACAAGAACAAGGCATAGACTTGATTCCAAGTAACGACTTCTCCCTTTACGATCAAGTATTGGACCTTTCTACAACTTTGGGGTGTATTCCTGAGCGTTATGCAGCCTTAGCAAGCAACCCTTCTTTCTCTAGCCACGACCTTTATTTTGCCATGGCAAGAGGTATTCAACAAGACGGAGCAGACATTACCGCTATGGAAATGACCAAGTGGTTTGACACCAACTACCACTACATTGTACCGGAATTTACTAAGAATCAAATATTTAATGTCTCTACGGATAAAATTATAAATGAGTACAAAGAAGCTCTAGAATTAGGTATTAAAACAAAATCAGTACTGATTGGCCCTGTTTCTTTTCTTCTATTAGGAAAAGAGAAAGAGGATGGTTTCCACAGAATAGATCTATTGGAGCGGTTACTCCCTGCATATGAAGAAATTCTACAACAATTAGTAGATGTTGATGCGGAACATGTTCAATTTGATGAGCCTTATTTAGCCCTTAATCTTTCCGAAAAAGAGCAGCGTGCCATCCAACAAACCTATGCATATTTCGCTACCAAATTCCCGAATATAAAAATAACCGTTGCTAATTATTTTGATTGTTTTGGTGAAAATATTGATACCGCACTATCCTTACCTGTACACACTTTACATCTAGATTTAGTGCGTTGTCCTTTACAACTAGATGATATCTTAGAATCAAATAAACTAAATAGTTATACTCATTTATCTCTAGGAGTAGTTGATGGTCGTAATATTTGGAAAAACGACTTTGAGAAATCCTTAAAGTTGATTCAAAAAGCAATTGACCATGTAGGTACAGAGCGTATTCTTATCTCACCTTCATGCTCATTATTACACTCGCCTTGCGACCTAGATTTAGAATCTAACGAAGAAAATCTAAACGGAGAAATCAAACAATGGTTAGCCTTTGCTAAACAAAAATTAGACGAAGTAACCACGCTTAAGCAATTAGCCAATAAAGAGAATCTTTCTGATAGTTTAGAAAAGCTTAGAAAAAATAGTGAAGCTCAAGCCAACAAAAAAACAGCGACTCTTATACACAATCAGAAAGTAAAACAACGTGTAAATGCCCTTACGGCCAAAGACGACCAAAGAGAAAGCAAATTCCCAACGCGCCAGAAACTTCAGAAAGAAGCTTTAGACCTTCCTCTTTTCCCAACTACAACTATTGGTTCGTTTCCTCAAACAAAAGAAGTACGTAGCTGGAGAGCCAATTTCAAAAAAGGAAATCTATCTGCAGACGAATACAACGTTCTTTTAGAAAAAGAAACCAAAGAGACCATAGAATTCCAAGAACGCACAGGTCTTGATGTCCTTGTTCATGGGGAGTTTGAACGAAATGACATGGTAGAATACTTTGGAGAGCAACTAAGCGGATTTGCTTTTACCAGCTTTGGATGGGTGCAGAGTTATGGTAGCAGATGTGTTAAGCCACCAATCATTTATGGTGATGTATCTAGAGAAGCTCCTATGACGGTTAAATGGTCTGCTTTTGCACAATCATTGACTAAAAAACCGGTAAAGGGGATGTTAACGGGACCGGTTACTATTCTACAGTGGTCTTTTGTACGTAACGATCAACCGCGTTCTGAAACGTGTACTCAAATTGCATTAGCTATTAGGGATGAAGTAGTAGACCTAGAAAAAGCCGGCTTAAAGGTTATACAGATAGATGAGCCCGCTATCCGTGAGGGTCTTCCGTTACGTAAAGAAGATTGGAATGCGTATTTAAATTGGGCCATTAAAGCTTTTAGAATCTCCGCTAGTGGTGTTCAGGATGAAACGCAAATCCACACACACATGTGTTATTCCGAGTTCAATGATATTATTTCGAATATAGCTGATATGGATGCCGATGTCATCACCATTGAATGTTCAAGATCACAAATGGAGCTTTTAGACGTTTTCGCAACGTTTAAATATCCAAACGAGATTGGACCTGGTGTTTACGATATTCACTCACCGAGAGTTCCAGAAAGAGCTGAGATGGTCGCTTTAATGGAAAAAGCCGCAAAACAGATTCCAACAGAGCAACTTTGGATCAATCCTGACTGTGGATTAAAAACAAGACACTGGCCAGAAACTAGAGAAGCGCTCATAGAAATGGTAGCCGCTGCTAGAGAATGTAGACAAAACAGTGCTGTATTGGCATAATACGCCTTAAATTATTTAAAAATGCATCTTACAAATCGTAAGATGCATTTTTTTATACCATAAAGCGTAGTAGCTTTGCACCATGGTCAGAAGAATTCAGTTGCGGGTATCGTTAAAAGAGGAAAGTAAACCCAACATCCTTTTAAAGAAAACCGCTAAATATTTAAGCGAGGACGAAAAGAACATCACTATTAAAGTGTTGCGCAAATCTATTGACGCCCGTAAACCTAAGATTTACTTCAATTACAAGATGGAGGTTTACATTAACGAAAAGCCTTCTCCTGCTGCTGACTATGAATTCAAATACCTAGATGTTTCTAAAGCAAAAGAGGTTCATATTGTAGGTTTTGGACCTGCAGGCATGTGGGCCGCATTACGTTGTTTGGAACTAGGATACAAGCCTATTGTTCTAGAACGTGGCAATAATGTCAAAGACAGAAGACGAGATTTAAAGGCCATTAACCAAGACCATATTGTAAACGAAGATTCTAACTACTGCTTTGGCGAAGGTGGTGCCGGAACCTATTCTGATGGTAAACTATACACCCGAAGTCTAAAAAGAGGAGACGTACGCCGTATTTTTGAAAGTTTGGTTCACCATGGTGCTACCGAAGAAATTCTGGTAGACGCACACCCGCACATTGGCACGAACAAGCTTCCTAAAATTGTACAGAACATAAGAGAAGCTATAATTAGTCATGGTGGCGAGGTACATTTCAATACCCGCCTAACCAATTTTACGGTAAAGAATAACAAAATAGAAAGCCTTCAATTGCAAAACGGCAATGAAATGAAGGTTAATCGGGTTATTCTAGCAACAGGACATTCGGCCCGTGATATCTACTATTTATTGAACGATAAGAAAATCAGCCTAAAGGCTAAATCTTTTGCTATGGGCGTTCGTGTTGAACATCCACAGCATATTATCGACTCTATTCAATACCACTGCTCTGGAGATCGTAACGAATTGCTTCCTGCTGCTGCTTATAGTTTAGTAGAGCAAGTAAAGAACCGTGGCGTATACTCTTTTTGCATGTGTCCCGGCGGATTTATAGTTCCAGCTGCAACTGCTCCTGGAGAAGTGGTCGTAAATGGTATGTCTCCCTCTAAACGAAATAACAAGTTCGCTAACTCGGGTATTGTAGTAGAAATCAATGTGGATGAAGATCTATATAAATACGAACGTTTTGGGGTTTTAAAAGGATTGGAATACCAGAAGGATTTAGAACGATTGGCTTTTACCGCAGGTGGAAGAACGCAAACGGCACCCGCCCAACGTTTAACAGATTTTGTTGATGGTAAACTTTCAGCAGACCTCAACCCTACTTCCTATCAACCTGGATTGAATTCTGCTCCCTTACACTCTTTACTCCCCAAACTTATTGGCGGAAAACTGCGTCAGGGCTTTAAAGCCTTTGGTGATAAAATGAAAGGGTATTACACTGCCGAAGCTAATATTGTAGGTGTAGAATCCCGTACCTCATCTCCGGTCAACATCCCTAGAACTGAAAAATTAGAACACCCAGAAATTGAAGGCCTATTCCCTTGTGGAGAAGGTGGTGGTTATGCTGGTGGAATAGTTTCTGCTGCAATGGACGGTGAACGGTGCGCAGAGGCCGCTATAGCAGGTCTATAGTTAGGGTTTATAGGCTTATCCAAACATTCGCCGTATCTTTGCGGCTTATTAAATATACATGACATTTAAAGATTTAGGTATTGCTTTGCCTATACTCAAAGCTATTGAGGAACAAGGATATACGAATCCTACACCCATACAGGAACAAGCCATTCCTATTTTACTTAACAAGAAAGACCTTTTAGGAGTTGCACAGACAGGAACCGGAAAAACAGCCGCGTTCAGTATCCCCATAATACATCATTTACACAACAGCCAAGATCAAACTAGAGGTAAGCGACGCATACGCACACTTATTGTAACACCTACTAGAGAACTTGCTATTCAGATAGCCGATAACTTTACTGCCTACAGCAAGCATACGCACATTAAAAACACGGTGATTTTTGGCGGTGTTAAACAATCCAGACAGGTGAATGCCTTACATAATGGTGTTGATGCACTTATTGCTACTCCAGGAAGATTATTAGATTTGATGAATCAAAATATTATCTCATTACGGGATATTGAATTTGTGGTTCTAGATGAAGCGGATCAAATGCTGGATATGGGTTTCATTCATGATATTAAAAAAATCATAGCTAAACTGCCAAAGCAAAGACAATCCCTTTTCTTTTCGGCTACTATGCCTTCTAGTATTGTGGAGCTTTCAAAAACCCTTTTGGGACAGTTTGAAAGGGTTACTATAAAGCCGCAACAGGCTACAGCAGAAAAAGTAGATCAAGGTGTTTATTTTGTAAGCAAGCCCAACAAGCCAAAATTATTGGTTCATTTAATTAACGAAAGACCTACAGATTCTGTTTTGGTCTTCTCAAGAACTAAGCACGGCGCCAACAAAATAGTTAAGAAATTAGCACAGGCTGATATTAAGTCGGCTGCTATACATGGTAACAAATCACAAACTGCAAGACAAAAAGCTTTAGGTGATTTTAAAGATGGAAAATTACGCGTCTTAATTGCAACTGATATTGCTGCAAGGGGAATTGATGTAGAAGACCTTTCTTTGGTTATCAATTACGATTTACCAAATGTACCCGAAACTTATGTTCACCGTATTGGTAGAACAGGCCGGGCAAGTGCAAGTGGTATTGCCCTTTCTTTTTGCGATAAAGAAGAACGCGCATTTTTAAAGGATATTGAAAAACTTATCAAACAACAGGTGCCACGTATGCCGGAGCATCAGTTTATTGGTGGGGACGAAGAGGAAGCTGAAGAGGAAAAAAGACCTCAACAGAGATCTAATTCAAGAAACAACCAAGGAGGTAACCGAAATAAAAGTCGCTCAGGAAATTCGAATAACAGAAGTGCAAACAATCGCAACCGAAGTAATTCAAATAGACCACGTAGAGACGATTAAACAAGTCCGTTCATAATTCAATTGAACAATTAGAACAACCGCAAGCAGATTTTGATTCCATAAGGCATCTTTTCTTCTTGCGGTTTTTCTTTGCTTTTTTTCTATGTAAACTACCTCGGGGCAAGCGCACGAGGCATTAAAAGGAATATACTTTGATTTCGAGGCAAGCCTTGGAGCATTTAATCTCGATTATCGAGTAAAAAAATAACGGTTTCATAATTTCTATTTGAGAAAGTAGAACTGATTATTCTTAAATTGCTATTCCATACTAACTCATAATCTCAAATGGCTTTAAGAACTATTCTCGCTTCGTTCATTTTCCTCACTATGCATATTGCGCAAGCTCAAGACGTAAAGGTTATGAGCTACAATATTAAATATGATAATGTAAACGACACCGTAAACAACTGGAACGACAGGAAAGCTCCTATGGTTCGTTTAATTAAGCATTATGCTCCAGAGTTTATTGGCATGCAAGAGGTGGTGTATCATCAATTGACCTATTTAGACGAAGCGCTGGAAGATTACAAATACATTGGCGTAGGCAGAGATGATGGAAAGAATAAAGGTGAGTTCTCCCCTATTCTTTTCAACAGTGAAAAATTTAACCTATTACAATCCAATACCTTTTGGTTATCCCCTACACCAGATAAAGTTAGTGTGGGTTGGGATGCCGCTATGGAACGTGTTTGCACGTATGGCCTCTTTGAAAATAAGGAGAATAAGCAAAAATTCTGGGTATTTAATACTCACTTTGACCACATAGGAACAGAGGCGCGTGAAAAATCTGCTGCGCTTATCGTGAAGAAAATTAATGAGATAAATACGAATAAACTTTCCGTTGTCCTTACGGGGGATTTCAATTTGGAACCTGAGTCAAAACCGATTCTGTTTCTTAAAAAAGAAATGACGGACGGAAAAGAAATAACTGAGCAGCCTTTTTATGGGCCTACCGGGACCTTTAGTGGATTTGACCATGCACGAGTGCTTGACCACCGCATTGACTATATTTTTGTACGAGGTTTGAAAGTTGAAAAATACATTCACATAGATGACCGAATGGAAAATAACCAACATATTTCTGACCACCTTCCTATAATGGCTACACTACAGAAATAGTTTAGTTTCAACAAACATAAAAAAGCCCGAATCTAGATAGATTCGGGCTTTTTAAATTTATATTACCTATTTCATTACTTTTTCAAGAACGAAATAAGAATTTCATTTAACTCATCGGCATGTGTTAGGTTTAAACCGTGAGGTGCACCTTTTATAACTTCGTATTGATTGTCCTTTATTCCTTTTGCCGCTTGGTCAGCAGAAGTTGCCTGTGGAACCGTTGCATCCGCATCTCCATGAACAATAAGCGTTGGTACCGTAACATTTTTTAATTCCGGTCTAAAGTCCGTATGCATCCAAGCTAAAGCCGTTTCAATTGCAGCTCTTGGTGAAGCATGTGATGCAATACTAAAATCATAGTCCAGTTGAGCCTCACTAACTTTGTCCTTGTTATCCTCGTAATTATAGAAACCCGTCAGGAACTTTTCTTTTAAGAATCCTACCCTATCATTTTGTAAGGCCTCCTTAATCCAATCTAAAGTTTCTTCCGGTACTCCATCAGGATTATCATCTTTCTTCTTTACCAATGGAATTATAGAACTTATTAGAGCTGCTTTTGAAACTTTATTTGCTCCGTAGTCCGTTAGATAACGAACCACTTCTCCTCCACCCATAGAGAAACCAACGATTACCACGTTGTCTAAATCTAAATCTTCAATAATGGCATTTAAATCGCTGGCAAGTGCAGAATAATCATACTCTCCCCATGGCGCTGAAGACGCTCCAAAGCCTCTTCTATCATAAGCGATACAACGATAGCCTTCCTCTACAATTTTCCAGACCTGCTGTTCCCACGCTTTGTGACTTAGAGGCCACCCGTGAATAAGTATAACCGGTTGTCCGGAGCCATAATCCTCATAAAATATTTCTACGTCTTCTTTTCCTTTTTTGTTCTTTATAAATGGCATATATTTATTTTTAAAGTGAATTTAAATTTACGGAATGTTTGCAATAGCGCTTGCCTCATTCGCATTAATATTCGCCCTAAAAGACACTTTTTACACTTTCTTAAAATACAGCTCTTATAGAACTGACAATTAACTTAGCTTATGTTTATACCTGATCATCACCGTAACGAAAATGCTTCAGAGATTAGAGCGTTCTTAAAAGCGAACAGTTTTGGAATTCTCGTAAGCCAATATCAAAACAAACCTTGGGCTACACATATTCCTTTAGAATTAGAAACCACAGAAGACGGAAAAGAGGTTCTCACTGCCCACATTGCCAAGGCCAACCCACAATGGCGTGAGTTTGATCAGAACGAAGAAGTACTCTGTATTTTTAACGGTCCGCATTCCTATATATCCTCATCTTGGTACAAAGATGAAGAAGTACCTACATGGAATTATGTTGCCGTTCACGTTTATGGAAAACTGAAAATTTTGAGCGAAGAAGAAGTTATGGCTTCTATGCACAGGCTGGTAGATAAATACGAAGCAAATTCAAAGAAACCAATTTCCCTAAAAGACATGTCTCCCCGCACGTTGAAACAGATAAAAGGCGTAGTGGGTTTTCAGATAGAGATAACAGATATTCAAGCGCAGTATAAATTATCTAAAAACCGAGAACAAGACCACCCGAAAATCATTGAAGAGTTGGAAGACTCCAAGAACCCCATGAGTATTGAAGTTGCCAAAGCCATGAAAAAATAAAGTTCTTAAAGGGATTTATAAGCCTTAAGAATACGCTCTATTTTCTGGTTTTTATCCTCATTTACAACTTTTGGTTACATAACGACTTAAATAGAGTGAACATTGTCAATAGTTCCCAATTGGTTATTCATAATGGAAATATCCAAAATCCTTGAGGAACCAATTAATTCGTTGCCTAATGCAAAATAAATTTTCCCCTGTGAGACCCTCTTTATTTTAATAAATATCAGGCTTTTAATATGAGATAAGGGGAAATGTTACATAGCTCGATGTTTTCTGTAGTTTAACGATAAAGAGCGCAAAGACGGGATTTGAAGATTAATTTCAGAGCACTATTTTAGAACAATAACTATGAACCAAGTTACCTTTCTCACATTATTTTCTATTTTTTTTTTATTCAGTAGTCCAAAGGAAGCCAAACACTCCTCTCATACCGATGCTATAAAAGTATCGGCCGCATTGGCAGATGCTATTCATTATGACGAAGGCAGTTTCAATAATAAGGAAATGGTCCATAGCCATACCATAATAAACCTCGATCAACTTAACCCAAATAACCAGCGGCCATTTATAACTACCTGGAAAACGGATAACCCTGGTCCTTCTAATGATGACCAGATAACCATACCGACCGCGTCGGGAGAGACTTATGCTTATACGGTAGATTGGGGTGATGGTAGTTCTGATTCCGATGTTACGGGCGACATAACGCATACCTATGCCACCGCTGGAACGTATACTGTAAGTGTTTCAGGTGTTTTTCCTAGAATATTTTTTGAAACTGCCGCCGCGGATAAAGATAAACTGCTCTCTATTGAACAATGGGGAGACAACCCATGGGTTTCTATGAGAGGTGCATTTTACGGTTGTAGTAATTTAAGAGGACAATTTAGTGATAGTCCGGATTTAATTAATGTTACCAACATGCAGCAAATGTTTCTTGGGGCGAGAATCTTTAATAGCAACATTGGTGATTGGGACGTAAGTAATGTAACCAATATGAGAGGCTTGTTTCAGAATGCAATCTCGTTTAACCAATATATCGGAGATTGGGACGTGAGCAATGTAACCAATATGAGCAGCCTGTTTTTCAATACAAGGGTCTTTAATCAGGATATTGGCAAGTGGGACGTAAGTAGTGTAACTAACATGAGTAGCATGTTTCGCGCGACCGCAACTTTCAATCAGGATTTAGGAGATTGGGATTTTAGTAGTGTATTGAGTATGCCGAATATGTTCAATGGTGCACTAGAATTCAATCAGGATATCGGAAGCTGGAATGTGGATGGCGTATACAACATGTCGTTCATGTTTTTCAATGCTTATTCCTTTAATAGGAATGTTGAAAATTACGATGCGTTGTTAAACGGCTGGACCAGTCTGTCCAGTTTACAATCAGGAGTATCATTTGATGGAGGCGGTAGTCAATATTGTCAAGGTACAGCGGGCCGTCAAAAACTCATCGATGACTATGGTTGGGTAATTACCGATGGCGGTAGAAGTGAAGATTGCGTTACCGAAAGCGGTGGTAGACCTTTCGTCACCACTTGGAAAACAGACAACCCTGGTACATCTTCAGATAATCGGATTACTATACCGACATTCCCGGGGGAAACGTATGACTATACTGTTGATTGGGGAGATGGTAATACCGATACCGGGGTGTCTGGCAATATAACGCATACTTATGCTACATCTGAAACATACACCGTAAGTATTTCTGGTGTTTTTCCTAGAATATATTTCGAAACAGCAGGCGATAAGGACAAATTACTCTCTATTGAACAATGGGGTAACAACCCTTGGGTTTCAATGAGGGGGGCATTTGCTGGTTGTAGTAATCTACAAGGAAACTATAGCGATAGTCCAGACCTTTCGAACGTTACTAATATGAGAAGAATGTTTAATGGGGCCACCTCCTTTAATCATCCTATAGAAAATTGGGACGTAAGCAGTATAAAGGATATGTCCTCTTCATTTCGCGATGCTAGTTCGTTCAATCAGGACATTGGAGATTGGGACGTAAGTAATGTTACTGAGATGAGCCGTATGTTTTACCAGGCCACGTCGTTCAACGGTTTCATTGGAAGTTGGGATGTAGGAAACGTTATTGATATGTCTCGCATGTTTTTTAGAGCTTCTACTTTCAATCAGGATATCGCTAGTTGGGATGTAAGCAGTGTAAAAGATATGTCTTCTATGTTTGAAGGACCCGTGATTTTTAATCAGGATATTGGAGATTGGGATGTAAGCCAGGTAACGGTAATGACCAAAATGTTTCATAATACACTTGCCTTTAATCAGGATATAGGAGGTTGGGACGTAAGCAATCTACAGGATATGAATGCTATGTTCTACAATGCCCTTGCCTTTAATCAAAATATTGGGGATTGGAATGTGGGTCAGGTAACTACAATGCAGAATATGTTCAACGGTGCGAAAATTTTAAACCAAAATCTAGGGGCGTGGGACGTCGGGAGGGTTACCGATATGGAAAATATGTTCAATCGGGTCGACCTTTCCATAGAAAATTATGATGCCATCCTAAACGGCTGGGGCATTTTATCAAGTTTGCAATCCAATATAACGTTAGGTGTCGGGACCAACACTTTTTGTGATGGCAAAGTGGCCAAACAAAGGCTGACCGATAGCTTTGGATGGGTAATTACCGACGGAGGCGAAGACTGTTCGTCAATCACGCAGTTTTCTACTGAGGTAGTGGAAAATGAGATTCCATTTGACATCTCCATATATCCTAATCCATCATCTGATATGATTACTATTTCTGTTGATGCCCCTGCCGAAATCAAAGAAATTAAGGTATATGATTTAGCAGGTCGGTTAGTGCAAACTACAAAAGTATTTCGGAGAGTACCGTCTAACGAGTATAGTTTGGATGTATCATATTTTAATGCAGGCACGTATTATCTACAAGCCACTGATAGCTTAGAAAAAGTATATCAGCAACAATTGCTAATCAACTGATCCAAAAAATTAACAGAGAGTCATCTTTTTTTCTCGATTGCATATGAGAGTAGTTGTTGTACAGCGAAAGACCGGCCTAGCAAATAGCTCGCATGCAGTTTAAAGCTATACTTTCTAAAGAACATAGAATTTAATGCCCATTCATTTTTATGAAAAAATAAAATTCTTAGAGGGATTTATAAGCCTTAAGAATACGCTCTATTTTCTGGTTTTTATCCTCATTTACAACTTTATGTTCAGGATTTTCATCAAACCATTTTAAGGTTCTTCTAATTCCTTCTGAAAAAGGAATGGTTGCTTTAAAGTCAGGTACAAATGTTTTGATCTTGGAATTATCAAAAATGACACTTTCTCCTTTATCGGCCAGTAAAGTACCTGTAAATGATGGTTCAATTTTACATATAAAATCTGAAGCAATATGCACTACCCTAGCTTCATACCCAAGAGCATCGGCAAAAATTTTGTAAATCATATTCCAACTCAATATTTCGTCAGACGTAATATGAAAAGCATGGCCAATAGCTGTTGTTAATCCTAACAGACCTACAAAGCCTTTTGCAAAATCATCTGCATGGGTAACCGTCCACAACGAAGTTCCATCACCATGAATAATAATTTCTTCGCCATTTATAATACGATTGGCCGTTGTCCATTCCCTGAAACCACCAATGGCAATAGGAATTACCGTGTCATAGGTTAATGATGGACGAACAATAGTAATAGGAAAACCTGTTTCCCTATACGCTTTCATTAAACGGTCTTCACTTCTAATTTTTTCTTGAGAATAATCCCACAAATTATTACAAAGCGGAGTAGATTCAGTTATAATAGGATATTGCAAAGGAGTCTGATAACAAGATGCCGAACTAATAAAAATGTACTGCTTTGTCTTCCCTTGAAACAAGACAATATCACGCTCTATATCTTCCGGTGTAAAAGCAATCCAATTCACTACTACATCCCAAGTGTGGTTCTGTAATTCCGAAAGTTCTTCTGGTTTGTTTATATCGCCAAAAATAGTATTAACGCCTGGCAGGCCTGCCTTATTTGTACCTCTATTTAAGTGATAGAGGTCAATGCCCTTTTCTAATGCCAAGTGACTAGATGCTGTACTTATATTTCCTGTCCCACCTATAAATAAAACCTTCATTGTGCTATATATTTTTCGTTATTCGAATATAACTATAAGCAACGGTAATCCAGCAATTGTGACCAGCCCAATAAACGCTTTTTACAATCTATAAAGCCAAAGACTTTAAACAGTACTGAACAAAACTGTATTTTTGAAATATGGCCAACCTGCCACCATTCAAACTTTAACCCACAAGACAAAAAATGGCTTACGACGAATATCTTGCCGACCGATGTAGACAAATATTAAAGCAAAAGCATGTGTATTCCGAAGAGAAGAAAATGATGGGCACCCTATGCTTTATGGTCGATGAAAAAATGTGTTTTGCAATTACTATTAATAAGGATAGTGAGTCATCTCGTATGATGGCAAGAATAGGAAGGGATAATTATGACAATATACTTCAATTACCCCATTGCAGACCTATGGACTTAACTGGCCGCAAGATGAAAAGTTATATTTATGTAGATGCAGACGGAATGGACACGGACGAAGACCTAGAAAGTTGGATTCAACTTTGTTTAGATTTTAATCCGTTGGCCACAAAGAGCAAAAAGAAAAACAAGAAATAAAAAAATCCCCGATGAACATTAAAGTCCATCGGGGATTTTTCATCTATAATCACCTAAACTATATTTCTTCGGCCAACCAAGCTTTCATCATCCAGACTGTTTTTTCCTGGCCTGTAATGAAATCACTCATCATAGAGTTGGTACCTTCATCTCCAGATTCACCTGAAGCATCTAAAATTCGTCTCTCAATAACCAAAAGACCTTTTAATGAATCTACTACCAAACGGATAGCATCTTCATCTTTACTTATATTCTTACCTACTGGTACTTTTGAGTTTTTTATATAATCCTCAAATGTATGCAATGGCACTCCTCCTAAAGTAAGTATACGCTCTGCAATCTCATCTACATTAAGATTTGCTTCTGTATATAATTCTTCAAATTTTGGGTGAAGCTCAAAAAAGCGTTTCCCTTTTATATTCCAATGAATACCTCTTAAATTTTGGTAGTAACGTTGAAAATTCGCTAACAACTCGTTTAAGTCTTCGCTTAATGATTTTGAATCTTTTTCGCTTAATCCTATACTATTTAGTTTCATGGCTCTTGTTGTTTTAACTATGGTATAAAGGTACCCAATATTAGACCCTACTTCATGATAGATATCATTGATAGTTTTTATATTTTTATCACTAGAATTTATAGCAAATGACAATTACTCAATTACAATATGTGCTGGCCGTTGCCGAGCATAAAAACTTCACCTTAGCTGCAGAAAAAAGCTTCGTTACGCAACCTACCTTAAGTATGCAAGTACAAAAGTTAGAAGACGAGCTAGATGTTTTGATTTTTGATAGAAGTAAAAAACCTATTTCTATTACAGAAGTAGGAGCAAAAATAGTGGCGCAGGCCAAAAACATCGTAAATGAAGCCAGTAGAATAAAGGATGTCGTAGATCAAGAAAAGGGATTTATAGGAGGTGATTTCACTTTAGGCATTATCCCTACCATAATGCCCACACTACTCCCCATGTTTCTTAAGACTTTTATAAACAAGTACCCTAAGGTAAACTTGATTATAAAAGAACAGAGCACAGAAACGCTAATTCGTAATATTCAAGATGGTCATATAGATGCGGCTATTGCTGCCACACCACTGGGTATTGAGTTTATAAAAGAACGGCCTTTGTATTACGAGCCATTTGTAGGCTATGTTCCAAAAGAGCATAGACTTGGAAAAGCAAAAACATTAAAGCCAGAGGATTTAGATATTAATGATGTTCTATTGCTACAAGACGGTCATTGCTTTAGGGATAATGTGATTAACCTATGTAAAGCAACACGGAATTTAGACACTAAGCAATTTCGTTTGGAAAGCGGTAGTTTTGAGACATTAATCAATCTAGCAGATGAAGACCTTGGAATGACTCTATTGCCTTATTTGAACACGTTGGTATTAGATGATAAAAAGAGAAGCAAGTTGAAGTATTTTGATAAGCCCTCACCTGCTCGTGAAGTAAGCTTAATTTACCACAAAAGTGAGCTAAAAATTCAGATTACAAATGCGTTAAGAGATGTCATCTCTAGTATTGTTAGAGGAGCCATTGCTTTTCAAGATGTACAGATTATCAGTCCTGTAAACAAATAAGTTGTTACCCATTTATTTATAGCTAAATCGTGCTATACTATGCTTGGGTAGTAATATTAAAAAAGCCCTCTGTTTAGAGGGCTTTTAATTATGATTTTATATAAATAAGCGTTTGTTTTAGTTCTGGTTTGTCTGTAATAAACTGTTGTAACCAGAGTTGAAGTTCTTCAATTTCTTCGGGAAGCAACATTGATACTGCTTTTTGAAGTTCTTTAATGAACAATTTCGCGTCAAAACTAACTTTTTTCAATACCGTTTTAGAGTATTCAAGCATAGCTCTAGCCATATGTCAAAATGTTTAAGTTATTAGTTGTTGTTAAGAGAAATTCTCTCCTTATAAAGTTAAACAATAATGCATTTACTATATTGCTTATGAGTTGTTAAATGTAAGCCAATTTCTTGTTAAATGCCCTGAATACAGGCGATAACACAATTTTAAAAATGAAAAAAATACTATTTATACTTCTTGCCTTTGTTTCTTTAACTAGCTGTAAATCATATAAGAAGATTATTTCTAAATCTACAGACACCATTATTTTATCTGACTTTTATAAAAATCAGTTTGTGGGCTTGCTGGTTTTAGACCCAGAAACGAACGATACCCTGTACTCTAACAAAAGTAAGAAATACTTTACACCGGCTAGCAATACCAAAATCTTTACACTATTTGCTTCTTTGCAATTATTACCCCAACAGGTACCTGCTTTGAAATACGCTGTAAAGAATAATACCGTATATGTTGAGGGTACTGGAGATCCTTCTTTCCTACACCCACATTTTAAGGATAGTACTGCTTTTCATTTTTTACAAAAATATAATTCTATAGTTCTTGACCTGAATAATTTTGAAGACAAAAAATTGGGTCAAGGATGGGCGTGGGACGATTATCAATATTACTATCAACCTGAAATAACTTCTTTACCGCTCTATGGCAATGTCACCAATATTTCCAATACAAACGGGTTGAAAGTAATACCTGATTTTTTTAAAGACGATGTTGTGCGTACTTGGTATAAAAAGAATAGGGAATTAGAAAAAAATACGTTTTACTTCTCACGTTCACGTAAAGACACGATTGAAATTCCCTTTCGCACAGATTCAGTTCTAACCAAACAATTGTTAGAATCTGCTCTGGACAAAAAAATAAGCTTGTCTAACAAACCTATTATAGGCGAAAAACAAATACTCTACGGACAGCCATCAGATTCCCTTTATATACGGATGATGCACGAAAGTGATAATTTTATTGCAGAACAATTACTGGTTTTGTCTTCATCTACCCTATCCGACACCCTTAGTGGAAAAAGAACAAGGGAATATATTCTTAAAAACCAATTGGCCGATTTACAACAGCCTCCTAGATGGGTTGATGGTTCCGGGCTTTCTCGTTATAATTTATTCACTCCAGAGTCTATGGTTACTGTTCTAAACAAATTGTACCAGACGGTTCCCCGCCAAAGATTGTTCTCTATTTTTCCAGAGAACGCAGTTTCTGGAACTTTAAAAACATGGGATTACGACGGAGGATATCCAAAGATATATGCCAAGTCCGGGAGTCTAAGTAATAATTACTGTCTGAGTGGCTACCTCATTACCAAAACAGGAAGAACGTTGATTTTCAGTTTTATGAACAATCATTACCAACAACCCACCTCCGAGGTAAAAAAGAAGATACAACAGATTCTACGGCAAATAGCAGATACCTATTAAGGTAGAAATATAGGATTTAACTAAAAGCTGACTAGGCTAGTAGCTTATGAACGGCCGCGTATTGCAATAACAGAATGGTTTTAGCGTCTTTGATTTCTCCAGAAGAAATCATAGCCATAGCTACATCAAATGGATATTCAAGAACCTCTATGTTCTCGGTTTCATCTTCTGCACCACCACCGTCGCCAATTTTCATTTTTTCCTCATAGGCACCCACAAAAAAATGGAGTATTTCTGTTACCGAACCTGGTGACATATAAGATTCAAATACTTTTTTGACGTTTTCTATTTTGTAGCCTGTTTCTTCTTCTACTTCTTTTCTGATGCAATCTTCAGGATTATCGCCATCTAAAAGACCGGCACAGACTTCTATCATCATTCCACTAGGATTACCGTTAACATAGGTAGGCATGCGGAATTGTTTTGTTAGCACCACCGTTCCCTTTTTCTGATTGTACAATAGAATTGCTGCTCCATTGCCACGATCATAGGCTTCACGTTGTTGAGTTTCCCAAGAACCATCTTCCTTTTGATACTCGTAAACATACTTGTTTAAGGTGTACCAATTATCTGATAAAACTTCCTTTTTGATGTTTTTTATTGTGCCGTTTTTCACTGTAGAATAGCCGTTCGTGGATTAATATTGATTCAAAGCTACTAGCATTTAAGCAAATGCTACTATTTAGCCTCTTCTTTTTCTCCAAAAATACGGCTAAGTGCTCGCTTTGAAATAGGTTTATCAAAATAACCTTTTACTACAGGATGGGTAGATGCACGTTGTCTTTCTTTTGTGCTCAAAAATGCAGACAAAATATAGATATCAGAGCTTCTAACATGCTCTGGCATTTCTTCCAACTTTTCTAGAAACTCCCAACCATTCATTTTAGGCATAACCAGATCAAGCAGTATAACGTCCGGTAATTCTTTGTCACCCTCAAGACTATCCGATAATATTTTTAAAGCTATTTCAGCGCTATCAAAATCAACTACATGATAAGGTTTTTTCAACTGCTCTATACCATAACGCGCTGCAAATAACGAAACAAGGTCGTCATCTATAATCCAAATTGTTAAGGGGGTAACGGTTTCAAATATCATAATTCCCTAAAATATAGTAAGAAAAAACTTTCAAATCAAATTTTAATAAAATAAATATATGCAAAAGATTTATTACTATACCCTTTTCAGGCTACTGTTACCGCTTTATTGAGATATCTTCTAAATGGAAGCATTTCTTTGTACACATTGATAATTTTTTCTTCAAAATTATTCCTAAACACCTCATTTGTAGGAAATTCGTGTGCCACAGCCAATGTTTTATTGCGTAAAAGCTCTATATGTTCATGAGAATTTGAGAACCCTTTTGGCGCTTTTATTAATTTGGCATCTTCATAGAGTCCGCCAAAAACTTTTTTGAAAGATTTTTTATCAATTATTTCCTGAAATACATCTCCATCATAATCTATAGCATCGCGTATGCTTTTTAGCGTTGGAGAATCCGGCCTCCAAAAACCACCTGCCATGATACATCTTTCAACACCAATTTCAATATAAAAATCTCCCGTTGAAGGTCTTTTGTCCAATCCCGCTCCAAAGTGGTCTTTGTAAACCGGTTTGTTAGGGTGAAACATTAGGTTATTATTAATCCGGTTAATTCCCTTCTTTCCCGGCGTATCATAATACTCATTATCCAAAGCAGCCATTACATCATTCATATGGTCTAACCATTTTACGAAATCTGTGCGTACTTCTTTATACCATTTACGGTTGGCATCCATCCACTCTTTGGAATTATTGGAATTGAGTGCCTTTAAAAACTCTATGAGGTTTTTGAAATCCATTTAAATATTACGACTGATGCGCATCTTATTATAAATTATACTATTCTCTTTGGAGGTTCTTCCTAAAAACGATTATCGCCACCAACAATATCTCCTAAAGAACCTAAAATACTTCCTTCGCCTTTATCCTTGCCTCCTCTTGGAATAGAAGCCAAAACTCTACCGGCAAGTCTACTAAATGGTAATGATTGAACATAAACCGTTCCAGGCCCTCTTAAGGTAGCAAAGAAAAGACCTTCACCACCAAAAACCGTATTTTTAATACCACCTACAAATTCTATATCATAATCTACGGTTTGAGAAAAACCAACAATACAGCCTGTATCTACTTTCAATACCTCTCCGGCAGCGAGTTCTTTTTTTGCTAAAGTACCACCGGCATGTACAAAGGCCATACCATCTCCTTCTAACTTTTGCATAATGAAACCTTCTCCACCAAATAAACCTCTACCCAACTTTTTGGAAAATTCAATACCAACTGATACTCCTTTTGCCGCACACAGAAAAGCATCTTTTTGACAGATGAATTTTCCTTGCTTTTCGGATAAATCTATTGGAAGGATTTTTCCTGGATACGGAGAAGCAAAACTGACTTGCTTTTTCCCCTGACCTACATTTAAAAAAGCGGTCATAAAAAGACTTTCACCAGTCAATATTCGTTTTCCTGCAGAAAAAATCTTTCCCAATACGCTGTTATCCTGGTTAGAACCATCTCCAAAGATGGTATCCATTTTAATATCAGAATCCATCATCATAAAACTTCCTGCTTCTGCCACTACAGCTTCTTGCGGGTCTAGTTCTATTTCTACATATTGCATTTCTTCACCGTAAATCTGATAATCTATTTCGTGTGCGTTCATTTCTTTTTTGTTTTTTGTTGATGCTTGTTAGTTGGTGTCTACGGTAGAAATGTTACAGGATTTACTGAAAATTTTATTTCTTCACTCGCACAGTCCACTCAAAATTAAAAGTAGAAACCACTACTCCATCCTCATTTACACCAACGGACTTCATCCAAAACGCCTGACCCTCACCAGTAGCAACGGTTTTATCTATAGCCTCTTTAATCATATGACCATCCTCACAAGTAAATGTGATTTTACCTGTAGCCTTTTTAGAAAAGTTGGCATTATTATTTGCTACAAGCATAGATATTTTTTTTCCGCTTTCTTTAATTTGAGCAATAACCATAGCGCCAGTACTTAACTCCGCAGCCATTCCTTGTACGGCCCAAAACATGCTTTTAAACGGATTTTGATTAAACCATTTATGGGTTACCGTTACAATTGCCTTCTTTTCATCCATATGTCGCAACCTTACCCCACACCACCATGCAGATGGTAATTTAAAAAAGGTAAATGTGTTGAACTTGCCCGTAGATACTGCCATCGTCTTATTTATTTTCTCTAAATGTATTGAAATTTTTCCTTTTTACAATTGTTAATTTGATGTTAATTTTTAGTACTTTGTTTTGCATAGTACCTTCTTTTAGCCATATATTTGCATAAGAAATTACTAAGCCATGGAAAGTACACTAACAAAACACGAACGAAATTTAGCCGCAATGGTGCATGCTTCTTCTTTTTCAAAATTCTTTATTCCTTTCGGGAATTTTATTATTCCGTTGGTATTATGGACTGCCAATAAAAAAGATTCTGCACTTGTAGATTATTCTGGAAAACAGGTTTTAAATTTTCAGATTAGCCTTCTACTCTACTCTATTGTTTTGGGAATCATTAGTATACCAATATTGGTTGGTTTCTTTCCTGATTTATTAGATAGCAGCTTATTTGGTCTAAACCACCTGAACGATTATAATAATCTGAACATTGACTTTAGTGAAACTTTTAAGTTTAGTTCTTGGTTATTTCCGTTGGGTGTTGCCGGTCTGGCCCATGGCGCTTTGTTTGTTGTAAACATAGTTTACACTATTCTAGCGGTCATAAAAACTAACGAGGGACAAGAATTTTCTTATCCAATCACTATAAAGTTTTTAAAATAATGAAGTTAACTACCGTCATAATCGCACTTATTTTTATTTCCAACTTTTGTGAGATGGCAGCACAATCGGCTGCCGAGGAACAATTAAAGGAAACGATTACCAAGTTAGATGCAGATTACTTTGAGGCTTACAACACTTGTGACATGGAAAAGCAATCAGAAATGTATTCTGAAGATTTAGAATTCTATCATGACAAAGGAGGCTTAATGACATCAAAACTAGATTTACTTGAGAGCTTAAAAAAAAACATTTGTGGCAAAGTAACAAGAGAATTAGTTGAAGGTAGTATTGAAGTGTATCCCATAAACGATTTTGGCGCGGTAGAAATAGGATTGCACAAATTTCATAACAACCAAGAGCCGGACGCCATTTCAGAACCGGGAAAATTTATAATAATATGGAAAAAAACAGATTCTAATTGGAAGATCACGAGGGTCATCAGCCTTCATTAATATAAAAAGGGTGCTCATCACACCCCAGTCAAAAAGGAGTTTATTCATCAATCAATTTACTCAAAATTTGCATAAGGGTCTCACTAATCACGGGGCGTTAACCTAAACAGATTTGGAGTAAAGAAAAACGAACAATCACACTATGCAGCGTACCATTTATGAACAGACACGTTCCCCCAATTTAAAGGAACTGCATAAAAAGAAAAAAGAAATTATGAATGTAGAAAATACAAAAGCACAAATGCGCAAGGGCGTTTTGGAGTATTGTATTCTGTCTATCTTAAATGGGAAAGACAAATACGCTTCTGAAATTCTCGCAACGCTAAAAGATGCGAAAATGCTTGTAGTAGAGGGCACAATTTACCCTTTATTAACTCGCTTAAAAAATGCAGGCCTACTCAGCTACCGCTGGGAAGAATCAACCTCTGGTCCCCCAAGAAAATATTACGCATTAACGGAAACCGGTAAACTTTTTCTAAAAGAACTGGACAGCACTTGGGATGAGCTAAGAACAGCAACTAATTTGGTAACCAACAACAAATAAACCTAAAAAACTACTTTGTAACTTCATAGCTACTATGCGTTTACAGAGAAAAAACGACTAAAATGAACAAAACTATAAACATTAATCTAGCAAATATGCTCTTCCACATGGATGAAGATGCATATAACAAAATGCAGCGCTATTTGGAGTCCGTGAAGCGCTCTTTTGCCAACACACCGGGTAGTGATGAAATACTGGCGGATATTGAGGCACGAATAGCAGAACTGTTTCATGAAAAGCTTGATAACGAGCGACAGGTTATTACCCAAAAACAGGTAGACGAGGTCATAGCCATCATGGGACAGCCAGAAGATTATATGGTGGATGAAGATATTTTTGAGGATGAGCCTAATACAGGTAGAACAAATTCTGAGCAAAGAAAATCTAAAAAACTGTACCGAGATACGGAGCAGAAATATGTAGCGGGTGTTTCTTCTGGTTTAGCGCATTACTTTAATATAGACCCACTTTGGGTACGCTTAATATGGGTGCTTTTAACAATTGGTTCTTCGGGTGGTTTTATTTTGATTTATGGCTTACTGTGGTTATTGATTCCCGAGGCTGTTACTACTTCGCAAAAATTAGATATGCGGGGGGAGGACATCAACATCAGCAATATAGAACGTAAGGTCAAGGAAGGCTTTGATGATGTTGCCCAAAAAATTAAAAGCGTTGATTATGAAGATGTAGGTAATAAAGTAAAAAGCGGAGGTAAGTCTTTTTTTGATACCCTAGGAGATATTATCATGTTCTTCTTTAAAGTCTTTGGAAAGTTCATTGGCGTGCTCTTAATCATTATTGGTGCTTCTACTATTATAGGTCTTTTTATAGGCATGATAACCGTAGGTATTTCAGATATGGTTCAGATACCTGGTCTTAAAATGTATAATCTAGTAGATGCAAGTAACATGCCCATTTGGTTGGTATCCATACTGGGTTTCTTTGCCATAGGTATTCCATTTTTCTTCCTTCTATATTTAGGTTTGAAAATCTTGGTGAACAACTTAAAGTCTATTGGTAACATTGCAAAGTTCTCGTTATTGGGCCTTTGGTTATTATCTATTATAATGCTGATTGTCTTTGGAATAAAACAAGCTGCAGCGCGTGCATATTCAGATACTGCTCAAGTTACTGAAGACCTCTATTTTAGAGATGTTAAGGACACCTTAGAAATTAGAGTAGTTGCATATGATACCAGGTTTAGAAATAAAAGAAAAGTTGAATTAGACGGACTTACCATTACCCGTAATGAAGCTGGTGAAGAGGTTATGGTTCTAGACGATGTTAGCTTTTATATTGAGCGCTCAAGAGACTCGATTGCCAAAATAGAAATCGTTAAAGAATCTGATGGTTCGTCTTTTGAGAAAGCCGAAGAATTGGCCGAGAAAATTAACTATGAATACAAAATTGAAGGCAACACATTATTGCTAGAAGATTTCTTGACCACCTCTCGTGAGAATAAAATCATGAACCAAGAGATAAGAGTTAATCTATTCATTCCTGCAGGTGCTATTTTAAAATATAGTAAAGATAGTGGCTTTAGCTGTTGGAGATTTCATGCCAAAAATGATAGAGACCTAGATGGCTGCGAAGTTAAAGACGAAGTATGGAAAATGGGTGCTGATGGCGAATTAAAATGCCAAGATTGTCCTGAGATTATTGAAGAGGATGATAATGATGACGATAACAACGGGAGGAATAAAATTAGAATAGATGAAAACGGAATTGATATTGATATTCAAGAAGACGGTGAATCAATAAAAATGAAAATAGGTAAAGACGGCGTTCATATAAATTCTAATGAAGATGATACTGATGGTCAGAACAGGATAAATATAGACGAAAATGGCATTGATATAGATATTGATGATAACCGTTCAGAACCAAATGACACCAATTATAAAACCTGATTTTATTAAAGTTTAGCCAGTGTAATCAATTCAGTATCAAAATATGACGTTTGAGTCTGAAAATCTGGTAAAGACGCAACCAATAGTTCAATTTTACATCAATCTTAAAACAACAATCATGACAACTTTAATTCGTATTGCAATTGCATTTCTAGTAGCACTGTTTTTATCTTCCTGTGGTTTTGACGTCAACATTGGCGACTTTGGCTCCGGTGAAAAAGGTAACGGAACCGTAGTAACGGACGATAGAACAATAACAGATGAGTTTACAAAAGTATCTGCATCAGAAGGTCTTACAGTGTATATAACTCAGGCTAATGAATTTAATATAAAAGTAGAGGCAGATGAAAACATAATTGACCTCATTGCTACGGATATTAAGAACGGAAAACTACGTATTCACGCTAAGCAAAATATTGGCAGAGCTACCAAAAAAGTTTACGTTTCACTTCCTGTGGTTTCCAACTTAAGCGCATCAAGCGGATCACAACTGCATGTTGAAAATACTATTGAAAGTGATGACTTAGAGATAGATGGCAGTAGCGGTGCTCAAATAGATGTTGAAGTAGTTGCGGATGTTCTTGAAATAGACGCCAGTAGTGGTGCTAGTCTTACTATATCTGGTAAAACCAATCGTGCAGATGTAGATGTAAGCAGCGGTGGTAATATCAATGCAAAAACGCTTTTAACCAAAACCTGCACAGCAGATGCCAGTAGTGGTGGAAATATGAAAATTCAAGTTTCCGAAACCCTCGTGGCAGACGCCAGTAGTGGCGGTAACGTTGCCTATACCGGTAATGCTAATGTGAAAACTAAAAAATCTGTTTCGGGTAGCGTACACAAATATTAAAATCAAAAAACGAACAATCCTAAATGCAAGCTGTCGAATTTTCGGCAGCTTGTTTTTGGTTTAAGTAGGTAGAAATGTTAATCTTTTCTGCTTTCCGAAAAAAAGCTCAGAGAAGAGTGCAAACCCTTTTTCTCTTTTTATATTAGTGGAAACAATTGGAACATGCAGTTAGATTTAAAAAAATACGTTTTAGCCTTAAAACATACCTTTAGTATCTCCCGTGAATCTCACGATTTTCAAAACACTTTAATCGTTAGTCTTTCTTTAGAGGGAAAGACTGGTTATGGAGAAACGACCTCTAACCCTTACTACAATATTACCGTAGAAAGTATGATGGCAGAAATTGAAACCATCAGAAAAGAAATAGAAGCCTTTCACATAGATCATCCTGAAAATTTTCATGCTTTTTTGACAAGTAAAAAGCTGTCTAATTTTGCTATCTGTGCATTAGATCTTGCTGCTTGGGACCTTTTTGGTAAACTGCAAGGAAAGCCACTTTATAATATTTGGGGAACAGGAAACACCTCCTATCCAATAACAAATTATACTATAGGTATTGCACCCGTTGAAAAAATGGTGGAGAAAATGAAAGAAATGCCGTGGCCTATTTACAAAATAAAATTAGGTACGGATGATGATGTTGCTATTGTTAGAGCTTTACGCGAACATACCGATGCTATTTTTAGAATAGATGCCAACTGCGCATGGTCTGCAAGTGAAACCATTGCAAACGCCCCATTATTAAAAGACTTAGGCGTAGAGTTTCTTGAGCAACCTTTAAAAGCCGATGATTGGGAAGGCATGGAAAAAGTTATGCACCACAGTGTGCTGCCTGTTATTGCAGATGAAAGTTGCATTGTAGAAAGTGATGTTCAAAAATGTGCGCTTCACTATTCTGGTATTAATATAAAATTGACCAAATGTGGAGGTATTACCCCTGCCCTACGCATGATAGCCGAGGCAAAAGAAATGGGAATTAAAGTAATGATCGGTTGTATGACAGAATCTACCGTAGGTATTTCTGCCATAGCCCAATTAGTTCCACAACTGGACTATGTGGATATGGACGGACCGTTATTACTTAAAGGTGATATTGCCGATGGCGTAAAAATATTGCCAGACGGAAAACTCGTTTTTTCAGAACTGAATGGAACAGGAGTTACTTTAAGATAATGAACCATTATATTGACACATTTCCGGGAAGAAAGATTACTCTAAAGGGAGTTTCTCACCTTTATTTTGGAGGTACTTCGTATTTAGGTCTCCAAACCGATGGTGATTTTCAGAAATTATTCATTAGTAATATTAAGAAATATGGAACCAATTACGGAGCCTCAAGAAAATCTAATATTCGCCTGTCTGTCTTTGATGAAGCTGAAACGTATTTAGCTAAAATCGTGGGCAGTGAGGCTTGTATCTCTTTATCATCTGGGTACTTGGCTGGTCAGTTTTTGGCACAAGTACTCAACACCAAAGAACATCAGTTCTTTTATGCACCCAATACACATTCTGCGCTTTATCAATCTAAAATAAAATCGTATACCACTTTTGCTACATTAAATATTGCCGTTCGCGAGCATTTAGAATCCAATAAATCTACACCTGTTGTTTTTTTAGATAGTATAGATTTCTCCGGCTGCAATTATCCTGATTTTGAAGCTTTAAAAATTCTCCCGCTAGAGGATATTATTTTGGTTGTAGATGATTCTCACGGATTGGGTATTGTTGGTAAAAAGGGAGGAGGGGTTTATTCTATTTTAGCTAAGCTGAAAATAAAAGAACTTATTGTATGTGGATCATTGGGCAAGGGTTTCGGTATTCAGGCGGGTGCTGTTTTTGGTACAAAAGAGCGTATTCATTTTCTAACTGAAACTTCATTTTTTGGAGGTTCTAGCCCAGCAACACCAGCAGCCATGGCAACGCTTGTAGAAGCAGATGCCATTTATGAACTTAAAAGAAAACGACTGCAGCGTAATATGGATTTGTTTTTTGGCAATCTTAAAAAACGAAAAACATTTCATTTTATGAAAGGCCATCCGGCCTATACGTTTTCTGATGAGCAGTTAACCGAGTATCTTGAAGCAAACCGTATTATTGTAACCAGCTTTCCCTATCCTGATAAAAGTTCTCCGCTTATGAGTAGAATTGTATTGAGTGCAGCGCATAAAAAAAAGGATATTGAGCACGTTTTACATTGCATCAATATCCTTCCTTAAAAGACTTTTATAAGTTCTTAGTCTCTATCCCACCAAACTGGGTCACCAATTCCTTTGGTTACAGCTTCTACCTGTTCTCCGTTTCTGGTTTGTTCAGAAGTTGGGTACTGAGCTCTCCTAACCCATTGTCCATTTAAAACTTCATTATGACCAACGGGCAGTTCCAATCCTATAAATACATTAGGATCAAAATCATATCTTCTTAAATCTACAAACGATTCCGGGTTTAGAAAAGTGGCAATAAACTTCTCTCTCATAACCAAGGCCATCGTTAAATTATCTGCTCCCACGGCAATTGAAGCATCACTTAAGTAAGCCGCTTTATCTGCTGGAGTAACGCCAAGCTTATCCATGTTTGCTCCTATTCCTTCTAGATATGCATTGTAAGCATCTGCAGAAGTACCAACCGATGTGGCATCTCCTCCATTTTGGAGAAATAATGCTTCGGCCTCCATAAACTTTAACTCGGAATAACTGCCCATGATTATAGGAGCACTCTGGGAAGAATAAAAATTATCAGCTCCTAAATCTGTATTAGCGCTTATATTATCATCATCTTCAGTTGCTGCTAATTCATAACTACCGGCACCACCATTTAGACCTCCAAGATATTCTATATCGTCTTCGCCTATTGTGGTAATTAAAGGTAAACGTGGATCCAATTCTATAGAAGCAAACGGAATAGATGTGCCATTCATAAGGCTTACCAATTGATCAGATAATAATACAGAAAAGTTACCCGTATTATTAGGAAGTACTACTCCTGAGTTCCATGGATTAAAATTTCTTTCGTTGTACACCAATTGAAAATCATCTTCATTACTTGAAAAGCTATTGGATACACTACTCAATACACCTTCAATAGCTACATTTTGGTCAACCTCCGAAAGGTGTAACGCATACTTTGCTTTTAGAAAATAAGCTGCTTTAATCCATTTTGTAATATCACCTCCATAGATTAAATCATCTTCACCAATGGAGAATCCTGAACTATCTGCGCCTTCCAAAAAGGTAATTCCCTCATTCAATAAAGCATTTATCTGCCCATAAACACTCTCTTGTGAATCATATGATGGTCTAAAATTTGCTTCGCCTTCTAGGGCAGTTGAAAAAGGAACATCTCCCCATTGATCTGTAGCAAGTCCCAAATTAAATGCTTGTAAAATTTTTGCCACACCTATATAATGACCGGCTTCATTACTCTCTGCAATAGTAACTACTTGATCTAAATCTGCTAAGGCTTGTAAATAGATATTACTCCACCCCCCAGTTATCTGAACTTCTTCCTGAGTATCTGCACCAGGCTCAAAATAAGAAGCCAAATGTTGTGAGTATTGACAGATGCTTAAAGCAATACTATAATGTGCGGAAGAAGAATTATAAATTGCCGTTGGCAAAAGATCTGCTTCTGTGACATTTTCAGGAAGCTCTTTATTAGGGTCGACATTATCGCCCAAATAATCATCGCAACTTACCAAAAGGCTAGTCGCTACCGTAATTGAAAAAATATATTTTAAAACTTTCATCTTTCTAGAAATTAAGGTTTAGACCAAATATGAACGACTTTGTGTTAGGTATGTTTAGACCGGTAAAACCGTAGGCGTTTGTACCTGCACTAAACTGGCTACCTTCTGGATCATACCCTCTAAATGGCGTATCTAACCATAGGTTGGTTCCTGTAAAACTGAAACCCATAGTCGTAAATGGGGTGTTCTTTATGAGTTTGGTAGGAAGGTCATAGGATAAAGTAACGTTTCTCAATCTCCACCACGATGCATCTTGAACTAAGATTTCAGAAGCACGATTGTAAACTGCAGAATTTCTGTAGTAGTTCTCATCAATAAAAACAGGAATATTATTTGGAGATCCATTTGCTAAAACACCATCTAAAACAGTTGTAGCATCTCTGAACTCAGTAATTTGTAACACGCCATTTCTAATACCATTTCGTTGGCCAGAATCATACAATTCACCGCCTTCTTTTCTCTCTATTAAAAATGACAATGCTAACCCTTTATATTTTAGCGTACTACTTATACTACCTAACCAGTCCGGCAACGCACTACCTACTTTTACCCTGTCCGAAGGATTATTAGCAACAATAGATGGAAAACCATCTTCACCTATTAGTCTACTGCCATTTTCGTGTTTCTCCCATACATAACCAAAAAGGTCACCAGGTGCACCACCTACTTCTAGTTTAGAGATAACTCCAGGAAAACCACTATCTGCAAAAATAATCTCATCTACACCGTTTGGTAACGAAATAACTTCTGCGTCTACTTTAGACCAGTTTAATGTAACGTCCCATTTAAAATTATCTGTTTTAATAGGTACAATGTTAACCAATGCCTCGAGGCCTCTATTCTCTATTTCTCCAGCATTTAGAACAAACGTATCATACCCTGAAGATTGTGCAACCGGAACAGGTAGAATCTGATCTTTACTATTCTGCTTATAATACGTGAAATCAATTCCAAAACGATTATTGAAAAACTTAAATTCCCCACCAAATTCTACCGAAGCAGTTCTTTCGGGTTTTAAAGTACTTGATCCACCAGAACTATCTCTAGAAAGACCGTCTACAGTTCCGAACGGGAAATTAGATGGTTGGTCATAATAAATACCTACATAGGCAGATGCATCCTTACCAACCTCAGCATACGATGCTCTAAACTTAGCAAAAGTTAAGAAATCTGGTAAGCTACCGGCATCTTGAAGTGTCTGCGAAAGAACATAACTTAAGTTAAAAGACGGGTAGAAGAAACTTCTATTTTCTTTTGGTAAAGTAGATGACCAATCGTTTCTACCAGTTACGTTCAAGAACAAAGTATTCTTATACTCTAATCTAAAGTCTCCAAAAAGACCAACAACTTTACGTTCTGCTCCACCTATATCTTCAAAAAAGTTATTGGCTTGACCAAACGCTGTCATATTATCTGGGTCAAGACCTTCAGCTCTCGTGGTCAATCTTCTGCTTTTAGTGTTAGATACTTGATTACCTACCAATAAGGAACCAGATAAATCTTCACTAAAGTCCTTTGAAAGTGTTACAAATAAATTAGATGTTAATTCATTGTAATTTAAACCTTCATCTACAATAAAACCATTGGTTGCGGAACCAGGATCAATATCTGGCGGCACAAATCTAAGTCTTGAATCATGGTAATTATCTACACCCAATTGGTATTGTACCTGAGCCCAATCATTAAACTTATAATTGAATTTAGTGTTTGCTAAAATTCTATTTACTTTACTATCTAAATAACTTACTTCGGCAAAATAACGTGGGTTATCCACTACTCCCGCTGTATAGTTTTTTTCATCTCCATTTGGCAAAACATAATCGTTTATATCTATAGTTGGCGACCAATACGATAGCGAACTCATAACCGACTTATCTCCACCATTTGGTAATCTACCATCAGAAACGATGTAGGATAGAGAAGGTTCTACTGTAAATTTATCAGTAATGTTAATTGAACCTGATAGCTTTAAAGAAGTTCTATCAAAATACGTGTTCGGCACTAAACCTTCATCATCGGAACGAGAAACAGAACCAAAATAAGTATAGTTTTCTCCACCACCACTTACGTTCAAAGAATTGTTCGTTGTAAATGCTCTATTGAAAAAGTTCTTGAAATTATCATAGTTCTTATCATTTGGACCGTATTCTGGGCCTAACGTCCAGAAACCAAAACTATTCCCGTCTGCAAAGTCATAACCGTCTGGAGCATTATTATTAGAAGTTGAAATAATTTCACCTCCTCTACCTTCTCTCCATTTGGTTTGAACATCAGGAGTTTTATTTACTTCTTGCCAACCTATGCTAGTTCTAAGGTTAAATTTTGTTTCTCCATTCTTTCCTTTCTTTGTGGTAATAACTATAACACCGTTTGCAGCTCTTACACCATATAATGCGGTTGCAGCAGGACCTTTAAGAATTGATACACTTTCAATATCGTTAGGGTTTAAATCCGCTCCTCTATTGGTAAAAGAAAATTGCTCTGAGGAAGAAGGAGCATTAGAACCTGTACTAGGCAAAAGATTACCTGTTGAAGCCTCGTTACTAATAGGTATACCATCTACAACAAATAGCGGTTGGTTGTTTGCCGATGGGTTCAAAGAGGTTATACCTCTTATTATAATACTAGAACCTGCTCCGGCTGCACCACTACTGGAATTAATATTCACACCGGCCACTTTACCTTGTATCCCACTTAAAACGTCTCCGTTATTATCGCGGTTAAGTTCTTCTGAACCAATTTCTTGAATAGCATACCCAACGGAACGCTTTTCTTTCTTTATACCTAATGCAGTTACCACAACCTCGTTTAACTGTTGTGCATCTTCTTCTAAAACAACATTAATAGTTTGATCCGCTCCAATTGTGACGGTTTTACTTTTCATACCTATATATGAAAAATTGAGCGCATCACCCTCAGCAGCTGTTATGGTATAATTACCATCAAAGTCTGTGGTAGCACCTTTGTTTGTTCTAGCGACTACAATAGAAACGCCGGGAAGCGGAACATCTTTTGTGTCGGTTACATTTCCTGAAATTGTTTGCCCAAATGATGTGTACGAGCACAAAAGAGCAAACATTACGAGTGTAATATTCTTCATGTGTTTGGAGTTAGTTAATTACTAAAATTAGCAAATAATTAACTAAAAACCTTGGTTTGGAGTGCAGAAATCACACATCGGCAAAATACATTCTCCTTATTATTAATATGTCGATTTTATTCAATTTGAATTTCAAATACCCAATATTGAGGATTTTACCTACACTAAGAATATCATATTATTTTGTTTCAAAAAATACGATATTCATAAATTTTGTTGTAACTTATTGGTACAAAACCGCTTATCCACTTAAACAACACTATTATGAAAAAACTACTAGGATTAGCTTTATTAATGCTTTTACTCATCTCTGCAACAGGAACTACATCTGTTGAAAATGAACTACACCCTTCAATTGAAGGAACATGGGAATTGACTAGCCGTTATAATTATGATGGCGAAAACGTTACGGACACTTTAACTCCTGTAAAGGGGTATAGCCAGATTAAAATGTTCTATAATGGAAAGGTTATGTGGACGCGCTATACACCTAATAAAGAGGTAGAATGGTTTGGGTATGGCTCCTATGCCGCTACAGATAATACTTTAGTTGAAAAATTAGAATATATGTCTGCTTCCATGCGTAAAATTGCTAATGAAGATATGCAATGGAGTATGGAACTACAATTAGACAATAATACGTTCACCCAAATTTCATTGGATGAAGATGGTGGACGCATTGCTTCAGAAAATTACCACCGCATAGATTAACAACGGCTCCTTACGGCCTATTCATACAGGCTGGTCTTATATATTAGTATACGTCAACCTTAAAACACTTGGCCATGAAAAAAATAATCACTTTAGTCTGTATTTCGTTTTTACTTATTTCCGCCACCAAATATGAAGCTCCTGAAAATCCATATCACCCTACTATTGAAGGCACGTGGGAATTAGTGAGCCATTATAATTATGCCGATGACGTTCCTACTGACACGTTGCTGGCAGCAGATGGGTACCGCCAAATTAAAATGTATTATAACGGTAAAGTAATGTGGACCCGTTATGTGCCTAATGATTCTGTTGAATGGTTTGGCTATGGTTCTTATGAAACTACAGACAGCACACTTACCGAAAAACTAGAATACATGTCTGCCTCTATGCGAAAGATCACCAACTCAGATATGAAATGGGATATGGAACTGGAATTGGATAAAAATAGCTTCAGTCAGATTTTCACCGATGAGGAAGGAAATAGAATTAATTCCGAAAACTATAAACGCTTGGATTAATAATTTTATAACAAATAAAAAAAGCTGCATAATGCAGCTTTTTTTTGTTTTATATATTGGTTCTTTTAAACCGTTTCCTGAGGAGTTTCCACAGTCGCTAAATAACGCTCAGCATCTAGTGCAGCCATACAACCTGTACCGGCAGCTGTAACTGCTTGACGATATTCTCTATCTTGAGCATCACCACTGGCAAAAACACCTGGCTTGTTAGTTTTCGTAGACTTCCCTTTAGTTATGATATATCCTGTCTCGTCCATATCTAACTGTCCTTTAAAGATATCTGTACTTGGTTTATGACCAATCGCTATAAAAAGACCTGTAATAGCAATATCTTCTTTTACTCCAGTTTCATTGTTAACCATACGTAGACCTTCAACAACTTGTTCTCCTAGAACCTCATCTACTTCTGTATTGTATCTAATCTCAACATTCTTTAAGCTTTCAACACGGTGTTGCATAGCTTTAGAAGCACGCATGTGATCTTTACGAACTAACATGGTTACCTTGCTACAGATATTAGCTAAATATGAAGCTTCTTCTGCTGCAGTATCTCCTGCACCAACAATAGCTACATCCTGACCTCTATAGAAAAATCCGTCACAAACAGCACAAGCTGATACACCACCTCCACGTAAACGTTGTTCACTAGGGATGTTCAAATATTTTGCCGAAGCACCAGTGGAAATTATAATAGTTTCCGCTTCTATAGTCTTATTATCATCTATGGTTACTTTGTGAATACCACCAACGGTATCACTCAACTCAACGGCTGTTGCCATCCCAATACGTACCTCAGTTCCAAAACGCTCTGCTTGCTGCTGTAATTGCACCATCATGGTTGGACCATCAATACCTTCTGGGTAGCCTGGGAAATTATCGACCTCAGTTGTAGTGGTCAATTGCCCTCCGGGCTCCATCCCTGTATATACAACCGGTTTTAAATCTGCTCGAGCCGCATATATTGCTGCGGTATACCCTGCAGGTCCCGATCCTATAATCAACGTTTTAAGCCTTTCTATTTTCTCAGACATAATCAAATACTCATTTTAAATAGTTAATGAACAAAAATAGACTTTTTGTAAAAAGCCTCTTCTAAAAGTTATTAAAAGTTTTTCCTATTGGTCGTTTTGCCTTGTGATTCTTACAAACCTTCTAACATGCCGTAAATAGGATGTTTCTAACGAAATGGAAGATATATATTTATTTTTTACTCAAAAAAAATGTTGAAAAACCAAACCCTTGGCATACACATCCCGTAAATACTTGTTGAAAAAGATTAAAGTATTATGGATGATTTAAAATTAACGTGTGTAATTATAGAAAACTCTATTCTTCACAGCAAGGAACTAACCAAAATAATAAATCAGCACCCGAATCTAAGCCTTAAAAACACTTATAGAAATGGAATAGAAGCCAAGAACCATAAAGCAAATGAAAATGCAGACCTTATTTTCTTGACCGTAGAACTGCCCTTTATTAACGGTTTTGACTTAATTGAAACTTTTAAAGAAAGCCCCCAAATTGTATTGGTAAGCAGTACCCCTACTCATGCCTTTAGAGCTTTTGATTATGCTATTACAGATTATTTACTAAAACCCCTATCACCTTTAAGGTTTGGCAAAGCGGTTAAAAAAGCGCTTCACAATGCACAACCCACCACAAACCATAAAGATGAAGCACACTTTTTTGTAAAAAGCAATTCTAGAAAAGTGAAAATAAATTATATGGATATTAAATGGATAGAAGCTTTAGGAGATTATGTGAAACTAGTCACCGAAAAATCTAACCACATTGTTCTCTCTTCGATGAAGGATTTTGAAAAAAAATTACCCGATTCCCAATTTGTCCGTATTCACAAATCATACATCATCAACTTAAAAAGAATTGAAAAATTTAATAATACCATGGTTGAAGTTGAAGGCAAGAAAATTACTCTAAGCCGAAGCCGAAGAGATAACTTTATGAGTGCCATAGGTACTTCTTAAATTCTAGTTCTCCACCGGAATCACTAAAAATGGTATTTCTACACTAAAACTCACTTTTTTAATTACCGGTTCCCTCATTATACCTTCTATGAAATCATGGTCATATTTTACCATAGTCAAAAAATCAATATCCAATTCTTTTAAAAATACTTGAATGCTCTTTGTCTTATTAGTAAAATTAGGCATCCAATGATATGTGGGGTCAAATTCATTTAAATAAGCGTCTAACGTATTTCTGTTAGACTCTTGCGTGAAATCCAACCGTTCTTCCTCATTTATATGCATAATGTGCACAGATGATTTAAAACGGGTAAGAATACTTCTTAAAGGCGCTAGAACCTCTGCAGAAAAATTTCTCTTGTAACTAGTTACTAATGCCACTTCTTTAGGTGCTTTATAAAAACATCCCTTTGGAACTACAAGTACGGGACATGCTGCTACTCTTAAAACATTCATTGTTTTGGTACCCAAGAAAACAGATTTAGCTCCAGTAGCTCCTTGCGTGCCCATTACAATAATATCTACTCCCTCTTTTATAGTTACTTGCAAAACCTCATCAACTAAAGATTCTAATGCAATGTGTGTTATAAAATGATGTTTGGGATTATGGTTTGTAAGTTCTAAATCGTCACGAAACTCATTTATTTCTGTTTCTGTTTCAGTCAGCCAATTATCGCCTAGACCTATCTGTCCGGGTGAACCCAAAATATAATCAATCCTCATTGCTGTTGGCGTGTAAGTATGCAAAAGATAGAAAGTACACTCTACTTCTTTATAAAAATGCAGGGCATAATCTATGGCATTTCTAGAATTTTCAGAAAAATCGGTCGGTAAAAGGACTTTTAGCATGACTTTTGATTTAGTTTTATAAAACTATGACTTTCTAAAATAAAAAAACATGACAACTATCAGTTTTACTGTTCATATCAGTGAAATTTTAAAGTCAGACTCAATTTTAAAAGTGCTCAAAAGCCAGTAAATTATTATATTATATATTTGCATTAGCTAACCTATTTTTTATCTGGCCCCACAACTGTAAAAAGAAGGTGATTAGTTAATAATTATTTAACCTCTTTAAGAAGTTACATACTTTTTAAACAATCCTCTTACTATGAATTCTGTAAAATTAACGTGTGTAGTTATAGACGACTCTAAGACGCAACGTACTGCAGTCGCCAAACTTATCAAAAACCATATTAATCTTCGTTTTGTTGCTGATTATAAGAACGCAGTAGAAGCGCAAAAACATATGGAGGAAAGCGATGTAGACCTCGTTTTTCTAGATATAGAAATGCCTTTGATCAATGGTTTTCAATTTCTAGACTCTTTAAAAAGCCGACCGCAGATTATTTTAATTTCTGCAAAAGAAGAATATGCCATGCAGGCTTTTGACTATGATGTAACCGATTATCTTCTTAAACCTATACGTCAAAACCGTTTTAATACGGCTATTAAAAAAGCACTACAAAACAATATTGAGATCGAAGAAAATGAAGATGATTATATTTTCGTGAACAGCAAACTCAAAAAGATTAAATTACCTCTTGGTCAAATAAAATGGATAGAAGGTCTTGGTGACTATATAAAAGTAGTTACAGACGAGAAAAATGTTTTGATTCTGTCTACCATGAAGTCTTTTGCCGAAAAGCTACCAGAAGATAGGTTCCTGAGAGTACACAAATCATATATCATCAACTTAGACAGGGTTGATAAATTTAATGGCTCTCAAGTTGAAGTCTGCGGACATTCAATTCCATTAAGTAGACATAAAAAACTTGCACTAGAGGACGCACTAATGAACTCAGAGGCTCAATAGTCTCTACTCTCATATAAAAAAGGCCAATCTTAAGATTGGCCTTTTTTAATTATATGATAGATGTACCACCACTTGGCCGCACTTCAAATGCTTCCAATGTAATATCAAACTTATCTTTATATGCTTTTGTAGCAGCACTTACAAAATCTCCAACAGCGCTTTCGTGCACAATGTTCAATGTACATCCGCCAAAACCACCACCAGTCTGTCTAGCACCTAATACTTGAGCATTATCCTTAGAGAAGTCTACCAAGAAATCCGATTCAGGACAACTTACTTCATACTCCTTACTAATACCGTCGTGGGCCTTGTACAGAATCTGACCAACCTCTTTAAGATTGTTCTGTTTTAATGCATCTACCATTTCCAATACCCTATCGTTTTCTTTAACGATAAATGAACATCTGTTGTAAACTGTAGGGCTCATATCTTCTTTAGAAGCTAGAAGCATTTCTTCGTCAACATCTCTCAAAGATTTTACATTAGGGTATTTCTTCTGAATGATGGCTACACCCTGTTCACATTCTTGTTTCCGGGTGTTATATTCACTAGAAGCTAGATTATGAGACACCTTTGTATTGAGAAGTATGATTTTATACGGATGTAAATCTATAGGAATATGCTTGTATTCCAAAGAACGACAGTCTAATAGAATAACATTTCCCGCCTCGCTCATTACCGAAGCAAATTGATCCATAATACCACATTGTGTTCCCACGTACGTATGCTCTGCAGTCTGCGAAAGTTGAACCATTTCTATTTTAGAAAGACCCAAATCAAAAATTTCATTAAGACCAAAAGCCAAACCACATTCCAAAGCTGCAGACGAGCTTAGACCAGAACCAGTAGGCAAGTTACTTTCTACGATACAATCAAAACCTCTAACTTTATCAGTTCTTTTTGAGATTTCATTCAACACGCCTAGAATGTAATTCTCCCACTCTACTTTACTTACCGCAATCTTATCTAGATTTAATTCAAAGCCCGTGTCGTATGTTTTACTGTACACATGACATTGGTTTTCGGAACCGTTCTTTTTAAAACTGAATGTAATATTCTTTTCTATGGCTGTTGGAAGCACATATCCCATATTATAATCAGTATGTTCACCTATAAGGTTTATTCTACCCGGTGATGATATGACTAATTCTGGTTTAAAATTTTCTAAAAACTGCATAAGAGAGGTTGTTTATTTTGAGTTACGGACCATATCTGCCGTAGCAACGGTTCTAAAACCTAAATGTTCTAATGATGAATCTAAACTTGTAGCCATACGAGATGAAACTCTATAACTGGCGCAATAACTGGCGTTGCATAAAAAAGAACCACCTTTCATTACTTTTTCTCTTGCATAAGGGTCTCTTTCATTATAAGCCTGATCTGCTCCCAATGGATTTTTAGCCACTGGATACGTTGTATTCAATTCTTTGTAATAGTTGGTATTGTACCAATCGTTAGTCCACTCCCAGACGTTTCCTGCCATATCATATAATCCAAAGTCATTTGCTGGATAGGATTTTACAGGTGCACGAAGTCCATAACCGTCAGTCTCTGCATTGGTTACCGGAAACTCACCTTCCCAAGTATTTGCCTTTTCTGATAATTTAGTGTCTTCGTCTCCCCAAGAATACGTTGTTGTTAAATGCGTACCACGAGCAGCACGTTCCCATTCCGCTTCAGTTGGTAAACGTCTATTTGCCCATTCACAATATGCTAGAGCATCTTCGTATGCAATGTGCACTACAGGGTAGTTTCCTTTACCTTTAATAGAACTTTTAGGTCCATTTGGATGTTGCCAGTCCGCACCTATGGTCCAACTCCACCATTGTGAAAAGTCATAAAGATTTGGTACAGCACTTTTAGCCTGTTTAAATGTCAAAGAACCCGGTTGCATAATACTATCATGTGGCTTAGGAGTGCCTTCAGGAAGTTGTTTTTTCATTTCTTCCCAATCTATTTGGCGTTCCGCTACGGTTTCATAACCCGTTGCCTTTACGAATTTTTTAAAATCGTCATTAGTAACCTCGGTGATATCCATAAAGAAACCATCTACCGCAACTTTATGTGCAGGCTTCTCATGCTCCATAGCCCCTTTATCTTGTGGAACTGCTCCTTGAGAAAACACAGTTCCAGGAATCCAAACCATCCCCTTGGGCGTAGCAACATCTTTGGGCATTTCTTTAATGACCGTAGTATCTACTTCAATGGTTTTGGGAGTCTCTATTTTCTCAGCAGCTTCAACTACTTCTGCCTTTTGAGATTTATCTTCCTTACAGCCTATGGATAAACAAAGAACTGCTACAGAAGCGTAAATTTTAATCGTGTTGTGCATAATTATATTTGAAAAATGGAAAACAAAGTTAACCCTATTTTTCGGTTAACCGTTAAATTTAGAACCCCTCTGTTTCTTTTAAAACAGAAACAAAAAAATGTCCCCGTAAATCACGGGGACACTGTTATTTTGTGAAGTTCATAAATTAAATCACAACTGTTTCACCGGGTTTTGGTATGTTGTAAGTACCATCAGCATTTGGCTGTACCGGAGCTGGAGATTCCCAAGTTAATTCATCGGGAGCCAAATCAATATTAGACTGCATAGCTTCGTCCCATTTAATTACTTTTCCAGAATACGTAGCCATTCTACCTATTATAGCACTCATTGTACTTTTAGCCCCATTTTCAGCATCGGCAATAACGCCACCGTTTCTAATAGATTCAAAAAGTTTTATATGTTCAACTTGATAAGGGTTTGGATCTTCTTTGCCTCTGTGTTCAAATATGGAATTTCCGTTATAATCAGTTAATGTAGCATTATCGCCTTTAGTATATACCGTCCCTTTTGTGCCTTGGAAAAACTCTGAAACCTTACTCATAGTTTCTGGTTGATGACGACACTGACTTGCTATTACAGCTCCACTTGGATAGGTATACTCTACAAAATGATGATCAAAAATTTCACCATGGTCTTTCCCTTTTCTTACTTGTCTGCCACCCATACCTTGCGCGGAAATAGGATATTCACCAACAAACCAATTGGCTACATCTATATTGTGAATGTGCTGTTCCAAAATATGATCGCCACATAGCCAGTTAAAATAATACCAGTTACGCATTTGATATTCAAGTTCACTCTGTTGCGGCTGACGCTCACGAACCCAAACTCCACCACTATTCCAATATACTTGCCCAGAAACAATCTTACCAATGGAATCCTTCTTAATTTGGTCAATAGCGGCCAAATAACTGTCTTGATAATGTCTCTGAAGACCTACCACTACATTTAATTTATTTTCTTTTGCTTTTTTAGCAGCTGCCAATACCTTACGCACACCGGGTACATCTGTTGCTACCGGCTTCTCCATAAACACATGTTTGCCGTTGTTTACAGCGTATTCAAAATGTTGCGGACGGAAACCAGGAGGTGTTGCCAAAATAACCACATCTGCCAAATCCATTGCCTTTGTAGCGGCATCAAAACCAACAAACTGGTTCTTTTCTTTTACATTAATCTTTTTGGTTTCGCCCATTGCTTTAGAGATATTCGCCAAACTACCTTTTAAGCGATCTTCAAAAGCATCTGCCATAGCAACAAGCTCTATATTATCATCGGCAGTCAATGCTTGAACCGCTGCGCCCGTACCACGACCACCACACCCAACCAGTGCCAACTTTAATTTCTTATTTCCTAATACATTTGCCATACCGCTCATATGCAGGTTTGGCAATAACATAGCACCGCCGGTAAACAATGCTGTGTTTTTTACAAAATCTCTTCTTGATTTTTTGATCATACTGGTTTTGGTCTTGTCTTCTTTCATTTTCTCAATATTTCTGATATTAATTTTGGTACGTATGCTATAAATAAGGTAGGTGTGAATATAAAAATAATACAGCAATTTATTTCACTAAACCTTGCGTTTTTCTCACTTTTTCTAGAACAATATTATCAAAAAATTATAATATTGTTAGTTTTACAAGCTGGTGTTTTCTAAAAGTTCAATCCTATTAAATACTAACGCAATTAGGCTAATTCTTTATCTTTTTGCAGTTAATCACCTGACTTTTTGCACCTTGAAGATAGCACACTTCTTTCAAACAAGTGTATATTTAACACATGTGTTGTTAAAAAACCATATTTACATGCCAATTATAAGGCTAGATTTTGGGTTATACTCAGTTGTTAAATTCTGTTTTTTTTTATCAATTACATATTTTTGATTTATCTTTCGTTTCGATTTTCGCAATAAAAACGTATTGAAAAATACTTTTACGAATTTCAGCTTAAACAACAAACCAATATTTTATGGAAACAAAAACAACTGAAATGGCTTCAAACGCCAACAGACTTTTTTACGCAAGTTGCTTTGCGTTAATTACTACCGCCTTCTCTTTCAGTATCAGGGCAGGTATTCTACCTCAATTAGGAGAAGAACTTAGTTTAAGTGGTGAACAACTAGGTTTTATTAATTCTATGTGGTTCTTAGGGTTTCCATTATCTATGGTTGTAGGTGGATTAATCTACCATAAGGTAGGTGGTAAAGCCATTATGCAATTCGCTTTCTTTGCGCACGCTGTAGGTATAATTTTAACTATCTATTCTGGTAGTTACATTGGTCTTCTAATCTCAACACTTTTAATTGGCCTAGGTAACGGTTGTACTGAAGCCGCTTGTAACCCTATGATTGCAGATGCATATCAAGGTAACAAGATGAGTACAATGTTGAACCGTTTTCATATGTGGTTTCCCGGTGGTATTGCCATTGGTAGTCTTGTCTCAGGTTTCATGACCGATTTATCATTTAGTTGGGAGAGTCAAATTTGGTTAATCCTTATACCAACGCTTGTCTATGCCTATTTGTTCTTTGGACAATCATGGCCTAAAGCTAAAGTAGAAGAAGCTGCCACAATAGGCGGAAACTTCAAAGCAATGGTTTCCCCTCTTTTTATATTCATGCTTGTATGTATGGCGCTGACTGCTATTTCAGAATTTGGTCCAAACCAATGGGTGGGTCTTATTTTATCTAAAAGTGGAGCGAACCCTATGATTATTCTTGCGTTAACAGCAGGTTTAATGGCGGTAGCTAGATTCTTTGGTGGAGATATGGTAAAGAGATTTAACCAAACCGGCGTTCTTTTAGGTTCTGCCGTACTTGCTACATTAGGTATCTACTTATTCAGTACTCAAACAGGAGCTATGGCTTATGTTGCTGCTATCTTCTTTGCCTTGGGTGTTGCTTATTTCTGGCCTAACATGATTGGTTTCGTTGCAGATAAAATTCCAAAAAGTGGTGCATTAGGTCTTTCTATTGTTGGTGCTGTAGGTATGTTCTCTAGTTCTATATTCCAACCAATCATTGGTGGATGGATTGATTCTGACAAAGCAAAAGCTGCCGCAGAAGGTTTTACCGGTGATGAATTAGACTTAGTATCTGGGCAAGCAACCTTATTGACCATGACCATATTTCCCGGTATTCTAATTGTACTCTTTACTTTGCTTTATTTTTGGATGAAAAAAAGAAAAGAAAACCCAGAAGCCGAAGTTGCATAAACTGAAGCATTACATATTTATATTAAAAAGCCCGATACATATCGGGCTTTTTTTATACCCCTAATTCATTAACTATCCCTCCATAAAGACCCACTATCTCTTTCCTCCTACTTGTTCTAAAATACTAGGCGTACTAGGGTTAAACTAAAACGTCCCTACTACAACACAAATTCCATCACTCTACTATTGTAACCTAAGAATTGCCCAAACTGGTTTGATAATTATGTTACTCAAAGCAGATAAATGGAGTAACATATGGTTTTCTACCTCATATTTTCTCCATTCCAGACATGTATTATATTGATAAATATTAAGGTGTCAAACTATTAAATTCATTGTTTTACCCCTAAAACATTAGGATTTAAAGAACAATGCAACATAATTCTCAGTATATGCATCAAATCTTCTATAGCTCATAGAGCCCTTCACATACATTTGCTGGGGTCTGGCCCTCACAATGCCAGTAACCTAATAATTAACTAACTAAACCAATGATTATGATTAAACTTAAACATGCGGTCATTGCATGTCTTGTAATGATCGGGCAGTTTGCCTATTCACAGACTTCCACAATAAGTGGTGTAGTTTCTGATGATAGCGGCACTCCCTTGCCAGGTGCTACAATAATAGTAGCAGGTACGACTAATGGTACAACAACAGATTTTGATGGTAATTACGCCCTCTCTAACGTAAACTCTACAGATAAACTGGTATTCTCTTATATAGGGATGACCACCCAAACTATCGCCGTAGGAAGTCAAACTTCTATTAATGTTAGTCTACAAGAAGATGCAGAAGCTTTGGATGAAGTGGTAGTAGTTGGTTACGGTACACAATCACGTGCAGAAGTAACTGGTGCTATAGTCTCTGTAGGAGCCAAGGAATTAGCTGCATTACCTGTAACTAATGCAGATCAAGCTTTACAGGGTAGAGCCGCCGGCGTAACTGTTATAAATGCAGGTTCTCCCGGTACCGCACCCGTAGTACGTATTCGTGGTCTTGGGACCATGAACAATAATAATCCACTTTATGTTATTGATGGTATCATTGCTGGTGGTTTAGGAGATTTGAATCCTAATGATATAGAATCCATCACCGTTTTAAAAGATGCTTCCACAACAGCAATTTACGGTTCTTTGGGGTCTAATGGTGTTGTAATGGTTACTACAAAAAAAGGGAATAGATCTGGAAAGACCTTAGTTACTCTTGACGCCTATACTGGGATTAACTTTTCTAATCAGAGGTATGACTTATTAGATACACAACAATACTTACAATACGCACAAGATGCTTTTGGTTTTACACCAACCTCTCCTCTTTCTCAATCCAATGGTAACACTACAGATTTTCAAGATGCTCTCTTTAGAACAGGTGTTATGCAAAAAGTTGATTTTGGACTTTCTGGGGGTGGTGAAAATAACGACTTCAGATTTTCTGGGGGATATATGGATCAAGAAGGAATTCTTGTAGAAACAGGATTCGAAAGATTTTCTTTTAGAGCCAATAGTAACTTTACTGTAGGTAAGTTCAATTTTGGTGAAACTATGGCCGTTTCTTTCCAAAAACAAAATCCAGAAAGAAACTTAGGTGACCGTTCTTTAATTGAACATGCTATAAAAGCTGCTCCTTATTTACCTATCTACAACCCTAGCAACCTACAGGGTTTTCAAGGACCAAATAATGATGCAGACGGTCAAGATGGTGAAAACCCTATTAGAGTTCAAACCCTTGGTGAACAAATCAACAAATCATCGTCCATTATTGGAAGTATATTTGGTGAGTTTGAAATCATTGACGGCCTTAAATTTAAAAGCCAAGTTGGCCTAGAATATAGAAATTCAAACACTAACATTTTTGTACCTTCTTATAATGATGATAGTTTAGGCGCAACGCACAGCTCAGATTTTGCAGAAATCACAAAAAATTCCACCTCAAGAAAAAATATTACGATAACTAATAGCTTAAACTATGCGTTCTCTCTTAGTGACAAACATAATTTTGACCTTTTAGTTCTTGCGGAAAAACAAGAAACGGTAGATGAGCTTCTAAACAGTAGCAGTCAAAACCCGATTACTAATGAAGTGAATCAAGTTTCTTCTGAAAAAGCATTCTTAGAATCATTTACATATGACTATACGCGTATAAGTTATATGGGTAGATTGAATTACAACTTTGATCAGAAGTATATATTTGCGGCTTCAATTAGGCGTGACGCCTCTGGAAGATTTGGAGAAAATAACAGATGGGGTAATTTTCCTTCTCTTGCTCTAGGTTGGAATATTGCCAAAGAAAGTTTTTTAGCAGATACTGCATTTAATACCTTAAAACTAAGAGGTAGTTGGGGTATAACTGGTAATGACAACATTAATGATTACGGATTCCTATCTACTCTAAGTTCTAACTTCTTTTATCCATTTGGTGATACATTGGCAACAGGAACAACAGTGAGCGGACTTGCCAATCCTTATTTGAAATGGGAGGAAACTACTATGAAGAATATTGGACTGGATTTTGAACTATTTAATAGCAAACTAACAGGTGCCGTTGAATACTTTAGTAACACAAGTGATGATTTATTAATGGGCCGCCCACTTTCGCCATCACTAGGTACTAATTCAGGTGAAGTACCGGAAAATGTAGGTTCTGTTGAAACCAGTGGTGTTGAATTTAGTCTAGGTTATAATGATTATGATGGAGATTTCACATGGTCTGCTAACCTTAATATAGGAACATCTACTAATGAAGTAAAGTCATTAGGACCTGTTGAGTCTATTTCAGGAGGTACTTTTGAGTCTCAAGATATTTCTAGAATTGAAGTGGGCGAGCCTTTGTTCTTTTTCTATGGATATGAAACAGATGGAATTTACCAGACACGTGCTGAAGTAGATGCTAATTTAACTCAAACCCTTGTTGATGGAGAGTTTCCTGTAAACCCAGGAGACATTAGATTTGTGGACCAAAATGGAGATGGCCAAATTAACGCAGATGATCGAGTAAAAATTGGAAATCCTTACCCAGACTTCACATACGGTCTAAATTTAAATGCTAATTACAAGCAATTAGATCTTAATCTATTTATAGCTGGTGTATCTGGTGTTGATGTTTACAATACTAATATTTATGACTTAGAAGGTATGCCTAGATTATTTAACGCAGGAACTAATGTGTTGAATAGATGGACTGGCCCAGGAACTTCTAACAGCGTACCTGCAGCAGGAGGAAATGATCAGAATTTCAACTCTATTTCAGATCGTTTCGTAGAGGACGGTTCCTATGCTAGACTAAAAAATATAACACTAGGATATACATTAGATAATCCCGCTTTAGAGGAATATTTCTCCAAATGTAGAATATATATTAGTGGTCAGAACTTGATTACGATAAGTGACTATTCTGGTTTAGATCCAGAAATAGGGGGGCCTTTGACAAACAATGGAGGAAGCAACAAGTATGAATTAGGAATCGATAGAGGAAACTATCCACAGCCTAAATCAGTATTACTTGGAGTACAACTATCCTTTTAAAAAAAAATATCATGAAAAAAACTAAAATACTAGTAACGGTCTTAGCTACGATTGGCCTTGTGCTATCGTGTAATGAAGACTCATTAGAATTAACGAATCCAAACGAGCTTTCACCAGATACGTTCTTTGCGAACCAAACTCAGGTTCAGTCTGCCGTAAATGCCGTATACTCCAACCTACAGACAAGAGGTCTATTTAGCCGTCATATGTTTTTTATGATGGATAATATGGCACAAGAAAATGGAGGGAACAACCAGTTAGAAGCAGATAAACGTCAATATCTAGATTTTTCGTTCGACTCCAGTCACGGTGCTATAGGAGCCTATTGGGAAAGTTGCTATAGAGGTATTAACAAAGCAAATTTCGTTATAGAGAATGCGACTAAAATTAATGAAATTTTACCCTCTCAGATGAGTGATGACCTTAAGAAAAAGGCTATTGGTGAAGCTAAATTTTTGCGTGCCTTGTTTCATTTCTTTATCGTAACTAGATATGGAGATGCACCATTAGTAACCGTTTTACCTCCTGATGATGGTTCTGGTCCTGGTAAAAGTCCTAGCTCTGAAATATATGCACAGATTGTAAAAGACTTACAAGAAGCTATTCCTGTTTTAAAATTAAAAGGCGAAGAAGAGAACGGACGAGCTACTAAAGGAGCTGCACAAGCTTTATTGGGTAAAGTTTATTTATTCTTAGAGCAGTATGATGATGCTTTAACCCAATTCACCGCTTTAAACGGTTACAAATTAGAAGACAACTACTTTGATAATTTCATGGAAGAAACTGAACACGGTGATGAATCCATTTTTGAAATTGAATATAATGATGATTTTGGCACCAGTGCACAGTGGAATTCTGACCGTAGCGGAGAAGGTCCTAACGAGGCTACTTTTAGAGGTCAGGAATATGGTTTTAATGATTGGTTTAATGTTTTTCCTTCAGATGACTTATTAGAAGAGTATGAAATTGGAGACATTCGTTTTGAGCAATCTTTCTATGTAAACGGTGATACTTTTGGGCCTGATGGTTCATTAACCGTAGATGCTTTTCCTAGTAATGGAGGTGGTAATGCAGGATGGGCCAAGTACAACAACTATTATAAAGATGCGAACGAAGATCAAACTTCAGGAATCAACTTTAAGTATTTAAGATATGCCGATGTATTACTAATGATGGCCGAGTGCGAGAGCATGAGACCAGGTGGTGACCAAGATGTTGCTATAGGCTATATTAACGAAGTTCGCGAAAGGGCTATGTTAGCTCCGTTGGCTACAGGCTTATCACAAGCTGAAGTATTTGCAGCTTTAGTACATGAACGTAAAGTTGAATTGGCGGGTGAGCAAACCAGATTTAATGATATTATTCGTTGGGGAATTGCTAGTACAGAATTAGCCAATACGCAATTTCAAGCAGGTAAGCATGAGCTTTTACCAATACCTCAACCTGAAATAGATGCAAACATAAACATCTCTGCTGCTGACCAGAATGCAGGGTATTAAAACGCTTAATTTTAGTTAGTTTTGAGTTAGTAATTTTAAAACAGTGTGTTTTGGTCGACACACTGTTTTTTGTTTCTATTCTATTTTAAAAAAACTGTATCTTAAAATTTTGAACACGAACAAATGGATATAAATATTTACAGTAAAACCTTAGTATACTCGTTTTTTATTCTTCTCTTCGCAAGTTGTACCGAAGAACAAATCAAAACGGATAGTAAGATATTTACTGGCTTAAAATCTGACCAAACAGGTGTTAATTTCAACAATACCCTTACTGAAAATGATTCCTTAAATTATTTCACCTACTCCTATTTATATATGGGCGGTGGTGTGGCAAGTGGCGACATCAATAATGACGGCTTAATAGATCTCTTTTTTACCGGTAACCAAGTTTCCAATAAGTTATACCTAAATAAAGGCGAGCTTAAATTTGAAGATATTACAGAAAACGCAGGTATTTCTGGCGATGACCGCTGGTATACTGGCGTAACCATGGCAGATGTAAATGCAGATGGCCTTTTAGATATCTATTGTTCTGTAGGTGGTAAATTTGGACCAAAAGACAATGAACTATACATCAATAATGGGGATGAAACCTTTTCTGAAAAGGCTGCAGAATATGGACTAGATGACATTGGAAATAGTGTACAAGCTACTTTTTTTGATTATGATAAAGATGGTGACCTAGACCTATTTGTTGCCAACTACCCTCCTACTCAATTTGATTCTCCCACTTTTGCCTACGTTTATAAAATGGAAAATGTCAAAGACAATGAATCTGGGCATTTGTACCAAAATAACGGAAATACCTTTACCGATGTTACCGAAGCTTCCGGTTTAAAAGCATACGGACTTTCACTAAGTGCTACGGCAGGTGATCTTAATAATGACTCGTGGCCCGACCTTTACATTTCCAATGATTTTAATTCTCCTGATTTTATGTACATCAATAACCAAGATGGCACATTTAAAGAGGTGGTAAAAGAGGCTACTTCACAAACGGCATTTTATGGTATGGGTGCAGACATAGCGGATTTTAATGATGATGGAAATCTAGATATTTTTCAGGTTGATATGGATGCGAAGTCCAACCGGCGAAAGAAAGCCAACATGGCCAGTATGAATCCTGAACTTTTTTGGGATGTAGTCAATGCCGGATTCCATTACCAATACATGCACAACTGCATGCAGGTTAACTCAGGAGTTTTTGAAGATGGCATTCCGCATTTTTCTAATGTTTCCAGAATAACCGGAACTTCCTCTACCGATTGGAGCTGGGGTCCTCTTTTTGCAGATTTTGATAATGATGGGCACAAAGACCTTTTCGTATCTAACGGTACGCGACGTGAGATTAACAATAATGATTATTTCAATAAGCTTAAATCTATCAAAATTAAAAGTGATACGCTATTAGAGTTAAGTCAAAAAATACCATCGGAGAAAATAGACAATTTCATTTTCAAGAATATGGGAAATCTAGAATTCAAAAGAGCCAACAAAGATTGGGGCATTGAATTTAAAGGTTTTTCAAATGGCGTAGCTTATGCAGATCTTGATAACGATGGCGATTTAGAACTTATTACCAATAACATAGATGATGAAGCTTCAATCTTTAAAAACAATGCTTCAGAAAACAATAATTATATCCAGATAAAATTCAAAGGTAATCAGAGTAATCAGTTTGGTCTTGGGTCTCGCGTTTATGTTACCGTTGACGGGAAAACCCAAATGCAAGAACTAACGCTTACCAGAGGTTTTCAGTCTTCCGTCTCTCCTGTGCTTCACTTTGGACTGGGTGATGCTTCAAAAGTAGATGAGTTGAAAGTAGTATGGCCTAATGGTAAAATTCAAAAATTAAATACCGTTGAGGCTAATCAAGCATTGACTCTAGACTTTAACAATGCTATTGTAGACACCGATAAAAACATCTCTAAATCCAAAATATTCTTAACAGATAAAACATCAAAATTTCCTGAATACAAACATACCGAAAACGAGTATGATGATTTTGAGGACCAGGTTTTACTTCCACATAAAATGTCATCTTTTGGTCCAACTTTAGCGGTTAGAGACCTTAATAACGATGGTTTAGAAGATTATTTTGTTGGAGGTTCTTCTGGTAATATAGGTAGTCTATTTATGCAAACTTCAACCGGGTTTCAAAAACACCCTTCTACCTTTTTAGAGGACGATATTAAAAGTGAGGATTCTGGCTCTTTAATTTTTGATGCCGATGGTGATGGAGATAATGACCTGTACGTAGTAAGCGGTGGGTATGAATTTTCAAATAATTCCGAAGCTCTCCAAGACCGATTATACCTAAATGATGGTCAAGGAAATTTTACTAAAGCAAACGCTACTGCTCTACCTGATTTAAAAATAAGCGGTTCCAAGGTCTATCAATCAGATTTTAACGGTGATGGCAAGCCTGACCTTTTGGTATTAGGTAGACAGGTTCCTAAAAATTATCCCAGCCCTGCTACGAGCCACATTTTAAAAAATACGAGTAGTAACGGAAAGGTTAGTTTTGAAATTTTTGAAGAAATACAACCCAAAGAATTTCAAAACCTTGGGATGGCTACCAGTGCCGTAATTACAGATTATGACAATGATGGTAGACAAGATATTATGATTGTTGGCGAATGGATGCCTATACGTATGTTCCACAATACCAAAACGGGCTTTAAAGAAGTTTCTGAATCTTTGGGATTAACAAAAGATACCACTGGCTGGTGGTGGAGCGTACAAGGGGGTGATTTTGACAATGATGGTGATATGGATTATGTTGTTGGCAATAATGGTCAAAACTACAAATACAAGGCTACTGAAGAAGAAACTTTTGATATTTTCGTAAGTGATTTTGACAAAGATAACAATCAAGATATTGTACTTAGTTATTATAATGACGGTAAGCAATATCCCGTTCGTGGCCGCGGATGTTCATCGCAACAGATACCTGCCATTAAACAAAAATTTCAGGATTACGAGAGTTTTGCAGAAGCTACTTTAGAGGATGTATACACCGAAAAATCTCTAGAGTCTGCACTGCACTATCAAGTGAAATCTTTTGCCAGTATCTATTTAGAAAATAGGGATGGAAAATTCATAGTTCATGAGCTTCCGGTTTTAGCCCAAACCTCTAGCATTAATGAGATATTAATAGATGATTATAACCTAGATGGCAATCTGGATATCCTTGTAGCAGGAAACCTTTATGCTTCTGAAGTTGAAACCCCTCGTAACGATGCTGGTCATGGATTATTTTTAGAAGGAAATGGTAGAGGAGAGTTCACAGCTATTCCGCCATCAGACAGTGGTTTTTTTGTCTCTGGTGATGTGAAGAATATGTCTAGCATACAATTAAACTCGCAGCCTTATATCATCGCTGCAAAAAACAATGACTACCTTCAATTTATTGGATTGAAAAAGAAAAAGGGACTATCATCAGAATAGTCCCTTTTATATATTTTAATATTTAATTTACTACTTAAGATAAGGGTCTAGAGTTACTATGCTCCCATCTGGATTATAAGTGAGTTCTGCAATTTTTACAGAACGTAAATGAGTTACACCTTTAGACAGGCTAGAATCATGATAAAATAAATACCACTTACCTTCTACCTCACAAATGGAATGATGAGAGGTCCAACCTACAACAGGGTTTAATATACGACCGGTATACGTAAAAGGTCCATAGGGGTTATCGCCTATCGCGTAGCAGATAAAATGGGTATCTCCCGTAGAATAGGAAAAGTAATATTTACCATCGTATTTATGTATCCAAGAAGCTTCAAAGAAACGTCTATCATTATCAGCCTCTAAAAGTAATTCCCCATCTGCATCTAAAATTTGCACCTCTTTTGGCTCTTCTGCAAATTCTAGCATATCATCAGTTAGTTTGGCTACAATAGGTAATAGCGCCACTTCTTCAAGTTCTGGCATTTCATTGCTTTTATCGTATGTATTATTACGATATTTTTGAAGCTGTCCGCCCCAAATTCCACCAAAATACATATAATAACTACCGTCTTCATCTTCAAAAACCGCAGGATCTATGGAGTAGCTACCTTTAATTGCTTCAGAATGAGGCGCAAAAGGACCTTCTGGAGTATCACCTACAGCTACGCCTATTTTGAAAATTCCGTCATATCCTCGTGCGGGAAAATATAAATAGTATTTGCCATCTTTATGTGCTGCATCTGGTGCCCACATTTGTTTTTCTGCCCACGGCACATCATCAACATGAAGCGCTACTCCGTTATCAACCGCTTCACTATGTACTCCATCCATAGAAATTACATGATAATCCTGCATGGCAAAATGGCTCCCTAAATCATCAAAGGGAATCCCTGATTCTACGTCATGAGATGGGTAGATATATATTTTTCCATTAAAAACATGAGCAGATGGATCTGCCGTGTATATATTCTTTACCAACGGCTGGGAAATAGCTGTTTCGTTTAACTTATCAAAATCGATATTTTCTATAGATTCTTCTGGCATGTGATATTCGTGTTATATTATCATTTATTTTAGTCTTCGTTTCTTTAAGTCTACCTCTATCTGAGTTTCCATCTTTTTATTTATCTCATATAAAAATAGCAAAGCAATTCCCAATAAAAACGGAATTGCAGGGTAAATACTCACTAACATTTTTGTTCCTTGAATAGCACTTTCGGGTTGCACAATAGCTTCTCCCGCAACCATAGCTTCTTTTGAAATATAACCATACGCCCCCAAGATACCAGTCAGCAATGCGCTTCCAATACTTAGACCTCCCTTTAAACCCACCATCATAGCAGAAAAAATTATAGCCGTAGCTCTTCTATTGTTCTTCCATTCCGAGAAATCTGCTACGTCTGCAATCATGGCCCAGAGTAAGGGGATTGTTAAGCCATAAAAGAAACCATGAAAAATCTGCGATGTAAAAATTAGTCCCACTGAACTTGGTGAAAAGAAGTAAAAGAAAATAATAAAAAGTGTTGATATAAAAAGAGCTACCATAAAGACATCTCGCTTTCCATATTTATCGGCAAATCTTTTTGATAACGTAATACCTACAATCATAAAAATAATACCACCTGCATTAAAAAGCCCAAAACCTGCAGAAACCGGATTCTCACCAAAAAAATTGACACCAATAGATGCTAGAGCATCTAATATAGGTTGTATAAAAACCGTCAAACTTTCTTTATTCACGTAGTTCTCAAAGTAGTACACATAAGACCCACCTTTCATTGCCAAGGTTACAAATACGAGCGTAGTAAGCACCAACATAATGATCCATGGTTTGTTACCGAATAAATCACCCAAATCTTCTTTTAAAGTAGATTTCTGTTCCGGAGTAGGTACAATACGTTCCTTAGTAGTCAAAAAAGTAATTATGAGCATCACTGTGCCAATAATGGCCAACCAAGTCATTACAATCTCTATACCCACAGCTTTATCTCCATTACCTGCAGATTCAATTATAGGCAGCATAAATACCTGTACAAAAAACTGCGCGAACATTACAGCTACAAAACGATAAGCGGATAGACTATTCCTTTCGCCCATATCGCCTGTAATCACCCCACTTAATGCAGAGTACGGCAAATTGTTTGCTGCATATAACAACAATAACAAAGTGTAGGTTACAACGGCATAAATAACCTTGCCTTTATAATCAAAATCAGGAGTGCTGAAAGCCAAAAGTGCTACAATGCCCAGAGGAACCGCAGTAAATAAAATCCACGGTCTAAACTTACCCCACTTAGAAGTTGTACGGTCCGCAAGAGCACCTATGATAGGATTAAAACCGAATGCAGCTACAAGACCAACGGTTAATATAATGGCCGATGCATGGCTAGTTTCCAGACCATAAATATCTGTATAGAAATAGGCCAGATACGTCATTAAAGTCTGAAAGACCAAGTTTGCCGCTAAATCACCTAGGCTGTAACCAATTTTCTCTTTTACAGATAATTTTTGAGATTCTAAATTCATGAGAATTACTGTTGGTTGGTTGAATCTGTTTTAATTTGAATTACTGCTTGATATGCTTTTTTAGCATCAAATTTTCTATCAAAAAGTAACGGGTAGTTGGTTCTATTTTTAATTGGCCAATTGTTGAGCCAAGAACTTTGGTCATTCACTCCCCAGAAAGTAACCCTATCAATCTTATCACTATGCTTTAGGAAAAGTTTAAAAATATCTTGATACCGCTGGGCCAATTGAACTTCTACAGAGTCTGGCAAAGCATTTGGATAAGGATTCATTTCTTCGCTCTCCTCATAGTTTTGACTTATTTCTGCGCCTTCCAAATCCCATGGGTTTGGTAAAACGGTAACATCCAGTTCCGTAATGGCAACCTTTAATCCCAGTTTTGCATAGGCAACAATACTATTCTCTACTTCTTCCAATGAAGGTTCTGTCAAACCCCAATGTGCTTGCATGCCTACCCCGTTAATCTTAGCTCCGCTTTTTTGTAGATTTTCTATAAGCCGTATAGCCCCTTCCCGTTTTTTGGGTTTCCACATATTATAATCGTTATAATATAACTCAGCAGATGGGTCCGCTTTTTCAGCTACCTTAAATGCAAATTCCAAATACCGCTCTCCCATCACCTTTAAAAAGACAGATTCTCTTAGCGAACCATCTTCATTTAAAGCCTCGTTTACCACATCCCAACCATCAATTTTACCACTATACCTACTGGCCACGGTTGTAATATGATCACGAATGTAATTTGCCATAGTGGCACTATCATTTACAGTATTCATCCATGGTCCTATTTGGCTATGCCATAGAAGGGTATGACCAATTACGAACATGTTATTTTTTTTGCCAAGAGCCACATATTTGTCGGCCATATCAAAATAAAATGTATCTGGAGACGGATGAATCTCTTCCCATTTCATGACGTTTTCTGGACTTATCGTATTGAATTCCCTCTTCAAAACTTCAAGGGCTTTTTTATCTTTTCCTGTTATAATTTTGTCATTAATAGCCGCTCCTATATAAAACTCTTTTTGGAATGCATTTTTAAGACCAGTAACCTCATCGCCTGTCTGAAACTTATTTTCTCTTAGTTTTCCAAAACCAAACAAGAACAACAGGATTGCAAAAAATACTACAACAGTTTTAAACATATCATTAAATTAAAATGGTTAAATAGAGAAATCGATAATATAACTAGTCAAATCTATTAACTATGAATATGATAAAAGTCGTGAAATTCCTATGTTGCCTATATTACAAATGAAGCGCTGTATAGAACAATTGTGGCATTTTGCCCTATAAAAGCGATGGCCCTAAGGTAATTGGGCATTTTGTGGAAAACGTGAGTGCTTAAAACTCGCATTTTTGAATGTAGAAAATGAGCGGTTTTAATTGAATTTTGAGAGGGTCAGTTGATTGCTAAACAATCCTATTTTAGCTTTCTTCAGCATTGTTTTTAGTAGTTTCTATTCCTTTATAGACATTTGGATTATGCTTTTCCATGTAAAATTCAGGATGAGGCAATTCTGTAAATCCAAATTTCTTATAAAGCCATTCTGCAGTGTCAGTTAGTAAAATCCATCGTCTTAATCCTTGTAGGTTTGGATGTTGCATGATTTCATTTATCAACCACTTACTTAATCCTTTTCCTCTATATTCTTTAAGAACAAATACATCTCCTAAATACGCAATTGTGGAATAGTCTGAAATTATTCTGGCGTAACCTATTTGTTTGTTATTATGATACAGCCCAAAATTCAAAGAGTTTTCAATGGATGTTTTTAGGGTATTCATTGGAATTCCCTTAGCCCAATCAGTTTCGTTTGAAAGGAATTTGAAGATGCTCAAAATATCTAGCTTATCCTTGTCGGTTGAAATGGTATAATCATTTCTATATGTTTCTACTATTTCCAAGACAGTATATTTAATTCATATAAAGATATGGATTTACCTAAAACACTACATATACTTCTATTGTTCCCGTAATTTTATTTAATCATTTGTAGTGTCAACATCTAAGAAAGCGTAATAAATAGAATACTTAACGAGAGCCCACTAGACTTCTTTCTACCGCCAAATTCGATTTTATAAACCGTAATGCTAGTGTAATCTGGTTCTCTACCGTTTTTGGACTGACCTCCATTTCTTGTGCAATTTCTTTTACCGAAAGACCATCAAACCTGCTCTTCATAAAAGTTTCTCTTCTTCGTAACGGTATTTTTGCAACAACGCCCATAAGATTATCCATTAGAAAAGTATAATCAACCATATTCATGGTAGAGTAATCTAAACTTTCCCCGTCTGCTTTAGAGTTCATGTAATTTTTATGAGCGGTTCTTTTTGAAAACATGCTTTTAATCTGATTGAAACCTATGGTGAAAATGTACGATTTAAAGGAGCACTCCGGCTTTAAGTCAGCTCTCTTTTTCCAAATGATAACAAAAACATCTTGAACCAATCCTTCTGCTTCTACATGGGATTTTAAATATCCGAATGCAAAGTGATAGAGTCTATTTCTATATTTTTCATATAGTGCCTCATATGCCTTTATATCACCAGCTTTTAGATTACTTACTAAAACCTGGTCCTTTTCTATTATCATATTTTCTTTACTTCTTTTGAAATGTTCCTACCTACTACCCCGCACTATTGTGCACGTAATTTTTCTATAAATAGTAATAGCAAGTCAGTATTTTTTGTCGTTAAGCATCTTGCATTAGTGCAGACCTTCCCCCGTCCATTAGGTATGTTGTTCCGTTCATGAATTTTCCGTAATCACTACATAAGAAAGCGCAAAAGGCTCCCACCTCCTCTGGTGTTCCAATCCTTCCACTAGGATGCAAAGCGTTGGTTCTCTTCCGCTCCTGCTCTGGGTCAGGAAAAGAGTCAAACCAAGTTTGTGTTCCCGCAGTCTCTATAAATCCTGGAGCTATACCCACGGCCCTTATTTTTGGTCCCCATTCAATTGCTAACGACTGTACTAAACCTCTTAATGCCGTTTTAGTGGTGTTATACGGAAAACAGCCCGGCATGGTAGAATAGCCATGGTTTGAGGTGATAATAACGATGGTTCCATTATCGCTCTTACTTAAATGAGGTTGACATAATTGGCTTATTTTCCAATGTGACCTCAAGTTCAAGTTTAGGTTTTTATCAAAATCTGAATCGCTACATTCCTTTGCTCCCTGAAAAGAATTTGCTCCTGCATTGGATATTAAAAAATCGATTTTCCCAAATTTATCTACGGTACGGTCAACAAGATTTTTCAGGTCCTCATCATTTGTAACATCGGTTTGGGTATAGAGAGTAGCTAATTCATATTGCTTTCCATTGCTATGAAATTTTTGAACATCGGAATGAGATTCTTCCCTTCTTCCACAACCCGAAACAAGACAACCTGCTTCTGAAAATATGGCAGCTATTCCAGCCCCTATGCCACTGGTTACTCCTGTAATTAGTACAACCTTATTTTTAAAATCTATGTTCAGCATATCAATTTGTAATTAAGAATTAGGAGCTATTAATTTATTAAAAAAGAAAACCTCCGGGCCGCCCACAGTTAGGTCTATAGAAAAAAGACTTCCGCTTAATGGGTACTCGGACAATTGTTCTTCGGTAAGGCCTTCTCTTGCCGTCGTGATAAAAAGTTTGCGCTGATCTTCTCCCCCAAAAGCACATGATGTTACATGAGGGGCAGGTATCATTATCTTTTGGATAAGTTCGCCCGTATTAGGATTCCATTGAGATACCGAGTTTCCGCCCCACAAAGCAATCCATAACATTCCATCGTTATCAATCGTCATTCCATCGGGAAAACCAAATTCTTCAGGTACATCAATTACTTTTATGGGGTTAGATATATTTCCGGTTTCTACATCGTATGAATATGCGACTACTTTTCTTGTTGGCGAGTCTATATAGTACATGATCTTATGGTCCAAACTCCAAGTGATACCGTTTGACACGGTAATATTTTCCACTCTTTTCACAAAGCTCTTGTCTGTGTTTATAGTGTATAAAGCTCCTGTTGGGTTTAATCCATGACGGCACATACTGCCTAACCAAAACCTTCCCTTTGGGTCGCACTTACCGTCGTTAAACCTATTACTGGATTTATCTTTTTCGAGTTCTAAAACGGAGGAAAATTCGCCTGTTTCGGTATCTAGTTCTACTATACCATTTTCTAAGGCCACCAACAATCCCCCAGAAACAATGGGAGCAATAGTACCCACAAATTCAGGAAAATTAAAAGTTTGGTTACTTCCGGTCTTTGGGTCGGTGGCGTGAATTTCTTTGCCATAAATATCTATCCAATAGACTTTTTTTTCTTGGGGATGCCAAAAAACACCTTCACCTAATGTTGCCGTACTATTTAGAACCGTTTCAACCATATAACTCTACTACTGTTTAATTAAATATAATACCCCTCCCTATGTTTTCGTATACCAGGGTGCTTTTCCATTTCGCTCTCAACAAGATCCACTCCAAGTCCTGGTCTATCTGAAATTATCAATTTACCATTTTTAATATTGAGTGGGTGGCTTATAACTTCATCCCTCCAAGGTACATCGTTGAAAATAAATTCTTGACGAAAGAAATTGGGAATAGAAGCACAAACATGAGAGCTTGCCAAGGTAGATAACGGTCCGTTTGGATTATGCGGAGCCACCAAAACATTGTAGGCTTCCGCCATTGTTGCCATACGTTTCATTTCACTAGGGCCACCGCATCTTGTAATATCCGGCATAATAACATCTGCTACGTAACTCTCCAAAACATCCCGTATACCATATCGTGTATAGTGTCTTTCTCCAACGCAAATAGAAACTTTAGGGTCTATGCGTTCTCTAAACGCCCTTAAGGTCTTTGTACTTTCCGGTCCTGCCGGCTCTTCAAACCAAGCAATGTCTAACGCAGCCAATCTTTCTGCCATGGCCACGGCAACTTTAAAATTCAGCATGGCGTGTGTTTCAATCATCATGTCCATATCCGGACCTATGGCATCACGTACAGCCTTACTTATATTAAATGCCAAATCTTGTTGTGTTCTGGTAAGGGTAAGCTCCGTACTAAGGTCTTCGCCATAAAAATAATTGGTATGCGCAAAGGGGTCAAATTTCAAGCCGCTAAAACCTGCTTCTTTTACTATTTTGGCCTGACGTACATAGTCTTCTGTATTGTGGCCGCCGCCTACAAACCAATAATTGGCATATAGTGGAATTTCCGTACGGTACTGACCTCCCAACAGCTCATACATGGGAACTCCCAACACCTTGCCCTTCAAATCCAAAAGAGCCATATCAATACCACTTATAGCACACATACTGGCGCCATAAGGCCCCACCCAGTTTAGATCGCGGTATAATTTTGTCCATATAAAATCGGTTCGCATGGGGTCAAGACCTATAATTCTTTCGCCTAGCTCTCGGGTAGCTGCCTCCACAATTTGGCTACCGGGCCAGTTTGTAGACTCACCCACACCGGTATGGCCGGTGTCCGTATAGATTTTTAAAAGTGTCCAGTTATATTTCACCCCTTCTACCAGCCAAACTTTTACTTCCGTAATTTTCATTATGCTATATTCTAATTAGTATTACTTTCTTCTCTTTTTGGTATTTACATGATGCCATAGGTGTTCCATGCGTCTACAGCGCTCATCCCATCTTGTACCGCTTTCAACACTTTTCGTTCGCCTCTTGCTTTTTCAAAAGCTCGCTCAAAAACTTCCTTTTCATGTGCTTTAGGTACAACACACACGCCATCTACATCGCCTATTACGATATCTCCGGGATTAATTCTCACGCCTTCAATCTCTATGGGCACCCGAAAATCTATTACCCTTCCTCTAGGCCCTTGGTCCTGAGCATAATTTCCATAAGAAAAAATGGGCATATCCAAATCTAACAATCCATGGGTATCCCTAGAATAACCGTTTACTACGGCACCGGCGGCACCTAGCTTTTTAGCTCGGGTCATCATAATCTCCCCAATTAAAGCATAGTGATCAGAGGCTCCGGTACATATGTATACCTCGTCTTTTTTTAAATCATCCAAAGCTTCTAGCATTAGCCCGAATGGTTTTTTAAGTATAGGGTTGTTCGTAAAGCTTGGCGTTTCTTCAAAAGTATCGGCTTCAAGCACGGTCATCGCCCTTCCTATTAAAAGCATGTCAGATTTAAGTGGCTGTACTTTAGCTGGCAAAAACTGATGGAGCAATTTCATCTTATCCATAGCATCACCAACTACGGCCGTAAACAATTCTTTTCGGGCCGCTGTGAACAATTCTTCATCCGACATATCCTGTACATTCATATACGCTTATTTTTAGAATAGATTAGAAATCCAAAACTAGTGTACAAGAGCACTCAACACCTCCACACCGTTTACAATAAAATACACTATATTCACATTTTATTGATAATTTGAATTACAAATTGACAATATAAGCGTCTATGAAAGCCATTTCCCAGAAAATAACACTACCCTCAAATAAGGCATTTGAAGTTAGAAAAGATGAATTGCCCCATTTTTACAACTCGTGGCACTTTCACGACCAAATTGAGCTTACCCTTATTTTAAAGAGTGATGGAATACGGTTTATTGGTGATCATATTGACCAGTTCTCCGCGGGCGATTTGGTATTGATAGGACCTAATTTGCCCCACCTATGGCAGAACGAAGCATCCTATTACCAGAATACCTCGGGTAATCATGCTGCTGCAATAATCATTCATTTTGAACCTGAGCTTTGGGGAAGCAGGTTTTTGACCCTGGAAGGTATAAAAGCGGTAGACGATTTATTAAAAAAAGCAAAGTACGGTATTCGTATAGATGGTCTGGCCCGAACGGAAATCGCTGTAAAAATCGAAAAGCTGACTCATATTGAAGGTTTTGAAAAACTGATGTTGTTCTTTGAGGTATTGAACGATATTGCAACCAATACAGAGCACCAGCTCTTGGCCACTTCGGGTTTTGTTAAATCGTTTAATAAGGGAAATGACGAAAGACTGGATAAGGTGTATGAATACGTCATGGAGCATCTGACCGAGAACATAAGTTTAGACGAAGCGGCAAACCTGCTAAATCTTTCCAAAAGTGCATTCTGTAGATTCTTTAAAAAGAAGACCCGAAAAACATTTTCACAATTTGTTAAGGAAGCTAGAATAGGCTATGCCTGTAAACTTTTACAAAGCAATGACCTATCTACTAGTCAAATTTGTTATGAGTGTGGGTTTGACAGTTTCACTTATTTCAGTCGCTCGTTTAAAAACATTACAGGAAAAACCCCTACCATTTACCGGAATCAGTACAATTTTGATACAGTTTAGAATCAGGTAAACCTTGTATTTAACCTTTCATTTTACTTCTATCAGTTCGTAAAACTGCTATCCATTAATTTGATAAAAGATACAATAAATCATTCCCAGATTAAAAGCTGCATGACAAGGATTGTGGTCAAAATAGTTTTTTTTACGAATTACTGGCTTGTACCGAGGTTAGCTTTACTCGTGTTTGATTTCTCCATCAACTCGGTACCAAAAGCTTTTATCTGATCTATAATTGGTAGTATTTTTTGTCCTTCTTCGGTCAATGAGTATTCTACTTTAGGTGGAATCTCATTGTAAGCTTTTCTATTTAAAATTCCTGCTCCAGTCAAATTTTTCAGTTCTTGGATGAGCATTTTTTCGCTAATTGCAGGAATGAGCCTTTTTAGTTCTCCAAATCTCCTTTTTTCATTACCAATTTGAAAAATTATCTGTAACCTCCATTTTCCTCCTATGATGCTTAATGCTGTACCTACAGGACAGGTTTCATCTTTTAACATTTTTTTATTTATTACAACTAGTTGATTATCAATTTTACATACCTTTTAGTAGGCACCTTACTTTTTGGTAAGTACTTAAAAAAAGTAAGGTAATATACTATTTTTAGACTATAATTTAAATTTGAAATAAGAAAGATGAAGATATTTGTATCAGCAGCTACTGGGTTCCAGGGAGGCAGCATAGCACAACAGTTAATCAAAAAAGGACATGAGGTAACCACATTATCTCGTTCAGAAGGCAATGTCCCAGATATACATGTTGTAAAAGGAGGATTAGAAAATAAGGAAGCTTTACATAAAGCATTGACGGGAGTAGATGCGGCTATTTATACGTTCCCTTTACTATTTGATTTAAATTTAGCAAAGGAGTATACTTTAAATTTTATTGACGCGGCAAAAGAGCAAAATGTATCCCACGTGGTATACAATGTAGGTTTTGATTTGCCTGAAAAAAGTCATGGACTGTTAGCCCTTGACATAAAAACAGAAGTTAAAAACTTACTGGATGCATCTGGACTAAATGTAACCACATTAGTACCTGACATCTATATTGATAATATTTCTGCACCTTGGTCTATTCCGGTTATTTTAAATAACAATATTGTTCCTTACCCAGTGGCATCAGGAAGTAAAGTGCCATGGATTAGCCATACGGATTTAGCAAAATATGTAGCCTCTGCGATTGAAAAACCAGAGTTGTCCGGTAAAGTTTTACCTATTGGAGGGAACTTGTTTTCTGGAGAAGAAATAGCAGCAGCCATTTCATCAGAAATAGGCAAAGAACTCCATTATGTTCCTATGACTCCTGATGAATTCGAAAAGAAAATTTCACCTGCTTTTGGAGAAGTTGCAGGAAGAGAAATCTCCAATCTTTATAGATATGTAGAGAGCAATAGAGAAGAACTGATTGCTAAAGACTTTAAACGTACACAGGAACTGTTAGGAGTAACTCCACAAAGTTTAACGGACTGGGTTAAGTCTGTAAAATGGGAATTGACATCCTAATTTTGAAAGGTTATGATTAACATTTGCCACAGACGGCGGGCTCTAGTTTATCCAATATGGACAGTATCCAGAATTTTGTTTGTACAGAATTTTGGGTACTGTTTAAATTTTGTTTCGCTTATAAACTAATCAACAAAGTGAGCATGGAAACGAAAGCCATTAACCCATAAAGAATTTTGGAGGTTTAAAAACTTTTATCCTTTAAGAAATCAGCAGCAGATTTGAATGGACAAGTTTGGGGTAATCTAAATATATATTACTACGATTTTTTACTTGTCAATTCTGGCGCAAAGCCAAGTTGCTTCTACAATAGGTTCATCCTTTGCATATGCAATTCCAGATTGCTTTATTAATTTGTTGCTAACTCTAATGTTTTTAATGACATATTTAACTTCTTCATTATAAGTCACTCCTTTTAAAAAAGTAACTTTTTCCATACTTGCCAGTCCAAAAAAACCATTTGCAAGTCCAGCTTTTTTTAAGCCTGCACCTCCACATTGAGCCATGGATTCTACCAAAATCGTCCCAGGTATAAAATTATATTCTGGAAAACTACCTGTTAGCATTTCATTTGATTTGTCAAAACTTTTGATTCCAATAATTTCTTTTTCATTTGCAGTAATAATTTTATCTACAAATAAAAAGGGGAATCTATGGGGAATTAATTTTTCTATTTCTGTTTCCATTTTATTTCTGTTTATCAAATGACGAACAACGTTTCAACTAAGCGCATTGCGGAGACAATTAAACTTTTCGTTTCCTACTCCGCACGAAGCTAAAGCTTATTATTTAGTTTTATCTTTTGTTAAATCTATTTATGAAATCAATTAAACTCTCTTTATCGCCGTTCATTCTTAGGTAACCAGTATTATTAATTATCATTTTGTTTAGTATTCGCTTACTAATTTTTTTAGATCTCGAAAGATTAAAAATATCTTTAGTTAATAAATACGGAGTTGAAAATATACCACTTTTTGACCACCAACCAAAGAGTGAATTTTGAATAATAGATAACGCTTTTTCTTTTTTTCCACACGCAGAGCATAGAATCTTTTCTTTTTGTGATTCTGATGAACTTATGACATATGAAAAAATTTTATTAATCTCATAACCATAAAGAATTGAAGAATTTTTGGAACATTTTGGACAGGGTAAAATTGAAATGTCTTTTATTAAACCTTCTAATTCATTCTCTTCAAATTTTTTACTACCAGCGTTCACCCAATTTAATAAATTAGAGTTCAAACCCCTAATTTTAATTTCTGATCTTAAAATTTCAATAACTTTTCTCTCTAAACCTATAGATTCAAAAAGGGCTATTTTTTCAATTTCAGAATCTGACATTTTTTTGTAATTATTTTTTATTTCGTCAAATCTGTGCATTGATATTTTGTGGTTTTTTAAATTGGTTACATCGTACGTATATATGTAATACACAATTCGTGTACATCGATTTTACCCCTAATTTAATTAAATTTAACAAAGTCATGGGTTTATAAAACAATAGAAATTATCAAGTGATTACTTAACCTCGGTAGGAAGAAACCCAAACTGGGCCTTAAAGCATTTGGTAAAATAAGAAGGAGAGGAAAAGCCTACTTTAAAGCAAACTTCACTTATAGATTCGTTTCCGTTCTCTATCATCTGCTTGGCTTTTTCAAGTCTTATTTTGCGTAGAAACTCATTTGCGGAGTAGCCTGTGAGTGCTTTTATCTTTCTATATAATTGACTTCTACTTAAATTTAATTCCTCTGCTAACTGCTCTACATTAAGATTTTCATCAGATAGATTAGCGGTAACATAATCTAATACTTTAGTAATAAAACCTTTGTCTAGCTCAGAAGCACTTTCAGGGACTTTTACGTTGTTTGAATCCTTCAAATACTTATTAAAAAGTACTTGTCTGCTGCTCAATATTTGCTTTAACTGAGCTCTAAGCACGGTCATTTCAAAAGGTTTGGTCAGATAAACATCCGCTCCGCAGTCAATACCCTTTACCCAATCATCCGTCATGGTTTTGGCGGTGAGCATTAGAATGGGAATATGGCTTGTTTTAAGGTCTTCCCTTATATGTCTACAAAACTCAAATCCGTCCATTTCTGGCATGACCACATCAGAAAGAATAATGTCTGGTGTTCTTTTTTCGGCAGCCTTTAAGGCTTCCATTCCGTTTACTGCTTCAATAACTTTATACTCGCCCTTTAGCTCACTTCTTAGATAAGCCCTTAGCTCAGCGTTATCTTCAACAATTAGAAGCGTAGTATCCAAACCATTATTTGCATACTGATTAACGATATCTCCGGTCATTGCAACCGGTTTTAATTCCTCGCTCTTTTCCTCAGGTTTTAAAAACAACTCGCTGGGTTTGAAATGGGCATTACCAAGGGGTAGAAAGATTCTGAATTTGGTACCAAGTCCTTCTTCACTTTCTACAACTATTTTCCCTTTTAGCAGGTCTATAAAATTCTTTACTACTTCTAAACCAATACCTGTACCACCATAATACTGGCTGTTCATTTTTTCTACTTGGTAAAACCGTTCAAAAACCTTTTCCAATTCTTCTTTTCCAATACCGCTTCCTGTATCCTCTATACTTATTTCCAAGGCTTGAAAAGGTTCATTCTCATTTACCAGAGGGAATATAATTTTATTGGCGCATTTAAAAACACCTACCGTTATGGTTCCCCTATCCGGAGTAATTTTAAAGGCATTTGAAAGGATGTTGAAAATTACTTTTTCTAACATAGATGGGTCACTCCAGAGCGTTATGGGTTGCTCCTCCGATTCTACTAAAAAGTGAATATCCTTTAGCGTAGCCTCTTCCTCAAAATGATTTGTAATCTCTTTGATGAACGTTATGGCCTCTAGCTCTGACACCTTAACGTTGAGCTTGTTAATGTCCAGTTTTCTAAAATCCATCAACTCATCAATCAATCGTTTTAATCTGTTGGTATTTTTATGGATGATACCCAGCTTCTCCTTCATTTTTTGAGAAAAAGAAGTGCCCGAATCTCTAAGAATGTCTTCTAACGGATTTAAAATAAGTGTAAGCGGCGTTCTAAATTCATGGGAGATATTAGTGAAAAACTGAATCTTTCTATCGTTCAACACTTCTTCTTGCAAACGCTTTTCTCGTTCAAACTGAACCATTCTTTTTTCCTGAACTCGCTGATTTGCCAGCTTAATCAAAAAGTAAGTTATTAGCAAAATGGCAAGTATATACAGTAAAATAGCCGTAGTTGTTCCCCACCAAGGTGCTAAAATAGTAAGCTTCAAAGTTTTGGGCGTTTCATTCCAAACACCATCATTATTAGCTGCTTTCACCTTAAAAACATAATCGCCCACAGGAAGATTCGTATAGGTTGCAGTTCTGCTTTTCCCTACATAGTTCCACCTATTGTCAAACCCTTGTAAAAAGTAAGCGTATTGGTTCTTTTTAGGTCTTGTAAAGTTAATACCTGCATATTCTATGGTAAAAACGGACTGGTTATGAGTGAGGGTTAAATTTTCTGTACGTCCTATAACTTTTTCTAAAGGCGATTTTTCCGTTCCTGGAACAACGGACTTATTGAACAGCTTAAAATCTGTAAAGTAAACTTGTGGTTCATTACTATTGAAACTTAAGTTTTGGGGATCTATAGAATTAACCCCTTCATAGCTACCAAAGTACAGAATACCAGAATCATCTTTATACGTAGCATTGTAATTAAAATCGTTAGCCAATAACCCGTCATGAATATCAAAGTTTTTAATACTTTCTTCCGCTACATCCAACCTAGAAATACCATTATTACCGCCTAACCAAAGCGCACCATTATCATCTTCTAAAATTGAAGCTATGGTCTGTTGCCCTAAACCATTTCTATCTCCATACCATGTAAATACATCTTTAAAGGGGTTATATTTACATAAACCTCCGCCATCTGTGCCTATCCAAATGATATTATTACTATCCTCAAATAACGATACTATTCTATCTACGGTAGGCTTTAGACCAGTATCTGCGTGCATGCGATCTACCAAAGAAATGGCCTTATCCTCTCCAGAAAAATCATTGGCTATTTTATACAGACCACCTGTGGTACCCAACCAAATAAAGTCATTACTATCTACTAAAATTTTACGCACTTCTCCATGACTAGGAATTACGTCTTCATAAATTTGTGTATTGTAAGGCGTGAATATTTTGGTTTCCGGGTTATAGGAATGTAAGCCCGTTACGTAAGAGCCAATCCAAATAATTCCGTTTTTATCTTCATCAAATGTCATTATACGGTTGCTTGTAAGCCCACCGTTCGTATTTGAAATCTTATAATTTATAAATTTTGATGAGTTTTTAGGAAGGTAATAGATACCGGAATTCCATGTTCCCACCCAAAGATTGCCTTTACTATCAAAAAACATTCCTGCAACAGCTGCCGCATGCAGGTTAGTTGCTATTGAATTTTCAGAGTCTTTTAAATGAACTATACTTTTTTCTGCAGCATCATATACGTCTATACCGCCACCATCTAAACCAATCCACAATCTACCTTCTTTATCACTAGCAATACCGGTAACCGAAGGCAGCAGCAGGGAATTATTGATATTGGCCAAACTTTCAATATCCTTAAACTTGTCAAACAACTTATCGTAAACCCCTACCCCTTTGTTGTAATATCCAATCCAAATGCGTTCTTGGCTGTCTACGAAAACGGACCAAATGGAGTTGGATTTTACACTTTTAACATCAAACTTATCATAGCGATAATTCTTTATTAAAGTTCCGTCTGATTTTAGTACAAAAAGCCCGTCATTCTCCGTACCACATATGATATTACCATCTGCTCCTTGGGCTATGGATAACACCCTTTCTGGGGTTACCTTAAAGGAATCTATTTTATACTTATTTGCAGACTGTAGTTTTATTCTAATCAATCCGTCTGATAGGGTACCCAACCAGATTGCACCTTCTTTATCTTGAAATAACGTCTCTATATTTACATTCAGGTTTTTAGCTATTTCCCCGCTTTCATTCAGAAGTTGCGAGGGTGCAACCTTAACCCCGTCATACTCAAAAAGACCGTGATTAGTAGCTACAAATACGTTACCTGTTTTACTTTTCAAAATACAATTTACCTGTATGGCCGATTTGGCTATAGTAGACTGAAAAGGAATTGACTCACTGCGTAAGGTTAACGGATCTACTCTAAATACCCCATGATAATGAGAACCTACTAAAAGCTCTCCATTAATACCTTCTTGAATTGCTCTAATTAGGACACCATTTTCTAATCCGGGTTCTCCCCTCAACTCTATTTTATCAAAATTATCAAAATCTCTATTGTACAAATCCAAGCCCGTTTCCGTACCTATCCAAAATCTATTAGACTTATCAATGTACGACGTGTGGATAAGCGAATTGCTCAGTGATTTTGATTCGCTAATATCTTGCTTATAGGTAGTAAAATCAATACCATTATATTTCTTTAGCCCCACCCCATTGGTACCCATCCAAATAAGGCCCATGCTGTCTTCAACGATAGTGGAAACCGCTCTTTGGGTATTATCTTGTTCTATATCTATAAAGGTGTAATCGTCATTTGAATTTTGTCCATAGAGATGACATTGCGTAAGAAAGACGCAAAAAACTAAACTCAAAATTATATTACTTAATCTCATATAGGAGTGCTTCTACTCTGTTGTATTTTTAAAAATTGATATTTGATAAGGTGAAAAACCAAAATATGCTGTGCATTATGGAATCGGTTAGAAGATAGGGTAAATGACTATTGCACACAAACAGATTAGTTATTCTGCACCATATCCAGACTCCGGTATTACTTTTTTACATAACGGGTTTTCCAGAGTATCTTGCCTACTTTATCCTGTCCTTCTAGATACACCTCATTATCTGAGAAAAACTGAAAAGAGACCGTCAATACACTCTTCTCATATAGAAACACAAGTAACATTAGTTTGTAATTCATAAGAGTGATTAATTTAGGTGAAACAGAAGTATTCTTTAACCAAATTGCCGGTAGTTTCAACCACCGGCAATATAGTCTATAAAATAAATTAGAAACTGTTGTTCAGACTTGTCTATTACGTCTGTTTACGACAGGTTTACCTATTGATTTCCTTTGTTATAATCTGCCAAGAATTTCTCTAAACCACTATCCGTTAACGGGTGCTTAAGTAGACCTTCAATAGCTGACAATGGACCTGTCATTACATCTGACCCCAATTTAGCACAGTTAATTACGTGCATAGTATGACGAACAGAAGCCGACAAAATTTGCGTTTCAAAACCGTAGTTATCATATATAAGACGGATTTCTTCAATCAAACGCATACCGTCTGTAGAAATATCATCTAACCTACCTAAAAATGGAGAAACATAGGTAGCTCCAGCTTTAGCAGCTAATAATGCCTGACCTACTGAAAATACAAGAGTAACGTTTGTTTTTATTCCTTTATCAGAGAAATATTTACACGCTTTTACCCCATCTGCAATCATTGGTAATTTTACTACAATCTGAGGATGTAAAGCGGCTAACTCTTCACCTTCTTTGATCATACCTGCATAATCGGTTGCAATAACCTCAGCAGAAACATCACCTTCAACTTTTTCGCAAATTGCCAAGTAATGCTTTAAAATATTGTCTTTTCCGGTTATACCTTCTTTAGCCATTAAAGAAGGATTGGTAGTTACGCCATCCAAAACACCTAATTCGTAGGCGCTTTGAATGTCGTTTAAATTTGCTGTATCTATAAAAAACTTCATATATTCTAGATGTACTGATTAATAATGTTTTCGAACAATTCTTGCTTACCACTCTTAAGCTCTAACTCGCCATTTGTAGTTGCTAAATCGTATAAGTTCTCAAGGCTTAATTTACCTCCTTCAAACTCTTTTCCTTTTCCTGAATCAAAAGAGCTGTAACGGTTTTCACGAAGCTTGGAATAATCAGAAGACTGGATTATTTTATCGGCAGTAATTAAACCTCTTGCAAACGTGTCCGCACCACCAATATGAGCCAAGAAAATATCTTCTAGGTCAGTAGAATTTCTTCTGATTTTAGCATCAAAATTAACACCTCCACCTTGTAAACCGCCTGCTTGTAAGAATACCAACATAGCTTCAGTAGTTTCTTGAATATTGTTTGGGAACTGATCGGTATCCCATCCGTTTTGGTAATCCCCACGGTTGGCATCTAAACTACCTAACATTCCTGCTTTGGCGGAAACTTCCATTTCATGCTGAAAAGTGTGTTGTGCCAAAGTTGCATGGTTTACTTCTATGTTTATTTTAAAATCTTTATCCAATCCGTACTCTTTTAAGAAACCGATTGCTGTAGCCGAATCAAAATCATACTGGTGCTTAGTTGGCTCCATTGGTTTTGGTTCAATAAAGAAATTACCTTTAAAACCTTGCTTACGAGCATAATCTCTAGCCATAGTTAAGAACTGCGCCATATGATCTAATTCGCGACCCATGTTTGTGTTCAAAAGAGACATATACCCTTCACGGCCTCCCCAGAAAACATAGTTCTCACCGTCTAATGCAATAGTTGCATCCATCGCTAATTTTACTTGACCACCTGCTCTAGCAACCACATCAAAATCTGGGTTTGTAGCAGCACCGTTCATGTATCTTGGATTAGAGAAACAGTTAGCCGTACCCCACAATAATTTAATACCTGAAGCCGCTTTTTTCTGCTTTATATAATCTGTAATAGTAGCTAATCTTTTTTCTGACTCCGCGAAAGTTGGACCTTCTTGAATCAAATCGAAATCATGAAAACAGAAATAATCGAATCCCATTTTACTGATAAACTCAAAAGCAGCATCTGCCTTATCTTTTGCAGCTTGAACGGCATCTGAAGATTTATCCCAAGCAAAATTCTGCGTACCTGGGCCAAATGGATCAGAACCTTGCCCACAGAATGTATGCCAGTATGCGATAGCAAATTTGAAGTGCTCCTTCATTGTTTTACCTGCAACAATCTGGTCCGGGTTGTAATATTTAAATGCTAAAGGGTTGTCTGATTCTTTCCCTTCAAACTTAATTTCTCCAATACCTTTAAAGTACTCTTTGTCTCCTAATAATGCCATGTTACTTGTTTTTTAATAATTGTTCTAATTCTTTTTTCCATGCGGAATATGCAGATTGTAATGCTTCTTTTTCTGCGGAAGGTTTATAGCTCATGACATAATCATTAGCCATAATCTGTTCGCCAAAGCTTGAAAAATCTCCATCACGTAAAATACAGGCCCTAGCTGCGCCAATGGCACCTGTGGTATTATATATTTCTATCTCGCGGTCAATAAGCGTTGCTATTGTATTTGAGAAGATTTCTGATCTAAACAGGTTATCGTTTCCTGCCCGTATTTTGGTAGCGGTAATACCATCTGACCTAAGGATTTCCATACCGTACACAAAAGAGAAGGCAATACCTTCTAATGAAGCTCTACATAAATGTGCTTTGGTATGGTTGTTTAAGTTGATGCCAAACATATTGGTACCTAAATCCACATTATTCAACATACGTTCTGCACCATTACCGAAAGGCAATATTTTTACGCCATCCGAACCTTGTGGCACGGAATTGGCCAAATCGTTCATTTCATCATATGAAGCTACAGCCAAGTTGTTCAACAACCATCTGTACTGAATACCAGCTCCGTTTATACAAAGTAGTTTACCTATGTTCTTATTTTCCGCACTGTAATTAACGTGGGCAAAATTGTTAACTCGTGAGCTTTCTTTAACCGAAAGATTATCTGTAACAGCATAAATAACCCCAGATGTTCCACCAGTTGCAGCTACCTCTCCTGGATTAAAAACATTCAAAGACAATGCATTGTTAGGCTGATCTCCTGCACGGTATAAAATAGGCGTACCTACTTTTAAACCTGATTCTTTTGCTCCTTGCTCCGATACTGTACTTTGAACAGAAAAGGTATCAACTATTTCAGGTACATGAGATTCGTTCAATCCGTAATAATCCAATAACCAAGTGGCTAAACTATTCGTCTTAAAATCCCAAAATATACCTTCGGATAAACCAGATAAAGTTGTATTTGCTGTACCGCTCAACCTACAGGCTATATAATCTCCAGGAAGCATGAACTTATGAATACGTTCAAAATTTTCCGGCTCGTTTTCCTTTACCCACTTTAATTTGGATGCGGTAAAATTAGAAGGCGAGTTTAATAAGTGCTCACTACAACGGTCATTGCCAAGTTCATCAAATGCTTTTTGACCAATACCTACCGCTCTACTATCACACCAAATAATGGAATCACGTAAAGGCTTTAGGTTCTCATCAACAACAACCAATCCGTGCATCTGGTATGAAATACCAATACCCGTAACCTCTTCTGGTTTTATATTATTTTCCGATAGCAATGTTTTTGTAGCGGTACAAACATGTTTCCACCATGTATCTGGATCCTGTTCTGCCCAACCATTGTTAATGGCAAGAATATCCATTTCTGTTTTAGGTTCGCTCACTACAGCAACGGGTTTACCCGTACTTACCTCAACTAAGGCCGCTTTTATTGACGAACTTCCTATATCGTAACCTATACTGTACATAATTTTTTGGTGTTTGTAAGTGCTTCTGTTTTTTGAACGTTGTCCTATTGGATATTTTGTATTCTCTTAAAAACCAAGCACTTTTGTCAAATTTAAACTATAACTTAAAACGAGTTCTAGATAATTCGTTTCTGTACTAAAAATACAAAATAGAACCTTTTGTAAATTCAAAATTTCATAATCACAACGTGCTTATAATCAGATATTTGTAATATTTTGTATTTTTCGAAATGGGTTTCGTAAAAAGCGTAGGTCCAAAATGCTATTTTAGCGATCGGAATGGCAAAAATGAAGTAATGTCTTAATATGATATTTAGTATCTTGATACTGTTATGAAACGAAAACTTAGTTTAGACGATATTGCCAAGCATTTTAAAGTCTCTAAATCTACCGTATCCAAGGCGTTAAATGATAGCCATGAAATAAGCGCCAAAACCAAGGCGAAAATCATTGCGTATGCACGGGAACACAAATACCGTCCCAACCTGAATGCTATTAACCTTAGAAAAGAACCTTCGCAATCTGTGGGTGTCATCATTCCAAATATCCTCAACTACTTCTTTGCCCAAGTTATTAGTGGTGTAGAAAAAGTATTGAATGATCGTGGTTATAATATGATTGCCTGTATCTCTAACGAATCCTACAAAAAGGAAGTTGCTATTACGGAAATGCTACGCAAAGGTGCTATATCCGGACTCTTAGTTTCGCTTGCGGAGGAAACAGGTAAACTTGACAATACAGACCATTTTGAGCCCTTCTTGAACAAAGGTATACCGGTAGTAATGTTTGATCGCGTATCATCAAAACTGGACTGTGACAAAGTAACCATAGATGATACCAAAGCTGCTTACAATGCAACGGAACATCTTATAAAAAGCGGATGTAAGCGTATTGCCGTGGTTTCGCTTTTGGGCGACCTTGAGATATCAAAACTGAGAATAAACGGTTACCATCAGTGTCTAAAGGACCATAATATAGACTTGGACCAGAGTTTGATTTTTGAAAAGTTGGAAAAATCATTTATGGAAGTGGAAATACGAAAACTACTATCCGCAGGAAAAGTAGATGCCATTTTAGGTTTAGAAGAAGAAGCGGGTGTCACCTCATTATTGACCGCAAATTCTTTGGGAATAAAAATTCCTGAAGAGCTTTCCATTATCTGCTTTACAAACGGAATTTTACCTAAATATGTAGTTCCTAGCCTAACTTCTATCAGTCAGCATGGGTATCATATGGGGCAGCGCGCCGCTCAACAATTGGTGAACCGTATAGAACAAAGTGATCCCGAAAAGCCATTTGAAACTGAAGTAATCAAAACCACTATGATCGAACGGGATTCCACCATACCCCTAATCAAGGCCTAGCCTTAAAAAAAGAACAATTGATTGATTCGTATAGTTTGCTCTTTTTGGGGCTGGGCTACTATTTTTAAATATTTATACGATTTCTGCGGAAGCTCTATTGAGATTTCCTCTAGTCTGTCTAAATTGTTTTCATTGGCAAAAGACTTCTTTTTAACCAATTGCCATTTTACTTTATCATCACTAGCCCAAACCCCTACAAAATCTAATGGTGATTTCTTTTGTTTGTAATGGATACCACAGCTTAAAACCACCTCTTTTATTTTGGGAGTGGATACGCTAAAGTCAACAATGGCCTCCAGTGGTTTTTTGTTATAAGATGCCCAGAATTTAGAGAATCCTATTTTTTCATTATTCCGAACGGCATCGGTCAGTATTTTTTCTGTATCACCTGTATACGAGCTTAAAACGCCAGGATACAAAACTTCAATACCATCGGGCACTAGGCCTCTATCGTAAAAAACATAGGAAACAGGCTTGCTAGGTAACCAACCTTCTTTGTAGGCTAACGTTTTTATAGTTTGTTGTCTTTTCCCTTTTAAATCCAATGAAAACGCTTTTTCAAAAGCTATTGAAGTGGAGTCTGGTTCGCTCTCATCTAAAGTATATTGAATGGTAACTCCATTCATTTTATGCCCAAGAGAAACCAAATCGCCCGAACTAATTATATTCCCTTCGTTAACCAAAGTTGGTGGTGTTAATTGTAGCTCCTCTTCTGGATTTGGAATATAACCTTCGTTAATGATAACCTTGGGTAATTCGCTTCTTAACACCTCTATATCCTCAGCTTCCAAATTGGTATTCCATACGAACACTTCCTTTAAACTCTTTAAGCCTTTCAAATGCTCCAACACAGTCGCGTCTATAGCGGTCCCTGACAAGGACAACGTTTCTAGTTTGGCACAACTCGCCAATGATGCTAAAGACTCACTGCTGATATCTGTAAAATTGAGTACAAGGTGCTCTAGGTTACCTAATTTTCCAATGCTACCCATCTGCTTGCTTGTAATAGGAAGATTAGCCAAATTCAAATACACCACCTGATCTTTTACCTTTTCAAGTTCGGTTAAGTTATTTTCCTGAAAAGCGCTTCTACCAAATATAACAACGTCAATAGCTGGTGACGTAGGTGATTTTTGAACTACCGTTCTATATGGATTATTCAGTTCCTTGATGGTTTTTGCCGTTACAAAATCGAACTCATATTGCTTATCCTCAATAGATTTTAGCCATTTGCTGGTAACAAGTTGTTTTAAGGTGTCCCCTTCTTTTAGTTGAGCATAAGTAATTTGGTCATCGGCGCCATGTGCAATCCAAATCTGCATTAATTCTATTTCTCCTGCCGTCAATTGGGGTTTTCCTTCGGGTGGCATGTGCTCTTCATCTTCAATAGGTAAGGCTGCTCTTTTCAATAAAAGGCTTTCTTCCGGATTATGAGCTAACCATACGTCTCCATTCTCACCACCTTTGGTTATGGCTTCGATTGTGGTCAAATCTAAATCACCTTTATGCTTTTGAGGATTATGGCAACTGGTACATTTCGACTTTAAAACAGGTACGATATAAGCCGAATAAATAGGTGTATTTTCATCTACGATTTCTTCTTTTGAAGCGGTAATAGGCTCCATTAAAAAATTGGTGCCATGGGTCAATCCCGCTCCAAAGTGCCCGCCTACCAATACTCCTATCAAACCAACATATAGCAATACCTGAAATACTTTCTTATAAGCGTAACACCAAACCAAAGCATATATGACAAAACATAACGCTATACCTACCCACTTGTGAAGCGTCAATAATTCTGAGTCGTAACCTTCCAGTGATAACAATAGTCCCATTAGGGTTGCCAAAACCGTGGTAAAAGATGTGAGCAATAAGAGCGCGAAGTTTATCTTTTCGAAAGAAGCAGGCTCCAACTGTTTTTTGAAAAAATTGAGCATTACTAAAAGCACAATAAATGCTACCGGAAAGTGTAAAACCAAAGGATGCATTCTTCCTAAAGGTTGAACCCAAAACGGAACTTTCATATACCCTTCAAAGAGCACCAAAAATGCCAGCAAAACATGTAGAAAGAATAAAACATTCAAAAAGAAAGGGACTGCTTTTTTCATATAGCTACGCTAGAATATCTTTTACCACATGACCATGAACATCGGTCAACCTAAATCTTCTACCTAGGTGTTTGTGCGTTAGTTTTTCATGATCTAAGCCCATTAAGTGCATGATAGTAGCATGTAAATCGTGAATATGCACGGGGCTTTCTACAATGTTATATCCTAATTCATCTGTCTTACCATAAGACATCCCTGCCTTTACACCACCACCGGCCATAAAGATGCTAAAACAACGTGGGTGATGATCTCGTCCGTAATTATCTTTGGTGAGTTTACCTTGGCAGTAGTTTGTTCTACCAAATTCTCCGCTCCATACCACTAAGGTTTCATCTAAAAGTCCCCTTTGTTTTAAATCGGTAATCAAAGCAGCAGATGCTTTATCTACATCTTTTGCCTGTCCTTTAATTTCGCCTACCAAGTTATTATGCTGATCCCAACCTTGATGATACAATTGCACAAAACGCACACCGGATTCGGACAGTTTTCTAGCTAACAAACAATTGGCTGCATAGGTACCCGGTACCATACAATCAGGACCATACAGTTTTTTAATATGATCTGGTTCTTTAGAAACATCGGTAATTTCTGGCACGGCCGTTTGCATTCTAAAAGCCATTTCATATTGTTTGATTTTTGCTGGAATTTCCGGATCACCAAACTCATCATACCCCAGTTGATTTAACGATGCCAGGTGGTCTAGCATCTTACGACGGGTTTCCCTATCCATTCCTTTTGGATTGTTCAAGTATAGAATTGGGTCTTCACTGGCACTCAATTGCACCCCTTGGTGCGAACTATCTAAAAACCCGTTAGACCATAATTTTGAGTATACACCTTGTCCATTACCTTTTCCTTTGGAAAGCAACACGCAGTACGCAGGTAAATTTTGATTCTCACTACCCAGTCCATAACTAAACCAAGAACCAATACTAGGTCTGTTACCCACTTGGGCTCCGGTTTGCATGAAAGTTAGGGCAGGATCATGGTTAATAGCATCTGTATGCATGCTCTTTATCATGCAAATATCATCTGTGATTTTGGCAATATTAGGAAGAAGCTCGCTTACCCAAGTACCGGATTCTCCATATTGTTTAAAGCTGAATTTAGACCCCACCAACGGAAACGATTCTTGTCCTGCCGTCATGCCTGTCAATTTTTGCTCCCCTCTAATTGAAGGAGGTAGTTCTTGACCGAACATATCATTCAACTTAGGTTTGTAATCAAAAGTCTCCAATTGAGAAGGTGCCCCATTTTGCACTAATAAAATGATTCGTTTGGCTTTGGCAGCAAAGTGTTTTAACCCTAGAGGTAACTGTTCTTCGGTTGCTTTCTTTCCTGTTAACAAATCGGGCATTAAAAGCGAGCCTAAAGCCACGCCGCCCATTCCCATGGCCATTTTACCTAAAAAATGTCTTCGGTTCGTATTCAAGTAATGTTCAAAAACTTCTTTATCCATATTGTTTGATTGACCGTTAACCTTTTACTATTGTTTCTTCTAGATTGTAGATGGTGTGAATGATTTGCATGAGTGCTGCAACTTTAACTTCATCCCTATCTTTCAAAATAGGATACTCCCCTACTTCAATAAAATCTATTGCCTTCTGCTTATCGTTTGCAAAAGCATCTTCCTGATCATGGTAATACCCCACTAACATTTCCTTTTCTTGGGGTTTAATGGTTCTGCTCATAATGCGCCCAAAAGCTTCCACTATCTTCTCATCTACGGTACTTTCTTCTTGTATTAATGTTTCCGATAATACCCGAGAAGCTTCCAAAATAGTTGGGTCATTTAAAGCAATGAGTGCTTGAAGCGGAGTCATGGTAGATTGTCGTTTCACCTCGCATTGGTCACGTGTGGCAGCATCAAAAGTTAACTGTACCGGAGGGAGCGTGGTTCGTTTTATAAAAACATAAATACCACGTCTATACAGGTCTTTGCCATGGTCTTGTACATAATTCGCCAAAATACCACGCCCTGAACTTGCTGCTTCCCAGATACCATCTGGCTGATACACCTTTACGCTACGACCTCCTATTTCCTCGTTTAACAAACCACTAGTTGCCAATGCATGGTCTCTAATAGTCTCCGCACTAAACCGCAAACGGCTCATATGCGACAAATACCTATTGTCTGGATCTAACGCGAGTTTTTTATCATCAACCACAGAAGATTGCTTGTAGGTAGATGACATAACTATTTGCTTCATCAAACGTTTCATATCCCAATCATTCTCTATGAAATCTGCGGAAAGCCAGTTGAGCAAACCAATATGCGTGGGTAAATCTCCCTGCATACCAAAATCTCCGGAAGACCTAACAATACCTTCTCCAAAAATTTCTTGCCATACCCTATTGACAAAAACCCTACTTGTTAAAGGATTTTTGACATCAAAGAGCCATTTTGTAAGCCCAAGACGATTACTATCGTAAACAAGCGTATCAAACTTTAAAACTGACTCTGGTGTGCTTGGCTGAACAATCTCTCCTTTATCATCATATACACCTCTATTCAATACGTGGGTTGTTCTAATATCCACCTTCTCCTCAATAACCATGACCTCTATATCCTCTGGCTCTTTTTTATTCACAAACGGAAGTTCCTTTTCAACAACCTCATCCGTAATTGTGATTAGCGGAGCTTCTGCCAATACTTCTCCCATAGGTTTTGACCTATGAATTACTTTATCAAAAAAGGCAAAAGTGTTGAAGTATTCTTTCTGTGAAATAGGATCATATTTATGATCATGGCACTTAGCACATTCTAATGTCAATCCTAAAAATGCTTTACCAAAAGTATTGGTTCTATCGGTTACATTTTCTATTCTAAACTCCTCTTCTATTATGCCTGCCTCTTGGTTTATTTTGTGGTTTCTATTGAAGCCTGTTGCCAAAATAGTTTCTATATTTTTCTTGGGCATTAAATCTCCTGCTAACTGATAGGTTACAAATTTTTTGTAACTATAATTTTCATTGAATGCATGAATTACCCAATCTCGCCAAGGCCACATGGTACGTAACTGATCGTTCTGAAATCCGTGCGAATCTGCATAGCGGGCTACATCTAACCAATGACTGGCCATTTTTTCACCATAATGAGCGCTGCCCAATAATTCATCTACTATTTGTTCGTAAGCATCAGGAGCATTGTCACCAATGAATTTTTCTCGCATTTCAGGTGTAGGCGGCAAACCTGTAATATCTAATGAAACCCTTTTCAACAAACGTTCTTTATCTGCAATCTGGTTTGGCTCAAGATTAACCTCATCTAGTTTTTCCAAAACAAAATGGTCAATCTCATTATTCACCCAATCTTTATCTGTATTAGGAATTTGGGGTTTTTCCACCGGACTAAAAGCCCAATGCTCGTCATAGACCGCACCTTGTTCTATCCACTTTTTCAACACCTTTATTTCGTAGTCGGACAGTTTTAAATTGGAGTCCACGGGAGGCATAAGGTTGGAACTATCTTTAGCCGTAATCCGCTGATACACCACCGATTTTTCAATGTTCTTAGGCACTATCGCAAACTCGTTCTCAGAATCTTTTAAAGCCCCATAAGCACCTTCTGGAGTATCTAACCGTAAATCTTCCGACCTTTTATTCGCATCCGGACCATGGCAATTAAAACACTTGTCAGATAATATAGGCCGCACATCAAAATTATAGTCTACCATGTCCGGCACTTTTTTCTGCGGAATGGAAGCGTATTGGCCCTCTTCTTTACAAGAGACCAGAAGTAAACCTAGGACGATAAGCTGTAAAACGATTTTTTTCATAAACTAAACCCTTTCAAGTTTTATAGGATAAGTTTTGTTTGCATTCCACTGGCAGACGTATATATTCTTATCGTCGTCTATACAAACATCATGACAGTGATTAAAAAGAGGTACATCTTGAACCATCATTTGCAACTCTCCCTTTTCATAAACCGGTGCCGTCCCACCAGGGTTTGAGATTACTTTATTATCCTTATCTAAAATGGTAACAAAGCCTGAATCTGGCGTTTGCTCTAAATACTTTAACCTTGACCAACATACTCCAGAATATAAATTCTCACCATCTATAACTGGCCTACAAACAAAAGCTCCGGGCAGAAAAATACTAGATAAGTACTTACCATCTAGACTATAGCGTTTAAAAGAATTGTGTTTTCTAGAGGTACACAACAACGTAATATTATTTGGATCTCTATCATCTATGGTAACACCATGGGCCGTACTGAACAAATGATCTTCAAAACCACGACCTCCAAATTTTCGGATAAACTCTCCGTCTTTGGAGTATTGTAAAATGAAATCAGAACCATAACCATCCGCCACATAGATATCTCCGTTGGGACCAACGGCGGTTTCGGTAGGCCGATACTTTTGGTCTTTTTCATACACACCTATTTTATGCGGATTTGGCAACTCCATAAGTACCTTACCGTCTACCGTAGTCTTTAGAATAGCTCCGTCGTTATCAGTTATATACAGCATATCAACTTCACCTTCCTTGGATAAGGTTAGGCCGTGAGCAGATTTCAAATCATGTGTCCACGTTTTTAATAGTTTACCAGACTTGTCATAAACAATAACATTGTTCTTAATCTCATCCGTTACCATAATAAGTCTGCCCTTAGAATCCATCACCATTTCATGGCAATTTTTTACTGGCGTATTTGCAGGATTCAGGTTTCCCCATTCTTTATGAACGCGGTACGTAAAATCTCCATGCCCTATAATTTGCTCGGAAAATTTTGGCTTATTTATAATCCCAAAACTATATGTGGGCACGGTTAATGCGGCGCTTGCAAAAGCGGACTGTTTAATGAAGTTTCGTCTGGAGTTTTTCATTCAGGTATTTTTTGGTTGCAGCAATACTATGAGCTCCTCAAAATTACCTAACTACCTGTTTTACAAGGTAGACTAATTGTGCAAAAGGGTGCACTTTTTGTGTATCACGTACACTTAATCTATTTATTGGGTACGTAATGTGACGGTGGATGTCCAAACTCTTTCTTAAAGATTCGGCTGAAATACCTATTATCATTATACCCCACCTTAAAGGCAATTTCCTTTATACTTAGGCTACCATCTTGTAGCAAGGGCATGGCTTTAGACAGTTTATAGGTGTTGATATATTCAATTATAGTTTTACCGGTAAGGGCTTGAATTTTACGATACAATTGCGACCGCCCGATAGCCAATTCATCGCACAGAAAATCAATTGAAAAATCTGCATTTTCAAGGTGCTCATCAATAACTTCATTCACCTTTAATAAATACTGATCTACTGAAGATGTAGGCTCTATGAACAACTCTTCTTTTTTATATTTTTTGATAAGTCGATGTCTACTTTCCAAACGGTTCTGAATTTTCATTTTAATCTCAGAAACACTAAAAGGCTTTTCTATATAATCTTCCGCACCCGTTTCTAAACCTCTCAATTTATTTTCAAGTCCTGTTTTAGCCGTCAAAAACATCAATGGAATATGAGCCGTCAATTCATTTGCTTTTAATTGATTTGCTACTTGAATTCCATCAAAAAGCGGCATCATAATATCACTGATTACAATATCCGGAATATGCTCCAAAGCCAACTGAAAACCGTCTTTACCATTATCAGCCTGAAGAATAACATAATCTTCAGATAGCTCTGCAGTTAAGTAATTTCTAATATCCTCATTATCCTCAATGAGCAACACTACGGTTTCTCCAGAGGCTACTTCCGTAATTGGAACGACCGCTTCTTGAATATTGGCTTCATAATCTTCGTAACCTACGGGTAGGGTTATTGTAAAATGTGAGCCTATACCCTCTTCACTCTTTAAAGCTATACTTCCGTTATGCAACTTCACCAATTCCGAAATTAGGGAAAGGCCTATACCGCTGCTGTAGCCCTTATTCGGGGTTTCATCTAACTGGTAAAACCGTTCAAAAACCTTCTCTTGGTATTTTTCTGGAATACCTGCTCCGTTATCTATCACTTCTATCTGGAGGTTACCTTTCTTTACCTTATCATCATTATCTATTTCAAGATTTGCATAGGTAGCCTGTAAGCTTATCGCTCCATTTTTTGCCGTAAACTTGAACGCATTGGAAACCAGGTTGCTTACTATTTTCTCAATAACATCTTCATCAAAATAAAGCGTATGATCCGTTTCTGGGGCATCACATTTAAAATTGATGTTTTTCTCCTTCGCCCAGTATTCATATGCCGTGTACATATTTGTGCAGACCAAAAGTTCATCATGTGGTTTGATTCGCAATTGCTGACTCCCTTCTAATTTTCTGAAATCTAGAATCTGATTAACGAGTTCTAACAAACGATTGCTGTTTCTGTGCATCATTTGTAACACCTTGGTATCTGGCTTGGTGCCTTTACGAATGTACTTATCCAACGGGGAGGTAATAAGCGTTAATGGCGTTCGTAGCTCGTGAGAAATATTGGTAAAAAAACGCAATTTCATCTGTGCCAACTCTTCAAATTGATAGACCCGTTGTTTCTCAATTTCAAACATATTCTTTGTCCTTTCTCTCAACAAGAAAAACCGAAAAGCCCATACCCCTAATAAAACCAATAGAATGCCTGCAAGAATCTGAACCCATAAACGTTCCCAAAACGGAGGGGTGACCACAATGTTCAATCGTTTTAACTTATCGGTCCAAATGCCATCCTCATTAGTCGCTTTTAAAAGAAACGTATAGTTGCCGGACGGTAAGTTGGTATACGTAGCCCTCGTGCCATTGGCCATGGTCCAATCTTTGTCAAAGCCCTCCAGCATATAGGCATATTGGCACCGCTGCGTATTCTTGTACTGTATGGCTTGAAAACCGAGCTCTATCTTTTGGTCTTTATAGGACAATTGCAAATGGTCTTCTACCTCAATACTTTTTTTTATGTAATTGCTATTAGGTGAAACCAGTTCATTATTTACCCATAATTTAGAAATATAGACCGATGGTGTTTTGGTACTGGCTACTACATTTTCCGGGTCAAAAGTCATTAATCCTGCATTCGTAGAAAACACCATATGACCATCATCCGTGACTAAACTTGAAATATTGATTTTCTGTGAGAGGAGTCCGTCTTGTTCATTTAAAATACGGACAACATTATTCTTTGCATCCAGTTTTATAAGTCCGTTTCTTGTACCCAACCACAAATTACCTTTAGCATCTTGCTCAATACTATTTATGATTCTATCCTTTAGTAGGCTATTATCATATTGAAGAAATACATCTTTCTGAGAATCATAGCTACAAAGTCCAGAGTTTGTGCCCACCCAAAGTGTCCGGTCCGCATCCTCAAAAATTACATTTATAAAATTGTTGTTTACCGTAGCGGTATTGCCTATTTCATGTCTGTAATGAACAAATTGGTTTTTCTCTGGCACATATCGTTTAACGCCATCTCCATTGGTCCCAATCCAAATTTGATTTTTATAATCTTCGAAAATTTCATTGGCACGGTGAAAATATCCAATACCGTTAGGGTCATTGGGGTCACAGTCAAAATACATTGTTGTATCCGTTTTGGGGTTGTAAATACGTGCACCCAAAACCTCCCCCGTCCACACTAGTCCAGAACTGGTTTCTAAAAAACTAAAGAGTTCGCCCGGCTTGCGACTTGTCTTTTGTAAAGTTTCACCTTCTTCAGTAAAACTATAAATGAAATCGTTATCTGCTACCCAGATAGTTTGTTTATCATACGAACTCATATACGTTCTGTGAACAAAACCTTTTAGAGTTTTAAGAAGTATATGGGATTCTTTCGCATAAATCTGAACTGTACCCTTATCAAATACCCAATAATTATTTTTAGTCTTCAGAATTTTTCCGCTTAAACCGGATTCCAAAAAAGGTTGAAATATGACCGATGATTTTTTAATATGAAAAAAGTGGCCTGCTCCGTCCAATACCCAAGAATCTTCTTTGGAAGGATTATGAAATATTTCCCTAATGTTAAAAGTACCTTCATTGAACCGCTCATTTAGCGCTATCAAATTCTTGGTCTTAAAATCCGCATCTATGATAGCTATCTGATCTTGGTACGCTATCCAACAACTCTTCTCTTCATTTGGTTGTATGGCACTTGCCCGCTCCACTGGTAAATTCAGATAATGAAACTGATTCTTTTTATCTACAGTAAATAATTTGCCATTAGAAACTATGAGATCTTTGTAAAAACTCAATACGGGATAGGCATGAAAAATACCTGGTAAATTTTGAACAAGGCGTGTAAATTTCTCTGTGTTTGGGTGAAATATATTTAGCCCAATCCATGTACCAATAAAAAGGCGTCCATCAGGACTCTCTTGAATATCCAACACATTGTTGTGGCTAATACTTCCTACATCTAGGGCGTTGTGTTGGAATTTTTTGAAGGTACCCGTTTCCCTATTCATTAAATTTAGACCACCACCATCTGTACCAATATAAAAGGCTTTATCTGCGGTTTCATAAATTACTCTAACTTCATTAAAACTGAGACTTTCTGGGTTATTTTCATCATGTACGAAACGTTGGAAACGGTCATATTCCCGATCATACTTCAATAACCCTCCACCATAGGTACCCACCCATAAAATTCCGTTACTATCTTCAAACAAATAGGAAATATGATTGTCCGTAATGCTGGTCTGTTCATGCTCATTTTTACTGTAATTCTTAAAATTACCACCATCAAAACGCCATAATCCGTTAGTGGATGCTATCCATATAAAACCATAACGGTCTTCTAAAATATCTTGGGCTTCTGTCTCTATTGGCAGTTGAAAATGAGTGATGTCAAAATTGCTTAGATTCTCTTGCCCCCAGACCGAAGTAGAGAAACCTACTGTACAGACCGTTAGAAACAGAAAGAAAAAATGAGAAATTCTAAGCATATTTTGAATATAAAGCAATTCTCATGAAAGGTAAATTAATTTTAATTTCTATAACAGGATAATTCAAATTGACTCTATTTAAATTGCTAAAAATGGACTATAATAGAAAGTATGCAGATATGGTTAAAATAGTGCCGACCATTGATAAAATCGAGAAATCAATACACGCAATTTTAAAGTTAATTTGTAGTCGGTTCAAAATACTGTTTTGTACTTCTTACTATAATCCACTTTTAAATCGTTTTATAAAACTCGATAAAAATGAACATTCGTATACTCGCTCTTGTCTCTATTGGGCTATTGTTTAGCTGTAAGAACACTACAACTCCTGTAAAAAAAGCAAAGCAACCCAACATTCTATTTCTTGCTATTGATGACCTTAGGCCAGAGCTTGGTGTATATGGCTCCGATATTGCCATCACTCCAAATATTGATGCGTTGGCCCAAGACGGACTTCGCTTTAATAATGCGTATTGCCAGCAAGCCATTTGCAGCCCATCTAGAGCAAGTTTAATGACTGGTGCACGACCCGAAACCATTCAGGTCATTGAAAATTTCACCTATTTCAGAGATAAAAACCCTGATATTATAACACTTCCTCAGCATTTTAAAGACAATGGTTATGAGGCAGTACACACCGGAAAAATCTATCATGGCAAATATAACGACCCATTACTTTCTTGGAGTAGAGAACCCGTTAAGATGAATAAAACCGATGTAAAATTCGGATTCAAACTACCGGAGAACATAAAAATGCAAAAAGAGAATAGCGCTGCCATGGTAGCCAAATACGGAGAAAAAGCACTAAGAAATGGTCTAGGTAAAGGTCCTTCTTACGAATTTGCCGATTTTCCAGATAACGCCTATGAAGACGGATTCAATACTGATTTGGCCATTGCCACCATGAAAGATATGCTTCAGAAAAATCCTGAAAAGCCTTTTTTCTTAGGTATGGGAATGAAAAAACCGCACCTAGATTGGATTGCCCCAAAGAAATATTGGGATATGTATGATGAGGCAGACATAAAACTTGCGGCACAGGACAAAGCTCCAAAAGACGGAGCCGCCATGGGGTTACATGCTTCTTTTGAATTGCGAGCAAGAGCCGGCATTCCCAAAAAAGGAGATATATCTCCAGAGCAGGCCATAAAATTGAAGCATGCTTATCTAGCTTGTGTAAGTTACGTAGATGCGCAAATTGGTAAGATGCTCAGTGCTCTTGACGATGCCGGGATCAAAGACAACACCATTGTTATTCTGTGGAGTGACCATGGCTGGCATTTAGGTGATATGGGTATTTGGGGAAAAGCTACAAACTATGAAATTGCCACAAGAGTCCCCTTAATTATCTGGACACCGGATATGGCAAAAGAAACCAGAGGAAAATCTACCGATGCCCTCGTAGAGCTCGTAGATATGTATCCTACCTTATGTGATCTTGCAGAAATTTCTAAACCCAACACTTTGGAAGGTCAAAGTTTTGCTCCTTTACTTTCCAATCCTGAGCAGGAATGGAAAACCGCAGTTTTTTCTCAGTTTCCTACACCAGCATTACGCGAGTGGGCTGCCAACCCATTATCCAAAGGAATGCGGGAAACTTCTTTTGGACCTTTAATAGAAGAAGTTGAAGGGCGTATTAAAAAACAACAAGGCGAAAAATGGGATCGTGATTTATTTGAAAACCGACTTATGGGCTATTCCATGCGGACTAAAAATTATCGGTTTATAGTTTGGAAAGACTATACTGATAAAAATGCAGAGCCGGTTTTCATAGAACTTTATGACCATAATAAAGACCCATCAGAAACCGTAAATATTGCAAAAGAAAATCCTGAAATTGTAAAAGATCTTCTAGAACAATTCAACAAAGGATGGAAAGGGAACCGGGCAAAAGTAAGTCAAACGGGAGCCTAATATCTTTATAATGAAAGGTGACTATGCTTAGACAATAAGAGCTAAGAGAAGCTAGAGTACAACTACTATAATTTCTCTTCGCTTTTCTTTGCTTTTGCCAGCGCTCGTTTCTTTTTATAGTGGGCCTTATCTGCTATATAGATTGTTTTTTTCACTTCACAAAAAACAGTATTCCGCTCCGCGTTCATTAAGCGCGTAGTCTTTACAATGTCTATCTCATCTTCCTGCGCTACCCTTAACTTTATTTCGTCTATTTCTTCCTGGTTGTATTCAAAATCTGCATAAACATCCTCCTTTGCAGGTCTTTTGAAAGCTATCTCTGCCGATTTATCCCAAACAACAAAATCATTACCAAGAATATTGATTAGTTGAGTCATGGGTATTGGGTCTACTGCTGAAAAGAGACTCCCACCAAAAATGGTGCTTACGTAATTTCGGTTTTTATAGCTAATAGGGAGCTTAATAGTCACTTTTCTAAGGTCCTCAGAAACATGCTTTATTCTAGCTGTGCTTCTGCGGTACATAGGTGAAAGGTTAAAGCCGTGTTTAAAGAGGATATGCTTACCAACAAAACGAGAACCAAAATCTGATAACTTACTATAAAATGACATTTTTTTTGTTGTTCTTATTAATGTTAACTGACATCAAATTTATCACTCTAAATGGGTTAAAAAAAATAAGGAATACTGACGGCACTATTTTCTATAATAGACTAGGATTTTAATACTGAGCTACATATTAATTATCTGTAACCTTTATACCCAATGGCTGATTTAAACGCTCAGCATAATTTTTAATGACCTTTACAGGGGATTCTGAACCTACTGGAAAAATTAAATAAGCATTTTTCTCATAATACTGACTTCCGACCGGAAAAGTCTGAATAGTATCAGATAAAACTCTATTCCAATATCTACCATTATTTGAAGATTTGGTAATCTTAGTGTATGGATTATGCATTGGAGAAGGCCCTCCTTTAGTATTTGTATTATCATACTGAAGACGTATTGAACCAAAACCGTAACCTTTTTCCAAATTATAAAAAGCCAACCAAGGCGCATCATCAGTAACATGATTTTCTTCTAAAACATCTAGTTCATCAGAATATAGATTTAATCGTTTAATTGTACCGTCTTTTTGAGCGTAGGCGAGATGAGTAAAGAGACTATCCATGGTCATTTCATCATTCCGTAAGAGATTTAGTTCCACTTCTTTTTGAACCGAAATCATAGACTCAAATAAAAAATAGGGTAGATTATCATAAAACTCATAACGTCCTTCAATTAGAATTTCCGGCACACTATCCGTGATACCTGAGCGCTCCTTAATTACACGGTATTTCTCTACTTCTATAAGATTTTTAGAATCCGGTCGTAAATCTTCTAAATTGAAATACAACTCTGAACTACTTTTAGAAAAATTAGGAGCCCAATGCATTGCAATGTGGCTTCTTTTTAAGAGCTGATTTTTAAAGTTCTTCAACTCTATTCCATTTACTTGTCCGCCGCGTTTATCATCTTCTGTACTAAAAGTAGCTTTGTAATACTTATTTTCTATAACAAGATTATCATCGGATAGCATTTGCTGAACAGGTAATGAACTCTTCTTTTTTTCTTGAATACTAATATTGAATTTTTTGGATTGATTTGCCGTAACCGCAACCGGAAAAATAATTGAATATTCAAATCGGTTTTCAATTTCAGCAAAAGCTATATCATCTACCGGTATTACAGAACCATCTTCTGAATCCATAGCTACGAACACTTCATTCTCCTTTAATTTATTACCTAAACTAATTATTGGGTTTACATATTCTAAAGGACGGTCTAAGCCTGCAGTTTCTGAAACAATAATGATAGGCATCTTATCTGGTGTAGAACAACCAGCAATCAATACGATTAAAACAATGTATTTAATTAGGTTTCTCATTCTTAAACTAATTCATTTATAACACAGGAATTCCTGGTTTAGGGATCACATAATTACCATCTTCCAATGGTGCATTAGGCATTTTCATATCCCAAGAAAATTCAGAAGGGACTATACTTAAATTAGAAGCTTTCGCCTTTTCTAAATCAATAATTTCACCAGATTCAATTGCCATTCTACCCATTATGGTAGTCATAGAGCTTTCAGCACCATACTTAGTATTATTTACATAGGGTTTATCTCCTAAGATTGCTCCTATAAACTCATCTTGTTCTATTTGAGAAGACGATGGATCATCTTTATCTCTGTATCTCCAAAGCGAATTTCCTTTTAAATCAACCATCTGGAAACGTTCATCGGCTTTACCTTTTGAACCTTGAATATTAAAACCTAACCTATTGGCACAATTATCCATTTGTCTACACTGCACATGTAGTTTTGTACCATCTGCATACTCATATTCTACATAATGATGGTCAAATATTTCTCCATGGTCAGGTCCTTTTAGCATTGCCCTACCTCCCATTCCACTTGCTTTGATGGGGTAATTTTTTTTAATCCAATTAACCACATCAATTTGGTGAATGGCCTGACCAGCAAGCTGACCGCCCCATAACCAATTAAAATAATGCCAATTGCTAATTTGATATTCCAATTCCGTTTGACCTGGCTTTCGAGGATGTACCGTGGCCAAGCCAATGTTATAATACACATCCATAGAAAGAACGTCTCCAATATCACCTGCATGAATTTTTTCCACCATTTTATTGAGCGCAATTTCATAGCGGGATTGTAGACCTACCACAACATTTAATTTCTTCTCTGTCGCCAATTTTCCGGTCTCTATAATCCTTCTATATCCAGGACCATCAACAGCCAATGGTTTTTCTAGAAAGACATGCTTGCCCGATGCTATGGCGTATTCAAAATGATCAGGTCTAAAACCAGGTGGTGTAGCCAAAATTACCGCATCACATTCATCAATGACTTTCTTATAAGCATCTAAACCTAAAAACTGACGTTCTCCTGGCACGCTGACTTGTGTTGGAAAATCTTTAGAAACCCTTTGAAAACTATTGTCCAGCTCATGTTGAAAAACATCTCCCATTGCTACTAACTCAACAGATTTTGATGCCGTCAAAGCTTGAAATATAGCGCCGGTACCACGACCTCCACAGCCCACTAAACCTAATTTTATTTTTTCTTGCCCAAAGACATTAGCATTTGAAAAAACAGGAAGATGACTGAAAACCATCCCGGCTGCTACTGTTTTTGAAGTTTGTTTTATAAATTTTCTCCGTGGATTAGTTTTCATAAGCTTCTCTATTTATTATTCTAAAAATTTTCAATTATAGTTTAAAATTGCTTTCCTATTTACAGTCCTTTCAACCAATTTTCTATGTTATCCCTAACAAAATCATCATCATTTAAATGCGGGTAATCATTATAAACTCTACTGATTTCTTCATTCTGACCTATAGACAATTTTTCATTTTCATCTAAACACCAAATCCCTTTTAAAAGTCCCTGTCTTCTTAGCACCTCATGAATACCTGCAATACACCCTTCAAAATTATTGGCCGAATCAAAAAAGGCTGCATTGCTATCTGTAACTGCTATATTTAAGGTCATTGCTTCTTTGGGTATGGTGGTCCCTGATTCTTTTATTCTATGAATTTCCTCTAAAAGAGAAACAGCCTTATTCGTCCAAACAGCCCAATGCCCCAGTAACCCTCCTACAATATCTTTTTTGATGACTTTCCCTTCAACAGTTATTTTATAGCTTGTCAAAAGATCAGCTACTATATTATCATCATTACCTGTGTATAATGCAATTTCATCACAACGTGATGATGCACATACAGCACGTACCACCTCTAAAGTTTGATACCTATTAAACGGTGCCATTTTTATAGCTAGAACATTTTCAATCTCCGAAAAGGCCTTCCAAAAATTATAACTCAAAACCCTACCACCCACTGCTGGTTGTAAATAAAATCCGAATACGGGTATGATTTCGCTAATTTTAGCTGCTCGTTCCAATAATGCCTCTTCTGACCAATCTCCTAAGCCATTTGTACTTACCAAAACAATATCATAACCTAATTCCGCACAGATTTTAGCCTCATTCACAGCTTGTTCCGTATTACCACTAACGCCAGCTACTTTTATAAAAGGGCGGTCTAGATTAGCTATTGTAATTTCCTCAATAGCCAGTTGTAATACCTTTTTATAAAGGTTGATTTTTGGGTCTCGTATTTGGAATTGTGTTGTATGAACACCTATTGCAATACCTCCTGCGCCTGAAGCCATATAATATCTGGTCAACAATCGTTGACGTTTCTCATCCAGCTCACGACCTTCTGTCAATCCCAGCGGATGGGCAGGAATTACAGTACCTTGTTGCAATAATTGTTTTAATACAGGGTCTAAAGTCTTCATATTAACTTTGTACTAATTTGATTTAAAAATCTCCTTTTCGTTCTTGAAAATGCGTTGGTTTACCTAATTGCTCCCCTCCAATTTTGACCCAATTAGCTGTCCACTTTATCATATCTTGCAGTGAGGTCGTGGGTTTTCCAAATAAACTGTAAGCCCCGCTTGAATTATTCAGCAATGCTGTTTCTGCAGGCTTATTTTCAAAAATGGTTTCTATCTTAAGTAATTTACCAAATTCTTCTGCCAACCATTGTATTGATATGGTTTCCGGGCCGGTCACGTTTAATTTTCTGGCTGGTGATTCACAATGTAAAAGGGAACGTATAGCATATTCATTAGCATCGCCTTGCCAAATAACATTGGCGAAACCCATACTTAAATTTATAGGCTTCTGCTCTATTACCGCCTTTGCGACTTCTAACAAAACTCCGTACCTAAGATCAAGTGCATAATTTAACCGGTACAATAGCATTTCTGTTCCGTTTTTAACCGAAAAATGTTCAAATACACGTTCACGTCCCAAGCAAGATTGCGCATATTCACCAATTGGTGAAGGTTTTACCTCTTCCGTAGCACCACCACTTTTAATAGGCATAAACGGATATATATTACCGGTAGAAAAAACAACTATTTTTGATTCCTTATATTTTTCCGAAACTCTACCCGGAAGGTAAGCGTTCATTGCCCAGGTAAAATGCTCATTACCCGATGTACCAAACTTATTACCCGCCATATAAATAACGTTTTTAACCTTTGGAAGCTTCATCAACGCTTCATCATCCAATAAATCTACCTTGATACATTCTATACCAAAATCCGTTAATTCTTGAAATAGATTTTGATTTGAAAAGCGAGAAGCGCCTATTACTTTTTTTGTGCTTCCTGAAGCATCAATTGCTCTTTTCGCGAGCTTTGCCAAAGTAGGCCCCATCTTTCCCCCCAAACCTAAAATCATTATATCACCTTCAATTTTACTGATATCTTCTATTAATCGTTTTGAAGGTTTAGAGAGTTGTTCCTCTAATTCGGCTATTGTAGCTATCATAGATTTCTAGTTTATTTAATAAATATGTTATAGGTGTTTGCCCCTGCTAATAGCACTAGCATTACCAATCCTAAAATCATAATAATATTCAATGTTGTACTTAATTTAAAAAAGTGTTTTGCCGCTCTATCCCGTGCAATCATAAAAATCATAAAGCCAATTACAGGAACAACTATGATGGTAAAACCTTGAGCCATAATTATAAGCTGTATAGGTAAATTTCCAAAAATTATAGCAACGGCTGCGCCAATCAATATGACCGACATTATCACATACCGTACATTTTGGGACTCTAACTTTCTACCAATATTTAGAGCATCGGATAATAAAACACCACCCAAAGTTGCGTTCCCGATTAGGGAAGAAAAAGAAGCTGCAAACAAACCGAACATAAATATTACAGTGGCATAACTACCAAATATTGGTTCTAACGCTTTACCCATTTCTGCAGCAGAATTAACCTGAATTCCCTGGGGATAAAGTACCGAAGCAGCAACCAACATAACTGTAGCTGTTATTACTCCAAGAATAAATACGCCGGATAAACTTTCTCTTTCATGTGACTTGGACTCACTCTTATCCCATCCTTTTTCTTGGACTAGATACGACTGATAAAATGCTCCTGCAATTGAAAAGCTGGAAGCCACTAAAGCCAGAGCCAAAAACTCTGAACCACTTGGTAATTCAAAATTAAATTGCTGTATTAAAAGTGAAATATTAGGCTTTGAAATTATTAGAGTTAGTACAAATGAAACCAGCATTAAAACAACCATGCCAATCATAATTTTTTCTAGAATCTTAAAAAATGATTTAAAAAATAGCAAAATGATAGCAATCACGGAAAATCCAATTATCCATGGCACAGGTGATACATTGAACATTTCACCGAACACCATACCAGCGCCAATTGAGTTACCTGCCTGAAAAGAAGCTGATACTATAAAAAGACCTACGCCAATAACAATACAAATTGTATTGCCATATTTTTCACGTATCAGTTCAATAAGTGTTTGTTTTGAACTTAACCCTATTCGAGTAGAAACTATGGTGAAAGCCGCCATAAAAAGAATACAAATAGGCACTACCCAAAGTAACCTAAATTCATAGTTAGCCCCAATTTTAGAGCCTATTGCCAAACTACCTGGTCCCAAAACTAAAGCTGCAGTAATAAAGCCTGGACCTATTAGACTAAGTATATTCTTCTTTTTTCTATCTGTCATTTAAAATCCAACTCATTTATTATTTCGGACTAAAACCTCATGAGATAAGGCCATTTACAGGAATACCTAAAAGTAACATTAAAAACAGAATAACCTTTAATTTGCAATTCACAAAAAAACGTTGCATTTTTCTAAGTGACAATTATTGAAACTTCACATCCAAAATTTTATTGAATATCGAAGTAAAAGTATTTTGAGGAAGGAAGTAAATGAACTTTAAAGAATTTTTAGAATGATGAAAATATTACGCATTAGCTTTTTAGTTTTAATTTTTGGTTTCGTTTCTAATAGCGCGTATGCAGAACTAGATAATTCAATTAAAAAGAAAGGCTTCATCATAACCGATTATGGTGCAAAAGGGGATGGGGAATTTTTAAACACAAAATCTATTCAAAAAGCAATTGATGCTTGTGCTGCAAAAGGAGGTGGAAAAGTAATTATCCCTGCTGGAATTTTTAAATCCGGGACTATTATTCTGAAGAGTAATGTTGAGTTGCATTTTGAACATAACTCTGTTTTACTTTCAAGTATTAATGTCACTGATTTCCCATTACAACCCATGCCAAAATATAGATCGCATAAAGACCAACTTGGCGGATTTAATGCTCTTATTTATGCAGAAGGCCAAGAAAACATAGCTATAACGGGTAACGGAACTATTGACGGACAAGGACCACTTCATACTCCCATGCCCAACCCTTATGCAGGTGATGTTGATGGTAGACCTAGAAATATACTTTTAATTTCCTGCAAGAATATTAAAATAGACGGCCTACGGATGCTCAATGCATCCATTTGGAACCAACATTATCTAGACTGCGAAGACTTATTTATTTCCAACATTTATGTGTACAGTCATGGAAGTCGAAATAATGATGGTATTGATATTGACGGGTGCCGCCGTGTTGTTCTTTCAAATAGTATCATTGATTCTGATGATGATGGTATTGTTTTAAAAAGTACAGGGGCAGCTGCTTGTGAAGATATTGTTATTACCAATTGCGTAGTCAGTAGTTTTTGCAATGCTATAAAAGCAGGTACAGAAACCACTGGCGGCTTTAAAAATATTTCTATAAGTAATTGTGTAATTAAGCCCTCAAAAGAAAAAGGGAAGCCTATTTGGGATACGCCACGTATAGGTGTATCCGGCCTTTCACTTATGATTGTAGATGGTGGTACCTTGGAAGGTTTTACCGTAAACAACCTAACCATTCATGGCACTGAATCTCCCATTTACATTCGTTTAGGCAATAGAGCACGACCTCATACGCCTGGTGCTGTGGTAAATACTATTGGCGAAGTAAAAAATATTTCAATCAGTAATGTAGTTGCTTACGGTGCGGGCACATGGGGTTCCTCTATTACAGGGCTTGAAGGACATCCAATCAAAAATATATCACTGAACAACATTCAGCTTTTCTCTAAAGGCGGACTTAAGATGGGAGATTTTAGTACTACTGTTGAAGAAGATGAAAAAGGATATCCGCATGCAATTACCTATGGTAATTTACCAAGTCATACATTGTATGTTAGGCATGCAGAAAACATATCCTTGAACAATGTTACCATTGGAACGGATATACCAGATTCTAGATTCCCTATCATAGTAGATGATGTAGATGGCCTTCAAGTTAGAAATATAGTCTGGAAAAATGCCGATGGAACAAAACCCTTAGTTAAAGGAAAAGCAATTAGTAATCATGCCGTTGAAGCCCCATTAGGATGGACAGACGGAGATTATTTTGACTTAATGGATGAGTAGACTCCCAATAGTTCATATTAGGCGGAAAGAAAATATAAAAATGCGAACGATAATTTCAACTAGGCCGATTGCTGTTTTTTCAAAAAAGGGGGAACATTTAATATCATTCTATCATAAACAACAGTAATTGACCTTTTTCAAACTTCCTATCAGACATATATCGTCCGCATTTTAATGAGCTAAATTGTGATTTCTTTGTTTTGCTTACACCAAAATTACGGTATCGTTCTAGTTGAAATTTGATATTTTCGGTGAGTACCGTTTATCTACACTTGAAACCTAATTACCTATAGACGAATGGAAATTGGAAATGAGAAGTAGCTACTTATTCTGATAAAATCCGGGTATAAAAAAAGAGCATCATAATATGATGCTCTTTTAAATAAATGTATTAAAGCATTAATTAGATTTCAAGCTTTCAGATTGTAAACGTTCTATCTGTTTTTTACTCAACCCTTGCCTGAAGTACACGTCAGGTTTATGTTTGACTCGGTGCTCTTTCATTTCTGGATCATGTATATCCAAGCTTAAATCGCAGTCAAAACGTACCAGTTTTGAATGGAATTCACCTTTTCCTCCTAAATTAATAAAATGGGCCAAGCCCCAGGTAATCCCACGACCATCTTCTGTATTCGTAAAAGCATCTGGTACGTGAGGTGCAGCTGCGTAAGGCATCAGTTCCGTGATTGAAGCAATTTCAAAATTCACCCAATCTTCGGCATATTGAATAGTATTATGCTCCGGTCCGTCTTTATATACCAAAGCCGCTACTCCTTTTCGAAACGGAAACAATGAAGTTTCGTGCCCCGAAGTTATCACCGGGTTTAATGGGTGCTTCTCAAAAGGTCCTAAAGGATTATCAGCAATGGCAAGCCCTTGCATACGAACCTTATCTGGCTTTTCACCAAAGTCAGATTTATAATAGATATAGACCTTACCATTATGTACTAACGGATAAGGATCATGAATAGAATATTGGTCCCACTCCCCTTCTTTTCCATTTTCGATTACAATCTTGTTATAAGGCGTCCAAGGGCCTTCTGGAGAATCTGCATAAGAAACTGCAACAGGACAGTCGTCTCCTCTTTTGCCACTAGCTTCCATGAAACCTTGGTAATAGAGGTAATACTTTCCTTCCCATTCTAAAATATCTGTAGTGGTTACAGACCGCCAGCCTACCATAGGCTTTTTGGGTCTTTTAATGGCCACACCTTGTTCTTCCCAAGTAAAACCATCTGTGGAAGTAGCGAACCAAATTTCCGATAAATCCCAATCTGAAGACGGAATAGTATCATTGCTCATATCTGCTCCTCTTGGCGGTGTAGGCGTATTTCTATACGTATACCACACGTAGTACTTTCCGTTATGCAAAAGTGTTTTTGATGGATCTCTTCTTGTAATTGTACCATCGTGACCATTATAGTCAAATCCTTTTAACTCTGTATACTTGAACTGACTAAATAGCTCGTTGTGCTGTGGTTGCGGGGCTTCATAATCCGTATAAATACGTTCCATGGCTGCACTCATTTTTCTATTGGGCTTTTCCTTTGGTAACACAAAAGGGAAACCTTCTTGGTTTTCCGTCGATTCAACTACAACAAATTTTTCAGATTGTGCTTTGCATGAGCTTAGCACAAAAAGTAACAGTATTACAGTGGTAATATTCTTCATAATATGGTCTGATTATAATTCTAAAAACTCTAATTATTATTTACCTAGGTATTCAATGTAGGTGTAGTACACGCCATAGGTTTCTCCATTTTCAATAAAGTCATTTACCAACATAGTTTTGCCTTCTTGAAGGTTCAAGATAAAATCTGCGCTCTGCATATCTCCCTCTATAGTTTGTTCCTTAATTTGATTGGCAATTTGTATACGCACCTTTTCTGGATGCATAGTTTTATACTCGTACTGGTTTTTTGGATTCTCTTCAGGTATACCTAAAATAGGTCCAGCGCATTCTTTTGGCCAGCGCATACACGATATTTTATACCTACCCGCTTTCTCCACTTTTATTGGATGTGTATTGTTTCTATTTTTCATTCCTGACGCTACTTGCTCAGGTTTCCAGATTCCACCATCTTCTCCAATAGCATGCTGGATGGTTAGTTTAATTTCCTTTTGATTCTCATTCCCAACAGTACTCACCGGAAATTCTTGGTATTCGTAACCTAATTTTGCCACATCCAAAAATGCCTTGTTCTGAGATAAAAGTCCTTCTACCACGTCCTTATTTCCTGATGCTACATCTGTATCTTGATGTTTATCTGCCTCGATATCATAAAGCTCTTTACCGTTTACCAATCGCCATTTCTCATTTAGTATAGCGGTTTCTTCTTTATCATGCGGCGTGCGCCAATCTTGACGAGTATGAACAAACACTGTTCTTTTATCATCTAACTTTCCGTTTTTAAGTAATAAAGGCGAAAAATCTATTCCATCTAACTTCATACCTTCAGGAATTTCAAGATTACAAAGTCCAGCTAAAGTTGGAATCAAATCCACATGTGCCGTTAATTCATTTAAGTCTTTTCCTCCTTTTATTTTTCCATCTTTCCAACGGATAAAGAAAGGAACACGATGACCTCCTTCTGTACGTTGGCCTTTTCTTCCTCTAAACCCTTTATTGAACCCTAACTTACCATCTTCACTAAGCCCACCTCCAGAACCATTGTCCGTCATGTAAATTAGTATGGTATTATCCGCTAGATTTTTCTCTTTTAAATAAGCTTCTAGTTTTCCAAAGTTCTCATCTATGTTGGTAATCATTCCGTAGAATTCGGCACCAACAATTTCTTTTCCAACTAAATGCCGATAAGGAGCCGCGTACTTTTCTGCAACAATAAATGGACTGTGAGGTGCATTGGTTGGTAGATAAAGAAAGAACGGAGCATCTTTGTTTTTATCCATAAAACGCATGGCTTGTTGGAACCATACATCTGTACAATAGCCTGAAAATTGTTTGGGCTCATTATTCACGTAATACACATCATCATTATAACTATTGCCCCAATAATCAGATAGTTCTCCTACTCCACCAGCTTTATGATGAATAGCAACATCAAAACCACTGTCCGTAGGTCTTGAAGGATAATTATCTCCCAAATGCCATTTACCGAACATGGCCGTTTTATAACCATTCTTTTTAAATACATCTGCCATGGTATTTGCATTTTCAGCCAAAGCATCCCTGCCTTTATATGTTGCCCAAGTACCATTATTTACCGGATATCTCCCTGTCATTAAAGCAGCACGTGTTGGCGTACACATTGGGCTAACGTGAAAATCGGTCATGCGCACCGCTTGTTTATAGAACTTATCTATGTTAGGAGTCTTGATCCAAGGGTTACCATGACAACCTAGATCTCCTATGCCTTGGTCATCTGTCATTACCAAAATTACATTGGGTGGTTTCCCTTCTTGTGCAAATCCGTCACTCACAAATAATACCAACAAAAACATCAGGACATTATCTGCCAACCCATATCTGAACATCTTAAATTTTATCATACTATTGAATGGTAATATTACTTTATTCAAGTTTCTTAATTGCAAACGTTTAACCTTAATCCAACCTCTCAAAACTAACCATAGAAAATGAAAAGATGCTAAAAATGTACTTTACAAATATTATACAAGTGTATATTTACCCTTAATTATAACTCTATTCCTATTATTATTTAATATCTTGATTTTACCAATCCCACAAACACATATGATTCTGTATACCAGAATATTACATATTTTCATTATTCTCTTTTTAGTCACAGAAATTGGAATTTGTCAAACTATAGAATCTAAAAATAGTATACAAGACAGTACTTCTTATTATACAAACCGATTAAAGGAAGCAATGGCGGAGTCAAACTTGTTTCCTACTACATCCTATAAAATTCTTGATGAATCCAAAGTATATTTTGAAAGTAAAAAGGACACAAGTAGAGCGGTAAAATGTCTTCTGGCTATGTCCGAAATTCAAAAGAGAAAGGGGAAATTCAGTAAAACTTTTGACCACCTTTGGCAGGCTAAATATCTAAGTGACCAAGCTTTTGATAGAGCTCAAAAAGTTAAGATACGAATTAGTTTGGCTCGTCTTTACGATGAGTTTAATATGAACGAGCAATCTGTTTTCTATCTAACGGAAGCCTTAGAAATCGCAAAAGGAATTTATGCTCAAGACTCTACGCAAGTAGATAATCTTATTTCTAGCTATATGTACATGGCTGTGCGGCAACGAAAAATGGGTAACCACCAAGAAGCACTTCATTATCTAGACTCTTGTTTTGTAACTCCTTCTATTGCTCTGGAAAAAAGTATAGAAATGCCTTTTTGGGATGCTGAAAAGGGTAAAATTATGCAAGAACTACATCAGTATAAAAAAGCAAATACCTTTTTGCATTTATCTCGCAACAATACGTTAGGAAAAAAAGCAAGTTACAGGCCCAATATCTCTATGTATTTAGGCGACCTAAAAAAAGACCTTGGTCAGAAAGATAGTGCCCTATTTTTTTATAACGAGAGTTTAACCCTGAGTCAAGACCAAGGATTCAGGAACGATTTAGAAACGGAAGTACTGCGAAAAATATCTGAAGTATATTCCGCAAACGGAGATACCAAACTTGCCTATAACTATCTTGTAAGGTCAACAAATACTGCTGACCAGGTCCTCCAGAACAAGAACCAAACCAATAGCGAGCTTTTTCAAATAAAGGATTCTTATCTAAAATCTATTTCGGAAAAGAACGAACAGTTAGAGCAAAAAACACGGACTATAGAAAAGAATAATACTATCCAGTTTAGGCTTAAAATTATTCTCTTTTTACTAGTTCTATTAGGCCTTGTTTTAGGTATTGTATTTCAAATGCGTTTAAAGCTCAAAAAGACCCTTTTACATAAAAAAGAAGCTGAACTACAAACGAAATTTGTAGAAGAACGCAGCAACAATGAGATAGAATTAAAAAGCAGAGAACTTACCTCTTATGCACTGCAATTAATTGATAAGGATAGCGCAATAGATGAACTGTTGAACATGCTAAAAACAGAATCATCCCCTCGTTATAAATCGCTTTTTAGTAAATATAAAAAAGGTTCTAAAGACCTCTGGAATGAATTCAACCTTCAGTTTACCCAAGTCAATTCAGCATTTTATGATAAACTAAAAGAACTACACCCCAAATTAAGCTCAACAGAACAGAAACACTGTGCCCTCATAAAACTAAATTTAAGCACTAAGGAAATGGCCAGGATCCTGAATATAGAACCCCATAGTGTTCATGTTTCACGTTCTAGAATACGTAAGAAAATGGGGTTGGAACGTTCGGTAAATTTAGAGAGTTATATAGCTGGTATTTAGTTACCCCAATTCTACCCATCTATTTTTCTAAAACAAAATACATTTAAGATTGTATGAGAAAAAGTAGTATTTACCATTGTAATTCATAACTTTAACTACTTAACTAGCGGATGGTTAAGGTTTTTTATTCTATTAATACTCCTTAGTCCAGACCTTAGGAAAATCATCTATAAACGATTAAGATATCTGAGCTATGAAAAAATTAATACCCCTCCTTATTCTTGTTCTAGTTGCAAACCTATTGCAAGGTCAAAGCGAAGACAGTAAAATAATGCACATGATAGATGCTTCCTACGACAGTAAATCTGAGCTAGGCTATCTTTTTATTAGTCGGTTAGATGAAAGTCCGATAACTTTCAATCAAATTAATCTTGAACTGCTTCAAAAATTTAATTTAAACGACGACTCTCTCAAAGGCTCTACTTTTAAAATTACCTATGGCACTGAGAAGTTATACGCTGAAGAAAACAACGCACAGAACAGCATACCGATAAAAGAGAAAAAAATTATTCTGAATTTAGAACAGATTGAATAAATGGTCTTACTAATCAGAAAGAATGGCGGTACATTTTCTGCATTAACCCATAAAGTTCAGGGTGTTTTTTCTGAAATGCCTCAGGATTACTAAAGAAATATTCGCTGGCCACGCTAAGAAACTCTACTTCGCTGGTAGCGCCGTAAGGGTTAATATCGGACTTATTTTCCCTAATATTATCTATTTCTTTGTGCATCAGTTTTAGCCATGGAGCAACATATGTATTATGCATTAGGCTTTCTGGTATACCATCAATAGCACCATCTGCCTTATCTATTAGATGAACAAATTCATGTATACCTACATTGCTGGTCGCGTTTTTATTTTGGAATCCTGCACGTAGCGCTGGTAAGGACAAAATCATTAAACGGTTCATATCTCCCGTGCCAACTTTTCCTAAAATATTACGTCCTTCACCCTCGGTCTGGTGTTCTTCATTAAAACTACTCTCATATAACAGGACCTCATTAATATTTCGGTAACGTAATTCTGGAAAACCAAATAACGGTATTACCGCACTTGCGGCTACTAACAAGCGATCGGTATCGTTAATTTCAATTTTTACGCCCGTAATTGTTACATCATCAAAAAAGTATAAAACCTCCTGTTCAAAACGAATCTTATCTGTTTTAGATAAATCAGCATAGAACAATACTTCTTTGTTAAGGATATTACGCCACGCTGGATTAAAGTCATTCAGATTAATTTTTTTCTTATAAAACCAAATCCGCCAAACAATGAGCATCACCAGTACTAAAAGAGGGATAAAAATATAGAAATTAGTGGTCATACTTTAAAATGAGGATTTGATTACTGTTTGTAAATTAGCCTAAGATTCCTGACACTACCTGCTGGTTACTTTGTTAAACGAATTATTACTTTCTCTAGCGTTAAACCTTGTACGATTATAGAAAATATAACTACTAAATAGGTTACAGGCACAATGTAATTCCAGGAAACTTCCTCGGGTAAGGACAGTGCCATTGCTATAGAAATACCTCCTCTTAATCCGCCCCACGTCATTAATAATGATGTTTTTGAATCAAAATGCAACCATTTTTTTAATAAAACTATTAGAACACTTACCGATAAAAAACGCGAAATTATTACCACGATAGCGGCTAAAAAACCAACAACTATAAGTTGTTGTGTAAAAGGAATTAACACAATTTCTAAACCAATTAACACGAACAAAACGGCATTAGACAGAATATCTATAAGCTCCCAGAACTTATCTACGTAATCTACTGTTTTTTCTTTTTTCTCCTGACGATACGTTCTGTTCCCAATAAAAAGTCCAGCAACAACCATACTTAATGGACCCGAAACACCAATCTTTCCTGCTACAGCATAACCCCCCATTACCATTCCCAAAGTAATAAGAACTTCCGTTTCATAGGAATTAATCTTTGAAATTGCCCTATGTGCAATACGGCCAAGAAGATACCCGAACAGAAGTCCTCCGCCTATTTCAAGTAAGAAATTTTCTGCTATACCCCATGGATCAATACCTTCTAAATTACCCGCATTGGCAAACTGTAACAAGGTTAAAAAAACCACCACTCCTACTCCGTCATTAAAAAGACTTTCACCAACTATAGTGGTTTCCATAGATTTTTTAATTCCGATTTTCTTTAGAATTCCTAAAACGGATATTGGGTCCGTGGGAGAAATAAGGGCGCCGAACAATAAGCAATGAACTAATGGTAAGGGCATTCCTATTTGTTGTAATACCCAGAAAAAAATACTTCCTATTAAAGCTGTTGAAATCAACACCCCTAAACTAGAAAAAGCCACGATTTTCCATTTCTCTGATTTTAGTTCATTTATCTTCACGTGCACCGCGCCCGCAAAAAGCATGAAACTTAACAAACCGTCCATCAATAATTTTTTAAAATCGATGGATCCTACAATGTCTTTTTCAAATTTTATTAGCTCAGGAAAGAGTTTAGATAAACCGAGTATTCCCAATGAAAAAACAATGGAAATTATCATAGTACCTATGGTGGTCTGTAACTTTAAGAATCGTGTATTGAGGTATGCAAAGATGGATACCAGTACCATGAGTATACTAATAATCGTAAATAAATCCATATCTCAAATTAAGCTGTTAACAATTGTACTACATTAATTATATCTAATACGGATTATACTTTCTGCCTATCAAAAATGAGTATTGATACCAATATACCGCTGTAAAGAAGCCGCTAGGCTTGAGGGCAAAAGTAATCTAACAGCTTTAAATCTCTCTCCTATTATATAAAACTAAATCTCATGTTTCTATTATTTTTATTGAAATCATTAGAACTTTATTCTTTACAGCCCATTCTCGAATATCTGTTTATCAAAAATCAACAATATTGTATTAGGAACTTCGCTCTGTTTTGTTCGGAATAAAAAGAAACCCGGTAAATTAAATCAACGGCCGCTCTTTGGACCATGATTTCATTTACCGGGTTTGAATAAAAAAAGTACTTCTTTGATCTAAAATTTAATCCATAATGAATTTTCAATTTTTAAACTTAATATTGGTCAACTGTTGATCATACTTCAACAGCCAATCTTTTATTTTTTGCGCAGAATCCTCATCTGTCTGAGAAGAATAATAACTGCCATCCGGAAGCTCTATCCATAAAGTCAATAATACTCCGTTCTCTGAATAATTGGGGGCGAAACGTGAATGTAATATCACCAATTTTTCACCTAACATAGGAAGTAATACATGTTCGCTCTCAAACTCTACATTACCTTCATTGGCAGAAACCAAGTAGGTTTTTCCTTGGTGACCCTCAATAAATTTTTGCCATTGATAGTAGACATTACTTTCATTCTGTCCAATAATATTAGCCGTAAAACTAGTTGCCATTTTATTGTACGGCATGTTTTGCTCCGTAATTTCATACGGGTTTTGGGCGTTGACCATTGGCATTAAAAAGAGCATTAGTGCACCTATTAAAAATGTTTTCATGGTTCTTCTAAATTGAATTTATGATTTCCTTTTTTGTGAAGGCTTAAACCTTCCTCCTTTTAAAAAGAACTGTACTTAAATTTTTGCCCACCTACGGTAGCCTTTGCCATAAGTCCTGATTTAGGAAGGGTAAAAACCGCAACACCATCTTTGTATTTAGCGTTTGCAGCCACACCAGACTTGAGGGCTACAGCAGAAATTTGAGCCGAAAATTCAAAATTGTCTTCTTCAAATTGCATAACATCATCTTCAGTTTCAAAAAAGATAACCTCAATAACAGATTGGCCACCAGCTTGAAAACCTACATCTAGTTTTTTAAGATCAGCCATACCTAGGGCAGTACCTTCTTGGTAAAGAACACCGTTACCAGATGCTGCGCCAACTAAAAAACCACCTTCACCAACATTTGGAAATATGACATAACCGGCAGAGTTTTCAAAAAACGTATTAATATTGGCATCGGTCTTTACCAATTCCTTTTTTGCCTTAGCGGCATCTTTAATAATTTTTTTATCCTTTCTTGTTTGTGCAGACACAACAAACGTCATGCTCAATGCAAGTACCATTGTAATTAGTTTCATCTTCTTTTTTTTTATTATTACTGTTCTATTTTGGGGTTAGAAATAGGTTTCCAATTCCCGATTTTTAATATAATTTCATTAGAAAATACGTCTAATGATTCACCTAATAAGCTTCAATACGTCCCATGGTTCCAACAATGACACTTAACTCAAAAGTTTTTTTAGTTTCCATTCCATTGGTGTAATCTATTTTAAGCATATCCTCTCCCGTACCCACTGTCATAAAATTAAACGTAGATATGGTGTTTGTTGCGCTGGTCTCCGCAGTTACTGGTTCCGCAAGTTTTATATGGTTATTTTCTGAAACAATATGCCATTCATACTCTGGAAAATCTTCTCCTTGCAGGTTAATTGTAAATACATCGTCCTCACTTAATTCAATAGTAGAACCACTATCTTTATTGGTCAAGGGGCTGCTACACCCTATCACCAATAGTAAAATCGAAAAAATTAAAATTGCGCTTCTTTTTAACATCGGATGGTTAATTTAATGCCGACCCTATTTCTCCAAACTAGAAAACCGAGCCGTATTTATAATGTTATTCAACTTTGGTTGGCACTACCAACAAAGGTGTTTTAGTATGCTTTACAATTTTTACAGCGGTGTTACCCATCAACACATTTTCAAAAGAGCTATGGCTGTGTGTACCAATTACTAATAAATCCATCTTATTATTCTCCACATACTCTAAAATAGCAACATCAGTTTCTCCTTCTAAAACAGCTGTCTTTATATTTTCTCCTCCCAAATGCTCCGCAGAATCTATTAAAAAATTATTGGCACCCTGTATCAGTTCTTTTACCAATTTCAAAGAGCCCGTGTTAAAGGGACTTTCATAACCCAAAAATGGAGAATAGTCAATAGCATAATAGGAAGCATCAGAGATTACGTGTATCAAAAAAATCTCTGCATCTAAGGCCTCCGCATAAGCATACCCTGTTTTTCCCACTTTTTCTGCTGATGGATTATAATCTAATGCTATACATATCCTTTTCATATCTCTTTATTTTAGTTGAAAAATTAATAAGCTCATTATAATTAATGGGCAGTTTATAATCTTGATAAATCGCTAGGCGTTTCTACGAATATGCTTTTATGACCCCGAATAGCAATTGGTTCTTTTATATATTTCGGACTCTTTCGCAGCAGCTTGATCCAATCATTATCCGAGAGGTTCGCATCATTAAATTGAGACGGAAAATCAGGATGCTCTTTATTAACCAACCCTTCAAGAGTTACAGACAGACGTTCGGCCAATTCTTCCAACTGGGTTCCCGTAAATATATTTTTAAGAATGTCTACGTCCCGTACCGGTAGTCCCTCTCCTATTGCATATGCCAATGTCTTTTCTGCAGACGCTCTGCTAGGGTTGTAATACAAAATAATTTCATATTCTGATGTGGCTAATTCGGGCATAATTTTTAGAATTTATATCAAGTTAATGTTGCCTCATATTAAAGGTTTGAAATAAGTATTCTCTGGGTTCACAGCTAGGCCTTTACTATTAATTACTCAAAATTATAAAGTTTGAAATATTGATGAACTGACCTAAATCATGTTGTGAGTTATTTATGATATACTGTACAATTAGTTACACTTTTTTTAGGAATGTACTTCTACTGTTCAAACAACCAAATGCAAAACATCTCTAGCATGACCTGCGTCATGCTTTCTTCATCACAACCACAATACATTTGTACTAGTAAATTGTATAACTTAAACAATTCCGTTGTGAGCGATTTTAGAAAAAGACCGAAAGATAGCTATATTCATGAAGCTGATTGGGCAGAATTGTATGTTCTAACTGAGCATTGGAAATCAGATCTTGAATTTTATAACGACGACCTAAAGTTTTTGCATCATCTTATTGACAAATATTTTATGTGGATCTCAAAAAAAGAGAACATAGATATGGTGCGACAAATTGAAGTTGGTCTAGTTGAGATGGATAACCAATCTAGCAAATTATTAAAGCAAGTAAATACAAGTTTGCACCATTTGGCTGAGTTAATGGATAATCCGTTTGCTTACGATTCCCATAAGTTTAGGACAGAACACCAACAAATAGAAGATGACCTTACCTCTTTTGTTAAGAGCTTTAGAAAAAACAGAAAAGCAGTTTTCTCCATTACGGAACACGTAATAGATGCAGAAGAAATGGTACGACGTCTAAATTTAATTCCAAAATAAACCAATCAGAATTGTTGTGAAGATTTCATCATTGGTAGAACACATATAATTTAGAAGATTTAAGACTGATAAAATGAAAGATCTACATAAAATACTAAATCAAATTACGCAGCTTACCACCAATATAGAAACTAATTATCCGGAACTTTATCGTTCATTGGATGAAAATCCTATGACCCTGCCAACAAAGAACCATCCGCAAATGGATAAAGAGGTAATGCAGGAATATTTAGAAGATTTAAAAGAGCTGCTTGAGCATCATTTAGATACTCATAAAAAGAAATAATTTGGGTTTACAAAAGATGGAATGTGCCGTACTTTTTGTAGTACAGATAAAAACCAATTATTGAATAAAAACAAAACATCATGGTAGACGTAACTTATAATTCTGACCTACATTTTGAACACACTTTATGGACGTCAGAACTTACCTTTTGGGGAGGCGAGTTAAAGTCATTAGAGAACAGGCTAAATGAATTGATAAGCCATTGGACAGATAAAGAAGTACTCACAAAACTGGAGCATTACCTAGATGAATTTAACCTTCAAAGTAATATAGTCAGGGATATACAAAAAAGCATTCAACAACATGAGATAAACATTTTAGACCATACGCCCAATGGTAGTGAATCCATGGATATTCCCAGAGTTAAAGAACACCTAAAACTTCGCCATAAAATGGAAGCCCAACGAGAAATATATGGAAATCTCAAAAAAGATTTTTTCCTATTTTCGAGCGAAAACTTATAGGTGTAAAAAGACTTAATTAGGTAAATCTCTCAAACTAAAACTTGAACAACCTAAAGGTCTTTTCATTAAATAGTCAAGGCTACCCGCTTATATTTCAACAAAGTATCTTGAAAAGCTTGCAAGCCTTTTCCAGACTCAAAAGAATGACCTAATTCTAATAGCGCCATTTCTAAAGCACTCAATACGGCTACCAAATCACTAGAGGATACCGAGCCCATATGACCTATTCTAAAATAGGATGCTTTCATTTCGGTAAGTAACCCTCCTGCAATAATAACATCATAATTAGCAATTTTTGAGCGTATTTCTGCGCCATCAATACCCTTAGGATAATAGATTGCTGTTAAAGTATTGGCCGTAATTTTTTCTGTTTTTGGTAATGTTTCCAAATTAAGCGCCTTAATTCCTGCTCTAAAGGCTTCTGCCAAATTTCTATGTCTTTCTATCCTATTGGCTATCTTCTCTGCGCAGATGATTTTTAAACTAGCTTCTAAGGCTACGATTAAATTAACGGCGGGTGTTCCAAAATAAGAAGGGCGTCTTTCTTCATACGCCTTCATAATCGGCAACCAATTGTTCCAATCAGAATAATAGCTAGACACGGGTGTTTTTCTATTTTTCCAAACCTCCATTGCTTTTTGGGAAGCCACTAAAAGTGCTAGACCAGGAGGTACACCTATTGCTTTTTGAGAACCGGTAAGAACAACATCAACACCCCATTCTTCTTGTTTAATTTTTTCACCTGCTACAGAACAAACACCGTCTAAAATGCTTAAAACATTATATTTTTTAGCCAATTGTGCTATAGGCTCCGGATCAACAAGAACTCCTGTAGAAGTATCTACATGGGTCATGGTCAATACTTTGTATGGTTTAGACCTTAGCTCATTCTCAATAGCGTCAATAGATACAACTTCGCCTACGGGAGCTTCCAATATTGTTGTATTAGCTCCGTATCTATCTAAAATATCCTTAAACCTTTCTCCAAAGTATCCGGTAGAAATCACAAGAGCATTATCTCCCTTTTCTATAAGATTGGCTGCAGCCATATCCATAGCTAAAGTTCCTGTTCCGGCAACTATAAAGGGTTGTCCGTTTGGTGCCAACCAAACCTCTCTCATCATCTCTAGACTTTTTCCAAAAATCTCAATAAAATTTGGAGCTACATGGCTCGTAGTTGCCATACCCATGGCACGTAAAACTTCTGGCTCAAATTCTATAGGACCAGGAATCATTAATAATTTTCTGTTTTTCATATCTTTAATTTTATTGATGAAAAATTTAAAAAATAGCTTGCTCGCTCAATAATAGGCCATCTGCATCTACGTATACGTAGTGATTAGGTACAAAGGTAACACCAGCAAAATTTACAGGAATATCATTCTCTCCAATATTACGTTTTATACTCTTAACTGGGCACGTATTCAGAGCTCTTATACCCACATCCATCGTATTAATTAGTTCACTATCCCTAATACAACCATTTACAATAATTCCGGACCAATTATTCTTTAAAGCCAATGCGGCAAGTTGATCCCCAACTAAGGCACAACGTAAAGAACCGCCTCCATCTATAACCAACACTTTTCCTTCTCCTTTAGTTTCTAATTTTTTGCGCACCAAGGAATTATCTTCAAATAGTTTTAAGGTCGCTATTTTTCCCCAGAAGGTCTTCTTTTTTCCAAAAGGTTTAAAAATAGGGTTTGCGCATTCAAAAATCCCAATGTTATCATCCCAAAGATCTGCTGTAGTAAACATAAATAGCAATTGTAGTTATGGTCCAAGTTTTAATGTATTGAAATAGATTACATATCTATTATAAAATAATGATAAAGGCGAAGTTCAGACACACCGCCTTTATCATTAAACAGAATAAGACTAACTGGTCAAAGCAGTTTCTCGTTTCACCTTTTTATCAATCGTAAACTGATTACTTGTGTTCTTTTCTCCACCTGCTTTTAGAGCTTTATCACCTGCAAAGAAAGTTTTGTGATCGTCACCCAAATCAGAACCGGCCATACGTTGGTGCTTAACACAAGACACTCCTTTACGTATTTCTTGTCGCTGAACATTACCTACATAAGCCAACATGCCCATATCACCAAAATAGCCTTCCACAAGATTGTTCATATGTAATGCCGTTGTGTGGTACGTTGGCAATGTAATTAAGTGATGAAATACACCTGCATGTAAAGCGGCATCCTCTTGAAATGTTCTGATCATTTCATCTGCACGTTCTGACAATTCCGTTTTATCATATTTAGCATCCATCAGCTCTGCTCTATCATATCCTAATATATTGTCGCCAGCTTCTTTCATAAGGTCATATGCCTGTTGTCTAAAATTAAGCGTCCAATTAAAAGATGGTGAATTATTGTATACCAACTTCGCATTAGGTACCTGCTCTTTCACCCTGTTTACCATGTTCGCAATTTGGCCTACATGCGGTGTTGGTGTTTCTATCCAAAGTAAATCTGCACCGTTCTGTAGACTGGTAATACAGTCAAGAACAACCCTATCTATATTAGAGTTTGCTTTAAACTTGTAGAGTCCGTTAGGCATACGAACGGGACGAACCAATTTACCATCGCGCTTGATCAATACATCGTTCTCTTTTACATCTTCCATAGAAATTTCTTCAGCCTCTATAAAATCGATATACTTAGAAGCCAAATCTCCTTTTTCTTGAGAAACAGGAAGCTTTTGAGTTAAACCGGCACCTTCGGAATCTGTGCGAGCCACAATTACGCCTTCATCTACTCCTAGCTCTAAAAACGCATAACGTAAAGCATTTAGTTTTGCTATAAAATCTTCATGAGGTACGGTTACCTTACCATCTTGGTGACCACATTGTTTGGCATCTGAAACCTGATTTTCAATCTGAAGAGCACAAGCGCCTGCTTCAATCATTTTCTTGGCCAATAAATAAGTGGCCTCCTCATTACCGAATCCGGCATCAATATCCGCGATAATAGGAACTATATGCGTTTCAAAATTATCAATCTCATTCTGTACATCCTCTCCTGCATCTAGACGATGAAATAAATCATTTAGTTCAACAGCATCTGCTTGTCTTAAAAACTGATAGATTTCTTCAATTAATTTAGGTACCGAAGTTTTTTCGTGCATAGACTGATCAGGTAAAGGACCAAACTCTGAACGTAATGCCGCTACCATCCAACCAGAAAGATATAAATATGATTTATCTGTAGTACCGTGGTGCTTTTTTACCGCTATCATTTTTTGCTGCGCCACAAAACCATGCCAGCAACCTAAGGATCGGGTATAGTTCATAGGGTCTGCATCATAGTCCGCCATGTCTTTACGCATGATAGACGCAGTATATTTTGCAATATCCAATCCTGTTTTAAATCTGTTCTGAATAGCCATTCTAGCCGAATTCTCTGGATTTATGCCTGCCCAAGTATTTCCGTGTTTAGCTTTTAAGTTACGTACAACATCAAGAGCCGAATTATAATTTGTCATAATAGTAGCGTTTTAAGAGTTAAGATTAATTGTTGTAAACAGCCCTTTTCTAATTCTAGACCCGTTGTATTGTAACGTGTTATTAATTGCCCATTCGGTAATTAATGCTTGAGTTTTTTTTAAAGATTCCATACTTTTGTTTTACGTTATTATTTATTAATAATTTGGGCCCTGCAATAGATGTTGTAGCATCTGCAGGGTTCCTTTTTTGTTTAGATATACTTATAGGCCGGTATTGTAAGAAACTCCTCAAAATCATCGGCTAAAATCAATTCTCTAAATAGGTCAAAAGCCCTTTTAAACTGAGTGTCTTTTATTTTAGATGGTCCTACTTCTGTTAGAATTTTTTCCACCTCTTCATCAAAAATGGTATTGAAAAGAGCATTGTCAAATTTTCTACCATCTTCTAGAACAACCTCCTTATTTAACCAATGCCAAATCTGTGTTCTTGAAATTTCAGCTGTCGCCGCATCCTCCATGAGATTATATAATGCTACCGCACCATTGCCTTGAAGCCAAGCTTCTAAATACAAGGTTCCTACATTAATGTTTTTACGTACTCCCTCTTCGGTAACCGTACCTGTGGGAAGAGCTACCAAATCTGTAGCTGATATGGATATATCATTACGTGTAACATGCAATTGATTTGGAGTTGGCATGTGTTTATTGAACTCATTCATTGCCACCTCTACCAAATCAGGATGTGCTACCCAGGTACCATCATGCCCGTTTTGAACTTCTCGCTCTTTATCCAACCTCACTTTTTCCAAAGCAGCTGAATTTGCTTTAGGATTATTCTTGATTGGAATTTGAGCCGCCATACCACCTATTGCAAGAATTCCCCTTTTGTGACAACGTTGAATTACCAATTTTGAATAGGCGTCCATAAAAGGAGACGTCATTGTTACTTGATCACGATTAGGAACTAAAAAGTTAGGGTGGTTTCTAAACTTTTTGATATAAGAGAATATATAATCCCATCGGCCACAGTTTAAACCAACAATATGGTTTTTAAGCTCATATATAATCTCATCTAGTTGATGGCTTGCCGTAATGGTTTCAACCAGTACGGTAGTTTTGAAAGTACCTGTTGGTACACTAAGATACTCTTGGGCAAATTCAAAAACTTCGTTCCACCAACGAGCTTCTAAATAGTGCTCCAACTTTGGAAGATAAAAATATGGGGCAGTGTTATTTGCCATCATAGTTTTAGTATTGTGAAATACATAAAGTCCAAAGTCAAACAAACTGGCAGACATTTCAACTTCTTTAATTTGAATATGGCGTTCGTTTAAATGAAGGCCTCTTGGGCGTACCAACAAAACAGCTGTCTTGCCATTTAAAGTGTAAGACTTGTCTTTCTGGCGATTGTAATAATTAATTGTTTTTTTGTTGGCATCAATTAAGTTCTGTTGCCCCTCAACACAGTTAGACCAGGTAGGTGAATTACTATCTTCAAAATCTGCCATAAAGGTTTTAGCACCTGAGTTCAGGGCATTGATTACCATTTTACGATCTACAGGTCCAGTAATCTCTACACGACGATCTTGCAAATCATGCGGGATGGATGAGGCTGTCCAATCAGATGCTCTAACACTTTTGGTTTCAACAGGAAATTCAGGAAATTTTCCTTTATCAAAAAAAGCTTGTTCTGCCTTTCTTCTCTCCAAAAGTGATAATCTTTTATTATCAAAACGCTCATGGAGGGCCGTTAAAAAAGCCATAGCTTCTTCTGTTAATACCTGTGGATAGTAATTTTTTACTTCCGTATTAAACTGCCATTTGGTAAATGTTGTTGTTCTATTTTCCATATCTCGATTGTTTTATGAAACAATATTAAAATAAAGTTTTCACATATTCTAGCGAACGTTCGCTAAATATTAAACTTTAACATAATTTACAATGTTCGCATATTTGATTATCTTTGCTCTTGAACTATGGAAGAAGAATACGTTAAGCTCATTTTTGGACTGAAATTAAAGCAGATCCGCACCGAAAGAAATCTATCTCTATTCGGTTTATCTAAACTTGCCAAACTATCAAAATCGTATCTGAACGAAATTGAGAAGGGCAAAAAATATCCGAAGACGGATAAGATTATTATACTATCCGAAAAATTAGATATTCCTTATGACGACCTCGTTTCTTTGAAGTTGGATAAGAATCTTGCCCCTATTGGTGAAATTTTGCAATCCAAGATTCTAAAGGAAATTCCATTGGAACTTTTTGGGATAAAAGAGAGTAACCTAATTGATATTATAGCAAATGCCCCTGATAAGGTCAATGCCTTTATTACTACTATAATTGAAGTTGCTAAACATTACAACTTCAATAGGGAGAGTTTTTACCTTTCCTCTTTACGCTCCTACCAACAGTCCAACTATAATTATTTTGATGATTTAGAACAGAAAGTAGTTAAGTTTTGTAAAGCATATCAGATAGATTTGAAGTCTCCGGTATCTTCTAAAGAATTAGAAGAGGTTCTTGTTGAAGAATACGGGTACACTATAAATAATAACGATTTAAAAAAGCACAAAGAACTTTACGACCTGCGCTCTGTCTTTGTACCAAAAACTAAAACATTACTACTCGCTAGTGATATAGATGAGGCGCAACGCACTTTTATATATGCCAAAGAAATAGGCTATAACTACTTGGATTTTGAGCAACGTCTTTACACCTTTCCATGGATTAAGTTTGAAAATTTTGACCAAGTTTTGAATAATTTTTACGCGTCCTATTTTGCCGGCGCACTGTTACTACCTAGAGCAGCACTGGTTAATGAATTTTCTAAGCTCATTAAGAAAGACACCTTTGACAAGGTTGCCTTTATAAAGATTTTTTCCTTTTTTGCGGCATCACCAGAGACTTTCTACCAACGTTTAACAAACCTGTTGCCACAAGATTTTAATATTCAAACACTGTTCTTTCTACGTTTCACCCATGACGTAGGTAGTAAAAATTATTACCTAACAAAAGAATTGCATTTACCTAATCAACAATCTCCTCATAGTAATGAAACCAATGAGCATTATTGTAGAAGATGGGTGTCATTAAAGGTTTTAGAGGATATTGATAAAAGCAAAGAAGATCATGCTTTTGATATACAAATTTCTCAGTATCCTGATGATGACGTTTCTTATCTAGTTTTTTCCTCCGCTACCAAAGATCCATTTAAAAAGAATCAATATAGAAGTATTAGTATTGGTCTGCTTATCAACAAGCAATTGAAAAAGAAAATGGCTTTTTTAGAAGACCCAAAAATAGACACACAAATTGTTGGCAACACTTGCGAACGTTGCTCTATTATGGATTGTAAAGAACGCGTGGTAGCTCCTAAAATATTAGAAAAAATCAAAAAGAATCAGGTAATAGAAGAAGTTGTTTCTGATCTGACGAACAAATTTAGTTAGGCCTTTTTTTTTAGCGATATCCATTTTATGTATCTTGAATCTTACTGAATTGCCTCCAAAATAGATTCTATTTTTTTTCAGTGTAGATAACCTTACTATCTGTTACTTTCAAAACGAGCAAGATAAACGGAGCCTTTTCCTCCCTTTAATGAAATACCCCAACCAGGAATTTCGGTTTTAGGATTTCCGTTTTCTAAATGAGGACGATACAAACCTGGTGCTCTGGGAATATTTATAAGGCTGTCTTGTATAACGGAAAAACTCACGCCATCCGCAGCAAAATTTATAGTCTTATTTATCGAAGCTAACGATGCAACGCCATCATCCTTTGCCCATATCAGTACCTCATGACTTTTGTCCAATAATGGCCCATCATGCTTTTCAAAAGGACCTTCTGGACTATCTGCATACGCTACGCTCATTTGCGTTTTACTTGGCCCTGATTTTCCATGTATTACGGATCTCCCTTTGTAAAACAGCCATACTTTATCATCCTTAACTAACATGCTAACGTCATCTATTCGGAAACTATCAAAGTCAGAAGCCACGTTGCTAACCTCTAAAACAGGGTTGTTTTCTACTCTAACAAAAGGTCCGTCTGGACTATCTGCGACTGCAAGACCTATTGCAGTGATATCATTAGTTGAATTATTTTCAAACTCGTTGTTCGCATTCCCTGGGGTGGGTTTTACTCCTGTATAATACAAATAATATTTTCCCTCGTAAGCCAAAATGTTTGGTGTAAAAACCGAGTGATTATCAAACTTCCCTTCCTCTCCTAAGCCTAGCGCCATACCTTGCTCTTTCCAAGTATAGCCTTCATCTTTAGAAGTTGCATACCAGATAGTTCCCCAATAACCTGCAGTTTCCGGACTAATCATACGCGTATACCAGACGTAATGCGTATCACCTACTTTTATAATATCACTATTATCTCTCCTGTTGTATAAGGAGTCTTTTCCTATGCCAGTTATATCTTGGTAAGAAAACTTTATAGAATCGATTTTTGCTTCTACATCTTCCTTCTCATTTTTTTCCTTTTTTACAGAATTACAAGACGTTATGCAAAAAACTAATACCATTAGAATTTCCAAACCAGACTTTACTTTCTTCATTTTCAGATTATGCTTTATGATTATCTAGCCCTAGAAAAATTGATTCTTTTTGAATTGTTTTAGCGTGCACTACCCCACCAATCTTTATTCGGTTGCCAGTCGGGTGACAGCATTTCTTGACGTTGTTTTTCCAATCGCGGCATCAATATATTTCTATTGTCTTCCAATTTTTGTTTCCATGCAGTTTCGTTCCATAAAGTGTCTTCTTCGGCATATTCGGTTTGCATAGATTCTAACCAAGCCAAGAGTTCTTTTTTCATTTCTAGCGACAGTGCTTTTTTTTCAATTGACAAATCATGGGTTTCACCCAAGTCCGTATCTAAATCATAAAGTTCCGTGTGACCGTCTTCCCAATACTGAATGATTTTCCAATTTCCCTTTCGCATGATGGAAACAGGCTCTCCACCTTGGTTACCGTAATGTGGATAGTGCCAGTACAAAGGTCTTTCTGCAATTCGCTTCCCTTTCAGAAGTGGCTCAAGGCTTACTCCATCCGCATGATGTTCCGGCTGAAGCGGAATATCTGCTAAATCCAAAAGGGTAGGAAACAGATCAGCACCGGAAACGGGCACTTCATTTTTAACACCTTCTTGAAGCATCCACGGGACATAGATAAAATAAGGCACGCGCAATCCACCTTCCCATTGATAACCTTTACCACCACGAAGGTTGAGTTGGTTGGTAGAAAAATTATCCCCCGAGGTAACTCCACCATTATCAGAAGTAAAGACCACTATTGTATTCTCATCTAGACTAAGTTCTTTTAGAGTATACAAAACACTGCCAACCGCTTCATCTACTTGTTCTATTAGACCGGCATATATGGGATTGTCTTGGTTCGTTCTAGCAGGAAGCACTCGCTCCATTTCAAAACCTTTTTCGGCAATGCCCATACTATCCGCCTTATCTCTATATTTTTTCCATTTAGTTTGAGAAGTCTGTATGGGGGAATGTACAGCGTAAAAAGAGAGATACGCTAGAAACGTTGAGTCTTTTTGTTCACGGATAAATGTAGAGGTTTCTTTGGCTAGCTTCATAGAAAGCGACATCCCTTTTTCCTCTGGGTAATCCTTCATTTGTGGATTGTTGAAAGGAGAAAAATAACCGCCACTATATGGGCCACCTTTCTCATATCCACCTTGGTTGATATCAAAACCATGGTCTGTTGGAAGTGAATGGTCCGCTTCGCTTCCTAAATGCCATTTTCCTGCAAAAAAAGTAGCATACCCATTATCCTTCAGCACCTCTGGCAAAGTGACATCCTTTTGATCTAAATGATGTTTATATTCCGGTGGTAATAATTTGGTATGCCGATTCAGCTCTTTCCAAGCCTGCCCAGATTTGGCTCCCTCATATTGGGTAATTCCATGTCTTGCGGTAAACTGTCCGTTCAATAAACTAGCCCGAGATGGGCTACAAACGGCACAAGTGGCATATCCATTGGTAAAAATAGTACCCGACTTCGCTAATCCATCAATGTTAGGAGTTTCGTAATACGAACTCCCCATAACACTTAAATCTGCATAGCCCAAATCATCCACTACTATAAAAAGGATGTTTGGTTTTTTAGTCCGCTCAGCTGTTTGTTTTTGGTCTCCACAGGAAGCCAAAAACATTGTACAAAGGCAACTTATAATAGTATTTATGGAATTCACTCTCATTATCATTCTTTACTTTTTACTCGGTCTAATCCACATACAATGTCCTCCCCCAGGTGCTATTTTCGCATGAATGACATCTCCTTTTTTCACCGTTCCTTTTCGTACGCGATAGGCTTCCGGATTAGTTTTAAAATGAGTTTTATCCGTATCCTCATAATACGTAATATCATACTCCTTTCCGGCCTCTAAAAAATCTAACGTAACAAGCAAAGTGCCTCCGGGCTCATTATGCACGGAACCGATAAACCAGGATTCATTATGCCTTCTTGCCGTAGAAATATAGGCATCCATTTTGGCATGGAGTATTTTTGTTTCATCCCATTGTCCTACGGGCATTTCCCTAATAAACTCAAATAGGTCACTTTTTTCGGAATAAGCTTCCGGCGCATCCGGAATACAAACTAGGCCGCTAAAAATGATTAAGGTTCGGGCTGCTTCCGCAGTGACCGTGGTATACAAGTTTTTGGCTTTCGGTCCTTTTTCTCTTTCCCCTGCATTAACTCCGGTGATATCAAAAACACCATTGTTCATATCTAACGGACCTTGCAAAGCATTAATCAATGCCATACGAATAAAGGCTTGTGGGGTGAAAGCTCGTCTGGAGTCTTGCTGGGCGTGGCAATATTCTCTTGTTATGGCATTAGGATACGTTCTTGTAACCCCCGTAAACGGTACCGGACTATCATGAAAGTCAATTAACAGTTCGCTTGCTGCGCTCCTCTGAATAGCATCCCTTGTAAAAGAAACATTACTACCCATGAAACCATATTTAATTCCTTTGGCACCCAATTCTTTATAATACTGGAAAAGCGCAGCATCTCCGTAATCCCCTTCTCGTCTATCATAATATAATAGTACGGACACGCCTTTCTCTTCTGCATAGTCCATTACCTTTTGCAAATCGAGTTTATCGGACATTTCAATATGTCCTTCAGAAACATTGGTATACCAAGCATCATCGATCATAAAATATTCAATACCGTTTTCAGCTGCAAAATCTATAAATCGCAAATAGCTTTCCGTATCTATTCCGTAAGTAAATCCATCTGCTGCGGTATACCCATGTACACGCCAATCCCATACCGTTTTTCCGGGCTTAATCCATGAAGTATCTTCAAGAGCTAATGGCGCAGCTACGTTTTGTGGTACGGTGTTGGTAAGTAAATCACCTATGTTTTCTTCCAAAAGTATCAAGCGCCAAGGTGTTACCACCTTCTTTTCTTGGGAAGTAAATTCGTTATTGGAAATGAGTTTTCCTTTTTCCTTATCGTATTCAAAATCGATAACGGAAAAACCCGGAGCACTTACCAAATCAGATTCTAAAAGTGAGATATATTTGCTTTGCTCGGTCTCTACAACCAAAGGCACTTGCCAACGGTACGGAATTGAATCCATCTGCGCCAAATCATTTAAAACAATAGGACCTTTAGGCATACTTTCCCCTGCCGGCATATAAACTTCATCGCCTGCGGAGAGTCCATATTCAATATAAAAGGCAGGTTCTGCATCTACTAGCAATTCATTAATTACGAAACGAAAAGCACTGCCACCATCATAGGCCCGAACATACAAAGTAGCAGGAACACCTTCATAATCTAAGAATATCTCTAGCTCATTATAGGTGTCTTGAATCTCACTGAATTGCCCCCAAACCGGGTTCCAAGTATTATCAACGGAGCTCACCTTGGTGTCCGTTATTTTCACTTTTGTATTCGGAAAAATGGACAACTCGGAATTTTGAACTATCTGTTGTCCATTCCAATACATCTCATAGTTTAGTGCACCATCAGTATTGTTAATAGTCAATTCAATGGATTGGTTTGGGGATTTTAAAACATACGTATTTGGCTTACTGCACGCTTCTGTTATAATCCCTAAAAGTAAAATCACACAAATTACCAACCATTTTCTACTATTCATATTTTGAAGTTGGAGCATTCCTAATTTACAATCATTTCAATTTGTTTCCACCCTTCCATACCATCATTCTCTTGGTTCTTTCCAGAGGTACTACGCCCATCCAGAATGATTTTTTTAAGGGCTTTTTTTAGTTCTTTGGCTTTTTTAGGATTGGCCGCAATTAAATTTTTGGTTTCACCTATATCGTCTTTTAAGTTGTATAACTGCATATCCGGCAAATCAAGTTTCTCTTTTTCTACATCTTGTGGTCGTGGATAACTCCAACCTCCAGAACCCGAACAAACACTTAGTTTCCAATCACCTTGTCTTATAGCAAAAGACCCATCAATAGAATGGTGGACTGTATATTCGCGAATATCTTCATCGTTATCTCCTTTAATCAAAGAAAGCATACTGTAGCTATCTTCCGCTTCTGTATCTGGAATTTGGTATCCCGTCAATTCTGCACATGTTGCAAAGAAATCAGTTGTACAGATAACCTTATCGGTGCTTGAATTTTTCAATCCTTTACTTGGCCACTCCACTATAAAAGGAACGCGGTGTCCACCTTCAAATATATCTGCCTTTGTTCCTCTATAAACATAACTTGGATCATGGTCTACTTTTTCAAGCTCTTTAAAATCGGCTTTTGGAGAACACCCATTGTCACTTGTAAAAACTAAAAGTGTATTTTCTGAAATACCTTGACTTTTGAGTGTCTCCCGTATTTGACGAACCACATCATCTACTTGCATCACAAAATCTCCATACATATTGGTGTTACTCTTGCCCAAAAATTCCGTAGTTGGTAAAATTGGGGTGTGCGGGGCAGGTAAAGGAAAATACAGGAAGAAAGGCGAAGTTTTCTTTGCATTCTTCTCTATATAATCAACAGCTTTATCCGTTAAATCCTGTAATACATTGGCATGCACAAAATCATCTGAAGTAAGTCCTTTTCTCCAAATGCCCTTTTCATCTACTGAAATCGTAGTTTTAGTCGGCACCATGGTTGGCATATCATTTTCTATATACACATAGGGAGCCATGTCTAGCGAACCACAAAAACCGAACGAATAATCAAACCCGTGTGTAGACGGGCCATTTTTGACCGGTACTGAAAAATCCACCTTTGGGTTAGCATTTAGTTTATTATGCTCCAAATTGGCGTCTTTATCTTCAATTGCCCAATCCCAACCAAGATGCCATTTTCCGATATAAGCCGTGGCATATCCTTGTGTTTTTAGCATTTCGGGAACGGTTGTGCGCTCTTGCTTTATCAATGACTTGGAATACCCGCTTAACACGAAACTTTTTAAGGAACTACGCCAATTGTAACGTCCCGTTAAAATACCGTACCGGGTTGGGGAACAGACCGCAGATGATGTATGAGCGTCTGTAAACTTAATACCATTTGCTGCCATGGCATCCATATTTGGTGTCGGGATTTTCCCATTAGGATTAAATGCCTTTACATCACCATACCCTAAATCATCTGCTAGGATATAAATAATATTTGGACTTTTATCTTGACTAGCAATAGGACCAAAAGCCACGAGTACATTGAACCAAATGAATATAAAAATGGTTATTTTTTTCTTGTTCATGTGTATTAGTTTAGAAAAGTAATGAGTGGTGTTTTACCAGCTCTTGTAATTTATTTTTTAATTATAAAACTGAAAAGCAATCAATCATTTATGGTAAATGGAAAATGTGTTTTAAATCTGTAGAAACCGGACTATAATCTGCATTTGTTTCCATGAGGCCTGCCATATATTTCCACCATTTTTTACAAACTTCAGTATCACCTAGTGCATTCCATTTTTCTTCAGATTCTACCTCGGCATAGCCAAACAGAAAAGAAGTCTCTTCATCTAAAAAGATACTGTAGTTATGAACACCATGGTCTTTTAGGACTTTTTGAAGCTCAGGCCAAATAGGATTATGTCTTTTGGTATACTCCTCTATATTATCAGGATACACTTTCATTTTAAATGCCTTTCTAATCATTTTCTGTTGGATTACATTTAGTTTTTCGGGAGCTTCAGCTTACGTTTAAAATGGTTTAATAATCTACTTAATGATGCATTCATGAGTTACATCTGAATATTAAAACTGCTCTGAGTAGACAACCCATTAAGAGATAAAAACTAGCTCCTCAAAAATAACTCCTCAAAAAAGGTTATGTATCCTGTACAGTGCTGTTAATCTCCAATAATAAAAGACAGAGGCTGATAAAAGAAGTGGGGTATTGACCACATAGTACAGGATACTTTTGAAATTTGAGCCCATTATCTTGCTGTAGAATGAAATTCTCTTGTTGTCAACAAGCTCTAGAGTATTAAAAACTAACGCCCTCCTATGAAACATAAATTCTTTCACCAATATCTACCATTGATTTGCATATTATCCATAGCAGTTTCTTGCAACGAAAAGAAAAAAGAAACGGTTGTAGAGTCTCAAGATAATAGTCGCCCTAATGTTCTTGTAATCCTTACGGATCAGTGGCGGGCTCAAGCTATGGGCTATGCAGGAGACCCTAATGTTAGTACTCCCAACCTAGATGAATTGGCAGCAGCGAGCGTAAATTTTAAAAATGCAGTTTCAGGTATGCCTGTGTGTTCACCTTTTAGAGCTTCACTCTTAACGGGACAACGCCCGTTGACACATGGAGTCTTCATGAACGATGTACAGCTAGACACCAATGCCGTGACCATTGCCAAAGTATTCAATAAGGAAGGATATGATACTGGTTACATTGGTAAATGGCATTTAGATGGTCATGGGAGATTACAAAATGTTGCTCCCGGTGAAAGAAGGCAAGGATTTAAATTCTGGAAGGGCAATGAATGCACCCACGATTATAATGAATCCGTTTACTATGATAATGATGACCCGGACAGAAAAATATGGGATGGCTATGATACTTTTAAACAGACCGATGCCGCCATTGATTATATTCAAAATAGAAACTCTTCTGAGAACCCCTATATGATGATTCTTTCCTATGGCACTCCACATGCCCCATATCATACCGCTCCTGAGGAATACAGAAATAGGTTTGACCCAGCTAAGATTCAACTTCGCAGAAATGTACCTGATAACCTAAAGGAACAGGCTAAGAAAGATTTAGCCGGGTATTACGCCCACATAGCCGCACTTGATGATATGATTGGTAAGCTTATTCAAAACTTGAGAGATTCCGGACAGTATGACAACACCATTATTGTTTTTACTGCGGACCATGGCGATTTGTTAGGTTCTCACGGAGCCTATAAAAAGCAGCAGCCTTATGAAGAATCTGCACGTGTGCCCATGCTATATCATATTCCTGAAAAATTCAAAATCGATACTGGAGAAAGAAATGCGTTGATGAATTCCGAAGATATCATGCCTACTCTTTTGAGTCTGTGTGATATTTCTATACCAAATACGGTAGAGGGATTAGATTATAGACCTTATATGGAGGGAAAAGAACAAATAGGAGATGTAACTTTATTAACCTGTGTACAGCCCTTTGGCCAATGGAACAGGGTAAAATATGGTGGTAGAGAGTACAGAGCCATAATAACCCAACAGTACACTTATGCCAGAAGTTTGGAAGGCCCATGGTTACTTTTTGATAATAAAAATGATCCATACCAGCTATATAATCTTGTAGGCAACGAAGGCGCCACTTCCTTGCAAGACAATATGGAAAAATTGTTATATGAACGTTTGAAGGAAACCGGAGATGAATTTCTTCCCGGTTTGGAATACGTCAAAAAATGGGGTTATACATTGGATGAGACAGGCACTGTTCCTTATACCAATTAACTATAAATCAATATCTTAAATAAAAAAAAGAAGATTTAAAAAGGTATGATGGTAGAAAAAAAATTATGCTTTTTTCATTCTTTCATGCCGTATTTGTAACCAATTCGAAGATGAACATTGAAAACAAAGTCATTACCCATATGTCCAGCTTCCTTAACTGTTTTTCTTTTTTGAGTTTCTAAAATATCAAAACCTAAACCAGCTCCTATTTCAAAATTCCAACGATAATTTATATTACGACGCATTCCCCATGTAGGTGTAATAAACAAACCTCCATTCGGTTCTTCCCCATCAAAAACTAAAGGTTCCTCGCTATTTCCCGATGGTGAATATGCCAAAAATTTAGGATAATATTGAAAAGCAATCGTCACATAATTACCACTATTATGAAATGTATTGTTACTATTACCTATCCTTTTTCGAGAGTTATAATACCAGCGGGGTTCGAAAGTTAATACAGGTTGAAAAACTGGATAAAAATAATTATGACTCCGGGTTGCCTCCGCTCTATATACGTTTCTTTCGTAAGTGGGAGCTGCATAACCAACTTCAGTTCGAAGCGCCCAACGATGAACCAATTTTGATTCATTATGCCACCATATACCTAATAATCCCGTTTGGATACCATTGATAGATCTATCAACAAGTTGTGCGTTGCTCGCAGAGCAAAACATAAGTAAAATCAGTACACTGATAATGGAGTTTTTCATATTTCAAATTGGTATTGGCTCTAACAGCAAAACGCAAAAAAAACCAACTTCGTATTCCAAAAAATTATAATAGAATTAACCATTCAGCAAATGAATTTCACTCATACGAAACTGTTATGTAAAGACTCTACTTAGATAAAAAAATGAAATTAAAAAATTCGGGGGTAAAATGACCAAAGCCACTTTACCCCCGAATTTAATATTTGAAAAACTAAAGTTTTACATCCCAGCCTTTGGCGTATTCCCTACCCCATAAAGCCAATGCTTTACGATCTAGCATTCTTCCAGTTTTGGAGTCTATGTCAAAACCATTACCAATTCTATAGGCTACATTACCAAAGTGAACTAATGCCATACTTTTTGATGCATCATCTATTGGTGCTTGTAAAGTTTCTTTACCTCTAATGGTATTGAAAAAATTACCAACATGTATGGTAGTCATTCCGCCGCCGCCGCCAAGCTCAATTCCGCCTTCTTGCGTTTTTGCGTTAACAGTTTTTACCAAATTACCACCTCTGTCATAAAGCTTGTATAAGTTTCGGTTTACAAAGACACTACCTTCGCTACCATATATAATTGTACCACGACCTCCACCATAGGTAGAATATCCATTTCTACTTTTACCATCCCATTTAATGGTCGTATTATTATCGAACTTAAAAGTAGCTTCCATAGTATCGTACATTTCCCAACCGTCATCTACAAAGGCTGATTTAATACCATCTGCCTCTACATGATTTGGAAAGTCTACTTGCAACGCCCAACGTGCTACATCTAATTCATGTGTACCATTGTTACCTAATTCTGCCGTACCATAATTCCATCCGTACCAATGCCAATTGTAATTCCACGTTTCAGAAGTATAATCACGACGAACAGCGGGTCCCTGAAATAATTCCCAATCCAGACCTGCAGGAATGGGTGCTGCTTTTTGAAGTGGCACCTCTCCTCGTTTACTACTAAAAAAAGCAACCGCCTTATATGGCTTACCGATTACACCATTATGAATTTGCCTTATAATATCAATGCTATGCTCCGCAGAACGTTGTTGGTTCCCCATTTGCACCACACGATCGTACTTTTTCTGGGCGGCAACAAGTAATTCATTTTCTGCCATGTTATGGCTACATGGCTTTTCTACGTAAACATGTTTTCCTTCCTTTAACGCCATTATAGAACCTGGAGCATGCCAATGATCAGGAGTTAAGTTAAACAACGCATCTACTTTTTTATCTTCAAGAACTTTTCTAATATCGTTTTCAAGTTTTGGAGTATAACCCAATCTGGTAGACATTTCCGTAGCGGCTTTTACACGCTGACTCTCCATTACATCACAGAGGTATAACAGCTCTACATTATTACTCTTTAACTCTATTGGTGTATACATAGCACTAACACGGCGCCCCAGACCTGCAATGGCAACCTGAATCCTATCATTGGCGCCCATCACTTTTCTGTAACTCTTAGCCGATAAGCTAGAACTACCCAATATAGCACCCGTAGTTCCCAATGCTGTTTTCTGAATAAAACTTCTTCTAGATGTTTTCATTATTGTTATTCTTTAATTTTAAAATCTTGTAATAAAAAGCGGTCTGAATGACCTTATAACAGGATATTGCCGGTTTTGGCTTCTCCAAAATTTGGCTAATCTTTATGCTTATGTTTTTATAAATGTACCTTTTACAATTAAAAAACTAAAGAAACTTTAAAAAGAATTAACTACTAATTTAATTTCATGCTTACCTGGTTCCAAACGTACAGAGCCAAAAGCAGCGTTTACTTTTTTACCATTGTGCATGAGTTCTTTTCCTGGTGATGGAGCTATTTCAAATTCCGCAACCATATTAGCCGGTATTTGAATTTCGAAAATTTGAAGCCTAGGAGTTTCATATTTGTAGCTTCCTTTTATCGTTCCTTTTATAGTCGGCACTTCAATACTACTATTTTTTAAATCGCTCATTTGAGGTTTGATAGTAGCAATTCCGAATCCCGGTGTTTTAGGTTGAATTCCCCAAAGTCCACGTGGGATGGCATTAGCCGGCACAGCTCCCCAAGCATGGTTCCAATCTAGATTATTCTTATACTTCAAATCCCAAGCTTCCAAGGTCATAGTAGAACCAATACGGATCATATTGTACCAACTTCTATCACTTGTATCAGTTAACAGTTCCAAAGCATAATCTGCCGCCCCAGCATTATAAAGACCGTCCATTAAATATTGCGAACCGTAAACACTACACGCCATTCCACGTGACTTCACGTACTCCACAACAGAGGAAATATGTTCCTCAGGAACCATATTAAAAGCCAAGGGCAACATATTAGCATGTAAGGCAGCATGGTCAGTTCCTATACCGTCTACATAAATACCTCGTTCCGAATCAAACATTTTTTCATTGACCGCTTTTTTAGCTTTTAAAGCACGAAGTTCAAAGTCTCTTGCTTCCTCTGTTTTACCTAAAACTTTTGCAAATTCGGACATGATATTCATATTCTGGTAATAGAATGCATTCACTACGGTATTATAATCTTTAAAAACATAGGCATCACGTTCTCCTTTATTTGATGGGTCTCCTCCCCAACCTGCAGATGGCCAATCTACAATATCCCTAAAGGTCTCCTTTAACTGTGGAGAAAAACCTAAATTCTTCATTAACTCAGGCGTCATTTTAGTAGAAGTAATCAACCCTTCTTCATTTGAAAGCTCATAAAGAGTTTTGTATTTTAACTGGTCATAATACTTCTCAATAAGCTCTGTATTTCCCGTATACATATAATCTGCATAAAACATGAGCGCCACGTGCTGTTGCCATTCGGTAGGCCAGGTTGGGTGTTCCATAAAATATTCCATGGTCTGCCTTGCAATGGCATATTCTCGATCGGTGGTGTAATGGCTTAATTGATTCAAATACGCGTCTGCCTCATAAGGAATACGCTCACGATCACCATCTACATAAAGTCCATTAAAAGTAGTGGCCTTAATCGTGTATTTACAGATTTCCCAAACTTGGTTCAAAATATCATCCGAGCTTTTGAAACTACTAGCGTCATCTTCCCAATAACTATGATGTGCTAATAATGTAAAATCTTCTGCTGTAACAGCTTCTTTTGCTCCATCTACCTCAACATATCTAAACGGCATTAAAACTGGAAAATCTTTTGGAAGCGGTAGCGCCTTGCCTGGTCTTGTATTCCTTTCATCTACTTGTACCTGAAGTTGGTATTCTGTTTGATCAGGGTTTACAGCCATTTTAATTTCTTGATATCTGATATGACTTCTGTGGAAAGGTGTTCTGTTGATGTTTTCACCTTCTAGCTGTTCTCCTATTCTAAAAATAAGCGTATCACTAACTTTAGCTTTATATGTAAAGTCTAAAGTTGCAAAAGCTGCTTTTCCAAAATCCATAAAATAGGTTTCACCTCTTTTTTCAAATTTGACTGGTTTTATTTTATCAATTTGAAAACTGTTGGGAGTGGTTATAGTAGCTTTAGGACTTCCCGTAGTAAAAAACTGACTTTGAGAATAGCGTGAAAGCCGATTGTCTTGATCCCAAATGCGTACTTTCCAGAAATAAGTCTCTCCGCTTTTCAACGCTGTACCTTCATGCTCTATTTCGGAAGAAGCGCTAGTTCTTATTTGCTTGCTATCCCAAACATCACCAATATTATTGGTAATGTTCTGTTTAGATGAAGCAACCAATATTTGATAGGCCGATTGTGAAACCGCTCCGTCCGGCACAACCCATCCAAATTCTGGTTTAGTATCAATTACGGTAACCCCTTCTGTGTTTCGTATCCACTCCACAACCAAATCACTAGGACCTTTAGAATAGTCATCGGAAAGCTCAAGAATAAGGTCATTTGTTTTGTTGCGAAAAGCTGCTAACTTTTCGGCATATTTTGAATCTTTTGCCAAATTGTTAATCTCTTTAGGATCGTCTTCTAAATTGTAAAGTTCTTCAAAAGACTGGTCGTTGACATAACGGAAATATTTCCAATTTTTGGTACGGATTCCTTCGCTTGGCGCAATATTATCAAACTCCCAAAGGTGCTCAATCAAGACGGTATCTCGCTCAAAGTCTTTCTTCGTTTTTTCTACTATAGGCATAAGACTTTTGCCTTGCCATGTTTTTGGTTGGGCAATTCCTGCTAAATCTAAAATAGTAGATGGTACATCTATATTCAACGCTAGAGCATCACTATCTTTTTGCCTTTTAACCCGTGGATCATATACAATTAAAGGCACCCGAACGGAATTATCATATAACAACCATTTCCCCGCAAGCTGGCGTTCACCTAAAAAGTAACCGTTATCTCCCATTAGAATAATAACCGTGTTTTCTGCAAGTCCCTTCTTCTCTAGCTCAGTCCTGATTTTGGCAATTTCCCGGTCTATTCCAGATATCATTCTATAATATCCTTTTACGCTATGCTGATATTTTTCCGGAGTATCATAACGCCACGTCCAACGTAAACGGTTAAAGCCGTCACGTACAAATTTAGGTTGAGCCTCAAAGTATTTGTCTTCTCCCAAATCTGCATCAGGCATATTTATATTCTGAAGCAAAGCATCTGACTCCGTTTGCCAGAAATATTGGTCTTCAGCCCCGTCATGGGCATGAGGAGCACTAAAACTCAAGGAAAGACAAAAAGGTTTGTCTGTTTTTACATCTGCAATAAAGTCAATAGCTTTTTGTCCTGTGTAGCGTGTTAAATGAACCGTGTCCTTACCTAAGGTTTTATAGTAATAACCACGCTTGTCTTTATATTCATTATTACGGTCATAAGACTCATATTCATCAAACTGATTTTTTAGGTTATCATAACGGACTCCATATTTACCATAGAAACCAGTAAAATATCCATTCTCTTTTAAAATAGAAGGATAGGATTCAGCCATGTACGATTCTCTAATATTTCCTGTTTGAAAATTGAAATTGTGCGTACGTTCGTAAAGCCCTGTTAAAATGCTAGCTCTACTGGCGGCACAGATTGGTGTGGTTACCATAGCATTCTCAAAATAGGTGCCTTTCTTAGCCAATTTATCCATTTCTGGAGTAGAAATAAGCTTGTTTCCCGCATAACCCAGTGCATCAAAACGCTGGTCATCCGTTAGAATAAAAATTATATTGGGCTTGTTTGCTTGTTGTTTCTGTACTGTTTTTTGTGCCTTTAGCGGTAGTATACATCCGCAAAGAAAAATTAATGCCAAAACTGGTATTCTCATAAATCAGGTATTTGTCAATTTCCCCTGAAATTAGGCGTTCAGGTTAAAACTAAGAAGTTAGAAAAAATCTTCTTCAAACTTATATGCTATAGAGACATTACCCATCCTGTGCTGTCCTGAGAACTGATATATTTAACCGTTTAATTGTTTTCTATACCTAGCTCACAAATTAAGCTTTCTTTGTTATCACTTTAAGTATCCTGAGTATTTCGTCTACACCCATTCTTTCTGTATAGTTTGCTTCAACATGGGCTTCTTCAATTGTTTGATTGGTGTTGATAATAAAAGTAGCCGGTATAGGAAGAGTTTTTGAACCGTCGCCATTTAGAAGTGTTAAATCACGTCGTGCATGATAATCCTCACCCGGATCAAATTGAAGACCGTACGCTTTAATTACTTTCTGATCAGCATCACTAAGTACTTCAAAATCTAAATTATTCTTTTCTTTTGCCGTTAGTGCACTATCCGGACTTTGCGGACTGATTGCTAAAAATGAAGCTCCAAAAGATTTAATTTCCGATAGTTTACTTTGTACTTCTTTAAGGTCTAAATTGCAAATAGGACACCATTCACCACGGTAAAATTTAATAACCACAATGCCTGATTTTAGCATTTCAGATAGCGTAATATCTGTACCTACAGCATTTGGCAAAGTAAAATCTGGAGCTTTATCACCAACAGATAATCCTTGGAGATGACTTGCATTTGAAATAACTAACTTTTGAAAATCTTGTAATTCACTCATATAATTATCTTTCTTTACGAATTTATACTACTACAAATTCTTCAGCCTAATATTTCTATATTCAACCTTCATTGGCGGACCTACATGAACCTGTACTCCTAAATATCCTTTTAACTTTCTATTTATAGTGTCTTCATCATTTACATCACTCATTAAAACTCCATTTATATAATGTTGAAGTCTATTACCTTTAATAATAAGGTGTACCTCGTTCCAATCCTCACTCTTTATTTTTGTCTTCAGGGAATCTGATTCGCCCAAAGAACCTACCACTTCCCTGCTCTGCCAACAGTTGCTTTTTACATTAGCTCTCAAAGAACCTTCAACGTCAGGAGTATCTTGACTATTAATAGTTACTTTTTCTCCTCTATAGGCCAAGGTAGCCCTTTTTTTCTCCTCGTAGTTTTGACCCGTATATCTTCTCTTACCGTCAATATCTGCTTGGTAGCCTTTCATAGCATTTGGAATTGTATCAATCAAATCACTTCTATAATTAATACCACTATTCCCTGATTCAGCGATTTTAAATTCCAACTTCAATTCAAAATCATCTGGTTGACCTCCCTGCCAGATAATAAAAGTATTACTTTTTAAAAGAGTTTCCGGGGTTACCTCACCCACTAACGCACCATTTTCTACACGCCAATAATTAGGATCACCTTTCCAACCCGTTAAAGTTTCGCCATCAAAAATATTTACAAAGCCATCTCCTTCCTCTAGAATTTTAACTACAGTGTCCACCGTTGCTTCTTGCTTTTTTTCTTTGCATGATTGAACATATGCAAGCAGCAATAGGGCAATAAAGCTACCAGCCAAATATTTAGATACTGTTCTACTATTTTTATACATCATATTTTTTTTTCGATTATCACGGTTCTACTATTTGCAATCAAAGAAACCTAGGTAACCTTTTGATAAGTTACCTAAGTTTAAGACAAACTTAATCCACTCTATAGTTATCGGTAATTTCCAACAACAAATTTTCTACAGATTCTTTTTATGATTAAAGGCCATGGATATCCATGACCTTTAATTGTTTGCATTCTAAATCGTTCCTGGTTAATTTAATTAAAAATTAGGATTCAGAGAGGACTCCGAAGCAGGAAGAGCGTATCGTTCAGAAATATTGGTAAAAACATTACCTCTTGGTTCTACACCTGCAGGATAGTAATAGTCAACAGGATTAGCTTTTATTTTATTACCATGAGCAGTAATAACATCTATTGCACGACCCGTTCTTACCAAATCAAACCATCTTTTGTTTTCAAAAGCGAGTTCCACCCTTCGTTCATTAAAAATTGCTTCACTTAAATCACCTGTCGGTTCACCAAGACCAGCACGTGTACGAACTTCATTTAAATAAGGAAGAGCTTCGCCTGCTTTACCTTGTTCTTCCAAAGCTTCTGCTAAGAATAACAACACTTCTGAATATCTATATACTGGCCAGTTCATACCATGATTACCATGTAATGCATGTGGCTCAACATATTTTTTAATAATAGGGTAAACACCATCTTCCCAAAAGCTCTCGCTAATGGTAACGTACATAATGGAAGCATCTTCTCTTAAATCTCCATCTTCATAAGCATCAATAATGTCCGGTGTTGGAATATTGTTTCCTTCACCGTTTACAGGCTGTGGATTTGACGTTCCCGTAATTGCACCAACTTCTTCTGCAGTAATTGGTCTTGGGAGGAAGTTATATAAAAAGTTGCCATTTAAGCCTTCTGCTCCTTCTCTGTATTGAATTTCAAAAACAGACTCCATGTTGTTTTTGTTTTCACTATTTCCGGAGAAAGCATCTTCGTAATTAGGCATTAGCATGTATTCATTACTGGCTACAACTGCTTTTAATAAAGTTTCTGCCTCGCTCCATTGCTCACGTACGATATAAACATTAGCCAATAGCGTTTGAGCAGCGCCCAGCGTTGCTCTACCCGCTTCTTGGTCAGATTTAAGCGGTAACAATCCTATTGCTGCTCTGGCATCTTCAATAATTTGCACATACAGTTCATCCTCGCTAGAAAGAGGTAAAGCTGCCCCATCACGATCTAATACAGGTTCTAGATGCATAGGCACACTACCGAACAACTGCGCGAGTTCAAAATATGAATAGGCTCTCAAAAACAATGCCTGTCCTTTTAGGTTTGCTTTGGCTGTTTCATCAAATTCCGCCTCATCAATAGTGGTCAAAATTTGATTGGTCCGAGCAACAATCTGATAATACTCCTCATAAATTTGTTTCACCCATCTATTGGCGGTAATACCACCGTCACTAGGTATAGAATGATCTGCAATATCCTCTTGATTGTCCGTTGCCCCAAAAGCCGTGTTACGAGCAAAATATGTATTATCGGAATGCATTTCTGCTAAATACGGCTTCGCCTGGTCATTAATTAGGCGTAATGGAACATAAGCTCCGTTTACTGCTTGCGTAAAATCCGTTTCTGTTTTAAAGAACGTAGGAACACTCAAGGAGTCCTCGGGAAATATAGTTAATTCATCATCGCAACTGCTGACCAAAAAAGTCATCGAGGCTACGATACAATAGAATATCTTTTTCATTTTTTCAGTTTTAAAATTTGTCGAAAGTGAAATATTTTTGGACATCATAGTTTTTGATTTAAAAGTTTAAGTTTAAACCAAGACTAAATATCCTTGGAACAGGATATCCTGAGATATCAACACCAGAAGCAAGGTTACCACCATCGCCATCTCCATTGTTCTGCACACTAACTTCAGGGTTTGGACCACCCCAATATTTTGTAAAAATATGCACGTTTTGAATAGACCCATATATTCTAGCAGATTTAAAATACTTCTCCAATCCTGGCAAAGTATAACCTAAAGTGATATTTCTAATATTAAAATAAGAAGCATCTGCTACAAAACGATCGTTTATCCAATCTCTTTCTATACCGGTAACATTACCACCACCTACAGTAGTACCATAGAAACCATCACCAGGATTTTCAACAGATCTAAAACGATTTTCAACATCTGACAGAAGATTAAAAACACCATCTAAGTTTGTTGTACTGAACAAGTGCCGTACCAACAATTGATTTCCTTGTGAACCCGTACCCACAACTGAAAAATCAAAATTTCCATATTTAATGGTGTTCGTAATCCCATAAGTAAAATCTGGAAAAGGGCTGCCTGTAATGGCGCGATCATCCTCATCACCTCCATTGGTTATAATACCATCTCCATTAACATCTACTAATTTAATACTACCAACTGTAGAACGCCCTGGCACCTGTGGTGAACTATCCAAGTCTTGTTGGTTTAGATACACACCATCAGAAACATGACCATAAAACTGACCAAAAGGCTCACCTACCTTTGTTATGTGCCATCCACCTGGACCATAAACTCTATCTATACCATCTGCCAAAGCTTCCACTCTATTTCTATTAAATGAAATATTAGCGTTGGTTGTCCATTTAAATTTACCTGTAGTATTTACAGTGTTTAAAGCAAACTCATGACCCCAAAAACGAATCTCACCAATATTATCACTGAAATTTGAAAACCCAGATTCTTGAGCCACTTGTACGTTATACAATAAGTTTGTGGTATTCTTAGTATAGTAATCATAAACAAAAGACACCCTATCGTTAAACAGACTTAAATCTAGTCCAGCATCAAATTGTTTGGTAGTTTCCCAACCCAAGTTTGAATTTGAAAGTGAGTTCACCGCAGAGCCTGGAGCAAAAGTATCTCCAAAAACTGCATTTACCGTATTGTCTATTAAAGCATACTGTGTATAATTACCAATGTTATTGTTACCTGTTACCCCATAACTACCTCTTAGTTTAAGTAAAGATATGGTCTCTGAATTTTCTAAGAAAGATTCATCAGAAGCAATCCAACCTGCAGAAACAGATGGAAAAGTACCCCAACGGTTCTCTGATCCAAATCTTGAAGAACCGTCGCTACGAATAGAACCTGTTAAAAGGTATTTTCCTTTGTAATTATACGTAAGTCTTGATAAAAAGGAAACTAAACTCCATTCCCTTACTTCATCAAAAGTACCATTCCTGTTAATATTAGTCGCCCCTTGTATCGTTGGTAAACGATCATCTGCAAAATCAGACGCCTGTAATCTGTTACGGTCTTGACGATATTTCTGATAGGTGAAACCACCTAAGACCGAGAAAGTATGATCACCAATACTTTTATCATATGTAACCGTATTTTCATTCAACCAAGAAAACGTATTTCGATCGTCCCAAATAGCCTCATTATTAGTAGGTACGGGTCTATTGATTGAATAAGTTGCATTAGTAGGGCTGAAGAATTCATATTGCTCATTATATAATTCTGCATTTAAACTAGTTTTAATAGCAAGACCTTCAATAGGTTTATATTCAAGAAAAGCGTTAGATAAAATATTAACACTTGTGGTTTCATCTTTAATCCGCTCAGCAGAATTTAACCAGTTAGCATAAGAAAATATATTTCCCGTATCTGCTGGAAATCTATTAAACTCCGTTCTTGTACCATCTGGATTATTAATAGGCATAATGGGCCACGTATGCAATGCATTAAACAAAAGACCAGTACCTCTAGTACCATCTGTTCTTGGTACGTTATCAATAATATGGTTGGGTGCTATATTTAATCCAATACGAACCTTATCGTTTAACTTATATTCCAGGTTTGCCCGAAGTGAATACCGTTTGTAATCCGAACCTAAAACCACACCTTCTTGATCAAAGAACCCCAAAATAACCGATGTTTTTAGTTTGTCCTTATTAGAAGTGATGCTAAGATTGTAATTGGTCATAGGTGCTGTTCTTAAAAGTGCATCGTACCAATCATTGGTCTGGCCTTCATATTGAGAAGGATTTTGAAAAATATCTGGAACCGGACTCCCTTGATCTTCATAATACTCCTTTTTGAATTGAGCGAACTGAACAGCATCCATCATATCAATTCTTCCACGTTGCGGAACACTTTGCATACTGGTGGTCATATTTAGACTTACACTTGTTTCACCAGATTTTCCACTTTTGGTAGTAATCAATACAACACCGTTCGCAGCCCTAGAACCATAAAGTGAGGTAGAAGCAGCATCTTTCAGCACCGTAATGTCTTGAATTTCATCTGGGTTTATAGAATTGATACCTCCAGAAATAGGAAAACCATCTACTACGTATAAAGGATCACTACCACCGGAAACCGATAATTGCCCTCTAATACGTACAGACATACCCTGACCCGGTTTACCCGTAGTCTGGTTAATTTGAACACCCGGAAGTCTACCTTGTATTTTTTGGGTGACCTGCGAAACTGGAATATCAGCAAGCTCATTGGCTTGGATAGTAGATACCGCACCTGTTACTTGTCGCTTAATTTGGGTGCCGTACCCCACTACAACCACTTCATCTAGAAGTGCTGCATCTTCAGTCATCGTTACATCTATCTGGCTTTTACCACCTACAGCAACTTCCTGAGCAGTAAAACCTATGTACGTAAATACCAAAATACTATTGGCATTTGGAGCTACAATACTGTAGTTCCCGTCAAAATCTGTTACAGACCCAGTAGTTGTACCTTTAACAACTACGTTTACCCCGGGCAAGGCTTGTGAATCATCTGCCGAAATAACTGTACCCGTAACGGTAACGCTTTGTGCCTGCATTGCAAAACCCCATAAGAGGGTAACAACAATTAGAAATCCTTGAGAATTTCTTCGAAATCTTTTTTTCATAATCTTGAGGTATTTAGTTGAGTTATATAAAATCCTTAAAATTTTGAGCGGAACTTTAAGGGATTATCAAATATATATGGGTGATTCTAAGAACTCATCCTGTACCATGCTGTAGTGTCCTGTACTATCCTGTACTACAGGAGTAACTGCAAAGGCAGAGGTTAATTTGCCGTGGATAATTTTGTTCTATGTTGTTTGAAATAGAACAACTATATGCTTTCATCAAAAATTTGAATTATCTTTTGGCTCTATAACAGATTCGCTAAAATTAATTTCACATTAAATGAAACTAGCATCAATAGATATTGGATCTAATGCCATAAGGTTACAGGTTGTTAAGGTTTACGAAGAAGATGATTTAGTCAGCTTTAAGAACCTTCAATTATTACGATTCCCTTTGCGATTGGGCCACGATGTATTTTCTAAAGGTGAAATATCACAGCCTACAAAAGAGAAGTTTGTTAAGCTAATGAGCACTTTTAAACATTTAATAGACCTGTATGAAGTGGAAGATTACTACGCCGTTGCCACTTCCGCTATGCGAGAAGCCAGTAATGGGAATGAAGTTAGCAATCAAATCCTGAAAGATGTTGGTATGAAAATCAATGTCATTAGCGGCAAGAAGGAGGCGAGCATTTTAAACAAAGCTATTAAGCCTACGTTACAGAATAGAAAGTATGTGCATATTGATGTGGGTGGCGGTAGTACAGAACTTAATTTACTAGAAGGCGGCAAACTTATACAAAGTAGATCTTTTAAAATAGGATCAGTACGGCAATTAACCGCAAAAGAACGCGCGGCTGTTTTTGCATCAATGAAAGAATGGCTTCATACCACAAGTTTTTATAAATCAAAAAATATAGTTGGTATTGGTACTGGCGGTAACATTAACAAGCTCTACGGACTAGCCAACAAGGCTTCAAACATGGCGATTTCTTTTGCCGAATTAAAAGCATTGCGAGCTTATGTAAGTGAGTTCACTTACGAACAACGCATGTCTATTTTAAAGATGAATCCGGACAGGGCAGATGTTATCATTCCTGCTTCTGAAATTTATTTAAGGGTACTAAAAGAAATGGGAAGTGACCAAATTCTTGTTCCTAAAGTGGGATTAAAAGATGGTCTTATTTATGAACTTTACGAACAAAGAACTCATAAAAATCTTGACAGAATAGAATACTTGGGTTACCTCTAAATAATTATTAATAGCGGATTTGATTAAATTGAATTTCTGTCGATAAAATGAAATGGGTTTTTTACTTTCCCTTTTTTCTTGTCCATAATCATGCGGGCCGTTGTTTCTCCCATCGCTTTAAAATCTGTTGAGATACATGTAATTCCCAGTAACTGTTTTAGAGGCGTATCATTATAGGAAATTACACCTATATCATTTCCTAGCTCAAATTCCTGGTTCCGTATTTGGTTGACAAGATTCACCAAATCCGACTCGCTTATGGTTATGAATAAATCGCCTTTTTTTAGAATCATGTCATCATAAATCTCATCCAGCACTTCAAAATCTATGGAGTGCTCGCTACAAAATTTTCTGAATCCGTGTAAAATTCTTTTTGGATAAGGGTAAACCGATTCTTTGGGGTACGTTATGAACAGTTTTTCATATTTAGAAATCTTACCATAACCTTCTTTTAATGCATTATAAATATCGTTCTCAAAATCCTGATAAATTTCAATATAGTTCCCTTTAATTTCGGCAACAGGATTATCCATTATGATTAATTTCTCCTTTGGAATTTGATCAATGGCTTTAATTACTTCAGGGGTATAACTGGTATGTTTTAATTTTTCAGTTTTAAAATGAGGCATGATTACATAGTAATCGTATGCATTCCTATTTTTTTCCAAAAGATTTAGAAAAAGCTCTTCCTCGCAATGGTAAATGAAAAGATTTGTGTGCGATTTACCACCAATACTATTTATAAAAGAATTATAAATCCGCATCTTGTACGAACTCAATTTATTGATTAAAAAAAGGATATTGACTTTTGAAATTAATTTGGTTCGTGCTATATAATACCCCTTACCTCTTATAGAAATAATAACTTTTCGCTCCCTTAGAATACTATAGGCTTTTTCTACCGTATCCCTAGAAAGAAGGTACTCTTCACTAAACATATTTATGGATGGTATTTTATCATCCATCTTTAGATTTCCAGCAGAGATATTATAGATAATCGAGTCCACAATCTGTCTATATTTGGGTACTCTTGAGTTCTCGTTAATTTTAATAAAATTAAATATATTCATTAGCTGAAGTCTTTATTTTTTCAATTTCAATGGCCATATAATACAACAATAGTAAAGATGTAATTTGGTAATTTACCCAAAATACACATATTTATTTTTTACCTAAGCGGTACAGTACAGGACACAAAGCTTTATTTCATAATCTACTTTTGCTATCAAACATAATAACCCTTCAAATGAAAAATAAAACACAACAATTCAAGTACGTCGATCATCTTTGGGATGAAAAGAAAGTAGCAGCACTAGGTGATGACCAAGTGGCTCTATTTCTTTATCGCTCAAATATTCTTGGTGCAGATTTAAGAATAACGAATTATGGTGGTGGAAATACGAGTTGTAAAACCATTGAAAAAGATCCATTGACCAATGAGGATGTGGAAGTAATGTGGATCAAAGGTTCTGGTGGAGATATTGGTACGTTGACCAAAGCTGGAATAGCAGGTCTTTATACCGAACGATTAAGAAATTTAAAGAATGTTTACGGTGGTTTAGAAGACGAAGACCGCATGGTGGGTCTTTTTAACCATTGTATTTATGACCTGGACAGTAAAGCACCTTCTATTGATACTCCTTTACATGGTTTACTTCCGTTTAAACATATTGACCATTTACACCCAGATGCTTTAATAGCGGTTGCCGCAGCAAAGGATAGCGAGAAGGTTACCAAAGAGATTTGGGGAGATACAATGGGTTGGGTACCATGGCAACGACCAGGTTTTGATTTGGGTCTTCAATTAGAAAAATGCCTGAATGACAACCCTGGAATACGTGGGATAGTTTTAGGTAGCCACGGACTTTTTACTTGGGGAGATACTTCTCATGAATGTTACATGAACAGTCTTGAAGTCATTGAAACTGCTTCTGAATACATAGAAAAAAAGATTGCCGCTAACGGAAGTGTATTTGGTGGTCAAAAAATAAAAAGTCTTGGTAAAGAAGAGCGTCTGGATAAAGCTGCTCAACTTATGCCAATGCTAAGAGGCCTCTGTTCTTCTGAAAACAGAATGATCGGACATTTTAATGATAGTGATGTTGTCCTTGAGTACATAAATAGTAATGACTTAGAGCGCTTAGCGCCTATGGGAACATCATGTCCTGATCACTTTTTGAGAACTAAAATTCAGCCTTTAGTATTAAAACTAGATGCTAAAGAAGACCTTTCTGATACAGAAGCCGTTCTTGCCAAATTACGTCCAGCTTTTGAAGAGTACAGAAAAGAATATCAATCCTATTATGACAACCATAAACGTGCTAATAGCCCTGCTGTTAGAGATGCTAGTCCGGTCATCATCATCTATCCAGGAGTAGGTATGTTCAGTTTTGCTAAAAACAAGCAAACTACTCGTGTTGCTAATGAATTTTACGTAAATGCCATTAACGTAATGCGTGGTGCAGAAGCTATTACGGAATACACATCATTGCCAAGACAAGAAGCTTTTGATATTGAATATTGGTTACTGGAAGAAGCAAAATTACAGCGAATGCCAAAAGAAAAACCTTTATCCCGTAAAGTAGCATTGGTTACCGGTGCAGGTGGTGGTATAGGCAAAGCTATTGCAGATAAATTGGCCGAAGAAGGTGCCAATGTTGTATTGACGGATATTGTTGAAGATAGATTAAAAGAAGGCGTCGCTACATATGCTAGAGATGTTGCTAGCTATGCCGTTTGTGATGTAACAAAAAGTGAATCTGTTGCAGCTGCTTATAAAAAGGCTTGTTTGGAATTTGGTGGTGTAGACATCGTTGTTCACAGTGCCGGTCTTGCCATTTCCAAACCTTTAGAGGATACTACGGAGAAAGATTGGGATATTCTTCAGAACGTCCTTGTAAAAGGACAATTTGAGCTAGCGAAACAAGCAGTAGCTGTCATGCGTAAACAAAGCTTGGGTGGTGATTTTATCAGCATTGCTAGTAAAAATGGTTTGGTTTCAGGTCCAAATAATGTAGCTTATGGAACAGCAAAAGCTGCCCAACAACACATGGCTCGTTTATTAGCTGCAGAATTAGGCGGTGATAAAATACGTGTGAATACAGTTAATCCTGATGGGGTTATTGTAGGAAGCAAAATATGGGAAGGTGATTGGGCCGAAGGTCGTGCCAAAGCATACGGAATTACAGTAGAAGAGCTTCCTGCCCATTACGCAAAGCGTAACCTTTTAAATGAAATTATTTATCCTAAAGATATTGCCGATGGGGTCTTTGCCTGTGTTGGTGTATTGAATAAGACGACAGGAAATATTATTAATGTAGATGGCGGTATGGCCAATGCATTTGTACGATAGTTAGTTCTGAGTTAGTTAGTTTGTTTTTTTTACTTCCATGGGTCGTTTAACCCATGGAAGTATTTTTCAAAATGAAATACTTTATGAAAATAGATAAAGGTCAACTTGGTGACACCAACAAAACAGGAATCACCGAGCATAATGAGCGTTACGATTTTTTAGCCTATACACTTTTAAAAAAGGGTAAAGATGTTAACGCCATAGTTAAAAAATTACAGGATTTTCAGGTAGCCATACCAAGTTGGGCATTGGGTGCAGGTGGTACGAGGTTCGGACGTTTTGGATTTCAGGGTGAGCCCTCAAGTCTAGAGCTAAAAATAGATGATGTTGGTTTAATTCATTCACTTACGCAAAGTGCAGGAGCCATATCATTACACATACCTTGGGATGTCCCTACAGATTACAATGCCATTAAAGATTTGGCAAATTCTCATGACATCCTATTTGATGCCGTGAATTCAAACACTTTTCAGGATCAAAAGAACAGTAAGGAGAGTTATAAGTTTGGCTCTTTAAGTAATACCAGCAAAGCTGCTCGTGAACAGGCTGTTGCACATAACATTGAAGTAGTTAAGATTGGAGAGAAATTAGGTTCAAAAAGCTTAACTGTTTGGTTGGCAGACGGTTCTAACTTCCCTGGGCAAACTAATTTTCAATCGGCATTACAAAATACAGAAGATAGCTTAAAAGACATATACAAAACACTTCCTGAGGACTGGAAAATGTTTATTGAATATAAGCCTTACGAGCCCAATTTCTACAGTACGGTAATCCAGGATTGGGGAACTTCATTTATGCTAGCTAATGCTTGTGGAGAAAAAGCGTATACTTTAGTAGATTTAGGACACCACCTTCCTAACACTAATATTGAACAAATAGTTTCAACTTTAATGTTAAAAGGAAAGCTAGGCGGATTCCATTTTAATGATAGTAAATATGGCGATGATGACCTTACCGTTGGTAGTGTAAAGCCTTATGCGCTATTCCTAATTTTCAATGCCTTGGTTTATGGAATGGAAAACAATCCACAAAACCCTTATCCGGCTTGGATGATAGATGCCAGTCATAATATAAAAGACCCATTAGAAGATTTAATTCAATCTTTAGAGGCTATACAAGAGGCACATGCAAAAGCATTACTTGTAGATCAAAAACTACTACTTGAAGCGCAACTGAATCATGATGTTGTAAAATGTCAAGAGATTCTCCAAGATGCTTATCGCACAGATGTTAGACCGTTGTTGCAAAAAGCAAGGTTGAACAGAGGTGGTGCTTTAAACCCAATTGATGCTTATAGATCTTTAAAAGTGAGAGAAAATTTAATTAAGGAAAGAGGTGCTAATTCAGTAGCTTCCGGACTATAATTATACCATAATGAAAGTTAACGTAACGGCCGTATTTGATATTGGAAGGACCAACAAAAAGTTCTTTCTTTTTGATGAGAATTTTCAAGAAGTTCATCGAGAATATAATCGTTTTGATGAAATTGAAGATGAGGACGGCTACCCTACTGAAAATCTTGCTGCTCTAGAAGTATGGGCAAAAGAGGTTTTTGATACCATGCTCAATTCTGAGAAATATGAAATTATAGCTTTAAATTTTTCATGTTACGGAGCAAGCTGGGTACATATTGATGAAAAAGGAAAACCACTTACGCCGCTTTACAACTATATGAAGCCGTTAAAAGATGATGTTTTTACTTCTTTTAATAAAGCTTACGGACCGGAGAAAGAATTATCAAGAGTTACAGGCTCTCCAAAACTGGGTATGTTAAATACAGGTATGCACTTGTATTGGTTGAATAATACTCAGCCAGAAACTTTTAAAAAAATAAAATACTCCCTGCATCTACCTCAATACCTCAGCTATTTATTTACAGGTGTTCCCGTAAGTGAATATACAAGTATTGGTTGTCATACAATGCTTTGGGACTTTGAGAAAAAAGACTATCATGCATGGGTTTATCAAGAGGGGATTGATGAAAAATTACCCCCTATTGAATCTTCCAGAAAAACGACCCTCGTAAATTACAAGGGTAAAACAATTAAAATGGGTGTTGGAATCCACGATAGTTCTTCTGCCCTAATTCCGTATATCAGAAGTGTAACCAAACCGTTTTTGCTAATTTCTACGGGAACATGGAGCATTTCAATTAACCCGTTTAACCAAGGGATGCTTACTCCAGATGATATTGAGAACGACTCGTTGTTCAATATGAGAATTGACGGTAGTCCGGTAAAAGTTTCTAGGTTATTCCTAGGTAACGAATACAAACTTCAGGTTAAAGCGCTGTCTGACCACTTTAATGTGTCACCAGATACTCATAAAAAAGTAAAATTTGACCAGGACACCTTTTTTGAAATCAATAAAGATTTTGTCCACATGTTCAAATGGTCTACCATGTCTTCCGAAGATATGCCTAATGAGACCACCATACCTTATGACAAATTTGAGCATGCCTACCACCAACTAATGTTGGAATTGGTTTTGCTTCAAGAGAAAAGTATTAGAGCGGCAATAGGAAGTTCTGAAATAAACCAACTTTATGTTGACGGGGGTTTTAGTGACAATGAAGTCTATATTCAATTGCTTTCTCAATTTATGGGGAATATGAAGTTGAGTACCACAGATTCTTCTTTGGGATCTGCCTTAGGAGCCGCTATCGTTATTTCTGATGTTGTATTAGAATCTACTTTTTTAGACAAAAATTACGCTGTTAAAAACCATCGTCCATTTATCCTTAAATAAACCAATCATATGACTAAGGAATTCAACCCGGCTTACCCTTCAATGGATGATTTGAGAAACAAAGCTATGAAGCGTATACCTAAATTCGCTTTTGAATATTTAGATGGAGGCTGTAATGAAGATGTAAGTATTACCAGAAACACTTCGGAAATACGTGAAGTGCAACTACAACCTAGATATTTAAGAAACCAAGGAATTAGCTCATCTAAGACAAAGGTGTTGGGTATGGAGTTTGATGCGCCTTTTGGGATTGCTCCCGTTGGTCTTCAAGGTTTAATGTGGCCTAATTCTCCTGAAATTTTAGCTAAATCGGCTTTCAAAAATAACATCCCTTTTATTCTTAGTACGGTGACCACAATGAGTATTGAACGGGCAAGTGAATTGACTGAAGGCAATGCATGGTTTCAGTTGTACAATCCTGCTGAGGATGCTTTAAGAGACGATATTATCAATAGAGCTGAAGCTGCTGGTTGTCCCGTATTAGTATTGCTTTGTGATGTACCCACTTTTGGCTACAGACCAAGAGATATTCGTAATGGATTAGCCTTACCACCAAAAATGTCGTTGACCAATATTTTACAAATTTTAGGCAAACCCACCTGGGCACTGAATACTTTAAAATATGGCCAACCCACTTTTGAAACATTAAAACCCTATACACCAGAAGGACTCAACTTAAGACAGTTGGGACAGTTTATGGACAAAACATTTTCAGGTCGATTAAACGAAGAACGAATAAAACCTATACGTGATAAATGGAAAGGGAAACTAGTCCTCAAAGGAGTTGCCTCTGAACAAGATACCCAAGATGCCATTCGTATGGGATTTGATGGCATTATTGTTTCTAATCATGGCGGCAGACAATTAGATGCTGCTCAATCTACTATAAACTCACTTTCTGAAATAACAGAAAAGTATGGCGACCAGATAGAAATTATGATGGATAGTGGGTTACGTTCAGGACCGGACATTGCCAGAACTATGGCTAGCGGGGCTAAATTCACCTTTATGGGGCGTTCTTTTCTTTATGGTTGTGGTGCTCTAGGAGATAATGGTGGCGACCATACGATATCCATGTTAAAAACGCAGTTCAAACAGGTTATGGACCAGTTATGTTGTGAACGTGTCGAAGACTTACCAAATCACCTTATTAAATAAACCAACCACCTCTATGAGCCAAAATCATCACGAAGAAGAACTAATAGAAGAATTGGTTGGTGGCGAATATGAAAGAGAGCCTGTACCCACATCAAAACTAAAAAGCTGGAAAAGCTTTCTAGGAATGTATGCCGGAGAGCATGCTGCAGGAACCGAATTTATGATTGGCCCATTATTTTTGACTGCTGGGGTTAGTGCTTTTGATTTGATTGTAGGCTTATTGATAGGAAATCTTCTTGCCGTATTAAGCTGGAGGTTTCTAACCGCAAAAATAGCCGTTGAAAATAGATTGACACTCTACTATCAATTTGAAAAAATCTGTGGTAAGAAACTGGTCATTGGTTATAATCTAGCCAACGGCATATTATTCTGTTTTCTTGCTGGCGCCATGATAACTGTATCAGCCACGGCTGTTGGTATTCCCTTTGATATGGAAATGCCAAAACTAACCGACACCACACCTAATGGAGCAACCTGGGTGATTATTGTAGTACTTATAGGAGCCGTAATTTCACTGATTGCCTCAAAGGGATATGATACCGTATCCAAGGCTGCAAATTGGATGTCTCCCATTATTGTACTTGCCTTTTTAGCCTGTGGAATTGTTGCTTTAAATCAGCTAGGAGTTAAGAGTTTTACGGATTTTTGGAATATATGGGGAGAAGGATCAGAACCCTTTCCCGGACAATTAAAATACACCTTTTGGCACGTAGTGATATGGTCATGGTTTGCTAATGCCGCTATGCACGTAGGTATGTCTGATTTATCAGTTTTTAGATTCGCGAAAACAGCAAATGCCGGATGGACCACCACTGCAGGAATGTACGTGGGGCATTATATGGCTTGGATTGCCGCTGCACTACTTTATGCCGTCTATTTAAAGTCGCCCGAGGCGCAAGCTTTTCTTTCTAATGGAGAAGCACCACCGGTAGCGCCAGGACCTTTGGCAAACAATGCTATTGGAATATTTGGAATTATTGCAGTAGTCTTAGCAGGCTGGACAACGGCAAACCCTACGATTTACAGAGCTGGATTAGCCTTTCAGGCCATTATGCCTAAACTGTCTACATTTTGGGTAACCATTATAGCGGGAACAGTAGCTACAATTGCCGGATTGTTTCCCGCTTTTGCCATGAAATTATTAGGCTTTGTTGCGCTATACGGATTTATTCTAGCTCCTTTTGGTGCCGTAATCGTATTTGAGCACTTTTTCCATAAACAAGCGGGAATCGTTAAAAACTATGCCGAAGTAGCAAATATTAAATTCAATAAGTCGGTGTTCTTGGCGTGGGCCATCAGTTTTGGATTGTTTTACTTTATTTCAATTCAATTTGATGTATTCCTATCCTTTGTAACACTACCTGCATGGTTGCTCTGCGGAGCTTTGTTTTTAGTATTTAGCAAATCATTTCAGAAAAAAACTGCTAATTAAAAATGTAAATCTTGTCCTTAGTAATTCGCATAAACTATAGAAAAAGTACCGTCAGTAACTTCTGTGGTTGTGCTGTCGGTATTATCTATTCCTGTTAGACTAAATTTTCCTTTTAACAGGGTTAGTTGCGGCCCTACCTCTTTTGCAGTAATAATCAAAGTACCAGAGCATTCATACGATACAAATTCATGAGTAATTACATCATAACGCGAAAGGGCAACTGAATTAACACTACTGTCTGCATTAAAAATGAAAGTACCTTCTTCCGTTTCCTCATGGTTAATCATGATAGATATTAGGTGTTCATTATCACTTAATTGGTGAAGTGTTATGTCAGAACCACTAACAAATCCTCCTGTCTGAAAGCTACCTGTTTCATACCAAGATTCTCCATCTATTTGGGCATAAGCTCCCAAATTTGCAATACTAGGTTCCGTTTCAACGTAACTTGCTATAAAACTCCCTTCCACTTCATGAGAGGCAGATTCTATATCATACTCATCCTCGTATAATTTTCCTGAGAATTGAACCTCAACCTTTTTATTAACTTCATCGATATTAACCAACTCAAACGTGAAAAAGTTAGACGTGAAGTAGGCAAAATTTCCTGATGAAGGAAAATCAAAATCAGTTGTTGAATATGAAGATATTTTTCCTTGGTCTCCAAATGTATTGAACAGCAAATTAATACTGTTCCCATCTGAACCCGAAGCGGTGATGCTTAATGTATTTTCTACTTTTTGTCCAGTCCAGTTGTCTATGCTTACTGTTTCTCCCTTATAGACATAATTAAAAAAATCTTCCTCGGTAATCGCAACATTATCTTCAGAATCTTCTTCTTCAATTTCTTCCTCATCAATAACTTCATCATCTACAGATTCTTCATCTTCAATAATTTCTTGATTTTCCACTGTATTTTCATCAAGGACAGAATCTATGTCATTAGAACAAGAGACAATAAAAAGAATCAAAAAAAAATGGAAAACTAGCTTTGTATTTTTCATAGGGACAGGTAAAGTTATTTTTAAATCTGGGTCTTTATCTGAACTATAACGCACCAAGGATTTTGGTATTGCTTTATCTGTTAATTTTCAATCGAGTGTTTTAACTAAGTTCTTTATTGACATCTAACTTTACTACTTCCGATTGTGAGCTCCCCTTTTGAGGGAATTACAATTCTTTCTCTATTACTTTACTTGGCACATAACCAATTCTATATGCTTGCGCCATAACCTTACTTCCTGACGGAATTTGAAATGGCTTTTGATAAATGCTCCATGCTTTTGGAATAACTCCTTTGCTATCAATAATTTTATATCCCAACGATGCGCCTTCAGTAGAACATCTCATTGTAATTACATTATCATTAGATTCCATTTTGGGGTCTGAAGTTATAGGCTGGCTGGCTGCTCCGTTCCATAACTTAGTAATCAAGTCTCTTTCTGGAAGACTGGGGTCATCCCCTATCTCACTAAGCCACTCATCCATTTCCGTTCGTAACTCTTTTAGTTTTTTATCATAAGTAGGATCTTGGGCCAAATTGTTTACTTCGTACGGATCTGTCCTACAATCATATAATTCCTCGGGCTGCTTACTTTCCCTAAACCAAAGAGATTGTATGCTATCTAAACTACCCTCATCACGTAAGCGCAACAGCTCTTGCATAGTCGGTATTCTTTCTCTGTATTCAACAGGCAAATAATATCCTTGGTTAGGTCTATAGTTTCGGATATATTTAAACCGGTCATCACGTACAGCACGAATTGCATCTGTAAACCCATCAAAACGGTCTGCTGCACCATGAATATATTCTCGTTCATTTTTAGATTTATACTTCCCTAAAAAAGCTTGTCCCTGCATATATGACGGTGGTTCAATCCCTACCAAAGAAAGAAGTGTAGGAGCAAAATCTACAAAACTGAGTAGTTCATCATCTTTGGTCTCAGAATGTTGCTTATTTGGAAATCTAATAATCATAGGAGTATTTAACCCCGAATCATAAACCAAACGCTTCTCCCTAGGTAACGGTCCTCCATGATCTCCGTAGAAAAAAATAATCGTATTTTCCAAAAGTCCATCTTCCTCCAACTGTTTCAATACTGCCCCAACTTGCTTATCCATTTCAGCAATATTGTTGTATAACTTCCACATATCACGACGCACTGTAGGAGTATCTGGCAGATAAGGAGGAATAGAAAATTCTGTGTCTTTGGATAGGTGGATAGGTGTTTCCTCTTCTGACATGCGACCCCCTGCCCAAGTATAGGTTGTATCCCCTGCTTGATAATGTCTCGTTTCTATATTTCTAAAACCATAAGGTTCAAATAATCCAGACTCATGTGTTTCGGTAAAATTGAAAACCGAGAAAAAAGGTTGATTATCGGCTTTATTTCTCCAATGTGCATATGGGCTACTTTCATCCCAAGCAGTTTTAGGAGCTTTAAATTGATAGTCTTCTTTATCGTTATTGGAACAGTAATATCCATTCATCCGAAGTAATTCACTTACCATACGAGTTTCTGACGGTGGAACGGCCCCATAAGAAGGTAACCCTGTAACCTCTGTATACGAAGTAGTTCGCATACCATTGGCACCAATACTCGTTGGGTACATTCCAGTGGTAATGGCTGCCCTACTAGGGGCACAAACTCCCGAAGTTGAATACAAATTAGGGTATACTACACCCTCTTTAGCCAAACGACTCAAATTAGGAGTTACTATAGTAGAGTCTCCAAAGGATGGAATGTAAGGACCCATATCTTCTGTAACCAACCACAAAATATTAGGCCGTTTGGGCAATTCTATTTCTGAAGAAACGGCAACTTCTTTTCCCCCTTTTTTAGTTTTTGTTTGACATCCATTTAAAAATATAAAAACAACACTAAAGGACAGTAAAGTCCGCAAGAATGAGATATACTTGTTCATTTTTTAGATTTTATTTTAATGCTTGGCTGTTTAAGACTAAAAAGTGGTATTTGCTTCCTCCATTTTAATTGTTCACTGAATATAACAATTAAACTATTTAATCATTATAACCCACCACAACCAAATATAATTTCTCTATCTGTTTTACCTGTCCTGTACTGTGCCGTAATAGTTTCTTTTTAATTGTAAAGTGTATTAAATTCCGTAGATTAAAAGAACTCGTTATAAATTCTTCATAGGCTGTTTATTATTGAATATAGTAAAATAAAACAAGTGGGAAAAAGTACTTATAAGCAATTAAAAAAGAGACATTTATCATATAATTTCTCTTAATAAAAATCTATTTTTAAACTTACATCAACCAATACCACACTACAAATGATCATATTGGGCCTCAACTATTATTTTCATGATTCAACGGCTTGTATCGTAAAAGACGGAAAACTAATAGCAGCAATTGAAGAAGAACGATTAAATAGAGATAAGCATACACAGGCTTTTCCTATAATGGCTATTGAACGTTGTTTAAAATTGGCCAATATATCTTATGAAGATATTGACCATATTGCAGTTTCTATAAAACCGACTACCAATTGGAAACAGAAATTAGTTTATCTATTTAAACATCTTGGTAGTTTTATGCCTTTTATTGGCCATTACTTAGTTAATGCCTATGCTAAACAGCGCCGTTTTTGGATTTGGTACGGGCAGCAATTCAAATCAAAAGAAAAAGGTCCGAAAGTACATTTTATAGAACACCATCTTACTCACGTAGCAGGTTCATTTTTTGTATCGCCTTATGAAGAGGCCGCTCTTTTGGGAATTGATGGTTCAGGTGAATGGGCCACTTCTTGGTTAGGTTATGGAAAAAACAATACGGTAACCCGTTTTGAACAGAGCTACTTTCCGCATTCTTTGGGTTCTTTTTACGAAGCGGTAACCGAATTTTGTGGCTTTAGACCTAACTACGATGAAGGTAAAACAATGGGACTAGCCCCCATGGGAAACCCCAATACGTTTATTGATGAAGTAAGAAAACTTGTTACAGTAGATAAAAGCGGAAAAATAAAAATTGACCTAAGCTATTTTAACTATCAGCATATTGTTGGTAAAAGGTGTTCGGATAAATTCTATAAAACTTTTGGTAAGCCACGTGTACACGGCGAAGAATTTGAACAACATCATATGGATGTAGCGGCTGCCTTTCAAAAAGTATTGGAAGAACGTCTATTGGAAATATGCGAGATTCTATATCAGAAAACGAAAGCGAAATTTTTAGTACTCTCTGGTGGTGTTTCATTAAACAGCGTTGTAAACGGAAGGATTGTTAAGGAAAGTCCGTTTGAAGGTATATACGTAATGCCCGCTGCTGGAGATAATGGTACAGCCATTGGAGCAGCCTACTATTTATACAATGGCATTCTGGGCAATCCGCGAAACTTTGTGCACGATGACCCCTACGTAGGAACAAGTTATACCAATGAAGAAATAAAAAAAGTTATTGACGGAGCCAAACTAGAAGCTGAATACATAGACGATATCTGTCAAAAAACAGCCGATTTATTGGCAGAAGGAAATATAATAGGTTGGTTTCAAGGTCCTATGGAGATTGGCCCAAGGGCATTAGGCAGCCGAAGTATTTTGGCAAACCCTGCCTTTCCTCAAATGAAAGATAAAATAAATGCCGAAGTGAAGTTCAGAGAAGCCTATAGACCCTTTGCTCCCTCCGCTCTTGTAGAATCATATAAAGATTTTTTTGATTTAAAAGTAGAAGCTCCCTTTATGCTAAAAGTTTGTAATGTTTTAAAAGACAAACAACATCTAATTCCCGCCATTACACATGTTGATGGCAGTGCAAGATTACAAACGGTAAAAAAAGAATTGCATCCAAGATATCATGAAGTAATCCAAAAACTGGGAGAAAGAACCGGAATTCCCGTTGTGCTAAACACAAGCTTCAATATTCAGGGTGAACCTGTTGTAGAATCTCCAAAAGATGCGTTACGGTGTTTTTATTCTACAGGATTAGACTACTTGGCTATAGGTAATTATCTATTGCGCAAGCGAAATAGTTGATATCAAACAAACACAGTAAAATAAAAAGCACTGTGAACTAAATAGTTAACAGTGCTTTGAAACCACATTAATAGTGATTAGTCGGGATGACAGGATTTGAACCTTCTTATTCCAATTTACTTCATTTAACCTAAATCATCCATGCTATTTACTGTATTTTAGTATTTTATAATTATATTTACTCAACTTAACAAGGGTAATATCTGTTAATATTAAGGTATTTTGTCCGCAATATGTCCGCAAACTACTATAATTATGAGATGTAACTTTTACCTTGACAGACCTTACCATCCTGAATTTGATAATAAAACTATTACCAAAGAGAAAAAACGTGCTAGTGAAAAGAAAAAGAGATTAGCAACTAAATTTTACAATCCAAAACCAACCTCCGTTTATATATTTTTTTCACCTGACAAGAATACTAGGTTAAAATATAGAACTTCTATTAAGATATTACCTAAAGATTGGGATTTCAATAAAGGTAGAATCAGGTCTGCCACACCCGGAGCTTTTGAGCTTAATGTTGAATTAGACCAACTATCCTCACAAATTATTAAAGAAGCCTACTTAGCCTTTGAAAAGAATAAGTTTCTTTCTAAAAATGATTATAAGAATATCCTAGTGAAAACGGTAGATGAAGATTTATTAGTTGTCGGTGGTTCAAAAGTCAAATCCTTAATTACCGAATTTAAAAATCATAAAAGGCGTTATGTAACTGATGGGACAATGCAGGAATATAAAACGGTTTTTAAAGCTCTTGACGAATTTCAAAAATTAGAACGAAAAGAACTATCCTTATTGGATTTTAATAAAGATTTCTACATCCAATTTGAAAACTTTTTAAGCCAAAAAAATAATCCTTCTAATAAACAACGTGGTTTGTTGAATGACACCATTTACAAATACATCTCCACCCTACGTGTCTTTTTAAAATGGTGTAATGAAAATGGTAATAATGTTCACCCATATAGTTTTGAACAGCATAAGTCCTCCTTTAAAAAGAAAGCATATAATGAAATAGTAGTGCTCAATGAAGATGAACTTAACAAATTAGAAGAATTAGATTTAAGTAATCGTTCTTCATATGAGCGAGTGAGAGATTTATTTCTCTTTATGATTTATACTGGCCAGCGTTTTTCCGACGTCGAACGTTTTTCTAAATCAGATTTTCAGAATAATAAATGGACATTTATATCTGTTAAAACCAAGAAACAAACAATCGTTCCTTTTAATGGCTATATAGCTAACGGTTTAAAGATTTTAGAAAAGTACGACTTCAATCTCCCAAAAATATCCAATCAAAAATTTAATACCTACTTAAAGCAGGTAGGTGCCTTAGCCAAAATTGACACTACAGTTAAAATAGTTCGGTTCAGAGGCAAGGAAGAGGTAGTAATTGAAAAAGCTAAATGTGAATTTATGAGTAGCCATATGGGTCGAAGAACAGCAGTAACAATTTTATTAGCGAAAGGCATACCACTACCACTTGTTCAAATGTTGACACAACATTCTGACATACGAACATTAATGAAATATAATTCAGCAAGTATGGATTCACTAATCAATGCTTTAAATAAATTTTAGATAATGGAAGGATACTTTTTTAAGCCGCGTAAGAACTTTGATTTCAATCCTAATAAATATGATTTAGGATTATCAATTTGGAAAACAATATCTCATTTGGACATGCATTTTTTAAATAAAATAATTGATATTGATATTAATGAATATCCACTATTATACGATTATCATCTAACTTACTATTTAGAAACTTATAAAGAAGCTGAGGAAAAACATTTTTTTTCAAAGCTGTATGATTTGATACTAAAATACAAAACAAGAGAGTTTCAAAAGGATTCTTTAAAAATGAGTCCAAAAGAAAAGACTAAATCAGAAAAGACTATCAAAGACTATGAGGATTTTATAGAAATGATGAAATTTAAAGATCAGTGGGGGGTCACGTTCAGTGAAAAAGAGGACATTAACAATATCAGGAAGAATTTAGAGAGTAACCAAGATAACATCGTTTCAATGAAAATGAAAATCAAGAATTTAAATAATGAATTAACTAAATTAAGAAATGACTACAACTACCTTGAAAAAACAAATCAAATAGTAACCGTTTCTTCTAAAAAGAAAATTGACATTAAAAAAGAATACTTCGGAACTGTAATGAATTTAATGTCTAAATTAAAAGATATTGAAATACCAATAGAATCTGACACTGAAAAAAAAATATCCGAGAACCTTTTTGTTACAAATTCTAAAAGTACGTGGGTCAAAATAATAACCAATAACTTTTCTCAGGATGGGGAAGAAATTAAGTACTCAAGAGTTGAGAATTATCTTGATAGAGAGCGAAATGTACCTAGAGGCAGCCATCAGTGTATTATAAGCGTTTTAGAAAAAAAGGTCCTGTAAGTTCATTTCTGGATAATTTGCTAAGTCTGCTAAATCTTTGGAATTTTACTTTTACACTAAAAAATAAACCAAAATGAAATTGTTATGTGGCTGGGGGAATGCAAACGCAATTTTACTCCCGCACTCTTCATAACTCAACCGTTAACTGCAAGCAAAAAAACACTCGAATACCAATTGAATGATAAGGAAGAAAAAAAACACTGGAATTTGTGGAAGTCCCAGTCGGAATTCTGCAAATCTGTCAAATATTAAATGGTTAGCGGAATCAGACAAAGTTGATTTTGATTTGGAAATTATAGATGGATTGACCGAATTACCGCATTTAAAAACGGAACTGACTGAAAAAAATATACCTAAAAAAATTTTAGGATTTAGGACTAAAATTGAAAATGCTGATTGAATTATAATTTGTATACCTGAATCTATTTTCAGTATTCCCAGTCGTTTAAAAAACATGATTGAATGGTGCGTATCGACAACTATGTTCTCTGACAAACCAATTGGACTGATAACTGCTTCAGCGAGTGGAGAAAAAGCACACCAAGAAATAAAATTGATTTTGGAAATTCTCCAAATTAAATTTACGGACAAGACAATTCTTTTGGTACAGGGAATAAAAGGAAAATGGTAAAATATCGGACAAGAAAACAGAAACTGAATTGAAAAAATTCGTTGAATCGTTTGATGAAGGGACAGAAAAGCCAGCAGGTAACAGCTTATAAAAATAAGGCGAGCTTAGTGCTTAATCAAAGTGTCGTGTATTTTTGGCTTTAAAATTTTCCACATAGACATAATTCATGGGAAGTATGAGGAACCGAGCGTTTAAAAATCTTCGCAAGCTATTCTCCGGTACACATTCGCTCAGCCTGCAATCATTAAAATCTAAATTAATGGATTAATCTCTTTTTCAAAAAGTAAAAGAAACCCCAAAAGTCTGATAGGAACCTAATTGACCCAAATTAAAATCTGTTTTTATTTTATTAGAAACCCTCTTACCTGTTTCATTTATATCAATTTTTTTGATACGGCGATCAGCTGCCGCTTTGCCAACCACATATCCAATCAATAAAGCCAGTGGATAATCTGATGCCCAATGTACCCTACTACTCATCATTTCAAAAGCCATTACACCCATAAGGGTATAGCCTACAGGTTTTATCCACTTAATTTCTGGATAGTTAGTAGCTATTACAGTAATTGTGGCCATAAAAGTAGCTACATGACCAGAGGGCATGGCATCGTAATTTCCGGTTCTTGTTTGGTATTCTTTTAGGCTAGGTAAAAATGTCCAATGCCCGCCGGGGTTACCACTAGCTATGGCCGGGCCTGGACTCTGCCTTCCGGTAATTCTCTTAATAGTCTGTGTTATGATCCCCATTGACAGTAAAACTTCTACTAATTCACTAGAGGTATTCAATGCCCGATAATCCTCGCCAATAGCACCTATTGCGTAGAACATACCACTTAACAATATGGTGGTCCCTCCATTGCCAATATAATAAACGGCGGAGTTGATATTGTTCGGTATTACCCGAAACGGACCAATACTGCTATAAGAATGGCCTTTATCAAATGCAAAATTACTACCAAATTTAATAGATTCATCTGTCAATTGCTGATCAAAAGGCATGATTGCCGCCGTGGTACCAATAGCCGAACCTGTCCAAATAAGATTCTCTTTTTGAACGGCAAACTTTCCAAAGTCGGCAATATCTTTTGGAATATATTTGAGCATATCAAAGAATTTGGGTTTTGCGTAACCATAGCTCAATCCTTTTGAAATATCAAAATATTGCTCGTCTTGAAGACTATCTTGTATAGTTTGGGAGAATCCCAAACTATACAAGATAAGAAAGATTGGAACAAGAAGTGATTTTGACATGCCTATAAAATATTTTCTTGTTTAATACCACCTACGAGTAAAAAGGCCCAAGAGGGTCTTTGGACTTAAAGTTACCTTAAAACGAATCTTCTCGCCATAATTATTCTGTCCCATTTCAAAACCATTAGTGGAAGCCACAGGAAAATAGAGTTCAAAATAATCGGTTACCAAGCTCAGTTTTATTCCTGAATCCCAAACGAATTGAGGACTACTTCCTTTATTTTTGATATAACCTGCATCGCTATAGGCAAAAACCCAATTCCAGATACTTGCTTCTGCATTTATGGTGGTTATCCATTGATTTGCAAATCGTGTACCAAGTATGGATTTAAAGCCGCCTTCCGCAGTTAGATATTGTTGTGAAACCAACCCTTCGCTTTCCGACCGTCCCAAGTAGCCATAGTTAAAGAGATAATCCGTAGGTCTATCCAAACCAAAATCGAAAAAACCGTTATCTGCCTGAGTATTATTTTTCAAAAATGTACCTGCAAATAAACGAAGGTCTATCTGACGATTATTTACGAACAGTTTACGATACTTGACTGTGGTAGAAACCTTACTAAAGTTGTTAGCAAGCTCTCCATCCACATAGAAACGGAAAATATTTTCAAAATTAGAGTTCGAATAGGTGTAACGAGCGTTCAATATACTATAATTGGGCGTTTCTAATGGTATATCGGGGCTTTTATCCCTAGAAATGTTGACGCTGCGCAAACTGATATATTGATGTTCATTGCTTCTTAAATCTTTGTTCCTGAAATTTAGACGGACATTCGGCGTAACACTTCTATAAAATAACTTATCCGCATAACTAGATTTATTCATATTAAAGCTGGCAGATAAAGAATATAGCCCGGAATCTTTAAACTGGTAGGTACCTCCAAAACCTAAAGAACCAATTAAAGTTTTAGACTTAAATCCATAGGTTGGAGTAATTTTATAAATGAATGGTCTTCTAAGTACGGTCTTATTGTAGAACTTCCCTCCCAAGGTAACACCATCATAAATATTATTAAATTCTAGAACGGGCATAAAGAACACCTGGCTACGACTAGGATCTTCAATATCCTTTATAAAACGAAACTGGACAGGTTTGTTCAGTATTCCGTTCAGATTCCTGTAATTATTGTTCCTTTTAACTTCAGGAATCTGTTTCTCATAATCAACAACTAATCTTTCCTCTCCTTTATTGGGTATGCTAACGGTCTTTTTTACATTAAAACCATCTACCCAATATTTAGAAATTATGGAATCTCCTTTTAGCCCATGAATCGAAACTGGCATAAGATTTTTTCCTTTATTTTTTAAGGTTATTTGAAGTGAATCTCCATCTTCTTTAACCCTCATGATTTTAAAATCTATTTTGTCATTTTCGCCTACAAAATCAGTAAAAAACCATGTAATATCTTTTTTTGAATTGGATTCCAAAACAGTTCTAAAGTCTTCCGAAGTGCATGGTTGCAGAACATAATCATCATAAAATTGTCTAATTGATTTTTGGACCGTTGTATCTTCAAGGTAACCCTCCAAGTATTTAAGACCCAATCCCGATTTATAAGGGTTGGCAATATTGTAGTTAAATTTCAATAAAGAATCTCTTTGAGTATTAAGCGATTGATCGATAAGGTTTCTGGCCATGTTCTTATAGCCCAAATAATATTGCTCATTAAAATAGAGGTCGGCCCCATGAAACCATCTCAACCCAAAGAAGTTGGCCAAGTTACCTCCCAATTTCATATCAGGGTAATTCGTGTTCATATATTCCATCATCAAATAAACTAGAATACCGTCAGAAACCCATTTTTCGTTTCTAGGATTTAATGCGAGCGTATTTTCCAAATAGGCATCCGTAATACTTTTAAGCATTTGTATTTCGTATTGAAAATCATTGGGAAAGGGTCGCAAGAAGTTAGGGAGCTGATTAAGCCCGTACAAAGGATTTTTATTACTTTCTATATTTGATATCAATAGTGTGTTCAAAGGATATTTACCTAAACGATATTCCAGGAAGTTTAAAATGCTGTCTACTTTTGAGCGTAAAACCAAGTCATCCAATTTTCCTACCCTAACGTCTGACCTAACTTTTATGGAATCAACTTCTATTGTATAAAAATTATTTATTTTATCTAGATAGAGTTTTACCTCTTTTTGATTCTTACCCCATAAATGGAGCTTTTGTAATTGTGAATCTTTTTCGACAATTCGTTGCTCAAGTATAGAAGTGACCGAATATTCAACAGGCAATGTTAGATTAATGGAATAGTTTGAGGGCGATAAAAAGATATCTTGTAAATCTCTATTACTGTAAGATTCCCAATGGTCAACATATACTGCTGGAGCGATATACCAATATTCTAAATTGAATGCACCATCCTTAGTATATCCATATTTGGTAAACTTGCTACTAGGAATTTGAACGGTATACTTCAGTTTTAATGTTAATGACTCTCCTGAAATAAGAGGTTTTTCTGGTATAATTTTTAGAATATCAGGGGCTCCCGGAGGTCTTGTCCAATTCAAATTTTCTCCCGATTCGGCTACAATACTCTTTACATGAGTAGCGCCGCGCTCTGCATTTTTTGCATAGTGAAAATCACGTCTATAATCTTCGTTAAAACGAAGGCCTAAGGGTGTGGTGTTTGAAGAAAAACTATTAGCCCAATCTAGAAAATGAAGGGTGTCCAAGGTTTGACCAGTCGTGTTCTTATAGCGAATACTTTGAGTTATTTTTAAACTATTTTTATTCACATCTAGAATGGCATCAATACTGATTTCATGTTGAGTAAATCCAGATTGACAAATTAAAAATAACAAGAGCGAATAATAGTTTAGCTTATACATTTACATATTGTTATCCTCTTAAAATTTATAGTTTACTCCAATCAGATAATCACCGGATCCACTCTTAAATGAAATATCAAAATGATCACGGGCATAAGGCGTTGTAAATAGATAAGTGCTCCCAATACCGACCAATGCTCCACCAAGAACATCCCAGCCGTCATGCCGCTCGCCTATACCTTCCATACGGCTCCATCCGACATAAGCAGCCAGCGCATAGGCAGGAACTCCATATTTCCATCCGTATCGCCTTTGAAGAAAGGAAGCTCCTTGAAAAGCAAAAGAGGTGTGCCCCGAGGGGAAAGCTTTACCATCTGTACGGCCTTCTGGCCTATGCTTATTTATGCCATACTTCAGAACATAGGTTAGCGCAATGTTCGTTCCTGCAGATTTACTCAATTGCCAAAAACCCTTCTTATCTTTTTTAGCGATTACCGTTATCAATGATACCGCTGTTGGAGCAAATTGCGCATAGTCTCCAAAAGTTTGTATGTTGGTCTCCCTTCTAATTTCTTTTGGGGAGTCAATTTCTTGGGCATTTGCCGAATAAAAAATTATTACAATTAAGATTACGATGATTTGTCTCATAGTCTAAAAAGGATTGGTTGATCGCTTTAAATATACTTGTGTATACTTCTGCTTTAGTTGGTTTAAATTTTTTTGTTTTATAGGTTCAAGTAAATCCTTACCATATTTGGTATGGTATCGATGTTGTTCTAAAAAAGTTATGTTTAAGGCATACCAAGCCTCATCAGTATATCTCACTTCTAAGAATTTCTCCCATTCTTGTCTAATTAATTTATTCTTCGCCGTAAAGAATTTTGTTCCCAAATGAAAGAGGTCTGCATCACAAATAATTTCCTCTAAATAGTTCTTAGGTTCTTGGGGCATTCGCGTAGCCTTGATACAATCGGTAACCATCTTTAGTTTTTCAACTGGGTAGTTTTGTCCATTTAAAAAATCAGTTGCCTTAATTACACTAAAATTCTCGTGCCCCTTAAAAACTGTGGCATTGCCTGTGTCATGAAATAAAGCAGCCAATAAAACAGGTTTAAGCTCATCATTGTTCAGATATCCATAGCTTCCTATTTTCTTTACATTCGAAAAAACTTCCATTGTATGTTCTACATTGTGGAATGGCAATGATTTACAGCGACTTCCCATCAAAACCCTAGTGCAATATTTTTGTGCATTCTTTAGAATTTCTTCCATGGTAGTTAGAGTTTTTTAGAGAAATAAAATCCAACCGTGTTATCATCATATCTTGGGATAAACGTAATATCCTTAGATTTTACGAACGGATTCCATTTGAATAAATAGTCAAAATGATACACCAGTTTAGTTACCAATACTCCTAGCCCTGCCCCTACCATTACGTCAGACACCCAATGTTTGTTGTTTAAAAGGCGGAACGCCCCTGTGGTTGCAGCAAGCCCATAGCCGCTATAGGCAAGAATGGGGCTTGTATCCTTAAATTCCTCGTATAATACTGAACCGGTAGAAAAAGAGATTGATGTATGTCCTGATGGGAACGATTTATCATTAAAACCATTGGGTCGGACTTTATAAATACTATTTTTTAGAAACTTTGTCAGTACATCAGTTAACACCATTGAAATGGCCAAATTCTTCGTCTGATCAAACCAATGACTTTTAGCATCTACTCCTACAATATCTGCGGTATACATTAAGGCTATGGGAATGTATCTGGTATAATCATCTACAGGAACATCAAAATCGTTGCCAACCCAATTCCGGGTTGTTGTGTTTAGCGACTTTTCCAATCCACTATCGGATAACAAGATTCCCGAAGCAATTAAAGATAAAGGAATTACACTTTTTGGCAGCATCCCTTTTCTTTTTTGAATCATTGAATCTTTTTGGCAAAATCCACAGGATAAACCAACTAAAAAGAAACATATAGTGACTACAATGGTTTTCATCCTTAGAATTTAAATTTAAAGCCTAGTGCAACACTTTCTGCATCACTTGCGAACGTAATTTGCATGTGTTCTTTTTGATAAGGTGTTGTAAAAAGATAGGCACTTCCGATTCCGACTACCGCACCGGCAAGAACATCCCAGCCATCGTGTTTCTGCGCGTTAATGCGGCTGTAACCTGTAAGACCGGCTAAGGCATAGGCGGGGATACCTAATTTCCAGCCATACCTTTTTTGAATAAAAGCAGCACTTTGAAACGTGGTAGAGGTATGTCCTGAAGGGAAGGCGCGATTTCCATTACCATATGGTCTATTTTTGTTTAGCGCATATTTTAAACCAACCGTTAGAGCCTGATTGAGCAAAGCCCCTTTTGTAAATTGCCAAGTGCCCTTATAGTCTCCGATAACCAATGAACCTGTCAACGCTGCTGCCGGTAGCGAGAACAGCAGTATATCACCTGTGGTTTGAATGGCCTTGTCTTGTGCAATTGACCTTCCCACCACAATAAACAGGCAAGTAAAAAGGAAAAACGAAAATAATGGTCTGGCACTATTTCTGGTAAGAATGGGGAAATTCATTGCAATGTTTTTTTTTATGGAATTTTAAAACCTAAATTCTAATCAAAAGTAACACCCAATTCTAAAGAGAATTTAAAGTATGGGCTTTGGAGAAAAAGAAATGTGAAAGCTTCTATGGAACTAGTATGCACAAGGATTTTTCTTTTATAGATATCTCTAAAACCCCTTTTTCGATTTGGTGTAGCTCCCCATCCAACTGAGATTCAAAATGAGCAGTGTCGTTTCTGGCCAATCTTAATTCTTTGGTTTGAAAACTTTTAGCTTCCTTTAACCAATACACCCGCCTAAAAAGTATTAGAACGGCAAGCCACAGCATTTTGAGCCTACTGATTTTAGATATTATCAAAACGTCCAGCAGCCCGTCCTGTAAAGAAGCTTTTGGTGTAAGACTTAGATTATATCCCATTTCGTTGGAATTAGAAACCATAATGATAAAAGGATTATCCACTCGGCCTATTTTATTGATATTTACCGAAAGTCCATTGTTTTTTCCCATGGCCCGAAACGAAGTCAAACAAGCATTAACGTAACCCAATAACGTACGCTTATGAGATGACTCATAATGTTTAATAACAGTGGCATCAAAGCCGATGCCCATATTGCTAAAAAAATGGCGGTCATTAATCTTTCCCACATCAATTTTCGTCACATTCCGTTCTTTAATAATGGCTAATGCTTTGCGAAGATTCTTAGGAATACGAAGATTTGAAGCAAGACCATTGCCTGAACCCATAGGAATGATACCCAAAGGTATAGAGGTACCAACCAAACAGGAGGCCACTTCGTTAATTGTACCGTCACCCCCACAGGCTACAATAATATCTGCTTTCTGGGTAATGGATTCACGTGTAAGAACAATGGCATGGTTCTTATATTCAGAATGTTTTACAACTAAATGATGATGACTTCTTATGAAATAAGGCAGGAGAAATTCTTTGGTCAATAACGACCTTCCGTGTCCTGCAACGGGGTTGACAATAAAGTGGATAGCTATCATTTTTTAAGATTATCCAATTTTAGCCCATTGTTTTGGTATAAATAGTCGGCCACTTGATAGTTTGCTATGGTGGTTTCCAACAAACTCTTGTCCATAGATAAAGGGGATAGACTATTGTCTTCGGAGTTCCATTGATAAAAATGGGAAATTTTTCCGTCTCCTAAGACTATAACTTTATTATCTTTTAAGTATCCTAGCTTTCTATAGTTCCCTATAAAAGCACGCTCATCCTGTGGCTCCATTTTTAGGATATTTAGACCAAAAAGATTGGTTTCGTAATCCCATCCCAGAGCTGCAAAAAGCGTCGGGAACATATCAATCTGCGAACTCAATTTATCTATTTTCTGCGGTTGAACAGTTGGTAGGTTATAAATCAATGCAGGAATATGATAGTTCCGAACATCCAGTTCCCAGCGTCCTGCACTGCTCGCACAATGGTCACTCATGATAACAAACACTGTATTCTTGAACCAAGCCTTTGTTTGAGCTGTTTTAAGAAATTCTCCAATGGCGTAATCAGTGTATTTTATTGCTCCATTTCTTCCCGTACCAGAAGGTATGTCCACCTTACCTTCTGGATAGGTGTAGGGTTTGTGATTGGAAGTCGTCATAACAAAATTAAAAAACGGCTTTTCCGTTAGGTATGCCTTATCTGCTTCCTTTATAACTTTAGCGTAAATGTCTTCATCACAAACGCCCCAGGCATTTTCAAAAGTTACTTCATCATCTTCAATATTGGTACGACTAGTAGTTATATTTTTATCCAATAAAAAACCGCGGCCCCTATCTACAATATTAAAACCGTTACCTCCAAAATAGGTGTTCATATTATCAAAATATCCATCTCCACCATAGAAGAAATTACGTTCGTATCCTTTTTGCTTAAAAACTTCGCCAATAGTAAAGAGTCCTGAGTTATCCTTCCTTTTTACTATGCTACGACCAGGTGTAGGTGGAATAGAAAGTGTAATTGCCTCCATGCCACGAACAGTGCGAGTACCAGTTGCAAAAAGGTTTGTGAAAAATAAACTTTTATCGGCTAAAGAATCTAACGTAGGGGTAATATTGTAATCTCCACCCAATGAATTCAAGTATTTACCGCTAAGACTTTCTATACATATGAAAATTACGTTTGGTTTTTTTGGCACTTGAGCGCTATCCCTATTTTTAATCAATCTGAAAATTTCGTTTTGTGAGGGATTTAAAATAATTTCACCTTTATCAACAAACTCATTCTTTACTTTTTTAAATGCCGTTTCTTGGGAAATAGTATTGTAGAATTCTGAATATGCAAGCTCGTTGTTTCTGAAAGCTGCAAAAAAGGAATAAATGCCCGCTTTCGAAAGTTCGTTATTATAACGGTTCTTTGACCATTCAGCTTGATCGTTCGATACTGACACTCCACATACCAATGCAACCGTGAACCAAGGTAAAGAAGCAATTAATTTTTGTTTGAACCCTACCTCATTATGAAATGTTTGCTGAAAATAACCGTACTTAAATACCAAGAAGATAGTTGCAGCAACCAAAACCAATAAAGAACCTATTAATATTGGTAAAGGGTATGATTCATTAATATTCTGTACTACCTCATAGGTATAGATTAGATAGTCAACAGCTATAAAGTTATACCTTCTTTGAAATTCGTCCCAGAAGGTAAACTCGCCGAAAAAGGAAAAGTAGATAATCAAAACTCCTAAGAAGAAACCAATAAACGTTATCACTCTATCTAGTATAGAACCGTACCATTTTATAGGAACCAGCAACAGATATATTAAATAGGGAATTGTGAAAAAGGAAACCGTTGCAATATCGAAGAGAAATCCTATTATAATGGTTTTGAATAAATTATAAATTCCCGTATCAACCTCACCAAAATCTCGAACAACAAAACTTAATCTAACTAAAAAGGAAATTGATATAAAAACTATTACAAATGCTTTTAGCAAAGTAAAACGTTTTGGAAATAATTTAAACTTCATTGTAGCTGTTTGAAGTCAAAAGTAGATTTGAAATCTAAAGAAAAGTTAAAGTTAGCTTAAGGTAATGGTTGTTATCGTAATAGAGTCAGTCGTTTTCGATAATGATTCGAGAAGTAAATCTAATATTATCGGCAGGGATAATATTTGTAGTTCCATTACCGCTATAATACAGTCCAAATAGTTGACCGTTATTTACGATTTCAAAAATATAATCTGTATTTACTTTTGTGTTTCTTCTAAAGACACTAAAAACCAATGAGTTAGGGTATTTTAGATAGACATTATCTACTAAATCATCAGGGATTTCTTCTTCATAAATTTCTGTCTCTAAAGCTTCTAATTTTCCTTCTTTTGAATAGTAGGCAGTCATGTAATCGAACTTTTTACTGTAAAAAATGGCTATCCATTTTTGTTCAGAATTTCTTTGCCACATAATATCTTTAGCACCAACAAACCTACGTAAAAACGCTTCTTCAATTACTTTTGGTACCGATGGGGAACATGATATTAATATAAATGTCGCCACAAGAAGCAGGAAAGCGATTTTAGTTTTCATACCGTTAAATTATAATGGTTGATTATCCCGGTGATAGTGAAGGTTCTAATTGGATTTTTTTGCGTAAACCTTTAGATCTACTACTTGTTATAGGTAATAAAAATGGCCGTAACACTTAAAATCACGACCATTTTAGCTAACCACAAAAAAAGATTTCCTGAAATAAAGAGCATGCTAAATTTTCATCCGAACCAATGGTTAACTTCTCAAGAAATAGTTAATCTTTATCTTTCAATTTTATCTTCTTATTGACCACTTTACCGTTAGTATCAATAACAATCTCCAATTCTTCTTCTCCCATCTCCAACTCAAATTCATATACGGAACCTTCTTGGGTTTCTGATATTTCGACTTCTTCGATTTTATATCCTAAAAATTCAGTATCTAAAGTCGTTTTTACATTTGCAGGAATGGCTTTCTTTTTAATCTCATGCTCGGTTTCTTGCCAAGTGCCATCCTCCAAAAAGTTAGCAGAAAAATCGGTGCCTTTCATTTTGAATTCACCTTCCCATTCTGTATCCGATTCCTTTTCCCATTTCACCTTTTTTACGGCAGGAAATTTTTTAGCGAATGCATCTTTCACTTTTTGGGGCACATCTTCTGTAGTACTAAAAGAATAAAGACCCGATCCAATTACTGCGGCAATGAGTACCGCTCCTAAAACTTTGATTTTCTTCATGATATGTATTTAAATTAGAGTCTAAAAATACTATCGAATTCTAAAGATTATTTAAAGGAAATCTAAAGAAATTTTTGGTTTTAAATACTTTATTGAATCTGTTAAAGCTCTTGACCTGACTCCGTCAAACCAAATCTATAACTAAGGGTAGGAGAATTATTTATTCTTATACAAACCTAAATTTAATTACTTCAAATTGATTTTCACCCCTGCTTTTAGGGTGAATCTATACTATAAATCATTCTGCTTGGAAATCCAATATATTGCAATCATAAAAGGAATAATGAAAAAGACTCCCATTAGTATATGAAAAATAGCTTTGGCCCACCAAATTATTTGATTTTTCGAATTCCACATAACTACCTTTATTTAAAATATTGGAGAAAGGTATAACCCAATTTTAAAGAAATTCTAAAGAGTTTTTAGCTAAAAAACCTTAAAAGCGATATTTTATTCCTAAACGAACAATTTGGGTCTCGTAATAGTTCTCATATCGTGCAGAAAAACCTTCACCATCCAATTCTTGACGAATTCCAAAAGTGTTGAAGATATCTGTGGCCGCCAAAGTCAGTTCACCTTTATTCTCCCAAATATTCTTCTTAAGACCTACATCTATTGAGGAGCGACTTAATTGTTCTCCTTGAGGAATATTTTTTGCAGAATAATAAACACCAGTTAGTTGTGCCGATATTTCCAGGGGTAATTTAAATTCGCTGGTTAGTTTTGCATCCCAAGCCTCATCGGTTGATTCATTTATAATAAATGGCCGCTCAAATGGAAATAGCAATGTACCCTGATATGTATCTATAGTATTAATATACCCATTAAAACTAGCAGACATTTTAAACGAATTCGTAATGTCTTGACTAAACAGTAATTCAATACCTGTGTTAGTAGCACTTCCTGTATTTTGATAAATTCTGTTTACTATATTGTAATCAGGATTGGAATCGTCTATACTAAATATACGCATGTATTGATCTTGTATCATTCTATGGTATAGCGCAGAAAAAAGTGACCCTGTCCCCCATGAATATTTGTGCGCTAGCTCAATTGCATCGGTAAACTGTGGCCTTAAATAGGGATTACCCACTTTTAACAATTCAGGGTCATCGTATTTTGGGAATATACGCAGTTCAGGTTCGCCTGGGCGATCTATCCTCCTATTATAAAAGGCCGAAAGTTTATTGTTGTCGTTCAGCTTGTATGTAAACCGTATGCTCGGAAATAGCTCAAAATAATCATATTTATCATTGTTTGGGTAATATGTGTTGGCTGGGTCTACATCATAGAACACTTCCGTTTGTTCAGCTCGCAGTCCAGCTTCTATGTCATATTTTTCTTTTTCCAAAAGGTAATTGACATAGCCTGCATAAAGATTTTCTCCCCAGTCCGAATATGTACCCAAGTCGGGATAAATAATAGAGTTGTTACCTGGTGTAATCGTATAGTCTACGGGTAATCGCCTAACACGAAGTTTAGCCCCGAGTTCTATACGTCCGTTTTTTAGCGGACGTATATAATCCGTAGATAAGCTCGTTGTATTCTCGATAGCACGTATATTCGTCTTGTCCCTTCCGATTCTTACTGCAGAACTATCGTTCAAAGAATAGGTTTCATCTTCCAACCCCTGGGTATATTGCGCATTGGCGCTCAACGTATGTCCTGCCTGTTCAAACTTATGCCGATAGCTTATAGCTGCATTAATGTAGCGCGTAACTTCTTCCTCCTGCCAATTATAGAAACGGTTTCGAATGTTGTTATCCAAATTGATAAATGCTACTTGAGAAGTATCAATATGCTTTTCGCGGTCATACAATCCGGACAAGGTAAAGCTGTTGTTTTCGTCTAGATCATAATCAATACCTCCATTAATAATTGAACGGAACTGCTTTCTGTTTTCAGGCACTTGGGAAATGATATTGCGACCGTCATCATAATTTCTTGTTGTAAACTCGTTATTAGGCAGAGCCTCTTGTAAGATAAATTCCGATTGTAGAAAATAATTAAGTTTTCCCTTTCTATAGTTTAAATTGATACTAGGAATCAATTTCTGATTGTTGGAAAAACTACCCAGATCGGTCTTGGTATCAAGTTTTCGTTTTCCTAAAGCACCCAAACCATAAGAGAGCCCTACATCACCGTTCAATCCGGTTTGTTTTTCCTTTTTATAAACGATATTCACTATGCCAGCAAAACCATTGGCATCATACTTTGCCGACGGATTATTAATAATCTCGATTTTTTCAATATTGGACGCAGGAATATTCCCTAAACCTTTTTGGTTTCCAAAACCGGTAAGACTACTTTGTTTACCGTCAATAAGTACCACTACCTTATCGCTACCCCGCAATACCACTTTACCTTCTTGATCAAAGGCAACTCCTGGCATCGTTTTCATTGCATCTAATACCGAACCTCCTGACTGGGCAATATTATCTGCTAAACTAAAAGACTTTTTATTCAGGTCTGAATTGGTAGTGGCTTGTTTTCCGGTTACCTGAACTTCCTTTAAAGCTTCTGCCGAGGGACTAAGCTTAATTTTTCCTAAATCAAAAACGGAATTTAGACCACCGGCCAATAACGTTTGGTCCGAACCTGCATATCCAATGAAGGAGAAATAAATTTCATATTTGCCAAATGGTATTTCCTGCATTTCAAACCTACCATTATCATCAGTCATAGAACCTGTCACCAGCGTATTACTCCCAAAGGAATGTACGGCTACATTAGCAAATGGCAAGGGTTCTTCTGTTTCTGCATCTAATAGTTGTCCACTTACAGTTATAGTTTCCTGAGAAAATAGACCAAGGGTAGATAAAATAAAAATAATAGAGATAAAGATTCTTAACATATAATATTAAATTTTATTAAATGCGCAAAGTACATCTGAAACCTAAAGGGAATTTAAAGTTGTTCTTAGTTTAATATATTATGTAAAAAATCAGAAGAAATATTCAAGTTAGAATTTAACTGTGAAGATATGCCTGCCACTCTTAAAAGTATAGTTGATGTCAAATTTATAGATGTCGCAAATTCTCTTAACAATTGCCAACCCCAGACCAGTAGATTTAATAGCTTCAGACTCTCTATAGAATCTTGAGTACAAATTTTCGGGGTGTTCTAAGGGCTTACTACCGGAATTAGATATGGAATACATATTTTCCATAAAATTGATATCAATAGTTCCGTCCGGGTCACTATGCTTTAGTGCATTTGATATTAAGTTGTTACATAGCACTTCTGCTAAATAAGGATCCATGGCTGCCAGAATATTGGCATCACCTGAAATTTTAATTTGAACATTAGATAGTTCCTGGAAATTTTTAACCGTTTTTTCAACAAGTAGATTCATATCTACACTTTCCATATTGACAAATTGATTATTCTCAATTTTTGTCAAAAGCGTAAGACGTTTGTTCATTTGGGTTAACCGCTGGATATCTCTTTGAATAGATGTTAAATGCTCGAACTGAATATCATTCAAACCATCTCCATTAATAATATTCTCAATTTTAGCTTGGATGATGGCCAGGGGGGTTTGTAGTTCGTGCGAAACGTCTTCCGTATATTGTTTCAGGTTTTTATAATCTGAACGTACCTTGTTCGTTAAAACCTCAATCTCATCTTTAAATTCTGAAAATTCTATAATTTCACTATCTATCAGATATAAAGCCTTATCCGATGTAACGGAGAAATTTTTCATAGCTTCAAGGTTTGTGAAAAAAGGAAGCCACATTTTTTTATTTCGCGCTTTGTTGAGGTAGAATAAAAATATAAAAATTAAAAGGATAATGGTCACATAAGAAAGTATAATGGCAATCAATATATTCTCAGACTCAACAATAAGGTTACGGACAGTAATCTTATACTTTGTGCCATTAATTTCCTTAAATGTAGATAGCTCTCGAAACTCCTCCATTTCTTTCTGTGAAGGATCATAAATAACGGTGTCTTTTAATATTTTTTCAGTAATGAAATTAACACTGGCGACCTCGACTACAGGAGGCAAGGAAAATGGCGTACCATTTTCACCAAGGATCGTTTCAACTCTAGCTGTGGTAGAATAAAGTTCTTCTTCCACTTCTGCTCTCATTAAGTTTTTGACATAAAAATAAAGAGTTATTGTGCTAACAATCATTAAAACAAAACTTACCCAGAGAAAAGTTCTCGAAGTTTTTCTAATCAGTCCTATTTTATTATTCCCTTTTGCCAATTTAATCTTCTATAAATTTATAGCCGCTGCCATATGCTGTTTTTATATATTTTGCTCCTTCACTGGTCATTTTTTTACGCAAATTATTTATGTGTACGTAAATAAAGTCAAAATTATCGGCAAGATCACTGTTATCTCCCCATAAATGCTCTGCTATAATTTCTTTAGAAAGTACCCGCCCCATGTTGGTCATAAAAAAGACCAATAAATCATATTCCTTGCGGGTTAACGATAGTGCTTTACCGTTTACATAGGCTGTCCTAGATTTGGTGTCCACGTTTATCTCATTAAAAGTAATAGTGTCGTCGCCTCCATACTTACCTCTTCTTAACACTGCTTTAATTCTAGAATTAAGTTCAGCCAAATGAAAAGGTTTTGTAATATAGTCGTCCGCGCCAAGATCTAGTCCATCTAGTTTATCATCTAATGAATTGTTGGCCGATATGATGATAACCCCGGATTCTGTTTTGTTTTTTTTCAAAGTTTTGAGAACATCTAAGCCACTTCCAGTGGTTAAATTGATATCTAACAAAATTATGTCATATTCGTAAAGATCTACTTTGTAGATTGTCTCGGTAAAATCAGATGCTACTTCACATGTATTACCATCCTTTTCCAAATAGGTGGCAATAGATTGCTGTAAAGCGATTTCGTCTTCGGCGATTAATATTTTCATCTATAGTAAATTTAAGCATAAAGCTAGTACTTGAATCTAATGGAATTCTAAAGTTTGATTTTATAGCTGATCAATCAATTGTAAAAAAACCTCTTTCCAGTAATTCGGGTGGTATGCCGTGTCCGTATTACCAAATCTAACAATCATTATATTCTTTTCAGGGTACATATATAAAAATTGCCCGTATAGACCAATGGCAAAATAGCTACCATATTTCAAAGGACCTAAACCCCAATTGTTATTGTAATAGCGCTTATTGTTTCCAGAGGGATCCGGGCAAGTAGAATAATCGACCCATTCCTTCGGTACTATTTGTTTGCCTTCCCAGTTGCCGTTGTTCAAATATAAGCGACCGAATTTTGCGAAGTCAATTGTTCGAGCCTGAAGACAGCAGAAGGCCTTTTCAATGGCATTTTTATCTGTACCATCCAAACTCCATGATGCGGATGCCTCCATACCGAGTGGCTTCCAAAGTTTTTCGGAGAGATAATTAGATAAGGTTCCTTCCGTTACCCGCTCTAGAATCATTCCCAATAATTGGGTATTGATACTGCTGTACTTGAATTGCGTGTCGGGCGGAAATTCCAATTCTGCCTCTAATACTTCTTCACGTAAGTCATGACCCCAATAGTACTTAGCGTTATCGGAAGTTAAACTAAATTTGCCATCGCTGAATTTAATTCCTGAAGTATGATGTAATAAATTTCGGACCTTAATCTTTCCCCAACCCACCCTTTCCTTGTACTCGGGCAAGTAATCGACTATTTTATCTTCAACACTCCCTATTCTTCCTTCATTAATTGCAATTCCTACCAAAGTTGAAATCATGGGTTTGACCATGGAAAAACTGGAAACCAAGGTAGTATCCGAATAGGGTTCACTATAATGCTCATACAATAAAGTATCGTTACGGATAACCAAAAATGAAATGGTATTGTGCATACGGACAAAAGTTTCCAAACTGACACTGGTAGAATTAAAAGCCTTATTGGACAAAGCAATAGTAGTACCCAACTTAACATCTTTCTTTGTTTTGATAAAATTAAAATTCGGCACTTGATTGGCAACCTTACGTTGCGGAAAGTGCCTATAATCATTTTGACTTGGCAGCCCTCCATATCGCAACGACCTGTAAACGGTGCACGAATTCACCAGAAGGCAAGTCAGAAATACAAAGATTAAAAATCGGTTTTTATACAGAAGAGGTAACATACGGTTGGTTTATTACCATAAATGTATTAGAAGAATCTAAGGGAATTCTAAAGTAAGTGAAGGCTTTTCTATTTGAAAGTATTGTAGAAAATTATTTTTTCAAAATGCTCATGTCTTTGTCATATATGGGGCTCTCAACCTCTAAAAAGTCTAAAATACTATGGAACACGTTATATTGAGACAATGTTTTCTTGTTTTTAAATTGTAATGATTTATCAGTTGTCCATACTATAAATGGGATTTCAAATTGCTCTTTGGGTGCAATACTTAAAGGTATTCCATGCATATATAAGTTTTTTTCACCTAAAGATTCGCCATGGTCTGAAACATAAATCATTCCAGAATTATATTCATTTAGCTGTTTAAGGTTTTCAATCACTTTGGCTAAGAGATAATCTGTATATAGAATGGTATTATCATACGCGTTCACTAATTCTTGATTTGTACAGTTGGATAATTCAACACTCTTACATACGGGAGTAAATTGTTCAAATTCTGGTGGATATTTTTTGTAATAGGTAGGACCATGACTGGTGCTCGTATGAAGAACTATTAAAATCTTGTTCTTTTTACTTTTTACTATTAAATCTTTTAATTGATAAAGTAAAACATCGTCGTAATCACACTCGGTACCTTCGCATAATTCTCGAAGATAATTCTGATCCTGGTAGTTTTTGATATTCACCTTAGGTTCTCCCCAGTTGGTAGTTCTCCAAATAACTTCAACATCATTTCTATTTAAGTAGTTAGGTAAAATTTCATTTAAATCATTACTTTCTTTATAATCTAAAATAGCCTTAACCCCCGCTGTTGTATAGGTAGCAGATGATTGTGCTTCGTATACATGAAGATCTTTTATTTTGGCTAGTAATGGGTTTGTATTTCTATCATAACCATACAGAGAATAGTTTGCACTTCTAGCAGACTCTCCAATTACGAGAACAACTATAGATTTTCTATCATTTGTTATTTTGGCATCTGGTAGTAGTGTCTGTTTTTGATTCTGCTTATTTTCTTTGTGGTAGAATCTTATCGTATTTGCTACATATGACCATGGCATAACTAAAGAGCCTAATGTTTTTGAATTTTTATCGACCCATAACCAATTTGGAGCGTTGACATAAGTTATGGATAACAAAAAAATTAAAGCCAACGAACAATGTAATAGAAAGGGTTTCAATTTAACTCTTTCATATTTAAGGCGATATATAAATAGACTTGGAAGTACTCCAAGGAATATAAGATAACTGAGAAGCGTAAATGATATAAAGCTACTTGCTTCATCATAATTGGTATTAAGAATATTACCAATCATTGAACGGTCTATTAATACACCATAATTAACGATAAAATAAACACATAAAGAATTGATGATGAAGAATAAAATCAAAAGCCATTTACCAACATGTCTGAGCAAGTAAACGGCTATATAAAATATAAAGAAATTTGATACTATTGCTGTAATAACCAAGCTGGTGATTAATAACACTCCATTGAATGTGCTAAGTTCAATATTGTTGTACCCCAATTTAAAAAGAGGTATATTATATAACACCACATTAATAAAACTAGCGATTAAAGCATAAAAAGGTGTTTCTATTTTCTTTTTGAACATCTCTTTATAATTTTGATAGGTATAGGATAACCAATAAAATTTTAAAAAAGGATATCATTTAATTACTCTTTAATAATTTTTAAAATAGTTGGAAGTACAATCAACAACAAGGGTAAAGCAAATCCCAACCCACCAATAACGGCAATAGCCAAGGGTTGATGTAGCTGCGCCCCAGCCCCTATTCCTAAAGCGAGAGGAATCAAAGCCATTACAGCAGCAAAAGCCGTCATTAATTTAGGTCTTAACCGTGCCGCAATGGAATATTCGATTTTCTCGACATGGCTTAAAGACCCATCGCTTTCTTGGTATTGACGATACGTAAAAATGGAATTTTCTCCAATGATGCCTACAATCATAATAATACCCGTGTAGCTACCAACATTTAGTGGTGTTCCTGTAAGATATAAACTCAAAAGTGAACCAGCCACACCCAATACAGCAATTACGATAATCGCCAATGCAATCTTTATTTTTCGAAATAGAAACAGAATGACAATAAATACCAATAAAATAGCAGATACCAAAATCATCAAAAGTTCTTTAAATGCTTTTTGCTGATCTTTGTATGCTCCTCCATATTCAATACTATAACCTGATGGAAGGCTGATATTCTTAGTCAATTGAGCTTGTATATCCTTCAAGGTAGAACCTAAATCCCGATTGTTCAGTCTCGCAGTAATCACGCCCATCGATTTTTGGTTCTCTCTATTGATTTCGGCTACACCCTTACCTATTTCAATGGTAGCAACCTTTTCTATTGGCACGCTCGACCCGTTTGGTAGTAGAATGGAGGTCTTTTTTATATCTGAAACCGAAGTCTTATAGGCATCAGGATAAATCAGACGGATATCAATAATCTGCTCTTTGTCAATCATATTGCTGACCACCGTTCCTTCTATTTGAGTCTGTAGCTGTAATTGAAAATCGGCAGGAGTCATACCGAATTGTGCCAAAATAGGCACATTGGGAATCAGGGACAGCGTTGGTCCCGCAACGATCAAGCCATCATTAACATCAGCAGTACCGTTCACCTTTTCTATCTCTGAGGCAATTTCTTTTGATAATGTTTCCAGACGGTTTATGTCATCGCCGAACACTTTGACCTCTATGGGTTGAACCGATGACATCAAGTCTCCCAACATATCCCCTATTACCTGCCCAAAATCGATGGTTAACTGCGGAACCAAGGCTTCTATACGACGACGTATTTCATCCGAAACCTCCGTAGTGGTCGTGCTGCGCTTGTCCTTCAACTTGATTAAATAATCGCCTCGGTTCGGTTCGGTAATAAAAAAGCCCATTTGTGTACCCAGTCTGGCGGAATAGGCCTCAACTTCGGGTTGAGTATCTAAAATACCGTTTACTATCTGTAGCATGCGGTCAGTTTCTTCCAAAGTTGTCCCTGCAGGACTATTGTAATCCAATACTATACTGCCTTCATCCATTTCAGGTAAAAAGCCTGAAGGAAGTTTTGAAGGAATGATTATGATAATAGCAATACAAAGCACCATAAAGGCAATTCCAATAATTGGCTTCTCTAGAACACTATGAATCCACTTGGTTTTTGGTTCGTGTTTTTGTTTCAGAGATTTTTTTCGTGTAAATAGTATGGATAACACGGGAACAAGTAACCAAGTAACTAGAAAGGATGCCGCTAGAGCAATCATCATACTAAAGGCCATAACCTGAAAATAGGCTCCAGCCACGCCCGTCATCAAAATAAAAGGAATGAAAATAACCAGCGTACTCAAAGATGACCCAATCATCGCCGGAAATAAGTGCCCGATTGCCTCTCCTGCAATCCAGCCCATTGGTTTGTCATCATTTTCTTCTCGAATCTTATGAATTTGTTCGATTATGATAACCACATCATCAATCATTAAACCTATTGCGGCTGCTACAGCGCCCAAAGTCATAATATTGAAGGTGTACCCAATAGCATCCAACACAATCAAGGTAAGGGATAATGAAACAGGAATGGTAAACAACACGACCATACTTGCCGAAAAGGAACGCAAAAAGAAAATCACTACCAATAAAGCTAAGGCCAGTCCAATCCACAAAACATCCTTTATACTTGCAATGCTTGTCGTAACAAAATCCGCTTGTTTATAATAAGGTTTTAAACTAACTCCTTTTGGTAAAATGTTTTCTAGTTCAGCTACTTTTTGTTCAATGGTATTGTTGACATCGATAAGGTTGGCATTGGGCTGTTTTACAACTGCGATTATAGGTACGTTCTTTCCGTTCGCTAAAATCTTCACATACTCCTTGACCTCGTTGACTTTTACATCAGCAACATCTTTCAATCGAATCAGGCGATTGGAGTTATTTATAATAACCAACTCTTCCAAGTCGTTCAGGTCGTCGACTGCATTGTCAGTCAGCGTCAGGTACATTCGGTTGTAATCGGTAATGTATCCGTTGGACTGTAATAAATTAGAATTAACCACTGCATTTTGGATAGCCGTAATCGAAATGCCCAAAGATTTAATAATATCGGGGCGTAACTCTACTTGATATTCCTTGTCCTTACCTCCGATTACAGCAATATCGGAAACACCTGGAGTAGCAGCTAAATATGGTTTTACGGTATATTTAGCGATTTTTTTCAAATCTACTTGCGAATAACCTTCACCTTCTAAAGAATAGCCCATTACAGGAAGTATGGATGGATTCATTTTCTCTACGGAAAAGACCGTATTGGGCAAAATACTTCCTTGTGATTGATTGATAAATGATTCGATTTGTGATTTGGCAGTATTTATGTCAGTGCTCCAATCCACAAAAACTGAAATCTCACAACTTCCCCTTGAAGTGGTACTACGTATATATTGCAACCCTTCGGTACGGCGAATTATATTTTCTAACGGAATAGTTACTGTGGTCATCATCTTATCTACAGGTTGTTGCCCAGCATCTGCGATAACCTTAATTTTTGGGAAGGTAATATCTGGAAAGAGACCTGTTTTGAGATTTTTATAGGTAAAAACACCACCAATTAAAATCAGAATACCAATGGCTAAAAGCGGAAACTTATATTTGGAGTGTATGTTGTTCATTGCTTCTGTATGCTTACGATAGTAGAATCCTGCATTTGGTATCCACCTTTGGTAACAACCTTATCGCCGAGTTTCATCCCCTTCGATTCAATTTGTACCAGCGAATCATTCTTTAATTTTAGGGTTACGGAATGTTTTAAAGCCATTGAATCGTTAGTCAACTTTAGAACCCAATATTCGGTCAACAATTCATTGGTCTGCACGGCTTCTTTGGGTACCGCCATTGCCTTTGCATCTTCTCTATATATCATACGCACCTGTACATTCAGGTTTTCCGGTAAATCCTCGTTCGGAAGCGCAATCAAAAAAATCTGGGATTGGGCTATTGGGTCTATTGTAGGAAGTATGCCCGTAATCTTCGCAGAAATCGCTTTTTCGTTCTGCAAAACGATTTCACAACTGGAGCCAATGGAAACATAATCCTCGTATTCATAGGGTACATTTACCTGTACGACCAATGATTTCGGTTGTACGACAGTCGCCAGAATATCGCCTTCGGCCAAATAGTCGTTTGTGGTTACGTTGAGAGCTGTAATCACTCCCGTTGCATTGCTTTGAATACGCTGCGGCTGTATGAATTTTGACAAGGTGCTGTCAATCTTTAAAGCTTCTTTGAGGGCATCCTGTTCCTTTGTACGGACAGTTGCAAAAGTCTGTCCGGTTCGAATGGGGTCTCCTATTTTGTATTTCATCCAAGAGACATAACCTGTGACATTGGAGCGGATGTTCTCCTTTTGCTGAAATTGAGTAATACCATTGAACGTCAGGTATTCCTTAATATCATGTTGCTGCACTTCGGCCACATCAACGCTGATGGGTGCTTTTTTTCCTTTTGGGTTATCCGTTTTACTTTTACAGGACAACGCTAGTATAAAGACCAGGAAAATTGAAAGTTTTTTTATGTATTGATGTTCCATATGTTACCAGTTTATAAAGTTGTATTGGCTCTGCAACAGCAGGCGGTTGGTCTGCATTTGCAATTTGGTCTGAACATTCAACTTGTAGGTCTGGATGACGTTCAGGTAATCAACGATGGATACTTGCCCTTGTACCAATTTACCTTTGTAAATCTCCAGTACATTTTGTTGTTTCTGTAGTTGTTCTTCGATGGCCTGCATATTTTCTTCCAAAGCGCTCAGTTGGGCTTCAATGCTCTTTAAATTGTTTTCCAATTGTATTGCGGCATTTTCCTTGTAAAATTCAAGGTTTTCCTTTTTAAGTTCGCTCAGCTGAGCATTGTACTTACGTTGTTTTCCGTCATAAATGGGTACTATCAAACGCAATCCGGCACTTAGCCCGACCCTTCTGTCGATATTGGTCAATTCGACGGCATTCAGCCCTGTATTACCATATAAACTAAGTTGTGGTTTATATTGGTTCTCAAAAACATTCCGGTCAGCTTGCACCTGCAAGCTGTCACTCTGAAATTTACGCTGATAAAAATTTGTTTCGGGCTCGGCTGCGGTTAAGATATTAGGAACGGAAAGACTATCAGTTTTGGCTAAGGGTATTCCACTCAAACTATACAATTGGTCAATAGCGGTTTTGAGATTGGTACCGATTTGCTGAAGTTCCAATTTTTTCGAGTCGATGTCTAATTGTAATAACAGGTAATCGCTCTCCATCAAGACCGCCCTTTTTACCAGAAGTTCAACAACCTTCAATCGATTGTCAAGGTCCGTTAGGATCTCAATTGTAAAATTCTTCTGTAATTGCAACTGATATGCCATGATATAAGCATCAGTAATATTTTTGACCAAATTATGTTCAATGTCTTCAGCCGATAGGGAAAGTGTATTGTTTTGAACCTTGTTCTGGAACAGCAGATTATCGACCATCTTTTGATTGAACAGGTTTTTGTTAACGTTTAGTTGGGCGAAATAGAGTCCGCCATTGGTAATTCCTACATCGTACCCATAGGCCCTAGGGGAGGGAGTTGTAGTAACATCGATAAACCTACCGTTGTTATTAAAATATGGGGCGACTTGAACCTCAGAGGTTGCATTAATTTGAAAAGCCTTATTCTGGGCAATGATGATGTTGTTTTGTATTTCTCCTATTTTTTGAAGATTGTAATTCTCTTTTAAAACAGGGAAATTCATCTTTGCCTCGGAGATAAAATACTCCAATTTAGTTTCTTGAGCTTTTGAAGAAAATATCATCATAAAAAACAGTAGCCAAAAACCCAAGTGCCTCATTTGTAAAAGTTTGATTAGAAGATAGCGAAAATAGATATGAAATCTTAAGAAGTTCTAAAGTAGAGGATTAGCTAGTAAATTGTGTCGGACAAGGAAACTGCATGTTCATATTATCTTGACGGAAAACTAATTTTCGGTCAAATCTCTCCCTATTCCACTCTAGATTTGTTCCATCCTTGCAAGGAAGAAGATAGTTGGCCACTATCACATATATCATTTATCATCACCTAATAAAAGCAAGCAAAGTATGGAGTTATTTAATTCAAACGCACTGGTTGAGTGCATAAGAGACGCGATTAGAAGCGAACTTAAATCAATCTCGAAAGAGCAAAATAACACAAGTTATACCCCTCAAAAGGAAGAGAGTTTACTAACTAAAAAAGAAATGGCAGAGGAGTTAGATATCTCCTTGGTTACCCTAACAGATTGGATGAAAAAGGGGTTGCCCTACCAACGACTTCATAGCCGTATATATTTTCGAAAAGAAGATGTATTCAGTAGTATGAAGAAATTTTCAAAATAAAAATGATGGCTCGAGACCATCACTTTTATTCATTAATCCAGCTACTGATTGAATTGCTGAAACATTTAAATGGTAGCTAGCAAGAATATATACATGCAAGATAATGAAAAAAAAGGACGAATCAGCAAAGCTGATTTACACTTGGATTATTCAAGGAAAGTAGAAAATAATACAAACCCATTTCCCATTGATGTATTTCCAGAGCTTCTTCGTCAAATTGCCTTAGAAGCACATGATAAATACCAGTTTCCAATAGATTACCTGGGCTCGGGCATACTAGCTGCTGCCTCAACGGCAATTGGATTGAAATATCGATTAGCTGTCAAAGATGGATGGGAGCAAAAAGTCAACCTATTTACAGTAATAGTAGGTAGACCGGGAGATTCTAAAAGCCATGCACTCAAATTCTGCTTTAACCCAATTTTAGAAAGAGATAGTTTCTATTTTAAGGAGTATTCTAAGCTAATTCAGGAGTATGAGGACATTAAGGAAAATAAAGGGAGTAATGAAAAACCTTTCCTTAAAAAAAGTTTGATAAGCGACTTTACACCGGAAGCACTAATAACGGTACATAACAATAATAAAAATGGGGTCTGTATTTATGTAGATGAGCTAAATGGGTGGCTGAAAAACTTTAATAGATATAACAATTCAGGCGAAGCAGAAACGTATTTAAGTTTATGGAGTGGTACGCCTATTTCTATAGATCGCGCTTCAGGAAAGAGTTTTAGAATTGACAATCCCTTCGTTGGTGTGATTGGAAGCACACAAATTTCTGTTTTAAAGCAATTTGCTATGGGAGGAAGAAGTTCTAATGGCTTTATGGATAGGCTCCTTTTTGTATACCCACACGACCTTAAAACCATTAAATGGAATATTAGAAATGTAGATCCAAATCTCATATCAAGTTATCGTTCAATAATCAATAGCTTAATTCATGAAGATTATAAAGATGAATCACTGCCTATTGAAAAAACAGCGAAAGAGTTTCTTTTTGAATGGCAGAACAATCGTTTAGATGATTATTTATTTGACTATGAACGTAGTATAGAAATAAAACTTCAAGAATATGTATTGCGTTTTGCATTAATACTTCAATTGCTGTTTTTCGCTACAAACGAAGCCGAAAAGATTCAGGTTGAAATGAAAGCGATTAAAGGAGCTTTAAGATTATTTCATTACTTCAGAGTTAATGCCATAAAAGTTAGGACGCAAACAACTTCCCGAGAGTATTTGGAATCTCTTACTGAATTGCAGCAAAAAATATACCGCGAACTACCAAAAAATTTCACTACCGCTCAAGGGATCAAAACAGCTTGTAAGCTTGATAAAGAAGGTAAACCTAGAGTAAGTGAAAGGCAATTCAAAACTTATCTAACTGATAGAAAACTTTTTAAAAAAGAGAAAAGAGGTAAGTATTCTAAAACTCTATAGAACTGCATTTACTTCATTTAGTTCACTTGAAGACCTAACTATCTACAAACCTGGTCGTTCTTGTCTTTTTTTTGTGAAACCCTAATGAAGTAAATGAAATTTTACAAAGTGAAATAAATGCAATTATTGTGAAATTAAATTATAGCCAATAGACCACATACCCATTGGCTTGTGAACTAAATGAAGTAAGCGCAGTGTATAAATATTTGTTAGATAAAAGTAGCCGTAAGTATAAATGTCCAAAATGTAACAAAAAGAGATTTGTTGTTTATATGGACATGCAAGAAAATAAAATCATTTCTGAATTAGTAGGACGATGTGATAGAGAGGTTAATTGCGGTTATCATTATAGTCCAAAATTATTTTTTAAGAATAACAATTTTGAATATACCCCACTAATAAACAACAGCTATAAACCTGAAAAAAAAGAAACTACCTTTCATAGTATATCACTTCTAAAGCAAAGCTTAATTGGTAATGTAAATAATAATTTCATCAATTATTTAAAAACAGTGTTTGATACTGAGAAAGTAGAAAATATAACCAGACTTTATCGGATAGGAACAGCCACGTTCTGGAACAACGCAACAATTTTTTGGCAGATAGACAGTCAAGGAAAAATACGAAGTGGCAAAATGATAAATTATTCAAAGAATGGAAAACGTTCCAAATATGTGAATTGGGTTCACTCCTATCAATTAAAAAACAACTTAACAAAAGAGTTCAATTTAAATCAATGTCTTTTTGGACTTCATTTAATAAATCAAAGCAAAAAAGCCATAGCCATTGTTGAATCTGAAAAAACTGCATGCATTATGAGCCAAGTTTTTGATAAATATATCTGGTTAGCATCGGGAAGTTTAAACAATTTGAATGAGAATAAATTACATCAAATAAAAGACAGAAAAATCATCCTTTATCCAGACCTAGGACCAAAAGAATCAGACAATAAACCATATAATCAATGGAAGAAAAAATCTGACTATCTATCCAGAAAGGGCTACGACATAGGCATATCGGATTTACTAGAAAACAAAGCAACTGAAGAGCAAAAAAGTCATGGTTATGATATTGCAGATTATTTTTTGGATGTACCTAATAAAACATTAATCAAAAATGATATCACAACTGAAAACATCAATAAACTATTAGTCAAAAATGGTCAACTACAAAATCTAATTGAAGTATTTGATTTAGAAATATTGAGTAATTAAATATCAGTTTTGAGTAAGAGTTCAAGTTGTGTGTGCTGGGCCCACAATCTTGATTTTTCTCCCGATGGTCGCAAAATAAAAAAAGAACTAATGAAGAAAAAAGAAAGAGTTGTCACCAAGTTCAGAAGTACGATTTACGAGAAAAAGCTATTGAAAATAAGAGCTAAAAAATCGGGGCTCTCCCTCAGTGAATTTTGTTTTAGGGCAGCGTTCAACAAAGACATTAATGCACGCCTTACAGATGAAGAAATTGAAGTTTATAAAATGCTTTCTACCTATAGCCGGAATTTCACTTTGATAGGTAATATGTACAGAAAACAAAATCCAAAATTGACTACCGAAGTCTATGCATTGGCTAAAGAAATTAAGGAACACTTAAACAATTTCAAAAAATGATTGGTAAGGGAAAATCTATCTCACATACTAGTGCTTCCATGGCCTATGGATGGAACCAAGAAAAAAGTGCTATCGTAGTTTTAAAAGAATATTTAGCCGGCAATACCCCTGAAGAACTAACCAGGGAATTTCAAATCATTCAGGACATGAATGAAAATTGCAAAAAGAATACTATCAGCTTTGTTTTAAGTCCAACCATAGAAGATGGCAAAAAGTTGAAAAAAAAGGAACTCGGTGACATAGCAAAAAAGTTTCTAGCTCGAATGAATTTGAACAATCGTCAAGCAGTAGCTTTTGTTCACAAAGACAAAGCACACACCCATATTCATTTGTACGTAAATAGAATTGATTTTAAAGGTAAAGCCTATCCTGATGGATTTATAGGAAAACGAAGCATCGAAGCAGCTAGACAGGTTGCATTAGAAATGAATTTAAAAACCGCTCAAGAAATTCAAGTGGAAAAGCTTAATTCTCTCAAACAAATAAGGAGAGAAATACACAATTTAAGCGAGCATGTACTAAGAAAAAACTCACCTAAAACCCTTGATGACTATATTAAAAATATGAAACTGAGAGGTATTGATGTAATCCCAAGTATCAACAAGGGAAATAAGCTTCAAGGATTCAGATTTAAATACAAAAACATCAGCTTAAAAGGCAGTGAAATAGATCGGTCCATGTCCGGTGGAAAAATCACCAATGCTATAGCGGGGAATGGTCATATACTGCAGAATGGAAGCAAGACGATTCTAATTTCAAACAAAGTGGTTGAATTAGGTGCAAATTTCGTTGCAAATACTAAACAGCAATCGAATCAACAAATAGCTAACAAAGGACTAAGCAGATAACCATGGCAAAAATTGACGACATAGCAGAATTACTGGTAGAGGAATTGAGTGATTTCAAGGTGCAACTAGAAAAAATGAAGCATCTATCCGATGAACTTAAAACGACTCACCTATCACCAGATATGACCGAAATGAGTGCTGTTTTAGATTCATTTTTAAAAAGTCAAAACGTAGTTCTTAGAGAACAACATACTAAAATATCGCAATTAACTGAATATCTATCCAAGTCGAACCACTATCCAAGATGGCTATTAGCGCTACTGAGTTCGGTGCTACTTTTCACCTTTTGCTTAGTGAGCTATTCAATTTATGAGATAAAGGTAAGCTCTGACGCTAATCTTAATAATTATGCTAAAGGTCAAAAAGAAGCAATGCATCACTTTAATAAATTTTTTGAAGAGTATCCGGAAACCAAGGATAAATACTTAAAATGGAACACGAATAGAAACTAGATATGGCAAAAATTATATTAATTACTCATCAAAAAGGTGGTGTAGGTAAAAGCACCTTGACTTTTAATTTGGCACAAAATCTTAGTGAACATTCAAAAGTTGCTATTCTTGACATGGATGCTCAAGGCAGTCTATCACAGCTTTCAAAAATTGTCGATTCGTTTGAAATAACCACAGATGAAAATATTTTAACGACCAATGACAATTTGGATTTCATTTTCATTGATACGCCCCCTTACCTATCATCAAAGTTGAAAGGGCTTATCAAAATTGCAGATTTAATATTAGTACCCACTAAAGCTGGTATTCTGGATTTGTTAGCGATTGACAACACAATTAGCATGATTAATAACGAACTAAAAGAGAACAATACCATGATCATCTTAAACATGGTGAAAGCTAATACAACCATTACTGAAGATATATTGAAAAACCTTGAATCACACAAAATAAGAGTAGCTCAAACCAAGATAAGCGATTTGGTAGCATTCACTAGGTCTCCTTTACTAAAAGGTGTTATAACCGATAGAAATGCCCAAAATCAAATTGATAGCTTGACTAAAGAGGTCTTAACATCTCTTATATGAATACACAATTGTATAAATCATGAAATATATAATTATATAAATCTACATTATGTCGAAAACAGAATTCAATAATTTAATAGCCGAGGCACGAGCTTCAAAACCAGACAAGTCTATTCAGAAAGTAGTACCAGAATTACCTATTGACAAAAATGAAAAGCAATTTTCATTTTATATAGATAAAACAGTTTTGAGAAAATTGAAGATAAAGGCTTTAGAAGAAGACCGAAGTTTAAAAGCTATAATAAATGAGAGTATTCTTAATTATCTTAAGTAATAACTCGAAAAGACTGAAGTGTATAATTTAGCTTGTAATAAAAAAAATGGATCCCAATGAACTAATAAATATCTTAATTTTTAAAAGGATTGAAAAAAAGTGCGGTTGCAAAATTGGTGGCACCTACTACAAGGAAATATATAAACCCCTTCCTAAAATGTGGCTGCGGGAATATTACCATGTTTAATATATCGGACGTTTATGTTCGTTTTGCGACCACGAAGGCTACTAAGGAAGCTATTTTTACCCTTTTAATGAATGAAAGCAACTAGCGCTATCGGTATATGAGAATACTAATAATAAAATTGGAGATGAAAGAATAAAGAATAAGGTCGAAAAAATTAGATTCCATATAACAAGAACAGTATACTTGAAAATTAACTGGTGGGAAGGTGAAATTAATCCGAAAATGGCTGCTATAAGAATTTCCAATAAAAGTGATGTGACGGGTATTGGTGGTGTATGAGGGTAATACTTTATATTTACCAACCCCCCTCTACTAATGAAGATAATCGTCATGCAAGTATAAAATACTCTTGTTAAGGCCATCCTACAAAACACCCACAATCATGTACTATCAAACGTCATTTTTGGTATTTAAAAAAGTAATATTCTACCTTTTAACGAATTCTATTGTCCCTTAGGAATTTATGCACTATTATTGAAAGCCAATCTCATATTCTACACTTGAAGAAGTTTTTTACATTCCTGTTTATTATATTTTTCAATATCCTATCATCACAGTGCCCTTTAGGTAGTGTTATTTTAATTACACAAAATGATGTCAATAATTTTGTTTCGAATTATCCTACCTGTACTACAATTGATGGTAATCTAGAAATTCGAGGAAGCGATATCAATGACATTTCAGGACTGAGTTCACTAAGGGTCATCAATGGAGAACTTAAGATAATTGGAACTCAGGTAGTTGATTTTACAGGACTTTCATTTCTTACAGAAATCAGAAATGGGCATACTGAAATTCGCGAAAATCATAGTCTTATATCCGTGAATTTAGAAAACTTAATGGTTCTTAACTCATACATGTCTATAAATGTTAATAATAACCTGCTTACTATTTCTGGTTTTACAAATTTTACAGAAATGCAGAGTATTGAAATCTCAAATAATTACTCTCTCACTTCCATTCCCTTGTTTAATAATCTAAATAAAATAGAAACCTTAAGTATAACAGAAAATGAAAGTCTGGTAAATTTTGATGGATTTGACAATTTAAGATGTGTTGGTTATTTTATAATTCATGGGAATGATATTTTAGAAACGATTCCAAAATTCAACAACTTAAAACGAGTCTCTGGCTTTAGTTTTCGAATCAGCTTTAACCCTTATTTAAAATCGGTCGAGGGTTTTCAATCCTTGGAATTTGTAAACAATCTTTTAATTATAGAATCCAATGGCTGGCGGAATGACTCCATGCCTATCTCTAATTTTCCAGAGCTTAAAGAGATTACCGGTCCCTTAATGCTTGTTACAGGTATATCTGAAATAAATGGATTCAATAAGTTAGTAAAGGTTGGCAGCATTAAAATTGATGGAACAAAAGCCACAGAAATCGTGGGATTCGAAAGCTTAAGAGAAGTCACAAGTATTGATATAGATAACCATTTATTCTATCTAGAACGAATTGACGCGTTCAAAAATGTTGTATTTATTCAAAATGATTTCCGATTCTATAATAATCGCGTCCTAAATCATATTAATGGTTTTCAGAAACTAAAGACAGTGGGTGGTGATTTTAATTTTAACAATCAGTATGAAATAACCAATCTAGACTTTCTCGAAAGTCTTACTTCGGTGGGATATGTGGGTTGCTGTTCTAGACTAACCCTCACTGGAAACACCTCACTTAATGATTGTAGAGCTATTGCCTTACTAATGAAATTTGGAGAACTTCCAGGAAGGATTGATGTCTACGGAAATGGAGTAAATTGTAGTAGTCAGCCTGAAATTATTGACAATGCAGATCAAGATAGAGATGGAGTGTTAGATTCAGTCGATCAGGACGACGACAATGACGGAATTTATGATTCCATTGAAAATGCCGGAGATAACGATATAGATGGTGATTTAATACCCAACTCACTTGATTTGAATAGTGACAATGATGGTTGTAACGATGTGATTGAAGCAGGTTTGGATGATGATAACAACGATGGAATTGTTGGAGGGGAGATAGTAACTGTAGACGACAATGGTTTGGTTACGAGTTCAACAATGGCCTATTCAGCACCAAATGACCTCAATGGTGATTCTGTTTTAGATTTTTTAGATTTTAATTCTAGTCCTGTTGTAAGTGAACAACCTATACCTCAATCTGTAATTGCAGGAAATGATGTTACCTTTTCTACTGTAATTACAAATGCCGATACCTTTCAGTGGGAAATGAGTAATGACCTCGGAGTAACATGGGAAGATTTACCAGAAAGTACTGTCTTTAGTGGTGTAAATATCAATTCTTTGACTATTAATTCAGCTTCCATCGCTTACAATGAAGCCCATTTCAGACTTCGATTTTACAATTCCACCTCTACATGTGTTCAACCTATATATTCAGCCATCGCGTCCTTAGAAGTGACCAATACATCGCTTAATCCAGGAATGGATTCCTCCACATTTTCTTGTCCAAACGACGCTCCTTTCAACTTGTTCAATGCCATTGACGGTAGCCCAGACCCAGGAGGTTATTGGGTTCCCGCATTAGGTAGTGGTGGTGATATTTTTGATCCGTCCACTGATTCACCAGGTGTCTATCGTTATTATTTAGAATCTGACAACTGCGTCTATGTTTTTTCAGAAATGACAGTAGATGTTGAGAATAACAATGCCGGGACTGATAGCAAACTAAATATCTGCGTTACTTCTTCTGCCGTAGAACTGTTTTTATCCTTAGAAGGAAGCCCGGACACCCTGGGTACTTGGACTCCATCATTATCAAGCGGAACGGGAATGTTTGATCCTACCGTAGATAATGCTGGTATTTATACTTATACTGTAGGAAATACCACTTGTGGAAGTGTTAGTGCTCAGGTAGATGTTACAATTGTCGAGGAACCTAGCGCCGGAACAGATGGTTTTATTTCTTTATGCTCCAATGATTTACCCTTCGACCTATTTAGTGGTTTGACCGGAAACCCGGATAGTGGTGGAACATGGAGTCCGACCCTATCGAGTGGAACGGGTATATTTAACCCGACCATTGATTCAGCAGGGATTTATACCTATACCGTTTCCAATGGAATTTGTCAGGATTCCAGTGCTATTTTAGAAGTGTTAATTAATACCCCTCCAGATGCAGGAGAGGACATAGAAATCAATGTATGTCTTACCGATAGCCCCTTCAATCTTTTGGAAAGTTTGGGAGGTACTCCTGAAAACGGAGGAGAATGGACTCCTTCTTTATCCAGTAATGATGATATTTTTGACCCACTTTTAGACACCGCTGATGTTTATACATACTCAATAACCAGTAATACCTGTCCGGATAGTTCTGCAACTATTATTGTAAATATATTTGATGAAGCAAACCCCGGTATTGATAATGGCATTTCAATTTGTGAGAACGACCCACCTATTAATTTGTTTACATTACTTGGGGGCAACCCTGAAACTGAAGGTGTTTGGTTCCCTGCGCTATCCAGTGGAACGGGGGTTTTCGATCCAAGATTAGACAGTGAAGGAATCTTTACCTATACCGTAAATAACCCAGGATGTGGAAATCAATATGCAATTATAGAGGTTGATGTATTGGAAATCCCTAATGCTGGAGAGGATTCTTCGGTCAATATTTGTGTAAATGAGGGGCTGGTAGATTTATTTGATTTTATCCCAGGGAATCCGGACCCCAATGGCATATGGACTCCAAGCCTTGTCAGTGGAAATAGTACTTTTGACCCTGCGATTGATACTGAGGGCAGCTATATTTATACTGTAACAAATGCTGTTTGCGGAGAGGATAGTTCAAATTTGGAAGTTTCGATTTTAGAAGTCTATCCCATTTCAAATTATGAATTGAAAACGACGGATTGGAATGGCAACAATGAGGTCTACATAGAAATTGAATCCGAAAGGACCTATGAATATTCTTTGGACGGAATTAACTATCAATCGAATAATACCTTTAGTGGCCTCCTTGGAGGATTTCATAAGATATTCGCTAGAGAAATTAATGGATGTGGGATATTGAAAGCTGAATTTTCAATCATTGATTATCCGCGATTTTTTACCCCCAATAGTAATCTTGTAAATGATAAATGGCATTTAGTTGGTCTGGAAAACGAAGAATATACTTTGGACATTTATGACCGTTATGGAAAACTTCTTAAACAACTTTCCAACGTTAATCATACATGGGATGGTCTTTATAATGGTCAACAATTACCGGCAACGGATTATTGGTTTAAAGTTAAATTTACAAAGGGGCAAACGTTGACTGGTCATTTTAGTTTAAAATACTAGGAATATTTTCTATATAGTATTAAACTCGGTTTAAAAATGCCTTTTAGCATAATGAAAAAACCTTTATTTAAACTTTCCAAAGCTAAGTTTTCAGAAAACTAAACAGTTTTAATTAAGGTAGGCTTACATTTTTATGCGCGTCCCGTCATCAAAAAATAATCCATATTTTCAATTTAAACTGTATATTGAAAATGCAATAAATTTCCAATTCTAGAAATAAAATATTTATCTAGCAATGATGTATTTACTTTACCTTCAACTTTTCAAATTATGTCACGATTGATATAATTTGAAAAGTTAAAGTCCTGTGATTTTAGCTAAATTTGAAAAATGATTAATCAAAAAATATAAGGAACATCAAAGAATTATAAAATACAAAAGCGTTTAGCTTTTGATTTGGTCAGGGAAAATCGCCAGTTTAATCCATACCACCAAAATCAAAGCCAGGACGCCCACCGTTTGCGTGGGCTGTTCTTGTTTGGTGGTTGGGTGTCTGGCGATACCTCCCTTTCCGATAAGTTCAGTTCCACGCTTTTTTTTATGGAAGAAAAATACCAGATAGAGTTAGTGCTTAATGATAATTTAAGCCTACAAGAACTTGAAATAACGAATCGATATTGGTTTATAGAAGATGGAATATTTAAAGAAACACCGTCTAATATAGGGAGGGAATTCGGTTTGAGGTCTTTTGAAATTTCAACTATAGCAAGAAACGGTTCCTATTTGAATATTACTCAATATTGTTCTGGTTGCAAATTAAAACAGGAATTAAAAGCTGATTCCATAACCCTAGCAAAGACTTATTTAAAACCTTCATGGACATGTACTACGTGTTTAAAACAAATTGAACAAGCTAAATTCGACAGACTAAAAGAAGAAAAGATACTTACCCAAAAAAGAAGGTTTAATAAGTTCGTTCAAGCGACAGAAGAGAAAGCTTGGTATAAATTCACTAGAACCGAATTAAAGTTGCTAATTCAAATGCTACAAGCCCCATCTACCAAACATTTAATTGAAAAATTAATAGAATTAAAGGAGAAAAAATATTGGAGTATTTTGCATAGAGCCAATGAATATGGCCTTGTTGACCTAGTAAAAAATAGTAAAAATTACATAATTCAACATTACCCATTGTATAACCTTGAAGAACATGTAAAACCCTATTTGGAAGTATTACAAAAACCTCCGAGTTCAACTAAAGAGAAACATTCAAGGATAAGTTTTAGAATGCTAAAAAACAAAAATCGTAACTCAGCAGATGACCCTTTAAATAATGGAGTTATTGTATTAGGAAATGATGTAGTATTTAAAGCTGGAGAACCTCTTTCATACGCTCTTTACGCTAGAGAAAATGGAGATGTTCACCTGTCAATAACCCCTTCAGACAAGATTGTGAAATATAAGAATTTGACACGCACATGAGTTCCGAAACCTATAGAAGATATCATTAATTAGTGAATGTCTTAAATTTTGTAGATATCAAGCTAAGTCAATTAATCAAATCACATAATATATATTTTAAACAAAACGCTAGAACCTTATCTTTCTCAGCCGCACATCTAGTGCGATATTAAAATACTCAGGTCTACAACATGATTGAAAATTATAGAATATGAATGTTATTTTGTATTAAAAATACTTTTACATAAACCTTGAATGTTATAAAATAATATTATAGCAAAGTAATATTAATAAATATGTGATTGTTGATTTATAGTTATATTTAAACATGTGTTATTCAACCACATTAAGGAAAAAGGAAAAGGAAATTGAGAGGATGACTAGAAAAAGTTTTCAAGTCCCTTTTGAGTACAAGCCTTACTACCGTGCCAATGGCTTTACCCATCCAAATTTATATATAATCAAAATGGATGAGCCAGAAAATATCTATCCTGCTATGTGGGGCTTAATTCCTGAATTTGGGATGAAGGATATACCAGAATTTCAAAAAAAATATAATACCCTCAATGCCAAATCTGAGACTATATTAACATCCAATACCTATAAGCATTCCACTGCGGATAAAAGATGTTTGATACTAGCAGATGGATTTCATGAGCCACATGAAGTAAATGGCAATTCATATCCTTACTTCTGCCACTACAAGGATGATTCTTTATTTTACTTTGCTGGACTGTATACAGAAATTGATAACGAGTTTTTGAGCTGTACCATATTAACCATGCCGGCAAATGAACAGTTCGAGCAAATCCACAACAAAAAGAAGAGACAACCCCTAATTCTCGATACTGAATTCGAAACCGACTGGTTACGGCACAACCTTAATCCGAACGGAATAAAGGGATTGACCAAAGTAGGCTTTACAACGAAAGAGATAGAAGCTTACCCTGTGTCTAGAGACCTATATAAAAGAGATATAGACACGAACACCCCATTAGCCATAACAAAGGTTGACTACCAAGAACTAAACGAGCAAGGCAGCTTATTCTAGTAAATTTTCAATTTGTTAATAAAAAACGAACTCCTATATTCATAAAAATGGAAATTTTCCATAATTTTGGATTATGTCCAAAGTTGTTTTTCATCATACCGATATAAAAGTAATTAAGCTGTTGCTAAAGGAGATTGGTAAGGATAGGTATGACTGCGCTTTACAGGATGCAGGGCTCTCTAACAGTAAACCTATTACGATGCATGGATTTTTCATAGAATGGGATGAAGGCAATATTGATTTGCATTACACATATCCAAGTGGTATAAGTTTTAAGCTTACAACTGTTTTAGGTATGCAGCGAGTACCTTTTGAAGGTTGGGAATTGGTAAGAAAATTATAGAAATATGAAGTTGCACAGACAAGAAAAATTAATGGAAAGATTATTAAAATTCAGGTTGAAAGATTACAATTTCAGTTTAATCAAAGTTGAATGCTATGATAGGTTTGAAGGCGATAATTACATGTGTCGTGTTGAAGTATTCAAGGGCGGTAATAGTATAAAAAATCGTATCATGAAATATGAATCCGAATTGAACGGAACTTTTGTAGTGGAATTTGAAAATAAGCTAGAACTGCAACTTGCGATGAACTGAAATCTCATTAGTTCACTAATATTAGAGATTCCAAACCAGAGATAAATTTTAATTTATTCTAGCAAAACTTTGACCAATCGGAATCATATGAACCGTATTGACTGTTTAATAGAGGAAGCTCAGCAAATATATTTACATAATCTTCAATGTCATTTGTCTCTACTTGTTTAAGGTTCAGGTCGGGAAATAAGAAATAATACTTTTTGGAGTTTAGTGAAAACAGCTAAGTACTTAAGAGAAATTTATCTTTTAGAAAGTATTTAAGTTGAATACTATCGTGAACCGTTTTATGGTTCAAGATAACTAAACCCTCGTTTTCATAGCCTCTTCTAAAGCACTGGTGATTTTACTTTTTATGACCGTTCATATGAACTAATAATTTTCTTCAAAAAAAAGTTAACCTGAATCACATTATAACATTAAGATAAAAGAATACTAATCTAAAAAAGATATTATGTTCAATCTTAAAATAATGAGATAGAAATTAAAAAGCGGCAAGAAGCACTACAATTCGCTATAAACAATTTAATGTCAAATGATATTTTATTAGTAACTGGGAAAGGGCACGAAATGTATCAAGAAGTTAACGAAATTACATACGACAATTCTGATAAGAACACGATTTTATTTTTTTTAAAAAACAATATTAACACACTAAAAAACTACTATAATGGCAACAGATATTAAATTAGAAGACAGCTCAATCGAAATGTTCGGAGAAGTTCATATAACAAAACCTGGAAAATTGATTATAGGAAAAGATGATACCAAGACCTCGATAACTAATAATACTATTACAACAAATAGTTTGTTTGTTAACAAAGTCTTATCAGCAAGAAAAATACTAAATGCGAAAAAACTAAATTGTCCAACTGCGACTATTGGAAATCTAAACATTGCGATTGAAGTACCTAAGGATGGCGGAAATGTAGAGGTTAAGCCGGGGAAAATAACTTTTGCTAAGGGTACAACAGCCTTGACCGAGGATAAAATAGAATCGAAAACAATATCAGCAGGTAATTTTATTGGTATGAAAGCTAAACTTTCCGCTCTTGAAGTTAATGGTCTTATAGATGGTTCAGAAACATTTATAAGTGGTGGTAGTATTACTACTAAAAAAATTACGGTTAGCGGAGAAATTGATGCTAAAAAATTTAATGTGGTATCGGATGCTCGATACAAGAAAGATATCAAAGCGTTAACAAATAGTCTTGATAAAATTCTGAATCTTCAAGGTGTTAGTTTTAACTGGGAAGAAAATGACTTAACAGGTCTCAATCCTCCAAAGGAAAAACAACTTGGCTTTATAGCCCAAGATGTGGAAAAAATATTGCCCAATGCTGTTAGTAAAGATGATAGTGGGCATCTCTCAGTCGATTATATTTCCGTCATTCCTTTGCTTGTGGAGGGGGTAAAGACCCAACAAGAAAAAATTCAGTCGCAAAATGAGCAAGCTAAGTTGGTATCTGAAGAAAACAAACATCTTAATAAGAGAGTTTCTGATACTGAGCATAGAATGTCTGACCTCGAAAAGAAACTTGCGGCTTTTTTATCTCACAGATAGTTAACGTTCATCAATACTAATTACAATAAGGAAAGCTATGAATAGTTTAAGGAATATATCAAAAAAAATGGACTCAGTGGAGTTACCGCCTGTGAGCTTGCGAGCTTTAATAGAAATGCATCGATGGGCACCTTCAGAAGTCAAAAGTTTTCGAGGTATTGTATCAAGGCATGCGAATAACAGGCGTGAAACACGTCGTTTTCTGTGTATGAATACTTATTTAATGAAAGCATTTATATTTGGAACGAAACCAGCGGTCGATGATCGAGCAGATAAAATTGGAGAAAAAATTGTAGAAAATCATGACATTGCACTTCTTCAAGAAATTTTCGAAGATAATGTGAAAGACATTGTTTTAGGTGCATGGCGAAAAAAAGGGTTACCGAAACCATCTGTTGTCGAGGATGCACGATCAACTTCGAACGCTTCAAGTGGTTTAGTGATGATAGATCAAATAGGTACACTAGAAAACAAAAAATTTCATGAGTTTGACAATGAAGAAGGATTTTTTGGAGATTCACGCGCCGATAAGGGTGTGCTCTTTTCCACAGTAGATATTGGAATTGGGGCATCAAAATTAGAGCTTTATAATACGCATCTAAACTCAGATGGCCACAAGGCAAGGAGGCTCCAATTACTTGAGTTAGCAAGCTTTATTGAACGAACACACAAAAACAAAAATATCGCAATATTAGCTGGCGACTTTAATCTTTCACCCGATGATCCAATCGCCTTCTCAAATGGCATAGTGCTAACTGGAGGTAGAGGTGGAGAAGGTAATTTGGATAATATAAATTCACGCTTCAACAAAATTATCCGAAGCAAATTAGCAAGTGGAGAGTATCCCGATGGTATGACTGAGTATCAAGCATTGCTTGAAATATTAGGTGCCTTGGGGTTTGTTGACATGTGGGCTGCGCGAAACGGAACACGTGGCTATACGAAGAATGTACATGAAAAAAGCAAACGCGATAAAATGTGTAAGCCGGCCAAAGATAATCCACAGCTTTGTGAAGATTCTGATTCTAAAGTCTTGAAAGGCAGCTCAAAGCGAATAGATTTTATGTTTATTAGTAATCCAAATGACTCTCATACATTTTCATTAGATTTCACACGACCTCGTCGTGTACGATATGAACGAAGACCAAATGCCCCCTACAGAGAAGATAGTATTGTTCAACAACCACGAACCGCTCAAGGTACTCAACCTCCTCCTATTCTAATAAAAGGGATTGATATGTTATCAGATCATATTGGTTTATCAACAACTTTATTATTTAGCAAAAAAAACACAATGATATATAATAGACCATCATGTTAAGTATTAGACAAGTGCAGCTATAGGCTTGCCCATGTGGGAAGCCTACACTTTTTTCATACTATTCTAGGTTATTTAGATTTATACAACCTAAGTTAATGGGATTATTTTATAATTTAAAAAGAGCTTTTTTAAGCCTTTCTACGAAAAGCAAGTTGACTATTTTGAATTAGGAACCGAGCTATAATCTCATTTAGAGAATGTATCAGGGATAGAGTGTAAATCAATTTCAATGGGTAATTTAGAGAGTTACGATCGAGGAAGCGACTTTAGAAGCTACAACAGATTAGTAATGTTTTTTTTTCAATTGATAATTATCAAAAAAAAAGCCTTTAGACACCATAAAAACAGGTTTAATCTTTAAATATTTTATTAAAATTCTTAACTTTTAATTTATTGGCCATTTCTAAGAAGTCAACTAATTTAATAGCATAAACATCATGTTCATATTCATTAATGCGCTGCGGTTTCTTCCCTAATTTTACAGCCATTTCAGCTTGGGTCAAACCAGTTTCTTGACGCAATCTTTTAACATACTTCCCACCTTTCATACATCAATATTCTAAAACTAATTTATAGAAATCCTTATATAACTAATTACATTTTCTGTGTACAATAAATAATAAGTCCAAACCTTATTTCTGGCTTCAATTTGTTAATATCATAAGTTGGTTCAAGGAACCATAAACCCTCTTTATCAATTCCTTCAAAATATAAATCCTTTTGTAAAAGTAATATAGATAAATCTATTTCTTTTATCACGTAGATTTTCAATTGATTACTACATTTCTCCCCATTCATTCTGACTTGAGTTAAATTTACTACAGAGATTTTATCTTTCTCATCTGCACAAAATTCTCGTTAAGTCATTTCATTCCTTATCTCAAACCTTTGTTTGTTTCAATTCAATAAGTTCTCCTTCCATTTAATAGTATTAATATTGGTAAGATTTGGGTTTTGATTCTAACTCGAAATGCGCTTTTTATATAAATGTTAATGTAAAAACTTTGAATAAATAAATGGCTCGCGTTAAATAGTTTCTTTAGTGGCGGAATCAATCTAAACGTAGGGTTAATTCATTTATAATTCTGAACAACAATCTATCATAAAAAATAAATCAACAGCATCCCAAATTGAACCAACCGCTAGCCTAAATTTGTAAACTTTATTTGGTCTCAACTGATATCCTTGGGGTAAAAAGTCCGTAATTTTAATATCACTTGGAGCTTGGCCATTTGGTGAAACCCAATTAGCGTATAACGGTGTACCTATATCAACCCAACTATCTAAATCAAATATAGATAGTCCTACAAAATAACCAGATTCGCAACTACTAAGAGAACCATCTACTAGCAAATCACTAGATAGACATAATATAGCAACATCCCCAGGACCATATTTTGAATCCTTTTGAATTATTCTGATTGGATTTATGAAACTAGCAGCGGCCTTAGCGCCTGAATTCAATGTTGAATTATCAACTCGACCTATAAAAGTGCCAGCTCTTCTTAAAGCTGAAAAAGGTTGTGAAGTAGGCGAAATATTGCTGCCGCTTATAGTAATAGTACTAGAATGTGAGCCTAAAATATTAAATTTACCATCAGTATCAGATAATATTCCGACTCCTTCTGAATTTCTTGAAGAACCGTTTGAACTCCAATGAATAATGGAACCGTTTGTATTTTTATCATAACTAGCACTATAAAACGAAGAACCTATTTGATGCAATTTTCCTCCAGTAATGCCTACTAAACCACAATTATTGATAATCAACTGTTTAATGTACACATCAGAAGAGAAGTTTTTCGTTTGGATTAAAGCTCCTGTTGATGTAGCGTTATATTTTAAAACTAAGTTACCAGAACCCACATAAATAGAGGAATTATCAGGGTCACATTTTATATCTATATTATGAACATTGTAAGGATTAACTGGTAAGTTTTTTGTTCCCCATTGCACATCTATATTGCCAATTGCGTTTAATTTTTTAACCACTCGGTGCGTAGAAGGAGTGTCTGTAGCATTAGCATAAGTTGCAAATATATCGCCGTTAGTAGCGACCACAATATCGGTCCTGTATTGAAAGTGTGAATCTCCTATTTTAGTCACAGATAAGCACGTTCCATTGATGTCGTATATGGCAACAAAGGCCTCATTAGTAACGGGTACAGCAGAGTAATTATTACCAAAGTTAACGGAAGCTATAACATTATTATCGTATAAATTTCCTGAAATGTATAATTTCCCATTACTAAAAAAAACACTGTTCAGAGATATCGAACCATTAGTTGTAGTAATATTTCTAATCAATGTTCTGGTTGTTAAGGTATGATCAATTCTGTAGATCTTACCTGAACCGACTAAATAAATATTGTTAGGCCCTGAAGTTATCGAATTACTGGGGTTACCATCCCCAGGAGTAAAATTTACTCCAAAATTGAATGGACTTGTTGTTACGAGAAGGCCATTACTGTATTTGCTTAATCTTCGAGTTATTGTGGCGGAAGAATATGTCAATAGATTTTCGATGCAATAAATATTGTCATTCGCATCTATTGTTGCACCTAATATTTCGGGAACTGTATTGTTTGATTGCTGCTGAAAATTAATATAATCCCAACTTTGAGAATAACTAATAAAACAAAAAAGCGCAAAAAAAACAAATGTTACTTTTTTCAGAATGCTAACTACTTTAGGTGTTCTTTTTATTAAATTTTTCATGATTTAAATTTTTATGTGATTCTTTAGATACAGGTAACTTTTTATTTTTATTATATCGAAATTGGATTTCCACTCAGGTTGTCCAAGTCAAATAGAAATATGATGATTTCTGGTTTAATTTTAAAAGTTTAATCAAACTTTGGATAATGAGTTGGAATAAGTATAGTAGTGCTTTATAAGCATAAATCTGACTATTTTTATCTAAATACAAATTTTTAAAAAGCGGCTTTAATTAAGTATCAAAGCCGCCATTGCTTTGCCTAGTTAAATTGTGTTACGAGTCGTCTTCATCATTTTCAAGAAATCTAAATTGATTTGCTTGCTGAAGTTTAGGCAATTGCACTAACTCAGCTGAATAATGTTGTTCCTGAATAGAGAAAGTTGTCGTCCTGTATTTCACAATCCATTTTATTTAATTAGTCCTGCTGTTATCCAGAAAACTTTTTATAACAAAACGAGGATTTTAATCTTTACAAATATTAAACTCAAAGCAATCTTTTTGATGATAATGTAATTCAACATTATAGCAAATACCTGAAACTTTAAATTTGTATTGACCAGATTTCGCCCCATTATTTATAATTATAAACTCTCTTGTAACGCACGTACAGGCTTCGAGGTCTCCAAAACAATATGGTCCTTTTGGCACAATTTGTATGGAAGGATTTCCGTTTGGTAACACTTTTACTTTTCTTCCATTTTTATGAAAAACTTCAATCTCACCTATTGTATAGTTGGAAAACGTAATGTTTGAATATGGGTTACAGGCGGTTATGGTCATTATTTCATAATCGTTACTTTCAATACAATCACAATCACTTTCACCCCATTTAATATTTAAAGTTGGTTTAAATTCTGGGATTTCAGCCTCATAACACTGAGTAGCATTTTGAGCCAAAAAGCCTACAAAACCAGGTCCAGATTTAACATGTACAATAATTTCGTTAAGACAAGGTTGCCAGTCATTTTCTAATTTGATATCTACTTCTTGTCCTAAATCAAATCCTCTATTGCCGTATGGGGCTGTTCCCCCTTGGGGCAATATTGATGGCGAGTAAGCACTTTGTGCAATCCCATTAACATAAATTTCATGGACGGCATTGTCTGAAAAAAACTTCATGTCCAAGAAAAAGCTATTGAAATCGAAATTGCTGTTTAAATTAAACTGAATTCTAAAATATGCTTCTATATTTCCACGACCCTGATTAGTGTCTTGAAAAAAAGAAACCCAGTTAGCATTAGAATAAATACTATCAACCCAAGCAGCATTTTTATTCACAAATGCTGGAATCCAATTGGTAACACTGCTATAGTCGTTTGTAGTTCCTATACCAGCTTCCCAGTAAGAATCCGTGCCACTTCCATTAGGTATTAAACCTCCTTGTCCATCATGCCCCGTATTTAAAAGAGGTGCATCAAATGGAGAATTGATTCTCAATATATTTGAATTAACTATTTCACAATCAGTACAATGATCTAATTGATTTAGTTTTTTTGCTGATAATTTAGAATAATAGCTATTTATCTCTTCTCTATTTTTTTTGCATTCGGTTTGTGTGCTTTTCATAATTTGTAATATTTAATACACCTACTCTAGTTACAGTTTTCGGCTACCCTGTGTTATACGTCAAATTTCGTAACAATCTCATTTTCAAATGATGAGGAAAGAACCTTATTTCATGTGCGTTTTTCGCACCTTTTAAAAGGGTTCTTTAACCCTTTTAATTCACGTGGTTAAACTTGGAATTTTAAAAACACTTAACTATTTCTTTGTGAGCACCTTAAGTAGTATCTTAATAATCTAAAAACTTTTAATTATGAAAACTAAATTTTTGACAGGATTGCTAATTGCGTTTATTTTTTCGGGTATTACATCCTGTGGGAGTTTGCGTGGAATTTCAAATAATGGTGAAATTATTTGCTCAAATTATTCTAATGATGGTGTAAGTGAGTTAAGTGTTAATCTCGTACACAATATGCGAGAAGGGTATAAAGAGAATCAACATAAGGTAATAGCTAGTAGTCTTAACTTACAGGATGCTATTGGAACTCGTTTTGACCTAGAAACGCTAAAGAATTATATTTTTGATATTGAAAATGAGGCAAAAAAAAATAATAAAAATTTAAAAACCGATAGATTGGGAGTTACTATTTACTTCGCTCGTTACCCTGAACTAAAAACTTGGTATAGTATTTATGAGAAGGACTTAGGTGGGTTTTTAGGTAACCCAGATACTGAAGGGAATGAAAAAATGCACACTGTAGTTATGATCCCTTATATTGTTACGAAGGATAGTGTTGAAGTGGATTTTAATCCAACCGACTTTAATACTTTTGAAAATGGTATAAGCCCAGAAGGCAGGTACGCCCCATCTTCGACCGAAACATTAATGGGACTATCCGCAACTGGGCGCCAAGGTGTTTCGCGAACAGTTCAATCCGGCAATACAACTGCTCAAAATCATGGAGGTGTAATACGTTAATTTAATACTCAGGTTCTTGTTAGCATAATATGGAAAATTATCATTCAATATTAAGGAGTTTACTACTTGCTGCAGAATTTTTGTCAGCTATAATAGCTTTGGTTTATGTATTCAAAATGAATTGGAGCTATTGGAGTTGGTTTTGCATTTATTTGCTATTTATCTTTATTCAAGAATTGTATTGGTTTTTTAATGAGTCTTTATTTAATGTTACGGCTCAAACTTATTATGCCTTTATTGGAATTCCTGTTCAGTATCTATTTTTCTTTTGGTTGTTTGCATTAAAATCGTTGAAGAACAAAGCACTATTTTTTGGTTGTTTGATTATTTATTTATCAACTTATATTCCAGTCGAGGTTTATTATAAAAAAATCGACACGATTTACTCTTTGAACCTAACTACGGGAACTTTATTACTTTTAGTGCTCATAATTATGGAATTTATAAAGCAGATTAAATCAGATGATATTTTAAAATTTAGAGAAAATAGAATGTTCTATATAACTATAGGTGTTGTGTTATTTTTCATTGGAACTTACCCCTTCTTTGCATTTTATGATATACTTCATGGGAACACTTATCATAAAATCTGGGAAATGTATTATTTGTATTTTATTATTTCAAATTGTTGTATGTATGTCTTATTTGGTGTTTCGTTGATATGGGGGAAAACTCGTTAATAGCATTAATCGTTTTATTTAATTTGATTTTTATCATCTTCATTGGCGGTATAATCATATTTATCAGGGAATATCGCGTTAAAAAGAAGCTACATATCGAACAGGTTGAAACTATTAATACGCTCCATCAAAAAGAATTGTTAGAAAATAAATTGGAGATCCAGGAACAAACTATGAGGTACATTGGTCAAGAAATACATGATAATATTGGACAGAAACTAACACTGGCAAGTATTTATTTGCAACAACTTGAACATGCCAATAAAGCTCCTCAGATTAATGAAAACATTACCTCGATTAATAGTATAATAAGCCAATCTCTTACTGAGCTAAGGCAATTATCAAAATCATTAACCGATGATACAATATTAGAACAATCTATTTCCGAACTTTTAACTAATGAATGTAAAAAAGTAAGAGATTTAAAAATATGTAAGGTCAAATTCGATGATGATATAAGTTGCGATATAAATTCTTATCAGGTTAAAAGCATTGTTCTTAGAATAACACAAGAGTTTTTTCAAAACAGTATCAAACATGCTAATTGTAAAAACATCCAATTAAAACTATCTGCAAATACAGAATATGTCTACTTAAAATTGAAAGATGATGGTATCGGGTTTAGTATTAACGAAGTAGCAAACAATGGAATTGGCCTAAAAAACATGAAAAAAAGAACTCAAATTCTAAAAGGACACTTTAATCTTAAAAGCACCCTCAAACTTGGCACTGAACTTAATGTCGAAATTCCTATAAAATGAAACATACTATAGCAATCGTAGATGATCACCTTTTAATTGCAAATGCCTTGAGCAATACAATTTCTAATTTTAATCATTTTGAGGTAAAATATATCTGCGAAAACGGTTTAGATCTTCAAGAAAAAATTAAAGGAAATTCCATGCCAAAAATTGTTCTTTTGGATATTAGCATGCCTGTAATGGACGGTTTTGAAACTGCAAAATGGCTAAAAGAAAACCATCCAGATATTTTGATAATGGCACTCAGTATGCAAGATGACGATCAAAGCTTGATTAAAATGATCAAGAATGGTGCTAAAGGATACATGCTAAAGAATGTACATCCTAACGAACTTGAAATTGCATTGAACAATCTTGTTGAAAAAGGATACTTCTTTCCTGAATGGGCTGCAAGTAAAGTATTCACATCTCTAAGTGAAAATACCAATGAAACAGTTTCTAAAATAAACATATCAGATAGAGAAAAGGAGTTTCTAAAGTTTAGTACTTCTGAAATGAACTACAAACAAATTGCTGAAAAAATGTTCTGTAGCCCTAGAACTATAGAAAATTATAGAGATAGTTTATTTGAGAAATTAGAATTAAAAAGTAGAGTAGGTTTAGCTGTTTATGCACTTAAAAATGGATTTTCTGAGTAAGAATCCTCTAAGCTCATTTTTACAACTGCACAAAATTCTCGTTAAGTCATTTCATTTCTTAACTCAAATCTTTGCTTACTTCAATGCGGTAAGCTTACCTCCCACTACATAGTATTAGTTTTGGTAAGATTTGGGTTTAAATCGTAATCCTGATTAATTATCCCGAATAATTACCTACTTCTATCTATCAAAGAATTTTATTCTTTTTCTTCGCGGAGATAATATCGTTCATGGACTTACTGCTATCCGGACCGTTCCATCCTTTATCAATTTCTTCCAATAAATCTTTTTTTGATTTTTCTCGGTATGATGCATGAATTTCAAGCGCATCCTTTACTACATCACCACCATTTTTGTATAACCCTGCAAGAACTAAATTTTCTATATATTCCTCCTCTTCTTTTGCTAATTTAATTTTCATTTTTTGAATTTAAATTACGTTTATTTTTATACCTGCAGATGATAGTATAACGATACAAACCTTGAATTACTACAGATATCCGTAATTATACATTTATATAAATATATAACTTGTGAGAAATTCAAAATATCAGAAAATAGTCTCGTATTTCAAAGAAAAATATATAAATCTATAATTATAGAGTTATATATTTATAGTCCATTCAAAAAAACTATCTATTCAAATCAATAATGAGCTTTTGTTTTTACCAAACCCTGCTAATACCTTTTCCTTTATAGGCAAACGTATTAGTATTGAAAAAACTCTGAGAATATAGACAGTTGTCAAGTTAGACTTTGAATAAACCCAACCTAGAACCAAAAACTATAAATGAAAATAAAAACCAATTTTAGTTTTTTAAAAGATAATTATGCCGGGCTTTATCAGTTAGCAATATTAGGCGAACGCAATTGTTTTTCTGACCCTAGTACTACGTTATCGAAGTTGAGAATTTTATCAGAAAAATTATCAAGTATTTTAATTGATTTTGAACAACTTGAAGAGCCTGTAGACAAAAGACAAATAAGTAGACTTACTATACTGCAAAACAATTCAGAAACACCTTCTGAAATTATATCTATACTCCACACAATTAGAAAATCGGGTAATAAGGCATCTCACTCTGGCGAAGGTTCTCAACCAGAAGCCCGTTATATGCTTAGGCAAGCTTATTACTTAACGAAATGGTTTATTGAAGTTTACGAAGATGAAGAAGTATTAGTTGATTATTATACACCAGAAGAATCTTGGTTTGCCTCCGATGATAATAGAACTGAAGAGCTAGAACAAGAATTAGAATCGCTTAAAGTTGAAGTAGAGAACTACAAACAGAAAATAAAAGAACAAACCCAAATATCTACTGAAGCTAAACAAGAACGTAAAGAACGTGCTTTTGAAAAAGCGAAAAAAACTGAGGAAAACGAAGCCGAAACTAGAGATAGAATAGATAAACAATTACGTGATGCTGGTTGGGAATGTGATACCCAGACACTCAACTATAAGTCCAATAAAACCTTGCCTCAAAAGGGTAAGCAAATGGCAATCGCAGAATGGAAATGTGGAACTAAGTGGGCAGATTATGCGCTATTCAATGGTTTAGAATTAATAGGTATTGTAGAAGCCAAAAAGCACATTAAAAATGTAATGAGCGATTTAGGCCAAGCTAAAACATACAGTAGCCTTGTTACCGGCGAAAATAACATATCATTTCCCAGTCATCAAAATAGCACAAACTACAAGGTTCCATTCCTCTTCGCCACAAATGGCAAACCGTATTTAGAGCAACATGAAACTGCTTCTGGAATTTGGTTTTGGGATGGTCGCAACCAAAAGAATATAGCAAGAGCACTATCTAATTGGTTTTCACCAAGAGATTTAGTAGAAAAATTAAACTACGATGAAAACGAGGGCGTAGAAAAGCTTCAAAAGACTGATTATGATTTATTGTCGGATTCAAGTGGTTTAAGCTTGCGAGAATATCAGATAGATGCAATAAAAGCTGTAGAACATAAAATACTAACTAATACAGAAGATAGACGTGCTTTGCTAGCAATGGCTACCGGAACAGGAAAAACACGCACCATGATAGGTATGTGTTATCGGTTAATTGCTTCTGGGAGGTTTAGGCGTATTTTGTTTTTAGTAGATAGGCGTATGTTGGGTAAGCAAGCGTCAGATGCTTTTAAAGAAGTTCATATTGAAGGGTTACAAACCTTTGCTCAAATATATGATCTACAAGATTTAGAAGATAAAGCTGCGCAGCTGGATACAAAAATACATTTTGCAACGGTACAGGGTATGGTGCAACGTATTGCATACTCGGACGATTCACCAAGTGTTGGTGATTATGATTGTATCGTAGTAGATGAAGCACATAGGGGTTACACCTTAGATAGAGAAATGGACGAAGAAGAAGTTATACTTCGTGATCAAATCGATTTTCAGAGCAAATATCGTATGGTGTTAGATTATTTTGATGCCTATCGTATTGGTTTAACAGCTACACCTGCTATACATACCAAAGATATATTCGGTGACCCTGTTTATATGTATTCATATCGGCAAGCGGTTATAGAAGGTTATCTAATAGATTTTGAACCTCCCTATGTATTTCAAACAACCCTATCAAAAGACGGAATTGTTTGGGAGAAAGGTGACGAAGTTAAAATTTATGATCCTGAGGAAAATGAAATAAAAAATATTGGTGCTACTGAAGATGAGATTAAGGTTGAAATTACTGGCTTTAATCGTAAAGTAATTACTGAGAATTTTAATCGTGTCATTTTAAACGAGCTAATCTCTACTTATGGCATTCTTCCTGAAAAAAGAGCAAAAACTCTAATATTTGCAGCAACTAATGTACATGCTGATACCATCGTAAAATTGCTGTTTGAAGAGTATACAGAATTAGGTGAAGATGTAGACGCGGATGCTATTGTAAAAATTACAGGCGAGGTATATAACAGAGAAGATTTACTACGTAAGTTTAAAAATGACCAATACCCAAGTATTGTAGTAACGGTAGATTTGTTAACTACAGGAATTGATGTGCCTAGTATATCTAATTTAGTATTCTTACGCCGGGTAAACTCTCGAATTCTTTACGATCAAATGGTTGGTAGAGCAACAAGACGCTGTGATGAAATTGGAAAAGAAGTTTTTAAAATATACGACTGTGTTGGTGTTACTGAAATAATGGCTAAAGAACAGGTTATGAAACCTGTTGCCCCATTAATAACTAAAACCTTTGGGCACTTAGTAGAAGAACTGGGTATTATTGAAGACAATTACTCCAAAGAGGCTAAAGTAGACCGTATTATAGCTAAGATACAGCGCAAAGTTTCGGGTTTTAATAATGAACAAAAAGAGCAGTTTTCATTATTATCTGGTGAACCTACTGTAAGAGATTTTGCTAAAAAGCTAAAATCTATAGATATAGAGAATGTAAACCAGTCAATTCAAGACTTTGGTCATTTATGGGAGTTTTTAGACAGAGAAAAAGGTAAGGCTTTAAACTATGGCACACTGTACAGTAACCATGAAGACAAAGTAGAAGAAGTTACTCGTGCTTACGAGAAAAACTTGAAACCTAAAGATTATTTAGAATCATTTGCAGAATACATTAATAACAATAGAAATGAAATCACGGCTTTAAACATAGTTTGTACGAAACCTAGTAGCTTAACTCGTAACGACTTAAAAGAATTACGTCTAATATTAGATACACAAGGCTTTAATAAAAACAACTTAAATACAGCCTATAAAGAAGTGACCAACACAGAAATAGTGGCTGATATCATTGCTCACATACGTACATCTGCACTAGGGGAAACATTAGTAGACCATCAAGAACGAATTACTAACGCAGTTGCTAAACTGAAAGCTTCTCATGATTGGAATCAAATTCAATTAAAGTGGCTTGATAAAATGGAAGCCCAGCTTCAAAAAGAATCAATTATCACCCTAGAAGATTTAAACAAACCTCCTTTCAGCGTTGATGGTGGTCTTAAAAAATTGAATAAAGTCTTCAAAGATGAAACTGCTGAAATCATTAAAGAACTTAACGAATACCTGTACGCTTAAATAGTTTAAGCAGATGTGCCATTATATGACTGATACCAAAAATCTAATTACAGATATTTTACCAATAAAGGACTTTCTATGCTTAGAAAATCTTAGCATTCCAGAGTTTCAAAGACCATACAAATGGGAAACTAAGCATGTAAAACAATTGTTAGAAGATATTGTCTTACACAAAGATAAATCTGCTTACAGACTGGGTACTGCTGTTTTATTTGATAATAGAGATTCAAATGAACCGAGGACATGTTTGCAAGTAGTTGATGGGCAACAAAGATTGATTACGATGTCTCTTATTGCTCATGCATTGAAGTTGAATAAAGAAAAAGAACCGTATGTTTCTAAACTTTTAAATTATAAGGAGATAACTCTTTTAAATCAAACTTTCAATAGCGAAATAACAAAGAATAATATCGTAATAAATTTTAATGAAATTAAAAGAGAGGTAGCAAATTTCTCTGAAGATGAAATTCGTTTTTTCCTTAATAAATGCGAATTAGTTTGTATTACTTTATTTGATGTTTCTGAAGCCTTTCAGTTTTTTGATTCTCAAAATGCTAGAGGAAAAGATTTAGATCCCCACGATCTATTAAAAGCTTTTCATCTAAGAGAAATGTTACAACTTTCAGAAAGCGAGAGAGAAAAATGTATAGAAGATTGGGAGAATAGAAATGATGATGAACTAGGAGAGCTTTTTAGTCAATACTTATTTAGAATTAGAAGATGGTCTAAGAGAAAAAATGGAAGGTATTTGAACAAATCGAATGCTTCCATTTTTAAGGGCATTTCATTAAGTAATAACACTGATTTCCCTTTCACATATCCATTAAAAATCAATAATGTTTTTACAGATGAGTTCAATGACCATCTCCATAGAAAAATAGATAACAACTCAAAAAACTACCCCTTTCAATTAGACCAGGTAATTATTAATGGAAAGCGATTTTTTGAAATGACAACCTTTTATCAGGAAAAGGTTGATTTGATCAAAAACATACAAAAAGGCATTTATATAAAAAATAGTGAAGGAGAATGGGTTTTTGATGATATTGATTATTTACAGAAATTAAAATTCCTAGGTGTACATTCAGTTAATGATAACGTATTTCTAATATTCAAACAATTGGCGACTTATGGTGGAAAAAACCGGATTGGAGACCAATATATTAGAACACTTTTTGAATGTGCACTACTCTATTATACAGATAAATTCGGAAATCAAGATTTAGAAAGAGTACTTGTAAAACTCTTTATATGGTCATACAGCTTACGCTTAGACCTGCAATCTGTTCAATTGGCTTCAGTAGATAATAGAGCATTAGAATGGAATAGTGTTTTTTCCATTATTAGAGAAGCAACAGAGCCAAAAGAAATTTATCAAATGTATTTGGAAAGAACCTCAGAAGTACGTTTTACAAACGCAGTAGATATAAAAGATTTATTTATAAAACTAGGGTATTACGATGGGGAATAATTTAAAAGAACTTACAATCGGCACTATTTTTCTTCCTAAGGTCCAAAGTGACATAGCCGACTACGTTATACCAAGGTACCAACGAAATTATGCGTGGAAACAACCTCAGGTTGTACAAATGATTCAAGATATTTATGATTTTGCAACAAGTGAAAACTCTAAAGACCAAAATTATTACATAGGTACACTAGTCGTATATGAAAGATCTAAAAATGGAAAATCTGTTTATGAAACAATAGACGGACAACAAAGATTAACAACATTGAACATCTTGTTTTCAGTACTAAAAAATGAATTCAAGGTTAGTTCTGAACACTTTAAAATAAATTTGAGTTTTGACAGCAGACCATTATCCTCTTATACATTAGAGCATATTTTTGACCCACCATACACTGACATCCAAAAATCTGATAATAAACTAAATACAAGAATTACAGATGCTTATGTAACTGTAAAAAATGAGCTTAATAAAATTCAACAATCAGGTGACTTAGATAAATTTATTAGCTATCTAAAAAATAAGGTAATTTTATTACGTGCTCCTGTACCTTACGATACTAATCTGAATCATTATTTTGAAATAATGAATAATCGTGGCGAGCAATTAGAAAAACATGAAGTTTTAAAAGCTCAAATGCTTAAAGTTTTTCAGGATAATAAAAAGGCTACGAAAGTATTTTCTACTATTTGGGAAGCATGTGCAAATATGGAAAAATATGTACAATATGGTTTTTCAACTAAAGACAGAACAAATCTTTTTGGTGAAGATTGGAACCAATTTAAATCTGAAACATTTGGCGAAATAATCAATTGCTTTAAAGAAGTTAATTCAGACAATGATGAAAGTGAATCTATTCTTTCTATTCTTGACAAGAATAAAATAACAGATAATAACTCTTCGCAAACGAATGAAGCTCCTGATCGTTTTAGCTCCATCATAAATTTTTCCAATTTCCTATTACATATTCTAAGAGTTTTAGTGAATACATCTAATAAATATACATCTGACGAATTTTTAAAAGATGTGCCTTTAGACGACAAAAGGTTATTGGACACTTTTAAAGTATTTCTAGATGACGAAAACAACAAGAAAGATTTTGTAGAAGAGTTTGCTCATTTGCTTTTGAAAGGAAAACATTACTTTGATAAATACATAATCAAAAGAAATTTAAGAGACGAGAAATGGAGTTTAAAATACTTAAAAGTTGAGTACTATAATAAAAATGCTTCTCATCAATATATTAATAGTCTAGATGTAAAAGGAAGTAATAAGCAGCTCTTAATGCTTTTATCCATGTTTCATTTTTCTACACCAACTTTAGTTTATAAACATTGGTTAAATGCTGCATTAAATTATGTACTAAAACAAGATGAAGTGGATGAGCTAGATTATATTAATTATTTAGAAGATTTAAGCGATTCTTATCTATATGATCGTTTTCTCTCTCATGAAGAGAGCAGCTACTTCCAAATTATATATAATAATGATGCTTACCCAAAAAATAGGAATACCGATTTAAATAAATTGAAACTTCATCAAGGTACTGGAGTTGAAAACTTTATTTTCAACCGTTTAGATTATTTACTCTGGAAAAATGATTTAGAAAAAGATTCTAAAACTTTTTCTAATTTCTACTTTACTTTAAGAACATCTGTAGAACACTATTATCCACAAAACCCAAATCATACAGAAGACAAACTGGATGATTCATCAATTTTGAATAATTTCGGAAACCTTTGTTTAATAAGTAATAGAAAAAACTCACAACTAAATAATGCCTTACCAGAAATTAAAAAAGGGTATTATAAAGATAATGATCGTGAAATAGAAAGCTTAAAGCAAAGACATATGATGAATGATTATACTATTTGGAGAAAAGAACAGATACTTGATCATGGAGAAAAAATGAGAAAAATACTTTTAACAACAAGAATATAAATGGCATTATCCACACAAGAAATAGTAAACAAGCTTTGGAATCTCTGTAACGTATTACGTGACGATGGTATCACCTATCACCAATACTTAAACGAGTTAACTTTTATTCTGTTCCTTAAAATGGCAGAAGAAACTGACTATAATGATAAGCTACCGGAAGGTTACCGTTGGGAAGACTTAAAACAAAAAGAAGGAATAGAATTGGCAACATTTTATCGTCAACTTTTACTGCATTTAGGCACTGAAAGCACCGGTAAAATCCAAAAAATATACAATAACGCACAAACCAGTATACAAGAACCTGCCAACCTGCGTAAAATTATAAAGCACATAGATGAGCTAGATTGGTTTGAAGCAAAAGATGAAGGCTTAGGCGAAATGTACGAAGGCTTACTAGAGAAAAATGCAAGTGAGAAAAAGTCTGGGGCTGGACAATATTTTACACCACGAGAATTAATTAATGTCATGGTGCGTTTAATGAAGCCAAAAGTTGGTGAACGCCTAAACGACCCTGCTTGTGGTACATATGGATTTATGATTGCTGCTCATCATTACATTTTAAAGCATAACGATATATACAACCTTACTGAAGCTGAAAATAAACATCTGCAAACAGACCAATATAGTGGATGCGAGTTGGTAGGTGACACTCACCGATTAGCCATGATGAATGCTTTTCTACATGGTATGGGCGGAAACATTGCTCTAGCGGATTCTTTAAGTAGTTATGGCGAAAGCGTAAAAAACATAGACTTAGTTCTGGCAAATCCACCTTTTGGGACTAAAAAAGGAGGAGACAGACCCACTAGAACAGATTTAGTTTACCCTACCAGTAACAAGCAATTAAATTTCTTACAGGGTATATACCGAAGCCTACATATACGTGGTGGTGCAAGAGCTGCTGTTGTATTGCCCGATAATGTATTGTTTGAAGATGGCGACGGACAACGAGTACGCCAAGACCTAATGGATAAATGCGACCTACACACCATTTTGCGTTTACCAACAGGTATTTTTTATGCCGCAGGTGTAAAAACAAATGTGTTGTTTTTTAAGCGTGGTAAAACAGATAAAGGGAATACCAAAGAAGTCTGGTTTTATGATATGCGTACCAACATGCCTAACTTTGGGAAACGCACACCATTTACCGAAAGCTATTTTACAGACTTTGAAAAAGCCTACGTAGCGAAAGACCGAACCAAAATTAAAGACGAGCGTTTCAACTGTTACTCGAGAGATTTTATTGCTAAGAAGAGTGACAATTTAGATTTAGGTTTAATTGCAGACGATAGCATTACCAAAGCTAAAGACATAGGTGAACCTATAGAAATTGCCAAGGAAGCTCTAACCGAATTAACTAGCATTACCAAAGAGTTAAATGCCATAATTAAAGCATTAAACTAAATGGAAAAGACATTACCAAAAAATTGGGTTGAGACTAATGTTTCTGAATATTTGATTAATTATGATAATCAAAGAAAGCCTATATCTTCAAAGGAAAGAGAATCGAGAAAAGGTGATTTTCCATATTTTGGAGCTACCGGAAAAATTGATAATATAGACGGTTTTACTCATGATGGTGAATTCGTACTAATCGGTGAAGATGGAGCGAATTTATTAACTAGGGTTAAACCTTTGGCGTTTTTAGTTGAAGGAAAAATATGGGTAAATAATCATGCGCATGTATTGAGTTATGGGAATACTATTCAGAATAAGTTATTTACTTTTTACTTCAATAGTCTAGATATTAGTGAGTTTGTTTCTGGTTCTGCACAACCAAAATTGAATCAAAAAAACTTAGGGTTAATTCCTATAAAATTACCACCACTAGCAGAACAACATCGCATTGTTGCCAAGTTAGATGAGTTATTCGGGTATCTAGACACCCTTAAAATCCGTTTAAACAACATACCACAAATCCTTAAAAACTTTAGACAAGCGGTTTTAACCCAAGCGGTAACAGGTAAGCTTACTGAAGAGTGGCGTGTTGGGAAGGAGTTGAATACAAAAAAGGATTATGACCAAATACAAAAGTTAAAATCTGACTTGCTTAAAAAGGGTAAGTTAAAGAAGAACAAATTAGAGCCAATAAAGAATGAAGAATTAATTTACGATTTATGTCCTGAATTTTGGCATAAATGCATTTTTGATGACCTTTTTAGATTTATAGATTATCGAGGTAAAACACCTCAAAAAACACCTAAAGGTTTAAGATTGATAACAGCTAAGAATATCAAGATGGGCTTTCTTTCTAATGAACCAATAGAATTTATGAGCGAAGAAGCTTATGAAGATTGGATGACTAGGGGTTTTCCAATAAAGAGTGATATCTTTTTTGTAACCGAAGGATATACAATGGGTAATGTTGCATTAAATAATAGAGACGATAAGTTTGCTTTAGCACAAAGAACTTTAACGTTACAGTCATTTTCAAATTTAAAAACTACATTCTTTTATTATTTAATGATGGAGTCTAGATTTCAACTTATTGTAGATAACAATGCAACTGGGACGGCAGCAAAAGGTATAAAAGCAGCTAAGTTTAAAAATTTACCATTAATTTTTCCTTCATTAAAAGAGCAAACAGAAATCGTAAAACGAGTAGAACATTTATTTGCCAAAGCTGATGCTATAGAAGCCCAATACCAAAGCCTAAAAGTAAAAATAGACAGCTTACCACAAGCTATTTTAGCCAAAGCCTTTAAAGGCGAGTTAGTAGAGCAGTTAGATACAGATGGTGATGCTAAGGTGTTGTTGGAGGAGATTAAGAAGTTGAAAGTAGAAATTGGTACTAAGAGGAAAACTAAAAAATGAGTGTAATTATTAGAAATAGAACCATACGCCCAAGTACAAGAGATGTAAAGTCAAAGTATCGTATTCAAGTAACTAATGCCATGCCAGAAGATGAAATAGTTGTTTTTATAGACCATGAATCTGCAGATTTTAGAGCCATTTATAAATGTACAGGTGCCTTTTTTCAAGAAAAAGATTCCATTTATTTTAAGGTAGAAGATGTAAATAATAAGCCAATAATTATTTGGAGTGGTGATAATGTGCCTGAATTGGTAAGGTAAATAATTAAACATGAATGATAAACGAAAGAAAATATGCTTAGCCTATTTAAAAGCCAGAAAAGAATTTTTAGATTTTGGTAATAGTGATGAAGTTCTACATGGTAATGATAATATTGTAGGTAGAATAGGCGAGGCAATTGCACACTCATATTTAGAACAACAAGGTAGACAACCAAAAGTTCTAGTAAACCAAACAAATGCTGGTTATGATATTATTTGTGGTACAGATGAATCAAAAATTTCAGTAAAAATGATAACTGCTGAGAACAAATATGGCAGTACTTCACAAATTAAGCATGAGTGGACAGAGCTTATAGGTATAGAATTAGGTGAACACCAAAAAGTAATTAAGCTAGGGGTTATAACTAGAGAGAATTTTGAGAATGAGCAAAAGAAAAGAGGTCGTCGCTTAGAACCAAATTTCACAAGAGCAATGTTGAAAACTAATGGAATATTTACTACGGGTGGTAAAGTATATGAAGGCGAAGAATTAGAAGAGTTTAAATTATTATAATGTTTAGTTAAGTCAAAAAATAAAGTAGTAGAAATGAACCTTCACGAATTAGAGAAAGCCTACAATATAGATTATATAACCATTTCTACTATACTTAATAAACAAGGAATTAAAATAAGTTTAGAACATCTTAATGATATTCCTGAGCAATGGGTTTCTATAATTGAAGAATCTTTATCCCCTTCAGATACACAGAAATCAGAAAAAAAACATCCCATATCAAAGCAGAAAAGACCAGTTCAAAGAGTTAGAAATAAATCTGTAGCGAATGACAAAAATTATTTCTATGCCTATGTTAAGTTTGTAGGTGATGATAAAAAGCATGCTTTCATTAAACGTATTGATGATATTAATGAAATAAATAATATTGATCTACGTAACAAAGATGAAAATGATTATAAACTTCAAGAAGATTGCACTTTACTTGAAAGGGAGCAACTTATAGTTTGCGAAGAAAAATCAAAAAAATACAACCTAGCTAAAATTAAGTCGATTTACTTTGAAGGTACTATTCATGTAGAAAATAGAGTATCTAAATTTATTGATTGGTTATCATTTAAAAAGCCTTCAGTTATAAACGTTTCGGATCCTTTAGGTTTTAAAGAAGATGATAGTCTTGTGGTAGCTACACTGAATTACAGTAGAAGGTCAATTTATTGTAAAAAACATAACATTGCACCAAACGAGCCTAGCCTCGAATCAAAAATTGAGAAGAAGGCACTTCAAATAGTTTCAGAAAATCAGATATCTCTTGACTCTTCTTATATGCTACAAGCATATAAGGCAATTGCTGATAATGACTTATACAATGAACTTATAGTAAACCAATTTACCCACGAATTAGAAAATGAAGATTTTAGTACTAAAAGTAACTTAGAATCTTTTATAGAAAAATGGCAAGGTTTAGATAAGACACAGGTAACGTATGTTAATCTAAGACAAGAAAAATGGTTTAGTGAGTTGTTTGTTATGTGGTTGCATAACACTGTTCATATTAATTTTTGGGAAGAACATTTAGTAGATGCTTGTATTCAATTTGAAATAGCCAGCAACGAATCTATAGGTGAAGATGATAAATTGTTATTTCAGCCACTACTACAGAAACATCATTTAGATTGGCTTTCAAATGAATTAATTAGCTATCTAAAACAAGATATTATAATTGAAACTCGCTTAATTTATGAAGTTTTAATTAAGCTAATCAATCTTTCTAACATAACTAACAAGTCAGATTATGTTAAAAGCCTAGATAATGGTTTAAATGAAGATCTTCAATTTGAGTTTTGGGTTGCAGATAAAGCAAAAACATTTCCAAAAGAGAAAGCATTACTTAATTATAAAGAACAAGATAAGGTAATACAAGACAGAATAATTACAGAACTAGAAGACGATGAAATTTTAGCAGTTTTAGAAACAACTAAAGAACTATCAAATTCCAATAACCTAGATCGCTTTTTAAACCTTACCAAAAATCATCTGGTAGAAATTCTTAACCCTATAAGTTTTGATATCGAGAGTGATACAGAATCAATATTTGAGCTCGCTTGGAATGTTAAAGATAAATGGACTTATCTATCGGATAAAACTCAGGTTGATGAGGATCTAGAATTGTTTGGCAACGAGGTAAATAATTTTGAAAACGTAATATTAGGTCATAACATTATTGATTTTGATTGTCCCCTTTTAGAAAAAAGAGGATTAGAGTTTTACCAAGAAAAGATTTGGGATACTTTGTTGGTAGAAATTTTATTAAACCCGAATAGAAAAAGTCTAGCTCTACGTACTAAACATAATGCCAAAGATGATGCCTATTTAACTCTAGATTTTTTTATTAACCAGGTTCTTAGAATCTTAAAAACTCCAAAGGAAGAATTAAGTGAGCTTTGGGCTTATTTACCTGATGCCATTACAAATGCAATAGAGGCATTAAGGGAAAAAATTAATTTAAATTGGATATCAAAAGAAGAACTTCTAAAAAGAAGTAATATATATTTTAGACCAGAACCCAAGTTAAATAGCTTGGTAATAGATTTAAAAGAAAAATTAACTAAATCTCACGCCAAAACAAATTTAATAATTGGCACCAATGATTTTAAAAGGGATGTGTTACATCTTAAAGATATTCGATACTCGGCAAAACACAATACTGATTTAGATTTTGCCATAATTGATGAGCAAAAAGTAAAAGAAAGTATAGGTCTTGATAAATGGTTGAAGTCGGTATTATTAGCATTTATTTACCATTGCAAGAAAACTAGTAAAATTACCTATTGGGGTAATTTACCACCAGTGGTTAAAATTAAACTACAAGAACAAACTTTTGATATTTATAGCTTGTTTACAGAGCAGCCTTTAGATTTGTCTTTAGATGATTTAATCTTCCTATCAGTAGATGAATTATATGAATACTCTTCAGAATTGAGACAAAATAAGAGTTTAGCAGTTTTTGTAGTGCAACCAGATTTAATCTCTGTAACCCAAAAACAGTTTCTCAAAAATTTTGATTTAGACTTTTTTAAATCTGTTAATAATGATAATTATTTGTGGCTAAAATTTTCTGGCGGTCAAAGTTATGTTCCAATTTCTGAAAAACAATGTGAGAGCTTAAATATTACAATACCGAAACATCTTACTAATTTTTGGGTTGAAAAATACCTCTTTGGAAAATATCGAGTTTGGGGCTCTTATAATTGGGAAGCGCTTTTAGATTCAATTGATTATGACAGCAAAGAAATACTAAGTTTAGACAGTGGAAAATTTCAAAAAGACCAAACAAATTTTGCGCGCATAAATGTTACGAAGTCCAATAGTATGGGAGTTATTAGATTTAATCCCGAATCTGTTTACCGTTCTCGTTATTGGGTGTTTCAAAAAGAACTTATTCAACAGACTATAACACCAGGTAAACTCACCGTTTTATTAATTCAACGATATGATGAAGTAGAGGTTCTAGAGACATATTTTAGAAGCTTAGGTTACTTTGTGCCCGATAAGGCGAGTTCTTTAGGAAGAAGATTAGAACTGTTGTACAGTTACCGTAAAACAAAGAAAATAGTTATTGCTACAATTCATGATATTAGTAAAGTAATAAAAGCTAATTATTTAGGGGAATTAAATGTGGTAATTGACAGCTTTAGTCTAATCGAAAATTTTTATGTTTCAAAAGGGACTGATTTTTTCAAAACATTAACTACAGAATCAAGCAATTTAAATTCCAGAAATTCGGAAGAAATATTAGGTGAAGAAATTATTGATAAAACGCCTTTAGTAAAAGATACTTTTCTTTTACTGAAATTACATCTGCCACAAATTTCACAATATAGAAATCTACTTTTTCATGCAAACCCAAATCATAAATTGTGGATTTTAGATCCAAGGGTAAATGATTATCCAGATTTAAGCAAACTTTGGAATGCACGTAGTGTAAGTATGAATATCTGGCAAGAAAAAGATAATTACGAAGATGATGTGAAACTTGCGGATACACATATTACAGGAGTAAAGCCAATAACAGACCTACCTTTTGAACTTGAAGAAACAAAGCAAATTCTAAGTCAAGTGTTTTTGGGAAAAGGTGCTAAGTGGTATGATTATCAAGAACCATATTTAGATGTAATTATTCCGGGAAAAACAGACCTTTTGGTAACTCTACCAACTGGCGGAGGTAAATCATTGCTTTTTCAGGCGCCAGCACTCTTCAAAAGCACATTTACCAATAGACTGACTATTGTTGTCACCCCTTTAAAAGCGCTTATGGAAGATCAAGTGGACGCTTTATGGAACAAAGGTTTCTATGGTAGTGTCGAATATTTAAACTCAGATAGAAGTACTGATACACAATTAATATATAGAGCGTTGGCAGGTGGTGAAATAGCCCTGTTATTTGTGACACCAGAACGCTTTAGAAGTCAGTCATTTAAAAATGCACTCAATGTACGACTGCAATCTGACGGCGGATTAGAATACATTGTTTTTGATGAAGCACATTGTGTATCGCAATGGGGGCATGAATTTAGACCTGATTATTTTAACTGTGCCAAAGAGGTATTTAAGATTAAAACTGCCGCTAGTATTGATATTCCACTACTATTGTTTTCGGCAACTGTTTCTGAAAAAATATATAAGGATTTTAATCGCATATTTTCATGATAGAGAGACTTAACGACAATGAGGTTTATAACCCAATTAGAAAACATATTCAACTGTCTTTTGATATTGTAGGGGATTCTGAGGAAATGGTTGAAGCAATAGCCAGTGACTTAAAAAACAAAGGTTTTGATGAAGAAAAAAGTAGGGTGCTGATATTTGTACAAACTCGAAAAGGAACTGAAGAAGCTACTACTAATTTAAAAAAAGCTTTAAGTGATATAGGGTTGAACTATGCTCATAAAGTTGAATACTATCATGCAGGTTTAGATGGTATAGAAAGAGAAGAAACTTACGATAATTATAAAAATGGAAATACGGTTATACTAATAGCAACCAAAGCCTTTGGTATGGGTATGGATATAAAGAATATCCATTTTATTTATCATTTAGGTCCGTCTTCAACTTTTGAAGATTATCTGCAAGAAGTTGGTAGGGCTGGGAGGCATGAAGGAATGCTTCATGCAGCTGGTTATTCCAACGATAAACCTTTACAATCAAAATGCCTTGTAACTAGAGATGATTTTAAAAAACAAAAAGATAAGCTACACAAAAATCAAATTAGTTGGAATCAAATAAATCAGGTACGTGAAACCATTTTCAAATACCTTAAAAACTTTCGAAAACTAGAGCCTGATAGTGAAAATGCTTTTCCATTACCATTAGACCTTTTAGAAAATGACCCTGATTATGAAGATGTTTTTAATACCGATACTTTCTTTAGGGTAACATTATATTGGTTAGAAAAACTTGAAAGAATAAAATTAGGGGTTTTTACACCTACATATTTACCCATAGCACTTTTAGACGATGAGCCTGATTTTAGTTCAGTCAAGACAAAAGAAGTTCGTGAAGATATTGAAAGACTTTTAATTGTACTTAAATCATACAAATCAAAGTTTTATCCAACTGCCACTACAATGATGGTAGATATGGGCTATTTAAGGGAGCATACTAAAATAAAGGATACAACAAAATTATTTAAAATACTTTTCAAAGCCCAGAAAGTCAAGTTGATTTGCTTAGAGAGAGAAATAAAATTAACACCTACCATTACACGAACAAATGAAATAAAAGAATATAATAATTATACATTTCTACCTACAATAGAAGCATTATTTGAATTATCAAAAGAACTGTTAGCTCTAACAAAATCAAAGGATCAAGTTACTTTAGAAGGTGAAACTATTGATGAATTAATTAAGCAGGTAAGTGCAGAATGCTTTGCCCCACGAAATATATTCTGGGAAGCGCAAAAAAATAATAATGAAAACTTCACAACAGAAGAAATAGCTGAAAAGCAAAAAAATGATTTCGAAAACAAGAGAGCTAAATTTGCTTTTAAACTCCTAGGCTTTTTACCAAAAATAAAACATAAGTCCGTAATTGACATAGAAGATGGTTATAAAAAACCAAAGATTACCCAATTAATTTACAATGCGAATACATCAAATAAAAAGATTTTAGCTGAATTAGATGCTTTTAAAGAAAACCTTCTTAAACTTATAAATTACGTATCTACAGAATACATAAAACACAATATTAATTCCTTTAATATTGTTGACCTTATATTAAAATTAGGTGTTGAAGACAAAGGAGAGGAATACTTCCAAAAACTAATATTTATCTCAAAGGGTTTAGCTTATCTAAAGGGAGGCGGTGACCTAGTGCCGATGGGGCTGGAAATGTTTGTAATTGACACTTCAGATTTAGAAGGTGATCAGCAAGGTTCTCCAGATTATAGTGTAAAGCAAGAGTTTATTGAAAGTTCTAAAATGAAAGAACTGAGATTAATATCTTTAGAATGCTTATCAGAAATACCCCAACATCATCATGATGGGTTTATAAAAAAGTACTTTCAATGTGGAGAATTAAGCGAATTAATAGGCTTACTTGAAGAGAATATAGGAGAAGATCACCCTAATTTAATTGCTTATCGAGAGGAGGCTCTTGAAGAGCGAAAAATGAAATTGAATGAAGAACAATTAGCGGTTTATGATTCGCCAATAAATACAAATTTACAAGTTATTGCTGGTCCTGGAAGTGGAAAAACACATACGTTAATACTTAGAATAGCAAGACTTATTCAAGAAGAAGGAGTAAATCCTGAAAATATTTTAATACTAGCTTATAATAGAGCAGTTGTTGTTGAATTAAAAGAAAGACTTACTAGATTATTTAAAGAGCTTGGTTACTCCAAACTAATTAAAAGATTAAAGGTATTTACCTTTCATGGATTTGTTAAGTTTTGCGTTTCAGAACGTCTTGAAGAGGTCGATTTCAAGGATTGGACATCAACATTTTTACAAATAACTAAAGACACTCCTGGCTTAATAAGTCAGAAATTAGGTTCAATAAGATATGTGTTTGTTGATGAATTTCAAGATATAACCTCAGAACGCCTTGATTTACTGGAGAAAATAGCAAATCCTGATAACACAAAAGTTTGTGTCATAGGAGATCCTAATCAAAGTATTTATGGGTATCAAAGAGCCGATGCAAGAGGAGAAATGGATCCAAAACCTTATTATGATAGGTTTAATGAAATCTACAAGCCAACTGTGTTAAACTTAAGTATTAATTACCGCTCTTACCCAGAGATTCTTATTCAAGCGGAAAAATTATTGTCCTTGAATAAATCAAAATTTCCAATACCAGAATTGGCAGCCAACTTAGATGATCAGGGTCATGAAGGCTACTGTGAAGTGATTAACTATCATGATAATAAGGTAGATTGGAAAGATAAATTAATGGAGATAATTAATTCTAAAGATGAGAATGGAGTAAAATATAAACAAATTGCAGTAATGTATCGTTCAAACGATCAGGTTTTTAGGGCTTATAATATTTTGCAAAATCTTTCAATCCCAGATGTTAGATTAAGAATTCAAGGAGCAAAGGGTAATTTATTCAAATGCCGTGAATTCTATTGCTTCATTTCAAAATTTTCTAAGAAAGATAATGAACTACTCCCAAAAAATTTCATTTTAGAAATTGAAACTTTTAAGAATCAAATCTTACAAGAATATCCAAATTGGGATTCTTATTTGTTAAATATCTTTCATTGTATCGTGTTAGAATTTGAAAAGGACAAAGAGGAAGATTCAAGATATAAAGATCTTATCGAGTTTATAAAAGAAATTTCCTCAAATGATGATGGTCAATATGGTAAGATATATCAACAAAATATTAGTACTATAAAAAAGAACGTGCAAGACCAAGAAATTATAATTACTACAATGCACAAAGTAAAAGGTTTGGAGTTTGATGCTGTTATCATACCTCCCTCGTTTTCTAATTTACCTTTGGTTAATAGAGAATATATCCCAATTGAAGATTCCATTGAAGAAGAAAGACGACTTTATTATGTAGCATATACCCGAGCTAAGTACAAATTAGTTTCGATTAAATACGCCAGGGAATTAGCTATGGATAATAATCATGGATTTGAGTTTGAAGATAGAATAAGAAATAGTTTCGGAGTTTCTGTTGATGAGGGATTGGATAAATTCACCATGTATTGGAATGCAAGTACTTTTGGGAGTAATTCTTTTGGCTTTATAAGAGACCAAGTAAAAATTGGTGATGAGATAGTATTGGCTCCTACGCATAGAGCAGGGTATACATTCTGGCATGCTATTGTAAATAATAGAAATGTAGCCTCTTTATCAAGAAGTATGGTAGATAAAATTCAAAACATGCCAAAGGTAAATGGCTTTATAGTTTCTTCTATTTATGTCAGTACTTATGAAGATACAAAGTACTCCGACGATAAAAATGGCACCAATTATGCTAGCAATTGGACACAAGAGGCTATCAATCGGGGTTATGTTTACCTAATTGATTTTTCCGGTTATGGGAATTGAGTTTCTTATGATGATGTTTATGTTGTCAATGTACACTTAAAGCAATCGTATAATTCTATTGAAGTCAAAGCATTTTAAAGGCACTAATGTAAACCTTTTGGCAACGAAATTGGCAACAGTAAAAACAAAACCCCGTAAACATTATGTCTACGGGGTTTTTATGCGGAGAAAGAGGTATTCGAACTCTCCATCCCGTCTAATTATATTAAAAAAAATGATTTAACTTTAGTCCTGACTCAAGGTTAGCTTAATCCAAGTTAACCTACTTTGCCATATCTTACCAAAAGGTCAATAAAAAGAGAAAAACTGTCCGCAATATGTCCGAAAAAAGTAAAAGCCACTGATTATCAGTGGCTTTTGTCGGGATGACAGGATTTGAACCTGCGACCCCACGCCCCCCAGGCGTGTACGCTACCGGACTGCGCTACATCCCGAATTTGGATTGCAAAAATATAAAAGTCAGACAGATATTCTGTTATCTTTTTTGAAAAATGCTACAACTACTTTAGACTCTCCATCCAACCAAACAAAAGCTCTGGCCAGGTTCTTAAATATGGGTCTTGTAGCCCCAAAGCAAAACCGTGACCTCCTGTTGGAAACACATGTAATGCAGCAGGAACATTATTTTCTACTAAAGCCTTATAAAATACCAAGCTGTTTTCTACTGGAACAGATGTATCATCAGTTGCATGCAGCAAAAAGGTAGGGGGCGTATTAGCCGATACTTGTTTCTCGTTACTAAAACGTTCAACCGCTCCTGGTTTTGGGTTATTACCAAGTAAATTATTCTGAGAACCTTTGTGTGTAGATGATTGATTAAATGTAATTACCGGGTAACATAAGGTCAGAAAATCTGGTCTTGCACTCAGTTTATCTGCTTCATCAATTGGCGTGTATACTTTTTCATCAAAATGAGTTCCTAACGTAGACGCTAAATGTCCTCCAGCTGAAAAGCCCATAGCGCCAATCTTATTGGGGTCTATATTAAACGCTTCTGCTTTGCTCCTAACTAAACGTAATGCACGTTGTGCATCAATTAACGGTACATCTTCTTGATTAGTCTGAGATACCACTGAAGGAAGACGATACTTCACTACAATGCCTGCTATGCCTTTACTGTTCAGGAATTTGGCTATATCAACACCTTCCCAATCATAAGCCAAAATACGATATCCGCCTCCAGGAAAAATTACCATTGCTTGGCCAGTAGCGTTCTTTTTTGAAGGCAAATACACTTCAATAGTTGGCTCTTGAACTTTACTAATACGTAAAATATCTTCTATTACATGCTCTTCTTTTTCATCAGATACTACGTGGTTAGGTATCTTGTCTTTTGGCCATAAAGGGATTATGGTGTCTTGTGAAAATACGTTTACGCTCATTGCAAATACGGTAAGGAATATTAGTTTTTTCATCTTAAATACTATCATTAATTACAATCCCATTTAAAATTTGCTATTGGATACTTATGCGCGCCATCTAGATTATAATGCCACCATTCTGTTCTGGTAGACCAAAACCCATGTTTCTCCATCGTTTCTTTCAAGAGCTTTCTGTTTTCCAATATCTCTTTTGGCAAATCAAAATTATCATGGTAAGCCCGTTTTCCAAAAAAATCAAAATCGGTTCCCATATCCAGTTCTTCGCCATCTAAAGACTCCAAAGTAATATCTACGGCACCTCCTTTATTATGAATAGAGCCTTTTTTAGGGTTGGCTACATATTGCGGATTGGGTACTATTTTCCACATCTTGTATTGTACAGAATTTGGACGGTAGCAATCAAAGAACTTTATGCGTACGCCGCTTTTTTTGAAATCTTCATTAGCTTTTAATAAAGCTTTTGCTGTTATAACCCGTGTGTAACATTCCGGGCAATCGTAAACTTTTTCTTTAAGAAAGTTATTTTTGGTAGCATATCGTAATTCATAACCAAAACCATCGCTAAAATCTGCTAAACGAACAAATGTAGTATCCGCCAACTTTTCAAAAGTCTTAAATATTTTCTTAGGAACTTCTTTTTCTTTAACTACCGTATCTACCTGCTTTGTAGATACATCTTCATTTTTCTCTACATTCTGGTCTGCTTTTGGATTGTCTCCACAAGACACTAAAAAAACAAATAAGATAAGGGTACTATAAAAATTCCTCATAAAAATAAATTATCTACCTGACATGAGATGATCGTCAGTTTTTAGGGATATATTGATATAAAATCGATTTTCAATTTACATGCAAGATATTACTTTCTTGCTATAACAATTACCCAATCCTTCTCTTTTTGCCCATTGTAGGCTGATAATTCTACACTGTTGGGTTTAGTTATTTTCCAACCTTCGTTTTGCTTGTCAAACAACATTCCTCCTGCTTTAGGGTCATAAAAAGCAATGGTAAAGGCACCATCACCTATAGCAAGATCGGTAGTCTCGTTCTTTGGCAAATACACTACGTAAATTTCATCCTTTTTAGCAAAACAGTAGGCTTTATCGTTACTCAACAATTCGTCATGATTTTGCATTGTTTCATACGGCAAGTGGTCTTCGAAAAACTTCCGGGCATTATTGCTGATATCCCACCAAGCATCACGCGCTCTAAAATCTTCTGCAGAGATATCATTATTAGGCACATCCTTACCGCCAAAATACCAGGAAGCACCGGCCGCACCAGACATTAGGCTTCCCCAAAGACTGCTGTGCATTACCATATCATGGTTATTATTTGCGGCAGTATCCGTAGTTACGCCAATATCCCAATGACCAATTTCATCAAGGTAAACTACCCATGGTCTTTTTTTCTTTACAGACAAATCCAACCACTTCTTCACTTCCTTATGGACCTCTGTAGTATCATACATCTGTAAAGATGGTATCTCAAAATTACGATAGCCTAACATAGGCGTGAATGTTTCTTTTATAGGGTCTAAAGGCCTACCTTCTCTTCGTTCTCCCGTAACTCTAACATGATTATGAACCGCTATAGGATGATTGTAAGGGTCAATTTTGCGAATATAATCTGCATAACTTTTCAACTGCTCTGGGCTACGATTGGTTTCTTCCCCTAAATTCCAAACAACACCTAAATGATGGCCAAAACGAGCTACTAATTCTTTGTAAAATAGTTTCCGTTCAAGTCCTAATTCACCCTTGTTCAAAACCGTATCATTCTCCGTTTCTTGAGTAAAAACGTTCATGGCCATTCCCAGTTTATCCATATGAGTGAAAACAGTTTCCCATTGATCTAATTTACTAACGTCGTAGCGTGTTTGCTCTTTTGGCGCAATCCATGGCCATACATCATTTCCATCTCCATTTTCGTTCATAACAAGAAAATAAAGACTGTTCATTCCTTTATTAGACAAATAATTAAGGGCTCCTATAATTCCTTTTCCATTATTAAAGCCCCATACTGGGTCTGAATCCTTCCAATCATCTACATGTGTAGGGTATTCATGAAGGCCGTCTTCTAATGTTGGCGTATCCGGTCCTCCATTATCGTAAGTTCCATCAAATTCAGAATAAGCCAAAAAGTTCTCAGGACTACCTACTCCATTTTTTAAAAAAGGCTTTCCTGTTTCACTTTGCTTGAGGTAATGCGTGCCGTTATAAACAAGCATGCCTTTGCTATAAAATCCACTTTCGATTGAATCTATAGGTTGTACTTCAAAGTTTCCTTTTATATCCCAAATGCTTTTATTCTTTTTGGGCAGGGAGAATTGCTTGACGGCAATATTTTTTCCTTCCATCAAATAGGCTCTAAAATCCCATTCACCAGTTTTACCAGGAGAAAATTTTACCTGCCATTTATTTCCTGCTTCAGCACTAGAGTTGGCCGCATCTCCATCTGCAGCAAAATAACCGTGAACTGTGTAGGTGGTATCTTTATTTGAGAAGTTAACCAATAATGAATAATCTAAAAACGGATTTATAGAGTCTGTTTCAGATACTTCTGGTCCGTTAAAAGTTAGGGTTACAGGCTGCCATTTCTTTAAATTACCTTCAAGCAGATAATTCTTAGTACTTCCTTTTTTTGTACAAGAACCTAACACAAAAACAAGTGCACAAGTAAGTACAAAAAACTTCATTGGTCTGTGGGAACACATAAGCAGTTATTTGGTTTTAAGCGACCATAAGGTAACAATATTTTTTATTACCAGGCTACAATTCTCAGTTCTATTAAGCAGAATAGAACCAATATTTTTTTTCAATTTAACCACCTTACACCTTTAAGATCTGTAGTGCATACAATCTATTTTAAAGCACCAATAAAATGATTAAAAAACAAAGGCCTTTACCTCAAAAAAGATAAAGGCCCCTGCCATTAAAAATTGTACTAGATTACTTTTCTAAGCTCTTTAAATACTCTAAGCTTTGAGGTACTTGCTCAACTACACTAGATGATTCGTCTTCAATGAACATATACTCGATACCCAATTCCTTAGCTTCGGCAACAATACCAGCAATATCTACTTGACCTTGACCCAGAACTACGTTAGTTTCATGGTCTTCTTGTCCCGTATTATTCCCTTTAACACCTTTTTCCATATCCTTCAAGTGGAGTAAAGTGAATTTAGATTTGTACTTTTTCATCAATACCAAAGGGTCTGCACCACCATGTTGCGCCCAAAACACATCTAATTCAAAAGTATAGTCTGTAGCGTTCTGAATCATATAGTCGAATAAGGTGCCATCTTCATAAGGGCGAAATTCATACCCATGTGGATGATATGCCAATGTAATACCGTTTTCTTTTAAAAGTTTACCGGCCTTGTTAAATACCTCGGAAGCATGTTTGGTTTCTTCCAAATCCCATTTGTTATCATCATGAGGTACCCAAGCACACATGACATACTTGGCGCCATATGCTTTTGCATCTTCCACTACTTGCTGTGCATTTTTCTCTAAATCGCCAAATTTAGCTCCTACACTTACCACATCCAGACTATTTGATTTCAATAATTTCTTGAATTCATCTAGCGGCAAACCGTAAGTTTCGCCTCCTTCAATTTTCGTGATTCCCCACCCCTGAATAGTTTCAAGTGTTCCGGGTACATCTGTCTTAAACTGATTTCGTAAACTATAAAGTTGCAAACCTACTTCTTGTGCCGATAGTGATACCGTGAAAAGGGCGGTTGCAATAAAAATATTTATTTTTTTCATTTTCTTGTATTTTGATTAAAAGCTGATGGTTGTTCTAAACCAGGTTTATCTATGTTAGTAAATTTCCCTTTTCGTCCCATTCAGCAATATCGTTTCTCTTACTTTGATCCACACATTTTGCAATCCATTCTGGATCATATGCTACACCATGCTTTTTAAGAACCTCATCTGGAACACCGTCCCAAACATTGGGTGAATTACCCTTGTACCCCAAATCTGCAATTCCCACTTTAGACGTGTAGTAACCTGTAACCACAAGATTACGCATCAATGCGAAAAATTGAATTTCTAAGGGTTGTTCATCCAATGGTATATCCAAATCATGGTTACAGATTGTATCCAAAATCTGTTTTTGTTGCTCCAAGGTAGCTTCTTTAAACTCTATTTCATTATCTGAATTAGATCTGTGGTCTAACCACATTAGACCTCCCAATAACGTATTCTGCATATCGGGCATATCTTTACCAATAAATTCAATAAATGCTGGAACATCTGCTTCAATAGGACCACCGTGCGGTTCTTTTGGCGGAAGGATAACGGTGCTTAAAACAGCAATGGTTTCCATCTCATGTTCGTTGAACAATTGCTCCGCATTCAATTTTTCTACACGCTCAATTTCTTTAGGCGTCCTGCCATAATAATTGGTATCTGTAGTAACTGCTGTTTCTGGCAATACGGGCTCGTCTCCTTCGGTCTTACATCCGTGAAAGGCAAGCGCCGAAGCTCCTGCACCAAGAATCATGGTCTGTATACTCTTTCTTCTGTCCATCATTACAGGTTTTGTTGTTTCAATTGTTCAATAATATAATCCGATGCTCTCCAAGACAAGGCCAAGATGGTCCAAGTACAATTTTTATCGGCTTGAGAAACGAATGGTCCTGCATCAACTATAAAAACATTGTCCACATCGTGCAATTGGTTGAACTTGTTGGTTACAGAAGTTTTGGGGTCATTACCCATTCGGGTAGTTCCTACCTCATGGATAATTTCTCCTGGAGCATGAAGACCATAGTCCTTATCCTTGCCTGGTTTATTCAAATAGATTCCACCCATATTATGGGAAATCTCTTCAAAAGTATCCTGCATATGCTTCGCTTGGCGAACCTCAATATCTGACCATTTATAATTGAATTTTAGTACAGGAATACCATAATCGTCTACAGTAGTCGGGTCTATCTCACAGTAATTTTCCTTTACCGCTAAACCTTCTCCTCTACCGCCAAAACCTACTATTGCTCCATAATACCGCTTAACGTCATCACGCAGTTTATCTCCATAACCACCAGTGGGTTGTCCCACCAATTTATTAAAACTGTCCTGATCAAAACCGAAGCCGTAATTAGGTTGCCCCATACCGCCCCAAACTTCAATATGATATCCTCTAGGAAAACCTAATGCTTTATTGTCTCCCCACCAAGGTGAATAAACGTGCATACCTCCTACACCATCTTCGTTATAAGAAACATCTCGATCCATTAAGTCTGGTACGAAAGCCATACCACTACTACCGGTAGAATCATGTAAATATTTACCAACAAGGTCACTACTATTTCCTAGACCGTTTGGATGTTGCTTGCTCTTACTATTTAAAAGAATACGTGCCGAACTACAAGCCGATGCTGCCAGTACAACTACTTTAGCTTTTAACTTATACTCTTTTCTATCTTCTTTATTGATGTACGAAACACCAGTTGCCTTACCTTCTGCATTGGTAGTTACCTCACGTACCATAGCATTCACGAAAATCTTTACTTGACCACCGTTCTTTTGAGCAGGAAAAATTAAACAACTACCAGCTGAGAAATCTGCATATACAGAACATGACCTTGAACATTGTCCGCAATAAAAACAGACTCCACGCTCATTATTAATTCGTTTCGTAAGCATTGAAAGCCGACCAGGAATTACAGGAATACCAGATTTTTTAGCTCCTTTTATATAAAAAAGTTCATGTAACCTTGGTTTTGGTGGAGGGAGAAAAAAACCGTCTGGGTCATTTTCTAAACCTTCGTTGGTACCAAAAACCCCAATTAATTTATCAACTTTATCGTAGTATGGTTTTACATCATCATAACCTATTGGCCAATCCTCACCATGACCATCACGTGTCTTTCCTTTAAAATCTTTTGGTCCAAATCTTAATGAGATTCTTCCCCAGTGGTTCGTTCGCCCACCTAGCATTCTAGAACGCCACCATCTAAAATTAGTGCCCTCTGCCTGAGTATACGGTTCACCGTCAACCTCCCAATCACCATAGGACATATCCCACTCACCAAAGGCACGTGTGGTACCTGCACCACGACGTGGAGAATCATAAGGGTTCTTTAATTGAGTCATTGTTTTGGGATCTGCAGGATCGAAGAAAGGACCTGCTTCTACAACGGCTACTTTTAAACCGGCATCTGCCAGTTGTTTTGTAGCCATACCTCCACCTGCCCCGGAGCCTACGATAATAACGTCGTACTCCTCAGGGTTTTCCTTTATTTGCATATGTTGTTTGTTAGTTTGTTTGCACAATTTAAAATAAAAAGTGTATCCCTACCACTTTTTTAACACTGGGTTTCACGTCTACTTTTACAACTAGAAGTTTTTTAATTGCCTAAGAGCTTCATCTATAGTTTTTACAGGAAGTTTACATGTTGTATTCTGACATACATAGATAAATGTATTATCTACCACATAACGATCTTTAAAAAGAGGCGCTTCACTCTTTGCTTTGCTTCCCACTATCAAAGAATTTGATAATTGAATTTCGTTTAAAGCCTTCACCAAAATATCTGCGTCTTTACCCACTACTGCAATCTCAAAATAAGGATACGTATTATTTAATAGAAGCGAATTCCATTTTGAATAACTTGGTGCACTTTCTTTAATCGCTGGCACCATTGCAGATAACATTAGTTTTGACTTTGCAGTGTAGTCCGTATTATACTCCAAATGCCCCAATTGAAAAAGATTATTTGCCATGACTGCATTGGGAGAAGGGATTACACCATCATCGGTCTTAATTATTTTAGCGATGAGATTATTGCCTTCATTATAATGGTACATACCGGATGCTTCATCTGCAAAATCTTGTTCTACCGTCTTATTCAACTCCTTGGCAAAATTGAGGTATTCCGTATTTAAAGTAACTCCATAAAGTTGAAGCGAAGCATCTATCATGAAAGCATAATCCTCAATAAAACCTTCTTTACGCTGACTTCCTTTTTTATACGTATGTACTAGATTTCCGTTTTGATAGGAATTCGATTTTATGAAAGAAAAAACACTTTCGGCTTTTTCTAAAAATTCATTCTGACCAAAAGCCTTGTAAGCATCTACCAATCCATTAATTAAAAGAGCATTCCAAGATGTTATAATCTTATCATCGCTTCGTGGGCGTACTCTTTTACTTCTTGCTTCTAACAGTTTTTTATTCCATTCGGATTTTATAAAATTTAGCTTACTCTGCTCTATACCGTGCTCCTTTACGAACGTAACATCATCTACCTTTCTGTGTAAAACATAATTTTCATGCTCCCAAACAGCTTCTTTGTTTATAGTGTAATAGTCCGAAAAAAGTGCAAAACCATCTCCCAAAACCGACTTTAATTCTTCTTCTTTCCAAACATAGAATTTACCTTCTTCCCCTTCACTATCTGCATCCAAAGCGGCATGGTAGCCTCCATTCTCATCTTTCATTTCCCTGTCTAGAAAGTCTATAGTTTCCCAAACCACATCTTTGTACGCATCATCTTTAAAAATAGTATATGCTTTGGAATACAGACTTAATACCTGAGCATTATCGTAAAGCATTTTTTCAAAGTGTGGCACTTTCCAAAAGGCATCTGTGCTATATCTATAAAATCCACCACCTATCTGGTCGTAAACACCACCCAAGGCCATTTTATCTAACGTATTTCTAACATGATTCTTGGCTTTTTCGTCTTTTACTAAATCAGCATAATTTAATAGAAAATCTAGATTTGTGGGAATCATAAATTTCTGAACGCCCTTTTCTCCACCTTCTTCTAAATCCCAGTTCTGACTCCAATTTTCAACACTGGTTTTTACAGCTTCTTTGGTTATAGCTTCAAAATCCTTTGCAGGCTCTACTAAATTAGCTTCGGCAATACCAGCTGCCACCATATCCGAATATTCTTCGGCCTTTTTAGGATCATTTTTATATAGCTCGCTTATTTTGGTCAGTACTTTTGTCCACTGGTCTTTAGTATGATAAGTTCCCCCGTAAAGAGGTTTTCCGTTGGGTAATGTAATGACATTTAAAGGCCACCCACCATTTCCTGAAATCAATTGCAATGCAGTCATATACACTTGATCAACATCTGGGCGTTCTTCACGATCTACTTTAATATTGATGAAGTTATCGTTCATGATTTTTGCGACCTCCTCGTTCTCAAAAGTCTCGTCTTCCATTACGTGGCACCAATGACATGAAGAATAGCCAATACTAACCAATACCAATTTGTTTTCTTTTTTGGCTTCCTCTAATGCTTCTTGGCTCCAAGCTCTCCAATTTACAGGGTTATGGGCATGCTGCAGCAAGTAAGGACTTGTTTCCTCAGCAAGGGCATTTGTGTATTTATGTGTTTTCACTTCCTGCTCGGTTTTATTCTCTTTGCATGAAACATTAAAAAACATGACTAGCATTATAAAACCGGTCAAAAATCTAGAAAATATTAAGGTCATAGTACGCTTCTTATTCCACGAAATTATATGAATACCGTGCGTTGAATTAAAAATTAGTTACTTACCAATTACTCACTTTTAAAGGACGAAGCCGGCAAACCTGCTGCATTGAAAAGATTTGGTTCTGCAATATTGTCCCATGCAAAACGCACATTTAAAGGTTCCTTAACTTCTTTTGAAGACAAAATAACCTTATCATTTTTAATTATCGCCTTCGCGGGATGGTATGTTCCATCAGCGCCAGCTACTTCAAAATGAGTGACTTTTTTCCCTTTAGACATAAGTCCGGCTGAATGGTCAAAAATCACCTCTATCTTTTTTCCTTGCGGATGCACCTCTTTAAAAAGCGGGCCGTAAACTTCTCCTTCAAAACTATTATAGGTTTCCTTTAAAGCTAAATTCGCAAGACGTAAACCTACGTCTTGTTTGTTGGTTGGATGAATATTATCTATTGTAGCTATATCACTTACGACTACCATACCAGAATTTGGTATCGTTTTCAGAACACGCCTCTGTGCATCTCTAATCAGTACCCCTTGTTCTGGTTCTTTATAGTTAAATGGCGCAATTTGCACGTAATAAAATGGAAATTCAGAATCCCACGCGTCTCGCCATGAGCCTACCATTTCAGAAAAAAGTTTACCATAAACATCAGACCTACCTCTATTAGACTCCCCTTGGTACCAGATAGTTCCGGCAATTTTAAAAGGAGTAATAGCATGTACCATTCCGTTATATAAATGTGATGGAGAAACAGGGCTCCATTGCGTTTCTTCCACACTTTCGGCAGAAGTTTTTAAATCTTCATTTTCATCAAAAACCGATTTAGGCGTCCAAACTTCGGCAGGAGTACCTCCCCAAGCATTATCAATAAGTCCAATTGGAACATTTAATTCCCCTTGTAACCTTCTTGCAAAAAAATAAGCAACTGCACTAAAATCTTTCATAGTCTCAGGAGCACAAACTTCCCAAGTACCCGGTATATTATCTTGAGGATAGTCTGAAGTACGTCTAGCAATTGTAAAAAATCTAATGTTAGGGTAATTAGCGTTTTTTATCTCCTCTTCTGCATTGTCAATACCCTTGTCAGTAGTTGCGCTCCACTGCATATTAGATTGGCCGGAAGCTAACCAAACCTCGCCAATCATAATATTTTTCAATACTATCTCAGTATCATTGCCTTTAAAGTTAATTTCATAAGGACCGCCAGCTTCAGGGGTATTTATTTCAAGATTCCATTTTGCATTTATGGTTGTTTTTACTTTGTATTCCTTGTTGTCCCAACTTGTAAGAACGGTAACTTCTTCCCCTGTATCTGCCCATCCCCAGAGCAAAACTTTATCATTTCGCTGTATCACCATATTATCTGAAAATATATTGGGCAATTCAATTTTAGCCCATATGGGTTGACAAGCGAGTGCTAATAAAAAAGTAACAATAAAAAATTTAGGTTTCATATAAATAGATATTAGTTTGATCAAGATTTAAATATACCAAATTATTAAAGTACCCCAATACTATAGTGATAATTGTAATGATTTAAATATCTTTAGAAAGCGAACCGAACACAAAACCAATGCACAAAAAAATCAGTTCTTTAAGCCGAAGGAATTTTATTAAAGGCACCTCTAGTCTCATGGCATTATCCACCTTTGGAGCTTATGGACTAGACTTTGCAAACAGAGAGAAACCATTACGAGTTGCACTGATAGGAACAGGTTGGTACGGAAAAAGTGATCTTTTCAGGCTTATACAAGTAGCTAATGTAGAAGTGGTATCATTATGTGATGTGGATCAGCACATGCTTGCTGAAGCAGGGAAATTAGTTGCCCTTCGCCAGAAATCCAAAAAGACCCCTCGCCTCTACGCCAACTATAAAGACATGCTTGCGGAGAAAGATTTAGATATCGTTCTTGTGGGAAGTCCTGACCACTGGCATGCGCTCCAAGGTATAGATGTATTAAAATCAGGAGCTCACCTCTACCTTCAAAAACCCATAAGTGTAGACGTAATGGAGGGCGAAGCTTTAATTGCAGCTGCAAATAAGTACGGAAAAGTTATTCAAGTGGGCACCCAACGGAAAAGCACACCTCATTTAGTAGAGGCAAAAAAGAATATAGTAGATGCCGGTTTATTGGGTAAAATCTCTCATGTAGAAATTTGTTGCTATTACCATATGCGGTCCAACAAAAACCCGCCTGTTCAAGAAGTACCCGATTTTTTTAATTATGATATGTGGACAGGTCCTGCCCCATTAAGACCTTTTGATGGATTACCTCATAGAGGGTGGTGGCGTGCTTTCATGGAATATGGAAACGGGATAATGGGTGACATGTGCGTTCATATGTTAGATACGGTACGATGGATGCTTGATTTGGGATGGCCAAAAAGAATAAGCTCTACAGGTGGTATTTATGTACAAAAGAATGGGAAGTCCAATATTGCCGATACCCAAACTGCCATTTTTGAATTTGATGAGCTAGATTGTGTTTGGAACCATAGGTCTTGGGGAACATCCTCCGACCCTGAATATCCATGGTCCTTTAAACTCTATGGAGAAAAAGGAACACTTTCTGGAGATGTTATGAAATATGATTTTGTTCCAACAGGCAAAGATCAAAAAATTCACGGTGACGTAATCTATGAAAGAGAACAATACCCCGAAGACTTAACAGAAAAGGGAATTGAACTACATGCCGCACCTGCTACAAGAGCTCACATGTTAGATTTTTTAGCGGCAATAGAAAATGGAACGCAACCAATAGCTAACATTCAACAAGCGCATATTTCCACTGCCAGTTGTATCCTTGCCAATATGGCCATGAAACTTGAGAGGCCTTTGATTTACGATCAAAAACAGATGATTGTAATGAATGACCCTGAAGCCACCAAATTGCTACAACGCAGTTACAGAAAAGGTTGGGAGCATCCTCTTCCGGAGATGTTTAGGTAAATATTATACACTGTTATCCGAATTGATAAAAAATCAATTCAACTTTTGACATAAAGCGAAGATCTTAATAGAGCTTTCTCAAAGTATGTACCTTACAACGATAATATCCTCATTTTTAAATAATTTTAAAGCCGATGTTACTCTTGTAAGAATATAAATCGACATCTTTGCGCAAGTAAATAAAAAAAACCATTAGAACTCGGCATTATGAAAAAATGTTTGATTACAGGAATTACAGGACAAGATGGAGCATACTTGGCTGAATTTTTATTAAAAAAAGGATACCAAGTTCACGGACTTAAAAGAAGATCCTCTCTTTTTAATACTGATCGAATTGACCACTTATATCAAGATCCTCATGTTGAAGGTAGAAACCTTCATCTTCACTACGGTGACATGACAGATAGTACAAACCTTATTCGCCTTATAAAGGAAATAGAACCAGACGAAATTTACAACTTAGCGGCAATGAGCCACGTTGCGGTTTCTTTTGAGACTCCTGAATATACTGCAAACGCAGATGGTATAGGTACTTTGCGTATTTTAGATGCTGTGCGTCTTTTAGGTCTGGAGAAAAAAACCAGAATCTATCAGGCTTCAACTTCTGAGCTATACGGAAAGGTACAAGAAGTACCTCAGTCAGAAACTACTCCGTTTTACCCTCGTAGCCCTTATGCTGTTGCAAAAATGTACGCATATTGGATTACGGTAAACTATCGTGAGGCTTACGGCATGTATGCTTGTAACGGTATACTTTTTAACCATGAATCTCCTATTCGTGGGGAAACTTTTGTAACTCGTAAAATTACAAGAGCTGCTTCTAGAATTGCATTAGGTCTTCAAGACAAGATATACTTAGGTAACCTTGATGCTAAAAGAGATTGGGGTCATGCAAAAGATTACGTAAGAATGATGTGGATGATTCTTCAGGCCGATGAGCCAGAAGATTGGGTAATTGCTACCGGTAAAACCACCACTGTTCGTGATTTCGTGAAAATGAGTTTTGCGCAAGCAGGAATAGAAGTTGAATTCAAAGGAGAAGGTATTGATGAAAAAGGAACAATTGTTTCTTGTAGCAATCCTGATTACCAAGTTGAAATAGGAAAAGAAATCGTTTCTGTAGACCCAAGGTACTTTAGACCTACAGAGGTTGATTTACTTATTGGTGACCCAAGCAAGGCTAACAATAAATTAGGATGGATTCCTAAATATGATTTGAAAGACTTGGTTGAAGATATGATGCAAAGCGATTTAAAATTGATGAAGAAAGACACTTACTTAAAAGAAGGTGGCTACAGAATCATGAACTATTTCGAATAGCATGAACAAGGACGCAAAAATTTATATTGCAGGACATAGGGGTCTTGTTGGTAGCGCCATTCTTAAAAAGTTGAAAGCAGAGGGTTTTTCTAATTTTGTATTGAAAACTCATGCTGAGCTTGATTTGATTGATGCTAACGCTGTCGCTTCATTTTTTGCCGAAGAAAAACCTGAATACGTTTTTCTTGCAGCGGCTAAAGTGGGTGGTATTGTTGCCAATAATACCTATAGGGCAGATTTTATTTACGCTAACCTTATGATTCAGAATAACATTGTTCACCAGAGTTATGTGAATAATGTGAAAAAACTTCTGTTTTTAGGTAGTACATGTATTTACCCAAAAGAGTGTCCGCAACCAATGAAAGAGGATTATCTTCTTACTGACACTTTAGAATATACTAACGAGCCATACGCCATTGCAAAGATTGCAGGTATTAAATTGTGCGAGAGCTACAATTTACAATACGGAACAAATTTTATTTCCGTAATGCCTACTAACCTTTACGGCCCTAATGATAATTTCGATTTAGAGAAGTCGCATGTATTGCCTGCTCTAATTAGAAAGATGCATTTAGGTAGAGCATTAGAAGCTCAAGATTGGGACAATGTTCGAAAAGATTTGAACGAACGTCCAATTGAAGGTGTAGATGGTAAATCTAGTGAATCTGATATCTATACAATTCTTGAGAAATACGGTGTAAAAAAGACCGGTGACAAGATGAGTGTGGAGATTTGGGGAAGCGGGAAGCCTATGCGTGAGTTTCTGTGGTCAGAAGATATGGCCGATGCATGTATTTTCATAATGAAAAGTAGAGATTTTAAAGACACCTACGATTCTGGTGAGAAAGAGATTCGTAATACCCATATCAATATAGGTACAGGTAAAGATCTTTCAATTCGAGAATTAGCCGAATCAATTAAGAATATGGTTGGTTTTGAAGGTTCTTTAAATTTTAATGCTGACAAACCTGACGGCACAATGAAAAAATTGACGGATGTCTCTAAACTTCATGGTCTAGGTTGGAAACATAGCATTGACCTTAAAGAAGGTATAGAAAAAATGTACAGCTGGTATCGTTCAGCCTAGTCATTAAAAATAGTAGATAAATAGAAATCCCGCTAAGCAATAAAGTTTAGCGGGATTTTATTTTGATAAAGAATTTGAAACTATCTTTCTAAACTAATCCGGTATCTTTCCAGCTTTTAGAATTGGCCGAGTTAATGACTGCTTCGCAAACCTTTTGTGTCATTAAAGCGTTTTCAAAACTAGGCTCGCAAGGTTCACCTGTTTCCAAGCTCTTTAGAAAATCGGCCACTTGGTGTACAAATGAATGCTCATACCCGATAGACGTACCTGGTATCCACCACTTATCCATATAAGGTTGGTCACTATCTGTAATTAGTATTCTTTTCCATCCTCTTACTATTGCATCATCTGCATGGTCATACATTTCAAGATAGTTCATATCATGCAAATCCCATCTCAGCGAAGCATGTTCTCCGTTTATCTCAAGGGTATTCAAAGCTTTGTGACCACGAGCATAACGAGTAGCCTCAAACACCCCTAAAGCTCCATTCTCAAAGTGACAATGAAAAATACATGCGTCATCTATAGTCACTTTTTGAACTTCCCCAGTTCCTTGGTGTACGCGTTCTTTGATAAAAGTCTCGGTAACTGCAGATACATCTTTTATTACACCATTCAACCACATGGCACTATCAATACAGTGTGCCAAAAGATCTCCCGTTACCCCAGAACCAGCTGCTTCTGCATCCAAACGCCATAAAGCTTCACCTCCTTGTGGTAATTCCGGACTAATAGTCCAATCTTGTAAAAAGTTAGCCCTATAATGGAATATCTTACCCAACTTACCGGAATCTACAATTTGCTTAATCAAGGTTACTGCGGGTATACGACGGTAATTATAAAATACGGTGTTTGCTACACCCGCTTTTTTAATTGCATCCACCATAGGTTGCGCTTCTGCTACAGAGCGTGCCAATGGTTTTTCACATAGAACCATTTTACCTGCTTCTGCAGCTGCAATTGCAATATCAGCATGCATGTCATTGGGAGTACAGATATCCACAGCATCAATATCATCTCTAGCGATAACTGCTTTCCAATCTGTTTCATAAGATTCAAAACCCCATTGCTCAGCAAAAGCTTTCACCTTTTCCTCTGTCCTGGCACACACCGTTTTTAAGACCGGGCGATATTCAAGTTCAGGGAAAAAATCACCACTACGCTTGTAGCCATTTGTGTGCGTCCTTGCCATTAAACCGGTCCCTATCAATCCTATACGGAGTTCTTTTTTGTGTGCCATTCTACTATAATTTTAAGTTTAAAAAATGTTCATATTCGTTTATATCAAAGGTCTAAGAACCTCTTCTATGTAAATACCATCTTTTAAAGTAACCCCATCTGGATCCGTAATTGCAGCATCACATTCGTCCTCTACAATAATCCATCCTTCAAAATCGGTTTCTTTTAGATAAGATGTTATTCCCTTAAAGTCAATTATACCATCACCCATTGCAGCCCATTTACCGTTGTCATACATATCCTTATAATGGACACAGTTAACCAGTTCACGGTACTGTTTAATAATAGGTAATGGGTCCATACCACCTTTGGCCATGTGTCCAACATCTGGTGTGTATTTAATCACGTTACTATCCAGACCGTTCAACAAAATTTTATAATCCTCTTCTGTTCTATATATTGAACCCATTGGAGAATTTGGATGATACGAGCATATTACACCTTCTCCGGCCGCTCTGGTCGCCACCTCATTTACACAAGTCAACAAATTCTGTTGGCGCTCTTGTAGATGCTCACGATCTTGTCCCGGCATTTGTACTAACAGCAATACAGCTTCTGGAAAATACTTCATGAACTCGATCCACTGATCTGAATTTCTTTTTTCCGCATCAGTTTCCCTTGGATTTCTCCAGTCTTCCACATGACACAAGACAGATAATTCAATATTATTTTTATCTAAAGTTTCTTTAAAAACTTTTGGATTTGTAAACCCGTTCATAAAACCTGTATCAGGCTCAATACCTTTGAATCCTGCTTTTGAGGTTACCTCTATAATATGGTTTAAATTATTTTTATATTTTTCCCCGGACATTGCCCAAGTATAGGTCTCGCAACCAATTTTTATTTTTGACATCGTTGTGTTATTTTTAGTTAGGATTGGATAGTCATTTACATCAAAACGATATGAGTTATTCACAAACGTTCTGAAAGTAGTCTGACTTAATAGTTGGCTTTTAACCAGTTCAACACTCTCGGATTGAAATCATCCAATTTTTCCCAATGGAAAGCATGACCTGCATTATCGTAAAGATGGAGTTCACTATTTGGAATTCCCTCAGATACCTCACGCACCATCCATTCTGGCACGAACATATCCTGCTTACCTCCTATTACAAGTGTAGGCGATTTAATTTGAGGCAATTGTGCTACCACATTGTGGTTGATACAGGCTTCTGCCTGAGCTTCCAATCCATGTAACGGTTGCTGTATAGCTTCTAAAGCTGCCCCTTTTTGCCCGCTTACCAATCCTTCATACTCTGCATCATCATCAAATGTAGGCTTGTCAAAAATTAGCAATTGCATAAAATGCGCAAACTGCTCTGGCCTTAAATGTGCTTTTATATGTGTTATATGTCTAAAAATAGCTTCCCCTTTTCTATCGCAACTTGCCCAAGGGCACATTGCCACCATAGCCGAGACTTTTTCAGGATGTCTAATGGACATCTCTAAAGCTATTGCTCCACCCATAGAAACGCCAACAACGGCTGCATTAGGTATGTTCAAGGCTTCTAAAAGTGCTGCACTGTCATCGGCCATTTGAGCCGTAGTATAGGGTCCTTCTGGCTTATCGGACATTCCTACTCCGCGATTATCAAAAATAATACAGCGGTATTCCTTCTCCCAATACGAAACGTGTTTTTCCCAAACCGAACACGCAGCGGTAATCCCCATAATTAGCAATAATGGTTTAGCTTCAACCGGACCTCTAGTTTCGTAGTATAATTGTATTCCGTTAACTGTAACAAATGACATAGTATATATATTTTCGTTTGTTAGTTAACTCCATCCATGTAATTCACGAACCTTGATAAGGGTTGCCAAAATATCATTCCATGTCTGTTGTTTCAGCATCACATCATTATCAAACATGCAACCATCCCAACAAATATGCTTAACAGCTTTTGTCAATTCTCCATTCCCATCTCTTAACCAAAATCCGGCATCGTTGGCAACATCTAATTTACCATTAGGATCAGTGGCCAAACAATGACGTCCTGTTTTATCATGCGATCCAGTTCCATGAGCTGTACCATCATTTTGAGCAACATGAAAATCTATAGTCCACGGTCTTAATGCATCCGTAACTGTTTTCAATCCAGCTTCCAATGCTTTTCTATCGGACCAATCAAAATCCTTTGGCAGAATTCTATCCTCTGGTGCGTTATAACCCAATAGGTAAAGTAATGTATGAGACATATCTGCTTGAAAACCAATATTAGGTCTATCCACAGCTTCTAAAGTTTCTACCATAGCCTTCCAACTATGCATACCTCCCCAACATATTTCTCCTTCAGCAGCTAATTTCTCATCATAATCGGCAGCTACATCGCAAGCCTCGCGAAACGTTTTAGCTATCAACTTAGTATTGCTTACTGGATCTTTGGCCCATTCTTCCGGACTTGAAGCAGAGTCAATTCTAATAACTCCATATTGTCTTACGCCATGTTCTCGGAAAATTTTACCAAAATGACATGCTCTTTGCACCATAGCTACAAAGGTCTTACGATCTTCATCGGAACCTAATGTGGGTCCTCCCCATATAGGAGCTACCAAAGTACCAATGTTCAGATTACGACCAGCAACCTTATCTGCAAGTCTTTTTATGTCATCATCAGAACTATGAATATCAACATGTGGATCAAATAGCCCAATATCTATACCGTCAAACTTAATACCATTCACTTCTGCATTTGCAGTCATATCAAGCATTTGGTCAAAGGAAATAGGTGGCTCTGAATCTGGTCCTTTACCAACAATACCAGGCCAGGAGGCATTGTGGAGTTTTGGAAAAGTGTTGTCTTTCATACTTCTGTTCTTTTAAATTAAACGTAACTACTTTTTAAGTTTAGTGTGTTTTTAAACGTAAAAAATACACTTGCTCTAAAATACGGTTTATTTATAATTTAAGGTCAGGATTTTTAGGTCCAAAGTGTTTTAGCATTACAATAGGGTCTGTTTTACTATGATTTACGATAGTAACACCTTCTTTTGCAGCTTTTTCTGTCACAAAATATTCATCATGTGTTAATTGTCCGTATCTAATAAGCGACGGTGTTTCAATATCCCAAACACCCATCTTACCATGCCCTTGCATCATAATCATTCCGTAACAGGCACTATCTTTAATAGTAACCGTTTGCCCTGGCAACACAGTCAATTCTTTGGCACTAAAAGCATCGGAACGATAACAAATCCATTTGTCAACATAACCTTCTGCTTCCATTTCCTCTAAAGATTTTACCGGAATAGGTCTCATGAAACGTGTTTCCAACATATTTGGGTCTGTATTCAACTCCCAGTCTATCACCTCCATAAGCTGGTCAAAATCTCCCATTCTATCTTCTGGTGTTCCGTTCCACAATAGTTCCTCTGGAATAATGGCTTCGTTAACCAAAGACTGGTACATAGCAAAAACATCAGATGCTTTTTGAGGTTCATAGGTACACATACTACCAGGAGCATGAAGCATTCCTGGTGGTACATCCCAGCCTGTTCCCGGCTCCAACCTAAAAGCTGATGAAAAGTTAGTAATCTTATTATCGCCTTTTGTAAAATTCTTCAAACATTCTTTTATCTCTTCTTTGGTTGTACCTGGAGTTATCCCAAAGAAAGTATATGGAAAATCGCCTCCATGGTTGTTTACTTGAGGTGGAAAATAATACGCTTCCGGTTTTCCCTTTTGACCAATTTTAGCTGCATGCTCATCGTTATGATGTATGTGATGTGGCAATGGCCCCATATTGTCAAAAAACTTAGAATACATAGGCCAACTTTGATACTCGTCCCAAAGACGGTCACCAATAATTTCTCCTTTTAATTCATCAATAACATCTTTTAAAAGAATCTGCACTTCTTTGCCATCTTCCTCTAGAACAACTGGACTTAAACCTTCATTCTTGCCCGTTAAAGGACCATTTTCAGCGGGAGTCGTTGATGAAAACCAACGTTCATCTATACCGCCACGTTCTCCACCCAAAACGTAATAATCGTCTGGGTGCAATTTTATTCTTCTACCCGGAACACAAAAAGAACGCGGTACCCATGTTGGTGCCAAACGTAAAATTCCCTTCCCCTGTTCCAATGCTTTTTTAGCTGATGAATTTGCCATACTACTCAATATTTATTTTATAAAAAAGATGTTATAAATGATTTTATTTTTTCAGGTGATAGCACTTCTAATTCCAGTGAATAGCTCCTACTTTCATTTGGTTCTAGTAAAATAAGAGTGCCTTCTTCCCTTGCTTTTTTTTGACCTATTGGTGGATTTGTTGCTGGCTCCAGAGCTGTCACATATTCGTTTTCACCCCAATGTTGCCAATTAATCAACCAAGGCAATTGTTTTTTAGGAAAGCGAAGTGCTACAGCCAGATTCAATTTTTCGTTATAGATTCCGCAATTACAATTTCCTTCTGTATCCTCTTCTGCATCAATAAATGCCACATCCTCACCCGTTCCGGAATGCGCCTCCATAGGCTCAGGGCATTTTCGAAAATTAACTTCGTCCTTAAAAATTTTTCGTTCAGAATCCGGTGTCGGGGATTCCCAATTTCCTTTCCAAAGTAAATCAGTGCCTTCATCTACTAAAGGCCAACCAAAATTCACATGATATAAAAGCATATGTGGCGCCTTCTGATTTCCGCGATTAACCACCTCATCGTGTATACTAATTTTAGCTTCACCCAATTTACCAGAAATAGTTCGCTTCAATTCCAATACAGGTCCAAAAACTTGAGTTTCTCGGATGATACCCGTTATGCTCATTTCCATTTTTCCCGCAGCTGGGTTAGGTTGTTCAATAGAAATAATTTCTGCGGGCGTGTTACTAATAAGACCATGCAGTCCTCTTGTTCCGTGCTCATCTTCCTCTGGCCCACCTACGTGAGAAAGTCCACAGGTAGTTAAAAGTCCACCGCCAAAATTCCGTATCCAGCTCATACCCTTATCAGAAAAACGATTAGGAGGCACAACTCCTGTTTGACTCAACCACGCCAAACTATATTCATTATAAAAGGCATCTGCAATATCCATCCCTCGGTCAATAACAACCTTGTAACGAAGTCCAGTACCTGTATTAATCCACGCAATGCGTGTACCACGTCCCAAACCATTATCCAAAACAGAAGTCTCAATACCACCCACCTGAGTAGTGTTGCCTATTTTGTCTTTTCCGTTACGTATAAAATTTTCTGTGGACATTGCTATTTCAATTCTATTTCCTGAACTCTTAACTTATTATTTTTTAGAAAACATCTCATTCTCTGCATCAGCACCAGAAATAAGGTACGCCAACAAATCTTTCACCTCATCATCACTTAAACGATTAATACTACCCGGTGGCATCAAAGAAATTGAAGACATCTTCATTCCCGTTACTTCTTCTTTGGAAATGGATCTTATAATATCTGGTGCATACGGATTCTGAGAAACTTTATACTCTGCTCCTTCTTCACTTATCAACCTACCTACAACAGAGTTCCCATCTTTTAAAGAGAATACGGTTGTATTGTACTGATCTGAAATAACATCACTTGGATCAATAATTGCCCTAAGGATATCTTCTGGTGAAAACCTATTACCCACTTGACTTAATTCTGGACCTATATTCTGACCTTCGCCACGCATACTGTGGCAAGTCACACAATTAGTAGCCAAAAACATATTTCTTCCGGTTTCAAAATTTCTGTTGTTTAAGCCATCCGCCAATAAAGGTGAAATGTCTTTCTCTTCCCATCTCTTGCCTGGTCCTTTTGGTTGCACAGCACTTGAAGCCAATTCATTTCCTGACTTACTAAGCAAAGAATCGCCAGACATTTGATTATATAATTCCTTTTTATTTGCAGCAACATGGGTCAACGCTTTTTTCCTGGCCTTATCAATAAAACCTATATAGCTACGACCAGCTTTAAATGAGAAGGCTTTATAAAACCATTTGAAATACTTTTCTCTTAACTCTGGTGTCCAACCAGTAGTAGCATCCTGTAAAACTAAGCCGTAATAGGTATGCTGTGCCAATGGCATATTTTTTAATGTTTCCGCGATATCCATTCCGTATTGCGGATTTCTCAAGATTAAATCTGCTGCCTCGGTTGCCGTATTTGCCATTACAGAGGCATTTTCTCCCTCTTCAGATTCCAACAAAGCAAGTGTTTTTGATACTACAGAAGCATCATCTACAAACACCAATGTTTTACTTAATAATTGATTCAGCACATCTGTATCTGCCGGATAATGAGCTGAAAGATATGAGCTGACTTTTCTTTTAACATCAGCATTCGGTTTTCCGAATCGTGACAATGTAAGTTCAATAGCACGAACTAAGTCTACCTGATTTTGCTCAGAAAGGCTTACATAATCTATGTTAACGAGTGAATTAATTACTCTGCCTTGTTGACTTTTATCCCCCTGTCTTGCTAAAGCAACTGCGCCTTGAATTTTCCTTACTGCATCTGTCTCTTTATAAACCTTTTCTTGCCAGCTACTCACCGGTTGATGCTCTACGGCAATACGTGCCGCATATTGAACAAAGCGGTCTTTACTATTTAAATAAGGCCAAGCAAATTCCAATGCTCCGTCTTGCGGTGCACCGTGATAAGTCTCTAGCTTTTTACGGATTTCATTTTCCGTAGTCTGTTCTAAATCCTTGACATTACCAGCTAGTTCTTCTTGATCATTGTAATACACGCGGTACAAATCAGATTCTAACCTACGTCCACCTGTCATGAAATACATGGCTCCATCAGGCCCTATAACACCGTCCGTTAAAGGAAGTGGAATACCCGATAGAAATTCTTCCTTCTCACCACGGTAAGATGAACCTTCTGTTTCCATCTCAATGGCATAGATAATACCAAAACTCCAGTCGAAAGCGAATATACTATGTTGATATTTCTCAGGGAATTTAGATCCTCTTCCTGACAATACGTTGGTTGGAGAACCTTGACCTATATTTAAAACAGGAGGCAGATTATCAGGATACGCTGCAGACCATTTTCCGTTACCGGTTCGCCATCCAAACTCGGCTCCACTGGTAACATGGCAAATTCGTGTTGGACGATACCATGGCATTCCCAAATCCCATTCCATATCCGAATCATAAACGAACATATCACCTAACTCATTGAATGCTAAGTCAAACGGGTTCCTAAAACCGGAAGCCATAAGTTCCCAATTCTCTCCTTCTGGATTAAGTTTTGCCACCCAACCCCCTGGAGCTCCACGGTCATTGGCGTGACCTCTTGGGTCTTTTATCTGAGGAAAAAGATTATCATCCTCCCAATTCCTAGGAAGATGGTATTCATCCATTTCGGGTAAATCTGTGTGGTTACCAGCAATTACATAAAGTGATTTACCATCTGGAGATAACACTATACTATGCGGACCATGCTCCCCTGCTCCATTCAATGATTTTAGAAGAGTTATTTTATCATATTGATCATCGTTATCTGTATCCTGTAAGCGGTAAAGTCCACTTGTTTTTTCAAATTCATCACTGCCCGTATGGTTTACCATAACATATAGACTGTTAAAAGCATACAATAAACCTTGAGCGTAGCCCATTTGTATTATTGAATCCGCAACCTGAGTACCGGTCTGGATTTTTAGCTTTTCTATTTCCGGCACAAGGTTATCAGAACCTATTGAAGCAACTTCCATGCGGTACAATGTACCATACTGATCAGAAGTAATTAACCTACCCTTATTATCAAAAGTCATGGCAACCCAAGACCCCATGTCATTATCTCCGGGACTATATAAATGTTCCGCACTAAAACCTGGTTGCAGTTTAAGCTTTGCTATTTTAGGGTTTTCAGATTCAGCATTTGCTCTTTCCTTCTTTGTATCGGTTGTACAAGAAGTTGCTAAAACTAAAACACAGGAGAGATAGAGAAATAACTTATCAATTTTCAACGTTTTTATGGCCATACCTTCGTTTTGTTTTAATAGAAATACATTGGTCAAAACCAATAAATCCTCTATTATGAGTTGGTTTGAATGAAAAGCATTGGTCATTTTTAATTAACAATCTATGCTTCTAAGTGTCTAAAACTAATGAAGCATTTTTTGTTTACTATCCTGTAGTGTACTGCTCAATTGGAGCTGAAAAAGTTAAAAAAGAAACTATTTAACTGAATATCATCCTACTAGACAAAAACCACATAACTACTAAAATTTATCTTCCCTTATTACATACTATTACTATACTAATGAACCTTGGAACAATAGATTTAAATGTAAATTCAATTTACACTATTCTATCTCTAAAAATTAATAATCATCAATAATTCAGGTAATTTTATATCTTTATAAGAATCTTCTTCTCATAAAAAAGAGATTATCCAAATTTTGAGAAGCCATCTTTTGGCTTTTAAATCGAGGAAATAAAAAAGAAAGAGACTATGAAGCTGACATACAAACAAACCGAAAAACGACCTGAAAATTCCTTTTTAGCACGACAAGACCGATTACCTTGTATAGAGCAGAACTGGCATTTTCATAAAGAACTAGAGTTAATCTACTTTATTAAAAGTAGCGGAACGCGCTATGTAGGCAATTCCATTGGAAGTTTTGCCCCCGGTGAATTATACCTTATTGGCAGTAACATTCCGCATCTGTTTAAAAATCATAAGGAGTATTATAATGACCAACAAGAAGCCGAAGCTGTTAACCTGATTGTCATAAAATTTGAACCCAATTTTTTAGGAAGCGAGTTTCTTGACTTAACGGAATCAAAACGTTTAAAAGGTCTTATGCAACGAGCAGACAGAGGAGTTAAATTCTCCGAATCTGCCACGTATATGGTTCATAACCTTATCTCTGGACTTGTTGGAGACCAAGGATTATCTAGTATTGTAGGGCTTTTAAAGATTTTGGACATCTTATCTATGAGTGAAAATTATGAGTCTTTATGTTCCGAAGTAATTGCCAATACTTACAACAGCAATGAAAAGGACAGAATGCGTAAAATCATAAATTTCCTGACGGAAAATTTCGAAAAGAAAATAGAGTTAGAAGAAATTGCATCTATAGCGCATATGACTCCAAATGCCTTTTGTAGGTACTTTAAAAAGAAGACAAGAAAATCATTTACGCAGTACCTAAACGAAATTCGTTTACGAAATGCTTGTAAACTTTTAATAGAAGGAGAAATGCAAATCTCAACTGTTTGTTACCAATCTGGTTTTAACACCCTCACCAATTTCAACAGACAGTTTAAAGCGCTAATGAATATTACTCCAACAGAATACATGCAAAAATACAATCAGCAGAAAGAAATGGTTTAAGCTAAATTAAATGCTAATGTCGCAACTTCATTTCTTTAGAATAAATCAGAAGGTTACAATAGTGCCTACAAAGGTTAATACACGCATTTTCAAGAACATATATTTCAATTATTTTTGTTTGGATAGCTTTACCTAACTTAAATACAACCGCGTGACCAGCCTTATATTTTTACTCCTTTGTATTGTTTTGCTCATTGTTGCGGTAACCGTATTCAAAGTACACCCAATTCCTGCATTGCTTATTTCAGGATTGATTCTTGGGTTAACCACAGGCAGTTCCGTAGAATTGGTTACTGACAGTTTGTTGAGCGGTTTTGGAAACACCCTAAAATGGATTGGCCTTATCATTCTATTTGGCACTTTATTGGGTGAAATTCTGGCGCAAACCGGTGGCGCAGATGTAATAGCAAATACCATTATAAATTTATTTGGCACAAAGTACCTTCCGTTGAGTATGGCCGTAATCGGTTTTTTAATTGGTATACCTGTTTTTATGGATGTTGCTTATTTGACCTTATTACCAACCATATTCGTCCTATCAAAAAAATCTGGTCATTCGGTTCTTACTTTAGGACTTTCTTTAGCTATAAGTCTTACCGTTGCTCACGCATTGATTCCTCCAACACCAGGACCACTTGCCGTAGCGGCCATTCTTGAGATTAATATTGGAGACATGATTCCCATTAATATTGTGGTAGCCTTAGCCGCAATAGCTGGAGGTTTACTATGGATAAAACTGAACAAGAAAAACCTTGACCTTAAATTACCCGAGACAAATATTGATGACACACCCCAAATAAAAGAATTGACAGGGCTCAAAAGAGTATTACCTTTTGCCGCTTTATTAATACCCTTATTTCTGATGTCCATTGGCACTATTTTCCCATCGGAAAACGGATTTATCTCATTTATCAAAAACCCTGTATGGGCACTTCTTATAGGTGTCCTTTTCGCACTCCCTTTACTCCCTAGAAAAGATTTTTCTACCCGTTTGAATACGTTTTTTAAAACTTCGGGAGAGAAATCAGCTATTGTTATTCTCATAACAGGCACGGGTGGCGCTTTCGGGCAGGTAATTAAAGACACGGAAATAGTAGGTTCTATGTTTTCCGATGTAGGTGATATTGCTGCTATGGGCGTGGTTATTCCTTTCTTACTGAGTTTTCTCTTTACTACCGTTACAGGGTCAATTACTGTTTCGCTTATCACTACGGCCTCTATTGTTGCACCATTAGTTTCTAATGGCACCCTGCACCCTACTTTTACCGCTGCGGCAATTGGTGCTGGTTCTCTTGGGATTATCCATGTAAACAGTAGCTTCTTTTGGTTATTTAAAGAAGTACATGAGGTTTCTGTATCGCGGTTGCTAAAATCTTTCAGCCTATTATCTGGCGTGGTGGCTTTAAGTGGTGGACTTCTTGTGTTAGCATTATATTATTTCACCGAACTCTAACCTACCCACAACTCGGTTAAAATAATGTCACACTAGGGTAAAATCCGAGAATCCATCTGCTTCATATTCAATTTTCTTTGTGTCATATGAGGATTTGAGCACATCTCTCTTCAGTATTACTGATTCCAAAGAAAATAAAAAACACATATGGATACCTATCTATTAGCTATCGTTTTAATACTATTCGCTAGTTTCTTTCAAGGAACTTTCGGATTAGGAATGAAGCACATTGCACCTTTAAAATGGGAAGCTTGGTGGTTAGTCCACGCATTTACGGCCATGATATTATTCCCAATTATCTGGGCATTAATAGTGATGCCCAACCTTTTTGAAATCATTTCCAAAACAGATAGTAACACTTTATTCTTAGCTGCCTTCTATGGTTTCCTTTGGGGTATTGGCGGTATTCTTTTTGGTGTTAGTGTAGAAAAAACCGGTATCTCCATTACATATGGTATTGTTATGGGTCTTGCTGCATCAGTTGGCTCTATTATTCCTCTTTTTCAGATTGAAGGAGCGTTTGACCAACCGTCTTTCCCTATCATAATGGTAGGAGTTGCATTGCTGCTTGTGGGCGTTGCAATTACCGCGGTAGCAGGTGTCCAAAGAGATAAATTACATAGTAATTCTACAACAACTACTAAATCTATAAAAATTGGGGTATTAATTGCCGTAGCATCAGGTGTGTTATCCGCCTTTTTAAACGTTGGTTTTTCTAACGCGGCACCGGTTGCAGCAATAGCTGTAAACGATTATGGTGTAGGTGCCCAAAATGCTAGTTTAGCATCATGGGTGGTTGTTTTATTGGGTGCGTTTGTTATGAACGGTGGTTATGCACTCTACCTTTTTATCAAAAATAAATCATGGAACGCCTATTCAATTCCCAACAAGGGCAAGGCTTTAAAATGGGCCATTGCAGCAGGTATTTTTTGGTTCGCAGCACTCGGCGTCTATGGTCAAGGGGCAGCACTTATGGGCAACTTAGGTCCTGTAGTGGGATGGCCTATACTTTTAGGGCTCGCTTTGATTATTAGCAATATTTGGGGGTTTAGAGAAGGGGAATGGAAAAATGCAGACAAACCATTTAAAATTTTACTCACGGGTCTAGCCGTTCTCATCATCGCCATTTGTATTTTAGGGTACGCCAATTATTAAGCCAACCATTAATTAAACTATAAGCACTTTTATTATGAAAATCCAGAAGATAGAGCCTTTTGTTATTACACATAAATTAGACACACCCTTCTATTTTTCGCAATGGCAGTATGATACCCGTAAAATATGTATCGTAAAAATAACACTGGATGATGGCACTTACGGATGGGGAGAAGGCTACGGACCTGCAGCGGTCATAAAATCCGGGATAGACTTTTTTACTCCTTTTCTTTTAGGAAAGAGTGCTTTAGAACATGAAATCCTTTGGCAAGAAATGTACAGGCGCTCTATGGATTACGCTAGAAGTGGTGCTTTCCAAGCAGCTATAAGTGCTATAGATGTTGCTTTATGGGATATTAAAGGGAAATTACTAAATCAACCGGTATCTGTTTTATTGGGCGGAATTAAAAACCCAATTATTGAACCCTACGCTACAGGACTTTATTTTACACGAAACGAAAATCTTGAAGAGCTTTTGGTCAATGAAGCCTTATTGTATAAATCCCAAGGGTTTAAGGCTACCAAAATGAAAGTCGGACTGGGTATTCAGCAAGACTTAAAATACATTGCCGCAATTCGCAAAGCCATTGGGCCAGATATGCGCTTAATGATAGATTCCAACCACGCTTATTCTTATAAAGAGGCCATAGAATTAGCTCGAAAAGCTGAAAAATATGATATTTCTTGGTTTGAAGAACCGGTATCACCAGAGGATTATGATGGTTACCGCAGACTAAGAGAAAACACAACTATACCTATTGCAGGTGGTGAATGTGAATATTTGAAATTTGGTTTTAAACGTCTTTTTGATAATGATTGTGTAGATATAGCACAACCAGACATTTGCGCTACGGGAGGCTTAACCGAAGCTAAACGAATCACCAATCTAGCACAAGCGTATAACAAAGATGTTGTACCACATACTTGGGGCACTTGGATTGCCATAAGTGCAGCTATTCATTTAGTGGCCAATTTAGATAAGAATCCAGGCAGAATGTACAACGACCTGCCTACAATGGAATTGGACCGAACAGAAAATGCCCTTCGCGACGAGGTTACCCTTCACAATGTAAAACTAGAAAACGGACATTTAGAAGTTCCGCGTACACCTGGCTTGGGCGTTGATGTTGATATGGACAAATTAGAATACTATTTAGATAAAGAAATACATAAAGATGGAGCAGTTAAAATTCGGTCATAAAAAATTATATATTGATGGTGCACTTGTTGAAGCCTCAAACAATAAAACTTTTGAGGTTATTTGCCCAGCAGACGAAAAGCCCACTGCCACAATTGCTTGGGCTAGTTTAGAAGATACCCAAAGAGCTTTAAAAGCTGCAGAATCAGGTTTTAAAACTTGGTCAAAACTTCCCATACAAGAGCGCCTAGATTGGATAGATAAGCTTAGAAATAAAATTATAGAAAATAGCGACTTGCTACGTGAAAGCATCATGTATGAAATGGGCAAAACTTGGGAAGGTTCAGAAGAAGACCTTACCAGTATCACCAATTCACTGCAGTACTACTCTGAAGAAATATTAAAGCGCAATGACATTCCTATTAAGGATAAGGAAGGCACCCATGAACACCATTTTGTTTCACAACCTCTAGGCGTTGCGGTTGCTTTTCTAGCCTACAACTTTCCGTTGTTGAACTTAGGTTTTAAACTAGGGCCTGCGCTAGCCGCTGGCTCAAGTATCATTTTAAAACCTTCAGAATTTTCACCTTTATCGGCTTATATTATTGGAGAATTATGCGCTGAAATTAATTTTCCCAAAGGAGCCATAACCGTTCTTTGCGGAGATTTAAACGATGTTGGTATTCCGCTTTGCGAAAGTAAAATTCCAAGACTGATTACCATGATCGGTTCTACGGAAACTGCGCAAAAGCTTATCGCACAAAGTGCAAAAACCTCTATAAAAAGATACAGCATGGAATGCGGCGGAAATGCCCCGTTTATTGTTTGTAAAGATGCCAATTTAGAGCTGGCCATAAACATTGGTACAGCTCTTAAAGTTGGTAACTCAGGACAAATCTGTGTAGCTCCTAATCGTTTTTTCGTTCACGAATCGCTTATAGAAGAATTTGCCGCTGGCATGGTAGAAAAGTTTAAAGCGACCAAACTTGGGTTTGGACGAGAAAACAAACCTGATATGGGTCCGTTGACCAATAAGCAATCCGTCATAAAAGTCCAAGGTATTGTAGATACAGCAGTTAAACAGGGCGGTAAATTACTATATGGCGGAAATGCCTTAGAGGGTCCTGGTTATTATTTTCAACCTACGGTTATTACATTCGACAAAAACGAAGTTGAAATACTTCAACATGAGATCTTCGGCCCTGTAGCCCTCATTGTTCCATTTAAAACAAAAGAAGAAGTTATTGTACTAGCCAATAATACAGATGCCGGACTAGCGTCTTACGTATTTTCTAAGGATGAAGAAACGCTTGATTTCTTTGCCAACTCCCTAGAATTCGGTGAAGTGCAGCTCAACGGTGTAAAATATGATATATACTTACCACACGGTGGTGTTAAAAACAGTGGTATAGGAGTGGATTGCTCTACTTATGCGCTAGATGATTATCTTGCCAAAAAAAGAGTAACCAAAGCTTTATAATGTCAATGAAACTACCAGAAAAATTTATTAGCTGCGATTGGGGTACTACCAATTTTCGGCTGCGTTTAATAGAAACGAAATCGCTCAAAATTCTCTCGGAACACACGACAGATATGGGCATTAAAAAGCGCTTTCAAGAATTTAAAGAACAATCTAGTATTTCTCAAGACCAGTTTTTTGCAGAATACCTGAAAGATCAAATCAAAAACCTAGACGGCACAATCAGTAATGACTATGTCATAGTAGCATCCGGAATGCTCTCGTCTTCAATAGGCATGCACGAATTAAATTATGCAAATATGCCCTTAGCTTTTAACGGCAAGGACTTGATTAGCAAGTATATCCCTTTTGATGATATGCCAGACCTATTATTGGTTTCTGGCGCTAAAACAGATGCAGATGTTATGCGGGGTGAAGAAGTTCAGGCCATTGGTCTATCTAAAGCGCTTTCTAAACACGAAAAGGGTATTTTATTATTACCCGGCACGCATTGCAAACACATTACTTTTGAAGCAGGTGTTTTTAAAGACTTCACCACGTATATGACCGGTGAACTTTTTGATACCATTAGCAAGCACACTATTTTATCGGCTTCGCTAACATCAGCTGCTTGGGATGTTTCTTTTCAGGATATTTTCTTGGAAGGGGTCAAAAAGGGACTAGCAGATCAACAGATGCAATCTTTATTCTCTATTAGGGCAAATACCCTGATCAATCAGGTTTCTGGTGAACAAAACTTTTACTTTTTGTCCGGTCTTATGATTGGTGGCGAAATGGCCAGTTTACAGCATAAAGATGGAACCATCTTTCTTGCAGCTAGTGGTATTTACAGTACGCTTTACAAACTGGCACTAGAATCTTTTTTACCAGCAGAACGGATTGTTTGCTTTGAGGAGCAAGTATTGGAACAAGCATTATTAACAGGACAACAACAAATATTACACACGTATGCAGAATAAAATATTTTCATGGGATAAGTACAACCAAAATCCAATAGTAGGTATCCTAAGAGGCTTAAACACAGAAGAAGTACTTCAACTTATTCCTTCCTATATTAAAAGTGGTTTCTATACTATAGAAATAACTATGAACTCTCCTGAGGTTGCCCAAACCATCGCAACCTTGGCAAAAGAATACCCTGAACTAAATGTAGGTGCCGGTACGGTATGTACCATGCAAGATTTGACCAAAGCTTTAGAAGCTGGTTCTCAATTTATTGTAACCCCTATTATTGATGAAGAGGTAATAAAACATTGTGTAGCCAATAAAATTCCAATTTTCCCTGGCGCATACACTCCAAGTGAAATTTACAAAGCATGGTCTTTGGGGGCATCTGCGGTAAAAGTATTTCCAGCAACGCAACTGGGTATTCAATACATAAAAGATGTGCTGGCGCCTTTAAACGAAATAAAATTGTTGCCTACAGGAGGTGTTTCCGTAGATAACATTAAATCATTTTTTGAAGCAGGAGCTGTTGGTGCCGGTATGGCCAGTTCTTTATTTGATAAAAAAATGATTCGTGAAGGGAATTATGCCGATTTAGAAAAGCACTTTGCAAAGATGAAAAATGAGATTAAAGATTTCATAAAAGAATAAAACTCTCCACATCATAAACTTTTTTGAAAATGAAAAACAATAGAAAAATGGCTAAACGGAACCTCATATTTTTACTTATGATTGGCCTGACTGTATTTAATGGTCTCGCTTTGGATACTTATAAATCAGACCCTATTGTTTTAGAAAATGAAAAGTTGAATGTGAGTGTTGATTCTGAAACAGGATGCTTTTCTGTTACCGAAAAAACTTCTGGTCACGTTTGGAAATCGGACCCGTGGGAAAATGCCGCGGGTCTATTGACCATAACCGATTCTAAAGGAAAAAAACATACGGTTAACATTTCCAAAAGTAAAAAAATTGAAGTTTCAAAAAAGGCTAACAATACGGTATCTCTCAAATTTATAGACCCCGTTTTTGAAGATGGCTCCGTAGCTACAGGAGTTTCTATTGTTACAGAATTAAAACTAGACGCAAAAACAGCTCTGTTAGATGTTGAAGTTAAAGAACACAACGCCGGTAATTTAAAACTATCGGATTTACGTTATCCTGCACGGGCTTTCAGCTTAAAAACAGATGAAGATAAAGGCGCAGCTGTAATTCCACAAAAGCAGGGAATTATCTGTCCGTCCTATATTTTTCCTATGAACGGAGGTCGTTTTTGTAAATGGGATGATGCCACTTACAACAATAAATCACAAGGTTTTTTAGAATTGTTCAACAATGGTACCGGACTTACCATGCCTTGGTGGGGTACGTATAATGAAAAATCTGCCGTAATGGGTATTGTAGATGAATCCGCTAGACCCCAAATGCAATACAATATCAATAACAATGGTCAATACCTTTTTAAAGGTGAAATGTCTACTTTCCAGCGTATTGTTTTTCTTGACCCTATTTGGAAATTAGATGAGGAGAAAGGTAAGATGCGGATGAGCTACCATTTTATTCCAGGTGGTGATTACGTAGATATGGCCAAAGAATATCAAAAGGAGGCTAAGGCTCGTGGACATTTTGTTTCTTTAAAAGAAAAACTAAAAAGAAACCCGAATGTAGATAAGCTTCCAGGAGCTATCTATTTCGGAATCTACGGCGGCTATCCTCATTATGTGAACATGCCCGGAATGGCTTTCACTTTTGATGAATTAAAAAATACTATCCAGACCATTCATGATGATTTAAAAGTGGATAAAGCTTTTGTTCATGCATGGGGAACCTTTTCTAATTTTGTTCCGCACAACTCCCCTATCAGTGAAGCTTTAGGTGGACCTAAAAAATTAAAGGCCGCGGTAGATTTAGCAAAATCTTATGGGTACTTGTATTCTTCATATCACGCTTATTCGCCTATGTTAGAGAATGACCCTAATTTTACAACGGACCTCATTCAACGTGATGCCGAAGGAAAATTGATGAACGCAGGGAGTCGTTGGGCACGAGTTGACCCAAAATTTCAAAAAGCATTAGCTCAGGAAAATATTGAAAATGAAATTTCTTATTTAGGCCTAGAGGCCGATATAACCGATATTACTTTTGCCGCATACCGTGAAAACGGAAAAGAAGGGCGTATTGAGCTTGCTAAATATATAGACAGCTTTAACTTGGTAAATGGAACCGAACATGGTCAAGAACAATGGATACCTTATTTTGATATGTTTGAAGGGATGACCTATTTAGAGGACCGTCCACTTTCTGTAATCTCCCACCCTGCTCCGCTTTTCAATTTGGTGTACCATGAAGCTATAGCCAATTTCGGAAAAATCCAAGATCCAGATAATGAGATTACTGCCAATGGAGATTTCAGAATAAAAGCCTTAAGAAGTATGTTGTTTGGAAGAGGTACTACCATATTCTTTGCTCCTTACGAATTTGAAGGCATGCGCCCTATGATAGAAATGGCTAGAGATTTGGTAAGCCCAGTTCATAAAGAAACATTTTATTCGGAATTAAAAAGCCATGAATATTTAAGTGCTGATTACAAAGTACAGAGAAGTCGCTTCTCTAGTGGAACCGAAGTAGTTGCCAACTTAGGTCCTGTAGCACAAAAAATTGAAGGTGGCGCTTCCATTCCCGGATACGGTTATAGTATAAAAATGAAAGATGGTACTGTAAAAACGGGTCATTTCCAAGTGAGTCTTCACATGGATTAACAGAAGGTTTTCATCAAACAAATACAAAAGACAGGTCATTATGAAATATGTTGCAACAAAAATAAAATCAAATCAGACTAGATTTAGTTCAATTATATTCTCGTTTTGTCTTTGTACGATTTTTTGCCACAACACGCTTCTTATAGCCCAAGACCGTCCTAATGTATTGATTATGCTTACCGACGACCAAGGCTATGGTGACCTAGGTTCTCACGGCAATCCCTATTTAAAAACACCAAATATTGAAAAAATAGGCAAGCAAGGGCTTGAAATGACTCATTTCTTCTCCTATCCAAATTGTTCTGCTACTCGTGCAGCCATCCTAACAGGCAGGTATCCGTATCGCACAGGAGTCACAGGAGTTACACAAGTTGATCACTTTATGAATACTTCAGAAGAAACGCTAGCCGAGATTCTGAGTAAAAACGGCTATCGTACGGGAATTTTCGGAAAATGGCATTTGGGAGACAATGCTCCCATGCGCCCTACGGACCAAGGGTTTCAAGAAGCTTTGGTTCATAAAGGTGGAGGAATCGGGCAAGCTGCGGGACCAGCTGGCAACACCTATTTTGATCCCATTCTTGAGCACAATAATCAATCTAAAAAGTACGAAGGATATTGCGATGATATTTTTACGGATGCCGCTCTAGATTTTATGAGCGAGAAAAGTGAGAAGCCTTTTTTTACATATCTAGCAACCAATCTACCACACTTTCCACTTGAAGTACCCGATGAAAAAGCCGACCCCTATAGAAAAATAGGACTTCACGAAGACAATGCCAAGACCTACGGCATGATTGATAATATTGATGCCAATGTAGGTCGCGTTTTAAAACGGTTAAAACAACTGGGCATTGAAGACAATACAATAGTTATTTTTCTTTCGGATAATGGCCCCAGAAATAGACGCACAAAAAATGACGTTTACCCAGGAAGATGGGTAGCAAATTTACGAGGAACAAAAACAAGTGTTTATGAATGTGGTACTCGTGTACCTTTTTTTGTTAGATGGCCAAAACATATTGAAAAAGCACAACAAAACAGTACTATGGGTGCAGTAATTGATGTACTGCCCACTATCTTAGATGTCTGTAAAATTGAAGCTCCTGAGCATATTAAATTGGACGGTAAATCATTGCTGCCCCTATGGAAAGGTGAAAAATCGGACTTTAAAGACAGGGAGTTCATTGTCCAAATGCATTACGGTCCAACCGTGTTTAAATACATGCATTTTGCAGTGCGGACCCAAAAATATAAATTGGTAAGTCCGCATGATGACCCACACCATATTCTTTATCAACCTAAAGATGAAGAATTAAAAGAGGTCCTTGCTAACTTAGAATTATACGATGTAGAAAATGACCCAAGTGAGCGTATAAACTTAGCCCATAATCACCCTGAAATCGTAGAAGACCTTCTGGCACGTTATGAAAATTGGTTTGACGAGGTTACTGAAGAAAGAGATTCAAAAGGTATTCAGCGTATTTATCTTGGTAGCAACATACAACGCGCTACTAACCTCTCTCAGTTTGATTGGGGCGGCCCTAGAGTCCTATCCAAGAATGATCTTGGCCACTGGCGGGTAAAAACGGAGGCGGGCATATACAATGTGAGCTTTGATCTTCCGGAACTGGACCATGAAGGTGTAGCGCATTTGAAATACAAAGACGTGCATTTAAAACTTCCGGTAAACAAAGAGCAGAAGAAAATCACCTTTACAGATGTTATACTTCCTGAAGGAACAGGAAACTTCCATGCTTTTTTAAAAACAGAAAGATTAGCAAAAGGACCTTTATTTGTTGATGTTGAACGTATTAATTAATGCTTAAAAATTTCAATGTTATTGGTTTTCGCATTTTTTAAATCACACTCAAGTACCACATTTTTTAGCATTCGTTAGTAAACAAGGTTAAAATAGTGCCGTAACCGGATAAAATCTACAAATCGCCGTTTCTCCTATTACCCTTTATTTGTATGCTACACTGCAATACAGTATTCGTTCTATGGCCCATACCTATTTACACGACGAATTCTAGACAATAACACAGCGGTGTACTATATAAATATTGGATTATGAAAAAAATAACCTTCTCCATTTGTCTCTTATTAACCGTGCTTTCTTGTAAACAAGGCACACCCGACAAAAACCTCAGCACAGATACAACAAAGCCAAGAGACTATGCTGCCAATTTAGACACAGGAAAAGGTGTCATCAATAACACGAACAGTCCACATGTTAAATTGAAAAGTATTGACATAGGCGACTGTAGATGGACCGAAGGTTTCTGGGCCGATAAATGGAAGGTTGCCGAAGAAACTATGATTCCTCACATGGGCGAAATCCTAAAAGGAGATATCGGTCACGGTTATAATAATTTTAAAATAGCAGCCGGACTCAAAGAAGGTGAACATAAAGGTTTTTGGTGGCATGATGGCGATTTCTATAAATGGATGGAAGCCAAAATGTACATATATGGCGTAAATAAAGATGAAAAAATTGTTGAGGAAATAGATGAGATTATAGACGTCATAGCCCAAGCACAACAAGCAGATGGCTACCTCTCCACACCTGCAATTATAAGAGATGATATAGACCCTTTTACCAACAGAAGGTACCACGAATTATACAATAGCGGTCATTTATTGACTAGTGCTTGTATTCATTACCGCCTGACCGGAAAGACCAACTTCTTGGACATTGCCGTAAAGCATGCCGATTATCTGTATAAATTGTTCTCTCCAAAACCTGACCACCTAAAACGTTTTGGTTTTAACCAAACACAGATTATGGGCTTGGTAGAATTGTACCGTACCACCAAAGACAAGCGCTATTTAGAGCTGGCCGAGCAATTCATAAATATGCGTGGTACGTATAAAATTGAAGATGACGAGACTACAAAAGGGTACCCTATTGGTGATATGGTTCAGGAAAGAGTTCCGCTTCGTGAAGAAACAGAAGCTGTAGGCCACGCCGTACTGGCACTTTATTTTTATGCAGGAGCTGCCGATGTATATGCTGAAACTGGTGAAAAAGAATTGATTGATGCTCTAGAAAGATTGTGGGACAACGTGACCAACAAAAAAATGTACATTACAGGAGCCATTGGTCAAACCCATTATGGTCGTTCTTCTCGCCTTGATAAAATTGAAGAAGGTTTTATTGATGAGTACATGATGCCTAACATGACTGCCTATAATGAAACTTGTGCCAACATTTGTAACTCCATGTTCAACTACCGCATGCTTACATTAACAGGAGATGCTAAACATGGTGATGTTATGGAGCTTGTACTGCACAATAGTGGTCTCTCGGGCATTAGTCTTGACGGAAAAAATTATTACTATTCCAATCCACTTCGGAAAATTGAAGGCGCGCTAGATTATGAAAAAATGAATGTTGAGTTTCCGGAAAGACAACCCTATCTTAAATGTTTTTGTTGTCCTCCAAACTTGGTGCGTACCATTGCAAAATCTCCAGGTTGGGCATATAGCAAATCTGAAAATGGAATTGCGGTTAATCTATACGGAGGAAATGAATTGAACACTACCCTATTGGATGGTTCAGCCATAAAACTCACCCAAAAAACAGACTACCCATGGGACGGTGCCGTTAAGATTACGGTGAATGAATCCAAAGCCGATGCTTTTGATATTCTTCTTCGTATTCCCAGTTGGGCGAAGGGTACTCAAATTTATGTAAACGGCACAAAAGCAGCCGAAGCCGTGCCTGGTACTTTTGCTAAAATTGAAAGAAAATGGGCAGCCGGTGATGAAATCACTATTGACATGCCAATGGAAACCAAATTCATTGAAGGACACCCTCGCATTGAAGAAGTCCGTAACCAAGTTGCCATAAAAAGAGGTCCAGTTGTGTACTGCATAGAGTCCGCAGATTTACCTGAAAAAACCGATATTACTAATGTTTATCTTTCTTCCGCCAAAAAACTTAGTCCTACCTCCAGACCAGACTTCTTGGGAGGTGTCACCACTTTAGAAGGCGAAGTTTTAATACGAAAAGATAAGCTGGGTGAAATGTACCAAGAAGTAAGTGCACCGGAATTTCAATCTTTTAAAACCAATTTTATACCTTACTATGCTTGGAGCAATAGAGGCCAGGGAGAGATGACGGTTTTTCTTCCGGTAATCTGGAATTAGCATTTATGATAGCTCATCACACCTTAATTTAAACAATTTATGGGTTCCTATAAACAGAATGCTTTTAAGTATGCCACCATTGTAGCTATGGGAGGTTTTGTCTTTGGATTGGACGCAGCGCTAATATCGGGAACGGTGAAATTTATCACACAAGAATTTTCACTCTCGGAACTAGAATTGGGTTCAGTAGTAGGAGCTCCGGCCATGGGGGTACTTTTAGCACTTGTGTTTGTGGGATATGCTTGTAATAAATATGGTCGCAGAACCACTTTAATGATTGCTGCGGCCCTGTATCTTTTTTCTGCAATCTCTTCTGCACTGGCTCCATCCTATGCTTCTCTTCTGGTAGCTCGGTTTATGGGGGGATTGGCTTTTAGTTCTATCTCCTTGGCATCTATGTATATTGGCGAAATAGCGCCTCCAAAATGGCGTGGAAAATTGGTTTCCATGACCCAAATAAATATAGTAGTAGGACTTTCCGCCGCCTACTTCATAAATTACCTCATTCTAGGTTGGGCTAACACAGATGCTCCATGGGTTCAAGAATGGGGACTGGACACCAACACATGGCGCTGGATGCTAGGTACTGAAGTTATTTTTGCTTTCTTATGGTTTGTCCTACTCTTTTTTGTTCCCAGAAGTCCGGCTTGGTTACTATATAATGGACGCGAACCAGAAGCCATAAGGATGCTACAAAAAGTAACTCCCGAAGATGAAATTCAGGCCAAAATAAACCAAATGCGCTCTAGTCTTGAAAATAGTAATCAAGACCGCTCAATGCTTACTCAGCTAAAGGAAATTTTTGGTAAGCCAATGCGTGTTACTATGATTATTGCAATGACCATTGCTATCGCACAACAGGCCACGGGTATAAATGCCATTCTGTTCTACGCTCCTACCGTATTTGAGCAATTGGGCATAGGAACAGATGCTGCATTTGCACAGGCCATTTATATTGGACTTACCAGTGTAGTGTTTACAGTCTTAGGTTTATTATTAGTTGATAGAATAGGTCGTAGACCTATGATTATCTGGGGCATGCTTTGGATAATCTTAAGTCTTGGTGTTTGCTATTACGGATTTGAAACCGCCAACTATACCATTAGTGAGAATGCGGTTTCCGAATTGTCTGAAATTCCTAACTCAGAAAGGTTGAATGCCCTAGTAGACGTACCTTTTGATAGTGATATAAGTTTTAAAACGGCGTTAATTGAAACCTTAGGAGAAACGGATGCCAGAGATTATTCAGGTCTACTTTTACAGAAAGCAGCGGATATAAATGCCCTCCTTATTTTATTAGGCATACTCAGTTTTATTGGTGCCTTTCATTTTTCCATCGGCCCTGTTATGTGGGTCTTATTTTCAGAGATTTTTCCTATTTCACTTAGAGGTGTTGCCATTCCATTTTTCACTTTGGTCACCAGCTTTGTGAGCTATTTGGTACAGAAATTTTTTCCCTGGCAATTAGCAACCATGGGTATCAGCTCAACACTCTTATTCTATGCCATTGTCGTAAGCATTGGTTTAGTTATTCTTTATATCTATTTAAAAGAAACCAAAAATATGACCATAGAAGAAGTGCAATTGGCATTAGCCACAAGACGAAAAACCTAATAGATATACAACATCCATATAAATAGATTTTTTATTTAAATCGATTTCTTTTTGAATAACACAGTACAGATGAAACAAGCTACTCCCGCAAATAAAAACAGCCCGTATACCCAACTTAAAAGCATGAACATTGGCGATTGCCAATGGACCACTGGTTTTTGGGCCGATAAATTTGAACTTTGTGCAAATGCCATGGTACCTTATATGGGTGATGTATTATGTGGAGATGTAGGTCACGCGCTTAATAATTTTAAAATAGCTGCAGGTGAAAAAGAAGGCGAACACCAAGGCATGTTTTGGCATGATGGGGATTTCTATAAATTCATGGAAGCCAAAATTTACGTTTACGCCCACACAAAAAACAACGAACTTCTTGCTGAATTAGATGAGTACATAGCCATAATTGGCAAGGCACAGGAAAGTGATGGATACCTTCAAACTCAAATTCAACTTAGAGATGGCGTAGACCGATACGAAAATCGCAAGTACCATGAAATGTATAATACTGGGCATTTACTAATCAGTGCCTGTATTCATTTTAATGTTACCGGACAGCGTAATTTTCTGGACATCGCCATAAAACATGCAGATTTACTGTACACTATTTTTATGCCAGACACCAAACACTACGGTCGCTTTGGTTTTAACCAAACGCAGATAATGGGCTTGGTGGAATTGTACCGTACTCTGGGTGATAAGAAATATTTAAAGCTTGCTGAAAAATTTATTGATAACCGTGGGAAATACGAGGTAAAACATCATGCTACTACCGAAGGTTACCCTATTGGCGATATGGTGCAAGAACGTACTCCGTTACGAGAATCTAATGAAGCGGTAGGCCATGCCGTGCTTGCTTTGTATTACTACGCAGGTGCTGCGGATGTCTATGCCGAAACAGGAGAAAAAGCCCTGCTTGATGCACTAGACCGTCTTTGGGAAAACGTAACAACCAAAAAAATGTATGTTACCGGTGCCGTGGGCCAAGCCCATTATGGCGCTTCGGTAAATCGTGATATGATAGAAGAAGGCTTTATTGATGCTTTCATGATGCCCAATATGACGGCCTATAATGAAACCTGCGCCAACCTTTGTAATGCTATGTTCAGCTATCGCATGCTAAATCTTCACGGTGAAGCAAAGTATGCAGATATCGTTGAGTTGGTTCTTTATAATAGTGCACTATCCGGTATTAGCGTAACTGGTAAAGAATATTTTTACGCGAACCCATTGCGGATGCTCAACAATACCAGAGACTACAATGCACATGAAAATGTAACCGAAACACCAAACAGAGAACCTTACCTGAGCTGTTTCTGCTGCCCTCCAAATTTAGTGCGTACCATTGCAACAGTTTCTGAGTGGGCGTACAGTCTTTCTGAAAACGGATTTACCGTAAATCTATACGGTGCCAATACATTAAACTCAGAGTTAAAAGATGGTTCTCCCATTAAAGTTTCACAAGAGACTGAATACCCTTGGCAAGGAAAGGTTAAGTTAAGAATGGAAGAATGTAAAGCAGATGCTTTTGCAATTAGTTTGCGTATTCCAAAATGGGCAAAAAATTCAAAACTAACGCTCAACGGAGAAGAATTATCTAAAACCTTAGAACCAGGAAGCTTTGTCAAAATTGAACGAAATTGGAAAAAAGGAGACGTGCTCGTTCTTGATATGCCAATGGAAGTTGAGTTTATAGAAGGCCACCCAAGAATTGAAGAAGTACGAAACCAAATAGCCGTAAAACGAGGACCAATTGTCTACTGTATTGAATCGCCAGATTTACCGGAGAACACAGACATTTTGGATATCTACTTCAACGGAAATAAAAGCTTGGAACCAACTCATCAACCTAACTTTTTAGGAGGAATCACTACACTAGAAGGCGAAGTATTGATACGAAAAGATAAAGGTGAAGGCATCTACAGAACCGTTCAAAAACCCGAATGGACACCGCACAAAACTCAACTTGTACCCTATTTTGCATGGAGTAATCGCGGGCAGGCCGAAATGACCGTATTCATGCCCGTTGTATGGGAAGATTAAATTACCGTCCTCACATACCACAACAAACTGACCAAACCGTACCATATAGATAAAATAGTGCCAATAGCGGTTAACCCATGTAAAAAGATTTTTTTGCTTTAGTCCTTTATTTGTAATACTTGGAATCCTGAAAAATTCTGTTAAAGGCATGAACCATGCTCCCGGAAATTCATAGCCTATCTCTTTAACAATTCAGAAAAAGGAGAATCGGCTCACAATACATTCAAAAATATCGCTTTGCAAAAACCTAAATTAAATTTATAGCTATGGCAATTCACTTTAATCATTTTAAACTATTTCTATACGCTTCCGTTCTGGCTGTTACGACCACAGGAATAGCTCAAGAAACTCGTCCTAATATTCTTGTTGTTCTATGTGACGACCTCGGTTATGCAGATGTAGGCTTTAACGGCTCTACGGATATCATAACACCGGAACTTGATAAATTAGCTCAGAACGGTTCTATTTTTACTTCAGCCTATGTTGCTCATCCTTTCTGTGGGCCAAGCCGATCGGCAATAATGACTGGCAGATACCCTCACCTAACTGGTACCGCTTACAACCTGTTTCACAACAGTAGTCAAAATGACGATGACAATATGGGCATTCCTGTAGAGGAGACTTATATGGCCAAAGTCTTGCAAAAAGCAGGATATTACACCAGCGCTATTGGAAAGTGGCACCTAGGATCAGCTCCAAAATTTCACCCTAACAAAAGAGGGTTCGATAATTTTTATGGCTTTTTAGGAGGAGGTCACGACTACTTCCCACATGAATATAACAAGACCTATGATGCACAAATGCAATCTGGTAATAAGAATATTAGAGATTATGTATTTCCGATGGAGCATAACGGAAAGCCTGCCAACGAAACAGAATATATAACGGATGGGTTTTCTCGCGAGGCGAGTAACGATATTAAAATAGCGGCTAAAAAGAAACAACCTTTCTTTATCTACTTGGCCTACAATGCACCACACGTACCACTTCAAGCTAAGGCTGAAGACATAGCCAAGTTTGCCAATATAAAAGACAAAGACCGAAGAACTTACGCTGCCATGGTTTATGCAGTAGACCGTGGTGTTGGAAAAATTGTAGAGACTTTAAAAGAAACGAACCAGCTGGACAATACTTTGATTGTTTTCTTGAGTGACAATGGAGGTAACTTTGATCACGGCGCAAATAACTACCCTTTAAAAGGAACTAAAGGCGATACTTGGGAAGGTGGTTACCGCGTACCAATGTTCTTTCATTGGCCAAAGAAAATTAAGAAACAACAGCGTTTTGATTTCCCTGTTTCTTCTCTTGACCTCTACCCTACTTTTTCCGAACTCGCCGAAGCGAAACTTCCTGAAGGCAAAAAATTGGATGGCAAAAATATCATGGATGATGTATTACAAAATACAGAACCCTACAAAGACGATTTTATTTATTCTCTGCGATACCGTGAAGGTTACAATGATGTGGGTGCAAGACTTGGCGATTGGAAAATTACAAGAATGGGCAATGAGCCATGGAGTCTTCATAACATAACGAAAGATATAGGCGAAAAGAAAAACCTAGCAGGCCGTTACCCAGAACGTTTAAAAGAAATGATAGCCAGAACCGAAGAATGGACAAAGAGCTTTGTAAAGCCTTTATGGTATTATTCCGTAAAGGATAAAGAGTTGTGGGAGAGTGGTCAAATGCCGAATTATGAAGCTACTTTTGAAGTAGATAAACTGGTTGATAGTCCTTATCACAAATAATAGTTACAACTACTAAATAAAAAGAGCCCCGTATGTACGGGGCTCTTTTCTATTATACAAGAATATTATATTCTATTTTGCTACGTTTACTGAACGGGTTTCCCTTATTACAGTAACCTTTACCTGTCCAGGATATGTCATATCCGTCTGTATCTTCTGTGAAATCTCAAAAGACAACTGAGCCGCTTTCTCGTCATTCACTTTTTCACTTTCAACGATTACCCTTAGCTCACGTCCTGCTTGAATAGCATAGGCCTTTTGAACTCCACCAAAACTGAAAGCAACCTCTTCAAGGTCTTTTAAACGTTGAATGTATGAATCTAACACTTGTCTACGTGCTCCTGGTCTTGCTCCGCTAATAGCATCACAAACCTGAACGATAGGCGCAATAAGTGTCTTCATTTCTATTTCATCGTGGTGAGCACCAATAGCGTTACACACGTCTGGTTTTTCACCATATTTCTCAGCCCATTGCATACCTAAAATAGCATGTGGTGTTTCTACCTCAGCTTCGGTATTAGGCACTTTACCTATATCATGTAAAAGTCCAGCACGTTTGGCCAGTTTTGGATTTAACCCAAGCTCTGCAGCCATTACACCACATAACTTAGCAACTTCTCTAGAGTGCTGTAATAAGTTTTGACCGTAAGAAGAACGGTATTTCATTCGGCCAACAGCACGAACCAATTCAGGATGCAAACCATGAACACCCAAATCAATAACGGTACGTTTACCGACCTCTACGATTTCTTGTTCTATTTGATTCTCTGTCTTTTTAACTATTTCCTCTATACGTGCCGGGTGTATTCTACCATCCGTTACTAGCTTGTGTAAAGAAAGCCTTGCAACTTCACGACGAACAGAATCAAAACAAGAAAGAATAATAGCCTCTGGCGTATCATCTACGATAATTTCAACACCTGTAGCTGCTTCCAAAGCTCGGATGTTTCTTCCCTCTCTACCAATAATTCTACCCTTAACATCATCAGATTCCAAGTTAAAAACAGACACACAGTTTTCTACTGCTTCTTCCGTTCCTATACGTTGAATTGTATTTATTATGATTTTCTTGGCCTCTTGTTGAGCTGTTAACTTAGCCTCCTCTACAGTAGTTTGTATATAGGCCATAGCATCTGTCTTGGCCGTTTCCTTCAACGACTGCATTAATTGCCCTTTAGCATCATCTGCTGAAAGTCCAGAAATAACTTCTAGCTGTTGTACTTGATTTTTGTGAAGCTTTTCTAGTTCGCTTTGCTTCTTTTCAAGAAACTCTTCTTTGTGGGTAACTTCTTTTAATTTACCGTCAAGTTGAATGTTGAGTTTTTTGCTTTTTGCCAATTCATTACTAACCTGAGACTCTTTATCACGAGTACGCTTTTCTGCCTCACCAATTTTTTTATCCTTGGATATAATAACTTTTTCGTGCTCTGCCTTTAACTCTAAAAATTTCTCCTTGGCTTGAAAAATTTTGTCTTTCTTAATATTTTCGCCTTCTGTCTTGGCGGCACTAACTATCGTGTTCGCCTCGCTTTTAGCGTTGGAAAGAGTTTTTGAGGCTTTTCCCTTTTCCATGAATTTTGCGATGGCAAATCCAATCGCAAGGCCGACGATGCCGGCTATTATAAGTGTTGCACTATCCATATATCTAACAATTTAGGTTTGAACGCGCTTGAGTACTTAGAGCTGTACATGAAGAATGATGTACCGACCACAGTTGCTCAAACAAATCCATAAAAAAAGCCCACATCAGAGAAGTTTTGTACAAACTCCAATAAACAGGTTTAGGGCTACAAGACTGATCAAGAATCCCTATACGAGTAGGGCCTGCTTTTACAATCTAAACTCACCCTTTTTAAACAAAATTAATGTTGAGTTTGTCAAAAGGTAATACCAATGTGGGCAGTAACTTATGTATTTTAAAGAACGTATTTATTTTATACCAAGCTTGGAGGTAACCAAATCATCTAACGCTTTAAGGCGTTCAGTTGCGTTTAGGGTTCCTTCGGACTGATCAATACCGCGTTGCTCTATTTTAGATGCAAATTGTAAGGCACACATGGCCAAAACATCTTGTTTATCTCGCACTGCGTAACTCTGTTCAAACTTTTTTGCCAATTGCTCAATGTTCTTCGCTGCCTTTCGCAAGCCTTCTTCTTGGCTTGGATCGATAGTCAAAGGGTACACCCTATCTGCTATGGAAAGCTTAATTTTTAGCTTTTCTGACATTTTATCTTTTGAACATTATTCCGAAAGTTGTGCTATGCAATAGTCCAACTCTCTGATCAATGTATTTATTTTAAGCTTAGCTTCAGTTTTATTTGTATTACTGCCAAGCATTGAGTTTGCGAGCTTCAACGAGTTGTATTTCTCTTCCCACATAGAAACGGAATCCAACACTTTGTCCTTGTCCTCTTTAATATCATTAAGCTCCTCTTGCAATCTATTGTTGGATTGGTGAAGCACCTCCAACTTGTGCAAAAGCTTGCTTATTTTATTCTCTAAAGAGTCGACAACTTTGACTAATTCACTCATAAATCAAACGCAATGCATTTTACACAAAGTTAACATACCTGCCCTTACTTAGCAATACTTTTTTGAATTATTCTTCAAGTAATACTTTAAGGCCTTAAATAACGTTGGTTAAAGAAGATGTGTCATTTTTCGTGCTAGATATTTTCAAGAATTCAAACGGTTTGGCTAATTTCGTATCACTGTCCAAAAAATTATGAGAAAACTTTTTGTAGCCCTTTTATTATTCATAACCGCTATTGGTACCTCCCAAGAGAAATATCCGCAAGATGCGTTTAGATCTCCGGTAGACATTCCCTTAGTTCTTGCGGGTACATTTGGCGAACTGCGTTCAAACCATTTTCATTCTGGTATTGATATTAAAACAGAGCAACGTGAAGGACTGCCTATCTACGCCATTGCAGACGGTAGTGTTACCCGTGTTAAAGTCTCTCATTGGGGCTACGGAAAAGTACTATACATTGCACACCCAAATGGCTACACCTCTGTTTACGGGCATCTTCAGAAATTTGCTCCTAAAATTCAAGAATTTGTAAAGAAGTTACAGTACAAGAAAAAATTGTACGAGGTTGAAGATTTTCCTGAATATGCCGAAATAAAAGTCGAAAAAGGAGAAATTATCGCCTACGGCGGAAACACTGGAGGATCTTCCGGACCGCACCTTCATTTTGAAATTAGAAGCAGTATCTCAGAAAAACCTACAAACCCTCTACTCTATGGTTTTGATGTTAGAGATGCTACAAACCCCACATTACAGAAAATATACGGTTTTCCATTATCTGACGATGCGCAAATCAATCAGAATAAAAATACTACCGCAATTAATTTTACCAGACAAAAAGACGGAACTTTTTTAGCGGACCCTGTTTATGCTACCGGAACTATAGGACTTGGTTTTATTGGTTATGATCGTCAAGATCTTGCCGCCAACCATAACGGTTTATACTCCGTACAGCAATTGGTGAATGGAAAAGTTTATACTGATTATGACCTGGAGTCCTTCTCTTTTGGTGAAACCAGGTATATTAACACTTTAATAGATTACTACTACTATGGCAAATACCGCCAGCGAATTCAATTGCTTTATAAAGCTCCCGGAAATAGATTAAGCATCTATAACAAACTTGAAAATGACGGGAAAATAGTGGTTCGTGAAGGACTGAGCTATAAAGTAGAATTATTGATAAAAGATTATGCGGGTAATCTAACAAAAGCCATCATACCTGTAGAGGGCAAAAAAGAACCTGTAAAAGTTGAAAAGGACGAAAAAAAGACGGAAAACTATGTCATTGCCAAAAAACCGAACAATTACGATTTAGGTGCTGCAAAAGTATATTTTCCTTCAAATACTTTTTATGATGATTTTTATATCGATCTAAAGAAAGATGACGATACCGTTAGGATACACAATTCCCGTGTGGCCGCTCACCGGAATTTCACTATTACTTTTGATGTAACAAAATATACCGAAGCAGAGAAAAAACAAATGTTCATTGCAAGACTTAACAGTAGATTACGACCATCACATGCCTCTACTTATAAGCGCGGCACAACGTTTACCACTAGAACCAGGAACTTGGGCACCTACACTCTTGCGAAAGACACAATCGCCCCAAAAATTCAAACCAAAAATTTCAAAGAAAAACAGTGGTTAAATAATTATCATTACCTCAGCGTACGTATTACGGATGACCTTAGCGGTATAGACACCTATTCTGCTACTATTAATGGGGAATGGATTCTTATGGAGTATGAGCCAAAGACCAACACACTTACCTATAATTTTGACGATGTTATTCTTGACAAAAAAGAATGCAAACTTGAAGTTACAGTAACCGACAATGTTGGTAATACAAACATTATGACCAGTACTTTTTACAGAAAATGACACCTCTTTGAAGTGCACTAGACTTATTCTGCTTTTTGTACTATTCGGTTTTACACTTCACATAAGTGCGCAGACCGCTACCCTAACCGGCATTGTACTGAACAACGAAAATGAACCTTTGCAAGAGGTAAATATTGCAATTGGGTCAATTGGCACTTTTTCTGACGAAAACGGATTTTACTCACTTCAAGTAACCGCCGACGAAGCCATTACCGTAACTTTCTCTCATTTAGGTCATGAGAATGTAGTGCTGGAAAACCTAGTTCTTAATACCAACGAAGTTTTTGAATTCAATCCCGTTCTAAGTACGAATACCATACAAATTGCTGGAGTAACCATTACGCCCACAGGCAAAAAATCCGTTACAGGAATCATCACTGTGAGTCCAGAAATCGTACGTAATATTCCAGGTGCAAATGCAGGTGTTGAAAATATTCTAAAGCTATTACCTGGTGTTTCTTCAAGTAATGAGTTAAGTACCCAATACAACGTGAGAGGTGGTAATTATGATGAAAACCTGGTGTATGTTAATGAAATTGAAGTCTATCGTCCTTTTCTAGTTCGCTCTGCCCAACAAGAAGGAATGAGTTTTGTAAATAGTGATATGGTTCAAAATGTACGGTTTTCTTCGGGAGGGTTTCAAGCTAAGTATGGAGACAAACTTTCTTCCGTATTAGATATTACCTATAAAAAACCTTCGGAAACCGGAGTACAAATAGACCTTAGCTTTTTGGGAGCGAGTGCAACCGTGGAAACCGTTTCTAAAAACAAAAAATTAAGCACCATAAGTGGGGTGCGTTATAGAAATAATGGTTTGCTCGTTAATAGCCAACAGACCAACACCAACTTCAACCCTACTTTTGCAGATGCCCAGACTTTTACGACCTATCGGTTTTCGAACAAATTCCATCTAGATTTTTTAGGTAACATTTCTATCAACGATTACCAAAACGAACCTCTAAAAAGGCAAACTAATTTTGGAACCATTTCAGAACCAAAATCTCTTGTGGTCTTTTATCAAGGTGAAGAAAACAACAGATACAATACAGTTCTAGGAGCCTTAAAGGGTAACTATTTTTTAAACGACAATACGACCTTAAAGCTTATAGCTTCTCTCTACCACACTACAGAAGAGGAATACTCAGATGTAATTGCTCAGTATGCTTTGGGCAGTGTTGATAGTGATTTATCTAGCGATTCTTTTGGCAGCGCAACCAACCTACGAGGGATTGGCACACAATTTAACAGAGCCAGAAATGAACTAGATGCTTTGATTTTTAATCTATCACACAAAGGCAATCATACCTCAGAAAACAAAGTGCTGGAATGGGGTTTAAAATATACCCATGAAGACATTCGTGATCAATTACGAGAATCAGAATTTATAGACTCTGTCGGCTTTTTTGTTCGCCCACCTTTACCTGAATTCAGTAATAATCAACCCGAAGAGCCTTTTGAGTCTCCCCTTGTTGCCTATGACGGTGTAAATGCAACAAATTTTGTAAAAACCGACCGGTTTTCGGGATTTGTTCAATTTAGCAACCGTTTAAATATAGCAACACACAACGTTTACTACAATCTTGGAATTCGCGCGCAATATTGGTCCGTTAGTGGCAAGGATATTAAAACTTCATCACAGACAGTAGTAAGTCCGCGTGGGCAAGTTTCCTTAAAACCCAATTGGAAGAGAGACATGCTTTTTAGGCTCTCGGGCGGTCTTTATCACCAACCTCCTTTTTATCGTGAGCTACGTGATCAAACCGGCACTATAAACCCAGATGTAAAAGCACAAGAATCTATTCACTTCGTTTTAGGCAATGAGTATTCCTTCAATCTATGGGAACGTCCTTTTACACTAATGAGTGAAGTATATTATAAGAAACTCAATAACGTGAACACCTATACTCTAGAAGACGTGCGCATACGATAGGTGGC
>NZ_JACATN010000030.1 GCF_018603515.1 Zobellia barbeyronii
CGATTTTAACGTCTGGGCGTACCGGTACATGTATTCCGGGTCGATATCCGTTATCCCCAACTGGAACAGTTGCCCGTACCAATTGGACGCCTCTTGGTAGTTCGCGTTCAAATAGTTCGCGTTACCCAAATTCTTGAATATCTCCTCTTCCGTATACCCGTCCTCTACCAGGTCCTCATAGGACTGTATCGCCGAGGCATAGGAATAGTTCGTGAACTTCGTATCCGCTTTTCGTATCTTTTTCTCCTGTGCCTGTGAGGCCATGGCCATCAATGCCAGACCGCAGAATATATATCTTGTTTTTTTCATGTCTTGTC
>NZ_JACATN010000031.1 GCF_018603515.1 Zobellia barbeyronii
GGTGTTCCACCGAGTTCATTAAAAAGCTGAGTTTCTGTTACTGTTGTACCTGTGCAGATAATCAATGTTCCATCGGTTCCCGCATTCGGTGCTGCTTGTTCGGAAACGACGACCTCGGAAGTACTATCGATGGTACATGGCGAAGTTGCCGTTACTGTATAGGTATAAGTTCCTGTACTCGCAAGAGTAGGAGTCCAAGTTCCCCCGGAATCGGGCGTGCCACCGAGTTCATTAAAAAGTTGTATTTCTGTTACGGTAGTTCCTTCGCAAATAGTTAAAGTTCCATCGGT
>NZ_JACATN010000032.1 GCF_018603515.1 Zobellia barbeyronii
CACACCCGATTCCGGCGGAACTTGGACTCCTACTCTTGCGGGTACAGGAACTTATACCTATACAGTAACGGCAACTTCGCCATGTACCATCGATAGTACTTCCGAAATAGTCGTTTCCGAACAAGCAACTCCGAATGCAGGAACCGATGGAACATTGACCATTTGCGAAGGAACTACAGTAACAGAAACGCAGCTTTTTAATGAACTCGGCGGCACACCCGATTCCGGCGGAACTTGGACTCCTACTCTTGCGGGTACAGGAACTTATACCTAT
>NZ_JACATN010000033.1 GCF_018603515.1 Zobellia barbeyronii
AAATTGGCGCTTACGTCTATCTGCAACGGTGCACCCCTTACCGCCTTTACAAGGCCCGCAGGTTTGAACTTCCACCTATCGTTTACTTCGAATACGTATCCCGTGATGAAATAGAAGTTCATACGCTCTTCCGCCAAAAAGGAACTGCTGTTCGTATTGGAACCGTCAAAATGTTCCGTCTGTAAAAAGTTCGGCACCGATAGGCCCGCATAGAAATGGTCCGTGTGGTAGTACACCCCCGCCCCGATATTGGGCGAGAACTTGTT
>NZ_JACATN010000034.1 GCF_018603515.1 Zobellia barbeyronii
GTTGTATTTCCCCCCATCTATTTCCATTTTCTCCTCGATTGTTAATTCGCTAACTGTTAAATTGATTAATTTCATAATTTTGATTTTTATATTGGTTGATTATTTATTCTTTTTACCTTTGAAATTTATTATCTCTCTTTAAATTTGACAATAGCCTTTTATCTGGCGTCGCTATACCCTGCCATAAGTGCAAATCCGCACAAAGCAATTAAAATGCTGATTCCGAAATCGCCACCGTTGATATTTCGTGCATCTTGCTG
>NZ_JACATN010000035.1 GCF_018603515.1 Zobellia barbeyronii
TAAAAGCGGGCAAATTGACCCTAAAAGAGATCGGGTATTTACGGCTTTGGAACGCCACACCTATTGCCGTCCCGGAGGAGCTCCCTATCCCATACGAACCATTCGCAAAGGCGATTGGTTGTACATGATAAATTTTGAACCTGACAGATGGCCTTCCGGTAATCCTGATTTTGCTTCTCCACACCAAGGTTTTTACGGAGATATTGACGCGGGACCTTCCCGTGAATATTTAATTGTAAACAAAGATGAAGCCTC
>NZ_JACATN010000036.1 GCF_018603515.1 Zobellia barbeyronii
ATTGCTGTGACTTCTGGAATATATGCCCAGTTGTGTGTAGTTATCTAAAGTAGGTAGTAAAGTTGGCAAAAACAAAATAGCCTTTATAAAAGTCGCGGCATACCCGGACCGTTGAGGGAAATGAGTGTTACGGGAGTCGTGAAAAAACAGCTATTTATGCAGTACGTGTTTTTTTGCAGCGTAGTAACACGGCCTTTAGGTCATTTCCCTCAACACATATATATGTGTAATT
>NZ_JACATN010000037.1 GCF_018603515.1 Zobellia barbeyronii
AATGACCTAAAGGCCGTGTTACTCCGCTGCAAAAAAACACGTACTGCATGAATAGCTGTTTTTTCACGACTCCCGTAACACTCATTTCCCTCAACGGTCCGGGCATGCCGCGACTTTAATTAAGGCTGTTTTGCTTTTGCCAACTTTACTACCTACTTTAGATAACTACACACAACTGGGCATATATTCCAGAAGTCACAGCAATCTTCCACTCGG
>NZ_JACATN010000003.1 GCF_018603515.1 Zobellia barbeyronii
AGGAACTGCTGTTCGTATTGGAACCGTCAAAATGTTCCGTCTGTAAAAAGTTCGGCACCGATAGGCCCGCATAGAAATGGTCCGTGTGGTAGTACACCCCCGCCCCGATATTGGGCGAGAACTTGTTATCGATATTGGGAAGGTTGCTCTCCGCACCGTAGTTCCTCAGCTTAGAGAAATCAACGTTCAAAAGATGGCCACCGGCCTTTAGACCGAAGGACAGCTTACCTTCGTCAGACGTCTTTACCGTATAGGAAAAGGCCGCGTCCACGTAGGTGTCCTGGTTCGTCCCGTTACCGATCTCATCGTTGACCACCGACAGCCCCAGGCCTACACGCTTGGAGACCGGCGTATGGAAATTGAGCGTCTGCGTCGTGGGCGCGCCGTCAAGGCCCACCCACTGAGAACGGTGCAGCGCAGCGATACTGAATACCCCGCGCGAACCCGCATAAGCTGGGTTCACAGAGATCGTGTTGTACATGTACTGCGTATACTGCGCGTCTTGCTGGCCGAAGACAGAGACGAGCCCCGCAAACATCGATACGACTGTTATGATTACTTTTTTCATGGTTATTTGGTTTTTTGGGAAACGTTTTTTTATCTGTTGATGTATAAGTAGCCTGCCTTGTTTAGGTTATCTCCTTTGTTCTCATATTTGATCACATAGAAGTATACACCAACCGGTAGTTTCGAATCTGTTTGAATTGTTACTCTTCCGTTAGAAACTCCTCTAAAGGTGTTCGTAACATTATCGTAACCGTTCATTTCATAAACTATGATACCCCATCGGTTATAAATCTGAACCGTGTTATTAGGGTAAGACTCAATATTATCTATTAAGAACTCATCATTTGTACCGTCTCCATCTGGAGTAATGACTTCGTTGATAACAGAAATACCTGTCTCTACCAATTCTGGATCACAACCAGCTTCTAACGTTGGTACACCGTTCAATGAATCACAAGGATTAAGAGGATCTGTTCCGTCTTCTATTTCCTGTCCGTCTAGAATGGTATCGCCATCCGTATCTGCAACATCTGGATCAGTACCTATAGCCTCTTCTTGAGAAGTGGTTAAACCATCTTCATCACAATCAGAGATTAAATAATCACCACCTTGTTCTAAGGTTATGCTACGCTCAATGTAATCACAAGGATCTTCTGGGTTGGTATCATCATCAATCTCTTGACCATTAATTACACCATCACCATCACAATCAGCAACTAAGTAATCACCAGAGAAAGCCAAAGTAACATTCTCTATTACGTAATCACATGGGTCATTCTTATCTGTCCCGTCTGCTTCTTCTTGCGTATCTAATACACCGTCTCCATCACTATCACCTATTTCTCTAAAGTTTACTTCTGGTGTAGTATCATCGTCATCATTATCCGTACCATCGGCACCTGTATCTAAATCATTGTTTACATCTAGACCTGGTGTATCGTCAAAGCCGTCATCTAATCCGTCATTATCAGAATCGACACCTGTAAAGGTACCTTGACCAGCTTCATCAATATCTAGAACACCGTCATCTTCAGAATCAAGGTCTAAGTAATCTGGAGTTCCGTCACCGTCCGTATCTTCTGGAATCAATCCACCTGGGTAGTTTGTATCCAAGCCTACTTCATCAAAAGCATCTGCTGGAACAACATACGCTAAGGTAGGCTGCGCTTCTACGTTATCTGGAATACCATCATCATCAGCATCAATATCTAAGTAGTTAGCTCCACCAGTTCCATCTGTATTTGGTGGTACTGTTCCTTCTGAACTATCTGCTTGACCATCAGTATTTGCATCTGCAAAACCAGTATCATCAGCGTCAATAACACCATCACCATTTGTATCAAGTGCACCGTTACCGGCTTCCACTACATCTGTAATACCATCATTATCTGCATCAATATCAAAGTGATTAGGAATTCCGTCACCGTCAAAATCAAACGCTGGTTCTGTTGTTCCGTTTACATCACCTACTAATGGATCGTTAGGATCATCATCAGAATGGTTAGGAACACCATCATTATCATCATCTGCACTTGGGTCGATTCCGTTGGTCTCCACTAAATCAGCTATACCATCATTATCGTCATCAAGATCTATTGTATCAGGAATACCATCTTTATCGAAATCTAGGATATCTCTAAAATCTACCTGAGTTATATCAGCATCATCTTCGTTATCCGTTGCAATGGCACCTGTATCCAAATCATTGTTTACATCGTTACCAGGAGTATCATCATAGGCATCGTTAAGACCATCTCCGTCAGCATCTGCCAATGGATCAGTCATTGTACCTTGACCTGCTTCTAAAGCATCTTCTACTCCATCAGCATCTGAGTCAGAATCGATATAATCAGGAATACCATCCATATCTGTATCTGCTGGCTCTATACCACCTGGATAATTAGTATCCAATCCGGTTGCATCAAAAGCATCTGCTGGTACTATATAAGCATCAGTAGGTTGTGCTTCCACATTATCTGGAATACCATCATCATCTGCATCTATATCCAAGAAGTTAGCTTCACCTGAACCATCTGTATTTGGTGGTACTGTTCCTTCTGAACTATCTGCTTGACCGTTTCCGGTTGTATCTGCAAATCCGTCATCATTACTATCAATAACACCGTCATTGTTTGTATCAAGATCTCCGTTACCTGCTTCCACTACATCTACGATACCATCATTATCAGCATCAATATCAAAGTGGTTTGGAATACCATCACCGTCAAAATCAAACGCTGGTTCTGTTGTTCCGTTTACATCACCTACTAATGGATCGTTAGGATCATCATCAGAATGGTTTGGAACCCCATCGTTATCATCATCTGCACTTGGGTCGATCCCGTTAGCCTCATCTAAATCTGAGATACCATCGTTATCGTCATCAAGATCTATTGTATCTGGAATACCATCTTGGTCAAAATCTAACATTGACCTGAAATCTACCTCAGCCACATCTGCATCATCTTCGTTGTCAGTAGCAATTGCTCCTGTATCCAAATCATTGTTTACATCTATACCTGGTGTATCATCAAAAGCATCGTTCAATCCGTCATTATCCGCATCGGCTAAAGCATCTGTTAAAGTACCTTGACCAGCTTCTAACATATCAGATATACCATCTGCATCAGAATCATCATCTATATAATCTGGAGTACCATCGTTATCTGTATCTTCTGGCTCTAATCCGCCTGGATAATTGGTATCTAATCCTGTTAAGTCAAACACATCTGCAGGAACTATATAAGCTGCTGTTGGTTGTGCTTCTACATTATCTGGAATACCATCATCATCTGCATCAATATCCAAGAAGTTAGCTTCACCTGAACCATCTGTATTTGGTGGTACTGTTCCTTCTGAACTATCTGCTTGACCGTTACTGGTTGTATCGGCAAAACCAGTGTCGTTACTATCAATAACACCGTCATTGTTCGTATCAAGGTCACCGTTACCAGCTTCCACTACATCTACGATACCATCATTATCAGCATCAATATCAAAGTGGTTTGGAATACCATCACCGTCAAAATCAAACGCTGGTTCCGTTGTTCCGTTAACATCACCTACTAATGGATCATTAGGATCATCATCAGAATGGTTTGGAACACCATCGTTATCATCATCTGCACTTGGGTCGATCCCGTTGGACTCATCTAAATCTGAGATACCATCGTTATCGTCATCAAGATCAACCGTATCTGGAATACCATCTTGGTCATGATCTAATACAGATCTGAAATCTACCTCAACCAAATCAGTATCATCTACATTATCGGTATCTATTGCACCAGCATCTAAATCATTGTTTACGTCATTACCTGGCGTATCATCATAAGCATCGTTAAGTCCGTCTCCATCAGCATCTGCTAAAGGATCTGTTAACGTACCTTGACCAGCTTCTAACATATCCGATATACCATCATCCTCAGAATCCAAGTCTAAATAATCTGGCGTTAAATCACCATCTGTATCTTCAGGAACTAAGCCTGTTGGATAGTTGGTATCTACACCGTCTCTGTTGAAAGCATCCGCAGGAACTATATAACCTGTTGTAGGTTGTGCTTCTACATTATCTGGAATACCATCATCATCTGCATCAATATCCAAGAAGTTTGGATTACCTGCAGTGTCTGTATTTGGTAACGGTAATGGATTTGCTGCTGTATCATCATCAATACCATCATCATTAGCATCTGTAAAGCCATCAACACGACCGTCATTATCCGTATCGGTTCCACCAGCTTCAACAATATCAAGAATACCATCATTATCAGAATCTAGATCGAATGGATTTGGTATACCGTCACCATCAAAATCACATGATTGCGTTAATGTAATACCATCAATTCCAAAATCGTTTCCGATACCTCCGCCTGTGTTATTATCAATAGCGAAAGTCATATTTGTATCCGTAGCCACGAAGACTAAAGAAACTTCTTTCCATTCACCATCGTTAGGAATATCTCCCGAATCAAACTGATCCGCAACAATACCTCCACTATTTAGTACTATCATTGAAACATTTGGTGCAATAGGCGTGTTGCCTAAGAATTGTTCCGTACCGTTATCTGCATATCCAGGATTGAATAAGTTGATAATTGCCGTTTTAAACTCATAGGTTTCTCCTACCGTTAAACCTGTTATGGTTTGTTCGTAGAAACGACCTGCTGTACCATCTGCGTTGAAAAGAGCAAAGTACCCTATCTCTCCAGGAGCATCAGTTGTGTAGTCTTCTATATCTAACCAGAAGTTAGGAATAGGCTCACCTGCTACATATGAAAGACCCATTGAGTTCGTAACCAATGCATAGTTACCATCTGATGGTCTAGGCGCATCATTACCATATGTAGTAGTAATACTAGCTGGCATTGATTTGGTATACGTGTTATAATTATCTGGGTTACCAGCACCGTCTCCAGCACCGTTAAAATAAGTGTCGTTAGCAATATCTGCTACTCCAAAGTCTCCATCAGGAATTAATGATACACTTCCCATACCGCTACACTCTTCCAAATCTGGAATTCCGTCGTTATCATCATCAAGGTCAACGATATCCATAATACCATCTTGGTCACGATCTAGTATAGATCTAAAATCAACCTCAGCAGTATCAACATCATCTTCGTTATCCGTAGTGATGGCACCTGTGTCCAAATCATTGTTCACATCATTACCAGGAGTATCATCAAAAGCATCATTCAACCCATCTCCGTCAGCATCTGCTAAAGGATTTGTAATTGCACCTTGACCAGCTTCCACTACATCTGTAGTACCGTCACCGTCAGAATCTGAATCTATATAATCTGGAGTTAAATCACCATCTGTATCTTCTGGTCGTAAACCGTTAGGGTAATTTGTGTCTACTCCATCTCTATTGAAAGCATCCGCAGGAACAATATAAGCTGCTGTAGGTTGTGCTTCTACATTATCTGGAATACCGTCATCATCTGCATCTATATCTAAGAAATCTGCATTACCGGTAGTATCTGTAGTTAAAGGTATTGTACCTTCTGAACTATCTGCTTGACCATCGTTATTAGCATCTAGAAAACCAGCATCAACACTATCAATAACACCATCGTTATTAATATCCAAAGCATCGTTTCCGGCTTCGTATACATCAAAGATTCCGTCATTATCCGCATCTATATCAAAATGGTTAGGAACACCGTCACCATCAAAATCAAAAGCTGGCTCAACCGTTCCGTTTACATCACCAACAAGTGGATCAGTAGGTGCATCATCTAAATAGTTTACGATACCATCGCCATCATCATCGGCACTTGGATCAACTCCGTTGGACTCATCTAAATCAGAAATACCATCATTGTCATCATCCAAATCAACAATATCCATAATACCATCTTGGTCACGATCTAAAATAGATCTGAAATCAACCTCAGCAGTATCAACATCATCTTCGTTATCTGTAGTGATTGCACCTGTATCCAAATCATTGTTTACATCAGTACCCGGTGTATCTTCAAACGCATCATTTAAACCATCTGCATCTGCATCAGCTAAAGGATCTGTGATTGCACCTTGCCCTGCTTCCACTACATCTGGCGTACCATCATCATCAGAATCTGGATCCAAGTAATCTGGAATTAAATCACCGTCTGTATCTTCCGGTGTTATACCACCTACATATTGAGTATCTAAACCTTCAGCGTCAAAAGCATCATCTGGAGCAACATAAGCTGCCGTTGTTTGTGCTTCTACATTATCTGGAATACCATCATCATCTGCATCAATATCTATGTAGTTTGCACCACCTGTTGTATCTGTATTTATTGGCGCCGTACCTTCTGTAGCATCTGCTTGACCATTGTCATTTGCATCTACAAAGACATCATCATCACTGTCAATAGCTCCATCATTGTTTGTATCTAAAGCACCTGTACCATTTTCAACTACATCTAGAATACCATCATTATCAGCATCTATATCTAAGTGGTTAGGATTAGCATCACCATCAAAATTATCTATTGGTAAAGCTGTACCTGGACCATCTGTAGCTGTTGGTGTTGTATTATCATCTGTATCTACGATATCTGAAAGTCCGTCACCATCTGCATCTATAATAAGTCCTGTACCAATAACACCATCGTTATCTGGGTCTGAACCACCAGCTTCAGTTACATCTGGAATACCATCATTATCAGAATCTGTATCTATTCTATCATCAAATCCGTCACCATCAGTATCAGGATTCTCTAAAGGCGTACCAGGAGTTGTAGCATCTGCAGGATCTACACTATCTGCCAAACCATCACGGTCTGTATCTGTAGCGAAAGTATCTATAACACCATCGTTGTCTGCATCTGGACCACCAGCTTCTGTTACATCTGGAATACCATCATTATCTGAATCTAAATCTATTCTATCTTCGATACCATCACCATCTGAATCTTCATCTGGTAAAGGAGTCGTTGCAATTTCATCTGCAAGACCATCATTATTAGTATCCGTCATAGAAGTTGGGTCACCCGCAATTGGGTAGTCTATATGACCATCACCATCTGTATCCGTACCACCAGCTTCTATAGAATCTGGAATACCATCATTATCTGAATCCAAATCAATACTGTCTGGAATACCATCACCATCTGTATCTCCTGTTTCATCAACATCTAAGATTCCGTCATTATCATCATCAATATCAACCGTATCCATGATACCATCATTATCAGAATCTAATATGGATCTAAAATCAACCTCTGCAGTGTCTAAATCATCTACATTATCTGTAGCAATTGCACCTGTATCTAGGTCATTGTTTACATCATAACCAGAAGTTGTATCATCAAAAGCATCGTTCAAGCCATCAGCATCAGCATCAGCTAAAGGATCTGTGATTGTTCCTTGACCAGCTTCCTCAACATCACTAACACCATCGGCATCAGAATCTGCATCCAAGTAATCTGGAATTAAATCACCATCTGTATCTTCTGGAGTTAATCCAACAGGATAACTTGTATCTAATCCGTTAGCAGCTTCAGCATCTGCAGGGGCAATATAACCCGCTGTAGTTTGTGCTTCTACATTATCTGGAATACCATCATCATCTGCATCTATATCTAAGTAATCTGGACCACCTGTGGTATCTGAGTTAGGAATTGGAAGCGGAGAAGCAGCTGTAGCATCATCCCAACCATCTGTTGTAGCAGTATCATCAAAACCATCTACTATACCATCTCCATTAACATCAAGACCACCAGCTTCTGTAGTATCTGTAATACCATCATTATCTGAATCTATGTCTAAGTGATTTGGAACACTATCTCCATCAAAATTATCTATTGGTAAAGGTGTACCTGGACCATCTCCTAAGGCAGGATCTGTATTGTCATCTGGATCTACAATATCTGAAAGTCCGTCACCATCTGTATCTGTAATTAAACCAGAACCAATTCTACCATCGTTATCTGGATCAGTACCACCAGCTTCTATAACATCTGGAATACCATCGTTTTCAGAATCTAAATCTATTCTATCATCCAAGCCATCATTATCCGTATCCGGATTTGGAATTGGCGTACCAGGAGTAGCAGGACCAACTGGGTCAACGCTATCTGCAAGTCCGTCATTATCGGTATCAGTCATGAAAGTGTCAATAATACCATCACCGTCACCATCCATACCACCAGCTTCAGTAGTATCTGTAATTCCATCATTATCAGAATCTAAATCTAATCTATCTAGAATTCCGTCATTATCAGAATCTTCATCTGGTAAAGGCGTAGCATCAACACTGTCGGCAACACCGTTACCATCTGCATCAACAAAACTATCTACAGCACCATCGCCATCAGCATCTTCGCCGCCAGCTTCTAAAGTATCTGTGATACCATCATTATCTGCATCTAAATCTAAGTAATCTGGATTACCATCACCATCAGTATCAATTGGATCAATACCATCTGTATCTGCACCAACTGCAGGTATACCTGTTAATGGATCAATAGCACCAGGAGCAATAAAGCCACTTGTAGTTTGTGCTTCAACCGTATCTAAAATACCGTCATTGTCACTATCTAAATCGTAAGCATTAATTATTCCGTCGCCATCAAAATCTCCACTATCATCAGTAGTACCATCACCATCTGTATCAAAAACATTTGAAGTTGAATTAATTTGTACACAACCATTCTGTGGTGTACAAGGTGCACTACCTTCTGGACCATCTGTAGTATCATTATCTACTACATCTGCAAGTCCGTCATTATCTATATCTGTAATATTATCAAGAACACCATCACCGTCTGCATCTATATTACCAGAACCACTCTCAACAATATCAGTAATACCGTCATTGTCAGAATCTAGGTCTAATTGATTTGGAACACCATCACCATCTGTATCAAAATTAATACAGATACCGTTAGCATTTAATCCCCCACAAGTTGGGAAATCAGCATCATAATAATTTGGAGTACCATCGCCATCTAAATCATCATCTGGATCAGGTAAGCCCATTGTTGCACAATCCCATCCGTTAACACCATCAAAGGTTGCAGCACAGAAATCTGGATCTTCATAATCTAAAGTTCCGTCACCATCTGCATCGCCATTATAAACTTCAATAACATCCGGTATACCATCATTGTCATCATCTAAATCTAACGGAGCTCCTGAAGCTACAGCAACGGGAATTAAGATAGCCTCGCACTGACAATTGGTACTAGAAGGTAAAAACTCTACTATAAAATTAGTGCCTGAACAAGCAGCACCAACAGTAGTGAATATAATTTCATCTGTAATTGTAGACGAATTAGGAATAGCATCAGCTATAGTACCTGTTGAGATAGCAACACCATCAATATCTCCATTTACATCTGCACAGTATACACTATAAGCATAACCGGCATCTGCATCTACAAGAGCTGTATTTTCAATATCTAACGATAAATGATATTCGTAATTATTACTAGTATCTACCGAAAAGAAACTATCATTTGGCGTTCCAACCAAAATTGGTTTTTCTAATGGCATTATCTCATAAGAAGAACCTGTAGCTACTTGAAAATCTGAACAGCTAGCAGCGGAACAAGTTACCCCAGAAACCGTTACATAGTTTACTATCTGAACTTCTGCCTCATCATCACAAATACCTTCATTGGTAGTGATAAAATCAAAGTCAAAAGTTATAGTAGACCCTGCAGTAACACCTGATGGATAGTTTAATATAAGCTCTTCGTGGTCTCCCACAGTAGCTATACTATTAAACGTTGCTCCGTCTGCACTAGCAAAAGAAGAAGGTACATATTCTATACCCGATCTTAAAGTTACCTTACCAAAATCAGAACCTCCTGTGGTACCGCCAGTAATTGTAGTAACTACATTAATATTATCTGTAACACCACACCCTTGAATTGGCGCACCAAAACCAGGTAAGTTAATTGTGCTTAAAGCATTGTAAGGCGATACTGCACCTTGCGCTTCTATAGAATTAGAAACTATTCTAGAACCATTACCCGCGGCAATATCGCCACACGGTTCTTCTCCGTAAACCTTAAAGGTGAATTCAGAATTGGATATAAAATCGCACTCCAATTGAATTTCAAGATCAACATGTGCGGTTCTTTCATCTATAGAGTTCACAGCAGGATTACCAGCAATACCCTTTAAAGCAAGAATAGCCGTATGTTCCAATAAATTTACTTTAGCTATACCATTTTCTATGGTTACAGTTACTGGCTGAGTATCAGCAGACCCTTTAGGATAAGTAACATCTGTACTTACTATAGTAATACCACCAGCTCCACCAGGAATGGCAAACTGTAAGGAAGGGTTTATTAAATCTCCCAATTGTGCACTAATAACATCAACTCCTATATCAAACGGAGTACATAAATCTTGTGCCGTACTAGGTTGATTCGTAATGCCTACCTGTACTTGTGAACCTTTTGGCTCTAATGTTATAGAAGTAGAATTCTGATAACAGGTAGCTCCCACTCCTAGAAAATCTGAAGTATCTATACTTGCATCTGGATAGCCAGGGTAACCTGAACAATCCCAACCATGCTCAACAAGTACGGTCAAATTTTCACACTCATCAAAATCTGCTTTGAATCGTATAGATTTTGTGGCACCTGAAGCAACAGAACCTGCTTCAATCCACGTTTTATCTCCAGATTGATAAAAATTAACTGGAGTTTCTAAGCCACCAGATACACTAGACGCGCTTGTGATGTTTATACCAACTGGAGCAGTAACTTGCAACCAGTTAAAATCTACTGCTTCTGGACTGGTGTTACTTATATTCGTATCAAAATCTACCGTATAGGCATCACCATTAATAGTAGGTAGTGGTGATTGTACAATAAATGTAGGTTGTGTATAACTAAAGGTATTCTTATAGCTATAACTTGAAGGTACAGGCGTTGCATATGCAAAATCGTCATAATTAACGGTAAAGTCATATTGCGTTGACGCAGGTGACTCACAAGTTCCCATAAATTCTACATATAATCGTGGTATTATTGTACCACTTTGATCTCTATTTCTAAAATTAGGACCAGGAGTAATGGTTATTTGACCACCACTTTCTGTCGCTATAAATTCGCCAGTAGTTGTTGAATATGCACCTTGAAATTGTATTGATGTAACATTTCCTGTAAATCTAGCCCCTTCAGGAATATCTATTACAGTAGAAGTCCATAATGTCAAAGGTCTGTATTCATCAGCATGCATATCAGCCGGTGCCATATTTTTTACCATATTATATATGACTCCATTAGATGGCGTACAACCATTAGTAGCATGAGCTAGGTTACCTCCATAAATTCTAGGTCTAGAATAATAGGCTCGATCTCCCCAAGTGTCGCACCCTACTCTATTAGGTGCAGTGTTTGCCGGGTAATCAGTAAAAGCAAAGAATTCACCTCTTAAATTGGTAAGTTCAAAGTAAGCTATATCTTGAAAATCTTTACTAAACTCAAAAGTCAATTCAACTTCAACAATATCTCTATTTGTAGCGTCTCCTTCAAATAAGTATGCTGCGCTTATTAAATCTTTTTCATCGCTCAAATCAAAACTTAACATATGCTCTGTAGAGCCATTGGTAGTTAAAACCGGTGCTGCATTAATTACACCAGAACTAGAAGTGCCAGCACTATTATCATTAATAGTAATTTTAGTATCTATCAATGTAATGATATCCGAACCACCAGCAGCTAAACTAGCTGTATCATAAGTTAAATCGAAATAAAGGTTATCTAATGAAATACTATTTATAGAAGCTGTAGTGGTAATCTTCATTTGATCACCTGCTAAATATTTATTGATACCATCTGTATTATCATCTAAGACAACTTTAGTGGTCATGGTATCATCTGTCCAACCAGCGGTAAGTCTTCTGGCAGTAAAGCCTTCAATTGCAGGACCAACACAACCACCTGGGCAATGCGTATATATATTTACTGTACCGCAATGAATATCTTGTGTCCAACAAACACCAGCAGCACTTGTTGCCGTATAGTTCGTTTTATAAGGTATTGCTTGATTACCATTTGGACCACATGTAAAAGTCATAGGAAAATCTACCCATTCTTTAAATCTTCCTGCATACATGTCTGTTGTTGAATACGTTACTTCGTTCCCGCTTTGCGTAAAACCAGCTGGTAATGGTGTTTGTAACGCCATACCTGTAGGTACTGTAAGGGTTATACTCCATACTGAAGAGGCATCATTAGAAAACATAGCAGTACCGTCTATAGTAGGTAAACCTGCTCCACCCGCATAGAATGCCGGGGCAATACTCACAACAAAATCCTCATTATTTACGATGTCCGTTGGTGCTTCAACTTCTGTAACATCTTGGTAATCTCTAATAATATTGAAATATCCAATATCGATACGTTCAGGAATGCGATCACTTTTACATTGATCTTTAAAATACGTATCTATATAGGTATGCTCCCAAGCCATGTAATCAAATCTAGCCACACCACAATTATCTTTAGGTGTTACTGTAAAATCGAACGAAAACTCTGTAGCTTCCCCTGGTGGTAAATCATCAAACCAACCATCATTATCTAAATCATCAAAACCTCCCGGTCCATCAGGATCGGAAGCAAAAAAGTTTGGTGGTATAGAAACTGTATTACCAGAACCTCTTGTAGCATATACTGTACTTGGTCTATCTTGAGGTGTAAAAGAAATACCGGAAGCAAACCTAAAATTAGAAACATCTCTGGTATCATAGAAGTCAAAATCCCAAAGCGGGTTTGTAGCAGCAGTACTCACAGGAGAAGCATTTGCGCCACTACCAATATTAACACCTAAATCTAAGGCCATAGAGCCTACAGTAGTATTCGTATTTTCTATTCTAATCGTATAGGTAACTGCACCACATAAATCTGGTGTAGTAGAACCTACTTTTGAAATGGCTATATCCGGTACATTGGCACCAAAATTTAAAGAACCTGTTTGTGGTTCTGCCGCTTGGCACGTTTCGCCAGGGCTACAACCCCAATAGGTATTGTGTACTATAGCGGTATCTAAACAGTCATCTACCCTAAAGGCTTCTTGAAGAATAATTACTTCGCCATTATCAAAGCAATTATTTCCATCACCAACAGTCCCTGCAAAAGGAGCTGCGTTTAAATCTATATTATAAGTCAAAACCTGACCTGTTGTGTTAACTGGCGTTAAAAGCGTACCATTATAAGATAAGGTATACAGGTCATCTACATCTTCACCTAAATCTACATAATAGGTAAATGTTTCCGTACAACCATTACCACCTTGTGCTAGAGTAATATCTCTAGTGTACGATTCGCCAACATTTGCATCTACAGTTGGTATGGCAGAAATATTTAAAGAAGCGGCCAATAACGGATAAGAAGCTATAGTTACTTCCGTATCCGAATCTGAGTTAGCTCCACCGGCATCTTGAAAATTAATAGTATGTGCATCTTTGAATAACCCACCTGAGTTAGAATGCGCCACCGCATCACAATTTGCACTACGTTCAAAAGTAAAAGTTACTTCATCACCAACATCCCAATTTGCATCACTAGGACGCAAAATAGTAAAAATAGGGTCAGAAGGCGTACCACCCTCCCCTATTGAGTATTGATCTGAAGCAATTGGATTACCAAATGAATCTGTTTGCGAAGTTATACTTGCCGTCCCTGAGACATATTCCACACCGGGCGGAAGGTCAAAAGTAATACTGAAGTCATGACAAGTAGCATTCTGACCTCTAATAAGGACTTCTTCAAGAGAATTGTTGACTCCTCCACAGGTAGCCAAATTTTGAGGTGTCAATAGAACCGTGTATCGGTTACTATCGATTTGTGCGTTCGAATTGATAGCATAGAATAGTACAGCAATCAAGGTAAGAACACTGGTTTTAATGGAAAAATTCATAGTGCGGTGGTTAGTGTTAAAAATATAGGTTTACCTTAAAAGTAGGTAAAAGACTACATATAAATAGTTAATGTTATCAAATATATCATTAGAAGAAAAAAAAAACCACTATTTGTTGTCTGCCAAGTGATCATTGTATGTGAAAACCACTTTTTTGTATATGAGATAACGAAGGAATCGTGCACTTAATCGATAACCCCAATAATAACAATACTTTCAAGAGTGTGTATTTATAAAAAAAAATGAGAATCAACTATAACGTTGTAGTAACTTACTTTATAATTCTAACTTTAAGTCCATAATTTGCGTTATTATTTAACAGTGAAAAAGTCTGTGAGCAAGTGTGAACGTCAGGCTGGGCAATAAATTAAGTTTTAAATAAAATGTAAGAATTTTTAATGCGATAATAGCCATATCTGCCCACCTCCTTTTAAAATAATTCTATACATTTACTTCTCTTATATTCCCACAATTGTATTATTTGTAGTTATGACCACAAGCTATCCTAGTGTACTTACCATAGCCGGAAGCGATTCTGGTGGTTGTGCCGGTATTCAGGCAGATATTAAAAGTATTAGTGCCAATGGCGCTTTTGCAGCATCTGTCATTACAGCTACTACCGCTCAAAACACGCAGGGCGTTTTTGATATTCACCCCATTCCTGTTACCCATATACGCAAACAATTAATTGCGGTTCTTGAGGATATTGATTTTGGCGCTATTAAAATAGGAATGCTCCACTCTGCAGATGTTATAGAATTGGTACAGAAGACCCTTAGGGAATACCCTATTAAGAAAATAGTTTTGGATCCTGTCATGGTGGCTACCTCTGGAGATAGACTTCTCAATAAAGCTGCACTAGGGAATTTGAAATCTTTTTTAAGCGATGCTTACCTTATTACTCCTAATATTCCAGAAGCTGAGATTTTAATCGATAAAAAAATAGATGCTCAGAAGCTTGGTGAGGCCGCAAAAGAAATAGGGAATACATTTAAAACTTCTGTTTTATTAAAAGGAGGGCATTTGGAAGATTCCGAACAAATGACCGATACCCTATTTTTATATGACACCCAAAAAAGCATTTCCATTTACAACAAAAGGGTACAAACAAAGAATACCCATGGTACAGGATGCACTTTATCTTCTGCCATAGCCGCACAATTAAGTTTAGGTCTTCCCTTAGAAGAGGCCGTAAAGAAAGCCTGCTCCTATTTAAATAAATCCATTACACAGGGTAAAGACAAAACTTTGGGTAAAGGCAACGGTCCGGTACAGCATTTTCCTAAATAAAAAAATGTTAAATCTTAAACTACATATCGATAAATACCGATATTTGCATCTATGGATGTAAAAGAAGCAGTTGAAATTAGTAAATGTTTATCTAATCAGACTCGAATGCAGATAATGGAATGGCTGAGAGAACCTGAAAAGAATTTTCCTCCTCATATTAGCATAGACCATTTTGATGATGGCGTCTGTGCTACATACATTCACGAGAAGTCTAAACTATCGCAATCTACCGTTTCAAATTACTTAACCAATATGGAAAAGTGTGGGTTATTGGTTATGACCAAACACGGAAAATGGTCTTATTATAAAAGAAATGAGGCTATAATTACTGATTTTGCAAAATATTTATTATAAAATTATTAACCTACAAATCGATATATACCGATATTACTATTTAAGATGAAGTTATTAATTGATGTTTTCGGATGGACGGGCTCGGGGCTCATCATCTTGGCCTACGCCATCACAATGATGGAGAATAGAAAGTATTTAGGCTACAGTAAGTACTTAAACCTACTTGGTGGATTATTAATCGCGGCAAACTGTTATTACTACAGTGCCATTCCCCCATTTGTATCCAACTTGTTGTGGAGTATTATAGCTACCCTTACTATTTATAAGACTCGAAAAAAAAGACCAAAGCAGAATAATAGAAAACGTTTGACCTAAAACAAAAGAGCTATGAGAATCTTGATTATTGGAGGACACGGAACCATCGGAAAAAAAGTAAGTGCTCATTTTTCTGAAGATAATGAGGTACTAATTGCCGGCAGAACCAATGGTGACTTCTTGGTAGATATAGAAGATATTTCCTCTATTTCTAAAATGTTTGAGAAAACCGGCCAATTAGATGCTATTATTTGCATAGCCGGCGAAGCCAAATGGGCCAATTTCAACGACCTTTCTGAAGACGATTTTCATATTGGATTAAATAGTAAATTAATGGGGCAAGTAAACCTTGTTCGTCTAGGTCAAAATGTTCTTAACCCTAAAGGTTCCATCACCCTTACTACTGGTATTTTGGCAGATGACCCTGTGGTTATGACTACCAGTGCAGCTATGGTAAATGGTGGCATTCATAGTTTTGTACAGGCGGTAGCTTTAGAATTAGAAAATGAAATTCGAGTCAACGCTGTTTCTTCCGGTATGGTAGAAGATGCTTACGAAAAGTATAAAGATTATTTTCCTGGGCACAATCCTATTCCCATGAAAAAAGTAGTTAATGGATACGTTCGCAGTGTGAACGGAAAAGGCAATGGCGAGGTCATTCGCATCTACGATTAAAACACCTTTTTTTTTATTACCCCCTATTTTGGCAACTAAACCTCGTTTATTTGCCAAAATCAACTCGTTTAAAACATATGTGGTAGTTTAAAAAATGTCTGTTGTCCTAGTTAAGGCTATAAATTTAGAATTTACGGCCTCATTAGAACATGAGAACAGATGAAAACTAAAATCACTCCCGTTGTAACATTACTGCTTTACTTTTGTGCCTTTTTTTTATTTTCTTCTCAAAAAAATGCACCCGAAAAACCATCTTCAAATTGGGTAAATCCTTTTCCTAAAGATGGATTAGGCAAGAGTTATTCAATTACTCCAAATGACCTGCCCGATAATCAACAATTATTCAATATAAAAAAGAATAAAATAGAGGTTCTCTATGCTTGGAAAGGAGACGAAGCTCCCTTTGGAATGATTACCACTAATAAAGAATACAGCCACTTTAATTTTGAGCTAGAATACAAGTGGGGAGAGCGCAAATTTGCCCCTCGCTTAGAAGCAAAAAGGGACGCTGGTATCGTCTTTCATATTAAAGGAGAAAAAGTTGTCTGGCCCACATGTCTTGAATGTCAAATTCAAGAAGGTGACACTGGTGATTTATGGGTTATTAAAGGCCCAAAAGTTAATTGGTTCCAAAAAGATGGTTCTACTTTATTATTAGATTCTAGTGGTGAAAAAGACTATCTAGAAGGTGATAAATACAGTAATCATGAAGTTGATGGTTGGAACAAAGTACGCGTAGAAGTAAGAGGTTCAAAAAGTGCCAAATTCTTTGAAAACGGACAATTGGTTAATGAGCTAAAGGACTTTTTAAATGCAGATGGCACTCCGTTAGGAAAAGGAAACATTGCACTGCAAGCAGAAGGCTCTGAAATAATCTATAGAAATATCAGGATTCAAGAAGTAAAATAAGAACAAGCATACTTTATTCAAATGAAAAACAAGATTGCCCTTCTTTTGGTATTGGGCCTTATAGGTGTATCCTACGCTCAAGAAAAATTTGAGCCAGAATGGGAAAACCTCAAACAACATAAAGCTTCTCCTGAATGGTTTGCAGATGCCAAGTTAGGTGTCTATTTTCATTGGGGCGTATACAATGTTCCTGCCAACGGAAATGAATGGTACGGCCGTTTTATGTACGAGAATGACCGGGCAAAGACTTGGGGTAAAGATGTCTATGATTACCATACCAAAACCTATGGAAGAGATGTAGATTATCATGATTTTATACCCCAATGGAAAGCCGAAAAATTCTCTGCTAAACGTTGGGTGGATATGTTCGAAAACATGGGTGCCAAATTCATAGGAACCATTGCAGAGCATCACGACGGATTTTCCCTTTGGGAGAGTGAAGTCAATCCTTGGAACTCCTTTGATAAAGGCCCTAAAATTGACGTGGTAAAGCAAATTGGTGACGAAGTAAAGAAGCGCAACTTAAAATTTATGACTACTTTTCATCATGGATTTCACATGCATTTTTATCCTAAAAAAGAGAACAGTTTTCTTCGTCCTGTAAGCATGCATGCCGTAACTTATGATAACCCAGAAGTTCCTCAGGAAGATGAATACCGCATTCTTTACGGAAATACTACCTATAAAGAAGAATGTGATATCTGGCTAGGAAAATTGAATGAAGTAATAGATACTTATTCTCCTGATTATATTTGGATGGATTTTGCCCAAGGATATGTTCAAGAAGAGTATCGAAAACAATTTTTGGCCAACTATTTTAATAAAGCGAAAGAGCAAAATAAAGAGGTGGTAGTAAATACCAAAGGGTCATTTTTTCCAACGGATTTGGCTGTGGTGAATTTAGAAAGAGCTACGGTAAAAGATATTGCTCCAGAAGTTTGGGTAACGGATTTTCAGTTGGGTAGCTCATGGGGCTATAATAAAGATAAACGTACTGCTTTAGACCCTAAAAAAGCCATTCGGATTTTGGCCGAAGTGGTGAGTAAAAACGGAGTAATGATTTTAGCCGCTGCCCCAATGGCAGAAGGTATTATTCCTGAAGAACAAGCCAAGGCAATGGAGGGAATTGGAGCTTGGTTAAAACTATACGGAGAGTCTATTTACAAAACACGTCCGTTTGTTGCGTATGGTCAAGGACCAACCGAATTGCAACGAAATCCAGAAGACGAGTGGAATGATTATGGAGCCATAAAAGCTGGTTTATATGACTTGAATTCAGCTGATATTCGCTACACCAAAAAGGACAAAACAGTCTACGCCATTCAATTGGGTTGGCCGGGTGAGAATACAGAAACGGTGCTGACAGTTTTTGCTAACAAAGCCAAGGATATGGAAGTTAAATCGGTTTCTGTATTGGGTAGCAAACAAAAAATAAAATGGAAAAAAACAGCAGAAGGCCTTTTGGTTACTTCTCCAAGAAAAATGCCTGCCGAAGCGGAAGCTGCACTAGTCTATAAAATAAATTTAAAGTAATAAGAACACAGATACAACTATGAATACAAAACTCATCTTTACATTAGCCATGGGTCTTATGACCACTTTACCGAGTATGGCACAAGAAAAAAAACCTAACATTATAGTAGTCTTAACGGATGACCAAGGTTGGGCAGATGTAGGCTTTAACGGAGCTACGGATATTCCCACTCCAAATCTAGATAAATTGGCCTCGCAAGGGGTAATTTTTGATAATGCTTACGTATCACATCCTTATTGTAGCCCGTCTAGAGCCGGACTTTTAACGGGCCGTTATCAGGCGCGTTTTGGTCATGATTGTAACATGCCTTACAAATCTGAAAATGATGCTACCGTTGGTACACCACTTTCTGAAAAAATGATTCCAGAGGCCTTAAAAGAGCAAGGTTACCGAACTAGTGCCATTGGTAAATGGCATTTAGGCGATCACCCTAGCCTTCATCCTATTCATCAAGGTTTTGACCATTGGTTCGGTTTTGCTGGTGGTGGAATGAACTATTGGGGTATACCAGATGGTCCTATCAAGACTATCGTAAGAAATGGCAAACCGGTTCCTCAAAATGAATTACGGTACCTAACCGATGATTTTACAGATGAGGCAATCGATTTCATTACTAAGAAAGATGATAAGCCCTTTTTCATGTATTTAGCTTATAACGCGCCACACGCACCTGACCAAGCTACTAAACAATACCTTGAGCACACCAAACATATAGAATATGGTGGGCGTAGCATTTATGCCGCTATGGTAAATGCAGTAGACTCTAATGTTGGTAGAATAGACTCTACGTTAACGGCAAATGGTATGAAAGAAAATACAATTTTGGTTTTCTTAAGTGATAACGGAGGTCGCGTGGAACACGCAGATAACAGACCGTACCGTGGTCATAAAGGCATGTTGTTTGAAGGAGGAATTAAAGTTCCTTTCTTTATTACCTGGCCAGAAAAACTAAAGGCTGGGCAACATTACGAAAAGCCTATTAGTTCATTAGACCTTTTCCCTACATTTTTGCAAGCTGCAGGAGGTAATATAAAAGATGAATCTCAATTAGACGGCACCACTCTCCTACCCTATATTTTAGATGGCAAAACAGATACACCTCATGAACAATTATTCTGGCGTTCTGTTGGCGGATTTGAATATGCAGTTAGAATTGGAGATTTTAAACTTTACAAAAGTGCCTACAAGCAAAAAACACTACTTTTTAATCTTAAAAATGACCCTTGGGAAAGAACGGATGTAGCTGACAAACACCCTGATGTAATTGCTCAATTAGAAAAGGCTTACACAGCTTGGGATTCTAAAAACCTTGTACCAGGTTGGTTTGATCCTCATAGCGAAAATGTACTCAAAGAAGAAAAAGCTTTTGAGTCTATGCGTAAAAAAGCTGAAGGACCAACTGGTAAATAAGACTAAAAAGAAAGTATTAAAATTCTTATAGAAGATAAAATGAAACAATCCAAATGGTTTAAATCTTGGCTCATTGTACTGGCTATTTATGCCTATCCAACGGTTCAGGTTTTAGCCCAAGAGCAACCCAACTTCATATTCATTTTAACCGATGACCAACAGTATGGGCTTATGGGGTGCACGGGCAATACTATAGTTCAGACGCCTAATCTTGATAAATTGGCTGCAGATGGTGTATTGTTTACCAATGCACATATAACCAGTGCTATCTGTACGCCAAGCAGAGCCAGTATTCTCACTAGTCAATTTGAGCGGAAACATGGGGTTAATTTTAATTCCGGCACCAGTATGTCTGAAGAAGGTTGGGCTAATACCTACCCAATGGTCATGCGAGAAAATGGTTACTATACAGGATGGGTCGGCAAGAACCATGTTCCTGTTGGCAAAGGCGGCTATGATAGTGGCCTTATGGAAAAAAGTTTTGATTATTGGTATGCCGGACACGGCCATTTAGGCTTTTACCCCAAAGACCGTCATGAGATTTTTAAAGATGCTAAATATGATACTCAAGTTGAAGTTGTAGACGAGGGAATCCAAGACTTTTTATCTAACGAGCAAAAGTTGGGCGGTGCCATAAAATTCCTTGATCAAAGACCAACGGAGAAGCCTTTTATGCTTTCCGTTTGTTTTAACCTTCCTCACGGTGCGGGTACCGGTTCTATGCAAATGCGAGATTCTGACGATGAGATTTACAAAACGCTTTATCGCGACCAAAATATTCCGTTACCAGAAAATTATATCGCTAGAAAAGATATAAAAACTCCAAAGCTACCGGCAGAACTGCTTCACGCAGAAGACCGTCAACCAGGTTATGATTATGTAGATACACCTGAAGGTTTCAGAGAGCGATACATAAGGCAAATGGAAGCCATGACAGGGATAGACCGTCTTTTAGGGAAGCTTAGAAAAACCTTGAAAGACCAAAAATTAGATAAGAATACGGTAATTGTATTTACTTCTGACCATGGTCTTTTTATGGGGCAATTCGGTCTTGGCGGAAAAGCTTTGTGCTATGAAGAAACTACCCATGTACCCATGATTATCTTTAACCCAAACACCAAAAAATCTAAGAGAGGAAAAACATCCGATGCTTTGGTACAGAGTATAGATATTGCCCCAACTATGATGGCCATGGCCGGCGTAGCTATTCCTGACAGTTACCAAGGCAAAAACTTAACCGGACTTTTAGCTGGTGAACAAGAAGCTGTGCGCCCATACCTTTACACTGAAAATTTATGGTCTACCCAATTTGGAAATCCAAGATGTGAAGCTGTCCAAGACCATGAATGGAAATACATTCGCTATTATAAAAACGAGAATTTCTCGGCATTGAAAAAAATAGCTACTGCTAAAGAAATGGGTATGAATACCAGCGCAATGTTGTACAAAGTTCACGACCCAGATATAGCTGTTTACAGAGATTATGCAGACGGACCACTAAATGGCGAACCAGCTGTCTATGAAGAGCTTTTTAATCTTAAAAATGACCCCAAAGAAACGACAAATTTAGCTATAGACACTGCAAACACTAGTAAACTAGAAGAATTAAGAAAAATATGGAAAACAGAAATCACCAATGCTAGAGGCACAGATTTTCCAAAAGTTCTTAGGTATACATCAGATAGTGAAGTAGAAAGAGGGGTTATAATAGAGCCTAAATAATAGGTTATATTTTATTTAAAAGAGGGTACAAAAGGCAAAAATACTATTGCCTTTTGTACCCTTCTTCAATTGAACGCTCTTCAAAATAGCCCAGTTGGAGTTGAAACCCAACACGTTCGAAATACACGGAATCATGAGAATTTTCCTTCGACTTTACTACTTACTGGTAAAAACATGATGAAACCGCAATTTTCCATTTTGGTATAACGGAATTTGTATTGGTTATCCATTAGCGGTAAAAACCAAAATAATCAGATAGTTGTAATACCTAGAATTATTAAAGTTAGGCCGATAGTTAGGTGTAGATTATCAATTACAAGTCCCCTACTGAGTGCAAACATGCGCACATTCAACTTTTTATCAATTCATTTTCTGTGCTTCTCATTGAATTCCACTAAGTGGTCAATTTAAACTATAGACCGGACAGATTTATTATAGACACTCTGTAACCTATGTTCTCATTAACGGTTCGTTCTAAAAAAAAGAAACCGCCTCAATTTACCAGTTTGAGGCGGTTTTACTAAACAATCAAAACACTACTAACAATTTTAATTAAGGCCGATTATCATCTATTTGAATGGTATAATCGTCATAATAAACATCACTTACACCAGCTGGTACTGGTTGAATACGTACGGTTCCGTTTGAAGTTGCTGCGGCGATAAAGGTAAATTCTACCAATTGCCATTTGCCCAACTCGTCTTCTGGATCGTTCCACTGATCATTTATATTTTGATCACCAAAGAAGTGTTTGGCGAAAGCTGTAGACGTCGTGCTACCTAAATATCTTTTATATTTTACCCTGTAGGCAGTTCCCGCTTCAAAAGCAAATGTACCGCTGGTAATAGTATTAGGCTTATTGCCATCAGGAGCAAACAAATGCATAACGTTACCAGAAGGCACTACATCAGAAACTATATCTGGTATTGGTGCCGCAACTATTTCTGCTGCTCCGGCTCCGTTAGAACCCGTATTTAACCAATCCGTATCAAGGGCGTTTTCAAACATCCCTACATCACCTAATATATTATCCTCATCAGGTACCACGGTAACCGGACCAAAATCTACCAACTCTCCCGCTCCTATGGAAAGAATGTCTCCTGGGCCAACATAAGAAATAGTAATCTCATCATCTCTATACAATTCTTCGCTAAGCATTATTCTTAAAACAGTAGCATCCGCAGCATCTACCTCAACAGAACTTACTACCGAAGCAACACCATTAACCATTGCAGAAAAGCCCATAGTGGCATCTGCAGAGGCCATAACCGAAGCAGGATCTAACTCTTGATCAAACATTACTAAAATGGCATCATCTTCAGTCACTTTTTGAACAGTTCCCACATTATTAACCGGAATTGGAACGTATACCTCAACAGGCACAGCGCTAAAAGCTTCAAGAACACGCTCATCTACTGATTTTAATGTGGTGCTACCACCATCATAAGAAACCGTGACCGTATTGGCTGCATCCGTACCTTCTAATTGCGTTTCTAATACAAGTATTAGCTTATCTACATTAAGTTGATTTTGAGATACAGAAGCAACTGGTCTTGCCACACCGTTAACTTCTACCATGAAATTGGAAGACACATCTTCCGTAAGTTCTACCAATTTTGAGCTTAAAGAAACTTCAATTGAATTATCTGCCATTTCAATCACATCACCTGCTTGCTCCAAGGCCTCGTCCAAAGCGGTAACATTAAATGTTACAGGAATCTCATACGTCTCTTCGTCTGCTTGTACAGCTTCGGTTCTATCTCTTTTGGAAACCAAACGACCTTGAAACTTTCCTATCCGCTTGTTGAAAACCAACGTATCTATTGTCTTTTCTTCGTTGACATTTATGATGTTTTCCTCATCTTCTTCATTTTCCTCAATAGTATGAATTGTCCATACGGTAGAGGTTGGTCTAGATGTATTATTCTGGCGACTCAAGTCTTCAAAAACAAGTGCATCACCAAACTTTAAATCAATTACATCTTGACTTTTAAAATCGATTTTACTTCCGGCCAAGTTTCTGATTTCCATATCTGCCACGATAGTATCGTACACATCCACAATAATGGTATAATCCAAAACCCAAGCTGCACCTTTTTGAACCGTTCGCAGGGTGTCAAAAATGGATGAGTTGGTTTCTGTGTCCCATCCTGTTGGCAAAACAAACTCCGTATATTCTTCATACTCGTTATGCAACTTTATAGGCGTAAGTGAATCCCCTTTCGTAAACAATACATGTACCGTTCTTTCGTCAGATACCATACCGGCACCCTCAATAATACTAGATTCAAAACTATCTGCTTTTGTAGGCAGAGGGCCCTCTAGAAAAAACGTTCCTTCCGGAATGGTCCACTCATGTTTAGTAGTACCATTGGATAAGTCCATAAAGGACCCATAATTGTTTATATCTACATCTTTATCTACCGATGTACCCCAAGTTGTGGTAAAAGCGGCATCAACAAAGGTGTTTGGTGCTACGTACTCGTCATCATCTTCACAGCCAACAATAATCAGCAGTAAAAAAAGAAACCTAATACTATATTTTATATCTCTCATGTTCTTTTATTTAGGTTTGATTTATTGAACGAACTCGTCCCAGTTAAGGTTGGAATCGATTTCACTTTGTGGCATTGGCAGGTATGCATGTAAGCTTTCATTAAATTTCTGAGCTCCTACCGTTGCATCTTGAATTTCTGGCGGCTGATTGAAAACCTTTACACCATCATAAGTTGTTGGCTCTTCTCCTGAAACGGTTAGATAGCACTTGTACCTTGTACCATGCTTACCGTTCAAGTTTTTTTCATAATGCCAGTAATCATACTTAATAGATGCCAAGTTTTCCAATTGCTCTTTGAACTTACCCCAACGTCTTAAATCAGTAGCACGATCACCTTCTAAAGCCAATTCTAAAGGTCTTTCCGTAAAACGTAAATGTTCCATCAAATTCTGAAGAGTAACGGGCTGTGTGCCATTTGAGGCATCAAAATCTATATCATCCATATACGTGGTTTCTAGATTATTGAACTCCGCTCCCGCTTCAGAAGCTTTTCCTAGTAAAATTAAGTGCGAACGTTTTCTTACCCTGTTAATGTATTTTAAACCTTCGGAAAGATTACCAGATTCAAGCATACATTCCGCATACATTAAATACACGTCTGCTAGACGAATAACAGGAATATTAATTCCCGATCTGTTGTTCATTAAAGTTGACCTATCTTCTCCTGCTCCACCACCAATGGTGTTCCAATGCAAGAATTTTTTGAACATAGTAACCCGGTTTCTAGCGAATGGGGCTACTCCTGTAGCGTTACCATACTCTCCATTAACTGCTCCGTACATAGGTGAATCTGGATCATCTACTTGACCCATACAATCTCCCATTCTTTTGCTGTACAAACGCATTCTATCTTCAGTACCTATTATTTCTCCGTTCTCATTGTATGCATCTGCACCAATGTTCATATTAGCAGGGTCTGCAGGGTCTGGCTTCTCTGCTCTATACTTCATGGACAACCATGAACTTGGCTGAATATTAGCATTAAAAACTAGGTAGGTAATATTCTGTGCCAATGATTCCTCTCCCGAAGTTTCTAAATTGATATTAGTAGTATAGTTGATTTCAAAAATAGACTCGGAATTAAACTCAGCTATACCCGTTACAGTGGTAGCAATATCTTCTGCCAACGTATAATTGTAATTTTCCATTACATTTTTGAAATAGCCTTCAGCAGTTATAAAGTCATTTTCCGCTAAGTAACTTTTACCCATAAGTGCTTCACATGCCCCAGCTGTAATACGACCTAAATTATTGCTTCCAAGTGACTCCCACTCTGAGTAAGTTTTAGGAAGATTATCAATCCCATACTGCAAATCATCACGATAAAAAGCTTGCACGGCATCAGAGGAAGACAAGGCTTTCTGAAATTCTTCAAAATCTTTAGGTACCTTAATTACCAATGGTACATTACCATCATTAAAGCTGGTATTCAATACATAATAGAAATAACCTCTTAAGGCGCGTGCTTGGGCATATACCTCTAACCCTTGCTCTTTAGCCGCTTCAGTGTTATAATCTTCGGATAGCCGTTCATAATTTTCTATTACCTGATTAGCTCTAAAAACACCTAGGTAAAGTGCATTCCATTTGTTCTCTACGTACTTTGTATTTGCCGTAAAGTCTTGAAAATACATCTCATCTGGTCTAGTAGCCTGCCTGTATCCACTGGGCACCGCTAAATCTGTACGTACAGATTCATTTTGAATACCTAATACATCATTATCTTTTAATGCACTATAGACCGAATTCAACCCCTGATTGAGTTGGGAATTATTTTTCCAAAAACTTTTAGTGGTCAAGGAATTTGGATTTGTCTGATCCAAAAAATCATCGCTACATGCCTGCGAAATTAGCATTAGCATGCACAACGCCATAGCTCTCCTGTAGAGGCTATTCGTTCTCAAATTTATGTTATGTGTTTTTTTCATCTTTCGTTGTGTTAGAATTGTAATTGTAGACCCACTTTATACTGTGATGTTACCGGGTATGTACCTTGGTCAATACCCCTACTACTAAAACCATTGTTACCTACTTCAGGGTCAAAACCGGAATAGTTGGTAATGGTGAATACATTTTGGGCTTGGACATAAAATCTAAGCTTAGCTATCTTCATCTTATCACTTAATTTTGAAGGAAAAGTATATCCTAGGCTAATATTCCTAAGTCTTATGAAAGAACCATCTTCTAGAAAATAGTCTGAAGCATCTCTGTACGAATTGGTATTTGGCGACCCATCATAATAAGGAATATTAGATGTTGGGTTAACCGTTGTCCATGAATAATAAATATCTGCATGGGTCCCAGTTTGGTAGGCATAGGCCTTACTACCATTCATTACCTCGGCGCCTTGCGAACCATACCAGTTCATAGAAAAGTCAACTCCTTTAAAATTGGCTCCAAAATTGAAGCCCATATTAAAGTCTTCTGAACCACTACCCTTATACACCTTATCATCTTGATCTATCTTACCATCACCTGCATCTGGGATACCATCATCATCTGTATCTACAGTAAGTTGATCTACATATTTTAATTGTCCCAAAGAAGCTGCTGGATCAATTTCTCTATAAGCTTCAAGCTCTTCTTCTGTTTTGATAATTCCATCTGTTTCACGCAAGAAGAAAGCAGCCGCTTCATAACCTTCACGAATAACACTCACCAATTCTCGAGGACCTCTTTGTGAGATATAACTATTATCTAAGAATATGATAGGATTGTTAGGACTTGTTTTAGTAACCATGTTTTCGTTTTTCGCATAGGTTAAGCTCAAGTTCCAGTTAAATCCTTTCTTCCCGTAATGATTGAATTTCAAAGCCATTTCATGACCTGTATTTCTCATATCACCAATATTCAGAATACTACTTCTGTTAGATCCAGAAACTCCTGTTGAAGGCGGGTTTACCACCCCAAACAATAAATCTTTCTTTTCACTCACATACACATCGTTAGAGAAAGTAAGCTTCCCATTAAAGAAGGCTAAATCAATCCCTAGATTGCGCTCTTTGGAAGTTTCCCATTTTACATTTTCGTTCGCATACCTTTCTTGAGTGGTTCCTAAAGCAGGGGTTTCTGTTGTAGAATCTAAACTTGGGTCTACATCTGCACTACCAAATACATAATCTTGTCCTAGATCAACAACGGCTTGGTTGCTATAAGAAGCAAACCTATCATTACCTGTTGTACCGTAACCCACTCTAATTTTGAATGAATTGACCGTTTCTTTAATAGGTTCCCAAAAAGCTTCATCGGAAACGTTCCATCCTAAAGAGGCACTAGGAAACCATCCCCATCTGTTTTGAGGACTAAATTGAGACGAACCATCTCTTCTTAAACTACCACTAAAGATGTACTTCCCGTCGTAGTTATATTGAATTCTACCTAGATAACCGATAAGTGTTCGTGTATAATCCCTTCCATCTGAAGTAATTAAATCTCCCGTAGTATATCCATCAAAAACGGTAACCGCTGCATCTGCATTGTCTCTCTTCTCTGCTCTGAAATATTCATTTTCAGTCTGTTCTAAAGAATTTACCAATAGTACGTTCACGTCATGCTTACCGAACTTTTTATGGTAATTCATCATACCCTCAAACGTTAACTTATTGTTGTCCGTAACAGCCGTCTGTATTAAAGAAATATCCCACGGGTTTGGTGGAATCAAATCTCCTGAGGTATTGTATACATCTAGTCTTGGAATGATACGCACACCTTTTTCATGCGAGAAATTAGCACCTCCCCTAGCTGTAAACTTCAATGATGGCGTTGCATCAAAATCAATCTGAATGTTGGCACCATTACTGGTTCCGTCTCTCACCTCTTTGGTGTTTAGGTTTCTAGCCACCCCACCAAGGGCTCTAATTGGTCCTATTCCACCAGGCTCATCAACTTCATCTTCTGTAACATCTGTAAGCTCCGTTTGCCCTAATTCAATAGATGGCTGAAAGGGCTTGTATTCCAATATTTTATTAAAAACACCATAATTAGGTAGCGTTTTCTCATCTCTTTTAAAAGTTAACCCCGTTGCTATTTTCCAATTTCCTTTTGTAAACTGAGTGTTGGATCTAATGTTAAACCGACTATAATCTGAATTGATCATAATACCAGATTGGTCATAAAAACTGGCATTAAAATTATAGGTCAAACCATCTTTACCACCAGAGACATTAATTGAATGGTTCTGTATAGGTGCTAAATCATTAAGTATTAAATCTTCTAATTGAGTGTCATTAGTAAACCAGGATCTATTTCTGTGAATTTCTGCATTTACACCACCTTGTACTTTACCGCTAGATAGTGCTCCACGAAGCATATCCATATATGTAAGTTGGTATGAAGACATAAGCGGCGTTCCAGATGTAATATCCTGTACCCCATACTCAGAGTTAACCCGAATATCCATCTTACCTACTTTACCTTGTTTGGTTGTAATTAGAATTACACCCCCGGCACCACGTGTACCATAAATAGAAGCCGAAGCAGCATCTTTTAATACATCTATAGATTCAATTTCACTAATGCTTAATTGAGGATCACTATTATAAGGAATACCATCTACTACATAAAGTGGACCGTTTTGCCCATCTAAAAGTGAGCTAAAACCACGTATAAGAATATTAGCCTCTTCACCAGGTTGCCCAGAACTAGCCGTAATATTCACACCCGCAATTTGGCCTTGTAGTGCTGTACCAATATCCGAAGTAGTGGTTTTAGCCAACTCTTCTGACTTTACCTGCACTACCGCACCTGTAAGTTCTTTTTTCCGTTGCGTACCATATCCAACCACAATAACTTCATCTAGCTCAGAAGCATCTTCTTCTAAACTAACATTTATACTCGTTTTACCGCTTACGGCAATTTCCTTGGTAGCAAATCCAATATAGCTAAAGATAAGTACCTCTGTAGATGCTGCACTTATAGTATACAGACCATCAAAATCTGTAACGGCTCCTGTTTTTGTTCCTTTCACTACCACACTTACCCCGGGTAATGGTGCTCCATCCGCAGAGACGGTTCCAGATACGGACTGCTCCTGCGCATTAGCAAAACCAAAGCATAAGCTCAACACGAGTGTCATGAGCTTTAACTTTGAAGTTCTGATTAATAGTAGTTTGTTTTTCATACATTCTCGTTGTTAAAATTTAGTTAAACAAATGTTGATTTTTTATTTCATTGGAATGATGACATATGATTTGATCCTTAGGCCAAATGATTAATGAAGAAAGTAAGGTGTGCCGTATATGGTTAATTGAGAAGACTTTAAGGTGATAATTTGCAATAACAAAAGCCTTGAAGTAGTAGAAATAAAGGAACATTGAACAAAAAAAAGCGCGTAAACACGAGCGCTACAAACGTTAATATTATGTTAGCAAAAGCCCATTCAAGCGAGGTTTTTTAAATTTCAAAAAATACAAACCATACAATTAGTTATAAAAATTCAAAAAAACACTCATTTTCGCAATCCACCTAATAACGGGGCTTTCCAAGAGGAAAAACACATATGTTTAATCATATGTTTTACTATCTAAACCATTTACTCCGTTTCAAATCTTAGTTTTATCTTACATTGTTATCTAAAATGCTAGAGATTACGATAGCATAAGTTTTACGTTGAATAACAACAGGCAACAAACTTAAATTCCGCTAAAAAACTCGTAGTTTATTCAAAGCGTTTACGAGTCAAATTAGATACTCTAAGAGGAAAAAACGTAACGTTTTTCTCTAAATTATAGACTGACCCATAACCACTAATTCATTTTTACAAATGATGATTGTAGTACCTAAAAAAATGAAATTATATTGCTTTCTTACTTTCTTTTGCCTGAACATGCTGACCAATGCATTTGGGCAAAACCAAATTTCATTTCAACATATATCTACAAAAGATGGTCTATCGCAAAGTGATGTCAACACCATTTATCAAGACAAATTAGGGTTCATGTGGTTTGGAACCCATGATGGCATAAATAAATATGATGGTTATGAATTTACTGTCTACAATCTTGATGATAATAATCCTGACAGTATAAATAGTAACCTAATTTTTGATATTGCAGCAGATGATGAGGGCAATCTATGGATTGGAACCACCGGAAACGGACTAAATTTCTTTAATGTAACTACGGGTAAATTCACCCAATACACACACGACAAAAACAACCCAAAAAGTATTTCTAGCAATCATATTACTAGAGTTTTTATTGATAGTAAAAAACGATTATGGATAGGAAACAGAAATGGTCTTGATAGATTAGACCTTAATACGGTGGTTTCTGATGAAATTGAATTCGAACATTTTAACTCTGAAATTAGCTCTCCTATTCCTAAGTATGACGGTTCTTTTATAAGCGCTATATATGAGGACAAAAAAGGCGGGCTTTTTGTAGGTGGTAAAGTTGGGCTTTACAAACTTAGAAAAGATGGAAAAGGTAAAGACTTCTTCGCAAATGTTACTGACGAAATAGGCTTACCAAAAACCACTATTAGAAGTATCGCCGAAGATGCTACAGGTCGTCTTTTTATTGCTACCGGCAGAGGCCTTTATTACCAAACTTTAGGTATAGAATCAGGTTTTGAACGATTTCACAAAGGTGGCTTCGGAACTATTCTCATTGATAAAGACAATCATATTTGGGCAGGATCAGACCGTGGTCTTTTCTATTTTGAAAATTTTACGGATGACAAACCTCCTGTGTTTTTAAAGCAATTTCAATATGATTCAAAAGACCCTTCTAGTTTAAGTAAAAACATAGTGAGATCTTTGTTCATGGATGATACAGGTATTATTTGGATAGGAACAAATGGTGGCGGTATTAATATTTTTGACCCTAAGAGAAAGCAGTTTAAAAACATTAGAAATACTTCTGACCCTAATAGCTTAAGCTATGATAAAATTAGGTCGATCTTTGAAGATAGTAATGGAACGTTATGGATAGGAACCGAAGGCGGTGGGTTAAACATGCTTAAAAAAGCCAATGATAACGGTTCCTATAAGAGCTTTAAACATTTTAACTCCCTAAAAAAAATATTTGCTATTTCAGAAACCAAGATTGGAGGAAAACCAAATTTAATGATTGGTTCCGAAGGGTTTCCCGGGCTTTACTTCTTAGATATCTCAAACCCCGAAAATATCTCTGAAGAGAACTTAACGGGAACAGATTTAAATAATGGTGTTTTTAGTCTATTATCTGATTCTAACGAAAATATTTGGGTTGGAACTTATAATACGGGCATACACCGATGGATGAAAACCGACACTATAGGCAAATTTAAAAAGCAATCTTTTGGACATTACCCCGGCAAAGCAAATTCTATTTCCAGTAATATTATCAGAAATATACTAGAAGACAGCCAAGGAAATATTTGGTTAGCTACTGGTGATGGACTTTGTGTGCTTAGCGCAAAAGAACGGTACAAGAAGAGGCCTAAATTCAAAGTATATAAGCATGACCCAGCAAATGCTAAATCCATTAGCCACAACTACGTTCTTTCTCTCTATGAAAGCTCAGCAGGAGTATTGTGGGCTGGAACATTTGGTGGTGGACTAAACAAATTTATACCAGGTACAGACGAACAACCTGATACTTTTGAGCACTATTCTTCATTAGACGGTTTGCCTAACAATGTTATAAAAGGAATCTTAGAAGATAGTAAGCAAAACCTATGGCTATCAACCAATAAAGGGCTTTCTAGTTTTGACCCTGAAAAGAAAACATTCAAAAACTACAATTCAAGTGATGGTCTTCAAGATAATGAATTTCAAGAGCTTGCTTGTTTAAAAAGACCCGATGGCGAAATGCTTTTTGGAGGTATTAACGGCTTTAACGCCTTCTACCCAGATGAAATTCAGGAAAACAAATATCCCGCAAAAACAGTAATCACAGATTTACTGATTTCTAATAAATCCGTAGAAATAGGAGAAGAAATTAACGGCAAGATTATTCTTGAGAAAAACATCAGCAAAAGCAAAGAAATAGAACTAAACTACGGCAATACTAATTTTTCATTTGAATTTGCAGCATTGCACTATGCAGCTCCTTCTAAAAACCAGTATGCATATAAATTAGAAGGATTTGATACGGAGTGGACGGAGACTACCGCCAAAAAGAGATATGCTACTTACACCAATCTAAAACCTGGCGATTATGTTTTTAAGGTGAAAGCTTCCAACAATGATGGTATTTGGAATTCCGAACCAACAATCTTAAACATACATATCATTCCACCATGGTACCGCACCAATTTTGCCTATGTATGCTATGGTCTTTTGTTCATGGGAATGCTATGGTTATTCTGGCGCTATACTTTTATCAGGACTTCAGAAAAACATCAATTAGAGCTGGAATCCGTTGAGCGGGAAAGGTCTGAGGAGTTACAGCGCATGAAGTTGGAGTTTTTTACCAATATATCCCATGAATTTAGAACACCGCTAACTCTAATAAAAGGCCCCTTGGAATACGTTCAAAAAAACGTATCAACTCTAGACCAAAAATCGCTAAAAGAGCAATTGGCCCTAATGCAAAAGAACACTAATTACTTGCTACGTCTAGTGACTCAACTTTTAGATTTTAGAAAAATCACACAAGGCAAAATGAGGCTTGTAATGAGACATGGTGATATTGTCGCATTCATTCGTGAGGTGGCTGAACCTTTTCAGTTTATGGCACATAAGCAATCTATAGACTTTGAACTAGATGCTGCTTCCGATACTTTGATTACTTGGTTTGATCACGAAGCTTTAGAGAAAATAATGAACAACCTACTCTCCAATGCCTTCAAGTTTACCCAGGCCGGAGGGCAAATAAAGGTTAAGATTTCGGAAGATATCGTTGACGGAAAGAATGAAGTCGTCATCAAAGTAAAAGACTCTGGAATTGGAATGCCTAAAGCAAAAATGTCAAAAATATTTGAACGTTTTAATTCCGCTAAAGAAGGAGAGAAAAACCATAAGATAAACCCCGAGGGTATTGGCATTGGACTTTCATTTACCAAGAACTTAGTAGAGCTTCACCAAGGTATTATAGAGGTTTTTAGTAAACCAGAAAAGGGTACAAAATTCGTTGTTAGATTGCCTATGGATAAGGAGGCCTATACCAATATTGATGAAATTAGCTGTAAGGATGTTTCCGACAATGACTTCCTAGTAAGGTCTTCCGAAACTGAATCATTTGCTATTGGCCTTAATGATGACCTTATTGACGAGGGCATGTCTAAAACCAGGCCTAAATTACCTGTTCTTCTGGTCGTAGATGATAATCCTGACATCCGTACATTTATAAGTAAAGTCTTGGGCAAGACATACACCGTTTATCAGGCTGAAAATGGACAGAAAGGACTTGAAAAGGCTAAAGAAGTAATGCCTAATATTGTTATTTGCGATATTGTTATGCCTATTATGGATGGTATTGAATTCTCTAGGATTATGAAAAGTCAACCAGAGACGAGCCATATTCCCATTATCATTCTAACGGCAAAATCTTCGCAAGAAAGTGAGCTACAGAGCCTAGAACTGGGTGTTGACGAATATTTGAGAAAGCCATTCGATTTTGAATTACTTAAACTCAAACTTTCAAATATTATTAAACGTCGTGAGCATCTAAGAAAACGATTCAACAAAAAGATTACGGTTCAGCCAAGTGAAATTGCCGTAACGTCTATGGACGAAAAGTTTTTGATCCAGGCCATTGCCATTGTTGAAAAACATATGATGAATACCGACTTTAACGTAGAAATGTTGGTAAAGGAAATGGGTCTGAGCCGAAGCACGCTTTACCTGAAATTTAAAGAGCTTACAGGCTTATCTTCTAGTGAATTCATTAGAAGTGTGCGCTTAAAAAGAGCTGTACAATTCTTTAATCAGAGCGATTATTCCGTAAAAGAAATCATGTACAAAACCGGTTTCAGTACTGCTTCATACTTTTCTAAATGTTTTAAAAAGCAATTTGGTGTAGTACCTAGTGAATATGTGAAACAAATTAGTAAACAGAAAGAGGCTGCAGATAAATAAACTTCCCAATCTCAAAATAGCAAATCCATACTACAAAACACAGACATGCAGCAGTATATGAATACTTCATAAAGAAAATAATGCAGAAACAACATTTTTAGTTTCGATCCAATAAATTTACGCTTACCATATTAACCAGAACACAAACAATTTAACCTAAAAATTAATCCTTTGAAAAATTTAACGCTTGCCCTTATCTCAGTACTGCTCTTCTCTTGCAAGGCTGAAAAAAAAGAAGTACCACCTTCTAAACCCAATGTAGTTTTCATTTTTGCCGATGACATGACCTATTCAGCAATAAATGCTTTGGGAAACAAAGAAATTCAAACTCCGAACCTAGATAAATTGGTACATAAGGGCACCACCTTTACCCATGCTTTTAATATGGGCGGATGGAACGGTGCCATTTGTGCAGCATCTAGAGCCATGATCATTTCCGGACGTAAGCTTTGGGAAGTAAACGAGTTCCGTGAAAATTGGAGCAACGGAAAAGAATTTGATAAAACATGGGGTAAACTCATGGAAGGCGCAGGCTATGACACCTATATGACGGGTAAATGGCATGTTGACGCAAAAGCTCAAAACGTCTTTCAAAATGTAGTCCACGTACGTCCGGGAATGCCTGGTGACGCATGGGCTGCCGAGAATACCGGTTCCAAGTTTAAAACATTAAAAGAACAAGGTAAAAAACCCGCAGATATTATGCCTGTGGGCTACAATAGACCTCAAAACGAAAATGATACCGTATGGACACCTACAGATATGAAGTTTGGAGGATTCTGGCAAGGTGGCAAACATTGGAGCGAAGTTCTAAAAGATGATGCTCTTGGCTTTATAGACCAAACTAAAACGAGTGAGAAGCCTTTCTTTATGTATTTGGCCTTCAACGCACCTCATGACCCGAGACAGGCGCCACAAGAGTTCGTAGACTTGTACCCTATAGATGATATTAGCGTTCCTGAAAGCTTTCTACCCCTCTACCCTTATAAAGATGGGATGGGTAATAGTCCAAGTCTTAGAGATGAAGCTTTGGCTCCTTTCCCAAGAACAGAATATGCCATAAAGAAACATACGCAAGAGTACTACGCGCTAATTTCTCACCTTGATTTTCAAATCGGGGAGATTTTGGATGGATTAGAGAAAACCGGTAAAATGGATAATACCTATATCATTTTTACTGCTGATCATGGTCTAGCAATGGGTAAACATGGCCTTTTAGGTAAACAAAGTCAGTTTGACCATAGTATACGTGCTCCATTTATGATTGTTGGGCCTAAAGTTCCGGAAAACAATAAAATTGATTCTGATATCTATTTACAAGATGCTATGGCCACAACTTTAGAACTAGCTAGTATTGAAAAACCCGAATATGTGTTCTTTAATAGCGTTTTAGACCTTGTAAAAGGAGAACGTAAGGAGAGCCACTACGACGCTATCTACAATGGTTATATAGACTTACAGCGTATGATTCGTAAAGACGGTTACAAACTTATTATTTATCCAAAAATGGATGTGGTTTTGTTATACGACTTAACAGCTGACCCAAAAGAAATGAATGATTTAGCAGCTAATCCTGAATACAAGGAAAAAGTAGATACCATGTTTGCCGAGTTAATGCAACTCCAAAAAGATATGGAAGACACGCTAGATATTAGCAGCGTACTGGAAAACTACAGAGCAAAGAAGTAAAACTCCTTTGCAGCTTGCCTTTATTAAAAACAGCCTTGTTCATCTGAATGAACAAGGCTGTTTCTTTGCATTCAACTTTACAATGAGCATCCAAAGCATTTTTATAATCTCTGGTATGAACATAAAAAAAGTGCATCGACTATTAACAATCGATGCACTTAAAACTAACACAAAAAAACAATCTTTTAAAAGAGATTTACTCTAAATTGTAATCTCTAATACGTGGGCATATTCACCCGATTTCTTACCTAAATCCTTAATTGTAAGGGCTTCTTTCGTTTGCTCAAAATCTATTTTAGCATCACTACCCAATAATTTTACTGCTTTGATATCCACGCCTTCTGCAAATGCATTGGTACTTCCCAAAGACTCTATGTCAATCTTACCATTCTCTGGCCAAGCCAACATAATAGCGTATAGCTTATCTCCTTTTTTGGTAAACCGAATATCTTGTCCTGTAAACTCTTTGTTTTTTCCTTCGGAATGGTGTCCTTTTTTAACCTCTGTAGGGCCTTCTCCAAAAGTTTTCCAATATCTAGTATCGTAGATAGCATCGCCGTTAACAGCTAACCAATCCCCTATTTGCAATAGAATTTCTTTTTGGTCATCAGGAATGGTTCCATCTGCTTTTGGGCCTACGTTTAGTAGTAAATTTCCGTTTTTAGAAACAATATCTACTAAATCATCTATCAATTGGTTAGGAGTTTTAGAATCCCAATTCGTAACATGAGACCAAGAATTTTTACCTATTGAAGTATCTGTCTGCCATGGCAACTCACGAATACCAGGAAGCTTTCCTCTTTCTAAGTCATAGATTACAGTTCCTTCAGGAAAGGCTTCATGCCCAAAATTCTTATCATTTATTAAAACCTCTTTACCCCATTCACGACCTTTGTTATAGTAGTATGCTGCCAATTTTGGTCTTAAGTCTGCAAAATCTTCAATATCTACATAGAAATCGAAATAAAGAATGTCTGGCTGATACGTGTCTACCAAATCAATAGTTCGCTTCCACCATCGTTCTTTAAACTCCTCCGAAACAGGCTGCGTTAAGTCCTTTCCTTTACTAGAATACAAATCGGCATACTCAGGGTCAACGGTATCAAACTTATCCTTCTTATTATAAAAAGACCAGTTAAAAGCAAAGTGAGAAGAAGCCCCCATTTTTAAACCCTGCTCACGACCTTCTTTAAAAAGTTCGCCTAATACATCTCTTTTTGGACCCATATCAAATGAATTCCAACGTGTTGTATTAGATTTATACATAGCAAAACCATCATGGTGGTCTGCAACTGGGACTACATATCTAGCACCAGATTTCTTAAAAAGGGTTATCCATTCTTTAGCGTCAAATTTTTCGGCCTTGAACATTGGGATAAAATCTTTGTAACCAAATTCCTTTTGGTCTCCCCACGTCTTTTTATGGTGCGTATAAGTTGCATTAGGTCCTTTCTTCCCTTTTTTAAGTGTGGCAGAAAAAGTAGCCGTATCCATATACATCTGTCTAGGATACCATTCTGAACCAAAAGCAGGAACCGAATAGGCTCCCCAGTGAATAAAAATCCCGAATTTATCGTCACTAAACCATTTAGGGTCTTTATAGTTTTTCTTGATAGATTCCCAATTAGGCTGAAAGACTTTAGTCGTATCAGCAGCACTTAATTGTGCTGTATCCTTTTGATTTTTCTTATCTGAACTGCCGCAGGAAGCTATACAGATAATGGCGACTGAAAGTGCCGCTAAATGTTTAAAATTCATAGTGTGGTTGTTATTGACGATACCATTTTATTTCGCCCTATTAGAAGTTGCTAAATTCTAATTTTATGCCCCATCTGCGAGCCACGAATGTGCTAAAGTTTATAACAAATGAACATTTACTCTTGCTGTTTTAAGCAACCTACATGCTTCTATTGGTTTATGATAAACCTAAAAACTAGACAAAACATTGACAAACCTTAATCTCTCATAAATCTCAATGTTTACTCTGTGACGCCCTAAACTCCAGACTCACTTATCTGAGCTTCTCTAAAAAAACCATCTGTTCTATTCTTTCAGCTGTACGTGGTCTTTTGCCTGAAAATTATTTTAGACTTTCACCACTATAATTATTAACGCAAAAATGATGTTGAAAAAAAGCTTTCTATTTATCCTTTTACTACAATTCAGTTTTTCTTTTGGTCAACTGAGTTCTGAAGCTACAAATGGTGATGTATCCTTTAATAGCGGTTGGCTCTTTCAAAAGGGCGACCCTTCTGGAGCTGAAAAGTCCACTTTTAAAGATGCCGATTGGCGCAAGCTTAATTTACCGCACGATTGGGCCATTGAAGGTCCTTTTGATAAAAAATACAATGCTCGTACAGGAGGTTTGCCCGTTCACGGTACGTCATGGTACCGCAAACATTTTACGATAGACAAAAAATATGCAGCTCAGCAAATAGCTGTGTTGTTTGATGGTATCATGAACAATAGTAAGGTCTATATAAACGGAACGTATATTGGTGAGCGTCCTTTTGGTTATATGGGTTTTGAACTGGATTTAACACCATATATTAAATTTGGGGAAGAAAATGTCATTGCTGTTAGAGTTGCTCCAGAGGATTTAGCTTCTCGCTGGTATTCCGGAGCTGGTATCTATAGAAATACCTATCTAAAAATAAATAACCCCGTCCACATTCCACTTTGGGGAACCTATATTACCACGCCTGAGGTATCCGATGAAAAGGCTACGGTAAAAATTGAGACTACGGTAAAGAATGCCGTTGGTAAAGTAGCTTCGGTTACTTTAGAAACCAAAATAATTGACGGACTTAATAACGTAGTGGCTTCTAGTAGTCAAAAAATCAAACTAGAAAAATCTTCTGATAAAGTAGTTATAGACGAAATAACAATGAACAATCCCAACCGATGGGGAATTGAAAATCCTTATTTATATGATGTTGTTACTCAAGTAAAAAAAGGAAATACAATTTTAGATGAGTATAGTAGTACTTTAGGAATTCGGAGTATTTCCTTCGATGCTAAAAAAGGATTTCTGCTGAATGAAAAACCAGTAGAATTTAATGGGGTATGTATGCATCATGACCTTGGGCCTCTAGGTGGTGCCGTAAATTACAGAGCAACCGAGCGCCAAATGCAAATTATGCAGAGTATGGGCGTGAACGCGTTACGAACCAGTCACAACCCTCCGTCTCCAGAAATGCTTCAGATATGTGATAAAATGGGCATTGTAGTATTAGACGAAGCTTTTGATGAATGGAAAATACCAAAGGTCATTAACGGGTACAACAAGTTTTTTGACGAATGGCATGAGCGTGATTTGAGAGATATGATCAAAAGAGATCGTAACCACCCTTCTGTAGTAATGTGGAGTATTGGTAATGAAATCATAGAGCAACGCGAAAAAGACGGCTGGAAAGTTGCTAAAATCCTTAGCGATATTTGCCATGATGAAGATCATACCAGACCAACTACCGCAGGTTTCAATAATTACCCAGGAGCATTTAAAAATAAACTAGCCTATCAGATAGATATTGTAGGTCTTAACTACAAGCCTTTTGATTATGGGGAAGTGATTAGAGAAAACCCTGATATGATTGTTTACGGTTCGGAGACCTCATCGCAGACCAGTAGCCGTGGTACTTACGCCCTACCTATTACACATGACCATAAGAAGGAAACGTTGGAAGTTTCTAGTTATGACGTAACTGTTGGTCCTCCATGGGCATATCCTCCAGATGTTGAGTTTGACGTACAAGCCGAAAACCCTACATTTTTAGGTGAATTTATGTGGACGGGCTTTGATTATCTTGGCGAACCTACCCCTTACGGTGGTCGCGATAATTCTACGGATGGATATTGGAATGCAGATTGGCCAGTACACGCCTCTTACTTTGCTCCAGTAGATTTATGTGGATTTCCAAAAGACAGATACTACCTCTACCAAAGCCAATGGACTACAGAGCCTATGGTTCATGTACTACCACACTGGAACTGGGAAGGAAAAGAAGGTGAAGAAATTCCAGTTTATGCCTATACCAATTGTGATGAAGTAGAATTGATCGTGAACGGAAAGTCAATGGGTAAAAAAGTAAAAGGAGTTGATACTACCGATATCCCAGCGGAATTCCGTGGATTTGAAAAAGGAATGTACACTTCAAAATATAGATTGAGTTGGAATGTTCCTTACCAACCGGGAAGCTTAAAAGTAATTGGTTATAAAGATGGTAAAGCTGTTGCTGAAAAAGTAATTAAAACAGCTAAAAAAGCATCAAAAATACGCTTAACAGCAGACCGTACGGAAATAACTGCCGACGGAAAAGACCTTTCTTTTATTGAAGTAGATATTACAGATGCGGATGGAAACCTTATTCCTAATGCCGATAACCAAGTACAATTTACCATAGAAGGCGCTGGAATTCTTGCCGCTGTGGGTAATGGAAACCCAGCTTCTTTAGAGTCGTTTCAAGATGCTAAGATCAAGGCATTTAATGGAAAATGTTTACTCGTAGTAAAATCTACCGAAGCTGCAGGAAACATTACAATTTCTGCTTCTTCTAACGGATTGGAAAGCACAAAAACAATAGTTAAAACAAAATGATTCAAATGAAAATATCTCGATTTTTCTGTTTTGCTATATGCTCATTATTTTATTTGCAGGCGGCAGCCACAGACTTTAATGTACTTGATTTTGGCGCAAAGGCCGATGGTGTTACTATAGACACCAAAGCCGTACAAAGCGCCATAGATGCATGTACCAAAAATGGCGGTGGCAGGGTTTTGATTCCCGCTGGTAAAACAGTAGTAACAGGTACCATTTACTTAAAGGATTTTGTTACCCTTCACGTTGAAAATGGAGCAACACTTCTTGGGAGTCCCAATTATGATGATTATGCAACGGACACCCATAAGAATATGTACAAGAACGAACCTCACATGGATCGTTGCTTGATCTTTGCCAAAGACGCACGTTCCATTGCCATTGAAGGTTATGGAACTATTGACGGGAATGGGCACAAAGAAAACTTCACCAAGAAAAAAGGTGGTAGACCAATGATGATCAGGTTTGTAAACGTGAAAGACATCCACCTTAATGATATTACCCTAATCAATCCTGCGGCATGGACGTCTGCTTGGCTCTACTGTGATAATATTTCTGTGAGCGGAATCAACATCATAAGTCGCGTAAACAATAACGGAGACGGGCTGGATTTTGATGGATGTACAAACGTGCGCGTAAACAATAGTAATTTTGATAATAGTGATGATAGTATTTGCTTGCAAGCCTCAAGACCGGACAAACCTTGTAAAAATATTACAGTCAGCAATTGCCATTTTAGTACCAAATGGGGCGGAATGCGCATTGGACTCCTATCTCGCGGAAATATAGAATCGGTTACCGTTACCAACTGTACTTTTAAGAATATTCAGGATTCGGGACTTAAAATTCAGCAATGCGAAGGTGGCGAAATGAAGAATATGGTCTTCAGTAATTTGGTAATGGAAAATGTACCACGCCCAATTTTCATGACTTTCGCACAACAAATTGCTTCCGTAGATACGCCTGAGGGCCAGTTTGAGCCGCTAAAGAGAATGCACAACTTTAGCTTTAGCAATATTGTGGTAGACAATTCCAAGCTAGATAAAAACTCAGCCTTCTTTCTAACAGGCTTCCCAGGGCATTCAATTGAAGATGTCACTATCAAAGATGTTCAATTTGTAGTTTCTGGTGGCGGGACTAAAGAAGATGCAAAAAAAACAGATATCAAAGAATACACCCCAGAAGTACTTAATGGTTGGTGGCCAGAATTCAGTTTAGTGGGTACCCTACCCGCTTCCGGACTTTATGCTCGTCACATAGATGGATTGATTGTTGAAAATTTCAGAATAAAGACGGTAAACGAAGACAAAAGAGCTCCAATTGTTCTAAAAAACGTCACAAATAGCGAAATAAGTAAGATTTACTTAAATAAAAAAATCGTTACTAAGGAACAAATCCAGAGAAACTAAAATGAAGATTCAACTACATTATATAGGTCTATTAATCACTCTTATTCTGTTTGTAGGCTGTAATACAAAATCAGATAGTTACAACGCTGCTGATTTTGGTGCCATAGCCGATGGAAAAACAGTAAATACAGAGGCTATTCAACAAGCCATTGATGCCTGTAACCAAGATGGAGGCGGTACCGTAATACTTGAAAAAGGAGATTATGTTTCAGGTTCGCTGCTATTAAAAGATAATGTTACGCTTCATATTGCCAAAGATGCTAAACTAATTGGGAGCTCCAATCCTTTAGATTACCAAAGTATAGATACGTTTACTGATGCTACGGGACAAAAAAGGGGCAATTGCCTTATTGGCGCAAAAAATGCTACAAACATTGCCGTAACCGGTAAGGGGACTATTGATGGAAACGGGGAAGCTTTTCTATCAAAAAACATAAAGGCAAAAATTAAGGAGCTGAACATTACCGAAACCGAAGGTTTTGGCTCAAACAGGCCTTTTCTTTTACGGTTCGTAAATTCTTCTCAAATTAAAGTACAAGATGTTCATTTACGCCAACCAGCTGCGTGGACTTGCCATTTTTATCAATCCAATGATATTTTGGTGGATAACGTTTCCATTTATAGTCACGCCCATAAAAACAATGATGGAATTGACTTAGATTCCAGTTACGATGCTGTTATTAAAAATTGCGACATCAACACAGGCGATGATGCTATTTGCATTAAGACCACGAGTCCAAAACCCACCTATAACGTAAAAGTTAGCGATTGTAAGCTCAGAAGTGACTGGGGTTCGATCAAGTTCGGAACCGAGTCTATGGGAGACATGTACAACATAGACATTAAAAACTGCCAGATTTATGACACCAAAGGAGGGGGCATCAAAATCTTAAGTGTGGACGGCGCCAATATTCACGATGTGACTATAGACGGCATTCAAATGGACCGAGTAGATATGCCTATTTTTATTAGGCTTGGAGAACGTTTGCGTACCTACCGCGATGCCGAAAAACAAGCGGTTGGCTCTATCACTAATGTAGTTATCAAAAATATTAAAGGCAATGCCCGGGTTTTGGATAGCTCTAGGGTAAAACCACCTTCGGGCATATTAATTACGGGAACTCCAGACCATAAAGTTGGTAAAATAACTTTAGAAAATATTGAATTGGAACTACCGGGCGGAGGCTCAGAAGAAGATACCATGGCCAAAGTTGTGGAAGATGTTGAGAGGTATCCAGAATTCAGCTTCTTTAAAATACTACCTGCCTACGGCCTCTACGGAAGGCATATAGAAAGTATACAAACCAACAACGTCGTGTTTACTTTAAACGGTGACGATAAAAGAGAATCTCAAGTTTTAGTGGACACCAATACAACTCAATCAGAATAACATTATGAATTTTAGAAATCGATTTTCCCTTTGCTTTTTAGTCGTTTTTAGTACGCTATCGGCTCTTCCGGTCAATGCACAAAAACGCAAAGCAAAAAAGAAAGACCAACCCAATGTACTTATTATCTATACAGATGACCACCGCTTTTCAGGGGTACATGCATTGGGCGGAATGCAAGTAAAAACACCAAATATGGATACTTTGGTTGCCGATGGAGTTTCATTTTCCAACAGTTATCTAATGGGAGCATTTTCCGGTGCCACCTGTGTTCCTAGTAGAGCTATGTTGCTTACTGGCAGAAACGTATTTGATTTAGAAGGGCAAGGACACAGTATTCCTCCTGAACATAAAACTATAGGCGAAGCTTTACAAGCCCAGGATTACAACACCCATATTGTTGGAAAATGGCATCAAGATAATGCTTCCTTGGCACGTTCTTTTGATTCGGGAGATAGGCTTATGTCCAGAGGTTTATATCTAGTCGACCATTTTCGTATGCCTTTGTGGGACTGGAAAAAAGATGGTGACTACAAATTTGAAGATGGCTACCTATTGGAATATGATGAAAACGGAAAAGTCGTTCGCAGACCAGTAACTAAAGATGAGAAAAGAGGTCCGTCTGGTACGGAGAAAAATGGCCCACACACCTCTGAAATCTATGCAGAAAGTGCTTCCGAATTTATTACAGACTATAGAAAGAAAGACCCGTTCTTTATGTATTTAGCTTTTCACGCACCACATGACCCAAGACAGGCACCACAGAAATACAAAGACATGTATCCTGTTGAAGACATCGTACTTCCTCCTTCTTATATGGCGCAACACCCTTTTGACAATGGAGATATGTTCCTTAGAGACGAAGAATTGGCCGTGTGGCCCAGAACACCAGAAGTTGCCAAACAAGAACTTTCTGATTACTATGCCATTATTACGCATCTAGATGACCAAATAGGTAAAGTCATTGCTTCATTGAAAGAAAGCGGTGCCTATGAGAATACGTTAATCGTTTTTGCTGGTGATAGTGGTCTTGCAGTTGGAAACCACGGCTTAATGGGAAAACAGAATATTTATGATGAAGACGGAGTTCATATTCCACTTGTCTTTTCAGGAAATCTTATAAAAGATAAGGGCAGTAAAAGAGATGCCTTTGCCTACAATTTTGATATTTTCCCAACCATATTCGATTTTATCGATGTTGACGCGCCTAGTTCTGTAACAGGCAAAAGTCTCTTACCTGTTATCAATAAAGAGAAAACAAGTGTTCGCGATTATACGTACCACGCCTACAAACAATTCCAAAGAGCGTATAGAAAAGGTGATTATAAATTAATTGAGTACGTACGTGCCAATAATTATGACAAAAAAAACGGAGAAACCGTAAAAGGTTCCCGTGTTACCCAATTATTCAATATAAAAAATGACCCTTGGGAAGTTTATGACCTTTCCTTCTTTCCAGAATATGCGCAGCAAGTGAAAACTATGCAACAAGAAATGAAAGAGAAAGCTAAAGAATTGGGCGACACCAAAGAAAATATTGAAGGAGAGAAATATGGTTTTTGGGAGTTTTATTAAGTCCATTCAGCATATAAAATCAACTTACTTTAAAACAGCTTCAAACTAGAAAAATGAAATTTACGAATCACAAAATCATATGGGCCTTAGTTGGTTGCTTTACCATTTCATCTGTTGGAACGGCCCAAGAAAAACCTAATATCATCCTTTTATACGCTGATGATATTAGCGCTCGTGAATTACCCATTTATGATTCTACAGTTTGGAGTCCTCCAAAGGGAGGTAATACCTCAGAGCCTCAATACAGAGCTGAAACACCCGTGCTTAACCAACTCTCTAAAGATGGGTGTTATATTAAAACGGCATGGGCAGCAACGGTCTGTGGGCCTAGTAGGGCAATGATGATGACGGGAAGGTATGCGCATTTACATAAATGGTGGCACAATAAGGATAAAGGCAAGGCGCCCAACGGCAAAGGCATTTGGGACTTATATGACAGTTCTCCGCACTCCATAGCTAATGTGGCTAAAGCTGGAGGCTACGCTACATTTTGGGCAGGAAAAACGCAAATGAATATTGAAGGGTTTCAGTTTGACGAAGCTTGTTTTACACCTGGTGAAGGCTCTTACAACAAAGCCATTCATACCACGGACTTCCGATTAGAAACTAGAAAAGAAGATGGAAAAAAGAAGATTTTCAATGCAGACACCAATAAAGAAATTCACAAGAAAAGTTATGTGCAATCCGGTTGGTACTGGAAACCGCATGTGCAGCTAAAGAATTATCCGGGAACGAACAAAGAATTTGTTTGGTGGCCCAATACTAAAAAAGCGGAAAAAGATTTTGGGTTAAACACCTTTGGGCCTGATGTGGAGTTAGATTTTATTTTTGATTTCATGGAAAGAAAGCAAAAAGAAAAGGAACCCTTCTTTGTATACCACACGAGCCACCTAGGTCATGACGCATGGGATTTTCTTAACCCTAATTCTGGAAACAAATGGCCAGGAACTCCAAAAATTAGTTGGGACGGCAATAAATATACTCGTGTTACACCCAATGTTACGGGAGATAATGGCAAATATGACACGCACGGAACTGTTACAGAAAGTGGTATTCACAACCATGTCAATTATCTAGATTATCAAGTTTGGAAGTACATGAATAAACTAAAAGAGCTTGGTATTGAGAACAACACCATTTTTATTTTCTGTGCAGATAACGGAACAAGTGGTTATGGAAAATCTAGTCCAGTTTCACAAAAAGGAACCCACGTGCCACTTATCATTTACGCTCCGGGTATGAACCTCACCAAAAAAGGTATGCAAGATGTACTCGCAAATATGTCAGACATGCTTCCTACCATTGCAGATATTGTTAATGTGAAAATACCGGACAGCTACGAAATCAACGGAGAAAGTCTTATTCCATTTTTAACGACGAATAAAAAAACGCATCGAGAGTGGATTTACGGGTATCACAAAGAGACCCAAATAGTAAGAGGAAACCTCGTACTTAAAGATGGAAATAATGTTTGGTATGATGTGAGCAAAACTCCTCAAGACCTAATCAGTTTTCCTGTAATTAAAGATTGGAGCAAGGTATCCGAAGCGCATAGAAAAGAACGCGATAAGTTATTGAAAACTATTCCTAAGTTTGATTTACATGAAACGGAGCACGATGCTCCGGTAAATGGTATAGGAAAGGTAGAACCGCTAAAGTTGAAAAAATAAAAAAATATTCAAATGATTCTAAAACCAGCTATTGTAATCTTCGCTTTTATAACCGGTAGTCTTTTTGCTCAAGCCCCACCCGAAGCCAAAGTTTCTCCAGAACAAGAAACGCGTCAAGGGCCACCTAAGCCTCCTATGGGTAAGCGATGGGTGCTAAACCCTGATTTTTCTGATGAGTTTAATGGAACCGAGTTGGATTCTACAAAATGGTATGACCACCATCCTAGTTGGATTGGTAGAGCACCTGGTTTATTTATGCCATCACAGGTTTCGGTTAGTGATGGTTTCTTGAAAATGGAAGGCAAAAAATTTGAAAAGGACACTATAGTCCATGCATACGGCAAAGACATTACTTTTAACATAGCCGGTGCCGCTGTGGTATCTAAAAAATCTACCAAATTCGGATATTATGAATGTCGGGTAAAAGCTGCAGCAACCACGATGTCAACAACATTTTGGTTTTCTAGCTCTAATAATTTTACAGGCCCTAACGATTGTGATAAATACGGATTGGAATGGGACATTCACGAATCGGTTGGTAGAGAAGGTGATTTCAGCGGAAGTTATTTTGCCAGTGGCATGCACTCCAATTCACATTTTTGGTATACGGATTGCGAGGGTAACAAAGAGGATTACCGAGCACCACAAGTCAAATTTGAAGACAGCAAACTTACTTCTGAAGACTTTAATATCTACGGCGGTTGGTGGCAAGACGAAAGTACAGCCAGCTATTATTACAATGACCGGACGCCAAAACACCAAAAGTTTTATGATAAAGTAAAAGACAAGCCTTTTGACCAACCTATGTTCATGCGTTTGGTTTCGGAGACTTACCCCTTTCCTTGGATTGAACTACCAACAGACAAAGAACTTGCAGACCCTACTAAAAATACAGTCTATTATGATTGGGTTAGGGCTTACAAACTGGTTGATAGCAACAATCCAAATTCCGATGAAAAAAATAGTATAAACCTTTACAATGAAAATGTATCGTTTGACAGTCCTATCATTGCCCAAAAACAGTCTACATCTATAGAAATACCTCTCACCTATCAAGCAAATAAAGACCGAGAAATTGAATTAAAATTATTTGATGATGAAGGTGAAAAAATAGCTGAATCTAAGTTTATCGCTTACGAGGGATATGCTAATCTAACTTCTGTTATTAAAGTCGATGAAAAATTATCTACAGACGCTCCTTATAAACTAACAGCTAGTATCCGCCCAGTAAATGGGGATAGCAAAAGCACATTGGATCAAAATACGTTATACATCAATTTGATAAATTAAAAAGACTTCGGTTTACACAAAAATCCAAAATGGTATGAGCAAAACCATCCTATCTAAAATAGTTCCATCAACCTTCTTTCTGATAGGAATGGGTGTCAGCAGGCAAGCTCCTCAAAAAAGTGATGCCTTTTTCAAGCGTCTAAAGACAGAAAAAGTAGCTTTATTACTCCACTAATATTAGAACAGAATTATGAAACAATTTATTTTAACCGTATTAAGTCTTAGCAGTTTTCTTCTTTCCTATGGACAAGAAAAAGCTTTTCCGTATGATTTACCAGAAGAGAAACCCAACCGTCCTTTGAGCGCTGCTTTAGAACGGAACTATGATAATTATTTAGGTGCCCGTCCTGAATCCAACGAATTATTTACCCAGTTTAAGTATACGGAACTTAAGGGTTTTGATTACCACGATAATGATGGTACTATATCTAGAAGAGACCCTTCTAAAGTGATTTTCGAAAATGGGAAGTACTATATTTGGTATACTCACCGGGAAACTCCTGTGGCTCCAGTAGGCATTCCAAGGGTTGAAGAATCTAATGACACTATTCCTTCTGCAGATTGGGATTTAGCCGATATTTTCTACGCGACATCAAAAGATGGGTTTACTTGGGAAGAGCAAGGTGTTGCAGTTCCTAGACCTCCAAAACCACAAGTAGGTTGGCGTTCTGTTACCACAACAGATGTTTTAAAATGGAAGGGCAAATACTATTTATACTACCAAGCTTTTTCTGAAGCTCCAGGAAAAAGTGGAGGGGACAATTGTCCCGTTGCGGTTTCTTATGCTGATTCTCCTAATGGCCCTTGGACACCTTTTAAGAAAGAAGTAATACCTAACGGCGCACCTGGCTCTTGGGACCAGTTTTCAATTCATGACCCCTACCCTATAGTTCATAATGGTAAAATTTACCTGTATTATAAGTCGGATTTTGGCAAAACCAAAACTAAAGGTAATGTCCGCATGCATGGGCTGGCCATAGCAGATGACCCATTAGGTCCTTTTGAAAAACACCCACTGAATCCAATACTAAATTCAGGACACGAGACTACTTTGTTTCCATTTAAAAAAGGGGTTGCTGCTTTTGCCATTAGAGATGGTAATGAACTGAACACCATACAATATGCCGAAGATTGGGTGAATTTTGAAATAGCTGCTATGGTAGAAATGATGCCCGATGCAGGTGGGCCTTTTGTTGCTGATGCTTTTACCGATACCAAAGATGGTCGCGGAATTACTTGGGGAATTTCCCATTTTGCGAACCCTACGCGCGACTGGAAAAAGAACCATGTAGTCTTAGTCCGTTTTGATTGCGACCTGAGCCTAGATGTTGATGACAAACAAATGAAACGCCACCACAACACGCCTAAGTTCGAGTATTTGTTGGAGCATGGACTGAATGCTAAACAACGAGAGCGTGCAATAAACGCTACTAAAAAGCTGAATGGGAACTAAAACTGCAAAGCAATGACCAACTACCTAAAATTAGTATTCTGTACCGGACTTTTATTTGCATTTGGTGCAAACCTTCAAGCTCAAAACACTTTTGGTGAAGACTTGAATTTTCTAAAAAAGCACCAAGAGGTAATCACCTTAAATGCAAATCAAGGCAAAAGCCTGCTTATAGTGTCTCCCGCGTTACAGGGTAGAGTAATGACCAGTACTTCAAATGGTCTAAAAGGCAATAGTTACGGGTGGATGCATTATGATTTGTTGGCCTCCGGAAAGTTTGAAAAGCATATTAACCCGTTTGGTGGCGAAGACCGTTTTTGGATTGGCCCTGAAGGTGGTCAGTACTCCATTTTCTTTAAAAAGGGAACAGAATTTTCTTTTGAAAATTGGTTCACACCCAAAGAATTAGATACCGAATCTTTTGATGTTATAGCAAAAAACGAAAGCACTGTTACTTTTCAAAAGAAGATGAATTTGGTGAACTACCAAGATTTCAAATTTGATATTGAGGTGAATAGAAAGGTCTCGATTTTCAATCAAAAAGAAATAGAAAAAGAACTGAATATCGACTTAAAACAAATCGACTTTGTAGGCTATCAGTCTGAAAATGAAATCGTAAATATGGGAACACAAGCATGGTCTAAAGACACCGGACTATTATCTATTTGGATTTTGGGAATGTTTATTCCTTCTGAAAATACTACCGTTATACTACCTTATAACAACAAACTGGCCCTGAACAGTTCATACTTTGGTACAGTACCCCCAGAGCGTTTGACCATTACGGACAAACATGTGCTTTACAAAGGTAATGGTACATATAGGTTTAAGCTGGGACTTCCGCCGCAAAACATCATTCCTTACATCGGCAGTTATGATTCAAAAAAGAATATCCTCACTATTGTAAAATATAGCTTTAAGGGAGATACCACTTATGTAAATTCCGTTTGGGCCGAACAAGAGCATCCTTATAAAGGTGATGTTGTAAACTCTTATAATGATGGCCCATTAGAAAACGGTGATCAACTCGGTCCTTTTTATGAACTAGAGTCATCTTCAAGTACCCGAGAATTAAAACCGAAAGAAGCTATTCAACACCTGCAAAAAACCTATCATTTTGAGGGTGATAAGGCCGCTTTAAATCGTATTTCTAAACACATATTGAACATAGACTTAAACGAACTTTAGTACCACAGTATTTACCGATACTTACAAACTTACCAGCAACACTATACCAAATGAAAACTAGAACCTTTCAATTTTTAGCAGTATCTTTTTTACTCTTTCAAACTGGGCTTATGGCTCAAGAGAATTTATTGGTACCACAACAGGCCAATGAATATGTACGAATCTATAAGCCTGATGGTGATTATTTTTTCGCCCCCGATACACCAAACCTAAAAGAAGGAAAATGGTATGATGAATGGGTTCCCAACGACCATACTTTTGTAAAGGGAGATGATGGTAAGTGGCATATATTCGGGATTACCCACCCATTGGTAGAAACAACCCCTCTCAATAATGGCATACACGAAGGCGAGCATGGTTCTTTTCATGCCGTATCAGAAGCAACAGATTTTAAAGAAACGGTAAAAGAACATCACTATAATGATCTCCCTAAAATATTGACTCCAAAAGACCGTCCTGGAGAAATAGCTGCTAACCACGCACCTTATATTGTTAGAAAAGACGGACTCTTTCAGATGGTTTATGGCCATAGCCCAATGCGATTGGCAGTCTCTGACAACCTATATGATTGGGAACCAAAAGGAGAGCTTTTTTCGGACCCAGATGGTGCACGAGACCCTAATTTACTTTTATATAAAGGCACGTATTATCTGACGTATTGCTCAATAAAAAGTGTCCGAATGGTAACTTCTAAAGATTTGATTAACTGGAGTAAACCTAAAATCATTCTTAAGACCAACAAGTTTGATCCTGAATCGCCATCCCTACTGTTTCACAACAATACCTTTTACCTTTTTGTTTGCGCGTGGGAAGGTGGCTGGGACGGCAAAGACATACAAGGTGCTTATACCCATAAAGCTTATGTATACAACTCCAACGACCTGAACGACTTTGGCTCGGACCAAGAGAAAGAAATTGCCGTATTAAATGCCCATGCTCCCGAGATTTTTCAAGGCGAAGATAACCAATGGTATATCTCTAGTGTAGAGTGGCCGTACCGAGGAGTGAGCATTGATAAATTAGAGTGGATTAAAAAATAACAACATCATAAATAAGCACAACTTAGAACACTGAGCTATGAAAAAAACAATAGTATTTCTCCTAACTATTTTCTTGGGACATAATCTACAGGCACAAGGAAAGTCAGATTTTTTTCAAGAAATTAAAACGGAAAAAATAGCATCCGACCCTTCCGTTGAATGGAAAAATTTTGGTCCTGGCATGTCCGGTTATTGTGAAGAATTTTGGAACCACCCTACTGATGAAACTGTAATGTTCATGAGTCCGGATATGCATGTGAGCTATGGCTCATGGGACAACGGAAAATCATGGCAATCGTTGAAAGACCCTGATGGTTTGGGTCATGACATGAAACGAGTTTTAGATATTGAATTTTCATTACAAAATCCTGATTACGGGATGGCGATTGATTGGAACGGTTGGGTTTTTGAAACTATTGATAAGGGTCATCACTGGAAAAAAACTAGGGAATTAGGCGGAAGCCATAAAGACGTAAACATTGACCCTAACGACCCTAAATCATTTGAAAAGGGTTGGTATTATGAACAACAGGGCACACGCTTAAGTGAACTTTCCGTAGACCCAACCAATGACAATATCTGGTATGCAGGTGCAGGCGATTTTTGGAATGTAAAGAGCAACCATAGATCAGCGGAAAATCCCAACGGCATCTTTTTTAAATATGCAGCTTACGGTTCTATCTATAGGTCTATGGACAAGGGAAAGACTTGGAATAAAATCACCAAAGGCCTTCCCGAAAAGACGGATGTTGGTAAAATCATTGTTAATCCTAATAACAACTTAGATATTGTAATGGTAACCAATTACGGATTAATGCTTAGTAACGATGGTGGACTTTCATGGACAAAAGGAGGTAATGGTCTTCCTAGCAACCTACCGCGTGACCTAACATCTTATTATGACCAAAAGACAGGCGAGTTTGTTCTGTTTGTGGTAGACCAAACGGTTTATGAAGAAAAAGGAACTACAATAACTTCCAAAGGAGGTGTTTTTAAAAGTACCGATGGTGGTGAAAACTGGAGTAACATTACAGGGAATCTATTTTTTGACATGACAGCCCTCCACTCCACGGCAGAAGTTGATCGTTTCCATAAAACGATGGGTTATTGGTTCGGTATCTCTAAAAATAAATCGAAAGAAAAATTCTCTTCTCTTCCTACTAAAATCCTTCCTGTTTTCAATAGATTGGTAGTTAACCCTTTGAACAAGAACGAAATCTATGTATCCTATAACCGTAAACACGATTTCACTTTTGGCCCAGGTGATGTATGGCGAAGCTTAGATGGTGGAAAAACTTGGGTTACATGCGCCAGATACGGTCCCTATTGGAAAGGAAATAATGATTTAGAGTATTGGAAAAACAGAAATAACCCCACTGGGACCAATATTGAATTCGCGCATTTACAGACCTATATGAATGGTACTTCAGGTTCTTCCGGTAACCGGATGATGTCTATTGACCCTAAAGGAAATGTTTACATTGGTATAGATCAGCAAACCCTAAAATCAACCGATAAAGGCAAGACATGGAAGCAAGTAGATGATTTTGAAACTTCTAAAGGCAGTAACAAATGGATTGGTAGAGGTGATAGTAATCTTCCTGGTAGGTTTATGCTTTTAGAAACGGGTATTAAAAATAGACGCATACTCTGTAGTGGCGAACATGGGTTGTGGCAAACTACTGATTTAGACGGGTGGCCAGACAAGCAAGCCGTTGCTGTGGAACAAATAGAAGGTCAAGTTCATGATCATAGCGGTAATCATGGTGCCCATTCCATCTCTACCGTAGCAGTACACCCAAATGACCCAAATACTATTTTCATATTAGCATGGCGACAAGAACACCGAGGTAAACTTCGCAAGACCACAGATGGTGGAAGAACTTGGAAAAACATTGCCACAATTTTTGACGCGGCCAATAACTCTTGGCAAAGTGTTGCGGCTCAAAACTCACTTCTGATTGATCCTAACAATCCTAATAACATGTATTTCTGTTCAACCACTAGAAAAATTTCAGAAATAGGCGGTGGAAAAGCTCAAGAACTCACCAAAGGCGGTTATGGTTTCTATCGTTCTTTTGATGGTGGATTTTCTTGGGAATTGAGCAATACCGGTTTTCACAAAAATGCCAGTGTGCGTCGCATTATTATGCACCCTGACCAACCAGAAACCTTATACGCTGCTTTAAATGATAAAAATGGCGGACTTTATATTTCTAAGAATAAAGGAAGTAACTGGAAGAAAATGACTATTCCATCCGTCATAAATTCGGTGAACAATGTATTTATTGACCGCAACACCAAGGATATACTTATTTCTACCGGGCAACGTGGTGGTACTTATGAAGAAGGCGGAGTTTGGCGCAGTACGGACAATGGTAAAACTTGGCAACAAATTTTTAAAGCTCCTTTTGTCTGGCAAGCAGAAACCTCACCAGTTGATTCAAAACTAATCGTAATCAGTGCTGCAGGTCAACAAGTTAGCATGTCTGGCGAATTCATGAATCCGGGTGTTTATTTGAGTCAAAATGGAGGAGACAACTGGAAAAAAATCAATAAAGGTTTAGGCCAACCAGATAAAATCGTAGACGTTAAACCTGACCCCTACAACAAAGATGTACTCTGGTGCGCCGCTTGGGGCAGTGGTTGGTTTGTAACCTATCTAAACGGAGCAACAGAAGGTTGGGCAGAATAATAGTTAAAACGAGAACAAAAATGATAACATACTTAAAAACGCTTTCTACATTTTGCTTTGCACTTTTGCTTCCTTTTATAGGCAGTTCACAGTCCAAAATATTTGAGAATCCAAAGGCTAATACGGTCATAGAATGCCAACAATGGGAAGTTATTGATTTAATCTTTCCTGTAAATAAAAAAGTAAAGGCTCCTTTTGAAGTTACTGCCACTGCTGAAGTTACCGACGGTACAAGAACGCAACAAATTCCTCTTTTCTATAATGACAACGGCACATGGGTTTTACGATATTCTAGTGCTATCATTGGCGAAAAATCTTTCGTAATAACTTCTGAACTCAAGGGTTTAAACGGTAAAAAGGGAAAGATTTCAATCTCAGAAAATAAAAAAGCAGAACGCCATGGAGGTATCGTACTTAATGAAAATAATCCTCAACATTTGTTTTATGAAGACGGTTCCCATTACTTCAATTTAGCTTTTGAGTGCGATTGGCTCTTTGCACTAGATTATGGAGAGAAAGATATTGCCAAGACTAAGCACCTCTTATCGCTAATAAACGAATATCGCTTCAATCAGGTGGTCATGAACGTGTATTCATACGACGTTTCTTGGCCAAAAGACAAGCGTCTGGCCGAACATCCTGAACATGAATATGGCGGGCGTGAAGATATTTTTCCTTTTCTAGGGTCCAACTCTAAACCGGACTATAGTTCTTTAAATATTGACTTTTTTAAGCATTTTGACAAGGTCATCTCAGAAATGCACGATCAAGAAATCGTTAGTCATCTCATGATTTACGTTTGGAACAAACTAGTGTCTTGGCCGGAAATGGAATCTGAGGCAGACAACAGATATTATGATTATGTCATAAAACGATACCAAGCTTTTCCGAATATAGTTTGGGACGTTTCAAAAGAAGCGCTTCACAAAACAAGGGCGACTGCCGGCTATATTTCGGAACGTATTGAACGAACTAGAAACCTAGATTCTTATGATAGGTTGGTATCCGTTCATGATTACGGATTCTGTAGAAACCATGCGGATGAAGTCGATTTTATTTCGATGCAAAACTGGCAACATACTTTATACCAAAATATGCTAAATGCTCGCAACGATTTTCCGAACAAACCTATTTTCAATATTGAACACGGCGGTTATGAAGAATCGCCCTATGTAGTTTTTCCTGGGGCTTACGCCAATGCAGAAGTTTGTTTGCGCAGAAATTATATGTGCCTTTTTGCAGGTGGCTACACCACGTATTATTGGCAAGGGGCTTCTTGGAATGCTCTAATCCACAACCCGTTTGAACAGCCTGATGATTTTGAAAAGCCTCATTTTGAGTATTTCACTCATATGCAAAAACTCTTTGATACGGCCCCTTTTGAAAACTTTGAACCTAATGCTCGCTACAACGGTAGTGGTTATAACCTGACCAATAAAAAAGACGGCATCATTATGATGTATACCCCAAAAGAGAATCATTATACGTCTGCTAAAGTTCAAATTTCAAAAGAGTTCAATTACGAAAATGCAACGCAACAATGGTTTAATACCATTACTGGAGAATTCACACCTAAAGAGAAATATAAAATGGTAGAACTTGGTTTTTGGGATTTTCGTCCATGGCGATACGAGGCAGACGCCATTCTTATCATTAGGAATTTAAAACCAAAGAACTAAATGAAAAGTCCAACCAAATCCATCCTTTTTAAGTTAAATACGTTCATTCTATTTTTCTTGACCGCTACACTAAGTTTTGCTCAAAAGTCAGCAACGATAAGTGAAAAAGTGGCTATGCCATATCAAGCAGATTGGTCGTCTTTACAAAAGCACACTACTCCAGATTGGCTTTATGGAATGAAATTCGGAATCTATTTCCATTGGGGTCCTCAGACCGTACAAGTAGCTTCTAAAAATCCAGAAATGACCGTTCTGGAAGCTATTGATACTTGGAAAGGTGAAAAATTTGATGCTGAAAAGTGGGCAGATTTAATGCAAGCAGCAGGTGCCCAATTTGGTGGGCCCGTGGCATGGCATGGTAGTGGTGTCGTAAATTGGGATAGTGATATAACGGATTGGAATTCCGTAAACAAAGGACCTAATGTAGATATATATGGGAGTTTAGCAAAAGAACTTCGCAAACGTAATATGCCCATAATATCCTCTTTCCATACAGGAGACTTTTGGAGTCGTATGTGGGGCCAATTATCCAAAGAAGACCCAACTTACCTTAATCCTTATGAAGATAATTCAAAGTACGCCACTGCTAATAAAGGTCGTATTTCAGATGCTATTTTCAAAGCTTGGTTTGACCGTATTTCAGAAGCTATCGATAAATACGAGCCAGACATGATTTGGTTTGATACTGGATTTGGCGGAACTGTAAAAGGAGAATTGAAAAACTACACAGACAATGGCCGCCTCTTGCCAGACGGAGCTAATGAACTAAATAGTGTTCCGGAAAGCTACCAACAAAAATTGATCAGTGATTACTTCAACAAAGGCTTGGACTTGGGCAAAGAGGTAGAAGTATTTTACAAAACTCATGATATCCCACCAGGAATAGGGCTTCGCGATATAGAAGATGGGAACTTACTTGGTATGCAATATGACCCATGGATGGCAGACATTAATATGCAACGTCATTTTGAGTGGCGTAGTACCTGGTTTTACAACCCTGTAAACAAGGTGAAGGATGCCGGTACATTAATCGATATGTTGGTTGATATGACCAGCAAAAACGGCAGAATGCTTCTAAATGTACCTCCCATGGCCGATGGTAGTTTTTCCGAGGAAACCAAGAAGGAATTATACGCCATGGGCGATTGGCTAAAGATAAATGGGGAAGCTATTTATAACACCATGCCATGGATATTTTATGGTGAAGGCCCCACAGAAGTAACCAATCCAGGCCATCACGGACAAGGAAAAGACCATGGTGAATTGATTCCAAAATATACTTCAGAAGATATCCGGTTTACTCAAAACGGTAAAAACCTATATGCCATTTGTATGGAATGGCCAGGAGAACAAATTACCATTAGAACATTAGGTAGTAAAGGGAAACTCTATCCAGGTGACATCAAAAATATTTCAATGTTGGGAAGTAATGAACATATCAAATGGGAACAGAAACCAGAAGGTTTGGTGGTTACATTTCCAAAAGAAAAACCATGCGATTTCGCTTATGTATTAAAAATTGAGCGGCGTTAAAATTTCTCACTAAAGTCATATAACAATCGTATAGTAACTCAGAAAATGATGTATTTAAATTACCATCGGCAAAAAGAAAAAACCACAATTACATTTACTTTATTATCAATTATATTTTTTCTTTTTTGGAGCTTGGGCTTGTCAGCTCAAAGCGTTCTTCTTGGGGATAACGCCCCCTATCCCAATGTAAATGATGGTGATTTTAAATTGATAAAGGCCGGTTCTTGGCGCCTTGGATTGCAGTCTCCTTTCTGGACGCCCTCTAATGAGCCACAAAAAGAAGGTCATTCTATGGGTTTGGTTACTGGACGGTATTTTAGTTCTTTTGATTATGCTTATATCGATTCTAAACCCCTGAACACCAATTCTGATCATCAAAACCTGAAACCCGGTGATGAACTGAATTGGAGCCTTGGTGCCGATTTGGAATACATAAGTAACGGTACTATTTCGTTACATCTATTCTTTGGAAATCAAGAGTACATCTTAGCCGAAAATATGAAACTCACAGGCTCTGACAAAACTGTTGAACATTTCTCAGGAAGTTATACGGTTACAAAAGCAGATGTTGTAGCCGGACCTCCACATATTCGTGTCTCATTCTATTCAAGTGAAGACGTTAAAGTCTATCTAGATTATGTGAACTTGAATATAAAAACGCCTGAAAAACAAGGCCCTAAGCTTTCAGGAAAAGTTATTGACCAAGGTATTCAGTTAGATTGGCAAGATGAAAAAGCAAATCCAGATAGTACATTTTCAATATACGGAAGCAAAGGTGAAAACGGAGAATACAAAAAACTGAATACTACCCCTAACTCTACCTTTACGGATACAAACCTTATTAACGGTATTACATATAGCTACGTTGTAACCCGTCTCAACACCTCAGAATCTGGAGGATCTAACAAGGTACTTCTTAAGAAAATAGACAGTGATGCCCCTACCCCTCCAACAGCCCTAAAAATTAAGGCATTTGATACCGAGATTAAAATTGAATGGGAGAAAAACCCAGATATTGATGTAGCCAATTATTCGGTTTATAGGGGGGATGCCAACGGGAACCATCTACGACAAATTGCTCATGACCTTACGGATTCTAAATATGTAGATTTTACCCCTATAAAAGATTCCCTTAACTCCTATTTGGTATTTGCACACGATTATTCAGGTAATAAAAGCATGGCTTCTCAAATAGTAAAAGCAAAAGTAAAAGCAGTTTCCGGAGCTTCCTTTAGCGACCTTATTCTACCGATGCCCATTCACAATAAACTAAGAACCGATCTTTGGGGAACGGAGGGTGTTTTGCCTCGTGACCCGGATAACGGTATTGAAGACCCTGAGTGGAGCTATTGGGGTGGTAGACCTGTAAAAGATAGAGACAACAAATACCATATGTTGGTAACTAGGTGGCCAGCAAACGCAACTAAAGGTCATTGGGAATGGCCAAATTCAACTGTAGCGCATGTGGTCTCTGAAGCACCTACTGGACCATACAAGGTAAAAGAAGATACGGCGTATGATTTTCACAATGGGCTGGGCCATAATCCCGATATTATATTGTTAAACGACGATACATATCTGTTTTATTCTTTGGTAAATTGGGAAGCTACATTATTTACTTCCAAAACCATGAATGGCCCATGGAAACGTCTAGGGGTTATGACGGTAGATTGGAAAAGCACAAATGAAGATGAAAAACTGTCGTACCGTTATTATCGTAATCTATCTGGAGTTCAGTTAGAAGATGGTAGGTTTCTATTTGTGACAAAGGCCGGAGAAATGATGCGCAGTGAAACAGCTGATCCTCTAGGGCCGTATACCGTTCTGACCGATCAGATTAGATACAACCAAATTATTCCCGAAAAATATAGAAACTCCAATTACGAAGACCCAGTACTTTGGAAAGATGAAGTACAATACCATATGATGATTAATGCCTTTTGGGACTATCGTGCAATTTACCTACGTTCCCCAAATGGTATCCATTGGAAATTCAATCCCGGAACGGCATATACACCAGACAATACTTCCTATGAAGATGGTACGCGAACCCATTGGTACAAATTAGAGCGGCCCCATGTATTACAGGACCAGTATGGTAGAGCCACTCATCTTTCTCTTGCAGTAATAGATGTCTCAAAGGCAGATGATTTGGCCAGAGATAAACACAGTTCTAAAAATATTATTGTTCCCCTTACTGTGCATAAACGCATTAAGATGTTGAATAAAAAGAAGATAGATTCAACCACAAAAAAGATTAAAATTCTGGTGTTTTCAGAACAGGGTTTTGATGCTCAAAAAGATATTGACCTTGCCTCTTTGCGATTCGGTGCTACGGAGGAGGTTGATTTTGGAAGGGGATCAAAAGCTATTAAAACCAAGAAAAAAGGGAATGACCTTATTATTGAATTCAACGGCACCGGAAACGGAATTACAGCTATCAATTTTGCAGGAAAACTACTTGGAAAAACAAAGGAGGGTAAGTTGATTATAGCCTTTTCAAAACTTTCATCAAACAAAGATTAAGCATTACACACATTTCAAAAAAGAGATGGCCTTAAACCAAAAAATAGGATGAATACATTTAAAATAGTTTTCTTTTTTCTGTTCTTATTTTCTTCAGCACAGATAGAAGCTCAGTCTAAAAATGTCATTATCATCTTCACAGATGACCAAGGGTATGAAGATTTGAGCTGTTTTGGTTCGAGTAATTTACAAACCCCAAATATTGACCGTATGGCCAAAGAGGGTCTAAAGCTCACTAGTTTTTATGTGGCTTCATCTGTCTGCTCTCCTTCCAGAGCTGCTTTATTAACGGGAAGAATGCCCAAACGTGTAGGCGTGCCGGGTGTATTGTTTCCTAAACCGAATGAAGGCGGACTTCCTCCGGATGAAGTAACCATTGCAGAGCTTTTAAAAGAAAAGAACTATAAAACCGCATTGGTAGGCAAGTGGCATTTGGGGCATGATAAAAAGTATTTACCCTTAAATCAAGGCTTTGATTCGTATTACGGTATTCCGTACAGCAATAACATGTCTGTTGCTCCAGGTATTGACATTTCAAAAGATGTAGTATTAAACGATAACTACACGTATGAACATATGGCTTCGGATATCAGTAGAGTAGAAAAAAACCTAACTAAGGTGCCCGAAGAAGACCTTAAAAACAAACCTCCATTAATGCGGGGAAATGAGATTATTGAATACCCTACCAATCAAACAACACTTACCGAACGGTATACCAAAGAAGCCGTTTCTTTTATCGAGCAGAATAAAGAAAAACCGTTCTTCCTATACTTCGCTCACTCATTTCCGCACGTGCCTGTTTTTGTTGGTGACAAGTTCAAAGGAAGTAGTGGAACTACCCCGTATTATGATGCCCTTCAAGAAATTGACTGGAGTGTGGGTGAAATTTTAAAAACACTAAAAGAGAATGGTTTAGATGAAAATACAATGGTGATTTTCACTTCTGATAACGGACCAAACCGTCACGGTTCTGCTAAACCGCTCAAGGGAAGAAAATTCGATACGTATGAAGGCGGACAACGTGTTCCGGCAATTATCTGGGCTCCAGGTAATATAAAAGCTGGTACGGTTAGCGATGAAATTGTTTCATCACTTGATATTTTCCCCACCATAGCTAATTATGCGGGTATTTCTTTACCAAAAAATAGAGTGTTTGATGGTTACGATATGTCATATTTTTTCAGCGGAAAAACCAAAAAATCACCTAGAAAAGAAATGATTTTCTATGGTTCTAATTCAACAAAAATTGACGGTATTCGTGTTGGAGATTGGAAGTATTTAATTAAGGGGTATAGAAAAACCTCTTGGCATAAACTTTCTGAGGCAGACCTTAAAATTAAATTATTCAATGTAAAAGATGATAAATCCGAGTCTGAAAATGTAATTGATTTGAATGCTAAAAAAGCAAAAAAACTTTTAAAACGAATGCAGCATTTTGATACTGATTTAGAAATGGATATTTCAAAAAAATAATGCACTCATTTAGTTTGCACGAGTGATACCTCCTGGAAAGGAAAAGCACTGATGAGTCTAAGTAGGCTGATATGAAATTATCAAAGATTAATGTAAAAAAATAAATTTATGAGATTATATAAAATGATTTTTGGCTTTGCTATAGTGCTTACTTTTTGCCAATGCCAACAGCTAAAAAACCAAAAAACGGATAAGGAAAATTGGCAAGTTCTTTTCAATGGAAAAAATTTGGCCGGATGGGTAGTTAAGTTCAACCATCATGAATTAGGAGATAATTATGCAAATACTTTTAGAGTGGTTGACAGTGTGATTCAAGTAAATTATGATGGTTATACTGAATTTGGAGAACGCTTTGGACATTTATTTTATCATAAACCATTTTCAGCTTATCACCTTAAATTCGAATATCGTTTTACAGAACAGTGGATGGACGAGGCTCCTATTCATGCCTATCGTAACAGCGGTATTATGTTTCATTCACAAGACCCAAAAATCATTTTAAAAGACCAGAAATGGCCTGTAGCTGTAGAGTTTCAATTTTTAGCCGAAGAAACAGAGGGGGAACCAAGGCATACGGGAAATTCATGCAGCCCGGGAACGCACATTCATAAAGATGGTAAATTAATTAAACAGCATGTGGTACAGTCTAGTTCCAAAACTTACAAATGGAATCAATGGGTGAAGGGTGAGTTAATTGTAGATAAGCAATCTAATATAACGCATATAGTGGAAGGAGATACTGTTTTGCAATACTCCAACCCTATAATTGGAGGTCGTGCTATAGTAGGTTCTGATCCAGCTATGCTAGTTGATGGCAAAGCAATATCAAGTGGCTTTATTGGTCTACAGGCAGAAGGTCAAGGAGTAGAATTTAGGTCTATTAAGATTAAGACACTGGATTAAAAATTACAGAAAAAGGAAAATAATTACATCATAAATTCTCTCCAATATTGAATTTAATGGAACAATTAAGGCTTAATAAATATTAGACAAAAAACATGATGACTTTTTTTAATAAACAGACAACACTATTAATTCTTCTACTATTGATAAGTGGATGCTTTGCAGAGGCAGCTAGTCAACAAAAGCCAAACATCCTTTTTTGTATTGCCGATGATCAATCTTTTGTCCATACTTCCGCTCAAGGTACGGCAGAGTTAAACACGCCTAATTTTGACCGCGTTGCCAAGAGTGGGGTTATATTCAACAACGCCTATACGAACGTGTCTTCTTGTGCTCCGTCAAGAGCTTCCATTTTAACCGGGCGTAACATTTGGGAACTTGAAGAAGGGGGACTATTGTTTGGAGGATTGCCTAAAAAATACACCACTTTTTCGACTCTATTATCCCAAAACGGATATAGCACAGGGTATTCTGGCAAAGGGTATATGCCGGCCAATCAAAAAGAACCCTACCAGATACGCCCATTAGCTCCAGAGTTCAACGACATTAAAATGGATGCCCCAAAAAATATGTCCAATAAAGATTATGCGGAAAACTTCAATGCATTTCTTTCTAGTAAAGAAGAGGGCAAACCTTTCTTTTTTTGGTTCGGGTCACATGAAGCCCACCGAGGATACGATGCTGGAAGTGGCGCTAGAGCAGGCAAAGATATTTCAAAAATAGAGGTACCCGGATTCTTACCCGACAATGAATTGATACGTAATGATATCGCCGATTATTACAATGAAATAGAATGGTTTGACTCGCACTTGGGTCGTATGATCAAAGCGCTAGAAGAAGCCGGAGAGTTGGAGAACACTATCATAATTGTAACGGCAGATAATGGAATGCCTTTTCCCCGTGCAAAAGGTACCTGCTATGATTATGGCACACATATGCCTTTAGCCATATGTTGGGGCAATAAAATTAAAGGGGGCAACCACGTAGATGATTTTATAAGCTTCACTGATTTTGCTCCCACTTTACTAGAAGCCGCTGGTATTGCTGTTCCCGAAGATATTACAGGAAATAGTTTTCTAGAAGTTTTGCTGTCCAATAAAAGCGGGCAAATTGACCCTAAAAGAGATCGGGTATTTACGGCTTTGGAACGCCACACCTATTGCCGTCCCGGAGGAGCTCCCTATCCCATACGAACCATTCGCAAAGGCGATTGGTTGTACATGCTAAATTTTGAACCTGACAGATGGCCTTCCGGTAATCCTGATTTTGCTTCTCCACACCAAGGTTTTTACGGAGATATTGACGCGGGACCTTCCCGTGAATATTTAATTGTAAACAAAGATGAAGCCTCTGTAAAATTTTATGCCGACCTATCACTTAAAAAACGCCCTGAAGTAGAGCTGTACAATGTAAAGGAAGACCCTTATCAATTACATAACCTTGCTTCTGACGATTCTTATGCAAACCTGTGTATCGAATTGAAAACAGACTTGTTTGCCTATTTAAAAAAGACGAACGACCCAAGAATGCAGGGGGAATCGCCTTGGGACAATTACCCCTATTTTTTTGAAGGTTTCGAAAAAGAACATTTGAAACCTGTTAAGGAAAGACAATAACAAACCATAACACTACTTAAAATATAGAACACGTATGAATCCATCCACATTAATAAACAAAATATGCTTCCTAGTTTTATTTGCAGGACTTAGCAGTTTCCTTAATGCTAAGGAACAACCAAATATTGTAATCCTAATGGCCGATGATATTGGTGTTGGAGATATCGGCTTTTATCACAAAGAAAGAACGGGTAAAGAACCATTGGTTCCGACACCTAATATAGATGAACTCATTGCAAATGGTATGCGCTTTTCTGATGCCCACTCCCCTGCTTCTTTATGTGCTCCTACCCGATATTCAATGATGACAGGCAATTATCCATACAGAAATACAAATAGCCCTTGGGGTGTTTGGTCTCCCTTAACAAATGACGGTATTGATGATGACTCCACTACTCTATCTCGGATTGCGAAAAAAGCAGGATATAACACGGCATTTTTTGGCAAATGGGGATTAGGCGGCGTTTGGAACGGTGCTCCAGAGAATTATTCAAAAACTGAAGGAGGTGCTCAAAAATTCGACTTTGATTATTCTATAGAACTTCCTCAGGGGATTCAAAACAAACCTTATGTCTATTATGAAAATGGCGCGTGGATGAAACTCAAATCAGATTCAAAACTGGTACACATTCCGTTTGCACAGACGGAATATGATGAAGATAACAGAAAGCGTAATCGTGATGGTATTGGCGATTCTAATTGGAACCCTTCATTAGCTGGCCCAATATTAGCTAACAAAGCAGTGGAGTATATAAAAAAACAGAACCACAATCCATTTTTTATTTACTACTGCAGCCAGGCCGTTCACGTGCCACACAGCCCATCTGAAACTCTAGACGGAGTAAAAATAAAAGGTTCAACCTTAGGTAATCATGGGGATATGATTGCAGAACTAGATGCCCAAGTAGGTATGATGATAAAGGCTCTCAAAAAAACAGGCAAATATGAAAACACACTCTTTGTATTTACTTCAGACAATGGTGGTCTTAATCACAACAGAGCCTTAACTCAGGCAGGACATGATTCCAGTAATGGATTGGCAGGTAAAAAAGCATCAATCTATGAAGGGGGACACCGTGTTCCTTTCGTAGCGGTTTGGCCAGGAAAAATTGTCAAAAACTCAGAATCTCAGGTACCTATTATAGGTCAAGACATGTTTGCCACCTTATCGACTCTATTAAAAATTCCGCTTGATGATAATAAAATTTTAGATTCCGCTAACCTTCTTCCCATTTTTCAAGAACAATCTACTGAACCACTGCACAAGTACCTCATGCATAGGTCACAAGATGTAAAAGGTCCTTTTCATGCCATTCGCGAAGGTAATTTTAAACTGATCATGATAGCGGATAGTAAGAAAAACCTAAAAGGACTAAAAGCAATTGAACTGTATGATTTAAAGGACAATGTTCAAGAAAAGAAAAACAAAAACTTAATTAATGAGCCCGGGCAATCAGAACGTATTCAAAGAATGCAAAAAACCTACTTGGACTTGCTCAACAATGGAGGGACGACTCTTTTTTAAAAACTAATAAACAAGCTCTTACCTAGCTTAAAATATTCTTATACATACCAGAACCAGTTACCAAAATAAAACAACGATTATGAAAAAAACAGTCTTCATTTTAATAGCCATTTTGTTATACCTGCCCTCCTGTTTACAAGCTCAGGAAAAAAATTATGAACCGGCTTGGAGTTCGCTTCGCAATCACCATACCCCTGAATGGTTAGTCAATGCCAAGTTCGGAATATACTGTCATTGGGGTATTCAGACCATCAGTTATGAAAAAGGAAAAGAAGATTGGACGGATGAACAATTGCTCAAACAATTTAAAGGCGAAAATTTTAATGCAGATGAATGGGCCAAACTGTTCGAAACTGCGGGAGCCAAATTTGGTGGAGTAATCGGATGGCATGGTAGTGATTTAAAACATTGGGACAGTGACATATCAGATTACAACACGGCTAAAGTTGGACCTAAAATAGATATTGTAGGCGAAGTTTTTAAAGCTGTCCGAAAACGAAATATGAAAACCTTAGTTTCCTATCATTCCATTGAAGGTGCTGAATGGATTAATTTTGCAAAAGAAGGTGTAGACAAGTATGATCCGGATATTTTTTGGGTGGATGCTAGTTTTGGCGGTACCAAAGGCTCACACAATAAAAAAGTGACTCGTAAAAGTAAATTTATTGGTGAAGGAACTTCACCATCTCCCGTATTCGAAGATAAGTACCAAAGGGAGTTTATTTCTTACTTCTTCAACAAGTCTATAGAGCGAAATAAAGAAGTTGAATTTGTTTATAAATCCAATGACATTCCACCTTCTGTAGGAATGCGAGATTTAGAAAATGGTATTCTTACCGAAACTGCTTATGATGTTTGGATGACCGATATGGATATGACCGTTCCACCAGATTTCCCAACACATGGTTGGTTTTATAGAGAAGGCATTCCTATGCGTTCCACCAATGAATTGGTAGATATGTTGATGGATGTTATTAGTAAAAACGGAGTTCTTTTATTAAATATCCCTCCAAAGTCAGACGGTACTTTTCCTGCCGAAGTAGTCCAAAACCTAACACAGATGGGCAAATGGTTAGAAAAGAATGGTGAAGCTGTTTATAACACAGCTCCTTGGTTTATTTATGGCGAAGGCCCTACTGATATTGATGAAGGTAACTATACGTACCATCACAACAATCATTTTGCACAAGTTCAATACACAAAAGAAGACATCCGGTTTACTGTAAACGGAAACAACCTTTACGCCACTTGCTTAGGCAAACCTGATGGTGACTTATTGATAAAATCTTTAAATTCAAGTTTTAAACTTCGCAAAGGTGATATTCAAAAAGTCGTGCATTTGGGTACAGGTAAAACCCTTCAATTTAGTCATGATGAAAAGGGTCTAAATCTAAAATTGAACGATGCTACACTAGATGAATCTGCGAATGTTTTCAAAATAACTCTTAACTAATTTTTTATATCAATTGCTGTGTCATATCGGTTTAGAAAATTAGAAATCATGAAAAAGCACATATGATATAGGCATATGATCATTTGTAACAACTTCAATAGGGTGCTATGATTATTTTTACGAACAATCATTCTTACCAACCAATATTGCAGTTTTAACCAAAAACGAACAACAAACAAACGCCAAAAACCGAATATGAATCAATTATTTTACCAGTTACCAAATCGTTCTACGATACAAAAAAGTCTCTTCGTTACTTCTGTCCTTATTCTATTAACCCTTGGCAGTTGTAAAAAAGAAAAACCGGTCTACGCAGATGTTATTTATACCAAACCAACACTTGTAAAAGACCCTCCAGTTGTTTTTATGACCCCGGAAGAGAGTATGAAAACAATGCATCTTCCTGAGGGTTATCATATGGAACTAGTTGCTAGTGAACCTATGATCAATGAACCTGTAACGATTGCTTGGGGGCCTGACGGCAAACTTTATGTTGCTGAAATGCTCACTTACATGCAAGATATTGACGGTACAGATGAGAATGAACCGTGGAGCAGGGTTTCAGTTCTTGAAGATACTGATGGCGACGGAAAAATGGACAAAAGCACCGTTTTTGTGGACAGCTTAATTCTTCCAAGGATTATTGTTCCTTTAGATGACCGCGTCCTTATTGGGGAGACCTATAACCGTAGTCTTTATACCTACAGAGATACAGATGGCGATAACGTTGCCGACGAAAAGAAGCTTGTTTTAGAAAAGAACAAACGAGACAATGCAAATTTAGAGCATCAATCTGCTACAATGATTTGGGGACTTGACAACTACCTTTATCAGTCTAATGGTTCATTTCGTTATAGGTTTACTAGAGGGGAAATGGAAATTGATACTCTAAGAGATGCACCTTCGGGGCAATGGGGAATGACACAAGATGAAGTCGGTCAACTTTACTATTCCAGTGCCGGTGGGGAAACTCCGGCGTTAGGTTACCAAAAACACCCCTACTACGGTACTTTGGAAATGGAAGGAAAATGGGAAGAAGGCTTTGAAAAAGTATGGCCTATTATTGGAACACCAGATGTTCAAGGTGGTTTTGGCCGTCTTCGTGAAGATGGGACGCTTAACCATTTTACCGCCAGCTGTGGGCAATCTATATTCTTGGGAGACAAACTACCCATGTACGGAGACCTTTTTATTCCAGAGCCTGTTGGGCGTTTGATTCGCCGTGCGAAAGTGAACTTGGTAAACGGAAAAAAAGTATTGTCTAATCCTTACGGCGAAACAGAATTCTTAGCATCTACAGATACCAACTTTAGACCTGTTGATACACAGACTGGTCCTGACGGTTGTCTGTACGTGGTTGACATGTACCGTGGTATTATCCAAGAGGGTAACTGGGTTAGAAAAGGTAGTTTTTTACGCCCCGTGGTAGAAAGAAAAGGTTTTGATAAAAATGTTGGAAAAGGTAGAATTTATAGAATAGTTCATGATGAAATAGCACCTTCAAAACAAGAAGATTTATTGCATAAAACTAATGATGAGTTATTAGATTACCTACATCACCCTAACGGTTGGTACCGTCTTACAGCACAGAAAGTATTGGTTCTAAAACAAGATAAAAGTATCGTTTCTGATTTGAAAGATATGGTTACTGTTGGAACCCCTTTTATAGGTTCTATGTTAGACGATGCCGATTATGCATTGGGAAGACTTCATGCCATCTGGACATTAGATGGTCTTGATGCCATAGACAAACCTCTTGTCATAGTCGCTTTACAAGATGAAGATGCCCGTGTACGTGCAGCAGCCTTGCGAGTAAGTGAACCATTTTTAAAATCTGGAGATGCTAGTGTTTTTGAAGCTGTTCAGGCTTTGAAGAGTGATAAAGCTCCAGAGGTTTTACAACAAGTAGTCCTTTCTTTGAATTCAGCTAAAGACAAAATGGGAAAAGAAACCATTTCTGAAATTATTGCAGCTAACCCAAGTAATGAAGCCATTGCAACTATTGGTGAAGAAAGCTTAAAGGAAGTTCCTTTAGAAATAGAGAAAATTAAAAAACAGTATGTTTTACAAAACAGTAATACCCGAAAGAGAATCGTAGAGGGGTACAACAATTTCAAAAACCTCTGCGCTGCATGCCACGGCATGAACGGTACGGGTATTGAAGGAATGGCTCCGTCATTGGTGGGCTCTCCTAGGGTTACCGCTAAAGATTGGAATATTCCAGTGAAAATTCTTCTAAATGGACTTACCGGACCTGTGGACGGTAAAGAATATTCCGGTGTTATGGCGGGTATGAAACAACAGGACGATGATTACATTGCCAGCGTGGTGACTTATATCAGAATGCACTTGAACAACGAAAAAGGTGTTGGTGGATGGCAAGTCAGTAAAGTTCGAAAGGAACAAGAAAATCGCGAAGATTATTGGACGATTGAAGAGCTTGAAAAGAGCAAATAAACAATTTTCATTAAAGAACATTATAGAATGAAGCATTACAGATTAATGCTCTGTGCACTATTGTTTACCGCAATAGCTTGGGGGCAGAATACAACCTTACCAGAAGGGTTTACAAAGACTGACCGTTCCAAACTAAATATCAACCAAGGATGGAAATTCCATTTGGGCGACCCCGATGCCGATTTCTTTAAATTGGATACGGATGATTCCAACTGGGAAACAGTTAACGTGCCTCACGGATTGGAACTTACTACAATGGACCTCAACGGGGCTCAAGATGATAAGTACCAAGAAACCTTCATGCGAAAAGTAGGTTGGTATCGAAAAGAGATTCAGGTTTCCGAAAACGCGAACAACAAGGTTTTTCTTGAGTTTGAAGGTGTTCATCAGGTAACGGACGTGTGGGTAAATGGCAAGCACATTGGTCAGCACTCCGTTGGAGGCTACACTCCTTTTCATTTTGATATTACGGATTTTGTAAATCGAGGCGAAAAGAACCTCGTAACGGTTTTAGCCGATAACAGAAAACGGGATGATATTCCACCAGACCCTGGTCCAATGGACTATATTAAGTTCGCCGGTCTGTATCGCGATGTGTATTTAGTAGAAACCAATCCTCTACACATAACTTTTAATTGGGAAGCTGAAAATGCAGGTCAATACATCACTACACCAACCGTAGACCCAGTTAATCTTAATGCTACTATCAACATTAAAACTACGGTTCGTAATGAAAATGTTCAATCTAAAAAGACTACCGTTTTAAGCAGAGTAATAGATGTTAAAGGTTTAGTCGTATTAAAACTAAAGCAGACCAAAACTATTCCAGCAGGAGCCGATGTTCAATTTAACCTCATTGGCAGTATAGAAGATAATCTAAAACTTTGGTCTATAGATGAACCTAACCTCTACCGAGTACATACGTTAGTTCTAGAAGATGATAAGGCTGTGGACCAAGTAGAAGTTAAAACGGGATTCAGGAAAATTGAAATGAACAATCATGATGGTATTGTCCTGAACGGAAAACCCATAAAACTCATTGGCACCAATTTACACCAACATTACGGTTTTATAGGTGATGCCATGCCCAATTCTTTGCATTACAAAGATATCCTACAATTAAAAAAACTGGGAATGAATGTTATCCGAACGGCACATTACCCACATGACAATTCTTTGCTAGAAGCCTGTGACGAACTTGGTATGCTGGTATATGAAGAGGCCCCAACATGGATGTCCATCGGTAATGAAGCTTGGTTCGATAATTTCGAAAAAGCAGCAAGAACTATGGTCAGAAACCATAGAAACCACACTTCCGTTTTTGTCTGGGGAGCTGGTATCAATCACAGGGGTTATGTTCCAAGGGCTCATAATGTAATTAAACAAGAAGACCCGTTTAGATATACCGCTTCGCAAAGTAGCCGTTGGACGGGTTGGCAAACCTCTGGTTTAACGGATATTTATGGGCAAATGGTGTATGGACCCTATTATTGGAGTGGAGATGAACCCATGCTAGCAATGGAAGGGCGTCGTGGTCCTGAGGCTATTAATGAATATATGAACAGTCCCATGAAATTGGGTCTCATATCGTGGACGGCACATGCCTATTATACTTTTCATCCTACCGACACGCCAAAAGATAGAAGTCGAGGCGGTTTTATGACCGCTTTCCGCTACCCGCGTCCCGAAGAAAATCTGGCTTGGTATCCTGCCGAACTAACCGATTATCCTTATCTCCTTATTAATACCGATTGGAAAGAAGGTACTAAAGAAGTGGTCGTGTTCAGCAATTCGGAGAAAGTGGAATTAAAAGTGAACGGTAAGACCATTGCAACACAACACCCTACAAAAGCAGATAAATACAAATATTTAAAACATGCGCCGTTCGTATTTTCTATCCCACAATATGAAAAAGGAAAACTGACGGCAAATGGTCTGCTTGATAATAAAGTTGTTGTTTCCGAAACTAAGCAAACTCCAGAATCGGCATATAAAATAGTTCTAGAACCTGATACTGAAGGCAGAAAATTTGTTGCGGATGGTTCTGATATTCTTGTGGTTTATGCAAAGGTGCTAGATAGAAACGGTACACTACTGGGTGATACTGACACAGCTGTTGAATTCGCTATAAAGGGCGATGCTGAAATTATTGGCGATAAAGAAGGTATTGGTTCCAATCCTATGCCAACACAATATGGTGTTGCCCCAGTACTGATTCGCGCAGGTAATTCTCCCGGTGAGATTACGATTACAGCTAAAGCAAAAGGTCTGAAATCTGCCTTCGCAACAGTTGCAACCGTAAAAGCTAATTTTGATGTGATAGCTGCAAATGCAAAGCCTATCTATGATTTTGAAACGCTTCGGGTAGATTTAGGAGGAGATGAACAATTAGTTCAGTTTGATTGGACTCCGTGGAATGGCAAAGACAATGCGGCCTCTACAAAGGAATTTGAAGAGTTTGAAGGTTTCTCCGCTACCGTTCAAAGTAATGGTGATGCTAGCTCAACCCGTTGGTTGGGTGAAATAAATGTTATTGGAAAATACGGTTTCGCTCATGGCGAAGGTGTTCTGGGTGTGTCAAAAGAAGGACTGACCTTAGAATTTTCTGGATTGAAAAAGGGAAAATATAAGTTGAATACAGTTCATCATGCCCCTAGAACCAATACTGATAGTATGGACCCCAATCAGGAAAAAATAGCCACTTATAAAATCTATAAGATTCCTTATGCCAAAGAAATTGGTGTTACTATTATCGATGCAAATGGTTCCTCTACTCTATCTAACATAACCGTAACCGAAGGAGAAACTATGCAGACTACACCTTTTCAACCCACCGAGATATACTTTGAATCGGATGGGAACAGTAATGTTCGTTTCATATTTAAAGGAAGTGACGAAAAAGCAGTTTGGCTCAATAGTTTTATTCTGAGCGAATGGCATTAAACAGATAGCCTTTAGTATTCTATGAATCCCCCTGGTATTGCCTTGGGGATTTTTTTTTATAAACAGCTTAAAACTACCCTCACTAACAAATATTCAAAATCTAACCCAAAAATATATTAACATCACTTATTACAGGCTAAATAATTAGATTAAAAATAATTTTATATATTTACCGAAACCGTACTAGACCGTACTAGATTTATTTCGTCCTGATACAGAACATTATACTTTATGAAAAATTTACTGACCGTCCTCATCCTCTTTATCGCTTCGCTCAATGCAGTAGCACAAGATATCCTTTTAGAAGCTGAAAGTTTTGATAATCCCGGTGGTTGGGTCGTAGACCCACAGTTCGTAGAACAAATGGGATCGCCCTACCTCAATGCGCACGGCATGGGTAAACCGGTAAAAAATGCTTCTACTTCTGTAGAATTCAAAAAATCGGGTACATATCATATTTGGGTACGCACCATGAATTGGGTTCCAGGTGAATGGGAAGCACCGGGAAGATTCCAATTAAAAGTAGGCGAAACGGTATTAGATACCGTTTTGGGAACCCGATCCGGTTGGGGATGGCAATATGCCGGAGAAGCCAAAATAAACAAAAAGCAAGCTACGCATATTGAACTACAAGATCTTACAGGTTTTAACGGGCGTTGTGATGCCATCTATTTTTCAACTAAAAAAGATGCACCTCCCTCATCCACTAAAAAATTAGCAGCTTGGCGTCAAGAAATTACGGCCCAACCAAATGCTCCCGAAGAAGTAAAAACGTATGATTTAGTAGTTGTAGGTGGCGGTTTAGCGGGTTGTGCAGCAGCTATTGCTGGGGCAGAACAGGGATTGAAAGTTGCGTTGATACACGATCGTCCTGTTTTAGGAGGGAATGCCAGTGAAGAAATTCGTGTTCACACCTTAGGTATCTACGGTAATTTTGAGAGGATATTAAAGAAAATCGATACAGAACACTATCCAAACGGTTCAGCAGATGCCAAACTAGACCAAGAAAAAAGAGATAAAAATGTTAAGAGTTATGACAATATTGATTTATTTCTAAACTGGCGAGCTTACGATGCTTTATCTGAAGAAAACAGCGTAAAATATGTAGATGCCAGACAAACTTTTACGGGAGAAAGAAAGCGGTTTACTGCTCCTTATTTTGTAGATTCTACAGGAGATGGCTGGATAGGTTTTTGGGCTGGTGCCGAATTTTCATACGGTCGAGAAAGTGTTGACACCTACGGTGAACATTGGGAAGAACATGGTGAATTATGGAGTCCAAAAGAGGCAGATAATGCTGTTATGGGTTCTTCTGTACTTTGGGGATCTAAAGATACAGATAGTCCTCAGAGTTTTCCGGAAGTTCCTTGGGCCATGCCTGTTTCTAAAGATTATTCCGAGGTTAATGGTGAATGGCAGTGGGAATTTAGCCGTAACGATTTGAGTCAGATTGATGATGCCGAAGAAATACGCGATCATATGCTCCGCGCTATCTATGGTTCTTTCTCCAGTGCTAAAAAAGACGAAGTAAACGAAAATCGAAAATTGGAATGGGTATCATACCTAGTAGGTAAAAGAGAATCTAGACGTTTGGTGGGAGACCATATTTTCACCTTCAACAATGCCAAAGAAGGAACAGAATTTCCTGATGGCGTGGTAATCGAAACAAGAGCGGTAGATGTACATTATCAAACCGTTCTAGAGGATGAAAATAATCCAGATTTCATTTCAGAAGCATTATTTTATAGAGCTCCACAATACTATATCCCATACAGAAGTTTGTACTCTAAAAATATTAAAAACCTTTTTATGGCAGGCCGTAATTTCAGCTGCTCACATGCCGGACTTGGAGGCCCAAGAGTTATGCTTACTACGGGACAAATGGGAGCTGCTGTAGGTTATGCCGCTTCACTTTGCAAAAAATATGAAGTTATGCCTCGTGAAATTTATACTGGGTATTTAGAAGAATATTTAAATTTGATAGAAGATCAGAAATACGAAAAAATTCCTACTTCTAAAAAATGAGACGAATTGCGTTAGGCTTCCTTTTATTTGTAACCCACTTTTGTGATGCTCAGTTTGGGTCGCCTATCGCATTTTCTGATAGTCAAGAAAAAACTGTTTTAGAGGCTAGTCCAGAGTTTTTTATATTGGACTGGAAACCAAATACATCGCTCCACATTTCAGAAACTCCATTGGAAATCATTACGGATTCTGTGGGTGCTCAAAAAGTAAACTTATTTCGCGATAATACAGAGGCGCCCATCTTATATTCCTCCAACATTATAACCCCTGTCTGTGCCGATGGTGATTGCAAATTTATGCACATTACGCTGTATTGGACACTTTTGGGTGATTATGCTGGTTTTGACCGCTCAGTTAAGGAGCCATTGACCAAACATGATCACGATGAGTTTTTGTTCTCAGATTATTGGAAGCTTCACGATTTGCTGAAAGATGATAATTCAATCTTAAAGAGAAGAGCCATAGACGAGTTGGTTACCAAGCCCAAGCCTTCTAAAATTGAAGGTGTAGATGCCTTATCCGGTGCTACTGTAAAAGAGGTGAAAGAATCTGTTGTCTCTGGCGCCCTATATTCATGTTATGTAGCTTGGCATTTAGTTCATGGTAAAATTAAGGAGCAAATTAAAGCCCATACCGTTCAGCAACAAGATGAAGCTATGTTGGTACAAATGCTGAACAACGACCATACCAATTATCAGATGTATGCATTAGAAAACCTTGACCAAAATCAGTATAAAGTCAATTTTTCCAGAGTATCGGAGCTTTTCAAATCGGGTATTCCATTGGTGCGTTCTTTCATCATTAAAAATTTAGCAAGCTCTTTTTCGCAATCTCCAACTACCATGCAACCTTTTTGGGATGCACTTCCCTATATTGATATCAATACCAGAAGTTTATTGCTTCAACATATTGATTTCGCTTCTGATGCTACCGTGACGCATATCTCTACGCAGCTGAGTGTACTTACTAAAAACCAGTTACTTAAATACTTAGAACACCTAGCAAGTAAAAAAGTAATTTCCACGGAAGTGTTAAAAAATCTTGAGCATTTTTCCGCATCCAATAAAGAGAAGAATGCATACCTTGTTACTGAATTCCTAGAGGATAATAGCTAATCTGATATTTTAAAATCTACATTTTATGGTTTCGTTTATTATTTCTGTTCTTGTATTGATACTGGGTTATTACACCTATGGGAAACTTGTAGAAAACATTTTTGGTGTGGATACAGAAAGGGAAACCCCTGCCATACGATTACGGGATGACATAGATTTTATGCCCCTACCCGCTTGGCGTATATTTCTTATTCAATTTTTAAATATAGCCGGTCTAGGCCCTATTTTCGGGGCAATTGCAGGTGCCATGTTTGGACCTGCTGCTTTTTTATGGATTGTGTTGGGTAGTATTTTTGCAGGAGCTGTTCACGATTATTTTTCAGGCATGTTATCCGTACGTCATAACGGACTAAGCATCAGCGAAATTGTGGGTATCTATTTGGGTCCACGAATGAAACATATCATGCGTTATTTTACCGTTATACTTTTAATTTTTGTGGGTACCGTTTTCCTTATGGGTCCGGCAAAAATTATAGATGGGATGACCGGTAATATGTGGAATCTTTGGATTTGGGTCGGGATAATTTTGGTGTATTACATATTATCCACTCTCTTACCTATAGACAAAATGATAGGCAAAATCTACCCTGTATTTGGGGTCGCTATGTTGCTTATGGCCTTAGGATTATTAATTGCACTATTTTTTGGTGATTATCATATTCCTGAGTTGGTGCCTGCCAATCTAATTAATATGACTTCTGACCCAGAAGCCACACCACTCTTTCCTATACTTTTTGTTACGATTGCTTGTGGAGCCATATCTGGTTTTCATGCTACGCAATCGCCGCTCATGGCACGTTGCATGCAAAATGAAAGACTAGGTAGAAAGATTTTCTTTGGAACCATGATTACCGAAGGTATCGTTGCTCTAATCTGGGCTGCTGCTGCTATGACATTTTTTGGTGATGTGGGAGGTCTTAATGATGCTATGCTCGCCAACGGAAATAACGCAGCATGGGCAGCCAATGAAATATCTTTAAACATGTTGGGTAAAGTTGGTGGTATTCTTGCTCTATTAGGCATTGTAGCTGCTCCTATTACCTCTGGCGATACTGCTTTCCGTTCAGCAAGACTTATATTATCAGATATTTTTAAGACTGACCAAAAGAAAATAAAGAATCGGCTTTATATCAGTATTCCTTTGTTTATAGTTGCTTTTGCACTTACCCAGATGGATTTTGGGATGATATGGCGGTACTTTGCCTGGAGTAATCAGACCTTGGCTACCGTTGTTTTATGGACGATTACCGCGTATTTAATTTATGAGAATAAATTCTATTGGATAACTCTCATTCCGGCAATTTTCATGACCATGGTATGTACCACGTACATTCTCATAGCACCAGAAGGATTTGAACTAGAAAATAACATTGCCTATATAGGGGGCACTGTGCTAACGATACTAATTTCGTTGCTATTTTGGTATTATGCCGTGCAACGAAAAAAAGTGTTTACACAGCTGATGTAATTGATTTTTTAGAGCGAATTCCTTAAAATCAACTTGGTTTCATTGCTTTTATGTTCTCTTCTGCCTTCCAAAATCATTTTGGCAGCCTCCTCTCCCATTTTCTTAAAGTCAGTACTAATTACTGATATACCACCGGCTAAAATCTCTTTAGTACTAGTATCATTGTAACTGATTAGTCCAATCTCTTTACCTAGCTCCCATTCAGATTTACGAGCTAGTTTTATAATCTCCACCATATCTCTATCATAGGCATCAATGGTAATGTAAAGCGTTCCTTTTTTAAAATAGTCTGGAGAAAAACGATCATATACCTCTCCTTTGAATGAGTTTTCATCACAGAATCTATCAAATCCTTTCTTGACGAAATTACCATGTGGTGCGTTTTCTCGGTTAAAGAGAACCAACCTCTCATATTTTTTCACCAAATCAATATTTTTAACCAAAAGATTGAAAATGTCATTTTCAAAATCTTGGAAAACCATTCCATAACCCCTTGCCAAATTTGGCTCATACTTATCCACGATAATTAATTTTTCTGGTGGAATCTTGTCTAAAGCGTCATATAATTTTTGATTTTCATTGATGTAAGTAGTAATGGCAAAATGAGTATAACTTTTAAGGTTTTGAAGAATGAGCGATTCAAAAAGTTCAATGTTCTGATGGTGGAAATACATGCTAACTTTTGCTCTATCGCCAAGAGTAGCAAGCAAAGAATTGAATAAATCTTCTTTAAAGGCCGTGAACTTATCTAGCATCAAGAAAACTCTAAATTCTGTTTCAGGGGACACATCATTTACAAAATAACCAATTTTATCTACCGCCTTTACGATACCCTTCTCACTTAGGTAGTTTAGTGCCTTAAAAACGGTTTCCCTACTAAAATTAAAGTGAGCGGAAAGTCTATTTACAGAAGGTAATCTTTCATTAAGAACCAATTGTTTTTGTTCAATTTGGGAAATAATACTATCTGCAAGCAGTAAATATTTAGGCTTCATTGAATTCTTTTCAACACTAAGTTTATCCATTTATTGCTTATTAGTTCTTTGAAACTACCACAAAAATACTAAAACAAAAATTAGCTATTCGTTTGTAACATCTCCAGCAAATTTCTTTACATATTAATACTCCTTAGTCATTTTCTAGGGTAAATAAGACCTTCTACATTTAATACCCAAACTTAAACACGCAATTTAGAAATGCTTTTTATAAGAAAAATCTTATTAATTTTTTAATTAATTGAGAGTATCTGAATTGTTACACCCTCAAATTCAATATTTAACAAAAATATATTTGGGAAATCTATAATAATGTTATTTATTTGTTAACGGACTAGACCAGACCAGACTTTTAATTTGGTAGGACTATCTATAAATAACCACTATTCACCACTAAAACTAAAGCTTATGAAAAAAGCAATTCTATTTTTTCTTCTATCGATATTCGCACTTTGCGAAATATCGGCACAAATTACGGTCTCAGGTACCGTAAGCGATGAAGAGGGTATTCCCATACCAGGAGCAAACGTTATCGAAAAAGGAACAACAAACGGAGTTGTAGCAGATTTTGATGGTAATTTCAGCATTGAGGTTGAAGGTCAATCTACACTAGTTTTCAGTTCTATTGGATATGGAACTGTTGAGAAAGCAATAAACGGCCAAACAACTATAAATGTAACTATAGCAGAAGAGGCATCACAACTAGACGAGGTTGTTGTTGTAGGTTATGGTACACAGAAAGCTGTAAATCTTACAGGCTCTGTAGAGGTAGTCAAAGCTGAAGAGATCAGCAGACAACCTGTAGCCCAAGCATCTCAAGCTTTAGCTGGTTTAGTGCCAGGACTTACCGCAACTCAATCAAGTGGTCAGCCTGGAGAGGATGGCGCTTCTATTCGTATTCGTGGGGTAGGAACCTTGGGTAGTGGAGCAAAAAATAATCCATTAATATTGGTAGATGGTATTCCTGATGACATTAACGGTCTTGATCCTAGTGATATTGAATCTATTTCTGTTCTTAAAGATGCATCTGCTTCAGCCATTTATGGATCACGTGCTGCAAACGGTGTAATTCTTATTACTACTAAAAGAGGTAAAGAAGGTAAAATAACAACTACCTATAATACCTATTTAGGGGTTCAAAGTATCGCCCAAAATCTTAAGTTTTTAAATTCTTTAGGGTTTATGGAGGCATTTAATTCTGCCCAACCCGGAGCGTTTTCAGATGAAACCCTCAACCAATATCGTTCAGGGAACGGAGTAGGTACAGAATCGGCTCCTGATACGGACTGGGTTGGTTTACTTTTTAATTCTGCCGCTGTACAACAATATCATAGCCTTTCTATAAGAGGTGGTTCTGAAAAACTTAAGGTTGCCAGTTCCATATCGTTCACCAACCAAGACGGTAACATCGCGAACTTTAACTTTAAGAGATATAATGGTAGGTTTAATCTTGATTATAACTTGAGCGATAAAATAGATTTAGCTTTTGATTTAAACTTTAGAAGAGAAGATAAATCGCAACCCGGAGCATTAACAAATTTATCCAGACAAGCATATCGTTTGCAGCCATTGTTTAACGCCATTAATGATGACGGAACAAATGGTGCCGGTTTTGGCGGAGGCCAGCCTATTGGTCTTGCCAATTCAACTGGACTAGACCAAACAATTTCAAATTACTTCAGAGGACTTATAAAGGCCACATATAGACCTTTTAATAACTTCTCTATAGCGGCTACATACTCACCTCAATTTTTAGATAGAGATCGTGATAATTTTAACGCACAATATACCTACTATGAAAGTTCAGGAGCGACAGCGCAACAATCTGGATCAAATAGTTTATTCAAAGAAACATTTACTACTTTTCAAGACAACTTTAATGCTGTCGCAAATTGGGGCAAAGACTTTGGTAATCATAGCGTATCTGCTTTAGGTGGTTATGAGTTCTTAAAATTTCAATCAGAAATTTGGTCAGCTAGTAGACAAGGTTTTGTTCTTAGTGAATACCGCGGACTAAATCAAGGTCCTCCAGATACCCAATTAAACAACGGTAGTTCTACACTAAATGGACTTGAATCATTATTTGGTAGAGTTAACTATGCCTATAAAAACAAATATTTACTAGAAGCCAATGTTAGACGAGATGCTTCTTCACGTTTTGCACCTGGTTTCCGTTCTGCAACATTTCCTTCCTTTTCTTTAGGTTGGGTTGTTTCAGAAGAAGGATTTTTAAAAGACAACGAGAACATTAACTTTTTGAAATTTAGAGGTTCTTGGGGTCAGTTAGGTAATCAATTTATATTCGCCGGAAATAGACAAAGTAATGGTCAGAACGTTGAGCTTGCAGATGGTACCGTAGAAACAGTAGAGGTAAACTTCCCATATACCGCTCTATTTGGTCTTGGAAATGCAGATGCTACACTTGGCGGAACCCCAGTAACAGGAGGCGCTCAAGGTGTGTTAGGTAATTCTGCACTTCAATGGGAAACTGGAGAGACCCAAAATATAGCTGTTGATGCTAAACTATTCAATAACAAATTATCATTCACCGGAGAATACTACGTAAGAAAAACAAAAGATATTTTGTTAAGTATTACGATACCACCTTCAGTTGGTTTCAACCCACCTACTCAAAATGCTGGTGAAGTATGGAATGCTGGGTATGATTTATCCTTAGGTTGGAATGATCAAATCGGAGATGATTTTAGATATGGCTTCAACGTTAATTATTCTAATTTCGATAATGAAATCAAGAATCTTGGTGGTTTAGATCAATTACCTCCTGATAACCTTTTAAATGAAGTAGGCGGAGAAGTTAATGCTATCTATGGTTTAAAAGTTGATGGATTATATCAAGAAAGTGATTTTGACACCGATGGTAATCTAAATTCTGCACTACCTAATCCTGGTTTCGGAACAATACAAGCTGGAGATATAAAATACGTAGATTTAAATGGTGATGGTGAACTTAATAACGATGACCGAACTACTATTGGTAGTACTATAAGTAATGAAAGTTGGGGCTTTGAGTTTTTCTCAGAATATAAAGGTATTGATCTTTCTATATCCTTTATTGGAGCTGGAGGAAGAGATGTAATGCTGCAAGGTGATGTAGGTTGGGCATTTTATAATGCTGGTAAAATTCAGGAATGGCAAGCTGATTATTGGACACCTACAAATACGAGTTCTCCTTACCCACGACTACACCCAGCAAGTTCGCACCCAAATTGGCGTGTTAACGAAACTTGGTTGTTTGACACTTCTTATACACGATTAAGAAATGTTACTTTAGGATATAAGCTACCAAGAGATTTTGTTGACAAAATAAATATATCCAATGCTAGGATTTATGTTTCTGGTCAAAACTTAGCGACGTGGGATAATATGCCAGATGGTATAGATCCATTAGTACCAAACTTTACTTCAGGTTCAATCTATCCTGTGACCAAAGTAATTACACTGGGACTTAACATAACTTTTTAGACAATTAATTCTTTGTACAATGAAAGAAATAAAAAAATTAATCATAATAGTAACTGGCCTACTTCTAGTAGTAGCCTGTGAAGATACCGTACTGAATTTAGAAGATCCTGGTAGCCCTACTGATGCTACGTTTTTTCAAAGCGAAGCTGAATTGGAAATTGCTCTTGTGGGAATATATGAAAGCTTAAACTTTGTGAGAGAAGTACCTTTCCCGCAACTTTTAGATCATACTACTGACTATGCCTTTAACAGAGGTAATGTTGGAGGAACCATACCAGCAACAACAGGTGGCCTTACCTCTACAGAAGGTATCGTTACAGCATATTGGGACCGTTTTTATACCGGTATCCAAAGAGCAAATAACTTATTAGGGAATATGGAAAAAGCTGTAGAGGTTTCTGATCCTACAAGATTTGAAGAAATTAGAGGAGAAGCTCTTTTTCTGAGAGCATTTTTCTATAGCTACTTAACTGAATTGTATGGTGATGTTCCTTTTAGAACCTCTATTGCAACGCTAGACGACTTAATCGTACCAAGAACTCCAAAATCAGAAATTATACCAGCTATAATTGCAGATTTAGAAGAGGCAGCTAGCGTATTACCAAGTGTTCAAAGTGGAGCTGCACGAGGTAGAGCTTCAGGTAATGCGGCAAAAACATTAATTGCGCGTATCGCACTTTATAATGAAGATTACCCCTTAGCAGCTAGTTCTGCCTTAGAAGTTATAAATTCTGGAGAACATGGCCTATTTGGCGATTATAAGTCTTTATTTACTGATTCCGGAGTTGGTTCTACTGAGATATTGTTAGACCTTTCTTATACATTAGGAACTACAGTACATGGCTTAGCACAAAGACAAGCAAGCCGTTTTGGTGGTTGGTGTCAATTAGTTCCCGCCCAGCAAACTATTGACAGTTATGAAACTGTAAACGGTTTACCAATTGATGAAGATCCATTATATGATCCTGCTAATCCATTTGATAACAGAGACCCAAGATTAGCGGCCACTATTGCCTTACCCAATAGTATTTGGACTGGCCATATCATACAACAACATAGTGACAGTATTGCTACTTGGCGTGTTGAAGGTGGAGAAAATGTAGAGCGCGTATTTAACCCTAACGCTGCAAACCCTGGTGGCCGTAAAATAATTGACCCATATGATGGTACAGAATATACAAGTGCCGGAGCAAATCGTTTTACATCTTTTTCAGGATATTTCTGGAGAAAGTTCTCCGATGAACCAACTTTATTAGGTGCTTTGGCCGGAACAGGAGAGTCAGGTACAAGATCGGAAGAAACTATTTATTTAATGCGTTACGCTGAAGTATTATTAATTTATGCTGAAGCAAAAATTGAGTCAGGAACAATAGACGGGTCTGTTTTAAACGCAATTAACGAAGTTAGGGAAAGAGCATATAATGGCAGTGGTTTTAGCAACCCAGCTGTTACCACAACCGACCAAGCAGAACTACGAAAAATAGTTAGAAGAGAAAGAAAAGTTGAACTTGCCGATGAAGGCTTTAGACTGTTTGATATAAAACGATGGGGAATTGCTGAAAAAGTTCTGAATACCACTTTACTTGGAGGCCCTGCAAACGGATTTAGTAAAATTGGAGGAGAACTTGGTTTTGTGCCAGATATAGATGATGATGGATTTATCACCTATTCAGGAGCACCAACACAAGAAAGACAAGAGCTTGGTAACTTAGATTTTAGAGAGCTTGAAATACGTTCGTTTGATGCTAGTAAGCATTATTTATGGCCTATACCGCAATCAGAAATTGATGCTAGTGGTGGTGTCGTTACACAAAATTCTGGGTATTAAAGAAGTTTGTTTTTGTTAGTTTTTTCAAATAGGGGGTTTTAGCTCACCCCCTATTTCTAAATTACAGAAAATTAGAGTTAATAGTATATTCATCTTAAGAATGGGCACAATAGATATAACGGTTATACTGATTTTTACTTTGCTTGTCTTCGTATGCGGACTAAGCTTTTCGAAGTCGGGTAAAAACATGAAATCATTCTTTGCTGCAGGTGGAGCACTACCTTGGTGGATGAGTGGTCTTTCTCTATTTATGAGTTTCTTTTCTGCAGGTACTTTTGTAGTATGGGGCTCCATAGCATATTCCAGTGGTTGGGTAGCCATTACCATTCAAACCACAATGTGCATTGCCGGTGTTCTAATCGGTTTTTTCATTGCTCCTAAATGGCAAAAAACAAAAGCGCTTACGGCGGCTGAATTTATTACGGACCGTTTAGGGTACAGCACTCAAAAAATTTACACCTACCTATTTTTATTGATATCTATTTTTACCACAGGTGCTTTTTTATATCCTGTAGCTAAAATTGTAGAAGTATCAACAGGTTTCCCCATAAGTACCAGTATTATCGTATTGGGTATCTTAATTTTAATTTATACCGCAGTTGGCGGTCTTTGGGCGGTAATTGTTACAGATGTACTTCAGTTTGTGGTACTTACCGCAGCTGTTTTAATTGTTGTTCCGCTTTCGCTGGATAAAATTGGGGGTATCGAAAACTTTGTGTCACAGGCTCCTGAGAATTTTTTCAATTTGGTTAATGAAGAATACACTTGGGGCTTTATGATTGCCTTTGGTTTGTACAACCTTTTCTTTATTGCCGGTAATTGGGCTTATGTACAGCGCTATACCAGTGTTGCCACTCCAAAAGATGCTAAAAAAGTAGGGTGGCTTTTTGGCGGACTTTATCTTGTAAGTCCAATAATTTGGATGTTACCTCCTATGATTTATAGAGTTCTAAATCCTGAATTAGGTGGTTTGGCAGATGAAGGCGCATACCTTCTAATGTGTAAGGAAGTACTCCCTGTGGGCATGTTAGGCTTAATGTTAGGCGGAATGATTTTCGCCACTTCCAGCTCTGTAAATACCACTCTAAATATCTCCGCGGGTGTATTGGCCAATGACGTTTACAAACATTTTAGACCCAATTCAGACGGAGATAAATTGGTGAAAGTAGGTAGAACGGCTACTATATTACTCGGTATCTTAACTATACTAATTGCACTACTCGTTCCTTACATGGGCGGTATCGTAGAGGTAGTTATGAGTTTAGCGGCCATAACCGGTGGAGCTATGTTTTTACCACCTATGTGGGCGTTGTTCAGTAAATATCAAACAGGTAAAAGTGCTTTGATTGTGACAGTCATTACTTTGGTTATCAATGCCTTTTTTAAATTTTTGGCCCCTACTCTTCTCAACTTCTCATTTGACAGAGCCCAAGAAATGGGGTTTGGCATGGGTATCCCCGTAGTGCTTTTAGCCGCATTTGAGGTATACGCGCGCTCCCAACAAAAGGCCACTTTAGAATACGACAACTATCAACTTAAAGTTGCTGAAAAAGTTTCCGAGACGGAAGAAGAAGCTGCTGCCGGAAATAAAAAAGGTACTCGGGTTATAGGTATAGGCGTAGCACTAACCGGCCTAATGATTTTAATATTATCCTTCATTGCAAAAACAGGTGCACTCTTGGTTGGTGGAATGGGAATCCTGGTTTTACTTCTGGGCAGCTATATCATATTGAAAACCACCAAAAAAGATTCCGATTAAATAGTTATCACTTACTACGTTTCAAAAAATACCAAATCTAATTACTAAAGTACAAATTGCATTATATGATTTTAGAAGCCTATAGTTCCCAAAAAAGAATCACGAAAACCATACCGTTACAAAGTGACCTTGTCGTTGTTGGCGGTGGTCTTTCGGGAGTTTGTGCCGCAATTACAGCTGCTCGCTCAGGTTTAAAAGTTATACTCTTACAAGACCGCCCGGTTCTTGGGGGTAATGCTTCTTCTGAAGTTCGTCTTTGGAGCTTGGGAGCTACATCGCACATGGGTAATAACAACCGTTGGAGTCGTGAAGGCGGATTGATTAATGAAATTCTTTTAGAGAACCTTAAAAGAAACAAAGAAGGGAATCCGTTAATTTTTGACACCGTACTGCTCGAAAAAGTATACGAAGAAAAAAACATAACCCTACTCCTAAATACAGCTGTTTATGATGTTGAAAAAGGAGACGATAATAAAATTAAAACAGCAACTGCTTTTTGCAGTCAGAATTCCACAACATACATAGCTAGTGCTCCCCTTTTCTGTGATGCTTCGGGTGATGGAATTATTGCCTTTATGGCCGGAGCTTCGTTCCGGATGGGTGCAGAAACCAAGGAAGAATTTGATGAAGGTTTTGCCCCCAATCTTGAAGATTACGGTAACCTCTTAGGACATTCACTTTACTTTTACACCAAAGATATTGGTAAACCTATTACCTATACTCCTCCCTCTTTCGCCATAAAAAATGCAGAAGAACTTCCCCGCATCAAAAACTTTCAACTAGGAGATCATGGTTGTAAATTGTGGTGGGTAGAACATGGTGGACGACTAGATACGATACATCAATCCGAAGACATAAAATTTGAACTTTGGAAAGTTGTGTATGGCATTTGGGATTACGTAAAGAATAGCGGTAAATATCCCGAAGCCGCAAACCTTACCTTAGAATGGGTTGGGACTATTCCCGGCAAACGGGAAAGTCGCCGTTTTGAAGGCGATTTCATGCTTACCCAAAAAGACATTGTTGAGCAACGAGATTATTATGATGCTGTCTCTTTTGGCGGTTGGGCTATGGATTTACATCCTGCGGACGGTATTTACAGCAAACACAATTCATGTACACAATGGCATGGTAAAGGCGTTTATTCCATTCCTTACCGTTGTTATTATTCTAAAAACATAGATAATCTTTTTCTTGCAGGCAGAATTATAAGCGCCAGTCATGTCGCCTTTGGCTCTTCTCGCGTAATGCTTACCTGTGCTCACGGAGCGCAAGCAGTAGGTGAAGCAGCTGTTATTTGTAAAGAGGAAGGTTTATTACCGCGAGATATTGCGTCCAAAGAAAAAATAGGAAAACTACAACTGGCCCTTAACAGAAACGGACAAAGTATTCCACGATTATCATTGGAAGATACAGACGACTTGGCTATCAGAGCAAATATAGAGGCTAGTTCTACTTTAGCGTTTACCGGTTTTGCTGCTGCAGACGATTGGCAGGTACTAAAATTTGGATTAGCTCAAATGGTGCCTCTTAAAGCCAACGAAACTTACAGTTTTGAATTTGAAGTAGATGCTTTAGAAGCTACTAATTTAGAGCTTCAACTTAAAAGCAGTTCGGCTTGCAGTCATTTTACCCCAGATGTAATTATTGATAAAAAAGAAATCGATTTACAGAAAGGGAAGCAAAAAATCACTTTTACAACTACTAAAACACAAACGCAAGACCACTACTCGTTCTTCTGTCTAATGAAAAACGAAAAGATAAAAGTCCGTCTTTCAGATGAGCGTATAACGGGATTAATGACCGTTGAGAACAAAGTCAACAAAGCGGTATCCAATTTTGGAAGACAAGACCCACCTGCAGAAATAAACGTTGATAGTTTTGAATTTTGGACTCCAGAAAGACGCCCAAAAGGCAAAAACATAGCCCTTAAGATGTCAACTTCCTTGCCTATTTTTAAAGTCGATAATCTTAAAAACGGAGAAGTTAGACCCAATTCAAACGGAAGTACCAATGCTTGGATTGCTAACATTGCCGATAATACTCCAACGCTTGATTTAAAATGGGACGATAAAGTTGGTATTAAAACCATAAAACTCTTTTTTGATTGCGATTATGACCACGCTTTGGAGACTACGCTTATGGGACATCCGGAGGACGTTATTCCATTTGTGGTTGCCGATTACAAAATAAAAGATGGCTCTGGGAACACTCTAAAGGAAGTGAAAGGTAATTATCAAGCTATAAACACTATTGAACTAGACCAGGCTATTTCAACAGACAAGCTAACGTTTGAGTTCGACAAAAAAGAAGAGCATATACCTGTTTCTGTTTTTAAAATATCAGTTTATAACTAAACCCTATAAAATGATTAAGAACGTAATTGGGCTTTCTATATTTCTAATTCTGGGCATTACACAGGTAATAGCTCAGAAAGAAAATAGTACCCAATTACCTGATATCAGCTCTTTTCATCAAGACCTTTTTGTTCCTGAAATAACGGAAGGAAAACCCGAAGCTGGTAAACGGGTTCGACAAACTTTAGGTTCATACCAAAACACAGATGTCTATCACTTAGTCTACCTGCCTACCAATTATAAGGAAGGTGAAAATTATCCTGTTATTATAGAATATCCGGGTAATGGACCATATACAAGTTCTTCCGGAGATGTTTCTACAGGCCAAGTAGACGGTTGTAATTTGGGATATGGTCTTAGCGAAGGCAAAGATTTTATTTGGGTAAGCATGCCTTTTATAAGTGGTGACGGAAATGAAAACCAAAAATGGTGGTGGGGAGATATAGAAGCAACCAAAAAATACTGTGTAGACGCAGTCAAAGAAGTCTGTACAAAATTTGGGGGTGATGCTTCCAACGTTATTTTAACTGGTTTTTCAAGAGGAGCCATCGCCGTAAATTATATAGGACTTCACGATGATGAAATATCCAATCTTTGGAAGGCCTTTATAGTCAATTCACACTATGACGGTTTAAAAACATGGGACTATCCAAATTCCGAAAAAACATATGCCCTTGCACGATTAAAACGATTGAAAGGAAGACCACAATTCATTTGTTCAGAAGGTAATGGAAAGGCGGAAAGTGAAAAATATTTAGCTCAATCTGGTATTCACGGAGATTTTACCTTCATGGATATCCCTGTCAGGAACCACACCAATACTTGGCCTTTATACGATATAAAAGAACGCGAGAATATTAGGAAATGGCTATCGAGAATAATCGTAAAAAACTAAGGAAATATCAGTATAAAATGAAAAACGTATTCTACAAATCCACTTTACTTTTTGGTTTCTTGTTCGTGATTTTTTCCTGTAAGACTAGCACAGCAGATGATAAACAAAATCAAACTATAAATTATGGTGCTACAGAAGTTTCTTTGTTTTCAGCCACGAACGGTCAGTTGGCATTTCAAGTTACCAAAGATCAAAACATAGTTCTAGACACTTCTCTTTTGGGTATTAAAATTGACGATAAGCTTTTAGGAAAAAATGTAGAAGTATCGCTTTTGGAACAAGAAAAAGTTAAAATAGAATATCCTCTTAACGGGATTAAAAGCGAGGCCTCCTACACAGGAGATTTATACACATATAAAGTTTCTGAAGCCGATGGAACCGACTGGAAATTAGAATTTCAGCTCTCCAATGAAGGTGTGGCCTACCGTTATGTGGTTTCGGGCCAAGGCACTCAGCACGTACAGGGCGAAGAAAGTAGCTTTAAAATACCGAGCCAAACCAAAGTTTGGTACTTTGAGCGCGATAGCGACTGGAAATTAAAATCCCACGCCGGTGAATGGCTTTCTGCCGATATTTCTAAAATGCCTACGGTTTCTAAAATGGGTCCTATTCAAGGCTTGACCCTTACTTGCGAACTCCCACAAGGAGGGTATGCATTTTTGGCCGAAGCTGCACTTTATAATTATAGCGGTATGCGCTTAGAAGCTGTTGGCAACAACACCTTTAAGGCCAATTTTGAAGAAGGTGATGCTGGTTTTGATGTTACAGGTGATGTAACCACACCATGGCGCTGTATTTTATTGGCGGACACTTTAAATGATTTGGCCAATAATACCATGGTAGCATCGTTAAACCCTGCTCCCGACCCCAAGTTATTTGCGGACACCAACTGGATTAAACCTGGGAAATCCGTTTGGCACTGGTGGTCTGGAAAATATGTTAACTACAAAGAAGAGCATGATATGGTAGATGATGCCGTAGAACTGAACTTTTCATATAATATGGTTGATGACGGCTGGGAAAGATGGCCTGATAAATGGACCAAGGTGACGGAACTCTCCAACTATGCCAAGGAAAAAGGAATCGGCATTTTTATATGGAAGCACTCTAAGGAAATCAATTTTCTTGAAGACGATTATGCTGTAATGGGGCATTTTTTAGATAGCGTAAAACAAACCGGCGCCGTTGGGGTAAAAGTCGATTTTATGAATGGCCAGAGCAAATCTATAATCTCTTTTGATGAAACTTTACTTAAAAAAGCAGCTGAGCGACAATTGATGGTTAATTTTCATGGTTGCCAACAAAGTTCCGGCGAGTACCGGACTTACCCTAATGAGGTAACTCGGGAAGGCATAAGAGGTTTAGAGGTGAACCATATGAAAGAAGGTCCCCTAACCGCTTCTCACAATGCAGCACTGCCCTTTACAAGATACGTTACAGGTCATGGCGATTATACACCGCTTGGGTTTACCGAGCCAGGAGAAACTACTTGGGCGCATCAATTGGCTACTTTGGTAACTTTTTATTCTCCTTTTAACTGCATTGCAGAAAACACTCAATTCCTTTTAAAAACCAAAAGCATTCAACCTGCTCTAGAATTTATAAAGACCGTGCCTTCTGTTTGGGACGAGACCTTTGTATTACCTCAAAGTAAAATTGGAGAATTGGCAGCCATAGCTAGACGCAAAGACAAGGATTGGTATTTAGGTGTTCTACGAAGTGGAGCTACCCAGGAAATGATTATTGATTGTAGTTTTTTAAGTGATGGTGAGTACACCGCAGAAATCTTTACTGACGATACCGAAGCCGAGCGCATTGATTTAAAAGGACTTAATAAAGAAACCGATTTGAGACAGTGGGACACAGCAGTGCCCTTTAAAAAACGTACCGAAACAGTTTCTAAAGATAAAACGATAATTATTCAGCTAGCCGAACACGGTGGTGCTGTCATCAAGTTTATCAAAAAATAAGGAGTATTCATGAGAAATTTTGCTTCCATAGCGCTTTTTACAATCGTTTTTCTAAGTTCATGTTCACTTGAAAAAAAAGAAACTGCTCTAGAAAACGAAACCCTATCTCTTAACGAAGCATGGCACTTTTTGCCCTCTAACGAAGAAAGTGAGAAACAACTATTGACCGCAGATTATGCCAAGTGGGACTCCCTTACCGTACCCGGTAATTGGGATATTGAGAATGCCTATGCCCATTTTAAAGGCAAAGGGTATTACCAACGTAATTTTACCCTTCCCGAAAATTGGCAAAAAAAACAGATCCGATTAAAGTTCGATGCCGTTTATGAAACCTCCAAAGTGTGGTTGAACGGTGAGTTACTGGGCGAACATGAAGGTGGCTACACCCCTTTTGAATTCAATATTACGGACCAAATACAGCCCGGAAAACCAAATTCACTTTTGGTCATGGCCGACAATACCTTTAGAAGAGGTGCCTGGTGGGCTTGGGGCGGTATAAGCCGAGATGTATCCTTACTTGTCCATAACGATGTTCGCTTGGTTTGGCAACATATTTCCGCTGTGCCCAATTTTGATAAGGGTGTGGTGGACTTTAATATTTCTTATAAAATTGAAAATAATTCTGCTAAGGCACAAAGTCTTACTGTAAACACTAAAATTGTTGGGCCCGACCATAAATCGTGGCAACCGGAAACCCTTGAAGTGACCGTAGCCGCAAACGAGACCACAGAAAAGGTCTTGACTTTTCAAAAGGAATTGAAGGATGTAGAATTATGGCATTTTGACCGACCCAATCTATACGTTTTAAATAGTAGTGTTACTTCAAACGACCAAGAGTTAGATGCTGTTTCAGACAAATTCGGTATACGGAAAATGGAGGCTATTGGAGAGGAATTATACCTCAACAACGAAGCTGTGCGCTTAAATGGTTTTAACCGTGTGCACGACCATCGCCTATACGGTAATACTGAACCCCGTGAACTCATCAAGAACGATATTTTAGACATTAAAGCCTTAGGCGGTAACTTCTCTAGGATTATGCACGCACCTGCATCCAAGAATCTTTTAAAGTTTTGCGACAGCATTGGCTATATGCTAATTGAAGAGATTCCGGTTTGGGGCCGTGGCGCTCCAAATGCTATCCCAGATAACCCAAGAACAAAAAAATGGTTGGACGAAATGATTACTCGCGATTTTAACCACGCCAGTGTGGTTGGTTGGAGTATGGGTAATGAAATTGGCAACCCGGACGGCGAATGGCAAGATATGACCATGACTCCAGGTCAGTACGAATATGTGAATGACATGGTAGACCATGTGGCCACTCTTGACTCCACACGTTTAAAAACTGTCGTGAGTTTCACATCTCACCTCCCTCTAGCAAAACCAGGAAACGAACCTTATGAAAAACTAGATTTTCTATGTATGAACTCCTATGGGGAGACCTATGAAAAAGTGGGTAGAGCTCATGCAAAATTTCCTGGAAAACCCATTTTCATTTCAGAGATGGGTGACAAGCAAATAGGTCTTACTCCTGATGCAGAGTTTAGTGATAGTCTCATTGACCAACTAGATAAGTTAAGAACACTGCCATATGTAGTAGGTTCTTCATTATGGACTTATAATGATTACCGTAGTGATTATGAAAAAACACCCCCTTCAGAAAACAGAGCTTGGGGCGTGGTTGATGTATGGCGAAATAAGAAAAAAGCTTACAAACAGATTCAAGATATCTATGCGCCAGTTCTAGGTTTGAAAGCTACGGTTGATAAGAAAGCAATTACCATTACTCTAATCCCAAGAAACAAACAAGACATTCCCGCTTTCGTTATGGAAGATTATACGCTAGTCTATCAATTGTTTGATGCCAATGGTAAATCAATCGGAAAGGAACGTATGGAGCTTCCTATTATAAAACCGGGAGATGAAGAACTGGAATTCAGTTTCAAAAATAACCGTAATGCTTCCCGAACCGATGTCGGTTTATGGTCGCCCATGCAAATAGAAGTTAAAACAGCTTCATCTGAAGAACTTAAAAACCTACCTATAGAAACATCTAACTCTCCTATTATAGAGTTTTTGGGTAGAACAAATGAAAGTGTTGGCATAGGGTATACCGTGAGTGAAAAAGATTCCATTTTCACTTTTAAATATGGTAACAGCAAAGAAAATCTTACGAAAGAAGTTACCTCCGATTTAAAAGGGGCCATCAAAATTAAATGGCCCACAACCGAGCCTTTTTTCGTGAAATTAAAATCTGATGTTACAGAGTGGTCTACAACCAAACAACTTGAAGAGTAAACTGAGAGTGCAGAACAAATAATACCGCAATTTTATGTAAAATGAAGAATATTTCAATTAAATATTATACCATACTTTCCTTTTACCATTAGCTGTATTGTGCAGGTTGGTTTTGTTACCATGAACATAAATGAATTAGCAAAACAAGGTCTGTATTGTAGAAATATATAGTTGAAGAAATAAGTACATCTGGTTCTCAGCAAAAAAACGATGGCCCTGACAGATGGGCCCAATTAGAATGGATTAATAAATAATTTCAATAATTAGAATATGTTAAAAGGAATAATACCGGCTATACCCACCTGTTTCTCAGATGACGGCCAAATTAACAAAGAAGCTCAAAAAAAAGTTATACAATTCGTAATTAAAGCGGGTGCGCATGGTATTGTTTTCCCAGGCTTAGCTAGCGAGTATACCTATCTAACTTCTGACGAACGGGTTGAGTTGATAAAATTACTTGTTGCAGAGGTAGATGGTAAATTACCTATTGTTGCCGGAATTGGAGCTCCTAGTAAAGAGGAAACCATTCTTTTAGGAAAGGAAGCTATGAAAAATGGAATTAACCATTTCATGCTCATGGCTCCAAAGCGCTTTGAAAAAGATATACAAAAGCACGAAGTATTCTTTCAAGAAGTAGCTTCTGCATTACCAAATTGCGTAATACTCCTTCAAAATGCACCATCTCCTATGGGAGCTGGTCTAAATGCCGAAGAGTTAATACAAATCTCAAAAAGCAACTCCGCTATTAAATATATAAAGGAAGAAACACTTCCATCGGGACCTGCAATTACAGCTTTACTAAATCATGATATGCCGCATTTAGTCGGAATATTTGGTGGTGGTGGTTCTCGCTATATTATTGACGAGCTCAACCGAGGTTCTTTGGGAGCTGTTCCCGCTGCCGAAATCACAGATTTGCATGTTGCCATTTATAACGCTCATCAAAATGGTGAGGCAAAAGAAGCAAGAAACTTGTATCGTCTGAGCCTTCCTCTTTTAACAGCACAGACAATATATAGAATGGAGCTTACCAAATACATTCTTAAAAAAAGAGATATAGTTGATGCTTTACATGTCCGAGCTCCATTACCCAAGTTGGATACTTACGCAAAACAAGACTTAGATTTAATACTACAAGATTTACAAGAAGAAAATATATTGATATGAGCCAAGAAGATAAAATTGTCAACGTTGAAGTTTACTTAGTGTCTTTGGACCAAGAAACACCATATTTAGGACCATTAATAAATGAAGAAAAAGCCAGTGAAATGGGCTACTTTGTACGTGAAGTAAACCGTACTGTATACGCCATAAAAAACAAATCATTGGTTGTTCGGGTCCTAACTGAAAATGGTGTTGAAGGATGGGGAGAAACCTACGGACTCATAGCTCATGAAGCCACAGCGGCTATTATTAGAGATTTGTTCAAGGGATTTATAATAGGAAGAAATCCTATGAATGTAGTAACCATTTATGAAGATTTATATGACCTGATGCGCGTTCGTGGTTATACAGGCGGGTTTTATCACGATGCTCTAGCTGCTGTTGATATTGCACTATGGGATATTCTAGGTAAAATTGTAAAACAACCTATTAGCCGTTTACTTGGTGGCATAAGAAATAGCAGCATTCCCGGTTATATTTCCGGCCTACCCGACGCTGATATTGACAAACGTTGTCAACTTGCCGTTAGTTGGCAGAAAAAAGGTTTTAACTCCTTCAAATTTGCTTTGCCAATGGCAACCGAAGGGCTTGTAGAAGAATTTAAACAATTGAGAAAAGCATTAGGCAATGAGGCATCCATTGGTTGCGATATGCATTGGTCAAAAACACCTGGCGAGACTATTGAGTTAATTCAGGAGGCACAGCCCTATAGACCCTGGTTTTTTGAGGCACCAATTAAAACAGAAGATGTAAATGGCCTTAAATGGATAGCACAAAAATCCAACGGTAAAATAGCTGTTGGTGAAGAATGGAGAACGGTTTTTGACGCTAAAGCCAGAATAGATATACAAGCTTGTCAAATAGTACAACCCGAAATGGCTCATACAGGAATCACCCAATTCATGAGGATTGCAGGATATGCGCAGGCACATAACCTCACTGTAATTCCACATGCTACTATTGGTTCTGGTATTTTTCTAGCGGCAAGCCTTCAAGCAAGTGCATCATTACAAAATTGTGTTGCTCATGAGTTTCAACACTCCATTTTCCCTGAATTTATGCATTATACAACGGGCGATATGAAATGTGAGGCTGGCCATTACCAACTTCCTACCGGTAATGGAATAGGTGTAAATCCTACAGAAGAAATGAAATCAAATATGACCCTCTTATGAGCAGCTTCGACTATGCCCTTTTAGCACTTTATATTCTTGGTATTTTTATTATTAGCATAGTTTCATCGCGCCGAATAAAAAATCAAGAAGACATGTTTTCGGCCGGAGGTCAAGCTCCATGGTGGGCTTCAGGTCTAAGTGCATTTATGACCATGTTCTCCGCAGGTACATTTGTAGTTTGGGGAGGCATTGCATATAGATATGGGCTGGTCGCAATCATAATTAATATGTGTTTTGGCGTAGCAGCATTATTGGGTGGGTATTTTGTTGCTGGTAAGTGGAATGCACTTGGTATTGCAACACCTGCAGCCTATCTTCAATTACGGTTTGGGAAGATTGGTCTTAACCTGTATACATGGACTATGATGTTAAAGGAAATAATGGCCGTAGCAATAGCTGTTTATTCTTTAGCTATTATTTTAGTAGCGTTGATTCCTCTGGACGAAGGAAATATTCTAAGAGATGGGTTAACAGGGAATCTTTCACTAAACTATGCCATTCTAATCTTTGGTGCCATCGTAATACTTTATACCATGATAGGAGGATTATGGGCCGTATTGATGACAGATGTTCTACAGTTTATAGTGCTCACTTTAGTGGTATTCATGGTTTCTGTTCTTATGGTTAACGGGATAGATGATTATGAAGTACTTCTCAATAATTTACCCGAAGGTTTCTTCTCTCCCACTGCTTCTGAATATGGATGGCTGTTCCTATTTGGGTGGGTCAGTATAGCCTTCTTTGCCGTAGGTGCAGAATGGGCATTCGTACAAAGATATATTGCCGTAAAATCACCCGCCGAAGCAAAGAAAACTGCATATCTTTTTGGAGGAATGTATTTGTTTACTCCTATTCTTTGGATGTTGCCTCCAATGCTTTACAGGGGGATTAATCCATCAATAAACCCAGAACAGGCTTATATCTTAGCCTCCCAATCAGTTCTACCTGTTGGTATCTTAGGATTGATGTTTGCTGCCATGTTCTCTGCTACCGCTAGTATGGTAAGTTCGCAGTTAAACGTTTTTGCCGGAGTTCTTACCAATGATTTTTATAAAGCCTTGCTAAAACCTAATGCCAGTAGTAGTCATTTGGTGAAAATAGGTAGAATTTTTACCGGAACGTTAGGACTAGCTTTAATTGGAGTTGCCTTATATGTACCTAACATGGGCGGAGCGGAAAAGATTATAATATCAATGAATTCTCTAGTTGTAGTCCCTTTATTAGCACCTGCCCTATGGGGACTTTTCAGTCCGCAGATAGGTATAAAGGATATGTTAATCGTAGCTTTCACAAGCTTTTCTGTAGGTCTCATCCTACGTTTTGGCTTTTCTATTAGCGGAGGCGATGTAGATGTAATTATTGGTGTGATACTTCCTATTTCCATGCTTTTCCTTATTCAAAAATTAAAAGGTAATACTACAGATATTGGATGGAAAAAAATTGAAGACAACCGCACACTTAAAATTATGGAAACGCCAGAAGTACCAGATACAACAGTTGATGTATTTCCACAAAAAGTGGTTATGATAAGTCTGCTTGTCTGTGCTTTAAGTTTATTTGCATTATTCTTTCTAACGGAAAGCGGCCGAACAATTATCGCTACTTTCGGAATATGTCTGTTATTAATTGCAATAGGTATTCGTATTCAAATAAAAAAAATGACTTCCAAAACAACTAAATGATACTAAAAAAAATGAAAAAACACTTTTTTTTACTTTCTACTTTAACACTGTTTTCGTGTCAAATTACCTTAGCACAAAACAATACTACAGAACGCCCCAACATTGTTTGGATTATGTTGGAAGATTGGGGTCTTGACTTGGGCTGCTACGGTACTCCGGGAATAGAAACGCCGGTGACGGACAAATTAGCTTCAGAAGGCATACGCTACACCAATGCTTTTTGCACCTCTCCCGTATGTTCAACTTCTCGTTCAGCCATGCTCACAGGCTATCACCAGAATTATATTGGTGCACAACAGCATAGGACCTCAAAAGACGAAAAAAAGCCTTTACCCTACGATATTGAACCTATGCCGGTTCTATTAAAAGAGGCTGGGTATTTCACCGCTTTAATGATGTATAATAAAACAGATGCCAATTTTAGTGGTGATTTAGGTTTTATGGGTGAAGATTGGAAAGAACGCGAAGAAGGACAACCTTTTTTCGCTCAGATTACATTAGGAGGAACTCACAGAGCTTGGAACAGGGACCCTAAAAACCCTATTGATCCTGCCAAAATAGAGCTTCCTCCCTACTATGCAGATACACCTTTTGCCAGACGGGATTGGGCCAATGGTCTAGAACAAATGCAAGTCTGCGATCGCGAAATTGGCGATATCCTAAAACGATTAGAAAAAGAAGGCCTTGCCGAAAACACATTAATTTTCCTAATTGGAGATAACGGCCGATGTCATATCCGTGGAAAACAATTTTTATATGACCCGGGTCTTCAAGTGCCAATGATTATAAAATGGCCTGGCAAAATTGCCCCCGCGCAAGTAAATACAGATATTGTCCAGACTATTGATATTACCGCTACTATTCTAGAAGTTGCAGGAGCCAAACCAAAGCATGAGTTGCAAGGAAAAAACCTCTTTGAAGAAGAATCTAAGAACCGGGAATACATTTTTGCTGCAAGAGGTAGAATGGGCGGCACTCATGATGCTATGCGTACTATTCGCTCTAAAAAATATAAATTAATTCATAATTTAATGCCAGAGCGTGCATGGTTGCAATACAGTGGTTATAAAGAGGATATGTATCCTATGTTGGCCGAGATGAACATCATGTACATGGAAGGGAAGCTTAACGAAGACCAAGCTAAATTCTTTGCCCCAACAAAGCCCGAGTTTGAGCTTTTCGATATTGAAAAAGACCCTTACGAACTAAATAATCTTGCCAATGATTTACACTACGGAGATGTTAAGGATAAACTTTTGGAAGAATTGTATGTTTGGAGAAAATCTATAAAGGATGAAGGTGTTTCCCAAGAATTTAGGGAAGGCGGACTATCTTCAAAATATCCAACTAGAACACTTGAAGAATGGAAGGAACGCTATGAAACTTGGAAGCCATGGGTCTTTCGCGAACCTAAATCAAAAGTAAAACACCCGTTCGTTAAGAAAAACTATTAGAAGTTTATGAATTTAAAGTATTTGGCATTCCGTATACTCTTTCTTGTCTTTGGAATTTGTTATGCCCAAACGGAAAAAGATAATTCCTCTAGTGAGGAGCAACTTTTACTTAGTGGTAATTGGAAATTCCACACCATTTATGGTGAAGGCTCAAATTATATCGATATTTCCGAAACTGCTGAAGATATCGTAATAGACAACACCGATCAAACTCAGGTTACGGTAAAAGGTGAATGGAGCACAAAAACAGAAGGAGAACGTGGCTCTGGTTTTTTTGGCAAAAATTACTTACAAAGGGATTTCAAAACGGGGGAATCCGAGAGCAATTACGTTCGCTATAGCCCAAATTTATTACCATCTGGTCTTTACGAAGCTCTCGTCCGTTTTCCGTTTGCAGTCCATTTAACAGCAGAAGTGAATGTTAAGCATGCCAATGGCACTACTCCTTCTTATTTTAACCAACGTAATCGGTGTGATCAATGGTTAAGTTTGGGGGTCTTCAGTTTCAATACTTCAGACGATAATTATATTGAAGTAACTGCAATAACTGCTAGTTCAGTAGCTGCAGATGCAGTAATGTTCAGACCTGTTTCTAAAGATAAAATGGAAACATCTGTTGCAGAGAAAGCGACTATTTTTCAATCAGATTTTGATGATTCTAACTGGAACGACTTGAGCGTACCGGGACATTGGGGAATGCTTAATGAATATTCAAATTACACAGGAAAGGGCTGGTACCGCAAAAATTTCAATCTTCCCAAAAACTGGAAAGCGAACTCAAAAGAAAGAGTGCGCCTTAAGTTTGATGCCGTTTACCACATTGCCAAAGTCTTTTTGAACGGAGAACTGGTAGGCAGTCACCAAGGTGGCTTTACCCCTTTTGAATTTGATGTAACCGATAAACTGAATTTTAACGGGCAGAATATTTTGGCCGTAGAGGCAGACAACAACGCGTTAGTAGGTGCTACTTGGAACTGGGGTGGAATTATCCGAGATGTTCATCTGGTCAAAAACAATGATGTGCGCATCAGTTATCAATATATTCATGCAGACCCTGACCTAAAAAGAGGTTCGGCGAATTTGCAACTTAAAATCCGCGTCAAAAACTCATCGGCACAAAATAGAACCATTTTATTAGCTTCTACAATTGACGAAGCATCTACGCCCGACTTACAACATACGATTACCATACCTGCAAACAGCACTAAAGAAGTTCAATTAGCAACTACGTTGCCTGCAAATGATGTAAAATTATGGCATTTTGATACGCCTAATTTATATCACATTACAACTACCGCTACCGAAAACGAGCAAGTCTTAGATACTCAGAAAGACCGTTTTGGAATTAGAAAAATAGAATTGACGGATTCCCAATTAATCTTAAATGGAGAACCTGTACGTCTGGCTGGTTTTAACCGCGTGAGTGACCATAGATATTGGGGCTCTTCTGAACCGCAATATTTGATCAATAAAGATGTGGACCTCATGAAAAATGCAGGTGCCAATTTTATGCGAATCATGCACGGTACACAGAATAAAAAGTTGATTGAACGCTGTGATGAAAAAGGTATCCTAATCTTTGAGGAAGTTAACGTACGTGAACTTACCAATCCTGAATTTACGGCTCCACATTATCCCTTGGCCAAACAATGGCTAAAAGAGATGATTGAAAGGGATATTAACCACCCCTGTATTATTGGGTGGAGTGTCGGCAACGAACTTAAAGACCATTTTGATTATGCCAAATTAACGATTGATTATGTCAAAAATGAATTAGACCAACATCGTTTGGTTACTTGTGTTAGCAATAGTGGTTGGAAAGATTCGGCTACGCCAGAGAACGACCCCAATAGTTTAGTGGATATTATTATGCACAATCTATATCCGTTTCAAGGTAAGCCAGATGAAGTATTTAAAACCTTGCGTTCTAAATGGCCCAACAAACCTGTTTTCATCTCAGAATATGGTATAAAACCTATGGCCACCACTTCTTTGGATGGTGATATTCCCGAAATATCGGAGTGGAACAACAGTCTACGAGGCAAGAATCCTTTTGTGATTGGAGCATCATTATGGACATTCAATGACTACCGAAGTGGTTATGCTGCTACCTCACCAGAGGAAAACCGAGTTTGGGGACTTGTAAATACCTGGCGCCAAAAGCGAAAATTATATAATCGAATAGAAAATGAACATAGCCCTATTCAACAAATTGAAGTATCAGATTTAGATGTAAGAAAAGGAAATGCCAAGATTTCACTTACTCCTAAAAACTTAGGAGACTATCCTAGCTACACTTTAAAAAATCACCTTTTAGTATGGTCTGTCCATGATTCAAAAGGAGACACATTGGCCAAAAAAACTATAGAAATACCCGTATTAAAACCGGGAACTGGTCCAACAGAAAATAATATTGACTGGAAACCATACCTGACAGACATATCTAGCTTACACATAAATTTACTTTCGCCAAATGGCTACAATAGGTTTAAAAAAAGTATAGCTATTGCTGTTCCTGAACAGCCTTCCATTTCTGAAATAGAGCCTGGAAATACATCAGTTAGGATTCATTTTAATCCTGTTTTTGGTGCGGACACCTACCATATTATTCATCAAAACACTAGTGGTGAACTGGTTAAATCCGAAAAAACCACAACCAACTTCTTGGAAATTGAAAACTTGGAAAACGGAAAAGAATATATTTTTCAGCTCGTTGCTACAAATGAGAAAGGTATAAGTAAACCTTCCGAAACACGTACTGGCAGACCCAGTGGTAAAGAGCTTCCGCCTGTAATCTGGGATGCTTTTATAGTTGGAGATAAGCTTGTTGTTGGGTATTCTGGTGAAGCTGATGATACGGACTACGTGGTAAGGTATGGCACTAGAGCCAGTTACCTTCCTTTCAAAAATGCTACACGAACAAAAGGAATGACGGTAATTGATTTTGAAGGTGACGACCCACACTTTGTGAGCATCATGAAAAAAACAAAAAAAGGAGAAAGTGAATGGTCAAAACCAAGGTATGTATACACTTTGAGAAATATTAATAGATAACGACTCTGAAAATTCAAATTAACTATAAAACAAATAACGAGTTAAGAGCTTCTCTTTCATAACTCGGTTCAACAAACAGAATACAACTATGAAAAAACTGAATCTAATCGCGGGCTTAACAATTGTCTCTTTGCTCTTTTCATGTAAAAGCGAAAAAAAATCGGATACAGAAACTACTGTATTAGCAAAAAATGAAGCGGCTACCGCCAAAGCAGTTCCCGACTATAAAATAGAATTCGGAAAGGTTTCACCGGAGTCTATATTCCGAAATGACAGTCTTAGTATTTGGGGTGGTTCTATGGTTAAAGGAGAAGATGGGCTTTACCATATGTTTTACTCCCAATGGCCTAAAAACATTGGCTGGGAATGGGTAAACTACTCTGTAATTGCCCATGCGGTATCAGAATCGCCCTTTGGTCCATTTGAGCATAAAGACTTTGCCTTACCGGACCGTGGTGCAGAATTCTGGGATGGTTCTACAACCCATAATCCTACTGTGCATAAATTTAACGGAAAATATTATCTGTATTATATGGGTAATACAGGAGATAAGAAAATTGTAAGTGTTCCCGGCAAACCTAAAATTAACTGGGTACACCGTAATAACCAACGTATAGGCGTAGCTGTAGCGGATTCACCTAACGGACCATGGGAACGATTTGATAAGCCTGTGTTGGATATTGCACCTAACGAAGACGCCCTAGATGCTTTAATGACTTCTAATCCTTCTGTATGTCAAATGCCAGATGGTAAAATCTTAATGGTGTATAAGGCTGTGGGTAAAAAAGACCCGCTTCCAGGAGGTGGCCCTGTTGTTCATATGGTGGCTATTGCAGATTCTCCTACTGGCCCGTTTAAGAAATATCCAGAACCTGTTTTTACTTTTGAAGGCGAACGCTTTCCTGCCGAAGACCCTTACATTTGGTACCAGGACGGTAAATTCAGAGCTATTGTAAAACGTATAAAACACGAAGGTAAAACTCGCGAATTCTCTTTGGTACATTACGATTCCGAGGATGGGATACATTGGAATACTGCTATGAATTTTGAAATATCAAAACGTATCGTTGAATGGGAAAACGGAAGAACGCAACAATTTGAACATTTAGAACGACCACAAGTGTACTTAGAAAATGGCGAACCTATTGTCCTCCTATGTGCTGCAGACACCCTTGATGCCAATGGTATACGTGAGTCTTTCAACATACAAATTCCGTTGAAAATCGAAAAAATAGCTAACTAAAGTTAGTACTACAAAACAAACTCAGTTCAAACTATAAAATACTAAACATGCAAATCAACCCTTTTCTAAAGCATTCAGCACTGAGCCTTCTAATGGTTAGTGCGTTTATCGCTTGTTCAGACCAAAAGCCAAATATAAAGTCCCCCACATCAGAAGATATTACAGCAACTGAACACCAAGTTTTCCCTCATAAATTACCCTCGGAAAAACCGGATATGCCACTAAGTGCATCGGCTGAACGTATGTTCAACTACCCCACTCCCCGTGTTCAGGATAACGAGCTTTTTTCTCAATTTAAATACACTCGTTTAAAAGGTTTTGATTATCACAACGGAGATGGAACCGTTTCTAGACGTGATCCTTCTAGACCTATTTTAGTTGACGGAAAATACTATTTATACTATACCAAAAGAGATACCAAAGTACCACCAATTGGTTGGGACCGCGCTGATGAAGCTACAGATGAAATTCCATCTACGGATTGGGATTTATGTGATATTTGGTATGCTACCAGTGAAGACGGAACCACATGGAAAGAAGAAGGCATAGCTGTTGGGAGACCAGAAAAGCCAAAAGCGGGATGGCGCTCAGTTGCCACACCAGATATTTTGATATGGAAAGGAAAATACTATTTATACTATCAAGCATTTAATGAGCCTAGTGGTTTACGAGGAGATTGGTGCCCCGTATCTGTTTCGTATGCAGACTCACCTAGTGGCCCTTGGACCCATGGTGGTGACTCCGTAATTCCCTTTGGAAAAAAAGGAGATTGGGATCAAGATGCTACGCATGATCCGCAACCAATTGTTTACAAAGGAAAAATTCACTTATACTATAAAGCCGCTTACAATAAGTGGCCTGACATTCGCGATAAATATGCTGTTGGCCATGGTCTTGCTATAGCCAATGACCCATTAGGCCCTTTTGAAAAACACCCTTTAAACCCCGTTATGACCTCGGGGCATGAAACCACTTACTTTCCATTTAAAGAAGGTGTAGCAACGTTGGCTATCAAAGATGGTAATGAAAGGTACACTATGCAATATGCAAAAGATGGTGTCAATTTTGAAATTGCTTCTGTGGTATCATTAGCACCTACTGCAGCTGCTCCTTTTGCTGCAGATGCCTTTACAGATTCCGGTGACGGAAGAGGAGTTTCTTGGGGGCTTTGCCATTTTACCAATGCCAGTAATACTCCTAAGAAAGGATATTCTATTATGGCCAGATTTGATTGCGACTTAAGCCTTGACGTTGATGACCCTTCTTATAAAAAAACAGGAGTATGGCATAAACCTGAAGTTTACTTTGCACAGGCACCCAACCAAAATAAGACCCCAGAAGGGCGATAAGAATTTGCTTCAATATAAAATTATAACAGTCTAATGTCTGGTTGTTAAACAGTGGTAAAAACTTAATTATTATCTTAAATTTAGCAAAGGACTTTTTTGTTGGACAGAGCCTTATCATACCCTCTTTTTCATCAAAAAAGTCTTTTTCCTTAGAACACAAACTACCAAACCACTGTTTACATGAACAACACATCTATTTTTCTCGCTTTCATTGCTTTGCTTTCCTTTAATTTATCCATTGCCCAAAACCAAGATAAAGACCGTCCCAATGTAGTTCTGGTTTTTATTGATGACGAGGGTTATGGTGATGTGGGCGTATATGGCGCTACAGGATTTGAAACCCCTAACATTGACCAACTGGCCGCCAAAGGAACACGTTTTACTAATTATTACTCCGCACAGCCTGTATGCAGTGCTTCAAGAGCGGGAATACTAACTGGGTGTTATCCCAATAGAATCGGGTTTTCCGGTGCTCTATTTCCACGACATGAAATCGGTTTGAACAAAGATGAACTTACTATTGCTGAAATGTTCAAAGAACAGGATTATAAAACAGCTTGTTTTGGAAAATGGCACTTGGGATGGCAGAAAGAGTTTTTACCGTTACAACATGGTTTTGATGAGTTTGTTGGCCTACCCTACTCCAATGATATGTGGCCGCATGACAGCGCTACCGGAGAACATCTTTCTGCAGAGAAGAACAGAGCTCAGTTTCCTGATTTACCAATTATAGAAGGAAACGAAACCATAGCGTACGTTAAAAGCTTAAAAGACCAAGACAAGTTAACTACCCTATACACAGAAAAAGCGGTAGATTTTATAAACAGAAATTCTAACGAACCCTTTTTTCTATACGTGCCCCATACTATGGGACACATTCCTTTAGGTGTATCGGACAAATTTAGAGGCAAGAGTGAGCAGGGTCTTTATGGCGATGTTATGATGGAGATTGATTGGTCCGTAGGTGAAATAGATAAAGCCTTAAAACGAAATGGTGTTGCGGATAACACTATTTTTATTTTTACTACAGATAACGGACCTTGGTTAAACTTTGGTAATCATGCAGGCTCCTCGGGCGGATTAAGAGAAGGGAAAACCACCAGCTGGGAAGGCGGCCAACGGGTTCCTTTTATCATTCGGTGGCCTGGAAATACTCCAGAAGGAACCGTTTCTCATAAATTGGCTTGTGCGGTTGATTTGCTTCCCACATTCGCGGCGATTACCAACGGAAAACTATCCAACAATAAAATAGACGGCGTAGATATTTCTTCGCTTTGGAGAGGCGAATTAAACAGCGAACCTCGAAATACCATTTTATACTACCACGGAAAAAATAACTTAAACGGAGTTCGAAAAGGCAATTGGAAACTCGTGCTTCCCCATACCTATAGTAGCTATAATACAGAAAGCGGCAACGATGGGTACGGCGGACAAAGAATAAAGACTGTTGTAGAACAGCCTGAACTTTATAATATGATGCGTGATCCAGGAGAACGATATAATGTAATTGCCTATCACCCGGAAAAAGTAAAAGAATTGATGGTAGCTGTAGAAAAAGCCCGTAAAGAACTGGGAGATTTAAATGTAGGTATCGAGTCTGGAACCGAAAATAGAGAGATTGGCAAATTATAAAGAACACCTTGCCAATCTTGAAATAACTAAACTAATAAATACCACAATATGAAACTGAATAAACTAATCTGTCTGGTAGCTTACCTGCTCCCATTACTCACTATTGCCCAAGAAAAGAAACCTAATATTGTCTGGATTTTTTCTGATGACCATTCTTACCAAACTATTGGAGCTTATGGTGGTAGACTACAAAGTTTAAACCCAACTCCTAACATAGATAAACTGGCCGCACAAGGAATGCGTTTTGATAAGGCCTATGTAGAAAACTCAATCTGTGCACCAAGTAGAGCTACATTATTGACGGGTAAAATGAGCCATCTTCATAAAAAACTGGACAACACTAAGAAAACCGTTTTTGACCATGATCAGCAGCAGTTTCAAAAAATTCTGCGTACCAACGGTTACCAAACTGCTATGATCGGGAAAATTCACCTTCCGGGAAAAATGCAAGGTTTTGATTATTGGGAAGTTCTTCCTGGACAAGGAAAATATTACAACCCGGATTTTATTACTGAGGAAGGCGATACAAATTACAAAGGTGAATATGTTACCGACGTCATTACAGAACGTGCCCTGAATTGGTTAGAAAACGAACGAGACCAAGACAAGCCATTTATGATGATGGTACACCACAAAGCTCCGCACCGTAACTGGGATCCGGCAGAACGCTACATGAACAAATATGAGGATATAGAAATTCCTGAACCGGATAACTTTTTTGACGATTATGCTACACGTACTACAGCAGCACATAAACAAGAAATGGACATTGCCACAAGCATGAAAATTGATTCCGATTTAAAGGCTGAAGGCGAACGTTATGCTAACGACCCAAGGTATAAGGAACGTTACGCAAAATTTGCCCAAGACAATCTTAAAGGCAAAGAGCTTGTTAAATGGAAATACCAAACGTACATGAAAGATTATTTACGTTGTATTTGGTCGGTAGATGAAAGTGTGGGTCAAATAATGAAATCACTTAAAGAGCAAGGTCTTGATGAAAACACCATAGTAATCTACTCTTCTGACCAAGGTTTTTATATGGGCGAACACGGTTGGTTTGATAAGCGTTTTATGTATGAAGAATCGTTTCGGACACCGCTTATTGTAAAATGGCCTGGAAAAGTTAAGGCTGGAAGCGTAAATACCGATTTGGTACAAAACATTGACTTTGCCGAAACCTTTCTTGACCTTGCCGATGCTCCTATTCCAGATGACATGCAGGGTAAAAGTGTCGTACCCCTTTTAGAAGGAAAAGCTCCTAAAGATTGGCGAAAATCCATGTACTACCATTACTACGAGTATCCGGGCGCTCATGCAGTTCGTAAGCATGAAGGTGTTGCCAATAAACGTTATAAGCTTATTCGTTTTTACGGAGAAGATGTTCCAAACGGGGAAGAATGGGAATTTTACGATTTGGAAAAAGACCCTTCGGAGATGGACAATATCTACAACTCATCTGCTGCGGCAAAGCAAGTTTTAGAGATGAAAAAAGAACTTGGTAAGCTAAGGGTTCAATACGCGGTAAACGAGTAAAATATATTGTTTATAAGTAACTAAAAACTGATGAAAAGAATACTGCTAGCTGCCTTACTATGTGCCTCTGCTTATTGTAACGCACAGGAAACAACATCTGATTCAAAAAAGTATGAACCATATGTAAACCAATTGGGCTATAACTTAGGGGAATCCAAACGTTTTGTGTGCTATGGTGCTGAAAATGATACGCCTTTCCATATTATAAGCACCACCACTTCTAAAGTTGTGTTTGAAGGAAAAATGCTAAATAACGAAGGGTGGTTTTCGGAATTTGAGCCAAAAGAAACTCAAGACGAATTTGTAATTAAAGTTGATGGACACGGCAGTTCGGTTCCGTTTTTAGTAGCAGACTATCTTTTGGAAACGACATCCTCTAAATTAGGTTATGATTTTTTTGTTGACGTCCGCGGATTCGATGATTTGAGCACCTACGATATGGCTGCCGTATATGGTGGCGGTCCAACACGTGATGGAGGGGCTTACGGACTTGAAACCATTTTTGAAATATTGCAATACGCAAGTAATCCAGCCCTTTTTGATAATTGGAAAACGGAATTGGGTGATAAAAAAGTAGCCGACCTTATAGACCTCATCCTTTGGCATGCTGAGTTTGCTTACAAATATGTTGATTATAACGGCCCGGTAAAAACACGTCACGGCACCTTGGGCTATCAAGGTCAACCCAGAATGACCTATGATTACTGGAATACATTAGACCAATTGGCAGTAGTTTGTGCAGCATACCACTCATTTTTAAAACCCTATTTAGCCGAAGAAACCTATCAGAAATATAGAAAAGTTTGTTTGGATAATTGGGAAGCGTATGACCGTCATAAAGTAGTTCGGTTCTGGACGTATAGTACCAAATGGGTAGATGAAGGTTTTCAGGAATTCAATGAAATGGGTAACGCCTACGGGCAATCCGTTTTTCGTAATCTTCTTATGTATGAGTCCGAAAAACATGAAAAAGATGGCTCTCCGGATAAGTTCTTAAAATGGGCGCAATCAGGCGCTTCGGATATTATAAATAATTGGGATTTCAATAATCCACGACACATGTGGTGGATAAGAAATGCCGAACATATTACACCACAGGCTCTAGCTTACTTCCTTCTTTTAGCTCCAGAAAAAGCTCCTGAAGGAACCAAAGAGAAACTTGAAGACTGGGCGCTACATATAAAGCAAAAGAGCAATAATTTCTGGAAATACCGCAAGCATAGCGAAACGGAATGGGCACATCCAAAAACTAAAGAATTAGGCGGCGCACCCGCTTTGGGCGGTTCTATGTTCGCCGTAGCTCATCTACTGAATGACCCTGACCTTAGGGCTTTGGGTTGGGCTCAGACAGATTTTGTATTTGGTGTTAACCCTGTAGGAACTCACCTGAGCAATAAAAGTGAAGCCCGTCTGAAAATTGGCGGGTATTGGGACGGTGTTGAAAATGGTTGGCCGCAATCCCACCCAAAGGGTTATGGAGAATTGGGCAGCGTAAGAGGCACATTAGATGGTTCTCCTTTAGACAGTCAATTCCCAATTGCTGAAAAAATTGAGAAGATTGAAGGAAAAAATGAAGGTCGGGTTTTTGGTAAAAATGCCTACGCAACCGAAGGCTGGGGAGTTTCTAACCGAGGCTGGCAAGCCACCTTAACCTTTTCTACATTAGGCAGCCACAAACTTAAAGTCTTTAATAGTGATTTTAAAAAAGAAATCTCATCTGTAAAACCAGGTCAAACCATTACCATACAACTAAATGCCGCCTTAAATATTGATAGAAACGCCATAGATAAAGGTTGGGTACTTTTAAAACAAGGTGAGAAAGTTGAAAAAATTCAGCTTACGGAAACTGGTGTAAATACCGGGATATTTGCTTCCAAACTCAAAATACCTAAAAATACGGACGTTAACTTTTATGAGTTATCTTACGGTTTCTTAGGTCTTGAAAAGAAACTTAAATTAGACGTTCAACACTAAATTAACCTCATTTTTAACATGAAAAATTTTTCCAATTACTTAGTATGTTTTATCCTCGCAACGGTAGTCATATCATGCAAGAACGAACCTAAAAGCACTACTATGAAAGAGGTAGAACAAGAGGTTAAAAAACCGAATTTAAAACTATTGGTAGGTACTCACGCAAGTGGAGATGAGCAAGGTATTTATCAACTAGACTTTAATCCAACAACCGGCGAATTATCGAACTCAGAACATTTAGTAAAAGAAAACAACTCAGGTTACCTGTACCTCTCTAAAGATGGAAAAAGGGTGTATTCTTCTAACGGAACAAAACCAGGTAGTGTATCTGCATTTGAGTGGGATAATGAAGGTGTTAAGTTAAATAAAGTTGCTAATGTATCTAGTGAAGGTGATGGTGCTTGCTATATTGAACTAAGTCCGAATGAGGACCTTCTTGCTGCTGCTAATTACGGCTCAGGCGGTATAGTACTATATAAAGTAGCTGAAAACGGAAAAATTACGGGTGAGCCAGAAGCTCGCCAACACTTAGGTAAAGGGCCGCATGACAATCAAAAGTCTCCCCATGCACATTGCGTGAAATTTAGTAAGGCTGGAGATTTTCTTTATGCCGTAGATTTGGGAATTGACAAAGTATTAGCTTACCCAATTAATAGTGACGGTACATTAGGAAAAGAACATACCGCTTTACAATTAGACCTGGGTGACGGGCCGCGTCATCTTATTTTTCACCCTACAAAAAACAGGGTTTTCATTATTAATGAATTGTATAGCTCGGTTGTCTCTGCAGATGTGGATACTAAAACGGGGATATTTACTAAAATTGATAAAAAGAGCACTCTTCCAGAAGAATATGATGGCCCAAATGCGTGTGCAGATATTCACTTGAGTAATGATGCTAAATTTCTATATGCCAGTAATCGTGGGCATAATAGTGTTGCTATTTTTTCGGTTTCGGATGATGGACAAATGAATTTATTGGGTACAGAATTCGTTCAAGGAGATTGGCCAAGAAACTTCACTTTATCACCGGATAATAATTTTCTGTTAGTTGCGAATAGAAAGTCTAACAATATTGCAGTATTTAAAAGAGATACTGCCACTGGTCTTTTGTCATTTACAGGTAACGAAGTGAAGTTACCTCAGCCAGTTTGCCTAAAATTTAGATAGCTTGTCTCCCCTTTTGGGTTTTAGCCAAGTAAAAAAATTGCCATTAATTTACTTTCCAAAAGGAGAGCGCCGATTAGCTACCTTTAATATTATATACTATTTATGTCAATGTATTTATGTTCTTGTTCTACAAGTTCTATAAGCATACGCTGTTCGCCAGCAGGAAAATCCCATATTAACGCATCACCTTGTGCATAACCAATTACAGCTGCACCCATTGGCGTTAATATTGATATTCTACCACTGTTTACATCACTCTCTGTGGGAACGACCAACTTAAACTTCTTTTGCCATCCATTTTCTGAGACAATGGTAATAGTAGAATTAAAGCGAATAACATCTTCGGGCATTTCTGCCTCATCATATATTTGTGCCGACTCTAGCTCACCCACTAATTTTTCTACCGATTTACGCAAAGTTTCATCTTTGTAATAGCCCGAAAGGTTCATGAACCTTTTCAACAGTACATATTCTTTCTTTTCTATAACCAAGCCACCGTATTTCATCTCACTTTTATTTATGGAAAAATTCCTCTTTGAACATAAGTTTCCTCAAGCCTTTCTATTGCTATGATAAACGCTGCTGTACGCATATCAATACCTCTTTGTGCTGAAGTTTCCATTACCTTAGTAAAAGATTCTTTTAATTTTTTCTCCAGTTTCTCTAATACTTCGTCCATTTGCCAGATTTCACCGTTTCGGTTCTGAAGCCATTCAAAATAACTTCCTATTACCCCACCAGAATTACATAGAATATCCGGTAAAATGGTAACTCCTTTTTCCAGTAAAATCTCTTCTGCCTCAACATCGGTAGGTCCGTTTGCACCTTCTGCAATTAGATACGCCTTTATTTTTGGGGCATTAGCAGCAGTAATTACATTTCCTAATGCAGCTGGTATACAGATATCGCAATCCAAACCAAAGAAGTTTGCCTTGTCCAGAGTCTCTGCTCCTGCAAAGCCCATGATACTGCCTTTATTTGCTTTAGTATATGCCAATAAATCGTCTACAGAAATACCTTCTTCGTTAATAATACTTCCGTAAGCATCTTGAACCGCAATCATAGAGGCACCTTCTTTTTCAAGAAAATAAGCGGCCCAATATCCTACATTACCAAAACCTTGAACAGTAAAACGTTTGTCTTTCAAGTCAATTTTCTTGTGTTCTGCCCAGAATTTAATATTAAGGAAAACACCATAACCCGTTGCTCTATCTCTACCTTGAGAACCACCGGCACCAATTGGTTTACCGGTAACAACGTGCATGTTTGTAGACCTTTCTGCAGGCGATTTTGTAGACATATAAGTGTCTAAAATCCACGCCATAGTCTGTGGGTTGGTATTTACATCTGGAGCAGGAATATCTAATTCAGGTCCAATGTTATCTCCCAATGCATACGTAAACCTTCTAGTAATACGCTCTAGTTCTGCATTAGAATATTTGGTAGGATCCAATTGAATCCCCCCCTTTGCACCTCCGTACGGTAATCCCGCCAAAGAAGTTTTCCAGGTCATCCACATAGCCAAGGCGCGTGCTGCATCTATATCTACCGTTGGGTGATAACGTAAGCCACCTTTGTACGGTCCAAGAGCGTTATTATGTTGTACCCTATAACCCGTGAATATTTCAACCTCGCCATTATCCATTCTTACAGGAAAATGAACGACCAGTTCATTATTGGTTACTTCTAAAATCTTTCTGATGTTAGAGTTTAATCCAATGATGTCCGCGGCATTATCAAATTGTCGCATGACGTTTGAGAGCATACCTTGCTTAATAGCTTTTTTATGCTCAGGAGTTTTTACTGTCATAAACTTATACTTAAAATAAGACCTTTGCGGCCTTTCGATTTCTAATAATTCGTTTCGATTCCGGTTTTCTCCGTACCGAGCGATTGTTTTCTATTGGCCCATCCTCAAAGAGATGTATATATTCACTACACGAGCTAATAGTATTTTTATTTGTAGTGATTACACAATGCGTAACGTACCTACACGTACTGCAAATACTTCTGTTATACCCATTCATTTTATAATTTGATTAAATATTTTAAGTACAAAATCTACCCGATATGCCTGAGAATTCAACAAAACTCAGGTGCGGACAACCGGGTAGATCTTAGTCACCACTATCAAACTAATTCATTAGCAATTCACCTGCTGCAAGTGCATTGTTTATATCTGCTGAAACAACGGTATGACTTCCAAAGAAACGACCACCGTCTTTACGCTTTATTTTTATTTTGGTAGAACCATCCTTTTCCGTTTCTACTGCGGTTACCACAACTCTATCTCCCTTTAGTCCTTTATAATTTGCCAAACCACCTCGTTTTATTATAAAATTGGCCCTTGGAAAATTTATATGTTTATAATCCATGCGCTTAGATGTACCTATTTCAAGTACATCACCAATCTGAACGTTTGACGTGTTAGTTTTTACTTCTTCCTGTGCCTGTAATAAACTTGCCGAAAACAATAAGGCAAATGCAAATTTCTTCATCATCTATTTTATGTTTAAGTTAAAAAATGGTGTTACACTTCTACTTTTTCCAGCTTTAGATTACCCACTTTACTTATTTTTAAAGAAACACTATCTGCCGGAGGTCCGTAGTTTATGATATCATCTTCTGATTTACCAATAACCAAAGAACCCATAGTGCTTGTAACGGATACCTTTCCGTTCTTGGGGTCATTATTTAGAGGAGAAACTAATTGAAAAGTATACTCGAATTTTGAAATACTAGAAACAGTAACCATTGAATTAAAACCAATGGTATCATCGGGCATATCTTTCTCTTCTAAGATTAATGCTGTTTTTAGATTATCCTCTAAAGTGTCTAGCGCATCTTTATGTGAATAATCTTCTATGTAGAGATTATGCTTTAGGTATTTTTTTAAAACCCTATAATCCTTCCTCTCCAAAACTAGACTACCATACTTCATACGCTTTACTTTTCAATTATATCATCTCTAACTGATGACTTACCAAAAAGCAAAACATATGCCTTTCAGAAGAAAAATATTTGCATACAAATACAACCCACTGAATATCAGTAGATAAATAAAAAATAATTTTTTTAAGAGGAAATATAAAGTGAGGAAAATTTACCCGGTTGAGTACGTTTTCCCCATATAATTACTTAAGTTTTTCACGTAAGGTTTTACGATCTATTTGAAGAATTTCGGCTGCTTTAGTTTTGTTGCCTTGCGTGTGAAGAAGTACGCGCTGCAGGTACTCTTTTTCCATTTCCCGTAAAGGTTTAAAGTCGTTTTCAGGAAAATCTATTCGGAATTTTAAAGCTTCGGGAAGGTCTTTAAGAGTGATAATGCCATCAGACATAATTACAGCACGTTGTACCACATTTTCTAGTTCTCTAATGTTACCGGGCCAGTTGTATCGTTTTAGAACGGCTAAAGCATCTGGAGAGATTTTCAGCAACCGATCTTTATACTCCACTCCATATTTCAACAAGAATTTATCGACCAATAATGGAATATCAGTTTTACGGTCTCGTAGAGGAGGTACTTCTATTTCTACAACGGTAAGACGATAGTACAAATCCTCCCTGAACCGGTTTTCTTTTATATCTGTCAATAAATCTGCATTTGTGGCGGCTATGATACGGATATCTACTTTCTCACTTTTTCTGGCACCTACTTTAGTGATTTCGCGCTCTTGTAAAGCTCGGAGTAATTTAGTCTGAACGGTTAGAGGTGCTGCTCCTATTTCGTCTAAAAAAAGAGTCCCACCTTCTGCAGCCTGAAAGAATCCTGTTCGGTTTTCATTAGCTCCTGTAAATGCTCCTTTTACATAACCAAAAAGTTCTGCTTCCAACAAATTTTCTGGGATTGCCCCACAATTGACCGCCACAAAAGGCGCTCGAGAAAACTTTCCGGAATAATGGATAGCCCGTGCTACAAGCTCTTTTCCTGTACCACTTTCCCCTTTTACCAAAACGGTAGCCTTATTATTTTTAACCCTTTCAATAACATCGGTAATTTTATGAAAGGCCTCTGATTCGCCTATCATTTCATTATGAACCGACTTATTTGCCATGACCGTTTTAGATTTCACAGCCTTACGACTCTTACCATGCTCAAAAGCTTTGTGCACGGCTAGTCTTAGCTCTTCTTTTGTAAAAGGCTTGGTCAAATAATCTGTAGCTCCGGATTTAATTACTTCCAAAGCACCATCTACAGAAGGGTAACCGGTAATAACGAGTTTGGGGATTTCCGGATAATGCTCATCGGTGAATTTTAATAATTGTAACCCATCTACCTCAGGCATTTGAATATCGGTTATCAGTAAATCAATAAACGTATCCTTAAGAACATAGAGGGCTTCTTTTACAGACACCGCTTTGTAGGTATGATAATCCATGGATTGCAAATGGCGCTGTAAAAGCTCCAAAATATTTACATCATCATCTACCAGTAGAATATTCTCTTTTTTAAGCATAATTACAATTTAGGAAAATCTAGAATGAAAATAGTCCCTTTTGGTTTATTGGGTTTATGCTCTATGGTTCCTTTATGGCTGCTAATAATACCATGAACAACACTTAGACCAAGTCCAGAACCTTCACCCAAGGGTTTGGTAGTAAAAAACGGTTCAAAAATCTTATCCTCTATTTTTGGGTCTATTCCCGTTCCTTCGTCAGAAATACATATTTGAATTTTCTTTCCTTTCTCAGAAATAGAAACACCAACGGTACCCTTATTTGGAGAATAATAAATTGCGTTCATTACCAAATTGAAAAGTACTTGGGTAAACTGAACTTTATCTGCCCGTAGCCGAATATCATCCGAGCCAAACTTTTTAGTCAGTTTAAGATTCTTTGCGCGTAGTGAAGGTGTTAATAATTTAAGCGTACTTTCTATAATAGGGTTTAATTCTACCGGCTGCATTTCTTGCGGCATTTCGCAAGCAAAAAACATTAATTTTTTTACTATCTCCCTGCTAAATATGGTATTCTCTACAATCTTGTCCAAATCACGTAATGCTCCCGCATCTCCTACCCTTTCTTTCAAAAGCTCCGTAAATCCCAAAATATTAGCCAATGGCGTATTAAGCTCGTGAGCTATTCCCGCTGTAATTTCACCTAAAATATGAAGCCGGTCTGTGCGCTCCATTTGGCGTTTTACTTTTGCCTCGCTTTCCCTTACCTGCTTTCTCTCAAGTAGATTTCCTATGGCTATGGCTACGTTATTCAAAAGGTCTTTTTCCTCCGCAAGAAAATCTGCATAAAAATATCTATCTTCTGGATATCCTACCTTAACAATACCACTAACCTTGTTGAATACTTTTATATCTGTATGCATTATGGTCATACTATCCCTATAACCTTCGGTTTCAATGGTGTACTCTCCTAAATTTAAATATACCTCGGCAACGGCATCAAACTGCCATGCATTTTTTAAGCAATATGCAATTGCTTCTAGGGAGATTTCCAATTGGTCAAAATCTGAATTTGCTATAATTGACGTTACCTCATAGAGGCAAGTCAATTCTTTAATCCGTTCTCTTAATTTGTCTTTAACCGTAGCCATGTGCAAGATATAAGTCTATTTACAAAGATGATATTTATAAGATACTTCTGCATCTTTTTTAGAAAATCTTGTGATTTTGAAAGGTATACTTTTCATCTAGAATCCTTTACAAATTTACTTTTTCTAAATGTGCTCGGGGAGATATAAATTTACTAAGGATTTTAAGTCCGAAGAAACGATTTTATTCGAGCTCAAAAAAGGTATAAATCACAAAGAGGTATAGAAAAAATTGCAATAATAATGATTGCAAATTATGGTGTTTGGTAGACAATAATAAAAACCTCTTTGGCATTACTTGTTGCTTTTGAAGTATATAACATCTAAGACGAATAATATTAAAATAAAAATCCTTTAAATATAAAATAAAACTTACATTTAATAGCTAAATTATTACTAACTTGAAAGTATATTCCTATAAAATTGCAAGATTTGGAGAAAACTACCAAAAAATCGAAATCTAAAATACCATACCACAAAATCTTTATTGAACAGGCACCGACAGCTATTGCTATGTTCGACAAAAACATGTGCTATATAGCCGCTTCTAATTGTTGGATAAAAGACTACAAACTACAGGGCATAGAAATCATTGGTCATTCCCATTATGATATTTTCCCAGAAATAACTCAAGGTTCAAAAGAACTTCACCAAGAATGTATAGACAAAGGAATTGATGTTTTTGATGAAATTCCTTTTACCTATAAAGATGGTACTGTAAAATTACTCTCTTGGAATATTCACGCTTGGTATGTTGGTAAAAATGAAATTGGAGGACTTTTTATTCATACCATAGATATTACTCCTAACAAAGAATATGAGTTAAAAAAGGCTAGAACCAAAGAAATTTTTGAGCAGACAAAAGAGACCGCAAAAATAGGCACTTGGGAAGAAAACCTTAGTACACAAAAAGTATATTGGAGTACCATGGTGAAGAAAATTTATGAGGTTTCAGATAATTATATCCCAACCTTAACTAATACATTAAATTTCTATGAGACAGATCAAAGTCTCCCACAGGTATCGTTTATAATTAATGAGGCTCTTCATAAAGGGTCTTCTTTTGATTATGAAGCTGAAATAATTACTGCAAAACATAACCGCAAATGGATTCGTGTTGTGGGAAAACCAGAAATAATTGACGGTAAAGTAACCCGGATATTTGGTATCATCCAAGATATTAGCGCTGCTAAATCTGCCAGAACTCAACTAAGTCAAGCCCATGCCCAGCTAAAAGCCATATATAACTCAGAGTCAATTTCAATATTCTCTACAGATAGTACCGGTGTTATCAATCACTTTAACAAAGGTGCAGAACTACTTCTAGGGTATTCTGCCTCCGAAATGGAGCATAAAGAAAGTCCCATGACCTTTCTGCCAATGGATGAAGTAAATAAATTTAGGCGAGACATTGCTCTACAATACGGAAAGAATCCTGATAATTTTAGCCACTATAAAGATTTACCTGTTGAAAATGTAAACGATACCAGAGAATGGACCTACATCCGGAAAGATGGTTTAACAGTACCTGTACAATGTACGGTATCATCAGTAAAAGATGATTTAGGAAAAAATATTGGTTTCATAGTTGTGTCAACAGACATTTCTGATTTAAAAGCTTATCAGAATGAAATTCTTGCCAAAAACCAATTGCTAAATTTTGCCGAACAAATGACTATGATTGGGCATTGGCAGTGGAACTTAGCCAGTGAATCAGTAAAATGGTCTAAAAATCTGTATACCATAGCAGAAGTTGATACAAGTGTACAACCGGTCTTTGATACGTTCTTTAGTTTGGTTCATCCAGAAGACCAACCTTTAATTGCTGAAGTTGTTGACGATGCCATGCGAGACAAAAAATTTGAAAGCGTTACTATACGTTTGATTACCACTACGGGCAAAACCCGTATGGTACATATTGCAGGCGTGGCAGTTACAAATAATCAGGGAGAGGTTGTTGAGTTAATGGGCACGGCCCAAGACGTAACTGAGCTAAAAATGGTCGAAAAAAAATTAAAAGGCCTTTTAGAATCCGCTCCCGATGCTATCATGATAATTAATGAACAAGGTACCATCCAAATTATTAATAAACAGACGGAAACTTTATTCCAATGTTCTCCAGAAGAATTATTGAAAGAATTTATAGAAGATTTCATTCCTAACATATTACCTTTTATTAAGGCCGCTAAATTCTCTAATTCTAATAATACAAGACAGATTGGTGTTGTAGAAGAACTTATTGGTTTACGTAAAAACGGAGAAGAAGTACCTATTTCAATAAATATGGGACCTGTAGAATGGGAAGGTGAGCTAGTAATATCACTGGCTATACGAGATATTACTAAACAGAAGTCTGCAGAACGTAAGATTATTAAGGCCAAAGAAAACTTAGAAGTCTTAGCTCATAAATTAACTGAACAGAACAGACAGTTAGCAGATTTCACGCATATAACCTCTCATAACTTACGTTCACCAGTAAGTAACCTTAATTCTCTTTTAGACATTTATAAAACCACAGATGATGAAGTCCTAAAGGAAAGTTTGTTTGGAAAATTTGAAACGGTAATAAATCAACTCACCTTAACACTAAATACGCTAATTGAAGCGTTAAAAACAAAAGGTCCTCATACAGATGAAGATGTTGAAGAAATTGAGTTTGAAGAAGTCTTAAGCATAACCAAGGATTTGCTGGCCGGTGAAATACTAAAATCCGGTGCTTCTATTACCTCTGACTTCTCTAAATGCTCAAAAATTAAGTATCATAAAATATATTTAGAAAGTATTTTCTTGAATCTGATTAGTAATAGTATGAAGTACCGATCAAAAAGTCGCAAACCAGAAATAGAAATTAAAGCAACAGATCTAAATGGTAATATAAAGTTAGAATTCAGGGATAATGGTTTAGGCATAGATTTAGAACAACATGGCCATAAATTGTTTGGTTTAAATAAGGTTTTCCACAGACACCCAGATGCCAAGGGTGTTGGTTTATTCCTTACCAAATCTCAAATAGAGTCTATGGGAGGCACAATTAGTGCTTCCAGCAAAGTAGACGTTGGCACCACTTTTACTATAAATTTTAATTGAACAAATGAAAAGTACCCCTAAAATCTGTATTATAGATGATGATTATATCTATCGTTATACAGTGGTAAAAAAAATAGAAACCATGCATTTGGCAGCAAATACAATGGATTTTGAAGATGGAGAAGTGGCGTTGGCCTTTATATTAAAAAATCTTAAGATTGACTCAGAATTACCCGATGTTATCTTTCTAGATATTGATATGCCTGTTATGGATGGTTTTCAATTCATGAAAGAATTTTTAAAAATTGAAAGTCAGCTAAGTAAGAAAATAAATATCTATATGATTTCTTCTTCCTTAGATCCTATAGATATTGAAAGAGCTAAAAAAATTCATTCTATCTCTGACTACTTTGTAAAGCCCATAAAAGCCGAACAGCTTCAATCTGTATTTTCAGTATTATAAATAAATGATTATCAGTTAACTAACTATGAATAGTATTTTTACTTTTATCAAAGTTGATAAAAAATGATTGCCTTTTTTAATCAATAGGCTATTTCTACCCCTAATAGTACTTCTTACATTACGGATACTTGTCCGGTTTTATAATTTTCCATTAGATTCTTCCAAAAGAGTGATTACTTCTCCAGTATTTCATCTGCTTTGAGAGGATATGCTACTAATATTCTTCAAAAAAGTGAATTCTAAATTAGCATAAACTCAATTTAGGCACAATTTATCCACGAAAACCTTAAAAATGGTAAAATAGTGCAATCCCTAGTTAAATTTCGCAAATATCATCCTTCCTTTTTGTGGTTCATTTGTAAAAATTAAATGAGCATTATCAATTTAACAAACCAATCCAACTCCTTATGACCCTATTCCTCAATACTCTAAAAACTAAAACATAATTAATCAAAAAAAGGAAAGTGCGCTAACACTTCCCTTTTCGAAATTCATGCAACGCATGAAGTAAAGTAATACCCCATTGACTCTGGGGCATATTAACTCTAACTAATTCAAATTTATGAAAATTAAATGGTTTACTGATGCGGGTTGCCCAGGCAACTCCATCAAGAGATTACTCGTATTAAAGTTCGCGATAATCTTAATGGTAACGATTCCTGTCCAATCACACGCGTCTTCAGTTTTAACGGAATCTTCTTTAGAAAACGACCTCACCTCTAACCCTATTCAAAGAACTGTTACAGGTACGGTTTCTGATGCAATGGGACCATTGGCAGGTGTAACCATCCTTGTTAAAGGTAGCACTAATGGTACCTCAACAGATTTTGACGGTAATTATAGTATTGATGTTGATGATGACCAAACCACACTGGTTTATTCATACATAGGCTATTCATCAAAAGAAATTCAAGTAGGTAGTCAAACAGAAATAAATGTAACTCTAGAAGAGGACGCCGCTAAATTGGATGAAGTAGTTGTTCTGGGGTATACTACCCGTAAAAAGGGAGAACTTACAGGCTCTGTAAGTACCGTTAGTTCTGAGCAAATTGCTAAGGCCGGTAATAAAGATTTAGCCAAATCTCTTTCTGGTACAGTACCAGGTTTGATAATAGCAGATAGAGGTGGTTTACCTGGATCAACAGATGGTGATGATATTACACTGCTGATACGTGGTAAGTCTACTTTAGGGAACAATTCCCCTCTAATTTTAATTGATGGAATTACAGCCAGTAGTTTCTCGCATTTAGCTCCACAAGATATTGAGTCCCTAACGGTTCTAAAAGATGGTGCTGCGGCTATTTATGGTGCTAGAGCTGCTAACGGCGTTATTTTAATTACTACCAAAAGAGGTAAAACCGGTAAACCAAAAATCAATTTAAGTTCTTCTTATAATGTATCTCGGTTTTCGGTTGCTCCTAATTTAATGTCTTCAGAGCAGTATGCTATTTATAATAATGAAATAGCACAGAGAAATGGTACTCCACTACCCTACACACAAGGACAGATAAATAATTACGCATCTGGTTCAGACCCTCTAAATTTTCCTGATACGGATTGGGCCGATCTTACTTTCGCCAAATCTTCACCTGAATCACGTAACTCAGTTTCTATTTCTGGAGGTAGTGATAATGTAAAGTATTTTGTTAGTGGTGATTTTATCAGTCAAACTGGTATGTACAAATCAGGCGACCTAAATTTTAAACAAAAGCAGGTACGCTCTAATATTGACATCAACCTAACCGATAACTTTAAAATTGGTGTTGACCTTTCCGGTAGGTTTGGAGATAGAAACCAACCAGGCGCAAGTGTAGGTGAAATCTATAGTCGTATCAATACCAACGAGCCTACAGAAGTTGGTATTTATCCTAACGGCTTGCCTGGATGGGGTGGTGAAAATGGAGCTAATCCATATGTAATGTCTACCCAACAATCTGGTTTTACAAAAAGAACCGATAACGAACTGCGCGGAAGATTTTCTTACGATTGGAACCTAGATAATTTTGTATCCGGCTTAAGCTTAAAAGGTTTTGCAGGGGTTAATAGAATGAATAATGATGTAAAAGCTTGGTACACCCCTTGGACCGTTTATACGTATCAAGAAAGTACCAATGACTATACTCCATCTCAAGGTTTTGCGCAAGGACAAGGTTCACAACGCACATTACGTGAAAGCTTTTGGAAGTATGATGAATTGCTTTTAAACTCTACGCTTCACTACTCAAAATCTTTGGGTGACAATCACTCTATTAGCAGTTTTATAGGTATTGAGCAATCTACTTCTAATCAACGCTCTTTTTGGGCAGAAAGAAGAGGTTTCCCTACTTCTGAACACAGTGAGCTTTTTGCAGGAAGTGATGAAGGTCAACAATCTTATGGAGAATCTCAAGAATGGGCCCGCCTCAATTACTTCGGTTCTTTTTCTTATGATTTTAAGAAGAAATACTTTTTGGACCTTACCGTACGTCATGATGGTTCCAGTAATTTTGGTCCTGGAAAACGGTTTGGTACTTTTCCTGGAGTTGCCGCTTCATGGGCCATAAATAAGGAATCTTTTCTTGAAAATGTAGAATGGCTTAATGCCCTAAAAATAAGAGCTTCTTGGGCAAAAATGGGTAATGACCGTATTGCTCCTTTTCAATATTTAACTCGTTACAACTATGGTGGGCCTACAAATAATGCACAGCCTAACTATGCTATTTTTGGCGCTCCAGGTGTAAGCTACAATGGGTACACCAGTGCCAACGTACCTAACGAAAATATTACGTGGGAGACGGCATACATGAAAAATATTGGACTGAACTTTACCTTGTTTGACAACAAACTTTCTGGTGATGTTAACTACTTCTACCAAAACAGAGAAGATATTCTTGTAACACGTGCCGCTGCTATTCCAGACGCAGCTGGTATTACTCTACCGGCAGAGAATATTGGGAAAGTAGATAACTTTGGTTGGGAAGTAGAATTAGGATGGAACGATAAAATAGGTGAAAACTGGGGCTATAATTTGGGTGCCAATTTCACACAGGCAAAGAACGAAGTGGTGTTCTTATCCGAAGCAGCAGATGTTCCCGATTGGAGAAAAAGAGAAGGACATTCTCTAGACTCCTATATTACCTATCCTACCGCAGGTATATTTAGAGATCAAGCTCAAGTAGATGCTACTGAAACAAAATTAGACGGTACTGTTGAAGGTGAACCTATCTATTTGGACACGGACGGAAATGGTGAAATAAACGCCAATGACCGTGTTCGAGCCTACTCTTCTAATGTTCCTGAAATACAGTTCGGTTTCTATGGCGGATTTAATTATAAAGATTTTGACTTCAGTTTCTTGTTTCAAGGACAAGCCGAAGCTGAAATGCTGATTTTCTTTGAGCGTCCAGGAGCTCGACCAGACTATCTTTTTGACCAAAGATGGACCCCAGAAAACCGAACAGCAAGTTACCCAAGAGCATACGCAACAGGAGATAAATTTAGCGGTAACCAAAGTGGAAGTGCCGAAAATTTTGAAGGTGCAGACTTCTGGCTACATGATGCCTCTTTTGTACGATTGAAGCAATTAGAGCTTGGTTACACCTTCCATAAGGAAGATATTAAACTAGGGGATTTAAAGATATTCGTAAGAGGTTATAATATGCTGACTTTGTTCTCTGACGTAGCCGATTTAGGTTTAGATCCAGAGGCTAACGGCTACTATGATTTTAGAGAGAGTACCTACCCATCATTGCAGACCTATACTTTAGGGCTTAACCTAAGTTTCTAATCTGTCATGAAGTATAACCAAGCTTTGTTAAGCTTAAGGTGTGAATGAACGATAACAAAAAATTAAAACTGAAATGAAATATATTAATATAAAGCAATTTGGGGTCTTGATTGCCCTTTTTGCGACAATAGGTTGTGAAGATGTATTGGATACAGAAGCTTCTGATGCTTTCACCGAAGACATTATTTACAGTGAACCTGATCAGGTAGAAAGATTGGTTTACCCAGTTTACAACAGTACCGAAAGTTGGGGTTTAAACAAAGCGCAATGGTGGTCTAGAAGATTTAATATTGAAGTGGGTTCTTTTGAAGCTAAGTTCAACTTTAATGATTTGGACCAACTCAGATTAAGAGCAGGTTGGTCTCCCAGTAACGTAGGAGTTCTTGCCCAAAAGTGGAGCACTTATTGGGATTATGTTCGTTTAGCCAATGAATTTTTAGATCGTATAGATGAAAGTGAAGCTATGAAAACCGACCCTGATAAAGTCGCTATTCTTAAAGCTGAAATGAAATTCCTTCGCGCTAATATTTACAGCAAGCTCATTAAATACTATGGTGGTGTCCCTATTTTAGAAAACGCCTTAGGTCTTGATGCCGATTTTGCATTGGTAAGAAATAGCTATGAAGAATGTGTATATTTCATTGTAAAAGAACTTGATGAAGCTGCCGCTGTTCTTCCTGAAACCCGTCCGGATAATGAATTTGGCCGTGCTACTAAATTAGCAGCTATGGCTGTAAAATCCCGTACCCTTCTTTATGCTGCCAGTACATTACATGACCCAGCTACTGAACCAAGCGGTCCGTTGTATGATTATGCAAAAGCTAGTAAATGGCAAGATGCTTCAGATGCAGCCAAAGACATTATAGACTTAGTTGGTACTCGTGACCTTATTGCTGTTGCAAACGCCAAGGAGTATCAGAATCTATTTTTATCGCCTAATCAGGATATACTATTCGCTCGTGCCTATAGTGGACTTTATTATGATTTTGGGACTGATGCCAACTCATTATGGAACCAGACCCAAGCGCCAAGTGGTTATGGAGGTTGGGCGCTATCTTCACCTACGCATAATTTTGCCCTATTGTTTAACATGGCCGATGGAAGCAGTACGGACGAAGCTGGTTATGACCCTGCTAACCCTAATGCTAATCGTGAGATGCGTTTTTATGCCGATTTATTTTACCAAGGTTCAGACTTTAGAGGGAGAACGGTTGATTACGCTTTGGCGGATAATCCAAGTGTGGCTACGCCACATGGTTTAGATTCCCCAGAAGGTCTGGGCAATACGGGACATTCTTCAAAAACGGGTTATAATATTAGAAAATTTCAAGATGAAAGTGTCGGCATGACCGACATTTCTCCTAGTCGTCCTTTTATACTTTATCGTTTGGCTGAGATTTATTTGAATTATGCCGAAGCTCAGTATGAATTAGGTCAAGAAGGAACTGCTCGTGAGTTTGCAAGCAAAGTAGCTACGAGAGGCTTACAACCTGCAATTACTGCCTCAGGTACCGATTTACTTGAAGCTATCAAAAGAGAAAGAAGAATAGAGTTGGCTTTTGAAGGTCATAATTTCTTTGATGAAAGACGATGGATGAACGAAGACCACCTTGGTTTTGATATTAAAGGTCTTAAATGGACGAAAGCCACAGATGGTAACTTGACCAATGAAGAATACACCGTAGTTGAAAGACCATGGTTTGAAAGACAATATTACCTACCAATACCACAGTCCGAAGTTGAAAAAGCGCCTTCAATGGTACAAAATACTGGTTACTAAATAATTGGTTAAGAGTAGAGAATACTATATATAAAGTTGTTTGTTGAGTTAGTTTGTTACCAGAGAGTCTAGTTACTCTCTGGTTTTTTTATATCCAAAGTATAATTTTCATGAATCAACAAAAACAAAAAGAGGAACAACCCGTTTTTGCCGGTTGTTCCTCTTTTTAATAACAATGAACTCAGAAGAGCTTATCTCGTTCGCTCTAATATAGGAGTAGCATCAACCTTTCTTACATACATATAAAAAGCGCCAAAACGAACGTCATCCTCACCAATAAAATCGGCATACAATCGCTTACGACCTTTCACCAAATACGTATTAAAAGGAACGTTGTCAGCTTTCATATCTACAGGCATATCTAAATGCAGTGCATCTATATCTATGCTTGCTTGTTTAATAGGAAGCACTACTCCTTCAGGCTGGGGAACATACCATTTTTCACGCTTACCTAATTCTGGAGTTGTATCATCAAAACCTAGATTAGATTCTTTTGGCCATCTTCTCAATTCAACTTCATAATAACCATCTTGCTGCACATCGATCATATAAAATCCATTAGCAAAGGCAGGCTTTTTACCAGATTCAGGACTACGAATATAAGATTGGTTCCAAGCTAAAGGCTCTGAACTATGTAAATCATGAACGGTAATAGTTGTTTCCGATATTCCCGGTTCGCCAATTTTATAGGCTTCATAATGTGAAAAATCTCGTGAAATATAAGTCCACCATTTTTCATAGGCATCACGCATATCCTTAACTTTTTCCGCGTTTTTTGATGCAACATCTTTTTCTTGACCTGGGTCTTTTTTAATGTTGTATAATTCTTTGCCGTCTATTAGTCTCCAATCATCATCCATAACAGCACTCATGTGCCATTTTATGGGCTGCTGTAAACGGTTGTTGTCTACCACACAATAACGGTGCGGAATAGTTTGTGTCTCATTTTCTAATACCGGTGCTAAGCTATTGCCATCATAACCAAGACTCGGAACACTTCCTAAATCACACAGATCTATTAATGTTGGTAGTATATCAAAATTCATGGCCAATTGATCTATAGAACGACCTCCTGTTAACTTACCATCTTTCCAACGCATGAAGAAAGGTACGCGATGTCCTCCTTCGTACTGCGAGCCCTTATGACCTCTCATTCCTGCATTAAAACCTTCTACTTTACCCTTTACTTCCCTATGACCTGTAGACGTACCGTTATCGGTCATGAAAATTAATATGGTATTGTCTTTCAGACCCAACTCATCTAGTTTTTTGTCTAGAAGAGCCATATTATCATCAATATTGGTAATCATACCATAATAGGCCTTTTGAGTATCGTTGATCGAACTTTCGTTCTTGTACATATCGTAATACTTCTCAGGTACGTTCATAGGACCGTGAGGTGCATTCAATGAGATATAGACGAAAAAAGGATTGTCTTTTTTTCGTTCCATAAAGTCCATTGCCTCAGAGAAAAAGACGTCTGTACAATACCCCTCAAATTTTTCCGGAGTACCATTACGCCAGTACGTATCATCAAAATAATCGTTCTGCCAGTAATCCGGTGTTTGGCCTACACCACCACCACCGTGCACTACGGTTTCTTGAAAACCTCTATCCTCAGGACGATATGGGAAAGCATCACCTAAATGCCATTTTCCATACATTCCCGTAACGTATCCGTTCTCCTCAAATACTTGAGGCATCAACACAAACTTATCCCTAAGAAGACTTGCTCCTCCAATAGTATGCCAGACCCCTGCACGGTTTCCATCTGCTCCTGTAAGTAACCCTGATCGACTAGGAGCACAAGTTGTACCACTGTGAAAGTTCGTAAAGTGAACTCCCTCATTGTACATTTTGTCCATTGATGGTGTTTTTATGACTTTATTGCCGTGAGCGGCAACATCTCCATATCCTTGATCATCTGTCAAAATAATAATAACATTGGGCTTTTCATTTTGAGCAGCCACTACCGTACCCAAAAGGCTACAGCCCAGTATCAATCCGTATGATACCTTCTTAAGTATTCCCATTTTCTAGTTTTTATGAATGTTCTTGTTTTTTTTCTTGTTCCCCTCTTTCTCAAGCAACTGACTATAGGTGAGTTGACGATACTGTTTCTTCTTGCTCTCCGGAGCGTTTCTATCAAATAAAACAGCGTATTTTCCGTAATCATTGGCTTTCATTCCATCTTTCACCAAAACCTTATATCGTTCATCATAAAGTTTCCTCATATTTTTCAGTTGCGCCTTATAACTCTCATCTTTTGCTAGGTTATGCATTTCAAGTTTATCTTCTGATATATGAAATAATTCTTCTGTAGGCTGCATACGCTCATCTGTATATTGCCAGTAGATATATTTATAATCTTCAGTAACCACGGATAATGCCTGAATTTCATCATTACCCCACATATTGGTCAATGCCACATGGTCTCTTTTAATACCTGATTCTTTTTCTATTAAAGGCATTAGATTTTCCCCATCCATATTTTTAGGAACGTCAAGACCGGCATAAGTTAGGATAGTTGGAGCCATATCTATATTGGCTGTTATAGTCTTCCGTTTTACACCCTGTTGGTTTTTAGGTGCTCGTGGGTCGTAAATAATAAATGGCGATCTGGAAGCTTCCTCATACGGAAGTACTTTCCCGCCAAGATTATGGGCTCCGCAGCTATAGCCATTATCTCCTGTAAAAATAATGATGGTGTTCTTATCCATTCCTTGTTCCACTAAAGATTCGCGAATCATTCCAATGGCATAATCCACACCATGAATCAACTGATTGTATGCTCTAATTGCCTCTTGATAGGATGCTTCCGATTCTCTCCAAAAATCATATGAATTATACTGACGGCCAGATTTTGCCTGAGGTGACAAATGTTTAGCATTTTCTGCCCCGTAATTATCGGGCTTTTTGTACGTCTGCCCAGCATACACATCATCAAAGAAAGGGTCTGGTGTAAAAGGTAAATGAGGAGCCTTAAAACTGATGGACATACAGAACGGTTTTCCTGAACTTTTTGCTTCTTTTATAAAATCTCCTGCCCAAGCACCATATGCTCGTGTACTATGTGGATATTCTTTTGCGTACTCCGCAATAGTTGGATTTTTTGCCGTCTCATAGATGGTCTGTCCAGGTCCTCCCCCCCATTTATCAAAATAGCCTACTGGCAACCCATCTTCAATTTTTTCTGATGCTTCTCCCTCTAGAACAAAACCTACTTTACCCGCAAAACCTGTATAATAACCAGCGTTTTGCAATAGTACTGGATACGTGTTTTCGAACTTTTCTACGGCAAGATCGCCGTGCATGAAGTTACATCCTGTTTTATATTCATACATCCCCGTTAAAATGTTGGCCCTACTAGCCATACAGATAGAAGTGGTGTTATAGTGATTAAGAAAGAGAACACCATCCTTTGCCAGTTGATCCATATTTGGCGTTTTCACTTGGTCGTTTCCATAACATCCCGTGGCTACACTAGTCTGATCATCGGAAAGTAGAAATATAATGTTTGGACGATCTGTCTTTGCAGTTGATTTCTCATTCTCCTGAGCCATTAATAATGGCCCAGTAACTAAAAAAGCAAACAGCATAAATTGGTATACACCTGCTTTACAGATAAGTTTTAAATTAAGCATTTTGTTTTGTTTTAAAAGGATGAATCAATTCCTAGTTTGTTTGTGCACTTAAAAATTGGGTACGGCTCAATACTTCTGATTTTTCGCCCATAAAATCTGGGTTAATTCTATCCTGATCAATAGTGAATTTGTATCCGTAAGCATGCGAATTTAAAAGCACAACGGAGTTCAAAATCAATAATGCTTCAGTTTCATATTTGGCGGAATACAAAGCTTCCAACATAACCGGAGCTGGGTCTGCTACTTTGGTAAGCCCTAAAAATTCTGCAGCTCTTACCCTATTGATTCCCTGCACATCATTCTGTGCTATTTTTTTGATTGCCGGAGTTAACGCTTTTACCTCATCACCAAAACTACTGCATACAATTAGTGCCCAGTAACGCTGCCATGGATCCGAAGATCGCAATAACTCTTTTAATTGTGCTTGTACAGCAGTAGCATCTTCCAACATTAAGTTGGCCGTGGTTATATAATCTTGAATATCACCTTTGTGATTTCTTCCAAACTTTACAGGGTTATCAAATGCATTTTCTACCAAATAAAATTCGGGGTAGAAAGAAAGGTCAGGCATACCACTAATCCAATCATTTAAAAGACCGCGCATCTCTTTTAGGGTAGTTCCAAACTTAGAGTCAATGGCCAAATTTGTAGTTTCATACGGGTCATTTTCCACATCAAACAACATTTCCGGTGCACGAGATTTGAAAAAAGCGGACTGTACTTCATTCAACTTACCTTCTTCGTACATTTCCTCCCATTCTCCGTAGGCAGCCTGTTTGTAACGATATTCATTCATCAACCCATCAAAATTGAAAGGATTAAAATTTCTAATGTACTTGTACTTTCCTTTACGTACGGAACGCACCATATCATACTTTTCATCAAAGCGATCAGCATAACCATAGGTTACATTTTCTTCATTTAACTTCTCCGCATCAACTCCTTTACCCAAAAAGGATTTTCCGTCTATTTGCTCAGGTATTTCTATTCCAGCCAAGTTCAATACTGTTGGGGCCAAATCTATAAAACTAACAAAGCGATCTGTTTGACTTTCTCTCTTTAGATCCACCATATCTCTGTAATTCTCAGGAATCCTAACAACCATAGGCACATGAAGTCCTGTTTCATACAAATATCCTTTACTCCCCGGCAATACACCTCCATGATCTCCGTAATAGAAAATAAATGTGTTTTCTAACTGACCATCTGCTTCAAGTGCTTTTACGACCTCACCCAATTGACCATCCATTTCCGCAATTTTATCACGGTAACGGGCATTTGTATAACGAAAGAGCTTTGTGTTTGGGTGGGTAGGTTGCACCGTATAGTCGTCTACATTTGCTGCTGTAGGTGCATCTTCTATATCACTTTCCGGAAAATGAACTCGAGATTCATGCGTAGTTCCTATATTATGTACATAGAAAAAAGGTTGATTGTCCTTGCGGTTTTTCCAAGTTCCTTTTGACGAGGATTCGTCCCAAACATTATCGCTTTTAATAAAATTATAATCCTCTTTACTATTATTAACCGTGTAATAACCAGCTTCTCGTAAATATGCTGGAAACATTTGTAAAGAGTCTGGCATAGGCACTAGTTTTGAACGCCTATGAAACTGAGAACCTGTTCGTGGTGCATAGCAGCCAGATATAATGGTTGATCGCGCCACGCTACAAACTGGCGCATTGGAAAATGCTCTATTGAATTGTACCCCTTCTTTTGCCAAAGCTTCAATATTTGGCGTTTCAATCCCATTTTTATCAAATAGTTGTAGGTAGTGCTTTGAGTTGTCTTCCGAAACAATCCAAACAATATTTGGAGGAGAATGATTTACTTTATTTTGTCCTTTACAGGATAAACTCAACATCAGGATGAATACAGCAACTAGGGATTTGAATTCCATAAAACATAAGTTATTTTGAAGTTTGAACCAAATTAGAAAGTTCATTTGGTTCAAGCTTCAAAAGTGTAATATATCTTTTGAATTCTTTGCAACTATGGGCTTAAATTGTAGAACAAAAGTCTTTTGTATAGAAGTTGTTGCGTTTTTAGAGCCTATTTCTTTTCTTAAAACGAATAGTTTCAAAAAAAATTAATTGGGCAAATAATAGTGGAATAGAAAACTTGAAGTGCACGTTTTCTCCTTCCTCCCTTAACTATTGAAAAGTAAAGTCTCTTTTAAAAAGTTTAAGGCATAAAAATTAGACTAAAACCTACTCATACAAACTCAGTTTATTTTTGAGCCTTCTCATCTCCTCATTTGCTTCTTCTATACGCTCCAACAGACGAGTAATGACCTCAACACCTTCTAAATTGATATTTAAATCTGTGTGTAACCTCAGTGCTTTTTCGGCCATAGGAAGTTCTTCCATAGGTATATATGAACTATCACTACGTTCTATGATGCTCACAAGGCCAAATTCGTTCAACTGATTTATAACCGTTGTAGAAATACTATGGCCAATACAAAATTCGGTTACCGATACATATTCTTGTTGTTGCATAATCTTAGTTTTTAAGGGATGCTAATTGTTTGAATAGTTCTTTCTCTTTATCGGATAGATTGGTAGGGGTTTGAACGTTATAAGTGATGTAAAGGTCTCCGAACTGGCCTTCCTTTTTATAAATAGGAAACCCTTTACCTTTTAATTTCACCTTGGTACCACTTTGGGTTTCTGGTTTAACTTTAAGTTTTGCTTTACCATCAAACGTATCAACGGTAATTTCACCTCCTAAAACTGCAGTGTACAAATCAACGTCAACATCCTTATATAAGTTATTTCCGTCTCTTTTAAATGGCGTGTTATTATCAATTATAAATTTTAAAAATAAGTCGCCTTTTGGACCATTATTTCTACCTGGCCCACCATGACCTGGTATTTTTATAGTCTGCCCATTTTCAATCCCTGCCGGTATGGTAAGTCTAATATTCTTGCCATTAACGGTTAAGGTTTGTTTTTGGGTCGTAAAGGCATCGCGCAAGTTTAAGCGTAACTGCGCATTAAGGTCTTGCCCTCTAAACCTGGTCTGCTGCCCTCCTCGTTGCGAGAAACCGCCGCCTCCACCGCCGCCAAACATAGATTCAAAGAAATCGGAAAAATCACCACCTCCAAAATCTTGACCGTATTGTTGACCGCCACCTCGTGCGCCTTGTTGTGCTTTTGCTTTCTCAAATTGCTCGGCATGCATCCAGTCTTTTCCGTACTGGTCGTATTTTTTTCGATTTTCTACATTACCTAAAACCTCATTGGCTTCATTTATCTCCTTAAATTTCTTCTCCGCAGTTGCATCGTTTGGGTTTACATCAGGATGATACTTTCGTGCCATTTTCCTGTATGCTTTTTTAATATCCTTTTCACTAGCCTTTTTAGGCACGCCCAAAACCTTATAATAATCTACATAATCCATCTTAGTGTCAATTTAAAGAGTGACGCTTATCACACCATGAAATTAACTAAAAATCCCCTCTAGGTCAAGCCTTTTGATGATTGTTTTTAAGAGAGAAAAATATAAATAAGAACACATGATTTTGGTCATTTATCAGAAAATAAAATATAAAAAAACCATAGGATTGTAGTTTAAAAAAGAGGAAACTACCTATGGTTTATATATCCAAATCTATCAAAGACCCAATTATAACTGTTGTTAGAGCAAAATAAGACACCTCTTACTTTGCAACCGGTTTATAAATTCTAATCCAATCTACTTTAAACGTGTTGTTATCTAAATTCTCTAACTCACCATCAGTTGGGGTAACCGTTTGAGATTGTAAACCTGAGGCTGGTGTAGATCGCCATGTTTGATCTTCCGTATTGATAATAATATCCATTTCTTTACTTAGACCTGTTCGGGTATCTACTTCTGTGTTTCCGGGGTCTGTTGTATTCGTAAAGTATTTTGGATCTATCATATCTTTTCCAGAAACGGTGCGCACTAATGCACCATCTATATAATACTCTAAGTGCCATGGGCTTTTCCAGTAAACACCGTAGGTATGAAAGTCTTGATTCCAAACCGTACCATCTTCAAACCAAGTCCCAGCATCTTTTGGTTGATAGTCCTGAAAAGGTTCCCTAATAAATACATGATGACTAATATGTATTTTTTTTGAAAAATAAGACTGTTCTTTCTGGGCACTTTCTGAATAGTCTGCCCCATAAGCTTCTAGAATATCTATCTCCTGCGTATCATCTGCACTCAGCAGCCACACATCAGAAGCTAAAGTAGAGTTCATAACCTTTGCACGTGCTTCTATGTAAACAGGATAAACTACTCGCGTTTTTGATGTAATACAACCCATATTGATTTTCTCTGAACCAGGTTTGCGTGTAGCCCACATTTGCAACTGTCCATCTTTTACATGAGAACGTTCTCTTTTCCATTCCGTTAGGCCAGGTCCGCTCCATTGGTTATGATAAAAATCATCCCATTTTTCAAGGAATTGATCTCCTTTATTATCCGCAGGAGCATCATACTCAAAATCATCGGAAATTTCCTGAAACTCCCATGTCATATCCGCCCCGGCATCTGCAGGTACGGGAATTTCTTTCCAGTCAACTTCTTCTGATATTTCTGGAACAGGCTCGGGTTCTTTTACTTCTTCCTCTATTTTATTTTGCTCAACAGGTAATTCAGATGAATTATCAAATTTTGAACTGGTTCCACAACTATATGCTAAGGCGCAACAAAATGCCAATTTTAGCGGATTTAAGTTCATGTTTTTAAATGTTTTATATCTATAAATTAATTTTAATAAAAAGGGAGAATCTCTCAATTCTCCCTTCAACTCAAACAAACAACATTGTGGGGATTATGGTCGTTCTTCTTTTTCTATAATTGAGAAGTTATCATAGTAGACAGTCATGTCTGTAGTCTTCTCTGCATTAGGTAAAATTCTTAAATAGAACTGAGATAATGGTGTAGTACTCTGATAATCAACCGTATGTGTTTTCCACTCCCCTAATGGATGGGTAAAATTATTCCAAAACTGAAAACCCCAATTTTGCAATAAGAAAAGGCCAGTACTTGAAGTCCCGTCCCCTCCAACAGCATCGGGCGCAATGTACATATCATAAGAAACGATATAAGTTACACCTTCTTCAAAAATAATAGGATTTGTAAATGCCGCACCTGCTTCTGCATTATCCTGACCTGCCTCAATTTTCAATTTTAAGCTATACTCGCCAGTGGCAGCTTGCTCCGTAGAATATTCAGCAGTTCCTTTATTACTCCAGAAAGGAGCCCAACTATCTGCACCTGTTTCCAAACCGGCAATATCCGCAGGTAATAAATTTACTGAGCTCATTAGTACAGGTTCATCTGCAAATGGTAATGCTTCTCTAGTATCCGATGATTCTATGCTACCACCTACATAAGAAACCGTAATAACATCTGGACGATATATAGGAGCCGCTAACTTAATATCCATTTTTGTAGCATCATCTGCATTAACTGCAACGGAAGCAACTTCAAAAGCTTCTCCGTTTACCATAACGGTGAAAAACTCTTCTTGGCCACCAAACGGCGTAAATTCACCATTAAATGGAACCTGAATAGTTTCATCTTCTAGTTCCTTAACTTCTCCTGTAAGTTCAAAAGGTTTGGAAGAAGGTATAACCTTGATTGGTGCATTCACTACGTAAGTTGCAAAATCTCCAGGAATGTTCTGCCCTGTACGAGATAAATTCATAGTTGCTCTAAAGCTCCCCAATTTATTGAAGGCAATGTTAGCAATTGCATCGCCGCTACTACCTACAACAGGATTCTCTACAACTTCCTCACCCGGTTTTAATGCTTTTCTTATGCTCCAAGTACGACCGGTAGGCTCTCCTATAGTAGAGAGATCTGTAAACTCCATTGTATTCCCTGCTTCAATATAAATGGTATCTCTAGCTTCATGGTTTACAACTGCATCCCCATTTCTTACCTTAATTACTGGTACAAGTTTAGGGTAGACCTTAACCATAAAAGTGGTATCAATAACAAATAAGTCTCCTTCTTTTTTTGCAGCCATCTCATAATCTACATTATCGCGATTACCCTTAAAAACTACCATTTCATTAAAGGTGTTGTATAACCTAACTTTTTTCATTCCCGAGGTTTGAAAAAGTACATGTACTGTCTTTTCAAACGAGGTTGTGGTTCTAGGTTCAATAATAAACGGGTCTAAGATAGAATCTGTTCTATCTATCGGTCCTTCAAGAAAGACATCCGTTTTTTCAATTCTCCATGAATGAGCCTCCGCGCCTTGAGATAAATCGGTAAAGGACAAATACTCATTTAAATTTACCTGAAGGTCGTTTGCCGTACCCTTACTCGTATAAAAACCTACATCCGAAAAAGGAAAAGGAGCCTCATATTCGTTATCGTCGCACCCTACGAAGAGGATGGCCAAAACGGCTAATATTCTTATTGCGTTTTTCATTTTATACTTTTTTAATTTCTTATTTTTCGCATTGTTCATTGATTTAACCATAGCATCCTTCAATTCTAATTATTTAATTGAGGGTTAGATATGATTTCTGAATTTGGTAAAGGCCAATACGCATGTATTGATGAATTATAATTCACTGCAGCCTGTTGAAATTCATTCCAATTTTCATCAATATCCGGATCACCTACTGGTAATTCCTTTACAATGGACGCCCATCTAGTAACTTCCTTGCCGTCCTCATCCAAGAGCGGGTAATGATCCGCCGCATAACGTCTTTTGGCCAATTCTTGAAAACGTTCTGCCTTTATGCCCCATCTTCTAAGATCAATATTTCTATTACCGTCACCTTCTGCAGAAAGCTCCAAAGGCAACTCTTTATACATAAGGTGCTCCATTAGGCTTTGCGCATCGTAAGTAACATTGTCATGATCATTTGTTGGAAACTCTCCAGTTCCCGCCAAGCCCAACAATTGAACTCCTGATCTTCTACGTACTTTGTTGATATAGGTAAGTGCTTCATCTACATTGCCCAATTTTATCTGAGCTTCTGCATATTGCAAATAGATTTCTGCTAAACGAATTAAACGCTCATTAACACCTGATCTTACCTTGCCCGGTGAAAGCTCTTCCTCTGATCTAGTAATATCCCAGTTGGTGTGTTTTCTCCAAAATGCAGTCATTTTAACATTAAAGTTTGAGGCTTGTCCTGTTTCGTCTCTCAGGTAATACCCCATATCAGTATCATCAACTAAAGCAACCGACCACGATGTTCTTAAACTGAACTTTCTAAAGCCTTCATTGCCCTCTTCATCAATAACCTTATTTCTAGGGTCGGAGAAATCTAAAGGATCATTCCTATATTCTAATATTAACCAGTTGGCAACAACAGCTCCAAACCATGTTCCTGCTCCTCCAGTAAATTGTCTAACATATGCGGTATTTGCAACATCTCTACCATCCCAAGGGCCTAACTCATTTTTGAAATCTAAGGAGTACCCAACTTCTAGGATAGATTCTTCGTTAAACTCATCCATAGTAGTAAAGTTGCTACCAATATTAGGGGTCAAAGAATACCCAAAATTGTCAATCACATTTTTAAAATGTGTAGAAGCGGTTTCATAATCACCTTCGTAAAGATATGATTGGCCCAAAACAGCTACAGCAGCACCCGCAGTTACCCGGCCCTTTTCTTTATCCTCCCATGAATTCGGTAAATTTTCCGCAGCAAATTTTAAATCTTCTAAATAAAATTTCTTTACATCCTCAGCTGGTGACACCGCTTGGTAAAATTCACTTTCTTCTATTGGTACAAAATCATAAATTGGTACAGCTCCCCCATTAAAAGAGTTATAAAGGTTAAAGTACAGGTAGCCTCTTAAAAAGCGTGCTTGTGCAAGGATAACTAACCCATCTTCTTTCTCCTTTTCTGTAGTATAGGTTTCCGCCAGCACAGCAGCAGCCTCAATAACTTGATTTGCCCTAAAAATAGCGGTGTAGTTTGCACTCCATTTGTTATTAGGTACAGCAGAGGCATCATTAAAAACCTGTAAGTAATACTCATTTGTATTATTTGGCCTTTGATAACCACTTGACCATGCCAGATCGGTTCTAGCAAGTTCGCCTACTAAATTTATAGTATTTGAATTTGCGAAACCCTTATAACTCGCAATCAGGCCTTGTTCTAAATCTCCATTGTCTTTCCAAAAGGTTTCTGTAGAAATCTGATTTGGATTGGTCTGCTCCAGAAAATCATCTGAACAGCCCATAATTGCTAACATAGGCACTAGTATAAAAAGTAACCGTTTTGTTATCGTTGTTTTCATAACTTTCATTTTTTCATTTTTTTTGTCGGAATTGCTCATCTTCATCTCAAATTTCATTAAAATTCAATTTGAAGTCCGGTTCGTATTTGGGAGCTTACCGGATAAGTTCCCTTATCGATTCCTCGTGTACTTAAACCGTTATTACCAACTTCTGGATCATATCCATCATATTTGGTAATCGTTAACGGGTTCTGTGCCGCAACGTATATTCTGAATTTTGTTATACCTAGCTTTTCGGTATAATCTCTAGGAATTGTGTATCCCAAAGAAATATTACGTAATCTCACAAAAGTGCCGTCATCCAACCAATAGTCCGTTTGACCTCTATAGTTATTATGGGTTGCATTTCTATTTACAGGAATATCCGATGTGTTATTTTGTGGTGTCCATTGGTACACTAAATCTTGGTGATTCCCTACTTTATAAGCCAAGGCTTTATTTCCGTTTATGATTTCGGCACCAAAAGATCCATACCATTGCATTGAGAAATCCAATGCTTTGTAATTGGCTGAAAAGTTAAAACCCATTTCAAATTCTGGAGTACCACTCCCCATATACTGACGGTCACCAATGCCTATAGTTCCGTCTTTATCAAAATCTACATACTTTAAGTCTCCAATTTTAGCATCGGGAACAATCGCTTGGTATGCAGCCAATTCTTCTTCGGTTTTAATAGTACCGGCAGTTTCCACTAAAAAGAAAGCTCCACCTTCATAACCTTCTGCCAAAGCAGTAACCAAATCTTGATCATTATCATGCCCAGAAATACTACTGTCATCAAAATATATGATTTTGTTACTACCACTCATTTTGGTAATGATATTATCATTTCTGGTGTAAGTAAGTCCAGCGTTCCATGATACTTTACCTGCGTGCTGATAATTCATGGCAAATTCAACACCCTTGTTGGTCATATCTCCAACATTCAAAACTACTTCAGCATTATTCCCACCTCCCGCGGTTGGAGGTAACAAAACAGGGAACAACATATCTTGTTTCTTGGTTTCGTAAATATCTCCTGAAAGTGTCAGTTTATTATCGAAAAGGCCCATATCAAAACCTGCGTTTAACGATACCGATGTTTCCCAACGCACTTTAGGGTTAGCAAATCCGGTTTGAGTAGCTCCTAAAATTAAATTTTGATTGGTTGCAGCGCCAAGAACATAATCATTATCCAGTGTAATTGTAGGCGTATAAGAATAATCAGCAATACCCTGGTTACCAGTGGTACCTCTACTACCTCTTAATTTGAGCGAAGACACGGTATTCTTTAAAGGATTCCAGAACTTTTCATCAGAAACATTCCAACCAGCTGAAACAGAAGGGAATACACCCCATGGTTCTTCTTTAAAACGAGAAGACCCATCTCTTCTTACGGCAGCACTCAAAAGGTACTTGCCCTTATAATTATACTGAAGTCTTGCCAACATACCTATTAAGGTACTTTCACGATCTTGAGTCCATTGATTGTTTCCTGATCCTACATTTGGATCCGATGTTGCCCCGTTAAGAACTACTACGTCGTTAGAAGCTAAATCACTTTTCTCTGCAAAAAACTCAGAATAATTATACTTTTCTGAAGAATATACTCCCGTGAAATTTATATTATGATCCCCAAAGCTTTTTTGATAGTTCAATATATTCTCCCAAGTAAATTTCTTTGCTAGTGAGCTCATATTTCTAACCTTTGAGCGTTGTGAAGTTACCTCCGTTCCGTCATCTCTATATGCTGTAAATTTTGGATTTATCGTGATTCTTGTTCCATTATCGTAGCTTGTTGCAATTCTTGAAGTAAACTTTAGATTATCTGTAAAGCTATAAGTTAAACTCAAGTTACCATCAAAATAATTGTTCTCTTGATTATCCTCTTGTAAAAATCTGTATCCCAAATAAGATAGGTTGGTAGCCCCATTACCATCAGGTCCTGCATTATCTAAAACACTAGAGCCAGGGTCTATGTTTGGACTGTACGCAGTATACTTTATAGCATCACCAAGTAAACCCCATGGCGCATGTTCCCTGTTCTCTACCCTAAAAGACAAACCTGTTGTAATGTTCCATTTTCCTTTAACGAACTGGGTGTTAGCTCTAACATTAAAACGATCATATCCAGATTTAATAATTACACCCTCTTGGTCAAAATAGTTACCCGTTACGTTGTAAGTAAGACCATCTTTACCTCCTGAGAGTGAAAGGCTATGGTTTTGAATTGGTGCCATATCATTTTGAACAAGCTGTACTAAATCCGTATTATTTGTAAGGAAATGAGGACTGCGTTCTATTGTAGTCCATGTGTTACCATAACTACTACTATTCAATGCTGAACCTTGCAAAAATTGGACATACAACTTATCCTCTACATTAAGTAATGGAGTTGCAGAAGTAATAGTTTGTAGACCATAATAACTATCTACGGCTATTTTCATCTGGCCTTCCTTTCCCTTCTTTGTTGTAACTAAGATTACACCCGCAGCACCTCTAGTACCGTAGATAGCGGCAGAAGCCCCATCTTTTAATACATCAATAGTTTCAATTTCATTGATACTCAATTTTGGATCTCCATCAAAAGGGATACCATCTACTACATACAATGGCCTATTGGCTCCATTAATAGACGTAAGTCCACGAATCATTACGTTCGCTTCAGAACCAGGAGCTCCTGAACTTGCTGTAACATTTACCCCAGCAATCTGCCCTTGTAAAGCAGCTCCAATGTCTGATGTTGATGTTTTTAATAATTCTTCTGACTTTACCTGAGCGACAGCTCCTGTTAGCTCTTTCTTCTTTTGAGCACCATATCCTATTACTACAACTTCGTCTAGTGCAGAAACATCTTCTTGGAGTGTTACATCTATGGTCTGCTTACCACCAACAGCCACTTCTTTAGATTTAAAACCAATATAGGTGAATACCAAAACGGCATTAGATTCCGCATTAATTGTGTATAAACCGTCAAAATCTGTAACTGCTCCGTTGTTGGTACCTTTTACCACAACGCTTACTCCCGGTAAGGGCGCATCATCGGCATATACCGTTCCACTAACGCTTTGAGATTGTGCGGCCATTGTACTTAGACAAAAGACCAAGAACAATCCCATTTGGAAAGTGTGGGATTTAAAATGAAAAATGTGTTTGAAATTCATATAGTTTCTTGTTAAATTTTAAAAAAGACACAATTAAAAAAAGTAGGTCTAACCTTATTTTAAAAGTTGAATTCAAATTCAAGTAATGTTAGATTTTCTTAAATATTAAAATCGAGACAAACGATTCCCCATACTTTGTTATAGTTTGACATTTTTAAGAGGTCGTTCTAGAATTCGTACGGCTTAATTTGTATGTCTAGACTTCTATTTTATATTCAGTTTTGAGTTTGAGAAAATTGATTACTTGTGCTAATTGAAATCAACATTATGCCCGTTGATTTAGTTTAGGAATACATGTTGAGAAACACCTTTGAAAAAACAGGAGGTGCATTGTTGGGAGAGAAGTGATTTTTTCTTTTCATAAATAGAGTTGGTTTAAAGTGAGTAAAGGTTGATTATTGAATTATCAATTAAGAGTTAAAAAATTTACACATACTCGCTAATTGATGTCCAAAATAGAGATATTGTTAATTTTACCCTAAAAAAAGCGCTTGACAAAAACTTGACAGAATCAAATTTTATGTCAAGTTAACCTCTTTAAGCCCTTATACATATTGATTTTACAAATCGAAAAGAAAAAACAGAACACTACAAAAGACACTAATTATAAAGTGTTAAAATTTGAGTAGTTTATTACTTAAAAAACAGTGATAAGACGCAAAAACAAGTATGAAAAACACGCTCTTAGGCCTTATAGTATTTGAAAAGAGAGAAATTTCGCTAATTAAAAAAGCTATCTCATTGTATGAATAAGATAGCTTCCCAAAATAAGATTAAGAGGTAATTTATGGAGTACAACAAATGGTTTTGTAATAGAAGATATGGTTTAGATAGAATATCAGAACTCATTACCTAGCCGGCTTAGCACTTTCCATCAAATACATATCAAACAAGTCTAAGGGGACTTATTTACACCCCTTCCGTAAATTAATATCCCTTTGTTTTACAAATTAATCTTAAAAACAAACGCATGTTTACCCACTGGGTTCTTTGGTAAACTTATATGCAGACCATCAGATTTTTTGGCAAACTCTAATTTTTTGGAAGTCCCAAGCAACTCAATAGATTTAATTTCCTTTTTTAGTAAACCACGTTCCGTACCTAATGTTCTAATTACGGTCTCGCTAGATTCAGGCCAATCTAATTGTATGGCATATAAAGCATCACCCTTAACTGTGAATCGGATATCATCTGATGTATTATCAGGGTTCTTACGCTCACTTAAATGACCCTCAGTTACTTTTGCAGAGCCTTCACCATATACTTCCCAAGGTCTAGCATCATAAATAGCTTCTCCGTTTTGACGCAGCCACTCACCTATTTCTAAAAGGCGTTCTTGTACGGGAGCTGGTATCTCACCATCTGCTTTAGGTGTAATGTTCAATAACAGACAACCATTTTTACTTACTACATCCACCAAAAAATCTATAATACGGTTTGTACTTTTATAATCGGGGTCACTAATATCACTCCATGCTTTCCAATCAATAGAATCATCTGTTAACCACGGGAAATCTTTCATCTCGCTCATTCTAGCACGCTCTACGTCCAATACCGCGGTACCTTTTGCAAAATCATAAAACTTATACGTAGCCACTACTTCTTGATTATTTTTTACCCCATGATTATAATAATAGGATAGAAATTCTTTTCGGTAAGCCTCATCAATAACATCAACCTTATTGTCAAACCATACAAGATCAGGACTATAATTATCAACAATTTCTTTTAGTCTGTCTAACCACTCTTCATTGAATTTTTTATCACCAACGGGATAGTACCGTTCGGAACCTTCATCAATTTCTTTGGTGCTGAATGGATACTGAAAATCTCCTTTTTTCAATTTTGGCCCATATAAATCTGCATACTTCGGGTCAGCCGCATCTGTAGATTCGTCCCAAGTTGGGTACCAACCAAAGAGCCATTGACGGTGGTAGGTAGCTATGAATTTCATGTCTCGTTTTCTAATCTCTTTTGACAGTTCTCCCATGATATCCCGTTTAGGCCCCATATTTTTAGAGTTCCAACGGGTAAGTTTACTGTCCCACATTGCAAAGCCATCTGCATGTTCGGACACCGGACCTGCAAATTTAGCACCTGCTTTTTCAAAGAGATCGGCCCATTCTGCAGCATCAAATTTTTCAGCTTTAAACATGGGTATAAAATCTTTATAACCAAACTCATTTAACGGCCCATAAGTTTTAACATGATGCTCGTAAAAACGTTTTCCTTTTTTGTGCTCTGGGTTATCAGGAGATGTATACATCCAATGTGAATACCATTCATTTTCATAGGCCGGAACGGAATATGGTCCCCAATGACAATAAATACCAAATTTTGCATCCTGAAACCATTCTGGAGTTTCATGACTTCTTAAAGACTGCCAATCAGCCTCATAGCTCTTTTCTTGTGCAGAAACCAAATTAAAGGTCAACAGCAATACCAATACTAAATAGATTGTTCTCATTTTTTCAAAATTTTCATCAACATTAAATATGCCAACATGTAAATATGTCGCTAGTGAAAATTACAAATTTGTACAACGCTTTTTGCAGAACAAGACTGCTTATATGGTCATGTTCAGTTTATGTACAGTCTTGTTTAACCGTAAAAGAGAGTCAAACGAATAATTCCTTACTCAATTTTGAAAAATGAAAGAAATTAGTTACACTTGGTATCATACTCTTTACGAGTTCCTTTTGGTATGGTATAGTTCATTTTTCAATTAAAAGCCATAGCTTTCGATTAATCAAATATTAAGGCAGAACTAATAAATCATAGAACTGAATGTTGTTTCCAAAAAGACTTATCCCCACTTACGGTCTTATTGTTTTATTCCTACTTTCTGGTTTTACCATTTACGGTCAAGACTCTTCTATTCCATTGAACGCCTCTATTGCGTACGCGGATACACTCACAATTAAACCTAATTTACATAATATAGACTCCTTAAAATCGGTCGTTGCTTCAAACTTAATTAAGGGTGACACCTTAAAATCTGTATGGACACTAATGAAGTTAATGGACGCTTATAGCCACCAAGCCAATTATGCCCAAGCATATGAGACAATATGGTCTGCCTTAACATTAGTTGACTCTTCTGATAAAAAAGTGATTAAATCTCATATTTATAGAAGATTAGGGGCTATGTACAGCTATAATAAAAGAAAGGAAGAAGCTCTTAAATATTTACAGATGTCACTAGACATCATGAAAGATCAGGTAGAAAAGGGTACAATGCCCAAAGCCTCATTGGCTCATAGTTACTATACTTTTAGTTACACCTATAGAGGGTTGGATGAGCCGGAAATGGCAAAGAAATACTTGGATAGTTGTTATATATATTATGGCGATGTACCCGACAAAATTGATTTACCCTTTTTGAAATTTGAAGAATCCTATGTTTTAAGGGAGGAGCAAAAATATGAGGAAGCCATGCAAACACTTGCAGAAATAGAACCATGGTTTCAAAACAATACACCGTCCTATTTAGTCCTTGTATACGCATATTGGGCGGTTATCTACAAGAGACTTGGTGATATTGACAAAACCATTGAATATTATAAAAAAGCTCTTAGAATTTCAGATAAATACCAGAGTCATATAGATTTTACTCCTTTTATTTACGAAAAGCTCTCTGAAAACTATAAACGCTTAGGAAATTATAAAGAAGCTTACCAAAGCTTGGACAAGGCAAAAACCTTGAATGCAAAATTCTTTGACGGAAGAAGCCAAAATAATATTCCTCTCATGGAAATTAAAAACGAATACCGGCTAGAGAAGGAACGTCAGCAAGAAGTAATACGCCAGCAACGTATGGAAAAGTTAGAGCAACAAGATAAAATCTTGCTGCTACAGCGTATTATCCTGGGTACTAGCCTCGTATTCGTAGTCATAATCGGTTTTGTTTATGTTAAACACATTCGCTCAAAACACAGGGCTGAAAAACTCTTGATGCAAAAAACCAAAGCGCTCGAAATGGAACAGGCAAACGAACTTCTTGAGACCAAAAACAAGGAATTAGCTGCCTCAACGCTTCAATTGGTTGAAAAAGATGAGTTCCTGAAAAGGTTAAAAACCGAGTTACGAGGCGAAGATGGCACCGTTAAAGTGTCTGAAATAAATAGGGTTTTGAAATCTATTTCTGTTGGTAGCGCCAATAATTGGGAGGAATTTAAACTTCGGTTCACGGATGTAAATAAGAATTTCTATGAAAAGCTTAATAACACCTATCCTAATCTAAGCCAAACAGACCAAAAAATATGTGCTTTAATTAAACTTAATCTCAGCAGTAAAGACATGGCAAGGCTATTGGGTATCTCTACAAAATCTGTGCACACCACACGGCACCGTCTCCGTAAAAAAATGGGATTACAACGAAGCGATAATTTAGAGGAATTAATTGCGTCATTATAACCTAACTTGTAGGGCTTTAACTACCTAAAATACAACTACTTTCAGTTTCTCTTCATTGAACCAAAATTTTATCTTATCACATTAAAAATAGCCATTATGAAAGGTTATTTTTGACCCTTCCTTTTATCCAACTAAAAAGAACCGTTATATGAAAATTAAAATCTCTATATGGATTTTATTGGGGCTTCAATTATCTATTTTAGACCTAAATGCACAAGCGCTTACCCGAGAAGAAGTTCGTGATACCATGCAAGTAATCTCCAGGTTTTCCATTCACAACGATAATTATTTCGTTACTGGAGTTCCTACAAATAAAAGTATAAACAGCTCTACTGCCGACGCCAAATACCAAATTAGTTTTAAGCAGATTATAAGCCGTAACACTTTACCTTGGGACACTTATGCTTTCCTGACTTACAGCCAAAAATCTTTTTGGGACATCTATAAAGATTCGTACCCTTTTGATGAAATTAATTTTAACCCAACTATAGGTGTTGAAAAAGCCTTCTACGATTCTGAAGATAGAATTAATGGGTGGGGCTCATTAGTGTTTGAGCATGAATCCAATGGCCGCGATAGTATCTATTCTAGGAGTTGGAACCGGTTAAGCGCTCAGTACTCTAGACTTTTAGGTTTAAAGACTATGCTTCATGTTAGAGGTTGGATTCCTTTTGGTTACAAATCTGGTAATCCAGACCTTATTGACTATGTAGGTTTGGGGGAAATAACACTGTCGCATGATATTATCCCAGACAAACTTATATTTGAAGTTAAGGTTAGGAAAGGACTAAGTAATGATGCTAAAGGCATGATACGGAGTAGGTTACATTACAGTCCTTTTAAGTATCCTTCTAACCAGTATTTTATGATTGAATGGTTTGCCGGGCATGCGGAGAACCTTATTGATTACGAACAATACAGAAGTATGATACGCGTAGGGTATGTAATAAAGAGTAACGAATTTGGCATCTTAAAGCGGAACAGAAAGAATCTTTAATTTGTAGTTTTAAGCATAAAAAAAGCCCCTTAAAAGGGGCTTTTTCATTACACTATAATTTTACTATCTAACGTCTTCCAACGTTTTAATGGTCTTTAAATCATCCATTAGCCAATCTCGTTGCTTACGGATTACTGAAGCCGCTTCTAAAGGTAAATGCGTATCTGCCAATACCTCGTTATATTCTTCTATAGCGGCGTTGTCTCCTCGTATAGCTTCTTCTAACATAGCTTCATCATTATCGCCGGCAAAGAAGGTTTTAACATCCATCCATGCTCTGTGCATTGCCCCAGTAACACTACCATCTACATCATCTCTTGTTTTTAGTGCCGGAGCCGCTGCTTTCAATGCCACTAGAAAATTTCTTCTCTCAATAGATTTGGTTTGAAAGTAACTTTTAAGACCAATCTCCGTAGCGTTCTCCGTTGCCTTCTCATACCCTTTTATGGCGTCTTCGTTCTTTTGTATAATATCATTTATACTGTCTTCAATTTCTTTTATATCGCTATTCATATCATTTTTATTTTGCGGTAACTTAAATGCCTACCGTTTGACATACATTAAAATTAATACTAAACTTTCCTTTCGATTGATTCGAAAAAATTTCATTTGAACGCTATACCACTTGCTTCTCTAAGCAACACTTTTAATGCGGTTCAGTTTTACCATACAGATATAATCTTCATTCTGAAGCGTACATTCGCCCAATCTTCTCATTTGTGCTTCCGTAGCTATATATTCAAAAAAATCTTCGTTAGTTAAACTTCCTGCGCTGTTTAAATCAGAAATATTTGCGAAAAGCGTTTCTTGGGTATTCTTAGAAATAATGGTGTACTTATAATTAAAATCGTTCATGGTGCGTTTATTTAATTAGACATTACCTTCCTTATTACAGGTACTAACCTGTTCAATTTAGGGTACTCAAATACTACTTATTTTCAAGAGGACTAACTAAAATCCTAATGGCAATAAAACGGAATGGTTGGTGTATTGGTTTGAATAAATTTCAATATGGAATCCGGCACTTATGAAGTAAGGACCATTGCCCTTTCCGAATTCTATTTATTATTGCAATCTGATATCAAAAATAAAATGAAGTAGTAATGTGCTTGAACTTTTTTAATTGAAAAGTGAACTCGATTACAAGTAAAGAAAAGCACCCTGAAATTTACTTCAGGGTGCTTTTTTTTTAACAGATTATTTAAATTATAAGGATTATGAACGCATAACATCTTCCAACATGAAATCTTCTACTGGGCGGTCATGCTGTTTATGTAGAACTGAAATATCTCCGGTAGTTTCAAAAATAACCGCTTTTACCTCAGATAACTCAGTAACATTGGCCTCACGTAATTTGGCCCTTAAATCTGATTTTGCTACCCTACCCTTCTTCAAATTTTCTTCCAAAATGGTTTCACCATCCATTAGTAATAATGGTTTATTATCCATCAAATCTTTAATGGTATCATTTCTTCTGGCCAAAGCGGCTCCCATCTGTAAAAGATAGACCGCCACAATGCCAATAATACCGTCCGTAAGACTTACGGATTTAGATAAAATTGTAGTCGCTAAAATGGAACCTACGGCTACTGTCATAGCAAAATCAAAACTGGACATTTTTGAAAAACTACGTTTACCACAAATGCGCGTCATGACTATTACGGTAATATAAATACCTAATGCTGTTAGACAGATAGCAAATAATGCATCCCAAGAAAATACGAACCACTTTTCCATAATATTATAATTACTAATGGCCATTCTAAAATGGCAGGTTAAAAATTTAAACTGATGTTACTTCTTAGTTAAGGTCGCAATTTATCATCCAGTTAATGCCGTACCGATCTGTAAAACGACCAAAAAGAGCATTCCATTCCCGCTCCCTTAATTCATGGTGATGAGGATAGTTTCTCATATAGCTCCTTAGCTTCGTTCTTATCGTTCAGGTCTATACTTAAATGAATTTTTGTCCCCTCCGTTAATGGTGTGTCTGGCGCTGCATCATAGGCCATAAAATGTACACCCTTACCTTTTAGTTCTGCATGTTGCAACCGATCACGATAAGATGCCGGTACATCTATTTTCTTATCTGCATACGTTTGTCTGTTCTTAATCTCTGCGCCTAATGAATCTGCGTAAAAGTTGAGTGCTTCTTGACAATTCCCATCAAAGGCTAAATATGCTTGTGTTTTCATTCTATTGAGTTTTAAAGTTTATACTAAATTACTAGTAGAACGTTATTGTGATCGATTACATCGATAATAACCTTGACACAAAAGCAAAATCTCCATGCTTCTAATGTCTAAATCCAAAAATCAATCCTTTTCCCAGATAAGTAATTTTCACGATATCATAACTGAGCAGTTACAAGCTGAATAATTAATTGAATTAATATTCATTTTTTTACAGCCAAATTTATAAATCCCACGTCAATACATTTATGCTAATAGAACTCAAAACCAATTGTATGGAATGTCTTCATCAACTTTTAAAAGTCTATGTAATAAGTGAATTACAATATACCTATGATGCACTACGAGCTAGCTCTCCACTAAAAAAAACTTTTATGGAGCAGCGCGCTATAGAAAGATCGGATTTTGTTTTAGACATCTATCGTACCGTCACGAGGAACAATGGCAAAGGAACTTTAACAGACCTCTATAATCTGCACAAACAGTTATACGGAGAAGACTACCTTCATACACACAGCCCTTTACCTATTAATATGAGTATCCTAGATAGGAAAGCTCTTGAAATCTGTAATTGTATGCTACTACTAGATATTCCTGACGCCTTAAGATTTTTGCTTACGGAACAAGTTCGTCAGATAGAATCTAGCCTTCTTGGTTTAGTTTACATCCAGAGTTTAACAGAAAATTAAAGTGCTTCAAGTGCCCTCCTCATTCATTAACTAATTATTGCAAACCTAAAGACAGCTATTTTAAAAACATCACATATGGAATCGAAAAAAACTTCTAAAAAAGTAGTTACTGCTAAAGACAAACAACTAGAAAATCATACCGTAGACTATACTGATAAGCCTATGACTACGCGTCAAGGCTTGAAAGTTAACGATACAAATAACTCTTTAAAAGCAGGCCCCCGCGGAGCCACTTTGCTAGAAGATTTTCTTCTACGAGAAAAAATACACAATTTTGACCATGAGCGTATTCCAGAGCGCATAGTTCATGCACGAGGAAGTGGAGCCCATGGCTATTTTGAGTTATATGAAAGCATTGAGGAGTATTCAAAAGCAGGCATATTTACGGATACATCCCGAAAAACTCCAGTTTTTGCTAGGTTCTCTACCGTAGCGGGCTCTAAAGGTTCTACAGATCTGGCCCGAGACGTAAGGGGCTTTGCTGTAAAATTTTATACTGATGAAGGCACATGGGATTTGGTAGGAAACAACATGCCCATTTTCTTTATTCAAGATGCCATGAAATTTCCAGATTTAATTCACTCTGTTAAACCTGAACCACATCAGGAAATACCCCAAGCTGCATCTGCCCATGATACGTTTTACGACTTTGTTTCTCTTACACCAGAAACGTTACACAATCACATTTGGGTAATGAGCGACAGAGCTATTCCTCGCAGCCTTCGTATGATGGAAGGCTTTGGTATTCATACTTTTCGACTTATAAATAAAGAAGGAAAGGCACATTTTGTAAAATTTCATTGGAAACCTAAATTGGGTGTACACTCCGTTACTTGGGACGAGGCCGTAAAAATTAGCGGTGCAGACTCAGATTTTCATAGAAGAGATTTATGGAACGCCATTGAAGCCGGAAACTATCCTGAATGGGAATTAGGTTTACAAATCGTACCCGAAGAAGACGAGCATAAATATGATTTTGACCTTTTAGACCCCACTAAACTTATACCTGAAGAAATGGTGCCCGTTAAAATTGTGGGTAAAATGGTTCTTAATCAAAATCCAGAAAACTTTTTTGCCGAAACGGAACAAGTGGCTTTTATGCCGGGAAGTATTGTCCCAGGAATTGATTTTACTAACGATCCTTTATTACAGGGTAGATTATTTTCTTACAGAGACACTCAACTTTCTAGATTAGGCTCTCATAATTTTCATCAAATACCAATTAATAAACCTGTTGGTGAAGCTCGCAACAACCAAAGGGACGGTCATATGCAAACTGAAATCCCTAAAGGAAGAACTGCTTATTTCCCCAATTCTATTAGCGCAGGTTGCCCCTATTTGTCAACCGTTGCAGAAGGTGGTTTTGAATCGTATCAGGAACGTATTGATGCTAAGAAAATAAGAACCAGAAGTGCAAGTTTTAATGACCATTATTCTCAGCCGGCATTGTTCTACAGAAGTCTTTCTAACTGGGAAAAAGAACACGTAATGAGCGCCTATTCATTTGAATTAGGCAAATGTGAGTTTAAACATATTAAAGAGCGTATGCTCTACTTAATTGGGCAAATAGATACTGACTTAGCGGACAAGGTAGCAGCAAATTTAGGCATGAAGGTACCATCCACGATACAAGAACCCGTTAACCAAGCTATTGGTGCAGATGCAAATGTGGAGGAACAACAGCCTAGTAAGAAAAAAATATATTTAGATAAGTCTCCAAAACTGAGCCAAGCGAACACAAATTTTGATCTCATAGAAACAAGACAGATTGCCGTTTTAGTTGCAGATGGTTTTCATATGAAAGACTTTAAGACAATGGCAGATGCTTTAAAACAAAAAGGTGCTGTTATTAAACTTATAGCCCCACATGGTGGATCCGTAACTTGTGATGAAGGCATGGAACATAAAGTAGATGCTGCTATCATGACTACAGAGAGTGTACTATTTGATGCTCTATTCATACCAGGGGGTAAAAAATCTGTAGATGCACTAGTATCTAAATTTATAAAATTCATTAACGAAACTTATAAGCATTGTAAAGCTATTGCGGTTACAAATGAAGGCAAACAGGTCTTGGATAAAAGCGAAATAGAAGATTTTGAGAATGATGCCGCTCTCTTTATTAATGGCACACCAGACGATTTTATTGGAGCCATTGCAAAACATAGAAATTGGGACAGAAGAGAAAAGGCAGAAAAAATTCCTGCCTAATTGAAAATTAAAATAATTATTATGGAAAATGAATATGCAAAACACGAAACTAATTATATAAACAGTTATGAAAACCTGGGGTATACAGATTCTTATAGGTTTGTCAATAACCAATTACGGAGTACAAAAACAGATACAAATTATACTCCCAAGGAAATAACTATAATTAAAGAGCATAGGTACGAAGGAATGAGTAATCCTTCTGACATGTCCATGCTATATGTTATTGAAACGGCTGATGGTGGTAAAGGAACTCTACTTACAGGGTACGGTCCTAGTGCTAACACAGAACTGTATGAATTTTTAGATAAAATTCCGGAAGAGAATATAAAGGATGAAAACGTATTACCTCCAGACGCCGAATAAAAAACACAGTCTTACTATTTAAAAATAATCCTGACAAAAGAATTTGTCGGGATTATTTTTTTTAAAGATTTCATTTAACCAGCTATTCACGAGAAAACGTCCAAGATTTTATTTTAATAGGTGCTTTAGCCAAAAATGCATCAAACTCATTTTCGTCTTTAAATTTAATTTCTGATAGCAGCCGGGACTCTAGAGTCAAATCAAAAGATTGGTCTTTAAAGGGCCAAGGTTTTACAGTTAGATTCCCGTTATCGGACTCGGATATAAAATACTTTTTGTTATCTATAGATGTATTTATCTCCAGTTCTCTACCCAACTGCGGTACTTGGTTTTGACATAAAATAAGAGATAACCTATCAGCAAAAATCATAATTTTATAAAGTTCGGAAACTCTATCCGGTTCTACTTTGTACCGCTCGCAAACCTCTGCCCTAAAACGTTTTAAATCCTTTAAGAACCTACTAAATTCAGCATGATTCTTAGCTGTGTCCTCATACAAGAATTGAAGATGATGGGATAGAATTAAAGCAGACCAACTAGACTTATTATTCACCTTTTCAAAAACCGCTTTAGCATGCTCAAATGATTTGGCTATTGGAATAGTATTTACAGCAAAATCCATTGGCATTCCCGTTTTGGAAATACACTTTTTAGCTTTATGCGATATCTGTTCGTCATCATGTTCAATTATAGCAGTCATAGTTTCTAACCAATGACCTACAAAGAGTTTATCTTTTATATTATTAGCTATTTTACCTGCCAATAGCCCATGGGCCGGATGTGAAATTACCTCCAGTCCATCGTGTAAAAAATTTATTAGCATACTACATAAGATTAAGCGGTGACTATTAATGGTATTTACACCATTATAAAAATAATGCTCCACGCAGTATAGTATTAATTTCATTCCTTCATAGTTTAGCCCAAATGCATTTACAAGGCTTTTAGTGGTTTGTTTGAGGTAAAATTTCAACTAATAGCGAGCCCCCTATTTTCATAGGCTATATAATTTTATTGAAAAATAAAAAACGATGAATATCTCAACAACTTCCAAATCATTAAAATCTGAAAAAAGCATAGTAAAAACGTATTTCAAACAATTAAATAAACAGATAACAGAGTTGCGAAAGACTTTTGAAAGCAACTTCCCTAAATACCCCTCAAGGAAATTTGAAGCTGTTCGTGAATTCAATATTATGCTCGTTAAAACGAAATTGAAATTAAACAGTATTCCAATTTCAGAAACCACCGAGAAATCAAAAATACAGAAGCGCCTAGATCGCATATCAAATGAAATTCAAAAACTGAATAAAGTGAATCAAAATCTTATTAATTGAATATGAGATTTAACAAAACACTACCTCCTCTATTGTAGCATGATTGATTACCAGAACAGTATAAAACCGTGTGCGAACACATGATAGGGCCCTGTACTTTTATAGGATTAGAATTTTACCTATATTTGACTTACAAATAATTCGACTACAACAAATTAAGACTAGTTATTTTTAAGTCGATTACTACACTATAAACTACTTTATTGAAAACGATTAAAGATATTGCCGAAGAAGCCAAGGTTTCTACAGGCACGGTAGACCGGGTAATTCATAAACGTCCTGGAGTATCTCCTAAGACCAGGGAAAAAGTTCAGAAATTACTTGATAAGTACGATTTTGAAAGGAACATTCTCGCAAGTACATTAGCCTTCAAAAAAAAGTATAGAATTGCTACTTTAATACCATCCGTCATATCTAAAAATCATTTTTGGCATGGACCACATTTAGGAATGAAATCCGCCGCAAAAGAAATACAAAAATATGGTGTAGAAACTCATAAGTTTTTCTTTGATCAATACGATTTAAAATCATACGAACAGGCGCTAGATAAAATTCTAGATTTGAAACCAAATGGAATTGTATTTGCCCCTTTCTTTTACAATACCTCATTAGCGTTCGTAGAGAAATTAAAAGAAAAAGAGATACCCTGTGTATTTATAAATATTGATTTAGACACTCCTGATAAGCTGACGTACATTGGTCAAAATGCGCTACAAAGTGGTTACCTGTGTGGCAAAATGATGAATTTAGTTACGAAGCCTGAAGAATCTGTGGCTATATTAACCTCTCAAAAAAATGTGGGTAGACATTTGGCGATAGAGACTAGAATAAAAGGCTTTCTAGATTACTTTTCTGACCATAGCAGTGATAAGCAAATCAAAAAAATAATCATCGATGATTTTGATACGGAAATGATTGAAAAAGCACTTTCCAGAGAATTAGAAAACGATGAACATATTTCTGGTATTTTCGTGCCCTCAAGTGCTATTTTTATGATTGCCAGTTTTCTTGAAAGTAGAGGTCTGAATACTATTAGGACCATTGGCTATGATACCCATATAGATAATCTTGAATACATTAGAAAAGGATCTATAGATTTCGCCATAGACCAAAACCCTTTTGAACAAGGGTATATGGGACTAAAAATACTCACAGAATACCTCCTTTTAAACAAAACACCGAAACCTAAATACAATTCGGCCATAAATATAGTTACCAAAGAAAATGTAGACTATTTTGATGTTGCAGATACTATTGAGTACGCCGTTTAGATTAAATTACCGAGTAGCATTTTACGCAGAGAGTACCCCATGAAAAAACTTCTACTATTACTTCTTTTCTTTGCCGTATGTACGGCTAATGCGCAACAATCCGTTGCCAGACAGTGGAATGAAGTATTACTAGACGCCATACGTTCTGATTATGCCAGACCAACGGTACATGCTCGTAATCTGCACCACAGTTCCGTAGTAATGTATGACGCTTGGGCACTATTTGATGATAGCGCACAAACCGTCTTTCTTGGACAGACTTATGGCAATTATGATTGTAATTTTAATGGAATTCTACAGCCAGAAAATTTAGATACTGCTCGCCATGAAATCATGAGCTATGCCCTATATAGGCTATTAATACACCGTTTTTCTACCTCTCCCGGGGCGACTGAAACCCTAAATAATGTACAAGACTTATTTCTGTCCTTTGGATACGATCCCTTGTTTATATCTACAGATTACAGCACTGGTTCTTATGCCGCTTTAGGAAACTATTTAGGCAATGAAATGATTGCTTTTGGTAACCAAGATGGTTCCAATGAAAATTTAGAATATGGCAACCAACTTTACGGACCTAGCAACCCTCCCTTGGTCCTATCAGAATACCAAGATATTACGGATATAGATCCAAACCATTGGCAGCCGCTATCATTTGACCTTTTTATAGACCAATCTGGAAATTCAGTGCCTGTGGCCATTCCCGATTTTCTAGGCCCTGAATGGGGCGCTGTTATTCCTTTTGCTTTAGATGAAGCCAACTTACAAATTAAGAATAACGGTTTTGATTCGCATTTGTATTTTGACACGCAAGCACCTCCTCTAATAGAAAATTCTATGGCAGATGGGCTTAGCGATCCGTATAAATGGAATTTTACTTTAGTAGCCGCATGGTCTGCACATTTAGACCCAGAAGACCCTACGGAAATAGATATATCACCGGCCGCATTAGGTAATGTTAATATTGACACCTACCCTACTTCATTTGAAGCGTACAAAACTTTCTATGATCTTATTGAAGGTGGAGATACGGGAAAAGGTCACAAACTTAATCCGTATACTAACCAGCCTTACGAACCTCAACTTGTAAAACGTTCGGACTATACAAGAGTCCTTGCGGAATTCTGGGCAGATGGACCCGATTCTGAAACTCCTCCCGGCCATTGGTTTACCATCTTAAATTATGTGAGCGACCATCCTTTACTTGAGAAAAAAATTAAGGGAGAAGGTTTTACCATGACCAATTTAGAATGGGACGTAAAATCTTATTTAGCCCTTGGTGGAGCCATGCATGACGCGGCTATTTCTACTTGGGGTATTAAGGGTTATTATGATTATGTCAGACCTATTTCGGCCATTAGGTATATGGCAGGCAAAGGGCAAAGTAGCAACTCTGAATTACCCAGTTTTGACCCACACGGTATTCCTCTAATCCCTAATTTAATTGATATTATTGATGAAAATGATCCATTGGCGGGACCTGCGGGAGAATTTGTTGGAGAAATCAAGATTAAGGCATGGCGAGGTCCAGATTTTATAAACGACCCAGAAAATGATGTTGCCGGTGTCGGGTGGATATTAGGAACGCATTGGTGGCCCTACCAACGGGGAACTTTTGTAACTCCTCCTTTTGCTGGTTATATTTCTGGCCATTCCACCTTTTCTAGGGCTGCCGCAGAAGTTATGACACTACTGACCGGAGATGCTTTTTTTCCTGGAGGGATGGGAACTTTTGACATTAAGGCAAATGAATTTTTGGTGTTTGAAAACGGCCCTTCCAAAGACTTAACCTTGCAATGGGCAACCTATAGAGATGCTTCTGACCAAACTAGCCTTTCCAGAATTTGGGGTGGAATTCACCCTCCTATAGACGACATTCCTGGACGATTAATGGGTGATGAAATAGGAAAGCAAGCCTTCGCTAAAGCGGAGCTTCTTTTTGGGGTTAAAACATATTCCGAGGATGGTGACGATAACGCTGTGCTGTTTCCGATACCTTTTCAACAAGAAATGAATCTAGCTACTGACATCACGGGGGAATGTACTGTGCAGCTTTATAGTTTAAACGGAGAATTATCTTTTTCCGAAAACATAAATTTCAACGAAAAATCAAAAATAGAAACTCCTAGCCTTTCTTCAGGAATGTATATTTTAACTATTACTAATAGCGATGGAACTACTGTCCACCGTCAAAAAGTAATCAGGCAATAAGTACTAACACTTATCCTTTTATCAATCCATTGATAAAACCGACATAAAAAAAGTCCGTATGAAAACTTCATACGGACTAAAAAAAACTAACAAAAAAAATCAATTAGCTCATAACCTCCTGGTTACAAAGCTTTATAATTTTGGCTCCCAACCTTGGGCATATTCCCTTTTCCAGCTGGCCATAGCCTTTTCATTATTTAAAATCTTACCCGTAGTCTGGTCAATTTTTATGGTTTCTCCTGCATCCTGAGCAATATTACCTAAATGGCACAGCATAGTTGAAATACTAGCATCCTGGATATCCGAGTGAAGGGATTTATCCGTTCTTATAGCTTCAAAGAAGTTCCCTACATGGTTTACATCTAATTGCCCCTGCCCCATTGTATTGGTAGTTGCACTTTCTGCTCCCTCTTTTTCTTCCTTTAAAAGGTTACCATCTAAATCATACAGCTTATAAAAATTACGATCTAACTGAATAATACCTTTACTACCGTAAATGGTAGCACCACGACCTGGTTGGTTTGGTATTATTTTACCACGGCTATGACCTGTCCACGTAATGAATTTATCATCTTGATACTTATAGGTAACCTGCTGGTTGTCTACGAACTGCCAATCATCATCAAAAGTGTACTTACCACCAAAAGAAGTAACACTCTCTGGAAGGTCTACACCCAATGCCCAACGGCATAAATCAATTTCATGTGTACCATTATTATGTACCTCTCCTGTACCCCAAGTCTTAAACCAGTGCCAGTTGTACGGGTGTATATTATCTCTGTAATTTTCTCTTGGTGCAGGGCCTTGCCACATATCCCAATCTAACGTATCCGGAGCAGCTATTTCATTACCTTTTCCAATAGAACCACGGTTATTACTATAATACGCCTCACCCTTATAAACTTCACCTATTACACCATCTCTAATGTCCTGCACTCCCATTATAGAAGTCTTTGCGGACCTTTGCTGGTTACCCATCTGTACTTTTTTACCGTACTTTTTATGAGCTGCTACCAACAAATCGTTCTCATAAGGGTTGTGGCTACATGGTTTTTCTACATACACGTGTTTTCCTGCCTGTAAAGCCATTATGGCCATAGGAGCATGCCAATGTTCTGGTGTGGCAATAAATACCGCATCTACATCTTTATCCTCTAAAACTTTTCTAAAATCCTTTTCATTTTTTGGGATGTAACCAATATTTTCTTGGCACCATAAATTGTGCTCTTCAAGTATAATTTCATCTACATCACAACTATAAATAATCTTAGCATTTTTTTGCTCGTGGATTGCCATTACATGTGCCTTGGCTCTACTACGAACGCCAATAATAGCACAGTTAATATGGTCGTTAGCACCAAGAATATTTGCATTGGCCATAGATGGTAAAATAAGGCCGCTAAATGATAAGGCTACTGAACCTGTTGCCGTTTTCTTTATAAAATTCCTTCTTGTCGTCATTATTTATCGGCTTTAGGTGTTTTTATTTGAATGTTTTTGAAGCTAACTCTGTCTCCGTGGTCTTGCAATAAAATTTGACCATTATCTAACTCACCAAAATTTGGCCACTTAGCATATTTACTCTCAGAAACTAACTTTCTATAGGCATCACTCTTACGGTCATACTCTAATACTTTAGCTCCGTTAAGGTAATGCTCAACGTGATTTCCTTTTGATATGATGTGTGCTGTGTTCCACTCACCAATTGCTTTAATTGGCTTCTTAGGGTCCGCTTTTATCAAGTCATAAAGAGAAGAAACCGTACGGCTACCTTCATGGTTTCCTTTTTTTGCATCTGGGTGCTTTGCATCATCTAAAATCTGATACTCCAAACCTATTGAAGAACCTTCTCCTTTATTTATATTGGTATCTACGTAATATTTAATTCCGCTATTGGCTCCTTCCGTTAATTTGAAATCGACTTTAATTTCAAAATCACCATAGTTTTCCTTGGTAACGATATCACCACCTGCAGTAGATTCTTCTCCACCGGAAGACAAGACCGTAAGGATACCATCTTTAATTTCCCAACCTTTATCTGGAAAGCTTTCTAATTTAGCTCCTCTCCAACCGTCTGTAGTAGCACCGTCCCAAAGTAATTCCCAACCTTGATCTTGTTCATTTTTAGTAAGTTTATTTGCCATATTAACTGCTGGCAAAGGGCTCTTTTCTGAATATTTAGGTAAATCGTCAGTAATGATTTTAATGTTTTTCCATACAATTTCAGTACCTGGTTTTTTATCATCATGTATAGAATGCACCTGCAAGCCAATAAATCCACTTGCCGTTTGGCTATCAATTAAATGAGATGCTGGTACCCCATTAATCCAAGTTTTTAAGGTATCACCAATAGCTTCAATGCGGTAATGATTCCAATCATTTTGTTTAAAAGCCTGCTTTGCCTTTGTATTGCTATCAGGTAGCGGGTGCAACCAACCTCTACGGGCTTCATCATAAATACCTGCACTCCAAGCACGATCAGATGGATCAATTTCTACTTGATACCCGTGTATTCTTCCATTCATATAATACGGAAAACTGTTACTACGAATCTGGATACCTGAGTTCATTGATGGATCTACTTTATAATCCAACTCCAAGATAAAATCACCATACATCTTATCAGATGTCATAAAGGAATTTGGCGTGTTGCTTACCGTTGTTCCTACGATTGTATTATCTCTAACTTCATAAATAGCTTCACCTCCTTTTTGGGTCCACCCCGTTAAGGTTTCACCATCAAAAAGTTCAGTCCATGGGGTTTCTTCTTTTTGAGCCTGACAGCTTATAAAAAAACTTGATGCCATTAACAACATTGCGCTGTTGTACCCAAAGGATTTTAATTTACTTGTGTTTAAATACTTCATTTTCAATTGTTCTAAGTTGTTTTGATATTTATGATTACCTTGAATACAGCCTATTCTCCTTTACTACATTATGTTTCTAATTCAAATATAAATTTGACTTAAGATTACAAGCTTTTAAAAATAATTACCCATTCCGCAAAATAACAATTATCAGCAACCACGCTTCACAACTACTATTAGCTGCTTAAAATCAATTATTTGATTAAAAAAATCAATCCTATTTTGCAATAAAAAGTAAGAACTTTATTTTACGAATATAATTTCCCAACCTCAAATAACCTAGTAAAAAGTCTTAAAATGTGTGCGCACACAGATAACAATCGTGTTCGGACACGAGATAAATATTAAGATTACGTTAGAAATACCTCAAATAATTACCGATTACGCATTTTAATCACAACTCCATCAGTTCCTTTTGTGATACTTTTTAACTCCTCTTGACTTACCGTTTTGAAGAGAAAATCCTATTTGAGTTAATATATATTTTAATCCGTTCCTGCCATTTAGTACAAAAACAATATTTTCGCTTTCAAATTCCCCTAAAAAAAATTTAAAAAGTAAGCTCCAAAAGGGTGATACTTGACGTATATAAAAAAGTAATTATGTTTTTCCTTTAAAATCTGGGCAAGTAGTTTTAGATATACAAGCAAAGACATTATTTGATGACCAATCAAAAACAGAAAATAGATATGACTCTTAACCTTTATTTAGCGGACGATGATAAAGAGGACCGCGAATTGTTTGTGGAAGCTATTGATGAAATCAAAATAGCTACTAAAGTAACTCAGTTTGATAATGGTGTAGATCTTATGGACAATCTATTCTCTACAACAGATTTGCCGGATGCTGTTTTCTTAGATTTACACATGCCACTTATGAACGGTTTTGAGTGTTTAACAGATATTAGGAACTTTTCTAGATTTGACGGTATTAAGGTTATTGTCTACTCTACCTCTTACCTTCAAAGAGAAGTAAACCAATTGCAGGCAGATGGCGCAAACCAGTATATTCAGAAACCCTCTTCTTTTGATGACCTAAAAATTATGCTTCACAAGAGCTTATTATCTATGGTTCATAAAGATAAAGAAGAAGCTAATCCTGGCCAATTTGTTATTTTGGTTTAACTGAATTTTCACCCCATTATCTAACAGGATTATATTGACTTTAATCCTATTAATTTTGCCTCAAAAACTTCTTTTTTTTGAATCATAATTATAACTTTTAGCGCTAATCTAAGCTACGATCGCCCTGTACTTTTGTATCAGAATTAATGTTTAATCTAAATATTATTGATATGAAAATGACAAAATCTATTTTAATAGCAGCTACATTCCTTTTTACTCTAGGAGCATCCGCACAAGATAAAGATGACCAAAGGGTAATGGCAGATGCTGAGAATGCAAAAGCTAAACTACAACAGTCTAACAAAGGCCTAGACATGTTTTTTGACAATGCTTCTGGCTATGTAATTTTCCCTAATGTTGGTGAAGGCGGACTAATTGTAGGTGGTGCTTCCGGTAATGGCGTACTGTATGAAAACGGAAAAGCAGTTGGTATGGCCGATTTAAAAAAATTGGATATAGGCCTACAAGCTGGTGGACAAGCCTTAACTGAAATTATTTTCTTTGAAACTGAAGATGCTTTAGAAAGATTTAAACAAGATAAATTTGAATTTTCTGCCGAGGCTACTGCTGTAGTATTGAAAAAAGGAGTTGCTGCCAATGCAAGCTATGACGACGGTGTTGTTGTATTTGCCAAGCCAAAAAAAGGATTGATGGCTGACCTTTCTGTAGGTGGACAAAAGTTCAACTATACTGAAATGAAGAATATTACAAAGAAATAATATCTTATTTCTTAATGAAAAAGCCGGTCTAACGACCGGCTTTTTTTTATCTCCGTTTTCAAAACCTACCTCCTCGCCTACTTCAAAAAGAGACAACAAAGCAAAGTCAGATTAAAAAAGGTGTGTATTGATTATTTCTGTCAACTGCTTTTTCATTGCGTTATAAGACCTAGACTTGGTAACGAACATATTGGCTCCCAAATCCAAACAACGCAATTGGTCTTTGGGGTTACTTGTAGTAGAATACATAATTACGGGTATTTCCGTAAAATGTGTATTTTTTCTAATTCTGGTCAAACATTCCGCGCCACTAACTACAGGCATATTCAAATCTAAAAATATAATTTTGGGTAAAATGAAAATATCCCCAGTCAACCTTTTCAAAAAAGACGGTCCGTTTTCATAAGACTCCACAGGCAGCATCGGAAAAAGCTCTTCCATGGCTTCTTGAAACAACATGCGGTCGTCTTCATCATCATCAATATAAATAAGTGGTCCGGTATTCATAATTAGCTCATTATCAACATACCCTGTAAAAGTTATATAGCTGTTTTAGGGAGGCCAAAGATAACCTCCAACTTTATTCAACAATCACCATACTAGATAATTAGCAAATATTTATTGTTCTGATAAAATCATTGGCAATTCTTAATTAAAAAACAGTATCAAGGCCCTAAAACGCCTATCTAGGGTATTATTTTACTAATTCTTCAATTCTCTCCAATCCTAAGCTGTAAGTATTGCCTTCAGATTACTAAAGATTTATATATTTCACCCTCTTTTATCAGCTCTATCTATAAAAATGAATACAAAATTACAAGTACCGTTATCAGCCATTTATAGGGTTAATATTTAGCGGATTAGGGTTATTTATAAGCCCTCCTTTTTTACCTACTAATTCCGTTTCAATGTATTTTTGATAAGACACTTATGAGCTCCTTTTGCTTATAAAAAATACGAATATTATGGAAACTATTTTAAATAAAAGTGCGGGTATGGGAGCCATCTTAACAGATGATGCGTCTACTACCTTTAGAGTTTGGGCACCCAATGCCGATAAAGTTTTTGTTATTGGCGATTTTAACGATTGGAAAAAAGACGAGTTTGAACTGGAACTAGAGGATAATGGCTATTGGGCCGGCGTTACCGAAAAATGTAAAGAGGGCGACGAATACAAATTCCTAATCATAAACGGTAAGAACGAGTATGAACGTAACGACCCCTATGCCGTAGAGGTTACCAATAGTAATGGTAATTCTATTGCAAGGAAGCTAGATTTTGATTGGGAGGGAGACGATTTTCAAATTCCAAATTGGAACGAGCTGGTTATCTACGAGCTACATGTGGGTACTTTTAACCGTAAAAAACCGGATCAGGTAGGTACGTTTGAAGATGTTATTGAGAAACTACCTTATTTAAAAAAACTGGGCATTAACTGTATAGAATTACTGCCCGTAGCAGAATTTGCAGGTGGAATTTCTTGGGGCTACAACCCAGCGCATCCTTTTGCTATTGAACAAGATTACGGCGGGCCGGATGGATTTGCTAAATTGATAAAAGAGGCACATAAACAAGGTATTGCCGTTATTATGGACGTGGTGTACAACCATTTTGGACCTTCGGATATAGCCCTTTGGCAATTTGATGGGTGGAGCGAAAATGATAAAGGTGGTATCTATTTTTATAATGATTACCGTTCGGAAACCCCATGGGGAGATACCCGACCTGATTATGGCCGGACCGAAGTAAGGAAATACATTGCGGACAATGCTATCTTCTGGATAGAACAATACCGTTGTGATGGTCTCCGTATGGATGCCACTTCATATATTAGGTTTGAAGGTGGTGGTTTGGGAATGGATACGGAAATAAACGAAGGGAATATCCTTATGCGTGATATTAACATGCAAATTCAATCTAAATACCCACATGTATTGACCATTGCCGAAGACCTAAAAGGTGATGATAAAGTAACGGACGGTTCTGAATATGGTGGTTTGGGTTACGGCTCCCAGTGGGATATGAATTTTGTACATCCCGTTCGTGAGGTACTTACCATGATTAATGACTCAGATAGAGACCTTCAACAAATTGTGAACGCCCTTACCTACAGTTATAGTGGTGATGCTTTTAGAAGAATTGTTTATACGGAATCTCATGATGAAGTTGCCAATGGCAAAGCACGTGTTCCAGAAGAAATTCAGCCGGGAGATGCAGAAAGTCCGTTTGCTAAAAAACGTGCTATTTTGGGTATTGTTCTTACCCTAACCGCTCCGGGAATTCCTATGCTGTTCCAGGGTCAGGAATTTATTGAAGATGAATATTTTCAGGATACGGAAGCATTGGATTGGGGAAAACTAGATAAGCTTAAAGGCATTAATAAACTATCTACGGACCTCATTGCACTTAGAACCGGAAAAGCAGAACGCACCAACGGACTGCGCGGGCAACAGATAGAAATTGTTCACTTTAACCAAGACACCAAAATCCTTGCCTATGTCCGTAGTAGGGATGCTGATGATAATGAGCCTGTTCTGGTCATTCTAAACTTTGGAAACAAGGCTTTTGAAGAATACGGAATTGGCGTTGCCAAAGATGCAGAATGGAAATTACGTTTCAATAGCACTTGGAAAGGCTATGATGAAGATTTCTCCGAACTAGAGGTGGAAGGCATGGAAAAAGTAGAAGAACCAACGGACGAAAAACCGTTCACTGGTCAAATTACCATTCCTGCTTACGCAGCGCTCATTTATACGAAATAAGCACAAGTACGGTTTACGGAAGTATATAGAACTGCCCCATGGCGCCAGTACATTTTACTTGGAGTTATGGGGCAGTTTTTTAATGCCTTAACGTCTCTGGCAACCTCCTACTCCACTTGAAAACCCATTGCAATGGAATCCATCAAAAAAGAAACGGATAGCGGCTATTCTCCTCAAAACAGGCCATTATCTTAGTGTTATGTTTAACCTGTGTTCAAAAACACTCCACTTTAAAAATTCAAGAATGAAGTGCAAAATGCCCGTTTTGGGCCCTGAACACCATAAAAAAGAGAGAAAAACATGAAATATCTTATATATAGTATCATAATAGTGTTGATTATTGGATGGATTTTAGGATTTTTGGTCTTTCAGATTTTAGGAGGCCTAATTCACCTTTTATTGGTACTGGCCGTAATCCTAATTATCTATAACTGGTTTATAGGTCAGAAAAATAAAGAATAATTAAAAAGCACCCCTTTAGCTATGGCCTCAGGATTTTTTGCGTTACTAGATGATATTGCTGCACTTATGGATGATGTGGCGGCTATGAGTAAAATTACGGCCAAGAAAACGGCCGGTATTCTAGGAGATGATTTGGCAGTAAATGCGGAGAAAGCCTCCGGTTTTATGTCCGATCGTGAAATTCCTGTGCTTTGGGCCATCTCCAAAGGTTCCATGATCAATAAAATTATTATTCTGCCTATTGCCTTTCTGTTAAGTTACCTATTGCCCCCCGCTATTATTGTAGCGCTGGTGTTAGGTGGACTCTATTTGGCATATGAAGGAGCCGAAAAAATCTATGAGGTTTTTGTACCGCACCATGATGCCGCACATGAAACCTTGAATACAGAAATGACCGAAGCAGATATTCTTGCTTTGGAAAAAGTACGCGTAAAAGCAGCCATTGTAACAGATTTTATACTCTCCGTAGAGATTGTTATCATAGCCTTGGGCTCCGTGGCAGATGAGCCGTTAAATATTCAAATACCCGTAGTTTCGCTAATTGCATTAATTGCCACCGTTGGTGTGTATGGTATTGTAGCCATGATTGTACGTATGGATGAATTTGGCCTTAAACTCATTAACCTTAATGAGCAGGATAATAGCTTTTCTGATTATGTAGGCAGGTTCTTGGTAGGTGCCTTACCATGGGTTATAAAAAGTCTATCTGTTATTGGTACTATTGCGCTCCTATTGGTTGCCGGTGGTATTTTTGTACATAACATTCATTTCTTCCATGACCTTTTACCACAATTACCGGACATTGTTAAAGAATTTCTAGTAGGCCTTGGCGTAGGTTTGGTAGTCTTGGCAGGCGTTAAATTAGTAATGAAGGTGATTAGCCTTTTTAAGAAGAAGAAGTAACCGCACTACCCAACTTGGAATTGTTTCTTATTTTTTATTTTTTGCTTTTCAGCGGATGTTTTATGGGCTGTAAGCCGATGATGCTTGTTGCCCAATACGCTAGAGGTGATTTTCATTTTAGGCCGAAGCTTTCTTGCAGATTTCTAACTCCAGATTTCTTTTTAAATAAACTTTCCTCAAAAATTGACGTATGACCCCCTTACGTCGATAAATTCCTACACTTTAACGAATAGTGTTATTCTTACACTATACTTACGGATTTCTGTAATCGTATTTTGATTAGTATTGTGATCTTTATAGATGAATATAAAAGGTAAAGAAAACTACATAAAATAGCTAGTTTCTTTTTACCGCTAGATTAGAGATATAAAGCAACTAGTTGTTTTTTATAATTGTTGGCTACAATCTAAAAACCATCGCAAATTAAATGAGTGAATTAACTAAAAATATGAATCAGATGTTATTTGAAATCGATAAAAAGCGATGGGTTTCACTTTCAAAAGATTCAGCGAAAGATTTGTTCAAAGCAAAAGATAAACTTAGGGCATTTGGTTTAATTGAAAGACAAGGTAAATATTCTTGGAAATTGACTCGAAGTGGATATGAGGCTGTTGAATTTGGCGGTTTCGAGGAATGGCTTTCTCAAAATCAAACTGACCAAAATCAAAAAATTCAGCAGAATTATAATGCAGAAAATATAACAGTCACGAATGATAACTCAAGTACAATAAAACACTCTGATGGAAATGAAGTGCAACAAGAGCCTATTATTAAAAGAATAATCATAGGTGTATTAATTATAATTATTGCTGGAGTAGCAATGATTTATGTCAAAGATTATTTCTTTACAAATACTGAAGATGATTTTAATAGCAACAATACAACTCAACCGATTTCAGTAGTATTTCAAGGCGGAGAAAATGCTGAAGTCAGATATTCAGTAAATCTCTCGTTAATCGACTCTTTAATTTTGAATACAGTTAAGCGTTTCGGAAGTCAAGAAAAGTCTAGTGAATATATTGCTTTGAAAATAAAGAATCAGATTATATCAACATTAGAATCGACGACTTTAGAAATTGCAAGACAGAAAAGAGATTCTCTTTCTGAAAGTATAATTGCTAAAACAATTGACGAACAAATGTATAGCGGATACAAAATAAGTACATTGAACTTGAATGAGATAAAGACTGTAGCTAACAATGTATTTAAAAAATAGCGAAAATCATTGCTTACACTAAGGTTTTGGCATTTTTGGAAAGTCGCCAAATTTTTAAATTTGACGATTTCCAATAAAAAAATAAATAGTAAAATTTAAAAATTCGGCTTGTGTGTTCCGAAAGTTAGCGTTTGTTTTCAACGCTACTTTTCATATGCAAACCGTTGTGCAACATTGAATAAGTGAAACAATAGAAATTTTTAATCGAATGGAGTCTAATTGAATGATTCAAATGGCAAAATCAAAACATGGATGTACTGAGATATTTTAATGAGGTTGCTGGAGAAGCACTAGTTCGATTTACTCTAAATGAAGATGAAAGGCAAGACTTTTTAGACAGTTTACCAGAGGATTTTTACATCAATTATATTAGCAAAAGTGAATTAGAAAGTCAGTCGCAAGCGAACGAACTACCTCAACATGATTTTTTTAATCAATTCAAAATTCCTGAAATACCGGAGTATGCAAACATTCGTTCAGGTGATTTTGGAGAAATGCTCTGTTTTGTTTTACTAAAAAACAAAGGTCAAGAAAAAGGGGTTTGGCTTGTTGGTCCTAGGAAATGGAGATGGAAGGGAGATAAAAATAAAGCTTGTCACGGTTCTGATGTAGTCGTGTTTCATCGACATGGACATACTCCTTCGGATAAAGACGGAATAGAAGCAGTAGAGTCAAAAATGAAATCTTTAGCAAGTAAAGGTGCACCAATACAAAACGCTATAAATGGAGCTATAGATGATAAGATTAAACGTCTAGCTAAAACACTTAATTGGATTCATGATAGGCTTGCCACTGAAGGAAAACCGCGACTACGTGAAGCTATCAATCGATACCGATTTCTTGACAAACACCCTACTTATTATAAGAAATTTCATGCGATTGCCATTATCGATGATGACCTTGTTGAAGTTGAAATAGCCAAAGAAGTTCATTTGAGCGATGATGAAATTGAAGTGTCAGTAATCAGTATGCAAAATCTCAAAGGTGCTTATGAAGCCACTTTTCGTGCAATAATTAATCATTTACAATGAGTCTTAATATCCGATTAAACCTTTGGATTGCCCAATCAGAATCTTGGCAGGCATTTAAAGATTTTGACTTACCTCAAGATGACCGCGCGAATTATTCCTTCCTCCCAATTTTTGATGATTTTTATATCACATTATTTTGTAGAGCATTTGATCTTTTAAAGCAAAATGAACTTACTGAAGAACAAAAGAAAGACATACTTGCTATTGGAAGCGGATTGGTTATTTTCTCTCTAGAAGGTAAACGAGAAACGTTTCATGGAATAAGTTTTCATGACAATATGCTTTACGCATCAAGCATGTATTATTTATCTGACTTTCCCGCATCCGCTTTATTGCTTGCGCGTAAATTTAACGAGACAGATTATGACTATCCAACAGATAAATTTATAGTTGAATTCTTAACTCGAAAATTATCTGCTCATAACGAATTAAGTCAATTCGTTCAAAGATTCTTGTCTGATGGTGAAGAACAGGAGTTAATAACTCTTGAGAAAGATTTAAAAAATAAAATTATTTTAGAAGATAACAACGCTGAAAGGTATCACTCTTCAATACTTGCATCCTCCATTCTACATACATTTCGAAGAGATAATATTTGGTTCGATTTATTACAACTTATAGATGATAAAGAATATTGGAAGCCATTTGTTCAGTATTCTCTTAAACGTCCTGTGCCAGTTTGGAGTTTCTTTCCTTCTCAAAAGCGTGCCTTAGCTGCTGGTGTATTAAGCAATCAAACCGTTTCACTTCAAATGCCTACAAGTGCTGGAAAAACTGCTATCAGTGAATTAGTAATCTACAATGCTTGGAAAATTAATTCAGAACATAAGACACTTTACTTAGCTCCATTTCGATCACTTGCTGCTGAATTGAATCAAAGTATGGGTAAGCATCTTCGAAGTTTGAATATTAAGACTAAAAGCATTTATGGTGGTCATTTACCTAATACTGACGAACAAGAAGCTATAGAGTCCGTGAACTTATTAGTTTCAACTCCCGAAAAAATGTTGGCGGTAGAAGACGCATTACCTAAGATTCTTGACACTTTTGATACTATAATTTGTGATGAAGGTCATTTACTAGATGATAAACAGAGAGGTTTAAGCTACGAATTACTATTATCTAGACTAAAATCTCATAAAAAACCTGGTAGACGTTTTGTTTTTATTTCTGCTATAATTCCAAATATTAGTACTATAAACAGTTGGTTAGGAGGTACAGATGAAACTGTTATAGATTCGGACTACAGACCTACTCAACTTGAATATGGTTTTTTGGAAAAAGGTTCAAAAGGCAATTTTAACTTGATAGTAAACCCACTTTCAACATATCCAATTCGATACGATTTATATAGATATTTAGTAGCTGACTCTTTAAAATTTCACTCTGATGATCAATTAAAGTCAACTAGCAGCCTAAAAAGCATTTCATCAGCGGTAGCGCTGCGCGCATTACCTTCAGGAGCGGTTGCACTCTTCACTACAGAAAAACGAGGACATCGAGGTGTAGAAGATTTAGGAGAAGAAATTATAAGACAAACTAACGAGCATATTCAAGTGAATTACCCGATAGATTATGCAGAAGCTGAACACACTGAGAAATTACAAGCCTACTTTTCTGAAGTGTTTGGTCAGGATTACCTTCTTACAAGGTTAGTTGAAAAAGGAGCACTTTTTCATCATGGAGATTTACCCCAAGACGTACGTGAAGTAATCGAAGATGCCTTAAGGGAGGAAAAAGTGAGAATGGTAATTTGTAATACCACTTTAGCTGAAGGAGTGAACCTCCCTATTAGAACAATGGTTTTACATAGTACCCAACGTATGGGACCAAACAAAAGACCAGTTTCAATGACTGTGAGAAGTTTGAAAAACTTAGTTGGTAGAGCTGGAAGAGCTGGAAAAGAAACTAAAGGATTAATCATTGTACCACATAAACGAGATCAAGGTCTTGTTAAACAGTTGATTCGCGAGGAAGGTGTAGAACAAGTAAACGGGATGTTGTATAATCTGATTAGTGAGATAACTGGCGTTTTGAGAAGCAAAGGAATTGAACTTACAAATGAAATCCTTGATGCTCAAAATGAAGAATTTCTTCAATGGCTTGATTCAATTGATATTTCACTAATTGATTTGCTTTCTGAAGACATTGACCCCGAGGAACTTGAACAAGTAGTTAGCAACATGCTCTCAAATACTCTGAGCCATCATCAGGCTTCTGAAGAAGAAAAACAAACACAAGAACAATTATTTAATTTACGTGCCAATAAAATTAGAAGTTACATAGAAGAGGGGAAATTCGCTCAAATTCGTCTATCTGGTACTTCGCTTAGAAGTTTTCAATCAATATCTGAAATTTTCGATTTTGAAAATGAAATTTGGACAAAGAAATTCAATTCACCTTTAGACGAGGATTGGATAAATTATTTAATCGTAGAAGGGTTGCTCCCTTCTAAAGAATTTCAAAGCGCACTTGATAAATTCAACGTTTGGACTATGAAAGAAGGAAATGAGCTATCTAATGAGGATATTCTCAAGGCATTTCAGCTTTGGATGGAAGGCAACTGGTATAGTCAAATTGCCCTTGCTTTAAATACAGACGTTTATAAGGTAATTCGTTTAATAAACAGTCTTATTGCTTATAATTTACAAACATTAGCATCCTCTGTAATACGAATCAAAATGGCGAAAGACAAGGATTATAAGCCAAACTCACTAATTTTCAATTGGCCTTTATTTTTGCAGTATGGTATTGATACAAAAATGAAATTAATTCTTTACGAGTTGGGATTAACTGATAGAGTTGCGGTACTTCACCTTAGTAGAGTTCTTCAAAGCATGGAAATTGAAATAAGTGATGATAATGTGTTGGCTGCGACAATACTTGAAAAAGTTGAAGTAATTAAAGCTGAATTAATAGACAAAATTCCATTTATTGCTTTTGACAAGATTGATCGATTTATACAACTTTTAAAATTTAGATAAATAAAAAGTTACACAACAAAGAACTGAGGTGAAAAACAAACAAATTCCCTACCTGTCCTACCTCCAACAGCCAAACCATTGGAAATTATTAGCACCAAACTTTAGATAATATAAGAAAGGTATTAGTCTCTCTAAAAACCATAAGCTGGTCTACTAATTCTTACAAGCATATTTGATTTTTTACCACCACTTTTAAATGTATATTTTGATTGCCTGTTATTCTATGGGCTTCTTTAATTTCTTCAAAATCATTTATTTTTTCAAGCACATGTCTTAGTTGGCCAGGGAAAACTTTTAAGATAATAAAAGCATTATTCCTGATGTCTTAAAATTGGAAAGAACTACCGTTTCAAAACCTCTATAAAAGCTTCCCTTTTGATTCCCAACTCTTTCCAGATTTCGCTTTTAAGTTTGCATTGTATTTCAATTAAAACCTTATAAAATGTAGACAGAAACCGTTCAGTTTATATGATTGAACAGCTTAAAAATTACAATGAAAATGAAAAAATTAATTCAAAACACCCCCATGAAAAACACAGTAAAAATTCCCGTAATCGCAATGGCATCGTTTTTAACCGTTTTCACCTCGTGTAGCGATGATGACGACTCCAATTCCAGTGAAATCTATTTAAGTGAAGAGGAGACGCCAGAAACTATTCAGACGTACATCACCACACATTTTGGTGACAACTCCATAGTTCAAACGGAAAAAGAAACTGAAAACGACCTAGTAAGCTACGATGTCCGTTTAAGCGATAACACTAGTTTAGAGTTCAATAGCAATATGGATGTTATTGATATAGACGGAACATCAAAACTTCCTAATTCAGTACTACCGGAAGCTATACAAGAGTATGCGTCTACAAACTATCCCAACAATTTCATTACCGATTGGGAGCTAGAACTTGACCACCAGCAAGTAGAATTGGACAATACTATTGAACTAGAATTTGATATGAACGGAGATTTCATCAGAATTGACAATGACTAATAATCGATTACTTCTATAGTACGCACTACAACAAATAGAGACGTACACATCATAAAAACAGCTAGGCAATATCCTAGCTGTTTTTTTTTATTGCTAATTTTAATAAAGTGAGAACCAAAAAAAGACCTTGTTTTACCAAGGTCTTCTCTAACAATTATAACGCTACGTATGAAAGCTTTTACAGCCTTTTATGTGATACCATAAATTCTTCAATTTCCGTTGCGGAAGTGGGGAGTCTGTTTCCTAGAATTTGTGCGCCATTGCTGGTAATCAAAAACACATCCTCTACTCTAATACCTCCAAAATCTCTATATTTTTCAAGTTCTTCATAATCTATGAATTCTTGGAATTTGCCTTCTTTTTTCCTCAAATCAATTAGTTCTGGAATAAAGTAAATACCGGGCTCTACGGTTAATACCATACCTTCTTCTAAGGCACGGCCTAATCGTAAGGAACGGAAACCAAAATCGGTTCGTTTTTTTAAAGTGTCCGTATACCCCACATATTGTTCTCCCAGATTTTCCATGTCATGAACATCAAGCCCTAGCAAATGCCCCAAACCACATTGAAAAAACATGGTATGCGCTCCTTCTGCAACTGCTTTTTTAGGGTCTCCTTTCATTAGACCAAGGGTAATTAGACCTTCAACTATTTTTTCGGCTGCAGCCAAATGCACATCTAAAAACAATTGCCCTGGTCGTAACATCTCTACCGCTGTGCGGTAAGACGCATACATGATATCATAAACCTCTTTCTGAGTTGCACTGAACTTTTTTGCAATGGGAAAGGTACGGGTAAGATCTCCCGCATACCCAGAGGCTACTTCTCCCCCACAATCGCATAGGAGCATATCTCCTTCACTCAATTCATTACCTCTGTAGTGATTGTGCAAAATCTGACCATTGATGGTTACAATAGGCGGAAACGAGGTTCCAACACCCTTGGCAAGCGCAATTTTACTTACTTCCCCAAAAACATCGGATTCTTTTAATGCTGGCTTGGCAACTTCCATTGCCCTATATTGCATTTCTACCGTGATATTCAATGCTTTTTCGATTTCTAAAACCTCAGCAGCAGATTTTTTAGTTCTCAGTTTTACAATCGCTTTTATAAGCTCTACAGAACTATGCTCCTCAAGTTTGGGTATAGCCACATGTAATAAAGCTGATAATTTTACGGAATGTTCTGCTCTATATGGCGGTAAAAAATGTACTTTTTTTCCTTTGGAAACCGCCCCTCCAAGATATTCCGATAATTCTGAAACCGACTTTACAGCAGACACTCCTACCTTACGGGCTTGGCTTTCTAAGGATTCTATAGGACCGGAAAAAACAATATGATCGATTGATGGATCGTCACCAAAAATAATCTCCTCATCATTGTCCAAATCAATGATTGCCGTTAGGCCAAAAGTTTGAATTCCAAAGAAATAAAGAAAGGTACTATCCTGCCTAAAAGGGTATATGTTGTCTTCAAAATTTATACCCACTTCATCATTGCCCGTAAGAAGAATTAACCCTTCTCCTACCAACTTCTTTAATCCTGCTCTACGCGCTATATATTCCTGTGTTGTAAACATTTCTAAGATGTAAATAATTAAACTATTAAATAAACAAAAGCCTCACAAACTACTTATTTGCCTCCTGCCGGTAAATTGTCTTTCCAGTACTTCTCCATAGTCTCCCTTAAGTGATAAGATGTATTCTCTCGTTCATTAATTCTATGAGACCTCATGGGGTAAGACATCATATCAAAAATCTTATTATTCTCGATCAGCTTGTTAATCAGCATTTCAAAACTTTGATAATGCACATTGTCATCTGCCGTTCCGTGAATAATCATAAGATTACCTTCTAGATTTTGCGCAAAATTTATGGGCGAACCATCATGATATCCTTTAGCATTATCCGTTAACAAGCCCATGTAGCGTTCTTGGTACGTGGCATCATACAATCTTTGGTCGGACACAAAACTAACCGCCAAACCAGATTTGTAGGTTTCAGGATAACGGAACATACAGTTTAATGTCATCTGACCTCCACCACTCCATCCCCAAATACCAATTCTAGAGGCATCTATAAAATCATAGGAGTCCATAATTTTATTTGCCGCTTTGTTCTGGTCCTCAGATGCTAGAATCCCTATTTGTCCGTAAATAGCATTACGCCATTTCTTGCCTCTTGGCGTCTTTGTTCCCCTATTATCAACACTCATAACAATATACCCTTGTTGTGCCATATACTGGTCCCAAAGGCTACCTCCGCCCCAATTATCCTGCACTGTAGAACCGGCCGGCTCTCCGTACACATAAAAAAGTAACGGGTATTTTTTTGAAGGGTCAAAGCCAATAGGCTTGATCATAAACGCATCTAAAACGGCATCTCCTATATCTACTTTTACAAATTCTTTAGGCTGAAGCTGGAGCGCATCAAATTTCTGTTTCAATTCTTTGTTATCCTCTAGCACCCGTATTTGTTTATGAGCAGGCAAACTGACCAGCGAATACACCGGAGGTGTTGTTGCATTTTCAAAAACCTGAATTCCCCATTTCGCATTCTCGGAAATCTGATATGCGTTTTGTCCGGAATTAGATGCAGGCGTTACCCGTTGGGCGGTTCCTTTTCCATCAATTCGGCTTCTATATAAATAGCGTTGTGTATAATCATCCGGTGAGGCCGTATAGTACACATACCCTCCTTTTGGATCTATGCAGTTTATACTCACCACATCAAAATTGCCTTTGGTTATGGGTTGAATATCCGTCCCGTCTCGTGACACTTTGTACAAATGCAACCAACCGTCCCGCTCACTAGACCATGTAAAATATTTCTCGTTGTTCAACCAACGGATATCATCATGCATATCTAAAAAAGCTTCGTCTTTCTCTGTCAGGATATTTTTAAACTTAAGCGTTTCAATTTCTGCTACATATACTTTATTCGTGTTTTGCGGACGGTTCAGTTGTTGAATCATTAACTCGTTGGAATTCGGAATAAAATCCATTCGCGCTAAATAATTATTCCGTGGGTCACCAGGAATATCAAACCATTTAGTTTCCCCTCCTTTTGCCGGCACTACACCCACCTTTACTGCAGATAGTTGTGTACCCACTTTAGGATACGGCATAGGAATAGGCTTGGAATAAATAGAATCTACATTATTGATCATGTAAAACGTACCTACACCCTCCGTATTAGATTGCCAGTAGGCAATATTCTCCCCGTCAGGACTCCATCTAAAACCATCTCTACAGCTTAATTCTTCCTCATAAACCCAATCAAAAGTTCCGTTTATAATATTACCGCCGCCATCTTTGGTTATCTGGGTAACGCTATTTGAACTTACCTCTTCTACATAGATATTTAGATCACTTACATAACCGACCCGAGACCCATCTGGAGAAAATTTAGCGAACATTAACGTAGCCTCTGGCAAAGATTTACCCAACTGGCTTAGTTTCTTTGTAGCCAAATTCAGCACCCAATAATCCCCTCTAGTATGGTAACGCCATACCTTTCTGGTATTGGTGAAAACAAGGAGTTTGGTATTATCATTAGACCATTTGTAATCTTTGATGACCAATGGCTTTTCACTGCCTTTAGGTATTAAATCTACCGCGGAAACTATAATAGTCCTTTTCCCCGTTTTGGCATCGTATTTTACAATATCCTTACCGGCAAGATTGGTACTCTCCTCTAATGTAGAATAGCCCTTGTTATCTTTCATCCACCTAACGGGACCAAAACCTTTCTGACCAAACTCGCCATTTTTATAAATATCCGCCAGCGTCAATGTTTTTGCTTCTTGTCCATGTCCTACGTTGGCAAATAATAGCATTGCGAATAGGTTGATCCATACCATTTTCTTCATAGTCATTCCTCTTTTTTAAAATAATCAGTTAAAAATCCTTTACTTTCACTTTATAATTCTTGTAAGAAATCCTACAAAAAGGAGGCTATACAAGGGGTAGCAAGCTAAGTTACAATATGCCTTTGCTAATTTTAAGCAACTTTTGCACTTTTAACAAAACTCTAATGCAACCCTTTTACTATGTTAGCATCTAATAGTCTGAACCTCTAATCTATATCATATAATGAAAAGAAAATTCATGTTTTTGCTTACCGCTGTTCTTTGTAGCGGATTGTTCCTTGCCTGTAATGACACCGATGACACTATAGAATGTATTGAAGATTTTTCAGGTGTTTTGGCTTCCGCCGAAGAAAAACTACCTGGAGATTGGATGCTGACCGCCATGACGGCCGATACCGAAATTGACCTAACCGATGATGAAACGGACAACCCCTTAAAAGACCTTTTCGCACAGTATGAAGATTGCCAGAAAGATGCTTCTTATTCTTTTGGTACCAACCGCACCTATGTATACCGGCAAGCACAAAATACAGCGGACTGTACTAACCAAGTCACTTTAGGCGGCACTTGGCAACTTAGCGATGATACGCTCCGCTTGGTAACCGATTGTAACCTGAGCTCTATTGCGCTAACGTTTGCAGAAGACGACTCCGCTTTTATGTTTACCAACTCGTTTTCTATTGCAGATGCAGAGGGTAAGACCATACAGACCAACGTAACCTTTACGTATACGCTTACGGTGCAATAGCAGCATATACTTTGCAAAACAAATAGTTGTATTGTCGATTGAGAGCACTTGTACTCTTGATCGGCAATTTTGTTTTAAAATGGTTTTGGCTCTGTTTATCAAGAGATTCACAAAACCCTGACTTCATTTAAGCCGGAGCGCTACTAATGTTTAAGTCTACATATTCCCGCATTTTAAGGAATAGCATATTTCTTAAACTAAAACTAATGGGTTTTCTGTAATCGTAATCTAATTTGTATTGCGATATTTATAACTGAATCTTTAGAGGAAAGAAGCTAAATTCTGTATAAAGCCTTTAGTATCTTTTTACCCCTAGATTAGAGAAATAAAGCAACTAGTTGCTTTATACAATTGTTAGCAAAAATAGCTCAGAGAGTAAATTTCTAACTTCAAAAAGCCCAATCATTGAGTCTTTGTCAAGTGTAACGATATATTATTTTAAGGTTCCTTCTGACGTTAAAATACCTAAAAGTACGTCTTGAAATAAATCAGCATTTCCGTCAATCCCTTTTCCATAATATCCTGAGAATAGAAAATCGCCATCAGCTGAAATTCCAACATCATTTATAAAACTTGCATCCTGAACTGTATAAGACCATTTAGTATCGAACATCTTATCGGTTCTAATAATTTGCCGCTCATCATTTTTAGCATATCCTGAAAATAGAAAGCCATCATTTAACAGTTCAAAATCATAACCATAAGCTAAATCAGGAATTGTAGACTCTGTTAATTCACCTGTAGCTTTATTCAAAATTTTAATTCCCATTCGCGAAAAATTCTCGGTCCCGCCAACTACAAAAAGGGATTCGAACATTAAATAAACACTTCCATCATCATTTAAGAGTTTGTTCAAGCTAGATAAACCATTTACATCCATCTCTACCTGCGTAAAAGCCCAGCCATCTAGCTTTTCACCAGTTACAACATCTAATTGTTCAATAAAAATCACATTAAAATTCTCCCCTGAAATAGATTCTGCCCCAGCTATATAAATACTATTAGCATCAAGCGTGATGAAGACTCGAGCACTTGACAAGCTATAAAACTTTTCCCAAATTAAACTTAATGCAGGCCCAAATGCGGCAATTATTCTGGTTGAAGTACCACCTAAAGACAAATAGAGTTTATTGTTCACCCATTTACTATCAATAATAGTTGTGTTACTCGAACCTCCCTCGGTCAAAAAATCAGAAACAATAATAGAATTAATCTCATCTCCCATTTCATTTACCAAAATTACCGTAGCTTTTTTATTTGTTTCAACATCATTCCCTATATTATTCCCTATAACTGCATAAACGTCTGAGTCTAGTTTATGAATATCTTGAATCTGAATAAAAGGGATATTTTCCAACACTTTTGAGTCAATTATCTTCAACTTATCATCCAATCTTCTTATTACCCATTTACCTTGATTTATACCAGGACCAACTAAATAATCTTCATATTCAAAAGAAACAAAACCCTTATCAGTATCGAAAAGTTTTACACCCCTATCATTAATTCCGTTAGTGCCGAAACGAGCAAGACCGATTTCTGGTTCTATGATAGGGTTTTCTATCTCTTCGGGTACGACCTTTGGAGAATTAGAGTCATCATTGCTACAACCAACAAGAATAATAAACAAAATAAAGTAGTGAAAATACCTGAACATAACTTTGAACATTTTACTAAACTAACGTTTTTAGATATTCTTTAGTATTAAAGAGTAAATATCAAGCCTTAAACTGGAAAACGGCAATGCGCAAAATCAAATACAACTTTTGGTAAATGGAATTTTTAGCTTGTTTACTTAAATGGACATACTCGAATGGGTAACAAAACGTGCCATTCTGCACAATCGAAATTAAATCGTTCTCGAATCGGTATGCAATCGAAACCTAATCTGCGTAAAGAGCCTGTGCTTACTCGAACGTGTCGCAACTTTTGCTAACAAAACCTATGAGTAATGCGGGCTAAGGTTTTTAATCGCAGCATTTGCGTATTTTTATAAAGTCGCAAAATCTTCGGGATTTCGCTTTGATACAAAAAGAAAAAACAAAACCAAAAGATTTCGCTAAGCGTTGTGGCGGAATGGGAATTGCTTCTCTGCTACCGCACTACGCATAGCCTGAACGTTAGCTTTAATTAAAAAATATGACGAAAAACATTCTAATCGTAATTTTGATTTGGTGTTCTAATATTTATTGTCAAGATACACTGGTTTATACTAATCCGAATTCTAAGGCAATTCAAGACCAATATCTATTATTTACTAAAACAAATACTTTTGAACACAATGTAATTAATAACAAACTCGAAAACTGGTTTGGAATAGGAGAATATAAATTATCTGACAATACTTTGGATTTAAAATTTGGTGATTCTGATAGGTTTAAAAAGACAAATCTTGTAGAACATGTCACTCTTTACGATTTACCAAACTCAAAAAATGATACACTAATAGTTAGATTTTACAAAGAAAACACAATTCCTATTGACGGTCTTTTCAAATTTAATAAAAAAACATATGAACCTGATGTCGAAAAAGGAGTCATCAGAATTTCTAAAAGTATTTTTAATAACACTCAAAATCCTAAAATAGAAGTATATATTAACAACCAATACAAAGAAATACAACTTGAAAATATGAAAATTTTAAGGGCTTTGTATTTAAGACATTACGATTACAGTAAAACTTATCATTTCGAATCTAATTTTGAAAAAAAAATACCAATAAAAAAAGGAGATATAATCACACACAGTGAATATCTTAAAGAATGCAATTTGAATCTTAACTCACTTATGAAGAGTTTTCAGGTTTTAGACAAGCAAAACTAAAGCTAACAAAAGTAACCGTTTCACAACTAGTCATCATGAGTAAATTAATGCCTTATAATCAACCATCACAATTTGTCCGAGCATTAAAAAAATCCTAAACTAGAAATATATCTAACGTAATTAAATGAAAAAATTAAAAGAACTAACTGACGCTAAAATTGAATCAGGAAGACAGGCTAATCCTGAGTTTATGAATGGTGTAGATACTATAATTAAACAAGCAAAAGAATTTCAACAAGGAGAAGATGCCATAAAAATTGCACAGAAAGCTCCTAATTTTAAACTGCCTAACCCTGAAGGTAAATTAATATCATTAGCTATTTTATTAGAGAAGGGTCCTGTTGTTATTACCTTTTATAGAGGCAATTGGTGCCCTTACTGTAACCTACAACTTAGAGCTTTGCAAGCTAGATTAGATGAAATTCATGCATTGGGAGCTACATTGGTTGCCATTAGCCCACAAGTCCCAGATGGTTCATTAACAGAAGATGAAATTAGTAATATGGACTTTACGGTATTGTCTGATCAAGACGCAAAAGTTGCTTTACAATATGGTGTTGCCTGGGAAGTACCCGAATTTTTAGCAGAACATATGCGCGTAGACCGTAAACTTGATTTAGAGAAAATTAATAATGGTAACGGCAATGTATTACCAATCCCAGCCACCTTTGTATTAGGAAAGGACGGAATAGTTACTTGGCGCTATGTTAACGTTGACTACAGAACTCGTTCAGAACCTGATGAAATTATTGAAGCCTTAAAAAATCTATCTTAAGAACGAACGTACGGCCATTCATTGATAACGCAAGTCTATTAACTATTTCTAAAATAAAACTAGCTATAGCTAAACCCAATACCAGGTTTGGGCTTTCTACTAAAACGGAAACCAAAAATTTCCTTACCTCCACACTAACCATAGCCCAACCATTACCACTAATTTCCTATTTCAATAAAAACGCTCCTGTAAAATGCTGCTGTTTCTTTTCAGGTAATGTATGAAAACCAACTGCTTGCATGTCTCTAAAAAGACGTTCTAGTTCAATGGCTCTGTAAAAACTTTGTCCGCCTACTGTTTCCATCGCTTTATTGACAGTTTCCTTGCATGCATTTGCTACCAATGTCTTTCTAGCTAATATTTCAACACCTGTCCTTTCTTCAGGCTGAAAATCTAAATCGTTGGCTATTGCAATCATATCTTTATGAAGCACTTGAGCCATTGTAAGGCTATTGTAAATTTCCCCCAGCAATAAAGTACTATGAAGTGGTCTGCTTTGTTTTGCTTTTGACTTTTCTAAAGTAATCTTCATCGCTTTTTCTGCAATCCCAATATAGGGAGCCATGATTAACGGCAACGCCACGGTTAATACTACATTCCAAAACATAGGGAATTCGCCTTTTGCTCTTTTCACCGTTATGGCATCTTCTGGAATAAACACATTAGTAAGGGTCACGGTCTGTGAACCTGTTCCGCGCATTCCTAAGGTATGCCAATCATCCAACAGTTGTATCCCTTCAGATTTCATAGCTACTGTAAAATGGAGTACTTGCCATCCTTCCTCTGGATGATTATAGGGTATGCTGGTCACCAAGAGGTCACCTATGGCAGATTGACTAGCAAATTGTTTTCTTGCTGAGACCAAATAACCATTGTCGGTTTTTTTCATGGTTCCATTAGAATCTAGCCAGTCTCGTGCACCTGTACTTACCAGCACCAAGTTTTTATCTACTACCTCTTTTAAGAATTCTTCGCCTGTGCCCTCGTGTTTATATTTCCAGATATTTGCGGCAAGAAGGTGTTGGTGCATGGACAATGCCAATGCCGTAGAAGGGCAATACTGCGCTATTTTAACCAATATAGCACACATACCAGTAAAGGAAACTCCGGCGCCTCCCAATGCTTTTGGTATCATGGCCGTTAGATATCCATGCTTTTTTAATAACTGATAATTATCGGCTACAAAAGTATCGGCCTTATCGTGGGCAATTCCATTTGCAGCTATTTGGTCCCCAAGCTGGTCTATTAGATGTAACCAGTGATTTATAGGGGTTTCAGTTACCTTGTTTTCATGAATATTCATACTACGACTGAATTTTTTTTCTATAACACGGCTCAAACAGACAATTGCGCTTTTTGATATTTTAAAGGGGTAATACCATTCTCGTTCTTGAATATTCTTGCAAAATGGGCAGGACTTTCAAAACCACTATCATAAGCCACTTCATATATTTTCTGATTGGTATTCTCCAATAATCGTTTTGCATGAAGAAGCCTTTTTTTAGTAAGCCATTTTCCCGGAGATGTGCCATAAGCACTATAAAAATCGCGATTAAAAGTACTTAAACTTCTGTGCGAAAGCCTTGCAAATTCTTCTAATGATAAATTATAAACAAAATTAGACTCCATTATGTTTTTAATGGATGGTTTAACTTCTTGGGCAATCTGTTTAAAATAGCTCCCTATTTCTGGGTTATAGGGCAGTGACAAAATATTGACCAACAATTCCTGAAATTTAATTTCCATCAAATATTTTGAAGGCTTTTCTTCATTAGAAAAATAATCTAATATGGATGTGAAATACGTGGTTAACGTTCTATCCATTTTTAGCGGAATTGCACTATCACTTTGAAGATTGCTTTTTTGATTGGCTCCTATTTCAGGTTTTTGTGACATAAAATCCTTGACATAAGAATCGGGAATAAAGATTACTATGGCGCAAAAATCAGAGTCAAAATACTTCTCTATAATATTGGCTCCTTTTTTCACAAAAAGCACCTCATTGGCATGAACCATATAGCTGTGCTCTAGCGTTCGCCATTTCTTTTTACCCTCTAATACATAAATAAAATAATTGAGGTGGTTCCAAGTAGTGAATATAGATTTTGTCTCCGTACATCTATATTCCGAAAATAGAAGTGACGACACTTCAATTTTCTTGAATGTAGGTGTGTTTTTTGCTATGTCGTAACCGTTACCCATTATTTTTTTAGTAAACCTCGGGACAAGCCCACAAGGCATTAAAAGGAATACACTTTGCTTTTGAGGCAAGCCTCGGAGCATGTAATCTCCATTATCGAGTAAATTTTATACTATGAAAAGTACATTTTTTTTAAGAGAATGAACTCATTAGAAACAGCTTAGGAAATAACTACCTATCTATTTGCTAGAAACGCATCTCAATTTTCTATTTTCTTAGTACGCATTAAACTAGCAAGTCATGCCTACTTCCTATAAACCCATAAATGGATTTCTAATCAATTTCTGCGGGTTTTAAAATCATGTCATTATCAGATGCTAACTTGGCAAATTCCTCTGCACTTAGTGTATTAGACGGTTCTGTTCCTGGCTCTACCCCTACTTTTTTGAAAAAATCCAACAAACCATGTTTGGCATTTGGTACCGTAGCAAATACTAGTTTTAAAGGTTCATTGCCCGTATTTTGGAACGAATGCCATTCTCCCGGTGCCGTATACCATACATAGCCTTCTTTTACAATTGTTTCTTTACGCTCATCGTTCTCATAACTTATAACAATACCCGTTCCTGATAGGAAATAAGCAATCTCTTCCGTTTTATTATGCTTGTGCTCTGGTAAAGCGCCACCTACACCCAACTCGTATTTTGAAAAACCTGAAGAAGCGTTAGGGTGACTTTCAGGATCCATATAAATTTGAAGCAACCCTCCAGAACCCAATTTGTCTTTGCGCTCTGGAAATAGCCACAATTGCTGAGCGTCCTCTGGCGTTACTATTCTTTTACTAGGGTGCGAATGCGTAGAATTATCGTGAATATGAGAATCTTCTTTTTCGTCAAGAGAAAGAGCTGCTAGGGAGTCCTCTTTTTTCTTGGATGTATCCACATTTTCACCACAACCTTGAACGATGGTAAATACTATGGTTAGGGCAGCTAATTTCAGTACTTTAAGGTTTTTTTTGTTTTTTAGCATGGTTGAAACATTTATGATTGTTATTAAATTCCTATTGATGAAACAAAACTAGAGAGAATATACATAGTTTAACTGACTAGGACTTTCAATAAATTGACTGAGTATGTCAAAGTACTATTTTTGAAAGAATAACACCTATTTAGAGACTTGCTAAATTAAAAGCTGAAAACGCTAGATAGCAAAACAGACCGCTTCGTGCCGCAGAGAGGGGCTCGGTATTATGAGCGTTGTATGCTTTTTATGTAGTAACCCTCCTAAAACTGATTATCTATATATGGATGTTTGTTGATATGCATTATTTATAAGACCAGTATACCAGTACTTAGAATTTACCCCTGAACAGCCAAAAGCAACCTATTTTGATAAGCAATCAGTTGAAACAAAAGTGCGTATCCCCTACTCTACATTTCTCATACTAAACGCTCCGACCAACACGCCTCTCGCCTATTTCCTTACTGCGCAGCAGCACTATATCCCTTACAAAAAGTTCTGACTTAATTTTTTGAGAGAATTTATTCCTTTTGATTGGCTATTTATTTTAAAAACGATGGTAGCTCTGTTAATGAACAGGGCTAACAAAAACCAGTCTTCTTTTAAAAAGGAATATTACGGATGTTCTACGTCGATAAATTCCTACGTTTTGACGAATAGTGTACATCTTACACCAAAGCTTACGCTTTTCTGTAAACGTATTTTAATTTTTAATGTGATATTTAAAGAGTGAATCTATAGGAGAAGACTATTTGTGTATAAAGCAACTAGTTGCTTTATACAGTTGTTGGCAGTAAGTTAAAAGAACATAATAATTTATGACAGAATTAAATGACAGTATTGCAGTAAAAGATATGATTTCTGCTGCAAGTCCAGTAATAAAGGCTTTAGTTGAAATATTTGTTAAGCCTAAACTTGAAGGTTTTAGAAAAAAATATCCTTCTGTTGATTTAACTAAAACTTATATTCCCACGGAAGAACATTTTCAAGAATACTACCATAGAACATATAAAAAACTCGCAGTAATAAATACTTTAGTATTCAATAACTCGCAAAGGTTCTTGAAAGAAATATACTTACCTCTTACTCTTTCATCAACTAACGATGAGAAAATCAAATACCAAATCAATTATTATCCACAAAAACTCTGTCATGAATATGGAAACATATTAATAACAGATACTGCTGGTATGGGGAAATCTACATTAATGAAAAGGATTTTCATTGATATCGTTGACCAAAATATTGGGATTCCAATAATAATAGAATTAAGACGTCTAAATAAAGACAAAACTATAATTACTGAAATACAAGAACAGCTTAATTCAATAAATAAAGATTTTGATTCTGAGTTGTTGCTAGAGCTATTATCGGAAGGTGGCTTTATTATAATACTTGATGGTTATGATGAAATTTCACTAACTGATCGAGAGGCTGTAACTTCCGATTTACAAGATTTTATAGCTAAAGCTTCAAACAACGAATTTTTCATAACATCTAGACCCGAAAAGGCTTTATTAAGCTTCGGTAATTTTCAAGAATTTAGAATTAATCCTTTAAATAAGAAAGAAGCTTTTGAACTACTGCGAAAATATGACCACCAAGGTTCAGTTTCTGCCCTTTTAATTAAAAAACTTCAAGAACAGGAAATGTCAAATATTGAAGAATTTTTGACAAACCCTCTTCTAGTTTCACTTCTATTTACTGCTTTTGAACATAAGCAAGCCATACCGTTTAAGAAGTATCTTTTTTACCGTCAGGTGTATGATGCCAATTTCGAATCACACGACTTGACAAAAGGAGACTCTTATACTCACGACAAATACTCTAAATTAGAAATTGATGACTTCCATAGAGTTTTAAGACATTTAGGCTTTTCTTGTTTTAAACTTCAAAAAATTGAATTTAGTAAAGACGAAATACTAAAACTAATTACAGATAGTAAGGAATTTTGCGCTGGATTAAATTTCAATGAATCAGATTTTTTAGAAGATCTATTGAGAACAGTTCCATTATTCGCCCAAGATGGTAACTATTATAGATGGGCGCATAAATCATTACAAGAGTATTTTGCGGCTCAATTTATATATTTAGATTCTAAAGAAAAGCAAAACTCTATCTTGGATAAACTTTATAATCATTCCAATATTGAAAAATTTATAAATGTAATTGACTTATACTATGATATGGATTATAAGACATTTAGAAATAGGATTGAACGGTCTCTTTTGTCTGAATTCAAAGAATTTGTTGAGAACAACTACAACCATAAATATACAGACGTACTAGAAGAATCGGTAATAGAAAGAAAAGAAATTTCTTTTTTTACAAATTCATTTTTATTTAAAGCAACTCAAAAAGATAAAAAGCACCCATTTGAAGCAGGTAAAATCGGAAAAATGTTAAAGTCATTTTCTAAAAAAAATGAACTAGATGAAGGAGGTTTTAACGGGATTTTAGTTAGACCACCATTATTTGAATTCATATACGCTATACATTATCAAAATAGCAAAACAACTTTGTTGAGCCTTTTAGCTAGGAAAAAATCAAATTATATTAAGGGTGCTAATCATAGTGACATAGAAAATAAAACAATGGAATTGCACTATGTTTTTGAGAAAGAATATTATCCAGAAAAAATCAATGATGATATCAAAAACCCATTTAACACAAAAGAAAATTTCAAAAATATAAGTGAGTTTTTGCAAGCTACGAAATTAAACTCTTATATAATTGATTACGGTAAAGGCTTGACATTTTTGGAAAAAATAGAAAAGAGTATAGCAAATGAAGAGGCTGATGATTTTTTAGTGGGCGACATGTAAGCCTTCTGCCAACAATGTATATAAAAAATAGCGCAAGTTATTTATAACACAAAGGCTTGGGCATTTTTGGAAACCAGCCAAATGTTTAAATTTGACGATTTCCCTAAAATAAATAGAAAAATTTAAAAGTTCGGCTTGTGTTCATCCGAAAGTTATGAGTTTTTTTTTACACGCTACGTTTCATTTACCAACCGTTAGGTACAATTTAAAACAGACAATATAGATGAAAGAAAAATTATTCTGTAATAGTTGTAAAGGTTTACGCAACCAAACAGAAATTCATAAAATTGAAAAGAGAGGTGGTGATGAAGAAGGAGATTTCCAATGGTACAAAAGCTATTCTTTAATCCAATGTAACGGCTGCGACAATATTTCGTTTTTTAAGGTTTCTGGAGATACAGAAATGTATGAACAAGATGAATACGGACATCAAGATTATTATTTTGATAAATCTGTATATCCTCCGTATTTAAAGCGAGGAGAAGCAATAAAGCAACCATTCTATTTACCTGAAAAAATACGGACGATATATTCTGAAACTATTGCTTCGTTCAAATCAAACTCTTCGATTTTAACTGCCGGTGGATTACGAGCCATTATAGAAGCCATATGTAACCATCTAAAAATTAAAGGAAGAAATCTGGCAGAAAGAATTGATGGATTGAGCGAGAATGGAAATCTAACTCTTGCGGAATCTAAAAGACTACACTCAATAAGATTTTTAGGAAATGACGCGTTACATGAGATTGAAAAACCAAAAGACGAGCATTTATATTTATTATTAGAAATTGTAAACCATTTATTATCAAATCTCTTTGTCAATGACAAAAAGCTGAAAGGCAGAGTTGAAACCATGATTGACTCGTATGATGATTTTATTAGACTAATTCAAAATAGAATTGATGATGAAATGGTCGGAAAAAAAATGACTCTTTCTAATATCTTAGATAAATCAAAAAGGTTGATTACAAAGAAAAACCTGAACGTTTTCGAAAATAGTTTCATTAAAGATATCAGCTCAAAAAAGATTACATTCGTTAAAGTAGTAAAAAAGAAACCTGAAAATATCTACGAAATCATGGAGAAACCACTATTATTTCAATTTGGGATTGTGTAAAAAACTGTGCCTAACAATACCTATAGTAAAAAGTGTGGTAAGTGATGAATTTAAAAGCTTGGGCGCATTTGCTAAGCCCCTCCGCTAGCGCTCGTTTGCAACGAGTGCTCCATACAGTTTTTGCAAGTACCAATAAGACCTTTTAAGGGATAAGAATAGGTTAACCATCAGTGCAGGTAAAGCTTTTTACAAGTATATTCAACCTTACAATGATAACTTAGATTACGCACCAAAATTTAATTAATCAGAAGCGGTAGTAAAAAATTATTATGGAAAAATGAATCTCAAAATAGTTAACGGATTTTTAATTAATACCATAAATTTGATTTAGCAAAAATGCCAGCAGATGAACTTCACATTAAAAAACATCCCTCTCTATTTTCTAATTATATTCCTTTTTAATTCTTGCTCTAAAGAAGATGACCCGGAAACAATTACGGAGGAATTTGGTGAAATTGAGGTTGTAGTAACTTTTAGTGAAGGATACGATAAACTGTACTCTTTACGTATGATTACTTATGGAGTAAGAGACGGAGAAGATATGATCCCTAGATTCATTCCGGTCACGTATCTGAACACAGGCATAGACTATGACGATTCTGGATTCATTGAAGAGCAATTTGAAGATACTATTCATAGTTTTAAGACTACAGAAGACTCCAAACGTTTTAATTACGGTATTATACTACGTTCGGAATTACAAGACCCTTTTCAGGTAGACTATTCCGTTAAATTCTATTTTAACGGGGAGCTAGTACACACCCATAGTTTCTCAGAAAGCAACATAACTCAAAGTGTTAACGAATTAGGCGGCTGGAGCTCAACAGAGGGTTTTTATCAAAATTCTTTAATAATTTTATAAATCATTCCTGACGCTACAACCTAAAAATCCAGTCCAAAATAATCCATAAGCTTTATACACCTTCCCGTATAAGTAAATAAAGAATTACTACAACGCTCATTTAATTCGCCACTTTTCATAAATAAGTGCGTTGCCAAAATTATAAGAATGAAAAACATTTTAATTCTAGTATTGCTATTAACAGTTCATAAAACATACTCCCAAAATAACTTTTACGAATCTACCTGTGATTGTATCAATCAAATAAAGGATAAATCCAATGAAAGTGAATTAGCCTATAGAACTAAAGATTGTTTAAAGGAATCGACTACCAATCATCCCGAAAAAGTCAAAAAAATTTTAGAAAACTTCGCGAATGATAATCCTAAAAAGAGCCCTGAATTAACAGAAAAGAATACCTCTTACATATTATCCGAAGGATTAAAAACCAATTGTCCCGAATTTGCTAAAATTGATTCCCTGTTTACTACACTGCGAAACAATTCTGAAAATATTATCGAAAAAGTGGCTGATGACATTTGCACTCAGGCAAAAATTGAACCTAAATTATCAGGGCAAGTCGTTGACAGAATTAGAAAAAAAAGTATCGAAAAATATTTAGTCAGTATTTATGGGCAATATAATCTTAGTGATAGTTTAGATTTCAGCCGATTTGAAAATGATCTTAAATTAGAGCTTGAGGAAAACTGTGATGTTCCTAATAAGTAATAAAATAACGTTTCTTAACCAACCCGTAATATAAATTAGACATTCATCCAATTAAAGAAATACTAATGGACACTGAATCCTATCAAAACCTCAATCCATTTCTATTAGATTATATTCCCCCTGCTTTTTCAACATACCAATTAAGTGTTGTTTTATGGTTTGCATAGGTTCAGAATCCACCACAAAGTCCGTAGAAAATACGAGGAATAATTTATTGTTTTGTTGTACCCATATCCAACTAATAAATTTAAAATGTATTTCTCGTTCCCTATAATTTTGTAGACTCTGAAAACAAGATTTAGCGCTGTTCTCATCTTTAAAAAACCATTCTTCCACCTTAATATTTCCCTTAGGGTTTTCTTCGTTTTTGGTTAAAAAAGAAACGTTTAATCGGGTAGCCTTTGTAAAATCACTATTATCAAAATCTTGGGCTAAGGTTCCCGCAAATCTTTTGGCTTTGTAATTGTTTAATCTTCGGGTTACATATGCTTCATCCGCTATAGCGTCAGCATTTTTATACAAACTGCTTAAGCTTTCATTAAGTAGTGCTAATTGTTCTACAGCGTCTGTCTGAATGCTATCAAATTGTACATTGAACACCTTAATGGGAGTCTCCGCAACACTATCATTTTGCACGGTTGATTGCTCAGGAATCAATTTGTTTTGGTTGTTAGCGCTTTTACAGCTACAAAATGTAAGAACACTAAATAAAATAATACCTATCTGTTTTATAACCATAGTTGCCACTGCATTACTCTACAATGATAAGAATTATGCTGATTTCCTGTCGGCAATCTTAAAAATTTAAACCCCAAGGTTCAACCCTAGGTTATTATTAGCCGAATGTCCAGAAGTTACCTGCAACAGCAAAGTCTTAGTTATCCTATGGACAAGTAAAATGAAGTTCAATAGGTTTTCTGGGTTCAAAATCTATATCGTCTCTATAGTCAATCAACTCAAAATTATGCTCTGGCCAAACAATGTTGGTAGGGTTACAGGAGTTGTAAACAATACAGTCTACTATTTTATTGGCACCCGTACCTTCAGCAGTGCCAAATGCCGCAAATATTAAGGAATTAGAAGTAGGTACCCCCCTATTCTGTCCTAAATCACCACATATAATTTGCTTCGCACGTATTCTGGTAAAAATCACATTTTTAGAACCTTCCACAGAAGAAACAACACCATTGCCCATTTCTAGAAAATCTACATCTTCTACCAATCCGCCAAAGCCACCACGGGCACCTTCCGTATTCTGGTCTTCAAATAGTACGCCTACACCAGTGGGACTATTGTTACCTACGATCAAGCCTTTTTTAATTTGTTGTCCGGCACTTTTATAGATACTAATATTATCCTCCGTCCAAGCGATATTCCGGTCGTTAATCACCGAAAAATTCTCTAATAATCCGCCTATACATTTATCATATTGCACAAATTGCCCTCTAGGGTACGGACCTCTCATATTATGCCCTTCAATATAGGTTAATACAGAATCATCGCACTGGTTTAAACTAATACCCGTAGAACCATCTTTAACTTTTACATTGGTAATCACTAAATTTTGAGATTCAATACCCTCAATACAATTTCTTGTGGCATCCGGTAAAGGACCGCTAGACGGCGCATTGGTATAGGTAATGGAACAATTATTTATGGTTAAATTATCTGCATTTGCGAATTTAATGCCGGTATAGGCACCCGTATACTCAATAATACAGTTGCTGATGACTACGCCAGAAAAATTGTTTATTTCTATACCATGCTGGTTAGAAGTTTTAATATATAGATTTTCTATGCGTTGGTTATTGGCACTAACACTTATAGGTCCTGATTCTTGAAGGTTAGATTTGCAAATGTTTCCGCTTAGAGACGGTACGATGGTATACGTTGCTATGGTGCCGTTTTCTGCAGTTACCGTATAGGTAATCTCACTACTAAAATCTTGAACAGCCTTAGATTCCGGACTCACCGTAGTACCTGATGATAGCGCAATGGTAGGCATTAATTCCTGGATGGCAACGCTATAGGGATTCAGCTCAACATGAATTGTTTTAGTATCCTTATCCAATGTGCCTATGATATCCGTAGTAAGACCTTCATTATCTGCCGTACTAAATCTAAACGCTGTTATTTCCGGTTCGGTAATGACCACAGGTGTCTCTGGAGTAGCTTCTGGTGTATCTTCTGGAGAATCTTCCGGAGTAGCCTCTGGTGTTACGTCAGGAGGTGTATTTGCAGTGTTAGGGGTATTGAATGCATCAGTATCCGATGAACAAGAGCCTAGTTGCAGTACTAGAAATGCAAATGCCAGTAGTATTGTAGTTTTATAGTAGGTAAGCTTACGCATAGTTCTAGCCATAATGGGTGTTTAATTCATTAATACATAACTAAATAGGTTCCCATTACATTTCAAAAACCTACTCCCTTTGGATAACTATATTTTAGGCTGATTGTTGTTCTTAAAGACCAAACATTTTACCACACAAAGGTCTAATTATTCTTTTTAATTTAAGTACATTATACTTTGGCTTAATTCATGTAGGGCAGTAAACTACCTCTAGGCAAGCCCACGAGACATTAAAAAGTATACACATTGATTTCGAGGCAGGCCTCGGAGCATTTAAACTCGATTATCGAGTAAAAATCAATACTTTAAATCTCGTAGATCAATTAAATCTTAAAGCAGAACACTAATGAAAAAAATCATGACGTTACCTGTAGAACACTAATTACCTATGACCGGTCTGGTTTTGGAACAAGTGCACTAAATCCAAAATTTGAAAATGCTTAAAAGAACAATTAGCTAGTACAGACTTGGAGTTTATTTCAATTGAAGGTTAAAAAATAAAACATGATAGTTGTAAGCGGTTTTTATTTTAATATGTTGAATGGATAATTTTAAACAAAACTATAAACGAAGCTTTTATTTAAGTGGCGACCGCAAGAAATATTGGTATTCCGCTTTCTTTCTAGGCTTCTTTGTCTCTTTAATTTTAATAGGCCTTAAGCCGTTTGAAAAAAGTATAATAGACCACCCGTATATAACGCTTGTTCATATTGGTGTTGGGTTAATTTGTACGGCAGTCTATATTCTGGGGTACGAAATTTTATTAAGGTGGTTTAAAACCATAAAATTCAATTATTTAAAACTTATTCTTTTTGATGTTTTTCTTGCCCTAGTAAGTGTGACTCTTATTTTTCTTTATGACCGTTATGTTGTTGTAAAAGATGGGCATGTTACTTTTGGTTTTCTATTGGAATACATTCTTGTATTGGGTTTACCTTTTTACCCTGTTATTCTTTCTATTTTCCACTTTTTAAAAACAGTCGTGTTTCCCATTCAAGTATATGCACCCATCTCCAAAGAATATTTAGCAGATGCGGAAAATATTTTAAGCATAAAAGAAGATAATGGTGCAGCTGGGTTTAGCACAAATTTGGAACAGCTTTTATATATACAATCTCAAGATAATTATATAGAAATACATTATTTAAAGGATGGAGATTACACTAAACATTTAATGCGGGGTACATTAAAGCGTATTCTAAATGACTTTGCCTTTCTTCTTAAAGTACATAGATCGTTTGTTGTAAACCCACATAAGGTAGAATGTTTAGTAGGAAACTCTAATAAGGCCGCTATTTCTTTTAAGGGCGTTGCGGTTTCGGTTCCGGTTTCTAAATCCTACTACTCTTCTGTAAAGAACTATTTATCCACTAGTACCAAAATCTAGTCATTTCGCCACAAAAGGACTTACTTTCTTTTTCAAAAATTAAGCGCTTTATATTTTAGTCGTCAGTAATACTTAATAGTAATGAACATTTTTTAAACTATAAATAACGACCTAATGAAAAATTTCTATTTTAAATTCTTATTCGCTTTAATAGTACCACTCTCCATGAATGCTCAAAGCCAAGATACACTGGTGGATGTAGGAGGTTACAAAATGCATTTCAATATTATAAAAGGAGAAGGCACTCCCATTCTTTTTGAAGCTGGTGGAGGTAATGATGCTTCCGTCTGGGAACCCATTTTAGAAAAAATTCATACCGTTACGGGAACAACCCTAATTACTTATGACCGGTCAGGAATTGGAACAAGCGAGTTAAACCCCAAACTTAAAAACGATGCCGATTTTGGAATAGAAAACGGAATTAAAGAATTAGAAACAGGTCTTTCTAAATTAGGGTACGACAAGGATATTATCTTAGTTTCCCACTCCTACGGCGGACTCTACAATCTACTATACACCCGTAAACATCCTAAAAAGGTGAAGTCCATTGTTTTAATAGATGCAACGCCCATTGATTTTTGGAACGAAGAATTACTGACCATGAGAGATATGAATGTGGATATAAGTACTATTCCAAAGGGTACCGGTGATTATTATGCGAATGCAAATTATAATGAAACGATGCGTTCTGTAAGAGGTATGCAGTTCCCAGAACATACGTCTATTACCAGCGTTTTTCCAGAAAACTCATTTCCATATTTTCCTGAGATGCTTTCAACTAGATGGAAAAAACTTCAGGACGAGCTAGGCGAAAGAAACAAGAATGTGACCAATATAATAGCCAAAGGCAGTGGTCATGCCGTTTTTGAAGATAATCCTGCGTTGATCATCAATACTATCATTAAAGCTTACTCAGAAACGTTAGCTAAAGACCAACAAAATGCAGTGCTACAAAAAGCGCTTGACAATGCCATAGCATTAGCTATTGAAACTAAAGTTCATAATCGTTCAGAACATGATTTGAATACATTAGGGTATTCATTTATGCAAACCGAAGAACTTGATCAGGCTTTAGCGATTTTTAAATTGAATACCATGCTATTCCCAGAAAGTGCTAATGCATATGATAGTTATGGCGAAGCTTTATTAGCGGCAGATAAAAAAGCAGAAGGCATTGAAATGTACAAGAAATCTATTGAATTAAACCCTGAAAATGAACATGCAAAAGAGGTGTTATTGAAATTGAAACAAGAATAACTATTTACAATGGGGTAAAAAAAAGTATATTCAAGCTTGTAATGAGCACTTAGCTTGTGCACCAAATTAAATTGGTTTGGAACAGACTTCAAAAATGAATAAATCTCTACGGAATAGTATTTTAGTATCCTACGTATTAGGTTTACCCATAGGGCTCCTAACTATAATTGCTACTATTTATCTACCACTTTTTTTTACTGGAGAAGGGTTGTTTTCCTTCGCTATCATAGCAGGATATGGATGGCCAACCCTAGGGTTGGCTTTATCTTTTTTAGTGGCCTTGGGAATTGGCGCAAAAGTAGCCTATGACCACTTGCACCATGGTAAATCTTTACTTTTTAGCTCGTTTATGTATTCTGCGGTAGTAAACGGTATCATATGGGCTACCTTTTGTTTCATCCTTCTATTTTCCCAAGAAGACAACTACCCTATGATGATTCCCGCTGTACTGGCGCTACTTTTTTGTACCGTAGTAACCACCTTTACTTTGGGTTTGCTTATCACTTTTATAATAAGCAGAATTAGACAAAATGGAAGTTGAGAAAGCAACCCCTTAGAGAATCTGCATCTATACTACAGTTCTATTTTTTAACCGCACAATAACAAACCCCAAACCTTTTAATTTAGACGAGCTATGAAATCTAGTTTTAAACTTCTTTTCTTATTCGTTCTGCTATTTTCACAAGCATGTAAGGACGATGATAATTGTAGTGAGGTTACCTGCTTTACACCTCCTGAACCCTTTTCTTTTGAATTGGTAGACAAAACTTCCGGAGAGAATCTATTTACTAATGAGACCTATAACGCCAATGACATAAGCGTAGTAGATCTTGACGACCAAAGCGCCGTTGAATTTACGTTCCAAGATGAGAATAATACCAACCTCATTATAATAAATACCATTGGCTGGGAAACGGAAACCGTTGCGTATAGCATTCAAATAGCCACCAAAAGCGTATTTGAACTTTATGTAACCGCAGAACGTTCCACCGATGGCTGCTGCCCAAATACAGATTTTACAGAAATACGCATAGAAAAAGCAGATTCTGAATTGAACAAAGAGAGCGGTATTTATACCATTTTAGTGGATTAGGCCTTATATCAGGTATTGCAGTAGAATCTTTTAAGAGCATTTAATAGTGTTTTTGAGATACACTGTTCCGCAATAATTAGCACCTTTGCAGGGATATTTTAATACAGTACTCGTCCCCAAGTCTAATACCTGTTTTCAATGAAAAAATTTACCTGCCAACACTGCTCCAATGTGGTGTATTTTGAAAATCATACCTGTGTGGCCTGCAAACAATGGTTAGGTTACGAGCCTATTTCTTCTCGTATGCTCGCCACCAACGCGCAGCAGAACGTACCTACGTTTCAGCTAGACGGACGAAATTATCACTATTGCAGTAACCACCAACACCATGTGTGCAACTGGCTGATAGAAGCAAACGGTGCAGATACCTTCTGTGAGGCCTGCAAGCTTAACCGTACCATTCCCAATCTTTCCGTAAAGGACTATCTTGACGAGTGGAAGAATATTGAAATGGCCAAACACCGCCTAATTTATGCCCTAAAACGGTGGAGATTACCTTTCTATGGAAACACTACTGGGAGCCATAATTTGGAATTTAATTTTCTTTCCGAAGATGAAAAGCTAAAAGAAAACCAATCTGCCATGACGGGCCATGCAAACGGACTGGTTACCATAAACCTAGCTGAGGCCGATGCTATTTCTAGAGAACAGGCAAGAAGGGAATTAGAGGAGCCTTACCGTACCTTAATTGGGCATTTTAGACATGAAGTAGGCCACTACTATTGGGATAGGCTTATTTATGAAAACCAAAATAATTTAACTGCGTTTCGTAATCTTTTTGGAGACGACCGTGCAGATTACGGCCAAGCCTTAGAGCAGCATTATAAAAAAGAGCACAATTACAACTGGAAAGGGAATTACATAAGCAAATATGCCAGTTCTCACCCGTGGGAAGATTGGGCCGAAACTTGGGCGCATTATTTACACATAGTAGATATGGTAGACACCGCATTAAATTTTGGATTGCTAACGAATGCGGAGACCAATATTACCGATGCCTATTACCATCCTAACTTCACTGATATCTTTAAAGCTATTGTGCCGTTATCCATTGCCGTAAATAGTTTAAACCGTAGTATGGGCCAACCAGATGTATACCCTTTTGTGGTACCCCAAAACGTGCTCCAAAAGCTGGAATTTGTACACGCTGTATTACGTAATTACAATTCTTAGCAACAGACTGATTTTGAAGTAAACACCTATAAAAAGCTCATAAAATAGAGATTCCGTTTTTCTATTTAAAACTTATGTATTAAATTAGTAAACCACTCTACAGGTCAATAGCACACAGGAGTACAGCCGTTTTACTAACTTTTATCTTAAGCCCCATCTTATGGAAAGAGTAATACAAAGTAACATCTATTCAGACTTTTTTTACATGCTATTTGGTGTAATCGGCTCAACGATTTACTTCATGAAAGGCAGCTATATACTTGGTAGTATTTTAGTTGTGTACGGCATTGTATATCTGGTAAAAATCTTAGAGCATTTTTTTAAGAAAAATCAAAATCAGCATAGCCCTGCAGAATAGTACTTGGTTGGCTATTTCTCAAATACAAAAGTAGTCACCGATTTTTCACTCAACAGAAATTTACCATCTTCTGGTTTTTCTAAATTGCTATGCTTTAAATTCTGGTCCTTATTGGTGGTATAAGACTTTAGCTTGGTGTATCCTTCCATATTCATTTGAAGCGCTAGAAGTACCTTATCCTCTCTTTGGTTGACTGCTACCACAACCCTTTTCCCATCTGTATTCTCATATGCTGAAACCAAAATGCCATTTTGTAGCGTCTCTACGCTGGTACTATTATCATACGCAACTGAAATTCGAGTAGCTCCCGGACGTATAAATCGCGCATAGTTACCAAGCGCCCACAACAATTTTGAATCATAGATAGCACCATCTGCAATGTTCTTATCATGATAGACCAAGCCATCTTTAAAGTCATACGGACTCATAGCCAACCACCAGTGCCAAGCACTTGCATTGGCAATAGTGAGATCCGCATGAATTACACGCGCCACGTATAAGGCGGTTTGTATACCCAAATCCCTACCCTTTCCTTTAATCTCTTCGTTATTCTCTAAGATGCAATATTCACTCATCCAATATTCCAAATCTGGATATTTCAGCAATTTTTCTGCAATGCGTTCTCGCTCTCTTTTTAACTTCTCTATGCTCCAGGTCGTAAAATAACTGTGTGCAGCTATTTTAGGTGCCAAGGTGTTTAAACTCCCTAAATAATGTGGGCTTGTGGGATTGAAGAAAGTTTCAATCTGGTCGCTTCTATTTTGGTATTTCTTCTTTGTTCCCGTTAAATAATCGATAGCACCGGCTTCCGTAATTTCTATTTTAGAGTTGATTTTTTCAAGTTGAAATATCGAATCGATTACCCTAGCGGCCACAGCCAACTCAATATTATTCCAAGGCGAGCCTTCTTGCCCACCTTTCCATTCCCATTGCGGTTCGTTAAACGGACTCACATAATCAAAATCTATGGCTAAGCTATCTTTAAAGTGATGAAGTACATCTGTTAGAAAATTGGCATAGGCAGCATAATTGTCACTACTCAAATTTGCCGATAATCCATCGTCCGAATGTGCCTTTTTGTTTTTAGTAAAGTAAATTGGCGGACTGTTTACAAAAGCAACAAACTGATGTACACCTTGCTCTTTAGCAGCCTGCAAGAACCAACGCTGTCCTGCTTGTTTTTGCCAGTCATACGTTTCATTGGCTTGCAGAAATCCTTCGGTTCTTCGCCATGGATCTTTTATACCGCTATCATCTTCCTGAGTGGCACTTCCTGCGCCAATATTAAAACGCCAAGCGGTTAAACCAATCCCTTTGGGCGAACCCGTTGCATCGGTTTCGGTACTGAACAGCCATTCCGCTACTTTGCTTTTTTTGGCTTCAGGCCACAGCCCTACATATTGCGCTGCCCAAGCATCCGAAGCGCCAAAATTATGAATGGTCTGAAAAGTAATAGTAGCATCAATATTGATTTCAACAACAGCTTGCCCTTGCGCTGATAGGAAGTAAAAACTGCTACTCGCTAAACTTAGTAAAATCCATTTTTTCATCACCTTTCCTATATTTCAATTTCTATTATTTCTTGGCTACACTAGGGACTTTCATTATGCTGCCCTCATTACTGAAAAATCCATTTTTTAAATCGCCTTCACAAGCTTTTAAAAGTTCCTTTTTAAGTGCTTCCAGTTTATCCGGATGCTCATTTGATAAGTCCTTTTCCTCTTTGTAATCCTCAGGTAGAAAGAACAATTCAAATACTTCTTTTTTTAAATCGGTTCTAATTTTCCAACCCTCTTTGGTAACTAAAGTGGGACCGGTATACGAGGAATACACCACAGATTCATGACCATTATCTGTACTAGTGCCAAGCAATTCATCATAGTACGAAATACCATCCGTACGGAACGGTTTATTGAAACCAGTAACCTCTGCAAGTGTGGCCACTAAATCATAATTAGCAACAAGCCGTTTACTAGTTTTTCCCGGTTGTATTTTAGCAGGCCATCTAAAAATAAGCGGAACCCTAATTCCACCTTGAAGATTACTTCTTTTCATACCCGCTTGGCCACCGTTACCATCAAAAACATCTCCTGCAAGATTGCTGTAATATTTACGCTCCACATCGTCAAACCGTTGGCCTGTTTCTATATTCGCGTATGGTTTTAAAACCCGCCCTTCTTGCGCATAATAGATTTCATGACCGTTATCTGCCGTAAATAGGACAATGGTATTCTCATCTAGTTCTAATTCTTTCAATTTTTGCATTAGCTGCCCCACATTATCGTCCAACATTTTGACCATAGAGGCGTATTCCTTTTCAATAGGTGTAAGCCTATCGTCATTTACAAAATCCGGATGTACTTTAGGAATGGCCACAGGACCGTGTGGTAGTTGAGTGGGGAAATAAAGGAAGAAAGGATTGTCGCGGTTGGTTTCTATAAAATTGAGCGCTCTATTCATAAACAGGTCTTGCGAATAATGAACCTTCCCTTTTATATCATGCCTTTCCGTGAGGTTCTCAGGTGTTTCTGGCTCACCGGACTTTCCCGCGTTGGCAAGTGTGTTTCCTTTAATATTTACCTTTTTACCATTTTCAAATACAAAAGGTGGATAAAAACCATGTGCTCTAACATGGTCTAAGTATCCGTAATAATAATCCCAACCATGTCTTTTCATTTGCTGGTCCGTAGCCGAAAAACCCCATTCTAACTTCCCGATTTCAGCCGTTTTATATCCTGCTTCTTGGGCTACTTGCCCAAGAAACACCTGATTTTTAGGTATGGGGCGTAGCGCTTGGTTTATATTATTTTCAACTTCGGTTTGAGTAAGATTATGTGTACTTATTTTTTTATACATTGCCCCTGGCGTAATCTCAAATTTCTGGGTATGGCAATCCGTAATCCCTGTTATAAGGGATGCGCGAGCGGGAGCGCATAACATATTAGAGTATGCATTTTGAAAACGAATTCCCTCACTAGCTAATGCATCTATATGTGGAGTTTTTATGATTTGTTGCCCTTCATGCCCCAATAAACCTATTCCCAAATCATCTGCATAGATTAAAATAATATTGGGCTTTTGATCTACAACATCATTGGTTTTATCAGTATTCGATTTACAAGAAAAAAATAATACGAATGAACTCAATGCTATTAAAAAGGATATTCTATTCATCGCTGTTTAAATTTTCAATCCGCCTAAAGTACACCTAAGGCAAAATTCCATTAGAAAGAAAAATAGAGGTTCAAAACGGAACCTCTATTAAAAAAACTCAACTAACTAAAATGATTTTCTTCAACTTTCTGGTTTGGTTTAGTGTATTTGAAAAGGATTCAATTCGCTATCAGGTCTTTCTCAATATACTTCACAACTGATTTAGAAAGCAATTCAGAACCTTCTTTGGTATAATGAACATTCCCCGGACCTGCAGCATGTTTTTTATGCACTTTTTTGGAAATCTTCCCTAAAGGGTTCACCGTAATCCCATACTTCTTCATTACCGCCAAAGCTTCTCTGTTATATATCTTTTCTGCATTTGCAAAACGGCCTGCTTCTCCTTCCGGAACATAACTTGTAGTGGCAAAAATGAGCTTAGCGCCCGTCTTTTGTAAACGGATAACCAAAGTTTCTAAATTCGCTCGGTATTCTTCCGGGGTATACGTAACCGTACCTTTTATTTTATCTCTATTTCCCACTTTTTTTGAGTCTGGATGCCGGTAACACAAATCCCATAATCCCCAATTAAAATGGATAACATCCCATTTGGTGTCACCTAAATATTCATCCAATTTTTCTAGTCCAGTACCCGTGTGCTGGGCATTACCTTCATTATGAACCACATTAGCCCTATCCTCTAAAGCTAGTTTTACAAAAGGGGTATACCCTATGGATATAGAATCTCCTATGATCAATACATTAGGCCGTTTATCTTGTACGAACCCTACTAGAATTGCGCACAGAATGACAATAAGACTCAGTTTATTTTTCATAGGTACTTGTGGTTATTTTAGTGTTCTAGCTCTTTCTTTTAGCTACGGATTGAAGTTTGTCTTTAAAGGAAATAAAGAGGTCCAAAAATTGGACCTCTTCAAAAAAAAACAATTAACTAAAACTAACGATTATCTTATTTGCTGTCTAAATAGGTCTCTTGACTGAAAGTAAACACATCAGAAGGCGTACGTGCATTTTCAAAAAGCGTTTTCATTTCCTTTATGACTTCTGGGTTTTTCTCAGCTACATTATTCTGCTCCCCAATATCTGTAGTAAGGTCGTATAGTTTTATGGCAACATCTGCCCCACCGAAAACATCATACTTTACCGCTTTCCAATTATCTTTACGGATGGCCTGTCTACCGCCTTTTTCATGAAATTCCCAATACAGGTATTCATGATTTTTTTGTAAGTCTTCATGACCTAAAAGTGTGGGTAAAAATGAAATACCATCTAAGCCTTCAGGTGTTTCAATACCAGCTATTTCTGAGAATGTTGGAAACACATCCCAAAAAGCAGATACCAGCTCCGTTGTACTTCCCGGTCTAATTTTTCCAGGCCATGCCGCAATCATAGGCACTCTAATTCCACCTTCGTAAAGGTCTCTTTTTGTACCCCGAAAAGGTCCGTTACTATCAAAATATTCTGGGTCTGCGCCACCTTCTGTATGCGGGCCATTATCTGAAGTAAAGACCACTACGGTATTATCTGCAATACCTAACTCCTCTAGCTTTGCCACGATTTCTCCAACTTGCGCATCTAATAATTGTACCATGGAAACAAATGCCGTGTGAGGTTCTTTTTGTGACCTATATGGCCCTTGGTTAAACTCCGGACCATCATCAACACCTTCATAGGGTGTTTCTGGAGGGAATTTGCCTCTGTTTTTCTCCATGAATTCTTCAGGAGCAGCCAATTCCGCATGTGGAATAATAGATGCCACATATAAGAAGAACGGATTGTCTTTGTTCAATTCTATAAACTCTAACGTTTTTTCATGAATCAACCCTGGTGCGTAAGTCCCTTTATTCTTTCCTAAATTCCCTTTGAGCACCAATGAATCTTTATTTGCCCATAGATGGTCTGGGTAATAATTATGCCCCAACCGCTGACAATTGTACCCAAAAAAGGTATCAAAGCCTTGGTTTAAAGGATCTCCTTCGGAACCAGGAAATCCAAGTCCCCATTTCCCAAAAGCACCTGTCGCATAGCCTGCTTTTTGCATAGCCTCCGCCATAGTAAAAGTATTATCGGGTAAAGGATATTGACCCTCTGGCATGATTTCTTTATTTCCCCTAACAACAGTATGCCCTGTGTGCATACCGGTTAATAATGCCGACCTAGAAGGTGCACAAACCGTACTACCCGAATAGTGCTGCGTGAAAAGCATGCCTTTCTCTGCCAGCTTATCTATATGAGGCGTATTGAACTTTTTCTGACCATACGAACTTAGATCACCGTACCCGAGGTCATCTGCCAGTATGTAGACAATATTTGGTTTAGCATTACTAATTTCAGTAGTAGGCTCAGTTGTTTCGGCTGTGTTTTTTTCCTTGTTCTTACACGAGAAAACCAAAGTGCCCAGCAAAATAAAATAAAGAAGTTGTTTCATATTCTAATCTTAGTAAGTACCACGGAGTAAGAAATCATACTCCGTGGCAGTTATACTTATCCTTTTAATTATCGGTATCCATTGTTGGTAGGGTCTGATTCCAATAAGTTTGGATTCAGCTCTAACTGGTTCTGAGGTACAGGCAACAAAACATGGTATGGTTTAATGTTAGCACCTGGATTGTTCCATGGTCTGTGTTGAACAGTCTGTACCGTTTCTAACAATATGCCCCAACGTATGAGGTCCATTCTTCTATGGCCTTCTGCACTTAGCTCAAACTTTCGCTCGTCATATATTGCCTCTCTAAAATCTTCTTTAGACATGCCCGTCCATGGTTGGTCGGGCTCAAATGCTCTTTCTCTTACTTTATTGACATAGAAATAAGCGCCTCCAGGACCGTTCAATTCATTTTCAGCCTCTGCCGCCATTAAATATACATCAGCTAAACGAAAGACAATATAATTTTCTGGGTGATTGCCACGTAAGGAATTCTCTTGATCCAAATTCCAGTTCTTTCTAAAATAAGGAAACGCTAGTTTCCATCCCAAATACTCAGTAACAATGGTAGCATCATATCTAAGGTCTCCTTCTTGCCAGTTTTCTTGTAAAGCAAATTCTGGTAAAGGCACGGACCAACCGTAACCGGTCATATCTTCGGCTTGATCACGTAATAGACCTTGAAATATATCCACTTTAGTTCCTGAAACACCGTCTACAATAGTATCGTTATTTCGCCCTGCAGGTTCATCTCTAATACGCGGATTATAATCATCCGTTCTTGTGGTAAACAAACCATCATAATCGGCTTCAAAATCAACTACATAAATATGTTCGTCGTTATACTGATTGCTTGGATCTGACTGATCAAAAACATCGGCATAATTATCTAATAACCGGTGTGCTCCACCATCTATTACAACATCGCACTCCGCTTTTGCCAAAGCCCATTCCTCATCAAAAAGGTGGTATTTTGCCTTTAACGTTGCGGCGGCCCATTTACTAGCTCTACCTAAATCGTTACCAGAGTAAGCACTAGGCAACAAATCAAAAGCTCTTGCCAAGTCTTCCTTCATAGCACTTCTTATCTCTGCCTTTGGAGTTCTTCCTAATACAGACCTTTCCAAGACAGGCAACTGCTCTGTATAAAAAGGTACGTCTCCCCATAAATTGGTTAAGTGATAATACGCCAGTGCTCTTAGAAAAAGCAGCTCACCCAATCTACTATCTCTAGCCTCTTGAGTTAAACTTTCATTACCCTCTATATTAGAGATAAATTCTGTTGTATTATTAACCACTTTGTACAACTGTATCCAAGTTCCGTTGCCATCTGCAGTTCCTTCCTGAATTAGGTAATTATGAATAGAGCTGTTTACATCTCTATTGGCGGCTTGTATATCTGCACCACTGGTGTAATAATTATCTAACCCACGTTGTCTGTACACATTATTGTCTTGCAACAATCTATACACTCCATTTACAGCCAATTCTGCTTCTTTATCATTTGTAAAAAAGGCATCTGGTGTAATTTGATCTCTTAAATCCTCTTCCAAGAAATCATCGCATGAGCTTAAAACAAGAAAGCCCACAAGTAGTATCAAAAATTTACTCGTTATATTAGTTTTCATATCTGCTTTTTTAAAATTCTACTTTTATACCTAAGGTTATTGATTTCGCATAAGGATATTGACCTGATGCAAAACCTTGGGAAACAGAACCAAAAGAATTATTAGTACTTTCAGAACTAAAATTATTCACTTCTGGATCACCCAAAGTAAAGTCAGTAAAAAGTAAAAGATTTGTTCCGGTAACATAAACGTTCAATGAACTGAACACATCACTAAGCCCTCCTGATTCTAACGGGACATTGTAATTTAAAGACATGGTTTTTAACCTTATGTAAGAACCATCTTCTATATTTAAACTGCTATTAGGATTAAAAAGACTGTTGGATGGTCCTGCTCTTGGAATGTCTGAAGTTTCATTTACACCAGCAATCCAACGGTCTAGAACTATAGGGTCCACATTTTGTTCTCCCCTACCAAAATAGGCCGTTTGTGAACGTACATTATATATTTCTGCACCATAACTTCCGTGAAAAAAGACATCTAACGAAAGGTTTTTATAAGTGAATGTATTTCTAAACCCACCATAAAAATCTGGGATAGGGCTACCTAATACTACTGAATCCTCATCATTAATATTAGAATCGCCATTAACATCTTCGTATCTAGGACCACCAATAAAAGACCGTCCTTCTCTACCGTCTGCAATAATCTCATCTGCACTTTTATAGGTTCCCAAATATTTAGCCCCAACAAAAGTAGGTAGTGATTCTCCAACGATTAACCTAGCAGAGTTACCACCTTGATTTCCTGTAGATTGTAAAGTAATATACTCTTGACCATCCAACTCTAATATCTCACTTTTATTAGAAGATATACTTAGGTTGGATTCCCATTGAAAATTCTCATTCTCTACGTTAACAGTATTTAAACCAAATTCAAAACCACTGTTTCGTACAGAACCTAGGTTTTGTAATTGGGTTGTGGAGTTCGCACCCACTTGCCCAGACAGCGCTACTGCTAATAATAAATCTTCGGTTGTCTTCTTATAATAATCGGCTTCAAAAGTTATTCTATTATTAAAGAAACCCAATTCAATACCCAAATCTAATTGTTTGGTGGTTTCCCAACTTAAACCGCTACTTGGTACATCGCCAACTGCAACCCCATTTATTAAGGAGCCATTAAAAACCGTTGTGGTGTTATTATAAGTTGCTAATGAATTATAAGCTTTGACCCCTTGCTCTCCAACAATACCGTAACTACCTCTAATTTTAAACCTATCTATGACATCTGAATCTGCCATAAAGTTTTCCTCGTCTACATTCCAAGCGGCACCTATAGAAGGGAAAAAGGCATATTTATTACCCGTTTCAAATACAGAAGAGCCATCATACCTACCAACCAACGTGAGCAAATATTTACTTTTGTAGCCATAGTTAACACGACCAAGAAATGAACTTAAGGTACGTTGACTATATCCCGAGCCTACTACTGCTGTTGAAGCATCACCTAAAGCTAAATTATTGAAAAGTACAACATCGTTAGGAAATTGATCAGCCTCAGAACGAGTACTCTCATTATTATCCTTTTGCCAAGTAAAACCACCTAGTACTTTTATAGAATGATCATCTAAATCTAAGTTATAGTTCAGCGTGTTTTCATTCAATATACTCTTCGTAAAGTTGGTGTTAATACGACCGAAACCTCCATTTACTCTTTCTGGTAAAATACCTGGTAAGTAGTTGTTCTCCTTTACATAATTTAACTGAGCTCCAAAAGTAGATTTAAAAGAAAGGTTTTTAGCTATTTCATATTCTACATATGCATTGGTTATTACTTGGGTAACCAAATCATGGTCTACACGTAATTGTATATCTGCTTCTGGGTTACGTTCCAATCCTGCACTAATAGGATTTTCGAACGAAAAACTTCCATCTTCCAAATACACCGGACGTGTTGGTAATACTTGGGATACAATCCCACCATAATCTACTTTGTTATTTTCTATCTTATAGTGCGTAATATTAGCTCTAATACCTGTCTTAAACCGATCCGAAACTCTAACATCAAGATTGGTTCTGAAGTTTACCCTTTCTAATCCAGAGCCTCTAAGAACCCCTTTTTGATTGAAATAATTTCCAGAGATAAAGTAATTGGCATTTTCAGAATTCCCAGTTACGGATACATCCGTATTTGAAATAGAACCCGGTTGCTCCACTAAATCCAACCAATCTGTGGTAGTCGTAGTGTCTGGATTTAAAACCAATGGTAATGTACTATCCGTAAGTCCAAAACCATCTGGTCCCGGTGTAAACTGATACGATTCATTTTTATAGTTCACAAAATCTTGTCCGCCAAGAATATCTATACGGTTTGCCGTTCCTTGTAAACTTTGGTAATGATTTATGGCAACTACCGGTTTCCCTGGCGCCATGCCTTTACCATTTTTAGTAGTAATTAAAATTACCCCAGAAGCACCCCTTGTACCATATATGGAAAGTGCGGTGGCATCTTTTAATATTTCAATAGAAGCAATATCGTTTACGTTTATCGTATTCAGGTTAAAACCTGTTCCTGCAATGAAACCATCAATAACATATAACGGATCATTATTTCCGTTGATAGAACTATTACCCCTAATACGAATAGTGGAACCAGAACCTGGTGTACCATTGTTGGAAGTAACCTCTACCCCAGTAGCACGCCCTTGCAACGCTTGATCTACTCTAGCTACAGGTTGGTTTTCCAGAACATCTGATTTAATAGAAGATACGGAAGACACTAAATCTTTTTTGGTAGATGTACCATACCCAATAACAACAACCTCTTCTAAAAGAGCCACGTCTTCTTGTAGTACCATATTAATGGTAGTTTCGTTTCCTACTGGAATACTTTTGGTAACAAATCCCAAATAACTAAACTCTAATGTAGCACCCTCAGTTGCTTTTATAGTATAGTTTCCATCAAAATCGGCCACGGTTCCTACCGTAGTTCCTTTTACTAAAACATTTACACCCGGTAGCGGTTGGCCAGACTCATCCGTAATGGTTCCTGTCAAATCTTGCTGTGCCTGAAGCGACACCATGCCGAAGAACAGCAGTAGCAATAACATTCTTTTTAAATTCATAGTGGTTTATTGTTAGTTAAATAGTGGCCCTTTGTTGAGTTAAAAGCCTTAGGGTAAATATATTCTAGAGTTTGAGCGCATTTATCTCATATTGGTATACATATGTTGCAGATGACCGTTTTACGGGCTCTAGAGGCGGCTCATGCAACATTTATACCCTATATTTAGTACATATTTTAACCCTTTACCACAGAATTACAAGCGTACATCTCAACTGAGCTTAAAAAAATAACACATAAACATAGTTCACTTAACCAAATTGTTTATTTGAACTATACCATACTTAAAAGACCACTTTGACCAAACCGCTCTTATGAAACAAGTTCTCCTCTTTTTAATACTACTTTGTTCAGGGGTAAATTGTGCCGCACAAAACACCAATACCTATTTTCATTCTTTACATATAGATGATAGCCGTTTTAATAAAAGAACCAACGTTATCTACGAAGATTATTTAGGCTATTTATGGTTAGGTACCGATAGTGGATTATATAGATATGATGGTCATTCCTTGGTTGAAAATCAATATGATGTCTTTGATGAAAAATCTATACCTAACAACAGTATTAATTCTATTATAGAAGACAGCTACGGAAATTTATGGCTTGGTAGTGAGAGCTACTTAATACTCTACCATAGAAAAACCAATAGCTTTAAAGGGTTTTACAAGAACAATACAACGGGCATTCTTGGCAAATCTAAAGATGGTACAATATGGGTGAATCTAAAAAATACAGGTATTGTTAAGGTTGTTCCGCAGGGGGATATAGGTAAGATTGAATTTCACACCCAACTGAACTACAAACAGAACAGTAAGATTTGGACCAACGATAAAACCATAAATGACTTCTCCGAAGACCTCTTTGGACGAAATTGGTTCGCTACGCCCAAAGGCATCTTGGCGCTCAATACAGATGATATGTTGGTAGAAACGGGATTCTCTAAAAATGTATCCTTTCTAACTCCATTAGAAAACAACACTTTATTAGCTGCTACAGATGAGGGTATGTTTCTTCTTCAATATGGTAAAACCGATTTTCAACTCAAGATATTGGAAACTATAGACGTCTTCAATAAAAAGAACCAAACCAATACGGACTTTACCTCTATCTCAGCAGATTTAGGTTCAGGAACAATTTGGGCCAGTACTCAATCTGGCTTATACAAAGGGAAGAAAACCAATAATTCATATGTTTTTACCAAAATAACCGATGGTCAAAAGACCGATAGTACACCTTATGAAAACCGAATTAACTCTTTAATTATAGATCGATATAAAAATCTATGGGTGGCTACGAATAAAGGCATCAAAAAACATATTGATAGAAATTCAATTTTTGAATATACTACCATCAATAACAATCTAAACAACCACTTTACCCAATCCCTGTTAAAAACAAATAAAAATGAATTACTGGTAACCTATAATCACGTTGGTTTATACAGTTACGATTTAAAGACAAATACCAATAGGTTACTGACAACCGCCAATGAAGATTATAGCGTTGTAAAAGAATATTATTCTCAGAAAGAAATACTTTTTGCCTCTGGAAAAACCCTTTTGCTTTCTAAAAATTATAGCGACCATACTAAAAATGTACAATTTGATACGCTCAAAAAATACAATTACAACATACGTGACTTGGTTCCTCTGAGTAAAGATGAAATATGGGTTGGCCTTTGGGGCGGAGGAATAAGTATAGTAACCCCTAAACAGGAAAAAAATGCTTTTAAAAGCAAGGTGATTTCTACCCTTTTTGGAAAAAATGTCTCGGTAATGCATCTAGACCGTAATCAAAATATGTGGATTGGCACCCGTGGTGACGGTCTCTTTAAGGTTAACTTGATTAATGAAGAAATTAAAGTATTCAACCCTTCATTGAGAGATGGTCTAAGTTCAAATGCTATTTTATGTCTGCGTGAAGATGATAAAGGCAATCTATGGATAGGCACCAGAGGCGGCGGTCTCAATTTTTACGACCAAGCAGCCCAAACTATTAAAAGCTACGGTAAAAATGAAGGCTTAGTGTCCACAACAGTTGCTAGCATTGAAAGAGATTTTTCAGAAAATTTATGGCTAAGTACCCGAGATGGTATTTCCAGATTTGATATCAAAAAAGAAAAATTTGTCAATTTTAGTATTGAAGATGGTGTTACCGAGAGTCACTTTACATTCAATTCAAGCGCAGTTGGTGAAGATGGAAAAATCTATTTTGGTTGCCCCGGAGGTTTCTTTTCCGTAAACGCTAAAAACTATAAAAAGGAATCATCAGTACCCAATACCATAATTACCAACTACACCATTTTTGGAGATTTTGACAAATCAAATACCGCCAATAAAGAGAATCATTCAAAAAAATATCTAAATACTACAGACAGCCTTAAGTTAGCACATAACAGAAATAACATTGCTTTTGAGTTCTCTACCTTAGAATTTACTGCGCCCAATAAAAATGAATTTGCTTATATACTTGAAGGCACAAATGATTTCTGGCACTATACAAAAGCATCTAACAGAAATGCCAATTACAATGACCTACCTCCGGGCAGCTACACCTTTAAAGTAAAAAGTTCTAATAGTGACGGGGTTTGGAACGATAATCCAGCCACTTTTCATTTTCAAATCAGCCCTCCTTATTGGAAAAGTAATATGGCTTTTATTCTATACTTTCTTCTACTAATAACTTCCATTTATACTACTTGGCTAGTTATTAAACGCTGGTATAGATTAAAAAAGAAATTAGTAGCGGAAACGGTAAGTAGAGAAAAAGACAATGAAATGAACCGTATGAAAATGGTGTTCTTTACTGATATTTCTCATGAGTTACGTACGCCATTAGCCCTAATTCTAGGTACTATTGAAAAAGTGGTGAAAGAGAAAAAGTTTACGTTAAGCCCTATCACCTCTCAAAGAATTTACAATAATACCTTAAGAATGCACAGGCTTATTAATCAGTTGATGGATATCCGAAAGTTTGACGAAGGGAAGCTTAAACTACAGATTTCTAAAAACAACATTGTTAACGATATTGAAATCATCAAAAATGCCTTTAATGACTTTGCTAAGATCTATGATATAGACTACCAATTTGTTACAGAGGAAACTAAGATTGTGGGATGGTACGATGTAGATATTCTAGAAAAAATTCTATTTAATCTCTTGTCCAATGCATTCAAATACACTCCTAAAAAGGGAATCATTACGGTTTCATTAGGACTGGCCTCTGGAAGGGAGAAAAGTCATTTCAGTAAAAAGTTTAGAATGGGTTCCTATATTAAATGTAGTGTTAGGGATAATGGCATAGGTATTCCGCAAGAAGATATTGAGCAAATTTTTGACCGCTATTATCAAGCTACTAAAAAATACAGTAATCAGATACCCGGAACTGGAATAGGGATGGAATTGGTGCAAAAACTCATTGAAAGGCATCATGGTACCATACAAGTAGAGAGTGAGGAAAATACATTCACGGAATTCACTTTTTATCTGCCGATTCACAAAAACCGGTATCTAAAAAAAGAGCGCATTGACCGAGGTACACCTCTTACCAAGAATTTTATTAAAAACTCTGAATTCCAAGTGATCGAAGAGATTTCATCAGAATTCGAGACAAAACCTAAAGCACTCCAAACGTCCAAACCATTAATACTACTTGTGGAAGATAATGAGGACCTAAGATCTATGGTAAAAGATGAATTAAAAACCGATTTTAATGTAATTGAAGCATGCAACGGTAAAGAAGGTTATACTACCTGCTTAGCACAACGGCCTGACCTAATTATCTGTGATATTCTTATGCCCATAGAAGATGGTATTTCTATGCTCCAAAAATTAAAGGATAATCCGGAAACGAAGACCATCCCTATTTTTATGCTCACCGCTAAAAACTCTGAGGAAACAAAAATTGAGTGTCTTAGCTTAGGTGCCGATGATTATATAGAAAAACCGTTTAGCTTAGAATTTGTAAAGTGGAAGGTGAAAAATACGTTCAACACTCGTGAAGACCTCAAAAGTAAATACAGTAAAATTATAACACCAGAACCCTCTGAAATAGAAGTAGATTCTAACGATGAAAAATTTATACGCAAGCTGGTAACTATAATAGAAAAATCTATTGATGACAAACATCTTAATGTTGAATTTTTAGCTTCTGAGGCTGGTATGAGCAGGGCCAATTTATACCGTAAAGTACAAGCCATTAATAATGATACTCCTGTAAATTTTATAAAACGAATTCGTCTGAAACGAGCTGCTCAGTTATTAAAAAATAACAAAATGTATATTTCAGAAGTAGCCTATATGACCGGTTTCAATAATCAAAAATACTTTAGCAAGTGCTTCCGTAAAGAATATGAAATGAGTCCTACAGAGTATGCCAAGCAGTTTTATGAAGAAGCGAATACAACCGTTAATATATCTAATGAGCAATAGATAACTATCCCTTTATCATACAAGTTCAACATTTGTATCCCTTAAACGACTCATTATAGCCCTTTGTAATCTGTGGAATATAAATATTTTCACAGTTCTATTATCCCAGAACGCTATCCCTTTAAGGAACGCTATTCAGCTGAACTAATTAGATGCCCATATGACTCTTCCCATTAATAAAACCTTGTGCACAACACTGGTATGTATATATGCATTACACTCTTGCAAACCTGCTAAAATCGACATAACAGAGCACAAAAAACCAAATATCGTTCTTATAAACATAGACGACCTTGGTTATAAGGATGTTGGTTTTATGGGGAGTGAATACTATGAAACTCCAAACTTAGATGCTTTGGCGGAAGAAGGCATGGTATTTTATAATGCCTATGCGGGTGCTGCAAACTGTGCGCCAAGTAGAGCCTGTCTTATCTCTGGTTTAAATACACCTAGGCATGGTGTTTATACGGTGAGTCCGTCTGATAGAGGAAACACAAAAACCCGAAAATTAATTCCGATTAAAAATACCGACCATCTCAATGACTCCATTTTTACCCTTCCTCAGATGCTTAAATCAGCTGGGTATGTTACAGGTAGTTTTGGCAAATGGCATGTAGGTAACGACCCCAGTACACAAGGGATTGATGTTAATATAGGCGGAAGTGCAAAAGGAAACCCAGGTAAAGGCGGTTACTTTTCCCCATATAAAATAGACAACATTACCAATGGCGAAAATGGCGAATACTTAACGGATAGGTTGACGAACGAAGCCATAAGTTATATAGAGAAAAACAAAGACACTACTTTTTTTCTTTACATGCCTTATTACACGGTGCATACGCCTATTATGGGTAAAGAAGAATTAGTAGCCAAATTTGAAGCAAAAAGCGGACAGAATGGACAAAATAGACCTGACTATGCTGCAATGGTATACGCCATGGACCAAAATGTGGGCAAGTTGTTACATGCTTTAAAACAAAATAATCTTGAAGAAAACACCGTAGTAATTTTCACCTCGGACAATGGAGGTATACGAGCTATCTCCGAACAGAGTCCGTTAAGAGCAGGAAAAGGTTCCTATTACGAAGGTGGTATTCGCGTTCCTCTAATTATAAAATGGCCAGGGAAAATAAAACCAAAATCGACCTCTACAGTAGCGGTCAGCAATTTAGATTTCTACCCCACGCTTCAGAATATTGTAAAACCCCAAAGAAGAGCTAAACTTCTTGATGGTGTAAATCTTGAACCTATTTTATATGGAGGCGAACTCGCTGAACGTAACCTCTATTTTCACTTCCCCATCTATCTTCAGAAGTATGACCAATTAAAAGACCAAGGCAGAGACCCTCTTTTTAGAACTCGCCCAGGTTCCGTAATTATTTCGGGAGAATGGAAACTACATGAATATTTTGAAGACGGAGAATTAGAACTTTATAATCTAAAGACTGATATAGGTGAGAAAAATAACTTAACGAAACAAAACCCAGCTAAGACCAAACAGCTATACGAAGAATTGAATATATGGCGAACACAAACGAAAGCTCCCGTTCCTACTATAGCTAATAAGTTGTATGACCCTACTCATCTAAAAGAACAGTAGCAGCTACTTCTCTACCCCATAAATATCTTTTAAAACAGAAACTACCGAACCTTCAAAATGCGTGTCTAGGTCATACCGTATTCTTACTTTCGTGCCCAACGGAGCGTAGTAATAAATTACCCAAGCATCTGCTTCACGAGTACCTATGCACCCATGTGAATAGGCCTTTCCTAAAGTTTTAGGATTGGTTGTAGGGTGAATCATCTGTCCGTTTCTGATACCATTAATTTCGGTTTCCATCCATGGAATTTGAGGCATTTGCGTAAGTTTCCCATCGTCACGATGCGTTACATAATATGGCTTACCATTTACGGGATTATAAAAATCAGGATGCTTGGCATGTCTAACAATCGTTCCCTCTCCCGTTTTGGTTCGCAAATCCGTTATACGATCTCCCATTTTCAGGTAGCGTTGTTTATCCTGTCCTACCCTTACCGTAAACTCATCTTTTAGAATAGAATCCTGATAAATACGAAGCTTAAATTCAGGGATGTTCACATCAATCTCCGTATGGGCTAAATCGTCCAATATATGGCAGGCTTTTGTAGAATCCGGAAGATGTAATACACTTCCTTTTGGCAGTGCTATCATTTGTCTTTGATCATATACAAATGAATCTCTGGCCTTCATACGGTAGTAATCCGTATTTGCCAGCGTATCTATAATCCACGGATTATTACGCACCAATAGATGTTCAGATAACGGATAGGGCACAATAGAATCATAGCGCAGCACTAAGGAGTCTATATACTCAAAATACTCTGCTATCCTAACGTTTCGGGATACGTTAATGTCCTCGTATGTTTTTACTTTTTTAATGGGTACAGGCGCTACTTCTTCCTGAACAGGTTCTTTTTCAGATACCAACTTGGCTTGGTCTTTACACGAACCCATGCTTAAAATCAACATCAGCATAAAAAAAGCACCTAATAACGCTTTTTGTTGTTGAAAGAAATTCAGCTTTTCTGGGGACTTTAAGATATGTAGCATGTTAGTCTGACTATATGTAACTGGGCAATCTAACACCCAACTTTACTGTTATTCTAAATTGGTTCATATTCATTAGGAGCTACAAATTGGAAAGCCTCTTCTAGTTGTGTAATATCAAAATAGCGTTCTTGATATCCTTTCTGCAGCCTTTCAAAAAAAACATTATCAATAGGAATCAGTGCTTTCAAAATCTTAGAGTGTGCCACAATAGCTATATTTCCTATTTGTCTATAATTTCTTAGAATCCAGATGATGTCTTCCATGAACACCTTTGTTTTACTTTTACTTACATTTAGTTCGTCTAGTTTAACCAGCACATTTACATAGCCAAACCCTTCTTCTACTTTCTCCTTAAAGAACTTTTGTGCCAGTTTTTCATCTGTTCCGGTGAATTCGTCAATAACTTCTAACGCAAGTGTATTTCCTTTGTACGTTCTTATTTTTTCAATCATGGCCTTAATTTTAAATATACGGAAATGAGTCCAAACGGACTATTATAAACACATCAAAAGTAAGGGCTAAAATTCACCCATACCATGACCTTAGTCAGCAGAAACTAAAAGAAAAATTAAGGAATAATTCTACCGTCCTCCATCTGAATAATACGATCGGTACGCTTGGCAAAATCCTCATCATGGGTGACGATCAATAACGAAAGACCTTCTTCTTCTTTCAGTTTTTTAAAGATATTAAAAACGTTATCTGCATTGTGGCTGTCTAGGTTTCCTGTGGGTTCATCACCCATAAGAATTATAGGATTATTGATTAAAGCCCTGGCAATGGCCACCCGTTGCTTTTCACCACCCGAAATACGAGAAGCCCGTTGGTTGGCGAGATAATCTATTTTTAGCATTTCTAGCTTTTGCATAGCATCTCGTTCAATATCTGCGTGCGATTTCTCATTCAGTTTCTTTGCTGGAAGCATCACATTTTCCAAAACACTGAATTCCGATAACAAATAATGAAACTGAAACACAAAGCCAATATGTTTATTCCTAATCCTAGAAAAATCTTGGTGCGGTTTTCCCGTAACCAATTCATGATTCAGATACAATTCTCCTGTATACTCCGTATCCATGGTAGAAAGAATATAGAGTAACGTAGATTTTCCCGAACCGGATTTGCCCATAATAGAAGCGAACTCCCCTACTTTCACTCCAAAAGAAATATCTTTAAGCACATGAAAGTCTTTGGGCTTATAAAAATGCTTATTGATGTTTTTTGTTTCAAGAACATACTCCATTTTTTCCTTCTTTAAGTTCCACGAATTATACGAACAGGATCTATGCGTCTAGCCTTTGCAGATGGGAACCAACCTGCAATAAAAGTAGAGAGCAGCGCAAAAGCAATTCCTATTACATAATACCCAATATTATAACTTATAGGATAGGTGGTAATCGTAGGCAGTGCAGACGTTTCAAAAGCTACGTTATCTATTAGACGAGCTAATCCATACCCTACTATTAAACCCAAAACACCACCAACCAACCCAATCATCATAGCTTGGCTTATAAAGATGAGCTGTACATCCAAACCAGAAAATCCTATTGCTTTTAAAATGGCAATATCCTTCATCTTTTCATAAATAAGCATATTTAGAATATTATAAATACCAAACCCGGCTACAATCAATAAGGTAATAGAAACGGCATAGGTAATAAGGTCTCTGATGTTAGAACCGGTTTCAAACTGTGCATTGGCTTCGTTAATATCCGTAGCCTTTATCGCAAACTGTTTTTGAAGGCGTTTTGCCAAAGTAGGTGCCAACGTAATATCATAAAGTCTAATATTAATATCCGTAATGTAATTCTGCGCTTCCCCCATAATACGTTGTACCGTTTTGAGGTTGGCGTAACTCTGAATGTTGTCTACATCTGCTACGCCACTTTGATAAATTCCAACAATCTTGAGTGGAAAAATATCCCCCCCAACCGTACTTATCTGAACTCTTTCGCCAACCGATAAAGACATTTTTTCAGCAAGACCAGAACCTAATATAATTCCGTTTTCTGTGTTTTTGAGTGCCTCCGGAGTTCCTTGAATGATATAATCGTCCATACTAGAAAGTCGGGTTTCCTCCATAATATCAACACCTACCAAATTGCCGCTTAAATCAATAGAACCGGATAAGTAGAAGATTTGTGCACGGAGCTGGGGTGTTGCGCCTTTTACTTCTTTATCTTTTTTTAGATACTTTAAAATAGGCAAGGCATTATGGATTTTCTTCTGACTTTGCCTAGGCTTAATCGAGTGTACGATGTTGAAAGAATTTTTAAATTCATCATAAAGTGATACCGGTTGCGTTTCACTGGGTTCAATTTCATTATACAAGTGAATATGTGGCGTCTGATTCAAAACTAAGCCATCTAGCATTTCATTGAGGCCAGTCATAAAACTGATCAGCGTAATATACGCTCCAATACCAAAAGTAACACCCAGGGCTGCTGTAGCCGAAGACTTCATTTTTGTTACCAAGTGGGTTTTGGCAATGTTCAATATAACGGGCCAATTGATCATTGTTCTGGTTTTAAAAGCTCGGTCTCTTCGCTAATACCTGTTATAATTTCTATGCGGTCTAAATTCTGTAAACCTGTAGTTACCTCTACTGTACCATTAGAGGTTTCTACTCTATTCCCATCAATAAGATAGTCTTTGGGAATGGTCAGTATATCTTTTCTTTTAGCAATGATAATGTTGCCCTCTCCTGCCAAACCAGGATATAGAATTTTTGGCGGGTCATCAAAACTGGCTTCTACCGTAAAAGTTTGCGAGCGTTCATCTTTGCGGGGATAGATTTTATCTACCGTTGCCATAAAAACTTTGGATGGGTAAGCATCTAGTGTAATCAACGTTTTTTGACCTAGGCTCAGTTTTACAATATCTACCTCATCTACCAACATCTTAATTATAAAAACCGAGTCGCTTCCAACCGCAGCGATAGGTTCCATAGTGCTTACAATTTCTCCGGTTTCTTTTAGCAGCTCATAGACCTTCCCATTAATTTTACTGGTTACCGTAAAGTCTTTGGTATTTATCTGTGCAGATTCATAGTTGTTGCGCGCTTGGCTTACTTGTGTCTTTAGCTCATTCTTGGTACGATCATACTTACTTTGTAACAAGTTTAAATTATTACGGGAAAGTTCATAGGCCAGCTTCCTATTATCAAAATCTACTTTTGAACCTATCTCTTGTTCCCACAAGCGTTTCTGTCTATAGAAATTAATAGAATCATTATGAAAAGATAGTTTCGCTGCTTTTATTTCATCTTCTAAACCCGTGAGAACAGCAGCACTCCCGTTATAATTTTCCTGTGCCAACTTCAATGAAAGTTTCGCATTTTCCGTATTCAGCTTAGGGGTATTATTGATAATTTGAAGCAATGGTGTTCCCTTTTTAACCAAGTCTCCCTCTTCCACTAAATTGCGGTCTAAAATCCCGCCTACGGCAGCGTATACCTTATACAGACTGTCTGGCTGAATTATAGCAGACGCATACACAGATTCTGTTAGCTCCGATTTCTGAGGAAACACCTTCTCTTGTTCGTCACCACAGGACTGTAATGCGAATACAAAAATCAAAATAATTAAATAGCGCATAGTATGTAAATTGCTCATATTCAAATTAAAGGGAAATTCTATTCAAAGAACATGAGATAAGTCATGCTATTAATGATTTCGTATAAAAAAATAGTCCAACTTATTATTAGATGTGTTGAAGTACCACTAAATTTTTAATCTTCATTTTCCGTTTCAAGATGATATAAATCAACCTTTATATATATTATTTCTCCTATTTTTGAGAAAAGGAAGATCATGGCCGTTGAAAATTTTGGTATAAAGGGATTGACGGACGAGCAAGTTGTTACATCCAGAAAGACCCATGGTGCCAACTCATTTACCTACAAAGAGAAAAACGGATTCCTAGAAGCCCTAAAAAGTATCTTGAAAGAACCGATGATTCTTATATTGTTGGTGGCTTCTTCCATATATTTTATCACCGGGAATTTTGGAGATGGCATCTTTATGGTTGCTGCCATAATATTGGTCGGTTCCATATCCCTCTATCAAGATTCTAGAAGCCGAAAGGCGTTAGAAAAACTAAAAAACCTTACCGAGCCCAATTGCAAGGTTATACGCAACGGGGTTACCGTAGAAATACCAAGTGAAGAACTTGTTATAGGCGATAGTCTAATTGTTGAAGAGGGCACGATGATTCCCGCAGATGCAACTATTGTACACTCCAATGATTTTTCTGTAGATGAAGCTACGCTTACCGGGGAATCGCTTTCGGTATTTAAAGAGACTTCCTCTACGAACAATACTATTTTTACCGGCACCATCGTAGCCAGTGGTTTGGCTATCGCTACTGTAACGGCCATTGGTAACCACACGCAACTTGGAAAAATTGGTAATAGCCTAGATAATATTGAAGATGAAAAAACACCTTTAGAGCTGCAGATTGCAAATTTTGTAAAACAAATGGCCATTTGGGGAGGTATTACTTTCCTACTGGTATGGGGAATTAATTATTTTAACTCCCATGATGTACTAGACAGTTTACTAAAAGCGCTGACGCTTGCCATGAGTATTCTTCCCGAAGAAATTCCTGTAGCATTCACCACCTTTATGGCTTTGGGGGCTTGGCGTTTAATGAAGTTGGGAGTTGTAGTTAAACAAATGAAAACTGTGGAAACTTTGGGTAGCGCCACCGTAATATGCACGGATAAAACCGGAACGCTTACCCAAAACAAAATGAGCCTCGCCAGACTATTTTCCATTAAAACTGGAAAAATAACTTCTACCGAAGCTATACTTAAAAATGAAGAAAAAGAGCTTATAACCGTTGCCATGTGGGCCAGTGAGCCCATACCTTTTGATCCCATGGAAATTTCTCTGCATAACGCCTACGCAAAGCAGACAAATGTGGACGAAAGACCAGAGTATCATATGATTCACGAATACCCTTTAGGAGGCAAACCACCTATGATGACCCACCTGCTCGAAAACGAATCTGGGCAACGTATCATTGCGGCTAAGGGTGCGCCAGAAGCTTTGATACAAATCTCCAACCTGACTGCTGAAGAAAAAAAATCTGTTTACGCTACCATAGAAGAACTAGGTAAGCAAGGTTTTCGCCTATTAGGTGTTGGTCAGGCTGTTTTTGAAGGCACGGACTTTCCTAAACTCCAACAAGATTTTTCTTTTGAATTTAAAGGTCTAGTTGCGTTTTATGATCCTCCAAAGAAAAACATAAGTCAAGTACTCAAAGATTTTGATACCGCTGGAATAAATGTAAAACTGGTTACAGGAGATAATTCTGCCACGGCCGTAGCTATTGCCAAAGAAATTGATTTTATAGGATACGATAAATGTATGTCCGGTGATGAGTTGATGCAGCTCACCGATGCCGAATTTCAAAAAAAGGTGATGGATACGCAAGTCTTCAGCCGTATGTTTCCAGAAGCCAAACTCAGAATTATAAATGCGTTAAAGGCGAATAATGAAGTTGTAGCCATGACAGGCGATGGGGTTAATGACGGACCAGCACTTAAAGCGGCACACATTGGTATTGCCATGGGAAACAAGGGTACCGAAATTGCCAAGCAAGCCGCCTCCTTAATTTTGGTAGATGACGACCTGTCTAAAATGGTAGATGCCATTGCCATGGGAAGAAAGATTTATACCAACCTAAAAAAAGCGATTCAGTATATTATCTCTATTCACATTCCTATTATACTTACGGTTTTTATTCCCTTGGCGTTACGGTGGATTTATCCGTCTATATTTTCGCCATCACATGTAATTCTATTGGAACTCATTATGGGACCTACCTGCTCAATAATTTATGAAAATGAGCCTATGGAGAAAAATACCATGATCAAGAAACCTAGACCATTTACTACAACTTTTTTTAAGTTCAATGAATTAACCACAAGTATCATGCAGGGTCTGGTTATTACTTTGGCTTCGCTATCTGTTTACCAATATGCCGTAGGACAAGGTTTTGGCGAAGCAACAACCCGTACTATGGTTTTTATGGTACTAATCGTTGCCAATATCTTTTTAACCTTGGTGAACCGTTCTTTTTACTTCTCTCTATTTACAACCTTGAAGTATAAAAATAATTTAGTAGGTCTTATCATAGGTATTACAATGGCTTTGGCCGCTCTCCTACTCTTTGTTCCGCCATTGACCGACTTCTTTGAGTTTAATACTTTAAGTGCATCCCAATTGCTTGTGAGCCTTTTTGCAGGAAGTATTTCCGTGCTTTGGTATGAAGCCGTTAAATGGGGTAAAAGAACAAAGGCCAAGAAAAACTAAGGTGTATGTTTAGGGTTCAAATACTAGTTAGATAGCTACTTAAAGTTTTTCGCCATAGGCTAAATCTCCTGCATCACCAATACCAGGAACAATGTAGCCTCTTGCGTTAAGCTCGGGGTCTATTGCGGAAATCCATAAATGGGTATTTTCAGGGAATACACTTTGTACATGTTCAATACCAGCCTGTGCTCCAATAACCGAAACAATATGAATTTGTGCAGGTGTACCGTGATTTTTGAGTGCTTTCAAAACATTTTCTAAAGTTTTTCCGGTAGCCAACATTGGGTCTGTGAGCACTAGAATTTTACCGTCCAAAGAAGGTGCTGCAAAATAATTTACGATAACTTCAAAGGCATCTTCATCTCCTCTGTGGTGTCGGTATGCAGAAATAAAGGCATTCTCAGCACCATCAAAATAATTCAATAGACCTTGATGTAATGGCAGTCCAGCCCTTAAAATGGAACACAAAACCAACTTGTCTACAGGCAAGGCCATTTCTTTGGCACCCAATGGCGTGGTTACCTGACTACTTTCATACTGAAAGGACTTACTCATTTCATAACTCAAGACTTCTCCAATACGCTCAATATTCCGCCTAAAGCGCATGGCATCTTTTTGGATGTCTACATCTCTAATTTCAGCGATAAATTTGTTCATGAGCGAATTGCTTTCGCCTAGATTATGGACCGTCATAGAATGAATATGATTTGAGTTATGGTTATATTTTAAATATGCCCAAAAGGTACATCTAAATCATAAACCGAGAAAAGTTTACCTGTAAAAAAAGGGTCTTATAAATTACAAGACCCTTTTTTCAACCATCTAAAAATAGATTCTGAAGAACTACCTATTTACTAACTGTCTGTATTTTCAATTACTATTAAAACTACTTATTTATCACTATAAAATTCAATACTCCACATACCGCGAACTTGGTTTACATCATAACCAAGTGCCATATCCTCTGGATACAATTTATTTAGAGCTGTCATAGTCTCCGGCAAAACCTGCGTATTAGGTTTGCCATGACATTGCAGGCAAAGCGCATTGGTAACGATCGGGTAATAGAAAGACACTTCTCCGTCTTCCGTTTCAACCACTGGCTCCAGTTCCTCTCCTGATGCCAAGGCTTTTTTGAATGAAGCTATATATTCCAATTCCTTAGCACTAGCCTTATTTTTGGGGTTTCTGGTCTTATCCGAAACTCTTTGGATTACTGCATTTTTCATTAATGAAACGCTATCTGTAATCGTAGTTGCCTCTAGGTTACAAAAACCTATAGCGCCCACGGTTCCTTTTTCCTGAATAGCTTTTGTTAGGCTTTTACCCAATGCCATCTTAGCTTCTTTTGCATAGGACATTCCTATTGCACCGTACACTTTCCCCGGTTCAGGGTAGTCAAAGCAATTGCATTGCTCCATACCCATTCCTATCTTGTGTGAAGCTTTAAAATGTTCATCAAAACCTTCTGGCCGTTCTAATTCGTTATTGTAGATGTAATCCGCAATTTCCGCTACAGCTTCATCACGATTTGGTAGGTATGGCATAGGACCAAACCTTTTATGTGCAGCAGGAATTTTCGTTTCTGTTTCCGGATCGTTTACCCATTTAATCAAGGCTTCCGTAAACTCTTCTTGAGTTACTGTAGAATCTATGTAGTGTCTTTTAATCGCCTCCATTGGTGGCGCAATCCTATCTACCATTTTTGTTTTGGGATCATGGCACATATAACACTCACGCTCCAAAATTACTTTCCCGGGATGGGGTTCTTGGATTGCGGTATTCACAGCTACGTCAATATTCTCAACAGATTCGATTTTATTTTTTTGACTCTCTTTACAACTTGCAAAAAAGAGAACAACAAGTAAAAGAACAGAATACTTTTTCATTTAGGTCGATTAAATAAGGGTTCAAATCACATTAAGATTTTGACTTCACAATTTGTATTATGTCATTTTTCTGCAAAACGCCAGACTGTCTCCATACCTGTTTTCCGTTTTTAAATAACATCATAGTAGGCACACCACGTACATTATACGTACTGGCCAAGGGCTGGTTTTTATCCACATCTATCTTTACGATTTTTATGCCATCTCCCAGTTCTTCTTTCACTTGCTTTAAAATAGGCGCCAACATTTTACAAGGTCCACACCAATCTGCAAAAAAATCTACCAACACAGGTGTGTCAGATTCTATTATAGTATTAAAACTGCTTTTCATTTTTCTAGTTTAGATTTATAAAATTACTAAAAATTGCCCTCGCTAAAACTGACGTAAGTCATGGTTTATAATATTCTTCTCTATTAACTTTATATAAGTATCTAAAATCACAGGGGCACTTCCGTAATGTAAATGGTTACGAGGATTGCTTAATTATAAAACAAGCAAGATGAAAAATATATTGGTCGCCACAGACTTTTCCAACAATGCATATTGTGCTCTTTTTTATGCCACGCAATTATTGAAGTCAACTAAATGCAACTTTTACCTTGTAAATGTTTACAATGACCTCACGCCTTTAATTGGAGCAAAATCAGAATTTTTAGTCGGTCAAAAGCTATTGAACGAATTAGCTGCTACTTCCAAAGAAAAAATTACGGCTCTTGAGCATAAAATAACTTTGGATAATGAAAACCCTTTACACAAATTTGAGACCATTTCTAAAAAAGGGAATCTAGTTAAAACCATACACCATATGCTCAATGCATTTGATATTGATTTGGTAGTTATGGGCAGCAAAGGCTATACAGGCGCTAAGGAGATTTTTCTTGGCAGTAATACCATTCAAGTAGCCAACACCATAACCCAATGTCCTGTTTTGACCATTCCCAAAGAATTAGATTTTGTAGCTCCAACGGACATTGCCTTTGTAACAGACTATAAAAAAGGGTGTACAAAAAAAACAACCGCGCCTCTTTTGTTCATTGCAGAACTCTTTAACGCCACAATTAAGGTCATGCATATTAATGAAGAAGAGGAGCTAAGTAAAGAGCAAGAATCTCATAGAGAAATGCTTGAACTATGTCTTAAAAATACCGAGCATAGTTCTCATTGGGTACAGGCTTTTGCAGACAAGGCCATGGTTATAGATGATTTTTTAAATAACCAGGGCGTAGATATGTTTGCTATGGTGCACTACAAACACAACTTCTTTGATCGCATTTTAAATGAGCCTGTGGTAAAAAATGTAAGCATGTACTCTAATATACCATTTCTAATATTGCCCTTTAAAGACTAACTAATAGCCTATTTGATTAGCTATTTAGCAATTACATTTAATACTCACTTAAGAAATAATATCATGTACAAAAGAATTTTAGTACCGACAGATTTCTCAAAAAACGCCCTTAATGCGGTGCGGTACGCACTTGATTTATACGCAAAGCTGAATTGTGAATTTTATTTTTTGAATGTTTTTAAGTTAGAAAATTACACTACCGATGCCCTAATTATACCCGAACCGGGTAGCCAGGAGTTTGAGATTGCAAAAGCCAAATCAGAAGAAAATTTCGTGAAGTTATTAGATATGCTCGCTTTACATCATGACAACCCAAAACATATCTACCACACCATACCTACTTTTACTTTTCTATCGGCAGCAATCAAAAAAACCATTTCAAATAAGGATATTAATTTGGTGGTTATGGGTACCAAAGGTGCATCTGGCGCCAAAGAGGTTATTTTTGGTAGTAACACGGTAAAGACTATGGAAATCGTATCCGAATGTCCCGTTTTGGCCATACCAGCAGATATCCGTTTTTCCCCTCCAAAAGAAATTGTTTTTCCAACAGATTTTAAGTCCGGTTTTAAACGAAAAGAATTGAATTACCTCATTGAGATTGCTAAAATGCATGGTTCCACCATTCGCATACTACACGTCTCAAAAAAACAAATACTAAAACCTGAACAGGAAGAAAACAAAATACTATTAGATAATATATTAGACGAAGTAGCCCATAGTTTTCATTCCCTAACTGAAAAAAACATAGCAGACAGCATTACCACTTTTGTAGAAAGCAGAGATAGCGATATGATTGCTTTTATTAACCAAAGACACTTTTTCTTCGAGAAAATATTTACTAAACCATTAATCAAAGAAATAGGATATGATGCTACTGTGCCTATTTTGGCCTTGCACTAAAGGAACCTAACAATGAACTAAATAGGAACTTGGGTAAAGGAGAAGAATACTTATAGAACCGCTATTTTTTTTTAATAACTAAAGGTGGACATCATTTCAAAAATCTTCTCGATATCTCCGTATTAATAGTTTTATAAAAAGCATTCATGGACGCACTGCTCAACTTTCTAAATGACCCATTAGCCGCAAAGGTTTTAAAACTTTTGTTGTGGATTATCTTTATTGTTTTCTCCATTGGCTTTCTAAGGAAGCTGCTTAAAAAACGTATTAGTGATGTAACCATTAGATACAAGGCTCAAAAGGGTGTTGAGTTGGTTGGCTATTTTTTGATTTTCCTTTTGATATTGATTTCTTTTACCGTGAAAAGTATAGCGGACTATACTATTATCATCGGTCTGTTTACTGCGGGAATTACCTTTACGTTGCAAGAGCTCATTTTAAGTATAACAGGTTCATTTTACATTTTTTTTGTCCGTGTTTACAAACCTGGCGATAGAATTGAGATTAATGGAATAAAAGGCGATGTCATTGATATTGATAGTATTTACACAACCCTAATGGAATTGGGTGAATGGGTAAGTAGCGATAACTATTCTGGGCGGATTGTAAAAATCAGTAATTCCTTTGTTTTTAAAGGTCCTATTAAAAACTATTCTATGGATTTCCCTTTTCTGTGGGACGAGCTAAATATTATGGTTACCTATGAATCCGATATCGCATTAGCGAAAAAAATCATACTGGATGACGCCACAGAACTGCTTTCTGAATACACCAAAAACTCACTGACCAAATGGAAAGAAATGGTAGCTCATTATTATATTGAAGACGCCACTCTAGAACCAACCATAGCACTAAAAATTACCGATAATTGGATTGAAATTAACCTAAGGTATATAACGGATTATAAGAGACGCCGCATTACAAAGAATCAACTTTTTGAGCGTATTCAACAATCTATAGTTGCCTCTAACGGTAAAGTAGTTTTAGCTTCTACTACGCTACAATTATTAAAAATACCCGACGTAAATGTTCAGGTAAAGAGCTCAGTTTAAAATAGATTTCATCCCCCTTTAATAACTCAACTTATGAAAAAGGAAATCGACATTATAAAATCATCCGGTGCAAGGGCCCATTTTTCAATGGATAAGCTCCGTAACTCCCTTAAACACACAGGAGCAAATCACGAGTTGGTTGAGCATATTGTTGATCAAGTGCGCGATGAACTTTATGAAGGTATTTCTACCAATGAAATTTACAATAGAGCCTTTGCCCTATTGAAAAAAAAGAAATCCGTTTTTGCTTCAAAATATAAACTTAAAAAGGCGATTTATGAGTTAGGACCAACGGGGTTTCCTTTTGAACGTTTTATTGGAGCCCTTTTGACTTATTCCGGTTATGAGACCAAAATAGGCATTGTTATGGACGGTATTTGTGTTACTCATGAAATTGATGTAGTAGCCGAAAAAAATGAAACCGTAACCATTATTGAATGTAAGTTTCATAGTGAAGAAGGTCGCAACTGCAATGTTAAAGTACCGCTCTATATACATTCTCGCTACAATGATGTAAAGGCGCATTGGAAGACCAAAACAACGGAGACCAAAACCCTGAACCCCGGTTGGGTAGTGACCAACACACGTTTTACTTCGGATGCCATAAAATATGGTAAGTGCGTTAATTTATACCTTTTAAGTTGGGATTACCCTTTAAACGATGGTATCAAAGACCGTATTGACAGGCTTGGTCTATACCCCATTACCGTTTCTACCATATTGACCAATCGTGAAAAACAATTCTTGTTAAGTAGAGATGTGGTTCTCTGCCGGGATCTATGGAAAGAAAAATTCTTGTTAGACCATTTGGGAATATCTAACACGCGTAAGGCAAAAATATTAAGCGAGGTTGAACAACTCTGTAATCTTTAAGCTATGAACAAAGTAAAAATTCACTTTTTGGGTGCCTCTGGCACAGTAACCGGATCAAAGTTTTACCTAGAAACACCAGAACTCAATGTAATGGTAGACTGTGGAATGTATCAGGGTTTAAAAGAATTACGGCAATTGAACTGGGAACCCTTACCTATTGATACCTCAAAAATTGATGTGGTGTTACTAACACATGGGCATTTAGATCATACAGGGTATCTTCCTAGATTGGTCATGCAAGGCTTTCATGGAAAGATAATAGGCACGCCCCCAACTTTGGCTATAACCGAAATCATACTTTTGGATAGCGCCAAGATTCATGAAGAAGAGGCCGAACGCGCCAATAAAGAGGGGTATAGCAAACACGATCCAGCAAAACCTTTTTATACGCTTCGCGAAGCGGAAAGGGCAATAGATCTATTTTCTTCGGAAGAAAAAGATGAATGGATATCTCTTTCCGAACATGTTCGTTTCAGGTTCAATTTTAACGGACATATTATAGGCGCCACTTTTATAGAACTGGAGATTTTTGGAAAGCTATTTGTTTTTTCAGGTGATGTTGGTAGAGAACATGATCCCTTATTGGCACCACCAGAACATCCAAAATGGGCAGATTATCTTTTTATTGAAAGTACATACGGCAACAAGTTACATCCAAAGGAAGATGTAGAACAAATCTTGGTTGACCTGGTTACTGAAACTATTAATCAAAGAGGAAACTTAATTATTCCATCCTTTGCCGTAGAGCGTTTACAGTCGCTCATGTACCTCCTATGGCAGTTATTTAAAAAGAACAGAATACCCAACATTCCTATTTTTATTGATAGTCCCATGGGTAATAATGTGTTATCTGTTTTTGAACAATTTCCCGAGTGGCACAAACTCTCAAGCAAAGAATATGCGGCCATGTGCAGACACTTCAATATCATAAGCTCATATGCAGATACCTGGAAAACAATTGACGATACTAGACCAAAAATAGTAATTGCCGGTAGCGGTATGGTTACTGGTGGAAGAGTACTCACCTATTTAAAACAGCTAATGGGCCGTTCTTCAACAACAATATTAATGGTAGGTCACCAAGCAGAAGGTACTAGGGGCAAACAACTTTTAGAAGGTGCTTATGAGTTGAAATTATTTGGAAAATATTATCCTGTGAAATCAAAAATATATCACTTAGAAAGTCTCTCTGGTCATGCAGACCAAAAGGAGCTATTACATTGGATGCAAGACATTAAGAACATACCCGAAGAAGTTTTTCTTGTTCATGGTGAACCCTCTTCTCTAGATGCTTTTAGAGTAAAGATTCACGATGTATATAATTGGAACGTACACATTCCTAAACTGAACGAAATCAAAGAAATTATTTTATAATTCAGTACCTGACCCAAGTCATTGTCTACCAGCCTAACCGGTCTTAACTTTAATCTATATAACGAGAGCTATGGTAACAAAAATGGAAACAGAAAAGTTAAATTGGACACGACAGAAAAACGAAGAGGAACTTTGTCGGGAAACTGAGCAATGGAAATCAAGTCTCAAATTTTCGGATAATGCTATTCTTTTTGTAGAACGTTTATTGAATTCGTATGTTTTTGAACCAGACACCCCTGACCTTTTTGAGTGGTTACAAAACCATAAGATTAGATTACATAGGGTAAGAGCGGCAAAAAAAGAAATTCAAGAAGAAATTCGTCAACACAAAAATATGTTGGCCGGAATCTTAGAATCCGCTGCAGATTCTTGCGATGCCAGTTTCCTTAAAAGACATGCCATATTACAGCAAAAAGTAAATGCATGTACTAAAGATTTTAAGGATTTAAAGGCAGATGTATTCAATTATGCAGGGGCAATACTAAGGAAGAAGCGTAAACCCTAAAGACCACCTTATCTTAAGCTCTTTAGGAAATGACTATTGTCATTTTAATTTGCCCTTATATATCTTATCTTGCGCCCAACTCTTATTGGGCGCAACTTCAAATAAGCACAATTAAGAATACGTTGATAGAAGAAAATAAGTTATGAAAAAACTCTCTGCACTACTCTTATTAGTTGTTTTAGGTTGTTCGTCAACAAGTTTGGTCGAAAATTGGAAAAACCCTGATATCGTCTTATTCGATGCGCAAAAAGTACTTATTGTAGGTATGACCCAAAACCAAGATGCTAGAGAAAGTTTTGAAGCCCGCCTACAAAAAGAGTTTACCAAGAGAAATGTGGAGGCCATGCAAAGCCTAGATGTTTTTGATGTATCCTTTACCGATAAAAGAAAAACAGAAAAAGAACTAGATGATGTAGAGGAAAGTCTATTAGATAAGGGCTTTGACGCTATTTTATTTACCAAAATTACCGGTTCTGAAAACAGGGAAAGTTTTTTAAGTGCTATTTCTAGATTAGATAACCACAAAGGACGCTTTAATGAGGACTATCTAGACAATCAAGATATTTATTACGATGATACTTACTACGATGATTTTAATGTCTACCATGCAGAAACTACGCTGTACTGTATTTGCGCTGGTAAAGATAGATCTATGATTTGGAGAGGTAGTATAGATATCTCAGACCCAAAAAATATAGAAAAATCCGTGGATGATTATATACAGCTTGTTGTTACCGCCATGGAAGAGCAAGACCTAATCTTTAGAAAAGAAAAATAGCTTTCTTTAAGTCAATGTTTCATCACTTTTGCAGAAATTACTTGTTAGGGTTCTACCCTACTACCGAGGTCTATTTTATTTCCCGATTGTATTTGCTAAATTTAGCTACTTGAACGGCAAACCTGTCGCTCTTAATTGGAAAATCCATGGAAGATCTACAGCTGAAAATTAATCCTGAAGTAGCATTAGTTTTTGATAAATATCCAGAGAGCGTTCGGAATCAAATGTTGGCCTTACGAAAATTGGTGATTGAAACGGCTAAAGAAATTGATGGTGTACATCAGTTAGAAGAAACCCTAAAATGGGGAGAACCCAGTTACCTGACTAAAATAGGCAGCACGCTCCGTATGGATTGGAAAGCCAAATCTCCCGACCAATATGCCCTCTATTTTAAATGTACCAGCAGATTGGTAGAAACTTTTAAAGTCGTTTTTAAAAACACTTTTGACTTTGAAGGAAAAAGAGCAATTGTTTTTAAGCTTGATAATGAAATCCCTACCGAAGAACTTACCTATTGCATAAAAGCTGCCCTAACGTATCATAAAGTAAAACACCTGCCTACATTGGGTATTTAAGAAGCTATGGCAAAGATGGAAACAGAAAGTTACTGCCCTGCAAACCCTAAAGAATGGCGGTCATGGTTGGAAGAAAACCATGTGCAAGAGGACTCAGTTTGGTTGATCATCCATAAAAAAAATACAACCAACACCAATTTATCTTGGAGCGAAGCTGTAGACCACGCACTTTGTTTTGGTTGGATAGACAGTACCAAAAGAACAATAGACTCGGAGAAATACAAACAGTATTTTTGCAAACGAAAAGCAGTAAGTAATTGGTCTAAAATCAACAAAGAGAAAGTAACGCATCTTATAGAAAAAGACCTAATGACCGATGCTGGCCACAAAAGTATTGCTATAGCAAAGACCAATGGTTCGTGGACTATATTGGATGCCGTTGAAGCCTTAGAAATCCCACCAGACCTAGCCGAGGAATTACAAAAAAGAAAAGGCGCTGAAGATTTTTTTACTGCATTAAGCAAATCCGGAAAAAAAATCCTGTTATATTGGGTGATTTCTGCCAAAAGAAAAGAAACTCGGCAAAAACGAATTTTGGAAATCGTAGAGAATGCCAGTAAAAACCTAAAACCAAAGCAGTTCAGGTAAAGGAAAAACAGCTACTTTTAAAATTCTAGTGGTTACCCCTACCAACAATATTCGCTATTATGAAAAAACTATTTTTTCTACTCTTACTCTTATTAAACTTTAATGCGCTAACCGCACAAGAAACTCTTCAAAAAAACAGGGTTATAATATTAACAGATATTGAAGCAGACCCAGACGACACACAATCATTGGTCCGTTTACTAGTATACTCAAATGAAATAGACATTAAGGGTATTGTTGCTACCACTTCCTGCTGGCTTAAGGACAGTGTGCACCCAGAATCTATAACTAGGATACTAGAAGCCTATGACAAAGTACAACCCAATCTAAAACAACATCATCCTGATTTTCCCGAAGCCGACGATTTATTAGCAGTAGTAAAAACAGGTTTACCCGTTTACGGAATGTTGGGTGTTGGTGAAGGAAAAGACTCTGAAGGCTCTGATTGGATTATTAAAACTCTTGAGGAAGATGATGATCGCCCGCTATGGATTTCGGTCTGGGGAGGCTCATCTACATTGGCACAAGCACTATTCACAATAAAAGCGACGAAAACGAGACAAGAACAAAAACGACTAATTTCCAAACTCCGCGTTTATGCTATTTCTGACCAAGATGATAGTAGTATCTGGATCAGGGATAATTTTCACGACCTCTTTTATATTGTGAGTCCCGGAGATGATTATGGTACCGCCACTTGGCAAGGAATCAACAGCGTTATACCAGATAATGACAATACAGAAATTAGTAACCCGTGGATTGTAGAGAATATTCAACAAGCACACGGACCTCTTGGTGCCGCCTATCCTGATGTTGCTTATGGAATGGAAGGTGATACGCCAGCATTCCTTTCTCTTATCCCTAATGGGTTAAACTTTGCTGAACACCCTAATTGGGGAGGCTGGGGTGGTAGATACGAATTTTACAAGCCTTATTTCTCTGGAAGAAAACAAGGGAATTCTGGTGTCCCGTTTGAGGTTGAAACTAGAGAAATATGGACAAACGCCGAAGACAGCTATACGCCTTACGTTGCAAGTGAGTATGGAAGAACAATAACTTCAGACACTTTAAATTTCACAAGCGATAAAGCATCCTTATGGCGTTGGCGAGACGATTTTCAAAATGATTTTGCCGCCCGAATGGATTGGTGTACGCTACCTTATGAAGAAGCCAATCACGCTCCAATTATTGTGCTAAATCATCCTGAGAACATTACTATAGAATCTGGTAAAAGCATCACTTTTGATGCCGCTAATTCTACTGATCCGGACGGAGATAACTTAAGTTATCTGTGGTATAATTATCCTGAAGCGGGTACGTACGAAGAACCTCTACATATTGAGGGCACAAAAAACCTGCATTTTGCCAAAATCAATACGCCTAGACTTAGGGAAGAGGTAACCGCTCATTATATTCTAAAAGTAACCGATAAGGGCGAACCTGCATTATCTAGCTACAAACGAATTATCGTTACGATTAAACCCCGAGTTTATTAGCGTGTCTATTTTTTAATCAAATGGTTGGGGAAATCTGAAACCCGTTCACAACAAATCTGCTCCATAACCTGTTGTAATTCGGTTTTAAGTAATGATATGGTGTGGTTTCCTCCGTTGTTACCAAGGGCGCTTACACCGTACATAAACGAGCGTCCCATAAAAGTGAATTTAGCACCACTAGCCAAAGCCCTGGCTACATCAGGGCCGGAACGTATACCGCTATCCATCATTACGGTTAACTGCTCTCCATACTTTTCTGCTATTCTACATAATGGTTTTATGGTAGATTCTCCCGCATCTAATTGCCTACCGCCATGATTGGAAACAATGACACCATCTATACCTAACCTCACCGCTTTTTCCGCATCAGCTTCATTGGCTACTCCTTTCAGAACCAACTTGCCTTTCCACATATCTCGAATCGGTTTAATTTTCTCCTCATTCAATCTTCCTGAAAAGGTCTGATCCATGAACTTACCCAATTGTTTTAAATCCAATCCTTTGGGCATGTAGGGTTTTAAAGTCTCAAAACTAGGTTGCCCGTGAATAAGCGTTTTCATTGCCCATTCCGGTTTACCCATAATCTGAAGTATATTTTTAACGGACATTTTAGGAGGCATTGCCAATCCGTTTCTAATATCCCGTGGTCTAAAACCAAAAGTAGGTACGTCACAAAGAATAACCAAAACTGGACATTCCGCAGCGGCAGCCCTTTTTATAATATCATCACGCAACGAATTTTCTGCTGGATGATACAATTGAAACCAAGCATTACCTTCCGTTATCTCAGAAATTCGTTCAATACTACTGGTGCTTACCGTACTTAATACAAAAGGGATATTATGCTCAAAAGCTGCTTTCGCTAAAATCTCAGGTGCATTAGGCCACATAAGACCTTGCAAACCAACCGGTGCTATACCAAAAGGAGCATCATACGTATGACCAAAAAGTTCCGTTTTCATGACGGATTCCGTGTGCTTACTTAGGTAATACGGTAAAAGTTCAACATCTCGTATTTCAGCTGTGTTCTTATGTAGGTTCACATCTTCGTTACATCCTCCATCCAAATACTCGAAAGCAAATTTTGGAATCTTTCGCATCGCCTTGTTTCGCAAATCAGCAATAGACGGATACCGAGGATCGAATCCTGTTTTAGATTTTTTTCCCATTGTAGTAAGTTATAGGTAAAATGGCACGCATTAAAAGGTGCCATTCAAATTTTATATCAAAAATAAATTCTATTCTAAATCGTATTTTTTATACGCTCTGTGACCGTAAAAGGCTACCACAAAAAAGCAAAGCATAGGAAGTATAAACGAAAAATTCACTTCTGGTACTCCTAGTATACGGACATCACTATATCCCGATCCGCCAATGTCTAATATTAAGCCTTGTAACATGGGCATAAAAGCACCACCTACAATGGCCATAACCAAAAATGCGGAAGCAGATTTGGCATCATCCCCCAATCCTGTTAATGCAATCCCGTAAATAGTTGGGAACATTAAAGACATACAGAAAGAAACCATAACCAAAGAATATAGGCCTCCTATGCCCTCCATAAAAATCGTACCCGCACAGAAGACAATTGCCAGTAAGGATAGGATCATCAGTAACCTTCCTGAATTGATGAACTTCATAAGATATGTACACAAAAACCTACTGACCAGAAATATTACTAAAGCTGCATAGGCATAGTTAACGGCATCTCTGTTGTTAATGCCAATGTTTTCTGCATACTGGTAAATGTACGTCCAGCACATAATCTGGGCACCTACATAGAACATTTGCGTAAGCATTCCGCCTACAAAACGTTCCTTTTTAAATATCCGCTTTATGGATTCTCGTAACCCAACTTGATTCTCCGTCTTGCCTTCTGGCATTTTTACCATGGCAATAACCACGAACATAAAAATAACGAACACACCCAATCCCACATATGGGTTCCGTATCACCATTAAATCTGAAGTCTTAACGGCTGCTTTTGCCGACTCAGATAAGGTTTCATAAATATAGGAACCGTCTGAAGCCACATCATCTGACTGCAATGCTCCCAGTATAAAAAATTGTGCAACAAACAGACCAGAAAGAGCTCCTAGCGGATTAAAAGCCTGGGCAAGGTTCAATCGTAAAGTTGCTGTTTCCTCTGCTCCCATGGCCAAGATATACGGGTTAGCCGTAGTTTCTAAGAAGGCAAGACCAAAGGTTAATACATACAAGGCCAAAAGGAAGAAGATATAGCTTTCCATAGCTGCTGCAGGATAGAACATAAGTGCTCCCACTGCGTACAGCGCCAGCCCAACTAAAATACCCACTTTGTAACTAAATTTCTTCACTACATAAGCTGCTGGTAATGCCATGGTAAAATAGCCGCCATAAAAGGCCGCCTGTACCCATGAAGCTTGCGTATTGTTAAGCTCCAAAATTCTCTTAAATGCTGCTACCATGGGATTGGTAATGTCATTCGCAAATCCCCAAAGCGCAAACAAAGAGGTAATTAATATAAATGGGAAAAGTAATTCTTTAGCTACTACTGGTATTTTTTGTTCGGTTTTCATATTTAATCTTCAACTGTTATTGCCCTATCTAAATGTGTATATCCTCCATCTACAAAAAGTAATTGTCCTGTAGTATGGCTAGATAGTTCTGACAATAGAAAAACAACCGTGTTGGCTATTTCTGCAGCTGTCGTCATACGGTTACCTAATGGAATTTTACCCGTGATGGATTTCATTTTTTTCTCAGGTTCCGAAAATGTACTGATCCACTTTTCATATAAAGGCGTGTAACATTCCGCTACTATTACGGCGTTCACCCTTATTTGGTAAGGTAAAAGTTCTACCGCCCATTCTCTTGTTAAAGCATTTCTACCTCCGTTGGAAGCTGCATAACCAGATGTTCCGCCTTGACCCGTAAAAGAAGTTTTAGAGCCAATATTTACAATGGCTCCTTTGCTCTTTTTAAGCTCAGGAAGGGCATACTGTGCCATAAGATAATAATGGACTAAACTTTTTTGAAGGGAAGCCATAAAGTCTTCGTAATTGCCATTTTCCAAACCAACACCATCATTTACGCCAGCATTGTTTACAAGACCATCAATTCTACCAAAGGTAGAGATGACGTTTTCTACGGCTGCTTTACATTGCTCAGGATCCGTTAACTCCGCAAAGGCGTAACCTACTTGGCCACCCGCTTTTTTAATCTCTTCTACCACCGCTATGATACTAGGTTTGTTTCTACCTATAATAAAAGGAATAGCTCCTTCTTTTAATAGAATCTGACTTATACCAAGGCCTATGCCTTTTGAACCACCAGTAACGATAATGACTTTATCCTTTAAGTTTAAATCCATATTTGCTTTTTGCTACTAATATGCTTTTGCCAGTTGTTTTGAACTTCCCAATCCTTCAATACCAAGCTCTACAACATCTCCTGCCTTTAAGTATTTTGGTGGATTAAAACCTAAACCAACACCAGAAGGCGTACCTGTAGAAATAATATCTCCTGGTAATAACGTCATAAACTGACTGATGTAACTTACCACTTCTTGTATATTGAAAATAAAATCTGAAGTATTGCTATCTTGAATTTTTTCTCCATTTAACTTCAACCATAAATTAAGGTTGTTTGGATCTTTAATTTCATCTGCAGTAGCGATAAACGGTCCTAAAGGAGCAAACGTATCACATCCTTTTCCTTTACACCATTGTCCTTCTTTCTCTATCTGAAAAGCACGTTCACTATAATCATTGTGCAAAACATAACCCGCAATATGGTCATATGCATCTTTCTCTTCTACATAAGAAGCTTTCTTACCAATAACCACGGCAAGCTCTACTTCCCAATCCGATTTTTCACTATTCTTAGGAATGATAACGTCATCATTAGGCCCTACAATAGCAGAAGTTGCTTTAAAAAAGAGTACTGGCTCTTTTGGAATAGCCATACCACTTTCTGCTGCATGTTTAGCATAGTTTAAGCCTACACATACAATTTTTGATGGGCGTACCAAAGGCGAACCTAAACGAACATCTTCCGAAACTACCGGACAGTTTCTTTCGTTTTTCTCCAACCAATCCTTCAATTTTGCGATGCCATCGCCTCCAAAAAAATCTTCGCTGTAATCTGATATAAACTCAGAGACATCCAACCGTGTACCATTATCTAATTGCACTCCGGGTTTTTCAGCCCCTATACTTCCAAATCTTATTAATTTCATCTCTATTTTATATTTTGATATGTGTCTGTTTTCTTTATAATTTAGATGCTACTATGAACCGTTTAAGGTAACAAATCCTCCATCTATTGGAAAATTAGTTCCCGTAATAAACGAAGCTTCTTCTGAGCAAAGGTATACCGCTAAATTTGCGACTTCTTCCGGTTTACCCATTCTGCCAATAGGTTGAGTTTTGGATAATTTTTCAAAAATTTCTTTTTCTCTACCTGGGTAATTCTTATTAATAAACCCATCAACAAAAGGCGTGTGCACTCTTCCTGGGGAAATACAATTACATCTAATGCCATCTTTTAAATAATCTTTGGCCACGGAATAGGTCATGGTCAATACGGCACCCTTTGTCATGGAATAGGCGAATCTATCATTTATTCCTACCGATGATGCAATGGAAGCCATGTTTATAATAACGCCACCAGTCTCTTTCAATGAGCCAATACTAGCATGCATGCAGTTATAAACCCCCTTGATATTTACATCATACAAGCGGTCTAAATCTTCTTCTTGACAAACTTCCAAATTGCCTATATGAGCAATACCGGCGTTATTGATTAGAATATCGATTGGATTTTTTGCCGTTATGGCTTCAAATGCAGCAGTAACTTCTTTCCGCACAGCTACATTGCAACTATAAGTGAAGGCAGTACCTCCCATGTTTTCAATAAGTGATGCAGTCTCTTTTGCATTTTCTTCGTTCATTTCTAGAATGTGAAGAATTGCACCTTGCTCGGCAAGCGCTATACAAATAGCTTTGCCTATACCACTGCCACCACCAGTAACCACAGCTGATTTATTCTTTAAACTAAATTTCATAGGTGTTTTATAATGTTGTGCTTAATTCTTTTTCCCAATAACTCCCGTTTGGAAAACTGTATTCTGCTAACGATTCGGGTTTCATTGTTATACTATACCCAGCCATACTTGGTGGCATATACGCGCCATTTTTAATGACCACAGGGTCAAAGAAATGTTCGTGCAAATGGTCTACGTATTCAATAATACGATTTTCTAAAGAACCACTTATAGCAATATAGTCGATCATTGATAAATGCTGTACATATTCACAAAGTCCAACGCCACCTGCATGCGGACAAACAGGTATATTAAATTTTGCAGCCATGAATAAAATGGCCAATATTTCATTGACACCTCCTACCCTACAACTATCAATCTGACATATTTCTATAGCATTGGCTTGCATTAATTGCTTGAACATTACCCTGTTCTGACAATGCTCTCCTGTTGCTACTTTAATAGGTGCTACCGCTTTTGCTATCTTGGCATGTCCTAAAATATCATCCGGACTTGTGGGTTCTTCGATCCAATACGGATTGAATTTTTTCAATTCGGCCATATTCTCAATAGCTTCATCCACATCCCATTTCTGATTGGCATCCATCATCAATCGAAGGTCTTCACCAATTTCTTCGCGAATAATTGCAGCACGGCGCATATCATCTTGCAAATCCGAACCTACCTTAATTTTCATATGGTCAAAACCAGCTTCTTTTGCTTCTCTACATAGCCTACGCATCTTATCATCTGAATACCCCAACCAACCGGCCGAAGTAGTATAGGCAGGATAACCGTCTTGCTTTAATTTAGCTATACGTTCTTGTTTTGAACCTTCTTTTTCCTTTAGCATGGCCAATGCTTCTTGCGGAGTGATAGCATCGGTTATATAGGTGAAATCAACACAACGAACCAACTCTTCTGGAGTCATATCGGCCAGCAACTTCCATAGTGGTTTCCCTTCGGCTTTGGCGTATAAATCCCAGACGGCATTTACCATAGCACCAGTAGCTAAATGAATAACTCCTTTTTCAGGACCTAACCATCTTAGCTGGCTATCACCAGTAATCATTTTCCAGAAAGCACCCATATCTGCGGTAAAGCTTTCCAATGTTTTCCCAACCACTAATGGAGCTAAGGATTGGATTGCGGCGGCACATAATTCATTGCCCCGACCAATGGTAAAAGTTAATCCATGACCTTCTAGTCCGTTGTCGGAATCGGTCTTTAATATTACATACGCCGCAGAATAATCCGGGTCTGGATTCATTGCATCCGAACCATCTAAGGACTTACTCGTTGGAAAACGGACATCTTTAATTTCGACACCCGTAATTGTTATTTTTTTTGACATAAATTCTTTATTAACAGTACAAACTTAAAACTTCAACTTTTTCAAAACCACCAGATATTGTACCCAAAGTGATACTTTTTTTGCTTATTAGAGTGTTTTATCTCCAATTAAGATATCAAATAATCAAAAAAATACATTTCGCAAACTTTCATAAAAGCTTTAAAATCATTCGTTTCTTTCCTCTGGCTCATTATTTCTTTAAACCTTAACTACCTAACTATTTCTCTAAGTTCTTTTAATAACTTCAATGATTCACCTGACACAGATCCATCTTCATACATTTCTAAATTAATAGAAAGAGGGTATCTATTATGTTGCGCATTCTTCACATATTTACTCAACTCTTCTACCGAGTATTTAGACTTTTTTATTGGCGTATTAAAGTCGATATGTCCCCATCTTTCTTCTAAAGGAAAACACGTATGCGCCATGAGGCCTTTATGTTTTCCATCAACAAACTTACCTTCATCTAAATTTTCAAACCGCTGTAACCCTTCTCCTGAATAGAAATCTTGATACTCGGTTACTCTTGGTAAAATCCAAGAATTATAGGTCAATACTCTTTGTTCATTCCCCCTTCTAGCAGCTTCGCTCATTTCTTTAAATGACGCACTCAATACTCCTTCTTGTGTGCCATCAAAACGGGAATCATAGTAGCGCTGTCCGCCATCAAAAAACCACCCGTTTAATTTGTCTCCATATCTATTACCGACCTCAGCAATAATCTCATTTACATTCTTATACAATCTGGTTTTATCTGCTTCATAACCTCCTGCCACATTTAACCATGCAGGATCTTTAGAATGATAACAATCGTAACCGTAGTGGTAATAAAAAATTAACTTAATGCCTTTTGCGTGGAGTTGATCGGCCATTTCCCCTAGCAAATCTCGCTTCGTAGTACGGCCTTCAATCAGTTTATCCAATGATGTTATAGGAGCTGAAATATATTGCTGTCCCCAAGTTATAGACCAGATAACATACGCCGCTCCAGTTTCCTCAACCATATTGGCAAATTGTTGAACATCAAAATCGTTTATTTTTTGCTCCCAATCTTTAATTTTCATTCCTTCCTTAGGAGTTGCCCTATTCGTCCATTGAAACATAAGTCCATATCCGGCATCCTTAAACCAATCCAGGTCTTGCCGTACAGATAAGGCTTCATCTATTATCTGTTCTTCAATGGTTGGTCTTGTCAGCTCTAATGCTGAAACTTTAATAATTTCATCTGACTGAATTTTTAACTCAATTTTATTGCTTCCTTTTTTAAGCTGAATATTGCCTAAATTCAGTCTACTCCAATCTTCTGATTGTACTTTTACATTTCTTTTTTCACCGTTACATAGTAGTTCTATGTTGGTATTTTTACCTAATATTTCTGCAGTAACCGTGTAATTTCCAGATGAAGGCACATTTACTTCCCAAGACAAAGAATGTTTACCAAAAGCAGTAGATTCCACCCATAAAAACATAAAATTTAGCACCTTAGATTCTATGTTTTCACTTTTTAATGCGCTCCCCGCGGAAAGCACATTAATAGTTTCTAAATCTATAGATATAGGAGAAAGCCCACTATTCGTAATTTCATCTTCTGTTTCTGCATAAGGGTCTGGACTGTCCTGTGCAACCAAAGCTAAATTTGCTAAAAGAAGAAAAAACAAGCACCATATTTTTTTGATACTCCTAGAGCCAAGTTTGCACTTGTAGTACCTGATTTTATTCATTTTAGTTACGTTATATTTCTTTAAAAGCCCTTAGATTTTAGAAATTCTAAGGGCTTTACTTTTGATATTAGAATTGAAGTACTAGAAAATATTTCAATTAATTACAACTTTTCTATATACACATAATACGCAGGGTGTATTCTTTTGTCTTTATCTATCAGTTGAGCTTCCATATTATATTTTCCTGCAGAAATATTAGCCGTAAACGACACTTCTTTTTGGTCTTTCTCAATTTTTGCCGTCCCTTCTAAGTCAGCCACAAAGATATAAGCACTCTCAAAATCGGATTTTGTACTGGCTGGCATGGCACGATCTAGTTCTATTGTTTTTTTCTCCGCAGAAAAAGTTTCGTTTATACCAAGTCCACTTTCACGTGGAAAACGGCGTAGACTTATTTTATACTCACCATCTTCAACAAATTGAATTTTCCAGTTCCCTGTAGCTTGCACCGCATTCGCAGCTCCATACTGGTGCCACATTGTGGTAAACTTACCTGTTAACATGTCATGTGCGGAAATACGACTGGGGTTCTCTTGTGGCGTACCCACTTTAATATAAGCGTATCGTTCATTAACACCTTCGTCCATTATCGATTGCCACCAATTCTCATAACCCATGGCTAATTTTTCAGCAACCTCAGGATGCTGATCAAAAACATTGATAGTCTGGCTGCGGTCTTGGTTCATATCGTATAGCTCAGTACCATTTACAAGGCGCCAGTTGTCATCCATAACAGCATACTTTCTGTATTTCACCAAATTTTGCAGACGCTGCGTATCCATATACAATGTTCTGTTAGGCCAATCTTTGGCAGTATCATATAGTAAAGGTTTTAAACTAGTCCCATCTAATGGCTTAACCGGATTATAGTCAAAACCCAACAGGTCTACAAAAGTTGGTAACAAATCGTAATGTGCTACTAATTTATCAATATCCTTACCACCGGTAAGCTCACCGTTGGGCCATCTAATCATGAAAGGTACGCGATGCCCACCTTCATATTCACTACCCTTACCACCTTTAAGACCCGCATCATAAACTTCGTTTCCGCCTGCTGTACCATTATCTGTTGTAAAAATAAGAATGGTATTATCGGCAATATCAAGTTCATCAAGCTTATCCTCTAACAGTTTAAAGTTATCATCTATATTAGTAATCATTCCATAAAACCGTTTGAACTGGTCAGGAACACCATCAACTTCTTTATACATATCCAAATACTCTTTTGGGACATTTAATGGGCCATGTGGAGCATTAGTAGCTATATAACAGAAAAAAGGACTGTCTTTATTCGTCTCTATGAAATCCAAGGCTTCTGAAAAGAACACATCGGTGCAGTATCCTTCGTATTTTTCAGTTTTACCATTGTGCCAATAGGTATCATCAAAATAATCATTGTTCCAATAATCAGGGCCTTGAGTTATACCACCACCTCCATGGCGAACAACTTCGTGAAAACCTCTGTCTTCCGGACGGTACGGATAATTATCTCCCAAGTGCCATTTACCGAACATACCATTGGTATACCCATTTTGAGCAAAAATCTGAGGAAGGATTACCTCATCTTCAAAAAGTAAAGAACGTCCTGCAATCGTATGAAATACATTTAACCGGTTCGTATGCCGACCGGTCATTATTGCCCCTCTACTCGGGGCGCAAGTGGTAGACACGTGATAATTACTCAACCGAACTGCATCCGTATAAAACTTATCGATATTCGGCGTTTTTACGTACGGGTTTCCGTAGCATCCCAAGTCACCCATACCTTGGTCATCCGTGATTACGACAATTACATTCGGTTTTTCCTTGGATTTACTTTGTGCCTGCATAACTGCGGATGACGTACAAGCCAAAATCATGAAAACCGAAAGGCTCTTCGCTACAAAGCCTTGCTTATTTTGGTTGCCGAGCTTTCTATTACTTTTAAATAAATTATGTTTCATTTTTATTCCCAGAGTTTAGTATTGTTTGTATTGAAAATATGACGATTTTTAAAAAGCTATCGCGTCATTAATATCCTGCATTCTGAACAAGATTCTCATTGTTCCGAAGCTCATCTGTAGGTATAGGAAACAATAGTTCACGCTCCGTTAATGTTGGGCCGTAAGCAAATGAATGACCTACAAAATCTTCAAAAGTTCCCGTGGTAACATTAAATCCTTTTTTAAGCCTAACCATATCAAACCAAGTGACATTCTCATAACTAAGCTCGTGCCATTTTTCCTTCCAAATAGCTTCACGAAACTGGTCTTTGCTTAGCCCGGCCAAATCAGGAAGCTCTGCTCTAGTTCTAATTTCGTTTACAGCGTCGTATGCTGCTGCTGTAGGGCCTGACAACTCATTTGACGCCTCAGCATAAATTAGTAAGACTTCCGCGTAGCGTATCAAATCCCAATTTAAATCACTGCTTGCCGTATCAAGATTAGCAACGATATCAAAATGTTTATAGAGGAAGTATCCACCTAGAACAATGGTCTCATCCCTATCAAATTTTGAGGTATAGGTAGTATAGTAAAATTCCTTTTCAGCTACCCTTTTATCTCCTTCTTCATATGAGTTTATAAAATTCTCATTGGCATAAATAGCACCTGTCTGTTCTGAATAAGCAGAAATATTCATGTTATAAGGAATCACTAAAGGTTGCCAATCAGAAGGGTCTACAAAAGCTTCATATTGAACCATAAAAATGTTCTCGCCAGCATTATTTTGTTCAGGGTCGTGTAAATCTGCATACGTTGGGAACAAACTATATTCCGCCGAGTCTATAACTTCTTTGGCTTTGTCCGCTGCTTTTTGATAGTACTCGCTACCCAATTGTAGAGGGTTACCAGCCATAGTCAAATACACGCTAGATAGCAATGATTTGACAGCTCCCAAGGTTACTTTTCCCGTACCATCATTAAACGGAAGACCTGATGCCTCTGCATTAGTCAAATCTTCTACGATTACCGTATAAATATTCTCTACCGTTTCTTGGGACGAATACAAGTTTTCCGAACTCAAATCAATAGGGTCAGTAATTAAAGGAACACTACCAAAAATCCTAACAAGGTTATAATAGTAATAAGCTCTTAAAAAGCGAGCTTCTCCCAATAGTTGATTTTTTTGGCCTTCATCCATAGTAATATCAGGAATATTTGCAATAGCTAAGTTGGCATTGGCGATACCTTTATAGCTACTATCCCAGTATTCCTTGCCATATGCATTATCTGACGTATTGGTCAAGTTTCGAATGATATTGCTATTATCCGCCTGACCTAAATCACTATCTGCTAAACCTGTAGCAAATTCCAACATTAGCCAAGGGCTACCGCCATATGACCCTCCGCGTACTTCCCTTAAATTGGAATAGATAGAATATACAGCAGATTCTGCATGCTCCGCAGTTTTAAAATAACTGTCTGCGGTAATATTAGATGGATCGGTTTCTTCAAGAAAATCAGAACAGCCCACTCCTATGATTAGCAAGAATCCCATCAAGACTACTTGAATTCTGGTTTTAATTATATTTTTCATGTTTGTCATTTTTTGTTTAGAAAGTTGCGTTCAACCCAATCATAAATACTCTAGGCTTTGGATATTGATCAAAGTTTACCTCTCCTTGTCCAAAAGTGTTATCACTAGTTTGTACTTCTGGATCGTAACCTTCATATTTTGTGCTTACAAAGAAATTTTGAGCCGATGTATATATCTTCAACCTACTTAACTTAAATTTCTCTGCGATATCCGGTGAGAAATTATATCCCAATAGTAAGTTTCTACCTCTAATGAATGACCCATCTTGAATCATGTGAGAAGTATCTAAATTGTCATAACCGGCAGATACGGGTCTCCACTGTGCAATTTCTGTATCTTGGTTCTCAGGAGTCCAACCATCCAATACCGTGGCAAGGCTATTTGCTATACCCTGTCTATTTTCTTGTGGACGTGTAGTGATGTACATGATATCATTACCGTACTGAAACTGTAAATCCACCAATAATTCAAAATTCTTGTAGCGGAAGGTGTTGATCAAACTTCCATAACCATCGGGAATACCCTTACCAATAATAGTTCTATCGGCCTGATTGATAACCCCATCATCATTCCTATCCTCTATTTTTACATCACCTGGTAATCTAAAATATTTAGCAGCTTCATCAGCTTCGTCTGTTCCCCATGTGCCCTGATTAACTAGGCCAAAGAATGAACCTACAGCCTCTCCTTCACGAATGATAGTCCGACTAGAAAAAATATCACTTCCTCCAGAAAGCGCAACTACCTCATTTTTATTCATGGCAATGTTGAAATCCGTATCCCAAGAAAAATTATCGGTTGCAATATTCCTAGTACTCAAGGAAAACTCAATTCCTTTATTTTCCATACTCCCTATATTTCGGAATACAGAAGCGTATCCACTACTGGTAGGTACAGGCGAGTTCAGTAACATATCTTCTGTTAACTTACGGTAGAGATCAACCTCAAAGGAAATTCTTCCATCAAACAAGCCAACCTCAATTCCGGCATCAACTTGGTTTGTTTTTTCCCATTTTAAATCAGGATTAGCCAAACGGTCTATACCAATACCATTTACAACCGAATTATTAACCACATAGGCATAGTTTCCTAAACCAGGTAATGCTCCGTATGCAGGTATTTCTGAGTTACCAGTAACACCATAACTAGCTCTTAATTTAAGATTGGATATCGTTTTAGATTCTTTCAAAAAATTCTCTTCGGAAACTTTCCAAGCTAAAGCTGCTGAAGGAAAGAAGGCGTATCTATTGGTATCTCCAAATTTGGATGATCCATCTACACGACCTGTAACCGTCAATAGGTATTTATTTTGAAGACCATAATTGATCCGTCCGAAATAAGAATTTAACCCATAAGCAAAAGCACTTGACGTTGGATTGCCAACCACTGAACCCGCTCCTAAATTATCGAAGCTAAAAAAGTCATCCGAGAAATTTTCCGCTCGGGCACTAAATGCCGTGTTATTTATATGTTGCCATGATATCCCCAATAAACCAGTTATAGAATGGGTATCAGCTATCTCCTTATTATAGGTCAGGTAATTTTCAAATTGCCATGAAGTATATTCATTAGCTTCTCTTTCTGCATAACCGTTTGTATTCGTTCCAATAAAACTAAGTTCACGGCCCGCATATTCATCGGTTTTTTGCTCTACGCTATTTACTCCTATGGAAGTTCTAAAATCCAGTCCTTTAGCCAAAGTAATATTGGCGAATATGTTTCCTAATATGGTATTGGTGCGCAAGAATTTTTTGTACTCTTCCCCTACCCTAACTGGGTTTGGCCCGCCTTCCATTCCTGGATAATCTGCATTACTCGCCCAGCTTCCGTCAGGATATTTAACTGGAACAATTGGAATATTCTCAATCATGTTCCTTCCTACCCACGAAGCGTGAATAACTCTTTCTTTTTGGTTGTTATAACTAAGACTACCGCCTACTTTCATCCAATCTCTAATATTGGAATCAAAAACAAAACGACCAGAATATCTCTTTAACCATGAGTCTTTCATGATACCCTCTTCGTCCATATAACCAAGAAACGCACCATAACTACCTTTCTCCGTTCCTCCTGTAAATGACAGTTGGTGGTTCTGTGTGAAGGCCGCTCGGGTCACCTCATCTTGCCAGTCCGTATCATAAAGCGGATTACCATTGGCATCAAAAAGTTTTGGGTCATTTCTTTTTAAAGCCGGGTCCGTATACTTGCCATTGGCAAAACCCACGGCATCATATTTTTCTGCATTCTGATAGGCTACCTCTTCTATCATTAAAAATTGCTCTGAGTTCAGTACGTCTACTTTTCTAGAAAGGTTTCCTATACTATAGTAGCTATCATAACTAATTTTTCCTCCTGATTTACTTCCTCTTTTTGTAGAAACCAAAATAACACCATTAGCACCTCTAGAACCATATATTGCCGTTGCCGAAGCATCTTTTAAAACTTCTATTGAAGCAATATCATTGGGGTTGATATAATCTATTGGGGAACTGTTATTGCCCAATCCCGATGAGACCAATATAATTCCATCTACTACATACAATGGATCATTAGAAAGACTAACCGAAGAATTTCCTCTAATTCTAATATTAGATTTCCCTCCCGGTCTACCTGAATTAATAGATACGCTTACACCGGGCATTTTACCAGATAAGGATTGGGTAAGGGAAGCGGCCGGACGCTCTTGCAACTCAGCTGCAGAGACAGAACCAACGGCACCTGTTAGGTCACTTTTCTTTTGGCTACCATAACCAATTACAACCACCTCATCTAAGCTTGCGGCATCCTCCTCCATAGTTACATCTATACTACTAGATGCGCCAACCGTAAGCGACTGAGTTTTCATACCAATGTATGAAAAGACCAATACATCTCCCGAGCTTGCCGCTATGGTATAGTTTCCATCAAAATCTGTTTGTGTTCCTGTTGTACTGCCTTCTATAAGTACATTCACGCCCGCAAGAGGTATTCCTACATTATCCAAAACAGCACCGGTAATTTGCTGTTGAACATCTTCAAAATCAAGTCCTGAGGTTATGGGAGCGCTGCTCGCCTGAACTTCTGAAATTAATGCTGGCAAAAGGAATGCACAAAGGCAAACCTTTAGAACCTCCTTTGGGATAATGCCAAAGGGATAAATTTTGGTTGTCCGTTTTTTCATTTTCTAATAATTAAGTTAGTACGATGGGTTGGCGACTGCGAATTAAGTATATCGCAAAAATGGCGTCTCAAAAAAATAATATAGCCTCTTTAAAAACTATATATTATCATTTTGTTAAAATGACATAGCCAAAACTAAGAATGTAAAAAAACTCTCACCACCAAAAAAAATACCAGATTCGATACTTTTTTTGCATAAACTGTATTACTTGGAAATTTTTAATACGGTTTTTACTACTTTTTTCATTTTATGAAATTCAGTCTTTTAATTACCAAATCATGTAAACACCTGAGATTTTCACTTTTACATATGATGTTCTGATAAATAATTAAAATAAAAAAAAGCTCCACGTATGAAGCTTTTTTTATTCGTTTCAAGTTGCACAATGAATCAGTTCATTTTCACTTGTAATTATTCATTTGTGGGTTCTATTGAATTTCTTGCTTCTGAAAATGAATTAGAAGGTGGACTTTTTGGTAGTGATTTTTCGAATGTTTTGAACTTATCCATTAGTTCTCTCTTCTTTTCTGGATTTTCAGCGGACACATCTTTCTGCTCTGCCCAGTCCGAAGAAATATCATATAGTTCCGCTCTTCCTAATTCTTCATTTGCCAACAACTTCCAATTCCCTTCCTGTACACCTGCACTTGGCCAAAAATCCGGTCGGTCATTCGGAAAACGCCAATCCCAAAAAATCGGTTTTTGTCGTTCAAAAGGTTTTCCCATAATAGCTGGTATTATACTTACCCCATCTGGTTCATAATTTTCAGGATAGGTTGTATTCGCTAATTCTAAAAATGTAGGTAGTAAATCTACGGTAGCCAATTCTGTAGTTTTATCAACCACACCAGAAGGAGTTTTGCCTGGCCAACGCACTAAAAACGGTATACGTACACCACCAGCAAACAAAGATCGTTTTCGTCCCTTTAAACCGCCTGTTTCACCCACAGAGTAATAGGTTCCCTTTCCGGGCCCTGTAGAATTGTCTTCTATTATTTTTTTATCACCTGTAATTTCCGGTCCGTTATCCGATGAGAAAACTACCAATGTATTTTCATCTAAACCTAAACTTTTCAAAGCTTCAAATAGCTCACCAATACGAGCATCATACTCCGCTATCACCGCTGCGTAAACCTGTTGTTGCTCCTTTAAATGAGCAAATTGCTGCATGTACTTTTCCTTAGGATAATGCGGGGTATGCGTGGCGTGAATCCAAGCATTTACAAAAAATGGTTTGTTCTTGTTCCGTTTTACAAAATCGATTGTTTTATACAACGTTGAGTCTGCTTGCATTTGGTGTAGGTCACTCGGCAAATTAAATGCGCCGTACTCATCATAACCATATTCTAGTGGACTAGGTGCATCTTGAACATGGGTATTGGAAAGATGCCATTTGCCGAAATGAGCAGTGGCATAACCTGATTCTTTTAGCATTTTTGGAAGTAAAGGAGCTTCAGGGTTTAACCAATCTGGCATACCTCTTTTCATATGTGATTCCACGGATGCAAAGTGACCGTGCACACTTTGTCGCGCCGGAAATTGTCCCGTCATTACTGCAACCCTACTAGGTGAACAAACAGGGTTCACCACAGAGAAGTTTTGAAAATCGATGCCCTCAGCGGCCATTTTATCAAGGTTTGGGGTTTCACAAAACGTACTACCATGGATACCTAAGTCACCATACCCCCAATCATCGGCAAAAATGAATATGATGTTAGGCCGGGTATCCTGTTCAACCGCTATCTCCTTTTTAGCTTCTTGTTTTTCTCCACACGAAAGAATCATCAAAGTGCTAAAAAGCAAGAGTTTTATTCCTATTTTCATTTCTTGGTCTTATTTGGTTTTGTAGTGTTTCTAATGATTCTACATTGAAATTATGACTTAGTCCAATCTGGCATGTCCCAACCTTCTTTTACATAAGATTGTGGTGTACCGGGTGTAGTTCTCCCCTCTTCAATAATTTTGGTGATTTTCTGAGTAAGCTTTTTTACTACTTCCGGATTATTAAAATAAAGATTTGTTGTTTCTCCTGGGTCTTCTTCCATATTGTAAAGCTCATATATGGCTTCACCTTCTTTTGGCTCAATAATCTTAGGCTCCAAAGAACCTCCAGAACCGCGAAACATATTTAGTTTCCATTTCCCTTCTCTAATTGCAAAATTTCCCGAAACGGAATGATGAATTACAGCTCCTCTTACCGCTTTATCATATCGCTCCCCTTTTAGAATGGGTAATAAACTATAACTATCCTCACCCGCATTATCAGGAAGTTTTACTCCAATAATATCAGCAATGGTAGCCAAGTAGTCGGTCTGGCAAACGGGCACATCTGACTTCTCCCCTGCTTGTATTCCGTTAGGCCAACGCATTAGAAAAGGAACCCGATGTCCACCTTCATAGATATCTCGTTTACCTCCTTTAAAGTTGAGGCTACTATAGTGTCCATATTTTTCTCGTTGATAAACGTAGTTGGTCTCCGCGCCATTATCCGATGAAAAAATTACCAGGGTATTGTCTTCAATTCCATTTGCCTTTAATGCCTCTAGAACATGTCCGATTCTATGATCGGTTTCTTCCATAAAATCGCCATAATTTCCGCAGTTACTCTTCCCTTGAAAATCAGGATGCGTACAATGCGGTAAATGCGGACTGGTCAATGGTAAATACAAAAAGAACGGTTTACCCGCTTTGGCCTCCGCTGCAGATTCGCTAATATAATCCACCGCTTTATCGGCAAATGTCTTTAGAACTAATTCATCGTTAAATGATGGTGCCACTTCTACCCATCCATTGGTGCCTTCTTTACGCTCACTTATGTAGGGTGGTGTCATTCTATACCCTTTCGGGTTAATACTATCACTAAATGCACGTGGTCTTTTATCCGCTTTCTTTTTAGTCCATAATACAGGAGGGTCTAACACCTTATCATTTTCTAAATACGTTAAAATACCGTAATTCATAGAAGCTGGAATACCAAAATAATAATCAAATCCTTTCTCTATTGGCCCATCTGTAAAAGGCTTTGACCAGTCACGTTCTTTGCCCAAACTCCCTTCAAATTCCATTTGAAGATGCCACTTTCCTATCATGGCAGTTTTATAGCCGTTTTCTTGAAGTAAAGAAGCAATGGTCATCCTATCCTTTTCTATTAAACAAGGCCCATCAGCTCTTAAAACTCCTTCTTTTAAAGAGGTTCTCCAACTGTATCGCCCTGTTAGCAAGGAGTATCTAGATGGGGAACATACCGCATCACTGCTATGCCCATCCGTAAAAATGATGCCCTCATTGGCCAATTTATCCATATTTGGCGTTTTGAATTTAGCATCGGGATTAAGTGCCCCTACATCGCCATACCCTTGGTCATCTGTGTAAATAACAATGATATTTGGTTTTTGGATGTTCTGGGCGCCCAGAGTTATTGAAAACAATAAAAGTAAAATTCTTAATGCTTTATATTTCGGTAAATTCATAATCGGTTTCTTTATTAGTTTTAGATTGTTCCTTTACAAACAATCCCTCCCAGTATTGGACACAAGATATGGATTGGGTTCCTTAAGGTCTTACTCCATACTTCCTTCTGGTGTCAATCGTATTTCTTTTAGACTTGCATTGCTCTTTTTTCCATCTACCAAAGAAACTGTTATGGTATGCTTTCCGGGCTTATTAAACTTTATAAGTCCCATTTCATAATAACTATATACCTCTGATGAATTTTGCTGATTCTGAACTACAACTCCCTCATCTGAAGTTATATTCCAAACCAAACGACCTTCACCTGCATAGTTTAATTCCGTTTGATAATAACCCGGATCTTTCACCTCTATTTCCCAAGTCACTTTACTTCCTTCTTTCCAATCTTGTGCTTGCTCAATATGTTTCCATTCCCCAAATTTTTCCATCCATCTTTTCTCCGCAATGGCGCAACCCTCGGCCGTAGCAAAGTCAACTGGCAGCACCGTTGAAAAAACTGGGTCTATACTATTGGATACAGCCACCTCTGGGCTACCCTCTATTTCTAGCTCTATAACCGATATTAATCTTTCGTTTCGTCTTGCTGGTAGTGAAATAGCAACCCAACCATCTTCAGTTGTGGTTTCTAATTTTTGTCCTTTTCCATCCACTAATAAATCAGCAGACTTAATCGTATTCTTTAACCCTGGAAGCCACAGTTTACCATCTAATGGCCATTGGTAAACACAAAGGTTCAATTTGCCATCAGCCGCTACGGTGGCATCACCCCATGGCAATGCATGACCCCATGGCGAAGCTCCTGTTTTATATACCACCTGAGGATACTTGCTAATCCATTCTCCTGATGCTCTTAGCGATTCTTGAGCCTCCGCAGGAATTGTTCCGTCTGGTGCAGGCCCCACATTTAGCATATACGTCCCTCCACGGGCCACTGTAGAAATAATACTTTTTAAAATCCGTTTTGGGCTTTTCCAATTTTGGTCGTACCAAGCGTAGCCCCAAGAATCGTTGGTAACATCTACAGTTTCCCATAACCCACCAATATTTTTTATGGGAATGTTCATATCCCCTAAAGATTTATAATCTCCTAAACCATGACCGGCCCTTCCTGAAATCATAGCATTAGGTTGATGTTTGCGAACTACTTCTACCAATTCTTCCACATATTTTTTTTCCATATTGCCAGGCGTATCGAACCAGACCATGGCGATATCACCATATTGGGTTACAATTTCTTTAACCTGCGGAAGACACTTTTCTTTGAAGTAATAATCAAAGCCTACCTCTTTCCCTTTCTCGTTCACCTTTGGTCCTCCATTGCCTCCTGGAAATGTCCAATCTTGATTGTGTGAATAATAAAAACCAAAACCAAGGCCTAATTCTTTACATGCCTTTGACAGTTCCTTCATAGGGTCTCTGGCAAAAGGCGTGGCCTTAACTATATTAAAATCGTTGCTTTTAGAATTGTACATGGCAAAACCATCATGGTGCTTACTGGTAACCACTATATATTTCATTCCGGCATCTTTAGCGAGTTGGGCAATTGCCATAGCATCAAAATTTACAGGGTCAAAGGTTTTTGCCTCTGCCATATATTCGTCCACGGGAATATTTGCTCTTCTGGGGTTCATTATCCATTCGCTAATGCCATAATATGTACTGTCTTTCCATGTGTTGGCAATCTTGGAATAGATGCCCCAGTGAATGAACATGGCGTAATTACCATCATCAAATAATTTTGTTCTAGAGTCAGGTGCATTTGCTCCCAATGAATTTTGATGTCCCCACATCTCGTCCATATTTTCTCCTTTTTCTTTCTTTTGGCTGAATACAGAACCACCTTGAAAGAGGAACGTCACAAATAATATCAACACTATATTTACCCTGGTATTCTTAAATTTCATTGGTTTGGACTTTAAATTGAATTCGATTAATTATAACAAATTTATGGACGATTACCATCCACTATCTTCATAGGAGAACTATACATTCTGCCTTCTGAATTGATTACATTTATGAAATAAGCAACTGCTTCTTCAGGAAGCTTTGCTGAAATTGTTTTATTGGTATCGGATACTTCAGTAGTGGTTTCTATCCATTGGTAACTGTCCTTTCCCCAATCACTAGTATCTGTGCTATAGTACAAATAAGCTTTATCTACTTTTCCTTGATATTGATACAACAACTTCTTGTTTTTGTTTTGAATGAGTTTTGGTAATTCTGGTGCAGTACCGTTGTTTGTCATATATTCTGCAAACGAGTAAATTGACTCCGGTGCCCATCCTGCTTGATGACCATGTTTCATATTATGCCCAACTGATAGATATTTTTCATTGGGAGAAGCTTCGTAAGTTTTAGTGAAACTGTTCATAGTAAAGTGAAAATCGTTGGTACCATTCACAAAAAGTGTGGGTTGTTTTTGAAGTGGCACATATAAAGAAGGTTCCCAAGTATCTAAATAATACGTTTGTTGCTCTTTACTTAACTGACTTAATAGATTACTATAATTAGGAGTTTCTTGTAAATATCCACAACCGTAAACAGGTATGGCAAAAGCATACCGATTGTCAACGCCTGTTATCACATTGGTTAGAATACCTCCCCAAGAAATACCGGTAATCCCGATTTTGTTTTCGTCTACATTTGGTAGGCTTTTCAATAAGCTTGTAGCCAACATAACATCTGCCACCGCGTGAAAGAACCATTGGTCTTCTAATTTCTCTACAACTACATCTTCAAAAAAACCTTGACGCTTGGGTCCGGAATACTCAAAGGTCTGATACTCCTTTTTACCATTCTCGCCTTCAATTTTATCTCCGGGAATTTGGCCTTCCAATGCTATTGCTATTGCAACATACCCTCTGTTGGTCCATTCTTTAACCCAATCAATAAATGCAGTACCTCCACCTCCATGTACTAAGACTATTGCAGGGACTTTATCATTTTTAGTCAGGTTTTCGGGAACTCCGTACCAGCTAAAAACTTTTGTTGGTTTTCCTTTAAAAGATAGGCCTTCATAAAAAATTCCTTTTATATTCTCTTCTGATTTTTCAGCATCAAACTCATTGGTAAAATTATACTTCGGGGCTTCTAACACACCACTTTCAATTAAAGTAGTCTTTACCAATAAAGGCCCGTCAACATTCTTTTCAAGAAGGTGATTTTTATCTTTACCTGTTGAACCAGTACTTTGACCACTTAAAGAATGTGTGTGGGTAATCAGAAAAAAGCCGACTACCAAAGTCATTAGATTAAACCGAAAATATTTAAATTGAAGTAAATGCATTTTTAAATTTTGAAAAAGAATTTGTTTCGTACCGTTCTTGATTCGAACACTATTTACAGTAACCGATTTTAAATAAAATCAACTTGTAAAAGGATTATAAATAAGAAATACTCAATTAAACAAACGAACTATTAGAATTACTTAAATAATTAGAGAGTTTATTATCAATATTCCAATGTGGTTAAAACTAATAATCTATCGTGTGGTCAACTACCAAAAAAAATACAATTTCTGATACTTTTTTTGCACGCAAATGCATTTTCTAGTCGTTTGAAGAATAATATTTTAAATAAGCGGAAGGTGCCATCCCATGAATAGTCCTAAACTGCCTATTAAAATTAGAGATATTATTAAACCCGGATAAGTATGCTATAGAGGTGATACTTTCCTTGTTTTCCAAAAGGAGCCTACAAGCGTAGCCCACCTTTATTTCATTAAGATATCTAGTAAAAGATTTACTATGGGCTTTCTTGAAAAATCTGCTGAATGCAGATTTGTTCATACCTGTCATTTCAGCAACATCGCTGGCGCTAATACCATCATTGAAGTTTTCGAATACGTAGGCATATATTTTATCCATTCGTGAGTTATCGGCTTTTTGAAAAGCATTTACAAAGCTTGTACTTGACAATAACTGGTAATTTTCTTGCTTTGATAAAGCAACCAAAACCTCAATAGTTTTATATACACGTGTAGTAGTATCGAAGTCTTTTAGATTCATGATTTGACCCACCAAATCCGTACTCAACGTATTAAACTTAATACCTCTATTAGCTCTATTTAAAAGGTCGGAAATTTGTTTCATTTCTGGGATATCAAAGAAACCTTTTCCTAAAAAATCTCTAGTAAAATGTATGGCCAGAGCCTCCGCTTCCAATTTACTATCTGGCTGAAAATAAACCTCATCGTTTAACCACATGTGCGGAACATTTTTACCGATGAGTACTACTTCTCCCTCTTGAAATTTTTCTATGTTATCTCCTATAAAACGTGTTCCAGAACTTTTTAGAATTACCACCAACTCAATCTCTGGGTGATAATGCCAAACCCTTAAAAAATTAGGGTACAGATTATGATTGACCGAAAATGACCGATCAGATACAGATGCCCTATTTAACAAATGAAGTTTCATGTAATACTATACTATTTATAAGACTGGAATTCTATTTTGCCTGTTGGTCCCAAAGTCTATACGGATCTTCATATGCTTCCATTTCCGTCAATAACAACGCTTCCATTTCTGCCAGCTTATCCGCATATTTGGGATTATCTGCCAAATTGGTTAGCATTTCGCCTTCTTTATTATGCTCTTTTAAATATTCATTTGGGTTTTCAGCCAAATTGAATAGTTGTGTTTCACGCACTGCACCTTCCATTACATCATATTTGATTAATTTCCAGTCGTCTTTTTTTACCGTACGCATACCTGGTTTTGTTCCTCCACAATATACTCCGTACAACACATCCCTAACAGTTTCTTTTTCACCTTCCAAAACAGGCTTAAAGCTTGTTCCTTCTACAGTTTCTGGAATCTCTATGCCTGCCAAATCACATAAGGTAGGTAAGACATCTAATAAATAAACATTCCCCTTTGTGCGTTTGCCTGATGGAAGTCCAGGTCCTTTAATAATCATGGGTACCCGCCATGTATGCTCATATAAGTTTTGTTTTCCCATAAGTCCGTGTCTTCCAATAGACATTCCGTGATCGGAAGTGTAAACAATATAGGTGTTGTCCAATTCACCCATGGCTTCTAATTTCTTTAGTACTTTGCCTAGCTGAATATCTATGTTTTCGGAACAGGCATATTCCCTACCCAACTCATTTCTAACGGTCTGTTCATCTCTATTTTTCCATACTCCACTTACCCGTTCTTCATCCCTAAGCTCTGGGTGACCATGGAAAAAAGGATGTGCTTCTAAATAATTATCTTGAAGTGGTGGCTGTTTATCATTGGCCGGAGGAAGACTATTTTTGTCCGTATGATTTACCGCTCCATATTTCGCTAACAACTCTGGCGTACCGTCTCTGGTATCATGTGGATGGGAAAATCCAAAATATATGAAAAAGGGATTTTCTTCTTTAACTTTCTCTCGATCTCCTAAATATTCTAAAACTTGTTTGGAGTGCCAAGCACTTCCTGTCTCTTCAGTACCCCCTCTTTTTACAGCATCATGAACAACCGTAAACTGTTCGTTTGCGCCAGGATATGAGTTACCTTTTTTACAAGTTCTCATAGTATTATAACCTGCTCTATTGAAAACAGCCCCAATGGTCTGCTTATCTAGTTCATGAGGAGCCGTGTTCTTTTGAAATTCTGCACTAGGCGGTAAATGCCACAGGGTACGCCCCGTCATAATCATATGTCTAGAAGGTGTACATACCGCACCGTTCATAGAGCCCATATGGTGGGCAGCTTCTATAACCGTACCTTCTGATGCTAATTTAGAAATAATAGGAGTTTCTAATATTGACTTTGGATCATACACCTGTAAATCAAAAGGTGATTGATCATCTACCAAAACAAAAAGAAAGTTTGGCCGTTTTTTAGTTTCCGTTTTTTTTTCTTCGCTTTTACATGACGATAAAATAATCACCACGGAAAAAGCCCATAAGAAACTCCTGTTATTAATTTTCATGCTGTACTATATTTAAAAAAATATTGTTTTTCTACTATCTGCCCATCCAGCCACCGTCAACCAACATTACGGTACCTGTCATATAATTAGAAGCTTCTGAGGCCAAGAAAACAATAGGTCCTTTAAAGTCTTCTGGTTCTCCCCATCTTCCCGCAGGAATCCTTCCTAAAATAGACTTACTACGGTCTTCATCTTTTCGCAAAGCTTCTGTATTATCCGTAGAAATATATCCTGGAGCAATAGCATTTACCTGTACTCCTTTGGATGCCCACTCATTAGATAATGCCATAGTTAATTGACCGATAGCTCCTTTTGAAGCGGCATAGCCTGGCACGGTAATTCCTCCTTGGAAAGTCAATAAAGAAGCTGTGAAAATAATCTTCCCGCTTCCTCTATTTACCATTTCCTTACCTATTTCCCTAGACAGAATAAACTGGGCATTTTGGTTTACTTCAATTACCTTGTCCCATAGTTCATCTGTATGCTCTGCTGCAGGTTGTCTTAAAATAGTACCGGCGTTGTTTACCAAGATATCTATGATAGGGTTTTCACTTTTTACTTTTTCAATAAAAGCATACAAAGCTTTTCTATCACTAAAATCACATTGATAGGCTTTAAAGCTTTTATTCAATTCAGTTATCCGCTTTTCTATTTTAGAACCCGAAAGCTCCAAAGTAGCGGAAACCCCAATAATATTAGCACCTGCTTCTGCCAAAGCTTCAGCCATGGCAAAACCAATACCGCGTTTACAACCAGTTACTAAAGCCGTTTTTCCTTTTAAATCGAACTTATTCAATATCATATTCGTTCTTCCTTGTGTTTATTAAAATCTTAAAGTACGCCCTGTAAAGGTTCGCCATCCATATCTGTAAATGCTTTGTTCTCACCTGCCATTCCCCAGATAAATCTGTAGTTACTAGTACCTGAACCTGAGTGGATAGACCATGGTGGAGAAACTACGGCTTCAAAATTCTTCATGGCAACGTGGCGCGTCTCTTGAGGCTGTCCCATATAATGCATTACAATATTGTCTCCTGGAATATCAAAATAAAAATAGACTTCCATTCTACGCTCATGGGTGTGCGGTGGAAACGTGTTCCAAACACTACCTTTTTTCAATTCCGTATATCCCATTACCAACTGGCAACTTTGAATACCGTCTTCGTGAATGTATTGGTATAATGTTCTTTCGTTACTTGTTTCAACAGCACCTAATTCTACTATATTAGCATCTGAACGTGTTGCTTTTTTATTTGGATATTCTTTATGCGCCGGAGCTGAATTCAAATAGAATTGTGCAGCATCAGAGCCATCTGTACTTGCAAAAGTCACCTCTTTTGAACCTTTACCTACGTATAAGGCTTCCAAGTTTCCAAGTTCAAATACTTCACCATCTACGGTTACGGTACCTTTACCTCCAACATTAATAATTCCCAATTCTCTTCGCTCTAAAAAATAATTGGCTTTCAACTCATCGTAAGTTGGTAATGAAAGGCTCTTAGATTTAGGAAAAGCGGTACCATATATAAAACGATCGTAATGTGTGTAAATCATTTTTATAGCATCCTCGCCCATTAGGTCTGAACTATGAAACTCTTTTCTAATTCTTTGTGTGTCGTATAATTTGGCATCATCAGGATGCACTGCGTACTTAACTTCCATGTCTAAATTTTAGATTTAATTATTTTGTTATCATTTTCTGTAATTCTTCTAAGGTCTTTCCTTTGGTTTCTGGCATCATAAATATGACGAACAGCAACTGCAGTACCATCATACCACCAAAAAAGAAAAACACTATTCCAGGGTTGTCAAAACTACCCATGGCTATTGGCATAAAAAGCGTAATCAATGCAGCTAATACCCAGTGGGTAGAACTACCAAAGGACTGCCCTTGTGCTCGTAAATTTGTTGGAAATATCTCTGATATAAAAACCCAAATTACCGCTCCTTGCCCAATAGCGTGAGAAGCTATAAACAGGAATAAGAAAATAGGTACCATTAGGCCTTGCCACTCTAATGTGAAAGCAACACCTACCATAGTTAATGAGATAATATAACCGATAGAACCAATGTACATAAGAACTTTACGACCTACTTTATCAATTAAATAAAGGCCCAATAGCGTAAAAACCAAATTGGTTATACCAATACCAATACTGCTCAATAAAGCCGTATTTTCTCCCAAACCAGCGGAACTAAATATCCGAGGCGCATAATATAGAAAGGCATTAATACCTGACAATTGATTGAAGAAAGCAATCAAAAATGCTAGCATTAAAGGAAATTTGTATTTCTTGACAAACAGGGCAGATTTCTCTGTTTGTTCTTCTTTTAACTGCTCAATAACGGACTCGTCCAATTCAGTTCCGGTAAGTTCCAATTGAATTCTTTTTGCTCCCTCCAAGTCGTTTTTCTTCTCTAACAACCATCGTGGACTTTTAGGAACTCCTATCATAGCCACAGTATAGATTAAGGCAGGAAGTGCTTCTATACCAATCATCCAACGCCAAGGTTCTGATCCAAAATCTTTCAATAAATAATTGGATACGAAGGCGATTAAAATTCCGAAAACAATATTGAATTGATACAATGCCACCAATCTACCACGGTTTTTAGCCGGAGCAATTTCAGAAACATAGGTAGGTGCTGCAACAGTTGATGCCCCTACTCCCAGACCTCCAAGAAAACGGAAGAAAGAAAATAAATACGGGTCATCTGCGAGACCTGAACCTAATGCAGATACAAAGTATAATATACCTATCCATAAAAGGGTGTTTTTTCTTCCTATTTTATCGCAAGGAATGGATGCAAAAATAGCTCCTATTACTGTACCCCATAATGCCATTGACATAATGAACGTACCATGAAAAATGTCTGACGTACCCCATAAAGTCTGTAGCTGTTGGTCTGCTCCAGAAATTACAACGGTATCAAAACCGAATAAAAACCCTGCTAAGGCAACCACAAATGATGTGAAAAATAATTTAGTTTTCATGGTGGTTTATTTAGATTTTTTAACTGAAACTGATAACGGACTAGACAAAGCCTGAGACTGTTGTTTCAACATATTTTCCCAGTCTTCCAAAGAACCTACTTGTCCACTTTTATCCCAAGCAAAACCTGCGTAGTACGTCAGTTTCTCTTGAGGCTTAGTTACGATTAAAAGATTACTCTGATCCACAGCATCGGATTTGTGGATTATAGCATTTTCCACTATTGCTGGGTCTATAACTATACCCTCACCTACTTTAGAACTATCTATAGTTTCCCAATGACGGAACCAACCTTCTTCTTTGTTCACAGCTCCTTCACCTTCGTTTTTATGCAACGTAATACCTACCGTGTAATTTGGCACCTCTTTATCTGAAGAAAGACTAATATCAAACTTGGAAAAATTGGAACCTAAATCTAGAGTTATACGTTTGGTCTCTTTTACTCCATATGCACTCCACGGAGCATAATCCAGTTCAAACACTGTGCGTAATGGACCTGCTGCCAAAGTTCTAGATGCCGTGAAATTATTAGATACTAAAAGGCTATCATTATCCCAGATACCAATACCACCTGTTCCTCTACTGCTTCCTACGTGATACGGGTCGTAACCCTCACCGTGGTCAATATGATAAGAACCTGATTTAATTGTATGTGCCTTATACCATTTGTTTATGATAGATTTATCGGTACGTTTTAGCCATAAATCTATTCCGCTAGAAAGTGTACTTCCTGAAACACCTGCCAACGCTTCTTTTTCTCCTGTAGGACCGTACGTTCTAAAAGCTACTTTATCATTCTCCCAGGTATAATCATCCGTTCTTTCTGGTACGAGACGTGAATATGCAATAACATCACTTTCTGCCGGTGCCTTTACGCTATCCACAAGAATAACATATTCGGAGGTGCTATTTGCGGGAACCTCAGCTTGAAAAAGTAATTCATCATTGGTGCCGTCCTGATCATTATCTACCCATTGCGTACGCAGGTATTCTTGACCACCTATTTTCTTTACTCGAATATTGCTTTCCGAGTTATTTTTTAAAACAGCGGATAAGTCGGCAGCGTTTGCGCCCACGACTTCAATTCTAGAAAAATTAAGGTCGTTTTTTACTTCTACTGATACCGTTTCAATCTTAGTAGTAGATTCACAAGATGCCATCAAACAGATTGCTGTTAGATAAGCAAGGTTTAAAGGGTTAGTTAGGTTGATTTTCATTGTTTTCATTTTGTTGTTACTTCGCTATTTTCTCACTCTTTAGACTAAAGACTTTAAAGTTTTCTATGGTCATATGATTATTCACCGTTCTAAAGCCAAAATGGCCTGAAGTATAAGGGTTAGGGTCATAAAAATCAATTATACGTTCGCCATCTCTATAATATTGGACGATTCCATCGTATGCTATGATTTTAATCTTAGTGACTTTGTTAGCCTGAATAAGGTATTTTTTATCTGTAAAATCATGCTCTGGCAACAAAGGCCTTTCGCCATCGCCAGTATATCTACGAAAACGAGTTTTAGAATTGTCATGACCACCAACACCTATATAGTAAAGCCGAAGATTATCATAGTTGGAAAATTTACCACCACGCTTTTCTGAATTAACGAATAGGTCATTAGGGTGCTCCATATCTTGAGCCATCCAAAAACAATTAAGATCTGATACACGGTCTTGCGGGCCATCTTCACCAATAACACAAGCGTCATATGTTATCATAAGCGGACCTTCAAATTTTTTAGTGAGCCAAATAGTACAACCGGCAACATCTGTGATTTCTAACTTTCCATCTTTTACTTGGGCGGTACCTTCGGGCATCTGCTCTACCTTCCAGTTTTCAAGACCCAGTTGAAAAGAATCTAGATAAACTAGTGTGGTACTTGCCGTAAGCGTATCATTAATCTTTACAGTTTCCTCCTGTGCACTTGCTATCATGGAAACTGACATTAGGATGAAACTCGCTACTATTTTACTTTTTATCTTTTTTATCATACTATTTGCTATAAGCCTAACTTATTTTAAGGCTTCTTCCTCATTCAACTTATCTAATTCTTAAATTTTATTTTTTTAAGAATTTCTTCATCGCAATTGACTTATCTAATTCCTTTATCTTGATGTTTCTATAAAATATTTCGGCTGTTTCAGATTGAAATCCTATTATCCCCTCACTAACAGAAAGGTTTGTGCCCATATTTACAATCTTTCCGTTTAGCTTGTGAATAGTATATTCATCTCCCATCACAATTATCTCACACTTATTCCATTCGTCATTTAAAGCATTGAATTCCGCCTCTTTAGAAGCATGAAGTTCATTTTTACTTTGTTCTTTTTTCTTCCCTCCATTCTTTGGAGTACTAAAAGTTTCGCCATCTGCAGAGTACCAATCTAGAGTTGTGCCTGCAGCCCAAAAATCTCCTGTGTGGTTTCTTTCCGTTAAATGGTTATACCGTACTTGATATTCAATGCCCTTAGGCCATACGCTATCATCAAATACGTGGTAATAACAACCGGCATCATACTGCCACTGATCAAAATTGTTCGTTATTTTCTCACCCCACTTATATTCAAATCTAAGAATATATTTACTATATTTTTTATCGGTATAAAATAGGCCATGCGTGCCATTATCACCTGTATTAAGATTTAAACTATCTGGAGAATCTTTAAAAACATGTACAATTCCATCTTCAATAGCGTACACTTTTTTCGCCATCTCCTCATCTCCATTTCTCAACTTAAGATGCCATCCATTCCAATCCTTACCATTAAAAAGGTCTACAAAACCTTTATCGCTAGATTTCTGAGCTTGCAGGTTGCCAAAGCTAATTGCACAAACTAAAGTAGCAATAAGATATAACTGAAAAGAGTTTTTTTGATTTTTCATTTTCTAATATTCTCGTTGTTTGGTTATTTATATTCTATTTCTACTGCGTTGCATTCCCTCTACAGTCTTTCTAGACTTACAAATTATGTCTCAATAATTTCTTCCAGTAATGCAATGGGTTCATGAAAAATTACCTGCAAGTAAAACGGATTATCATTATCTTTTTTGTCTAACCAACTAAAAGCTTTATCCACTACAATCTGACAACTGAAGCCTTCTATTGGACCCACATTCTCCCCATTTCTGACGAATTTTTTGAGATTTTCATGACTAGGCGACGCATTGGTATGCGTAGCGAACCAATAATCGAATCCAAAATAATCTGGCTGCGGTTGGGCACGGTTATTAAAAAGTGAACCGCATTGCCATTTACCCACCAATGCCGTTGAATAGCCAACAGTTTTTAAACGCTCAGGTATGGTTTCTTCTCTTTTTTGCAAATTCACCAAATGACGTAAATCTTGACTCTTTTTAAGACCAGGTATAAAATCATAGATACCTGCTTTATTAGGTTGAGAAGGTTCTTTCCCATCCTGTGCTCCAGCAGACATAACTGACACAATCAGTACCACAAAGGAGAAAATACGAAAGGTCATTTCACTTAAAGTTTATGAAGTTATAATTCAATCGCAATGTAATTCTAGTGATAGAAATAGCATATAAATTATATGCCCTATACTATAACTCATGATTCTTTTCCCTAAAAATAGGGGTTACACAAGGGTTTGATATTCTTAAGGAGTTTAGTTCTATACCCAAAAGCAACGTTTCTGCATAAAACTAACCTTTTATTTTTGCTTAACTATCATGTACTCTCGTGGTTCAGGCAATAAAAGTATTACTCCAAACCCTATAAATACACGTAAATATTTTATTAAGAAAATCTATCAATGCCATGTAATTTTCGCCTTCCTTGCCTCCGTATCTACCCAAACACTTGCATGTTCAAATTCACGTGTGAATATCCATCCATCTGGCTTTACGCGCTTAAAGACACCTGTTGGCTTCCCTAATGGTTTTTGTAATGAAGGGTAATCTACCAGATTGCCATCTTCCAGGTTCCAACCCCAATTCCACTGAAAATACGAATAAGGTTGAGCGCCGATAAGGTAACAGGCTTGATGAAATTCTAATTGATCATGAGACCTTTTCTCTATTCCATCGGTCTTTGTTGCTCCCGTCGTAATATCATTTTTTCCTTTTCCTTTAGCACCAAAACGATAGATTGAAATTTTACCGGCCTCTGCAATGCGGGCCATATCTCCCCATTCTTTAAGTAGGTTTTCTTTATTGGTGACAGTAGCGTTATAATGCTCAAACATAAAAGCATCGCAATGAGGAAAAACCTCTTTTGTTCTGGCGGCATTGTTACCAATCAATATTTTATCTGGCCCCAATTGTTCTTTGAGCGCAGCCATCATCTCACCTTTGGCTTTTGCTAATTCCGCTATATCATCAACATGATAATCTGCATTTTCGTCCACGTTCATACGATCTATAAAAATACCGTCAGCACCCGAAATTTTAACGCCTTCTATAGCTGATGCCACCCACCACTCACGAAATTCAGGGTTTAATGCATCAAAATAGTACGAAAATGCCGGTCCTCTTGTTTTTTCCAAGAGTTTTCCAGTCTTTGGGTCACGTGCCAAAAATTTGGTCAATTCTTCGTTTTTCGCAATGCCATCCGGTGTAAATTCTTTATTAAAACGTGGAAAGGGCCATGCCACATAAGAATTGTAGTAGAACAACACTTTGATCTCAGGCTCAACTTCATGAAATGCTTCCACCTCGTGCTTTGTCCCCAATACCTGGTCACCAAGCAAATTGTATGCGTGAGATTTCTCCATACAGATAAAATCTGTTCTATCTGAAATAAATTGAATCTCTTCAGGCTCCAATACACGATCAATATCACCAAAATGATAGTACATCGGGGTCGTTTCCCAATTGAATTTTGGGAAATAGGACTGTGCATTAAAGCTAGAACCATCACTTGTAAGTAATGATGGTTGTTGCTGTCCGTAAGCGCATAAACTTACTGCAATCAAGCAGAAAATTGTGCTAAATGTTTTTACTGATGGCATTTTAAATAGTATGTTATTTTTCATCTTTAATAGTTTATTCTATTTCAATTTTTCGTAATGTTCCAGCGTCAAATTTCTTTTTTGAATTTTTATAAGTAATAGTAATAGAAACTTCATTATTTAAGAGCAACTCACCTTGTTTTGACTCCAATACCACATTACCCATTTCAGAAGTTATGATAGTATGGCCTTTGGCCGAAACTTCTTTTCCGTTGCCTATAAAAACTACCCAATCTCCGTTCTCTTCATTCCCAAATAAAGTATAGGTAGCGTCACTAGACATTGCTTTATAGTTTGCTTTTTGATGATTAGCCGATGAAAACACGAAATCTTCACGACCGGATTTATGTAGGATATTCAACCCAACAAATTCATTATTCCCGTTTTCATCTTCAAAGCCTGAAATCTTTTCTATGCTTTTTCCTTCGGCAGAAGTAAAAGGTTCATAGACCGAAACGAAAGGTTTTTCCCATGCAGCCCCGTGTTGTCTTGCGGCAAAGGTTAAATAAGGTTCTTTATCTACTTTATAAGGTATACCGTGATTGCCTCTAAATGCTTTGTTCGGCGGAGATTTTATGGAGAATACCTCACGCCCTACTGTGCCTTTCATCCAAAGGTTCATAAAAACATCATCCTCACCCTCGGGCATGTCTATTTTCCATTCAGCTTGGTAATCGTCTTCTAGCTTTACCGATTTTTTATCCCACATATAATCCAAGGCATAAAGGTGGCCGCCAGCAAATGCCATTTCCTCACTTTCTGTTAGCTTCAGTGAATTTCCATCAGCATCCATTACACGCATACTTTGTCCTAGATTATGATAATAGTAATCATGAAATTTATCACCTTTACGCTGTTTTTTAGAGCGAAATACATCAACATAATAACCCGCAGTTTCACCTGTTTTTACAATACTTACCAATCTGCTTTGATCACTCTGCGTTTCGGGTTCTAAAAAGTAAACATCAGAGTAAGTGATGTCTTCATAAAAGCCTTCTTTCTGTTCGGATTTTGGATATTCACCCAAGACATCAAAAGCATGGTAACTTAACATTTCTGTATACGAAGAAGCTCCGTCTACCATAACCGTATTGTGTGCAGGAAACTGCGAGTAATACTCCAAATAAATAGGTTGCAAATAGCCCGCTCCTTTTCCTGGGTCTGCTCCTTGAACAAATCCCTTTCCATACAATTCCATATTAATACCATTGGCATGCATATGGTTTCCTAGAGAACCGTTCAAAGAAACCATTAGTCCATCTTTACCTTTTCCCATACGCTGCACATGCCAACTAACACTTGGAGCATTAAAAGTTTGGGTGATATAATCTTCTATGTTGTGTTCTTTATAGTTTTGATTTAACACTAAAGGTTTACTTGCAAAAAAAGAAGATATTCCTTTAGAATGTCTTTTTCTGTTTTGAGCAGATTCCTCTTTATCCTTAGCAAATAATCTATACAAACCTGTAAACTCTTTTTCTAAATCTTTGTCCCCATTTTTCTGAGCAATACGAATCATATCTTCTATTGCCTCTGTACTTATTGGCCCGTAGTTTGAATCTCCAAAAGCTACAATCTGATTGTTTGGAAATAAATACTGTGGCATCATTTTCACCGCTTTACTCATTACAGGGGTATACGGAAGAATGTTATGATCAAATGTGTTATCGAAATCACGAATAAATTCGGTAAGACTACTTGTTACCCCAAGTGAATAACTAGGACATTCGTTCCAAACCCCATTACTTTCATCATAGCCGTAATCAATAAACTTTGATAGCGACCACTGCCTAGCGGAAGTAACATTTAAGATGTAATTAATATAATACTCGCGACCTTTTTTATCCTCATAGTTTTCATCGTCTTGTAATACCATGGCTGCTTTTAAGATGATGTTGGCTTGATGAAGGTTCCAATTATTTTGCGGTACACCATTTTTTATAACTAGGTCTGTCCAACGTTTTATAGTTGCATCATACATAGCAATATGCTCCGGATGGTTTGCTTCTATGTACGGATGTAAAAAATCATAAAGTATGGCTATTTCACGAAGAATACCTTCGTGTATTACTTGAAAGTTGGTAAAACCAACCAGTGTTTGAATATGTCCGTTTAGCAAATCAATAGGTTCCCCACGGTAAGACATACCTTGCATATAGGTATGGAAAACATCATAGGAAAACTTTGCGAAATGCTCGTCATTTTCAAGCCAATATAAAAATGCTGCATCTCTTGCCAATCCAGTAATCTCATCATTGATAGAGTTTATAATTCTACCTGTTTTCGATTGCTCTACCCACTCAAACGGCTGACCTTCTTTACTCTTATTTGGTAAATACAAACCACGGGGGTCGTCCATATAGGGCAAAATATCTTCTAACTTTGGTTTTCCATAAAGCGTAGTATAATCACGCGAACCAGAAAAACGCACCGTAGGCACAGGAGCCTCACCATCTGCATGAGAATAATCCTGACCATTTATATAAACATTGGTTGCTTTTGTTTTCCAGTACATTTGCAAACGAGATACCATCCATTCCGGATCCTTAACATGACGCTCTACATGTTCGTCTACCTCACCATGCAATCCCGCTAAAACGTCTTTTGCCCATGCTTCTTTTTTGATGGTTTCCTGAAGGTCTTTCTTTTCAGAATTGGTGATGTACAATCGTGGGTAACCTTGTTCTAAATTTTTCGGTAACGGTATATCTGCTGAGTTCTGAGCTGATATATAAGTGGTGAACAAACAGAAACCAACTACCAAAGTAAATGTTCTGATGACAATTATTGATATTCTACTGTTTCTTGTCAACATTTTGGTCTCTTTCTGTATATAATTATTCATCTATAATGGTGTATAGGTAATAGTTAATTTCCCTTCTTTATTCGCTAAACGATAAATACTGTGCGTAATTGGCACTTCAGGTTTTGTGTTCAGTAATCCATTCGCTTTTACTAAGTAATAATGACCTGATTCAGAGTTTGCAATTGCAGCCCAATACGTTCTATCCGATAATTTTGGAGCAGGTCGAAAAGCCTCTTTTGGCAGTACCTTTTTAAGCATTTCTATTTGTTCAGAAGACGGATAGATAATATCACTATCTGCCAATTTTAGATAAGTTGACATATCTAAATACCCAGAAGAAGTTTGCCCTAAAACATCTTGATTGAGAATAACAATCACCGTAAAGCAACATATAAATTGAAGTATTTTTTTCATCATATAGAATTAAGTATTGCCCCTGCCTAAGGGGACAAACTATAATATTGTTGATGGTTAAAAAAAAAGCCAAGAACCAATTACATTACAATGTTATCGGTTCTTGGCTATATATAATATAATATAGTGTTCAGGACATATAAATTATAGCCCATTACCTGTATAATGGACTATAAAGAGGTTATTCAAAATAAAAATCGGTTATTATTCTTCTCAAAATTCCAATGATTTTTATACATCTATTTTTTATATGACAGCGATTTTATATTTGCTTCTGCAAAATAATACTGAATTGTATACTTCTATTTTTTCTTCAATGCTTTGGCAATAGCTTCATTGACCAATGGAGCCATAACGTTATATCCATCAAGATTTGGATGCACACTATCTCTACCATACTCGCTTTTTAAGCCCTTTTCCGCATCTACCATTGGCGTATAATAATCTAGGTAGACTATATTGTTTTTATCCGCATATGCCTTAATTCTTTTGTTCAGTTCAACAATCTGATCAGCAGGTGAAATAGACGGACTCCAAGAGTAACTATTAGCTGGTAATGCCGATGCCAGAACCACTTTAATCCCATTCGCTTTAGCTAACTGAGCCATTGAGAATATATTCTTCGCAATCTGGTCCATTCTGATGGGACCACGGTTACCTGCAAGATCATTAGTTCCTGCAAGTATAACAACAGCTTTAGGGTTCAAATCAATAACATCTGGACTAAAACGCAACAACATTTGTTGTGTTACCTGGCCGCTTATTCCCCTATTGATGTATGATGGATTTTTTTCAAAAAACTCAGGATTGTTTTTGCCCCAGCCTTCGGTAATAGAATTCCCCATAAAAACAACACGTTTCTCTTTTTTAGCAGGTGCTTTCAACTGGTCGTTTGCAGCTTTATATTTTCCAAAGTTAGCCCAATCATCATTGGAGAGTAACGTCATTTTAATCACGGTAGCTGCAGCATCAGGAGCCGTTTTTGGAAGCTGAATGGTCAACCCTTTATCGGTAAGACCTGCTTTCAATTTAGTTCCGTCTGCCAATAAAGTAGCTCTCTGTAATTTTATATCGCTATTGATAACTAGGTTACCATCTTCGGGCCAATCAAAAACATGAGCATAAAGAATATCATCTTTAATTGTATAACGGCCCCATTCAGGTCTGTCATAAGGACTAGCGCTACTTCCGTAAATGGCTTCACCGTTTACATCCGTCCAGTCTCCCATAGCCTTTAATCTTTCTACGCTCTCTGGTGGAAATTGACCAAGACCATCAGGACCTATATTTAAAAGGAAGTTCCCTCCTTTTGATACGATATCAATCAAATTTTGAATCAGCTTTTCACTGCTTTTCCAGTTATCATCTGATGGTTTGTACCCCCAAGACCCGTTCATAGTCATACAAGACTCCCAATCGGAATCGATTCCAGTAGCCGGTATTTCTTGTTCAGGAGTACCAAAATCGCCCGCAAAGTTACCTTCTCGGTCCATTCCTTCCATTCCCATACGGCCCTTATCCACTCTATTGTTTATGATCGTATTAGGTTGAATCTCCCTGATAAAATCATACATTTCCTTACCCATTTCGGTTGTATAATCTGCAATCCAATCGCCATCAAACCAAACTACACCTATATCACCATAATTGGTCAATAACTCCTTAACCTGTGGTTTTAGATAATCTTTAAAATATTCTGGAAATTCAGGATTTACAACGGTTTGGTCTTTTTGACCCGCATTATAATTAGGGAATAAATTGCCCTGAGCCTGAGGATGGTGCCAGTCTACAATGGAGTGATAAAAACAGAAAACAATATCTTGTTTTTTACACGCATCTGATAATTCTTTGATGACATCTCTTTTAAAAGGAGACGAATCCATAATATCATAATCAGATACTTTTGAGTCCCACAGACCAAAACCATCATGGTGCTTTGAAGTAATTACAATATACTTCATTCCGGCATCTTTGGCCATGGCTACCCACTCATCGGCATCAAATTTTACTGGATCAAATACTGGAGGTAATTTTTCATACTCCTCAATAGTATAATCCAATTTATCCATAATCCATTCGGCACCACCTCCGCAAACTTCTCCGTTTCTTTCACCACCCGGAATAGAATATACACCCCAATGAATAAACATACCGAATTTGGCATCTTGCCACCATTCCATGCGTTCATCATCAGATAGTTTTTTTACTTCTTTTTCTTGGGCCAGTCCTTTGCCCGCAGTCAACATCGCAACAAATGCGAACAATACCACTTTCATTATTACTTTCATGTTCTTGTACTTAAGATTACTTGGTTCTAATTGATAATTTATGTTCAGATTGATTTCTAACTACAATAATGTCTAATTTCTCTTGTGTTTTAGATTCCAAAACAACTTTAAAAAAGTCTGTTATTCCTTCAATTTTTTCTCCGTTGGCCTGTACTATTACATCCCCTGTTTTTAGTCCGTTGTTCTGTACTGCTGGGCTTTCTGCCCAAACACTCAGGATAATTACCCCTTGAGCTGTTTTTAAACCGTAGGCAGATTGCTCTTCTTTTGAGGATACATTTTTAAGTTTATTTCGCAACCAGGTCACAACCAGTGTCGTTTCCGTTCCTTTCTCTGATTCATTTTTTAGCTCCGGTACTTCAGGTGTTTTGGCAAGTGCTTTCAACTCGGCCTTTTGCACGCCAAATTTGTCCATCGGGAAATTTTTAAATCCGATTTTGAAAGCAGGCGAATTTTCTAGAACGGAAAAATCAAGATGCGCAGGGTCCTTGAATAATGGATCTCCATAAGCACTGTTCAAATCCCTATCATACACTCTAGATTTCATCATGGTTACTTCATTAGGGAACAAGTTATAATCCAATTCCTTTCCCCAACCGTCTAACCTAATATCTTGATATGACTTTTGGACAATGTTGTGCCGGAATACATCTTGGCTATTTTTGAACCATACATGAGGGTGCAGTGAATTATTGACCATGATGTTATTCTCGGCTACCCTAGCAAATCCTTCCCTTAATTTAAGGCCATTGTTCAACAGCAAATTGTTGTAGATATGATAATTGGAAGACCCATCGTCTAAATCAATATCCCAACCGTGATCACAACGAAAGCGGTTATTACGAATGATGGTAGTATGCACAGCATCCCATTTCCACATATTGGGGTTTGCATCAGTTAAACTATCCATTACACCTCTTTTGGGATGCCAAAACCTATCTCTTCCCCACGAATTGAAAGACCCATGGTCACTGGTCTCCAATACGGTATTGAATACATCATTATACTCTAAAATATGTCCGCCCCAAGTACCATCACCAATATTGATACCCGCTCTAGGCACATCATAAATACTATTATGCCGAACAGTAATATCCATAGCCATGGAAATTTGAACGCCAGCCGTTTGCTTCTCTATTCTGCCTATTCTATAAATGAGGTTATCCTCCACCAAACATTCTCTTGGGTACAGTTCGTTTTTAGGACCCGATACGGTATCCATTTCGGTTACCGAAACAAACTCCTTATAAGTAAAAGCAGGAGACCTCACTGCCGAAGGGTCACCTATAAAAGAAACGGCACTAGCACCAGAATCATGAATGTGATTTCCTTTGATCTCAAGGTTTTTATTATACTTACTTGCCAAGATTACATTGCCACCAAGGTTTGTGAATTCGTTATTGCTCACCTTGCAATTTTCCGTTCCTTCAAAGAAAACGGCTCCACCTCGGTATATCATCCAATCGCTTCTTAAGAGAGGCTCGTATTCGTCCATAAAGGTGCGTTGCGAATTCTCAAATTTCACCCCTTCTATGGTGACATTCCTTACCGGGTTCTCTAAGGTACCCGTAAGCTGAATTAGATTTTTTAATACCGAAACCTCCAATTGAGCTGTATTCAAATCCGTACCCTCCAAAGGCCAATAGTAGAGCTTGTTTTCCTCTGTATTCAAGTACCATTCTCCCGGGCTATCTAGTTCCTCAAAAACATTCTCTACCATGCGGAATTCTTTGTGCGGTTCTGACGCTCTATTATTTTGATGCCCGCCTTCAAAAATTGGATTCCCCTCGGCGTCAAGACCTGTAATACGAAAATGAAAACCACCCCATCTACCACCGTGTAAAGCATGAAAATATGCTCCAGCGGGGTTCTCCCATGATGCCACACGTTCTTTAGACAAAGCATCTTCCGCATAGCCTTGCCAGTACTGTGCAGTTTCGTCGTAATTGGGATATCGGGCTAAAACCTGTGGTTTGCCATTGACCATAAATTGGTCGAAACTTGAGGCTTGATCTACATTGGCTACATACATATGGTCTTCATATTTCTGCCAATTCAACTGTATGGGAACAGCCCCTTTTAAAGTAACTTCTGAAGCTCCCGAGCCTTTAATAGTCAAATTACTCAATGAAGCGGGTATTGTAATTGGCTTAAATAAGTAATACGTTCCTGGAAGGATATTGATAATTATATGAGCTTCTGGGCTATCTTTTTTTAATTCCGATGCTTTCTGAATTGCCTCTTCTAAAGTTTTATAATTAATCTCATCTGTCTTTTCATTTTCTTCTGATTTAGAAACATAAATCTCTATGGTTTTCTCTTCTTGAGTACACGAAAAAAGAAGAGCCATAAAGCCGACCAGGAAAAGTATTTTATTGAGTTTTTGCATGTTTTTTTGATTTGTTTAATAGGTAATCAAAACCTTATCATACTCTTTGGAAAGCTTAAACACGACTTGCCCTGAGTTGTTCCTGTTAGTTGTTCCCTTTCTGCTGGCTACGAGTTTCCCTCCTTCGAACAATTGTATTTTAGGTTGGCTTCCCTCCTTTGGTAGAGGCATATTGATGGTTATAGGATTGTCATTACTTACCGCATACCCATTCGTAGTTTTTTCAAGCGAAAACGAAAATGGTCTACCCGATGAAACGATATCCCACCCGTGCGATTCAAATTTTTCCATTCCGGATAAAAACATGAATGCGATATCGGCCTCATTATTGGTCAATCGCAATACGGACAACAATCCTTTTTGATAGAAACCTTCTTTGGCTGCAATATCACTTTCAGATGCATTTAAAACGATCCGATCTAAAGTGACTTTATCACTTAGCGAAACATCAATAATCTGCGTATTGGGATACGCTGTTAAAGATGAAAAAGACACATTTGCTATGGGATTAGTTTCCCCTTCCATAAAAGGATTAAATATTACCGCAAACGGATTTCCCCAAGCCGCTTCATCTCTTTTTAAAATTAATGTAGGTATGGGTTTTTCAAGAACTTCTTCGGGAGCAGTACCCTCACTAAGGGCATTAGATTTTGGCGAATTGACTTTGTATAAAGTTTGATTTTCGTTTCCTTTTACCCACAGTTTCATGAAATTATCGGCCTTTTCACTACTTTTTAGCGTAAAAACGGCTTGAATATTACCAGAATTGACCACTTTGCTTTTATCCGTAAAATAATCGTAACCTTTTAAATCCCCCTTTTGAGAAGATAAATCATCGGTTGAAACCGTATTTAAAAGATTCTTTTTTGCATCAAAAATATCTAATGATTGCCCTAAGTTATGATAGATATATTCGTGCTTCTGCTTCCCTCCTTTTTGCTTTTTAGAGCGAAATACATCGATTACATATGGTTTTTGACTTTTGGAAGCGATTACTGCCGTAAAACGCTGTTGATCTGAAACCGTCTTTGGTTCAACAAAGGATACGTTTGAAAAAGTTACTTTATCAAAAGAAGGTCTTTCTCCTGATTTAGGAAATACATTTTCTAGCTTAAAAGGAAAATAAGTCCGCATTGCTGCATAATCAGATTTACCGTCTACGACTACCGTATTATGTGCCGGAAACCGTGAATAGAACTCCCTATGATCTGGATGCCAGTAACTAGAGCCACGCCCCATATCCGTACCCAACACATAATTGTTCGCATACAATTCTAATGAAATACCATTGGCATGAGCATGATTGCCAAAAGACCCCACTGTGGATGCCATTACAGCATTTTCAGCCTCTCCCATTCGTTGATTGACCATACTAACATTAGGCGCATAAAAAGTTGGAGATATGAGCTTATCTGTATTTATATCTTCAGAATTACTATCAATCAAATTATCTGTATAGAAAAACAACTCAAAGAAATCTTTTGCTTTTCGGTCGTACGAACCATCATTTACCTTTTGGGACAAAAGCCCTGATATCAATTTTTCTTTATCTTCTTGACCGTACTTTTTATAGTTTGAAACTAAAAGCTCAAAATTTTCTGGCGGCAACATTTTATGATGTGAATCTCCAAAACCAACCATATAACCACTTGGAAACAAATACTGAAAAGAGGCTAAGGCTGCCCTTTCTACTATAGGATAATTAGCAAATTCATTGGCATTCGTTGCATGATCTAACAAAGTGAAGATTCGTAAAAAGGTAGTAATCACATGCACTGAATATGATGCACACTCAGGCCACATGGCATTTTCTTGGTCATATACCAACAGACTTTCTTTGATAGCTATTTGCCTATCCGTAGAAATATTAAAAGTATGATCTAAAAAATACTCTTGTCCTTTTCCGTTCTTATAATTTTCGTTCCCCTCTAAAACCAAACCAATATAGGTAAGAAACCTAGCTTGGAATAAGTTCCAATTATTATCAGGAATTCCCTTATTGATTATTTGGTCTCCCCATTTCTGAAGCACAGCTACAGAAGTGTCTAACTTTTTATTATTCGTCTTAAAATAGTTGAATAGAAAATCATAGGTAGTAACCAAGGAAACCACAATACCTTCATGAATAACTTCAAAAGTAGCAAGGCCGGATATGTTGGCCTGTTCGGATTTTTCTAAGTCAATAGGAGCATCTCTATAATACATTCCCTCCATATAGGTAAAGAAAACAGGAGCCGCAAAATCTGCATACTTTTGTTCACCAGTAAACCAATATAAAAAAGCAGCATCTGAAACCAATTCCATTATCTGCTCATTGATCTTATCTATTGCAAAACCTGATTTGGAAGGATGTACCCATTCCATTTTCCCGGTTTCCTTGTGCTTTAAATACAGACCACGAGAATCATCCAAATAGGGTTGTACATCTTCTAACTTGGGGCGCTCATAATCTGTTGCCCAATCTCTTGTACCAGAATATCTAACTGTAGCCACAGGAGCCTTTCCTTCTGAATGCGAAAAATCTCCTCCCTTTAGAAAAACTTTAGTATGCTTAGTGTTCCAGTTCATTTGAAGCCTTGAAACCAACCATTCTGGGTCATTCTCCCAATAGGTAATATACTTTTCTAAACGCTCCTTCTTTTTAACAACAAGTTCCTTTTTCCATTCAACGTTTTCAACCGATTTTACAAAGACTTCCTTTTCTTGATCGGTGACGTAAATTCTTGGGTGTTCTGTTGTTTGCCCCGTAACAATGATTGATACAAATAGAATACATGCCGAAATCCATACTTCTTTCCTTTTCATTCTCTTCATCATCTTTCTAAAATTCATGGGTGTTCTATACCGTATCAATCAGTTACCTCAAGGACTTTTCTAATTTAATATTGGTTAGGGTGTTCGTAATCCCCTATTCTGTGATATACATTCCTTTTTAAAGGTATCTGCATACCATCGCTATTCTCTAGCCAATCATAAAGGCTATTGGCAAAATCCTTTATCATGGGTTGTAATTCTGGTTTGTCAATAAGGTTTACAATTTCACTAGGGTCATTCTCTATATCATAAAGCTCGTTCGTATCCCAAATACCATTGTAGCGTATGTATTTATATTTATCTGTTCGTACACCAAAAACCGTTGGTGTCATTGGAAAATCGTACTCAAAATAATACTCGTAGAATATCTTATCGCGCCATTTATTCTCATCCCCTTTAAGCAATTGAACAAATGATTTACCTGGCATATAATCCGGCTTTTCTAGTCCCGCACACTCTAAAATAGTTGGCGCTACATCTACATTTTGCACCATTCTTTCTATAGTCTGCCCTCCTTCAAAAATTTCTGGACAACGCACCAACATCGGTACTTTAACCGACTCTTCGTAAAAATGACGCTTATCTATCAAACCATGCTCGCCCCAACTAAATCCATTATCACCCATATAAATAACCATGGTAGACTCATCAAGACCGTTGGCCTTTAACCATTCCATAACGGTTCCTACACTTTCATCAACACCCATTAAAGTTTCGCAATACCGTTGTACCAAATCATCAAAAGTACCTTCTGCCTTTCCGTGATACATGTAATCTACACCATGCCAGCTATCTCGTTGTTTTTTAACCCATTCTGGCCAATTCAACTTTTTATAAGCACTACCAATAGTTTGCGTATACGAGTCCGGTTTCACTATTTTTTTACCCGCATACATACCTTCATGACGCTTGGCTGGCTTAAACATAGCATGAACTGCCTTATGAGAGAGGTACATGAAAAATGGTTTTTCAGCATCTCTATTATCTAACCAATCCACTGCGTGCTCGGTCAACAAATCTGTTACGTAAGTCTCTTTATCGTATTGCGTATTTTTTCCGTTGATGTTAAGATTGGGCGCATAGTAATCTCCTTGGCCAGCAAAACTTTCCCAATGGTCAAAGCCAGGTCTTGGATTGTCATTATGGTCTCCCATATGCCATTTCCCAAAAAAGGAAGTTTGGTATCCTGCCTTCTGAAGGTACTCTGGAAAAAACGTTAGATTGCCAGGGTTTGGAGCTACATTATCTACAATCGTGTGTACATGTGAATACTCTCCCGTTAGAATACTAGCCCTACTTGGCGAACATAAAGACGTTGTTACAAAGGCATTTTTCATGTGTGCACCTTCTGCCGCCATCTTATCCATATTAGGAGTCTTTAGCCACGGCACCTTACCTGTAAAGCCCATAAAATCATAACGGTGATCATCTGTTAAGATGAAAATTACATTCCGTTTCTTTTGGCCCTTAACCTTCTTTAAATTTAGGTTGGTTTTTTTAATTTTTTGAGGTTGCTGAAATCCAAAACTAGGGTTTGGCGATAAGAGCAACATGGTAATAACAAAGACAAAAATTCTACTTTTCATATATGGTCTGATTTGTAATTAATTGGTTTTTTGAATACGCATAGCGAATCCGCTATTTCTTTCAATGTTCAATTTAATTAAACTATTTGAATCCAATTCTTTTTCCTCGATCTTAACGTGTGTTCTCGTTTGTACCATTCTATCATCTGTATACAATTTTGCCTTATAAGGGGTATTTTCATCTAAAAAAGAAAAATCAAGTTCAACGGTTCTTCCTTGATTTCCGTTGATACCACCAACAAACCAGTCGTTCCCTTTTCTACGAGCAATCACTCCTATTCCTCCTATTTGTGCTTCTAGTACCTTGGTTTCATCCCATGTGGTAGGTACAGCATCAAAAAACTCCAATTCCGGTTCGTTTCCTATATGTCTTGTATCTCCCCAAAGACCATCATTCTTTTCCGGAGAATCCAAAGGTTTATCATACCAATACAGAAATTGTAACGGACTAAAAATACAGACGGTTTTTGCCAGTTGAGAAGCATGTGACCCCATTACATCTACCCTAGAATTGTAATAACAAACCGTATTATCTGCAGCACCGGCCAGCATTCTTGTAAACATCGTTATTAAAGTATGCTCATTGGTTACTGTAGTTTCATCACCAGCAATTCCTTCTTGTGTTAAAAAATTAGGGTATGTTCTTGAAAAACCTGTTGGACGATACTCATCATGCACATCAACTACCATTTTATAACTTGCCGCTTTTTTTATAGCCTCATGTAGCCATGCCGTTGCATCTTGGTCTCCTACTCTAACAAATCCGAATTTAATACCTGCCACTCCCCATGATTGGAAAAGTTCTAGAACTTCATCTAATTGTTTTTCAAGGGCACGTCTATTGACATATAGGATGACACCTATGTTTTTGGTTTTACCGTAATCAATTACAGCTTTTAGATCTAATGGTCCTTTTGAACGATTAGGGTCTACCGTAATGGTTGTCGCATCAGATGAATCATACATTTCATTCCCGTACCAACCAGCATCAAATAACACATATTGCATATTATGATTTGCGGCGAAGTCTACGGTAACATATCCACCTTCTGTAGTTAATGTCGCTTCTCTGATTACCTTCCCTGGTTTAATCCAAGATTCATCATTTATTTCAGAAGCATCGTTCAAGTTTTGAATGATGGAATTATTGGTTAATAATTGCCCTTCATTTTCTGCCATCATTACTACACGCCAAGGCGATTGAAATGGCAGCTTTTTATGAACTTTCATCATATTTTCATGCTGTTCAGAGATTACCGCGCCGGTAATGGTATCCTGTTGCTGCTCACCCATCTTACTGTCCAAAGAAGAAACAATACTAAATTCTGAACTTGAACCTTTATCAAAGCTAAGACGAGCAAAATCTACCAATTTAGCTTCAGCTAAGGCGACCATTAAACTGTCTCCCATTTCTATAACTAATGGGCGTTCACATCCTTTTTGTAATTGTGATATCGGAATCTTTCTATATTCTCCTTGTGCGGTTAAAACACCCTTTTCTCGTTTTGGTGTTGACCACAGTTTATAGTCCTCTTTAAAATTATAATTGATTTTTTCGTCTAAATCAATTTCGGTAATTCCGCCTTGCTCGAGTATTTCATACGCCAAAGCAATACCCTCATTATAGGCCCTAACAATTAAACTTATTTGATTACCACCCTTATCCAAAAGAACCTTGAGCTGGTTGTAGTTGTCATGAAAACTACTATTATCAAGAAAATTTGAATGCCACGTGTTTGATTCGGAAGTATGTTCTGTACTCAATACAGACAAAGAGCCGCTAAAAGGCAACTGCTCTGATATAATTTCTAAAGTTGATGGTAATAAGACTGAGTTTCCATTATAAAAAACAGTAAATTCTATTTGGTCATTTTCTGTTGTAACGCTTATTTTTTTAGTTCCGTCAGGCGATTTTAATTCAGTTTTCTCAGATGAAGAACATCCCAAAAATATCACTAAGATTATAAGAACCAGAATCTTATATTTTAGAAAATGTAAAATCTTAATCATTTTGGCTGTTTATAATTTAATCTGGCTTTTTGACTTTTAAATTAAATTCTAGGCTTCCCTTTTAAGTATCCCATAGATTGAAGAAATTTATCGGCTTCCCTCGTAGTCTTAATATAAAACTCACCGTTACTTCTGGGTTTATTAAAAAATCCGTGGGTTTGACCTTCGTATAAAAAGAGGTCACACCTGCTTCCTACTTCCTCCATTTTTACTTTATATTTTTCCATTGTCGATACTGGTATTAAAGCATCTTTTGTTCCTAGAAAAATTATGGTAGGCGCAGTACCCTTCTTAATATTATGCTTTGGAGATATCTCCATATGACGGCCGTTCATTCGTTCGTACTCAAACCCATCAGGTCCATTATCAATTACTGGATTGTAAAGCACTAAAGCGTTAGGTTTTGCACTTATAGAAAGGTCATCTGTAGATTCATCTAATCCTTCTAAAGTTGCCGTTGCTGCTGCCAAATGACCGCCAGCAGAACCTCCTGAAGCTACAATTTTATTAGGGTCTATTTGAAATTTAGCTGCATTACCTCTCACAAACCTAATAGCCGATTTTGCATCGCTTACGGCTTCAAATGGTGTAGTCTGATGTCTTGATTTCACACGATAGTCAACCAAAAAACCAACCATACCCCTAGAAGCGAAGTATTTTGCCTGGTCCTCAAATTGCTTTGTAGTTCCGCCGTTCCATCCGCCTCCAAAAAAGAAGACTATAGCAGGATATTCCTTGTTTGGTTTTAGGTTTTCAGGATATAGCACTTGCATTTTTAGCGTATCTCCTTCAATAATTTTATAGATAATCTCATCAGGCAAAGATGGAATTGACGCATTGCTTTCTTGGCTGCTTGCTGTGGCCAACACCAAAAACATTAATACAAGTAAGACTTTATTTTTAAAGTTTTTCATTCGGTTGTTATTTTATAATTCCACTCCTCCCGATACATGTAGCAGTTATCCTTTGCATAGCAAATCTATATATAATTCTATTCCACATTCTTTGTGACGAACAACCATTACCCCTACATCAAAATTATTTAGATGCCTCAAGTTTTTTCAATCGTAATAAGGCTTCCATATAGTAATAATCGGCATAAACAATGGGCATATCTATTTCCGAGTTATTAGGGTGATGTCCAGTTGAATGCAGGAGAAGAGATTGATTTGTATCTCCACTATAATAAGGTTCACTGGATAATTTCTCTAATAAATCTTTAGCTGCATCAATATATTTTTGTTTTAAAATAGCATCTTCAACAAGTCCGGAAAGCTCTAACAAGCCACAAGCGGCTACAGCAGCTGCAGAAGCATCTTTAGGTGAATTCGGAATCTTGGGGTCATCAAAATCCCAGTAAGGAATGCCATCTTTAGGTAAACGCTCCAAAAAGTGATCAGATAGTTTGATTGATGTATTTAAGAAATCTTTGTTACCCGTCTCTCTGTACGCAATGGCAAAACCATATATACCCCATGTCTGCCCCCTGGCCCACATAGAATCATCTGCATACCCTTGGTGAGTCATCCCTTTTAGGAACTCTCCTGTTTCACTATCAAAAGAACCTAAGTGAAACATAGAGCCATCTTCTCTAACTAAATAATCCATAGTTAACCTTGCATGACTTTCAGATAGATTATATAGATCCTGACTACCTCCGTTCTTAGCTGCCCAAAAAAGCAACTCTAAATTCATCATATTATCAACAATGGTATTATGATTAAATTTACTTGTCATTACTGGCCAAGATAAAATACTACCTACTTTAGGATTGTAAAGCGTAGCCAAAGTATCTGCAGCTGCCAGCAAAATACTCTTATATTCTTCATTACCTGTTAATCTATATCCATTGCCATAGCTACAATATAACATGAAACCAATATCATGATTGTCTGCTGGGCTATATGCTATTTCTTTTAGTGCCTCTGTAGATTTCATGGCACTTTCCTTTATTTCGGAATCGTTGGACTGCTCATAAGCGTACCACAATACACCAGGCCAAAAACCGCTACACCAATCACGTACACCTACCATTTCCCAATTGGTCTGTCCTTTTGGAATATTTCTAGGAAATTGATCTACGCTTTTTACCGTTTCTTGAACTTCCTTGATTTTCTTGACATTTTCATCAAGCACTTTCTCTGCAGAAAATTGAACAACTTCCTTTTCTTTTACTTTGGAAGCACACGAAAACAATAAAAACGAAACAAATAAAATTAAATGTAGCCTTACTCTCATCTGAAATATTTTAGATACCCTGAGGATATCATTAAAATTGGTTGATTAATTGAAAACGAAATGTTCTTAATACGAATAAAATCTGCCCCCAAACTTGAACAGGTTTTAAATTGAATTTTCGCTCTCTACAATTTTACCGAGAATGCAGATAAAGACTCATAAATTATGATTCATAAGCTATAAAATAATAGCCTTTTATAGCTTATAGGGGTAAAATTTACACGTTACCCCTCAAAACCGAAGCAATTCCTTGTGCTTTTAAGAATATTCTCTTTTAAAGTTTAAAGAAGACTTTTAGACCTTGGTATTGCATTTCCTTTTTTGACCTACCTCAGTTTAAATTCCCGCAGGTTTTCCTGTTTGAAATTTCATTCTAAACAACACCCAATCTTTAATAACTCAATATTTATAGTACTTGCGAGAGTACTTAAGGGTTATTCTAATGTAACACACCTAAGTTTCCCTTTAAATACTTCTAAAAATAGGCCTGCCATTACTTCTTAAAATCATGCCATTTTCACTTCCGATAATCACCTTGATAATTTGAGGTTTTCACCTACCCATTTTTGTCAATACCTTATTTTAAGCCTATTTAAACTGATAATGAACAATAATTTATAATCAATGAATGATAATTTATCGATACTGCTTTCAATTCTTTTTAACATTGGCTTAACAATTTTTGAGTACTCTTATTCTACAGTATGAGTTCAAAAAATTAATTCAACAAAAACTATTAAATAACACTTTTATGACCACTGAAAAAAGAAATCGAACCAACTTAAAGTATGTAGCGGGTCTATTAGGAATCTTAGGGTTTTTAATAAGCGGCGCATGTACAAATTTATACGCTGCAACAAGCAGTCGTATTATTCTTGACGTTATAGATACGCAAGATTTAACTATTACTGGTACCGTAATAAGTAGTGATGATGGCATGCCTGTTCCTGGGGCGAATGTTATTTTAAAAGGAACCACTACAGGAACCACTACAGATTTTGATGGGAACTTCGCAATTGATGTTCCTTCTTCTAATAGTGTACTTGTATTCTCATCCATTGGGTTTGCTTCAAAAGAAGTTACCGTAGGAAATAACACAACTATCAACGTTTCACTAGATATGGATGTCTCCGCTCTTGATGAAGTAATTGTAGTGGGTTTTGGTACAACTAAAAAAGAAACCTTAACAGGTGCTGTCGAACAAATTAGTTCTGAAGTTTTTGAAGATCGTGCGGTTAGTAATGTTGCATTAGCTTTACAAGGGCAAACGCCAGGTCTTACTGTCAATAGATCTTCTTCAAGACCAGGTAATGAAAATGTTAATTTACAAATTAGGGGTGTTACTTCCATTAATGGTGGAAGCCCATTAATTGTAATAGATGGTGCACCTGCATTTGACGACAGTGAGTTTTTTCAAATGAACCCAGATGATATAGAATCTATTAGTGTGCTTAAAGATGGTGCTGCATCTATATATGGTTCTAGAGCAGCAAATGGTGTTATTTTAGTTACCACTAAAAAAGGTAAAGGTAAAATGAAAATTGAGTTCAATTCTAATACTAGAATGAATTTCCTAGGTTTGAAACCACCTTTTCCATCGTATCAAGAATATGGACAATTATGGTTAGATACAGCAGAACAGGATTTAGCTGCAACGGGTGTTGCTAATTATTGGAACTGGGGAGAAGAAGCTTTACAAGGTATTGCATCTGGACAAGCTGGCTATTACGCAACTCCAATAGTTGACGGCTGGGGAGAAGGCGGATTCTTATATCTAGCACCTGCAGATCGTTATGAAGATCTGTATGGATCAAACATAGGTCATCAACAAAGTTTAAGTCTTTCTGGAAGTTCAGACCAAGCAAGGTATAGATTATCTATGGGCGTATCTGAATCACAAGGTGCATTAAAAACTGCTTATGATGGTATAAAACAATTTTCTGTACGTTTAAATACAGATTTTGACATTACAGAAAGACTAAATTTAGCAACTAACATTTCATTACAAAAAAACCGTACATCTAGTCCTTCTTCAGGTTTTGGACGAGGCTTAGTTGGACAAGATGCTCCCATATTCCCTGCAAAAAATTCTCTTGGACAATGGTATGGTAATTTTGGACGATATTCTACAAATTCTATAGCCGCTACTAGTGAAGGTGGTAGAGATGATTTGGAAGAAAATATAGCAAAAATTTCTTTAAATCTTAAGTATGATCTCGGGTCTGGTTTTAGTGTAAATGCTACTGGAACATATAACCATGTAAATAGTAGACAAGATATTACTCAATTAACAGTACCAGTATTTGGTTGGGAAGGCGAAAGTTATAATGAAGCAGTAAATTCAACGTCAAGTATTGAAACTGTACATCTTACCAATGAATATCAAACCTATGGTGGTTTTTTAAACTACGAGACTAAATTAGGTAAGCATAATTTTAAAGCCATGGTAGGCATGACGGCTGAACTAAATGAATTTAAAGGGCTTAGTGCAAAAAGAACTGATATTGTAAATGAAGGTGTGTTTGATTTAGCAGTTGCTTCAGGAGTTCCAACAATTGGCGGGGCTGGAAACAATAACAATAGAGGTCAAGACCATGATGGCCTATACTCTTATTTAACAAGACTTAATTATGATTATAATGAAAAGTACTTGGTTGAATTAGTAGGTAGACGTGATGGTTCTTCTAGATTTGCTCCTGGATTTAAATTTAACAATTACGGAAGTGCATCAGTTGGTTGGAACATTCACAAAGAGAGTTTTTTAGAAAATCTTGAAAGCTTAAGTAATTTAAAGCTGAGAGCTAGTATTGGCTCTAGTGGTAATCAAGCAGGTATAGGTAGGTACGATTATGTGTCTACAATATCTCAAGGCACTGAACTTTTTGGTGAGGGAGGAACTTTAAGCAATACTGCTTCAGTTGCTGGTATTACCACTACACAACGTTCTTGGGAAGTTGTTACAATCAAAAATATCGCTATTGATTTTGGACTTTTTAACAACAAGCTTTCTGGTACTTTTGAGACCTATGAAAGAGAAAACAAAGATATGCTTTTAGGCAGATCGTATTCTGCACTATTAGGTGGCGACGCCCCGGAAACGAATATTGGAAATTTAAAAACCACTGGTTGGGAAGCCATGTTAAATTGGAAAGATCAAAAAGGAGATTTCTCGTATAACATTGGTGTAAATATGAGTGACAACACAAATGAACTAGTTAACCTAGAAGGTGGCGGAGGCTCAATACAAGCAGGTTATAATCAGTTAGTTGAAGGTTTTCCTTTAAATTCCTATTTTGTATTTGAAACCGATGGCCTATTCCAATCACAAGCAGAAGTAGATGCCTACAATGCATTATATGATAAAGATGGTTCTTCAGTGCCTAACGGAGGAAACGCTTTGCGTGTTGGTGATACTAAAATAGTAGATTTAGATGGAGACGGTAGTATTAACGCAATAAACCAAGACAATGAAAAAGGTCAAGGTGATATTAAATATGTAGGAGATGCACAAACACATTATGTTTTTGGTATCAATTTAGGAGCAAAATATAAAGGTTTTGATTTTACCGCCTTTATGCAAGGTGCACTACAACAAAATGTACTTAGACAGGGAGTTAGTGCATTTCCCTTTAATAATCCTTGGCCTAACCAAACAAACGCTTATAATGACCTTACTTGGACTCCAGAAAATACGGGTGCAACATATCCTAGATTAACGGCTCAGCGGACTCTAGCCCGATGGAACTGGTCTAACACAGATACATTTATACAAAACAACAAATATATACGTCTTAAAAATATTGTTATAGGGTATTCGTTACCTGCAGATGTTTTAGATAAATTAAATATGGATAAAATACGTATTTATGTTTCTGGAAATGATCTTTTTGAGCTTAGTTCTTTGGTTGACGGTTATGACCCTGAAGATGGGAACGTCCCAACAGTAACGGATTCCAATGTACAAACATCAGTATATCCATTTCAACGTACTGTTGCTGTTGGAGTTAATTTAGCATTTTAACATTACCAAAAGATCACAAATAATTACTAAAAAATATACAAATGAAAAAATTAATAACCCTATTTTCAGCAGCCGTATTCCTATTGACGAGCTGTGAAGATAAATTTCTAGATTTACAAGATTTAGATAGTGTTACGGAGATTGTCTTCTTTGACAATCCGCAAGATTTCGAAGATGGTGCTAACGATTTTTACAGTGGGCTACATTCCCCAAAAGCATCAAACCCTGGTACTGGATCTGGAGACAATGACGGTTTTGCAGAAATTTCAGATTACGGCACAGAATTAAACGGGTATGCTCAAGACTTTGGACAAGGAGTTAATAACCCAACATTTGAGGACTCGTATTGGAAAAATGCATATTGGTATCTTAGAGATATAAATACTTTAATTCAAAAAGGAGAAGAGTATGTTGCAAATGGCGGTAGCGCATCAGAGATAAGTGAATCAATTGCAACGGCTTACTTTTTTAGAGCATACCATCACTTTAGATTATTAAAACGCTTTGGTGGCGCTCCTATTATGACCGTAGTAGCTGGTTTAGATGATGAAGTTTTAGATTCCCCAAGAAATAGTAGGTATGAACTTGTAACACAAGTTTTAGCAGATTTAGATTTAGCTATTGCAGGTTTACCCGCAACAGCTGTAGGTTCTGATCTTGGAAAAATTAGTAGTATTGCCGCAACAGCATATAAAGCACGTGTACTTTTATTTGAAGGTACTTGGGAAAAATACGTAGGTACTGTTACCGATTTTGAAGGGTCTGGTGGACCAACAGTTACCGCAGATGCTTATATCGCACAGGCAGTTACAGCAGCAAAAGAAGTAATAGATAGTGGTGATTTTGAAATTTGGAACCAAAATGCAGACCCACTTATGGAAAATAATTCATATAAATGGTTATTTTCTTTAGAAGGTGCAGATTCAAACCCTGGAGGCTACACCAAAGCATCAAATAACGAATTCATTATTCAAAGTATATTTGACCATGCAGCAAACGATCAAATACGTTCTCAATTTACGCAGATAAATGAAAGTAGAAATTCTGCCACACAAGTTGCTCTAGATATGTATTCCACTTTAAATGGTTTACCTATAACCGCTACCGGTAATACTCAATTTATGGGTTATGCTAAACAATCTGATCAATTTATTGATAGAGACCGAAGAATGTGGGCAAATTTTGGAGGGGGATCAGCACCAGTTGATGGATCAAATGCAATTTTAGCAATTTCAAATGTTAATAATTCTAATTTACCCAATCAAAAATTTACCACTTGGAATAAGTATAGAAGTGTTCGTGAAGAATCTTATAATTATCCTCACTTAAGATATGGTGAAATATTACTTACCTATGCTGAAGCATTGTATGAGCGTGATGGTTCTATTTCTGATGCTGATTTAGACATATCTATTAACCTAATTAGAAATAGAGCAGGCATTGCTCCTTTAACTAATGCATTGGTTACTTCTAACGACTTAGATATGTTAGAGGAGATTAGAAGAGAAAGAACCGTTGAATTATACATGGAAGATAATAATCATTGGAATGATATTAGACGATGGGATACAGCTGTAGATTTACTTAGTAACAACATAATTGGAGCTGTAATTGAAGGAACTGAATACGAGTCTAATATTGATCTTTTTGATCCATCAACTGCTATTTATGGTTTTGTTGATAATTACCCTTCTGGGGTGGGACCAGTACGAGCCTTAATAATTGACCCTGCAAGTTTTAGAACATTTAATCACAAGAATTATCTGTGGCCATTACCATTAGAAGAACTTGTATTGAGCTCTAGTTTAAAGCAAAACCCAGGGTGGTAAGATTTTTGAGCATCCATTTATATGGATAAATTGTTTGTTTAGTTTTGAGTTAGTTTAGTAAAAGGCAGTTGTATTCCACCTACAGCTGCCTTTTCTTTTGTGCTAATTTCTAGCTAGAAGACAAGGGCTACCTTTAGCTATCTTGGCTTTCTTGCTGATCTATAAACTCCGTAGGGGTTACATTAAATAGCTCCCGGAACGTTTTACTAAAGTACGCTGTAGAATTAAAGCCGGTCATATAGGATATTTCCTTAACGGAATACTTATTCGCTTTTAATAGCTCCGAAGCATGCCGTAAACGGACCGTACGCATATAATGACTCGGGTTTTTGCCTGTTAAAGAATTTATTTTTCTGTACAATTGAGATCTACCGATTCCCAACTCTTTTAGGAGATCCTCCTGTTTAAAATCCATATCGCCAACATTGTCCAAAATAGTTTTTGTGACCTTATCCAAAAACACCTCATCAATAGTATTGGTAGTAACTTCACTTGCAGGAAAGATGCCCCCAATTTCAGAGAACCGTTGTCTTATCCTCTTTTTGGTTTCTAGTAAGTTGTTGATACGAGCAATTAAAACTCTAGTCACAAACGGTTTCGATAAGTAACCATCCGCTCCACTATGGTACCCTTCTACCCTATCATCATCCAAACTTTTAGCGGTTAGTAATAATACAGGAATATGACAGGTTTCAAATTCGTTTTTAAGGTTCTTACAAAGCTCAAAACCATCCATTATGGGCATCATAACATCACTTATAATCATATCTGGTAAATGTTTTTTAGCCATTTTTAACCCCTTCTCTCCATTCGCGGCCTGCTTTACTTGATAAAACTCCCTAAGGTCATTTACTAAATGTGTCCGTAACTCCTTATTGTCTTCTACAACTAGAACTGTTGGGCGGTCTTTATCTCCTGTCTGTTCTTGAAAATCTTTGCTTGTTACCAATTCATTGGTCGTAAGCATTTCATACTCCACCGCTTTCATGGAATTAATACGAAACTCGTTCTTAATATTTTCGGTTTCTATGGCTTCCTCATCAAGATTCAAGGGCAACCTGACTGTAAATTTACTTCCTTTTTTAGATTGACTTTCAACAGATATATCGCCTCCGTGCATTTCAGCTAAAGCTTTACTAAAGTTTAGCCCAATGCCCGTTCCTGTTTTTGATGGATCTAAATTATAGAACCTAGAAAAAATGTTTTTCAATTGTATCTTATCCAATCCTCTACCGGTATCTTTCACTATAATTTCTACATAATCGCCCATCTTCTCTCTGATGAAGAGGACCGAGTCGTATGTTTTCACTTTTTTAGTAATCTTATTTATGGATACTTCAATGGTTCCTTCTGGCGGAGTGAACTTTATAGCGTTGGAAATTAAGTTGGTTATTATTTTTTCGACTTTGTCCAAATCAAAATGAGCTTGTATTTTCTTTGAATCTGACGTAAACGTATAAGTCAGCTCCTTCTGATCTGCCAAGCCTTTAAAGAGCATAAAAATATCCTCAGAAAACTTCACAATGTTTCCTTTTTCCAATTGCAAAGGCATCATCCCAACATCCATCTTTCTGTAGTCCAAAAGCTGATTTACCAAATGCAATAACCTTCTGGCGCTACGCTGTATGGTCTGTGCCGAATTCATCATAGGGCTAGACTCATTAATACTAGAAAGTATCTTATCTACAGGATTTAAGATTAAAGTTAATGGAGTTCTAAACTCATGCGAAACATTTACAAAAAACTGAAGTTTCATCTGATCTAGCTCGTGCTTTTGACCCTCTCTTACTTTTTGAGTGTAGTAATACATTACCGCCCAAAGAAGAAAACCGCCGGCAATGGCATAAATAAGGTACATCCACCATGTTTTCCAAAACGGGGGCAAAATCTCTATATTCATCTTTGCAGAACCGGCATTGACCCATTTACCATCCACAGATGCCTTTACTTCAAAAGTATAGTTACCTGGTTGAAGGTTAGAATGGTTTACCACCCTATTGTTTCCAATATTTACAAAATCATCATCAAGCCCTTGCATTTTATAAGCGTATTGCACTTGCTCCGGGTTCTCAAAATATAGCGCTACAAATTCAAAGGAGATATAGTTCTCATCGTACTTTAGTTTGATTTCCCCAATGGAATCCAACGCACTGTTAATCAATACACGCCCACTTATAGAATCGCCTTTAACTACTTTCTTGTTGTTGAGTTTAAAGCTTGTAATTAGCGGTTGCAGTTTTACTTCTGCAGGTAATTTTATATTGTCCGGATGAAATATATTAAACCCGTTTAGCCCACCTGCCAAGATTCTACCATCCTTGGTCTTGTCTATTGACTTTGTTTGAAACTCTGCACCTTGCAGTCCGTCATGAACATTAAAGTTTCTAATCTCGTTCGTTACCGGATTTAGGAAAGAAAGTCCACTTTTTGAGGTAATCCAAAAATTGTGATTATCATCTTCTTGGAGACCAACTACCAAGTTATTAGGAAGGCCATCATGCGAGGAATATGATTTGATTTGTTTTAGGTTCTCATCAAGAACAAAAATCCCTGAGTCCGTACCCAGCCATATGTTTCCCTTATAATCTTCGGTTATAAAATTTATTCTATTTCCCTCTACTCCTTCTTCATAAACCCTTGCAAAATCTATATCTTTTGGAGCAAACTCAGTAAGCTTATCTAGCTCAACTATATTCAACCCAAGAGTAGTTCCTATTAATAACCGTTTTTTAGAATCTACATACAAATACAGGATAACATTACTAGTTAAACCTATATCCTTTAAGGATGTATTCCTGTAATTGCTAAATACTCCCGTTTTAGGGTCTAAAAGGTTTAGACCATCTGTACGCAGGCCAATCCAAATTCTTTTTTCAAAATCTTCTAAACCCGCCCACACAGAATTCTGACCTATAGATTTAGGGTTAAATACGTCATTTTCATAACGCTTAAAAACCTCTTTTTCCGGGTCAAAACTGTTAAGGCCACCGTCTAAAGTACAGATCCAAATTTTACCGTCAGAGGACTCAAACGTATATAAAATTTTATCGGATGATAAGGAGTTTGCATTACCGGGAACATTCTTATAATGCTTGTATGATTCATTCTTTTCATCAAATAGATTAAGGCCTCCATTATAAGCACCCAACCAAATTCGCTCTTTTGCGTCTTGTAATACAGACTGTACTATTTTCTCGCTAAGCCCTTCAAGACTATTAGGTTGATGATAATAATGACCAAAGGAATACTTTGATGGATCCAATTTACTTACTCCCTTATCATAACTTCCTATCCACAAAATCTCATTCCTGTCCTCGTATATTATAGAGGGTTTATCATTAGCCAGTGAGAAAGGGTCAAAAAGGTTATTTACAATTTGCTGGGTTATTTTCCCTTGTTTCTTATCATATAAATAAATGCCATGGCCATCTGTTGACAACCAAAAAATACCGTTATCATCTTGATAGATATTGCTTACCGGAATATGAAAATCTACCAAAGAAAGGTGTTCAAATTCGTTTTTATCTCGAATCCAAAATATCATATCAGATAAATCATTTCCTATTAAAAAATCACCATCGCTATCTATAAATACTCTTTTAGGTATATGGTTTAGTTCGTAGGGATTGCCACTATCAATAAATACTCTGTCAAAATCATCTTTGGACCTATTATATTTATTAAGATATTGCCCGTCTGTGTTAATCCATAATTCATCCTTACTTATCAGTATAGAATTAACGTTGTTGGAATCTAAAGACCTATCATTTGTAGCATCGTTTAAATAGTATGAAAACTTTAAGTTATGAAGCGTATCTACATCCGTAAGTTTAATTTTAATAACTCCATTTTCAGTAGCTACCCAAATATCATTGCCCTTGTCATCATAAACCACATCGTTTATAATCTTTCTAGGGCTACTTGATAAGGATAAGGGGCCATAGAGATCAATATGCGTGAATTTGTCAGTTTCCTTATCATAGACATTTAAACCGTTATTGGTTCCCACCCATAGTTTTCCATATCTATCTTCGGCTATCGTATTTATTCTATTATTACTTATGGAAGTGGTATCGTTTAAAACCGACCTAAATATTTCAAATTCATAGCCATTATATCTATTGAGTCCGTCAATAGTACCAAACCAAAGAAAACCTTCTTTATCCTGAAATATCTCTGAACAAGTGCTGCTAGACAACCCTTCCGGCGTTTCAAAATTCTCAAACTTTAGGGTGTTAAACTGTGCACTCAATGTTGTTGAGAGAAGTAGAAGCAATAAATAAATAGGTTTTACAGTAACCATGTACGGATTGGACTTTATCGTGTGCGTAAACAACAAATATAATTTAAGGGGAAAATCTACGAAAAGATGCACTAGAACCACAGTAAAATCGGGAATAATTTTGAGTGAACGGTAACATTATATTAATATTTAGTGAGAATACGTTAGCACCTTACTACTAGATGTAAGAGCAGAAAATTGAATAATTTTCTTTAAATCGGACTTTTTTATCCAATTATTTTTGAAAAATGGTCATAAGGTGACTTTTGTCACATTCTAAACCAAAAGTTGCTCCTAAATTTGCGGAGTGAAACCATCGCAACTACTCATATCAATTCTATTCTTGGCCATAACCCTGGCAAGCAGTTTAAAAATTGCAGGGACTATTGGTTACTATACTTTGTTCACCGAGAATTTTATTGAAACACTTTGCGAAAATAAGAATACCCCAGAGCTACATTGCGACGGAAAATGTGCTCTTTCTCAAATGATGGCACAAGAGAACCCTAACGATAAAGAGCCTATAAATCTTGATATTCTAAAAATTGAAACTGTTCTATTCTTACAGTCCGTTTATGCTATTGAGTTTCCTTCTGTCTTTGTTTCACACGTTTTTGATGTATCCTATACGGATAACTACTACTTCCGTTTAATGAACCAAATTAAACATCCTCCCAGAGTTTAAAATTATACTTCAACCTCTTATTCCGAAAGCTTTTAGCAGCGTTCGAAAGTATTTACATGTATAATTTTAATTATTCAAATTATGAATTTCAAATATCTATTGGCATCCCTACTGTTCACAATTGGTCAACTTAGTATGGCTCAGAATTTTGACGGAAAGGTATTAGATAGCCAAAATAACAGTCCCCTCCCTCAAGCACATGTTCTTTCTCAAAAAGGCAGTGCCACTTATACCGATGCAAATGGGAATTTTCAACTTTCCATTCCTGAAAAAGGTACTACCGTAACCATCTCTTATATGGGTTATAAAACGATACAACAATTTATATCTCCTAATAATACCACAAACCAATTTCTTATGGAGGAAGAACCTTTTGAGGTTCATGGGGTTATGGTAACCGGTAACGCAAAAATAGACCCTGTATTTGCCGCAGTAACAAATGACTACGTCAAGAAAATAGTGCAACCTAGAAATGTTGCCGACCTATTTAACGACCTCAACGGTTTCTCCCTCATTAAACGGGGTAATTATGCAATTGACCCTTCTTTTAGAGCTACCCAATATGAGCAGTTAAATGTACAGTTTGATGGCGGCACCAAAGCCATGCACGCCTGTCCAAACCGGATGGACCCTATTACTACACATGTTATTCCTGAAGAAATAGAAAGAATAGAAATCATTAAAGGCCCTTATACCGTGCGTTACGGGGCTACATTTGGTGGCATCGTTAATTTGGTTACTCAAAAACCTGGAATTGATGACTATGGTATTAGCGGCAGCGTTCAAGCGGGTTATGAAAGTAACGGAAACTCATTGGTTTCTATGGCACGTTTACAACAGGCTACAGAAAAATATGATGTGGTGGGCAACGTAGGTTTTAGAGATTTTGGCAACTATGAAGATGGTGATAGCGTTGAAATTCCTTCGTCTTTTAGAAGTTTGGATTACGGATTACGCGTTGGCTATAACTTTACCGAAAACCAGCGACTACAAGCACATTGGCGACAATCATACGGAAGAGACGTATTACATGCCGGACTTCCTATGGATACAGAAACGGACGATAGTTCTATCTTTTCTTTGGATTATAACTTAAATGGCCTGACTGGTGTACTCAAAGGTTTGGATGCCAAAGTCTATTACAGTTATGTAGATCACTTGATGACCAATGCCCAACGCCCCACTTTTATGATGGTAGATGCCGTTTCTTCTGTAGATGCGGTTACCGCAGGAGGAAAATTAGAACTGGAGTTTAAACCCTCTGAAAAGCTAACCTTGTTTACTGGTGTTGATATGCTTCATATTGCTAGGGACGGACAACGTACTAGACTGGTTAAACAAAATGCCATGGGTACCTTGGCTACACCAATGGAATTTACGGATAAGGTTTGGCAAGATTCTTATATCAATGACTTTGGATTGTTTGTGGAAGGTAAATACCCTATCAGCAACAAAACCATTCTAACGGCTGGTTTGCGATATGATGGAGTGATATCCGATATAAGAGACCCTGAAGCAGATTTTGCTGCATTATATACGGATTTAGATAAACGTACAGAACATAACATAAGCGGTACGGCATCTATCAAATATGCCCTATCTAGTCAGTTTTTAATGGAGGTTGCCTATGGTAGAGGCGTTCGTTCTGCGAATATGGTTGAGCGTTTCATCAATCATTTTAGCGTAGGGCAAGATTCTTATGAATATATTGGCAACCCTAATCTTGATGCTGAGATCAATAATCAATTCGAGGTTGGTTTTAAAGGAAAAATACCTTTGGAGGCCAATGGTTTTGACCAGTTTAATTATGGTAGTTCTTTTTACTATTCTTTCTATGAGAATTATATTGTAGCCGTTATAGACCCCACCCAAAGCCGAAAGTTCATGCCCATGCAAGAACCCACAAGCGTAAAAGTTTATAGAAATTTGAACGATGCTTATAAAACAGGATTTGAGGTAAACGCCGGTGTAGACTTTTTAAATAATTTTAATTTTACTACGGAGCTGTCTTATGTATACGCTAAGAATAAAGACCTAAACGAATCCTTGCCTCTAGTTCCACCTTTGGTAACTAGATTTAAACTAGGCTTTGAAAAAGAAAAATTCTGGGCGAATGCCAATTATACCTTAACATCAAAACAAGATAACATTGCTTCTTCTTTTGGAGAAACTGTAACAGATGGTTATAATGTTTTGGATATTCGTTTAGGCGTGGTTCCTTTTAAAAATATTACTATAGGAGTTGCCGCTTTAAATGTATTTGATATAACATATAACAACCACTTAAATTTCTCTTACAACAATCAAACAGATTTTGATAGTGTTCCTATCAATGATCCAGGAAGAAACCTATCAGCTTTTGTTCAGTACAAGTTTTAATCCTATTCATAAACAAAAATGCCCCGTTAAACATAAAGTTCAATGGGCATTTTTATTTGATATACTCTAAAATTTAGTAGTTTAGATACTACAACCTTTCCCTTCTTTCTTTACGCCTAACTTTACAAGAATAGTTTCTAACAAGCACCACTTTGTAAATGCAGATTGTATAAGGTTTACCCCTATGAACACGGTAAACCACAACCAGTTTATATTTACATACACGGCCAGAACAACACTTAGCAAAACCATTACACCAACGATAACTCTAAAATATGTATTTAGCATTTTGATTGTTTTTTGATATTAAATAGCCCTTTCAATAGGCACTACAGCTGCCTTTATAGGATTACTAGTTTTCAAGGTTGTATTGAATTCTTTGATCAGTATAAAAAGAGCATCAATTTTATCCTCTTCAACAAAAGAAAAGAACAAACTAGATTCTACGCCTTCTTTTTCGCTGGGAAACCAACTAGCAGCTCGTAACACTTCGGTATGATTTTTATATCCATCAATACCTGAACTGCTAAAACTATCTATTTTCGCTTGTTTAAAGAGTCGCAAGATTTCCTTTTCAAATTCGTGTACGACCGTTACGATTAGTAATTTCATCTTTATCTTTTTTAGTCTTCTATCTTATCTTCTACTTCTTTCATTTCCGTTTCAGGATAGTTCTTGCGCTCTATTAGATAATAGACCAACGGTACCACCAACAAGGTCAATACGGTAGAAACAATAGTCCCGCCCATTAAAGAAATTGCCAAACCTTGAAATATTGGGTCAAATAAAATAACGAAAGCTCCAATAACCACCGTTCCCGCAGTTAACAAAATAGGGATTGTACGTACGGCACCAGCTTCAATAGCAGCTTGTTTTATAGGAACACCTTCTTCTAGCCGTAAGTTTATAAAATCTATTAACAGTACAGAGTTTCGTACCATAATACCGGCCAAGGCAATCATACCTATAAAAGAGGTTGCAGTAAAAAATGCACCCATTATCCAGTGTCCTAAAACAATTCCTATTAATGATAAGGGTATGGCCACCATCATGACAATAGGCGCCTTAAAGTTCTGAAACCATCCTACGATCAAAATATAAATTAGAATAATAGCTCCTAGAAAGGCAATTCCTAAATCTCTAAATACCTCTAGTGTAATCTGCCATTCCCCATCCCATTTGACGGTATAGTTATCTTCAAATTCAGGCTGCCCTAAATACATCTCATTAATAGTATACCCTTTTGGCAAGGCTATCTCTTTTAGCTTTTCTTCCATTCCCAAAATGGCATATGCCGGACTCTCTAATTCTCCCGCCATATCTGCCATTACATACACCACTCGTTTTTGGTTTTTATGGTTAATGCTCTTTGCACTTATAGTTTCTGTAATATCTACCAAGTCAGCAATAGGAACCATAGTACCCTGTTTAGAGATAATTTTTAACTGAGAAATATCAGAAATAGTTGATTTCTCTTTTTCATCCAAAGCCAATACCAAGCCTACTTGATCAATGGCATTTTCATCGTATAAATTGGTTATGGCCCTATTGGACAATGCCATATTCATGGTGTAAGCAATCTGCTGTGGCGTAACACCATAAAGCATTGCTTTTTCTTTATCAATCTCAAATTGATATTCCGTTTGGTCGTCTTCAACCATCCAATCAATATCTACAACATCATCTGTGTTTTTTAGAATATTTTGAACACTGTTAGCAACCTTGATCTGCTCGTCATAATCTGGTCCATACACCTCTGCAACAATAGTAGATAACACAGGAGGTCCTGGAGGAACTTCTACCAATTTTACGTTCGCATTGTACTTGGCCGCAATTTTCTGAATATCCGGTCTAAGCAATCTTGCAATATCATGACTCTGGGCAGAACGCTCCTCTTTATCAATAAGATTCACTTGAATATCTGCCATATTGCTACCTCCACGTAAATCATAGTGTCGTACCAAACCGTTAAAAGTAATAGGTGCGGAAGTACCAATATAATTTTGATAATTGACCACTTCTGGGCGCGTAGATAAGTACTGAGAAATTTCTTGAGTTACCACCCCAGTACGTTCTAGAGTAGTTCCTTCTGGCATGTCAATCACTATTTGAAACTCATTTTTATTATCAAAAGGCAACATTTTCACGGCTACAGATTTCGTGAAAAATAGCATCACAGAGCCTATGAGCAATAAAAAAGTTACGCCTAAAAACAACCATCGTTTGCTTTTATTTTCAATAAGTGGTCGTTCATATTTATTATAAATTCTATAGATAAAAGTTTCCTCCAAAGGTTTTTGTAGCTTTACTACTTCACCTTTCTTATCCTTTTCTCTTAGGAAAACAAAACCTAAATAAGGTGTAATGGTCAAAGCAACAAACAAGGATAAAATCATGGCAATAGAAGCACCAATAGGCATCGGAGCCATATATGGACCCATTAATCCCGATACGAATGCCATGGGCAATACGGAAGCAATTACGGTAAAAGTTGCCAAAATGGTTGGGTTACCAACTTCATTAATGGCATACAACGCGGCTTGTTTAAAAGGCAAGCGTTTCATCTTAAAATGCCGGTGCATATTTTCGGCTATAATAATGGAATCATCCACTACAATACCGGTAACAAAAACCAAAGCAAAAAGGGTAATTCTGTTCAGCGTATAGTCTAACATGTAATAACTTAACAAGGTCAACGCAAACGTGACCGGCACAGATAAAAACACCACTAGACCACCGCGCCAGCCCATAGCCAACATAACTACCAACGTCACGGCAATAATAGAACCAATAAGGTGTAACAGAAGTTCGGATACTTTATGCGATGCCGTTTCTCCATAGTTTCTGGTAATTTCTACATGAACATCATCGGGGATTAAATTTTCGCGTAAATACTCAACTTTACTAATAACAACATCTGCAATTTTCATAGCATCCGCACCTTTTCTTTTCGCTACGGAAATGGTTACGGCAGGGTATTCAGATTTATAATCGGTTACCTTATCACTTGCCTGTCCAAAACCTAAGGACACATAACTTTGTGGAATTTCAGGACCATCAATAATGTTCGCAATTTGCTTTAAATAAACGGGTTGGTTCTGTTGCACGCCAACTACCAGGTTTTCAACATCGGAAACCGATGCCAAAAAACTACCCGTATTTATCAAAAATTCCGTGTCATTTTTATCAAAACTGCCCGAGCTTAACTGCGCATTGTTCGCCTTGATCATTTCAGAAACCGATAAAAAATCCAATCCGCTAGCGGCCAATTTATCCTTATCTAAAACCACGCGCAACTGGCGGTCCTGATTACCAATTTTATGGGTAACCGCAACATCGTTCACCTTTTTGATTTCACTTTCCAACTCCTGCGCCATTTGGCTTAACTGGTACCCATCGTAATTTTCGCTCCACAAGGTTAGCCCAAGCATAGGCACATCATCAATAGCCCTGGTTTTCACCAACGGAAACGTTACGCCCTGCGGCATCTCGTCCATATGCTTATTAATTTCGTTGTAGAGTTTTACAAATGAGCGCTCAATATCCTCACCCACATAAAACTGAACAATTACCATTCCCTGCTCCTTCATAGACGTAGAATACACATATTCCACTCCCTTAATATTCGATATTAATTGTTCTAAAGGCTTAATCACCCGCGACTCTACTTCAGTAGGACTCGCACCAGGGTACCCCACAAAAATATCGGCCATAGGCACATCTATCTGAGGTTCTTCTTCTCTCGGAATCAAAAACGAACTGTATACCCCAATGACCATAAAAACAACCATTAACAACACTGTTAACTTGCTACCTATGAACATTTTGGCAATTTTACCTGCTAATCCTTCTTTCATCGCTATTTATATTATTTTGGGCGTTCGGGCGGGCTTTTCACTTCTACTCCTCATGCTATTTATCTGTATCCAGATCAAAAGCATTGTGGGGTATCCGTTGCACTCCCTAACGCAATCGCTCGTTATCTTCTCTATCTTTTTACTGTACGCTAACCTTTACCCCATTGAATAATTTTCCTTCAGAAGAAACAACGTATTGTTCCTCTTGAGACAATCCTGAAAGTACTTCCACCTTATCGCCAAAAACGCGTCCTAAACGTAACCAACGTAACAAAGCGGTACCGCTCTGGCTTATGGTATAAACACCGGTCAATTGGCCTTTTTCAACTAATGCTTCGGTAGGAATCATAATGGCACTGGCATTTGCTTTTCGTTCAACAGGAAACTGAACCGTGGCATACATACCGGATAAAATCTTAGCATCAGAGGCATCCAACATCACCTTTACCAAGTATTGCCCGCCTGTATTCTTGGCAGAGCTGCTCACTTCTGTTACTTTACCTTTTACTGTTTTATGCAATGATTTTATAAGAACTGTTACTTCAGTATTAAGCTTGATATCCAAAATCTCTGATTCTGCTACCATAGTCAAAACTTGATGTTTTTCAGGAGACTCTACTTCCAACAATGGCATTCCCGGGTTGGCCATATCGCCTGCGTTTATAAACTTGTTCGTTACCACTCCGGCAAAAGGAGCCCGAATATTGGCATACCCCATTTGAGCGTTCACTCCGTTTTTCATTTGTTTTGCACTTTCCAAACGCGCCTGAGCCATATTATAATTGGCCGTTATATCATCTAGCTCTTTTTGCGAAGCACTGTTCTCATTGAACAAATTTGTAAAACGTTGGTAATCCTTCTCCGCATTGGTAAAGGCTGCCGTTGCTTCTGTTATTCCTGCATTTACTTGTGCAAGCTTGGCGGAAACATCTGCATTGTTTACACTCAATAATAATTGGCCGTTTTTTACCTTATCCCCTACTTTCACGTAAATCTTATCTACATACCCCATCATACGGGTGCTGATATTGGCACTTTTGGCCGCCTCAATTTTACCACTAGACGTTACGAACGAATTCTCTGTATTCTCAGCTACCGTGCGCACTTGAACGGGAACCGCCGGGGAATTATCCACAACCGCTTTCTTTTCTGTTTCTCCACAGCTAGCCAATACAAGTGTCATTGTTAGAACTGCTGTTATTATGTAATTTCTATTTTTCATCATTTTAGAATTAAGTACTAGGTAAAAGTGTATCGTAGTTTATTACTTGGTCAAGAATTGTACATATGCCATGGCATAGTTATGTTGAAAAATGGTGCTGTAATATTCCAGTTGTTTCTGGGCATATTGGGTTTCGGCCATTAATACATCGGTCGTTTTTTCCAATCCCTGTTGAAAGCGGTTGGTGCGTATGCGCAAAGATTCTTTGGACTGCTCTAGGGCAAGGGCCGTAAGCTCCAAGTTGTTCTTGGCATCTTGGAGCGAACGTTTGGCCCTATTCAGCTCTACCTGACTTTCAGCTGTATATTGCTCTAATTCTATTTTTGATTTTTCGTATTCCGCTTTACTTTTTTGAGCTTTTCCGTAACGCTTGCCTCCTTCTAGAATATTCCATTTTAGCTCGGCCCCGAACAAATATCCGTTGGAAGCTCCTTGAAAAATTTCGTCATCGTGAAGTTCATAGGTCCCAAATGCATTTAACCTTGGCAAGAAGCTCATTTTATCTGCCTTGTGCATTTGTCCGTAAGCATTACTTGCAGATGACATGGCTAGTATATCCGCTCTGTTTTCAGAAAGCTGGTGTACGGCCGCATCACTAATTGTAACCGTTAGTGAATCTGTGGGCTGTAAGATTGCGTAGGTTTTATCATCCATTAAAACCGATAAGTAATTAGATGCATTTTGAATATTACTCTTTGCATACTGCAACTGGTTCTGTATCTCACCTACACGGACTTCTACGGCAAGAACATCTGATTTCTGTAGATATCCCTGTTTAAAACTATTGTCTGCAATACGTTTGTTTTCTACTGCGGCTTCTTTTGCTTTTTCTAAAACTTCTACCGTTTTATACGCCAACTGTAGCTGCATATATGCCTTTTCTATCTCCAGCGACATATATTCCTGAGTACGTTCTGACTGTAGCTTGGTGGCATTATACTTGGACTTGGCCGCCTTGCGTTGGTAGATGCCATCAAAATTAACCAGTGGTTGTTGTACCTCTATTCGCGTAGCGAAATCTTCAATTTGACTAGGATTGTTCAGTAAATCCGGAGCAAAATCACCTGAAGTCAAAATAGATTGATTTAACTTAGAACCAAATGCCATTAACGGGTTGGTAGTTGCTATTCCCGTATGTGAAACTCCTATACTAGGCAACAAGGTGGCATTGGTCTGCCTATAATCTCCCAAAGCTGCCAAAACATCTTGTTCCGCCATTTTTAAGGTGTTGTTGTTTTCGTTTACCTTGGCAATGACCTCAGCTTTTGTAATCAGTAGTGTTTCCTGTGCTTCTGCAAAAAAGGAACCTCCCAGAAAAACCAATATCAAGAAAATATACTTCATCATTAATTTATTTTCTACAAAATTACGGTCGCGTTCCTAGCTCCACAGTAACCATTGTTACCATTCAAAAAAGTATTGCATCGCTCATTCTACGGAATAAAAAAAGGCCCCTCGTTTACCGAAGTGCCTTTCGTTGACTTACCTATATTATTTAATTTCTAACTAATTTATTTCTGAGGAGATTTCACAAACATATTAAATAACAACCCTCCCATAAGAGCTCCGTACAACGTACTGTTCAGTGGTTTGGAGGTGATAGCGCAAGTACCAGAAACACACCCAATTTCTGAATAATACACATACCCGGCAATTGCTCCTACAGCTATACCAAGCATTGTAAGCCATACTGTTTTTCTTATCATTATAATGTTGTTTTTCGGGTACCACCATGGCCTCCGGCCACAACAATCAATATCTTTAAACTCAACCAAATGAACTTGAAGAATTGAATGATAGGATTCCTCATAATGAATCGTTTTGATTTTGATATTCTTTTCATCTTTTTCTATTTCAAATTAAACCACTTACCAATAATGAATAATCGCTGTCCTACTTTTTACTCAGGAATGAGCCACCAAAACGGCTTCATTTTGGCCTTATACATAAAGGCATAATGCAATGCCAGTTTTAACCAGTGGCCAGCTAAACCAATTTCACCAAAGGTCTTGCCCAATTTTCTACCATGAGTTTCTGGATATTTTATAAAATCGGGAACAATAGGGAATGTGGTAATGCTAATTCCGCTTCCTTGTGTCATGCCATAACCTGCAGAAGCAATACATGCTGCGCCCATATTACCCATAGATCCTTTGTGCTGTAATTCTTTTTTCCCTTTAATGACATCTATAATATTATCTGCAACCAACTTGGCCGTAATTCCCGATGGCATTCCCGTACGTGGCGGTGCCGGCGAAATAGCTGTTCCGTTTTTACTTACCCTTGGTTTAGAAATGGCGTGTGGAGGTGCAAAGGCAATACCTGGCGCGAATATGTTTTTATATGACGGATTCTGATACGTTTCTGGCCAATCTTGCACGCTCCAATTTTCATAGGGTTTTGGCCTGTAATCTGCATCTACCAGCATAAAGCCTTTAAAAAGCTTATCTGTTATCTCTTCATTATTTTTATCGTAAGCCTTGAACCCATGCCCTGAAAAAGCAGGAATGAGCATTGCAAAATCATAGGTTTCCGATTTTTGCTCGCCCTCCAAATTTTCATAATGGGCTATACCGTCTTCTATTTTATTTACTCCGGCACCTAGAATCCATTTTATGCCTCGGTCTTCAAAAACCATTTCAACCAATTCACTAGACTTCATAATGTTACTGCCGTAGCTAAGCAGAACGCCATCCATACCAAAATCTCCCAATTGATATTCGTTAGAAATCCAGGTAACTTCAGCCATATCTCGCACATTATGTCTGTGAAGTTCTTTCTCTACATTTAAAATATACTCAAAAGCAGCCCCTTGGCAGGTTGCCTTGGCATGACCTGTACCTATTAGAATTTTTACTTTTTCACCCTTCTTCATTCTTTCAATGAGGGCATCCAATCCTTGCCATGCATGTTCCGCATGGGTATAGGTACATACAGAATAGGTCTTATTGGTTGCGGGCATAAGCCCTTCCGTTTGGTCAAAAGCCAATTTTGGACCAGTAGCATTAATCAAATAGTCGTAGGTTACTTTTTCCGTTCTGCCTTTTTCTTCCTCAAGAACATACTGCACGTTTACATAAGGTTTTGAGATTTCAGTATCCCCTTCTGGGTGAAAGGTTGTCACCTTGGCCCTTTTAAAGTCAATCCCTTTTTTCTTATATAATGGTGTTAGGGGAAAAAGAATATCTTCCGACTTCATCCTTCCCACACCTACCCATATATTAGAAGGTATCCATTGGTAATTTCCGTTTGGGGAAACAACGACTACTTCATGTTCTTTTGATAATTTTCTCCTTAGGTGAGTGGCGGCCACGTGACCTGCAATTCCAGCTCCTAGTATAACTATTTTAGACATTTTGTTTGGATTTTTGGTATGAAGTTCATTCCTAAAAAACAACAACCAACCTGATTATTATTGACTAAGAACCAACAACACTAACACTGTAAATTTCAGTATTTAACAAAGCGCTCACAGCTACTTTTGTTACAGAAACAACCTGCTCAGAAGAAAAATAATTGTGTAAACGAATATTGACGGGTTTGTTGCAAATAGTTTATAAATAATACGGTATTCTGTAAGAAGTAGGTGACATGATTATTTATATTGCAGTTATAGTCTAAACATGGGTAGACTCAACAGAGTGGTTTTATACCCTAGTATTGAGAGGTATGTACTAGGGTACATATACAATTGTTACAAAACAATAAAAAAAGCACTAGTAAGATAAAAAAGTTCATTAGCTAGATTGCAAAATGTAGACTAACTAACAAAGCTCAATCAGATTATAAACGAGTTCAAATTTTTACAATACTAGAGTTAAAGAAAATGTAGACGCGTTTTGTACCGCTTGGATTGATAAAACAAGATTAACAGTAACAGATACTATTACTTCCTAAAAAGAGTTTTACTTTTTATATAAGGTCTAATTTTAGGATGATTATACAGTAAAAATAATTGATAAATGCAACGTTTCCCCACTAGGGTGCTCTTAACCTCGGTATTATATATCCTTATGATACTGGGCCTTAATGCGCAATCTAGTAATCAATTTTTAGAAAAAATTGGACTTGAAAATGGGCTTTCATCTAATTATCCTACATGCATTATTGAAGACTCCAAAGGATTCATTTGGGCTGGCTCCAATAACGGATTGAACCGATACGATGGGTATCAATCTAAAGTATTTAAGTATGACCCAAACAATAGTAACACCATCTCAGAAAATTGGATTACTGCTCTATTAGAAGATTCTAATGGAAATATATGGATTGGAACAGAAGGTGGTGGACTAAACCTTTATAATACCACTACAGACGTTATAACGAGATTTACCCATAGAAAAAATGATTCAACTTCTATTAGCAGTAACACGGTACATAGAATATACGAGGATAGTACATTAAGACTTTGGGTAGCTACAAATAGTGGTTTGAATTTACTAAATCGCTCCAAAGGCACCTTTAAACGCTGGATACAACCCAATGAATGCGAAAATTGTGAGTTCTCCGTAAAAGCTATAACTGAAGATCAAAAGGGAAATCTTTGGATTGGAGACGAGTTTCAAGGGCTTTACTACTTTACTCCCTCCAGTGGTAAATTCACCAAACCTCATTTAAACAATACCAATGAAAATGTACTTCCTTCAGAATTTATAAATGATCTATATTTCTCTAAAGGCAATTTATGGGTAGGTACTGACAATGGATTAGCCATATTAAACACACTAACTACTCCATTTAAAAAAGTGGCATTAGATCCTGAACGTAAAAGTGCTCTTAATGGCATGTATATATGGAAAATTTACAATGACAATAATGGGAGTATTTGGTTATGTACAAATGGTAGCGGTTTAATAAATTATAATAGAAAGACACACGAGATAACTGTTTATAAGGCAGATGGCAACTCTGCTTACAAAATAGGTAGTAATTCCATAGAAGATGTACTTGTAGATACATCCAGAAACATTTGGATGGCAACCACAGGAAACGGATTGAATAAATTCAATTTGAAAAACCTGAACTTTCATCATTGGGAAAAAGACAACGACAACAGCAATTCATTGGTTGATAACAGTGTCCGAGCAATGTTGCAGGATAAAGACGGTACGATATGGGTAGGAACTAACAATGGGTTAAGCGGATTCAATCCAACATCTCATCTATTTAAAAATTATAAAAAGGATTTTAATTATAGAGCTGATGTCAATACTCCAAAAATCCGTTTTATACTTCGTTCCAAAAGCAATGACTTATGGATAGGCTCACAAAGTGGTGGACTCTATAAATACAATCCAAAGCAAGATCGGTTCATCTTAGAATTAGATTTTATAAATAATCCAATAGCAACTAAAATAGGACACATTCAAACCTTATATGAGGTAGAAGATGGTGTACTGTTAATTGGAACCGTAGGAGCTGGCTTAGTTACCTACAATACTATTACAGGCGAAACCAAGCATATATACTCACAAGACAATCCCAATAACATCATATTTAGCTTAGATGCAAAATGCATGTTAACAGCTTCTGAATCTGAAATATGGATAGGTACTGACATAGGTTTGCTCTTGCTTAATACCAATACTTTAGAGTTTAAATTATGGGAATATAAAGAAGGTTGTGACAACTGTATTGTTGGAAATAAAATTCGTTCCTTATACCGTGACAGGAACAATAGATTGTGGATTGGAACCAGAAGTGGCTTAGCCATATTTGATCCTAAATCCGAAAAATTTGAGCAATACGGAATAGATGATGGTCTACCAAGTGATATCATATTTGGTATTCTACCAGGTATTGACGGTAATATTTGGCTAACAACTCCCAATGGGTTGTCAAAAACAAACCCTCTAAATATAGAATTCAAAAATATTACAGTACCCGGAAACAATATTCTAGACATGGGAGCCCATGCACAGGGGTTAGACGGAAATTTACTCATAGGAGGTACATCTGGGTTTACGGTTTTCAACCCTAACGACATAAAAAGTAACCCGCACATTCCTAATGTAGTTTTTACAGATGTTAAGGTTAACAATGAATCCATATCGTTCGATAAGAATATTTCCGAATTGGACTCCATAGATTTATCCTATGACCAAAACAATTTAACCTTTGAATTTTCTGCTTTAGAATTCACAAATTCCCAAATTAATAAATACAAATACAAATTAGAAGGGTTTAATGATAGTTGGGTTGAATATGGTAGTAAACACGATTTAAATTTTACAAATTTAGACCCAAAAACATACGTATTAAAAATTAAAGGCTCCAATGATGAAGGTGTGTGGAATGAGCAAGAAACGTCACTAACTATTTACATAAAACCACCTTTTTGGAAAACACTGTGGTTTAGAATCCTTAGTATTTTACTAATTATTGGGTCTCTTTTTACTTTCTATTATTTACGGATCAATAGATTGAAAAAAACGGAAGCCATGCTTCAAAAAGAGGTCTCTAAACAAACAAAAGAACTGGTAGAGAACAACAAAAAGTTAGAGGAACTAGATAGAGAAAAGGATGGTATCATTGGGATTATGGCTCATGACCTCAGAGGCCCTCTTAATAATATTCAAGGTCTTAGTCAGCTTTTAGAAAGTAATGAGAACTTAAATGAAGAACAAAAAACATACATTGGGTACATTAATAAATCTGTAAAAAGTGGTAATAGCCTAATCACAGATTTGCTCTTTATGAGTAATGTTAATCACCCAGAAAAAACAATTGAATTAAAAGACATTGAGCTTTCTGAATTTATAGAAGAATGGGGAAAAAGCTATATAACCAGGTTAGATAAAAAAGGTCAAGAACTAAGAACGTTTATTGACAAAAAGCCTCTCATAATTCATACGGACCAAAAATTGGTGACCCGTATTTTTGATAATTTAATGACCAACGCAATTAAGTTTTCAAACAAAGGAAATAAAATTGATTTATCCGTAAACTCCAGTAACGACCTAATAATTATTTCCTTCAAAGATTACGGCCCTGGTATGTCTGAAGCTGATAAAAATAAAGCATTTAAAATGTTTCAAAAACTCTCTGCACGACCAACGGATGGGGAAAGTTCCCATGGGTTGGGCTTAGCTATTGTTAAAACACTGGTTGAAAAGCTAGAAGGGTCTATTACAATTAAAAGCGAACTGAGGAAAGGCACTGAGTTTATTCTCAGTTTACCTAAAGGGAAGATATAATCTAATCTTCTATTGCCAATTACAACTACTACAATTTTATAACTCTTGGGCTGTGACAGCTCATTTGAGAGATTCTCTCTTTAAAGTTGACTACTAGTATATGCGTAAATAAAACACACGGTTTAACTCCGTAATCTTCTTATTCAAAAAACACCCCTTCATTAAATAATACAGTATTCTGTAAGAATCAGACGACATGATTATTTATATTGCAGCTATAATACCGATTTAAACAGGCTAAAAAGCGCCATGGTTACCCTCATATTTAGATAGATGTGTGCTTGTGGACATATACAAGCACTGTTAAACAAAATAAAATGTACAAATTCATAATTTTACTTCTCATTCTATTTGTGCCATTAACTACGTTTTCACAAGATAAATATTTCAAATTACCACAGGCTAAAACCCAAAAACCCTTCTTAATTTTCAATAAAAACATTATTGGAAATGATTTTTTAATGAATCGTTTTGGAACTTCAGAGAAAGAGGCGAGAGAAAAAATTAAAGAAATGTATGTTTTAATAGACAAACAAAACAGAGAACTCAGCGACTATTATAACCTCACAGAACACGGACTCGTATTATTCGATTTAAAAGATAGTTTAATAAGTAAAACTCAATCAGAACTGAATAAATTTTTCGGACTGGACAAACAAAACGAAATCTATATTGACGGCTATTTATTAGAAAGTAAAAAATATAGCATCGCATTAATCGGAATTACCGAGATTGAAATTGTGGAGCCTGATGGCATAAATGGACTTAAGAACAGAGTCCTGAATATATGGACTTTAGGAAAAAGCAAAAGGTATTTCAAAAACGAAAACTGACCATGAAAATAATTTGCAACAAAACCTAAATATAATACAAACCTTAGGGCAAAATCACAAGGTCTGTGCCTATTTACAAACCGCTAAATTTTATTGATTTAGCTTTAAAATAGAAAAATAAAATAATTATCATTGAAAAAAATCTGGCTGTTTCTATCAAATATTTTCTTTACAAATCGCAATTCTAAAACCAAATTTAATTTGGAAACAGTATTAGAAATGGATAGAGAGGACTTGATTGTTACGGAAATAGATACGTATTTAAATGAAATATCAAACTACGGACAAGAGATAGAAAAATTGAATTCTTCTCAAAGAGTTTTGCTAATTATTGAAAACCTACAACGCGAAATTAATAATGGCGGATTTAAACAATTTTACTGGAATTCAAGCGGAGATTATGCAATGGAAACGGTAGATACTCTAAAACAAATTGGAGCTACAATAACTGCTGGAGTAGTTAAAAAAGCTAACGACCAATTTCCTGACGGACTTGTTCCTGAAGACAGGGATAAAAGAGGTGAGGTTTTGAATTTAATTGGGGAAAAATCTTCTGAATACTGGAATGCGTTAGACCTTAAATTCTACGGACCTAATAAGGAAACCGGAATATGGGAAATTGACGACTTGCCAAATCTGCTTATTAAGTTTGTAAAAGCTAATAAAGCTGACTTTGAAAAATAATATGTTACAACAAAACCTCCTAAAAAAAGCCTCCCTCCTATTTTCTAAACCAAATTCCTGTTTTCTTCTACCTTAAAACTCCTTATCTCATCTTGCCTTTCACATAGCTTACCAGCTTTTTTATATTTACAGTCGGTGCTAAACGTAAAGGTTCGTGTGTAACGATTCGTTCCTAATCATAACCTTACCCCTGCCTGTAATTCAAAAAGTAGACAGACTTGTCTGCTTTTTGTATATTTGTCCCGTGAAACACTCCGAAATAAAAAATAGAATCATTGAGACGGCCTCCTCCTTATTTTATAAGAATGGTTATAATGCTACAGGGATAAATGAAATCATTTCCGAAGCTGGTATTGCTAAAGCAACACTCTACAGACATTTTAAATCTAAAGAAGATATCTGTATTGCCTATCTGCGGTTTAAAGACACCGGTTTCACTAAAGATATTGAAGAACTCACCTCTTCCAAACCAAAAGGAAAAGCGCAAATACTAGCTATTTTCGATTTTCTTGAATTACTCTTTCAGACCAAAGACTTTAATGGTTGCTGGTCTATCAAAACAGTTTCAGAAATTTCGGGGAATAATGAAGTAATTAGAAATGAGATACAACAGCAAAAAAATGCGTTTATTGAATTTATCTCAAAACTGATAACGACTAATTTAGAGGATATTAAAGAAGAAGAAATTAACTCACTTTCTCGAAAAATATATTTACTCTACGAAAGCGCAGTAGGTGAAAGTTATTTGCATCAAGCAGATTGGCCAATTGAGGAAGCAAAGAATTTGTGCTCCACAATATTAGAATAAAGCAATTTACGCCCATATAGACAGACTAAAATTAGACTGTCTAATTAGTAATGCCGCTAATAATTACTTTGACGAACAACACTTAAAGCAACTACTTTTCTAAAACAGCTTTTATAACTCTACGCAAACCTTCTTCTAATATTACTCTAGGGCAAGCAAGGTTTAATCTAATATAGCCATCTGCATTGGCAACAAACATATTTCCGCCTTCCAATAAAACCCCTGCATTTCGTGCGAAATACAATGTTAGGTTTTCATTATCAGCAAAATAATAACTAACATTTACCCAAGCCAAATAGGTTGTATCAGGAATAATGAACTTTGTATGAGGCAAATGTTCATCTAATTGTTCTTTTAAGTACTTAAAGTTATCATCTAAATAATCTGTCAATTCAATGAGCCAAGCATGACCTTCTGAATAAGCAGCCTTAGCTGCTACAATACTCAATGGGTTTTCTACAGGCACATAATTCTCATTGTATTTAGTTCTCAATTCATCGTTGGGAATAATAATATTAGCAAACAAATTACCAGCAAGGTTAAATGTTTTACTTGGCGCCATACAAGTAATAATCTTATCTGAATTAGGAAAAAGACTTGCCAAAGGTGTAAAGATTTTGTCTTTACGGAGTACGTCACAATGAATTTCATCAGATATAATAGTCAATCCGTTTTCTAAACAAACTTGGCCAAACTCTAATAATTCTTTTTGGGACCATAATCTCCCGGTAGGATTATGAGGGTTACAGAAAACCGCCAAAACACATTTCTCGTCTGACGCTTTCTTTTTAATATCATCCATATCCATGCGAAACCTGCCCTTCTCTTCTATCAGATCAGAACAGACCAACTCTACCTCATTATAATCGGTTCCGTGCTTAAAAAACGCATAAGAAGGCGTAACAATCAATACTTTTTCGTCTGCTTTACAGATATAACCGATCAAATCATATAAAGCGGGAATAACACCTTTAGCATGTACTAAATGTTCTATGTTAAACCTCCATTTATAACGGTCTATACACCATTGCAGAAAACTCAACGCATAAGAAGGGTCAGCTACCATAGAATATCCCAATAACGGGTGTTCTAAGCGCTCTTTCATAGCATTGATAATTTCTGGTGCAATCGCAAATTCCATATCTGCAACCCACATTTTAATAAAATCTTCTTCCGGATAATTACCACTAAGATCTTCATCTGTATCAAAAAGATAACCTCTATACCCCTCTACGGACATAGCATTGGTTCCTTTTCTTTCTAATACTTGATTAAATTGGTATGTGTTAGATGACATCATTTTAAAAATTAGGAAGCGTTATAGTACTAGATTATTAAAGGCTATTTCTTTGCAGCAACTACAGACATTTCTACGAGCAATTCAGGTCTGGCCATACGAGCTTCAACACATGCACGTGCCGGCTGATGCCCTTCCTCTACCCAGGCATCCCAAACTTCATTCATGGCAGCAAAGTCTTTCATATCTCTTATATAAATGGTTACCGAGAGGATGTGTCTTTTGTCAGAACCGGCTTTATTAAGCAATTCTTCTACCTTTTCTAGGGTTGTTACCGTTTGTTCTTTGATGCTTTTAGTAGCATCTTTTGCCACTTGACCGCAAAGATAAATTGTACCATTATGCTCTACAATCCTACTCATACGCGGCGTTGTATCTATTCTTGTTATCGACATCAGTTTTTGTTATTGGTTAAAATGCAAAATGAATACATATAATTTTTTTACTGAGGAACTCATTGCAACTATGTACACTTTCCTAACACAAATGCATGCGGTTGGGAGACTTGTACATTATAAATAAAAGACTTTAAACTTGATTATTAGAATATTGATGAAAAAGAATTACACCAAGTACAACAGGTACTATAATCATTGCCCTAAAACATATTAAGATGCAAAAGGACACTGATTATAGCCTTGTTGTTCTCTGCCAGAAGTTTCAATAATTTAATACTCATTTCAAAAATCCAAATTAGATAAAACAAGTACCCATTAAAAGCCTGACAAAATTATTAAGTACAAAGAATTACTTTATAATATGTGTTCCATGAACAACTGCGGCACCTGCTCTTAATGCTGCTGCAATAAACGTTGTTTCTGCTAATTCTTCTTCGGTTGCTCCTGCTTCCACTGCATGATTCTTGTGAATCTCAAGACAGTAAGGACATTGCGTAGTAAGTGCTACTGCTAAAGCTATTAATTCTTTATATTTTTTAGGAATTGCTCCTTCGCCCATAGCTGCTTTATCCAATGCTTGAAAAGCTTCCATTGCAGCAGGTGCCATTTTACCTAAACTTCCTAGTTTACTCAATTGTTTCATGTCATACATAGTACTTCAAATTTAATGTTGAATTCAAATGTACAAATAAAGACAGACCTGTCTGTCTTTATTTTGTTTTTAACATTTATATACAAATTAGAATCTATGAGTCATTCTATTGCCGCAGAACTAAATGAAACGTTATATAGATTGACGAAAGCTAATTTGAGCTATCAGAACCTCTGCACAACAAAACTCTTCTATAAATATTACGCCTTTCTGTAAGAATAAAATGACGCGAATATTTATATTGCAGGTATAATCTAAATGTGGGTAGGACTAACAGAGTTGTTGTATACTCAATTATGGAGAGATAAGAATACTAATGTAGATATGTAATTGTTAGGCACAATTAAAAAACAAAACCTTAAATGAGCGAATTCCATTGCCTCGACATTGAATTTCCCAATGTTGATTTAAATCCATATTTTATTGATACTAAGACGGAAGTTAAACAAATTCATCACGCTCACTTGTACTCACACCAAGATGAAATTGAACTTAGAATCTTCTATGAAGACAGTACTTATTTTGGAGAAAAATTATCAACTTGGTTAAATAATATCGATTCAAAAAAATTTGGCTCATTCATTAAAGTAAAATTAACTGAAAATCATACTAACGAGGGATTACAAAAAATTGATTTTTCTGAAGCAAAACTAATCGGTCTTTCAAATAGCACTAGTTATTATAAAGGTGACGAAAAATATATTATTATCACAATTGATACAATTAAGTCATATTGGGATTCTAACGAAGAAAATAAAAATACAGGTGAATTTTATTTAGACGATAAAGGATTTAGGGTTGTTCAATCATTTTATGGAATTTTTGCTCCAAAAACATTTTTTAAAAATGACGGTAAATTTGAGATAAATAGAAAGAAAGACGCAACCAAGTTTTACAAACTTGGTAAATCATCATTTCGTCCAGAATTCAATTTATATTCAAAAGGCAATGTAAAAGATAGAACTGCTTCCATTATAAAAGAACCAAAAATCCAATTCAAATATCAAAATGAGATTACAGAAAAAGAAACTATTTTTTATGGTAATGTAGTATTGATGTTGGCTTCATTTTATCATCATCTAAAAATAGATTACACTCTTCGTAGAATACATTTGACAGAAAGTACAATAACCATAAAGAAAAGTGAGCAAAAAAACTATTTTGATAGAAATGGAAGTCTTAGGGGATTTGGAATTAATTGGAATTTCAATAAATTTCTTCAATCAAGTTGGCAAACAGAATCTATAACCAACTTTGGTATGCTTTCAAAAGCAATTACTTTGTTTAATCAATCGCATTTAGTTGACAATTCATCTGCATTTTTGATTCGTTATAATATTATTGAGATTTGTGACAAGCAAAAACAAGACACAGAAAAGTTCACCCTTACTTTGAGCAAAAGACAAATAAAACAAAAACAAGAAGAAGCTTTATCAAATCTATTAGAGACAATTAAAACTGATGAACAGCAAGTCTTTAAAAAGCGTTGGGCAAATGTTCTAACTTTATTACAGAACAAGCCTATGAAAAACCAATTGATTTCCTTTTTAGAAAACCAAAGTTTAGACCCAAATACATTTCCAATTACAATTAGAGAATTAAAAGAACTAAGAAACAATATAACACATGGTAGTATCGATAAAGTAGATGTAGAATTACTTAGAAAGGCTAATATCTTACTTTATAGAATTAGTGGTATACTAATCTTAAACTTAATGGGAATAAAAGATTGGAAATTAAACACGGAAATAAAGTAACTGTGCCTAACACGGTATAAAAAACATAAGTCATCTGTGCTAAACCGAAACAAAAGTGGTTATCACCTGCTCTACGCCTCAAACATTAGATTCATAAACACCACCCCCAACTCTACAAATCAACCAATTTTATATGGTATCGATTTAGTTTAACCTTGCCCATATTTTCCAGTTTTTTAAGCAACCTAGATATTACTACGCGAGAAGTATGTAGCTCGTAAGCTATTTCTTGGTGGGTACTATTTATAGTGGTGCTGCCTGTAACCCGAGATTTGTTTTTCAGGTATTTTAAAAGACGTTCATCCATTTTTAAAAATGCGATGCTGTCTAAAGTTTCCAGCAATTCATTCAGCCTATTATGGTAACTTTCTAGAATAAAATTACGCCAGCTTGGGTATTTGGCCATCCATTCTTCCATTTTACTAATGGGCACCATAATTAACTTTGCTTCGGTTTCTGCCACCGCGCGTATTTCACTCTTTCTATGACCTACACAACAGTTTAGTGTCATGGCACAAGTATCGCCATGCTCAAGGAAATAAAGCAATAGCTCATCACCTTTGGCATCTTCCCTCAACACCTTTATTACTCCTGAGACCAGCAACGGCATAGTTTTAATGAATTCCCCTATTTCTATAAGTTTAAATCCTTCAGGAATTTCTTTATACGTAGCTACGTTATCAATTTCTTGAAGAAGTTCTTCCTCAAAAATATGCCCGTAATTCTCTTGTAATGGCTGGTTCATCTTAAAAATTTAATCACTCTTTAATAGAACAGGTCTTAAACCCGAAAAGCGTGTATAACGGACAGAAGTTTATAAAACTGGTTATAATAAAAATTGCAGCTACGCCCAACAGCACGTAAGCTAAAGTGCCCCCAATACTATTTTGCCAATAGAGTACAATAACAATAGCGGCAAAAATAAATCTAATGATGCGGTCTGTACTTCCCATATTCTTTTTCATGGTTCTAAAATTTAGTTGGTTGAAGGTTTCTCGCATCAGAAATATTCTGGCTTCATCCAATTCCTGTCATACCCTTTATTCTGTATATTCAGTAATTGGAGGGCTCACTACTTAGACATTTTACCACTCACACAACTAGCAAAAGAAATTGCCTTTGCGGCCATAGAATTAGCGCTGTCTATGGATGGGTAACCCAATGCTTTTAACTTGTCTTTTACAAGCAAGGCTACGTTTACATCTTCATGCATAAAGGAAACCATAGAAGACTCTACATCTACCGAAAGGTTAGATATCTCATCTAACTCCGAAATTTTAGAAGTTATGGTTTTGGCGCAGCCGCCACATTTTAGGTTTTGAACTATAATAGTTGTTTTCATAAAATTATTTTCTACGGCCACACAAAGGTGTTAACCGTTGGTTATTTATAAAATTTAAGACCATCTTGAATAGCCTCCTTTTAAATCAAAAATTTGCGAAAAGCCCATTTCTAGGAGTTTTCTAGATGCTTTCTGACTTCTTGCTCCTGAACGGCAATAGACATAAACCGGTTTTGTTTTATCTAAGCTTGAAAAAGATTTTTCAAAAGCGGCTTGATTAAAAAAATCGATATTCTTAGCTCCTTTTATATGCCCACCGCTAAACTCATTGGCCGTACGAACATCTACCAATTGTACTTTTTTACCTGAAATAGCAGTTGCATATTCCTTTTTATCCAAGACTTTTATTTTATCTGAGGCTTCACTTTTATTACCGAATATTGAACTTAAGAATGACATAGTTTTTATTTTTTTTGAAGGAAGGATTAAAAAAAAGGAAACGGTCTAATTAATCCTGACCGTTTCCCAATAAAATAACCAACCAATTTTTTTTGTTGTTTCTATTTTATCGCCAGAAATCCCATTTATGTTATCAATAGAACTGCTGGTGTCTTAGCTTTTATGTTAGAGCAATGTAGTAGGACAAACGTAGTCTGATACTCTTATGCCCGTATTTTTAATTTCTGCAAAACCACCTTCTACATCTACAAAATTATCCCAACCTCTTTGTTTTAATATAGACGAGGCTATCATACTACGGTACCCGCCTGCACAGTGAATCACAAAAGGTTTTTCTTTAGGAAACTGTGCCAAATGCTGGTTGATTTCATTAAGCGGTACGTTAATAGCACCTATGACATGTTCAGAATCAAATTCGCTTTTCTTACGTACATCTATAACCAACGGTTTTTCCGCAGCGTAGGCTATCTCTAATTCTTTTGGTGTAATACGGCTAACGGTCTCAATCTCTTTCTTAGCTTCTTTCCATGTTTTGAATCCGTCTTTTAAATAACCAATAGTATGGTCGTAGCCCACACGAGATAATCTGGTCATGGCTTCCTCCTGTTTACCGGGATAGGTAATTAAAAGAATTTCTTGTTTCACATCCGGAATCATCTCTCCTACCCATTGGGCAAAGCTTCCATCAAGACCTATATTTACGCTATTGGGAACAAACCCTTTTGCGAAATCTTTGGCATCTCTTGTATCTAATAACAAGGCTCCCGTTTCATTAGCAACCACTTCAAAAGCCTCTGCAGATAAAGGTTTTTTTGCACGGTCCATAACCGTATCCAAGCTATCATATCCTTTAATGTTCATCATCACATTTTGTGGAAAATAACTAGGAGGCGTTGTTAAGCCCGTCAATAATTCTTTAATGAACTCTTCTTTGGTCATATCTGCTCGCAACGCATAGTTGGTAGCTTTTTGGTGTCCTAAAGTATCCGTAGTTTGCTTACTCATCTTCTTTCCACAAGCAGAACCGGCACCGTGGTTAGGGAATACCATTAAATCATCGCTCAGCGGCATAATTTTGTTGCGCAAAGAGTCATATAGGTAACCTGCCAACTTCTCTTCCGTTAAATCTGCAACTACATGTTGTGCTAAATCCGGTCTACCCACATCGCCAATAAACAAAGTATCTCCGGTAATAAGGCCATACTCTTTTCCTTCTTCATTTATTAAAAGATAGGTTGTACTCTCCATTGTATGACCGGGAGTGTGAATGACCTTTATTTTATAATCACCAACATTAAAAATTTGACCATCTTCTGCAATCAACGCATCATAGCCAGGTTTTGCTGTTGGGCCAAAAACAATCTCTGCTCCTGTTTTCTTTTTTAGGTCTATATGACCACTCACAAAATCTGCATGAAAATGAGTCTCAAATACATATTTAATTTTAGCATGGTCATTCATTGCCCTATCTATATAAGGTTGTACCTCACGTAGTGGGTCAAAAATAGCCGCTTCTCCATTACTTTCTACGTAATAGGCCGCATGTGCCAAACATCCTGTATAAATCTGTTCTATCTTCATTATGCTTTGCTTTTTTAATTAGGGTAAAGTTACAACGTACTGAAAACCTGCGAAGTAACATTAGTTACAAAGCTCATGAATTATAAAATCAAAAAAAATGATATCCGTCAGGTTAAAAAAATAAATAACACCCTTTTTAAATCAAGAAAAGAGCACCTGTTTTACCGTTATTCGTTCTTCAAAAAATAAGTTTAGCCTATACTCCACACCCATTTTTCACACTACCATAATACCCTAATAACCAACAAATAGCACCAATTAAGAACATTGAGAAAATCCTTTACGGTTTTATTAAGTTCATTCACTGATAACTTCCCATGATTCACTTAATGAAGCTATTTCATATGAAACCATTGCCAATATTTGTAGCTGTAAACACAAATCATAAAACTAAAAATATGAGTGCAAAAGCAATGTTAATAGGTGTAACAACCATCGCAATAATGGCAGTTTCGTGCAAAAGCCAACAAGCTAGCAGTGAACCTGCAAAACAAGGTCCACCTTCTGTTGATGCAATTTTTACTAAAATGGATTCTAATAAAGACGGTCTTCTTTCTAAAACTGAAGTAAACGGTCCTTTAAAAGAAAAGTTTACAGAGATTGATACCAACAAAGATGGTTTCTTATCAAAAGAAGAAGTAAAAAAGGCTCCAAAACCATCAGGAAAGAGACCTCAAAGACAATAAGCGTTTAAACAATCTTACTTATAATTTAAAATCTCCTTATCATGAAAAATACGTTTTACCTTACTTTAGGCTGCTTTGCTTTTTTATTCTCTTTAAATAGCTGTAGCAACGATTCTGATGATACATCTGTAGACGATAGTGTTGATGAAGAAGTATCAACAGAGCTTGTAATGAATGTAGACCCCGAATACTTTACAACAGATAATTTAACGATAACAACCGTACCCTGTACCTTATCTGACGGTACAGAAACAGATTGTTATAAAATAGTAACGGGCAGCACTCCTTCTGATCACGAAATGGGTCCTTGGTGTCCTGATAATATTACGGACAATGCAGAGGCTGGAGGTATATGGTTAGAAAGCGGAGAAGTTTATGATGTAGATGGTGCTTTTATTCAAAACATGGCCAATTTTTATAATGATGAAAAATGGCAAATGTATGATGAGAATGGTGATGTTTTTATTACCGCAACAGAAGATGATTGTATTAATGCAGCCAACCCAGATGTTGGGGCCGAATATGAAAATTTCTGTGTAGAATGTATTCCTTCTTACATCACCGATCTTTCGCAAACTTGGTTAATTCCGGTTACACCAGTTCTACAATCCGAAAAGGCTTATTTCTCCACAGGTGGTGGCGGTCCAATGACGGCAAGTACAATCCCTTCTACACGTGGTGTTGCTCTTAACGGAATAGAATATTCTGCTCCAGCTCCAACAAATAGTATTTTAAGTGCCTATACCCTTGCTCCTTTTGATGATGCAGGTGGGCATATTAACGTACACCAAGGCTACCATTATCATGCTGCTACAGGCTATAGCACTACTATAGATCAAGATGATGATCATGCGCCACTAATTGGGTACGCAATGGATGGTAATGGAATTTATGAAATGTTAGATGATAGTGGCAATGAATCTACAGATTTAGATGATTGTAGAGGTCACTCAGATGATATTAGAGGTTACCATTATCATATTGACGCTGCAGGAAACAACAACTTTATTAACTGTTTAAAAGGTGCTTATGTCATTGAATAAATCCAGCAAAAGAAATGGGTTGCTTGTAGCCTTCTTATGGCTACTGCTCCCCATGGTGGCCTTTGCCCACTCCCCTTCTCAATCAAGTACCATTTTAGTAGAAGGTAAGAATGGCGTTTGGACGCTTCAAATAAGAGCTTCCCTTACTGCTTTTGAGCAAGTAGTTCATGCGGAATACACAGCTGAAGGTTATAAAACACCAGAAGAATTTCAAGATTTAATGGGTACGCTTTTATCAAGAAACTTACATCTAAATATTGATGCTAAAGAGATAAACCTTGTTAAGCCTATTATTAAATTAGGCCATGAAACTATTGTGGTCTACAAGTTTGTTCCCCCGGCAAACTTTGAAACTGTGAAATTGCAGAATACCCTGTTTAAAGATATAAACAGAAGTACCAGTAGTTTTATGGTCTTAAAAAATGGTTCCAAAAGAAACTTGTTTTCGTTGGATAAAAAAAACCAATATGTAGCTCAGGTACATCTTGAAAACAATGAATTTGTACTTCAGGAAAAGTCCATTGGTTTAGCAGGTATCTCTGTTAATTGGTATGTACTTGGATTGGTATTGATACTCGGAGCTTTTGGTATGGCAAAGAAATTTAAATCGAAGAAAAAATACCCTTTCGCCAAAAGTTAGATTGACCAACTCATGTTGGTTTAAATCAATTTAAGTTGATATTAAATACGTTTTATGAAATATAGAAGTATCCTAAAAATAGGGATGGTAACCATAGGGTTGGCACTATGTACCGCTTGTGGTGAGAAACAAAAGAAAGATCAAGTTGATCAAAACAAGATGAATCAACGGCACGATGATAAAAGGCCATGCAAAGATGGCGAAGAACCTCCGCAAAGACCATCTGCAAAAGAAATGTTGGCAGAGATGGATAGCGATAAGGATGGAAGATTATCTGAAAGCGAAGTGAAAGGTCCTTTACAACATGATTTTTTAAAAATAGACACCAACAACGATGGTTACATTGAAGAAGAAGAATTAACTAACGCACCTAAACCCAAAGGTCATCCACCACATGGAAAACCGCCCAGAGGTGATAATAAAACTGGGAAATAGTACTTGCTTTAGCAAGGCAACTTAACCCTGCGCTGATTAACGTAAATACTTGCTTTTAAAATGCTTTACGGTGCTTATCCGTAATAATTAATCAATTAAAAAAATGATCATGTTCAAATTCAATTACATCTTTGGATTCTTGACTTTTATTTCCCTCAATTTTGGGTCTTGCAGTTCCGATGAAAGTACAGATGGTAGTACAGACGCTGAAACTGAAACAGCTACGGATAGTGGCGATTATTTAATTACAGAAGCGGCTTTCAACAGTACTTCATTAGTCTCTTTTGAAACCGTTACCGCTACTTTAGAAGATGGTTCTAGTGCAGAATGTTTTCAATTAACTTTCTCAAGTAACCCAGTAGAAAGTGGCCCTTTTTGCCCTGAAACTATTAATGATATTGGTGGTTTAGGGGTTTATGATGGAGCTACAAATCCTGGTTTTCAAGTAATGAAAGCAGAATTGTTCAATGCTATGGAAGCAGATGGTTACGATATTGTAGATGACGAAGGCAACATTAACACAGATGATTTTGCTTCAGGACCTGTAGATGGAGATTTAGCTTATTGTTTACAAGCTGCTCCTGATAATAATTTACAATTGACATTTCTGATTCCTACAACACCAAAATTGGCATCTTCAAATAATGATATAGATACAATTGAATTGGTTGGTGTTTCAATAGATGGTGCTCCTATTAACGGCGCTCCACCTTCTGTTGCTAACCCAGGTAGAGAAAAAGCAGGTAATATCCCTTCTTTAGACCCTTGCGGTGGTCATCATGATCCAGCTGGCTACTATCACTGGCATTTTGTGGCAGCATCCATGAACCAAGTCTTGGAGGCCAATAATATAACGGACGTTTCCTGTACATTGGTGGAACAGGTTGTTGACACCAAATTAATAGGTTTTGCTAAAGATGGTTTTCCAATATATGCCTATGGGGTTGAACCGGACGATTTAGATGATTGCGGCGGAAGAACTGCAGCTACAACAGAATACCCAAATGGTACATATCATTATGTTGCCAGTAATACAGATGCTCCAAACGTTCCAAAATGTCTTAAAGGAGTAGCGGCAAGCAACAACTTTAGTTACCAATAAGAAGCGTTATGAAAAAGACTTTTATTTTTTGCTTACTTACTATGCTGACCATAAAAATGACGTACGCCCACAATCCATTGTCGGCTACCTACTATTTAGAGGTTAATCAAGAATTGGGAATATTGAACGTTAGTGTAAGTCAGGCTGGTTTTCAAGAGGCCCTAAACAAACATTATCCAGAAATTAATTTCGATAAATTGTCTGATGTTGAGTATAAGAAATTAGCGGTAGGTTATATAAAAGATAATTTCAATTTAATGGTAAACGGTAATCAGGTCCAGCTTTTAAACGGCGGTCTGAAACTGGGAAACCACCAAACGGATTTAAAATTTATAACCTCAGATTTACCTCATAAGTTCAGCAACCTAGCTATTAAAATTGATGCATTCAAAGAGAACGACCACCATCAAACGGTTTTTTCATTGTCTTTGCATGGTGTATCGGACAAGGTTATTCTAACCGAAAAAAATGATTACGCTACTTCTGTTAATTTCGAAAACAATAAAATGGTAGCCAAAACAGAAGGCTTTGACACAAAATATTTATGGTTTTTTACAGCGATTCCAATTCTTATAGTGGGTAAAAAGTTATTCTCATCTCAGAAGGATAGCGAATAGGCAGCTATCCATTTCATTTTTAGTTCTTTATCAAAAATAGCTATGCAATCTAAGATTGCATAGCTATTTTTTTATATGACCTATGTCATAGTCAGTATTATCTTACTACAATACCTTTAGTCTTTAGAAAACAATCTAGTAACGCTTGGAAAAGAGGTTGTTAAAGCCTTGGAGCTACTAATTAATAGTGACCATAAGATATTTTAGAACTGAATAATTCTGTGAAATGAAAAAAATTATAATTCCTACCGATTTTTCAAAAAATGCACAAAGGGCTATTGATTATGCACTTCTTCTTTTCAAAAATGAGACTTGCACATTTTATATCATACACGCATATCATGATGCGCCTTCTGCCCCAGGGTCTAAAATGACCTTTCAAGAAGACCTGAATAAACTTGTGAAAGAATTGCAGGCTCAAAACACGACTTATAATCATCGTTTTGAGGGAATCTTAGAAACCGATTCAGTTTTTAGCTTAACAAAGCGGACTGTAATTAGCGAAAAGGCAGATTATATATTTGTCGGAACAAAAGGCTTGTCTGCCCTCCGTGAAGCTTTTGTGGGAACTAATACGCTACAACTCATTAGAGATATTAAGAATTTCCCAATAATTTCTGTACCCTCTGTCTATACCATTAATAGTCTAAAGGAAATTGTTTTTGCAACGGACTTCAAACATACTTTCAAAACTGAAGAGCTCACCCCTATTGTTCAAATAGCTTTAATCTGTAATGCCGATTTGAACATAGCTCACATTAAAACTGAAGAAGCTTTGAGCGATGAACAAAAAATAAACAAAGAAATATTGAGAAGCGGACTCAAAGGAGTGAAAGGTCATTTTTTTGAAATCGATTTACAAGATTCTGTAGCCAATACATTGGTTCAAATAAAAAATACAAACCAAAATATAGGTATGCTATCCATTTTGAAGACGAAGCACGGTTTTTTTGAAAGCTTAACACGTGAGAACATCGTAAAAAGTATCGCTTTTAAAACTGAAGTGCCTTTTATGGTACTACCACAAATTGAATAAAACAAATTATTTGGAGGAGAACAACACACAAAATAAATAGGTCTTGAAATTTAGATTATGGGGGAAATAGCTACATCAAGCAAACAGATTACGTTTTACTATAGCTCAAAATCATTACGGGCAAAACAAGCCTTGGCCTATGCCAAAGCAGAAGGATTACCTGTAGAAGAAATTGATCTCCTCAAAAATAAACTCACTGGAACACAAATCTTAGAACTAGCGGAACGACTACAATTAGAAGTGGCGGACTTGGTAAACAAAGAGATTCCAGCCTATAAAAAACACTTTGAGCAGTATAGTTTATCTACAGATGATTGGATAAAAATGATGCGGTACAATCCTCAAATTATAAAACAACCTATTGCCCTACGTGGCAACAAGACCATCTTGGTCAAAAACCCTACAGATATAACTAAATTATAATTCCTACTGCATATAACATGTACAAGTAAATAGAACGGTATTCGCATATGATGAAATAGAAAATGTACAAATGAAGCAGGAAGAACTGAATATCAATTTATTACAACTTAAAATATGTCTCAGCAATCAGAGGCGCCCGGCGCACCAGGAATGGAGGCTAGATGGACTTCTAGTACAAAAACAGGAATAGGCAAAGCCTTAAATTCTGCATCAGATGTAACTTTCACCCTTAGTCACGGTATTCTTAACGAAGCTTATTACCCACGAGAAGATATTGCTTGCATACGTGATATGGGTTTTGTTGTTACCGATGGCCATGAGTTCTTTTCAGAAGAAAAAAGAGATACGGAACACTTTATAGAAACACTCAAAGATGGTATTCCCGCGTATCATATAGTTAATACGGACAAGTTCCAAAAATTTCAGATTACTAAAGAAGTCATTGTAGATCCTTATAGAAATACTATTCTACAACATATAGTTTTTGATCAGAAAGACCCCGAACTTCCTTTACGGCTATTTGCATTACTTGCTCCGCATCTAAACAATGAGGGTGGCCACAACACAGGATGGATTGGTGAATATAAAGGTGTTGAAATGCTATTCGCTCAGAATGGAAACATTGCATTGGCTATGGCTTGTTCCACAAAATGGGTGAAACGTTCCGTAGGGTTTGTAGGAACATCTGACGGTTGGAGAGATATTCGCCAACATGGAAAATTAGAATGGGAATATGACCTTGCCATTAATGGAAATGTGGCACTTACTGGAGAAATAGATCTTACAGAAAAAGATTTTGTTTTGGCCATAAGTTTTGGAAGAACCCATATAGAAGCCGCCAATCACGCAAGGGCAAGTATTCTAAATGGTTTTGAAACCGCAAAAAGAAAATACATACAAGAATGGCAAACTTGGCAAGATACCCTACCAAATATACCTGCAGCAAATTTTAGAATGAGTGCTGCCATGTTGCGTATGCACGAGGCCAAAAATTTTCCCGGGGGAATTATTGCTAGTCTTTCCATTCCTTGGGGAAACACAAAAGGAGACTCGGACAAAAGTGGCTACCATGTAGTTTGGCCAAGAGATTTACTGGAAACTGCAGGCGGATTTAATGCGTTGGAAACAAAAGCAGATGTATCCCGTATCGTTAACTATTTGATGTCTACCCAAAATGAAGATGGTAGTTGGCCACAAAATATGTGGCTTCAAGGAGAACCTAACTGGGATGGCCTGCAGATGGATCAAATTGCCCTGCCAATTTTGGAAATACTCAAAGGCTACTTACGCAACACAATGGGTGTAAGCCGGATGAAAAGATATTGGCCTTTAGCAAAAAAAGCGATTACATTTCTATTGAAAAATGGCCCGTATACCAGTCAAGACCGTTGGGAAGAAGAAGATGGTTTTTCTCCCTTTACGATGGCCACAGAAATTGCCGCATTATTGGCCGGAGCCGAACTGGCAGAAGTAAGTGACGAAAAAGATTTTGCCATCTATTGCCGCGAAACCGCAGATAGTTGGAACGATACTATAGAATACCGCACCTATGTTACGGGTACTCCCCTAGCCCAAAAACACGGTGTAGACGGGTATTATATTCGTATTAATCCATTTTCAGATATTCCTGCAACGGAATTGGGTGACCGAACTATTAAACTTAAAAATCACCATTCTGATTATGGAGAAACAAAAATAAACGAACTGATCAGTGTAGACGCTTTAGCGCTAGTCAGGTTTGGTCTTCGGGCAGCCGATGACCCCAAAATTCTGAACACATTAAAAGTTATAGACGCTGAATTAAAGGTTGCAACTCCTAATGGTGATTGCTGGTACCGTTATAATGGTGATGGTTATGGTGAGCAAGAAAACGGAGACCCTTATGATGGTACCGGAATAGGTCGTGCATGGCCACTGTTGACCGGAGAAAGAGGTCATTATGAAATAGCCGCCGGTAATATGGAAGCAGCTACTAAGCATTTAATAGCTATGGAAGCCTTTGCAAACAATGGTTTGTTACCGGAACAAATATGGGACAAAGCTGATATTCCCGAAAAGGGCTTATACTTTGGTGAACATACTGGTTCTGCAATGCCACTAACTTGGGCACATGCAGAATATATTAAACTCTGCATTTCTATACAGCACAAAAATGTTTTTGACATGCCCAGCCAAACGTGCGAACGTTATCTGAGGAAAAAAAAGAAATCAGATTATAAAATATGGCGTTTTGATAATGGAACCAGAACACTACCTAAAGACAAAACATTACGAATTGAGACCTTAACGGAATGTACGGTTCATTGGACAGATGATGATTGGAAAAGTACGTTTATTACAGAATCCGAAAATATGAAATTCGGCATTTTTGTAACCAATATTATACCCACAACACCCCAGTCTACTGCATTGCAATTTACATTTCATTGGAAAGAAGCAGACAAGTGGGAACAGAGAAATTATTCTGTAAGTATAGCTAATGAATAATGCTTGATTAGTGATTGAGAAACTCAACTAGTAGTAAAATCATAAGATTACTCTTTAGAAAAAAGTAGACATGCAGATGTCTACTTTTTTTTGTTCTGTATCATAAATATTGACAAAAAAACAGGCGGTAGAAAGTGATATTCACCTCTGCTGCCTGTCTTCCAATTACCAACCAACTCTAATCATACCAGTGTCTTAAAAAGCCAATGGTGTTTTTCTTGTACTAGGCTTTTTTATGATGATTCAAAATTTTGCCTTTTGCATTCGTATGTACATGTATTTTTTTACCATGGTTTTCTAGGATAACTCTATAACGTTTTTTTGCTTTCCCATTTCCCAATTGAACCATGTCGTAAGAATCTTTTTCAAATTTCCATTCAGGATATTCTTTTGCAATAGATTTACTTACGGCATAAGGTAGCGCTACATTTTTAAAATGCTCTGTAGTTTTAACAAGGTTACCGTCTCTGTCATAAGTAGCAGTAAGTTCTTTTCCTTTCTCTTTCATTACTATTTGAAAGGTATCGTAATCTGCATTAGAATCTATATTTGGGTTGATGTAAACATCTCCCTCTACATATTCTACGGGTATCGCATTGTACTCCACAATTGAGAAATCCGGAAAATCTTCTTCCACAGCGGTTACTACTAGTTCTGGTACTTCTTCTACTTCCAATTTAGCTCTAAAGAGCATGTCTTGTGCATTAGATTGAAAAGCCAATCCCATTAAAACTGCACTTAATACTACTGTTTTCATTTTCTTATAATTTAATATGAATTTCAGTTAAAATTATTTTTGATACTTATGCAGATACCGCTTCATCTGAATGGTTATCTACTTTAGTAGCTGAATCTGACATTATTTTTTTTGCTTTCTCTAGTTCTTCAGGGGTGCCGTTAGCAATTACTAGAAACTTATCTGCTTTAAGAGCAGTCTCATATTGTAATACGCTATCTTTTGGAATTCCAATACCAAAAAGAGCACCACCAAGGGCAGATAATCCCCCAACAACTACAGCTCCTTCAAGAGCACCTACTAAAGATGATATTATAGGACCTGCCAACATAACCGGTCCAACACCTGGTATTAAGAAAAAACCGGCACCAAAAACAAGTCCCCAGATACCTCCCCAGAAAGCTCCTGCCGACCCCCAGTTTTTCATTCTATCACCAGTGTTATAAAACCCCATTACTTTGTCTTCCTCGTGGTAATCTTTACCAACAATAGAAAGCTTTTTCATATCAAAGCCAGACTCTTGTAGTTCTTTAACCACTTTTTCGGCTTTTTGATGCGAGTCGCATATAGCGACTGTTACTCCATTTTTCATATGATTCTTATTTAATTATTAATTAAACTTCAAATTCTTATCATCTTTTGATAGGTCAAAATTATCTTGATTGATAAGCGATAAGAATGACCCAGATCAGTTACCCTTAGTTTTAATATTTTTTTAACAAAGCAGTTATTTATTCTTAAAATTGATAAGCAATTGATAAACAGTATTTTATATTGAAACATGGCATTGTAATTTCTATAGGGAGCTCTCGTCTTTATTCAAAACACGTTTAAGTAATATGGAATAAATAGGTGCATTACCTAGCATGGTAGTACAAACTGATGCCGTAACCGCAGTAAAAATCAACGGTAATATCAACTCATAATTTGCCGTCATTTCTACGGAAAGCGCCAAACCCGTGAGTGGAGCCCTAATGGTTGAGGCAAAGATGCCCGCCATACCGGCAACACCAAAAATAGCTGGATCAGGCACCAGGTCTGGGAAAAAATGTTGCGCTACTCCGCCAAAAAGCATCCCTAGAATAACCCCTAAAGTTATTAAAGGAGTAAAAATACCTCCTGGTACTCCCGAGCCATAACTAAGAACAGAAAGAACAAAACGGACAATAAACAGCGCTAGAAGAAACTTTAACGTAAAAGAACTATTATATACATGTGAAATAGTGCTGTAACCTGCTCCAATCATATCTTCTGAATACAATCCTACCGCAGTAATTATAAACGCCATACAGAGCGCAATGATGACATAACTTACTTTCAGTTTTTTAAATAAATCCAAAGCGCCAATCAATAATTTGTTAAACATAATTCCGATTACGCTAAGCACAAGCCCCAACAAGACAAACAACCATATGCCAGATAATTCTTCAAAAGTAAAAATGGTTGTTTTAAGGACAGGTCCACTCCCAACCAACAACCGTACTACCATATCTGCAGAACCGGCACCGATCATAAGCGCTGCTAGTGAATAAAAATTAAACTTAAAATGGCCGTTCATTTCTTCAATAACAAAAATGATACCTGCAAAAGGAGCGTTAAAGGCACTTGCCAAACCTGATGCCGCACCTGCGCTGATTAATGGATTATCCTCTTCTGAAGATTGCTTAAAAACGTCTTCTGCCATCTTACCAACGTTGGCACCTATCTGTACTGTTGGTCCTTCACGACCCAATAGCAAGCCACTACTTAATGAAAATATAGAAGCGATGAATTTAATAGGTAAAACCCTGCGCCATCTCACCGGTCTTAAACCATCTAGAGCACCTTCAATTTCCTGAATACCACTACCAGCAGTTTCAGGAGCGTATTTTTTGACCAAGAATATTGAAAACCAAATACCAAAAAAAGTAAAAAGCATAGGCCAGAGCCAATCTTGCCAAGCCTGACCAATCTCACCTATTTGAAAAGTTGTTCTAAGCGCAGCTAAACGAGCAAGAACCAACCTAAAAGCAGAACTCAATAGACCTGTAACCAAACCCACCAAAAGTGCATAAAATAAAAGTCTATAATTACTGACATCTAGATCTACTAACCTATATCGTGACCGGGTTATTTTTCTATTGTTCATGGCTGTGCTTAAACTGTATCCAAATTGAATATAGATTCACAAAATTAAACCGTGTATACTGCATCAAGAATGACCCAGATCAGTTGTTAAAAACAATACTCATTTATTTTTTAGATATGACCCAAGTCATTCTTATTGGGTGGGAAGTCGGTTAATTTTGAGGGTTGCATAGCGCTACAAATTCAAAAAATAGATTTGAAAATCAAGACTCCAAATAAGATAAGGCAATCACTGACTGAGATCGGGGAACTCTCCTATTTTGCAGGTCGCTTTTTTAAAGAGGCGTTACGGCCACCTTTTGAATTCAACGAATTCTTGCGGCAATGCTACCAGATTGGTTATAGATCGCTAACCTTGGTACTGGTTACGGGTTTCATTATAGGATTGGTTTTAGATTTACAATCACGTCCTACAATGCTTCAATTTGGTGCTGTTTCTTGGATGCCTAATATGGTAGGGATTTCAATCGTACGAGAATTAGGTCCTGTTATTACAGCTTTAGTTTGTGCTGGTAGAATTTCTTCAGGAATTGGCGCGGAGTTAGGTTCCATGCGGGTTACAGAACAGATTGATGCCATGGAGGTATCTGGTACCAACCCTTTTAAATATTTAGTGGTTACAAGAGTTATGGCATCTATACTAATGCTTCCGTTGCTAGTTGTTGTGAGTGATGCGGTATCTCTTTTTGGTTCGGCTTTAATTGAAAACATACAGGGAAACGTTTCTTTTCAATTGTATTTCAATACTATTTTTGACGCCCTGTCCTATACAGATTTAATACCCGCGCTTATTAAAACATTCTTCTTTGGTTTTGCCATTGGACTAGTGGGTTGTTTTAAAGGCTATTATAGTAAAAAAGGAACAGCAGGTGTTGGTGTAGCAGCAAATACGGCTGTAGTAATGACCTCTTTACTTTTATTCGTCATAGATTTTGTAGCAGTTTTTATATCCAACATATTTTTTGATGTGTAATGAAAAACCAAAAAAACATAGACGTAATGGAACAGGCTAAAGGCCAGAAGGAAGTCATTATAGAAATCAAAGATCTCTATAAAAGTTTTGGTGACCATAAGGTGCTGGACGGGTTTCATATGGAGCTATACAAGGGTGAAAACCTTGTAGTCATGGGCAAGTCTGGTTCTGGAAAATCTGTAATGATAAAATGTTTAGTGGGTTTAATGCAACCAGATAGTGGCTATATCTCTGTTCTAGGTAATGAAATAAAGAATTTAGATCGTGAAACCTTAGATGTACTTAGGTCAGATATTGGATTTTTATTTCAAGGGAGTGCGCTTTATGATTCTATGACCGTACGGGAAAATTTAGAATTCCCCATGCGGCGGCACAAAGAAAAGTTTGGTGAAATTAAGGATACTACGCCGTTAGTAATGGATGCCTTGGAAAGTGTTGGTCTCGTAAATACAATTGACCTTATGCCAGAAGAACTCTCTGGTGGAATGCAACGCAGAATTGCTTTGGCACGCACATTAATTTTACAACCTAAAATTATTTTATACGATGAGCCTACTACGGGATTAGACCCAATTACATCCAAAGAAATTATTGAGTTAATGCGTAACATTCAGATAAAATATGGCACATCTTCATTAATCATTACGCATGATGTGGATTGCGCTAGGGTAATTTCTGATCGGATGATTCTATTGGTAGACGGTATAAATTATGCAGAAGGCAAATACACGGATTTGATACAATCAAACGACCCTAAAATAGAGGCCTTTTTTAAAAAATAGATCATGGAAAAATCAGCATCGGAAAAATTCAGATTAGGGGTTTTTGTTCTCATAGGTTCGGTATTGTTAATCATCGTAATCTATATGATAGGTAACAAACAAAATATGTTTGGGAACACCTTTACCCTTAACGTCACTTTTGACAACATACGTGGGCTCCAGAACGGTAATAATGTTCGTTATGCGGGTATTAGTATTGGTACGGTAAAAGACATTGAGATGATCAATGATACCACCATACAAGTAGGTATGCTTATAGACAATAAAATGCAAAAACATATCAAAAACAATTCAATTGCTAATATTGGTTCAGATGGTTTGGTAGGTAGTATGATTATTAACATCGTTCCTGGAACCGGTGAAGCACCCTATGTTAAGTCTGGTGATGAGATAAAGTCTTATAGCAACGCTGCTACAGCAGACATGATGAATACATTAAACGTAACCAATGAAAATGCCGCGGTATTAACAGAGCAATTGCTAACTATTACACGCTCCATAAATGATGGAAAGGGTACATTGGGCCGTTTACTTAATGATACCATTATGGGGCATAATTTAAATCAAACATTAATCAACCTAAAATACACGACTAATGACGCCCAAGAGACCATGCACAAACTAAACGCTCTTGTAGAAAGTTTTGATACCAAAGAAAGTGTTGTCGGAACCTTATTGAGTGATCCGCTATCCGGAGAAAAAATCCGTAATGTACTTAACCATTTAGAGAATTCATCTATAGAAATTGAGAAAACAGCCAAAAACCTCAACACGGTAGTTGACCGTGTCAACGGCGGTGACGGAGCTATTAACTATCTATCTACAGATACCACATTGGTACATCAGCTTCAAAACTCAATGAAAAATGTAGATGAAGGTGTGCTGAAATTCAATGAAAACATGGAGGCATTAAAACATAATTTCTTGACCCGTGGTTATTTCAAAAAACAGGAAAAGCAGAAAGAAAAAGAACAGAAAGAATAACGGAAAACAGGAATAGTCAGCTTTAAATTCATTCGTTCATGATTTGTATCATACATCATTTTTAAATACTGTAATACCTTCATCCCATCAAAATAATTAATGAGCAGAAACAAGTTCTTCTCCCTGTTGATTAGGAGAAATATTCTTTTACATAAAAGGAATAAAGTAACACTATATATTCAATAAGATGAATTCAAAAATAACATCTATTTCGGCTCTCGAGATATTAGACTCTCGAGGAAACCCTACGCTAAGGGCGTATGTAACTTTAGAAGATGGAACCAGAACTTCTGCTTCCGTACCTTCAGGAGCATCAACCGGTATGAACGAAGCTTTAGAACTGCGCGATGACGAAAAACGTTACAGCGGAAAAGGCGTTCAAAAGGCTGTAGAAAACGTTAATAAAAAGATAGCTGCAGCCCTAACAGGAATGCATGCCGTTGACCAAAAAGATATTGATTACACCATGATTGCATTAGATGGTACCGAGAATAAATCTCAGCTTGGTGCCAATGCTATTTTGGGCGTTTCCATGGCAGTTGCTAAAGCGGCAGCCGTTTCATCTAACCTTCCGCTATATCGTTATTTGGGCGGATCCAATACCTTACGTGTTCCCGTGCCGTGCATGAATATCCTAAACGGTGGCGAACATGCAGATAATAGTGTAGATTTTCAAGAGTTCATGCTCGTACCACACGGAGCTCCAGATTTTAAGGAAGGGTTACGTTACGTTGCAGAAACTTTTCATGTACTAAAAAAAATATTGAAAGATAAAGGCCTCGCTACCAGTGTTGGTGATGAAGGTGGCTTTGCACCTAATTGTGCCAGCAATGAAATAGCTATAGAATTTATTATTGCAGCAATTGAACAAGCAGGGTACCAACCTGGTATAGATTTGTCTGTTGCTATTGATAGTGCTGCCAATTCCTTTTCTCCTAATTTGGATAACAAGTATGACCTTACAAAGTCAGGTGCCGGTAAAATGACAACTAATGAGCTTATTGACCTGTCTGGCGAGTGGTTAAAAAAATATCCTATCATCTCATGGGAAGACCCCCTTTCTGAAGGTGATTGGGATGGGTTTGCAAAATTCACCAAAAAATTTGGCGATAAAATCGAAGTAGTTGGTGATGATATTTTTGTTACCAACAGAAAATATATTAGTAGAGGAATTAGCGAGAAAACCGCTAATTCGGCACTTATTAAATTAAATCAGATTGGGTCGGTTACAGAAACCATAGAAGCAGTACGCATGTGTCGTGAAGCCGGATGGCGTTATTTTCTATCTCACCGCTCAGGAGAAACTGAAGATACTTTTTTAGCAGATTTTGCCGTGGCTATGGATGGTGGACATTTAAAATCTGGTTCTGCATGTAGAGGTGAACGTGTTGCTAAATACAACCGTTTATTAGAAATAGAACATGAGCTTAAAGGACGCTCAGAATATCGTTGGAAATAAATAAGTATCTTATCATATACAAGAACATTTCTTGGAAGTAAATGCTATATTTATATAGTTTAGAACATGCATTTTTATAATAAATTAGAATTATGATGGACATATCAGTTAGCGAAAGTACCCGCGTTCTTAGGGATAATTATAGTGGTCATCTTGCCTATATTGCAGACGGGAAACCTTATGTTATACCTATCACCTACTTTTTTGATGCTGAAGACAACAGTATTATAAGCTATACGGCAGAAGGGCATAAGATAGATTCCATGCGGGAAAACGATTCTGTGTCTGTGGTAGTGGAACAAATACAATCTATGGTCAATTGGGAGTCTGCTCTTATTCATGGTACTTTTGAAGAACTAGAAGGTATTACTGCAAAACAAAAATTGCATTTATTTACAGAAGGCGTAAAAGCAATTATACGTCGCAAAGAACATAAAAACCCAGAGTTCATCAATGAGTTTTCAAGTAAGTCTTATACTAGAGGTAATCCTATTGTATACAGGATTAATATTCTTGAGATTACCGGTAAACGTCGGGAGGCCTAAAAAAAATTATAAATCAAATTGAGAATCAATTCTCGATATTGATCATTATCTAAAGCTGTTTTAAAATGTGCTACGGAATTAAAAATCGTGACTCATTTTAAAACAGTTTTTTTTATTCATATTCTATTTTCTACCTTCTTTATAGCCGGTCAAAGCAGACTATATTATATAATATATCTTCACTATTCTTCTCTGCACATTATGTGCCTTTTCTCTCATTTAAGTTCTCGCTAGATAATCATTTTGCAGAGGTATGATTGAGCGTCACAACTAGGCATTTTAAAAGGTATAAAGTAGCAAAAAAGTAAGCTTTTGATAAGAAATCACTTGCCAAAAATCATAGTAAATCTTCAATACTAAAAATTTTATAAATAATATCCTTCTGCATGATTTGAATCATAAATACAAATCATACTACCTCCTACTTTTGTATAAAATTAAAGCCATCATCAGTAAAGATGGTTCGTACTAAAAGTCAATATAATGAAACGTCGCTCAATAATTTTACTAGCTATAATGCTCTTACCAATAAGCTGGGCCTATTCTCAAACTTTAGAGTTAGACTACTGTCAAGAGAGAGCCAGATCTCTTAGTCCTATTAAAAAACAAGAGCTATTATATGAAACCCAAGCAAATCTGAATATCAAAAATTTAAATACCCTAAACCTGCCGCAATCGCGTTTAAATGGGGCTTATAATTATGTGTCTGACGTGTTGGATATTGGTATTGATATTCCTGGTTTGGATATCGCAGAAATTCCTCAAAACCAATACACCTTAACATTAGATATCTCTCAAAAAATCTATGATGGGGGTTATGTAAAAAATGCCAAAAAAATGCAAGAAGCACAATTAGCTGCCAATGTAAAGGGAATGGAGGTTGATTTGTTTGAGATAAAGGGAATGATAAACACGCTTTATTTTAATGCACTGGTTTATCAAGAAAATGAAAAATTACTAGGTACTGTAGTAGACGAATTGAATAAGCAACTTAAGAAAATAAATTCTCAAGTAGAAAATGGTGCTATGCTTAAGAGTAACGCCAACATTCTTAATCAGCAAATATTAAAAATTCAACAACAAATATTAGAAGTGCAATTAGGCCGTAAGGCAATGATAGATATGTTAAGCGATTGGATAGGAGAACCTATTTCTCCTAATGCCGAATTTACACTACCACTTATAGCAGACCAGGAATTAAGCCAAGATATAAGTAGGCCAGAACAGCAATATTTTGATTTGATGGAGGAAAATTTAGAATCTCAAAAAAAAGTATTGAATGCCCAAGTTTTGCCTAGTCTGTCTGGTATAGCTCAGTTAGGAGTCGGGAGCCCTAACCCTTTAAATTATTTTGAAACGGATGCCACAGAATATTATGTAGTTGGAGCAAGATTGAAATGGAATTTTTGGGATTGGAAACAAACATCCCGAAAAAAGAAAGTACTAGAGATTAACAAAGAAATTCTATCCAGTAAAAAAGAAGACTTTGAAAAGAAAATCAACATAGCATCCATCCGTGATAAATCTAGTATTGACACCTATAGCCAACTTATAGAAAAGGATAAAAAAATATTAGAGCTACAGGAAGATATCGTTAGAAAAAGCTATTCCCAATTTCAAAATGGTGTAATCACATCAACAGAATACATCATAGAAGTTAACAAAAGAACTGAGGCCCAATTGAATCTTCAGATACACGGAATACAAAAAATACAATCAGAAATTAATTATCTGACTACTAAAGGAAATTTGTAACCATTAAATAAACAAAAAAATGAAATATTTTATAGGTGTTATCATTTTATGCTTTGGACTTATAAGCTGCTCCGGCGAGAAATTATCGGATGCATACGGCAATTTTGAAGCAGATGAAGTGATTGTTGGCTCTGAAGGCCAAGGCAAAATACTTTCCTTTAATGTAAAGGAAGGAGAGCAAATAAAAGCGGGTGCTATAGTGGGTTATATTGATACTATGCAGCTATCCCTTAAAAAACAACAGTTGGTTGCCAGTATCAATTCGGTCACAGCGCAAACCATGGATGTTCAAAGTCAGTTAAACATTTACAGGGAACAGAAAAACAACATTCTACGTGAAAAGCGTAGAGTAGAACATATGTTGAAGGATGAAGCAGCTACCCAAAAAGAACTAGACAATATAACCGGAAATATAGAGGTGGTAGACCGTGAGATTGAAGCGGCCCGTAAAAAATTAGAAACTGGTAACAGAGGCATTCTAAGCCAAATAGAGCCCATAGAAAAACAAATAGATCAGATTAATGATCAAATAAACAAAAGCCTAATTATTAATCCTGTTTCTGGAACGGTTCTCACCAAATATTCCGAAGAAATGGAGTTGGCCGGTTATGGCACGCCCCTATACAAAATTGCAGGGTTAGATGAAATCACACTCAAGGTTTATGTGAGCGGTGATCAACTACCTCATATAAAACTAGGGCAAGAAGTAGAAGTGTTGATTGATGACACTAAAAAAGAAAACCGCTCTTTAAAGGGTACCATTAAATGGATTGCTTCCGAAGCTGAGTTTACCCCAAAAATTGTTCAAACTAAAGACGAACGGGTAGATATGGTTTATGCTGTTAAAGTGCTTGTCGTGAATGATGGGTACTTAAAAATTGGTATGCCTGGAGAAATAAATTTCATGAGTAGTTCTGAAAAGGACTGATCAGTTGAGAAAAAATAAATGTAACGGTTAAGACAAAACGATGACTCCAATTTCAGCAGAAAATATTGTAATGAATTATGGTAAGGTCAAAGCATTGGACGCAGTTTCCCTAAAAGTGGAAAAAGGCGAATTGTTTGGACTTATTGGTCCTGACGGTGCTGGAAAAACCAGTCTTATCAAGATTCTAGGCACGCTACTATTGGCAAATAGTGGTACTGCTGAAATAGAAGGGATGGATGTTGTAAAACAATACCAAAATATACGCCGACAAATTGGGTACATGCCCGGTAAATTTTCGCTATATCAAGATCTAACGGTTGAAGAGAACCTTAACTTTTATGCCTCCATTTTTGGAACAACTCTAGAAGAGAACTACGATCTTATCAAGGACATATATAAGCAAATCGAGCCTTTTAAAAAACGAAGAGCAGGTAAACTCTCTGGTGGGATGAAACAAAAATTAGCCCTTTCATGTGCTTTGATTCACAAACCCAAAGTACTGTTTTTAGATGAGCCTACCAGAGGTGTAGACCCTGTTTCCAGACAAGACCTTTGGGATATGCTTCAAAGTTTAAAGAAAGATAACATCACAATCTTGGTTTCCACAGCCTATATGGAAGAGGCCCTTCTCTGCGATCGAATATCCCTTATGGATCATGGTAAAATATTGGCTACGAATAGCCCTGACGGACTTATCGCAAATTTTGAAAAGCCATTGTACGCCATACGTTCTGGAAACTCCTTTAAAGTTATTAAAAAACTAAAGGATTATGAGCATGCCAACTCAGTTTATCCTTTTGGAGATTGGGTTCATTATACGGACAAACGTGATACGATTGACCCATTAGAAATAAAATCCTATCTGGAGAATAATGATACCACCAATGTTGAAATAAAACAAATAAAAGCAAGCGTTGAAGATTGCTATATGTCACTTACCTCTAAAAATCAAAATTATGAGCCAGCCTGAAAAAGCATATAGCATTAGTGTTGAAAATCTGACCAAAAAATTCGACGATTTTGTGGCTGTGGATAAAATTACATTCAATGTGAAAAAAGGCGAAATATTCGGTTTTTTAGGAGCTAACGGCGCAGGTAAAACAACTGCTATGCGTATGCTCATTGGGGTATTAGAACCTACTAGTGGTAAAGGCGAAGTAGCGGGCTTTGATATCTTTAAAAACTCTAGAAAGCTCAAAAAGCACATCGGCTATATGAGCCAAAAATTCTCTTTATATGATGATTTAACAGCAAAAGAGAACATGCGTTTTTTTGGTGGAATCTACGGTCTTACTAATAAAGAAATTCGCAATCGCACCAAAGAATTATTAACCCATTTTGGGATGGAACATATTGAAAAAGAACGCGTAAGCTCCTTACCCTTGGGTTGGAAGCAAAAACTAGCGTTCTGTACTGCTTTGATGCACAAACCGGATGTAGTCTTTTTGGATGAACCTACTAGTGGCGTTGACCCATCTATAAGAAGACAATTTTGGGAAATGATCTATGAAACTGCAGAAGGTGGTGTAACTGTTTTAGTAACTACTCATAATATGGATGAAGCCGAATATTGTCATCGAATATCAATGATGGTCGCCGGAAAAATGATAACAGTAGATACGCCCCAAAATTTAAAAGATAAATATAAGCTTGAAACAATGGGAGAAGTATTTCTCCATTTGGCAAGAGGTTACGAAAAAGAACATGCAATTACTGCAAGCTAACCGGCTTAAGTCATTGAAGTTATAAAAAAGCAAAATGAAAAATTTCAAGATATTCAAAGGACTTGTTCGTAAGGAGTTTCTCCATATCCTAAGAGATTGGCGTTCCTTAACGATGCTATTGGGCATACCCATAGTCTTGGTTCTGTTATTTGGTTCTGTAATGACCATGGAAATCAAAGATGCTAATATTGCGGTTGTGGACCATGCCAAGGACCACGATTCAAAAGAATTAATTAATTTAATAAGCACTTCTGAATTTTTTAAACTAGTAAAATACCTAGATACTTCTGATGAAATTGATGAAGAATTTAAAAAAGGTACCATTCGTATGGCCTTTGTTTTTGATAAAGACTTTGGCTATAAACTACACCACGAAGGTCATGCGCAGATACAGTTAATTGCTGATGGATCTAAGATATTGACCTCCCCTAGCCTTATCTCATATGGTAAAATTATAATCAATAAACACATTGCAAGCAAAAACCCGCCAAGCAGAGCCGGATACTACATTATACCCACAGTGCGTATGATGTACAACAAGAATCTTAATGGTAGGTATATGACCGTACCTGGTATTATGTCTACAGTGATTTTACTGGTAGGGGCTTTGATGACTTCGTTATCAATTACCAAAGAAAAAGAATTAGGTACTATGGAGTTACTGTTAAGTACCCCCATAAATAGATTTCTGATCATGTTCGCTAAAATAGTGCCCTATCTAATAACCTCTTTTATTAGTGCATTATCTATTATTTGGGCCGCAAAATATGTGTTTGAGGTACCTGTTTCAGGGAGTATGGGACTTTTGCTATTGAATACTGTTCTCTACATTCTTACAGCTCTAGCTTTGGGTTTGTTGATTTCTACTTTCGCAAATTCTCAGCTAACAGCTATGATGATTACTATGACTTTATTGATGCTGCCCACAGAAGTTTTATCGGGAATGACTTTCCCTACAGATAGTCTGCCTGTGGTGTTACAATGGTTAGGGAAATTACTGCCTTCCACTTGGTTTAATATTATAAGTAAAGGTATCCTGCTACAAGGTGCTAAGGGCGGTAGTCTTTTCTTTGAAACAACCATCCTTGTAGTCATGGTAATGGTGTTTTATTTCTGGAGTGTTATACGGTTCAAACCAAGACTCCAATAAGAATTAACAGTTAAAATAAAGAGAGATGCGTATCATAAGATTCATCATCGTTAAAGAATTTATCCAGATTTTCCGGAATCCACTGTTGGTACTCATTATTTTGTCTCAACCTTTCATACAGGTTCTTCTATTGGGTACAGCTGGGGGTGATATTAATTATGCCAGTGTTTATGTAGTAGATGAGGATTTATCTTCTACCTCTAGAGAGATAATCTCTAAAATGGAGGGTTCAGATTTCTTTGATATCAGAGGGGCTGCTCTAACCATGGATGAAGCCTATAAAGTAATGGAGTACAAAAACATTAATCTGATTGTACATTTTCCTCCAAATTTCGAAAAAAAACTAATCAAAGAACATAGCAGTAAAGTGCAGTTAGTTACTAATGCTATTGATGCTATTACCGCCAGTCTTACCTATGCGTACTCCAGCGAAATTATAGGCGCTGTAAATAAAGATGTAGCTATAAAATGGGGCAGTAAAAGCCTATCAAATAAAGCATCAACAGTTAGTATTCCCTATTCTTACTGGTATAATAGAGCGCTAATTAGTCAGTATATCATGGTGCCAGCTATGTGCGTAGCAATGGTTGTTATGATAACAATTCTATTGTCAGGAATGAATATCGTAAAGGAAAAAGAAATAGGCACCATGGAACAATTGAATGTGACTCCCATGAGAAAGACTCATTTTATTATGGGAAAAATTATTCCGGTTTGGATTATTAACATTGTACTTCTTGCCATTGGTTTAATTTTAAGTAGCCTTGTATTTCACGTACCTGTAGTAGGAAGTCTGTGGCTTGTTTTCTTTTTATCCGGTGTTGTAATGTTCCTGCTTTTGGCAGTAGGCGTATTAATCTCGGTAATTTCCAACACCCAACAACAAGCTATGTTTTTCACCTTTTTTATTATCATGATATTTGTGATTTTTGGTGATTTTATAACACCTATTGACAATATGCCTTCATGGGGTAAAGCGATGGCTGATTTAAACCCACAAGCCTACTATTCACGAATGATTCACTTGGTAATCACAAAAGGTAGTGGCATAAAGGATATCTTACCTGATCTACTAAAAGTATCTGGTTTAACCTTTGCTACTCTAGCCGTTTCACTATGGATTTTTAATAAAAAAGACTAGAAAAGGTAACGGTAAATTTATACTCCACCCCTATTATACTGGAAAAGTCTCTAGCTGAAATTGAAATTATAGATGCAAAAAAATACGGCTATCGTAAGTTACAATAGCCGTATTTTTTTTTAAAACTTAATAGAAGAGTTTAACTCCTAATCATTCTTTAAGGCCGTAAAACCAGAGACCACATCAAAAAGCTCTTCGTCTATGGAACTTTGTCTTAAACGATGGTAGGTATGCCCTATATCATCCAGCAATTCTTCAATATTCTTTTCTGCACGTTGCATGGCATTCAACCTACTTAAGTTTTCACTAGCTAACGATTCCGTACAGGTCTTATAAAGCGTAACAAAGAGATATTCTCTAATTAAACGACGTATAAGCTTACTACTATCACCAATAACTTCAGGTTGTTTTTGAGTAGGCCATTTTAGCTGTGCTTTTTCCTGGCGCCATTCTGCATCTAGGGGAAATAATCGTAATTTTTCTTGTTCGTAGGACCCTTCGTTTACCAAGTGGTTATGGAAAAGATAATACTCATCTACGTTTCCGTTTTGCCGGTTTTCCTCTACCTGTACCAAAATTGAACCTATAAGTGCGGTAATGGCATTTATAGAATTTGGAAGGTTAAATTCTTTGGTCACCGTCAGTCCCATATCCGCCAGTAATAAAGGTACCCGGACACCAACGGTCCAGATTTCCAATTTACCTCTGTGAGTAGATAAAGACTCTTGGACGTATTGCGAAAGGGAGTCATTAAATTGCCCAACAAAACCTTGGTCCGATCCAAAAACAATAGCGCAAATAGATTTTTCGCCTTTACTATTGTTCTCGTTCTCTCTAACATCCTGGTTGTCCAAACCAATATCTTTTAAATAGGCTACAAGCCCTAAAGACACATTGGTCCAATAATCATCCAACGATTCCATGGCCCTTTCATATTGGCCAATATTAGCTGCTGCCATGGCCTTCATAGTTCGTACTATGGAGTTTAGCTCTTTGGCTCCGGTAATCTGTCTTGTTAAGCTTTCCAGCGAATCCATGGCTATGATTTTTAGTGGTTACTCTGCCTTTTGAAATTCCTTGAGTGCAGTTTTTGTAGCCGCTAACATACTTTCTCGGCCTGCATCATCTAACCCTTTATCGGAATACAAACTTTTTTGAATAGCTTCTGGTAACGTGGCTATACTTTTTATCACCGCCTTTTCTGCTTCGCGCATGTTTTCAAGTGAAATCGTATCAAAAAAGCCTTGGGTCAGCGTTAGAAGTACTCCTATCTGTTCTGCCACGGACAACGGTTGAAGTTCATTCTGTTTAAGAATTTCCCGAATACGTTTACCGTGTTCAATAACATTTTTTGTTTCTTCATCTAAATGAGAACCAAAACGGGCAAAAGTCTCCAATTCTTCAAATTGTGAAAATCCAAGTTTTAAATCGCCCGCAATGGCTCGGTAAGCAGGTAATTGTGCCTTACCACCCACACGAGAAACCGATTTGCCAACCTCAACCGCAGGTAAAATACCTAACTCAAATTGTTTAGGTGATAGGTAAATCTGCCCATCCGTAATTGAAATTAAATTGGTGGGAATATAAGCCGACATGTTCTGCGCTTCAGTCTCTATTATGGGAAGGGCAGTCAATGATCCGCCGCCAAGTTCATCGCTTAAATGCGTAGAACGTTCCAATAATCTGGAATGGATATAAAAAATATCACCAGGAAAAGCCTCCCGGCCAGGCGGTCTTTTTAGTAAAAGGGAAAGCTCACGATAGGCTCTGGCATGATTTGTTAAATCATCATATACAATAAGTACATCTTTACCAATTTGCATAAAATATTCAGCAATACTAGTTGCTGCATAGGGAGCAATATATTGTAATCCTGGAGAATCGTTTCCTTCTGTGACCATAACAATGGTATACTCCATTGCCCCATTCTCTTTTAAATCTGCAATAACTTTAGCTACGGCAGAAGCCCGTTGCCCAATAGCACAGTAGACACATATAACATCTTTATCTTTTTGATTGACAATAGTATCCAATGCAATGGCCGTCTTACCTGTTTGGCGATCACCTAAAATCAACTCTCTTTGTCCGCGCCCTATTGGGATCAGTGCATCTATAACTTTAATACCCGTTTGCAAAGGCATGCTTACCCCAGAGCGATCCATAATAGGTGTAGCGCTCCGCTCTATAGGCAATCTTTTTTCATAGGAAATAGCACCTTTATCATCCATAGGTTCTCCCAAAGGCCCTATCACTCTTCCTAGGAGTGCTTTGCCTACAGGAACATCCATTACGCGATTTGTGCGTTCTACAAGGTCTCCAGCATCTAAATCCGAATCTTCACCTAAAAGAATGGCGCCTATTTCGTCTTCTTCAATACTAAAGGCTATACCATACAAATTACCAGGGAATTTTAATAACTCCTCATAACCTACGTTGGGCAAACCTGAGACTTTTACCACACCGGCAGAAACACTGGTAACACGGCCTACCTCTTTTGGCGCCAGATTAAACTCGTGCTCTTTTGTATGCTTTGCAAGTTCATCAAACGTATCGTTTACTAAACTTTTATAATCTGTTGCGCCCATGTCATTTCATTTTCGATTATTCATTCGTGTCCATTTCAACCTTTTTACCAGCTTCAACATCTTCTTCAAGAGATTTTAAATAGTCCGTAACACTCCAAGATAGTTTGTACCCATTGGTTAAAATCTCAATACCATTTATCAATTCTGGCCTGGTTTTAAACTCGTAGGTATTCTCTGTTTTCAACAACCCACTTATTGTTTTTTGTATAACACCTTGCTGATTAGCAGAAAGGGCAAAAGCACTTTGTACCAATATGGGCTTACCTCCTTTTAGAGCCTCAGAAAATTTTGCTTTCTCATTGGCTTGTAGTTCATTTATTCTTTTCAAAAAGACTTCTACGGTCTGCCCCTCTAAGCTAACAGATGAGAGATCTGTTAATGTTTTTCTTGCCATGTCAAGAACCTCATCTTTTAACCTTTTAGCCATGTTATTATTTTTATTAGCTTGATCTTCAGCAAAAGCTTTTTCTAATCTATCCTTGAGTTCATTAGCTTCATTCCTTGCATTTTCTTTAAGCTTATCTCCTTCGGATTTGGCTTCTGCAGCGGCCTTTTGCATTAATTCATCCCTTTCTTTATTGAAAATTTCATTTTTATGGTTGAATTCATCCTTAGCTTTTGCTGCCTCTTTTTTCTGAGATTCGGCATCCAAGAGTTTGTTCTTTATATTAGTTTCCCGTTCATCTATTGATGATAAAATAGGTTGATAAAGAAAACGTTTCAATAACCACATTAACACCAAAAAATTGATGATTTGAGCTATTACGGTAAACCAGTCGATTTTCATTTTTTAATTATTTAGCGATGAAATAATTCCAGAAAGGATTGGCAAAAATCAAAATCATTGAAATCACAAAACAATAGATTGCCAATGATTCTAACATCGCCAGCCCCACAAAGAGGGTACGTGTAACCGTCTGACTTGCATCTGGCTGTTGGGCCATTGAACTTAAAGCGGTTGAAATAGATTTACCCTGACCTAAAGCAGGTATCATACAGCCAATTCCTGTTGTTATTCCGGCTGTAATGATAGAGACCATTGCGATTATTGTAGCATTATCCATAATATTAAATTTTGATGTTATACCAATTTTTAGTTTGAAATTAAATTTAAAAAAAGGGGTTTATTCCCTTTGTATTACGCTTCTATTACTGTTTGATTTTTATGCTTTATTCTTTTGTTTCTAGTCTTCTTTTTTTCTGATTCTTCAGTTGCTGCGGCAATGTATACCGTTGCCAAAATGCTAAATATATACGCTTGTATAACACCTGTAATAAGTCCTAAAACAGTCATTAAAACCGGAAAAAATAAGGGCGCAATACTCAAGAGAATAGTAACAATTAGACCACCACTCATAATATTACCAAAGAGACGCACCGCCAATGCCAACGTACGTGATATTTCACTTATAATATTAAAGGGAAGCATGATGAACGTGGGCTCTATAAATGTTTTCAAATATTGTAAAACACCGTTTTCTGCAATGCCGAAAATAGGCGTTGCCAGAAAGACACAAATAGCCAAAGCTGCTGTTGTAGACAATGAACTTGTAGGAGGTTCATAACCTGGAAAAATAATACACAAATTGGCAAAAGCTATAAAAATGAACAGTGTTCCTATAAAGCCCAAAAACTTCTCAGATTTCTTAAGTCCAACTTCTTTTATCTGTTCATTCATACCGGTTACCAGCATTTCTAAAATGCATTGCCACCGCGATATCTTTAAATCGGTACGGAGTTTTCTGGTTATCAAAATGGACACAAGCACCAATACAAACATTAATACCCAAGTGGTAACCAATGTAAGATTGATGGTGATAAAGCCATTTTGCCAAAAAATCGTTTCGTCAGGACTGAGTTCCATTTTAATACTCTTTTTCTAGTTCTATTGGTTTCATCTCTTTGGTTTTGGTCATACGAATCACAATAAATCGGGCGCTTATAAAACCCAAGAGGCAAATCAACATATACTTAAAATTGTTTTGGCCCATGTAATAGAAACCCAAAAGGGTAAGCCCCACCCTTGTGAACAAACTTCCCAAATACCATAATACCGGCTTTGGGGAGGATAACATCTTCTTTGAAGTAAACCATAGCCCTCCAAAAAATAGAAAGCCTAAGCAAGAGCCGCCAAATAGAACCATTAAGGTCATTACTAAATCATTCATCTTTCTTATTTTTATGTTCGTGCATTGATTTGTTTTCTTTGTCTATCCATTGCCAAGCAAGGACACAACCAACAAACAGCCCCGCTAGCAATAAGGTTAGTGTCCAAGAAAAAGTCTGCGGATATCTCTGATCTAACCATACCCCAACAACGGCTCCTAATACGGTTGGTACTGCAACGGACCAACCCACCATTCCGAATGTGCCAAAACCTCTCCACTCACTCCTTTTCTCTTCATTTCTGGCATGCAACATTTGTCTTTCTTTGCTATCCACTTGATCCATGAAGCCTTTTTCCCTTTTCTTATCCTCCGTATTTTTGCTCATGACTGACGAAGTTTTTTAATCCCGTGAATAAATTCACTTTCTAATTTGGCAACGGCCTTCCGTACATCTCTTTCCTCTTCATCTAAATTCACAAACTGACTTTCTACGGCACTTCTAAGTTTTCCTAAATCAGCTCCTGCAATTGCATTTCTAACTGATATCTCTACAAAACCGTCCCTCTTTGTGAGTATACCTTCATCCATTGCTACATAATGTTCTTGGCCATCCCTAGTCTCATAGGTCAATATGCCAGGTACCAGAGCAGCTACACAATCTAACCTGTGAGGTAAAAATCCGTATGAACCGGCATTGGTATCTACTACAATGCGGAGCACTCCAGAGATTTTAAGAAATATCTTAAACGGAAGTAAAATATGTAACTCCATTATTTTTAGTTCTAGATCTATACTTTAGCGGTAACATTTTTTTTCTCTTCATCAGGTTTCTTTTCCGCTTTCTTAGGTTCTTTTTTAGCCTTTTCTATAGCTTCATTAATAGCACCCACCATATAAAAAGCACTCTCCGGCAAATCTTTAAATTCATCCTTAAGAATACGTTCGCAACCATCAAGGGCATCTTCTAATTTCACTCCTTTTCCTTTGAGTCCGCTAAACTGTTCCGTTGTAAAGAAGGGTTGTGTAAAGAACCTTTCTAAACGCCTTGCTCGGTTTACAGTAGCACGATCCGTTACAGAAAGTTGCTCCAAACCCAACATGGCAATGATGTCCTTTAGCTCTTCATATTGGGCCAATGTTTGTTTTATTTGCTGTAGAAGGTGGTAGTGACGTTCACCAATAACAGTTGGTGTCGCCATTTTGGAGCTGGACTGCAATAAATCTATTGCAGGAAAAAGCCCCTCTCCCGCTCTTTTTCTTGATAAGGTAATTGACGCCGATAGGTGAGAAAATGTATGCACCGCAGCAGGATCCGTAAGGTCATCCGCAGGAACATAAACTGCCTGTATACTGGTAATGGCCCCCGTATTGGTATTCGCAATACGTTCTTCAAATTTGGAAAGCTCGGTACCCAAAGTTGGTTGGTAGCCCAATCTTGACGGCATTTGCCCCATAAGACCGGAAACTTCCATTCCTGCTTGAATAAAACGAAACACATTATCTACAAGTAACAGCACATCACGATGTTCTTCATCCCTAAAATATTCAGCCATAGTTAAAGCCGCATGACCTACCCTAAAACGGGCTCCAGGGGGTTCGTTCATCTGCCCGAACATCATCACCATATCTTTTAAAACATCGGCCTTTTTCATATCATGGTACAGTTCATGCCCTTCTCTGCAGCGTTCACCAATACCACAAAACATACTTATACCTTGGTGATACCCTACCATATTATGTATCATCTCGGTTAGTAACACGGTTTTACCAACACCGGCACCACCAAACAAACCTGCGTTACCGCCATGTTGTAAAGGCACCATTACATCAATCGCTTTTATTCCTGTTTCAAAAATTTCAGATTTTGTAGACCGTTTTGATAACGGTGGTGGCAATTGGTGTACACTTTTACGGGGTAATTTTGGTAAAGCTTCTCCGTGATCAATGGTATTTCCAAAAACATCGAACATGCGGCCCATAATCTCCTTGCCTATTGGAACGGATAACTGTCCGCCATCTGTTTCCGCTCTCATTCCCCTTGCCAAACCTTGCGTTGGGGTTAAGGCTATACCTCTAATTCTATGGTCATCTAATTGTGACAACACCTCAATAGCAATGGCATTATCAGGCCCTGTGTGTATTAAAGTATTTATAGAGGGCAAATCCTTATCGAACCAAATATCTACAACACTTCCAAGCACGGCAACTACTTTACCTACTATTGATTTACTGATGTTATTTTTTGAGACTGTTGCCATAATTCTCTGGTGTATATGAAACAGTAAAAGTATGATCCAAAACTGCTACTTGCCATGACCTAGGTCATGACGCAATTTTTTTCCTCCATGACCTAGGTCATTTTCATTGGCAAGGAAACATCGGAGATTCGTAGTCTATAATCTTGGCCGGAGACGACCTTTAAAATATATAGCGATGAAAAATTACATACGTCACTTTAGTGAAATTGACATTAACGATGTACCAACTGTAGGAGGTAAAAATGCCTCTCTCGGAGAAATGTTTCAAAAGCTAACCTCTAAAGGAGTCCAGATTCCTGATGGCTTTGCTACTACAGCAGAAGCGTATTGGCACTTTCTGCAAGAAGTACACATTCAAGAAGAGATTTTTGGTCTTTTAGCAAAGTTGAATACTACAGATTTTTCGAACTTAAAGGAGATTGGTGCTAGCGTAAGGAAAGCTATTTTAGATACAGAACTTCCAAAAGATCTTAAAGATGCTATTGAAGAAGGATACGATGCCCTTTCTAAAAAATATAATGGTGATATTTCGTTAGCGGTAAGAAGTAGCGCTACTGCAGAAGATTTACCCACGGCGAGTTTTGCGGGCCAACAAGACAGTTATTTAAACGTAAAAGGAATAGATGAGCTTGTTGATGCTTGTAAAAGATGTTACGCATCACTATTTAATGACCGTGCAATAAAATACAGAGAAGATAACAACTTTGACCATACTAAAGTAGCGTTATCCATTGGTATACAAATGATGGTACGTTCAGATTTGGCTGCTTCCGGAGTAAACTTCACCTTAGATCCAGACACTGGTTTTGACCAAGTGGTAATGGTTTCCAGCATATATGGTTTGGGCGAAAATATTGTACAGGGCAGCATTAACCCAGATGATTATTTTGTTTTTAAACCCAGCTTAAAGAATGGTATTGAACAACCTATTGTATCTAGACGTTTGGGGAGCAAAGAAAAAACCATGGTCTATGATACATCTGGTAGTGGTACTATAAATCTTGATACTCCTATGGAGAAACAAGAACAATATGTACTTACAGATGCCGAAGTAGTAAAACTAGCGCAGTGGTCATTAATTATTGAGGATCACTATAAACGCCCTATGGATATTGAATGGGCAAAAGACGGACAAACAAATGAGCTTTTCATAGTTCAAGCTAGACCGGAAACTGTTCAGAGTGCGAAAACGAATAAATTAAAAATCAACACCTATACCTTACTTAAAAAAGGTAAAGAGCTTACTCACGGAATGGGCTTGGGTAACAAAATAGCATCGGGTAAAGCCCGCATATTACATAGCCCAGCAGAATCTGATAAACTTCAAAGAGGTGAAATATTGGTTACCGAACGTACCAATCCCGATTGGGATCCGATTCTTAAAAAAGCAGCGGGTATTGTTACAAATCAAGGTGGGCGAACCAGCCATGCGGCTATTGTTGCCCGTGAAGTTGGTGCTGCCGCAATAGTAGGAAGTAACAATGCTACAGAAGTGATTAAAGACGGACAAGAAATTACCATTTCTTGCGCAGAAGGCGATACAGGCGTCGTTTATGATGGCCTTTTAGAATGGGACGAAACCGAAGTGGACCTAACTACCTTAGGAAAGCCAAAAACGCAACCTATGCTTATTTTGGCAGATCCAGACCAGGCATTCAAATTTTCATTTTATCCTTCTGAAGGAGTTGGATTGATGCGTATGGAGTTCGTTATCAACAACTCTATTCAAATTCACCCTATGGCCTTAAAACATTTTGACACGTTAAAAGACCAAGCGGTTAAAGATAAAATCCAGAAACTAACACACCACTACCCAGACAAGTCAGATTATTTTGTACACAAACTTGCCGAAGGTATTGGAACAATAGCTGCAGCCTTTTATCCAAAAGATGTCATTGTTCGTACCAGTGATTTTAAAACCAACGAATATGCCAGCTTAATTGGTGGTTCTGAGTTTGAACCTGTAGAGTCAAATCCAATGTTAGGTTTTAGGGGCGCTTCTAGATATTACAATCCTAAGTACCAAGATGCTTTTGAACTAGAATGTAAAGCACTAAAAAGAGTACGGGAAACTATGGGGTTGACCAACGTAAAAATTATGATTCCATTCTGCCGTACACTAAAAGAAGCTGCAAAAATAGTAGCCGTTTTAGAGAAAAACGGTTTGAAAAGAGGTGAAAATGGACTTCAGCTTTACATGATGACAGAGATACCTAACAACATCATCTTAGCAGAACAATTTGCTGAGTTCTTTGATGGGTTTTCAATTGGTTCAAACGATTTGACACAATTGACTTTAGGTGTAGATAGAGATTCTGAATTGTTGAGTGACATCTTTGACATCAATGATATAGGAGTTAAAAAAATGATTGCGATGGTGATTAAATCAGCTAACAAAACCAATACCAAAATTGGATTATGTGGCCAGGCGCCAAGTGATTTTCCCGAGTTTGCCCAGTTTCTTGTAGAGCAAGGCATTAACTCCGTATCCTTTAATCCTGATGCATTGATTTCAGGTATTAAAAACATTAATAAGGCTGAGAAAAGCAAGACTGCATACGGAATGGCAGAAAGCAGCAATTAATATCTCTTTAGAATTCTAAAATGAAAATAGCAATATTCAACGTCCATAATTGGGAAAAAGACTATTTACAAAATGCAAGTAATGGCAAGCACACTTTAAAAATGTTTGATACCTATCTGACTTTAGATACGGTTGATTTAGCTAAAGATTGTGATGCCATATGCATTTTTACAGAAGACAATGCATCTGCACCCATCTTAGATAGGTTGCATGAACTTGGTGTTAAATATGTAGCCCTACGTTCGGCCGGTTTTAATAACATAGATGTGCCACATGCAAAAAAATTGGGTATTCGCATGGCGCGGGTACCTGAATATTCTCCCTACGCCATTGCCGAATTTACGGTAGGTGTTATGCTTGCCCTTAACCGAAAATTAGTCAGAACCCACTACCGGATTATGGAAATGAATTTTTCATTAAACGGGCTGGTTGGTTTTGATATGAATGGCAAAACGGTGGGCATTATAGGCACGGGGAAAATTGGCCGTGTAGTGGCTAAGATTTTACACGGATTTGGTTGTAAACTATTGCTTTATGACATTTTTGAAGATAAATCTTTGGTAGAAAAATATGATGCTACTTACACAGATTTAGATTCTTTGTGCAAGCAGTCTGATATCATTACCCTCCATGCTCCTCTAAATGCAGAAACACATCACCTTATTGATGAGGCTAGAATTGCGGATATGAAAAAAGGCGTGATGCTTATTAATGCTGGCCGTGGCGGATTGGTAAAAACCATAGATGTTATAAACGGACTTAAATCAGGTCAAATAGGCTATTTCGGGATGGATGTGTATGAAGAGGAAAAAGGACTCTATTTTGAAGATCATTCCGAAGATATTCTTCAAGATGATTCCATGGCGCGTTTAATGACCCTTAGAAATGTATTGATAAGTAGTCACCAAGCATTTTTGACCGATACAGCCCTAAACAATATTTCACGAATAACCTTTGACAATCTGGAATGTATGGAAAAAGGAGATTCTTGTATTAACGAGATAAAATAAGCCTAGCATGGGAAAATTAATATTGGTCAGGCACGGTAAAAGTCTATGGAACGTAAAAAATGTTTTTACAGGGTGGACGGATGTTGATTTGGCACCGGAAGGAATGGAAGAGGCAAAAAAAGCTGGGGAACTTATCAAATCAAATCTTATTGATATTGATATTTGTTTCTCTTCTTATCTAAAAAGAGCCATCCGTACCGCATGGATTCTATTGGAAACAGCAGAAATGATGCATGTAGACACCAAGTATAGCTGGAAGCTAAATGAAAGGCATTATGGAGATTGGCAAGGAAAGAACAAAGATGAAGTTTTAGAAGAAGTAGGAGAAGAATTCTTTTTAAGCGTGCGCAGAGGCTATGCCACTCCCCCTCCCAGTCTTTCTATAAACGATAAACGAAATCCAAAATTCGATTCTAATTATAAAGCTTTGGATGCATCTGTATTACCATTGGCAGAATCGCTTAAGGATACTTCAAAAAGAGTAGTCAATTACTTTTTTGAAGCTATTGCTCCAGAATTGGCCAAGGGCAAAACCGTATTGATATCCGCACACGGAAATTCATTGCGCGCTCTTATAGAATATCTAGAGCATATATCATCCGAAGAAATTGCAAAAGTTGAAGTAGCTACGGGTGTTCCACACTTGTATGAGTTTGATGGTAAACTGAATGTTGTAGAACATTACCAATTAAAATAAGACAAAAAAACGAGTTTAAAACTTATTAAAATGGCACGTATAATTACACTCACCGTAAACCCCGCTATTGATAAGAGTACTACCGTAGCGGGAATTGGCCCTAATACAAAATTACGTTGTACCCAACCTACATTTGATGCGGGCGGTGGTGGAATAAATGTATCACGAGCTATAAAAAAGTTAGGCGGCACATCGCTTTGTAGCTACTTTTCCGGTGGTCCTTCAGGAGCTTATTTGAAACAACTTTTAGATGAAAAAGATATAGAACAATCTATAACCCCGATTAAGGGGTTTACACGTGAGAACCTTGCGGTAACGGATACCAGCACCAATCAACAATACAGATTTGGAATGCCGGGTCCACCAATACAGGAAGCAGAATGGCAAAATGCCTTAAAGCAATTGGAACTGCAGCTCAATAAGGGAGATTATTTAGTTGCAAGTGGAAAGTTACCTCCCAACATACCAGATGATTTTTACGTAAAAATAAGCCGTATAGCAGAAAATAAAGAAGCACTTTTTATTCTTGATACTTCTGGTGAGGCACTTATAAAAGCAGCGAAATCCCGTGTTTATATGCTAAAACCCAACTTGGCAGAATTAGGCGCGTTATGTGGGGTTACCTCTATAACAGACTTAGACCTGAAATCATTGGCACAAGAATTTTTAGAAAATAATGATTGCCAAATTCTTGTCGTCTCCCTAGGGCCAAAAGGGGCCTTACTGGTTACCAAAAATGAAATGGTACAAGTACCAGCTCCCGTGGTTCACCAAAAAAGTACTATTGGTGCAGGTGACAGTATGGTTGCCGGAATGGTCATGAGCCTTATATGGGGTAAATCTCTAGTTGACATGGTAAGGTATGGCGTGGCATGCGGAACTGCTGCCACAATGCACCATGGCACACAACTATGTATTAAAGAAGATGCGGACAAGCTGTATGAATGGATAAAACAGCAAGCACCCATTTTAGAAACTAATTAAAACACTAATGATGGAAATTGAAAAATATTTAAAAGAAGAAACCTTCTACCTGCTAGATCATGAATGTATTACTATTCCTAAGGATAAAATCCACCTTCCAGGCCCCGATTTTAATGATAGGATAATGGCTTTGTCCGATAGATCTAACCGGGTTTTAGGAAGTTTACAACAGTTATTTGACCACGGGAGACTAGGAGGTACAGGCCATCTTTCCCTATTGCCGGTAGATCAAGGTGTAGAACATTCCGCAGGTGCCAGTTTTGCACCAAACCCTGAGTATTTTGACCCTGAGAATATTGTAAAACTTGCCATTGAAGGGGGCTGTAATGCAGTAGCTTCCACATTAGGTGTACTAGGAGCAGTATCCAGAAAATACGCTCATAAAATTCCTTTTTTGGTTAAATTGAACCATAATGAGTTACTTACGTATCCCAACACTTTTGATCAAATTTATTTTGCACAAGTAGAACAAGCTTGGGACATGGGTGCTGTAGCTGTAGGAGCTACAATTTATTTTGGCTCTCCAGAATCCGATAGACAAATACAAGAAACCAGCAAAGCATTTAAACGTGCGCATGAATTGGGTATGGCCACAGTTCTTTGGTGTTATCTGCGTAATGACGCATTTAAAAAGGATAAGGACTATTCCGTTAGTGCTGATTTAACCGGGCAGGCCAATCACCTTGGTGTAACGATTGAGGCCGATATCATCAAACAAAAACAGCCAAGTAATAATGGTGGTTTTAATGCTTTGAAAAATTTCGGAAAAACTAATGACCTTGTCTATAGTAAACTAACAACAGACCACCCTATTGACCTGACCAGATACCAAGTTGCGAATTGCTACATGGGGAGAGCTGGACTTATTAATTCCGGTGGTGCTTCAGGTGATGATGATTTTGCAGCCGCTGCACGTACTGCGGTAATTAACAAAAGAGCTGGTGGTATGGGATTGATTTCGGGCAGAAAAGCTTTCCAAAGACCAATGAAAGAAGGTGTTAAACTATTAAACCTTATACAAGATATCTACTTAGACCCAGCAATTACGATAGCTTAAAAATATACGATTATGAAAATGACGGAAAAACTTTCTTTGCCCTTAGCTCATAAATCTCTGATTCCTTTGGCAGTTGGTTCTAAAACGAGTTTAGGTCATACAAATGGAAATGTGTTAGCGGGTGATATAGGAGGAACTAAGACTAATCTAGCACTTTACGAATATAAAGATGGTCACCTTTTTCTAGTCAAACAAAAATCATATAGAACAAAGAACCACTCCTCTTTACTAGAAATCATAGAAGATTTTGAAATAGAAGAAATGGCTAAGATAGATAGTATATGTTTTGGTGTAGCCGGTCCCATAACCAAAGGAAAGGTGCATGGCACCAATTTCCCTTGGCGAATTGATACCAAAAAGCTCATCAAAGCACTTCATCTTAAATCCATTTTTTTAATAAATGACATGCAGGCCAACGCCTATGGGCTGGCCGCACTAGAGGAAAAGGATTTAGATCATTTAAAATATGGTTCAAAAATAGAAGGTAATGCTGTTATTATTTCTCCAGGAACTGGTTTAGGGGAAGCCGGCCTATTTTGGGACGGCTCTGCATACCATCCTTTTGCCACAGAAGGAGGCCATTGCGATTTTAGTCCGAGAAACGATTTTGACCTTGAAATATGGAAATATTTTCAGCAGAAATATGGCCATGTAAGTTGGGAGCGTTTGCTATCAGGACAAGGTATATGTGATACCTATCAACTGATACGTAATGTTAGTGGTGAAAAAGAAACCGATGCTTTTAAAGCAAAAATGGCCAAAGAAGATCCGGCTGCCGTTATCACCAAAACGGCTTTGGAAGGTTCTGATGTAGTCTGCAGGGAAACCTTAGATCTTTTTGTTCGATTTTTAGCAATAGAAACTTCTCAACTTGCCTTAAAATTTAAGGCTACCGGAGGTATTTATATTGGTGGAGGAATTATGCCCAAGATTATAAAAGGAATGAATAGAGAAGTATTTACAGATAATTTTATGCAGTCTGGACGCATGAACTCTCTTTTACAAATGGTTCCCGTAGATGTTATTCTTAATGATAATACAGCTTTGATGGGAGCGGCATATTATGCTGCAATGAATCTTGAGTAAAGTTCAACCTATTTGAAGTAAAAAAGACAGCAGGTCTTGAATCATAATGACTCAAGACCTGTTGTCTTTTTAGAAATTCTAAGACCTTTCTTCACTTAATTTCGTGGGCTACATCTTATCGACTTCTACATCCATTTCTATGACTTTGAACAATTCCCTTCTATTTCTTCTAGTGTTCTTGATAAATTTAGTCACTTCTTCTTCAAGCTCGTTATGCTCCACCCTGAACGTTTTATAATTTTGTTTTTCAGGGTCATCAATTATTGCCGCTATATGTAATAAATGCTTACCAACTCGCTCTAACAACTCGTCACAATCTCTTGAATCCTTAAGGATACTTTCCCCAGCTCTTCTTATGTTATCCAAATCTGCTTGTGCCTTAATCCACAAGAAATATTTATCCTCTAAGTGTCTTAAAAACCTAAGGTCATCCTTATAAAACAAAAGGTCTGACTTCCAATGTTCCGTTAAAATATATAGTTCTTGCCAGTCACCATTTTCAATAAAATCACCTTTGGGCCTGATTCTAAAATTTTCCATGTCTTATATTATTTTAAAAAATAACAGTTTTGATTTTTTCTTGTTCTTGTTATTCTAAAACAAGTATGGGTACTTTAGAGTTTAGAATCAACATTTGCGTCAATTCCCCTTCAGTAGGCTCACTGTGCATAGTTTGATTTCTAGGAAGAATGGCCACAACATCAATATCATTCTTTATCGCGTATGTATTTATTCCTTCTATAACATCATTATTCTTAATGAACACACGCTCTTTATAAAACGTTTCTAGATAATATTCTATAGCATTCTCATTCTTCTCTTCTTCTTTGCTATACCCATAAAGACCAGGCTGGTTTTCTACAGTCAACACATGTACCTTAGCATTACATTTACGGGCTATCATTAAAAGCGTTCCTAATTTTTTGGTATCATCAATCTCTTCCCTACCAATAACCAATGCAATATTGGCTAGATTGTAATCTTGACAATCATGAGGTATAACCAAAACTGGACATTTACCCTTTAAAACAAGGTTTGCTGTATTTGTATGTTGCTTAATTTCTTTTTTGTCTTTACCAGATGTTCCCATTATGATAAGATCTATCTTATCTTTTTTCCGGATTTTAATTAAGGTCTCAATAAGCTTTCCATCTTGAATTTCCCACTCCAATTTATTCTTAAGAATGCCTCTATATTCTTTCTCCAGCCTTTCAAAATTTTCGGGTAGCAATTCAAGATTACAGTTTCCAGAAACATAGGCTAATACAATTTTAATATCGTCCAGTCTACCAACGAAACCTGCAGCATACTCCAATGCTTTTTTTGATGCCTTCGTAAAATCAAAGGGAATGAGTATTGTTTCAATTTTGTCCATGTTGTGTTTCTTTACGTATGGCTTTCGTAAGCCATACACTCAAATTTAGTCTTAGATTATAAGAAAATACATGACTTTGGTCATATGCGAATACGTAACACATATGACCAAAACATGCTAGTTAATTAACTTACTGCTTCAATCTTGAAGTTTAGGCTTAACAATTTTCCAGGTATTAGTTTTATCTTTCACAGCTAAGAGATTTTTTGAAATCAACCTAGCCTGTAATTCAGGTAATTTATATAGTTTTTTAGACATCACAATGTCTTGCCTTTCTTGTATTGGCCACAGCATTTCACCAGCTTGGTTCACTACTACCTCGGTAAAATCATAATCATATATTTTTAGTTGAAAGGAATTCTTTCCCCGTAATTCCTTGCTTTCGTAGATACCCACTGCAACGCCATCACTAAACTGACTCACATTTAAAAAATCAGTTGGTACAACTATGTTGCCCTTTTTGTCCATAAACCCGTATCGCGCAATACCATCTTCCTTAATTGTTTTTACGGCACAAAGTCCATCTTTAAATTTAGGGGATTCAATGCCTTCTATGCCAAAATTGTTAGTGTTTGGTGTTTTGTTCCATACCAAATCTCCTCTAAATCCAATAACCAACTGACCGTCTTCATCAATAAAACCCCATTGGCTTCCTTTTTTAACTGCTGCTAAACCTTCACTAAAAGGCTCAATCTGATCAAGTTCGCCAACTATAGGTTTATTGATGTCCTCTACTGACTGCGAAATACCCAAAATAGGTATTGACAGTAAAAACGAAATAATAAATAAGCGTTTCATCTCTAAATGTTTTTGTGTTCACTCAAAGGTATAGGGGTCTTTTTCAATTTTAAATGACCTACGTCAGTTGCCTATTATTTTTAAACGCATCAAAAGAAATCTTTCAAAATACTTCTCAGTTACTTCAGTCTCAATTTATAGGTATGGGAACAGCCTCATCCCCCTACCTTCCTCCAAAACCTATAATTTCCTAGAGGCTACTGATTTAAATCATATTTAAACTTGAGGATTTAAAATAGCTTTGAACTGGTTTTGATTACACTAGAAAAAATCATTTCTAAAACTGTATAAATTCTAAAATACTTCGTCATGATAAAAGATTATGGAAAACACTACAACGACCTCACAAGATTAATAAAGGAATTAGGGACTAATATACCCGACACTATAAGTGGCTTCAATAGTTTACACAAGGCCAGTACTGCAGAAGGTGTACTTTCTACCCAAACCAAGGAACTTATTGCTCTGGGTATCGCCATTACAGTTCGCTGCGACGGTTGTATTGCCTTTCATGTGCACGATGCCATTGAAGCAGGCGCTAGTTCCGAAGAAATTATAGAAACCATAGGCGTGGCTGTTATGATGGGTGGAGGTCCCGCTCTCATGTACGGTTGTGAAGCTTTGGAAGCATTGAACCAATTTGTGGTACTCCAATAATATGAAACAGCAACCAAACAAAAAAGACACCGGTACGCCGAAGGATAAAAACTCAAAATCGCCTTTTGGCGGATTCAATTCTAATTGGATTCTCATTTTGGTTTTTGGGTCTTTTGCCTTGTTCACTTTTATCTCCAGCCCTGTTTCTGCTACACAAAAAATAAGTTGGACGTTTCTTCAAGATTCGCTTTTAGCGAAACGTGAGGTTTCAAAAATAATAGTGGTCAATAAGGAATTTGCAGAATTCTATATTAAAAAAGATACCGCTGCAAACAAAGCTTCAAAAGATAGTGCCGAGAGTTTGTTTGGTAATATTCAAGGGCCTAAATACAGAATGACTATTGGCTCTGTTGAGAATTTTGAAAATAAGTTAGAACAAGCGCAAAGTTCTTTTTCGTCTCCAAACAAAATTGATGTTCAGTATCAAAACCGTACAAGTTGGGGTTCTACCCTATCTTGGATTTTACCACTAGTGGTACTTATGGCTTTCTGGTTTTTTATGCTGAAGCGAATGGGAAATGGTAGCGGCATGGGAAGTTCTATGATGAACATAGGAAAGTCTACTGCTAAACTGGCTAAAAAGGACACTAAAAGCTCCGTAACTTTTAACGATGTAGCAGGTTTAAAAGAAGCGAAAATTGAAGTCATGGAAGTCGTAGACTTTCTAAAGAACCCAGAAATGTATACGGAGTTGGGAGCAAAAATTCCAAAAGGCGTTTTGCTCGTAGGACCTCCTGGTACAGGAAAAACTCTGATAGCAAAAGCCGTAGCCGGAGAAGCCCAAGTTCCTTTCTTTTCTATGTCCGGTTCTGAATTTGTTGAAATGTTCGTTGGTGTTGGTGCATCTAGGGTGCGTGATTTATTTAAACGTGCAAAAGAAAAAACTCCAAGTATTATTTTTATTGATGAAATTGATGCCGTAGGCCGTTCCCGTGGTAAAGGCGGTGGTTTTCAGTCTAATGATGAGCGTGAAAATACATTGAACCAATTACTTACCGAACTAGATGGTTTTGGCCCCAATACTGGCGTAATTGTATTGGCCGCAACCAACCGCCCAGATGTGCTTGATAAAGCCTTATTGAGACCCGGAAGGTTTGACCGGCATATATATCTTGAACTACCTACCAAGGATGAGCGTGAAGAAATTTTCAAAGTGCACCTTAGACCACTTAAACTTGCGGGAGATGTAAAACCAAAGGATTTGGCTAAATTAAGTCCGGGATTTTCAGGAGCGGACATTGCCAATATCTGTAATGAAGCTGCACTTATTGCCGCTCGTAAAAAAGAGAAAAAAGTACATTCTCATGATTTTATGGATGCAAGGGACCGTGTTGTTGGAGGAATGGAACGAAAAAGTAAAATTATAGCACCAAAAGAAAAAGAAACCGTTGCACATCATGAAGCAGGTCATGCCGTGGTAAGTTGGTACTTGAAAAATGTAGATGCCTTGGTTAAAGTCTCTATTATCCCACGGGGTAAATCTTTGGGTGCTGCATGGTATTTACCAGAAGAAAGACAAATTGTTACCAAAGCCCAATTTATAGATCAGATGTGCGCCTCATTGGGGGGAAGGGCTGCAGAAGAAATTGTTTTTAACGAGATTTCTTCAGGAGCTTTAGATGATTTGGAAAAAGCAACAAAACAAGCCTATGCCATGGTATCTTACTACGGACTTGACGAAAAAATAGGCCCAATGAGTTTTTATGACTCCTCAGGACAAAATGACCGTCTTGTAGGGAAACCTTATAGTGAATCTATGGCCAAGCTTATAGATCAGGAAGCTCAATCTCTAATTCTCAATGCCTACAAGAAAACTAAAGCCGTATTAGTTGAGCACAGAGCGGAGCTAGAGAAACTTGCCCAACATTTGCTGGAGCATGAAGTAGCCGAGAAAGAGGATTTGGAAGCTATTCTTGGAAAAAGAATAGAATTTATTCCTAAAAATGCAGATGTAAATGACGATACCCAATTATCTGTCATCTAAAATAAAAAAGCCATGTTTTATCAATCTATTTGATAAAATTTAATGATACGCTAGGTCATTTTTTAGAGGGTGCATTATACTTATAATGTACCCTCTATTCTTTTAAAATGATTTCCTAAACTAGATTGTTCATATTTCTATTTACTATATTTAAAGTTAACTATACTAGCAAAGTATGACTTGCGTCATATCTAATGTGCTAGGAAAATTACACCTTTGACTATAGATTAAATTTTAAGTAAAACTCTTAGTTAATAATTTTATAGACAGGTTATGAAAACAGCAGTTATTTACAATTCCGATTTACACTTTGAACACAAACAATGGGAGTCTGAACTTGCTTTTTGGAAGGACGAATTAAAATCTTTCAATAACAGATTAGGTGAACTTGTAACACGTTGGACGGATAAGGATGTTCTTGCGCAACTCGAACATTATCAGAATGAATTTATTCTACATGGTAATGTAATTGAAGATTTACAAGAAGCGATGGAAAAGCATGAAATGAACATTTCCGAGCATAGTAATAAACTAGGTGACACTATGGATGTTCCTATGTTTAGTACACATAAAGAGATTCGTGAAAAAATGGAAACCCAGAGACAGATTTACGCTGATCTTAAAAAAGATTTTTTCCGGTTTCTGTCAAAATATATGTAATAACACCATAAAATATGGCTGCATTTAAAATTCCGAAACAAAAAGAAATAAAAAGGTATGCCACCTTATTCAACGTCCTCGCCAAGTATGGTTTTGAGGACGTTTTGGTAAATAGCGGTATCTCTAAGGCGATTCCAAAAAGTTATTTGAACGGACATCCCGATACCGAAAAAAACCTTTCTTTTTCAACATACGAACGTATTCGTATGGTGCTCGAAGAACTAGGACCAAGCTACGTAAAGCTAGGCCAGATTTTCAGCAATCGGGAAGACATGCTTCCACCTGAACTCATAAAGGAATTAGAGAAACTACAAGACCATGCGCCCAATTTAAAAAACTTTGATGTACAAAAAACCATTGAAGACGAGTTAGAAATTACCTTGGCCGATTATTTCTTGTCCGTCAATCCAGAACCCTTAGCGGCAGCATCTTTAGCCCAAGTACACAGGGCCATATTATTGAACGGTGATGAAGTGGTTCTTAAAATTCAGCGCCCAAATATAGAAGAAGTTATTGAGAGCGATTTGTTGATTATGAAACAAGTTGCCAAAGCATTGGAGAAATACAGTACCCAAGCACAAGCTTTACAACCCGTGCGTATTATAGCCTCTTTTGAACAAAGTATTCGCGAAGAACTTCAGTTTTTGCGAGAGATGGATAATACTGAAAGATTCGCTCGCAATTTTGAGGGCAATGAAATGATTCATGTTCCGGTAATCTATCGTTCGCTGTCTACCAATCGTATGATCTGCATGGAATTTATTGACGGGATAAAAGTATCCGAAGTCAATACGCTAAAAGCTGCAAACATAGATCCAGCGGCAGTAGCTAAAGTTGGAGTTGACCTGTATATAGAACAAATTCTTGAGCATGGTTTCTTTCATGCGGATCCACACCCAGGAAACATTTTTGTACTTCCGGCTACGGGCCAAATCTGCTTTTTAGATTTTGGCATGATGGGTACGGTAATGCCTAATGATAAAGAAGCCCTTGGCGACCTTCTTCTCTATTTCTTGAGAAAAGACGTTAAGAAAATTATTATTCTACTTGAGAAAATTGCGGTAAAAACAGATATACCCGATTACAAAAAACTAGAACAAGATTTATATGAACTGGTTTCTGGAATAAGTGACATTTCACTTCAAAATGTGAAAATAGGAACTATTCTCATTCAGTTTAAAACTGTACTGTACGAGAATAGAATTGTCCTACCACACTATCTATATATGCTGATAAGGGGACTTATTATAATAGAAGGCGTAGGTAGAAAATTAGACCCAGATTTTAATATTACGGATAATTTAGAGCCTTATACCTCTAAAATTATTCGCAGAAGATTCAGCCTAAAACGGCTATTCAAAAAGAACCTAAGTCGCTTTCAAGATATTAATGATCTCATAGACACCCTGCCCGATGACGTCAATGCCATACTTAAAAAAATAAAAGATGGTAAACTGTTAGTCATCCACGAACACAAGGGGTTAAATGAATTTCAAACGGCAATGAGTAAATCTGTGAACCGTTTGGTCTTTGCTGTAATCATAGCAGCCCTTTCTATTGGGTCTTCTATCTTGGTTATGGCAAAAATGCCTCCTCTGGTTAATGGTATTCCACTATTGGGAGCTATTGGTTTTGTGCTATCGGCCGTATTGGGTTTTTACATTGTAATATCAATTTTTAAAAACAATCAATTTTAAGCAGTGACCACTAATCTAAAAACTAGATGATAAAGTTTGAAGGCATAAGTGAATTTACGGACAGCTACATTTTAGGTGTGCTCATAAGTATGGGAATTGGCTTGATTATTGGCTTGGAAAGAGAATATGATAAGTTAAAAGATCAAGGGTTTGCCGGTATTCGTACTTTTCCTATTGTTGCCATTCTAGGCTTTACCTTAGAAAACCTCACCGATAAATTCACGGTTTGGATATTGATTATCAGTTTAGGAGCTTTCATACTGTTTTTAGCGTTCAATCATATTTATCAAAAACAGGAAGAATATGGCAAAGGATTAACCACCAACTTAGCCTTGATCGCTACGTTTGTTTTAGGTATCATGGTATCCGCAGAGTATTATAGAGATGCCGTTGCTACAGCGGTTATTATAGTAACCTTACTTTCATTAAAAACAAGATTCCGAACGGTAATCAGCAACATTACTTCAGAAGAGCTTTTTGCTTTTATTAAGTTCTCGATTATATCACTTTTGATTCTGCCTTTCCTTCCTAACAAAGTCTACGGCCCCAGTGGCTTATTGAATCCGTTTGAAATTGGATCCATAGTTGTTATTGTATCTTTTTTGAATTTTATAGGCTATTTTTTGGTCAAATATGTAGGTTCAAAAAAGGGAATATTATTAACAGCGATTCTAGGTGGTCTCATATCCAGCACAGCGGTTACATGGAGCTATGCTTCTCGAAGCGAAGAATCTCCCGAGCTCTCAAAAAAGTACGCAGCAGGTATCATTATTGCTTCCGCAATTATGTTTCCTAGACTTGCGCTTTTGGCGTATATTTTTAATGGAGACCTTCTGATATATTTAGCACTCCCCTTTTGCCTTTTAACCATAATATGTATAGTAGTCTCGTTAGTCCTCATCCAAAGAGATACAAAAAAACCAGATACCAATATTAAGTTAGGAAACCCACTTAACATATTAAATGCTATTGGTTTTGGAGCTATTTATGTGGTAATCCTATTTGCTGTTTTCTACAGTAATAAGTTTTTTGGCGAAAGTGGTCTGTATTATTCCGCCTTAATTTCGGGGTTAGCAGATACGGATGCTATTACCATAAGTATGGCAAAATTTTCATTGGATTCAGAAAAACTAGAATTGGCATCTTTGGTCATCATTGCTGCCATTTCAAGCAATATGCTCGTGAAGTTAGGCATCAGTATATTTAAGGGCTCAAAAACTACAGGAAAGCTCGTAGGCTATACTTTTGGTTCCATCATTCTTGTAGGTGTCATCTATATCCTTGTGAACAACGTTTAATCCTAGCCAAAAAAGCATCTACTTAAATAAATTTTCTAATCTGTCTTCAGCAAGATGGGCTAGCCCTTATTTTCTTAAACTATCACCTGGATAAACAACTGAAATTTCATGTTTTTACGTGTGCATGACCTAGGTCAGTTTATCATCTCGCGCCTTCCCATAACTTTGAATACGGATTTTTCAAGTAGGCTTTTGCTAGAATGCAATTGTAAACTTCAAACCCCTATTATAACTAAAAAACCGCACAAAATAATGTAGCTCTTAGATAGACCCGAAGACTTTAATCAGGCGATGATGATGCTGAAGAAACTTACTGGCCAACTACGAATTACGATAAATAATAATTTAAAATAATTTATTATGGATATTCAAAACAGTGACAGAAAAGCGTACTTCATTGGTGGTGGAATAGGATCACTAGCCGGAGCAGCATTTCTAATTCGTGATGGCGGAGTATCAGGTAGCAATATTACCATCTATGAGAGCTTGCCAGTCCTTGGCGGTAGTTTGGATGCTGGAGGAAATCCTGAGCAAGGGTATACGTTGCGTGGTTCCCGTATGTTAACCTTAAATATTTATGAATGTACTTGGGCATTGTTTAATACAATTCCATCACTTACAGACCCCAATACCTCTGTATACGAAGAAACTGTTGCGTTTAACGAACGCGTAAAATCTAACGCAAAAGCACGTCTTATTGATAAAAACCGAGCCATTGTTGATTCTTCTAAACTAGGTCTTACCATGGCCAACCGTACAGAACTTCTTAAACTGAGTGAGGCAAGTGAAGAAAAATTAGGTAATAGTTCAATTTACGATTGGTTTACCCCTTCGTTTTTCGAAAGCAATTTCTGGTTTATGTGGCGAACAAGTTTTGCTTTCTCTCCTTGGCATAGTGCTGTTGAATTTAAACGTTACCTACATAGATTTATGCAGGAGTTTCCCAATGTTGAAACCATGACGGGAGTTAGACGTACAGTTTATAACCAGTATGACTCTATGATTCTTCCTTTGGAAGTCTGGCTTAAATCTCACGGTGTCACTTTTATGAGAGGCAGTACGGTTACTGACTTGGATACAGAATATGGTCTTGATCCAAAAACGGGAAGCGAAAAAGTAATTGTAAAAAACCTTGTTTACGAAAATGCAAGAAATAGCAAAACAATTGAAATTAAAGATGGTGATTTGGTATTCTATCAAAATGGATCAATGACAGATGCTTCTAGTTATGGTTCCATGACAAGTGCTCCTAAATTCTATACAAAAGCAGATAGCCAAGGATGGACCTTATGGGAAAAACTAGCTAAAAAATATCCGGAATTCGGTAATCCTGCAGTATTCAATTCTAACATAGCAGAATCCTTTTGGGAATCTTTTACAGTAACCTTAAAAGACACTGCCTTTTTTGACCAGATGGAAAAATTCTCTGGTAATAAAGCAGGAACAGGTAGCCAGGTAACTCTAAAAGACTCTAACTGGTTTATGAGTTTTTCACTAAACCAACAACCACATTATAAAGATCAACCATCAGATGTTCAGGTATTCTTTACGTATGGGCTACACCCTGACCGTGTTGGAAATTTTGTAGGCAAACCTATGACAGAGTGTTCTGGAGAAGAAATTCTTAGAGAACTCGCCGGACATCTAAAATTTGATTATGATGTTGTATTTGCGAATGCTATTTGTATTCCTTGTAGAATGCCGTATATCACAAGTATGTTCATGCCACGTTTAAAAACGGATAGACCCCTACCAGTCCCTAAAAACTCAAAAAACTTGGCATTTATTAGTCAGTTTGTAGAAATACCTGATGATGTTGTTTTCACGGTTGAATACTCAATTAGGGCTGCTCAAATGGCAGTGTATGAATTACTTGAGATTGATCTTGAAATTCCGCCAATAACCAAATTTGATAAAACGGTAAAAGTGGAAGTAGAAACGGTAATGAAAGCATTTCATTAAATATACTCACGGTCAACCTTAAGGAATTAATAAAAAAGAACATTTATTAAACAGGCAAATTAAGACTCTGCTCCGAAGCTTCGGAGGGGTCAGGATAGAAAAACAATGAAAGCAAACTTTTTATACCTAGCCTTAATTGCACAATGCTCAGAAAATTAGAAAACATGGGAAAAATAACAGAAAAATTCGACAAAGTATTAAATGCATCACCATTCCCCGGACATGTAGATCATGCTCCAGATGCCAGTAAAGAAGTAGTACGCAATTCTAAAGATCAACCCATGCCTTTTGCTGATCTTACCGGAAACTACCAACGTAATAAGGGTATTCCACCTATATCTTTTAAAGACAGTAAAGTTTATATTGTAGGTACTGGTATTGCTGGTCTATCTGCTGCATATTACTTTATAAGAGATGGGCACATACCTGGCAAAAATATCGTTTTCCTTGACAAAATAGCTATTGAAGGTGGTTCTTTAGATGGATCAGGAAATGCTGAAGATGGCTACCTTATAAGAGGTGGCAGAGAACTGGAAATGAACTATGAGAACCTATGGGATATTTTTCAAGATATTCCTGCTTTAGAAATGCCCGCTCCTTATAGTGTTCTAGACGAATTTCGTTTACTAAATGATAACGACCCCAATTATTCAAAAGCTAGATTAATTCATAATAATGGAGAAGTACTAGATTTTAGCAAATTTAATTTAAACAAACTAGATCAATTAGCTGTTGTAAAACTTTTACTAAAAAAGAAAGAAGAGTTAGATGATGTTACCGTTGAAAGTTATTTCAGTGACTCCTTTTTTGAAAGTAACTTTTGGGCGCTTTTCCGTACCATGTTCGCTTTTGAAAACTGGCACAGTTTACTAGAGTGCAAATTATATATGCACCGGTTTTTACACCGTATTGATGGTTTTAATGACCTATCATGCTTGGTATTTCCAAAATACAATCAGCATGATACTTTTGTAAAACCTCTAACAGAACATCTAAAATCTAAAGGGGTTCAAATTCAGTTCAACACCTTCGTTAAAGATTTAGATATACAAATAAATACAGAAGGTAAAGTTGTTAAAGGTATAATTACCCAACAAGAAGATAAAGAAGTAACCATCCCTGTAACTGAAAACGATTTTGTAATTGTTACCACAGGTTCTATGACAGAGGACACTCGTTATGGAGATAATACAAATGCACCAATTGAAGGTATTGATAGTATTAAAGGTGGTGAAAGTGACGGATGGCAGTTATGGAAAAACTTAGCTACAAAATCTATTGAATTTGGTAAACCTGAAAAGTTCTACAGTTCTGTTGAAAAATCTTCTTGGGAATCTGCTACATTAACGTGTCGCCCTTCTGCTTTAACTGAAAAATTTAAAGAATACTGTGTAAACGACCCATATTCCGGAAAATCGGCAACCGGAGGTATTGTAACTATTACAGACTCTAACTGGTTAATGAGTTTCACCATTAATCGCCAACCGCACTTTCCTGAACAACCAGATGATATTTTGGTGGTATGGGTCTATGCTTTATTTATGGATAAAGACGGGAACTATAGTAAAAAATCAATGCCACAATGCACAGGTAATGAAATATTAGCTGAGTTATGTTTTCATATTGGTTTAGAGAATAAAATTGATACTATTATTAAAAATACTATTGTAAAAACCAGCTTTATGCCCTACATAACTTCTATGTTTATGCCTAGAGCAGCAGGAGACAGACCAGAAGTTGTACCAAATGGTTCTAAGAACTTAGGTCTTGTAGGACAGTTTGTAGAAACACATAATGATGTAGTGTTCACCGTAGATACTTCAATTAGAACTGCTAGAATAGCTGTTTATGAATTAATGAATCTTAACAAGCAAGTACCAGATATTGCTGCTGGTCAGTATGATATTCGTCAACTATTAAAAGCAGCTAAGGCTTTAAACGATTACAAACCTTTTCCTGGTGAAAGTGTTCTAAAGCGTGTACTAAAAAACACCTACTTTGAACATATTTTACCTGAAGGAATAGAAGACGAAGGTCAACATGATTCTTTTCTTTATGAACAGTTAGATAAAATTAAAGGGTGGGCAAAAGAGCTTACACATTAACTTTTTATCTGACTTGCAGAAAATACGTTAACAGTTATTACGCTGCATCTTATAATATTTACATTTAAGAAATACAGATTCAGCAACTTTAGTTAGTTGCTAATCTGTATTTTTTTGTGCTTACAGGTCTACGGTTCTGGATGTTTCTAAGTGCTATCTACCATTAAAAACTACTCTTCTTTTTTTAAATTTTTATAAAAAGTAGCTACATGATTTAAATCAGTATAATCGTTTTTCAATCGCTATACCTTTGAATAGGTATTAATTAAAAACTATAAAAATGAAAACACCTAACATCGGAATTTCAGCAGAAAATAGACAGGCCATAGCAGACCAATTATCAAAAGTATTAGCAGACGAATTCGTACTTTATTCAAAAACCCTAAATTTCCATTGGAACCTTGAAGGTCCTGATTTTCATTCTGTACATCTGTATTTAGAAACTTTGTATGAAGAGCAACAAGAAGTAGTTGATACCGTGGCCGAAAAAATACGCATGGTAGGTCATTATGTACCAGCTACGTTAAAAAACTACTCTCAATTGACTCATCTTACCGAAAAATTAAAAGGTAAAAATGATAGTCAAAGCATATTTGCCGAGTTATTGGAGGACCATGAGAGCATTATTATCTTTCTAAGAGAAGAAATTCAACCTATTGCAGAAAAATGGAAGGCTGAAGGCATTAGCGATTATATTACAGGGTTAATGGAACAGCATGAGAAAACTGCTTGGATGCTGCGATCACATTTAGCTTAGTTCAATTAAAGCAAACCTATTATGAAACGGATTGTAAAACCTAAAAAACGTACATCAATTGTATTCGGTTTTTGTTGTGTACTCATAGTTATTGTTTTGGTATTAAGCTCTGCCAAAAACTTGTCATCTAGTAGTATTGCTCAAAATACCAAAAGGAATTTAGACTATCCAATAGTTGGCACGAATCAGACTAAATTCTACGACAACAGTACTGAAATTAATACTCAAACCGTTGGCGATGATTTTTACGGGCAAAATGCAAATTACCCTAAAAATACTCCTAAATATAAAGACAACGGTGATGGTACAGTTACCGATTTAGTGACCAGTTTAATGTGGCAACAGAGCCCGGACACCAATGGTGATGGAAAAATTACGGCAAGAGATAAAATGACCTACAAGGAAGCAGTTGCCGGTGCAGCTTCTTTTAATTTAGGAGGGTATACAGATTGGAGATTACCCACAATTAAAGAACAGTATTCGTTAATTGTTTTTAGCGGAGTTGACCCTAGTGGTTATAAAGGTTCGACTTTAGATGGTTTAAAGCCTTTTATAGATACAGATTATTTCAAATTTGCTTACGGTGATACAAATGATGGAGAACGTATTATTGATTCTCAATATGCTAGTTCTACCATGTATGTAGATGGAGAATTATTATTTGGAGTCAATTTTGCCGATGGTCGTATAAAAGGCTACGGATTAAAAATGCCATTTGGTCCTGGAGATAAAACGTTTTTTGTAACCTATGTTAGAGGAAACAAGAACTATGGCATTAATAAATTTAATGATAATGGTGATGGTACCATCTCTGATAAGGCTACAGGTCTTATGTGGATGCAAAACGATAATAAAAAAGGCACAACATGGCAAGAAGCATTGAACTATGCGGAAAACTATGAATTTGCAGGGTATTCTGATTGGAGGCTGCCCAACGTAAAAGAATTACAGAGCATAGTTGATTATTCTAGATCTCCTAACACTTCTGACTCTGCGGCTATAGATCCAATTTTCAATTGTTCAGAAATCGTAAATGAAGCTGGTCAAAAAGACTATCCTTTTTATTGGTCAAGTACAACGCATTCTAACTGGTCTACGGACATGAATGGTAGAAATGCATCTTATGTTTCTTTTGGAAGAGCTATGGGCTATATGGATGGCAAATGGATGGATGTACACGGTGCAGGTGCGCAGCGTAGCGACCCAAAAATTGGTAACCCTAAAGATTGGCCCGAAGGCCACGGCCCGCAAGGTGATGCGCAAAGAATTAATAATTATGTGCGGTTGGTAAGGGATATTAAATAACAATAGCTTCTGATTTTTTATCACTTAAAAATCAGAAGCTATTTTTTTATTTTAGTTTTTTAATGCGAGGTCTTACTCTAGCTTAACATTGAAATTTCTGCTGATAGAGTTTTAGAAATTACCTTTTCCTAACTCCACCAATTATTTACTGGAAAAACTCTAAGGTCTTCCGCTATTTAAAAATATAAGCTACAAGAAGAATTCTTTCTTAGCTTATACAAAAATTCTAATGGGTATAACCGCCACCTAAGAAGCTCTCTAACACCTTGAGTTGCCACTTACCTACTATTGAAAGTTTGGTTTCAGCATTCATTAATACAAGACCATAACCCAAACGAGATAATTTACAATCACTTATAACCTCATCAGCAATACTACTAAAAACAGGTCTGAAATGCTCTCGTAAATTCATTTTAGAAGACTTGGCCACATCCATAGCTTTCGCTACCGCAGAGCTAATTTGCTTTGGTGATAGTCCTTTATACAATAAATCGCTAGCAAAGAAATGCATACGCAAACCGTAGTAAAGATCCATGAAGTTGTTAATGCTGTCTGCGGTTTGGTTTTCTTGCTTATAAATAGAGACTTGCATAATAATATTAGTTTAGAACATTTTATAGTTTGAATTAAAAATAAACAAGCCGAGATCAATTTTTTCAAGAACTTCTTTTCTCAATATTTGACTCGGCTTGTTCTGGTAAATAGCGCAAATAACTTGCGCTACACTTGCTTAGAGAGATTAAATCCCCACAATCTTTATATCTCTAAGCTAAAAAGTTAAAGACTTTTTACATACCCGAAAACCATCTTTTTGAACTGACGAAAGTTATTTGTAAAACCTTCCATCCTTTGTTTAAGTTGGCGGTGTTTATCTCTATAGTCGGCATCGGCCAAACCTTTTTCACCTAATTCTAAACGAGACAGTAATTTTTCATGTTCTATTATATCATTCTCTAAATAATCGAACAATTCTTTATGTACGGTATCTAGATTTTCAAGAATTTGGCCGTAGGCTGTTTGTGCAGCATCATTGGTCTTTCTTTTCTCTATTAAATCAGCAAAAAATCTAGTCTCGTCTTTATAAAAGGCAATGTTGCTCAACCATTCCTCACTTTCAAAATGAAGAACGTCTAACCCGGCACCTATTAATAATTCCGTTTTTGGATTCAACGTTTCTGTTTTCATAATGTACTATTTAAATTTGTTGTTTTATAAATTACCTGGCTCAACTGAGCTGGGATTTTATAGCTATTTGATAGTAACGTATCAATTTATTTTTCTATCTCATACCTATTGAAAAAACTAGCTTCAAGGCTCTTACGGGCATTATCTAAAAGCACTTTTACCTCGCCTATACTTTGATTACGGATCATGGCTATTTGACTAATAGAAAATTCATATTCCGTAGCTAATTCAAACACGGTACGCATTGGCTTTGGCAAATAATGCAAGACCATGGCCGCATGTTTTTTGATACTCTCTTTATCCAAATCCTTATCAATTTTATCCATCAGTTCTTTTTTATCGTCTTCGATAAAAACATGGTTTAATATGTAATCATTCTTTGGGTATGACATATCATCTAGCTCATCTATCATAACTAAATCGCCACCACCATCTGTACTAAATTTTTCTTCCATCTCATCCCATTCCGGACGGGAATAATCATCAATATTTTTCAAAAAATAATCATCAAAGTCTTCATCTAGTATGGTGTTCTCTAAAAGTTCATCTGCTTTTTTAAACAACCAAGGATGCAAATCATCTTCACTTCTAACCTCTTCAAAATGATCAAAGACTACAATAAAGAGCTGATCAATAAAATCATCTACCTTATATTTTCCTTTTGGAAGGTTTCCTTTAGTTAGTGCAGTTGCCAATCTTTTGGTAACGTAATGTTTTACCTGACTTAAGTCTTTCAATAATAAATTATTGAATAAGGACTTATCACCCTCCTTTTTAAAGTGTTTTAAATCTGAAAACGTACTTGCTACAAATACATTAAATTCCTTTTTACTTTCATAATATTCAAGAGTGTCCATGTTGTTTGCTTTAAATTATAATACGATATAAAAATGCGTACATATGAGGTAGATTACTATGACCTAGGTCAGCCGTTCCAAAATAAAACCGATTTAGACCTTAAGATTTCCTCTGAAAAATCTAATCAATAAACAGCCGTACTAACTTCTTATAATGCTACGTATATTTGTTAATTACCCAATTTATCTTCCAGTTGATTTCCTAATTGATTCTCCAATTTCTGAATATCAGAAAGGTTTCCTCTGGCAACCAGTAAATACGTTTTATCTTTTAATTTACTAATGCTAGCAATAGCATCTTTTTCAGTTATACCAAAACCCCTCAATATTCCATATGGGCCTCCAGAAAGTTCTCCTATACCCCTCTTTCCTACAGAATTAAGAAATGTCTCAACCAAGAACCCAGCTACAAATAAGCGTCCTAACTCAGCATTATAAAAAGTGTCAAAAGCGGTAGTAGTACCCAGTAACTCCTTAAAGAAAGGGCTTAATTGGTTTTCTATAGTTGTTAACTCTTTACTCTCATTTATATACTCTTCTCCAAGATTTCCGATTACCGATACGGCCATTTTATCAAAATTTGTTTGGCGGACGGTTTTTAAAGCATTTTCCAAATCCGAAACCAGTTCGTACGGTTTTAGAAAAATCTGTTTTTGTTCTGTTTTTGACATGTCCATTTTAATAAAAATTTAGAGATTGCTGTGTTTGGTCGGGGCGTTCTCTAGGGTAAAATTACAAGTAGATATTTTTAATACTACTGACCTAAGTCATGAAGACAAAAAATTAACTTAGTTAAATTTGTTGTACAGATTTAATACTAATTAAAAATTTATATCATGGCAAACGATAGTGGAAATGTACTTCTAGCATTATTCACGGGAGCAGCAATTGGTGCAGGCTTCGGAATATTATATGCTCCTGAAAAAGGAGCTGAAACAAGGCATAAAATCAAAGACAGAGCTTTGGAAGCCAAACATGATCTTTCTGATCGCGTAACACACGCCAAAGATGAGTTGACTAAAACAGCCAACGAAAAGAAGGAAGATTTTGAACGTAAATTAGATGAGACCATTAGCCATATGAGCTACAAAGCAGATGATATTATTGCTACTTTGGAACGCAAATTGGAAGAGCTTAAAAAGCAAAACGCACAACTACACAAATAATGCATTATGGCATTTGAAACATTAAAAAAAGACCTCGTTGATGTAGATACAGATATGAGGTCTTATCTTGAAACTAGCGAAGAATATTATAAACTAAAGGTTTTTAAAGTTCTAATGGGTACTGTTACGACAATAACGCAGTCCCTGTTCATTGGAGCTGTAGTATTTCTTGCGCTATTCATGCTATCTATTGGAGTGTCTATTGCTCTTAATGAGGCTATGGGTAACTTCTATTCCGGGTTTTTAATTGTTGGTGCTTTCTATATTCTAGTTGCCATTTGCAGCTATGTTTTTAAAAATGTTCTCCACAGACCTTTATTACAAAAATTTTCGAAACATTATTTCAATAGACCATGACAAAAAAATATAGCTCATTTTCTGAAATAGATAACGATTTAAAAATCTTAAAGCTTAAGCAAGAAATTGCCAAAGAAAATTTGAAGCTTGATCTTAAAAGCACAAAAAGTCATTTAAGTCCTGTACAAATGGTAAGTACCACAAGTTTTGGTGTTAAACAATTAGCGGTAGATTTTGCTTTGAGCAAAGGGTTGGATTGGCTTCATAGGTTACGACGCAAACCATAGCTCAAAACAACCTCTGCATACTACCCAAAATCTGCAACTTGCTGTAATTGTTTTTTATCCGAAAGGATAATTCTACGGGATTCACCCAGTTCTATCAATCCCTTATCCTTAAAACTTGAAAGTACACGTATTGCGGTCTCGGTAGCTGTACCTATTAAACCTGCAAAATCTTCCCTAGAAATACTAATACCCAAATGAGCATCTTTAATCAGCCCTTTGTCATATAATTCCAAAAGAGCTGTAGCTGCTCTTTTCCGAACCGAATCAAAAGCCATACCCATTAGCTGTTCTCTCATGTGCAACACATCATTAGAGACCATACCAATAAACTTATGTGATACTTCTTTATTATTGAATAAAAGTTGCGTGAAATCATTTTTAGGAATAGAGCATATCTCACAATTAGTGAGTGCTACGGCCGTTTCTGTATATAAACCCGAATTACCCAAAACACATAGCTGGCCTATAAAATCTCCGGCTTTAAACATACCTGTAACATACTCCTTGCCATTTTCATTGTGCTTGTATGTTTTAACTTCCCCACTGTGAATAAAATATAGATTATGAGCAGAACTATCTTCCGAAAAAATCTCTTCTTTTGCTTTGTATTTGCTCAGTTCTCTATCTTCAGAAAGGTCTTTTAAGTTTTGATATTTTGAGGCTTCTTGAATAAATTCATTGAGGCCTTGAACACTTCTCGAAAATTCCTTCCGTAAAAAAGAACTCTTTTTAAGCCTAGCCTCTATGGCCTCAATTAAATCTTCTGCTTCAAAAGGCTTGGTCAAGTAGTCATCTGCTCCCATGGTCATTCCCTTACGGAAATCTGCCTTTTCAGATTTAGCGGTTAGAAAAATAAACGGAATACTGGCAGTAGCTTGATCCTCACTTAATTGCTCATAAACACCGTAACCATCTAATTCTGGCATCATTATATCGCAGAGAATAATATCTGGCGTAAATGATCTTGCTTTTTCAACACCAATCTTACCGTTTTCTGCAGTAGTCACTTCATAATTCTCAAGTTCCAGAATTTCCGCGGTCATTTCGCGTACATCTAGATTGTCTTCAATAAGTAGTATTTTTTTCATTTTTCAATAGATTTAAGGGGAGTTCTATAGTAAAAGTTGTGCCTTGGTCAAGATTACTCTTAAAGGTAATATTTCCTTTCATTAAAAGAACATATTGCCTTACGATGTTCAACCCCAAACCGGTACCCTCATAATTAGCCGCATTTTTAGCTCTATAAAAACGCTGAAATAAATGAACTTGGTCTTCGGTAGGTATGCCAATACCTTGATCCGTAATTTCAATAAAAAGATTAGTTTTCTTAGTATCAATTTTCAGGGATATTTTTTTGTTCTCTTGTGAATATTTAATGGCGTTAGACAACAAATTATATACAATGTGCCTTAATAGTTTAGGATCAAGCTGCACTTCTATATTAGACTGGCTATTTATAATCTCAATTATTTGACCTGTTTTTTTGACTCCCTGTATCTCCTCTACCAAAGATTCTAAAAATTCAACCAAATCAAATAAAGTAGGTTGTGATATAACTTTTCCTTCTTCCAACTTACTCAATGATAGAAAGTCATTCAATATTCCCACTAAATTCTTAACACTGACTTTTATCTTACTTATATACTTTATTCTTTTTTCTTCTTGACCAACTTCATTCTGCCTTTCAATAAGATTTGTAGCAGAAAGTATGGTGCTTAATGGAGTTCTAAACTCGTGTGAGGCCATTGAAATAAAACGAGATTTCAATTCGTTTAACTCTTTTTCTTTTTCTAGCGTATTCCTTATCTCAACTTCTACCCTTTTCTGATCAGAAATATTGTTGTAAACCAGTAATGCCCTTGTTACCAAATGATCTTCATTAAATAAAGGGGTTGTATTTACCAAATAAGATGTGTTCTCTACTTTTACTTCAAAAGAACAGTGCTCGCCTTTTAATGTTTTCTGAACATTTTCCTTAACCTTTTTCTTTAGCTGAATTGGTACATTACTTAACTCATCTATTCTTTTTCCAACTTGTATGGCTTCTCTAAACCCAACAGCATCTAGGTCTTCTCCTTCAATAAATACCACAGACAGATTCAAATCTACTACGCCTACAAAACCCCTTGGGAAATTTTTAAAAATGGTTTCCAACAATTTTTGACTGTCTATCGCACTATTCTCGGCAGTTTTTGTAATCTGAATCTGGTCCTCAAGACTTAAATTAGACTCTACCAATTTCTGAACCATATCCTTTAACTCCACCGTCCGATCGGCTACCTTACTTTCTAATGCTCCCGCATAAGCAGCCAATTCTTCCCTACTATTTTTTAAGGCAACGCCTTCATTGTGTTGGTCAATAGCCACACTTGTAGCCTGCGTTATATTGTAGATGATTTCTTTTTCTGTATCTAGAGGTTTTCTTGAAACGGGAAAATAAATAGCAAAGGTTCCCAACAGTTCCTTATTAGATGAAAATATAGGAAATGACCAACAAGCTTTAATGTTGTCTTTCAACGCCAATTCTCTGAAAGCTTCCCACAACGGATCATTAAACGTATCTGAAACAATTACCTCTTCTTTTAAATATGCGGTTGTACCAGAAGATCCATTTCCTGGCCCCACAAACATATTTTCTATAGCTTTCGTATAGATTTCGGACAGGTTTGGAGCTGCCAATATCTCTAATTTTCTAGATAATTTATCTAACAAAAGAATAGAACCTTGGCAGTTAGGAATTGCCGTTTCTATAGTCTCAATAATCTTATATGCTATACTTTTTAATGGTTCATGCTGAATAATCATATCCATAACATGAGACTGTCCTATTTTAAAGAACTCATTAATCTTGTGAGTGGTAACATCATTTTGTACTCCTACAAAATGAGTCATTATTTTTTTGCTGTTATATATAGGCGTAATACTGATGTCATTCCAGAATAAAGAGCCATCTTTTCTGTAGTTACGCAAAACCACGCGGCATGCTTCTCCTTTTTCAATGGCAACAGACATTATTTTAATCTCAATTTGCTCCTTATCTTCATCTTGTAAGAAACGGCAATTTTTACCCATGAAATCTACCTTCTCATACCCTGTTATTCTGGTAAAAGCTTCATTACCATATATAATAGGAAAATCTGGCTTTTGGGTATCGCAAATAATAATTCCGCTAGCCGTGGCACCCAATGCACGATTACGGACATACAAAATATCTTCTATTGCCCTCTCTTGCGTGATATCTCTAATGATGGTCAAAAGCTTATTCTTGCCCATAGGAACAATCCTACCTTCATAAAACTGCCGTCCGTTTTCTCCATCAAAATCATACTCTACAAACTGAAGTTCTCCTGTTTCAATAGTTTTATCCATTCCCTTACGTACAGCCTCAGCAATATGAGCAGGTAACAATTCATTTATATTCCCGCCTATTAAACCATCTGGTGGAGCAAAAAGTTTTTCGGGCTCTGGTGTATAGCTATCCAGAAATTTACCTTTATAATCTAGAATAAACGTCATGTCCGGCAATGCGTTTAACAAAGCCTTGTTCTTAGCTAAATTTTCTTCTAGCCGCTGTTCTATTTCTTTTTGTTCCGTTATATCTTGTATCGTCCCAAACCATTCTAAAGGTTCTCCCATAGCATCATAAGATGCTCTACCATGAGCCGTGATATGTCTTACCGTACCATCTGCTCTTACTATTCTTACATTATTTGAAAAAGCCGTGCCGTTTTCAATTGCAAAATCTACAGATTCTTTAGTCTCTTGCCGTTCATCTGGGTGAATAAAGTTAAAGGCAGTTTCATTAGTAAGTTGCTCATCACCAGGTGGCAGACCACATATTCTATAAAACTCATCAGACCAATTTCTTTCACCTGTCTTCAGATTCCAGAACCAACTACCAACATGAGCCAGACTTTGAGCCTCGTTCATTTTTTCTGTATTGATAGCTGCTTTTTTCTGAGCTAATAATCGTTCTGTAATATCTATTACAAACGCTACAACTAAATGCTCATCCTTTATATCTGTTGGGCTTAGACTTATTTCTACTGGAATTTGCACTCCATCTTTTCTAAGTCCCCATAAATCTTCCCCTTTACCCATAGCCCTACTTGAGGGAGATTTCGCAAAACCTTTTCTATGATTTTCATGAGATTTTTCAAATTGATGCGGGATAAGGTTTTCCACTTTTTTACCCACTAACTCGCCTAGTTCGTAGCCGAACATTTTTTCAACAGAAGGGTTCGCCTTGATAATTTGGCCTTGCTCATCTACTACCAAAATACCTTCTACCGAGGATTGAAATATACCCTTGAAGAGTTCGCTATCGTTAAGTTTTTCTACCATATACGCAGGGTAAGAGTCTTTCTTTACAGACTAAATTAAGGAAAAGAAAAGGACTGTGGTAGAAGTTTAGTCCTAAAAAAACACACCCAGATGCCAAGCCCAAATAGTAGAGATTATATACTTTGTTTATTAGTATGGGAAAAAGAGCGTTCATGTAAAGTTTTAACAAATATATAGTTACCCTTTCTTCAAAAATATGACGCTTGTCATGTTTCTGACTTTATACCCTAGACTACACCGAACTAGTCTGCTTTAACGGGAAACGCACCTCCGTTTTCATCAAGAATTTTCTTTGTGGTCAAGTAGCCTAAGTCAAATATGGCATCTATACTATTCATGTCAAACGTTCCAAATTCCGATAGGCCTTCTGGCAAGATAATCATATCACACTCATCAAACTTCAACATAGATTCTGAAGCGGATTTTAGTTTATATGCCCGCTCTACTACCGTATAAGAATGTTTTAAATCTTCTATTCTTATTTTTTTTAAAGCATTTACATAGCTTCCAATAATCCTATCGCATTTCTTTTTAAGTGGTTCTATGGGGAAATTGTTTAAAACGCCACCATCTACATAATAAGCATCCCCTATTTTCATAGGTGTGAACATCCCTGGAAACGTAGCCGAAGCAAGTACAGGACGAATAACCTGCCCTTTATGAAACACTTTAAGAGTACCTCTTATAATGTCTGTGGCTGTTACATAAAGTGGTTTTTTTAATGCACTAAAATCATCCACAGGGAAGAACTCCTTGAAATTTTCATAATACTTTTCAGTATCAAAAAAGCCAGGTTTACTACGGGCGTAGTTTTGTGTACGAAATAAAGGAATAGTTTTAAAAAAATGTAATATTTCTGACCAACTGGCACCACTTGCATAAAGTGCGCCCACAACGGCTCCGGCACTTGTACCTGCAATATGTGTTGGAAAGATGCCGTGCTCTTCCAGAGCTTTTATAGCGCCTATGTGTGCTACACCCCTAATTCCTCCTCCAGAAAGTACAAGACCTATATTCATTTTTATTTTACTTGGTTGTTAGTATACAAGATTCCTGATATGAAAGGTATTGAAAATGGACTCCCCTTTACAGGACCGGACTAAAAACTTTGGCAAACCCCTCTTTCAAACGGTCTAATTTGGGTCTTTTTTTAAACTCATGATAATCCATTTGCTCGCTTATTTTACAGTCCCTCAAAAAATCGTGTTTCAGTTGTTCGGTAAGCTCTCTATCGTACGCCAAAATATTTACCTCATAATTCTGTTCAAAGCTTCTAACATCTAAATTTGCGGTACCTATGGTTGTTAACTGATCATCCGAAAACATGACTTTACTATGTAAAAAACCATCTGGATATAAATAAATTTTAATACCTGCCTCTAGAAAATTTTCAAAATACGATTGCACACTCCATTTAACCAAAAAACTATCGGAACTAGAAGAAAGCAAAATCCTCACGTCTACACCGCCCAACGCAGCCACCTGTAAAGCTTCCATAATTGCCTCACCTGGTATGATATAAGGATTAATAATATACACGTACTTCTTAGCTCTATTTATCAATGAAAAATAAAGTTGATGTACGGACGGAAAGTCAGAATCCGGTCCACTTGATACCGTTTGCACAATAGATTTTCCTATTTCCGGAATGGCAGTAAAATAGCTTAATGTTAGAATATCGTCCTTACCACTGGCAAAATTCCAATCCATAGCAAATACCGCTTGTAAACTATTGACTACGGGACCTCTCAGCCGTAAATGCATATCATGCCATGTTCCCAAAACAGGGTCTCCGTTAAGGTATTTATCCGATACATTAATACCGCCCGTAAATGCGGTAAGACCATCAACAATAACTATTTTTCTATGGTTTCTGTAGTTGATAGATGAGAGTAACCTCTTAAATCGTATGGGTAAAAAGCCGTACACCTCTATACCTGATTTCTTTAAATTATTTATATAAGTTTTGCTTAACGTATTACTTCCCAAGCCGTCATACAAAAAACGTACTTCTACACCTTCTTTTCTTTTCTTTTGTAAAATGGAAAGAAACCTATTTGCCAATTCGCCTTCCTCAAAAATATAATATTGAATGTGTATAAATCTTTGGGCACTTTCCATAGCCTTAAAAATAGCCTCAAAAGTTACCGGGCCATCTTTAAGCACCGTAAGTTCATTACCCTGACTAGGTAAAAAATTGGAGTTTTTAGCTATAAGCTTCACGAGTTTTATGTGGCTTTTGATGGGAGCAGGAACGGTTAAATCTTCATCGTCATCAATATCATCATAATAGTCTTTGACCGTTTTGAGGTACGCTGTTATTTCTTCTGTCTTTTTAAGCCTGTAAAACTTGTTTTTACGTCTATTACGACCAAGAACATAGTAAAACAACATTCCACCAACAGGAATTGTAAAGATGGCCAAAAGCCAGCCTAATGTCTTTGTAGGCCGAATACCGTAAAGCAGTAACCTAACCACTAAGAAAAGGGCCAACGAAAAATAAATAATAAGAGCGATGGTCATATTCTGGGTGTTAATTGAATGCGATATAAGGTTTACTCTCGGATACTTATTTTAAAGTTTACCAAGCCACCATCAATATCCGCTTCATGCAAAATACCATTTTTATAGAAGTAGATATTCTCTTTACCATTAGCATTAATTTTCTTGTACTTATGATTTCCTAATGAAACAATAGTATTCATGGTACCATCTTGTTCAGAATAGCATTCTTTGATATTCTTTGGCTCCTTAAAATACATTAATACCGTGGTATATTGAATAGAGTCTTGTAAGGTACTTTCTTTTTTATCTTTTATAATTTCATATTGAGCATTCTTCCATAAGGTGCTTGTTTCTGCATGTTCTCTACTATTAACAACAATGCTAACCTTGGCCTTTTTGAGCATGGACTTACTAAAAGTTACATCATATTTATAATCTACCTCTATTGTCCTCAACAGCTTGGTTTTAATACTCGTAAAACTCTGATATGTGGTTATAGTTCCTTTTGTTTTTTGGTGTGTGTCCAAACTACCAATTACCTTATCCTTCATAACAATGTCATAATGTAGCTCAGTAGAATTAGAAACTGAATCACTACTAAAACCCATAAATAAGAGAACCCATATTAGATGCTTGATCATCATGCTTTTATTTAATTAAAAGAAGCTATGCTACAATGCAAATTACTTTTTATTACACAGTATACCGCTGACATATGTCATGTAACCTCAGGAAACCACAAGTGGACATAGATTTAAAAATAACTTAAAACATGGTTGCAAACAAAGTAATAAATCTATGTTCTTGTTCCGGTGATATTGCCTATAACTCTGAGAAAATTAGAAATAAGCGTAAGGCGGAGCCTTTAAAAGAAAAAATGCCCTAAAATCTAACTTACCATACATGGACGCATATAAGTTTGGATAGAAAGGCATTTCTAATGGTTAGTGCTTGCTAGTTAATCTCTTCTGTCTTTAATGGTAGTTTTTAAATTTCTTACGGAAATATTTATACTTCTATTCGTTGTACATTCAACAAAGTTATAGAAGAAGAAGGATCAAAAGAATGATTTAAGTCATAGACTCTAAAAAAAATTAACATTACCAAAACAAAATCCCTACTCATCAATACTTGATAAAATTGTCTTCTACCTAAGCGATAGGCATGATTACTTTTTTAAATCTGGACCTGTGGCAGGCACAACAACCATATTTATGATTTGAATTTTACTCTTCAAGAACAAACCTAAATTTGAGTTGTTTATGCGTTAGTATAATCTTAATGTTTAAAAACAACCTCTATCAGCATTCTATTTAGATAATGCTACGGTAGCTACAAAAGTATAACCGGTCTCTTTGACCGGCCTATTGTATAATAGTAAAGTGTAGTTTAAAATAATCCCAAACGAAACCATTGGAAAACAAAAAACCTCGTAAATCATGTGATTTACGAGGTTTTATTACCATTTGCATGGATTTTGTCGGGGTGGCAGGATTCGAACCTGCGACCTCCGCGTCCCAAACGCGGCGCGATAACCGGGCTACGCTACACCCCGATAATATGGTTATCTTCTTTTATTCACTACTTGAGAAATATTTTCTGCCCTCGCAATTTGCTTTGACAGCTATTGCGGAGAGACAGGGATTCGAACCCTGGGTAAGTGTTTCCACCTACGACGATTTAGCAAACCGTTCCTTTCGGCCACTCAGGCACCTCTCCAATAATCTCTTTAAAGAACTTAATTTTAGCACCGTTAGGTGGTTAAAATTGCGGTTGCAAATGTATATTTTAGTATTCAATTTCACAACTATTTCTTTCATTTTTTTCAAGAAATTTAAAACTATTTTAAATCGGCATTTAAAAAAAATAAAATAGGTGACATTTGAACTTTCCTACCACCTTATCATTCAGGATATTCCACTCGTAAATGGTAAATATTTATCAGTTTTTGTTTGAAAATCTTTTTTATCGCTTCAATCTCTTTAAAGGTAATATTCGCATTTAAAAACTGCCCAGCGCTCATTTGTCCCGCTACAATTTTATCTACAAAGTCTTCAATAATTCCAGAAGTTGGATTTTTTAAACTTTTGGAGGCCGCCTCTACAGAATCTGCCATCATAAGTATTGCCGTTTCTTTTGAAAAAGGTATTGGTCCGGGATATCTGAAATTTGCTTGATCTACGTCCTCATCTATTTCTTGTTGTTTTTTATAAAAGTAATAGACTAAACTAGTGCCATGGTGAGACCTTATAAAATCTATAACACGATCTGGAAGTTTGTTTTTCCTAGCCAGTTCAATCCCATCAATAACATGATTGATAATTATTTTAGCGCTCTCCTTAGGAGCCAACTCATCATGCGGGTTCACATTCGTTATCTGGTTCTCAGTAAAATAAGTTGGGTGATTCATCTTACCAATATCATGATACAGCGCTCCTACCCTCACCAACATAGCATTAGCCCCTATTTCATTGGCTGCTGCTTCCGCAAGATTCGCTACTTGCAGGGAATGATGAAAAGTGCCTGGGGCCTTGTTAGAGAGCTCTTTTAATAGTTTGGAGTTGGTATCCGACAATTCCAGTAGAGAGACATCAGAGACCAGCCCAAAGACCTTCTCGTACACATAGATCAACGGTTGAACAAAGAGCGTAATCATTCCGTTTAATAAGAACAGTCCTAAAGTAAACCATTGTATATTATCTAAATTGCCTTCATGTATGATATGAAAAGCCAAATACCCCACCACGTATATCAACGTAATCTGACCGACAGATATAAAAAGGTTCGCCCTTTTATATAACTCGGAAACCGTTAATATGGTAACAATACCAACTATTATCTGCAGAAAGATGTATTCGAAACTGTTAGGCACTACAAAACCTAATATGAGCACGGTTAATACGTGAACAAAAAGGCCTAACCTGGCATCAAAAAATGTTTTGAGCACCAAGGGTAAAATGCATATAGGTACTACAAATACAAATGCCTCGTCATATTTAACCACCATGGTGGTGACGAACACCATAAAAAGAATATTAAAAAAGATAAATGTAACCTTGGTGTTGTTCTCAAAATCTTCCTTTCTATATCTCTTCAGAAAAAGAAACAGCATCATCAACACCAATGCTACAAGAACAGTATACCCGAAGAGTATAAAGTAATAGTTCTTGGCTGTCCACAGTTCAGACTCAAACTCCGCTTTTAAAGAGTTTAAAACAGTAAGGTTCTCTGCCTCAACGACCTCCCCTTTTGCTATTATAAGTTTACCCTCATCTACAGCTCCCCTTGTATGAGATATACCTGATAGTGCTTCGTTTAAGGCTCTCTCGGATAAATTTTCATCATAAATGATATTCGGCTTAACAATATCCAGAAAAAGGTCTTGATACTCTCGGGCGTAAATGACCAGATCTTTTTCTTGAAGTATTTTCTGAAGTGCCTCTCTTAAATTTCTAATTTGAATAAGACTACTTACCTGAACGGTTTCCGCTTGATTATCCTTTACAAGATAAAGTTGGTCTTTTATGCTTCGCTTATTGGACTGAGCTAAAATCCCGTTTTTATATAATTTCTTAAGAATATCTTTTCCTGCAGAATCTAGAGCCTCTAAGGCACTTGCACTAAATCTCTCCCCAGTAAATACCTCATAGAATTTCTTTTCGTATTCTTTGCTTACAGTACCTTCTACAGATGGGTCTAGCCTGTAATAATCTATTTGATTTTCAAGAAATTCTGCCTTTTCTCTTGAAATATCCTCATTATCTTTCTGAATAGAAAAATCAAAGGGAGCATACAAATTTTCGTATTGCCAAGGTTTCCCTTTTTGAAATTCATATTTAAATTTCCCTCCTTTAGGAAAGAAGAAAACAATACAGGCAACCGAAACCAAGTATAAAAAATACTTATATAGAAGCGATTGGTTTTTAAAAACTTTATCCAAAATATTGCGCATGGGCTTGGTATCTCTGTCAAAAATAGAAAATTATAAACTTCCGACAGGCTTTTATAGAAACAACGAAATGTATTGCCTATTAATTTCTTAGTTTTGCAATACGAGAAACTCTTGCTTTAATATGAAAAATGTAGTTATAGTATCTGCCACAAGAACCCCAATTGGGAGCTTTATGGGAGCTTTATCCACAATTCCAGCCCCAAAACTTGGAGCTGCGGCCATAAAAGCGGCACTTGCAAAAATAAATCTTGACCCAAAATTAGTTGACGAAGTCATCATGGGCAACGTGGTTCAAGCCGGAACAGGCCAAGCACCTGCCAGACAAGCAGCTATTTTTGCAGGAATACCGGACAGCGTACCGTGTACTACTATAAATAAAGTTTGTGCTTCGGGCATGAAAGCAGTTATGCAAGCCGCTCAAGCAATAGCTTTAGGAGATATTTCAGTTGCAGTTGCAGGTGGAATGGAAAATATGAGTCTTATTCCTCATTATGTTCATATGAGAAACGGACAAAAATTTGGCCCTGCTACATTGGAAGATGGCATGCAAAAAGATGGTCTTGTAGATGTTTATGACCAAGAAGCTATGGGTGTCTGTGCCGATGCATGTGCTACGGAGTATAATTTTAGCCGTGAAGACCAAGATAATTATGCTATTCAATCCTATAACCGTTCTGCAGAAGCGTGGAAAAATGGAAAATTTACGAATGAGGTTTCTCCTGTAGAAGTACCTCAACGCCGTGGAGAACCTATCATTGTTTCTGAAGACGAAGAATTCAAAAACGTTAGAATGGATAAAATTCCAGCGTTACGCCCAGCATTTTCAAAAGACGGTACGGTTACCGCAGCAAATGCATCTACTATTAATGATGGTGCAGCTGCGCTAGTATTAATGAGTGCAGAAAAAGCGGAAGAACTAGGTTTAAAACCTTTAGCTACTATAAGAGGTTATGCTGATGCTGCTCAAGAGCCAAAATGGTTTACCACTGCACCGGCAAAAGCACTTCCTAAAGCAATTGCTAAAGCTGGTATTTCAATAGACGATATAGACTTTTTTGAATTCAATGAGGCTTTTTCAGTGGTTGGGTTAGCCAATATGAAATTATTAGGATTAACAGACACCAACGTAAATGTAAACGGCGGTGCCGTTTCATTAGGACACCCTTTGGGTTGTTCAGGTGCACGTATTCTTATTACGCTCCTTAATGTTTTAGAGCAAAATGATGCAAAGATAGGGGCTGCCGCAATATGTAATGGCGGAGGTGGCGCTTCTGCAATAATTGTAGAACGATAAAGAATACCTTCACTCAACCAACCATATGCAATACGGAATTTGTCCCTTAAGTATAGTTTCCGTTCGCGTAAATGCCGATGAAACATCAGAAATGGTTTCACAACTGGTATACGGCGAACACTTTAAAGTCTTGGAGCGCAGGAAAGCTTGGAGTCGTATTCGCGTTGCTTTTGATAAGTTTGAAGGATGGGTGAGCAATCACCAAATGAACCTAATATCGGAAGAAGCTTATGATTCTATTGAATCTTCTACTGATATAGGCTACACATCAGACCTTATTTCTTTTGTTGAAACTGAAAACTCTATACTTTTACCCGTTATCCTAGGATCCTCTACCTGTAACTGTGCTGTGCTTTCACACACTTTTGATGGTAAGACCAACGGAAACAAGAAAGACAAGACAGAACTTATACAAACCGCTTTACTCTACCTAAACGCCCCCTATTTATGGGGAGGAAAGACTCCTTTTGGTATTGATGCGGCAGGGTTTACTCAAATGGTATACAAGATAAATGGATATCGTTTATTAAGGAAAGCCGCAGAACAATCTGGCCAAGGTCATGCTTTGAGTTTTATAGAAGAAACTGAAGCAGGAGACTTAGCTTTTTTTGATAACAATGAAGGCGAGATATACCACGTGGGTATCATTATGGAAAACAACTACATTATTCATGTAGACGGGAAAGTACGAATAGACCGTATTGACCATACCGGCATATTCAATACTGAAATTGGCAACTACACGCACAAGCTAAGGGTCATAAAACAAATCGTTTAACTCCCAACTGACAGAAAATAAAGAAAATAAAAAATCCCCTAGGAAATTCCTAGGGGATTTTTTTATGATTATGTTATCGGCAAATTACTCGCCTAACAACTTTTTAACTCTCAAAAAGTTATCATTGTCGCCCATTGCGCCATAGATATTTTTTAATTGAGTTAAGATACCTTGGTTATCAGGATTCAATTTCAACGCATCTTCCAAAACAGTTGCTCCTTCTTTGAAAAGGTTATCTTTCTTTTCTTTTAACTCATCGTAACGAGCAATATCTTTTTTGGAGTTACCCAAAGAGTTCATCTCATCAATAAGACCGTTACCTTCGTTTACGTAAGTTGTAGAAAGGTTTAATTGTGCATTGGTATACCCAGGATTGATTGCTAAAGCTTTCTTGTATGATTCTCTAGCATCTTCCAAATTACCTTGCTCCATGTTGATTACACCAATATTGTAGTGTAAATCTGGATTATCCGGTGCAACAGATGCAGCCTCAGCCATTAAAACTTTAAACTGGTCTTTATCGCCCATTTTATAGTATAAATTAGCTTCGTTCAAGATTAAGTTAACATCTTTAGGATCGTTGGCTCTTGCTGCTTTGTAAGCTTCTAAAGCTTTATCATCCTGACCCAATTGAGTATAGATCAAAGCTGTATTCTTAACAATTTCAGCTTTTTTAGATGGAGATTTCTCGTCTTTAGGATCTTTATAAGTTCCTGACTTCACCATTAAGTCTCTCTGAGTCTTGTCCATCTCTTCTTCCGTACCAGTCTCTACGTTAGTAGCTTTATAAACCACACCACTACCGTCATAACCAACTTCTTGAAGCTCGTTATAGTAAGTTAATGCTTCTTCATAATGACCACCATTAACAGCGCTACTGGCTGCATAATAAAGGTAAGAAGTATCTTTTGGGCTAATTTTATAGCTTGTATATAACTTCTCAGCAGCTTCTTTAAACTTTTTGTTACCGTTATCCTCTACTGCAGAGTTTACTAAATCGGCACTTAAAGCAGACATGTGCTGTTGAGTTTCATCAGAATACTTTTTCTTTCCGCTTGCTTCCTCAACTGCAATCACTTTTTGATAAGCATCTGCGGCTTTTTGAAAAGCACTTGCATCACCTTTTTTGGCTAAATCGGCATAAGCCTTACCACTTACGAAGTAATATTGTGCCTGTAACTTTGGATCTGCTCCTGATATAGAACCAGAAACAGCTTCAAGTGCACTACTAGCTGATGCGGCATCGCCGGCTTTCATAGCCTTTTCGGCTGCTTTTATTTCGTTCTTCTGTGCGAATCCTACCATGCAAAAACAAAGGCTCGCGACTATTAAAAATCTACGTTTCATTTTCAAATTAATTAAATATTAGTGTTATAATTATGGTTCAAATTTATTCTTCTTCTGTTCCTTCTGCCTCATCAATATCAAGAGCCGTGCCACCTTCTTCAGCATCCACGTCTATATCTAACAGATCAGCCTCTTCTAATTCATCTTCATCCTTCATAACCTTGGCCACAGCAGCAATAGAATCATTACCCTTAAGGTTGATTAAGCGCACCCCTTGAGTAGCTCTTCCCATAACACGAAGATCTTCAACACTCATACGAATAGCGATACCTGATTTGTTGATAATCATCAAATCATCTGAATCTGAAACATTTTTTAAAGCAACGAGTCCACCTGTTTTCTCCGTAATGGAAATAGTCTTAACTCCCTTACCACCTCTGTTCGTAATACGGTAGTCATCTATATTAGATCGCTTACCATATCCATTTTCAGAAACAACAAGAAGATTTTCTTCCATATCATGAACGGACACCATACCAATAACTTCATCGTTATCGTCGGCTAAAGTAATACCACGCACACCAGAAGCATTTCTACCCATAGGTCGTGTCTTACTTTCTTCAAAACGTATGGCTTTACCAGATTTCAAGCCTAAGAATATTTGGCTTGTACCAGTAGTTAATTTTGCTTCTAGCAACTCATCGTCTTCGCGAATACCAATGGCATTAATACCATTTTGTCTTGGACGAGAATATTGCTCTAGGCTTGTTTTCTTGACCACACCTTTTTTGGTAGCCATAATAACGTAGTGACTGTTTACGTATTCTTCGTCCTTAAGGTCTTGAGTACAGATAAACGCCTTAACGTTATCATCTTGCTCAATATTAATAAGGTTCTGTATAGCCCTACCTTTTGAAGTTCTACTACCTTCCGGTATTTCGTAAACCCGCATCCAGAAACATTTCCCTTTCTGTGTAAAGAAGAGCATGTACTGGTGGTTGGTTCCTATGAACAAATATTCTAAGAAATCTTCATTTCTAGTGGATGATGCTTTTTGACCAACGCCACCTCTGTTTTGTGTTTTATATTCGGAAACTGGTGTTCTTTTAATATATCCGGCATGCGAAATAGTAATTACTACTTGCTCATCAGGAATCATATCTTCGATACTTAAATCCCCTCCGGCCAAATTAATTACAGAACGACGCTCATCACCATATTTTTCTCTTATCTCTACAAGCTCTTCCTTAATAATATCCATTCTTCGCTCTTTTCTAGCCAAGATGTCTTTAAGGTCTGCTATGGTCAAAATAACCTCATCATATTCAGCACGTAGTTTGTCTTGTTCAAGACCCGTTAACTGACGAAGTCTCATTTCAACTATTGCTTTCGCTTGAATTTCGGTAAGCTTAAAGCGCTCCATCAAGTTTTCCCTAGCTTCATCTGCATTAGATGACGCTCTGATGATAGCAATTACCTCATCAATATTATCAGAAGCAATAATTAAACCTTCTAAGATGTGGGCGCGAGCCTCAGCTTTCTTAAGTTCAAATTCCGTACGTCTTACAACTACTTCGTGACGGTGTTCCACAAAATAGTGAATCATCTCTTTTACGTTCAACAACCTAGGACGGCCATTTACTAACGCAATGTTATTAACACTAAAAGAGTTTTGTAATGCCGTATACTTATATAAGGTATTAAGAACAATGTTTGGAATAGCATCTCGTTTCAAAATATAAACGATACGCATCCCGTTTCTATCCGATTCGTCCCGAATAGTTGATATACCTTCTATTTTCTTTTCGTTGACAAGATCGGCAGTTTTCTTGATCATATCTGCCTTATTGACCTGGTATGGAATCTCGGTAACAATTATACACTCCCTACCTTGAACCTCCTCGATAATTGCCTTAGCTCTTATCTTTACTCTACCTCTACCGGTATGAAAAGCTTCTTTAACGCCTTCATAGCCATAAATGGTACCACCTGTTGGAAAATCCGGTGCTTTTATATAGGTTATGATTTCATCAATCTCTATATCATTGTTTTCGATATAAGCAATAGTACCGTTCACCACCTCTGTAAGGTTGTGCGGCGGCATATTAGTTGCCATACCTACTGCAATACCTGAAGCTCCATTTATCAACAAGTTGGGTACACGGGTAGGAAGAACCGTAGGTTCTTGCAAAGAATCATCAAAGTTTAATTGATGATCCACTGTATCCTTATCTATATCCGCCAACATGTCATCGGCAATCTTTCGCATCCTTGCCTCAGTATAACGCATAGCCGCAGGGCTATCGCCATCTACCGATCCAAAGTTACCTTGCCCATCTACAAGCATGTAGCGTAAACTCCACTCTTGCGCCATACGCACCATAGAATCATAAACGGACGTATCACCATGAGGGTGGTACTTACCTAATACCTCACCTACAATACGTGCAGACTTCTTATGAGAGCTACTGGAACGAACTCCAAGCTCATGCATTCCGTACAATACCCTTCTGTGAACGGGTTTTAGACCATCCCTGACATCAGGTAAAGCACGTGACACAATGACTGACATCGAATAGTCGATGTAAGCAGATTTCATTTCGTCTTCGATGTTAATCGGGATCAATTTTTCTCCTTCTGCCATTTTTAAATCCTAGAATTACTTTAGTTAAAAAACATGCCAATATACGTAAAATGATAGCCTTTAAAGCACATACGGCTTTCTTTATTAAACAATTTATCAACACTTTTTTTTACACTAAAAATTGCTGGTTCTCTTTTACACCTATTCCTTTTTCATTATTTCAGGATACTTTATCTAATATTAGGTACACTATTTGCGTTAGATTGGTATAGTTTTAGTAATTTTATAGATGAAAGGATAAATTTATGGATGATAATTTTTCACCGAGAGTAAAAGACGTAATTGCTTATAGTAAAGAGGAGGCGCTACGGTTAGGCCATGATTTCATTGGTACCGAGCATCTAATGTTGGGGCTTTTACGAGATGGTAATGGCAAAGCAATTAGTATTCTTGACGCTATGGAGGTCGATTTAGATCATCTAAGGCGAAAGGTTGAAATACTTAGCCCTTCCAATCCAAACCCGAATAGTTTACAAAAAGATAAAAAGAACCTGCATTTGACGAGGCAGGCAGAGCGGGCCCTAAAGACTACGTTTTTAGAAGCCAAGCTTTTTCAGAGTTCCTCGATCAATACTGCACATTTATTATTATGTATTTTGAGAAATGAAAATGACCCCACCACGAAACTACTTCACAAACTGAAAGTAGATTATGATGGTGTAAAGGAACAGTTTAAATTTATGATCACAAGCGACGATGATATTGTAGACGCACCAACTTCCGAATCGTTTCCTAGTGAAAACGACGATAACGAGGGTAAAGAAGGTAGCTTTGGAACTGCAGCCGGACAAAAAGGCAACAAAAAATCAAAAACACCTGTACTTGACAACTTTGGTCGTGACCTAACGCTTATGGCGGAAGAGGACAAACTTGACCCTGTAGTTGGTAGAGACAAAGAAATAGAGCGTGTTTCACAGATTTTAAGTAGAAGAAAGAAAAACAATCCTTTATTAATAGGTGAACCTGGTGTTGGTAAAAGTGCTATTGCCGAAGGTTTGGCATTACGTATCATAAACAAAAAGGTTTCGCGTATCCTATATAATAAAAGAGTTGTAACTCTTGATTTAGCTTCTTTGGTTGCCGGCACTAAATATCGTGGCCAGTTTGAAGAGCGCATGAAAGCGGTTATGAACGAGCTTGAAAAGAATGATGATGTTATTCTTTTTATAGACGAGATTCATACCATTGTAGGTGCCGGTGGCGCTACAGGTAGCTTAGATGCATCAAACATGTTCAAACCTGCCTTGGCAAGAGGTGAAATTCAATGTATTGGAGCTACTACGCTAGATGAATACCGTCAGTATATAGAAAAAGATGGTGCACTAGAAAGACGTTTCCAAAAAGTTATTGTAGAACCTACAACAGTTGATGAGACTATTGAGATTCTTCATAACATTAAAGCAAAATATGAAGATCACCACAATGTAACCTATACAGATGAGGCTATAATTGCTTGTGTTAAGTTAACCAACCGTTATATGACGGATCGTTTCTTACCAGACAAAGCTATTGATGCCCTTGATGAAGCTGGTTCTCGTGTTCATATTGTAAATATGGATGTTCCTAAACAGATTCTAGAGCTTGAAAAGAAGCTTGAAGATGTTCGTGAACTAAAGAACAGCGTTGTTAAAAAGCAGAAATACGAAGAAGCTGCCAAACTACGCGATGATGAGAAACGTCTTGAGAAAGACCTGGCTTCAGCGCAAGAAAAATGGGAAGAAGACAGCAAATTACATAAAGAAATAGTTAGCGAAGACAATGTTGCCGATGTTGTTTCTATGATGAGCGGTATACCCGTAAACAGAATAGCACAAACAGAAAGCAATAAATTAGCCGAACTACCTAACCTTATTAAAGCCAATGTTATTGGCCAAGATGAAGCGGTTGCAAAGGTTGCTAAAGCTATTCAAAGAAACCGTGCTGGGTTAAAAGATCCAAATAAACCTATTGGTTCGTTCATTTTCTTAGGTCAGACTGGTGTTGGTAAAACCCAGTTGGCCAAAGTATTGGCACAACAACTCTTTGACTCGGAAGATGCGTTAATACGTATTGACATGAGTGAATACATGGAGAAGTTCGCTATTTCTAGACTAGTAGGTGCACCTCCGGGATACGTAGGTTACGAAGAAGGTGGCCAGTTAACTGAAAAAGTTAGACGCAAGCCTTACTCTGTTATTCTATTGGATGAAGTTGAAAAAGCGCATCCAGATGTATTTAATATGCTGTTGCAAGTTTTAGATGATGGTTTCCTAACAGATAGTTTAGGACGAAAAATAGACTTTAGAAATTCTATTATCATTATGACTTCTAACATTGGAGCCCGTAAATTGAAAGATTTCGGACAAGGTGTTGGTTTTGGAACTTCAGCAATGAAATCTCAAGAAGATAGTCATCAAAAAGGAGTTATAGAAGGCGCGCTTAAAAAAGCATTTGCCCCTGAATTTCTAAATAGAATAGATGACGTTATTGTTTTCAACTCATTAGAAAGAGAAGACATACACAAAATTATTGATATTGAACTTCGCAAGTTGTTCGCAAGAATCAAGGATATTGGATATGAGCTTAACCTAACGGACAAAGCCAAAGACTATATTGCAGACAAAGGTTTTGATAAACAATATGGTGCTAGACCTTTAAAAAGAGCTATTCAAAAGTATATTGAAGACGCTTTAGCCGAAGAGATAGTAAACTCCAAACTTGAAGAAGGAGACACTATCCTAATGGACCTAGACGAGAAGAAAGAAGAACTTACAATTGAAATTAAAAAAGCAGAAAAATCTTCTAAATCATAAACTTAACGTAAGAAATGTTAGCAAAGGGAGTCAATTAAATTGACTCCCTTTTTTCTTATGATAAAATTTGAAAGTAAGAAACACTACACAATCCTATTCTAGCAATAGCACTATAAACGATATTTACGCTTTTAATCTATTATTTTTCACAATAGATAATGATACATCTACATTCGTCTCAGGACATTATAATATATTTAAAATGAAAGTGAGACGACCAAAGAAGACTATTATAGTCAGGGAGTATCAATTAGATGTTGGAAAAATACAGGTTTACGAAAACTATATGGTTTCGCTGTTTGATGAAGGGGCAACACTTACATTAGAGAGAGTATACCAAATAATAGGAATTTCAGAAATTCACTTTAGGGATAAAAACTTTGGCTATATAAGCCTGAGAAAAAATTCTTATGCCGTAGACCCTACTATTTACACCTATTTGAGACAATTAGATAACCTTAAAGCATTAGCTATTGTTTCCGTAAAAGAAATAGATATGCATAACTTTAAGATTGAAAAACTTTTCTACAAAAAACCAATGAAATTCTTTATTGAATTTGATAATGCCGTTACATGGGTTAAAAGACGTGTGAAAGCTAAATAGAATTACATAACTCTACCAAAAACAAAAAACCTCAAGATTTAAAAGTCTTGAGGTTTTCGTTTTTCTATACCTTATCTAAAGTCTATTCCGGCGGCGCTTCATTTTCGTTAACCTCAGGTCTACTTTCTGGCTGCGCGAACAAATCCATAAAAGCGGATCCAATATCGTCAATAACATTAGTTGCCGTAAGTGCCTGGTAGCCTGTTTTATCAACAGCTATATCTCCTGCTCTACCATGTAAATACACTCCAAATACAGCAGCATTTAATGGGCTATAGCTCTGAGCAATTAATCCAGTTATCATACCAGTTAAAACATCACCAGTGCCAGCTGTTCCCATTCCTGGATTACCAGTTGTATTTACATAGCCCTTTTCATCATAGATTGTAATGGTATGCGAACCTTTTATTACCAGGATACAATCGTATTGTTTTGAAAATTTCTTGGCTTTATCCAACTTATCAAAATCATCTTTCCACTTCCCTATTAGACGTTCCAATTCTTTTGGATGCGGCGTTAATACACTTTGAGCAGGAATCTTTTTAAGTAAGTTTTTGTTTTCCGAAAGGATATTAAGCGCATCTGCGTCAATAACCAAAGGCTTTTTGTTTTTATCTAAAAACTCATCTAACGCTTTTACTGTACTCTCATCTTTTCCTAATCCAACTCCAACACCTATTACGGTTGGATTAATATCAAAATCAATTTTAGTAATATATTTTTCTTCGGCATCGGTTAAGACCATTGCTTCTGGAAAACTTGTTTGAAGGGGAATATATCCGCATTTAGGAACATATGCCGTAACCAAACCACTACCCGTTTTTAAACAAGCTTTAGAAGCCAAATTAACCGCTCCTATCTTTCCATAGCTACCTCCTATTATTAGACCGTGCCCATGAGTGCCTTTATGCGAGAATTTCTCCCTCGGAATATAAACGGGAAGCATTTCATTTTTACTTATTAACTCATACTCCGTTTCCGTAGTTGCTAGAAATTCAGGGTCAAGACCAATATCTAAAGCTTCCCATTGTTGGGTAAAAATTCCAGTTTCTGGCAAGAAAAAAACCAATTTTGGAACTTGAAAACTTAATGTATGGTTTGCTTTTACTACCGCCTTTTCATCTTTTTGAACCTTATCTGTAAACAATCCTGATGGAATATCTACAGAAAGCACAAAAGCTTCCGATTTTTGAATATGCTCAAACAAGTTAACAACCCAAGTATCGGGTGCACGATTCAAGCCAATTCCAAAAATAGCATCTACCACAATATCTTCACGACCTATTTCAGGTAAAACCGAATTTTCTTCAAGAAATTCGGGCCATACCTTTCGCTCTTTTAACCGATCTAGGTTTACTAAGAAATCGTCTGAACGCTTCTTACTATAGTTTACAACGTATACGGCTATATTGTAGCCATGTTCTTGTAAATGACGAGCCAAGGCAATACCATCACCTCCGTTATTACCAATACCACAGAACAAGTGTATTTTTACCGGTCCTCCTTGAATTCTAAAATGTAACCAATTAAAAAGTTGAACGGCAGCACCTTCCATTAATTCATTACTAGAAATATTATTCTTTTTTATTGTCGCCTTGTCAGCTTCATAAATTTGCTTTGCAGAGAAAATTTTCATGTATAAGATTGTAGAATTATCTAGTTTTTAAATATGTACCTAGTTGTTAATTGTTACTTCTGTATTAAAATCAAGGGTTTACAACCATAAATCCTTGCATAAATCTCACAAATATTTGAATAATGTAAGTAATTAACATTAACGCTCAATAACTAACAACAAAAATTTGATTAAGAATCCAAAAGTACTACTTTTGATGCTTTCATTTTTACTATGTATCAGCATATCGCCAACATATCAACTGAATTTTTCTTCACGACCAATGGTTCAATCAACACGTTTGGCACCACCACCCCTTTGGGGTAGACAAAAACATATCAGTTCGCTATTGCGTTATTTCGCATTCAATCTATTTTTAAGAGTTAATTTCATCTAACATGAAAGTTTTAAAATTCGGCGGCACCTCTGTTGCTAACGCCTCCAACATATCATTAGTAAAAAATATTGTAGCCAATACAAATACCAATAAGACCATTGTGGTGGTATCAGCTTTTGGTGGAGTCACAGACCTCTTATTGAATGCGGCTCATTTGGCTTCAAAACAAAGTGAAGGTTATAAATCAATTTTAAAAGAAATTGAAGACAGACACTTAGAGACTGCCAAGGAACTTATTCACGTAAATGCCCAGAGCAAAGTACTTAGCAAGGTCAAAAGTGAACTCAATACTTTGGAGACACTACTGGAAGGTGCGTTTCTAATTGGTGAAATCACTCCCCGACTTTCCGATAAAATTGTAAGCTACGGCGAGCTTTTATCATCCTATATTATTAGTGAGTATTTTGCCCAAGAAGGATTGAAAGCCGGCTATTTAGATAGCAGAGAGCTGATCAAGACCAATGATGTTAACGGCAAAGCCACGGTTAATTTTGATTTAACCAACGCTAATTGCGCAAATTTCTTAGATAAAGACGAACACCAAGTTATTGTCATGGGAGGTTTTATCGCTTCCAGTGAAAGTGGTAACTCTACCACTTTAGGACGTGGAGGTTCTGATTATACCGCAGCCATTATAGCAGCGGCAATCAATGCTGAATTTTTAGAAATCTGGACAGATGTTAGTGGTATGTATACTGCTAATCCTAAATTGGTAAAACAAGCCAAGGCTATCCCACACATATCTTACGAAGAAGCCATGGAGCTTTCTCATTTTGGCGCCAAAGTTTTATACCCTCCAACAATTCAACCGGTGTTGGCTAAGGGAATCTCTATCGTTATAAAAAATACTTTTGAACCTGAAAATGCAGGTACATTAATTACCAAGAACAAAAACGAAAAAGGCAAGACTGTACGTGGCATAAGCCATGTTGAAAATATTGCACTTTTATCTCTAGAAGGACCTGGAATGGTAGGTATTCCAGGAACTTCAAAACGATTTTTTGAAGTACTTTCTCAATCGGAAATAAGTGTTGTACTTATTACTCAAGCGTCTTCTGAACATTCAATCTGTGTAGGTATTTCTGCTGATGACATTGATAAGGCAACAGAAGTTGTGAACGCCGCTTTTGAATATGAAATTGAAAGAGGAAAAATAAAACCTGTAATAGCCGAAAAAGAATTGGCCATAATTGCTCTAGTTGGCGATAATATGAAAAGCCACCAGGGTTTGAGCGGTAAAATGTTCAGCACCTTAGGGAAGAACAATGTAAACCTTAGGGTTATTGCACAGGGAGCATCCGAACGAAACATTTCTGCAGTCATAAAAAAAGAAGATGTCAAAAAAGCTCTGAATGCGCTACATGAAGAATTTTTTGAGGAAAACATAAAACAATTAAACCTATTTGTAATGGGTGTTGGTAATGTAGGTTCAAAATTTTTGAATCAAGTTTATCAACAAAAGAAGTTTTTGAAGGAGAACTTAAAATTGAACATTCGTGTAATTGGTATGTCCAATTCACGAACCATGGTTTTTGAAGAGAATGGAATTTCTCTCAAAAACTGGGAAGAGGCTTTGGCCGGTGGTCAAAAAGCGGACAAGGTTGAATTCATGAAAATGGTGAATGAACTCAATTACCGTAACAGTATTTTTGTTGATAATACGGCTAGTGAAGAGGTTTCTAAAACTTACAATACTTATTTAGGCAATAGTATTTCTGTAGTTACATGTAATAAAATTGCATGCTCTTCGGCCTATGAAAATTACCAAGAATTAAAATCTCTTGCTAGAACCTACAATGCTCCATTTTTGTTTGAGACCAATGTAGGCGCAGGATTACCTATTATAGACACCTTGAAGCACTTAATTGCTTCCGGTGATAAAATTCTTAAAATTCAAGCGGTACTTTCCGGAAGTCTAAACTTTGTATTCAACAATTTTAATGATAAGACTACTTTTCATGATGTTGTGAAACAAGCACAACAAGAAGGTTATACTGAGCCAGATCCAAAAATAGATTTAAGTGGTGTTGATGTAATGCGGAAAATATTGATTTTAGCCAGAGAAAGTGGAAATCAATTAGAGATTACAGATATCGCGAACAAACCTTTCTTACCACAAGAAAGTTTGGATACCGATAATAATGAAGACTTTTTTGCTACACTTATAAAAAATGAAGATGATTTTCAGGCTATGTACAAGGAAGCAAATGATGCTAATAGTAAACTTAAATATGTTGCTCAGTTTGAGGACGGAAAAGCAAGTGTAGGCCTCCAGGCTATACCAAAAGGTCATGATTTTTATAATTTAGAAGGCAGTGATAATATCGTTTTGTTCTACACAGAACGTTATCCTAACCAACCTATGATTATAAAAGGAGCAGGTGCAGGTGCAGATGTTACAGCATCAGGTATTTTTGCCGATATCATCAGAATCGGAAATTTCTAATTATGGAGGAAATCAAAGTTTTTTGCCCTGCCACTATAGCAAACGTTTCTTGTGGATTTGACGTCTTAGGTGTTGCCCTTGATAATGTAGGCGACACAATGGTTGTTCGTAAAACCCAAGAAAAAGGCATACGAATCACCAAACTTGAGGGTCAAGATTTACCAATGGAAACGCTTCAAAATGTTGCAGGCGTAGCTGGGTTAGCTCTTTTAGAAAAAAGCGATTACACAGGTGGATTTGAAATTGAAATTTACAAAAAAATTAAAGCAGGTAGTGGAATAGGCAGCAGTGCCGCAAGTTCAACAGGTGCGGTTTGGGCCATGAACGAACTTCTAGACAGGCCGTTTACCACGTTAGAACTCGTTAAATTTTCAATGGAGGGGGAAAGACTAGCAAGTGGTGTAGCCCATGCAGATAATGTAGCTCCTGCCCTATTTGGTGGTTTTACGTTAGTACGCAGTTATGACCCTTTGGATATCATTCCTATCCACACACCTAGTGATTTGCATGCAACTGTAATTCACCCGCAGATAGAAGTTAAAACATCAGATTCAAGGAAGATACTCAAAACCAATATTACTTTGGCGGACGGTATTAAACAATGGGGAAATGTAGGCGGACTCATAGCTGGTCTGTTTACTGAAGATTATGATCTTATAGGTCGTTCTTTGGAAGATCACATTGTAGAACCCGTACGTTCCATTCTTATACCCGGTTTTAACCAAGTAAAAAGTGAAGCTCTAAAAGCCGGCGCTTTAGGTTGTGGCATCTCAGGGTCGGGACCATCTATTTTTGCTTTCAGCAAAGGAATAGATACCGCAAATAAAGTTGCTACGGCAATGAAAGAAGTATACAAAAACATTGGTATTGATTACGATGTTCATGTATCTAAAATTAACAGTGAAGGAATTAAGACCATACAGTAATGAATTTTTACAGTCTAAATAAAAAAGCACCTGAAGTTTCATTTAAAGACGCAGTGATTAAAGGGATTGCACCTGATAAGGGACTCTATTTTCCAGAACAGATTGACCCTCTTCCTGCTAGTTTTTTTGAAAAAATAGAAGATTTAACTGATCATGAAATTGCGTTTAATGCCATTCATCAGTTTGTAGCAAAGGAAATTCCTAATGACAGACTTCGTGAAATTATCGCCAAGGTTCTTGACTTTGATTTTCCTTTAGTTGAGATTGAAGAAAACATTTCAACCCTAGAGCTTTTTCATGGACCAACCATGGCTTTTAAAGACGTAGGCGCCCGTTTTATGGCAAACTGTCTTGGTTATTTTTCGGAAGGAGAAAAACAAGATGTAACTGTTTTAGTTGCTACTTCTGGTGATACTGGTGGTGCCGTAGCCAATGGATTTCTAGGTGTAGAAGGAGTACGTGTGGTTATTTTATATCCCAACGGAAAAGTGAGTGATATTCAAGAAAGACAGTTAACTACTTTAGGTCAAAACATTACCGCCCTTAAAGTTGACGGTACTTTTGACGACTGTCAAAAAATGGTGAAAACTGCATTTTTAGATGAAGCTCTTCTGGAGAAAATGCAATTAACATCCGCCAATTCCATTAACGTGGCGCGCTGGTTACCACAATTGTTCTATTTTCTTTTCGCTTACAAACAGGCAAAATCAAAAGAAAAGGAAATTGTATTTTCCATACCTAGCGGAAATTTTGGAAACGTATGTGCCGGTATGGTAGCTCAACGTTTGGGTATGCCGGTTAAGCACTTTGTGGCTTCCACAAATGTTAATGATACTGTTCCTCAGTTTATGAAAACCGAGGAGTACAAACCAAAACCATCTACAGCAACAATTTCAAATGCTATGGATGTGGGTGACCCTAGCAATTTTGTCCGTATTAGACATTTGTATCAAGACAATTTTGACAAACTAAAAGAAAGCCTCTCTTCTTATTCATTTACAGATGCAGAAACTAGAGAGACCATGAAGAAAATATATAACAACAGTGGCTACATTGCAGACCCGCATGGTGCTGTTGGTTATTTAGGATTGAAGAAATATCAGGAATCACATCCTGGTACTTATGGAATCTTTTTAGAAACCGCTCATCCCGTGAAATTTTTAGACGTGGTGGAAGACACTATAGGCAGGACAGTTGAAATTCCTGAACAAATTAAAAAGGTTATGGATAAGGAAAAGAAATCCATTTCAATAAAGGAGTATGATGAATTGAAACAGTATTTGTTAAACAGATAAAACAAAAAAGCCCCTAAAGAAAAATTTCTTTAGGGGCTTTTTTATTACTTCAAAATAGGAAGTTCAAACTTGTCCAGCGGACTTGGCTGCTTCATTACTCTCTCTATTTCTTCCGATTTTCTCGGTGCCATTGCTGATAAATTTATAGGACCTTCTTTTGTTATTAGAATATCATCTTCTATTCGCACCGCAATACCCCACCATTTTTTATCACAATCACTACCTTCTGGAATGTAAATTCCCGGCTCTACTGTAATAACCGTATTTTCTTGAAAAGGTCTATAAGTACCTTGATCGTGAACATCTAAGCCCAAATAATGTGACGTACCATGGGGGAAGTAAACACGTGCATCTGCCTCTTTTTTAATAATTCCCAATGCCATTAGTCCTTCTGTAACTACCTTACTGGCAGCCTGACCTGGAGCTTGAAAAGGAGCTCCTGCCACACTAGCTTCAATACCGGCTTCCTGTGCATTATACACAATGTCATAAATCAGCTTTTGTTCTTTAGAAAACTTCCCATTGGCAGGAATGGTTCTAGTAACATCTGCAGTATATCCGTGGTATTCAGCTCCTAAATCCATCAACACCAAATCATTACCTACTTTAGTTTTATTATTTTCTATATAATGTAAAATACAACCGTTGTTCCCTCCTCCTACTATAGACGGATAGCCTTCGTATTCTGCTCCATATTTTTTATAGACGTACTCATGAACTCCCTGAATTTCAGTTTCAGACATATTTGGATGCATAGCTTTCATTACCTCAACCTGACCAACAGCAGAAATTTCTACGGCCTTTTTCAAAAGCATCATTTCTTCAGCTGATTTAGTCTCTCGTAGCGTCGCCATAATTTCGTTCAGCATGGAAGAATTCAAATTATTAGCATCCAATTTCAATGTTACCTTCTGTTTAATTTCACTTCTTAATTTGTCATCCTCAGCATTTACGAAACCGTTTATTAGTTCGTCTTCTTTTAGTTTTTCATCCCTACTCAAATATCTACCTAATATTTGTGCGACATTGGCGCTATTCTCCACATCCGTAGATGTAATCATAGAATAGAACCTATCTTTTGAACTATCATAATCCGCAGGGTAATTGGCTTTAGTTTTAAATGTTTGAACCAAATCGTAAAGATCCGCTTCATCACTTGAGTCACGGAAATCATTCTCAAAATCAAAAAACAAAACTTTATCAAACTCCTGAAAATTGAATTCAGCTTGTTTAAATGCACTGCCATTAAATGCCGTATTGAATCCCAAAATATTTTTAACCCCTTCTACACCCAAACGTTTTCCATTCCATTGCTCGGCTCGTGGGTCACGCTCTTGAACATATAGTACTTCATTATTACTAACACCTTCAATTTGTTGTTTTTCAGAAAAAATAACCAAAACTGCATTTGGTTCTTTATAGCCCGTTAGGTAGTAAAAATTAGGGTCTTGATGATAGACATAATCAACATCATTTGCGCGGTTCCGTACCGCATTTGCAAAAAATACGGCCACACTATTAGCAGGCATCATTTCTCTAACTGCCTCTCTCCTGCCTTTATGAAAATCTGACGAAAGAAAATCCGCAGGTTCATCTTGTGCAATGCTTGTCAAAGGAGCCAATAACAACGCCACTAATAAATAAAGAAGTCTCACCATTATATTTGTTTTATGGGATTAATTTAAAGTTTGGTAATTTACAAAGATTGTATAAAACATAATAAAGCGCAATTATACAATAAGCTCATATTTTAATAATATTGAAAGTTAAATAAAATTGTCTATCGCTATGCGACCATACAAATATCATCTTCATACACTTCTTTAAAACATCAACTTCCACGTAGAAATTAGAAGTCTTAAAATTGACCTAGAATACTTACATAAGTCTTTTGCTCCGATACTACTTTTTGTATTTGCGCCTTCATCAACAATAGCATCTTCTTTGCTTTCTTAGTGAAAAGAAATTCCCTAAATAAGAAAAACCCTTGAATATACATTCAAGGGTTTTAAATGAAAATTATTTCTGTTCTAATAGATTTTCAATAATTCATATTAAGAACTAATTAATGTTCTACATAAAAATCATAAACTACCACTTCTCCATAATTATTAGAATTACCTGTTTGGCTGCCTTCTTTTTCAGCATTACTTTGTGTGTAATTACCAATTTTAAAATAAGCTTCTCCATAGCTTCTATCCATAACGTAGGAGTTACTGCCATCTTTTACTAAATAACGAGAAGCATTACCACTAGCATAAGCACTTTTTAAGCCACCATCTTCACTGTAATAGCAATAGTGTTTTCCATTTACTACTTCAAAAATTACTTCATGCTCAGTTCCTAAACTATAATTTGATTTAATAGTTAGGTCACTTCTTAGCTTACCACCGTTGAAACTTAAGAAAAGTTTTGAACCTTCTAATCTTAAAACCATTGCATCATCAATACCATCTGCTTTATTACCGTGTATTTGAGTAGCAACTAAATGGTCCTTTACTATGGGTAGATGCGTAATAGCTTGCTTAACATAAACCACATTGGTTCCCGAAGTTGTCCATGAAATATCAGTTTTACCATCTTCTGTTCTTTCACGAAGTTCAGAACGTACATAATCAGAATTAGGAGTTGTTCCATTACCACTTCTAATTGGTGCTCTAAAAACAATTCCGTTTTTATTATCATTTACATAGAAATACTCATTGTTACCTTCTCCACATAGTGTTTTATCTTCTCCACCATCTGGATAAGTAATTTTCCATTGGTTACAATTATTCATTAAATCCGAAGGAATACTAGCAGTTCCTGTTCCGCCGCCGCCGTTACCATTGTCGTCGCTAGCCCCAAAAACTTGTACTTCTGCTAGAGATAATGGGTTGTTCCCTTTTAATTTTATTCTAACTCTTGAACCACTTACACCACCTGTACTAACCGTAACAGAAGGATTTGGCGTAGAAGTAATTGTTGTCTTAAAAACCTGAGTACCCGCAGAATTATAAACAAAAACGTCAAAATTGCTCAATCTACTTGAACAACAATTTGTTCTGTTCCAAATCTTAATATCGCCTATGGTATAGTCATCTCCCAACTGTACTTGCCACCAAGGCTGGTACATATTACTCGTATGGGTAACACTACCTTGGCTCCATACACCAGATGTATTTCCATCAACTGCTAAACCAGCAAGACCTGAAGTACTTGAATAGTTTGAAGATTGAGTTGCTGATTTACCAAGTGCAAGATTACTAGAATCAGCATTATTACCGGCATCAACGCTAACAGGTGTTATTTTTATCCAGTTAATATTCCAACCATTACCTGTGGCAAGAATTTTAAGAGTACTGCTCCCCGCAGACAAATTCACTGTTTTTGAAGTGGTTATCCAGTTTTGCCATCCATTAGTTGCAGCTTTATTAACATTAGATAGCTTTGTGTTATCCTGATAAAAATCGAATTTTGAGCTACTATCTTTAGAAGCAACTCTAAATTCCATTTTATAACTTCCAGAATTTGCTATGTTCAAATCATACTCCAAATAATCTCCAGTAGCTATCCATCCAACATTCTGACCTCCTCCAGAATCGGAGGTTGTTTCTGTTCTAACACCATTCATGTTATCATAATCCTCTGCTTGGATTATAGTTGATGAACTTGATGGAACACTGAAAAGGTTCGCTACAGCAAAGTCTTCTTTCTCCTCTACCTCAGTTTTTGCACAACTTTGAGCAAAAACTAATGCCAGAACAGCACCACTTGCCAAAAGACGAGATCTTGAATTTTCAAAAATTGTTTTCATAATAGTGTATTTAAAATAAGTTCATGGTTAACCAGTATGGTTAACCAATTTGGTTAACCAATATTAACTAGAAAATGTTAAAAAACTAAATAAAACGCCAATTATTACCTAAATAACAATTTAGGTGCACAAAAAATACCAATAAAACAAAGACCTCAAATTTGTATCAAAAACATCCTTAAACTTCTATTTTAAAACAAATGGCATTGAAGTTATTTTCTATTTGTCTGATAACCTTAAAAACAACTTTTGTATCCTTGATTTATTCAATAGCTTTGTTTACTAAATAGCAAGAAAATGAAAAACACAGCTTTAACATCTACCCATGAAGCTTTAGGAGCTAAAATGGTACCCTTTGCAGGGTATAATATGCCTGTTTCTTATGAGGGCATAAATGTAGAACATGAGACCGTTCGTAATGGTGTAGGCGTTTTTGACGTTTCGCACATGGGGGAATTTTTAATTGAAGGACCAAAAGCTCTAGAGCTAATTCAAAAAGTATCTTCCAACGATGCTTCCAAACTCACCATTGGAAAAGCCCAATATAGTTGTCTTCCTAATGAAACAGGTGGCATTGTTGATGACCTTATTATATACTACATTAAAGAAGAAACCTACCTTTTAGTAGTAAACGCTTCCAATATTGATAAAGATTGGTCGCATATATCAAAATATAATGAAGAGATAGGCGCAACTATGCGTAATATTTCAGAAGGATTCTCACTTTTAGCAATTCAAGGTCCTAAAGCCGTTGAAGCCATGCAAGCCTTAACCTCAGTAGACTTAGCCAGCATCAAATTTTATAATTTTGTTGTTGCCGATTTTGCTGGAATAGGAAATGTAATCATATCCGCTACAGGATATACTGGTTCCGGTGGATTTGAAATCTATTGCAAGAACAGTGAAGTTCAGCAAGTATGGGACAATATTTTTGAAGTTGGCGCCGCCTTCGGTATTAAACCAATTGGCCTTGCTGCACGTGATACCCTTCGTCTTGAAATGGGCTATTGTCTGTATGGAAACGATATTGATGACAGTACATCTCCTTTTGAAGCTGGTTTAGGTTGGATTACCAAGTTCACTAAAGATTTTGTGAACAGCGAAGCCTTAGCAAAAATAAAAGCACATGACCCAGAGCGCAAACTAATTGGTTTTGAACTAGAAGAAAGAGGTATACCCAGACACGGTTATGACATTGTAGACGGCCAAGGAAAAACTATTGGTATTGTAACCTCCGGAACCATGTCTCCTTCATTAGGAAAAGGAATTGGATTAGGTTATGTACCGCAAGTTTTTTCTGAGGTTGGTTCTAAAATACATATTCAAGTTCGTAAAAAGGCAATACCCGCAACCGTCGTGAAACTCCCATTTTTTAAAGCCTAATGGTAGATTATCAAACCATAATAGATAAAATTGTAGCGAACTCCAAAGAAGCAACAGAAAGAGGTGTTATAGCTTCCTATATTCCTGAATTAGCCAATATTAGTTTACATAAATTCGGCATTCATATTCTAGATGCGGACAGGAAAACTTATAGTGCCGGAGAAGCATTGGAAGGCTTTTCTATTCAAAGTATTTCTAAGGTACTAGCACTTGCTTTCTCTTTTAGTTTAGTAGGAGATGAATTATGGAAAAGAGTTGATGTTGAGCCTTCTGGTGACCCATTCAATCATTTATCACTATTAGAACTAGAGAATGGTATTCCTAGAAACCCTTTTATAAACGCTGGTGCTTTAGTTATTGCAGATGTATTAGTTTCTCATTTAGAAAATCCTAAAGAAGAATTCTTGCGTTTTGTTCAAGAGCTAGCAAATGACTCCTCTATTCGTTATAACGAAAAAGTAGCATTGTCAGAAAAAAGGACTGGATTTAAAAACTACGCAGCGGCTAACTTATTAAAATCTTACGGCAACCTGCGCAATGATGTAGATTCAGTGCTTGATTTGTATTTCTATCAATGTTCATTAGAGATGAACTGCAAGCAATTAACCGATGCTTTTTATATTTTCATGAATCACGGTACTTGTCTAAGAGAAAAGAGCTATCTAAATCTAACCCAGGTAAAACGCATAAATGCTTTAATGCTAACTTGCGGTTTTTATGATGAAGCTGGAGAGTTTGCTTTTGAAGTTGGCCTTCCCGGAAAAAGTGGTGTTGGCGGCGGAATAGTAGCTTTACTGCCTAATACATATTGTGTAGCTACCTGGTCTCCTGGTTTAAATCCAAAAGGAAACTCTAAATTAGGAATGGCTGCTTTAGAAGAATTAACAACTAAAACAGGACACTCAATTTTTTAAAGATTGGATATAAAAAAAATTTTAATACTTGGTGGAAGTGGTTTTTTAGGTAACGCTATTTACAAGGAACTATGTAACTATTTTGATACTTATGGAACGTATAATTCAGCCAGACGGTCGTTTGAAGACAACAAACAATTCTTCAAATACGATATGGAGGAAGATGATGTACATGAGATTTTAGAAAAAGTCCGGCCTAAGGTAATCGTTTCAGCCCTTCGCGGTAATTTCGCCGCTCAAATATTGGCACATCAACATATTATTGAATATTTAAAAGAGAACGATTGTAGACTGTACTTTCTTTCTTCTGCCAATGTCTTTGATGCTTATAGAAAATACCCATCTTACGAGCACGACAAAACTCTTTCCGAGAGTGTTTATGGAAGGTTAAAGATTAAAATTGAAAACATGCTGCTTAGGCTGCCTCAAGATAAAATGGGAATCCTACGTATTCCCATGGTTTTTGGAAATAGCTCTCCGCGGATAAAAGATATTAAAAAATATATTTGGGATAATGCCCCTGTTGAAGTTTTTCCTAATCTGGTTTTGAATGTCACCAATGATGATAAACTTACCCAGCAAATACATTATCTCATTAATAGGGACAAGACAGGAGTCTTTCATTTGGGCAGTAACGACCTTGTTCATCATGAAGATTTTATAAAGGAAGTAGTAGAACGTATTGGAGAATTTACTCCAATTTACAAACGGATATTTACAACTAACGACGAGAGATATCTTGCCGTTCTACCAAAAGACAATAAATTGCCTAAAAATTTACAATACGGGTATCAAGATATTATTAATCATCATGTGATGCGTTAATACTAAAATTAGGGGGTTTTCGCAATTAAAGGAATTTGAATTGCGTAATTTAAGAGTGCTATTAATTACGAACAAAACATTATTTAGAATACTATGAAAAAACTATCGGAACAAGAAATAGAAAGTCAGCTTACCAAATTAAGCGGCTGGGAGTATGTTGATGGTGCCATTGAAACTTCTTTTGAATTCAAAGATTTTAAAGATGCATTCTCTGTTATGACTCGCATTGCATTTGAATGTGAAGCTCAAGGCCATCACCCAGATTGGAGCAACGTCTACAATTCTTTACATATTCGACTCAACACTCACGATGCAGAGGGGATTACTGAAAAAGATTTTAAGTTAGCACAAAGCATAGAAGAGATTATAGAGAGTGAATAAAAAATTGACACGCGGTTCTCATTCATTGCTTCAAAAACGACACTAAGTAAAGTTCTTTTGAATTGATGAAGTTCGGTTACTTGCAACCGTTGCCATTTTTATTAAATTTGCTACCTTCAACAAATATATTACACATAGATTATGGGAAGAGCTTTTGAATTCAGGAAAGCACGTAAAATGAAGCGATGGTCAGCAATGTCAAAAGCCTTTACGCGTATTGGTAAAGACATTGTTATGGCAGTAAAAGAAGGAGGACCGGATCCGGATTCCAACTCTAGACTGCGAGCCGTAATTCAGAACGGAAAGGCCGTTAACATGCCTAAAGACAATATTGAGCGCGCTATTAAAAGAGCCTCAGATAAAAGTCTAGGTGATTACAAAGAAGTTCTTTTTGAAGGTTACGCGCCGCATGGTATTGCTATTCTAATAGAAACTGCAACAGATAACAATACCCGTACCGTTGCAAATGTTAGAAGTTACTTTAATAAATGTGATGGTAGTTTGGGTACATCAGGTTCGGTAGAGTTTATGTTTGATCACACCTGTAATTTCAGGATTCCTGCCGAAGGAATCGACCCGGAAGAACTAGAATTAGAACTTATAGATTTTGGAGCAGAAGAGGTTTTTGTTGATGATGATGGTATCTTGATTTATGCTCCTTTTGAGAGCTTTGGAGACATTCAAAAAGAATTGGAAAACAGAGAACTCGAAATTTTGTCTTCTGGCTTTGAGCGTATTCCACAAGTAACCAAAGCACTTTCTGAAGAAGAAGCTGCCGATGTTGAAAAACTTTTAGAGAAAATTGAAGAAGATGATGATGTACAGAATGTATATCATACAATGCAAGAGTAGCATTTTGCATCAAATATATTTGAATAAAAAAAGCGCCCAGAAATGGGCGCTTTTTTATTGTTTTATACTATTTATTTATTACCATCTGTTTTTGATATTGCTCACCTTGAGCATCAAGTGATCTAATAAAATAAGTTCCTGAAGGAAGTTCTTCTACATTTAACAAGTACGCCCCATCATCAGATACTGCTGATCCACTATATGAATGTACCAATCTTCCAGAAACATCAAATATATTTATCTCAGTTAATTGAACCGGTTTTTCAAAACTTAATATTGTTTCAGCTATCACAGGATTTGGAGTCAAGGTTGTTGTATTTATAATCGAACCTTTAGCATTAATACTAGTTAAAGACATATCCGAGTCATCACAACTAATACCACCATCATTAATAGTCCAATCATAGATATCGATTAATTGTTGACGTGCATCTTCACTTGCACAATATGTTATATTAGTTGCGTCTAAAGTAATATATTGAGTTAATTCTTCTTGCTGTGCCCAACCAATTAAGGTTTTATCATAGTTTAAGGAACTTAAACCTGAACCTGAAAACATTTTTGATAAATCCTTAGTATTAGAAATATTAAAAGAAGATAAATCTTGATTGAATGAGTTAGCATCTAAAAACATATGACTCATACTATTAACATTACTGGTATCCCATGAGCTAATGTCTTGATTAAAAGAATCTGCATTTAAAAACATATATGACATATCTAAAACATCATTAGTATCCCATCCACTTATATCTTCGTTCATGCTCGTCGCATTTACAAACATGCGACGGAAAGAAGTTACATCTCTAAGATCCGGAATATCACTAGCAAGAATATGAAGGTTCTTACAATCCTGAAATGCTTGAGACATACCAGTCCATATCTGATCGCCCCACTGATCTACAGAAATTAGTTTATAAGAATCACTTTTGTAACTTTCTTCCATAAAAATTCTTGGGAAAGCACCACTTATTGAAATTTGATATACACCTGGCACTTCATAAGTATGTGTTTTACTGCCCGTAATCCCTATATCCGAAGTCCCATCTCCCCAATCAACACTATAATTATATATTTCCGGGGCATATATAGGTATCTTAATTTGATTATCCGCTGAGGCCCCTACATTATCTGTTTTCCATGTTGTAATAAAAGGTCTAATTATTGGATCATTACAATTGCTCTTACCGGCGTCAGTTATGCTCCAACCAAAATCATTGATTAATTTTTGGCGTGCTTCTTGACCTTGGCAATATTGCGAGTTACCAGCATTAAATATTACTCCATTTTTCAGGGTTTGACTACTCCAACCATTAAGCAAAGCGTCATAATTTTTATTAGAAAGACTCGCTCCTTGAAACATATTATTCATAGTTGTCACATTACTAATGTTCCAAGATGAAATATCAGAATCAAAGAAATCAGAATAAGAGAACATATAGTCCATATTAGAAATATTGGAAAAATCCCATGTACTAAGATTAGTTCCAATATTATCTACTCCACTAAACATGTGTGAAAGAGAAATTACATTCGATAAGTCTGGAGTATCAGTTGCAACAATTTTAAGATCTTTACAATTAGCAAAAGCATACTCCATAGATGACCATTTTATATCACCCCAATGATCAATGGATATCAATTTTTCATTGTCTCCAAAAGTACTCCAATTCATTTTCGGGAATATTCCTGTAATACTGATTTGAAATACTCCACCTGTTCTGTACTTATGAGTGATTTCTCCCGTGACTCCAGAATTTGAAGTATCATCCCCCCAATCTACGTTATAATTATAGTCCATTCCGGATGCAGGTATTCTTACTTCATTGTATCTTGATACCCCATTATTATTTGTTTTCCATGTAGTAACAAAGGATGAAGAATCAATACAGTCCGCCATTTGACCTGAATCCTTTATATGCCAGCCATAATCATTAACCAGTATTTGACGGACCTCTTTTCCCAAGCAGAAAGTCAAATTATTAGCAGAAAAATAAACATCTCGAGGTATTCTTCTTTCGTCAGCACTCAAAGTACTCCATCCAAGAAGTAATTTATCATAATTTTCAAAAGACATTTCCGTTTGTCCATTGAACATATTCTGAAGTCCAAAAGAACCCGTTAACCCACTAATATCCCAATCACCTATGTCTTGATTAAAAGCTTTACTGCTATGAAACATTGAAAACATAATTTCTACCTGACTAACATCCCACTTTCCAATATCCTGATTAAATTTACTAGCGTACTGAAACATTTCAGACATGTTTTGAACATTACCAACATCCCATGAACCAATATTTTGATTAAACTCATAAGCTGATTTAAACATGTTATTCATTTTGGTAACATTACTCACATCCCATTCGCTAATATCTTGATTGAATTTATAACTGTCATTGAACATGTGGCTCATCTTAGTCACGCTACCTACATCCCATGCTCCAATAGGTGCATTAAACAAAGTTGTTCCGAAAAACATATATTGCATATTTTCTACTTGAGATACATCCCATTTATTGAGGTTTTGATTAAAGCTTTTGGCTGTTGTAAACGTTCTAAACATATCAACAACATTTCCAACATCCCAATTATCAAAAGAAGAATTCCCAACAAGCGCATCACAACCTTCAAACATAGATGCCAAGGAATAAACCTTTGTTAAATTTGGAATATCGCTAGCTACTACATCAAGATTTCTACAGTCTGTAAAGGCAGATTCCATTGAGGTCCATTTAACGTTACCCCATTGGTTAACTGAGATTATTTTTAATTCATCAACATTTTCGGTCTGCTCAAAACCAGCATTGAAATAAATTCTTGGAAAATCTCCACTAATTGAAACCTCGTAAATGCCTGGTGTCTCATAGGTATGTGTTATATTTCCTCCCACATTTACATTTGTTGAACCATCTCCCCAATTAACAGAGTAATTATAATTTTCTTCTGGAAAAGTCGGTATCGTAATTTGATTATCTCCTGATATTCCTGGATTATCAGTTTTCCAGGTAGTTACAAAAGGCCTGAATTCATTCATTTCGGCCTCATTGATTCTGAACTCCGAAATACTGTTCCAGTTATTGTTCTCCTGTGAATTACCCTGGCCTATATAGCGCAGGTACCTCACACTTTGCAACGGAAAGCTATAAGCCTCCAAAGATATGGAATTGCCACTGCTCCTTTGGCCTTCCAAAACGTTAGTCCAGTTAGAACCATCATCCGATACGGCAAGGTCAAAAAGACTAGTCCTTCGGTTTCCCGAGAAAAAGGCGATCTCCACATCGGACACGTTCTTGGTCTCCCCAAGATCGAATGTCATCCATTCTCCCAAACCGTTGGAACTCCATCGGGAATAATAATTGCCGTCCATAACGTTGCAGGGGCCGTTACCGTCGTCCGAACTGACTGAAATCCGAACGAGAGCGATTCCCGTACTCGGCGAAGAATCCAGACAATCCCTTTCAGGTAAAACAAACTTGTTTATTCGGAATTCCGTAACTCCTTCTAAATCATTATTGTCCTGGGAATCTTGAGCCGTATAGCGTAAATATTTGGTATTTCGGACGGGAAAATTAAACTTTTCCAAGGCCAGCGAGGCACCGCTGCTAGACCCGTCCTTTAGTACTGTTGTCCAGTTAGCACCATCATCCGACACCGAAATATCAAACACGCTAGCGCTTATATCACCTGACAAAAAGGCTATTTCAACTTGGTCGACATCACTTGAACCATCCATTTCAAAAGTTATGGATTTGCTCGAAAAGTTGGAACTCCAATAGGAGACTAAATCATTGTCCATGACATTACAGGGACCGTTGCCTTCATCTGAAACAGCCACAATTCTATTTGGAACTAGGCCGGAAGAGGGACTTGAATCAAAGCATTCAATTTCAGGAATTCGTGGTTCGTTTATTCTAAATTCGGTAATACTATTCCAATTATTATTTTCCTGTGAATTCCCTTGTCCTACGTATCTAAGGTATCTAATATTTTGTGTTGAGAATTGAATCTCTTCTAAGTTTGTAGAAGCACCACTACTTGATTGATTCTCCAAAACAGTAGACCAGTTTTCTCCATCAATAGACACTTCTAAATCAAAAATACTAGCTCTATTATTACCCGAGAAAAAGGCAATTTCCACACCTCCCACGTTCTTAGGCTCTCCAAAATCAAAAGAAATCCACTCACCTAGACCATTGGAACTCCATCTAGAATAAAAATTACCATCCATTACGTTGCATGGACCATTACCGTCATCGGAATTTGCTACAATATTTTCAGGCACTAAACCAAAAGGTGGGTTTATTTCAAGACAGTTACTTTCAGGTAAAACAGATTCGTCTATTCGGAATTCCGTAATCCCGTTTAAAGCATTATTGTCTTGGGAATTACCTTGAACAGTATACCGTAAATACTTCGTGCTTTGGAAAGGAAAATTAAATTTCTCTAAATCCAAAGAGGTTCCACTACTTGATCGGTCCTTTAAAACTGTTGTCCAGTTTACTCCATCAACGGACACTAAAATATCGAATACGCTGACCCTTGTCTCTCCATACAAAAAGGCTATTTCAACCTGATCAACATCCTTAAAACCTGTCAATTCAAATGTTATGGATTCGCCTAGAACATTGGAACTCCAATAGGAGGTTAAATCATTGTCCATCAAATTACAGAGACCATTGCCGTCATCTGAAACAGCCACAATTCTATTTGGAACTAGACCAGACGAGGGACTTAGATCAAGGCATTCAATTTCAGGTATTCGTGGTTCGTTTATTCTAAATTCCGTAATACTGTTCCAATTATTATTTTCCTGTGAATTCCCTTGCCCTACGTATCTAAGGTATCTAATATTTTGTGTGGAGAATTTAAACTCCTCCAAGTTTGTAGAAGCACCACTACTTGATTGACTCTCTAAAACAGTAGACCAGTTTTTACCATCGATGGATACTTCTAAACTGAATATACTAGCTCTATTATTACCCGAGAAAAAGGCAATCTCAACCCCCCCAACGTTCATAGCCGCCCCTAAATCGAATGAAATCCACTCACCTATACCATTGGAACTCCATCTAGAATAAAAATTACCATCCATTACGTTGCATGGCCCATTACCGTCATCGGAATTTGCTACAATATTTTCAGGCACTAAACCAAAAGGTGGATTTAGCTCAAGACAATAGCTTTGAGCACTAGCACTTAAGGATATACCAAGTAAAAAAAATAAAAACTGGGTTTTAATGTAAAGTTTCTTCATATAGTTGGTCGGTTTTGATGCTAGAAAAAAATAGTTCAATATTTATAATTTGTCTGGTATAAGAAAAATAATGCTTGTAAGATATTACTTAGATTCAGACATAGGAGTTAGTAAAGCTGATTATCGATAAAGTGTATATAAACTGTGTTAAAATACACACAGTTTTTACAAACAAAAAAAAACGCCCATTTCTGGGCGCTTTTTTGTTAATTATCATAAGAGTAATAATAGAGTGGTTACCTGAGATTAAAACAGTAAGCCTAACTCAAGAAACACTACCGAGAGATCTTTCCTACTACACCTTTAAAGAATTTTTTATAGACTTTAAAATCAGCTTCTTTATCGTCCGTAGTATACAAAGGTTCTGAAACCTTGACCTGTTTTTTACCAAAATCAAAAGCTATTAAAACTATGGGGACATTAGCTCCTTTAGCAATGTAGTAAAAACCTGTTTTCCATTTATCTACCTTCTTACGGGTACCTTCTGGCGCAATTGTTAACCTGAATTTTTTTCGTTTTTCAAATACCTTTACTGTGGCCGAAACCATATCGTTATTCTTGCTACGATCAATAGGCTCACCCCCTAATCGTCTAAATATAAACCCGAAAGGAAAAGCAAAAAGACTCTTTTTACCAACAAAATTGATTTCTTCTCCCCATACCTTTCTAATAAGGAGTCCGAGGAAAAAATCCATATAACTTGTATGTGGTACTACTGCAATTACAAACTTATCTATATGACCGGGAAATTCGCCCACCATTTTCCAGCCCATCAACTTGAAATAAATAAAACGAGCTAATTTTTGCATGAGAGTACGTAGAGATTTAAAAAAGTGAAATTGGCTTTACCATCTAAGGTAATCACCTATTTCACCAATAAAAATATAATACTAAATTTTTCTGTAGATGGATTCTAACTTTTCAGGAGTAATGGTGTCCCGCCAGTTTTTACCTAATGCATTTTCCCATAGCGGAACCATGTTCATTGCTACGGAAATCATAGTCTCAAACTCTGCTTCACTTAGATTAGCACAGATACCAGTTGGTAATTCAATATTATGTTTTTCCTTCATTTTATTGAAAAGATTTACACCTTCTGGGTAGAACTCTTCAAGATGTTGAAATACTAAACAATTACCAATACCATGTTTGACTCCCAATAAATAGCCAAGACCATAACTCATAGCATGTGCCACACCTACTTGAGAATAAGCAATGCTCATACCTCCGTGCCATGAGGCCATCATTAGTTTATCTCTTGACTCCTCTGCCGGTAAATCTCCTAAGTAAACCTCTTTACACAATTCTAGAGCTTTCTCTCCATAACTTTGGCTAAAGGCATTTAAAAATGTCCCTGTAAGTGATTCAATACAATGAATAAAACAATCCATACCAGTATAGAACCATTGCTCTTTTGAGACTCCTTGGGTTAAATCTGGATCTAAAAGCACTTGACCAAAAGTAGTATGGTCTGAATTTATTCCTAATTTTTTATCTGGCCCCAATAAAACCGTAGTTCTAGAAACTTCTGCGCCTGTTCCACTTATTGTAGGTATTCCCACGTGAAAAATTGCTGGCTTTTGAACTAAATCCCATCCTTGATATTCTGAAGAACTTCCGTTATTAGTTAGTAAAATTGATACAGCTTTGGCTAAATCTAATAGAGTTCCTCCTCCAATACCAACAATTCCCGAAGGCAAATCTTGATATTCTCTCTTAATTTTATCGACTAAAGCATCTACTTGAGCTGTTTTAGGCTCCTCTTCTGCAGAGATGAATATAATCTGATCATTGAAAATCAGTGGAATTCTTTTTGCCAACTCCGTATTTTCAAAAACATCATCAACTAAAAAAATAAAAGGAGCATCAGAATGTTTGCGCTTGGGCATTAGTATCTCTCCCAATTGATTAAAACTTCCCTTGCCAAAAACCACTCTAGGCACCATTGGAAAATTTCTAAATTCCGTTTGTTTACCTACAGTTGCTTTTTTTACCTGCATTTCTTTTTTTACCTCCATCATAACCTATTTCAAATACGCTAATATATCTGACAATGTATTAATTTTCAGATAATTGTAATCTTCATCATTAATTTTCACTTGTTCATGTTGCCACGTAGTATGAAAGGGTACATGTACCGCTTGCGCACCAATTTCAACCAAAGGCAGCACATCGGATTTTAATGAATTCCCTATCATTAAAAACTCATTTACATCAATTTGCAAATGGTTCAACAAATGTATATAGTTTTCTTCTTTCTTATCACTTAGGACTTCCACATGGTGAAAAAATTCAGAAAGTCCAGACTTTTCTAATTTACGTTCTTGATCTAAAAGATCACCTTTTGTCAAAACAATAAGTCGGTAATTACCGCTTAATTTACGTAAAACTTCTCTTACACCATCTAATAACTCTACTGGTTGGCGTAACATTTCTTTACCTAGATTCAAAATTTCTTCAATCGTTGCTTGTGAAACCCTGTTATTTGAAAGTTTCAATGCAGATTCTACCATAGAGAGCATAAAACCTTTTACACCATAGCCGTAAAGCTCCAGGTTATTGATTTCCATTTTAAACAACTCCTGATCTATGGTATTCATAGTCTCGTAACCTTCCAAAAGCTTAGCGAACTTCTCCTCTGCTTCTCTAAAATAGGTTTCGTTTACCCACAACGTATCATCGGCATCAAAGCCAACTACTGTAATTTTACTATAATCTACTTCCATGCTTGTTGTGCTCTTTTCAAATCTTCGGGAGTATCTATTTCTATTCCCGAAACGGTTGTTTCAACCATTTTGATTTTCTTTCCGTACTCTAGGTAACGAATAGCTTCAATTTTTTCAATAGCTTCTAACGGCAGCATTGGTAATCTTTGGAAAGCCATTAAAGCACTTTTCCTAAAGGCATAAATACCTTTGTGCTTATAATAAACACTATCAATTTCTTTATTTCTTGGGTAAGGAATTACAGAACGTGAAAAATACAGGGCAAAATTACGATTATCAACAATGACCTTTACTGTGTTGGAGTTGTTTATTTCTTCTTCATCAGTAATCCTAACCATTAAGGACGCTAAGTCTATTTCTTTCTCCGTATCGTTTTTAAACACTTCTAAAACGCTTGCCAAACTTTCTCTATCCGTAAAGGGTTCGTCTCCTTGAACGTTCACAATAATATCAACATCCATATCCGTAACTGCCTCAGCAATTCGATCACTACCGCAGTCATGTTCCTTCTGGCTCATAAGTGCTTGACCACCTGCGCTGGTTATAGCATCAAAAATAACATCACTATCTGTCACTACATAAACCTCGTCAAATAACTTGGTCCCTATTGCTGCTTCGTAAGTACGCAGAATTACAGGTTTCCCTGATAGGTCCTGCATTAATTTTGCAGGGAATCTAGATGCCGCATAACGGGCCGGTATCATGGCTATTATTTTCACTTTATATCCTGATTATCGTTTACTATTATATTTCTTTTCTCTCTACAGATTACTAAAACTTGAAAATTTCGTAAGCCACTTTAAATGTCTTTAGTCCGTTCTTTTGGGCCTTAACTTTCTATAAATACGAAAGATAAAAACCAAAATGATAATAACTAAAATCACTGCAAGTACTGGCGCAAATATTGATGCCGTGGCTACAACGACCGCTGTACCTGTTTCTACTGTTGAAACTATAGGATTGGCCAAACCACCTGTTGTTGCTGTAGAAGCCAATCTACCTGTTGCTCCCGCACCTTTTATAGCAGTAGCTGTTCCTCCTCCTGCAATGATTGCCAAAGACCAAGTTACCACCGGGTCTAAATCTGCCACTGTAGACACCATAACGGCCGTACCGGCTATGGCGGCTAAAGGCACTGCAAAGCTATCTAAAAGATTGTCCACCAAGGGTATGAAATAGCCAAAAATTTCAACTAGGGTTGCAACTCCCAGAGCTACCACCGCTGCAAAACTCCCTATCCATTGCCAGCTTTCATTAAGCTCCCAAACTCCGGTATATGATGCCAAGCTCAAAGCAAATAGTGGCAAGAATACACGAAAGCCTACAGATGCAGCAAGGCCAATGCCTAAAAAAATACTGATTATGCTTTCTGAGGTCATATTATTCCTAAATTATAGTGATTTACATAAGGTTAAATGGAGTACATTCTTCTGTATAGAAGCTCAAAACCCATTAATAAACTCTTTGCAAAGACGCAATTTAGCCTATTCCTCACCAACAAAAAAATCATCCTTGAATCCTATAAGATACAACTGCTTTTTTGCCCGTGTAACGGCAGTATACAACCAACGTAGGTATTCTTTATCTACTCCATTTGGCAAATAGGGTTGCTCAACAAAAACAGTATTCCATTGCCCTCCTTGAGACTTATGACAGGTTATAGCATATGAAAATTTCACTTGCAATGCATTGAAATATTTATTGCTCTTTACACCTAAAAACTTCTTGTATTTAGATGATTCATTAGCAAAGTCCTTCATTACTTCTTGATAGAGCCTATTCCCCTCCTCATAAGGTAAAGACGGTGTTTCTGCCTTTATCGTATCTAACAATAAAACGGTCTCAAAAGGTTTTTGGTTGGGATAATCTACCATTTGAACTTTAACCTCTGCAAATCTAAAACCATACAATTCTTTTATAGCAAATAATTCAAGGACTTCAATAACATCGCCGTTAGCTATAAAACCAGCTTCACTATTAGGAGACAACCAAAAGTAATTGTTCTTTACGACCATCATAAAATCTCCTACGGCTATCTCATTTTCTAAAAATAAGATTCGGCTACGAATATTTTCGTTATAGAGATTAGCCCTTTTATTGGACCTGACTATAAATGCGGTCTCTTCTTTCCCATTTTCGGAATAACTGGTATCAATAGCTTCTTGTATCTCATAACCATCAACAAGCCTAACTATATCTTTAAAATTGCTTAAATGAAATTTAAACTCATCTGTAAAATTACTTTGCAATTGCTCCCGAAGTAAGGTTGCATTTACCAAAATACCAGAATCCTCGGCCTGCCTAACTACTTCATCCAATTCCAATCGCACCACTTCCTTATCATAGTTTAGTGCTAACTTATCCGGGTCTAATGCTGGACTGATATTCAAATGCACAGGTGGTAGCTGAGCAGTATCCCCAATTAAAATGAGTTTACAATTATGCCCGGAATAGACAAACTGAATTAAATCATCCAAAAGAGATCCATTACCAAATAGCTTAGAATCTGTTGGCGCATCGGGTATCATAGAAGCTTCATCCACTATAAAAATGGTATTTCTATGTTTATTTGGTGCCAAAACAAATTGAATTCCTCCTCCTCCCTGCTTTTTAGGAAAGTATATCTTTCTGTGAATGGTGAAGGATTGCGTGTTCGCGTAATTAGACATTACTTTTGCCGCTCTTCCTGTGGGCGCCATTAAAACAGCCTTCATTGTGGTTTTCCAGAGGCTATTAACCACAGTTCCTACCAAAGTTGTTTTACCCGTACCGGCAAAACCTTTAAGTAAGAACACATCGTCCTTTCTGTCAGAAAGTATATACGTAGCTAGCTTTTGTAATGCTATTGCCTGCTTGAGTGTAGGCTCGTGTGGAAATTTCTCCTTTAGTATTTTATAAAATGATGCATCGTTCAACGTTACCATAGGTATCAAAGATAAACAGGATTTTTACGAGAAAAACTTTTGCGATTGAAAAAAAATTGTAGATTTGTCACAACCACTAAAATATAATTAACACTTAAGAAATGAAGACCATAATTCAAATTGTACTGTGGGTAGCATGTGCAGGTTTAGCATACGCTATATACCAATCAGTTACGGGACCAATAGAGTTCAACAAAGTAAAAGAAGAACGTTACGGGCAGGTTATCGCCAAGTTGAAGGACATTAGAAACGCTCAAGAGGCCTATAAAACTGTAAACAGAAAATACGCCAAAGATTTCAACAGTTTGATCAAGTTTATCGATACTGCTGAGTACACTATTACTCAACAACGTGATTCATCTTACATGGAATTCGATAAAACATATCAAATTGACCTTTTGAAAGAGGTTAAAATCATTGATACGTTAGGTGCTGTTTCGGTAAAAGATTCTCTTTTCAAAGGAGATACTCGTTACAAGACTCTTATGGAAGTTCCTTTTGCACAAGGCGGAGAGAAATTTGAAATGAAATCTGATATTCTTACTAAAGGAAGCTATAAAGCTCCTGTTTTTGAAGCTAAAATAGATAAGTCAGTAGTATTGTACGATCAACCGGAAGCACTTCTTAAGAAAGAAAAAGCAGAAATTGGTGTTGAAGAAGTTAATGGAGCATTTATAAAAGTTGGTTCTCTTAACGAAGTAAGTACGGCTGGAAACTGGCCCCCTGTATATGACAAAAAAGGAGACGAATAATAATACTGGAAAACCAGTTGAGAATTTTAAAAAACTGTCCATTCAAGTTAGCTTGAATGGACTTTCTTTTTGTGTATTTGACACAGTAGCAAATTCAATCTTAAACTCAGAAAAGGTTGTTTTTGCAAAAGAGCTTACGCCCTATGAAATCTTAAAGCGGTTAAAACTTCTATTTTCTACGCATCACATAGAAGAAGATCAGTTTTCTGAAATTGTAGTAGTACACAGAAACAACTTGTTCAGTCTTGTACCACAAGTCTTATTTAACGAAGACGAACTGGCCAACTACCTAAAATTCAATACCAAAATATTGGCCAATGATCACTTAGCCTTTGATGAGCTCGAAAGCTATGAGATTAACAATGTTTATGTTCCATTTGTAAACATCAACAACTACATCTACGATCTTTTTGGTGAATTTACCTTTAAGCATAATGGCACCGTAATGGTAGAATCGTTATTGAACAACCATTCCGCTAGTAAAGAAGCCGTGTGCTACATACATACTTCGCAACGCCAGATGGATGTTACCGTTATAGCTTCAAAAAAGCTTTTACTGTTTAACAGCTTTAACTTTGTGACTAAAGAAGATTTTCTCTATTACCTGCTTTTCACGTTAGAACAACTAGAACTTGATACAGAATCGGTTTCCATAAAACTCTTTGGTGATATTGAAAAAGATGATGATATTTATGACCTTTGCTACAACTATGTAAAGGATGTCTCCATGTTCTACCCTTCATTTACTGAACATCCAGGCATAGATCGACCAGAAGAAACTATTGATTTCACCGTAATAAACGCTTTTTAATGCGCATCATTTCAGGTTTACATAAAGGAAAGCGAATAACAGCACCTAAAAAATTACCCGTTCGTCCAACCACAGACATGGCCAAAGAAGCTTTGTTCAATATTTTGAACAATCGATATTACTTTGATGACCTTGTAGTGCTTGATTTGTTTGCAGGAACAGGAAATATCAGTTACGAGTTTGCCTCTAGAGGTACGAAGCAAATTAGTGCCGTTGATGCTGACTATGGATGTGTGAGATTTATTAATGAAACATCTGACGCAATGGAAATGGGTATTGCTGCTTACAAAAGTGATGTTTTCAATTATCTTGAAAAGTCTCGCGAAAAAGCAAACATTATATTTGCCGACCCACCTTACGGCTTACCATTGGAATCCTTCGAGAAAATACCAAAACTAGTTTTTGAAAAAGAATTATTACTAGAGAACGGTCTGCTCGTAATAGAGCATGCTAACCAAATGGACTTGTCTCATCTGGACAATTTTGTTGAAAAACGAAAATACGGAGGTAGTATTTTTAGCTTATTCGCAAATCCAAGCGAAGACTAAAACTTGTAATCGGAATAAAAAAAATAAAGCAGGCCCATAAGCCGGATTCTGTTAAGCCCCTAAGGACTCCCCTATCATTTATCTAGGACTAACATTACTGTTAATATCAAACCGCCTACCCTTCGGCTCGAGCGTACAGCCCTCAAGCACCGATTTACATGACGTTTCACCGCATAGAGTTTACCTGGTTTCACTACAGCATTACCTGTACATACTTTCTGCTGCACTTGTCCTTTCCGTTAAACGGACGACGGGCGTTACCCGCTATGCTGCACTATGGTGTCCGGACTTTCCTCTCCCGTTTTCACGGCAGCGATAAGGAGACCTGCTTAACGTGCTAAATTAGTACAATTGTTGATAAATAAAGACTTTATCCTACCGAAATAAAACGCTCTTATCATTCCTATATTTATATTTGTATAATTGAGTTGATGTAAATTCTAAAACCCTAAGTTTTTTTTGGAACCTTTTATTGTATCGGCACGTAAATATAGACCTCAGACATTTAAGGATGTTGTGGGGCAACAGGCCATTACTAATACCCTAACCAATGCCATTGAACATAATCATTTGGCACAGGCCCTTTTATTTTGTGGTCCTAGGGGAGTTGGTAAGACTACCTGTGCACGTATTCTTGCCAAGCAAATAAATTCCGATGGAACAGAAAGTGAAGATGAGGATTTTGCATTCAATATTTTTGAGCTAGATGCCGCCTCTAACAACTCTGTAGATGATATTCGTAACCTTATAGACCAGGTACGCATACCACCCCAAGTAGGTAAATACAAAGTATATATTATAGATGAGGTGCACATGCTCTCACAATCGGCCTTCAATGCTTTTCTAAAAACACTTGAAGAACCGCCAAAGCATGCTATTTTCATCTTAGCAACCACTGAAAAGCACAAAATTATCCCAACGATACTTTCTCGTTGTCAAATATTTGATTTTAAACGCATTACAGTTAAGGATGCTGCTCAATATTTGAAATACATAGCCGAAAACCAAGGTATAGTTGCAGATGATGATGCTTTACATATCATTGCTCAAAAAGCTGATGGTGCCATGAGAGACGCCCTTTCTATTTTTGATAGAGTGGTTAGTTTTTCAGGAAAAGAACTGACAAGAAAGGCCGTAACAGAAAACCTAAATGTTTTAGATTACGACACCTATTTCTCGGCAACAGATTTTATTTTAGAGCATAATATTCCACAGCTACTACTTTTATTCAACGAAACCTTGTCATTAGGTTTTGACGGACATCACTTTATAAGTGGCTTAGCTTCGCATTTCAGAGATCTTATGGTTTGTCAACATCAAGACACCATTAACTTATTGGAAGTAGGTGACGTAGCCAAACAGAACTACTTAGAGCAGTCAAAAAAGACCTCTATGCAGCTTCTTATGCAAGCTTTAAATATTGCCAATGACTGCGATTTAAAGTATAAAACCAGCAAGAATCAGCGGCTGCTGGTAGAACTTACTTTAATGAAATTAGCTTCAATTGGATTTGAGGCCGAAAAAAAAAACTCTGAATCTGACGTCTTAGACGGTTCTACTATAGATTTTATTGCGCCTGCATCCTTTTTTAGAGGAAATAGCTCTGTTAAAAAAGATTCTGCCGAAACCCCTACCCCTCAACAACACACAAAACCAGCTACTCCAGCACCTGCAGAGATAAATAAGCAGGAAGCCCAGCAGTATCAGGCAGAGGAAACAAAGCAAAAATCAAATTCTTTAGCAGTGGCAGAACCTAAAGTTGAGGAAACTGCACAACCACCTAAACCCGAAGCCGCTCCGGTAAATAAAATTAATATTGGTGGAGGAAAAAGAGTTTCCGGACTCTCTATTTCTAGCCTAAAAGCAAAGAAAGAGCACGAACTCAGCCGAAAGGACGATACAATTGACGAAAGTAAACTCCCTAAAGACCCCTTTACCGAAGAGGCTATGCAAAAACATTGGGCGGATTTTGTTCATAAAATCGATATAGATGGCAAGAAAATACTAGCATCTAACCTCAGCGTAGATATACCTAAGCTAGTTCAAGACAAAACCATTTGGATTGAATTGCCTAACGAAACAATGAAAAAGGAAATTGAGCGGGAGCAATATGGCCTTATGGAGCACCTGAGAAAAAATCTCAACAATTATTTCATTGAACTTAAGATTACTGTTAACGAAAAAATAGCTAAAAAATTCGCGTTTACTCCTGAGGAAAAGTATGAAAAACTTAGAGAAAAGAACCCAGCTATAGATTTGCTTAGAAAAACTTTTGACTTAGATCTTTAACCCTTTTACAAAGCGAATTCGCAGGGCATATACTAACATTACTAATGCTATAATTAGTAAACCACAAGCCTCTCTACCGCGTTCAATATTTTCTATATCTCCCTCTCCAATAGCAAAACCTTGAAATTGCACAGGCCATTGCTTATAAGCACCTTTAATTGATATGAGACAAAAAATAGTTGCTATAGTAAACGTCAAACGATTCGCTACAAAAAGGACTGATGCAAAAGCAGCTAAGCCATAAATTACATACCATATAGTAGCATCTGGATCATTGTATTGTAGATATGCCGCCCAAGTGAAAAGGATTGCAAATACAGCGCCTACTATTTTAAAGAAAGACTTCATTCTTCTTCAGTTAGATGTTTCTTTAAGATACCATATACATCGGTCGCTTCAATATCATCATTAAAAGAGGAGTTTACCTGATCCGTAACCAAAATAGGAAAGTCCGCTTTATCTTCTGGTATTCTACCGTGCGAACCCTTTACTAAGGTTGCATCCAACGGAATTATATTCATTACAGTTCTGAATCCCATTTTTTTCTTAAGCAACATAGCAACAACTTTTGCCATTACCAATTTGTCTTTAGGATCCGTCAACATTTCCACTGGATCATAACCTGGTTTTTTATGAATATCAACCATACGCGCATAATCGGGTGCTTTGGCGTCATCCAACCAGAAATAATATGTGAACCAAGAGTCGGCATCGGCAACCACAACTAGGTCACCGCTTCTTTCATGATTCAATTTAGCCTTTTCAAGCTCTTCACCCATAAGTACCATCTCAACTCCTGAAACTGATTCCAGCAAAGCTTTAACCTCTAACTTAACGGAAGGATCATTCAAATAAATATGTGCTATTTGATGATCTGCCACAGCAAAAGCTCTGCTTTGGCCCGCATCTAAAAGCTCCAGTCCTCGTTCTTCACGAATAGCTATATAGCCCTTAGAACGTAAAATTCTATTTAAGTGGATAGGATTATTCACATCTGTAATACCATATTCAGAGAGCAATACAATACGTGCGTTACGCTTTTGAAAATGGTTCACCAATTGCTCTACAACCCCATCTATTTCTTTCAGGTCTTTTTTGATTTTATCAAAATCAAGTCCGTGACGTTGTAAATTATAGTCTAAATGCGGAAGATAAACCAAAGACAATGTTGGGTTATGCATCTCATCCGTACGTATGGCTGCATCTGCAATCCATTTACTAGATTTTATTGACGTTTTTGGGCCCCAAAATTGAAAAAGAGGAAAAGTCCCCAACTCATTTTGTAGCGTATCTCTTAACTCAGGTGGATATGAATATACATCCGGAATTTTTCTACCATCGGCCAAATAATTAGGTCTTGGAGTTAGACTGTAGTCTACATTAGAATACATGTTATACCACCAAAAATGATTTGCACATGTAAAATGCTCATCTTCTTTTTTTAGCTCATCCCAAATTTTTTCGCTCTGCACCAATTTATTAGACTGGTTCCAAAACTTCACCTCACACAAATCTTTAAAATACCATCCATTACCAACAATACCATGTACGTCAGGCGTTTTTCCGGTCAAATATGTAGACTGTGCGCTGCAAGTTACCGCAGGCAAAACCGGACTTATGTAAGCTGATTTACCTTTTTTTAAAAAAGCTTCAATAAACGGGGTATGCTCCCCAATAAGACGTTGGGTCAAACCCACAACATTAATCACTAGCGTTTTCTTCATCTTCTAAAACTTTTCTACAAACCAATCAATCTCTCTAATAATAGACTCAGAAAGGTCTCTTTTTAAAGCAGACGGAAGAACATCCCAAGTATAGGTCTCAATTTCCAAATGCTCAGAAACAGGATGGTCCTTTATATATTTCATCACTTTTAGAATATGGTCTTGCGTAGAATCTAACGCACCAAAACGTTCTAAAAATATTGGCACATGAAAATGTGCCCGTAACTCTTCAAATTCTCTTTTATTCTCAAGTACAATAGGCAAATCATTGTAAGTTTTTACCTTTCCATCTACCTTTTCCGTTACTTGATGAAGGTATGTAGGTTCGTCAAAAAGCGTCAAGGCTTTCCATATCTCATCATTCCCTGACGGGTTAGACAAGATTTTTAAGGCTGCACTAACTTGAATCTTTCCTATAGCAATGCCTGCTTCTGCAAACTTTTCAAAGGTATCTATGGGTTCTTCATAAGCCAATGAAAAATGACAAATATCGTAACAAACCGTAAGGTAACGGCGTATTATTTCATCCGCAGTCTCAGTATTTACTCCAAGTTTTTCACTGATTACAGATGTTCCGATAGGCAATAGGTAATCTGCAAAAAAATGCAACACCTCATCACTGTTCTCTAACATGCCATCTGGTTCCGGTTCAATATCAAGATGTAGATACTTCCCCGTTTCTTTTTCTATATTATGTAGATGGATGGCAACCTCTATCATATTTTTTGCTCCAGTTTCAAAAGCTAATTTTGTAGCCTCTTCTGTAGCATGCCAGTATTTATAACTTACGGGAGATGTTGAAATCCCACCTGCAATACCCTCTGGAAGTAAAGCTGCCAACTGATCAAACATACGCTTGGTATAAATCAGCCTTTCCTGGGTGGTCCAATCTGGTGCATGAACATCATCTTTAACCCGTTCATTATGAAAATTACCATACGGAAAACCGTTCATGGTAAACACATAAACCTGATTATCACCTAACCATTGTTTAAACTCGTTTAGGTTTCCGTTCAGAGCAAGCTCTTCGCTCGCCTTATTGGATAATCGTAAACCAAGTCCAAAAGGGTTATTAGGAGACACCTTTTCCTTTATCTGCGGAACGTGTTCTTTAAGACTGTCAAAAGTGGTCTTCCAATTAAATCCTGGATGGATATTGGTGCAATATGTAAGTTGAAAATTGTTATCTATGCGCAAGCTACTCTACTTTAAGTTTTGAAATTTCGTTTACCAAATCCAATGCCTTTTTCATGGTCTGCCGGTCAATTTCGTGAACGTCGTGTTTTACACCAATATCTGAAATAAGAGTTATGGTAAGTTCCCCACCTAAGTGTTCCCTAAATTCTTCTATTCCATTAAGTAATTCATCGACTTCTTTTTCTGTAGCCAACGGAAAACTTAAATCAAAACCGATATTCTGAAAAACACGTACAACACGATTTAAATCGGCCTCATTAATCAAACCAATTAAATGAGTGTATGCCACATCTAGAACAATACCCTTTGCTACGGCTTCGCCATGGCGAAGTGCGTAGTTGGTCATATACTCCAATTTATGTGCAGCCCAGTGACCAAAGTCCAATGGCCTAGAAGAACCACTTTCAAAAGGATCACCGCCTTGTGCAATATGGTACATATGCATTTCTGCACACCTATAAATGGTATACTGCATGGCTTCCATATCTCTATCTCTCAATAGATGTGCATTTTTCTCTATATATTCAAAAAAGACAGCGTCCTTAATCAATGCAACCTTTAAGGCTTCAGAAATACCGGAAATCCAATCACGTTGTTCCAACGTTTTAAGGAAATCAGTATCATTAATGATAGCATATGGAGGAGCAAAAGTTCCTATAAAGTTCTTCTTCCCGAAGGCGTTGACACTATTTTTTACACCCACAGCAGAATCATCTTGCGAAAGTACTGTAGTAGGTATGCGTATCAACTTAACACCTCTATGTGCTATTGCCGCAGCGTATCCTGCCATGTCTATTACAGCGCCTCCACCTATAACGACAACAAATGAATGGCGACAAATCGCATACTCGCTAACTGCCTTAAGGATATCTTCAACTTGACTTTCATTATTCTTGCAAGCTTCACCACCTTGCACCACCATACTTTTCATATGAACCAGATTCTCTTGGTAATGTTGACAGTAGGCTTTTATATTTTTAATAAGGTCCGGGTGAGCAGCAGCTACCCCATCATCAACAACAAAAAGAAGCTTTACGGGCTCATTTTTATATGCCTTAATAATATCCTTGAACAAGGTATTTTCTGTACCGAACAAATTTTCGGTAAAGTGGAGGCCATATTGATATGAAACCTCAAATTTTTGCTCTATAGTTTTAAACATCGTATTTCTTTTGAAGGTCGATAAAAATTGACCTTAGGTAACGGCAAACACTCTAGATAAGCCTTTTGAAACAGGCAGTAATGCCAATATAATTAATCCGTACCACCAGTCAAAAAATGCAACGGCAATAGACGAATCCAATAAGATTAATGCTATGACACCTGCCATAACAGCTTTTTTAATATTCTCTGGTGAGTTTACGGAGTGTGCTTTTATTAAAGGTCTAAAAACCGTGAACGCAAACAATACTAAAAACAATAACGGAAATAAAAGGGCATCCGTATGTAAAAAGGCCATAGTTGCCACAGCTAAAATAACTGCACCATATAGTACTCCTGCCAATACAATGTGGTTTTTGTTTTTTCCATGTACTTCCCCTCTGCTTATCAGCGTGATAGCAAAAATATAAACGATTGGAATAATAGCCATAAACCAGGAATCGAAATTACCTAAAATGGACATGCCCAACAGCAAATTTACACCTCTACATAAGCCCATACTCAACGGACCGAAAAAATCATATTTTTTGGCAATCCCATCGTATAAAAGAATTGCCAAGGCAAGTGCAACAGCTACTATGCCAGAAGTTCCCGAAACTAAAAAGGCCAACAACACACCAATAACCAAGGTGGTTACACCATACATAGCAGCTGCATTAAAAGGAACTACGCCACTAGGAATAGGCCGCTCAGGTCGTTCTACTTGATCAAGCTTAAAGTCAAAAACATCATTAAGAATAACTCCTCCGGCATAAAGAAACACCGATGAAAATACTAAGTATACGATATTTAGGAAAAGGTTAGAACCAACAAAACCGGCATCAATCCCACCTATGAAAACACCGCCAATAGCTACACCTGCCAAAATATCTGCGGCAGCTGTAGGTAAATTAGCAGGTCTTGCCAATCGCGCATAACCAAGAAATGTGCGATTCATTATTTAATCTGATCAGAATCTACTCTAGGCTCTTGCCCTCTTAAAACGCTATTATCATTAAAAAGTTGGGCTTGGTTAATACCTTTTGGATTCAACCAGTGCTCTTCTTTCATCTTACCATTTGTGCCAAAAATATCTAGCGCATTCTGGTAACAGGTTTTTACAACGTCTTCTCTTGCAATCCCTCTTTTTAGCATAAGGTTTGCGGTTTTTGGCACCGCTAATGGATCACTTACACCCCAATCTGCAGAGCTATCTACAATTATATTATTACTACCATATTTTTTTACAACCTCTACCATTCGCTCATTACCCATTTTTGTTTTTGGGTAAATAGTAAATGCAGCAATAAAACCTCTATCAAGAACGTCCTTAACCGTTTCTTCGTTATTATGATCAATTACCACTTGCGAAGGGTCTAGACCATGCTCCAGACAAACTTCCATACTTTTTAAAGTACCTGCTTTTTTATCACGGTGAGGCGTGTGTACTTGGACGACCATACCCAATTCTTTAGCCATTTCTAATTGCATACGGAAATACTTATCTTCCGCTGGGGTTTGGTCATCATAACCTATCTCGCCAATAGCTACTACATTCTGCTTGTGAACATATAAAGGTAAAAGCTCTATAACTTGTTCTGCCAAAGCTTCATTGTTTGCCTCCTTAGAGTTTAGACCAATTGTACAATAGTGGTGAATACCAAATTGACTAGCTCTAAAAGGCTCCCAGCCAACTAAACTACTGTAATAATCTTGAAAAGAACCTACTTGAGTTCTTGGTTGTCCTAACCAAAAAGAAGGTTCTATTATAGCAACAACCCCGGCCGCAGCCATAGCTTCATAATCGTCTGTGGTTCGCGATGACATATGTACATGCGGGTCGATTATCATCATTTTATCTTCCATACTAATCTTTTATATTTTTCCAGGTAATGTTTTTGTTCTCTACTTGAGCTTTCAACTCGGGATGCTTTGCCAATAATTCTTTAGCCATTGGCTCTTCAGAAGTATAACAGCATAAGGCCGCTACTTTATTTTCAATAGGATTATCGCTAGCAAACAAGCGCACCATATCTTTCAATAGGTTTTCATCCAAAAATGCGGCTACTGGCCTCCAGAATAAGGGTTCTATTTCTCGTGAAGCTGCCCATCTCTCATGTGCGTAATCAGATATAATACGCGTCAAATCCTTATTCGCTCGTTCATCAATACTTAAAATGGTCGAAAGGTCTAACTGCATAAATGCAGCCTTAAGGAACATTTGGTTCCATTGCTGATCATTAAAGTATTTTGCGGGATACGGATTCTGCATACTTATCGCCTCGAATATTGTGGCAATGTTCGTACGCAATGCTTCTACTGCAGTTTGCTTATAATTTTCGGCATCGGGCAATAGAATAAGATACTTCAGGAAAGTTTCAAGTTCTCCGGTATCCGCCACCTGAATTAGGTTGGCAACTTTAGGCACAAAGAAATCGCCGTTTGCCTTCAATACCTTTATTAAAAGATAAATTCTGGCTATCTGAAGCGTTGTGGCATTCTGCGTTCTTAAATATTGGGTTACTTCATCTGTATCTGAGCTCAGATTCAAAACGGTGTCTGAATCAATCTTACTAGCCAACAAGCTGTAAGTCATATACAGGTCCTTTGTAGAACTAGAGCTAGTGATTTGCTCCAATTTTGATTGCAACCATGAATCTGTAGCAGCATCTAAATTGCTATTCAATAAAGACTGAAGCTCTTGGTCTAATTTGGTTAATTCCATAATCTGTTATTCGGGTTTCTTGACAAGTGGTAACAACCCTATTTTTAGTGCCTTTCGGCATAATAAAAAACAACTATTCACAAAACTAATTATTCTTTGGAGAAACAAGATATATTAGATGCTAAATTCTAGTTATAGTTTACAAAGATTCTTGCTAATTTTACGAAAAACATAATTATGCTAGGCCTGAAGTTACCAACTGACCCAAGATGGGTGAATATTGTTGAGAAAAACATAGATGAAATTTTAACGGACCATGCGTACTGTGAGCAAAAAGCAGCAAGCACAGCCATATCATTAATTATAAGTTTTCCGGAATATACAGCGCTCGTAGAGGAAATGATTGCTCTTTCTAGAGAAGAGATGGCACATTTTAAAATGGTACATGACCGAATTACAGCAAGAGGGCAAACTTTAGGGCGTGATAGAAAGGACGAATATGTACTTCAATTGATAAAATTTTTTCCAAAAGGTGGAAGCCGAACGACCCAATTAGTTCATCGTCTTTTATATGCCGCATTAATTGAAGCGCGAAGTTGCGAGCGCTTTAGATTACTTTCAGAAGAACTAGAAGACAAAGAACTTGCAGAGTTCTACCACAAGCTTATGGTAAGTGAAGCCGGACATTACACCATGTTTTTACAATTTGCAAGACAATATGGTGACCGTACCGAGGTGGACAAAAAATGGCAAGCACTACTAGATTTCGAATCTGGAATAATGAAAAACCTAGGAAATAAAGAAAGTATTCACGGATAAGAATTTCAAATTTTAGGTAAACAAATAGCATTACCTAAAACTTGAAGTCTTCAATTATTTTTACTCCGGAATAGGAGTATCTGCATCTAATTTATTTTTATAATAATCATACGTAGCAAACTGAGACCGTAGTTTTGGCTTGTCATTTATACGATACGCATTATCCTGCTCTTCGTTGAACACTCTGGCCTTAACATTATCGTTCCAAGAGATTTCATAGGTATCTAGCAATTCCTTTTTCACATCTTCATCATAAATAGGACAACCAACCTCTACTCTATTCTCCAAGTTACGGGTCATGAAATCTGCCGATGAAATAAATACGCTTGTATCTCCATCATTACAGAAAATGAATATACGTGGATGTTCTAGAAATTTATCTACAATACTGATTGCTTCAATATTCTCGCTCATACCTTCTATACCTGGAATCAAGCAGCAGATACCGCGTACAATCAATTGTATCTTAACGCCGGCATTACTGGCCTCATACAATTTATCGATCATCTTATATGAAGTAAAGCTATTCATCTTTATTTTGATGAAAGCCTCTTTACCTGCCTTAGCATTCAAAATTTCTTTATCGATCAGTTTAATAAAGAACGATTTAGTATAGTGCGGAGATACTATTAAATGTTTGTATTTATTGATTTTATACGTGGTTTCAAAGAAATCAAAAACCTTGTTCAATTCTTTTAAAATAGGCTCGTTTGCCGTGAACAATGTATAATCTGTATAAATTTTTGCTGTTGATTCGTTAAAGTTACCCGTACTTATAAAACCATAACGTTTTATAATTCCGTTCTCTTCACGTTCAATCATACATATTTTACTATGCACTTTTAGACCAGGTACACCAAAAATAAGCTTCACTCCTTCCGCCTGAAGTTCTTCTGCATATCTAATATTGGCTTGCTCATCAAAACGTGCTCGTAGCTCAATCTGCAAGGTTACCTGTTTCCCATTTTTTACGGCATTTGAAAGGCATGCCGCTACTTGAGAATCATTGGCAAGACGATAAACCGTAATCTTAATCGCTTTTACTTTTGGATCAAGAGCTGCTTCCCTTAAGAATTTCAATACATAAGCAAACGATTGATAAGGCGTGTACTGCAAGTAATCTTTCTCTGCTATTTTCTCTAACAGACTACCTTCTAGACTTAGTCCTTTTACCGGTAGCGGCACTATCTTATCATACATAAGATCTTGTCTTCCCAAGCTAGGAAAGCTCATGTAATCTCTCTTGTTATGATATCTTCCTCCGGGAATGACACTATCCGCATCTTCAATTCCCATTTTATCTTTTAGAAAATCTAATGTATCCGATTCTATATTTTTGTCATAAACAAAACGTACCGGATCACTAATTTTTCTATGCTCTACGCTAGAGTAAATTTTCTCTATAAAACTCTTACTTAAATCATTATCTATATCAAGTTCTGCATCTCGCGTAATCTTGATCATATGAGAAGAAATGGACTTGTAATCAAACATTGGGAAAACGCTATCCATACAATACCTAATTACATCATCTAGAATAATGATATAATTCTTATCACCTTCTTTAGGAAGCACAACAAAACGATCTATGCCTTTTGGAATTTCAATTAAAGCATATCTTTTCTCTCTTTTCTCATACGTAAGCTTAGTGTGATCATCACTTTTCAACACCATTTTTACAGCCAAGTAAGCAGCAGTATCTTTTAACATAGGGAACTCTGCCAAATCATTCAAGATAATGGTCATGAGTTGTGGACTCACCTTTTGGTTAAAGTAGCTTCTAGCAAACTCACCTTGCTTTTCTGAAAGTTCATTTTCATTAAGCAAGTAAATATTTTGTTCTTCTAGTTCGTTTTCAATATTCCTTAGTATTTCAACGCTTTTACGCTGTTGCTCAATAACGAACTTGGTAATCTCTACTAGTAAATCTTTAGCCTTTTCACCACCTAAAACACTTTTCCCAGATTTTCCTGCTTCAAAAATACGTTTCACAGTGGCATAACGAACCTTAAAAAACTCATCTAAGTTGTTCGAAAAAATACCTAAAAAACGAAGACGTTCAATTAACGGTACGTTTTCATCCTCGCACTCTTGAAGTACCCTTTCATTAAAACGTAACCAACTTATTTCTCTGTTTATATATCTAGTTTTAGTCTTTATCATTTATCTAAGGTCTTTCGGGAAAATTGTCTGTTTTGTTATTCCTTTTTCAACTGAATTCCAATTATCAACATTGAAATTAAGATGCACCAGTCCACTGGTAGAAACGTTGTCAATATAGGAATTTCCCAAAGAATTGGCAACATGTGTAAAAGCATGATTATGCCCAAAAATCATTACAGAATCTAAGGAATCATCAAGATTTGCTATAAAGTCGAAAACCGATTCTCCCGAAAAATCATACAACTCGTTCTTTATCTGTACTGAAGATAATGGTAGGTTTAGTTGTCTGACAAAAATCATACAGGTATGCAAAGCCCTATTAGCAGGACTTGAGAAAATAGCATCTACTTTTTGAGCTTGAGATTTAAATTCTGAAGATACCAAAAGAGCGTCGTTTACCCCTCTTTCCTGAAGCGGCCGATCTTTATCACTCACCGAATAATCCCAAGAAGATTTGCCATGCCTGACCATCACCAATGTTTTCATTTAACTAAAATTTAAAGTTTTAAAAATGTTTTGATAGCCCTTCACCTGACTTAAGCCAAACGATTAAGGTGCCAACCGTTCCATTTTCCAATCTAAATTATCTATTAAGGCGTATCTAATGCGATCATGCAAGCGATTAGGCCTGCCCTGCCAAAACTCCATAGATTGCGGCTTAACAATGTAACCGCCCCAATTATCTGGCCGTAGAATCTCTTTATTCTCGTATTTGTTCTCTAATCTTTTTAAATTATCCTCTAAAGTCTCTCTTGAAGGAATAACCGAACTTTGCGGAGAAACCAAAGCACCCAACTTACTGCCCTCTGGACGTGATTCAAAATAACCGTCAGATAAATTTTCTGCTATTTTTTCGGCCTTACCCTTTATAATAATCTGCCTTTCCATGTTGGGCCAAAAGAAAGAAATACAGACATTAGGGTTAGCTGCAATAGCTCTACCCTTTTCACTATGGTAGTTTGTATAAAAGATAAATCCTTCGTGGGTAAACTTTTTCAATAACACTACCCTACTTTTGGGATAGCCATCTAAACCAATAGTAGAAACAGTCATTGCATTAGGTTCGTCTACTCCATCCGATGCCTCGGTTTCATAGAACCATTTCTGAAATAGCTCCATTGGATTGTCTGAAATAGAACCCTCTAGAAGGGCGCTTTTTTCATATGATTTTCGGTAATCGCCTAAATCTTTTTGCATAATCTTCTTTGCTAAAATCCTTTTACCCAAAGTTCAGCAAAAGATTGGTAACGAAGAAGTAGGAAGGAGACTAAAACTCAAAAAACTTACCATCATCGGCAAGCTCAACATTTGGGAAGATTTCCATAGCTTCTTCTTTAAAAAGCTCAATGGATTTATAACGCGTAGAATAATGTCCTAAAATAAGCATTCCCACGTTGGCAGCTTTAGCAATAGATGCTGCCTGCATTGCTGTGGAATGTTTTGTTTTTACCGCTAAATGAGCCTCAGATTCTAAAAATGTAGATTCGTGATACAATGCTGTTGCACCTTTAATTTGGTCAACGATATCTGGCTTGTAGCCGGTATCACTGCAATACGCATAACTTTTAGGAACTGGCGGATCAAAACTTAATTCTGTATTTGAAACTATAGTACCATCATCCAGCACCACATCTCTGCCATTTTTAATGTTTTGAAAATAAGCTTTGTCAATCTTATGCTTCTCAACAGCTTCTACATTAAGTTTGCGCTCACCTGCTTTCTCCTTAAAAAGAAAACCGTTGGTATACACCCTATGACTTAAACGAATGGTCTCTACCGTAACTTTATCATCCTCAAAAATAACCTCAGGCTCCTTACTGGTAAGCTCATGAAAATATAGTTGATAATTGGTCCATGAATCTCCGAGCTTTAACAAAAGTGTAATAGCCTCTTTAATTCCTTTTGGACCGTAAATATGTAATTCCTTATCTCTTCCCAACAAGCGAAAAGTTGAAACAAGACCAGGCAAACCAAAAAAATGGTCGCCATGTAAGTGAGAAATAAAAATATGGTTGATACGCGAAAACTTAATCTTATGTTTCCGTAATTGTACTTGCGATCCTTCACCACAATCAATCAAAAACATATGATTCTTAACTTCCAACACCTGAGAAGTAGGGTTGGTCATCGTTCGTGGTGTTGCTGCATAACAACCTAGAATTTGAAGCTTCATTTTTCTAGTTCTTGGGCGAATATATTAAAGCATCTTCAGCTGTAAATTGCCCTTTAAAACTAAAAGCATAAGGAGATTCTCCATGGTCATTTAGATACTGAAGACGTTCTTTAGCCTCCTCCGGAGTGGGCACATGACCTTCCTTAGTATACCACAAACACATGTGCATGTCAGACATGTTATGAAACCATTCTTTCTTTCTTTTCATGACTCCAGCATGCTGTGAGGCATATGTAAAATTGAACAAGGCCTCTTTAGATTCCCAAACCGACATATTTATAATAAGGAAATTATCCTCAAAAACACGTAGCGCGGTGGCATCGTTTTCTTCACCTTTTAATCTCCAAACAAACCCTGTACTATTATCTGCAATGGCATTTATACGATCTAGATCCTTTACAAAATCAGCCATCACAGGGCTGTCTATTGGGGCTAGCATTTTAGCAATGTTTACTTGAGATAGGTGGTAGTTACTCATAAATCTAAATCGCGTTCTATTTCTTCCATTTCAATAACATCTTGTGCTTCTTTAATTGTTGGCACAACCATTATAGCATCTGGCACCTCATCATAAGAGACTTTATTGGTAACCAAAACAAAAGATTTCTTAGACTTTTTATGCAAATCGGAAATTTGCAAAAATTCAAGAACATCATCTGCCTTTAGCTTTGAAAAGGAAAAAAGGTTTATGACAATATTGTCATTTTTAATTTTTGGATAAGCGTCATTTAAGTTTTTCAAGAAAATAGAAAGCGTGGCATTTTCTTGAGAAACGATAGTTGTAGAACCGTCTGAATCGAAAATCATACTTTTATTATTTTATTTTTGAAGCTAATAAATAAATCACTGCCATACGAATGGCAACACCATTTTCTACTTGATTTAATATGATGGACTGCTTTGAATCTGCCACATCACTTGTAATTTCTACACCTCTGTTTATTGGTCCGGGGTGCATAATTACTATTTCTTTATCTAAACTATTTAGTAATTTTTTATTAACACCAAACTGCTGGGTGTACTCCCTAGTCGTGGGAAAATAACTAATATCTAATCTCTCATTCTGAATACGCAACATATTAGCTACATCGCACCAATTTAAAGCCTTCCTTAAATTCGTCTCTACGGTTACCCCTAAAGATTCTATATGTTTTGGCAGCAAGGTCTTAGGTCCGCAAACCTTTACATTTGCCCCTTGTAATTTTAAAGCGAAAATATTGGATAACGCTACCCGGGAATGCAGAATATCACCAACAATAACCACGTTTTTACCTGCTACGTCTCCTAACTTTTCTCTAATGGAATATGAATCCAAAAGTGCCTGTGTAGGATGCTCATGTGCCCCGTCTCCTGCATTTACGATAGATGCATTAACATGTTTTGAAAGAAATATGCCGGCACCAGGATTGGGATGGCGCATAACCACCATATCTACCTTCATAGAAAGGATGTTATTGACCGTATCTATTAAAGTCTCCCCTTTTTTTACCGATGATTGTGCAGCCGAAAAATTAATGACATCCGCAGAAAGTCGTTTTTCAGCAAGCTCAAAAGATAATTTGGTTCGGGTACTGTTTTCAAAAAAGATATTGGCAATAGTAATATCTCTTAAAGAAGGAACCTTTTTAATAGAACGATTGATTACTTCCTTAAAATGGTCTGCGGTCTCGAAAATGAGTTGAATATCATTTTCATTTAAGTATTTGATTCCTAATAAGTGTTTTACACTCAGTTCAGCCATTGTTATTTATTTATCAAATATATCGCGTCTTCACCGTCATTCTCTTTCCAAAGAACCTTAACTTTTTCTCCGTTTATAGCATCTACTTGCCGCCCACGGTAATTAGGCTGAATAGGCAAATGCCTACTAAATCGTCTATCAATTAGTGCCAGCAACTCTATCTCAGAAGGTCTCCCAAATGATTGTATAGCCGTTAAGGCAGATCGGATACTACGGCCCGTATAAAGCACATCGTCTATAAGCACCACTTTTTTATCCTCAATTAAAAAATCTATCTTAGTTTTGGTTGCTTCTAGCGTCTTATCTCCTCTTCTAAAATCATCTCTATAAAAAGTGATATCTAGAAAACCTAGCTTAATTTCCTTTACGCCATAATCTTCTTGCAATATTCTCTTTAATCTTTCTGCCACAAAAATACCCCTAGGCTGAAGGCCTATGAGGACGGTATCTTTAAAGTCTAGATGATTTTCAAGGAGTTGACATGCCAAACGATGGAGTATGATGTTTATTTCTTTTTCAGAAAGAAGTACTTTTTGACCCATACTGCTTTATTGCTTTAGCTACACAAAAATAGGGAATTCTGCTTATAAACAAAGTTACTTTACAAATGTATGCGGTTTTCTTCTAATCTAATGAAAATTTTGTAGGGTACCCTGTGGTTCCAAATCCTACCTATCACAATAAACAACAGGAAAAACACGTTTTTACTTCTCATTAAAACCGAATCTAAAATGATGAAAAGAATTCAATTATTGAGTGTCTTATTTATTCTAATAATGACATCTTGCTCAGACTCTGAAGAAGCCGCTACCCTATCCTCTGAAAAACAAATAATTAGTTTTGAAATAACAGGATACAGAACTGAAATGCAAGGCTCAAAGATAACAATTTACGTAAACCCCTCTAGCGATGTACAAGGTAAGGTAACTCCAATAGTTGAGGTTTCAAAGAATGCTAATTTCAGCATGGACTTTGGAAATATAAGCATTGAGAATGAAGATAAAATAATAGTGACCGCAGAAGATGGTTCAACCGCAGAATACATTACTACCCCTGTTTTTGAAAACGGAATTAAAGAAATCAACGTTCTTTATACTCAAGAAATGGACGGAGAGACTATTACTGGACGATACCCTGGGAAAATTAACTTAAACGATAAAGAAATCACATTTGATGTATCAAAAGAGTTCTTACTACAAGACAATGTAATTTCACAAATAGAATTAGAAACAATCGGAGAAATAAGTACTCAGCCCAATAATAATGATTTTATAGACCTTTCCCTAGAGTCAATTTCAACTACAATAGATGGAACTAATACTGATTATACCGTGAGATTTTTAAACATAGGTAAGACTTTAGGACAATTCTATTTAGATATGACAGGATTTAAAACCGGAGGATCTCCATCAAGACAAGCCCCAGAAGAAGATAGAGTGGATTTACCAAGTGGAAATTTAATATACTATACCTTAGAGAACCAAGACTTGACTAATATAAATGTAAGTACAAGTTTTTTTCCTATGGGCGCTACTATTAGCCCTAGTATAGATGAACCTATAGATTTTACAAATGATGTAACATTCACAGTTACATCTGAATCTGGACATACCGATTCATTCATTGTTCGTGTTGTAAAAAAGAAAATATTCTTTAGTGGAGAAATTCTTGGAAACTCATCAACCATAGATAATGATGCTTTTAATCGCTACTTTTCTAACAGCAAAATAAGTAAGCTCTACTTAGTAAATTACGATACCAATCGCAGAATTGCTTGTAATATCAATTCAGATAATTTTGAACCAGGTGTTTCTACATATATAACATATCAGCTAACTGACGAAGTTGAAGATGGAGAAAGATTCGTTCTTGAAGTAGAATTAGAAAATGGAGAGGTGGTAACCACCAATGAAAAAGTTGTTATTAATAAAAAATAACATTCAACCTCATAAATAAAAAAAATCCCCATAACCAAAAGGCTATGGGGATTTCTATATAGATTAATGTGAGGCTTAACTCTTACCTTCCATCTTATCTTTCAACGCTTGCAATGCTTCGTTAGCATCACCTAATGTTGGCTTAGCTTCGTCTGCAGATGCTGCAGATTTCTTCTGCTGTGCTTTAACGTTACGCTGCTCTTCCTCACGGAAAATAGCAGTGTGACTTGCAACAACACGTTTGAAATCTTTATTGAATTCAATGATCTTAAATTCAGCTTCGTCTCCTTTGCCTAATTTCTTACCATCTTCCTTCTCTAAATGACGTTGCGGAACGAAAGCAGTGATATCTTCATTAAAGTCTATTGTAGCACCTTTATCAACGATATCGGTAATAGCAGCTTTATGAATAGTATCTACAGCAAATTCAGCCTCGTATTTATCCCAAGGGTTCTCAGTAGTCTGTTTGTGACCTAAGCTAAGCTTACGACCAGCAACATCCAACTCTAACACTTCAACTTCCATTTTGTCTCCAACAGAAACAAACTCAGATGGGTGCTTGATTTTCTTAGTCCAAGAAAGGTCAGAAATATATATCAAACCATCAATACCTTCTTCCATCTCAACAAAGACACCAAAGTTGGTAAAGTTTCTTACGATACCTGAATGTTTAGAACCTACAGGATATTTAGTAGTAATATCTGTCCATGGGTCTGGAGTCAATTGCTTGATACCAAGAGACATTTTACGATCTTCACGATCCAACGTCAACACAACAGCTTCTACTTCATCACCTACTTTTACGAAATCTTGAGCCGAACGCAAGTGCGTAGACCAAGACATTTCAGAAACGTGGATCAAACCTTCAACACCTTCAACAACCTCAATAAATGCACCGTAATCTGCGATTACAACTACTTTACCTTTTACTTTGTCTCCAATTTTGATTTCGTCGCTCAAGGCATCCCAAGGATGTTTCTCCAATTGCTTCATACCCAACTGGATTCTAGATTTGTTCTCATCAAAATCAAGTATAACAACGTTGATTTTCTGATCCAATTCTACAACCTCGTTTGGATGGTTAATACGACTCCAAGAAAGGTCAGTAATATGTACTAAACCATCTACACCACCAAGATCAACAAACACACCGTAAGAAGTAATGTTTTTCACAACACCTTCTAACACTTGTCCTTTTTCTAACTGGCTGATGATTTCTTTCTTCTGCTCTTCGATATCTGCTTCGATCAACGCTTTGTGAGATACTACAACGTTTTTGAATTCATGGTTAATTTTAACCACTTTGAATTCCATTGTCTTACCAACATACTGATCGTAATCACGAATAGGCTTCACATCAATTTGAGAACCTGGTAAGAAAGCTTCGATGCCAAAAACATCTACAATCATACCACCTTTAGTTCTACACTTAACGAAACCACTAACAATTTCTTCGTTATCGTGGGCTGCATTTACACGATCCCATGCCATAATGGTTCTAGCCTTTCTGTGAGAAAGTACTAATTGACCACTTTTATCTTCACGGATATCAATAAGAACTTCAACCTTATCACCCACTTTTAAGTTTGGGTTGTAACGGAATTCGTTCAAAGAAATAACACCTTCAGATTTAGCATTGATATCTATGATCGCCTCACGGTCGGTCAAATAGACAACTCTACCTTGAACTACCTCTTCATCGGCAGTATCTACGAAGTTTTCAGCTACTAATTTTTCGAATTCCTCTAATTTAGAGTCATCTACTTTTTCAATACCTTCTTCGTACTTCTCCCAATTAAAGTTTTCCAAAAATTCTTTTGGATCTTGTTTAGGGGCTTGTTCTTTTACTTCTTGTTTTGCTTCAGTAGTATCTTCTACCTGGGCAGTTGTTTTTTCTTCAGCCATTTGCTGATTATAAATTTGTATTCTACGACGTCACAAGAGTTAAACAATGATCGCAGAAGTTGTTATATGTATTTTTTTATAGTTCCTTTTCGCTCTTGATGAATTTGTAAAAAAGGAGTGCAAAAATACAATTAATTTATTTGTATAACAACAGAATTGTTAGCGAAGGTCAAATTAACACATGTCATGCCTGTATCAATACTCCGATATATATTAACAAGCGACTAAAATATAATTTATCTTAAAAGGTAAGAGTAAGTTGAAGTTCATACCACTCCCTATCATTAAAATGATTGTTTTGCTGAAACATGCGCTTCGTATAGTCTCGCTTGGTGCCTAATTTAATTAGTGAAGCATTTATTCCGGGACCAAAATCACCGGTCGTTTCAGGTTTTACCCTTAACCCTTGCATTTCTATTTTTTTCTGAATTTCAGTTGGTATTTCGATATCATAGAAAGGAATGTTCAAGTTAGATACAGGTTTGGTATAGTAACTCCATTTCAACGCCTTAAGGCCATCTTCAAAATTGTAATCGGCGTAACGAAGAAGGATGTGATCATAATTACCTGAAGTTGTTATTTGTTGGTTATCGTAAGTCAGATTCATTTCAGGCATAGGCTTATAAGAGAGACCCTTTTGCCTAGTAATGACAGAGTAATAATTTCCGATATAAGCTCTTATATATTTTTCATAGATTTCGAACTCCTCAATTATCGGAATATAAAATCCATCACTATAAATATTGGCACCAGCAGAACCTATTTGTAGCATATTATGATATATACCATTTTGATAATCTTGTTCATTCCTAAACCCACGAATAGTGCAATGATAATTATCAGCAATGTGGGTTTTAAACTCATCGGGGATTTCAACTTCGTAAAAGGAACTTGGCGTTAAAAAATCACTTTGCTCGTAAGATGTTTTTTCCAAATCAGTAATAATCAAATAACTGTAATCTTCTTGAGTATTTGCGCTTATTGGGTTTGTGGGGACATTGATCATTAGAAAAAAGTCATTCGCTATGTCACTTGAATATCTAAGAGGCAAATCTGTAGTATTCGTAATATAGCCTTGGTAGCCATAACCATTAGCGGAAGCCAAATGGTCTGAAATAACGCTCAAATTCGCATTTTGATTTCTATCAGGAAAATATTCGTAGTTATCTTCTAATTGTAATTCTGATTGAGATGCTAAAATTGTTCCGACTGGAACTTCATCAAAAGTTTGGATAGCAAAGTTGTTATTGGAATTTTTTTCAGTAGGACTTGTAAAAAGAGATGCGATTATATTTTCTTTTGTCGTTTCATCATCCCCATAAAATATGATATCCTGACCTGAAGTATAGTTTTGGTAGTCAATGAGTTTTCCATCTAACGAATGAATCATTACATAATTATCATAATAATAATTATCCTTTAAATTAGAATGAGGAACACTAATTAATAACCGCTTCATTTCAATCTGTTCATTTACTCTCGTCTCGTTTTCCGAACCGTCAATGGCAATTATTTCAATATTCAAATTACCCGTGGGATAATCAAACGGATTTATTATGAATGAAATTTCATTTGTGGTTGAAGTAGCAGCTTTTTGACCATTTACAATAAGTTCTGTGTCGACTATGGACGAATCATCAGAAATTTGAAATTTTATCTCTGTTTCGACTTCTATAATTTCCGGTAGGTTTTGAACAATTACCAATGGTGCCTCTTCATCTTTTGTTTCAATTTCAGGGGACTTCTCATCATTTTCACAACTATAGACAAGCAGCAAAAAAAATGTAAAAAACACCACATAAATAGGGTATATTCGTTTCATCATTTTATCTTGATATGGTGACTAATTAACTCTCAAAACCTAATTACCAGTACTATTGTTTCTTTTCCTACTACTAAACATAACCTTTTGCTCCTTACCACAACGAAGAATCGGCTTAATTATTTTAAGACCTTTTTTACATCATTTTATACGTAAAACAGTGGTTTTATCGTTATCTTAGGGACAATAATATTAACCATTAAAAAGTATTAAGTATGAGCGTAAAAGCAAAATATCAAGAAGTTTTAAATCTTGGTGAACAATTGGGTATAAAAAACGGAGATGTTTCTGAAGAAAACGGTGTGCTGAAAATCAAAGGCGAAGCTGGGACCCCATATGAGAAAAACTTGCTTTGGGATAAAATAAAGCAGTTAGGCGGCGAAAGTCCTTCTGACGTAAAAGCTAATATTTCTGTTACGGATTCTTCTATCTATGCCAGACACACTGTTAAAAGTGGTGAATCTTTGAGTAAGATTGCAAAACAATACTACGGAGACCCTATGAAATACAAGCAGATTTTTTCTGCCAACACTGGCGTATTAAGTAACCCAGATGTAATTCAGCCTGATCAGGTTTTAGTTATTCCAAATTTATAGGGAATAATAACCTGTGAAATAAAAAAAAACCTGCCAGATTCAAATCTGGCAGGTTTTTTTATACTTTTTCAATATAGCGCTCGGCTATACTTAGCAGCCGTTCAAATTGTTCTTTGAGGCCCATGTCACTATTATCAAACTCTATAGCGTCATCTGCTTTTCGCAACGGAGAAAACTCGCGATGCGAATCTATAAAGTCCCGTTTTTCAACATTTTCTAGCACATCTTTATATAAGACTTCCTCTCCTCTATCCAACAATTCTTTATATCTACGTGTAGCCCTTGCTTGAGGTGATGCTGTCATAAAAACTTTTAATTCTGCATCAGGAAAAACTACGGTACCAATATCTCTACCGTCCATAACAATTCCTTTTTCCTTGCCCATATCCTTCTGCATTTCCACTAACTTAAAACGCACCTGTTCAATCTCGGCAATTCTACTAACATATTTAGAAACTCGCATAGTGCGTATTTCTTTCTCTACGTTCTCATTGTTTAGGTACATTTCGGCAAAACCAAGTTCAGGATTAGGAACAAACCGTAACTTTATTTTTGGTAATAATTTTACCAAATCTTCTAACCGCTCTTCTCCGTCTGCAATAAAATTATTGCGCATTGCAAACAATGTTATTGCTCTGTACATAGCACCTGTATCTACATAAACGTAGCCCAGTTCTTTGGCTAATTGTTTAGCCAAAGTGCTTTTTCCTGTTGAAGAAAATCCATCTATTGCAATCGTAATCTTAGACATTAGAGTTTTTTTGCGTTCTTAACTTTTTGATTTGTAATAGCTAAATCTACCACTTCATGCATGTCCGTAACATAGTGAAATGTAAGACCCTTAAGATACTCTTTTTTAATCTCTAAAATATCTTTTTCGTTGTCTTTACAAAGAATCAATTCTTTAATTCTAGCCCGCTTAGCAGCAAGGATTTTCTCTTTAATTCCACCAACAGGTAACACTTTACCTCTAAGTGTTATTTCGCCAGTCATAGCCAAACTCTTCTTCACCTTCTTCTGAGTAAACAAAGATACTAAAGAGGTTAGCATAGTAATACCTGCACTAGGGCCATCTTTTGGAGTAGCACCTTCAGGCACGTGAATATGAACATTATATTTATCAAATACTTCAGGATTTATTCCAAATCTTTCTGCATTGGACTTGATGTATTCCATGGCAATTGTTGCCGACTCCTTCATTACCTTACCTAAGTTTCCGGTAATATTTAAAGTACCTTTCCCTTTTGATAAGATAGATTCTATAAAAAGGATATCACCCCCAACACTTGTCCAAGCAAGACCGGTTACAACTCCTGCTACATCATTATTTTCATACTTATCACGCTCTAACCTAGCTGGCCCTAAAACCGTTTCGATTATTTCATTGGTGACTTTTACTTGATATTCCTCTTCAAAAGCAATATTCTTGGCCGCATAACGCACCATTTTTGCAATCTGTTTTTCCAAAGAACGTACACCAGATTCACGTGTATAGCCTTCTACTATTTTTTCTAATTGAGGTTTTGCTATTGTCAGGTGCTTAGAAGTAAGCCCATGCTCTTTTAACTGTTTAGGAAGTAAATGTCTTTTGGCAATTTCTACCTTTTCCTCAATAGTATAGCCTGTAACATTTATGATTTCCATACGATCGCGAAGCGCCGGCTGAATTGTACCTAAGTTATTCGCCGTTGCTATGAACATCACTTTAGAAAGGTCATACCCCATCTCCAAGAAGTTATCATAAAACTCACTATTCTGCTCAGGGTCTAAAACCTCCAACATTGCAGAAGAAGGATCACCTTGACTGCTACTGGATAATTTATCTATTTCATCTAGAATAAAAACCGGATTGGATGTACCTGCCTTTTTAAGGCTCTGTACAATTCTACCTGGCATAGCTCCTATATAGGTTTTACGATGCCCACGTATTTCCGCTTCATCTCTTAAACCACCCAAAGATATTCTTACATATTCTCTCCCTAGAGCTTCTGCTACCGATTTACCCAAAGAGGTTTTACCAACCCCTGGAGGTCCGTATAAACACAAAATGGGAGACTTCATATCGTTTCTCAGCTTAAGAACAGCTAGATATTCAATAATACGACGCTTAACATCCTCAAGACCGTAATGATCACGATCTAATATTTTCTGAGCACGTTTTAAATCAAATTTATCTTTTGAAAACTTGTTCCAAGGCAAGTCTAGAAAAAGGTCTAAATAATTTCTTTGAATAGAATACTCAGCAACCTGAGGGTTCATTCGTTGCATTTTAGCCAATTCTTTATCAAAATGCTCTTTTACCTTAGCATCCCACTTTTTCTTCTTAGCCTTCTTTCGCATCTCAAAAATCTCATCATCGTGAGAAACTCCACCCAATTCTTCCTGAATGGTTTTCATTTGCTGATGCAAGAAATACTCCCTTTGTTGTTGGTCCATGTCATTTCTGACCTTAGACTGTATATCATTCTTCAACTCCAATTTCTGAAGCTCAAGATTCATGTGTTTTAATGTGGCAAGCGCTCTTTCTTGGAGATTATTTATCTCCAATAGCTCTTGTTTTTCTTTTACACCAAGGTTAAGATTAGACGAAACAAAGTTAATTAAGAACGAATTGCTTTGAATATTCTTAATGGCAAAAGAAGCCTCACTTGGTATGTTAGGATTATCCCGGATAATCTTTAGCGCTAAGTCTTTTATAGACTCAATAATCGCTAAAAATTCAGGTTCAGCCTGATTAGGTCTCTCCTCGTTGGTATCCCTAACCGTTGCAGTCATATAAGGTTCTTCTGTAAGCATCTCCGCTACTTCAAAACGTTTTTTTCCTTGAAGGATTACCGTAGTATTCCCATCGGGCATTTTCAATACCCTTAAAATACGTGCAACCGTACCCAGAACATTTATATCGTTTACTGTTGGATTTTCAGTGTCCTTATCTTTTTGAGATACAACACCAATTACCTTAGAACCTTTGTTCGCATCTTTTATTAAATTGATGGATGAGTCTCTACCCGCTGTAATAGGAATTACAACTCCAGGAAACAAAACGGTATTACGTAAAGGCAGTATAGGAAGTGTCTCAGGCAAAGCCTCATTATTCATTTCTTCCTCGTCTTCTGCAGTCAAAAGGGGTATCAGCTCAGCATCCTCATCGATGGCCTGTAGCGACATATTGTCAAAATTCGTGAATTTAGGATCTCCCATAGTATTATTTGCGGTCATTCTGTCATTTTAGTGACAGAACCCTTAGTTATCTATTAACATCATATTCATTAAAAGCACTGTTATCATTACTGTAACCAATAATAGCACCTTTTCTATCTGTCCATAATTGGCAATTCTTATGCCATCCTTCTAAAATGCTTCTCATTTATTTTTTCACCCCAACTGTAACAATCCATATCTTTCGTCATCTATAAAGAAACCATTCACTTTTTGAGCCAAGAAAGAGAACATATTGATACATTATTACAATTGTGTCTAAACGGAAAGCAAAGTGCCCAGCTAGAAGTTTACAATCGCTATTACAAGGCCATGTACAACACAGCCGTGCGAATTGTAAAACAAAGCGATGAAGCCGAAGATGTTATGCAAGAATCGTTTCTGAACGCGTTTACGAAACTACATACATTTAAAGGCGAGGTTACATTTGGCTCTTGGTTGAAACGTATTGTAATAAACAACAGTATCTATCATTATAGAAAGCAGCAGAAAAAAAATGAGGTTGCTTTAGAAGATGTGTTGTACAAGGTCGAAGATAATGAAATAGGCGTTGCCGACTCTCATGCGTTTACAGAACCGAAGGCTCAAAAAGTGATGGAGACCATGAAGCAATTGAAAGACAACTATAGAGTTTCTTTGACCTTACATCTTATTGAAGGTTATGATTATGAAGAAATATGCCAGATTATGAATATTAGTTATTCAAATTGTAGAACTACTATTTCTAGGGCCAAGGAAAGCCTAAGAAATAAAATGATGGAAGCTTAAGATGAAAAAAGACAACATAGATAACCTGTTCAAGAACCTAGAAGGTTCTTTTGACCTAGAAGCTCCCGCCCAAGGTCATGAACAACGATTTTTGGAAAAACTAAATGCCCAGCAAGGCACCAAGTCCCTACAGACTAAAAATAAAACATGGTGGAAACCCCTGTTTATAGCGGCTTCAATTGCGATTGTTTGCGCCATTACTTTTGGTGTTTATCAATCAACGCCTTCTTTAGAACAGCAGGTTGCAGAAATTTCACCGGAGGTATCACGCACCGAGTTTTATTTTACTAGCCTAATTGAAGAACAGGTAAACGAACTTAAAAACGAAAGTACCCCGGAAACCAAAAAGATTGTTGAGGACACTATGGTACAGCTTAAAAAGCTAGAAACTAACTACACAAAGTTAGAACAAGACCTTATTAACGGTGGTAACAGCAAGCTTCTTTTAAGCGCTATGATAACAAATTTTCAAACTCGTATTGACCTATTACAAGAGGTCCTCAATACTATTGAATCTATAAAAAACTTAAAAAATTACGATAATGCAGAAACAACTATATAACCCCATTGCTATACTTTTATTCATGCTTCCCGTTTTCCTTTTAGCAAATAATGGAGAGCTAAAAGGCAAGTACAAAAAAGAAAAGACCATAAAAAAAGAATTTCAGGTAAATAGCGATGCTCTTTTGGAAGTTAGTAATAGTTACGGTAACCTGAATATTATTTCTTGGAACGAAAACCGTATTCTTATTGAGGTTCACATTACGACCAATAGCAACAATGAAGAAAAGGCTCAAGAGAAACTAGATCAGATTTCTGTGGATTTTGAATCTAGTAAAAGTGCCGTATCCGCAAGAACTATTTTTAACGAAAGTAAAAGTAGATGGGGTTGGAATTGGGGCAATAGCAATAATGTGAACATGCAAATTAATTACACCATTAAACTTCCTATTAAGAGTAATATTGATTTAGATAATGACTATGGCAGTATAAGTATTGACCGTATAGACGGACATGCAAAAATAAGTTGCGATTACGGCAGGTTGGATATTGGAGAGCTTCACGGGCGTAACAATCAGCTAAATTTTGATTACACCTCAAAATCTACTATTTCCTATATTAATAGTGGTAAAATTTCAGCAGATTACTCAGGATTCAATGTAGAAAAAGCAGGCGATTTAGTCATTAGCGCAGACTATACCAACAGTTCCGTAGAACAGATGGACAACCTACAATACTCTAGTGATTACGGAAAAATAGAGATTGGAGAAGTCAATAATATAGAAGGTAATGGCGATTATATAAATGTACAGCTAGGAACGGTTCATGGTAATGTAGATATTGTTGCTGATTATGGCTCGCTAAAAATAGATAAAATGGCAAGCGATGCAGGAAATATGAACCTCAACACAGATTATACAGGTATTAAAATTGGGTATTCCCCTGACTATCATTTCAATTTTGAAATTGAAACTTCTTATTCTGGAGTAAGTGGTAAGGATGATTTTGAAATTAATATTAGTGAAGAAAAAAACACGAGCAAGTACTACAAAGGCTTTTATGGTTCTGACAATAGCGGCAATTCCGTCTCAATTTCAAGCGACTATGGCGGCGTATCATTTTATAAAAATTAAATCATCATCAAAATCAAATTAAAACAAACAGTCATGAAAAATTGGATCGTATTAGGTTTAGTATTAGTAAGTGCATCTTGCCCAGCACAATGGGGCAAAGGAATAAAAGGTAATGGAAATATAGTTAGCATAGAACGCAGCGTAGGAGATTATGAGTCTATTGCTATATCTGGATCTTTTGACATAGACTTGGTAAGCGGCAGTGAAGGAGCGCTAATTGTTAAAGGCGAAGAAAACCTATTGGAGTATATTGTTACTGAAGTTGAAAACGGAAAATTGGTTATCAGAGTCGAGAAAGGTGTCTACCTTAAACCATCTATACACAAAGGTGGGATTCATGTACAAGTACCCGTAGAAAGCATAGATGCTCTTAGCTTGTCTGGTTCTGGAGATATTGTTGGACATACGACACTAAAAACAGCTGATTTTAAAACTTCGATGTCCGGTTCAGGAGATATTACTTTAGATGTGGATACCGAAGCACTAACAGCTAGCATGTCCGGCTCGGGAGATATGAACCTAAGCGGTAATACTCGTGATTTTAAAGCCACTATTTCTGGCTCAGGAGATATTAAGGCTTATGATTTAAATGCCGATAATGTGGAAGCTACTGTTTCTGGTTCTGCCGACATCAAAGTTACGGCCAATGAAAAATTGAAAGCTAGAGTTTCTGGTTCGGGTGATATTCATTATCGCGGCAATCCCAAAAAAGTAGATACAAAAACATCTGGTTCAGGAGATATATCTGGCGAATAATACATCAAAAAGCGAGTACTATAGTCATCAAATTAAGCCTCTTCTAAAGGGGCTTTTTTATTTACCCTTGTCAAAAGAATCATCCCAATTAAAAAAAACAGTCCTAAAAAGATAATAGAATATCTAATGCTTCCTGTTATCTGTGCTATGTAACCATAGCTAAGCATTCCTATAACAATTCCTATTTTCTCCGAGACATCGTAAAAACTAAAATAAGAAGTAGTATCTACTGCGTCTTCCGGTAAAAGCTTAGAATAAGTAGATCTTGAAAGTGATTGTATACCTCCCATTACAAGACCTACTGCCGCAGCGGTAATGTAAAACTCCATTGGAGTTGTGATTGTATAAGCGAAAATGCAGATAAAAATCCAAATTAGGTTTAAAACAATTAAGGTATTGATGTTCCCAAAATGTGCAGAACAGCGTGATGTTACGAAAGCTCCCAAAATTGCCACAATCTGAATTAGCAAAATACTCACTATAAGCCCCGTAGTTGAATCCGTCGTGCCCCAGTCCAGTTCTTCTATTCCAAAATAGGTAGCGATCAGCATAATGGTCTGCACAGCCATACTGTACACGAAAAATGCTCCCAGATATCTCTTTAATGGTACATTGGTTTTGATTTTCTCCCAAATGAGCTTCAATTCTTTAAAACCATTAAACAGAACATCTTTTGTGAAAGTCTCTTTTTTATTTCCTTTTGGCAGGTGATAATAGCTATACTGACTAAAAACTATCCACCATATACCCGTTAACACAAACGAAAGTCGGGTTGGTGTGGATTCATCTTCAAAACCAAATGAATCAAACTTTAAAATCATAGCCAAACAGATAATCAAAAGCACCACACTACCAATATATCCTAGCGAATAGCCTTTGGCACTAATGGCATCTTGCTGCTCCGGAAAAGCTATATCTGGCAAATAAGAATTATAGAATACAAGGCTGGACCAGAAACCTATCAATGCTGTAAAATAACACAGCAACCCAAACCAAAGGTAATCCATACTAAACCAATACAACCCTATACAAGATATGGCTCCCAGATAACAAAAGAATTTCATGAAAATTTTCTTGTTACCTACGTAATCTGCTATTCCACTTAAGAACGGACTCAGAAAAGAGACCACTAAAAATGCGGCTGCCGTAACATAACTGATTAAAGTATCATTATTAAAATCGGTACCCAAGAAGTGAACCGTATCGTCAAGAACTTTGCCTTCCTCATCTTTTACCAAGGTAAGCGCTCCATAAAAAATAGGAAATATGGCTGACGAGATTACGAGGTTGTAAACTGAATTGGCCCAATCATAGAATGCCCAAGCATTCAGAAGTTTTTTACTTCCTTTTGGAAGGTTGGTTTTTGGCATAATGGTATAAAAAAACCGTTCTTTTTCAGAACGGTTTTAAATATACAATAATTGTTAAGATTTACTCAAAAGAGGTCACCCCAAACTTTTTAGCTTCTGCTCTAGCTGATGGAGCCCATTCAGTAAGATTTTTGATTCTAGTATCATTAGAAGGGTGAGTACTCATGAATTCTGCTGGAGCATTACCCCCACTGTTAGCTTTCATTCGTTTCCACAATTCTGCTGCTTCCGTTGGATCATAACCAGCTATTGCCATAATCTGCAAACCTATACGGTCTGCCTCTGTTTCATGGCTTCTACTAAAAGGTAACATTACCCCTACTTGCGAACCAACAGCATAAGCTTGGTTAAAAATAGCTAATTTCTGAGAATCTTGAATTGCCACATTACCGGCCACAGCACCCAATTGTTGTAGTGTACCAGCACTCATACGTTGCGCTCCATGATCAGCCAGAGCATGTGCCACTTCGTGACCCATAACTACGGCAACACCTCTCTCACCTGCACAAATAGGAAGAATACCTGTGTAAAAGACAATTTTTCCGCCTGGCATACACCATGCATTCACAGTTTCGTCATCTACTAGGTTATATTCCCATTTATAATCTTTAAGATATCCAGCATAACCATTTGCCGTCAACCATTTCTCTGCTGCAGAAGATATACGTTGCCCCACCTTAGTTATCATTCTTGCATCTGCAGAATTCTCTACGACCTTATTCTCTGTTAAGAATTGGTCATACTGGGCAAACGCCGTTGGAAAAACTTGACTGTTCGGGTAAAAATTTAATACTTTTTTTCCTGTAAACGGATTCGTTTTACATGAAGCTACCCCTAAGAAAAGGGCTAAAACTAAAATTATTTTTCTCATTATGGTTGTGTTTATACCTGCAAATTACAAAAAAACTTACTCTTCAGTAATACGTAATTGGGTAAAGTCTTTGCTCACATAAATCGTACCGTCTCCATCAGGCATAACATCCTTTATGGCTGTTTTTTCATTATCTATCTCAACTTTCCCTATTTTGAATGGAAGTCCGTGCAATTTTATTTTGAACGTTTCATAGGTAGTAATAAAAGCACCATCCTTAAATTGTTGAATAGTCATTTCCTTTTCTTTACCTAAAAGTTTAAAGTTCCGTAGACTAAATTTACCGTTCTCATAAGCATAACCATCTTCCGCATCTTCATAAACGGTAGAGTTCTCTGTTCCTTCAGTAAAGTAAACATCTAGAATCAATTCTTTGATTTCAAGTTCACCCACATACTGCTGAACAGGATATTTTGGAATAATGGCACCGGCCTTTATAAACAAAGGAACCTTATCAATATCGGCAACGACCCATTTCTCTTTTCCACCCTCTACAACCTCATCAGTCCAATAATTATACCAATCACCTCTAGGAATGTACATTCTACGTCCTTTAGCATTTGGTTCTTGAATTGGGCAAACTAAAATTTGTTCTCCAAAAATGAACTCATCAGTTCTAAAATGCGTTTGTGTATCTTCTTGATCATAACAAACAATAGGCAATAACATTGGTGTCCCTTCTTTGGAGTATCTCCAGAACATGGTATATAGATAAGGCAATAACTCGTAACGCAATTCTATAAATTTTCTAACAATGTCTGTAATTTCTGTTCCAAAAGACCAAGGCTCTTGGTCTCCGTGATCTCCACTGGAATGTACTCTACAAAAAGGATGAAAAATACCTAACTGGATCCATCTTGCAAAAAGCTCGCCATTAGGCTGCTCGGCAAAACCTCCAATATCAGAACCTACAAAAGAATAACCGCTCATACACATACGCTGCATTTGAACATTGGCTATCCATAAATGTTCCCAAGTGGCAACATTATCTCCCGTCCAAGTTGAAGCAAAACGCTGCGTACCCGAATAGGCAGCTCTTGTTATTACTAAAGGTCTCTTAGGGTAAACATATCTTTTTACGCCTTCATAAGTAGCCCTTACCATTTGCATTCCATAAATGTTATGCGCTTTTCTATGGCTACTAGGGTGACCATCATAATCATGGCGTGTATCTAAGGGTGCAGTTTTAGTAGGCACCTCCATAACTGCTGGTTCGTTCATGTCGTTCCAAACGGCATGTACACCAATCTCTGCCATGAATTCTTTATAAAGCTCTGCCCACCACTCACGTACGGCTGGATTGGTAAAGTCTGGGAAATTACATTCCCCAGGCCATACTTTTCCTTTCATTCTTGGACCATCTGCACGTTTACAGAAATAATCATTTTCTACGGCTTCCTGATATATCCAATAATCTTTATCTACTTTAATACCCGGATCGATCATGACTACGGTCTTAAATCCGTCTTCATACAATTCATCGATCATCCGTTTAGGTTCGGGAAATTTCTTTTTATCCCAAGTAAAACACCTAAAACCGTCCATGTAATCAATATCCAAATAAAGGGCATCACATGGTATCTTAAGGTCTCTAAACTTTTTAGCTATTTCTTTTACATTACTTTCTGGGAAATAACTCCATTTTGACTGGTGATAACCTAAAGCCCACAAAGGTGGTAACTCTGGCGCTCCGGTCAAATTGGTATATGCCCTTACTACTTTATGCATTTCCGGGCCGTAAAAGAAATAATAGTTCATCTCTCCGCCATCTCCCCAAAAACTTGTAGTGGAACGACGTTCGTGTGCAAAATCAAAATGAGTTCTGAAACTATTGTCAAAGAAAACACCGTAAGCTTGTCCACTGTGCAAACCTATATAGAAAGGTATTGCCTTATAAAGAGGGTCTTGATCTTTAGCGTAAGCGTATTGATCCATTACCCAGTTATTTACTCTTTTTCCTTTAAGGTTACTATGAGTAGCTTTATCTCCCATACCATAGAAACTCTCCGTATGTTGGGTGATTTTACTCATTTTCACGGTATTCCCACCGTGCTCATAGTTCTCTTCCCAATGAAAACCTAGTTCGTCTTCATTGATTATATTACCGTTTAAATCGGATATTTGAGTACGTAATGTTTTCTTATCAATGAGTACCTGTAGCTTAGAGGTCTCAATTATGTATTCGGTTTTGGTTTCTAAACAGTCTAAGTGACTGTAACCCCTACTTGCATTGGGGTCAATAGCATATGAAAAATCAGGTTGAAAGGCATAATCAGTCCCATATCGAAACCGTATGGTTCTATCTTGAATTACCGTAATTTCTAAAATTACTCCATTTTCAGTAGTAAAATAGAATTTATCCTTATCCCTTACAAAGTTTACAATCTCATTGGGGTAAAGATTTCCTTTATATTCTAACTCCGTATTGGTTATCATAGGTTTGGTATTTGAAATACTAACAAAAAAACAAAATTAAGTCTTATAATGAAATGATTACACAACTATTAGAAACAATTATGATATCACAAGACAACCCTATTGAAAAATAATAATACTTAAAGGTGGGATAGTCATTTCTATGGATTGCTCACGACCATGCCACGGCTTTTCTTTAATACCAGAAATTTTAGGATCTGTACCAGCTCCGCCGTATTTTTTATCATCACTATTTAAAATGACCTTTAGTTTACCAGAATTTTTTGGTATACCAACTCTATAATTCTCTCTAGGAACCGGAGTAAAGTTACAGGCAATGAATATATCATCTTCCGCATTATTACCTTTTCTTATATAGGTTAGGACAGAGTTTTCATGATCTCCGTAATCTATCCACTGAAAACCGTCAGGGCTAAATTGCTTTTGATATAAAGCTGGAAAATTTTTATAAATGCTGTTCAAATCTCTAATAAGCTCCTGCACGCCGCTATGTACGGCATACTCTGTAAGGTGCCATTCTAAACTTTTCTGGAAATTCCATTCGCTGGTCTGGCCAAATTCACCTCCCATAAAAATAAGATTTGTTCCAGGATGCGTAAACATGTAACCAAACATTAAACGCAGGTTAGCAAAACGCTGCCACTCATCACCAGGCATACGGTATACTAATGATTGTTTACCATATACCACTTCATCATGAGAAAATGGCAACATATAATTTTCAGTAAAGGCGTAAGTTGCACTAAATGTAAGATCGTTTTGGTGATGCTTTCTATAGATTGCTTCTTTTTTGAAGTATTCTAAAGTATCGTGCATCCAGCCCATCATCCACTTCATTCCAAAACCTAAACCTCCATACATAACGGGTTTTGAAACTCCAGAAAATGCTGTAGATTCTTCTGCAATAGTCTGCACATCTGGAAAACTACCGTAAACCGCCTCATTGAACTCACGAATGAAAGACAAGGCTTCAAGGTTTTCGTTATTACCATACATATTGGCTTCCCACTCTCCTTCTTCTCTAGAATAATCTAAATAAAGCATGGAAGCTACCGCATCTACCCGTAAGGCATCTGCATGGTACTGATCTAACCAAAAAATTGCATTACTAATCAAAAAGGCGCGAACTTCGTTCCTTCCGTAGTTAAAGATTAAACTTTTCCAATCTGGGTGATACCCTCTTCTTCGATCCGGATGCTCATAAAGATGCGACCCATCAAAAAAGCCAAGACCGTGTGCATCTTCAGGAAAATGTGAAGGAACCCAATCCAAAATAACTCCTATTTCTGCTTGGTGCAATGCGTCTACCAATAGTTTAAAACTTTCTGGATCACCAAATCTAGATGTTGGTGCAAAGTAACCTGTAAGTTGGTAACCCCACGAAGGATCATAAGGGTATTCCATTATTGGCATGAACTCTATATGAGTAAAGCCCATATCTTTTACATAAGCTACCAAATCTATGGCCAATTGCTCGTAGGTCAGAAAGTTTCCGTCCTTATCACGTTTCCAAGAACCTAAATGAACTTCGTAAACGGAAAAAGGTGCGTCAAGAGCATTTTTCTCTTTTCGCGTTTCCATCCACTTTTTATCTTTCCATTCATAATCTGCCTCCCAAACAATAGATGCCGTTTTTGGAGGATGCTCACAGTATCTTGCAAACGGATCGGCCTTTTCCGTTACTGCACCGTGGTTATTAGAATATATTTTGTACTTATAAATTTCACCTACACCAACTTCGGGAATAAAACCTTCCCATATACCACTGCCATCCCATCTTACATTTAGCATGTGCACATTATCGTCCCAATCGTTAAAATTACCTATAACGGAGACTGCGCGAGCAGATGGTGCCCATACAGCAAAATAAGTACCCTTTACCCCATTCAATTCCATTGGGTGGGAACCTAGTTTCTCATATAATCTAAAATGTTTTCCTGATTTAAAAAGATCAATATCAAAATCGGAGAAAAGACTAAAAACAGTTACTTGTGGCATAGTGTTCGATTAGTTAGGTATTACTGACAAATCTAAGGAACTTTACAAAAAAGCTTACATATTTGTTAATTAACTTTAGGTCAGCATATCAATGTTACAAATAAAAGATACGAATTATCCGAAAATGGAACGCTTTTTGAAAAAAGAATCTTAAATATGTTTTAAATTGAAAATATAAACTCAATATTATGAAAAAACCTCTTCTTTTACTCGGTACGCTTTTTACAATTCTTTTTATTTCATGTGATGGTTCTGATGGACGCGATGGTCAACCTGGACAGAATGGCCTAGATGGTATACAGGGTCAAGTTTTTGAAGTAGAAGACGTAGACTTCACTTATATAGCTGCAGATAACCTATATGAAACTATATTAAATTTTGGAGATTTCACTAGTTTTTCTGTAGAAGCGAATGATGCTGTATTAGTTTACCAATATGATAGGTCTGTAGAATTTGGATCTGACGTAGAAGATATTTGGAACTTAATACCACAAACCTTCTTTTATGATGAAGGAACCATTCAGTTTGTACCAGGTCACACTACAAAAGATGTAGAGATTCTTATTACTGGTAATTTTGACCTCTCAGACTTAAGTACAGATATTACACAAGGTCAGATATTTAGATTTGTAATCCTGCCAGGAGTTTCTGCTGCTGCGAAAATGGATAAAAGCAATATTTCTTCCGTAATGAGTAGTATTGGTGTTACCGAAGCCGATGTTTTAAAAGCATCATTCAAATAATACGAGTCCCATAAACATAAAACACACACCCTGCTCATATTTGAGCGGGGTGTGTGTTTTTTAGGCTGAATCAAAACCGTTTCTTAAAACTATCGTAAATACCTTTAAATTTGAAAGGACGGAGTTTCTCTTTCGTCTAATTGAGAACTTATAAAAAATTAAAAACGCTATGTACAAAAATATATTAATTGCTATTGCTTTCGCACTTGTGGGCTGCCAAGGAAATTCTCAGAAGAAAGAAACGGCTCAGAAAGCAACTGATAAAAAGGAAACCAATTTTAGTGTTGTAAAAACTGACGCCGAATGGCAAAACGAACTTACCGACGCCGAGTTTTACGTACTTCGTAAGGCTGCTACGGAAAACCCTTTTACGTCCGATATATTAGAGAATAAAAAAGAAGGAACTTACGTTTGCGCGGCTTGTGGCACTGAACTTTTTAAAAGCAATACCAAATTTGACTCCGGTACGGGGTGGCCCAGTTTTTATGAGGAAATAAAAGGAAATGTAGGGTACGATGTGGACTATAAGATAGGATATAAAAGGACGGAAGAGCACTGTGGTACTTGTGGAGGACACTTAGGACATGTTTTTGAAGATGGCCCAGAACCAAGTGGTTTAAGACATTGTATTAATGGTGTAGCATTAGATTTTGTACCTGCGGAATAGTGATTATGCTATGGTAATTCAATATTTTTATATTGAAAATTACCTTTGTATATGGACTATCCTGATAATTTTATAAAGAGTGCTCTTTTTGAATTCAACCGATATAAATCAATGGGCGACAGTACCTTTGTACAGCTCAACGATAAAGATATTCACTGGAAACTAAACGAAAGTGATAATTCTATTGCTCTTATTGTAAAGCACATATCCGGAAATATGCTGAGCCGGTGGACAAATTTCCTGACAGAAGACGGAGAGAAACCATGGCGCAACCGGGAAGATGAATTCACTAACCCGTACGAGACTAAAACAGAAATGCTAGCTGGCTGGGAAGAAGGTTGGCGCTGCCTTTTTAAAGCTTTAAACTCGGTAACATCAGATAATTTTGACACAACAATCAAGATAAGAAATGAGAGTCACACAATTGTAGAAGCAGTTCATAGGCAACTAGCTCATTACAGCAGTCACATTGGTCAAATCGTACTTTTAGGCAAGATGATTAAAGCCGAAAATTGGACCGCTCTTTCTATACCAAAAGGCACCTCAGAAGACTTCAACAAGAACATGTTTAAGAAGTAAGGTGTTACACATACCACAAAATGTTAGTTTAACACACTACCAAACAAGTTCTTTTTAATACTAGACTTCAATTTTCGTATTAATCTTTCCGTTTGGTTTTGTACTTTTGCACCTGCTTAGCTAAGGCGGGCTTTTAAATATACAACAGCAAAAAAATAAAAAATATGAGCAATTTCGATGTTATTGTTTTGGGTAGCGGACCCGGAGGATATGTTACCGCTATTAGAGCCTCTCAATTGGGGTTTAAAGTAGCCATTATCGAGAAAGAAAATCTAGGTGGTGTTTGTTTGAATTGGGGTTGTATACCTACAAAAGCATTATTGAAATCGGCTCAGGTTTTTAATTATCTACAACATGCAGAAGATTACGGTCTTTCTGCTGAAAATGTGGATAAAGATTTTGATGCCGTAGTAAAAAGAAGCCGTAGCGTTGCCGATGGTATGAGCAAAGGTGTTCAGTTCTTGATGAAGAAAAACAAGATTGAAGTTATCAAAGGTTATGGTACATTAAAGGCTGGCAAGAAAGTTTCTGTTAAAGATGCTGATGGCAAAGAAACTGAATACAGTGCGGAACATATTATTATTGCTACTGGAGCTCGCAGCCGCGAATTACCTAGTTTACCACAAGATGGTAAAAAAATTATTGGATATCGCGAGGCTATGACCTTAAAAGAACAACCAAAATCTATGGTTGTTGTAGGTAGTGGTGCTATAGGTATTGAATTTGCCTATTTCTACAATGCTATGGGTACGGATGTAACTGTAGTGGAATATTTACCTAGCATTGTTCCTGTTGAAGACGAGGATATCTCAAAACAATTAGAACGTAGCCTAAAGAAAGCCGGCATAAAAATTAAGACTTCTGCAGAAGTTACTTCTGTTGATACTTCAGGTAAAGGCATAAAAGCAACTGTAAAAACTGCTAAAGGCGAAGAGGTTATAGAGGCTGATATTGTTCTTTCTGCCGTTGGTATCAAAACCAATATTGAGAATATAGGTCTTGAGAACGTTGGTATTTCTACCGATAGAGATAAAATATTAGTAAACAATTACTACCAGACAAACATACCAGGTTACTATGCTATTGGCGATGTAACTCCAGGTCAGGCACTAGCACACGTTGCTTCTGCCGAAGGTATTCTTTGTGTTGAAAAAATAGCTGACATGCATGTTGAGCCGTTAGATTACGGTAACATTCCTGGATGTACGTATTGTACTCCTGAGATTGCATCTGTAGGTCTTACCGAAAAACAAGCAAGAGAAAAAGGATTAGATATTAAAGTTGGTAAATTTCCTTTCTCTGCCAGTGGTAAAGCAAAAGCAGCTGGTACTCCAGACGGTTTTGTAAAAGTTATTTTTGATGCTAAATATGGTGAGTGGTTAGGATGCCATATGATTGGCGCAGGTGTAACTGATATGATAGCTGAAGCTGTTGTTGCTAGAAAGCTAGAAACTACAGGTCATGAAATCTTAAAAGCTGTTCATCCTCACCCAACAATGAGTGAAGCGGTTATGGAAGCTGTTGCAGCTGCTTATGACGAAGTAATACACTTATAATATTTTATAATAAATTATAAATGGGCCTATAAGATTGTTCTTAAAACATATCTCATAGGCCCATTATTTTATCTCTTAACGAATACATTAAAATCCATTCCGTATGCTAAGTTTTTTTCGGGTTATAGCTATTTTAGAAGGTATCTCTTATTTGGCCCTATTTGCCATTACAATGCCGTTAAAATATTTGGCAGATTTACCAATGCCCAATAAATATGTAGGCTATGCTCACGGTGCGCTATTTATCACCTACGGTATTTTGGCTATCGTACTCTGGATGGAGCAAAAATGGAGCATTAAAAAAGGAATTATAATATTAGTTGCTTCCCTTCTACCCTTCGCCACTTTTTACGTGGAAAAAAAATACTTAAGCGATACAGCTGTTGCGTAAGTTTATAGTCTTCTTCAACTAATTTATCTGAAATGTCTTGCTGATAAAAAGGTATAGACAAACCCCATGGTAATCGTAGACCAAGTGCTGTCGTTTATGTTGATACCTGTGTACGAAAAGTTAAGTTCAGATTTTGGACCCACTTGGAATCCTATTTGAGGGCGATAATAAAGTCCACCATCGTTTCCTTCATTTAATCCAAAAGCGTTTCCGATGTCTCCTCCAATAGAAAATGTTTTTGAAGGCCACAATCTAACTGATGCTGCAAGAGGCAAAAACTGAACGCTAGGATAGTCAATAGTAACATTCTGACCGGTAAAGGTTTCGGCAAAGCCGTGAATTATACCTGCTTTTATTCCTAGGTCAAATACTTTGTTCGGAGCCCACATATAACCCACGTCAGCACCTATAACGACACTTACATAATCATTATACTCTCCAATAGGCATACCGGCGTGCGCGCCAATTTTAAAGCCTTCTTGGGCAAACATTGAAATACATGAAAAGGTCAGGGTCAGAAATAAACAAAAAGATTTAATCATCGTAATTTGAAGTTTGGTTTGTGCTTGGTTGTTTGGTAAACTAAAGGCTAAACGAAATTCATTGCCTTTTTGTTGTAGCTACAAATCAAAAATCGATGTGTGACAGAAGTCTTTACTTCTTAGAGCAAGCTTCTTTAAAGCCAGAAAACTTACCTAAATAAAATTTAAATAGAAATTAACCTACTTCAAAAAACTCTGAATGGCCAAATCATAGCTTTGAAGACCAAAGCCAAGAATCACCCCTTTTGCAACGGGCGAGATGTAAGATACATGCCTAAATTCTTCACGTTTATGAGTGTTAGAAATATGAACCTCCACAACCGGTGTAGTCACCGCTTTTATAGCATCACCAATACCTACGGATGTATGTGTGTAAGCCGCAGCATTTAAGACAATACCGTCATAGGAGAAACCTACTTCTTGTATCTTCCCAATTAGCTCCCCTTCTATATTAGACTGAAAATATTCTAGTTGCACATCTTTAAACCGAAACTGCAAATCAGCAAAATAATCTTCAAAAGTTTTGTTACCATAGACTTCGGGCTCACGCTTGCCCAACAAATTCAGGTTGGGACCATTGATTATGATTAATTTCATACTTCAAAAATAAACTTTTTACTGTGATTTCTAGCGACACGGAAGAAAAACGACCGCTCAAGGCGGTCGTTTAATTCTATGTTATATTTTATTATTACAAAAAGTATACAGCACCTACAGATACAGCTCCATTATGCGTTCCAGAAAACTTTAACACTTTTGAAAGTCCAAAACCTAGTCTTAACTGAAAATAAAAATTTTCGTCCATTCGGTATCCTCCTCCTAGATTAATACCTAAATCAGTTGAATTGGTGTCTTGCATATTTAAATCTTCATCCCAGTTATCACCCAAAAGAAATCCTATTTGAGGACCTAACTCAACAGCTACCTCATCTGTAATATGATATTTTGCCATAAGTGGAATTTGTACGTAAACCAAACTCACGTTAGAAGGGCCTAAATCTGCGCCTTGTAAAGCAAATACTAACTCTGGTTGCACATAAAAATTATCCGCAACTGGTATTTCAACGACACCTCCAATAAAAGCACCCACTTTTGCCGAAGTATTATCTGCATTCTCACCAAGTAAAGTCGTAAAATTAATCCCTGCTTTACCCCCAAAAGAAATTTCGCCCGTATTAAGGCCGCTCGAAGGACCAGTACCCTGTATTACCGTTTGTGCACTACTACTTTGAACTCCAAAAAAAACTAACGCTGCAATAGCGTAAAACTTAATTTTCATAATTACAGTTGTTTAATGAACCCCATTTAATTTGTTGTCACCCCTTACTGTTCTTATTATAAACAGATTTAAAAGGAGGAGGAAATAAACAAAATCAGAATTGGTTCGTAGTTATATCACAATCAAAGATAGAAAACTTTACTTAGCGTCAATTCTTTAGATTAAAAATTGACTATAATTTTATTTTTATCCACTATTCAAAAATGAATGGTATTGAGTCTAGCAATAGTTAACTTTACACTATGAATTGGGATCAAGCGCTTCAAGACTACGGGCATTATCTTAGAATAGAACGAGGTCTCTCGGACAACTCTATTAAAAACTATAGTTGGGACATTAGTAAACTCATCAATTTTTTAAAGGATAATTCATTAAATGACAATCCTAAACGGGTACAAAAAGAAACACTACAACAATTTATTTATGAAGTAGCAAAGACCATGAATCCTAGGTCTCAAGCACGGATTATCTCAGGCCTCAAGAGCTTTTTCAACTATTTGGTATTTGAAGATTATAGAGAAGATAATCCTATGGATTTGATAGAATCTCCTAAAATAGGCAGAAAGTTACCGGACACCCTCTCCGAAGATGAAATCAATAAAATTATAGAAGCCATAGACCTATCCAAAGCAGAAGGCGAGCGCAACCGCGCAATGCTCGAAACCCTTTACGGATGTGGCCTCCGGGTTTCCGAATTGGTAGATTTAAAAATCTCCGACTTATTTTTTGAGGAAGATTTTATAAAAGTTACCGGAAAAGGTGATAAGCAACGTTTTGTACCTATTAGCGAGGTGAATAAAAAATATATTACCATTTATAGAAAAGAAGTAAGGGTACACCAGGATATTAAAAAAGGATTTGAAGACATCTTATTTCTAAACCGAAGAGGAAGACAACTTACCCGCGCCATGATTTTCACCATTATAAAACGCCTTGCCGTAGAAATTGACCTTAAAAAAAGTATTAGCCCGCATACATTTAGACATTCTTTTGCAACGCATTTATTACAAAATGGAGCCGACCTTAGAGCTATTCAACAAATGCTGGGACACGAAAGCATCACTACTACAGAAGTTTACGTGCATGTAGATCGCACACACCTTACAGAGGTCATGAACAAATACCACCCAAGGAAGTAGTACCTCTTAAAACTTAATTTTACTTTTTATAGATAATAAACTTGGCATTCCATAAGCACCAAGGTTGGACTTATTAAAATTTAGGTCGTGGTTAACTTCCATCATGATGTTGTTATTGATATCATAGCCCACACCATTAGTCATGAGATAACGGGGTTTGGCTGTTATTGCGCCATGCTTATCCAATTCCCGTTCCATTGTAACTCCGTTTACGAAGTATAGCTTATCACTAACATAATTTTTTAGTTGCAACGATACCTTATGAACATCAAAAACTCTATAAGTATCATAGTAATTCTGAAGCTCAATCATGAATTTATCGTCAAACTTATAGCCTATAGTGCCCTGTGAATGCATCTCGTTATCCATGAAAACTGGATAAGCAAAGCTGTCCGTATAAAAACTGGAAGTTTCCGTAGACTCTACATAATCTTGATTTGGATTTGGATTCTGAGCTCTTCCTATTACCATACAAAGGAAAAGAAATACAATTCTAACAAGTGTAATCATAGATTGGTTTTGCTTTGCTAAATATAGCCATACCTCTTTATAATTGAAGTTATTTCTGACAAATTTAACCTTTCAAAAAGAGCAAAAACCTTTATGGATTAATTATTAAAATGTGGTTTGAGAGATTATTTATGAACCGAAAACGTTATAGTTCAGCCTCATATACTACAACTGTATTTAGTTCCATTTACAAATTCTATATTTAAATTCAAATAGCTAGAATATGCATAAGACTACCGAACGCAAATGGTGGAAAGAAGGTGTTGTTTATCAAATTTATCCTAGAAGTTTTCAAGATACTACCGGTAATGGTATTGGGGATTTACAAGGTATCATCAAAAGACTTGATTATATAAAAAGTCTTGGTGTAGACATCATTTGGCTCAACCCTGTGTATACCTCTCCAAATGACGACAATGGTTACGATATTTCTGATTACAGAAATATTATGGCCGAGTTTGGTACTATGGCTGACATAGATGAGCTAATGGCAGAAATGAAGAAAAGAGATCTTCGTTTGGTCATGGACCTTGTTGTAAATCATAGTAGTGATGAGCACGAATGGTTTGTAGAATCCAGGAAGTCCAGAGACAATGAGTACCGGGATTATTACCACTGGTGGCCAGCCGAGAAAGGTACGCCTCCAAAGCGTTTTAGTTATTTTGATGTGGACAGTAATGCTTGGAAATATGATGAACCTACAGATTCCTATTACCTACACTATTATTCAGCAAAACAGCCAGACCTAAAATGGGAGAATTCAAAAGTAAGGGAAGAAGTATATGACCTTATGAAGTTCTGGTTCGAAAAAGGTGTTGACGGTTTTCGTATGGATGTAATTTCAACTATTTCTAAAGACACAACCTACCCAGAGCTTCCTACAAAATATAATGGCGATTTTATTCCTTACTATGCAGATGGACCACATTTGCATGAATATATAAAAGAAATGAACCAAGAGGTTCTTAGCAAGTATGATGTTATGACCGTGGGCGAAGCACCGGGTGTTAGCAAAGAACAAGCTTTGAATTTTGTTGATGAAGACCGTAACGAACTTAACATGTTCTTTCACTTTAGTCTTATGTCACTAGACCGTGAGCCCGGCGAAACCTTTAAGATGAGGCAAGAAAAGTGGAAGCTTACCGAGTTTAAAAAAATCTTTTCAGAGTGGGATGATGTTTTTGCTAAAAAAGGCTGGGGAAGCTTGTATTTAAACAATCATGATTTTCCAAGAAGTGTTAGCCGCTGGGGTAACGACTCTAAAATGCATTGGCAAAACTCTGCTACTTTATTACAAACTTTTTTACTTTCTATGAGAGGTACTCCTTATTTTCTCTACGGAGAAGAAATAGGTATGACCAATATAAAATTTGATCGTATAACCGACTATCAGGACATCAATACGCGTACCCGCTATGAAGGCATTAAAAAGGCGGGTGGCGACCTAGAAGCCTTCTTAAAAGACGAGAAAAAAGCAGGAAGAGACAATGCCAGAACCCCAATGCAATGGGATACCAAATTAAACTCCGGATTCTCTGAGGGTAAAACATGGCTTAAGGTAAACGATAATTTTAAAGAGGGTATTAATGTTGCCGAACAAGAACCTGAAAAAGACTCTGTTCTTAACTACTTTAGAAGTATGGTCAAGGTTCGAAAAAATCACCTTGCGCTAGTATATGGGGATTACCGCTTATTATTGGCGGACAACGAGCAGGTTTATGCCTATTTGCGAACATGGGAAGATGAACGCTTTTTAGTTTTATTGAATTTTTCAACCAAAAGAAACTCGGTTACAATAGATGAAATCCATTTTGACAAGGCACATCTTATAATTTCTAATGATGATGCAGAAAACAATAAAACTGACAATAGTTTTGAGCTTACACCTTACCAAGCAGTAATCTATAAAGTCTTCTGATCTTTAAATAAAGAATAGTCGCGTTGGTAGGGACGTATGATCAATCGTGCTTCCCTATCAAAACGCACATAATTGTATACCCAATTTACAAATACCACTACTCTATTTCTGAAACCTATTAGAAAGAATAAGTGAACGAACATCCACACAAACCAAGCAAAAACTCCTTGGAACCTGTAATTTTTCATATCTACCACTGCCTTATTACGGCCTACGGTAGCCATACTTCCTTTGTCTTTATAAACAAACGCTTTCATAGGTTCGTCACGAACTAATCTTAATAAGTTATCACCCAAATTCCTTCCTTGTTGAATAGCGGGTTGAGCCATCATTGGATGACCATGGGGTGTATCCTCCGTTTGCATACAAGCTATATCGCCAACAGCAAAAATGGCATCCTGACCTAAAATCTGATTGAACTCATTTACTTTAAGTCTATTTCCTCTTACCAAAAACTCTTCGGCATCTAACCCACCAATGGGAACACCTTTAACTCCTGCAGCCCATACCAGAGTGGCAGCCTCAAATTTCAGTTCTGTTTTAGTATCTGCCGTTTTACCATCATAACTGGTAACCCGTGTGTTTTTCCAAATATGTACACCAAGGCTTTCTAAAAATTCTTCTGCTTTTTTAGAGGCATTATCACTCATGCCCTTCAATATTCTATCTCCAGACTGCACCAAGTTTATTTGCGCTCTACGCGTATCTAAGTCCGGATAATCTTTGGGAAGAATTCCCTTTTTAATTTCAGCCAAAGCTCCAGCAAGTTCAACACCTGTAGGTCCTCCGCCAACAATAACGAAATTCATAAGCGCATCCCGCTCATGAAGGTCATCGGTCAAAAGTGCCTGCTCAAAATTCTCCAATATTAGACTTCTAAGATTTAGAGATTGTGGGATGGTCTTCATGGCCATACCATTGGCCTCTATGGCTGTATTACCGAAAAAATTTGTTGTGGAGCCAGCTGCTATTACCAAATAATCATACCGTAATTCACCAATATTGGTAATTATCGTTTTTGATTCAGGCACTACCGATTGCACCTCTGCCAAGCGAAAAAAGAAGTTACTGTAATCCTGCAAAATCTTACGAATAGGATATGCAATGGAATCTGGTTCTAAACCACCCGTAGAAACTTGATAAAGAAGAGGTTGAAAGGTATGGTAGTTATTCTTATCTAGAAGCACTACCTGCACTTCTTTCTTACTTAATTTTTTAGCTAAGGCTACGCCCCCAAAACCACCGCCAACGATTACGATTCGTGGTAGGCTAGATTTAGGTAAGTTAAGTGCATCTGTGTCTGACATGTTTCAAAATATCGGCAAAATTAAACATTCATTGACTACCCCAACCGATAAACTATGCGTTTTATTATATTTAAATCAGTAAAAAACGTAAGAAAATTCACTATTTTGCATGATTTGTTCATTTCTAAAATCAATCAGGAAAAATTAAATGAGAAAATAATAAGTTAAATTTCTTCCATTTGTCTAATCATAATCCTCTAACAATCAATATAATTTCAATCATTACTATTATAATCTCAAATTTAAACTCACCACATATAAATTTATGTGTAACAATTAATCCTTTTAGGCTACCTATAGTCTAACAACCTACCAACTGGAGTGAATAACGAACTGGAACATCAATTTGTGACGGAACTTGAGAGCAATCAAAACATTGTTCACAAGGTCTGTACATTGTATACCAACGATAGAGATTCGCATAACGACCTGTTTCAAGAAATTACGATACAACTATGGAAAGCCTACCCCAAATTTAGGGGAGAGTCTAAATTTAGCACTTGGATGTATCGTGTGGCACTGAATACAGCAATTACGTTATACAGAAAATCTAAAAGACGTGTTCAGACGCAAGACTATGAATCGGTAATTTTTAAAATTAAAGCCGACGAATATGATGCTACTCAAGAAGAGCAATTAAAGCTCATGTACAAGGCTGTAAAACAACTGGGCGATATAGATAAAGCACTAGTATTTTTATATCTGGAGGATAAAGATTACCGCGAAATAAGTGAAACACTTGGTATTAGCGAAGTAAATGCGCGCGTGAAGATGAATCGTATCAAGAAAAAATTAAGAACCGTATTGAATCCTTAAGGAGATGATATTATGGACGAATTAGACCTTTTAAAGAAAGACTGGCAAAAGAAGGGAGATCAACTTCCTAAATTGACCTATAACGATATACATAAAATGACATGGAAGAAATCATCATCCATAGTCAAGTGGATACTAATTATCAGTATTCTTGAAATTGCGTTACCTAACCTTCTCTATTTAATACCCTCCTTTAGACAAAGTATGAGCATCTACGAAAATACTATCGTAGACAAGTACTTTTTAGGTATGACCGTTATTTATTACTTAGTAATTTTTTACTTCATTTACCAATTCTACAGACGATACAAAGAAATATCCGTACTGGATAGCGCCAAAGGCCTTATGCGCAAAATCATTAGAACAAGAAGAACTGTAAAGTACTACGTGATATTTTCATTATCCACCATACTTGTATTCATAGCAATAGTCATTATAGGTATTTACCTAAATGATAGTTTCATGGATAATTTTACAGAAATGGCAGGTGATTCTAACTCGGTTTCGCCAGAAAAACTAAAAACAACTCTAATGGTATCTATGGCTATTTTAGGTGTTGTTATGATAGCTTTCTTTGGAGGAGTCTACTTTCTACTATATGGTCTACTCCTTCGTAAGTTGAAAAAGAATTATAAAGAACTAAGAAAGTTAGAAGTCTAGATTTTATGTCTATTCCGGTATCTTCTTAATTCATTCTCTTCTTCGTAAGCCAATAGGTCCTTTTTAGAAATCACCTTTAAGAAAGATGGGTGTTGCTCAATAGCATATTCTAACTTTTCTATGATAGAATCAAAGGATTCGTTTTCATAGTCTATATCTAGAGGCTCTTTAATTACTATGGATTGAAGAATACCTTTCTTCTTAATACGAAGTCCCTTTTTATCAAAAGAACGTCTAAAACCATCAATAACCACAGGAACTACAACTGGCTTGTATTTTTTAATAATGTGTGCAGTACCCTTTCTAAGCGGCTTCCACGGTGTAGTTGTCCCTTGCGGAAAAGTAATTACCCAACCATCTTTTAGTGCCGTCCCGATACTTGAAATATCGCTCATTTTCACTTGTCGGTTAATGTCCTTTCCTTCTGCACGCCAAGTTCGTTCTACACTTACTGAACCTGCGTAAGCAAATATTTTAGTCAGAATACTCTTTTTCATGGTTTCCGCTGCTGCAACATAATACATGTTTACCTTAGGATTCCAGATATAACCTACATTTTTAATATTATTATCACGCCCTTTAAGACTTGCATTGAACACGTGAAACATGGCAACAACATCTGCAAAGTATGTCTGGTGGTTGCTTACAAAAAGTACATTCCTTTCCGGAAGTGCCCGGATAATATCCGAACCCTCTATTTCTAGACTGTTAAATCGCTTATACCTAGAATGCGTAACTAACCCAATAAGACGGATAAGCCACTTTTTTAGAAACAAGATATGTCCGAAAGGATTTTCCTTAAATATTCCCATAGAAAGCAAAAATACGAATTTACCCCTATAAAACCTGTTGTAACAAGGCCTTGATTTCACTAAGCATCATTCCTGTTGCTCCCCAAACGGTATAACCATTTAATTTAAAGGCAGGTACGGGTACATTTGAAGCGTAAGAAGTAGTCATTTCTTCTGTAAAAATGTTAGCGTCATCCATAAAATCCATCAAAGGAACCTCAACTAGTTCTTCTACTTCAGTCTCTTGAAGTAAAAAAGGCTCCGCGCCATTGTAAAGCCCCATAAACGGGTGCACATCAAAATTACTTGGTGGAATATAAATCTCCGTTAAAGATTTAATGATCTTTACGCTATTTGGCTCTACACCTACTTCTTCATGAGTTTCCCTAAGTGCCGTGGCCATCATATTAATATCTTCTGCTTCTACTTGCCCTCCTGGAAAACCAATCTGATTGGAGTGCACATCCTTAGGATGGCTCTTTCGTAAAATGAGCAATAAACGTGTTAAATTGGCCTCATCTGGGTAAAAAAGGGCCATAACAGCAGCTTTTTTAGTTATTTGAGGCTTTTTACGAGCATCTTGTAACTCCTCTAACCTAAATTGAGGAGCCATTTTTAAATGCGAAGCCTCACCGGGTAAAGGCAGATTCTTTATTTTTGGGATTCGAATAGAGAAATCATCAAAATTCATGACAATCAGAAATTCAATTATACTAACAATATTACCACTTATTTTTCTGGCTTCCTGTGGCGAAAGTCCTAAAGAAAAGCAAAAGTCTACAGTAGAAGTCGAAGCAAAAAAAGATTCTGTTCAAATAGATTCAACCGAAATAAAGAAAGAAAAGGAATTTGTCCTGACCGAAGAAAATGCCATCGACTTTTTCTTTCAATACCAAAAAGACCTTAAAGTTGATAAAGTAAAAATCACCACCCGATTGGGAAGCTTTACCATTCAGTTGTTTGATAATGTTCCTTATCACAAGGCCAATTTTATTTACTTAACCCGTAAAGGTTATTTTAAAGACACCCAATTTCACCGGATAGTGAAGAACTTTATCATTCAGGGTGGAAATTCCGATGACGTAAAAACCGGAAGAAAACGAAGTGAAATAGGTCGCTATTTACTCCCTCCAGATACTAGAAAAGGGCATAAACACCATAGAGGTGTAATATCTATGCCCAGTAGTGAAATTAACAATCCACATATGTTGGCATCACCTTTTGAGTTTTTCATTGTGGTAACAAAACCGGGATCATATCATTTAGATGGTGATTTCACCCCTTTTGGAAAAGTTATTGAAGGTATGGATGTTGTGGATAAAATAAACAGCGTAGAAATTGGTGAGGGCGATTGGCCTTCACAGAATATATACATCCAAAACGCTGAAGTAGTAGAATAGATAGAAAGTCTAACTCTCTATTTTTCTATAAACATTAGGTAAGGCTATGCCAAACTTAACAGCCAATAGACGGGTAATAATAATTATCATAATGGCTCCAACATATGCATAAGCGGCGTCAAAAGGCAAAAGCACCAGTATAAAATAACTAATACCGCCCATAATACAGGCCGTAGCATAAATTTCTTTTCTTCTAAAAATTACTGGAATCTCGTTACAAAGCATATCACGAATAACTCCCCCAAAACATGCTGTAATTGTACCTAAGGCAATACACATTACAGGCAACAAATCTGCCGCTAAGCCTTTTTCTATACCCAGCATGGTAAAAAGACCAATACCAATAGTATCGAAAAGAAATAGGGTTCTTCGCAAATATTTTAACTGCTTTACAAAAATTACGGAAAAGATAACCGACCCTGCAATTACTGTTATGTAAATGGGTTCGCGCATCCATAGTACTGGCGTATTACCAATAAGCATATCACGTAATGTACCACCACCCACCGCAGTGACGAATGAAATTATAAAAATCCCGAACAAATCCAGTTTTTTATCCATTGCTACCAGTACCCCTGAGATAGCAAATGCTATAGTACCTAGAATATCAATTAAAAAATAAAACATGCGCTAAGAACTATTTTGAGTGTGTTTTACAATTACGCTTGGCTACGCTACCTTTCTTATCAAATTACAGTAATTAAAGTTGTTGCGTGTAATAGCTATAATCCTTAATTATCCTGTCTACAAAATCAATAGGATTCATTTCCGAAGTGATGCTTGTAACTTTTTTGATTTGATCGCTCAAAGATACAATTACATTGTGGTTTCCGTTGCGTTTTGCGGCATCGTAAAATTCTTTTATGGTCTGCATTTCGCGGTCTTTAAAAACTGTTACCTGCGGGAATTGTGGTTTATAATCTTCCGGAAGATCTCGTAATAAGGTATCTTTTAAAGAAATACGTTTTTTTTCGCTGATTACAGTTGTTCCCGCGGCGATATCTCCTACCCGCTGGCCGTTACCACGAATTAAAATAGTTAGTACAGCAACGCCTCCAGTAGTAAGAACAACATCTATAATACGTAAAATCCATCTTACAAAGTAACTAGAGAAACCCGGTTTTGAACCATCTAATTTCACCACCCTAATCTTCATTACGGTTTTACCTACGGTTTGCCCATCCATAAAAGTTTCTAGCAACACATAATATAAAAAGGCCGGTAAGCTAATAAGCATATAAAGTGCCCACATATCCCCAAATTCTATATCTAAAGACAGTAACCCTATAATCATTAGTATGGTATAGGCAAGGATGATTAAACTATCCATGAGATAGGCCAACATGCGGTCTCCTAGATGGGCTGTATGCTGGTTAATGGTTATATTTTGGGCTGTTTCTATTTGAAATTGTTCCATAGTTTCGTTTCTTTGGTATAAACCAAGAGTTGATGCGCGAGGCCGCCTTTGTAAAGCAAAATAAAGACAAATGGGCTACTTTTGAAAATGCCCTGTCGAATAAAACGGCTTTGACCCCTGATAAATTGTCCGATCTCTATATTGAAATCACGGACCATCTTAGCTACGCCAAGACCTTTTACGCAGGCAGCAATACGGAGTTTTATCTCAACACCTTAGCCTCACAAGCCCACCAAAAAATCTACAAAACCAAGCGAGAACCCAAGAACCGTATTCTGGAATTCTGGAAAACGGAATTCCCAACGATGTTCTACCATCACCAACGTGAATTGCTGATTGCCTTTCTTGTATTCTTTTTCTTTAGCTTAGTAGGTGCTTTTTCAGCCGCTAACGAAGGTACGTTTGTTCGCTCAATTTTAGGTGATAGTTATGTAAATATGACCCTAGAAAATATTGAAAAAGGAGACCCCATGGCCGTTTATAAACAGATGGGAGAATTCAATATGTTCTTAGGCATTACCATTAACAATATTCGTGTAGCATTAATGGCATTCGCATATGGCATTTTATTGGGCATAGGAACATTATTTGTCATGATGCAGAATGGAATAATGCTTGGTAGCTTCCAATACTTCTTTTACGACAAAGGTTTGCTTTGGGAATCTGTAAGAACCATATGGATTCACGGTACCATAGAAATAGCTGTTATTATAATTGCTGGTTGCGCAGGACTCGTACTTGCCAATGGCATTCTATTTCCAGGCACGTACACCAGATTAGAATCTTTTAAAAGAGGCGTTCAAAACGGTTTGAAAATTATGCTCAGTACGGTACCCTTTTTTATTATTGCCGGCTTCTTAGAAGGTTTTGTTACCCGTCATACAGAAATGCCGGACGCATTGGCCATTCTCATTATTTTAGCCTCTCTGGCACTAATTCTTTTTTACTACGTTATATATCCTAAACGACTCAACAAAAGACCAACCCCATGAAACAGTTTATAGAGTTTAAGAAACAACGGGAAATGAGCCAGATCCTATCCGACACCTTTGGCTTTTTACGCAACGAATTCAAATCATTTTTTGGCGTATTTTTTAAGATAATAGCGCCCTACTTGGCAGTTATGCTTATTAGTTACGGCTTTTATATGTTCCAAATAGGGGATATGATGAACCTTACCATGACCGGTTCAACCTCAATAATAAATGGTTTTGCAACTTTTATAGTAGTTCTGGTATTTATAATTGCTACCGTAACTACCTATGTTATGTCACAGGCCACTACCTTATTTTATATTAAATCTTACATAAAACATAATGGTAACATAGATTTTATTGAAATCAAACAAAATGTATATGGCTCATTCTGGAAGTTTATAGGTCTAGGTTTTTTAGTAGCCATCTGCGTAGGTTGTGGTTTTCTTTTCTGTATTATTCCAGGTATTTATCTATATGTTCCACTTGTGCTATCATTTAGTATTTTGGCTTTTGACGGTAAGAGTGTTTCGGATGCTTTTAGTGCTAGTTTTAGTTTAGTCAAGGAGTATTGGTGGATAACTTTTGCTTCTCTTTTTGTGGTAGGCATCATCGTAATGGTTTCCAGTTATGCTTTTGCCTTACCAGCTACTATTTATACCTATGCCAAAATGGGAATCCTCTCTGGAGAAATAGACGCTGAGAATTTTACGGTAGCAGACCCTATTTCTATTGTGTTAGGTATTATTAGTACGCTTGCCCAATTTCTACTGAATATTATATCTGTTGTTGCCAGCGTTTTAATTTATTTTGATTTAAACGAAAAGAAGAACTTTACAGGTACTTACGAACGCATAAAAAATCTTGGAGGAACCGACGAATAAATATGCGGAAACTGCATTTCTTCTTATGGCTAAGCCTATGTTGCGCGGGGTTTTTAACTGCACAGAAAGACTCTTTAGGGATTGCCTATGATACGGTTGCGCTTAAAACGAAAACTATAAGCGACTCTGATCTAAGCAAATTTTACGAAGACAATGCTTTTAAATATGAGGTTATAGAAGCCGAGCGCACTTGGTGGGATGACTTTAAAAGTTATTTAAGCAATTTAATCTTACGCATTTTAGAAGGTATTTTTGGAGTAGAAGAGGCATCAGGTATTTTGGCTACATTCTTACGTCTGGCACCGTATTTACTTTTAGGCATCCTCATTTATATTCTTATTCGATTTTTTCTGAACATTAACGCCAGTGCTCTACGACAGGCCAAAAGTAATAAGGCTCTAGTTTCATTATCCGAAGAAGAACATATTATAAAAAATGAAAACATTCAAGACCTCATTCAAAAAGCACTTGCTAAAAACGACTTCCGTTTAGCGGTTCGTTATTCTTATTTGCAAGTTCTAAAACTACTTAGTGAGAAAGAACTCATTTCTTGGGAATCACAAAAAACGAATGACGATTATATAAAAGAAATTTCAAAGACAGAGCTCCAAAATCCATTCATCAACATAACTCGTTTATATGATTTTACTTGGTATGGAGATTTCCATATCACAGAAATAGAGTATTCAAAAGCAAAGAAAACCTTTCTATCCATAGAAAAAATCATACGCACAAATGGATAAGAAAGGACTAAAATATATAATCATAGCCGTAGCTACTGTAGCATTGTTGATGGTTATGCAATACAACCGGCCCAAAGAAATAAACTGGACCAATTCCTACGTGGCCAAACATAAGATACCCTATGGCACTTTTGTCTTAAACGATGTTATGGAACATCTTTTCGATAAAAAAATAAAACAAGTAAACATTACGCCTTTTGAGTTTCTAAAAGCTAATGAAGAAGCATCAGGAACTTATTTTTTCTTAAACGATAATATTAATTTTGGTGATGCAGAACTACTTTCTCTTTTAGATTGGGTAGATAAGGGAAATACCCTTTTTATTGCTTCAGAAAATTATGAAGAGAAACTTCTGGACACTCTTAAACTAAATACCGCTACTCTTTTTAGCGGGTTAGAAAACATACGGTCCCATAAACATAGATTGGTTAACCCCTTGCTAGATTCAGAAGACGGTTACGTTTTCAAGAAAGAAGATTATGTAACGTATTTTATGAAATACGGAACAGATTCTATGACTATTTTGGGAACTGTAGCCAATATAGAGAAGAACAAAAAGAAGGATGAAGAAGTAAACAACGTAATCAAAAGGTCATTTGGCAAAGGAGAGATCATTCTAAGTACTTTCCCTAAAGCATTTACAAATTATTTCATTTTAAAAGATAACAATAAGCAGTATACTGCAGGGGTCCTGTCTTATTTAGACGACTCCCGCACCATTTATATGGATAACCACCATAAAAGCGGAAAAGCCGTTTACACTTCACCTATGTATGTCTTTCTAAATACCAAGGAGTTCAAATGGGCCTATTATCTTGCTTTGATTGGCGTGGTTATTTATGTCTTTTTTGAAGGAAAGCGCAAGCAAAGGGCCATACCGGTGATTATTCCACTTAAAAATCAGACACTGGCATTTACCCGTACCATTGCAGATATGTATTTTGAAAAAGGTGAAAGAAAACAAATTACCGAACATAAAATTGCTCATTTCTTAGAATACATCCGTTCCCGTTTTTACATGAGCACCCTAAAAAGAGATGATTCGTTCTATACCAATTTAGCTATGCGCAGCAATCATAGTAAGGAAGAAATAAAAGCACTTTTTTCACTTTTAGAACAATTGGAAGCAAAAGATAATTTGACCGACATTGAGTTGCAAAAACTGAATTCGGCCATAGAAAATTTTAAAAAGAAATCACATGGAAAATAATGAGATGCAAAATGAAGAACTCAACTTCAACAATCGTATTCCGTTAGAAGATTTAAAGAATGCCGTTGATGGAATAAAAAGAGAACTTTCAAAAGTCATCATAGGACAAGAGAATTTCATAGAACTTCTCATTGTCTCTCTATTAGTTGATGGACATGTACTTATTGAAGGTGTGCCTGGTATAGCCAAAACTATTACCGCAAAACTTTTTGCAAAAACATTGAAGACAGATTTTAGTCGAATTCAGTTTACACCGGATTTAATGCCTAGCGATATCCTTGGTACTTCCATTTTTAACGTAAAGACGTCTGAATTTGAATATAAAAAAGGTCCTATTTTTTCTAATATTATTCTGATTGATGAAATAAACAGGGCTCCAGCAAAGACACAGGCGGCCATGTTCGAAACCATGGAGGAACGCCAAGTAACTATGGACGGAACCACCTATAAAATGAAAGCACCGTTTATGGTATTGGCTACACAAAACCCTATTGACCAAGAAGGGACTTATGCCCTACCCGAAGCGCAACTAGACCGATTCTTATTTAAAATTAAAGTGGAATACCCTTCACTAGAGGAAGAAGTTTTAATTATTAAGACTCACCATGAACGCAAAGGCGCTATAGTAAAAGAACTTATAAACGGGGTATTGACACCGGAACAATTAGCTGGTTTTAAAGCGAACATTCAAGAAGTTATCGTTGAAGAGAAGATTATAAAATACATTGCAGAGATTATTTCAAAAACAAGAAACCATCCGCATCTTTATTTGGGAGGTTCCCCTAGAGCTTCCATTGCCACATTAAATGCTGCAAAAGCCTTTGCTGCAATTAGTGGACGAGATTTTGTTACCCCAGAAGACATTAAAAAAACATTGGTACCAGTTCTTAACCACAGGGTAATTTTAACTCCTGAACGTGAGATGGAGGGCATGACCACAGAAAGCGTAATCCAAATGATAACAGAGTCGGTAGAAATCCCGAGATAAGAATGCAATTTTTAAAATCGTTCTACATACACAACGTTTTCTTTAGGTATATAGCTATACTATCAGCTAGCTTTATACTCAGCTATTGGATACCCGTGCTCTACCCTATTGCATGGCTTCTGAGCTTACTTTTAATTGCGCTCTTCTTATTTGATGCGTATTTATTATATACCGCTAAAACAGGTATAAAAGCATCCAGGATATTACCAAAAAAATTATCCAATAGTGATTTAAATCCTATTTTAATAAAGTTTGAAAGTCACTATACATTCCTGACACAGGTTTCAATTATTGATGAGCTACCCGCTCAATTTCAAAAGCGCGATTTTGAACATAAAATCAGTTTATCAAAAGGAGAAAAGAAAGAATTTAAATACACGGTTAGACCTGTTGACCGTGGAGAATATGTTTTTGGAAACTTAAATGTTTTTGCCTCATCACCTTTAAAAATAATTATAAGAAAGTTCGTTTTTCAGAAAGACCAGATGGTCCCGGTGTACCCGAGCATCATCCAAATGCAGCAGTACGATTTTTTAGCTATCAATAATAAACTTACCCAAATAGGTCTTAAAAAAATACGTCGTATTGGACACACCCAAGAATTTGAACAGATAAAAGAATATGTTCAAGGAGATGATTTTAGGACTGTTAACTGGAAGGCTACTGCCAAACAGAACCAATTAATGGTTAACCAATACCAAGATGAACGCTCACAGCCTATTTATTCTATTATTGATACAGGCCGTGTAATGAAAATGCCTTTTAACGGACTTAAATTATTGGATTACGCCATTAATTCCGCTTTGGCTTTTTCTAATGTCGCCTTAAAACGAAACGACAAAACGGGCATGATTGCATTCTCTAAAAAAATTGAATCCTTTGTTCCCGCCATTCAAAAAATTACCCATTTAAATACCATTTTAGAAAAGCTTTATAATATTAATACCCAGTTTACCGATGCAGATTATGGCATGCTCTATGCCCATATAAAAAGGAACGTAAACCAAAGAAGTTTACTTCTACTCTATACCAACTTTGAACATATATCTGCTTTAAAAAGACAGCTTCCTTTCTTAAGTGCAATTGCCAAAAAGCATGTGCTGGTGGTCATATTCTTTGAGAACACAGAATTGGACACTCTAATTTCTAAAGATGCCCATGACATTCAAACCATCTACCACAAAACAATAGCTGAAAAATTTACGCTAGAAAAACGTTTAATGCAGAAAGAACTTCAGAAATATGGTATTCAGACCATCTTAACCAAGCCAGAGAACTTAACCATGAATACCATCAATAAGTACCTAGAAATCAAGGCTCGGGGACTTCTTTAACTATATTCTGTAAACACAATTTTCTACCACAACGAATAAAGTCGAAAAAAGTTGTTAACAAGTTATCACCAACGTCCATGTTGATAACTTTAAAATGATTTTATAATCAATTCGCAACCCTAATAGTCACAAGTGATAGGCAATAAAATGTGGGTTTAATAACCCCCATTTTTAGCTCTATCCTCGTTTAACCGCCCAAAAATTTCGTCATAATTCTGTAAATTGCAGTCCCCAGTAGGTATGCAAACATACCGCCCCTTTAAAATCTATTTACGAACCAAACCTAAGAGAACAGGAATGAAGAGAACATCTCCTTTAGTTGCTAAAACGTCCCCGACATTTTTCAATTTTTTACGGTCCAAGCCAAAATATAGATTTCGTCTTGTAGATTTTAAGAACAAAGACTACAAAACAGATTTACTTTTATCTCAGACCAGATGTGATTTAGAAATTTCACCAAAGGGGATTATGGTAGCGGGTAACTTTAATAATCATGAAAGTATAATCCCTCTATTAAAGAATGAAATAGAGTCTATTAGTTTAGTTAGGGGCAAAGAAACTATAGATACCTTCTATCTTTCTCCAATGCATATTCTAATAAAAATGGGCATACCAAGCCGCGTTGCTCGTTTATTTAAGGTCTACCCATCAGAATATAAAATTTCCGAGACTCAGGTTATTATTAAATGCGAAGAATACCAGCTTAAATTAATTACCGACGGTACTAATTTTGAAACTTTATTACGCACTTTTACGAAGTCTGGATATTCAGAAGAACTAAATCTTATGCGTAAACCTTCTTTAAACCTCTTAAGCTACAGCGTATATTAATTGCAGGATTTCTATTCCTGTTAATTAACCATCAAATCTATTATTTAGAAGTACTCTTTTTTATACTGAGGTCAATTGTGGTTGGTGATCTTATAGCTAGTTAATTTAGCAACAGTTTATTACATTTAATGCTTACTAGTACTCTACGCTATAAGAAACTAAAGTAATGAGACTTAAAGAACTGTTATTATTACCTTTCTGCATTTTATTTTTTGCAATAGGTCACACTCAAGAATTACATACTCTAGCCCAAGATTTTCTCAGTACTATGGATGCAGGTCTTCTAAAAGAAGCTCAGTTCCAACTTAACGATGATGAACGTTTCAATTTTAATTATGTGCCGATCCAAAGAAAAGGACCAACTTTTAATAATTTTAATGAGAAGCAAAAAGAAGCTGCAACCAACTTATTAAAAGCCTCTCTTAGCCAAGAAGGTTTCCGTAAAGCATCAGAAATCATGGCGCTAGAAAATATATTAGCTGTTCTAGAAAATAACAAAAAGAAGATGCCAGATGGAACTCCTATGAGAGACGCCCTAAACTATCACTTTTCTATTTTTGGCAAACCCGCTGCAGGAGAATTTTGGGGCTGGCGTTTTGAAGGCCATCATGTGTCTTTAAATTTCATTGCCTCAGAAGATACTATGATATCTGCCACACCTTCTTTTATAGGCTCTAATCCCGGTGTAGTTCCTAGTGGAAAATCACAAGGAAAACAAGTGCTAAAAAAAGAGACTGAAATAGGTTTTGAACTTCTGAACTCGCTCTCTAAAGAACAACTTACCAAAGCGGTATTTTCTAATGAGGCCCCTTATGAAATATTTACAAAAAACAACAGAACCGTATCTAACTTAGAACCCAACGGAATTCTATTTTCTGATCTATCAGAAGAACAAAAAGCAATCTTTCAAAAACTCTTGAATCTCTATTTAAATAACTACAAAGCTGAATTTTCAAAATCGCTCAAAACTAAAATTGAAGAAGCAGATTTCAATAAGCTTTCTTTTGCTTGGGCAGGCAGCTTAAAGCCTGGCCAAGGACATTATTATCATATTCAAGGGCCTACCATTTTAATTGAGTATGATAACACACAAAACAATGCCAACCACGTGCATACCGTAGTTCGCGATTTAACCAATGATTTTGGCCAGGATATTTTAAAGGAACATTACAACCACAGTCATTAAACTAGGACAAAACCCATGCAAGACCCTAAACCTGAAGTCTGGCTCCGCGGACCTATTCCAGAAATTCCATTGCTATTGCAACCTGCTGCACATGCTCTATTACAATCTTCGGAGGAAATAGAGCGCTATTTGCTTGATTTTCCGGAGGACAAATTATGGACCAAAATTGCTGGAAGAGCTTCAGTTGGGTTTCACTTACAGCATATTACCGGAGTGCTAGACCGCATGATGACTTATTCTAAATCTGAAAACCTATCAGAATTGCAATTCAACTACCTCTCTCAAGAAGGAAAGCCGAATGAACAACTCCATACAAAAGACCTTATCATCAACTTTCAAAATAAAACCGAACAAGCATTATCGTTTTTTAAAAACCTAACAGAAAATACTTTAAAAGAAGAGCGTACGGTAGGAAGAAAAAAACTTCCGTCAACAACTTTGGGTCTTCTATTTCATGCCGCAGAACACAGCCAGCGCCATGTAGGTCAACTATTAGTTACAGTAAGTGTTCTGACCTATTCTGAAAACTAGAAATTATTTTCTCTCATCAGATTTATAGGATCAAAAATTAACGTTTTATGAGGTCTTCCACATGTAATAACACGCTAACTTTATATTGTTATAAAAATGAAGTTATGAAATCAAATGAAGTTAAAATTTACTCAGGAAACCGCTTTACAGCTCAACGTATAGAAGAAAAATTAAACGAAGTTGGTATTAGTCCAATTATCAAGGACGCCTCTGAATCTGCCCGTCTAGCAGGGTTTGCTGCCAATATTAATGGCGAGTTGGACATTCATGTGCGTGAGGACGAAAAGGACAAAGCAATGATTATAGTAAGGGCCATATCCGCACAACAAAAAGATTAAAAGCTTGTCGTTTACTGTATTCAGAATTGCCTATTTTTATTGGCTACTTACCAATGAATACAAAACAACAATGACAAACAAAACCAAACTCACCCGTTTATTAGCGTTATCGCTTCTCACCACACTATTTTGCGCTTGCGAGTCCAAGCCTAAAAAACCAAAGGAAACCCCGTTGGTTATTGTAGAAGACTCCCTTACGGAAGTAAGTAGAGCTCAAGAAATACGAGAAGGAATAAGCCCTAAAATTGCAGATGGCTTAGAATTGACGCTATGGGCTTCAGATTCTTTAGCCCCAGATCCTATTGCCATGCAAATTGATGATGAGGGCAAAGTTTACCTCACACGTACCAATCGGCAAAAAAACTCAGAATTTGATATCCGAGGGCATCAAGATTGGATGACATCTTCCATTTCATTGCAATCCGTTGAAGACAGGCGCAAATTCCTTCACGATACTTTTGCTCCCGAAAAGAGCGAAGAAAACGAATGGCTCCCAGACCTTAACGATGACGGCAGTCACGATTGGAAAGACCTTACTGTAGAAAAAGATGAAATTTGGATGCTGGAAGACAGCAACAATAACGGAATTGCAGATAAATCAACCAGAATTCTAGAAGATTTCAATGAAGAAATTACCGATGTTGCCGGAGCACTTTTAGTACGTGAAAATGATGTATTTGTTGGTGTAGGCCCAGATATGTGGCGTTTGACAGATACCAATGATGATTTAATTCTAGACGAAAAAACATCAATTGCTCATGGATTTGCTGTACATATTGGATTTGCAGCTCACGGAATGTCCGGAGCCATTGAAGGTCCTGATGGTAAAATATATTGGGGTATTGGAGACATTGGCGCTAACCTTACCACTGTTGATGGCCAGAACTTAAAATACCCAAACCAAGGGGTTATTGTACGTTCCAATCCTAATGGAAGCAATTTTGAAGTATTTGCCAGAGGATTAAGAAACACCCATGAATTTGTTTTTGATGCCTACGGAAATATTATTTCTTCCGATAATGATGGTGACCATGCAGGAGAAAGCGAAAGACTTGTTCACTTAGTGGAAGGTTCCGATTCAGGTTGGCGTTCTAACTGGCAGTATGGTAAATACACAGACCCAAAAAACAACGATTATAAAGTATGGATGGATGAAAAGCTATTCACTCCCCGCTGGGAAGGCCAAGCCGCATACATAGTACCTCCTATTAAAAATTTCCATAACGGCCCAACCGGAATGACTTTTAACCCTGGTACTGCTTTAGGTAAGGATTGGCTCAACAAGTTCTTTTTGGTAGAATTTGTGGGCAACCCTGACCGATCTAACATTTGGGCTTTTGATTTAAAACCTAAAGGAGCTTCTTTTGAGCTAAATACAGACAAAAGTATCTTAAGTGGTGTTCTACCTACTGGAATTCAATTTGGTCCGGATGGCGCCATGTACGTTGCCGATTGGATTACCGGATGGGGTACTAAAAACTATGGTCGCGTATGGAAGCTAGATGTAAGCGATTCCAAAAACGACCTTGAGAAAGAACGAAAAGAAACCGAACGTCTAATGACCTTGGACTATAAAGAACAGTCCACAGATGAGTTGGTAAAATTACTTTCTTATGGAGATATGCGTATTAGAAAGAAAGCTCAGTTTCAGTTGGTGAAAAATGGCTCTAAAGGCTATCAAGAACTTAAAGAAGTGGCCGCTAATAATGCAAATCAATTTGCACGTATCCACGCTATTTGGGGTATTGGTCAGGTTGCAGATAAAGATACTTCGGAAGCGGAGCCACTTGTGGCACTATTAGCTGATAGCGACCCTGAGATTATCGCTCAGTCCGCTAAAATTTTAGGAGATGCAAATTATATTGATGCAGGAACAAAATTAATTCCTCTTTTAAAGCATGACAATTCGCGTGTAAAATTCTTTGCCGCTCAAGCTTTGGGTAGATTTAAAACCGAAGCTGCCGTTGAGCCTTTATTAGACTTTATCGTAGCAAACAATGACGAAGATGTTTATTTGAGACACGCCGCAGTTTTAGCGTTATCTAGAATTGGCAAAACTGAATCTATTACCACTCTAGCGCACAACCCCAACCGAAGCTTGCGAATAGCCGCAGTTCTAGTTTTACGTAGACTTCAAGATCCTGCAGTTGCAGAATTTTTAAAAGACGAGGATGAGTATATTGTAACCGAAGCCGCCAGAGCTATTAATGATGATTGGTCTATTGACGCTGCACTTCCTGCGCTTGCAGATATGTTAACCGTAGAAAAATTTAATTCAGAACCTTTGTTGCGTAGGGCTATTAATGCAGCACTTCGTGTGGGAACTGATAAAGAATTAGAAAATCTTATCGCTTTTGCCAAAGATAAAAATAGGTCTAATATACTAAGAGGTGAAGCTTTAGCCACTATTGGTACATGGGCAGAACCATCTGTACTTGATAGAGTTGATGGCCGTTTTCGTGGTGAAATACAAAGAGACCCTAATGTTGTAAAACAGAAAATTGAAAAAGATATTCCAGATTTTCTTGAGGACACAGATGTTGACATTATTATAGGTATCACCAACACCTTAGCCAACTTAGGAATCGATACACATAACGATGCTCTTTTTGCTATCATGAAGAAGAACAACTCGCCAAAAGTAAGGTCTGAGGTTTTGAAAGCATTAGGAAAACTAAATTTTGATAAGGTTGAAACTGCCATGCAGTATGGTATGAAAGACGGAGATAAAGATGTGCGTACCACAGCTATTAGCCTAATGCCGAAAATGGACATATCCAAGGAGAACCTCCCTAACATCATCAAACCTATTTTCCAAAAGGGATCAGTTCGTGAGCAACAACAATTGTTAAGTGTTTTAGGTGAACTTCCTGTTGAGAAAAGTGGCGAAGTTTTAGAAGGATTAATAAAACAAGCTAGCGAAGAGCACTTAAAGCAAAGTGTTATCCTAGACCTTATTGAAGCAGTTGAAGCAACCAAAGATGAAAACCTAATTGCACAACTAAAACCTTTAAAGGAAAATGGTAACTCTATGGATGCCTTTAAAGAAACTCTAGTAGGCGGAAATTACAGAGACGGTAGAAATGTTTTCAATAAAAATCCAACTGCCCAGTGTACCCGATGCCATGCTATTGGCAGCGCAGGTGGTGACGTAGGACCATCTCTGGAAAATATTGGAAATATTTTAAGTAGAGAACAAATCCTTGAAGCACTTATTGAGCCTAGCGCAAGATTGGCTCCAGGTTATGGTAGCGTTTCACTTACCCTGAAAGATGGACAAGTAGTAAATGGTATTCTTGAGGCCGAAACTCACGAGGAACTTACCTTAAGAACTTCTGAGGCAGAGCCTTTGGATATACCCATATCACGGATTGAGAAACGAGAGAATATGCCATCGGCTATGCCGCCAATGGGTCGTTTGATCTCAAAAAGAGAATTGCGAAATTTGATAGAATATCTTGCTAGTCTTAAAGAAGGATAGACAGAAACCAACAAAAAAGCCCTCCATAATGGAGGGCTTTTTTATTTTATATCATTTGTAAATTATAAAGAAGCAACTTTCTTCTTTGCAACTTCAAATTCTGTCATCATATCATTTACAATACTTGCTGCTGGCTTAATGGTATGAATAAGCGATGCTACTTGACCAATCTCAAGCTCACCCTCTTCCATATCACCTTCAAAAATACCTCGCTTGGCACGAGCTCTTCCCAATAAAGAAATCAAGTCTTCTTTTGAAGCACCATTAGCGTATGCATTCTGAATATCTTGATAAAACTTGTTCTTGATAAGCCGTACAGGAGCCAATTCTTTTAAAACAAGTTGGGTATCACCTTCACCTGATTCTATTACTTTTTGTTTAAATAGCTGATGTGAAGAAGCTTCATCACTAGCCACAAAACGACTACCTACTTGCACTCCATCCGCACCTAAAATCATTGTGGCAAGCATTGCTGCACCGGTTGCTATACCGCCTGCGGCAATTATAGGAATAGTTACTTTTTCCTTCACGGCAGGAATTAAAGTAAGCGTAGTAGTTTCATCTCGTCCATTATGTCCTCCAGCTTCAAAACCTTCCGCAACTATAGCATCCACACCAGCCTCTTGAGACTTTAGGGCAAACTTTAAGCTACTGACTACATGAACTACCGTGATGCCTTTTTCCTGTAAATAAGAAGTCCATGTTTTTGGATTTCCTGCAGAAGTAAAAACAATTTTAACTCCCAGCTCTACAATTATTTCCATCAACTTATCCAAATCAGGATAAAGCATGGGTACGTTTACTCCAAAGGGTTTATCGGTTGCTTGCTGACATTTTTGAATATGCTCGCGCAATACTTGCGGATACATACTACCTGCACCAATCAATCCCAAGCCTCCTGCATTGGAGACAGCAGAAGCTAAGCGCCAACCGCTGGTCCATATCATACCTGCTTGAACAATAGGATATTTTATTCCGAAGAGCTCTGTTATTCTATTTTGCATGGATTGAATATATTGAAAAACTACCTATTAGGAAATTACACCAGAGCCAATAAGTTCATCGCCAAGATACCATGCAGCAAACTGACCTTCCGTTATAGCCGATTGTTTTTCCTCAAAATCAACATACAATCCACCAGCAACTTTATAAATAGTAGCTTTTTGCAATGACTGGCGATATCTAATACGTGCCATTACTTCAAGAGTTTCATCTTCCTTCAACGCTAAATCCCTCCGTACCCAATGCAACTCCTCATCCGTAATAAAAAGCGTTCTTCGGTACAAACCTGGATGCGATTTACCCTGCCCCGTATAGATTACATTTTCATTAACATCAGTATCAATAACGAACAACGGTTCTTTGGTACCTCCTACATCAAGTCCTTTTCGTTGCCCTTTGGTAAAATAATGAGCTCCCTGGTGGTCACCTACTACTTTACCATCTTCAACATGATAGACTGGTTTTTCAGCGTAAAAAGATAACTCTGCTTGCTTATTTTCAAATTGAGGCAATTCTTTATGATATTGAGAAACATCAGAAGGGACCTCAACAATTACTCCTTTTTTAGGTTTTAACTTCTGCTGAAGAAATTCAGGCAAACGTACTTTTCCAATAAAACAAAGCCCCTGAGAATCCTTTTTATCTGCGGTAATTAAATCATTATCTGCAGCAATTTGGCGTACTTCTGGTTTATTCAAATGCCCGATTGGGAACAACGTTTTTGATAATTGCTCCTGTGAAAGCTGACAAAGAAAATACGACTGATCCTTGTTATCATCCTTACCCGCTAAAAGCTGATAAGTTTCAGAACCATCATCATTCTTAATCGTTCCTTTTCTACAATAGTGACCCGTTGCTACGTAATCTGCACCCAATTGCAAAGCAATGTCCATAAAAACATCAAACTTGATTTCGCGATTACAGAGCACATCAGGATTAGGGGTACGTCCTCTTTCATATTCCGCGAACATATAATCTACAATACGTTCTTTATACTGAACACTTAAATCTACGGTCTGGAAAGGTATACCCAACTTCTCGGCCACAATTAGAGCATCATTACTATCTTCTAACCACGGGCACTCTTCCGAAATAGTTACCGAGTCATCATGCCAATTCTTCATAAACAAGCCTATTACCTCATACCCTTGCTCTTTTAAAAGGTATGCGGTCACACTTGAATCCACTCCTCCTGAGAGGCCTACAACTACTTTTTTCATGCTCAATAATAAGATTGCAAAATTAGTCAATAAACACGGATTGTACCTTTTCAAATACAATTTTAGCATTTCCTTAAAACCAAAAGTGTTCAACTTTTTTACAAAAGAGTTAAACAAAATGATATTTTTATTATAAATTGCCACAGATTTAAATTAGAAAAGTGGCCTAGAATGATTCCATTTTCCGTTCTACCCATTAAATATGAACAATTAATATATGTATTATGATTCTCAACAATTTTAAAGGTATTTTACCCCTAGCCCTAGCTTCTATCTTTTTTGTGTCATGTAGTGATGATGACAATGCACCAGAAATTCCAATGGAAACTGAGACCGACATTGTAGATATCGCTATTACCGATTCTAACTTATCCATATTAGTAGAAGCCCTTGACGAAGCTGATTTGGTTTCTACACTACAAGGAACTGGTCCTTTTACTGTATTCGCTCCTACTAATACTGCTTTTCAAGCTTTTCTAACTGAAAATAATTTTGCTTCGTTAGACGACATTCCTCAAGAAACCTTAAAGCAAGTATTATTAAATCATGTTGTTAGTGGCAACGTAAAAGCCGCAGATTTAGAAACTACATATTATAGCTCATCTTCCACAGCTGGTGTTGATGGAAAAAACTTAAGTTTATATGTAAACACTACAGAAGGTGTAACTATTAATGGTTCTGCTGTATCTACCGCAGATATTGAAGCTTCTAACGGAACTATTCATGTTGTGGACAAGGTAATAGGTTTACCAAATGTAGTTAATCATGCTACCTATAATAGCGCTTTTACTTCATTGGTGGGCGCATTAACAACGGATGGCAATACAGTTTTTACCGATTTACTAAGTGATGCCGAACAGAAGTTTACTGTGTTCGCTCCTACTAACGATGCATTTACTGCATTTGAAAATCCTAATGAAAACGAATTGAACAACATTCTTGCTAATCACGTAATTGCAGGAGCAGCTTTAGCAGCAGGCGATTTAAGTAATAGCTATGCCAATACAGCAGCTGCAAACGTAGATGGTGATAACTTAAGTATATATGTAAACACTGACGATGGTGTAACATTAAATGGTGTTAGCAAAGTTATTATTGCAGATGTGGTAACAACTAACGGTATCATACATGCAGTAGATACGGTAATTGACTTACCTACTGTTGTTACATTTGCTACTGCTGACAGTGAAAACTTTTCATCTTTAGTTGGAGCTCTTACTTCAGAAGGACAACCTGATTTTGTATCTATTTTAAGTTCGACAACTGAAAATAACCCTTTTACAGTTTTTGCCCCAGTAAATAGTGCTTTTGCAGCATTAGCAGAAGTGCCTGCCGGGGAAGACTTAACTGCGGTTCTTACACATCATGTAATTGCTGAAGCCAATATTGTTTCTGGAGATTTAAGTGACGGATTGGTTTCTCCTGCAACATTACAAGGTGATGCGTTGACATTTACTGCTTCTGATGAAACTTTTGTTATCACAGATGGAGCCGGAAATACAGGAATTGCAATTGTAAAAGCTGATGTTCAAGCTATAAACGGAATAATTCATGCTATAGATACTGTACTTATTCCGAGTAACTAGCAAGAATAAATTAAAAACATATTGCTCACACAAAAGGCCGCTAAATTTAGCGGCCTTTTTCTTTTTTTGTATTGATAACAAATAATTGATTTTTAACAGTATACGGTAAAACCGTATGAAATAAGCAAAGCATTTTAACGAATTTAAATTATGTATTTACTGTATACAAATTCAAATTTCACAATGCTTTATTGAAAGTAATAATTACCAAACAACATAGCTGTGCAAGTTAGCATACAAAAAAGAGCACTTGACAACTCTCTTTTTTTTTAAGCTTGGTTTATCTGCATCTTTACAATCCCAAATCTTACCAAACCAACCTAACTAATGCAAAAAACCCTGACAGATATCTGTCAGGGTTTTTATTTACATTAAACTCTATATAATTTAGACTTTTTATTTCTTGTCTATTTTCTTCTGATTTTCAGCCTGCTCCATCATCTCACGCATCTTTTTCTGGAACTTATTCTCTTTCTTAGGCTTTTTCTTATTCTCCTGTATCTGCGCATGAATTTTCTTGTCGTCCAAGATAAAATTCTTGATTACCAACATAATACCAATAGTAATCATGTTAGATACAAAGTAGTACAAACTAAGTCCACTAGCATAGTTGTTAAAGAAAAACAACATCATTAGAGGCATTAGGTACATGATAAATTTCATATTAGGCATACCTGGTTGTTGTGGCATATTCTGACCTGTAGTCATCGTCATATAAAAGAATATAGCGATAGAAGCCAAAATTGGAAATAAACTTACGTGATCTCCATAATATGGAATATGAAATGGCAAGTTAGCAACAACATCATACGATGATAAATCATCTGCCCATAAAAATGGTTTCTGACGCAATGCGAAAGAAGTTGGAAAGAACATGAACAATGCATAGAAAATAGGCATCTGCAGTACAGCAGGAATACAGCCACTCATGGGGCTCACACCAGCTTTACCATAAAGCTTCATAGTTTCTTGCTGCTTTTTCATGGCATTATCCTTATACTTCTCTCCCAATTCTGCTATTTCAGGTTTTAGAACCTTCATTTTAGCTTGAGATAAGTACGACTTATAAGTTACAGGAGACATTGCCAATCTAACCAAAACGGTCATAGCCACAATAGCCCAACCAAATGGTAAGACAGAACTTAAAAAGGAATAGAAAGGATTAAATAAATAACGGTTTAACCAACCGAAAATACCCCATCCAAAAGGAATAGAATCATCAAGACCCAACTCTTTATATTGGCTCAATACCTTTATATCCGTAGGACCATAATACCAGTGCATATTTTGCGCCACTTCACCTCCTGTTAATTCCAAAGGCATTGTTGCACCAAACAATTTGGTAAATTTGGTATCTTTACTTTCTTCTTCAACTAAATTCTTAGAAGTAAGCTCTGCAGTCTTAAAGTTAGTTTTGCCAACTAACATAGAACTAAAAAAGTGTTGTCTGTACGATAACCACTTTACATCTTCTTCTTTTTCATCATCATCACTAGCCAGCGATAGGTAGCTAATCTTACCATCTTCATGGCTATAAGTCAGCTCCGTGTATTTGTTCTCGTACTCTACACTTTTATTGTGACGTATACCTTTTAGGTCCCATTCTAAATCTACAGGTCTACTACTGTCTATAATACCACTAAGTCCTTGCGAACGTATAGTAAAATCTACAAGGTATTCCCCTTCTTTCATTTCATAACGGTACTCAAAAAAATTGTTCGGACCCGCTTTGGCTTTCATTGAAAGAACCTTACTCCCATTATTTTCGGTTAAAGAAGGCTCAAAATAAAGATCTTTAGTATTTAAAACTCTATTATCAGAAGTAGTAAAGTTTACACCAAAAGAAGCATTTCCATCATGCACTAAGTACACAGGAATAGAATCATACGTATGATATTGTTTCATACGTGCCTCTACTATCTGACCACCTTTATTACTAATTTCAAGAGAAACTAGTTCGTTCTCTAGTTTAGTAATCTTATCGGATGGCTGCGTGAAACCAAAAGCACCTATTTTACCTTGATAATTAGCAACTGCAGTAGAATCTTGAAGATTAACTACTGGAGATTGTTCAACTTTTTCAGATGGTAAGACCTCTTTGCTTTCCTCTTTTACAACCTGCTCTTGTTTTGCTTTTTCAGCTGCTTGCTCTTCTGGAGTGGGCTGATTCTGATAAAACATAAATATCAATATTCCAAAAATCAGTACAAAACCGATTATAGAATTTATATCTACTTTCTTTTCTTCCATCTAAATAATTGTTATTAAACCGATTGCTTCAAAATCAAATCGGTCATGCACAGGGGTTTGGTTCAGTCAATTAGCAAATATATGTCCAATTGTACAGATTATGCCAGAATGGCATTAATTTATTGCTTTTTATGTTTAAGTGCTGCTTTAACAAACCCTACAAACAACGGATGCGGACTGTCTACCGTACTTTTGTATTCTGGGTGGTATTGAACACCAATAAACCAAGGATGCTCTGGTATTTCAACGATTTCAACAAGACCTGTTTCTTTATTTATACCCGTTGCTTTAAGACCTTTTGCTTCAAGTTTCTCTTTAAAATCACTATTAAATTCATAACGGTGACGGTGTCTTTCAGATATACTATCTGCACCTTTATAGATTTCTTTTGCCAAACTGCCATCTAGAAGTTCACAGTCCCATGCTCCTAATCTCATGGTACCTCCTTTATTGACAATGGTTTTCTGCTCTTCCATTAAATTAATAACAGGATTTGGCGTCTTTTCATCCATTTCCATAGAGTTGGCATCTTTTAAGCCCAACACATTACGTGAGTACTCAATTACTGCCATTTGCATACCCAAACAAATACCCAAAAACGGAATTTTGTTTTCGCGGGCATATTGCACAGCTCTAATCTTACCTTCTATACCTCGTTCACCAAAACCTGGCGCTACAAGAATACCATCTAAATCCTTCAACAATTTATCAAGACTTTTTCCAGGTAAATGTTCTGAGTGAATAGATTTTACGTTTACACGAACTTCATTAACTGCACCTGCGTGAATAAAAGATTCTAAAATAGACTTATATGAATCTTGAAGCTCAACATACTTACCTATAAGGCCAATGTTGATTTCGTTCTTAGGATTCTTATGCTTGTCCAAAAACTCTTTCCATTGGGTAAGGTCTGGTTCTACAACATCTGCCAATGCCAATTTTTTAAGCACCACAGTATCTAAACCTTCTTCTTGCATCAACAACGGAACGTCATAAATGGTAGAAGCATCAATAGATTGTATAACTGCTTCACGCCTTACATTACAGAAAAGCGCTAGTTTTTCTTTTATCTCATCAGAAATTTCATGCTCCGTACGACAAACAAGTACATCTGCCTTGATACCACTTTCCATTAAAGTTTTAACGGAGTGCTGCGTTGGTTTTGTTTTCAATTCGCCTGCAGCAGAAAGATAAGGTACAAGTGTCAAATGAATAACAATACCGTTATTATCACCAAGCTCCCATAGTAGTTGCCTTACGGCCTCTATATAAGGTAAGGATTCGATATCACCTACCGTACCCCCTATTTCAGTAATTACAATATCATACTCACCACTATTACCCAACAGTTGAACACGTCGTTTAATTTCATTGGTAATATGAGGTACTACCTGAACGGTCTTGCCCAAAAACTCCCCTCGGCGTTCTTTTTCAATTACGCTTTGATAAATACGTCCTGTAGTTACGTTGTTGGCCTGAGAAGTACGTACGTTCAAAAAACGTTCGTAATGCCCAAGGTCCAAATCGGTCTCTGCTCCATCGTCGGTCACATAGCATTCGCCATGTTCATACGGATTTAGCGTACCTGGATCCACGTTGATATACGGGTCTAATTTCTGAATCGTTGTCTTATAGCCACGTGCCTGTAGCAATTTGGCGAGTGATGCGGCTATAATGCCTTTCCCTAGAGAAGAAGTAACACCTCCCGTAACGAAAATATACTTTGTCTGCGACATATTGGTGTTCTTTGTTACGGGGCACAAAGATATAAATCCCCCTTGGAAATCATAGGCTTTACCTAGGAAAATCTTTTTGAATCCGATAAATTAACGGCTCTAGCCCATTTATCTTAATTTCTAGCATGGATTTGAGGAGAATTCCTAATTTTCCATCAGGAAAACCCTTCTGTTGATACCATATGAGATATGGCTCGGGAAGATTTACCAAATACTTGCCTTTATATTTTCCAAATGGCATTCTATAATGAGCCAATTCAATCAATTTTTGTTTATCCGGAGCTATGTTCATTATTAAATCTAAATATTTTATCTTTATTTCCGCCTAATAGCCAAAAAATTATGAAACGAAGAAAATTTATCGGTACATCTGCCGCCGCATCGGTTGGATTGGTGGCCTGCAAAACTACGAATGCCATGGCACCTTCTAATACAGAAAGCGTAAAATTAAAAGAAAATATTAACCATAGTGTTTGCCGTTGGTGTTACGGAAAGATTCCTTTGGAAGATTTCTTAAAAAGCCTGAACGAACTTGGTATCAAAGCTATGGATCTTACAGGTCCGGAAGAATGGCCTTTAATGAAAAAATATGGAATTCATTCCTCTATGTGCTGGGGAGCCGGTTTTGGAATTGAAAAAGGATGGAACGACCTTTCTCTACATGAAGAACTAATTGCAGATTATTCACAACACATTCCAAAAGTAGCTGCTGCTGGTTACACCAACCTTATCTGTTTTAGCGGAAACCGAAATGGTATGGACGATGCAGAAGGATTAAAAAACTGTGCAGAAGGACTTAAAAAAATTATGCCGATTGCAGAAAAACACGGTGTTGTTATACAAATGGAACTTTTAAACTCTAAAGTGAATCACCCAGATTATATGTGTGACACCACGCCTTGGGGTGTTGAACTTTGTAAAGCTATAGGTTCCGAAAACTTTAAATTGCTTTATGACATTTACCATATGCAAATTATGGAAGGTGATATTATTCGCAACATTCAAGACTACAACCAATATTTTGGTCATTACCATACAGGAGGAAACCCTGGTAGAAATGAAATTAATGACACACAAGAGCTTTTTTACCCTGCTATAATGAAGGCGATTCTAGCTACTGGCTATACTGGCTACGTTGCTCAAGAATTCATACCTACATGGGATGATAAAATTGCAGCCCTTAAAGAGGGTATCACCATTTGTGACATTTAAAACTTACTAACCTCCCTTCGGGGAGGTTTTTTTTTACCCCAATAATTTTTTCAAAAAATCTTCTTTTCTCTGCACCGCTACCTCTATATGAGAACCATTGTTCACAAATGCGCAATCTCCCTTACCTTTTACATATTTATCCAATCACGTCAATACAAACACATAATACCTTCATAGTTTGAGACTATGATTACCAAATATATCTTGATAAAAAGGAGGTCAGACCAACAAAATCGACAGTTATCAATATAAAACGAATACATTTTTGACTATAAACGGCACTGTACTGTGGAAACAACTTTCAACTAAAAAAAACTTTAATCAAAATTCCTTTACCTAGCTCTATACCAAATACATCCAAGCCATAAATTCAATTTTACAACAAACTAAAAAAGAGAAGCAGAAAGAATGTTATTTAAAATATGTGTGTATTTTTACCCCAGCATTATTTCTAAATAACGACTTTACACTAAACATTATTAAAATGAAAAAGACAATTACATTATTAGCAACATTTGCTTTCTTAGTACAGTTTGCTTCTGCCCAAGAGTTTGAAGTAGGCACAAATGCCATTAACGCCGGTATTGGTCTAGGAGGTTATTATGGAGGATACACTACATCTACTCAAAGTCCTGTTTTCAGTGCTAGTTACGAAAGAGGTGTTTGGGATGTTCCTGGTCCTGGTGTAGTAAGCCTAGGAGGTTACCTTGGTTATAAAAGATTCAGTTATGACAATGATTTTTTCGGTAATGATTACAGCTGGTCATATACAATCATAGGTGTTCGCGGAGCTTACCATTACACTGGATTAGATGTTGACAATCTTGACGTTTACGGTGGAGTTATGGCCTCTGTTAGACTTCTAGGTGGAGATGAATTTAGTGATTTAAACAGCAGACCAGGTGCTACCGCTTTCGTTGGTGGCCGTTGGTACTTTACGGATAACATTGCCGGTTTTGCAGAAGCTGGTTACGGGGTTGCCTTTTTAACTATAGGTGCTTCTTTCAGGTTTTAAGAAACTAAAATAATAATAAAAAGCCCTCTTAGAGTAGAACTCTAAGAGGGCTTTTTATTATTTAAGGGCTGTTTCAATCTGCCGGTTCCAAAGTATTTGCTTTTCCAAATCTTGAGAAAAATTGGTTTCCCTATCGTATTTATTTTGAAAATCATTCAACTCTTTTAGAATAGTCTTATAAATGACTTTCACTTCTGCCTTAGCATTCATCGTAAATTGAGCCTCAGAGAGCCGCTCCCGCATTTTTCTAGCGTAGATCTCGGATATATCAAAGTGTAATTGCTCATGGCTTAAAATGACTGAATCGCACACTTCTGGACGATACCATGATTTCCCAGGGATAAACTCACTCTGCACTACAAAATCTAAGTATGTCTGACCATCTTTCTTAAAAGAAGAGAATGAATAACTAACACCACTTGCGGTTGTAGCGGCGGCCCAATGGGTTTTAAAGTAAGTTCCTTTAAAATCTGACCATTGCAGCTTTCTATCTGCGCTCCAAATAATTGTTTCCTCTTCTTGAGAAGAAACAGTTCCAAACACACAAAGACAAAGCAAACAAAGACCGTATTTTAAAGTTCCCAATGGAATGTTATTACTTTTTCTATATCTGGATGCAAGCTGTAAAGTACAGGACACGTGTTAGCGGTATTCTCTAAAATCTTCCTTTCCTTATCGGAAGCGATAGAAGGCAGAATCAGTTTCGCTTCAATTTTAGATATTCTTCTTGGCTCAGTAGCCATGTGCTTTTTGATTTCAACAGTAGAGCCATCTAATTTCAAATCCAGCCCCTTGGCCTTAATTCCCATCATGGTAATCATACAACTTCCCAATCCGGTTGCCACAGTATCCGTAGGCGAAAAGGCTTGCCCTAGCCCATTATTATCTACAGGAGCATCTGTAATAAAAGTATCACCAGACCGCATATGTTCGCAGGTGGTTCTTAAATCTCCGTTGTAGGTTACTTTTGATGTCATACTAACTTAGGGTTTAGAATTAATAAATCTATTCGCAAGTCCTAAGTTAGTACTACCTCATATAAAAAAGAAATTAATTTCAGTGATTTCTAAACTTACTCAGCTTGCTTAATACGCAGGTCTTCAAACATTAGAATGTATGATGACTGATTAAAATACCCCGAAGCACCTTCCTTTTCATAGTCAAACTTACTACCGGAGTATTCAGTTTCACCAATAAGCTTAGAGGCTTCAACCATATTATTCTTATAAGCCAACTTCAACAAAATATCAAAAGTAAGATCAAAACCACGCACGGCATACCTATCTGGCGTACTGCCAAATCGTTTTTCGTAACGCTTAGAAAAAGAATCGTTTGATCCTATTTTATATACTGAAGGATATGTAAAGTGCAAGTTTGATAAATGTGAGTTACTGATTACCTCATTGTCAAAAGCATTGTTCTTGTTCGTTGTGAACATGCGCACCTTTCTATCTTTGGTGTTCATTGAGTTCAAAATAGAACTCACACTTGACACCAATTTGAAATTATCAGTTTCTACAAACACCCAGTTATCAGATTCTTCCGACAGAAGTTCAGTCAACTTTTCAATGTTAATACCAATATTTTTCTCTTCCTGAGTTACTTTTAAAGTATCAGCTCCAGGGAAACCTAACAATAATTGCTCCTTAACCTTTTTGTTCTTGTCATCTGCAATTATAATTACATGCTGTTCAGCATTACGCTTGCCTTGCACATACTCAATCATATGATCACGTAGCACCTCATCAGAAGTATAAGAAAAGAATACATTAGCTAAACTTAAATCGCTCTTAGCAGGAATAGGCGCCACAAGAGATACTTTCTTTCCACTTGCTCTTAAAGCTGTTTCCTTCATAGAAGGTAAATCTAACGGCCCAATGATTGCACCATAATCAGAAAGGTTCTCTTTCTGCAAGATTTCTTTAGTCCTATCAAGGTTCAGTTCGTTATCAAAAGTCTTAACATCTACTGAAATTCCTAAGTCTGCAATAGAATCTATAGCAACCAACGCTCCTGAATAAAGACCTAAGCTATACTTAAGACTATTTCTTTTATCAATAACATTAGCCACACGGTCTTTATCACTCAAGTCTAACTTATCTAACCTAAAAGGCAAAAGAAACATCAACTTTGGTCTGTTCTGCACATCAATGCTATCCACAAGGTTAATTTTATCCAAAACCAGTGAATTACGAACTTCAAAGTTACCCTCTTGGTCTTTTGGTAGTTTTAGAATCATACCTGCTTTCAACCCTTGGGCCAAATCTGGATTCAATGCTAAAAGCTCTTTGTAGCTAACACCAAATTTACGGGTAAGTGAGAATTCCGTTTGCTTTGGTTTTACTTCGTAAAAGTTATAATTGTCCGTGTTGATTACACCGCTATTTGCTTTTTTCTCAGGAATGCGGATAACCATACCTTCTTTCAATCCACCTCTTTCAGTAATTTCAGGATTCAAACGAACAATCTCATCTGACTTTACGCCAAACTTCTGCTCCAATTGAAAGAAATTCATTTTTGGAGGAACCGTATATGAAGTATATAATTGCGTTTGCTGGTTTTCAACAGTACTTCCTGCAATTTTTGGCAACTTCAATTCTTGACCCACCGCTAAGTAATCATTAGACCCAGCAAGCTCAGGGTTCAAAACCACCATGCTATCTACGGTAATGCCATACTTGTAAGCAATACTCCATCTGGTTTCTTTAGGAGCTACTTTATAGGTATCAAAATTACTCTCATCTATTACAACTTCTTCTTCCGGCTTAACCCTACGGTATTTTGGAATTTTTAAAGTCATCTTTCTTTTCAGCTGAGAAGAGTACAAATCTGGATTGTATTTTTTAATTGCCTCTTCGCTAATATGAAATCGTTTAGCAATGCTATATAAAGTTTCCTTTTTCTTTACGCGGTAAGACGTAAAACCAACAGGCTGTTCTTGCTCTTCTTCTCCTTCTTTCTGAACCGTAGTACTTTCCACTTTTCTAGTGGATTGTGCAGCTACAGCCTTAGCTTTACTATCCTTTGGTATAACCAATATAGTATTAGCTCTCAGCTCATCACCTCGTTTTACTTCCTTATTTAATTTAAGTATAGTTTGCGCATCTACTCTATACTGTTTTGCTATACTTTCTAGGGTCTCACCCTTCTTAACTGCATGCGTCGTAAACTTCTGTGCGGACACTTTGCATCCAACAAAAACAAACAATAAAAGCGTTAGGCTAACTTTAAAAAACTGATTCATATTTATTCCCATTCAATGGTTGCTGGTGGCTTAGAACTTATATCGTAAACGACTCTATTGACCCCTGGCACTTTGTTGATAATATCGTTTGATGTCTTTTGTAAAAATTCATAAGGTAAATTCACCCAATCCGCCGTCATACCATCGGTACTCTCTACAGCTCGTAAAGCTACACATTTTTCATAAGTCCGCTCGTCTCCCATTACCCCTACACTATTAACTGGTAGAAGCATGGCTCCGGCTTGCCAAACCTTATCGTAAAGACCCCAATCACGAAGTCCTTGTATAAAAATATGATCCACCTCTTGTAGTATAGACACCTTTTCTGGCGTAATGTCACCCAAAATACGAATTGCTAGCCCAGGACCCGGAAATGGATGCCTTCCTAAACGCTCTTCATCTATACCCATACTCTTACCTACACGGCGAACCTCATCTTTAAATAACATTCGTAAAGGCTCCACAATTTTTAATTTCATAAAATCTGGTAAACCCCCTACGTTATGATGACTCTTTATAGTTGCTGAAGGACCGCCCGTTGCAGAAACCGACTCTATCACATCTGGATATATAGTTCCCTGCGCCAGCCACTTAACATCCTGTACCAGATGCGCCTCATCATCAAAAACTTCTATAAATGCATTACCAATAATCTTACGTTTTCTTTCTGGGTCACTCTCTCCTGCAAGGGCATCCAAAAAGCGTGCCGAAGCATCTACACCCTTTACATTTAATCCCATGTGTTCATATTGATCCAGAACATCTTGAAACTCGTTCTTCCTAAGCAGACCGTTATTAACAAAAATACAATAGAGGTTCTTGCCAATAGCTTTATGCAGAAGCACAGCAGCAACGGTAGAATCTACTCCACCGGATAAACCTAACACTACTTTATCGTTACCAATTTTTTCTTTCAATTCAGATACGGTCAAATCCACAAACGCGTCCGGAGTCCAAGATTGGTCCAGCCCAGCTATGTTTACCAAGAAGTTTTCTAGTATTTTCTTGCCATCTTTAGAGTGATAAACTTCTGGATGAAATTGAATAGCATAAGTACTCTCGTCCTCAATTCTATACGCAGCGTGTTTAACATCATGTGTACTAGCCAAAACCACTCCATTTTCAGGAAGTTTTTGAATGGTATCACTATGGCTCATCCACACTTGGCTACCTTCTGAAACACCTTCAAAAAATGCTTCATCTGACTTGATGTAGGATAGATTTGCACGACCATATTCTCTTGTATTTGACGGCGCAACATTACCACCTCCAAAATGAGCTAAGTATTGAGCACCATAACAAACGGCCAATAAAGGCTTCTTTCCTCTAATCTCAGATAGATCCGGATGAGGTGCATCATCTGCACGTACCGAGAACGGTGAACCTGATAGGATTACCGCTTTATAGGACGATAAATCCTCCGGAGGCTTGTTATATGGCTTTATTTCACAGAAAATATTGAGTTCTCTAACCCTTCTAGCGATGAGTTGCGTGTACTGAGAACCGAAATCTAGTATAAGGACGTTGTTTTGCATGGGCAAAAATAGCAAATTCCATTCGCCCGAAAAGACTCTTTTCACATATTTATAATCGGGTTTTTAACAATCACCTAAAATAGGATAACCAATACGATAGAGAACAAGCTAAAATGAAAACTAAAATTCTTACAAATCAGCTAAAAACACAACTCCGTAAAAATGAAATAGCCAATATTTTCATAAACTCTAAAATGAATTACGACTCCACATTTGCATATTTTTTCAGAAAATTTTCAAGGAATAAGTCAAAATAGGAGCACTTTTACCAAAATTAGTCAAATGTGATTAAAAACTTTATATAATTATATTTAATATACTGGTTTTTAAATTATTAATAGTTTTCCTACAAACTGTTAAATTATGTTAATTTTAGTAAAATTCACTCATTTTATTATCAAATTAGGCTTAAGTTGATTTCGGCCTGGCAAAAATTCAAATCTTATTTTCAACTTACTTTACCCTCTTTTATATTTATCTTTTCGTTAACAGCATGCTCTAAAGATTATGACTTTCTTGCGTAAGAATTTACTGCTATACCAACATTTCATCAATGTATAAAAGCAGTGTTCTCATCAATCAAAAAACGAACATATCTTGAAAAAAGCTATCTGCTGTACTTCATTTTTTCTTGTCCTTTTTCAACAAGGTCATGCAAAAATGAATCGACTCCCTTGCGGGATTGAAAAAGGAATTCACAAAAATTTACGGACCCTTCTCTTTTCAGAAGACAACTATCTTCCTCCCGATCAAGCCGAAAAAAAACATACCATTAGTGGGTATATTACTGAAAGTGGAAGTGGTGAAAATCTCTTGGGAGTTTCTGTTTATGTACCCGAATTAAAATTAGGAACAACAACTAATGACTATGGATTTTTCTCTTTAACCCTTCCCGAGGGAAATCATGAAGTGGTCATATCATACATTGGTTATGGAAACGAAAAGCGACAACTAAATTTATTGGAAGACAAGATTCTTTCTATAGCGTTGAAACCTTCCGCCCAAAATCTTGAAGAAGTAATTGTTACTGCAGATGAAAGAATAAAAGAAAGCAAAGTAACTCAAATGAGTAAAGTGCAGATCAATCCTGCAGACATTCAAGACATCCCAGCATTACTGGGTGAAAAAGATGTAATGAAGACCTTGCAGCTCATGCCGGGTATTCAAGGTGGATCAGAAGGTAGTTCTGGTTTTTTTGTTCGTGGAGGTACTCCTGACCAAAACCTAATTATCTTAGATGATGCTGTTGTTTACAACTCCAACCACCTTTTTGGCTTTTTCTCTGTCTTTAATGGCGATGCTATAAAATCTGTTGAAGCTTTCAAAGGTGGTTTCCCTGCTCGTTTTGGAGGACGGCTATCCTCTGTTATTAAGTTAGACATGAAAGATGGGAACAAAGAAAAGCTCTCTGGCAAGGTAAATATTGGCCTTATATCATCATCTGCATTGCTTGAGGGGCCTATTAATAAAGGAAAAACATCGTTTATTGCCAGTGGCCGCCGTACTTACGCAGATATTATGGCACGCCCATTTATAGATAGCGATAAAGGAAATAAAACAGGGTATTACTTTACTGACTTCAATTTTAAAATTCATCATATTTTTAGTCCAAAAGACAAATTGTACTGGAGCAATTATTTTGGACAGGACAAATTCTATGATAACAGTGTTTATATAGATGGAAAAACGGACAAATCACGATTGCAATGGGGAAATATTACTTCTACCCTTCGTTGGAATCACCAGTTTAACAACAAGCTTTTTTCTAACACCTCATTGATTTTTAGTAATTATAAGTTCAAAATTCTTTTTGAGGAGGGTTTTGAGGACGAAAAATTCCAGTTTAAAAGTAGCTCGGGTATTAACGATTATACCTTGAAAACCGATTTTGATTATTACCCTAACAGTAAACACACCATTAGATTTGGGGCCAATGCAACCCGTCATAACTTTACTCCACAGCGTTTGTTGCTCAAAGACGAATTTAACCCAGATATAAATAAAGAACAAGAACTGAATTCTTTTGAAGGTGCAGTATATGCTGAGGACGATTGGAAATTGACCGATAAATTAAGCCTATCTCCAGGTCTAAGGCTTAGTTATTTCAATTATAAAGATAAGCACTACGTAAATCCCGAACCTAGGTTAGCACTATCTTACAACATGAAATCTGACCTTGCTTTTAAAGCCTCGTATTCTAGAATGAACCAGTACATTCATCTGTTATCTAGCTCTGGTATTGGTCTACCAACAGATTTATGGGTTTCATCAACAGATAATATAAAGCCCCAGACCTCCCAGCAGTTCGCAGTGGGCATTGCCAAAGACTTCTTTGATAAAGACTATTCCGTAACCTTAGAAGGCTACTACAAGACCTTAGATGATGTTATCGCCTACAAAGAAGGTGCCTCTTTCTTAGCTATTGATAACTTGGAAAGCGGCAAAAACATCAATTGGGAAAATAATATTACTTCTGGACAAGGATGGGCCTATGGCGCGGAAATTCTCTTCAGGAAGCAGACAGGGCCATTTACAGGTTGGCTGGGTTACACCTTAGCTTGGTCCGAAAGACAATTTGATGAACTGAACTTAGGTAAAAAATTCTATGACCGTTATGATCGTAGACATGATATATCATTAGTGGGTATTTATAAACCGAATGAAAAAATAACACTTTCAGGGACCTGGGTATTTTCAACCGGAAATAATTATACCTTACCTAACCAGCAACATGTTGCCAACCCTGTGGACTTTCCTATTGCCAATAATGAAATCTTTTATAATGAAACTGGAATGGAAAACTTTACCACAAAGCGGAACAATTTTCGAGGAGAAACAAGTCATAGGCTAGATTTAGGCGTACAGTTCCATAAAAAGAAAAAGAAGGATAGGGAACGTATTTGGGGATTCTCTCTCTATAATAGCTACGCCCGAAAAAATCCGTTTATATACACTGTTGAAGATAAACATGATGATTTAAATTCTCCAGTAGAAAAGGAATTGATTCGAACGTCAGTACTTATGTTAATACCATCCATTAATTACACCTTTAAATTTTAGAGCATGAGCAAGTATATTCAGATAACTTTATTGCTCACAATCATTTGTAGTGCATGTCAAGAACCTGTTGACGCAGATGAGTTGATCAATGTAGAAGATAGTACATATATAATTGGGTATATTTCCCCCACAGACACTGTACTTACCATACATGTTTCAACCGTAGTTCCTGCTGTGGGCACGCCTATACCTAGATACAACTATTCATACGAAACCGAAACAGGAGCTACCATTGAAAAATTTATTATCAAAGATGCTACGGTTATCATTAGTGACGAAGAAAATAATGTAATTCAGCTTAGTTATAACCCAGAAAGGAGAAATTACCAAGGTCTGGCATCTGAATTTGATATTATTGAAGGTGCAACTTATTTTTTACGGGTTTCCGCAAACAATAAAGAATATACCGCTTCTTGCATAATTCCAAAGAAAATAGAAACCATTACGGAAAAAATAATCGCGGGAGAAAAAGACGAGTACTATCAAAACTACAATTTAGATGTTGCTTTTCAAGACATTAGTGGAACTAGGAATTTTTACTTAATAAGTGGTTTGGCAGAAATAGAATACGAGGATGGACCTTATATTATTCCAATGGATTTTGGACTAAATGGCTACCTAACTGACGTTATTGGTGACGGGGCAGTTGTAAGTATAAATTCTACTTTTTCATATTTTCCGCAAGATTCTGAGGCTAGCTCTAACGCTAAAATAACCTTACAAGTAGCAAATGTTGAAGAAGCTCTTTATTTAAACCGCCGCGCAACCTATTTAAACAATTATAATGATGGCAATCCATTTGTGGAGTACAGTATTGCACCTAATAATATTGAAGGCGAAAATGGTGTTGGTGTTTTTGCGGGCTATCAGCTTACCGAAAAGGTAATTGAATATGAATTAAAATAAAAATCTTAAAAAAGTAAAAGTCCGGGATACCAAACCCGGACTTTTCATCAAAATCAAAAAAACCAACCTAAACACATGAAATCGTTTAAGAAAAAAACTTTTTCATAACATTTTTACTAATAACACTCTACTTGCCAAATACCCTACCCCTTTTTAAAAGTTTTTTCTACTTTTATTAAAAAGCACACAAATGACTTCTACTTTTTGGGATGAAACCCTAGCCGAAATAAAGAAAGGAATAACTGAAAGAGGGCATCCGTTCCGGTTTTTTACACTAGCTACTATAGATCAATCAGGTGCGCCAAGCCAACGTACTGTAGTGTTTAGACACTTTAATGATAATTTAAGTCTGGTGTTTTATACAGATGAGCGTTCACAAAAAGTTCAGGAATTAAATAAAACTGGAGCTATTAGCCTACTATTCTATCATCCTGAAAATCTTTTGCAGATTACCATAAAAGGTAAAGCGTCCGTAATTACAGATCCTGAAGTATTAGAAGAATATTGGAGTGCCGTGCCGGACGGCAATAAAAAAGATTATACCACTCATATAGCACCCGGAAGTACTATGAAAAATCCTGATGCTTTGGAATATTTAAATGGAGACCATCATTTCTGCGCCATACAAATTGAACCCATCAGTATTGAGTACCTTAAATTGAAGCGCCCCAACCATATCAGGGTACTTTTCACTAAAGTCAATACATCTTGGGAAGGTGAATTTTTAGCTCCTTAAAAGCCCACTACTACATTCTTACAATTGTGAATTCTTGCTGTAACGGTTTTAAAGTATCTAAAAGCATTGGCACCAAATCTTCTCCTAACTCTAAATATAGTTCCGAGAAGTTTACGTTACGCTCTTGCAGTGATTTGTTTGGAAAAAGTTCGTTCTGAATTTCGGTCATGCGTAACACATGGTCTTTCAGTTTGCGTTTTTGAGCCTGTAGCAGTCTTTTTTCTAGATTATCTAGACCTTTCATTTGCTTTACCTCTTGTGCCTTAACAGCTCCTAAGAAAGAAGCATCAGTCTGTTCTGCTAATTCATACATGGTTTTGAACTGCTCTTCTAACTGCTGTTTTTGAGCTGTAAAGTCAATATCAATATTAGATATCTCTCTTATCTTTTTATTAATGAAACTACTTTGTTTTAAAAAGAGATCTTCTACAGAAAGGTTCATTTTACCCAACTTTTCCGTTTGCTTTTCAGTCACCACCAATGCAGAATTTCTAAGCAACAAAACAGGAAAAGGCACTTGCATAGCCTCAAACATAGTTTTAAGCTCTAACCAATATGCTATTTCTCCACCTCCACCTATGTAACACAGGTTAGGCAAAATAATTTCTTGATATAAAGGTCTCGCGATTACGTTGGGAGAAAACCGTTCTGGGTATGCTTTTAATTCTTTTTGTAGTTCTTCTTTCGTAAAACGAATATCAGTGTCGTTTATGAAGTATGTACCATTTTGCTCCACTATTCGTTCGCGAAGTCCATTTTTCAGGTAAAAATAATTGATTTCACGTGGGTTTACCTGAACATTATATTTCTGATCCAAAGCTTCGAATTCTGCTATGGTTTCAGAAACTTTTTGATATGCTAGTTGGTCAAAAATATCCTTCTGAGCATAAGGAACTAAAAGGGTTTTCAAATTCCTATCGTCTCCATCAACAATAACCAATCCTTCCTTACCAAAAATTTCATTTGCCAAATAACGTGTAGCATCTGCTAAATTAGTATGCTCTAAATATGCTTTCTTAAATAGCTCTTTTAGAGCAATGGCGTTTGTGCTGTTTCCAATTTGATTTGAAAATGCCTCGAAAATCTCATCCAGACCTTTTGTATCTAAATGACCTACGGCACCAGATGCCGTTCTGTTCCACTTTAGTTTTTTACCTCTAAAATTAAAGTAGTTGATTTCCTCAAAATCATGATCCTCAGTAGCCATCCAATATATGGGTACAAAATTGTATTTTGGATGTGCCTTTTTAAGTTCTTTAGTAAGATTGATAGTGGAAACTATCTTATATAAAAAGTAAAGTGGACCCGTAAAAAGATTCAGTTGATGCCCCGTTACTACGGTAAACGTAATTGGCTCTTTCAGTTTTCTAAGGTGCGTCTGAGTTTCATTAGTAACATTAAAACCCTTGTATTGTTTCTGTAATGCTTCATAAAGAACTTCTCTGTTTGCATCAGGGAAACTTGTAGCCTTTTCGGCTATTTGAGCTTCAAAATTCTTAAGGTTTGGAAACCGGTTATAAAAGTTACGTACCTGCGGTTCTTCAGCAAGATAATCGCAAATAAATTCTGAAAAATAGCCGGTTCTGTAAAAAGGTAAACAATCAATCTCCATAAGGGTGTAAATATAAAACTCTTCGCCAATGCGACTTCCTAAAAATACGTTAATTACTTTAACCTATTTTTCATACCGCTAGTAGTAAATCCAATCCTTTATTAATCAATATTCATTAAATTTGATAATATCCTAAGGAAATATCCTACGTATGAAGTTTCTATTATCCCTTCTTATTTTTTCTATCAGCCTTACCATTAACGCACAAGATTTAAAATCGCCCTCAGAATTTTTGGGTTACGAACTGGGCACACAATTTACTAGACACCATCGTGTAGTTGATTATTATGAATATTTGGCTAAGACTGAATCTACCCGAGTACAACTAGAACATTACGGAAAAACAAACGAAGGAAGACCCTTGTTTCTGGCCTATATATCCTCTACGGAGAACATAAAAAATCTAGACAACATACAACAAGAACACCTTAAAAATACCGAAGGCCAAGGCAATCCTACCACTGCTATCGTATGGATGAGTTACAACGTACATGGTAATGAAAGCGTAAGCACGGAAGCTTCCATGAAAACGGTTTACGAACTTCTAACCAACAAATCTGAATACCTAAAGAACACCGTAGTTATTATTGACCCTTGTATGAATCCTGATGGACGTGAGCGTTATGTAAATTGGTACTATCAATTTAAAAACTCACCTAATATGGTAGACCCAAATAGCAAGGAGCATCACGAACCTTGGTTAAACGGAAGAGCCAATCATTATATGTTTGACTTAAACCGAGATTGGGCATGGCTTACACAAGCAGAGAGTCAACAACGTATAAAGTTCTACAACAAATGGCTGCCCCATGTACATGTAGATTTTCATGAACAGGGAGTTGACAATCCCTATTATTTTGCTCCTGCAGCAGAACCTTTCCACGAGGTAATAACTGATTTTCAGCGAGAGTTCCAGACTACTGTAGGGAAGAACCACGCTAAATATTTTGATGCCAACGGATGGTTTTATTTTACGAAAGAAGTTTTTGATTTACTCTACCCTAGTTATGGAGATACTTACCCCACCTACAACGGTAGTATTGGAATGACCTATGAACAAGGCGGTAGCGGACGTGCCGGTTTGGCCGTAACAACCAGCTTAGGAGATACGCTTACCTTAAAAGACCGGATTCTACACCATTATACTACAGGACTATCTACCCTAGAAATAGCGTCGCAAAATGCATTGCGATTAAACGAGGAGTTTAAGAAATTCTATCAGCCAAAAAACTACAAGTATAAAAGCTATGTACTAAACGGCAATCCTGATAAGTTAACTGCGCTGACCAAATTATTGGAACAACATGAAATTGAATACGGTTGGGCAACGGGCAAAACCACAAAAGGCTTAAATTATAGTACAGGTAAAAACAGCCCCATAAAAACTTCTAAAAATACCTTAGTAATAGGTACGGACCAGAAAAAATCAACGCTTGTAAAAGTACTGTTCGAACCCAGCACAAAGCTTAGCGACTCACTTACTTACGATATTACCGCTTGGTCCCTTCCCTATGCATATGGACTAGAAGCTGTAGCTTCTGAAACCAAAGTGAATGCTAGTTTAGATACAAACAAAACTGCATCTCCCGTTCCTGAGAACTCAAACATAAACAAAGAGACCTACGCTTTTATAACAGAATGGAACAGCTTTAGCGATGCTCAATTTTTAGCGGAGCTCCTTAATAATAATATTAAAATAAGACATGCTAAAAAACCTTTTGGTCTAGATGGGAAACAATATGAACGAGGTACGCTCATTATTACCAAGGCAGACAATAAGAGTAATCCTGATTTCTTAAGCACACTATCTGCAGTAGCCACCAAACATGCAAAGGCGCTAAAAGCTACATTAACCGGTTTTGTTGACGATGGCAAAGATTTTGGTTCTGATTCTGTACAGCCGCTAAAACAAGTTAAAGTTGCACTACTCTCAGGAAAGCCTACCTCTACTTTAAATTTTGGTGAGATCTGGCATTTTTTCGAGCAGCAACTACAGTATCCTGTCACTATTCTTGATACCGATTATTTTAAAAATGTAAATCTTTCTGAGTACGATATTCTGATTTTACCAGATGGAAACAATTACACCAAGTTCTTTAGTACCCGCAGAATGGATGAGCTAAAAGATTGGATTAATGACGGAGGAAAGTTAATAGCATTAGGTGGTGCTTTAAAAGCACTTTCCAAAGAAGAGAAATTTAAATTGAAACCAAAAGAAACGGACAAAGACAGTATAGCTTTAGTTCCTATTTACGATCATAACGAACGTGATCAGATAAGAAATGAAATTACAGGTGCTATTTTCAAAACTAAAGTAGATAACACGCACCCATTAGCTTACGGATATGCCAAATCCTATTTTAGTCTAAAATTAGGAGGTGCCGCTTACAATTACCTAGACAAGGGTACCGTGGTGTATCTTGATTCAGACAGCACCACACCAGCAGCTGGTTTTGCAGGTAGTGAAGCTCAAGATAAAATTGGTGAGACATTGGTTTTTGGTGTCGAAGAATATGGTAATGGCCAGTTAATCTATTTTGTAGACAACCCTTTGTTTAGAGGTTTTTGGGAGAATGGAAAATTATTCTTTGCCAATGCTCTTTTTATGGTCGATTAATTTGAAAGTGGAAACTTTAAACATCCTTCATTGACTGTAGAGATTAACACTTCTAATTTTATTTTTTAGATTGAAGTAAGTCTTGCGCCCCTGACAAACAGATATCTTTGTGTCCTTAAGGTATACTTATCAAATGAAAAACTTTAAAAAACAATTTGGAGGCAAATTAACGGATTCGCTAACCGAACGCTACAATAAATCTGAAAATTGGAAAGATGGCAAATTTCTTAATCTTGAAGAAACCAGCATGTCTATCAACTTTTGGGAGATTCCTAAACTTTTATATAAACAGTTTAGTGATAAGGAAAAAAGAGAGCCGGCAAAACCGTTGCCTATTATTCCCTTAGACAAGAAAGCCTTCCTGTTAGATGACATCAACTTTAAATACATCTGGTACGGGCATTCAGTTTTATTAATGCGAATGAATGCAAAGACCATTTTAATAGATCCAATGTTGGGACCTAATGCATCGCCTATAGCACCTTTTAAGACTAAACGCTTTTCCGAAGACACCCTGAATCTAATTGATGATTTTCCTGAAATAGACCTCATGTTACTGAGTCATGACCATTATGATCACCTTGATTATGACAGCATTCAAAAATTAAAAAATAAAACCAAAGAATATTATGTTGCTTTGGGTGTTAAACGACACCTAGTAGCCTGGGGCATTGACCCAGAAATAATTACGGAATTTGACTGGTGGAACGACGCTACATTTACGGACATCAAAATTACCTTCACTCCCAGCCGCCATTTTTCCGGTAGAGGATTGACCGACAGGTCCAAATCACTTTGGGGTGGATGGACGTTCAAAACTGAAAATCAAAATATTTGGTTTAGTGGTGATAGCGGTTATGGCACTCATTTTAAAGAAATTGGAGAGAAATTAGGCCCTTTTGATTTTGGTTTTATGGAAAACGGCCAGTATAATGAGAAGTGGCACCAGATACATATGTTTCCTGAAGAAAGTATTCAGGCGGCACTAGAAGCAAAAGTCAAGAAGGTAATGCCGGTACATTGGGCGGGCTTTGCTCTGGCACAACACGATTGGACAGAACCTGCAGAGAAATTCCAAGAAGCTGCAACTAAAAATAATCTAGATGTTTCTTTTCCAAAATTGGGAGAAATCTGTTCTATAGAAGACCTAAATGACAAAGCATGGTGGTTTTAGGAAAATATAGATTGTGCTTAATCTAAAATAGAAAAGAGGTCGTAATTATATAGTACCTAGCATTAATATAAGATTGTGAAGTAGCCGTAAAAACATACGCCTAGACCTATAAATGCAACGCCTACCATAAAAGCGGTAAAAACTTCTTGCATCCTACGGTTTTCATCAATAATAAGACCTAGAACCCCAAATAGAATACCTATCTGAAGAAACAGAATACCAATATCTATTTGTGATACCAACTTCCTATTGGCAAGACCAATATCCTCCCAAGTTCGCAACCCAACGATCTGTCCCATTTCCCCATCAAGATCTTGTGACCATGAAGCACGGGGAATATTATCAGATCCTAACAAAATTTCCGTCTTTTCCTCATCATATTTTCGGATGAGATCTTCGGTCATATGTATTCTAAAATCTAATTGTTCCATCTTATCTTCCGCCACTAAACCTGTGCCTCGTAAAGATTCTAAATAATCTCGTTGGTTTTCTTTTAAAATTTGTTTTATACTTTTAGCATTGTACCAGCTAGAATAGCTCACATGCTTATAATTGGCATTTGCAATTTTCTCTTCTAACTTACTATTGACTACTTTCATAACAGCCAACAATGCAACGAGAATTATAATTATTGCTCCTCCCCTGTTTTCTATTTTACTATTTTTAGGCATTACTTTGTATTAAAGACTGATTTGGTTTCGGTCGACATTAGACTCGTAAAAGACTAATCCCATTTATTATACGTAAAAAATCTCATTAAAGTTGGCGCGTAAAAACTATACCCCTGACTTTTTTAAAAACTTCTTTGTTTTGAAGAAAAATCGAAAGAAATAGAGTAAATAACTTACAATAATTAACAGTATTTACTTACTAAATTGTATTTGATGATTTTTGAAACCGAAAGATTACAATTAAGACCGACTTCAGAAGAAGATGCAGATTTCATTTATAAGTTGTTCAACACTCCAGATTGGATAGAATATATTGGCGATAGAAACATACATAGCACTACCGAAGCAAGAAGCTATATAAAAGCTAAAATGATGCCTCAGTTCAAAAGACTAGGGTTTGGCAATTACACCGTAATACATAAGTCTGATGGAGCTAAAATTGGGTCTTGTGGCTTATATGACAGAGAAGGGTTAACAGATATTGATATTGGATTTGCTTTCCTTTCTGAATATGGAAAACAAGGTTATGCTTACGAAGCTGCTTTCAAATTAAAAGAAATAGCTTTTCAACAATTCAACCTTGTTAAACTTATTGCCATAACCAGAAAAGAGAATCTATCTTCTCAGAAACTTTTGAAAAAATTAGGCCTTTACCAAACCGGTACTGTTGTCCTACCAGGCGAAGCTGTAGAATTAGTATTATTTTCAGTTAGTAAAAGTTCTTCTTAAATGCTGTGGATTTGAAAAACAAGGTGTTAAAACTAGCCCAAGACAAAAAATCTTCCATTAATACCTCTTAAATTTGCACTCCAAAATCTAAAGCAATTAAATCTTGCGGTAGGCAACATCTTACAAACCAAGATTTAATTCTATATCATAACTATTGACCTAATGAAAGTTATCCTTTTTCCTTTACTACTGACACTTGCGACTACCTGTCATAGAAAACCTTTAGAACTAGAGGTTTTAGACACTACATTGCTTGATAACGTTCCAAGTGCTTCAGGTATAACCAAAGCATGTAATAGTTTTTATGTAGTAGGTGACGATTCGCCATATTTGTTTGAAGCAACAAGTGATGGTAAAATAGTAAACCAAACAGCCATCTATTCTACCGAGCTTTTAAACGGTAACAGATTAGACAAGGTTAAAAAACCAGATTTTGAAGCTTTGGAAACTATAAATACAAATGAAATCCTTGCTTTTGGATCCGGAGCAAAATCTCCTGAAAGAGATATTTTTCTTCACATTTTTTTAAAGGATAGCATTACAGTAGAAACTTATCAAATTTCTGAATTCTATAACCACCTAAGAAAGCTTGATGCATTAAAGGGCGAACATTTAAACATAGAGGGCGTGGCGTTGTTCCATGATATCATTTACCTCTTTAACCGAGGAAAAAACATCATCTTTAGTTTTAACTATTTAGACTTGATTGCTTATTTAAAGGATACCAAATCTTTTCCTGAACCAAAAACTGTAGAATATAAACTACCTACAATAGATGGTTTTCAATCTGGGTTTTCTGGGGCTACTATTTTAGAAGAAGAGAATCTAGTCATCTTTACCTCTTCCGTAGAAAAAACCGGAAGTGCCTACAGAGACGGAGAAATAGCCGGAAGTTTTATTGGTGTTATCCCCATTGTTAACGGTACTTTTTCTAAAAAATATAGTGTTGCCGCTATTCCTACTACAGACGCACCTCTAAAAGTAGAATCGGTTACGGTAGTAGAAAAAACTACTGATGGCAAAATAAAACTTGCCTTGGTTACGGATGACGATAAGGGCAACTCGTTGCGATTAAACTGTCTTCTGAAAATATAATTTCAATTCATTTTAGCTCAAAATTCTGTTAAAATCTTTTCTTTTTCTTTATCGCATAGATATTAATCGTAATATTGCAATGTACTTATAAAAGAGATGCATGGGATTAGCTAAAACTGAAATGTTTACAGACCTTCAAAATGAAATTGCACTTTATGCCAAGGTTTTTGGGCATCCTGCAAGAGTTTCTATTTTACAACATTTGTTTAAAATAGATACCTGTGTTTGTGGAGATTTAGTAAATGAAATAGGTCTTGCACAACCTACCATTTCACAACATTTAAAAGAACTCAAAAATCTAGGCCTTATACAAGGTACCGTAGAAGGTACTAGCGTTTGCTATTGCATTCATAAAGAAAACTGGACGCAAATGAAAGAGGTTATGCTTAAATTCTTAGATCAAGACCTTCCCAAATCAGATTGTTGTTAAAAAATTTAGATGCTTTTATCGTAAAATTACAATAAATAAATATTCACATGAAACTATCAGAAATTAAATCAGAGCTTTCAAAATTAGATAAAATAGCTTTTCAATTACCTAACGGAGAGCTGGTTCCAAACCACTTTCATGTAACGGAAGTTGGTAAAATAACCAAGCACTTTATAGATTGCGGCGGAACGGTTCGTAAAGAAGAAGTGGTGAACTTTCAGCTTTGGAATGCAGATGATTATGACCACAGACTACATCCTGAGAAATTAACTCACATCATAGAACTTTCTGAAAAAACCTTGGGTATAGGCGATCTGGATATTGAAGTGGAGTACCAAGGAGATACTATTGGCAAGTTTGGGTTAGATTTTGACGGCACCAATTTTCTTCTGACAACCAAACAGACCGATTGTCTTGCTAAAGATAATTGCGGTATTCCTGCCGAAAAACCAAAATTACAATTCACAGATTTAGGTCAAGGTAGTTCTTGTGACCCTAATAGCGGATGTTGTTAGTCTAAATGTTTTATATATAAAAATAACCGAATGAGCACTTTTGAAAAAATTGAAAACACCATCAGTTCTTTAACAACCAATTCTATTTCAAGCGAACGAAAAGAAACGTTACAACCTCTAATAGATTTTATACAAGATAAGGTCAGCACTAATGAAGAAATACGCCTAAATTTTATCTGTACCCATAACTCCCGCAGGAGTCACCTGTCTCAAGTTTGGGCGCAGACCATGGCGTATCATTTCAATATTCAAAATGTTTTTTGTTATTCTGGGGGAACCGAGGCTACGGCTTTGTTTCCTGTGGCAGCAAAGACTCTTGAGAATACCGGATTTGAAGTTGTAAAGCGTTCCGATGACAAGAACCCAGTTTATAGCATTAAGTATGCTCCAAACGAACATCCTGTTATCTGTTTTTCGAAAACTTTAGATGATAATTTTAATCCACAATCAGGTTTTGCCGCTATTATGACGTGCAGCCAAGCAGATGGTGGTTGCCCTTTTATTGTAGGTGCAGAAAAACGGATTCCAATTACTTTTGAAGACCCCAAGGCTTTTGACAACACGCCACAGCAGGCCGAAAAGTACCACGAAAGGAGCATTCAAATTGCTACTGAACTCTACTTTGTTTTTTCAAAAATAAAAGCATAGAAATGGCAAAAAAATTAAGTTTTCTAGATAGTTACTTAACCCTTTGGATTTTTGGCGCCATGATAGTTGGGGTTGGTATTGGTAATTTTTTTCCTAAGTTTCCTGAGCTCATAAATTCCGCTAATAGCGGAACAACAAATATCCCTATCGCCATAGGTCTAATATTAATGATGTATCCTCCTTTGGCCAAGGTTAATTATGCGCTGCTTCCAAAAGTTTTTAAGAATGTAAAAATCTTATCGATCTCATTAATTTTGAATTGGATTGTTGGTCCTGTCCTTATGTTTTTATTGGCCATTACTTTTCTTCAAGATTACCCTGAGTATATGGTAGGTTTAATTTTGATAGGTCTTGCACGTTGTATCGCCATGGTTTTGGTCTGGAACGACCTTGCCGAAGGCAGCAGCGAATATGGAGCCGGTCTTGTTGCGTTGAACAGTGTTTTTCAGGTATTCGCGTATAGTTTTTATGCTTATATTTTTATAACCGTGTTACCTCCCTATTTTGGTTTTGAAGGCGCCATTGTAGATATTTCTATTGGCACCATTGCAGAAAGTGTTGCCATTTATCTTGGCCTTCCTTTTATTCTGGGCATACTAAGTCGTTTTATTCTGGTGCGTTTAAAAGGCGAGGAATGGTATTCAAAAAAGTTCATTCCTACTATTTCTCCCATGACATTGATTGCCCTTCTTTTTACAATTGTCGTAATGTTTTCATTGAAAGGCGAATTGATTGTTGAAATACCTATGGATGTACTGATAATTGCCGTACCCCTTCTTATTTATTTCACCCTAATGTTTATCATCGGTTTCTTTGTAACCAAAGCAACAGGAGCAACGTATGACAAAACCACATCAGTTGCTTTCACCGCTGCAGGTAACAATTTTGAATTGGCCATTGCTGTTGCCATTGCCGTTTTTGGATTGAATTCTGGTCAGGCGTTTGCTGGGGTTATAGGTCCTTTAGTAGAAGTTCCCGCTTTAATACTGCTTGTTCGCGTTTCCTTTTGGCTTAGAAAAAAATATTATAACAAGGAGAAAAATCTTGTTTAACGAACACTTTTAGTCTACCGTTACTATCATAATAAACATGTCCTTCATGAAGCTTTGATAGTAACGGTATTCCTTTGAATAAATTAACTAAATATTTGTTTAACGGATTAACAAGTCCTCTTCAATTTTGATTGATTACCTTAACAAGAAATGATATCTTGCACAGATATTTTTTAAGGACGCAAAAGGAATGAATCTTACCATTGAAAATATTGTCTTAATTGGCTCTTTACTGCTATTCATTAGTATAATAGTAGGTAAAACATCATACAAATTTGGGGTTCCTACCTTATTACTTTTCCTTATCATTGGAATGTTGGCCGGTTCTGAAGGTATAGGAGGTATTGTTTTTGACGACCCAAAAATCGCCCAATTTATTGGCGTAGTATCATTAAATTTTATCCTGTTCGCTGGAGGTTTAGATACCAGTTGGCCAGCCGTAAAACCAATTCTTAAAGAAGGTATTCTACTTTCTACCTTAGGTGTATTACTCACCGCAGTTTCCTTGGGCGTTTTTGTACATTTTGTGACGGATTTCACCATTTATGAAAGTTTACTGCTAGGGTCTATCGTTTCATCTACTGATGCCGCAGCAGTTTTCTCTATTTTACGAGGTAAGAGTCTTGCTTTGAAAACGAATCTTAGACCTACCCTAGAGCTAGAAAGTGGTAGTAACGACCCCATGGCCTATGTACTTACCATTGCTTTTCTTTCTTTGGTAGTGAACAAAGACCAAAGTTTAATGTCTATTATTCCCCTTTTCCTGCAGCAAATGATTCTTGGTGGCGCGGCAGGCTTCGGTTTTGGTAAGTTGAGCAAACTGGTTATCAACAAAATTAAACTCGATTTTGAAGGTCTCTATCCCGTATTGGTTATTGCTCTAATGTTTATCACCTTTTCCGCAACTGATTTTATTGGTGGTAACGGATTCTTGGCAATTTACATCTGTGCCGTTTATTTAGGTAATCAAGACCTTATCCATAAAAAAACCATCTTTCGTATGTTTGATGGTCTGGCTTGGTTAATGCAAATTGTACTATTCCTTACCTTAGGACTTTTAGTTTTCCCTAGTCATGTTGTGCCTTACATAGGTATTGGTTTAACCATTTCACTGTTCTTGATTTTTATAGCAAGACCAGTTGGTGTATTCATTAGCCTCATGTTCATTAAGATGAAACTGCGAAGGCGTTTCTATATTTCTTGGGTAGGACTCCGTGGTGCCGTACCTATTGTATTTGCAACCTACCCCCTTTTGGCAGGCATTGATAAAGCGCATATCATTTTCAATATTGTATTTTTTATTTCGGTTACATCTGTGCTTATACAGGGAACAACGCTAGCGTTGGTTGCCAAGTGGCTGAATGTTGGTCTTCCTGAAAAATCTAAACGTATTTACGAAAAAGAGAAATTTTTAGAGGAGATACCTAAGGCCGTAATGAAAGAAATTGTCATTACACCCCAATGTTTTGCCGTAAATAAAAAGATAGTTGATTTGAGTTTTCCAAAGAATGCCATCATTGCTATGATTAAAAGAGCAGATGTCTATATTACTCCAAATGGGTCTACGGTTATTGAAAGTGGCGATACCATGGTAGTTCTTTCCGATAATATGGAAGGTCTTGACCAGGTTCAAGAATGTTTAAATCAATAACATTTTTTTAGCATTTGCGAATCAATATAATTTTACCTTTGTGCCGATGAAATCGGTTAAACAGCTATTTGGTTTATTCATGCTCACAGCAATTTATTGCTGCGCCATTGGCATGGGCCTAAATCCCGACCGAACCATTACGGCAGAAAATAGTAGTAATCATTCTCAAAAAGAATCGGTTTCTGCGGTTAATGCCAAGCTCTATTGTCATACTTCAGAGTCTGAAACTATAATAGACGCCCCGTCTAACAGCACGCCAAATCCTCTTGAAGGCTCATACAAACTTTGGGGAACACAAAAAATTAGCGACCGTGTTTTTGAAAGTACGCTAGCGCAATACACTCGTTTTTCGCAGAATCTCCTTATTTCTAAGCGAAAGGCAGATATTATATTCCCTTTTCATTACTTCTGGTAAATCCTTTTTTTAAGTAAACGACGCCAAATTTCTTGTTTGGCACTTTAAACATTGGGCTTGCACTACGTATTGCCCCATTTACCAATTTTAAAACTTAGAAAAATGAATTTAGATTTCGGCACAACTCTTATTGGGGCCATATCAGCAGTTATATGTGTAACTCCTTTTGTTTTAGTTACCAGAAGTGTAAAGAAAAAAGAAAAAGAAATGCTCCGTTCGTTGACTGATTTTGCAGATCGAGACAATTGCAAAATAAATGAACATGAATACGTGGGCGATTTTATAATAGGAATGGACACCAATAAAAAGGTTGTCTTTTTCTATAAAGAAGAAAGGAATGAAATAGAAAAACTATCCGTTGATTTGAAAGATGTGAAAAGTTGCAAGGCATCCAAAATAGGAAAGTCCGTTCGTAACAATGGAAAAGTAGAACAGACCATAGAACGTATTGAATTGGTTTTCACTACCAAACCAGCCGCAGGTCGTGATGTTGTTTTTGAGCTTTTTAATACTCAAAATAACTTACAACTAAACGGAGAATTGCAAACAGCCGAAAAATGGGCTAAAATGGTCAACGACATCGTTTAATTTATAATTATGACGAAATATAAAAAGCCCCACAGCATGCTGTGGGGCTTTTTGTTTCTTTAAAAAAATAATATTTATTTGAGCGAAACGCTCAATACATAATCATCAGCAGTCAGGTAAAGGATTTTCTCATCTTTCCCAAAAACACAATTAGCGGTCTTTTCACCAGTGTGTATTCTGGCTATAGCCTTACCTGATTCATTAAAAAGCCAAACACCCCCAGGACCTGTAGCAAATAAATAGCCTTTACTATGCATTTTCATACCGTCTGGCAAGCCTTGCTGTCCTTCTTGTCCTACCAGCTCGGTTACATCATAAAATAGCTTTTTATTACCGACCTTACCTGGTGCAAAAATATCATATTGGTACCAAACGGCATGTTCCGGATTAGATACGGACACATAAAGTTTAGAGCCATCATTATTCACTGCAATGCCATTAGGTCTAGACAACTTGTCCACCAAAACAATATCACCGGTAGCTTGCAAACAGTAAACTCCTTGGTAATCCAGTTCTTTTTGCTCGTCGTCCATTTGTTTTGGTAGCCCATATGGTGGATCTGTAAAATATAGGTTCCCCTCGGCATCAAATACTCCGTCGTTGGGACTATTAAAACGTTTCTCCTCAAAAGAGTCCGCTAATGCTTCATACTCCGCTTTTGGGGCATTCAATGTACTTTTCATTTTAGCCACCCGTCTTTCACCATGCTGCATCAAAACCAGTTCTCCATTAGGACTTAAGAGCAATCCATTAGAACCCGGTTCTGCTCCATAATCACTTTCACCTAAATAGCCAGAAGGTTTTAAGTACTCACTAGTTTTTCCTGAAGCATCAATTTTAAAGACTGTATTGTTGGGTATGTCCGAAAATAGGAGATAATCACCATCGGCAATCCATAACGGACCTTCCGTCCAAGTAAATCCGCTTCCTATTACTTTTATTTCGGCATTAACATCAATGACCTGTAAAGCTTCGTCTTCAAAAATTTCAACTGAAAAAGCCTGTTTCTGATTTTGAGAAACGATTGTAAGATGAAGACTAAATGCACAAACGAACACAAAAATTCTATTCATAATTAATTCTTTAAAAATGGAATATCGATTTAATATCAACTTATAATTTTTGAAATACAGAATATTACCGCAATCGCCGAAGTACCCAAAATAAAAGTGCCAACAGTATGTATCTGGTTTCCTTGTTTAACATCCATACCCGTTAACTGCGTGAGTACCCAAAAGAAACTATCATTGGCATGCGAGACTACGGTTGAACCTGCTCCAATAGCCAAAACAGTCATAGTTCTCATAAAGGTTTCATCCAACCCAAGGGCGGGCATCATGGGAGCTACAATGGAGGCCGTAGTTATTAAAGCTACCGTAGAAGAACCTTGTGTGGTCTTTAAACAAGCTGCCAGTAAAAATGGAAAAAATAGACCTATAGTCATATCCGAAAAGCTCTCGGTAATCATTTCAGCAAACCCTGAATTTTGAAGCATGGCCCCAAATATGCCACCTGCACCGGTAATCAATATAATAGGAGCTGCAATTCGTAATGCATCTCCCAACCAACCTGTTGCCGAATATACGCGCTGATCCAACTTTTCGGGAAGAAGTAAAGAAAGTATTACTCCAATTAAAAGCGCAATAACCGGCGTACCCAAAAAAGTTATAACAGGATAGATAACCATCCCTGTCATATCTAGTTCAGGATAATCAAAAACAGATTTTAAAACAATCAGAATTATAGGTACGATGATGCACAGTAAGGAAAGTGATAATTTTGGTCTGTGAACCACATCCGGAGCAGCTTCCATCCGAATAGGAATATTCACTTTAGAAGCTATTTTGGTTGCGAAAAAGTAGCAACTTACCAATGACAATGAGCTAACAATCAATCCCCATAAAATTACACTACCCAATTCTGCATTCAAAATTCCCGCTGCGGCAATGGGTCCTGGTGTTGGCGGCACCATTACATGGGTTGCCATTAGCCCTAATGCCAATGCGGCGGTGGTACCTGCAAAAGAAACCTTCGCTTTTTCAGAAAGTGCCTTGTTCAAAGAACTCATAATAATAAAAGCACTGTCTGCAAAAACGGGAATCGAAAGAAGATACCCCGTTAACATCATGGCTAAATGAATAGATTTCTCACCAATTAGCTGAACCATACGGGTAGCAATAACCATTGCGCCACCAGATTTTTCTAAAATTGTACCGATTGCCACACCAAAAAAAATGATGAGACCAATCTTACCCATTATACTACCAAAGCCATTATTGACAGAATCAATAATGGCTTCAGCGCTCATTCCCGTTATGAATCCATAGCCAATAGCAGCTAGTAACAACACAAAAAATGGATGAATTTTCCAGCGAACAATCCCCAAAACAATAAAAGCAAGGGCACAGATTAAAGCTACTACATAGAGCATATTGGTTGATTTAGGTTATCCGAATTTAATAACTAAATCATTCAAAACCTGTATTTTAAATCTGTTTTTTACCACTCGGCAAAACTACCGTCTTCATTTCTCCATACAGGATTTGACCAGTTATGGCCAATTTTCTGACCTTCTCTTAGTTTTTCTTCATTCATATCTACACCTAGACCTGGCTTTTTAAGAAGCTCTATGTAACCGTCTTTTACATCAAAAATTTCAGGGTTATCCATGTAATCTAACAAGTCAAAACCTTTATTGTAATGTATACCCAAGCTACTTTCTTGGATTACGGCATTAATAGAATTAAAATCTACATGTAAGCATGAAGCAAGAGCAACAGGGCCCAGCGGGCAATGAGGAGCCAAAGCAACATCATAAGCTTCTGCCATAGCAGCAATTCTACGTACTTCAGAAATACCGCCAGCGTGACTTAAATCTGGTTGGATGATATCTACCGTACCCCTGTGTAGAAGTTCTTTAAAATCCCAACGGGAAAACATACGCTCTCCTGTTGCAATAGGAATACTAGTATATGGATAAATATGATCAAAAGCTTCTTTATTCTCGCTCAGCACCGGTTCTTCAATAAACATGGGGTTGTAAGGTGCCAATTCGTCAATTAAACGCTTGACCATACCTTTGTGTATTCTTCCATGAAAATCCAGACCAATGTCTAATGTATCTCCAAATTCCTCTCGAAGCAATCTGATATTATCTGCAACGGTTCTAATTTTCTGTAAAGAATCTATCCAAGCAAAAGCACCTGTAGCATTCATTTTTACAGCCTTGTAACCCTGTTCTACTTTTTCGCGAGCTTGCTCAAGAACAACTTCTGGGTGATCACCACCAATCCAACAATACATTTTCATTTTCTTACGTACAGCTCCTCCCAAAAGGTCATAAACAGGTACACCAAGGTGTTTCCCTTTAATATCCCAAAGTGCTTGATCTATACCTGAAATAGCACTCATAAGAATAGGACCTCCACGGTAAAAACCTCCTCCGTAGAGTGTTTGCCAAATATCCTCAATATCACTAGCCGAACGACCAATTAGGTATTGTGATAGTTCTTGAACACAGGCTTCTACTGTAGCAGCTTTGCCTTCAACAACAGGTTCACCCCAACCTATGATGCCACTTTTTGTGGTTATTTTGAGAAAAAGCCAACGTGGTGGCACTTTAAAAAGTTCTATTTTTTCAATTCGCAAGTCATCCATACTAGTCTACTAAAGTTCTTAAGGTTGATTGATTAAATTCAATTGACAGGCTATACTATCAAAAATTGATTTCCCTAAAGTAGTGAATAATTTTGAAGTGTAATTAATACGTTTAAAATAACACCTAAGAAATAGTAACTTCTTAACACAAAAAAAAACCTATCCAATAGTGGACAGGTTTTAAATTTTCATGAAATAATCCTAAAAGGATTTATTCAACTATGCAGGCTCGCCGTATAAATCAAAATCAGCAGCTTCTGTAATCTTTATATTTACGAATTCACCTTGTTTCAAATAGAACTTAGTAGCATCTATCAAAACTTCGTTATCAACATCCGGAGAATCAAATTCCGTACGTCCAACAAAATGATTTCCTTCTTTACGGTCTATGATACAACGAAAAGTCTCTCCTATTTTATTTTGGTTCAACTCCCATGAAATCTGAGATTGTAACTCCATTATCTCATTAGCCCTTTCCTGCTTAACATCTTCAGGAACATCATCTTCCAATGAATAGGCATGTGTATTCTCTTCATGACTATACGTAAAACAACCTAAGCGCTCAAAACGCATCTCGGCTACCCAACTTTTTAAAGTCTGGAAATCTTCTTCCGTTTCTCCTGGATAACCAACTATCAATGTAGTACGAATAGTCATTTCAGGAACCGCAGCTCTAAACTCTTTCAACAATTTTGTTGTTTTAGCCTGTGTAGTACCGCGACGCATACTTTTTAATATGGAATCTGAAATATGTTGTAATGGAATATCTAAGTAATTACAGATTTTAGGTTCTTGCTTCATAACATCAAGCACATCCAAAGGAAAACCCGTTGGAAAAGCATAATGCAACCTAATCCATTCAATACCTTCTACCTTTACCAAAGCTTGTAACAGTTCGGCTAAGTTTCTTTTTTTATAAATATCAAGACCGTAATACGTCAAATCCTGAGCAATAAGAATAAGTTCTTTTACCCCTTTTGCCGCTAATTTTTCAGACTCAGTAACTAAATCTTCAATGGGCGTGCTACGGTGCTTACCCCTCATAATAGGAATAGCACAGAATGAACAAGGTCTATCGCAACCTTCTGCAATCTTTAAATAGGCATAATTTTTTGGCGTGGTCGTTAAACGCTCACCAATTAGTTCATGCTTATAATCTGCACCAAGAGCCTTCAATAAATTAGGCAGTTCACTGGTACCGAAATATTCGTCTACATTCGGGATTTCTTTTTGTAAATCTGGCTTGTATCGTTCACTAAGACATCCGGTTACAAATACCTTATCTACTAGACCTGCCTCTTTTTTCTGAACGTATTCTAAAATAGTATTGACACTTTCTTCTTTTGCATTCGCAATAAATCCGCAGGTATTGATTACCACAACATTACCCTCCTCTTCATGCACTACCTCTTTGTCGTTGGCACGCAACTGCCCCATGAGTATTTCGGAATCATACACGTTTTTCGAGCATCCCAAAGTGACTACATTTATTTTATTCTGCTTCTGCGTTTTCGTTCTCATAACTAGAAATTGAGCGCAAAAATACAACAAGATGAACGAACAGCTTCCTTTTGGTACGATTTCTTGTTGAATTGCGTTAAACTTTCATAACAAGTTGATGTCCAACAAGAAATCTAAGTCATGAAATACATAACTTCAACTATCCTGAGTCTTATTTTAGTAGTTCTCACTAGCTGTTCCAAAGACAAGGTAGAACCCAAAATAGAAACGGAAGTTCAAGAAATGTACTTTCCTGCAATAGCTGATACCGAATGGGAAACAATTACACCAGCCGAATTAAACTGGAACGAGACCAAAATAGCAGCTTTGTACACCTATTTAAAAAATAACAAAACCAAGGGATTCATGGTTTTGGTGGATGGGCGCATTGTTATAGAAGAGTACTTTAATGGCCATAATGCAAATGCGCAATGGACTTGGTTTTCCGCAGCTAAAAGTTTAACCGCTACCATTGCCGGTATTGCCCAAGAGGAAGGTTTACTAAATATTGAAGATAAAACATCTGATTATCTTGGTATGAATTGGAGTTCGTTACCCACAGAGAAAGAAAACCTAATTACGGTACAACACCATCTAAGTATGACCACTGGTCTCACGGATAATGTGGGAGATTATATCCCATGGGTATGCACCACACCAAATTGCTTGGACTATACAGCAGATGCCGGAAAACGCTGGGTCTACCACCAAGGTGCTTTTATACTCCTTCAAGATATTCTTACCCAGACTACAGGTGTAGGCTTTCAAAGCTATGGAAAAACTAAACTTGAGGACCGAATAGGAATGCAAGGAAATTGGACAAAAGCATTAGGGTTAAACATTTATAACAGTAATACGCGTAGCATGGCTAGATTTGGACTACTCGCCCTAAACAAAGGTACTTGGGATGACAACATTATTATTAGTGAAGATTACTTCAATGGAATGACTACTACTTCGCAAGAACTAAATAAAAGTTATGGTTATCTCTGGTGGCTTAATGGAAAACAAAGTTATATGGGAACCACTTCTCAACAGATTGTTGATAGTAACCTCATACCTAACGCACCTTCTGATTTATTTGCTGCGTTAGGTGCAGATGACCAGAAAATCTATGTTGTACCTAGTATAGGTTTGGTAGTTGTTAGATCTGGTGAGACTGCCGGAGAAACACAATTAGGACTCTCTAGTTTTGACAACGAATTATGGGTAAAACTGGATGCAATTATGAATTAAATATAATTACACATTAAAGAATGAGTCTACAAATTCATGCTTATTAAACACTTGTAGATCTTCAATGCCCTCACCTACTCCAATATACTTTACAGGAATTTGGAATTGATCAGATATACCAATAACAACTCCTCCTTTTGCTGTTCCGTCTAATTTTGTGACCGCCAAAGAAGTAACTTCTGTTGCCTTGGTAAATTCCTTGGCTTGCTCAAAAGCATTTTGACCTGTAGAACCGTCAAGCACCAACATAACTTCATGAGGCGTATTGTCTACTACTTTTTGCATTACTCGTTTTACCTTGGTCAACTCGTTCATTAAGTTTACCTTGTTATGAAGACGACCTGCAGTATCTATAATAACAACATCTGCATCTTGCTTAACTGCTGAACTTAACGTATCAAAAGCAACTGAAGCTGGGTCACTGCCCATACTTTGTTTTACAATTGGCACATCAACTCGGTCTGCCCAAACTTGTAATTGATCTATGGCCGCAGCACGAAAAGTATCTGCTGCACCTAAAATTACTTTTAAACCTTGCTTTTTAAACTGATAGGCCAATTTACCAATGGTTGTAGTTTTACCAACACCATTAACACCAACTACCATAATTACGTAAGGCTTCTTATCTTTTGGTACTGAAAATTCGGTTTCACTGCCAACATTGGTTTCTGAAAGAAGGCCAGAAATTTCTTCCCTAAGAATTGTATTGAGCTCTTCCGTGCCCATATATTTATCCTTAGAAACACGCGCCTCTATACGCTCTATGATTTTTAAGGTTGTAGTTACACCAACATCCGAAGAAACAAGAACTTCCTCTAGATTATCTAATACATCATCATCTACTTTAGACTTACCCGCAACAGCTTTACTAAGCTTAGAGAGAAAAGATGTTTTAGTTTTCTCTAAGCCTTTATCAAGGCTTTCCTTTTTCTTTGAAGAAAATATATTCTTGAATAAACTCATGTGTTCTTTGTATTAATAGTCTCAAAGATAATAAAGTAAGGTGGAAGTTTTTACTTTAAATGATACTACAATTACTTGAAAGACAACTACTACTAATGAGTGCTTCCTTAACCTAGATGTTAATCAACAAAAAAAGCCTCTTCTTAACGAAGAGGCTTTATAATACTTTAAAAGTATCTTACTTTTTAGACAACCAATCGTTAACCGATTCTGGGGTCATAACTGACTCAACAAAAGTATATGATCCACTTTTTGCTGATTTCACCATCTTGATGGCTTTTGTCAATCTTTTTGAACTTGTCTGTAAACTTGCTACCGTCTTTTTTGCCATGACTAATATGCTTTTATGTTCTCGTTAAAACGAAAACTTATTTAATCTCCTTATGGATTGTCATCCTCTTCAAAATAGGATTGAACTTTTTAATCTCCATTCTTTCCGGAGTGTTCTTTTTGTTCTTGGTAGTAATGTACCTTGAAGTACCTGGTTGTCCCGACTCTTTGTGCTCGGTACATTCCAAAATAACTTGTATTCTATTTCCTTTCTTTGCCATCGTATTCTAGCTTATTTTACCAATCCTTCTGCCTTTGCGTCTTTCAACACAGCAGAAATACCCTTTTTGTTGATAATCTTCAACGCCTTTGCAGAAACCTTTAAGGTCACCCAACGGTCCTCTTCGGGAATATAAAAACGTTTCTTAGAAAGATTGACATTGAATCTTCTTTTAGTCTTATTTATAGAAAACGATACGTTGTTTCCAAACATCGCTCTCTTTCCCGTAATTTCACAAACTTTTGACATCCCGCAGATTTTTCTTTAAACAGGGTGCAAATTTATGTCATTTTTATGGATGCACAAAACAATATTTCAGATTTTTGAAATTTCTTTTTGTAATAGCTCTAAAGCCTTGTTCACGGACTTCTCCACAATGCGCTCTCTATGGTTGCCCATATTGAATTCTTGAGCATAAACGCCACTAGGAGTTGCTATAGCAATAAAGACCGTTCCAATCTCTGCATCTGAGTCACCTTTTGTAGGTCCGGCGTTTCCTGTAGTAGCTATTGCGTAATGCGTTTTAAACAAATGCCTTACATTTTCTGCCATTTCCTTCGCTACTTCCGCACTTACTACAGAATACGTTACTATGACGTCTCTAGGCACCTTAAGTACATTTATCTTGGCCTCTGTAGCGTAACTCACTACACTGCCTTTAAAGTAAGCTGACGCTCCTGGCAAGGCTGTTAGTTGTTCCGCAATTTTACCTCCCGTAAAACTCTCTGCTGTAGACAGCGTCAAATTTTTCGCGGTAAGTAGTTTAGCTACCACTTGTTCTAAAGTCTCTTCGTCTTCGGTGCCATATATAATATCGCCAATTAACGGATATAGTTTTTTAAGCTCCGCTTCTACCCTGTCTTCTAATTCTTGTTTATCCGGGCCCTTAGCACTCAACCGTAACCTTACTTTTCCCAAATTTGGCAAATATGCCAATTTGATAAACGCAGGTAAATTATTCTCCCAATCTTCTATTTTTTCAGCAATAGCGCTTTCACCTAAACCATAGGTAACAACAGTTCTATGCAAAATAAAGGGACGATTAAAATCTGAAATGATTTTTGGAATGACCTTGTCCGTCATCAGATTTTTCATCTCATAAGGAACTCCGGGAAGCGAAACAAAAGCTACACCATCCTCTTGTATCCACATGCCAGGCGCAGTACCAAATGCATTATGCAAAACTGTAGCCTTGGATGGAACCAAAGCCTGTTTTCTATTGATATCCGATATAGGTGTAGAGGTAATATACTTTTTAAAAAGCTCTTCCACATGTGCTAGAACACTTGCGTCTTCTACCAAGGTGTCGTTAAAAAACTCACACAGGGTATGTTTGGTAATATCATCTTTGGTCGGACCAAGACCTCCGGTTATGATAACAACTTGAACTCTCTTTTTAGCATCTTCTAGCGCTTGAAGAATATGTTCCTTGTCATCCTGAATTGAAGTAATCTGATAAACAGACACTCCAATTTTATTAAGTTCTTTGGAAATAAAAACGGAATTGGTATCAACAATCTGACCAATTAGAATTTCATCGCCAATAGTAATAATTTCGGCAAGCATCAGATATTGAAATCTTTTTTCAACTCAGATACCACCTGATATATATCTTTTTTCAACAAAGGAAAAACCACTTGTATCTCGGACATATTGGCTTCTGCCTTGCCTAACGTTTCTATCTGTAAGGCTGCGGCACGAGTCTGCTCCATACCCAACAAATCAACATTGGGCTTAATCTTATGGGCTAATTTGTAAACCTGGTCATGGTTTTGCTCATTTAATGCAATTTCAAGAAGCTCAAGATCCTGCGGTACTTCTTCTAAAAATACTGAAATAACAGAGTTGATGAAATCTTCATCTCCTTCAGCCATTTCATTGATTTTATCAAGATTGTAAATCATTATTTTACTTTTAAGTGGAAAAGTTCACGCCCCTCCAGAACCCCCGAAAGGTAGTCATTTGCTTCAATTCTACCAACACCGGCTGGTGTTCCAGTAAAAATTACATCGCCTTTTTTTAACATGAAGAATTGAGAAACGTACGAAACAAGCTCATCTATCTTCCAGAGCATGAGACCAGTATTCCCCTTTTGCACTTCTCTTTCATTCTTCAACAAAGAGAAATTTATATTGTTTAAATCTTTAAAATCTGTCTTTGGAAGCCACTCTCCTATAACCGCTGCACCATCAAAACCTTTTGCTTTTTCCCAAGGAAGACCTTTTTCTTTTAGTTTGGATTGCAGGTCTCTGGCCGTAAAATCTATGCCCAAACCTATTTCATCATAATAATTATGGGCAAATTTCTCGCTAATATGCTTTCCTACTTTTTTTATCTTAACGAGCACCTCAACTTCATAGTGTACGTCTTTAGAAAAATCAGGGATATAGAAGTCCTGTTCTTTTGGCAAGATTGCAGAATCTGGCTTAATAAAAACTACAGGTTCTTCAGGCTTTTCATTAGCCAACTCCTCTATATGCTCAGTATAGTTTCTACCGATACAGATAATTTTCATTGAAACCTTTTTAAAATTTTCTAACCTAACTTGTTGTTGAGCTGACTCAATTTTACTTGTGTCAATACCTTTTTGGTGTACAGGGGAAAATCGGCATTTAGAATCCACCCGAAGTAGCCAGGTTCCTTCTCAAGTACATCTAGTACTTTTCTGCCTTTATGTTTACCAAATGCAAAAACCTCAGCACCATCTTCATCATATCCTAAGAAGCCTGCAAAATCTGCAAACTGGCGATGAGTAGAAAATTCAGCTAGTTTTTTTACATTATTCTCAAGCTCCGGATATTTATCCAATTGAGACAATAACACCTCATATGTTGCTAGCGTATCCGCTTCTGCACTATGGGCATCTGTAAGGTCTTTATCGCAATAGAACTTGTAAGCAGCCACTAAAGTGCGCTTTTCCATTTTATGGAATATAGTTTGAACATCTATAGAAACCATGCTCTTCATATCAAAGTCCAACTCAGCACGCAACATTTCTTCAGCCAATAGCGGAATATCAAAACGGTCAGAATTAAATCCGCCCAAATCGCAATCCTTTATCATGGCATAAATAGTTCTAGAAAGGTCTTTAAAAGTTGGCTCATTGGCCACTTTTTCGTTGGAAATTCCGTGAATAGCAATCACCTCTTCAGGGATTTCCATTTCTGGATTTACCAACCAAGTCTTGCTTTCCTTATTCCCGTTAGGGTATACTTTTAAAACAGATATTTCTACAATTCGGTCTTTGGCAACATTGGTACCCGTAGTTTCCAAATCAAAAAAACAAATGGGACGCGTGAGATTAAGCTCCATGTTTTTGGCTATTTTTTTAACAAAGATACTATTTAACAAGGTTCAAGAAAACATATCTATACTTTTCTTAATAAAGAAAAATACGGTTATAATCTTGTATTTATAACATTATTGAAAGCCGAACCAAAGGTATAACTAAGCCCTACGCTAAGACTGGTCTCATAATCTGTAGCAATCTGCTTTTGTTGTAGCAATACATCCTCTAAAGAAGCATCTCCACCAGGCAAATTTATTTGATCTCTAATCAACTCAAACCTTCCTGAAAACCGAGCTGCAAGCCCCTTTAAAAGGCGCACGGAAAAACTACCGTTCAGCTGAATTCTATTCTTGGTAAAATCGTTCAAAAAGGTAGACCCAATTAAGCGGGCATATACATTACCCCAAGGTTGACGATACCTAACCTGCACATCTAGAGAATGACTGAAGATACCTTCCGTCTCTTTAAGAAAAACGGTTTGCTCTATATAATCATTATGAAAATAACCGATTTTATAAGCGAATACAATTTCTCTGCGAAGCACTTCTTTATAAGGATAGATATTGTATTCAATAGCTGGCCTTGCGTAATATCTAAAATCTAGATTCGTAAAAGTATTATGTTGCACACCACCAAAAACACCTGCAGACCAATGATCTGACAAACTAGCAACAATACTGGCGTCTGCAGAATACCTAAAGCGCTCACTTGTAAAAGTTTCATCATCGTTGATGATTTCTTTATTTGCTTGGTTAATTTGTAAATCACTACGGATACGCAGTTTTTCCGTTACATGATCACTTTGAAAACCCAATTCGTATTCAAATTCTTTACGGCTAGACTCCCTTTTAATCTTTGCCTCTCCGTAGACTTCAAAAATCCAATTGTTCCAAGGATCCCTAAAATCAATCTCTTGAATCTCACCAAGACCCTCTTTATTAACGGTATACGTGATATTCTCTGCCAAGTCCGACTCTAAAACGTACTGAAGAAGTCCTGACTGTACTTTTTTCAAAAGCCCTTTGCGTACCTCATCATCTGTCATACTAGCTGTACTATCATAGGTAAGCTTGCCAAGAATATCTTTATAGCCATCTACACCCTCAAATTCTAGCATGTACGTACGCCCACCACTACCATTGGTAACGTCATAAATAAATAGTTTTATATTGGCTTGCCCTTGATCACGAACGTGACTGACATAATTGATTTCCTGCCGTAGATAATTCTTTTCGCAGTTACAATCTATATAAAGTTTTAAAGGTTCTTTTGCCTCATCACCTTCATCCTCTTCTTGAGCAAATATCAAAAGCGGAGTGATGAACAAAAAGAAGCATAACAAATTTAGAATTTGTCGTGAGGACGTGTTGAAATTTCTATTTGGCATTATTGGTTTGGAAGGCCTTATGGATACTTTTCTATCGCATGAAAATAAGATTATTAATCTATTATCCGCGAAAGCGTACCAAAAAACCAAAAGATTTCACAGATTTTAAAGAAATACAACTTTAAAATAAGAATGCTTCAACAGAAAAGTGTTTGGACAACACTTTAAACCTCCCGATCTACATCCCAAGCTTCTAAATAATCTGCAACTGCTTTTGCAAACATACTACCCAATGCACCATTTACTACTCTATGATCATAACTATGAGAAAGATACATCTTACTTCTAATTCCTATAAAATCTCCTTCTGGAGTTTCTATGACCGATGGAATTTTACGGATAGCACCTAAAGCAAGAATACCCACTTGAGGCTGGTTGATTATTGGCGTACCAAAAACACTACCAAAAGTTCCCACATTGGTTACAGTATATGTACCATCTTGAACTTCATCTGGCTTAAGTTTATTTTCTCTAGCTCTAAACGCTAAGTCGTTTATTGCTTTGGCCATACCTACCAAATTTAACTGGTCTGCATTTTTAATTACCGGAACAATAAGATTACCGTCTGGTAAAGCGGCTGCCATTCCTATGTTAATATTTTTCTTTTTAACAACCGTATCGCCAACTAGCGATATGTTCATTAAAGGATATTTTTTTAGTGCCTTTGCTACAGCTTCAATAAAGATTGGTGTAAAAGTCAGCTTCTCACCTTCTCTCTTTTCAAAAGAGCTCTTTACTTTATTTCTCCAATTAACAATCTTAGTAACATCTACCTCAATAAAGCTCTGAACATGCGCAGAAGTAGATACACTGTCTACCATATGCTTGGCAATCATTTTACCCATTCTACTCATAGGCACTACCTCACCATCGGCACCCTCAGTTATTCCAGAACCATTAGTTGTTTTAACAGCAGAAGACTTATTGTTTACTAAAGGAGCTGCCGCTACCTTTGGAGCAGGCGTTTTTTCTACTGGCTGCTCAACGTTTTTAACGGCACCATTTTCTAAATAGGCAAGAATATCATTTTTAGTAACGCGACCTTCATTTCCTGTACCCGCTATCGTATCAAGCTCAGCAACAGAAATACCTTCTTGTTTTGCTATATTTTTCACCAAAGGCGAATAAAAACGCTCAGAAGATGATTTTTGATTGTGATGTACTGGCGCACTTACAGCATCTTTGGCCACTTTTACAGTTTCCTCTACCATGGCAGCGGATTTCTCAGCACCGTTTGATGCAGCAACAGACTCAGTTGAAGCGACAGGTTGAGCTACTTCAATAGATTGTTCTGTTTCAATAATCGCTACGGTATCACCCACTTTGATTACATCGTCTATATCAAAAAGCTTTTCGATCAAGATACCCTCCACTTCACTTGGAACCTCTGAATCTACTTTATCAGTAGCTATTTCAAAAATTGGTTCATCCAATTCAATAGTATCACCAACTTCTTTCAACCAAGTGGTTAATGTTGCCTCTGCAACACTCTCGCCCATTCTCGGTAATTTCAGTTCAAACTTTGACATATTCTTATTTTAGACTGCTTTTACTCTAATTTTGTCGCAAAAATACCAAAAAAAACACCTATCAGTTACAGTTATCACATTTTTAATTCGCTTTTAACGAACCTTCAAATGGAATCCGGTTTAAAATACTCCGTCCTAGCGTGACTTCATCGGCATATTCCAGCTCATCGCCAACAGCTATTCCCCTCGCAATGGTTGAAGTATTAATATCCAAACCGTTTAATTGCTTATAAATATAAAAATTGGTCGTATCACCCTCCATAGTAGAGCTTAAGGCAAAAATAAACTCCTTAACCTCTCCTTTTTGAGCTTTTTCTACCAAAGAACCAATTGTCAAATCTTGCGGGCCAATTCCCTCCATAGGAGATATTTTTCCTCCCAAAACATGATATAATCCTTTATACTGACTTGTATTTTCAATAGCCATAACATCCCGAATATCTTCAACAACGCAAACCAGACTTCTATCCCGTTTGGGATTGGCACAAATTTCACAAACGGCCACATCTGAAATGTTATGGCAATTTTCGCAGAATTTTATCTCACTACGCAAGCTTAATAATGAATTTGAGAGCCTTTCTGTCTGTTCTTTAGGTTGTTTAAGCAAATGAAGAACCAACCGAAGTGCCGTGCGTTTACCTATACCAGGTAATTGCGACATTTCGTAAACGGCATTCTCGAGAAGCTTTGAAGAAAAATCCATAGTCACAAAATTACGTACTATTTTTACTTTTTGTACTTTGGTTTTAAATTTTATTACATGACCGCCACGCACATCCTAATCTTAATAGGTGCTTATTTTCTCTTGCTTTTATTCATATCCTATTTTACAGGAAAAAACGACTCTAATGTTGACTTTTTTAAGGCGGGGAAATCCTCTCCTTGGTACTTGGTCGCTTTTGGAATGGTAGGTGCCTCTCTTTCAGGAGTTACCTTCATCTCTGTGCCCGGTTGGGTAGAAGCTTCCGGCTTTAGTTACATGCAAGTTGTTTTTGGATATCTGGCAGGTTATTTTGTCATAGCCTTTATTCTTTTACCCATTTATTATCAACTAAATGTTACCTCTATCTATGAATATTTAAAAAAGCGGTTTGGTATCGTAAGTTATAAGGTAGGCGCTGTGTCTTTCTTTATCTCTAGGGTTCTAGGAGCTGCTTTTAGGCTGTTTTTAGTGGCAATTGTTCTACAGCAATTTGTATTTGATGAATTGGGCGTACCATTTGAGGTTACGGTTATCCTCTCTATTTTATTAATATGGATATATACTTTTAGAGGCGGAATAAAAACAATTGTTTGGACAGATACGCTCCAAACGGCCTTCATGCTTTTATCCGTTGGACTGAGCATTTACTTTATCAACCAGAAATTGGACTGGAGTTTTACCGAATTTCTAGCATCCGAAGAATTAAAACAATACAACCAAATACTATTTACAGATAGTTTTTTTGATAAGAACCACTTTCTAAAATCCTTTTTTGGAGGCATGTTCATCACCATTTGCATGACCGGTCTAGACCAAGATATGATGCAGAAAAATCTTACCTGCAAATCGCTGAAAGATGCCCAGAAAAACATGATTTCTTTCAGTTTGGTCCTAGTTGTTGTGAATTTTGTTTTCCTTTTGTTAGGGGCACTTTTATTTATCTACGCAGCCAAATTTAACATTGCTATTCCATTAATGGATGGCCAACCAAAGCCCGATCTACTATTTCCGGAAATTGCAATGAACAGCGGCTTGGGAATAGTTGTTGCTGTTACGTTTATGCTAGGATTGATAGCCGCAGCCTATAGCAGCGCAGATAGCGCATTAACCTCACTAACAACCTCTTTTTGCATAGACTTCTTAAACATTGATGAGAAAGCCGAAAAAGACCAGAATAAAATTAGAAAGACAACTCACGTAGGAATGAGTATTCTTCTGATTGTTACGGTAATCTTGTTCAAATACATCTTAGACCGAAACGTTATAGACGGCCTCTTAACCGTTGCCACGTATACCTATGGTCCTTTACTGGGACTATTTACCTTTGGTATATTCACAAAGCATGCTATAAAAGATAATTATGTATGGCTTGTTGCCTTATTATCCGTTCTCTCTATTATAGGATTTGCGAATCTGCCAACCGAATATTTAGGCGGTTACAAATTTGGATATGAATTACTACCTTTGAACGGATTATTAACTTTTCTAGGGCTGTGGCTGATTCGAAATAAGAATCCTGCAGTTATATCCGATAAAACGTAACTCCTTAAACGTTAAAGTTTTATAGGAAAAATCTTACATGTATTTCATCGATCATTTAATATTGACCTGTTGCCAACAGCACTAATGTACACGCAACAACCGCCTCAATCCCTTCATTTTGCAGTAATGCGTAAAATTCTGGGTTTTCTGTTCCTGGATTAAAAATGACTCGTTTGGGAGCAATTTGTAGGATTTTGTCGATATACTCAGGCTGACGAGCTGCTCCTATGTATAAAGTAATGGTATGAATATTTTGAAAATCACTTAAATTGGTCTTTATTTGTGTTTCCCTGATTTTGCCCTCGCGCAAACCAAATGCTTCAGTTTTGATATTATGATCTAACAGCCTATTTACGGCTAGATTGCTATATCTACTGGGTTTAAGGGAAGTTCCGAAGACTAATGTTGTTTTCATATGTTAAATATGATGTTAAAGTTCATTTAAGATGTAACTTTTTGATAAAATAACCGTCTATTGTAAAAGACGATATTTTGAAGAACAACTTTTAAAAATATTGGTCGGTGATAATGCTATATGTTTATAGTTAATGGTTAGTGTTTAGTATAGCAGCATCAACGACAGAAACCCCGATGGAGACATCGGGGTTTTGTTTTGCTATAAAGTTACCATTTTATAATAGCGCTACCCCAAGTGAAGCCACTACCAAAAGCGGCCAGAACCACTAAATCTCCTTCTTTAATTTTTCCTTTCTCCCATGCCTCAGTAAGAGCAATTGGAATTGATGCTGCGGTAGTATTACCATATTTCATGATATTATTAAAGACTTGATCATCTCCTAGACCGAATTTCTTTTGAATAAACTGAGAAATACGCAAGTTAGCTTGGTGTGGTACCAACATATCTATGTCTTCCGGTGTAAGGTCATTGGTTTTTAAACCTTCCATTATTACCTCACTAAATCGTACTACTGCATTTTTAAATACAAACTGACCGTTCATATGAGGATAAAATGATTCATCGTTATGATCATTATCTTCAATAATATCCGTAACCCAACGTTTTCCCATACCCGGAGCTATCAAAGATAATTCCTCTGCATGTTGTCCTTCGCTATGTAAGTGCGTAGAAAGTAGCCCTTTTGAGTTATCTTCTTCCCTACTCAATACTGCTGCACCTGCACCATCTCCGAATATAACGGAAACAGACCTACCTCTTGTGGTCATATCAAGACCATGGGAATGCAACTCAGAACCAATTACAAGAACATTCTTGTACATACCTGTTTTAATGTACTGATCAGCTACACTTAATGCATAAATAAAACCAGAACATTGGTTTCTTACATCTAAGGCACCAACGGTTTTAATACCTAAATCTCGTTGTACCAAAACACCTGGGCCAGGAAAATAATAATCTGGACTTAGGGTAGCAAAAACAATAAAATCAATATCGTCTTTATCAATACCTGCACGTTCAATAGCGATTTTAGCCGCTTTTACACCCATGGTTGTTGTGGTGTCCCCACCTTTAACCACGTGTCTTCTTTCTTTAATACCCGTTCGTTCTTGAATCCACGCATCGTTGGTATCCATTACCTTGGCCAAATCATCATTGGTCACTACGTTTTCGGGCACGAAGTATCCTAGTCCCGTTATTTTTGAATTATACATAGAAGGTTTTTTTAATTTTAAAAGCAACAGCTTTAAACCATATTGCAAAGTAACCCGTAAATTTCTAAGATAAGCAAAATAAATAGCATGAATTTTGACATAATCTCAATTAAGAGATGTATTGCTTATAACTATTTACTTCAATTTTAGCTTTTAGGTCGTGTAATAGATTGTAAAGACCAAAGAAAGTCCTGTTCATATACAAGAAGTGTTTAGACCCCCTATTACCATTCATTTTACGTATCTGCGTATCTTTTGAATAACGCTCACTTAAATCGGCTATTTTGTCCCAGAAATCATCTGCACCAAAATCAAAATTCTCCTCATGGAATGGAGAAGTTAAAAGAGAAAGCATCTCTTTAAATAACCCTTTAAAGAATTTAATTTCTTCCGGAGTATCGGTTTCTGTTAGAATTTCCAACTCATACATTTTTTGTGTAAAAACCGTATCATTTTCTATATTATGCTTTTGAGCCAATTCAAAATAAGGCACATAGAACTCATCCGGAACCTCTTTAATACAACCAAAATCTATAGCTATTAAAGTATGGTCCTTACTCACTAAAAAGTTTCCCGGATGCGGATCGGCATGGACTTTTCTTAGTCCGTGAATCTGAAACATATAAAAATCCCACAGCGTCTGACCCAATTTATTACCAACTTCCTCTTCAAAATCTTTATTGGTAAACTCACTTAAATGCTGACCGGACATCCAATCCATAGTAATAATACGCTCACTAGAAAGCGCTTCATAATACTTTGGAAACTCAAGATTTTTTATAACCGCACAGCTTTCAGTTATATTAATACTTTGTTCTATTTCAAGAAAATAGTTAGTCTCTTCAATTAGCTTGTTCTCTACTTCCTTGAAATATTTGTCGGAATCTTTTCCTTTTAGATTAAACATTCTAATGGCAATGGGCTTCACCAAAGCTAAATCACTAGAAATACTTTGGGCCACTCCTGGGTACTGGATTTTTACTGCTAATTCTTTCCCGTCTTTTGTTGCTTTATGAACTTGGCCAATACTGGCTGCATTAATACTATCCTTATCAAAAGTGTCAAACAAATCCTCAGGATACTTGCCCAAATATTTTTTAAACGTTTTCCGCACCAATGGCGCGGAAAGTGGCGGTACAGAAAATTGGGAAAGAGAAAACTTATCTACATACGCCCTAGGTAATATGTTTTTCTCCATACTAAGCATCTGCGCAACTTTAAGAGCACTACCCTTCAAACTTTTTAGTCCGTCGTAAATATCCTCCGCATTATTTTCGTTCAATTCGTTCTTATCCAACTCAGGATTAACCAACTTTTTACCAAAGTACTTCACATAGTTACCACCTATCTTCACACCCGTCTTCACCAATTTACTGGCTCTTTCTATCTTACCTGTTGGTATACTATCAAGTGTCTTCATATATTTTGTTTTGAAAGGGGGTTTCCAATGACTAGTTATTAAGCAAAAGTTTCTTTGTACAGGAATTTTCCGAAATCAATAATATTATCTAACGGTGTATTATCAAATATGTCAAATATGGTGTTGATTGATTTCTCAATGGCCATATCCGTCTTTTCAAATCCTGCAGAATTATCATCCATCCAAAATTTAAGAACGAACAAGAACTGCAACCAGGCTCCTTCTGAAAAAAGTTGTGGATTATATTTTGTGATTTTCAGGTTCTTTTCTGCATTTGCATCGTCTATAAGGCCTGTTGCAAAACCTTTAATATGCTTGCGCAGCCCTTTTAGCTGTTCCAGATTTTTGAGTGTACTGCTGTTCTGCTTTAAAGAAAATAGAACATAGCTCCTATTTAGAGTAAGCATCTCAAAGAAGGTATAGAAAAAAGTAAGCATTTTCTCCTTGTTCGAAAAACCTTCGTACTCCTTGTTTTTGTTCAGAAGAGCTTCCGTATTGGTGTAGAATTTATTCCAAATCTCCTTCTGTAAACTCTCTACAGAACCAAAAAAGGCATAAAAATCCGCCTCAGGAACCTTATTCTCTTTACAGAACTTGTAAATAGATTTAGGAACACTCTCGTGCTCCAAAACATAATCCATATACATTCCTATAATATCATCTTCTGTAACTTTTTTTGTTTTCGTTTTCGCTACCATTTTGAACAATTTTATATATTAAAATTACGTCTAAAGTGCCGCATTTACTGTTAACGGTATACCAATTTTATTGTATAACACAAAACGTGCTTCCCGGAGAAAGCACGTTTTAAAACAACCTAACCAATAAATGATTATAAACATGATCTTGATTAAAAACTCTCTCTTTCACAGCAATCTTAATCACATCTCCTACAAAGATATAAAATGTTTAACAATTTTAAAAATAAATTAAACAAAATAAATTATCGTACTCATTTCGTCACACTAATATGTCAGTTTGTCATAGTCTTCATATGTGGTATTTTTTTTGACAACTACCATGCAGGTAAACACTACCAGATTCTTCTATGCAGAAGAATGAAACTAAGTATTAAACAAAGTTCAAGCTCTGGCGAGAACATTTCTAAAATTTATAATTTATGTCTACAGGTAAAATCAATGTTTCGGTGGAAAACATTTTTCCGCTGATAAAGAAATTTTTGTACAGTGACCACGAGATCTTTTTAAGAGAGCTCATATCTAATGCAACAGATGCTACCTTAAAATTAAAACACCTTACCTCTATTGGAGAAGCCAAAGTAGAATACGGTAACCCAATGATTGAGGTTAAGATTGATAAAGAAGGTAAAAAAATACACATTACAGACCAAGGTATTGGTATGACCGAAGACGAGGTCAAAAAATACATTAACGAGCTTGCCTTTTCTGGTGCTGAAGAATTCTTGAACAAATATGAAGATGGTGCTAAGGAAAGCGGCATTATAGGTCATTTTGGTCTTGGTTTCTATTCTGCCTTTATGGTGGCCGAGAAAGTAGAGATTAGTACCAAGAGCTTTAAAGAAGGTTCTGAAGCAGTTCTATGGAGTTGTGATGGTTCTCCAAACTTTACATTAGAGCCAGGTGAAAAACAAGATCGTGGTACAGAGATTATTCTTCATATTGCCGAAGATTCTACGGAGTTCCTAGAAGAAGGCCGTATCAATGAGCTTTTAAACAAGTATAACAAGTTCATGCCTATTCCTATTAAGTTTGGTATGAAAACGGAAACTTTACCTAAGCCAGAAGATGCTAAGGAAGAGGATCCTGCACCTACACAAGAAGTAGATAATATCATTAACAACCCTAACCCAGCTTGGACTAAACAACCAGCGGATTTAGATGCTGATGACTACAAAAACTTCTACCGTGAGTTATACCCAATGCAGTTTGAGGAACCTTTGTTCCATATTCACTTAAATGTAGACTACCCTTTTAACCTTACCGGTATTCTGTATTTTCCAAAGATGACCAATGATCTTAACCAACAGAAAGATCGTATACAACTGTATCAAAACCAAGTTTTTGTTACCGATAACGTAGAAGGTATTGTACCAGAATTCTTGACTATGTTGCGTGGTGTAATTGATTCTCCGGACATTCCTTTGAACGTTTCTAGATCATACCTTCAAGCAGATGGCGCGGTAAAGAAAATCTCTTCGTACATCTCTAGAAAAGTTGCCGATAAATTAAATTCACTCTTCAAAAACAGTAGAGAAGAATTTGAGCAGAAGTGGAACGATATTAAAATCGTTATTGAATACGGAATGCTTAGCGATGATAAATTCTTTGAAAAAGCAGACAAGTTTGCACTCTACCCTACTGTAGATGGCAAGTATTTTACTTTTGAAGAACTTCAGGAAAAACTTAAAGGAAACCAAACGGATAAAGACGATAAACTTGTAGTTCTTTATGCTTCTGACGAGGTTGCTCAGCACAGTTATATTGAAGCTGCAAAAGCTAAAGGATATGAAGTTCTATTGATGGATTCTCCTATTATTGGTCATTTAATGCAGAAATTGGAAACGTCTAAAGAGAAGCTTTCTTTTGCCCGTGTAGATGCAGACCATTTGGATAACCTTATCAAAAAAGAGGAAAATCAAATCTCTAAATTATCCGACGAGGAAAAAGAAACTCTTAAAAAGAATCTTGAGGAAGTAATAACAGATAAGAGTTACACCGTTCAGCTAGAAGCTATGGATAGCGATGCTTCTCCTTTTATCATTACTGAGCCCGAGTTTATGCGTCGTATGAAAGAGATGCAACAGACCGGTGGCGGTGGCGGTATGTTTGGTATGGGTGCTATGCCAGATATGTACAACCTTATCGTAAACACAAATTCTGAATTGGTAGGTGAAATATTAAATACCAAAACAGCTAAGAAACGTGAAAGGTTAATTAGCCAGTCTATTGATTTGGCCCGTCTTTCAAAAGGCCTATTAAAAGGTGAAGAATTGACAAACTTTATTAAGCGTAGCTACGAGATGGTGAAGTAACTTAAAACAAATACACTTACAAAAACGTCCAATTGCTGAGTTCAGCGATTGGACGTTTTTTCTTGTAAAATTTATATCTTCAGCAAAAATATGCGAGGGTATAGGATTACATGAAGAATCTGGTTGAAATTCCCTTCTGGTATTATCCACAATAATTCTATTACGAGATAATTAAGTTTTTATTGACTTGAAAAAATACAATACTATCTGGTTTACAATTACATAGATATTGTTCCTTTAAATTTATATCATGTTAAAATTCAATCATTTATTCTGCTATAAATCTAAAAAAGTTCTATTTTGTACTATTTCCCTTTCTTTAGTCAATAATGTTAAAGAACTTTGAAGAAAGAAAATATTTACATCGTTTTAAGTTGAGCAACTTACTTTGTACAAGAAATTGCTCCGGTTACGAAAACAAAGTATATTTTTTATGGTTATTACAGAACTTAATCCAAGGGGCCAATTTGAAAATTGGGATAAAAAGAAGCTGAAAGAAATCAAAGAAAAAAAATTTGATAATAAAATCGGTAATATCCTTTTTGAAAATAATGAACTTATTCTAAGCGAAATTGCCCTAAAACCAAAAGAACGTTTGCCTTTTAGATTGCACCAACGTGACTGTAGCTGCACTAGTTTTACTGATGGCCTTCTAATTTCGCGAAATATTAATGGCCAAATAGCGCTGTTACGTATTGAAAAAGCCAAGTGTTTCTATTGGACCAGTAATAATGGAGAAATGATTAATGACCTTGAAAATATTGGAGAGAACACAGTCATAATTAAGATATTAGAAATGAAACCTTAACGGCTACTCCAGACAGTGCAAAGCAACCGTTTCAAAATATTTTCCGATTGAATATTACCAATAAATAGGTCCTTTTCCCAAGTATTTTTCAGCAATTGGTTGGTAATAATCTCTTACATCCTCTAAATCATAGATTTTTTGACACTTTGTATACAGGTCATATTTATTAAAATCTTTAATAAGCTCTAGATATTCCTTATCTCCTTCATTTAGAAGTTCTTTATAACTCCCGCCTGTGTGCCAAGGGTAAAAAGAGTGGTAACGTATCATAACCATAGCCTCTTTTGGCAAATTGTTTTCCTTATGGTTTGAAAGAACTTGAAACAGATACTCATCATGGCCCCAAGCCAAATCAAGATTATCCATACCACATCCTTTTTCGTAAATCCCTGTTGGTGTATTATAACGAGCATCTGCCATATCTGGATTCAACTTATTAAACTCAGGATAGACACACGTATCCGGTAATTCGCAGCCTACTACAAATACATCTCCAACAGTTCCCCATTGCTCATCTTGGCTGGTACCATCTTCATCGCTTCCCCAAAGAAACATCACTTTTCCTAAATCGTGAATAAGACCTGTAAGTTGCATCCAATCCGGACGGTTGTCTGCCCTAATAGCTTCTGCGCTTTGGATTAAGTGCTGTACGTTAGGTAAATCCAAATCTGGATCACTTACATCTATTAAATCATTCAAGTGCCCCATAGCCTCCCATAAATCCATAGGCTTGTCATACGTCAAATATTTCTTATGCATACCTTGGACATAGTCTACAGTTTGCTTTTTACGCATTTTTCTATAATGCTCCTTAACAGCCGCCGACACATCTACAGCCTCATAATCTCTGAACGTTTTTTCCATCTTTAACAATTTAATTTTAAACTACATACAACAACTATTTTAGTTTACACATTGCCTAAAACAAGGTACAAAATAATCGTAAATGTCACTAGAAAGAGACTAAAAGGCTTTGCATACCTCCATGGTTTGAGGTTCAAAATACCTGCATCTTTCATTATAAATCTTTCTTCTTTCTTTCCAAAGGCCGACACCACGTGCATAACTAAAATATTCAGTACAAACTCTATTCCCCAAATATGTATAAAATGAAGATTCACTTCAATTATATAATACATAACCACATAGAATACCAAACCGAACATTAGTCCCGCTTTTGCCCCTATAGCGGTAACTCTTGGGAATAAGAATCCAGCAATAATTACACTGGCAATGGGTATAAAAAATATTCCGTTAAGCTGCTGTAGCAGTTGATAAAGGCCATCAGGTGCATTTGCCACAAACGGTGCTATGCCTATTGCCAGAACCGCCAAAATAGCAGATGTACTTTTACCTATGATTACTAGTTTTTTATCACTTGCATCTTTCTGAATATATTTTTTAAAAACATCTAAACTAAAAACGGTAGCCGCACTGTTCAATGCGCTATTGAACGTACTTAAAATAGCGCCCATCATTACCGCAACAAAGAAGCCTGTTAGCCATAGTGGCAATACTTTTTTTACCAAAAGTGGATATACATTATCTGGATTATCATAAAGACTCTCTCCAAAATAATAAAAACCGATAAGACCTGGTAGTACAATTACTAAAGGAACCAATATCTTAAGCAAACCGGTATATAACAGTCCTTTTTGAGCTTCTTTTAGATTTACCGCCCCCAATACCCTTTGGATAATAGATTGATGCATGGTCCAGAAATAAATCTGATTTATCATAAGACCTGTAAACAAAACTTCAAAAGGTAATATGGCGGAACGTGCTCCCTCTCCTACTCCAGATTCATCACTTACTACATTGAATTTATCTGGACTATGGTTAAAAACTGTTGTCATTCCTTCAAACACATTTCCATCTCCAATGCTCAATAATGCCAAAATGGGAACCAACAGACCAGCAACTAAGAGACCAAATCCGTTTATTGTATCTGTATAAGCTACCATTTTCAATCCTCCAAAAATGGCATATATAGCACCAATGGTACCTACTACTAAAATGGTTATCCATATACCCTCACTTTGGGTAACGTTCAATAGTTCCGAGATTTCAAAAATTGCTTCAATATTCAAGGCTCCTGTATACAACACAATGGGCAGCAAAGTGGCCACGAATGAAATAATTAAAAGTAATGCAACAAAGGTACGAGTGAGACCGTCAAAGCGTTTTTCTAAAAACTCTGGAATAGTAGTCAGTCCCATTTTTAAATACCGCGGTGCAAAATACAAGGCTGCAATAACCAAAGCTAAAGCAGATGTAACTTCCCAAGCAACAATAATTGCTCCGTTCCTATAGGCAGAACCGTTCATACCCACCAAATGTTCCGTAGAAATATTGGTCAATAATAATGAGCCGGCAATTACAATTCCCGTTAACGATCTACCTCCTAAAAAGTAACCGTCTTTGGTATTCAGTTTATCGCGCCTAAGCTTATATGTAGCATAAAAAGCGACAAAACCTGTAAAGAGTAAAAATGTCAATAACGCCATAAAAGGGACCTGTGGGGATTAAATAGCAAATAATTACCATGCTTAAGTATCAAATAAACATAAATAAAATGAATAAATTACAATATTCCTAAATTTTTCGTGTGCGCAAACGAAACTTTATGATTTAAACGCACCCATCTCGCTAAAACACAGTTTATAAAAATAAAGACTAGTTACCAATAGCACTTTTGTCCTTCATAGGTAAAACAGCTTTACCCATATTAGCAACCCTATCTCCACTAATGAAACAGCCAAAAAATACCAGAAATCCAGTATTTTATAATTTGTAGTGGGTTTGTACTTTAGCACCGAACCACAAACAATCTTTAACATGAAATATTCTAAACTGCTAATATTGTTTTTTATAGTAATGTTCTACTCAGCTAATGCCCAGAATGCATCAGACGAGATTTTTATGACCAATGGAGAAACTATAGCCGCTAAGGTTTTGAGAGTAGAGCCCAATACAATTACCTATACTTATTTAGGAGAGGATTTGGAAAACGTTGTCAAAAAAGAAGCGGTTTATAAAATTACTTTCAAAAGTGGTCGCGAACAACTCTTCACACAATCAAGTACCGGGCGCCAATCTATAAGCCCAGACTTTGAATACCCCACAATGAAAAGTAATGAGGGAGTTATTTTACCTTTTGAATTTGTTTTTGACGGCGCCGAGGCTCCCGAAGAAGGGTTCGAAGCCCAAGAGTATTACTACCATAACCTTATGCGTAAACCTGAGAGAAATACAATTACATACCAAGATATAGATATTACCCTAAAAAGATTGCGCGAAGCGGGCATTACTAAAGCCAATGATTTACGAAACTATGAAATGACCGAAATTGCTAAAATTGTTGGTGCAGGTGTTTTGGTGACAGGCAAAATTACTGTGGACTACCGTAGTACAACCTCATCTTCATCAGGCTCTAGCACCACAAAAGTAGACACAAAGAAAAAAAAGGTGAAAACATATTCATCAGGTTCAAGCAGATCTATGGATGAATTTGACACGAAAGTGCTTTTTGTAATTTACGATAAGAACGGAAATAAAATTGTTAATGTTAACCGTGTTCCATTTATGGCTACAACACGCGATAACTATGTTACCGCTTTAAATTACTTGATGAAACGCACCCCATATTACCAGAAGTAGTACATGTAAATTAGAATAGGTAACCAATCATTGTACTATTGTTTTTAAACCACAGTTATCATTCGTTAATTGTCCATGGTTTATTTACTTTTATTACATGAAAATTATCTCAACCAATATTGGTAGCCCAACCACAATTACTTGGAACGGCAAAGAAGAACAAACGGGAATATTCAAATACCCAGTGGACGAATCTCTTTTTTTAGGAAAAACAGATGTTGCCAAAGACACCGTAATAGATAGAAAGCACCATGCAGGTATTAATAAGGCCTGTTTTCTATTCTCAGTAGACCATTATGATTATTGGAAAAATAAATACCCAAATCTAGATTGGAACTGGGGTATGTTTGGAGAAAATCTTACGGTTAGTGATTTTGATGAATCTAAAATCCGTATTGGAGATATCTACAAATTAGGTTCTGTACTGGTACAGGTTTCGCAACCAAGGGAACCCTGTTATAAATTAGGAATTAGGTTTGAAGATCAAGGTATTCTAAAAGAATACATAGATTATGGATTTCCTGGCACTTATGTGCGTATACTAGAAGAAGGAGAAGTAAAAAAAGGCGACGAATTGGTCTTGGTAGAACAATCAGAAAATCGCCTTACCGTAAAAGATTTTTATCAACTACTGTTTATGCGTAAAAAGGACCCTAGCATATTACAATTGGCTTTGACCAATGAATCTTTGCCTGAATATAAAAGAGAACGTTTAAAGAAATACCTTCCAAAAATATGAATTACCCATGGCACCTATATCTAATGGGAATAATTTATGTAATGGGCGGCATCATGCATTTTATAAAACCTAAGGCTTACATGAGGATAATGCCTCAATATTTACCAAATCATAAGCTTTTAGTGACGTTAAGCGGTATTGCCGAAATAATTTTGGGTATTGGTGTTTGTCTTCCTTTAACAAAAGACTATGCTGTTTACGGGCTTATTTTAATGCTAGCGGTATTCTTACTTGTACATTTTTATATGCTGTCTAGCAAAAAGGCTTCTGCAGGTTTTCCTAAGTGGATATTACTATTAAGATTACCCTTGCAATTTGTTCTAATCTACTGGGCATATAGCTACTTATAAGCACAAAAAAGCCCCTAACGCTCTCAACAACATTAGGGGCAATTAACTCAACTCAACTTAAACTTCCTTAGTTTACCGTAATTTCCTTGTAATAGGTTTCTTTACTGTCTTTAACTACAAGTGTGTACTCACCTTCAAAGGCTTTGGTAAAATCAAATGCTTTTTCAATAACCATTTCATCTTCTCTAGTTTCAGAGAAAACTAATCTGCTGCTGCTGTCGAAAACTTTAATTTCTACATCTTCGCTGTTTAGGTTCAATAGGTTTAGATAAACCATTTTTTCTTTAACTCTAAAGACTGGTTTACTGTTTTCTTTTCTATCGATTACCTCTACATCATCTCCTTTTACACTTATCGTGTACGATACTGTTGTTAAATCATCTTCTGATTTAAAAAAGTAAAGACCATCTTTAAGTTTAGAAAGATCAAATTTCTTTGCATAGCCACCTTTTTCAACAGCTTCAAAGAATATAACATTCTGCTCTGCGTCCATAAACTTGATAGTTGTTCTTCCCGATTGGGCATCTAGTTCGTAAACAAAGCTTTTTACATTTTCATTTGGTACAACACTAAGTTTGGGTTCGTTAGCCATGCCTACAGTCGTAGTGAATAATAAAGCGATCATTGCGGCGGTTCTTACTACTTTTCTCATATCGTTGTTGTTTAATATCCTGCTGTCACACAGGGTAGGTTAATAATATGATACAAACTTACCTCCGTTATCTTGCTCTCACTACTCCTCTATTCGCCAATAAATGTGCTATTTTACCATTGCATATATAGCAAAACACCCTTTGGGGTAATATTGAGTATATTTTGGTTAATTTTGTAAAGAATGGTAGAAATCCCCTTCTTTAATTTTGTATTATGAACAAACCCCCGCAATTAAATCAGAAGCCCGCTTTTGAGGTCATTGAACCTAGTTTTGGGCATTCTTATACGTATCAAAGATTTGATGCGAGTAAGAACAATAAGAACAATGTCTGGCATTATCATCCTGAGATAGAACTGGTTCATGTACATGGTGGATCGGGAAAAAGGCAGATTGGTAGTCACGTATCCTATTATTCAAAGGGAGACCTTATATTAATAGGTAGTAATCTCCCGCATTGTGGTTTTACCAACTCTCTTACGGATAATGAGAGCGAAACCGTAATACAGATGAAACTAGATTTCTTAGGAAACGATTTTTTTGATATTCCCGAGATGAAAAAAATTCAATCGCTTTTTGAAATGGCCAAGGGCGGTATTGCCTTTTCTGGAAAGACCAAAAGAAAGATAGGCGAGAAAATGCAGATTCTGGAATACCAGACTCATTTTCAGCGTTTGCTTTCCATATTGAATATTTTAAACGAACTGGGGAATTCCAAGGAATTTAAAATTCTAAATGCCGAAGGTTTCTCTATGGAGACCGAGGTAAAAGATAATGACCGCATCAACGTAGTTTTCAATCATGTAAAGAATAACTTTAAAGAAGAGATTACTTTAGATGAAATAAGTACTATGGTAAGTATGACAATACCCTCATTCTGTCGTTACTTCAAAAAAATCACGAATAAGACTTTTGTTCAGTTTGTAAACGAGTATCGTTTGGTACATGCATCCAAACTTTTAGCGGAGCAACCTTTAAGTATCACCGAGGTTTGTTTTGAAAGCGGATTCAATAATTTCTCGCATTTCAACAAGCAGTTCAAAGCCTTTACGGGACAAAACCCATCTGAATATAGAAACGAACTGAAAACAGTTCTTAAGTAATGGATGGTCTGTTCTCAGATGAAATAGACTTAAACCTACCGGATAGTGATATTATTTATTACCCGGATTTTATAGGTAAGAAAGAAGCTGATGTTTATTTTGATTTGCTTCGGAATAAAATACCGTGGCAGCAAGATGATATTACCGTGTTTGGTAAAACCTATGCCCAACCCAGACTTACTGCCTTGTATGGTAATAATGACAAACCCTACTCCTATTCAAAATTGGTAATGGTACCTCATCCGTTTACTCGGGAACTTATAGAAATTAAAGAAAGAGTAGAATCGAAAGCTGATGCTACGTTCACCACTTGTTTACTTAACCTTTATAGGAACGGGCAAGATAGTAACGGTTGGCATGCAGATAATGAAAAAGAGTTAGGTGATAACCCTATTATTGCTTCGGTAACTTTAGGACAAGAACGCTTCTTTTACCTAAAACATAGAACAAATAAAAGTCTGAAACAGAAAATTCTACTAAAGCATGGTAGCCTTTTATTAATGAAAGGAAGTACGCAGGAACACTGGCTACACCAAATACCAAAAACGGCAAAGATGGTTGATGAACGCATCAACTTAACCTTTAGAATTATTATATAAAAAAAATCGACCATTAAAAATGGCCGATTTTTTTTTACCCTTTACATATGGAGAAGATTGCTGCCTTTAGCCGCCGGGTGCCGGCTAATGTCCTCACAACCATCTACTCTAATATAACCCCAAATTGAGCCTTAATGTATAATGATTCGTTGAACGTTAGCGTTTTTTTGATAAATGGTAATTGACGGTTTAGAAAAGTTCATTCAAAACCTTAGCTAAGCGCAAACCGCCTTTTTGTAGTTGATTTTCAACAGTACCCCACCAATCATAACTGTAGCGGTAATATAATTTCTCTCCCGCTTCTACGGAATCATACAACTTACCTGCAATTTCTTGAGATTCTTCAACCCATTCTATAACAGTACCTTGTTGAATAAACTTTACTTGTTCTTTTGAAAGTTCTGGAAGACTAGATGCCAATTCCGTATAACTCATTCCATATGAATTAATCATATTAGAATCCCAAAGCCTATGCAGATTGGTGCCCTCATTGAACCACTGCAACTGAATATCATTACCCCCTTTATCTTCATAACGGCCAACGTGCATTGGCTGGTGAAGATCACCAATTAAATGCACTAACATTTTTAGGTAAAAGACTTTGTCTTCCTTTTTGCTGTTCTCATCTTTAATAATCTCAATGCATTTATTGATACCTATAATAAGGTCTCCATTTTTACTAGGTTCAATATCTGCGTAATCTTTTCCTTCAGGAATATTCACATAATGCCAAGCACTAAATTCTTTGAAAGCCCTGTCGGCCTTTATATCATCTGCAAACGTAGATACATAAGCTAAGCTCTCTCCGTTCAGTAATTTTTTAAGAGCCTTCTTTGCTTTTTTTGAAAGATGGTGTTGTGCTACTTCACCAACGGTACGGTGTCCGGTTTTTGACCATTCTTCATCGTTTGCGTTAGAAAGTGTTGTTATTAAGAACAGAAAGAATACTATTTTTCGCATGAAATAAATTTAGCCGCAAAAGTAGAAAATTGAAGTTTAATCTATTGTTAAGAAACTCAAGTGTTTCATTTTTTAATTTGATATTGCACTCACAAAATTCATCGATTTGATTTTAAAAAGAATAAAGCCCTCATATTTAAGATATATTTTACTTGCCGCAATCGCCTTTGCGGTATTCTTCTTTGTATTTATTCTCAGTATTTACTGGGGAGCTTGGGGCAAACTACCAGGCAAAGAAGAGCTCTCTGACTTCCAATACCAAAGAGCTTCAGAAGTGTACACAGCAGACAGTGTGCTTATTGGCAAGTTTTATTTATTTGATAGGCAGCCCATTGCTTTTGAGGCCATTCCTAAAAATGTACTGAACGCCTTGGTGGCCATAGAAGATGAACGCTTTTACGAGCATACCGGTATTGACTACCAAAGTTTAGGACGTGTAGCCGTTAAAACAGTGCTGATGCAAGATCAATCTGCTGGTGGAGGAAGTACCTTAACACAACAGCTTGCTAAAAACTTATATCCTCGAAGGGATAGAAAAAAGGCAAATATTGTAGTCGATAAAATAAAGGAGATGTTCATTGCTTCCCGCCTGGAAGACATTTACTCCAAAGATGAAATTCTTACCAACTACCTAAATACGGTTTCCTTTGGCGATAATACTTTTGGGATTGAGAGTGCTTCCCTTAAATTTTTCAATAAACAAGCCAAAGACCTTACGGTAGAGCAAGGTGCCGTGCTGATAGGAATGCTAAAAGCAACCTACGGCTATAACCCTCGTATATTTCCAGAGAAGAGCCTTACCCGAAGAAACTTGGTACTTCTTGCTATGGCGAATAACGATTTTATTTCCGCAGAACAGAAAGATAGCCTAACGGATATTCCAACAAAACTGGATTATCGGGACTTTGACAACAACTCTGGTTTAGCGCCTTATTTTAGGGAAGAGGTTAGAAAGCAATTACTAAAATGGAATGACAAGCAGAAGGAAGAAGGAAATGAATATAACATCTACACTTCCGGTCTAAAAGTATATACCACCTTAGATTATAATATGCAATTCTGGGCAGAAGAAGCAATGCAGGGTCATATGAAATCGTTGCAAAGTAGTTTTGAAAAAAGCTATGGAAAAAATGCACCATGGCTAAAGAATAAAAAGCTGATTGAGAAAGTGGTCAAAAATTCGGATGTTTATAAGAAGCTTAAAAAACAAGGCTTGGAACACCAGCAAATCATGGATTCCCTTAGTTTAAAAAAAGAATTAGTCCTAACGGATTGGGATGGCGAGAAGACCCTAAAAGGTAGCTCCATAGATAGTATTGCTCATTACATGAAAATTTTGAATACCGGTTCTTTAGCACTGGACCCAAAAACAGGTGCTGTAAAAACTTGGATAGGTGGTGTAGATTTTGAACATTTTAAATACGACCATGTTGCACAAAGCAAACGCCAGGTAGGTTCTACCTTTAAGCCTATTGTTTATACCGCTGCTTTGGAAACGGGCACTTTGCCTTGTACCTATTTCTCTGCTGAAGAAGTTGAATATGAGAATTTAAAAGGATGGACACCCAGTAACTCCGGTAAAAAAGACGAGGCTTATCTTAACTATTCTATGGAAGAGGCACTAAGCCATTCCGTAAATACGGTAGCGGTAAAAGTTTTAGAAAAAGCGGGAATTCAAAACGTCATAACCATGGCAAAAAACATGGGTATTTTCTCAAAATTACCTGAGCAGCCGTCATTAGCATTGGGTACCGGAGAAATTTATCTGAATGAACTAGCTGGCGCATATGCCAGTTATGTGAATAATGGAAAAGCCGTTCTTCCCTACCTCATTGAAAAGATTACGGATAGAAAAGACTCCGTTTTAACCAAATTTGAACCAAAAAGAGCTAAAACAACGGCTTTTTCTGAAGAAACAAGGCAAATTATGGTGGAAATGATGAAAGGTACTATTGATAAGGGTACCGCCTCTAGAATCCGTACAACCTATAAACTGAACAATGCCATTGCTGGTAAAACCGGAACTACACAAAACAATAAAGATGCCTGGTTTGTGGCAATTATGCCAAAATTGATTCATGTAACTTGGGTTGGACTAGACAATCATGAAATTGGATTTAGAAGCACAAGTTTGGGACAAGGGGCAAATGCTGCACTCCCTATTTTTGCCAAGTGGATGCAGGAAATGAACAAACATCCATACTATAATGAAATTACCCAAGCACAGTTTAAACGCCCCAATCCAGCTACTTTAGAGATGCTAGACTGTGAACCCGTAAAACGCGATGGCTTCTTTAAACGCTTGTTTAAAAATCCGGATAAGAAAAAGACTAAAGCTTTCAGGAAAGGGAATTCTGGCTAAAGCCTTATTTTTAAATAAATCTAAACTTGTAAGTCATGAAAGAATATAAAATTGTTACTCAAAAAAATGGGCTTTTAAAAAATAATGACGCCGAATTTGAGATTGAACTCAATGCGTTGGCACAAAAAGGATGGCGTGTTATAAGTGTAGTGTGTATGGAATTACAAAGTTTAAAAGCTGTTCTTGAAAGAGATGAAGCATAATAAAAAGCATATTTAAAATCTTAAATAAAACTAAACCCTTTGAATTATAAAATACTCTGCTCCGACTTAGATGGTACGTTATTAACCACAAAAAGCGATGTTTCCGAACTTACAATTGCCGAAATTGATCGCATTAAATCACATTTAAAAGTCATTTTAGTATCAGCTCGTATGCCTAGTGCTATGACCTATTTGCAAAAAGACCTGGCTATTGAAGAACAACCTATTATTTGTTACAATGGCGCCTTGATACTTGATGGAGACAAAGAACTTTCTTCCGTACATATTGGCACGCAGCATCTCCAGCAAATATATGAGCTGGCAGAAGCCAACAATACCCAACTCGGTTTGTACTATAAAAATGAATGGTATGTAGAAGTAGATTCTGAACGCGTTCAAAAAGAGGTTAGATACACCAAGACCTCTCCTGTTTTTAGACCTACACCAGAAACTCTTTCCGATTGGAAAGGTCGCGAAATTGGGGCGCACAAGATAATGCTCATGAGCACTAAAGAAAGTGCTGATATCCTTTACCCTGCTTTAGAAGAAAAATTGGGTGAACACCTCAACCTATATCGCTCTAATGATACTTTAATTGAAGTGGCCCCTAAATCCGTTTCAAAATTATCTGCTATAAAATCATTATTACAAGAAGGTGAATCCCTTGAGCATGTAATCTCTTTTGGGGATAATTATAATGATATTGATATGCTACAACACAGTGGTCATGGTGTAGCCGTTGGTAACGCCCGCGAAGAAGTGAAAGCTGTTGCCGATGCCGTAACCCTAACCAATACAGAAAATGGTGTGGCAGACTATATTAAAAAGCATCTGGTAATTTGATTATATTTGAGAAAAAGTACCCGAAAATTATATGACCGAACCGCTTCTACCCGCTCCGCTAATAACCGATGATACTGTTGTTTTTGGACTTCTGGCCCTCTGCCTAGGCTTCATTTTTTATGGCTCATCTAAGAATACTGGCTTTTGGAGCAAATTCTACGGTATTGTGCCTGGCGTGCTCATGTGTTACCTACTACCTGGTATACTTGCCTCTACAGGTATTGTTGCTGAAAAATGGGAGACTTTAAATGATGCTGGAGAAGTAATCACCCACACTTCTAGTCTTTACTATGTTGCAAGTAGGTACTTGCTGCCTGCTGCTTTAGTGCTCATGACCTTGAGTATCGACTTAAAAGCAATAGCTAACTTAGGCTCAAAGGCCTTGATTATGTTTTTAACGGGTAGTGTAGGGATTATTATTGGGGGACCAATTGCTATTTTAATAGTCTCTATTTTTTCCCCGGATACCGTAGGTGGAAATGATTTTGATGCTATATGGAGAGGACTTTCTACCATTGCCGGTAGTTGGATTGGTGGTGGAGCTAACCAAGCTGCCATGTATGAAATCTTTAAATACAATCCTGAAAAATATGGTGCTATGGTATTGGTAGACATTGTTGTTGCCAATATCTGGATGGCTATTATTCTATTGGGTGTTGGCCGTACCAAACAAATTGACAAATGGCTTAAAGCCGATACTTCCGCAATTGAAACCCTAAAGGTAAAGGTGACCGCCTTTTCCGAAAAAATAACCCGTGTACCTACCATAAAAGATTATATGATGATGCTCTGCTTTGCGTTTGCTGCAACGGGTATTGCGCATTTCTTTGGTAATCATATTAGTGATATGCTAACGAACTCTTTTGAAAGCGTCCGTGATCAAAAAAGCTTTCTGTCTTTCTTGGGCTCCAGTTTCTTTTGGATGGTTGTTATTGCCACAGCAGTTGGCATAGCACTGTCATTTACCAAAGCTAAAAATTACGAAGGTGCAGGTGCCAGTAAAATTGGCGGCATGTTCATTTATCTTCTTGTAGCGACCATAGGTATGAAAATGGACCTTGGAAAAGTGCTTGAAAACCCTGGCTTGATTGCCATTGGTTTTATATGGATATCCATTCATGCCGCCCTATTGATTCTCGTAGCAAAACTTATAAAGGCTCCCTTCTTCTTCTTAGCCGTAGGTAGCCAGGCAAATGTAGGCGGTGCCGCTTCGGCTCCCGTTGTAGCTGCCGAATTTCACCCATCGTTGACTTCCGTTGGGGTGCTTCTAGCTGTTTTTGGTTATGTAGTAGGTACTGGTGGCGCACTGCTTTGTGCGTATTTGATGGAGGTTGCTTCGGCTTTATAGGTGAATTAAGATATATTAAAAAAAGTAAATCTAACCCCAACTCAACTGACTGCGTTCCTCCCAATATACTTTGGAGTTTACTTTTGCCTTGGTAAGTTCTGCTAGTTCTTCTTCATTTAAAGTGAAGGAATTCGCTTTTAAATTTTGTTCCAACTGATTAATATCTGCCGCTCCGCTCAGAACATAGTCGGGTTGAATAGCATCCATAACATATCTTAAGGCAATGGCATCCACGCCTACTTCATACCTTTTCGCCAAAGTTTGTAACGTAGCATATAAAGACTGGTATTGAGGATATTTTTCATTTTTAAAAACTCGCCCGTTTGCCATAGCTTCTTTGACTATAAGTTTTTTACCTTGTAATTTTATATCTCGTAAAACAGGCAAAACCGCTTGTTCCAGCATATTGAAGGTAACTTGAAAACTATCAAAAACTACCTCGCCATCTATTCTTATCTGGAGTGCATTTTCTATAACTTCTTTTTGATTAGGGCCACTTGTAGACATCCCAATTTTAAGTCCAGTCGTTCTTTTTATGTCCAGCAATTTTTCTAATACTGGTTTATTCTGAAGCACGCCACTTTCAAAAGTCGCGGAATGAATTTGATAGTATTCCAAAGAGGGAAGCAGTTCCTTAGAAACTTGCCATTGCTCCGTTAGCTTCTCCAGAGAGTGTTCTTTTACTTCATGAGGACCATCATAGCCCAGTTCCCAATTGGCAACATAGGTATAGCCCCATTTGGTTCCTAGGACTACATCTGTATGTTTCCGGCTATTGTGCCAAGCTTTCAAAAATTCTTCGCCTTTTCCGTAAGACGGAGCGGTATCAAAATAACGTACGCCTTTCTCATAGGCCTCATCCAACACTTTTAAGGCATTGGCCCTAAAAGCAACTTCAGACTTATCCCTGTTGCCAGCATCAATATTTATATATTCCGGACGGCCCAAAGCGGCCATACCCAACCCAATTTGGGTTTTAGATGTATTCTCTGCCATAAATTTCATTTTACGAACTACAAGACAACATGGAGCAACCTACTTTGTTACGCGCCCAATCCGGACGTTTGGCAAACCATTTTTCATTCTCTGGTTGCTCACCATACGGTTTTTTCAACAGTACAAACAATTCATCAATTAGAGCATAATCCCCTTTATCAGCTTCATCAATCGCCAATTGCGCCATGTAATTACGCAGCACATATTTAGGATTCACCTTATTCATTTTTTCCTTTCTATCCGCGTCTGAAAGAGTTTCTTTTTTCAATCGAGTTTGATAAGTTGTAAACCAAAGCGTCCATTTATCTAACACTTCTCCCGTTACTTCATCTGGAGTATAGAAAGCATCCTCAACAATTTTCAGAAACGAATCTACATCATTGGAGTCCTTTTCAAACTCAGCTAAATTCCGAAAGAACAAAGTCATGTCGGTTTCCGTAAGCTGTAGGTTTTCTTCTAAATCATTCAGCAATTGTTGGTCCAAATCATCCTTTTCATAAAGTCCAATTTTAGACTTCATCATATCCAAATACTTCTCCTCGAACTTCGTTTTAAATCCTTCCAAAACATTCTCCAAAGGTTCCGCTTCTTCTATCAACGGAAAAATAGCATTGGCCAATTGGTATAAATTCCACAACCCAATATTAGGCTGATTCCCGTACCGGTATCTACTATGCTGGCGATCTGTAGTATTTGGCGTCCATCCGTGGTCATAACCTTCTAACCAACCGTAAGGGCCGTAATCTATGGTCAAACCTAGAATGCTAAGATTGTCTGTATTCATAACGCCGTGCACAAAACCTACACGTTGCCAGTGTACCAACATCTCCAAAGTAGCATCTGCCACAGCTTGAAAAAATTGAGCATACGTTTCTTTGGAAGGCTCCCCTAACTCTGGAAAAAAGTGTTTTAAAGTATAATCCACCAACGTTCTCATGGTTGCGGTATCTTCCCGCGCAGCAAAAATCTGATAGTTTCCGAAACGGAGAAAAGAAGGTGCAATCCGGCTAACGACTGCCCCTTTCTCATAAGCGGCATTCCCGTTATAAAGTACATCACGAAGTACTTGATCACCAGTTAACGCTAATGATAACGCGCGTGTTGTAGGAACGCCCAAATGGTACATGGCCTCACTGCACAAATATTCCCGAATGGACGAACGCAAAACTGCAAGTCCGTCTGCAGTTCTGGAATATGGCGTTTCACCAGCACCTTTTAATTGCAGTGCCCAGTGTTTTCCGTTATGTTCTATTTCCGTTAAGTTAATAGCTCTACCATCTCCCAACTGCCCGGCCCAGTTACCAAACTGGTGACCGCCATAGCACATGGCATACGGAGTGGTTCCGTCTATAACTTTATTACCCGTAAAGATTTTTAGAAATTCTTCGCTTTGAGTATCTTCTTTGGAAAAGCCCAGTTCGTTGGCCATTTCTGGCGATACATGAACCATACTTGGATTGGCCGTCTGCTTAGGAGTAGCATATGAAAAGCAGGCTTTTTCAACCTGTCTTCTGCTATTCTCCATGATAGGATCGGCCGGCAATTCTTTATTAAAAGTCTCTTGTATGTTGAATTTCATCTATTTCTTTTTTTTGTAATTTTTTCACCTCTCCTCAAAAAATAGAGCGGTTACTTTTTAAAGGTAACAACCTTGTTCCCTTGCCCCATTAAAACAATATCCGTAGAGGTTAAGAAAAGTCCGGTTTCCACCACACCTGGGATTTGAATGAGATGATTGTTCAGTTCCTGTAAATCATCTTTTTTAAAAATATCGACATCTATTATGCAATTATTCTCGTCGGTCTTATATACCTCATTATTCTTCATGCGTAATTGTGGTTTCAAATCCATATTATGCAATTCAGAAATAATAATTTCTGTAGCAAAAGGTATGGTTTCCACAGGTAGTTTGAATTTTCCTAAACGGTCTACCTTTTTACCTGAATCTGCAATAATGATGTTAAACCTTGAATTATGGGCCAATATTTTTTCTCTGAGCAATGCTCCTCCTCCACCTTTTATCAGCTGAAATTTAGGATCAAACTCATCGGCTCCATCAATATTAATATCCATCGTTCCCGCATCATCTAAAGAGATTAAAGATATACCGGCTTGTTTAGCCAATTTGGCGGTAGCATCTGAGGACGGTATGCCTTTCATTATGAGTCCGCCTGCAACTCTTTTACCCAGTTCAGCTATCATAAACGCTGCAGTAGAACCTGAACCCAAGCCCACTAACATACCATTCTTTACATAATCTGCGGAAGCAATAGCTGCTATCCATTTTTCGTTTTCGACGTTCATATGCTACCCATTTAAAAAAATTCGATAATTGAAAAGATATAAAATTATTTGCAGAACCATGACTCTTATTAGTCGTAATCCGAGCTGTTTTCTTTCGTAAAATCAACACAAAAATAGAGTACTATTTGCTAATCATTCAGCAATTTCAAAAATAGCTTCTAAAGGAAACCAAAAAAATTACAGATATTTGCGCCACCAAAAACTATACATGAAAAACATATTTCTTTTAAGTGCCATTTCTATTCTATTGCTTTCTTGTGGAGGCGAAACCAAAAACACCATGACCGTTACCGGAAATGTAAAAGGTCTTAAAAAAGGTACACTCTACCTTCAGCACGTGCCCGACTCGGTTTTGACTACCATAGATTCTTTGCAAATAGAGGGTAATGGGAATTTTACTTTCACAACAGAACTTGAAAGTCCAGAGATTTTCTACCTCTACTTAAATAAAAAAGATGCTAGTGATTTAAACGACCGTATTACCTTTTTTGGTGAACCTGGTACGATTACCATAAATACATCTTGGAACACTTTTGATACCAATGCAGAAATAACAGGCTCTGAAAGTCAAGAAAAATTGGAAGAATACAGAAAAACAATGTCTCGGTTTAATATGAAGACCTTAGAAATTGTTCAAATGGCGAATGACCCTAATAATGTTTTGGATTCATTGCAACTAGACTCTGTTCAAACGTTGAGTGACCGAAATTTACAACGTGGTTATGCTTTCTCTGTAAACTACGCAATTAATAACAAGAACTCATATATAGCTCCTTATATAGCATTAAATGAAGTACCTGATGCTAATGTGAAGTATCTAGATTCTATTTACAATGTATTATCTCCGGAAGTATCGGACTCCAAATACGGCAAGCAATTAAAAACGTATTTAGAAACTATTAAAAAGTAAAAAAGCCCGCAATTGCGGGCTTTTTAATTTAGTTCTCAGAAGGCTTAACCTAATTTGTTCACCTTTTCAACAAGACCAGTAGCCTTTGTTTCCAATTCTTTACGAACATCGTTTAAGTGTTTCTTTCTGTTATCAACACCTCTTTGGTTCACTTTCTGAATAAGGCTGTCAAAAGTCTCGATAGCTTCATCAATTACTTTTGCTCCTTCTTTAGATTCTTGGTCAGCATTTGCAGCCTCTACTATGTATACCGCTTCAATGATGTCACCTAAGACATTATTAATATCCTTCTTTAATTCTTTTACACTTGCCATTATCAATAAATTTTACGCAAAAATACGCTATTTATAATCAATTTGTATAGAAAATATTTATCCCAAAACGCAATTTCACCCTTTAAATGGTTACTTCTAAGAGCTTAGCCCCTTGAGTTGTAATTTTAATAGTATTGGATGCAGCAGGTAAAAGCGTAGTTTCTCCCTTTTTAATTTCTACTGAACCGTTTTCATTAGCTATAGTAGCCGAACCGCCTACACACATAAAAATAGTGAACGAATCACGATTAGTTACATCTTGCGTTAAACCTGAATTTAGATCTAAGAAGTCAGTTTTGAAATACGGACAGTCTACCATATCATTCACGGTATTCTTATCGTTTTTATACTCGACTTTAAAATCGTCTTTCTTATTATAATCAATTGCATCCAACGCTTGCTCCGTATGCAACTCTCTAAGATTTCCGTTTTTGTCTTTTCTGTTAAAATCAAACACACGATAGGTAACATCTGATGTCTGTTGGATTTCCGCCAAAAGAACCCCAGCCCCTATGGCATGAATTTTTCCTGTATTGATAAAAAACGTATCTCCCTCTTTTACCTTTTCATAGTTCAAAAGGTCTAGAAGCGTATCATTTTCGATACTCTTTGCATACTCCTCTTTGCTAACATCTTTGTTGAAACCTACTATTAAGCTAGCATCATCATCAGCATCCATAACATACCACATTTCAGTTTTTCCGAATGAATTATGACGCTTTTTAGCCAATTCATCATTAGGGTGTAACTGAATAGATAAGTCCTGTTTAGCATCAATAAACTTGATTAGAATTGGAAAATCGGTTCCAAAACGTTTATAAACGCTCTTACCCAATACACTCTCTGGGTCTTTTTCTATAAGGTCTTGTAGTGAAGCTCCCGCTAAATCTCCGTTGGAAACCACAGAAATATCACCTGGAACAGTTGAGAGTTCCCAGCTTTCGCCAGTAATATCATTTTCAATAGGCTTACCCAAAACATCTTTGAGTTTAGTTCCGCCCCAAAGGCGCTCTTTTAAAATAGGATTGAATTTTAAGGGATGCATAGCGTTTGTTTATGGTTATTTATTTTTTAGTTCTAACCAGAAAAGGTTACAAAATTTCGGGGAGTTTCATATAAAACAACTTCAAGCTCGTGCTTTTCGTTGATGTGTGGTCGTAATTTTTTCCAAATAACAATAGATATATTCTCTGCAGTTGGGTTTAGGTCTTTAAATTCTGGAACCTCAACATTTAGATTTTTATGGTCCAAAGCATCTTCTACTTTTTCCTCTATCAAATCTTTTAAGACTTTCATATCCATTACAAAACCAGTCTCTGGGTCTATTTCACCGGTAACACTCACAATTAACTCATAATTGTGACCATGGTAGTTGGGGTTATTACACTTTCCGAAGACCTTGGTGTTTTTATCATCGCTCCAACCTTTGTTATACAAACGGTGGGCGGCGTTAAAATGGGCCTTTCTACTAACCTTTACTTTCATCTTCAGTTGCGTTTTGGCCTATGTGATCATAAAATTTTTCAAAAATAATCTTGAACCAAGCAGTGTAGGTATCCGGATTTTCGGCAATATCTTTTTTGATATCTGCGGGTTTCATCCATTTCCAATCTGCTACCTCATCAGGATTAATTTGTGGTTCACCAATATAGCTACCCATCATTACGTGGTCTAGCTCATGTTCCGTAAGACCATTGTCAAAAGGCGCTTTGTATATAAAAGAGAACAATTCTTTAAGTTCCGTTACAAAACCCATCTCTTCTTGTAGCCTTCTTTTTCCCGCCTGTATATTACTTTCGCCCACACGTTGGTGGCTGCAACAGGTATTGGTCCAAAGTTGAGGAGAATGGTATTTGTGCGATGCTCTTTGCTGCAACATGGTTTCACCCTTGTCGTTCATTACAAAAACAGAAAATGCACGGTGGAGCACAGCCTTCTCGTGTGCTTCCATTTTAGGCATCGTACCTATTTGATTATTGTCTTGGTCTACCAAGATTACTTCTTCTTCTTTCAATACTAATATTTTTCTTTAGAGGGAATAAAGATGTTCTTCAATTACAAAAATAGCACCTTTACATTAGTATCATGCCAACAGCGTAATAAAATATAGTTATAGAACTACTAATTCCTACCTTTTTAAAAACAGAAAACCCCTGAATTAAAGCTCAGAGGTTTTTGTTTAAGTATTATTTAAAAGCTAACATTAGTTAAGATAGATATAACCTGAAAGTGTCTTGCTATCTCCTGTTGTATCTTCATAATTTAAAATATAAAAATAGGTTCCGCTTGGCAGTCTTTCATTTTTTCCTGCTGTAAGTCTCGCTGATGAATATCCATTAAAATAGTTGGTTAACGAATCATACGATTCTGTGCTGAAAATCAATATTCCCCATCTATTATAAATCTGGATATTGTTATTAGGCCTAACGTCAAGACCTGTTATTATTAATGTATCATGCGCACCATCTCCGTTAGGGGTTACCACATTAAATACCTCAACCTCTATATACGGTTCTTCTAAATAGTTAGGGATACCGTTGTTGTTTTCATCATCGTTTGCATAATTACCATCTGAATTCGTATCTTCTTCAAGCGTTGGTATTCCGTCATTATCATCATCCGTATCACGATAATCTAATTCATCGTCACCGTCCGTATTTGGAAGCATTGCAAACGGATTATCTATTTCATCGTTTACATCGTCATCTATAGCCTGTAGGCCTTCATAACCATCATCAAGTCCATCATTATCTTTATCCGAACCAATGAACGTAACATCTGCAATACCATCCTGGTTTTGATCGTGCGCCTCTATTGCATCTGGAACATTATCATTATCACTATCTAGGTCCAAATAATCTGGTTGATCTTCGCCATCTGTATTTACAGGAACCAAACCTAAGTCTGTCCCGCTTTCATAGGCGTCGTCTAATCCATTATTATTAGCATCCACAAGATTTGGTTCAATATAACCAGCTGTAGTCTGTGCTTCGACATTATCTGGTATACCGTCATTGTCACTATCAATATCTAAATAATCTGGATATGCGTCACCGTCTGAGTCTGTAGGATTAGTAGATGGGTCATTATCTCCATCTGCATTTAAATCCTCAATACTATCAATAATTCCATCATTGTCACTATCTATATCAAGGCTGTCATCATCATCAATAATAGTCCCAATTGCCGTATCTGATGTATCACCTACTGTACCTGCATCTACACTTAATATTGATATCGTAAAGTCTTCATCTACTTCATCAAAAGTATCGTCCGTAGTTGGTATATCTATATTAATTGTAGTTGTACCTGCCGGAATAGTTGCTTGAATATTGGTATTGGTATAATCCTCATCATCTGCCCTACCGTTGGTAAAAGTGAATGTTAGGGTGATATCTGTTGTGCTGGCATTACTTAAAGTTACCGGAAAGGAAATATTGTTACCTTCTATAGCACTTGCATCGTCTATGATTATTGTTGGTGAACCATCGTTATCTATAATAGTACCTGTTGCGGTATCCGATGTATCGCCAACTGTACCTGCATCTACACTAGCAATTGCTATTATAAAATCTTCATCAGATTCATCAATAGTATCGTCCGTAGTTGGTACATCTACATTAATAGTTGTTGTGCCAGCCGGAATTGTCACTTGAATATCTGTGGTGGTATAATCTGCATCATCTGCCGTACCATTGGTCAATGTAAAAGTCAACGTAATATCTGTTGCACTAGCATTACTTAAAGTTACCGGAAAGGAAACATTATCACCCTCTATAGCACTTGCATCATCAATAGTTACATCGGGATTATTTAGTGTGTCAATATCAGTTGCAGAATTATCTGTTGTATCTGGGTCAGTTGAATTTATAGGATTCCCTATAACCACCGTGTTGGTTAAATCTCCCGTAAAAGTTGATGGAATGCTAACCGTAATCGTGTAGGTAATAGTACCTCCAACCGGTAAGCTAACCAAGTCATTTATAACTCCTGTTTGCGTTCCAGAAACTGTAGTAACACTTCCTGAAGAAGCTACAGCTGTATAAGAAATATTTGCCGCTGGTATTCCAGTTGGCGTATCTGTTACCGAGGCTCCCTGCACACCAAACGGACCATTATTACTGGCCACAATTGTATATGTTGTATCCGTTCCAGGAACATAAGTTGTAGTTCCATTTGTTTTTGTAACCGAAAGATTGGCTTCAAAAATTATAGTTGATGTTACACAATGGGCACCATCGTTATGCAATGCCGCACTAGACGATGAAATTAACGTCCGCTCTCCGGTTAGGATATCAAACTGATAGAACCCTCCTGTGTTTAGATTACCATAAATTTCACCCGTACTACTGGCGTACATAGCTCCAAATAAAGTTAAGCTATTGGTACTTCCTATAGTACTTACCGTTCCCGTTGTTATATCAATAGTAATCAACGCTCCAGCATTTGCTCCTGTTTGCTGCACAGAATAAATTAGATTATCTGTAATGCTATATGCAAAATCATTTGCAACGATGGTCTGGTCTAAGTTTATAACCGTTGCTGTTTGCGTAAGAATATCTATTTGATAAACAATTGAAGAAGGACCATCTAACTGCACATAATAATTACCGCTGTCATCTATTTCTCCTGAAGAGTATAAACCACTTGGTAATCCTGTAATAGCTCCCAATCTAATTGTTGCTCCATTAGAGGCTATCTTAATTAGCGTATTACTGTTTTCTTCTATTCCATAAATAAAATCATCTATTGGATTATATCCCATGGCATTGTATTGAATACCGTGCGAGTTATCTCCAACTGAAGAAATTGTGAAAGGATTTGTTGACGATTCTAAATCATAAAATGTAGTTGCCGTAGCTGTTTCATGCTGACTTAAATACAAGCTTTCATCACAAGAAAAAGGCAATAATATAGTATTATCATCTCTATAATCTACATCGCCACCAGTAGTTGCATCTGAGTCGTTATCCGGTAAAATTACAGTTCCGGTTAATGGGTTATCTATTGTACCACCTACATCAGAATAATCTGTTGTTGCATCTGTTGCATCATCTAAACCATCATTATCAGAATCAATACCTGTTAAAATTATGTTGGCTTCCATGGTATCATTGGCACCTTCATTATCTGAATCCGTATCTAAATAATCTGGATTGTCCGCGCCATCTGTATTCGTTGGAACAAGACCTAAAGTATAAGCCGTATCAACACCATTGGCATCTATACTTCCGGTTGGAGAAATATAACCAATTGTTGTCTGCGCTTCTACATTATCTGGAATACCATCTCCATCACTATCTAAATCTATGAAATCAAAAATAGTATCCGTATCTCCTGCACTTTCTGATAAGGTATAGTTTACAGCCCTATTATCTGCAATAGATTGAACACTATCTGGAATACCATCCGTACCTGTAACTCCATCTAGAATACCATTTGTATATGCTTGACCATGACCTGCCTCAACAGCATCATAAATACCATCATTATCACTATCCAAATCAAAAGCATCATAAATACCATCGTTGTCTGTATCTCTGCATGCTCCCGAATTACTATACTTAAGGCTAACCATATCTAATGCTGCCCCAGAACTGGTATTTGTTGCGAAAGGTTGAGCCGAAAACCGTACCGTTATTTGTGTCGTAGTTGCTACAAAAGTACGTTCCTCATAAAACCAATTTTTTGGACCTGTATAACCACCTACTTCACCGGTTGCTACCGTTGTTAAGGTTTCGTCCAAAAGGGCAACGCTGCTAGAATCTGTAATATCAAACTCTAAGGTTACGGTCTGACCGCTTAGATGTCCGATATCTTCACCCCAGTAAAATGAGAAAGTATAACTTTCTCCGACTATTAAATCTACTGTTTGTGTCAACTCATTAGATACGCCACCTGTAACATTATTGTTTCCAACGATATCTATATATTGAGAACCATTAATGGCAGGAGCAAAAGCACCTGCACCAAATGAACCACTATTTACCCAACCATCTAAGTTTTGTGTATAGTTCCAAGCAGATAACGTATTGGTATTATAAGTTGTACCGATAAAAGTTCCGTTGGCACCAGTAAATCCGTCAGGAAAAGCTACTGGATCTCTGAAATCATCTTGCTCAAAAGAGCCGTTTATAATGAAATTACCACAACCTTCATCTGTATCAAGAATACCATCATTATCATCATCTAAATCTGCATCATCTACTATACCGTCATTATCATTGTCCGGTCTATCATCTGTAAGATCTCTAAAATCAACATCACCACCTGTAGTTGCATCTGAATCAACATCTGGTAAAATTTCAGGAGCTGTTAATGGATTATCAATAATTCCACCAACATCTGTGTAATCTGATGTAGCATCCGTAGCATCATCTAAACCGTCATTATCACTATCTACACCAGTTGGTCTAAAACGTGCCTCGGTTGTATCACTGACCCCATCATTATCCGAATCAATATCTAAATAATCTGGATTATCTATACCATCTGTATTCGTAGGAACAATTCCTGAAGTATAAGCCGTATCCACACCATTAGCATCTACAGTTCCTGTTGGAAGAATATAACCTACTGTTGTTTGTGCCTCCATATTATCCGGAATAAGATCACCATCACTATCCAAATCCAAGAAGTCATAAATAGTATCTGCATCCTCTGTGCTTTCTGAAAATGCATAGTTAACTTGTCTATCATCTATAACAGATTGTACATTATCAGGAATACCATCAGCACCTGTTGTACCATCTACAATACCGTTTGTATGAGCTTGGCCATGACCAACTTCTACGGCATCAAAAATACCGTCGTTATCACTGTCAAGGTCAAAATAATTAAATACTCCATCTCCATCTGTATCACAGTCTACTGGTCTAAGCGATGCAAAATCACCTAACATACCAAGATTAGGACCTGTATTTTGGCTAAAAGCTATTTTTACAATTGGATTTAGTTCATACCCTTCAAAAAGAAGAATTCCCCAAGATTGACCAGTACCTGGCCCGTTATCTACATATCTTATTCCTGCAGGATATGGAGCTCCTACTCTTTTTACTAAATGGATTGCATAATCTGCATTGCCGCTATCCTCTCTAGATTGATAATCATAAACATCCTCTGCAGGGTCATGTGTTACCGTAAAATCTGCATTTTGAACTATAGTACCATCTGCCAACGTAAGTTGGAAATCTCCAATTTCATTATTTGGATGTACATTCCCTAAGGTAAAAGAAAGACGACCAACTGGTTCTGCAAAAGTAAATTCATGACCAGGAGCATCTTCTTCCATTCCAATACCGTTAACTCCTACTCCAATAATTGGGTGACCTGTAGAAGTAACACTTAAACCGTACGATGCATTTGTAATGGTTTGGCCAGAACCGATGGTGTAAGTTAACATAGATGGATTCTCACCAAGACATTCTTCAATATCAGGTATACCATCATTATCATCGTCCATGTCTACCTCATCTACAATACCATCATTATCATTATCCGGCCTGTCATCATTCGCATCCCTGAAATTAACATCACCGCCAGAAGAAGCATCATTATCTACATCTGGAAGTACAATTGGTGCTGTTAGTGGATCATCTATGGTACCGCCAACATCTGTATAGTCTGCTGTAGTATCTGCGGCATCATCTAACCCATCATTGTCTGCATCATTTCCTGTTAAGATAATACTGGCTTCTGTGGTATCATCAGCACCTTCGTTATCAGAATCGTCATCTAAATAATCTGGGTTGTCTGTACCGTCTGTATTTGTTGGCGTTATTCCTTCTCCTAAACCTGGAGAAGTTTCATAAGCATCATCCAAACCGTTGCCGTCTGAATCTACTCCGCTTGGAGCGACGTAACCAATTGTTGTTTGAGCTTCCACATTATCTGGAATACCGTCATTATCCGAATCTAAATCTAAATGATTCTCATTTCCGTCTCCATCAGAATCTATAGGCGAAGTACAAACATCAAGTCCAAAATCATCAAATGATGAAATAGAACTTACTGGTGCCTGTTTATCATAAAAATAAACTCTAACCGTATAAGTAGTAGATGGCTTTAATGATATAGGGTCAAATTGTACATCGTGTATAATTGCTCCATTACCCGTGGTAAACAAGTTTTGAGCTAAAGATTGTTGTGTGGTAAAATTATCTTCTGAAATAATACTGGCCCACTTATGATGATGTGCCGATGAGGTACTATATTCCCTTAATTGGGTTATGATATAGTTATTAGCTAAGGTACCAACTGTAGTAAACGAATATTCCAAATATTCATTCATAGCAATAGACTCTGCCAAATTAAGCGCATCTATATTCTCTATTTGAACTGCCGTACCAGAATAACCCGAAATTGTAATACCTGAACCTGTAATTTCATTACCAGCCGAAGCTACAATAGCCGTACTTTGAATAGTTGGTCCTGAATTGGTTGTGTTATGATCCCAACGGACTATACTTGTTGTCGCCGTACATGCGAATTCGTCTATATCCTTAATACCATCATTATCATCATCTATATCTACGGCATCTGCAACCCCATCATTATCGGTATCGGTTCTATTATCTGTAGCATCTCTAAAATCTACATCGCCACCTGAATTTGCATCTAAATCTACATCTGGTAGAACAACTGGGAAATTTAATGGGTTATCTATAGTACCACTAGTATCTGTATAATCTGTTGTGGCATCCGTAGCATCATCTAAACCATCATTATCAATATCGTTACCTGTTAAGGTGATGTTGGCCTCTGTAGTATCATCCGCTCCTTCGTTATCAGAATCCGTATCTAAATAATCTGGATTGTCCGTACCATCTGTGTTAGTTGGCACAATACCTGAAGGATATGCTGTATCAACGCCATTGGCATCTACAGTTCCGTTTGGAAGTATATAACCTGTAGTTGTCTGCGCTTCTACATTATCTGGCAAGCCATCTCCATCACTATCTAAATCTAAAAAGTTTACAATAGTATCTGCATCATCTGTACTTTCTGCAATGGTATAGGTAGCAGTAGCCGCCTGACTATCATCAGATTCCACTGCACTAAACAAACCATTGGCACCAAAATCTGCCGGTAAACCATCTATTTTGCCGTCATTATCAGAATCTAGTTGTAAATGACCTGATTCGATTACATCAAAAATTCCGTCATTATCTGAATCTAAATCTAATGAATTCGGTACACCATCTCCATCTGTATCGCAGTTTTCTACTTTTATACCGTAGTCTACACTCGCTAAATTATCTCCATAAATTCCATCATTATAATAGAAATATAAAGGTCCGGTGGTAGTTGATACAGAAATACTGTTTGGCACTAAAGGATCTACGGGACCTAATAATTCATCTACACCGTCTTCATATGTGCCATTCCCGTTTGCATCAATAATACCGTAGAAAACATAAAACCCTCTATTTACCAAACCACCTGTTACCGCAGAATCACCGGCATTATAGGTGAAGTCAGAATTATAGACTGCCGTTGCACCATTAAGAGTTGCCCCTCCACTAGTTGTGTTGGTTAAATAAATATTAATCGTTTGCCCTATAAAAGGACCATCAACAGCTACTCCTGTAAGAATACCACCTGTAGAAACATTTTCAATATCCAATACATATTTAATACCAGCTTGCAGCATGGTATTAGCGTTTTGCAGGGTATTTAGATTGGAACTCATATTTTGTCCCGTTATAATATTACCGCAAATATTTTCGTCTGTATCTAAGATACCATCGTTATCATCATCCAAATCAACATAATCAGGAACGGTATCGTTATCCGTATCCGGTTGTGGCTCATTGTCAAGGATTCTTAATGCTGATTTTTCAGTATTTATACTTACCCTAGAAGGTCCGGAACCATATTTAGTTGCTTCTGCTGCATTGCGCGATTTAACACCGCTAAATTCTTCAGTTGGTTCTATAATTGAATCATCTAAAGTAGGAACAGGAATAAAAATTTCTGTACCAGCAACTGAATTAGCTGGAAAAGTTACCGTTACACTAAGGCTGCTGAAATCCAAAACTTCTGTAGCTGGATTACTTGAAGAAGGTCTTTCTTCAAGTAAAAAGTCTACATTATAAGCATCTTCAATACCAACATACTGTTGGCCACTTCCGTTAGTACTTGTTGATAAAAACAATCTGTATTGTATTGTACCTCCTTCAGTAATATCAAAATTACCTCCAACTACATGAGCTACATCTGTATCAAGAATAGTACCTCTACCTTCTGGGTCACTAATATCTACTATACCAGCAGGGTTAGTTATGACTGCATCAAATGATTGATTAGCCTCTACCCAATTATCATCTATAGCTGCAACATTAAATGTTACACTAGTTGTATTTGCTGGTAACGTAATTGTAGTCGGACCACTATAATCTGCATTAATAGTTGTGATATTGGTATAATTAATATCAAAAACAACATCTTGCGGAATAGCTTGCGAAGAGGTAATTGTAAAGGTTAAATTAGTTCCTTCTACGCCAGAAACATCATCAATTATAATAAACGGTCTGTCATCTGTGTCATCTCTATAATCTAAGTCTCCACCAGTATTTACGTCATCATCTTCATCTGGAAGTTGAACCGGTGTTGCTGTAGGATCATCTATTGTTCCACCTGGATCTGAATAACCAGTTAAATCTGAATCAGTAGCATCATCAAGACCATCATTATCAACATCGTTACCCGATAAGGTGATTGCTGCCTCTAAGGTGTCGTTCCCTCCTTCATTATCAGAATCTATATCTAAATAATCTGGATTGTCTGTAGCATCCGTGTTTTCTGGTGTAACGCCTCCTAAATAGGCTGTATTTACCCCAGAATTGGTACGATAAGTAGCTGCGGTATCCGCATTGGGAGCAGTATATCCTAAAGTTGTCTGTCCTTCTATATTATCAGGAATACCATCATCATCACTATCTAAATCTTTATGGTCAGTGATACCATCATTATCAAAATCTTTAAGGCAATATGTAGGTTGTATAAATCGTGTTGATGAGTTTGAAGGATGATTAAAAGTTAAGACGATACGACTTACCGGTCTTTCAAAGTAAAAATAAATAGCCCCATTCATGTCATCCGCAGGGTCGTTTCCATCTGAATTAACAGAACCGGCCGCAAAATCATTTCCTGTTTGGGTAATTCCCGAACCAACTAAAATAATGCCTTCCGAATCTAAATCGTATAGTACATTACTGTCATCATAAATTTCAATGGTATATTGTGTATTATTATCAAAATCCGTCATTTTGAAAAAGACGTTTTCGATTGGCGTGCTGTAGGTTGATGTTAAACTACCTGTGTCTCCAGCTTGGCCTTCTATGCGAATTCCGTGGCCATTTGCACCAGCATCATAGGCATATATATTTGTGCTCGCAGGTTTGCTAACTGTATAGGTAACATCCGTTCCAACAAGTGGATACGTTGTATCAGAAATGGCATTACCAATACCAACTGTACCGGAAATATCAGTATTCTCACAACCTTCTACAGTATCATAAATTCCATCATTATCATCATCAAGATCTAAACCGTCTTCTACTCCATCGCCGTCAGTGTCCGGACCACTCATTGCATCTAAACAAAGTGTAAACGTATCTGTAGTAGTTATGTATCTATTATCTACTGTTATGTAATATGTTTCTCCTGGGGTAAGACTCCAGTGCCTAAGCCTTAAATCATCTTCTGGATCTGAATACGTAGTACATGCTAGCTCAGTCTCACCATCATCTTCCCATAGCGCCATATAAGCATGGCGAAGGGTTCCCTTACTGCCTCCTCTATCCAGGTTTACTTCTATTCTACCAGATGAAGGTGCTATAAAGCTGAACCATTTGTTATGGTTTACTAAGTCTAACCAACATGAACCAGTACCTTTATCAAAAGTAGCACCTAGTGTGGTGTAAGCAGCATCCGGAGAACAACCACCTATGAAACCAGTTACATCTGTTGCTCCTTGATAATAATCATCTGTGGCTTGATCGCTTAAACACAACGAAAAGGTATCGAAGGCATGTATATATCGGTTATCTACGGAAACATAATATGAATCTCCAGGGGTTAAACCCGTTGCCAATAGGGAAATATCATCGTAATCACGCCCCATTCTGTAGCTATTACAACCTAACTCATTGGTACCGGTACTATCCCAAAGGGCTAAATATGCCGTTTGTAATGCTCCTTTTTCAGAGCCTGTATCTAATTTTACTTCAATATTTCCGGTTGCTGGAGCGGTAACTTCAAACCAAACATTTCTATTTGGACCTGTACCCCAACATGAACCTGCTACTCTATCTGCAGATGCACCCAAAGTTGAGTAAGCAGCATCGGCAGAACAACCGTTCATAAACGAATCTATATTTATGGCACCTTCCAAATAATCATTTGTAGGTGTATCGCTAAGACATAATTTAAAAGTTTCCGCTCCGGATGGTGTTCCGTAATACCTATCTACCGAAAATAAATAAGTATTACCAGGGGTAAGTCCGCTTTGTAATATGGAAATATCATCACTGACATCTGTGTAAGAACTACAAGCAATCTCCGTTGTACCCGTGGCATCCCAAAGGGCCATCAAAGCATAACGTAAATCTCCGGTCATGTCACCACCAATGGTACCACGATCCAAATTTATTTGTACCGTACCAGTGGCACTTGCTACAAAACTGAACCATACATTAGCGTTTGGGCCTCCTGGCCAACAGGAGCCAATAGTTCCATCAGGAGTAGCATCTAAAGTATTATATGCTGCATCTGCAGAACAACCATTAATAGAAAGAGGGGTGGCATTAGCTATGTCATCGTTTGCAGGTTGTGCCCACAAAGACTGCCCCATAAATAAAACGAATAATAGCAGAAAACCGAAATATCTAGGGTATTCTCCAAAAAAGGTAGAATTTCTTTTTCGTCTGACGTGCATATGCTAAGCTGCTTGGTTGGACTATTTTAACGAAAATCTCTTGTTAATATTGTTAAAATTAGCCGTTGAACATATCTCTATAAACCACTTAATCAAAGATTAAGAACTTATAAAATTAAGAGCAAGCAGCTCCTAGATTTCAACTTTTGTTGTGAAACGGTCTAAATGAGGTGTGAAAGAGGTAATATCCTATGGCACCCTTTATTTATAGGGCATTCAAAAATTAATTGCAGTCGACAAAATGTGCAAAAAAGCCAGTTATCGAACCTGATAAAATAGAATAGAATTTTAAAATCCATTCTTACTAAAGAAGTATTTTAAAAGAAACGAGGCGATTTTAAGTTGCCTTTTGTACTGATGAAATCATATCGTAAAATAGCCTCAAAAGAACCCGAATTAAAGACCGCTTTACCAAGCTCTGTAACTTCACGATCGTAAGCAAGACCAATCAAGAACTTCTTAGATATATTGAAACCAACCATACCACTAACCGCCGCATCCCAGCGGTAAGCTGCTCCAAGAATAAACTTTTCACTAAACATAAAGTTCGCAGAGATATCTACTTGTAAAGGTGCACCTGTAACCAATTTGGTCAATAAGGCCGGTTTAAATTTTGTGTTGTCATTCAAATCCCAAACATATCCTGTAATAAGATAAAAGTTCATTTGTTCTTTTGCGGTTGATGGATCGGAGCCTTCTTGAAAATGAAGGGTCTGTAAAATTCTAGGTACAGAAAGGCCTGCATAAAACCTTTCATTATGATAATAGACACCAGCACCAAAATTGGGTGAAAACTTATTTTCTATATCATTCTGTAAGCTGTTATCCGAAGTAAATTGATTCAGTTCTGAAAAACGAACATCTAGTAAGTGAGCACTTCCCTTTAAACCAAAACTTAATCTACCTTCCGAAGACGTATAAACGGTATAAGAGAAATCTATATCTATGTAGGTTTCAGAAGTAGGTCCAATTTTATCGTTTACAATAGACGCACCCAAACCTACACCCCTATATCCTATAGGCGAATGTATATTAAATGTCTGTGTTGTAGGAGCCCCGTCAAGACCAACCCATTGCGAACGGTGCAAAAGAGCCGTACTTATATGTCCTCGTGAACCTGCATACGCGGGATTTACACTTACAGTATTATACATATACTGTGTGTACTGGGAATCTTGTTGAGCAATGGCGTTTTGAATGGTTGCCATAAATAATAGGGCAAACGTTACACCAAGTTTACGAGCGGTTTTTCTGAGATTTGGGATCATCGTTACTGCTATCTGTTAATATATATGTATCCTGAAAGTGATTGTTGTTCACCCTTAGCATCTTTGTAATCTAAAATATAGAAGTATGTACCTACCGGTAGTTTTCTATCGGCATCAACGGTTACTCTACCTTGAGAGGTTCCGTCAAATACATTTCCTTCGGTATTATAGGCCTGCGTAGTGTAGACCAAAACACCCCATCTATTATAAATCTTAATTGAATTATCTGGGTATTTCTCTAAACCTTTAATCGTAAGCACATCATGCGCTCCATCATTATTAGGCGTAACCACATTAAATACTTCAATAGGATCTTCTTCTGCATTAGGCTCTAAATATTCAGGTATACCATTGCCATCTGTATCATCATTGGCGTAATTACCATCTATATTTACATCCTCATCTTTACTCTGGATGCCGTCATTATCATCATCCGTATCTCTATAATCAGATTCTCCGTCACCATCTGTGTTCGGTAAATCATTATAAGGATCGTTTATTTCATCATTAACATCAAGATCAATCGTGGTTTCTCCTTCATAACCGTCATCAAGACCGTCACGATCTTTATCTGAACCAATTAATACAACGTCTGGAATACCATCTCTGTTGTGATCATGTGCTTCTATTCTATCAGGAATGTTATCATTGTCACTATCTTCATCTACATAATCCGGTAAATCATCACCATCTGTATCTTCTGGGATAATGCCCAATAATCCATTATTTTCATACGCATCATCAACACCGTTACCATTAACATCTACTCCACTTGGAGCTACATAATCAATAGTACTCTGCGCTTCTACATTATCAGGAATACCATCATCATCACTATCTATATCTAGATAATCTGGTACACCGTCATTATCCGTATCCGTTGGATTGGTTGCGGGGTCATTATCGGCATCTAAATTCAAGTCTTCAAAACTATCCAAGATTCCATCATCATCCATATCTAGGTCAATAGCATCACTAACCAAAATAGTTACCGTAGCCGTATCACAATTGCCTGCTGTATCGCAAACGGTGTACGTAAATGAATCCGTACCATCAAAATTTTCGTTAGGTGTATAGGTCACTAAATCATCAGACGGGTCATTAGGAGTTCCTCCATCATCTAACGTCAACGTTCCATTAGATGGATTCGTTGTTGTTAAGGTTCCTAGAGATGGAAGATCATTATCATTTGCAAGAATATCCAAGACAACCGGTGTGTCTTCTGCAGTTGCTACACTATCATCTATAGTATCTAAAATTGGTAGCACATCTACGGTAACAGTAGCGGTACTACAGTCTCCGAAAATATTACAAATCGTATAATTGAATGTATCCGTACCATTATAATCTGGGTCAGGAATATAGGTTACAATATCGTCCGTAGGGTCGTTAGGTGTTCCGTTATTATCAATATTTACCGAACCATTTGCTGGGTCGGTAGTCGTAAGATTACCTTCGGTAGGTACTTCACTATCATTAGCATAAATATCTACAATTACAGAACTGTCCTCATCTACTGTAACAAAATCGTCAACAAGAATAGCAGATTCGTCAATACAGACTACGGTAAAACTGGGTAAACTTTTGTTATTTCCTGCCTTAGTAATGGTTGCTATATAGCGCTCTACATTTTGTGTTGCAATTACCATTGGTGCACTTTGATCACCTGGCAAAGGCGGATTCCAACTAACGGTAGCTCCTGCCGAAAGGTTATCTGTATTATCACTAATATCTAACGTTACCTCGTTATATGGGGAATTACAATTGGTAACTATAAAATAGCTGGTTGCATTCTTACCGCATAAAGTACCGTCATAGGTTGCAAAATAAATTCCTTGATCGGCTACTTCCAAGAAAGGGTCCGTACTTAAAATAGTACTTGTATCCTGCGCTTCGTACCAACGAAAATTGGTTCTGGTCTCTTCTGCCGTATCATCGGGAGCTCTCAATAAGTACTGAGCGTTGGATACCGCAAGCCCCAATATAGTAAACACCATACTGAGAACAAGTTTTTTATATGTAGATTTTGCTTTCAAATCGATTGGTTATCGTTTAGATTATTTTACTACAAAAACTACATTAATCAATGAGTTGTAACTAGCAGGCTGACCAATAACGTCATACGTCATTACACCTGCCGCGTTTACATTTACATTAGCAAACACAGCCGTATCATAAAACGTTACATAATAATACAACTCCGTATTAGCATAGGTTGGAATAGCTGCTGGTGCCGAGGCACTCGCTACCATTGGCGAACCATATTGAGCAACATATTGAGCGTGTAAATCTATAGTTCTTCCCGTACCATTTGTTGAAGCGTCTACTTCTATAGAAGGTGGATAGAAAATCTTAGAAGCTTTTAATGAATTAACTTCAACAAGATCGCCATCTGCTTCCACGCCCATTAATGAAGTTGGCGTTCCCGTTATAGCATTTGATCCATAATCAGAAAAACGTACTGTACCACCTTCTACATCTAATTTTGCATCTGGTGAACTGGTTCCTATACCTACTTCATCAGATGAAGCATCTGTAAATAATAGGTGGGTATTCGTATCACCCTCTACTCTAAAATCAAAGTTGCCACCTGTTTCATTGATTGTTACCCTATTATCTATTCTAGTATATTTATTAAACAAATTGCCTGTACCGAAACCATTGGTGCCATGCGTATTAATTCTTAACCAACCATCAGTTGCCCTTAAGGTTTCTTTACTATTCATGTATAGGTAATCATTTATTTCAACATTACCCTCTACATCTAAAGCTCTATTATTTGTTATAGTAGTTGTACCAATACCCACATTTCCTTCCGTAAAAATATTGTCGGTTATGGCATCTGGAGCAGATGTTCCGCCTACTTCATACCAGTCATGATCAGCTAATCCACTCAAATCAACACTATTTCCTGAAGTTGCAGGATTAGTTAATGTAAGAGTTGAGCCGGTTAATTCTAAATCTTGTAATTCGTTCGTTGCATCAGAATCAGCATCCCTAATATCTATTGTTGTATTTGTACCATCATTAATTTGTACTTCAACCGATTGATTTGGTACAACAACAGCACTAGTAAGATTTTGATCATCTCTAAAATCGGTAAGATCTACTGTTGTATTAGACCCTGTTCCGTTTGCTAAAGTGATGATGTTTCCGGCAAGACTAATTTGTTGGTTATCTGTGTTTGCTAAGCTTGATAAATTTACTGTTTGACTGCTACCTTCCTCAATACCAATCGTTAGTGTAGTTCCTGATAAACCTGAACCTTGTATACTTTGGTTATCTGCCAAAGCAGCCAAGCTTACCGTATCAGAACTACCATTTTCAATACCAACAGTTAAAGTATTTCCAGAAAAAGTTAAATTCCGAATGCTTTGGTTATCCGTACCTGAATTATCTAAGTGTGATAAGTTTACAGTTTGACTGCTACCATCCTCAATACCTACAGTAAGCACATTAGAACTTGTATTTACAGCAAGACTTTCTATATTTTGATTATCGGTACCAGTATTATCTAAGTGAGATAAATCTACAGTCTGACTTGTACCGTCTTCAATACCTACGGTCAATACATTTGATGTTGTATTAACTGCTAGACTCTCTATATTTTGATTATCACTACTTGCAGGAAAGTTTACTGATAAATTATAGTCGTCATTTGTCTCTGTTAAGGTCACAGAACCATCTGTTGAGGTTAGTGTCTGGATTTCGTTTGTAATGTCTCCATCTACTTCCGTACCGGTAACTACATAAGGACTTGCGGTTGTTCCTGAACCGGTAACCGAGTTTATACCTGCTCCGTTTACGATTGTCTCCGAACCATCGGCAGTTGGGATAGTAACTGTGTTACCACCCGTTATGCTCAACTGATCGCCAGCTATTCCTAAATCTTGGATTTCATTGGTTGCATCGTTATCATTGTTCGCAGGAATCGTTATTGATAAATCAAAATCGTCTCCCGTTCTTACTACGTCTACAGAACCATCTGATGATGCTACTGTCTGGATTTCATTCGTGTCATTGTTCGCATAAGGACTCAAATCGATTGCAGTTGCGGTAGGATCATCACTTAAAGTAAGGTTATCACCTGTCAAGCTTAAATCCTGAAATTCATTCGTTGCATCGTTATCGTTGTTCGCAGGAATCGTTATCGATAAATCAAAATCGTCTCCCGTTCTAACTACATCTACAGAACCATCTGATGATGCCACTGTCTGAATTTCATTGGTTGCATCGTTATCGTTGTTCGCAGGAATTGTTATCGATAAATCAAAATCGTCTCCAGTTCTCACGACATCCACAGAACCATCTGATGATGCCACTGTCTGGATTTCGTTCGTGATATCATTATCGTTGTTCGCAGGAATAGTTATCGATAAATCAAAATCGTCTCCAGTTCTCACGACATCCACAGAACCATCTGATGATGCCACTGTCTGGATTTCGTTCGTGATATCATTATCGTTGTTCGCAGGAATAGTTATCGATAAATCGAAGTCGTCTCCTGTTCTTACTACATCCACAGAACCATCTGCTGATGCCACTGTCTGAATTTCATTGGTTGCATCGTTATCGTTGTTCGCAGGAATTGTTATTGATAAATCAAAATCGTCTCCCGTTCTTACTACATCCACAGAACTATCGGCTGATGCCACTGTCTGGATTTCGTTCGTGATATCTCCATCCACTTCAGTTCCAGTAACTATATAAGGACTTGCAGTTGTACCTGAACCAGTTACCGCATTGATACCTGCTCCGTTTACGATTGTCTCCGAACCATCGGCAGTTGGGATAGTAACTGTGTTACCACCCGTTATGCTCAACTGATCGCCAGCTATTCCTAAATCTTGGATTTCATTGGTTGCATCGTTATCGTTGTTCGTAGGAATCGTTATTGATAAATCAAAATCGTCTCCAGTTCTTACCACATCCACAGAACCATCCGCTGATGCCACTGTCTGGATTTCATTCGTGTCATTGTTCGCATAAGGACTCAAATCGATTGCCGTAGCGGTAGGGTCATCACTTAAAGTAAGGTTATCACCTGTTAAGCTCAAATCCTGAAATTCATTCGTTGCATCGTTATCGTTGTTCGTAGGAATCGTTATCGACAAATCAAAATCGTCTCCCGTTCTTACTACATCTACAGAACCATCTGATGATGCTACTGTCTGAATTTCGTTTGTAATATCTCCATCCACTTCAGTACCGGTAACTACATAAGGACTTGCTGTTGTTCCTGAACCGGTAACCGAGTTTATACCTGCTCCGTTTACGATTGTCTCCGAACCATCGGCAGTTGGGATAGTAACTGTGTTACCACCCGTTATGCTCAACTGATCTCCAGCTATTCCTAAATCTTGGATTTCATTGGTTGCATCGTTATCATTGTTTGCAGGAATCGTTATCGACAAATCAAAATCGTCTCCTGTTCTCACAACATCCACAGAACCATCGGCTGAGGCTACTGTCTGTATTTCATTCGTATCATTGTTCGCATAAGGACTCAAATCGATTGCAGTTGCGGTAGGGTCATCACTTAAAGTAAGGTTGTCACCTGTTAAGCTCAAATCCTGAAATTCATTCGTTGCATCGTTATCGTTGTTCGTAGGAATCGTTATTGACAAATCAAAATCGTCTCCCGTTCTAACTACATCTACAGAACCATCTGATGATGCTACTGTCTGGATTTCGTTTGTAATGTCTCCATCTACTTCCGTACCGGTTACAACATAAGGACTGGCGGTTGTACCTGAACCAGTTACCGCATTGATACCTGCTCCGTTAACTACCGTTTCTGAACCATCGGCGGCAGCGACAGATAAATCATAATCATCACCTGATGGTGTTAATGTTACAGAACCATCGGTCGATGTTAATGTCTGTATTTCGTTTGTAATGTCTCCATCTACTTCCGTACCGGTAACGACATAAGGACTGGCAGTTGTTCCTGAACCGGTAACAGAGTTGATACCTGCTCCGTTTACGATTGTCTCCGAACCATCGGCAGTTGGGATAGTAACTGTGTTACCACCCGTTATGCTCAACTGATCTCCAACTATTCCTAAATCTTGGATTTCATTGGTTGCATCGGCATCCGCATCGTCAACATTATCAATACTACTAATTTGATAAGGACTGCCCGTTGAACCGTCTCCGGTTACCGTAACATTTGCATTTCCTGATTCAACTTTTGTTTCTGTTCCGTCCGCAGTTGGGATAGTAACCGTGTTACCACCCGTTATGCTCAACTGATCTCCAGCTATTCCTAAATCTTGGATTTCATTGGTTGCATCGTTATCGTTGTTCGTAGGAATCGTTATCGACAAATCAAAATCGTCTCCTGTTCTCACAACATCCACAGAACCATCGGCTGAGGCTACTGTCTGTATTTCATTCGTATCATTGTTCGCATAAGGACTCAAATCGATTGCAGTAGCGGTAGGATCATCACTTAAAGTAAGGTTGTCACCTGTTAAGCTTAAATCCTGAAATTCATTGGTTGCATCGTTATCGTTGTTCGCAGGAATAGTTATCGATAAATCGAAGTCGTCTCCTGTTCTTACTACTTCCACAGAACCATCTGCTGATGCCACTGTCTGTATTTCATTCGTGTCATTATTCGCATAAGGACTCAAATCGATTGCAGTTGCGGTAGGATCATCACTTAAAGTAAGGTTGTCACCTGTCAAGCTTAAATCCTGAAATTCATTCGTTGCATCGTTATCGTTGTTCGCAGGAATCGTTATTGATAAATCAAAATCGTCTCCCGTTCTTACTACATCTACAGAACCATCCGCTGATGCCACTGTCTGAATTTCGTTCGTGATATCGTTATCGTTGTTCGCAGGAATAGTTATCGATAAATCGAAGTCGTCTCCTGTTCTTACTACATCCACAGAACCATCTGCTGATGCTACTGTCTGGATTTCGTTCGTGTCATTGTTCGCATAAGGACTCAAATCGATTGCAGTTGCGGTAGGGTCATCACTTAAAGTAAGATTGTCACCTGTTAAGCTCAAATCCTGAAATTCATTCGTTGCATCGTTATCGTTGTTCGTAGGAATCGTTATCGATAAATCAAAATCGTCTCCCGTTCTTACTACATCTACAGAACCATCTGCTGATGCCACTGTCTGTATTTCATTCGTATCATTGTTCGCATAAGGACTCAAATCGATTGCAGTTGCGGTAGGGTCATCACTTAAAGTAAGGTTATCACCTGTTAAGCTTAAATCCTGGAATTCATTGGTTGCATCGTTATCGTTGTTCGTAGGAATCGTTATCGATAAATCAAAATCGTCTCCCGTTCTTACTACATCTACAGAACCATCCGCTGATGCCACTGTCTGGATTTCGTTGTTTGGATCTGGATCCGCATCAGGGCTAGCATTTCCACCTACTTGTTGCCATGTACTACCATCGTAGACATATAGTTGTCCCGTTAAAGTATCTACATAAGTTTCTCCACTATTAGTACCTGTAGTTCCTGTTGCGGCAGGCGTACCCGCATCAACAAAGGTAAGTTCGTTAGTAATATCTCCATCCACTTCAGTTCCGGTAACTACATAAGGACTTGCAGTCGTACCTGAACCGGTAACAGCGTTGATACCTGCTCCGTTTACTACCGTTTCTGAACCATCGGCGGAAGGAAGCGTAATTGTATTACCACCTGTTATACTTAATTGATCTCCAGCTATTCCTAAATCTTGGATTTCATTGGTTGCATCGTTATCATTGTTTGCAGGAATCGTTATCGATAAATCAAAATCATCTCCTGTTCTTACTACATCCACAGAACCATCCGCTGATGCCACTGTCTGGATTTCATTCGTGTCATTGTTCGCATAAGGACTCAAATCGATTGCAGTTGCGGTAGGGTCATCACTTAAAGTAAGGTTGTCACCTGTTAAGCTCAAATCCTGAAATTCATTGGTTGCATCGTTATCGTTGTTCGTAGGAATCGTTATCGATAAATCGAAATCGTCTCCCGTTCTTACTACATCTACAGAACCATCCGCTGAGGCTACTGTCTGGATTTCATTCGTGTCATTGTTCGCATAAGGACTCAAATCGATTGCAGTAGCGGTAGGGTCATCACTTAAAGTAAGGTTGTCACCTGTTAAGCTCAAATCCTGAAATTCATTGGTTGCATCGTTATCGTTGTTCGTAGGAATTGTTATTGACAAATCAAAATCGTCTCCTGTTCTTACTACATCTACAGAACCATCCGCTGATGCCACTGTCTGAATTTCGTTCGTGATATCGTTATCGTTGTTCGCAGGAATTGTTATTGATAAATCAAAATCGTCTCCTGTTCTTACTACATCCACAGAACCATCTGCTGATGCTACTGTCTGGATTTCGTTTGTAATGTCTCCATCCACTTCCGTTCCGGTTACAACATAAGGACTGGCAGTTGTTCCTGAACCAGTTACCGCATTGATACCTGCTCCGTTTACGATTGTCTCCGAACCATCGGCAGTTGGGATAGTAACCGTGTTACCACCCGTTATGCTCAACTGATCTCCAGCTATTCCTAAATCTTGGATTTCATTCGTTGCATCGTTATCGTTGTTCGCAGGAATGGTTATCGATAAATCAAAATCGTCTCCCGTTCTTACTACATCTACAGAACCATCCGCTGATGCTACTGTCTGGATTTCATTCGTATCATTATTCGCATAAGGACTCAAATCGATTGCAGTTGCGGTAGGGTCATCGCTTAAAGTAAGGTTGTCACCTGTTAAGCTCAAATCCTGAAATTCATTGGTTGCATCGTTATCATTGTTAGCAGGAATTGTTATCGATAAATCGAAATCGTCTCCCGTTCTTACTACGTCTACAGAACCATCGGCTGAGGCTACTGACTGGATTTCATTGGTTGCATCGTTATCGTTATTCGCAGGAATGGTTATCGATAAATCAAAATCGTCTCCCGTTCTCACAACATCCACAGAACCATCTGCTGAGGCTACTGTCTGTATTTCATTCGTATCATTGTTCGCATAAGGACTCAAATCGATTGCAGTTGCGGTAGGGTCATCACTTAAAGTAAGGTTGTCACCTGTCAAGCTCAAATCCTGAAATTCATTCGTTGCATCGTTATCGTTATTCGCAGGAATGGTTATCGATAAATCAAAATCGTCTCCCGTTCTTACTACGTCTACAGAACCATCTGCTGAGGCTACTGTCTGGATTTCATTATTTGGATTACCATCTAAATCTGGTGATGCATTTCCACCTACAGCATTCCATGTAGTACCGTCGTAAACATATAATTGTCCAGCAACCTCATCTACATAAGTAACCCCACTATTACTTGGTGTTACAGTTGGAGAACCATTACCTAATAAGGTAAGTTCGTTAGTTACATCTGAATCAGCATCACGGATATCAATATCAAAGTTACTTCCTCGTTCCAAAGCAACATTTACTAATTCATTTGGAGTAGTAACCGTACTACTTATTTGTTGGTTATCACTAGCATTGGCAGCTAAATCTTCTAACGCTTCTTGAACTGTAGTTTCGTTTACCGTATCTCCGTCAACATCAAAAGGGGCATCCAAAAGAACTTCCGTAGCATTTTGCTCATCTAAATCTACACTACTGATTTGATAAGGACTAGCGATAGAACCATCTCCTGTTACCGTAACATTGGCATTTCCTGATTCAACTTTTGTTTCTGTACCATCTACAACAGCTACAGAAAGATCATAATCATTCCCTGAAGGTGTTAATGTTACTGAACCATCTGTTGATGTTAAGGTCTGTATTTCGTTTGATGCGTTTGCATCTGCATCATCTACATTTAAGCTAATTGCATTTCCTTCGGATATACTAACATTACCAGGATTACCATCCGTACTTAACGTTTGGTCATCACTGGCATTAGCAGCTAAATCTTCCAATGCTTCTTGAACTGTAGTTTCGTTTACTGTATCTCCGTCTACATCAAAAGGAGTGTTCAAAGCTACTTCCGTAGCATCTTGAATCTCATTGGTTGCATCGGCATCGGCATCTTGAATGTTTATTGTAGTAGAACCACCGCGTTCTAAATCGATATTGACTGTTTCGTTTACTATTCCAACAGCACTACTCACCTGCTGGTTATCACTAGCATTGGCAGCTAAATCTTCTAATGCTTCTTGAACTGTAGTTTCGTTTACTGTATCTCCATCAACATCAAAAGGAGCATCCAATGGAACTTCCGTTGCATTTTGCTCATCTAAATCTACACTACTGATTTGATAAGGAGTGGCCGTAGACCCATCTCCTGTTACCGTAACATTTGCATTTCCTGATTCAACTTTAGTTTCTGTACCATCTACAACAGCTACAGATAAATCATAGTCGTTTCCTGATGGCGTTAATGTTACCGATCCATCTGTAGAAGTAAGTGTCTGTAATTCATTATTTGGGTCTGGATCAGCATCTGGTGCTGCACTACCTCCGACTTGCTGCCAAGTTGTTCCGTCAAAAACATATAATTGCCCTGCAACATCATCAACATAAGTAACACCTGAATTTGAAGGTATTACTACTGGTGCGCCACTATCTATTAAGGTAAGTTCATTCGTTTCATCTTCGTCAGGATCGGTAGAAGTAACCGTATAGTTTCCGTTTCCGTCATCAGCTACCGAAATGGCACCTGTTCCAGCAATTACCGTTTCTACAAGAGATGATAAGTCAACGCTCGTTGAACTTCCTCTTTCTATATCTATTTGAAGTTGATTTGTTCCACTTAAAGTTGCACCTGTCAAATTCTGATTATCGCTAGCGTTGGCTGCTAAATCAATAATAGCTTCTTCCACTGTTGTTTCATCTACGCTATCACCATCAACATCCAAAGGAGTTGTTAAGTTGACTTCCGATGCTTCTTGATCATCAGTACCATCAAAACTCGTTGGCGTTCCATTCTCTGATGTATAGGTATAGTTTACACTATCAGCTGTGGACAATGTTGTAATCGTCTCATCTATTTCTGTAAACGTTCCATCGGCTTGTGTTACCGTGGCAATTAGATTACCGGCAACGACATCTGTAATAGCGATGCCGTTCGTGTTGATATCTACATCCGTTCCATCTCCATTGGTGAATCGGTACAGACCGCCACCTAAATCAGTAATATCAGATTTGGCTACCGTTACACTATTTCCGGCTTCATCTACTAAAGTGATGTTACCATCATTATTATCTTCTATTCGTACGATGCTCTCTTGAATGGAAACCGTTGTTCCATCTTCCTTTTCATAAAGACCTATTTCATTTCCACTAGTTGAAGTACCGGTGATATTTGTTATGGTTTCGTCTATTTCCGTAAAAGTTCCATCGGCTTGTGTTACCGTGGCAATTAAATTACCGGCAACGACATCTGTAATAGCGATGCCGTTCGTGTTGATATCTACATCGGTTCCATCTCCATTAGTGAATCGGTACAGACCGCCACCTAGATCCGTGATATCTGATTTAGCTACGGTTACACTATTTCCAGCTTCATCTACTAAGGTGATGTTACCATCATTATTATCCTCTATTCGTACAATGCTCTCTTGAATGGAAACCGTTGTTCCGTCTTCCTTTTCGTAAACACCTATTTCATTTCCACTAGTTGAAGTGCCGGTGATATTTGTTATGGTTTCGTCTATTTCTGTAAACGTTCCATCGGCTTGTGTTACCGTGGCAATTAGATTACCGGCAACGACATCTGTTATAGCAATGCCATTCGTGTTGATATCTACATCCGTTCCATCTCCATTGGTGAATCGGTACAGACCGCCACCTAAATCCGTGATATCTGATTTAGCTACGGTTACACTGTTTCCGGCTTCATCTACTAAAGTGATGTTACCATCATTATTATCTTCTATTCGTACAATGCTCTCTTGAATGGAAACCGTAGTTCCATCTTCCTTTTCGTAAACACCTATTTCATTTCCACTGGTTGAAGTACCGGTGATATTTGTTATGGTTTCATCTATTTCCGTAAACGTTCCATCGGCTTGTGTTACCGTGGCAATTAAATTACCGGCAACGACATCTGTAATAGCGATGCCGTTCGTGTTGATATCTACATCGGTTCCATCTCCATTAGTGAATCGGTACAGACCGCCACCTAGATCCGTGATATCTGATTTAGCTACGGTTACACTATTTCCAGCTTCATCTACTAAGGTGATGTTACCATCATTATTATCCTCTATTCGTACAATGCTCTCTTGAATGGAAACCGTTGTTCCGTCTTCCTTTTCGTAAACACCTATTTCATTTCCACTAGTTGAAGTGCCGGTGATATTTGTTATGGTTTCGTCTATTTCTGTAAACGTTCCATCGGCTTGTGTTACCGTGGCAATTAGATTACCGGCAACGACATCTGTTATAGCAATGCCATTCGTGTTGATATCTACATCCGTTCCATCTCCATTTGTAAACCTATAAACACCGCCACCTAAATCAGTAATGTCAGATTTGGCTACCGTTACACTGTTTCCGGCTTCATCTACTAAAGTGATGTTGCCATCATTATTATCCTCTATTCGTACAATGCTCTCTTGAATGGAAACCGTAGTTCCATCTTCCTTTTCGTAAACACCTATTTCATTTCCACTGGTTGAAGTACCGGTAATATTCGTAATTGTTTCATTGATGTCCGTGGTAGAACCATCTGCCTCATTAACCGTTGCAATACGATTACCTAATATGACATTATCTATGGACATTCCATTGGTGTCAATTGTCACATCTGTACCATCACCGTTTGTAAACTGGTATACACCACCACCTAAATCTGTTATATCTGATTTAGCTACGGTTACTGTTGCTCCTGATTCATTGGTTAGCGTAATGTTACCATCACCAGCATCACTGATAGTAGTAATTGTTTCATTGATCGTAACTAAATCACCGTTTTCATTTTCATAAACACCAATAGCATTCCCTAATGCAGCCGTTCCCGTTAAGGTAGTAATGGTCTCTACCGGTAGGATAACTGTTGCTGTACCTCCATTTTCAAGTGTAAGAGAAAGTTCTCCACTTACATTATCAAAAGTAAAGTTTTGAAGTTGCTGATCATCGGAAGAGGTCAACTCCCAAGAATCACCATCCCAGAAATAAATTGTACCGGTATCAGTATTGACATAAATATCGCCAATATCTGCTCCTGCAGGAGTAGGTAACCCTGGAGCGGTAACATCTGTACCGCTTAACACCTCGCAATTACATTGGTCTTCTAAATTGACCGTAGTCTGTGCAAATGTTAATCCGGAGATTAGGAAAACTAAGAGTGTAATTATTCTTTTCATGACCATTACTTTACTTAAAATCATATTGTTCAAAATTTCTTCATAGCCACTTGAACAATCGTTACAAGTAGCGAACTATTTTAAACTAAAATCAAAGCTGAAATCTTACCCGGGACATTGTACTTTTTATGTACATTCTTGGTATGGTGAAGAGGAGGTTGGTACTTCCTAAATGCCATTTGGTTTTGAAAAAAAACCTATGTCAAAATTTGGTTAAGTTATTCAGTTTTTGGGTTGTGTAGAATCAATTCAATTGAATATGATCCAATTACACTTTACAAAATTAACCTTAGTGTTAGCAACAGAAAATAATTGTTGTATAAGTGTTAATTACTATTGTATAGGTAGAGAAAGCTGAGGTCTTGGTTTATTTTTTTCTTGTGTCAATCGTCGATAAGTTCAATAATACGACTGACTTACGAGCCATTATCCCGAAAATAAATTCGTTGAAATACCTACTTTTTAACACTAAATGAAATGTTAATTTTACTGATTTAGAAGATAATTTTGGCCCTTTATCTGAGCTCAAATAAGAAAAATTTCTAGTTGGGTTTTACTCTATATGTAATTCTTCTGTTAGTAATAACAGTGTACGCTTTAACCGTACTTAATGGAGAAAATTCAGATGTAGAGTTGGTTAAAGTTGCCGTGGTGGTTATCGTCTTTCCTAACGCTATTCCTGAAGGTAAAGGAATACTAAATTTAAACTTATTGGTGTTATCCGTATTATTGTCTTCATCTGTGTAGGTAGAAATATTTGTCTCCGAATCAGAAGCAGAACCTTCTACCATAGTATTAAGGTAGCGTTGCCCCTCCCCATAGTCATAAATCATTCCCAATGTATTATCACCAATGGTTGCCGTACCTTCATTAATATCCGTAGCAAACAGCTCTATAGTCGCCCCTGGTCTTGACAAGCCTTCTATCACTAAATTAGTTCCTGAAACGAACGCTCCAGTAATTATAGGGAAGTTAACAGCTCCATTAGGGCCATTATCACTATCCCCTGAATCATTAATTGTTACTCCATCACCAAATCCATCTGTTAAATCTAAATCAATACCTAATGCTGCACTAGCCGTTCCGTTTGCATATATAGAATTTCTAGAAATTAAGTTTCCAGATGTATTACCTCCACTTAATACAATTCCTGCTCCGCCATTTGCAGCTATAATATTATTGACTACGGATGAGTTACTGCCGTCTAAACGAATTCCTACGTTGGCATCATCCCCCGTACATTTACCTCCATCTTGACCTGAATTTGTAATTGTATTATCCGTAATCGTTAATGACCCAGTTATTCCTTCTGCATCAATCCCAAGTGAAGCTGCTCTATCTATTAAATTCTGTTGAATAACGATACCAGTACCTCCACTGATTTTTATATTGTCAAAACAAGCATTACTGCCATTGTCCGTAATATGATTATTTTGAATAGTAGTAGATGTTCCACCGGCAACTAAAATACCCTCATCTGTATTTTCTGTAATATAATTGCTATCTATTATAGCTATTCCCCCAGTAACCTCAACACCATAATCTATATTACCTGAAGGATTACCAACAGCATTTACGCCTAATAAACTATGGGACACGGTAGCCGAACCACCTTGAATGATAATTCCGGCATTGTTACCTGCACGAACAGCCAAATTACGCGTTACTACATTGGTTCCGTTTAATTGAAGAACATCTCCACCTGCACTATACAATTCTATTTCTGGTCTCTCAAAATTTGGTAAAGCCGTATTGGAATTCCCTACTCCTGTTCCTCCTAAACCTACTGTTCCAGAATTAGTATTTCCCGAATAGGCCGTTTGCGTACGACCATCAATCACGGTATTTGTGCCTGTTACAACAGGCAACTCGTTAGGGTTTGACATGGTAAAGTTAAAATACCCATTCGCAAAATTATTATCGGCGGCTCTGCCTAAAGGGTCTGCCGTAGAGGGTATCATAAATATTGAAATGTCTTCTCCTGCTACTGGATCAAACAAACTATTGGCTTCTATATCCAAACCTACTTCACCTATGGTATTAGAATTCCTGATAAACTGAGTCAATGAACCCTGGCCGGTTTCATTTGTATTAACAATGGTATTAAAATTAAATCCAAAATTGATACCTACTACACCGTTACCTGCAACCTCTACGGCAGATATACTTTGCGCATTATTAAAAACACCTAAGGAAACATCTTGACCTGCTTTTGGATTAGCCCCTCCTACTTGATTAGTAATATCTATAATATTACCAGAAACCATCTCTGTCTTGTATGTCTGAACCGGATAGCAAGAAGAACAATTTGGCCCATTATCTCTTGTAGATCTTACGGTTGAACTTACCACTTTAACAAAGTAATCTCCATCCGCCATTCCTCCAAATGAATAATTTCCGTTTGCTTCCGTATTTTTTCTCTGGATAAAAGTCCCTGAAGAATCAAAAAGTTCTACAATTGCTCCTGATATTCCTATCCCTCCCGATGTTAATTGATTGCGACCTGCACCTCCTGGATAATTGATATCCTCAAAAACACGGCCTGCAATTAAGTTGGAAGGAACTTTTAATACCACCGCTGCAGAAATAACAAAATCTTGACCTACATCTACATTTGCCGTTACTTCACTATCCGCTGGTTGTATAAATGACGAAATATCATACGTATCTAAATCTACACCATACATATTAGCATTATTATAAACTGGTGGCCCTACGGTGTTATCATAAATTGTAGAATTATAAGAGTTGTTACCCGTTTGTCCCCCATCACCTATCAAAATATTTTTCTGATTTCGCTGGTTGGTAATCGATAGTTCTTCAGGATTAGTTGAACCAGAACTTGAACCATTTAAATCCGGATCACCTTCCCATGATAAAAATGAAGCTTTAGCCCCTGTTCCTGATATGGCATAAAATGAATCTAGCGTAAACGAATTACCATCATTACTAAGTCCATCAAAACCTTGATATAAATTTATATTTACAGCTGGTAAAGAACGGTCTTCATAAAACACCATTAGTGCCCAGCCCCCTAGAACCGTACTGGTAGTACAATATTCTCCCGTATTGTTAATCGTTAAACCACTAAAATCAAAAACATTGCTCGACAAATTAGATACACCTTGCAATATGCTGGTTACATCACTTACATATCCAAAGAAGTTTCTGTTACCCAGAGAGGTTTGATACAGAAAATTAGCAGAAACGCTTTGCCCTTCAAAAATTACATCTGCATCACGAATGGTACTAGAATGAGACCAATATAAATAAGCTCTTTCTACAGTTGCTGTTCCCGGAACCGGAGAAACCAAACTATTGGACGATGATGTCGTAACCGCACAAGGACTAGCTCCATTTGGGCTCGTACGCATGGTACCTCCCGTGGTTGAATAATCATAATACCCATCAAATTCTTGAAATAGTGTTAAAGGGTCATTTGCCAAAATTTGTGAGTTTATGGTTCCTTTTCCTTTATCGTTATAGTTCACGACTGCATATTGAGCAGTTGCTCCTGTAAATTCTATATCAAAATCTTCAGCAAATTCAGGTACACCATCATTAGAAATAGGTACTGATATTGTTTGGACATTATTTAGTTCTCCCGTAAATGTTAAAGTACCTGATGATGCAGTATAATCGCTACCAGCCAGCGCCAAACCATCTACTGTTTGAAAATCTACAGTAAACGGAGATTCTACAAACCCAAAGAAAAATATATTTCTACCATGTGCAGCCCTAGTGGACCTTACTGTGAATACGGCATTACCCACATCTTCATCAAAAGTTATGTCATCAATTACAATAATAGGACCATCAACAAAACAATTAATTTCTGCTTCCCAACCAGCGCCTGTATTGCTTCCGTTAGAAACAAATCTAAATGTTAGACAGCCAGATGCAGCAGAAGAATTTATACTTGTAGGTACATTGGCACTATCATACTGGCCAATTAATGTACCACTGGTATTAGAACCGTCATAAACATATAGTACATCTCCCGAAACAATTTCAAAGCTTGTAAAATTTATATTTATATAAGTATCGGCGGTATCTGGGCAAATGGTATATGTTACATCTTGATTGTTACTGTAATTAGAAAGTCCGCCCGGGTCAAAAAAGGTATCACTACATGTGGTAACGCTACCACCGTCTGTCATTATAAGAGCATCGTCATCTATAATTGTTCCTGTAGCTGTGTCACTAATATCAACCGTTGGATCAGACGCTAATGTAAATTCTAAAGTAAAATTTTCAGGATTTTCTATCGTACCATCATCTAAAATAGGAACGGTAATGGTTTCCGTATCTCCAGCAGTACCATTAAAATTTAAAACACCAGTCCTAGACGTATAGTCGCTTCCATTAACCGCCGAACCATCTACAGTTTGGTAATTCAGCGTAAAAGGTCCTGTAGTATTAGTACCTGTATGCCTAACTGTAAAAGTAGCATTGCCTGAATCTTCATCTACAGTAACATCATTAACCTCTATAACTGGGATAGGTGCGGGAAAAGTTGCCAAAATCTGAAAATTATCGATTAAGGCATAATCATCATTATTCCAATTATTGCCCGATTTTGCAAACCTTACCGTTGTGGTTGCAGAAATAAAACCAGATATGTCTCGCGTATAAGTTCCTGAACTGTTATTCCCACTAATTGTACCTACCGTTGTATAAGATGCTCCACCATTATTGGACACCTCTATTCCCAAAGCTCTACCGTTGGTAAGACTTACAGTCTGCCAATTAAAACTAAGCACTGCTGTTGCAGCCCCATTAAGGTTAGCCGATCTGCGTATATTTTCTGCCCATATATAATAAAGTTCTAGTCTATTGCTACTTATTCTAATATATTGACTGGCAGGGCCATTATTTGTATCCCCTGTTTCTACCCAATCTGTAGAAAAATTAGAACTACCATTATTATTTGAATACGATACACTGCTAAAATTATCACGATAGGTTTCCTGAGCGACCAACTGAAATGAAAACAGCAGCGCTACAAAAATGTAAAGGAATTTTAAAGAGTTATACAACATTCTATATATCTACAAATAACCTAGTTTCTTTGTCAATAGAATTCATTGACCTTCTAACCAGGCAAATATATCTGTATATAAACTGTTAGTATAAATATTGTTGTGTAAGTCCCAAATGTATGCGCAACTGGTAGATTTTTGAATGTCAACTGATTTCTAAAATTACTTAAACCCCTGTAAAACTTCTGTCTTATCGATTAAAAGTCTATCTAAATACGGTTTTAATAAAACTAAATTATATGTTATTTAATAGACCCCTTTTTGTTCGAGTCACTATCTCTATTTAAGAAATTAATTTTTCTTGACCCTCACTGTAATTCGTCTATTAGTAATAACCGATTTCACTTTAATTGTAAGTAAAGCTGCATTTGAAACTTGGGCAGCACAAGTAGTTAACGTACTCGAAACTAAAACTCTATATTGAAAATTATTTTGGGTTAAGTCTACCCCAATAACATTTAAGGTTTCTGTTTGAGTACCTGTATAATCAGGTCCATTAGAGATGTCATTAAAAGTAACTCCTCCATCTGTACTTACTTGCCATTGAAAAGTATCGGCATTAGTAGTATTCACCGTAAAAACAGCATTGTCATTTACAAAAACAGACTGTGTTACTGGTTGCATATCAATGGTAGATTCTGGGATATCAGAAATAATATGCTCCCCTAAATCTACCGGACATTGATTATTACCCCACCTCGCCCATAAATGATATGTACCAGAGGCTAAATTTGAATACGTTACAGAACCACTATTATCTGGCACTAAGGATTCATAAGAAGCTTGATTATCTAAACTAAATTCAATTGATGATCTATTTAAATTATCAGGATAAGTAAAGCTAATTTCTCCATTATCTAAATCACAACTGGATGATGTAACGTTAACTGTAGGATTTGGCGAAGGATAAACTTTTACCCGTACGTCATCTGACATTGTACACCCGTTAGGAAGTGTTACCGTAACCGTATATATCAAATCAGTAATTATTGTAATATCAGCACCAGAATATGTAAAAGTTGGTTGTGCTGCACCAATATTGTCCAAATAAGCTGTTTCAACGGCCGTTGCACCAGACCACACATAACTATAATTTGGGTTTGAGGTTTGACCTATTATTATAGAATCAGATACTTCGCAAACCGTTACATTAGATCCAGCTAAACCAGAAAGGCTTGTAGGTGAAATCATCTCTGCTTCTGAATTTGCACAAGCACATGAGTTATTTGATGATTCAATTACTAGTACTATATTACAAACCCTGTTTGGAGATGTGGTGAAGTCAATAGAACCATTAACAGTACTTGTTGCTGGAATCTGAACTGTCATCGTTTTAGTACCAATTAAAACATCTCCAGCTGAGAAGACTCCATTAGTATCCGCATCATAATACGCTGAAACAATAGTACCAGTTGGCATCATAGTACCAGAAGTATTTTCAATTGAAAAATTGGCACTGACATTCTGATCATTACCACTGACTGTTGCGGTTGTAGATGTTGAGTTTATAACCAAAGTAGATTTTTCGACAGAAATTGTTTCATCAGTCTGCGCCGTAACACTTTGAACAACCGGACAACTTGGTCCACCTGATCCTGAACAGTCAATACTTTGTTCAATTCTTGTAGCTACGTTTAAATCATAATTTTGACAACTCACATCTTCAGGTGAAACAACTTCAATTTCAAAATCGAAGGCAATAAGAGAAGTGACCCCTACTCCATCGGGAATTTGCCATTTTAATATGCGGGTGCCCGCTACTGGATCGGTTGATACTGTTGGTCCTGCAGAAGGACCATTCGTACCTGCTACATACGAACCTGCTACATAATTAAATGCATCGTCTATTGTAGCAACAACAAATTCAATATCCCCATCACTTTCAATACCCTGGTTTGTAATTTCAACTGAAATACCTTCAGTTTCATTACATGCTTGAATAGCATTATCATCAGAAGTGACCGAAATATCGTAATCAATATTAGAAGGTACTTGTGTAACATTTACAGGATTGGTTTTAATTTCACTCTGACCATCATTAGGGTCAATGGCTTGTTGACAACCAGACTCCGCATTTATTTGCGTAATTATCTTACTACCGGATACATAATCGCAGGTAAATGACAATTCAAAATTCACCTTAAATTCATTAGGCTCCGGAACAGATACACCCGGTAGACCATTGGTACCACTAATGGGACTTCCAACAATTGCAGAAATATCTATTGAATATGTATTTGTACCCGCATTAAAAAGAATCAGACCTGAATCTATTGCATAATCGACTGAGTCATAAGTCAAAACCCCTGAAGTATTATCGAGTACCATACCAACAGGCAATTTTATATCTGCGGCCAAAGCGTAAGCAAAGCCATTGGCAGCATTGTTTACGTCTATTGAATACGGTACAACATCGCAAAAATCATAAGTAGCTGGAGGTACACCAAGAGCTGTAGTTACATTAATAGAGGGGTCTTGGGTACTTAATGAAAGTTGAATGACTTCTTCACTACAATTGTAATTACTTCCAGAACTCCCTAAGGGATAACCCGTATCAGGATCGGTAGGGTACTGACTACAATTTTGACCAACCCGTATATCAAAACTATCTGTACCACAAACGGTAAAATCATCAGACCGGATTTCCAATTGTTTACCTGCGCTTGATATGTCTCCTACTTGTGCCCAATATTTACCAGTACCATAGCCAATAAGGGGTATTTCTGTTGTGTTATCCCAAAGTGTTGGTACAATATTGTTATTTGTAATTTCTATAGCAATCCACGTGTTTTGCAAAGAAGCTCCACCAGAGGTTGTATTATTGATATCAACAACCCATTCGGCATTTTGGGTGTTAGTAGAAATTGTAGGCGTAGGTGAACTAACGGTATAACTTAGAGGTAAATATTGTGTATTTCTTACGTTGGTCGATCTTCCCATATTGATAGACCTTCCTGGTAAACTTACATTTCTAAAAATTTCAAATTCTGTACTTGGTAAAACAATTATGCCTAATCTTTCATCGGAAAAAGACCAATCTTCAATAGTGCAATTTGCAACAACATTAAAATTGACGTCTTTAATTGCATAGCTAACGGAGGCTTTTTCTTTTGACCAAGAGCCGTCATTCGTCCAACTGTATCTATGAAACCCTGGTTCTGCATTATAGGTTATAACAGGGTCCGTTATATCATGTAGAAACTCTCCATAACCTCTATAACTGGAGGTTCCAGGTACATAATCAACTCCAACTGGAACTAAAATATCTACTACTTTAGGTATCGCAAAATTTCGAAATTCATTAGGAAAAAGATCCCCTAATATAGAATAAGTTGCATGATGAAACCGTATTCCCATTCCAAATTCATTACAACCATCAATGGTTAAACTTTGTTGTACCACTTGCGTAGTTGGTACATCTTTATAAGCTAAGACCCCAAACTCTTCCGTAAGAAAATTACAAGTATGTTCCGTTGGATTAGCCGCAGAAGTTACAGGAGATGAAACCAAAATTCCGGTCATAGGCATATACCTAGTATTGGAAATAGAACTATTTTCAGAGACCTTCAAATCTACATCGATAATATATCTATCACCAAGCCCCGGTGTTATTGTTGAAAAATCACCTCCCAATACATCTACTGAATGATTGCTTTTTCCTCCATTATTCTGAACATAAGAATACTGACCTAGATTATTTGATACTGATGAAGCACCTCCACCACTAGGAAGGTATTCAACTTGTATTGCTTTTATACCTCCGTCTGATTGTGTACCAAACCAGTTATTAGCATCATATTCAAGTAACGCCTTAGCAGAAGTAAGATTTGTTTCATTTACATCAATCTCAACATGCCATCTAACCATATCGCCCTCAAGCACATGATCTAAACGTAGACCAGAGGTACTTGCTGGAATTGGAGTAGACTCAGTCATATCAGTATATCCTAAAGTAGTACGATCTAATGAGAAATTAGATACGCAAACCGATGGTCCACCACTTGGACAGGTGACTGTAAACGTAGGACCGTCTTCACAAATGTGTATAGGTTCGTATGTGGAATCACCTTTTAAATGATATTCATAAGATATACCCCCAGCAAAACTGCCAGAACAGGTTGGGTCTACCATTAATGGAATTTTTGGGTTTCTACTAATTAAATACCCATAGGTAGGTGCAGAAATAGAAGAGTATATAGCAACTCCCGTTGCTGCATTAAAACTAAGTAAATCAAAAGGTTCCGATTGCCATACTCCGTTTCCATTTGGTATGATACCTGGAGGTAAAGTATAGTGAACTTCCCAATGCATACCTGGAATACTGGTTGTCGTTGGTGTTTGACTACTTGAAGTACTTATAAAAAAATCAAAAGTATCTCCAGGACCAAAATTAGCACTTCCACTAGATGAATTAATATTTGTTGCTATGGATTGCGTGTTGTAAAAACTCCAAGGACGCCACGTATTCAATCCGTTATTAGGAACGTTCAAACTTATTGAACTGCCGCATTGGTCTGTGTATTCGTAAGCCCAACGTACCATTGAATAACCTGCATTCATGCGATCACAAGCAGTGTCATTATTTGAATCTAATAGATAGTTATATGCTAGTTCTGCTTCTAAGACCAATGAATTGCCAACTGGTAAATCATCAAAAAATCCATCTCCATCTAAATCTTCTAAACCAACTCCAACCCCGTCAGGATCTGTTGTCAATTGAAAATCAGCAAGACTACCTTCTGTTCCTTGGTTGGCAAAAGATGTCCCGTCTACATTAAAATTAGACCAGGTATAAATGTTATAATCAGCAGGAATATAGGTCGCACCTCCATTACTAAAACCTAAATCAAGCGTAAGGTTATAAATGTCACCCGCACCTGTGCCATCATTCCGTAATAAGAATTCAGCGGTATCGGTAGTGGTTAATCCTGGCCAGGCTCTTTTGACTACTCTAGTATATAAGTCCGGGGCTCCTGAAGCTAAAGCAATACCTGACGTAGAAGTATTACCTGATTCACACGCGTTAGCACCAGTAATACAACCCCCATAAGCTGCTTGATATGTTATGGTTTCTCCCGCACCAGACGGGCAATTTAAAAGTTTTGCCGTTACAGTTATTGAAATATTTTCACTCTGTTCAAAGCGCGAATCATTATCACCAATAGCTGAAATTTCCACAGCATTCAATTCTAAGGTATCTGTAACCATGCCTCCTACTGGTATACCTAAAGAAAAATTTCCTGTACCTCCATATGAAATAGAAATATTATCGGAATGTACAATATAAGCTACCACATTGTTACTGTAGGCATTAGAATTTACGGGGTCGTTACCAATTGTAAAGGTAAAATCTTGAGTTTCTTTAACACGTAATGAACCTGATAAAGGTGTAATAGCATTATCAACTTCCAAAGATGAATACAAAACTGATGGGTAATCAACAGTTGTTGAAATAGAAGGATTGCTGATGAGCGTATGTTCAATTTCTGGATCTATCATTGTTGAACACCCTGTCTGAACCGTATATGTTATGTCTATAAAACTTATTGTTCCAATAAGAGGTGCTGCAATAGTAAATATTGGGTTATTAGGATTAGTGGCATCTACTGAAACCCCTGCAACAGGAGATACAAGTGCCACGAACTCTGATTGGGTAGGTAATTGAACACTTACCTGTTCATCTGCTCCAGTGGTACCATAAAGCCTAAATTGAAATGTAGACGAATCGCCACAAGCAACAACCTCCGTTGGAACATCAGTTGACGGGTTAACCACAATATTTTGCGCTTTTAGACCTGCTGTGCTCAAAAGAAGCATCGCTACTAAAATGTAAAAGAATTTTATCGGGCTATACAACATCCTATGTACCTACAAATAACTCATCATATTCGTCAACAGAATTGATTGACACAGTTATTAGGTAAATATATCTGTACTTAAGTTGCTATGAGAAAAATTGTTGTGTAGACCTAAAATGTAGGTGTAACCGGTGTTTTTTTCAATGTAAGCAGATTTACAAAAACGCTTAAACACCTGTAAACATTATACCCTATCGATTAAATACCTCGCTATATAATGATATTGAAACAAAAAAAGGCAGCTATTTTAATAGCTGCCTTTCCTAATTTATGTAAAATAAATTTTATTCTAAAATGATGAATTCCGATCTTCTGTTCAACTCATGGTCTTTATCAGAACATTTGACGCCATTAGCACATTTGTTAATCAGTTTTGTCTCACCAAAACCTTCTCCATCTAAACGTTCTTTATCTATTCCCTTTTTTACCATATAATTTACGGTAGATTCAGCTCTCTTTTGTGAAAGCCAAAGGTTATAGGAATCCTTACCTCTACTATCCGTATGTGAATTTACCTTGATTCTCAAACTTGGATATTTCTCCATGGCTGCGATTACTTTCTCAACCTCTATTTCAGAATCTTTACGAATGTCATATTTGTTAAAGTTGAAGTAAATAGTACTTAACTGTAATAGTTTGGCTAAATCGTCACCAAACCCAGCTGTTATAGAGCTTCTCTCTAAATAAAAGTCTATTACTTTAGGTTCTCCATCAGATTTTCCTAAGTATTCTTCAGAAGGCACATAACCTTCTGTCATAGCTCTTACGAAATTGCCTTGCGTACAATCTAGCAATAAATCGTATTTACCTTCGGCATCTGTAATAGCAGACATGATTTCCTCATTATTCTCGTCTATAACTTTAACGGATGCACCAATAAGTGGTTCGTTAGAAATCTTATCCCTTACCACACCAGAAATAGCTTGCTCACAATCAATAAGCAAAGGCTTCGTTTCTAAAACAGCGTAAATATCATCAGCACCTTGTCCTTCTGCTCGGTTAGAGGCAAAATATCCTTTTCTTGTTTCTTCATTAAAAATGAACGTAAAATCGTCCATTCTTCCATTTACGGGTTCACCAACATTCATTACATTTCCGTCCAATCTACCATTGGCTATTTTAGAAGCAAAAATATCTAATCCCCCAAGCCCCGGATGTCCATCTGAAGAAAAATATAAAACATCTTCACTCGTTACAAAAGGAAAGGTTTCTCTAGCCTCCGTATTGATAACTGGACCTAAGTTTTCAGGAGTACCATAAGTTCCATCTTCATTTATGGCTACCTTAAAAATATCGGATTCACCTAAAGTGCCTGGCATATCTGACGCAAAGTATAATGCTTTTTCATCTGAACTTAATGTTGGATGAGCTACTGAGTAATCATTACTATTAAAAGGTAGTTCTTCAATTTCAGACCATACGCCTTCTACCATTTTAGCCTTGAATATCTTAAGACGTATTACTCCTGTTTCGTCTTTGACATACTTACCTTCCTTAAAGTTATTACGAGTAAAATATAGTATGTTACCATCTTTGCTTACAGTAGAAGTTGATTCATGCAATCTTGTATTAACGTGATCCCCGAATTTAATAACAAACCCTTGCGAAACACTATCTGCATTCACCTTGTACAAGTCCAAGAAATCTTTTGAATTCCATGTGTGACGGTAGCGAGCAAAGTTTCCAGTATCTCTATCCGAAGAGAAAATAAGACCTTCTTTATAGAAAGAAGGAGCAAACTCTGAATACGGGGAGTTATACTGAAAAGGTGATACATTGTATCTTCCAGAGTTTCTCTTTATATCGTTTAAATAGTCTTCCTCATCTTTATAAGCAGTTGCTCTAGCATCATCAGAAGTAGCCTCTAAGAATTTAGCCATAATGGCTTTTGAACCCTCGTAATCTTCTAAAGTCTTTAAAGTTTGAGCGTATCTAAAATAATACTCTGGACCAATTTCATCCGGATACTCGTCTACTAATCTTTTATACGTATTAGATGCATCTTCATAATCTGCATTGTAATAGTAAGAGTTTCCTAATTTCTTAAGTAAATCTGCAGAAGCGTACCCGCGATCTAATACCTTTTTATAAATATCAATAGCTGGGCTGAAAGAATATTCGTCATATTTTTCATTGGCTTTGGTAATCAACTTTTCTTGGGCAAAACCACTTAAGCCCATCAAAAAGACCAAAACAAATAGAATGTGTATTTTTTTTATCATAAGGCAAGGTTTAGAAGAAACGAGGAGAAACCAGTTTTTCAAATGATTTTACCAATTCCCATCTTAGAAAAATTTCAAAAGATCCGCTATTGAACTGAGTACTACCAAAATCGGTTGTTTCTTTATCATAAGCCAATCCTAACATAATTTGATCAGATACTTGAAAACCAGCTAAGGCACTTACGGCAGCATCCCATCTGTAACCCGCACCAAAAGAGAACTTGTCTGCAAAAAGGAAGTTAGCAGATACATCTACCTGAAGTGGCGCTCCACCAACAACTTTGGTTAAAAGTGCCGGTTTGAACTTAAAATTATCATTCAAATCAAATACGTAACCAGTAATTAAATAAAAGTTAACACGGTCTTTAGCCAAAAAGTCAATATCATTCGCATCGGAATTAGAAGTATCAAAATGTTCTATCTCCAACAAATTTGGAGCAGAAAGACCAGCATAGAATTTATCTGTATGATAGTACATACCCAAACCTACGTTTGGAGAAAATCGATTTTCAATATTATCCGTTCCTACAGCCTCCTCAAATCCGGGTCTTTGCCTTAATTGGTCAAAATCCAAATTAAGGATATTACCTCCTAATTTCAAACCAAAAGATAATTTAGCTTTAAGAGAAACATCTATCGAATACGAAATTAATCCATCAATATAAGTTTCTTGAACCGTACCTTCCCCTATCTTATCATTAACAATAGACAATCCGTACCCCACACTACTATTTCTTATGGGCGAATGTAAGTTAATGGTAAAAGTCTCCGGTGAACCGTCTAAACCTACCCATTGCGACCTGTAGAGACCTGCTATACTAAGCTGTCCTCTAGAGCCTGCATAGGCTGGGTTAACGCTCATAGTATTGAACATATACTGAGTGTATTGAGCATCTTGCTGGGCCGAAGCCGTTTGGCAATAGACCAACACCAAGAATAGGGCTGCTAGTAGTTTGTTTTTTATAATCATGCCTACTTTATAGATTACTTGCTAATGTAAATATAACCACTATCAGTTATATTCTCGTCGTTTACAGTGGTGTACTCAAAGATATAAAAATACACGCCGGCAGGTAAATAGTCTTGCCCAGCTATAGTTGATCTTCCTTTTGATCTACCATCAAAAACATTGTTTTGATTATTATAATCTTCACCGTCATACACGGCTATACCCCATCTGTTGAAAATCTGAAGTTTATTGTTTAATGCCTTATCTACATTTTCAATCCACAAGAATTCATTTTTACCATCACCATTAGGTGTTACCATTTGCATTACTACAATCTCTGTTTCCTCTTCTGGATCAAGGTATGAAGGAATACCATCATTATCACGATCATCATCCGTTGGGTCTCCGTTTCCATTGCCATCTTCATCTGCCGTGTTAATTCCATCGCCGTCATCATCAAAATCTCGGTAATTTACATCTTCTGTACCATCTGTATCTGGTAAATCTGTTGCAGGGTCGTTAATTTCATCATGAACATTGAAACCATCACTAACATTAGATCCTTCATATCCATCAAGAAGACCATCATTATCAGTATCCTCTATTGTAGGTAACTGATCTGGTTCTCCGTCAAAATTGAAATCATTTCCTTCGTTATTATCAGGCACCAAGTCATTATCACTATCTAAATCCAAATAATCCGGTTCATCTGTTCCATCTGTATTTACAGGTGTAAAGCCTTCTGGATAAGCTGAATTAACACCATTATTCTCATTTATAGTAGCTTCATCATCCGCATTTGGAAGAATAAAACCATCAGTTGTCTGAGCTTCTACGTTATCTGGAATACCATCGTTATCCGCATCAATATCTAAATGATTAGGGAAACCATCGCCATCTGTATCTAATGGGTCTGTTAACGGGTTATTATCTCCATCTGTGTTAGGATCTTCAACCGTATCCAATATACCGTCATTATCATCATCTAAATCTACCATATCCGGTACACCGTCACCATCGGTATCAGTTGTAGGAATGTTATCCGTAGGATCTAAGTAGTTAGGAATACCATTTCCGTTACTATCGTCATTGGTAGGGTCACCATCTTGATCTATATCTTCATCTGGCGTATCAATACCATCACCGTCATCGTCCAAATCACGATAGTTTACATCTTCTGTACCATCTGTATCCGGTAAATCGTTTGCAGGATCATCAATCTCATCGTTTACATCAAAACCATCATAGACATCACTTCCTTCATAACCATCGTCCAATCCATCACCATCTGTATCTACACCAGTGTAGGTTTGGTCAGGAGCACCATCGAAGTCAAAATCGTTACCTTCATTATTATCAGGCACCGTATCATTATCACTATCCAAGTCTATGTAATCTGATGTACCATCTTCATCCGTATCAACTGGTGTTAAACCATCTGGATATGCAGAATTTAAACCGTCATTAGCTATAGTTGTAGCTTCATCATCTTCATTTGGAGCAATATAACCGTCAGTAGTCTGAGCTTCTACATTGTCTGGAATACCATCATTATCAGCATCAATATCCAAGTGATTAGGAATACCATCCTCATCTGTATCCAACGGGTTGGTCAAAGGATTATCATCACCATCTGTATTAGGATCTTCTACAGCATCTAAGATACCATCGTTATCATCATCTAAATCAGTTACATCAGGCACTCCATCTCCGTCCGTGTCTTTTGTAGTGTCTTCATCAAAATCAAGATAATCTGGTGTACCATCTTCATCAGTATCATCGTTGGTTGGGTCACCATCTTCATCTACATCTTCATTTGGCGTATCAATACCATCGCCGTCATCGTCTAAATCACGATAATTTACATCTTCAGTACCATCTGTGTCAGGTAAATCGTTTGCTGGATCATCTATTTCATCGTTAACATCATAACCATCGTTAATATCACTTCCTTCATAACCATCGTCCAAACCATCACCATCGGCATCCGTACCTAAGTAAGTTTGGTCAGGAGAACCGTCAAAATTGAAATCGTTACCTTCATTATTATCAGGCACATCATCATTATCACTATCCGCATCCAAATAATCTTCAACATCACGACCATCTGTATTAACTGGTGTTAAGCCATCAGGATATGCTGAGTTCAACCCGTCGTTAGCTATACTTGTAGCTTCATCGTCTGCATTTGGAGCTATATAACCATCCGTTGTCTGAGCCTCTACATTGTCAGGAATACCATCATCATCAGAATCAATATCTAAATGATTTGGAACACCATCTTCATCTAAATCGTAAGGATCTGTAAGTGGATCGTTATCACCATCAATATTAGGGTCTTCTACTGTATCTAAAATACCATCGTTATCATCATCAAGATCTGTTGCATCTGGCACGCCGTCTCCATCCGTATCAGGTGTAACATCATTGGTTGGATCCAAATAATCTGGAGTTCCATCACCATCTGTATCATCATTGGTTGGGTCACCATCTTCATCTACATCTTCATTTGGCGTATCAATTCCATCACCATCATCGTCCAAATCACGATAATTTACATCTTCGGTACCATCTATATCAGGCAAATCGTTTGCTGGATCATTTATTTCATCGTTTACATCAAAACCATCATTAATATCACTTCCTTCATAACCATCATCTAGTCCGTCACCATCCGTATCTATACCAGTATAAGTTTGATCAGGGTTACCATCAGAATTAAAGTCGTTACCTTCATTGTTATCAGGTACTGTATCATTATCACTATCAATATCTATATAATCTTGTGTATCGGTTCCATCTGTATTAACAGGAGTCAATCCGTCAGGGTAAGCAGTATTAAGACCATCATTAGCAATACTTGTTGCTTCATCATCTTGATTAGGTGCTATATAGCCATCTGTAGTCTGAGCCTCTACGTTATCTGGAATACCGTCATCATCAGAATCAATATCCAAGTGATTAGGAATACCATCATTATCCGTATCCAAAGGATTGGTCATAGGATCATTATCACCATCTGTATTTGGATCTTCAACAGCATCTAATATACCATCATTATCATCATCTAAATCTGTAGTATCCGGCACTCCGTCACCATCAGTATCGGTGTCAGGACATTGAACCGGAATAATGGTCAAATGAATTCCATTAATAGGAAAACTAGAAGAGGTGTAAAATTGAATTTCATTAACAAAACCTTGAGATTCCCAGGTAAACCGACTTTTTGAATTTATAGGAGTATTTGTTGTATTCTCAACAAAATAGTCATTCCCTTCGTTACCTGAAACGGTACCATTCGGCAATGCACTTGTATAATCATACATAACATTATCTAAGGCGATAATTCCATCTCTGTGATTGGCATCTACCCTAAGAGAGTGTTCTGCAATTATTTTCACCGGAACCGTACCTGAAAAAGAAAAAGTAGCTGGAAGATCTTGGTTTACTTCAAAAAACCCACCTGAACTCTTGGTGCTAGCACCTTTAACAGATACTAAAACGCTACCATCAGGAAGACCCCATTTGGAGCTTAAATCTACATTTTCAGCAGAAAGGCTACCATCGGTAACTCTATCAGGAAAACCAAAATCTTTAGCGGTGATTTCTATACCATTCAGTTCCATACAATCATTCATATCCAGTTCGGATCCAACAATTATTTCGGAATTTTCTACTTCAGGTTTTTCCACATTCCCAGTAGTAGCAAAAGAAGAACTCAAGCCAAAAACGGCTAGAGCGAAGGTATACGTAACGGTCTTAAAAGCACCGTTCTTAAAATTCAATAGAGTAAAGTTTTCCATAAATGTTTAGTTTTTATTAAACTAATCACCATGGCCTGTAGGTTTAAAACATATAAAGTAAGAAGTTGGGGAGCTTCAATATGGATGCAAGATATATTTAATATTTCGTTAACCAAATTCTTTTGATTCTAGAAATTATGATTTACCCTTTAAAAACCTAAATATTCGGTAAAGGGCAGGAATTAAACCAGGTTATCGAATTAGCACATCGACGAAAACAACCAAATATCATTCCCTTAATTCATTAAATCGAATTTATGTGTAGTTTATCGATACACTGCAATCTGCTATTAAAGGGGTAATTAGTTAAAATACTTATCCATTTTAGTACTTTGTTATTAACCTATCTTCTGTTCTAGATAAACTATAATTTAACGTATTTTTGCACAAATTTTCTTCATGAGTTTTAAAGATGAGATTCAACGGCGTAGAACTTTCGGAATAATATCGCACCCAGATGCAGGTAAGACCACTTTAACGGAAAAACTTCTGTTATTTGGCGGAGCTATTCAGGAAGCAGGTGCCGTAAAAAACAATAAAATAAAAAAAACCGCTACCAGTGACTTTATGGAAATAGAGCGCCAACGTGGTATTTCTGTTGCTACATCTGTACTTGCGTTTATATATAAGGATAAGAAAATAAATATTCTTGATACGCCAGGGCACAAAGATTTTGCCGAAGATACATTTAGAACACTTACCGCTGTAGATAGTGTAATTGTGGTTGTTGATGTTGCTAAAGGTGTAGAAGAGCAAACCGAAAAATTGGTACAAGTATGCCGAATGCGGAACATACCTATCATTGTTTTCATAAACAAATTAGATAGGGAAGGCCGTGATGCTTTTGATCTTCTTGATGATTTGGAACAAAAACTTGGACTATCTGTCACCCCTTTAAGTTTTCCTATTGGTATGGGATATGATTTTAAGGGGATTTATAATATTTACGAAAAGAACATCAATCTTTTTAGTGGCGACAGCAAGAAAAATATTGAAGAAACTATTGCTTTTGATTCCATTGAGAGCCCAGAACTTGAAAAAATTATTGGTAACAAAGCTGCAGAAGAACTACGTGAAAATATAGAGTTGGTTAAGGGTGTATATCCTGACTTTGACAAGGAAAAATATTTACAAGGCACGCAACAGCCAGTATTCTTTGGCTCTGCCTTAAACAATTTTGGAGTTCGCGAACTACTGGACTGCTTTATTGAGATTGCTCCTTCTCCACGCCCTAAAAAGGCTGAGGAAAGACTAGTTGATGCGAATGAAAAGGAAATGTCCGGTTTTGTATTCAAAATACATGCGAATATGGACCCGAAACACCGTGACCGACTAGCATTTATAAAAATCGTATCAGGTACTTTTGAACGAAACAAACCATACTTACATGTTAGAAATGGAAAAAAGCTGAAGTTTTCAAGTCCAAACGCGTTTTTTGCCGAGAAAAAGGAAATTGTAGATATATCCTATCCAGGAGATATTGTAGGTCTTCATGATACCGGTAATTTTAAAATTGGTGATACACTTACTGAAGGAGAGGAACTCCACTATAAAGGCATACCCAGTTTCTCCCCTGAGCACTTTAGGTACATTAACAATGCCGACCCAATGAAATCCAAGCAACTTTACAAAGGTATTGACCAGTTGATGGACGAAGGTGTAGCGCAGTTATTCACTCTTGAACTAAACGGAAGAAAAGTAATAGGAACAGTGGGAGCTCTACAGTTTGAAGTTATTCAGTATCGTCTTGAGCATGAATATGGAGCCAAATGTACGTATGAAAACTTCCCTGTGTTTAAAGCCTGTTGGGTAGAACCATCAGACCCAAAGAACGATGAATTCAAAGAATTTAAAAGAGTAAAGCAGAAATTTTTAGCTAAAGACAAGAGAAACCAATTGGTTTTTCTAGCAGACTCCCAATTCTCGTTGCAGATGACGCAACAAAAATACCCTAGCGTAAAACTACATTTTGTTTCTGAGTTCGATTAAAACAATATATAAACTAAAAAATGCCCTTTGTAGGAACAAAGGGCATTTTTTAGTTTATATACTTAAGCCTCTCCTGTTGGCCCAAAATTCATAGGTATTGGAGGTTGCTCATAATCCTTAATGGTACCATGTGCCGCCTCAAAACGCTTTACATTGTCGTTCAAAGCCTTTAAAAACTTTTTGGCATGCTGCGGTGTAAGAACTATTCTACTCTTAACCTTCGCTTTTGGAGCGCCTGGCATCATACTAATAAAATCGACTACAAATTCTGATACAGAATGATTGATAATCGCCAGATTTGAATAAATACCTTCCGCCGTCTTTTCATCAAGCTCAATATTAATCTGGTTCTGTTTTTGTTCTTTTTCGCTCATATGTAAAAAAAATAAACCCTCAATAGAAACTATTGAGGGTTTGAATTATTTGAGTTTAAAATTTCAAGGCTTCCTTGCGTGCCATGATTTCATCATACTCTTCTTTAGAGCCTACAATGATGTTCTCATAATCGCGCATACCCGTACCTGCTGGAATTTTATGTCCAACAATAACATTCTCTTTCAAGCCTTCTAATGTATCTATTTTACCGCTTACCGCAGCTTCATTCAATACTTTAGTCGTTTCTTGGAAAGATGCTGCAGATATAAACGATTTAGTCTGTAAAGACGCACGTGTTATACCTTGCAATATAGGCGTAGCAGTAGCTGCAACTGCATCCTCTGCAGTTACTAGATTCTTATCAGTACGTTTCAAAACAGAATTTTCATCTCTTAATTCACGAGCCGTAATAATCATACCTGCTTTAAGGTTTTCAGAATCACCAGCTTCAACAACAACTTTCTTGCCGAAAATCTCATCGTTTTCTTTAATGAAATCATCTTTGTGAATCAATTGATTCTCTAAGAAGATTGTATTACCTGGATCTTGAATACGTACTTTACGCATCATCTGTCTAACAACAACCTCAAAATGCTTGTCATTTATCTTCACACCCTGTAAACGATATACTTCTTGTACTTCGTTAACCAAGTACTGCTGAACAGCAGATGGGCCTTTAATCTTAAGAATATCCTCAGGAGTAATAGAACCATCTGACAATGGCATACCTGCACGAACGTAATCGTTTTCTTGAACCAAAATCTGATTAGAAAGTTTCACCAAGTATTTCTTGACTTCACCTAATTTAGATTCTATAATGATTTCACGGTTACCTCTTTTGATTTTTCCAAAAGAAACAACACCATCTATCTCAGAAACAACTGCTGGATTAGAAGGGTTACGTGCTTCAAAAAGTTCAGTTACTCTTGGAAGACCACCCGTAATATCACCTGCTTTAGCAGATTTACGAGGTATTTTCACAAGAATTTTACCTTCTTTAATCTTATCACCATCATCTACCATGATGTGTGATCCAACAGGAAGGTTATACGAACGTAACGTTTCACCTTTACTATCTTGAATTAAAAGAGTTGGTATCAACTTCTTGTTACGAGATTCCGAGATAACTTTTTCTTGGAAACCGGTTTGCTCATCAATTTCAACTTGATAAGTAACACCTTGATCAATATTCTCGTAAGCAATCTTACCTGGAAACTCAGATACAATTACACCGTTATATGGATCCCAAGAACAAACAATATCATCCTTAGCTATTGTTGCTCCGTTCTCAACAAACAATTGAGAACCATAAGGTATATTATTAGTACTTAAAGTAATACCTGTTTTCTTATCTACAACCTTAATTTCAGACGTTCTAGAAATAACAATTACAGCTGGTTTACCTTCGTTGTCTTCTCCTAAAACAGTTCTCAAATCTTCGATTTCAGCTACACCACCAAATTTAGCGATCAACTTGTTATCTTCAGAAATGTTACCTGCAATACCACCCACGTGGAAAGTACGCAATGTAAGCTGTGTTCCTGGCTCACCAATTGACTGAGCTGCTACAACACCTACAGCTTCACCTCTTTGAACCATTTTATTGGTAGAAAGGTTACGACCGTAACATTGAGCACAAATTCCTTTAGGAGCTTCACATGTTAATGCTGAACGTACTTCAACTTTTTCAACAGGAGACTCTTCAATTCTCTTAGCATCAATCTCCATTATTTCCTGACCAGCAGAAAGTAACTGTTCTTGAGTTAATGGATTGTATACATCATGTAAAGAAACTCTACCTAATATACGTGCTCCAAGAGACTCAACAACCTCTTCATTCTTTTTCAAGGCAGAAACTTCAACACCTCTTAAAGTTTCGCAATCTGTAATATTAACAATAACATCTTGCGAAACATCTACCAAACGACGTGTTAAGTAACCTGCATCTGCCGTTTTAAGAGCAGTATCCGCAAGACCTTTACGAGCACCGTGAGTAGAAATAAAGTATTCAAGAATTGAAAGACCTTCCTTAAAGTTAGATAAAATTGGGTTTTCAATAATTTCACCACCACCGGCAGTAGATTTTTTAGGCTTGGCCATCAAACCACGCATACCTGTTAACTGACGAATTTGTTCTTTAGAACCCCTTGCACCAGAATCAAGCATCATATACACAGAGTTGAAACCTTGTTGATCCTCACGAATACGCTTCATTGCCAATTCGGTCAATTGCGCGTTCGTAGAAGTCCAAACATCAATTACCTGATTGTAACGTTCGTTGTTGGTAATAAGACCCATATTATAGTTGGCCTTAATTCCATCAACTTGTACGTTAGCTTCAGCAATCATTTCATGCTTTTCCTGCGGTATAATAATATCACCTAAACTAAAAGATAGACCACCTTTGAAGGCGAAATCATATCCCATAGTCTTAATCTTATCTAAGAAATCTGCTGTAGTAGGAACATCAGTAACTGCTAAGATTCCTCCGATAATATCTCGTAAAGATTTCTTGTTTAATACATCATTAATGTATCCTGCAGCTTCTGGAACTTCCATGTTAAACAAAACTCTACCAACCGTAGTAGGTATAATTTTATTTACCAACTCACCTTCTTCATTGAAGTCTTTTGCTCTTACTTTTATCCCAGCATTTAAGTTAACCATTCCTTCATTAAAGGCAATCTCTACCTCTTCGTAAGAATAGAAAGTTAAACCTTCACCTTGAATAGGCACTTCTGGAGTTGATTTTCTCTCTTTGGTCATATAATACAGACCCAATACCATATCCTGAGATGGTACAGTAATAGGCGAACCATTTGCAGGGTTCAAAATATTATGAGAAGCCAACATTAATAATTGACACTCTAGAATTGCTTCTGGTCCTAAAGGAAGGTGAACCGCCATTTGGTCACCATCAAAATCCGCGTTAAATGCCGTACATACCAATGGGTGAAGACGAATAGCCTTTCCTTCAATAAGTTTTGGCTGGAATGCTTGAATACCTAAACGGTGCAATGTAGGGGCCCTGTTCAACATTACAGGGTGTCCTTTCAATACGTTTTCAAGAATATCCCAAACAACAGGTTCTTTTTTATCTATAATCTTCTTAGCAGATTTAACTGTTTTTACGATACCTCTTTCTATCAGTTTTCTGATAACGAAAGGCTTGTAAAGCTCAGCAGCCATATCTTTAGGAAGACCACATTCAAACAATCTCATTTCAGGTCCAACAACAATTACCGAACGTGCAGAATAATCAACACGTTTACCCAATAAGTTTTGACGGAAACGTCCTTGCTTACCTTTTAATGAATCTGAAAGAGACTTTAAAGGTCTGTTAGATTCAGTTTTTACAGCTGAAGCTTTTCTTGTGTTATCAAAAAGAGAATCTACTGCTTCTTGAAGCATACGTTTCTCGTTTCTAAGAATTACCTCAGGAGCTTTAATCTCAACTAACCTTTTTAAACGGTTGTTACGAATAATAACCCTTCTGTAAAGATCATTTAAATCCGAAGTTGCGAAACGACCACCATCTAGCGGCACCAATGGACGTAATTCTGGTGGAATCACCGGAATTACCTTCATGATCATCCACTCAGGTCTGTTGTCTCTATTTTCTTGAGATTCACGAAGCGCCTCAACAACTTGAAGTCTTTTTAAAGCCTCAGTTTTTCTTTGCTTGGAAGTCTCTGTATTTGCCTTATGACGTAACTGGTACGATAATTCTTTTAAGTCAATACGAGCTAAAAGATCTATAAGACATTCCGCACCCATTTTAGCGATAAACTTATTAGGATCCGTGTCATCTAAATACTGGTTTTCAACAGGAATAGACTCTAAAATAGTCAAGTACTCCTCTTCTGTCAAGAAATCCATTTTATTGATTTCTTCACCTTCAGCGCCTTTAGCTATACCCGGTTGAATTACTACATAACGTTCGTAGTAAATAATCATATCCAATTTCTTGGAAGGTAATCCCAAAAGGTAACCTATTTTATTTGGCAACGAACGGAAGTACCAGATATGAGCTACAGGAACCACCAAGTTGATGTGCCCTACTCTATCTCTACGTACTTTCTTCTCCGTAACCTCAACACCACAACGGTCACAAACAATACCACGGTAACGAATTCTCTTATATTTACCACAAGCACATTCGTAATCCTTAACAGGACCAAAAATACGCTCGCAAAAAAGACCGTCTCGCTCCGGCTTGTGCGTTCTGTAGTTGATAGTTTCAGGCTTAAGAACCTCTCCTCTTGACTCCGCCAAAATTGCTTCTGGTGAGGACAATCCGATAGAAATCTTATCAAACCTTTTTATTGGATTATTATCTTTTATTCTAGCCATAATCTAATGGTGATACTAATTAAAATGTGTGTTCTTCAATCGCTGCAATCGATTCTATTCTTCCAAACGGATATCTAAGCCCAAACCTTTAAGTTCGTGCATCAATACATTGAAAGATTCCGGTAAACCGGGTTCTGGCATGGTTTCGCCCTTAACTATTGACTCATAGGTTTTAGCTCTACCAATAACATCATCCGACTTAACGGTCAATATTTCACGTAAAGTTGCCGAAGCACCGTATGCCTCAAGAGCCCAAACTTCCATCTCTCCAAAACGCTGACCACCAAATTGTGCTTTACCACCTAATGGTTGTTGTGTAATTAAAGAGTATGGTCCTATAGAACGTGCGTGCATTTTATCATCTACCATGTGACCAAGTTTTAGCATATAAATCACACCAACTGTTGCTGGTTGATCAAAACGCTTACCTGTTCCACCATCATGAAGGTAAGTATGACCAAATCTTGGAATACCAGCTTCATCTGTATATTCATTTATTTGATCTAAAGTGGCACCATCAAAAATTGGCGTACCAAATTTCTTTCCTAGCTTCAAACCTGCCCAACCTAATACGGTTTCGTAAATCTGACCAATGTTCATACGAGAAGGTACACCCAATGGATTCAATACGATATCTACTGGAGTTCCATCTGCCAAGAAAGGCATATCCTCTTGACGAACGATACGAGATACAATACCTTTGTTACCGTGACGACCTGCCATTTTATCACCTACTTTAAGCTTACGCTTTTTGGCAACATAAACTTTAGCCAATTTCATAATTCCAGCTGGTAATTCATCACCAACAGAAATTGTAAACTTGTCTCTTCTCAAGTTTCCTTGAAGATCGTTCAATTTTATCTTATAGTTGTGAAGTAAATCGGCAACAGATATGTTTGTATCCTTATCCATTGTCCAACTACCACCTACCAAGTGAGCAAAATCATCTACAGAGTTTAACATTTTAAGTGTATACTTCTTGCCTTTTGGCAATACTTCTTCACCTAAATCGTTTAATACACCTTGAGATGTCTTACCATTGATTAAAGTAAAAAGTTTCTCTATCAAGACGTCTTTCAACTCTTGGAATTTCACTTCGTACTCTAACTCTAACTTGTTAAGTTCTTCTTTATCTTCAGAACGCTTACGCTTATCTTTTACCGAACGAGAAAACAATTTCTTCTCAATAACAACACCATGTAATGATGGAGATGCTTTTAAAGATGCATCTTTTACATCACCTGCTTTATCACCAAAGATTGCTCTAAGCAATTTCTCTTCAGGAGTTGGATCAGACTCTCCTTTTGGAGTAATCTTACCAATTAAGATATCACCAGGCTTAACCTCGGCACCGATACGAATCATACCGTTTTCATCCAAATCCTTAGTAGCTTCCTCAGAAACGTTAGGAATATCGTGAGTTAATTCTTCTGCACCTAATTTAGTATCTCTAACCTCTAAAGAATACTCATCTACGTGAATAGAAGTAAAGATATCTTCACGAACTACTTTTTCAGAAATTACGATTGCATCCTCAAAGTTATATCCTTTCCAAGGCATAAAAGCCACGGTAAGGTTACGACCTAGTGCTAATTCACCTTTTTCAGTTGCATATCCTTCACAAAGAACCTGACCTTTTTTAACTTTATCACCTCTTCTTACAATTGGCTTCAAGTTAATACTAGTACCCTGGTTAGTTTTTCTAAACTTAACCAAGTTGTATGATTTTGAATCTTCTTCAAAACTAATTAAACGCTCAGCATCAGTACGATCATACTTAATCGTAATCATCTTAGCATCTACATACTCTATAGTTCCATCTCCTTCCGCATTTATCAATACTCTAGAATCTGAAGCAACCTGACGCTCAAGACCTGTACCAACAATTGGCGCTTGTGGTCTTAACAATGGCACCGCTTGGCGCATCATGTTAGATCCCATCAACGCACGGTTGGCATCATCATGTTCCAAGAAAGGAATAAGTGATGCAGATATAGATGCAATCTGGTTAGGAGCTACATCTGTATAGTTAATTTCTATCGGATCTACTACCGGGAAATCTCCTTCTTCTCTAGCAATAACCTTATCCGCATCAATTGTACCATCTTCCTTCAATGGAATATTTGCCTGCGCGATTTTCATTCCTTCTTCTTCCTCTGCACTTAAGTAAACGAATTCCTTCGTATTTACCTTAGCATTATCCACCTTACGATATGGAGTTTCCAAGAAGCCCATTGGGTTTACTTTAGAAAATACTGCCAATGAAGATATCAAACCAATGTTTGGACCTTCAGGTGTTTCAATAGGACAAAGTCTACCGTAGTGTGTGTAGTGAACATCACGAACCTCAAACCCAGCACGCTCTCTAGAAAGACCACCTGGCCCTAGAGCAGATAATCTACGTTTGTGCGTAATCTCTGCTAATGGATTTGTTTGATCCATAAACTGAGACAACTGGTTAGTACCAAAGAAAGAATTAATCACAGAAGACAATGTCTTTGCGTTAATTAAATCTATTGGGGTAAACACTTCGTTATCACGAACGTTCATACGCTCACGAATAGTTCTTGCCATACGAGCAAGACCTACACCGAACTGAGATGACAACTGCTCACCAACAGTACGAACACGACGATTAGAAAGGTGATCAATATCATCAATCTCTGCTTTAGAGTTGATAAGTTCGATCAAATATTTAATAATAGTTATAATATCTTCTTTAGTCAAGACTTGCTTGTCCATTCCGATATCCAACTGTAATTTTTTGTTCATTCTGTAACGTCCAACTTCACCTAAGTTATAACGTTGATCAGAGAAGAATAATTTATCAATAATACCACGTGCAGTCTCCTCATCAGGCGGCTCAGCGTTACGTAATTGACGATAAATGTGTTCAACAGCTTCTTTTTCAGAGTTTGTTGGATCCTTCTGTAATGTATTATGAATTATAGAGTAATCTGATTGCGCATTGCTCTCTTTGTGGAGAAGAATGGTTTTAACATCAGCATCTATAATTTCTGTGATATGTTCTTTTTCCAAAACAGTATCACGATCTATAACGATTTCGTTTCTTTCAATAGAAACAACCTCGCCAGTATCTTCATCAACGAAATCTTCATGCCAAGTGTTCAAAACCCTAGCCGCCAATTTACGTCCCAATACTTTTTTAAGACCTGCATTTGAAACTTTAACCTCTTCAGAAAGGTCAAAAATTTCAAGAATATCTTTATCTCTTTCAAAACCAATAGCTCTAAAAAGAGTAGTTACAGGCAACTTCTTTTTACGATCAATGTACGCATACATTACCCCGTTTATATCTGTTGCAAATTCTATCCAAGAACCTTTAAAAGGTATTACTCTGGCAGAATATAATTTAGTTCCGTTCGCATGAAATGACTGACCGAAGAAAACACCTGGTGAACGGTGTAACTGAGAAACTACAACCCTTTCCGCTCCGTTGATAACAAATGTACCACTAGGTGTCATATAAGGAATAGTACCCAAATACACATCTTGCACGATAGTTTCGAAATCTTCGTGCTCAGGATCGGTACAGTATAATTTTAATCGTGCTTTTAACGGAACACTATAGGTAAGACCACGCTCAATACATTCTTGGATAGAATATCTTGGCGGATCTATGAAGTAATCTAAAAATTCAAGTACGAACTGGTTTCTGGTGTCCGTAATAGGGAAGTTTTCCATGAAGGTATTGTACAAGCCTTCATTGCCTCTTTCATCAGATTTCGTTTCTAGCTGAAAAAAGTCTTGAAACGATTTTATCTGAATGTCCAAGAAATCCGGATAAGCCGGTGTGTTCTTAGCGGATGCAAAATTTATTCTCTCAGTCTGTTGTGTGAACATCTATGGACAGTATTTTGAACGTGAATACTAAATTCGGGTCGTATATCTCATCATATACGTGGGTCTTACTTGTATAAAAAGGCTTAGGTCTAGCTCCGCCGAAGCGAGGAAAGACCTAAACCAAATTGTTATGGTTGCTGATACTATTTAAGCTCAACTTCCGCTCCTGCTTCTTCCAAAGATTTTTTGATTCCTTCAGCTTCGTCTTTAGTAACACCTTCTTTTACAGCTTTAGGCGCGCTATCAACGATATCTTTAGCATCTTTCAATCCGAGACCAGTCAATTCTTTAACCAATTTAACTACAGCTAGTTTAGAACTACCTGCTGCTTTTAAGATTACGTCAAATTCTGTTTGCTCATCAGCAGCTTCAGCAGCGTCTCCACCACCAGCAGCAACAGCAACTGCAGCAGCTGCAGGCTCTATACCGTATTCATCTTTTAATATATTAGCTAACTCATTTACCTCTTTTACGGTTAAGTTAACCAATTGTTCTGCGAAATCTTTCAAATCTGCCATTTTACTATCGTTTAATAAATTTTTAAAATATACTTAGTTTACTAGTGCGTTCTTATCTTTCTGATAATGTCTTAAGGATACCTGCTAGTTTACCACCACCAGATTTAAGTCCAGAAATAACGTTTTTGGCTGGGGATTGTAACAATCCAATAACCTCACCGATCATTTCTTCTTTAGACTTAATGCTTACAAGTGCATCCAAATTCTCATCACCAATATATACCGCTTCTTCTACGAAGGCTCCTTTCAACAAAGGTTTATCAGACTTCTTTCTAAAAGCCTTAATAATTTTTGCTGGAACATTACCTACTTCTGAGAACATCAACGAAGTATTGCCCTTAAGCACTCCGGGAAGTTCACCGAATTCTCTTTCGGAAGCTTCCATTGCTTTTGCAAGCAATGTATTTTTGACTACTGCTAGTTTAACGTCTGCCTTAAAACAAGCTCTTCTCAAATCTGAGGTCTGCGTTGCATTCAAGCCCGATATGTCAGCTAAATAAATAGTTGCATTATCACCTAACTGTGAAGTCAAATCCTGTATTACGTTTGCTTTTTCTTCTCTTGTCATACTGTAAATTTTGAACTACCCAGTTCGATTAAACTGTCTTTGGATCTAACTGAACACTTGGGCTCATGGTACTTGACATGAAAATACTTTTCATATAAACACCCTTAGCAGCAGCAGGTTTCATTTTCACTAAAGTATCTAATAACTCTCTAGCATTTTCTTCCAATTTATCCGCAGAGAAAGAAGCTTTCCCTACAGCAGCATGAACGATACCTGTTTTATCTACTTTAAAGTCTATTTTACCAGCCTTTACTTCTGCTATCGCCTTAGCGACATCCATAGTAACTGTTCCTGTCTTTGGATTAGGCATAAGACCTCTTGGCCCTAAAACTCGTCCTAAAGGACCTAGTTTACCCATTACGCTTGGCATAGTGATGATAACATCAACATCTGTCCAACCGCCTTTTATTTTTTCCAAATACTCATCCAATCCAACAAAGTCAGCGCCGGCTTCCGTAGCCTCTGCCTCTTTGTCTGGTGTTACCAAGGCCAAAACCTTAACATCTTTACCAGTACCATGAGGAAGTGTAACCACCCCACGAATCATTTGGTTTGCTTTTCTTGGATCTACACCCAAACGCACTGCCAAATCTACAGATGCATCAAATTTTGTATTGGTAATCTCTTTTACCAAAGCAGCACCTTCAGCTACAGAATAAAGTTTGTCTTTATCTATTTTAGCGTGGGCGTCTTTTTGTTTCTTAGTTAATTTTGCCATTTCAAATTGCTTTTAAGATTTTAGAAAGGTCGCTTACCTGCAACTTTAAGACCCATAGACCTTGCTGTTCCGGCTATCATGCTCATTGCAGATTCTACCGTAAACGCATTAAGGTCTACCATTTTGTCCTCGGCAATTGTTTTAACTTGATCCCAAGTAACATTACCAGATTTTACACGATTAGGTTCGCCTGATCCTTTTTTAATCTTAGCCGCTTCCAATAGCTGAATTGCCGCCGGTGGTGTTTTTACAAGAAAGTCAAATGACTTATCTTTATATACTGTGATAACAACTGGTAATACTTTACCCTGTTTGTCCTGCGTACGAGCATTAAACTGCTTACAGAACTCCATTATGTTAACACCAGCAGCACCTAAGGCGGGTCCAACCGGTGGCGACGGATTCGCTGCACCTCCCCTAACTTGTAGTTTAACTACTTTACCTATTTCTTTTGCCATTGTTTAAAATTAAATTTCAGCTGTATTATTTTGGAAGCAACACAACTTTAAATATGTAACACTTAACTTATACTTTCTCTACTTGCATATAACTTAGCTCTAATGGTGTTTTTCTTCCAAAAATCTTAACCATTACCTCTAGCTTACGCTTCTCTTCGTTGATTTTCTCAACAGTACCGTTAAATCCATTAAACGGACCATCAATAACTTTTACCGTTTCACCGTGAGTGAAAGGTATAGCTACTGTATCTGTATTAACAGCTAATTCATCTACCTTACCTAGCATTCTATTCACTTCAGCTTTTCTCAATGGAACAGGATCACCTCCTTTTGTCTCACCTAAAAAACCAATTACGTTCGTAATTGAACGCACAATGTGAATCATCTCACCACCAAGGTTAGCTTTGATCATTATATAACCAGGAAAATAAACTCTTTCTTTATTAACCTTTTTTCCGTTACGGATTTGAATCACCTTTTCCGTAGGTACAAGGATATCTTCCAAATAGTCAGAAAAACCATGGCGTTCTACTTCACTCTCAATATAGCCTTTGATTTTATTCTCTTGCCCACTGACAGCTCTCACTACATACCATTTCTTTTCCAATACTTCTGACATAGCAACTGACTAGTTTAAGATGTTATCGAAATACAATCGAACCAATTTGCTGAATGTACTGTCCACACCCCAAGTCGCCAAAGCGAACAAAATAGAAAATACCGCAACCACTACCATAAGGTTAGATGATTCGGCTCTTGGAGGCAAAGTAACATTGTTACGAAGCTCTTCTAAAGATTCTTTTATATACGTTAACATAATGATTCTTACTTATAATTCGCACGGGAGGAGAGACTCGAACTCCCGACACCTGGTTTTGGAGACCAGTGCTCTACCAACTGAGCTACACCCGTTTATAATTGCATTTAAAGGTGTCCTACAAAAGCAGAACACCCTTAATTACATTATTCCTATATAATAAATTAATCTATAATCTTAGTAACCTGACCGGCACCAACTGTTCTACCACCTTCACGGATAGCAAAACGAAGACCTAAACTTAAAGCAATTGGCTGAATCAACTCAACTGTAATAGTAAGGTTATCACCAGGCATTACCATCTCAACTCCTGCAGGAAGTGCGATGTTACCAGTTACATCCGTAGTTCTTACATAAAACTGTGGACGATAGTTATTATGGAATGGTGTGTGACGACCACCTTCTTCTTTCTTAAGAACATAAACTTCAGCTTCGAATTTAGCGTGTGGCTTAACAGAACCTGGCTTACAAATTACCATACCTCTACTAATCTGAGCTTTCTCAATACCTCTTAACAAGATACCTACGTTATCACCAGCTTCACCTCTATCCAAAATTTTACGAAACATCTCAACACCAGTAACAGTAGAAGTTAATTTCTCAGCTCCCATACCGATAATCTCAACAGGGTCACCTGTATTAGCAACACCAGTCTCAATACGACCAGTTGCAACAGTACCACGTCCAGTAATTGTAAATACATCTTCAACAGGCATCAAGAAATCTTTTTCAACATCTCTTTTTGGAAGTTCGATCCAGCTATCAACAGCTTCCATCAATTCCATTACCGTGTCAACCCATTTTTGCTCACCGTTCAATGCACCTAATGCAGAACCAGCAATTACAGGACCATTATCACCATCATACTCGTAGAAAGAAAGTAATTCTCTTACTTCCATTTCAACTAGTTCAATTAATTCCTCATCATCAACCATATCCACTTTATTCATGAATACAACCATTCTAGGAATACCCACCTGACGTCCTAAAAGGATATGCTCACGAGTTTGTGGCATTGGACCATCTGTAGCTGCAACAACTAAAATAGCACCATCCATCTGAGCAGCACCAGTAACCATGTTCTTTACGTAATCCGCGTGACCAGGACAGTCAACGTGAGCGTAATGACGGTTAGCTGTAGAATACTCTACGTGTGAAGTGTTAATAGTAATACCTCTTTCTTTTTCTTCAGGAGCGTTATCGATAGACTCGAAACTTCTCAATTCAGAAAGACCTGCATTTGCCAAAACCGTAGTAATAGCAGCAGTTAATGTAGTTTTACCGTGATCCACGTGTCCAATAGTACCTATATTTAAGTGCGGTTTGGAACGATCAAAAGTTTCCTTTGCCATTTTTAATGAATTTTAATCTTAGTTATATATTAGTGTACAAATAATGCCTTTGTTGAGCCAACGACGGGAATTGAACCCGTGACCTCTTCCTTACCAAGGAAACGCTCTACCCCTGAGCTACGTCGGCTTATTAGGTTCAAGGTTCAAGACTAATGCCTGTAGATTTAAGACTACAAAACATTACCTTGGCTTATTAGAGCGGGAGACCGGGTTCGAACCGGCGACATTCAGCTTGGAAGGCTGACGCTCTACCAACTGAGCTACTCCCGCAAATTTTAATAATCCAATATTTCAAAACCCAAAAAAAATCGGGCTGCTAAAAAAAAGTGGGGAGAGCAGGATTCGAACCTGCGAAGACGTAGTCAGCAGATTTACAGTCTGCCCTCGTTGGCCGCTTGAGTATCTCCCCAAACCAATTTTTTAAAAGAACTTAAGAGCCGATGGAGGGACTCGAACCCACGACCTGCTGATTACAAATCAGCTGCTCTAGCCAGCTGAGCTACATCGGCCTTTCTACGCTGTTTCCGGCATAAAAAAGTCCGCTATTTCTAACGGACTGCAAATGTATACGTTTTTTTGTATATTCAAAACAAAAAATGAAAAAAAAATCATCAAGCTTGAACGCGAGATTTCTCTTTATGCTTTATTAGCTTTCTTTCCAAGGAGTTACATGCCGAATCTACTGCCTCCTCAAATTTCTTACATTGTTTTTTTATCATGAATTTATCACCCGGAATATTCAATTTGATTTCTACTATCTTATTTTCCTTTGAACTGGTGTTCTCCACCTTCATATAAACATCTGCGCTAATTACCTTATCGTAGAAGGTTTCAAGCTTATCAAGTCTGGTTTGCAAAAAATCGATAAGCGTCTGATCTGCGTTGAAATTAACTGATTGCGCATTTACTTTCATAGGTTGTAGTTTTTAAATTAAACAATATAAAATTACCCAATTACTCCTTACTCCTAGGATGAGCCTTGGCGTGTACCTTTTTTAGCTCGGCAATACTATTGTGAGTATATACCTGTGTAGATGCCAAACTTGCATGACCCAACAACTCTTTTACAGAATTCATATCTGCTCCTTTATTCAGCAGATGGGTAGCAAAAGTATGCCTTAGGATATGAGGACTCTTCTTGACCTTAGACGACACCTTACTAAAATACTTATTTATTAACCGATAAACAAGATTTTCATATAATTTATTGCCCGACTTCAACAAAAAAACATATGCATCATCAGCTATTAGTTCAAGCGCATCCCTTTCTCTTAAATAGACATCTAAAAGTTTTATAGTAGAAGGCAATAATGGTAGAACGCGTTCTTTGTTTCGCTTCCCTAAGACCTTTATGAGCTGTTGTGAAAAATCCAGATTTGACATCTTCAAATTAATAAGCTCCGCCCTACGCATACCAGTTGTGTAAAAAAGCTCTATAATCAACCGATCCCTAACTCCTTCAAAATCATCTGTAAAATCTATTTGAGAAAGAACCTCTTGCATTTCAATTTCCGAAAAAGGAACTTCAATTTTCTTTGCTGTTTTAAGAGCCTTATGCTTAGCTAATGGGTTTATATCTATTGACCCTATGTTTTGAAGAAATCTATAGTACGCTTTTAGTGAAGCCATCTTTCTGTTTATAGATCGATTAGAAACACCGGAATCTACCAAACTAATAATCCAACTTCTCACAATACCGTACGCTACAGCATCAATATTTTTATAGTCGTAATTATTATAGCAGAAATCACTAAACGTCTCTAAATCTCTTTTATATGCCGTTACCGTATGAACAGAATAGTTCTTCTCTAAAGCCAAATATGATATAAAGGGTTCCAAGGACATACTACGAAGTTAACAAAGTTGATAACATACTGCAGATTTAACAACGCTAAGAGAAAATAGACATTGCAATTACATGGAGAAAAATATTTAAACAAAAAAAAATCCCATCATATGATGGGATTTTTCTATTTGTACACTAAACAAGATTTATCAGATTTCTTCTTTATCTCTTAAACCTTGAATGTATTCTGCTTTCTGTATCTGCGCTCTGCGCTGAACTGAAGGTTTTGTGAATTGTTGACGCTTACGCAATCTGCGCATCGTACCCGTTTTATCAAATTTACGCTTGAAACGTTTCAAAGCGCGATCGATGTTTTCTCCTTCTTTTATTGGTATAATTAACATTGGCTACAACCTCCTTTCTATATGATTAAGGCGGCAAATATATAAACTAATTTACAATTGAGCACTACTAATTTTTAAATATACCAGAAAACGTCATATCAAAAAATACGAATAACTCCTCAGCCTCTGTATTCACTACTCTTTTGGCATTCTATATTCTTTTTTATCGATAACAATTTTTGCAATTATCTCTTTAAGTATTTCAGAGGTCCCCCCTCCTATTGGCCCTAAACGACTATCTCTAAACATACGTGCCATAGGATAATCTTCTATATAACCGTAACCTCCTAAAAACTGCAAACAGTCATAAGCAACCTTATCGGCCATTTCAGTAGACTTTAACTTAGAAATAGTGGCTTCCCGAACAACATATTCACCTTTGCCCATCTTGTAAACCACTCCGTAATTGTATTGCTTACACAAATCCATATCTGCATGCAGATCTACAAACTTATGTCTTAACGCCTGATACTGATTAATTGATTTACCAAACGTTTCCCGCTCGGACATATATTGTTGCGCATAGTCCAAAGCCCATTCTGCTCTAGCATGAGCATTGACTCCCATAACCAAACGCTCTAAAGCAAAAGCTTCCATTATAAAAGTGAAACCTTTTCCTTCCTCTCCCATCAAACTACTTGCTGGAATTCTCACATTGTCAAAAGCAAGTTCTGCGGTATCCGATGCACGCCAGCCTAATTTATTCAACTTGTTAGCAGAGACACCTTCCTTATCTAAATCAACAATAAAAATACTTATTCCCTTATTACCGGCAGATGGAGCAGTCTTTGCTGCAAGAATACAGTAGTCACCATACACCCCATTAGTAATAAAGGTCTTTGAGCCGTTTATTATATAACTATCCCCTTCTCTTACTGCAGTCGTTCGCATACCAGCAACATCACTACCACCAAAAGGCTCAGTAACACCAAGACAACCTATTTTCTCCCCGTTTACACTAGGAATCAAATACGCCTTTTTCTGGGCGTCATTTGCATTTTTGTTCAAATGGGTCATGGCCAAATACGCATGCGCCCACATAGCAGCTGCAAAACCACCCGAATTTACTTTCTGGAGCTCTTCCAGAAATATAACCGTATAGAAAAGATCTAGTCCCAGTCCATCATAAGTTTCAGGGGTTGCAAGACCAAAATAGCCCATTTCACCAAACTTTTTCCATATGAAAGTTTCTATGGTTCCCGAAGCTTCCCATTTATCTATATGAGGTACAACTTCTTTCTTTAAAAAATCTCGGAGACTCTCTCTAAATAATTGATGTTCTTCCGTAAAGTACATGCTTTGCATTCCAATTAAATTTATAGGGTCAAATATAACTTAATTCTATCAATCTTCTCAAATGGAAAATTCTCTATTTTTGACAATTCATCAAAAGAAAGTATGGTTCTATTGTCACTTCTGTAATTTACTATACTCTCAGAGACGTCTTTTTGAAGATATACTAATTTCGATAGATTTTTTGCTGATGCTGTATTTATGTTAATTTTCTCGATAACTGGCTTTTTAAGCACTTGAAACCGCTTCAAAGTTCGCTCTACAACCTCAGGCTCTAATCCATACACATCATACAATTGTTCATTTACCAAAAACCCTCCTAACCTATCCCTAAATTTTACGATTCTAGCAGAAAGCTTTTCCCCAATTCCGCTAATTTCCTGAAGTTCTTCAATAGTTGCAGAATTTAAATCGGAAACTGCATATTTTGATTCCGCCTTTCTAACACCTCTTTCTTGTTCTGTAGATGATGTTTTATAAGATGTAGTTGATTTTGATTTCCTCTGCGCCCATTCAGGAAATTTAAAATAGGGAGAAATTACCTGTAGCAAAGAATCTGAAACTTGGGTTACTTTTTGAAAGTCTTCTGCGGAATTTGCAAATTTCCCATCCTTTCGAAAATCATGCAACCTATCAATCTCTTCTACGGACAATCCCAAAGTATACCCCTTATAATCTGTTATGTAATTAGGATTAAAAGGATAGATCTTAACGGAGTCTTTTAGCTGCTCCCGAGCCTTTAGACTATCTATCTGTGTTTGCAACTGTTCATTCCCCATAAAAGAATTATCTAAATCAGCAGCTCCCGATGAACGAAGAACAAAATAGGTCACCTGAAGTATTACTATAATAAACAGCAAATAAAAAACCCCACTTCGTTCTTGTTTATTGAACCTGAAGTGGGATTTGAAATTTTTCATCCGCTAAATAAGATATATTAATTACTCCTTAGCGGTTATCTGCTTTTTAAAAAGTTCGTTTTTCTTAAGTTTCTTCCAGTATGTACCTAAGTCACTTTTAACCTCACCAGACATTATATAAAGTCCGATAATATTTGGAAACGACATTGCCAGAATCATCATATCTGAGAAATCCAATACAGCTCCTAAACTAACAGAAGCGCCGATAACTACAAATACTAAGAAAAGCATTTTATAAACCATCTCTGATTTTTTACTTTTTCCAAAAAGGTATGTCCAAGCACGCATACCATAATAAGACCATGATATCATTGTAGAAAAAGCAAAAAGGAATACTGCTAAAGCCAATACATATGGGAACCATGAAATCTGACTTCCGAATGCATCTGAAGTTAACTGCGCCCCTGCCATACCTTCTACCTCATGCATACCTGTAAAAATAAGAACAAGAGCTGTAAGCGTACAAACTACCACCGTATCTAGAAATGGCTCAAGAAGAGCTACAAAACCTTCTGATGGAGGATGATTAGTTTTTGCGGTACTATGCGCAATGGCTGCGGAACCAACGCCCGCCTCATTAGAGAAGGCCGCCCTCTGAAAGCCAATGACCAGGACACCTATAACCCCACCTTTTAAAGCAGATGGACTAAAAGCTCCTTCCCATATTGCCGTAAATGCAGGCCCTATGTTTTCTATATTCATAATAATTACCGCCAAAGCCGCTATGATATAAACCGAAGCCATTAAAGGAACAATCTTACCCGTAACATTAGCTATACTATTAATTCCTCCAATAATTACAACACCTACAAGAATTGCCGTAACAACACCAAACCAAAATCCTTGACCAACCAAAGCTGGAAATTGTCCTGCCAATTGCTCAAAAGACTGATTTGCCTGGAACATGTTCCCTCCTCCAAAAGATGCTCCAATTGCCAAGACAGCAAAGAAACCCGCCAAGACTTTACCAAAGCCTTTCATGCCACGCTTCTCTAGTCCGTATCTTAAATAATTCATTGGACCTCCAAAAACTCTTCCATCAGGTAATATGTCTCTGTATTTTACTCCTAATGTACATTCAACAAACTTGGAAGACATTCCTAACAAACCACATACAATCATCCAAAATGTAGCTCCCGCACCACCTAAAGAAACAGCAACTGCAACACCAGCAATATTACCAAGTCCTACTGTTCCTGATACTGCTGTTGCCAACGCTTGAAAATGAGTTACCTGACCTGGCGCATCCGGATCATCATACTTTCCTCTTGCCAAATCAATAGAGTGTCCAAAACCTCTAATATTTATAAAGCCCATTCTGATAGTAAAGAAAGTAGCTCCCAGTACCAACCAAATAACAATAAACGGGATTGGCTTAGTAATAGGGTCTCCATTTGGGTGCACCATTACTAAAGGTTCATCATACTTAATTTCTGCTAAGTAATGCGCCCCTGACTCAATAACATGTTTTGCGTTTTCAGAATTGTAAATGACCTTGCCTTCACCTACCAAATATTTCAATTCTCCCGTAACGGTAGCAGTGACTGTTAAATCCTCCTCATCATTACTTGAAATTATAGCGATATTATCCCCTTTTTTGACCTTACCTCCTTCAGGTTTCAGCCATTTTTTAAGAACGAATCTATTTTCAGTTTCATTAGTCCACCCAGGAGTACCTACTAACTTAACATCTGCATAAACCACGGGATCATAAATACCTATAGCAGCAAAAGGATCCCAAAAAAGTATAGACCCCAATGCGCTTACCGCAGGCGTCATTGTACCATTAAAAATTTCCGCTATTACTGTAGGCTCTATTTCAAATACTTTTGTCTCTGAATTGCCTGCAGCATCCGTAACCAATACATTATAAGGCACACCTTCTACAAGCCCACTTGCTCTTTTAGAAGACAAAGCAGTTGATTGATTATTCCATTTATAAACATATGGAGGGGTTCCTCCTGTTACATTTAACTCAATGACACCATCGTTTATTTGTGCTGAAGGGTTGTAAACTTTGCCTTTTACAACAAGTTCTTGAGAAAACGCTACTACACCAAGTAGTAGGAAAAACAATAAGGTAAATTTCTTCATATGTATTTTTGTCGGTTCAGTGCTCATCGATGGTTTTAACACAATTGCGGCAATATCATAAAAAATTGTAACACAATCAAATAATACTGTTCAATTAACTTAGGTGGTGTTAACTAATCTTAAACATTTCATTTAGTTTTCGTATTTGCTCCGGTCTACCTAAAACAATTACTTTACTCCTTGGCTGTAATTGTAAATCTGCCTCAGGGTTAATTATATAATTACCATCTGGCTCTATATAACCAATTATGGTACAGCCTGTTCGCCTTCTAAGATCCAAATCTCGCAAAGAATTACACTCAACTTGTTCTTTGAAATCTTCAATAGCAACCTCTTCTAAATTAGTCGTATGTTCGCCCTCTACGCCCAGCTTATCCATAAAAGTAATTAAATCCGGCATCACAATTAATGAAGCCATATGGTCTCCACCAATTTTATCCGGCATAATTACTTTATCGGCACCGGCCAAAAGCAATTTTTTTTGTGAAGTCTGCAAAGATGCCCTAGTAACTATAAAAAGGGCTTTGTTTAATTGTCGGGCAGATAACACTACAAAAAGATTGGTAGCGTCATCGGGAAGTGCTGTTATAAGATACCGAGCGCGATCAATACCTGCTGCTTGTAAAACTTCGTCTTCGTTAGCATCCCCTTCTACAAATAAAATGTCTTCATCATACTTTTCAATAACCTCTTTATCCCTTTCGATAATTACAAATGACTTGTTATAAGCTGTTAATCGCTTAACGGCCTGCATTCCATTTCTACCAAAACCACATACAATAACATGATCAGAAAGGTTTTCTATCTTATTTTTCACTTTTTTATTTTTTAATTCTTCTAGTGAATTTCTACTCAAAATATATTCGGTAATGACCGAGATAGCAAATGCAAAAATGAAGATACTAAGTATAATGAGTACTACGGTGAACAATTTTTCTTGGGTATCCATTGGCCCAACTTCGGAAAAACCTACAGTGGTAACCGTAATAATGGTCATATAAAGCGCATCTATCCAAGTAAGGTCCGACAGGAAGCGGTATCCAAGTACACCAATTATTAGCACGCTTGACATTAACGTTAGCGCTATATTCATTCTAGACTGAAAGAATTGTGTAATCTTCATAAATCAAAAACGGAAGTACGTTTTGTATACATCAGATCTTTTATTCCTAGCCAAAAAGCCAAAAACAAATAAAGTGCAAAACCAAAACCAAGGGTTACAAAAGTTAGATAGATAAACGAAGTACGGACTACTCTAGCCCTAATACCTAATCTTTCCGCAATTCTACGGCATACCTCAAAACCACGTTTCTGAAAATAATAAAGTAGTTTATAGAAAATATTCATATTAAATCTGGGTATTGACAGGACGTGCTATTAAAAGCATCATAATCAAGAAATCAAATTTAACCATTTCAACGCAATAAACTAGTACCTACAGCACATTGCAAACATTTGTTTTGTGTACAGTACTCATTATACAATTGCAATAGAGCTTGACTCTCTTGTGCATTGGCAATAACAAGACCGTGTGTATTAAAATTACGCACGACCGTATTCTCCTCTTTTTTGATTTCTGAGATAATATTCATAATACTCTCATTAACATCCCTACCCTGATATTTAGCGTAACAAAATTGCAACGGCAGAATAGCATTCATTATCAATAAATCAATGAACTTTGAGGTTAATTTTTTTGTACTCTTTTTTGATTCTTTACCAAATGTATAGTGGTTGTTCCAATACTCACTAGCAGAAACTTCAAACAACGTATGCATTTCTTCTAAACTTTTTGCCGAAACTACTTTTTGAAACAATGATGAATGTGTAGCGTATAAATTAGCCAATTGAGATAAGCGAATAGTAGGAAAATTAGGAGGTCTTAATTTGAAGAATTGTGGCCTCAGAACGCTTTCATCTTTCAAATCATATTTTTTCTTCTGGTAAGCGTACTCCTTCTTAAGTTGAATATAATGCTCATCCAAGACTTCCTCACCTTCTAATAAATGAGTCATCCCAAAGAACAAACTCTCCATCTGAAATAGATTCTCTTGCTGCTTTCTAAAAACAGAAAATTCAAGAGCAGAGCCCAAACTTAAAAAAGCAGCTCCGTTTATCTTAAGCCCAAAAGTCTTCAAAAGCAATGTGAACAAAACTTGCTCCCAGTCATTGTTAGATTTTTTCAAAAGCTCAAATACAAATTCCGCTTTGGTCTCTAGTCTTTCAAAATAAAGTCGCTCTAACCAGTTTTTAACCAAGAAATCGTCAATATCTTTAATGTCTTTTTCACAATTAATAAAACGTGTTTCATTTTTATCAAAAAGCTTTTGGTACGATTGCAAAAGCTGCATTGGAATATATTTGCGGAGTTCTAAAGTGGGTATACTACTGTTATCATTTCTAAAAACCTCGGCATCGTCCTCCCAAACTACATGTAGTATTACATTATTATAGTTCTCATCTTCTTCATGATGATGCGCGTACCAATCAGAAGATTTTAAATGCATCTCTACATTACCTGCCCAAACCTGATTATCAATATTTATTTTAGCATTAAAGAAATCAGGACCTGCCAATAGATTATGCGTACCAAAATCCAAAAGAGACAAATGCTCTCCTTGGGTCGTCACCAAGTCGGTAAGTTGTATTTTTTTATACTTCCAAATAAAATGAAGAAGGTCTTCACGCATGGCACACTGTTTATCTTTGTCTTTGTCTTTGTCTTTGTCTTTGCACAATGTAGAGACAATAATTGTAAAAACTAAATTACAAGAAACAACAAGTCCCCAAAGACGCCTTTACAAGGCAGCTATTGAGGACTCTATTTCCTTAAGGTTTAAAAAGTAAAATTAACTACTCCCCTTCTATTGCTCCATCCCAATTCATGAAACCACCTTCCAAATTATAGGTATTCTCAATACCTACGCTATTCATAATTGCACAGGCCTGACCGCTACGGTTACCACTACGGCAATACACATAATAATTTTTACTCTTATCAAGCTTTTCTATCTCGTTCAAGAAATCTTGTCCAAGGTAAAAATCTATATTAGTGGAATTAGGAATATAACCTTCTTCTATTTCTTGTGGAGTTCTAACATCTAGGATAAGTGCATTGTCATCTTTTGCCAATTGCTCTTCCCACTCTTCTTGTGATAAATTCATAACGTTATTTTTTATCGCTACCGCGGATATCAATTAAAATTCAAAATTACGGATTTTGACGCAAAGGCATTTCCTAAATATTTAACAAAAAATTACCGCTTCAATATTTCATCACATCAAACAATCAACATACATTTGTATATACAATAGTTGTATTGACATGAATGTTGAAGATATTTTAAAGACCGAAAAAGAAATTCCTTTAAAAAGCCGAACGCTAATTCACTTTTTATTGGTTAACAATACAATTACGGAAGCGTTAAGCGCTGCTCTAAAACCTTACGGTGTATCATTACAGCAGTTTAATGTTCTGCGTATATTAAGAGGACAAAACAAAAAGCCGGCAAGTTTAGCCACACTTAATGAGCGTATGGTTACTAAAATGAGTAATACCACCCGCTTGGTGGACAAACTATTGTTAAAAGGGTATGTAGAAAGAAAGGTTTGCCCTTCGAACCGACGAAAGGTTGAAATACGTATAACTAAAGAGGGACTTCTGATTTTAAAAAAAATGGATACCTCAATGTCAGAAGCTGAAGACAATGTTCTTCAAAATCTATCTGATCAAGAAATGGAACAACTGAACATATTGTTCAACAAATTTGAATAGAAACACTAATTATTAATTAAATTTTACAATCAATTATGAAAAAAGGAGTATTTAGTTTAGCCCTAGCCTTGGTATTTGGAGTTGCAACTGCAACAGAGCCTGTGGCAGAAGAGAAAAAAGAAGTAAAAACAGAAACAAGTACAATTACTTGGAAAGCATATAAAGTAACTGGTTCACATACTGGTACTGTAAACATAAAGTCAGGTACTTTGGCTTTTGATGGTGACAAGCTTACAGGCGGTGAATTTGCTGTAGATATGACTACTCTTGTAGCTACTGACCTTGAAGGCGAGTCTAAAGGAAAATTAGAAGGACATTTAAAATCTGAAGATTTCTTTTCTACTGAGAAGAACGCAGAAGCTACATTGGTTTTCACTAATGTTGAAGCTAAAGGTAAAAATGCTTACGAAGTTACTGGTGACCTAACTATTAAAGGTATTACTAAACCTGTAACTTTTGATGTATCTATTTATGGTAGTAAAGCAACTGCTTCTGTAAAAGTAGACAGAACTGCTTATGACATTAAATATGCTTCAGGTAATTTCTTTGAAAACTTAGGTGACAAGACCATTTATGATGAGTTTGACCTAGTTGTTGATTTAGAATTCTAAATCATTTAAATATTAAAATAATTTAGCCCTGCTTTCCACATGATTGCAGGGCTTTATTTTTTCAAACAATCGGTTTGTTGTTTTAAAAATGATTTCTATATTTGAACCAATGAACAGAAATAACTCAAATACTTGGTGGTGGAACAACTCTCGACAGATATCGTGAGCTGAGCATCATTGTAGTAAAACTATATAAAGGCTTGTCTTCACGACAAGCCTTTTGCATTTGAATACTATCAACATGAAGTACAAATTAAAATCTTATCACAAAAAAATTCTAGCAGATACTATTACGCCGGTAAGCGTCTATCTAAAAATTAGAGACCGTTTTCCGAACAGTATTTTACTGGAAAGTAGCGACTACCATGCGACGGACAATAGTTTTTCTTATATCTGTTGCAACCCTATTGCATCTATAAAAATAGAGAACGAAACAATAGTTGAGCATTTTCCTGATCAGACTTCCAATGAAACGGAAATCTATTCAGATACAGACGTTGTAAAAGTCCTTCATGATTTTAGCAAAAAGTTTGAAGCTGAGGAAAGCGATTTCAAATTCATAAACAACGGTATTTTTGGCTACATGGCCTATGATGCAGTGCGCTACTATGAAGATGTCAAAATCAGCAAAAAAGACAATTCTGTTTCCATTCCTGACATCTATTATGCGGTTTACCAGAATATAATTGCCATAGACCACCAGAAAAACGAAGCTTATATTTTTGCACATTGCTTCAACACAGAAGAAAACACCACGGAAATTGCGCATATTTTAGATGTACGCACTTTTGCTTCCTATAAATTTTCTTTAGATGGTGAAGCTACTTCTAATTTAGAAGATGAAGAATATAGAGAACATGTACGATTAGCTAAAAAGCACTGCCAACGTGGCGATGTTTTTCAATTGGTTCTATCTCGCCGTTTTTCTCAAGGTTTTAAAGGAGATGAATTTAATGTATACCGAGCGCTACGTTCTGTAAACCCATCACCGTATTTATTTTACTTTGATTATGGCGATTTCAAAATTTTTGGTAGTTCTCCTGAAGCGCAGCTTATTGTAAAAGATGGTAATGCAGAAATTCATCCTATTGCCGGAACTTTTAAACGTACCGGAAATGATGAACAAGATGCCATCTTAGCCAAAGAACTTACAGAAGATGACAAAGAGAATAGCGAGCATGTTATGTTAGTTGACTTAGCTCGTAACGACTTAAGCCGAAACGGTAGTATGGTAGAGGTCACCAACTACAGGGAGGTGCAGTTCTTCTCTCATGTTATTCATTTGGTATCAAAAGTAATGGGCAAAAAGAAAAAGGATATTCCTACCATGAAAGTGGTGGCAGATACTTTTCCTGCAGGTACTTTAAGCGGTGCTCCAAAACACATGGCCATGCAGCTTATTGAAAAATATGAAAAGACCAGTCGTGGCTACTACGGTGGCGCCATTGGCTTTATGGATTTTGATGGCAACTTTAATCATGCCATCATGATACGTACTTTTTTAAGTAAAAATCACCAACTGCATTACCAAGCAGGTGCAGGTATTGTTGCCGCATCTGACCCTGAAGACGAACTTCAAGAAACATATAATAAATTGGGCGCACTTACCAAAGCTTTGAAAATTGCTGAAACCATATAACCATGAAGAAGATTTTAGTAATAGACAACTACGATAGCTTTACTTATAATTTGGTTCATTATTTAGAGGACTTAGATTGTGAGGTTATTGTAAAACGTAACGACCAATTAACCTTGGAAGAGGTGGATTCTTTTGATAAGATTGTTCTTTCGCCAGGTCCTGGCATCCCAGATGAAGCAGGACTGCTAAAAGAAATCATAGCTAAATACGCCCCTACAAAAAGTATTTTTGGAGTTTGTTTAGGACAACAGGCCATATGTGAAGTTTTTGGAGGTTCGCTTATCAATCTAGAAGAAGTTTATCACGGTATTGCTACCGAAATAACGATAACTAAAGACGACCCAAATTTTGAAGGTTTACCTAAAAAATTACTTGTTGGCCGCTATCATTCTTGGGTCGTAGACCCAAATCTACCGGAAAGCTTAGAAGCCACTTCAGTAGATGAAAACGGTCAGATTATGTCGCTTCGTCATAAAGTATATGATGTTTCTGCAGTGCAATTTCATCCGGAATCGGTTTTGACTCCTGAAGGCAAAAAAATTCTTGCCAACTGGGTAAAAAACTAAATTAAGAAATCGCACAAAATACACTAAGTAGTATCCCATAGTAGTAAGAACAGTATCATGAAAGAAACATTAAATAAGCTCATCAATCACGATATTCTTCCAAAAGAAGAAGCAAAACAAGTGTTGGTAAACATTGCAAAAGGAGATTATAATACAAGTCAGATTGCCGCATTTCTAACGGTTTATATGATGCGTAGCATTACCATAGATGAATTAGAAGGTTTTCGTGACGCGCTTTTAGATTTATGTTTGGCCATTGACCTTTCTGAATACGACCCTATTGACCTTTGTGGAACTGGTGGTGACGGAAAAGACACGTTCAACATCTCTACCCTAGCTTCATTTGTAACGGCTGGTGCTGGTGTTAATGTTACCAAACATGGTAACTACGGAGTTTCTTCTAAATGTGGAAGTAGTAATGTAATGGAATTTCTAGGGATTAAGTTCAGTAATGAAGCTGACTTTCTTAGAAAATCTATTGATCAAGCTGGTATTTGTGTTTTACACGCTCCATTGTTTCACCCTGCCATGAAGAATGTAGGTCCCATTAGAAAAGAATTGGCCGTGAAAACATTTTTCAACATGTTGGGACCAATGGTAAACCCTGCTTTTCCAAAGAACCAAATAGTAGGTGTTTTTAATCTTGAACTCGCCAGAATGTACGGTTACCTTTATCAAAATACAGATAAGAAATTTACCGTGCTTCATGCATTGGATGGATATGATGAAATATCATTAACAGGAAATACAAAAACTATTTCTAACCATTCAGAAAGTATGCTGAAACCAGAAGATTTTGGCGTGCAGAAAATAAAACAGTCTCAAATTATTGGAGGTGATTCCATTGAAGATTCGGCACAGATATTCTTGAACGTACTGCAAGGCCGCGGTACGGAGGCTCAAAACAACGTAGTTTGTGCTAATGCAGGTATTGCTATTGCAACCGTTCAAAACCTAAGTCCAATAGAAGGTTTTGAAAAGGCCAAAGAATCTTTATTGGCCGGAAAGGCTTTAAATGCTTTGAGAAAATTACAAGAATTGAGTAAAAACTAAAGGTATTTTCAAAGAAGGAAACATGAACATTCTAGATAAAATAGTAGCGGACAAACGCAAAGAAGTAGACTTAAAAAAGTCTCTTATTCCGGTTTCACAATTAGAAAACTCGGTCTTGTTCTCACGTCAAACGGTTTCTTTGAGCAATGCGCTTCGTAATAGTAGTTCTGGCATCATTGCGGAACACAAGCGTCGCTCACCATCAAAATCCGAAATTAACCAAGGTCTGAATGTTCAAGATGTAGCCACAGGATATGAAAATGCAGGTGTTTGCGGTATGTCCGTTTTAACAGACGGTAAATATTTTGGTGGTTCTTTAGACGATTTACTATTGGCTCGTGCAGCAGTGCAAATGCCTTTGTTACGTAAAGAGTTCATTATAGATGAATATCAACTTATAGAAGCCAGAGCTCATGGTGCGGATGTTATCCTTTTAATAGCAGCCATTTTATCCAAAAAAGAAATAAAGACGTTTTCAGAACTTGCAAAAAGTCTTGGCTTAGATGTATTATTAGAAGTGCACAATGAGGCTGAACTAAATAAAAGTATAATGCCTAGCCTAGACATGTTGGGTGTAAATAATAGAAACCTAAAAACTTTTGAAGTTAGCCTAGAGACGAGCAAATCACTTTCTCAACTAATTCCAGATGAGTTTGTAAAGGTTTCAGAAAGTGGTATCAGCTCAATAGAGGCTATTAAAGATTTAAAGCCTTATGGTTATCAAGGGTTTTTAATTGGTGAAAATTTTATGAAGACCGATAATCCTGGTGAAAACGCCAAGAAATTTATAAATCAATTGTCGTAATTGCGACCCAATAGCGATGACTAAAATGGACTATCAATACACGACTAAAAAAGAAGGGCCTTCTACCATAGAAAATGCTCCGATTAAATTGAAGGTCTGTGGCATGAAAAAAAATACGGCAGAAATTGCCGGCCTAAAACCTGATTACCTGGGATTTATTTTTTGGGACAAATCAAAAAGGCACTTTTTGGGTCCAATGAAACCCATCCCACATACCATCAAGAAAGTTGGCGTATTTGTGAATGCCAGTATTGAAACCGTCATTGCCCGTATTCAAGATTATGAGCTTTTACTAGTACAACTGCATGGCTCCGAAAGCCCTGAATATTGTGCTGAGCTTAAGCAAAAAGCAAAGCAAGTAGAAATCATTAAAGTATTCTCCATCAAAAATGATTTTAATTTTGATGTTTTAAAACCTTATGAATCCGTATGTGATTTCTATCTTTTTGACACCAAAGGAGAATTACCCGGCGGAAACGGTTACGCTTTTGATTGGGGAGTTTTAAAGGATTACCCGTCTACCAAACCCTATTTTCTAAGTGGTGGAATTGGTTTGAATGAAGTTAGCTCCTTAAAGGAGTTCATGAAAAGACCAGAAGCCAAATACTGTCACGCCATTGATGTGAACAGTAAGTTTGAAATAGAGCCTGGGCTTAAAGATGCCGAGAAATTAAAGGAGTTTAAAAAACTATTGCAGTTGTAAATAAGTTTTTGAAGGATTTTAATTAAAAAAAATACTCAAATGAAAATTTCTGTTTTTAGCATTACTCAATTATCATTTCCACATTTTATGTGTTAGGTAAATTGGTAATAGGCAAAAAGGAAATTTTAAAAAGGTATTTAAACTTTCTAAGAGTAAAAAAGAGATAAATTAAGGCTCACAAAAACCAGTAAAATGATTAATACCATAAAATTTTTGCTTTTTAGTACAGTTTTTTTGCTTTTTGCTTGTCAAGACTCTCCTAAAAAAAATAAGGTAAAGGCTGAAATCGAAACACAAGAAGCCGTATCTACTTTAAATTTAGATAGTGCAATAAATAACTGTGTCACTCAATTAGAAATAGCAGTTCCAAAACTTACTGATTTAACAAAACATCCCAGACTTATAGAAACGGATGAAAAGGAGTGGAAAGAAGTTCCGAATGGAAGATTAGTTTGGACATCTGGTTTCTACCCTGGTATTTTATGGTACATGTATGACTTGACCAAGGATGAAAAATGGAAACTGGAAGCCATTAAAAGAACCGAGGTTTTTGAAGATTTCAAAACTATTACGGAACACCATGATATTGGCTTTATGATGTTTCCAGCCTTTGGCAATGGTTACCAATTAGGTGACAAAAAAGAATACAAAGATATATTATTGACTTCTGCAACTTCTTTAGCTTCGCGTTATAATCCAAATGTTGGCACTATTAAATCTTGGTCTAACAAAATGCATCCGAGATGGCAACAGCATATTACTATTATTGATAATATGTTGAATTTAGAGCTTTTATTTTGGGCCGCTAAAAATGGCGGAGACTCCAACTTAAAGGATATTGCAATCAAACATGCCGAGACTACAATGAAAAACCATTTTAGGGATGACTATACTTCATGGCACGTAATTGAGTATGATTCTGTTACCGGTAATGTATTGAATCATCATACGAAACAAGGTTATGCAGATGATAGTAGATGGTCTAGAGGGCAAGCATGGGGTATTTACGGATACAGTATGGTGTATAGAGAAACTGGTGATAAAAAATTCTTGGATTTCGCTCAAAATTTATCCGATAAGTATCTTGAATATTTACCGGAAGATTATATTCCGCATTGGGATTTTGATGTACCAAACCTAGAGGAAGAAGAAAGAGATGCGTCAGCAGCGGCAGTAGTAGCATCTGGTTTATTGGAACTAAGTACATTTATTGAAGATGAAACCAAAAAGGAGAAATACTATAACGCTGCTATAAAAATGTTAAGTTCTCTAAGCTCAGAAAAATACTCAGGTGTTGGAAAAGCGGACTCTTTCCTATTACATTCTACAGGTGCAAAATCACTTGGGTCTGAAATAGATGTTGCTTTAATCTATGCCGATTACTATTACATAGAAGCATTAGATAGGTTGAAAAAAATCAAAAGTCAAAAAGACGTTGCTCAACTATAACTATTGAACAGTGTTTCTTTTGAAATAAAAAATATATCATGACAAATGTAAACAAAACAGCCCCTCTTAAAAACGAATCGGGGAATAGTTCTTATCAAGCGGACGAAAAAGGATATTATGGAGAGTTTGGGGGTGCTTTTATTCCTGAAATGCTCTACCCAAACACAGAAGAGCTTAGGCAAAACTATATTCGCATTATGCAAGAACCTTCTTTTAAAGAGGAGTTTGACCAATTGCTAAAAGATTATGTAGGCCGCCCTACTCCACTCTACTTTGCTGATAGACTCTCAAAAAAATACAATACAAAAATATATCTAAAACGGGAAGACCTTTGTCATACCGGAGCTCACAAGGTGAATAACACCATAGGGCAGATTCTTATGGCCAAGAAATTGGGCAAAAACAGAATTATAGCCGAAACTGGTGCTGGACAACACGGTGTAGCTACGGCAACCGTTTGTGCACTTATGGGTATTGAATGTATTGTATACATGGGTGAGATAGATATTGCCAGACAAGCTCCTAACGTAGCCCGCATGAAAATGTTAGGTGCAGAAGTTAGACCCGCTCTTTCTGGTAGTAGAACCTTAAAAGATGCCACTAATGAAGCTATTCGCGATTGGATTAATAACCCCGTAGATACCCATTATATTATTGGTAGTGTTGTTGGGCCACATCCTTATCCTGATATGGTAGCGCGGTTTCAATCGGTTATTTCCGAAGAAATCAAATGGCAATTAAAAGAAAAAGAAGGTCGTGAAAACCCTGACTACGTAGTAGCGTGTGTCGGTGGTGGAAGTAATGCCGCAGGTGCATATTACCACTATTTAGACAATCCAGATGTTGGTATTATAGCTGTTGAAGCTGCCGGAAAAGGAATAGATACCGGCGAAAGTGCAGCAACATCTGCATTAGGAAAAGTGGGTATCATTCACGGTAGCAAAACCTTATTAATGCAGACAGGTGACGGACAAATTACAGAACCGTATTCTATTTCTGCGGGATTGGATTATCCAGGTGTTGGACCTATGCATGCTAATTTATTTGTATCTGGTCGTGGTGAATTTATATCTATTACAGATGACGATGCCATGAATGCAGGTTTACTTTTGTCTAAAATGGAAGGTATTATTCCTGCCATAGAATCTTCGCACGCGCTTGCAATTCTTGAGTGCCGAAAATTCAAGCCTGAAGACATTGTGGTCATCAACCTATCTGGTCGTGGTGATAAAGACCTCAACAATTATATTGAATACTTTAATCTATAAAATATATGGGGAAAGTTTCAGGAACATTATAATACATGTTCGTAACTAACTTACTCCATCCTACTAAAAAAGGAAAAACCGATTTGAAACTATGGCAAATAGAATCAACACCAAACTGAAAGAAGATGGAAAATTGCTTTCTATCTATTTTACGGCAGGATACCCAAAATTGGCTGACACCGTAGAAATCATTCAACAGTTAGAGAAAAACGGAGTAGATATGATTGAAATAGGCCTCCCGTTCAGTGATCCACTGGCAGATGGTCCAACCATTCAAAAAAGCTCTACAGCAGCGCTTAAAAATGGTATGACAACCGATATTCTTTTCAATCAATTGAAAGATATTCGGAAATCGGTTTCCATTCCACTTATTATCATGGGATATTTTAATCCTATGTTTCAATATGGGGTAGAAGCGTTTTGCAAAAAGTGCCAAGAAATTGGTATAGACGGACTTATCATACCCGATTTACCTGTAGATGTTTATCATGAAGAATATCAAGAGATGTTCGAAAAATACGGACTCATCAATGTATTCTTGATTACACCGCAGACTTCTGACGAACGTATTCGTTTTATAGATTCGGTTTCGAACGGATTCATCTATATGGTGAGCTCGGCAAGTGTAACAGGTGCGCAATCTGGTTTTGGTGACGAACAGCAAACCTATTTTCAGCGTATTGCAGATATGAAGCTAGATAATCCTCAAATAGTTGGTTTTGGCATAAGCAACTCCGAGACTTTTGAGCAAGCAACAAAATCGGCAAAAGGTGCTATTATAGGCTCTGCCTTTATCAAACATTTAAATGGGCATGGCGTAGACGGAATTTCTGCATTTACAAAAACTATCAGATAATAGACTTCGATTAAAATACGCGTTAATGAAAGACCTTATTAACAACTGGAAGATTGTAATACTGCTATGCCTCACTATTGGCCTTGCTCCTTTTTTTCCTGAGCCTCATATTTGGGGTAAAGTAAAATGGATAATGGGTGGTGCAGTCAATATGCAATTCAAAGATTGGTTTGATGTGGTTTTTCATGGGTTTCCTTTTTTCTTATTACTTCGGCTTTTAATACTGAAAATCAGTAAATCCCGTTCTCAATAAAGTACAAGCCCTTATTGGGAATTTCTCTGTACATAATTGTTTACGCCATGAAACGATACATACTAGTTCTTTTCTTTCTCGCCGCCTGCTATGGCAATGCGCAAGAGATTAAAATTATAGACACCAAAGACCGTTCTCCCATTTCTTTTGCCACAATATCATTTGGCGATGGGCTAGGCACTTTTGCTGACGAAGAAGGCCTTTTCATTTTTTCCAAAAAGAAGTATCCCGATATAGATACACTTTATATTTCTGCACTTGGATATAGAGAAAAAGCGGTAACTATAGCTGATGAGATTAACGCAGCTACCAACATTGTTTCTCTAGTCCCTGAGGTCTCACAACTTGGAGAAGTCATAGTTTCCGCTCCAAAACAAGGAAAATTTAAGTTTCGAAAACAAAAGGCAGAAACCCATAAAGACATTTTTGCTTGTTGGTTACCAACTGTAGAGAGTGAAGTAGCGGTATTATTTAATAGATATGAAAATAACGTATCGCAAATTTCTAAACTGTATCTCCCGGTCAATGCAGAATCTGAATACAAATCTAAGGGGAAAGGGAAATTTGCTACTATTTTTAGAGCTCAATTCTACGAAAATAATAATGGAACTCCAGGAGTAGGCATACCCTACGAGAACGTAGTTTTTGCTATGGATGAAAAAGCCGATAAGGTTTTTGAGTTGGATTTACTATCCAAATCTATTTTCATACCCGAGTCTGGCATTTTTGTTTCTATCCAAGTGTTAGGATATGCCAATACCGATGGAAAACTGGTTGAAACAAAAAAATACAGAGAAATAAAGACGGCCCGAGGCATTCAAAAAATATCCACTTCATTCCGACCCCTATTACCTTTCGTAAAAGGCGAAGCCACGCAACGCACTTTCGTACGGCGCATTTTCTTCAACGATAAAAAATGGCAAGTTTTTGACCGCAACTATAATCCCAACTCAAAACTACTTCAAAGCGGACATCGCAACTACGGTATGGGTGCTGAGTTTAAAGTTTATGAGGATTAAGAAAGCAAAATCACTTTACACTAAAACAAAAAGCCCTTACTTTAAAAGTAAGGGCTTCATTTTTATGCTGAGTTTCTACTGGCATTAATATTACCGTAGAGCGAGCGGGTAACGATTTTTTCATACTCATCTTTAAACCCTTTATCTTGTCCTATTTTCTGCAGTGCAAACTGCTGAATAACCAATAACGGAAGAACAATATTTTCGCGTATTCTGATTGACTCACGAGAAATAGCTTCATTTTCCATCAAAATTTTACTTCCAGAAATCAGAAGCAACATTTTCTTAGACAATAGATATTCTTCATGAAGAATGTTCCAAAAAGCACCATACTCTTCATCCTTCTGCATATAGCTGGTAAGCTCAAAATAGCATTTAGAAAGAGACATCATACTATTGCTCATTAAAGCTTTAAAGAAAGGTACTTCTTTGTACAGTTTTTTAAGCTCAGATAGCCTGCCTTCATCTTTAATGGTTTGAATTGCAGTACCCAACCCAAAGTAACCAGGAACATTCTGTTTCAACTGGCTCCAAGAACCTACAAAAGATATTGCTCTTAAATCAGAGAGCTCTAATTTCTTCTTATTACCTCTCTTACCTGGTCTACTACCAATATTAGCTTTCTGGTAGTATTTTAAAGTACTTCGGTTTTCTAGGTAAGGCATGAATTTATCATGCTGCTTAAGGGCATCATACTTACCAAAGCTCAACTCAGAGAGTTGCTCTATTAGTTTTCTGTGCTCTTTAGAAATTACATTCTCTTTACCAAAAAGGTTATTTGAAAGTCCCGCTGTCAACAATTGCTCACTGTTGTGAATAAATTGTTCCTTGGTACCGTATGTACTTGTAATAGTTTGCCCTTGTATGGTCAACTGAATTTCGTGATTAGAAACAGTCTTTGTCTGTGCCGCATAAAAACGGTGTGTTTTACCACCACCACGTGCCGGTGGGCCACCACGTCCATCAAAGAAAATAGCATTGAATCCATTTTTATCACAAACTTTAGACAGTGTTTCCTTAGTCTTAAAAATAGCCCAGTTGGCTTTTAAATAACCACCGTCCTTCGTTCCATCAGAAAAACCAAGCATAATAGTCTGCTTTTTATTTCTTCTTTCTAAGTGTGCATTATATTCAGGTAAATCAAAAAGCGTCTGCATAGTATTCTCAGCGCCATCCATACCAATCATAGTTTCGAACAAAGGCACAATATCAAAACTGATATCTTCCTTCTTCCAACCACACCATCTGAACAATCCAAAAACGAACAATACAGAAAATATATCCTCAGAGTTACTTATGATATAACGATTACAGCCATCTTCGCCATTAGAATCCTGAATACCTTTTAATTGCTGAATGTTGTTTATGGTATCCTTAATAATATCCTCAGAATAATCACCAGCATTAATCGTAATGTCCTTATTGATAAGAATATCAATCAATGCATCTTGCGAAAGCTCATTGATATCTTCCTTAATCAACTTATTCTTTTTCAAAATAGTCTCTACAGCCAATAAGTGCTTGCTATGATCTTGTCTTACATCTAGCGTAGCAAAGTGAATCTTGAATATCTTTACCTTATCAATAAAATTCTCCAACTCCTTTAGGTAAAGGCTATGATATTTGTTAATCAATAACTCCTTTGTATCAAGAAGTGGTTGTAAAATATCATCATATCCTACTGTTTTCTTAGAATCGAACATAGCCGCATACAAGTTACTTCTAAGCTTTTGTAACGGTTCTTGTACATCTTTGAAGGTCAACTTTTCCTGAATGATTTTTAAATCATTGTAGTAACACTTCATTAAGGTAACGCGAAGTTCGTCTGCAACATCTTTAGTGATATCTGCAGTTACAAATGGGTTACCGTCACGGTCTCCACCAGGCCAAAAGCCTAGTTTCATAATGTTATGATTCTCAAAATCGGCTTTGTTGATATTCTCTTTGATATAAGCGTATAAATCACCTACTGCATTGTAATAGACATGGCGTAAGAAATAAATAATATTCTTTGCCTCATCTAAAGGAGTTGGTTTTTTAGAATTGATCAAAGAAGTAAGACCTAATTGCTGTAAAACAACATCAATATCATCTATCTTATCCTCCAATATAAGAGAACGTAATTTTTCAATAATATCTAACACCGCAGGTGTATAAAACTGCGTAGGGTGTGCTGTAAGTACCAAACGAGCACTAAATGTTGATAGCTTTTTAGATACCTTGTCCCAACTTTTATTTTTATCTACTAGTTGAAAATAATCTTTTATAGATAGTGATTTTGTGTGCTCTTGTAATTTAGGAAAAGCAGCATCCTCAACACTATCATACAAAACCACCTGTCTTTCAACATATTGAATGATTTTGAACATAAAATCGATTTGGTCTTTCTCCGATTTTATTTCCACATAATTCGCAAAAAAACCTTCCAGAATTTCTTGAGGATTAAGACCTGAACTCAAGCCTTTTTGGCATTGATCCAACAATAAAGGAATAAGCATACCCACATTCTCAATATCGCGATACGGCAAATTTAAGAACAGGCTATTATAAACATTAAACTTATTGTTGACCGATTTTTTAAACTCAACCAATCTTTCTGAATGCGCCATAGGCTTTATTAAAATTTAAAGACAATTATATATCGATTTCGATTCGTAAATATCGGCAATAATCCACGACTATCACCACTCCAATACGTCTTATAACAAAAATACAGTGCTACACCACAAAAACAACAACCTTGACAACAATAATTACCTAGAAGCAGTACAAGGCAGTACATTTACAATGTAATTAATACCGAATCAAAATTTTTCATTTTCATATAGTGTTCTCGTAAAAGAGTCTTGTCGTAACCGATGAGACTCTTTTTAGTTTATGACAATTTGATTGGTGTTTTTTGAAGAGGAAATAAAATAGATATCTTAGAAAGTAAACTACTTCGGGGCAAGCCCACGAGGCATTAAAAGGAATACACTTTGATTTTGAGGTAAGCCTCGGAGCATTTAATCTCGATTATCGAGTGAAAAAATCACGGTACTGCATAACCCGAAAATCCAATGTATTAAAATTGGCATCTGCAGCTTTCATCTCTTTATAGGAATCCAAACTACCCACTGCCCTATTTGCCGCACCTGATGGCGCCGTTAATGAAACTGTACGTATAATTCGTTTGGATTTAGGAAGTTGTAGTTCATACACACGAGGCACTTGATCAGAAATAGTTTTAAGCTTCAAGCCTAAAGGTTTCAAAAGTCTTCTAAAAAAGTATTCCGGTCCGTTTTTACTGTTACCGCCCATGAAAAGGATAGTCTTTAGTTTCGGATAAAGTTCTAAGTAATGAACTAAATCTCTTAACTTCACATTTTGCATTCCCAGGTCAGAAGCATCTACTTTATCCCGCTGCGCTGCTTCAACAATATCGCAGACCCCAATTTTATTAGAAACCAAAAAATTCTTGCGTTGCTCAATGGCTAAATGGGTATTTTCATATACTAGACCTAAATCAAAAATACGATTAAGAATAGGCCAAAGCATGCCATTTCTGCTACCGTAGCAAAAATCTACATCATCTACCTTTAAATCACCAGTCGTAAATCTAGGTGGTGGCAACGTGCCAACAATTAGCTTTTCTGCTTGTTCAAAGATGAAAGGCTCATAAGGATGCGTGTGTAAGAACATAGATACAAAAGTATACCTATTTAAGGGTCAGCACCAAATCATCAGAATTCACCAAAGAACCACCTTTCAATTGAACTTTAGCAACAACACCTTCTTCCGTAGCTGTTACCGTAGTTTCCATTTTCATGGCCTCGATTACAAACAATGGTTGGTTTCTTTTTACTTCCTGCCCTGTTTTAACTAACACGGTAGACAATAGCCCCTGCAATGGTGCACCAATTTGTTTTGGATCAGAAGAATCTGCCTTTACGTTTTCTTGCTTTTCGACTTTTACAGATGTATCCTTTATCAAAACGTTTCTAAGCTGTCCGTTAATTTTAAAGAAAATACTAACGTTTCCAGCTTCATCAGGTTCTCCCTTAAGCATTAAAGAAATTAAAACGTTCTTTCCGCCTTCAAGCTCCACCATAATCTCTTCGCCCACATCCATACCATAAAAGAAATTTTTGGTAGGTATGTTCACCACATTACCATATTTTACATGGTTGTTATATGCATCCGTAAACACTTTTGGATATAATTGGTACGAAAGTAAATCGGTCATTTCAAGCGGTCTACCCATTCCTTTACTGAACTTTCTTTTGAAAGCTTTGAACTCCTTATCAAAATCTATTGGTTCTAGGTGAGCATTAGGTCTATTCGTATATGGTTTCTCATCCTTTAAAACAATCTTCTGCAATTTCTTAGGAAATCCACCAACTGGCTGCCCAAGGTCTCCCCTGAAAAAGCTTTTTACAGATTCCGGAAAGGAAATATCCTGACCTTTTTCCATCACGTCTGCTACAGTCAGGTTATTACTAACCATATATTGAGCCATATCTCCTACTACCTTGGAACTAGGTGTAACTTTTACAATATCACCAAACATTTGGTTAACCTCAGCATACATTTTGGTCACATCCGTAAACTTGGTTTCAAGACCCAAAGCAATAGCTTGACCTTTTAAATTGGAATATTGTCCACCAGGAATTTCATGATGATACACATCTCCCGTACCTGACTTCAATCCAGATTCAAAAGTGTAATAGTAATTTCTTACACCTTCCCAATAATCAGAATACTCGGCTAACTTATCGGTATTCATTTTATTCTCCCGCTCATTAAAGCGCAACATCTCTACAACCGAGTTGAAGTTAGGTTGCGAGGTAAGCCCAGAAAGACCTCCTAAAGCCACATCTACAACATCTACTCCAGCTTCAATAGCTTTTAAATAAGTAGCCGTTTGCACGGAAGACGTATCATGCGTATGCAAATGAATAGGAATATTTATTTCTGACTTTAATGCCGAAATTAGCTCAAAAGCGGCATTTGGTTTCAAAAGTCCGGCCATATCTTTTACTCCAAGAATATGGGCTCCGGCATTCTCTATATCCTTAGCCAGTTGTATGTAATATTTTAAGTCGTATTTTGTTTTGGAAGGATCTAAAATATCACCTGTATAACAGATGGAACCTTCTGCTAGACCTCCCGTTCGCTTTCGCACATGTTCAATACATGGCGCAAGGGATTTCATCCAGTTTAATGAATCAAAAATCCTAAAGACATCTACTCCAGTATTCCAAGATTCCTCTACAAATTTTTCAATCAGGTTATCTGGATAAGCAGTATACCCTACTCCATTTGAACCACGAATAAGCATTTGCAACAGTACATTTGGCATTGCTTTTCGCAGAAGAGCTAAACGCTCCCAAGGGTTTTCGTGTAAAAACCGCAAGCAAACATCAAAAGTGGCACCACCCCAAACCTCCATAGAAAATATCTCAGGATGATTTTTAGCGTAACCTTCGGCTACTTTCATCATATCTACCGTTCGCATACGGGTCGCCAATAAACTTTGGTGGGCGTCACGCATGGTGGTATCCGTAAAATGTACTTTTTTCTCCGCTTTTAACCATTGGGAAAACTTCTCTGGCCCCATCTCGATCAACAAATCTTTTGTTCCCTTAGGATAGCTGTCCGTTTTTAAAAACGATGGTACTTTCGGTTTTGTGAATTTTCGGTTAGGGTCGTAATTTTTAACGTCAGAGTTTCCGTTTACAATAGTTTCTCCTATAAATGTAATAAGCTTATTAGCTCTATTTCTAGGCTCTACAAACTCAAAAAGTTTAGGTTCATTTTTAATGAAATTAACCGTTACTTTTCCTTCACGGAAAGTATCATGCTTTAGAATATTATCTAAAAATGCCATGTTCGTATTTACACCGCGAATACGGAACTCCGCCAAAGCACGTCTCATTTTTCTACAACAACCATCTAAAGTTCGGCTACGTGCAGATACCTTTACCAGCATTGAATCGAAAAAAGGAGAAATAACCACACCTTGATAGATGCTTCCTGCATCTAAACGAATACCAAAACCAGAAGCACTTCTATACGTAGTTACTACGCCATAATCTGGCTTAAAGTCATTAGACGGGTCCTCTGTTGTTATTCTACACTGCAGTGCAATACCATTTACCTGAACAGATTCTTGATTAGGTATTTTAATTTGGGTATCGGAAAGTTTATATCCACCGGCGATAAACAATTGTGCCTTTACCAAATCTATATTGGTAATCATTTCTGTAACCGTATGCTCTACCTGTATACGAGGGTTTACTTCAATAAAATAGATACTACCATCATCATCTACCAGAAATTCTACGGTACCAATATTATTGTAATTAACCGCCTTACAAATATCTATTGCATATTTATACAGACTATCTTTTGTTTCTTGGGGAAGCCCTATAGATGGCGCAAATTCTATAACCTTCTGATACCTTCTTTGCACCGAACAATCCCGCTCATAAAGGTGTACTATGTTACCATGCGTATCAGCAACAATTTGTACTTCTATATGCTTTGGATTCTCAACAAATTTTTCTAAGAAAACCGTATCATCGCCAAAGGCGTTCAATGATTCTCTTTTAGCTTCTGGAAAACCTTTTTCTAATTCTTCTTGTGTTCTAATAACCCGCATTCCGCGACCACCACCGCCAGAAGCTGCTTTTAACATTAACGGATAACCAATTCTTTTGGCTTCCGTAATGGCTATTTTTACATCTGTTAAATCTTTATCACTACTTTGAATAACAGGAATATTATTCGCTACCGCCACTTCTTTAGCAGTAATCTTATCGCCTAAGGCTTTTAAAACTGATACTTTAGGTCCAACGAAAACAATACCGTTATCCTCACATTTTTGAGCAAATTTGGCATTTTCAGATAGAAATCCGTAACCCGGGTGAATGGCATCTACATTATTCTCCTTTGCCACCTTTATAATGGCGTCAATGTCTAAATACGGTTTTAGCGGTTCGTTGTCCTCTCCAATTTGGTAGGATTCATCAGCTTTATAGCGGTGTAGAGAATACCGATCTTCGTAAGTATAAATACCCACTGTACGAACTCCTATTTCAACGCAGGCCCTGAAAATACGTATAGCAATCTCTCCTCTATTCGCTACTAAAACCTTCTCTATTTTCATTTCTGCGTTGTTTAAATTCGTGTTTAAAAACCGATTCAAACAAACTTAACTTTTTTGACTTACTATAGCAATATCAAAAGCCTATTAATTAAAGGAAAATTGTGAAGTTTCTCAGACAAATAAAGTGGTTTTTAGACACTTCATTTGAAGTTGTAAATCTAAAACTGTATATTAAAACAAAGAATAGAAAGATATGGGACGAGGAGATATAAAAACGAGAAGAGGCAAAATTGCAAATCGCTCTTTTGGGGCAAGGCGACCAAGAAAAATCAAGAGACGCCCTACCGTGGAAGAAAAAATTGATATTAAAAAAAAGAAATAATTATCTAATGAAAACGGGTTCGTTTTCTTTGACGGTGTGTGCTTCACTAAATTCATACTCGTCATAATTGAACCCCTTAAGTTCATCTAGCGTGTTTACATCTTTGTCAATAATGTAACGAACCATGGAACCTCGTGCTTTTTTAGCATAAAAGCTGATTATCTTAAGCTTGTCATTCTTCCAGTCTTTAAAAACAGGACTTATTACAGGAACTTTTAATGCCTTTTTATCTATTGCACTAAAATATTCGTTGCTCGCTAAGTTGATAAAAAGTTCATCTTCTTTCAACTCTGAATTTAATTCCTCAGTTAAAGTCTTTTTCCAGAATTCGTAAAGATTCTTCTTTCTACCCACTTTTAAGTGTGTACCCATTTCTAAACGATAGGGTTGCATTAAATCTAAAGGACGTAAAAAGCCATAGAGACCAGAAAGAATCCGTAGTTTTTCCTGCAGTTTCTCCACATTACGCGCGGGCATGCTATAGGCGTCTAAACCTTGATAGACATCACCATTAAAAGCATAAATAGCAGGACGGGCATTTTTCAAAGTAAAAGGCACCTCAAAACTTTGATTCCTTTCATAATTAAGCTGTGCCAATTTATCTGAAATGCCCATCAATTCAGATAGGTCTTTCGGGTTTTTCTTGGCTAAAATTTTGTTCAGCTTTAAGGCTTCATCTAAAAATTGAGGCTGTGTTTCCCTAAATCTGGGATAATCTTTATCAAAATCCAATGATTTTGCAGGTGAGATAACAATTTTCATACTAGTGTCTATTTTCTAAAACTTAAGGTAAAAATACTGATGATTATCAACGTGACCTATGGCTAAAGAAAAGAGTTATTGATACGGGTATCAATGTTATTTATAAGTTAGCTGCTGTGATTTGAGTAATGTCTCCATTTTTCAATACACTCTACCATGTCTTGCGGAATCTCAGAATCAAATCGCATAGTTTCTCCAGTTACGGGATGCACAAAACCTAGCGTTTTAGCATGCAATGCCTGACGCGGTAAAATTTTGAAGGCATTATCTACAAACTGTTTATATTTTGTAAACGTGGTTCCTTTTAAAATTTTATCACCTCCATAGCGCTCATCATTAAAAAGCGTATGGCCAATATATTTCATATGCACCCTTATTTGATGCGTACGACCAGTTTCTAACTTACACGACACCAAAGTAACATAACCCAACCGCTCTATTACAGAATAGTGCGTTACGGCTTCTTTACCTTCATCTCCATCAGGAAAAACATGCATTTGAAGGCGGTTCTTAGGATTTCTAGCAACATTTCCTTCTATAGTACCCTCATCATCTTGAACATTACCCCATACTAAGGCAACATATTCCCTTTCAGAAGTTTTATCAAAGAATTGTTTCGCCAAATGTGTCATGGCGGCTTCCGTTTTGGCAACTACCAATAACCCTGAAGTGTCTTTATCTATACGATGTACAAGACCAGGACGTTCATTACTGTTTGAAGGTAAATCTTTAACATGGTGTAAAAGTGCATTTATAAGTGTCCCGGAATAGTTTCCATGACCAGGATGCACGACCATACCTGCAGGCTTATTCACAACCAACAGAACATCATCTTCATAGACAACATCTATAGGAATATCTTCTGGAATCAAAAGAAATTCATGAGGCGGATGTTCAAATAACACCTTTACCTCATCATTTGGTTTTACCTTATAATTTTGTTTTACGATAGTCCCATTCACCCAAATATGTCCGCTTTTAGCAGATTGTTGAATTTTATTTCGGGTAGCGTATTCAATAAAGTTCATTAAGAATTTATCTACTCTTAACGGCTCTTGCCCCTTAGAGGCTATGACACGGTGATGCTCAAAAAGGTCATCATCGTTTGGTTCTTGATTTTCTGGTGTTTGCATGTATTATTCTGAATCTGCTTGAACCCTTGCTTTCTCGGTTATAGAACCGTTGCCACAAACCAATTCTACTTTTGAAGTTTTAGGTAGTTTATCACCAGGCTTAATCTGTTTTCCTTTATACTTTATATAGTATACCATGTCTTTACCCAATTGGTCTATATATGTAACGCGTTGTACATCTAAACCAACGGCGCGCAGCATAGATTCTGCATTACGTTGTGTAACCTGTATTATATTAGGTACAGAAACCTTCTTATAACCAGATGGATTTACAGTAAAGTATATTTTACGATTTTCTTTTACCTTATTACCTGCGGGAGGTGTTTGCTCTATAATAGAGAATCTAGGATAATCTGGATTGAAATTAGCAGAATCCAAGACCTCATATCTTAATTTTGCCTCCTCTGCAGCTTTGCGCATATCCGGTACGGACATTTTACCAAAGTCAGGTACTTCAACAAATTCACCATGATTTGTGGTTGAACTTAACCAACGTAACGTAAAAAAAACAAAAAGTATCAAAACCAATATGGCTAGACCTATTTGAATAAAAAATACCTTACTTTTTAAAAAATTGAAAAAATTACGCATCGGGTTCCTTTTAACGCAACAAATATAGTGAACTCGTGTTGCTTTTTTTGTTTAATTTCGGTTTCGTTTTATTGAGTAAATTTTAAACGGTCGTATGAAGAAAAATATTGCCATTATTATGGGTGGTTACAGTAGCGAATATAAAATTTCGCTAAAAAGTGGAAATGTGGTGCATACCTACATTAATAAGGAAAGGTTCAATACTTACCCTATCCATATTTTTAAGGACAAATGGGTCTATGTTGATGAGAATGAAAAAGAGCACCCCATAAATAAGAATGACTTTACCGTAAACCTAGGAAATAAAACCCTCAGTTTTGATTGTGTTTTTAACGCAATTCATGGTACACCGGGAGAAGACGGACTTATGCAAGCTTATTTTGAACTGCTGGGTATGCCACAGACTTCTTGCGACTATTACCAATCTGCCCTTACTTTTAACAAGAGAGACCTTTTAAGTGTTTTAAAACCTTACGGAATTAACGCTGCGCCATCCTATTATTTAAACTTAGGTGATAAAATAGATGAAGAGGCTATAATCGAAAAAGTAGGTTTACCCTGTTTTGTAAAAGCAAATAAGGCCGGAAGCAGTTTTGGTATTTCTAAAGTTCATGAAAAGGAGAGTCTAAAGAGTGCCATAGAAAATGCCTATAAAGAAGATGATGAAATTATCATTGAATCTTTTCTAGACGGCACGGAAGTTTCCGTTGGTGTTATAACCTATAAAGGCAAAACGAAAGTTTTACCTATTACGGAGATAGTAACAGAAAACGACTTTTTTGATTACGAGGCAAAGTACGAGGGAAAATCTCAAGAAATTACTCCAGCTCGTATTTCCAGAATACAGCAAGAAAAGGTTGAAGAACTTGCCAAACGTGCATACGAGGTATTAAAAATGAAAGGCTATTCCAGAAGCGAGTTTATTTTTATTGGCGACGAACCTTTTATGTTAGAAATGAATACCACTCCTGGCCTTACTACTGAAAGTATTTTGCCACAGCAGGCAGAAAAGGCCGGTATTACTCTTGAAGAATTGTTCACCAGTGCCGTAGATGAAGCTTTAAGTAAAAAAGGATAACTTTATAAGAACGGGCAAAACCAGCTCCAAATTTCTGTAGAACATATGAGACGCGCTATATTCCCAGGTTCCTTTGACCCACTTACCTTAGGTCATTCTGATATAATTCAAAGAGGCATTACTCTTTTTGATGAGATTATAATAGCTATTGGCGTAAATGCCGATAAAAAATATATGTTCTCACTAGAGGAGCGTATGAAGTTTATTGTAACTGCTTTTAAAGATGAACCTAAAATTAAAGTTCTTACGTACGAAGGTCTTACAGTAGATTTCTGTAAGAAAGTAGATGCCGATTTCATTTTAAGAGGCTTACGAAATCCCGGAGATTTTGAATTTGAAAAAGCTATTGCACACACAAATAGAAAATTATCTGAGATAGAAACCGTTTTTTTACTCACAAGTTCAGGAAAATCTTACATCAGTTCTTCTATCGTTAGAGATGTAATTCGTAATGGTGGCGACTATACCAGCCTTGTGCCTGATACTGTCCGTATATCTTAATTTTTTGAGTTTATTTCCGAATATGATATTTCAAGGGAGGCTATTGTTATTAATTATTTGTATTTTGTAAGTAAATACAACATAAATGGTTTTTTAACTAAGCCAAACATCCTATTATCCTAGCAACACAACGAGTTTGATACTATTCACAACAAAGGTTTAATTATCACGCCAAATGCGCCTAGTTTAGTAAGAAATTACCACATGATCTTGAACGGAACCAAAACCATACAAAATAACCCACTTGTAAAACAGCTGCCAACGGCCACTGTTTTCACGAACAAAAAGTTCGAGGTTATTTATGCGTCCGACAAGTTTATGAGTGACTTTTCTTTTGAAGCTAAAAACACTTTTGGCAAACCAATCAATGAACTTTTCACAACCCTTAGTGACAATTGGGAGAAAAAACTTTACAATTACCTTACGGATGAGTCTCATGATGCGAATCTAAATTACACTCTAAAAAGTGCTGCCGGTTCAAAATGGTATAAATGGGCATGTACAGCATGGCAAAATGATACTGGCGAAACCATTGGTCTTATTATTCACTTTGAAGATATTACCGAAAAAAAACTTAAAAACGAAGAAGGAGATAGACTTCAATCGCTTTTGGACGCTATGTGCGAGATTAGTCAGATTGGAGTTTGGGATTACGATATTTTAAATGACAAACTTGTATGTTGTGATGTGATTCGCAAAATATATGATGTTGACCAAGATTACGAATTTACGTTTGATGCTGCCATTTCTTCCTATAAAGATGGATACAGTAGAAATACCGTATCTATGTTGGTTCATGAAACCATGAGCAAGGGTACCAAATGGAACGAAAAATTACAGTTTAGAACTTCCAAAGGAAAAGAAATTTGGGTTCAAATAGCCGGTATGCCAACCTATTTAGATGGCAAAATAGTGGGCGTTAAAGGAACTTTACAAAATATTGAAAAAGAGGTACAATCAGAAACCAAGACCAAAGAAAATGAACTCTTACTCCGCACGCTTATTGACAATTTGCCATTAAACGTATTTATAAAAGATACTGAATCTAGAAAAATTCTGGTTAACAAATCAGAATGTGACTATATGGGTGTTGACAATGCCGATAAATTATTGGGGAAAAGTGATTTTGAGCTTTTCAATGAGGATGTTGCATCACTTTCTAGAGCTGAGGACCTACAAGTAATGGAAACTCTTATTCCTATATTAAGTAGGGAGACTATAAACGAAACTAAAGACGGTAGAATAGCTACTTTCCTTACTTCAAAAATACCTTTGTTAGGAAATAATGGTAAAGCTCAGGGTCTGGTAGGCATCAGTATGGATATCTCGGACATCAAGCAAAAGGAACAAGAATTACGTGACCTTATAAACGTTACCTCACAACAGAACAGGAAACTGGTAAACTTTGCTCACATTGTTTCTCACAACCTACGTTCACATACCGCTAACTTCTCCATGTTATTGGATTTTCTTACCAACGAAAAAAACGAAGAAGAAAAGACCCACATTGTTAAAATGCTTACACATGCATCGGATAATTTATTGGAGACATTAGAAAATCTGAACGAGGTAGTGGCGATCAACACGAACATCAATCTTGAACGAAAACCTATTCGATTAAATCAGCGCATAGTTTCCGTAAAACGAAATCTAAAAGAATTTTTAGTCAACAATAATGCTAAAATAATAAATGCGATATCTGAACATACGGCCATAAAAGTTATTCCTTCATATATAGACAGTATTTTAATGAACTTCATTACAAATGCTGTAAAATATAAACACCCAGATAGACCACCATTAATTACGTTGAGTGCAATAAGCGAAAACGGATTTATAGTTCTATCTATTGAAGATAACGGCTTAGGTATTGATCTTAAAAAATACGGCGACAAATTATTTGGAATGTACAAGACCTTTCATGATCACAGTGACTCCAGAGGCATTGGTCTTTACATAACCAAAAACCAAATAGAGGCAATGAACGGCAAAGTGACAGTTGCTAGTGAGGTAGGCGTAGGTACTACCTTCAAAATATATTTTAATGAACAAAATTGAAAGCATTTGCATTATTGACGATGACCCTATTACGGTTTTTGGCATTCAAAAGATGTTGAGTCTTGTGGTTGATTGTAGTGACATTACGGTATACCGTAATGGTAAATTGGCAATAGAAGGAATTAAAAAGAGAATTGAGGAAAATAAAAAAACGCCTCAGGTAATTTTCTTGGACATTAATATGCCAATTATGGACGGGTGGCAATTCTTAGATGAATTTATAACCCTAAACTTAACAGATAAGGTAAGGGTAAACATTATCACCTCTTCTATTGACACCCTAGATTTGCAAAATTGGGAGGATTTCAAGAAAAAAACTGCCCATACCATTACCTTCAATAATAAACCCATCCGTAAAGAACACGTTGCCGAGATTACCAAAATTGCATAGTATAAGCTTACCTGTTTTTGCTTATTTTTGATATATGCGACGAATATCTACGAGTATCAACCCCTTCTTATTTACCATTCTTTTGGTAGTCGTACTGGTTTGTTTTTCATGCGAAACAGAACAGCAGGACAAGACAGCAGATCATAAAACTCATTTTGAACTTAGTGATGGCAATGAAACTGCCACATATCTAGAAACAATAGATTTTTATATTCATTTAGCTAAGGAGTTTCCTGAAATAAACATGCAGACTATTGGTGATACAGATAGTGGGCACCCACTACATATTATTACCTACAACCCTGACGGGGACTTCAACTTTCAAAAAATAAGCGACAAGAAAACTATTCTTTTCATTAACAACGGCATACACCCTGGCGAGAGTGATGGTATTGATGCTACAATGATGCTGTATAGGGATTTTGCCACAGGTAAATTAAAGGCTCCAAAAAATACTGTGTTGGTCACTATACCCATCTACAATGTTGGTGGAGCGCTAAACAGGAACAGCTCAACCAGAGCAAACCAGAACGGACCTAAATCATACGGCTTTCGCGGGAACACACTTAACTATGACCTCAATAGAGACTTTATTAAGGCGGACACAAAAAATGCGCGAACATTTTTTCAAATCTTCCATATGGTTAAACCTGATATTTTTATAGACAACCATGTAAGTAATGGGGCGGATTACCAATACACGCTGACACACCTCTTTACCCAACACGACAAATTAGGTGGCGAATTGGGCAAATACGTTAACAATAAGATGATGCCGTCCCTAGAAAAATCATTGCAGGACGCGGAATGGGATATTACTCCCTATGTAAATGTTTTTAACCAAGTACCGGAAAAAGGGTTTTCTCAATTTATGGATTACCCTAGATACTCTACAGGTTATACCACATTATGGAATACGTTTGGCATGATGGTAGAAACTCACATGCTTAAACCTTACAAACAAAGAGTAGATGGCACTTATACTCTAATGACCAAAATGATTGATTTAGCAGAGACAGATTTTAAACAAATAAAACAACTTAGAGCAGAAGCAAAACACAGACATAAAGATTGGACCCACTACCCTACCAAATGGCAGGTAGATACTACAAAAACTACAATTTTAGATTTTAAGGGATATGAAGGTGACATACTTACCAGTGAAGTCACAGGGTTAACGCGTCTAAAATATGACAGAACCAGGCCCTTTACCAAAAAAGTAGCCTATCAAAATTTTTACAAAGCTGTTGATTCCGTGATAATTCCCGAAGCTTACATTTTAAAAAAGGGATGGCGTAAAGCTCTTTCGTTATTAGAACTTAACAAAATAGACTATAACACCATTAAGAAAGACACGGTACTTACTGTACAATCGTACAAAATAGACAGCTACAAGACCTTAGACTACCCATACGAAGGCCATTACCCGCACTATGATACGGAAGTAACAAACTCCACTAAAAAACTAAAATTTCAACAAGGGGATATTATCATTCCTACGGAGCAAGAAGGTATTAGGTATATTTTGGAAACCTTGGAACCCGAAACAAAAGATTCTTTCTTTAATTGGAATTTTTTCGATTCGGTTTTACAACAAAAAGAAGGTTTCTCTCCTTACGTGTTTGAAGATGAAGCAGCAAAATTACTAGAAGAAAATCAAATATTGAGAGATAGTTTCCTTTCAAAGAAAGCTAACGACACAACATTTAACACTAATTGGTACGTGCAACTAGATTGGCTTTATAAACATTCGGACCATTATGAAGCGGCCCATTTGCAATATCCGGTATATAGAATAATGAAAAACTAATGCTTATGCCCCAAAAAGGATTTTTATATTGTTGTAAGAATTTAAAAGTGCTTCTTGGATCTTTTTGGGACCTTTCCACTTTGCTTTAATTATTCCTTCCTTCTTTTCTGGCTTAAGTTTTCCCATGAAACTAGTTCTCATTGCATACCAATGCACCTCTTTTAGAGTATACACCCCATTATTGCTGAATATATGATAGGTAATTCTAAGGAAGTTCTCTATCCGTAAATCTTTTACACCAGTTTCTTCCATAACTTCTCTTATGGCACAAGCTTCTATAGACTCACCTTTATCCAATTTTCCTTTTGGCAAATCCCATTTATCATTTCTATAGATAAATAGCACCTCTCCCAAGTCATTCGTAACCACTCCACCCGCTGCAACTACTAGCGGAATTTTATGAGTAAACTTCTTAAGAATATCCTCATGATTAGGGTGATATATGTAGGCTTCGGTCAATTTTTTCTTCCTCAACGCCTTTATAGCTTCTTGAATAGAAGCTTCGTTTAGCAAAAAATATTCACCACCTCCAGTTTCCGAGAGTTTATTTGTTAGGATCAAAGGCAATTCGTTCACAAAAACTTTATACATTTGCGTCATGGTTTTAGACAAAAATACCGCCAAGAAAACGGCCGAACTTCTATTGCAAATTAATGCAATTAAGTTGAAACCGGAAAATCCTTTCTCATGGGCTTCCGGATGGAAATCTCCAATCTATTGTGATAATAGAATAATACTCTCCTATCCTGTCATTAGAAACTTCGTTAGAGAAGAAATGGCAAAGCAGGTAGAAGCACTTTATGGCAAACCGGATATTATTGCCGGAGTAGCCACTGGCGCTATAGGAATTGGGGCTTTAGTTGCAGATTTCTTAGGACTTCCGTTCATATACGTAAGACCTGAGCCAAAATCTCACGGAAGAAAAAACCAGATTGAGGGGCAATTAGAACCCAATCAAACAGTAGTAGTTATTGAAGATTTAATTAGTACTGGAAAAAGTAGTTTGAACGCTGTAGACGCTTTAACGGAGGCTGGCGCCAATGTTAAGGGCATGTTAGCCATTTTTACTTACGGTTTTGATGTTGCGCAAAGTAATTTTGAAGAAAAAAATGTTTCTTTAAACACATTAAGCGACTATGAGCATCTAATTGAGCAAGCTTCAGACACTAAATTTATTAAAGAAGATCAGTTAAACACCTTATTTGAATGGAGAAAAAATCCATCTAAATGGCAACAATAATAGTACTATGCACATAGAAACACCTCAAAAAGATATTTCAAAGGGAGACAAAGAAGTCTATGATTTCTTGACAGACCTAAAGAATTTCGAAAAATTGATGCCGGATAATATCGATAAGTTTGAAGTAATAAACGAAGATCGATTTCTTTTTGCACTAAAAGGCATGCCTCAAATTGTATTGGAACGCCAAACCCAGACTCCTAACAGTCAAATTATTTTAGGTGCAGCAAGCGATAAATTACCATTTACGTTAACTGCAGATATTATTGCCGTAAGCGATACAGAAAGTAAAGTGTCTTTAAGTTTTGAAGGTAAGTTTAACGCTATGATGGCTATGATGATCAAGCATCCCATAACAAATTTTATGGGTACTTTATCTGATAACTTAACGAAGATTTAATTAGTAGAGCAATTTCACCTCTTTAATATCAAATTCTTTTAGCACGTTGTCCTCAAGCGTTATTTGAAGTCTCCCTGTTGGTGAAACTCCGCGAATAAAGCCCATGAACAACTCATTTTGTTTATTCTCAAAAGTTGAGGGTTTGTCTTTTCTAAAAAGAACCTCTTCGTAAGCTTTCCAGAGATTTTCTATGCTATTAGTATTTGATTCTAAAAAAATTGATTTTAGGTTTTCTACAACTTCATGTAGTAGCTCATCTAAGTCAAAATTGCTCCCTAATATCAGTTTTAAAGACGATGCATTTTCCAGTTCACCAAAGAAGGTTTGGTTAACATTAAGGCCAATTCCTATAATAGCGGTATTTATTAAATTTCCAGAAAGAATATTTTCAATAAGAATTCCACAAATTTTTGAAGTACCTGACAGAATGTCGTTGGGCCATTTTATACTTAAATCTGGCACTTGGTGCGCCTTTAAGGTTTTGTAAACGGCTAGCGAAACACAAATGTTTAAAACAAAATAATCAGTAACACTTAAACCCAAATCCTGTCTTAAAACACTAAACGTAAGGTTTTTACCAGAATCAGATTCCCATTTAGCACCCATCTGACCTTTACCTTTCAGCTGTTTTTTTGCGGTAATTACTGTAAAATCAGCCCCCAAACCATCAGACAACAAACGCTTTAAATATGCGTTTGTAGAGTCCGTGGCATCAAGTTTGATTATGTTCATGCTAGGCTTATTTAGAATATATTGTATCTATTATAAAAAACTAGGTCTAAAAGAACAAAAAAATAATAACTTTGTACAAACTAAAATTTTTGAATGCAAAAAAGCAAAGCCAGTGCAGATGAACTAATTGCATTGATATTACAGGGAATAGAAGAAGTTAAGGGTCATGATATTTATTTACTTGATCTTAGAGATATAGAAAACACAGTTTGTGACTACTTTATAATTAGTAACGGTACTTCAAACACACATGTAAACGCCATAGTAGGATCAGTTCGTAAAATCGTTAGTAAAGCAATCCAAGATAAACCTTGGCATGTAGAAGGCGAAGACAATGCGGAATGGGTACTAATGGATTACGTTAATGTTGTTGTACATGTTTTCCAGAAACATATTCGGGAGTATTATGATATTGAGGGCCTTTGGGGAGACGCTAAAGTAACCAAGATAGAAAGTAGTAGCAGTTTGAATCAGTAAAAAAAAATAATGGCTAAAGATAACAACACGAATACAAAGAAACCGAAGTTCAGCTCATGGTGGATTTATGGATTGATCGCAATACTTTTAATTGGTTTTCAATTTATAGGTAGTGGCAACTTAGCCAGTACAAAAAAAACAACAACTTCTGAGTTACAAGAATACCTTAGAAATGGTGATGTCAAAGAAATTATGATCATTACCAATACCCGTCAGGCTAAAGTCTTCCTAACAGACGAAGCTATGGCAAAGGATGTTCATAAAGATGTAGCTGAAAAGCCATTACTTCCTTCAACAGGTGTTGTACCTCAGTATGTGTTGGATTATGGTGATTTACAGAACTTTGAGAATGAAATAAAGAACATAAAAAAAGAAAATAACCTAGATACTATTGTCGATTATGATACTGACAATAATTATCTAATGGACCTTCTTTTAGGCATATTACCTTTTGTTCTAATAATTGGTATTTGGATTTATTTGATGCGTAGAATGTCTGGCGGCGGCGGCGGCGGTGCTGGTGGCCAACTCTTTAACATTGGAAAATCTAAAGCAAAACTTTTTGACGAGAAGACAGACACTAGAACATCTTTCAAAGATGTTGCTGGTCTAGAAGGCGCAAAAGAAGAAGTCGAAGAAATTGTTGAGTTTCTTAGAAACCCGGACAAGTATACTTCTCTTGGAGGAAAGATACCTAAAGGAGCCCTTCTTGTAGGTCCTCCGGGAACAGGTAAGACCCTTTTAGCGAAAGCTGTAGCAGGAGAAGCTAAAGTACCTTTCTTCTCTCTGTCTGGTTCTGATTTCGTGGAAATGTTTGTTGGTGTTGGTGCGTCTAGAGTACGTGACCTTTTCAAACAAGCTAAAGATAAATCACCTGCCATTATATTTATAGATGAGATAGATGCTATTGGCCGTGCACGTGGTAAAAACAACTTTACCGGTTCTAATGATGAACGTGAAAACACACTTAACCAGCTACTTACTGAGATGGACGGTTTTGGTACAAACACCAACGTTATTGTATTAGCCGCTACCAACCGTGCAGATGTATTGGATAAAGCATTAATGCGTGCTGGACGTTTTGACAGACAGATATATGTAGACTTACCGGACATTAGGGAACGTGAAGAAATTTTTGAAGTTCACCTAAGACCTATTAAAACTGCTGAAGCTTTAGATACAGAATTTTTAGCGAGACAAACACCTGGTTTCTCTGGTGCGGACATTGCCAATGTTTGTAATGAAGCTGCATTGATTGCTGCCAGAAAAGAGAAAAAAGCCGTTACTAAACAAGATTTCTTGGATGCCGTTGACAGAATTGTTGGTGGATTAGAGAAAAAGAATAAAATAATCACTCCTGGTGAGAAGGAAACTATTGCTTACCATGAAGCGGGTCATGCCACTACAAGTTGGATGCTTGAACATGCTGCTCCGTTGGTGAAAGTAACTATCGTCCCAAGAGGTCAATCCTTAGGCGCTGCATGGTATTTACCAGAAGAACGCCTTATTGTTCGTCCAGAGCAAATGCTAGATGAAATGTGTGCCACTATGGGTGGTAGAGCTGCTGAAAAAGTTATTTTCAACAAGATTTCTACAGGAGCTTTAAGCGATTTGGAAAAAGTAACCAAACAAGCCAGAGCAATGGTAACTATCTACGGTCTTAATGAAGAGATTGGTAACGTTACCTTTTATGATTCTTCAGGGCAAGATTCATATGGTTTCTCAAAACCTTACAGCGAGGATACTGCCAGAAAGATTGACAAAGAGATTTCTAAAATTATTGAAGAGCAATACCAAAGAGCTATTCAAGTATTGACCGATAATAAAGACAAGCTTACTATTCTTGCTGAAAGATTACTAGAAAAAGAAGTTATCTTTAAAGAAGACTTAGAGAAGATTTTCGGCAAAAGAGATTTCGGTGAAACATTCGATAAAAAAGGACAAGAAAAACTTTCTGCCAACAAATCATCCGCCGAGGATACTGTAGCAGAAGAAGATGAAGAAAATAAATAAGAATATTTAGCGTTTTCTTTAACTAGAGGAGAACACGCATTGAGTTTTATAAGAGCAAATGGGGCTATTTGACAAATTATTCGGCGGTGGTAAGCAAAAGAAGGTTTCCAAAGAAACAGCGGAAACCAGAGGTGCGCATATGCCCGACCTGAACATTCCTGTAGACGAGAAATTTACCATACATTTTAAACAAAATGGTGGTAAATTTCTTTACTGCGATTCATTTTCTGAAATTTCTCAGGCGGTAAAGAATATCGTTAATGAGAATAGCTGGCAGGAACACCCCTTCTATGTCATGAACCCAAAGCTGAAAGAAAAGTTTGCAAAAGAAAACATCAGATTTACAGATACTAGTAGGGATAGTGAAGTCTTTTTCACCACTTGCGAGCATTTAATCGCTCAAAATGGATCTATATTGGTTTGTTCTAATCAACTAATGGATAAAAAACTGAACGAACTACCTTACAATGTAATCGTATTTGCCACTACTAGTCAGCTAGTAGAGTCTATAGGCGAAGGTTTAAAAACGATTAAGAAAAAATACGGTCATAACATTCCAGCCAACATTACTACACTAAAGCACTTTCAAGCAAATGAAGGAAATTCAGATGATTTCCTAACTTACGGAAGCAGTTCTAAGAATTTGTACCTTTTACTTCTGGAAGACCTATAATAGTATGAAGGAAATTTTAAGGCGGTCGATTACTGGAGTTGTTTACATCCTTTTACTATTGTCCGTGGTCTTTTTAAGTTCAGATGCTTTCGACTTTTTATTTATGATATTTGGACTTGCCTGTCTAAATGAATACAAAAAACTTGTTGGGTTAAAGGGACTTCATATTTATGGCGCCTATTTAATTCTATGGTGGGCCTACATATATTTCGTAAGCGAAATGTATTCGGTTTACGTTCTTTTGGGATGTACTCTAGCCGTAAACTTTATGCTTCTGTTTTTTCTTTTTTCCAAAAGGACTAAACTCTTCAATACAATTCAAAAATTTCTTATTGGTTTATTCTACGTAGGAGGTGGTTGTATTTTCCTTACAATGATTCCATATACCAATAATGACTTTGCCAAGTTTCTAATTATAGGTATTTTTATCTTAATTTGGGTAAATGATTCGTTTGCTTACATTGTTGGTCGTAGCTTTGGGCGAACAAAGTTGTTCTCTGCGGTATCACCAAAGAAAACAGTTGAAGGTGCACTTGGCGGTTTAGTTTTCGCCATTGGAACGGCTTATTTTATAGCTAAGTACGAGCCCATCTTAAATCCCCTACAGTGGGTTATGTTGGCTATTGTAATTGTAGTTACAGGTAACTTAGGTGATTTAATTGAGTCAAAATTTAAAAGGACGGCAGGCGTAAAAGATAGTGGTGCTATTTTACCTGGCCATGGCGGCATGCTAGATCGCCTAGATAGTTTAATATTTGCTGCACCGTTTGCATACTTAACTTTAAAAATTTTCGCGCATGTTTCATAGAGAGGGTCAAAAAATTATCCTGATCACCTTTTTTATTGTGGCTTTAGTTGTACTTGGCTCTCAATACGCTATTGATATTCCATGGCTTCGGTTGGGAATTCAATTAATTGCACTTGTGTTTTTAATTTTGATTCTGCAATTCTTTAGAAACCCTACACGTAGGGCAGCTAAAAACTTTGATGACATCTTGGCTCCCGTAGATGGAAAAGTAGTTGTTATTGAAGAGGTTGAAGAAACTGAATACTTTAAAGACAAGCGCATACAGGTTTCTATCTTCATGTCTCCTACCAATGTGCATGTTACACGTTATCCGGTAAGCGGAAGTGTAAAATACTCAAAATATCACCCTGGTAAATATTTGGTAGCTTGGCATCCTAAGTCCAGCACAGAGAACGAACGAACAACCGTGGTTATACGTACACCTAAATTTGGAGATATCCTTTACAGACAGATTGCCGGTGCATTAGCAAGGAGAATTGTTAATTATGCGGAAGAAGGTGACAACGTTCAGCAAGGTGAAGATGCAGGTTTTATTAAATTTGGATCAAGAGTGGATTTGTTTTTGCCATTAGACTGTGCAATTACCGTTAAACTAAACCAAAAAGTAATCGGTGCAGAAACTTGTGTTGCCGCAGTTCTAAAAAAGAATGAAGAAGGAGAAATTACATATTGATTTCGACAAGGCCGTAGAGTTTATGAACAGCTTTACAGAACCCTTGCCGGCCGATTTACTATTAAAACTCTATGCCTATTATAAAATAGCCAATAGAAACTATAGTAATCCGGGTAGCAGTACTCCCCTTATCAATGCTTTTAAAGCAAATGCCCTTATTCAGGCTAAAAACATTAAGCGAGATGATGCCATGAAAGCATATATTAAACTCGTTAAAGTTGAAGTTAGAAAGAAAAAATAAATACTCTTTTGAACTATTCTAAAGCCTATTCTATTCGTAAAGGTCTTCTGTATCTGCTTGACAGAGTTCGTAGATAAAATGCCCCATTTTCCGGGTTACATCATTAAAGAACCGCTCCCCTTTTTCTTTTGTAGATTTATGTGGATTACCCACACCAGTATCTTCACTTATTTTTGACCACTCTCGTTCAGCCCAAGCCCAACCTTCTGAAAAAGATTTTATTTTATATTTTTTAGAAGCACCGTCCCCCCATTTTTCTCTTGGCAACACCAAATCAGGTCGTAAATGAAGCATTAGACTAGTTTCCATTTCATCTGCATGGTCTCCTTTTTCATCAAAATACAAATCCTTGTCCAACACCCCGGGAAAGAAGCAAAAACTGATGAACATTTTAGGAAACTTATATCCTAACTCACGGACTAAAGGCTTAAAATTATTACCTCCATGACCATTAAAAATCAGTAATTTATAAATCCCCTGTCTATTGAGTACTTCTACTATATCAGTTAAAATAGCAAGTTGCGTACTTGGGTTTAAGTTGATGTCCAAATAAACATCAGACTGTCCCGTATTAACCCCAAACGGAAGCGTAGGTAAAACAATAGGCTTCCCTCCTTTCTCCCATGCTACACGGGCAGATTCTGCAGTCATATGGTCTGCTTGATAATTATCCGTAGCATAGGGCAAATGGTAGTTGTGGGCTTCGGTCGCACCCCAAGGCAATATGGCTAAATCAAATTTTTCATCCTTTAAGGCTTCCCAATTCGTTTCTGCTAAAATATAAGGTCTCATAACTTAAAAATTGATTGATTAATTCAGTGGAATTAACTCAATATTATATCTGAACACTATTAAAATTAGTGAACCTCAACATTATCGTTCCTACTTAGAAAATTAATTAAAAGGACCTACCATGATATGTGCCCGAAAAGTACCTGGATCCATAAGCCAAGGCATTCCTTTTTCATGAGGTTTTGAAGGTAAACCTGTAGATTCTGCCGTAGCAAATGGAGTATAGATAACATATCGGTATTGTCCATCTCCCAATTCACCTGTTTTCTTATCGTAAGCCTCATCGCTACCATAATAAATATATAGCATACTTGGCACAATAGGCATTTGCCATTTACCAGATGCTACCTCTGCACCTTGAATCTCCCTTTTTTCTTTTGTATTCTTTCCTTCTGCGGTAAGTTCTCTACCTCTTTTCATGAAAGGTTCCAATGTTTTGGAATAACACGCCACGCTGACTCCTTCTTTAGTTGGATCATCACCAATACATATCAAATTATTGGTCCCCTCTCTTAATACCGTCAAATTTCCAGAACTATCATATCCATAGACCATGGCAGCATCTTTATCTGCCTCCGGGGCAGGCAAAACCGCAGTTTTAATTTGAATTTCAGGTGATAGAATTTCGGTCTTAGTTTCTTGTGAAGTCACAAAACAAACCGATAAAAGAGCTGCTATAAATGTTATCTTTTTCATGTTATGCTGGTTTTACATAAATATAAACATGAAAAACTAATAATGAAGATATACTGACTAAAAATTATTAGTAGCAGAAAAAAGAAGGACCTCGAAGTCATACAATGGGGGAACATTTAAAATCATGACAATTGGGGCCTCCAATGGCTTAAGCAGATCAGACAAATCTTAAAAAAAATGTACCCAAGTAAGAATATGGAGCTATACAAACTAATTTTCGATGTCATTAAAGTCTCAAGACATAACAATATACGGTCATAAATGAATTTCAGTTCATTTGGCAGTTTGTAATTCATAATTCAACCACACAAGACCAATGAATAGAATAAAAAAGAACTAAAAACAATGATATACTTTCTAAATCACTCTAAAACTAAAAGTTATTACAGAAGTCATTAAAGCTACTAAACAAAACAGCCGAATATTCTAATTAAAGAATATTCGGCTGTTTCAATTTTTAAGAAAAAAGCTTACTTCAAACTTGCCAAACTTTTCTCTAGCGTTTCTATTTTAGCCTCAGCATCTGCTTGCTTTTGGCGTTCCATAGTAATAACTTTTTCTGGAGCATTGCTCACAAATCGCTCATTAGAAAGTTTCTTCTGAACAGATTTTAAAAAGCCATTAGTATACTTTAATTCTTCTTCAATCTTTTTGATTTCGGCTTCAACATCAATTGCGCCACTCATTGGAACAAAGTACTCATTACTTTTTACACGGAAAGACAAAGCACCTTCTACCGTTGCATCAACATAAGCAACTTCACCAACATTGGTCAGTTTTTCTATAACCACATCCCAAGTTTTAGCAAAATTTCCTTCGTTGAGAACCATAAGCTCCAAGCTTTCTTTCATTGGAATATTCTTTTCTTTTCGAATATTCCGAACACCTGATACCACTTCTGCAGCCACATCAAAACTTTCTATTAGCGCTTCATCAACCTTTTCTACTTTTGGCCATTGCGCGACTACTAGAGCCTCTTCTGGCGTACGCTCTGTTATATGCTGCCAAACCTCTTCTGTTAAGAATGGCATAAACGGATGTAACAGTTTCAAATTCTGTTCAAACAAAACAATCACTGCTTCATAAGTTGTTCTATCTATAGGTTTCTGATAGTCTGGCTTAATAATTTCCAATAACCATGAACTATAATCGTCCCAAACCAACTTATAAATTGCCATTAACGCATCTGAAATACGATACTTGCTAAAATGGTCTTCGATCTCTACTAAGGTCTTATTGAATTTAGCTTTATACCATTCAATACCCAATCTTGATGCTTCAGGTTGTGGTAAATCTGCTATCTCCCACCCTTTTAGTAAACGGAAACCATTCCATATTTTATTGGCAAAGTTTTTACCTTGCTGGCATAAATCTTCATCGAACATTAGGTCGTTACCCGCAGCAGAGCTTAATAAAAGTCCAACACGAACACCATCTGCCCCATAGTCTTCTATCAATTTAAGCGCATCAGGAGAATTCCCGAGCGACTTAGACATTTTTCTACGTTGCTTATCACGTACCAATCCTGTGAAGTATACATTTTTAAAAGGACGTTCATCACGGTATTCATAACCAGAAATAATCATTCTAGCTACCCAAAAGAAAATAATATCTGGACCGGTCACCAAATCATTGGTTGGATAATAGTAATTTATCTCTTTATTATCCGGCTCTAAAATGCCATTAAACACACTAATAGGCCATAACCAAGAAGAAAACCAAGTATCTAAAGCGTCTTCATCTTGTCTTAAGTCCGCCTCTGTCAAATTGGCATTTCCTGATTTCTTTTGAGCCAATTTTAAGGCTTCAACTGCAGTTTCTGCTACTACAAAATCTTCTTGTCCATCACCAAAATAAAAGGCGGGAATCTGCTGTCCCCACCACAATTGGCGTGAAATATTCCAATCACGAATGTTCTCCATCCAGTGACGATAGGTATTCTCGAACTTTTTAGGGAAGAATTTTACTTCTTCAGTTTCAAGTACCGCTGTGATGGCAGGCTTTACCAAATCTTCCATTTTTAAGAACCACTGATCACTTAAGCGAGGCTCAATAACAGCTTTAGTACGTTCTGAAGTACCTACTTTATTAACGTAGTTCTCCTTTTTAACCAAAAATCCTTTTTCTTCAAGTTCCTTGGTAATTTCTTTTCGAACTACAAAACGGTCTTTTCCTTCATAATGCAATCCAAAAGAATTTAGAGTTGCATCTGCATTAAAGATATCTATAGTTTCAAGGCCGTGCTTTTCACCCAAAGCCTTATCATTAATATCGTGTGCTGGTGTTATTTTCAAACATCCTGTACCAAATTCAATATCTACATACTCATCCTCTATAATCGGTATCACCCTACCAGAAATGGGAACAATTACTTTTTTTCCTTGTAAATGACGGTATCGTTCATCATTAGGATTAATACAAATAGCGGTATCTCCTAATATAGTCTCAGGTCTCGTTGTCGCTATTGTTACGCGCTCATCAGAACCTTCAATTGGGTATGACAAGTAATACAAAAGACCCTGCTTTTCCTCATATATTACTTCTTCATCAGAAAGGGTAGTCTGCGCTTCAGGATCCCAATTCACCATACGGTGCCCTCTGTAAATCAAACCTTTATTGAATAAATCAACAAAAACCTTGATGACCGATTTATACATATCGTCATCCATGGTGAATTTAGTGCGTTCCCAATCACACGAAGCACCCAATTTTTTAAGTTGACCAAGAATAACTCCGCCATACTCGTCTGTCCAATCCCAGGCGTGTTTTAGAAACTCTTCACGAGTTAAATCAGCTTTATCTATACCTTGAGATTTCAATTTTGCCACAACTTTAGCTTCAGTAGCAATAGAAGCGTGGTCCATTCCCGGAACCCAACATGCATTCTTACCCATTAAACGGGCTCTTCTGGTCAATACATCCTGAATAGTGACATTCAGCATATGTCCCATATGGAGTACTCCAGTTACATTTGGAGGAGGAATTACAATAGTATAAGGCTCTCTTTCATCTGGGGTAGATGAAAAATAATCGTGCTCCATCCAGTAATCATACCAGTGGTTCTCAGCTTTTAGGGAGTCATATTTAGAAGGGATATCCATATTTTTGGAACGGTTTTTGTCTAAGTAATAACGGTCATAACAATAAAGACCGTAATTTGATGTTACGTTATATATAATTTATGGCAATTTTGCCTAATTTTAAATACGAAACAAAAATAAGTAACGTTAACAGATAACAAAAGAATTTTGGAGGTTCATCTGAAAAGATTTATTTTTGAGATTCCCTAAATTTAATAAAATGAAAAAAATAGTACTCGTATTATTTATTGGCCTAATGGGTTTATCCCTAACCGCACAGGACAAGGCCGCTAAAATCGAATTCAAATCTGAAACCGTAGATTACGGTGAAATTCAAAAAGGAGCCGATGGCGTCCGTGTTTTTGAATTTACAAATACAGGCCAAGCGCCATTAATTATTAGCAAGGTAAGTTCTAGTTGTGGTTGTACCATTCCTAAAAAACCTGAAGACCCAATTTTACCAGGTAAAACAGGTGAGATTTCTGTAAAATATGATACTAACCGTGTAGGTCCTATTAGAAAAGCGATTACCGTTATTTCTAATGCAGAAACACCTACTAAGGTTCTTAAAATTAAAGGTGAAGTTAAAGCCGCTGACGGGAAATAACATTATCTTAAAATTTAAACTGAACCCCAATCGAAAGATTGGGGTTTTTTATTTGAGCATGTTTTTAAGAACAAAGGAAAAGAGCAAATCAGAATTATAGCGTTCTATTAGTAATTTAACACGTTTACCTTCCTTTTCATTAATCATCTCAAGAATGTCTTGCAGCTTATAACGATGAATCTTTTTACCGTTTACTGCTAAGATAATATCACCCTCTTTTAGGCCAGCTTCATGTGCGGGACTCCCCGCTCTAATGGCGGATACAATAATTTCTGGAGCAACACTTAGTCTAGTCTGACCCTCAAAAAGCAACTGCACATTACCAAAATCGCTTTTATCCTTATATACTACCCCTTTATCGTCGGCAATACTTTCCGCTATATAACGAATACCATCATGTTGGAGGTCCAATCCAGATAAGTTGTATTTAAAAGGTTTGTCGAAATTGGAATTCTTACGGAGAGTGATAAGGTTGCGTTGGTAATCAAAGACCACATTAAACCGCTTTAAGACGCAGCCACCAATACTACCATTACGACCCGCCAAATTTTTCAGTTCCCGCATAGATTCTTTATCGGGGAAAGCAGCTTTAGTATCATTTAATACAAAACGTCCAATACGCAGGCCATCTACCTTGGTTCTTTTTCCATAAATATTACCATTTAGACCTTTACCTAAGAAATCGTCATAATGCTTATCGGGTACATTTATAGAATCATTTTTAAAAAGCCAGAGGGCATCGCTACTTCCGGTATCCAGTAAAAGCCTTACAGGAAACTCTTTTCTATCTTTTTGATAAAGCCCTGTGTTCAGATATGCTTTTTTAGCCCTAATAGATAAAGGTAAAACCTGCTTTTTTTTATTTTTTGAATATACATAACTTTCAGAATCTCGGAACTTAATGGTTTTTCGCATATAATTTATATCAACCACAAAATCCCTAAAAAGGTCATATCCTATAATGCCATGCACTGGAATACCCATGGAGGTTGAAAAATTAATACTTTTATCCATCACAACGAACAGCTTCTGATCTTCATTCATTATATTTTTTAGTCGGAATTGATTCCCATTTGAAACCAGCGCCTTTATAGGAACATCACCTCCAAAGCCTTTTATCGTAATCTCTGAAACATTGTTTATTTGGATAGAATCTTTCTCCGATATATTAAACAATATGGGAGTACTCACCCCAGAATCTAATAAAAAGGATAATTCAGTGCCATTTACTTCAATAGGCACTACAATTAAATTATTTATCAACTGAAACTTTAATTTTTCAATTTTTTGACCTTTAGGCAAGTTGAAGCCCTGCGCTGTCACCAAAGAAGATAGCAACATTAAAAAAAAGATGATATGTGGCTGTAGCTTTTTCAACTTTTCTCATGTTTTCCTCTTTAATTTACGATATTTATAGATACCTATCTTATTTTTTAACAAATTACCAATAAACGATTTTCCCATCTGGCATGGTTTTCTCATTTGGTTTTCTCACTTTTGCAGCTAAATTGAACCTATATGCCATCAGTATCACATAAAGGGCTTTCTATGCCCGAATCTCCTATTAGAAAATTGGTTCCCTATGCGGAAGAAGCTAAGAAAAAAGGGGCTAAAGTAATTCACCTTAATATTGGCCAACCAGATATAAAAACGCCACAGGTAGCTCTAGATGCGGTAAAAAACAATACGCTAGAGGTTATTGCTTATAGCCGTACAGAAGGGTCTGAAGAATACCGTGAAAAACTTGCGGCTTACTATGCCAAAAACAATATTCACGTAACAGCTAAAGATATAATAGTGACCACTGGTGGGTCAGAAGCTTTGGCTTTTACCATGGGTAGTATTGCGGATAATGATGATGAAATTATTATTCCGGAACCTTTTTATGCCAACTATAACGGTTTTGCAACCGCAACAGGCGTCAAAGTTGTTCCTGTAACATCTCATATCGATTCTAATTTTGCCCTTCCGGCCATTGAAGAATTCGAGAAATTAATTACTCCTAGAACTAAAGCTATCCTTATATGCAATCCTGGTAATCCTACAGGATATTTATATACTAAAGAGGAAATCAAAAAACTAGCTGCAATCGTTAAAAAACATGATCTGTTCTTAATTGCAGACGAAGTATACAGAGAGTTTACCTACGACGGAAAAGAACACTATTCAATTTTACAAGAAGAAGGGTTAGAAGAGAATGCTATCATTATAGATTCTGTAAGTAAAAGATATAGTATGTGTGGCGCTCGCATTGGGTGTTTGGTTACAAAGAATAAAGACGTTATTAAGACAGCTCTAAAATTTGCCCAAGCAAGATTATCACCCCCAACCTACGCGCAAATTGCCAGTGAAGCAGCTTTAGAAACGCCTCAAAGTTATTTTGATGACGTAAAAGAAGAATATGTAGGTCGTAGAAACGTACTCATTGAAGAACTAGAAAAAATTGAAGGTATTAAAGTAGGTAAACCACAAGGTGCTTTTTATTGCATTGCAGAATTGCCTATTACAGATGCCGATGATTTTGCACAGTGGCTGTTAGAAGATTTCAGATTGAATAACGAAACGGTTATGGTTGCACCAGCAGCAGGATTTTACGCTTCGGAAGGACTAGGCAAGAACCAAATTAGAATTGCCTATGTACTAGACAAAGAAAACTTAAAGAGAGCCGTTAATATACTAAAGGAGGCGTTAAAAAGTTATATAGCTTAATGGAGGTTACCAAAGACATATCCCTTAAATCATATAACACTTTCGGAATTGATGCTAAGGCTCAATTCTTTATTGAAATCAATAGTTTGGAGGACCTAAAAGCGGGACTTCAACTAGATGGTTACCCTAACAAATTTGTCCTTAGCGGAGGAAGTAATATGTTGATTACCGATGATGTTAATGCATTGGTAATGCACATTAATCTAAAAGGCAAAGAAGTCATTGAAGAAAGTGACGACAACGTCATTTTAAAAATCATGGCAGGCGAAAACTGGCACCAAATGGTGTTATGGACGCTAGATAATGGTTATGGCGGATTAGAGAATATGTCTCTCATTCCCGGTAATACAGGTACTGCGCCTATACAAAATATAGGTGCTTATGGAGTTGAACTAAAAGACAATTTCGTTTCCTGTGAAGCTATGCATATTGAAACGCAAACCTTAAAGACCTTCTCCAAAAAAGATTGTCAGTTTGGTTATCGCGATTCTTTTTTTAAAAACGAAGGAAAAGGAAAATTTATTATTACTTCGGTTACGTTTCAATTAAGTAAAAACAACCATAAGAAAAATACTTCTTACGGAGCTATTGAGGCCGAGCTTGAAAGAATGGGAATTTCAAATCCCACAATCAAAGATATTTCAAATGCTGTAATAGCAATTAGGCAAAGTAAATTGCCGGATCCCGCAGTTTTGGGCAATAGCGGTAGTTTTTTCAAAAATCCGGTAATAAGTATTGAAGAATACAATAAATTCATTGCTCTACACCCAGAAGCGCCATCCTATAAAATTACGGATGAAAGCTTTAAAATACCAGCAGGTTGGTTAATTGAACAATGCGGCTTTAAGGGTAAGAGATTCGGTGATGCAGGAATTCACAAAAATCAGGCATTAGTACTTGTTAATCATGGTACAGCTACAGGTCAGGAGATACTAAACTTGGCGTATAGAATAATTGATGAAGTGAAGAAGAAATTCGGCATTAGTATATCACCGGAAGTAAACATCATAAAATAAATAACCCCCAAAGAAAAAATCTCGGGGGCTATACCAAACCAAACTAACCAAAAATTAAATGTGCAGTTACCAAGTGCACATTTATATTATTAATATTTTAGAAAACGCCGATATAAAAATCAATTTTATAAATTAGCGTTTAAACATATACGGTATTAGCGATTGAATTGGATGCCCAAACATTCATTTTTTTTGACTCCGGCACTATAACATGAGTACACTACTTGAAAAACATATTGTAGAACTACTTCAGGAAAGAGATGAAAAAGCCATTTCACTCTTGTATGAACATTATGGCGACACGCTTTTGGGGGTGGCCAACAAAGTAGTTCGAAATGAAGAATTGGCACAGGATGTATTACAGGAAAGTTTTATAAAAATTTGGAAAAAATCTGACTCGTACGACTCCTCTAAAGCAAAACTTTTTACATGGTTATTTCGCATAACACGCAACACAGCAATAGATAAATTAAGAAGTGTTAATACAAAAAGCGATAAGGAAATCCAAATTGATGTTTCTGACGTATATAATTTAGGCGTCAACAGCATAAGACCAGAGTTTATGGATGTCCGTGAAAATTTAGAGAAAATAGAGACCAAATACCAAATTGTGTTGGATGCCTTGTTTTTTGAGGGGATGACACAACAGGAAGCGAGCGACGAGCTTAATATTCCGCTGGGAACTATTAAATCTAGATTAAAAATCGGACTCAGGGAACTCAAGAAAATTTATGGCCCAACAATGCTGTTGTTGTTATCAATAAACCTGATATCCTAATACCATGAAAGAAAAAATAAAACTATTTTTAGACTCCGATTTACTGGAAAGCTATCTTTTGGGTGCTACAACAACTGAGGAAACATTACAAGTAGAACGTTACTTATCTATGTACCCAGAAGTTCGTAAAACTTATGAAGAGTTGCAAGACAACCTAGAAACGTATGCAAAAATGCATGCCGTTAAAGCTCCAGAAGCCCTTAAAGAAAGAATACTTTCAAGTATCAACAAAGAATCTAACTTTAAAAGAAATTTCTACCGCATGGCAGTTGCTGCCAGTTTTGCTGTATTAATTTCTGCAGGTGCCTCTTATTTCTTCTGGGACCAGAATCAAAGCTTGCAAGCAGAGAATTCTATCGTTAACAATAAAATTGACGATTTAGAAGAAACAATGCGTGCACAATTAGAGGATGTGAGAAACCAGTTTATTGTACTTCAAAATCCTGAAACGAAAAAGTATACCGTTAAAGGAAACAGGAAAGCGCAAGAACTTAAGGCAGTTGCTTATATAAATCCGGTTAAGAGACTTTCTTACCTTAACGTTAGTAAGCTTCCACATTTACCAAAAGACCAATGCTACCAAATGTGGACAGAGGTTAATGGTGAAATGTTGAATCTAGGAATTATCAAAGAGGCTGACAGTCAAGAAAAATTATTGGCATTACCTTATGCAGAAGATGCCGTAAGTTATATTACTATTGAGCCTAAGGGAGGAAACCAAAGTCCATCTGTAGAAAATATAGTAGCGAATATCGCATACTAAGCAATCATCTTATTTAAGATATCATTAAGCCCCGAAACTTCCGTTTCGGGGCTTAATTTTATATCTTTGTCCCAAAATTCATCTATATGAAACTCATATTATTGACAATTGGTTTATTGGCATTAGCCTTTGCAGGAATAGCCATTAAAATTTGGGCTAAAAAAGACGGTAAATTTGCAGGCACCTGTGCTAGTCAAAGTCCTTTTTTGAATCAAGATGGGCAAGCTTGTGGTATGTGTGGTAAATTACCAAGCGAGCAAGACTGTAAAAATGAAGACAACATAAATCTTCAATCTTCAATTTAAAATTCTCATTTTCAAACTATCTACTCTTGGCAAAAGCCGATGAAAATATTCAGATTACCATAAAAAAGGCCCTTGCGGGCAGCCAAATTGCTTACAGCACACTTTTAGATACTTTTTGGAACGGTGTATACGGCTTTCAGCTAAAACGTACTGAAAATGAGAGCGATGCAGAAGATATAACCGTACAGACTTTTTCAAAAGCATTTGATAAATTAAGCACTTATAATTCCGATTACGAGTTTAACACCTGGCTTATTACCATTTCAAAGAACATACACGTAGACCTAATTCGGAAGCGTAAAAGAAATCTTGAAACCAGTGGAAATCAAGATGCGGTTAAAAAGGTTCTGGACGATACACCATCAGGAGAAGATCAATTAATTAGAGAGCAGAACTTGGCTACCCTTTTAATGCACATTAAAAAATTGAAGCCACATTATCAAGAAGTCATCAACCTAAGGTATTTTAAAGAATTGAGCTATGCAGATATAGCGCTAGAACTTAATGAACCTATTAACAACGTTAAGGTTAAACTATTAAGAGCGAAAAAGCTTCTAGCCGAAGTCATTCAGAAAAAATAGGACTCTTCCTATTTCAAACAAATTTCATATACTGTTTGAATTTGGTATTATCTTAAATCTCACAAAAAGTACTTTTTAGGTAAAAGCAAAAACCAGCCATTAGCATCGGTGCTGCAACGCTAAATCGTATATTTGTACAAAATTGCATTAAACTATGAGCACAGATACTATAGGTAACGTTATTCCTCCCAAAGGCAAACCAAAATGGCTAAGAGTTAAGCTTCCTACAGGTAAAAAGTATACTCAACTTAGAAGTTTAGTAGACAAATATGACCTTCATACCATCTGTACTTCAGGTAGTTGCCCAAATATGGGTGAATGCTGGGGAGAAGGCACAGCTACGTTTATGATTCTAGGAAATGTTTGTACTAGATCATGTGGTTTTTGTGGTGTTCAGACCGGTCGTCCTGATACAGTAGATTGGGCGGAACCAGAAAAAGTAGCACGTTCAATTAAAATAATGGGCATCAAACATGCCGTTATTACTTCTGTAGATAGAGATGATTTAAAAGATATGGGATCTATCATTTGGGCAGAAACCGTAAAGGCCATTCGTAGAATGAATCCCGAAACGACTCTAGAAACATTGATTCCTGATTTTCAGGGAATAGAAAGACATCTAGATCGCATTATAGAAGTAGGTCCGGAAGTTGTTTCCCACAATATGGAAACCGTTAAAAGACTTACTCGTGAAGTTCGTATACAAGCAAAATATGAACGTAGCCTTGAGGCTTTAAGGTATTTGCGTGCTAATGGCGTAAACCGTACTAAATCTGGTATTATGCTAGGTTTAGGAGAACTAGAAGAAGAAGTAATAGAGACTATGAGAGATTTGCGCGATGCCGATGTAGATGTAGTTACTATTGGACAATATCTTCAACCTTCCAAAAAACATTTGCCCGTTAAAGAATTTATTCTTCCAGAGCAGTTCAAAAAATATGAAGAAATAGGCCTAGAAATGGGCTTTAGACATGTTGAAAGTGGTGCTCTAGTGAGATCTTCTTACAAGGCCCACAAACATATACACTAATTGCTTTTTAACTGAGGATTACTAATCAGTTAAAACAATTTCACTGTCAAATGAAAAATAGCTTTAGAATTTTATTCTTTAGCCACTACCTTTCTTATGAAGAAGACCAATATAGGCATTAACGGATTTGGCCGGATAGGTCGGACACTTTTTAGGCTTTTAGACGCACACCCCGATTTAAATGTAGTAGCCATAAACGATTTGGCAGATGCCCGAACACTATCACATTTATTAAAATACGATAGTATTCACGGGGTTTTCAATCACCAGGTTACCTATAAAGAAAATACAATTCTTGTAGACGATAAATCCGTCGCTTTAACCAACCACAAAACCCCTAACGACATTAGATGGTCTGATTACGATGTAGACATTGTGGTTGAATGTTCTGGGAAATTCAAAACCAAAGAAAGTCTTGAACCACATTTGGCAAACGGGGCTAAAAAAGTGATTTTATCAGCTCCACCTGCAGATGACGATATAAAAATGATTGTATTGGGCATTAATGAAACTGCTATAAATGCCGATGATGATATTATTTCAAACGCATCTTGTACAACCAATAATGCGGCACCAATGATCAAAATAATTGATGATTTGTGTGGTATAGAACAAGCTTACATTACCACAATACACTCGTATACCTCAGACCAAAGCCTTCATGACCAACCACATCATGACCTTAGAAGAGCTCGTGCAGCTTCACAATCTATTGTTCCCACGACTACGGGAGCAGCCAAAGCGCTTACGAAGATTTTTCCTCACTTAGCAGACGTAATTGGTGGTTGTGGGATTCGTGTACCAGTGCCAAATGGATCTCTAACAGATATTACCTTTAATGTTAAAAAGGAAACATCCATAGAAGAAATAAACACTGTTTTTAGAGAAAAAGCAGACAAAGAGTTCAAAAACATACTTTTATACACAGAAGATCCAATAGTATCAATAGACATAAACAATAGTTATTATTCTTGTACGTTTGACTCTATGATGACTTCGGTTATCGGAAGAATGGTCAAAATTATTGGTTGGTATGATAACGAAACCGGCTACAGTAGTAGACTTATAGACCTTATTTTAGTACTGAAAAGAAATAAATACGTTTGAATCTTGATTTTCTACATATTGGCTTAAAAAGAATCTTATCAATATTCGTATTGATTTGGGTTGTGCAAAATGCACAGGCCCAAGATAGTCTTGTTGTGGAAAATAGTGATGTTCGTATCTACTTTGAAGAAGCGAGAGCTTTCCGTAATAGAGACCAAACCGATTTAGCTCTTGAAGCTCTTGAAAAGGCTTCAAAGGTAGCTGAGAAAAATGAAGATGTAAAAGCACTCATAGATTGCTATCATAAATTTGCTCTAGTCTACCTAAAACTCAAAAAAGAAGAAACTACCTACTTCTATTGGGACAGAGCCAAGGCACTGCTAAAGGATATAGAATATCCTTATGGTAACGCTATGCAAAAGTATATTGAAGCTATTTTACTCTTTCATGACGAGAAAAACTTTCAGGCTATCTTCATGCTTAATGAAGCAAAACAGCTGAATAACGATCGTAATTTCTTCAATAATATATTACTAGCGGAAGGTAATATCTATCTGAAACTAGAAAAGTACGATAGTGCCACAAAAAACTTCAACTCACTTATTATCAATACGGATATTTACGAAAGTGATTATCTTGCCACTAGAGCTTATCTAGGTTTAGCCAAACTAAATCTAGCTACCGAAAAATTTGAGCAGAGTGCAGAAAATGGGGAAAATGCACTAAAGCTGGCGAAAAAGAATAAGTTTTTTAAAGAAATATGGGAAGCTAATGAAATGCTCACCACTGTTTACGAAAGACTTGGTAAGTATGACAAATCATTAGCTAACAACAAAGACCTGTTGCAAATACGAGATTCGCTCTTCAATATTGCAAAAATGAAGACCGAGGCAAAAACAGCGGAAAAGATTCAGTTTGATTTTATGAGCGATGAAATAAAGCGCCAAGAACAAAAAATTGAAGAACTGAACGAATCCAAGAACAAGTCTGATATTACTATAATATTGACTTCTGCCCTATTAATAATCATTACGCTTTTGGCCGTTTCATTATTTAGAAACAACCAAATAAAATTAAAAACTAACGATTTACTTCAGACTAAAAACAACGAACTAAAGGCCGCTAGAGATGCTGCAGTAAACGCTATGGAGGCTAAGACAAACTTCTTGTCTACGGTTAGTCACGAGCTAAGAACTCCACTCTATGCGGTAACAGGTCTTACGCATTTACTCTTAGAGGAGAATCCAAGCAAAGGACAGAAGGAACATTTAAAAGCCTTAAAATTCTCAGGAGATTATCTGTTGAATTTCATAAACGACATACTTCAAATTAATAAAATTGATGCTGACAAATTGGAACCTCTTAATGTAGAATTCAACCTTAAAAAAGTACTTCAAGAAGTTATTGATTCCCTTAAACAAGGTGCGCAGGCCAATAACACTACACTAATTTTAGATTACGATACGAAAATACCTTACCACTTGATGAGTGACCCGTTAAAGCTCTCTCAGATTTTCCTAAATTTGGTTGGCAACGCTTTAAAATTTACCAAAGGTGGCGAAGTTAAGGTAACTGCCAAACTCATGAAAAAGGATGACGAAGATGTTACCCTTTATTTTGAGGTAAAAGACAATGGTATTGGTATTGCCAAAGAGCAACAACAGAACATCTTTGATGGTTTTGAACAAGGTTCAATACAAATAAACAGAGAGTACGGTGGTACTGGTCTGGGTCTTACTATAGTTAAGAGTTTGCTAGGCCTTTTTGAAAGTAAAATAGAACTAGAAAGTGAACTAGGTGTTGGAAGTACATTCTTCTTTCAACTAGAAATGAAGGGCAAGGATAGTATTGTAGATGATATTCCGTTTGAAGTAACTCCGCAAGATTTCAAATTTAAAGGGCTTAAATATTTTAATTGTTGAAGACAACAAAATAAACCAAGTCATTACCAAGAAAATGCTTTCTAAAAAAGAAATTACGAGCGACATTGCAAACGACGGTGGCGAAGCAATAGATATGGCTCGTGAAAACTACTATGATGCTATTTTAATGGATATTCACATGCCAGGTATTGGAGGTGAAGAAGCCACGATTGAAATTAGAAAGTTTGATATTGTTACTCCTATTATAGCTCTTACCGCTATTTCTTTAGATGATAGTTTGGAAAGTTTCTACGCTGCAGGCTGTAATGATGTTGTTACCAAACCGTTTAAACCTGAAGTCTTCTATCAGAAGATTGGTGAAAATATTTTCAATAGAAAAGAACTTAAGAATTCTACTTCATAAATTCTAGCAATCTTCCTCTTAACAAAGACTCCCCGTCATCAAAAAACCTATGCTTTACGGGAATGAAATAAAGATTATCCACCTTATCTTTTAGACGTACAAAATCTTTTTCCGTAGTTAGAATACATTGCTTTTCTCGTAAAACAGCTAATTCTGAATCACTGAAATCATGATGGTCTTTAAACTTTAGATGCTCAAATCTCAACCCTTTAGACTTCAAATAATCTAATAATGGCTGTGGATTTGCAATACCGGTAACTAGAGTAACTTCTTTGGTCTTTAACTCCTCTAAAGAAATAGAATCATCAACAGCCTTAATCGTATCATCATAATCCAAGTAGGAAAATAATACTTTTTGACGAGGTTCTGGCTTCAGTTTTGTCATTATGGTATTCCGAGCATCCACACTTAAATCACTGGGGCATTTGGTCACCACTATAACCTCTGCCCTACGCGCTTCCTTTTTACTATCCCTCAAATTTCCCGTTGGCAAATACCAGTCATCAACATAAAGATTTCCAAAAGAAGTCAGGAGTATTGAAAATTCACAAGTAACCTTACGGTGTTGGTAGGCATCATCCAATAAGATGACGTCCGGCTGAATACGTTTTTCTAGAATTTCTATTCCATTTCTTCTATCTGCATCAACAGCCAAGTTTATATCCGGAAATTTAGAAAATATTTGAAAAGGCTCATCACCCAACGTTTCCACTGTAGCATCATCATCAGCCAAAACAAATCCTTTTGATTTCCTGCGATACCCCCTACTCAGCACGGCCACTTTAAAATTGTCCTTCAACAAACCAACCAGCAGCTCCACCATAGGAGTTTTACCAGTACCACCAGCACTTAGGTTCCCTATACATATAGTGGGTGTTTCAAATCTTTTGGAACTGAAAATTCCTTTATCGTAGAAATAATTCCGTAGATAAACCACTAACGCATAAACCAACGATACGGGAAATAATATTTTTCTGAGTAGTTGCACGAAGGCGAAATTATAATATTTTATCTTTAGACCTCATAAAAATAGCAATGACCGTAAAAGAAGTTACAGATATTCTTGAAGATTTAGCTCCGCTACCCTATGCAGAAGGTTTTGACAATGTTGGTTTATTGGTTGGTGATGCCAATGCAAAAGTTTCGGGAATACTCGTTACCCTAGATACATTAGAGAATGTTATTGACGAAGCAATTGCTACTAAATATAATCTAATTGTCAGCTTTCATCCTATCATTTTTGGGGGATTGAAAAAGCTTACCGGAAAATCCTACGTAGAACGTGTAGTTATCAAAGCTATCAAAAATGACATTGCGATCTATAGCATGCACACCGCTCTAGATAACGTACCAGAAGGCGTAAATGCTAAAATCTGTGAAGTTCTTGGGATAAAAAATCCTAAAATATTAATTCCACAGAAAGAAACCATTAAGAAACTAACCACATACGTCCCTGTAAAGGATGCTGAGACACTCAGAGAGGCACTTTTTGATGCTGGAGCAGGAAACATAGGCAATTACAGTCATTGTAGCTTTAACGCTAACGGACAGGGTAGTTATAAGGCTGGAGAAAAGGCTAATCCTACAGTTGGTGAAATAGGAAAAATCCATTATGAGGAAGAGACCCAATTAAACGTTACCTTTTCCAAAGCAAACCAAGGAAAAATAATGAAAGCCCTATTTACTTCCCACCCCTACGAAGAGGTAGCTTACGAGGTAATTACCTTAGAAAACACCAACCAGAATATTGGTATAGGAATGGTAGGCGAACTTGAAACTCCTATTGAGGATATGGCTTTTCTAAAAATAGTAAAGCAAAAAATGGGAGCTGAAGGTATTCGTCATTCAGCATTATTGAATAAAAAAATACAAAAAGTTGCCGTGCTAGGTGGCAGTGGTGCTTTTGCTATTGACGCTGCTAAAGCTTCTGGAGCTGATATTTTGATTACAGCAGACATTAAATACCATGAATTTTACAAAGCGGAAGGCAAAATGATAATTGCGGATATCGGACACTTTGAAAGCGAGCAGTTTACAAAAAACCTTTTAGTTGACTATCTTACGAAAAAAATCCCTAATTTTGCAATCCGTTTATCGGAAAGTAAAACCAATCCTATCAAGTATTTATAAAGTATATGGCAAAAAAATCAGAAGCAACGGTAGAGGAAAAGTTAAGGGCATTGTACGACTTGCAATTGATTGATTCAAGAATCGACGAAATACGTAACGTACGAGGCGAACTTCCTTTAGAAGTAGAAGATTTAGAAGATGACGTTCTTGGTCTTAAAACTAGATTGGATAAGTTGAAAACAGATGTTGAGACTATCAATTTTGAGATTGGTGCCAAGAAGAACCTTATTGATGAGGCTAAAGCACTTATAAAAAAATATACTGAGCAGCAGAAGAATGTTCGTAACAGTAGAGAATTCAACTCTATCAGTAAAGAATTAGAATTTCAAGAACTTGAAATTCAATTGGCTGATAAGAACATCAAAGAATTCAAAGCACAAATAGATCAGAAAAAATCAGTTGTTTCTGAAACGAAAGAGCGTTTATCTGAACGTGAAACGCACTTGAAGCATAAGAAAAGTGAACTTGATGCTATTTTGGCTGAAACCGAAAAAGAAGAAAAAGCACTTTTAACGCAATCTGAAAAATATCAAGGTGATATTGAAGAGCGTCTTGTTAAGGCATACACTCGTATCCGTAACAATGTTAAGAACGGTTTAGCAGTTGTTCCAATTGAAAGAGGAGCTTCAGGTGGATCTTTCTTTACTATTCCGCCACAGGTACAAGTTGAGATTGCTTCTCGTAAAAAAATCATTACTGATGAGCATAGTGGTAGAATCTTAGTTGATCCTGTACTAGCTGAAGAAGAGCAAGTAAAAATGGGTAAAATGTTTACTAAAATGTAGTCGCACATTTTTCTGAAAAAATAAAAGCCATCCTCTTTTTAAGAGGATGGCTTTTTTTAGTATATTAAGAATTGAAAGAAATTCACTTATGAAATTCCTTAAATTCTTTATACTAACTATATCACTAATGGCATACTCCCAAACTTTTGGACAAGACTTGGATAGCTATAAATGGAAGAATCGCCTCCTACTGTTCGTTGCTCAACATATTAACGATAATGCTTTAAGCGCAAACTTAAATGCATTTACAAAAGAGCAAAAGAAACTTACTGATCGTGACCTTGTGCTTTTTGCTATGAGCCCTAAAAAGGTATATAACCAAGACAACAGCAAATCTAACCTGAATGCAGAATTGATTTACAAGCAACTAAAGCTAGCACCTGACTTTGAAGGTGTTTTATTAATAGGGAAAGATGGCGGCATTAAGCTAACAAAGGCTTATCCGCTAACGCCAGAGGTCGTATTTGATAAAATAGATGGTATGCCCATGCGGCAATCAGAAATGCGCAGCAGAAAGGATTAAATTAAGTCTAAAATTTTCTGCTCTACTTCCTTACTACCCCATTTTTCCTCAATATTAGGTATTTGCATTACTTCTTGCATGATTTCTTCCTGAGCATCACCCATTGCTAATGCTTCTGAATAAGGTCTATTTGAAAAAGTAACCCTAGAATATGCCGGAATCCATTTATCCGGATGCAAATTAGCAAAGTGCTTTTCAATTTTTTTCTGTAATAAAAATTTTGGATCAGCAGTTTTACTACTCATTTCAATAAAGTTACGATAGCTAAGTTCTGCTATTGCATCAGCATCAGGTTTCCTTTCTTCTTGATAATCCTTAAAAGTAGCTTCCCAGTCGTCGCCATACTTTTCAATTTTTTGTTTTAGCACAAAAATATCTTCAAATCCAGCATTCATACCTTGTCCATAAAAAGGGACTATAGCATGGGCAGAATCGCCCACAAGAGCAACTTTGTCCCAATACGTCCAAGGATAACACTTCATGGTTACCATGGCACTAGTTGGGTTCTTAAAGAAATCTTCCGTTAGATTCTCTATCTCTTTTCTAACATTAGGAAAATAGTCTTTAAAAAAAGACTTTGCTTGTTCTTTGGTCTGTATACTATCAAAAGACGTCTCGCCTTCAAAAGGCATAAACAAAGTACACGTAAAACTACCATCTAGATTAGGCATGGCAATTAACATGAACTTGCCACGAGGCCAAATATGGAAAGAATTCTTATCTAACTTATGGGTACCATCTTCATTGGCAGGAATAGAAAGTTCTTTATAACCAACATCTATAAAATTTTGAGAATAATCAAAACGGCTACGACGTTGCATTTTATGACGTACACGAGAAAATGCGCCATCACAACCAAAAATAATATCGTAATTGTACTCTTTCCACTCGCCCTTCTCTGTGTCTCCCGTATACAAAGTAGCTTCGGGCAAATCAACATTCCAGACCTTCTCATCAAAACGAAACTCAACTCCAGCTTCTTCTGCTAAGTCAATCATTTTTTTATTCAACACACCTCTAGAAATAGACCATATTGCCTCACCCTCTTTTCCATATTTCTGAAAATATATAGGCTTATCAATTACGTGCATCGCACGTTTATCTAACGGAATTGCAATTTTCTTTATTTCCTCTTCTATACCAACTTCCGCTAACGACTGCCAGCCTCTATTGCTCATTGCCAGATTTATAGAACGTCCAGAGAATTTTATATTTCTAATATCCGGTCTCCTATCAAAAACGGTAATGGTATGTCCCATTTTTTTGAGATAAATGGCCAATAACGACCCGACAAGACCTGAACCTATTATGGCAATATTCTTGGAAATTTGTTTCATAGTAATTTCAAATGATGAGAAAAACGTAGATTGTAAATGTACTAAATTCTACCACAGTCTCTACATACAGGGTAATAGACCACAGAAACAGCTTACTTTGTTATGCAAGTGCTTTACATAAACCAGAGTGATGAAAATTCTACGAGAGCATCTATATACACGCAAAAAAGTCCTTCATAATTTCTAAATTACGAAGGACTTTTTAATTTTCTAAAGCTATAGTTACTATTCTAGAATACCGTCTACGATGCCATAAGCAATCGATTCTTCGGCGTTCATCCAATAATCTCTATCAAAATCTTTCAATACCTTTTCATAATCTTGACCACAATTGTCTGCTAAAATACGAGCACTCAATTCTTTGGTCTTAATAATTTCTTTGGCCTGAATTTCAATATTTGAAGCTTGACCTCTTGCACCACCACTAGGCTGATGAATCATAACCTGTGCATGTGGTTGAATAAATCTTCTACCTTTTTTTCCTACAGAAAGCAAAATAGACCCCATAGAAGCAGCAAGACCAGTACAAATTGTAGAAACCGGACTTTTTAGCGACTTTATGATATCATACATTGCAAAACCAGAAGTAACATAACCACCTGGGCTATTAATGTACAACTGTATTTCTTTATTATTCTGCATATCTAAATACAACAAACGATCAATTACGTGCTTGGCAGAATCATCATCTACCATGCCCCATAAGAAGACTTTTCTTTCTTCTAACAATTTTTCGTCTATCGCTTCTTGAACTTTTCCTTTTTTAGAACTCATTTCCTATTGTTTATACATATCAAAATTAAACAATTTATCTGTACCAAAACAGAGTATATCTAATATCGATACAATTACCTTTTATCGTTTTTTTTAACGGTCTATCCATAACGATCAAAATATGCTTATCGATATAATCGCGCAACTCGTCTATAGATAAATGCCACTGGCGAAAATAAGAACCGTTCATCGGATAGTGTGCGTATTAACGGCACTTTAAGTGAACTTTACATATATCGAACAAATAATATGCTATAAAATTACAACACTTTTTTACCCCAAATAACCTAGTTGCTACAAATTGAACTTGACCTTAATTACACCATTACAAAACTATACAGGTAAAGACCGTATTGTAGCTTCTGATTATATGTCAACCAATGAGGATTGTTAGACAAACCTATAATTATGAAGAAAATTTTACTTTCCAAAAAAATATTACGAACTGCTGGACTATTTATGCTCCTATTAGCTTTTAATTCAGCTAATGCGCAGCTTCAGAAGGGGTTTACCCCTCGGTATTCAGAAACTATAACTGGTGATTTCACTATGATTGCCAACAATGTACTTTCCAGACATGCAACAAATGCATATAACGGTAACGGCAGTAATCATGACTTCTCAGACAATGTTTTTGTAGATATTGATAGTGACCTTACTACTTTTAATTCTAGTAGCGCCAACTTGGTCAATCCATCTCCGGGAAGTTCATGTATGACAATAGAACGTGTTTTTCTTTATTGGGCAGCAGCCGATAAGGAATATGAAGTAAATGGTTCTGGAACAATCATTGCTGGTACTGGAGGCGTTGAACCTTCTTGGAATTATAATGATATAAAATTAATGCTACCGGGATCTAGCACCTATGAACCAACAATAACGGCAGACGAAGTAATCTACCGTGGTAGAGATGACCATTTTGTAAATGACCCTTATATCTGTGTTAAAGATATTACTAGTTGGGTACAAGACTTAAGTGATCCTTTTGGAACATACCAAGTAGCGAACGTTAAGGCAACAGAAGGACAATTACTTTCTCACGGTGGAGGAAGAACAGGTACTTCTGGCGGATGGCAAATTGTTGTGGTTTGGCAAAGTCCTCTTATGCCACAGAAACACATTACTCTTTTTGACGGTTATGCACATATCACCAGTACCGAAAATAATTTTGATATCACTTTTGATGGTTTTCAGACCGTACCTAATGGTGATGTAAAAGCAAACATGGTAATGGGTTCTCTTGAAGGAGATAGAGGTATTTCTCGTGATCAGTTGTTAATACTGAATACGTCAAACACATGGGAGCCTTTATCGACCCCTGTAAGACAGTCCAATAATTTTTTCAATAGTTCTATTACCACCCATGGCAGTGATTTCTTGGACAGAACACCAGCCAGTTCAAATACGCTAGGCTATGATGCTAGTTTGTTTGATTTAGATAACAAAAACAACTCTCTTATAACCAATAATCAAACCTCTGCTACGGTAAGAATGACATCGGATCAAGAGGTCTATGGTCTTTACCTTTTAGGAATGGCCGTAGAAGTATACGAACCTTCTTTACATTCTTTAGACTTGTATGCAACCCCATCTGATGAAAACCCACGTACGGGAGAAACCGTTCAAATCTATTTGGATGTTGCAAACACAGGAAATGATAATATTAGAGATTTGTCTTTTACCACTACTGTTCCAGAAGAGATGGATTTTATAGGTGTAGAACCTTTACCTAGTGAAATTACTTATGATTTTAACACAACTACGCGAGTACTTACATTTAATGTAGCAGATGGGTTAACAGATGTTACAAGCGCTCCATATACCATTCAATATTCGGTACGGGTTAAAGATGATGCGTATTTTTCTAGCATTCCAGCCTGTACATTTAACTCTGAATCTCAGACCTTGGCTACATATATGGGTGAAATTAATATGACCCAACAAGTATCTAATAGTTCTTTTACTTTTGACGACTGTGGTATTGGTAACGGAGACCCAACTAATATCGTAATTCACATTACAGATGTACAAGCTCCCGTATTTGCAGAAAACTTGCCAGGTGACATTACAGTACCATGTAATGGTGTTCCTGACGCGGCTACATTAACCGCAATTGATTATTGTGACCCTAACCCAACTACTACATTCACAGAAACGGCTACTAATGACCGAAGTTGTGAAACGGGATATGAAATTACCAGAACGTGGACAGCTACAGACAACGCTAACAATACCTTTACTCACACGCAAATAATCACTGTAATTGCTGATGAATGCATCATGGACGAAGAAGCGCCAACTTTTATTGAGGAACTTCCTGAAGATATGACTGTAGATTGCGACTCTATTCCCGATGCAGTACTATTGACGGCAATAGATAATTGTGATACTGACCCAGAAGTAACTTTTACCGAAACTGCTACTAATGACAGGGATTGTACAACAGGTTACGAAATTACCAGAACGTGGATTGCTGTTGACAACAACGGTAACGAAACGGTTCATACCCAACTTATTATTGTTGAGGCAGATTTACCTTGTGATATTGAAAATCTAATTATCTCTAAAACTATTACAGCCAATGGAGATGGTATTAATGACATCTTTGAAATTACCGGATTAGAAGGATGTGATTATACCTATCACTTGAAAGTTTTTAACCGTTGGGGCAATATTGTCTATGACAATAACGATTATACTAATGATTGGAACGGAATAGCACCAAGTAATGCTTTGGGTAACTCAGGCATGCTTTCGTCAGGAACGTACTATTATATTATCGGTTTTGGTAATAATGAAATGAAACCAGTAAACGGATATATTTATATCGGTTCAAACTAAAAAGGCAACCATGACAGCACTTAGAAATTACCTAGCAATTTTGGCGGTAAGCTGTGCCTTTTTTTCAAATGCACAACAGCTTCCACAGTTTACACAATACGTTTATAACACTATGTCTATAAATCCGGCATATGCGGGCAGCAGACAAACATTGAATGCTACTGCATTGCACAGGAACCAATGGGCTGGTATAGAAGGAAACCCAACAACAAGTACGCTATCTGTACATACACCAATACGTTTTAGTAATATAGGTGTTGGTCTATCCTACATAAATGACCAATTAGGTTTTGAGAAAACAAATTATATCTACGCAGATATTTCATATACTGTTCCATTAAGCAGCGATGTAAATATGGCCCTGGGACTAAAAGGTGGTGTTACTAATTATAAATTAGGAACACCGGACGAAGGTGACCCTTTCTTTTTTGATGGCTTCTCTAAATGGAATCCTAATATGGGTGCCGGTATTTATGTTAGTTCAGACAAATGGTACCTAGGTGCATCAGCTCCTAGAATATTAAATACAGATTTAAACAATGGCGAATTTGTAGCCCTTGAACGCAACAGCTATTATGCTATTGGTGGTTATGTTTTTGATATTGGACAAACTACAAAATTCAAACCAACGGCCATATTAAAATATACCAACGGTGCACCAGCGTCTTATGATGTTACAGCCAATTTCCTTTTCTATGAGAAATTCTGGATTGGAGCTTCATACCGTTTTAATGATTCCGATAGTTTTGGTGTGTTGATGGATTATGCCATTTCCGATTCTTTTAGAATTGGGTATGCTTACGACTTGCCTACCTCAAGCTTTAGACCTTATTCAGGAGGAACACATGAGGTTATTCTTATTTATGAATTATTTAATAGAGGATTAAAGGCCATGAAATCTCCCCGTTACTTCTAAGAGATATTCTTTATTTTTCAGTAATTATTCCGTAATGATTTTTAGCCAAGTACTTGCTTTGAGTAAAAGCATTTATCTTTGAGAAAAATTTCCGTTATGGCAAAGTACTTTTCCGCATGTATTCTTTTTACAATTCTTTTTATTAGCTGTAAAGAGACAAAAAAAACAGAAGCACCTCAACCCGAAAAAGAGCTAACTATTTTAGAAAAAATAGCTTATGCCAACGGCTATGAAAACTGGAATAAAGTTGAAGAGCTAAAATTCACTTTTAACGTAGACCGAGATACTTCTCACTTTGAACGTACGTGGATTTGGAAACCGAAAATGAATCAGGTAACTGCCATATCCGCAAAAGACACCTTAGTCTATAACAGAAAGGATATGGACAGTACGGCCTACAAAACTAACGGCGGGTTCATTAATGATAAGTATTGGCTGATAGCACCCATCAATATTCTTTGGGATAAAGACGGAAGTACAAACGAACTTACACCAAGTGCCGAAGCCCCTATTAGCAAAACATCCATGCAGAAACTAACGGTGGTTTACAAACAAGACGGCGGCTACACACCTGGTGATGCTTATGATTTTTATTTTGGCGATGATTACCTAATTAAAGAATGGGTATTTAGAAAAGGGAATCAAGCAGAACCTTCTATGAGCACTACTTGGGAAGATTATACCGATGTTGGCGGACTTAAAGTTGCAAAAATGCATCAAAATGAAGATGGTAGTTTTAAACTTTACTTTACCAATCTTGAAGTAAAAACTAACTAATCATTAAGCTTTTTTCCAGTTTCGATTCAGTTTAAACGTTGCTGCCAATACCAAAAGAGCACAAGCAAACAGTACCACAAAGCAAGTTTTTAGTGAAGAGCTATCGGCAATAAATCCCAAAATTGGAGGGGCCACTAAAAAGCCAGTATAGCCAGTACCTGCTATAAATGATACACTTTGTGAAGAATCCACACCCTTTACTTTGCCTCCAATACGAAATACCTCTGGTACCATTACTGAAAATCCGAGTCCACTTAACGCAAAACCAGAAATAGCCATATACGTTTCCGTACTCAAGACCATTACATATCCCAGCAACACCAAGACAGTGGCGAACGTTACCATTTTCACCGATCCTATTTTTTCGCTGATACCATCACCAAGAAAACGTCCCAAGGTCATAGTCACCTGAAAACCTAAAAATCCGGCGCCCCATAGCACTTCGGGCGCTAAACTTATTTCTTTTAAATAAAGTCCACTCCAGTCTACGATGGCACCTTCGCTTCCCATGGCTACGAATGAAATCAACCCTAAAAATAACATCGGTTTAAAAAGTTTTAAACTGAATGCCTCTTTTTCCTCAACCGCTGCTACTATATTTTTATACTTTCCATGGAAAATAAAATTGACACCCAAAACTAATAAAACAGCAATTAGCATGTGTAATGGCGGATTACCCAATGGACCGATAAGAAAACTACCTAGTCCCGCTAGCACACCTCCCAAACTGAAAAATCCATGGGAAGCACTCATAAAACTTGTCTTATCTTCTTTTTCTAGTTCTGTCACCAAGGTATTCATAGAAATATCTGTAAAACCATTAGCTGCCCCAAAAAGAAATAGCGCCGCCATAAGCGTATAATAATTAGGAGACAATAAAGGTAAAAGTGCTGCCACGCTGCTTAATACCACTCCATACCAAGTTGCTCGCCCCACCCCTATTCTATTAATGATGGATGATGCCATGGGAAAAACCGTGAACACCCCAAGCGAAAGAAAAAATATAGCAAGCCCCAGTTGAGACTTATCTATTTGAAGCTGTTCTTTTACCGCTGGTATATAAATAGCCCATGTACCAAAAAGAATATTAATACTGGCAAACACCCAAGCCGCGCCAAAATAGCGGGAATTTGTTAGAATAAGACGAAGAGATTTCATATTGGGTATTTCATGCGAAGATAATTGAAATACTAGTGTCCAAAAACGAAAAAAGACCACCTTTTAAAGGTGGTCTTTCTTTTTATGTAACGGATAAAAATTTACCCTATTTTAGCCCCTGGTTGGTATTAATTACAACTTTTTATGTAATTCCAACGTGTATAATCTCTTTGGTATACCCTTCCATAATACAATACATAATCACCTACGCTGTATGCTTTGTTGGAAGCATAAGTAGATGCTGTATCGCATAAATCTTCTTCTTTAGGTGCAGGATTATCTCCTCCACCATCTGTAGACGGATAAGCAGCATTCGTTCCTTGTATATCTAATGAGGATAAACGGGCTTGTCTTTGAGGCAATGTATTCCCACTACGATCAGTAATAGTTGGCTGTCCGTTTTTACTAAACGTATAGCTACCGTACATCATAATTGAATTCACATCAAAAGAACCCGTAAGAAAAGTTGCCGAAGTACTCTTGTAAAACTGGTCTTGGGCATTAGATTGGATATTCTCTGTTTTAATAATAATATGATTATCTCTATCTGACCTATTCTGTTCGTGAATATACCCTAATGTATGACCAAGTTCATGAATGATAACCACTGCTGTAGCACGAGTACCTAATTGAATATAGCCACCAGAATTATACATTCCTAAAGTTGCAACTCCAGAATTACTGTTAGATCCCGAAGAAGATATGGTTACATAATTAGATTGGTTGGTGCGTTCTTTAAAAACAACATTGGTCTTGCTAGACCATTCATCAAAAGACTTTTGCAACTCACTTTTTACGCTAGAGCTTAAACCATTAATTACATAATAAACGGTATTATTTGTCCATTTTCTAATTCCACCAGCCAAAGCCAGACCTGAAAGCTCTTCGCCCGGAACAGGATTTGGGTTATAGGCATCAGGAGAATTTGCGAGTTGATCTTCAAATAATCGTGCATCGGAACCAGCCAAACTGTAGGTGCCATCATCTTCTAAAGATACTTGCACGGCATCACCCATAAAATATTTAGTGATAAATTCTGCATCTTGAATATCTTGATTTGCCGGAACTTCCGTTTGGGGAACTAGAGAAGTTTCGGCATCAAGTTCAGTAGTATCATCGGAACAGGAAATTACTGCCAATGTACTTACCGCCATTAAAAGCATAAGACGAGTAGGAAACGTTTTGTTTTTCATTTTTTTCATTTAGTGTTCATTTTAAGTTTTGGGGCCAAAACTCACATTTTATGTACGGAAATAACCACCACTACGGTCGACGAATGGTAATTATTATCGATGAAATGCACTAATTAAAAATTTCAAAAAACGGAAACACCTCTCCTATCCCAATAGAATCAGGAGAAAATTAAGTGTTGGAAGAAATAGGAATTAAACCGTTTTAATACCTTCTTTTAAGATTTGACCAAAACGATACATATCTTCAAATGAACAATAAAAAGGTGCCGGAGCCAAACGAATCACATTGGGTTCACGCCAGTCCGTAATGACGCCATTTTTCATTAAGTAGTCAAAAAGTGGCTTTCCTTGCCCGTGAAGAAAAACGGACAACTGTGTACCTCTATCTTTAGGCGTAATAATTTCGAAAGAAGTCCCATCCATTTCCGCATCTATTTCTTGAAGAACAAACTCTAGATAAGCTACAATACGGTCTCTTTTGTCAATTAAAGCGTCCATACCTACCTCTTCAAACATCTCCAAAGAAGCTAAATAAGGTGCCACAGATAATACAGGAGGATTACTTAACTGCCAAGCATCTGCATTTGCCATGGGCTCAAATTCTGGTTTCATCAAGAAACGAGTTTCCTTTTTGGTTCCCCACCATCCTTCAAATCTTGGAATATCTTTTTTATTCAGATGACGTTCATGTATGTATACACCAGAAGCATTACCGGGACCACTATTCATATATTTATAGCTGCACCATGCAGCAAAATCTGCATCCCAATCGTGCAATTTCAATTCAATATTACCTGCACCATGAGCCAAATCCCAACCTACATTGGCACCAACAGCCTTACCGGCTTTGGTAATGGTTTCCATGTCAAAAACCTGACCGTTGTAATAATTTACTCCACCAATAAGCACTAGAGCTAGCTCATCACCTACCTCATTTATCTTATCAATAACATCTTCGGTACGCCAGAAGTTTTCACCTTCTCTTTTCTTTACCTCAACCAAAGTATCGTCCGGATCAAGACCATGATGCCTCACCTGACTTTGCAACATATATTGATCCGATGGAAATGCTTTTTCCTCGCAAAGTATTTTATAACGTTTGGTTGTAGGCCTGTAGAAAGTAACCATCAAAAGATGCAGGTTTACCGTAAGCGTATTCATTACAGAAACCTCTTCCGTCTTTGCTCCTACTACTTTTGCTAAGGGAGCTGCTAATTGCTCATGATAATCCCACCAAGGCTTTTCTGAATGAAAATGACCTTCCACAGCAAGATTTTCCCAATCTGTCATGACATCATCAACAAATTTCTTAGTCCGTTTAGGTTGTAATCCGAGAGAATTTCCTGTAAAATAGATAACCTGTTTTCCGTTCACTTTTGGAAAGTAAAATTCATCACGATAGCTTCGTAATTTATCTTCGCCATCTAGTTTTTGGGCAAACTCTAAGGTGTTCTCGAATTTCATAAGGCAGTTTTTATCAAAAATACAATTTAGGAAAGGATATTTAAACTATTGAAGCGCTACTTTGGGTTAACAATTCTCATCTCAACAATGTGTGCTTTAAAACCTACTTTCTCGTAAGCTCTAATAGCTCCTGCATTATCATCATAGACGGTAAGGCGTATCTCAGAAATACCTTTTGATTTGGACCAGTCCTTTAGTGCTTCTACCACCTTTTTATTTAGTCCTTGCCCTCTAAAACTAGCATCGGTATACATAAAACCTAGATAGCTATATAGTTCATGATCAAGATATGGCTTGCCTTTCTTAATTTGTGCATAGCCGGAAGCAACGAGTTGTCCTTCGTGTTCAATTACCACAACCTCTGCCTCATCACTTGTAATCAACTCACCCAAATCATAGTAACTGATAGGGTCTTCTTTTAGGGTTGGATCAAAAGGTCTTTCAAAAGTAATGATGCCTTGTTCAAATTCAAGTAAAGTATTTAAATCGTCTAGTACCGCACTTCGTGTTATAAATTCATTCATAGTTTCTACGGGTCCGTTCTACAGTTAAGAAGTTCTAAAATACTATATATTTGCACAAATTACAGGTCATGCATTTCTTATCTTCAGATTTAGAGGATTACATTCAAAATCACTCAGAGAACGAACCCAAATTGCTTCAAGAACTTACTAGGGAGACACATCTTAAAGTAGTGCGCCCTCGTATGCTTACAGGTCATTTTCAAGGAAGGGTATTGAGCGTACTATCTAAAATTATTTATCCAAAAAATATTCTAGAAATAGGCACCTACACAGGCTACTCAGCCCTTTGTCTTGCAGAAGGCATGCAGAAAGACGGTCAATTGCACACCATAGACATTAACGAAGAACTACAAGATATTCAAGAGCGATATTTTTCACGAAGTGCCTATAAAGGTCAAATTATACAGCATATTGGCGATGCCAAAAATATCATACCTCAACTGGACACAACCTTTGACCTTGTTTTTATTGATGCCGAAAAAAAGGATTACCCCGATTATTTTGAACTGGTCATGCAAAAGACCCGACCAGGTAGTGTTATACTATCTGACAATGTACTATGGTCTGGTAAAGTAGTTGAACCTGTAGACAAAAAAGATAAGGTGACGCCAATTCTATTGGACTTCAATAAAAAATTAAAAGAAGACCCACGGATAGAAACAGTATTACTACCTATTAGGGACGGCTTAACCCTAAGTAGGGTGCGATAAGGCGAACGTAGAGCATATAGAAAAGCCACGCCGAGAAAACACCTACTGATGATCCCACAATAATATCTATTGGAAAATGTACGCCAACAAAAATACGGCTAGACACAAATAATATTGGCCAAATATAGAACAGCCAGCACCATTTAAAACGTCTTCTTAAAAATAGCACTACAATAGTAGTTACCGAAAAAGAACTGGATGAATGACCGGAAAAGAAACTAAAGGTTGAAGAAGGTTTAAGAATACGAATTAACGTATTTATATTCTCGTTATTATTGGGCCTTGTACGTGCCACGACCTCTTTGGTCAAGTCTGTTATAGTTGATACAAAAAACAACATCAATAAAATAGTGATGACTACAAAGACAGCTTCTTTCTTTGGGTATTTTAAAAAAATTAAAACGAGAAATAAAATAAAAAGGGGAATCCAAGTGGAGAAATGTGTAACTATAACCCAAAATTGATCATAGTCTTCAATGCCTAAATTATTGAGGTAAATAAAGGTTTCCTTATCCCATTCTAAAATACGATCAAGCAAACCTAACTTCTTTTGATGCTTCCAGTAACATCATCAACGCTTTTCTTAACGTCGCTTACTCCTTTTTTAAGGTCGTTACCGATTCCCGAAGTAATATTATCTTTAACATCATCTATATCCTTTTTGATGTCAGTGATGAAGCTGGTATCTATACCCTGCTTATCGGCACTCTTTTGAATTTCTTGTTTAATATCTTCTGTGGCATCTTTTAATTGACGCATACCCTTGCCGAGCCCCTTGGCTATGCCGGGAATCTTATCGGCGCCAAAAACCATTACCACGATGAACATGATAAAGAATATTTCACCTCCGCTAATGAATAAAAAGTACAATGAATACATATCACAAATATAATAAAGTTTACATAGAAAGACCTGTCAGGTTAAGAAAACCTAACAGGTCTTTTTGTGATATTAACAAAAATTTATTTGCCTTTAACGGCGTTTTCTTTCATCTTCTCGAAATCCGATTTCTCTTCTTTCTTAGGCCATGAGTTATTAGACGTATCAATGTCTGCAGTTTCGGCCTTTGGATCAACAACAATACCAGTAAGTTCTGTCTGTGAAGATATCACCACACTTACTTCCTTATCATTTTTTCTCCAAATTTCAGGTGGGTAAGTAATATTTTTAGTAGTTCCATCCGCATAGGTGTACTCTACAATTAATGGCATTGGTATACCACCTGGCTTATCGTAAGTAACCTCGTAGAAATATTTAGGCTCCTTAACAGCTGCTCTTTCGTCTGCTGTTAAATTATCCATCATAAATTCTTTAAGCGATTTTGAATTCTCAGAAGGTGCCTTACCCTTTAAGTTAGGATCTAAATCTTCACTTCCTTCTTCAGCCAAATAAACTAATGGAGGTAAATCTTCTTCAGTAATACCACGAACAGCCATATACTCTTGCATTTTTTTGCTTGGCTTATCCGTTACATAGTATTTTTTAATTCCTTTTACACCTATATCTACAAAATCCGTAGTATAGAACCATCCTCTCCAATACCAATCTAAATCTACTGCAGAAGCATCTTCCATAGTTCTAAAGAAATCTTCTGGCGTTGGGTGTTTGAACATCCAACGGTGAGAATATGTTTTAAAAGCATGGTCAAAAAGCTCTCTCCCCATTACGGTCTCACGTAGAATATTCAAGGCTGTAGCTGGCTTACCATAAGCGTTAGGACCCAACTGATAAACGTTTTCTGGATTTGACATGATCGGTGCAAGCGTGCTCTGATCTCCTGCCATGTAAGGAACAACTTTAGATGGGTCTCCTCTTCTTGAAGGATACTTATCGTTTGGCGCAATTGCTTCTGGAAATTTCTCACCAAATTCTTGTTCTGCCATGAATTGCATAAAAGTATCTAAACCTTCATCCATCCAACCCCACTGGCGTTCGTCAGAATTAACGATCATAGGAAAAAAGTTGTGACCTACTTCGTGAATAATTACACTGATCATACCATATTTTACACGATCGGAATAGGTACCGTCTTCATTAGGACGACCATAGTTCCAACAAATCATTGGGTACTCCATACCTTGTTGTTTGGCATGTACCGATATTGCTTTTGGATAAGGATAATCAAACGTATGTGACGAGTATGATTTTAATGTGTGTGCTACGGCTTTAGTAGAATACTCTTCCCATAATGGGTTACCTTCTTTTGGGTATAGCGAAACTGCCATAACATCTTTGCTGCCAACTTTAACTGCCTGCATGTCCCAAATAAATTTTCTTGAAGTAGCAAAACCATAATCTCTTACGTTCTCTGCTCTAAACTTCCATGTCTTTTTCTTTTCAGAAAAACCTTTCTCTGCCTCTTCTGCTTCGGCTTGGGTTACGATTACTACAGGTTTGTCATATGACTTTTTTGCTTTTTCGTAACGCTTCATCATATCTTTTGAAAAGATATCTTTTCTATTCTGAAGTGTTCCCGTAGCATCTAAAACGTGATCCGCAGGTACGGTAATATTTACATCATAATCACCAAAAGTGAGGGCAAATTCACCGCTACCCCAAAACTGATGGTTCTGCCAACCTTCTACATCACTATATACTGCCATTCTTGGAAAGAATTGTGCAATAACATAGGCGCGGTTGCCATCTTTAGCGAAATATTCAAAACCAGAACGGGCTCTGTTTACGGTATGATCAGGAATGTTATAGTTCCATTTTATTGAAAATGATATCTGTTCTTTACTTTTCAATGGCTTTGGAATATCAATACGCATCATAGTTTGGTTGATGGTATATTTTAAAGGTTTTCCGTTAGCATCTTTCACATAATCTATATTGAAACCGCCGTCAAAAGGCTCGGTCATATATTTCTGTGCGAAAGTACCGGCAGGCTCTGCCATTGGTACACCACCACCGTCACGCAAAGGAGATTTTGAGGTCTTAGCACGTACGTTTTGATCTAATTGTAACCAAAGGTATTCAAGGTCATCTGGTGAGTTGTTGGTATAGGTTATGGTTTCTGTACCAAAGATTTTTGCATTTTTATCGTCAAGCTCAATATCCATCTTGTAATCAGCTTTTTGCTGATAATACTCGGGACCAGGAGTACCCGATGCTGATCGATAATTGTTAGGAGTTGCGAACTCTTCGTATAATTGTTTGAATTTACTTTGATTGTAGTGGCCTGGTTCCTTGTCTGCGTTAACGCCTTCTTGTGCCATTAATGCGCTGGCGAATACAAAAAGTAACGAAGCTAGACAGTACTTTAATTTGTTCATATATGTTTGTGGTTTTAATCGCTGAAAATTAAAATAATTTAAGGAATAGTTACCTAGATGTTATAGTTTTAACATTCCTTTAGTACGAGATTTGACTAAAACAAAGCTCTTTTTATCTTTTCCTACCTTAAAGTGCACTACGTTTTGTTGTTCATCAAACAAATCGGTCAAAACTTCATTTTCAATCTGAATGGTTTTTAATGTTGCTAAATCAACATTGGGCACCTCAATATAAAAGATGACTACATCTGCATCGTATTTCTTTCCTATATAATTATAAGAGGCATTTGCACCGTTTACTTCCACTACAAATTTGGCCCGCAGGTATTTCTCCAGGTATTCATCGGCCAATGGCGATTCTTCCTCTGTAGCTAATTTAGATTTCACATCATACCGTTCTTGAAGTAATTTATCTAGATCATCTATAAAAACACGAGAAGTGATTTGTAACGCCTTGTCTTTTTCTGAATAATTGACATTCGTTACGCTTACATAAAACTTATGAGCTGCCGTAAAGGCAACCAATGGAAGTACTAGTATTACAAGAAACTTTTTTAAAGATTTCATAAACTCATTTTCTACTACAAAAATAGGCAAATGTTATGCCAAAAACAGTATTAGTCCAACCCGTTGTTTTTTCTGTAAACGAGACTTTTCTGTGACATTAACTTATATAACGAAGCCATGTCACCTGCGTTTGCATGTTCCTTAAAATCAGCATCAATCATACAGTAGTTCAAGAAATCATTAATTTGTTCTTCTTGAATATTTAGAGTATTTACAAAAACAAAGTCCGTAAAAAATAACCGTATCTCATCTATTTGCCGAACCTCTTTTTCTAAAGTCGCATACTTTTTTAAATCTTTGGTCTTTCCTGAGATATCTTCGGATAGTTTCACAATTTTCAAATCGAATCGGACCTTCATCGCTAAAGTAATGGTATCATAACCCGTAACTAGGTTTAGGTATTTATTTAATCTAAAAGTTTCACCCATTCCTTTACGGTTAATTGCCCTTTTGTTTTCTAAACCCAATGAGCGCGCCGTAATTATTGAACCAACAGGAACTCTATTTAAATCCCTATTCATATCTCCTGTTAAACTATATGGGGTTACCACTACCTCCTCTAACTGAGTCAAAACTTCCTCTAGGGGAACTACCAGTAATTTACTTCCTAAAATAGCTGTTGTAACTACTATTTCTTTCTTTTTGAATTGCACAGCCGAAAAAACCAAGGTGTCATTAAGCTGGACTTCAATATCAAAAAAACCATCGGTAGTTGTAATTGTGGCTCTATTTGAGGTTGTATTCAACACATGTGTGGCAGAAACATCACCATTCTTGCTATATACACGACCTTCTAATGAAACTTGGGCTTGAGACATGGTTCCCACCATTGCCAAAACACTTACAGAAAATAATTTTTGCAATGGTTTCATATGATACTATTTTAGCAAATAACTACAACCTTAATTGCTTTTTATCACCTACATCATCATCTACTCTTCATAATTCTTAAGGTACACAATACTCTTCTTCCTCATATAACCCCATATTTTTATTCTATCATGGGTATCTACAATTTGTTGAAAAGCGGCATCTACTTCACAGAAGTACATAAATTCTTCAATCTTATCTTGGGGAATTTTTAGCTCGGTAGTATAAAGGGAATCCACATAAAATTCTCGTACCCGTTGGGTTCGGGCATATTTCTCATTCCGCTTTAGGCGAGCTTTCAACATTTTCTTACGACCGGTAATCATATTAATTAACGGGTCAAAACTCATGTATGGGTTTGCGGTAGCAGCCTGAAATTCGCGCTCTGTTTTAGTCATGGGAACCACATAAGCATTAGGTAACCCTAAAGTAGAAGCGGTAATGACAGGCTCCGTTCTCAAGGTTTTAAGGTCACTTGCTATATTTCCCGAAAGATTATAGGGCATAACCACCACCTCATCCAATTCTGTCAGAGATTCTTCTAGTGGTATCATTAGAAGTTTGCTTTCAAGAAGACTAGGCGTAATTACAATTTCCTTGCGTTTATATTGCACAGCAGAAAACACCAAGGTATCATTAAGCTTAGCGACAATAGTAAAAAAACCATCAATGTTCGTAATTGTGGCTTTTTTAGTGGTTGTATTCAAAACGTGAGTTGCGGCCACATCACCATCCTTACTAAAAACGCGGCCCTGAAGTTCATCAGAAAAGAAATCTTGAGCGGATAGACCCGTCAAGAGAAAGAAAAAAAATATAAAAAGAAGTTTATTTCTCTTCATTCATTAGTTCTCGGTACGCCTTGCTTTTGTTGACCAAAAAATCGATTAGCTCAAATTCGTTTTTCTTTAAAAGCAATGCATATTCAGGTTCGTGGGTATCTAAATATATTAGAAAATCATCTATAGAAGCTTGAGGTAATTTAAGATCGGCTACAAAAAACTCATCATCATATACCTGTCTTAATACTTGACTCATTTTCATACGTGGCTTCTTATCAGCGGTATCTCCTTTACTTGCTTTAGCCAGCGCCTTAAATATATTTACAAAATTAAGTCCGTCTTTCATTCCCCTTTCAGATTCACTTAGGGCTATATTTTCTACTTCGGTAGAGCGATCAATATCATACTCAACCTTTTTAAATTCTTCATTCTGCAATTGTAGGAACTTCTCCTCGTTTTCAGGGCTTACGACCACCTCATCCAATTCAGTAACCTTTTCGTTCACTTCAACTACCAAACGGCCATTTTCAATAATTTCTTCGGTAACTTTAAGCACTTCCAAATTATAGTTTACTGCTGTAAAGGCCAATTCATCACCAGCTTTAACCATTATAGCAAACTGTCCTTCTTCATTAGATATCACTGCAGTTTCTGTAGTAATATTTATAACGTTCTCATTAGGTACACTTATATTTCTGTACAATACCGTACCACGTAATAATTGGCGATCATCATCTTGGGCGGTTACAGATAAGAAAGTAAAAAGAACACATATTAGGGTAGGGATAATCTTCATTTGGTTGTTTTATAAGTAGTCTTGTAAAAGACGTGGTTTTTTAAAATCAATTTCAGGGCAACTTTATAAGGAGTACTTTCGTACAATAAAATAGAGTTACCAGTTTTTTAAATTAAGTGGTTAAAGGAAATACATGTTTTGGTCTTAAAAAAACCACGGTGGCTAAACTTTTGTTAATTCGTAAAATAACTAAAATCTATGTTGTAACTACCTCATTACTAATAACCATAATCCTTTTAGCTAGACTTACACGTAGTTTGTCTTGTTAATTTAGATAAGTTCCAATATAATTTTATTTTTGTTTACCCTAAAATTTTAAATCGCAATTGTATGCAAAAGCGCATCTCGATACCGTTATTCTTTATCGGTTTTTTCCTCATCAGTTTTGCTCAAGCTCAAGTAAAAATAGGTGATAACCCCCAAGTTATTGACCCAAGCTCTATTCTAGAACTCGAAAGTTCAGATAAGGTATTGGTCATTACCAGGGTAGATTCAGAACAAATGGCAACCATTGTACCCAACCGTGGTGCCTTGGTCTATAACACTACAGCAGATTGTGTCTATTATTATGATGGTACAGCGTGGATTAGTATGTGTGAAGGTGTTGATGGCGGTGCTCTCACGGCTTTACCTATCGAAAATGACGAAAGTACTATTGTAATTACCCCTACTGCGGATGGTAACAATATAGAAATAGCTCCTAATAGTATCTCTAGTGATCAAATATTAAATGGAGGTATTAATGGTGTAGATATACAAGATGGATCTATTGGCAGAGGAAAATTAGCTCCTAATGCCGTAGATAAGGCTAGAATTGCTGAAAATGCAGTTGGCCCATATGCCATTGATCGGGATAGTCTTGGTTTAAGCTTCTTTAACAATGATGCTGGTTTTATTACCGGTGCCAATATAGTAAGTGCCGATGCGGACAATGCTATTGTAATTGGAAGTGATGGCGGTGCTCTTTTTGATGCTACTACAATAGAAACTAGTATTGCGACCAATGCTGCTGCGATTGCTGCGGATAATGATAATAGTCCTACCAACGAATTACAAACCTTAAACCTTACTGGATCCCAACTTTCTATAAGTGGTGTTCCTGGTTCTGTTAATTTGCCTACGGCAACTGGATCGGATACCAAAATAAATGCAGGAAACAATGTAACCATACAAGGAAATGGAACTACTGCCACTCCATATGTAATAAACGCGAACAACGAGATTGACGGAAGCGTTACGAACGAATTACAAGACTTGGATTTCGATCCTGCTACAAACATATTAACAATAACCAATGCCGCAACTGCTACTAATGAAGTTAACCTTAGTGCTTTAGCTGGTGGCGGCGGTACAACTGCACAAATTAACTCAACTCCAAGTATAACAGTGGCAGGAAATGGCTCTGCACTAACACCTTATGAATTAACAGCTGTTGGTGGTGGAGGTACTGGAACAACAGAAGTAGCAGACGGAACAACTATTACAGGTGTTGGTACGGCTGGCGATCCTTTCAAAATAGAACCCTCAGCAACTACTGGAAGATATTTAAGTACTGATGCCACTGGCGTTGTATGGTCTGATCTTCCACCAAGTGGAGCTTCTGCTCTTTTTGATGCGAATACGATTTCAGGTACTGGTCTTATTGGCAATGAATATACAGTAGCTGATGACGCTATTAATTCTGCTAAAATAGAAGATGGTACTATTGACTTAGCTGACCTAAGTCCTATGGGAGCCACTGCAAATGGAGAAATTATACAATGGGATATTACTGCCAACGCTGGGGCAGGTGGCTGGACAATTGCTGATAATTCAGGAGGTCATACAGGAACTCCTAATTCAATCTTTTTTGCAGATGATAGTAATGCACCTACCGACGCTGGAAATGAATTTTTCTGGGATCCTAATGTTAGAGAAGAGAATGGCGGTAATTTTGGAGCTTTAGGTATTGGACTAGACGGAGGCGTAATGTCCACTAAAGTAAAAATTCATGTTGCCGAGCAATTAAATGGTAAACTTACGTACCCAATAGAGATGCAGAATAGAACGAATCAGAACGAGAATAATTCAGCTGTAGGTATGTTGTTTTCTGTGGATTTAGATAATGCCCACGGTAAGGGTGCTTTATCTTACGAAAGAACAGGTGCTTGGGGTGTGGGAGATTTTCATTTCCTTCAAAATACCGTTGCAACGGCAACCAATCCAACTCTTGCTGACAAAAGCTTTAGTATATTAAGTAATAAAGACATACAACTATACGGAAACCTTATCGCCAGAAATGGCGCTGGTACGGACGGTCAAGTTTTGACTACAAACGCAGCCGGAGAAACTGTTTGGGGTACTGGTGGAACTGGTACAAGCACTACGAACACTACATTTGAAACAACAGATACCGATGCGGACGGAATCGATGATTCACTTACCATAACTGATTCTGAAAGTGCAACTGTGTCTATACTCCTATCTGAAATCAACACAACTAACGCATCTTTTGCAGTTACGGATGCAGATGCAGATGGTACCGACGACTCGCTTACTATTACAGATTCAGATGGTACGGAATTTTCTGTTCCCCTTGCCGATATTAGCAGTGGTGCAAACACTACTAACTCAACGTTCGAAATTACCGATACAGATTTAGATGGTACTGATGATTCGATTACTATTACTGATTCAGATGGTACGGCATTGTCTATTTCCCTTGCAGATATTAGCAGTAATACTAACACCACTAACTCAACGTTTGAAATTACCGATGCAGATGCAGATGGTACAGACGATTCGCTTACTATTACTGATTCAGATGGTACGGCGTTATCTGTTGCGCTTGCAGATATTGGAAGTGGTGCAAACACTACTAACTCAACGTTCGAAATTACCGATACAGATTTAGATGGTACTGATGATTCGATTACTATTACTGATTCAGATGGTACGGCATTGTCTATTTCCCTTGCAGATATTAGCAGTAATACTAACACCACTAACTCAACGTTTGAAATTACCGATGCAGATGCAGATGGTACAGACGATTCGCTTACTATTACTGATTCAGATGGTACGGCGTTATCTGTTGCGCTTGCAGATATTGGAAGTGGTGCAAACACTACTAACTCAACGTTCGAAATTACCGATACAGATGCAGATGGTACTGACGATTCACTTACTATTACAGATTCAGATGGTACAGCATTGTCAGTTCCACTTGCGGATATTAGTGGACCAGTTTCTAGCGATGGAATAACAATAACAGGAGACGGAGGTGCAACGACACCATTAACAGTAGCTCCTTTAGGAATTAATACCGCTCAATTAGCGGACGATGCTGTAACAGTAGGGAAAATTGCAGCAGGTGTTGACGGTGAAGTTTTAAGTACCAATGCAGCAGGTGAAACAGTTTGGGCTGTTCCAGAAAATCTGGAAAACGAAGATGTTACTTTAGCTGAAGATAGAACTATTAATCTTGGTGGAAATGATTTTGCTTTTGATGGCAGTGGAAATGTTGGTATTGGTACTGACACTCCTTCCAATAAATTAGAAGTTGATGGTGCAATAAGAGCTCAAGGAATTCTCAATTCTGATGGTACCGTAGGTGAACCTTCTTTCCGTTTTAATGGTGACACAAATACAGGTATGTATCAGGGGGGATTGGTAGACTACTTAAGATTCACCACAGGAGGAATTGAAGCAATGACAATTGACCCTTCTCAAAACGTAGGAATCGGTACAGCTACTCCAGCACAAAAACTTCATGTGGCGGGTAGCATACAAGCTGATGGTAGTTTTATTTCCAACGACCCCGTAATCCAAATACCAGATTACGTTTTCCAAAAATATTTCTTAGGAAACTCAGAACTAAAAGAAAGCTATAACTTTAATACTCTTAGCGAAGTAGAAGCGTTCATTAAAAAGAACCACCACTTACCAGGGGTAACGTCTGCTATTAAAGCTAAAGAAGAAGGTCATTGGAACTTAAGTAATTCAAACTTGCAAAACCTTGAAAAAATAGAAGAACTTTTTCTTCACACTATTGAACAAGAAAAAGAAATCAATAGACTTAAAGCAGAAAAAGAAGCCATGGCAAACGAGTTGAAAACCATGAAAAACGACATTGAAGAAATCAAAGCGCTTCTAAATAAATAAAAAGACCAACAGATTCAATCTGCATTGAACATGAAAAAACATCTATACATAGCGGCTCTAATTTTGGCATCGGGCGTACAGGCACAAGAAGCATTGTACAATACCGGTAACCTCCGTATTCATGAAGGTGGTGTCATGGGCTTTCATACCGATCTAATTAATGATGGTAGTTTTGATGAAAATCTGGGCTTAGTCGGTTTCTACGGAGATAACCTTCGCAGCATTAGTGGTAGCTTTCCTGCTACGCTATATGATGTAGAGTTTGTAACAGGGTCAGGAACAGTTTTACAGAACGCTTTAAACGTATTGAACAATGCCAACTTTGTTACCGGAGATGTCATTACCGATCGGGCACAACCTGCTTTATCACTTAACTTCTTGGCAAATGCTTTTCCCAATGGGCAAAGTAATATTAGTAAGGTAAACGGTTATGCGAGTGTAAACGATCAGCAGAATTTTATTTTCCCCGTAGGAGATGATGCGCAATTACGTCCGTTAATATTAAGCTCAGAAGGCATTAATACTTTAGCCAGATGTGCCTATTTTATAGAAGACGCTAATAACCCTACTACCCTACCGGGTTCATATAATACAAATAATAAAGATACCCAGATTGGCGATATCAGTATAATAGAATTTTGGCACTTAGAAGGTTCCGTACCTTCTAGTATACAACTCTCTTGGAACGAACGTAGCAACATTGGCCTTCTAACTAGTGATGTTAACGAGGTTGCCATTGTAGGTTACAGTAAAGCTACCAATCGTTGGGAAAGCCTTAATGGTTCAGCACCTGCAGGAGATTTAAACGAAGGCGTTGTAGCTTCCGGTTCTTTTATTCCGGATGACTACGAAGTACTTACGTTTGCTGCCATGGGTGAACCTAGAGATTTTTTAAAACTAGAAAACTATTTTGTTTCTCCTAACGGAGATGGCATTAATGATTTTCTTGAGATTCCAGAATTGGCGTTATCACCTAACAACTTTGTACAGATTTATAACCGTGAGGGACTCAAGGTTTTTGAAAAACAAAACTACACAAATGAGTTCAACGGACTTTCCACACAAAATAATTTTGTCATAACAAGAGACCAAGGCCTTCCTTCTGGGGTGTATTTCTATATTGTTACACTAGACGATTTGGACCTTGAATTCCAAGGATTTTTATATTTGGCGAACGATTAATTAAAAAAGAGACCACTTAGGTCTCTTTTTTTTTACCGTTCATCGATCTTTTATACTTCATTTTACTTTTACAGAATTTACCTACAACTATTTTCCCTTGTAACACTACAACTTCACTTCACTTCACAACAAATAGTGTGCATTTCATCGATCTGACTCTAACTTTACTTAAAAAAAGTTAAAGAGGCTCTGATTTATAATGACACGTCAGGGATTTACATTTTAAGTTTAAAACATATTTCTAAGCTTAAGCTGTAATTTAATTGGATTCTAAAATTGAACATTAGACTACTTGCCCCCACAAGGAACCCTTTCACACGAATCTGAAATTTTCTTTAAAGCTATTTGAGCTTATTTTTTGAATGTCATTTTCAAAGAATAATTATAACTGACCTGCCATTTGTTCTCAAAAATAAATGGTTATAAAATTGAAAATTAATATGAAAAACGTTCCCCTCGTCGTTCTCTTGTTTTTAACGCAACTCGCGTTTTCACAAGTAAAAATTGGAGATAACATTAATCAGATTGATGCGGCCTCGTTAATGGAACTAGAAAGTTCCACTAAAGTATTTGTGGTTACGCGGGTTACCAATGCCCAAATGAACAGTATTACTCCATTAAATGGGGCACTGGTCTTTAACACCGATCAGAATTGCCTGTTTCAATACAAAGGTAATATTTGGTCCAGTCTATGTGTAAACATTGCTGCTGGGGAAACCATTACCGCCTTATTGGATAATAATGATGGTACGGTAACCTATACGAATGAAGCGGGTATTTCTGCTCTAATTTCAAAAGCAAACTTAGTAGACAATCTAGATGGTAGCTATACTTTTAGTAATGGTACTAACGCAATAAACTTTGTTGGCACGGACAACCAAAATTTGGAAAATGCCAATTTAGACGCTACTACATCTATTTTAAATATTGATATCGAGAACGGAAATAGTACCACTGCAAACCTTTCAGCTTTGGAAGAATCTGCAGATATCACTGCAGTTCAAGACGATGTTGATGCAAATGAAGCGGATGCAGATTCCGCACTACTTGCTGAAATTAACAGAGCTACAGCTGCCGAAACAAATTTACAAGCTGATGTTGACACAAACGAAGCTGACGCCGATGCTGCAATTTTAGCCGAAACAACTAGAGCTACTGCCGCTGAAACTACTATCCAGAATGATGTAAACCAAAATGAGGCAGATGCAGATGCAGCCATCGCTTTAAAAGAAGATACCGCAAACAAATCGACTGACGTTACCCTTGCCGATGCTACCGATACCAAGTTCCCAACGGAACTTGCCGTTAAGACCTATGTGGACGGACAAATTGCCGCAACTGCAGATGACGATATTACTGCAGCGACTATAGATGCTGCCAGTGTTTTGAAAATTGATGAAGGTACTACCTCGGTTACCGTTGACCTGTCCGATTTGGAAGAATCTGCAGACATTACTGCCGAAACAAATAGAGCAACTGCTGCCGAAACCGCTATTCAGAATGATGTTGACCAGAACGAAGCAGATGCCGATGCTGCAATTTTAGCCGAAACAACCAGAGCTACTGCCGCTGAAACTGCTATCCAGAATGATGTAAATCAAAATGAGGCAGATGCAGATGCTGCGATCGCATTAAAAGAAGATACCGCAAACAAGTCGACCGACATTACCCTTGCCGACGCTACCGATACCAAGTTCCCAACGGAACTTGCCGTAAAAACCTATGTGGACGGACAAATTGCCGCCACTGCCGATGACGATATTACAGCAGCGACTATAGATGCTGCAAGTGTTTTGAAAATTGACGAAGGTGCTACTTCAGTTACCGTTGACCTTTCCGATTTGGAAGAATCTGCCGACATTATTGCTGTTCAAGACGATGTTGATGCAAATGAAGCCGACGCTGATGCAGCAATACTCGCAGAAACAAACAGAGCAACTGCTGCCGAAACTGCTATCCAGAATGATGTTGACCAGAACGAAGCTGACGCCGATGCTGCAATTTTAGCAGAAGCAACTAGAGCTACTGCTGCTGAAACTGTTATCCAAAATGATGTAAACCAAAATGAAGCAGATGCCGATGCTGCCATCTCTCTTAAAGAAGATGCCGCAAACAAATCGACTGACGTTACCCTTGCCGATGCTACCGATACCAAGTTCCCAACGGAACTTGCCGTTAAGACCTATGTGGACGGACAAATTGCCGCAACTGCAGATGACGATATTACAGCTGCGACTATCGATGCTGCCAGCTTATTAAAAATAGATGAAGGTGCTACTTCCGTAACCGTTGACCTTTCCGATTTGGAAGAATCTGCAGATATTATTGCTGTTCAAGACGATGTTGATGCAAATGAAGCCGACGCTGATGCCGCAATACTGGCAGAAACAAACAGAGCAACTGCTGCCGAAACTGCTATCCAGAATGATGTTGACCAGAACGAAGCTGACGCCGATGCTGCAATTTTAGCCGAAACAACTAGAGCTACTGCCGCTGAAACTGCTATCCAGAATGATGTAAATCAAAACGAAGCGGACGCGGACGCGGCCATCTCATTAAAAGAAGATACCGCAAACAAGTCAACCGACGTTACCCTTGCCGACCCAACCGATACAAAGTTCCCAACAGAATTGGCCGTAAAAACTTATGTGGACGGACAAATTGCCGCAACTGCAGATGACGATATTACTGCAGCGACTATCGATGCTGCCAGTGTTTTGAAAATTGACGAAGGTGCTACCTCGGTTACCGTTGACCTTTCCGATTTGGAAGAATCTGCCGACATTACTGCCGTTCAAGACGATGTTGATGCAAATGAAGCCGACGCTGATGCAGCAATACTCGCAGAAACAAACAGAGCAACTGCTGCCGAAACTGCTATCCAGAATGATGTAAATCAAAACGAAGCAGATGCCGATGCTGCCATCGCTTTAAAGGAAGATGCCGCAAACAAATCGACAGATGTAACCCTTGCCGATGCTACCGATACCAAGTTCCCAACGGAACTTGCAGTTAAGACCTATGTGGACGGACAAATTGCCGCAACTGCAGATGACGATATTACTGCAGCGACTATAGATGCCGCCAGTGTTTTGAAAATTGACGAAGGTGCTACTTCCATTACCGTTGACCTTTCTGATTTGGAAGAGTCCGCAGATATCACTGCCGTTCAAAATGATGTGGACCAGAACGAAGCTGACGCCGATGCTGCAATTTTAGCGGAAACAACTAGAGCTACTGCTGCTGAAACTGCTATTCAGAATGATGTAAACCAAAATGAAGCAGATGCAGATGCTGCCATCGCTTTAAAAGAAGATGCCGCAAACAAATCGACTGACGTAACTCTTGCCGACCCAACCGATACCAAGTTCCCAACGGAACTTGCCGTTAAGACCTATGTGGACGGACAAATTGCCGCCACTGCAGATGACGATATTACTGCAGCGACTATAGATGCTGCCAGCGTTTTGAAAATTGACGAAGGTGCTACCTCCGTTACCGTTGACCTTTCCGATTTGGAAGAATCTGCGGACATTACTGCCGAAACAAATAGAGCAACTGCTGCCGAAACCGCTATTCAGAATGATGTTGACCAAAACGAAGCTGACGCCGATGCTGCAATTTTAGCCGAAACAACCAGAGCTACTGCTGCTGAAACTGCTATCCAAAATGATGTAAATCAAAATGAGGCTGATGCAGATGCAGCAATCGCATTAAAAGAAGATGCCGCAAACAAATCGACAGATGTTACTCTTGCCGACCCAACCGATACCAAGTTCCCAACGGAACTTGCCGTTAAGACCTATGTGGACGGACAAATTGCCGCAACTGCAGATGACGATATTACTGCAGCGACTATAGATGCCGCCAGTGTTTTGAAAATTGACGAAGGTGCTACCTCCGTTACCGTTGACCTTTCCGATTTGGAAGAATCTGCCGACATTACTGCCGTTCAAAACGATGTAGACCAAAACGAGTCCGACGCGGACACCGCTATTACTGCAGTTCAAGACGATGTAGACCAAAACGAAACCGATGCTGATGCAGCAATACTTGCAGAAACCAACAGGGCAACAGCAGCTGAAACCGCTATCCAGAATGATGTAAATCAAAATGAGGCAGATGCCGATGCTGCCATCGCATTAAAAGAAGATGCCGCAAACAAATCGACTGACATTACCCTTGCCGACGCTACCGATACCAAGTTCCCAACGGAACTTGCCGTCAAGACCTATGTGGACGGACAAATTGCCGCTACCGCAGATGACGATATTACAGCAGCGACTATAGATGCTGCCAGTGTTTTGAAAATTGATGAAGGTGCTACTTCCGTTACCGTTGACCTTTCCGATTTGGAAGAATCTGCAGATATAATTGCCGTTCAAGACGATGTTGACCAAAACGAGTCCGACGCGGACGCTGCAATACTCGCAGAAACAAACAGAGCAACTGCTGCCGAAACTGCTATCCAGAATGATGTTGACCAGAACGAAGCTGACGCCGATGCTGCAATTTTAGCCGAAACAACTAGAGCAACTGCCGCTGAAACTGCTATCCAGAATGATGTAAATCAAAATGAGGCAGATGCAGACGCAGCCATCGCTTTAAAAGAAGATACCGCAAACAAGTCGACCGACATTACCCTTGCCGATGCTACCGATACCAAGTTCCCAACGGAACTTGCCGTTAAGACCTATGTGGACGGACAAATTGCCGCTACCGCCGATGACGATATTACAGCTGCTACTATAGATGCTGCAAGTGTTTTGAAAATTGACGAAGGTGCTACTTCAGTTACCGTTGACCTTTCCGCTTTGGAAGAATCTGCCGACATTATTGCTGTTCAAGACGATGTTGATGCAAATGAAGCCGACGCTGATGCAGCAATACTCGCAGAAACAAACAGAGCAACTGCTTCCGAAACTGCTATCCAGAATGATGTTAACCAGAACGAAGCTGACGCCGATGCTGCAATTTTAGCCGAAACAACTAGAGCTACTGCTGCTGAAACTGCTATCCAAAATGATGTAAATCAAAATGAGGCAGATGCAGACGCAGCCATCGCTTTAAAAGAAGATGCCGCAAACAAATCAACCGACGTTACCCTTGCCGACCCAACCGATACCAAGTTCCCAACAGAACTTGCCGTAAAAACTTATGTGGACGGACAAATTGCCGCTACCGCAGATGACGATATTACAGCAGCGACTATAGATGCTGCCAGTGTTTTGAAAATTGACGAAGGTGCTACTTCAGTTACCGTTGACCTTTCCGATTTGGAAGAATCTGCCGACATTACTGCCGTTCAAGACGATGTGGACCAAAACGAGTCCGACGCGGACGCTGCAATACTCGCAGAAACAAACAGAGCAACTGCTGCCGAAACTGCTATCCAGAATGATGTTGACCAGAACGAAGTTGACGCCGATGCTGCAATTTTAGCCGAAACAACTAGAGCTACTGCTGCTGAAACTGTTATCCAAAATGATGTAAACCAAAATGAAGCAGATGCCGATGCTGCCATCGCTCTTAAAGAAGATGCCGCAAATAAATCTACTGACGTTACCCTTGCCGATGCTACCGATACCAAGTTCCCAACGGAACTTGCCGTTAAGACCTATGTGGACGGACAAATAGCAGCAACTGCCGATGACGATATTACAGCTGCGACTATAGATGCTGCCAGTGTTTTGAAAATTGATGAAGGCGCTACTTCAGTTACAGTTGACCTTTCAGCTTTGGAAGAGTCTGCCGATATCACTGCAGTTCAAAATGATGTTGACACAAACGAGGCTGACGCAGATGCAGCTATACTCGCAGAAACAAACAGAGCAACTGCTGCCGAAACCGCTATTCAGAATGATGTTGACCAGAACGAAGCTGACGCCGATGCCGCTATCGCGTTAAAAGAAAATGCCGCCAATAAATCAACTGATGCAACTCTTTCAGATGCTACCAATACTAAGTTCCCAACAGCACTTGCCGTTAAAACTTATATTGATGGACAAATAACACTCTCAGCTGATGATGATATTACAGGAGCTTCTATAGATGCTGCCAGTCTTTTAAAAATAGATGAAGGTGCCACCTCAGTAACCGTTGACCTTTCCGCTTTGGAAGAGTCCGACGATATTACTGCCGTTCAAGACGATGTTGACTTGAACGAAGCCGATGCCGATGTCGCCATCGCATTAAAAGAAGATGCCGCAAACAAATCGACTGACGTAACTCTTGCCGATGTTACGGACACAAAGTTCCCAACAGAACTTGCCGTTAAGACTTATGTAGACGGACAAATTACGGCTACTGCCGATGACGATATTACTGGAGTAACCATAAATACATCAAGTATATTAACAATTAGTGAAGGTGGAACTTCAGTAACAGCTAACCTTTCAGCTTTGGAAGAATCAGCTGATATTACCGCAGTTCAGAATGATGTAAATCAAAATGAAGCCGATGCCGATGCCGCTATTTTAGCGGAACAACTAAGAGCTACTGCAGCAGAAACCACGCTTCAAAACAATATCAACTTAAAAGAAGATGCCAATAATAAATCTACGGACGTAAATCTTGCTGACGCCTCTAATACGAAGTTCCCAACTGAACTTGCTGTAAAAACGTATGTTGACAGTCAAGTTGGAAGTGTAAATAGCCTCACAAACAGCAATATTTTTGTTGGAGATAATAGTAATATTGCACAAGGAGTTGCGATGAGCGGAGACGCCACCCTATCCAACACCGGTGCTTTAACTATTGAAACCGATGCAGTTACCGCTACCAAAATAAATGTTGATGTTGCAGGAAATGGTTTATCACAGAATGCTACAACTGGAGCACTAGAAGTTGATGCCTTAGGTATTTCAGATTTAGTTACGGGGAATAAGATTGCAACCATAACGCAACCTGATGCCTCTACAGTGGTTATTAATGAAACTATAACCTCATTTGCAGAAGTTTCTGGAAATAGAAGTATTCTACGCTTTACTAATGAGGCAAATGGAACAGATGATGTTACCAGTGTAGTAAGAAGTGTAAACGGTGTTGTGCCGGCCGCAAATGGTAATGTTGCCGTAATCCTTTCAAGTACCTCAACAGGTCTTGAAGCAGATTTACCGACAATGGGATTAGATTCAGATATTTATATAGTAACCGGAGAATCTGGCTTAACGGCAGATAGAAATGGAGTTGCCTTTATTTATGATGATGTTACAGGATGGCAAGAAGTAACTACCGACCTTTCTACAAACGATGCTCGGTATTTGAATGTAAACGGAGATGCCATGGCAGGCACATTGTCTATGGCCAGTCATCCTTTAACCAATTTATTAGACCCTTCCAACGCGCAAGATGCAGCTACTAAAAATTATGTTGATGGTTTAGCTACTGGAGATATAACTTCTACAGACTTAACGGTTACCAACGGAACTGATTCTGCTTTTAAGGATGTCACCTTAACCATTGCCAACGGTGCCGTAACTCCCTTAAAAATAGCTGCGGGAGCCAATAACCAATCACTCGTTACGGACAATACAGGAACAGTTTCTTGGATAGATTCTAGCACTTTTAACCACTCTGGAACGACAGGTTCTGTTTTCTTTGCAGGTGCTACAGGAACTCCTAGTGAAGATAACGACCAACTATTTTGGGATAGCACACTTAACAGGTTAGGCATTGGTACCGATACCCCTACTCATAAACTACAAGTTAGCGGACAAGTTAGGGCTACTTCATTTGCCAATGCAGACGGTACTGCCAATGCTCCTTCTTATCGCTTTAATAGTGATGCGGACATGGGTATGTACAGACTAGCCGCCAATCAATTAGGCTTCTCCACCAACGGAACAAGTGCTATGTTAATTGATGCCTCTCAAAATGTAGGTATTGGTACAGTTACACCAGACGAAAGTCTTCATATAGCTAATAACATGAGACTAGATGGTAGTTTTGAAGACAAGGATGGCGAAGCTGGAACAGCTGGCCAAGTATTGTCATCAACAGCAACTGGAACAGATTGGATAGACGCTCCTTCAGCAGACCCAAAGATTAGCACTGATGCCGGAAATAGCGTGACCGCAGGTACAGACGCAGGAGTTTTCTATAACAGCCCTATCAAAGCTTTTGGTAAAATTTCTTCAGCGGGAACGGTTATTAAATCAACTCCCGGAGTTACTGTCACAAAACTGGCTGGTTTAGGTCACTACCAAGTTACTTTGGCCGCAGGTACAACAGCAGATTCAGATTACATTATTCAACTATCACAACCAGGAAGAGGTGGTGCTGGAAATGATGACCCAGGAATATCATACAGTAGCCAAACCACTACAACATTTGACGTAATCATAGGAGATAACGATAATGGAGGTACGGACCGTACTAGATTTGATTCTGAATTTATGTTCACCATTTTAGACCTGTAAGCAAATGAAGAAATTACTATATATAGTTTTGCTTTTAGTGATAAAAGTAACATGGGCCCAAGCCCCTACTGCTAATGAACTAGTAAGTATACACTCTGCTACCCTAGCAGAAATTACTGCAATGGCAAGTCCTATTGAAGGTTCTCTAATCTACAATACTAATGATAAATTTTTATACCAATTTAATGGTACTCTTTGGCAGAAACTGACGCCTGAGGGCAATGAAACAAAAATTGTTGCTAACGATAATGTTAGTATAAGCGGAACCGGAACAACGGCAGACCCATATGTAGTTTCTTCCATTAAATCTACATTTACCACCAATCCAGACGGATCTTTTACTTTTTCCAATGGTATTGACCCTGATGTGAATTTTAGCCCTACTGTACCCGGCAACACACCTATTGTTTCAAATTCTAATGCCGGAATAGGTAACTGTTCTCAATTTGGACTGAGTGAAACCAGAGACTTAATCATTCAAGGTGCTTACTTTGACGGTGCATCTACAGTTGCAATTACAGGACAAACAGTAAATTCTGTAGTAATCAATAGTTCTTCTCAAATAACTGCTAATGTAACCACTGGAGGAGCTTATGGAAATTTTGATATTTCCGTTACCAATAATGCAGGTTTAAGCACCTTAGCTGGTGGCTTTGTATTACAAGCATCATCCCCACTTACAACTAATAGTATAACCGCTACAGATATGGTCCTTACAGGCTCAATGACCTATGATGGTAACATCCTGACTAAAACTGCAACAGCAGGTTGGAACGCGCAAGGTTACTCACTTAACCATGAAATAAGTAATATAAAAGGTGGTAGATTAGATTTTACACCCAACCAAACAAATCTATTAGCGATGATAGGGCTAAGTTATGACCCTTCTTCAAGTGCCTCCTACCCTAACCTTAATTATGCCATGTATATAGTTTCAAATTCTCAAATACAGATTCGAGAAAGTGGGGCCAGTCTAGGTTATGTTTCAAGTTACGCAGCTGGAGATGTTCTAAGTATTGATGTGGATTGTTTGGGTAATGTAACTTACTTACGAAATGACAACATTATTTTCACTTCCTCTAGAAAAGCTGTGAGCCCATTATATTTTGATTCTTCTTTCTACCATATAGGTATGAAAATCTCAAACATACTAATGAAATACTAATGACAATAGAAAAACGTATATTCTTTATTTTCAATAAATTAGGTATCCACGCTGATAGAAATCAAGATGCTATTCTTTATTTTCTTAAACCTACTTACACCAAATCGCTTCAATCAGCAACAATAAATATATCCCCCACTAAACCATTAATTGCAAACCAATTATGAAACGATTAATAGTAATGTCTTTATCACTTATTGCACTATACCCTAGCGAGGTCGTAGCGCAAGTAGATGGCAACTATTTACTGGGGCTTACTAATGCAACAACCTTAGAAATGAATACCGGTATAAATCCTGTAGCCGGCTCACTTTTATATAATACCGACGAGGAAAAAATGTACTTGAACACTGCTTCAGGTTTTAAAAAAATACCTTCAATAGATACAAATTCAGTAGATTTCTGGGGAGCTACAGGAAATACTGGCTCTAATGCTACCACTCATTTTTTAGGAACTACGGACCTTCAGGATTTCGTGATGAAAACGGATAATAGTGAAAGAATTAGAATATCCTCTACCGGAAACGTAGGTATAAATAATCCTACGCCTAACGCTCAAATAGATATTGAAAGTGCAGGTGTGCCTTTACGAATTCAACCCAGCACCACTACTCCAACCGGAACCGAAAGTGGGCAAATTTTTATGGGAAACGATGGTATTCTATATGCTTACGACGGATCTAGAACAAAATGGCTGAGCGTTGACCGTACTATGGTAGGTTGGGGAGTCAACAATCCTGCAACCACATTAGCCTACATGAGACAGTTTAATGGTGCAGAATCTGATAAAAACGGTTGGCGTATGCTTAGAGATGGTACAATTACAGGAATTACGGTCCAAACTGAAAACGCCAACACCTGGACATTGGAAATCAGAAAAAATGATGGCCTTATACCAATAGCTGTTTTAGCAATTGCAGCTACAGAAGGTGGCCAAGATGACACTATAAATATCGATTTTAACCAAGGTGATTTTTTACAAGCTTATTGTAATGGAACTGCTGTGGAATATCCAGAAACTTTAATTGAAATAGCCTGGAGAAAGTAACCCTAAAAACGATGAAGAAATACGCAATTATTATTGGTAGCCTAGTCTTGAGCATGTATAGTAATAACATGGTCGCACAAGACTCATTTCATAATTTTGGAAACATGAAAATGCATGAAGATGCACAGATTGGTTTTTACCAAAATTTAATCAATGACGGCTCCTTTGATGATAATAAAGGTCTAGCCGGTTTTTATAATGAAGACATAGCCTATATAAGCGGAGCTTTCAGGCCCGTTTTTAAGGACTTAGAAATAGTTGTAGATAAAGACCTTATTTTAGAAGTTGGTATAGGAATAAAGAACAACAGCAATTTTATTTCGGGAGACCTGGTTACCCCCAAATTTTTAATTGACACGAACATTGAATATATTAATGATGCCTTTTATAATGGTGATACTAATTTTACCAAAGTAGATGGATATTCAGCTGTAAGAAACCAACAAGATTTTATTTTCCCCATAGGTCATTTTGATAAATTAAGACCTTTAAAACTATCTTCCAACCAAATTAACGAGAATGCCAAGTCGGCTTACTTTTTCGAAGACCCTAATCACCCATCTACCTTTCATACTACGTTTAATACAGAAAATAGAACTGATATTTTAGTATCCATAAGCAATGAAGAGTTTTGGGATTTAGACACAGAGGTATCTTCCAAAGTTACCTTAGGATGGGATACGGACAGTAGTCTATCTACTTTTATGGATAAAGTTGAAAACTTAAGAGTGGTTGGTTGGCATACAGAACACAGCATTTGGGAGGATTTAGGTAATACCGCCATGGAAGGAGATTTTAATCAAGGTGAAATAACATCGGACACTTTTACACCGGACGACTATACTATTATCACTTTTGGTGGAAGCCTTAGTAGACAAAGTGTTGATTTGGGTAATTACCTAATGACACCAAACGGGGATGGAAAAGCTGATTTTCTTGTTTTGGATGCCGTTTCTTTATCGCCTAACAATCAACTTACCATTTACAACAGATGGGGACGGGCCGTTTACGAAGCTACTAACTACGACAATAGCTTTGGAGGTACAGCCAACGTTAGTAGTGTAGTTGCTACCTCAAAAAAACTACCTGCTGGAGTTTATTTTTATATTATTGATTTGAAAGATATTGATGTTAAACATCAAGGATTCTTGTATATAAATCAAGAGTAATCCTCTAAATAAACAAAGCTACTTTACACCGGGCCAACTGGTTTTTTTTACTATAAACAAGCACATTGAATAAAAAGCTTCCTTTAAAATATAGTACTCGTTTAATTTATTTTAAAGATACAAGCCTACTTTACAAGATTTGTACCTTCATAAACGTTATCAATATAACCACAATCTATTCTTGGCATCAAATTTGAATATCTTTGCTTAGATTGTGAACACGATTAAATTCAACAATGGTATGATGGAACGACGAGCATTCATAAAAAAAAGTGGTGTTGCTGGCCTTGCTTTGGCAGCTTTACCCAATTTGGCATTTTCTAAAGATTTTGAATATAGCATCTTAGAGTTAATGGGTAAAACCGATATTAAACTCTACGGAGAAGGTATTAATTTACGTAAAGAGGCACATGATGCGTTTGTAGAAATGAAGAAGGCTGCATATAGCGATGGTATTAATTTAAAAGTAGTATCTAGCTATCGTAATTTTGAACGTCAACGTTCTATTTGGGAACGTAAATACTTAAAATACACAGACGATAATGGCATGACTCCTCAAAATGCCATTGATAAAATTATAGAATACTCTACCATACCGGGAACTAGTCGTCATCATTGGGGAACCGATATTGATATTGTTGACGGAAACAGAAATGTAAAAGGAGATATGCTCGTACCTTCCAAATTCTCAGAAGGAGAACCCTATGGCGATTTTAAGAAGTGGATGGATGAAAATTCAAAAAGTTTTGATTTTCATTTAGTATATACAGATGTACCTGGCCGCAGAGGATTTAAATATGAGCCATGGCATTTTAGCTACGCACCTATTTCTGTGCCTATGTTGACTGAATTTCGCAGAAAAAACATCATGCAATTGCTAAAAGACGAAGATTTCTACGGTAGTGAACACTTCACAGAAGGCTTCTTAACCAATTATATACAAGACAATATCCTAGATATCAATACAGAACTTCTGTAAGTCTTTTGTATATTGAGCTGATAAATAACACTATACCATGCGAGGAGGAAGTTGGAAAATAAGAATATTCATTGGCTTGGCCATTGTAGCATTTGCTTTTATTAAGCGCTGCAGTAGTAAAGAAGAAAACCAATATACCGGAAGAGTACAGACCATTAATATGAGTGCCGAACAAGAAATTGCTATAGGCCTACAAAGTACTCCAGAAATTGCACAACAATATGGTGGGCTATATCCAGATGAAAAGTTACAAGCCTATGTAGACCAGATTGGCAATAAGCTCGTTCAAAATAGTATTGCAAGAGAAACTCCGTATGCATATGACTTTCACCTTTTGGCAGATGACCAAACTATTAATGCTTTTGCATTACCTGGAGGTCCCGTTTTCATTACCTATGCCCTATTCAGACAATTAAATGAAGCACAATTGGCAGGTGTACTTGGTCATGAAATAGGCCATGTAATTGGTAGACACTCCGCAGAGCGTATTGCAGAAGGAGAATTTTGGCAAACCTTATCGACTGGAGCTTCTGTAGGAGGTGATATGGGAGGCTTAGTTGGCGGAATTGGCCAAAACACGCTACTTAAAAATGGTCGTGGGGATGAATTGGAAAGTGATGACCTTGGAGTTCTCTTTATGATAAACTCTGGTTATCAACCTGAAGAAATGATTCACGTTATGGAGATTTTAAAGTCTGCAGCAGGACCTGATCGTGCTCCAGAATTTCAAAGTACGCATCCAGATCCCGAGAATAGAATCGAAAAAATACAAGAATCTATAGAGAAGTACCGTAACCAATAATGCTTCTTAAAACATATTAAAAAGGCGCTTAAACGGATATAGATTCGATTTAAGCGCCTTTTGCTTTTTATTTTATAAATGGCATGAATGGTTGTTAAATTCGTTGAAATGCAGCCTGTTGTGTCCTTATTTATCTATCTTTACACCTCCCAAATACTACCGTTGCTAACGCAGCAATTTAACCATTATAGCTTTTACAATAATCAATGCCCCTAGACAAGGCATTTAAAATAAAACTATATGGGAACACTATCGCACTTTAAAAATTTATATACCGAAGCATTTGAGAACTGCAAGCCTGAACTAGTAGTAATACTTCTAAAGGCATATTCGGTATTTTGTGGATTAATGCTGTTTATGGCTGTTTACGCGTTTGTAGACAGAGCCGTTAACGGGTTTGAATTTTAATTCACAGCGCTTTACCGCTCTTTTACGAGAAACTATATGAAAAAAAGCCCGACCATATTAATATGGTCGGGTTTCTTGTTTTTCATAGCAATCGGACTAATTCAAATTTTTAGCTTCCCATTGCTGTTTCAATTACCCTAAGGGCTTCAGAAGCATTAGAAAGCTCTGCATATTTTGAAATGGAATACCCTTTATCACTTTTAATTTTCAGGTTAGCTCCATTGTCTATTAATAATTCTAAAATCTCGGCCTTGTTATAACGGGCAGCAAAAATAGCCGGCGTCATACCTAAAGACTTTTTGTTGACATCCTCGCCAAGCTCTATCAGTTTTTTTACAACATCTATATCTCCCTGCATAATTGCTTTGCAAAAAGAATTTAGCTCTACCGTGTCATACATTTCAAATGCAGAAGCATCTGTAGTAGTAATTGTGTCATTGGCCATTACGGCTGAAGTTCCGACCAAACAGGCCATTGCGAAAGTTAATAACGTTTTTCTCATGATGAATGATTTAAATTGATGAATGAATAATTGATTGTTTAATAATAGACTGGAATTTTGCGAAGTTGTTACAGCCGTAGGCTCATAATAACTAAATTTTAACATTTACGAATATTTGACAACACTCAAATAAAGCCCCATAATCAATCAATAAAATCATTCCACCATACTTTTTACAAGTACATAAAAAATTGAAAACTTTTCAGCTAAGGTTTAAAAAACCTCGTTGAAACCAATAAAATGTGGAATCTCTAACAATGCTAAAATCCCATTAAAAAAGCACCGTTATAATTGGCATTTCCTCTTAGATCACAGTACTTTTGAAAATCTAATTTATCATAGCCATGAACAAAAAAGTAATACTTATGATTCTTGATGGTTGGGGCAAATCTCCCAATCCCAAGGTCTCCGCAGTAGACAATGCAAATACTCCATTTGTTGACTCACTTTATAAAAACTATCCAAACGCAAACCTTCTTACAGACGGTATGAATGTTGGTCTTCCTGAAGGCCAGATGGGTAATAGTGAAGTAGGCCATATGAACCTTGGTGCCGGACGTATCGTATACCAAGATTTAGCTAAAATAAACCTGGCAGTAAAAGAGAATACCCTAAAAGACGAGAAAGTCTTGAAAGATGCTTTTGCTTATGCCAAGAAAAATAACAAGCCTGTACACTTTTTAGGTTTGGTTAGTAACGGTGGGGTTCATAGCCACATTAACCATATTAAAGGACTTATTGAGGCAGGGAATGATTCTGGCGTAAAAAATATGTTCGTTCACGCCTTTACCGATGGTAGAGATGTTGACCCTAAAAGCGGAAAAGGTTTCTTGACCGATCTTAGTGATTTTTGCACCGATAAAAATACAAAATTAGCTTCTGTAATAGGAAGATATTTTGCTATGGACCGTGACAAACGTTGGGAACGAGTGAAAAAAGCCTACGATGTCATGGTAAATGCCGAGGGCGAAAAAACTACTGACATTGGTGCCAAAATGCAGGAGAATTATGATAATGGGGTTACTGATGAATTTATTGAGCCTATCGTAATGACTGATAGCAACGGAAATCCTCTTGCTAAAATTTCAGAAGATGATGTGGTTATTTTCTTCAACTTCAGAACTGATCGTGGCCGTGAACTTACTGAAGTATTGAACCAAGTAGATATGCATGAGCAAAACATGCATAAATTAAATTTATACTACGTTACGCTAACAAACTATGACGCATCTTACAATGGTGTTCATGTAGTTTATGATAAAGCAAATATTGAGGATACCCTTGGTGAGGTTTTAGAGAGAGCACATAAAAAGCAGATTCGTATTGCGGAAACGGAAAAATATCCACACGTTACTTTTTTCTTTAATGGTGGACGAGAAGAGCCTTTTGAAGGCGAACAGCGTCTTTTATGCCCTTCTCCTAAAGTTGCCACTTATGATTTGCAACCAGAAATGAGCGCTTATGAAATTAGAGATGCCATTATTCCTGAATTGAAAAAAGGAGAGGTTGATTTTGTTTGTTTAAACTTCGCAAATCCAGATATGGTAGGTCATACAGGAGTTATGTCTGCTGCAATAAAAGCTTGTGAAGTTGTTGATGAATGTGCCAAAGCTGTGGTAACCGCAGGTTTAGAAAACGGGTATACTTCTATTGTAATTGCCGATCACGGTAACTGTGAAACCATGGTTAATCCAGATGGTAGTCCAAATACAGCACATACCACTAACCCTGTTCCGTTAATCTTGGTAGACAAGGACATTAAAGCAATTAAAGATGGTGTTTTAGGCGATATTGCTCCAACCATTTTAAAATTACTAGGTGTTCCACAACCTAAATTAATGACAAGAGAAGCTCTTGTATAAAGAATAACATCAATTATTTTTACCTTTGCCACTATGATTAAATTAAAAACACCCGAGGAAATAGAACTAATGCGCGAAAGCGCCCTAGTAGTATCAAAAACTTTGGGCATGCTGGCATCGGAGATAAAACCAGGTGTCAACGCTCTATTTCTTGATAAGTTAGCAGAAGAATTCATACGGGAACAGGGCGCTGAACCAGGTTTCTTAGGCATGTACGACTTTCCGAATACATTGAATATGAGCCCTAATGCTCAAGTGGTACATGGTATCCCAAACAATGAACCATTGAAAGATGGTGACATTATTTCTGTGGATTGTGGTTCTCTTAAAAATGGTTATTACGGTGATCATGCCTATACTTTTCCCGTAGGAGAAGTATCTGAAGAAACTAAAAAACTATTAAAAGTAGCCAAAGAGTCATTGTACTTGGGGATTTCAGAATTCAAAACTGGAAACCGAGTTGGAGATGTTGGTTTTGCCATCCAGAATTACTGTGAAAACCATGGTTACGGAGTTGTGCGTGAATTGGTTGGTCATGGATTGGGCAAAAAACTACATGAAGGACCAGAAATGCCAAACTACGGAAAACGTGGTCGAGGAAAACAGTTTAAAGAAGGTCTTGTTGTTGCCATTGAACCTATGATCAATATGGGAACAAAACGCATAAAACAACTTAAGGATGGTTGGACAATCTTAACTGCAGATGGAAAACCAAGTGCACACTTTGAGCACAATGTAGCCATTGTTAACGGTAAGCCTCAATTACTATCTACGTTTCAGTACATTTACGATGCTTTGGGTATCGAAACTGATGAAGAAGACAATTTCCGCAAGGAAAATTTTGTTCTTTAAGTTAGGGCGAACAGAGGTAATTTGTGCAAATAGATGTAATACGTGTCCAAAATTTTCAAGTTTATTCTGAATGCTGTTCCCAGGCCCTTACTTATTAAACTAAGTTACGTGGTACGGCCTATATTAGGGCTATGGATGCGCGGCAATCGTTACGAGGACCCTATTGACGGTAAAACATTTAAGAGCTTCTTACCTTACGGCTATGAAAGCCCAAGAGAAAATGTACTTTCGCCTTTTACCTTATCTCTAGAAAGGCATCGTTTGTTATGGCTTTACTTAAAAAATGAGACTAACTTCTTTACCGAAAAACTAAAGGTGCTTCATTTTGCTCCCGAACAGGCATTCTACAAGCGTTTTAGAAATCTTAAAAATCTAGAATATATAACCACTGATCTTTTATCTCCACTAGCGGATGTAAAGGCAGATATTTGCAATTTACCTTTTGAAGACAACTCTTTTGATGTTATTTTCTGTAACCATGTTCTTGAGCATATTCCGGATGACACCAAAGCAATGCAGGAACTATATCGTGTTCTTAGAAAGGGTGGTTGGGCTATTTTACAAATTCCTCAAGACCTTGAGCGTAAAACTACTTTTGAAGACGATTCTATTACAGACAAGAAAGAACGCGCCAAAATATTTGGTCAGTATGACCATGTACGAATCTATGGTTGGGATTATTTTGATAAACTAAGAAGCATAGGTTTCATAGTGAATGAAGTGGACTATACCGCTACTCTTTCTTCAGAAGACATAGACAAATACCGCTTGGCTAAAGGTGAAATAATACCTTTTGTAAAGAAACCGCTTTAGTTTTTTACTATTAAAGCTTCAAAACCGGGCGTCATGAATTCATGCGTTTCTCCCTTTTCGTCTATAAAAATAATATAAGCTTCCAGTTCCCGTTTTACGGTCAATAGCTTCAGCACCTTATCCAAGTCCATTGCCATAAAAGAAGTGGCATACGCGTCTGCCTTTGCACAATTATCTGCCAAAACAGTAGCTGCCAATGTATTTGCATTTTTTGTATACCCTGTAGTTGGATCAATAGTATGAACATATTTGAGCCCCGTTACCGGGTCCTCCCTAAAATGTCTATAATTTCCCGATGAAGCCAAAGCCCTATCCTCAAGACGAATGGTTGCTTTTAATTTTCGCTCATTTTCCATGGTAGGATCGTCTATACCTACAATCCATGGTTTTTGTTTGATTTGGTTTTGACCCTTTGCTACAAGCTCCCCTCCTACTTCCAATAAATAATTTTCGATACCCTTGCTATCCATAAGCTTTGCCAGCCTATCTATGGAGTATCCTTTGGCAATGGCATTAAAATCAAAATAGATATTAGGATTGGATTTACGTATCGTATTTTCTTCCGTAAGCTCTACTTTGTTAAAACCTACGTATTGCAACAAGCTATCTACACGAGTGCTATCCATCTGTATCTGCTTTTCTGGACCAAACCCCCAAGCATTTACCAATATGCCAACAGTAGGGTCAAAATACCCTTCAGTAGCTCCGTATACTTCTTGAGACAATTGAAAAACCTCTTGAAACATTTCATCCACGACTACTGTAGAATCACCTTGATTAATCTTAGAAATATCCGATGCAGGAATATAAGTGGATAATGAGTGATTGATAGCATCAAAAACAGAATCTACCTGTTTTTGAAGATCCAATTTATCCTGAGACAAATAAATAAGATTATAAGAGGTACCCAAAGCACCTCCAGAAGTTTCATTGCGCACCATACCTGATGGGTTACTACCACATGAGAGTAAAAACAAAACACTAAAAAAAGCTAAAAATCTATTCATTCTTTAATTTCGATTAAACCAATGTAATCTACTACGTAGGCTTCATTTAGATACACTGGTAGGTCTTGATTTTCGGCGTTTGAAAGTCCAACTCCCGCATAATACGTTCGTGCTTCCTGTTTATCTGCATGATTTTTCATCTTTTTCATAAAAGCCTCATCATATTTATGAGGATTCTCTGGATAAGCTACGTAACGAACAACAATAAAATGTAATAATTTATCTTTTAGACATACAAATTGCGGATTCCTTTTAGGCTCGCTATTTACACCCATAAATTCAAAACCTTCGGCCTCGAGTTCCTTACCCACTATATTCATAGCTAAGTTATGCAGTTCTCGCTCAGATAATGGTTTGCCCATGATACTCAAAAATTAGGTCAAAAAAAACCGATGCGTAAACATCGGTTTTTTTTATTTATTTGATTTATCAAAGAATAAAACTTAACTCTTATTTCCTTGACAATAAAAATCTTATTATCCACCGAAATCATCAAAGCGGATGTGCTCATCAGGGATACCGTAATCTTCTCCCATTTTTTGCACAGCTTTGTTCATCAATGGTGGTCCACAGAAGTAAAGCTCAATATCTTCTGGAGACTCATGAAGGCTCAAGTAGTTATCAATAACACAATTGTGTATGAAACCTACAAAACCATCGCCAGGAGCGTCTATATTCTCTTTAACCTTCCAATTATCTTCCTCTGCAGGCTCTGAAAGTGCTAAATAGAATTTAAAGTTAGGAAAGTTTCTTTCTAATTCTCTAAAGTGCTCAAGATAGAAAAGTTCTCTTTTAGAACGACCACCGTACCAGTAAGTTACTTTTCTGTTAGTCTTTAATGTATTAAACAAGTGATACAAATGCGAACGCATTGGCGCCATACCTGCTCCACCACCAACGTAAAGCATTTCTGAATCAGATTCGTTGATGAAGAACTCACCGTAAGGACCTGAAATAATAACGTCATCACCCGGTTTTAAATTGAAAATATAAGATGAAGCAACACCAGGGTTAACATCCATCCAACCATTCTTAGCACGATCCCATGGTGGAGTCGCAATACGAACATTCAACATAATCTCTCTTCCTTCTGCTGGGTAAGAAGCCATAGAATAAGCTCTTTCAACAGTTTCAGGGTTTTTCATTACCAATGGCCAAAGATTAAACTTGTCCCATTCAGCTTTAAATTTATCTGGAGTTTCGTGTTCCTCTGGGTGAGCAGTAATATCTATATCTGCATATTTAATCTCACATTGAGGAATTTCAATCTGAATATAGCCACCAGCTTTATAACCCATATCCTCAGGAATCTCAACAACGAATTCCTTAATAAAAGATGCTACGTTATAATTACGAACAACTTTACCAGGCCATTTCTTAATACCAAATACCTCTTCTGGTATAGTAATGTCCATATCTTGCTTCACCTTAACCTGACAGGCCAAACGTGCACCTGAATTCAATTCTCTTTTAGAGAAATGAGGTGTTTCAGTAGGAAGTGCTTCACCACCACCAGCAAGTACATGACACTCGCATTGTATACAAGTACCACCACCGCCACATGCAGATGGTAAGAATATTTTTTGGTTACCTAACGTAGTAAGTAAGGAACTACCCGAACCAACTTCAATTTTCTTTTCTCCGTTAATTGTAATGGTAACCGGCCCCGATGGAGATAGTTTTTCTTTAGTGAACAATAAAAGGGCCACCAAGACCATCAATAGTATCATAAAGGCGACAACGGTGATTAAAATCGTTCCTCCAGTACTTGTAGCTAATAGCATATCTATTTATTTATGGCGTCGTTATAAGAGACTTCTTTAGTATCTATCTCTTCTTTAATTTCTTTCTTCTCTATTACTTTCTCAGCTGTTGTTTCTTCAACTGGTGCCGGTGCATCATCACCACCTGTTAACATACCTCCAAAACTCTGAAAACCAATACCCATTAAACCAGTAATGATAAATGTAATACCCAAGCCTCTTAACGGAGCAGGTACATTTGAATATCTAATTTTCTCACGAATTGCAGCAATAGCCAAAATAGCCAAGAACCAACCAATACCAGAGCTAACTCCATAATTAAAGGCTAATCCCAACGATTGAATATCTCTAGCTTGCATAAAAAGTGAGCCTCCTAATATAGCACAGTTCACAGCAATTAAAGGCAAGAAAATACCCAATGAATTATATAATGAAGGTGAAAACTTCTCTACTACAATCTCTACCAACTGAACCATTGTTGCAATGGTAGCGATAAAAAGAATAAACGAAAGAAAGCTTAAATTGTAATCTGCATACTCAGGTCCTAACCAGACCAAAGCACCATCTCTTAAGAGATACTGATCCAACAACCAGTTTAACGGTACGGTAACAGCAAGTACAAAAATTACAGCCGCTCCTAAACCTACAGCAGTAGCCACTTTTTTGGAGACCGCTAGGTAAGAACACATCCCCAAGAACACGGCAAATACCATGTTATCTATAAAGATGGATTTAAAAAATAATTCAATATGCTCTAACATAATTCTATCTTTTTACCTTAATTAATTATCTTCTACCAGTGCTGGGTTTCTTGAGCGCTGTACCCATATGATAATACCAACCACAATAAGTGCTGCTGGTGGAATAATCATAAACCCGTTATTCTCGTAACCAATAGAATAAAGTCCGGTTTTCTCAATTGGATTTCCCAAAACAGGATATCCAAATAAAGTACCAGAACCTAAAAGTTCTCTAAAGAAACCGACAATTATCAGAATTAATCCGTACCCAAGTGAATTACCTATTCCATCTAGAAAAGACTTCCAAGGACCATTAGCTAAAGCGAAAGCTTCAAAACGACCCATAATAATACAGTTGGTAATTATAAGACCAACGAATACCGAAAGTGTTTTACTGAGTTCATAAGCAAAAGCTTTCAGAACCTGATCCACAATAATCACCAAAGTAGCAACGACGATCAACTGAACGATAATTCTAATTTTTGATGGAATAATGTTTCTCATCAAAGAGATAACAACATTACCTATTGCAAGAACAAAAAGTACAGAAACAGCCATTACTACAGAAGCTTTTAATTCTGCTGTAATCGCCAAAGCGGAACATATACCCAATACTTGAATAGTAATAGGGTTGTTATCTGCTAACGGATCCGTTATTAAACTTGCATCTTTTTTTGTTAATAGTGCCATATTATTTTGCGCTAACGGTTTGTAAATAGTCTTTATAGAGTTGTAAACTCTCCTTGATCATAGCAGAAACACCGTTACCAGTAATGGTGGCTCCAGCTAAAGCATCTACTTCATTATCATCCTTAATATTGTTCAAAGGGTCGTTATTCCCCTTTGCAACAGCAATACCAGCATATTCCGTTCCTTTAAGAATACTTTCTCCTGTGAAATCATCCATAAAGTAACGTTGCTTGATGTTTGCACCCAAACCTGGAGTTTCCCCCTTGTGATCAAAGTAAACACCTTGTACAACCATTTTATCATCTAGTGCAATAAAGCCCCAAATAGCATCCCAAAGTCCTTTTCCATACATTGGAATGATATAATATTTCTTACCATCTTTCTCTCCTATCATAAGAGGAAGTTTAGGCGTTTCACCTTTTGAAGCGAGTGCCATTTGCTTTTTCATATCTATCAAATAGGCCTCATCATTTTCGGTGATTTTATCACCTTCTATGATCAACTGTTCTTTAATGAAAGTTTTAAACTCCCCTTCTACCTTATCGGTAGAAACAAAATTTACACTACCCTCATCAACATTATCATCTACGCCCATGGCATAAAGAATATTCTGTTGTTTCTCGAACCGTTCGTTCTCAGTTATTCTGTCTTTTAAGCTTGAAGACATAAAAGCAAGAATAGACCCTACAATTACCACCATAACGGCAGCAAAAATAATGGTATATGAATTTTTATCTGTATTGACTGCCATAACTATGCGGTTTCTGCGTGAAGTTCATTTGCCTTGCCAGCTGAATCTTTTGGCAAGATAGTTGCATTTTTCAATCGTTTCAATCTACGTTTTACGTTTCCACGAACCACATAATGGTCAATTGTCGGTGCAAACACGTTCATTAGAAGTATAGCCAAGAAAACACCTTCTGGATATGCCGGGTTGAATACACGAATCATTACCGAAAGGAAACCAATGAAGAAACCGTAGAACCATTTACCACGATTTGTCTGAGCTCCTGTAACAGGATCGGTTGCCATATAGACTATACCAAAAGCTAGACCACCAACAATAAGATGTTGCCAGAAATCAAAGCTCATTAAACCATAAAATTTACTTGTTTCACCAATCCATCCTTGATCAACAACTCCGTTAAAGATTAAGCCCATTACTAAAGAACCTATTACAGCACTTAGCATAATACGCCAGCTAGCAATCTTACTAAAGATTAAGAACAGCCCTCCTAAAAGGATTAAGAATGTTGACGTTTCACCAACTGAACCTGGAATAAAACCAAAGAACATATCCGAAACTGAATATGACATTTCTGCACCTTTATTCTGTGCCAAATACCCTAAGATAGTCTCACCAGAAATAGCATCAGGACCACCAGCGCGTTCTACAGCTTGGTAAACCCAAACCTTATCACCACTCATCCAAGTAGGATAAGCGAAGAATAAGAATGCTCTAATTGTCAAGGCTGGGTTAAGAATGTTCATTCCTGTACCACCAAATACCTCTTTACCTATAACTACACCAAAGACAACGGCTACGGATAACATCCAGAGTGGCGTATCTATTGGCACAATTAATGGAACTAACATACCTGTCACCAAGTATCCTTCTTCTACTTCATGCCCTTTAATAACGGCAAAAATAAATTCTACCAAAAGTCCTACCCCATAGGATACAACTACCAACGGAAGTACTTTTATAATACCGATCCAGAAATTGTCCCAAGTAAGAAAATCATTCACTAAAGAGAATTCCTGCGGAAACCCGTTAATGGCAGAAAAATGCTGATACCCTGCATTGAACATAGAAAAAAGTAATACAGGAACCAAGGCCATAATAACCGTGTTCATCGTACGCTTTAAATCATCTGCTGCTCTAACATGAGAACCATTATGTGTGGTTTCATCAGGAGCAAACAAAAATGTGTGCAGTGCATTAAATGCAGGTGCCATTTTTTTACCGCGATAATGGTGCTTTAAAATGTGCAGCCTTTTCTTGAAAGTCAGTTTTTTATCACTCATCTTTTATCCTATTTCTTTATGCAATAGATCTAATCCTTCTCTAATAATCTGTTGATGTGGTTGTTTTGAAACACAAACAAACTCAGTCAACGAGAAATCCTCCGGTGCTACTTCATAAAGCCCCAGTTGCTCCATCTCATCCAAATCTTTTATCATACATGCTTTTAGCAACTGCATAGGAAAGATATCCAATGGAAATACTTTTTCATACATACCCGTTACCACAAACGCACGATGCTCTCCGTTTGTATTTGTAGTAAGGTCATATTTTTTATTTGGTTGCATCCAAGAGAATGTTAACGCTCTTGTAGCCGATATTTTATTGAAGACAGGCTTGTTCCATCCAAACAATTCATAATCATCTCCTTCTGGAATAGCAGTTACCGTATTATTATAATACCCTAAATGACCATCTGGAGCAGATTTTGATCCCGTAAGAACATCACCATTTATTACCCTAAAATTATCACCTTCAACGCCACTAGCGTATAAAAAGGTAGAAATTTCAGTTCCAATCTTAGTTGTATAATATTTTGGAGCCTTTACTGAAGAACCTACCAAAGCAACAGTACGTTCAGCATTAAACTTACCGGTCAATAGCAACTCACCAATTATCACCAAATCCTGAGGCGTAACCGTCCAAACTGTTTCTCCTTTATTAATAGGGTTTATCCTATTAATCTGCGTACCAACCAAACCAGCTGGGTGCGGACCAGAAACCTTATGCAATTCAACCCCTTTTAAACCGGCCAATGGCGAGTTATCAGATTTCCCAACGGAAACATGAACCTTACCTGGCGTTAATTTATCCAAAGCGGTTATTGCAGCTTGAAGCTCTTTCTCCTTACCTTGCAAAACGTAGTTTAAGTCTGCCGCCAAAGGTGCCGTAACATAACCTGAAACGAAAATTGCTTTTGGATTTACATCCGGGTCAGCAACTATATCGTACGGACGTTGTTTTATAAAAGGCCAGCACCCTCCTTTTAAAAGGTATGCTTTAACCTCTTCCTTAGAAGCACTTTCTACATTCAACAAATCATGCACAACAGCTGCCTGTTCTTTATCTGCCAAAATCTTAAGTGAGAGAATGCGTCTTCGCGCTCCTCTTACAATCTCAACAAGCTCACCACTTACCGGTGATACGAAAAGCATGCTTTCTTTGTTTTTATTGTAAAAAAGTGGTTCTCCCGCTTTGACTTCAGCACCCTGTTTTACCAACATTTTGGGTGTGACTCCGTGAAAATCGCTTAAGCCAATAGCATAAACGTTACTTAAAACGGCTTTTGATGTAGTTTGCTCTGCAGCTCCAACAAGTTTTATGTTCAAGCCCTTTTTAATCCTGATGTCTTTAGACATATTGTTCTAGACCTTAGGTTAACAAAATTTGCAGCAAAAATAATACTAAAAGGATTGTTTTCATAATAAATGCCTAGAAATTTAGACATCATACCGATCAAAATTTTTTAGGTACGCTTTTTGTTTACCTTTACCTCAAAAAATAGCTGGTAATGCGCTTGAATATTATACCAATTTTTTTCTTCTTTCTGATATCTTCATTAGGTGCTCAGGTTCAATTAGAGGTCAACCCACCCGAGAACATTAAAACCGTAATTTTTGGAGGACCTACAGAGGATCAATTTCCTGTTATAGAGCTTGGAGAGACCATGAAACTGGAGTTTGATGACATTACCGCCTCTGAAAGTGACTACTACTACAAAATAATTCACTGCAACTACGATTGGCAACCTTCTCAACTTTTAAAATCACAATACCTTAGTGGTGTAGACAACCAACGTATTGTTAATTATGAGAACAGCTATTCTACTTTACAATCCTATTCTAATTACAAATTATCCATTCCTAACGAAAATGTAGGGCTAAAAGTTAGCGGTAATTTCATATTAGAAATTTATAATGACAATTATGAACTTCAATTCTCAAGACGTTTTGTTGTATATAAAGATGCAGTAACCGTAGGCGGAACCGTTAAACGTTCTCGCGATTTTAATTTTATAAATGAAAAACAAGTAGTTCAGTTCAACATTAATGCTGGCAATTTTCAACTTGTAAATCCAAAAAAAGAGGTTAAAGTGGCAATTTTACAGAATTACCAATGGGAAACGGCACTTTATGATGTAGCACCTCAATATACTATAGGAACGGAGTTGGTTTACAAATATGACCAAGAAACCAGTTTTTACGGAGGAAATGAATTCCTGAACTTTGATACTAGCGATCTTAGGGCTCCTACTTCGCAAATATCAAGAATAGAAGTTGATGAACTTTACAACCATTATTTATTTACCAATAGCTACAGAGCAGACAACCCATACTCTTATTACCCGGATATAAATGGCGATTTTGTAGTTCGTACTTTACAAGGAGAAGATAACTCCAGAGAAGCAGAATACACTAAAGTACACTTTTCCTTACCCTATGACGAGCGATTAGCACTGGATGAAGTTTATGTTTTTGGAAAGCATAATAACTACGCCCTGTCTGAAGAGAACAAAATGATTTACAATGAGGATAATGGCATGATGGAAGCCACAATTAAACTCAAGCAAGGCTTCTACAACTATAAGTTTGTTATTAAACGTGAAGATGGCACATTAGAAATTAATACCGTTTGCGGTAATTTTCACTTTACCGAAAACAACTATTTAATTTTGGTATACTATAGGAATTTTGGCGATTTGTACGACAGCATCATTGGTGTTGGTTCTGCAAACTCTAGAAATATCAGTAATTAGATTATATTTATCCTTAATTCTCTTGGATAAATGACCAACAAGCTCGCCCACTCCGAAAAAGGAAGGTACAAATTGAACTACAGAGGTACCGAATGCCTTAATTGTGGGCACCCTTTGGACATGAGCGACAAATATTGCCCGAATTGCGCGCAAGCTAATAGCACCAAGAAAATTACCATCAAAGATTATTTAGATGAGTTTTTCGGAACTATAATTTCGTATGATTCACGGTTACTTCGCACACTATCTACCTTATTAATCAAACCTGGTAAAATTACCAAAAGCTATATAGACGGCAAACGTATTTCCTACACCAATCCTTTTCGGTTTTTATTAAGCCTTGCTATAATCTACTTTTTGATTATCAATTTTAGCGGTAATTTTTCAAAATATGACAAATACGGAGCGAATGATATTTCTGATGTAGAAAATATGGTTGATGAATGGAATAAAAACTCAACTAATGATGATATTGTTCAACTTTCAACAAAAATAGATTCTATTAAAAAATCGGCCGTGTATTATGAGGATTACAAAGAGCAAAAAAACGTACGTGATTCTGCAATATTACTCGATCCAAAAGCAAATTTTAAAAAGATAGAGCAAACTTCATTTTTTGATCGTTACTCCCAAAAGCTCACTTTTTTTACTACTATTTTAGAACATGATACTATTTATGATTTTCAAGATTTAAAAAATAAATATACACTTCCAGAATCTTTTGAAAACAAAATGGCATTCAACACTTCAAACGGGTTTTTAAAATTCCAGAAGTCGCCAGGGAGTTTTCTTACTGCATTAATTTCAAAATTACCGTTCGTCGTATTTTTCTTTTTACCGGTCTTTACAGTGTTCATTTGGCTGATATATATCAGAAAAAAATATAGTTATACCGATCATTTGATCTTTAGCTTTCACAACACTGCATTATTATTTATCTTGCTCATTATTAGCTATTTGATTAATTCAATATTTGAGACTCAGACTAATAAGTATTTTATTACAATTTTTTCGATATACCTTTTTATAGCTATGCGAAATTTTTACGGTCAAGGCATATTTAAAACTATTGTTAAATATCTTTTTCTGAACACTATTTTTTTTATATTGGCTATATTATCTACGGTACTACTTTTTACCGGTAACATAATTACCTTTTAGAAGGAAAACATATGATCACACAAGTAACTAAAGGCATTAAGATTTCAGTAAATACTAGTTTTGAAGGAACCTTCTTCAAGAACTATAAGATGCACTTTGCTTTTGGCTACACGATTACTATAGAGAACCAAAGTAAAGACTCTGTTCAACTTACTTCTCGCCATTGGAAAATATACGATGCTCTTAACGAATTAGAAGTATTAGATGGCGAAGGCGTTATTGGCAAAAAACCGGTCATAAAACCTGGAGAATCACATACCTATACATCTGGATGTCTTTTAACTTCGCCTATTGGAGCAATGAAAGGTCATTATAATATGGTCAACTTTAGTTCTACCGAAAAATTTAGGGTCTATATCCCTACGTTTAAATTTCATGCACCTTTCGCATTAAATTAGACCATTCTCTTTCAATTTCCATAGCTTTTTACGCTTTAACCTAGCAATCTGGTAGCATATAGTCCCCTATGTGGTTTCATTTCACATATGAATTTATTTCATTAAGGTTTTTTTAGCATAATCCTTTTGCGTCATTAGTGCTTAGGCAGTTTTTTATTCGCACTAAGAATCCTACCTTTGCGCTCTATTTTAAACTTAATAAAAGCATTATGGGCAAAGGTTTTTTTCATGTACCGACAGCGATTAACGAACCAATAAAGAGTTATGCGCCGGGCACTTCTGAAAGAGAAGAAGTTCTTGAACAGTACCGTTCTTATTTTAACGGTAGCGTAGATGTACCATTATATATAGGTAGCGAAGAAATTAAGACAGGGAATACCAAGCCTATGTCTCCTCCACATGACCACAAACATATTGTAGGCCAGTATCACGTTGCTGAAAAGGCACATGTTACAAAAGCTATTGACAATTGTTTAGCATCAAGGTCTGCTTGGGCAGATTTAACCTGGGAGCAACGCGCTGCCGTGTTCTTGAAAGCTGCAGAATTGATTGCAGGGCCATACCGTGCCAAGATCAATGCAGCAACTATGATTGCACAATCAAAAAACATTTACCAAGCTGAAATTGATGCAGCCTGTGAGTTGATTGATTTTCTACGTTTTAATGTAGAATACATGTCACAGATCTACGATCAGCAGCCAGATTCTGCAGAAGGTATTTGGAACCGTGTAGAATACAGACCTCTTGAAGGTTTCATATACGCTATTACTCCTTTTAACTTTACAGCTATTGCCGGAAACCTTCCTGCAAGTGCTGCAATGATGGGTAACGTAGTTGTTTGGAAACCTAGTGATAGTCAAGTTTTCTCTGCAAAGGTTATTGTTGACATTTTTAAAGAAGCTGGTCTTCCTGATGGCGTTATTAACGTAGTTTACGGAGATCCAGTAATGATTACTGAAACTGTTTTGGCTAGCCCAGACTTTGCAGGTATTCACTTTACAGGTTCAACACATGTTTTCAAAGAATTATGGAAACAAATAGGAAACAACATTCACACCTATAAAACATATCCAAAAATAGTTGGTGAGACAGGTGGAAAAGATTTTATCGTTGCACACCCATCAGCAAAACCTCAACAAGTAGCTACGGCAATTGTTCGTGGTAGTTTTGAATTTCAAGGACAAAAATGTAGCGCAGCTTCTCGTGTTTACCTTCCAAAATCACTTTCAGAGGAAATTCTTGAGTCTGTTAAGAAAGACATAGCATCTTTCAACAAACCAGGTAGTCCAGAAGATATGTCTAACTTTATAACAGCAGTTATTCACGAAGGCTCTTTTGATAAATTGGCTAAGTATATTGACCAGGCTAAGAAAGATGACAATGCAGAAGTTATTGCAGGTGGAAACTATGATAAATCTAAAGGGTACTTTATAGAACCAACAGTTATTCTTACTACAGACCCAAAATACACTACAATGGAGACTGAATTGTTCGGCCCTGTAGTTACTATTTATGTTTACGAAGACAAGGACTGGTCAGAAACCTTGAAATTGGTTGACGGAACTTCTGAATACGCATTAACAGGTGCAATTCTTGCAACAGACAGATATGCTATTGACGAAGCTACAGTAGCATTACAAAATTGCGCAGGTAACTTCTATATCAATGACAAGCCTACTGGTGCCGTAGTTGGTCAGCAGCCATTTGGAGGAGCTAGAGCTTCAGGAACAAATGACAAGGCCGGTTCTGCACAGAACTTGTTAAGATGGGTTTCTCCGCGTCTTATTAAAGAGACTTTTGTAACTCCAATAGACTACAGATACCCTTTCTTAGGTTAAAATAAGCAACATTTTACACTGATAATCAGCGTTTTATTATCAATTTTTACTAGATTCCCCAATTCCTTGATTCAAAAATTACGGATTGGGGAATTTATTTAACCACTAAAACTAAGAAAATGAAAAAACTAGTAGTAGCGGCATTCGTAATGGTAACGGCCATGACGTTTGCACAAGAAAAATTAACACAGAACACAATTCAAGGTGTTTTACAAGGAAATCAAGGACAAGTAGTTGCTTTGGCAGAAGCTTTTTCAGAAGAGCAATATGACTGGCGCCCTACAGAAGGCGTAAACTCCGTTGCAGAAGCATTGTTACATGTTGCAGGAGGCAACTATTACTTAGCTTCTAAAATGGGTTTTGCTCCACCAGAAGGTGTAGATGTAATGAATCTATCGAAAATTACAGGAAAAGAGAACATCATTGCTGCTCTTAAGCAATCTAATGAATTTGTTCTGGAAAAGATAGTCTTAGTAGAAGATGCCCAGTTTGCAGAAGAGGTTGATTTTGGTTTTGCCAAAATGAATATGCTTGGCGGCCTATTAGCCATAATGGAGCACAACGGAGAGCATAAAGGGCAACTAATAGCCTACGCTCGTTCTAACGGAGTTACTCCGCCTTGGAGTAAGTAATTCACTAAAAAAGGACTAAAAAGTCCCCTGATGCATATTGTGTCAGGGGACTTTTTTTTGACTGAATTTCAAATTTCATCGATGAACTACACAATTTAAGCACTTGGTTAACGTTATGTTTACATTAAAATAACATTACAAAACAATTACCATTTTTTAATGATTTAAAATTCAGGCATAAGAATATAAAATACTGATTTATAGATTGTTAAAAATAAATTAATTGAAAAAGTTTCAACTTACATTATTAACAAAATATGTCGAACACCTAACGTACAAGCTTGATTTTCAGCTAAAAACTAGAAGAAAATCAAAATAAACATACTTTTAATGTAAATTTAACGTTAAGTAATTGTAAATTGAAGGTGAAAATTACAAACTTTATACTAACTGTAAAAAATGGAGATTATGGATATGCAGAAAACATACAGTAAACCGCAAAATATAGTAGACTACCTAACCATAAATGTGTGGGATCGTTTAAAAAATTACGCAAAGAGATATAGAAGGTCATATTACCAACTATTGAGCTTATAGCTTATCCCTTATATTTCATAGGTAAGTATACTACCTTTTTAGTTTCAAAGAAAGGATCATCAAAATAGTCGGTAAGGTCATACATTTCTATGGCCTTGTACCCTTCTAGCTCCTCAGCCAAATCCCCTCCTTTTAGATAAAGAATCCCATTTCGTCTCTCGTGTTGTGACTCTTTCTTTATTTTCCCTTTCACCCAGTGTACAAAAGTTGGCATTGCGGCAACTGCCCTACTTACGATAAAATCATATTCCCCTTTGGTTTCCTCCACTCTGGCATTAATAGCTGTCACGTTATCAAGCTCTAAGCCTTCAATAACCTCCTTAACCACCTTTATTTTCTTCCCGATAGAATCTACTAAGGTAAATTGTACTTCAGGAAATAATATAGCTAGAGGAATACCTGGAAAACCACCACCAGTACCCACATCAAGAATAGAAGAACCATCTTTAAACTGCTGAACCTTAGCTATTCCGGTTGAATGTAGAACGTGCCTCAGATAGAGTTCATCTATATCTTTACGAGAAACCACGTTTATTTTTTGATTCCAGTCTTTATATAACTCTTCTAGTAATATGAAGTGTTTTTGTTGAAGATCTGATAAATTGGGAAAATATTTAAAAACTAATTCGGCAGTCATGCGTATATTTGTATAGTTACAAAACTACTATTTTCATCGATGAAATAGCATTTTCTCGACATTTAAAGCTGTGCATTTCTTCGATATTTATTTATAATACTACTTATATGGACCAAAAAACAATACGATTCTCCAGAAAAGACTCTGCTCAATTCTTCAGAACGTTGAATAAGCGTGTCAACGATTATTTTAAAGACAATAAATTAAAAAAGACAGGTAACTGGCGCTTGCACGTTAAAACGGTAATTATGTTCGCCCTTTTCCTGACGCCGTATTTCTTGATTTTAACCTTAGGACTACCTATTTGGGCCAATCTTATCCTTACTATCGTTATGGGTGTTGGTATGGCCGGTGTTGGCATGAACGTTATGCATGACGGTAACCATGGCGCCTATTCCAACAAAAAATGGGTAAACAAAATCATGGGAGGCAGTATTTATATCTTAGCCGGTAATGTTTACAATTGGCAAGTTCAGCACAATGTACTGCATCATACATACACCAACATTCACGAGCACGATGAAGACATGGAAGCAGGACGTATTCTGCGTTTTTCGAAACATGCGGAATGGCAAAAGCACCATAAATTTCAACATTTCTATTCTGTTTTGCTTTATGGACTGTTAACTTTCAATTGGGCTATTACTACAGATTTCCAGCAGATGTACCGTTACATGAAACGCAAACTTGCTTATGGAAAACTACCAAGTGCGGCAGTAAACTGGAGCACCCTTGTTATTACAAAAATTCTATACATAACTATATGGATTGTCCTACCCCTTATTTTTGTTGATATGGCTTGGTGGATGATTCTTATAGGTTTCTTTATTATGCACTATGTAGCTGGTGTTATTTTAAGTATGGTGTTTCAATTAGCTCATATTGTTGATGACGCGGATACGCCACTACCTGATGCATCTGGCACCATGAAAAATACCTGGGCTATACATCAATTATTTACAACGGTAAATTTCGGCACTAAAAATAGGATAGTAAATTGGTTTACAGGCGGTTTAAATCACCAGGTAGAGCATCATATTTTCCCTAATATTAGCCATGTACATTACACAAAAATTGCAGAAATTGTGAAAGAAACAGCAAAAGAATTTAATTTGCCATACAACGAGTATGAAACTACTCGAAAAGCTATAATTTCGCACTTTAAACATTTGAAGGAACTTGGTAAAAGACCTACCATGAACCTGCAATAGACGCAATTAAAGAAATTTTATTAACACGAATAGTTTAAGATAACTGTCAACTATTTATTTGAGTTATTCAGTGTACAAACCTTAGCTTTATTATGACATCATCAACTGCTACAAAAAATCAACTATCTGACCGCATAAACAGCCTTACGCCGTCGGCTACTTTGGAAATGGCTGCCAAGGCACGAGAATTACGTGCAGCGGGAAAAGACATTATCGGTTTGAGTTTAGGTGAACCGGATTTTAACACACCTGATTACATTAAAGAAGCCGCAATAAAAGCGATAAACGAAGATTACAATTCATACACACCCGTAGATGGATATGTAGATTTAAAGGCCGCTGTTATTACTAAATTTAAGAGAGATAACGGCATTAGTTATGAGCCTTCTCAAATTGTAGTATCAACTGGGGCAAAACAAGCACTATACAATATCGCACAAGTTATTTTAAATGAAGGCGATGAAGTTATTTTACCTTGTCCTTACTGGGTAAGTTATAGTGATATCGTTAAACTGGCAGATGGTGTACCTGTAGAGGTCGCTACAAGCCTAGAAAGCGATTTTAAAATGACGCCTGAACAATTGGAAGCTGCAATTACACCAAAAACTAAAATGCTTTGGTACAGCTCTCCTTGTAACCCAAGTGGTTCTATTTATAGTAAAGCAGAATTACGTGCTTTGGCAGACGTTTTACAAAAATACCCACAGATTATTGTGGTTAGTGATGAGATATACGAACACATCAACTACGGTGTAACCGAGCATGCTTCTATGGCTGCTTTTGACGATATGTTTGACCGTACCGTTACCGTAAACGGAGTTGCGAAAGCATTTGCAATGACCGGTTGGCGTATTGGTTATATTGGTGGACCAGCATATATAGCACGTGCTTGTAACAAATTACAAGGGCAGGTTACTAGTGGTGCCAACTGTATAGCACAACGTGCAGTAATTACTGCATTACTTGAATCTCCAGACCGCATTAAATACATGGTAGACGAGTTTAAAGAACGTAGAACAATCATTCTTGAGCTTTTGAATGCTATAGACGGATTTAAATGTAACGAGCCAGATGGTGCTTTTTACGTATATCCTGATGTAACTGCTTATTTTGGAAAAACCTTGAATGGCGTTACTATAAACAACGCTTCTGATTTTGCCTTATATCTTTTAGAATATGCCAATGTAGCTACCGTTACCGGTGATGCTTTTGGAAATGGAAACTGTATTCGTATTTCTTACGCTGCAGCGGAAAAGGAAATTAGAGAGGCTATTTCTCGAATTGAAAAGGCATTGAAATAAAGACACCTAACAATAATTAAAATCCCCCTGAAGGTTATGAATTAACTTGTAGGGGGATTTTTTATGTTCGAATTTTAGACAAAAGTCACTCTTGCCCAATATTGAAATATTTGTTCATTAGCGAAACGGAAATTAAGTACGCTTCCAGAAATATGGAGTAAGCAGAATAAGCACGGTAAAGAGCTCCAATCTACCTGCTAGCATAAGAAAGCCACACCACCATTTTGCAGCGTCAGGTAGGCCGTTAAAATTGCTTAGGGGATAAAGTCCACCAAACGCTGGACCTACATTACCCAAAGAAGAAGCTGAACCACCTATTGCGGTTACAAAATCGATACCCATTGCCCCAAGTACCATAGCTCCTATTATAAACAACAGCATATAAAGCACGAAAAAGGCAATGATATTATAGACAATCTGCTCTTTAACAGTTTTGTTGTTATACCGTACGGGAATGATTGCATTTGGATGCAAGGTTCGTTTAAACTCCAACAGTCCGTTTTTAATAATAAGAACATGGCGCATTACTTTAATACCACCTGAAGTAGAACCAGCCGATCCTCCTAAAAACATTAACCCGAAGAAGAAAACGGTCATAAAAGGCGTCCAACTTGTAAAATCCGCAGAAACAAAACCTGTAGTAGTTATTACTGAAATCACCTGAAACAAGGTATGTCTAAAAGCACTTTCCCCGCTACCAAATACCATTGGGTGGTAATCGCTAATAGGAACTTCCGCTTTTAAATAAACTACCAATGCCGCAACAATAGTAAATATCACAACAAAACCAGTGTAGTATCTAAACTCTTCGTCATGAAGTACCCTTTGCACCTTGCCCTTAAAGGCAAAATAACTGAGTACAAAATTGCTTCCTGCAAGAAACATAAACAAGATAATGATATACTGTATTAAAGGTTGGTCGTTCCAGTAAGCCACACTTAAATTCTTGGTTGAAAAACCACCTGTAGATAACGTAGCTAGTGAATGGTTTATAGCATCAAAAAAGCTCATACCCGCTAATTTTAAAAGCACGGTTTCAGCCAAAGTGTACCCCACATATATCAACCAAAGACGTTTGGCCGTATCCGTAATTCTTGGATGAAGTTTATCTGCACTAGGACCAGGAGCTTCGGCTGCGAACAATTGCATACCACCAATACCTAGCAAGGGTAAAATGGCAATGGCCAAAACAATAATACCCATACCTCCTATCCAATGCGTAAGACTACGCCAAAAAAGTATGCCTTCGGGCATAACCTCTATATCATCTAAAATAGATGCTCCTGTGGTAGTGTATCCTGATACGGTTTCAAAAAAAGCGTTGGTAACCGTAGGTATAGATCCTGAAAACAGATAAGGCAACATCCCTGAAAAGGACATTACCAACCAGCCAAAAGTTACAATAATATACCCTTCCCTCCGCTTTACTTCTTTTTTATGACCCCGTGTGTAGAACATAGCAAATGTACCTACGAACATGGTTGTAATTGCCGCAAGAGCAATGCTTAGCGTTGCGCCATCATTATAGATACCACTAACTAAGGTTGCCAATAGCATAAAGCCTCCGTTACAAAGTAACAGCAGCCCCATGATATGAAAGATTATTTTTGAATTTAACTTCATTAAAGAAACAGTCGTTCAATTTTAGGAATGGCTTCTGGCAGACAACAAACCACAACCCGGTCTCCTGCTCTTATTTCAAAGCCCCCTAAGGCAATGATTCCCTCTTCACCACGAATAACCCCACCTATGGTGGCAGCTCTTGGAAATTTCAGTTCACGAATAACGCTACCTGTTACCCTTGAGTTAGGTTTAACTATAAATTCCAGAATCTCTGCATTTAAGTTGTTCAAGCGCATTAATGCAACTACCTCACCTTTACGAATATGTCTAAAGATATTATTCGCTGCAAGTAGTTTTTTATTTATCAACGTATCAATACCTATGGAATGTGATAATTGAAAATAGTCCATATTCTCAACCAAAGCAATGGTTTTCTTAATATGCTTTGATTTCGCTACAAGACACGACATGATGTTCGTCTCAGAGTTTCCTGTAACAGCTATAAAAGCATCCATAGATTCCAGACTTTCCTCTTCCAACAATTCAACATTTCGTCCATCGCCATTAATAACTAATGCGTTTGGAAGATCATCTGCTAAATCAAAGGCTTTTTCCTTATCCTTTTCTATAAGCTTTACGTTAAACTTACTTGCGCAAAGGTCTCTAGCCGCTTTAAAACCGACTTTACTACCCCCTAGAATCATTACATTTCTAATAGATTCTTTCTTTTTTCCGGTAAGTTTATACAACTGCTCTACACCTTCTTTAGTTGTAATAAAGTAAACCTGATCACCATGTTTAAAGACGGTATCACCTCTAGGCACCACCGTATACTGGGTTCCGGTTCGCTGTAAGGCTATTGGCATAAAATTCAACTCAGGAAATACCTTTGCAGCTTCTTTTACCATTTTACCCACAAAAGGAGCAGAAGCAGGTAGAGAAACCCCTACCATAATTAGTTTCCCATCGTCAAACTCGTATGTATCGTTAAAAGCTGACTTATTCAACAGAAGTTGAATTTCCGCCGCAGCCAATTCTTCAGGAGATATCAATTCATCTATACCAAGTGCAGGAAAATTTATTTCCTCTTGGTTCTCAATAAATTCTGTATTTGATATTCTCGCAATAGTTCGTTTACACCCTAACTGTTTGGCCAACATACATAGAGTAATATTGGTCGTTTCCGAAGATGTCACCCCTATAACCAACCTAGAATTTTGCACATCGGCATCTCTAAGTACAGAAATAGAAGTTGCGTCACCACGCAATACTCGTATATCCAAGTGAGTATCGGCATAAGCCAAGCTCTCTTTTCTCGTATCGATGAGCGTAATATCCTGAGATTCGTAAGAAAGCAGTTTAGCTAGGTGAAAACCTACTTCACCAGCGCCTGCAATTATGATTTTCATGTATTTGCAACTTAGTTCGGGTCTGCGGTTTATAAACCCTCTATGAATGTAAAAACCACTTCGTAGTTTATATTTTGCTGCGCAAAATTACGTAATATTTTGGTTGACTATTTAAAATGAAGCTAAAATGCACTTTACCTCTAAAATGCATTCATTACTTTGCTTAAACGTTTACTTAAAACGATATTGTATCTTTGCCCAAAAAATTGCCCACTATGGCTAAAAAGGTTACGCCCTACAAAGATTCTGAGCTTGGCAAGAAGGACCAAGTCACCCAAATGTTCGATAATATATCGGAAAATTACGATGGCCTTAATAGGGTTATTTCTTTTGGTATTGACATTAAATGGCGTAAACGGGTCGTAGCCATTCTAACTGCCCAGCAACCAAAGAATATATTGGATATTGCTACTGGCACAGGCGATTTAGCCATAAATTTAGTAGAAACCGGAGCTAAAAAAATAGTAGGTCTGGATATTTCCCCTGGAATGCTAGAGGTTGGCAAGAAAAAAATAATACATAAAAAGCTAGATGGCACTATTGAAATGATTGTTGGAGATAGTGAAAACCTTCCTTTTGAAGCCAACAGTTTTGATGCTATTACCGTTGCTTTTGGGGTTCGTAATTTTGAAACATTAGAGAAAGGCCTTGACGAAATATATAGAGTTCTTGCCCCTGGCGGTACTTTTGTAGTTCTTGAAACTTCCGTTCCCACAAAAACACCTTTTAAACAAGGATATAATCTTTACATTAAATATATGTTGCCTGCTATTGGGAAACTCTTTTCTAAAGACAAATCTGCCTACACGTATTTAAGCGAATCGGCTTCGGTTTTTCCTCACGGAAATGCCTTCAACAATATTTTACGGAAAATCGGGTTTATAGAGGTAGAGAACAAGCCTCAAACATTTGGGGTTGCATCTATATATGTTGCTACTAAATAATTTCACAGCCGATAAAGCTAATAAGAATAGCGGTTCGACATTTTTGAACAAAAAAAGCGAACGGATAATATTTTTTTTGAATGAAAAGATTTTTTTTGCTTTTGGGAGGTATTTTATTTCTATCCCTACCGGCCAATGCCCAATTTAACCCAAACCCCGTTCTAAATATTGAGAACAAGGATAAAAAATTGCTGAACTACGGTTATTTTTTGGGCTTTAACAGATACGGTTTTAAGTTTGACTATAAGCAGGACAAGGGCAACCAAAATACTGATATCCAGGTTCTGGAATCTACAGGTTTTAATGTAGGTCTTATTGGCGAACTGCGTCTGAATGAATTTCTAGATGTTCGTTTTGAACCAGGACTGTATTATAATGCACGAACTTTAGGTTTCCCAGGCTTCGTCGCCACAGAAGAAGGAGAAAGAGATGCTATTACAGAGGTAAAATCTACTTATATTAATTTTCCGATTTTACTAAAAATAGGAACACGGCGTTATGGCAATTTTAAACCATTCATAGTGGCCGGCCCGTCTGCTTCTCTTAATCTTGGAAGTAACGAAAAGAGTCTTGACGACAATAGTAGTGGTACTTTTAGAATGAATAAATGGTCTTACAATTACGAGCTTGGATTTGGAATAGATTTCTATCTAGAGTATTTCAAATTCACTCCTTCCATTCGTGGAGTATTTGGATTGACGGACGAAATTGTGCGAGACAATGACCCCAATAGTCAATGGACAGGAAACATAGAGTCCATGAAGACCAGAGGGCTTTTTATTAACTTTACTTTTGAGTAAAGCTATTTAGCCTCTTCTAATTTCGTTTAATAAAATAGCAGTGGCGGTAGCCACGTTAAGGCTCTCAGCTGTACTTTTTACAAACTGAGGGATGCTTATTTTTTGAGTCACTAAAGCTTCCACTTCTTCTGAAATACCGTTGGCCTCATTACCCATCACCAAAATTCCTGTTTTAGGTATAGTTGCATCATACACAACATCACCTTCCATAAAAGCGCCAAAAACTGCAACCGGAGCATCCTCTAAAAAGGTCTGTAAATCTGTGTAACCAATATTTACTCTTGAAATTGAACCCATTGTAGCTTGTAGCGTCTTAGGATTGTAACAATCTACCGTATTATAAGAACAAACCAGATGTTCAATTCCAAACCAATCACACAACCTAATAATGGTACCAAGATTTCCTGGATCACGAATATCATCTAACACAACTACCCACCCATCAAAATTTGGCTTTCTGGTATCAGGAATCTCAAACACACCTATAATTTTATTAGGTGCAGTAAGCGCGCTCATCTTTTTGAGCTCGGCTTCAGTAACATGTTCTACAACATCTGTAGTCCCTAAACTTATTTCCGAATCCGAACTGAATATAGCATTCACCTTAAAATCCGAGTTAACTAGCTCCCGAACCACCTTAATACCTTCTGCAACAAAAAGGTTATGAAGATTTCGGTACTTTTTTTGATGTAGACTTTTTATAAGTTTGATTTGATTTTTTGAAACCATAGCAATCTATACTTCTATCAATGATTTTTATTCGTGCAAAAATGCTATTTTACCTGTATCATTCAACTTATACTAGAAAAATAAGCTCTTGGGATTACACAAAATGGCTCATCCCTTTAGAAAAACTTATATTTTCAGCTTCAAATAAAAAAGTTTAAATGAAATCAATGTATTTTTGATCTCTATGGGCAAAACGTTACGCTATATTAATACCGCTGCTAAAATAAGCCTATTATTTGTAGTTCTGGTAATCAACTCGTGTAACACGCTTAAACGGGTTAGCGAAGATGAATTATTGCTTAAAAAAAATACCATCTACGCGGATAGTGCAGAAGTAAAGAGCGAAGACATAGAAAGCCTAATCGTTCAAGAACCTAACACCACAATTTTAGGTTACCCGTTACGCTTAAATCTCTATAACCTGGCAAAAAAGAATCCCGATTCGTCATACAACGCTTGGTTAGACCGCAATGAAAAACGGGAACGAAAACTTATCAACTTCCTTTCTAAAAAACAAGTTGACCGTTTGGGAGAATCATTTCTAGTAAGCGGTCTTAGCGAATGGCTTAAAAAAGTTGGCGAGGCGCCATCTACTCTTGACACCACAAAAACAAAACGCACCTTAGAAAGGCTGAGCGCTTATTACGGCAGTAAAGGCTATTTTAACAACAATACGAGCTATGAAATAGATACTATAGTTGCGAAAAGAAGAGCTTCCGTTTCTTATAAAATAAACCTCGGTGAGCCTTTTATGATTGATTCCGTATCAAGAAAAATAGCATCAAACGCTATAGATTCTATTTACATGCTTCATAAGAGCGAAGCATTTGTTCAAGATGGTGAGCAATTTGACCTTTCTAAATTTGCCAGTGAAAGGGAACGCTTGAGCAATATTTTTAGAAACTCAGGTATTTATAATTTTCAAGAGAGCTCTATTTCTTACGACATCGCTACGGATACCACCAAACTTGCCAATGATCAAAAAATGAACATTGAGCTGAATATAGATAATTTTAAAAGACGAGGAGATAGTGCAGTAACCAGTTCTGAATATAAGGTGTACAAGTTTGACAAAATTAATATTTACACAGATTTTCTCTACGATGAAAACGATAGCGAGCAGAAATTTATTCGCTATGGAGACTACACCATCTATTACAGAAATAAACTACGGTTTAAACCTAAGACTTTGGCCAATGCCGTGTTTTATGAAAAAGACAGCATTTATAAAGATATAGATCGTACGCGTACTTACAGGCAGATAACAAACTTAGGGGTTTTTAAATATCCTACAATTACATCAACTCCTAATGATAGTTCTGCCACCTTGGATGCCAATATCTATTTAGCCGCAAGGCCAAAATATTCTTTAGGTACATCATTCGAAGTTACGCGCTCCAACATTCAACAATTTGGATTAGCCCTAAGCCCTTCATTGCAAGCAAGAAATCTGTTTGGTGGAGCTGAAAATTTAAATCTATCCGGTAGACTAAGCATTGGCTCATCTAACGACCCTAGTATCATAGATAGCCGATTTTTTAATATTCAAGAATTTGGTGCGGACCTTACCTTAGATATCCCTAGAATCTGGCTACCTTTTATTAATACCTCTAAAATTATACCTAGCTATACCCTACCAAGAACCCGTATTTCTATTGGTACAAGTTTCCAAAAAAATATAGGTTTGGACAAGCAGGCTTTCAATACCGTTTTGGGTTATAACTGGGTTCCTTCAGATTTTATAAAACATGATGTTGAATTACTGAACATTCAGTTTGTTAGAAATGTTAACCCCGATCGGTTTTTTAATGTTTATGGAAACTCATTCAGTCAGTTAGATGATGTTGCGGATAATTTTGACAGCTATAATGATACAGTATTATATCCTGAGCTAACAAGTTATTTTGAAACTACTGAAGACTCAGAGGACCCTAGTCTTCGTATTCCAACAGGAACTACCGATTTTACGCAAGCAATACTCGATAGAACGGTACCAAGCACTACTGACGAATACCAAACCGTAAGCCGTATTGAAGAGAGAAGGCAACGTCTAACTGAAGACAATCTTATATTCGCAAGTAACTACACATTCAATCTAAACAATCGTAAAGGTATTACTGATAACACTTTTTTTCAGTTTAGATTCAAAGTAGAAAGTGCTGGTAATGCCTTATCCCTGCTTTCAAAAGTAATTCCCTTTAACACAAATACGGATGAAGACAAATTAGTCTTTAGCGTTCCTTTTAGTCAATACATAAAAACAGAATTTGACTATGTAAAATACTGGGCTACATCAAGAACTAACGTTTTGGCATTTAGAAGCTTTTTTGGTATTGCCATTCCTTATGGAAACTCAGACAACATTCCGTTTGTACGCAGTTACTTTGCAGGTGGTGCAAATGACATTAGGGCTTGGTCTCCTTACTCACTTGGACCAGGACGTACAGATGCTATTAATGACTTTAACGAAGCAAACCTAAAAATAAGCCTTAACCTAGAATATCGTTTCCCTGTTATAGGAAACCTTAAAGGTGCTCTTTTTGCCGATGCTGGAAACATTTGGAATGTTTTTGATAACGTAGAAGACCCTGAGGCTACCTTTACAAGTCTTAAATCACTTGAGGATATTGCTTTAGGTACTGGTTTTGGACTCCGATACGATTTTACCTATTTTGTACTACGTGCAGATTTAGGTTTTAAAACTTATAATCCTGCTGAAGAAATTTCAAAAAGATGGTTCAGAGACTATAATTTTGCTAATTCCGTGTTACAAATTGGTATTAACTACCCTTTCTAATGCAAGGGTAAGTGACTTCTTCCCTATAAAGGGCCATAAACCCAAACGCTCATAAATTTTTTATAGAATAAGCCTCCAAAACACCCTTTTTATAACAATATTGAGCCACAAACTTGATAAACTTATAAAAACCAATCTTTTTAGACCTATTTATTTTATTACATTTGTCCTATTGATTTTACACATATAATTTAGACAAGAACATTATGGCTCACAGTATAAAACCAGGTGTCGCAACAGGTGACGAAGTACAAGCAATCTTTAACTATGCTAAAGAAAAGGGGTTCGCTCTTCCAGCAGTAAACGTTATTGGTTCTGACACAATTAATGGTGTCCTAGAAACAGCAGCAAGTTTAAATGCTCCTGTAATCATTCAATTTTCTAATGGCGGTGCTCAGTTTAACGCTGGTAAAGGTCTATCTAACGATGGTCAAAAAGCAGCTGTTCTTGGTGCTGTAGCCGGTGCAAAACATGTACACCAATTAGCAGAAGCTTATGGTGCTACGGTTATTCTTCATACAGATCATTGTGCTAAAAAATTATTGCCTTGGATAGACGGACTGTTAGATGCTAGTGAAAAGCATTTCGCCGAGACTGGAAAACCTCTTTACAGCTCACATATGATCGATCTTTCGGAAGAGCCTCTTGAGGAAAACATCGAGATCTGTAAAGGTTACTTGGAGCGCATGAGCAAAATGAACATGACATTAGAGATCGAACTTGGTATTACAGGTGGTGAAGAAGATGGCGTTGACAACTCTGATGTAGATGATTCTAAATTATACACACAACCAGAAGAAGTAGCTTACGCTTATGAAGAACTTTCTAAAGTAAGCCCAAGATTTACAATTGCAGCTGCTTTTGGTAATGTTCACGGTGTATATAAGCCAGGTAACGTTAAGTTGACTCCAAAAATCTTAAAAAACTCCCAAGAATATATTTCTAAAAAATACAATGTAGAGCACAATCATATTGATTTTGTTTTTCACGGAGGTTCAGGTTCTACAGTTGAAGAAATCAGAGAAGGTATTAGCTACGGAGTTATCAAAATGAACATTGACACTGATTTACAGTACGCATTTTTAGCTGGTGTTCGTGACTATGTACAAGACAACAAAGACTACCTTCAAGCTCAAATTGGTAACCCAAAAGGTGCTGATGAGCCTAACAAGAAGTTCTACGACCCAAGAGTTTGGTTACGTGCAGGAGAAAATACTTTTGTAGAGCGTTTGAAGAAAGCTTTCGAAGATTTAAACAATGTTAATACCTTATAATAGGTACTAAACATCCCTAAAACTAATATGGAAGATATGACGGCTTGGTTTAGAAGAAAAGAAAAGGGAATACAAACGGCTACCGAAGAGAAAAAAGACACCCCAAAAGGGTTGTGGTACAAATCTCCAACGGGAAAAATTGTTGAATCAGAAGTACTTGCAAAAAACTATTACGTAAGCCCAGAAGATGATTATCATGTTCGTGTAGGCAGTAAAGAGTATTTTGAAATACTTTTTGACAACAATAAATTCAGGGAACTGGATGCCAAGTTAACCTCAAAAGATCCTTTAAAGTTCGAGGATACCAAAAAATATTCTGACCGCTTAAAGGCCGCCCAAAAGAAAACAGGACTCAATGATGCTGTAAGAACCGGTTTTGGAAAGTCTTTGGATAAAGATGTGGTTATAGCATGTATGGATTTTAATTTCATTGGTGGATCAATGGGTAGCGTTGTAGGAGAAAAAATTGCACGCGCCATAGATTATGCCATAAAGAGAAAAGTTCCGTTTGTAATGATTTCAAAATCTGGTGGCGCTCGTATGATGGAAGCTGCCCTGTCTCTGATGCAATTGGCCAAAACATCGGCTAAATTGGCTCAATTGGCAGAAGCTAAACTTCCTTACATATCACTTTGTACAGATCCTACTACAGGAGGTACGACGGCTTCTTATGCAATGCTAGGGGATATTAACATATCAGAACCTGGTGCATTAATAGGTTTTGCGGGTCCAAGAGTTGTAAAAGAGGCTACAGGAAAAGAACTTCCTGATGGTTTCCAAACGGCAGAATTCGTAATGGAACATGGTTTTCTAGATTTCATCTCACACAGAAGAGACTTAAAAAAGAAAATCAACCTTTATATTGATTTAATTCAGAACATTCCAGTAAGGACTGAAAAGGCTTCGGCATGAAACCGTTAGTTATTACACTAATTTCGTTTTGGTTTTTATGTTGTTCAACTGATAAAGAAAAAATGCTTGCCGCAGAATCTGACGCGGCAAGCTTTTTATCTGATACGGCTGGAGTAATTGGAGTTACCATTTCAGGAAAAGAGAATTCATATACCTTTGACACCACTGTTCAAAGCCCAGATACAGGCTGCGACCAATATGCAGATTGGTGGGAGGTAGTTGATTTAAAAGGTAATCTCATTTACCGAAGAATACTTACCCATAGCCACGTAGACGAACAACCCTTCTCCCGTTCGGGAACAAGCATTCCTTTAGAAAAAAATACCCAAGTATACATTCGCATACATATTAATTCCTTAGGTTACGCCTCTGAGGTTCAAAAAGGTTCGGTAGAAAATGGTTTTATGAAAACTGAATTAGACGTAGAATTTGCCAAAGAGTTAGAAAAAGTTGAACCACTTCCTTCAGGATGTGCTTTTTAAAATCGAATTGCAAAAGAAAAACTTCTTACGAACAATATAATTTTCACAAGAAGTAACCTCTACATATATTTCATCAAAAAAAAAGCCTCGCTATTTCTAGCGAAGCTTAATTGATTTTTTAAATAGGTTTTTATCTACTCCTCTGAAGCATTATCAGCAAGACCCTGCAAGGCTGCTAAAACAATCTCCAACGTTGCATCACTATTTATAACACCATGCCGTGATACAAATAATTCAGGATTATTAAAAGCTATTTTAACCTCTCCGTCAGTATTTTCATACACCAATATCTTCTGTGGTAAATCAAGAGCTGAAGTTTGGCTCTTTTGCATCAACATTGTACCCAAATTTGGATTACCAAAAATAATCACTTTAGTAGGTAGCAATTCTAACCCAACATTAGCGGCATTTGCTTGATGATCTAACTCAGCTACAATTGTGAGATTTTCGTTGCCATCAATTACACTTCTTATATCGGCGTAAGTGGCATCAAATGTTTGATCGCTTAAAACGGTAGTTACATTATAATCAGCAATTACGTCACTAGTCTGCTCAGTTATATCTGCCATGGATGCATTTTCACTTAAATTTTTTAATGCAGTTGCAATTGTTGTCAAAGTAGCTACGTCACCAAGCGTATGGCGGTTAGCTAAATAGACTGTAGAATTATATCCTACAAAAACCTCCTCATTATCATTTTGATAAACCAAAATACGTTGTGGCAAATCTAAACCAGCTTGTTGATTTACCTGCATCAACGGTGTACCTAAATTAGGATTACCAAAGAAAATTATTTTAGTTGGATTCAACTCCAAACCAACAGAAGCTGCATTAGCCATATGATCTACTTCGGCAACAATTTTAATATTTTCATTAGCTTCTAAACTTGCTTTCAATACGGCATAGGTATCATCAAAAGATTCCGTGCTTTTGACGTAATTCATACCTACCACAATTGGATTAGTATCTATCGTTTCTGGCTCCTTTGTTTCATCATCGTCACAAGCAACAAAAGTAAATGTCAAAAAAAGTACTGCTAAAAATTTCAAATTCATAATTCCTTAATTTAGGGCAATCTTAAATTAGTGTTCTCTGTTCTCTTTTTAAGATTGTAGTTAATACTTATTAGATATACGCATGGTACCATTAATCAGTTTTTTATATAGTCCCCAATTTTGTTAATCGTTAAAAACGGTTAGTGTATTTTATTTCCCAAATCATTTGTTTTTAGCGCATTAATTGTATCTTTGCCGCTTGATTGGAAATCAATCATATACATAAAAATCATTTAAAATAATATTGGAATGTATTTAACGAAAGAAGTAAAAGCCGAAATCTTTACGAAATACGGCGGAAAAGCAGAGAACACAGGTTCTACTGAAGGTCAGATTGCATTGTTTACACACCGTATCAATCATTTGACTGGTCACTTGAAGAAAAATCACAAAGACTTTAATACTGAGCGTTCTTTAGTAAAGTTGGTAGGTAAAAGAAGAAGCCTACTTGATTATATGATAAAGAATGATATTGTTAAATATCGTGAGCTTATTGTAGAGTTAGGTATTAGAAAGTAATATTCATAGGGGCTGAAAATTTTCAGCCCCTATTTTATATAAAGCCCTTATTGTTTTAAGGCAAAACTAAAAGCTGCACACAGTTTTTCATTGGTCAAGTGCTATCAGCACACACACAACAACACAACCTTCTGGCCTCAACAACCAGACGACCATTGTTTAACAGTCCGCCCGTTAGCGGATACAAATCAATTTTATGATTCCAAAAGTATTTAGAGAGGTCATAGACCTAGGTGATGGTAGAGAGATTTCTATCGAAACCGGAAAATTGGCAAAACAGGCTCATGGTTCTGTTGTTGTACAATCAGGAAAATGTATGCTATTGTGTACAGTAGTTTCCAACTACGAACAAAAAAATCTTGGTTTTCTACCATTAACAGTAGATTACAGAGAAAAATTTGCTGCGGCAGGACGTTACCCAGGTGGTTTCTTCAAAAGAGAAGCAAGACCAAGTGATGGTGAAGTATTGACTATGCGTTTAGTGGATCGTGTATTACGTCCTCTTTTCCCAAAAGATTATCAAGCAGAAACACAAGTTATGATTCAGTTAATGTCTCATGATGATGATGTTATGCCTGAAGCTATGGCTGGTTTAGCGGCGAGTGCTGCTATTCAATTATCTGATTTCCCTTTTGAATGTGCTATCTCCGAAGCTAGAGTTGGTCGTGTTAATGGCGAATTTGTAATTAACCCTACACGTGCTCAATTAGCTGAATCTGATCTTGAAATGATGATTGGAGCTTCAGCTGATTCTGTAATGATGGTTGAAGGTGAAATGGATGAGATTTCCGAAGAGGAAATGGCTGACGCTATCAAGTTTGCTCACGAAGCTATTAAAGTACAAATTGCTGCGCAATTGCGTTTAGCAGAAGCTTTTGGCAAAAAAGAAGTTCGTGAATATGAAACTGCGGAAGTTAACGAAGATTTAGAAAAAAGAATCCACGATTTAGCTTACGATAAATGTTATGCTATTGCTAAGAAGGGAACTTCTAAAGCAGAACGTAGTAATGCATTTGCTGAAGTAAAAGAAGAAGTTAAGGCTTCTTTTACAGAGGAAGAGATGGAAGAATTTGGACATCTTGTTGGCGGATACTACAGACAAGCAGAAAAAGCAGCTGTTAGAGATTTAACCTTGAACGAAGGTTTACGTTTAGACGGTAGAAAAACTGACGAAATTAGACCAATTTGGTGTGAGGTTGATTATTTACCATCAACACACGGTTCTGCAATCTTTACTCGTGGAGAAACTCAAGCATTAGCTACAGTTACTTTAGGAACTTCTAGAGATGCTAACAAAATAGATATGCCATCTTATGAAGGCGAAGAGAACTTCTATTTACATTATAACTTCCCTCCTTTTTGTACAGGTGAAGCTAGACCAATTCGTGGAACATCTCGTAGAGAAGTTGGTCATGGTAACTTGGCGCAACGTGCACTAAAAGGAATGATTCCTGCGGATTGTCCTTATACTGTTCGTGTTGTATCTGAAGTACTAGAATCTAACGGTTCTTCTTCTATGGCAACAGTTTGTGCTGGTACAATGGCTATGATGGATGCTGGTGTGCAAATGAAAAAGCCAGTTTCTGGTATTGCAATGGGATTAATTTCTGATGCAAAATCTGGAAAATATGCTGTATTATCCGATATTTTAGGTGATGAAGATCACTTAGGAGATATGGATTTTAAAGTTACTGGTACTGCAGATGGCATTACGGCTTGCCAAATGGATATTAAAGTAAAAGGATTGTCTTACGAAATTCTTGTGAATGCTTTAAAACAAGCTCGTGAAGGTCGTTTACATATCTTAAGTAAACTTACTGATACGATTGCTACACCAAATGCTGAAGTTAAAGAACACGCACCTACAATGGTTACGCGTAGAGTTCCTAATGAATTTATTGGTGCTTTAATTGGACCAGGTGGTAAAGTGATTCAAGAGATGCAAAAGGAAACTGAGACTACTATCGTTATTAACGAAGACCCAGTTACTGAAGAAGGTATCGTAGAAATTTTAGGTGTAGGTAGTAAAGGTATTGATGCTGTTATGGCAAAAATAGATTCTATTCTATTCAAACCTGAAGTAGGAAGTGCTTACGAAGTTAAAGTCATTAAAATGTTAGATTTTGGTGCTGTTGTAGAATACCAAGATGCTCCTGGCAACGAAGTATTGTTACACGTATCAGAATTAGCATGGGAAAGAACTGAAAATGTTACCGATGTTGTAAACATGGGCGATGTTTTTGATGTGAAGTATTTAGGTACTGATCCTAGAACTCGTAAAGAAAAAGTTTCTAGAAAAGCTTTATTACCTAAACCAGAAGGTTTTGTAGAAAGACCACCACGTAATGATAAAGATCGTGGCCGTGGTAGAGATGACAGACGAGGCGGCAGCAGAGATAGCCGTGATCGTAAACCTAGAGACTAAGACCTCTAAATTTTAACACATATTTTAAGCCTCAACTTGTTAAGTTGAGGCTTTTTTGTGCGACTCATCTAAAAAGTGAAGTTTTTTACGTCCGTTTGTAACATTTCTGGCTTTTTTGCGTATAAGTATATGCAGTCTATGCAAACTGAACCTAATTTATTTACATGAGACAGCTTAAAATTACAAAACAGGTCACCAACAGGGAGACCGCATCTTTGGACAAGTACTTGCAAGAAATAGGCAAAGTAGACTTGATTACAGCAGATGAAGAAGTAGAATTGGCACAACGTATCAAGGCAGGCGATCAACTCGCTCTTGAAAAACTCACAAAGGCCAATCTTCGATTCGTTGTATCAGTTGCCAAGCAGTACCAAAACCAGGGACTTACTTTACCCGATTTAATTAACGAGGGTAACCTTGGCCTTATTAAGGCCGCACAACGTTTTGACGAAACAAGAGGATTTAAGTTTATTTCTTATGCTGTTTGGTGGATTCGTCAATCTATTTTGCAAGCTTTGGCAGAACAATCTCGTATTGTACGTTTGCCATTGAACAAAATTGGTTCAATCAACAAAATAAATAAAACCTTTGCTTTTCTTGAGCAGGCGCACGAACGTATGCCTTCCCCTGAAGAAATTGCAAAAGAGTTAGATATGACTGTTGAGGACGTAAAGCAATCGCTTAAGAACTCAGGCCGTCATGTATCTATGGATGCTCCTTTGATTGCTGGTGAAGATTCTAACCTTTATGATGTACTTCGTAGTGGTGAGTCTCCAAACCCGGACAAAGAATTATTGCACGAATCTTTACGTACAGAAATTGAGCGCGCTTTAGAAACTTTGACTCCTAGAGAAGCAGATGTTATTCGTCTATACTTTGGTCTTGCCGGACAACATTCAATGACTCTTGAAGAAATTGGTGAAACTTTTGAACTTACTAGAGAGAGAGTTCGCCAGATTAAGGAAAAAGCTATTAGAAGATTGAAACATACTTCTAGAAGTAAGATTCTTAAAACCTATTTAGGTTAAAAAATCTAAAAAGTTACACGTTAAATATTCCTTAAATTGGAAATTTGGCATATATATTGTAATTTTAAAAGCAACAACAGTTTATCATGACTGTTCGTTTTTTGATTGATGAATAAACTCCGGCTGATTACCGGAGTTTTTTCATTTAAAATATTTTAGAAGTCAACATAAAGAATTTATTTTTAAACAAATCATCACTTTCAAAAAACGTGGTTTTAAACCCTAAAACATCTTATGGCATCTGACAACGAAATACCCGAAGGTCAACCTAACAACCCGCTACATGGGGTGAAATTAGTTGACATTCTAGAAAAACTAACGGAAAAATACACTTGGGAAGAATTGGCAGACCGCATAAACATCAATTGCTTTAAAAGCAATCCTACGGTAAAGTCTTCGCTAAAATTTTTAAGACGTACGCCATGGGCAAGAACCAAAGTAGAACAGCTATATTTAAGATCTTTTCATAAATAGATAATTGTATGCCCTTTAACATTGTACTTGTGGAGCCAGAAATACCCAACAACACAGGAAATATTGGCAGATTGGCACTTGCGTCAGGCTCTATGCTTCATTTAATAAAGCCATTTGGTTTTGAATTAGATGACAAACGCGTAAAGCGGGCCGGTCTTGATTATTGGCAACACCTTGATTTGCGTATTTATGATAGTCTAGACGACTTTTTGTCGCAACATGGCAGCAAGAATTTAGTATTCTTTTCCAGCCATGGCACAAAGAACCATTGGTCCATACCTTTTGAAGACGGTCAATTTCTTGTTTTCGGTAAAGAATCGGTTGGATTGCCTTCCTCCCTACTCTCCTCTTACAAAAATGACTTATATAAAATTCCATTGTATAGTGAACACGTGCGCAGTTTAAACTTGGCTAACGCCGTTGGCATTGCAGTTTATGAAGGCCTAAAACACATACAATAAAAAAGGACTGCTCGCTGGGATACTGGTACATAATTCACCACTTGGAAAAGTGTTAAAACCTAAGCCCTTTATAAAAAAACACTTAAATTGAGTGGTAAATCGCTCATTTTCAAAACAAAATGCAATCGCTTTATGAAAGACACTTCAATCCAAGCCTTTATTCAGGATTTACCCAAAACCGAGCTCCATTTACATATTGAAGGTACTTTTGAGCCTGAGCTCATGTTTAAGATTGCGAAACGAAACAACCTTACCATCCCATATGCAGATGTTGACGAACTAAAAAGAGCCTACAGTTTCAATAACCTTCAAGAGTTTCTAGATATTTACTATGCTGGAGCTTCCGTTCTAATTAAAGAAGAAGATTTTTACGACCTCACTTGGGCCTATTTGACAAAGGTTCATGAGCAAAATGTAAAACATGTAGAGATATTCTTTGACCCTCAGACCCATACTGATCGCGATGTTCCTTTTGAATTTGTGATGAATGGAATTTACAGAGCGTTAGAAGATGGAGAAAAGCAACTAGGCATCAGTTTTAAACTCATTATGAGTTTTTTAAGACATTTAGACGAAGCATCAGCCTTTAAAACATTAGAACAAGCCTTGCCTTATAAAGACAAGATTGTGGCCGTAGGGCTTGATTCTTCTGAACTAGGGAATCCTCCATCAAAATTCAAGAAGGTATTCCAGAAAGCCTTAGAAGAAGGTTTTCTGACCGTTGCCCATGCAGGCGAAGAAGGTCCTTCAGAATATATTTGGGAAGCTCTAGATTTACTCAAGGTTACACGAATAGATCATGGTAACCGTTGTTTAGATGATTCTAAGTTGATAAAGCGGTTAGCAGAAGAACAGATGCCTCTTACCCTGTGCCCTTTATCCAATCTTGAGCTTAAGGTAATTAAAGATTTAAAAGAATACCCTTTGCTTAAAATGATGGAGCACAATTTACTGGTTACCATCAACTCTGATGACCCTGCCTATTTTGGAGGTTATATGAATGAAAATTTTTGGGGTATAACCAAAGCCTTGAACCTTTCTAAAACACAGATAGCAGAATTGGCTAAAAACGGATTTAAAGCGAGTTGTTTATCTGACGAGAAAAAAGAAGCCTATTTAAACGAAATTGAATTGCTTCTTGAGAACAACTAATACTTGAATCTGGTCAGCGGTCCTCTTTACAATGTTATAGGGTATCCCGTAAAAACACAATTCACTACTTTTGTATAAATTCTATTTAACAGATATAAAATGAGCAAAACAAAAATTGCACCTTCTCTTCTGGCAGCCGACTTTGGCAACTTGCAGCGCGATATAGAAATGGTAAACAAAAGTGATGCAGATTGGCACCATATTGATATAATGGACGGTGTTTTTGTTCCAAATATATCGTACGGAATGCCAGTTCTAAAGACTATTGCCGAGCATGCTACAAAGCCTTTAGATGTGCATTTAATGATTGTAGATCCAGACCGTTATATCAAAACTTTTGCAGAGCTGGGTGCTACACATCTAACCGTTCATTACGAAACTTGTCCTCATTTACATAGAACTATTCAGGCAATAAAGGCCGAAGGCATGAAAGCTGGTGTGGCTTTGAACCCTCACACTAATGTGAACTTGCTTAAAAATATCATCAAGGATCTGGATATTGTACTTATCATGAGTGTAAATCCTGGTTTTGGTGGTCAAAGTTTTATAGAGAACACTTACGATAAAGTATACGATCTTAAGCAACTTATAAAAGATTCCGATTCCTCTGCTTTAATAGAGGTTGATGGCGGGGTAAACGCTAAAAATGCTAAAGCTCTTATAAAGGCAGGTGCCGATATTCTTGTGGCAGGTAGCTTTATTTTCAAGAGCGAAGACCCAACAAAAACCATTCAGGAACTTAAAAAATCCACAGACAAATGGAGCATTTTCGAGTTGTAATTATAGGAGGTGGACCCATAGGAATAGCATGTGGACTTGAAGCTCAGAAAAAGGGCCTGAGCTACGTGATCCTTGAAAAAGGACCTATCGTAAACTCATTGTTCAACTATCCGCAGAACATGCAATTTTTCTCTTCTTCGGAAAAACTGGAAATAGATGAAATTCCTTTTATAAGTACAGAAGCAAAACCTAAACGAAACGAAGCTTTAGAATATTACCGAAGAATCGTTACTTCTAACAAGCTCAACATCCGGCTTTTTGAAAAAGTAAAGAAAGTTGAAAAGGTTGAGAATGGGTTTTCAATCGTTTCTGAAAAAAACAACTATACAGCAGATAAGGTAATTGTATCTACTGGGTTTTATGATTTACCTAATAAACTAAATATCCCAGGAGAAGACTTACCTAAAATTGCCCATTACTACAACGACCCACATTTTTATGCTAATCAAAAACTAGCGGTAGTTGGTGCTAGTAATTCTGCCATTGATGCCGCTCTTGAGTGTTATCGTAAAGGCGCGGAAGTTACTTTAATCATAAGAGGTCATGAAGTAGGGCCACGTGTTAAGTATTGGGTAAGGCCTGATATTATAAACCGTATTGAAGAAGGGAGTATTAAGGTATATTATAATTCAAAATTGAAAGAAGTACGCCAAAGCGGAATTATAATTGATACGCCCGAAGGCACTGTCTCTTTAGAAAATGACTTTGTTCTAGCTTTAACCGGTTATATGCCCAATTTTGAATTCTTAACGAATATGGGTGTAAAACTATCAGATGATGAAAAAAAATTACCCCAATACAATCCTGAAACTATGGAAACTAATGTAGCGGGTATTTACTTGGCAGGCGTTATCTGTGGCGGAATGGAAACCCATAAGTGGTTCATAGAAAACTCCAGAATACACGCTAAAATAATCATCTCTTCTATTCTTGAAGAAAAAGAAATCAGCAAAGTTTAAAATTCACATACCCCCTTTTTCAGGGGGTATCTTTTCACTGTTCTAGGTATATTTTACAGTAGTACAAAACATGACATTTGTATCAACAAAGAACCTGAACAATGAAATATATTTATCCAAAACTACTTCTTGTCTGCCTGGCTCTCGCCATTTATTCTAACAACAAACCGGGAAGAGACAAAAACCTATCCCATTCAGAAGAAACTAACCGATATTCGCTATTGGTGCAAAGAGGTGCCTTTCATTTTGATTCATTTAAAATTACCAAGAATAAAATCTCGCACATACCAGGCATATCTTCTAATTTTGAAACCGCTACTTATAATAAAAACAGTCAGTCATTTTTAGACAGTTTACAGACTTTAGGGTTTTTCAAGAAAATAGAAGCCAATGGTTTTTGGAACCTAGATACGCATTACGGCACAGAAACATCATGTACCAGCCAACTTATAGTGACGCTGACCACTAATGGAAAATCAAAAACCGTAATTTGCGATGATTACCAAACGGATTGCCCCAAGCTTATAAAATATATAGAGAAAAAAGTTGTTGAATTGGAAGGAAACGATTTAAAACGAATCTACTTACCCGGATAAAACCATACCACTGAAAACAAAACACAAATTTTATATCACTCGTATTCTGGGCTCATTCAAGCTTTTTAGCTTAGCAATTTTGCTATGCTTTTCTAATCTTCATGCCCAAGAAGCTAGCAAGGATTCGGCAAATGAAGACCGTCCACAGCGGATTACATTTTCTACGATTCCAAATACAAGGGAAGACTCCTTAACACCATACTACGAAGCATTAAAAAATGCGGATTTTGGAAGTCAACGGTTTTCAGTTTTTGAACAATTGGTAGAAGAACACATCAAAAAGGGAAATACCGATTCCATTTTACATTATGGCAACCTTTATGTAAAAGAACTGGGTAACTGGGAAAAACCGGATGTCTCAAAAAATCTACATTATGCCAAAGCCCATTACTTTTTGGGTATAGGAAATCATTTTAATGGCCTTTTAGATAAATCTATAGAATGGCATATTAAAGGTTTGCAAGAGGCAGAAGCTGCAAATTCAAACGAATATCAATTCAAGAATAAAATAGGTCTTGCCCATAACTACATTTTAAAATCAGAGGCAGATAAAGCCATTGCTATGCTCACCAAAGCCATAGCTGATTTTGGCGCTGAGTTTCCTGACCAAACCATACAAGCTCGTATTTTATTGGGCAACGCCCAACTAAGTAAACAAGCATACGTACTCGCCAAAAAAGAATTTGATGAAGGGTTACGCATGGCTACAGACTTCAAAAATTTAGAAAAAGAACTGACTGTAAAATTAGAAATCGCCAAACTTGCGGAAGCACAAGCGGACTATGAGAAAGCATTTCAAGGTTATGAATCTGTTAGAAATGAAGCGCTTTCAAACGGTTTTATCGCCATTTATTTTGAAGGGTCCCTACTATTAGGCAGGTTATATTATAAGGAAGAAATGTATGAAACGGCCAATATAGCCCTAAGTGTTGCCTACATTAACGCTATAAACCGTGAAAATTTGCAGTTTCAAAGAGAGGCTTTAATTGTACAAGCCAGAAGTTTTTCCAAACTAGAAGATTATAAAAATGCATATGCTATATTGACCCAACTGTTTGGTGTAAACAATCAAATCAATAATAAACAACAGCGGGAGATTATAAAAGAGCTTGAGATACAATATGAAACCCTCCAGAAAGAGAAAGCAATTTCCACCCTAGAGGAAGACCAAATAGTAAAAGTTGCTGAACTTGAAAGACAAAAGACCATCAAAAACGCTTTTCTCATTGGCTTCTTAATTATACTGATTCCTGTAATTGCACTACTCTACGTCTATTATCAAAAAATACAGACGCAAAGTGAACTGACAAAAAAGCAAGAAGAAATAAACACACAAAAAGTTACTGCGCTAAAACAGAAACAAGAATTAAACCTCATTAAAGCCTCTGTTGAAGGCCAAGATGAAGAACGGAAAAGAATTGCCCAAGAATTACATGATAGCATTGGCGGAAACTTGGCAGGAATAAAACTGCAGGTATCTACTATGACCAGTGATTCTAACAAATGGAAAGAAATTAATAGTCAGTTAGATGAAACTTACCAACTGGTAAGAGATATATCTCACACGCTTATTCCAAAGAAATTTAAGCAACATGCTTTTTCAGATTTAATTCGGGAATACATAAAATCGATTTCAAGCAGCGGAAAAATAAAAATTGGTTTTTATCCGCATCCGGAGGTAGATATAAATGCGTTGGATGAAAAAGTCCAAATGGAGCTTTTTAAGGTGATTCAAGAGTTGATGACCAATACACTTAAACATGCGGAGGCAAATAACGTAGACATACATCTTAGCTTGCTTAATAAAGAACTATCACTCCTTTTTGAAGACAACGGACAAGGATTTGATATTTCTAAAATAAAAGAAGGCATTGGTTTTGAAAATATCCGTAGTAGAATCAACCAATTAAATGGTTTGCTTCATATTGATTCATCAAAAAATAGGGGTACCGTGATTTCCATAGAAATCCCCATAAAAACAACATCCCATGAAATATAACCTCATCATTGCAGATGACCATAAAATGTTCATAGACGGCCTATTGAGCATCTTGAGTGACGCACCTGAATTTTCGGTAACCACTACGGCCAAAAATGGAGCGCAAGTCATCAAATACTTAGAAATTAATGGGACCGGTGACCTTCACCTATTGATTACCGACCTCAGCATGCCCGAAATGGACGGTATTGAGCTAAACCGTATTGTAAAAGAAAAGTATACGACCCTTAAAACCTTGGTCGTGAGTATGCATATAGATGGCGGTATGATCGAGAAGCTCATTCAAAACAATGTGGATGGTTACGTACCCAAAAATGCCGAAAAAGATGAACTTCTTACAGCTATGCGGACTATAGTTAAAGGTGAAAAATATTTCTCACAGGAAATAAAACGCGCCTATACCGATGCTATGTTCGAGAACAAAAAGGAAGAAGAGGTGCACCTTACAGACCGCGAAAAACAAGTACTAAAGCTTATTGCAGATGAATACACTACGCAAGAAATTGCAGATGAACTCTTTCTAAGTAAGCACACTATAGAAAGTTACCGCAAAAATCTCATCTCAAAATTACAAGTGAAAAATTTAGCCGGACTCACCAAGCATGCCATTAAAATTGGACTTCTAGACTCTTAACTAAACAAAGAGCAAAATAAGCGTAAGTACGAGGCCGCCTAAGGCAAAATAAAGACCTTTCTTAAATATAGGAGCACTAGGCCTGAACATCCAAAATGCAGATATTACAAAGAACAATAGTGACGCTCCAAAGAAAATATTTAGAAAAAATAAAGGCTGACTAGAAGTAGCCTTATGTATTTTGGTCATTTTACCTATAACAAAAGGCAGCTTTTTCTCGGTATATGATGCAACCCCAGTTTTGCTATTATAAGAACCACCTTCAAAATGAATAATGCCTCCCTCTTCTTTTTCTACCTTAAAATGTTTGATTTTAAGTGCCTTTCCTACATCTTCTGCTTTTATGTTGGGTTTTAATGTTTTCTCTGCCGCAACTTCACTCTTAAGAAAATCGGTATCTCTAAAAATTAGAATAATACCGCTTATTGCATACATAGCCATTATACCAGCTAAGAAAAATCCTAGATATCTGTGGTAGGTACGCATTTTTGCTTCAGTCTTTCTCCCCATTACTTTTATTATTTATTGGTTGGTTTTATCTTCTTCTTCCAGAATATTCCATAGCCTCGCCTTTACCGAAACCATAACTGAAGCCAAAAGTAATAAACCTACCACGTTGTCTTCGGGAATAAGTTGAAAAAGTTTCTTGTGTTGTTTCCGTTTCGTTTACTCGTGAAGCAAATACATCTCTTACACTAAAGTTTACGACTCCTTTACCTTTCAATATTTTCTTGCGGGCCCCCATATCCAAAAAGAGGTTATCGCTTGTGTTTCCTTGAACCGTCTCATAACTACTTTGGTAATTTCCTGTAGCTTCAAAATCAATATCTGCAGGTAGTTTAAGTTTGGTCATTAACTTCATAGACCACCTATCGGCATTAAAATCAAATACTTGAGTATCTAAGCTTCCCTTTCTATCAAACTTATTATAGTTCATATCTGTAGTTACGGTAAACCACTTGGCAGGACTATACTTCCCGTTGAACTCAACACCTGTAGCTTTATTGGTACCAATGTTCTCAGGTTTACTTATGGTAACTTCATCCTCATAGCTAAATATAGATTCAATAACATCTGTGGTGTAGCGGTGATACACACTAAAATTAAGCGATGCTTTTCCTAAAACATAAATACTTGTAATCTCATAAGAATCTGTATACTCTGGTTGTAATTCTGGATTACCTTGACGGATATTAAAGTTATTTCTAATATTAAAAAAAGGATTCAAATCCCACAAATCTGGCCTATACACTCTGCGTGAGTATCCCGCTTGCATAGAAACCTTATCACTGAATTTATAGGACGTATGCGCACTAGGAAAAAGGTTGGTATATTTCTGTTCATTCTTCTGGTTGGTATTTTGCAACAGCGTATTGAGGTTTGTTTGTTCCATACGGACCCCTGCTTTCATACCCCATTTTCCAATTTCATATGCACCTGTACCATAAACAGCAAAAACCTTTTGATCATATTCAAACACATTGGTCAAATCAGGGTTTGAAACATAAACCCCATTTTCTAAATCGTCAACCTCATAATCATTGCTAACATCGTTCAAAATATATTGACCACCTGCTTCCATTGTCCATTCTTCATTAAATGGCCGTGTATAATCTAGTTTAAAAGTATATTCCGCTTCCTGAAATTCGGTTCGAGTACGTTGTGTGGCATCGTTGTCCTCTCCGGATATGGTTACATCTTCAAAATCTGAGGATTGGTCTTTTCCGAAAAAATTACCCAAAGCACTGAACAAAAGATCATGGTCTTCGTGATCCTTAAAATCGCTTTTATATTGAAGCTCGTATTGGTATTTTGGATTAGTAGCCTCTGTCGTTTCAGTCCGCTCCCATTCTGAAACCAACTGATTATCCGCATCTAGAGATTTGTATTTTGTATTGGAGGGTTGGTCTTCAATTTCATAAGCGAAATTCCCCGAAAGAGTCAATACATTATTTTGATTAATGTAATAATCCGTTCCTAAAATAATATTGTAAAACTCCTCATTTCTAAACTCCTCACCTATTGAAGCAATTGAAGTTCCATCGGTAAGATTTCGGTTAATGTTCTCCGTGTCATTTGGCAGTTCCCTATACCCTGCTCCTAACTGACTAAAAAGATTGAATCTTTCCGTACGACGATTTAAACTTAACCCAAAACTATGATTATCCGGTGAGCCTGTATTCAAACTAATAGAACCGTTAAAGCCTTCCCGCTCTTCTTTTTTTATGACAATGTTGATTATTCCCGAAGTACCCTCAGCGTCATACTTAGCCGAAGGATTGGTAATAACCTCCACCCTTTCAATCATATCAGAAGTAATAGTTCCCAAAGCATTCCCGCCATCTCCAGTAAGAATAGAAGGTTTTCCATTAATTAGAACCTGTACACCTTGGCTTCCGCGTAAACTTATTTGCCCTTCTATATTTACATTCACAGAAGGCACATTGTTTAAAACCTCTAAAGCACTTGCTCCAGTGCTACTAATATCCTTACCAACGTTGAACACCCGTTTATCTAACTTGAATTGTGTTCTTGATACTTCCCCTTCAACCACAACTTCCGAAAGCTGTTGGGCATCTTGATTCAGTTTCACCTGCCCCATATCGATAACTCCGTTTGCGGGCACGAGATCATCGAATCTTTTTTTCTCAAAGCCGATAAAACTAATTTCAATAAAGTAGTTCTGAGCGTCTGTTTTTAGGCTGAATGAACCATCATCTAAAGTAGTGGTACCGGTGATTCCTTTTTGTGTGGTTTTGTCTCCTACTAAAACTGTTGCGAAAGCAACTGGCTGCCCACCGGATTGTTCAATTACTGTTCCTACAATTTCAATCTCACCATTCTGGGCAAGGTTTATATTCGTAACGAGCAACGCCAAAAACAGCGTAAAAGAAGTGGTGGTAAATTTTAAATGCATGGTGTGAGTTGTTTGGATTATAAAAATGCATAAAAAAAGCATCCAACGAAACTTAAAAACCGCTATTTAACAATTTTAACAATGTTGAGTCAGCCTGATAAATACGCTGAATCAGAATAATTTAGGTTATACGTTTAATCCCATTTCATGTTCTGTAAACGCACGGCGTTCAAAATAGCTAAAAGCGCTACGCCTACATCTGCAAAAACGGCTTCCCACATGGTAGCCATTCCCACAGCTCCAAGAATCATAACCAAAGCTTTGACCCCAAAGGCAAGAGCTATATTCTGCCAGACTATTTTTCTAGTAGACTTCCCTATTTGTATGGCCTGCGCAACTTTTTCAGGTTGATCGGTCTGTATGATAACATCCGCTGTCTCAATGGCCACGTCGCTTCCTAAACCGCCCATAGCAATACCAACATCGCTAGCCGCCAATACCGGGGCATCATTTATACCATCACCAATAAAGGCTACTTTTGCCCCAGAGATATCCTTTAATTTTTCCACCTCATTAAGTTTATCCTCAGGTAGAAGTCCACCCTTGGCCCAATCTACATGAAGTTCTTTAGCCACCTTCTGTGTAATGGCATCCTTATCTCCGGACAACATCACAATTTTAGACACCCCAGTTTTCCGTATCTTCTCAATAGCGGCCTCAGCACCATCCTTAAGTTCATCAGAAATAACAACGTAACCCAAAAACTTTCTATCAACAGCTATCATTACTATACTTTCTACAACAGCCTCCGTTTCTTTAGGAACCGTTATTCCATTAGCAACCATTAGCGCTTTATTTCCTACCAAAACGGATTTACCCGCTACAATACCTACCAACCCCTTTCCTGCAATTTCAAAAACATCTTTGGCCTTACTACTTGCCCCCTCTTCCTTATACTCCAGAATGGCCTTTGCTATGGGATGGGTAGATTGTGCTTCAATGGCCATGAGGTAGTCCATAAAATCCTTCTCGCTTAAAGACTCGCCAGATTCTTCACTATCAGCATGTAAAACAATTTCCTTTATTTTAAACACACCCTTGGTTACAGTACCTGTTTTATCCATTGCCAAGGTGTTGATCTTGGTAATGGTATCTAGAAAGGAAGCGCCTTTAAACAGAATACCATTTCGGGAAGCTGCACCTAGGCCTCCAAAATACCCCAAGGGAATTGAAATAACCAAAGCACACGGACAAGAAATAACCAAGAAAATTAACGCGCGGTAAAGCCAATCCCTAAAAATATATTCCTCAACAAAAAAGTAAGGTAACAAGGTTAGTCCAATAGCCAGGAACACCACAATTGGTGTATAAATTCTAGCAAACTTACGAATGAACAATTCTGTTTTTGACTTGCGGGCCGTGGCGTTCTGTACCATATCCAAAATACGGGCAATGGAGCTGTCTTTAAATTCTTTGGTAACCTCCACTTCAATAACCCCATCTAGATTAATACTCCCGGCAAATACTTTCTCACCTTGAGCAATAGTAGACGGTTTACTTTCCCCGGAAATAGCCGCTGTATTTAAACTGGCTTTCTCCGATAATAATTTTCCGTCAAGCGGAACTTTCTCACCCAAACGAACTTGAATACGTTCACCAATTTTTACAGCTTCAGGAGCTACAGAAAACATATCTCCGTTACGAAGCACCGTAGCCGATTTAGGCCTTACATCCAATAACGCCTTTATATTTCCTTTGGCCTTTGTCACGGCAGAATGCTGAAACAATTCTCCCACCGCATAAAATAACATTACGGCCACACCTTCTGGATATTCCCCTATAGCGAATGCACCAATAGTGGCAATGGACATTAATAGAAATTCAGTAAAAAAATCTCCGTTCACAATGCTCTTCCAGCCCTGTTTCATTACCGGAAACCCCACAGGTACATAGGCAATACTGTACCAAACCACACGCACCCAGTCCGTAAAAAAGAGCACATTAAAAATATCTAGAGCGATACCTCCCAGTAACAGTACAAAGCTAATAATAGCCGGAAGGTACGGACTAAGAACCTTACTGGATTTTTCACTTTCATGATTGCCACAACAACTCCCACAATCGTCATCCGAAACTTCACCAGAATGTTGGTGATTATCTATATCCCGAAGATTGACCTTCTTCTTTTTTATCATTTCTCTAAAATTGTAAGTTCTTAAATAACATCTTGCAAACGTGTTGCTAGAGCCACCCGTAATAAAATTTATTCCAAATAAAGCAAAGACCTCGTACGCGAAAATTATTAAGCGAAACAAGTTGCCCTAGCAGTATAATTGGTCTAATGACTATGTTCCGCTTCTCCCTTTTTCATTTCCGTCATTAAAAAGTAGCCGTTTATGAAAGCAAACTTAGATTGAGAGTCAATTTCCATCAAAAAATTTACAGCGACCCACTCATTATCTTCAGTACCTAAAGTTACTTCATACGGAACAAAACTAAATGCGTCTCCTTCTTTTTCTACACCCACTGCTCTACTATGTAATTGTTGTAATGAGGCACCACACTTTTTACCCTTTTAAGAGATACCTGGGTCATGCTCCAAATACCTGTACCAACTAGTGCAAGCGTGAGCAGACCAACAATAAATTTGTTATTGATGGAAAAATCAATGATTCTATTAATCATATGGAATGTTATAATTCAGTTAAAAAATGCGTTTCCTGCCTAGAAGCAAAAACGACAGAAACTAGGGTAATGAAATCTAAAACGAATTCATTACATAGGGATATAAGTATCCCCTAAAAAACTGAATTATACCCTGGGAGGTTGTAAAAGGTCTAGAAAAACGTCTTTGCCCGAACTCTCAAAGTGAGCTAATTCTTCTTGTGAAATTAACGGTTGAAAAGGCTCAAACGTAACCATATTAAAATTAACAGTATGCGTATGACAGCAGTGACACATGCAAAACGGAGAACACATATCATTAGATGCATGCCCGTGATTCACACCATTATCTGCAGTTACCATAACCTGATTATCAGTCACAATATCTACATCACTACAAGGCACCACATTGAGTGCCAAAAAGTAAACGGATAATATGAGAGTCAATAATTTCACGCTGCAAAGGTATAAAGATTTTGATTGGGCAATACATTTATTGGATATAAAGCAAGAAGCCATATCTAATATAGCCTAAAGACGACTTGTAATACTTTAGCTACTTTTTGTATATTTAGTTATTCACCTTATACATAAGTTGTGCTTAATTATCAAAATCAATGATTGAACAATTTATTCAGAGAACAAATACAAAAGAATTTTATCAAAATGGTCGGTTATATTTGACTGGATTAAAAGGTCAGATTGGAAAATTCAAAACAATGGAATTTAATTTTGTCGTTGAAGAACAAGACAATTCAGGTAAAATAAATAACGTTGAATACTGGAGATTGACTACTCACGAAACAGTAGATTTTAACGGAATATATGCTGACTTGTACCTTCCATATATTAAACTTAAAATTTTGACTGACCACCCACTTCTTTGGACTTACAACAAAGCTGAATTAGAATGTGAATTAATAAATTTTCCAGAAAATCCCAGTGAATTTATTGGAGATTTATTTTTTGAATGTAAAAAAGTTACTGGAAATTGGATTCCCCTTCACAAGAACTTTTGGGATTTGAATGACTATTATAAAAAAAACGGAAAGCGAAATTTATCGATACCAAAACCTTTGAAAGAACCAATCGAAAAAATTTGTAAAAAACATGGAATAGAATTTAAAGTTAAGAATGAAACCGACGGTTATGATAAAGGCTATGCCCATAGACCAAATACTAAACTTCTAATTTTCGGGAATGAAGATATAAGCCCAAATAACTTTAGTTTGGGACAACCATATATTATTGCGGACGAATTTATAGCAAGTCGAGAATAAAACATATGGCTACAACAAATTGGGCCGAAAATTCTACATCTAGAAGCTGGAACTTATTTAATGAGATCGCTGCATCTTTTCTATTTGTAATAAAAAAAATATTTTGTTTTAATTCTAAAATATAACATTGCAACAACATTTAAGACTATTACTACTTCTGTCAACTGTATTGATTTCTTATAATGGAATGAGTCAGAAAAACACAACCTTATTAAATGGGATAGTCAAAAGTGCTGAAAATGATGTTTCTAATGTGTTAATTGTCAACTTAAATTCTAAGGAATCTACGATTACAGACTCTTCAGGACTATTCACTATTGAGGTTAGATTACGGGATTCACTCCGTATTATGGCAGTTCAATATCTTAAAAAGGAAATTGTTATTACAGATAGCATTTTCAATGAAAATTTTGTTGCCATAAACCTTATTGAGAATATTATTAATTTAAATGAAGTTACCGTTACTCCTTATAATCTTACAGGTAGAATAGACCAAGATCTTGACCGACTAAATATTAAACCAGCCGTTACTTCATCTTCTTTAAAATTACCAAATGCGGATTTGGAACTAATGACCCATAGTGAGCGACTACTTATAGAGGCCGATCGCGGAAAGTATGTCTCTTATTATGTTATAGCCCTAAAAATAAATTTACATAAAACATTAAATAGATTTTCTGGCAGAACCAAATCATTAGAAGACATGGTAGCCCGAGATGAAAAAATGGCGATAGAAAAGCAAATCATAACTAAGTTTTCAAAGAAGACACTATCAGAAAATTTCGATATTCCTGAAACAAACATTGATGGATTTCTTACGTTTTGCCTATCTCAAGAAGATTTTTCTGAATTATCAAACACATGGAACACAACAGAGGTTCGGGATTATCTAAAGGCGAAAAGCATTGAATTCAAAAGAACCGATTTGATTACAGAATAATTGCTACTTGGAGAATTTGAATAAAAGATAAAAATACTTAACCCAAAACTTAACAAATGGAAAATATTTGGATAATAGCAGTAAGCCTTTTGTTCATAGTCATTTTTATTTTTTGAAAGGTTACCTGCGGTTATTTCAAAAAAGAATATGCTAAAAAGCTACGGAAAAAATGGGGAACGAAACTTTTTATTGGCAAGGTGTCATATACACAAGTACCGGCAGTACATTTCTAATACTGCATTTCTTTAAATAGACAAATCTTTTGACTTTTTAGAAATAGAGTAACCACTGGCAACGAAGGCTCAACAGGCCAAAGGAAAACATCAAATCTGGCGTGTAATATCCTAATGTTATTTCAGCTACTATCAAAGTGTAGGTTAGGTATTAGGGGAGCTTTGAATCAAAAACGTAATTAGAACGTAACCTTTAAGAAAAAAGGATTTCAAACAAAGTGAAGAGTTCCACTTATCTTATAAAATCTTTCAAACCTTTAGAATCCTGTTTTAAAGTGCTGACTATAGGAAACCTGATTTTTTTCCGTTAATTTTAAAGTAACTCAATTATTGATATACAAAATTTATGGAATTTTACATTTCCATAAATTATATTTATATCCGAATAAAATATGAAAATAACTTTATTGAATTTACCGGAGGCAACTAGGGTAAATTTGATAAGTATAAAACTATAAAATTCTTAAACCCCTTAGATATGGAAAATGATAAACATTTAAACTCATCTGACGATGAAAGTAAATGCCCACACCACCAAGAGCAATCTTCACCTATTTCAGAAGAAAATAAAGAAAACGCGCACAGCCATGGTTCATCATTAGGCAAATGTCCTGTAATGCATGGAGGAAATACAGTAACCAAATCATCTGTTATGGAGTGGTGGCCAAATGCCCTAAATCTTGATATTTTACATCAAAATGATACTAAAACTAATCCGTTAGGACAAGAGTTTAACTATCACGAAGAACTTAAAAAATTAGATACTGAGGCGCTTAAGAAAGATATGCATGCTTTAATGACGGATAGCCAGGATTGGTGGCCTGCAGATTGGGGTCATTACGGGGGGTTATTTATACGTTTATCTTGGCACTCTGCTGGAACATACCGTGTTTCTGATGGTCGTGGTGGCGGTGGCTCCGGTAGTCAGCGTTTTGCTCCATTAAATTCATGGCCAGATAATGTTAGCCTAGATAAAGCAAGACGTTTGTTATGGCCAATCAAGAAAAAATACGGTAATAAAGTAAGCTGGGCAGATTTAATTGTTTTGGCAGGTACTATTGCTTATGAAGATATGGGCTTAAAAACCTTTGGTTTTGGTTTTGGTCGCGAAGATATTTGGCATCCTGAAACGGATACCTATTGGGGAAATGAAAAAGAATGGTTAGCACCAAGTGATGAACGTTACGATAATGTAGACAAGCCTTCTACTATGGAAAATCCATTAGCTGCCGTGCAAATGGGTCTAATCTATGTAAATCCAGAAGGTGTTAATGGAAAACAAAACCCTTTAAAAACAGCTGCTCACATACGTGAAACTTTTGAACGTATGGCCATGAACGACGAAGAAACTGTGGCTTTAACTGCCGGTGGACATACGGTTGGTAAAACTCACGGTAATGGTGATGCTAGTATTTTAGGACCAGAACCTGAAGGTGCTGATGTAGAAGAACAAGGACTAGGTTGGCATAACCCTACAAAATCAGGAAAAGGCCGTTATGCGGTAACGAGTGGTCTTGAAGGCGCATGGACAACACACCCTACCAAATGGGACGGTGGTTTTTTTGAGATGTTATTCAATCATGAATGGGAACCTCGCCAAAGCCCTGCTGGCGCTTGGCAATGGGAACCAGTGACTATTAAGGACGAAGACAGACCAGTAGATGTTGAAGACCCTAGCATCCGTCACAATCCTATGATGACCGACGCTGATATGGCTATGAAGGTTGATCCAATTTATAAGGACATCTCTTTAAAGTTCATGAAAGACCAAGAGTACTTCTCTGAAACTTTTGCTCGTGCCTGGTTTAAATTAACGCATAGAGATATGGGGCCAAAAGCAAGATACTTTGGTTCTGATGTTCCACAAGAAGATTTAATCTGGCAAGATCCTATTCCGGTTGGAAAGAGTGATTATGATGTATCGGCTGTGAAGAACAAAATAGCAGCTTCTGGTTTATCTATTTCAGAAATGGTATCTACTGCTTGGGATAGCGCACGTACTTTTCGTGGATCGGATATGCGTGGTGGAGCCAATGGTGCTCGTATTCGTCTAGCTCCTCAAAAAGATTGGGAAGGAAATGAGCCAAAACGTTTAGCACATGTGCTTTCTATTCTTGAACCTATTGCCGCTGAATTTGGTATTAGCATTGCTGATACAATTGTCTTAGCTGGTAATCTTGGTATAGAGCAATCTATAAAAGCCACAGGTTTTGATATTGCTGTTCCATTTGCACCTGGTCGTGGCGATGCTACAGATGAGATGACAGATGCAGAATCTTTTGAACCTTTAGAACCATTAGCTGACGGCTATCGCAACTGGAGCAAAAAAGAATATGTAGTAAGTCCAGAAGAATTAATGCTGGACAGAACGCAACTAATGGGCTTAACTGCACCAGAGATGACCGTACTTGTTGGTGGTATGCGTGTGTTAGGAACAAATCATGACAACACAAAACATGGTGTTTTTACTGATAAAGTTGGTGCATTAACCAATGATTTCTTTGTGAACCTAACTGATATGGGTAATACTTGGAAACCTACTGAAAAAGGACTTTACGAGATTCGTGACCGTAAAACGGGTATCGTAAAATGGACTGCAACACGTATGGATTTAGTGTTTGGTTCTAATTCTATTTTACGTTCGTATTCCGAAGTTTATGCTCAAGATGATAACAAAGAGAAGTTTGCAAGTGATTTTGTAAAAGCTTGGACTAAAATGATGAATGCCGATAGGTTTGATTTAAACTAAATCAAAAATCTACAGTTCGTTATATAAATTGTAAGCGGTTTCGGTTCTTTACCGAAGCCGCTTTTTTTTGTGGACATTCTCAGAATAGAAATTAATTGATTCAAGATGATTAAACCATTCAATTACGTACTTTTATAAAGATGTGTTATTTTGAGGTTTTACTTTTGAGAGTAAAATTAAATCCAACAAGAATATTTCATCAGCAATAGAACAACCAGCCATTATGATAAAAATTCAATTTAAACACCTCGCTTTAAGCTTAGTATTAACTACAGCTTTTATAGGGTGTAAAGATAATAAATCTAACGTAACAGCGGATAAAGTGACTATATCTGTTAAGAGCGATAACTTTCTTTCTGGTGGATTAGCTGAACCTATTATAATTGAGAGCCGAACTCTATCTGATGGTTCCACTGCAGATTGTTACAAAATAGTAGTTACCTCAACCCCAACAGATCACGAAATGGGACCTTGGTGCCCCAGTAATATTTCGGACGATGCATCAGCCGGTGGTATTTGGTTAGATGGAGGAAAGGTTCATGATGTAGATGGTGATTTCGTGAAAAATCTGGCCACCTTTTATGAAGATGATACTTGGATGTTATATGACAAGGAAACCGGTGAAATCACAAAAACTAAAACAAAACAAGAGTGTCAAGAAGCTGCAAACCCAAATGTAGGGGTGGAATATCAAAATTATTGCGTTGAATGTCTGCCTTCCTATGTAACAGATATACAGCAAACATATTATATTCCTGTTACCCCTAAAAAGGCGGTCACCCCATACAAATTTTCAAGCCATCCAGGTGGCGGACCTCCTCCAGGAGATGACGGAGATAAAAGACCAGAAGGCCCACCAGAAGGACATGGAGGTCCGGAAGGAAATTCAACCTTACCATCTGATAGAGGCTTGGCGTTTAATGGCGTAGTTTTTAATGCTCCTGCACCTGTAGATAATATTTTAGCTGCATATACTATAGCACCATTTGATGATGCTGGCGGGCATGTAAATTTAAACGCAGGCTATCACTACCATGCAGCTACAGGGGTTTCTAAAAAAATAGAACAAACAGATAATCATTCTGCCATGATCGGTTATGCCTTTGACGGATATGGAATCTTTGAAAATGCAGATGCAGACGGAAAAGAATACACAGATTTAGATGAGTCAAGAGGTCACTATGACGAAACAAGAGGTTATCATTACCACGTAGACAAAGCAGGAAATAACAACTTTATAGACGGTTTACGAGGTGAATATGCCCTATAGAAAATCTATACTGCAACTATTCATTTTTTGTTTAATGTTAGTGAGCAAAGTAGTATTTGCTCATAACCCCGATTTATCTAACATTATCATCTCTAAAACTGATAGTGGGCAAATAATTTTACAAATCAACAGCTCATTAACCGCTTTTCAACAAGAGGTTATCTATATAAATGGAGAAGGTTCTTACCAATCGCCTGAAGATTTTCAAAACCTTGTTCTCAATCATTTCAATGCTACTTTTTCCATTATTGTAAATAAACGAGACACCCTGCAATTTAGAAACCCACAGGTTTTCTTAGGTCATGAAACTAAATTAGTTGCCGAAATTATTGGACTACCAGAAACGTTAACCACTATCCACTTAAAAAATGAATTATTCAAAGACGTTCATAACAACCAATCTGTAGTAATATTTTTATTAGATGATTTTCCTAAGGAAAAATATACGTTAAACAAGACCAATACCCATTCAATAGGAATAGAACTAAAAGACGGAAAGTGGAAAGAATTGAAAACAGAAAATACGGATTCTTATTTTAAGTACTTAGAATACGCAGCTATTCCCGCTATAGTCCTTTTGTTATTTTTTGTAATTAGAAAAAGAAAGAATATCAGTACATAGAAGCTAGTCCTTTTCATATTCCCTCATTTGCAAAAACTAAGGTTACCACAACTTTGAAGGTAAGTATAGCGCAATCTTATCTTCATGTTGAAATTAAAAGACCTCTAATTTACAGCACGCCCATACATTACTCTCAATTACAAAACCTCTTCCTAAATTTTATAACTAAATGTGTAATCAATGTTACCCTCATACTTAGCTATATAGATTATTTTTGCTGACATAATTTCATCTTATGGAAGACATGATTTTTTATGATAGACTGCAGTTCGCATTCACTATCACATTCCACTATATATTTCCTCAATTAACAATGGGATTGTCATTATTGATTGTCTATTTTAAATGGAGATATCTCAGAAATAAAATTGAAAAATATAACGATGCCGCAAAATTTTTTATGAAAATTTTCGCCATCAATTTTACAATGGGCGTTGTTACCGGGATTCCAATGGAATTTCAATTTGGCACCAATTGGGCAAAGTTTTCTGAGCTAACAGGTGGTATAATTGGTCAAACCTTGGCTATGGAAGGCATGTTCTCTTTCTTCCTAGAATCTTCATTCTTGGCACTATTTATTTTTGGTGAAAAGTTAATGGGTCAAAAACTACACCTCTTAACTGGCTTTTTAGTGTTCTTAGGATCTTGGGCAAGCGGTTGGTTTATTTTAGCCACCAATGCTTGGATGCAACACCCGGTAGGATATGAAATTTTGGATAATGGTAAATTTGTATTAGAAAACTTCTCTGCACTTTTTGGGAACCCTTGGCTCCTACCCGCTTTTTTACATAATCAATTAGCATCTGTTGTAACCTCTTCCTTTGTTGTAGCAAGTATAGGTGCCTTCTATATTTTAAGAGAAAAACAAACTGAATACGGAAAACTGTTTCTAAAAACCGGAGTTATTTTTGGTTTGGTTTCTAGTGTTTTGGTAGCTTTCCCAACAGGTGATTGGAATGCTAAAAATGTTGCTCAGTATCAACCCGCTGCTTTTGCCGCCATGGAAGGTATTTTTGAAACAGAACACGCAGGAGCGGAAATTGTACTTATTGGTCAGCCCAATATGGTCGAAAAAAAACTAGATAACAAGATTGCCGTTCCCAACATACTAAGCTTTTTAACCTACCAAGAATGGCACAAGCAAATTCCTGGAATGGATAAATTCAAAAAGGAAGAGTTGCCAGATAATATTCCCGCACTGTATTATTCTTACCATATCATGGTTGGTCTAGGTACCGTTTTTATGGGTATTATGGCTTTGGCCGTTTTCTTTTTGTGGCGTAAAAAATTATACCAAGCAAAAGCATTACTTTGGACAATCATGTTTCTAGTACCGTTTCCTTACATAGCTAATCTTACCGGTTGGTATGTAGCAGAATTAGGAAGACAACCATATTTGGTATACGGCTTATTAAGAACAGTAGATGGTATTTCCCCCACAGTTTCATCTGGTAACACCTTGTTTACTTTACTAGGTTTTGTTGCACTATATATGCTGCTAGGCTTGTTATTCTTAGTCTTAGTTGGCAAAACTATAAACCAAGGTCCAAAACCTCAAACACATTAAATTATGGAAACATTTTGGTTCATCATAATAGCTATTGTTTTAGCTGTATTTTTTATTTTAGATGGTTATGATTTTGGTGCAGGAATCATTCATTTATTTTTAGCAAAAACTGAAAACGACAAAGAACTGATTGCAAAATCTGCAGGCTTGTTTTGGGACTCGAACGAGGTTTGGTTAGTGGCAGCCGGAGGCATGCTTTTCATGGCTTTTCCAACCTTTTACGCATCCGTTTTTAGTGGTTTCTATTTACCATTGATTATTGTTTTATGGTTAATTATTTTTAGAGCCATTGGCTTGGAATTCAGAGGTCAATTCCACTTTCAAATGTGGAAAGATATTTGGGACAAGTCTTTTGGTGTTTCTAGTTTATTATTAGCCCTATTTTTTGGGATTGCCTTGGGCAACATCGTAAGAGGTGTAAATCTAGGTGGTGTTGAAAATGGCGTATCTATTTATGAAGGGCATTATTTTTTCCTTCCCCTATGGGATAGTAGTTTTAGTCCGCTAAGCGAAACACCTGGAATTATAGATTGGTTTACAATTATTATAGGTTTAATATCTGTGGTTACTTTGGCTATTCATGGTGCTAATTGGATTATTCTAAAAACCAATTCATCTATAAACGGCAATCTTAAAAATGTCATTTTTAAGATGAATATAGCGCTTGCTGCCCTAACCTTATTTTCATTAGCGGTATGGAAAACTGTAAGTCCTAACTCCTTAGATAACTTTGCTCATAAGCCCTATTTGCTCATCTTCCCTATTATTTACTTAACAGGGTTAGTCGGTTTGTTTTTTATTAAAAAATTGAAAAAAGATATCCATGGTTTTGTATTATCCAGCTTATTAATATTAGGCGGAATTACTTCTTCCTTAGCATCATTGTTCCCTGTGATATTGCCTTCTGTGAATTCCATAAACGGACCTTTAACGATTTACAATACTGCTTCTTCCGAGTATGGTTTATCTGTAGCATTAAATTGGGGTATTATTGGCTTTATCCTTCTTTTTGTTTACATGATTATACAAAAAAGATTAATGGGCGGGAAAGTAGATAAGATGGATTACGGTCACTAAAAAGTGAATTGATATGACAGATACTTTAATTTCTCTAATAAGTATTTTCATTGGCATAGTTGGCGCTAATATTACAGCTTCCATTTTCAAAAAATACTCCTTTGGTATTATAGGGAATACCATTGCCGGTGTATTTGGTAGTATCCTTTTAATTAAATTATTTGGCAGGTTAGGTTTCACCCCTCAATTGATAATGCAATCGGGTATTTTTCATCTTAGCTTATTTATTATAAATTCTATTGTTTCATTTTTAGGAGGGAGCCTTGCTGTAATCTTAATAACTAAACTGAAGAATAAAATGAATAAATCCTAGGAGTAATCCCAACACAAACTATTTACTTCAAAAAACACACATACAACCAAAAAAGCCTCATAATGAGGCTTTTTTGGTTTAAGCCCAATATTCAATTAGTTTAGTGTAAAAACAAAACTAGTAGGAAAGTTTAAATAAGATATACGTTCTTTAATACCGCAACAAGAATAGGTAAAATACTCCTAGTTAATACCGATTTAGAAAAAGAGGGAATAAAAGAATTTATTGATATCTGGGTCAAGTTGGAAGAATATGAAAATAGATTATAAGCCAGCTAGTTAAGTTTAGGTTTTAAAAATATAGTACCTTATACCAACATCCTAACAACCACCGACTATAATATAAATACCACAAAAAAACTACACTATGCACACTAACAAGTCTTCACTCTTGTACATTTCGCTCTTATTCGTTATCCCCATTCTATTTGTGGGCTGCACGCAATTAAAAACACCTGTAGAGTCACCCAAAGTAATAGATACCGATAAAAAAATGGACGAAGCTGAAATAACTACTGAAACTATGGTTCACCCAGAAGATTGGGCTATCATTAAACCGTTACCATTGGACCCAGCTATTGAAGCACAAATAGATGAACTATTGCCTAAATTAACTTTGGAACAAAAAGTAGGTCAGGTTATTCAAGCAGACAATGGATCTATTACTCCAGAAGAACTAAAAAAATATCGTTTGGGATCTATACTGAGTGGCGGTAATTCAGCACCGGGACCACTATCCTATGCGGACAGCAAAACATGGTTGGCAAAGGCCGATGAATATTACAACGCCTCCATTGACCCCGAAGGCGTAGAAGTTGCCATCCCGTACATATGGGGAATTGATGCAGTACATGGTCACACTAACCTACGCGGTGCAATTGTCTTCCCGCATAACATTGGACTAGGCGCCATGCACAATCCAGATTTAATCGAAAAAATAGCATCTGTAACTGCTCACGAACTTACGGTCTCTGGTCACGATTGGACCTTTGCACCAACGTTGGCCGTACCGCAAGATTTGCGTTGGGGAAGAAGTTATGAAGGTTTTTCTGAAGATGCAGCAATCGTTAAATCCTACGCAGACCGGATTGTATATGGACTACAAGGGCATGTTGGAAGCTCAGATTTTATGGGTGATGGTCACGTTATATCTAGTGCAAAACACTTTCTAGGTGATGGAGCTACAGAAAATGGAGTTGATCAAGGTGATGCTAAGATTAGCGAAAAAGAATTAAGAGATATTCATGCCGCTGGATACTACAGCGCTATACCTGCCGGAGTACAAACCGTAATGGCCTCATTCTCTAGTTGGGAAGGCAGAAAATTGCACGGCGATAAAGAACTGTTAACAGATGTCCTAAAAGGTAGAATGGGCTTTAATGGCTTTGTTGTTGGAGATTGGAATGGTCATGGTCAAGTTCCCGGATGTACAAATACAGATTGCGCAGCATCTTTAAATTCAGGTTTAGACATGTATATGGCTCCTGATAGTTGGAAAGGATTATATGAAAGCACCTTGCAACATGTAAAGGATGGAACCATCCCAATGACCCGTTTAGATGATGCAGTACGCCGTATCCTGAGAGTTAAAATTGCCTCTGGAATATTTACCAAAGGAGCACCAAGTACTCGTAAAAATGCAGGTGACGAAAATTTATTGGGTCTTCCTAAAAACAGAGCCATTGCAAGGCAAGCCGTACGAGAATCTATGGTTTTACTAAAGAATAACGGTGGTGTATTACCACTAGATGCATCAAAAACTATTATGGTAATTGGTGACGGGGCAGATAATATTGCTAAAATTAGTGGAGGCTGGACGCTTTCTTGGCAAGGTACAGGCCACACTAATGATGAATTTCCTAACAGCCAAACTGTATTAGACGGTATAAAAAAAGCTGTGAACACAGCTGGCGGAAAAGTAATTTTTTCAGCAAATGGTGATTCTAATGAAGCAGCCGATGTGGTGATTGCAATATACGGTGAAGACCCTTATGCCGAGTTCCAAGGAGACCTTGAGAATTTGGACTTTGTTCCAAACGGCTTTGACACCAACACACTAGACAAATTTCGTAGTAAAGGTATTCCTGTAGTGTCCGTATTTCTATCGGGACGGCCTCTGTGGGTTAATCCAGAAATAAACAAATCAGATGCATTTGTTGCTGCATGGTTACCGGGTAGCGAAGGTGGTGGTATATCAGACTTATTATTTAAAAGAGACCCTTCCTATGAATTTACGGGCAGCCTGTCTTTTGCATGGCCAAACAACGCAGTGGTTTCCCCTGACTTGGCTACACGAGAATCTACAAAATTGTTTGAGTTAGGTTATGGTCTTAATTATCAAAACGAGGTGATCATCGATCAACTTTCTGAAGATTCTGGTCTAGAAAATACTGAAGTGGTTTCAACAGGTGTGTTTTTTAATAAAGGTGCAGCTGTCGCACCATGGAATTTAGGGTTAAAAACGGGCGACTTAAACAAACAAATCGGCAGTTTCCCAACATCTGTTGGAGGCTTGCTAGTCAGTAAAACTGACCATACCGCACAAGAAGATGCTTTACGTATGAATTGGACATTACCAGATTATGACCAACTTCTTATAAGTGCAGCTTCCCCCAGTAATATGAGTCGTCAAACAAATGGCGCAATGGAACTGACCTTCTTCGCTAAATCTTTTAAAACCAACGATGCCACCGTCAAAATTGGGATGTGTAGCGAAGATGCCACTTGCGACAAAACACTGGATATAAAAATAGTAGCCAATGAATGGCGAGAATATAGAATAAGCTTAAGCTGCTTTGCTAGTCTTGGTGTTGATATGAGTAAAATTAGCAGTGCATTTATGATAACCGCTGGTGAAGGTGCTGATATTGGACTTAGTCAAATTCGCTTAGAATCGGACATTGATGCTAAGCCTGGCTGTAGTGGTATGTAATAATTTCATTCAGAATCTGGATAAAAAAACAATAAAGAGTAGTTTTAATAAACTGAAAAAACTCTAATTTTTAAATTAATTTCAAAGAGGTAAATGACAATGTCTTTACCTCTTTTTTATTTAAAATTTCAGAGTCCGGACTATCCTTATTTGGTACTTGTAATATGGCTAAATAGTCAAAAATTTCCACCCATAAAGTTTGAATTAAAAATCACACAGTACTAGTGTTTTGCAGACTGGAGAAATTGACCTATGCATCTCCTTTCAAATTATATAACTTATTTCAGCATAAAATATCGCTTATTTAAATATTGAAAAATGAAATGAAAATTAGGAGAATTCTAAAAACAATTTGCCAATACATTACGCATTAGTCTCGATTAGGATGATAGAGGTAACTTGGTATAAATCAACAGAAAGTAACATTACACCTTATATTTACATATCTAGATAACCTAACCAGTTCTAACTATAAACCACAAATATGAATCCTAAAAAGGATGTTTTTGAAAACTCAGAAGAAAAATGGAATTTTATAATTGCGATAATTGTCATTGCCATTTTCTCCATATTCATCTATCAATATTTCTTCAAAACGGAAGAAAACCTAGTCGCTGAAACACCAACTGATTTGGATGAATCTCAAATAGAATCCACTTCATATTCCAAGACTAAAGATGAGGAAAATAAATATTTCTATGCAAATTCCACAACCTATGAACTTAAGAAAATAAAGGCCGAAGATGCATACGAAAGCCAGATAGATAGTGCGCTTGTTATTTCGGATATTACAAGAGGTAAACCTGAGCTTATTGATACTATTTTAGAAACTAAAACTTCGGATAGTAAAATAACAACACAAATTGAAGAGCAAAAAGAAGGCTTTGAAATCACTCAACCTTCTACAGACAAATTAATTCTTAAAGAAACTATTGCAACGCCAGAAGAGCCAACAGAAGCAGAAGTAAAAATAGAACCAATAACGGAAAAAGTTCAAACCAAGACTGAGAACAAAGCCGAATCCCAGACAACTAACCTAACGTATAACTGTGTTATAATAGTTGGTGTGTTCAGAGAGCAAAACAACAGAAATGCCATTATACAAAAACTAAAATTATTAGGTTATAATCATTCAGAAGGTATTTTACGAGAAGGTATGAATTATGTTGGTGTACCTACTGCCTGTAACGATGAACCAGGAAAGCAAAAGCTTTTAGACGAACTGAACGCTGCTTTTGGTATAGATTCGTGGGTAAAGAAACTTTAATTTAAAACAAAAAAAGCCGTAAGATTTACTTACGGCTTTTTGCTTTACATCAATCAAGAACTTATTTGCCCCCGTTTAATTTATCCTGTAATTTTTTTAACTCATCCCATTTATCGGCACTAGCCAATTTAGCCTGTTTTGGCCAAGAACCTGGTTTATGCATGGTATAACGAGGTCCGGCTTCTTTTAAAATATCTTCTAGAACCTTAGCAGTTGTTTTACTTAGTTTTTCAAAAGTTCCAATACCTTTCTCTGCTAAAATAGAAGCTATTTTAGGTCCTATTCCTTCTATCTTTTTTAAATCATCTTTTTTTGCCTTCGCAGCAGGTTTCTTCGCAACAGTTTTTTTCGCGACAGGTTTCTTTGCGACTGGCTTCTTAACAACTTTTTTTACTGGTTCTTTTACGACCTTTTTCACCGTTTTCTTAACTGGTTTCTTTTGCTCGGGCATTGAGCTCAAATCAACCACACTGTTATCTACACCATCGTAAGGCGAAGGTACATAAGCATCTGCATCATGGTCATTGAACCAACCTTTATCCGTACTCAAATAACGAAACTCATAACGTTTTCCTATCTCAAGCTCTATAGTCTTGGAATAAGAACCGTTCTTTTTATCCATTTGATAAGCACTATCGTTAGTCTGCCAATTATTAAAGTCACCCAACAACAAAACATCAGATGCGCTTGGAGCTTCATTTTTTCCCACCTTGAATGTTACCAAAGCATGTGAACTCTTACCTTTTGCCTTTTTTATTAATGCCATATCTCTAGAATTTGTTTCTTATATAAAAGTAACACAGAAATTACTCATTTCCATAAACTTAGGTTAACAAATTCCTTATTTTAATTCATTACAAACAAATCAGGGCAAATTGCAGAACTATATTCAATAAAAATTCACTTCATAAAACAAATACAGCAATATCCTTAAAGCCAATTCTTAAATGGTAATCTTTGGTAAAAAGCTATCTTTACACCTTTAAATTAAATGAATGCCCTATACACTGCTATCCTCCCCATTACAAGGTTTTACAGATGCTACTTTCCGTAATGCACAACAGAAATTCTTTGGAGGAATAGACACTTATTATGCACCGTATATTCGGTTTAATAGAAAGATGATTATAAAGGGTTCGTACCAACGAGATTTAAACCCCGAAGCAAATACCACTTTAGAGCTTATTCCGCAGGTAATGACAGCAGATGTTGATCATTTTATATTTGTAATAAAGTACATCCAGTCTTTAGGGTACACAGAACTTAATTGGAATTTGGGTTGCCCCTACCCTATGGTTACCAATAGTGGCATGGGCTCCGGTCTTATTTGTAATACTGAAAAAATAGACCATATTTTGGATCGCGCACATAGTGAAACAGATGTTACCATCTCTATGAAAATGCGTCTTGGGTACGAAAATAGTAATGAAATATTAGATTCTTTTCCCGTTCTAGAAAAGTACCCTCTTAAAAACGTGGCCATTCATGCCCGGCTTGGAAAACAATTATACAAAGGAGGTGTTGATCTTGAAGCCTTCCAGAAGTGCGTAGACGTCGCTAAGCACACTTTATACTATAATGGCGATATTACTACTGTTGCTCAATTTAAAGCAATGCAAGAACGGTTCCCGTCCATTGAACATTTTATGATAGGTCGTGGTCTTATTGCAGATCCGTTTTTACCAAGTATGATTCGCGCAAATACTACGGAATATCCTGCTGACCGATGGAATATTTTTAGAGAATTTCACGATACCATTTACCAACAGTATGATGCCATGCTTTCTGGGCCAACGCCTATAAAAATGAAGATGCTTGGTTTTTGGGAATTCTTTTCCCAATCTACACACAATCCGCAAAAAGTCTATAAAGCGATTAAAAAGGCAGGCAACCCCTTTAAATACAAACAAGCTGTTGGAGAAATTATAGCTGCACAAAAACGGAATTCTATCAGATAATCCATATTGCTTTTTTCTATCGGCTTTTAGATTTGCTAGATGTTCTTCATATTTCTATAAACGAAACTCAGCACAATCAAATGAACTCTTTTGTAGCGTTATTCTATATCCAACTACACTAATCAAAAAACTTTGCTCAGAGTCCCCTTAAAGCACTTAGAACAGTTGTATGGTGTATTCTGCACTAATCTACTTTAATAAATGTGTTTGGGGACGTTTCTTAAAAAACGACATACTTCTGAAAAGCAAAAAAGCTCTTTAAACAAATTGTTTAAAGAGCTCTAGATAAAATTGTGACCCCGGCAGGATTCAAACCTGCAACCCTCAGAGCCGAAATCTGATGCGCTATTCAGTTGCGCCACGAGGCCAATTTTATGCTAATTTTTGTTTTACGATGGCAGAAATGGTTTTACCATCGGCCTGACCGGCCAATTCTTTGGACACCATGCCCATAACCTTACCCATATCTTTCATTCCTGATGCTCCTGTTGCATCTATAGTTTGTACTACTACTTTTTCTATTTCTTCTTCTGTAAGCTGCTCTGGTAAAAACTTTTCCAATACCGCTATCTGTGCCAATTCTGGTTCAGCTAAATCTTCTCTCCCTTGTTCCGCAAAAATAGTAGCACTGTCCTTACGCTGTTTTACAAGCTTTTGAACAAGTTGAATCTCGTCATCTTCCGTCAATTCTTTTTCAGTACCACTTGTCTGTGCCATAAGCAAGGCAGACTTAATGGCGCGAAGCGATTCCAAAGCAACAGCATCCTTTGCTTTCATTGCCGCTTTCATCTGCTCCATTACCTTTTGTTGTAAGCCCATGACATTTTTATTTAGGATTGCGAAGATAAAAAATAAACCCGAAAAAAATTACTTTTTTCGGGTTTAAGCTTGAGTTAGTTAAGTTTACTCTAAAATCTTTAATCTACGTTATCATGAAGGAAAGAATTGTTAGAACGCAAACGAATTTCATCGTTGCTATCCTCACCTAGCGTAGTTCTTGAAACCTTGCTTTCTTCTCTTCTTGCATCGCTTAAATCAATGCCTTGACGCTTGTATGCTGGTTCTTTTTCAATCTCGTCAATACTGCTTACGCTGTTCTGAAACTTATAATTGAAATCCTTTAGTTTTCTTCTTCTCTCGTCCGCTCTTTCTCTTAACAGTTCATCAATTGGACTATCCATTGGATCTACCTGTGAAGATGCATGATTCTGTGGAGCTATTTCCTGAACTTCAACAGGCTTTACTTCCATAGTAGGCTCTTGCCTAACCACACGTTGTGGTTGTGGTTTTGGAGTTGGAGCCGGAGTTGGCTTTGGAGCTGGCTTAGCATTGCTCAACTTATCCTCCATTTCCATATAATCATCCAGACTATAGCGTTTTTCGCCTTGCTCGTTATATTCTAAAACTGGAACAACTTCTATGTGGCTTTCAACCTCAATATCCTTTACATCTTCATCAAGACTAAACGTGATTACGTTGTCTTGCTCTTCTTCTTCCACTTCTTCCTTCTTAGCGAAAGGCAAGTCAAAACTCATTGTAATCTGCTCTTCTTTCAACTTATCGTAAGATACAGTCATAGGGTCTACAACCTCTATATCGTTGATAGAATCTTGAGCGTTTACGATTACGAAATCATCTTCAGAAGTATTTACTTCGGCAACTTCTTCTAAAACTTCTTCATAAAAAACATTGAAGTTTTTAATGTAGCTAGTCGTTTCGATTAAATCCATTCCCGGCTCTTCTCGCACATCTTCTTCTTCAAGTGTATGCTTAATTACCGGTGCTACTTCCTTTACTTTTTCAATCGGTAATTGGTGAACGATATTCTTTCTAGCCGTTAAATCATGCTGAGCACGTTGCTCATCTTCCAACGTGTGGATGATTTTTTTTGTTTCGGTATTTACAATCTCGTCTTGTTGGTCTACATCAAAACCCGTAGCAATAATAGTTACCGCTATAGATTCGCCTAAATCTTCATCTTCACCTACACCCATAATGATGTTGGCTCCATGACCTGCTTCAACTTGAATATAATCGTTGATCTCACCAATTTCATCAATGGTGATTTCTTGTGAACCAGAAACGATAAGTAACAATACGTTTTTGGCACCACTAATTTTGTTATCGTTCAACAACGGAGAATCCAAAGCCTTTGTAATAGCTTCATTAGCTCTTGCTGAACCTGTTGCCTGAGCAGAACCCATAATAGCAGTACCGCTATTAGAAAGAACTGTCTTGGCATCTCTAAGGTCAATATTCTGAGTATAGTGATGTGTAATTACTTCTGCTATACCTCTAGCTGCTGTAGATAATACTTCATCCGCTTTAGAAAAACCTGCTTTAAAGCCTAGGTTACCATATACTTCACGAAGCTTGTTGTTATTTATAACAATCAATGAATCTACATTGGCACGCAATTTTTCAATACCTATACGTGCTTGTTCGCAACGCATTTTACCTTCAAACTCAAAAGGCATGGTAACGATACCCACGGTAAGCACGTCCAATTCTTTTGCTTGTCTTGCTATAACAGGAGCAGCACCTGTACCGGTACCACCACCCATACCAGCGGTAATAAATATCATTTTGGTAGTAGTGGCCAACATCTCTTTGATCTCCTCCATACTTTCCAAAGCGGCCTGTTCACCAACCTCAGGATTGGCACCAGCACCCAAACCTTCTGTTAATGAAACACCAAGTTGTATTTTAGTAGGCACAGAACTATTGTTCAAGGCTTGCGAATCTGTATTACAGATTACAAAATCTACGCCATTGATGCCTGACTGAAACATGTGGTTAATTGCGTTACTACCACCGCCTCCTACGCCAATTACTTTAATTACATTGCTTTGATTCTTTGGAAGATCGAAAGATATCCCATCAAATTCCGTGTTGTTGTTCATAGTGTCTTTATTACTGGTTAATGTGTGTGTCGTTTTTTACTCGGCGTTATCCAAAAAGTCTTTTAACTTCTCTGACCATTTGTCAAATACCGATTTTCGTTCTTGTTGAACTTTTGCCGAATTTTGCTGCTGATGCTCTTCTTCTTCATGGCCTGCCATAACAAGTTCTCCCTCGTCTACAAGCTCTTCTTTAACTTTTACTTCAGCTTTACCTTTATTCTCACTCTCTACTGCGTTCATCAATAGACCAACAGCGGTAGCGTATAACGGACTAGCGATTTCGGCATCTGAATCGCCTGCCAAATGTTCATTAGGGTACCCAATACGTGTATCCATACCCGTAATATATTCCACCAATTGCTTTAAATGCTTCAACTGGCTTCCTCCACCTGTAAGAACTATACCTGCAATTAGTTTCTTTTTTTGTTCATCATGACCGTAATTCTTGATTTCAGCATAAACTTGCTCAACGATTTCAACAACACGTGCATGAATTATTTTTGATAAGTTTTTAAGGGTAATCTCTTTTGGCTCCCTACCACGTAAACCGGGTATAGAAACTATTTCATTATCCTTATTTTCTCCTGGCCAAGCGGAACCGAACCTTACCTTTAAAAGTTCTGCTTGCTTTTCAATAATTGAACATCCTTCCTTGATATCTTCGGTAATTACACCACCACCAAAAGGAATTACTGCTGTATGACGGATAATACCATCTTTAAAAATGGCTAAGTCTGTAGTACCACCTCCTATATCAATCAATGCTACACCGGCTTCTTTTTCTTCTTTGCTCAAAACGGCATCAGAAGAAGCTAAAGGCTCCAATGTAATATTTCCTAAATCTAGACCGGCACTTTTGATACACCTTCCCACATTCTTGATAGAGGATACTTGACCTACTACCACATGAAAATTAGCTTCAAGACGGCCACCATACATACCTATCGGTTCTTTGATTTCTGCCTGTCCGTCCACTTTATATTCTTGCGGAAGTACGTGAATGATTTCTTCACCTGGAAGCATTACCAGCTTGTAAACTTGATTACAAAGCTTATCCAAATCCTCGTCATTGATAACCTCTTCAGAATCTGGCCTAGTGATATAATCGCTATGGTGCAGACTTCTTATATGCTGCCCGGCAATGCCCACAACAACAGATCCAATTTTCAAACCTGAATTAACTTCAGCTTCTTCTACTGCTTGTTGTATGGATTGGATGGTTTGCGTAATGTTATTCACAACACCACGGTGTACACCTAAACTTTTAGATTTACCGATACCAAGAACCTCAATCTTACCATACTCGTTTTTCTTACCGATTATAGCTACGATTTTGGTTGTTCCAATGTCTAATCCTACCGAATAATTACCTACTTCCATAACTTAATTTTTGGTGCATACTACTTGATTGTCAAACTCTAGATTAACAACATCATAGTTCTGCAGAGTTTTGTCTTTATTTGCCTTGGCGTAAAATGCCTTGAAATTGCTAAACTTTTCTTTCAACCTTTCTACATCTCCCAAATTGACAACAAACTCTTCGGTTCGAAAACGAAGTTCGTACTTCTCTTCGTTTACGATATGCAACCCAATGATGTTCTTCTTAAGAAACTCGTCCGTATTGATATAATTCAAAATCTTATAGACATCTGCTAAGCCTTCATCTGTTGTGTTACCTGTAATCATAGGCACACGTGCTGAGTAGCTATTTGACAATGGCATTTGCTTTCCATCCTCGTCAAGATAATATTTTGAATCCCCTTCTACACGTCCGATTGGTGTACGTTGAATGATTTTCGACGCTAGTTCACCGCTTACTGTAAGAAAAACTTGGGCACTTTTCACCATTTTGTTGGCCTCAATGGCCTTCTCGATGGTATTCAAAGCTAATTTTTCTTTAGGCATGTTTTCCAGACTACCGAATTTTTGTATTAACAATTTATTAACCGCGCCTTCAGTGATGAATAAGTGTTGATTTTCCACGAATTCAATCGCAATTCCCTTTACGTTTCTATTCGCACTTCTTTGACTAGAAAATGCGTAAAGCCCCGTTATTACAACGATTAAGGCTAATAGCTTTATGTAGTTATAATTAATGTGCATCTTGCAATTCTTTTGTGATCTTATTGACCTCTAAACCTATGTCTCCAGCACCCATGGTGATAAGTACTTGCGGATTTTGCTCTTTTATCTCGTTTATTAATTTGGATTTCTGAATTGTTTTTACTTTGGTATTACTAATTTTCTCCAACAACCATTCCGAAGTTATCCCTTCTAACGGTTTTTCTCTTGCTGGATAGATATCCAATAATAATACACTGTCAAATCTTGAAAGACTTTTAGCAAATTCATCCGCGAAATCTCTAGTTCTTGAAAAGAGATGTGGTTGAAAAATTGCCAAAGTTTTTTTATTAGGGTGCATTTCTGCAACCGCATCATAAACCGCATTTATCTCCGTAGGATGATGTGCATAATCATCTATAAAAATAAAATTTTCTGTTTTTATTTTATATGAAAACCGTCTTTGAACACCTTTAAAAGTTGCCAATGCATTTGCTAATTTATCCGCAGACACACCTGTGTGCAGCGCCATAGCAAAAGCTACCAGTCCATTTAGTAAATTATGTCTCCCTGGCTTGTTGAATTTTACGTTAACCAACGTAGCATCAGGCATTATCAAGTCAAAAATATAACTGCCGTTTTCTATTTTAAGATTAGTAATACAGTAATCCGCATCATCATCAATTCCATAAGTAATACCTTCTAAAGGCAAGCCTTTGCGAACAAAAAGTGCTCCATCTGGCGCTACTCTATTGGTAAATTCTATGAATGATTTTTGCAACTCTTCTGGGTTACCATAAATATCTAAATGATCTGCATCCATAGAAGTAATACAGGCCACATTAGGGAACAACCTTAAAAAAGACCTATCAAATTCATCTGCTTCTACTACAGAATAGTCCGTACCTTCAAAAACAAAGTTACTATTGAAATCTTCGGATATCCCTCCTAAAAAGCCAGTAAAACTTACTCCCGTTTCTTTTAGCAAATGTGCCAATATACTTGTAGTGGTTGTTTTACCATGAGTACCTGCTACCGCTAAACAAAAGCTGTCTTTGGTAATGATTCCGAGAACTTCGGAACGTTTTTTAATTTCAAAACCATTGGTTAAGAAATACTGATACTCCTCATGCTCTACAGAAACTGCAGGCGTATATACTATAAGTGTGTTTTCTTTATTCTTGAAACCGTCAGCAACCATGGTAATATCATCTTGATAATGAATATCTATACCTAGGCCAGAAAGCTCTTCTGTAAGTGGTGTTTGCGTTTTATCGTAACCAGCAACACTCTTTCCTATGAACTTAAAATAACGTGCCAGGGCAGACATACCTATGCCTCCGATGCCAATAAAATATACGTTATGTATGCGTTTTAAGTCCATTTCTACCAATTCTCATGCCTTTATTTACTGGTGGCATTCCCAATTAATTTTTCTATTTCGTCAACAATATCTTTTGTTGCATTTGGTAACGCTAATTTCTTAATGTTATCGCCCAAGTTCTTTTGCTCTGCTTTATCTTGAAAAAGTTCAGAAAATACGTTTTCAAACTTTTCATCCAGCTCACTTTCTCTCAACAGTATGGCTGCATTCTCATTAACAAGCGCACGTGCATTTTTTGTCTGATGGTCTTCCGACACATTAGGCGAAGGCACAAATATTACAGGCTTGCCCACAATACATAACTCCGAAACGGATCCTGCACCTGCTCGTGATATAATCATATCGGAAGCGGCATAGGCATAATCCATACGGTTCATAAAATCCAGCACCTTAACCGTATCAGAGCTATATTTAGCATATTCCTCTATATAAAGTTTACCACACTGCCATATTAACTGCACTCCGGTTTTCTTGAAAAATTCAAGGTTCTGAGCCACCAACTGATTGATTCGTCTTGCCCCAAGGCTACCACCTAAAATTAAAAGTGTAGGCACTCCTTTTTTCAATCCAAAGAAATCCAACGCTTCATTTTTATCCGCGACCATTTCGACCAAATCTCCACGAACGGGATTTCCAGTCTTTACAATTTTATCTTTTGGAAAAAATCGTTCCATCTCATCATAGGCCACACAAATCTTGGCCACTTTATCCTTAAGTAATTTGTTAGTAATACCGGCATACGAATTCTGCTCTTGCAATACGCAAGGCACACCTTTACCTGCGGCAACCCTTAACATAGGACCACTAGCAAAGCCACCTGTACCAATCACGGCATCAGGTTTAAATCTTCGCACTATTTTACCAGCTTTTATCAAACTACTTATCACTTTAAAAGGAAACATTAAATTTTTAAGGGTCAGTTTCCTTTGTAACCCACTAATCCATAATCCTTCAATCTCGTAACCCGCTTGAGGCACTTTTTCCATCTCCATTCTATCTTGAGCGCCTACAAATAAAAATTGCGCATCAGGATGTCTTCTTTTCAATTCGTTCGCAATAGCAATTGCTGGGTAAATATGCCCACCTGTTCCACCACCAGAGAGTATAAATTTATAATTGCCCACTGAGTACTTCTAAAGGATTCGTTTCGTCTATATCTGCGGATGGTTTTTCCACACTTAAATTTTTATTGCTCACACTTAAAATAATACCAATGGCCAAACAGGTCATCCAGCTACTGGTACCACCACTACTTATTAACGGCAAGGTCTGTCCCGTAACCGGAAAAAGTTCTACCGCTACGGCCATATTAATTAAAGCCTGAAAAACAATGGGTAGTCCTACACCTAGCACCACCAGTTTACCAAAAATATAAGTACTACTATTAGCTACTACCACTATACGGAACAGCAAAAACATGTAAAAGAACATTAATGCAAAACCGCCCACCAAACCGTATTCCTCAACGATTATAGCGTAAATAAAATCTGATGAACTCTGCGGCAAAAAGTTCTTCTGAATACTTTTTCCTGCACCTTTCCCAACTATTCCACCAGTAGCAATAGCAATCTTGGCGCGTTCAATCTGATAATCACCTTCTGTATCTTCTGAGTCCGCGAAATTTTCTACTCTACTGATCCACGTATCTACACGATTGGGAAACAACCCAGGAATTGCCTTGGCTGTCAATATAAAAAAGGCAAGGCTCAAAACACTAGCCCCAATTATTCCCATTAAATATTTTATAGGATATCCTCCTAAGAAACAAAGCAAAAGCACCATTGAAAAAATAATAGCTGCCGTTGAAAAGTTTGCCGGTAAAATAAGGGCTACCGTTAAAAAAACGGGAATCCACAAAGGCAAAATACTTTCTTTAAATGTGATTTCTTTGTGGCGCACCTTACTTAAGTAGCGAGCTACATATATCATTAACACCACCGCAGCTAGGTTGGATGTTTGAAACGAAATACCAACTATGGGAACACTGATCCACCGGCTGGCATTAGCCCCACCTATTGTTGTACCCTGAGCCAAGGTAAACACTAACAAAACCAAAACTAAAGGCATCGCAATTAGTGACAGCCCTTTAAAGAAATGCGAAGGAATACGGTGTATTCCGTAAATTATACCAAACCCCAGAGACAATAGCAATGCATGCTTTACCAAATACCCAAAAGTAGTTCCGTTCCCCACTACATAGACCAGATTACTACTTGCGCTATATACCGGTAAAAACGAAAACAAGCCCAAGAGGGCCGCAATGGCCCAAATAGCTCTATCTCCTTTGATATTGTCAAAAAATGCGTTCACTGTTTACTCTTGTTTATAATGTTTTTACTGCTGCTTTAAACTGATCTCCACGGTCTTCATAGTTCTGAAACAAATCAAAACTGGCACATGCAGGTGACAACAAAACGGTATCTCCACGTTCAGCAATCTTGTAAGCTACTTTTACAGCTTCTTCCATAGCGAAAGTCTCTACCATAAGATCAACTACATTGCCAAAAGCATCTTTGATCTTCTCGTTATCCAAGCCTAAGCAAACTATAGCTTTTACTTTTTCACGTACTAACGGCATCAATTCTTTGTAATCATTGCCTTTATCCTGTCCACCAACAATCCATACAATAGGTGTTTTAACACTGTCTAACGCATAGAACACAGAGTTTACGTTAGTTGCCTTAGAATCGTTTATATACTGTACATGGTGTATTTTTAATACATTTTCTAGACGGTGGGGCGCTCCTTGGAAATTAGCAATACTCTCACGTATAGATGCTTTTCTAATGCCTACTAACTTTGCCGCAGTCATTGCCGCCATACTATTTTTTAAATTGTGTTTTCCTTCTAGTGCTAATGTCTCTTTTGTCATTTTCAATGTCTCGTTATTTGTGTTCAGTATAATGTTGTTGTTCTGTAAATATGCGCCTTCTTCCAGTTCTCGCTTAATGGAAAAAGGGAGCAGTTTTGATTTAACGGGGTGCTTTTGAAGCCATGCAATAATTACGGGATCATCTGCGTCGTATATTAAATAGTCTTCTTCGGTTTGGTTCTCCGCAATGCGGAATTTTGAAGCGACATAATTTTCAAATTTGTAATCGTACCGGTCCAAATGATCCGGAGTAATATTTGTTAGAATGGCGATATGCGGTTTAAAATCCACAATACCATCCAGTTGAAAACTGCTGATTTCTAAAACGTAGAAATCAAAATTGTTTTCAGCTACCATTTTGGCGTAACTATCACCAATGTTACCCGCCATACCCACATTAAGACCGCCTTCTTTTAAAAGATGATTCGCCAACATGGTCGTGGTTGTCTTACCATTACTTCCCGTTATTCCGATCAAAGTAGCATCTGTATATTTTGATGCAAACTCAATCTCAGAAACAACAGGAATTGCCTTTTCGTGCAATGCCTTTACCAACGGAATCGTATCTGGTATACCAGGACTCTTCATGACCAAATCGGCATTCAGAATCTTTGCTTCCGTGTGCTTTTCAGCTTCCCAATCAATATCAAAATGCTCAAGAACTTTTCTATATTTCTCTTTAATTTTCCCTCTATCGGATACAAAAACCTCATACCCTTGTTTTTTACCCAAGATGGCTGTGCCTACTCCACTTTCGCCTCCTCCTAAAATTACTAGCCTCTTCATCTTATCTTACTTTCAAAGTGACGACCGTAATAATTGCTAAAAGAATACCTACAATCCAAAACCTGGTTACAATCTTACTTTCGTGATACCCCTTTACTTGGTAGTGGTGATGGATAGGAGACATCAGAAAAACACGTTTTCCTTCTCCAAATTTCTTTTTGGTGTACTTGAAATAACCTACTTGTATCATAACCGATAATGACTCGGCAAAGAAGATTCCACATAAAATGGGAATCAATAATTCTTTTCTAATTATTATGGCGATTACAGCAATGATTCCTCCAATAGTTAAACTACCCGTATCTCCCATAAAAACCTGTGCAGGGAAAGCATTGTACCAAAGAAAACCAATTAATGCACCCACAAATGCCGTAATAAAGACCACCAGCTCTCCCGAATTGGGTATGAACATAATGTCTAGATAATTTGAGAATATGACGTTACCGGACACCCATGCAAAAATGCCGAGTGTAAAAACAATGATTGCAGATGTACCTGCTGCCAGACCATCAATACCATCAGTAAGGTTGGCCCCATTAGAAACCGCGGTAACAATTAGTATTACAATAGGAATGAATATTAACCAAGCATAATCTTTAGCATTTTCTCCTGCCCAACCAATGAAATCACTATAATCCAATTCATTATTCTTAAAGAAAGGAACTGTAGTTTTTACTGATTTAATCTCTAGCCCCATGACATCACGAACCTGAAGTTGTTCCGTAATCATTGTACTAGAATCTTCTCTCATGGTAACCCCAGGATGAAAATATAATGTTGCCCCTACACCAAGACCCAACACTACTTGACCCAAAACTTTGAACCTACCTTTAAGCCCGTCTTTGTCTTTTTTGAATACTTTAATATAATCATCAGTAAAGCCAATGAAACCCATCCAAAGGGTGGTAACGATTAATAAGATGATGTAAATGTTATCTAGCTTAGCAAACAACAACACCGGTATTAGCGTTGACATGATAATGATAAGCCCACCCATAGTTGGCGTACCTGCTTTTTGCTTCTGACCATCAAGACCAAGGTCCCGAACACTTTCTCCTATTTGTTTCTTCTGAAGAAAAAGAATAACACGCTTACCGTATACCGTAGCGATTACTAGCGAGGATAGAATAGCCATAGCAGCCCTAAAGGTGGTGAACTGAAATAAGCTCGCCCCTGGCAACTGGTATTGTTTCTCTAAATATTCGAATAGGTAGTATAGCATCTTTTAAGCTTCTAGTCTTTTATTTATTTGGTCTTTGTTATTTATCCAAACTCTTCAAAATCTCTTTGACCATTTCAAAATCGTCAAAGTGAATTCGTTTTCCGTTGGTTTCTTGATACGTCTCATGGCCTTTACCGGCAATGAGTATAATATCTTCAGCATTGGCCAATTGGCATGCTGTTTTTATAGCCTGTTCCCTATTTTCTATGGATAGGATTTTCTTTAAGTTCTGTGGTTCCACACCTTCTTCCATGGCTTCAATTATGGAAGATGGCGATTCACTTCTAGGATTATCCGAGGTAAAAATGGCCTGGTTACTCATTTCTGAAGCGATATGACCCATTACCGGACGCTTTGATCTGTCTCTATCGCCACCACACCCCACAACGGTGATGACGTTTTCATTTCCAGTTCTCAAAGTGCTGATTGTTTCCAGCACATTTTTTAACGCGTCCGGCGTATGGGCATAGTCGACTATGGCAGTAATCTTTTTACCCGATATAAAATATTGGAAACGACCGTCTACATTTTCAAGCTCGCTGAGCAATCTTAATGTTTCCAAGGTTTCCATTCCCAACAAATCCGCTGTGGCAAAAATGGCCAACATGTTATAAGCATTGAAGTGCCCAATTAGCCTTGACCATAATTCATGGTCGTTTATTTTTAACAGCGTACCGTCAAACTGACTCTCCAAAACCTGTGCTCTATAATCAGCATAAGTTCTAAGAGCGTACGTATATTTCTTTGCCTTTGTATTCTGAAGCATGATAGCCCCGTTCTTATCATCAATATTTGAAATAGCAAAAGCATTTTTCGGCAATTGATCAAAAAGAATCTTCTTGGTATCTCTATACTCGGCAAACGTTTTATGATAATCTAAATGATCATGAGAAAGGTTCGTAAAAACAGCTCCTTCAAAAACCAACCCTTGTGTTCTTTTTTGATGAATACCATGCGAACTCACTTCCATGAAGCAAAACTCTACACCTGCCTCATTCATGAGATACAAATGCTCATTAATTGTCAAAGCATCCGGAGTGGTGTGGCTTGTAGCATACACTTCTTCATCTACCATTATTTTGATAGTAGATAAAAGCCCCACCTTATACCCAGCCTTTTTAAATAACTGGTACAACAGACTAGAAATGGTGGTCTTACCATTGGTACCCGTAACACCAACTAGTTTCAAATTTTTAGAAGGATTGCCGTAGAAATTAGATGCCATCATAGCCAATGCCGTGTTGCCATCCTTTACTTCTACATAAGTAACCCCTTCTACCGTCTGATCAGGCAATGCCTCACAAACAATAGCCTTTGCACCAAGATCAATTGCTTTAGCTATATATAAATGACCATCGGTCAATGTGCCTTTTATAGCCACAAAAACATCGTCCATCTTGACCTTTCTAGAATCAAAACAGATGTTATTCACCAATACATTGGTAGAACCGATTACATCGGTCAGGCTTGCCCCGAACAATATGTCTTTTAACAACTTCACGATAGCTCTAGTGTAATTTTCTTAGTGTTCTTTATATTCTCTCCTTGAGAGACGGATTGTCTTTTTACTTTTCCGTTACCTCTTACTTCTACCTCTATCCCAAGATTCTCAAGAATTGAAATGGCATCCATGCCGCTCATACCTTTTACATTTGGCACTTGCTTATAATTCTTTTGAGCTTCGGCATAATATCTTTGATACGATTTATCCAATCGTTCATCTTTCATCTTTTCCATATCTACCTCATCAACCAATGGTGATGTCGCATATACTTTTTGAGCTACAGATTTAAAAACAGGACCAGAAACATCCGCTCCATAATACCCTACACTCTTGTCTGGCTCATGAATCACCACTATGCAAGAATATTTTGGGTTTTCTGCCGGAAAATAACCTGCAAAAGATGATATATACTTTAGTTTATCTGGATCCTTAGATACATAGTTCTTTTGCGCCGTACCCGTTTTACCCGCCATAGAAAAATTAGGCGAATACAAACCATGGCCTGTACCGTATTTCTTTTCGACTACGTTTTTCAAAAGCTTCTGAACCTTAGCTGCCGTTTCTTTTGAACAAACAGCTTCATTTATAACTTCCTTATCGAACTTGCGGATTGTCTGATCCCATTCCTTCACTTCTTTAATCAACCTTGGCTTTACCATCTCACCATCATTGGCAATAGCATTGTAAAAGGTCAACACTTGTAAAGGCGTCATAGAAACTTCATACCCATGAGACATCCACGCCAAAGAAATACCCGACCAACCCTTATCACCAGGGAACCTAATAACAGGCTCACCTTCACCTTTAATAGGTAAATCAAGCTTTTTATTAAGGTTCATACTCATTAAGCGATTCACATATTTTTCTGGGTCGTTCTTGTAATTATTATGAATCATTTTTGCAAAAGCCGTGTTTGAAGAAACTTCAAAAGCATGACCAACAGATATTTTTCCATAACCACCCCACTTAGAATCTTTTACGATTCTGTCATAGATTTTCCATCTACCCTTTTCCGTATCGATTACCGTACTGGTATCAATTACCTTATCCTCAAGAGCAGCAACAAGAGACATTAATTTAAAAGTAGATCCAGGCTCACTAGACTCTCCTACTGCGTAGTTCAAACGCTCGTAATATTTACCAGCTTCCGTTCTACCCAAATTAGAAATAGCTTTTACCTCTCCGGTTTCTGTTTCCATTACAATAACACAACCGTGATCAGCCTTATAATGCTCTAATTGACCCAGCAAAGCGTGGTGGGCGATATCCTGAATATTAATATCGATGGTAGACACCAAATCATACCCATCTTTAGGCTCAACAATATTCTCCCACCCAATTGGCTTCCACTGGCCTTTGGCAATTTTTTGCTTTAATCTTTTTCCTTGCACCCCTCTTAAATACTCTCCATAAGCTCTTTCCAAGCCAACACCAGAGTAATACCCTTCATCATCTACATTTTCATACCCAACACTACGCTCGGCAATTTTTCCTAAAGGGTGTTCTCTTACCGTTTTCTGATCAATAATCAATCCTCCTTTGTACGGACCTTTATTAAAAAGAGGAAAATCCTTTACGGTTATATATTCTGAATAATCTAGATTTCTAGCGATAAGCGCGTATCTGTTTTTATTCACTTTAGCCTTTCTCAATAACTTCTGATAATGAGAAGACGGCTTACCTAACATTTTTGAAAGCGCATTGGATAAAGGCACTATATTTTGTCTAAAATCCTCATCGCTTACCGTAACCGCATCAAAACGGATGGTATAGCGAGAAACGGAAGTTGCCAAAAGGCTTCCATCATCAGAATACAGATTACCACGGTTGGGAGCAATGGTAAACATCTTCTCGGTTCGCTCCATAGCCAAGGCCTTATACTTATCGCCCTGTGCAAACTGGATATTCACCAATTTGAATAGCACCGCGATAGCGAACAAGAACATGAACGCCGTTACAACGTACACCCGGGTTAATATGCTTTTTTCCGTTACTGCCACTACTCTTCTATCTTATTAGACTTAACTCTTATTTGTTTGGGTGGCACCTGTGAAGGAAACAACCCTTTCTCTGAAACTATGTTCATTACAGTAGACTCCAGTTTTAACTGCTGTACATCTGAGCGCGCATCTACGAACTCATTACGAAGCTCTTTTACCTCTTCGTTCAACGCAGCTATTTGATGCACCTTTTTATCTGCACTGTGCGAGCTACCAATCATTATAGTCGCAAGAAAAGAAGTAAAAATGATGAACAGCCAGTTCTTAGGAGCATCATCGCTCACCAAAAACCTACCTTTTAATATGTTCAACAAACCTTTTTTCATGTCTTTCTTCTCTCTTTTTAATTTTCTTACTTCAATACTTATATGCGTTCCGCAATTCTTAATTTGGCACTGCGAGCGCGATTATTCTTTGAAATTTCTTCTCTGGACGGAACTATTAATGGCCCAACTTTTTTAAACGGAACATCTATATTTCCATAAAAATCTTTTGGAGCCTCTCCTTGAAACTGTCCTTCTCGTATAAAGCGCTTCACCAGCCTATCTTCTAAAGAATGATAACTGATAATGCTTAACCGCCCACCTACATCTAACAATTCTGGTGTTTGAAGCAAAAACTCTTCAATTACCGCTATCTCTTGGTTAACCTCAATACGAATGGCCTGATATATCTGAGCCAATATTTTATGTTCCTTTGCATTGGGCAAAAATGCCCGCAACACCTCTTTTAATTTTTCAGTTGTTTTGATGGGCTCCTCTTCTCTTTTCGCCAGAATGGTCTTTGCCATAGCATTTGCATTTCGCAAATCGCCATATTGAAAAAGAACCTTTCTTAAATCATCATAATCATAAGTATTAACCACATCGTAGGCCGACAAAAGATTTCTTTTGCTCATACGCATATCCAAATCCGCATCAAACCTAGTTGAGAACCCACGTTCCGCTTTATCGAACTGATGCGATGAAACACCGTAATCGGCCAAAATTCCATCTACTTTCCGAACACCATAGAACTTCAAAAACTGCTTGACAAACCTGAAATTCTCGTTGATTAGCGTAAACCGCTCATCTCCTAAAGTATTTGCAAGTGCATCTTCATCTTGATCAAAAGCAAATAGTTTCCCTTTGCTCCCCAACTGTTTTAATATCTGTTTAGAGTGTCCGCCGCCACCAAAAGTGACATCAACGTAGACTCCGTCTTCCTTAATATTGAGCCCGTTTACCGACTCCTCTAATAAAACTGGATTATGATACATAGCTTTCGTCATCTCCGTCATCGCCCATTACCTCTTCTGCTAATTCGGCAAAATCCTCTGCGGTTTCTTCTAATACTTTTTCGTAACTATCCTTGTCCCAAATTTCAATAATGTTGATTGCTGAACTCAAAACAACCTCTTTAGAGATATTAGCAATCTCGACAAGGTTTTTAGGAATCAACATTCTACCTGTGCCGTCTATTTCAATAACCTTTACACCAGCAGAAAAACGACGGATAAAATCGTTGTTCTTTTTCTTGAAACGGTTCTTCTTGTTCATCTTCTCCATAAGTAGATTCCACTCCTCCATAGGGTACAATTCTAGACATGGCTGAAAAACAGACCTTTTGATGACAAAACTTTGATTTAAAATAGGAGACATCTGATTTTTTAGGGCAACCGGGATCATTACCCTACCTTTGGCATCGGCCTTACAATCGTATGTTCCAATGAAATTTATCACTTAAAAAAGCTGTTTTACAATACTATAACTCAAAACTACACATTTTATTACCACATTTTACCACTAATTACCACTTTGTTAATAACTAGTGGGTTTTGGGCATAAATTCTACTCAAAATTTTACCCTAAAAAAGTGTGTTTTTAGGTCTAGAATGAAAAATTATAGTCAATTCTCGCTTTATTGGTCTATACTTGTATTAAAGTCATAATAGGATAATGCCTATCTTTGACAAACAGACCAAGAAGTATCTTGAATGGAAGAAAATTTAATTACAGAAGGAAAATTCCGGTATATAGAAATAGGTGAAGGAACACCTATCATTATTTTACACGGTCTTATGGGAGGGCTTAGTAATTTTCAAGGTGTTTCCGAATACTTTCCTAGCAAAGGTTATAAAATCCTCATACCAGAACTACCTATTTATGACATGCCAATGCTTAAGACGAACGTTAAGCAATTTGCTAAATTCTTAGCTAAATTCATTGAGTTCAAAGGGCTAAAAGATGTTATATTATTAGGTAATTCTCTTGGAGGACATATAGGTCTTTTGCATACCAAACTCTATCCTAAATTTGTAAAGGCACTTATTATAACCGGAAGTTCTGGATTGTATGAAAGCGCTATGGGAGACGGTTACCCAAGAAGAGGTGACTATGAGTTTATAAAGAAAAAAGCACAGGATGTTTTTTATGACCCCTCTATTGCTACTAAAGAAATTGTAGACGAGGTATTTGCAACTGTAAACAACCGCGTAAAAACCTTAAAGACCTTGGCCATTGCAAAAAGTGCCATCCGTCATAATATGGCTAGCGACCTTCCTAAAATGAATACGCCAATATGTATTATTTGGGGGAAAAACGATACTGTTACACCTCCTGATGTTGCAGACCTTTTTCATGAGCTACTACCCGATTCTGATTTGTTCTGGATTGAGAAATGTGGACACGCTCCAATGATGGAAAACCCAGATAAGTTCAACGAAATTTTAGACGGCTGGTTAACCAAACGAGGATTTTAACCACCGCTACTACAAGCTTCTTAAAATAAATTTACAAGGTGCACATTAAATCGGCAAAGTTTATAATTAGTAATACCGATGTGGCAAGATGCCCCAACGAGCCCCTACCAGAATATGCCTTTATCGGTCGTTCTAATGTAGGTAAATCTTCATTAATCAATAGTCTTACCGAAAGAAAAAGCCTAGCAAAGACTTCCGGTCGGCCTGGGAAAACACAGCTGATAAATCACTTTAAAATTAATGAAAATTGGTTTTTGGTAGATTTACCAGGTTATGGCTATGCCCGTGTTTCCAAAAAGAGTAAGAGTACTTTTCAAAAATATATAACCGATTATTTTGTAAAACGTGAGCAATTGGTATGTGCCTTCGTTTTAGTAGATATCCGTCATGAACCACAGAAAATAGACATGGAGTTTATGGAGTGGATGGGCGAAAATAATATTCCATTCTCTATTATTTTTACAAAGGCCGATAAATTGAAGCCTGCAATAATAGAAGAAAATGTAAACAAATACATTGCTGAATTATTGAACGGTATTTGGGAGGAAGCTCCTTCCTACTTTATCACGTCATCATCTAAAGGCTATGGCCGTGATGATGTATTAAATTTCATAGACAAAGTAAACACCGACTTTTTTAAAGCCACTAAGATTTAAGCTTTTGTTCTTTCTTGAATAATTTTCGTTAGCGATTCTGCATCTTCAAGAGTATTCATCTCCTCAGTACTCACAAAAACTTGCAAATCTTCATTTACCTGAGCTAGTATAATAGGAAAAGTATACTTGTTTCCAAATTTAGAAGCATACTGTTTCTTATACTCGTCTTTATGTAGAAACTCCATTTCTAGATTGGTTTGCTCTCTAAATTTTTTCCAAACCTTATCTTCCGTAAAAACTCTAAAAGTTATGTCGCACAAATTACAATCATAGGTGCTTGGGCTCAAAATTTTATGAGCACTATCTAACAATCCATTTTTTAAACCTGAATCTGCATTATAAATAAAAATGAGCTTTTGAATATCTAAATTTTTCATTATTGTAAGGTAAAACTATATATTTATATAACTGAAAAGAACATGAAATATGACCTACAAATTGCCCATATTAATTTTGTTCTTCGCTTTCACGCTGCTGAGCTGTAAGTCACACAAAACCCGCACAACTTACAGTAGCGAAACCTTAAAAATAATTCCTGTTTCCAAAAATAGCTTCATTCACATCTCCTATTTATCTACGGACGACTATGGAAAGGTAGCTTGCAATGGACTTGTTTATATGAATGACGGTGAAGCTGTAGTTTTTGATACACCAACCGACAAGGAAACATCAAACGAACTGATACAGTGGATTACAAAAACTAAGCAGCACAAAATAAAAGCGGTATTTGCGAATCACTTTCATGATGATTGCCTTGGAGGCATAGAAGCTTTTCATGAACTAAACATTCCATCTTATGCAAATAATGCAACCATAGAGCTCGCCAAAAAGGAAGGTAATCCAGTCCCACAAATTAGTTTTGACACAGAAAAGGAACTGACTCTTGGAAATAAAAAAATAATTAATAGGCATTTTGGAGAAGCACACACTAAAGACAATATTGTAAGCTATATACCCAGCGAGCATTTACTCTTTGGAGGTTGCCCCGTTAAATCGCTCAACGCTACCAAAGGCTATCTTGGCGATGCGAATATTGAGGAATGGAGTAAGACTATTGCAAAAATAAAAACAGCTTATCCAGACCTTAAAATCGTTATTCCAGGACACGGGGATTATGGCGACATAGAATTACTGGATTATACCATTACTCTATTTAAAACAGGACAATCTCCAAAATAGAACATTTATAAACTTAACCCTATAACCCTTATGCGCACTACACTCCACAAAGCAGATACCAGAGGTCATGCCAACCATGGCTGGCTTAACAGCTATCACACTTTCAGCTTTGGCAGTTATAATAATCCAGACCGGATGAGTTTTGGTGTATTACGAGTTTTAAATGATGACGAGGTAGCTGCAGGCATGGGTTTTGGCACCCACGGACATAGCAATATGGAAATCATCTCCATTCCCTTAGAAGGTGACCTGGAACACAAAGATGACATGGGAAACACAACGGTTATTCGCCAAGGCGATATACAGGCCATGAGCGCAGGAAAAGGGATACAACATAGCGAAAAGAACAAAAGCCGCAACCAACAGGTAAAGTTCCTGCAGATTTGGATTCTTCCTAACAAGGTTAATGTTACCCCTCGTTATGATCAGATTACTCTAGCTCAGGGCAGTCTAAAGAACAACTTACAGCAAATTGTTTCTCCCAATACAAATGACGAAGGTATTTGGATTCATCAAAACGCTTGGTTTAGCTTAGGAGAGTTTGATAAAGACGAAGCAAGCACCTACACTCTAAAAGACACCGCCAACGGAGTTTACATTTTTCTATTAGAAGGAAAATGTACCGTGAACGGCGTTACATTAGAAAAAAGAGATGGCCTTGGTATTGAAGAGACAGATAAAATTGACATCACTTACAACGAAAATTCAAAAATTCTACTGATGGAAGTACCTATGGCCAACTAACAATAGGTATTATTTTAAATCTAGTTTTTCAGCAAAGTATGCACAGAAATCTTTCATGGTAGCCGTCATTTTTTCATCTTGAGTGGCTTTCATGAAAGTATCCGACAACGAAACCAAAGTTTGGTGAAAAAACAATTTCATTTCATCAACAGGCATATCTTTTGTCCAAAGGTCAATTTTAAGCGACTCTTGATTCTTACTATCCCAAACAGATAAAAGCATAGCTTTTGCCTTTTCATTCTCTATACCGCCATCTTGTGCAGACCAAGTAAGCTCTTCAGGTACTTGATTCTCATCTAAACCTACCCTTAACGTTATTTCTGAAGTATGAAGTTTTGACATATTATTTTCTTGGTTTGTAATTTGATTTTTTAAATATTTCCTCTGCTGGCAAGCTCAACATTTGTTGTAACGTTACCTCATTCTTATCCATAAAAGAGCGTACAATCTGCCATCCTATATAGCGACCTATACGCCCCGGTGATTCATTATCCAACTCTAATCCAAATTTAGAAAATGGGGCCGGATCTAAAAATCGTCTGGCCAAAGTATTCTCTGTACTGTATAGATATTCACTCTCTATAAAATTACGCCAAATAGCCTGTTCATTGGCCTCTGCCCATAAGAACTGGTCTTCTGAATAGTTTATTTTTTGAGCATCGGTTGCTAAAGGAAGTAATTCATCTTTCAAATACAGCTCTTTTCCATAATAAATAAGCTGCGCAAGAAATGTACGTTCTTGAGGTCTAGGCACTACCTTTTTAGCAAAGGCGCTTGCCACATCAACAGCCAAATATTGACTATCCAAATCTGCACTTATATAATTTTGGATTTCGTGATAAAAACGATGTTCGGGACCCAAATAATTATCCAACCCAATAAGCAAAAGGGTATCTGTTAAGATAATACGATTGGTATAATCCACATCTGAAATTACCGTAACTACTTTTGGAGTATCAAACTGTGGATAGTAATATTTAATATGTTTGAACAAAAGCTCTAAGGATTCTTCTTCCTGAGAAAAATCTGAAAACGTTTTTTCTACTTCAGATAAGAGTTCTATCTGAATGGTGTCTTTCATTTTAGCTACCCAAATACTATCTGAATACTGTACTGGAAACAGATAAGGATATTTACCCTTTAAAGCAGCAAGACCCTCTGGAGTTGCAGCAGCAAACTCAGAATCGAACCTATCTACTTGTAGTTCCACATTTATCTTCTTGACATCTTCAGAGACCTTTGGACTCTCATTACAGCCCAAAAACAGGACTGAAATTATAAAAATGGCAAAAACAGGGACATAATTGTAAAGTAATTTCCGATACATTTCAATATTTAACTGCAAGACGTTATTTTTAAGCTCACAAAGTTAGTCGATCTAGACATAATGACAATCCTATGCAGACAGAAAAGGTAGTAGATTACATAGTAAACTGGTTAAAAGAATATGCAGTAAATGCAAATATGAAAGGTTTTGTCATAGGAATATCCGGAGGAATAGACTCAGCGGTCACTTCTACGCTATGCGCCAAAACCGGTCTTGAGCTTATGTGCTTAGAGATGCCCATACACCAAGCAGAGAACCAAGCGTCTCGCGCTTCAAAACATATTGACTGGCTTCAGACCAATTTTGATAAGGTAAAAAGACAACCAGTCAACCTTACTCCCGTATTTGATAGCCTCGTAGCGACCCTTCCTGCAGTAGAAAATGAGGAAGAGCGTTTTATGTCATTAGCGAATACCAGAGCACGTTTACGGATGACTACCCTCTATTATTTTGCTGCTTTAGAAGGCTATTTAGTGGCTGGTACAGGAAATAAAGTGGAAGATTTTGGTGTAGGATTTTACACCAAATATGGTGATGGAGGAGTAGATTTAAGCCCTATTGCCGACCTTTTAAAGACTCAAGTTTATGAAATAGCCAACTATTTGAATATCAATATTGACATTCAAAAGGCGGCCCCTACAGATGGGCTTTGGGGTGATGATAGAACAGACGAAGATCAGATAGGAGCAAGCTACCCTGAGTTGGAATGGGCTATGAAAATGCAAGATAAAGGTAAAACTGAAAGCGATTTTACTGACAGAGAGAAGGAAGTCTTTCTTATTTACACAAAACTTAATACAGCTAACAAGCACAAGATGAATCCTATACCTGTTTGCGAAATTCCGCACACGCTTTTTTAGCAATTTATCCGTAAATATGGTAAACTAATCGAATATATTCATAAAACATGCCTATTTGGTGAAAAAAACACCAGTTTTGTTTAAAGAATTAGATTTTTAAACCTTACATTGCATGTCAGTATTTTAGACGTACGATGAACGTTTATAATCTAGATTAAAACTATCAACATGATTAAAGTATTGATTGCAGACAACCATCCTATTATTAGAATGGGAGTGACAAATGTTCTTGAATCTGCTAATGGATTTGAAATGGTGGGTGCGGTAGCCACTACTTCTGAACTCTTCGAAAAATTGGAGAGTGTAAATCCTGACGTAGTAATGCTGGAGATGGACATTCCGGAAATTAACGGAATCGCCACGCTGCGGAAAATCAAAAAAGAGTACCCGAGTGTTAGAGTATTAATGTATAGCGGTCAATCTGAAGACGTATATGCACTAAGTACAATTCGCGCAGGTGCCTTTGGATATCTTTCAAAAGCTTCAGACATAGACTACATCATAACAGCAGTAAAAAAAGTAAGCGAAGGCAATATGTTCATTACAAATGAACTAGCGCAACGTTTAGCTTTTGATGAAGGTACACAGAAACCAAGAAGGTTCTTTAGAAAACTTTCTACTCGTGAGGTTGAAGTACTTAAGTTATTGGCCAGCGGAAAGCGTAACAAAGATGTTGCCATCGGTTTGAACTTAAACGAAAAAACAGTGAGTACCTACAAGGCTCGTTTGATGAAGAAATTGAACGTTGACAACATGGTAGATCTTTTGCAACAAGCAAAAGCACTAGAACTTTATTAGAAAGTTTACATTCGTAACACGTACAAACCCTGATGATTTCCGTTAGGGTTTTTTTGTGCCTAATTTTTAAGGTTCACGAAGTAATAGTTAAGAAAATACTCTATTCAATTTCTTATTTAGCAGCTTATTAAGCTGTAAATAATTCATGATTTCCTCTAGGGTTTCCCTATGATCTTCTACGCTTTCTTTGGTATTATCCTGCAAAGCGGTCATGCGCTTTTTAATAAGAAAACAACGTAAGGTCAAAATAGTCTCGCTTACCAACTGCGCTACCCCTACTTCCTTTTTTTTAGGGTAGATATCTTTCCGTTCCCAACTATGTAATGTATATTTTTCTTCCTCCATTAAGATTGAAGAAATTTCGGATACCAACTGTTGATCCAGGCCACTCAGAAATTTACTAATAGTAAAATCTGCCTCTTGGTTCAATGCTTCAATAAGTTTAGAATAAATCTGCCTAAACTGCTCATTGGCCAATTCAATCTCATCATCCTGAAGATCTAAATAAATCTTTTCGTAAACTTTAGCTTCAATAGATTCCGGCTCCAATACCAAATCTCCCGATTCACTTTCTTTCAGTACTAAATCTTCAAACTCTTCCTTTTCACCTCCGTACAACAACAATAACTCTATAATCTTTCGCTCTAACAAATATTGCACATCTACCTTTTCCTGCGGAGCTTCGTTCTTAACTACATCAAAAGCTTTCTGCTCTGGTCTTTGATTTTTAGAAGCATCCGAGGACTCTTTTTTACCCATTTGTGCCAATGTACTAAATAGCACACCTTCCGATACCTTCATGATATTAGCACACTCCTGAATATAAATTTCCCGCTTTATAGCATCGGGTATTTTTGAAATACTCTGTATGATATCCCTAACCGTATCCGCACGCTTTATAGGGTCATTGGCTGCTTCTTGAGCCAAAAGCCCCGCTTTAAACTGTATAAAATCCTGTGATTTTTCTTCTAAATAAAGTTGAACATCTTCTAGCGCATTGTTCTTGGCAAAACTATCTGGATCCTCTCCTTCCGGAAAAGTGCAGACCTTAACGTTCATTCCTTGTTCCAAAATCAAATCTATACCACGCAAAGATGCCCGTAGACCGGCTGCATCCCCATCAAAAAGAACAGTGATGTTTTTAGTCAACCTATTTATCAAGCGAATTTGATCAGGTGTCAATGCCGTACCACTAGACGAAACCACATTATGGATTCCCCTTTGATAAAACTGAATAACATCTGTATACCCTTCCACCAAATAGCAATTATCCTCTTTGGCTATAGACTGCTTGGCATGATAAATCCCGTAAAGCACCTTACTTTTATGATAGATATCACTCTCTGGAGAATTAAGATATTTGGCTGCCTTTTTATCATTTCCAAGAATGCGACCTCCAAAACCCAATACCCTACCGCTCATAGAGTGTATAGGGAACATTACCCGACCTTTAAACCTATCAAACGTCTTAGGGTTGTTTGGGTTCTGTGCGTCTTCTTTGACAATAGTTAGACCCGTTTGTTCCAGGTACTTTAATTTATACCCTTTATCAAAAGCTGCCTTTGTAAAACCATCCCATTGATCAAGACAATAACCTAAATTAAATTGCTTTATAATCTCTTCCGTAAAACCTCTTTCCTTAAAATAGCTAAGACCAATGGCCTTCCCTAATTCTGTATCCCATAGCATTTGAGCAAAGTGCTTCTGGGCGAATTCCGAAACGAGATACATACTTTCGCGCTCATCTGCTTCTTGCTTTTGTTCATCAGTACGCTCGGTCTCCTCTATTTCAATATTATACTTCTTAGCCAAGTACTTTATGGCTTCCGGATAAGTAAAATGCTCGTGTTCCATTAAAAAAGCCACCACGTTGCCCCCTTTTCCACTACTAAAATCCTTCCAAATTTGCTTCACGGGAGACACCATAAAACTTGGTGATCTTTCATCTGAAAAAGGACTAAGTCCCTTAAAGTTAGACCCTGATTTTTTCAATTGTACAAAATCGCCAATAACCTCCTCTAAACGGGAGGTTTCGTAAACTTTATCAATTGTATTTTTTGAAATCAAATTTTGAGATTTTTATGTGGAAACGAATCCAACAAAGATAAACAGAAAAGAGCTACCCCCTATTTTCAGGGATATCATTTTCGCTAGCAAAAGGGAATTTAACCAGGACTCATTATCTCAACTTTGTACCATAGATTTTTAACCCTATTACAAACTTAAAAAACAAAATTATGATCTGGGGAATTGCATTAGTATTATTAAGTATCGTAGCTGTACCATCTTTATTATTATCAAAAAAACCAAACGCAAAAGAACTCTTAGAAAAAGTAGAACCCTACCAAGGCTGGATTGGCATTATATTCTGCTTCTGGGGAGTCTGGGGCATCATTACAGCCATTTTAAATTTAGGATGGCTAAGCACATCACCTGTTTGGTGGATCACTTTTTTAGCAGGCAATATAGTTTCTGCAGGATTAGGCTTCATGTTGGGCTCAGGTCTTATCAACAAATTCTTCTTATCCAATAATGCAGCGGCGCGTGTTAAAGCAGAAGAGCTAAGGGAACGAATTGCTCCTAAGCAAGGAAAACTAGGGCTTTTAGGCATAGCCGTAGGAAGTTGGATGATTATTGCCTCTTTTTTATTCTCTGTAGCATAAGTTTCTATCTACAAAAACCGTTAAATATTTAAATCAACAACTTCATAAAAATAACATCATGAAAAAAGTAATAACAAGCATTGCATTAATGGTCTTCTCATTTATGGCTTTCGCTCAAAATAATTTGCAAAACAACATTAACGTTAATGGCGCTTACGAATTTAGTATTGCCCCAGAATATTCTAGCAAGATGATCGTAAGTCTAAATAACGTGTATTACGACACACAGACCATGAACCTTGAAGAAGTAAAAACTAGGTATATGGAAAATTTGACCAAAGCAGGCATAGAGAAGGAGCAGCTTAAAGAAGTTCCTCTTTATTATGCACTTTTGGGTTATGAAAAAGAAGGCACCGTGTACGAGTTCAAAACGAAATCCTTAGAAGAAATGCAGAAGTTTCTTAATGTAAAAGCCATTGGCGTTACACGCTCGGATACGAACCTTGAAGCTCAATTGAGCGACATGCAAATGGCAGAGTATGCAAAACTTGCTTTTGATGACGCTAAGGCTAAAGCGACAGCTATTGCTCAAAAAATTGGAAGAAAAATTGGAAAAGCAATCTATATTAATGATACGAACTCACAGAAAATAGTAGAATCTATGTACTACGGAAACTCAGAACAGAAGAAAATGTATTACTTATCTGTCTCCTTTGAGTTATTGTAAAGAATGATTATTTAGTAGAAAAATTAAGCCTTCGTAGAATATACTTAATCATGGTATTTTTACGGAGGTTTTTTATGCTGACATTTTTGAAGTCAAATAAAACCTAGTAGGATTATAACATTACTTTTTTCGGTCCACCACGTAGTTCACCATCAATTCAAGTGAATCTCTATAGGTTGATTTTGGATAGGTAGATAGTATTTTTAATGCTTCTTCTTTAAAATGTAGCATTTTTTGAACAGCATAATCTAAGCCTCCGCTATCCTTTACAAAGGCAATTACTTCTTTGACCCGCTTCTTATCTTTATTATGGTTTTTTACCGAATTGATAAGCCACTTCTTGTCAGATTTTGAACAAATATTAAGTGTATGTATTAAAGGCAATGTCATTTTTTGCTCTTTAATATCTATTCCCGTAGGTTTCCCTATTTTCTCATCTCCATAGTCAAAGAGATCATCTTTTATCTGAAAAGCCATGCCACAAAGTTCTCCAAACTTTCTAAAAGTTTCCACATCTAATGATTGTGGCTGAACCGAACAAGCTCCTAAACTACAGCACGCAGCAATTAAGGTTGCCGTTTTTTGACGGATGATATTATAATATACATCTTCGGTAATATCTAAACGTCTTGCTTTTTCAATTTGCAATAATTCGCCCTCACTCATTTCGCGTACTGCAACAGATATAATTTTAAGAAGGTCAAAATCTTCATTATCTATAGACAGCAAAAGTCCTTTTGACAACAGATAATCACCCACCAAAACAGCAATCTTATTTTTCCAAAGTGCATTTATAGAGAAAAAGCCTCGGCGTTTATTACTTTCATCAACTACATCATCATGAACCAATGTGGCAGTATGAATGAGTTCTATTACCGATGCACCACGATAGGTGCGTTCGTTAACTTCACCATTGTTGAGCATTTTGGCCGTAAGAAATACGAACATGGGTCGCATTTGCTTCCCTTTTCGATTTACAATGTAATAGGTTATGCGATTCAGTAGCGCAACTTTTGAAGACATCGCCTCACGGAACTTTTCCTCGAAAATTTCCATTTCGTGGTTTACAGGTTCCTTAATTTGCGATACTATTTTCAAAAAATCGAGTTTTGTTTGCTACCTATTTTAAGCGCATAAATTTAGGTAAAAAGAAAAGAGTACATCGTATGCTTGCAGCAGTAATCACAAAAAGCATATCAGTTACTCCCAATATGAATTTCAATGTGAGAAATACTTACAATTTGAAGTAAAGATATAAGTACAGAAATTTAACGCCTTATTGTTTATTGGCCAATTGACCACAAGCTGCATCAATATCCTTACCTCTAGACCGTCGCACAGTTACCACTATACCATTTCTTTCCAAGGTGTTCACGTACATATCTATTGCACCATTTGATGCTTGCTGAAACTCTCCATCATCTATAGGGTTATACTCTATAAGATTCACTTTTGAAGGCGCAAATTTACAGAAGCTCACCAAGGCATCCACATCAGACTGAGAATCATTAATTCCCTCCCAAACAACATACTCATAGGTAATCCTACTTTTTGTTTTAGAATACCAATATTCCAATGCTTCTCTTAAGTCCGCTAAAGTAAAAGTAGCGTTGAAAGGCATTATTGACGTGCGGATTTCATCAATAGCAGAATGCAATGAAACCGCCAATTTAAACTTCACCTCATCATCTGCCATCTTACGAATCATCTTGGGCACACCAGATGTAGAGACAGTAATACGTTTAGGAGACATACCTAAGCCTTCTGGAGAAGTTATCTTGTCTATGGCTTTCAATACATTATTATAATTCATGAGCGGCTCGCCCATACCCATAAAAACAATATTACTTAAAGGCTTGTCAAAATACAGGCGACTCTCATTATCTATGGCAACCACCTGATCGTAAATTTCATCAGGATTTAGATTACGCATACGCTTTAAACGCGATGTTGCACAAAACCGGCAATCAAGACTACAACCTACTTGACTAGATACACAAGCTGTAGTTCTAGTTTTAGTTGGAATAAGAACCGACTCTACTACCAGGTCATCATGCAAACGAACGGCATTTTTAATCGTGCCGTCATTACTACGCTGCATTAAATCTACCTTAATGTGATTGATCACAAAATTAGCTTCCAGCATATCTCTAGTTTCCTTTGAGAGATTAGTCATCCCCTCAAAAGAATGAGCAGCTTTCTGCCACAGCCATTCATATACCTGATTACCACGAAAAGCCTTGTCTCCATTAGAAACAAAGAAATCGCGTAATTGTTCTTTGGTAAGTGCCCGTATGTCCTTTTTTTGTGCCTTCACATTTTAGAAACTAAAAACCCTTCTATACTTTTCAATAAAATATAAAGAAGGGTTTTAAAAAATTTATGTTTTTACCAGTTTGGTAAAACTAGATAATTAGCATTGCATCACCATAAGAATAGAACTTGTACTGCTCTAAAATGGCTTCTTTGTATGCTTTCTTCATTAAATCATGACCTATGAAAGCAGATACCATCATCAACAAAGTTGATTTAGGCAAGTGAAAGTTAGTTACCATACAGTTTGCAATACTGAATTCGTATGGAGGAAAGACAAACTTATTTGTCCAACCATCAAACGTATTCAATGTATGTTGTGAAGAAACTGCACTTTCAAGTCCACGCATTACCGTAGTACCTACAGCACAAATACGTTTTTTCTTTTTCTGAGCATTGTTAACTATCTCTGTAGCTTTCTCATCAATAAAAAGTTCTTCGCTATCCATTTTATGTTTAGACAGGTCTTCAACCTCAACAGGGTTGAAAGTACCTAAACCAACATGAAGCGTTACTTCTGCAAAATCAATTCCTTTAATCTCAAGACGCTTTAATAAGTGCTTTGAGAAGTGAAGACCTGCAGTTGGTGCCGCAACAGCTCCTTCATGCTTTGCATATATAGTTTGATAACGATCCTCATCTTCCGGCTCTACATCTCTCTTGATGTATTTTGGCAATGGAGTTTGACCTAATTCACGAAGTTTTCTTCTGAAATCGATATAAGAACCATCATAAAGAAAACGCAATGTTCTACCTCTAGATGTTGTGTTATCTATAACCTCAGCTACTAACGTCTCATCTTCTCCAAAGTACAACTTGTTACCGATACGTATTTTACGAGCTGGATCAACAAGAACATCCCAAAGACGTTGTTCTTCGTTTAACTCACGCAACAAAAACACTTCGATTCTTGCACCAGTTTTCTCTTTATTCCCGTATAAACGAGCAGGAAAAACCTTAGTGTTATTCAAAACCATTACATCGCCTTCATCAAAATAATTGATAAGGTCTTTGAACATTTTATGTTCTATTTTTCCGGTTTCACGGTGAATAACCATTAATTTGGACTCATCCCTGTTTTCTGCAGGATACTCGGCCAATAAATTATCAGGTAATTCAAAATGGAAGTGCGATAGTTTCATCTATGAAATTTAGTTAAGTGTTTTGCGGTTGCAAATATACGATGTGCGAATAGGCGTTGTCAAGTAAAACAGCGATTATATTGACACTTACCTTTTTACAATCATCAATTAATTAACCAACTTATTGCAAAAAAGCAAAAACAAAACCGTAAAAACTTGATTATTAAATATTTATATAGATTTTGAGACAAATCCCAATTTCTCTAAATCTTTCCAAAAGTCTGGGTATGATTTTGAAACTACTCCTGCATCGTTAACAAACAACGGTACTTTCATTGCTAAAGGAGCAAATGCCATGGCCATTCTATGATCATTGTAAGTATCTATTGCAATGTCTGCATTCATTGTATCAGACAAACTTAATGTCAACTCTTTTTCCGTCACCGTAATGTTTGCACCAAGTTTTGAAAGTTCTGTATGCAATGCTTCCAAGCGATCAGTTTCTTTAATTTTAAGGGTATGCAAACCCGTTAAATGACACTCCATTCCTAAACCAAAACAAGTAACAGCTATGGTTTGGGCAATATCAGGTGCATTGCTTAAATCAAATTGAACCTTTTGCTCTTTCGGGTTTTCAATTTTTCTAAGAATTACATTATTCCCTTCGAATTGAGTTTCTACACCAAATTCGGTATATAACTCCTGAAGTGCGCTATCTCCTTGGAGGCTATTATTTTTATATGCAGATAAGGTAATTTCACTACCTACCTCACTCAAAGCTACAATACTGTAATAGTAAGAAGCAGAACTCCAATCGGACTCCACAACTAAACTAACGTCATCAACACTTGCTTTTGGTGACACCTTGATTGTGTTCCCTTCAAAAGAATTTTCTATCCCAATTTGAGACAAAAGAGCCAATGTCATTTTTATGTAAGGAACCGATGTAATCTTGCCCACTAAATCTAGTTCCAGTCCATTTTGCAGGCTGGGAGCAATTAGTAAAAGAGAAGAAATATATTGGCTACTAATATTAGCAGGTAGACTTACCTGGCTTTTTATCAACTTTTTTCCTTTGATACGAATTGGTGGGTATCCATCATTCTTTTCATACGAAATTTCCGCACCTAAACTCTGCAACGCCTCTACCAAAACCTTTACAGGTCTTTCGGTCATACGTTGCGATCCAGTAAGGGTTACTTCTTTTCCTTCTTGCGAAGCAAAATACCCAGTAAGGAAACGCATTGCAGTACCAGCATGATGAATATCTACTACGCCGTTCTCTATCTTAAGTCCCTTTTGCATAACCTCAGCATCATCTGAATTTGAAAGGTTTTTTATGCTAATATTTGGGTATAACGCCTGCAACAACAAAGACCGGTTAGATTCACTTTTAGAGCCGGTAATCTGAATGTTATTATGTAGTAATTTGTTTGACGGAGCGGATAGGTGTAGTTTCAAAAGCTGTTCTCTTTAATAGATTCTTAAAATAGGTAGATTTGCTTCCAAATCTACCTCTCTACCCCAGTGTACACAGGGTAAAATTCAAGTTGCCAAATATAGCACTATTTAAGCTTTTCATTATTGTGATGACGGTCATGATCTCGTTTTGTTTTCAAATCGAGTTTTTTATCAAAAGCATCTTGAAGGTCAACACCTGTTTGATTCGCTAAACAGAGCGTTACAAAAAGGACATCGGCTAGTTCTTCTCCAAGATCCTTGTTCTTGTCCGACTCTTTTTCACTCTGCTCTCCGTACCTACGAGCTATTATACGAGCCACCTCACCTACTTCTTCCGTAAGTTGCGCCATATTAGTAAGTTCGTTAAAGTAACGAACACCATGCTCTTTAATCCAGTTATCTACCCTTTCCTGAGCTTTCTGTAGTTCCATTAGAAGTAATTTTTGATAAAACTACTTTTTCTGTTTGTTTTTCAACGATATTTTTAAACAATTCTTTTAAGCCGTTGTAGTAGCTTGCAGCTATCACCGCTTGGTTTATCTTAACATCAACCCTAAGTTGTACTGCTGTTCCATTATCTAAAACTTGATATTGAAATCCTCCTATATTATCAACCATTGTCATGTTTGCACTTTCTGGCAAAGATGTTATTTTGTAACCTTCAGGAATCGCTATGTTCACGGTATATTTTTCTCTCCATGGAAAGCTAAAATCTATTGGATATTCTCTTTTTTCCAGTTTAAAAGGATTTTCGTTCATCGCAAGATGAAATAAAGGCGAAAAGTATATCTTATCACCCACAACGTCTGCTTGGTTGTCTAGCGAAAAACTATAACTCTCTAAAACAGGTTTTCCCATACTGCCTTTATTTTTAATAGAGTAATCAGATATTTCCATTCCATTGTTTTTGTTTTCCAATTTCTCTAGGTAATCATCTTCTACACTGTTGGCATATTTATTTCTGAACAAATAGGCATTATAGTCTCTATTACTATGTCTTACTTTCCCCTCAATACTCCCATTTTCTTTTAAGTTAATACTTAACTGTACACTTTCCTCAGAAAGGTTTTTAGGAAAAAGATCTACCAAAACTATAGAGCCATCTTTTTGGATTTTCCTTCCAAACCAGTTTAGCGCTCTTGTTGGCAACAAATTAGGCCTAGTATACTTATTGGTTGCATCTAACAATATTAGATTCCCATCTATTTCAACCGAAGCAATTACGTAGTTAAAACCTTCTCTAGTAGGAGACATAGGAACCCCATGACTTCGTGTACTTACCAATACAGGACTAGCGCTTAGGCCAGCTTCTTGGAGCATTGCTGTTAACATAAGGTTTATATCTGCAATATTACCAGACTGTTCTTTATATGCAGTTTTCACTCCTTTATCTACATAATATCCGTAAATATTATTCCAATTCATGCGCCCCTGTACATGTGAGAAGATAGCCCCCATCAATTCAGTCTCGGTAGATGTTTCACCCCGTAAAACCTCAAGCTCATCTTTAAAATATCTTGTAGATTTTAATTGCCCTCCAAAATTATCACTTTCATATATTTTCTTAATTACATCTTCCCATGTGGTGGTATAGTTTTCCTGTAGTTGCTGAGGAAATTTCACATACTGAAGTTCATAATTAACAGAGCTCCTATAATTATTCATAGCATTCACAAACGGCTCCTCTTTTAAAGCAGGTATGTTGGTCATGTTATAATTAGTAATATTCACTTTATAATCTATGCTTTGACCAGAGTATTCTGTAGATGTTACTCCCCATCCCCCACCACTTGTAGTTCTAGATTTATTTGTGAAATTTATTTTATCAGACTTTGTGCTATACTTTGGATTCACCGCTAGATATCCTTTCATGTTTGGTTTAAAAACAAAATACTCTGGGGCTGAAATACTGATTTCTTGTTGTTTTATAGGTATGTCATATTGAAGTGCAATTTCATCTATTGAATAATAAAAGGGAGATGTTATTCTATATTGATACTCAATTACACAACCTTCTTTTACATTTGGAAGCGTAAATTTTTCTTCATTTCTATACTTATTTAATTCTGTCGTGAAAATAGCAGATTTTTCCATTTTGCTCTTTTCAATTTTACCATTCTTCAATGTATGGGTATATGCTTTTAACCCAGAAACAGTTTCTATATCATTATTATTTCTGTACAAAGATTGAGACACAGTGGCGTAATCAAACCCCGCTTTATCATAAATTTTAATTCTTTCAAATACTTCTGTAACGACACTAAATCCAGCTCCTTGGATATAATTAAATCTAATATCCTTACTTCTATACAAAACGGTTGCCGTTGCAGAAGAATCGCGAGGATTAAAGGTCTCTTTTAACTCTTCTTCGGAAACTTTTCCAAATTTAAATTCCTGCGCGTTACCAGAAAATGAAATGGCAAGAAGAACTAACAAAACGGTTGTTCGAAGTTGTATCATACGTATGGTTTTTTTATTACGGTGGTTTGGTTATTTTTTAAGAAGAACAATCTGTGAATTATCCGTACTGGCAATCTCTTTTCTAAAATTGCGATATTCCTTGTATTTATCTTTTGAATAAAATCCCTTTTTGAGCAAAAACCTTCTTTTGTATTTCACAGAATGATTATCTGCATTCTGCTCAAAACTTACGGAATACGTGCCAAATTCATTTTCAATTTTCTTAGCGTTTGGAAGCGCCTCTACTATGTACCCTGCAGGAAGTTGAATTGCAAAGCTATCTTCATCTAAAAACCCTCTTTGAATTTCAAAAGGCAATTTTCTGTTGCGATAACGATCAGGCACAACATTTTGATTGTTGAACGCATTTGCGGTAAATAGAATTCTATCTCCACTTATTGAAGCATAGTTTGTTGCATTAAGTGAAATATCTTCAGTAAAGATTACATCGTTTGTATTGTTATCAAAATGATAGTTTGTGATAGTTAGATTATTAATTGAACTCCACCTACTCTTAAACTGCTTTACAACATCCTCTTCGGTTTTTTCCTTTAACCTAAAATGCGCGTTATACTGGCTTCCTTTTGTGACAAGATGTGTCTCTCCGGAAATACTACCATCAGGCTTTAATTCATATGACGCTTCTATGGATTGATAATTATCTTCATTGACGTAAGCCGTGGTCGTTACAATTTCTCCTCCATCAGGTTTTACAATCATCACTTTTCTATCGTCCGTAAAAGTCCCAATATATCCAAACGGGAGAATCTGGGATGTACAATCTACCCAGTAGTAAGTTTCATTATAAGGGATGGCTAAAATAATATGATTGCCCTGGGCTAAATCAGCAAAATCATCTTCAAAATCAACTTTATCTCCTCCAGCTTCTACCACAGCGTAGTAGGATGCAACACCCACTTCTTTCAAAAGTGCCTTGGTATAGTTAGAAAGACCTTTGCAGTCACCATATTTAACCTTATCAACATCAATAGCAGAGATAGGCTGAAGGCCGCCAATACCAATTTGAACACTAATGTACCTTGTATTATCCTGAACGTATTTGTAAATGATTTTAGCCTTTTCAAGATCATCATCTACCCCCAAAACTAGAGCCTTTGCTTTTGCTACAGTCTGCGGACTTAGTTTATCTCTACCTGATAAAAGCTTGTTATCTACCCAAGAACCCATGTCCGTCCAGTTATCAATAGAAGCATCAAATCCTTTATAATGAAAATTAGGTATTCGTGCCATTAACTTAGGACTGATTTTCTCAAAAGACGGACTCATACCTTCCCTTTTCATGGCCGGAATAGTATGGGCCGTGTAGGTTATAGAATTATTTGTTTCCTTTTTATCAAATTCTAAACTCTCTAGATTTTTTTCATAGATTACGGGTTTTTGACCTGCATCTGCATACACTATGGAATAATGACTTTTTTCAACACTTACTGTAAATCCGCTTAAAAAATACCAAGAGGGAATAGACCCGGTATCCGATGTTTCGTATTCATAATTAAATTGAATAGTGTATGGATAACTTATAGGAGTGTAATTATAATACAGTTTGCGATAGTCAATATACAGTGAAAAGCCATCTACGGCACTTACGTCTTTAAAATCCTTTTTCTTGATTTTTTCAATCTCGTTACCAACTGCATCGTAGACCACAATGTTTATACTCTTTATTTTCTTTGAACTATCATATCCCAGACCGTTTCGAGCATTACGATTGCCTAGTTTATTCAGTACGGTAATAACCTGCTTATTCTTAACGGTCATTTTTTGTTGAGAGAGAATTTCAACATCCAACTGATCTAGACGAACAACGGCATTTGCGTTATCCGTCAAAGTTTTATTAATAAAAAGGGAATTGTATTTTAATTCTTGTGCATAGGAAAGAAAGCTCAAGAATAATAGAGGGAATAATAACGATAGTCGCATTGATTGTGTTTGGTTGTGGGAATCTAGCACAAAACACACATTTTTCTTACAAATTGAAGAAAAAAATCGACGAAACTACGTTATTCCCTGTTTTTTGTATCTATTGCAATAGTAACAGGACCATCATTTAATAAATCTACCTTCATATCTGCACCAAAAATACCTGTGCCGATTTTCTTGCTTAAATCTATTTCTACTTGAGCTATAAACTTTTCATATAACGGAATAGCAATATCAGGTTTTGATGCTTTTATATAAGAGGGTCTATTGCCTTTTTTAACAGCGGCATGCAAGGTAAACTGACTTACGACAATGGCATCTCCTCCACTATTTATAAGCGATTCGTTCATGACACCATCAGCATCATTAAATATTCTAAGATTTGTGATTTTGCGAGATAGCCATTCAATATCTTCTTGACTGTCTGCATCTTCAATGCCCAGTAATATTAGAAGTCCGTTTTGTATTTCTGAAATTATTTTGCCGTCTACTGTTACACTGGCTCTTGAAACTCTCTGAATAATGGCTCGCATTGCTCCTAATCTGATATTTCTTATTCTTCTAAACGCTACTTTTTAACGTCATGAATATCAACCCTATAATTCTCATCATCGCCATTTACCATTTGCACATAACTTCTGTAACGGCTCCAGGCTACTTCATCATTCTCCAATGCGTCCTTTACGGCACATTTAGGTTCGTCTATATGTAAGCAATTATTGAACTTACAATTTCCTTTAAGTTTGAAGAACTCAGGAAAGTAATCCCCTATCTCCTCCTTTTTCATATCAACGATACCAAAACCCTTAATACCAGGGGTATCTATTATACGAGCACCAAAATCCAAATCGAACATTTCAGCAAACGTTGTGGTATGTTGCCCTTGTAGATGTTGCCCGGAAATTTCTTTAGTTTTTATATCGAGTTTAGGCTCTAGAGTGTTTACTAATGTAGATTTACCTGCACCCGAATGACCTGCGAACATGCTGGTTTTATCAAGCATCATTTCTTTTACCTTATCTACATTTTTACCGGATTTAGCCGAAATACCAACACAGGTATACCCTATTTTTCTATAAAGTTCAGCCAAGTACTTAATCTCCCCCAATTCTTCAATAGCGTAGCTATCTACTTTGTTAAAGAGTAAAACCGCAGGAATATCATAAGCTACTGCAGTTGCCAAAAATCGGTCAATAAAAACAGTGTGGGTTGTTGGGTTATTTAACGTAACAAGCAAAAACACCTGATCTAGGTTGGCTGCAATAATATGCGTTTGCTTTGAAAGGTTCACCGATTTCCGAATGATGTAGTTCTTACGGTCATCAATACTATGAATGGTTCCTACAGTAGCATCGCCCAATTGTTCAATCTCAAACCCCACTGTATCGCCTACCGCTATAGGATTCGTGCTTTTAATACCCTGAATCCTGAACTTACCCTTAATACGGCATTCGTAATATTCACCATCTTGTGCTTTTACGGTATACCAACTCCCAGTAGATTTATATACGATTCCTTTCATGCATTTACTTGGTTTTCAAGTAGAGTGCAAAATAACGCTTTTTTACGCTAAACATGGCCTTTATTAGGTCGTTAAAAGGTTTTGTTAATTTCATATAGTTTACTTACACTTCTAGCAACATTTCTAGAAGAGTGAAACAGGAGCTTGTTTAGAAAGAAAAATCTCATATTCCTACCACAAAAACACCATAAAAAAACACGGCTTACCAGAAGGCAAGCCGTGTTCTTATAAATGTACATATAACTAATACTATCCGTTTACAATCTTCTCTTGATGATTGATTGACTCTTGGTGAATAGCTTTGAACATCTTAAGAATAAATTCTTCGCTCAATCCTTTTGATTCTCCTTCAAGAATCATAGCACCAAGAATTTGGTTCCATCGGTTAGATTGTAGCACCGCTACGTTCTTTTGTTTTTTCAACTCACCAATACCATCTGAAACTTTCATACGCTTGCCCATAGCCTCTAGCAACTGATTATCAAGAATATCTATCTGAGCTCTTAAGTTGCTCAACTTAGCATTGTAATCTGCTTCACTATTAGTTTCTTTTCTGATTTTCAAATCTCTCATGATCTGTACTAATTTTGCTGGTGTTACCTGCTGAGCAGCATCACTCCAAGCATTATCAGGGTCAAAATGAGTCTCGATCATTAAACCATCAAAGTTCAAATCAAGTGCAGTTTGCGAAACATCAAAAATCATATCACGCTTACCTGTAATGTGAGATGGATCGTTGATCAATGGCAAATCTGGAAACTTATTTTGAAACTCAATAGCCAATTGCCATTCTGGAATGTTTCTGTATTTTGTTTTCTCATATGTAGAGAAACCTCTGTGAATAGCTCCTAAATTCTTTATACCAGCAGTATACAAACGCTCAATACCACCTAACCATAAGGCTAAATCTGGGTTAACTGGGTTTTTCACCAATACAATCTTATCTGTACCTTCTAAAGCATCTGCAATTTCTTGCATGATAAACGGACTTACAGTAGAACGTGCTCCTATCCATAGAAGATCAACATCATTCTCTAAAGCTAGATCAACGTGGGCTCTGTTAGCAACCTCTGTAGCCGTTTTTAAGCCAGTCTCTTCTTTTACTTTCTTCAACCATTTTAACCCAATAGCACCAACGCCTTCAAACATACCAGGACGTGTTCTTGGCTTCCAGATACCCGCACGGTAATAATTTACATCGGTATCTTTTAACTCGTGAGCAATACGCAACACTTGTTCCTCGGTTTCAGCACTACATGGCCCTGCTATTACTAGTGGATGGTCTAAACCCATATCATCCAACCATGTTCTCATTTCTTTTGAATTCTCCATTACTTCTTGTTTAGTGGTATTCCGTTTAAAATTTCCTTTATTTTATTAGTGTCGTTCATTTCGTTAAAAATGCCCTTGTAATCTCCTTTTTCCAACAGTTGTTTAAACTCCTGAAGGTTCTGTATATATTCGGTCAATGTTTCGACCACATTCTCTTTATTCTGTTCAAAAATAGGCGTCCACATGGCCGGTGAACTCTTTGCTAACCTAACCGTGCTCTCAAAACCACTGCCCGCCATGTCAAAAATATCACGTTCATTTCTCTCTTTATCAATTACAGTCTTTCCCAACATAAAAGAGCTGATGTGTGACAAATGCGACACGTATGCAATGTGCTTATCATGTGCTTCTGGATTCATATACCTAATACGCATTCCAATCTCTTGAAAAAGCTCTAAAGCCCTTTCTTGAAGTTTGAAAGCTGTTTTCTCTACCTCGCAAATAATATTGGTCTTACCTACATATAAATTTTCAATAGCTGCCCTGGGACCTGAATGCTCGGTACCTGCAATAGGATGCGCTGCTAAATAATTTCTGCGCTTTGGATGTGCATCTAATGTTTTACAAATCAAACTTTTTGTAGACCCACCATCAAAAACCACACAATTATCATTTACTGCATCCAATATCTTTGGAAGCTCCGTAATCATTACATCTACAGGAATACTCACAATGACCATATCGGCAAGTGCTAAATCTGCATAACTCGATTCTAAATCGATTACACCCAAATCTAAGGCTTCCTTTATATGCGAAGCGCTTGTATCTATCCCGTAAATTTTGCTCTCTGGACGCAGGCGTTTGATGTCCTTTGCGAAAGAACCTCCTATTAACCCAACACCAACTATAAAAACGTTCATTTTATCAACTCTAATTCGCCTGTCTAAAACCGACTAATTGCTTCTTTTATTTTATCTTCCGTAACGCATAATGAGAAACGAATATAACCTTCGCCATTGCTTCCGAAAATAGTTCCTGGGGTTATGAAAAGATTCTTTTCATACAGCACCTCGTCTATAAATTCCTCGGCAGATTTGCTTCCTTCCGGCAATTTTGCCCAAATAAACATCCCAACAGCATCAGTATCGTAGGTACAATTTAACTTGTCCGCTAATCGATACATTAACGCTCTTCTAGAGCTATATACCTCATTCAACTTATCAAACCATTCTTGACCGCTTTTCAGCGCCTCAATGGCTCCTTTTTGTATTCCGTAAAACATACCGGAATCCATGTTACTTTTCACCTTTAATACCGCATTAATATGCTCTGCATTTCCTAAAACCATTCCTACGCGCCATCCGGCCATGTTAAAGGTCTTACTTAGTGAATTGAGTTCTAACGCTACATCTTTTGCGCCATCAATAGCCAAAATACTGGCTGGTGAATCATTTAGCACAAAACTGTACGGGTTATCGTTCACCAAAAGAATATCGTTCTTTTTGGCAAAAGCAACCAACTTTTTAAACTGAGCCTCTGTGGCCGTTGCTCCAGTTGGCATATGTGGATAACTCGTCCACATAATTTTAACCTTGGTTAAATCATGCTCTTGTAATTCTTCCAAATCTGGAAACCATCCGCTTTCCGCGGTCAGGTTATAATATTTAGCCTCTGCTCCCACCAATTTCGTAACCGACGTATATGTTGGATATCCTGGATTAGGAATCAAAGCTACATCGCCTTCGTTCAAGAAAGCCATGCTAATATGCATAATGCCTTCTTTGGAGCCCATTAAAGGCAAAATCTCCGTAGATGCATCTAACGTAACACCAAATTTTAAACTATAAAAGTCAGCTACAGCCTCCCTTAACTCAGGTAAACCTTGATAACTTTGGTACTGATGCGCGCCACTTTCTAAAACAGCATCTTGAATACTTTTGATTATTGCTTCGGATGGAGCCAAGTCAGGACTACCGATACCCATATTGATAACAGGTCTTCCTTCGGCAATCAAACCACGTACCTCTCTAAGCTTCTTTGAGAAGTAATATTCTTCAACTGTATGTAAACGATTTGCCGTCCGTATCATATTCTAGCATTTTTATATTCACCCAACACTTTAAAGTCTTCGGCCATGATGTTCAACAGTGCTTTTGCCTTGTCAAAATTGTCATATTCGTCAAAAGTTACGTCTACAAAAAAGGCATACTTCCAAGGTGTCTCTATTATGGGTAACGACTGTATTTTTGTTAAATTCAATCTGCAATCGCTCATTACGTTAAGCACAGCAGCAAGACTCCCGCGTTTATGGTCTGTAACAAAGCGTAACGAAGCTTTGTTAATTTCCTCTTTTGGAAGCTCCTTATTTTTTGTTTTTACAATGATAAAACGGGTTGCATTATTTTGAATGGTCTGTATGTTGTCCGCTACGATGTCCAAATCATATAAACTGGCAGCAACTGCCGGTGCTATTGCTGCAATATGGGTTAATTGTTGGTCCTGAATACGCTTTGCAGTTTCAGCTGTATCTACATCTTCCACCATTTTAATCTGCGGATAATCGCCAAAAAATTCCTTGCATTGCAATAAAGCCATTGGGTGTGAACGAACCTCTTCTATATCAGATATTTTTTGTCCCTTTAAGACCATCAAATTGTGATGTATGTTCAAGTAATGCTCACCTACAATATGCAAGTCTTTATGGTAAACCAATGCATAATTAGGGATGATTGAGCCCGCTATAGAGTTCTCAATAGCCATTACTCCAATATCTGCTGTTTTTTTCAGCAGTTGGTCCACCAAGAAATCAAATGACATGCATTCAACCATATCCACATTATCGTCAAAATACTCACGGGCCACTTGGTGGTGGTTGGATCCCTTAATTCCTTGAATGGCTACTTTTAATTTCATAACTGGCTTTCTTCCTGGTGACGACAAATTTTCTAACTGAAATTCCGAATAGGTATTGAACAAAAAAAGTCCCGTTTTACACGGGACTTTAATTTGTTTATATCATGCAATATTTTACAACAGTCCCATACCTCTCTTAAAAAAGAAGTAAAAATAAAAACCGCTAAAAAAGAATTGCTTTGTCATAACACACTTAAACTTCGGCTAAAGTAACAATTAAATTTAAAAATAAACTGATAGAGCACATTTTTTTCAATTTTATATATAACTCGCAATCAGGATGTGCTCTAATTTTGAATTCCATAGTTCACATGCTCTTTTGAAAAAAATACAATATTACTTTATTCCTTGTTTTGATGAAGCACTACTTTACACTCTTAAAAAGCTCCCTGTAAAACGCCATACTCAAGAGAAAAATCTAACAGTTAATTTGTTATACTATATCTATAAGCGCTACCATTATCTCCAAAAATATTGAAAGCTTGTTCGCAAAACTTACATCCAACTAAAAACAAAAAGCCCGAAAGTCAACTCATGACTTCCGGACTTTTTTTAAATTATGGACTTCATTAAAACTTCAAAGCCAATCCTACTCCATTTTCATTAACAGCAGGCACCATACGGAACGAAGTTCCATTACCAACACTATCATTATAGTTGAGTATTGCTTCTTTTTTGTTTTTCATGGCATGGTGAAAGAAAATAGAACCAATGATTGCCGTTCCTCCAAAAGCAATTGCAGGTGCGGCTACACTCTTATGGTCGTTCTCATTAACTAAAAACCAAATTGCTGTTCCAAAATTGGCAGCTCCAGCAATCATACCTCCAAACATTTGTTTTTTGGATTTTTCCCAGTTCACCTGTGCCACTTGGCTTTCGGACATTATTTTGTCAATTTCTTTCCAGGTGAGTTTATCTTTGTCTTGATAAAATTCAGGCCCCCACATTCCTGAGAAAGAAGTTATTTCCTGTGCTGTCATGGTCAAGGCAAAAAGCCCGCACCCAAGAGTTAAAAAGATTACTTTTAAATTTTTCATAGCTTTTTTTTATAAAGCTAAATCATTTGAACACAGTAGTCAACCCTTTAACCCTCAGAAAACCAGATGAATCAATTATTTAAGTATTAGAATTAAAATCTAGTCCAAAAACTACTGAATTGGACCATCAGAAGAGATAAGATGATCTATAATTTCGTCTAGTTCAGGTTGAATTTTAGGATCAGTGCAGTTGGTTAAAATGGAGAATACCATTTGCTCCTTAGGATAAACAAAGAAATTAGAGTAACCCCCAACGCCATTACCCACATGGCCGTAAAATAGCCTTCCTTTTGAATCTTCACTCACCTGCCATCCTAAACCGTAATAAACAGAAGCTCCGTTAACTTTTTGAGCCGTAAGAAACTCATATTGCAGTTCACTATTTAAAACTTGACCATCAAGATAAGCTTGCCCAAATTTGGCTATATCTTCTGTTGTAGAAAGAAAACCACCACCCGCCAATTTGTAGAAATTATCTACGGGAATAGCTTTCCTAAATCCTAATCTGTTTTTGGAGTAGAATGTCACCACATCGCTTGCTCTCGACTGCGCTCGAGCTGGCGCTACATTTTTATCATAAGAATCGGGAGCTGGCTCCTTTAATTCATCAAAATTAAACTCTATTTGACCAGCAGGGTCAACTTCTTCTTGCACAGTATTTACTGGGTCTGACTGAGCGCAGTCGAAGTTTGACCCAGCGTAGTTAAAGTCAGGCCAAAACGTATGGTCCATTCCCAATGGCTGTAAAACTTTCTTTTCCACATATTCCTCAAAAGGCACTCCGCTTACCTCTTGCATTGCCAAGGAAATCAAAACCCAATCAAAACTATTGTAGAGATAGTCCGTTCCCGGTTCAAAAAGAAGTTCATCATCCTTAAAAAGCTCAATACTCTCCCTAATAGAATATGGTTTATTCAACCCATACTCCGTACCTCTATACCCTCTTATACCCGCGGTATGACTTGCCAACTGACGAATGGTAAAGTCATACTTCTTCTTAGGGTAATACGGTACGTATGTATAAAAGGAAGCGTCTAAATCCATTAATCCTTCTGCTACCATATGTGCCAAAGCAGTAGCCGAAATAGGTTTTGAAACACTGGCTATTCTAAAAACTGAAGCTTGAGGATTTATGGAAGTTTTCTTTTCCATATCTGCAAAACCATATCCTTTTTGAACGAAACGCTCTCCATTTTTTAAAACGGTAATTGCCAAACCCGTAACTTTTTCATCTTTGATCAAGTCCGTTAAAAGCAAATCGGCAGCAACTAATCCGTTCAGCGATGGTTCATCACCCAGAACACGCTTTTTTGCGAGTAGGTTTTTGATATATTTTAGAATCGGATTCATATCGGTTTTTGGTCAGCGCAAAGTTACAGATTGCATCTGTGCCCATACCAATTTCACTTACAGAACTTTTGGCTTAAAAGAAGAAATTATTTAAACACCAATCGCCCTTTGTACAACACTTCCACATCAACTTCTGCAGGTTGATTTGAGCTAAAAACATCACCAACGCCACGAATTACACCTTTTATAGACTGTTGTGGGTTAACGAACATATCATTTGAGCCTCTGTGATTTAGTGTCACATTTTGAGCTATTAAGTCTGCGGCATCAATTCGCGAATCTCCCGCTGCTACAGTCAAATTTAAATTATCGCTGGCACCTTTCAATTTAAAATAAGCTATACCATTCACCACAACACTCAAAGTTTCAGTGTCTAGTTCTAAATCAAATTCCCCGTCAGTAGTTTGCGCTTCTGGGTCGGCAAAACTTTCTGACAAGAGTGTTAACCGTGAATATCCCAAGACACCATCACTAGTAATTGGCCAGCCTGTACTACTGCGTATCTCGGTAATATTAGGTGAGGTTACATAGATTTTTGTAACACCATAATCTCTAAAGTAATTGCAATCATTGGTATCCCGTAAAAGCAAACGTCCATCTACAACCTCAGCAGTAACTTCGTTTCGCAATACGTTTCCCGTCTCAATTTCAACCTTCTGTTCTACCCCTTGTTTTACAATTAACGTAACGTTTTCAAAAACAGTGATCTTGGTAAAATCATCAACAGTTACTTCTTCACGAACAATATCACCAGTATTCTGAAAACAGTCCGAAGCATTTTCACCGTTGCACGAAAAAAATAGGACAACACAACACAGCATCACAAAAAAACGAGACACGCGCAAAACTGTACCAACACCCAAAGGTGTGGTTTTGCTTTCTCTATTTTTTAATTCTTTTACCATATGTCGTACCTCTTTATAATCTAACGCCTATTCCAAATTCAACAGCTTCCGCTGCAGCTCCATGTGACTTAAGGCTTACTACTCCAAACACTTTCTCTCCAAAGTAACGTTTCAAACTAACACGGTTATATACCTTTCCTTCAAAATCAAAAGGGTAATACACATAGTAACCCAATTGGGTTCCTATAGAAAGTTTATTGATAAAAAGTTCGTGACCTACAAAGACACCCACCCTTTTAAAATCGGTATCTGGGTCAATATTATTTTCTGGAAATGCAATGGTTTGATATTCTATGAGTTCCTTTAAAAAGTTACTAAAAAACACATCCGCACCTAACTGAATTGCACTTCTACGACCTAACCGCTTATCTGCATAACCAGAGAATATATAGAAAGGATACTGGCCATGACCTATATTATCGCTTTGGTTTATTCCTGCTCTAAAAATAAGATTATACTTTATTGGCTCGGTAACCCTCACCTTCTCTCTCCGTATATATTCCGTGTCTTTACCCTCTAAAGTATACGTCAACCCTGCAGTAAAAGCAAAAGTATTGGTAGAGGTATTAGGTGCCTTTACGTTTGCATTTGAGAAATGCATGATAGAAATACCCGCCTTAAAACCTAAGCCCTTATAAAGATTCTCTTTGTGATAATTTAGCATCACATAGTTAGAACTCAATATTCTGGTACCGTAGGCATTGTTTCTAAAATTGGTCTCCCGGTCATAAGGGTTGGTCATATATGCCAAACCTTGAGCCACTCTAAATTGAAGATTCCGTTTTAGAAAGTAAAAATTAAAATGGGCATATACAGCATAGGCTTCACCCAAAACAGAACTGTTGGTGTTTTGGTAGATAAAGGAACCTCCCAAATCTGGGTAGTTGTACAGCTGTTGCCATTCTTCAAGACCATAGGTCTTTCTATTGTAGGCCAAAATAACACCAGCAGGGTGACCCGTAATTAAATGAGAAATATCCGGATTATGTAGAATAACGGAACCATAAAATTGGTTCACTTCAAACGTATAACTGTTAAGTCTGTCGGTCTCTTGCGAAAAGCAATATCCAACACACATCAGAAAAAATAAAAACACCCTTGGGTTCATGGAGCGCAAAAATAATACTATTCGTTATTTTAAACCCAAGGTTCGCCCATATTTTCTTACAACGTCTGTATTTCTAAAAAAGCTGCTCGGCAATCGCCTTAATATTATCAGATTTACCCATTGAGTAGTAGTGTAATACGGGTACACCCGCAGCTTTCAACTCTTTAGATTGCTGAATAGCCCATTCCACTCCAACCTTACGCACATCTTTGTTAGAAGAGCAATCATCAACAGCATCAATAAGATCTTGCGGTAAATCTATTCTAAAGACCTGTGGCAATAATTGCAAATGCCTTTTAACGGCAATTGGCTTAATACCCGGTATAATAGGTATGGTAATGCCCATTTTCTTGGCCGCATCCACAAACTCAAAATACTTCTGGTTATCAAAAAACATCTGGGTTACTACGTAATCAGCACCGGCATCTACTTTTTCTTTCAGTCTTCTTAAATCTGATTTTAAAGAAGGTGACTCTAAGTGTTTTTCCGGGTATCCTGCCACACCAATACAAAAATCGGCACAATTATCACTATCTACCGTATCATGTAAATAGTTACCACAGTTCAATTCATGCACCTGTTTTACCAAGTCTACAGCAAAAGCATGCCCACCTTTAGTTGGCTGAAAATATTTTTCATCTTTCATGGCATCACCACGCAACGCCATAATATTATCAATACCTAAGTAATGGCAATCCACCAATAGATACTCTGTTTCCTCTTTTGTAAACCCACCGCAAAGAACGTGGGGTACGGTATCTACGTCATACTTATGTTTTATAGACGCACAAATTCCCACGGTACCAGGACGCATACGGGTCAACTTTTTATCCAACAGTCCGTCTCGTTCCAAGTAAACATACTCCTCACGAGAAGTAGTTACATCAATAAACGGAGGGTTAAATTCCATTAAAGGATCAATGTTATCGTAAAGCTGTTGTATCTGGTGCCCTTTAACCGGTGGTATAATTTCAAAGGAAAATAAAGTTTTATCCTTTGCATTTTTTATGTGGTCCGTTATTTTCATGTATGCTGCCCTTTAAAATGGGAAATTTAATGTTTGTTCTATTTTATGGCGTTCGAGCGGGCTATTCGCTAAATTTTTTAAAGCTAAATGGACTTTAAAAAGATATCGCTGCTATCCCTAACGCTTCTTTTTACTTTAAATTAATTATACGTCCGCGAGCATTTGCTTCACCTCTTCATAACTTTCTAGGTATTCCCAATAAATCCATCTGCCATCTAAATAATCGGTCAAAATGTATTTTTCACTAACCGATTTTATGCGATCCACCGCTACCAACTTTTTGGAAAAACCGTCTACAACAACCCTCTCCTCTATTTCCTTATTATTCTGGTCATACCCATGGCTAATCATAAAACTGCCCATGCTTACCTCTATGTATTTTTTCATATCAGTCATCTGCAATATTTGGAGCCAACCATTTGGTAGCCTTTTCCAGAGTAATTCCCTTTCGTTCTGCAAAATCGGACACTTGATCTTCCTTAATTTTACCTAAACCAAAATATCTAGCTTGTTCATTTCCGAAATAATACCCGGAAACCGATGATGCAGGCCACATGGCCAAACTATCGGTGAGTTTTACTCCAATTCGCTCCTCTACCTTAAGCATATCCCAAAGTGTTACCTTTTCTAAGTGATCAGGACAAGCAGGATATCCTGGCGCAGGACGAATACCTTTGTATTTTTCGTCAATTAATTCGTCATTTTTAAGATGTTCATTACCGGCGTAGCCCCAATGTTTCATCCTAACCTCTTTATGCAAATACTCAGCAAAAGCTTCTGCCAAACGATCACTTAATGCTTTTACTAAAATGGAATTATAATCATCTAAATTCTCTCTGTACTTATCTGCCAATTCATCCGTTCCAAAACCAGTGGTTACACAAAAACAACCTACGTAATCTTCTTTTCCCGATTCTTTTGGAGCAATAAAATCTGACAAAGCATAATCTGGTACGCCTTCACGTCTCTTTAATTGCTGACGCAAGGTTCTAAAAGTATATTTCTTAGTCTCTTGACCATCTTCAACATCTACTTCAATATCATCATGATTGGCTAAAGTATTAGCAGGAAAGAGTCCAAAAACTCCTTTACCCGTTAATTTCTTACCCTTTAAAATATCATTCAACATTTGTTTTGCATCAGCAAAAAGCTCGGTAGCCTGTTCGCCAACTATCTCATCCGTTAGAATATCTGGATATTTACCGTGTAGCTCCCAACTTCTAAAAAATGGAGTCCAATCGATAAATGGTACCAATTTTTCAAGATCTACCTCTTCAATAACTTGAATACCTAATTGCTTAGGCTTTACTATTTCAGCCGCGTTCCAATCTATTTTAAACCTATTATCTCTAGAGGCTTTAATAGATTTGTATTCTTTCTTCTGAGTACGGCTCAAGAACTTTTCTCTAAAAACATCATAGTCTTCTTTGATTGTTTTTTTGTACGTAGCCGAAGTTTCTTTTTTCAATAAATCACCCACTACGGTAACCGCTCTTGAAGCATCATTTACATGCACAACCGCCTCACTATATTGAGGGTCTATTTTTACTGCCGTATGAGCTTTGCTGGTAGTTGCCCCGCCAATAAGCAAAGGCAGTTTAAAGTTCTTGCGCTCCATCTCTTTGGCCAAATGTACCATCTCATCTAGAGAAGGTGTAATAAGTCCGCTAAGACCAATCACATCTACATTATGTTCTATTGCCGCAGCAATGATTTTTTCTGGCGGTACCATGACACCTAAGTCAACAATTTCATAGTTGTTACATGCCAAAACTACACTCACAATATTTTTACCAATATCATGAACATCACCTTTTACGGTGGCCATTAAAATCTTACCATTCCCCTTATCGTCTCCGTCTTGAGGATTTTTCAATTTTTCTTCTTCAATATAGGGCAGCAAATACGCTACCGCTTTTTTCATAACACGTGCCGATTTTACCACCTGCGGCAAGAACATTTTTCCGCTTCCAAAAAGGTCACCTACCACGTTCATACCTGCCATTAAATTCCCTTCAATAACCTCAATAGGCTTATCTGCAGCAATACGTGCCTCCTCTATATCTTCTATTATATATTGATCTATTCCTTTTACTAAAGCTCTGGTAATTCTATTTTGTAAAGGTTCTTCTCTCCATGAAAGGTCTACCTTACTTTCTTTAGCCTTACCCACAACCGATTCTGCAAAATCTAGCAGTCTTTCTGTGGCATCGTCTCTACGGTTAAGAATTACATCTTCTACGCGCTCTAATAAATCTTTTGGAATATCATCGTAAATCTCCAACATGGTTGGGTTTACAATTCCCATATTCATACCCGCTTTAATAGCATGGTATAGAAACACAGAATGCATAGCTTCACGCACGGGATTATTTCCCCTGAAGGAAAACGAAACATTACTTACCCCACCACTAATACTCGCGTAAGGTAAATTCTCGCGTACCCATTTGGTAGCTTTTATAAAATCTATGGCATTGAGTTTATGCTCATCCATTCCTGTTGCTACAGGAAATATATTAAGGTCAAAAATGATATCTTCTGGTGCAAAACCAACTTGGTCTACCAGAATATCATAAGACCTCTTAGAAATCTCTATTCGTCTATCAAAATTATCTGCCTGACCAACTTCATCAAAAGCCATTACAATCACCGCTGCACCGTATCTCTTTACTAATTTAGCGTGATTGATAAATTCTTTTTCACCTTCTTTTAAACTGATGGAGTTTACAACACATTTTCCTTGAACAACCTGTAAACCTGCCTCAATAATATCCCATTTGGAACTATCTATCATGATAGGCACTCTAGAAATATCTGGCTCAGCAATAACCAAGTTCAAAAACTTGACCATAGCCTCTTTACCATCGATCAAACCATCATCCATATTAATATCGATGATTTGGGCTCCACCTTCTACTTGGTCTCTAGCAACACTTAAAGCCTCTTCAAACTTGCGTTCTTTAATGAGACGTAAAAATCGCTTGGAACCGGCCACGTTGGTACGCTCACCCACGTTCACAAAATTACTTTCGGGGGTGATTACCAAAGGTTCCAGACCCGATAATTTTAAATATCTAGCTGGCTTCTGATTATCAGTTACTGGTATGTCTGAGTTGTTACTCATAATATCTCCATCACTTTTTGTGACAATTGATGAATTCGTTTCTTATTCTTCTTTATGGCAAATGTATTACTACACAGATACTGCACGCGGGTCATACTTTCTCACCAAATCTGCAATGGCAGTAATATGCTCAGGCGTGGTACCACAGCATCCGCCAACGATGTTCACCAAACCTTTTTCTACATATTCTTTTATCTGTGCAGCCATTTGCTCAGGAGTTTCGTCATATTCTCCAAAAGCATTAGGTAAACCAGCATTTGGATGTGCCGAAACGGCATGGCCTGTTTTATTTGCCAAAACTTCTAAGTGTGGCACCAATTGGTCCGCACCCAACGCACAATTAAAACCAACTGAAAAAATTGGAATATGTGAAATAGAAATCAGAAAAGCCTCTGCTGTCTGTCCAGATAAAGTTCTTCCCGAGGCATCGGTAATAGTTCCGCTTACCATTATAGGGACTTCTATTCCGCGTTCTTCTTTTACTTCTTCTATGGCAAAAAGTGCCGCTTTTGCATTTAGCGTATCAAAAATAGTTTCTACCAACAGTAAATCTGATCCACCATCCAATAAAGCTTCTACCTGCTGCTTATAAGCAATACGAAGCTCATCAAAAGAAACTGCTCTATATCCTGGATCGTTTACATCTGGAGACATGCTTGCTGTTTTGTTCGTTGGACCTATACTTCCTGCAACGAATCTTGGCTTGTTTGGTTCCTTTGCCGTAAACTCATCCGCTACTTTTTTGGCAATACGTGCAGACTCGTAATTAAGTTCGTACACTAAATCTTCCATATAGTAATCTGCCATAGCGATGGTAGTACCGGAGAAAGTATTGGTTTCTACGATATCTGCACCAGCAGCAAAATACTTGCGATGTACTTCTGCAATAGCTTCCGGTTGGGTCAAGGACAACAAATCATTATTACCTTGTAAAGGATGCTCCCAATCCTTAAAACGCTCTCCGCGAAAATCTTCCTCGGTAAATTTATAGCGCTGTAACATGGTCCCCATGGCACCGTCCAGCACTAGTATGCGTTCCTTTAATATTTCTCGAATATCTTTCATTTTTTCCTCCTTCTAATTGAGCATCCATTTATAATTGAATTCGATATCAGAAATATCAAAAACATTATTTAAAATCAATCTACAAACAATTATCAAGCAAAGGAATAAGGACAATTATAATTGCCTCTCTTTGTTATCTGTCCTACAAATATGTAGGATAGAATGTAGCACCTTCTTTATAAGAAAAGGGTTGCCAAGGTTTCACAGGGTCTAATCCCTCCGCCTTTCTTGATAACAGTCACGTATTTTAATGAACGATTTGCAAAGTAACGCCACATATGGTTCAAAACCAAAGAAACCTAGTTGTTTTTGGTACTTTGCGTTAGTTAAAAGCCTTCTGTTCTAATATTAGAATAGAAGGCTCTTACCAATTATATGCACTAATAGCTAATTAAGAAATACTTTGAACGACCTCTTTTTTGGCCTCTTTCTTTGTACCGTCAAATCCTTCTACTCCACCTACAGTGGTGTATTTCATAACGTATCTTTTACCTGGATTTATCAATTTGTAAGCAAACTGACACATCACTGCAGCTTCATGGAAACCTGATAAAATCAGTTTTAATTTACCTTCATACGTATTGACATCTCCAATAGCAAAAACTCCCGGTATGTTCGTTTGGTAATCTTTAGCGTTGTTTACCTTGATGGCATTTTTCTCGATTTCTAAACCCCAATCACCGATTGGACCTAATTTTGGAGAAAGACCGAACAATGGAATAAAGCTATCTACCTCAACATAACTCTCTCCTTTTTCCGGATCGTTATGCTTAACAACAACTGCCTCTAAATGATCATCGCCATATAGTTTCTTCACCTCAGCTTCGGTGAACAATTTTATTTTTCCTGCTTTTGCTAATTCTGCTGCTTTTTCAACAGAATCTAAAGCTCCTCTAAATTCATTTCTTCTATGCACCAAAGATACTTCTGAAGCAACGTCTGCTAAGAAAATAGCCCAATCCAAAGCAGAATCTCCACCTCCGGCTATAATCACTTTTTTGTCGCGATATACCTCAGGATCTTTAATCATGTAGGCAACTCCCTTATCCTCAAAATCAAGAATATTCTCGATAGGTGGTTTTCTAGGTTCAAAAGAACCGAGTCCACCAGCAATAACTACTACTGGAGCCTGGTGCTTTGTACCTTTGTTAGTTGTTACGATAAAAGAACCGTCTTCTTGCTTATCTAAAGTTTCAGCACGCTCACCCATAGTATAACCAGCCTCAAAAGGCTTAATTTGCTCCAAAAGATTCGTTACTAAATCACCTGCTAGGATTTCCGGAAAAGCCGGAATATCATATATTGGTTTCTTTGGATAAATTTCCGAACACTGACCACCTGGTTGTGGCAAAGCATCTATCAAATGACATTTAAGCTTTAACAAGCCTGCTTCAAATACGGTAAAAAGACCTGTAGGGCCTGCGCCAATGATGAGAATATCTGTTTTTATCATAACTATTTACTTAACTGTAATTCTTGATTCTGGGCAATGGATAAAATGCTCGCCCTGTGTTTTACTACTTCACCTATTATAATTATTGCTGGATTGGTCAATTGCTGCTTTTCCACTTCATCTTCAATGGAAGCAATAGTACCTACCGCAATTTTTTCGTCTTTTCTGGTCCCGTTTTGCACGATTGCAATTGGGGTTTCAGATTTACCTTCTGTTTTGAACAATTCCGCTATCTGTGATAATTTGGACATGCCCATTAAAATAACGACTGTAGCGTTACTTTTAGCGGCCAGAGCCACATCACCTGAAAGCTTATGCTCTTTAGTTGTCCCTGTAATTACCCAAAAACTTTCGGCGGCACCTCTTTTGGTAACCGGAATGTTCTGTGAAGCTGGAACCGACAAACATGAGGATATACCAGGAACCATGGCTACTTGCAACCCGTGAGCTGCAGCGTACTCCATTTCTTCGGCGCCACGGCCAAATACAAATGGATCTCCGCCTTTTAAACGTACCACATGGGCATTGGTTTTAGCTCGGTTTACAATCAATTCGTTTATCTGTTCTTGTTGGTACGCATAACACCCTTTTCTTTTACCTACAAAAATCTGTTCGGCTTTAGGTGCATAGTCCAACAACTCAACCGACACCAACGCATCGTACAACACTACATCTGCACTTGCAAGCGCCTTAATAGCCTTGAGCGTAATTAGCTCAACGTCACCAGGACCTGCTCCTACAACCGTAAAGCAACCGCCCACGTTGGATAAAGTGTTATTATTTTGGTTGGTATATTTCATACTTAAGCTTCTGCTAATTCTTGTTTTCTGAACTTCTCAACTGCTTTTAAAAACACCTTAGCATCATCTAAGTAGCTTTTTGCAAAAGCTTCCGTTGGTTCGTTCTTATTCAATTTTAAAACAAGTTCTTCAAAACCTTGACCTAAATCTATTCTACCAGAGGCAACAAATTTTTCATCAAAATCTTTAATGATACTTGCATGCGTGTTTACTTTCGCTTTTTCTGAAGTCAACATAGCTTTTGCAGAGTTTACCATTGAAGAATACGAATGGTAGATACTAGCCGCCCATTTGTTTTCATCAAAAGACTCTTGTGCTGTTTGTATTTTCTCTTCGCTTTCAAAAAGTAACGTAGCGATAAGGTCAATTACCACACCGGCACATTCACCAATACCTATTGCTTTTTCGTAACGTTCTGTTGTTCCCCAGTCAATAAAGTCTTCTGCGGTAAGATTATCTACATCCGATAATGGCGTTAAGAAATCATAGAAATACATCTGACCTTTATCTTGGTAATAATCGGCATATGATTTTCCGTTTCCGTTTTTATCAAAATCATCCAAAATTAATCGTAATGCCTGAGGACCTCTTTTAGAAGGAACCTTCACTACTTTATCGGCAAATCTTCCGTTACCATTACCATCAGTACCACCACCCAACAATACTTGAAGTGCAGGTGCTACCAATTTATCTTTTGTTCTAACACTCATACCCTGAAAACCAATATTGGCCATGTTGTGCTGACCACAGGCGTTCATACACCCACTGATTTTAATTGCTACATCTGGATTACTGATGTATTGAGGGTAATCTGCTTTTATAATTCTTTCTAACTCCTCTGCAATACCTGTACTACTTGCTATACCTAAGTTACATGTATCTGTACCTGGACAAGCTGTAATATCTATTGCTTTGTTATAACCCGCTTCTGCAAAGCCTAATTTATTTAATTCATTGTAGAAAAAAGGAATCAACTCAGTAGCTACGTAAGGAATCAATATGTTTTGACGAAGACTTAATCTCACTTCTCCAGCAGCATATTTATCTACTAAGTCTGCTAACAATCTTGCTTTGTCTGTATAGAAATCACCTAAAAGTACTTTGATACCAATAGCTGAATACCCTTCCTGCTTTTGAGGAATAAGATTCGTTGACTTCCAGATTTCAAAAGCTTCTGTGTCTTCTATTTCTACTTGTGGTGCATCAACCTTAGCTATCTTAACTTCAGGATATGCATCTGCATCAATAGGATAAGTTTTATAAGGAACTGCCTTTTGCTCTTCTTCCAATAAGGCTTTGAATCCATCAACACCTAAATCTTTTAACAAGAACTTCATTCTTGCCTTGGCTCTACTCTTTCTTTCACCATAACGGTCAAAAACACGAACCACACCATCCATTAATGGAATGATTTTATCTGCTGCAAGAAATTCAAACAGCAAATCTGCATGACGTGGCTGTGAACCTAAACCACCAGCTAACATTACTTTAAAACCTCTTACACCATCTTGAATCTTAGCGATAAAACCAAGATCATGCATGTATGAAAGACCAGTATCTGCATCACTAGCAGAAAAAGAAACCTTGAACTTACGTCCCATTTCTTGACTGATAGGGTTACGCAAGAAGTATTCAAAAAGTGCATGTGCGTATGGCGAAACATCAAACGGCTCGTCTACATCAATACCAGCAGTTTCACTAGCAATTACGTTACGTACCGTATTACCACAAGCTTCACGAATAGTAACATCATCTTTCTCTAACTCTGACCAAAGTTCTGGCGTACGAGCTACATCTACATAATGTATCTGAATATCTTGACGTGTAGTAATATGTAATCTACCTCTAGAATATTCATCAGAAACATCACTGATACGCTTTAACTGCTTAGAACTAACTTTACCATATGGCAATTTAATCCGAATCATCTGCACACCAGGCTGACGTTGACCGTAGATACCTCTGGCCAAACGCAAACTGCGGAACTTTTCTTCATCTAAATTACCTTCATTGAACTGACGGATTTTAGCTTCTAATGCTAAAATATCCTTCTCAACTACAGGATTTTCTATTTCTGTTCTGAAACTCTGCATGCTATATCTATTCTAGTTTCTTACCTTTTAATAGGTAGATTTATTAATTGTATATTTTCCCTATAGGTTTTGTAGAGCTGATTGAATCAGCACCCTTAACCTTTTTAGTTTAAAGAGACACTTCTTAACTTATGAAGCCTGCTCCTACTGTACTATTGGTCTGTGTATCTATTAAGATAAATGAACCATTGGTACGGTGATCTTTAAACTTATCGTAAAAAATAGGCTTGTTTAATTTGAAAGTTACCTGAGCAATATCATTCATGCCCAACCCATCTACATCCGTATCAATACCTGAATAATCAGGATTAATTTTGTGATGAATGTTATCTACTTTGGCCAATACCTTGTTCACACCATGTTGCACAACGTATTTCTTACCTGTAGTCAGCTTATTAGAATCCATCCAAGAAATGGTAGCTGTAAACTGCTTTTCTATAGTAGGCATCTCGTCAACTTTCACCAACATATCTCCTCTACTGATATTAATCTCATCTTCTAAAGTTATCGTTACCGATGACCTTCTTGAAGCGGTCTGATATTTCTTATCGTGAAAGTAAATCTCTTTAATCTTAGATTTTGTCTGAGACGGAAGTGCTACCACCTCATCACCAACACTTAATTCACCACCGTAAACTTTACCAGCGAATCCTCTAAAATCATGAAAATCTTCTGTCTTAGGACGAATAACATACTGAACTGGGAAACGCGGCGTACCAACGTTAAAAATATCTTTACGGTCTAAAGCTTCAAAATGCTCCAATAAAGTTGGACCTGTATACCAAGGTGTTTTGTCTGTTTTATTTACTACGTTATCACCTTTAAGGGCACTAACAGGAATAAATGTAATCTTCTGATCTTGGTAATCTCTTTTTGCCATCAATTCCTGAAAATCGGCTTTAATAGCATTATAAGTTTCCTCAGAATAATCTACCAAGTCCATTTTATTAATAGCTACTACCACGTCTTTAATACGCAATAGGTTATTAATAAAAAAGTGACGGTTGGTTTGCTCTATAACTCCTTTTCTAGCATCGATTAAAATAATTGCTGCTTGAGATGTAGATGCACCAGTAACCATGTTACGTGTATATTCTACATGCCCAGGAGTATCGGCTATAATGTAACTTTTCTTTGCAGTTGAAAAATAGATGTGTGCTACATCTATAGTAATACCTTGCTCACGTTCTGCCACTAGACCATCTGTAGCCAATGAGAAGTCTAGGTAATCATACCCTTTACTCTTACTGGTCTTTTCTATGGCTTCTAGCTTATCGCTAGTCAATGATTTTGTATCGTACAGAATTCTACCGATCAAGGTACTTTTTCCGTCATCTACACTACCTGCTGTTGCTATTTTTAATACGTCCATCTTCTTTGGCTGTAGGCCCTGAGCATAATACTCCTGGCATTTTTAATCAATTTTTTAAACTAGTTCTCTTTTGAGAATTCTAAAAGTATCCTTGTTGCTTTCTCTTCTCCATTGCCGCTTCTGACCTTTTATCGTCAATACGGGCTCCTCTTTCAGAAATACTAGAATCACGAATTTCCTCAACAACAGACTCAATATCGGTAGCATCAGAAAACACAGCTGCAGTACAACTCATATCACCAACAGTACGGAAACGTACCATGCGCTCTAAAACTTCCTCATCATCTTCTTGGTACACATAATCAGAATGTGACCAAATTAGACCGTCACGTAAGAATACTTTACGTTTATGTGCAAAGTAAATAGAAGGTATTTCAATCTCTTCTTCTTTAATATAAGACCAAACATCTAGCTCCGTCCAGTTAGAAATTGGAAAAACACGTACGTTCTGTCCTAATTCTATCTGACCGTTTAACATATCAAAAAGCTCTGGACGTTGGTTACGCTCATCCCACTGACCAAAATCATCACGTACAGAAAAAATACGCTCCTTTGCTCTTGCCTTTTCCTCATCTCTACGAGCACCACCAACACAAGCATCAAACTTGAATTCCTCAATAGCATCTAATAATGTAGTTGTCTGCAAAGAGTTTCTACTTGAGTACCGACCTGATTCTTCTTTTACCTTACCTTGATCAATAGAATCCTGAACATTTCTTACGATAAGCTCAAGACCTAACTCCTCAACCAATCTATCTCTAAACTCTATAGTTTCAGGAAAGTTATGACCCGTATCTATATGCATTAAAGGAAAAGGGATTTTAGCTGGCCAAAATGCCTTTTGTGCCAAACGCACCAATGTAATAGAATCTTTACCTCCGGAAAACAAAAGTACCGGTCTCTCAAATTGAGCAGCTACTTCTCTAAAGATGTAGATGGCCTCATTTTCTAAGGCGTTGATGTGTGATGTATCTTGGCTCATAATTTTTTGAATATATTGTTCGCTACTGCTATGCTTGGATTATTATTTTTTCGCTTAAAGCGGGATGTCTTTTTAAGTATGTAACCCACACTCGCGATTCTCAAGAACCTTTGTTGGGTCAAAATATTTATGTTCGTTAGGCAATTGCTTTTCTTCTAGATATGCATCTAATTGAGCATCGCTCCAATGATAAAACGGACTCACTTTAAGAACACCGTCTCTGCTTACACTCAAAATATCTAATGAATCCCTTAATGCAGTTTGCCCTTTTCTTAAGTTAGTAAACCAAACATCTGGCTTATGTGCAGCCATTGCTCTTTTAAAAGGTTCTAGTTTTACCTGCTCGGTAAAAACGGCATGCTTTGGGTCATCTATTTGAGGTATTCCCATTACACTATCACGGTGTGCGCTAGTTTGTTTAGGCACATACAAATCTATATTAAGACCTAATTTCTCAATGATTTCTTCTGCATGCTTATATGTATTTGGTGTGTTATAACCTGTATCGCACCAAATTACCGGAATATCGTTCTTTACATCTGCAACTGCATTTAGAATAGCCACCTCGTAAGGTCTAAAGTTGGTAGTAACTACCGCATTTTTAGCATTCTCAATAGCCCAATCAATTATTACCGAAGGATTTGCTTCTTTAAAACGCTCGTTAAGCTTTTGGATTTCTTTTTCTGAAAAACTCATATCCTATTTATTTACCCCAATTAATTTTATTCCATAAACGCTCGTGAAAGAAGTACAAAAACATCTTAGTCACAAAATCTACAGAAGCAATAGAAGCAGCAATAGCTACTTCATTAGTTAACAAATAAGAAACTATCAAGGTATCTAACGTACCAATTACCCTCCAGCTTACCGCTTTGGCGATACTACGGACAGGTTTTTCAGATTTTTGATCCTCTGAAAAATTCTTTTTGGAAGCTGCTTTATCTAAAATCAATTGATCTACAATCATTTTTGTGTTAATCTAATTACCCTATCAATCTAATAGAGTAAACAAATGTAGTACATTTATATTGTGTTAGACGGCTGAAATCTAAAGAATTTACTTTAACCCTATAGATTTAGTAGATTATTAAAAAAATGCAGTAAATATTGAAGATTTTTTACCAGATATATGAAATAATCGGAAAATCAGGCTATTAAATCAGCCAAAGTGTTGTTACGGTACACCTCTAAATTGGCATCGCGCACCATAAGCATGAGCTTATTTACAGAACAAGTAGCCTCATCCGGACAGTCAGCACATTTTTCGTAGAAGTTAAGACTTACACAGGGAACCATGGCAATTGGGCCTTCCAAAATACGCATGACATCTGTCATTAGCACTTCTTTTGGGTCTTTAATTAAGTAGTAGCCACCACCTTTACCTTTCTTGGAACCTAAAAATCCGCTTTTGCGGAGAGAAAGTAAGATACTCTCTAAGAATTTCTGTGAGATATTCTCAGCTTTAGCAATTTCAGAAATCTGTACAGGCTGTTTGTCTTTCTGCGCAGCCAAGTAAGTTAGCGCCTTTAACCCGTATTTTGTCTTTTTTGAAAGCATGGGGTAAATATAGGGAATTTAACACTTTTTAAATTTTATTTGGGAAAACCTTCTTAAAGCGAAACTAATCCAAAGTTATATTTGCGCTGCCACTATTATTTAAATTTTGAAAAACATCGATTCTTTCAAAACTAAGGACAAAACCAATTACTTATGAAGTTTATAAAATTACTATTGTTCTTATGTATATCTCAAATTATTAATGCTCAAACTAATGACTTTTCAAAATCTGATAAGATAACAACTATTGGCGTATTCTTAGACACCTATTTAATAGATTTCTATGACGGCCTAGATGTAGGCAGTACTGTTTCTTATTCTAGGGATTTTTATCGTAAAGGCAAGCATTCGTTCGCATACAACCCCTCCTTAGGTTTCTTCAATTCAATAAATACGGAAAACCGATATATTTTGGGTTTCGGTGCCCAATATCGATTTGAATTCACCAAACGCTTGAATGTTAGGGTGAATCTTGGCGTAAACTATATTCTAACGAAATTCCTATACGATCGGTTTGAATATAATGCCCAAAACGAACAAATAGCTCAAAACAGCATTAAAAGTAATTTCGGTCCATCTTTTGGGTTGCAATATAGCTATGACCTTTTTAAGATAAAATCAGCATCATTTGCACCAGTTTTAGGTTATAAATTAATAAAACTAGATGGGGGCAATTATTCCAGACCAACCGAGGGATTTTCTTCTAGTATTTCTTTAGGAATTTTATGTAAATTTTAAAATACATGATGACAAAAATAAACTGTATAGGATTAGTGATTACATTTTTAATGGTTAACTCATGTACTATAAAAGATGATATTCCGGCAGAACTTACCAACAATAATTTATCGTCAGATATTGATATTGCAGTTGACAATATCTACAACGGCTATAAGGACAATTTAAACACTATAGGTCTCTCCATTGGGATATTAAAGAACGGTGAAACCCACTTTTATGGTTATGGTGAAACAAAAAAAGGTAGTGGCAACATTCCTAATCAAAACACATTTTATGAAATTGGATCAATTTCTAAGACTTTCACCTCTATTCTAGCGGTTAACATGTTATTGCAACAAGACTTAGACATCGAAACAAGTATAAAGTCGTATTTACCAGAAGATTTACCTACCTTAAATAGAAATGGTATTGAAGTTAACTTTAAACATTTACTAACACACACTTCTGGTTTAGGTCGTATGCCCAATAACTTTAATAAATCTAAAGATGCTGGAAAAGAATTTGCCGATTATGATGAACGCCTTTTATATTCATATATAGAAAATGCAAGGTTACACGCTGATCCTTTTACCCAATTTTTGTACTCTAACGTAGGTATGGGAATAGTTGGTACTGTTTTAAAACGAAATTATGAAATGGATTATGGTAAAGTACTTCAGCAAGAACTTACGATTCCATTAGGTCTAAGTAATACGACGGCATATTTTGAAGATACCAATATTGATAATTGGGCTACGGGATATAATTACAAAGGGAAAGAAACAGACTATTGGGAAACGTTGAATGCATTAGATGGTGCAGGAGTAATTAATTCCACAATCTCAGATTTATTAATCTATGCTCAGGCAAATATTACCCCCCCAGAAACACAACTAGGCAATGCTATACGGATAACTCATGAAGTTTACTTTAAAGAATATGAAACCGGTGATTATGGAAAAAGTCAAAATTGTTTGGGCTGGTTTAAATTTACACCTACTAGTCTACCGGATAAATCCTTTATTCAACATAATGGTTTAACTGGAGGTTTCAACTCAGAGCTATTAATAAATCTAGAAAATGAAACAGCAATAACCGTACTATTTAACAAAGCTCCCCTCAATAATGAAGGAAGACAAGCTTTTATTTCAGAATTATTACAACTACTTTCCGAATAGATTTCACGCCAATCTGGTTTGCCACTTCTATATTACTATCTATTTTTTTAAGAAAGACGGTCACACAACCTATACCCTCCATTACACCTGTTTCAGCTCTTTCTTATATAGATAACTCACTATGTGCTATAAAAATCAGATGGATTAAACCATGTCAAAACGGTAAGGTTTATAAAAGTGTAAGATTATACTTATTTTAGTCTAGTTGTTTAAGTGGCTTATTGGTATTATCGTCAAAATTCAAGAAATGAACATCCGATATAAGAAAAAGCGATTACGAGTAAACCTATTTATAGCTATTCTGTGGGGGGTTCTGGTTGTCTTGACTCTCTTTTTCAGCAGCAAAAGACAATGGTTTGACTATACCTACTTTGTAGTGTTTGTCTTGTACCTCGCCCAATATTTTTATGAAAACAAAAACCAATATCTGACCATTAAAGATGGTACTATTAGTAGAAACCTACTATTTCAGAAAAAAAAAAAAGATGAATTTGAATGAAATTACACAGGTCAAAAAATTCGCTGGTGATTATATATTAAAAACGAAACGAGAGGAATTGACCATCTATACTCAAGTCATAGATGAAGATTCTTTAGCCGATTTAGATGCTGTTTTATCTCAGTTGGACTTACCTACAGATAGAACACCGTTTGCGAAAGCGGTTTAATTAGAAGTACTTATTATACCACCCCACATTCATTCCAAACTGCCTTGGATTTTCATTAAATCTATATAAATTTTGATTGACGAAAAAGATTTTATCTTAAGAGAAATACAAAGGCTAACCATGCTTATACAGATGCTTATTGGTAAGGTAAAAGGTTCTAATGCTGGAAATATAGGCTCAGAAGCAAACGAGATTGACCAAGCACTAAAAAGTGAATTTGATTTATCATTGGTAGAAATTATAGAAAAATCAAATGAAGACTTATTGAATATAGTTGGTAATATGAATGAAGTTCATATTGAAAATATAATAGAGCTCCTATTTGAAATAAACAAAAAAAGTAAAGAGCAGATTGGAAATTTAAACTTGAATACATCAGAATTAATTAAAAAAAACATCTTACTGATTGAGTTCTTAGACAAAAGGTCGAATACCTTTTCAATGCCCAGAATGAATATGAAGAACACTTTACAGCAATGGCTCTAATTTAACTTAGCAACCACTTTAAAACATGAAAAAAATAAAAACTATTAGCCTTTCTATACTAATTCTATTAGCTATTTACGCCGCGTATCTTTATCTGTCTGACCCTTATACAAAGGCTTTGATTACTAATAACGAAACAATACTATTTTACAGACCTTCTACGGAGGTTGGTGATATGACTGATTTCAATTTTTCAGAAAATACTTTACAAGTAGAAGATTCTATTACCATACACACCTATATATTCAGTCCAAAAACGAATCCAAAAGCTAACATATTTCTAGTTAGAGGAAATAGCGGTAACACCAGTACGTATGCAGATTTAATTAAACCCTTAGTCAATAATGGATTTAAAGTATATTCTACGGATTGGAGAGGTTATGGAAAATCCACCGGAAAACCCAATTATAGGGGGATTTTGAAAGATTCTGAAGCAGCATTCACAGATTTTTTGAAGCATGTTAAAAATGACAGTATCAAAACCGTAGTATACGGCATGTCTTTAGGTGGCCAAGTTGCCGTTAAGCTTACCAAAGGCAACCCTGATAAAGTAGACGCTTTGGTTTTAGATGGTTCTTTAGCATCTGCCTACAGCTTTATTGAAGATAATTTTCAGGGATTCTTGATGCGTAATTTCATTAAAGATTCCACAGCATATAATCAAGATTATGTGGCCATTAGAGATATTGCGGATATAAAAAACATACCAAAACTAATTATTCACAGTACAAAAGACAGGGCAGTTCCTATTGAACGTGGCCAAATGATTTTTGCTTCTGCCAAAGAACCAAAAACATTTTGGGAAACAAATACGCAGCACATTCAAACGCTAAAGGATTTACCGGACGAGACTAATCAACAGCTTAGCACATTACTGGAGCAATAAACGTCAACAAATGACATTACTAAACATTTTTTCAATTCACCCCCTAATAACTACAACTCAGAAACATCTTCTTTAAAAAACCATGGTATTGTCCGAGTTTTACTTTAATAACCAATACAAACACCATGGAACAAACGATTACTTTCTTTATTTACCTACACGCTTTCTTTGGAGGAGTGGGCTTGATTACCGGAATAGGAAGCATCATTGTTAAAAAAGGTAGCTCGTTACACAAAAAATTCGGCAAATTGTTCTCTATTGGAATGATTGGTAGTTCTGTAATTTCCATGCCAATAGCCATGACGCCAAATCATGAAAATCTATTTCTATTACTAATAGGCTTATTCACCATATATCTTGTTCTGGTCGGCAATCGTGCGTTGGCTTTCAAAATAAAAACTGAAGCCGATTTAATAGACAAAGTAATTTCAGGAAGTATGTTTTTCTTTTCGGTGATAATGCTGGGAATTGGCATATATACCCTTTTGAACACGAATACTATGGGTGTATTATATGTATTTTTTGGAGGGTTTGGGCTGCTCTTGACGCTTAAAGACTTTCAGTTTTATAGAAATTCTCAGAAGACCAAAAATGGGTGGTTAATATCACATATCGGCAAAATGATAGGTGCCTTAATTGCTTCTATTACGGCATTTATAATTGCTGGTCTTAGCATTGGAAACCTCATTGCCTGGACACTTCCTACCGTTCTTGGAACTATCTATATTATCTATTGGAAAAGAAAGGTTAGCCCAAAAACTGTGGCTTCCAAAAAACTATAAATAGATACTAAGTACATCATTTTGAAGCCTCAAAAAAAAACAAGACACCTACTAACGGTGCTCCAGCCTATAGTTAGATGGACTCTCCCCTACTAATTTTTTTGAAGAATCTAGAAAAGCTAATGAATTAATCTTTTGGAACCCTTGGCTGTGGTAAAAAAACTAGGCTTCTAGATAATAAAAAAGCTTCCCGTTGGGAAGCTTTTCTTTTTTAGTAACTACTAAAATAAAATGCTACAGTATTTTCTTCTCTACCCTAACGCCTGAGAAATATCGGCAATAATATCATCTATATGCTCTAGACCTACAGAGACACGCACCATACCGTCTGTGATGCCCGTTTCTGCTCTTTCTTCTACAGAAAGCTTACTATGAGTAGTAGAGGCAGGATGCGTTACTATACTACGTGCATCACCCAAGTTAGCCGAAAGCGATAACATTTTTATAGAGTCGAAAAACTTTTGTCCGGCTTGTAGTCCACCCTTAATCTCAAAAGCTACTACACACCCACCGGCTTTCATCTGCTTTTTAGCAATTTCATATTTAGGGTGCGATTTTAGAAATGGATATTTCACCCAATTCACTTTCTCATTCGCTTCCAAAAATTCCGCTAATTTCAATGCATTTTCACAATGACGGTCAACACGTACCGCTAGTGTTTCCAAGCTTTTAGAAAGTACCCAAGCATTAAAAGGAGACAATGCCGGCCCGGTAATACGAGAGAAACGATATACTTTATCTATTAATTCTTTAGACCCTACAGTAATACCTGCAAGCACACGACCTTGACCATCCATTAATTTCGTTCCAGAGTGGATTACCAAATCTGCTCCAAATTTAATAGGCTGTTGTAAGTAAGGTGATGCAAAACAATTGTCTATTACCAATATTAAATTATGCTTTTTTGCAATCTTTCCTAAAGCTTCCAAATCCAGTATATCTACACCTGGGTTAGTAGGAGATTCTGCATATATGATTTTGGTCTTTGGTGTAATCAATCCCTCAATAGCATCTAAGTCATCAATCTTAAAGTAGCTATGATCAATATTCCATTTCGGGAAAAAGTTAGTGAACAACGAATGTGTTGACCCAAAAATACTACGTGCAGAAAGCACATGGTCGCCACTATCTAAAAGCGCCGCCAACGTAGAAAATACAGCAGCCATTCCCGAAGCAAAAGCAAACCCATTTTCGGCACCTTCCATCTGGCATACCTTCTCTATGAATTCAGATGAATTGGGATTTGAATAACGCGAGTAGATGTTTCTTTCTTTCTCTTCCGCAAACGAAGCGCGCATATCTTCTGCATCTTCAAACACAAAACTAGAAGTCATGTACATTGGTACAGAGTGCTCTAGATTTTTAGTACGTTCCAACTGTGTTCGAATGGCGTTCGTTTCAAATTTCTTTTCCATGATCATGTAATTTACAGAAAGAGAACTTTCTCTACTGTTTCAATTTTATAATTTATCCTTTTTCGGCTATTCTGAGGATATCCCCAAAAACACCTCTTGCCGTAACTGCAGCGCCTGCTCCCGCTCCTTGTATCACTAATGGATTTTTACCATAAGATTCCGTATAAATCTCAATTATAGAATCAGAACCTTTTACTTGCCCTAAAGCACTTTCTTTTGGCACCGAAACAAGTTTTACATCTAATATACCTTTCTCTTCTTGAAGGTTTCCGTGTAAATCGCCCACATATCGTAATACATGACCTGGTTTCTGATTCTTTTTAATTTCGTTGAACTTCGCATCTACCAAATCTAGGTTGTCAAGAAAATGGTTTACATCGCCATCTCTCAATTCTTCCGGTATTAGGTTTTCAATATTTATATCAGAAAACTCATTGCTCAAATCCAATTCTCTTGCAAGAATCAACAGCTTTCTACCTACGTCATTACCGGAAAGGTCTTCACGAGGGTCTGGTTCCGTAAAGCCGCTTTTCATTGCCGCTCTTAATATGTTCGAAAATGGCTCTTCGCTCTCAGAAAAAGTATTGAAAATATAACTTAACGAGCCCGAGAATACACCTTTTATACCTGTGATATTTTCACCTGAAAGATGTAATAAACGTATAGTATCTATTAAAGGAAGACCAGCGCCTACATTAGTTTCATACAAGTATTGTTTCTGATGTTTGTCCAGTTCTTCTCGCAATAGTTGATAATAATCAAAGCCTAATGTGTTCGCTATTTTATTGGACGAAACTATATCAAAACCATTCTCTACAAACTCAAAATAATGAGCTACAAAATCACTGTTTGCCGTATTATCAACAACAATCAGATTTTCTAAATGGTGCTCTTTTGTATAGGCAATAACATCTTCAACGCTATAAGCAATACCTTTATCCTCAATCGCGGATTTCCAGTTTTTAGGAATTCCCTTTTTATTCAATAAAATCTTTCTAGAATTGGCTACAGCAAAAACATTCAGGTCTATACCTTTTCGCTTTTGTATGGTCTTAGTCGATTTTAAGATTTGGTCAATAAGCGTTCCACCAACATTTCCGTGACCAAAAATGACCAAGTTCACCTTTTTGCTAATTCCAAAAATCTGACCGTGCATTACATTCAATGCTTTATTCAAGTCAGATTTTCTTAGGACAAGACTCACGTTCTTGCCAGATACCGTGTTATTAAAAAGTAGCGGTGCAATCTGGTTTTTAATCAAAGAGTTGTACGGTCTATGGAACGTACTCAAGTCCTGACCCACAATTGATATAACCGAAACCTCATCCAAAACGGTAATCATATTAATATCCTTAGACTGGTAATCGCTTTCAAATTCTCTATCTAAAGCACGTTTGGCTTCTAGAGCTTGATCGGCATTTACAACCAACCCAATACCTCGCTCAGAAGAACCTTGCGAAATAATACTAACACTTATATTACTTTTTTGAAGTGCGCTAAAAATACGGGCATCCACCCCTACTTTACCCAAAAGACCTCTACCCTCTACATTAATTAAGGATACATTTTCAATAACAGATAGCGATTTAATACCACCCTCTTCGGTCTTTGCACTTATTAGTGTGCCTTCATTATCATTGTTGAACGTATTTAAAATACGCAGCGGAATATTCTTTTCCAGTAATGGAATTATGGTTTTGGCGTGCAAAATAGTAGCACCAAAATTAGCTAGTTCATTAGCCTCCCCATAAGAAAGGTGAGAGATACGTTTAGCATCTGACACCAAATCAGGATTAGCCGTGTAAATACCATCTACATGGGTGTAATTCTGGAGCTCTTCTGCATTCAAAAAGTTAGCGAACAATGCTGCAGAATAGTTACTACCGTTCCTACCCAAAGTTGTTGTTTCTCCTTTTTCATCAGAAGCTATAAAACCTGTAATAATAGGCACTTCATCTGCCTCTAACTTAGCAAACTTTCGTAACACATTCTCTTTTGACAAAGCTTCATTAACAGAAGCATCGCCAAAATTAGAATCGGTTTTTATCAGTTTTCTAGAATCTAGCATTACAGCTTTTATGCCTTTCCCTATCAATAATTTAGTAACCAATTTCGCGGAAATAAGCTCTCCAAAAGATAATAACTGATCCTTTATCTTTAAGCTGTAATCTCCCAAAAGAGATACTCCTTCAAGCAACTTTGCGAGGTCTTTGAACTCCGCCGAAAGGTTAACGTTCTTAAATGTATGCTTCTGATATTTTTCAAAAGCCTCAAAATCTTTATAATAGTTTTCGCCATTGGCGGCCTTTTCTAAAATAGCTTCCAATTGATCCGTCCCCTTTGCCCGAGCAGACAGAACTACGGCAATATTTTCACCTTCTTTTACCTTGCTAGAAATAATTTCCAAGACACGTTCCAACCCTTCACCATTGGCAAGTGATTTTCCGCCAAACTTTAGGACCTTTGCTTGTTTTGACTTTCCATTGGTACTAAAAATAGGTTCCAGCAACCTTTCCATCTGTTCAAACTCAATCAAAAAAGCATCGTGCCCATGAAGAGAATGTACCTCACCATAAGTAACGTTACCATTAGCCTGAGCTAAACGCTTGAAAGTTTCTTTATTTTCTTTTGCCGTAAAGAACAAATCAGAATCTACCCCAATAATATGAATGTTTACATCACTATTTTGAAGGTCGATAAAATTCTGTTCCCCATCTCTCATGACATCTATAGTCTTGAGCAATTGGTTCATTAATTTATAGGCCGAAAGCTGAAAACGTTCTTGCAGTTTTTCTCCGTGATGTCTTAACCAGCTCTCCACATTAAAAACCTGGAGCTCTTCATTAGTACTCCTTTTGAAACGTTCTTTGAACGATTCCGGTGTACGATAACAAAGCATAGCATGCATACGTGCATCATGAACAGGCTGCTTACTATTTACCAAAAATTGCTCTTGAATCTGACAGTTACCTATCAACCAATCCGTAGATTTCCAATCAGATGCCACGGGAATCAAATGTTGCATCATTTTAGGGTTGAGTGCAGCCATTTCCCAAGCAATACCTCCTCCTAAAGAGCCACCCAAAAGAGCGAACAATTTCGTGATTTCAAGCTTTTGAAGACCTAACAAGAAAATTCTTGCAATATCTCCTGATACGAAATCCTTATAATTATCGATAATAAATTTATCCTCTCCGTTTCCGGGAATATTAAACGATAGTATCGTATATTTTCTGGTGTCAATGCACTTGCCCTCCCCAATAAGTGCAGACCACCAGCCGCCTTTTCCCGTAACATTAGAGTTACCGGTTAAAGCATGGTTGACCTGTACAATGGGAGCAGTGTGCAATTTTTGACCAAACAACTGATAAGACAACTCAATATCTTGAGTTACCCCACTAATTGTAGTATAGTTTGCTAATTTCAAATGATGAAGCATACGACTTATATTAGACCTACCCGACATAATACCGGGTTAGGTCTTATTAATTTCTAATAGAAAAACTTATATTGATTAGAGCGCTGCGAAAGCGTTTTCCAAATCTGCTTTTAGATCCTCTATATCTTCCAAACCAACTGACAAACGAATTAAATCTTGACCTACACCTGCTGATGCCAATTGCTCTGCATTTAACTGCTGATGCGTTGTACTAGCTGGGTGAATGATTAATGATTTGGTATCGCCAATGTTAGCTAATAGAGAGAAAATCTTAGTAGCATCGGTAACTTTTTTAGCCGCCTCAAAACCTCCTTTTATTCCAAACGTAACTAATCCACTTTGTCCTTTTGGTAGATATTCTTTGGCTAAATCGTAGTACTTACTACTCTTAAGACCTGGGTAGTTTACCCATGCCACTTCTTCTCTTCCTTCTAACCAAGTAGCCAATTCTAGAGCGTTTACACTATGTTGCTTGATACGTACATTCAATGTTTCCAAACCTTGAATAATCTGGAATGCATTAAACGGACTCAAAGCTCCACCAAAATCACGCAATCCTTCTAAAATCAATTTGAAAGTAAAAGCAGCTGCACCTAAAGCTTCGCTATAAACCAAACCGTGATAACCTGCGGATGGCTCAGTAAATTCAGGGAATTTTCCGTTAGTCCAATCAAAAGTTCCGGCGTCAATTATAGCTCCACCTAAAGAAGAACCATGACCACCAATATATTTAGTAAGTGAATGTATAACCAGGTTAGCACCATGCTCAATTGGATTCAAAAGTGCTGGCGAAGCTACTGTGTTATCTACAATAAAAGGAACCTGTGCCGCTTTAGCCTGTTTTGAAATCGCTTTTAAATCAAGTACATCCAATTTTGGATTTCCTAAAGACTCTACAAAGAAAGCTCTAGTATTATCTTGTACTGCTTTTCCAAAACTTTCTGGATCAGATGCATCTACAAAAGTTGTAGTGATTCCCAATCTTGGCAAGGTAACATTCAATAAATTGAAAGTACCACCGTATAAACTGCTGGAAGCCACAATATGGTCTCCCGCTTTTAAAAGTGTCAATAAACCTGTAGAAATAGCAGCAGTTCCCGAAGCAAAAACTACAGCTCCTACCCCACCTTCTACGGCAGCCAATCTATCTTGAAGAATTTGATTGGTAGGGTTGTTCAATCTCGTATATATAAAACCAAGTTCTGCTAACGAAAATAAATTAGCTGCATGGTCCGTATCATTAAAAACGTATGATGATGTCTGATAAATAGGCACAGCACGTGTACCCGCAGTCTGCGTAGTATCATGTCCGGCATGTAATGCGTTGGTTGAGAATTTCTGGTCACTCATAATCTTAGATTTTTAATTGTTATTTAAAATAATTAAAAGCCCAACCCTAAACTGCAGCCTCGCAATTAGGTAAAATATCAAAAGAGTTATAAGAAGGCAAAAGATTAGTATGAGTAATCTATTTTGTTATCTGTCCCAATATTACAGGGATAGAATGTAGCACCTTCTCTGCGCAAAGAGGCAAAGGGTTGCTAAGGTTTCAAAGGGTCTATTCCCTCCACCTTTCTTGATAACTATTCAATACGTGTTTGAACTTTTGTGAATGCAAATATATAGTCGGTGAATTTAAATTCACCAACATTTTTGAAAAATTTATAAATTAAAGGCTTTTTTCACCTCATCTACCATGTCTAACTTTTCCCAAGTAAACAATTCTACTTCTTTCTCAATACGACCGTTGTATGGCGATTCAAAAACCTTAGTTACTGTTCTTGGTTCTTTACCCATATGGCCATAAGCTGCAGATTCTAAATAAATAGGGTTACGCAACTTTAAACGTTCTTCAATAGCATGTGGACGCATATCAAAAAGTGCCTTCACCTTCTTGGCAATTTCACCATCAGAAAGGCTTACGTTAGATGTACCGTACGTGTCCACATATATGGAAGTAGGCTCTACCACTCCAATAGCATAACTAACCTGCACCAAAATTTCATTGGCAACACCTGCTGCCACTAAATTCTTAGCAATATGACGTGCTGCATAAGCGGCACTTCTATCTACCTTACTTGGGTCTTTTCCACTAAAAGCACCACCACCGTGAGCTCCTTTACCACCGTAAGTATCAACAATTATTTTTCTTCCCGTAAGTCCGGTATCACCATGAGGCCCACCAATTACAAACTTTCCGGTTGGGTTAATGTGATATTTAATCTTATCGTCAAATAAGTTTTGAGTTGCCTCAGGCAATTGCCCAACAACCCTTGGTATTAAAATCTCTACAAGATCTTTTTTGATTTTAGCTAACATAACATCATCATCCGCATCAAAAGCATCATGTTGTGTAGAGATGACAATAGTATCTATTCGCTGGGGCACATTATCATCAGAATACTCAATAGTAACCTGAGATTTGGCATCTGGTCTTAAGTAATCTATGATTTTACCTTCTCTACGTAAGTCTGCTAAATTCTGAAGAATTTTATGCGAAATATCTAAAGCCAAAGGCATGTAGTTTTCTGTCTCTTTAGTAGCATAACCGAACATCATACCTTGATCTCCTGCTCCTTGCTGTTCTTTTTGACCGCGATCTACACCTTGGCTAATGTCTTGAGACTGCTCATGAATAAGTGAAATAACCCCACAAGAGTCTCCACTAAACTGATATTCACCTTTGGTATAACCAATTCCATTGATTACATCTCTTGCAATGGTTTGAACATCTAAATAAGTATCGCTCTTAACCTCTCCGGCTAAAACTACCTGACCTGTGGTAACCAAAGTTTCACAAGCAACCTTGCTTTCTGGATCAAAAGCCAAAAAGTGATCTAATAAGGCATCGCTTATTTGATCGGCAACTTTATCAGGGTGTCCTTCGCTAACAGATTCGGAAGTAAATAAATATGGCATAACAAACTTTTATTTTTATAAAAGGATTTGAACGCAATGCCCGAAGAAGATGATGTGAAAAAATTCAACATCAACTGCTTTAGCATTTTTTTTGTTTCATAGTCTAACTCAGACTCAAAACAGAGGTTGCAATCAGTCAAATCCCTCCTCTTTATTTATAACTAGGACGCAAAAGTATAAAAAATGTTCAGTTCAATATATTAATATCGTGTTATTTATTGCCTCAATTAATAAATAACATATTTAAACCCCCTATTCATTATTAATTATAGGTCATATTTTACCGAAAAAAGTATGTAGCGAGGCTGCACAAAATAGGTCTGGGTAGTAAAAAATAAATCATTGGTACTATCTCTATTCAATGTAGTGGTATTTAGCAAGTTGGTGCCTTTTATACCATACTCCCAATGGCTATCTTTCTTTTGATACGTAATATTAGATTCTAAAAAACTATACGTATTGGCAATAGTATCTTCCTTGTCTGTATAATTATAATAGTCATAATCAATATTAAAAATAAAGTTCTTCAGAAAAGTAGCATCAAACCTAGCATAAGGCCTGCTTGTAAAGTATGTAGTCTCTAAATTTCCGTTTTCATAATTATTTACGGTATATCTGTACCCCAATTCTAAATTGGGTGCATCTTTAAAATTAGTTGATAATGCCCCCGTATAGTTTTGCGTAAAAGAATTGGATGTACGTTGCAGGTTATCAATTAAATTATTGGTTGTAGACCATGACACATTCCCTCTTACAGAACCTTTTATCTTGCCAAAAGTGCGTTCATAATTCCCACTTGCGGACAATGACTCATCTTCAAAATTGGAATTGATAGTCGTACTCACCCTATTAATTCCAATAATATCAGCACTACTTTTTAGCGCATCTATTCGTTTGGTATAGGCTACGTTCGCAAAAATGTTGGTCAAATTGAACATATTGAAACTAAAGAAATTCAACGATAGATTGTGATTTAGAGCACTTTCTAAATCTCTGTTGCCACTATAAAGAGAGTTATAATTATTAGCAACATACCCTTGCGCAAAATTGCTGACATCTGTAAAAGCCCTTGTTACCCGGTAATTGAAACGTATGTTTTCTGATTTTTTCAACTGGGCATTAATATATAAATCCGGTAATAGAGAGGTAAGATTATCTTCTACTACAGTTGCTAATTGCTCATTCTTAACATTGAATTGATGGAGTGTAACTCCTGGATTAAAAGTAAAAATTCCTGCGATGACTTTATAATGAAGTCCCAAATACAAATCCGAAACATTAAAAGTAACGTCATTACCAAACTCAACTCCAGTCATATCTAACGTATCTTCATTATCTAAAATCTGAAAGATATCCGAACTAAAGTTCTGATGACTTTGGGTGGTTCCTAGTGTAAGATTGAGGTTACTTTTAGAACCAAGCACACGATAATAATCAACCTTTGCATCTACTTTATTGGTGATCACATTTTTAGATTGATTTATATTATATAGATTTTGATTTTCATCTACTGGAAAAATATCGGCAAAAGCAAATTCACTCCTAATTGCTTCATAAAAAGGGTCTTCGTCTTGATACAAATGCTGTGCCTCTACTGCAAAAATGTTCTTTTCATTCAATGTATAGTAGAGATTAAGATTCTGATTCACCGCTAAAGGCCTTTGCTTTTTAACTTCAGAAATCTCGTCCGTAATATTGGATATGGAAAGCACATCTACCTCTTCATTATCATCGGATTGCTTTAAAAGCGCATCATAATCCAATTGAAAATTAGCATTGGGTTTATATCTAGCACTAAATTTCGCTAGCCCAAGGTGTACCGTCTGATCTGTATTTGTTGTGGCATTTTCTACATCGTTACTAGCTATATAGGTGGTATTTCTTTGAGATTTCATTAACGTTCCTGTATAGGAATAAATTCCGAAACCACTTAGGTCTAATGTCTCAGTTGGCGCATAACTAAAGTTGGCCGCAGCAAACTTAGTATCTATATCATTAGCTCTATTGTTCTGTGCTGTAGAAAGACCCAACCCATCAGCTCCGGTTGCTATTGAACTACCTCCTCTTGAGTTTATATTCCTAAAGCCACCGGTAAAATTTCTATAGTCGTTCCGAGTAAAAGGAACTTCGCCTAGATTGTTTAAATCGGTAATAATATTAATGCTGTATTTGGGACTGTAATAGAAAAGTTTAGGATGTGCTAGATATCTATCATCAGGACCAAAGCCCGCCGTTAACTCACCAAACCAAAAATTCTTTTTCCCTTCTTTCAGCCTAATGTTCAAGGCCACATTATCATCATCATTAGTAAGGCCTTTCATTTGAGAAACCTCATTGAAATTTCTTAATACTTCAACCTTACTTAGAGCATTTGCGGGAATATTTTCAACAGCCAATTTAGTATCGCCATCAAAAAAATCTTTCCCTTCTACCATAACCTTGCTAACAGTCTTCCCCTCTACCTCTATCTGACCATCATCGTTTATCTCTATACCTGGAAGATTCTCCAGAACGTCTTTCAGCTTTTTTTCGGTACCAGAAACAAAAGCATCCGTATCATAAACAATAGTATCGCCTTTTACGGACACTGGCATTTCATAAGTTACCTCTACCTCATCTAATTGACTTGCCTGTTCCTGCATGATAATGTCCTTAACGGCATCGGCATCAGTTGCGGTAAACGTAAATGACTCGGTCTTAAAACCCAAGTAACTAACTTTTACCGTGTATTGAAATCCAGATTTCAGCTTTAACTTATACAGCCCGGCATGGTTTGTAATGCCATACGATTCCAACCCTTTGGTTTCCGTATTTATAGCTATAACGTTAGCCATATCCACACCCACATCTAAACTGTCCTTAACCGTTCCGGTCAATGAAATTTCTTGAGCCACGCCCATGGTTACCATGGTAAGGAAAAAGACAAATAATAAAATATTTCTCATTATGAAATTGTTAGATGCAACTTGGTAATAGTTTGTGAATAGAAATATTATTGAGGGCGGCCGTCTCCTCGTCCACGTCTATTCCTAAAGTTTTCGCGCATCTCTTTCATCTTCTCCTGTGATATCTCATCATATTCCGTCTGAGTAACTTTTTTACCTTTACTCGGAGCCTTGATTTCTATTTTCTCAGATGGGTTTAAAGTGATTTCAGAACACACTATAGTCGTAATATCATCACTTACAGCAAGAATAAGTCCCGGAAGCCCCCAATAGGAAGCTGGACCTTGGTTAATAGGTATCTCTGGAGTATACCACGCTATAATTTCAACTTCCTTTATAATGAATTCCTCATCTTTTTTCTCACCTTCTTTCTTCTCCAAATCATTTGGACGGCGAAAAACAGCTCTCATATTAGGACGTTTTATAGTCTTTACAGCCGTAGCCTTAAAAGCCGTATAATTCCCTATCTGTTTGGTATCACTTTCTAATTTCCAATCTAGTTTCTCCAATTCATCATCAACTAGAAAAATTTTACCCAAAAGCTCGTTTTTGATTAAATATCTCTGGCTTTTAATATCCTTGTATAAATCACCACCAGAAGCCATCATAGCACCAAAACGTGGTCTTCTACCACCTTCTCTACCTCCTGGTTGTTCTAACTGTTCTTCTTCCTCATATATAGATTCTGTCTGATTGAAAGTAAGCTCAAAGGTTTTTTCATTGGCCTTTTTCATGCGCTCCATTATCTCCTTTTTACGGTCTTCTGGTATTTTTCTACCTCCAAAATCCATATTTACCTGAGTCTTGCTCTGGTATGTTGCTTTTCCCTGAAAATCTTGTGCGTACGAACTAGCGCATAGCAAAACAAGAATTAAACCTATAGACCACTTATCTTTCATCATAATAGTTTGTTAGATTGAATTTAAGACTGTGAAAAATCCATTTGGTTTAATCCACCTTTCAAAAGAAAATAAATGCGCATTTAAACATTTTTTCCTCTGTGCTTGAAATATTTTTTTTACTTCATACAGTTATCTTGTATCTTGTACCTTCTAATTGTTCTGAAAACAACAACACAACCATTAATTAATTTAGCTCTATGCACATAGCAGTTGCCGGAAACATCGGTGCGGGAAAAACAACCTTAACTAGATTATTAGCAAAACATTACAACTGGGAAGCCAATTTTGAAGAGGTCGTAGACAACCCGTATCTAGATGATTTTTATAATCAAATGGAACGTTGGAGTTTTAATCTTCAAATCTACTTTTTGAACACAAGGTTTCGTCAAATCCTCCAAATAAGAGAAAGTGGCAAGGATATTATACAAGATCGGACCATTTATGAAGATGCCTATATTTTTGCACCCAACTTGCATGCTATGGGCCTTATGACCAATAGGGATTTTACTAATTACCAAAGTCTTTTTGAGTTGATGGAAAGCTTAGTTCAACCTCCTGACCTGCTTATTTATTTACGTAGCTCTATTCCTAATTTGGTAAAACAAATTCATAAAAGAGGCCGTGAATATGAGAACAGTATATCAATAGACTACTTGAGTAGACTAAATGAACGTTACGAAGCATGGATACATGGTTATAGCAAAGGAAACCTTCTTATAATTGATGTAGACAATTTAGATTTTGTTGATGAACCTGAAGATTTAGGTACAGTTATCAATAAAATCGATGCAGAGATTAACGGCTTATTCTAGGTAGAAATCATTTTATAAAACCATTTTCTTTAGCATGAGCAATGGCCTGTTCACTACTTTCCACCAATAATACCGGTGTTGTTTTGTAGGTTTCGAACAGTCCGCTTACGCGTTCCATTCTCCTTTTATGGGCTACACTTCTTAAATAGATTGCGCTAACTTGTTTAGGGTAAAGCTCTGCTATTTCTTTATAAATATCTGCGTCATGCTCACCACTATCTCCTATCAAGATAAATTTTAGATTCGGATAGGTTTTTAAGATATTGAGTATTTCCTTTTGTTTTTGAGGTTTCTCTGCTCTTGATTTACCACCTCCCAATCTGGGAAAATTTCGCAAAAGAATAGGTCCTTTTGGAAAATCATTTTCTTGAAGAAAAAGTTCTAGATAGCGGTACAAGTTCCATGGGCTGTGGCTTACGTAAAAGATTGGATTAGCAGCTGCTCCGGATTTTCCTCTATGTAACAAACCATAAAACTCTGCCGAACCCTTAAGTGGTGTTCGCTTACTTGCACGTTTTAAAATAGTGTTCACCACCACACGCCACTTTAGAGAAGATACTACACCGGTATGTAAGATGGTATCATCTATATCGCTTATAACTCCAAATTCCGCATTTTTAGAAGGAATTAAAACCTCACCCGGAAAGCGGTTTTGATGAAGTATTTCTCTACGCAGAGCACTATCATCATATGCAATTTCATAGTTTAACCATCCTTCCTGATTGGTAAGCTGACCTAAATCCTCAAGGGATTCATCAAAAACGTAATAGCCTCTCCTATCGGTTTTACCGGATAATATTCTACCATCTGATAGTTTTACCTTCACGGAGGTGTGTCTTATTTCATCGGTTTCAAATCGTTTGTAACTGTTCCAAATTAGATTGAAGAAACCTTTTTGGGACAAATCTATTTCTTCATCCTCCAAAGCTCGGCCGCGTGCATAAAAATGCGAATCCGTACCATAACTCTGAAAAGCAATGATCTGCAACTTGTCTTTCTTCCCGAATAAACCCATAGCATCAAATATACTTAAATATAGCACTTGGACTAGACCTAATAAAAAACTACAAGTGCTCAAAAGGAACGTTCACGCAACCAAAGGTAGGTTTCCCTCAACGGTGGTTTTTTAGAAAAGAGTTCAGCAGTAAGTTTAACCAAATCTATTCTGCAGATAGACGCTAAAATTCAAAAAAAATGAAGCCAAAGAAAAATCCACAACAGGACCTGAACCGCAACCGACCCATTTACTTTCTATTTGGACTACTATTTGTTCTTATGTTAACCCTAGCAGCATTTGAATGGAAAACCTACGATCATTCCTATGACTATGATATTTCTATGAATATTGAGGATGAGCTAACTGAAGAGCTACCCATTTTGGTAGAGTTTAAAACACCACCATCTCCTAAACAAATTCAGGCGCCACCTATTATTGAGATAATTGATGATGAAGACGAAGAAATAGAAGACATAATTGAATCTTCCGAAACAGACCAAGAAGAAAAAATCTTAGAGGTCTCAGATATTGAAGTAATGGATAACGATGAGCCAGAAGAGATGTCCTTTATGGTTATTGAAGATGTACCGGTTTTTCCAGGATGTGAAAAGGAACAGAACAAAAGAGCGTGTTTCCAAACAATGATGAACAAACATATTGCAAAAAACTTTAGATATCCTGAATCTGCACAAGAAATGGGCATACAAGGCAGGGTGAATATTATGTTTGTAATACAAAAAGACGGAAGCATTGGCAATGTACAATTGCGAGGACCAGACAAAAGCCTTGAAAAAGAAGCCAAAAGAATAATAGATAAACTACCTCAAATGGAACCGGGAAAACAGAGGGGTACACCAGTAAGAGTCCCTTTTAGCATCCCAATAAATTTTAGACTTCAATAAATAAAAAAGGGACCATTTTCATGGTCCCTTTTTAAATATGAATTAGGTTAAGTTATTTTCGAATATCCACATTTTCAATAGTGATTTCGGTTTCTTTACCTTTATTCGATTCAACGTTTTTCTCAAAAGCCATCAATTGATTTTTTACGTCTGATTGAGTTCCTTTAAAAATTTTCTCTTGAGATAATTTTTCACCGTTCACAACTGTAGTATATGCAATTGTTGCCTCGGCCATGTGAGAATCTAGGTCATTCATTTCAATCCTAATCTCTTTATTATTCTCTACACCGGCCATGCCAGTAGCTTCCATTGCAATACTTGGCGCAATAACCAAAGCCACAACAGACATCAATTTTAAAAGAATATTTAAAGAAGGTCCCGAAGTATCTTTAAATGGATCACCCACCGTATCACCTACAACGGCTGCTTTGTGTGCATCCGTACCTTTACGACCATCAGACTCAATCATCTTCTTAGCGTTATCCCAAGCACCACCAGCATTAGATTGGAAGATTGCCATTAGAACACCACAAGTTGTTACACCAGCCAAAAGACCACCTAGCATTTCTGCACCACCTATAAAACCAACCGCAACTGGAACCACTATTGCCAATAGGCCCGGCAAAACCATTTCTCTAATAGAAGCTTTTGTAGAAATATCCACACACTTGTCATATTCCGCATAACCATCGGCGGCATCAAAAATAGCACGTTGTTCTGGTGTCGCTTTTGACATATCTGAATCTACCTCTCGCATTACCTGTAAAGCGGCTTTTAACTGAGGAATATCTCTAAATTGACGTCTTACTTCTTCGATCATTGCCATTGCAGCACGACCTACAGCATTCATTGACAACGCGGAGAATACAAAAGGAAGCATCCCTCCTACTAAAAGACCCGCCATAATTTTAGGTTGTGACACATCAATAGAAGTTACATTGGCCACTTTCATAAAAGCAGAGAACAAAGCTAAAGCCGTTAACGCTGCAGAAGCAATCGCAAAACCTTTACCTATAGCTGCTGTAGTATTACCTACTGCATCTAATTTATCTGTACGCTCTCTAACTTCCTTAGGAAGTTCTGCCATCTCTGCGATACCACCAGCATTATCAGATATTGGTCCGTAAGCATCAACAGCTAATTGGATACCTGTATTAGCTAACATCCCTACAGCAGCAATTGCGATACCATATAAACCTGCAAAATGATGCGATACTATAATTGCAGCTGCAATTAATAAAATAGGAATCATCGTAGACATCATTCCCACACCTAAACCAGCTATTATATTTGTTGCAGCACCAGTTTCAGATTGTTTTACAATTGAGTTTACTGGTTTTGAACCTGTACCTGTATAGTATTCCGTAATCTTACCAACACCTAAACCAGCAATAAGACCAGCAAGAGTTGCATAGAATATACCCATTGCACCCATTGGTAAACCGTCTATAGATTCTGGGATTAAGGCAGTAATAATAAAGTATGAAGCCACAACCATTAAACCAGCAGAACCAAATTCGCCAACATTTAAAGCAGTTTGTGGATTTCCACCATCTTTAACTTTCACAAAGAAGGTACCTATAATAGACATCACAATACCTACCGCAGCTAGCACTAAAGGAAGGTAGACAGCACCTAAACCTGCAAAATCAGGAGTAATAATAAATGCACCCAATACCATGGTACCTATAATAGAACCTACGTACGATTCAAATAAATCTGCTCCCATACCGGCAACATCACCAACATTATCACCAACATTATCTGCAATTGTAGCAGGGTTTAAAGGGTGATCTTCAGGAATACCTGCTTCAACCTTTCCAACTAAATCCGCACCAACATCAGCAGCTTTGGTATAAATACCACCACCTACTCTAGCGAAAAGAGCAATAGAAGAAGCTCCTAAAGAGAAACCTGAAAGAACATTCAATACTAAACTTAAATTCTCTGCACCAGGCCACATAGACTGGTAAAACATGAACAGAACACTTAGTCCTAAAACTCCTAGTCCAACAACTCCTAGTCCCATTACAGCACCACCTGCAAAGGCAACTTCCAAGGCTTTGCCTAAGGAGGTTTTAGCAGCTTGGGTTGTTCTAACGTTTGCTTTTGTAGCAACCTTCATTCCTATGAAGCCTGCTAAAGCTGAACAAATTGCTCCTACTACAAATGATAGGGCCACCATTCCGTGAGAACCTTCTTCATTACTTCCTTTAAAAAACAGAAGAATAGCTACTGCTACTACAAAAATTGCAAGAATTTTGTATTCGGCTTTCAAGAAAGACATTGCACCATCGGCAATATTCTTTGCTATTCTTGCCATTTTTTCGTCACCAACTTCTTGTTTGGTTACCCATACGTCCTTGACGAAAACGAATACCAGAGCCAGTATTCCAAATACTGGCAAAAATTTCACTACTAATTCCATTTGAGTTGTTGTTTAGGATTTCTAATGACAACTAAAGTAATGAAATTGATCTTATAAAAAAAAGCCTTTTTTATTGCTAAAAAAGGCTTTTTGAAGAGTAATTATTATTTATATCGTAAATGTACGCGTCTTTTTAAATTCGCTATTATCATAACGCTCTACACATTCATGATAGATTTTAACGGCTTCTTCAGCATCACCCCATCCACCAGTATCAACTTTCTTCTTTTCTAAATCTTTATAGACTTTAAAGAAATGCTCAATTTCCTTTAAACGGTGAGGATTCAAATCACTAATGTCGTAATTGTTACTCCATATTGGATCTGAAACTGGTACACAGATAATTTTTTCATCCGGCCCTTTTTCATCGGTCATATGAAAGACACCAATTGGTCTTACTTCCATTACTACCATAGGATATGTTGGTTCTGCTCCCATTACCAAAACATCTAGCGGATCTTTGTCCAGCGCTAAAGTCTCAGGAATGAAACCATAATCACCAGGATACATCATTGACGAAAAAAGCATACGGTCAAAACGTATTTTATGTAATGTAAAGTCGTATTCGTATTTATTTCTACTTCCTTTTGGAATCTCTATTAAAACATCAAAAGTTATGTCAGCTTTTTTTCCCATTTTTTAGGTTTATTTTACAACCGCTAAGGTACAAAAATGCATACGTGTCCACCCAGAAATACAAAAAAACATCTGATTTTGCAGTAAAAAATAAGAATCAACAAATTATAAGGGAGTCTACTACAGCGATAGGTATTTAAAAGTCTAAAAATATAAACCACTACAAATGAGCGGACTACACTTTACTGACCAATTAAAGCATTTAGTTAGAAGTCAAATCCAAACGTTCCTGTAACACTAAAAGGACGAGCATCTGGAGCATCCAAATAATTACCTCTAAAGTTGAAATCTATTCTAAGAATCTTAAAAATGTTACCAATCCCTAGCGAATACTCGTAGTAAATTTTATCAGATGGCGCCTGCAATGGTGTATTTATAGTTGCCGGCAAACTTAAAGCTTTGTTTTCATCAGACAAATCTCCCCAGACCCCTCTAAGTCCAATAATCTCCCGCAGATTAAGTTTCCTCAACAAAGGAATTCGTGAAAAAATACGACCATTAAAATTATGTTGTAAGTGCAATGCTACATAAGTATCGGTAACAAACTCATAGAAGTCAAGGTTAGGAAATGTTCCGTAGTTCGAAAAGAATGTCTGGTTTCCTGGCACTACATTTAATAGTCCCAAAGGCACTGTGTTAAAGGTCTTACCCATTTCTAAAGTTGAGAATAACCTACCAAAACCACCTATTTGCCAAGGCTGACTATAAGAGAATTGTAATTTACTATAGCTAAAATCGCTATCAAAAACCACATCCACACCTTTGGTGTAACTCAATAATAGCGTACTATAATCTTCGTTCATTCCCTTACGTTCCACGCCATAACCAATGGTTCTTTTTCCAGGCGTATAAACTACCAATGCATTAAAATCGAACTGGTTTATCTCTGATGAAATTCCTGTTGGAGAATCTGCATCTACATAATCTAGACTAAAATCATCTGGTAAGGCCGAACTTAACTTTCTAAACGTTCCTCCTATCCCAAGCCTAAGGTTGGTTACAGGTTCTATTTCTATATTGAATTTGCTCAGGTTGATATTCGTTAACCTATTATTAGCACCAACAGTCACCAATGAAGACGAAGCTATACTTCTACCGAGCACATCATTCGTGGCAGTAAGACTTACACCTAACTGTTCAATATCTCTCCTGTTACCACCTGAAACAATAAGCCTACTCTTTTTATCAAGCAATATTTTACCGGACATACCGTGCTTGAATTTTTTATCGGTAAAACCATAAGCTGTATACCCTTCAACACGCCAAAGGTCATTTTCTCCAAAATACGAACGTGCACCAATACGAACACGTGGCCCTTCTGCTTGGTTATAACCAAAAACATCATAAACGGAACCAATGTCCATGTTCCACTTATCAATCTCTACAAAACCACTACCCAAAATACTAACCAAATTGTAGTAAGACCTAAATTTTGGTACTGTTTTTAAAGTATCTAAAAGCTGATAAATTCCTTTTTCGTCCTTATTTAAGCTCTCCAACCTACTATTCTCCCAAAAAGTACTATCACGATTTAGGACTGCAGTATCATAAGGGTTACTCTCTGTCTTATAAAACTCTTTTGGCTTCTTTTGATCAAAAGTATAATTATCAAAAACAGTAGTACGTTTACCGTACATACCTCTTGACTCTTCTTTCTTCTGAAAACTAAAGTCGCTCATCATATAATCCCGTTTCAAAAGAAACACGGAATCATTAACTACCTCAAAATCTTGTTCAATATATATTTCTTTTACCCAGTTGATGTTGGCACTTTTGGTCACTTCTAAGTTGATGTTCTTTACAGCATATGTAGAATCGTTCACCCAGAAATCACCTTTAAAAGTAAGTTCGTTCTTTCTTCTTGGGTAATAGACAATGTTGTAACACCATTTATCCTCAATAAACGCACTATCCCGCAGGGCATAATTATAAACATCAACCCCTGTTCTTGACAAAGGGCTAGTAAAACTCTTATCAAAGAACTTCAGGTAATTATCGTAGATATCATACTCTTGATATAGATCTGCAACAAAAGCAATTATAGACTGGTTGTTATCAAAACCAGAGTTTTTATTACCTAAGATGTCTTCTTTCTCTTCATCAAGGCGATTATCTCCATAGACTTTAGAGAAAGTCTCGTTCAAAAATATTGGCAAATAGGTTTTACCGGTAATACGTGAAGTATCTAAATCCTTAAAGACAAACTCAAGACCCTTAAATATCTTTTTCTTCATTAGGGCGCTATCAATAGTATTCAGGTCAAATTCTACCTTCTCATACTTTTCAAAAGCATACTGGTTAAACTTCCGTAGACCGTTCTCCCGTTTTTTTGCCCATATTTTTCTCAGTATATCTACTGCAGGATTATTTTTCTTAGACTGCTTTCCACCAACAAGAACTACCTCATCTAGTTGCTGAGAAGACTCCTTCATTACAACCTTCATCTTATAGGTCACCTTGGTAGTCAATGGAATCTCCACACTCTCATACCCTATAAAAGAAATAAGAAGGATAGGATGGTCATCATCAGACTCCATATAAAAGTTACCATTATCATCGGTAATAGTACCTTCATAAGAGCCTTTAAAAAGTACATTGGCAAAAGCTACCGGCTGGTTATCTTCGTCAATAACAATACCACCCACTTTAGTTTGCGCGCTGGCAACCAAAGAAAAAAGTAGTACAACAAATAATAGAAGGTTTTTCATCTAAGAAATTTTCTCTGTACTATATAAACAAATAATGTACCAGAACAGATTTTATAATAATTCTTGGCTCGTTTTTACATAAAAATTAAAGTTCGCTTCTGTTTTTTGCCTACAACCTGAATTTAAGCTAAAAACATTGAACCGAACTACTAAAAAAAATGCTTCGCCAACATTAAGTCGGCGAAGCAAAAGTACCTTTACAAATTTGTTATACCTATTTTTTGTACATCACTTTCTTGACTGCGTTAACCACATCTGTATGATTTGGCAACCATTCCGCCAACAAAACAGGAGAATACGGTGCAGGTGTATCTGCTGTATTTATCTTCTGAATAGGTGCATCTAAATAGTCAAAAGCGTGAGATTGCACATGAAAAGTTATTTCAGAGGCAACATTACCAAAAGGCCAAGCCTCTTCTAAAATAACTAAACGATTTGTTTTCTTAACCGATTTTAAAATTGCTTCGTAATCCAATGGCTTAACAGTACGCAAGTCAATGATCTCACAGCTTATTCCTTCTTTTTGAAGTTCATCAGCAGCTTTATCGGCCTCTTTTATAATTTTACCAAAAGAAACGATAGTAACATCACTACCTTCTCTACGGATATCTGCAACACCTAATGGAATTGTATAGTCTCCTTCAGGAACTTCTCCTTTATCTCCATACATCTGCTCAGACTCCATAAAAATAACAGGATCATTATCACGGATAGCTGCTTTCAACAATCCTTTTGCATCTGCCGGATTAGAAGGAACAACAACTTTTAGTCCTGGACAGTTAGCATACCAGCTTTCAAAAGCTTGTGAGTGCGTAGCACCCAACTGACCTGCAGAACCTGTAGGACCTCTAAAAACGATAGGACAAGGAAACTGCCCACCCGACATTTGACGGATTTTAGCTGCATTGTTGATGATCTGATCGATACCCACCAAAGCAAAGTTAAAAGTCATAAACTCTATTATTGGACGACAACCAGTCATTGTAGATCCTATACCTATACCTGCAAAACCTAATTCTGCAATAGGCGTATCTATAACACGCTTGGCACCAAACTCATCTAGCATTCCTTTAGAAGCCTTATAAGCGCCATTGTATTCGGCAACCTCTTCTCCCATCAGGTAAACTGACTCGTCTTTTCTCATTTCTTCCGACATCGCCTCAACGATGGCTTCCCTAAATTGTAGTGTCTTCATATTATATGGAGTATCTTTTTATTATGTGCGTTAAAAACGCAAGCAAAAATAGGAAAATATATGTCAAATAATAGGCTCTAAGAATCAAAATAAGTTATAAAAAATACTATGCATGCATAGTATTTTTGAAAAAGATTACATATCTTCGTCTAGATTATAAATAGCTTTATAGACATGAAAATATTAGTTTGCATAAGTAATGTTCCTGACACAACCTCCAAAATTAACTTTACGGATGGTGATACAAAGTTTGACACCAATGGTGTACAGTTCGTAATAAACCCTAACGATGAGTTCGGTTTAACACGCGCCATGTGGTTTAAAGAAAAGCAAGGAGCTACAGTACATATTGCTACAGTTGGCGAAGCTAGCGTAGAACCAACTATGCGTAAGGCACTTGCAATTGGCGCTGATGAAGCCATTAGAATTAACGCTGTTCCAACAGACGGTTTTTTCGTTGCCGAACAATTGGCCAACGTAATTAAAGACGGAGCATACGACCTTATTATTGCCGGTAGAGAAAGTATTGATTATAACGGAGGTATGGTTCCTGGAATTTTAGCCACTCTTTTAGGAATGAATTTCGTAAACACTTGTATTAGTCTTGAGGTTGAAGGCACTACAGCTACCGCTATAAGAGAAATAGATGGTGGAAAAGAAACTGTACAGACTTCACTTCCCCTAGTTATTGGAGGACAAAAAGGTCTTGTACAAGAGAGTGACCTTAAAATACCCAACATGCGTGGTATTATGATGGCAAGAAAAAAGACACTTACCGTGATAGAGCCTGTTGGCGCTACAGTTGCCACTAAAGACGTTAAATTTGATAAGCCAGTAGCTAAAGGAAGCGTTAAATTGGTTAATTCAGCTGAAGAATTAGTAGAATTACTTCACAATGAAGCCAAAGTAATTTAGTCACTATATATAGGTTGCAGTTTTCTAGATGCCGGTTCTTTGACCAGAACATTAGAAACTACCATATACAGTTAAGCTTTATCCCTAAAAAATAAAACAATACACAAATGTCAGTATTAGTATATACAGAATCCGAAAACGGAAAACTTAAAAAAAGTGCTTTTGAAGTGGCCTCATATGCCAAAGCAGTGGCAGACCAATTAGGTTCATCAGTTACCGCAATTTCTTTTAATGCAACCAGTAACGATGAACTAGGTACTTATGGCGTTTCCAAAGTATTGAATGTAACAGATGACAAATTAGCTACATTTAACGCTCTTGCTTACGCTAATAGCATTGCACAGGCAGCAAAAAATGAAAATATTCAGGTAATTATAGTGAGCTCTAGTACGAACAGTAAATTTTTAGCTCCTATTCTAGCTGCTAAATTAAAAGCTGGTTACGTACCAAACGTGGTTGCCGCTCCTGAAAGCGCATCACCATTTACAGTAAAGCGTACTACTTTTAGTAATAAGGGTTTCGCACATACCGAAATTACCACGGAGACTAAGATTATAGGTGTTTCTAATAATTCTTTTGGTCTAAAAGAAAATGCAACGACTGCAGCAGTTGAGGCTTTTAATGCCGATTTAAGTGATGCTGATTTTTCAGTTAAGTCCATTGAAATAGATAAAGTTGCTGGTCAAGTTACTATTGCAGATGCAGATATCGTAGTCTCTGGCGGAAGAGGTCTTAAAGGACCTGAAAACTGGGGAATGATAGAAGACCTTGCCGAAGTTCTTGGTGCAGCTACAGCTTGTTCCAAGCCTGTTTCCGATATGGGATGGAGACCTCATGGAGAACATGTTGGGCAAACAGGAAAGCCAGTTGCGGCTAATCTTTATATCGCAATAGGTATCTCAGGTGCCATTCAGCATTTAGCAGGAGTTAGTTCTTCAAAAACAAAAGTAGTTATCAACTCTGACCCTGAAGCCCCATTTTTCAAGGCTGCAGACTATGGAATTGTAGGTGATGCCTTTGAAGTAGTACCTAAACTCATTGAAAAATTAAAAGAATTTAAAGCACAAAACGCTTAATTTTCGTTAATTTGCGCTTATTAAAGGGCTGTTTAAATGCATGGTTTGCCCATATTTAAACAGTCTTTTGTATTTTAATGATTCTATGAGCTTAGTCAGGTTAAAAATAAAAGGTATTTCCTATAGCCAAACACAGAATGGAGCTTACGCTCTTATTCTGAACGAAGTTGAAGGCGATCGTAAACTACCCATTGTCATCGGTGCTTTTGAAGCGCAGTCAATTGCTATTGCACTTGAGAAAGAAATAAAGCCGCCAAGGCCTTTGACTCACGATTTGTTCAAAAATTTTTCGGATCGTTTTGATATTGTAATCAAACAAGTCATTATCCATAAATTGGTAGACGGCGTTTTTTACTCTAGCATAATTTGCGAACGAGATAAAATTGAAGAGATTATAGACGCTAGAACAAGCGATGCCATTGCTTTGGCACTCCGCTTTAACGCACCTATCTTCACCTATAAGACCATTTTGGATAAAGCAGGAATCTTCCTTAAATTTTCGTCTAAAGACAAGGATAAAGAAGAGACTGACGATAGTATTGTGGTAGATGAAATTTTGCAAGAAGGCGAAACCGTAGAAATAGAATCTGGCGCAACAGATGGTTACACAGAACTTTCTATTGATGAACTCCACAAAGAACTAGACCTAGCCGTTAACAATGAAGATTACGAAAAAGCGGCCAAGCTTCGAGACGAGATTTCCAAAAGAAACTGATAAACAAGCAAGTACCCTATGAAAATCAACCTTTGGATTGTTCTACTTGCCCTATTTATTTTTTTCCCATCCATAGCACAAGAAACGATTGCAGTACCAGCCGCAGAAACGGCTGCTATAAATGATATTGTTTCACAAAACACCAATCACATTCAACCTAATGCAGGTTTTAGCTTAAATAGCTTAGGCCGCGGCATATTGGGTATGGCTGTACTTTTACTCATTTCATTTTTATTCAGTTCAAATCGCAGAGCCATCAACTGGAAGACCGTTGGTATTGGCCTTACATTGCAATTAGTTATTGCCATAGGCGTGCTGAAAATTCCATTTATTCAAAGAGTATTTGAGTCCATTGGCGAAGTTTTCATTAGTATTCTGGGATTTACCCGTGCAGGAAGTAAATTTCTGTTTGAAGGACTTGTGGTTGACACCGGTACTTTTGGTTATATTTTTGCTTTTCAGGTATTACCTACCATCATTTTCTTTTCAGCACTTACCTCATTACTATTTTATTTGGGAATCATCCAAAAGGTAGTGAGAGTACTAGCTTGGATGCTTTCAAAAACTCTAGGTATTTCCGGAGCGGAAAGCCTATCTGTTGCTGGAAACATCTTTTTAGGACAGACCGAAGCACCATTATTGATTAAAGCTTACTTGGAAAAAATGACCAAGTCTGAAATTCTTCTAGTGATGATAGGTGGAATGGCTACCGTTGCCGGAGCTGTTTTAGCTGCCTACATTGGTTTCTTAGGGGGAGAAGATAAAGTATTGCAATTGGTTTTTGCCAAACACCTTTTAGCGGCATCGGTTATGGCCGCACCAGGCGCTATTGTAATTTCAAAAATATTATACCCACAAACAGAAGCAGTAAATACAGAGGTGGCAGTATCTTCTGAGAAGATTGGCTCTAATGTTTTGGATGCTATTGCTAACGGTACCACAGAAGGTTTGAGATTGGCCGTCAATGTTGGGGCCATGCTTTTAGTTTTTGTGGCTATGATTGCCATGTTAAACGGAATTTTAGATTGGATTGGCGATTTGACTTCCTTAAACCAATGGGTCGCTCTCAATACATCATATGATAAATTTTCGCTAGAGGCCATTCTTGGGACCATCTTTGCTCCACTAATGTGGCTTATTGGTGTTGCTAACGAAGATATTATGCTCATGGGGCAACTCTTGGGGATTAAGCTTGTAGCCAGTGAATTCGTAGGGTACATCCAGTTAGCTGAACTAAAAAATATGGCTACAGGAGCTAGCTTTACCTATAACAAATCTGTGATCATGGCAACGTATATGCTTTGCGGGTTCGCAAACTTTGCATCCATAGGGATACAAATTGGTGGCATTGGTTCATTAGCTCCAGGACAACGTAAAACTCTTTCAGAATTTGGCCTTAAAGCTGTTCTTGGTGGTTCTATAGCTTCCTTGTTATCTGCTACTATAGCAGGTATGATTTTAGGTTAAATCAATATTCTTTACTTCAACTGAAAATATTTTGGTTAATAAATCTCTAATAACTACAACGAGTAGTCTTTGAGCTTTTACCAACAAAATTCTATTTTTGCCCCACTATGAAACAATACCACGATTTACTAAAGCACGTACTAGATAACGGTAACCAGAAAGGAGACCGCACAGGGACAGGAACTTTAAGCGTTTTTGGACATCAAATGCGTTTTGACCTAAGTAAAGGTTTTCCTATGGTAACTACTAAAAAGTTACACCTGAAGTCTATTGTCTATGAATTGCTTTGGTTCTTGAAAGGTGATACAAACATCAAATACCTTCAAGAAAATGGTGTACGTATCTGGAATGATTGGGCAGATGAGAATGGAGACTTGGGCCCTGTTTACGGCCACCAATGGCGTAACTGGAACAATGATGAAATTGATCAGATTAAAGATGTTATTGATTCTTTAAAAAATAACCCTAACAGTAGACGTATGTTGGTTTCCGCTTGGAACCCGAGTGTACTACCCGATACGTCAAAATCGTTCTCTGAAAATGTAGCCAATGGTAAAGCAGCGCTTCCCCCATGTCACGCATTTTTTCAGTTTTATGTTTCTGATGGCAAGCTTTCATGTCAACTGTATCAACGTAGTGCAGATATCTTCTTAGGCGTGCCTTTTAATATTGCCTCCTACGCTCTATTCACTATGATGATGGCACAAGTATGTGGTTACGAAGCTGGTGAATTTATTCACACTTTTGGTGATGCCCACATCTATAACAACCATATGGAACAGGTAGAATTGCAATTGAGTCGTGAAACTCGTCCGCTACCCAAAATGATTATCAACCCTGAAATAAAAGATATTTTCGATTTTAATTTTGAGGATTTCAGTTTAGAAGATTACAACCCTCACCCACATATTAAAGGAGCTGTTGCAGTTTAAAGCTATATCATGAAAATTTCTATATCTATTTTTGTTTTGATGTTTTCCTTTTTTTCTTATTCACAAGAAAATGAAAATTCAATTTACTTTCCACAGGAACAGTTAATTCATCCAGAATGCGATAACGCTGATGATAAAAATGCGTGTTTGTATAATATACTTGAAAAACAAGTTCTTGCTATATTGAACACCAAGAAGAACTTGAAACTAATCAAAAAAAGCAAAAAAGATACGCTTGCCGTCAATTACACCCTAATAGCAACTGACGAAGGGCTATTAAATCAAGAATCAAGTTATACCCACATTAATAGTAGAAAATTATCTGGAAAAATCGAACCAGATTTAAATCAAACACTCAAAGAATTTCCGAAATTCAAAACTCTAAATCGAAAAAGCAAAGACCTAAAATCCAAACATTTTTTATGGTTCAAATACTTAATTCAAGATACAGCTGAAGGTACTACGCTAAATTTAATTGAAAATAAAAATTGTTACAAAGGTGGAATTATTGAAACTATTCCGATATTTCCCGGCTGTGGTAATGCAGATAATTCAGAAAGTAGAGATTGTTTCAACAAACAAATGCAAAACCACATTGGCAACCATTTCAATTACCCAATCGAAGCTCAAAAAAAGGGTATTAAAGGAAAAGTAAGTATAATCTTCACTATTGGAAAAGATGGAGCAGTAACTGATATCAGGACTCGGGGACCACATCCTATTCTTGAAGCAGAAGCAGTTAGAATAATTAAACTACTACCACAATTAGGACCTGGCACACAAAATGGAAAAGCAGTTGAAGTCCCTTTTTCTATACCTATGACATTTAAACTTGACTAAAATTTTAAATTGTAGATTTAGTAACTCTTTATGAGCTTGAAACCAGTACAATTATATTTTCTACATCTTTAAAAGATTATAACGACATACTCATAGAAAAGGAGCTGTTGCCGTATAGCGTTCACCAAAAACACTATTGAGTCCATTGCGTACTTTCTATAATCCTTATATTTATAAGATATTAGAATTGTTATGACATTGACCGATTCCCTCGTTGATTTTTTTTTAGAGACCCGCAAACACACTGAAAATATTTGCGAACCTCTAGAAATCGAAGACTATGTAGTGCAACCTATTGTAGATGTTTCTCCACCAAAATGGCATCTAGGTCATACGACTTGGTTTTTTGAAGAATTTATTCTTAAGCCCCATTTTAAGGGCTATATGATTTTTGACGAAGATTTCTCCTTTGTATTCAACAGCTATTATGAAACTGTAGGCAAACGCGTGGTGCGTTCTGACCGTGGCAATCTATCAAGACCGTCGGTAGAAAGTGTTTATGCATACCGCACGCATGTAACTCAAGCCATTAAAAATCTATTTAGCGCAACACAATCTCAAGAATTATATGACCTATTGGAAATAGGCATACATCATGAGAAACAGCACCAAGAATTACTTTTAACTGACATTAAATTTATTCTAGGTAACAACCCCTTGCTCCCAATCTATTCTGACAGTTTTACAGAACACCCTATTGAAACTGAATCCCAAGAATGGATTTCTATGGACGAGGGTATTTACGAAATTGGTCATAACTCTAACGCGTTCTGTTATGATAATGAGCTGGGCAGGCACAAGGTATATTTACATCCTTTTAAAATATCGCGCAATTTAATTACCAATCAAGAATATATTGAATTTATAGAAGCAGGAGGCTATAAAAAGTTTGACGTCTGGCATGCCGAAGGTTGGGATTGGGTGAATCAAAATGGAATTTCTGCTCCCTTATATTGGCATTCAATTGATGGGGTTTGGCATAATTATACACTAAACGGACTTCAGAAAGTTACACCCAAAGCTCCTGTTACTCATATTTCATACTTTGAAGCGTTTGCTTTTGCACAATGGAAAGGATGCCGTCTTGCTACTGAATTTGAGTGGGAAGCCGCCCAAACTAATTTCTCTTGGGGCCAACGATGGGAATGGACCGAAAGCGCCTACCTACCCTATCCCTTCTACAAAAAAGCGGACGGAGCTCTTGGAGAATATAACGGCAAGTTTATGGTAAATCAAAAAGTATTGCGAGGAGGATCTGTAGCAACTCCCATACGCCACACAAGACCTACCTATCGTAATTTCTTTCAGACTAGTCTAAGATGGCAATACACCGGATTACGATTAGCCAAATAATTTTTATATCATACGTATAGTTTTCTGATAATTTCCGACTTAAACAGCATGCAAAAATCAACCAAAGCAATTTTTACAACCCAATTTGAAGAAGAAGTTCATGCTGGGCTGACTGATTTCCCCAAACATTTATCATCTAAATACTTTTATGATGAAAAAGGAGATAAGCTGTTTCAGGATATCATGCACATGCCGGAATACTATCTGACACAAAAGGAATATGATATTCTTTTGAACCATACGGCAGAAATATCAGAGCTCTTTGCTTCGGGAAATCCTAAATTCAAACTTATTGAATTAGGGGCCGGTGATGGTAAAAAGACTAAAATTCTGCTAAAATACTTATCTGAAAACGGTTTCGATTTTAAATACCAACCTATAGACATAAGTCAGAATGTACTTAATGGTCTGGAAAAATCACTCCAAAAAGAATTACCTAATGTTACGGTAGAACCTCAACAAGGCACTTATTTTGAAGCCTTAGAAGAAATAAATTCAGAAAACGGAACTAAGAAGGTTATTCTGTTTTTAGGCTCAAACATTGGAAACTTACTTCATGAACAGGCTATAGATTTTCTTAAAAGTGTTCAAGAACTCATGCAAGATGAAGATCTGTTTTTCATAGGTTTTGATATGAAGAAAAACCCGCAAACTATACTAGACGCCTATAATGACCAGACCGGTATTACAGCAGCATTTAATAAAAATGTTTTAGCTAGAATCAACAATGAGCTAGGTGGCAATTTTGATTTGGATAAATTTCTTCATTGGGAAGTGTACGACCCAGAAACCGGTACTGCAAAGAGCTACTTAGTGTCTAAAGAAGACCAGACTGTAAGTATTGACAGCTTAGACGTACTAATTGATTTTAAACAATGGGAGACAATACACACTGAAATCTCTCAAAAATACGATGATAAAGTAGTTGCTTGGCTGGCAGAAGAAGCTGGTCTAAAAATAGAAACAGAGTTTTCCGACTCAGAGAAGTTCTACAAGAATTTTGTGCTGAGAAAAAGATAACAATACTTCCTCATTAAAACTTAATGATCATGTGCCATCTAAAAGTTGGCCCCTTAATTTACTTGATATGAAAGCAATTTGGAACGGTACGGTAATAGCCGAAAGTGATGAAACAGTAGTGGTAGAAAACAATCATTATTTTCCTGCTGAAAGCATCAAAAAAGAGTACTTTAAAACCAGTCAAACACATACCACTTGCCCGTGGAAAGGCCAAGCCCATTATTACACGTTAGCGGTAGAAGGTAAAGAAAATGCTGACGCGGCATGGTATTACCCAGAAGTCAGTCCGCTTGCCAAAGGTATTAAAGGACGTGTTGCTTTCTGGAAAGGAGTTACTGTAGAGGCATAAGAAACACAACTAATAACTTAATTGATTATAAAAAAAGCCGGAACATGAAAATGTTCCGGCTTTCTATATTTATCTAACGAAAAGATTATAGATCCAGAACGGCATTCTCGCCACCTGCAAAATCATTCCATTGGTAACGATCAGCTTCTGCCTCGTTTACATAGTTTCCGTCTACTATATACTTGAATTCAAAAGAAGTTTCTTTAGGAAGCTCTATAGTACCTTTAAAGCTACCATTTTTTAATTTCTTCAATGCACTTGCCTTGTTAGCTTTCCAATTGTTGAAATCACCTACAACTGCTACTTTTGTTGCTTCTTCCGCAGGAACTGTAAAAGTTACTTTACACACGGGTTTTGTTTTTAAATACTGTTTTGAAATTGCCATTATGTATTATTTTAAATTGATTTTTGGTTTCCTAATTAGAAGGCAAAACTAATATATTAAAATGCTCATATACAATGATTAACGCATTTTTATCATTTTCGCAATATTCACTTAACAAATAGTGTGTAGACGTAAAAAAAGCGTCTATATTCTTTACTTTATCAAGCTCTATATTGCTGTCCTTAAGATTTTTACAACCTCATTAATATCTTCTTCGGTGTTATAGAAATGAAAACTAAATCTAATACCTTCACCACGCTGCGAACAGATGACTCCGTTCTCGGTTAATTTTTGAAAAAGAGCGTTATCTCCCTTAATATTAAATATGGTACTATGGTCTTTCCTTCCAACAATTACCTTAGACAAAAGATCTAATTGACCAAACTCTTGTTGCGCCTTGCTAGAGAGTTTTTTTAATTGCTCGTCAATTGATTGTTTACCTAAAGTATTTAAATACTCTAAAGAAAATTTTAAACTTCCAAAAGTTAACGTATCCAAATGCCCTGGCTCAAAATGATTAGCAAACGGTATTCTATCTCTAGCCCCTAAATCATGTCTTGAAGCATTAAAACCTATTACACGTACGTTAAATATTTCCTCAACTCCATCCTTAAATAACATAAATCCATTTCCGTAGCCGGATAACAACCACTTATATGCACTTGCTCCAAGAACGTCTATTGGTGAACTTTCAAAATCAAAATTTTCAGTTCCGCAGAACTGTGTCCCATCCGCAATAATCTTCAAGTTAGGGAATTCCGATTTAATTTTTGTAAGAAAATTCATATTAATTTTAAATCCATCAGTCCACTGAACTAAACTTAAAGCCAATATGGATATATCATCTTTCCTAATTGTATCCAAAATGTCCTCCTCTAAATTCTCGTTCAATTCTACATAAGAGACTTCAAAACCCCTATATTCAAAAGACCAGTTCACAGACGGATAATCGTCTTTTATTAAAAGTACTTTATGCTTTCTATCCAATCCTTCCAGAAGCATATTTAACCCAAGCGAGAAATTTTGAACTAAGGATGTGTTCTCTTTTTTCGCACCAAAAAAATTAGCTACAGTTTCGCGAGTTTCCGAAATCGTTTTCATAGCCACTTTGTTTCTAAAGTTACTACCTCCTATTAAATAATCTAAGTCATGTTCTTGCCTCCACTCCATTAAATCATCACTAAGTAATCCTGCCGAAGCAGTATTTGCATATATGTACTGACTTAGAACAGGAAAGTGTTTTCGGGTATTTTTCATCTGGTATTTTCTGTGTCGGCAATTGCCTTATCTTTGTAGACTAAAGGTAACGATTCGTATGTTCTCTAAAAACAAAAACCGGTCTGAAGTAGATCTTGAGCAACACGAAATGCTCGAAAACGCCCAAACCCGCATCAAGCAAAAGAAGCGTCTATATGTTCATTTTGTAATCTTTCTTATTGGTAGTGTCTTTATGATTCTAATTAATAAGATTCTAAAATATGGTGACACCTATGATTGGTTTATCTGGTGTATTACCTTCTGGGCCTTCTTATTTATCATTCATGCTTTTAATGTTTTTATCACACAAAAATTCATGGGTAAGGACTGGGAACGCGCTCAACGTGAAAAACTTGTAGCCAGACAAAAGAAACGTATTTCAGAAATACAAAAAGAGATAGAGACCGATTTTCCGCTTGCTAAAATCAATAAAAAAATTGAACCATGAACAATACCATAGCCATGATTGCAGCAGCGGCCGAAGATAATGCTCTAGGCAAGGACAATGACCTTCTGTGGCATTTACCGGATGACTTTAAAAGGTTTAAAAGCCTTACCTCTGGCCATACCATTATTATGGGCAGGAAAACATACGAGAGTTTCCCTAAGCCACTTCCAAATCGCAAACATGTGATAATTACAAGGGATAAAAACTACACCGTAGATTACGACGCATGTGTTGTGGTGCATTCCTTACCTGAAGCTTTGGAACTTGTAAAAGATGAGCCGTTATCCTTTGTAATAGGAGGCGGTGAAATTTACAAATTGGGAATGGAGCTAGCCAATAAAATTGAACTTACCCGCGTACATGGGAGTTTTGAAGATGCGGATACATTTTTTCCAGAAATAGATGAAACTATCTGGGAGCTTGCTACCGAGCAGTACCATCCAAAGGATGAAAAACACAAATACGCGTTTACGTATCTTACCTATTTAAAAATCTAGTTGATTTACCGAGATATTAGCAGCTACGCCTTCAACAAAGTTTTTTAATACATCTGGATTTACATTGGTATAAAACTGATGCTTTACAAGTTTTTCCGAAGTATTCAGGATATCGTTTTTTTCTAAAATAGCTTTCACTTGCCTAGCTACGGCCTCACCTGAATCAATGATTTTTACGTGAACCGGTAACATCCTTTTTAACACAGGAATTAAATACGGATAATGCGTACAGCCCAACACTAAGCAATCCATACCCTGATCAAGCATTGGTTCTACATAGGTGTTCAAAAGCAACCTGGTTTCTTCCGCATCTACTTTACCGTTTTCTATTAACGGGACTAAACCTGTACCTTCTTGCTCTATTACTTTAATACCATGGGCATGGTTTTCAGAAGTACTATGAAAAAGGCTACTAGAAAGCGTTCCCTTTGTTGCCAACACACCAATTGTCTTAGATTCGGATTGTAATGCAGCCGGCTTAATTGCGGGCTCTATGCCTATAAAAGGCAAGTTGTAATTTGCTCTTAAGTATGAAATAGCATTTGTTGTTGCCGTATTACAGGCAACAACAATAATCTTACACCCCTTCTCTAACAGAAGGTCTGTGTTCTTGATGCTAAGTTGAAGAATCTCTTCTTTGGATTTCTCCCCATAAGGTGCATTCTTACTATCCGCCAAATAGATGGTATTCTCATTGGGCAGTAATTTTTGAATTTCTTTCCAAATGGAAGTTCCTCCTACCCCTGAATCAAAAACCCCTATTGGTTGATTGCTCATAGTTATCTTTTTATTCTAACACCTGAACTATAGGAGTTCCCGTAGCTCCGCTCGGAAATGCAATCCCCAACAATGCAGAAACAGTAGGCGCTACGTCATCTATTTCAGTCCTTTCCACCGTGCTACCCTGTTTAATTCCCGCTCCATAAAAAAGTAATGGAACATGCGTATCATAAATCTGGGGAGAACCATGGGTAGAACCGGTTTTAGGGTACGAAATGGTAAGTGGAGACAACACTAATAATACATCGCCTGAACGCTTTTGGTTATAGCCATTTTGAAGAATATAAGGAATACCATGTGTATAATCATTCTGCCACATTTGGTATGCAGTATATGTACGATCTATTCCTTTATAGGTCAACAGCTCCTTAGCTATAGCTTCCTGAACCTCTTGAACACTTAAATCTAAATTCTTAATAATTTTATGATCTAGGAAATATTGGTAATTTGAAAAATTCTTAACGATATCTGTCGTACCATAGTTAAACTCTAAAAACTGATTAAAATTAGCTTTCATACTATCCCAATCAATATAATCTGCTGGTATTTTCTGGTCCTTTAGGTATGAAGGAACATCAATTGCCGCATGATCCGCTGTCAAAAACACCGTATAATCCCCTTTACCCACTTTACGATCCAATTCTTTAAATAATCGTTCCAAATCTTGATCCAATCGTAAATATGTATCCTGCACCTCTTTGGAATTTACTCCAAACTTATGACCTACATAATCTGTACTAGAAAAACTAACTGCTAAGAAATCAGTTATATCATCAGACCCCAACTGTTCAGCTTCCAATGCAGCTATAGCAAAGTCTGCTGTCATACTATTACCAAAAGGAACTGCTTTTAGCATCTCATATTTTCCATTCTCATCCCAAAGCTTTGGTATGTTATGCGGAAAAACAGAAGACTTCTCCCCCTTAAACAAACCTTCATAAGCATTATCGTCGACACCACTTTCAACGTAATCCTTAATATCTCTTAAAGTCTTCCAAGGTTTTTTATAAGCATCAAACGATTTTTCCGCATTGAATTTTTCAACCCAACTAGGCAACTTATCCATATAGTAAGAACTCGTAATCCATGAACCATTACTAAACCAATAAGCTCCGTTGGCCGTATGACCACCAGGCAATACAGCTCCCCTATCTTTCAAAGCAATAGCTATAGTTTTTCCTCGCATTTGGGTATGCAACCTAAGTTCGTCCGTTATGGTGGTTACAGCCATTCTGTGTGGCGACATTTTTCCGGCATCAGAAGTAGTCCCTACGGAATTGTAAGTAGAGTCCCCAGCGCAATAGACGTCAGTCTCCGTAGTTTTATCATACCAATCATTACCAATAATCCCGTGCATGGCTGGCGTTGTACCCGTATATACAGATGTGTGACCAGGACCAGTACTAGTAGGCGCATAGTTATAATGATTGTTCTTACAGTTGAATCCTTCGTTCACCAAACGTTTAAACCCATCATCACCATATTGATCCCAAAAACGGGTGATGTAATCATACCTCATTTGATCCACAATTATACCAACTACCAGTTTTGGATTGGTTTTTAAAGGTGCTTCAATTTGTTCTTTAGATTTTTTCTGACCGAAGGAATTGGAAGGTAAAAAAGCGATTGTAAATACTGAGAAAAATAAGATGAAATAATTCTTGCACATAGTTGTTTTGTTGAGATAACAAAAGTAAAGAAATTCCCCTTTTAAACTAAAAATGCAAGTTAAATGAAATCCTTTATTGCTATTTTTGTTAGGATATACCTATTTTCATCCCATGAAACACCTAGCATCGATTGGCAGATATGCCATTATGATAAAAGAGGTCTTTAAGAAACCTACAAAATGGCGCATTATGAAATCGCTCATTTTGAAAGAAATAGACGAACTCATTTTTGGATCACTGGGTATCATTATTTTTATTTCGTTCTTTATAGGGGCGGTAATAACTATACAAACCGCCTTGAACCTTACCAACCCAATAATTCCAAAATACCTTATTGGTTTTACTGCAAGACAATCACTGATTTTAGAGTTCTCACCAACCTTTGTCTCTATTGTCATGGCAGGTAAAGTAGGGTCTTACATTACATCAAGCATAGGTTCTATGCGTGTGACCGAACAGATAGATGCCCTAGACGTTATGGGTGTAAATGCACTCAACTACCTTGTTTTTCCTAAGATTATTGCAATGCTTTTTTACCCGTTTGCCATAGCCATCTCCATGTTCGTTGGTATTTCTGGTGGATGGATTGCAGGAGTTTTTGGTGGGTTTCTTACCAGTGCCGACTTTGTTGAAGGTCTTCAGTTAGACTTCTCCCCATTTCAAGTTACTTATGCTTTTATAAAAACATTAGTGTTTGCATTTGTTTTGGCTACAGTACCATCTTATCATGGTTTTTATATGAAAGGTGGGGCATTAGAAGTGGGTAAGGCTAGTACAACTGCTTTTGTATGGACGAGCGTTGTAATTATTGTATCAAACTACATACTCACTCAACTCTTATTAGGCCAATGATAGAAGTAAACGACATACACAAGTCTTTTGACGACGCCCATATTCTTAAGGGGATTACAACAAGTTTTCAAAAAGGGAAGACCAATTTAATTATTGGACAGAGTGGATCTGGTAAAACCGTTTTCCTTAAATGCCTTTTAGGTCTTTTTACTCCTGAAGAAGGTACTATTAGTTATGACGGAAAAATATACAACGATCTTACTGACGCGGAAAAAAGAGACTTACGCCAAGAGATGGGTATGGTTTTCCAAGGTAGTGCCTTGTTTGATTCTATGTCTGTTGAAGGCAATGTAAAATTTCCTCTAGAGATGTTTACCAAACAGTCTAAGTCTGAAATGCAAGACAGAGCGGATTTTGTTCTAAAACGAGTAAACCTTGTTGATGCTCATCATAAGTTTCCTTCTGAAATTTCTGGTGGAATGCAAAAGCGTGTAGCTATTGCACGTGCCATTGTAATGAATCCAAAATATCTTTTTTGCGATGAACCCAACTCAGGCCTTGACCCTAAAACGGCTATCGTAATAGACAACCTAATTAAAGAAATCACGGAAGAATATGATATCACCACGATAATCAACACTCATGACATGAACTCGGTGATGGAAATAGGTGAAAAAATTCTTTTCCTAAAGGATGGATTAAAAGCTTGGGAAGGTACTAATAAAGAAATATTCAAAACCGATAACGAGACCGTTACCGATTTTGTGTATTCTTCTGATCTCTTTAAAAAAGTACGTCAAATGTACATTGAGGAGAGAAATTAGATTTTACTTATTCTATTTAGAAGTTCCGCGTAATTGAATGGTAGTATCTTTCAATCGCACTTTTAACCATTCGTAAACCCTCTTGTTTTCTGCTTCAATTTTACGGGAAGCTAAACCTTGTTTCCATTTCACTTCAAAAATAGTTAAGGTATCCGTCTTATTGAAATCGGTAATTACCGCATTATCATATTGCAACGAAACTAAATCTTCATAATTAGCCTTTGCCTCAGCGCTTATATCATGAAAAGGTATTTGCTTTTGTTGGGAAGCGTTCTTTTGCAAACGCGTCACCTCAGCTTCTAAAAAAGCTATTTTTTCGGCTTTACCGGACAATTGGTTTTTCTGGGATTCATAAAGCTCATTAATATATTTCAACTGATCCACTTGCTCATTCTGAGAACCTTGAATAACATGTAGTTCTGTATCGGCTAGACGTTTATAATCATCGTCTTCCTTTAACATCGTATCCCATGTAGAAATTATATTTGCCGGTATAATTTCATTACCCATACAAACCAATTCAATCATTGGCTTTTCTCCCTTATTATATTTAATACTAGTAAAATTATCTAGATATCTTCCACCGCCAGTAAATTTATACTTCCCTATTGTTGCGTTTACAAACTCATTTGCTTGCTTCTTAAACATAGACTCTTGAAAAGCCTCATAGAAAGTCATTCCCGCAGGAATCATTACCAATAAAGCTACAATAGAAGCAATACGCGCAATACGTCTTCTCTTTGCAGAATTAGCATAACGTACCATTGGAAACTTCAAAAGTTTTATGGTTAAAAAAGTTGCTAGAGCAATGAATATTGTATTTATCGTAAACAAATACATAGCCCCAACAGCGTAATCCAGATTACCTATTGCTAGACCAAAACCAACGGTACAAAGGGGTGGCATCAAAGCCGTAGCAATAGCCACACCAAAAATAACACTCGCTATAGTACCCTTTTTTGCCCTCGCAATCACCAGTGCCAAACCACCAAAAAAGGCGATAAGCACATCACGAATGTCCGGCGCAGTACGGGCAAGAAGTTCTGAAGATTCATCTTGAATAGGAAAAAACTCAAAGAACAGGTATGCAGTCAATACACTGAGCACCACCATTACCGCAAAATTCTTTAGCGACCGTCTTAATGTATCAATATCATTAATGGCCAAAGACATCCCTAGACCTAAAATTGGCCCCATTAGTGGCGAGATTAACATGGCACCAATTACCACTGCGGTAGAGTTTGCATTCAATCCAATAGATGCAATAAAAATAGAACAAATCAAAATCCACGAGGTATGCCCTTTAAAGGGGATATCCGCAATTATAGCCGCTTTAGTGGCCTCTTGATCTGTATTCTCACGAATATCCAATAATTCACGCATGAACCTTCGTAAGCTTTCCCAAAGACCTTTGGCATCCTGCTTAACGGCCTCTTGGCTCTCTGTTGGTTCCTCTGTAGGCGTAATATTATCTTGATTCAATTTATCGCTCATATTGTACTTTTAGGCATACTCATCTCCATATGCATCTTTAACCTCTCCCAGCACTTTTTTAATATCCTGTTCTTTCGATTTTGGATATATTAAAAGCACCTCTTCTTTGTCTACGATAATATAATCATTAAGACCGTCTACAACAACCACTTTGCCTTTTGGAGACCTAATCATGTTTCCGGAGGCGTCTGCTGTAATGACTTTACTATTTACTATGGCATTATTGTTTTCGTCCTTATCCAACTTATCGTATAAAGAGCCCCACGTACCCAAATCGTTCCAATCAAAAGTTGCTGGAAGTACAAAAATGGATTTAGAATTTTCCAAAATCGCATAATCTATAGAGATATTCTCTGCTTTTGGGTAATTCTCTTTTATAAACTCTTTTTCTTCGCTTGTATTGTAAGAAGACATGCCTGATTCAAAAAGTGAATACTGCTCAGGTTGATAGTTTTTAAAGGCATTCACGATAGTTTTAACACTCCACATAAAGATTCCTGCATTCCACAAGAAATTACCTTGAGCTAAAAATTCCTTCGCCGTTTCGTAATTAGGTTTCTCTCTGAACTGATTTACCTTCTTAATCTCTTCCGCACTTTCTTTTTCAAATTCAATATAACCAAAACCAGTATTTGGAAAAGATGGTTTTATACCTAACGTACAAAGCACATCTTCTTTCTCACATTTCTCAAAACAAGTAATAACATCTTTGGCAAAAGCATCTTCATCCTCAATCCAATGATCACTAGGCGCAACAATCATAACGCCATTTTCGTTCATTTTTTGAATCTTCAATGCGGCGTATAAAATACAAGGTGCCGTATTTCTCATAGCAGGCTCCAAAACCACTTGGTCTTGCTTTACTAACGGAAGTTGCTCTAAAACCAAATCATTATAACGTTCATTGGTCAAAATGAGAATATTCTCAGTAGGCACAAATTTATTAAGACGTTTAAAAGTTTTTTGGATTAAAGTGTCCCCTGTACCCAACATATCATGAAACTGCTTTGGGTAAGATGATGTACTAATTGGCCAAAATCTTGAACCGACACCACCGGCCATTAAAACTGCGTAATAATTTTTGTTCTTCATTTCTTTGTTGCTATTAAACCGAAAGTCAAGGGACTTACCTAGTTCTTATTTAAAGTTACTTATTTTCTTGTTCTTAACACTATTTCCTACAAACATCATTCAAAAACTAATTCAACCTCAGCATTGGGCTGAAAAAGATACATACGACCGGTAGCTACCTCTACACATTCATAACGCTTTACTCTTCTATTTCCCATTTTGTATAATTTTCCATTATGTATACGAAAAATACTACCTAAAGGAACTTCAAAAACGTAAGTTCTATTTGTTTGTTGTTCATCAAAATGCTTCAGGGCTATTGACAACCTGGCATCTGTACTACTACTTGCTTTAGGATTCTTAAAATGATTAGCTAAAAGAGGCAACAATTGAGTAGGGAATATTTCAGGTCGAATAAATGGTAACATCAGATATTGAAAAATATGTTTCCATTCTGCCCCATGCGGTTTTATACTTCTACCATACTTTTCAAAAGCTACTAAATGAGCAATTTCATGTATTAACGTTATTAAAAACCGATATTTATTGAGATTTGCATTTACAGTTATTTGATGCATTCCGTTAGGCATTCTGCGGTAATCGCCATGACGCGTGACCCTTTCATTAACCACTTTCAAGTTTACACCTGTTTTCTTGATCAACTCTAAACACGAATCAATAGCCCGTTCGGGAAGATATTTCTGTAGCACATTTCTCACTGCGGACAAAAATAAGTTAACTCAACCAATAAATGAAGCTATCTATTATTAAGCCTATGTCAAAATTTATGACATTGAGTAGCTTCAAGCAGCCCTTTGAATAAAATAAGGCAAAAGCAATAAGAATATTAGGGTGTGCTATTACTCACCTGAAGCAACTTACCATTATAAAACTGATGCCCCGTTAGCGCAAAGTTTTTGATATAATGAGCCATCTCCAAAGCAGTTGTTGGTGCTTCATACCCAGGGAAAGCCTCTTCCAACATTTCAGTCTGGACAGCACCCAAGGCTAATACGTTAAATGAAGGCCCAGTTTCTTTGAACTCTTCCGCCCAAAGTTCTGTGAGCGTAATAACGGCGCCTTTACTAGAACTGTAAGCAGACAGGCCAGGAAACTTAACACTACCCTGAACACCGCCCATAGAACTAATAGTTATGACATGCCCATCTTTAGACATTTTAGGAACAACCCTTCTAGTCATCTCTGCAACCCCGAATACGTTTACCTTATAAACAGCTTCGAACTCATCAGCTTCGGTTTCTAGAAAAGGTTTGTTCAACAACAGTCCTGCATTATTAATAAGCAAGTCTACGGTTTTAAAATTTTCATCAATGAAATCTTCCATCTTCTTAAAGTCAGATGGTTTACCAAGATCAAAAGGAAAACTGAAAATATTCTTGTGGCCTAATTCCGAAATAGGTTTGTCGTTACGTGATAAAGCCAAAACCTTATGCCCCTCATCCGCAAATAATTGAGCCAGTTCAAAACCTATACCTCTACTCGACCCAGTTATAATAACATTTGCCATTAGTTGTATTTGATTTCTTTAGTTGGTGCATTTACGACTCCTTCAATTACTGGAATACTCTTGTTTATTAAATTGGCCATATGTCCAAAATCCATTTCAGAAAGCTCATCGCCTACTTTATGGTAGTGATTAAAGTTCGTGAAGTCAAACGTACTAAATGTCTGAGATGGCACTCCAAAAGCTTCATGAAACGGGTAATTATCCGACCTTTTGAACAGATTGAATTCTTTTGCCTTTGGAAGAAAACCTGCATAGGTCTCATCTGTATAGCTATTTGCTACCTCCGCCATGTTCGATTCTTCAAAGCCAGTTAAATAGGCCAAGTAATCTTTACCAACCAATGGTACACCAACCATCTCATAGTTAATCATCGCGTAGAGATTAAGATTTTCTTCTTTAAGTTTTTGCGACAAATGTTTTGAACCGAGCAACCCCTTTTCTTCAGCTGTAAAGAGAACAAACATAATACTACGTTTGTTTGTCTTTGCTTTACCAAAATAACGTGCTAGCTCCAATACAGTGGTTGTACCTGTTGCATTATCATTTGCACCATTGGCTATCTTATCTCCGTTCTCCTCGGCAATTAGACCTATGTGATCATAGTGAGCACCAATGATTACAAACTCATTTTTCAATTCAGGGTCATTACCTTCAACCACACCTACTACATTGAATGCTGGTGTTTCATAGTCAGGTAAGTTATCTCTATACGTTTCAAAATAAGGCTTCACATTATTCTTTGAAAAAATGTTTTCTATGAAAGTAGCCGCTTTTTCTATCCCTTCACTACCGGTATCTCTACCTTGAAGTTCGTCTGAAGCCAAAAAGCCCATAATAGCACCTACTTTATCTGCACTAGAAAATTGATTTTGCGAAGTATTTACCGCACTACCTATACCATTAACGTCATCTGCTTTCTTGGGAACTTCCATTAAGCTACGATCAAATTTCACCGCTTCTTCACTTTGAAGGGTTACCGATTCGTCAATTTTTGAAGAGCCACAAGATAGGGCCAACATACCAGCTAAAAACAGAAAAGACTTTTTCATAGATGTAATAATTTTAAGGTACAATTTAGAAATAAAAAAAGGCATCCCGAAATAACCGAGATGCCTTTATTATAATAGTTTGCTATCTGTTTAAGCCAGCATAGTTACCGGGTTTTCCAAATACGCGCGTAATGTAGATAAAAATTGAGCTGCTGTAGCACCATCAACCGTTCTATGGTCACATGCCAAAGTTACTTTCATTGTGTTACCCACAACAATTTGACCTTCTCTAACCACTGGTTTTTGAACTATAGCACCTACTGATAGAATTGCTGAATTAGGCTGATTGATAATTGAAGTAAACTCCGTTATACCAAACATACCTAAGTTAGAAACTGTAAACGTACTTCCATCCATTTCTGCTGGAGTCAATTTTTTATTTCTAGCACGACCGGCCAAATCCTTAACGGCTGAACCAATCTGAGTTAAACTCAACTGCTCTGTAAATTTCAACACAGGAACAACAAGACCTTCGTCTACCGCTACGGCAACACCAACATGTACATGGTGGTTGTAACGCGTAGTATCTCCGTTCCAAGTAGTATTAACTTGCGGATGCTTCTTCAATGCCATGGCACATGCTTTCACAACCATATCATTAAAAGAAACCTTTGTATCTGGCAAAGCGTTGATTTGCTTTCTTGATGCCATTGCATCACTCATATCTACCTCTATAGTAAGGTAATAATGTGGTGCTGTAAATTTAGACTCAGACAATCGTTTCGCTATGGTTTTACGCATTTGCGAATTCTTCACTTCTTCCGAACCTTCTTCACCTACTGGTAAAATTACCGGAGCGCTTACAGGTGCTGCAGCTTGAACAGCGGCTTTTGGAGCTTGAGCAGTTGCAGCAGGCGTATAACCTTCTACATCTTTTCTAACAATTCTTCCGTTATCACCAGAACCTTTAACACTAGATAAATCAATACCTTTTTCCTTAGCAATTTTCTTAGCTAGAGGAGAAACAAAAATACGCTGACCATCGTTTACCGGTTTTGACGCCGAAGTATCTTTGGCAGCTTCTTTCTTAGGCTCTTCTTTCTTAGCATCTGAAGACGCTGCTTTTGCACCAGATGATGGCTTAGCATTTAGCACAGCATCAACATCTGTACCTGCAGGTCCTATAACGGCCAATACAGCATCAACCGGAGAAGATTCTCCTTCTTGAATACCAACATATAATAAGGTACCTGTATAGAAAGATTCAAATTCCATTGTAGCCTTATCCGTTTCGATTTCAGCTAAAATATCACCTTCTTCTACTGTATCACCAACTTTTTTCAACCAAGCAGCAACAGTACCTTCTTCCATAGTATCACTTAGGCGTGGCATCTTTACGATTTCAACACCTTTGGGAACTTCTGCAGAAGCATCACCGGAACCTTCAGAACTATTGCTCACAGGCTCACTAGCTTCTTCAGTATCTTCATCTTCTGAAGCACTTGCACTACCATTTAAAAGTGATGAAATATCCTCTCCTTCTTCGCCAATAATAGCCAACAAAGAATCTACTGGGGCACCATCTCCTTCTGCAATACCAATATACAACAAAGTACCTTCATAGAAAGACTCAAATTCCATTGTAGCCTTATCAGTCTCTATCTCTGCAAGTATATCGCCTTCCTCTACTTTGTCACCAACGTTTTTCAACCATTTGGCTACGGTACCTTCTTCCATGGTATCGCTCAAGCGGGGCATGTTTATTACTTCTGCCATTTTAGCTAATTATTTATGTTCTACAAATGGAAAATCTTCTTGCTCATAGACCATGTCGTACAATTGCTGTACTGGTGGGTAGTCAGATTCATCTGCGAATTTCTCACATTCTAAAACTAACTCTTTAACCTTTTTGTCTATTGCTTTTATATCTTCTTCGGATGCGTAATTATTTTCTTTAATAATATCAAGCACTTGAGTAATAGGATCTATCTTCTGATATTCCTTTACCTCATCCTTAGTTCTATAATGCTGTGCATCTGACATAGAGTGACCTCTATATCTGTATGTTTTCATTTCTAGAAAAGTTGGTCCACCACCAGAGCGTGCTCTATCAACAGCTTTACTAACTTCCTGAGCTACCGTAACAGGATCCATACCATCAACAGGACCACAAGGCATCTCATAACCCAGACCTAGTTTCCAAATTTCTGTAGAGTAAGATGTTCTTTCTACTGAAGTACCCATGGCATAACCATTGTTTTCACAAATGAATACAACCGGAAGTTGCCAAAGCATAGCCAAGTTCAATGCTTCATGAAACGCACCTTGGCGTACAGCACCATCACCCATATAACATAAGGTAACATTGTCTCTACCTGCGTATTTATCCCCAAAAGCCATACCTGCACCTAAAGGAATTTGACCTCCTACGATACCATGACCTCCGTGAAAACGGTGCTCTTTAGAAAAAATATGCATTGATCCACCCATACCTTGAGAGGTACCTGTAACCTTACCATATAATTCTGCCATTACTCTTTTAGGATCAACTCCCATACCAATGGGCTGTACGTGATTCCTATAAGCAGTAATCATACGATCCTTAGTTAGGTCCATTGCATGCAACGAACCAGCCAAAACCGCTTCTTGACCATTATACAAGTGTAAAAAACCTCTAACTTTTTGTTGAATGTATACCTGTGCAAGCTTGTCTTCGAACTTACGCCAGAACATCATATCTTCATACCATTGCAGATATACTTCTTTAGTTATTTTTTTCATTGATGCTAATAATTTGGATTCTTGGTTACAACAACCTGACTATTCCACTTTATTTCACGGAACGGACCAGAAGGGCAAAAATACATATTAAATTAATAGTTGAAAAAAATAGATGAAAAAGGTTTGTTAGAATTTATCCTAAGGATGTCAAGAACTGTTACAAAAAGGAACTATCGAAGCCTAAAGGCAGAATATCGGCCATAGAATTACATTTAAAGACTTTGCCTTTTTCACCCATCATCATTAATGGTATAGGCTTTTTCTGCTTGACTTCGTATTCAGAAATAGCTTGCCTGCAGTTACCGCAAGGTGCTGCTGGATTAGTTAATTGATAATTTATAGATGTTGCCGTAATAGCAATGGCCTTTACACCTACGCCCGGATATTTGGCACCCGCATAGAAAATTGCAACCCGCTCAGCACAAAGACCTGAAGGGTATGAAGCATTTTCTTGGTTATTACCAATAACAACCTCCCCATTTTCTAGCAGAACTGCTGCCCCAACCTGAAAATTGGAATATGGAGCATAGGCATTCTTCCTAGCGCTAATAGCATCTAACATTAATGCGTTATCTTCTTTTGAAAGTTCTTCAATAGAATCAAAAATGGTCAATTCAAAAGTTATATTCTGTTTTTGCATACTTCTTTTAGTGAGGGCCTAAAATAAGAAAACCTACCGTATGGCAGGTTTTCTTATTTTATATTTATTGATTTCTTAATCATTATAGAATTCCTCCCCTAAGTTAAAGGTCAAAGAGAAACGAAGTGAATTTTCTACTGGATTGGTAATTTTAGATGTAGAGAATAAATAAGATAAATCTATCTGTGCTGATTTAAATTTAAATCCTGCACCCATAGTAAAATACTTTCTATACCCTTTTACATCACTTTCATTGAAATAACCTGTACGGAACATAAAAGCATCTTGATACGTGTATTCTGCACCTAATGCCCAAGTCATTTCTTTTAGCTCTTCGCTGAAACCATCAGGCGCATCTCCAAAAGATTTGAAAACTCCACTTAAAAAACCAATGCTCTGGTATTCATCATTATCAGCAGCATCTAAATCTCCATCATCATCAAAATCCTGAGGTGTTGGCACCAACAGTTTATTGAATTCAGAGGTTAAACCAATAACGTTATCTTGGTCAAGAATAAAATCGAAACCAATACCAAACTTTAGATTAGTAGGGATGAAGTTATCCTGTCCGTTTTCATCATAAGCAATTTTACCACCTAAGTTTGAGATATTGAAACCTGCTCTCCAGCGACCATCAAAGGTATTATAAGCGATTTCTCTTGAACGATAAAACCCAGCCACATCCACTGCGAAAGTACTTCCAGGTTTAGAATCTACATTATTATCATTCTGGAATTTCAGGTTAGACCTGATATACCTACCACCTACGGCCATTGAAAAAGTAGGGCTCAATTTTAACGAATACGAACCATCAAAAGACAGTTCATTAGGCTTTACTATTGTTCCTATATCATCAAAAGTCTGCCTTAGCTCAATATCTCCCAACGTAAAATACCTAAGACTAAAAGCAAAGGCACTCTGGTCATCAATTTTATTAAAATAACTAGCATTTAAAAGACCAATACCTGAAATAGAATTGCTCAAATAAGGCGTATAACCCATACCAATACCCATTTTACGCTCTGCGAACGCAAATTTTGCAGGGTTCCATTGTTGCGAATACGCATCGGTTGAAGTAGCTACACCTAAGTCACCCATACCTGCTGCTCTGGCATCTGCCGTAATATTCAGGAAAGGAACTGCTGTTGTAATTACCCGATCACCTATTTCTTGGGCCGATATTTTACCTGCAAGCGCAAGCAAAACGAGTATTGAAAGTTTTTTCATTTTTTAATAGAGCTAAATTTAGTCGGTCAAATATTACAATATAGTGCTACATCCAAAAAAAATATTAGATGTATTACATGTAAACGGCCATTTAAGGAATATCTTGCATGAGAAATACAATATTTTTAAATTTTCGTTTCAAATTAAAATCGGTGTACAAAGTACGTACATCTTTTGTAATTTCGCGTTCCTAAAAAAATATTAGGTTAGGCCCACATTTTTTTAAGCAAAAGAAATACGTGTAGCCATACTATAAAGCTATTTGTACCGTTATGATTTTTAAGGCGGCTTAGGTTATATCAAAATACGATAGCTCCTGTTTGACAAAATAATTTTTGGCAAATAAAATATTATGTGCAAAACATCGTTTTATATGCCGAAAGTGATACTAAAAATTAATCAAAATAAAATAACCAACTGCGCTACCATTTTAGCAGTGGTACTATTTGAACTCAAGTCCTAATTATGAAAAAACAGTTTATCAAAGTTGTACTTTCTTGTGCAGTACTAGCAGGAGGTTTTACAGTTACCAGCTGTAAGAAATCCGGTTCCTCCAAAGATGTGTCGAGAGCCACAGGTTGGAAAATAAATGCCAAAGAAGGTGGTTTTCAATACAATACGGATTTTAAAGAACAAGAAACGGCCCCAGGCCTTGTATTTGTTGAAGGTGGTACTTTCACCAAAGGTAAGGTGCAAGATGACGTTATGCATGATTGGAACAACACTCCAACATCGCAGCACGTTCAGTCCTTCTATATGGACGAGACTGAGGTAACTAACGTTATGTACTTAGAGTATCTTGATTATTTAAAGAGTGTTTACCCTCCAGAAGACCCAAAATATACTAATATTTATAAAGGAGCTTTGCCAGATACATTGGTATGGAGAAACCGCTTAGGTTTTAACGAAACTATGACTAATAACTACTTAAGACATCCTGCTTACGCAGAATATCCTGTAGTTGGTATTAACTGGGTTCAAGCTACCCAATTTGCTGAATGGCGTACAGATCGTGTAAACGAAGTTATGCTAGAAAGAGAAGGATACTTAGCAGAAGATGCTAAATATAAAGCAGCACAAGGAGATGTTACAGGTACGTTCAGTACACAAGCCTACCTTAACAGACCTGAATCTGTTTACAATGGTCAAATAGATTCTTTACAAGGGAAAGCTAAAAAAGATAGTGTAAATACATTTGCAAAAAGAAGTAGCGGTGTAATTATGCCGGAATATAGATTACCTACAGAGACTGAGTGGGAATATGCCGCTCAAGCAAACCAAGGTACTCGTGAATACAACAACTATAGAGGTAGAAAAAAATATCCTTGGGATGGTGATTACACGAGAAACGGACAACGTGTAGGTAGAGGTGATCAATTGGCCAACTTTAAGCAAGGTAAAGGAGATTACGGCGGAATTGCTGGATGGTCTGATGATGGTGCTGATATTACTGCTCAAGTAATGTCTTACAAGCCTAACGATCTTGGTCTTTACGATATGGCCGGTAACGTTGCTGAATGGGTAGCTGATGTTTACAGACCTATAGTAGATGATGAAGTAAGTGATTTCAACTACTACCGTGGTAACATTTATATGAAAACTGCAATTGGCGAAGATGGTAAAGTAAACATTCTTAGAGATTCTGTAATGTATGATACTATGCCTAATGGAAAAATAATTGCAATGAATCTTCCTGGAGAAATCAAGATGGTTCCAGTTGATGAAGAAGAAACTTACCTAAGAACAAACTTTTCTTCAAGTGACAACAGAGGATACCGTGATGGTGATGCAGGTTCGTCTAGATTTTTTGACCAGTTTAGCGATGAGGATGAAGAACAAGAGGATAGCAAAAAAATGTACAACTCACCAAAGCACAGTGTTGAGCGTGATTCAGCAGGCAAGTTAGTACGTCAATATGACCACTCAAACAACAGATCAACTTTGATTAATGATGAAGTAAGAGTTTACAAAGGTGGTTCATGGAGAGATAGAGCTTACTGGTTAGACCCAGCACAAAGAAGATATATGCCACAGTATATGGCTACCGATTATGTTGGTTTCAGATGTGCAATGTCTAGAGTTGGTTCTAAGTCTAAAACGAAGAACAAAACACCAAGGGGCAAAAAAGTAAGATAAGCTCTTTAAAATATAATTTTCCAGAAAGTCCCGGTACATTATGCCGGGACTTTTTTTATACTTTTACTTTATGAAAACAGCGCAATTGCATAATATCTTTTTGGAGTTTCCAGAAATATGTACGGATACTAGAAAAATAAAAGAGGATAGTATTTTCTTCGCTTTGAAGGGAGACAACTTTAATGGAAACAAATATGCTTCCGCTGCATTAGAAAATGGCGCCGCATATGCCATTATTGACGAAAAGGAATATGTAGAGTCTGATAGACATATTTTAGTTGATGATGTATTGAAGGCGCTTCAAGAATTGGCTTCCTTCCATAGAAATCATTGCAGGGCCAAGGTTATTGGATTAACAGGAAGTAACGGCAAAACAACCACCAAGGAATTGATTAACGCAGTACTATCAAAAAAGTACCGCACCATAGCTACCAAAGGCAACCTCAACAATCATATTGGCGTACCCCTTACCCTACTCTCTATAAAAGAAGATACCGAGATTGCTATTGTAGAAATGGGCGCGAACCATCAAAAGGAAATTGAGTTTCTATGCAGTTTGGCGCAACCAGATTTTGGATATATTACAAATTTTGGAAAAGCCCATATTGAAGGTTTTGGAAGTGAAGAAGGCGTTATTAAAGGCAAGAGTGAATTATATGAGTTTCTAATTAAAAACGATAAGCATATTTTCATGAATGCAGATGACCCTATTCAACTTCAAAAATTGGGTGGTTACATCAAAAAATATGGTTTTAGCACCAATCAAAAAGAGTTTTACAAAATAGCATTTTCAGGTGCAAACCCATTTGTAAAAGTAATCGTTGAAGATAATAGCATAGAATCGCAATTAGTAGGTAGTTACAACTTTACTAACTGCGCTGCTGCTATTCTAATGGGGAAATATTTTAATGTTCCTTTAGAAAAAATTAAAGAAGCCATAGAAGGCTACTCCCCTAGCAACAACCGTTCACAAATTATCACCCGTAACGGCCGGCAAATTATCCTTGATGCCTATAACGCAAACCCAACAAGCATGAAGGCTGCACTAGAAAACTTTTCTCAAATGGAGGGGAATCACAAAATTGCATTCCTTGGAGACATGTTTGAACTGGGAAGTATAACCCCAACAGAACACCAAAACATAGCCGATTTAGCTACAACACTAAAATTTGACGAAGTAGTACTAGTGGGAGAAAACTTTAACCGTGTAGAAACAAACCTAAAGAAATACAGCTCGTTTGATGAGCTTAAGAATTTTCTTAACAACAATCAATTACATTCAGAAAGTCTTATTCTTATAAAAGGATCGCGAGGCATGGCTTTAGAACGAATTTTAGACACTATCTAATTTCACTAAACAAGCAAGGGCGGCACTCCCTAAAGCACCGCCCCAACTATCTATTTGTTTTAAAATACTATCCTAACTTAACTCTGTTTTCTACAATCTCTTTTATAGGAACAATAAGCTTACCTTCTTTTGTATTTAAGGTTACACTTATATTATCTATTGCTTCTATAGTGCCTTCTATATCAACAAACTTAACTTTATCGCCAACAGCGTAATTTTTTCTTGCATAAAAAGTCTTCAACAAACTCTCTACCACATTTCTAGACCCAAGACCTAGTCCTAGAGCAAAAGCTAATAAAAATGCCCCAAGTATAAGGGTAAAGTTACTAGTGAACATAGATGTATCTATACCCGCTTGATTTAATGCAGTAATTGTCACAAAAATTATAATGACATAGAACACTATACTGCTCACAAGCTTACCTCCTCCAAAACCCATAGAGTCAAAAACACTCTTTAACGCAGATTTTATAAGTTTAGCAGCATACAATCCGATCATAAGAATGACCATAGCGCTTAGCAAAATAGGCAAGTAACGTAACAGGTTAGCAATTTCTTGCGAAATAATAGTCAACTCTACAATATCTGCAGCGACAATTATAAAGACTAATAAAAGGATGTATTTTACGAATTGAAGTAAAACTTTTTCAATATCAATTTTTACCTCACTATCCCCAAACAACTTTGCTTCATTAATCTTATCTGAAAGCTTACTTAATTGTGCAATCTTAAATACCTTCTTCAAAACAAAACGTACTATCTTACTAATAGCCCAACCAATTAGCAAAATTACTATTGCACCTATGATGTTAGGCAATGCAGAAGCAATATCACTTATGATTGAGGTTAAGGTATTGAAAGCTAAATTTTGCCACTCTGAAACTTTATCCATGTTCTCTTAGATGTTAAGCGTTAAATAATGTCGGGGTTAGTTTTGAAAATATCTTCTATTGCAGACTTATAGTTACATGTGAACAAGTTAGCCATGTCCATAACAAGTTTAGCCGAAGCTATATCATCCATAACTTTCTTTTTCAAATGGGGAGGAACCTCATGTAGCGAGTCTTCCATTTCCTTAAATGGGTTTTTCTTTTCCATAGACGTTATGGTATTTTATTATAAGCTTCCACTATACGTGACTTAGCTCGTTTCAGCCGCATTTTTACGGCACTTTCACCAACATCTAAAATTGAGGTCAGTTCTTTTATCGATATATCGTCTTGATATTTTAAAAGCAATATTTTTTTGTCCTCGGGATCAATTAATTCCAAGGCTTTTTTAAGTTTTTCCGAACGCATATTGGCTATTTCCGCATCATCATCCACAACCGCCATAGGCTTTGTAGATTCGGAAATAGAATCCGATTTATCGCTCATCAGCCTCTGCTTATTCCTGTTTACATAATTCACACAAAAATTATATGTGAATGCGTATACCCATGTAGAGAATTTTGATTTTCCTTTAAAACTTGACAGTTTTACAAAAAGCATCAAAAAAACATCTTGCGTCAGGTCTTGAGCTTCCGCTTGTGAATTGGAAAAACTGTAACATTTATTATACACCCTTTGAGCATACCTATCGTAAAGCACGGCAAATAGCATGGCATTATTGTGCCTAGCTATTTTTCGCACGAGCTCTTCATCCGACATTGACTCCGGTACTACTTCTGTTTCCAATATTTGGTATAGGTTGCTTGTTACTTAATTGCGACTCATAAATAGATGAAAAATCTTTTCGTGAATCTTAACAGACTTATCAAAGACATGCAAAGGTAAAAATATACCATCAAGAACCACCCTCAAAGTTAAAAAGTAATTAGCGGGACTTCTTGTTGACCAAAATACATGTTTGCTACATATTTCAAAGAACGTCTAGGAAAGGCATTTGCCTTAACATTAAAAAGATACTAAAAGCCGACTCTTAATTTGAAATAAAATTAAACATTCAATTTTTCATGTCTTCTACGATAGGTTTTTTCTATCTTTTCCATTCTTTTTTGCCGTGCCTTTTCATTCGCAAGACTTAAAGATTTTTTCTCCTTAGCTGCAGCCTTATCAGCAACTCCCAAAGACTTTGCTTCATTTATCACAGAATCATCTGCAAAACCTATTGGCTTTATATCCTTAGTAACAGCATTTGGCGAAAAAAGGATATTAGGTAACATTACTACCATACCCAATAGGAATATGGCAATACTTATACTGAAAAAAACAAATACAAGATCATTCATCATATAGTAATTTAGTTAGTCTATATAATAAGACCCAACATTTATTAAAAAGTCACATCAAATAATGTACTTCTACAAATACGATAAATAAAATTTAGAAAATCAATCAAAAATAAGGACTACTCTTGAAGTGGGATAAACGGAAGAGAGAATAAATAAGAATGTTAGACTAGATAAATATTACTCTAATCGTTCTTTTATATTTTTTCTCAATTTAACCTTTCTTCGCCGTCGTGAAGAACTCTTACCTTCCGTAATATATTTTTTAGATGTTAAAACAGATGGTATTACAAATAACACTATGACCAGGAAGATGATTAAACTAATAACTAAAAGCAGAATAAATGGATTAAACACACTTAGTAATTAATGGGTTATACATTTAATAAGAAACCACTTAAGCCAAAAAGTCACTTAAACAGGCCTAAATATTCAATTATCCACTAAAAAGAAAGAGTTTTAAGCCCAAAAGGCTGCTAAAACCGAAAAATATGATTTTTGTGAAGACAAAGTGCGAATCATAGAAACAACAAGAAAGAAAACTAATGTGGGACATACTGGATTCGAACCAGTGACCTCTGCCCTGTCAAGGCAGCGCTCTAAACCAACTGAGCTAATGACCCTAAAATAGAAGGTCAAAGGTAAAATTAATTTCGGATTAAGAAAACATTAATTGAGCGACTTCATGCCAACAATCCATTTCTAAATCGTTTAGCACTTATGATCAATACCTTATCAAGCTAACCCAACTAAAGAAATCTTCTAAAACTATTTGATTCACAGTTGCACTAACAGTTTATTCTAAAAAATTCACCAATTAATTAAATGCACAAAAACTGAACAATGCATATTTTGACCATTTGTTACCCTATTGCTAACATCAGGAATATGTATTTTGCACCAATCGCATTAGATTTACTAAATCTCATATAAAGATTACTAGATAATTTTACAAAAAGCTAATCGTATAACTCCTGCGACTCACTATTGAAGAAAGAAATTATTTAAAATCGATTTTTCACCAACTGAAACGAAAAGATTAGAACCAATAATTATGATTGCACTAGAATTCACAACATTTATAGGTCGTTTTCACCCCCTCTTTGTACACATGCCAATTGGCTTTCTCTTTCTAGCTATTGCATTAGAATGGTACGAAAGCTTCAAAAAAGTAAAGGTTAAAAGCAAATTGATTCCTATAGCCTGGTTACTAGGAGCATTAAGTGCTGCGGGAGCTGCTGCTACCGGTTGGTTCTTGGGCGAAACAGGCTTATACGAAGAAGAATACTTATTTTCTCACCGGTGGCTTGGCATAGCTTTGGTCGTTGTTGCTTTTATAGGATGGTATCTAAAAAGTACGCCCAAAGCTTTTCCTGTTAAACTACAACACGGTTTCAATATACTTTTATTGGCCATGCTTTTTATTGAAGGACATAAAGGCGGAAATTTAACACACGGCGAAACTTATCTTACGGAATACGCACCTGCTCCTATTCAAAAACTATTAGGTGGTACGGAAGACAAAAATGCGCTTCCGAAGTTTGCCAACCCAGATTCCGTTCAGGTGTATGCTAATTTGGTTGCGCCAATTTTTCAAGCAAAATGTGTAGGCTGCCATAACGATGAAATAAAAAGAGGAGGACTTAATATGAGTCATCCAGATTCTTTAAGAATGGGTGGCGAAAGCGAAAATGTTATTGCAGCAGGAAATACGCAAGAGAGCGAGCTGTTTAGAAGGATTACGCTTCCACCGAAGAACGTAAAATTCATGCCACCCACAAACAATGCCCTCACCTACGATGAAATAAAAACCGTAGAATGGTGGATTGAACAAGGAGCTCCTTTTGAAGGCTCCCTTACCAGTTTAGAAGTTACTGAAAATATAAAGCCAGTTTTACTTAGACGTTACGGCATTGACACCAACCCCAAAGCTTGGTACGAAACCGTACAACTTAAAAAATTAGACAGTACACAACTATCAAACCTGGTTCAAAAAGGGTTTGAAGTTAAAACTCTAGGGCCTGATAACTCTTTATTAGACATCAAATACTCTGGCTCCGATTTAACCAAGGAGAAACTATCTGAACTTGAAAAGGTAAAAGAATACATTACTTGGCTATCTCTTGCTAATAGTAATATTACAGATGAATGGCTTTCTAGTGTCTCACAATTTTCTAATCTTACCCGTCTACAATTAGAAAAAACAGAAATAACGGATAAAGGAGTAGCACATCTATCCGGATTAAAGCACTTAGAAGCACTTAATTTATATGGCACCAAAGTAACTGATGCCTGCCTACCTCATATAGAGAAAATAAGCAGTCTTAAACGAGTTTATCTATGGCAAACAGGTGTAAGTGCCAAAACAGCCAAAAACATACAAGAGAACAACGAGAAGCTGAAAATTGTAATTGGAAAAGGATAGATAATTACGTAACCTTTGAAACTAAAAAATCCCATCTAATTGAATTAGATGGGATTTTTTTTAATAAACATTAGTATTGATATCACCAGACTAGAAATGACCTAAAATGAAAAAATCCTCAAACATTTTCATGCTTGAGGATTCTGGTGGGCAATGAGGGATTCGAACCCCCGACCCCCTCGGTGTAAACGAGGTGCTCTGAACCAACTGAGCTAATTGCCCCAAAAGGTGTGCAAATATAAGACTCTTTTTTAGTTCTCAAAAGAAAAAAGAAAAAAAATTAAATAACTTCTGAAACAGTGAACGTACTACCTCCAATAAAGATGAAATCCTCAGGTCCCGCATCTGCCAAAGCCGCGCTATAAGCAGCCCTAACAGCTGTAAAGCTTTTGCCAACCAAATCAAATTCTTCCGCCCTGTCTACCAACTCATTAACCTCTAATCCGCGAGAAATTTCCGGAGATGTAAAGTAGTATTCTGCGTCTTTCGGAAACAATGGTAATATGGTATTTAGGTCTTTGCCTTTTACAAAACCTAGGACTATAAATAATTTTTTAAATTTCTGTTGGGTCACCTGATTTATCACAATAGAAAGACCTTCTTTGTTATGTGCGGTATCACAAATAACCATTGGGGCAGTCTTTAGTTGCTGCCACCTTCCCATTAGACCTGTGTTTTGAACCACTTTAAGAAGTCCAGAACGTAATTGATCATGGGTTATGGAAAAACCACTGAGCTGTTCTATAACGGCCATTACTCCTTTTACATTCTTTTCTTGATACGCGCCTAATAGTGAGGTTGTATATACCTCATCAATTTCTTGTTCGGCATAAATAAGTTTTGCATTTTTTGATTGAGTAACATCCTGAAAAGTTTCTGCGGTCTCAGTCTGAAACTCGCTTACCACCACAGGAACACCTTCTTTAATAATTCCGGCTTTCTCAAAAGCTATCTTAGGTAACGTATCTCCTAACATATCTACATGATCAAAACCTATATTAGTAATAAGGCTTACTTCTGGCGTTATAATATTGGTAGAATCCAACCTTCCTCCTAAACCAACCTCTACTATGGCTATATCAACCTTTTCCTTTGCAAAATAATCGAAGGCCATGCCAACGGTCATCTCAAAAAAGGATAGATGATGATTTTCAAAAAAAGATTGATTGTTCGCTATAAATTCAATCACGAAGTTTTCTCCTACACATTTGCCATTTATGCGAATGCGCTCTCTAAAATCTTTTAGATGAGGTGAAGTATATAAACCTACTTTGTAGCCAGCTTCTTGAAGAATGGATGCCAGCATATGACTGCTAGAACCTTTTCCGTTGGTTCCACCAACATGAATGCTTTTGAATTTATTTTCCGGATTATCTAAATGATTTGCGAAGTTTCGAATACCATCAAGTTTCGCATTATAGGCTTGCTTTCCTTTTTGCTGATACATTGGAAGTTGCGTAAACATCCAATCTAAAGTCTCCTTATAGGTCACTCTCCTAGCTTAAAATTAACCACCACAAAACCGACTTGTTGACTTGGCGCATTAGAATCCAAGTTCCACTTGTGCTTCATAGCTGTTTTCTTTGCTGGATCTAATAAGCAAGGGCTATTATTGGTAGTTCCTTTAACCCCTGGTGTAGCACTTACAACGTTACCGTTCCGGTCCACAATGATTTTCACCACTACTCTACCTTCTTGATTACATTGTTGTTTTACCTGACCTTTACCAACCAAAGAACGGCCGTTCAGTCCATAACCACCTGTTCCGCTACCAGAACCTGGGCTACCATAATAACTAGTTGCGTAAGGATCACCATCTTGCTGTCCTTTATCACCTGCTCTGTTATCGTCACCTTCACTGCCTGAAGCATTGCCATCAGATTTACTGATGCCACCAATAAGGGCATCAAGCTTTTTCTTTTTGGCTTCCTGCTCTTTACGGGCTTTATCTTCTGCAGCTTTTTTCTCTTGGGCTTTTTTAGCAGCTTCGGCTTTTGCTTTTTTCTGGGCGTCCTCCGCTTTTTTCTTAGCAGCCTTCTGAGCATCCTCTGCCTTCTTCTTGGCTTCCTCTGCTTTTTTAATTTTTATGGATTCTTCGTTCTCTTGCGTCAATACCTTTTCCGCCGGAGCTTCTTTAGCTACGACTTCCTCAGGTACATCTTCTGCAACCTCCTCTATCTCTTCTACAACTTCTTCTTGTTTTGAAGGTTCAACAGGTGGTGTATCCAAAGGTTCTGAACGAATCTTCTCTTTAGGCTGTACTTTTCCACTACCAAATTCGGTTGTACCAAAATTAACGGAAATTCCGTTTTCGATAGGTGGGTCCATATAGGTAAGGCCTATATAGAACAATACAAGCAAGAGTACACTTAGTAGAAATGTAGTAAGTGTAAATGATTTTTTTTTGTGTCTCGTGTCTAGGAATGACATTAATTGGGTCGCACAGCCAAGATTACCTTATAACTATTTCTATTGGCAATATCCATAACGTTAACCGCTTCTTTAATAGCAACGCTTTCTTCTGCCCTTAAAATAATAGTGGGTTTATCTTGCCCTTCTAGTGCCTTTTTAAGTTCAATTTCTATGTATTCTCCGTTTATCTTCTCGTTGTTGACGTAGTACTGTAAGTTCTTATCTATACTTACAGATACGTTTTGAGTGTTCGTAGACTTCCCTTTTGCTTTAGGTAATAATAAATCCAAAGCATTTGGAGAGTTTGCAGTAAGCATGAAAAATATCAATAGCAGAAATACTATATCTGTCATTGAAGACATGCTAAAATCCGGACTAACCTTGTTTCTTCCTTTTAATTTCATGTCTCGCGAATTATAGAGGTTCGTTCAACAAGTCTAGGAAATCTACGGCGTTAGCCTCCATTTTATGTACCACCTTATCGGTTCTGTTCACCAAGTGGTTATATCCAATATAAGCGATGATACCTACAATTAATCCAGCAACGGTAGTTGTCATTGCCGTATAAATACCAGATGCCAATGAGCCCATTTCAGCTTGACCACCACTGGTTGCCATTTCGTGAAATGCTAATATCATACCGATTACAGTTCCTAAAAACCCAATCATTGGTGCAGCACCGGCAACAGTTGCCAAAATGCTTACGTTCTTCTCCAATTTATAAACCTCTAAGGTTCCTGCATTTTCAATAGCGGTATTAATGTCATCTAAAGGCTTTCCTATTCTTGAAACCCCTTTTTCTGTCAATCTCGCTACTGGTGAATCTGTCTGCGCACAAAGCAATTTTGCCGCGTCCAAATTACCATTGGTTACATAATCACGAATCTGGTTCATGAAATTACTATCTATCTTGGATGCCGCCTTAATAGCGAATATGCGCTCAAAGTAAATATAGAGAGCCACAAACAGCATGATAAAAAGTACTGATATAATAAGTACACTTCCTGTACCGCCATTGAATATCAAATCGATAACAGAAAGTGTCTTCTCTTCTGACATAACATCCGCAGCTGCAGGATCTTGAGCCATATCTTGAAATAACATCATAGAATTCTTAGGTATTAGAGTTGCCTCTATAACGGTATTTTGTCGATTAAATTATGCGTTCAACACAAAATCTCTTAATAAAATAAAAGTAATCGCTCCTGAAACAAAACCGATCAATGCCAACCATGCTATATTCTTAAAATACCAGAAGAAATCTATCTTCTCCATACCCATAGCTACTACCCCTGCGGCAGACCCAATAATCAACATACTACCACCTGTACCAGCTGAATATGCAATGAAGTGCCACAATGGATTATCTAATGGTTCTGAGAACATTCCTAAACTAGCCGCAACTAAAGGAACGTTGTCAATAACAGCAGAGCCAATACCAAATAACATAACAACAATGTCTGTATTAGGAATGGCTTCATTTAGACCTTCTGCATAATGAAACAGCATACCCAACGACTCTAAAGCAGCAACCGCTAATAATATACCCAAGAAGAATAAAATACTTGGAAGTTCAATTTTAGATAATGAAGCGTGTACCGGACTGTGATGACCTACTGTATCGTCACCTTCGCCTTCAACATTTGATAAACTGAATTTTGAATTACTATATATTTCAGCAAATGTCGCAACAACCGCTAAAGAAAGCATCATACCAACGTAAGGTGGCAAATGAGTAACTGTTTTAAAGAATGGTACAAACACAATAGCACTCAAGCCCAAATACAACATTGTTGCTCCATATTTAGATTTAGGCTCCTCTACAGTTTCTATATCATTATCAAGAGAACCAGTAAAAGCTTTAAATCTACTTGCTATCAATACTGGCACCACCATACAAACTATTGATGGTAGAAGAACGTGCTCTACCAATTGTAGTGCAGATACTTTGTTCGCTATCCATAACATGGTAGTAGTAACATCACCAATTGGCGACCATGCACCACCAGCATTGGCGGTAATGATAATCATACCTGCAAACCATAAACGTGTATCCCTATCTTTTATCACTTTTTGTAATATCGTAATCAACACGATAGTAGCAGTTAAGTTGTCAATTATAGCCGAAAGAATAAAGGCCAATATAGAAAATAACCATAAAAGTTTGCGCTTACTTTTAGTTCGTATAAACCCTTTAATAGTTGCAAAACCATCAAAATAATCAATGATTTCCACAATGGTCATCGCCCCCAGCAAAAAGACTAGTATTTCTGCGGTTTTACCTAAATGGTGGAGTAAAATTTCATCAAGATGGGTGGGTTCAAGCTCCCTGAGCTCGGTATTGACTTCGAAAACATCCATATGGGTAAGGGCAATAATAGCCCAAAGGATGGCCATCATGGCTAAAGCCGGAATCAGCTTATCTATTTTGAGGTTATGCTCTAGGGTAATCGCAAGATAACCTGCGAGGAATACAATGATAATAATGGTCTCCATACTCGTTCTATTTATATTAGTTGTTTCAATGCAATTTCAAATGCCGTTTGGCTGATGTTCTCTTTCGAGGGGTTTTGTTTATATATGTTCAAAATAGCTTTTCGGATGGTCTCCGAAGTGTCGCTAAAGATAAGCTCATCATCAATACCTACTCTTTTTTCCATGAAGTAAGCAAAAACACGGGCCATCCCACAATTGGATATGAAATCTGGAATTAGGCTAACCTTGCCATCCGTATATTCCATTATAGATCCAAAGAAAATTTCTTTATCTGCGAAAGGCACATTGGCCCCACATGAAATAACTTCCAGACCTGTATCGATCAAACTGCTAATCTGATCTCTAGTTACCAAGCGAGATGCAGCACAAGGTGCGAATATTTCCGTTTGCAAAGACCAAATACGGTCATTTATTTCTTCAAAAGGAATCATTTCACCCGCTTTTGCGATTAAATTGTTTCCATCCTTGTTCAGAAATAAGGTTTTTATTTCCTCAAATGAGAAACCCTCTTCTTTAATGACGCCACCGGCCCTATCAATAATGCCCACTACTTTTGCACCCATTTGGGCTAAATAGTAAGCCGCAGCACTACCTACGTTTCCAAAACCTTGGACTACCGCTCTTTTACCAACAACACTACCTCCGTAAATATCGTAATAGTGTTTTACAGCCTCGGCAACACCATAACCCGTAATCATATCTGCAACAGTATACTTTCTTGAGACCTCAGGAGAATAATTTGTATTCTCTAAAGCTTTGATTACCCCAAGACGCAATTGTCCAATTCTGTTTATTTTATCTGCTTCGGTTGGTTTAAAATGCCCGTTAAACACTCCTTCTTGTGGATGCCAAACACCTGCATCTTCCGTAATAGGAATAACTTCGTGAATTTCATCTACATTAAGATCACCACCTGTACCATAGTAACTTTTCAATAATGGAGACACCGCATGGTACCAGCGCTCAAGCACTCCTTTTTTTCTTGGGTCATTAGGATTGAAGTTTATTCCCGATTTAGCTCCTCCTATTGGCGGACCTGAAACCGTAAACTTTACCTCCATGGTTTTTGCTAGAGAAAGCACTTCATTCATATCTAACCCTTCTCTCATTCTAGTTCCACCACCTGCTGCTCCACCTCTAAGGGAATTTATAACCGTCCAACCTTCGGCTTCGGTCTCACTGTCTTTCCAATTAAAGACAATTTCAGGTGCCTTATTCTCGTATACTTTTAATAACTCTTTCATTTTTAATTGATTTAAATACTATTACGACTCCAATTCTGCTCATCCGAAAACTTCTCTTTCTCTACGCCAAAACGGCGTTACTGCTGTGTCATAATCTTGCGTTTAAATCAATTTTAAAAACCAATTCAACAAATATAAAAATTTGGCTTGGGATACAAAGTTTTTGACAGCTAATGAATGATTAATTTTTAAAAAAAATAGCCATCCATGCTAGGTGTCCAATTTATCCCAGAAGCTTATATTTGTAGAAGCTCAAAAAAAAGACACAAAAATTATGGAATTCTCATTATCAGAAGAACATTTAATGATTAGACAGGCTGCGCGCGATTTTGCTCAAAACGAATTGCTGCCCGGCGTTATTGAAAGAGACGAAGCTCAAAAGTTCCCCACTGAACAAATCAAGAAGCTAGGTGAGCTTGGTTTTTTAGGAATTATGACAGACCCTAAATATAATGGTAGCGGAATGGACACCCTATCTTATGTTATTGCCATGGAAGAACTCTCCAAAATTGACGCATCTGCGTCTGTTGTAGTTTCCGTAAACAATTCATTAGTTTGCTGGGGATTGGAATCCTTTGGAAATGAAGAACAGAAGCAAAAATACTTATCACCTTTGGCTTCGGGAGAGGTTATAGGCGCGTTCTGTCTTTCTGAACCTGAAGCAGGCAGCGATGCTACTTCACAAAAAACGACTGCTATAGACAAGGGAGACCATTATATTTTAAATGGCACCAAAAACTGGATTACAAACGGCGGTACGGCTAGCACCTATTTGGTAATAGCCCAAACGGATAGAGAAAAAGGACACAAAGGTATTAATGCCCTTATCGTAGAGAAAGGAATGCCAGGTTTTGAAATAGGCCCTAAAGAAAATAAATTGGGCATCCGCGGAAGCGACACTCACTCCCTTAACTTTAATGATGTTAAGGTACCTAAGGAAAATAGGATTGGCGAAGATGGCTTTGGTTTTAAATTTGCCATGAAAACCCTAGCCGGTGGACGAATAGGTATTGCCGCCCAAGCTCTAGGTATTGCGGCAGGTGCTTATGAAATGGCTCTGAAATATTCCAAACAAAGAAAAGCTTTTGGAACAGAAATATCCAATCACCAAGCCATAGCTTTTAAACTTGCGGATATGCACGTGCAAATTGAAGCCGCACGTAACTTAGTTTATAAATCTGCCTGGGAAAAGGATCAGGGCATGAATTATGATTTATCTGGTGCAATTGCTAAACTTTATGCTTCGCAAGTTGCAATGGACACTACTATTGAAGCTGTACAAATTCACGGAGGCAACGGTTTTGTTAAGGATTACCACGTAGAACGGCTAATGAGAGATGCCAAAATAACTCAGATCTATGAAGGGACTTCTGAAATTCAAAAAATCGTAATTTCAAGAAGTATTTTAAAAGATTAAGATTCTACAAGGGACGCACCCCCGTTAAATTTATCACGTTTTTAGCCAAAATCAAGGCTAAACGCCACAACACCATTCAAAACAGAGGGGGTTAACTTCAAAATTGAAGAAATATAACAAATACCCCCTCAAAAAACCTTTCACAGGTCTATTGAATGTCCTAATTTTACCATTCTGATAAATTTAGCTCGCATAAAAACCATATCTGAATATTTTTCAACGTTTTATTCAAAACGTTGAATTTTTATTTGATTTGAAAAGAATAACTGCTAATTATTCATCAGAAATGCTATTTTTGAATAAATACCACAATTTATGACGTTGAAGAAGCAAGGGTTGTACCTACCGGAATTTGAACATGACAACTGTGGCGCAGGTTTTATCTGTAGCCTTAAAGGAAAGAAGTCTAATGATATCATCCATAAAGCACTAGAGATACTAGATAAATTAGAGCACCGTGGAGCGGTAAGTTCTGATGGAAAGACTGGTGATGGTGCGGGTATCCTTATAGATGTACCACATGATTTCTTTAAAGCGGTTTGTGATTTTGAACTTCCTGAACCAGGTGAGTACGCAGTAGGTAACATATTCTTACCTCAGAAAGATAATCAGCGTGATTTCTGTATTTCTACTTTTGAAGAAAACATAGAAAAGCAAGGCTTAAAACTATTAGGATGGAGAGATGTTCCGGTAAACAGATCTATTCCTGGCCGTGTTGCTATGGAAACCGAGCCTTTTGTTAAGCAGATTTTCATTGCGAAGGAAAACCCTGAACAGGACTACTTTAACTTCAACCTTAAATTGTTCATCGCAAGAAAAGTTACGGAGCATTCTGTAATAAATTCAAAACTTTCGGAAAGCCAGTTCTTTTATGTTCCTAGTCTTTCTACAAAAATTATCATATTCAAAGGGCTTTTGATGCCTAAAGACATCAGCCTATACTATAAAGACCTAATGGATCCTCGTGTGGTAACACGTTTATCATTGGTTCACCAACGTTTTTCTACTAACACCTTCCCTACTTGGGATTTGGCACAACCTTTCCGTTACATGTGTCACAACGGTGAGATAAACACACTTCGTGGTAACGTATCTAGAATGCGCTCACGAGAAGAATTATTAAAAAGTGATTGGTTCGGAGATGAAATAAAAAACATCTTACCTATTATACTTCCCGGAAAATCAGATTCTGCCACTATGGACATGGTTGTAGAACTTTTATTGATGACAGGAAGGTCTTTACCTGAAGTAATGATGGTATTGATACCAGAAGCATGGGAAAAAAACCCAGATATGTCTGAAGCTAAAAGAGCTTTCTACGAGTATCACTCATGTATGATGGAACCTTGGGATGGTCCTGCTTCTGTACCTTTTACCGATGGAAACTATATTGGAGCAGTACTTGACCGTAATGGTCTACGCCCATCTAGATATACGGTTACCAAAAATGACTATGTAATCATGTCATCGGAAACTGGTGTATTAGACATCGCTCCTGAAAATGTAGAGTTTCACGGAAGACTTGAACCAGGAAAAATGTTCTTGGTAAATATGGAAGAAGGCCGCATCATTAACGATGAGGAAATTAAAGAAGACATTGCTAGTCGTCATCCATATAAAAAATGGTTAGATAAAAACCTTGTTCACTTAAAGAACATACCTTATAATGATTGTCCGTTATTTTTAGGCGAAGCTTCGCTTGAAAAACGTAAATCTGTTTTTGGTTATACCTTAGAGGATATTAATACTATTATCCTTCCAATGGGTAAAACTGCCAAAGAGCCAATTGGTTCTATGGGGTCAGATACACCAATTGCAGTGCTTTCTGAGCGTCCGCAGTTGATTTACAATTATTTCCAACAATTATTCGCACAAGTTACCAACCCACCGTTGGATGGTATTCGTGAAGAATTGATTACAGATATCAGCCTTACATTAGGTAGTGATCATAATATATTTGAATTCTCAGAATTACATTGTCGTAAACTGAAAATTCAGAATCCGGTTATATCCAAAGAAGATTTGGATAAAATCAAAAATTACGATGCTAGTCCTGATTACAAAGTGGTTTCTATTCCTATGTTATACGAATTAGAAAGAGGCCATAACGGAATAGAAGATGCTCTAGAGTCTGTTTTAGACCAAGCTTCTAAAGCTATTGATGAGGATGCTAATATTATTATCTTATCTGATAGAAGCGTAAGCGAAACTATGGCGCCAATACCTGCGCTTTTAGCATGCTCTTACGTAAACAGTGGCCTTCAGCGCTTAGGTAAACGTAATAAACTAAGTATCATAATAGAATCTGCTGAGCCTAGAGAAGTACACCACTTCTGTCTATTGTTCGGTTTTGGCGCCAGTGCTATTAACCCGTACTTGGTAAACGAAATTATTGGTGAGCAAATTGAAGAAAACAATATTACCGATTTCACTGCTGAAGAAGCCATTAAGAATTACAACAAAGCTGTTGGAACAGGTATTCTTAAGGTGATGAACAAAATTGGTATTTCTACTTTGAATTCATACCGAGGTTCTCAACTTTTTGAATGTATTGGTATCAACACCAAAGTAGTAGAGAAATATCTACCAAACACACCTACACGTATTCAAGGTATAGGTTTGTATCAAATTGAAAAAGAAGTAGCCAAGCGCCATAAAAAAGCATTCAGTACAAAAGAAATTGCTGCTAACCTTGATCTTGAAATTGGTGGAGAATACCGATGGAGACGTGATGGAGAAAAGCACATGTTTAACCCGTTAACTGTAGCTAAATTACAGAAAGCAGTACGTGGTAACGAAAATGATACTTATAAAGAGTATGCTTCAATGGTGAACGAACAGTCTAAAAACTTGATGACTATTCGTGGTTTATTTGAATTCTCTAACTATGACCCTATTCCTTTGGAAGATGTGGAACCATGGACGGAAATCGTAAAACGTTTCAAGACCGGAGCCATGTCTTACGGATCTATTAGTAAAGAAGCTCACGAAAACTTGGCTATTGCTATGAACCGTATTGGCGGAAAAAGTAATTCTGGTGAAGGTGGAGAAGATGCTGAACGTTTCTACAAAAATGCCACAGGTGATTGGAGAAACAGCGCTATAAAACAAGTTGCCTCAGGTCGTTTCGGTGTAACTTCCGATTATTTGACCAATGCAAAAGAGATACAAATTAAAATGGCACAGGGTGCTAAACCGGGCGAAGGTGGTCAACTACCTGGTCCAAAGGTGAACCCATCTATTGCTAAAACTAGAAATTCCACTCCTTATGTAGGATTGATTTCGCCTCCACCGCATCACGATATCTACTCTATTGAAGACCTTTCGCAGTTGATATACGATTTAAAATCGGCTAACAGAGAAGCACGTATAAACGTGAAACTGGTTTCCGAGGTTGGTGTAGGTACTGTTGCTGCAGGGGTTTCTAAAGCAAAAGCAGATGTTGTTCTTATTTCAGGATTTGACGGAGGTACCGGAGCATCGCCATTAACATCATTAAAACATGCTGGTCTACCATGGGAACTTGGTATTGCGGAAGCACAGCAGACTTTGGTCATGAACGACCTTAGAAACAGAATTGTTCTTGAATGTGACGGTCAACTTAAAACTGGTCGTGATGTTGCTATCGCCTGTTTACTAGGTGCAGAAGAGTTTGGCTTTGCAACGGCTCCGCTTGTTGCATCAGGTTGTATTATGATGCGTGTTTGTCATTTAAATACCTGCCCAGTAGGTATTGCCACACAAAACCCAGAACTACGTAAGAAATTTGCTGGTAAGCCAGAACACGTTGTTAACTACATGTATTTTGTAGCTCAAGAATTACGTGAAATCATGGCGCAGTTAGGTTTCAGAACTATCAACGAAATGGTTGGTCAGGTTCAGAAATTAGACCGTAAGAAAGCTATTGATCATTACAAATCTGCAGGAATTGATTTAACTCCGATTTTATATCAAGTTGATGTACCAGCAGGAACTAAGTTCTATAACACACAAAAACAAACACACGATATTGATAAGTCAATAGAATTTGACATTATCGCAAAAGCAAATCCATCTTTATTTAGAAAAGAAAAACTAACGTTAGAATTTCCTATTAAAAATACGGATAGAGCTGTTGGAGCTATTATCAGTAATGAGATTTCAAAAGTATATGGTGCACAAGGCTTACCTATAAACACTTTGAAATTGAATTTCACTGGTTCTGCAGGACAAAGCTTTGGTGCCTTTGCAACTAGAGGTTTAACCATGACCGTTAATGGAAACACCAACGATTACCTTGGTAAAGGACTATCTGGTGCTAAATTAGTTATTAAGGTTCCTGAAAAATGTACTATTGTACCGGAAGACAACGTAATTACCGGTAACGTTACTCTTTACGGAGCAACAGCAGGACGCGCTTACATAAATGGTAGAGCAGGTGAACGTTTCTGCGTTCGTAACTCAGGTGCCAAAGCAGTAGTAGAAGGCATTGGTGATCATGGTTGTGAATACATGACCGGAGGTGTTGCCGTTATTCTTGGTGAGGTAGGAAGAAACTTTGGAGCAGGTATGAGTGGTGGAATAGCCTTCGTATATGACCAGAATGGTACCTTCAAGAAGAAATGTAATAACACTGACCTGAATTTATTAGAGGTTACTGAAGATAATGATATTAAGGAATTGAAAGATTTAATAGAAAGTCACTATAACTCTACTTTGAGTCCGCTAGCACAGCGCATTTTAGAGAAATGGGAAGATTGTCTACCTAAATTTGTCAAGGTCTTACCTGAAGAATACAAACAGGCATTACTACGTATGGAAAGAGAAAAATTAGAAACTATTTAAAGTCGAGAAATGGGAAAGATTACAGGATTTTTGGAATTCGATAGAAAAGTAGAATCATACGCGCCTGTTGAAGAACGCGTAAAAAGTTATCATGAGTTCACCGTTCCAATGAACGAGCCAGAACTTAAGGATCAAGGTGCAAGATGTATGGACTGTGGTATTCCTTTTTGCCATAGTGGTTGTCCATTAGGTAACTTGATTCCAGACTTTAACGATGCGGTATACCGCGGAAAATGGGAAAAGGCTGCCAAAATTTTACACTCAACGAACAACTTCCCGGAATTTACCGGTAGACTTTGTCCGGCACCTTGTGAAGAGGCTTGTGTATTGGGAATTAATGAAGACCCGGTAACTATTGAGAATATTGAGAAGAATATTGTAGAAACAGCCTTTAGCAAAGGATGGATAGTTGCTGAACCACCAGAAAACAGAACTGATAAAAAAGTAGCTGTAGTAGGTTCTGGCCCTGCCGGTCTTGCTGCTGCTCAACAATTGAACCGTGCGGGACATACGGTTACTGTTTTTGAAAGAGACGAAAAACCAGGCGGATTATTACGCTATGGTATTCCTGATTTCAAAATGGAAAAAAATGTCATAGACCGTAGACTTAAGGTTTTAGAAGAAGAAGGCATAGAGTTTAAATGTGGTGTAAACGTTGGTAAAGATATTACCGGAGAAGAACTTCAGAATGATTTTGATGCTGTAGTACTATCTGGTGGAGCTACCATTCGCAGAAAACTACCTATAGAAGGTGCAGACCTAAAAGGTGTTGTACAGGCTATGGATTTCTTACCACAAAACAACCGAAGAGTAGATGGAGTTAAAAGTTTCGAAAATGAAATTTTAGCTACAGGTAAAGACGTTGTTGTAATTGGTGGTGGTGATACTGGATCTGACTGTATAGGAACCTCTATTAGACATGGAGCAACTTCCGTTTCAAACTTTGAGATTATGCCAATGTCTACTACTGAAAGACCAGAAGGGCAGCCTTGGCCATTTTGGCCTATGCGTTTAAAAACGAGTACTTCTCACAAGGAAGGTGCTGAACGTTTTTTCAGCATATCTACCAAAAAGTTCTTAGGGGATAAAGACGGTAACTTAACAGGTTTGATTACATCTCAAGTAGAATGGATTAAAACCCCGGGACAACGCCCACAATTAAAAGAAGTTCCAGGAACAGAGAAAGAATGGAAATGTGAACTAGCGCTTCTAGCATTAGGTTTCACCGGTTCTGAAATGACCATTGCAGATCAATTAGGCATTGAAGCAGATGATAGAACTAATATTAAAGCTACTGAAGAAAATTACATGACTAACGTACCAGGCATATTTGCTGCCGGTGACCAAAGACGTGGCCAATCATTAATTGTTTGGGCTATTTCAGAAGGTCGTCAAGCTGCTTATCACGTAGATAAGTATCTTATGGGAGAATCTGCTTTACCATTAAAAGGCGAAGGAGATTTACCAAGGGTATAACCTAGGGTTAGTTTTATAGACTATAATTTATCCAACCCAATTATATTGGGTTGGATTTTTTTATCCGCTACATCCCAGTAGCAAAAAGCCGCAAAGGTTTCCTATTATGAACATTAGAAAAGTTCTTTTTTACATGATAATTAGTGCTTTGGCATTCACTCTAATGAATGTTTCTGTAAAGCAGCTTCAACATTATAGTGTTTATCAAATTGTATTTTTCAGAGGTTTTGGCTCCTTCATTCTTACGATGGCTATTCTAAAACAATTGAAGGTTCCCGTTTTGGGAAATAACAAAAAACTATTGATACTCCGTGCAATTGTAGGTACCAGCTCAATGACTTTATTCTTTATGTCATTGAAATATCTCTCTGCAGGTACAGCAGTTTCATTACGTTATTTGGCTCCTATTTTTTCCGCAATTTTTGCCATTTTTCTATTGAAGGAAAAAATAAAGCCTGTGCAATGGCTATTCTTTATCATTTCCTTTATAGGGGTCCTAACCTTAAAAGGACTCGATTCCAACCTTGATACTACAGGACTGTTATTGGTGTTTGGCGCTGCAGTTCTTAGTGGACTGGTATATATCATCATTAGCAAAATAGGAAAAGGTGATCACCCCATAGTAATTGTCAATTACTTTATGTTTACAGCAACTATTTTTGGAGGTGTTTTGGCTATACCTTATTGGGAAAACCCAGTAGGTATAGATTGGGTGTTCTTTCTAACTTTAGGAATCTTTGGATTCATAGGACAGTTATACATGACCAAAGCCTTTCAGATAGCTTCCAACAACCTTGTAGCTCCTTTTAAATATCTTGAAGTGCTATTTACTGGGCTCATTGGATTTATGTGGCTGGGCGAAGTATATACCATTTGGAGCTTAGTGGGTATTCTTTTAATTATCGCAGGCCTTGTAATGAATGTTGCTTACAAAGCCCGTGACAAAAGATATACGCTTTAAATACGCATACCGGTAATCATTCAAAATATAAGTACGCTCTAAAAGGGTCTAGCAAGATTTTTATTAATAATCATTTTCTTGTGCACTATTCTCTTGAGAGGTTTTCCACTCATTCCATGTGGTGACCATTGAACTCAGTATTTCTGGCTCATCCCCTACAAGGTTATTTTGTTCTTTAGGATCATTTATGATATTATAAAGCTCAAAATTTTGACCCTTATCAGCGCTATATATTTTATACTCATTATTCATGAGAGCTGCTTGCTTCTGAAAGTCAAAAGCTAAAGGTTTATTCCTTTGCTTTACATCACCTTGAACAATAGGTATTATATCTATACCGTCATATGGACGGTCATTTTTCTCCAAATCAACTCCTAAGATATTCGCTATCGTGGGAAAATAATCAGAAGTAAAGCAAGGAGCCTCTACTATGGTTCCAGGCTGCACTTTACCTTGCCACTCCATAATTCCAGGAACCCTAATACCTCCTTCATACAAACTTCTTTTTCTACCCTTCAATCCGTTTGTTACCCCTTGGGTTCTACCTGTGGCAGACCCACCTTCCGGTCCATTATCACTTGTATAGAAAAGCACCGTATTTTCGGCAACACCCAATGCTTTTAACTTATCTCTAAGGCGGCCTACTTGCTTATCCATAGCTGAAATAACTCCATAGTAATGTTGCTCATCTTCGGAAAGATTAGCATAAAGGCTTCGGTCTTCTTCTCCTGCCAAAACTGGTAAATGAGGCGTATGAAACCAAATGACAGTCAAAAACGGTTTTTCACTTTTAACCGCCTCCTCGATAAATGGAATAGCCCTATCCATAATTACTCTGGAGTCATCTCCTTCTAAATTATCTGTTACTATTTGCTTTGGTCCTGTCCAATATGAAGTATTAAAAGGTTGACCTTCTTTTAAACTACCGCTCACATCACCAGCTGATTTTGGCGGTGTAACCATAGGATTCCAAGTAGGTACTTTTGACTCCGTAACAAAACTAGAATCAAAACCATGGTCCCAAGGCGGCGCATAATCGGCATCAAATTTTGGCCTCCCTCCTCTATTTGCTTCAATAGTATCTCGCGTTAACGTACCCAAGTGCCATTTTCCAAAATGACCCGTTGTATACCCAACACTTTCAACCATCTCACCTAAAGTAATTTCCTGAGATTTTATATGACCACAATTGGCATGGCAAATTCCATAACGCAACGGATGTCTTCCCGTCATTACACTGCCACGTGTAGGAGAACAAACAGCAGATGCCGCATAGAAGCGCTCAAAAACAGCTCCATTACTCGCCATTTCATCCAAATTAGGGGTTCTTAGGTGTGGGTGTCCGTTATAGCCAGTATCTCCCCAACCTTGATCATCTGCCATTAGCAAAATGATATTAGGCCTTTCTTGACCTACAGTGACTACTTCTGATTTTTTAGGCTTTTCAGAACAACCAAGAAACATACTTGCTATGAAAAATCCACTTATAATTAATTTCATGATTTTATTCTGGGATTAATAATATAGTTTGATCACCTAAAAAAAATAAGCTTCAAACAATTGTTCAGATTATTGGATTGACAACAAGGATAATGGCTTACCTAACTTGATTATTCGGAACTGAGAAGATTACGGCATATTTATCAATACCGTAAAGACACAAATGAAACGTGCCTATGCTTTTTTACGACAAGAAAGTGCACAAAAGATAATCCACTCTTTGGTGTGGTTATCTTTTGTGCTCTAACTATCTTTTATAATTGAGTTATAGAAAATTTACTATTTACTCAAAACTCTCAATACTTACCTGTTTTGCCGGCCAATACTCAGCTTTTCTAAATTCAAATTTGGTAGGATTATAGTCACCTACTATAGTAACGTCTGCCTTTTCTGGAATTTGTAAGTCAAGTCCCCAGAATATACCATTGACCAGTAATCTTCTGGTACCTTCTATTAATAGATCATTAGCAGCACCTACAGTAGAGGCAAATGCTTTTCCTTTTTCACCACCTGGTAGTTGGTAGCTCTTTATCCAAGTAACCGGCATTAATTCATCACCAAGACTTTTACCGTCCTTATTGGTTGTTGCTATTTCATCATCCGTAGGTCTCATTCCGTAGAATACATCACTTTCATCGTATTCTCCCTTTCTATTCATCACCTGCCCTAAAATTATAGGCTGCGAATCACCAGGAAGTGGAAGTGTAACTCCATATACATCACTAGCTCCCCAGACATCACCATCAGAAATCCCATTAGTAATACCTGTAGTATTGGCGCCAATAGCAACCATACCTTTAGTACTCTGGTGTTTGTGATGACCATGGTGATTGATCCAAGTTTCACCAAGTACTAAACGTCCAAAACCACCATCCCACTCAGTCTTATCTCCTTTGTAATTAAAACTGTAATGTGCATATTGCGAATCAGAATCTTCTGGAAAATTAAAACCATGAGTTGCCGTTCTTAATCCCATCACCGGTTTACCCGATTTTAGATAATCATCTATATATTTCATTTGATTATCTGGAAGTGCACGAAACCGAGTAAAAACTACCATCATATCTGCTGAAGTCAATGCTTCTAAACCTGGTATATTTTTATTGTAATTAGCATTCACAATTCCAGGCTTATCTTCTTCTTGAGCAAAAAGAACCGTACATTTAAAACCATGATGTTTAGATAGAATCTTTGCTAGTTGCGGTAAGGCTTCTTCTGAACGGTACTCCTCATCACCTGAAATCAATACAATGTGTTTTGCATTTTCATCAGCACCTTCATAGGTTAGCCATTTTTTGGGAGAATCTACCTCTTGAGCCATTTCAGGTTCTTTAGTAATTGTGTTCTTCTGCTCTTTACACGAAAATAAAATTAGGCAAATTACAATTGGTAATACATTTTTCATTCTGTTCTAGTTTAGAGATGCTTATTTGGTAATTCCTATTCCTTCGGATATGAGCTTAAATCCTTCTGTATATACTTCTTCTACGGGAGAGTAGTTGCGCCATACATTAATAGCATTTGCAAACTCTGGTATAGTAGTACTGAAAGCTTCTATAGTAACCCACCCCTTGTATTTAATTTCATTTAAAGCGGAAAAAACATCTGGCCAGTTTATTTGCCCTCTACCAGGTGTTCCCCTATCGTTTTCACTTATGTGAACATGCTTTAAATAAGGAGCTATAGTTTTAATAGCACCAGATTGACTTTTTTCTTCAATGTTTGCATGATGCGTATCAAACATAGCACCTAAATTTGGATGATTTACTTCTTTAACCATATCACCTAAATCTGCCATTGTATTATATAGATAACACTCAAATCTATTTACCGCTTCCGGAGTAAGAACAATATTGGCTCCTTTGGCATATTCAGCAGCTTTATATAACATCTCATTACTCCATTTTTTTTCCTCCAGAGTGGGAGGTTTTCTTGTAAAGAGAGCGAATGTAGAATGAAAAGGTCCACACAAGACTTCGGCATTGGCTGCCGCACCCATATCAATTGACCATTTCAATCGCTCCAAACCTGCTTCCCTAACTTTTTTGTCAGGACTTGCAATATTTTCTTCAGCAGATAATGATGCCACCCCGGTAACACCCATATCCATACCAGAAAAATGGTTTCCTAATTCTGAATAATACTTTTCACTACCCTCCCCAAAGAAGAGTTCTATACCGTCATATCCGGTTTTTTTTAAATCATCTACAATACCAAAGTGCTGCTCGGTGACGTGATTCGTCCAAAGCAACATATTCATTCCTATTTTCATTATATAATGGTTAGTTAATAATTTGGTGTAATATTTACTGAGCGAAAATTTATATCTGGTGTTCTAGAATATTTCATTTTTCGACTTTTAAATTTTGCGCAGTGAACAAATCTAGCATTAAATGAAACTTCAAAATTCCTATATCTTCTTAAAGACTGGTACTTTTTTTTCTTTTTAAAAGACATTTACTGCTCAATTCCCTTCTTTTAAACTGGTTTTCGAATATTCAAAAACAACTTTCTATACTCTAACGGACACATTTCTGTAATAGATTTAAATTGCCTGTTGAAATTAGACAATGCATTATATCCGCATTCATAACTTATCTGAGAAATATTAAAGTTATCCTCCAAAAGTAATTTCCTCGCATGCCCAATACGTATCTCATTAACAAAGCGAGTAAATGTTTTATTCGCTCGGGGTTTGAAGTATCTACAGAAAGATGTTGTAGTCATATTTAGCAAGCCGGCAGCTTCATCCAAAGATATATTTGTCTTAAAATTCGTCATTACATAGTCATATACCTTACGCATCTTTTCGGCATCTCCACCCTTAAATGCATTCATATAATTAGGACTGGCCAACATGGTATACTCGGTACTATTAGCCAATGTATCCAATATCTCAAGAAGTTTCAAAATTCGTTTGAAGCCTTTTTGCTTATCTAACTCTAAAAGAAATTTAATTATAAGGTCCCTAGTTTCTCCATGAAATTCTATACCCCTAAGAGAGTGCCCTACAAGTCTATTGATTTTGTAAAACTCTTCCATCTCAAGAAGAGGTTCACTTAAGAGTACGTGATCAAAATAAATCACCAAACCTCGTGTGGTTAATTTACTGTCCTTCTCAAAATAGGCATTGTCATTTCTCCATAAGTGAGGTAAATTAGGGCCTGTCATGACCAAATCTCCCTTCTTAAAATTGTGTACATGATCACCAATAAAACGCGTCCCCTCACCCTCCATGATATATGATATCTGAAATTCGGGATGAAAATGCCAATTGGGGTTAAAAAAAGGGCCTTTTAAGTCTTTATAAATAAAAGTTTCCTTTGGCGTCAATGTCTTTTCAATACTAGGAGCACTCATAAATTTTCTTTAGAAATTCATTTAAACATCAATATAAGATAAAAAAGTACCGACTTTTAATAAGATACAGGATAAATTAATTCAAAATCTATCATAGTTTTGTCTACACTCACACTAACATTCTAATTTAATTGATAATTTTTTGAAAATAGTTCAACTATTTTAAATACAAATTCCGATATTAACAAGTGTAAAAAGTACAATAATAACTTAAACTTCTTAATTTCGGGCAATTCAATTAAAATAATACCTTAAACTGAACCAGAATTAACTCTTTGCTCAAAACAAATTATTCTACATATTATGAAAATCATTAATAAAATCGGCCTAGGAAAGCTCATCCTTACTTGTGCCGTCGCATTTTGCTTTATAGCATGTAGCGAAAAAGAAAACAAAACCTTAACCATAGGAAAAAACTCTCGGATTGTTTTAGTAGGAAACAATCTAGGTTCTAGGATGATGGAATTTGGGCACTTTGAAACAGAGATGCAACTAAGATTTCCTAATGATTCCTTATTTATAAGAAATATGGCAGATGGTGGAAATACTCCGGCGTTTAGACCTCATGCTGCAAGAAAGTCACCGTGGGCTTTTCCCGGCGCTGATAAATTTGAGCACGATTCAGGAAGTAGAATACATTTTATTGAAGATGACAAAGGACATCAGTCTGGTAGTGTAGGTCACTTTCCTACTCCAGATGAATGGATCACAAGCTTAAAACCAGATGTTATCGTTGCGTTTTTTGGTTATATCGAATCTTTTGAAGGTCAAGAAGGTCTTGAAAATTACCGGGAAGAACTTCGTGCATTCATTAAGCATACTATAAGTACCAAATATAATGGTGTTGCGCCACCCCAATTAGCAATTGTTTCTCCAATTGCTTTTGAAAATCTTTCTGACAAGATGGATTTACCTGACGGTACTAAAGAGAACAAAAACTTAGCCCTCTATACTGAGGCTATGAAAGAAGTAGCTAATGAAGAAGGTGTTCTTTTTGTAGATGCTTTTGATGCTTCTAAAAAATGGTACGAAACCGAAGCTGAAGATCTTACGCAAGATGGATTTCAGCTAACGGATTCAGGTTACAAAAAATTCGGAAAGTTATTGGCCGATGATATTTTTGGAAGTAAGCAAGCTGACGAAACCAACCGCCAATTGGTACATGATGCCGTTACTGAGAAAAACTGGTTTTGGCTAAATGATTTTAAGATACCTAACAGTGTTCATGTTTACGGAAGACGTTATGACCCTTTTGGACCAGATAACTATCCTTTTGAAATTGCTAAAATTCGTGAAATGACCGCTATCCGAGATACTGCTATCTGGGAGGCAATTCATGGCAAAGAAATGGACTTGGTCGCTGCAGATGCCAAAACAAAAAAACTTCCGCCAGTAGAAACCAATTATAAAGAAAGTGTAAAAAATGGAAATCCTGAATACTTATATGGTGAAGAAGCCCTTGCACAAATTAAAACGGCACCAGGCTACAAAGTAGAACTTTTTGCTTCAGAAGAGCAATTCCCTGATTTAGCCAACCCTGTTCAAATGTCTTTTGACAATGAAGGAAGATTATGGGTAGCGGTAATGCCAAGTTATCCGCATTACAAAGCTGGTGACAGCAAACCTAATGATAAGCTTTTAATTTTTGAAGATACGGACGGTGATAATAAAGCTGATAAGCAAACTGTTTTTGCAGATGGTTTACACCTTACTATTGGTTTTGAATTTGCTCCAGAAGGCGTATACATGTCTCAAGGAACAAACTTAATACTGTTAAAAGACACAGATGGAGATGGCAAGGCCGATAAAAAAGAAGTTGTTTTAAGCGGATTTGATGACCATGACACCCATCATGCCATTAGTGCTTTTACCACAGACCCATCAGGTGCAATCTATATGGGCGAAGGTACTTTTCTCCATTCCAATGTAGAAACAGCTTATGGTAGTGTTAGGGGTAGTAACGGTGGATTTTACAGATATAGCCCACAAAGACATCACCTAGAACGTACGGCACAACTTGCTATTCCAAATCCATGGGGTATTGCTTTTGATGAATGGGGACAGCCTTTCTTTGAGCATACTTCCGGACCTGCTGCCACTTGGATGATGCCAGGTACAATTATTCCGCGTTATGGCGTTAGCTCTCCAATACCAGAAAATTTAATTGAAAAAGACCACTTAGTACGTCCTACTTCAGGGTTGGAATTTGTTTCTAGCAGTCATTTCCCTGACAATGTTCAAGGTGATATGCTTATCAATAACACCATAGGATTTAGAGGAACAAAACAACATAAAATGGTAGATGACCCAAAAACTGCGGGTTACCTTAGTGAGCACAGACAAGACCTTATTTTCTCTGATGATAAAAACTTCAGACCGGTAGATATGGAATTTGCACCTGATGGTTCACTCTACTTTTTAGATTGGAGCAATGTTTTGATTGGTCATATGCAGCACAATGCACGTGACCCATTAAGAGATCATGTTCATGGAAGAATATATAGAGTTACTTATCCTTCTAGGCCGTTGGTTAAACCTGCAAAAGTTGCCGGTGCTACTATTGATGAACTATTAGAAAACTTAAAACTTCCTGAGTACAGAACTCGTTACCGTACAAAAAGAGAATTACGTGCACGTGACGCAGATGAAGTTTTAGCTAAGTTAAAACCATGGGTTGCCAACCTAGATAAAAACGATGAGAATTATGAGCATAATCTATTGGAAGGCCTTTGGGTTACTTGGGGATTAAACAAAATAGACAAAGATTTATTAGTACAATTATTACAGGCTAAAGATTTCAGGGCTCGTACTGCGGCAGTTGAAGTTCTAAGATATAATGGTCACCAAATTGATAATCAAGCAGACTTGTTAATGCAAGCTGCAAAAGATGACAGCCCTAGAGTACGTCTTGAAGCATTAGTAGCTGCATCTAGATTAGGAAAGGACCTTGGTATTCCTATTATTACTGAAGCCGGAAAAAAAGGACTTGACAAATGGATGGAACGTCCTTACGAAGCAGCTCTCGCTCATTTAAATGGCCATAGAGCTGGTGAAAAACCAAAAGATGTCATTGAGACTGACCTAAAAGGAAAAGATTTAGAACTTTTAATGGCGGGACAAGAAATTTACGAACGTGACGGCTATTGTGCTACATGTCATCAACCGGACGGGCAAGGACTTACTGCTTCTGGATTTCCACCTTTAGCAGGTTCTAAATGGGTAACCGGTAGTGAAGAAAGGTTAATAAAATTAACCACGAATGGAATTATGGGACCTATTGAAGTAAAAGGAAAAAAATATCCTGGTCAAGTACCTATGACTCCATTTGGTAAATTATTAAATGAGGAAGAAACTGCTGCTGTCTTAACTTATGTTAGGAACACTTTTGGAAACAAAGCGTCTGCTATTTCTCCTGAAAAAGTAAAAGAAGTTCGTGAGAAAATAAAAGATAAAGAAGGTTTCTATTCTCCAGAAGAATTACTTCTGGAACATCCTATGAAATAATTAAACAAATACCATTCTACCATTTTTAAAAAAGGGACATTCATATGAAGGTCCCTTTTTTATTTGCCATAACAGCGCAATTAATTTTTAGCAATTCTTCAGAATAGCGCTTTTTTCAATTTTACTAAAATTCCTACTATTTTATCTTTCTTATAAATTACAAAAATATACTTCATCCTTTAATATTTTCTTCTTTATAGCACCATTAAAAAATGAAAAATTACCTTTTATTTTGTAATAACTTCAACTTATTACATAAGCCAGAATAGTACAATTTTACTATGCTAGCACTGTATTCTTATAGGATATAGATTTCAGTGAATTTATATCAAAATTGCACACCATCAAATATCTCTTTACTTCCTCTTAAAAAAATTCATTTATGAAATTCAAAAAGTAAAGTATTCAAAAAAATGAATGTCATAAAACATTAAATAATCAAAATATGACAAGATAATACCACTAATTGCAAAATTACAGGTGTACTGGCTTACTTCATCAGTATATATTTACCAACATAACCCCCTAACTGATTCAACAACTTAAACAATTAAACTATGACTCCAATGTTATCATCTTTTAAGATCAAACACGTTTGTATCTTATTAGGTATTCAAATTGTATGTCTCCAATCAGCTTTTGGAGCAAGTATATCTGTCGATAGTATCGATAGTTATACGAACAGAAACGACGCAGTTCGGTATACTCTACCGAAGACACAAGACAATGTGATTACAGGTACCATAAATGACCAAGATAATCAACCGCTACCTGGTGCCAGCATTATTGAAAAAGGCACAACAAATGGTGTGACAACAGATTTTGACGGTAATTTTTCTATTGAAGTAAGTAGCCAAGATGCCGTACTTGTTATCTCCTATATTGGCTATTCACCAAAAGAAATTTCCGTAAGTGGTCAGGACAATATTACAGTAAGCCTTGAGGAAAATGCTTCAGCTTTAGACGAGGTAGTTCTTATTGGTTACGGCTCTCAAAAGAAAAGCGATTTAACCGGAGCAGTAGGTTCTGTAAAAGCAGAAGAATTGGCCGAACGGCCTGCCGCCTCAATGAATCAAGCTATTGCAGGTAAAGTTTCCGGGGTTAATATAACTTCTGGATCAGGAAGACCTGGAGGAAGAACTGTGGTAAGAATACGTGGTAATACTTCAGTAAGTATCGCTAACACGCCACTTTATGTGATTGATGGTGTTATTCTTAGTGCTGCTAGCTTACCAAACGGCAGTACACCCATTGATTACATGAACCCAAATGATATTGAATCTATTGAAGTTTTAAAAGATGCTTCTGCAACAGCAATTTATGGTGCAAGAGGTGCAAACGGTGTTATCCTGGTAAGTACCAAAAGAGGTACTACTAATGGAGGTGGCCGTCTTAATTACGATGTAGATTTTAGTATAGGAACACTACCCAAAAAACTTAATTTACTAAACTCAGAAGAATTTCTTCAAGTAGAAGAGACTGCATATGCCAATGCAGAAAAATTTGACCCAGACGGATGGGCAGGAGGCAGATACACAGACCCTACTCTAAAAAGAACAGACCCTAGACTTTTTGACTCGGAAGGCAATCCTCTATATGATACAGATTGGCAGGATGAAGCCATAAGAACTTCCTATACGCAAAATCATCAACTATCTTTTACAGGAGGTACTCAGAAAGGCAACTATGGTCTTTTTATGGGTTTCCGTGATGAACAAGGACTAATTGTAGAATCATGGCTAAAGCGATATTCTGCAAGGTTTACTATGGATTCTGACATCACCGATTGGTTAAGAGTTGGTGGTAGTTTAGGTTATAATGACCAAAATGAAAAACAAGTAGACCAACTTGGTGGTGGTGGTATTACCACAATGCGTCAGGTATATGAAGCACTTCCTATAATCCCTGTGACCTATGAAGATGGAACCTGGGGATCTAATATTGACTACCCTGGTATGGAAGGTGGCGGAAGCCCTGTTGCAGTTGCGAACGATAGAAGATATTTTCTTAAGACACAATCCCTTATTGGTAACTTTTATAGTAATATTTCTTTGCATAAAAATTTACAGCTACGAACTACGGTCGGCGCCAATGTCATAAATCAAAGGAATGATTACTACGGTGGTCGTGATTTACGATATATTGCTAGACCTGATGGCGCTGCTTATGTAGAAAACGGTCGTTACAATTCATGGCAATTTGAAAATTATTTGACGTATAACAAAGATTTTGAAAATGAGAATTCATTAACGGCAATGGTGGGGCTATCTTGGCAACATATAGATGAATTCAAGGCAAAGGCTGAGACTAGAGGATTTGCAGATGACTTTTATGGTTTCAACAACCTTGGCGCTGGATCTAACCCACAAACACCAACATCTAGTAAAATTGCATATGGGCTTAACTCTTATTTTGGTCGTGTAAATTACAACCATCAAAACAAATACTTAGTAACCTTAACAGGAAGAGCAGATGGTTCTTCAAAATTTGGTCCTGAAAATCAATTTGCCTTTTTCCCATCAGCAGCATTGGCTTGGAGAGTTTCTAATGAAGATTTCTTATCACAAAGTGAAATCATTTCTAATTTAAAGCTGCGAGCAAGTTATGGATCTACGGGTAATTCTGAAATTCCTGCATATAGAGCTTTAGCCGGTTTAGAAAGTGGAACAGTTATATTTGCTGGTGATCGTGCGTCCTATAGCATTCCGCAACGTATGGCTAATTCTGATTTGAAATGGGAAAAAACAAATCAAGTAGATGCCGGTCTGGAATTAGGTCTTTTAAATAACCGTATTTCAGTAGAACTTGATGTATACCGTAAGTTAACTACAGATATGCTTCTTAATGCACCTGTACCTTCTACAAGTGGTTTCTCAAATGTTTTTAGAAATGTAGGAAGCATGGAAAATAAGGGTATAGAAATTACTTTGAATACGACCAATATAGATAATGAAGTTTTTGGATGGGATTCTAATTTTAATATTTCCATCAATAAGAACGAAGTAGTATCATTAACAGGAGGCTCGGATATTTTCTTAGGCTCAACACTTATTCGTGAAGGAGAACCAGTAGGTACTTTCTTTGGTTATATTGATGAAGGTACGTGGAATACAGACGAGGCTGCACAAGCTGCTATTTACGATAGACTTCCTGGTGACATTAAATACAGAGACCTAAATGATGATGGCGCTATTAACAGTGATGACAGAGCTATCCTAGGAAAAGGTATTCCTGATGGTTTTGGAACATTTTCAAATACATTCAGATATGGCAACCTAGAACTATTAGTAGACCTTCAGTTTCAATACGGGAACAGTATTATGTACCGTGATGAACACTCTGCGGAAGATCGCCAAACTATTGCCAACAGTTTCTCAACAGTTCTGAATGCCTGGACACCAGACAACCAAGATACAGATATCGCTCAGATAAGACCCATAGCTGCCGGTTATGATACAAATAACGATTCTGGAAAATTAAAAGATGCTTCTTTTATCAGAGGAAGAAACTTAATGCTTTCTTATGTTTTTGAACCTGAACTGACTGAACGTTTACATTTAAAACGCTTAAGACTATACACCTCTGTACAGAACTTTTTTGTTTCCACAAAATACCCTGGTTATGACCCGGAAAGTTCAAATGGTGGCAGTACGTTCGATCAAGGTTTTTCTTTATACGATTACCCAAGACCACGTACATTCATGATAGGGCTTAATGTTGGATTGTAATAATATTAAAAAGATAAAAAAATGAAAACCTATAAAAATTTTATAAGAACTATAGTGGTCCTGACCACTGTATCGCTTACATCTTCATGTAGTGACTTTTTAGATGAAGAAGACGAATCTAACTTTACTACCGACACCTATTTTACAAAAGCAGAACATGCTGAAAGTGCAGTAAACGGTATCTACGAACCTTTAGTTCCAATTACAAATAGTGGTTTTGGTGGCGGAACGTGGCTTATGCTTGAATTTGCAACTGGATTAGCAAATACTTCACTAGGACAGGCTACTAACATTTACTTGGTTAAAGATTTGATCAATAATTCAGACAACGGATATGGTAGTAGTTATTGGAACGAATATTACACTGGCATATCACGGGCTAATTTGGCCATTGAGAAAATTCCAGAGATAAATATGGACGAGACCGTAAAACAGAATTACCTAGCAGAAGCTAAATTCTTTAGAGCTTACTACTATTTTGGTTTGGTGCGCATGTTCGGAAACATTCCAATTATAACGGAATCTATTGATTTGGGATCGGAGTCACTTTACCCAGAACAAGCCACACCAGAAGCCGTTTATGATTTAATTATTGCGGATTTAACAGAAGCTGAAAATTCTAGCCTAGCATGGCGAGATGAATCAGGTAGAGTTTCCATGGGAGCAATAAAAACTCTATTGGCCGATGTCTATTTGACATCAGCAGGTTACCCACTTCAAAAAACCGAAAACTTCCAACTTGCCGCTAACAAAGCAAAAGAAGTAATTGACTCAGCCCAGTTCACGATTTTTGATTCATACGATGCGTTGCATGACCCTGCAACCAAGAATAGTGGTGAGTACATTTTCATGACGCAATTTGCAGGTAATATCCAATCTGGAAACTGGCAACCTGCAATTTTACCTTATAACTTAGGAATCTCTGCATACTCAGCACAAACGGGTGGTATATTCTCTACTAATGAGTTTGCAAGTTCATATGAAGCAGATGATAAAAGAGCCGAAGAAAAGCAATTCTATTTCACAAGTTATTCATTGGAGGCAGATAGAACCGACAGTGTCAATCTAGGAGCTCCTTATATATTCAAGCACTTTGATATACAAGCTAATGAAGACAGTGCACAATCAGATTTAAATTGGTGTATTTATCGCTACGCGGATGTTTTATTAATGTATGCTGAAGCAGTAAACGAAGCTGAAGGAACAGCGTCTGCAGATGCGTATAATGCCATCAATGAAATAAGACAACGCGCTGAAGTTCCTGATTTAGCTGGACTTTCTCAAGATGATTTCAGACAAGCCGTTCGTATAGAGCGTATTCACGAGTTAAGTTTTGAAAATAAGACCTGGTATGATATGGCACGTTGGAGAAAAGCATATAATCCTGAAACGAATCAACTAGAAGATTTTGTAGGACACAATTTCTCTTACCTACCAAACAAGGCATTGACAGAAAGAGAACTTTTATTCCCTATTCCAACATCAGAAATGCAAAATAATCCTAATCTAACACAAAACACCGGTTACTAAAACAACCACAGTTTATAATACTTTTGTAGTTTAATATTTAGTTGATAGTGATTATAACCCTTTGGCGTAGCCAAGGGGTTATCTTTTTCTATATACTAGTGTCAGTGGTTCAAAATTTTGATTCTTTTAATACACAGATTCACTCCTCAGACCACTCGCTAAACAAGCGCAACAGAATTCTTCTTATCCCCGAGGTTTCTAGTACTATGTAATAAGACAATAAAAACCCTATACATCTTATAAAACATAGATATCATGTTAATCAAGTAATACATGAACGTAAAATAACATTTGTATATAGTATTCCATCCCCTGTATAGTAGACCCACATAGTGGTAGTATAATTTTTCATGTATATAGCCGGTAATTATCCGGTGTAACCGAAGATGGATATCACTTGTACGAACCTTTCGGGTGCTTAACAAATATCTTTAACCGGGAATGGTCAAGAGGTTTTCGTAGTAGTAGTAGTAGTAGTAGTGGTAGTGGTAGTGGTAGTGGTAGTGGTAGTGGTAGTGGTAGTGGTAATAGTGGTAATAGTGGATTTCGGGCAAAAAAAAAGGTCCCGATCAGAATAAACTGATCGGGACCTCGAAGTAAGGCGGCTTCCTACTCTCCCACCTGTTGGCAGTACCATCGGCGCTAGCGGGCTTAACTTCCCTGTTCGGAATGGAAAG
>NZ_JACATN010000004.1 GCF_018603515.1 Zobellia barbeyronii
ATAGTACTTCCGAGGTCGTCGTTTCCGAACAAGCAGCACCGAATGCGGGAACCGATGGAACATTGATTATCTGCACAGGTACAACAGTAACAGAAACTCAGCTTTTTAATGAACTCGGTGGAACACCTGATTCTAGTGGAACTTGGTTACCCGTAATGGCTGGTGCAGGAACATACACTTATACCGTAATCGCTACTTTACCTTGTACCGTTGATAGTACTTCCGAGGTAGTCGTTTCCGAACAAGCAACTCCGAATGCAGGAACCGATGGAGCATTGACCATTTGCGAAGGAACTACGGTAACAGAAATACAACTTTTTAATGAACTCGGTGGCACTCCCGATTCTGGAGGAACTTGGACTCCTACTCTTGCAGGTGCTGGGACCTATACCTATACCATAGCGGCAACTTCGCCTTGTACAACTGACTCGACATCGGAAATAGTCGTTTCCGAACAAGCAGCACCGAATGCGGGAACCGATGGAACATTGACCATATGTCAAGGCGCAACAGTAAACGAAAGTCAACTTTTTGCCGAACTAGGAGCCACACCCGATTCTGGTGGAACTTGGTCTCCGGTAATGGCAGGTGCAGGAACCTACACCTATACCGTAACGGCAACATCGCCATGTACAGGAAATGATACTTCGGAAATTATCGTAACAGAACTCATAAATCCGAATGCAGGTACCGATGGTTCTTTGACCGTTTGTGAAGGCACTATCGTAACGGAAAGTCAACTTTTTAATGAGCTTGGTGGAAGTCCGGACCCTGGCGGAAGTTGGACACCTGCCCTTGCGAGTTCTGGAACATATACCTATACGGTAACTTCCTCGTGTACTGGAGATGACACCTCCCAAGTTATTGTTACAGAGCAAGTATTACCTAATGCTGGTACCGATGGAACATTGACCATATGTGAAGGAACTACCGTAACCGAAACACAACTATTTGATGAACTTGGCGGCTCCCCAAATCCTGGTGGAAACTGGACGCCTACCCTTGCTGGTGCAGGAACATACACGTATACCGTTGTAGCTACTTCTGCATGTACTGTAGATGGTACCTCGGAAGTGGTCGTAACAGAAGAACCGACTGCAAATGCTGGTATTGATGGAACATTGACCATTTGTGAAGGAACTACTGTTACTGAAGCACAACTATTTAATGAACTAGGTGGAACACCCGATTCTGGTGGGACATGGTCACCAACAATGGCTGGAGCAGGAACATACACCTATACCGTAATGGCAACTTCGCCATGTACAGCAAATGATACTTCGGAAGTTGTGGTAACAGAACAAGTAAATCCGAATGCAGGTTCTGATGGTTCTTTGACCATTTGTGAAGGCACAACTGTTACTGAAAGTCAACTTTTCGCAGAACTTGGTAACATTCCCGACTCAGGGGGAACATGGTTACCAGCAATGGCCGGTGCAGGAACATATACCTATACTGTAACTGCAACTTCGCCTTGTACCGTAGATAGTACTTCAGAAGTAATCGTATCTGAACTACCAACTCCGAATGCAGGAACAGACGGTAGTTTGATCATTTGCACGGGCGAGACCGTAAACGAAGCTCAGCTCTTTGCTCAACTAGGCGGAACACCAGATTCAGGAGGGACTTGGTCTCCGGTTATAGCTGGCGCAGGAACGTACACTTATACAATAGCAGCAATTTCGCCATGTACCATTGATAATACTTCAAAAGTATTAGTCACTGAACAGCTATTGCCTAATGCAGGAACCGATGGAACATTAAACATATGCGCAGGCGAAACCGTAAACGAAACACAGCTCTTTGCTCAACTTGGAGGTGCTGATTCAGGTGGAACATGGACGCCTACGATGGCCGGTGCAGGAACGTACACTTATACAATAGCAGCAATTATGCCGTGTGCCATTGATGATACTTCAGAGGTGGTGGTCTCCGAACAAGCATTACCTAACGCAGGAACCGATGGAACATTGACCATATGCGCGGGTGAGACCTTAAATGAAACTCAGCTATTTACTCAACTCGGCGGAACACCAGATTCAGGAGGAACCTGGTCACCTGTTATGGCTGGAGCTGGAACATATACCTATACCGTAACTGCAACTTCACCTTGTGCCATTGATGATATTTCAGAAGTGATTGTTACAGAGCAGGTACTACCAAATGCAGGTACAGACGGAACATTACAACTATGCGAAAGCAATACACTTACAGAAGCGCTACTTTTTGCTGAACTTGGGGGCTCACCAGACCCTAATGGAAGCTGGACTCCTACCCTTGCGGGTGCAGGAACATATACTTATACCGTTTTAGCAACTTCGCCATGTACAGGAAATGATACTTCTGAGGTTGTTGTAACCGAAGAAGCTGCGCCTAATGCTGGCTCGGATGGAACATTGACCATTTGCGAAGGAATCACGGTAACGGAAACTCAACTTTTTGCTCAACTCGGTGGAGCACCAGATTCTGGTGGAAGCTGGACTCCGGCAATGGCAGGCGCAGGGACGTATACATATACCGTAATTGCAACTTCGCCTTGTACTGTAGATAGTACTTCAGAAGTAATCGTATCTGAACAACCAACCCCGAACGCAGGAACAGACGGAAGTTTGATTATTTGCACGGGCGAGACCGTAAACGAAACACAGCTATTTGCCGAACTAGGTGGTACACCAAATTTTGGTGGAGTATGGACACCTACAATGGCTGGAGCAGGAACATATACTTATACCGTATCGGCAATCGCCCCATGTACTTTAGATGATAGCTCCATAGTAATCGTATCTGAACAACCAATTCCAAATGCAGGAACGGACGGAACTTTGACAATTTGCAAAGGAACTATCGTAACAGAAACACAACTCTTTGATGAACTTAACGGAACTCCCGATACTGGCGGCGATTGGACACCTACTTTGGCTGGTGCAGGAACCTACACCTATACCGTAAAAGGTAATGTATGTTCAAACGCAATAGCGACCGTCACCGTTAATGAAGAAATTCAGCCGAATGCCGGAACTGATACAACGCTCACCATATGCCCAGGTTCCACTGTCACAGAAGCAGAACTTTTTTCCCTCTTAGGCACTGATAACACCAGCGGTACGTGGAGTCCAAATCCTGAAGGAGCCAGTGCAGGTATATTTACCTATAGTATTCCTGGAAACCTATGTGGAGGTGATTCAAATGCAACCGTTACGGTGACCGTTTCTAATCTAGATTCTGATGGTGACACCATATTAGACTGTTATGAATTAATAGATGGTACCAATCCTTTTGACGACTGCGATTCCATTGGTGGAAAACCATTACTCAGCAGTGATTGCGACAATGATAAACTCACAGAAGAAGAGGAAGCTTTATTGGGTACAGATCCAATGAATCCGGATTCTGATGGTGATGGCGTAATAGACGGACAAGAAGTAACTGATAGTACAGACCCATTGGACAATTGCGATTTCTTATTGGAAAGCCAAACCCTTGCTCCAAGTAGAATCTGGAATGATGCGGACTGTGATATGGACAACCTGACAAATGAACAAGAAATAGACAGGGGAACCGACCCTACCAATCCTGATACCGACGGTGATACTATTAATGATGGACAAGAAGTGATGGATAATACTGACCCACTTGACCCTTGTGATTCTATTGGTGGCAAAGCACCGAATAATATTTCCTGTGAATTATTTATTGAGTTAGACCTCGTTAAACAAGGAGATATTTTAAACGGAAGTTTTAGGATAATTAATATTGATAGATACCCTGACCATCAGGTAGAGATATTTAATAGATGGGGGGTTCTAGTTTGGGAGTCTTCTAAATATGATAACAACAATAATGCTTTTGAAGGATTATCAAAAGGGAGAATTACTATTATAGAAAACCAAAAATTACCATCTGGAGTTTATTTCTATAAAATAAAATATGTAGCTAAGGGTGAGGATAAAATGAAAGAAGGATACCTCTATCTACAAGATTAAACAGAGTAAATAAACATGAAAAGTACCATACTAAAAATCTTGTTTTTACTTCTGACGATGCAATTAAGCTTCGGGCAGCAGGATGCTCAATTTACCCAATACATGTATAACACATTAACGGTGAATCCTGCCTATGCCGGCTCTAGAGATGTTCTTGGTGTTTCACTACTACACCGGTCTCAATGGGTTGGGATGGACGGAGCTCCTAGTACGCAAACTTTTAACATACAAAGCCCTTACAACGACACAGTTGGATTAGGGTTTTCCATCGTACATGACGAAATTGGAAATAACACCAACCAAAATACCAATTTTGATGTTGCTTTTTCGTACAGTGTACCTACTTCCGAGAATTATGAACTCTCATTTGGTCTCTCTGCTGGTGGGCAATTATTGAATATCGATTTTAATAAATTGAGAAATTATAGCGCTAGTCTAGCTCCATCTGTAGAAAAAGAATTGTATAAAAAATTTACCCCCAATGTGGGAGCCGGAGTATACTTTCACTCCAATAAATTTTATGTTGGTCTTTCGGCACCTAATATTTTAGAAACCGAACATTTTCAAAACCCAGATGACAATGGTTCAGTAATAGCTTCTGAGCGAATGAATCTTTATCTGATTTCCGGATATGTTTTTGACCTAAATCCATCTTTAAAATTCAAGCCCGCATATCTTATAAAAGCTGTTACTGGCGCTCCCCTTCAGGTAGACCTTTCTGCTAACTTCTTAATCAAAGAAAAATTCACCTTGGGCGCTGCCTATAGGTGGGATGCCGCAATGAGTGCGCTATTTGGTTTCCAAATGGGCAAGCAATTCATGCTAGGACTTGCTTATGACCGTGAAATATCTTCATTAGGTGGTTCGCAATTTAATGATGGTTCTTTTGAAATATTCCTTAGGTACGAATTTATCAAGAATAACAAAATTGATTTAACCCCTAGATTCTTTTAGAAATGAGCATAAAGCCCACATATCTGCTAGTTCTGCTCTTTTTGAGCACTTGGGGTTCTAGCTGTTTTTCACAAGGAAAAAAGAAGAAAGCGGAAGCTGATAATTTTGACCATTATGCCTACATGCAGGATATTGAATCCTACCCTTCTCTACTTGAAAAAGGATATGATGAGACTACAATCCATAAAAAATTAGGCAATGCCAATTATCATAGTGCCAACTACGATGTTGCTACATTCTGGTACGAGAAACTTTTAGAAAATGATGAAGTAGCGGTATCTCCCGACTACCTTTACCGGTATGCCCTAGCTCTTAAATCTATAAAAAGATATGATGAGTCTAATCTATGGATGGAAAAGTTTCAGAAAATAAAGAATAACGATACACGCGCCAACCTTTTTACCAGTAACCCAGATTACTTAAAAGAGATACAGATTCCTAAGGAGCAATATATTATTGAGAATCTCAGCGATATCAATTCTCCAGAATCAGATTTTGCTCCTTCGTATTTTGCAGGAAACCTAGTATTCACAACTTCTAGAGATCTTGATTTACAGAAATACAGCAAACTGCCCTACCTCAACCTATATCAATCTGAAATATCAGAAGAAGGCAAAACGGGTAAGTTATCTTTGTTATCAGAGATTTTGAATAGCAAAGCCAATGAATCCTCTACCTCTTTTTCCAAAGATGGAGAAACCGTTTATTTTACAAGAAATAACTTCTCAAAAAAATCATTTAAAAGAGATAAAAATGGGATTAGTAGACTAAAAATTTATAGAGCTTTTAAGAACGGTGATTCTTGGGGGGAACCAGAAGACCTTCCTTTTAATGACACCAATTATTCGGTTGCTCATCCTTCTTTAAGTAGTGATGGCACCAAACTCTATTTTGCGTCAGACATGCCCGGAGGGAAAGGTGCATCTGATATTTATGTAGTTACCGTTTTATCCGACGGAACCTTTGGAGAGCCGGTAAACATGGGAGCTCTTGTTAATACAGAAGGAAAGGAAACCTTTCCTTTTATTGCTAATTCAGACATCTTATATTTTGCTTCTAACGGTCATCCTGGCCTTGGTGGTCTTGATATTTTTAAAGTAGACCTGAATAAAGAAAATAAGCCTACCAATTTGGGAAGTCCAATTAATAGTTCCGATGACGATTTTTCTTTGGTGACGGATGCATCAGAAGAAATTGGTTATTTTGCTTCAAACCGAAAAGGAGGAAAAGGTAGTGACGATATCTACGGATTAAAACGAAGTGATTCTGACTGCTTTACTTTTATTGAGGGTAATGCCTATGATAAGGATTCTGAGAAACCCTTAGCGGAAACCATAGTGGAAGCACTTGATTATGATGGTCAAAAATTAGCAGAAACCGTAACAGCCTCAGATGGTTCTTATACTATCCGAATACCTTGTCAAGAAAAACAATATCAACTGTCAGGCAAAAAAGAAGGTTACGAAGTAGGAACGCTCTATATGCTAACCACCAGCGACAAAAAACAAATTAAGGATACCCGTCTAGAGTTAGAGCAATCTACCAAGGTTGTTGACGTTGGTTCCGACTTGGTCAAAGTTTTAAAACTTACCCCTATCTACTTTGACCTGAATAGCTCTTACATTAATAAAAGTGCATATCCTGAACTAAATAAGGTGGTTGATTACATGAGTAAAAGACCGGATATTAAAATAGCCGTAGGCTCACATACCGATAGCCGAGAAGGAGACCAATACAATGTATGGCTATCCAGAAGACGTGCCATGAGAACGGTACAATACATCACATCCAAAGGTATAGACCCTTCACGAATTTCAGGAAAAGGTTATGGAGAAACTCAATTATTGAACCGATGCGCCAATGGCGTTCGTTGTTCGGAAAGCGAACACCAATTGAATAGACGTTCAGAATTCATCGTGATCGAAAAATAACCTATTTCCCCTCCAAGAAATACTGTATGAAGCACTAAAATTCTTCAAGGAGCCTTATTTTTGCATAAAGGAAATTCAGCTATGCAGAAAAATTTCAGAAAGGTTGCTAAAGTTGCTTTGGTACTCGTATATCTCGTTATTGTTGCCGGTGCCGTAGTGCGTGGCACAGGTAGCGGAATGGGCTGCCCAGATTGGCCTAAATGCTTTGGCCACTATATTCCTCCAACAGAAATTTCTGAACTACAATGGAAGCCTGATACCGATATTAAAAAAGGCCAAATAATCATTGTAGATGAAACCCTTCAAGTTGCTTCCGAAAGTTTTAAAACCAGTACCACCTTTGATAAAGATAAATGGGAAACCTATACCAAGCACGATTATGCGCAATTTAATGCGGCACACACTTGGATAGAATACATTAACCGTCTGTTTGGGGCCCTGGCTGGCTTAGCCACTCTAGTCCTAGCTATCATGTCTATTCGTCTGTTCAAAACAAATAAAAAAATAACCATTCTATCTTGGCTGGTAGTATTTGGCATGGGCTTTCAGGCTTGGTTAGGTGCAACCGTTGTCTATTCCCTTTTAGAGCCTGTAAAGATTACTGTGCATATGGTAATGGCATTGGTTATTGTGGCTTTCCTTCTTTACATCATACATATAACCAAAGCTACAACCGAAAAAGTGAAGACTTATAAGGACATTGTACCGCTTTTATCCTTTGTGCTTTTCATGACCCTAGTACAAGTTATTCTAGGTACTCAGGTTAGGCAATTTGTAGATGACCGAATGGATATTTTAGGCGATGCCGCTAAAAACCTATGGCTATCAGATGCGGATTGGGAATTTTACGTACATCGCTCATTTTCTATAGTCATTGTATTATTGAACATCTTTTTAGCACAGCGTATCTATAAGTATAAGCTCAATTTTCCAAAAATTAACTGGGTTTTGATTTTCTTGTTTATTGAAGCTATGTCCGGTGTTGCTATGTATTACTTTCATTTTCCATTTACTTCGCAGCCTATACATCTGGTATTGGCCAGCTTGCTTTTTGGAGTCCAGTTTTATTTGCTTTTAGAAGCTATAAGTGCCAAAAGAAGCTATAAATCTTTGTAACTTTGTCAACCCTTAAAAATTGCGGTTATGATTTACAAAATACGTATCATCTTAGATGCCAAGGAAGATATATTCAGAGATCTTGAGATAGAGTCAGGCACTTCTATGGAGGAGTTTCACAACGCTATTGCTCAATCTTTTGGATTTCTAGGTAACGAAATGGCTTCTTTTTATACCTGTGATGAAGAGTGGATTCAAGATGAGGAAATCGCACTTTTTGACATGAGTGACAATGGTTCTGATGTTAAGCTGATGAACGAAACTTTTCTAGAAGATGTTATGACCGAGGATAGCCCTAAGCTTATCTATGTCTATGATTTCTTAAGCATGTGGACGTTCTTCGTAGAACTTGCCGATAAGGTTGAACCTGAATCTGGCATAACCTATCCTAACGTATTATTCAGTTTTGGAGAGCTTCCGGAAACACCGCCGGAAAAGAATTTTGAGTCAAAACCAGCTTATGATTTTGACGACACCTTTGACAATTATGACGACCTTGATTTTGACGAAAACTGGAACTAATCCATTCTAGATTCCTGCATTTTTTTAGCAAATCGAACATCAAAATAAATCTATTTAGCATTCTGATTAACAGCAATCTACACGCATCAAGAATTAAAAAAGCTATTGAATTATGATTAACCTATACCCTACCCAAATCGAAACAATTTCCCTTCACCGCGTGGGGAATAAAAACAAAAGCGAAGGTCTTTTTCTTTCTGAAGAGCCCTTTTCTTTGAATGATGAGACCACTGGTCTTTTAAAAGAATATTTCTTTAAGCCTTTTCGTGAAAAGGAAGAGAACTATTTTAAGCTTGTAAATGATGTAGATGTTGAGTTTAATGAACTACACAAAATAGTTTCAGACATTTTTGCGGACCCAGAGAGTATGCATGCCAATTCTAAAAAAATTGCACAGCATCTTTTTGAGCAATCTAATCACCCGCATATTAAAAGCGGAGAGGTTTATGTTGCGCATTTATCTAACGTTATGTTAGATAATGTAAAGACCGATGCAATTGGTATTTTTAAGAGTGAGCTTAAACACGATTTTCTTCAGTTTGAAGAAAAAGGAAGCAACTTAGATATCGTAATTCAACAAGGTATAAACATAAATAAACTAGACAAAGGCTGTCTGATTTTTAATGTAGATAAAGAAGAGGGTTACAAAGTGCTTTCTGTAGATAGTAACCGTTATGACACCAAATACTGGCTTGAAAATTTCTTGGATGTAGATGCCCTTGCAGATGAAAACTTCTACACTAAAAACTATTTAAAGTTTTGTCAGAATTTTGCCAAAGATGTAGTGCTACCAGCTGAAGACAAGCAGCAAGAGGTTCTTTTTATGAACCGTGCGGTTAACCATTTTGCAAAGAACGATGCTTTTGAGGAAACCAGCTTTTTGAACGAAGTAATGGAGAACCCAGAATTAATACCTGAATTCAAACATTACAAAGAGGAAAAAGGTCCTAAATATAGTATTGAAGACGTGTCTAACTTTGATATTGCCAACAAAGCAGTATCCGATGCACGTAAGAAAATAAAGAATGTTATAAACCTTGACACCAACATACAAATTAAGTTGGACTTTATAAACCCAGAATCTGCGGAGAAATTTGTAGAAAAAGGATGGGATGAAGAACGCCAAATGTACTATTACCTAGTATACTTCAATAAAGAGGAGAAAAACTAGTACTTATATTAGTTGGTATTTAAAAGAGAAATCATCTTTTAAATACCAACTATCTTATTTAGTGATCTATTTTTATATTTTGTTCTAGTATTTGTTTCATACTTACATCTTCATAATTACGCCGTACAAAGTTCAAGGCCAAGTCTAATACTTCTCCCATAGTTTTAGCTTTTTTAAACTGCATATCAAGTGTCAGTTCATAAATTGCATCTCGTAACATCTCAATATTTTCCGGAGTAGAGATATGATCCTTTTTGGCAATAGCAATTAAGCGTTTTATTCGAGCTCCCGAACTTAGGATTCGCTTAGCAACAATAGACCTTTCTTCCAATTTATACTGATCTATAGAATCTCTTGTCAATTTTTTTCTAACAAGCTCTACCATTTGGTAGTTTTCCTTAAAAAATTGTGGCCTATATACTTTTAATTTTCCTTCAAAACATTGCTGATCAAAATCTATGGCACGAATACGATAGACCACATGATCAAAATCGTGTACCGGTACTATAACGTAGTTGTAAGACCTCATATCCCCTAACAAACGTATCATACAACGTTCGTTGAATTTAACGAACCCTTTGGCTAATTGCGATTTTTCAGATTCAGTACAGTTGGGTAACATATCTTTTATAAAAACATCACCGGGAATACCTGCAATATGCTCCTCGATCAATGTGTCTTTATACACCAAAAAGTGAAGGTTGTAAGGAGAAAGCATATGCTCTAGTTCCAAACCATAAATACGTGAGGCATCGGTTTTTTTTACGTAGAAATAAGTAAAGTTATCATTCAATATATTTCTAACCTTAATCCGAAAAGGCTTTGAGTTACCAAAAGTGCAAAAGTCTACGGAATCAACATTTAAATACTTATGAATATTCTCATTACCATCAGAGAGAAGTATGGAGTATACTTTTTTAAGACTATTGTCTATTTCTATTCTATCAAACTCAGAGTAATATACACGAACCCATAATGTATCTTGATCATCGGCATCATAAACTACCACTGAGCCTGCAAAGCGCAGCAAATCTTCATAAAAAATAGGAATTTCTGTTTTACGGCTATAATGCCCTAAATATTGATCCAATTTTTTACAAACCGGGTAAGCCGGCTTTTTCTTAGACATTAATCGTTCTTCTGACATACTACAAATTTACTTACAAATTACTCATTTCAATCTAATAACGTAATCGTTCCTAATAGATTTCATGCTTAAAACAACATATTTTGGGCTGTTGGCAACATTTATTTATTTAAGAGTGTAAACCTTAGTTATTTTGAAGCTAGACCCACTTGAAACCAACCCAATGATTAATCTGTTTAAGCCCTACTTTAAAGCGATTCTTTTTTTCCTAATCGCATTTAGCACATTTTCTGGATTTGCACAATTAAGTGACCTGCATTATCTACCCCCGATGAAGCAAGGTCAAAATAACCAAGGTATACAATACCAAGCTGTACATCTATCAACTCCAGAAACCACTGCTTTCACGATAAATGCATACAGAGGTACTAATACCACTCCCATACAGACATTCTCTATTGATAATTTAAACCCAGCTGCTTGGAACTTAGCAAATGGGGACAATAATATTACCCTAGTAGATAACAATAATACCGGAATAGTACTTACTAATAGTGGATTACGTTTTGAAGCTCCTGGTGGTGAAAAATTCTATGTAAACTACAGAGGTAAATCTGCTGCGCAGGCTGCTTCTTTGACTGCTAAGGGTCGGCAGGCTATGGGTACTAATTTTAAATGGGGTGGTGTTCCCAATAAGGGAAGTCAAGTTTCTAAATCCAACACTTTGGGTATCATGGCTACTGAAGATAACACTACGGTTACCCTATCTGGTTATGATCCTGGTTGTGAATTTAGAGTGGGCGCTAATAGAGCGGGTATAACTGCAAATTCATATACGGTAACATTAGATAAGAACGAATCATTTGTTTTTGAAACCTATATAGGTACAGCTCCTACCCAAGCTCATGAAGATGGTTGGATCGGTGCTTCTATTGTAGCTACTAATGATATTGTTATAAGTAATGGTTCTATCAATTTTGGTAGCCAAGATGGCGCTAGTCATAGAGATGCCGGTATTGATCAACCCGTACCCGTAAATAAGTTAGGTAAAGATTATGTCTTTATAAGAGGTAACGGTAATGTTAATGGACTTACTGAATTTCCTTTGGTAATTGCTACGGCAGACAATACACAGGTATTTGTTAATGGTGGCACCACATCTATAGCTACCATAAATAATGGTGAATATTTTAAAGTACCTAGCTCTTACTACTCTTCTAATACAGTAGGTGCAAATATGTTTGTACAAACATCAAAAGATGTTTACGCTTATCAATCCATGGCGGGATCAAGTGCATTGTATACACAAGGATTAAATTTTGTGGCTCCCGTAAACTGTCTTTTACCAGACAAGATGGATAATATTCCTGATATCCGAAACATTGCCGGAAGTATTGTCACTGGTGGGTTAACAATTACGGCATCAGTAAACACTCCTGATAGCAACGTTAAAGTATTTCAAAATGGGGTTGAAATTAGTAAACCTGCATCTGACCCAGTAGCCGGGTCCGCTGATTGGAAAACATTTTTTATACCTAATCTAAACGGAAATATTAGCGTAACATCTACCGGTCCTATGGCCATTGGTTTTTTTGGATATAGCGGAGCGCAAGGTGTTGCAGGCTATTTTTCCGGTTTTGATACCGTACCAGAAGTAAGACTAGAAATCAATGGAGGTACTGTTGGGGATTGCTTTGCAGGATCAAGTATTTTTGAAGCTTCAGATGATAATTTTGATGCGTATCAGTGGTTTTTTGATGGTGTATTAATCCCAGGGGCAAACTCTTTTGATTATGCTGCCACCGTTGCAGGAGACTACTTTGTTAGAGGAACTAAAGGTCCTTGTACGTATGACTCCCAGTCTATTACAGTTTTCTATTGCGAACCAGATGTTTTTATTGAAAAAACCGTAGACAAACCAGAAATAAATGAAGGAGAAACAGCCACTTTTACCATTAGGGCTGAAAATAAATATTTCCGTGACATTACGAATTTACAGATTACCGATAATATCCCTGCTGGGTTAACCTTAGTAAACGCCAATACAATTACAGGAAGTTGGAACGGAACAGTTTGGAACATTGGAACTTTAGAACCAGGAGATATTGTTTTTCTAGAGCTTGAAGTAAGAGCAGATGAAATAGACACCTTACCCTTATTAAGCTTAACGAATACTGCATATAACACACAAGACCAGGTAGATGCGAATACTACAGAAGATAGTTCGTCTTCTCATATTCTAGTTCACAACGATTTTGACAACGATGGGGTAAATGATATTGTTGATTTAGATGATGATAATGATGGTATTTATGATGAAGATGAATGCGATACTCTTTCCGTAAGTATTTCAAACGGAAACTCAGTTACTAGTGACCTATTGAGCGTAAATGACTATTTAATATTGGACTTATATGAGATAGATAATTCATTTACTATAGGTATTAATGGTAGTGATGTTGCTGGAGAAATACAATTAGAAAATGGAGTACCAGGAAATATAGCACGGTTTTTAGACGGAACTATGCCCGGTACAAATGGGAACCCTAGTATTTGGACAATTAGTGGTTCAGTGGGTGATCCTGTTATGCGTGTTATTATAAACCAAAATGGTGCCTTTGAATTATTTGCTAAAAGAACATCTGGTGGTAGTTTAGAACCAATGGTCTTGGACACTCCTGCAAATACAATTCCTTGGAATGCATCCGGAGCCAATACGGTTACAATAGGCCAAGAACTAAGAGGTCCGACCGTATTACGGGGTACACTTCTTACAGCTGGTTGTGATACAGATAATGATGGTTACCCAGATTCTTTAGATTTAGATAGTGATGATGACGGTTGTAGTGATGCAAACGAATTTTATAAAAGTGATACTGCCGATGGTGGCGATGGCGGAGAATACGGTACAGGAGTTCCTGTAGTTGACCCTACTGATGGAACCGTAAACGCAGCGTCTTACAATCAGGTATTTGCTCCGGTTATTGTACTGGGCAATACTACTGAAGAACTAGGTGGTACGGATATTAATGGTCAAGATGTAAGTTTAGGAGATACCTTTAATTATGTAATACGCTTTCAAAATACCGGTGATGATGATGCAACCAATTTCACTATAAGAGATGTTTTACCTAATAATGTTACCTTAGACAATATAAATATTGATGATGCTCCAGGAGTAACAAATACATATGACTTAAGTACACAAACTATTAGTTTTAGTATTCCTGATAATTTGGTACAAGTTGGTGATCCTGAATATAATATTAAGATTACAGTTTCAATTTCTGGGGACTGTTCTGAATTTGTTGCGGCCTGTGCTTCTCAGTTAGAAAATAACGCTTTTGCAACGTACCAAGGTATTATCAATACCAGTACATTTTCAGATGAGGATGGTAGCAACACTGCCGGTTCTTGTACCTCTACCTTAGAAGTAGCAGCAAACAATGTAGCTGATGCACTTACCAATTGTAATGTGGCACGTTCCGTACAACTTTGTGGGGCCGATGCTGAACTTACAGCTGGTTCAGGTTTTGAAACTTACAATTGGGCAATTGACACAAATAATAACGGAACAATTGATTCAGGAGATACTTTATTGAATGATGGAGATCCTGACAGTGACCCAAGTACTTTAACTATAACTACCGTAGGTAATTATATTGTTGAAAAAACAGTGAGTAATGGTTGCTCTAACCATACAGAATTAATTTCCGTAGAACGCTATGGAGCAACTCAGACTAATCCAATTATTGAATACTTTAATCAAGTTAATGGTGATAGTAACCCTGATAACAACATTCAAGGAGAAATCGTTACTTGTTCTATAGATGGAAACTCAATGCCCAATATTTTCCTTTGTGGTACTAGTGATAGCGCATTTATTCAATTAGGTATAACAGATGCACAAAGCATTACTTGGCAGAAATTAGATGAAAGCAGTTGTAATGAAGCAACTTGTGGTGAAGTTAGCGATGACTGTGCCAATACTGATAGTAATTGGACTTGGACTCAAGAGGCTGTTTCAAATAATTTTACCATTACTGAAAGTGGAAAATTCAGAGTGGTTATCGCCTATGAAGGTGGATGTTTTAGCAGATTCTATTTTAACGCATATCAAAACACCCTTAATATTCCTGAGCCAGATTCTTCTGATATTATTTGTGATACAGATGGTTCAATACGGGTTATTGATTTAGGCCCGGGATATGGTTATCAATTATTTGATGTAGCTAACAACACTATTGCTGTTCCTTTTACTGCGGGTCAAGGCCCAAACTTTAATATTACTACTAGCGGTACTTATAAGGTTCAAATTACGCAACTTGATCCATCTACTGGGGCTCCAATAGCCAATAGCTGTGTGTTTGAAACTGAAGATATCGGAATTCAAGAAAGAATTTTTGAAGTAACCCTTAGTAGTACCCCTGAAGATTGTGATGAACTTGGAACCGTAGGTATTCAGGCATTAAACGTTTCTCCAGAGTACAGCTATGAGCTTTTCTTTGATAACGGTAGCGGAAGTGCCGGTGCGTTTGTTAAAAACAATTTGGTTTCTACAGACAACACCCACACTTTTACAGGAGTTGCCGCAGGAGACTACGTAGTTGTAACTACTACAACAGATGGCTGTAGAGATGTTGATACGATTACCGTAGCCGAAATTCCTAAGTTGATATTAACTGCTGCAATCCAAGAAGATATTACCTGTACTCCAGGCGTTATCAACCTAACTCCATCAGGAGGAACAACGAACTATAAATATGCTATTTGGAGTAAAAATGGCGTCCTTAATTATACTGACGAAGCTAGTATTCCTGATACAGATTATACTCCTAACACAACATTTTTATTTGGTTATGAGGGCAGTCCTTCTACCTATGTTCCTAATGCTGACGGCGATTATGTTTTTGTTGTCAAGGATGATAACGGTTGTTTTGGATTCTCAAATAGTGTACATATAGACGATTTAGGTACGGTAAGTATCACTGCTTCTAATTCAGAAATTACTTGTGCAGATTCATCTACTTCTGTATTAACTATTAATGCTACAGGGGGTACCGCACCTTATCAATATAGTTTAGATGGTGGCACAACCTACCAAACTGAAAATTTCTTTAACAATATAGCTGCTGGTAATTACACGATTACCGTTATGGACTCTAGTGGTGTTACCGGAACTGGTTGTGAAGAATCTATACCATATGAGGTTGTTCAACCTTTTAGACTTACAGCATCTCCAGCAATTATTGAAGACGCTTCTTGTGATACTTCTGGTGCTACAATTCCAACCGCTCTAGTAAAGATATTGAATACCACTGGTGGTCAAGCTCCGTATGAGTACAGTTTTGATGGCGGAAGTACTTTTGATATAATTGAAGAAAAACGTTTGGCTTCAGGTACTCACCAATTGGTAGTAAAAGATGCCTTAGGATGTTCTACAGATTTAGAAATTACGGTTCCTAACATCATTGCAGACCCTAGTTTTGGTAATGATGTTACTTATACTTGTGATGGTAATGGCGTCATAACCATTACACCATCTAATACAACAGATTTCTCATACGAATACCAACTAAACGGCACTGATAATACGCCTATAGATAATAATATATTTAATGCTGTAACTCCGGGTACACAAACTGTAACTGTAGGGTATACAAGTACTATAGCAGCCAATCAAAGTACATTGTTTCTTGAAAACTTTGGAACTGGAGTTACTACTCAAATTGCAGAAGTAGGTCCTGGATATTGTTACGAGCCTCAAGATGGTACAGATACCGCTTGTAATTTAGGCCCTGCCGGAATTTTGGTTAATGCTGAGTATGCTGTAACCAATAGAGTAACCAATCCTAATATCACTTGGAGAAGCCCTAATGACCATACTGGTTTGACCGATGGTAGATTTATGGCAATAGGTGTGAGCGTCTCAGCAGGAAACAATAACATTCTGTGGTCTAGAACAGGTTTAGATGTATTGGCAAATCAAGATATTACAATTTCTTTTTACGCGTATAACTTACAAGTAGATGGTACTCCTGGTCGCGAACCTGAAGTACTTGTAGAACTAGTTGATGCCTCTGGAACTGTAATTAACAGTATGGCAACAACTGCTATTGACAAAAACAACAATGCAGATGACTGGCATTTAAGAGAGGTAACTTTTAACCCTGGTGCAAATACAGTTGCCGGTGTTTTATTACGTACCAATCTAGATAGTGATGACGGGAACTTCTTAGTTTTAGATGATATTCAGGCAATCCAAACTCCTGAAATATGTGAAAAAACACAAGATATTACGGTTGTTATAGAATCTGGAAAAACTTTTGAAGTAGCTATTTTAGGAAGTGCAAACCCAACTTGTAACGGTACTGATAATGGAGACATTCGTTTTGAAGTAACTAATTTTGATCCTACTTTTGGATATAGGTATTCTATTGACGGAGGTACTACTTGGACAACAGAAACTACTTCTCCAATAAATACCCCTTCTACCCTTGCCGATGGTACATACAGTGTAATGGTCGAAAAAATAGACGACAATACGTGTACTGCTACCTCAGCTACTACCGTTACCCTAACCTCACCAAACGTATTAACAGCAAGTTTACAACAGACAGCTGAGTTTACATGTTTTAATACTGGTGCTACATTAAAAGCAACGGCAACTGGAGGTACTCCTGGTTATGAATATCAGTTAGAATTAACAGATGGAACTGTAATTAGACCTTCTAATAGTTCATCACAATTCCTAAATGTACCACAAGGGGACTACTATGTAAGAATTAGTGATTTAAATAACTGTGAAACTTTATCTTCTATAGCTGTTACAATTGCCCAACCAAATACGGTAAGTTTTGATTTAACTGCTACGCAATGTTATGACGGACTTAGCAACGGAACAGTAACTGCAACCGTAACTGACGGAAATGGAAATTATTCATTCAGAATAAATAGTGGAGCATGGCAACCCCCTACTCCTATTACAGGTTTAGCATATACTTTCAGTAACTTATCAGAAGGAACTTTTGATATTGAAGTAACTGACCAGTATGGCTGTGTTTCTGCTATACAGTCTATTACCATTGCTCCAACAATTACACTTAGTGTGGTTCCAACAAATGCTAGTGTTTGTGCCGATGGTACTTTAACAGCAACGGCGTCTGGTGGTGACAGCAATTTTGTATACGCCTTTATTCCTTCAGGAAATACAGTTGCAGATAGTGATTTCTCTGCTTCTAACACTACCTCTATTGCTTTAGCTAATATTGGTAATTATGATATTTATGTAAGAGATAAAGCAAATGGTACCGATGCATGCCAAACTATGGTAACTGAGACCATTGCTGCTAATCCAGTTTTAGCAATGACCGCTGTACCAACAGACCCTGAATGTCATGATGGTACTGGTAGTATTGCAGTGAATATTAGTGACGGACTATCACCTTTCGATTATCGTTTGGTAGATATGACCAATGGAACACCTGATCAAGTTCAAACTAATGTTACGGGTAATACCAAAACATATTACAACTTGGCGCCAGGTACCTATGACGTGATTATTACAGATGACGCTGGTTGTTCAGAAAATGAAACTGTGGTTATTAATCAACCTGCCGAGTTAACTGCCGTTATAGTTTTAGCCTACGCTAGTGACTGTACTGGTGGAGCAGCTGATTTTGGTTTCGATTTTACCAGTGTTACAACCGGACTTGCAGGAACAATTGAATATAGTGCTGATGGTGGTACCACTTGGGTATCATCTCCGGTATTCAGAGGATATGCTTCTGGCGATGAGGTTTACCCTTCTCTTCGTACAGTAGATGGTAGCAGCAATTTAATCTGTCAGACGGACCTTCCTAGAGAGATTATACCTTATCCTTTAGATGATTTAGATATAACTACTTCTTCTGTAGTTGAAAACTGCGATGAACTAAAAGTTGAAGTACAAGGTGGTGAGGGAATACCTGGATATGAATATGCATATTCTAATGACCCTTCAAATTTTGATGCTACAACAGCTACATGGCATGTTGGTGGTAGCACTCATCTTGATGGTACTGCCGTAACAGCAGGTCATGGTAGTTATGAATTCACGAACTTGATTCCGGGTAGAACTTATGTGTTCTACGTTAGGGACAGTAATACGCCAAGTTGTACAAGACAAAGTACTGTAAATGTAAATGAGATTGCAGGTGGTTTACCTATGGTCATCACTGCAGATATTACCCCGTCTTGTAGCACTTCAAATAATGGAGCCATTACATATACAATTGTAGACGAAGATGGTATTACCGAACCAAATATGGAATGGTTCTTATATGATGTTAATGGCGTGCTTATTAGAGATAGTGCAGGTACGGTTGTATATAGCAATACCATAACAATCACCAATCTAGCACCAGACGAATATTATATAGAAGTAAGACAAATAGATGGTGGTGGTGCACAACAATGTATCAGCGCCAGTGAAAACGAAATCTTAGATGAGTTAGAAATCATTACAGGAGACACAAGTTCAATTCAAGATATATCTTGTGAGAACCCTGGCTTAATCAAAATAGATAATGTTCAAGGTGGTGGAGGTACTTATTTCTATACCATTACTGGTCCTAGTCCTTTTACTACTATTTCAACTACAAGTGATAATCCAATTGAGATAGCTGCGAATTCTCCTGCTGGCACATATACTGTTACTGTAGAAGATCAATATGGTTGTTCGTACAACCTAATTGATGTTCCAATGAATTTCATGGCCGCACCAAGTATTGATGATGTGGTGATAGCTAATTGTAACACCAATGCATCTGTTACCATTAATGCAACTGGTACAGGTACAATTCTATATTCTTTAGATGGTGGAAGTACATATCAAAACAATGGAGGTGTTTACAATACTGTTCCTGCGGGTAACTATGATGTATTTATAAAAGATGCTTCTGGTTGTACAGACACTTTAAATATAGACGTACACCCTACTCTACAAGCTTCGGCAAGTTTAGATAAACAATTAGGTTGTGATGCTGGTTTTGAAGCAGAAATAGCAATAGAAGGTCTTGCTGGTTCTGGAAATTATGAATTTGAAATCTTAGATAGCGCCTCAGCTGATGTAGTTTCACGTCAAACCCTAACAGGTGGTGCAATGAACGTAGCAGTAGGTGTTCCGGATAATACTACAGATACAGATTACACAGTTAATGTCTATGACATAGGAACCGCTTTACCAAATTGTAGCAGGACCTTTACTGTGAAAATTCCGGCAGCAATAAGACCAGATTTTACTGGCAACCCTACAGGTGTAAGTTGTTCTGGTGCAAATGATGGTAGTATAGAATTGGTTCAAACCAACAATGGTAACAATCCATTAACCTATACATTAACGCCAATGCCTGCAGGTGCATCTTGGGATGCTACCACCCAATCATACATAAACCTACCCGGTGGCACGTATGATGTGGAAGCTAGAGGACCTAACAACTGTCCAATAGTAAAATCTATAACAATAAATGAAAATGCGCTTATTACTTTTGCCTTACCTGTTGTAGACCAATTTGGTTGTACTAGTGATAACTACACTAACAACGCAACTATTACTATTGATTTGAGTAGTATTTCTAACGGAAGTGGTACTTATAATCGTTTTGAATTCATAGATGATGCTACTTCTAATGTACTCCAAAATAGCAGCAGCTTAGTCTATGAGTACACAGATGTTGCGGGTGGCAATGTTATTGTTCGCGTATATGATGATGAAGGTTGTTCTGTAGAACAGACGGTAACGGTAAATGCTTATGATGCTTTAGTTGATGCTACAGTTGTAGTAACACGCGAAATTGACTGTGTTAATAGTGGTGAAGATTTAAGAATAGACGTTACTAGCTCTATTACCAATTCTACTACTGACCTTAGCAATTATGAGTTTAGAATCTTGCCTTCCACTACTTACCAAGCATCTAATGAATTCTTGAATAGGTTAGAAGGTAATTATACTATAGGTATAAGAAATATTACTACGGGTTGTGAAATTACAAGAAGCCACTCCGTAGAAGACCCAAATACATTTAATGTAGTTGTAGATAAATTATCTGATGTTGTTTGTCACGGAACTGATGGAAGTATTCAAATTACTTTTACCGATGCTACTTACACTGGTAATTTTGATTGGGAAGTTTTAAATGCCGATGGCACAGCAACAAGCCGAACGGATGACGAAGGTATTTTTAGTGGTACAGGTACAACCACTTCTGTTCCAGTAGCTGCAGGTAATTATATTGTTAGAGTTGCACAAGTTGGTTTCCCAGAATGTAGCCAAGAACGTGCAATTACTATCACAACGCCAAGCGCACCAGTTACTTTGGCTACTATAGAAACTAAGGATGTTGGTTGTTCCAATGATATGGGTAGTGCCAATATTATACCTAACGGTGGTGAAGCACCTTATGATATTATATTAACCCACACCCCTTCTGGCAAAACTTACCCAGCTAATGCTGTGAACAGTTACTTGTTCAGAGGTTTAAGCGATGGACAGTATTCTGTTGAAGTGACGGATAACTTAGGTTGTACGGTACCTTTTAACAATGCATTTGTATTGTCTCCACCAGAGCCAATAGCTGCTAGTATTCAATCAATCGTAGAATTAGTTTGCGAAGGTGGTACCGATGCAGAAATAACCGCAGAATTTACACTAAGAACTATTAGCAACCCTACACCAAGTTATAGATATATTCTTAAAACTTATGATAGTGATGCTCCAGGTGCTAATCTGTTACAGACTTCAAACTCTCAAACTACAGCTACTTTTAGCAACTTAAGGTCTGGTTTCTATAGCGTTACTATTTTAGACGATTTAAATTGTTCTGACGAAACCAACATTGTAGAGATTGTTGAACCTACCGAAGTAGAAGGATCAATAGTAACCGCACAACGTTTGGGCTGTTTGTCTGATGCAGAGTTATTGTTAACAGCTTCTGGCGGTACAGGGCCATATGCTTGGAACACTACTGGTATTCCTCCGTTCAATAATATGAACGAAACTAGTGGACCTAACACCCATTTGTTTACGGGTATTACTGCGGGTACTTATCAATACTATTTACAAGATAGTGAAGGTTGTATCTCCGTTCTTACGAACAGTATTACTATCAATCCAATTATTCCTTTAACGGTAACATTGGATAATGATAATCCAACAATTAATTGTAATGGTGATAATTCTGGAGTTATTAATGCAGAAGCTGCAGGCGGATTAGGTAATTACCAATACGCGTTGTTCTCAGATTCAGGTTTAACTAACGAAGTAAGTCCGAATCAACCAACAGGTTTATTTACAGATTTATTGGCAGGCACCTATTTTGTTAGAGTACAAAGTGATGATTGTCAAGTAACATCTTCGGCAATAACAATTACACAGCCAGACCCACTTGTTATAGATACGGGTAACACCATTTTCAATAATGTAACCTGTAACGGAGCAGATGATGGTAGCATTACTGTAAATATGCTTGGTGGAACAGGTATTTATCAATATGCCATATCTCCTAACTTAGATAGATTTAGTGATGACAATACTTTTGACGAGCTTGCTCCAGGAGATTACACCATAATTGCTCAAGATTCTAACGGATGTTTTGAACTTTTTGAAGCTACCATAGAAGAACCTGAAGTATTAGAAGTATCCGCTATAGCCACACCAGAAATTTGTGTTGGCGAAGAAGATGGTACTATTGAGTTAACTATTACTGGTGGTACTGCCCCATATAGCACCCGTCTATTAGATGAAACCAATTTTGTTCTAGATAGAACTAGTTTTGCGAACATGGCCAGCGGGTTGTACATCATCTATATTGAAGATGCTCAAGGTTGTGAAGAAACTATTACGGTTACTGTTGATGCTGGGGTTAATCTTGGAGCTCAGGTAGAGCCTGTCTACGGTTGTAATGGAAATACTCCTAACAACTATGTGAATATTGTACTTGAAGATTTAAGTATTGAGAACGATGTACTCTTTGGGTTAGATACAACAGACCCTTCTGAAATGCAATTGAATCCATTCTTCCGTGACATAGCTCCCGGGACACATTACATTGCTATTTCGCATGAAAATGGATGTATGACAACCTACAATTTCGAAATAGCAGCTTTTGACCCATTAACCTTAACTGTGTCAGAAACTAATATTAATGAAATTACAGCAGTAGCAGGTGGCGGTAGAGAAAACTACACCTACTATTTTGGTGATACGAATAATGGTACTGACAATGTATTTTACATCACCAAAACGGATACCTATTTGGTTAGAGTTATTGATGAAAATGGTTGTGAATTCACGGAAAGTATTTTCATGGAATTCATTGATATAGAGATTCCAAATTTCTTTACACCAAATGGTGATGGAGCAAACGACATCTGGAAACCAAAGAATATAGAAATCTATCCAGACATCTTCATCAGCATTTATGACAGGTACGGTCGTACAGTTTATAAGTTCAGAGATAACGAAGACGGTTGGGGTGGATTCTATCAAAAATCAGAATTGCCTTCAGGTGATTACTGGTACGTAATTAAATTGAATGGTGAAGCAGACACAAGAGAGTTTGTTGGACATTTCACCTTATACAGATAAGCAAATTAATAGAGGTAGCTAATTCAGCTACCTCTACTTTACGGACAAAAACAACTTAATACTAGGGTTTTACAACTTATAGTTGTGCTTTTAAGAATGTTTAAGTTTCTTAAGCATCTAATGACCCTTTAAACTTATAATGAACCAAAAGTTAATTTTATTATTTTTAATCATGATGGTTTCCGCTGCTGGGTTTTCCCAGTTGAGCGACCTTCACTATTTGCCGCCATTAAAACAAGGTGGCAACAACCAAGCAGTTACCCAACAAAGTATTTATTTATCCAGTCCAGAAACCACAGCGTTTACTGTAAACATTTATCAAGGTACATCTACCACTCTTTATAGTACAACTACATTATCTAAAACTACACCTCAAGAAATAGCACTACCCAATGGCGACAATGATATTACAATGATGAGTAATGGTAATACTGGTGTTGTTTTAACTATTGGTGGTTTACGTTTAGAAGCTCCTGGTGGAGAAAAATTCTATGCGAATTATAGAGGTAGATCTGGCTCACAAGCAACTTCCTTAACGAGTAAAGGAAGGCAAGCAATGGGAAACCATTTTAAGTGGGGAGGAACTCCTAATAGAGGAACTCAAGCGAGTTTAACGAATTCACTAGGCATAATGGCTACTGAAGATGGCACTACAGTAACGGTTTCAGGATATGATCCAGATTGTGAGTTTAGATTAGGAAATGATAGAGATGGTATAATAGCCGATTCTTATACCATAAATTTAGATGCCAATGAATCTTTTGTATTCGAGGCATATGTTGCAGAAACTCCCGCTAATGCAGATGGTTGGCTGGGGGCGGATGTAATTTCCAATAACCCTATAGTTATAAGTAACGGTGGTCTTAATACTGGAGCCAGGGTTGGTTACAGTGGTAGAGATGCTGCTATTGACCAACCGGTACCTCAGAATAAACTGGGAAAAGAATATGTTTTTATTAGAGGAAATGGAACAAGTGAAACAGAAATACCAATAATAATCGGTACTCAAAACGGTACAAATATTTATGTAAACGGAAGTACCACAGCTATCGCTACTATAAACGATGGTGATTATTTTGAAATACCTGAAAACAATTACTCGGTTTCTTCTGCAGGAGGAAATATGTATGTAACCACTTCTAAAGATGCCTATGCCTATCAATTAATGGCGGGTGCAAGTGCTATTTATACCCAAGGACTAAATTTTATTGCTCCTGTAAATTGCTTATTACCAGATACAGTAGATAATATTACGCATATAGAAGATGCCGCTGGAGTAACTATGACCGGTGGGGTAACTCTAATTGCCTCTACCACTACCCCAGATGCCAACATTACAGTAACGGACGGTAGTGGACCAATAGCCCTACCAGCGCCTTCCGCTGTTGCTGGAACAAGCTTATGGAAAACTTATTATGTTGCAGGATTAACAGGAGATGTAACCATAGAATCAACCGGGCCAATAGCAGTTGGATTTATAGGTTTTAGTGGTGCAAGAGGTATTGCTGGATATTTCTCAGGTTTTGACACCGTACCGGCAGTAGACCTACAAGTTACAGGTGGTGGTTGCTTGCCAACCGCAGAAGTAGAGGTTACTGACCCCAATTTTGATGATTACCAATGGTTTGAAAACGGTGTCCTTATTGCAGGTGCAAATAATTCTACTTATACACCAACCAATGCCGGCGATTATTACGTACGGGTTACAAAAGGAGGTTGTACTTATGATTCACAACCTTTAACCGCTTACTATTGCGATCCAGACATTATTCTAAGCAAAGATGCAGACCAAAATACGGTTACCGAAGGAGATACGGTCACTTTTACAATTACCGTTGAAACTTTAGGAATAGACCCAGTCACCAACCTAGTTTTAACAGATGTTCTACCTCCAGGCCTAGAATTAATTTCCTCTTCCATATCCAAAGGAACATTCACTTATCCTAATTGGAATGTTGGGGGCATGACTTCCGGTGATTTAGAAACTTTGACTTTGGTCACTAGGGCCAGTTTAGACAACATTTATTCTACGACCGCCAACTATACAAATACGGTAACCAACAGCCAAGACCAAATTGACTCAAATATCACTACGGACGACCCTTCCGAAACGGTAACAGTAAACAAGAGTACCCCTACTACTGTAATAACGAATAGAAGAATTACCTATCGCGTAAATAGAAATTAATCTTTTAGTGTAACATTGTAACAAGTTTCTCGTCAAGTAGGTATAATCAATCAAAAAAAACACTTGACGTGAGCACCATTCTAACAGTTAATCATCTCACCAAAAAGTTTGGATATCTAACGGCTGTCAAAGACCTTTCTTTTACCATTGAAAAAGGAAACGTCTACGGCATTCTTGGACCAAACGGAAGCGGTAAATCTACTACTCTAGGTATTGTTTTAAATGTTGTAAATGCCACACAAGGAGATTTTGCTTGGTTTGATGGTACAACAACCACTCACCAAGCCTTAAAGAAAGTGGGCGCCATTATTGAAAGACCCAACTTCTATCCGTACATGACCGCGCTTCAAAACCTGAAATTGGTTTGTAAAATAAAGGAGGTTAGTGAAGAGAAAATTGAAGAAAAACTAGAGCTTGTTGGTTTATTAGACCGAAAAAATAGCAAGTTCAGAACCTATTCTTTGGGTATGAAGCAGCGGTTAGCCATCGCCTCCGCCCTATTGAACGACCCTGAAATTCTAATTTTGGATGAACCTACAAATGGTTTAGACCCACAGGGGATTCATCAAATACGGGAAATCATTAAAAAAATAGCTTCTCAAGGCACGACCATTTTATTGGCATCGCACCTTTTGGACGAAGTTGAAAAAGTCTGTAGCCATGTTATCATCCTAAGAAAAGGAGAAAAATTATACTCCGGCCGTGTAGACGGCTTGTTAGCAAGTCATGGTTTTTTTGAATTAAAAACTGATAACCTAGATAACTTAAAAAGCTATTTAGAAAAACATGCAAGCTTCGGAAAAATAAAGTTGGAAAATGGCTGCATCACTGCCATTTTAAAAGAAGAGATGAATGCCGGCGAACTTAACAAAACGCTGTTTGACCAAGGTATAACACTATCTCACCTAGTTAAAAGAAAAGAAAGCCTAGAAGAGCAATTCCTGACCTTGACCAAAAACCAATCCAACTAAAAGCCATGACACGACTCCTTCAAATAGAATTCATAAAATTGTGGAACAACAGGGCTAGTAAAGTTCTGATTCTGGCGTACTTTGTACTGCTTACCTCTATTGCTTTGGTGGCTGCGGTAAAGTTTGATATTGGTCCAATAAAATTTCACTTAGCCGAGCAGGGAATCTTCAACTTTCCCTACATATGGCACTTCAATGCTTTTATAACAGCATTTTTTAAATTGTTTCTAGCCATTGTTATCGTATCCATGATGGCTAACGAATACAGTAACAAGACTATTAAACAGAATTTAATTGACGGTCTTTCCAAAAAGGAATTTATCCTTTCTAAATTTCTGACCGTTGTTACTTTCGCTTTAATTTCAACAGTTTTTGTTTTTGCAGTTTCGCTCGTTTTAGGTCTTTTTTACTCCAATTTTACTGAAATCAATATCATTTTCTCAGGATTAGAGTTCCTTTTAGCCTTTTTCGTGAAGCTAGTCGGTTTTTTCTCTTTCTGTCTGTTCTTAGGTATTTTAGTAAAAAGGTCGGCTTTTGCATTGGGTTTTCTAATCTTATGGCAAGTATTTGAAACGTTTATTCGCGGAATCATCAGATGGCGATTCTTTGATGCCGAAACTACTGATATAGTTATGGGTTTCTTTCCCTTAAACGCCATGTGGAACCTCATTAAAGAACCTTTTACCAGATTAAGTGCCGTACAAACTGCCGTAAACCAAATGGGCGAAGAAGTTGTACTGAATTATCACGTGCATTGGTATGAAATATTAATTGTCCTAGCTTGGACGGCCATTTTTATTTATGGGTCTTACGCACTTTTGAAAAAACGAGATTTATAGAAGATTCTTTACATAGTTTTCTACTGGTAATCCAGTAGAAATAAGTCGCAGTTTTCTAGTATTTATTAGTTAGAATTATTAGTGCTATAACCTTTCGATTATATTCAGCTTTAGAACATAATTGAACACTATGAAATTCTTCTTTTCACTAACTTTTATTTTGACATGTTTCACGGTTATTTCTCAGCAAGCAAATGATTGTATTGATGCTATTGTTGTTTGTGGTAACAGCAATATTTCTAGTAATGCTTCAGGTTTTGGAACACAAGAATTAGATGCCGCTACAAACCCTTGTGTAAACCAAGAAGTTAATAGCATATGGCTAAGTGTTAGTGTCGCTGTTGGTGGTTCTCTTTCTTTTACAATTCAACCAAAGGACAACGACGCAGAAGTAGATTATGACTTTTTCATTTTTGGCCCTAACAGCAATTGTCAGAATTTAGGAAGCCCCATACGATGTTCAACCACAAACCCTCTTCAAGCCTCTTTAGATTATAATATTACAGGGTTAAGCGAAACCGAAATAGATCAAAACGAAGGTCCTGGACCAAATGGGAATAGTTTTGTTTCTTCCATTACCGTTGCTGCAGGAGAACAGTATTACATTCTGGTTGACAGACCTAATGGCGATGGTGGTTTTAATTTGGAATGGACAGGTACCGCTGGTTTCCTACCCTCTCCTGCTGTTACACAACCAGAAAATATTGAAATCTGCACATCATCTGACAATACTTTAATTGATTTGACAGAAGATGAAGCCTCAATAACCACTAGCACTACTGCAAACATTTTATATTTCACCACATATAGAAATGCTTTTGACGGTACAAACTACATTGCGGACCCTACTCAATTTACCTATACTGGTACTGAAAATGCTATTTTCGTTCGGGTAACGAATCCCAATGGTTGCTTTGAAATTGTTGATTTTGAAATACAATCTACATCATTTGATAACCCTCCAGATTTGAGCTACGCCATTTGTGATACCGATCGTGACGGAAAAGTAGATTTTTCGGTAAATGATATTATTTTAGACGCTGAAAATGCAATAGGCAATAGTTCAGCATATGAGTTGACTTTACATCCTGATGAAAATGCAGCAGTCGCAAACACAGGTCAGATTACTAATCCTATTTTTTCTTCGCCTAGTACAACAATTTATGCACGCGTTACCTCTAATTTATCTAGCGATTGCTATATAACATACCCTATTTCCCTAAACCTTAATTCTTCTGAATTTCCAGCAACCGTTAATCTAGTTCAATGCGATGTAGATCAGGACAATTCAACAGATGGTATTACTAAAATGGATTTAAACCAATCCTTTCCAAATGCAGATCCTACATCTATCTCGTATTATGAAACGGAAGCTGACCGGACAGCAGACAATTCCATTGCAAATCCAAACATCTACACCAATACCACTCCCTTTAACGCAACTATTTTTTATAAAATTGATGATAATAATTGTGATAGTTTAGGTAAAATAGCAATTGAAGTGAACCCAACAACCGTAAGCCTAAATAAAATTAGCCCAGTAGTAGCATGCGCAGAAAATCCTGCAGATGAGTTTCCTGAAAGTACCTTTGATTTAGAAACTATCCGCCTGAATACCTATTCCGGAATGGATGTAGCTTTCTATGAAAGTTTAGAAGATGCTTCTTTAGAACAAAATCCGCTTGACGGAAATTACAGAACAACCTCAACATTTTTATATACGCGTCTAGAGACTAATAATCAATGTAATACTGTGGAGGAAATAGAACTCGTAGTAAATACACCACCCGAACTAACTTTAGAAGAAAGTTATATGGTATGTACGGACGGAGAGCCTTTGGTAATTAATGCTCCGGAAGGTTTTGATGGCTATAGTTGGCTTAAGGTTGATGGAGGATTAGCCCAAGAAATTAGTAATGAGCAGCAAGTACGTATTAACGAAGCCGGAAGCTATAGATTAGAGGTTGAAATTCAATATAAAAATAGCAATCAAACCTCTAGCTGTTTTACCTATACAGATTTTCTAGTTAGCCCTTCAATTCCTGTTATCATTGACGACGTCATCATTCAAGAATCTTTCAACAACAATATTGTGGAGATAAAAGTAAGCGGAGACGGAGATTACGAGTATTCCCTTAACGGCGAAAATTACCAAAGTGAGCCCAGGTTTGATAATGTAGAAGCTGGCTTTTATACAGTTTTTGTACGTGACACAAACGGTTGTGGTGTTACAGAAAAAGAAATTTCAGTCATTGGATTCCCCAAGTTCTTTACCCCTAACGGAGATGGTGCTAACGATATGTGGCAGGTAATTGGGGTAAATGCCAATTTTGGAGACCAAGTAATTAACATCTATAATCGCTACGGAAAACTTGTAAAACAACTTTACTCTAACTCTATTGGCTGGGATGGATTAATGAACGGACAGCCACTCCCTTCATCTGACTATTGGTTTAGAATCAACTTAGAGAATGGCAAAGAGTTTAAAGGGCATTTCTCGCTAAAGCGATAGCTTCACCAAAAATTTCAATCCAGCCGCAATAGGTCGTAGTTCTTTTGTAATTTTAAAGTAGTCTCAAAGTTCAAATATTCAGCTAATCAGCTGGCAGCAATAAAGTAAAACCCAATTTATCCTTTTCATCTATTAAAAGATTGAAAACAACGCATTCTCAAGTAAAGTTTATATATTAATCATTCAGCTATAATAGGTGCATTCGTCCATTAATGCTCTTATTAATCCAAGTAAGAAAATTCTAGTAGAGATTAAATGCCACATATGAATATATTGCATGGTTTTTTCTAGATTAAAAAAATCACAAATAATACCGGAGTCTAACGTGAATAGATTTACAACATTTATCTTAAATTTCTAATGATCTTTTTATGATAAAGTAATTATAAGTCGATGACCAAATTATTAATTCTTTTATTTTTTTCCGGAATGTTCGGAATTATGTCAGCCCAAGTAACTCCTGTGGAAAAAGCGGCACTACTGGCATTTTATAATGCAACTGATGGACCAAATTGGGTAAGTGAAAATGATGCCGACCTTACCAACGACTGGGATTTTACTGGACTGGTTACGGATGACTGGTTTGGCATTACCATTAATGGTGTAAATGTAATCGGTATTGACCTGAATACCATCAACACATCAGCCGGGAACAACAATCTTACAGGTATATTACCTGACGAAATGAAAGATTTAAAAGAATTGGTTTGGTTAGACCTCATGGCTGGAGAACTTACCGGACCATTTCCTGATTTTCTTTTTTCCTTAGACAAACTTCAGGTATTGAATCTTGCTCAAAATAACTTTAATGGTTTTTTGCCCGATAATATTGGTAACCTTAAGGAGTTATCAACCTTACAATTAGAATTCAATCAATTTACTAGCGAAATTCCCCTGTCTTTAACAACCTTGAGTAACTTAAAAACACTAAATCTTAACGCCAACGCGCTTACGGGTGAAATTCCCGTAGAGATAACCCAAATGTCGGCAATTTCATACCTGAGTTTAGGAAGCAATTATTTTACAGGCTTTATTTATCCAGAATACGGAAACCTAACTGAGCTCAAAACACTTATTCTGGATGGAAACGAACTAACAGGCATAATACCTATAGAACTTGGTAACCTTAACGAACTAGAATACCTCCGTATAGGGCGACAAGATTTAATCGGAAATATTCCTACAGAACTTGGAAATCTTTCCAATCTATTTTTCTTATCTATCCGACAAACACAAATAAATGGTCCAATCCCTATTGAAATTAGTAATTTATCTAGTTTACGGTACCTCTATCTAAATGAAAACCAATTAGACGGACAAATTCAACAAGGTTTATCCAATCTTAATTTTTTAGAAATATTAACTTTAAATGGTAACCAATTAGAAAACACTATTCCCAATTTCACGACGAACACAAACCTTTATAGACTGGAATTTGGCGATAACCGTTTTCAATTTGGTGATTTTGAAAATCAATTCGACCAGTATAGTATCAATCTCCCAATATTTAGTGATAATCCTCAGTCAAAAGTTAACGAAATAGAGACTTTATCCCGTAACATAGGCGAGAATATCACCTTAATAACAACAGTTAGCGGCGCTCAAAACCACTATAAATGGTTCAAAGATGGTGTCGCTATTCCGGATGCGCCCGATAGTCCTTCACTAACACTAAACAATGTTCAGGCTACTGATACAGGTGTATATCATGCGGAAATAACAAGTGATATCGTTACAGACCTAACATTGGTGCGAAACGATATTACCTTAAATATTGGTTGTGTTACGCCAATTGTAGATGACCCACAAGATTTTATTGCTTGCGGGAGTTATACATTACCAATACTTTCAAATGACAATTACTATTATACCGATACAAATGCAGGAGGTACGCAATTAAATGAAGGAGATTTAATAACAGCATCCCAAATACTTTATGTGTATGCCGGAGTAAGTGGTTGTTCAAATGAAAACAGCTTCGATATCCAAATAGATAGTCCTACACTAGCGGATAACCCACAAGATGTTACTGCTTGCGAGAGCTATACATTACCAACACTTTCTAATTTCAATTACTACTATACCTATCCAAATGCAGGTGGCACACAATTAAGTGCCGGGGACATAATAACAGCATCACAAATTCTTTACGTGTATGCCGGAACAAGTGGTTGTTCAAACGAGAATGACTTTAATATTCAAATAGATAGTCCTACCCTAATCGATAGCATTTTAGATGTGGAGGTTTGCGAGAATTACGCTCTACCTATTCTCAACAATGGCAATTACTTTACCCAAACCAACGGTACAGGTACCGAGCTTTTTGCAGGTGATATCATAAACGTATCCCTGACCGTTTATATTTACAATGAATCTACATCTTGTTCTAATGAAAACAGTTTTACTATAACGATAGACCCCTTATTATGCGAAGAAACACCAGAACCTGAAATCTCATGTACAATTGATTTTCCTAATTTCTTTACACCAAATAATGATGGAGCGAATGACAATTATGTTCCCATTACAGATGTCTGTTCTCCAGGAGGTACATTAAGTATTTTTGACCGCTATGCAAAATTAGTGTTCCAAACGAACTCACTGGACAACACATGGGACGGGACTTACAATGGCAAACCTTTACCATCTTCAGATTATTGGTATAGATTTGAAAGTGTCGAGAACAAAGAAGTAATAACTGGCCACTTTACATTAAAGCGATAGTTACCCAGAATATTTCAATCCAGTCACTTTAAATCACTCTTCTTTCGTAATTTTAAAGGATGAAATTTAAAGTAGTCTCAGAATTCAAACCAACGGGCGATCAGCCACAAGCTATAAAGCAACTTGTAGAGGGAATGGAAGCCGGCGAAAAGTACCAAACCCTATTGGGCGTTACTGGTTCCGGTAAAACCTTTACCGTAGCCAATGTCATTGAAGAGGTACAACGCCCTACCCTAGTGCTTGCCCATAATAAAACACTTGCTGCGCAGTTGTATTCTGAATTCAAGCAGTTTTTTCCAGAAAATGCGGTTGAGTATTTTGTCTCTTACTATGATTATTACCAACCGGAAGCTTTTATACCCTCATCCGGAATTTATATAGAGAAAGATCTTTCTATAAATGAAGATATTGAAAAGTTACGTTTGAGTGCTACTTCATCTTTACTTTCCGGGCGTCGTGATGTTCTGGTGGTGGCTTCCGTTTCTTGTTTGTACGGTATTGGAAACCCTGTGGAATTTCAAAAGAACGTTATCACAATTAAAAAAGACCAAGTAATTGCACGTACCAAGTTTTTACATCAACTGGTGCAGAGTCTTTACTCGAGAACTACGGCTGATTTTAGAAATGGTAATTTTAGGGTAAAGGGAGACGTAGTTGATGTTTTTCCTAGTTATGCCGATCATGCTTTCCGTATTCACTTTTTTGGTGATGAAGTTGAAGAAATAGAAGCATTTGACCCTTTTAACAATAATGTAATTGAGGTTTACGAAACTTTGAACATCTACCCTGCCAACATGTTCGTTACTTCTCCTGACATTCTCCAAGGCGCTATTCATCAAATTCAAGATGATATGGTAAAGCAGGTAGACTATTTTAAGGAAATAGGGAAACCGCTTGAAGCAAAACGCCTTGAAGAGCGCACCAGTTTTGATTTAGAAATGATTCGTGAACTGGGCTATTGTTCTGGTATTGAAAACTATTCGCGTTATTTGGATGGTCGTCAACCAGGTACTAGACCTTTCTGTCTTTTAGATTATTTTCCAGATGATTATTTAATGGTTATTGATGAAAGTCACGTAACCATACCCCAAGTACACGCCATGTATGGTGGTGACCGTTCTAGAAAAGTGAATTTAGTAGATTACGGATTCCGACTTCCTGCGGCTATGGACAACCGCCCTTTAAAATTCGAAGAATTTGAAGCCCTTCAAAACCAGGCAATCTATGTGAGTGCTACTCCTGCAGATTATGAGTTGGAACTAAGTCAAGGGGTGTTTGTAGAACAGGTAATTAGACCAACAGGGTTATTAGATCCTATTATTGAGGTAAGACCAAGCCAAAACCAAATTGATGACCTTGTAGAAGAAATTCAATTACGGGTAGAGAAAGATGAACGAACCTTGGTTACCACTTTGACCAAAAGAATGGCCGAAGAACTTGCCAAATATCTAACACGAATAAATGTTCGTTGCCGTTATATTCATAGTGATGTTGATACGCTGGAAAGAGTAGAAATCATGCAAGACCTTAGAAAAGGTATTTTTGATGTGTTGATTGGAGTAAACCTACTTCGTGAAGGATTGGATTTACCCGAAGTTTCTTTGGTAGCAATTTTAGATGCGGACAAAGAAGGCTTTCTACGAAGCAATAGATCACTAACACAAACCGTTGGTAGAGCAGCAAGAAATTTAAATGGAAGAGCCATAATGTATGCCGATAAAATTACAGCGAGTATGCAGATGACTATTGACCAAACAAACTACCGTCGCGAAAAGCAAATTGCCTATAATACGAAACATGGTCTCGTGCCAAAAGCACTGAATAAAAGTTTGGATAGTGTACTCTCAAAAAACTCAGTTTCTACATATCATTTCCAAAAAGAAGAGATGAGAGCTGCCGAACCTGACCTCGATTATTTGACAAAAGATCAAGCTGAAAAATTGGTTCGAGAAAAAAGAAAGGCCATGGAAAAAGCCGCTAAAGAACTTGATTTTATGCAAGCCGCTAAACTAAGAGATGAGATAAAATTGCTTCAAGAAAAAGCTTGATTTTGGCCTTTTTTATTGAAAATGACAAATTTCTTACCAGGCTAAATATTAAGTTCACTTATAACGCCTTTAAAATCTGATTAACAATCATATAACACCTATTTTTAGACAAGACTAAAATCAATTTTATAGCGATATTTCATACTCAAAATCACGTTATAGCACTACCTTATCTTTCCTTCAAAATATAACTGTAAAACACATATTATCCACATACCAGCTTCGTGTATTTGATTTTAAAATGACTACCTAAAAAAAGTAAACAATTAGATTTATACACGCAATCCTACCGTTAAAATATTCTTCCTTTAACAGAAAAAAGAAGCCCCTTGAAAATGAATCCAAGGAGCTTCTCCAACTAACCAACCAAACTTAAATCCCCCGATTAAAATCGGGATTATGAAACGTTTTATCTTAACGATAAAACAACCAATCTAACAACTATTTTAACTCAATAAGGCGCTTTGGTTTTGGCAAAGCTTCTTCTTTTTTCGGTAATTCCACCTTTAAAACACCATCTACATAATCAGCTTTTATAGCATCTACATTAATTGATTCTGGAAGCGTAAAAGCCCTTTTAAAAGATGAAAACCTAAACTCGCGACGCGTATAATTTTCTTCTTTTACTTCTTCTTCATTCTTAAATTCAGACGAAATAGTTAAAAGTTCATTATCCACTTCAATATTAAAATCTTCTTTTTTTCTGCCCGGTACAATCAACTCAAGGTCAAAACTCTTTTCATTATCCTTAATGTTAACAGCAGGAGCGTTTCCATTTGTATTCTCCATACCTCCAAACCAATCAGGCTTGAAAATTTCATTCATTAATGCTGGGAACGCTAAATTATTTCTCTTTACTACACTCATGATTTTTATATTTTGAATTAAACTTTAATTTCAGATGGTTAAAGTCAAAATATATACCAATTCCAAAAACATGTCTTTTTGACATATTTAACAATTATTTACGTGACTAAATGTCACTTACAATTGTTTTTATGTGACATTTTAAATTTAATAAGTCATTTTATTGCGTTTAGCTAACACTTAACTAGTTATGATTCTTTTACAAGGTTATGGTTCTAAGTGTTATTTGTAATACCTTGCTAAAAAATTCAAGGCCATGACTAATAATGATGTACTCAAGAAGCTTAGAGTAGCCCTAATGTTCAGGGATGATGATATAATTGATGTTTTGAAACTTGTAGATTTCAAAATTAGCAAAAGTGAATTAGGAGCCTTTTTTAGAAAAGATGACCATCCTAATTATATGGAATGTGGAGACCAAGTATTACGTAACTTTTTAAATGGTTTAGTAATATACCTAAGAGGCACCAAAGAGAGTCCTAAAACTCCTGGAGAAGTTCTTTCTAAGAAAACAGTTAAGCCTGAAGCTAAAGTCAATCATACAAAAAGACCTGATTTCAAGACCCAACAAGAGAGAAGGATTAACAAAGATGTTTCGAACGTAAAATATAAGAACAAAAAAAAATCCTGAGTTCGATGATGAGTCGTAGTCAGGATTAAAGTTCTTGCAACAGGGTTTAGCCTGCTATGCGCACAGGCATGGTATAGGTTCTGCCAACTTTGTATTCCTGCACATTTACTTTCTGGTGATTAAGTTTCTCTTTCACAAAGATTTCCAAAACCTCATTATCTGCATTAACGGTAAGAATTACAATCTCACGCTCTTCATTCAACGTGAACCTTACAAAAGCGGTCATGTCTACATGTGTGGACGTTAAAGAATTGTCACTTAATAACTCTGAAATTTGTACCGCTAAGCTTTTTGAAGGATTTTCATTTTCTCCGTCGTTAGCAAAAGTATTACCAATTGAAAGTAGCATTGCAGCTACCAAGACTAAACTAATTTTTCTCATGATTTATCGTTTTAAATGATTTGATGAATTACCTTAAAGACGACAGGTTCATGAGATCGTTACGAAATGTATTTATTTTAACATATTCTTGTGATTTGAACTATGAACTACATAAGAATACGGGACCTAAGCTACATCAACTCTCAAAATTGATATGCCTACTCATATTTTCTTCTACGGATATAAAAGATTCTATACCTCTAATACCCTCTATAGTTAGTATTGCTTCTTGATATAAACTCCTATAATGCAAACTATCTTTAGCATGTACCTTAATGAATATATCGTACTTACCCGTGCTGTGATGAATTTTGACCACTTCTTGAATTTTTGTCAATTCTTCTATTACCACCTTATATAAAAAGCTCTCTCGTAGATAGATTCCCAAAAAGACAGTCATCTTATAGCCCATTTTACTATAGTCTAAGCTTAAGGTTGAACCTTTAATTACCCCCATATTCTTCATCTTTCGGGTGCGCATATGCACTGTTCCTGGAGATATACCGGCGTTCTTTGCTACTTCCGTATATGGCATCTGCGCATCGCCGGATAGCAGTGTCAATATCTTATGGTCTACTGAATCAAGTTTATCTCTCATTTGTAGTCTTTTTCTTGGTTATTTAGGGTTCCATTTTAATCCTCATCCATCAACAGCCAACCTTACTCAACTGATAATTACTCAATATATTTCATCGTTTGGATGATTTTAGTAAAAATAGTTTAATGATTTCGAAAAAACAGATATAATTCACTAATTAAATCCGTTTTTTTATGAATATAATTAAATTTAGAGCGCTTGTAATTTGTGATGTCATAAAAGTGCTTTTTTAGGTGTAATTCTTCAGATTGATAGGTTTTGGAACCATAAAAAAGAGAAAGCTACCATATTAATTATATAATAAAATAAATCTACCTATTCGATAGATAATCATCTTATAACTACCTAAAACACAGGGTTAACAAAGGTTTACATATTTTTTTTAATCAAAAAGACGCACTAATATTGCCATGTCGTTACGTCATAAATAAATGACTATCGGCAGTAAAGTATCCGGAACTTTTCTTTAGAACTGCATTTGACCACCGTCCCCCCACGAAATGGAGAAGGTGTGGTTGGGCAAATGAACAATGTTTAGTATCAACCAAAACCTTGTACTTATGAAGAACGCTCTAATACTATCACTCTTATTTTTAAACTGTATATACGTATCGTACGGTCAAGAGACAACCATTACCGGATCGGTAATAGATGAAGTCGGTGTCGTGTTGCCTGGCACAGATATTATAATTAAAGGCACAACTAAAGGAACACTAACAGATTTTGATGGTAATTACACTATAGATGCCCCAGCAGATGCTATTCTTGTAGTATCATCATTAGGCTATGCCACCAAAGAGGTCCCTGTAAACGGTCAGACTTCAATTAAGATAACATTGGTCATGGCCGCGGAACAACTACTTGAAACTATTGTAGTGGGCTCAAGGAGACAAGGGAGGACAAAATTAGACACTCCTGTTCCTGTTGATGTAATCAACATTGCTGAAGCAGCTATAAACATGCCACAACAAGACATATCTCAAATGCTAACCGCGGCAGCCCCTTCATTTACTGCATTTACCAGTGGTGGGGGTGATTTATCCTCTTTTGTTAGTCAACCAAGTCTTAGAGGGCTTGCATCTAGTCAAATGCTTGTTCTTGTAAATGGTAAGCGAAGACACTCTTCAGCTATTTTAGCTGGTAATCAAACGGGGACTCCTGGTCCCGGTGTGGATATGAGATTTATACCTTCCGTAGGAGTAGACCGAATTGAAATTCTTAGAGATGGTGCTTCTGCCCAATATGGCTCTGATGCTATAGCAGGGGTAATTAATATGGTTATGAAAAAGGGAACAGGTGAATTTAAAGGTAGTTTAACTGCCGGTGCATACACTAATAAGCCTGGTTACGACGATTCAGAATTGACAGCAGATGAAAGAGCTCTCAACAGATCTTTTGATGGTTGGGATGGTCAAAACTTTCAATTCGATGGTAATTACGGTATTGCATTTGAGAATGATGGCTACTTTAATGCATCCGTTATGTTAGCACAAGCGGAACGTACAGTGAGACCAAGTGTATTGTCTCTGGAGCGCGCTCCCTTATATGACCAATCTTATTTAACAAACAACAGAACGCAAACTAATGGGACACCAATTATTACAAACCCTGAACTTATAGCCGCACAAGCCAGCGGAGATGCTGGACTTATTAGCTCCCTACAAACAGTACAAGGACTTATGTCTGCAAGAGATATTGAACAAATTGATGTGGCTTCATATTCTGGCTTACCAGCTAAAACGAATATGAGTTTGGCTTTCAATATGGAAACTCCTTTAACAGAAACATCAGATTTTTATGCTTTTGGAGATATTGGCTATCAATATTCTGATGCATACAGCTGTTTTTACAGAAGATCCGCACAAGCAGACAGATCCAGTTATGATTTGTACCCAAACGGTTTTAGACCTCAAATTTACAATGACCAATACAACATCTCCCTTGCTACTGGAATTACAGGTATGATCGGAGATTATGATTTTGATTTAAGTAACACATTTGGCACGAACTGGGCCAAATACGGAATGTTCAATACTTGGAATGCAAGTATTGGCTCTGGCTCACCAACAGATATGAATCTTGGTACGCATAGCTTTTTACAAAACACTATAAACTTAGATGCCTCTCATTTTTATGAAGATATCCTATCTGGATTAAACGTTGCGTTTGGTGGAGAATTGAGATTTGAAAATTATATTATTCAAGCGGGTCAGGAAGAAAGCTATACAGCTGGTGATGCCGGTGTTGTTACTGCTACAGAAGACAACCAAGCAGTTGTTGGCCCAGATGGTTTTCCTTTGGAAGACCTTTACGGAAGTCCTTACATAGACGAATTTGGAAACCCTTTATCTCTTGAGTATGCAGGTGTAAGTCAAGAATTGGTAAAGAACTACGCACTAAACTGTCAATGTTTTAGAGGTTATGCTCCTGAAAATGAAGGTAACAACTGGAGATCAGTTATGGCTGCTTACGTAGATATGGAGCTTGATTTTACTGAAGATTTTCTGTTATCCGGTGCACTTAGAGTAGAAAATTACTCTGATTTTGGAAATGTATTGACAGGTAAAATAGCCGGGCGCTATAAAATTGGTGAAAACTTTTCTTTCAGAGGTTCGTTCAGTAGTGGCTTTAGAGCTCCTTCTTTACAAGAACTGAACTACTCGCATAGTTACACGTTCTTCGTAGACCTTGTTCCTTTTGATGGCACCCTTTATCCTAATAACAGTTCTGCCTCTCGCGCTTTGGGCATTAGCGCCTTAACCGAAGAAAGATCAAGAAACTACAGTTTAGGTTTCACGACCAAAATTGGAAAAGTTGACATAACAGTTGACGCCTATAAAATTGACATATTTGACAGAATTTTTGAAACAGGAGAATTTGATTCAACCGAAGCACCTTCACTAGAACCGATCATTGGAAGCGGGTTAGCTAGCTTTAGAATCAACGGTGGAGACATAAGTACACAAGGTGTTGAAGCAGTTGTTAACTACAACACTAACTTAGGCGCAGGTAAACTTGGCCTTGTGTTAGCAGGTACTTTCAGAAAAAACAAATTCGAAGGAGTAAATCTACCTGATTTAGATACCAACTTAACAGATCAACAATTAGAAGAAAACTATGTAAGCCGTTCGCTTATCGGTCAATTTGAAACAGGTACGCCAAGTTCAAAAATAATCGGAACACTTAACTATTCAGTTGGTAAATTTTCTGCTATGTTAAGAGGTACACGTTTTGGGTCGGTTCAGACTAGAGATAACAACTTACGAACATTGGTTCCTGAAGGAACCCTAGGTTATGCTGATCAGTTTTTTACACCTGAATTCACTACAGACATAGGTGTTACCTATAAATTTAGCGAAGCCTTAAGTCTTACTATTGGAGGAAATAACATCTTCAATGAATACCCAGAAATCTTAAGATACGAGTTACGTGATTTTAACCTATACTCACAATACCAGCAAGGATCTGCAGGGGCTTATTACTTTGGAAGATTAACTATCACCCTGTAATAATTTCAACTAACAATTAAGAAGAAGATTATGAAAACATATAAAACTATTATCTTAATTTTTACCGTAGCTCTGGGTCTTTTATCCTGTGAGCAAGAGAGACTAGAACCCGTACTTACTACAGCAGAAGGTGGCGGTACTTTAAGCACCTATCTAGCATACACGATTGAATCAACTGATCCGTCAGGCTCTAATGTTTATGGCAGGGTAGTTTTCTACAAAACAACTTTAAACCAAACTTTAGTTCAGGTTTCCCTGAATAATACAGTAGAGGATTTAATGCACCCTGCACTTATTCTAGATGGCGCTATTGGAACAGAAACCACTACTGTAACAACTTTAGATACTGTAGACGGATCTACTGGTGAATTTGCATCAAGTAAGTTTTTCGTGATTACCGATGAGACTTATTATGACGCTATCGAGACCATGGATACTCACATAAACATTTACCTAAGCGCTACCGACGACACTATTGTAGCATCTAGTGATTTAGGTTTGAACGCAGAACCAGTAGAATCAAATTAAACTTAAACTTTTTAACTTAAAACACATATTATTATGAAAACATTAGACAGAAGAGCATGGTTGAAACGAGGAGCACTTACAGCAGCTGGAGCAATAGCTGCACCGTATTTAAGTTATGGGGCATTTGGTAACGAGCCAGTGATCATAGATGCTCAAGGCAATCTTCCATATACTCCTTTTTTTAAAGAGTATTTGCCTTATGAAGTAGACAAACCTGTTGAACTTCTTGCAAAATTAAATGCTAATGAGAACCCTTATGGACCATCACCTATGGCTGTTGATGCTTTTCAAAAATATGCGCCAAAAGGTAATCGTTATGGATGGAAAGAAATGTTCGAATTGGTCGATAAAATTGCTGAACTAGAAGGTGTTAAAACTGAAACTATTATGATGGGGCCTGGTTCTTCTGACCTTTTAGAGAAAACTGCGATGGTATTTTTCCAAAATGGAGGAAATATTGTTTCTGCGGACCCTGCATACATGTCATTGATAAAAGTAGCCGAAGCTACAGGAGCAACATGGAAGCCTATCAAACTAAAAGAGGATTGGTCTCATGATTTACCTGCTATGGAAGCGGCAATCGATGCTGACACAAAACTGGTATACATCTGTAACCCGAACAACCCAACGGGAAGTATGACAGACCATGAAGAACTTGTTGATTTTTGCTCTAGGGTTTCTGAAAAAGTTCCAATTTTTGTAGATGAAGCCTATTTAGGATTTTTAGATGATGCTGCCAAAAAAAGTATGGTATCTCTAATAAACGAAGGTAAAAATGTAATGATTGCACGTACTTTCTCTAAAATTCAAGGTATGGCCGGTTTACGTGTAGGTTATATGGTTGCTCAACCAGAAACATTGGCTATCATTCAAAAGGTAACAAGAGGTGGCATGGGTATTTCATTACCATCGATTCATGCTGCAATGGCAAGTATGGATGATGTTGAATTTTCAAACAAAACAAGAAAATTGAATTCTGAATGTAGAGAGTATGTTTATTCTGTATTAGATGGCATGGGTTATAGCTATGTACCGTCGTCTACAAGCTTTATAATCTTTCCGATTGAAATGGACGGAAAAGCATTCTTAGAAAAAATGACCGCAGAAGGTGTTGGTGTTCGTGCTTTCAACATTATGGACAAAAACTGGTGTCGTGTTAGTATGGGTACTATGGAAGAAATGAAACTTTTTGGTGCTGCCTTACAAAAAGTACTGGCTTAAAATTATGCAATGCCCCCAGAGAGTCGGTTTTTCTAGTCAATTGCCTTGATATTTTAGACGCTGGCTCTCAACGGGTTATTCAACCCTTTTTACCTACTCATATCAATAACTCTTAAACTAATCTCCCTATGAATTTCGCCCTTCAAAATACGCTAGAACTATTACTCATTATTGGTCTAGGGTTACTATTACAGAAAAAAGTAGCGAAGCAAGACCTTAAAGGTGTAAAAGTTATTATTCTAAGTGTTGCCTTACCAGCCGTAATTTTCGTTGCGCTTTTAAAAATAAAATTAGATAGTTCTTTATTGATATTCCCCTTGCTTGCTCTAGCATTTAACCTAGTTATGCTACTAGCATCAAAATATCTTCTGAACACAACCTTATCTAAAGAAGAAAACTCAAAAAAACGAACTATAATGATGCTGATGCCTTCTTTGGCACCAGGTCTATCATGCTTCCCTTTCATTGCCATTTATTTAGGCGATGATTCTGTAGCACTAGCTGCTCTTGCTGATGTTGGAAATAAAATTTTTGTTCTTATACTGCTTTATATGGTTGCCATGCATTGGTATCAAAAAAGAGCTATAAAAGATTTACAAACCTCAACCTCTAACAAACTAAAGGGATTAGGTTTAGCGCTCATAAAAGAACCTATTAATTTGGTTATAATTGTTGGTCTCTTACTTCTATCCTTTGGGTTCAATTTAGAATCTTTACCATCGTTCGTACAAAATACTGCATTACATATTAAAGTAATAATGACCCCTCTTATCCTATTGTTCATAGGCATGGCGGTACGTATAAAATCTGGAGAATTTGGATTGATTCTCTCTCTTTTAACAAGAAGAGCAGGAATTACATTCTGTATATCCGCTGTTTTCATTTTATTATTTCCGGCCCTGTCGGCACCATTGGTACTTTTACTAATAGTATTCCCACAAAGCTCATGTAGTTTTTGGCCATTTGCCCATATGAGCGCCATTAGCTCTATGGAAGAAAATGACAAGCAGGACAAACCAACCTTTGACATCAACTTTGCTGTAAATATTTTAGCATTGTCTTTACCGTTTTCAACCATGTTAGCTATTGGTATATTCTCTTTTAGTGATTTCTTTATCAATCCTACAATTTTACTCTTAATAGGCTTTGGTATGGTTACCCTTTCCTTTATCCCATATATAATTGAGAAAGTAAAGAAAAATAAAGAAGCAGAATTGTCTGGTCAGTTCAACACTTACGTAGGAATTGATTCACAAACTTCAGAGGAAAGCTAGTTTAAAAAAATAACTTCCTTAAATTTATCAAAAAAAACAAAACATGACTATTGGTATCCCCAAAGAAGTTAAGAACAACGAAAATCGCGTAGGTATGACTCCTGCCGGTGTATTTGAACTAACCAAAAACGGCCATATCGTTTATGTGCAATCCGGTGCAGGAGATGGCAGTGGTTTTTTTGATCATGATTACAAAAAAGCGGGTGCTCTTATTTTAGACACCATAGGACAAGTTTACGGTATTAGCGAAATGATTGTGAAGGTCAAGGAGCCTATGGCTGAAGAGTATGACCTGGTACAGCCCGATCAAATTATTTTCACGTACTTTCATTTTGCATCTAGCGAACCGTTAACAAAGGCAATGATAGAGAGTAAATCTATATGTATTGCTTACGAAACCGTGGAAGATGAAGATGGTACGTTACCTCTTTTAACACCAATGTCCGAAGTTGCAGGAAGAATGGCAATTCAGCAAGGTGCGAAATATCTAGAAAAACCTGCAAAAGGTAGAGGCGTTCTATTAGGTGGTGTACCTGGTGTTGCTCCTGGCAAAGTTCTTATTTTAGGTGCTGGAGTAGTTGGTGTACAGGCGGCAAAAATGGCTGCTGGCCTTGGTGCTCAGGTTACTGTTTTAGATATTAATATGAAACGTCTGAGATATATAAACGATGTTATGCCTCCTCATGTAATAACCGAGTTTTCTAACGAATTCAATATCCGCAAGTACATAAAAACACATGACCTTATTATTGGTGGTGTTCTTTTAAAAGGAGCTAAAGCACCTAATCTTATTACTAGGGATATGCTTAAAGAAATGCGACCAGGAACTGTTATTGTAGATGTTGCCGTAGACCAAGGTGGTTGCGTAGAAACTACGAGACCTACCACTCATGAAGATCCTACTTATATTATTGATGATGTTGTACATTACTCTGTAGCAAATATGCCTGGAGCGGTGCCTTACACATCTACCGTAGCACTTACCAACGTTACGCTACCGTACGTATTAAAGTTAGCGAATTTAGGATGGGCAACTGCCACTGATAAAGACCCAGCACTTAAGAAGGGACTAAACATTATTAATGGAGAAGTGGTTTATGACGGAATAATGGAAGCTTTCTAAAAAAGTTATTTCCTGAATACAACATAATTTAAAAAAAAACGGTCTCCTATAAAGAGACCGTTTTTCAATTATAAAATGAGAAGCTTTTCTTATCGTTTCGCAACTTCGATTGGAATACGATATACAATACCTTTTTGGAAAGTACCCTTGGATAATTTTTCGTAATCAATAGCTCCTTTCAAATAGGTTCTTAGTGCTTCGTTATCTGTTTCTATAGAAAGAATTTTTAAATAATTTCCTTCATCAACAGCAACTCTAACTTCTGCTTTTGAGCCTCTAATTTCATTTGGAATTACGTTTTCACTTAACATCTCATAAATTTGAGAAGTAAGTAGTTGTACCGCCTTTGGCTGGTGTGATTCTGGAGTGCCGGCAAATGCATAGCCTATGTTCAACGCCATCATCACCATAAGTGCATAAACTGATTTTTTCATGATATCTTGTTTTGTTTTGCTAATTCAGATAACTAATTCATATTAAAGATAACACAATCTAAAGCCTGCATATTATTAATTTAATAAATTTTAACACTATAAAACAGTAATGTCATAAAATAGATATAAAAACTAACGAAACCTCAGCTTTTTACCTCACAGCCTTACTATGAAAGGAGGGACTGGATAAAAAAAACTCCTTATTTGGAACAAAAAAGAGGGATAAACCATGTGGTTCATCCCTCTTTAAAATTTATAAAAAGTATAAGAGTCTAGCTCAATACTTCTTTTACGATATCAGCAGCTTCTTGAAACTGAACTGCAGAATGTACTGCTAAACCAGAATTGTCAATGATTTCTTTTGCAATTTCTGCGTTAGTACCTTGCAATCTAACAATGATAGGAACTTTAATAGCGTCTCCCATATTCTTGTAAGCTTCTACAATACCATTTGCAACACGGTCACAACGTACGATTCCACCAAAAATATTAACCAAAATTGCTTTAACACCTTCATCCTTTAGAATGATACGGAAAGCTTCTTCTACTCTTTTAGCATCAGCTGTACCACCAACATCTAAAAAGTTAGCTGGCTCACCACCTGCCATTTTGATTAAATCCATTGTGGCCATTGCCAATCCGGCTCCGTTTACCATACAGCCAACATTTCCATCTAAATCAACATAATTTAGACCTAATGCCCCAGCTTCAACTTCAATTGCATTCTCTTCACGTAAATCACGCATTTCTGCATATTGCTTTCTACGGTAAAGTGCATTATCATCAATAGACACCTTAGCATCTACTGCCATAATCTTATCATCTGATGTTTTCAACACAGGGTTGATTTCAAACATACTAGAATCACTTTCTACATACGCTTTATACAAGGCTGTAACGAATTTTGTCATTTCCTTGAATGCAGTACCAGAAAGACCTAAATTAAAGGCTATTTTTCTAGCTTGAAATCCTAAAAGACCTGTAGATGGATCAATCTCTTCAGTGAAAATAAGTTCAGGAGTGCTTTCCGCAACCTCCTCAATATCCATTCCACCTTCTGTAGAATACATAATCATATTTCTACCTGTACCTCTGTTTAATACAACAGACATGTAAAACTCTTTAGTTTCACTATCGCCTGGGTAGTATACATCTTCGGCAACTAAAACTTGGTGTACTTTTTTACCCGCAGCAGATGTCTGTGGAGTAATTAAGTTCATCCCTATGATGTTTCCTGCAATTTCTTCTACTTCTTTAAGGTTTTTGGCCAATTTTACGCCTCCACCTTTACCTCGACCACCTGCATGCACCTGGGCCTTTATAACGTGCCAACCGGTTCCGGTCTCTGCCGTTAACTGTTTTGCAGCCTCAACCGCTTCCTTTGGATTATGGGCCACGATACCGCGCTGAATGCGCACACCGAAACTGGCTAAAATCTCTTTTCCTTGGTACTCGTGAAGATTCATATATTAAGGTATATTTAGATTCAGAAGCAAAAATAGCAAACGCAAAGGATTTAGACTAATGAAATATGGAGTTAGTTGCAAGCAGAGAAAATCTTATTTCAGAAATACTTGACTGTAACCAATGTAAAATAATCAAAAACACCATTATAATTAACCTAACACATAGGGTTCTAACCCATATGATAGAGCTCTAAAGATTAAAGTCTTCAAAATCTAACGGGTCAAAATTTTTGAAATTCCCGTTCATTTCTATCGTCTTTTTGGTGCGGTTTACTTCGCTTAACATAGAAATGGTGGAAATTAAATGAGATTTCATAAATAATAATCGATCTCGTTCACTAGGCATTTGCAGCAATTGGTATTCTTGATTAAACGAAAGTCCCATCTTATGCACCAATACATAACTATTGAACTTCTCTAATGGCAATGGGGTATAAGGCACACCCATTAGCTCATATAATTCATGTATTTTATCCAATACTTCTTGCTTTATCTCTTTTTCAGCATCATTTACACTGTCTAAAAACTGAATGGTACCACCGGCATAGAGTTTCCCTTTCATTTGTTTTTCAAAACTAAGAATACGGAAAACTTGGCGCGCTACACAGGTTACATCCATCTCACCATTATCATATGTGTTCACTATCTCTACCAATTGTACCTCTGTACCATAGATCATATTATCATTAATATAAACTGGAATACCAAAGGTAACCGCCTCTTTTCTACAGTCTACTATTAACTGCTTATAGCGATCTTCAAAAATATGCAGGGGTACTGTCTCACCTGGAAAAAAAATAGATTGTAAGGGTAATAATGCCAGCTTCATAATGTGAAATTTGGTCTAAAAATACAACTGAATTGACTAACCACAAACTTATTTTAAAACCTTGTTTGTTTTAAAAATAACAATTTGTTGTATTTTTTATATTTGTGGTTGATTTTTTGCCCATATGGGATTAACGGATTAAATTTGTATCAAATACCGAAGGATATGAATAATGCCGATTTGCTAAATATAGCAAAAACCTATGGAGATCCCGTTTACGTTTACGATTCGGAAAAAATAATTTCTCAGTTTCAGAGACTTACAAGTGCTTTTAGCAGCGTAAAGAAATTGAAACTTAACTATGCCGCAAAGGCATTGTCCAATATTGCCATACTTAAGCTAATGAATAGTTTAGGCAGTGGCTTGGATACGGTTTCTATACAAGAAGTTCAATTAGGATTACTTGCTGGTTTTAAACCTCAATCAATAATTTTCACTCCTAACGGTGTTTCTCTAGAAGAGATAGAGGAAGCTTCTAAATTGGGAGTTCGTATCAATATAGATAACCTCTCTATTTTAGAACAATTTGGTAGCAAGCATCCAGATGTACCTGTGTGCATTCGTATCAACCCGCATGTTATGGCAGGCGGAAACGCCAATATCTCAGTAGGCCATATTGACTCTAAATTTGGTATTAGTATACACCAGATTCCGCATTTGTTGCGTATTGTTAATGTTACTAACATGAACATAAACGGTATACATATGCATACCGGAAGTGATATTTTAGATATTGACGTTTTCCTATACGCTTCTGAAATACTTTTTGATACCGCTAAAAACTTCAAAAACCTAGATTTTATTGATTTTGGAAGCGGATTTAAAGTTCCTTATAAAGAAGGTGATATTGAAACCAATGTTGAGGAATTGGGTAAAAAATTAGGTACTCGTTTTAACGAGTTCTGTAAAGAATATGGCAAACAACTTACTTTGGCTTTTGAACCAGGGAAATTCTTAGTTAGTGAAGCAGGTAACTTTCTTGCAAAAGTAAATGTGGTTAAACAAACTACTTCTACCGTTTTTGCTAGTATAGATTCAGGTTTTAACCACTTGATCAGACCTATGCTTTATGGCGCTACTCATAGAATTTTGAACATTTCTAACCCTAGTGGCAGAGAGCGTTATTATTCTGTTGTAGGTTATATATGCGAGACCGATACTTTTGCCAGCAACAAGAGAATTAACGAAATAAGTGAAGGAGATATTCTTTGTTTCAAAAACGCAGGTGCTTATTGCTTTACTATGGCCAGTAATTACAACTCAAGATTTAGACCTGCAGAGGTTCTATGGCATGAGGGTAAAGCCATATTAATTAGGGAACGAGAGACTTTTGAGGATCTTACTAAACATCAAATAGATGTTAAAAATCTCTTTTCTCAGAAGAAGGAAAAAGCTTTAGCAAAATAAACTTGTCACATTTTCGTTAGTTTTGGTACATTAGTTGGACTAATACCGCAAAAATCAAGATGAAAATACCCACCACATACGCTTTAAAATTTGTCCTATTTTTATTTATAGGACTTACAGCCACAAACATTAGTGCCCAAGAGGTTAAATGGTTGAGTTGGGATGAAGCAGCTGAATTGGTAGCTACCGAAAAGAATCCGAAGAAGATTTTTATAGATGTCTATACAGATTGGTGTGGATGGTGTAAAAAAATGGACAAAGATACTTTTCAAGATTCTCAAGTAGCCGCTTACATGGCCGATAATTTTTACATGGTTAAGCTAGATGGGGAAGGCAAGGACCCTATTGATTTTAAAGGAAAAACCTATAAATTTATTCCATCAGGAAAAAAAGGGTATCATGAATTTGCTGCTGCACTTATGCAAGGCAGAATGAGTTATCCAACCACTATTTTTTTAGATGAAGAAATGAATATGCTTTCTCCGGTACCTGGCTACCAGAAACCAGAGCCTTTCTTAAATATCGCTAAATACTTTGGCGACAATATTTATAAAGACCAAGATTGGAAGACCTACACGGGCGAAGGAAAATAAGATGCTATAATAAGACATTACGAAGCCCGATATCATTTGAATGATATCGGGCTTTTTTTTATGATTCAAAAGCTAGATTACTCTATTCTTCTTGTATTCGTTTTTACTTTTGAGTACTTTCATTCTACCAAAGTAAATTTCCAGTTCAAAAGTTCATGAAAACATTCTTAATCACCTTAATTGCAAGTCTCGCCCTTCTTTCCTGCGCAGACAAAAATAATGCTCCTTTTAAATTGGAAAACGGAGTTTCTTTAGAACTGGCGAACTATAGAAAAAGCCAAATTTCCGATATAAACTATCAACTAGATTTTAATATCCCGAAAGACAGAAATTCGCCTATACCCGCCAAATTAGTTCTAAATGTAGAAATTTCTAATCTAGAGGCTCCGTTGTATCTAGACTTTAAAGAAAAAACTGCCAACTTAAAATCTATTGTGGCCAACAACAAAAAGATTACCGTTGTTCATGAAGAAGAACATATTATAATTGCCCCTAAGCACCTTAATATTGGCGAAAACACTATAGAAATTGAATTTATTGCCGGTGAATCATCTTTAAACAGAAACGATACTTATCTCTATACACTTCTAGTTCCGGACAGAGCCCGAACACTTTTCCCTTGTTTTGACCAACCCAATCTAAAAGCTACTTACTCCTTAGATATTACCGCACCAAAAGATTGGGCAGTACTTTGCGGTGCTCCAAAAGTTAATAAAGAAGAAATTGAAGGTTTTACCAAACATCATTTTGGCAAAAGTGATCAAATGAGCACGTACTTGTTCTCTTTTGTTGCTGGCGAATTTGAAACTACCCACCAAAATCCGGGTAAGTTTGATATGAAAATGCTTTACAGGGAAACCAATGAGGATAAGATTGCTTTTAGTACAGATACTATTTTTAATCTTCATCAACAATCAATATCCTTTTTAGAAGATTATACCGACCACAAATTCCCTTTTCAGAAACTAGATTTTGCAACTATTCCCGGGTACCAATATGGTGGCATGGAACAGGTGGGTGCCGTTCAATACAAAGAAAGTACTCTGTTCTTGGATGAAACATCTACTGAAAATCAAAAACTACAAAGGGTAAAACTTATAGCTCATGAAACAAGCCACATGTGGTTTGGAGATTTGGTAACTATGGATTGGTTCAATGATGTTTGGATGAAAGAAGTCTTCGCTAATTTTATGGCCGATAAAATAGCTAATCCGGTTTTCCTGGAAATTAATCACGACCTCGCTTTTATGACCACGCACTACCCTAGGGCATATGGTGAAGACAGGACCAGAGGGTCTAATCCTATTCGCCAAGAATTAGATAATCTAAAGAATGCCGGCTCCCTTTACGGAAGTATTATCTACAGCAAAGCACCTATAATGATGCGACAATTAGAAGCGGCTTTAGGCAAAGAGGCTTTTCAAAAAGGGGTTCAAAAATATATTAAGACCTACAGTAACAGTAATGCTACGTGGAACGACCTAATTGCCCTATTTGTAGAAAATACAGACGTGGATATTGAAAAATGGAGTGAGGTTTGGGTAAACGGTCCTGGGCGTCCTATATTTCATGAACAAATAGTGTACGATTCCAATGAGAGAATAATGTCTTTTACCATAAGCCAAACCGCAGAAGATGATAGCTACCGGGTGTGGCCCCAAACTTTTGACATTACTCTGGTCTACAAAGATAGTTTGCAGAACATTGCAGTTGATATGAAAGGGAGTAGCGTAGAACTTAGCGCAGCAGTAGGAAAATCAAAACCCTTATCTATTATCTATAATTCCAATGGCATGGGTTATGGCGTTTTCCCCATGTACGATATAGAAAGCGAAGAAACTCCTGAAATTAAAGATGATATTACGCGCGGCTACATATACATTAATAGTTATGAAAGTGCCTTAAACGGTTTAATTAAGCCCGAAACTATACTAGAATTCTACCGAGAGAGCTTAGCTACTGAGAAAAACGAGCTTTTGACCAATCTACTTTCCGGTTACATTAGCAACCTTTTTTGGAAATACCTTTCTCCTGAAGAAAGAATAAAATATCAACCTCTTCTTGGAGACATGCTTTGGTCTCAATTACAGATGGAGATACCTGCCAATATGAAGAAAACGCTGTTTTCTACTTTTCGTTCAATTGCTTTTTCTGAGAAATCAACTGCCCAATTGTATAGCGTTTGGCATAAAGACCATATCATACCCAATTTGAAGTTGAACCAAGATGATTATACCAAAATGGCTATGAGTTTGGCTCTGTTCAATCATACGGACTATGAGAACATTTTACAAGAAGCCAAGGAAGATATTAAAAACCCTGATGATTTGACGGAGTTTAATTTCCTGCTCCCTTCGTTATCAAATGATTTAGCTGTTAGACGGGAATTTTTTAAATCTCTTAAAGATAAGGACAACAGACAGAGAGAATCTTGGGTATTAAGCGCATTAAGCAATCTAAATCATCCATTAAGAGACGAAGAAAGCATTAAAAACTTAAGAACAAGTCTAGACATGTTAGAGGAAGTTCAAAAAACAGGTGATATTTTCTTTCCTAAAGGATGGCTCAATAATACCATCGGCAAACATACGTCTGCCGAAGCTTATACTATTTTAAATGATTTCCTAAGGGATAACCCCAATTTAGAGCCGACTCTATTGAGTAAATTATTGCAAGCGTCCGATGATTTATATAGGGTGCATACTTTTAGCGAAAAAGAAGGTTCAGTTCCTGCCAAGTAGCATTTGATTTTGCGAGGATATTAAGTAACAAAAAAGAGCACTCTAAGAGCGCTCTTTTTTTTGTTATTTGAAGATAATTAATATCTATCTACTGTAATTAGGTGATTCTTTAGTAATAGTTACATCATGAGGATGACTTTCGTTAATACCACTTGCTGTAATCTTAACAAAACGGCCATTCTCTTTTAATGCGTTGATGTCTTTAGCACCACAGTAACCCATACCTGCACGAAGACCACCAACAAACTGGTGAATACTCTCATATAATTCTCCTTTGTATGGTACACGACCTACAATACCTTCTGGAACTAGTTTCTTAATATCATCTTCTACATCTTGAAAATACCGGTCTTTACTACCTTCTTTCATAGCTTCAACAGAGCCCATACCACGGTATGACTTAAATTTTCGGCCTTCATAGATGATAGTTTCACCTGGAGATTCTTTGGTTCCCGCAAGAAGAGAACCTAACATAACGGTATCCGCACCAGCTGCAATAGCTTTTGGAATATCACCTGTATAGCGAATTCCTCCATCGGCAATTACCGGAACACCAGAACCTTTAATCGCTGCTGCTACTTCTAACACAGCGGAAAACTGTGGAAAACCAACCCCTGCAACAATACGAGTAGTACAAATAGAACCTGGACCAATACCAACTTTTACGGCATCTGCACCGGCTTCTACTAAATATTTAGCTGCCTCACCTGTTGCAATGTTACCTACAATAACTTCTAAATCTGGAAATTTCTTTTTAACTGCCTTCAAAACAGTAACCACACCTTTAGTATGACCATGTGCCGTATCAATAACAACAGCATCAACACCTGCATTTACTAGAGCCTCTGCCCTATCTACTGCATCTGGCGTAACACCAATGGCCGCAGCAACACGTAACCTACCGTAGGTATCCTTGTTAGCCATAGGCTTTTGGGTCAATTTTGTAATATCTCTAAAAGTGATAAGACCTACTAATTTATAGTTCTTATCGACTACCGGAAGTTTTTCAATTTTATTTTCTTGAAGAATATCTTCGGCTTGGGCCAATGAAGTACCCTCACTTACCGTAACCAAATTCTTAGTGGTCATTACTTCAGAAATTGGACGGTCATTATTTTTTTCAAAACGAAGGTCTCTGTTGGTAACAATACCAATTAATTTTCCTTCGCCATCTACTATCGGAATTCCACCAATGCTAAATTCTTTCATATTCGCTTTAGCATCACGAACAAAAGAATTTAATGGTAAAGTAACAGGATCTATGATCATACCACTTTCTGCACGTTTTACTTTACGCACCTTTACCGCTTGCTGAGCAATGCTCATATTTTTATGAAGAACACCAATACCTCCTTCTTGCGCAATGGCTATAGCCATTCGTGATTCAGTAACCGTATCCATAGCAGCTGATACAACTGGTACGTTTATAGTAATATTACGAGTAAATTTGGTTTGAATATTAACTTCTCTGGGGAGTACTTCAGAAAAGGCAGGGACTAGAAGTACGTCATCATAAGTGAGACCTTCTCCAACAATTTTATTCAGGTGAGCTTCCATAGCAATTAATGATTTAATTGCGTGCAAATGTAGTGAAATAAATTCGTTATCTCCTTATAATCAATACTCGTTTGCTTCAAAAGGCAATCGTAAAGAAACCACTCACATTCCTCTGCCTAATATCTTTATATCACATCAAAAAAAACATTAGTCTATTTTTCTATAAAGCGATTTAAAAGTGAGAAAAAAAATCCATCAGAATTTATGATTTCTATCTTGAAATGCTCTTATAATTTGAATTGAAGTGTCGTATAAAATGTTCTTGGTTCAGACGGAATAATACCTGGTCCCGGGTAGCCCGTAGCTCTTCGGGTAAAATATGAATTATCTAAAAGGTTATTAATTCCCGCTTCTAGCTTCCATTTTTTGTACGTGTAAGAGAGGGAAAAATCCAAAATATCATATGCAGGAATCACACCTTCTATTCCTCTTTGGTTATCATTTACGTCTTGTGGTGCATTGGTGGCATCTGTAAACTGATCAGCAAAATAAGTATACTGAAGACTTCCCAAAAGGTTATCATAACCAAAGTTTAACCCTGTCTTAAGATTGACTTTTGGAATGAACTCTACTTCATTACCTTCTACATTGTTTCGTTCAGAAGAAAGATATTCAGATTTAGTAATTGCTAAATTGGCAAAATAATTCAATTTCACTTTTTCCGATTGTGGAAAGAAGGTTTCCTTTAAGCTCCAATTTGCAAAACTTTCCAGACCGTATATAAAAGCGGTTCCGATATTCCCTCTTGCTCTTAATAATTTCCCAGTTGAAACTTCTTCACCAGCCGCATTAACCTGCGTTTCTTCTTTCAAGATTTCTCCTAGCCTATTATCATAATAGAGCCCATATACGCTTACATCATACGATAGAATATCTTTAAATCTTCCTCTAGCACCAAAATCTGCGGTAAAGCCATCTTCATCTGAAATATTTGGATCTACTTGAAAAGAAGGGTTTACTACGCGTATATCACTGAACGTTACAGAACGGTAGTTTTGAGAAAAATTACCATACAATTCTACACTAGGTGACAGCTTATATGTAGCACCCAACCCCAACAAAACAAAGGTTCTATCAAAAACCCTATTATCATCTATTTCTCTATTTAGTAATGGATTACCCGCCAAATCTAACGTGATTTCTTGGTAACTACCTATACTTTCTGTTTTAATATGTTCCAAACGAAAACCAGGCGTTACCGCTAATTTATCTGAAAGGTTGAAAATATTTTCCCCAAATAACGCCACATTAAAGTTTGGAAAATTAAACTGAGACTGCCTTTCATAATTCGGAAAACTAGTATCGGCAAAGTTAAAATCAGCATCCGCATCTGCAGAACCAGGTCCCTGTCGTTGATCGTTATTTGTCTTGTAAATTTTTGAACCCAATAAAAGTGCAGATTCAGTACCTGCCAAATTATACCTTGTTAATACTCTAGCTTCTGCTCCCCAGTTACTAAAATTATCAATCAATAATTCTCGTGGCTCAGATATTACATCTTCTTGAGAAACTCTGTTGGTTCTAAAACCCAGTGCTCTACGAGAGGCATTCAAACCGAAAACGTTCAGACTAAAATCTGTCTTTGGCGAGAATGCATGATCCAAACGAAACGAATATAAGCGCCAATCTACCTCAAACCAGTTTCTATCACGATTGCTAAAAGTTGGGTCTTCATAAAATTGGGCATCGGTTAAACCACCTGGTTGTTTCGCTAAATAGTGCAAGAAAGTAGTCTCTAAGCTTACTTTGGTTTTATCGGAAATCTCGTAACCTAAATGCGTAAAATAGTTCTTGCTGTTAAAATTTGAATTTGGCCGAAACCCATTTCCATCTTTATAACTCAGATAGGTGTAGTAACTAAATTTACCCACCGTACCACTCAAACTATTGAAGCTTGTGAACAGGTCATACGAACCGACGGTCTGGCGAGAAATGAGTTCTATTTCTTTGTTCGGATTTGGTTTTTTGAACTTGAAGTTGATCAAACCCCCAAATTGGCTTCCGTATTGCAAAGAAGCTGCACCGCGCACTACTTGAATCTCCTCAAGAGCTTCTGCAGGTGGGGTGTAATAGCTTTCTGGGTAACCTAACACATCTGCGCTAATATCATAACCGTTCTGGCGCGTATTAAAATTAGCCGTTCTATTAGGGTCCAATCCCCTACCACCAATATTTAACTGCAAACCAGCATCGCCATTATCATAAATATTAAGCCCCACAACCTGACTATAAATTTGTCTTGCGTTGTTAGCTGCAAGGTTGCCAGTAAGGCCTTCCATTAGAACTACCTCTGTTTTTTTACCGGCATAAATAGCAGTGCCTTCTACCTTTTTTAATTGTTTTAATGCGAATACTTTTTCACGTCTCTCGGTTAAAACCACTTCTGAAAGTTGTTGAGATTTTATACGCTGAAGTTGAACACTGAGATTAAAAGTGGTATCAAATGTTAATTCCTTTTCATATACATCATATTCAAAAGCGAAGACTACTACCGTATACTTACCTCCGGCAATATTGGAGAACTCAAAATTGCCATCGACATCCGTGGTTTTTAGAAGTTGTACCTCTTTTAAATACACTTCTGCATCTTGAACAGGTTTCCCCTTTTCATCGGTTACGTTGCCAGTAATCGTAATCTGACTAAAGCCAGAAAACGAGATTAAGAATACTATGAATATGATACTAAATTCCCTTAATTTCATCAGTAAAAGGTATTATCCAATTTTTATGTTCAAATGACTCCCGCTCTTCGCCAAGGTCTACTTTTGGGTCTATATACGTAGTACTTAACCGCCCATTCAGAGCAACTCGACTATCAACAAATATTTGCACGTTTTTATGTCCGTCTTTTTCAAAATGTCTTTTTAGATATTGAGCATATTCTAAAATAAAATCAGGTTGAAAAGACATTTGTTTTTCTTGAAAAGGTGTCAAAAAATCTGAGTTATCCACATAAAACCACTTTCCAGAATCTTTGCTAACTACTTTGAATTGGGCGTAGCCTGATTTTTCCATTAGCATAACCCGCCATGAAAACCGGTATCCTTCTTCTGTCCAAAATAATTCTCCGGGATAGACTAAATAACGCCATGGCATTAGTAATTGAATCACAAAAAATAATGAGATTAAAACCAGTTTGGAATTGGTTACCACATTCAGTGGCATAGCTAAGATTCGTTTGTTATCGAATCTATTTTTAGCAATACGAAAAAGACCACTAAAATAACCTAAGAGCTTATGATGAAAAGATGAATCAAAAAATATTAATGTAGAAATTATCATGACATACGGAAACATACCTATGGGGAATAACACGCGTGTCATCACATGAAAAACAACTACCATTAAAAAAGCAAAAGGCCGTGTTTTCTTATACAATAATAAGAATGGAATAGCTAAATCATAACCGGCCCCAAACCAGCTAAAAGCATACTGCACCCATTCTTCATGTAAAAACTGACCTAAAAGAGGTGTGTCAAATTTTGATGGCAGCCAAATTTTTAAAGGCATGGCTTTAAAAAGCCAATCGGAATTTAGTTTGGCCAGTCCGGCATAAAAATAAACAATGCCCAACATGAGTTTTACACTATTGATTGTCCACGCTGGGATTTTTTGAAACGCCTTTTTAGAATCTTGTTTGGCATCCAAAGAAAAATAGGCATTGGCCGGTAGAAAAATCATTAGAAAACTTAGCAGACTAATAAAGTAGTAATGGTTAAGGTAGGTGGTCTTATCCATCAGTTCTATATAAGTAAAGCTGATAAAAAAAGTGATAATCGCTATTTTGTATTTATAGCCTAATGCCACAAAAATAGCCGAGAGGCTACAGATAATAAATATGAGGTAGGTGTAGACACCCAAAGGTTTCACCCATTCAAAACCATAATATGAGAAGAAAAACTTAGGCTGAATGTATAATTTTTCAATCCATCCGTAGCTCCAAAATCTTACAATACTCAGCAACATCATCACACCAAATAAAATGCGAAAGACCGCCAAAGGGGCGGCCTCTATAGGGGCTGTAATATGTTTGCTAATGAAACGGTTCATTTTCTAGTCGCCATCCGCATCAACAAAATCAATACTTACGCTCATAGCAGAAACCATATCTACTTTTAACATAGGAACAATACGCTGCACTTCATCATATGCCAATAGCATATTAGTTGGCGGCACATTATTTTCAATTTCCTCACGGAAAGGTGCCAATGCTTCAACTTTAGTTTTAGCTAAATCAAATTGATCATTAATCAATTTTGTTAAATCATCACCATCTTTAATCGTATTCAATGCATCTAAATAAGATGCTAAGCTTTCACCTGAAGTACTCTTACCGTAATGTACTCCATTAAAGAAATCTTGTACAGCTTCAAAACCTTCTAAGAAAAGTTCATTAGAAACATCTGCTTTATAATAAGCTTCTACATTTTGAGGAAGTACGTTTTCAGAAAAAGCACCTACAGGGATTCCCATTTTACCAGCTCTCAAAAACTTCTCATAGTAAAAAACATAGTCGTTTATAAAACGATCCACAGATGCTGTTGAAGATGCTCCGTCATTTTCTACAAAAGTATCTCTATACCCTGAATTCCATTCAGCAAGCACTCCCGTTGTAAGACCTGCCATATCAGCAATAACATCACCTGTATAAGAAATTAGGCTTTCTTTTTCAGCTCCATTATATTTTGCAACAATGTCTTCGTCCGTATCTCCCAATCCATTAATTAAATAATCTAAAGCAGGGAAACCTTTTGCATCTCTATTAGAAGCAAGAGCAAGGTCATAAGTTCCAGAGCTTACAAAACCATCTATTTTAGGCCCATCAGTAGGATAAATGTTCATGTTTAAGCGTAAGCCAACCGTTTCGGCAGGACCTATTTCAAACATAGAAACCCGTTGCCACATTTTATAAGCGGATAACCAAGATGCTCTAAAAGCTACAAGGTTAACTTCACTAGCATCTCCTTTGAAGGTATCAAAAGCAGTTTGTAAACCAGTCATTTCAATAGAAAATGCTTCGTGAGAAGGTATGATTATATTATCTGCCCAATTGGTTAGCATTGAGCCACGCTCAAAACTCACTTCTTCCGGTTTTGGATCTACAATATCATCTGTAGTATCACTTCCACTACTATCGGAGCTACACGCCCATATCATTGTCGCCACAGTAAAAATGGCAAGAAACCTCTTCATAGCTTATTTTTATTTATTCTAATTAAGCAAAAGTATAAAAAGCAGCCTGTTATTTCCTAACAGATGCTGCTTTTTTTTCAACACTTAAAATTTAATTCTATACAAGTAAGATTACTCACCCGCTTGCGCAACAGTAAAACCGAATCTTTCTGCGATATCTTCGCAAATCTCATCTATAGTTTCTGCTTCAACATCCCATAGTCCGTTTACACCATCTTCCATTAATTCTTCTAAAAGCTCATTAGACTCTTCTTTTGAAAAATAAGGAGCGTCCGTACCTGGCTTGCGTGTAAATCGTAAGCTATAAATAAAACCATAAGCTTCAGACAACGCATGAAAAGCGCTTGCATAATTAGGTACTGCATCTGCTAGAGTTGCTTTTGCACGTTGCATGTAAAATACACCCCTAACGGCAGGTACTAAAGATATTTTCTCTCTAATAATCTCTGCTTGAGCATCACGAATATCATAATCTCCGGCTACGATAGCCGCACGACCTAACTTAAAGGCTTGGAAAATTTCATCTGCAATACCTGCAAAATCAGGATCTTCTTCTAGTTTCCCTATGTATTCATTTAAAAAGCTATCCGCCCCTAAATCTGCATTTGGATTAGAAGCATCAGCGTTAAGTCCATAAATGTAGCCATAAGCCTCATCCCATTTATGTTCCATATTTGTATAAGATGAACCTTCTAATACCGTTCCTGCATCATTGTCTTCTCGACTAGAGCCTTCGTCCAAAACTGCTGTACTCAAATAATTATTCAATGCCTGATCGGTCATTAAAGCACCTATCAACCCTTTTGCGAATAATTGGTTGTATTCAAGACCTTGTGCATTAATGTAACGTGTTTTTTCACCATCGGCCAATTGACCAGCTACACCTGCCTCGGCAGTAACATTCCAATTTGTAAAAACATCATTCACTTGACCATCTATCCATGATTCAAAATCAGCGCGAATTAATGCTTGATCAGTAGCATTTGTAGAAAAGTAATCTACAGAAGCCGCAGTTTTACTACGAAGACTTTTATCTGAAGCATTTAAATCTGCATCTTCAAAATCTGCAGCACCTTCTTCATGTGCGTAAATTGATTTTAATGTTTCCGCCGTATTGGTATTAGTAGTAAAAGCACCCAACAGCTCTTGAGCCATTAAAATACGAGTGGTCTGACCTCCAAAACTTACAGTAGTCTCTCCATTTCTTTCAAAAGAATAACTAGCAGGGTTATCTATTACGATAGCTTCATCCATTTCTGTTCCCGTTGCGTCATCATCTGAACTACATGATGTTAAAAAAACTACCGAACTAATGGCTAATGTAAAAAGGACTCTTTTCATTATATGATTATTGTTTATTTAGACTTGATTTAAATAAAGCGCAAAACTAATACATGAAGTTTAGCTACGCAAAATTATTCTTATTAAATCTAAATAATATTACTATCGATGAATTCTCAATAGGGATTACATCCTTTGTTTCATATTAATTTCAATCAAATAAATCACTATTTATAATTAATCTAAATAAAAATACTATTTTTGATTTATCATTTAAAGGCAAAGTTCTTTCTATAATCACAAAGAATTTGCCCAATGTTGTTTAACCCCAGATAAACTAAAGATTACACTATGGACGATATTAACCCAATTTACCACAACCCATTTGGCGTAGCGTTCCAATGGAAACGGAATACTTTGAAGGACGTTAGAAAAATACAGATAGTTTTTAGGGATACAGGTCTACTCTTGACTAGAAACGAGCTGGAAAAGTTTCAGAAAAATATTGAATGCACCATGAGCAGCAACACGCAATGTGTTGATTGTAACCAGCATGATACTTGCAGGTCTTTACTTTTAGATACACCTGCCCCACAAATAACTTTAGCTATGAACTTAACGGAACTGAACGCAGTTCAGGATTTGGTAGAAGGCACTTTGTTTCAATTGAATTTGGATACCTACTTGAACAAAATGTGTAATGGACAGGATGATTAATGGTACTTTGAAAAAAGCTCAGTAGCCTTGTTATAAGCGGCTTCAAAAACCATCCAATTAACACCGGAATCTGCTTTTTCTGCAGTAAAATACGAAAGCATTTTCTCGGTAGGCATATTACCGGTTAATTCGTCTTTTGCCATTGGGCAACCTCCAAATCCTTGAACGGCTCCATCAAACCTACGACAGCCGGCTTTGTAAGCAGCATCTACCTTTTCATGCCATTTGGTAGGTGTTGTATGCAAATGTGCACCAAATTCAATATCAGGGTATCTTGGGATTAATTGCGAAAAGAGGTATTCAATTACTTCTGGTGTTGATGACCCTACCGTATCTGAGAGCGAAAGAATTTTAGCTCCCATTCCGCTTAATTTTTCGGTCCACTCCCCTACTATATCTACATCCCATGGGTCACCATAAGGATTACCAAAACCCATAGATATATAGGTCACTACCTCTTTACCAGAAGCATCGGCAATATTGAGTATTTCCTGAAGGGTTTCTACAGATTGATCAATGGTCTTATGCGTATTCCGCATCTGAAAATTCTCGGAAATAGAAAAAGGGTATCCTAAATATTGAATCTCAGAATGCTCGGAAGCATCTTGTGCGCCCCTAACATTAGCCACAATACTTAGCAGTTTGCTATTTGTTTTTGACAGGTCCAACTTTGATAGTACCTCAGCGGTATCTACCATCTGCGGAATAGCCTTTGGAGAAACAAAACTCCCAAAATCTATTGTATCAAAACCACAGCCTAACAAAGCCTGAATGTATTTTACCTTTTCATTGGTAGGTATAAAAGGTTTAATGCCTTGCATGGCATCTCTAGGACATTCAATAACCTTAACCTTTTCCATCATGAAAATTAAATTCTAAGTAGGCAGTTTCAGCTACCCTTTTAACTACTCAAAATTAACATTAATTATCCGATACTAGAATATAGACTGCAATACCAACAAACACAATGATTTGCAGCCACTTTAAATAAATACCGGCTGCAGAATTTTCTTTAAAATACACGGAAATACTCCCTGATAGGAAAGCTATCATGCTAAAAATAATAAAAGATATAAACATAAACAGCAGTCCAAGAACATAAAACTGCACCATGGTACTTATCTCTTCGCTAAAAAGGAAACCAGGAAAGAATGCCAGAAAAAATATGGTCACTTTTGGGTTTAGCACGTTCATTATAAAACCTTGCTTGAACAATTGCCAAAGTCCTTTTTTAGGTGCCACACCTTCCGATAAATTTAAAGAACCACTGCTTCTAAAGACCTTGAATGCAAGATAAAAGAGGTAAATAGCACCCAAAACTTTGATGCCCATAAAGAGAGCCTCACTCTCTCTTATAATTAAAGATACCCCAAAAGCTAATAAACTGGTATGCACTAGACAACCAGAAATAAGACCGGCTGTAGTTGCTAGCCCATATTTCTTACCATTTACAAGGCTTTGCATTAATACATAAATATTGTCTGGACCGGGCGAAACGGACAAAGCCATAGTGGCCAACATAAAAGTGTAAAGTATTTCGTAATTAATTGTACCCAAATTCCGTTCTATTTTAAGTATAAATCATAGGTTCCAAAATTTTCTTCTGGAAACCTCAATGAGTGCACTAAAGTAAGTACTCTTTTTTATATCTTGTCACAAATTCAGGTTTCAATAAAATTCAATTTTTTATGTTCTGAGTTTTTAGCTGGTCGCAATTTCCCCTCCTGTTAGGCCATAAGAGTAATTGCATCACAAAAAAATTAATGACATGAAACAAAGTCACATTACATTCACTTTGAGTTTAGTTTTAGTAGCGCTACTTTTAGTAGCTTTTGAAATCAGAAGTGAAACCAAACCAATATCAGAAACCTTCATGCAGAAAGATAGCCTGTTACGTCATGTAGTGTTGTTTAAGTTCAAACCAGAAACATCAAAAGAAGATATAAAAAAAGTTGAGGAAGCATTTACTGCCCTTCCCTCAAAAATTCCGCAAATAGTTAATTATGAATGGGGATTGAACAACAGCCCTGAAGGTTTAAACGAAGGTTTTACCCATTGTTTTTTCCTGACTTTTGAAAGCGAAGAAGACCGTGCTATTTACTTACCTCATCCAGACCACAAAGCGTTTGGTGAAGTTTTGACTCCACATCTAGGTGGTGTACTTGTTGTGGACTACTGGGCTAAATAAAAAAATTCTATCCTATAAGCTTATCTAGTTTTCACTACCCTGCCTCTTAAGAAGAGCCTTATTTATTCTTTTAATTAAACCTGGTCCTTCGTAGATAAAACCAGTATACAATTGAACTAAATCTGCTCCTGCGTCTAGCTTCTCTAGAGCGTCTTCTTCAGAATGTATTCCACCCACACCTACTATAGGGAAAGCCTTGTTGCTCTTTTCTGCCAAGAACCGAATTACTTCTGTACTTCTTTTGGTCAATGGTTTTCCGCTTAATCCACCCATTTCTTTTGTAAGCGATACTTCTGATTTTAAGTTCTCTCTTTCAATAGTTGTATTGGTAGCTATAACACCGTCAATTTTTGTATCGGCAACAATAGTAATGATATCCAACAACTGGTCATCCGTAAGGTCTGGCGCAATTTTCAATAAAATAGGTTTTTCCTTCTGTTGTTTCTGCAAAGCCAAATTTGTATTTTCTTTTTTCAGATCCAACAAAAGAGCAGTCAAAGGTTCTTTGTCTTGAAGCTCCCGGAGTCCCGGAGTATTTGGAGAACTTACGTTGACCACAAAGTAATCTACATGATCAAAAAGTGCATTAAAACAGATTAGGTAATCCGAAACGGCATCTTCGTTAGGCGTAACTTTATTCTTGCCAATGTTACCTCCAATAAGCACTTTATGTTGTTTCTTTAAACGTTCTACTGCATCCTCTACGCCCATATTATTGAAGCCCATACGATTCACAATAGCCTGATCAGGTTTCAACCTAAATAATCGCTTCTTAGGGTTTCCTGCCTGTGGCTTAGGTGTAAGCGTCCCTATTTCTATAAAACCAAAACCAAAGTTGGATAATTCATTATAGAGTTTAGCGTCTTTATCAAAACCAGCTGCTAAGCCTACCGGGTTTTTGAATTTAATACCAAAAACTTCCTTTTCCAACCGCGTGTCTTCTATATTATAGATAGCCTTGAATATACCGGAAAAACCGATTTTACAAAGAAAACGAACTAATGAAAAGGTTACATGATGAGCTTTTTCCGCATCAAGAGAAAAAAGTAAGGGCTGAAGTATAGACTTATACATGAAGGTGGGTAGTGTTTGCGCAAAAATACAAACTTACCCCAAGTAAGGGCACAACTTATCACTATTTTTAAAAATGAAAGAATGGGGTCTTTTCAAAGAAATTAACGAGTACACCGCTAATAATTACTCTTCTATTCCAGGAATTCCGTAGATTTTAGGCTCTACTTTAATTGGTTGTCGTATAGCCTCATTACAAAGTTGAAGGTAGCGTTCATATTGCTTAGCATTAAAAACAGAAAGAAGCTCTTTATCACTCTCGTAGGCTAAATCTAACTGCTGCTTCTGTAAAACTTTATATTTATCAGCTAATTTAATAAGATCCTCTTCTGTACTTTGCGGATGTTCTGCCAATAATTTTTCAATTTGGTCTTCCGTACTTTTTGTTTTCACCTCAAGTTCCCCTTTCAAGGTTTCCATAATGGCTATTTGCTCCTCATTTAATTGAAAGATAGTTTTGATGGTTTCACTGTTTTTACCACCTATATCTAATGTACAGTTTTGGGCATTTACAACAGAAAAGAACATTAAAAATACTAGCAAACTATATAATTTTGGCAACATATATTTCTGTTTAAAATTTAATTCCATTTATATAAACAGCAATTTAAGTGAAAAATTATATTTCTTCTTTAAATGACATCTTTAAACAAAAATATAGTCTTAAAAAAAAGTGCATTTGCAGGTAATAAGTCCTATTTTGTACTTTTGATTTAAAATTAGAATAATGCAAAATATCATTGATCGCTTTTTAAAATATATTAAAATTGATACCCAAAGCGACCCAAATTCCGAAACTACCCCCAGTACTGAAAAACAGTGGCATTTAGCAGATTTGCTCGTTGAGGAATTATTAGAGATAGGAATGGAAGAAGTCTCCATTGATAATAAGGCATACATTACGGCTACCCTACCCAGTAATATTAAAACAGATGTTCCTACTATTGGTTTTATCTCTCACTTTGATACTTCACCAGATTTCTCGGGAACAAATGTTAACCCTCAGATAATTGAGAATTATGATGGTAAGGATATTATTCTTAATGCACAGGAGAACATAGTACTTTCCCCAGATTATTTTGAAGACTTATTACAATATAAAGGTCAAACTTTAATTACAACAGACGGCACAACATTACTTGGCGCTGATGATAAAGCAGGTATTACAGAAATTGTTACAGCAATGGAATACCTTATTAACCACCCAGAAATAAAACACGGCAAAATTAGGGTAGGTTTTACCCCCGATGAAGAAATAGGTCGCGGAGCACATCATTTTGATGTTGATAAATTTGGAGCAGACTGGGCCTACACTATGGATGGAAGCCAAATTGGCGAACTAGAATACGAGAACTTTAATGCTGCCAGTGCTAAAGTTGTTATTAAAGGGAGAAGCGTCCACCCTGGTTACGCCAAAAACAAAATGGTGAATGCCATAAGTATAGCCAGCGAATTTTTAGAAATCTTACCCCCAGAAGAAACGCCACAGAACACAACTGGTAGAGAAGGCTTTTTTCATGTGCATCATATAAAAGGTGAAATAGAACATGCCGAATTTGAGCTTATTGTTCGTGATCATGACAAAACCTTTTTTGAAAATCGAAAACAATTGCTTCGCGATATTACGGATAGGCTTAACGATATTCATGGCAATTGCATAAGCATAGAAATAAAAGACCAGTATTTTAATATGCGTGAAAAGGTGGAACCTGTCTTCCACATAGTAGAACTTGCAAAGGAAGCTATGGAGGCCATGCGTATTACTCCTATCATAAAACCCATACGCGGTGGAACCGATGGCTCACAACTAAGCTATATGGGATTACCTTGCCCTAATATCTTTGCTGGCGGACATAACTTTCACGGTAAATATGAGTACGTTCCTGTAGAAAGCATGATAAAAGCTACAGAGGTTATTATTAAAATTTGTGAGTTAGCAGCGAAAAAGGCGGTATAATAACAAATCCTTATCTTTAGGAAAGAGACCAAATAGAGGTCCTAATTTCTATGGATACATCTGAAAAAACAGAAGCTTATTACGCAGAAAAGCACCCTTTTAAAACGGGTATTGCTTTGCTGCGCGATTTAGTATTGAAAACAGATGTGGTAGAAACATACAAATGGAACTTCCCTACGTATACTGTTAATAAGAAGAACGTTCTAGCTATTTGTAAATTCAAAAATTATTTTGGCATCTGGTTCTTTAACGGTGTCTTTCTGAGCGACCCAGAAGATATACTAGAAAATGCGCAAAAAGGCAAAACCCAAGCTATGCGTCATTGGAAATTCTACTCAGAAAAGGATGTAGATATTTTAAAAGTATCCGCATATATTAATGAGGCCATTGAAAACCAGAAAAAGGGAATTCAGTTAATTAGAGCTCCAAAAGAGAAAACAACAAGCGTAGTTATTCCCATTGAATTAAAAAGCGCTTTTGACATTCATCCTAAAGCAAAAAGTGCTTTCAAAAAATTAACTCCTTATAAGCAAAAAGAATACGCGGAATACATTGCAAACGCGAAACGCGAGAAGACAAAAGCAAGCAGGTTGGAGAAGATTTTACCGATGATTATTGATGGTAAAGGTCTAAACGACATGTACCGATAGAAAAGCTTCCAAATTCTTATTTACAAAAACTTGGAAGCATCGTTTTATTATAACATAGGTAGCTTCCAATTGTTTTGATAATTGGCCGTAATCAACTTATTAGCATCTTCCTCTTTAAACTTACCAGATGCAGCATCCCAATAAATACGATTACCCGTTTTAAAAGCCACGTTACCCATGTGAGATACCAATGCAGCGTCATAACCCACTTTAATTGGCGCATTAAGCTTAGTGTTATCTCTACTCTTTACGGCTTCTATAAAGTTTACCGTATGCAAATCTAAACCACTAGCATCACCCTTGTCATACGAGACTACTTCCATTTTAGGGGTTCCTTTTTTACCCCATCCCGCAAATTCTTCTTCAGGTATAACTTCCCAGCCGTTACGATCTAAAACAAGGGTACCATTATTACCAATAAAAGCAATGCCATGGTTACGGCCATAATTACCGCCATCTATTCCCGTAGCATGCTCCCAAAGAATTGAAAACCCGTCATATTCATAAACGGTTTGTAAGGTATCAGGAGTTTCAGAAGCATCTTCAGGGTACGCGAACTTTCCTCCTAAGGCCATTACAGATTTAGGAGTACCAGCTTTCATTCCGTATAAAGCATAATCTAACAAATGCACACCCCAGTCGGTCATTAATCCTCCTGCATAATCCCAAAACCACCGAAAATTAAAATGAAACCGATTCGCATTAAAAGCACGTTCTGGAGCAGGACCTAACCACATTTTGTAATCTACGCCTTCTGGAGCTGCGGAATCTGAAACAATAGGTACAGGTTTCATCCAACCTTGATAGGCCCACGCTTTTGCCAAGCGTATGTTTCCTAATTTACCGGAATGGAGAAAATTAATAGCATCTACAAAATGAGGTTGACTACGCTGCCATTGACCAACTTGAACCATACGGTCGCTGGAGCTTACGTAATTCAACATTATATTAGATTCCTGAATAGAGTTTGCTATTGGCTTCTCACAATAGACATCTTTACCCGCCATAAGAGCATCAGTCAATTGTAGACAATGCCAGTGGTCTGGCGTTCCAATAATTACTACATCAATATCTTTATTCTCTAGTAACTTACGATAATCACGGTACCACAACGGCTTTTTAATTCCTGCTTTTTCAAGGTCTGCTGTTCTTGTTTTTAGTACAGCTTCGTCTACATCACAAAGAGCAATAACGTTCGTTTCGCTCATCTTTAACATTGAGGTCAAATCGCTAAAACCCATCCCCTTACAACCAATCAACCCAACATTGATCCTATCATTAGGACCAACACGTTTGCGCATAGTAGCTAAAAGCTCCATTGGAAATAAAAATGCAGCACTAGACCCTGCTAAGGCCAATGAACTTTTTTTGATAAAGTTTCGTCTATTTTGGTACATCGTTCAAGTTGTTTTGTTCAGAAGATGAATATACTAATTTACGTTAGCACGAGACCAAAAAAAAACACCGCTAATTGCTTAGCGGTGTTTTTAATTACTGATTGTGTACAGTTATTTCTTTTCGGGAGCGTTCAATTTTTTGCTCATTTCCATAGAAATGGAAGAACGGTCAAATTTTAATTTACCAGCCATAGTTTCTAGTATGCAAGAAAAATCACTATCATTAAGATCCATGATTTTACCGTGCAAACCACTTTTTGTAACTACCCTATCGCCTCTTTTTAATTCAGCTGCGAATTTCTTTTCATCTTTCTGGCGTTTCATTTGAGGTCGTATCATAAAGAAATACGCTACCACAAAAATCAAAATCATCGGAAGAAACTGTCCTATATCACCCATATTTTAAATATCTAATCTATTGTTATTTTGTTGGTCCTACCGGAGCAGCTCCTTTAGGGTTCACAAATGCCTTAATACGTAATTGCTCAGTACCTTTTTCAGTATTTGCATTTACAGTAATTGTTTTAGTTATTTGGTTCTGTCCCGATCCGTTAAACTTAACAACCAACTCTCCTGTAGCACCAGGTGCGATAGGGTCTTTTGGAGGATTAGGAACAGTACAACCACAAGAACTAGTTGCATTAGTAATTATTAATGGTGCATTACCAGTATTTGTAAACAGAAAAACAGTCTCCTGTGGAGTACCTTGTTCTATTGTACCAAAGTCATGCTCCGCTTTCTCAAACTCCATTACCGGAATTTGCTTACCAGCTTCATCACGTTGTGCAGCTTCGACTACATTATCTGTTTTAACTTTACTAGACGCGTTTTCTTTACATGAAACGAACGCCATAAGTGAACACATGCTCAAGGCAAAAAATGTTTTTCTCATATCTATAACTTTAATTTGGGGTAAAATTAATCAATTATTTTAAATCAGACCTCTACCTATTTTGTTAAGCTTACCTTCTTTTCTGTATTCTTTGACAAGATTATCCAAAATACCGTTGATAAAGATGCTACTTTTTGGAGTGGAATACTCTTTAGCTATCTCCAAAAATTCATTGATAGTTACTTTTTCTGGTATAGACGGAAAATTCAAAAGTTCGCAAATTGCCATTTTTAATAGAATAGCATCCATATCTGCAATACGGTCTTTATCCCAATTAGGAGTTTTACCTTCTATTTCTTTAGTAAGTTCCCCATCTTTCAACAACGTTTTTCTAAGTAGATTCTTGGCGAACTCCATATCTTCCTTATCCTTTATCAAACGAGGCAAAAAGAAAGAAGTAGACTGCTCGCTCTTAATCTTTTTAAACATTTTTAAGATATAGGTATTTACAATAGGAATATCATCTACCCATGTAAGGTTGCTATCTTCAAAATAGTCGTAAATTTTTTCATCGGGAGCAATAATCTCTTTGAACAAAGTAATAATAAACTCTTTGTCTTCTGCATAAGTGCTGCCTTTAACAGACATATATTTCTGATATGCTGCACTTGAAACCATGTTGTTGTAAATAATCTTTACATACTCCTCGTTCAAGTACCAGTTATCTAGCTTTCTTTTCTTAAGCTCAGCCAATAATGGTTCGTTATGTACCATTTGAAGCAATAATTTGTTATTTACAAATTTTGCCTGATCCGGTAAATTATCTGCCTCAGTAGCTAGATATTTTTTTGAAGAAATTCTTAATTGGTCCGACCCCCTTTTCTGAATCTCAATAATTAAGCTCAGCATTAGAAGGTAAAGCGTATACATATTGTCTATGCTAAACCGTAGAAATTTTTCTTGTTTCTCTAAAGAATCGTCTTTAGATTGGGTAATTGCATAAATACATTGCATTACTTTTACCCGTATATGTCTTCGTGTTAGCATTTTAAAGAACTTTTTTGGAATAGTATTGGTTTGACTTTCACGTGGCAAAAATAAGAATAAACCCCAAAAGACTACTATACAAAACGATGAAACAATCATAGCTTTTGATTATCTGAGAGAAACGCAACCACAAAACCCTGTTGTTAAGGTTATTGACAGCTAAAAAAAGATAAAGAATTACCATAAACTTAACTTTTAGCCTTCTTATATTTAATTTCCGTCAATTTGTAATCCATCAACATCTTATGGTATTTATAACATATGGTTTATACCCAAACCATTATCTTTGACCAATTAAATATAGCCTTAGTTTATACCCTTCATGAAGGAACTTGCACACCTAAATAAGTACTTTAAAAAATATTGGTCCAAATTACTGGTTGGGCTATTCATTACCATTATTGCCCGTGTGCTACAATTGGTTATGCCTAGATTGGTAAAAGAATCGATAGTGGTTATCGAAAATTTTATGGACGGACAGGTTGAGGAATCAGCTGCAAAAGGACTCCTGCTAGAGTATATTTTAATTATTGTGGGAGCTGCCCTTCTATCGGGTTTCTTCACTTTTTTAATGCGTCAGACGATAATCAATGTTTCTCGATATATAGAGTATGACCTTAAAAATGAAATCTTTGACCATTATCAGTTTTTGAGCCTAAACTTTTATAAGAAAAATAGGACTGGTGACCTCATGAACCGTATTAGTGAAGATGTTAACCAGGTACGTATGTATTCCGGGCCAGCATTAATGTACGGCATCAACACTATAACTTTATTTGCCTGTATTATACCTATTATGTTTATGACGGCACCTAAACTGGCCGCGTATACATTAATTCCGCTACCTATATTATCGGTTCTAATTTATTATATCAGTAAGATAATTCATGAACGTAGTACTATTGTTCAACAGTACCTATCCACACTGTCAACTTTTACACAAGAGGTATTTTCTGGAGTTTCCGTAATTAAGGCCTATGCTTTAGAACCGAGCATAAATAATGATTTAAGTACTTTGGCAGTTGAGGGCAAGGATAAAAGCATGGATTTAGCCAAGGTAAATGCGTGGTTTTTTCCATTAATGGTATTACTTATTGGTATCAGTAATATTTTTGTTATTTATATAGGTGGAAAACAATATATAAACGGAGAAATAGCCTCTTCAGGAGTCATTGCCGAATTTGTTCTCTATGTAAATATGCTTACTTGGCCAGTGGCCATTATTGGTTGGTTAACCTCTATTGTACAACGCGCAGAAGCCTCACAAAAACGTATAAACGAATTCTTGAATGAAACTCCAGATATTAAGAACACCGTATTTGAAGAAACACCGATTAAAGGAAAAATAGAGTTCAAAAATGTAACCTTTACCTATGAGGATACAGAAATTACCGCTCTGGATAATATTTCATTTACTATTAATGAAGGCGAAACAGTAGCTATTCTTGGTAAAACCGGCTCAGGAAAGTCCACTATATTAGATTTGATTGCACGATTATACGATGTAACCTCTGGAGAAATATTGATAGATGACACGCCTATAAAAGAGTTGAATATAAATAGTATACGGCAAGCAATAGGGGCTGTACCGCAAGATGCTTTCTTATTCTCAGATTCAATTAAGACCAATATTAAGTTTGGTAAAGAGAATGCCACTGATGAAGAAGTTATAGAAGCTGCTAAGAATGCCGTAGTCCATGAAAACATAATAGGCTTTTCAAAAGGATACGATACGGTTTTAGGCGAAAGGGGAATTACGCTGAGCGGCGGACAAAAACAACGGGTATCTATTGCTAGGGCATTATTGAAAAAACCAGAGATATATCTTTTTGACGATTGTTTATCTGCTGTGGATACAGAAACGGAAGAAGACATTTTAAATAACCTGAAAAAAGCCTCTAAAAATCGCACTACACTTATAGTTAGTCACCGGGTATCATCTGCTAAAAATGCTGACAAAGTATTAGTTCTTTCCAATGGTAAACTTCTTCAAGAAGGCAACCACACAGATTTAAACAGTGTTGAAGGGTATTACAAAGATTTATACTACACCCAACTGTCAGAAAAAGAAAACTAAAAAATTGTTGCCGTATTGGCTTTTTTTTTACATTTTTGGAAGATTAACAACTATTAACTACACTTTTAAACGCGATGAACGAAAAAGATTCAATGGACCAGGAGGAAATTCATTCCAAAGTTTTACGGGCAGGTAGACGCACGTACTTCTTTGATGTACGAAGTACCAAGGCAGGCGATTATTATTTAACCATCACAGAGAGTAAAAAATTCACTCATGATGATGGTTCTTTTCATTATAAGAAGCACAAGATTTATCTTTATAAAGAAGATTTTGAGGCCTTCAAAGAAAATGTAGAGGAAATGATGAATTTCATTATTGAAGAAAAAGGCTCTGAAGTTATCTCTGAACGTCACCAAAAAGATTTTAAGAAAGAAGAGGAAGTAAAGGTTACTGAAGAATTGAAACCTACAGAAACAGAAAGCTTTACCGATGTTAGTTTTGACGATATTTAAAAACTAGCACTAAATACTATACTAAAACGACCCTTTCGGGTCGTTTTCTATTTTATTAAGTTCTTACTGCACTCAAAAAATTAATTGGTTCTTACATATAACCAATTGTATAAAAACAAGAATACTATAACCCCTAAACCTACAATACCATTGCAGAACAAAGCTATTATGACAAACAATAGCGCATAATAGACAGGATAAGCCAACAAGGCAAAACCAAACCGCAAGGTTCCCATAAACTCTGGCTCCCAAACTTTGGGTCTTGCCCATTTCCGCCACAAAAGCAGTAATGGAAAATTTAACACCGTAAAAACGGCGGTGCCCACCACTCCAAAAAATCCTTTTTCCTTTTTGACAGGTTTGACAGACTTTCTAGGGTCTATAGTCTCAATAACTTTATTGGTCTCAAAAGGATTCAGAAAATCAACATCTAAAACATTTAATTGTCCTGAAATATTATCATATTGCTTCTCATCTGCAATGTGTGTAGTTAGCGTTTTAAGTCTGTCGGACACCATTCCCTTTACCCTATTCACCGAACCCTGAACATCGTTAGCGTCATACATTGTATTTACCACAATACTTTTATCATAGTAAATAGCCATCCTATCCGGAAACCCAGAATTGCTTTTATAATTGAGCCCTACGGGAATAATATGAATTTCTGTGTCTGGCAATTGTTCTACAGCATTGAACAGAATACGAGTAAACCCTTTGCTTAAAGGCCTTACACGACGCTTAATATTATGGTTAGCTTCCGGAAACATGAGAATGGCATGTCCGTTCCCAAAAATTTCTGCACATTGATCAAAGACGGCTTGGTTATTTTTTAAGGCTTCCCTTCCGTCTCTAATCCTATAAATGGGAATCATCCTCAGGTAGGCAAAAAACTTTTTTAGCGTGGGTTTGGTAAAAACATCAGACCGTGTTAAAAAGAAAGGTTTACGGTTGCAGTTTACACCTATTAAAAGCACGTCTAACAGCGCACTTTGGTGATTGGGCAAAAAGAGTACAGGTTTACCCTTAGGTACATTCTCTAGCCCTGAAACTTGAATTTTACCATAGTAAAAATACAATCCGGTTTTAATCCAGTTTTTTAATAATTGGTAGCCTATATTTTTCAAGTCAGTGTTTCTGTTTTAATTGGTTTATAACCCCAAAATGTAGCAAGCAAAAGGCCAGAGACCAAATGCCAAATTCCCCAAAACGCAGCCAATAGCGCCATTCCGCCAAGGCCATCAAAAAAGGAAAAAATCAAAATTAAGCCTAATCCAGAATTCTGAATGCCGGTTTCTATGGTTACAGAACGTATATTTCTTTTTGATAGCCCCATAAATTTAGCAAACGAGAACCCCGTTAGAAAAGCCAAGATGTTATGCGAAACCACAATCCAGAATACATACCATATGTAATCGTAAAATACTGCTCGGTTATTATACAGCGCCAAAAATACCAATAGTATAAAAAAGACCAATGAAACTACTTTAAGAACTTTGCCTAATTTTTTTGCAAAGTTGGGTCTGAGATGATTTACCCAAATACCTAAAGCCAACGGCAACCCTAATAACAGCGAAACCAGTTCAATCATTTGCCATGGCGATAATGCTACTTTTGTCAAAATCTGTTGCGTAGGTACATATAAATTACCCCAAAATTGAAGATTTAAAGGAGTCATTACAACTGCCAACAAAGTAGCCGCCGCAGTAAGACTAACGGACAAGGCTGTGTTACCACCTGCCAAATGGGATATAAAATTAGAAACATTACCTCCCGGGCAAGCTGCCACCATTATCATTCCCAAGGCAATACTAGGTATGGGGTTGATTATCAATACTAGAAGAAAAGTTAATAGCGGAAGTAAAATAAACTGACTAAAGAGACCTGTAAATATTGGTTTGGGGTTCTTAAGAAGTCCTTTAAAATCTGATATAGAAATTTCTAAAGCAATACCGAACATTACGAACGCTAGTGAAACATTCAATATCCACTGCGCCTGTGCGTCAAAATTAAGGGAGACGTTATCTAGTAAATTTTCAGTCAATCAATTACGATATTTTCAGTCCGTTTGCAACTGTAGCTTTCGGTTGTAAAAGCTCTACATCCTTGCCATTAACAGCGCCCAATATTAGACATTCACTCATGAAGTTTGCAATCTGCTTTTTAGGAAAATTCACTACAGCAACCACCTGAGTATCTAAAAGCTGCTCCTTAGTATATAGCATGGTAACCTGTGCAGATGTTTTCTTTACTCCTATTTCTTCTCCAAAATCTATATGAAGTTGATATGCAGGATTCCGAGCTTCAGGAAAATCGTCTACTTTAATAACCGTTCCGACGCGCATATCTATCTTTGCAAAGTCCTGCCAGTTTATCGTATCGTCCATGTTATTATTTAGTTTTTAAATTATTTACAGAAGATGAAGGTAAAAATAGATTATGGTTTTGCAAAGGCACTCAAAATACTTTTTATAACTTTAAGTTTTAAATACAACTAATAATGTCAAGAACTCCCAGTAATATGCTTCCGTTAGGAACGCTAGCCCCAGATTTTAATTTATTGAATACCCAAAGCGGGGAGCAAGCATCCCTTACTAAACTGAAAGGCAAAAAAGGAACTGTTATAGCCTTTATTTGTAACCATTGTCCTTTCGTTAAGCATGTTAACCCGGAATTAGCAAAATTAGCAAGAGATTATCAATCCAAAGAAATTGGTTTCATCGCCATTTCTAGTAACGATGTTGACAATTACCCGCAGGATGCTCCACACCTCATGAAACAAGTAGCTTTAGAGGAAGGGTATACGTTCCCTTATTTATATGACCAAACACAGCAAGTTGGGAAGGATTATGATGCTGCCTGCACACCTGATTTCTATTTATTTGATGCGAATTTGAAATTAGTGTACCGTGGTCAGTTGGATGATTCCCGACCAGAAAATGGCATTCCCGTAACCGGAAAAGATTTAAGAAATGCCCTTGACGCTTTAATTGAAAATAGACCGATAATTGAGTTACAAAAGCCTAGTATTGGTTGCAACATCAAATGGAAAAAATAACTTTTCTCGTTTCTTTTAAAAAATCGTCGGTAATACTACCAGCCTTTCCTCTCTATTAAATTAAAAATTTGAGCAAAGTGATGTCTTCCATGCCACGCGTAAGTTCCTATATTCTCATCTAATGATACTTCCGTATTATTGTGAGGATGAATAAAGGTCTTTTTAAGTTGAAGACTAGAAAGTCCTTTTAATAAATAGACTAATTTACCATGAACAGCCTTTAAATGATCTAATGAAAATTGAATAGGCGCGGTCTTGGTATCAAAAAGTTCCGCCCAGGCCTTTTCATCGTAAGCTTTTATAATAGGGTTATCCTCCGTAAGTGCCCATTTAAATCGTAGATAGCTGTTATGATGACTATCTGCTATATGATGGACCGTTTGTCTTACTGTCCACCCGCCAGGTCTATAAGGCGTTTCTAATTGTTCCTCTGTTAAATCCTTAACTAGGTTCTCCAGCTCTTCAGGAATCATTTCCAGAATATGAATCCATTCCTGAATTTGGTCATGAGTTATCTGTTCCGGTTTTTCAAATTTTCCTATCGGGTATTTTAACTGCTCTAAATCTATTTTTTCCATGCACTAAAAATAGGAAACTTTAATACATTTTTAACCATAAACCTAAGGTCGTCTTTCTATAATCTACTAATTTTATAGGATTAAGTTTCAAACCTAAAAACATATATAATGGCAACAATACGATTGGGCGATAAAGCCCCTAATTTTACAGCAGACAGTTCTATTGGAAAAATTAACCTTTATGATTATTTAGGAGATAGTTGGGGTATACTTTTTTCTCACCCAGCAGATTTTACACCAGTTTGTACAACAGAGTTAGGTACAGCTGCTCAATTTAAAGGTGAATTTGACAAACGCAATGTAAAAATGATAGCATTGAGTGTAGATGGTGCTGCATCTCACCTTGAGTGGATAAAAGATATTAACGAGGTTCAAAAAACCAATGTAGAGTTTCCTATTATAGCAGATGAAGACAGAAAAGTTTCTGACTTGTATGATATGATTCACCCAAAAGCAGACAGTACTTTAACTGTCCGTTCCGTATTTATTATAGCACCAGACAGAACGGTAAAGTTAATGTTGACTTACCCAGCTTCTACTGGTCGTAATTTTTATGAACTATTACGTGTCATAGATTCTTTACAACTTACCGCTAATCATAAAGTAGCAACACCCGCCAACTGGAAAAATGGTGAAGATGTTGTAGTAAGTCCAGCAATTTCAACAGAAGACGCTAAACAAATGTTTACTAAAGGTGTTAAGGAGGTTAAACCTTATTTACGCATGACACCAGACCCAACAATATAAAGGTTTTTATAATTAAAAATAAAGCCATCTATACTTTAAAAATATAGATGGCTTTATGATTTATATAATACTTACAAAAAAAAATAACAAGAGCAACTATTTACAAACTCATTGCTTTTTCCCTCATTCAATTGAGGGTCTATTTTAAAATTCGTAAAAATCTCAAACGAAAGCTGTTAGCCCACTTACAGGGTACAGGAAATATTTTACAAATAACCTTCAGTTAAAGTAAATATAACTTAGTTAAAATCATTGAATTAATTTTTTATAGTTATATTTGTGCCATAATTTAATTTAATTTTTTTGTATTATGAGTAAAGGAACAGTAAAATTCTTCAATGATTCCAAAGGTTACGGTTTTATCACTGAAGATGGTTCAAGCGAAGATCACTTTGTACACATTTCTGGTTTAATCGATGAAATTCGTGAAGGTGACGTTGTAGAATTTGAGCTACAACAAGGTAAAAAAGGATTGAACGCGGTAAATGTGAAAGTAGTTGACTAAGAAAGACGCATAAACTTTTTTTATACAAAAGCCCTGTTACCATTGGTAACAGGGCTTTTTTTATTTCCTATAAGTAAGTAGCGACAATCTTGTCGTATTTTTCATACATTTGTTCTAAAGTTTTTAACGCAACCCTTTTGCTATTTGTGCGTCTAGTTAAAGACTAGGTTTTCCCCAATTAACCAAACAATAGAATATGCTTGCTTTTTTTGGTATTATTTTCGTGTTGCTTGTTGTAAATATTATTTTACTAATCCTGAGCACAAACAGAGCTAAGAACTCCCGATAAACGACATTGGGTAGATTCATTGATTCTTTAGCTGAGTGGCCAAAACCACCCTGCCCTCCTCCACCATGTTTTTTTTTGAATTAAAAATCACCAACATTAGTCTATTAATGTTGCCTCTTAGCTCACGTATATTTTATTGAGACATCCGTCAAAGAAATCCTCTTAGACTATAAAGCTGTTAAAAAAAAAGAAAGCCCTGACATTTCTGTCAAGGCTTTTCATTATCTATTAAAAGAGCAACGTTGCTTCTTTATTTAACACCCATTAATTCAACATCAAACAATAATGTAGCATCTGGAGGAATAACACCGCCTGCACCTGCACTACCGTATCCTAAGCTAGAAGGTATAACCAATCTGGCTTTATCTCCTACTTTTAAAAGTTGAATACCTTCATCCCAACCTGGAATTACCTGACCAACTCCTAATTGAAAATCAATTGGTTCATTACGTTTGTAAGAAGAATCAAAAACTTGACCGTTCAATAAAGAACCTTCATAATGAACTGATACAGTTTGACCTTTTTCAGCCTGTGCACCATTTCCTTTTTGAATCATTTTATATCTTAACCCGCTTTCAGTCTCATCAAAGCCAGCAGCTATTTTATCTAATTCTGCAGATTGCTTAGCCTTTTCTTCAGCTAAACGTTCTTCTTTGGAACTCTTAAACTTAGCAAAGCTCGTAAGAGCATCCCATTTCTGAGCTTCATCACCTACACGAACGATTTCAACGCTATTTAATTTATCTCCTTGAGCGATAGCATCTACCACATCTTGACCGCTTTCTACCTTACCAAAAACAGTATGCTTATTATCTAACCATGGTGTTGGTACATGAGTAATAAAGAATTGGCTACCATTAGTACCAGGACCTGCATTTGCCATAGAAAGTACACCTGGCTCAGAATGGTTAAGGTCTGGATGAAATTCATCATCAAACTTATAACCGGCATCACCACTACCAGTACCTTGTGGACATCCACCTTGTACCATAAAATCAGGAATTACCCTGTGGAATTTTAATCCATCGTAATATGGTTCACCTGCAGCTTTTGCAGAGTTATCTTGTTTTCCTTCGGCAAGGGCAACAAAGTTACCTACCGTACCCGGAGTTTTATCATGAGTTAGTTTTACTAATATCTCACCTTTATCCGTATTGAATTTTGCGTAGATTCCGTCTTGCATTTTTCATTTTTTTAATGAGCGGCAAAGATAGGCAAATTTGTTCGAAAATCTTGGACGTAAACCTTGGCACTAACCAATTTTACCTCTTTCAATCCAAAGAAAAAATACCCTGTTATTTGAAGAATTAAAAGAATCCCTAACGGACTCCTTCTTCATTTTATAGAATCTATTTTACAATACCGTATTTATCGAACAAGTAAACCAAACTAGCCATTGTAGCTGCACCTAGCTCCAACTCACGTTCATTAACATGTTCAAACGTATCGTTTTCCGCATGATGGTGTACAAAGTAACGTTGCGAATCAGGTCTAAGACCTGCCAAAACCATATCATCACTTTTTAAAGGTCTGATGTCTGCACCACTATATCCTTTTTCAAAAAGATGAATATAATACGGTTCAAAAAGGCTTTTCCAGCTATGAACTTGTTTCAGATTTTCGTCCGAACAGTCAAAAGAAAATCCCCTTGGTGTAAAACCACCTGCATCACTTTCCAAAGCAAAAACGTGTTTTTCTTTTTTTCCACTGGCTACCTCTGCATACTTATTACCACCTCTTAGTCCATTTTCTTCATTCATAAACAACACGGCACGAATGGTTCTTTTTGGCTTATACCCTGTGACTTTCAAAAGACGGAGTACATCCATGCTTTGTACACAACCAGCACCATCATCATGAGACCCGTCCCCTAAATCCCAAGAATCTAAATGACCACCTACGACCATAATTTCGTTTGGAAACTCACTTCCCTTTATTTCACCAATAACATTAAAAGAATCAACATCATTAAACTGCTTGCAATTCTGTTTAAAATAAAACTGAGTATCAGTGCTTAACTTTAAAGTAGTACTCAACAATTCCGCACCTTTAGTACTTATTGCTGCAGCAGGAATTCTTTTTGACGCCGGTGTATCTCCATAGCCCATAGATCCCGTATGCGGATAATCATCTAGTCGCAAATTCATAGACCTGACAATTATTCCAACTGCTCCATATTTTGCTGCCTCTTCGGCTCCTGAGTAACGCTGATCTACACAACCTGAATAGGAAGCAAAGGTGCTTATCACGGTAGGGTCCATTGGTCTATTATAAAAAACGATGTTACCTTCTATCTTAGCTTTACCTAATTTTTGCAAATCTTCAATACCTTGCACCTCTACAACACCTGCCTTAATTCCTGCCAGAGGTGTTGCTATAGACCCACCAAGTGCACAAATAGGTACATTGGTTGAAAGACCAGGGCTTGTTTCAAAATAGGCGAATTCTGGTGTGCCGCGAACCCATTTAGGAACTTTTACCGGCTGAAGCCAAACACGGTCAAGACCCAAAGAATCTAATTGAGCTTTAGTATAATCTACCGCTTCTTGAGCTTGCAGACTACCAGACAACCTACCTCCTATTTGATTAGAAAGATAATTAAGCCAGTCATAAGCCTGACCATCAGTAAGTGCTTGATCATAGATTTTTTTTAACTGTTTCTCATCTTCGTTTTGGGTATACCCATTTGTACTAAGACCTATACATAGTAGGAGAAGGATTATTTTCTTCATTAAGCTTCTTTTTCTAATTGTTCTTTATATTGCGCCAAGTTGGCTTTAATTTTATCATCAAGCTCCGGCTCCTTAATATCCTTATATTTTTTAAGCTCTTCAAGTAAGACAGAAGCCACTATTACTCGTGCAGCCTTTTTATTATCTGCAGGAACAACATACCATGGGGCGTGGGGTTTTGAAGTCTCGTTAATGGCTTCTTCATAAAATTTCTGATACGTATCCCATAACTTTCGTTCTTCAAGGTCTCCCGGAGAAAATTTCCAATTCTTACGTTTCAACTCCAATCTTCTAAGCAACCTTAAGCGCTGCTCTTCTTTTGAAAGGTGAAGAAAAAACTTAAATACAATTGTACCACTTTCAGCAATATGCCGCTCAAAGTTATTTATCTGCTCAAAACGTTTGTCCCAAAATTTCTGGTCAATATCAGACACCTCATGAATACCGGGAATATGCTCACCCATTATGTATTCTGGATGTACACGGGTCACTAAAACATTCTCATAATGTGTTCTATTAAATACACCAAACTTTCCTTTTGCCGGTAAGGCTATATAGTGTCTCCATAGAAAATCATGACCCAACTCTAATTTGGTTGGCACCTTAAAACTGTGCACTACAACACCACGTGCATTAAAATCTTTGAATACTTCGCGAATTAAACTATCCTTTCCGGCGCTATCCATACCCTGTAAGCAGATTAATACGCTGTATTTTGAGTGAGCGTAGAGTGTATCTTGAAAATCACCCAGCTCCTCACGGATGGATTCCAAGTCCTTTTTCAGTTTTTTATCGCTGACACCAAAATCTTCTTTGGTAGCACATTTTGACAACTCGATACTCTTATCGACCCTAAATGAGGTTATTTTTTTTCCATACATAGGCTGAATATAAAACTATTTTACCGTTGAACGGTTGAGAATGTTAAAAAAAATGACCGTTTAGCAACAGAAACTTCCGGTTCATCCAAAATACCTCAGAGGGGGCGCCATCCATCGAAAAAACTACACGTTAACCACCTGACCGGGGTAACTTTACATTGTAATAATCCCAAATTTTACAGCACATAAAACCTAACATATGAAGTTATTTTACTTTATACTATTTCTATTCATATTTACATTTTCTTCCTCTTATGGGGCAAGTCAGGATTGTGATTATGCAACCTCTAATATAGGTTACGTAAAAAATCAAACTAAAAAAGCTCTTTCTATGAAAGACTTGCAAATGACTCGTTTTTATACATATAAGGCATTAACTGCCCTTGAGAAATCAAAAAAAAATATTGCAGATTGTGGTTGTGAAGAAGCTTCGGACAGTGTTCTAGAGAATATTGAATACTTAAAAAACGCCACTAAAGCCACTTCGCTTGCAGGTGCTAGAATATTATTGAACAAAGCACTTTTATTTAGCATAGAAAGCTTAGAAGCAATTGCAAACCATGATGAACATGGAAGTATATATGGTTCCGATAATTTGATTATGAACGTTGCAAGTTCTAACAAAGAAGAGACTATGGCTTTTCTTGACCAGAATAAAATACGTCAGAGAATAGACACCTCTTTATTGAAGTATAAAACTTCTTTAGATAATGTTATAAATACCGTAGATTGTGCCGAAGCTCGTGCTTTTGCTCAAAATATTTACGAAAATTGTGAGCAAGAACTTTTAAAGCCGCACTTGTCTGAAAGCAAGAAATACTACAATCTAAAGACCAAAGAAATTACCGAGAAGGCTCTTGACCGTTTGGGTAACTGCGAAAGGAAGTAGGACTATTTCATAATCCTACTCTACGTTTCCAGATATTACAGCTACGTGAATTTGTAGATTATTTACTAGCAAAAAGTTTCACATCTTCTTCTGCTACTTCTTTTCCTCCTAAAATAATTAAACGTTCAACAACGTTTCTTAGCTCTCTAATATTCCCTGTCCAATCGTAACTTTTAAGAAGTTTGATGGCTTTAGCCGAAAAAACTTTGGGTGCAATACCCTGTTCGGAAGCTATTTTTTTAGCAAAATGTTCTATAAGCAACGGTATATCATCCCGTCTATCATTCAAGGCTGGAACTTGGATTAAAATTACCGCCAATCTATGGTACAAATCCTCTCGGAAATTACCTTCCTCTATCTCCTTCTTAAGATTTTTGTTCGTTGCAGCAATAACGCGTACATCTACTTTAATATCCTTATCAGTACCTACACGAGAAATTTTACTTTCCTGAAGAGCTCTTAGCACCTTGGCTTGGGCAGATAAACTCATATCACCAATTTCATCAAGAAAAATAGTACCCTTATTAGCTGCTTCAAATTTACCGGCACGGTCCCTTACGGCAGATGTAAAAGCACCTTTTACGTGACCAAAAAGCTCGCTTTCTATTAATTCTGATGGAATAGCGGCACAATTCACCTCAATAAACGGCCCACCGCTACGGTAACTTTTTTCATGAACCCAGTGTGCTACTAGCTCTTTACCCGTACCGTTTGAACCTGTTATAAGCACACGGGCATCAGTAGGAGCCACTTTCTCAATCATATCTTTAATAACGGAAATCTCTTCGCTATTACCGATCATCTCATAATTCTTACTCACCTTTTTCTTCAATACCTTATTTTCAACAACCAACACTTTGCGATCTACCGCATTTCGTACAGTTGTCAAAAGGCGGTTAAGATCTGGTGGTTTTGAAATGTAGTCAAAAGCACCAAGCCTCATGGTGTTTACCGCAGTATCTAAATCTCCATGACCGGAAATCATTATAAAGGGAATTTCTGGCTTTATTTTACGAGCCGCTTCGAGCACTTCTACACCATCCATTTTTGGCATCTTAATATCGCAGAGCACAAGATCATAATCGTTGTTCTTGACAGCTTCTAGACCTTTTAGACCGTCTTCTGCTTCTTCCAGTTGATAACTGTCGCTTTCTTCGGAAAGAATCTTAACCAGTACACGTCTAATTGCAGCTTCGTCTTCGATTACCAATATTTTGGGCATAGTATCTTAATTTTAAAGTCCTATTCTAAATCCTGTTCTAAAGTAGAAACTAGGATTATCGTTTAATGTAAAAATGTCATTTCTGTCTTCGTCTCTTAATACTCCATCTTGAAATACCGTATGACCAGCATAAGCATAAAGAAATGTATTTGCAGCTAATTTATATTGATAGCCCACAGTAACTAATGCCGCCGATGATGATACCGAAGAAGCACTTGTTGTATTAGGTAGAACGATATTATTTTGCAAATTCACATAATAACCATCAAAAATAAATTCAGTCTGAAACTGATGCTTTTCTTTCATGTGATATTTCATTCCGGTTTTTGGGACTCCCACAACATAGCTCCAGTTTTTATGAAAGCGTTTTTCATAATAGAAAATAGGCAAAGGCACACGAAGCGCTACTGTAGAATTATAAGCAATACCTAAAACCATAATAGAAGGTTTATCTATATTCTTCTTCTCTTTAAGAAAACCTGCCGTAGCATTTACCGAAAAATCTCCGTTTTCCAAAGGGTTTGACAAGGTAGATGACAAACGAGGTGTAACCACGCCTATAAACCGCCAGTCTGGTGTAAATTTCCAAACATAGGCCATATTAAAGTCTACTACATGAAACTGCTTTAGACCGGCACTACTAAAAGGGAGCTCTCTTTGTAAATTATAAGCTAATCGGTTATATTCTACTCCAATTACCACTAGATTATTAGAATCTTTCACTTTTATAGGTACATTCACCAAAAGCTTCATCCTAGATAGCTCGGCATCCGAACCATTTCTTGGCATCATCATATACTCTGCCCTTACTATGTCTGGAGTTTGGCTTAGACCAACAAAAGACCACAAAAGAAAAAAGACAGCACAGGCACTAAATTTTCTGCAATTCACTCTATTTTGCTTCTATATTATTAGCGTTACTATGTTGAAACGGTTTCTGTTGAATAATATGTACATCTCTTTGCGGAAACGGTATAGAAATATTGTTCTTTCTAAATTCCGCGTCTAATTTATATCGCATTTCACTTTTAACTCTAGTGACATTAAAACTATCTATAGTATAAAAATTAAGAGTAAACAGTAAGGCTGAGTCTCCAAAATCTTCAAAAATTACAAATGGCTTTGGACTTTTTAATATGCCCTTTTGCCCTCCTGCAAGAGTTTCTAAGATTTTCGTTGCCAAATTAATATCGCTGCCATATGCAATACCAATTTTAATTTGCTCTCTGGTTGTTTTATGGTTTTGGGTATAGTTATAAATTATGTCGCTGATAAACTTATGATTGGGAATGATTATTACTTTATCATCTCTAGTTATAGCCCTGGTTGTTCTCAATTTTATTTCAAACACCTTGCCAACTTTACTATCTATTTCTATAATATCACCAACATGAAGAGATTTATCTATAATAATAAAAATACCTCCAATTACATCTTGAAAGAGCTCTTGTAACGCTAAGCCCAAACCAACAAAAAGTGCTGCAGAAGCCGTAAGAAGTAGTGTTATATCTATACCGGCCGCACTCATAGTCAAGAGGATAACCACTACATAGACTAAGTACCTTATGAATTTAAAAACACTAACAAACTTAAGTTTGTCTTCTGCTTCCATACGTTGCGTTAAAAGTATACGCAACCATTTTAGCACAAACCCGGTAATTAAGAAAACAACAGTTACCAGCAGCAAAAGTCCAATAGTAATATTAATGGAGTTTTCTCCCTCCCCATACCTGAGTCCAAGATTAAGAAAATCCTTAATCCCTTGCCAAAGGCCTACTTCTAGAATTTCTTCTACTTTACTTTGCGTTTCTTGAATCATGCTCAATATTTTAACCACTTGAACAATTCCTTATAGGTTGGTTTTTTACCGTACATAAGAATACCTACCCTATAAATTTTTGCAGCCAGCCATACTATACCTATAAATGTAACAATTAATAGGACAATAGAAGTGACCAGTTCCCAAACGGGTACACCTCCTTCTCCAATACCTCCAGGCAGACGCATGAGCATAACAATTGGAGAGGTTAACGGGAACAATGAAAAACCAACAGCAATAGGACCATGTGGATTACTAAAGACCGAAAAGAAGCCCACATAGATAGCTAGCATTAAGGGTAAAATAATAGGAAAAATAAATTGTTGTGTATCCGTCTCATTATCTACTGCAGCTCCTATAGCCGCATAAATTGAGCTATAAATTAAATAACCCAGTATAAAATATATCAAAAAGAAAGTAATAAGCATCGCCCACGGAATCTTAAAAAGTTCTTGGGCATATAACTGCATGGTCTGGTCTACCGTAGGTAAGCTAGGCCCCATATTTGGGGCAATGGATGCTCCAGCATTCATTGCAGATGGGTCTATATCAAAAACGGCAAATGATATTAATAGAAGAATACTCGCGGATACAATCCAAATGGCAAATTGAGTAAGCCCCGCTAGAGAAGTACCTATTATTTTACCCAGCATGAGCTGAAACGGTTTTACAGATGAAATAATAACCTCAATAATTCGGCTGGTTTTTTCTTCTATGACACTCCGCATGACAAAACCTCCGTAGATGATAATAAACATCATAATCAAGTAGCCAAAACCACCCCCAATAAAAGCCTTTATTTCATTTATACCCTTAAGGTTCGTCTCTCCGGAAAAGGTTTCTGTATTCATCTGAAAATGCGTATCCATCTTTGCGAAATCTGCCGCAGAGATACCCAATTGATGTAATCCTTCTTGACGTAATCGCTCTTGAAAAGTATTCTCAAGTCTTTCTACTACCTGAGTAGGAGGCGCATCTTTTGTATAAAAGAAAGAGCGTTTTGTTACGGCTCTTACAGTTGAATCTTTTGGTATATACAAAAGACCATCAAAACCTAAACTGGCAACAGAGTCTTTTGCCTCTTGTAACGTAACATCCCTAAAATCTACAAATGCTGTGGTTGCGCTAGGTACAAAATCATTTGAAAAAAAATTACTCTCGTTTAATATTCCTATAACCCGAGATTCGTTATCATTCACTTTGGCCAAATACGCAACAAGTACCACCATTGCGACCATAAGAATGGGACTTAAAAATGTCATTATAACGAAAGACTTATTCCGCACCTTGGCTAAATACTCCCTTTTTATAATTAGTGGTAATTTATTCATCTAGACCTTTTCCTTTACTTTGTACCGTTTGTATAAAAATTTCACTTGTAGACGGAATGGTCTCTACAAAATGATTGATGTTTGCTTTTGATGCCAAATAAGTCAATAATTCTCCTGAATCGTCCGTAGGCAATTGAAGGGTGAAATCTAACTGATTTTCCTTAGCATCAAATTTAGAAGCACTTATTGTGAATTTATCTGTTAATTCTCTTAAAAGTATATCCGCATTATTTGTCTGCAAGCCTACATTAAATATGTTGTTCTTATAGGCTTTTTTAATATCAGATAACTTACCGTCTAATATTTTTTCGGAGCGGTGTATTAATGCTATGTACTCGCAAAGTTCTTCAACAGATTCCATTCTATGGGTCGAAAATATAATTGATGTTCCATTATCTTTTAACCTGAGTATTTCTTCTTTTATAATATTGGCATTAATAGGGTCAAACCCACTAAAAGGTTCATCAAAAATTAAGAGTTTTGGCTCATGTAATACAGTTACAATGAACTGTATTTTTTGCGCCATACCTTTAGAAAGTTCTTGAATTTTCTTGTTCCACCAATCGCCTATCTCTAATCTTTCGAACCAAAATTTTAATCTCTTTTTTGCCTCGGGTTTTGATAGTCCTTTTAATTGTGCAAGATAAAGTGCTTGCTCACCAACCTTCATACTCTTGTATAGACCTCTTTCTTCCGGCAAGTACCCAATTTGGGCAATATGTTCTGCTTTTAATGGCTTTCCATTAAACAAAACCTCACCACTGTCTGGGTATGTAATTTGATTTATAATACGAATAAGGGTAGTCTTCCCTGCACCGTTAGGACCAAGAAGTCCGTAGATACTATTTTCAGGAATCTCTAAAGAAATTTTGTCTAGAGCGGTATATTCTCCAAATTGTTTGGTGACCTCTTTAGTGACCAAAATATTGTTCATACAAGAATTTTGTCAAAGATAGTTTTTTGTCTTCACAAGACATTGCCAATGTCTCTAAAAACAAAACCCACCCTTAAGTAAATAAGGATGGGAAAAAAATTGCTATGAAAAAGAAAATTAATATTGGAATCCAATATTAAACCAAATATACGTTTTTTATTTAAAACCCAATAAAATGGATTTATGAGAACATATCTTTCACTTTTTCAAAGAATGACTTATCAGATTTCTCAGGTTTTGGTACAAAATTTTCATTGTTCTGCATTCGCTCAAAGAAGTCTTTTTGCTCTTTGTTCAGCTCTCTTGGAGTCCAAACATTTACATGAACTAATAAATCGCCACTACCGTAACCATTAATGCTTGAGATACCTTTACCTCTTAAGCGTAGTATTTTACCAGACTGAATACCAGACTCTAGTTTTATGCGGACTTTACCAACAACAGCATCAATTTCTTTAGAAGTACCCAAAACGGCTTCAGAAAAACTAATGTATAAGTCATAATGCAGGTTATCTCCTTCACGTTTTAAAGTCTCGTGATCTATAGTCTCAATAGCCACTAACAGGTCTCCAGGTATTCCATTACTACCAGGTGCATCGTTACCTTTATTAGGTACCTTTAACTGCATACCATCTTCTACCCCTGCTGGAATATTAATAGACACAGTTTCCTCAGTAACTTTAAGTCCTTGAGCATCGGCATCACTAGGTTTTTTATCTAAAACCTGACCACTACCACCACAAGTACTACAGGTTGCTGCAGTTTGCATACGTCCAAGAATTGTATTGGTAATTTTGGTCACCTGACCAGCACCTCCACAAGTTCCACAAGTCCTGTATGTAACACCGCTTACCTGTTTTTTTCTTTTGACCTTTATCTTTTTCTCAACGCCATTGGCTACTTCTTCCAAGGTTAACTTTACACGTATACGTAGGTTACTTCCTTTAACCCTACGTTGGCCTCCACCAAAACCTCCGCCGCCGAAACCACCGCCACCGCCACCAAAGGCGCTACCGAAAATGTCTCCAAACTGACTGAAGATATCATCCATGTTCATTCCACCGCCGCCGCCGCCGAAACCGCCAGAACCGTCAAAAGCGCCATGTCCGAACTGGTCATAACGTGCTTTTTTGTCAGCATTACTCAAAACCTCATACGCTTCCGCAGACTTCTTGAACAATTCTTCAGCCTTGGGATCACCCTGATTTTTATCTGGATGATGCTCCAATGCCTTTTTTCTATAGGCTTTTTTTATCTCCGCTGCGCTGGCACTTTTACTAATGCCAAGTACTTCATAATAATCTTCCTTCATTCTTGATTTTTAGTTTCCTACAACCACTTTTGGATGACGAATAATTTTATCGCCAAGCTTAAATCCTCTTTCAACAACATCTACAATCTTGCCTTTAAGTTTCTTGCTTGGAGCTGGAATTTGTGTAATAGCCTCGTGTATATCAGCATCAAAAACATCACCTGCCTCTGCACTTACCTCTTCTAATCCTTTAGATTTTAAGGTTTCGCGAAACTTAACACGAATAAGCTCTACACCTTTAAACATTTCTTTGTCTTCTGATTTGGCCATCTCTTTTAGAGCACGCTCAAAATCATCCAAAACCGGTAACATAGAAACCATGATTTCTTGTCCGGCTGTTTTGAATAGCTCTACTCGCTCTTTTGAAGTTCTTCTTTTGAAGTTCTCAAACTCAGCGAACAATCGAAGGAATTTATCTTTTTCCTTCGCAAGGTCTTCCCTTAACTGTTCTTCTACACTTAGTTCTTCTTGCTCTATATTGCTCTCAGATGTTGCTTCAGTTTGGTTTTCATCCAAAACTTCTTCAAAATCTTCTGTATTTTGTTTATCGCTCATTGTGATACAATTTGAATTCTCGTTTTAGGTTGGCAAAAGTACTGCCATTTCTTCAAAATTGTCAAAATGTCATTAAAAAAGAACCTATAACATGCCTCTATGAACCTAACAGACAACAATGCGACAAAACATTGAATACAAGTCATAAAAAAACACCTGCAAACTGCAGGTGTTATATTCATTAAATCCCGTACAATTATCTATTCTAAGAACTATACTCCTTAGTTAAAGAACCCAATTCAGATGATTCAGTACATTCTGGACTACTGTATATTGCTTCTAAAGCTACACATACATTGGGGAAGGTAAAATTAAAACCTTCTTCCTCTATTTTTTTACAACTTACCCGTTGGCTCGCAAACAGCAAATAAGACATTTTGCCTAAAATTATCTTCATTACCAACTTAGGTATATTAGGTAACACAACTGGTCTATCTAGAACCTTGGCTATTTCTTTAACAAGCTTAGTGTTCGTTACTGGGTTGGGACCTACACCGTTATAAATACCTTCCAAACCATGCTCCACAACAAACATAAATATCCGTGCTAAATCTGAAACATGAACCCAAGACTGCCACTGTTCGCCACTACCAAATGCAGCTCCCACATAATTCTTGACAGGTTTAGCCATTTCTGGAAGTGCCCCACCTTTGCAAGACATAACCAAGCCTATTCTCACTTTGGCTACTTTAAAATCAAAACTATTGAATTTATCTATTTCATTTTCCCAGACCTCTACCACTTCTCCCAAAAAACTATCGTCTACGGCTGTTTCTTCTTCCGTATAAAATTTACTCAAAGAATCTGGGTATCTGCCAATTGCAGACGCTGAAACGAAAGAGAATATATCTGTGGTATCAACCTTTTCCAACGCAGTATGCAGCGTACGCAAAGAATTAACCCGACTGGACATAATTTCCTTTCTATAACTGGAGGTCCATCTTTTGGAGATGCTGGCACCTGCCAAATTTATAATAGCAGAAACTCCGATAAGGGAATCTAAATCGATTTCTCCTTTATCAGGGTTCCAATAATAACCTTGAAATTTGGGCTCTGAAGTAATTTTACTTTTACTGGTAGTAAGATAATTTACTGCAATATCTTTCTTGTGGCATTGCTCTACAATCGCACTGCCTACCAGACCTGTTGCCCCTGTAATCAGTATTCTCATAAACCAAAGATATAGGATTTCCAAATCACCTGACTATCATTTAATTCGGATTTAACACTAAACCGTGTCCATATGTTAAGAAAATGGGATGACCTGTGTTTTGTTAACTTTTCTTTAGAACTAAAAAACTACTTTCTAGCTCTTAACATCTCTCTTTTTCCCGGTGGCCCAGGCAAGCGTTCAACCTCAAAACCTACCGCAAGCATAGCTCTTCTTACACTACCCTTGGCTGCATAAGTAACTAAAACTCCACCTTCTTTCATGGCTTGATACATTTTTAAGAATATCTCTTCTGTCCACAACTCGGGCTGAACCCGCGCGCCAAATGCATCAAAATAAACGAGATCAAAAACATTTTCGTCTGCTATATCAGCAAAAAGCTTTTGCTCTTTTTTAAGAATAAAATTTTCAGAAATCAGAATATCGCTTTCCCAGGGCGACTGGTGCATTTTCTCAAAATCCTTTTGAAATTCTTCTGCCTTTAATTCTGAAATATAATTGAGCTGCTCTAATTCTTCTGGAGAAACAGGATAAGCTTCCACTCCTCTATAAGCAACTTCTGTATTATTTTTTTTCGATTCAATGTGGGTGATTAGGGCATTAAGTCCTGTTCCGAAACCTATTTCAAGAATATCTACCTTTTTTCCAAAGAAGAGTGAGAGGCCATGTTTTATAAAAACGTGATATGCTTCTTGTACAGCACCGTGTTTTGAGTGGTACTGCTCATCCCATTCAGAAATTTGAATAGTCTTAGACCCATCTCCTGTGGTAATAATCTTTCTTTCCAAACTATTGATTTTTAATCAAAACACCATCTGCTTCAAAACCGAAGGTTTTCTTAGGTTCCGTAATTTTTGCGATTTCCGATTCTGCTTCTCCTCCATCTTTGGCGTAGTGCTTTTGGTCTTCCACACTCATAGCTTCAACATAGGCATACCCGTTTACAACCACCTCTTTTCCTGTTATATCACTTGGCATAAAAAAACCGTAGTCCTTAAAACGCACCATAGCCTCTTGTCCATCATCCAACTTTAACTTCATCCAACAGCCTTTTACTTTACAAACATCCGTTACTGTAGCTTTAAATTTTGTCCGAAGCGTATCTTTAACCGTCATTTTATCAAACCTCATTGTCATTTCGGCATCTGTCAAGACATTACTAGCCTCTAGATTAGCACCAATAATTTGATAGTCAACACCGTCAAAAGTGACCTTTTCTGTTTCTTGGCCTCTACAGGCCAAAACCACCATAAAAACCGCAAGTAAATTGTTAAATAGACGCATTTCCGATAAAAATTAGATATGTACCGCAAAACTGGGCATTTTATAACGAAAAAAGAAGAACAGGTAAGGATAATTCGTTAATTTTAATTTTTTAATTCTAAAAATTATGAACTCGACCATGCAAAAAATCAGCATAGAAAAGGTAAAAGAATCCAAAATCGAACAAGTAGATTTTAACAATCTTGCCTTTGGCAGTGTATTCTCTGACCACATGCTCGTCTGCGATTATAGAAATGGTGCTTGGGAAACTCCAAAAATAACTCCCTACCAGCCTATTACTCTTGATCCATCTGCAAAAATATTTCATTACGGTCAATCTATTTTTGAAGGAATGAAAGCCTACAAAGATGATAAGAACAAAACCTGGCTTTTTAGACCGTTGGAAAACTACAAAAGGTTGAATGTCTCAGCAAACCGTATGGCTATTCCAGAATTGCCAGAAGAATTTTTCATGGAAGGGCTTAAAGCGTTATTGGAATTAGACAACAAATGGATTCCTCAGACCGAAGGAAGTTCTATGTACATAAGACCTTTTATATTTGCGTCCGGAAATGGCTTTCACGCGTCTCCTGCTGATGCTTATAAGTTTATAATCTGCCTTGCTCCATCTGGATCTTACTTCTCAGGAAAAGTAAAGGTTCTTATTGAAGAAAAGTATTCTCGTTCAGCAAATGGCGGAGTAGGTTACGCAAAGACAGGTGGTAATTATGCTGGCCAGTTCTACCCTACGCAATTGGCAGTAGCTAAAGGTTACAACCAAGTTATTTGGACGGATGATAGCACACATGAATATATAGAAGAGGCTGGTGCAATGAATATTTTTATTCGTATTGATGACACTTTAATTACAGGTCCAACTAGTGATCGTATACTAGATGGTATTACCCGAAAAAGTATTCTACAGCTAGCTGAGAAAAAAGGAATAAAAACAGAGGTAAGAAAAATTACTGTTACAGAAGTGGTTGAAGCTGCTAAAAACGGGAGATTGAAAGAAATGTTCGGAGCAGGTACTGCCGCTGTCATTTCTCCAATTTCTACATTTGGCTACAGAGACGTAGATTATGATTTACCTGAAATAGAAAATAGCTTTTCTTCTCAAATGAAGAAAGAGATTACGGATATACAATATAACCGTTCCGAAGACCCGTTTGGTTGGAGAGTTGGTCTTTAATAATTAGAGATTTTTATAAACCTTATATATTAAGGATACTAAAAACGGTCACTAAATTCTTAGTGACCGTTTTTTTTTATACTTCACGAAGAATATCATTATCCTTTTAAAATCTCGGAAATATTGGGCTTAAAATAATCTGGCCCTTTAAGCACTTTACCATCTTCGCGGTAAATAGGTTTACCGTCTGCACCCAACTTACTCATATTACTACGCTGTATCTCATTAAAGACTTCTTCTATTTTGTGTTGCATACCATGTTCCAATATGGTTCCACATAATATATAAAGCATATCGCCCAAAGCATCGGCAACCTCAACAAGATCATTGTTTTTTACAGCTTCCAAGTATTCGTTGTTCTCCTCATCCATTAAATTAAAACGTAGTAGGTTCTTGGCTTCACCCAAATCTGCTTTCATGGTTTCTGAAACGCCTTGCCCAAAAGAGGTATGAAAAAGCGCTACGGCACTAAGTTTGTTTTTCATCTATAGTTGTATTGATTTAAAAATAGTTTCTGCCAATAATAGCGTAATTTTGCCTAAAAATAAAGAATATGTTCACTACCGGACAAACCGCTTTTGCAGCGATTTTTGCTATCTGTTTTATCGTTATTATCTTTTTCTCTTACAGAAAAGACAAAAAATTACATGCAAAAAACTACAAAGGGGTGAAATGGGTAGGACTTTTATTCATAGCATTCGTAATAATTCTCCTCTTTATTAAGCATTTCTTGAAATATTAAGATAATTTTCACAGTTTCGTTAAAAGCACCACTTTTAACGACCAAAAGCCGTTTTTTGACGTATAACATAACAAATAGCGTAATTTTGCGTTATCTATTCCAAAGGGGCAATATTATGATGACTTTTTTCACAATACTTTTAGTACTTATCGGAGCAAATGCTCTGTTTATGGTATTCAGTTTAAGCGGAATAAATAACGGAGGTAAAAAATCTCAGGCAAATGAGTCTACATCTCCTAAAGTTTATCCTCTAAACAATCTTTCTTCAAAACTTAAGAAAGCGGTTTAACAAGTAAGTGCTAAAAGCACAGTTCATCTGATAAATTATTTATGTAATTTGCACCGATGAAACAATTGTTACTCGTATTCCTAGGAGGTGGCATAGGTAGCACACTTCGCTATCTAGTTTCTAAATCCCTCAACACTCACTTTCAATATTTCTTTTTAGGTACTTTTTTAGTCAATATTATAGGTTGCCTATTAATTGGTCTTATTTTAGGACTTTCTATTAAAACCAATTACTTAACCCCAAACCAAACGCTTTTACTAGCAACAGGTTTTTGCGGAGGCTTCACTACTTTCTCTACTTTTGCTTTTGAAAAACATTCGCTTTTAACTTCTGGCGAACTTGTACATTTCTCTATCTACCTTATAGCCAGTATAGTGGTTGGCATTGCTGCTGTATCCTTCGGTTTATGGCTATCCAAATTGTTATAGATTAAAAATTTTATAACAGCTCCACACCCCTTTTGTTAAAAATATAGAATTTTAAGTAGTAAAATTAAGATTATCTAATCTTATGGCAGTTTTTGCGCGATTTTTTCAATTTTTCGTTAGTTTTTGTAGATACCAATCAACGAAAATGCATTTTTGACTAAATTTAATTGTATACCCCAAAAAATATAGGGGGTAATATTCCTATAAACATAAAAATTACTTCTTAGACCCCAAAATTTTGAGGGTGTTAATTAATTTAACATACATTTGCTTCTCTAATTAATACAATACTTATGAAACAAATCGAGGCAATTATTAGAAAATCTAAGTTTGATGAAGTTAAAAAGGCACTACATCAGATAGAGGTTAACTTCTTCAGTTACTGGGATGTAACCGGAGTAGGAAATGAAAAACAAGGTCATGTATATAGAGGTATCTCTTATAGCACGAGCGACATTCAAAGAAGATACCTTTCTATAGTAGTATCTGATGAATTTGCACAACGTACTGTTGACACCATTCTCGAAGCAGCTTACACTGGTAATGTTGGAGATGGGAAAATCTTTGTTTCTGAAATTTTAGAAGCATACAGAATCCGTACAAAAGAAAACGGACAATCTGGAATCAACTAAAAAAACCAATAACTAAACTTTATAGAAATGGACGCAGGATTATTTACAGCAAATAACGTTTGGATGATGTTGGCTACCGCCTTGGTATTCTTCATGCACACCGGGTTTTCTTTTTTGGAAATCGGCCTTACAAGACAAAAAAATACAATAAACATATTATTTAAGAACATCTTTATTATTACAGGTGGACTTTTACTTTACTACGCATGGGGCTTTAACCTTATGTACCCAGGATTTGAAGAAGGTTCTTCTGGAATTATAAAATTCTCAATGGATAGCTTTGGAATATCAGCTCCTGAAAACGGAATGACTCCAGAATATGCAGATGGAGGTTACACATGGTGGACAGACTTCTTGTTTCAAGGTATGTTCGCAGCTACAGCAGCTACTATTGTATCTGGTGCCGTTGCAGAACGTATTAAAATTGGAGCCTTTATGATTTTCACAGTTATTTACGTAGGTCTTGTTTATCCTATTGTAGGCGCTTGGAAATGGGGTGGTGGTTTCTTAGACTCATGGGGTTTTTATGATTTCGCAGGTTCTACATTAGTTCACTCTGTAGGAGGTTGGGCAGCATTGGTTGCTATCTTCTTATTAGGTTCACGTATTGGTAAATTTGACGAAGATGGTAAGGCTAAAGCTATACCTGGTCACAGTATTCCAATGGCAACAGCAGGTGTACTTATCCTATGGTTAGGATGGTTTGGATTTAACGGTGGCTCTGTACTATCAGCTGATCCAGAATTAACTTCTCTAGTATTGGTAACTACAAGTTTAGCTGCTGCTGCAGGTGGTTTTGGAGCTATGATTCTATCTACCGTATTATACAAGAATTTAGATTTAACTATGTTCCTTAACGGTATTCTAGGTGGTCTAGTAGGTATAACGGCTGGCGCTGACCTTATGTCTCCCAACGAAGCGGTAGTAATTGGCTTTTTAGCAGGTATACTAATTGTTTTTGCAGTTGCTTTAGTTGACAAAATGAAATTAGACGATCCTGTTGGTGCCGTTGCAGTTCACTTGGTATGTGGTATCTGGGGAACATTAGCAGTAGGTATCTTCGGAGCCAAAGCAGGCGGTGAGCAGTTCATGACGCAGTTATACGGTGTATTGATCGTAGGTGTATTCTGCGTAGTGTGCACATTTATTATCCTTGGAACCTTAAAAGCGGTAATGGGACTTAGAGTGAGCAAAGAAGAAGAGATCGAAGGTCTTGACATTCATGAACATGGTATGGATGCTTACCCAGATTTCATAAACGATTAAATATATTAATTAGAAACGGAGCGTTTTGCAGAACGCTCCGTTATATAACCCTTTCAAAATCTTCACAGATTACAATTAAATCATTCCTAACAGGGATAACTAAATAAAATACAGATGAAAGCGATTACAAATACAAAATACGTAAAAAATCTATTTTTCCTAGCAATATTACTTTTCTCTGCGACCGCTGTTGTTGCACAGGAAGAAGAAGAGGAAGAAACTAAACCATCATTTACTTTTACTGGTTCTGTTGATGCATACTACCGTGCCAATCTAAACGGAGATAATTCTGCACCAGATGGTGCTCCAAACGCTGCGCCAGGTTCATCATTCGCCAACTTACCAGGTTTCTCTCTAGGTATGGCAAATTTTGTTGCAGGTTATGAAGGCGAAAAAGTTGGTTTCGTAGCAGATTTAGTATTTGGCCCAAGAGGAACGGATGCCATATTTGCTTCTCCAATTTATTCTGCAACAGGTAATATTGTAAATCAATTATACGCATACTGGAATGTAAGTGACGCTGTTACCTTAACCTTTGGTAACTTCAATACTTTCTTAGGTTACGAGGTTATATCTCCGGTTGCTAACTTTAACTACAGTACTTCTTATTTATTCTCTTACGGTCCGTTTTCACACACTGGTTTAAAGGCTGATATTGCCTTATCAGATGATTTTAGCTTAATGTTAGCAGTTATGAACCCAACTGATATGACCGAATTGAATGTTACCGGTAAATATACATACGGAGCTCAGATAGGATATAGCGGACAGTATTTAAACCTATTGATTGATAACGGTGCTTACGAAGTTGATTATACAGGTGGATTTGATTTATCTGATTCTTTCTTCCTAGGATTGAACGCAGCTTATTTTGATGGTGACGGCGCAGGAAGCTTTGCTGGTGCAGCAATTTACCCTCAGTTAACAACTTCAGAAAACTTTGCTATTGGTCTTAGAGCAGAATATTTTGCTGAAACCGATGCTTTCGGTGCAATCGGAACTGACACCAATGCAGATCCAGACGCGAGCGTTTTTGCTGTTACTCTTACAGGAAGCGCAACAATAGGAAATTTAATAATCAAACCTGAACTTCGTTTAGATACGGCTTCAGATGATTCTGGATATTTTCTTGATAGCGACTTAATGGCACAAAAGAGCTTATCTTCTTTTGTATTGGCCGCAGTCTACTCTTTCTAAAAACAGAGTTTAATGGTTAAGTGTTTATAGTTTACTTAAAGACCCTGACGTTTAACGTTGGGGTCTTTATTTTTTAGTAGGGTCAAAAGCTTTTACACCAGCTAATATCTCTGTATCCAAATTATTTACACTGGGTACGACAGGACAGGAAAATTTTTTATTGTAGGCGCAATATGGATTATAAGCCTTATTAAAGTCGATAACTATAGTATCCCCATCCGGTATTGAAAGATCAATATATCTCCCACCTGTATACGTCTCTACACCATTGGTATCATCGGTAAAAGGTAAAAACAGGTAATCCCTAAACTTTTCTTGTTGCATCAATTCTTTATTTTGATACACCTCTAATTGTCTATTTTTTCCATTTAAAGTGAAATGGGCTATACCATAAACCGTTTCCTCAGAAGAATCTCCGGTAGTACTGGGCATTAAAAAAGGTAAAGCCTCCGGCGTACGAACAAACTTGGCCGTTACTACATAATTAGTATCAGGCGCAAAGAAATCCAATACCTCAAAATTCTTGCGATAACGATCCGGCAATGGCGAAGTTTCCGGGTCTTTAAACTCCTTATTTAATTTTTCTTGATGGTCCAAGATAGCCTGTAAAGCATCGGTTTCAACAACCACTACCTTTTCTTCAGGTGCATCATGATATTTTTTATCGGTCTTACATCCCAAAACCGTAAGGAAAAAAACCAAAACAAGAATTCGCATACAATCAATTTTTGCAACAAAAATACAATATAAAGTGATTAACCTAATTGAACCAATTGTACATTGCAGCATAAAAGACTAAAAATGAACAAACTTTATTCAATATTTCTCATACTGTCTTTGTTCTGCTCCTGCAACACACCAAAAGAACAACCTAAGACTACAGGAGGTATAAAACGAATAGTACCCGAAATTTCTCCTGACCGTTACAACGTAGCCTTTCTAATTATGGATGGAACTTTCAACACGGAGCTAACGGCTCCGTTCGATATTTTTCAACATACCAAATACCGGGAAAATATAAAAGCCATGAATACCTTTACCGTGGCCAACACATTAGACCCTATAACAACTTTTGAAGGTATACGCTTATTGCCTGACTTTGACTATACCAAAGACCAGCTACCACAAATAGATATTCTGGTAATACCTAGTGCAGAACATCATTTAGACACAGATTTGAAGGATACCGTAATGCTTGATTTTGTTCGTAAAATAGATAGTTCTGCGTTATTTATGACAAGCCATTGCGATGGTGCCTTTGTTTTAGCAAAAGCCGATGTTCTTAAAGGAAAAACCTCTACCACCTTCCCTAGTGATATTGAAGCATACCGCAAGATGTTTCCCAGCTTAAAAGTAGCCGATAGCGTTCTATTTGTTCATGATGGAAAATATATTAGTTCCGCAGGAGGTGCTAAAAGTTTTGAAGCTGCCCTCTACTTATGCGAACATTTATACGGAAAAGAAGTTGCCGATGCTTTAGCAAAAGGCTTGGTCATTGACTGGAACTTAGCAGAAATCCCACATCTAATTGTGGAATAACAACAATTACTCTTCAATAATAGAGTAGCGAGCTCCTTTCAGATATTTCTCTACCAATTCATTAAATTCTGGTGTTATGCGAAGCAATGCTGTATTTTCTAGCGCGTATAACTCACTACGATTCTTATATCCTTTTTTAAGAAGTTCTTCTAAGTAAAAAAGAGCTGTACCATAATCATCAGTTTTGGCTGTGTAGGATATGATTTTCAGATAACTTTCAAAATTATCTGGCTCAATGACTGTCTTTAACATCCATAAAAAATTCAAGGCCTCTCCATCAATCGGGTCTTCTGCACTTAGCACATCCACGTTATCGGAGACTAATGCTTTGACATAACCCTCCAAACGTTTCCCCATTTTTTGCTGGAGTACTTCTGGATTTTTTTGAAATTTTTGAAGCTCTTCCATTTGGTACTTCCACCATCCTAAATTGTTGTAATTATAGGTAAGAATATCTTCCTCCAAATAATAATTATATTCCTCTTTTATTAAGCTCTCTTTTAAAGAAAGTGCATTCTGAGTTCTATTTTTATTTTTAAATAATCGGCTTCTTCGCACTGCCTTTCTACTCTCTTTTATAGAATCTAAAGATATAAAAGGCTGGTATACCTCAGACATCTCTTCTAACCAGTTATCGGCTAACAAAGGCTTGTTTGCAGTATACAACCTATTTACTTTTACTAAATCTGCTGTGTAGTTTGCATCTACATATGCTTCATCTTTTAACACAATTCCTTTTGCCATAGCCGCTAATGTCAAAAGTCTTAAAGCGGAACTCAAATCTTCTGTTTTAGGCCATTCGTGTCCACCATTAAAAACCAATAACTGGTTAGGAAATTTCATTCTGCTCAGAACTTTTTCTACAGTCAACATTTCCGAATAACTGAAATCCTCATCACCCACAACTCCAATAAAGTGAAATGGATTTCTACTGGTAAGCACCTCAAAATTAGCTACTGCCGCGCCACAAGCAATTACGCCCTCCACACCCTTTATAAAAGTAGGAATTAGAGTAGAAAACCGGCCACCTGCAGAAAAACCGCTCGTGTATATACCGTTCTTTCTAATAGGTAACATAGTAGTCACTGTATTCAACATTCTACTTGTAATTAGTATATTTTTAGAAATAGATAGTGTATCACTAATGTTATTGGAAGCTGCAAGTACATACCCTTGTTCTTCGGCAGCAGCACTGAACATGGCTAAAGATTGTTTGCCTCTACCGTTCATATCAAAAACAAATACAACCGGCCAAGTTTTAGAAACATCAAATTTCTTTGGCAGATACAAGGAAAATGTTTCGGGAACGGTATCGTTGACTACTAACGAATCTATTACCACACCTTTTTTTAATGTAATATTTTGTGCAGAACCAATAAACGTAGCACTAAATGCCAGTAACAGTAGTATTCTTTTCATAAAATTTAATCATCAAAAATCTAGCCAAACGGCCGGTACCTAAAGATCTTTATTAGAAGTATGTTCCATAAATTAATAGGGAGACAAGACTACTCTCCTATTTTACCTATCTCAACACCTTCTGAGTAAGCCACTTTAATATCATGTGCGCTAAAGGCCTTTTTTATGGCCTTATTGGCACTAAAGGTTACTTCCCAAAAATCATCTGGCAATACATAGGGCCGCACAATTAATTGTACATTATGGGAGTCAAAATCTACAATACCAATTTCCGGCACAGGCTCAGGAAGTATTTTTGAAACCTCTTTTAGAGCTTCCTCTAAAACCTGTCTTACTTTTGGAAAACTTTCTTCATAAGGCATGGTAACCTCCAACTCCAGCCTAATCATCCCTTTTTCTGAGTAGTTCGTTACTACAGATTCTGTTATCATTGAGTTGGGAATAATCAATATTTTATTACCAGGAGTAAGTACATCTGTACTAAAAATACCAATTTCAACCACCCTGCCAAACTTGTCCTCTACCTGTATCCAATCTGCTACTTTAAAAGGTTTGAGCGTTAGAATTAATATACCAGAAGCAAAATTACCCAAACTTCCCTGCAAAGCCATACCTACAGCAAAAGCAGCTGCGGCAAGTATTGCAAACAAACCTGTTAGATCTGCACCAAGCACGGTGGCTATAACAAATAGCACAGTACCTTTTAGAAGCACCCCTACTATAGATGACAAAAAAGGGCGTAAGGTTTCTGAAAACCCAGTCTTTTCTAAGGCTTTACCTACGAGTTCAACTATTTTTTTGACAATCTTAAAGCCGACCCATAAAATAAGTCCCGCTAAGAAAATTCGCGGTACGTAAAATATTACCTTATCCGTAGCAATCTGAGCGTACTCATTAATTTTTTCCAAGTCCATGAATTAAAATTAATGATTAGCGAGCATTCTCCTACAGAAAGTTTGTGTTTTTATACATTTTACATTGTAAAACTTAATAAATAACACTGAAAATAAAGTTTGATATTTCTAAACAAGGTTAAAGGCTATTACCTTTTTAAAGAAAAATGACTCTTGAATTCTTTTCGTTCTCCGTCTTTGGTGTATTCCACCCTAAACCAATAATCATTTGACGGAACTATTTTTCCGTTAAAAGTGCCGTCCCAACTATCGTTTCCGTTCAACTGAAATAACAACATTCCATATTGGTTATAGATACTTACATTAGGATTTTCCATACCTGCAAAACCAACTATAGACCATCTTTCATTATCTCCATCTCCATTAGGTGTAAAAAACCGTGGAAAATCTACTACTGTAAATTCTTTTGAGAGTGTACTACAGTTATGAATATCCGTTACAAAAGCGGTATGCTCTCCTGCTGTTAGATTTTCAAATCTATTTCCTGAAGAAAAATCTGAATCATCAACACTATAGAGATAACTGCCATCTCCCTCGGCCATAATATCTATGGTATTGTTATCCGTAAAAGGGTCGGAAACAAACACTACTTCAAAAACTTCTGCCTGTGGGGAAGTAACTACTTGGGTAGACAACGAAAATTGACAACCCAATTCTTTATTTAGAAGATTTACTACATAGGTACCTTCTTCATTTGCCGTATAAAAAGCATCTATTGCTCCCGTTATTAAGTTTTCCGGAGAAATACTGTCCTTATACCATGTAAAACCATATTCTGAAGTTAACAGTTCTGTATTCAAAACTGGTAGCGGGTCTATTGTATCTCCATTAGAATCCAAACAAAGGATATACTCTTCTTCTAATCCTGATTCAAAATCCACCCCTAATAACTCTACCTCAAAAGAAGAGGTTTCATAACAACTATTTCCAGATGATATTCTAGTAAAAAAAGTCTCGGATGCATTTGTTATCTCATACGCTTCGGGAGTTTCTATTGCATTTTGAAAAGCCTCGGCATCCTCTAACGACGAGTAATATGTAACCTGATAGATTTGTGAGTCCTGTGCACCAAGTATTAGTTTATCATTAACGGTAAGATCCACTATCTTACCATCACCACCATCTACATTACAAAAAATTAACGAATCTGGCTCGTCAATATTAACAGGAACAGGAATAAAATCTGCCTCTAAAGTTCCAGTAGCAACGCAAGATTCAGAAAAAACGAGTTCTACACGGTATTCGCCGCCTTCAGTAACATCTACAGTAGATAGTCCTGACCAAGCTGCAATTTCAACATCATCTTTAAACCATACATAATCATCAACACCTACAACAGTAGCATCCAAAGCTATGGTTTCATTAACACATGCAGGGTTTCCGCTAGCCACAGTTCTATCATCTCCTAAATCATACCCTAAAGAAAAACTTCCCGCTTCTAAAAAAACTGCCGAGTCTACTTGAGAATCACGATTATCCGCTATTACCAACTTAATAGTATATGAATCGCCTGGCACCACTAAAGATTCCGCTGTCATACTAACAGTCTGACCATGAAAAGATATTGCTGAATCATCTCCGTTAATCTTATCAAAATAGGAAAGATTTTTACTATTGCACTCCCCTGTCACTCCAGGCCTAATAGTCGTAACACTAACAGGCAATTTATTATTAGGAATTACAGCCAAGTTTGTGGAAACACCTTTTGAATCGGTTAATATAAATGCAAAAACATCCCCAAAAGTACATTGGTAATTTTCCTGATACTCTTCGGATGCAAATAAAAAATTGAAACTGATACTATTGGTTTGAGGAACAAAGTCAAATTGAATATAAGATGCGTTGAAAAGTAAATCTGACCCCGTAATAGACTTCAATTCGGCATCACCAAGCCATTCGTCACTTCCTGAATTGTGAATATCATCATTAGGTCCCTCAGCCAGTTTAGCCCTACCTGTACTTAGAACAATACCCTCTTCAAAAGGAAAGTCAGAACTATTAGCATCAAAATAACCAATACCGTTCACACCTTCTGCGCTACCGGTCTTTGAAGTATAATTGCCAGTTTCTGCGCAATTACTATTTATTAGAATATCCTTCACTAACTCTTCTACCGAATAAGTGGTGACATCAACGTTTATCTGAGCCCTGAGCCCAATAGACGACAGTAATAGTACTAAAAACCCTAATATTTTCATTTTCAATAGCGTGATTCCAGAAAGCCTGAAAGTTAAATATAAGAAACTCTTTACAGGTTTTTAGTACTTATTTAGAAATTTCGGGCAACGGGATTATTATACCGGTAGTTCCTCTCTAAAAGGGATTCTTTCCTATTGGCGCACTTGATACTACGTTGGACAGTATAATGTGGGTACGCGTCTCACCATACTGAATTAGTTTATCTATAAATCGTTCCAAATGAAACTGGTCTTTTAACACAACCTCCATAACAATATTCTCATTCCCAGTGATACGATAACAATTCACCACTTCTTTATAGGTCTTAACGGTTTCTAAAAAAGGTTTTAGTTTACCCATAAAAGCTCTTAAAGTTATAATAGCTTTAAGATGATGTCCTGTTTTAGCATGCGAAACTTTTGTATTATAACCTTCTATAATACCCAAGTCTTCCATCTTCTTTATACGTTCTGCAACAGCAGGTGCAGTAAGCCCTACCTGCCTACCAATATCCACATAGGTTTCGCGAGCATTTGCCTGAAGAAGTTTGAGTATTTTCCAGTTTAAATCGTCTATATTCATTTTCGAGCCTAAAATTCGTAAATAGCTTGTTATCCAAAGCTAATATATGAAATCACTTTCGATTCTAAAGGTAAAACTTGGAAACTGGCCGTAACTTTAATAATCCTAATTCTTAGTAATAGAAAAATGTCTTACGATAATCTTCGGGCCTTACCGGTCTACAAAAAAGCTTTAGAGCTCTGCCATATGAGTAGGGAGATTGCTTCGTACGTTTCTTTGAACAAAGACCTTATGAATCTCTATCAATCTAATAGCCATAGAGATACTATTGCAAATTCGTTATTAACGGACGCTATTCTTATTCCTAAAAAGATTGCTTCCGCAGAAATTAGTGGATGTCATTTAGAGCGGATGAAAAGTGCGAGCTTCATTAATATTATGATTCGTAATATTAATTCTTACTGTAACGGCTTAGAAAATGATGGGGTAAAAGAAAAAGAATACCTGAACCTTCTGAGAAAAGAAATAAAAATCTTTAGACGTTCTTTTAAGAAATGGCGAAATTCTTTCCCTGACTGAGGGCACCAGTAATTTAAATTAAACAGCCTCCTCTTCATTTTGTTTTAAATTTACGATATACTAAAATTGTTAGTTTAAAGTTCTAATTTTGGATTTTAAATTATCTATTTTGAAAACAACTATTCTTATTCATTGCCCCGATCAAGCGGGAATCATAAGTGTTACCACTAACTTTATACATCAACATAAAGGGAACATCATTTATCTTGACCAACATGTAGACAAAGAAACCAACGTATTTTTCATGCGTTTGGATAGTGATTTTGAAGATTCAAATTTTCCCACTGAGACATTCAAGCAAGAATTTCAGAGAGAACTTGCCGATAGATACAACATGCAATGGAGTATGCACGAGGCGGGCGTAAAACCCAAGATGGCACTTTTTGTATCTAAATACAACCATTGTTTATACGACCTTTTAAGTAGATTTAACTCTAGTGAGCTTGAAGTTGATATTCCTTTTATTATCAGTAACCACCCTGACCTTAAACCTATTGCAGACCAGTTTAACATTCCTTATTACCACATACCGGTAACAAAAGATACCAAAGCGGAAGCTGAAACGAAGCAATTGGAGCTTTTAAATGAATATGAAGTCGATTTTATTGTTTTAGCTCGCTACATGCAAATTGTAAGTCCAAAAATCATAAGCAACTTTCCCAATCGTATTATAAATATTCACCACTCATTTTTACCGGCATTTGCAGGCGCCAAACCTTATCACGCGGCTTTTAAACGTGGTGTAAAGATTATTGGAGCCACAAGTCACTATGTTACCGAAGAATTGGATGCAGGGCCTATTATAGAGCAAGATGTTACTACGGTAACGCATGCCAATAGTATAAAAGATTTTATTGCCAAAGGTCGTGATTTAGAGAAAATTGTGCTTTCAAGAGCAGTTAAGCTACATATTCTTAGAAAGACTATGGTCTACAACAATAAGACAGTAATTTTTTCGTAGTATATCCTAAGACATAGAAAGAAGTGTTCAAGGTCCTTAGTTACAGAGAATACCTGTACCTAATAAGCTGCTCTTTTTTCTCAATATTAAATTTTAAAAAAGTTATGAAAAAACTGGTTATATTATTTCTTGCATTGAGCTTAAATTCATGTCACGAACTTCAACAGGTCGTAAATCAATTACCTCAAGGAAGCGTTGCCCTAGGCAATGACCAAATTGCTGCGGGACTTAGAGAAGCGCTAGATAAAGGCATTCAAAGTCAAGTAAGCAAACTAACCAAAGAAGATGGTTTTCTAAAAAATGAAGCCGTAAAAATACTTCTCCCTGAAGAACTTCAGAAAGTAGATAAAACTCTTCGTGACATTGGACTTGGTAGTTTAGCCGATGAAGGCCTTAAGGTATTGAACAGAGCCGCTGAAGATGCTGTTGGTGAAGCTACTCCTATTTTTGTTGATGCAGTAAAGGGAATTACATTTAGTGATGCCAAGAATATTTTATTAGGAAGCGACAATGCTGCTACTCAATATTTGACTTCAGCTACACAAACGCAACTTTATGCTAAATTCAATCCGGTTATTAAGAATTCTTTTAGCAAAGTAGGTGCCGATAAAATTTGGAGCAACCTCATTACAAAATACAATAACATACCGCTTACGAAGAAGGTTAACCCAGACTTAACTGACTACGTTACGCAAGAAGCACTTAATGGTGTTTTCACGATGATTGCCGTAGAAGAAAAAGAAATTAGAAACGACGCAAGCTCTAGAACAACTGATCTTTTAAGACGTGTTTTTAGCTTACAGGATTAAAAATAAATATTTTGTATTAACCTTACAATAACTTGAAAATTAACCCGTTAAATTCATAAGTAGTCTTTAACGGCTACCAATCTCTAAGACCTTGTTGATCATTTTAAATTAGAGATTGTGATACTGAATTTTTTGAGTTAGTAATTTTTGAGTTAGTTAGTTTAAAACCGGTGGGAGCACCGGTTTTTTTATATTCTTTTTTTGAAATACTGATAAACTCTGATTTCGAAAGGAGAAGATTCCTCACGGTATTTACTTGAAGTTTATTATCCTCTATCTACGTCAGCCACAAAATCTATAACAAACCTATTGAATAGTTGGGGCTGTTCTACGTTAACTACATGACCACAATGCTCAATAGTCAACAAACTAGATTGTGATTGTTTCTGAACCATTTTCTTTACAGAAGGAAGAAAAAGATAATCTTCACCACCCATAACATATAGTGTAGGAATATTAATATCCCCAGCTCTAAAAAAGCGTAAGAGTCTATTTATTTGCGAGCCCATTTTATACCACCTTACAAATTCCTTTTGATACATTCGTTTTGCTTCACGAACAAAAAGTAATCTAGACTCTTTATGATTGCCATCTGGCATTATCGCAAAAGTAAAAAGCTTGTAAAGCCATATATAAGGAACAAGTGATTTGAAAAGACCGCCAAAGCCCATTAAAATCCTAAAGCGCATATCCAACCTAATAATAGCACCCCCCAATACCATGCTCTCCACACGGCCAGGATATTTTTCAGCTAAATTCCTGATAAGTACAGTACCTAAGGAAATACCTACAAAATGAGATTTTTGAATTTTAAGATAATCCAACACCTCTAAGATATCTTCTGTGATATAGTCAAAAGTATATTTATCATCAAAGGCATCTTTTAAGCCTGGTTGTGAATCACCATGACCCCTAAGATCTAGTAATAAAATATTAAAGTGTTTTTTAAACTCCCTTAATTGTTTAAACCAAATAGAAGAACTGCCTCCGGCTCCATGAACGAAGGTGACCCAAGAATCTGATTCTTGATTTAGATATGTAACGTAATTCAGCAAGTGTTCTATTATTTTCTCCCATTTGGGAACCTTGCAATGTATTAAATCTTTTGATCCATTATTGCATTGACCAAAAAATATAATCCACAAAGATGTTAGACAACGAAAAATTCAACAAAAATCAAAGAATACTAAGAATTCGACCCACAACTCCCTAAGCGCCCTGAAAGAGATTATTGATTTCTTATCATTTTAACGAAAAACGATTTGACAGAACTGCAAGAAAAAAAGAGTTATTAACAAGTCTTAAACGAGATTCGCAAGCTTTGTATTTAGTTACTGTTAATAAATCATCAATTCAACTTAATTTTTGCTATCTACAGCGAATATCGAGATCCAAAGTTGGATTCCGTCCGTATATTTGTAGTAAAGTATTTATAATTATGGAAAATCAGTATTGCAAAGTAGGAACAGTTACTCCGATCACATCAAACAGAAACGTGATTTCGCTTTTAGAGTATCAGTATCAGACCTTTTTGAACAAAGCCAGTGACATGAAGTACACTGATGCTAAATTGGTTGAATTTTTCGAGCAAAAAGCCGAGAAGATTCAAAGAGTTCTAGAAAATATGATGAAGTAGTTTCTTCGAAAATTATAAAAGTTCGGCCATTTGATGTTGTAGCTCCAAAGCTTTAAGCCTTGCTGCATCCGCAAAATCCGATTCTGCTGAGGCATATATTATTCCTCTTGAAGAATTTATAAGAAGACCTACATTTTCACTCATACCGTTTTCGCAAACCTCCTTTAGACTTCCTCCCTGTGCGCCAACACCTGGCACCAGTAAAAAGCTTTTAGGAATTATTTTCCGAATATCCTTCAAGTACTCTGCCTTGGTTGCACCTACTACGTACATTAGATTTTCAGAATTAGTATAGGTTTTTGAAGTCTCCAGTACCGTTTTGTACAATTCCTTACCGTCTATCAATTTCGTTTGAAAGTCAAAAGCACCAACATTAGATGTTAATGCCAATAATATGGTGTGCTTATCTTTAAAAGCCAAAAATGGTTCAACCGAATCTTTACCCATATATGGGGCTATAGTAACAGAATCAAACTCTAAATCCTCGAAAAATGCTTTTGCATAACGCGTGGAAGTATTACCAATATCACCTCGCTTAGCATCTGCTATTGTAAATATTTCCGGATAGTTAGCATTAATATATTTAATAGTCTTCTCTAAGGACTGCCATCCTTTAATACCATACGCTTCATAAAAAGCTATATTAGGCTTGTACGACACACAAATATCATGCGTAGCATCAATAATAGCTTTATTAAAAGCAAATATTGGATCTTCTTCACCAAGAAGGTGCGCCGGAATTTTTTCTAAATCGGTATCAAGACCAATACATAGAAATGATTTTTTCTTTCTAATCTGGGCAACAAGTTCTTCAGTAGTCATAGAGAAGCTACGGCTATAATTAAGTTTCTATAAAATAGGTTCGTTAAAAAATCTCGGAAGCTTCTTTTAGTTTTTCGGTATTCTCCACGAAACTAAGCTCATCGATAATCTTTTGAATATCACCATCAATAATATTTTGCAAATCGTAAAGAGTCAACCCAATACGGTGATCCGTTACACGACCTTGTGGATAATTGTACGTTCTAATCTTAGCTGAACGGTCACCACTGCTTACCTGAGAATTACGTTTTGCTGCATCTTCTTCTTGCTTTTTAGCAAGTTCTTGATCATACAGACGTGAGCGCAATACCCTAAAGGCTTTATCTTTATTTTTATGCTGTGACTTTTGATCTTGACATTGCGCAACTAATCCCGTAGGAATGTGTGTTAAACGTACTGCAGAATACGTGGTGTTCACAGACTGACCACCAGGGCCTGAAGAACAGAAAAAATCTATCCGCACATCTTTTGGATCTATCTGAACATCAAAATCTTCAGCCTCAGGAAGTACCATTACGGTTGCGGCACTGGTGTGCACTCTACCTTGGGTTTCTGTCTGAGGTACACGCTGCACACGATGTACACCTGCCTCAAACTTAAGGGTACCATAAACATCCTTACCACTTACTTCAAACTGAATTTCTTTATAACCACCACTGGTACCTTCGCTTAAATCTATAACGTTAGTTTTCCAGCCCCTGCCTTCGCAATACTTGGTATACATGCGAAATAAATCCCCAGCAAAAATACTAGCCTCATCTCCACCAGTTCCAGCCCTAATTTCAACTACCACATCTTTGGCATCTTCAGGATCTTTAGGTATGAGCATTAATTTAATTTCCTCTTCTATTTTAGGTATACCCCCTTTTGCTTCATCTAGCTGCATTTTGGCCATTTCTACCATCTCTGCATCACTACCGTCCGCTATAATTTCTTCCGCCTCTTCAATGTTGCTCATGAGCTCTAAGTACTGCTCACGTTTAGCTACAAGCTCTTTTAAATCGGAATATTCTTTGGTCAATCCTACATAACGTTTCTGGTCCGAAATAATATCCGGTTGAATAATAAGGTCAGAAACCTCATCAAAACGCTGCTTAACAATATTAAGTTTATCTATCATTATCTTACATCACTTGTGTTGCGAATTTACGACAAATTTGTACATTTATTGATATACCTTGGTTTTGATAAAAAGCATTTTCCGTCTACGATATCCCCTTTTCTTTCTTTTCTATCGATCTTTGTTAGCTTTTTCCTTTGCCATTACGCTAATTCAGTATTTCCTACTTAAATCTTCTGGCACAAATGGCCTTATTACAAAAGTTCTGATAGCAAAGTTCATTTCACTACTCTTATATTTTGCATTCACCTTTTCAGGACTCTCTTCTAAAAAACTGATTTTCTATAAAAATTTTGGTATTTCTACCACTCGTTTATTTTTGACCTCTTTTATTACGGACAGCTTTCTAACCCTAATAATCATTAAAATCTTAAATCTATTTTGAAACTTGAAATAGACAACATAGAACTAAGCTTTAACCATAAACGTATTCTATACGGTATTTACCTTAAGGCTGAAACAGGAAAAATAACCGGAATTCTTGGAAGAAACGGCTGTGGAAAAACTTCCTTACTGCGCATCTTGTTCGGAAGTCTTTCCTCCAAATATTCCAATGTGCGAATTGATGGAGTTTATCAAAAGAAGAAATTATATAAAACTGGAGAGGTCGCCTATTTACCGCAGCATCAATTACTGCCGACTGGACTAAAAATACATGCAGCGTTCGATTATTTCAATGTGGAATGGCATTTATTTATTACTATTTTTCCTTCCTTCGAAAAATATAAAAAAAACCGAATTAGCGAATTAAGCTCAGGCGAACTTCGTGTAATAGAGACATATTTGGTACTTAATTCAAATAAAAAAATAATTTTACTAGATGAACCTTTTTCGTTTATAGCTCCTATCTACGTGGAAAAAATAAAACAGATTATTCAAAGAAAAAAGGAACATTGCACGATAATTATTACAGACCATTTCTACCAAGAAATTATGGAAATAAGCGACACCATTTACTTATTAAAAGAAGGATATTGTAAACCGATAAGCTCCAAAAAAGATTTAAAGAATGAAGGGTATCTTTCTTAATGAAGCAATTATTCGAAAATTGAGGTTATTTAGGTTCTTCACTCAATAGAATACCACTACTCTTATACACCTTATTATCAGCATCAATCAAAATAACTTCGGTAACACCCAATTGATTTATCAGAGCCAACCCATCTTCTTTGCCCATTATATATACTGCTGTTGCTAAAGCGTCACAAAGTTCTGCGCTCTTTGCAAAAACAGAAACACTATTAATTCCTGTAGAAGGATAACCAGTTCTAGGATCTAAAATATGGGAGTATTTAACTCCATCAAAAGTGACGTATTTTTCAGAATTTCCAGAGGTTGCTACTGAAGATTCGACAACTGGTAACCAAGAAAAAATCTTTTCTTCACTTAATGGATTCGCTATACCAATTAACCATTTTTCTCCTGTTGCTTTTGTTCCCCAAGTAGTTAAATCTCCTGCAGCATTGATAATACCACCCAAAACCTGTTTAGAAACAAGAAACTCCTTAGCTTTATCTGCAGCATAGCCTTTACCAATTGCTCCAAAAGAAATCTTCATGCCCTTTTGACTCAAATACACTGTTCTCTCTATAGGGTTCAAAATAATTTTTTCGTAACCTACGTTTTTAATCGACTCACGAATATCTTCAGGACTAGGCATTTCCTTCATAGAACCATCAAATTTCCAGATATTATCCATGGAAGCGAAAGAAATATCGAATGCACCATCCGTAATTTCAGAAATCTGTTTGGCGCGTTCAATAAGCATATACAACTCCATACTTACTTTTACGGGCTTGATACCAGCATTTTTATTTATCAATGAAGTTTCGGAATCTGGGTTCCATGCAGAAATCATATTTTCTATACGAAGGATTTCCGCTGTAGCCTCTTCAATATTTATATACCCTAAATCTTCATTACCAGATACAACGGTAATATCAAACCGTGTACCCATAAGTTCCATAGCCTTATGTACAGTTACTAGTTTCTTTTCCTGGGCAAAGCCACTGGATAAGAAAAAAAAAGAAAGTATGTAAAATACTATTCTCACTAAAACATAGATTTTAAATGTGTTATATATTCATTAGGAGAGAGTTTGAGGTAACCCGTCTCCCCTAAGACCTCAGCCTCTTTATTCAACAGAACTACTAAAGGAAAATGACCCTGAGAGTTATATTTTTCGGCTAAGCCGTTATTTTGGGCGGTTAGCTCTTCACTAAGTTTATTTGCTTTTTTTCTTGGAAAATCAGCTCGATAAAGTATTAAATCGGCTTCAGCAAATTTCTTGAATTCTTCAGATTCCCAAATTGTCTTTTCTAGTTTTATACAAGGGGCACACCAATCCGACCCGGCAAAAACCAATAGTAAATTCTTATCGTTCTTCTTTGCCAAAGCCTGAGCTTCTGCATAATTTTCCTGCCAATCTTGGGCAGAAAGAGAGGTGACAACACTCATGCAAAATAAAAATATAATCTTCTTCATATCTAGACTAAAACAAATTCGGTGCCATTTATTCAAAAATGCGCAACATATTATCAGTTAATTCAGTTTTAAAAATCTTCAATGTTTTTGCTGTTGCCCCATCTACTTTATTGATTGGCGTGCCATTTTGCTCAAAACGAGATCCGTGCACATCGCAATAAAATATACCACCATCCAAATCCACAAAACGTACTTCCTCATAACCTTGATGGCTACAAACTTGGCTAGCAGCAACAAATTCTCCTTCCAAGTTTTTAGCTACCACCACTAAATTTTTCAATACAAATCCGCCATTATTAGCAAGTTTTGCATTTTCGGGATCACTTAAGTCTAGAGTAAAATCTATTCCGGTAGGCACGGGGGTATTTCCTTCCGCTCCCTCATCTTCTTTGCTATCATTAGAACAACCATGCAAACATGGAAAAGCGAGTGCAAAAGCCGCGCTGGCCCCTAAAGTTTTTAAGAACTGTTTTCTTTCCATAGTACTGAGGTTTACTATAGAAAACGAAGTATTGAATCGATTCGTATGCTTTTAATAAACAAACTTGCCATAAGTGCTCTCAATTGTTAGCTTTTTAGAAGCACTAGCTTCTACTCTACCCACAATTTGAGCATCCACGCCAAAACTTTCTGAAATAGCAATAAGTTCTTTGGCTACAGTTTCATTTGTATAAATTTCAAGACGATGGCCACAGTTAAAAACCTGATACATTTCTTTCCAGTCTGTACCGGACTGTTCTTGAATTAATTTAAAAAGCGGTGGAACAGGAAAAAGATTATCCTTTATAATGTGAAGCTCATCTACAAAATGTAGAATTTTGGTTTGCGCACCACCACTACAGTGCACCATACCATGAATATCTTCAGAAGAATATTTATTAAGTATTTTCTTTACAATAGGCGCATAAGTACGTGTTGGCGACAATACCAACTTACCAGCGTCCAAAGGAACATCATCAATCTTATCAGTTAATTTTGTATTACCTGAATACACCAAATCATCTGGCACGGAAGCATCAAAGCTCTCTGGATATTTCTCCGAAAGATATTTAGAGAACACATCATGTCTGGCAGAGGTAAGTCCGTTACTACCCATACCTCCATTGTATTCTTTTTCGTAAGTAGCTTGACCAAATGAGGCCAAACCAACAATAACATCTCCTGCTTTTATATTGGCGTTATCTATAACATCTTCCTTCTTTAAACGAGCGGTAACTGTAGAATCTACAATAATAGTACGTACCAAATCACCCACATCTGCCGTTTCGCCGCCTGTAGAACGGATTGTTAAACCGTGCGCCGCCAAATCTTTGATTAGCTCTTCTGTTCCATTAATTATTTCGGATATTACTTCACCGGGAATCAAGTTCTTATTACGCCCTATAGTAGAAGAAAGCATAATATTATCCGTAGCCCCAACACAGATAAGATCATCTATGTTCATGATAAGTGCATCTTGAGCAATACCTTTCCAAACGGATAAATCTCCCGTTTCTTTCCAGTACATATAAGCCAATGACGATTTTGTTCCGGCACCATCTGCATGCATCACCAAGCAATAATCCTCATCATTCGTTAAATAATCTGGCACAATCTTACAGAACGCTTTTGGAAAGAGTCCCTTATCAATATTCTTTATGGCGTTGTGCACATCTTCTTTTGAGGCTGAAACACCTCTTTGGCTATATCTTTCACTAGTAGACGAACTCATTATTGTGGCTTTTGGGCAAAAATAAGGTATTCACCGAATAATCATAGCTTGACGAAAAAAACTTTCTAAAAGTTCTCAAGTAGATTAAAATTTGTGATAAATACCTCCACCAACAACAGCCCTTTTAGGCACATTGGTTCCAGAAATTGCTGAAGTGTAGTTAGCTAGCACTCCAAACTTTTCTGTAATCTCAACTATACCCTTTATACCATAAGCAACATACTCCTGATCGTTAAGATACAATCCAGTAGCCAAATTAGCTTCGGGAAGTATAACATCTCCATTTTCAAAAGAGGTTGAAAAGTCAAGAAAACCAATTAACCAAAGTCGTTTTATAGGTTTTACCCCTGCTTCAGCACTAGCTCTAAAATTTGAACTATAGTCGTTAAAACGAATATCAACTCCTGTAGATGCTTGAATAAAGAAATTATCATAACCTCTACCAATATTCAGTTTTGGAGATAATGTAAATGTATCATACCCACTTCTAAGTCCTGATGCCTCAAAATAGTTTCCGGTGTTGGCCTCAACATTAAATTGACCGGAAATCACCCATTTATTATTATAAAGTTGATGTTTTACCCCAACAACCAAATTACCTAAAGCAGTTTCAGAACCATCTGAAGTAATAGGTATGCCAGCATCAGATAATACTACATCGCCAGCTTTTATCATTTTAATAGGTAGACTTAATAGAACAGTAGTCTTATCAGTAATACCGTATTCACCAAAAAGTTGAAGAGTGTTATCTGTTATTTTACGCTCGGTTCTATAATCCGGATTTCCATAGATACCTGAATAACCGGCTATATTATAATAAGATAATTGAACGTAAGCTTCGTTTTTTGCTTTCGTCCACGCTCCTTGAGAGAAAAGAGAAATAGAAAATAAAAAAAGCAGGGTGAAAAGGTATTTTTTTAAGGTACTATGCATATTGAGAATATTTATAATATTCTTTACTTAGTATAACTTTTCACCACTGCCTTACACCACTTTGACCAATATTTGCGCCTCTCAACTAATTGTTATCTAAAACGTAGCTGATAGAGCACCTAGTTTACACTTATTTAATAGACAACAACTCGCGGTACTTAGTTAATGGCCAAAAGCGGTTATCTACTAGTCTTTCTAATTTATCGCAATGCATCCGTATTTCATCAAAATATGGTTTTACATTATCACAGTAAGCAAATGCTTTTTTATGGGTATCGGTAAGCTTGTTTGCTTTTCTTCTAGCATCAATCATAGCATCTGTCTGCTTTTTAAGCTCTGTGACATGCTCAGCAATTTGCTCAATAATTCCCGACTGGCCATCTGTCAATTTTCTGTGTACGGCACCATAAATTTCTTTTAGGCCCAAAACATTTTTAATCAAAATATTCTGGTATTCTATTACTGAAGGAATTATATGATTGTACACTAATTCATTGAATACTCTACCCTCAATCTGGATATGTAAAATATAGGCTTCCAGCTCAACTTCTTGTCTCGCTACAACCTCTTTTTCACTCATAACGCCCATAGACTCAAAAAGGTTTAGACTCTCTTTTGAGGTCAAAACTTGTAAAGCTTGCGGCGTATTTTTGTTATTACTTAATTTTCTTCGTTTTGCTTCTTTCTCCCATTCATCGCTATATCCATCACCATCAAAACGAATACGTTTTGAAGTTTTGATATATTCACGTAGCACATTAAAAACAGCCTCATCTTTTTTAAGACTCTTTTTATCTACCAACGCGTCTACTTCCTTTTTGAACTCTTGTAACTGTTTCGCAACAATTGTATTTAGAATGGTCATTGGTTTTGCACAGTTGGTCTTTGATCCAACACCTCGCATTTCAAATTTATTCCCAGTAAACGCAAAAGGAGAAGTACGATTACGATCTGTATTGTCTAATAAAATTTCAGGGATTTTACCAACAACATTTAGTTTCAGTTCTGTTTTCTCTTCCGGTGACAGTTTCCCTTTGGACACACCTTCTAATTCATCTAAAACACTACTTAACTGTTTACCTACAAATATGGAAAAAATGGCTGGTGGTGCTTCATTAGAACCCAATCTATGGTCATTACCTGCTGATGCAATAGACGATCGCAACAATTCTTCATAGGTATCAACAGCCTTGATTGTATTTATAAAAAACGTCAAAAACTGAAGGTTCTTCATTGGCGTAGAACCAGGGCTCAATAAATTTACACCCGTATCCGTAGCTAAGGACCAATTATTATGCTTACCCGAGCCATTAATATCTGCAAATGGTTTTTCATGAAAAAGAACTTTAAGATGATGCCGATCCGCAATACGGTCCATAACATCCATCAAAAGCAAATTGTGATCTACCGCCAAATTTGCTTCTTCATAAACAGGAGCCAATTCAAATTGATTAGGAGCTACCTCGTTATGTCTTGTTTTCAACGGAATACCAAGACGCATACACTCTACCTCTAGCTCCTTCATAAAGTTTATGGCCCGTAATGGAATTACCCCAAAATAATGATCATCTAACTGCTGACCCTTCGCCGCTGAATGCCCAACTAGCGTTCGCCCCGTTAAACTAATATCAATTCTAGAAAAAGCAAGCTCCTTATCTACCAAGAAATACTCTTGTTCCCAACCTAAAGTGGCATTTACTTTTACTACTGTTTTATCAAAATATCTAGCTACGGCCGTTGCAGCTTCATCAACAGCGCCTAAAGCACGCAATAAAGGTGCTTTATTATCTAAGGCTTCACCCGTATATGAAACAAATATTGTTGGTATACACAAGGTAGTATCATATACAAAAGCTGGACTTGTTGGATCCCATGCAGTGTATCCTCTAGCTTCAAATGTATTACGGATCCCACCACTGGGAAAACTAGAAGCATCTGGTTCTTGTTGTACCAATTGTCCACCTCCAAATTTCTCCAAAGCCCTACCATCTGGCATTAAATCAAAAAAGGCGTCATGTTTCTCCGCGGTAGCCCCAGTAAGTGGCTGAAACCAATGAGTATAATGCGTAGCACCCATTTCAATAGCCCAACCTTTCATGGCTTCGGCTACTTGATCTGCTATTTTTCTATCGATTTTTGATCCTGAAAAAATAGCGCCCTGCACACTTGCCAAAGCATCTTTGGTAAGGTATTGCAACATGCGTTCACTATTAAATACATTGTTCGCAAAAAGCTCTGACCTACGCCCCTGTTCATCTACGCTTACGCGGTCTCTTTTTCTACTCTCGGCAATAGCATCAAATCGCTGTCTAGACATACTTTTACTTTATTTTTATCGGCTAAAATAAGGATTAACGATTTAATAATAAAAACTTAAAATAATCAACTTACCATAAAATACCCCATTAAAAATGGGGCTATATTAAATTATACTCATTTTTTTCATATTTACCCCCCTAAAAATTAGTATAATTCAGTAAAAAACATATTTTTGTTCGTCTTTAAATTTAAAATTAATTACCGTAATTATGAGCAAAACTAAATTAGAGTACATCTGGTTGGATGGATATTTCCCCACACAGAACATGCGTAGCAAAACTAAAGTTGTAAACGATTTTGGTGGAAAATTAGAGGATTGCGATATGTGGTCTTTTGATGGAAGCTCAACAAGACAAGCCGAAGGCGGGTCTTCTGACTGTTTATTAAAACCAGTTGCTATATATCCAGATCCTGCACGTAGAGATGCCTTTTTAGTAATGACTGAGGTCTTAAATGCTGATGGTACTCCACACGTTTCAAACGGTAGAGCTGGTATTGATGACGATGATAATGATTTCTGGTTCGGTTTTGAACAAGAATACTTTATCATGGATACAAAAACACAACTTCCTTTAGGTTTCCCTATTGGTGGATACCCTGCTCCACAGGGAATGTACTACTGCTCTGTAGGTGGTTTACACACACACGGTAGAGAACTTGTTGAAAAGCACGCTGACCTTTGTATTGATGCTGGCTTAAATTTTGAAGGAATTAACCAAGAGGTTGCATCTGGACAATGGGAATTTCAATTGTTCGCTAAAGGTGCTAAAAAAGCTGGTGATGAAATCTGGGTAGCTAGATACCTTTTAGATAGATTAACAGAACAATATGGTTACTATATTGATTATCACCCAAAACCATTAGGTAAAGATATGGACTGGAACGGTTCTGGTATGCACGCTAACTTCTCTAACGAGGTTCTAAGAACATGTGGTTCTAAAGAGACTTACGAGAAAATATGTGAAGCTTTCCGCCCAGTTGTAAAAGAACACATTGCAGTTTATGGTGAATTTAACGACCAACGTTTGACTGGTCTTCACGAAACTGCTTCAATTACTGACTTTAGCTTTGGTATTTCTGATAGAGGTGCCTCTATCCGTATTCCAATTATTACAGTAGAGCAAGGCTGGAAAGGTTGGTTGGAAGATAGAAGACCTGCTTCTAACGGTGATCCATACAAGATTGCTGGTAGAATTATCAAAACAGTTAAATCTGCTAAGCTTTAATTATAAGATTTTTTGTTGTTAACATAATGTAAAACGCCCGAACCAATTGGTTCGGGCGTTTTTTTTATATCTAAATGTATCGATAAATCTACTTTTTATCTGGGCCTTCCCAAGTTTTTATGGCATTTACAGCTTCGTCTGTGTAATCTGTAAAGACACCATCTACACCTGCATCAAAGAAAAGGTGGTACTCACTTTCCGCATCTCCGCTACTCCACTTCTCATCTTCATTTCTAAAAGTATATGGGTGTACCTGCAAATCATATTTATGGGCCAACTCAATAAAATTAGTTTTTGGTAGCACAGAAATAGCTCCGCTTTCATCCGTTGTAAACGAAATTATAAAAGGTTTCCAAGGACCAATACCATCTGCATAAGATGATACAAAATTCATACCTTCTTCTGTAGAAAAATACTCGTAAGATCTTGCATCTCCATTGGCATAAAAATCAAAAGGCGCTGCGTATGAAATAAAATCACCTTCAGGCACATTATAATCTAAAGAACCGTCAGTATTTACGTTATATGTCGATATTAATTGTACCAACTTAACGTCTGATTTTGAATTGATGTATTGTAAAGGCGCAACCTCAAAACACTGCACAAAAACAGGCGAATCATACGAGTCTAATTTTGCTTCTGATAACTTAGCTAATAGTGCATCTTCAATAGCGAGACCTATTTGGTTATGAAAATAAGGATGTTTCATTTCTGGATAAAGACCAACATCGTTTCCTTTTAGGGTCTTTTTTGATTTAGCCAAAGCAATGATTTCATCTATTGTTGGAATCTCGAACATTCCATCAAACTGACTAGAACGATCAGAACGAGCCTGCTTGGCTTTCAATTTCTTGATTTGCTCTAAAGTAAAATCAGAAACAAACCAGTCCGTTATTTCTTTTCCATCGAGATTTTTAGTGGTTTTAAGGCTGGCGAATTCAGGTAAATCAGCAACGTTTGTTGTACCAGAAATAAAAGGCTCATGTCTTGCTACCAAAAAGCTATCCTTTGTCATTACAAAGTCTGGCTCAATATAGTCAGCCCCCATTTCAATAGCCTTAGCATACGCCTTTAACGTATGCTCTGGATAAATAGATTGCGCTCCTCTATGCGCAATTATCAATGGTTCGCGCACCTGCTCTTCCTGATGCCCTCCTCCAATAAAATCATCTAATTTATCGCATGAGACACCCATTGTTAACAGTGCGAAACCTGCCATTGATAAAAAATTCATTCTTTTCATTTTAGTGGTTTTAAAGTTAACACTAAAACAACAAAACGAATATTAGCTAAGCGTAAAAGAAAGTTACCATATCAATACGATTAGATAATGTAATCTTTAGGAGAATGTAAAGAATACTGCAGATACGATAGAAAAGCCTTATGAAATGGTTGTGTAGACAAAAGCAATATAAACTCCCAGCAAAATTATACCATCTCGCCACCCCAAGCGCAAACCTCTAGGAATGAAAACCAAAGGAAGAATAAGAAAGGAAATTCCTAACATCCAAAAAATATCGCTACTTAGCAAACCTTCATCCATTACTCTAATTGGCGTTATAATAGAAGTAATACCAAGTACAGCCAAAAGGTTAAAAATATTAGACCCAATAAGGTTCCCCAAAGAAATAGCTTTTTCTTTTTTGATAACTGCAATAACCGAAGCTGCCAATTCTGGTATACTGGTACCCACAGAAACAATTGTCACAGCAATTATACGCTCACTAACACCATATAAAGTAGCCAAACCTACCGCACCATTAATAAGCAACTCTGAGCCTCCCCAAAGTGCCGTACCACCAAGTCCTAAAAATAGCACCAGCTTATATAGCGGTAGAGGTTCATCATCCTCTGGAGACTCGTCCTCAACTGCCTGTTTTTGAAAGCGTAGTAAATAGACTAGGAACAAGAACAACACTACAACCATAATAATACCTTCGTACTGTTGCAATTCTCCATCAAAAAATATAAAACCAAAAAACAGTAGTGAAGCGGCCATCATAACCGGCCAATCCGTTGTATAAAAAGTTCTTCTTACGTCTATACTCCCCATAAGTATGGTTATACCTAGCACCAAACCTAGATTAGCAATATTAGACCCAACCACATTACCTAGCGCTAAATCCGGAAAACCGTCTAAAGCTGCTTTTATACTCACAATAAGCTCCGGAGCAGAAGTGGCAAAAGAAACCACCGTCATACCAATAACAATTTTCGGAATATTTAATCGTAAAGAAAGAGCAACGGCCGATTTTAAAAGCCAATTACCTCCAGCTATTAAAAGTATAAGGCCAAGCGCAATAAAAAGAAGATTCTGCATGTACTGGTTTCAGGGAATTAAAAAACAAAGATATATGAACATTTTAACTTTTAGTCGTCTTTTTTACCGAGTTGCCGAAGCAAAATAGACCCTAAAAAAAAGTCTATCGAAAATGGTTTTACAACAAAAGCATCAATTCTGGCTCAAAACTATACTTAAAAAAGAGAAGGGGTATCAAAACATGCCTTCAGATGTTACATATTATAATCATATGTAACATTTTTAATAATAATTTAAAACAACACTGAAGAAACTATTTTAAAATTATAAACACAAACCATTAATACACTTATAAAATCGCATTAGAATTGATTAATTCGCATCAATTCGCTTGGATATGAATATTTCTTTTAATTATCTTGATTGGATAATCGATTATTATCAACTATCTATTAACCTTAAAAATCCCTAATTATGATTACACTTGCTAAACTTCTGTTGTTACTCCTAGTATCGCTGATCACGATAGTAGCGTAAGTTAAATCATATAGGCCTATATAATAAAAAGACCGCCGTACAGCGGTCTTTTACTTTATTTTCAATAAGTTAGCATCTTTGATAAATTAACCGATGAAAAAACTAGTATTTAAATTTCTTGCCAAAGTAAACCAGTTACTTCTTCCTTCTTTTTCTAAAAAAAGGCTTGACCTTTCTAAAGCATCAAAGTTTCAGATGGCTTTAATTGGCTGGCGTTATTTCGTTACTAGCCGCGCTTTGGATTAATAATTTAAAAGTGCCTTTACATCAGTTTCTCCCAATTTGCTCCTTCCCTTTAAAAAATCTAGTTCAATTAAAAAATTACATTGAACGATTTCCCCTCCCAAACGTTTGATTAAATCACACGTAGCTTTTGCTGTACCACCTGTAGCAAGAACATCATCATGCACTAATATTTTTTCTCCGGTTAAAATTGCATCGCTATGTATTTCTAAAGTATCGGTACCATACTCTAAATCATAGGTCTGACTAGTTTTCTCAGCAGGTAGCTTACCAGGCTTACGCACTGGAATAAATCCGGCATTTAATCGCTGAGCTAATAAAGGTGCGAAAAAAAATCCGCGGCTTTCCATACCCACAACTTTATCAATCTTAACATCACCCACCATTTCAAGAAGTCTATCTAGTGTATACTGCATAGCTTTGGCATCTGCCAACAGAGGTGTTATATCTTTAAAGATGACACCTTCTTGCGGAAAATTGTCTATATCTCTAATAAACGCTTTTAAATTCATTTAATAAGTAACTTATATTTTGCCGTAAATGTAAAAAGAAATATATTTGCACCCCGTTAGGCAAAAAACTAGCTAAAACTAGTTTCCGTTAAGGAAAGACCCAACAGGAATACTTTTATTGGCCCTGTGGCGCAACTGGATAGCGCATCTCACTACGAATGAGAAGGTTACTGGTTCGAATCCAGTCAGGGTCACTTAAATAGGAAGCAGTTACATTTTTTGTAGCTGCTTTCTTTTTTTTTAATAGATTCTCACTATTAAGATAGGCTACTTGTAAATTTCTTGATTTTCGCCGACTATATCACCTTAAAAAAGCATATTTTGTATTGACAAAGCACATTTATGGTCTCTTAACCGCAATCCTCAAATTTCAATTTTCATGAATTCTCTGCAGCTATTACCTCTGCAACAACTTAAAATTGAAACCTAATCTATTATATCCTACATATTATCTATTGGAGTTTCACTAAAAATTTGAGCTATGTACAACCGTCTATACCTTACTTTATCCCTATTATTTCTCATAGTTTTTGGAACGCACTACTCAATTGCGCAATCTTCCGAAGTTGAACACCGAGTATATTTATTAGGTAATACTACGGATATTGGATTAGAGTCTCCATTTTATGACAGCCTCTCCGAGCTTCTTTCAACAACAGACCCTTTTACGGTTATTCTTAACGGCGACCTCATAAACAGTGGCAAGACTAAAGAACCCACCACCCAAGATTCTCTGAAAATAGACAAACTCCTACAAAGTATAACCCAACATGAAAACGGGAAGGTCGTTATCATTCCTGGAGATAGGGATTGGGCCAATTCCGGAAAAAAAGGACTAAGCAGTGTCAATAAACTTGAAAAGTTGGTTAAGTCCATGGATTTCGAAAATGTAAAATGGGCTATTCGCAAAGGCTGTCCAGGACCCGATATCATAGAAGTGAACGACCATTTAATATTGGTATCTATAAACACCCAATGGTACAACCACCCTTATGACAAACCCGAAGCTTCTACCGCGGAATGTGGAATAGCCACTGAACGCGATTTTCTTATTGAACTAGAAAATGCTGTTGAGGATTCTGAGGATAAGAATATTTTGGTAGCGGGCCATTTCCCTCTGGAGTCATTAGGTAATTACGGAGGACATTTTCAATTGGCTAAATATTTATCCCCTCCTATTATAGGAAGTCTTAATGCTGGCTATAGACAAAACATAGGTTCTTCCGTAGATATTGTTAATTCTCGTTTTGATGCCATCCGCGGTAGCATTGAAAACATTGTACTCCGTAAAGGGTCTGTAATCTACGCGGCCGGACATGAGAAGAATTTACAAGTATTACGGATGGGTGAAAATTATATCATTAATAGTGGTGCTCCAACCAAAGCAAAATACGTAGCGAAAGACAAAGAACATACACTTTTTGCAAAGGCCATTCCAGGACTAGTAGAATTGGACTATTATACTTCGGGCAAAGTAGACTACACTATACACCGTTTTGAACTATCAGGAAAATTTGAATTAAATACAACTGAAACTCTATTTACATCGCCTTGCGAAGCAGGTAACGAGGACAATTTTAATTTAGCTTATAATCCATGTAAACCCTCACTCACGGCAAGCCATGGACAAAGAACATGGGCAGCGGACACTACTGCTATAGCGGGCGATTACACTATAGGGGGTATAACAAAGTTCTTTATGGGCGAACACTATAGAACCACTTGGAAGGCTCCCGTAAAAGTACCCTATTTAGACCTTGAGCAAACCTTTGGCGGATTATCGGTTTACGAAAAGGGAGGCGGACACCAGACCACTTCTTTAAAAATTAAAGGAGGAGACGGCAGAGAATATGCGTTCCGTTCTGTAGACAAAGACCCTCTTCAGTTACTACCCTATGAACTTCAAGGAACCATAATAGCTAGAGTAATGCAAGATGTTACTTCTTGGCAGCAACCTTATGGCGCCATGGCAGTTGGCTCTATGCTAAATGCTACTAATATATTACACGCTACGCCAAAACTCTATATGATGCCACCTTCAGATGAATTAGGTGCATTTAAAAGAAAGTATTCCAATTTACTGGGCATGTTGGAAGAAAAACCGGTGAATGTAAAAAAGGTAACAAAGCCTTTTGGAGATGCCAATGAGATTCTTCAAAGTCGCAAAATGTTCAGGGAGCTTTATAAAGACCATGATAACAAGGTAGATGCTAAGGAGTATGCCAAGGCGAGAATGTTCGATATTTTAGTGGGAGACTGGGGAAAACACGAGGACAATTGGAAATGGGCAGGTTACAAGAAAAAACATGATAACCTTTATAGACCAATTCCTCGAGATAGGGATTATGTCTTTTCGCTTTGGAATGGTCTCCTACCCTACTTTGCAGACAGGAAATGGGGCCTAGAGCGTGGAGAAACCTTTGGATACAAAATTAAAGATATTCGTAGCCTAACGTTTAGCTCACAACCAGCAGACCGTCGTTTGCTAAACGAGCTCACTAGAGAAGATTGGCAAGAAGCTGCAGCTTATATCCAGACCCATATCACAGACCAAGTTATTGAAGAGGGCATTAAAGCAATGCCCCCAGAAATTTATGAACTTTCAGGTAAGGAAATAGCAGACAAATTAAAGCAACGCAACAAAGACTTGAACACCTATGCCAATCAATATTACGAGCAATTAATGATTGGAGGCGTAGAGGTAGTTGGATCCAACAAACGGGAATATTTTGAGGTAACCAGAAACGATAATGGGTCTGCAGAGGTGGCCATGTACAATACCAAAGATGATAAGAATGAAAAAGGCAAACGACTCTACTACCACCGGACTTTTGACCCAAAAGAAACTAAAGAAATCCGGCTTTATGGATTAGATGGTCATGATGTTTTCAATATTTCAGGAGCAGCAAAAAAGTCTATAAAAATACGAGTAATTGGAGGACCTGACCCTGATGTTATTACTGACAACTCAGAAGTAAAAAAAGGGGGTAAAAAAACCTTGATATATGAAAAGGGTGATACATCTGAGCTCAATTTTGGCGAAGAAGGTAGAATGATTGACCACTGGAACAAGGAACTTTATTCTTATGACAGACATAGATTTGGGTTCAACAGGTATTTTCCTATAGCCGCAATACGGTACAACAGTAATCAGGGACTTGGACTAAACGCCGGAGTTAAGTTTACTCAAAAGAACGCGATGAAGAAGGACTATAGTTCTATTCATAAAATAACCGGCACTTTCACGACTGAAAATATGAACATATTAAAGTATGAGGGTAGGTTTCACCATGTATTTAAAAAATGGGATATTCAGATTGGTGGTTTGTTTGCAGACCATACTGGGTTTACAGATTTCTATGGTATTGGTAACGGGACTATAAAAGACGATGACCTTGATTCTGATGATTTTTACGAAACTCGGTATGATTCCTATAGCCTTCAAGCTGGTCTAATAAAAGACTTTTGGAAAAAAAGTAGCCTTGGCTTTCAACTGAACTATGAGAACAACAAAACAATCCGGGAAGAGGGCACTATTTTAGCCGCGGACAACCCTAATCCGCTACCGGGAGTTTTTGGCTTTGGAGATGCCAATCTTTATGAAATCATAGCAAAACTAGATTTTGATTTTAGAGATCGTGCTAGTCTTCCAGAACAAGGAGCTCGCTTTTTTCTAAAACATCAAAGCGGCTTGGTTTCGGACAACATGAATTCCAATTATGGTATCACTGAAGCTTTCTTTGAACAATATCTGACTACTAGAAGGAAAATACCAATAACATTAGGACTTCGCTTTGGAGGCTCTACTACTTATGGCGAAGGCACTATTCCTTTTTATAAATTAAAATATCTGGGGCAAAACTCCAATTTACGAGGTTATGTAAATAACCGATTTACAGGAAAATCTACTTTGTATTTAAATTCAGAATTACGGCTGCAACTGGCAGAATTCCGAACATCTATTGTACCAATGAAATTTGGTATAAAAGGTTTTTATGACAGTGGTAGAGTCTATTCTGATTTTGACACGAATTCCGATTGGCATAAAGGATACGGCTTTGGACTTTATCTTGTTCCTCTTTCTGAAGAATTTGCAATTGGTGTCTCGGCAGGATTTTCAGATGAAGAATCTGCGCTAATATTATTTAGTATTGGATCTACGTTTTAAACAATTTCTGACAAGCAAAAATTTTATAAAACAAGAAGAATGTTTTTAGATAATCAGCATTAAATCTTAAAACGAACTCCTGTCCTTAAATAGTAAATATTGTTCTTTCTAACAGAGTTTACCGTATTGTTATCATTATCCTTTAGTTTAGCATTACTGCGTAGAATATTGGAAACGTTGAAATACAGCTCAAGGTGCTTTGTAAATTTATACTCATAACGTAAGCCTGCTATGATAATAGACATATTTGCCGTATGCGCTATTTCATCCTCATTAACTAGAATTCCATCTTGAATGTTTGCCGTAAATCCGTCAAGCTCTGCTACCAGTTTAAATCTAGATTTCTCGGAAAGATGATACTGCAAGTTCATCTTGGGAACTCCTAATTTATAAGACCAATTTTGATGAAACTTCCTATAATAGCTAATAAATGGAATAGGAAATGGAATCCCCCTATTTTCAGCATAGGATACTCCAATAATTAATCTGTAGGGTTTAGATACCGTACTATCTTTTCTTTTGTCATTAATAAAAACCACATCCCCAGAAAAAACCGCATCTTCTACGGAAAGTTTCCTGACCAAGTTGGAGCTATACCCAGTGGACAACCTAGCTCCAAAACGCCAGTCTCCTTTCATTTTGTATGTATAACCCAAGTTTATATCCAGTAATTGAAAATCTTCAATCGCAGTAATATCAAAATTGGTTACGCTCTCATCAAAAGACAGTTCTATTTTGCTATAGTCCATCCCTACAAGAAAATAACTGCCGTCATTTACCTTAATAGGATAATTGAACACTCCCCTAAGCCGATCATATCCCACTTCTGAATCCCCTTTGGGAAGGCGTGTATAATCTATTTTAGCCAAATCCGACAACTGCGCCGAGCAATTACCTATGCCCAATAAAAGAACTACAAGTAATTTGAATGTAATATGTCTCATTTCTAATCGCAACTTATTTCCTGCAAACCCATTACGTAAGCGTACGAAAAGGATAACTTATTTTTCTAGGATAAATTACCTACCAAGCTCAGAGCAAAGACATTGAAGCACTTTCAACATCAATAGGACTAAAGTTTTAATGGGATATTTTCAGTATATCTATATACTTAACAGAACAAAAGTACCGAATTTAATTCTGTAGAGAAGGCTCAAAATCAGATAGTTCGTGTGTCATATTAGAGATATGCAAAAACATGATATATTAGATACTTGAAGAGGTATTAACACTATAAGTTAAATATTTAATAATTAAAAGATTACAAGCTTAATCCTCCTCAAAACCACATAAAATTACTCTTGAATAATTTACATTAAAGATGTTATTTTTGTAAGGATTATCCACAATATCGACTTCAATAAATCCTTATGTAACATATATTACATTAACTAAACTCATTAGCTTTAACTTCGCACAAATTTTAAATATGGATAGCATACTTCAACCTTGGCCTTGGTACGTTTCCGGCCCCTTGATCACCTTGGTAATGGTTTTTCTTTTATACTTTGGAAAGACTTTTGGCATGTCTTCAAACCTAAGAACCCTTTGTAGTATTGGAGGAGCAGGAAAGTATTCTGATTTCTTTAAATTTGATTGGAAAGCTCAAAGGTGGAACCTTACCGTAGTACTTGGTGCTATTATTGGCGGTTTTATTGCTGTAACCTTTCTTTCTGACGGATCTGTCATGGATTTGAACCCTGAAACGGTAAAAGACTTAAAAGAACTTGGTTTTGAAAATGCAGGAACTTCTTTATTACCAGGGGAAATTTATGATTGGAACAATGCTCTATCCTTAAAAGGATTGGCCATATTAATTGTTGCTGGTTTTCTAGTTGGGTTTGGAACACGTTACGCCGGTGGGTGTACTTCTGGACACGCCATTACAGGCTTAAGCAACTTGCAGTTACCTTCACTAATTGCCGTGATAGGCTTTTTTGTTGGCGGACTTATAATGACACACTTTCTAATACCCCTAATCTTTACAGCATGAAATATCTAAAATTCTTACTTGTAGGTATATTTTTTGGTATCATACTCGTTAAATCAGAGGCGGTATCTTGGTACAGAATATATGAAATGTTTAAATTTCAGTCGTTCCATATGTACGGCATAATTGGTTCTGCCGTAGTTCTTGGCGCCATTTCTGTATGGGCTATTAAAAAGTTCAGGGTAAAAAGTATTGAAGACCAAGAAATTGTTCTTCCTCCAAAAAATAAAAGCTATGCTCGCTATATCTTAGGAGGTAGTATTTTTGGTTTGGGATGGGCGTTAGCAGGTGCTTGCCCAGGCCCTATGTATATTCTATTAGGCACTGGGGTTTTTAGCATGCTAATAGTTATAGCAGCGGCTATGTTGGGGACTTTCGCTTACGGGTTACTTAGAGATAAGTTACCTCATTAATAGCGGTACCTGCACAAATAAATTAAACAATTTCTGCGCTAAGACCCGCCTCAAGTAACCTACTACAACGCGGCTCTAAGTCTTTATAATCGCCTGTCTTAACAGTACACTTACCGTTGTAATGTACGATAAGAGAACATTGTTCTGCCTGAACAGGTGTATGATCACACACATCTACCAAGGTGTCTATGACGTGATCAAAAGTATTTACATCATCATTAAAAACAACAATTTCATTTTGTTTTGAAACTTCTTCTTCCAATAATAGTTCTTCCGATACTTTTTCTTTGAAACTCATATCAATCAATTTAAAATAGTATACCTCTCTAAAATACATATTTTACTGCAACCCAATTATTCTTTTGCAGATTTTTTTCAAACTTTAACCCTGCCTTTAGACATGTTTCTGAAATTAAGGAAATATCTTCTTCATAGAAACCGCTTAAGAAAAGGGTTCCATTTTCCTTTAAATTATCAGCATAAACAGAAATATCCGCTAACAGAATATTTCTATTTATATTTGCTAAAATGATATCATACTTGCGGTTTCCCAATAGTGAAGAATCACCTTCAAAGACAGAGATATGTTCACAATTATTTCGTTCTACATTCTCTTTAGCATTAAGGTAACACCAATTATCAATATCAATAGCATCTATATGATTGGCATGTTTCATGGCAGCTAGAATAGCTAAAACTCCCGTACCACTTCCCATATCCAAAACATCTTTTCCTTCAAAATCATTTTCAAGAATAAACTGAAGCATCATGTGGGTAGTCTCGTGATGCCCTGTTCCAAAGCTCATTTTTGGCTCAATAACAATATCATATTGCACATTGGGCTTCTCATGAAATGGAGCACGAACCACACATTGGTCCGCTACCTGAATAGCTTCAAAGTTCTGTTCCCAAGTGGCATTCCAGTTTTCTTGTTCTATTTCTTTTAACTCAAAACTGACCTTGAACAGTTCACTATCCAAAATTTCTACTGTTTCAAGAATATTCTCGTTCCAGTCATTCTTCTGAATATAGGCCAATACACCATCTTCATTTTCAAGAAAACTCTCAAATCCAACCTCTCCAAGCTCGGCAATTAAAATATCCGACCCAGGTTGTAATGGGGTTACGGAGAAATTGTATTCAATATAAATAGTATTGGACATTTTACTGTTTTTTGACGGGTTGTTGGTCGGGTTTACCTTCCATTACTTACAAAACCACTAATAGGTTTTCTTTACTTTTCAACTTGTATTTTTATTGTTAAATGAATAACCCTTTCCATAAACTGGGAAAGGGCTTTCAAAATAACATTGCAATCTAAATTTAGATAGCTTTTATAATGGCAACAAAATCATCTGCAACCAAAGCGGCTCCACCAATAAGACCACCGTCTACATCTGGCTTACCAAAAATTTCTCCTGCATTACCAGGTTTTACACTACCTCCATAAAGGATAGAAACATTATTCGCTATAGTTGCGTCATAAGCCTCTGTAATTGTTTTACGGATAAAAGCATGCATTTCTTGTGCTTGATCAGCTGAAGCCGTTTCACCAGTTCCAATAGCCCATACTGGCTCATAAGCCAGTACTATTTTACTCCAAGCAGATGCTTCCAAAGAGAAAAGTGCATTTTTCAGTTGGCTTTCAACTACATTAAAATGATTATCAGATTTTCTATCTTCTAGTTCTTCACCAAAACAAAACATTACACGAATGTTTTTATCTAAAGCTGTAACCACTTTTTTAGCCAATATCTCATCAGTTTCACCAAAGTAAGCCCTTCTTTCTGAGTGACCAATAATTGCAGTATCCACACCAATACTCAACAACATATCTGCTGAAATCTCACCTGTATATGCTCCGCTTTCCGCAAAATGCATATTCTGAGCAATAACTTCTATAACTGAAGACTCTAAAGTTCTAACAGCAGAAGCCAGGTTTACATAAGTTGGTGCAACCATAACCTCAGCTTGAGTATCTGGCAACTTAGCTGCTAACTCAGTTAACAATGCTTCCGTTTCAGTTAAGTTTTTATTCATTTTCCAGTTTCCTGCAACAATTTTGCTTCTCATTTTCAAAGTGTTTAGTGTTATTGTATTGGGTTCAATTCAAAATCATCAACTTAAAAATCAATCAAAAGTCAAATCATCTAAATCATTATAATGTACTTTTTGTTTTATAGTTCCTTTTTCCAAAACCAGTGCTCCGGGATTGGAACGAACAATCGTTTTTAAGGCCGTTTCATCCGTAAAGTAAAAATCAAAATTTAATCTATAAGATTTCTTTAAGGCACTTGTTTGTTCATCATTAGATGCAGACATACCAATTACCTTATAGCCCTTTTTGATAGCTTTGTCCGTTACTTTTTTAACCTCAGAATACACATCTTTGTTGGTTTTCCTAAGATCGTATGCTATTATCATAAGCAATTTAGGTTCTTGCAAAAGCGTATCTGCCATATTAATTTTATCCATCTCTATGGTAAAATCATGAATAGGTGGTTCGTAGCCTTTCTGCACTTCCGTAGTTTCTACATCAATAAATTCACCGTCTACCTGAGGATAATCTCCTTGGGTAACGATAATTTGATCATTGCCGTCTACATTGAATCGCCAAGCGTAATCGTAAATAGGCTTGGGTGCATCATCTGGTACGGTCATACCTTCAGTAATGTTCGCTCCTATTTTGTAGGGTCTAAAATCTATAACCGGTAGGTGGTTTAATACATAATTGCAATATCCTACACAAAGTACCAATGCTGCGAGGGTTGCTATTCTTTTTGCATTAGCTCCAAAAATAGGTGTAATGTATTGCTTGCCTTTAAAAAGGATTATTATAAACACCAGAAGAACAATATCTTTTGTGAACGACTCCCAAGGGGTAAGTTTTATAGCATCTCCAAAACAACCACAGTCTGTTACTTTATTAAAATATGCCGAATAAAAGGTAAGAAAAGTGAACCCTACTATCATTAGCAGCAGGCTCCATACCGTAAATTTTACCCGAAAACCTACTAAAAGCATCACTCCTAAAAGGACCTCTAGAATTACTACAAAAATAGAAATAGCTAAAGCGTGCGGCTCAAAAAATGCAAGATCAAGAACTCCGGGGCTAAAATATTCTTCTAACTTAAACGAAAAACCAACGGGATCGTTCAGTTTTATAAAACCGCTGATGATAAAAAGTATACCTACAAAAACTCGGCTAATGCCAACAAGATATTTCATATTAGGATTTTGAATTTACACCGAGATGAATCATGGCAAAAATCGCATAATTAACCATATCCTGATAATTTGCGTCAATACCTTCACTCACTAAAGTTTTACCTTTATTGTCTTCTATCTGCTTAACCCGTAAAAGCTTTTGTAAAATAAGATCTGTTAAAGAACTTACTCGCATATCGCGCCAAGCCTCTCCGTAGTCGTGGTTTTTATTTTCCATGAGCGTTTTGGTGGTCGTAGCATGTTTATCAAAAAGTTCCACTGCCTGCTCTACAGAAAGGTCTGGCTGATCAGCCACTCCTTTTTCTAATTGAACAAGTGCCATTATGGAGTAATTGATAATTCCAATAAATTCAGAACGTTCCCCTTCATCTACCTTACGCACCTCATTTTCCTGCAAACTTCGGATGCGTTGTGCTTTAATAAAAATCTGGTCTGTTAATGAGGGAAGTCGTAAAATACGCCAAGCACTACCGTAGTCCTTCATTTTCTTTTCAAAGAGGTCTCTACAGGTTTTTATTACCTCATCATATTGTTCGGATGTCTTCTGCATGGCTATCCCTTCTAATTTGCGTAAATTTCACTCAAAATTCTGAATTGCTCAAAGTTCGTGTTTTAAACTTGGTTAATCAAGTGATACGGCTTCAACTTTATCACATATGACTCTAAATTGTAAAGGCCGCCTTATAGACCTATCCACACCAAAAGTGATGGGTATTTTAAACTGTACACCAGACTCGTTTTACGACGGCGGAAAATATCTAAATGATAACGCCATTTTAAAGCAGACTGAAAAAATGTTGAACGATGGCGCCACCTTTATTGATGTTGGCGGCTACAGTTCTAGACCAGGCGCCAACCATGTTACGGAAGAAGAAGAAATTAAACGCATGCTTCCACTAACTGAACTACTGCTTAAACAATTTCCTGAAATTATACTATCTATAGATACCTTCAGAAGCACTGTTGCATCTGGCTGTCTTGATGCAGGTGCTGCTATTATAAATGATATTTCTGCAGGAAAATTAGACGATAATATGTTGCCTACAGTGGCCAAGCATCGTGTGCCCTACATTATGATGCACATGAAAGGAACGCCGCAAAACATGCAACAACAGACTAATTATGACAACCTTTTAGTTGACATCATTAAATATTTCTCTGAACGAATTGCAGCTGCAAAAGCCATAGGTATGGTTGATATTATTGTAGACCCAGGATTTGGATTTGCGAAGACCTTGGAGCAGAATTATGAAATTCTACAAAAACTGAATCTTTTTCAAAATTTAGAACACCCTATACTAGTTGGCATTAGCAGAAAATCCATGATTTACAAAGTGCTAAAAACCGATGCAAAAAGTGCACTTAACGGCACCACAGCCCTTAATATGGCCGCATTAATGAATGGCGCCAATATTTTAAGGGTTCATGACGTTAAAGAAGCGTATGAATGTGTTAAACTTGCAGAAGAATTAATGCCTTGTTAAAAGTGTATGGATTTCATTAATTTTACAAAAACGTCTCCACATTGGATTTTCTGAATTTTCTTGAATTTAAGATTACCGATATACTAGATATTATTCTGGTAGCTATACTCTTGTACTACATCTACAAATTGGTAAGAGGCTCTGTTGCTATTAATATTTTTCTTGGTATCGTAATCGTTTGGGGATTCTGGAAACTGACCGAACTATTGGGCATGGAAATGATCAGTAGTCTTGTAGGCGCGTTTATGCAAGTAGGACTTATTGCTCTTATTATTGTTTTTCAGCAAGAGATCAGAAAATTTCTTTTAATGGTGGGTTCTACCAATTTCGCCAACAAAAGAAACTTCATTAAACATTTCAAATTTTTAAGACAAGATGGTGCAACTTTAAGCATGGATGTGGATTCCATTATTGAAGCATGTAAAAAAATGAGCTCTACAAAAACGGGTGCATTAATTGTTTTAGAAAGAAACAACTCTTTGGACTTTATAAAATCATCCGGAGACAAAATGCATTGCGAGGTAAACACCCCTATTTTAGAGAGCATTTTTTATAAAAACAGCACATTACACGATGGCGCAGCCATAATAGAAAACAATTATATTGTTGCTACCAGAGCAATTTTACCAGTTTCTAATGAACGTAACATTCCATTGCGCTTTGGACTTCGTCACAGAGCTGCTGTAGGTGTTTCTGAAAAAACCGATGCTCTTGCTTTAGTAGTAAGTGAAGAGACTGGAAATATCTCGTATATCAGAAGCGGAAGGTTTGTTGATTTTGGCAATATGGATGAATTAACTGCTATAATAAAAGAAGACTTAATAGCTTAAGCAACTTCTTCTGAAAGGAATTGAGCTTCATAAAGACCACTATAATACCCTCCTTTTTTCAACAACTCTTTATGAGTTCCCGTTTCTACAATTTTACCTGCATCCATTACAATTATCTTGTCGGCTTTCTTAATAGTTGCCAAACGGTGTGCGATGATTATAGAAGTTCTTCCTTCGGTTATTTTCTCTGTAGCTCTCTGTATTAACTGCTCAGAATAGGTATCTACGGACGACGTAGCTTCATCTAAAACTAAAATACTTGGATTGCTTACATAAGCCCGCAAAAATGCAATCAGTTGGCGCTGGCCACTAGACAACATTGTTCCTCTTTCTTTTACGTTATATTGATATCCGCCAGGAAGACTGCTTATGAACTCATCCACTCCAATTTGCTTGGCAGCATCTTCAATAAGCTCGTGAGTTATATCCGAATTTTTTAAAGAAATATTATTTTCTATAGTATCCGCAAAAAGAAATACATCTTGGAGTACAACAGCAATCTGAGATCGAAGCGAAACCAAACTAAAGTCTTTGATATCAACATCATCAACTAATATAGAACCTGAATTAATCTCGTAAAAGCGGTTCAATAAATTAATAATGGTTGATTTTCCCGCTCCGGTAGCTCCTACAATAGCAACGGTCTCCCCTGCTTTTACTTCAAAAGAAATACCGTGCAACACTTCTTCCTCTTCTAAATATCCAAAGTGTACATCATTGAATTTTATATCTCCTCGTACATCTTCTTTAACCACAGTACCCAAGTCTTGTATATTACTCTGAGTATCCAAAATTTTAAAAACTCTATTGGCAGCTACCATTCCCATTTGTAGCGTATTGAACTTATCCGCAATTTGTCTTAAAGGACGAAAAAGCATATCTATCAACAATATAAATGCGAACAGCGTACCTAGTTCTTCCTTAGAAAGATTGGATACATTTTGAAGTCCGCCATACCATACAATAAGACCCACTGCAATAGAAGAAGAAATTTCTGCGATCGGAAAGAAAATGGAATTGTACCAAACTGTTTTTAACCAAGCATTTTGATGCTTTTCATTGATGACCCTAAATTTCTCACTTTCAATCTTTTCACGCGTAAACAATTGTACGATTTTCATACCTGTTAAACGTTCTTGCACAAAAGAATTGAGATTGGAAACTTGTGTTCTAACCTCAGCAAAAGCAACTTTCATTGCCTTTTGAAATAAACGTGTTGCGTAAAGAATTAACGGTAATATAGCAAAAACAATTAGCGCTAGACGCCAGTTCATTATTAGCATTACCACAGCGGCAACCAACATTTTCAACAAATCTGCAACAATAACAAAAAAGCCTTGACTAAAAATTTCACCAATACGCTGCATATCCGCAACCGCACGAGTTACCAGTACTCCAAGAGAAGAACTGTCAAAATACTTCATTCTAAAGCCCAACATGTGTTTAAACAAGTTGATTCTAATATCTTTTATTACTGATTCCCCCAACCAGTTGGCGTAGTAATTAAATGAAAGCTGACTAATAACCTGTCCCAAGAGAACACCGGCCATTGCTAGGGTCAGAATTAATAACTTTTCTTCATCACCCACCTTAATGGCGTCATCAATAATTCTTTGAACTATTATAGGAGTCATTACGGCAAATCCGGATAGCAGAATAGCCGCTAGAGCAACACCATAAAAGGTTGTGCGATATGGACGCGTATGCGCCAATAAGCGTTTAAACAGCCGCATATCAAATGCTTTTCCAGAATCTTTATCCATGTTTTTCCGTAATCTTTTTGGGGTATAAAACAGAGGTCAAATATAGCCCTTTTGCCGGTACCGATGGGCCGGCCTTACTCCTGTTCTTGCTATTTATGATTGATTTAACATGGGCTGGCTCCGTTTTCCCTGTGCCCACTTCTAGCAACGTACCTACTACGGCACGCACCATATTTCTCAAAAAACGATCTGCGGTTATTATAAAAACAAGTTTATCTCCTTTCACTTCCCAAATTGCTTTTTTAACATCACACAGATACGTCCTTACATCTGTATTGGACTTTGAAAAACATTCAAAATCTTTGAATTCCAAAAGCAACTCCGCGGCTTCATTCATTGCCTCAACATCCAAAGGGTGTTTTATATAATGTGCAAAATCACCATAAAACGGATTTTTATCTTGCAACACCCAATATTCATAGGTGCGTTCTTCTGCATCAAAACGCGCATGGGCATGTTCGTTTACAGCAAAAACATCATGAACAGCAATAGCCTCTGGCAAAAGCGCATTCAATCTATAAACGAATAACTGCACGTCCTTAATTTCATCAAAATTAAAATGGGCGAACATTTGCTTGGCATGAACACCTGCATCAGTTCTGCCTGCACCTACCAAAGCCACAGGCTCCCGCAACAAGGTAAAGAATGCCTTTTCAAGAACTTCTTGTACGGTAATGGCATTAGGTTGGTTTTGCCAACCATGGTAGTCTTTACCTAAGTATGAAAATTCAATAAAATATCTCAACCGAAACCTCTAATTTTGTGAACTTCAAAGATACTTCTCTTTGATCAAACAGAAGAAGGCTCTTAAAACTATTGATAAGGCCAAATCTAACCACATAACTTTTAGTTCAGTACATGACCAAAATTCTATTGCTTTCTGATACCCATTCGCATATGGATGATGCTATTTTAAAATATGCCCGTCAAGCGGATGAAATATGGCACGCTGGAGACATAGGTACCTTAGAAGTAACCGATACTTTACAAAAAATTAAGCCGTTGAGAGCGGTTCATGGAAATATTGATGACCACGTAATTCAAAAAGAATTTCCTCTTAACAACCGTTTTTTCTGCGAAGGTGTAGAAGTTTTTATGACTCATATTGGAGGATATCCTCCAAAATATAATATCAGGACACGTGATATTATAAAGGCCAACCCCCCAAAATTATTCATCTCTGGACATTCACACATCCTTAAAGTAATGATGGATAAAAAACTGGGCGTATTACATATGAACCCTGGTGCATGTGGAAAACACGGTTTTCACCAAATACGGACAATGTTACGCTTTACCATAGACGGTAAAGATATAAAAGACCTAGAGGTTATAGAACTAGGGAAGCGCGGGGCTTAAATAAAAAAAACCTGCACTATAAAATAGTGCAGGTTTTCAACTCTAAGGTTCCAAGGGTATTAGTTTTTGATTAGTTTTAATGCTTTTTCATCTTGAGAAGTATTGATGCGCAAAATATAGATTCCCGCATCTAAATCACTGGTATCAACTATATCATTATAATTTCCAGGCCTATGACTTTCTTTACTTTTTAAAGTTTTTATTTTTCTGCCATTGAGTGCGTATAAATCTACAGTTACATCATCATAGTTTTCAACGCTGTATTCATACTCAAATGAATTGACGAATGGGTTGGGAGAGACTGTGAAATCATTAAGAATTTCTTCTTGAGAATTATTAGAAACAATAAGTGTTTTTGCTTTCATATTTGTTGTCTTTCCTACTATTTCTTTCCCTTCTTTAGTTACTGTTGCAAGAACTGTTTTCCAATTGCTATCGTACATTTGAACATTCCATTTATAATCAGCGCCAGGAGGAATATTAGATGGGATGTTCACAGGAATACTTAGGCCGCCAGTACCATCACTATTAGATACTGTATTTTGCGCCCATATTTTTCCAGATTTAGACAACAACCTTGCTTGATAAATAGCTTTACCTGAGTACTTTTTACTAAAAAGAAATTTAATTACCTCTGTACTTCCAGCAGAAGCTTTTTCTGGCGGGTAAAAAACACTAATACTATTATATGACGCAGATGAAGGCCCAGCACTAATTGTTAGGTTAGGACCATAAGACTCAGCAAGTTTCATTGACCAATCACTATTATACATTTGAACATGCCATATATTATCACTTCCTGAATTAAAAGCATTAGTATAAAACTGAAAATTAATTTCCCCAGAAGATGTATCCCTCATAACCATTACTTCCTTAATTACATCTTTAGTTGGCGATAATTGTCTTAATTGAATATAAACCGGCTCTGACACTTCTTTTGTAAAATTGACATATACATTGACTCCCTCCCCCGGGCCCATTATATTCGGAGCAGAAGTAATCTCCAAAGAGTTTTGAGCATTGCTCGCAAACGAAAAAAGTATTGCAAAAAGCAGTGTAATTTTTGTTTTCATAATTTCAATATTAGTGTTCTTAACTTTTGTTTGAATTAGATACAGGACGTAAACCTTGGATAAAGAACCCGCTCCACCCCACAATGGAACGGGAACTTTCAAAAATGTTTTGAAAAATTAATTTTTGATTAGTTTGATTGCCTCCTCGCCTTTAGAAGTGTTGATTCTTAAAATATAAATACCGGCATCCAGGTCGCTAGTATCTACCACATCACTATAATTTCCCGGCCTATGGCTTTCCTTATTTTTTAAAGTCTCTATTTTTCTACCATTTAGAGCATATAAATCCACCGTAACATCATCATAATTTTTTACACTGTATTCGTACTCAAATGAATTGATGAAAGGGTTGGGAGATACGCTGAAATCTTTAGCTTCAACTATAGAATCCTTTTGAGCTATTTGTGTTTTAAGAGAAGTAGAAGTTCTAACATTTGGTATGCTATATGAAGTAAATGTAAAACGGCCTTTACTATTTGGTATAAATTTTTTACTGCCATCATTATTGTAAGCACCAGATTGACCTACCACAGTCCATTCTAAATTAAATATGTGCCAACTGTTATTTATAGGTATTTTATATCCATCGAACTTACTCTCTAGTTCTATCACCCTATCAATAATCATTTTCATATCAATGTCTGATCTGATTAAAGAAGTACTAATATTACTAGTTGGATTCGCCTGTACCTCAGAATCAGGAATAAGATTATAAGAAGCAAGCTCACCTGCTCCACCAGGTCTTGATCTTAACACCCTATAATTTTTACCATTAGTTGCCCCGAAAGAACCCATGTTAACATAAGTTTCGTAGCCCGAACCATCATATATGTACTTTTGATAAAATTTTCCTTGATTATCAAAAGCATGAACAATAATATCAACCCTATTACCGCTCCAGGCACCCGTTTCAGTTAGCCAAGCGGTCATATTAATATGTCCCTTACCTTTACTTCCCGAAGAATACTTGCCTGTCATTGACGTATTTATCGAACCCTGTATTGTACTTATTTTAGCAGGCAAACCACCATTTCCTCTATCCGCAGATTTTCGAATCTTTAAATCGAATTCATTGTGTTCATATGCATCGGTGGTTGTGTTTGTCCATTCTACCCATGGATTAGTCCCCCTTTTAAAATTAGCCTTTAAGGGACCTTTCCACTCACCGGCCCAACGACTAGAATTAGGTTTTGAAACATACCAATTACTCCAGTATCCGTTACCCATATCTTGATCATAAACCCTGTCACTCTTGCTGGCATCATAACATTTAACTCCATTTCTTGGATCGGACGGCAAACATTCACCAAAGGCAGTGTCAGAAGACTCTGCTGAGCCTATTGTCAGCGAAGGCCCAGTTACGTATGTTAATCTATCACTCCATGTACTGTTCATTAATTGTGCATACCACTTATAACTTCCATTTGAGGTTTGCGGAATTTCAATATCAAAAGATGCCGTACCTCTTTTTTTGGTTGCTGTTTCTGTCCATTCTTTTACCTTGGAGCCATCTAAATACATAATCCAGAGTTGAACATAGACTGTTCCTGGGCCTTGTTTCGTATAGGCTACACTTACTTTTTTATTATCTCCTACCTTAACCGAGCTTGGAGGGTTAGAAAAAATTAGAGAGTTTTGACCATAAATTGGTACTGCAAAAACCATCGCCAAAAGCATAACGGCTGAAAATAAAGTAATTTTTGTTCTCATAACTTCAAAATTTAGGGGTATTCAATTGCGCATCCGATTATCGGACGTGCTATAAACCTGAAGTTATTTGCGATGTATTTGAAAAAGGGGCTGGTCGGGAACTAAAGTTGATTACTAAAAAAATTGACTTTAGCCAGACAAGAAAATTGGGGGAGCTTTCATTATTCCAGGTTTTAGGGTTAAAAAATTCTATACAAACTCTGCAAAGAACATCGATGAAAAATTCAAAGTTGCCCACTGATAAGTTATTAGAGTACTAAAATTGGTTTGGAAATAATGGTCTGCCTAAGTACAGTAATTCTCTACTTGAAGGCAACCAAATGTAGTTAAATATAGTTACGGAAGATCATATTCGTATAAAAATACTGGTTTTCCAGTAGTTTTTAAACTACAATGAGAAAGAGGAAAAATCTACGAAAATAGAAAATTCCGTAATAGTTCATTTTTTTATAAATGCGTATCTCAGTGATTTTGAGAAACAAAAAAAACCCGGTATCTAACCCGGGTTTGAAATAGCTAATACAATAAAACACTTTTTTTTTCTACAGAACTATCCTGAATAGAATGGCAATCTTACTTTTCTGAATTAGTATTCAAAAGACAATCCTAATGAAATAGTCCCCCCGTCATAAATATTCTTACGTTCTACCAAAAAACCCGCATAATCAGAATAATTAGCGACTAGGTTTAAATGGTCGTTCAATTTATACATAGATGTAATTCCAATGTTTGTAAAGGTGGTTCCCTCTCCGTATAAAAATGAGCCACTTTGATTATTGATTTCAGAAGATAGTTTTTCTTGAATTTTCAACTTCCCTATCAAATACAATTTATCAAAGAATAAGTGGCCTACCTCTGCCCCAACTTGAAGTTGATTGCTAAAAGATTCTGTTCTAAAATTGATACTAGTAAATGCGGATGCATAGGTCTTTCCATTAGCAAAACCATGAGATGCAGCTAAGGTGGTCCATACATTAAACTCACCATCTGACAAAGGCAAGTTAATCTCGTTAATCTGCCCGAAGTCATCAGGACTTTTAGATTGTGCAAAATTCTCGCCGTCATTGCTAGGTATATCCAATGCTACCTGTAAAGACAACGGGAAATTTTTTAATAATTTATACTTTACAGCTAGTTGAATATTTCCAACACCCCCTACTGTTTCTGTTGTACTAAAGCTATTTAATCTTACCAAAGGAACATCTACTATAGCCGTAAGTCTATTAGAAATACCATATTCTCCGTACAACAAAAGTCCGCTGCTATTAAATGTACTACCCTGATCAGCTAATCTACCTTCCGTCGTATAGTAATCATTAGAAGAAAAATAGGATGCTGTGGCCTGAACGTAGAACCCTTTTGCTTCTCTAGTCCATCCACTTTGTGCTTGTAAATAAGTAGCACAAAAAGAAAGCATCAAGAGAATGATATATTTATTTTGTTTCATAATTCTGTTAGGTTATAAGTAGATATTTTAGTCCCTAAGACCAGATACCTAAAAAAAGCCTTTGGGAAACATAGAAAAACAGAATCATGTATCTCTATTCCCAAAGGCCATAAAATTCTAATTAATTCAATGCTACATTTCCGAACGGAATGTTAGCCGTAGCACACCATAAGATGATGTGTGTATATTTTGCATCTGGTGCTGCATCTAACTTAATAAACATCTCCCCGTTACTTCGTACGTTACCTATTAACATTAAATCTGGATTTCCGTTTGCTGGATCTGCGGTAAACGTTTCCGAAGTAGATAAAAATATACCTACTGTACCCGTACCTAACTCAGTAGTAAAATCATCTGCAAAGTGAACAAAACTTGTATCGTCAGTGTCCATACCTATTTCTACCAAACCTTGTGTAGGTGTACCGCTTTCAGCCGTTAAACTTCCACTTGATGCGACTGCTAAATCACCTACCGGTAAAGATGAATCTACTTCAATAGTTTCTGTCTCAACAACTGTTTCAGTAACTGTTACCGTTTCTACATCATCATCTGAACAACTTACTACAAATGTTGTCATGGCCAAAGCTACAAGAGCAATAGAAAAGTTTCTGTTTTTCATAATCGTAAAATTTAAATTGTTTATCATTTTTTAAACAGTTTTACAATCGACTATCGATAGCTCTGCTGTTTCTTGGGACAAACATAGAAAGGTGGTATCACGAAGTATTCAAGGAAGTATAAAGAGTCTATCACAGAAACCTGATATTATGGGACACTTCTGTGATATATTCTGAGAAAAGAAGATTTTTAGCTAAAAACAAGGCGCAAAAAAACCCGGTAACTACTCCGGGTTTTACGCACTAATACTACTAAGATGTAAGGTTTATCGTAGACGATCCACAGATTTTACAAGATCCTCATCCTTTTTTATGGCTCTATTTGCAAGAACCAAGAAAACGATAGAAATGATAGGAATCAGCATCCCAATACCCTTCTCCGAGACCGAAATCTCTCCGGATAAATTTTGCGACCGGTAAACGAAAAATCCTAGTAAAAAAATATTTAATATCATGTTCAATCTGTTTAACACAAATTGATTTTTTCTATTTTTAAATAATACTATAGTAACTACAGCAAGTACTGCCGATATGTAAAAGGCTCCAGATATAAAAACGTCATTTCTGGCAAATATTTCATTTCCTTCTACATCTGACCAAAGGTTTATCCAGAATGGTAGTATACCCGCAATAAGGGCTACTATCAATAAATAAATAGTTTGTATTCTTTGAATCATTATCTAAACATCATTGTACGTCACAAAAATACACGTCTTTTTCAAAAAAAGCAGTGTCGAAAGCAAAATAATTCGTAATATTGTGAGATTATTAGTTATTATCTTACCTATCGGGAAATCTTTCCTTCGTAATACTCAGATAACAATTCACTTCTTATCAATCTCAAGAGACGTATAATTTATATCATACTTAATGTTTGAAATTTCAGATTTAAAAGCAAAAAAACTGCCTGAATTGCAGGAAATTGCCAAAGGCCTTAATGTGCCAAAGTTCAAAACCCTAAAAAAACTGGACCTTGTTTATCAAATCTTGGATGTACAAGCAGCCAACCCCAAAGTTGTGGCAGAAGTTACCGCGCCAAAAACAACAGAGCCAAAACCTAAACCGAAACCAAGACCTAGGAAGCCAAGAACCGTAACCGAAGAAAAGAAACCTGAAGTTAAGGCTGTTGTTGCTCCCGAAAAACCGGTAAGCACAGAACAAGCTGCACCAGCGCAACCAACAGAAATTAAAAAACCGCGCCCAAGACCTGTTAAGAGAGAGCCTAAAAGCAATCCTCAACACAAAAACCAGAATACCCCCAACGGGAACAACAAAAATCAGCGTAACCAAAAGCCAGCTACCTACGACAAAAGCAATTTTGACAAGGATTTAAAAAACCGCTACAAGGAACCTGAATTTGAATTTGACAGTATTATAGAAAGCGAAGGCGTTCTTGATATTATGCAAGACGGTTATGGCTTTTTACGTTCTTCTGATTACAACTACCTTTCATCTCCTGATGATATTTATGTATCACAATCTCAGATTAGATTATTTGGATTGAAAACTGGAGATACTGTTCTAGGAAACGTAAGACCACCAAAAGAAGGTGAAAAATATTTCCCTCTTATTAAGGTGAACAAAATAAACGGAATTGACCCTCAAATAGTTCGTGACCGTGTCTCTTTTGAACATCTTACACCTTTATTCCCAGATGAAAAATTCAATTTAGCCGAAAGACAGGGTAATATTTCTACAAGAATTATAGATTTATTTTCTCCTATTGGTAAAGGGCAAAGGGGTATGATTGTTTCCCAACCTAAGACGGGTAAAACAATGCTATTAAAGGATATCGCAAATGGTATTGCAGCTAACCATCCTGAAGTTTATCAAATTATTCTTTTAATAGATGAACGTCCGGAAGAGGTTACTGACATGCAACGTAATGTTCAAGGTGAAGTAATTGCTTCTACTTTTGATAAAGAACCTTCTGAACATGTTCGTGTAGCAAATATCGTATTAGAAAAAGCAAAAAGATTAGTAGAATGTGGTCATGATGTTGTTATTTTACTAGACTCCATCACCCGTTTGGCAAGAGCATACAACACCGTACAACCAGCTTCTGGTAAAGTATTAAGTGGTGGTGTAGACGCTAATGCATTAAATAAACCAAAACGTTTCTTTGGAGCTGCTCGTAACATAGAAGGCGGCGGATCTCTATCTATCATAGCTACTGCACTTACTGAAACTGGTTCTAAAATGGACGAAGTTATCTTTGAAGAGTTCAAAGGTACAGGTAACATGGAACTACAGTTAGATCGTAAAATCTCTAACAGAAGAATATTCCCTGCTATTGACCTTACTTCATCTAGTACTCGTAGAGATGATTTATTATTGGATAAAGACACTATACAACGTATGTGGATTTTGAGAAAGTACTTGGCAGATATGAATCCTGTTGAAGCTATGGAGTTTATTGAACAACGTATTAAACAGACCAAGAATAACGATGAATTCTTGCTTACTATGAATCAATAAGAGCAATTGATTTACTGAAATCACAAATTATAGAATCCTGAATTCCTAATTATAAAATGGAATTCGGGATTTTTTTATGGATATATCCCTTCTGCTTATTCGTAGAAAAAACATAAAACCTTTTCTTATTTGTAGCGCTAGTAGTCTAAAGATTACGGAATTATGCGAATAGCATCCTAATTATCCGTTTTTTCGGATATCTTTATAGCGCAAAAAATTTTCTTCCCCCGAATTTTGCATGTATAACAAAGTAGAACTTTAAAAAACTTATGTCATGAAAAATTCGCGAAAATCCGTGCTTACTAGCGCGACCCTTATTCTTTTATTAATTTTTACAGGATGTCGGCTAGACGACAAACCAGAACCTTGCCCTGACTGCCCTTGTGAGACCGTATTAAACGACACATACGACAATGGCATCATTCTCCCTGAAAAGGCTCACAAACTATACGCTAACTATGAAAATAGACGTGTAAACCTCATTCAAGGATATGAAGACGCAATAGACAAAAAGCAAAGAGACCCAAAAAAATTATATAACCAAAAAGTTCAGAATTCCACAGAAGAAAATAACATAGAAGCAAGCGCAGAGAGATTCAAGGTTGCACGCTATGTGTCTTATAATTATAAAGATTTAAAAGAATACCTAGCTTATATTGAAAATGAAGCTAAGTTATCAGGGGAAGAACTTACCACAATGAGATTTTACTTTGCCAATTATGCCAATGAGAAAAAATATAAGGACGGTAGACCAGTACAACACCCAAGGCAAAATTCAATTATGATGTCACCTACCGTAAATAAAGATGGAGCTGACCATATATTTTATACCGATGATGCTGCGGATGGCAAGCGCAGAATTGTTTTGTTAGATGATAACTTTAATCCTAGAAAAGGCCAAGAAGGAAACCAAACATCTCCAAACACCAAAAACGAAGCTTCGTTTTTACCAGGATTTTTCTCCTTCTCAAATGCACCCTTTTATGCAGCAAGAAGTACCACAAAGAATGAGGGAGGTTCAAATCCATAATCATTACTAACAGAATAGACATCTTTTGGAGAATGTAGATTATTTTTTACAAAACTCGTACATCCCCATCTATGGGGTAACGTTGCTATTGTCTTTATATAAGTATCCCAAATACTTTGATTCAAGACTTAAGTATCTACCTATTATATTTTTTTACACGTTATTAAATGAACTCCTAGGCTATTTAATAAATAGCTACGAAGAATTCAGTTTAATTTCAGCGGACGCCTACCACAACTATAATTGGTTGATATACAATATTTATATGCTGGTATTCTACCTCTATTTCTATTATATATTCCGGTTTTACATTGAAGATTTAAAACAAAAGCGAAATATATTATATGGAGCTATTTTCTTTTTGGTAGTCTGTATTACAAATGCTTTTATTGATGATTTTAGTAAACTACCACAAGTATACTCGTATATAACAGGTGGTCTGGTTCTTATTTATTGTTCCATTTTATACTTGAAAAAGTTCTTTGCTCTCAAGAAATTTTTTACAACAAAAGAAAATCTTCTATTCTGGTTAAGCACCGGGCTAATAGTTTTTTATGCAGGCTATCTTCCAATAAAGGTGATACGTTACATCCATACAATACAGGAAACACCAAACCCTCCAATAGTCAAAAGAATCCATTTTATCTTAATAATAGTAAGCTACTTATGTTTTATAATCGGCTTTTTACGAATGAGAAGAAGGTTACCAGAATAAAGCTATTTCACTGTTTTATGGGCACAAAAAAAGCCCTGATGTAAGATTACATCAGGGCTTTTTTTAGATTTTATAAATCTTACAACGCAGCTACATGCTTTGCTAATTTACTCTTCAAGTTTGCCGCTTTATTATTATGAATAATATTACGCTTAGCCAATCTATCGATCATGCTAACAATGCTAGGCAACAAAGCTTCAGCATCTTTTTTACTTTCTTCGCTACGTAATTTCTTAATAGCGTTACGAGTAGTTTTGTGTTGATAGCGGTTACGTAAACGTACTGCTTCGTTTCTTCTGATTCTTTTTAATGCTGACTTGTGATTTGCCATCTTTTTCTAACTTGTTAATTTTTTTAAAAATTCCTTTTCGCCAATGCTCATCGAACCTTTTGTAGTCCGTAGGGGAATCGAACCCCTGTTACCAGGATGAAAACCTGGCGTCCTAACCCCTAGACGAACGGACCAATAAATACACTCTAAGTACGACACTAAACTTAAGACTTCGCGAATTCTACTTGAGAACCCATCTACCGTTCAATTGTACTTTGTAGTCCGTAGGGGAATCGAACCCCTGTTACCAGGATGAAAACCTGGCGTCCTAACCCCTAGACGAACGGACCATACTTTGCGCAATTGCGGATGCAAAAATACAATTATTTTTTACTAACACAATAGTTAGCATATATTTTTTAATAAGCTTTTGCAAAAAGTACTCTTTTTGATGATGTTTTTCCGGTTACAATACACTTCCCCTCTTTGTTTTCGGTAGCTAAGGGGATACAGCGAATTGTTGCCTTAGTTTCATTTTTTATTTTTTCCTCAGTTTCGTTAGTACCATCCCAATGAGCAGAAATAAACCCACCTTTTTCTTCCAAAACCTTCTTAAACTCCTCGTATGTATCTACTTCGGTAATATTATCCTCCCTAAAAGCATGTGCCTTCTGATAAATATTCTTTTGAATGTCTTCTAGCAGAAATTCAATTTTTGCTACTACATCATCCATAGGAACGGTCTCTTTGGCCAACGTATCTCTACGAGCAACTTCATACGTACCGTTTTCCAAATCACGCTGACCAATAGCCAAACGAACGGGAACACCTTTTAATTCATATTCATTGAATTTGAAACCAGGCTTATGTGTATCTCTATTATCAAATTTCACTGAAATACCTTTAGCTTTCAATTCTTTCACCAATGGCCCAACCTTTTCAGAAATAGCATCTAATTGCTCAATTCCTTTATAAATTGGAACAATCACAACTTGTATTGGCGCCAATTTTGGAGGTAACACCAAGCCATTATCATCACTGTGGCTCATTATAAGAGCTCCTACCAACCTTGTAGACACACCCCAAGAGGTAGCCCAAACGTACTCTTGTTTTCCTTCTTTGGTAGCAAACTTAACATCAAATGCTTTAGCAAAATTTTGTCCTAAAAAGTGAGAAGTACCTGCTTGTAATGCTTTACCATCTTGCATTAATGCTTCAATACAAAAAGTTTCTATTGCTCCGGCAAAACGCTCGCTTTCAGTTTTAACCCCCTGTATAACAGGCATAGCCATAAACTCTTCAGCAAACTGAGCATAGACCCCGTTCATTGTTTTAGCCTCATCTATTGCTTCAGCCTCAGTAGCATGAGCCGTATGGCCTTCTTGCCATAAAAACTCTGCTGTTCTAAGAAACAAACGTGTACGCATTTCCCAACGAACCACATTGGCCCATTGATTGATTAACAAAGGCAAATCTCTATATGATTGCACCCAACCTTTAAACGTATTCCAGATAATAGCTTCACTGGTTGGACGCACAACTAGTTCTTCTTCTAATTTAGCGTTTGGGTCAACTCTCAATTTACCAGGTTTGTCCGGGTCATTTTGAAGTCTATAATGAGTAACAACTGCGCATTCTTTTGCAAAACCTTCCGCATTCTTTTCTTCGGCTTCAAATAAACTTTTGGGCACAAATAGCGGGAAATAAGCATTCTCATGCCCTGTTTCTTTAAACATCCTATCTAGTTCTGCTTGCATTTTCTCCCAGATAGCAAAACCGTAAGGTTTAATCACCATGCAACCTCTTACAGCTGAATTTTCAGCCATGTCAGCTTTTACCACGAGTTCGTTATACCATTTGGAATAATCCTCGCTGCGTTTCGTCAAATTCTTACCCATTATATTTAGTTTGGCACAAAACTTGTGCTTATGTTAGCAAAATAATTGGGTAAAACTACTTATTTTTACTATGTTCAACAATAAAAATTGCACCCATGATACATTTACCATCCCACAGTAAAATTCGTCTCATTGCACTTTGCACCCTAACTGGCATTGTTGCAGTGTCTTGCGGCTCATACCAATCAGCCTCATACTATGATAATGACGGAATTTATTCCAGTGACAATCAAGTTAGTGTGGAGCGCCAGACAAGACCGCAACAGACTAAGCAACAAGCTCAAGCTAATGATGAACCATATTCTGACTATTTCGGACAACAGGCCGGTCAATATGACCAAACGCTTGATGGTGAAATTTTCACTGATGTAGATTCTTATTCAAGCGGAACGGCTCAAGATAGCATTTCTGGCGGAGAACTTACCGATTATTATAATAACGACAATGATTATGCCGGTTACGCAGGATGGGGTGATAATGCGACCGGTGTAGAAATCAATGTTTACGATAACGGATGGAATGGTTACGGCGGTTTTGCCTGGAGCTCTCCATGGTTATATAATTCTTATGGATGGGGTGGCTACGGATATGGTGGCTTTTACAATCCTTGGAGAAACAGATACCGTCCTTGGGGATGGGGTGGCTTCGGTTACGGATATGGATACGGTGGTTACAACGGTTTTGGCTGGGGTGGTTACGGAACATGGTGTCCTCCTTATGGCTATTACAATGGATACAACAATTACTCGCACAGAAACCGAAGCTATGCATACAATCGCAGTAGAAGAGGTTACAACACAAACACCAACGCCATTTCAGGAAACAATTCTAGATATGCATCTAGATCAAATGTAAATAGAAGCAGCAGATCTACACCTAGATACTCTGCTACTAGATCAAGATCTAATGCAAACGGAAGCACAACTGCACGTAGCTCAAGAAGCACTGGCACGAACCGTTCTTCGGCAGCATCAAGAAGAACCGTAGGTGTTGATAGAAATAGCTCGTACAGAACTAGTAGAAGCACAAGAGCTACACCAACTTACAATAGCTCTTCGCGTAGCAATACGTATAGAAGCAGCGGATCGACTACTCCACGTTCTTCTACCTATAGAAGTTCTGGAACAAGAACGAGTAATGGTGGCACTTACAGGAGCACAACACCTAGAACAAGTACTTCTAGATCATCTGGAACAAGCAGAAGTAGTTCTAGCAGTGGAACTTACAGAAGCTCTGGAAGCTCTTCAAGAAGTTCTGGAACTTACAGTTCCGGTAGTTCAAGCAGGTCTTCTTCGGGGTCAAGCTCTAGATCATCTGGATCGAGTTCAAGATCGTCGTCGTCGTCATCAAGCCGTCGAAACTAAGTCCATAAATCAAAAGTAACTTACTTAAAAATTGCCAGGAATGAGAAAATATATAACATTCATAGGGCTGTTTGCATGTGCTATTGCAAGCGCTCAAAATATAAATGATGTATTACGTTACAGCACTGAGAACTTACAAGGCTCTGCTCGTTTTCAAGCCATGGGAGGTGCATTTGGGTCTTTAGGTGGTGATTTATCCGCTTTGAACATCAACCCTGCCGGCAGTGCTGTTTTCAATAATGGGATATTCTCAATATCGGGAACTAATTATAACAGAAATACAGATTCTGATTACAACGGTACACTAAGCAACTCTACCAATAACAATTTTGATATCAACCAGGTTGGTGGTGCATTTGTTTTTAAATCCACAAATCCTGATAGTAAATGGAGAAAATTATCTTTAGCTCTTAACTACGATGTTGTTCAAAATTTTGATGACCGTCTTCTTACAAAAGGGTCAAGCAATGAAGGTATTGACAACTATTTTCTAGATAATGCAGAGGGTATACGATTAGAAGATATAGGAGTACCTGATAATAGAACTATTGGCGAGGCTTACCTAGATATTGGTGCGACTAATGACTTAGGGTTTATACCCCAACAAGCCTTTTTAGGTTTTCAATCGGGTATTATAGATCCTGTTGAGTTCGAAGACAAAAACACCGGTTATTTTTCAAATGCAAATTACCAAACCGTTAATCAGGATTTTAGACAAATAGTAACTGGCTACAACAGTAAATTTACTGTTAACGCCGCTACTCAATATGGCGACTATCTTTATTTTGGAGCCTCAATGAACTTTCATACGATTCAATATGATCAATTTAACCAATACGATGAATCCTATGATGATGTAGGTGAAACACGATTTGTTGCTTTTGATAATCTTTTAGAAACTGATGGAACAGGTTTTTCTCTTAGCCTTGGAGCAATTGCAAAACTAAATGATGTTATTAGAGTTGGAGCTAGTTACCAATCACCAACTTGGTATCGTTTAACAGATAATTTCTCGCAAGGAATAGATAACAATTACCCCTTAAAGCCAGACAATTTCAATTTTTTCGACCTTAATTACATAAACATCTTTGATTATCAGATAAAAACACCTGGAAAAGTAACAGGAAGTATTTCTGCTGTTTTTGGTAAAAGCGGACTTTTAAGTCTTGATTACGGTTACCAAGATATGTCCAATGCAGAATTAAGACCCACTAGTAATTCTGATTTTGCCGATGAAAATGTATTTATTTCAGAAAGTTTAGGTGGTGTTTCCTCAATTAGAGTTGGTGGTGAATACCGAATAAAAAGAGTAAGCTTACGAGCAGGCTATCGTTACGAGCAAAGCCCTTATGAAAGTGGAAATATCGTTGGAGACCTTAATGGAATCTCAGGCGGTGTAGGCTATAATTTTGGCAGAAGCCGATTAGATTTAGCTGTAAGCCGTACGGAACAAGATGTGCTTCAATACTTCTTTGATACAGGAATTAATACTCCTGCCTTATTGAACAACGTTAATACAAATGTTACTTTAGGATATACTTTGAATTTCTAACGAAACACACATATTATTATTGATTTAAAAGTCTGGCTTATGCCGGACTTTTATCTTTTTAAAGCAAAATGGGCCTTAGTTAATTTAGCCACCTCTATATTATTTTCTTGCTCACCATATTCTAATCTAAACCAATACGTAGAAGATGGTAATAGGTTTCCGTTTAATGTTCCATCCCAATCTGTGCCTGTACTTAATTGTGCTAAGAGCTTACCATAGCGGTCAAAAACAAATACCACTGGATCCGTTAAGGTTTCAATACCCTTAATATTCCATGTATCATTGGCACCATCATTATTAGGTGTAAAAAACTTAGGATAACCTACCACTAAAAATTCAATAGCCTCTGTTGTTCCACATCCATTTTTATCATTAATAATTACGGTATTAATGCCCGGAGGAACATCGTTAAAAACAGCATCGTCTTGAAATTCACCTTCGTTAATAGCATATTCATACTCACCATCGCCATCAACAAAAACTTCTATATTGTTCATGTCAGGATCCAATGATAAGTTGGTATTCAGCGTTTCAACACGATCAAGTACAGGAATTCCATAATAAGTTATGAGAATATCATCTTCAATTATAGTTCCCTCGTCTGTAGTTATAGCAACATAATACCTGCCCGAATTAGGACTTGATACCGCAATCTCAGTAGCAGAAGGACCAGAACCCAAAGGTGCATCAATTACACCATCGTCATCATAATCTACCGTCCAAGCAACATTCGTGAAATTTGGACCTGCCGGAGAATTCAATGCAATCAATGGAATATCTGGATCACCTTCACAAGCGGTTATATCCAATCCCAAAAATTCATCACGCAAAGTACAGTCAAGAGCCGTCTTCTGGTTAGCTTTCACTGAATTTCCTGTAAATGTGAGCATAAAAGGCTCCCGTTCTTCATCAAAATTAGTATTGAAATTATTGATTAGAATATAGTATAACTCACCAGGCAACACATCTAAATACTCATCATACGTATTCAAATTCTGAGTGATAGAAGGTACACCGGCTTTCCCATCTTCTGGGTTAACCCCTAGCCCTGTAAACCTTGTAGTATTTACTTCATAGTTACATCGTATAGGCTCAACCGCTCCAGAACTAACATCTACACAACTCACATCAGGGCCATAAACGGCAAAATCCCATTCGGCTGTTGGTGTTCCAGAACCGCTAACGGGTAGCGCTTCTAAATCAAACCCAACCTGGCCTTCGGTACCGGCCCTAAATACGAACCAAGATGTGTTATTTTCAATATTAGCATTACTGACACTACCTTTTTCAAGACAGCCTGTTTCAATTATCACCTCTGGGTCAAAGTCATCTATTGCACCTGAACCATCTGCATAGCCCATAATGGGTGCATCAGCACAAACGGGAATGGCCGTTCGGCAATCAGCTGAATTTTGTGCTTGAATTTCTGTGCTAAAGAAAAAAGATACACAGACAATAGATAGTAAAAAGCGCATAAGTATGGGGCTAAAACGATACTATTAAATAACTCAAAGAGCGTTATTTTAGTATGTTAGACGTAAATTTTAGGCGGTTTATCGATGAAATACCTAATCAAAATATAGATTCCGAACCCTACCGCTTTAAAGAAAAGTGATTATTAATATATTTGGCCGTTACAGTTTGGCCATCTCCAGCGGTGTATGTTAATTTAAACCAGTAATCGGATTCTGGTAAAAGCTTACCATTTAAAGAACCATCCCATTGAGAATCGGTTGAACCTAATTGAGCTAGTAATTTTCCAAAACGATCGTAAATAGTTATTACAGGAGAATCCAATAGCTCTACTCCGGTAATACTCCAATAATCATTAGAATTATCGCCGTTTGGTGTAAAAAACTTTGGAAAACCTACCACAACGATACCCTCTGTAACATCTCCACATCCTTTTGGATTATTAACGGACACCGTATGCATTCCTGGTTCTACTTGATAAAACTTATGACCAGATTGATAAGCACCATCGTCTAATCGGTATTCGTATTCTTCCAAATTATCAGTAATTACAGTAATCGTATTGTTATTTCTAAGATCTTCAATTTCAATATCTATGATTTGCGGCGGTCTTGAAGTTAGTACATTAACCACTTTAGCAGCACTGCAACTTAAACCAGATTGGGTATTTGTAGCGGTCAGTTTATATTCTCCTGCAACGGACACTACTATACTAGGCGTTGTTTCACCAGAACCCCACTGGTAAGTGTAATTTGAACTTCCATTTTCCAGACCAATAGTAATCCCTGCATTATCCTCGCACAAAAAAGCTTCTGAAGAAAAATCTAAACTAGGCGTTTCTAAATTAACCAGTTGAAATTGCTGCGAAGCATCAAAACATCTAGAATTGCCAATTGAAGTAAGACGTACATAAATAGTTTGAGAACCAGGTTGGGTCGGGTATTGTTTGGGCAGAGCATTTGCACCATCAACTGCATCAGTCATAGTAAGATGGTAGCTAACTAAAAACTCATTCGCGCTTTGACTACCCAAAACTTCGTTATCTTTTTTAGTAAGGTCATAAACTGCTAAGCCACTACAGGATGCATCATCAGACACACTATTTGCTACTGGCATGGTTGAGAAAAAGACCTGAACATCACTAATAATATTTCCAGCGGAACGAGCAACCTCTACCCTATAATTGGCAGATGCACTTACTTCATAAGTAGAACCAATTTCACCTGACACCAGCGTAAAACCACTACCCAAATCAATAAACCAACTATAAGACAATGCGTCCACAGTTGTAGCATCTAAAATAACGGTTTCATTTTCACACGCCGCTATTGGAGGCCCAAGGAGATTATTTATGATAGAGCAATCTAAAGCATCAAAAGGGTTGGTAACGAATATATGACCAGAGAACTGTATGGAAAATCCAGAATTATTGTTACTGAAATTATTAAGTAGCAAATAATAATCTTCACCTGGTGTTACTTCTAACCAAGTTTCATATTGAACGTTTTCAGTATTTCCAGAAGGATCCTCTCCTACCCCAACAAACGTATTTTCATCTTGATTATCGAAAAAATTACATCGTACGGGCTCACCTAAATTGTTACAGTCATTAGATTTGTACAGGGCAAAATCCCAATCTTCCAAAGTATCAATTCCTATATTGAACCCTAATTGCCCCGAGGCACCAGTTCTAAATCTGTACCAAGCAGAATTGGATTCTATTACTCCACTTAAAGTCTGCTCTAAACAGCCACTAGTCGCGGCACTATTAAAATCATCTATACCAAAACCTGTTGTACCTCCATTTACAGGAGTATTATTACAGATAGGTATAGCATTGCTACAATCTGAAGAAACTTGTGCAGAAACCACACTTATTCCCCAAAAGAATAACACAAACCATAAGATTATAAAACGACTCATTTTACGGGCTAGAACTTATATAATATAAAAGTACCTCCTTACTTTTGTTAACAGCAATTTATGTTGTGTATCAGGACTTATAGAACATAAAGTGCCATATTATGTATATCTTTGCAGTTCGTTTTACTTGGCACGAAGTGTAATGTATCGAAACTTTTTAAGACGAATTGGGCATTAGAAATACCAATAGATATAAGCAGATGAAAATTGATAGTACTTTGGAAAAGCAATTTGAAGATTTAGGAGACGATCACGTTTCCGCATCGGAAGATACACCCTTACGTGAAGACGCATTCGTGTTAAGCGATGACGAAAAGATTGAAAAAATACAAGATAATGTTAGAGAGATATTGCTCACGTTAGGCCTAGACCTAAATGACGATAGTCTTAAAGGTACTCCTAACAGAGTTGCTAAAATGTTCGTAAAAGAGATTTTTGGTGGGCTTAACCCGGATAAAAAACCAAAATCATCTGTTTTTAGCAACAAGTACAAATACGGCGAGATGCTTGTAGAAAAGAACATTACGCTCTATTCTACGTGTGAACACCATCTTTTACCAATAGTAGGTCGTGCACACATTGCCTACATCTCTAACGGAACGGTTGTTGGGCTTTCTAAAATGAACCGTGTGGTAGATTATTATGCTAGAAGACCACAAGTACAAGAACGTTTGAACATCCAGATTGTTAGAGAACTTCAAAAAGTTATGGGCACTGAAGATGTTGCCTGTGTAATTGACGCTAAACACCTTTGTGTAAACTCAAGAGGCATACGCGACATAGAAAGCAGCACGGTAACAGCTGAGTATGGCGGTAAGTTTAAAGAAGATTCCGTACGCCGCGAATTTTTAGAGTATATAAAATTAGAGACCAAATTTCAATAGCCCAAGCATAACATGCATTTGTATCAGAACCAGCAGTTAAAGATTTACAATTCCCTTTCCGGTAAAAAAGAAATATTTGAACCTTTAAATGAAGGCCATATAGGCATGTACGTCTGCGGCCCTACAGTTTACAGTAATGTACACTTAGGAAACTGCCGTACTTTTATGTCTTTTGATATGATATTTAGGTACCTAAGACATCTTGGCTACAAGGTGCGTTACGTGCGTAATATTACAGATGCCGGTCACTTGGTTGATGATGCTGAAGATGGCGAGGATAAAATTGCGAAGAAAGCAAGGTTAGAGCAGCTAGAACCTATGGAAGTCGTACAACGCTACACCATAGATTTCCATAATATATTAGAACAGTTCAATTTTTTACCTCCAAGTATAGAGCCTACGGCTACAGGGCATATTATTGAGCAAATAGAAATTATAAAGGATATTCTTAAAAAAGGATTTGCCTACGAAGTTAACGGTTCCGTATATTTTGATGTTTCCAAGTTCAATGACAGCTACGAATATGGCAAATTGAGTGGACGAAAATTAGAAGATATGATTGCCAATACTCGTGAGTTGGCTGGTCAAGACGAGAAAAAAAGTCCACAAGACTTTGCGCTTTGGAAAAAAGCCGAGCCACAGCATATAATGCGCTGGCCTTCTCCTTGGGGAGATGGTTTTCCTGGTTGGCACCTAGAGTGTACAGCTATGAGTACCAAATATTTAGGAGAGACCTTTGATATTCACGGTGGCGGTATGGACCTTAAATTTCCACACCATGAATGTGAAATAGCTCAGGCCGAAGCTTGTTATGGACATTCACCTGTACGGTATTGGATGCATGCCAATATGCTTACAATGAATGGCAAAAAAATGGCTAAATCTACTGGGAACAACATTCTTCCTGGTGATATATTTACTGGTGAGAACGATATTCTGAGCAAGGCATTTTCGCCTTCAGTAGTTCGTTTTTTCATGATGCAGGCACATTACACAAGTATTCTAGATTTAAGTAACGATGCTCTATTAGCCTCTGAAAAAGGATTCGGTCGCTTAATGGATACGCTTTCCACTTTAGAAGCTTTAGAGACTGGTATAAGTAGTGATTTTGACGTTGAAGCATGGAAGCAGCAATGCTACGATGCTATGAATGATGATTTCAACACACCAATCCTCATCGCCAACCTTTTTGAAGCGGTTAAGCATGTCAACCTAATCAAAGAAGGTAAAGAAAGCATTACCGCTGGGGATAAAGAAACACTCACCCAATCCTTAAATGCATTTATTTTTGACATTTTAGGCCTAGAGCAAAAAGGAGGTACTTCTGAAGATGCCGGAAAGCTTTCTGGTGTTGTAGAACTTTTGATTCAATTGCGAAAAGATGCTCGGGAAAATAAAGATTTTGCGACCTCTGATAAAATTCGCGACCAATTGGCAGAACTTGGCATTCAACTAAAAGATGGTAAAGAAGGAACCACTTTTAGCATCTAAGACTACATCTGATTACGAATATTCATTGTTTTTGCCTGATACTCACTTGGCGATAGATGTTGGCGTGTCTTAAATACTCTATTAAAATACGAGCGGCTTTCAAAACCACATTGCAAGTAGACATTCTTTATACTCCGCTTTGGGTCCTGAAGAAGACCTACGGCCAGTTTTATTCTTTCGTTGTTAATGAACTCAATAGGAGAGATTCCTAATTCAGTTTTAAAGACTCTATGAAAGTGCGAGGGGCTCAAACATGCCTTATTACTTAACTCTACAATATTTAAAGGCTCATGGAGATGCTCTCTAATATAACGTATAACCGTAGCCAATCTACTATTAGAATTTAGTTGTAACGTAGAACTCGAATAAATTTTACGTTCATTGGTTTGCAAGATTCTAATGATAAGTTCCCGCAACATATTATCTACAAAGAAATCTTTGGATGGATGGTTTTCAGAAAACAAGAACAATAAACGTTGTAGAATTTGGAAGATACCCGCATCGTTTACAAAATGGAAATTGTAATCCATTAACCCCCACTCCTTATTATCGTGCTTGGGCATATTCTCGTTCATGAGCTGCAATACCTTATCTATCTTATCCTCAGAAATAGCCAATGCCAAGCAACGCGTTGGATTTTTTCTCATCGCTTCCGGAAAATCTATGCACATAGTTTCATTGGCAGGAAGCACTAAAGACTCACCAGGTAAAAAATCAAAAGATTCATAATCCCTTAGATGCATTATTTTCTTTCCTTCTATCATACTAGCCAATACCGGCTGGTCAAACTTTAACAATACACGGTCTGCCTGCTGGTGTGTTTCAAATACATGTAAAGCTGCATTATTAAGTGTGTAAGAGGTTTGATTCTCCACCAATGTTTCCAACTTTCTATTTGAGAGAAATTTATTAGTCAACTCTACCATAACCAATCAAGTATCAATTTAACAAGGAAATTATTAAGAAATATACAAAACAACTGTTATTAAAATACTAATTTCTTAAAGAATGATAGAATTGTTCATGCTAATAGTAGAATTGGTCAGACATTTTAGGTTCAACTCTACTACATTTAGAAAACCATTTATATACGTCTGATAAACAGGTATATAATAATGAACATACTATTAATTAAATACACTTAACTATGAGCACACAGACAGTTGAACACAATCTTCTACAAAAGCCTAAGTTTAAAGATCAATATGAAAATTATATTGGTGGAAAATGGGTTGCACCCGTAAAAGGGGAATATTTTGACAACCTCTCGCCTGTTGATGGTAAGGTATATACAAAAATAGCACGGTCTACAGCTGCAGATATTGAATTAGCTATTGATGCGGCTTGGGAAGCTGCTCCGGAATGGAATACTTCATCTGCTACTACAAGAAGTAATATGCTATTGAAGATTGCCGATGTTATGGAACGTAATCTTGAAACTTTGGCACGAGCTGAAACTTGGGACAACGGGAAAGCCATTCGCGAAACCACTGCAGCAGATATTCCTTTGGCTATAGACCATTTCAGATATTTTGCAGGTGTTATCAGAGCAGAAGAAGGCTCTGTAAGTGAGTTAGATTCTAACACGGTAGCTTTGAACGTTACTGAACCTCTAGGTGTGGTAGCTCAAATTATTCCATGGAACTTCCCACTATTAATGGCTACGTGGAAATTAGCACCGGCATTAGCAGCAGGTAATTGTGTTGTAATAAAACCAGCAGAACAGACTCCTGCGGGCATCATGATTCTTATGGAACTTATTGAAGGCATTCTACCTGCAGGCGTATTGAACGTCGTCAACGGTTTTGGAGCTGAAGCAGGTAAACCATTGGCATCAAGTCCAAGAATAGATAAAGTGGCATTTACCGGTGAAACCACAACAGGGCAGTTAATCATGCAATATGCTTCTAAAAATATCACTCCAGTAACCTTAGAGTTAGGCGGAAAATCACCAAATATTTTCTTTGAAAGTATTATTGATGCAGATGATGACTTTTTTGACAAATGTTTGGAAGGTGCAGTTATGTTTGCATTGAACCAAGGTGAAATCTGTACCTGTCCTTCTAGATTATTAGTACAAGAAAGTATTTATGACCGCTTTATTGAAAGAGTCATTGAGCGCACTAAAGCTATTAAATTAGGACATCCGTTAGACCCAACTACTATGATGGGTGCACAAGCCTCTAACGATCAATTTGAAAAGGTTATGAGCTATATAAATATAGGTAAAGAAGAAGGATGTGAGTTATTGACAGGTGGAGATGTTGCCTATGTTGAAGGTCTAGAAGGTGGTTTCTACATTCAGCCTACCATCCTAAAAGGAAACAATAAAATGAGAGTGTTCCAAGAAGAAATTTTTGGACCTGTGCTTTGTGTAACTACCTTTAAAGATGAAGCTGAAGCTATAGAAATTGCAAATGACACCCCTTATGGACTAGGGGCTGGGGTTTGGACTAGAGATACACATCAAGCTTACCAAATATCCAGAGCGGTACAAGCCGGTAGAGTTTGGGTAAATTGCTATCACTTATATCCTGCTCATGCACCTTTTGGAGGCTATAAAAAATCAGGTATTGGTAGAGAAAACCATAAAATGATGTTAGCTCACTACAGACAAACTAAAAACATGCTGATTTCATACGACAAAAAAGCAATGGGCTTCTTTTAATATGAAGACAAAAAGAGTTTTAGTTACGGATGAAGCCAAGAAAATCATTGAACAGCTAAGAGAAACACATGGTGAACTTATGTTTCACCAAAGCGGCGGATGCTGCGATGGCTCTGCTCCCATGTGTTTTAGTAAAGGTGAACTTATGTTGAACGAAACCGATGTTTGGCTTGGAAATATAGCCGACTGTGATTTTCACATGGCTAAAGACCAGTTTGAGTATTGGAAACACACGCAATTGACCATTGACATTACCAAAGGAAGAGGAGCAAGCTTCTCTCTAGAAATACCATTGGGAATTCGGTTTATTGTTAGATCAAGGTTGTTTTCCGAAGAAGAAGCACTTGATTTAGAGCCTATACATTACGCTTAAAACTTGATAAAGTTTGCATTAACAAACAAAAATCCGCATTGAAGAATGCGGATTTTTCATATTATACCACCAACCTTCCCTTTACATGTTTTAATCAAAAAACCGTACTTTTACACTTCTAAAACACCTCATTTTGGCATTAACTTTCAAAAAAATAATGATAGCCCCTTTCGTATTTTTAGTCAGGTTTTATCAGCTTGCCATCTCGCCCTACACACCTGCAACCTGCCGTTATTCACCCACTTGCTCTCAATACACTTTAGAAGCCCTAAAAAAACACGGACTTTTTAAAGGTGGCTGGTTGGCTATTAAACGGATTTTCAGTTGTAACCCCTGGGGAGGAAAAGGTTATGACCCAGTACCTTAATTCATTTTATTAGTGTTGACTGTGCCAATTCTTACCAATCCTTCAAATTTATAACGTCGATTTAAGATGTAGTAAAGCTTAACGGTTATCTATTTTATTATCTTAGTGCCCTTAAAACTCCTTTACATGTACTTTTTAGGTATTATCTGGAATCCGAACGAAACACTTTTCACACTCGGTCCGTTACAGATTAAATATTATAATCTACTTTGGATTACCACTTTTGCTCTTGGCTGGTATATCATGAAGCGTATTTTCACTAATGAAAATAAGACTGTAGAGCAGTTAGATTCGCTCTTCATATACACGGTTTTATCCACTATGTTAGGAGCGCGACTAGGTCACGTATTTTTTTACGATTGGCCTTATTATCAAAATCATTTAGCCGAAATATTGCTACCTATTCGTGAGAGCGCCTCAGGTGTGCTTTTCGGGTTCATTAAAGGTTATGAATTTACCGGTTTTACGGGCCTTGCAAGTCATGGCGCAATTATAGGGATTCTTATTGGAACTTATTTATATCAAAGAAAGCACTCAGACATGAAAACCCTTTGGCTATTGGACCGTATGGTTATTCCAGCTGCTATTGGTGCGTTTTGTGTTCGATTGGGTAACTTTTTCAATTCAGAAATCAACGGAAAAACAACCGACGAATCTTTCATATTCGCTACGAAATTTATTCGTGATTCAGATGATATGCATCCATCAAAGGCATTGGCCATTACACAAGAAAAAACCGTAAATGCCGCTTATGATGCTATAGAAAACAACCCACAATTTGCCGATCAACTGGCACAGATTCCTTTCCGTCATCCAGCACAATTGTATGAAGGGGTTGCTTATATTTTTGTTTTTATCCTTCTTTATTACCTCTACTGGCATACTAACAAAAAAAACAGCACAGGTTATCTTTTTGGTCTGTTCTTAGTATTGCTTTGGACCATTCGTTTCTTTGTAGAGTTTGTAAAGAAAAGTCAAGGTGGTTTTGAAGAGAGCCTTGGGTTACTATCAACTGGGCAATGGTTGAGTATTCCATTCATCCTTATTGGTTTTTACTTTATGTTCCGACCAAAAACTGGCAAATCTTAATATAATAGAGATTCCTGAAAAAATTTAATCAGCGCTTTGCTAAAAAGCGAATCGCTTCATTTATCATCGACTTTAAAACTTAAGCGATACTGAAATGAAACATATTAAAATTAGTCTGTATTTAGTCCTTATGGCTTTTGCGTTTCACTCTTGCAAAGAAGAGACTAAAAAAGTTGTAAAAGCAGAGCCGGTAGTTTTTAAAAAAGAAGGTGAACTTTCTATTTTCAAAAAAGAAACGGACAGTTTAATCGCTTCTTTTGATATTGAAATTGCCGATAGCGAATACGAGACACAAACTGGTTTAATGTACCGAAAGAGCATGAAGGCAAATCGCGGTATGTTATTCGTTTTTCCTGAAGTAGCAGGACATTCATTTTATATGAAAAATACCGAGTTTCCTTTGGATTTGATATTTATAAAGGAGGACATGACCATCTCTAATTATCACGAGAACGCACAACCCATGGACGAATCCAGTCTACCTTCCCAAGGTGCAGTACAGTATGTTCTTGAGTTAAATGCAGGCCTTGTTCAAAAATTAGGAATACAGTCTGGAGATAGTATTGCGTTTAAAAAATTATGATTTCAGATGAATTTGCTTTTGGAAGGAGAACAAACCGAACGATTGCTATTCCGAAAAGTACGCCCTTCCGATTTTGAAGCTTGGTTATCTTTTCATGAAGACAAGCGGTCTTCTGAATTCTGGGAAGGACTGCCAACAGACCCTAAAATTGCTTGCCAAGAACAGTTTGACCGGATATTTGAACGCTACGAAAATAACCTAGGGGGTATGAACGCCCTTATTTCAAAATCTACTGGAGAATTCATTGGGTTATGTGGACTTCTTAAACAGACCGTAGATCAAATAGAGGAGCTAGAAATAGGCTACTCCATTCTACCTAATTATTGGAAACAAGGTTACGCAAGTGAAGCTGCCATTAAATGTAAGAACTGTGCAAAAGAACAGAGCCTTGCCAAATCGTTAATTTCTATTATTCATATTGACAATCTACCATCTCAAAAGGTAGCCCTTAAAAATGGTATGTATCTAGACAAGACAACAACATATTACAACAATCCCGTACACATTTTTAGAGTCCTACTATGAAACAAAAACATTGGGCCATTTTTACAGCAAACACTTCCCATAAAGAAGAATTAATAGACGCTTTCTTTGAAGGCCCTCTTCCTAAAGGCTTTGACGAACTAAAAAATTTACAAGGCGCTCTTTTATCTAAATTGGCAGTTGCGCGCTTTATTGATATAGAGGACCGTCATGGCAGTAAAGTAATTACTTCAGGGACAGCACAAAGTTTAAAATCAATGTCTAGTGGCGAGCAAAAAAAAGCCTTACTAAAACATATACTCAGCTCTCAGCCGGATTTTATTGTTCTGGACAACCCGTTCGATAACCTTGACACCACTGCTCAGGAAGACTTGAAATTAACTTTAGAAGAAGTTTCAGCACGTACTCCAATGGTGCAGTTATTAAGCCGTAGAACAGATTTACTGCCTTTCGCCAATACATTTGCCAAATTAGAAGGCAACGATATAGTTTTTGCAGATTCTGCGGATGCACTTTCAAATCAACAGGAAAAAGAACTCTTTAAAAATGATGTTCCAAAACCCATTAGTGCCTATGAAATTGAGGGCAACACTCTAATTGAGTTAAAAGGCGTTGGAGTTACCTATAGCGAAAAGCCTATTTTAAAAGATATTAATTGGCATATTAAGAAAGGTGAATTCTGGGAATTAAGAGGAAGGAACGGTAGTGGAAAAACAACCATCCTATCCATGATAACGGGAGAAAACCCCAAAGGTTATGGTCAAGAACTCTATATTTTTGGACGTAAGAAAGGTACAGGAGAAAGTGTTTGGGAGATAAAAAAGAGAATAGGTTATTTCACGCCTTCTATGACTGATAAATTTACTGGTTATCATTCTGTAAGCCACATGATTATTTCAGGTTTCTATGACTCAGTTGGCCTTTACATAAACCCTACCGAAGCTCAACTAAGACTAGCTAAAGAGTGGTTAACCCTAATTGGGCTATGGGGTATGAAAGATGCTCTCTTTCATGACCTATCTATGGGGCAAAAAAGATTGATCATGTGCGCAAGAGCCATGATCAAACATCCACCGCTACTTATCCTTGATGAACCAACAGCGGGATTGGATGATGACAGCGCGGCACTATTCGTGGGGTTAGTCAACAAGTTTGCAACACAAAGTAATACTACGGTCATTTTTGTATCACATAGAAAAGAACCAGGTCTTGAAGCAGAACTCATCTATCAACTAGAAAAATCAGAAACCGGTTCTACAGGAGAAGTATTGACTTCATAGCTCCTTCCTATATTTTATAAAAATCCAAAAAAATCATTAAACAAAAAAGCCGTTTGCATATGCAAACGGCTTTTGTAATTAATTGAGTTAGTTAGTTCTTAACTCCTCAAATATAGAGAAATTTATTTTACTTCCTCAGTTTCTTGTTCAACTGAACTATTTTCTAGCCCTGCTGCTTGCGATGACTTACTCAACGTATCGAACATTACAGGAGTTGCAATGAACAATGAAGAGTACGTACCTACAATAACACCAATTAGCATGGCGAACATGAATCCTCTTAATGATTCTCCACCAAAAATAAATATAGCCAATAATACTACTAAAGTAGTCAAAGACGTATTTAAAGTACGGCCTAACGTACTATTAAGTGCTAAGTTAATGTTGTCGCCTCCGCGCCATCCTCTCTCACCAATAATCTCACGAATACGGTCAAAAACAACAACGGTATCATTCAGCGAATATCCAATTACGGTTAATATAGCCGCAATAAACGCTTGATCAATCTCCATGTTAAAAGGCATAATCGTACCAAACAAAGAGAATATACCTAACACAATCATAACATCGTGAAAAACTGCTGCTACCGCTCCTAAAGAGAATTGCCACTTACGGAAACGGAACAAAATATATAAGAACACTACTGCAAGCGAACCTAAAATGGCTAAGAATGCATTGTTCTTAATATCATCTGCAATTGTAGGACCTACTTTTACAGATTGCAAAATACCAATTGACTTATCACCTGAACCTACTTTAAAGTTCTGCTCGCTGATACCATCCGGAAGATATTTCTGTAAGGCAACATATAGTTTATCCTGAATCTCATTATCTACTTCAATACCTTCTACATCTACTTTGTAAGCCGTAGTAATTTTTATCTGATTAGATTCTCCAAACGTTTTAACTTGAGTACCACTACCGAATACATCATTCAATTCAGAACTAATTTCGGATGGATTAACAGACTGTTCAAAACGCACTTGATACGAACGTCCTCCAATAAAATCAACACCTTGTTGCAACCCATTCGTTGCTAAAGAGAAAACACTTACCCCAACCAAAATAGCGGAGAATACATATGCAATCTTTCTTTTTGAAAGAAAATCGATATTGATATTCTTGAACAAGTTCTTTGTAAGTCCTGTTGAAAAATCCAACGAACGACCTTGACCTTCAACATACCAATCTACTAATAGACGAGTGATGAAAATTGCAGTAAACAAAGAAGTTAAAATACCTATAAGTAAAGTGGTTGCGAAACCTTTAATAGGACCCGACCCAAATATAAATAAGATAATTGCGGTAAGACCTGTTGTTATGTTCGCATCAAGAATAGATGAAAGTGCATTGCTGAAACCATCTGCAACAGCTAATGATTTTCCTTTTCCTTTCGCTAATTCTTCTTTTATACGTTCAAAAATAAGTACGTTAGCATCTACCGACATACCAATGGTAAGAACAATACCCGCAATACCCGGTAAGGTCAATACAGCACTTAAGCTGGTAAGAACCCCAAATATCAATAGAATGTTCAATAATAAAGCGATATCTGCAAAACCACCTGCTTTACCATAATAGAAGATCATCCATACCAATACAATTGCCATTGCAATCATAAATGATGTAAAACCACTATCAATAGCTTCTTGACCTAAAGATGGCCCTACAACCTCTGATTGAATAATTTCCGCAGATGCCGGTAACTTACCAGCACGTAATACGTTGGAGATATCTTTTGTTTCGTTTACTGTAAATGTACCTGTAATCTCTGAACGACCTCCAGAAATAGGTCCTGATGAAACGCCAGGAGCAGTATATACCTTATTATCTAATACAATAGCAATACCAGTCCTATTAGTATATGCATCACCAGTTAGTTTTTCCCATTCTTTAGCACCTTTTGTGTTCATGCTCATAGTAACGGCTGGTTTACCGTTTACAAACTCATCACGTGCATCACTAACAACATCACCACTAATTCTTGGTGTGTTATCTCTGTTTGATTTTAAAGCGTATAGCTCAGCTATTTCAGAACCTTCAGATGGTCTTTCCCACAAGAACTTTACAAACTGTAAGTTCGCAGGAAGCAACCTTCTAACTTCTTTCATTCTAAGGTACGCACCAATTTCGGCAGTATCTTGAATAGCGGCAACACCAACAGCATAACTTTGTGCACCTAATTGAAACTTATCGAACAATGGATTAACCTGTCCAGCAATATCCAATGAGTCAGCAGAAACATCAGAAAGAAGAGAATCTAATTCCGATTCCTTCTTTATTGGTTCCTTAACATCTGCTACATCAATAAGTGATTTTAATTTTTCGTTGGTCTGAAAGAAGAAACCTTGTAATTCTGGATTGTTAGGCTCATAGGTTTCCCAGAACTCTAACTGTGCAGTACTTGACAATAACCCTTGTGCACGAGCAATATCTCTTGCACCTGGCAATTCTACCAATATACGACCTGAATTACCTTCACGCTGAATGTTTGGCTGTGTTACTCCAAAACCATCAATACGCTCACGAAGTACTTCAAAAGCAGAAATTATAGATTCGTCAATTTTTCTTCGGATAATAGGCTTAACCTCATCATCTGACATCTGAAAATTAACCTCGCCACTAAGTCCTTTATTGGCGAAAATATCTGGAGAAGCTAATTTAGTATCTCCCTTTATTTTTTCAAAAGCATTAAAGAAAAGCTCTACGTAGGTATCATCGCTGTCTTTGGAAGCTGCATCTGCATCTGCCAAAGCTTTGTTGAAAATAGGGCTCTTAGTATTATTAGCTAAACCTTTTAGAATGTCCTTTACGGAAATCTGAAGAGTTACATTAATACCACCTTTAAGGTCAAGACCTTTGTTTAGCTCTTTCTTTTTGGCTTCATTATAATTAGTGAAACCAAGAATGGAGTTGTCTCCAATCGAGTCTAAATAACTAGCTTCTAAATCTTCTCGTTTAGAAACAAAATTATCTTCAGCATCTGAAATACGGCTTTCCGCATATGATTTTGCTTCGTCCTCTACCTTACCACCTATGAAAGTGTATGATAATTGGTAGATACTTACTAGCCCGAAGAGTAGGGCAAAAAGCTTAATAAGTCCTTTATTCTGCATTGGTTGTGTGAATTAATTGCGTGCTTTTTATAACAGCGTGCAAATATATGATTTTCCCATAGGAATTGACAATATATTTAGAGTTATTGTAAACAGAAACATCTGCCCCAGAAATACTTCTAGGACAGATGTTCTAATTTATTATTGTCTTAACGACTATAATTCTAGTAGACCGTTGGTCTTTTTTACACCAGCTGCACTTTCTTGCATTTTTGCTTTTTCAGCATCGCTTAGTGGAATATTTACTATTTTTTCGATTCCGTTTTTACCTAAAACTACAGGTACACCTATACAGATATCGTTAAGATCATACTCTCCTTCTAATAAGGTAGAACATGGGAATATTTTTTTCTGGTCACAAGCAATTGCCTGAACCAAACCTGAAACCGCTGCACCTGGCGCGTACCAAGCACTTGTTCCTAACAATTTAGTTAATGTAGCACCACCTACTTTAGTATCTGCAGCTACTTGCTCTAAACGGTCTGCAGACAAAAATTCTGAAACACGTATACTATTTCTTGTAGCATGAGATGTTAATGGCACCATACCGGTATCACTATGACCACCTATAACCATACCATCTACATCAGAGATTGGAGCTTCAAGAGCTTCAGCCAAACGGTACTTAAAACGTGCGCTATCTAAAGCTCCACCCATACCTATAATCTTGTTCTTAGCAAGACCTGTTGTTTTGTGTACCAAATAAGTCATAGTATCCATTGGATTACTAACAACTATTAGAATTACATTAGGAGAATGCTTTACCAAGTTGGCTGATACCGTTTTTACGATACCTGCGTTGATTCCTATTAACTCTTCACGAGTCATACCAGGTTTTCTTGGAATACCAGAGGTAATTACTGCAATATCACTATTAGCAGTTTTAGAGTAATCGTTAGTTACACCTGTTATCTTAGTGTCGAAACCGTTTAAAGATGCGGTTTGCATCAAATCCATAGCTTTACCTTCGGCATATCCTTCTTTGATATCTAAAACGACTACCTCAGACGCAAAATTCTTGATGGCAATATACTCGGCACAGCTTGCTCCTACTGCTCCTGCCCCTACTACGGTAACTTTCATTTGTTATAATTTATTTGTTATTAAAACTTTTTTTGAATATCCTTTTTCAAATATTGACTTGCCTCTCCTACAGCATTCAGTAAGGGACACATGTAACCTATAGTGTCAATATTTGAAATAGGTTCTCAAAAATAAACAATCTTAAAGGAAAAATATAGTGAATACTGGGTTAAATGGCAGAAACATTATCGACCAAATGCTCGACCAAATGCACTCCTGTTAAAAAAGAATGCGCTTTAACGAAGATAAAAGGGTTTTGTTGCCATACATCGAATTGTAGCAATAGTACCTTGCAATTGGGCGTTCTTAATATAACAAAACCCCCAAATAATTAAAACCTACCACAATGAAAAAAGTCTTTTCATTTTTAGCAATAATATCCATCATACTAGTCAGTAATTGCACACAGATACCTGAAAATGATAATCCAGTTATAGGTATATGGTCAGATGTAGAAGTAGCACCTGCCAGCCTAACCGGCAAGTCAGAAACCGTTCGTAAGGAGTGGATATTTAATGATGCTTATTTAGGACGTTACCACCGCAAGAGTAATGGCAGCATTACTTTTAAAACAGACTTTAAATGGAGTTATGAAAATGACACCTATACAATATCATACCCTGGAACAGATATGGAGAGCAAAATTGTCTCTATGAGGACTTCCGAGGATGGAAATACATTAGCAGATTCAGAAGGACACACAATGGCCCTAATGGAATAAAAATATTACTAGGTTTCAAATACGCTAAAACCCATATTCTTAACTGAATATGGGTTTTTAAATAAAGTAGATCTCTATCTACTTATTGTCCTCAACAGACTTCTCTTAAATTTCTTGTTTCTAATCTCTATATATAGCCATAACAGGCGTATTAATGTTTCGTATTAAATCTTCAGTAAGACTATAAGTAAATAAACGTTGATAGAAATTACGTTTGTGATTGATCAGACAAACCATATCTATTTCATTTTCTATACAATAGTCCAATAACGACTTTTTTATATCTATAGAATCTATGGTCTTGAACGTAACATTGCTCACGTCATGATTTTTAAGTGAATCTTTAAAACGATCCATCATCGGTACAATAGAATCTCCATGTGCTAAATCAAAATGCACAACGTGTAGCTTTGCTTTAAAACTCTTAGACTCATTGATTAAATCTTCCAGCGGTTCTTTTTCATCTTCTTGATAATCCACCAAAAACAGAATATTATCTAAATCACCGTCAAACTTGGCATGGCCAGGAACCACAACAACAGGCTTATTTATCTCGTCTAAAATCTTTAAGGTACTGGTTTCCGTAAATAGTTGAAATAGTCCGCTTTTACTAATTTGCGTACCCATAACCACCACATCTATCTTATCCTCCCTTTTTACAATATACTGAGTAAAAGTTTCAATAAAATTTCCTTGACGCACTACATACTTCACTTTTAAACTATCAACCTTATTTTCTTTGAGTATTTTTTCAAAAGGCGGAAAGGTTTCCTTTTTATTCCTAAAACTTTGTATATCTACCTTTTCATATAATTTCTGCTCTACCTCCGTAGTTTCCGTTTCAAGGTTATAGGCATGAAAAACGATTATTTTCTTCTCGGTCTTTTTTGCATATTCCACTGCATATAAAAAGGCATTCATTGAAACTTCCGAAAAATCTGTAGGAAAAAGTATGCAGTCCATAGTAATTGTTTTAAAATAATAGTCCTAGGTTAAGTTCACTGAGTAAAAAGGTAATCATAAAGTGCCATGCAAGTTCCATTTCTATATAAAATTAAAAAGATGTTGCCAGATATTTTACAGCAAAGACCAAAATAATACTTACCGCAAGACCTATGACCACTTTAATCAAATCCATACTTAATGATTTAAACATCTTAGCTCTAGGCTCGTTCTTTCTTAGCATATAGTTTAAAGCTATTTCACGACCTGCCAGTATACCAATAAACACCCAAGTTGTACTCATTGGCACATTGTTCATCTCCTTAAAATAAAAAAGAACAACACCATAAACAAAATCTATAATTGTTGCAGATCGAATGTCTACCGTATTGGTTTTAGACTTGATGATATTTTGAATAGCCCCACCTTTTGAAGCTATTATATAAGCTAATAGGCCCATAATAATCACCAATGAAAATATTAATGTATAGATATCTAATTCTCTTGGTAAATAAACATAGATATTTGCGAAATCCTGAATAAGCCATTGCGACCATAAAAAACCTGTAGAACACCATTGCAACACAGTCCATAACCGTTCTTCCTTTGCTGTAATAGATTTCTCTATAAATTTTTTCTCTACCAATTTTGATATTGCCAAGTAGAGCAAAATGGCTGTAACAAATGCCACTCCGTACCCAGAGAGCGATTTCACGACCATACTACTTAGATTCTTTTCATTGAAGAAGGTAAGAATTAGGAATGATGTACTTACCGGAATACCGGTACGGGTTAACAACATTAGAATTAATGGCGGAAGTAAATAATACCAAGAAAATGGTTCTGGCATAGGGTATTTGGCCAATCTACCATAAGAAACATCGCCACCATGTGTTATATACCCATAGATAAGAGTAACAGCCAGTATACCACCCGCAAACAACCATAACACCCACCATTTCTTTCTTTCATTAGAACTCAAAAATGTACCCAAGGTTTGTATAGTATCATTTCCTACAACGGAGTATGCAGCTAATGTGAAGCCTAAATACATAACTATAACTGAAAAGTCCAATATGCTCTGGTTTTATATTTTGCCGTAAATAAAGAACATTCACAAGGAGTACATTGCTCATTACAGATTATCAAATATTTAAATAATTGATAACTTAAAAACAAAAAAGGCCGCAATCATAAATGATTGCGGCCTGGTATACTATAATAGCATTTAGCTATCTAAGAATTCTATTGGCTATCTTCTAAAAGAAACTCTGTGTAATCTAAAATATATACACCTAACAAACTCCACTTAAACTTTTCGCCACCATACTTAGCTTTGAATTTATCATTATCCATGAATAAAGACTCAAAGTGTTCATCGAAGTCTTTTTTAGTTAACCATAATACTTTTTCATCACCTTTTTTAATGTAATATGACTTAGCAATACCACCAGCTAATTTCATACCTCCAATTCCGATACTAGCAGTCTGCTTAGCCCATGGATCAGAATACACTTCAATAAACTGGCTGTATTTTGGATTAACAACTTGCATCAAGTATTCCTCTTCCTTCTTTTTGTTTTTCAAAGAAACCATTTGGTTAGTATACATAGTATACCCTTTGTTCATATACTTAGAAGCATCGGTTTTTCCCCATTTGGTAGCGTCATTCATGAAGTTACCTTGGTTGTTCAATTTCTCTAGTCCAGAAGGTGCCATATACAAATCGACAATTTCTTCCGCTTTAACACGAACTTTTTCACCATCTGGCTTAATAAATTTGATTTCGTTAATCTGACCTTTCTTACGATCTACATCTTTAATATCGGCTTCTAATTTGGTGCCGTCTTTAAGCGTAACATAAGCTGGTTTTTTTCGAGAGTAAGAAGAATAAGCTGGATCGAACGCGGCTTGTTGTTCGCGCTCTTTTAAACTCTCTTGTCCAAAACAAACAACGCCGGACATAAATAATACCATTGATACTAATTGTAATTTCATAATAGGGGTTTAGGATTATTGTACTACCCCTAAAATAGTTCGTCCGCCAAGTGGCGGACGAATATTTGTTGTGAAAACACTAATTGTTATGCATCAATGTTCGCATACACAGCATTTTTCTCTATAAATTCTCTTCTTGGAGGAACTTCATCACCCATTAACATAGAGAATACTCGATCAGTTTCAGTAGCATTATCTATCTGAATCAGACGTAGTGTTCTAAATTCTGGGTTCATTGTAGTATCCCATAACTGATTAGCATTCATCTCACCAAGACCTTTATAACGTTGGATACTTACACCCCCACTATAGCTGTCTGCTATCTCATCACGTTCCTTATCAGACCATGCATAACGTTTTTTGGCTCCTTTTTTTACCAAATATAAAGGTGGTGTAGCAATATAAACGTGCCCGCTCTCAATAAGCTCGCGCATATATCTAAAGAAGAACGTTAGAATTAGTGTTTCAATGTGACTACCGTCTACATCGGCATCACACATAATCACTACTTTATGGTAACGTAGTTTTTCTAAGTTCAATGCTTTACTATCTTCTTCCGTACCAATAGTTACTCCTAGTGCGGTATAGATGTTTTTAATTTCCTCGTTTTCAAAAACCTTATGTTGCATGGCTTTTTCTACGTTCAGAATCTTACCTCGTAAAGGAAGAATTGCCTGAAACTTACGGTCACGACCCATCTTGGCCGTACCACCCGCAGAATCACCCTCAACAAGAAACACTTCACATTGCGCAGGATCTTGCTCAGAACAATCGGAAAGTTTACCAGGTAAACCACCAATACTCATTACAGTTTTACGCTGTACCATTTCACGAGCTTTAGTAGCTGCGTGACGTGCTTGAGCTGCAAGTATTACTTTTTGTACTATTATCTTAGCATCATCTGGATGCTCTTCTAAATAATTAGATAACATTTCTGAAACAGCCTGCGAAACTGCAGATGAAACTTCACGGTTACCTAACTTAGTTTTTGTTTGACCTTCAAATTGAGGTTCCGCAACTTTAACGGAAACAATAGCAGTAAGACCTTCTCTAAAGTCATCTCCTTGAACCTCAAATTTCAACTTCTCGAGCATTCCCGAAGCATCTGCGTACTTTTTTAAAGTAGTCGTAAGACCTCTTCTAAACCCTGAAAGGTGTGTACCACCTTCATGTGTATTAATGTTATTTACGTACGAGTGTAAATTTTCTGTGTAACTCGTATTATAAATCATAGCAACCTCAACTGGAATATCGTTTTTCTCGCCCTCCATTGAGATTACGTTCTTAATCAACGACTCTCGGTTACTATCAAGGAACTTAACAAATTCTTTTAGTCCTTCATCTGAGTAAAAGACCTCAGAAAGAAATTCTCCTTCTTCATCTTTTTGTCTCTTATCCGTAATGGTAATAGTAACTCCTTTGTTCAAGAACGAAAGCTCACGCATTCTGTTCGACAAAGTTTCATAACTATACTCTATTGTTTGCTGAAAAATTTGGTCATCCGGATGAAAAGTAACCATTGTACCTCTCTCATCTGTCTCACCAACACTTTTTACAGGGTACATTGCTTTACCGCGCTCGTATTCCTGCTCCCAAATTTTACCATCTCTATAAACGGTTGCTTTTAGATTATCAGAAAGTGCGTTCACAACGGATACACCAACACCGTGAAGTCCACCAGAAACCTTATAGGAATCCTTATCAAACTTACCACCGGCACCAATTTTGGTCATTACCACCTCTAAAGCGGATATACCTTCTTTTTTATGTAAATCTACCGGAATACCCCTACCATTATCACGAGTAGTAATGGAGTTGTCTTCGTTTATTACGACACTAATTGTATCACAATGACCACCCATAGCTTCATCTATGGAGTTATCAACCACCTCGTATACCAAGTGATGAAGACCTCTAACGCCCACATCTCCAATATACATGGATGGACGCATACGTACATGTTCCATACCCTCTAGGGCCTGAATACTGTCCGCGGAATATTGATTCTTTTTTTCTTCTTTATTAGCTTCTTCGCTCATAAAATTAACTAGTTTTAGACTTAATTTTTGGCAATCTCACAAATATACGCAAAACCCCATAAAATATGGGGTTCTGAGAGGAGTCATAACCTCTAAGTTATCAACAAAAATTGTGGAAAAATGCGATTATAGCATTCTATCTATATTAGCCTAGGTTTAAAGCTTAAGTTTCTTAAAATCAACCTATAAAAACCGAGTATTCTCTTAAGACTCATCTTTGAGTCTTTTGATCTCCAAATAATCTTGCAATAACCCAGACTACAATTGGTAGTCACAGGTACAAAAGAAAAGACCTGCTGGCTTTTATCACGCAACAGGTCAATTCCTAGCTAATTATATAAATAACCTTCAAAAATGGTTCTAATATGCATCATCGTGTACGTTAGCCACTGCTCTACCGGACGGATCGTTCATGTTCTTGAACGCTTCATCCCAATCCAACGCTATTTGCGTGCTACATGCTACAGATGCTTCTTGAGGCACACATAGTGCTGCTGCATCTGACGGGAAATGAGATTCAAAAATAGAACGGTAATAGAATTCTTCTTTTGAAGTCGGCGTCTGAATAGGGAAACGGAATTTGGCGTTTGCCAATTGCTCATCTGAAACTTCATCGTTAACAACAACCTTCAATGTATCAATCCAGCTGTATCCTACTCCATCAGAGAATTGTTCTTTTTGTCTCCATGCTACGCTTTCTGGCAACATTTCTTCAAAAGCTTTTCTAACAACCCATTTCTCCATGCGCTCGCCATTGATCATCTTATCTTTTGGATTGATGCGCATAGCTACGTCCATAAATTCTTTATCCAAGAACGGCACACGACCTTCAATACCCCAAGCGGCTAAAGACTTGTTGGCACGTAAACAATCGTACATGTGCAACTTGCTCAGTTTACGAACAGTTTCTTCATGAAATTCTTTATCGTTTGGTGCCTTATGAAAATAAAGGTAACCTCCAAAAAGCTCATCTGCGCCTTCTCCCGAAAGAACCATTTTAATACCCATAGACTTAATTACCCTTGCCATAAGATACATGGGCGTTGAAGCTCTAATAGTTGTTATATCATACGTCTCCAAGTTATAAACAACATCTTTGATTGCGTCTAAACCTTCCTGAATAGTAAATTTAATTTCATGGTGTACCGTACCAATATGGTCAGCTACTACTTGCGCAGCCGCTAAATCTGGCGAACCATCAAGACCTACTGAAAAAGAGTGCAACTGAGGCCACCAAGCATCTGTAGTGTCACCAGACTCCACACGTTTTTGTGCGTATTTTTTAGCTATTGCCGATGTAACAGAAGAATCTAGTCCTCCTGAAAGCAATACGCCATAAGGTACATCTGACATTAACTGACGGTGTACGGCAGCTTCCAAAGCTTCTTTAATTTCTTTAATGCTCGTTTCGTTATCCTTAACGGCATCATATTCCATCCAATCTCTTGTATACCATTTTTTGAATTCACCATCTTCACTACTCATGTAGTGTCCTGGAGGAAATAGTTGAATTTTTGAACATGTCCCTTCTAAAGCTTTCAATTCTGAAGCTACATAGAATGTACCGTTTTGATCCCAACCAATATAAAGTGGAATAATACCCATATGGTCACGTGCAACGAAATAAGAATCGTTTTCTACATCATATATTGCAAAACCGAAAATACCGTTCATTTCATCTAAGAAATCAGCTCCTTTTTCTTGGTAAAGAGCTAAGATAACCTCACAATCAGATTCTGTTTGGAAATTATATTTTCCGTCAAACTGCTTACGCAATTCTCTATGATTATAGATTTCGCCGTTAGCGGCCAAAACCAATTTTTTATCTTCACTGAACAACGGCTGTGTACCGGAAGCTGGATCAACAATTGCCAAACGCTCATGCGCTAAGATTGCTTTATCATTGGCATAGATACCACTCCAATCCGGACCACGGTGACGTATTTTTTTAGACATCTCCAATAACTGGGGTCTTAAAACATCTGAACTTTCTTTTAAATCAAATGCACATACAATTCCACACATAACAATTTGTTTATTTCTAATTTGAAGTCAAAAATGCGACTAAACTTCCAATTATAAAACATATATGCAATAAATGATTTCATATTGTAAGTTTAAAATGTTATTCGACATCAATACGTCACTATATCCAATTTTTTAGATTAAAAATCATTCGTTCTGTAAGTAGTATAAAATTTAACGACTTTTTAGTTGAATTTATATTGAATACTAACTAGTTTTATCTCAAAACAAATCCAATTATGAAAAAAGTACTTTTTATTGCTTTAATGGCATTTGCCATGACCGTTTCAACTGATGCATTAGCTCAAAAATTTAGTGGACTAGATAAAAGCCCTATGGATATGGCGGCTTTCCCTACAGATTACAAAGTATCTACAAAAACTGCTCGTATAATTTATAGTCGCCCACAGTTAAAAGGTCGTTCTCTATCAGAACTTGCTCCTGCTGGAAAAGTATGGCGTACCGGCGCTAATGAAGCTGCCGAGGTAACTTTTTACGCTGATGTAAATTTTGGTGGTAAAGAAATTAAAGCTGGAACCTATTCTATCTTTACTATTCCTGGACAAGGCGATTGGACAGTTGTTCTTAACAAAAACTTGAACCAATGGGGTGCATATTCTTATGACGAAAGTGCAGATGTTGCTCGCGTTAACGTACCTAGTTCAGAAGACTCTAACTCTTTAGAAGAATTTTCAATTGCTTTTAAAGAAGACGGAGCTGGTTTTAAAATGATAATGGGATGGGACAAAACAAGAGTTGCAGTTCCTATTACTGTTGCAAAAATGTAAAGTATCCTGAAATCTATAATTAGAAAAACCGAAGCCTTAAGAGCTTCGGTTTTTTTTATGCGTTAACTTCTGCCAACTATCTTGTTTTACCATTTATAAAGGTTTGCTCTGCCATAATCGTAGGAATTTCAGCAACAGGAACAGTCATCATATCTTTATCATAGATTACAAAATCTGCAAACTTTCCAGACTCTATACTTCCTTTCTCCTCTTCTTCAAAATTAGAATAGGCTGCCCAAATTGTCATTCCACGCAATGCTTCTTCCCTTGTAAGCACATCTTGCATTTGGAACCCACCTTCTGGATAACCTTCCACATCCTTTCTAGTTATTGCTGCATAAAAAGTTAGAAACGGACTCACATGCTCTACCGGAAAATCTGTACCTAAAGCAAGTATTCCCGCTTTATCTAAAAGTTTCTTATAGGCATAAGCTCCTTTCATTCGTTCCTCACCTAAACGGTCTTCTGCCCAATACATATCACTCGTAGCATGTGTAGGCTGTACGGAAGGTATTACTCCATTACCAAAATAGTCAAAATCTAATGAGTCAATAATCTGAGCATGCTCTACTCTCCAACGGCGATTGGGTTTATCTTTCAAGACTTCTTGATATGTTCTAAGCACCACTGCATTGGCAGAATCACCAATCGCGTGAGTATTCATCTGATATTCTGAAACTGCTAAACGGCGTGCTAAATCTTCAATTTCATCTACAGGTGTTACCATGGCTCCATAATGACCCCATTTATCGGCATATGGTATTTTTAATGCTGCTCCACGGGAACCGAGTGCCCCATCTCCGTATACTTTTATCGAACGCACATTTAGCCTATCTGTTTTTATGGGTCCTTTATAGATAAAATAGTCTACGTCTTCTGGAATATTGCTAACCATAGCATACACCTTAATCGAAAGCTCTCCTGTTTGTTGCAAACTATCTATAAGTTCAATAGTAGCGCGATTTAATCCTGCGTCATCAACGGTAGTTAATCCGTTATTCAAACAAATCCTTTCAGCATCTTTTAATGCTTTCACTTGAGCATCCAAGTCTGGCATCGGAATTTTAGCATACACCAAATCCATTGGATTATCTACCAGCACCCCGGTAATACCCATTGCCCCTTTTACAATTTCTCCTCCCTCTACTTTGGTTCGCCAATCAATACCGGCCAAATCTAATGCAGCCTTATTTACCAACAAAGCATGGCCATCTACGCGACTTAAAGCCACTGGAGTATCAGGAAAAATTTTATCTAATTCTTTACGGGTTGGATATTCTTTAACTTCCCAATCATTCTGATCCCAACCTTCACCTAGCACAAAATCTTTGGGATTTTCATTTTGAAAAGCTTGAACACGCTCCAGAACCTCTTCAAAACTTTTGGTTCCGACAAGATCAACCACTTGCTGCTTAAGACCTAAACCAAAAAAGTGACAGTGGGCATCTATAAGACCTGGGGTAATGGTACGACCGTCCGCATCTACCAATTGGTCTGAAGTGTATTTATCCCTAATTTCTTCGGTAGTACCTACGGCTATAAATTTTCCGTCATGAACAGCAAAAGCTTCTGCTTTAGAAAACTCTTCATCAACCGTGTATACATTGGCATTCACGATAACCAAGTCCACATTTTCTTTCAGATATTCACAACCTGTAAGGAACAATAATAATAAAGGAAGTATTTTTTTCATAGTAAGAGAATTTGGAGGATACCAAAAATACATAAATAATGTACTACTCTCTCACTACTTACTATTGTGAAAAAAAGTCTTTTTCCACATTATTTAAATTACATGATTTTTACTCTAGCTCCTTTTATTTCAAAAGTACCTTCGGCATAAGTATACGTACCAGAAAGGACTTCTCCTTTTGCAGTTAGTTTTACGTTAAAAACAGTGCCTTCTAACTTTACTTCAAAACTAATAGTATTACCTACTAAATTAACTTTTTTACCAAAAACCTCCTTTTCATCAAGCTGAACAAATACATTATTCTCTCCGTTCTCATGAAAAATAGAAAGCGCCCCTAACCTATATTGCTCGGGTGCATTTTCTGCAGAATATTCCCAACTTCCAAGTAGTTCACTCTCTCTAGCCTTTACTTCTTTACACTCCTTATCACCAGTATTCAAAACATTTGCGCTCAGAGCGCTACCAAAAGTCATGCTAGTTAAAAAAGCGGCCAATACTGCGAGGGAATTTTTCTTAAAAGTTCTCATTTCTTCAACAAATTAATTCGTACTAATTTCAGGCACATTTCTTATTTAAAAACGAAACCATCTATATAAAACGAACATAAGACCCTTATTATTTTGTTGAGCGCGATTTAGGCTTGTCTGCCATTTTAACGTAAACTAGTTTTTTACGTCCTTTTGAATCTTCGCGACGATCTACTTCTATTGATTTAATGGAACTGATGAGCGGTGTAAGTTTTTGAAAACCGTAGTTACGAGAATCAAAATTGGGCTGTTTTTTCTGTAAAAGACTTCCCACATCACCCAAAAAGGCCCATCCGTCATCATCGGCCACATCATCTATTGTAGAGGCTATTAATCTAATATCTTTAGCTGTAATTCTATCTACATTACTCTTGGCCGCCTTTGGCGTCTTAGTACTAACAGAACTATCTTCTTCCTCGTCTTCCTTCTTAAGAATTTCTATATAAATGAATTTATCGCAAGCCACTATAAAAGGGTTGGGCGTTTTCTTTTCACCAATCCCAAATACCTGCATACCGGCTTCACGCAAACGCGTTGCCAAACGGGTAAAATCACTATCACTACTCACAATACAAAATCCGTTGACCTTTCCTGCATAGAGAACATCCATAGCGTCTATGATCATAGCAGAATCCGTTGCATTCTTACCTTGGGTATAACCATATTGCTGTATTGGGGTTATAGCATTCTCTAAAAGAACATTTTTCCATTTCCCAAGACGTGGATTGGTCCAGTCGCCATAAATACGTTTTATGGTAGGATTACCGTATTTGGCAATTTCTTCCATCATTTCCTTTACGTAAGCCGAAGGAATGTTGTCACCATCTATAAGTACCGCAAGATTTAAATCCATCATGATTATATTTTCTTTACTGCAAGTTACGTTGATTCTTCCAAAAAAAAGAAGCGATTTTTACATAAAACGTGACAATCCATCCATTTCTGGCCTCACTGCTTTTTATTAGGTTTTAAGAATGTTCTTCACTAAGTTTGAGTTTCCAAACCCTATATTTTTATGAAAAATTCTATCCAAAGTTCTTTTATAGCTTTCATTTTAATTTTTGCTGTAACCCTTTCTGCAAACGCACAAAATCTAGACAAACAGTTTTATCAATTAAAAACTTATTTACTAAAGGATGGAAATCAAGAAAAGGTTGTAGATACTTATTTAAAAGATGCCTATCTACCAGCTTTAAAGAGAGCGGGAATAGAGAATGTTGGTGTTTTTAAATTAATTCCTTCAGAAGACATAAACGACCTCAAAATTTATGTACTGATACCTTTTAGCTCTCTTGACCAATTTTTGACATTGGATAATATGTTAGCTCAGGATAAAAGCTATATTTCCGCTGGTGATAGCTATATCCATGCAAAACATGATAACGCCCCTTATGAGCGTATCAATTCTACTTTAATGAAAGCTTTTCCAGAAATGCCTATGATGGAAGCATCTAAAATAGAAGGGCCAAGAAAAGAACGTGTGTACGAACTTCGTAGTTATGAATCTGCCACCGAAGCCATTTACCAGAACAAAGTAGATATGTTCAATGCAGGAGGTGAAGTAGCACTCTTTGATTCCTTAGGTTTTAATGCCGTTTTTTATGCTGAAGTATTATCCGGTGACCGTATGCCCAACCTAATGTATATGACCACTTTTGAAAATATGGAATCAAGAGATGCGCATTGGAAAGCCTTTGGAACTGCTGAAAAATGGCTTGAATTAAAGGCTAATCCAAATTATCAGAACAATGTAAGCAAGGCTGATAAAATATTGCTTTACCCTACTGAATATTCGGATTACTAAAAAAATGAAAATTTAGGGTTTTGGTTTACTGATAATAAACTCTACTCTTCTATTTTGCTTTCTACCTTCAGAAGTAGCATTATTAGCTATTGGCTTGTCTCCTCCATGACCTTGCCATACTACGCGATTTTTATTCAGACCCAAATGCACAAGGTATTCGGCGACAGCCTTTGCCCGTTTCTTAGATAAAGAACGATTATACTTATTACTCCCAATAGAATCCGTAAAACCGTTTATTGAAATATGTAATGTCTTATTCTTTAACAAATAGAAATAGATACCACCAAGCTCTTTCTTAGCAGTTTCTAGCAAAGTAGCTTCATCAAAAGCGAAAAGCACGTCTTTAAAGACGTGGATTTTATCTAGTTCAAATGTGCGTGTCCCCACATTTGCAAGAACAACTTCTTGTTTCGTTATATTAGTTTCGGCTTCCGATACCTCAACCATATCTACATAATAGTACGCACCTTGCTTGGCATTGCGCTTGGTCTTAAAAAGCCGGGTTCGGGCATTGCTTTTGAAGTTACCAATCATTAGATATTTTTCCGAGCCTTTAGCTACGAATTCTGTATGCACCAATATCCAATCTTGGGTATCCGAATAGAAATTGGAATAGCCTATTTCTAAATAATTATAAGCGTTTTCTTTCTGCTGATAGAGGAGCTTTTTTGACAGTTCCTTTTTTATAGGAATACGCAGTTTATCCTTAGAAAATAGAACTCCAAATTCTTTAATAGCGAAATCTGAACGTTCAGCTAAACTCACATAAAAAGACACCCTATACTTTACTCCTTCTTTTAAAGGTTCTAGTAATTTAGTTTGAAAATATTCTCTGTAATCATCTGGTGCAAAAAGATAAAGCCCAGCGTAACCCTGACCAAAATTTGCAGGTTGCGATCCATTAAAATTCTTTGGCGTACCCATTTCCGTACTGCATCCATTAAAGTAATCTGTAGAACCGTCCGTAGGAGTTGACCAACCTTTAACATCTGTACTAAAATTACCCAAGCGTTTAGGGCAATTTACGTAAGCTTCAAAACTAGGGTTTTCAACTAAGTTCTGTGAATTCAGCGTTTGCAAAAAGCACATCCCGAATAAAAGAAACATCATATTTCCGAGTGGAAATTTGGTCATCATGAGCGTTTAAGTCGGCTCTAAAATAGACAAATAAAAACATACTCAGATTTACCCTATCTCAGCAGGGTAGTCTTTTTAAGGTATAAAGGACTATTGAATAGGTTAGTTTAAAGAATCAATATAAGCTTGAATCAAGTCTACACCTTCCGTGTGTAATTCTGTAATACCTATGAGCGGCATAGAAGGCCCGTAAGCAGGATCTGTATCAACTCTTGCTCTAATATCTGCTTTAAATTCTTCTACATTGCTATCTGCATACAAAGTTTCGTATCTAAAATCTGGACGAATACCTTCGTTTGAATTATGTAGTCCACCAGGTTGGTGACAATGGGCACAATTCACATCCATATAAGCTTTGGCACGTTCCGCAAGCGTAAAAGAATCATCTAACCAATCAGGAAGTCTTTCGATTTCTGCCGTGGCAGGTGCTCCGGAAAGCAAACCTTTATCAATGAAATTTTGAAGTTGATTTTTACCCTTGTACACAAAGTTTAAGTTTCGTGCTTTAGGACCAATTGGAATAGTTGTATTGTTTACATCATGACACTGAGTACAATTAATTGTAAACGGCACTCTATAACCAACGGATTGATTACTACCCGAACCATCTATCCAGCTTACCTGTACAGTGGGTGCATCATTACTAAAGCTAGCTTCTGTCTGATTTTCGTTCCAAAGATAATTGCCCATACTCCATGTACCATTAGATTTAATCATCACACGGGTTTCTATTAGTTTTTTGCCAAGAGATTCATCTCTTTCATCATTAAAATAGAAGAAGGTTTTACTGATTATGGTATTATCTGGAAACTGCAAAAGTCCCTGATCATTGTAAGTCATCTGAGCACCTTCAGGAAGAGATATCGTTCTAAATTTCTGGGCATAATCACTATACAAAGGCGTGCTTAAACTATACTCATATGATGTGGTATTGGGAACCAAATCGCTTGGGTTTCCTCTAAATATTTTTAAATCGGATAATTTTGGAAGAAACTCAGCAACTGCATAAACAGTATCATCTAAATACGGATTGCTACCGCCTGTTACCTCATCACTATTATTTACACCATCTGCATCACAATCGGCATTTTTCCAAACATTATTTTCCGCGTTGTAACCTGTATAATTTTCATCTTGAATAGGATCGCAAGGATTGTCTTTATCAGTTCCATCCGCATCTTCTTGAAAATCGGGAATACCATCACCATCCGTATCTTTGGCTTCATCTACATATGGATCTGTACCATTAGCAAGTTCTTCCGCATTCGTTACACCATCAATATCACAATCGGCACCTAGCCAAATGGTATTATCCGCATCGTAACCTGTATAACCAGAATTGGGTTTTGGATCGCAAGGATTGGTTTTACTTGTACCATCCAAAATTTCCTTCGAATCAAGAATTCCATCGCCATCTGTATCTACATCAACAGAAACCGGAGCCTCAGAATCATCAGACCCACAAGCAGCAAAAAGAATCATTGATGCTACAAGCACAGTACCAGCGATTTTTCTTCCCGAAAGAAACCTAAAACTTCTATGATTGGCCTGGGCGTTTTTATTATTCTGAAACATGATGTATTTTCTTATTAGCAACTAAAACAAAAATAAGTATTCTACCACAAATCTTACGACAGCATAGATAAGACCCTAAAAAATCAGGTAAACACACTTTACCTATTTTTATAAAGAAACTATAGATCGAATTTATAGGTCAAACCACCCATAACTTGCAATCCCTGAACAGGATAGTTAGAAAAACGTTGGTAATTGTTATTGGCAATATTTGCCATTTTCACGAAGAAAGAAAGCTGATCATTCCAGCGATATCCTACATGGAAATTGGCATCAAAATAACCATCCAACACTACCCGAGTAGCAAAAAATTCTGCAGGAATTCCACTAGCAGAAGCAATGGTTGCTACATCATCTCGTTCACCTACATAAAACAGATTTGCACCTGCATACCATTTCTCTCCTATTTGATAATCCATAAACAATGAACCTTTAAGATCTGGTAAGTTCCAAGCTGGGTTATCGGTTTCGGTATTATAGTTGAAATATTCTACATTCACTCCTAAACTAAAGTTACGGTTCACATCTACATTTAATTCTCCAAAAGCTCCAATAGTCTTCACATCATCATAAAACACCTCAAAAGAATTACCATAGTAATACCCTTTTTCATCAGTTCTAGAATCATTTATAGCATTCAGTTTATAAAGTGCCTTTCTGTCTTCTGTAGTGTAACTTACTTTAACGTTATAACTCAAGTTAGGTAAAATCTGTCCTTTTAAACCCACATAAGCATCATACTTCTTATCCGTAGGAACAATGTCCAAAGTTGGGGAAACGTATGGGTTGTCTTCAACAAAACCATAGTAAGAGTTCTGCATTAAATCACCCTCTACTCCACCGTAGACTATAGCCATATCATCTAACAATCTGTAAGATGCGGTAACCGCAGGGTAGATATAGAAATTACTATCGCTATTTTCAGAATCAAGACCGTACACAAGATTTACACCTAAATTCAACGAAAAATCTTCGTTTAACAAAGCTAAGCTTGGGTTAATACCTACTTGCAGATTGCTATAATTTATTTCTGGTGTATTGGTTGGATTGTTAAGGCTAGAATTTTTGAAACTACCGCTTACATAGTCCACTTTAGCTTTAACCCTAAAATTCTCGTCCGCCACCGGGAATGAAAAACCTGTTTTAAAAACAGCTCTATTCTCTCCAGATTTAACAGCATCCCAAAATCTTCTGTATTCTAGTTTTGCATTTTCAAAATAGGAATCTTCCACATTAATATGTCCAGATGCTTCGGCCATATAATAATTTTGACGCTCGTCAATACCATCTACCTCTTCTTCTGTAAAAGTGGCATCTGGGATACCATACCAGTTATATAACTGGTGCTGCGCACCTACATCTACACCCCAATCAAAATCACTATCTCTTTTGGTGTAGCTAGCATCTAATTTAGAGTTTGAGTAAATATTATCTAACGCAACGCCATCAATATCGCCACGAGAAGAATTATGTTCCAAACCAAGCGTATAACCAGATTCACGGTCAATAGTTCTACTGGTGTAAAACTTACCCATTAAATTGGCAGGATTACCAACTCCTGCAGAAGCATATGAGTTGTACAATACCGGTGGTGGCGTTTTCTTTACGGCAGAAGCCTTGCCCTTGGCCGGTGTAAACGTAGAGGCCACAGGAACAGAAAATATACTGTAGTTTATCTTTTTCTTTTGCAAGACAATAGAATCGTTAAGATTGGGTATGGTCTTGATTTTAAAAGCATCGTTAATCGTTGGCGTATAGGCCTTGGTAACGGTAACGGTTTCCGTACCTATATCGTCTTTTTCTTCTTCTTGCGCTATGGCAAACTGAAAAACACCAGTAAGGAAAATAAGAGTAAGCTTTATATGTTTGTGCATTCTGTGTTCTTTTTTGAATTTACACCTTAAAAGCGAAGCCGGTTCTAAAAAGCCTCGTTCAAATTCAATTTTCAATCTTGTTAAATCTATTTCTAATTTCAATCGGTTCTCACTGATGAATTACTCTGTGCTTCTTTAGCTTTAATAACAGAAAGCTCGCCTTTGGCCTCGGAAACAATTTCTGCAAACTGACTGAAATTACTGATTACACTATCCAAAATATAGGTGGCTTGATAAGCATCTCCCAAAGCATAGAAGTTCTTGGCCATAATAATTAAACCTTTCCCTCCCCATTCTTTATAACCTGAATAGTCTTTTGCCAACTTCTGAACAGATATGTTGGAGTTTTCATAATCCTGTGCCTTACTTTTAAAATAAGCATCATAGTAAAGTGCTTCAGCTGCAGTAGAACCAGACGCAATTTTCAATACATCGCCGTAGGCCGTTTCTGCTTTCGCTTCATCTCCCGTAGCAATTGCAGAACGTGCAATCATTATCTGTGCATCACTTTTAATACGGTTATCTATTGTAGGTGTAGCCAATACTTTTTCTGCATAAGCCAATGTCTTACCATAGTCTTTCTGCTCATAGTATCCTTTCATTAAGTTAGATTGAGCAAAAATTCTGTTTTGCTGAATATCCGCTTGATTTTCCAAACGTTGTAAATAAGGCAAGGCCGAAGCATAATCCTTTTTACCAATGTAGACTTCACAAACTCTAGTCAACGCCTGCTCTGCATATTCGCTTCCCATTTTATCGGCAACGAATTTATAGTTTGGCAATGCCTTTTCCTTTTCGCCTTTAGCAAAATACAGTTGTGCTAAGTTGAAATTGGCTTTAACGGAATTTAATCCTTTAGGGAATTGCTTGATGTAACTCTCATACCCTTTAATGGCGGCATCTTTATTACCTTCCATGTTTTGTTTATCGGCAGATTCAAAAGTGGCGTTGTCCAACTCACTATCCGTTACCTCAACAAAATCTAATTTTGATACCCATTCTCCGTACTCATCAACTCGGCCTAAATCAACATAAATCAATTTTGCCGTAGACACCGCCTGAATCGCCTCTTGTGTATCTGGGAAATTATGAACCACAGCTTTAAACTCTGTTAACGCTTGTTCGTTTCGGTTTGCATTATAGTGAACCAAACCTTGACGCATCATTGCCTGCGGCACTAAAGAACTAGCTTTGTACTCCGTAATTACACGTTGGTACGTCTGCAGACCTTGTTGCTCTTGTCCAGCAGCTATTAAGGTATTTGCCAATTCAAATAGAGCATCATCCTTTAAACTTGACTTTGGATATGCCGAAACAAATGTTCTTAACTCTTCAATTTTAGTATCACGTCTATCTACAAAACCGTAGCTGATCGCTTTTTGATAAGCCGCATAATCCTTTTCTGTTCCAGTAAGTGAAAGTGCTTTATTGTACGTTTCTATAGCTGGCCAATATTTACTGGTCACAAAATAGCTATCTCCTAAACGAAGGTAACCGTCGTACAATTTCTGTGTATCGCTAGAACCCGCATTGGCGAAATTTTCAAAATAAGAAATAGCGTTACTATAATCTCTTAACTTAAAATAGGTGTACGCTAAATTGTAATCTAGCTCTTTATATTCCTCCGTAGATTTAGCCGATGGATTTTGCTGAAACTGAATATAGTCTACCAATGCTTTACTGAAATTATTTAGGGCATATTCCGCTTCGGCTTTCCAATAGTTAGCTTTTGCACGGAACATATTATCCTCGGCACTATCAAGCGACTTTCCTAAATTCTCTGCTGCACCTTGGTAATCAGCATTCATGAACAATTCAATACCACGGTAGTATGCTACTTTCTGGTAGGTAGCCTTACTGGCGTAGTTCTTGTTTTTCTCAAGAAGTTCCATGGCTCCTGCAAAGTTTTTAGAGGTGATATATGAATCTACCAATAACTCTTGCATCTCTTCTTTGTTGGCACTGTCTGGGTATTTTGCCAAGTAATCAGTGATAACCTGAGGAACTGGTTCGTAAGCATTACCAACTTCGTAGCTTAAACGTGCATAATTTAAATACGCATCTTTCTGAATTTCTTGGGAGAAGTCCATTTGAGAAGCATTTCTAAACGCATTCAATGCTTCTTGCTTTTTATCCAACTTCAGATAACATTCCGCTAAATGGTAATATGCATTTTGAGAAACGCTATTGGTACCTCCTATAATTTTATTGAATTGCTGGACAGCATTGGCATAGTCGCCTTGCTTGTAGTACGAATATCCTAAAAGGTAATAATCCGTATTACTCCACTTGCCTTTTTTACCTTGATAATCTTCTAGGTACGGAATGGCGTTGGAATATTCTTTTAAGTTGAAATAGCTCTCGCCAATAATTTTGCTAAGCTCCGACTTCTCTTTACGATCACCCTTTGCCATTTGCTTCTTTGCCAAACCTATGGCTTGATCAAACTTACCAAGCTTAAAGTTCATATCGGCTTGATAATAATCCATCTTCTCTTCAAGAATATCAGGATCTTTTATCTGATCAAAACGCTGGTTGGCCGTTTCGTAATCATCTTGCTGATAAGCAATGTAGCCCATATAATATTTAGCCTGAGAAGCATAAACAGGAGAATTCTCTACTTTTTGAAGATAGCTTTCTGCTTCTTTTTGTTTTCCTGATGAATACAGAGAATACCCGTAATTAAAGTTAAACTTGTCCATCTCTTTACGAGACAGAGCACTTTGCTCAACCTTATTGTACCATTTTAAAGCATACGGATACTTTCCAGTTTCAAAATAATACTCGGCAACATCTACATAAGCAGAGTTCCTTTTGGTAGACGTTGGATAATTGGCTACGAAGTCTTCCATTAACCGATCAGCTCCCAATTGGTTCAACCGAACCGCAGCATTGGCCTCATAATATGCACTATTGGCCTTGGTCTCTAGATTCTTGGTATTATCCTTAACCTTAGCAAATATAGACTGCGCCGCTTGGTACTGCTCATTATTATAGAGCGACAAGGCATCTTGATATTGTTTCTGATCGTGGGTGTAAATTTTAGTTTCTTGAGCGATTCCCATAGAAACCATCCCCAGAAAAACAGGGATAAGCGCGGTGATTTTTTTTAGCATAGTGTTCTAACTAGAAATATGTATTACCGTTAATTAATTTTAATAACGTTGAATATTGCATCTAAGTATATAATAAGGGGTGTTTTCATCTTAATAATTTAACACCACGGGCAATCTTTAAAAAAGCAAAAAGATTTTATCAGTGCCTGCCGTACGTTAATCTTTAACTTATTACTTTTATATTATTATTTAGATTCAAAGTTCGAGATTTGGCGATCACTATACAGAACTACGCCCTACCTTTAACGATTGATTAACAAATTAAACTTATAACCCGGTACCTTAAAGATGTCAGAAACGATTTTAGAGCTAAAGGATGTAGCTATTTTTCAAAAAGATAGTCTTATTTTAAATGAGGTAACACTTGATGTACTTAAAGGCGAATTTGTTTATTTGATAGGAAAAACGGGAAGTGGAAAAAGTAGTTTTATGAAAACACTCTACGGAGACCTTCCTCTTAAACAAGGCACAGGTAGCATTGTAGATTTTGACCTCACCAAATTACGAGAAAAAGACATTCCATTTCTACGCCGTAAAATTGGTATTGTATTTCAGGATTTTAAATTATTACCAGACCGTACCATTAATAAAAACCTACACTTTGTTCTTAAAGCTACCGGCTGGAAAGACAGCCATAAAATGAGCCAAAAGATAGAGGACGTTTTGGATAAGGTAGGTATGAAAACAAAAGGGTTTAAATTTCCGCATCAGCTTTCTGGTGGTGAACAACAACGTGTTGCTATCGCAAGGGCCCTTCTGAATGACCCTGATTTAATCCTAGCAGATGAGCCTACAGGAAACCTAGACCCACAAACCAGTGTAGAGGTCATGAAAGTTCTACAAGAAATACACAAATCTGGTCGTTCTATTTTAATGGCTACTCATGATTACGCACTTATTCTAAAATATCCGTCAAAAACTCTTAAATGCGACGGCAACAAAATCTTTGAAGTCGTACAACGGGCTGTGTAGATTTAAGTGCCAACTACACATAAAACAACCTTATCCTTACAGAAGAGTACTATAGAAGGCTGTTAATTTTCATAACTTTATGGCAAGCCGCTGCTATCTCATTTTTTGATAGCCTTATACTACGGTGGTAACATAAATTCTTAAAACGAGACGTTATGCCCCATATCAATTTTGCTTGGTGGAATCTTCAGAATTTTTTTGATACTGATGACGACCCTATTTCAAATGACTTTAGCTTTACACCCGCAGCAGGCTGGACAGATAGTGTATTCAATAAGAAAAAAGAAAATCTAGCCGAAGGTCTTAATCTTATTTGGCCCAATGAGCAAATTGACTTACTGACCGTTTGTGAAATAGAAAAAGATACGCTTCTTCAAGAATTATTGGAAGAGGCTGGTATGGACCACCTTAGTGTTGTTTTTGATGCTGCCGGCACAAGTGACTTAAGAGGCATTGATGTTGCCATGGCGTACAACCCTAGCAAGCTTACGGTTGTTTCAAGAACCTCACACCTTGTTCATCTCAGGTATCGTACGCGAGATATTTTTGAAGTGGTTTTTAGAATTAATGACACAGGCGAAGAGTTCGTGGTCATTGCATCTCACTGGCCATCACGTAGCAGAGGTCAATATCATTCAGAACCTTTACGTATTGCCGTTGCCGAACACATTGCATTTTTAGTGGAGGCCCACACCAAAGTAGATTCTACTACTTATGAAACGCTTCAAGCAAATGATGACCTGGCAGCTATTCAAGCTAAATGGGAAAGTAAAGTTTTGGTAGTGGGCGATTTTAACGATGAACCTTTTGACCGCAGTATCATACAGCATTTAAAAGCCTCTAGAGACTTAGATAAAGTAAAAGGCGCCACTAATGATTTTGATAAATTCGTACACACCTATAAATACAGGGCCAGAGAAACTTTTCTCTATAATTTAAGTACCACTCTTTTAAATAAATCTGCTTCTGGAAACACAGGAACTTATTTTTTAAGCGGATTATTTGACGGCACAGTCTTTACTAACCGTTACCAAATGTTAGATCAGCTAGTGGTAACGCGTGGATTTTTATCCGGTAGCGGCATTACTGCTGAAATAGACACTTTTGACATTGTGGATGACGGCACATTGGCTACCTCTAGCGGAAGGCCACGATCGTTTAAATACAAATCTTCAAAACCTAATTTTGTACCCAGTGGGTATTCAGATCACCTACCCTTAAAGTTGAAACTTAATTACTGAGAATAGACCATAAAATGTGTTCTAATAAACTGAAACGGGTATCTTTAAAATGAAATTATAGATTTGCCGCTTAGGCAACCTCAACCCGTTATCATGATCTTAAAAAAGCAAACCTACAGACCGGACAAGCCCACAAACCCTTTTATTGGGGCACTCCTTTTTTTAATCTCCATTATCCTATTAGTAATAACCGGGCCACTTGGCTTTGTTTACGGTATTTTCCACAGTCTATTTACCCGAGGGATTAAAGGTGTTGGTGAGTATTTTTTAAAAATTGCTATTTCCATAGATCAATTGGGAAATGTAATGATGCAGCATTTAATGAATATACTTTGGACAGATAAGAACGGTTATAAATTTGGCAATAGGGATGAGACTATTTCAAGCGCATTAGGGCGTAACAAAAAACTTGGGACACTTACCGCAGCAGGAAGACTTATAGACAGGATTTTAGATATTATTGACCCCAATCATTCGCTCAACTCCATTGATTATTATGTGGAACCTTCCGAGAATATTATAGACCATTTAGCATGGATACATATTGAAGAAGAACAAATTCTCTGTCTAAAAAAAATAAACGAAGATTTCTATTTTATTCCCAAAGGGATGCGCACTATTGGCGATACCGATTCTCAAACCCTAGTAAAAAGCACCAAGAAAATTTTTAATGTAGATATTGATGTGTCATCAATGGAATTCGTTGGTATTTTTGAGGCTCAAGCTAACGGGAAGAAACCTGGTATTCTTTCTCGTATGACCTGCTATACGGCTACACATAAAGGCGAGCTACAATCGGACTCTAAAACCAACGAAATAGCCTGGCTAACCTATGAAGACAAAGCTAACATGAGCGAAGTAGATCAGTTAATTTTTGATGTTTTATATCAAAACGGTGAGCTTACCTAAAATCTGTATCTTTAGTTTCCATTCACCAAACCCGCTTAAAATGCTTAAATATTTTGCCGCTTTATTTTTCCTAATAGGCCTTACGGACCACAACCATTTATCCGCTCAAAATAAAGAAAAACCTAATGTGCTATTTATCTGCGTAGACGACCTTCGTACGGAATTGGGAGCTTACGGAAAACACTACGTGAAATCTCCAAATATGGATGCCCTCGCCAAAAGTGGCGCATTATTCACCAATCATTACGTTCAAGTCCCTACTTGTGGTGCTTCAAGGCATGCTATACTTACTGGTATGCGACCTTCAAAACCTATTCATATAGCCAATAACGCTATTGTAGAGGAAATATCAGGTCAGCCTGAAAAATCTATTCCAGAAACATTTATTCATCGCTTTAAACAAGATGGATATCATACGGTAGGGATAGGAAAAATAAGTCATTCAGCGGATGGACTTGTTTACGGTTACGAAGAACAACCCACAGAAAAAAGAGAGCTCCCCTATAGTTGGAGTGAACTGCTCTTTGACCCGGGCAAATGGGAAACCGGCTGGAATGCCTTTTTTGCTTATGCGAATGGTGAAAACAGACAAAGCCTTAAAAAACAAGTAAAGCCTTACGAAGCTGGTGAAACTGATGATCAAGGATATCCGGATGGACTAACTACCAACCTTGCTATTTCAAAATTAAAAGAATTGAAAAAGAATGGAGAACCCTTTTTTATGGGCGTAGGATTTTTTAAACCTCACCTTCCTTTTAATGCTCCAAAGAAATATTGGGACCTTTATGATGAAGCTAAAATTCCGTTGTCTTCAAATCCCGAAATTCCAGAAAACATCAACTTAAAAAGCCTGCATACCAGTGGTGAATTCAACCAATATGCTTTAGGTGAAGAAAAGGCCGGTCTTAACAAACAGGTTTCAGATGCCTATGCCAGAAAACTGAGACATGGGTACCTTGCCTCTATAAGCTATATTGACGCGCAAATTGGCAAGCTCTATCAAGAATTAAAAGACTTAGAATTAGACCAAAATACCATCATCGTAATCTGGGGAGATCATGGTTGGCATTTGGGAGACCAGCGTGTCTGGGGAAAACATACCCTTTTTGAAAATGCATTAAAAAGCACGCTAATAATAAATTCGCCTTATTCCCAGCACAAAGCAAAAAAAGTACGCGCTATTGTTGAGAGTATAGACATCTACCCTACCCTTTTAGATATGTGCGACATTAAACAAACGAAATCTACGGATGGCGAAAGTTTTGAAAAACACATAAAATATAATATTCCAGATACCGAAGAAGTTGCATACAGTTATTTCAGGAACGGAATTTCTATGCGAACCAAAAATTACAGGTTAACAAAATACTTTAGAAAGGACCAACCCGTTATTGAACTTTACGACCATCACGCGGGCAATGCCAAAGAGGATAAAAACATTGCGGAAGTAAACCCAGAGGTTGTAAATGAATTGATGCCACTTTTAGAAAAAGGTGACACGGGTATTTTCACTATTACCAAATAAAATGGAAGCAAGTGCGTATCGTTCGATTACTCTGAAAAGTTTTTGTTACTTTGGCGCTATAAATATTAAAATAAAATAATGGAAGTTTTAGGTATTGATGTAGGAGGTTCTGGTATAAAAGGTGCCATTGTAAATATCGAAACCGGAAAATTAGTTACGAAACGCCATCGTATACCTACCCCTGAGTCGCGCAAGCCTGAAGATATGGCCAAGGTAGTTGCTCAAATTGTAAAGCATTTTGATTACAAAGGAAAAGTAGGCTGTGGTTTTCCGACCGTTATAAAAAGAGGAGTCTGTAAATCTCCTGGAAACCTTCACAAAAGCTGGCTGAATACAAACGTAGAAGAGCTTTTCAAGAAAAAAACCGGTCTTGATTTTACCGTAGTTAACGATGCTGATATAGCTGGTTATGCCTCTATGAACTATGGCACCGGCAAAGACATGGAAGGCCTTGTTATAATGCTTACAATTGGCACTGGACTAGGTAGCGGTGCTTTTCTAGATGGAAAATTGATTCCTAATTTTGAACTAGGACAAATTCCATATAAAAAATACAAGAAAATAGAACTTTGGGCTGCAGGTTCTGCTAAAGACCGTGAAGGGTTGACCTATAAGAAATGGGGTAAACGTTTTAACAAGTTTTTGAAATTGGTAGATTTAATTGTTTCTCCAGACACCATTCTTTTAGGTGGTGGTGCTTCAAAAGATTTTGACGAATTCAAAGATTGCATCACTATTGACACACCGGTAATACCTGCTGGGTTACAAAACCATGCCGGAATCATAGGTGCGGCTGCCGCAGCTTTTCACAATATATCATACCATTAAAGAACGCCCTCTATAAAACAAAAAAGGCCTTAATTCTCAATTAAGGCCTTTTTTGTTTATTCAATCTTTGCATTCTCTGGAACTGCAAAAAAGTCTTGGTCAATATCTTTTACAAAATGAATATCTGAGATATCTATTTGAGTGACATATTCACCTTGCTTACCTTCTTTAGTACTCCAATGAGTTTTTAGTTCTTTTGGCAACAATACTCCACTCACGTTTACCAATTCACCAACTTCCATGAACTTTTCAGGATTGTGACCTCCATCTTTAAAATACTCAGGATATGAAACTATATATCTGGTGGCAGTCAATAAATGTGATTCTTTATCAAACTGAAGGATATAATAATCATCCGGAGCATCTCCTGTTCCAGCAGCAAAAGTAACTTTAACCACATCGTTAGTTTTATTCTTATAGGTTGTTTCTGGCAACAACTCTAGATTTACACCTTCACCATCTAACACAAATGGGTGTGCAAAAAGATAAAGAGGTGTCAATGCCCAAAATTTAGTATCATATGCAAAGGCCGTAGAATCCTTAGCCTGTACCCAAGCAGTTTCACCATCCCAACCAAATGTTGCTGTACTGTCCGTAACACTTGTATGTACGGCTTTATTACGCCATGCATCTACTACTTCATAACTATCACGTACCGTGCTACCATCTAAAGGCTGGTAGTTAAAACGAAAAGACAATGCTCCGTTACCATACCAGTTTTTAAGTCCACCGTGAGCTTCCATTCCTGCCCAAACAATTTTACCTGCGTCTGATTTTTCCAGCTTACTTTTAGCCTTCTCTACACGCTTGTTAACCCAAGCTTCAGGTATTACATAATCTTCTGTAACTGCTTCCGTAACAACTTCAGTTGCTTCTTTCTTTTCCTTTGGTTGCTCGTTACATGATGATAACAATGTACCGATTATTAAAAAACCGGCTACTTGAATATTAAATTTCATAGGTATTCTTTTTGGGTTAAAACTTTAAGTCGAATCAATACGCTATACCTTTCAAAAAAAGGTAAAAAAAAAGCCCTGAATTAAAATTCAGGGCTTTTTAAATTATGCTATTTTATATCTCTTTCGATCTACTTCCTTTAGATACACTTTTCTAATTCGCAGAAAGTGCGGTGTTACCTCTACATATTCATCTTTCTGAATATATTCTAACGCTTCCTCTAATGAGAATTTGATAGCAGGAACAATCTTAGCTTTATCATCAGCACCTGATGAACGTACGTTAGACATCTTTTTAGTCTTAGTGATATTCACCGTCATATCATCACCACGAGAATTCTCACCAATTACTTGACCTTCGTAAATATCTTCACCTGGTTCAACAAAAAACTTACCACGATCCTGAAGTTTATCAATAGAATAAGGAATTGCTTTTCCATTCTCCATAGAAACCAATGAACCATTCTGACGCTGTGGAATAACACCTTTCATAGGTTGGTACTCCAAGAAACGGTGTGACATAATTGCCTCTCCAGCTGTAGCAGTCAATAATTGGTTACGAAGACCAATGATACCTCTAGAAGGAATCAAGAATTCACAAACCATACGGTTGCCTTTAGCTTCCATACTAGTCATTTCACCTTTTCTAATAGAAACCATTTCTACTGCCTTTCCAGAAACATTTTCTGGTAAATCAATAGTCAGTGCCTCTATTGGCTCACATTTAACGCCATCAATTTCTTTTATGATAACCTGTGGTTGACCAATTTGAAGTTCGTAACCTTCACGACGCATGGTCTCAATTAATACAGAAAGGTGCAATACACCACGACCGAAAACCAAAAACTTATCTGCACTATCTGTTTCGTTAACACGAAGCGCTAAGTTCTTTTCTAGTTCACGCTCTAAACGCTCCTTAATATGTCTTGAAGTAACAAATTTACCATCTTGACCAAAAAATGGACTATCGTTAATAGTAAACAACATGCTCATTGTTGGCTCATCAATAGCAATGGTCTTTAAACCTTCAGGTTCTTCAATATCAGCAACAGTGTCACCAATTTCAAAACCTTCAATACCTGTTATAGCACAAATATCTCCTGTAACTACTTCTTTTACTTTAAGCCTTCCTAGACCTTCAAAAATAAAGAGTTCTTTTATTTTTGATTTTACGATAGACCCATCTCTTTTTACCAAAGAAATTTGTTGTCCTTCTTTTAAACCACCTCTTATTAATCTTCCAATAGCAATACGTCCTGTAAAAGAAGAGAAATCTAAAGATGTAATTAACATTTGAGTGTTACCCTCTTTTGGTTCAAAAGTTGGGATATGCTCAATAACCATATCTAACAATGGCTCTATATTGTCTGTTTCGTTTTTCCAATCATCACTCATCCAGTTGTTCTTTGCCGAACCGTAAACGGTAGGGAAATCTAACTGCCATTCTTCTGCACCTAATTCATACATAAGATCAAAGACCTTTTCATGAACTTCTTCTGGAGTACAGTTTTCTTTATCAACCTTATTAACAACCACACAAGGTTTCAAACCTAAGTCAATTGCTTTTTGAAGTACAAAACGCGTCTGAGGCATAGGACCTTCAAAAGCATCTACTAATAACAAAACACCATCTGCCATGTTCAAAACACGTTCTACTTCACCACCAAAATCGGCGTGACCAGGAGTATCAATGATATTTATTTTTGTTCCTTTATATACAACAGATACGTTCTTTGAGGTAATGGTGATACCACGTTCACGTTCCAAGTCGTTGTTATCCAAAATTAAATCTCCTGTGTTTTGATTCTCACGAAACAATTGACAGTGATACATAATTTTATCTACCAAGGTTGTCTTACCGTGGTCTACGTGTGCGATAATCGCAATGTTTTTAGTTATTGGCATATGTAATTATTTAATAGCAGTCAGCCGCTATTTTAAGCGTGCAAAGATACTGCTATTTTCCATGCAGTAACACAAACTTATGTTATTTTTATGTTGTTGATTTCTAGTCAGTTCGCTCTAATTAAGACAAGCGACTATAGGTGATGCTCTTTTTCGCACAAAAAGTGTCCATAAAAAACCCAATTAATAGCTTAACGCCGTTTTCCTAATACCCAACCTACACGTGCTGATAGAATGGGGCCCAAACCATTGTCGGATTGCGTACTAAAATACCCTACTCCACCCTCTAAGCGATAGAAAAACCCACGCTTATAGGTTCGTTGTAAGCCGTATACCGGACCAACACCAATAATACTTTCAGCCAATTCTAAATCTCCGAATATTGGATTTGCATCTTGATAGACCATTACCGCAGCTATATAATTCCCTGAATTACCAGAGATATTTTTCCCTTTGTCCAATCTTCTCTCCATATTGTAATAATAACGGAACTGCCCCCTTAGCGTAGGATAAATACCAAAATCTGTTTCACAACCGCTACACCCTCTTAAGCCAAAACCAACAACAAGCTCTAAACTAGCCGTTGTATTTTTTCCTAATCCTTTTTCATAGAGAATTGCAGGCACAGGCAATCCTAACTGAACTTGATGATTCTCAACATTTTTTTGTGTTTGAGCATTTACGTAAACCGTGCAGACGAAAAAAATAAATAAAAAATTGAAGTTTTTCATAAGAGTGTTCTAGTGTTTATTAAGCTTTAGAAGTTATCAAATATCAAGCCAAAAACACATTTTTCCTAACGTATCTGTAAGAAAAAAGAACCTCATTAAGTCTATCTATAACAAATACTCAGAGACATCATTTTTTTGCTTTTCGAATATTATGTATGCTCCCTTCTAATCAAGAACATCTATCTACCCACGCACCATCGTTTTTCGCTTATAATCCACCCGATACTTAAATTAGCTACAGGGTAAACTCCACCTTTAAACTGACCAGCATAATAAGCAGCACCAACATCAACGGAGAAATTGAATCCCGAATCATAACTACGCTGCACACCGGTTACCAAACCTGCATAACCAAAAGCACCCTTTACCTCCTTACTTTCTATAGTTCTTGCGCCAGGGAAAAATACTGCAGCAGCAGGCGCCACATAATTTGCCGAATTGCCATAAATCTGTCTCCTATTCCGTTGCCTTTTTTCAAAATTATAATAATACCTATACTGCCCAGCTATGGCAGGAAAAAAACCTAACTCTTCATAAATATTAGATACTAAAGGGTCTAGTGCGACTTGCATTCCTGCTTTGACATCAAAGGTAGTATTGGTGCCAATTGCCATTTCATATTCAAACCCAGGATTTACAAGGTTAATTTTCATCTGTCTTAATTCGCAATTTTTACCGAATTGAGCATTGACTTGACTCGCAAGCAACAGCAGTAAGAAAAAGGGTAGGCTTTGTTTGAAATACATTTTGATTTGGGTTTACGACAATCTTATCCAAATACAACCGTAAGCTGCTTAAAATAGTATCTTTGTTTAAAATATTCGACGAATGGACTTATCCTTAATACCTCAAATAAAACATACAGATAGCAACAACTTTTTTCTACTTTCTGGTCCTTGCGCTATTGAAGGCGAAGATATGGCGATGCGGATTGCAGAGCATATTGTTACGATTACTAGCGACTTAAAAATACCTTACGTATTTAAGGGTAGTTTTAAAAAAGCAAACAGGAGCAGGCTAGATTCTTTTACTGGTATTGGGGATGAGAAGGCATTAAAAATATTACGGAAAGTTTCTGAGACCTTTAAAGTACCCACCGTAACCGATATTCATACGGAACAAGATGCTGTTATGGCTGCAGAATATGTAGATGTATTACAAATCCCAGCTTTTTTGGCGCGTCAAACAGATTTAGTGGTTGCAGCTGCTGAAACAGGAAAAACCGTAAACATCAAAAAAGGACAGTTCATGAGTCCAGAAAGCATGAAACATGCGGTTAATAAAGTTACGGAAACAGGTAACCAACAAGCTATGATTACGGATCGTGGTACCATGTTTGGTTATCATGATATGGTAGTTGATTTTAGAGGCGTGCCTACCATGAAACAATTTGCCCCCGTTGTTTTAGATGTTACCCATTCATTACAACAACCAAACCAATCTTCGGGTGTTACAGGCGGCAGGCCCTCATTAATTGGCACAATGGCGCGAGCAGGAATGGCTGCAGGTGTTGACGGTCTTTTTATAGAAACTCATTTTGATTGTGCCAACGCAAAAAGTGATGGCGCCAATATGCTTGACTTAGGCTTGATGAGAAAATTATTGACCGATTTGACTGCTATTAGAAACACCATAAATGGGCTTGTTTAATTCTTATCTTTTTTTAATTAAATGAAATTATACCGACACACCTTTCTAGTACTATTAATAGCTGTCTACTCTTGTCAAACCGAACCAGATGTACCTGTCAAAAAACGCCCTAACATTGTTTTCATCATGTCTGATGATCACGCTTATCAAGCTATTAGTGCTTACGATGATCGGTTAATCAACACACCAAATATTGACCGTATTGCCAAAGAGGGAATGCTTTTTACAAATGCCTCGGTAACCAACTCAATCTGCGCTCCTTCAAGAGCAGTAATATTGACTGGTAAACATTCGCACATCAACGGAAAGATTGATAACATCTCCCCTTTTGACACGACCAATGTTACTTTCCCGCAACTACTAAGAAAAGCGGGATACCAAACGGCCATGTTCGGGAAATTACATTTTGGAAACAATCCCAAAGGCTTTGACGAGTTTAAAATCTTACCAGGACAGGGCGATTATTACAACCCAAAATTCATCACTGCTACTGGCGACACTACGATTACAGGATATGTCACCGATATTATTACCGACCTAGCGATCGACTGGTTTGAAAACCGAAGAGATAGTGAAAAACCTTTTATGTTGATGTATCTGCACAAGGCACCACATAGAACTTGGATGCCCGCGGAACGTCATTACAAAGATTTTACCCAAAAGACTTCCCCCCTTCCTGAAACACTTTTTGATGATTATGTGAGCCGAGAAACTACTGCTGGTCCGGCTGAAATGAACATCTTAAAACATATGCAGCTTTCATACGATTTAAAGGTCACCGACAGTGTAGCCAAACAACTTGATATTAAAAACTGGAATACCATTGGAAACAGAATAGGCCGTCTCAACCCAGAACAAAAAAAATCTTGGGATGCTGTTTACGACCCTATCAACGAAGATTTTGCTAAGCGTTTTCCTAATATGAACGATAGCACTTTAATGGTGTGGAAATATCAACGTTATATGCAAGACTACTTAGGCACCATTGCTGGAGTGGATGAAAATGTTGGTCGTTTGTTAGATTATTTGGACGAAAACAACCTGAGTGAAAATACTCTTGTGGTTTATACCTCCGATCAAGGATTTTACTTGGGGGAACACGGTTGGTTCGATAAACGTTTTATGTACAATGAATCTTTTAAAACACCTTTATTGATTAAATGGCCCCATGTCATTACTCCTGGAACAACAGAGGATGAAATGGTTCAAAACCTCGATTTCGCCCAGACCTTTTTAGAAGTTGCAGGTGTTGTCCCACCGGAAGACATGCAAGGTGAAAGCCTAGTGCCCCTATTAACGGGAGAAAAAGAAAAATGGAACAGAGACGGCGTATACTACCATTTTTACGAATACCCTGCTGAACATGCTGTGAAAAGACATTATGGTATTGCTACAAAAGAATACAAACTCATTCATTTTTATTATGATGTGGATGTATGGGAGCTTTATGACCAATCAAAAGACCCCAATGAAATTAACAATGTATACGAAGACCCAGAATATGCCGATGTAGTTACCGATATGAAAGAAAAACTTGAGGAGTTACGGAAAAAATATAAAGATTCCGATGAACTTAATACCCAATTCATTGAGCATTACAAAAGCGAAGGGTTAATCACTGAATAATTAAACCTCATCTTTTTTACTCTAATATAGTGTTGAATTTAGGTTTCACTTATAAAACTTAGCATCCCTAACTGCATATGCCTCTTTAAGAACCGCTAAGAGAACAGAATCATTTATGCTTTCTAAGGAAGTATAGCGCAAAGACCTAATCACCTTACGACCTTCGGTAACCATATGTTCTTGATGTACCGTAAAGTGTGCACCCTTCCAAAAACCTAAATCTATATAATCTTTGGTTTGGTTCAAATAACAGAATGGCGTTCCATTAATATAATAAAAGGGAACTCTATATTTGAACTTTAAATTAACCTATGGAACCGTTCGCTCAATTACCGATTGCAAATGCATTAGCATACTCCTAAAAGGCTCAGGCTTATCGAGTATGTAATTTTCTGCAGGGTTCATGGGTTAAAATCAGGTTAAATAACAACAAATATAACTACCGCCCGTTGTACTTTATAGACTAAATTTTTATTTTTTTCATGATTATCAGCGCATTAAAAAACAATTTGTTCCACAAAAGATTACTGTTGCTCACCGCACTGGGCACAGTACTTTTAGCCTTAAGGGTGTATTTGACGCAGTCCATAGACTTCACCTTTTTATTGTGGAATCTTTTTTTAGCGCTAATTCCACTTTTTCTATCCAAACAGTTTTTATTTAATGTTCAGGTTGGAAAATCAAAAACATTACGCGTTATAATACTTTTGCTATGGGTTCTATTTTTACCTAATAGCCCTTATATCATTACAGATTTTGTTCATTTAGATAGCGCTAGACCTACCTTTTGGTTAGACCTTTTATTATTTTTTGTCTTTTCCTTAAACGGATTGATTTTAGGGGTCCTCTCTATGATGGATGTCTTTAGTTACCTCAGAAAAAGAAACCATCCCGTTTTAGCCAACGCAATATTACTTTTCGTGAGCTTACTTAGTGGCTATGGTGTCTTCTTAGGCCGTTTTTTACGTTTTAACTCTTGGGACATTGTAACCAAGCCTTTAGTTCTAGCCCAGAGTCTATTCAACTCATTATTTTTAGTAGATGCCTGGTTGTGGATTTTTGGTTTCGGAAGTTTTATCTGGGTTTCATTTTGGGCCCTCAAACCTTTCTTACGTGGCCACGGAACAATGGCTATTAACAACCAAAAAGTTTAATTTCACCTCATACAAGTTGTAAAAGGTTTTGATTTCAGATTTCAGCAACTCAAAATATGTTTTTCAATAGGTAACTCATATTTAAGCTACCAACAACAAAGAAATTATTGATAATTCTTGGGTGCTATTACCGAAATAATCTCTGAATTAGCTTCCCACGTAGTCAGACAAATACTGATAACGTGGCGTGAGTTTCCCGTTTTGGGTCATTCTTGCACGTTCTAAAACCCCATCTTTATCCCCGTTAAAAAATGCAGGAATTACATTTTTAACAAAAGCCTGTCCAAAGCCCTCACTTGCATCTTGTGGAATCTCGCAAGGTAAATTGTCCACTGCCATAACAGCTATAGCAGATTCGTTTTTAAAATCGGTTTCAGATTCTGTTTTAGGGTCATACCCATAAATAGGGTCTGCAATGGTAGAAGGTCGTATTGTAGTAGCCACAGGGCCATCTATATCACAACTAACATCGGCAACCACTTTTATTTTGAAATCTTCCTGTTTAGCATCTTCCCGTGTGAAAAGATAAGGTGCTCCTTGACCATAAAAATGACCTGCAATGAAAAAATCAGAAACTTGGGTAAAGCGAAAAAAGTTGCTTTTATATTCTTCGGGATTAGCAAAAAAATCGGCTTTATTTCCTCTTACTCCATCTTTACGTTTGTTGTAATCTGAAGCATCTATTTGGCAATAAACGGGCTCATCAAAAGTCTCCTCAAGGTATGGCGTAACGTTTACCTTTCTAATATTCATAGCATCGAGCATTTCTTTTGCTCCATTACCGACTCTACCCCTACCTGTCAAAATAATTTTGATATTCGGCAGTTTTATCTTTTTCAACTCTTGAATCAATTCTTGTTGATTGGCTAGATTTTCAGCCTTTGGTAATTGGTATAAGTCGTATTTCAGTCCGTACGTACGTAGTCCATTATACGCGCCAACTATACCGGCATAACGTCCAAAAGCAACCAAACGCTGTTCTTTTTGATTGGTTATAACTTCATGATCATATAATTCAATGTTCTTTTCTAACACCGCTCTCAATAATTTTTTATTGTACGGTTGTTCTTTTATGGTATGTGAAAAGAAAAAGTATTTTTTATTGGGGATCAAACTTTTTATAGGCACTTCCTTTACACCCAAAAGCACATCGCACTCCTCCATTTTAGAAGCTACTACAAAGCCTTTAGCCTTATACTCTTCATCAGAGAAAACGCGAATTGGAGAAGGCTCTACAATAATTTCTGCCTTTGACTGATGGGCTACAACTTTTTGACAGGCCTCCGGTGATAATACAACACGGCGGTCTGGTGGACTTTTACGCTCTCGAATGATTCCGAACTTCATGATAATGGACTTTTACAACTTATGAGTGGACTATGGTTTCAAATGTAACTTATGATTGGAGCCTATCAAAACTTTTTTTGGAATACTTTTTGGGGTATCTTTGCCGACCGCAGTAGTTTTTACTGTTGTGGATTTTTTTTACGGGGCCGACTGGTTTTGACAGCGAGACCAATGGTATTGTAAGCATGTCGAGCGCTGAGAAACAGCTCGTTAATATCATTTTTCACACTTTTAATTGGCGATAATAACTACGCTCTTGCCGCTTAATCTGAATTATAGTAAGATTAGCCTCGTCTCTACTAGGTAGAGAAGCGAGATGTTCCTGAATAGCCTCTGTCGACGGCGATTCAATCCGGAGCACCATAAATGTCGATATAAGGCCATTATTGCTTTGGTAGTGGCACCAAAACTTTAAGAAGCTAAGCGTATATTGGGCCGTTTCCGGTCAGGTATGCGTCGAAAACTAATCGGAAACTAAACATGTAGAAAGCTTTGTTATTGCTTGTTTGGACGAGGGTTCGAATCCCTCCGGCTCCACAAACAAAAAACCACCCAAAGGGTGGTTTTTACATTTTATCTCAGTTAGAAATCTCTAACCCCTAAGCAACGGCTGTAAAGTCTCCCATACCGTATTTGCTACAATTTTATGCCCCTTAATAGTTGGGTGGATACCATCAGCTTGATTTAATGCCGCTATTCCACCCACGTCTTTCAAAATAAATGGAATAAATTCTATGTCATTTTTTTCGGCTAAGTCTATGAACAGCTGTCTAAATTCTGTAGTATATTTTTCTCCCATATTTGGGGGTAGCTGCATACCGGCAAGAATGATTGTGATAGCTGGGCTTTTTTCTCTTACCACGTCTATTATTCCTTGCAAATTTGACCGTGTTTCAGATAAATCCACTCCACGTAGGCCGTCATTGGCACCAAGTTCCAATACGAAAATATCAAGATCTTGTTTTATCACCCAATCAATTCGGCTTCTACCTCCAGCGCTTGTTTCGCCACTTACTCCGGAATTGATTACAGTATAATCTAGGTTTAAAGAATCAATCTTTTGTTGCACTACCGCTGGATACGCATCATCGCTATCATCAAGACCATAACCTGCTGTGATACTATCACCAAAAAATAAAATACTTTTTGTTGCAGTATCTGTTACGACTGTATCTTCAACCTGTTCTGAATCATTTTTAACCTCAGCAGTTTTTTCCTTTTTTGCATCACCACAAGAAAGAAAAAATAAGGCTATAAAAAAATAACTAAACTTTATGAGTTTCTGCCCTAATGGCACTGGTAATTTAGAGTGGAAATCTTTATTATGCGGCTTGAACATAAATGGTATTTAAATTAAGATAATGTCAAAGATATTAAAGATTACCGGTTTGGAGAGAACATACACCAGCGGTAACAAGCAATTAACAGTTTTGCACGACATCTCTTTTGATGTTGAGAAAGGCCAGACTTTTTCAATCGTAGGACCATCGGGAAGTGGGAAGACAACTTTATTGGGCTTATGTGCTGGTTTGGATGCGCCAAATGCGGGTTCGGTAGAATTATGTGGACAGGATTTAAACACCTTAAATGAAGACCAACGTGCCCAATTACGAAATAAGGAGGTTGGTTTTATATTTCAGAATTTTCAGTTGTTACCTACACTTACAGCACTAGAAAATGTGAGCGTTCCTTTAGAACTTCAAGGTGCCAAAGACGCTACTCAAAAAGGTACCGAATTATTGGAAAAAGTAGGTTTAAAAGACCGCTTACATCATTATCCTTCTCAGTTATCCGGTGGCGAGCAGCAACGTGTGGCATTGGCAAGAGCTTTTGCGAATGCACCTTCTATCTTATTTGCAGATGAACCTACGGGAAACCTAGATACTGAAACCGGGGAAAAGGTAATTCAGTTGTTGTTAGACCTGAACAAGGAAAACGGAACAACATTGGTTATTATAACCCACGATTTAGAATTAGCCAACCGTACGCAGCAAATATTGCGACTTAAAGGAGGAAAAATAGTAACCAATCAACCTACTGCTTCAATTTGATGAATTCTAAATCTAACGAAAGTTTACGGACACCTTGGCTTTTTAAAATGGCGTGGCGCGATGCCAAAGCTAGCAAAGTGCGCTTACTGCTATTTATGGCCTCGATTATTTTGGGCATTGCAGCAGTAGTTTCCATTCAATTATTCAGCACGAATTTAAAGGACAATATACAGCGTCAATCAAAAGCATTGATGGGTGCCGATTTCAAAATCGACTCTAAGCAAATACCCACAGAACGGGCACAGGCTATTATCGATTCGCTAAAGCCAGATGCATATGAAGTCAACTTTGTATCCATGGCCGTTTTCCCAAAGAATGGTGGCACCAAATTGGTGAAAATACAAGGCCTGGACGGTGATTTTCCGTTTTATGGGGACATAGAAACGCAACCATCCGCTGTAGCTAACACCTATCAAGAATCAGGTGGTGCGTTGGTAGATGCTACGCTAATGCTTCAATTTGATATTAACCCAGGTGATTCTATAAAAATAGGCGAACTAACCATCCCCATTGCTGGTGCATTAAAAGCAATTCCGGGAAGCACTGCCATCTCAACTTCTGTGGCTCCTCCTGTAATCATTCCGTACCGATATATAAAGGCCACGAATCTCTTGCAATTCGGAAGCCGAAAGGAATACCAATATTATTATAAGACACAAGATACGGTCAATCTAAAACGACTACAAGATAAACTAGAACCTGAACTGGAGCTAGAAAATGCAGATTTAGACACACATACCAGCACCACAAAACGCTTGGGCAGCCGTTATGACAATGTTGGGAAATTCTTGAACCTAGCTGCCTTTATAGCCTTGCTTTTAGGATGTATTGGTATTGCCAGTTCCGTACATATTTACATCAAAGAAAAGCTAAAAGCCATTGCTATTTTAAAATGCATGGGTGCTTCCAGACTACAAAGTTTTCTGATTTTCTTGATACAGATTGCTGGGATAGGCATCGTTGGAGGTCTTATCGGTTCACTCATAGGCATTGGTATTCAAGAGCTATTTCCATATTTACTTAAAGAATTTTTGCCCTTTGACCTTGAAATCACCATCACTGCACAACCTTTGATAATCGGTGTGTTGCTTGGGCTATTTATGTCCGTTTTATTCGCGCTTCTTCCCTTATTGAGAACTTGGTATGTATCGCCTTTAGACGTATTACGGGTCGATGAAAATTCGTCGCAAGAGCCGCAATCCATACGATTGTTGGTGTTCGGAGTTATTCTGGTATTCTTGTTTTTATTTTCCTTTTGGCTGATAAAAGATGCCATGTACGCCTTAGCATTTGTTGCTGGTACGCTTATCACTTTTGCAATTCTAGCGGTTGTAGCTTCGCTTTTCACAAGGATGGTTAAACGCTTTTTTCCAAAACATTGGAGCTTTACGGCACGCCAAAGTTTACTCAACCTGTTTAGGCCAAACAACCAAACAGTTGTATTGGTAGTTGCCATAGGTTTGGGAACCTTCTTGATTAGCACTTTATATTTCACCAAAGATATTCTATTGGCAAAAGCAGAAATTGGACAGACTTCCGAAAACGCCAATATTATTATCTTGGATATTCAGCCTAAACAGCGCGATTCGGTTGCAAAAAGTATAAAGGACCAAGGTTTTCCTGTTCTTAAAAACATTCCTTTGGTCACCATGCGCATGCATAACATTAATGGTAAATCAGTCAACGAGCTCCGAAAAGACACCACACACCAAATTCGCCGTTGGATTTTGAACCATGAGTTCAGAACCACATACCGCGATTCCCTCGCTCCTTCTGAAAAATTGTTGGAAGGCACATGGACTCCTGAGATAAAAGAGGGCGAACCTGTGTACATTTCTATTTCCGATAATCTTTCCAGAGATGCTAAAATAGGCGTGGACGACCCTGTTGTTTTTAATGTTCAGGGTGTATTAATGGAAACTACAGTCGGTAGCATCCGTGAAGTGGATTGGGCACAAATGCAACTTAATTTTTCCGTGGTGTTTCCTAAAGGAGTTTTGGAAAAAGCACCTCAATTCAATGTTTTTACCAGCAATATTCCGGATGAAAAAGGCTCAGCGTTAATGCAACGGGATTTAGTCGCTAAATTTCCGAATGTGACCATTATAGATTTACGACAGGTTTCTTCTTTAATAGAAGGTATACTAGACCAAGTATCTTGGATTATCAATTTCATGGCCTTCTTTAGCATTTTCACGGGTATTATTGTCCTTATCGGTTCCGTTAGAACAAGTAAATACCAACGTATTAAAGAGAGTGTTTTGCTTCGTACGTTGGGCGCCAAGAACAACCAGATTTTAAAAATATCTGCCTTAGAGTATATCTTTTTAGGTCTACTGGGTAGTTTAGTGGGGATCATACTTGCTTTGGTAAGTAGCCTTTGCTTGGCGGTGTTTATTTTCAAGGAACCGTTTGTACCTTCCTTGATTCCATTTTTGGTGTTTTTACCTGGAATTACATTGCTGGTTTTGGCAATTGGCTTAAGCAACATACAAACTGTATTGCGCAGTTCGCCTTTGGAAGTTTTAAGGAGGGAATCCTGATATTGCCCCCTCCTCTATTCTAAGGTTTCAAATAGAGTTAAAGAAAAAGCAGTACTTTAGAAAGACCATAACATTTATGCCGTTGGGGTAAAACTCGCGTTCAAAAAGCAAATATGAAACAAGCAATTCATTCCAAAATACTGCTTCTTGTTTTCTTTCTACTAACCTGTGGTTCCTTTGCTCAGCAGCAAAAAAACAGTCAGGAAAGCATAGTATCACAGAACCAAAATGAAGTTTTGTTTACCGCTGTTCTTACCAAGCATTTAAACGCTGTTACCACTAAAAACTTAGAGGCCTTAAAAGCTACACTGTCTCCCAATGGAGCTATGGAACTGATCCAACCTAGTTCAGAAATTGTGTATTCTGTTGATGGATTTATAAAGTTTCACGAAGATTGGTTTAAGATGCCTAACTGGACGGTAAGCACGAAAATACTGAGTACCGATGTTGGTGATACTATTGGCGTAGCTACAACGGAATTTATGTACAAAGAGCCTGAGAGAAATGGCAAACCCTATTTTAATAGATTGATTGTAAGCTATACTTTGGAGAAAACAAACGGCAATTGGTATGTGATTAAAGACCATGCTAGTTCCGTTGAAAAAACTGAAAATTAAATAGCCTACGGACGTATTTCAAAAGCATCCCTATTACCCAGAAAAAATGGGAATTGAGCCAAATAAATTCACGAGTAAAAGAATAGAAGTCCCTGAAACTTTTCAGGATATTTTTACGCATTTCTATAGAGCTGAAAACCGTTCAGATTACCCCATTACCAAAACGCTCGTTCCCAGCTTTCAAATTATTATGGTTTTTAGTTTTGGTGCGCCTGTTCAATTTAAAACAGAGCGCAATACTCAAATGATAATTGAAAAATGCCTTGTCCTTGGCCCCATAAAAAAAGCTTTTGATTATACTTTACCTGCTGGTTCGGATATGCTGGTCGCCAATTTTAAAGACGATGCCTTTTATCGCTTTTTTGGTAAAGTGATTTTATCCGATTACCTACCTACAAATCCAGATTCGCTTTTAACCGAGAATTGCTTTACTAATCTCTGGCAGCTTATTAAAAAAGTAACCCCAAAAGAGCGTGTAAACCTGATTCTAGATTTCTGCAAACCCTATTTAAAACAAAGTGAAACAGCTTTTCAAAAATTAGCTGATTATACAGGCGACTATACAGTCTTTAACCCCATTAAAATTATAGCTCAGGAAACCCAACAGAGCGAAAGAACTATTCAGCTCAACCATAAAAAATACTTTGGTTATACCGCCAAAGAAAAGAGCCGGTACGAGAAATTTATAAAAGCAATCGGGTTGCTACAAAACCAATCCTCCAAAGTAAATTGGTTCGCTATTATTGAGGCTTGCGGTTATTATGACCAAAGTCAATTGATACACGACTTCAAACACTTCTCGGGCCACACGCCTACTCAATACCTCAAATTCTCACAGGATATTTGCCAAACGGAATAGCATTTCGTTTTCTTACAATTACAGCCCAAAGGACAGAGCTAAATTTGCTTCATCAATCTAAAATCCATAGAAAATGAAGCATCTTATTATCTACGCGCATCCCAATGCAGCCAGTCTAAACTTCCATTTAAAACAGACGGTTGCAGAAACCCTAAAACAGCAAAATCACGAAGTGGTCATTAGAAATCTGTACGACCTCAACTTTAACCCTATTCTTTCTTTGGAAGACATGTCCGGGCAGCACATGGGTGAGGTTTCAAAAGATGTCAAAAAAGAACAAGAATACATTTCTTGGGCGGAGCACATCACCCTTATCTACCCTATTTGGTGGACCGGAATGCCCGCCATAATGAAAGGGTATATAGATCGTGTTTTTAGTTATGGCTTTGCTTACCGCTATGATGCTGGTATTCAAAAAGGACTCCTCAAAAAAAAGCAAACGACTATAATCAATACCCATGGAAAATCGCAAGCAGAATACGAAAGCATTGGCATGGACAAAGCCCTTTCCCTAACATCTGACACAGGTATTTTTAAGTATTGTGGACTGGAAGTAGCACAACATTTCTTTTTTGACCAAGCGGATAGACCATCGCCTGAACGCATACAAGAATGGATGGAAATGCTCATAGCTGCATATCAAATATAGTCTTGACATTAAAGGAGTTCAAAATTGGTATATTTATACTTCCGGTTTTAGTTTTATAGAAGTTACAACCGGAGACCACAACCCATACCTATACCAACATGAAACTACCAATTACCTTAGTATTGCTTACTCTCGGGCTTTTTTCTGGCGCTGCCCAAAACGAAGCGAATGTCTATTTTACCACCGGATTCAAAATTGGAGAAGTAACGGATTCTTCCGCTATTATTCTGACTAGACTTTGTAAAACGGAACAACCCGTGGCGGTATACCACAAGCAAGTGGATAAAGTGTTCCGACCTCCCATCGATTTTGATAACAACATGCCTATTTCTGAGATGGAAGGTGCGGTTGACGGTTCCTCGGGACAAGTGAAAATCAACCTGAAATCAAAAGACACGCTGATCAGTACGGAATGGGAATATGTTTCCGGTTACAGAGATTTTACACTGAAACAGAAGTTTGAAGGCTTACGCCCCAACACCCATTATGACATACAAATACAAGGGAGAAAAAGTGAAGACGCCCCAGTAGCTGAAATAAAAGGGTCATTTTCTACCGCGCCGTCTGCAGACCAAGTGGTACCGGTGTTTTTCACCTCATCTACTTGTCAATTTTATTGGTCTCATGATGATGCGGTTCGTGGTTTTAAAATCTATGACAGCATGCTTAAAATGAATCCGCTGTTCCATTGCCAAACGGGAGATTACGTGTATTATGACAAACCCGGCCCTATGGCCTACACCGTAGAATTGGCAAGGCACAAATGGCACGCCATGAATTCTTGGCCTGCCCTATTCGACTTTTATAAAAACACGCCAGCTTACTTACAAAAGGACGATCACGATTTATTGAAAGACGACGCGACTTCGTATTCCACACCTTTTGGCGAATTAAGCTATGAGGACGGTCTTGATATTTGGCGCGAGCAAGTACCCATTATTGACAGGCCTTACCGAACATTTAGATGGGGTAAAGATGTACAAATATGGAACGTAGAGGTACGCGAATACCGCAGTGACAATAAATCTCCGGACGGAAAGGAAAAAACCATTTGGGGAAAAGAACAGATTGCTTGGTTTAAGGAAACCGTAGAAGCATCAGATGCTACATTTAAAATTCTAGTTTCGCCCACTCCTATAGTTGGGCCTGACCGCTCAAAAGGGAAATATGACAACCACTCCAATACCTCATTTGCAACAGAAGGAAAATGGCTGCGCCAGTATTTGGCCGACCAAAATGTACTGGTCATTAATGGTGATAGGCATTGGCAATATGTTTCCGTAGATCCTGTAACAGGGCTACGCGAATTCAGTCAAGGGCCGGTGAGTGATTTTCATGCCCAAGGTTGGAATCAGGAAGACAAACGTCCCGAACATAAATTCTTAAGAGTACAAGGTGGATTTTTAGCGGTAAAGGTGTACCGCGAGAAAAAAGAAGCAGTAATTGAATTTACCCATTATGATGTGGATGGGAACGAAGTAAATAAAGAGGTCATAAAAGTAGCTGTATAACCTCCCATATGCTAATAAATAGCGGCTATAAGGGTATTTCCCTATTCAACACTTTCATAATAAAGAATACGGTCAGGGAAATGGAGAAACAGACAATCATTGCCAAGGTGTCCTCCCCTTCTATACGGGTTTTAAGCTTTGTATAAATTGCTTTCATAACAAGTAATTTGCTACAAAGTTCTCTCTTATTTCATGTCAGCGAGCAGAAACCCGTCCAACCGAAACTATTGAGGACAAGCGGTATACGATATTTACATGGTCGTAAAACCTATACCGCATAGCGAATTTATTCTCTTGCTTAAAAAGTGAAGCTCTTAAATTCTACTACAAATTCTTAGGATTCACCCCAATAGAATTAAACAACTTGGCTTTTGCGGAGAAAAACTTGTTCTGAACTGCATTTCTTTTCAGTTCTGCATCTATGAGTTTACTTTCCCTAGAATTCACCAAAAACAAAGAACTCTCCCCAAAACCGAACTTCCGTTCTTCAGCGGCGACCATGGTGTTGTAATTAAAAACCACATCGTCTATTAAAACATTTTGCTTTTCAAAAGATTCCAATTCCCGGTACAGTCCCACTATTTTGTTCTTGATCCGTATTTCAGCATCGTCCATTTCAAACTCGGCATTTTGTAATTTCAGTTTCGCCAGTTTTAAATCGCCGCGTTCTTTCCTTAGAAAAAGGGGCACGCTAAAAGCTACACCACCTTTGTAAGCTTCTGTGGTAAAACTGGAAATGTATTCCGGTTTCTGCGTCAAAAAATTATACTGCAATTCAATTTTAGGCAAAAGCTTGTTGGCTTTCAATCGCTTTTCTACGGTGAGCCCATCAATCTTATACCCCAAAGATTTTAACTTCGGGTGGTTCTCTATAGAAAAGCTATCCAAGGGCATGCCCATAATTTCTAGTGTCGTATCAATATCACCTGCCAAATTGGTCTCCGGTGTTACATTGGCCTGTAGCTCCACCGGCATATTATCGCCCATCCAAAGAAAATTAGAAAGCTCCAATGCACTTTTCATAAAGCGGACTTTTGCCTGCTCCAAATTCAGCTCACGGTCTTGCATGGCTATTTTAGCTTCCACCGTATCAATTGCGGCAACCTCCCCAACTTGGGCACTCTTTTTCACTCCTTCAAAACGCATTTCGGCATTCGCCAAAAAATCAGCATATACTTGCGCATCTTGGTAAGCATGCAACCAATCAAAATACGCCAAAGAAGCCTCAAAAAGCACCTCGTTCACCTGTAAATCGCGCTCTACTAATGAACGCTCTTTAAAAATCTTGGCCTGTTTTAAAGTAGCCATACGTTGGTTTATCCAAAGTCCCTGCCCTACGGACATAGAAATTCCGGCACTATACAACCCATCTTCTGGAACCGTATTCTCTGGGTTTAAATACACTCCTTCATTCTGCTCAAAGTTTCCTTTCAGCTCCACACCGTACCAAGTAGGTATTTTAAAAGTAGCGTTCAGGCGGTCATAATATTCCGTGCCCTTAAATTCCTTGCGGTCATAATCTACCTCTATCTTAGGATCAAAACCACCACGCGAACTCATGAGTTGCGCCTGCCCCATTCCTATATTCAGTTGGGCCTGTTTGGCTATGGGATGGTACTTTTTTACGTATCCCAGATATTCGTTAAAACCTAAAACCACCTCTCCGGGCTGTTGGGCCTGCGCACCAAAACAGCATACAACAAAGAGATAAAACAGTAATTTCTTCATCATTTTTCCTTTTTAGCAGTCGTTTCTTTTGGCTGATAATAGTTAGGTGGGAATCCGTTTATCTGGCGCCATAACTCAAACCAAATAGGTACATCGTCTAAAAGTGATATGGTATTGGCACCGGAACCAACACGAATATCCTTTGGCCAAGGTTCTGCCTCCGGGTCATCGTCCGGAGCAACCAATACGCGGTATTTTCCACTGGTATCTATAAAAGTTTCCACGGCTACAATTTTCCCTGCAAAAGTTCCATAGGAAGCATTGGGCCAACCGCTGAAAACAATTGCCGGCCAACCATCAAACTGAATCCGTACTTTTTCGCCTACGTGTACCAAAGGCAAGTCTATAGGGGCCACAAAAGTTTCTACTGCCTTTTCAAACTCGGATGGCATAATACCCACCAAACGGTCTCCCTCTTTAAAATTCTGACCTATGCCGCCTTGCACCGCTTTATTGATATAACCGCTCTGTGGTGCCTTTATATAATACATACCTGTACGTATCTCATAATTGGCAAATTGGTTCTCTAGCTTGCTCACCTGCGCCTCAGAATCAAACTGATTGGATTGTGCCGTGTACATATCACTCTGTGCTTTAGAAATCTTGTCCGTGTAGGATACTCGTACCCGGTTAATTTCCATGGTGGCATTGAGGACTTCGTTTTTAGCGGCCAAGACTTTATTTTCCTGAGAAATGAGCTTGGCTTGCGTTTCTTGAAGCTTCAATCTTTTCTCCTCCACATCGGTCATGGCTTTTAGGCCTTCTTGTTGCAATTGCTCTATACGGCCGTATTGGCGCTCGGCAATCTCAAGATTTGTACGTGCGGCCTCCAAGTCTATACTATCGCTCTTTACCTTCAGTTTGGATTGCAACAGTTTGTTTCTGGATTGCTCCAATTTTAGGTTCCGCTCGTTACCCAATGCAGCAATCTGATTGTTTAATGCACCCACTTTACCCTGATACGATTCTACGGACATATTCTTTGCCGCTATCTGCTGCCCTGTTCTTTCCACTAAACGTGGGTCAAAATACTCGTTCTTTACTTCGGAAATATGTAAAATGGTATCCCCTTTTTTTACATAATCACCCTCTTGCACGTACCATTTTTCTATACGTCCGGGAATGGGCGATTGTATGCTCTGCGGCCGGTGTTCCGGACTTAGCGTAGTTAGACTTCCCGTACCCCGCACGCTCTGCGTCCACGGTAGGAACAAAAGAATAAATCCAAAAAGTGCGGACCCCAACAAGAACCGGTTAAAGTGCTTGTAGTGCCTTTGGTGAAAAACCTTATCGGTAGATTTGTATCCCGTTAGGTGCACCGTTTTATTTATAGGATTAGTAGATATATTTAGCATAGCTTCTTAGGTTATGGAAACAAGTTGCCCCTGGTTCAACGTAATTATTTTTTGGCATGCTTTTAACCATCTCAGGTCATTGCTTACAACTATTAATGCCCATGGGTTTGACTTGTTGGTCAGAAACTTCATGATTCGCTCCGCTTCTACCTCATCAAACTGGTCCAAAGGATCATCTAATAAGAGTAGTTTTGGCATGTGCACAATACTTCTTGCCAAGACTATTTTACGAGATATGGTATAGGGTATGTGTTGCCCTTCCGGATAAATCATAGAGTTGAGTCCGTTGGGCTGTTCTTTTATGAACTGTAGCAAACCAACATTCTCCAATACCCAATGCAGGTCTACATGCGGAATTCGTTTATCGCCAAAAGTGATGTTCTCCAAAATAGTCCCTTCAAACGGACTCTCTTCTGGAATACTCTGCCCTAGGAAAGACCTATAATGGTTAGGATTAATACCCTTTAGCGAAAAATCGTTCGCATAGATATTACCCTCGGTAGGCTCTATAATACCCGCAATCAAGCGCAGTAAAGTAGATTTACCGGAACCGTTCTCGCCAATGATCAGCTGTCTGCTTCCCGGCTCTATTTTAAATGAAATATCATGTAAGATGTTTTTCCTATTGCCCGTACTAAAAGAAACCTTATCCAGTTCTACCGTTAAATTATCATCATCTCGCAAGGGCATTTCACCACCTTGGTTCTCTAATTCGCGATCAACCACCTGACCAATTTTTTCAAGAGAGGTCAACAAATCATAGAAGGTTTCAAAACCACGTATAAGCTTTTCAACAGAAGTAATAACCAATAGAATAATAATTTCCGCCGCTACAAATTGCCCAATGTTCATTTCTTGGTTGAGTACCAGCAAGCCACCAATAACAAGCAGCCCAGCGGTAACCAGAACCTTAAACCCGATCATTTGTATAAATTGCATCAACAATACCCTAAAGTGGCTTTCCCTAGACTTTAAGTATTCCGTAACCAGGTTATCGTTCTTATCTACGGCAAGACTTGTCCGGCCAGATAGTTTAAAACTTACTTGCGAACGGGCCACTTCCTGTATCCAATGGGCTACTTTGTATTTCAATTTTGACTCCTCTAAGCTGGTATCCATCCCTTTTTGTACCGTAAAACGGAAAACGAGGTAGACCAATAACAGCAATAGAATTCCGTAGATAATAAAAAACGGATGATAGAAAGACAGCAGCAACAACCCAAATATAATTTGTAAGATGGCTGCAGGCACATCTAGCAAAAGCTTGGAAAGGCCCTTTTGTACGGTTATGGTATCAAAAAAACGGTTGGCCAGTTCTGGCGGATAATAATCCCGTATTTCGCTCATCTTAATTTTTGGAAACCGGTAGGTAAACTCAAAAGAAGCCCGTGTAAATATTTTCTGTTGCATATTCTCCACAATGCGTATTTGCATGATCTGGAGAATACCGGCAAAGGCCACACCACCCGTAACCAGGACTACCAAAAGAATCCACGAAGTACTAATTTCCGCACCCTGTATAAGGTTTATAATAGATTGTATACCCAGCGGAAGCGAGAGGTTTACCAAACCCGCAAAAATGGCATAATAAAAAGTTTGTAGTACGTCTCTTTTATCTAGTTTAAGCAAGCCCATAAGGCGTTGCCAAGAGGTAAGTATTTTTTTAGCCATTCAGTTTATTATTTAAAGAATTAAATACCAGTTCTGTAAAGTAGTTGGTTGGGTCTCCTTTTTCATGACAGTCCGTTAAGGAGGCAAAATGGTCTTTTAGAAAATGTTGGTGCAGCGAGCCTTCCAATACCGTACTGGCCAAACTGCTAGGATATGTATAAGCTGCATCTACCGCATAAATCATAGTGCTTAAGCGGTTTACCAATCTTTTGTAGATCACAAAATACCCCTCTTTATTATCTGCATCTACCTCTTTGGTCAAATAAGATTTAGAATACTCGTTGATAACAATATTGTTCAAAAGCACCTCATTAATATGCGAGAAGTTAGAATCTATCTCCGTGGGTTTGGTAACGATCTCCAAGGCCTTTTTTAATTTTTCCTGTGGGTCCTGTATGCTATTGGTAGAGAAAACCAATTTGTATTCTAACCAACCCCAATACCAAGAAGCTAGGTACAATAACAATTTATGCTTGTTCTCAAAATAACGGTAGATAGAACTTTCATTGCTCTTTATTCTAACGCCCAACTTTTTAAAAGTGAAGGTCTCAAAACCCATTTCTTGGATCAGTAAAATGCTCTGCTCCACAATGCGTTTTCCCAAAGCGGTAGACTCTGGGTCTTTAATATATATCTTCTCGTTAATTCCTATTTTAATAGATTGTAATAGCCGATCCATATGCTTCAAATAATAGTTACAGGGGCAAATATAATAGTATTACTATTATAACTCAATAGTTTAACTTTTATTTTTGATACAAATACTATCTTTATTAACTCATTTACTACTGTTTGTAGGTTTCAATTCTTCTTTTTATAGGCCGATGAAATAGGGATTATAGCCCAATACTAGCACACCCTAGACCATTGGGAGTACTGTAAAATAAAAGAAGTACGAGAAGAAGACCATACATACAATTGAAAAACGAACCCCACCGAAGCAGCACAAAAACCACCAAAATGCCGATGCTCTTATATTTTTGTAAAAAGTGTGCTGGAATCTTAAAAAAAACTCTTCTACGTCGATAAATTCGTACGTTTTGTCGAATAACTGTCAGAAAGAAGCAATTGTAAAACGGACACTTGCCGTATCTCAACTTAAATATTGATATTTAAAGTTCTGTACGAAAAAGGCTCTGAGTTTTGAGAGTGGAGTAAGTTCAATTAAGGGTGTAAATACTTTGTTTTAGTAATAAATAGATTCTGTATGGATTCATTTAACGTCTAACGTCAAAAAAACAAGTGGCAAGTAACTTCAAAAATAAATCACAAAATCAAAATGGAACAAAAAACGTTAAAACAATTACGACTATTACTTCCAGGAATATTTGCAGTAATAATTGGTACGTATTATTATTTTATAATTGCAAATAAAGAATTTTCTGAAATTGAATTTAAAGAGTTTTCTATTCCTTTTCTAATTGCTATAGCTTTTGGCGCATTATTTTATTTGACAGATATTAGATTTCTAGTAACCAATTATTCTCATAAGAAAATTGATTTAAATATTAAAAATCATATACTTAAACTCTACACAAAGCCCTTAAGTGACAAGCAAAAACAGTTTTTATATCAAAAAAATAGGCTAAAGAATGTATTTTATAACATTATTGATAACGATGAATCATTAAAGAAAAAACAAACAAATGTTTTCCTTAATGGATTAATCTGGACTTCTACCGCTGATTTACTCATAATCTGCTTCCTTTTTTCAATATTATTTTTAATTTCAATATTCATTTTCAATAAATCATCTAACCTATTACTTATGGGTGGATTTATAATGATTTTAATTGCTTTAATATCTCTATTCGCCCACATATTAGCCTTTCTTAAACACGTAAAATTATCCAATGAACAAATCGAATATATAGAAACTCATCACATCAATAGAGTTGACGAAATAATTGATGGATTGATTAGTAATATTTGATTTAATGATTAAAGGAGATACAAATGCAATTGAGGTTATAATTCAAGAATATCAAAAAAATGATATTCCTTGGTTCATAGGATATAGTGGAGGAAAAGATTCTTCTTCTATGCTTTCCTTAGTATTTAGGGCCTTTATGAAAATTAATAAATTTCATAAAGATGTAACAGTCATGTATTGTGATACTGGTGTTGAAAATCCAATTGTAACAGATTACGTATACGAAACGTTTGAAAAACTTAAAAAAGAATGTTTAATACATAAAATACCTCTAAAATTTAAAATCCTTAAACCAAAATTAAATGACAGATTCTTTGTCAAAGTAATTGGTCGTGGGTATCCAACACCGACAAATATTTTTAGGTGGTGTACTGATAAATTAAGAATAAACCCAGTAAAACAATTGATTGAAAAAGATGATAAGGCCATTATTCTACTTGGAATCAGAAATACCGAAAGCGAACAAAGAGATAGAACAATTGAAAAACATAAAACTTCTAACGAATATTATTTAAAGCAAAACGGATCTTCAAATAAGTTAATTTTCAGCCCAATTATTAATCACACTCTTGAAGATGTTTGGCTTACTTTACGTTATGCAGATTTACCTAAAAGTATAGACTTTGCAACTATTAGAGATATATACCAAGATGCAGAATCTGAATGTCCTGTTTACAGAGAAACGAAAGGTTCTTCTTGCGGGAATTCTCGCTTTGGATGTTGGACTTGCACTGTAGTTAGAAAAGATAAGTCTATGGGAAATTTAATAGAGAACGGCTATTCTGAGTTAAAAGAATTATACGAATTCCGTAACTGGATTTCAGAATTTAGAGATAATGAAAAGTATCGTTGTGATTATCGCCGTAATGGTATAAAAGGTTTAGGACCAATAACTTTAGAAGGGAGAGAAATTATCTTAATGAAGTTATTGACCGCCGAAAGAATCAGCGGACTAAATCTAATTAGTGATGAAGAGATTAAAAGAATATATGAACTCTGGGAAATTGATAAATGCAACGAAAAATATGTGGAAAAAACATCCTTTAAGATTAATTGATGGAACAAGTCCTACTTAATTATACTCTAGCGAATTTTCTGTTTAGTCAGTATTTGTAAGGTTATATTCTAAACAAAACAACAAACCATACACAAATACGTTAGCACAAAGTTCGAAAACAGAATTATTAAACATGAAATTTAGCACAAAAAATTGGTTTGGTTTATTTCGGTATCTTATCGTAATGTGGACAGGATCATGCATTTTTGCTTTAATAGTAATATTTTTTATCTCTCCAGCTGATTTCATTAATTATACTTTTAGTTCTTCGCATGACCCGAAAGATGTAAAAAAGGCAGTTAATATGTGCATCGTCTCAATAATTATAGGGTTACCCATATCAATCAAAATATTAAACGAAATTCTAGAAGAATAGTGAAATTAAGTTAAAACAGAGGATGGGAGAAAAACTTAAAAGAATATTGTCTTTGATTCAATTGCAACCCTCGTAGTGATTTTTTATATTTTTATAATTTCCCTAATAATAGTCTATTTTTTTTTAGATAATTGATCTTAGAAAAACCTGCAAAATTAACTCAAGAACTTTAGGCTTACCAAGAATATATAACCACACTTACTAAATGAAAATTAAAAGCACCATATTTTTATTTTTGTTTATAGTTTCCTGTTCAATTAATAAAAAGAACTCCGAAAAAAGCGAATCGGAATCAAATTTTATCGACTCAACTGATTTTAAATACTTTGGACTCAAAAAATTTGATATTCAAGATTGGTACGATGGAAAAATTGAATTAAAAACTTTATCAAAAGAAGATGCTAGCAAATATTATCAGCACCGTTTGAGACCTAATACTTCTGATAATAAAACTTATTATCAATTCTATTCAATTCAAAAAAATACCGATGAATTAAAAATAATTACCATAATTGACGGTGCAACTGGTAAATTTCCGGATTTAAGAATGCTTATTTATAATAAGAAAGATAGCTTAATCGGATTTTATCCCGTTGCTGGAATTGGAAATGAGCCTGACTGGAATTTAAAATACCGAGTGACTTCAAACAGAATTAATGACACAACATACCTTAGTACCAGAATAGAAGAATACGTTGGGGAATTTGATTTAGAAAAATTAAGGCGAGATTCAACTATAACCAAGTTCGCAATTGGATTAGGATATAAGATGGAAGCTAAAGTTCTTGAAAAACAGAAATACGAACTGGAATGAAAATCCCTGCTATCGCAAGCGTCACACTCGTGCCAGCTTGCTCCACCAACAAATTTGTAACGACCAGATATATCAACTACTTTTTATAACTAGACCTTAGGCTGTAATTTGAAAAAACACAAATGGCAAGAATATACGGGACAATAGAATCATTAAAATCCTTAAAGTCCAAATTAGAGAATAAAGGAATTTCAAGGTTTAGTTCTGTAAAAGAAATTAAAGGTTTTTTATCAAATTATAAGTCAGAAAAACAATTAATTCTCGATGCCACTTCAGCGCAGTTGGATGCAGAATATTTTAAAACTTGCAAAAGCCTAGAACTTAAAATCAAGAAAAAAACTGAAATAATCAATTTCCAAGAACAAACAGTAAAGAATAAAACCAACGAAATACAGCGAAAAATTGATTTAATTCAAAATAAGAACGGAGAGAACTTTTTAAAAAAGATGCTTTCGAGTATCAATCTCGTCTTTTTAAAAAAAGAATCGAACCGTTATCTCAAAAAGACAACTGAACTGACAAATTCATCTCTTAACAATATATCTAGAGGTATTGAAAATGATCAAGCTTTTATAAGAGAATATGAAACGGAAAAGCAATACTTAATTGAAAAAAGAGCAAAACCTAAAACCGAAAAATTAGAATATACCCTGAGTGTAATAGAAAACTCAAAGAATCTAATTTCAGGGGCAATTGGGGAAAATTTGGTCGTTAAGGAAATAAAAAAACTATCTGATGATTATGTTTTAATTAATGACTTTAACTTAAATTTTGCTCGTCCCATTTTTTACAAAAAACATAATCAAAGAATCTATTCCATACAAATTGACCATCTTTTAATATCCAAAGCAGGAATTTTTATAATTGAAACAAAAAACTGGAGTACATCATCAGTAGAGTCAATCAGTTTAAGGTCACCAATAGAACAAATCGAAAGGGCAAATTTTGCGCTTTACATCTATATTTCTGAAAACATAACTTTAAATGGTCATCATTGGGGTGAACAACAAATTCCAATACGAAATCTTATTGTTATGATAAATAACAAACCAAAAGGTAAGTTCAAATATGTAAAAGTTAAACTCTTAAATGAAATGAACGATTACATAAAATATTTTGAACCTGTTTTAACGGAAAACCAAGTAAACAGAATAACTAATATTTTAAATTGATGAGAAATTAGTGCTAGCAATGTATAACCGCAATTACGGCAGATTCGACTACCCAACAACCAATTAGGTTTGGAGTAAACTAAGCAGTGCGAAACTCTATATCTAAATTGAAATACTTTAAAACGTATGATAACTGAATTAGTCTTAACAGATTACAAAGTCCAACAGACTGGAGCTGATGGTGGTCATCATTACATTTCCACAGAAATTGAGCATAAAGGAGAAATAAGAAAGTTGGTTGTTTTATTCGCTAATAAATCCGACGAAAGTGAGCTAAAAGACAACAAGCAAATTCGCATAAAAGGACAGCTCGTTGATGAAGGAAATAATGTTGATTTAATGATGACCGATACAACTCTGGAAAAGTAGAAAATTGTAACCTTGTAATTAGTCAATCTAAACTTAAAACTTACCAAGAAGGTACTGCAATAGCTATACTAAATAAAAATAAGAAGACCATTACATATTTAAAACCTGTTTCGCTTTAATTGTTTTAGGTGTCCTTTCTTCGGTAGTCATGTATCGTATTGGAAAAAAGAAATAAAACAACCAATTGGTTACGGCGCAATTTTTGAAGCTACAATCAACATGAAAAAAGCCCTACTTCTTTCTTTACTTTTTCTTTTTACTGGTTGGTTCGCTAACGCGCAAGATGCTCCTATCCCAGAATTTAATTTATATGGCACGTGGGTGTTTGAATGGAATGACCGTGAAGACCCGCCAGAAAGGTTGTATTACTCCAAAAGAATTGATTCTGAACCCATTTTGAGTGAAAATTGGATGAGCATAACACTTTTGGCCCATAATGCATGTAAAACCGGAGAAAGCTACAGTGTTAATGGATGGTGCGCAACCGGTACAAGTGCTTCCTCAGCAACCCCACAGTATTGGCTCTACACTCCCGAAAATGAAACTGTACTCATTTTTTCTAACAATGAACCTGAAAAGAAAATGAGCAAAACGGAGCTTAAGAAAAATGCCGTTTCCAACCCAGAGCTATGGACGGAATACCAAATTGTAAGACTACCCAACAACCAATTAGGTTTGGAGTGAGCTACTTTTTATTAAAACTAAAAAGTAATAGCTCAAAGATTTTCGAGAAGAGTAACCCAAAGCTTTTTATAAATTAGTCAATATTTTCTTACATTAGAGAAACGAATCATTTCCTGTAAGTACAATGAAATACGAAATAAAAATACCAAAACCCTGTAATTCTAAATGGAGCGAAATGACGCCTACAGAAAAAGGTATGTTTTGTTCCTCCTGTGAAAAAGAGGTTATAGATTTTACGAATACATCTAACTATCAATTAGCCCAACTTTTAGATAGCAACCAAAAGATATGTGGCAAATTTAAAGCCAAACAACTAAATCGGGAAATTTTATCTACAGAGCATAATCAGTTTTCAAAAGCGGGGCTTCTCGTCGGCATATCAACTTTACTATCCATTGCAACGCCAGCATTTGGCCAAAATAAAGTAACTGAAATCAGTATTATTGAGCAACTAAATCAAAAAGGAGAACAATCGGTTTTACCTAAAAAAGAATCAGATTCAATTCAGATTAAAGGGAACGCGTTTGATACTAGCGGTGGTTTAGCCAGTATAAATATTATGATAAAAGGTTCTTCTTACGGTACGCAAACAGATACTGACGGGAATTTTTCAATACCTATTGCCACTAAAGAATTCGGTAATAACCCCACTCTTGTCTTCTCTTTTATTGGTTTTAAAATGCAAGAGATAGAAGTCACTGCCCAAACTGGGTTTCTAAAGGTAAAAATGGTAGAAGATGATACCGTACTTGGAGACGTTGAATTTATTAAAAAACAAAGTTTCTTTAGAAAAGTTGGCAACTTGTTCAGAAAAAAGGAGGATAAAAATTGTCACTAAAAAACTAAAGGCTTCCATATTCATTGTTTTCTTAAAGGGTAACTATTCAACTGGATGTATTGAAAAAATAACCTGTTCAAAACAGTAACTATTCTTTTTTTAATTTCTTCACTTACGTAAGAATATACTTTCTTTTTATTCGTTCTGTTCTAATCACAGTCGGTTTTTAGTAATCTAAAAACAACGGTCTGGGACTAGATAAAAGACTTACGGGTTAGACCAAAAAGGATTCAGATTTATGGAATATCATATTTCAAATTAAACCTTTGCCCCACCCTTTTGTCTTACTGAACATAAAATATAAAAGAAATGAATTTTATAAGACCTACTGCATTCCTTTCGCTATTGCTAGCATTACACAGTTGTAGCGATGACAACACCACTTCTGACGAGACCGCGGTTATAGACCCTACGGAAGAAGCCTGTACTACAGACCAAGTTTTGGACAGCAGTAGAGGTCCTTGTGATGTAACCTTGCCTTACGCTTCTGAATATGAGGAATCTACTTCAGAAACTACGCGCACCATAGCCTCCAATTCTATACCGGAACATCTGGTGGGACTCTTTGGTGGTGGTTCCGGTTCTTTGAACCCCAATGCCATTTCCGAACAATCTGAAACTTACGAGTTACCCTTGAACCCTACTGAAGCGACTGATTTTACATCGCTTTTAAATCAAAATACAGGCCCACAATATTCTTTTGGTGTGCTTTTAAACGGGGTGGAGTTAGATCCCGTTGCTGCAGAGCCCTTTCCGCATGAGGGTGCTTTGAGCGCCAATGTAAATTGGGAATGGAACTTAGAGGCCTTGAACGTAAACTTGGGCTTGGATTGCAATAATGCACACGTACAACCTACGGGAAAATACCATTATCACGGTTCGCCTATACTTTTTCTAGAAAACCTGGATATTCCTGACAATGAAATGACCATGATCGGCTATGCTGCGGATGGTTTTCCTATTTATTACAAATATGCGTACGAGGATGCTACCGATGCTTCTTCCGCCGTAATTACAATGACACCTAGCTACGAATTAAAATCAGGAAACAGACCCGGAGATGGTGTTACGGCTCCTTGCGATGTGTACAACGGAATTTATTCTAACGATTATGAATTTATTGAAACTGCAGGCATTTTAGATAGGGCCAATGGAAGAAACGGTGTAACGCCAGAGTATCCTGATGGCACGTATTATTATGTGATTACAGATGCTTTTCCAAGTGTGCCAAGGTATTTTAGAGGTACGCCTTCCAACGATTTTAAATTAGGGCGATAAATGAAATATGTTATTCTCCTGCTTCTATGGAGTATGCCCTTTTCTAATGCATGGGCACATGAAGCCAATGAGGCTTTTTTTAAATTCACCCAAACGGAAAATACCATTGTGGTAGAAGCCGAATTTCCGTGGACATTAAGAAACGCGCTCCTTGCTTACAAACCTTCCTTAAAAGAGGCGGTGAACAACCGTGATTTTGAAACTACCTTTTTAGAATACCTGAGGGAAAATCTTATCCTGAAAGATGAAAACGGCGTGGTTCTGGAGTTGCAGAGTTTTGAAGAATTGGATAATAACCAGCATGCCCATCAAAACACCTACAACATCACTTTTAAGGGAACCAGTCTATCTGAGGTAACGAATACCACTTTATGCAACCTTAACGGAAATCAGGTAAACTATAACACTCTTGCTCTAGGTGAAGAAAATGAAACGTTCCAAACGGGAAGCCAGAAAGGTACTTTTCAATTGAAAAAAGAGAATAATACTCCGTACCTATTGCTATTATTGATTCCTGTGTTTTATTTCCTTTATAAGAAATTCGGTAAAAAATCGGTTTCTCACTAAAACTAATGGACGCCACGGCTATGTTATTTGGGTTGTTTTTGGTGTAAATCGGTTTACTTCTACCCTCTTCTAGTATCTATAGAAAATGGAAAAATAGAGATGAAATTTCTTGAAAAAATTCTCTTTGTTCACCTAAAAATATCCTCTTCTTTTTTTCGTTCTATTGTAATCAAAATCAGCTTTTAGTAATTAAAAAACAACCGCATGGGATTAGACATGCGTCCTATGGGCAAGCCCCAAAAAGGATTCGAAAAAAGGTTTAAAGAAATTTTTGAAATGGTGAGTTCCGATACTATCCCTAAACCTAGTTTTATGGATAAACTCAGGGGAATTAAACAACCTACAAAAGAAGAATTGATTCAAGAATGGTTTGACAACCAAATATCGACCTACGAAACCATAAAAGCGCCCATGGTAGGAAAAGACCAAGAGGCCGAAAGTTGGATCAAAGAACGGTATGAGGAAATGGAACCAAAACCACCTTTGGAAGATTTTCTAAAAGAACACCACGGGTACTATGTTATTCCGCTTGCCAAAGAACAAGATGGCGTTCCTTGCTATAAAGCTCTTGGGCAGGACGAAAATGTTTTTAGGGGGCAGTTTTTAAAAGATTGCGTTGACCTGATCGGAGAAGATTTGGTAAGTGAGGCTTGGAGTACAAAACAAGCGGATGAAACACTAGATTATGGCAATCGGTTAATGAGTGCTGCCAATACTATTGCAAAAGAGCATAACCTGGAGCATTTAAAAGACCAGCAAACTGCTCCCAATACGGACGAAAACCAAATAGAATCTAAACTTCATATTGTATATTCCGCTGCCAAATGGCTCACTTTCTACGGAAAAAATGGGCATGGGTATGAGGCGGATTTTTAGTGGGAGGTAGTTACATAGAATATGATTTAACCAATTATTTTACCCAATTTCTTAATTATGGAAAACTATAACCGAGCCTTAACCATCAAAAATTATTTCAATGAAATAACTTCTGGGAAACTGGAATTTTCAGATTTAAGACAAAAGCTTGAAAACCTAGGCATAGAACAAGAAGAAATTACTGTAGTCATAAGGCAGGTTGACAAAAAAGTACAAAGAAATATAGGCAATAAATGCAACTGGTAAAAATTTATTTTATGGAGGTTTGATTGTAGCCCTTTTCGGATTGGTTTTAACTATTGGAACTCTAACAGGCTTAGTAAACTTAAAAGGAATTGGAATTATGGCATATGGCCCTATTGCAGGAGGACTTATAACAGCCATGACCGGAAAATCTCAAATGAACCCCAATTAAACAAAATTTCATCCTCTTTTAACCCAACACCTAAATACTATTTGGATACATCTAATGGACCTAGCTATTCTTGAAGCCCAGGAACCAAAACAAAAGTGGTTGGATTGAAAAGGAGAGATGAAATTTAAAAAACCGCTATATTTCTTAAGAAATATAATGTATTTTGCAAGCTAAATCATTACTAATTAGTCTAGATTATTAAAACGAGAATGAAATTTTTAAAACCAATTGCATTAATCATTTTTGTTTTTCTAATAACCGTCAGCTGTTCTGAAAATGAGACCACTACAGTGGAGCCTCCTGTAAACAAGGGAGAACAAGAAGAGCCAGCTGAACCAGTTTCAGTAATTTATTTTACGCTGACCGTGGATGCATCGACAAATACCAAAGAAACTGAAGATTGGATTATCATTCACAATGATACCGGAGAAATATTAGACTTCAAATCCTACGAAGCTGGAGATGTACTTACTTTTGAATCTTTGGAAACAGAAGTAACGAATAAGATTACAGTTAGCCATTTAAGAAGGATATTAAATTTAACAGAAGATGGTTATTTCATACAGACTTATACCGATATTGATAACGGCAGTAATTGGAAATTTACCGAAGGTACTGCTATTAATCTAACGCCTAGTATTGGCACCTTTGATATCAACATAACTAATATCCCAAGTAGATCAACTAAAATACCGCATGCAGTTTCCAGCTTAGAACATATTCCATACCAATTTGTTTATGCTGGGTCGCTTATAAATTCTAGCTATGTAGATTTTCGCATAAATAATATTGACTTAAGAACTGAAACAGACATTATTGTATCTATTATGGACGATAATTTTGATATGAAATATCGTTTTGTAAATGATGTCAAAGTAGGTGATGCGTACAACTTTGATTATTCTGAATTTATGGCTTTTGACAGTAGTTTAATTATAGACTTACCGGCAACTACAAAAACACTAGTCTATGACGTATTCACAATTAATGAAAACACACTACGAAAAGGTTATCATTTGAACTCATACGGTTATTGGTCGTACGGTATACCTGATAAAATAAAACTAGGCTATCTAAATAAGTTTAATAATTATCTATCAGATATTATACTTACGTTTGATAAAACACAATACCGATACATATCAATCGGTCCAAAACCCGAAAGTTTAATTATTAGAGAGGACTTATTCTTTACCCCTGAAAATTCATCTATTTTCGAATTTACTTTTACTACTAACGTAGATACCATAATTAGGAAAAATAACAGTTGGTATACCTCTACAGGTAAACATAACATAGATTTTGCATATTTACGATGGTCAATTACTTCTCCTGGACACGATTACCCTGTAATTGGAGAGATACCTGATGAGTTAAAAAAAATGTATCCCGCTATGAAAATTAATGATCTCAAATATGATTATTCAACTATACAGATTAAATCAATTCCATATCAGGAGTGGATTACCAAATGGTACGTTGATTATGATTCATCGTTTACAAAAACTGAAAGGGAAGAATATGTATTCCTTGAATAAATGACTTCAGCACGTACTTATGGCACGCCAAAAAAAGGAACATTTCGGTAAAACGGAATGTTCCTTTTTCGGTTTATAAATGAAAATACAAGGTTTTGGTAAAGGCTCTATTAGAAAGTTCCTTACTTTTATCTTTCGCACAAACCCGCACTCAAACTACTTGTTTAATTTCATTCTTTTGGGTCATGATGTGTTTTTTCCGCAATTAGCACATAAGAAACACATCACTTTAAAAACTGAAGAACAGCTACACATGAAACACATTAAAACCCTCCTATTTGTATTCCTCTTAACGCTAAGCACAACTATAAAGGCACAGGAGGCTCCGTTTTCCGATTTATTACAGAACATAGATTCTAGAGAGAAAACCAGTTTAAATGGCCTATGGGACATGATTGTTGACCCGCTAGAAAACGGATATTACAACCACAGGTTACAACCCAAAGAAGACGGCTATTTTATGAATGCCCAAATGCAATCTCCGTCTGACTTAATAGAATACAATTTTGATACCAGCAAGCAACTTATGGTTCCTGGGGATTGGAATACGCAAATGGACAAATTGTATTACTACGAGGGCACTGTTTGGTCCAAAAAAGACTTTACCTATACCGCCAAGAATGACGAGGCCGCTTTTTTATATTTTGAGGCCGTAAATTATGAGGCCATAGTTTACCTGAACGGCGAACGTATTGGTAGGCATGTGGGTGGATATACCCCGTTTCAGTTTGAGGTTACGGACAAGCTAAAAGAAGGCAACAACTTTGTGGTCGTAAAAGTGGATAACAAACGAAAAAGAGAAAACGTACCAACGGTAAACCAAGATTGGTGGAACTACGGCGGCATTACCAGATCGGTTCATTTAATTACTGTGCCAAAATCTCATATTAATGATTACTCGGTTCAATTACCAAAAGGCGTAACCAATGCCATTAAAGGTTGGGTTTCGGTTGCCAACGGTAAAGATGGTGATGCCGTGAGCATAGCTATTCCTGAACTAAAGAAAACAGTAAACACCGTTCTTAAAAATGGAAAAGCTGAATTTTCTATTAAAGCGAAACCAAAACTTTGGAGTCCAACTAGCCCCAAGACCTATGAAGTTGTTTTAAAAACGGCAACCGATGAAATTACGGATCAGATCGGTTTTAGAACCATAGCTACGGAAGGGTCTAAAATCTTATTGAACGGAAAACAGATATTCTTAAAAGGGATAAGCATTCACGAAGAAGCCCCCTTTAAAACGGGACGTGTAGTTTCTGTAGAGGAATGTAAAATATTGTTGGAATGGGCCAAAGAATTGGGCTGTAATTTTATCCGTCTGGCGCACTACCCTCATAGCGAAGCTATGGTACGTGAGGCAGAGAAAATGGGCTTTTTAATATGGTCCGAAATACCGGTGTATTGGACTATTCAGTTTGACAATGAAGATACTTATGCCAATGCAAAAAACCAGCTTACGGAAATGATTTCTAGGGATAAAAACCGTGCAGCCGTGGTACTATGGTCTATGGCGAATGAAACTCCTGAAGGCGAATCTAGATTGAATTTTATAGGAAACCTTGCCGAACAAGCCCGAAAGCTAGATGATACCCGTCTTATTACAGCTGCACTAGATACACAAGCACAAGGGGATGATGGCAACTTAATTGAAGACCCACTGGGCGAAGTGGTAGATGTTATAGGTATTAATGCCTATTGTGGTTGGTACGCCGGCGCAACCGATACTTGTGCGCAATTAAAATGGGCAAGTGCGTACAACAAGCCTATGATTATGAGTGAAGTTGGTGGAGGTGCTCTTTATGGTCATCATGGTGAAAAAAATGAACGATGGACGGAAGAATACCAAGCAGAGGTTTTTAAAACCAATATTGAAATGATGCGTAACATTGATTTCCTATCTGGTTTATCTCCGTGGATTTTGATGGATTTCCGCTCTTCTAGACGTCCGTTAAGAAGAATCCAAGACGACTTTAATAGAAAAGGATTGATCTCTGAACAGGGAATGAAGAAACAAGCTTTTTTTATCCTTCAAGAGTATTACGAGAAAGAAAATAACTAATATTTTGTACGCCGCTGATTTTATAAGTTAGCGTACTTTTAGTATTTAGAAAAGCACTCCTTTGTTTAAAAAAGGAGTGCTTTTTTTTATGCTACGCTTCTGCTCTACACACAAAACATCCCAAATCTGACTGCATTTTCCATAAATAGCAGCAGTCTTCAAAAACACCAACCCTATAAAACGACAGTAAACCAAGGGGTTAAATTTTATTATTTAGATTTATTATAAATAATTTGGCAGATTAAACATGCATAGATACATTTGTCGCAAATTAACTATTCATATCAAGTCTAAATAAATATAATGAAATATTTTGTAGCAACCTTAGCGTTAGTATTCCTGTCTCACGTTGGTTTTTCCCAAGAAGCGACCGTAACAGGAAAAGTAACGGATAACACCAAAATGCCCCTTTTTGGTGTAAACGTCCTCCTAAAAAATACGAGTACCGGAACCCAAACTAACGAAGCGGGTTCTTTTGAACTTAACCATCTTAGCAACGGCAACTATGTGTTGTCTCTCTCCTACCTCGGGTTCAAAACCAAGGAAATTCCATTCTCGGTTGCTAACAACCAAAATGTAACCTTACCCGAGATTGTACTTTACGAAGGAAATGAAATCCTGAACGAAGTAATCGTTGAAGCAGAACGACGGAACAAATTTTCTAGAAAGCAAACGGCCTATGTTTCTAAAATGCCCCTAAAGAACATAGAAAACCCCCAAGTTTACAACACCATTACGAATCAATTACTTATCTCCCAGTCCGTTAACACCTTCCAGGATGCATTAGTAAATGCTGCGGGTATTACGCAATTATGGTCCTCTACAGGTAGAAGTGGCGATGGTGCCGGGTATTATTCTAGCCGTGGTTTTGCAGTGCAACCACAATTGGTAAATGGCGTTGCCGGAATTACAAATGGGTTTATCAACCCTTCTAATGTAGAACGTGTGGAAGTTATAAAAGGTCCTTCTGGAACTTTATTTGGTAGCTCAGTTACCTCTTACGGCGGCTTGATTAATATTGTTACCAAAAAACCCTATAACAGCACTGGAGGAGAGGTAACGGTATCTGGCGGTTCTAATGATTTTGCAAAACTAAATGTAGATGTAAATATCTCTGATGGCGAAAAATTATCCTTCCGCTTAAATGGTGGTTTCCAAAAGGACAACAGCTTTCAAGATGCAGGTTTTAAGAAGTCGGTTTTTATAGCGCCATCGCTTTCGTATAAGGTTAACAACAACCTATCCTTGAACTTCTCCTATGAAGCATCAGGGAATGAGCAGACCAATGAAACGTTCCTATTCTTAAACAGATCTAGTCCCATAGCGTTTAATTCTATTGCCGATTTAAATTACGACACCAATTTATCCTTTACCAACAATGATGTTACCATAGATAATATCACCCAGAATTACAGGGGAGAAATTGCTTGGAAAATAACGGATAACTGGTCTTCTCAAACCTTAATAGCAGGCGGATTGGCTAAATCTTTAGGTTACTATACCTATTTATGGAACACGGCAGATTATACAGACCCGGCAGCTCCCATAGGTACAGAAAACTTTAGCTTGTATGCACAAGACACGGATTCTAGAACAAAGACCTTAAACCTGCAGCAAAACTTTAATGGAACCTTTCATTTAGGAGATTTGGAAAATAAGTTATTAGTTGGTTTAGATTACTTGGATTCTAAAACAATAGACAATAGCTCTAATTGGGGATACCTGCATTCTATAAATCTACAGGGCGATTTAATATATGGTGAGCCAGCAATTAATGCCCAGAATTTAAGTACTGCATTAACAGGCTTAGGGAATCTAGATTCTGATGTGCGCCAAAATGTATTTGGAGCCTATATCTCAGATGTTATCCACATTATACCTTCTTTATCCGTAATGGCGAGTGTACGTTATGACCGGTTTGATTATGAAGGTGATGTAAATACCGTAGCTGATGATGATTCCGAATATACTGAATCTACTTTCTCTCCAAAATTTGGTATCGTTTTTCAGCCTATTATAGATCAATTGTCCGTTTTTGCGAATTATCAGAATGGATTTTCATATGTAAATCCGCAATACATCACCGACTTTTCTTCAGGTGAAACCGTATTACAATCCTATGATGTTGAAGAAGCAAATCAATTTGAAGTGGGGATGAAATCTAATCTATTCCACAATAAATTAGAAGCTACATTAAGCTATTACAACATAAACGTAGACAACAAATATTACTGGGCGACAAAAACACAGGATTTAGAAATAAACAGCCAGGGTATTGAGCTTGAAGTAAACGCCAACCCAATTGAAGGGTTACACATACATACCGGTTTTAGTTACAACGATTCTGAAATTACGGATTCTCCTTCTGCCATGGAATTAGTAGGTAATAGGTATGGCGAATCTGGTCCAGATATAACCTATAACTTTTGGACCGATTATAAGTTTCTAAAAAACTTTGGAGTTGGAGCCGGTTTTAACGGTGCTTCGGAATATGATACCATGGTTGACTATAAAGCAACCACCGGAAGTTTTTACATTCCTTCTTATACCGTTTTTAACGCTTCTGTCTATTATGAAACAGACAAGTACAGGTTTAGTATTAAAGGGAATAACCTAGCGGATAAATCCTATTATTCTGGATGGAGTACGGTAACTCCACAGCAAAGAAGAGCACTTCTGGGCACCTTCAGTTTTAAATTTTAAAATATAATCCATAAAGGCAACTCATACAGGTTGCCTTATTCTTTGTATCCTATGGCACTAAAAAAACATATTCTTACCCTACACAAAATCTTAGGTCTAGCTACCGGAATTGTAGTTTTTATTGTATCCGTTACCGGTTGTTGTTGGGCATTTAGAGAAGAGATTGAAAGTACCTATGATCAATACAAAAAAGTGGTTCCCCAGGACCAACCTATTTTAACGCCAACACAAGCAAAGGAACTTGCTAAAGAAATTTTTCCTGATAACCATGTTCACGGTACGCTATTTAAGAAAGCCGATGATGCCATAGAGGTTATTTTTTATGATGCGGAACCTGAGTTTTATCAAAGTGTATTTTTAAATCCCTATTCCGGAGAGGTTATTCAAGTTGATAACCACCTTACCGGTTTTTTTGCTTTTATCCTTAAAGGTCATATGCGGTTATGGTTGCCCAAAGACATTGGCGAACAGGTGGTAGGTGTTTCCATTCTCCTTTTTATTTTTATTATTATTTCCGGCTTTATTCTGTGGTTACCTAAAAAACGGAAGAATCTAAAACAACGCCTAAAATTTGACTGGAAGAAAACTACCCGCTGGAAACGTAAAAACTTTGACTTGCATTCCATTGTTGGCTTCTACGTCTGTTCCCTTGCTTTAATATTAGCTTTCACAGGTTCTATGATGTCTTATAAATGGCTAATGTATGGCGTTTACGTAGCAACTGGCGGTAAAAAGGAAGCTGCATTTAATATCCCAAAAAATAATAGTGAAACCCCAGAGGATACTACTGCAAAACCATGGGATAATCTAATTGTAAAATTAATGAAGGAATCCCCAGAAGCAGAAGCCTACGAACTACACTACCCTACTACAGCAGATGAAAGCGTTTATGTAGAAGTTTCCAATAGTAAGGGTCTTTTTTATGATTCCGATTTTCGGTTTTTTGACCAAAACACACTTGAAGAAATAGAAACAGAAAGTGTTTACGGCAAATATAAAAATGCCCAAATACCGGATAAGATTGTTCGGATGACCTATGACATTCACATTGGGTCTATAGGAGGTCTTCCCGGAAAAATCATTGCTTTTCTGGTAAGCCTACTTACCGCTAGTTTACCAGTTACAGGTATTTTATTGTGGTATGGACGTAAGTATAAAAAGAAAGAAACCCCGTCTGTTCGTACTCGGGAGTTGGTTGATTAAGAGTGCTATTTTCAATTACTTTTTATTCTTTCGTAGGTATCATTTTCAAAACTGATTTTATAATCCGATTTAAAAAATGTACTGGGGAGATAGTAATCTGTCGTGATTACCTGCGCACCAGATGCCTTGGCTTTTTCAAACCTACTATAATCATTTGTTCTTGCTTCTTTGGTATCTGCATCTGCACGTGTACGGACCATGTATCCTAAAGCTACGAGATTTTTAATTTTCTCAAAATCCACTACTGGGTCGTTTATAACCCTAAAAGCTGAATTTGGATTTCCTTCTTCTTTATTTACGAATAATGCCGCTCCTTTTGAATTTGAAAAATTGGATAAGTAGGCATCTGTTTTTTCTTCTCCCTCATCCAAAACAAATAAAAACTTGTTTTTCACCTTAGTCAATTCTGGCCAACCTTTATCTAAAATCGCTTTCTCTAAAGTATCATAATCGCCCTTTACAAAATCAGGTGTAATTAAGTTTTCTTCAGAAAATATGTCTCGTATTTCTGTATTCAAATTTTGTAACGCCTGAGCATCAAAAGGTAACGGTTTTCTTGTCTCTGGTACTTCGTTATCCTTGGTATTGATGGTGATGATAATTGGAGTGTGTCCCAAATTAGCATTGGACCACGCTTTTAATTCCATCAAAGCCTCTTTAAATAGTAATTGATGGCTTCTAAAATCTACTTCCTGAACATGAAATATTTTAAGACCTGGTGTTTTCAACTTTTGTTCCACATCAAAAGGTCTTGGCTCCAGCCCCATAGATTTAATGATTTCCAAACCTTTAGGGTTTGAAAAATGACCTCCTTCTGGATCATGAAAAACATCGAGCTCCAAATTACGAAGTCCTAAATCTAATTGCGCAGATAACGGAATATGGTCATATTCCAAACTACTTAATTTAGGTTCCTTTTTCAGCAAATACTCAAATAGCGGTTTCTCAATTGCCACCTTATAGCTATTATGGCTACCAATAATTTGAATATCATTTAACCTTGCCTCTTTTGGGCTTTTATTGTCTACAGAATTATTAAAGAACAAGACAGATGTAATCAGTACTACTAAGGTGTAAGCTATTTTCATAAAGCAGAGATTAGCGCGTAATTTAACTCTTTTAATTTATGGTTTATTAGTATCCATTTTATCCATCCAAGAATCTTCGTCTTCGTTAAAACTATGCCTTACCGTTCAAAGCCTTCCATTCTTCAAAACTAGTTTTGTATGCTTCATTTGTTAGTGGATAAAGTCCTACTATGGATGTTCCACTTTCAACTTCGCCCATCACATACTCTTCAAAAAGTGTCATTGTAGTACATTCATCAGCAACCTCATCTGCAATGCCAGCTGGTATGACCATAATACCATCATCATCACCTACAATAAAATCCCCTGGAAATACAGCTACATCACCACAACCAATAGGCTCATTAATAGCAATAGCCTGGTGCAGGGTTAGATTGGTAGGAGCTGTAGGTCTGTTGTGATAAGATGCAAAATTAAGATTGGCAATTTCAGCCGAATCACGGAACCCGCCATCCGTAACTATACCTTCTACCCCACGCACCATTAATCGTGTAGCCAAGATAGAACCTGCAGAAGCGGCACGGGCATCTTTTCTACTATCTATAACCATTACATACCCTTTTGGGCATTCTTCTACGGCAACACGCTGTAAATGCTTAGGGTCTCTAAACACCTCTATAGGATTCAAATCTTCCCGAGCAGGAATATAACGCAACGTATAGGCCTTACCTACCATGGTGGGCTTGCCATTTTTTAACGGCTTAACATCCTGTATAAATTGATTTTTTAAGCCTTTTTTAAATAGACAAGTGGCAATAGTTGCCGTACTGACCTTTCTTAGTTTTTCTGTTGTGGTTGCTACTTTTGCTGTCATACTGTGCTTCAGTTATTTTTTATTATTCCGCTTTGTTCCAAGTATCTTTTAGGAAAGTCAAATCTTTTTTCATTTTGGCAAAAACCTCATCTTTATCTATGGTAATTTCCGTAGCGCCATGCTCGGCACCGCCAAGGTCATATTCTAAATGTAGAGATATAGGTACGTTAATTTTGTATTTTTTCAGCAATGAAAAGTAACGTCCAAAATCTATCATTCCCTCTCCTAGAGGGGTGTTGATTGGTTTCCACTTACCTTCTTCCATTCCCCATTTAAAATCCTTTATAACAATACTTCTTATGTAGGGTGCGATATAGCGTAAGTCTAATTCCCAACTCATACCGCCTTCCACTACAGCATGCCGTATATCATACTGGCTACCCAAATGTTTGCTATCCGGAGATGGTAATATAGGAGGTAAATCCCAAATAGGTGCGCCAACATGATTACCAGCATGATTTTGGTAACAGCCTATTAATCCCAATTCTTTATTGGCTGTTTCCAGTTCTTTAAAAAGTTCACGATACTTTTCCTGACTTTCCTGAATACTTAGCTCTTCTGGATAGGTAAGCCATCCGGTTCTATAATGTGTAATTCCTAATTTACTAGCCGTTTCCAAAACCTGCCTGTCCAAATCTTCATTTGCATTCAGCACATTGGTTGTCATCATTTTTGACTTTAAACCATATTTCTTCATGGCTTCCATAGCCTTTGGTAAATCGCGTTCAACATTTTCTGGCAAGACATGTCCTTTTGGTCTTACCGTTAAATCCAATCCATCAAAACCGATTTCGGCGGCAGCCTTAGCCATATCATCAAATCCCAAAAATTGTAAGTGTTTTGAAAAAAGATGTACCTGAAGCCCTTCATTAAAAAAGTTAGTAGCTAAAGAAAATGGGTCTGAAAGTGGAAATAATGGAACTGCCAGCGCTGCAGAACTAGATTTCTTAATAAAATTTCTACGACTGACTTGAGGTTTGTAAATGGCCATAATTGGATGGTTTTAAAAATGGTTTTAACACTTGAAATTTTGATAACAGTCAAATATAACTATATTTGGTAAACCAATTTGGTAAACCAATTATTTAACAGATGAGTAAAAAAGATAATTTTATAGTTGTTTTAGTGGGCGTTTGCGGAACCGGTAAAAGTGTTGTTGGTGAGAAGGTAGCTAAAAAATTAGACATCCCATTTTTTGATGCAGATGCACTATTCAATGAACAGCTAATTGCCGATAAGGAAAATACCAATACGGAATCTAACACATGGTTACCAGCTATTACAAGCTTAATTAGTGAGCAATTCAATAAAGATGGTTGTGTAGTTTCTTGTTCTATTTTAAAAAAAGAGCAACGTTTAGAGCTGGCTAAAAATCTAGATTTAAATATTGACTGGGTTTTTATGAACGGTACTTATGACGAGGTTAACCAACGTCTAGACAAAGGGCACTCAAACAACCAAACTGAGTCTTCCCTAGAATCGGACTTTGAGCTACTAGAAATTCCTAAAAGGGCACTAACTGTAGATATTACCCATCCGGAACAAGAAATAGTGGACACCATTTTAAAGTACTTAGCTAGAAAATATGGTTGATACGTGTTTTTTTTGACACGTTTACACCTTAAATTCAGCATATAGGCTCCCTATAATTTGTTCGGTTAAAAAATATTTCTATTTTTGGTAAACCAAATTGGTTAACCAATTGAATTGTTCAACGTTCAAATCATAGTCTGCCATTTTACTTTATGGTTTACATTATATAGATACAACAGACAATATATTTAAAGATAGCAGAGCCATTAACATGCAGTTGGTCGTCGGTGAGCCAATTTTGAAAAACAGGAATAAACCCCTGAGTACTTCAGAAAAACAGAGATGATCGGCGACCAAAATTATCGTGTTAAAAACCAAATAGAACGGCCCTATTTTACTGGTGATTCAGATTACAACTTAAATGCCTATTCTACTTTCAACGTAATAAGCACTAACTAATACAATTTAGGCATACTACATAACTCAATTCAAATATGACCAAACATATAAGAGTATTACAAATTTTTATCTGCGTATTGTTAATCTCCTTTAGTGGACATTCACAAGACCATCCCAGCTTAATTTTAACCAAAGAAGGCGTTCAAAAGATAAGAGCAGAATTAGGTAACGTTCCTCTTTTTGATGCTACTTTAGAAAAAGTAAAAGCCGAGGTAGATGCCGAAATAGCATTGGGAATTGAAACCCCAATACCTAAAGATTTTTCTGGTGGATATACACACTCTCGTCACAAACTTAATTTTCAGACGCTTCAAAAAGCCGGTGTATTGTATCAGATTTTAGACGATGAAAAATATGCCATATATATTAAAGACATGTTATTTCAATATGAAAGCATGTATAAAGATTTACCGGTACACCCGCAAACGCGTTCATACGCTAGAGGAAAGTTATTCTGGCAGTGCCTTAATGATTCCAATTGGTTGGTTTATGTAAGTCAGGCTTATGACTGTGTTTATGACTACCTATCTAAAAAAGAACGCAAGCAACTTGAAAAAAATCTTTTCAGACCTTTTGCAGATTTCATATCTATAGAAAACCCTCAATTCTACAACCGTGTTCACAACCATAGTACATGGGGTAATGCTGCCGTTGGTATGATCGGGTTGGTAATGAATGATGATGAATTAATCCAAAGAGCATTATACGGGATAGAAGACGACGGATTACCTGTTGGAGCTAAAGACAATGATGGTGGGTTTATAAAAATAGAAGGCCAAGAGGTTGGCTTTCTTGCCAATGTAGATGAGCCATTTTCTCCTGATGGTTATTATACCGAAGGACCTTACTACCAAAGATATGCTATGTATCCTTTCTTAATTTTTGCCGAGGCATTGCACAATGTGAAGCCCGAGCAAAAGATTTTTGAACATAAGGATAGCGTGTTGCTAAAGTCAGTAAACATACTCGTAAATCTTTCTGATGCGGACGGGGATTTTTTCCCTCTGAACGATGCTCAGAAAGGAATGTCGTACAAATCACCTGACGTAGTCACTGCTCTTGATATTGCATATCATTATGGAGGACACAATCCACAATTATTGAGTATTGCAGAAGAGCAAGGTAAAGTTTTATTGGATGATTCAGGTCTTGCCGTTGCTATAGGCATTAGAGATGGGAAGGCTGAACCTTTTCAAAAAAAATCAATAAACCTAACTGATGGCACCAAGGGCGACGAAGGCGGTGTTGGTATACTTAGGTATGGTAATGAAGATATGACCTTGGTTTTTAAATATGCCGCGCAAGGTTTAAGCCACGGACATTATGATAAGCTGTCATTTTCGCTTTACGAAAAAGGCACGGAGATATTACAAGACTACGGACTAGCTCGCTTTGTAAATATTGAGCAAAAAGGTGGTGGTAATTATTTAAAAGAAAATAAGACCTGGGCCAAACAAACAATAGCTCACAATACACTTGTACAAAATGAAACTTCTCATTTTGGCGGTAAATATGAAGTAGGTAGCAAATTCCATTCAGAGCTTTACTTTTTTGACACTTCCAATCCAGAAGTACAAGTAGTAAGTGCTAAAGAAAAGAACGCATATCCCGGTACGGAAATGCAAAGAACCATGGCACTAATAAAAGCTGATGGTTTTGAAAAACCTTTTTTACTGGATATTTTAAAAGTGGTTTCTACTACTAAAAATAAATATGACCTTCCCTTCTACTTTAAAGGCCAGGTTATGAAAACTAATTTTGATTTCTCCACACCTAAAAGTTTAGAGACATTGGGTTCTGAACATGGATACCAACATCTTTGGGCAGAAGGCACGGGGCAACCTAAAGAAGATAACTCAAAGTTAAGCTGGTTAGAAAACGGGCATTTTTATACATTAACCACTGCTAGCTTAAAAGATGACCAATTACAATTTGTGCGCATTGGCGCTAACGATCCGGAATTTAACTTAAGAAGAGATGCCGGTCTTGTCATCCGTAGAAAAAATACACAGAACACAACATTCGTTTCGGTCGTGGAATCACACGGGCAGTACAGTCCGGTTTCTGAGTTTTCAGTAAACTCTAACAGTGCAATTTCCAAAATAGAACTTATGGAAGATAACAAAGAGTATACAGCGGTAGTCGTTGAAACAAAGGCTAATGGTAGTCAACTAATGTTGCTGTTGGCCAACGAAGACAAACAAAAAAATAAAGAACACACCTTAACAATAAAAAATAAGGAGTATAGCTGGACGGGTCCTTATGAATTCGTTAAGATTAACTAAAAGTAAGCGTATAAAAAGTCTTGGCGTGCTATCAATAATTTTTATAGAAAACGATATTTGGTTTACCTATGATTAATGGTAGGCGCAAGAAGACTAATTTCTAGAGTAAAACCAAACCTATATACCTATAACTTTGTTGGCTTCTAGAACTTTTGAAACTCTAATTTATTCCTTTCAATTCATTCTATAATTTGATTTTCAAATATTTTCCAATTCAGGACATGAAAACCAAATTATAGAATTTTATTAGTTACTTCTCTAAGTATTATATACCAAAGCAATATAATTGAGAAAACTATTTTTAACCTCCCGTTATAAGCTAAGAGAAGTTTTTTTATACTTACTTTTTATCACCAAAATAAGATGGGCCTTCGCCAGTTAAGAAATCTTCTCTTACTGGGCTAAATGTATCAATTAGCTCTCCTTCTTCTAAGCAAACTGCACTATGCAATAAGTTAGGCTCAATATACACACCGTCTCCTGCTTCAACAATTTGTTTTACTCCATCAATTTCAAATTCAAATTTACCTGAAACACAGTAGGTAGCTTGTGTGTGAAAATGTTGATGTGGAGCACCTAAAGCACCACTGTCAAATTTCACTCTTACCATCATGATTTGATTATCGTAGCCTAAGAATTTTCTTGACACTCCTCCACCAAGCACTTCCCATTCCATGTCTTTTGTGGTGATGTACTTTTCACTAAATCGTTTCATTTTTTGTTTTTAGTTTATAAAAATAATTACCTAAGCAATATAATTTATTTCAAATAATTAGAGAGCTAAAAATTAGAAAATTTACGATTTTAATGCATATGTTTTGTTATTTTTTTAGGTTGACAGCCAACGGTTTATCTATTTATCTGTGATTAGTAAAGGAGAGTGTATTATATCCATAAAAAGCGTACATAAAACTATCATAATTCTACTCTTTTTTGTCATTAAACTACGTCTGAAAAACCTTAGATAAGAATCTACCAATTTAAAATACGGGGAATTTAAAATGACAATTTCCGACGCAATAAAAATGCTAAAAAGAGGTAATTAATTTTGTATACCACCATACGAAACTCATGGAATTTCTCAGAAAAAATGAAAACCTTTCTAATGGTGTTTTTAGTGTTTTCAGATAAGATTTTATCGCTAAGAAATTAATTAAATTCTAATTATAATAGCCATGCCAATAGCTCCATTTCTTTCTGAGCTAACAACAAAAAAATTTCTTTTTTGCTAATAAAATACGATGTAACCACAATTACTTTAACAATTCATTCACAACCCACTAAGCGTATAAAAAGTAGCTAATGTATGCTCACTCTGCAGAGAAGAAAACAAAAGAAATCATCAAGACAATAATATGACCAACTTCTAAAAACCCCAATATAATACAGGGACAGCGTAGTTATTAAAACCAAAATAGCTATCTCTTAAACTTCGGTACTCTACAATTATCATTTTAGCAAATTGAGTCTCTTCAAAATATTATATGCGCAATAATCAATACCAATTTTCTTAATATTATTTTTTTTTAACAAAGTATTAAGTTATATTTGGTAAACCAATTTGGTAAACCAGTATGGGTAACCAATTGAAAAAGAGAATTACTAGCTAATATTAATTTAAGAAATATTTGATGAAAATATAAAGTACTTAAATAAAAAAAGGACGGGCGCACACCCATCCTTTTTAACTAAAATTACTTCATTCTGAAGGGAAGTAACACAACGAACACGTACACTTTACTATACACGCTCATTACAAAAATACAAAATTCAAAAACGTTAATGAGTTACGTGCTATAGTAAGTTGATGATTAAATGGAATTCTCGCACAGTTTCATTTAGGCGTCGGGCCTTAAACCGATGAACATTACTAACTTAACTTTAACACAAATGAATTTTAAAAACAAATTAGCACTAATACTTGCGCTGTTTATAAACGCCGCAATATTTGCTCAAGACGCGTCTACTATATCGGGTACGATTGTAGATGACGCTAACGTACCAATTCCTGGCGTAAATGTCGTTATTTCCGGTACCACAACAGGTACTGCAACAGATTTTGACGGACTTTATACTATAGACGCTAATAGTGGCGACGTTCTTCAATTTTCCTATATCGGTTATGTAACTCAAAGTATAACTGTAGGAGACCAAGAGACTATTAATGTTGTAATGACCGAAGATGCTGCATTACTTGATGAAGTTGTCGTAGTAGGTTATGGAACACAAAAAAAATCACACCTAACAGGTTCTATTTCAAAAGTTGTCAATGATGATTTAGGTCAGATAGCTGTATCTAGGGTTGATGAGGCTTTAGTAGGTCAGGTATCGGGGGTAAATATTCAAGCTACTGATGGTGAAGCCGGTGCTGCACCAACAATTAACATTAGAGGTGTTGGCTCTATGGCAGGTGACTCCACTCCATTGGTTGTAGTAGATGGTGTGATTGTAAATGCTGATTTCTTAGGGTCCTTAAATATGAATGATGTAGAATCTTTTGAAATTTTAAAAGATGCTGCTTCATCTGCAATATATGGTTCTAAAGGTGCTAACGGCATCATTATGATCTCAATGAAAGCTGGAGTTGAAGGAAAGACTAAATTCAACTATAGCACTTTTACTGGTTTTAAAGAGGCAAGACATAGTGATTCATATACTTTTTCAATTGAAGACACTGCTGCTGCAGAATTAGCAGCTACTGGTTCTATTTCTGACCGAACTGCTTACAAGCAATTAATAGGTATAGATCGTTCTTGGCAAGATGAAATTTTTGATGGAGGTACAATAACCAGTCATTCATTAAGCGCAAGAGGTGGTAATTCAAACACTAAATTTAGTACTGCAATTAACTTCTCAAATGATGAAGGTGTACTGTTAACTGATAATTTTAAGAAGTATGGCTTAAGATTAAAAGTAGATACTAAGGTTAATGAAAAATTCTCTTTTGGTGCTAGTTTAACTCCTTCATATACTAACAGAAGACGTTTTGATGGTTCTACACATGATATTTTAAGACAAACGAACTGGTTACCTGTGTATCATGATACAAATACTATCCAGTATGTGGATAGAGGGGTTTATCCAGATGTTGTTGTGGGAGATTATGCTCTTCAAAGACATTTTGATAACTATGACTTATATGGTGATGGCAGTGCTTTAGTAGATATTAGTAATACATCAAACACAAATCCTGCTGCTAAAATTCTAGAAAGAGAGCGTAGTGACAAAAAATTTAAACTTTTTGGAAGTGTTTATGGTAATTATAATATTACTAAAAACTTAAGTTTTAGAACTACTTTATCTGGATCATATCAAGATACGAAAAGAACAAGATGGCAAGGAGTTCTGTCTAACAGAAATGGTGCTTCCGCAGCCTCCATGAATGAAATTACGCAAAGAGAAACATATCTTTTAACAGATAACTTCTTTTCTTACAACAACGAGTTTGGAAAGCATGAGATTGGAGTTATTCTAGGGGTAACAGGAGAAAGTAAGAAATCTTTTTATTCTAGTATTTCAGGTACTGGCTACACATCAGATGCTGTTAAACAAATTACAAATGCCACTGTAATTTCTGGCGCTGATGCGTTTGAATGGGAGAAAAATGGATTGTCTTATGTTACTAGGCTAAACTATGCGTATGACAATAAATACCTAGCTTCTTTTAGCTATAGAAGAGATGGTAGTTCTATTTTCGGTAATGAATTTAAGTACGGTAACTTTATGGCAGCTTCTGTTGGTTGGAATGTTGCCGAAGAAGCTTTTTTAAGAGATAGCGATATTGTAAATAAACTTAAGTTTAGAGCTAGTTACGGTGTTACTGGTAACGATTTATTAAATGTAGGTAGTGTTAATCCTGATACCAGTAGTAGTACTAGTTCTTTAAGTACTGGTAACTTACTTGTAGATAACTATCCTTATCTAGCATTATTAGGCTCTACTACAGCAGTTGTTGATGGAGGTTTAGAAGCTGGTTTTAATCCATTAAATATTGCTAACCCTGATTTGAAATGGGAGCGTTTGGTAGAATTTAACCCTGGTATTGATTTTGGATTCTTTAATAATATACTGTCTGGTTCTGTAGATTATTATCAAAGAACTAGTGACCAATTACTTTTGAATAACCCTATTTCGGTTACAACTGGTTTTAATAGTGCTTTAGTAAACTTAGGTGAAGTTAAAAATGAAGGTTTCGAAGTTGAGTTAAGAACTAAAAATATTAATAAAGAAAATCTTAGATGGAGTTCTTCATTTATTTTTAGTACCAATAAAAACACTTTAGTAGATTTTGCTGATTCTGATGGGCAAATTCAAAATGTTGATAGTAAAAGAGCTGCAGAATGGGTTAACTTAGAAGGGCAACCTATATCAACTTTTTATGGTTGGGTTGTAGATGAAGATATTCCTTTGGAATACATAAACAATCCATATCACCCAATTGGAGGAGAAGCACAAGATGTTTATGTGAAAGATTTAAATGGTGATGGCATTATTGATGACGAAGACAAAGCTGCATTAGGAGATCCTTATCCAGATTTTGTATGGAGTTTCACAAATGATTTTAAGTTTGGCAATATCGATTTCAGTTTTATGTTCCAAGGTTCTCACGGTGCGGAAGTTCGTAATATGGGTGACCAATATATCTTTAATCAGTTTAATGGAGGTCAAGATTTCAACCCAGATACTACACCTAATCAAGGTTTTATTAAGGAAAAAATATTTACTAATGATATTATTCAAGATGCTTCTTATATAGCACTTCGTAATGTAAATATTGGTTATAATTTTGATAAAGACCTTTTATCTAAATACGGTGTTTCTGGATTAAGACTTTATGCTGCAGGACAGAACTTAATGTATAAAACAGCAGATGATTACACTGGTTTCAACCCAGAATCTATTGACCGTACCAGTCCTACTACTTATGGATACCAACGTGCGGGTTCTCCAATTTTCAGAACAATATCTGTAGGTTTAAATCTTGATTTCTAATTAGAAAATAACATAAAACAATATAAATCATGAAACAATATAAATATATAACCTTGCTTTTAATAGTAGCTGTATTAGCTTCTTGTCAAAGTGACTTTTTAGAACCAGCACCTTCATCTGGAGTAACTTCTGCAAATTATTACACAAATGCAGCAGAAGTTGAGACTGCAGTAGTTAATATGTACGATGGTATACAGGGTGTTAATAGCACCAGTTCAGGTGTTAATCATGGTGTTATGTACGAATTTTACTTAACTGAAATGCGTAGTGACAACACTAGAACAAAAAGCCAAGAAGGTGAAGCTGCTCAATTTGAATCTTACACAATTCAAGCTACTAACGGTATTGTAGCAGATTATTATTCAAGTTTTTACAATGTAATATTTAGAGCTAATGTAGTTTTGGACAATTTAAGCGTAGTGGAAGATGCTTCCAAAGCTGTTTCTTTTGAAGCTGAAGCCAAATTTGTAAGAGCTTATGCGTATTTTAACTTAGTACGTTTGTTTGGAGATATACCATTAATTGATGGTGTAATTACTCCATTGGAAACTGAAGTTCAATTTAAGAGAGTTTCAAGCGCGCAAATTTATGATTTAATAGAAAGCGATTTAACTACTGCTATAGCAGGTTTGGATAATAGCTTTAAAACAAGAGGTTCTAAGGCAGCAGCACAAGCGTTGTTAGCCAAAGCATATCTTACGCAAGGTGAAAATTATGCTGATGCTCAGGGTTTGTGTGAAGATATAATGGCATCTGGTTTTGCATTAGAGCCTGATTTTAGTGATGTTTTTTACCAAGAGTTAAATGACGAGATTATTTTTGCTGTTGGTTATGCTTCTGCATTATCTAGTGACAGCCAACTATTTTCAGCAGAATGGATGAATGGTGTTGGTAGAAGTAGTGGTGTAAATTATGTTACCGCAGATGCGGTTGCTGCTTTAGATGTTTCTGGAGGAGATAGAACACAATTTTCGTATAGAATAGACCCTAGTCAAACTACACAAAATCAAGTTACTAAGTATTTACCAAATGGCGAAGACGGTGGAGCTGATGGTAAAACATTTTTATCAGATGCTACTTTAGCTGGAAACGATTGGATTGTACTGCGTTACGCAGATGTTTTATTAATGCATGTTGAGGCTATTATGGCTGGTGGTGCAGAGACTTCTAGTTCTCCTGCAGTTGCTTCATTTCAAGCAATTAGAGATAGAGCTGGTTTAACAACTCCTGTTACTACTCCTATTACTAAAGCTGATTTACTTTTAGAAAGAAGAATGGAACTTGCATTTGAAAACCATAGATTTTTTGATTTAGTACGTTTAGGGGCTGCAGAATCTACTTTGTCTGCATTTTCAGCAACTAACGGTTTAGGGTATTCAACTTCAGATTTGCTATTACCATTTCCTCAAAGTGAAATAAATTTAAGTAATGGGATATTAACTCAAAATCCAGGGTACTAAATCATTCCCAAATTAATAAATAAAAAAGTTAAAAATGGAAAATATAAAATCAATAAATAAACTTATAGCATCGCTATCTCTGTTGGCAATTGTGTCTTCATGCGACCCGACAATTGACAGTTTAAGTTACGATTTACCAGAAGCTAATTCAAAGGCTGATGAAACACCTCCAAGTGCTAGTTTTTCCGCAACGGAAACAGAAGATTATTTAACATATACTTTTGGTAACACTTCTTCTAGTGCTACAGCTTATACATGGAGTTATGGAGATGGTAACGCCTCAGGTGGTGTTGATGGAATGAATACATATTCAACCGTAGGAACTTATATTGTTACGTTAACCGCTTCGGATAATTTAGGAGTAACGAGTACTTCTACTTTGGAAATTGAAGTTGTTGAGCCAGAAGAACCTGCAGCGATTATACCAGAAATTTTGAATGGAGATTTTGCAAATGGACAGGATGATTGGAAGATTGCAGATTTTACTGGAGGAACAAGAGATCCTTTTAATGGTAGTAGTGATGGTTCTTTCTTTAATTATGACGGTTCGGATAATGGTTCTAAAACTGCTGGTGCAAAATGGACACAAGGAACTTCAGCTGGCGAATGGGTAAGTGCTAGTACTAGATATGCATACCAAGCATTAACTGTTACTCCTAATACAGAATATATTTTAGAATATGAATATGCCATAAAAGATGACACGGCTACTGATCCAACAGGAGGAAGAAGAATAGTTGGTGAAATATTGGATGGTCATTTTGCTGATGGTGTTGATGCTGTTGCTAGTTCTGAGGCAGGTGCACGTGCAAGTCATGTTGGAACCAATGCTGGTGGAAAAACATCTTTTACTTTAGTAAAAGAACAATTCACATCTAATGCTTCTGGTGAAATTTCAATTTGGATATATGGGGTTACACCTGTTGATGCTTATGTAGATAATGTTAAAGTTTACCCAGTAGATTAATTTTAGAAATGACTAGTTTTCTAAAATATAAATTATCTGTCATAGTAATTATACTTGTATCTGTGAACGTGTCTTGTCAAACGACAAGGCACGGAACAGATACAAAAATTAAAAAAGAAAAGTCTAAAAAAAAGAAGGTTAAACTTTCTAAAATAGATCTTAGTTATTGGAAAGTTACCATACCAGAGGGTACAGGAAAAGGAGGAGCAATTAGTGTTGAGCCACCAGAGATTTTAAATTATGCTACAAATAAGACTTTAAAACCTTATATGTATAATGACTCTACAAAAGGAGCGCTAACATTTTATGCCTACCCTACCTCAGCTACTACAGCCAATACAAAATATTCCAGATCAGAACTTAGAGAACAAATGGTTCCAGGTGACGATAATACAAATTGGACTTTTAAACAAGGAGGATCATTAAAAGCAAAACTTGCTGTTGATGAAGTTTCTCGTGATGAAAATGGTAAATATCATAAAATTATCATTTTGCAAATACATGGACGTCTAACAAATGAACAACGAGATTTAATTGGCCAGAAAGACAATAACGCCCCTCCAGTATTAAAGATTTACTGGCAGAATGGTAAGGTTAGAGTTAAGACCAAAAAACTAAAATACGCAGGTGCAAATTCAATAGGAATATTACATGAAGAGGCTTGGACAGATGATGAAGGATTCAATTTTGAAGAAGAAGTAGGTTTTAGAAAATTTCAGATTGAAGTGAAAGTTTCCGATGGAAAAATGGTGGTTTCATTAAACAAAACTGAATTCGCCGTTTATGATGATTTCAATATGAAACGTTGGGGCATTTTCGAAAATTACTTCAAAGCAGGTAATTATTTTCAAAGCAGGGATGAAGGTTCTTTTGCTAAAGTTAGTTTTTATGAACTTGAAGTAAACCATTAATAACAATACTTATGAATTTCAACAGTGTTCAATATTTTTTTAAACAAGCAATTATTAAAAATTGCTTGTTTCTTATTGTACTGTTCAGTTTATGGAGTTGCGACAATTCTTCTGATGCTATTGAAAAAGAGGTTGAAGAGGAAATGGTTGAACAAGAAGAGATTCAAGAAGAAGTTGAAATTATAGAAGAGACACCTGAAGAGGTTGTTGAAGAAACATTTTTATTACCAAATATTGATTTAAGTAATTGGAAAGTTACCCTCCCAACTGGTAGTCCAGATGAAGTAGAGCCACCAGAAATATCTGACTACGCTACTGATGATCGCTTACTACCATATATGTATAATGACTCAACAGATGGAGCACTGGTTTTTTATACATCGCCAGGTTCATCAACCAACAATTCTTCTTACTCGCGAACAGAGCTGAGAGAGCAACTCGTTCCAGGAAGTAATAGCACAAACTGGACTTTTACCGAAGGTGGAACTATGAAAGGAACTTTGGCCGTTGATGAAATTTCAAAAGATGCTGAAGGTAAATATCACCGTACCATAATTATGCAAATACACGGTAGACTTACTAATGCCCAGCGAGATTTAATAGAAGAAGATGATAATAATGCGCCACCAATTTTAAAAATTTATTGGCAGAATGGAAAAATCAGGGTATTAACCAAAGTGCTTAATGACCTCACTGCATCTGATGAAGAAATACTACATACGGATGCCTGGAGTGATAATGACGGCTATACTTTTTCAGAAGAAATTGGAACTAACAAATTCATTTTAGAAATAATTGCTTCAGAAGGTAGACTGGAAATCATTTTGAATGAAACAGAGTCCATTATTTACGAAGATATTCATATGGAAAAATGGGGCGTTTTCGAAAATTACTTTAAAGCAGGAAACTATCTACAAACTAAAGATGAAGGTAGTTTCGCAAGAGTTAAGTTTTACAACTTAGAAGTTACACATTAGATAGTTTTATAATACAATACAGGTTAAAGCATAGAAATTGAGTTGTTTTGAGTTAGTTGAGAGTAATTTTGCTGGCCCGCTCACCACGGGTCGGTAAAATTTCAAAAACATCAAAACGCTATAAAAACTACACTTACATAGTTTATTCTTTATTATTCTATTAGACCTAATAATTTTTTGAACTGCACACGCGATATGAAGTTAGAAATACTAACAAAACAAGAAAATAGGGAAATCCAAAATGGGATTATCTCAAAAATTCGTGACCTCATTAATTACAAAAATCTTGAGCCAGGTGATAAATTACCTGCTGAAAGAGTACTATCCGAAAAATTTGATGTCAGTAGAACTAGCGTACGTGAAGCCATTCAGAAACTTGAATTTTATGGGATTTTAAATTCCAAACCGCAAAGCGGAACTTTCATTTCTAACATTGGTCAGATTGCCATGAACGGCATGATCGATGATATTACAAGTTTAGAAGAACAAGACTTTGTTTCTTTAGTAGAGACCCGAATTCTACTTGAACTTAAAACAGTAAAATTAGCGGCCATCAGAAGAACTGATGAAGATTTAGAACGCATTAAGTTTGCTTTGGATGCGTACAATAAGAAGATGCTATCTGGTGAGGATTGCCTAGAAGAAGATTTGCTATTTCACTTAGCCGTAGCTTCTGCGAGTAAGAATAGCACCATAAACACACTCATGTTACTTATCACTCCAGAGATTATCGTTGCTTATGACAAGGACCGTGTCTGTGAAGGAGACGTTGCCTTATCTGAAATTAAAAAGCATGAAGACATTTATTCGGCCATCTTAAACCAAGACCCAAAATTAGCTAAAGAAAAGATGAAAGCACACTTTAGTAAACTATACGATTACATCTATGGAAAGGACCGAGATATTAAGTTAAAAAGAAAATAAGGTTCCATAAATACTTCAAATTATTTGCCTAATATAACGGAAGATACCTAGAGACACTCACTATCTTACTCATGGTCTAGAGCGAATGAAAATTAAATAATGAAAGTCAAATTATTAATACTAGGTATTACTCTTCTACTCTTTTCTTGTGGAGAAAATTCAAACCTTCAAAACGTCTATGTAAGAGACATCCCGGAATTGCAAGGAGCACTCAACAAAGCTATGCCAGGAGATAATATTGTAATGGCCAATGGAGTTTGGAAAGATGTTCCAATCATATTTTTTGGGAAAGGCACAAAAGAACAACCCATCAACTTACGAGCAGAAACTCCGGGTAAAGTTTTTATTGAGGGAGAGTCCTATCTTCATCTGGGAGGCGAACATTTAATAATTGACGGACTATACTTCAGAAACGGGTATTCACCCAAAAATTCTATTATTCGCTATATGATAAGCGAGGATAGTATTGCCTTTAACTGTAGGGTTACCAATACTGTTATTGAAGATTTTACAAAACCAAATAGGTTAACAAATGATCGCTGGGTTGAATTTTACGGCAAACACAACCAGCTAGATCATTCTTATCTCTCAGGAAAATCTAACGACGGCGAAACGGTAAGAGTATTTTTTACCGGTAATGAGCATATTAATAATCACCACCAAATCGTAAATAACTACTTTGGTCCACGTCCTAGAAAAGGAGGTCCTAGAGCCGAAACTATACGGATTGGAGATAGTAAAACAAGAGTCTCCCCTAGTTTTACGAACGTGTCTGATAATTATTTCGAAGCTTGTAATGGCGAGGTTGAGATTATCTCCGACAAGACAAATTTTAATACATTCAAGAATAATATTTTCTATAAGTGCGAAGGTTCCCTAGTATTAAGACATGGGAGCTACGCCACTGTAGATGCAAACATTTTTATTGGCGGCGATGAATCTGACTTTTATGGAGGAATCCGAATAGTGAACACCGGGCACTGGATTACCAATAATTATTTCTACAAAATTAAAGGAAAGCAATTCAGAAGTCCACTTGCTATTATGAATGGTATTCCAATGACACCTTTAAACCGGTACTTACAAGTTAGTGATGTTGTTGTGGCCTATAATACTTGGATAGATTGTAAATCTCCATGGCAAATTGGGGTTGGTCAGAATCTTGAAAGTGCCGATGTACTCCCTCCAAGTGAAATTCGTTCGGCGCCACCTATACGAACTATTGTAGCCAATAATATCATTTATAATACGAAAATAGATGAAACTCCAGTAATAAACCATAGTACCATGGAAGGAGTTCTATTTAAGAATAACATCATAGATAATGCTAGTGAAGATTATTCTGAATATGATGTTCTACAAGATGGAGCTATAAAAATGAATAAGATTAACGAGTGGCTATATGCTCCGGCTGATTCCGAAAACAAAATTATGGAGGATGTTTATACTGGCTACGATTTTGCTAAAATTAACCACGATATTTTTGGAGCATCAAGAACGGAAAAGAATAGCATTGGTGCAATTAACCAAACCGCAACAGCTGAAAAATTTAAAATTGACAAGAAGAAATATGGACCAAAGTGGTTTTCAACCGAAAAAATAAATATTGAGCCAAAAATATTGACCGCTTCATCTGCGGTTGGCCAGCTTGCCGAAAAAATTAGCGAAGCGGCTTCAGGAGATATTATTGAGTTAAGTGATGCATTATATACCCTCCCCTCTTCACTTAAAATAGATAAGGAAATTACGCTTCGTTCTAAAGATTCTAAAAATAGAGCAGAACTGGTATTCACAGGAATGAAAGATTCTGTAGCTTTTGAAATGAAGCCTAAAGGAACCATCAGGTTAGAAAGTCTCATACTAAAAGGTGAACAAAGCAAGTATGCCTTTGCTCCTTTAAAGATAAATATGGCTTCGGCTTATAACTTGTATGTTGAGAATTGTGTGATCGAGGATTTTGGTTACGTTCTAAGAGCTTATAAAGGGTCTTTTGCTGACACTATCAATTTTAAGAAAACGATAATCAAAAATTGCCAAAACGGGATTGAATTAGCCGCTGAGGACAAAGGCGATTATAATGCCGAAATGGTATCTGTTGACCACTGTATATTTGAAAATGTGCAAAGCAATATCATTAATTTCTATCGGGGAGGTTATGATGAATCAACCATAGGTGGATTTTTATCTGTCACAAATAGCACCTTCACAGATAGTGGTAAAAATGAAAAAAACGACATCTTAATAAAAACCAGAGGTATTATCAATGTGACCATTAAAAACAATACCTTCAAAAATAACCCTGTTGAACTTGTTGCGCTACTATGGGGAGAAAAGAACAATCATCACTTGAACAATACTTTAACAAATTCTGGAAAAATCAAGGTTGAAGAGCAGCAAAAACTTAAGATACTATATTAATAAATTGATTACAAAATAAAGACAACTACGGAGTGGAGTTGCCAAATCATACGCCAATCATCTTATCAAAAAATTAAACAATGGAAAACCAAATCGCTAAAACATCATTCATTAAAAAAATTCTTGCTTTAGTCCTAGCTTTTGGCCCAGGAATTTTCGCTATTGGTTACACCATTGGCACTGGTAGTGTAACTTCTATGATTGTTGCCGGTAGTACGTATGGCATGCAATTATTATGGGTTTTGGTTTTGAGTTGTATATTTTCGGGCATGCTCATGTATGCCTATGGCAATTATGCTTTGGTGACCGGCGAAACTGCACTATACGCTTTTAAAAAACACATTAAATGGGGCAAGCCAATTGCTATTCTCATAATTTTGGGTGTATCATTTGGCCAATGGAACTCACTAATGGGTATTCTAGGAATTTCGGCTAATATCATTTTTGAGATATTCGTTATATATTTTCCTTCTTTAGTTGATCACAAATATGAATTGGTTCTTACAATTGCCATTGTGGTAATTGCTATTATGTATCGTTTTCTACTGATAGGGAAGTATGTTTTCTTTGAAAAAATACTAGTGATTTTCGTAACCATTATGGGACTTTCTTTCTTCATATCTCTCTTTATGGTTTTCCCTTTGCCTATAGAAATTGCCCAAGGTCTTATACCTTCTGTGCCCAAAGTACAAGGTGGTAGTATGATGGTAGCGGCCTTTGTTGGAACTACCATGGCAGCAGCCACATTTCTTTCTCGCCCTCTATTTGTAAAAGGGAAGGGATGGACTATGAAAAATCTTAAACAACAAAAGAAAGATGCTATTATAGCGGCCTCTTTGGTTTTTATAATTAGTGCTTCTGTGATGGCTGTGGCTTGTGGAGCATTGTTCCATGAAGGACAACCTGTCACCCAAGTATTGGATATGGTAAATACACTTGAGCCGGTAGCTGGTAAATTTGCCCTTACACTTTTCTTTTTCGGAACGCTAAGTGCTGGACTTTCTTCTATTTTCCCATGCTTATTAATTGCCCCTATTTTACTCTCGGATTATCAATCTGGTGAGTTGGATACTACTTCAAAGCAGTTTAAAATCATAACAGGAATAGCTTGTTTGTTCGCTTTAATAGTTCCTGCTTTTGGAGCTAACCCAATAGAAATGCAAATTCTTTCTCAGGTTTTTAATGTCTTTGTACTTCCATTGGTGATACTTGGTATTATTCTACTCATCAATAATGCAAAGCTTATGAAAGAACATAAAGCCAAGCTTCCATTGAACATAGGATTATTCGCTGCTTTATTTTTCTCTTGTGTTATTTCATACAATGGTGTTATAGCACTAGTAGAATATTTCTAAAAGAAATAACACCTTTCCGTATATGCACTTCTAAAAAGTGCAGAATCGAATCTAAAGTGAGTCATTCTTAAATCTGCTAGCTGAAAATAAATGCTATCAAACGTTAACTACAGCTAGCTCAGAAAATAACCTGCAGGAAACCGTTAGTAATGGCGCCCGCATCCTACAATTCCACTTACAAAAAAAATTGAGCTTATTATATAAGTAAAAATTCGAACCATAACATCTATTCTGGTCCAAGAACAACTATAATCCTTATATTTTGTCTCAGGATGTCAGCTGATATAAATGGGGTTCTTTTCTTAATGGAACTTGTAAAAGATTCTAAAACTACCAAAGAAATAGTCTGGGCAAAATTCAAAAGCAATCCGTTTATGTAAATTTTAGTAAATTAATATAAACTTTAATTAGTCCTAATCCCGTACAACCAACTCCGTTTGTCATACACACGCTCCGTACTAACAGGAGCTAGGTATAGAAAAATAGTAACTTCCCACATTAAGGATAGAAGTGAGGGCAAAAAATTACCCATACCCTACCCTAACTAGCATCTATAGATATCACTTTCCACTAGCACCAATTCAAATAAAAGCTAAAGAATTTCTTTTGTTATACCTCAGCAACAGATAATTGCCAATTTAGCATATAGCAGTTCTTTATAATGTCAACTAGATAATGTACACTACCAAATTTCTTGATATTAATTTTTGTTTAACAAAGTATTAAGTTATATTTGGTAAACCAATTTGGTAAACCAGTATGGAAAACCAATTGAATTTAACAATTTTTGACTAATATTTATCAAAAAGACACTTTATGAAACTGTAACGAACTGAAATGAAAAAAGGATGGGTCTAACCCATAATTTTTACTAAAATCACTTCTTTATGAAGGAAAGTAACACTTAGAACATGTACTTTTTACTACGCACGCTCATTGTAAGATTATAAATAATTCAGAGACATTAATGAGTACTGCACTTAGTGAATTGAAGATTAAACAAGACTCTCATTTAGGCGCTTGGCCTAAAACTAATTAACATTACTAACTTAACATTAAACAAATGAATTTTAAATCTCAACTAACACTTATAGCGTTATTGTGTTTCAATATCTCGCTATTTGCACAAGACGGTTACACTTTGACCGGTACCGTATCTGATGATACGAATGTACCTGTTCCTGGGGCTAGTGTAATTATTCAAAACACAACAACAGGAACATCTACCGATTTTGACGGTAATTATTCTATTGAAGTTACCAATGGCGATGTATTGGAAATTTCATCCTTAGGCTTTTCCACTAAAACAGTAACTGTGGATGGTCAAGAAACTCTTAATGTTATTCTTGCTACAGACGCAAGCCTTCTTGAAGAGGTTGTCGTAGTAGGTTATGGTGCTCGAAAAAAGAGCGACATAACAGGTTCTGTATCTTCAGTTAAGTCTGAAGAATTAAATGCATTTCCTGTATTGGATGCTGCCCAAGCACTTCAAGGTCGTGCCGCTGGTGTGGTTGTGCAATCAAATAACGGTGGTGAGCCAGGGGCTCCTATCAGTATAAAGATTAGAGGTAACACTTCAATTAGTGCAAATAGTTCTCCGCTTATCGTTGTAGATGGTTTCGTAGGAGCAACAATGCCTCAACCAAGTGACATTCAATCCTTAGAAGTTTTAAAAGATGCTTCTGCAACTGCTATATATGGTTCTAGAGGTTCAAACGGTGTTGTTTTAGTAACTACTAAAAAAGGTAGAAGTGGCAAACTAACTGTTGAACTAAATTCTACTTACGCTATTCAAAATACGGCTAATAGATTGGATTTATTAAATGCAGGTGAATTTGCAACATATCAACAACAAGTAAATAATAACCGTGCCCTAACAGAAGGAGAAGCTCCTGCCATATACACGCAGCAATCAGCAAATACAGATTGGCAAGACTTAATTTATACAACTGGTAGTACTTCTAATCACCAACTTTCTTTTTCTGGTGGTACAGAAAAAATGAACTTCTATGCTTCTGGCAACTATTTTAAACAGGATGGTATTCTTGTTAATTCAGGTTTTGAAAGAGCCACATTTTTAACAAACTTAGATGCTCAAGTAACTGATAAATTAAAATTAGGCCTTAATCTTTTTGGAAGTAGAGGTACTAAAAATGGAGTTGCTACACAATCAAATGGTTCTGTTACCGTAGGTGGAGATGATGTAATTTCTTTAGCAATGCGTTTTGCACCAGATAAAGGAATCTATAATGAAGACGGTACTTTTACAACAAATGATAAGGTAGGTGATGAAGTAGATAATCCATATGCTGTTGCTACAGTAAGGGACGACGAAACTGTTACAGATAACTTTAGAGCAAATTTCTACGCCAATTATGATATCTTAAAAAACCTAGCGTTTAAAACAACCTTTGGCCTAAGTACTCAAAACCAAACTAGAGGTATATACCAACCATCTACGTTAACAATCACCGCAGGTGGTGTAGGCGGAAGAGCTAGCTTTACAAATGGTACAGAAACAAATCTTTTAAGTGAAAATTATTTGACTTACAAAAATGAAATTGGAAAAGGAAGTTTAACCTTGTTAGCTGGTTATTCTTATCAAAAAACAAAAACAAATGAGTCTTTTGTTGCTGGTACAGGTATCATTTCAGATGCTTTTTCTTACTACGGTTTAGGTACTGTTTTAAACACATTACAGCCTGATGCATATTTGGAAGAAACAGAAATTCAATCTCAGTTTGGTAGAGTGAATTATGATTATGACGACAAATATTTATTAACTGCAACAGTAAGAAGAGATGGTGCTTCTAACTTTTCTGAAAATGAAAAATATGCTATTTTCCCATCTGCAGCCTTAGGTTGGAAAATTTCTAACGAGAACTTCTTAAAGGATAGTGAAACTGTTTCTAACTTAAAGTTAAGAGCAAGTTACGGTGTTACAGGTAACCCGTCAATTAGCCCTTACCAATCATTAGCAAAGATTCAAAGTATTTATGCTTCTAGTAATGGGCAAACGGTACATGCTATTACACCAGAGCAACCTGCTAACTCAGATTTAAAATGGGAATCATCTTACCAAACTAATTTTGGTTTAGACGTTGGTTTATTCAGTAATAAAGTTTCGTTATCATTAGATTACTATAACATAGATACTAAAGATTTAATTTTGGGAAATAACAGTATCCCTGAATATTTTGGCTTCTCAAATAATGAGATTTTAACAAACTTAGGAGAAATTAATAATAAAGGATTTGAAATTTCTATAAGCACAAGAAACGTTTCTAACGATAATTTTAGCTGGACTACAGATTTTAACTTGTCCGCTAATAAGAATGAAGTATCCGCTTTAATAAACGATGCTGATTTATTCTTTGATGCCGCTCCAAGTTACTTTAGTAATGACAGGAGTTATGTCTTAAGAGTAGGAGAAGAAGTTGGTCTTTTTTGGGGCTATGAGTATGCAGGTGTATACCAAGGAGGTGCTTTACCAGCAGGAACATCTACTTTATCTGGTGGTATAGCAGGTGACCCATTGTTTGCAGATTTAGATAATAGTGGAGATATTTCAGAAGATGATAGAACAACAATAGGTAATCCTAACCCTGACTACACTTTTGGTTTCACCAATAACTTCAGTTACAAAAATCTTGATTTAAGTATCTTCTTCCAAGGTTCACAGGGTGGTGATATTTTCAACATGACCAATGTACAGTTGAACAATGGGGATGCTAATACTACTAGAGATTATTTTAATAATGCTTGGACAAGTTCAAATACTAACACGAACCAACCTCGCGTAGGAAATAACAGTAACAGAGAAATTTCTTCTCGTTTTGTAGAAGATGGTAGCTATATAAGATTAAAGAACATTGCATTAGGATATAATATACCTTCTGATGTTATAGAAAAATTTGGTCTTGAGAATCTTAGAATAGCTGTTAGCGCTCAGAACTTACTGACATTTACAAATTACTCTGGCTTAGACCCTGAAGTAAACTATTCTGGATCTAATGGTGACAATAACGTATCTAGCAATACAGCTCAAGGATTCGATTTTGGAAACTATCCAACTGTAAGAACAGTTAACATAAGCCTTAACTTAAAATTTTAAAAAATACATTTATGAAAGCATATAAATATTTATTCTTATTGATAGGATTATCAATAGTAGGATGTTCAGATTTAGAAGAAGAGCCTGTAGGTGTATTGTCTCCAGATGGTTTCTTTCAATCTACTAAAGAGATACAAACTTCCGCAAATGGTGCTTTTACAGCAGCTATCAATGAAAAGTTCTGGGGAAGGAAGCTTTCCGTAGCCCTAATGTTACGTTCAGATATGGTTGGTCTTGCCTCTAATGAAACAAGACGTGTAGAACAAGATGAACTAACTACGTTAGCAAGTAACGGAATGATTAGTGAGTTTTGGCCTAAAACTTATGAGGGAATCGCTGCCGCTAACTTAACAATTGCGGGGGCTGAAGAGGTAGATTTACCTGATGAATCTAAAAACCCGGTAACTGCCCAAGCTTATTTTGCAAGAGCATTCTATTATTTTCATTTGGTAAGACAATTTGGAGATGTTCCTTATATCGACGAGCCAATAACACCTGAAAATACCGTAGAAATTTCTACTCTAGCTAAAACTCCGGCATCAGAGGTTTATGAAAATATTATTTCAGATTTAGAATTTGCTAAAGCTTGGTTGCCAGACACACAGGTTTCAAGAGCTATACCAGCAAAATCAGCAGCAAGTTCTTATTTAGCTTTAGTGTATTTAACTATGGGCGAATGGCAAAATGCTTTTGATGAAGCTAAAGAAGTTATTGATAATGCAGGAGCTTATGGATTAGCTTTAGATCCTGATTTTCAAAATCTGTTTAACGCAGAGAAAATAGATGCATCTTTAGAACCAATATTTGCTTTAGACTACAACAATGTTGAAGCTCCTAATAATGCTTATGATCAAATAGCACCAATGACAGGTATCAGAGGAGACGACAGAAATTCCGGTGGTGGATGGTCAGTTGCCGTTCCTGCTTTAGCCGTTTATGAAACTTGGGACCCAGCAGATTACAGAAGAGCGGTAAGCATGGATGATGGAGCCTTTATTGATGGCAACTTAGAACCTTATACCAATTTTATTGTTAGCGGTCACCAATTCGCTAAAAACCAGCCTTACGTTGCTAAATACACTCGTTTTCCTGGACCTTTTGCTAGAGGAAATGCAAGAGCAACAAGTCATAACTATTCTATGATACGTTATGCGGAAGTATTGTTAATTGCTTCAGAAGCAGCCGTAGAATTAGGAGATAACGCATCTGCTCTTATGTACATTAATGAAGTAAGAGCTAGAGCTAGAATGGGTGGTGATACTCAAAGTGGCGGCGTTGCAGTTTCTATAGCTCCAAGTGCTGAACCTGCAGACCTTACTGGAACGGTAACTGTAGAAGATGTATTAGAAGAACGTAGATTAGAGTTTGCCTTTGAAGGTATTAGATGGTATGACATTGCAAGAAGAAAAATTGGTGCACAAGCATTTGGTCCTTCAGGATTAGAAGGCGAAAAGCCATTCTTTACCGCAGATGATTACTTAATGCCATTACCTGAAGATGAGTTAGAAAGAAATCCAAACTTAACACAAAATCCAGGATACTAATACCCTTGATTAATAATATAAATATAAAGACTAATTATAATAGATACCCGTAAAGGGAAATAAAGAATACGAAGAATGTTGTTTTGAGTTAGATTGAGAGTAATTTTGCCGACTCGCTCACCACGAGTCGGTAAAATTTTTAAAATCTCCAGACCCTGTAGAAACCGAACTCTTTAAAGCAAAAAATACTTTTTTAGTACATTTGTTTTAATTATTTTTAACAAACCAATCTGGTTAACCAATTTTCAACATACTGTCCCCTATGAAATTAGAAATCCTGACTAAGCACGAAAACAGAGAAATACAAAATAATATCATTTCAAAAATTCGTGATCTCATTAACTATAAAAATCTTGAACCAGGTGATAAGTTACCTGCTGAGAGAGTACTATCTGAGAAATTTGAAGTCAGCAGAAGTAGTGTTCGTGAAGCAATCCAAAAACTGGAGTTTTATGGAATATTAAATTCCAAACCGCAAAGCGGAACTTTTATTTCAAATATCGGTCAAATTGCCATGAATGGTATGATCGATGATATTCTAAGTTTAGAAGAACAAGATTTTAAATCACTGGTAGAGACCCGTATTTTACTTGAACTAAAAACGGTAAAATTAGCGGCCATTAGAAGAACAGATGAGGATTTAGAAAGAATTAAGTCTGCTTTGAATGCCTATAAAATAAAGATGATTGCTGGTGAGGATTGTCTAGAAGAAGATTTGCTTTTTCATTTAGCAGTAGCAGCTGCAAGTAAGAACAGTACCATGAACACACTCATGCTACTTATAACGCCAGAGATTATAGTTGCTTATGCTAAAGACCCTGTCTGTAAAGGTGATGTAGCCTTATCAGAAGTCAAAAAGCACGAAGACATATACATGGCTATCTTAAATCAAGATCCAAAATTAGCCAAAGAGACGATGAAAGTACACTTTAGTAAATTGTACGATTACATCTACGGTGAAGACCGAAAAATAAAATTAAAGAAAGGATAAAAGTGCACAATTTGTCCTTTTAATACATACTGAAGGAAAACTAATACTTAAAAACTACTTATTTAATGAAGGTAAACGGTTAAAGCCGTACACATCTTATCCTAATTATTTACAAAGTATTTAAGTTATTTAAATACAGTCATTTAGAATCGCTCACCTCCTATTTTCAAAAATCAGGCTAGCTATTCCTATGCCTGAATACTAAGAACAATTTAAAAGAACGAAGATGAAAATCAAAAGTTTAAGATGGTGGGTTATAGCTTTAATTGCTTTGGCTACCGTTATCAATTACATTGATAGACAAGCATTACCCGTTCTATGGCCAGACATTGCTGAGGATTTATATCCAGATAAAACGCCTGACGAACGAAAAGAAATTTATGCATTTATCTCCACACTGTTCATCTTTTCTTACGCATTTGGTCAATCCATTTTCGGAAAGATATTTGACAAATATGGAACAAGAATAGGGTTTACGCTGTCAATTGGATTTTGGTCCATTGCAACAGCATTACATGCTTTTGCAAGAGGAATTTTCACGCTTAGTATTTTCCGCTCTTTATTAGGAGTTTCAGAAGCTGGAAACTGGCCAGGGGCAGCTAAAGCAAATGCAGAATGGTTTCCAACAAAGGAAAGAGCATTTGCACAAGGTCTCTTTAATTCAGGTGCTGCTATTGGAGGAATCATAGCCTTCCCCACAATTGGATTACTATCTGTCTATTTTAGCTGGAATTGGATTTTTATATTGGTTGGTATAACAGGTTTGCTATGGCTTATTCCGTGGTGGATTTTAGTAAAATCTCCGCCTAAAAATCACCCATGGATAACAGATGAAGAACGCACGTACATCTTAACGGGACAGAAGAACCAAGATGAGGATGAGGATGGAGAATTTGACGACGGTTACAACCCTGATACCGGTCAAATCCTAAAGCACAAGGAAAGCTGGGGAGTAATTCTAGCATCTGCTGCCCTTGACCCAATTTGGTGGTTATTTATTTTTTGGATACCCATTTACCTGCACGAAGTATATGGCATGGATGTAAAATCAATCGGATTTTATGCTTGGGTCCCTTATGTGGGCGCTATGCTTGGAGCATGGTTTGGCGGGCTATTAGCTCAAAATCGTATTAAAGTAGGTTGGACAGTAAATAAAACACGAAAGTTTGTAATTACCCTTGGATGTGTAATTATGCTACCTTTCTTACTGTTAATGGCTAATCCTGGTGGACCAGAAACAGCCGTGATATATATGGCACTTATTTTATTTGGTTTTCAAACAGCTATTGGAAATGTTCAAACCTTACCTAGTGATTTATTTGGCGGAAAAACAGTAGGTACACTTTCTGGTTTTGCTGGTACGGCTGCTAAATTAGGAGCATTTGGATTGACAGCATTAGTACCTTGGCTTACGTCAGGAGGTAACTATACGCCAGCGTTTGTAATTGGTGCTGCGTTAGCTATAATTACAATGGCAAGTGTTTGGTTTTTAATTCCAAATATTGCGCCACTTAAAAGTAAAAATTAAAACAAATTAACTAACACTAATTAATAGTAATTTACACAAAGATGAAAGGAAAAGTAGCAGTAATAACAGGAGCAACAGGAGGAATTGGATTTGCAGTTGCAAAAAGATTAGGACAAGATGGTTTCACCGTTATTTTGAACGGTATAGAGGATGAAGCTGGTGCTCAAAGAGTTAAAGAGCTTACCGCTGAAGGTATCACTGCCGAGTATTATGGTTTTGATGTTACAAAAGAAGAAGAAGTAACAGCTAACATAAAAGCAATTGGTGAGAAGTACGGAAAAATCGATACACTTGTAAACAATGCCGGTGGTTTAGGTGGAAGATCAAGATTTGAAGAAATGACTACAGAATTCTACAGATCTGTAATGGCTTTAAACCTTGACTCAACATTCTTTGCATCTAGAGCAGCAATTCCTTACCTTAAAAAAGGAGAAGATGCCTCTATCATTAACTATACTTCTAACGCAGCTTGGACAGCTGGTGGACCAGGTGCAGGAATCTACGGAACATCTAAAGCTGGTGTTAATGCTATCACTAAAGCATTAGCAAAAGATTTAGCAGAATATGGTATTAGAGTAAATGCGGTGTCTCCAGGTACTATAGACACTCCGTTTCATGCACAGATCAAAGCAACAAAACCAGAAGTTTTTGCTTCTTGGGCAAACAGCATTATGTTAGGTAGATTGGGTCAGCCAGAAGATGTAGCTGGTGTTGTATCTTTCTTAGCTAGCAAAGATGCTAAATTCATTACAGCTGAAACTATCCAAATTGGTGGTGGGCAAGCTTTAGGAATCTAGATAATTCATTTTATAATACTAAAAGCCTTTCTTTTAATTAAGAAAGGCTTTTTTATTTGAAGAATCCCTGACAATCAACTCGGCATCTAGAATTTTTTTATTCAAAGACTGCTTTATATCAGGTGAGCTAACATGTTCTAAAAATGTTTGTGCGGCCAACCTTCCTATTTCAGCACTGTGCTGTTCAATACTTGTAATTGGCGGAGAAACCATTGCAGTAAAAGGTTCGTTGCCAAAGCCTACCAATGCTATTTCGTTAGGAACGTCAATAGCATTCTCTTTTAAAACCTGTAGCGCTCCTAAAGCAGCATAATCGCCAGCAATATATACCGCATCCGGTCTCGTCTTTAACGCAAGCAACTGCTCCATTTTTATACGACCATCCTCCTGTGTAAGACTACTTTCCAGTAAAAGTTCGCTATCTAATGGTAAACCATGTTTTTCAATAGCGTCCTTATACCCTCTAATTCTATTATTGAATATTCTGGTACGCTGGTAGCCCCCAATATGTGCTATTCTTTTGCAACCCTGTTCAACTAGATGTTCAACAATCATATGGCTGCTGGCATAATCATCAATACCAATATAATCTACGTTCAAATCATTCTCTCCACGATCAAACAATATTAATGGTATACCTCTGGATTTGATTTTTTCATAATAATCTAGGTCCGTAGTTTCATTGGCCATAGAGGCAATAATACCATCCACTTGCGTAAACAGTAATGTATCTATGCTATCACATTCCTTTTTATATGATTCGTTAGATTGTGTGATGATAATATTATAGCCCGCCTTATTTAAAACCTCCTCCATATTTTGCACTACGGAAGAAAAGAAATTACTATTTGTTCTAGGCACAATAACACCTACTAGGTTACTCTTTCCTTTACGCAATGCGCTTGCCAAATGATTTGGCTGATAATTCAAGTCTTTGGCTACTTTCTTAACAGCCTCTTTGGTTTTTGAGCTAATTCTAGAGTCGTCCTGCAAGGCCTTTGAAACGGCAGCGGTAGATATTTCCAAGATATTTGCGATATCTTTTAATGTGGTCTTTTTTTTATTCGACAAGTTTTTCTATATTTGTTTAATCGATTAAGCAAAGATATATTTTTAAAATCGCCAATCAAAACTCACACGTTTTGATTTATTTTTAAAAATCAGGTTAATCGATTAAGCAAATAAGTAGATTCAATTTAAAATAACACCATTACAAATGAAAAAAGTAGTAACCTTTGGAGAAATAATGTTGCGTTTAGCACCTCCTGGATTTTTGAGATTTTCACAGACTAATACTTTTGATGTTGTTTACGGCGGCGGTGAGTCCAACGTAGCAGTATCTTTAGCAAATTACGGCGTTCCCGTAGATTTCGTAACTCGTTTACCAAAGAATGATATTGGTGACTGTGCGTTAATGGAAATGCGTAAAAGAGGCGTAGGAACAGACAAAATAGTTTATGGTGGTGACCGTCTAGGTATTTATTTTCTAGAAACTGGTGCTGTCTCTCGTGGATCTAAAGTTGTTTATGACCGTGCACATTCTGCTATTGCAGAAATTGAATCGGGAATGATCGATTGGGATGCTGTTTTTGAAGGTGTAGAATGGTTTCATTGGACGGGTATTACTCCTGCCATCTCTCAAGGTGCTGCAGATGTTTGTTTGGAAGCTGTTAAAGCTGCCAGCGCAAAAGGTATTACTATTTCAACAGATTTAAATTACAGAGCTAAGCTTTGGAATTACGGTGGAGATAGAGAAACTATTATGACTGAGCTTACTTCTTATTGTGATATCATCTTAGGGAACGAAGAAGATGCTGAAAAGCACTTTGGTATTCACCCAGAAGGTTTAGATGTTCATAAAGATGGGCATGATGTTAAGGCAGAAGCTTTCTTATCTGTATGTAAGCAGATGATGAAGAAATTCCCTAAAGCTAAAAAAGTAATTACAACCTTAAGAGGTTCTATTTCTGCTTCGCACAACACTTGGGCTGGAGTATTATGGGATGGTTCTAAAATGTTCGAAACACGTCAATATCAAATTACAGATATCGTGGATCGTGTTGGTGGTGGTGATTCTTTCATGGGTGGATTAATCTACGGATTATTGAAATACCCAGAAGATGATCAAAACGCATTGGATTTTGCTGTAGCTGCATCTTGTTTGAAACACACTATAAAAGGTGATGCCAACTTGGCAACGGTTAGCGAGGTAGAAAAACTAATGGGCGGTGACGCTTCTGGAAGAGTAGCTCGTTAATTTTTAAAACCAAAAAAAAGATGGCTCCTAAAAAATCGATATTACTTTTTTGTGGTGGTGGTCCCGCACCGGGTATCAACGCTGTTATTAGTACGGTAGCAAAAATCTTTCTTAAAGATGGCTATCGTGTACTTGGCCTTCATGAAGGGTTCAAAGGTATTTTCTCTGAAGAACCACAAATAAAGGAATTCGATTTTGCACATGCCGATCGTATTTTTAGTCGTGGTGGATCTACTCTAATTATGAGTAGGTTTAAACCAAAGGATGAAAAAATAAATACGAAACTTTTTTCCGATAATAATGTAAAACTATTAGTCAGTATAGGCGGTGATGACACCGCCTCTACGGCTAACAGGATTACTGGGTATTTAACCAAGGAGAATATTTTTATTTCAAATATTCACGTTCCAAAAACTATAGATAACGATTTGCCCCTACCCGACCGAAACCCAACTTTTGGATTTCATTCGGCAAAGGACGAAGGCGTGCGTATTGGTAATACCACATACGAAGACGCCCGCACCAGCCAAAACTGGTTCGTCATGTCTACTATGGGACGCTCTGCGGGTCATTTGGCATTTGGTATTGCTACCAGTTGTCATTTCCCTATGGTGGTCATTCCCGAAATGTTCAACAACACCGCTATCACTTTTGATAAGGTAGTGCGGTTGATTATTTCATCCATCGTAAAAAGAAAAATAGAAAATATAAATTATGGTGTGGCGCTCGTAAGCGAAGGTGTTTTTCATATTATGCCAGATAGCGAGCTTGACCATTGTGGTATTAATTTTACCTATGATGACCATGGCCACCCAGAATTGGGTAATGTGAGTAAATCTCATATTTTTAATATGTTGGTCCAGTCCAAACTAAAAGAATTGGGCATTAATATAAAAAGTAGACCGGTAGAGCTGGGTTATGAACTCAGATGTTGCAGGCCTATTGGTTTTGACTTGACCCTTTGTACCCTTTTAGGACTTGGTGTTAAAAAACTATTTGACCAAGGTATTAGTGGTTGTATCGTTACGGCAAATTCCCGTGGTGAAGTAACTCCATTGTTTTTAGAGGATATACAAGGAGAGGATGGCAAGATAGCCCCTCGCCTAGTAAATATAGACTCTGAATTCGCTAAACTTTTCTTTCAGAATATGCACTATATTCAGGAAAGCGATTACGAAGCAGCAAAAGCATATCTTCCGGATCCGGAAAGATATGATTTCAATAAAATTTTATCAGAACAATAAAAACATTATGGCACAGTATTCAAGAATAGAAGTAGCAAACGTAATGAAGGAAAACGGTATGGTTCCTTTGTTTTATCACCCAGACGTTGAATTGGGTAAAAAAATCTTACAAGCCTGTTATGATGGTGGTTCCAGATTAATGGAGTTTACAGCTCGTGGCGATTTCGCTTTCGAAGTTTTTTCTGAATTGAATAAATACGCAATCAAAAACCTTCCAGGTATGATTATGGGTGTAGGTTCTATTACAGATGCTGCAGCTGCTTCATTTTACATGCAGATGGGTGCCAATTTTATCGTGACTCCTTCTTTAAGAGAAGATATCGCAGTGGTTTGTAACCGTAGAAAAGTATTATGGTCACCTGGGTGTGGATCTTTAACCGAAATCAACAATGCTGAAGAGCTAGGATGTGAAATCGTGAAGTTGTTTCCTGGAGATCTTTACGGACCTGGTTTCGTAAAAGGAATTAAAGGACCTCAACCTTGGACAAGTATTATGCCTACAGGTGGTGTTAGTACAGATGAGGCTAACCTAAAAGGTTGGTTTGATGCTGGTGTAACATGTGTTGGAATGGGTTCTAAACTTATTAGCAAAGAAATTTTAGCCAACAAAGATTACGCTGGATTAGAAACTAAAGTTCGTGAGACTTTAGCTTTAATCAAGAGATTAAGAAGCTAAGACATCTTTGTCACCAACCAGTGGCGTATATATAATATTTACTAGCCGCCTACTTAGGTCTATCCCAAGTAGGCGGCTTTTTTATTTCCTGACGTTACAGATTACAAGAGCACAAAAGCTGTAATTAGCTCTTTTCCTTCGAGATAAAACACCCCTTTTTTACTATTCTTTCTTCTATCCTAAATTGGTGTATTACTTACTAAAACACTTCTCCCCCTTGCTATAACGGCATTTTTAAATTTAATGGAGTTAAGCTTATCAACTGATTTTCCAGACCTTTATATTAAATGATACAAATAGAGTATTGTATCAAGAACAATCTAATATTAATTATAAAAACCATAGAAATATGTTACGCTGGACAGTTATATTTATCGTATTAGCCATCATCGCAGGAATCTTCGGATTTGGAGGAATTGCTGCTGGGGCCGCTAGTATTGCAAAAATCTTATTCTTTATTTTCATTGTACTTTTCATAATCAGTTTGATTATGGGACGCAAGAAAATTTAAGGCCGATTATCATATAAATTTTACAGTTACAAAGGATGGCAGAAACGCCATCCCTTTTTTTTCACACTAAAAATATACACTTATGAACGATGCATATGCCAAGCATGAAAAAGATGCTATAGATGAATTTGAAAAAAAAGGATACATAGCCAGATATCGATACGAAAATGACCTATTAATTAATCTGGAAACACATAAAAACTATAAACCTGCAGATATTACAATTGTAAAAGAATTCAGGTACGAAGGTATGAGCAATCCCGATGACCTTTCTATTCTATACATAATTGAAACTAATGACGGCTCAAAAGGCACCTTTCTAATGGCCTATGGACCGTCTGCTGATACAGACACTGCTTTGTTCTTTAAGAACGTACCGGATGAAAATTATCATAGAAAATAACAACAAAAAAGCCCGAACATTACTGCTCGGGCTTTTTGTTTAGATTGGTATTGATTTTATTCTACCAGCTTGCAATTTCTTCTTGCAATTCTTCTTTTCCCTTACCGACTTTTTCTTGTACTCTACCCATCATCTCATCAAACTTTCCTTCCGTGTAGGTTACATCATCATCTGTTAAATTTCCGTATTTCTGTTTAAGTTTACCTTTTACTTGGTTCCACTTACCTTCTAATTGTTCCTGATTCATTTTATTTATTTTTGTGATTAAACATCTTTTTATCAATACTTAAAATTAAGAATGAATTACCCCACTCTTTAATCTTAAAAAATAGATTTTTGCTCTTAAAAATTAATTGTATGGTTTCTCGATTCCAGCACTATCGTCATCCATGAATTTTACAAAATCAGACGGATTTTGAATAGGAATAAATCGGTCTCCTTTTATAACAACAGGGAAAGCTAAGGTTGAAGGCGATTTCTCTAAAACTCGCAACCAATCATGTTCGTCTAAGTCTACTTTCTTATTTCCGTATATCTCCTTAAAAACGGGATGGTCTTGATTTACCAGACTTCCTATAGACCCGTTCATGCCTTGAGCTATCTCCGCCCATTGTGTGCCCGTTACTTTTGTTTTTGATATATCTATTGCCAGAACAGCTTCATCGGCAGCCTCAACGTAAGCATACGTTTGCTTACCTATTGAATTCTCCGAATTGTAGTATAATGTTATTTTCTTTTTATCTTTTGATATAACTCCCATATTCTTAAATTTTAGTTCATGTATTACTATAATGAAACTAAGCGTTATACCGGAGATTCATTACCTCTAAAAAATTAATTTTTACTCTTTACTTCTTTCCGTTTCCTATAATGGTAGAAGTTAAACCATCGCCTACATTTAGCCAGAGGTAATTAAAAAATGATTTTGTTGGGTCTCTTTCAGCTTTAATACCTCCATAGCGGTATCCATTTTCATCGGTATTAGAACCATCGTTTACAAACAAACTTCCAATGGCGGTCAAAAGCTTATTAATGCGTAAACGGTCTTTCTTTAAAACTGAAAATTTAAAATCTTCATATTTCATTTTCATATCTCCGGAAGAGGATATGGAATTACCGCTTATCGTAAAATAGAGCTCCTGTATTTCGCCTTTTGCCCGCACCCTTAAATTGGATTCAAGAAAAGAGTTTATGTTTTTAGAATGAAAGTTCTTAACAGTTCCCGAAGCGGTAAACGCATCTGATTCCTTTTTAGCATTAAAAGACCAGTTCAACGTTATGGGAGCTTCCCCCATTAATAGCGCCTTTGCTGTAACCGATGTTTTTTCATTCTTTTCTGGTACATTCTGAATCTCAAGAATTTCAGCATGAACATCATCAAAAATAATTTTACCAGGTGATGTTTCTCTATTTACCCGTTCACTATAAGCAATATAACTATCGCTAATCTCTACTTTGGGTATATCTAATTGTATGGGCAGTTTACGAAGTGCTTCACTATATAATTTCTTCCTTTCCGTATCATCCGGTAATAGTTTATCTCGGTACATTTCAAGTGTAGCACCTTTGATCTTTCCTGTTCCCGTACTTACCCATAGTTTTTTTTGAATGATACCGAAGTCTATATGTTCAAAACTGACTTCCGGGATTTGTAAATCTATATAATCACGCTCTTTGTGTAGATGCCAAGATAATTTGGTCTTACTGTATTTTGATTTTATTTTTAAGTCTGAAATAGTAATATCGCCTTCATCAACTTTCACTTTACCAGCTTTCAGGGATTCATACGGACCTAAATCTGCATAAAGAGAAGTTCCCTCAAACTTGAAGGAACCATAAGCAACCGGAATTTTTGAATTGATGAGTGAATCATTAGTGGTAACATTATCTATTTTAATATTCACGGAATCTAACTTCATGGCCAGACTATCATTATCACCTTTTAAAAGGGTTACATCACCGTTTGCCACATTTATCTCATCAATATAAATTTGCTTTAAAAGGCCAATCTTATTACTATCTGTTTGAGAAGTATCAGTCTGTTTTTCTTTCAAATAAGACTTTAATATTGGCTTTTCTATATTTAAACTTTTTAATGCTATTTTCTTATTGAAAAGAAACTGCCAATACCCCAAACCAATCACTTCCAAAGAGCCTATTTGCAATCTTGTTACTTGCTTTAAGGAGTCTACTGCTCGCACTCTGAAATCTATAGTTTTGAACTTCGCAGTTCCGGTCAAGACGTTCACGTCAATAAGTTTATACTCCAGTTGCATATGAGACGGTAATTTGGTTTCCACAAAATTGGCTATGGACTTTTTAGCCATTAACTGGACACTAAGCATTAATAGTGCTGCAACGATTAGCAGCCCCAAAAAAACTCTGAAAATAATTTTTCCTATTCTCTGTAAATGCATTGTTTGTATTTATCTTTAAGGAACGGTAACTACATGCTACCCTTAATATTTAAAATTGGCCCTTTAAACCCTAAAATAGGTGTGTTTTCCAATTTATATTTGACCGGTTAAGAAAAACGGTTTTCAGGAACCAAAGTGTTTTATAACTTATCCTCGCAATACTATTGCCAATGCCCATTACTTCAATTTTAAATCGTCTTAAACTATTCATATTCTTTATGGCACTAGCACAACTAAATGCCCAACATACAGTTCCAGAAACTATTTTAGAAGAAGCTAAAACGGCACTATCTCACTATCCGGAATTAAAGGATACACCTATAACTTTTAAAATCATAAAGAATATAAAACAATCTACGATGAGGGCCCAGCCTGTAATAGGCACCCTTTTTAAATCGAAGAAAAAGCGGGCATATGTAATTTTAATAAGTGAAAAAATAAAGATTTCAGATGAAGTGTTTTTGACCAAAGACGTACCAAAAGGTATTATGATCGGTTGGCTTGGTCATGAGCTAGGCCACGTAATAGATTATAGCCACAGGAGCTCATTAAACCTCATTTGGTTTGGAATGAAATACTATTTTTCTGGATCATATATTAAAGAAGCGGAGCGTGCAGCAGATACCTACGCCGTAACCCATGGCATGCACGATTACATTTTGCAGACCAAGCGCTTTATTTTGGACCATGCCAAAATAGATGAGAAATACAAAGAACGTATCCGTCGTTATTACCTTTCTCCGGAAGAGATTATGGATGTTGTTAAGCAGCATGAAACAACTAACAAAAAATAGATAGGTTTAATTAAAAATGAGAATCAGGCCTTTACTCATTTACAAAGGCTTCCCATTCCTTAAACTTCTCTTCTCCCATTACACGTTCCATTTTTACCTGTCCGCCTTTTTTCTTATTCTTACCGTTCCAGTCATGAAATACAGAAGGTAATACAGAAACGACTTTCACTCCCTTTAACGCTTTTGAACGGGCTACTTTATAGTTTTTATTAGCATTCTTAAGAGATTCATCTAACGCTTTGGCTAGTTCCTCATCATCTATTTTGTCTTCCGTACCTAAATACCAACAGTGATAAAACTCTCCGTCAATTCTCTTGGCACACAAGGTATATTCAGGAATACGGATACCAAATTTCTCTTCTAGTTCCTGTACGCCATCATCCAATTTATTTACCGAAAGCTGAGAACCTACGGTATTCAAAAAGAATTTGGTTCTTCCTGTAATTTTTATTTCGGCGCGTTTTACATCGGTAAATTCAATGGTATCACCAATAAGGTAACGCCAAGCTCCTGAGACCGTACTTATGATAAGCACATAATCTTGCCCTTCTTTTACTTCAGACAGTTTTAGAGCGGGTGCATCATCACTTAGTGAACCATCTTGCTGTATATACTCTGGTTCAAAAGGAACAAATTCAAAATAGATACCTGAATCTGTTGAAAGCTGCATAGCATCTGTTTCTGGTCTGGCTTGAAATGCTACAAACCCCTCAGATGCCAAATAGGTATCTATAACCGTAATTGGTTTACCTAATAAGGCATTAAAACTCTTTTTATAAGGGCCAAAAGCCACTCCTCCAGAAGTGTACACCTGTAAATTGGGCCAAATCTCATGAATGTTTTTAAGACCGTGATACTCAATTACCTTTTGCAACATTAGCTCAATCCAAGAAGGTATTCCGCTCAAAGCACCTATATCCCAATTGGCCGCTTCCTCGGCTATTTTCTGTACACGTTCATCCCAATCATCAATTTCTGCTATTTCTTCTCCGGGTTTATAATATCCCCTAAACCAGTTGGGAATATTACTAGCGCTTATACCACTAATCTCACCTTCCTCATGACCTTCCACTTTATTTAAATCCGTAGAACTGCCCAGCATTAAAATACCAAGCTCAAAGAAATCTGGCGGTAAATCAAAATTGCTTAATGCAAACACCTGCTCAACTCCTGTTTTCCGGATGGCATCTATCATATCATCCGTTACAGGAATACGCTTACTAGTTTTGCCCGTAGTACCAGAACTTAACGCAAAATAATCTGGGGTGCCCGGCCATGTAACATCCTCTTCACCTTCATGCAATTTCTGCCACCACTCCTCATTAATCCGGTTATAGTCAAAATAAGGAATAGCCTTTGCAAAGGCATCCGCAGGACTTTCAGAATCTAGAATGTTCTTAAATTTATAATGTTTCCCAAAAGCGGTATTCTTTGCCTTTTTCAACAATTTCTCAAGTACCTCTTCCTGTTCCTTAACTGGGTTTTTATCTCCGGTTAACTTATCCCTGACATCTATAAATCCCTTTATGATATGTCCTATAATCGGCGTGTGTTTCATAGTAACAAATATAATCCTTAAGTCAATAATTTCTGCACTTTATGGAAGGATTGGTTAACCCAAAACAGATTTTTTTAGACTCATAAAAAGGAGGGTTAAAGCGCAAGTCTTGTCATAACGTTAAACTTTTTAATGTCCATCTTAGTTTGCTTAATTTTGCAGTTCAATCCCTCCACATTCGCATTTGTATAGCATAGTAGACATAGAAACTACCGGCAACGGTATTAAGGGTAATAAAATTACCGAAATTTCCATATTCATATATGACGGTTATGAGATTGTGGACGAGTTCACTTCTCTTGTAAATCCTGAGTGTGAAATTCCTTATTTCATTACGGGCCTAACCGGCATTGATAATGATATGGTCCGTGACGCTCCAAAACTGGAGGAAATTGTAGATGATATTCTTAAAATTACGGAGAACACTATTTTTGTAGCCCACAGTGTAAACTTTGATTACAATGTAATTAAAAACGAGCTACAGCTTTTGGGTCTTGATTTTATTCGAAAAAAGCTTTGTACGGTCCGCTTATCGCGTAAGTTGTTACCCGGCTACCATTCCTATAGTTTAGGGAAATTATGCTCTTCATTAGGCATACCGTTAACGGACAGGCACCGCGCTAGAGGCGATGCGCATGCTACCACCCTACTTTTTAAAAAATTATTACGTGCAGATGGTGCCGACGAGGTTTTTAAGTCCTTCTTAAACTCCCGTTCCCAAGAAGCTACCTTACCTTCTTCTTTGCCTAGGGAGGCTTTTGAAAAGTTGCCCACAGCTCCTGGCGTTTATTATTTTAAGGATGGAAAAGGAAAAATCATCTATGTAGGGAAGGCCATTAATATTAAGAAGCGGGTACTAAGTCATTTTTACGATAAGAAAACCAAAGAAATTCAGCTTTGCCAAGTAACGGCAGATATAGACTTTGAACTTTCCGGAAGCGAACTTTTGGCTTTGTTAATGGAATCTAATGCGATAAAACATCATTACCCAGAATTTAACCGTGCGCAGAAAAGAAAGATTCAGCCGTACGGAATATTCAGTTATGAAGACCGTAACGGTATTATGCACTTAGCTTTTAATAAGTTAAAAATGGCACCAAATTCTGTACTGACTTTGTATAGCCCAACGGATTGTAGATTATTTATTGAAGAGGTCTGCAAAAGCTTTAGGCTGTGCCCTAAGTACTGCCATTTACAAGAGAATGTAAAAACCTGTTCTCATTACCGCATAGAAACTTGTGATGGTATCTGCAGGGAAGAAGAGGACCTTGCCTTATATAACGAAAAGGTACAACTGGCTTTAAAGCATATTAGGGCTCAGAAAGAAGACTTTGTAATTAGAGAAAAAGGTAGAAATGCAGAAGAGCAGTCTTTTGTATTGGTGAAAAATAGCGCTTATGTTGGTTATGGCTTTATAAACCAAGAAAATACTTTTACTGCAGACCATGAATTAGAAACTTTTCTGGTGCCACAAAATAACACTTTGGAGACCGAAAGTATCATTAAGTCCTACATGAGTAAAAATCCTGGAAAAGCGTTACTTCTAGAAAGTAAATGTGAAGATTAATAACGGTACAGTTACTTATTCAATTTCTTGTACATAAGGATTACGAACAATAACCATACGCTAAATATTAAGGCAACAACAGCGGTATATATCCATATAGCATCCATAAGTTTGGTTTCAGGTTGTACAAAGATTTGGTGGTTTTAGTCGAACTATAAATACTGACAAACAAAGCTATTTGTCAATTTGTAATCCGATTCTTATTAAAGATAACCAAAAATTAGAGAAAACAGCCCGTACGAATTAAGATTGTTTTAACATTTACAAAAATGTTAAAAAAAACGCCTAAACGATGTCTTATTCGCAATAAAAATTAACTTAAATGCAGAAAATCAAGTAGATACAACTATTTTTTCTTTCCGCTATTCATCAAAAGTAGCACGGTTACTACTAATGCTACGCAAACACATGCGAATACAGCAATCATAATAATGCCATTGCCGTAGTTAACGAGAGGTAAATTCTGAGAGATCATAGGTTGGTGATTTATATTTAGACAAATTTATGCCAAAGCCACAATTCAAAATATGATAATTATCAGTATTACAGAATTTTAGCGAACGTAATATCATGGTATATTAAAGTTGTCAGAAACTCAATTCCCTTATGCCTACCCTACCGTTTAGAAATACAAGCATTTGTTTTCATCGTTACAAACTGGATTAAAGAATCCAAATCCTTATAAGAAGGAAAACAATACTTTCAAAAACCCTTTCTAAATACCAAAATGCATCTTAGTCTAACATTTATGGTCATGTTGCCCAAAAATTACTGAGCTTATTACGAAACCTATGAACATAAAACCAAGTACCATAATAATTACGCTGGTAATGTTTACATCAAACGAGGAAAAAACTTGAGAGATCATAACTTTGATTTTTAAATTAATACTTAAAGTTAAGATGAAATGGTATCAGAAAATATGATAATTATCAGCATCGCATTTTTTTTATACTATAAATTCTACAGGTTTTTAAGGTGATATAAATTTCTAAAAACTTTCGTGTTGGAACTCAAACTGGGTAGATATTACTATATTCATCCAACCTTAATCAACCACAAAAATCGAAACACTAAAACACATTTTAAACCAGATTCTTCCTATTGAAGAACAGGATTGGGAGGTTATAAAACCACATCTCACCGTTACCAAATTCCAAGAAGAAGAACAGTTACTCTCCCCTCCTAACATCTGCAATTTTATTGCCTTTATAAAATCTGGCTCCATACGGTCATACCACACAGACGACAATCTGGTTGAAACCAACCTTCTCTTACGGTCCGAAAATGAATTCATTACAGATTACGAAAGTTTTATAAGCCAAGAACCGTCCACATTGTGGATTAAGGCTATTGATAAGGGCGAAGTCATTTATTTAGACAGAACGGGCCTGCATACCCTTTACGACACTTCTTTCTATTGGAATAAGTTTGGCAGAATTATTAGTGAACAGATTTTTCTGAACAGTAAACGTAGAACAGCACAAATGTTATTTTTGACCCCCACAGAGCGGTATGTACTGCTATTGGAAACCCAACCCTATTTTTTTCAGAAATATTCCTTAAAACATATTGCCAGTTATTTAGGAATAACTCCACAATCATTAAGTAGAATTAGAAACCAACTTTCTAAGCATTAGTTACCCAAAGTTAAGTGATGACTCCACTGCATTTCTAGAGATTTGTTTAAACAAAAAAACGAATCATGAAAAGTATCACATTTGAAAAAATTGGAGGCATAACTATGCTAATTACAGGTTTAGGACATACTACAACCCATTTTATTTTAGAAAACTCCACACATCCACATCCGGAATTAAAGCATGCCATGAAAAATACTCTTATAAAAATTGGGTCTGAAGTTTCCGTATTGGATTTCCATAACGGATTTAGTTTAGCCATGGGCCTACTATTAATAAGTTTTGGGGTTTCCATTCTAAGAAACAAAGACAAAACAGGACTGTTTATTAACCTAGTTGTAGCCGGTTTAATGGTTCTAATATCTGCACTTTACTTTCCTGTTTTTGTACTGGTATTAACCTCCATCTCTTTTACCTCTCTCCTTATAAGAACATTAAAATATGAAGATTGATAGTAACAACATTCATCCATCTGGCATAGTAATTTAGTAAAGGCGTAAAACATAAAAACCTCACAATTCCCAAATCTTTCCAATATCTTAAACTAAATTTATGGCGTGAAAATTTTAGCCATAGAAGACGAGCCCCAGTTACTCAGTAACATTAAAGAATCACTTGAAAAAGAGAATTTTCTTGTTGAAACGGCCTCCGATTACCATAGCGCCATAGACAAGATTTTTATTTATGAGTACGATTGTATTCTCTTAGATATTATGCTGCCTAATGGGAATGGATTGGAGATTCTAGCCGAACTTAAAAAAGCGGGTAAAAACGAAAACGTAATTATCATCTCTGCCAAAGATTCTTTGGACGACAAACTTAAAGGGCTGGAACTTGGAGCGGATGATTATCTTACCAAGCCCTTTCACCTGGCTGAACTTAACGCGAGAGTTAAAGCTGTTCTGCGAAGACAAAAATTAGACGGAAAAAACACTATTGAAATTGCCAACAGTGTTCTAGACCTAAAAGAAAGGACGTTTATGGTTGACCATAAGAATATTCCACTTAATAGAAAGGAGTTTGACATTCTAAATTACTTCTTGCTCAACAAAAACCGATTGGTTACAAAATCTGCGTTGGCGGAACACGTCTGGGGCGATAATTCTGATGAAGCCGATAATTTTGACTTTGTCTATTATCAAATTAAAAACCTGAGAAAAAAATTACAATCTGCCTGTGCGGATATAGAAATAGAATCCGTTTACGGAATTGGATACAAACTGGTTGAAAAATGAAACTACTCAACCAATCCATAAAATACCTATCGCTTTCAATTCTGGCGATTGTTACGGTTTGGTCCGTGATTTTTTACTTCAACCTACTCAATGAAATTAAGAGTAGTATAGACGAAGGATTGGAAAATTACAAGCGCCTCATCATCCTAAATGCGCAACAAGATTCTACGCTTTTAACCAAAGATTATTTTGATGAAAGTTTCTTCGCCATTCGGCAAATAGACAAACAACAGGCCCTTTCGGTTAAGGACAATTATCTTGATACTACGCTGTATATGCAAGATGCCGATGATGAAGAAATGGAACCCGAACCCGTGCGAATGCTCGTTACCGCTTTTGAGCTTAATGGTCAATACTATGAGCTAAAAGTGGCCAATTCCATGGTAGAAGAAGATGATTTAGTAAAGGAACTTCTTTCTGATGTAATTTGGTTGTACCTAACGTTAATCATCAGCATTGTGGTCATCAACAACTTTGCGCTCAAAAAACTCTGGAAACCATTTTATGAGTTCTTGAACCAGTTAAAGGAATTCCGCTTGGAAAAAAACCAAGTACTTCCCCAAGTAAAAACTGAGACCAAGGAATTTACAGATTTACAAAATGCAGTAAACTCCCTATTACAGCACGCTACCCAAACCTACGAACACCAAAAAGAATTTATAGGCAACGCCTCGCACGAGCTGCAAACGCCTTTGGCCATAGCCACCAATAAACTAGAACTGCTAATTGAAAACGGAAACCTACAAAACGAGCAGGCCGAAAATATTGCGGAGGTCATGCAGATTATTGAACGCCTGGTTCGCCTAAACAAATCATTATTGCTTTTGACCAAAATAGAGAACAAGCAGTTTTTAGATAATCAGACCGTTTCCCTCAACCAAGTTGTGGGCAATTGTGTAAACGATTTAGAGGAAATAGCATCCTTTAAAACGGTGAACATATCCATAAACGAAAGTGCAGAATTAGATTCGAAAATGGATGCTTCCCTCGCTAATGTTATGATTTCTAATTTACTCAGGAATGCTATTTTCCATAACATTCCCAACGGAAATGTCTCTATAGAAATAACTAAAAAAGCTGTCAACATAAGTAATACCGGTCATCCCCAGAAACTAGATGAAAATCTAATTTTTACGCGTTTCTACAAACCCAATTCTAATTCTAAGGGAACAGGACTGGGGCTCGCCATTGTAAAAGCTATTTCTGTGCTATACGATTTTCAGGTTTCCTATGCTTTCCGCGATGGTTTGCATAATTTTAAAATAGATTTTCCTTCGGCATAAATTCCTTTCCCAAGTCTTTCCAAATTCGGGTGTTTCTTTTGTCTTATAATCTAAAAAATCATATAAGATGAACAAACAAATTTTAAGTATCGGGGTAGCATTACTAATAGGCTCAATTGCACAAGCTCAAGACATTCCACAGAGTCAAGTTCCATCCATCATTGTAAACAAATTCAACAAAGAATTTCCAAAAGCATCGGATATAGAATGGGAAATGGACGGAAACCTGTACAATGTTGATTTTGAAATGGGCTGGAACAAAGACCATGATGTATGGTACAATGCCGAAGGTGATGTCGTAAAACACAAAGAGGAAATTGCCAAAAGTGAATTACCAAAAGCTGTTAAGGATAGAATAAAAACAGATTTTAAAGGCTACTCCGTAGACGATTTGGAACGCATTACAGATAACGATAAAGTGGTCTATAAATTAGAACTAGATGCCCTTACGCAACAAGATTGGGATGCTATTATTGATGCTGATGGTAACCTGATTAGTAAAATAGAAGACTAAAGTCATTCAGAAATGGTAAAAACTTGGTCAGCTATCCTATTAGGAACGATTATAAATGTAAACTGCCTTGCCCAATTTTCCCCTCCGGGATTGGGCGAGGCCAATACCGCCTCTTGGTTTGCCATTGGTATGAAGCAACACCTCAATGAAACAAAAACCGTTACCTCCGCTACCCATTTGGGTCTAGGGCGCATTAGCAATCCTGATGCCTACAACCCGTTTGAGAAATCCTCTATTTATGTTGTAAATGAAGAAGTAACGCACCAGTTTAGAAAAAACTGGAAGTACTCCGCTGCCCTAAGCTATCGTTGGCAAAACAAATACAAAGACACCCCACCTTATGATCTGGACACACCAAATGCACGTCAAGAATTAAGGATTTACAGTAGGTTTTCATACTTAAATTCCCTGAATAAGATGGACTATTCATTTAGCTATCGTCCGGAACTCCGGTTTTTCTACGACCCAGATTTTAGCGCCGCTACAAAAAACACCCAGTTTCGTTCTCGCTTTCGGGCAAAAGCCGCTTTTAACCTTAATGCATTAGAAACGCACAAAATTTCAACAACGGCAGAAGCTATGTTTTCCACCACCCGAACCAATAGCTGGAGTACATTTGAATATCAGGAAATCCGGTTTTGTCTGTATTACTCCATAACATTTCCAAAACAAAAACTCACGTTTAACTTGGGCTATATGAACGACCTTATTGGAAAAGACTCCATCACAGATGTACATTATTTTGCGTTTGATATTATGATTAACCACCCGTTCAGCATTTAAAACCAATATTATTGGTATTTAATTCAACCTGTTTTTCTTGTATTTCTGTATAAGCTTCCTTGCTCCGTTTAACATAATCATATGTGAACTGGGATTAATTGAAGGTACACTTTTATCATCTGGGAAAATGGACTCTTGGTTGGGGAGTGTTTTTCCGTATACTTGAGATGAGGAGATAAGTTCTCCCGTATTCAAATCATAGATTGCTACGGATACCGAAGCTCTGTTGCTTGAAGTCTCACCTTCAAAGCCTATTGAGCCGGCACCATCACTAATTACATTGCCTCCTATGTTAATAATGTAATCGCAATCTGTAGCTTTCTTTAATTCCTTTAGCTCTAAGTCCGATAAGTTGAACTTAATTTCAGGAGCTATCAATTTTGATGCTCTTAGCGTATGTATCTCAACTAATGAATCACCTAGTATTTTTTTAAAATCTTCTAATGAATTGTAATACAATTTGGTATCAAACTTTTTAGAGTTAGATACGGTTCTATTCATAATCCATTTTCCCGTACTGAAATCCAACTCCTTTCCTGTATCAAAAAAATAATCGTATTTGGCGCTGCCACAAGAAAAAAAAGTACAAATAATGAATATTAAAGCTAGTTTCTTCATGTAAGATTTTACGTTAAAAACAAAGTAAATGTAATTATTAATTCCATTCAAAATCATAAATAAAAACAGTAAAAAATACAGGTTGACTGTAACCCTAAAACCTTAAAATAGTCTCAATCCAGTGAAGAAAACGGAATAAGAAATACACCTTAGCTATTCAATCACCTTGGTCAGGTTTTATCTGTTCCTAGAATAATTCCTTGCCTTGGTGAAGTTGTCAGAAATTTCTAGTACTTTTCGTTTAGGAAACTAAAACATCTCTAAACATTAAATATGTTTTAAATCCTTACGATGGAGTTCTGCAACAAACGAAATGAATAAAGAAATTAAATTAGGAACAAAGGAGTATTTGGATGTTGCACAGCAAACGTTGGACAAGTCAATTAGATTAATCGCTAAATCAATCGACAAAGGATTAGCAGACACAAACGATGATATTGCAATGTCTTTTTCACTAATGACTGGACCAATTCTTGATACTAGTCATTCATTACTTGTGTTATCTTCTATGGGAAAAATGCGAGACTGCTATTCTTTATCTCGAATTGTTTTTGACCATGTTTTAAACTTGGGATATTTCGGAGCAAAAGGAGAAGAGACCGTAAAAAAAGCATTACAACATTATCACCAAAAAGCATTTCGTGATTTAGACAGAAAAATTGAGATAAAAGATTTAGCTTTTGGTATTGGGCTAAAAGACATAGACAAAGCACCAATTTCCGATAAGCTAAAAGAAGCTTTGAATTACTTCACTTCTAAAAAAGGATTTGAAATTAGGTCTTGGACGGGAGATAACGTATTCAAAAAGGTTGAAATCATTCGTGATTATTATGGAAAAGAAATCGGAATGATGTTAGTGATAAATTTATTTTTCATTTACCGACATTCATCTGAAATTATGCACGGAACTTTATTCGGAAGTCTATTTGCTCGTGGCATGACAAAACCGGAAAGCGAGCAACCTAATGATGAAAAGGAATTAAAAAAATTCCATAGAACAAGAATAAGTTTTATTTTAATATGTTCAATTCTCTTAAACTATGTCACTTTATATATTATCAATAGACATTACCCAAGACAAAAGGAAATGGAAGAATTAGCTGAGTTGATTAAAGACTTTAGAATTACAATGTATGAATAAGAGATTGCATAAATAAAGTAATCGTTCTAAAAGTCATTAATTCAACACAAAATCAACTCATATAAGCCTCGATCTAGTCGAGTTAGTAATAAAATCTAACATTAAAATGAAACACCTCATCCTAATCGCCTTTCTAATTCTGACCAGCTGCAAAGGCGAAACCAAAACGGAACAAGAGGTTGCTATAGACCCATCCGTTCAGGAAATGTGGGAGAGCTTTACCCAATCTAATGTAGAGTTCAAAGAAGAGGAACAACCAGAGTCTTGGTTTTTTCATGATAATGAGGAAGATGCCAACCGTTTAGCGGAATTGGTCTTAAAAGGAAAAAAGCAAGCGGGTTCCGGATTATATTCTTGGTATGCAGAAGCTAATGCAGATTTACCATCCGTAGGCACAAAACACATTATCACAGATTTTGATGGAACCGCACGAGCTATCATTCAAATCAAAAAAGTAGACACCATTCCTTTTAATGAAATATCAGAAGCTTACGCTGCTCTGGATATGGGAACAACCGTTGAACCCTTACAGAAATGGAAAAAAGCCCATTGGGATTTCTTTGCAAGTACCATGAAAGAAAGCGAGCAAGAGCCTACTGAGGATATGCTTGTGGTTTGTGAATATTTTGAAACCGTATGGCCTAAGAACTAAATCGCCAAACAATTGCTAAATGGAAGAACAAGCCGAAATCACAAAATTCTTAACCGATGAGCGATTTCAATACGGTCGATTAACAGTAAAAGAAAAACTGATTCAACAAAAAGAGAAAGGATCTATTGACGAGGAACAATTTGACAAAATACAAGACGAGGATATTCTTTTGAAAGTGAAGTACACGACTTATAAAAAGTGCGTAAAACAAATTATCATTGCATTGGGTCTCACACTAATTGGGTTCATCCTAATTAACGGTTCTCCTTTAGGCAGTTTATTTATAATTATTGGATTTATTCTTGCGATAAGTTCCTTCTTCAGTATTACATCAAATAGATTGACAAAAATCCAAAAGGTTTATTTAAAAAACTAAAACCTGTAGTAGCACTAAGCAAGACTTCGCTATTGCGTGTTTTATAAAACAAAACCCCCATTGCTCCTCTAAACAATGGGGGTTTTTAAACGTCTGTACGTACTTATAAAGTAGTAGGGCAAACATAGTCGGAGGAAGGAACTTCGGCCTTTTTAAGGGCTCCAAAACCGCCTCCTATATCTATAAAGTTGTGTATGCCTCTGCTCTTCAAAATAGATTCTGCTATAACCGAACGATAGCCACCTGCACAATGTACCAAGAAGGTTTTGTCTTTTGGAAATTCGCTCAGATAATCATTCAAACCATCTAATGGCGTATTAACAGCGCCAAGAACATGCTCAGAAAGAAATTCGCTCTCTTTACGCACATCAAAAACCTCAGCTTCTTTATTTTCAATTTTCGATTTTGCCTCTTCTGCAGAAATCGAAGTAATCGTATCATAATCTTTACCGGCTTTCTTCCAAGCTTCAAATCCACCTTTTAGAACCCCAATAGTGGCATCAAAACCAACACGGGACAAACGGGTTACCGCCTCTTCTTCCATGCCTTCTGGTGTCACCAATAAAAGGGGCTGCTTTGTATCTGCAATAAGCGCACCTACCCACGGAGCAAAATCGCCATTAAGACCAATAAAAATAGATCTTGGAATATGACCTGTTATAAAATCTTTCTGAGGTCTAACATCTAGTACTACTGCACCTGTTTCGTTTGCTATTAATTCAAAAGCATCCGGATTCAATTCTGTTGTACCGCGATCTAAGACATCGGCAATATCTTCATACCCTTCTTTGTTCATCTTAACATTCAAAGGGAAGTATTTTGGTGGAGGAAGCAAACCATCGGTAACTTCTTCAACAAACTCTTCTTTGGTCATATCTGCACGTAACGCGTAGTTCATTTTCTTTTGGTTGCCCAACGTATCTACCGTTTCTTTCATCATATTTTTACCACAAGCGGAACCTGCACCATGCGCCGGGTAAACAATGATATCATCTGACAACGGCATGATTTTGTTTCTTAAACTATCGAACAAAATACCCGCCAAATCTTCTTGGGTCATAGTTGCAGCTTTTTGAGCCAAATCCGGTCTCCCTACATCACCTAAAAACAACGTATCCCCAGAGAAAATAGCATGGTCTTTTCCATTTTCGTCTTTCAACAAATACGTAGTACTTTCCATGGTATGCCCAGGTGTATGCAACGCTTTTATGGTAATATCCCCAATTTTAAATTCTTGTCCATCTTTGGCTATAATGGCTTCAAACGTAGGGTCTGCATTGGGCCCGTAAACAATAGGTGCTCCGGTTTCTTTTGAAAGAGTAACATGGCCGCTCACAAAATCTGCATGAAAGTGAGTCTCAAAAATATACTTGATTTTAGCCTTGTCCTTTTCGGCTCTTTCTATATAAGGGTGTACTTCACGTAGTGGGTCAATAATGGCCACTTCACCTTTACTTTCTATATAATATGCGCCCTGTGCCAGGCATCCGGTATATATCTGTTCTATCTTCATAATCTTTTGTCTTTTTATTTCCCGTTAGGGAAAATTATACGCTTTACCTACTACTGTATCTAAAGCCTTACTTCACTGCTCTTTACAAAAATACCTCTATTCATTAAATTAGAAAGTAACATTAGTTACGGTCCCGACGGCTCTGGTGAGCTACTTGTGAACTCAATACGGATAAAGGTGTCATATTATCAAAATAATCTACCGCCTCTTTGGTCTGGACAAATAGGTATTGTTTATGCAGCACCTCTATAATACCACTACTAAAAATGGTATCCCGCGTTGGACCTGTAGCTCCTGAAATATAAAACTGAAGTCCTCTTTCATGCAGTTCTTCAATAACTCGTATAAGCATTTGCGCTGCGCTGGAATCTATATAACTTATGGCCTCTGCATTTAGAATAACTCCTTTGAGTTTACCTCCTTTGGCCGCTACATTTTTCAAAAGCTGCTTCTTAAAAAAGTTCTTATTCCCAAAATACAATTGGGAATCAAACCTTACGATAAGCAAATCATCACGAACCAAAACGTTCTCTCCAAACCTATCTACATTCTTATAATAATCCGAGCCTTCTATCTTTCCTAAAACTGCAAAATGAGGCTTTGAACTCTTGTACACCATTAACAACAAGGACAACAATACGCCCGCTAAAATACCTTCTGATATCCCTGCAAAAAGTGTTATCAAAAATGTGGTAATCAGCACAAAAAGTTCATCTTTCCGGTATTCCCAAAGACTCTTTGGATACGCAACATCAATAAGACCAAATACGGACACCATTATAATACTTGCTAAAACGGCATTGGGTAAATAATAGAATAAAGGCGTTAAAAACAACAGTGTTATAGCCACGGCAATAGCACTAAAAATTAAGGCCATAGGTGTTTTTGCTCCTGCCTGACCATTGATTGCCGAGCGCGAAAAGCTACCTGTTACTACATAAGATTGAAATAAAGAGCCTAGCATATTGGAGCTTCCCAAAGCAATAAGTTCCTTGTTGGCATCTATAGTATCTTCACCTGTTTGTTCCTCCATGGATTTACCGATGGATATAGCTTCTAAATACCCAATAAGTGCAAGTGTTACAGCTATTGGCGCCAATTCTATAATGGTATCCATTTTGAATTTCGGTAACTGAAAAGAGGGTAACCCCGTAGGAATCTCACCCACAATATTGACTCCAAAAACAGCTAGATTTAAAAAGTAAACTACCAAAATTCCTAGAATAACTACAAATAGAATTCCAGGTATTCTCTTATCAAATTTCTTTAAAGCTACAATGATAATTATACCGACTAAACCTATAGCAAAATCATATAAGTTGGTATCCGGTATCCTTTCAAAAGCATTCATTATTAAAACATCAAACCGATTACTACGGGTGATGTCAACCCCTAAAAGGTGCTTTAATTGACTGAACATTATAATTAACGCTGCCGCGGATGTAAAACCACTTATGACGGGTTTGGATAGAAAATTCACCAAAAAGCCCATCCGTAGAACACCCAACGTTAATTGTACGGCTCCAACACAAAAGGCCAAAAGCAAGGCCATGGCAATATAATCGTCCGTAGAAGTGATAGCTAAAGTACCCAGACCTGCTGCCAGCAAAAGAGAATCCATTGCTACAGGGCCTACGGCAAGCTGTCTAGATGTACCAAAAAATGCATACACAATCATGGGCACTAACGAAGCGTAGAGTCCGTATACAGGAGGTAAACCGGCAATCATAGCATATGCCATTCCCTGTGGGATCAATATGATACCCACGGTTAGACCCGCTATTAAATCTTTGGAAAACCAGCCTTTGTTATAGTCCGTAATCCACTCCAAAAAAGGGAGAATTCTTCGCATAAGACAAATGTACCACTTAATCTAAAATCCCTGTGTTACCTGTGTTACATCAACACAAAGAAACTAAGACTAAAACTGTTATAATTATTGAATATTGCCACCCACGGCCAGACCGCTTGGTACGCGTTCTGGTATGGTTTTATCAAAATCAGTATCATTAAGGGTATTCAAAAACGAAATAATCTGGGACATTTCCTTAACCGACAGATCTAGTTCCCTAACAAAAGGATCATACTTCTGAACGGATACATGTTCGTTACGCTCTTTTCCGTTGGCAATGTCTTCATAGAATTCCAACACTTTTTTAAGGCTGGACAAACTACCGTTGTGCATATAAGGTGGTGTAAAACGTAAATTCCTAAGTGTGGGCGTACGAAAGGCGAAAGTATCTTTAAAACCAGCATCTGGTTGCTCTAATTTGTCATTGATAGGTGTGCCCAGAACGTGCATCTTATAATCCGAAAACATAGGGCCGTTATGACAGTTGACACATCCTACCGATTTGAAAAGCTCAAAACCCTCTTTCTCTGAAATTAAGATAGCCTCTTGGTCTCCTCTCATATATTGGTCAAATCGAGAATTATTGGTTACCAATGAGCGTTCAAAAGCAGCAATGGCCTTTGCTAAATTAATTACCGAAACGGCATCTGGCTCATTAAATGCCGAAGCAAACAACTTTTGATACTCCGGTATGTCTTTTACCCGATCTACCACAATTTGCAAAATGCTATCCTCAGCAAAACCGTGACCACGCATTTCCTCAAAAGCCTTTATAGGTTCCAGTGCTTGTTTTTCGAGACTTTTTACGCGATCATCCCAGAACATAGTTGCTTCAGAAGGTTCATAATTCCCAAAGGCATCCATGCCATTATACGCTGAATTGATAATAGTTTGCGCGTTTCTTTTTACAAAGGGAATATCATTGAACGCATTGAATTTTCTTCGCGTACCTAGACCAGTGGCATTAGGACCAATGCTAATATCTAAAAACTCCGCATAACCATTGTCTGGATGATGACAAGTGGCGCAGGCTACATCTTTGTTTCCAGAAAGAATGGGGTCGTAAAAAAGTAACTTTCCAAGCGCTTCCTTTTCAGGTGTAGCGGGATTATCTGCTGGAGATTTTACCGTTCTTGGCAATGCCGTATACGTGGTTACGACCCTAATTTTATTTTGGGTCTTTTCCTGCTTTTTTCCATCACCTCCGCAACCAATGAGAAACATCAGTAGCATGCTCGGTAACAGAATTTTTCCTATTCTAGACATAAATTAACTACACGACAGAACAGTAAAAATAAACAATAAAAGACAAATATAATATGACATTTGTCAGCTAGGCAACTGAAAATCAGCCTAGCTGACAATCAACAATTTTTATAAAAACTTAGCTTTTACTTGGTTCACCAATTTAGTGCCATCAGGATCCGCTTTTGTTTTTAATTCACATAACTCTTCTCCCCATTCAGAGGTACGAGTACGCATAGGCGGATGCTCATTTTCTGCAACCTCAAGAACAACCTCAGCTACTTCGGTTCCTGTTTGGAAAACGATTTCAGCACTTTCACTTGATCTACTTACACTTTTATCCATGTACTGTTGAAAAATTGGCAGATACTCACCTGATGCCATTTGTCCTTCAACTACTGTTTTTCCAACTGCAGAAGTCATGAATTCCGTAGAAATTCCTCCTGGCTCAACACAACTGAAATTAATATTGAAAGCATCGGTTACATAACTTGCCAAACCTTCCATATATCCTTCTACAGCAAATTTAGCGCCACAGTATAGTTCATTAAAAGGTTGTCCAACCAAACCTCCAACAGAAGTAACAGAAATAATCTGACCTGATCTTTGCTTACGCATATAGGGCAAAACCGCTTGCGTACAGAAAACAACACCATGATAATTTACATCCGTAACCCATCTAATTTCCTCTTCGCTAGATTGCTCCGTAGTTTTGGCAAAACCTGCTCCAGCATTGTTTACCAAAACGTCTATTTTACCGTCCTTCTCAACAATAGTTTCTACGGCCTTTTTAATAGAATCTATTTTGGTAACATCTAGTTCTACTATTTCAATATCTAAGTTGCCTTCTTTTATTTTCTCTTTAAGTGCGGTTGCTTTTGCTAGGTTTCTCATGCTTGCATAAACCTTGTATCCTTTTGATGCAAAAAGTAATGAAGCCTCTAACCCTACTCCCGATGATGTTCCTGTAATTAAAACGTTTCTTTTCATTTCTATTGATTTACAATGTCACTATTTTGGAATGAACGTTCACTCCATTATATACTTAAATTTTTTTTACTCTTTTATAGCATCCCAAGTCATATTCACTTGATTTTGAATAGAACTTGAATTTGAGTTTGTATGCTCTTGCGTATGGTACCATCTTAAATATGAAACCACTGCCCCACCCATAAACTGAATGAGCTCATCTGTCTCTATGTCCTTTATAATACGCTCATCCTTGCCTTTATTGATCAAATCATAAACCGGCAGTACCGTTGCAATCCCCACTTTCTTGCTTTCTTCCGTAATAATTGGTGAAGCTCTAACTTGCTCCATAAACATGAAATACTGGGCATTATCAATAAAAAACAGGATAATATCTCTTAAATACGCTTCAAATTGAGTTTTAATTGGACGTGTTGCATCAAAGTCAGGAAACGCAGTGTCTTCTTGTTTTTTAATGTTAACATACAACTCATTTATCAAGACATCTTTAGTGGGAAAGTAATTATATATCGTTCCCATACCAGTTCCTGCATTTTTGGCAATAGCAGACATAGGTGTATTGTGCACTCCCTTTTCAACTAAAAGTTCTAAAGCAGACTGTAAGATGCTATCTTTCTTATTCACGAGGCAAATGTATATAATTTGGAACAATCATTCCAATTATTTAACTTAATTTTAAATCTTCTGTAGAAACGTTTCTTTTAAAAAGTGGATAACTATTATAAATCGATTACTTTAATTCTATTGCGCTGCATCTCTATTTTCCCTTCTTTCTCCAGTTTTTTAAGTAACCTTGAAATAACTACTCGTGAGGTGTTTAAATCGTAAGCAATATCTTGATGCGTGGTCTGAACGTATTCATCATGGTTAACCATAGCTTTATCTTGCAGATGTTTCAGCAACCTCTCATCCATCCGCAAAAAAGCTATTGTATCTACCGTTTCAAGTAACTCCGTCATCCGGGTGTGGTAACTATCTAAAATAAACTGGCGCCATGTTGTATACTTTGCCATCCATGCTTCCATCTTTTCTACGGGAATCATGATTAGTTCCGTATCACTTTCGGCTACCGCACGTATCTCACTTTTATGCGTACCTACACAACATGAAAATGTCATGGCGCAGGTATCTCCCCTTTCTAAGAAATAGAGAATAAGTTCATCTCCACTTTCATCTTCACGTAAAATCTTTATAGCGCCGTTCAGCAATAGCGGCATATGAGATATGGTCTCTCCTATGTCCATAATAACAGTACCCTGCGAAAACTTTTTGACCACACCTACTTCTTGCATTTCTGCTAAGAGTGCTTCTTCAAAAAGATATCCGTAATTCTGCAAAAGACCTTCTTCCATGTTTATTTTTTAATTTATTGCACTAATGAAGACTCTATACTGCGCATCTTCATCCTTTAAATAATCAAAACCTTCATGAAGCTTGGTTTGCGCTACAGCATAGGGGTAAAAAGTAATAGGTTCTATGCAAACCATATTGGGTACCTCTGTCCATAACATAAAATTACCAAAGCCTTCCGTCCGAATACGTAGTTCTTTCTGGTCCTTAAGCACAACCTCCGTACAACCCGGAACTTGAAAGGCTCGATTACCTACAGCCATGATTTCTGCTAACGTGATTTCCTTTTCGCCTGCCACCACAACTGGTCTTTCCGCATATAGTTTGAATGCAGGATGATATCCTAACATAAAAGGCATATCTCGTTCACCAGAAATCGTAAAGTTTACCTCAAGTCCATCTTGCGACAAACGGAATGTTTTCTTAAAGTTGAAATCGTATGTCCAGAACAACCATTCCTTATTAGACTTATTAGGGAATTTTGAGTTTTTTATTCGAGTACCTGTTGTATATTTTTTTTTCAATACTGCTTCAGCGTCTGTTGTAGAGACAACCTCATACGCCATTTCACGAAGAAGACCGTGCTGATCTTGAATAGCAATATCTCTTGGAGTCTGTACTTGAAACTTGGCATCGGCCGTAGGGCCAATAATCGGAAACATCTCTGTATCCGAACTACGCCAACCCGGACTACCCTTTTGATGAATATACTCGTAACCATCTACGGTATAACTCACCAATTCGCCAGCATCTATATGTACTTTTTGATTTTCAAATTTAAGTTCTATCATGGCACTATATTTTATAGCTATTTACAAGAAGTCGTTTTTCTTATGTGGTCTTACAAAGCTAATCTAAAAACCCTTTTTCGCGCATCCAATCATCATTAAACATCTTGCCAACATAGCGGCTTCCATGATCATGAAAAAGGACTACTACTATGTCGTCTTTTGTAAAATGTTCTTTCAGCTGTAGCACTCCTTTTATAGCGGCACCGGCAGAATTACCCAAAAACATAGCCTCTTCTTTTGCCAAACGCTGCGTGTAAATTGCTGCATCTTTATCGGTCACTTTGGTAAAGCCATCAATAACATCAAAATCTACATTTTTCGGCAGAATATCTTCCCCTATACCTTCTGTGATATACGGATAGATTTCCTTTTCATCAAAAATACCGGTCTCATGATATTTCTTAAAAACCGAGCCATAGGTGTCCACACCCCAAATTTTAATATCCGGATTCTTCTCTTTCAAAAATTTCCCGACTCCGGAAATGGTTCCTCCTGTTCCTACACCAACAACAAAATGTGTAATTTTACCATTTGTCTGTTCCCAGATTTCGGGTCCCGTACTTTCATAATGTGCTTTTGCATTGCTTGGGTTATCGTATTGGTTTACATACCAGGCGTTAGGGATTTCCGTAGCCAAACGTTTAGCTGTAGAATAATAACTTCTTGGATCGCTAGGCTCAACATCCGTAGGGCAAACATGTACTTCACTGCCCATTGCCCTTAAAATATCTACTTTTTCTTTTGATTGCTTATCGCTAATGACGCAAATTAACTTATAGCCCTTTATGGTAGCTGCTAATGCCAAACCCATACCTGTATTACCAGAAGTACCCTCTACGATAGTACCGCCGGGCTTTAATACACCAGAAGCTTCGGCATCTTCTATCATTTGTAAAGCCATGCGGTCTTTTACCGAGTTACCAGGATTAAAGGTTTCATACTTAGCCAAAACCAAACAAGGTAAATCAGCAGTAAGCTTGTTAACTTTTACTAATGGCGTGTTGCCAATAGTTCCCAGTATATTTTCTGCGTATTTCATAAATGAACTGTTGCTTATTTTATATGAAGGGTAAAATACAAAGAACGTAACACATAAAAAAAGTGACGTTCTTCTTCCTTTCTATTCGAACTTGATTGCCTTTACGGGAGTAATTTTTGTAATGATGTAAGAGGGCACCAAAAGCATAACGATGCAGAGAACCAATACACCAATATTTAGGATTAGTACGGTAACAAAATCTATATGAACCGGCACATAATCTATGTAGTATTCTTTTGGATTTGGAAATTTTAGTATTTGGAATTTATCTTGAAGGTAGATGGCACCGAGTCCTATAATATTCCCCCAGAAAAGGCCCACACCAATAAGGTAGCTAGCGTTGTACAAAAAGACTTTACGAATGCTCCAATTGGCAGATCCTAAAGCTTTAAGAATGCCTATCATTTGCGTTCGTTCTAGAATAAGAACCAACAAAGCGGTAATCATATTAAACCCACTTACAATGATAACAATGCCTATAATTAGAATGATGTTAAAATCGAAAAGGCTGATCCATTCAAAAATCTTGTAATACTTATTTATTATGGTCTGCGTATCTAAAGTAGATAGGGTTTTACCATAGATTTCTTTACTTTTTTCGTCTATGTCATCAAAATTATTTAGGAAGACCTCAAAATTACCAACTTGGTCATCTTCCCATTTGTTCATGTGTTGAATGTGACGTATATCCGTAAACAGATAAAGCCCATCAAACTCTTCAAAACCACTATCGTAAAGTCCGGTAATCTTAAATTTTCGCTGGTTGGGTAATTTTGAAACATCACCATCTTTAAGAAAAAATGAATAAAAGGTGTCACCAGTTTTTAAAGCGAGACGATTTGCCATAAGCTCTGACATTAATACCTCTTCATTTAAATCGCCAGAATAATCGGGAAGCTTCCCATCTACCAGATACTCCTCAAAAACAGACCAGTTGTAGTCACTACCAACACCTTTTGCTATGACACCTTCAAAAGTAGTCTCAGTCCTAATAATCCCAGCTTTACTGGCAACGGCCTGCACATGGTCAATACCATCAACATCTTTAAATTCTGGATAAAAATCTTGATTTAACGAAACCGGCATCACCGAAACATCAGATGCATTATTGTCGTAACTAGATATCTGAATGTGACCATTAAAGGCTGCTACTTTCTCCCGAATCTTATATTTAAGACCTATTCCTGTAGAGATAGTTATCAGCATCATAACGACCCCCAATGCAATAGCTGCAATTGCTATTTTTATTATTGGAGCGGAAATGCTAATTTTATGCGCTTCGCCCTTAATAAGCCGCTTGGCCAAAAAATATTCAAAATTCAATATATGGCATTTTTAAACTGTCTCAAAAGTACATTTTTCATTTGGTTTTTGCTTGTTGTGGCATGCGGAAACCCGACTAAAACAGAGAAATCTACTTATGAACCCACTTTGGTCCTCACAGATACTATTGTTGAGAAGCCTATTATTGTTGCCGCCAACAGAACTAACGCCTATTTACCTTTACTAAAAGGCAAACGAGTAGGTATTGTTGGTAATCAGACTACCATTATTTTCAAACCCTCTAAGGATAGTATAAATACACCTACTCCATATATTCATTTGGTAGACTCCTTACTCTCCTTACAGGTAGATGTTAAGAAAGTATTTGCTCCTGAACATGGATTTAGAGGTGTTGTAGACGCCGGAGAAAAAGTAAAAGATGGTGTTGATAGCAAAACGGGGCTCCCTCTTATTTCTTTATATGGAAAAAACAGAAAACCTTCTGCGGAACAATTGAAAGATATTGATGTTGTCCTTTTTGACATTCAAGATGTGGGTGTTCGTTTCTACACCTATATTGCCACCCTGCAATTGGTTATGGAAGCTTGTGCAGCACATGACATTCCTTTAATTGTATTAGATCGCCCAAATCCTAATGCGCACTATATAGATGGCCCAACAATGGAAAAAGCACATACCGGTTTTCTAGGTATGACGGAAATACCTTTAGTTTATGGGATGACTATTGGCGAATATGCTCAAATGATCAATGGAGAAAAATGGATTGAAGGCGAGAAGAAAGCAGACCTTACCGTAATACACTTAGAGAACTGGACTCACGAAACAGAGTATAGTTTACCTGTTCGTCCTTCTCCAAATTTACCGAACGATATTGCCATTAACCTCTACCCTAGTTTAGGTCTTTTTGAAGGGACGAACGTAAATGCCGGAAGAGGAACGGAATTACAGTTTCAATGTTATGGGGCTTCTTTTTTAGACAGTACGCAATACAGTTTTAGGTATACCCCTATGCCTAATTTTGGTTCAAAATCACCAAAAGAAAATGGAAAGATTTGCTTTGGCAAGGATTTATCAGAATTTCCAAGAATGAGTGAAGTATCCGTTCAATGGCTTATAGATGCGAATATAAATTCAGAAGACAAAACCAAGGTCTTCAACAAAAGTGGTTTTACCAAACATGCGGGCACAGAGAAACTACAAGAACAAATAGAAAAAGGAGAACTTGAAGAAACCATCAAAGAAAGCTGGCAAGCAGATTTGACTAAATTCAAGAAAATCAGAAATAAATACTTGTTGTATCTATAACCAAAATGAGGCTATAAAACTTCGCTGGTTTCTGACGTTGTTGGTTTTCTAGATTTATGAAAAGGTTGTTTTAGCAATCCTTTTATGCTTGCATTTTCTACCTCATCAGGAAAAGTATCTACGCCGTAAACAATATTGTCCCTATCAAACTTCATGAAAGTTCCAAACAGACGGTCCCATATAGAAAATATATTTCCGTAATTACTATCTGTATAAGGAAGCTTATAATGATGATGCACTTTATGCATGTCTGGAGAAATAATCACCCAACTAAGAACCTCATCTAGCTTTCTAGGCATCTTTATATTGGCATGGTTAAACTGTGTGGCTATCAATGAAAGCGACTGGTACAACATAACAATTCCTATTGGTGTTCCCACTATCAAAACTCCGAACAAAGTAAAGACAAAACGAATCATACTTTCCAAAGGATGGTGACGGTTTGCCGTAGTAGTATCTACATTATGATCGGTATGGTGCACTAAATGAACCCTCCATAGAAGTTTTACCTTGTGCTCTACCAAATGTGCTAGATAGGCACCTATTAAATCTAAAAGAAGCAACCCTACAATTACGTAAAGCCATAACGGCATTTCAGGTAGCCAATTAATAATACCGAACTTTTCTACGACCGTAAAATCGGCAGTTTTCAATAATAGAAAGGCTAATGCAAAGTTTACGATTATAGTGGTAAACGTAAAAAATAGATTGGGTAAAGCATGCTTCCATTTCTTATAGGTAAAACCAAAAAGCGGTACGATGCCCTCTAAAATCCAAAAGAAAGTAATACCGCCCACAAGAATAAGTGAACGGTGCAAAGAAGGTATTGTTTCAAAATAGTTAATTACGAATTCCATATTCTAAAGATAGAAAAATTAACCAATTCTGAAATAATAAGCAGATTTTTGCTAATTATTTTAATTGTATGGGAATCCAAACTTCTTCTTCAGAATCAGGATGATTGTTTTTGTACTTCTCTCCTAAAACTTCAAATTGTGGTCTATGATCTAATTGATAATCTGAAGCTGGCATCCATTCCAAAAAGATATAATCCATAGTTTTCTTGAAATCACTGGACAGCCCCTTATGAATGAAAACGGCATACATTCCTCCTTTTAAATCCAGTGTCTTAAAATCGGCAGCATACTCAGTATACTCACTCACTTCAACGGTTGCCCACTTCTCAAACTCCGTATTCGGGTTGAAACTTTCAGCATCAGGAAACTTCTCATACACTTGAACAGAATACAATTCTGACCCCACTGCATTTGTAATGTGCCTCTTAAGGGGCATAAACCAACTCCACAAATCGAATGTGCGATTATTGGCCAATGACATTTTTAAAGAATGCCCTACCAACTTTTTCTCAGATAACTCTACTATTCTAGGCTCCATTAGTCTAAAGGTTGAACAATTTAATTACCAATAGCTTTCTTCATTTTCTTAACAATATTAAAAGCAGCAGGACAAATGGCTACGTTCTTTAAAGTTAAGTTAGAAATCTGTTGAAATTTTTTACGGTCTGTATGTGGAAATTCTCGGCATGCTTTTGGCCGCACATCATAAATAGAACAATAATTATCAGCTCCTAAAAAAGTGCACGGCACTTCTTGAAGTACATAATCATTCTCATCATCTATTCGTAAATATTGCTCTATGAACTTTTGAGGCTTAAGCCGGAAATGTTTGGAAATACGTTCAACATCGGCCTTTGTAAACAATGGCCCCGTAGTTTTACAACAATTAGCACACTCTAAACAATCTGTACGCTGAAACTCTTCATCATGTAATTCTTGCATTACATAATCCAAATTTTTAGGCGGTCGCTTTTTAAGTTTAGCAAAAAACTTGCGATTCTCATTGTGCTTTTCCTGTGCTTTTTTAGGAAGTTCTTTTAAAATTTGCTCCATTCATCTAAAAATCTGCCCAAAACTAAACAAGAAATACTTAAAATGTCCAATTTTGCCAAACAAACCACTTGCTATATGAAAGACGTTTTTGGAAAGGCCATATTAGATTTTCAAGAAGGCAACTATACGGAAGATATAATTACGTTTTCATCTCTAGACGAAGAAGATACAATTCCCGTACCCTACCTCTTTAGGGTTTTTAAAGAAATGCCCAAATTAGAACAGGAAGCATTAAAACTCTGTAAGGGTACTATTCTGGATATTGGCTGTGGAGCTGGTAGCCATAGTTTGTATCTACAAGAAAAAGGACATTCGGTAACTGCTTTGGATTATTCAAAAAGAGCCATAGAAACTTGCAGCTTAAGAGGTATTAAGAATGTAGTTTATACTGATATATATAGTTTTAAAAATCAAAAATTTGATACTCTATTGCTATTGATGAACGGCATTGGCATTGTTGGAAAATTGAATAACATGTCCAAATTCTTTGATCATATAAAAACATTGATGAACCCTGGCGCACAAATTCTATTGGACTCCAGTGACATCATTTACATGTTTGAAGAAGATGAAGATGGTGGGGTTTGGGTACCGGATACAGGTTCATATTATGGCGAGATTGAATTCCAAATGGAGTACAAAAAAGAAAAAAGTGATTCCTTTTTCTGGTTATACCTAGATTACAAGACCTTAGAAATGGCCGCAGAATCAAACGGATTTAACTGCGAAATTGTAAGAAACGGCGAACATTACGACTATTTGGCTAAATTATGGCTTAAATAACATCATTTTTCGCCATTTTTGTATTCTTGCTTCCTAGCAATAAACTTCCCTATGAAAAACATACACACACTTTTATTGGTTTTGCTTTTTGGCCTTTTTACAGGATGTTCAAAAGATGAAGACGACCAAGTAGCAAACGAAAGCAAAACATTGGACAAGACTGCCAACTTGCAAGGCACTGGAGATTCTGCCAATGATATATTATCTAATGATAAATTTACCAAGCTTCTTATTGAAATTGCATATGTAGATGGTTTTAAACCTACCGAAGAAGCCATGGAGGGTTTTGTTAATTATCTAAAGGAAAGAACGTTTAAAGAAGACATCGAACTTAAGTATACAAAACTTGAGTCTCCTGACGAAGAAAGTTTGACACTTGAAGAAATTGCTGATTTAGAATCAGAAAACAGAACAGTTTATAATGATGGTGAAACCTTGGCGGTGTACATCTATTTTTCAGATGCTCCAGCAGATGGCGATGATGAAGAAGAAGGTCTAGTAACTTTAGGCGCCGTATTCCGTAACACTTCTATGATTATTCATGAAGCCACAGTTCGTAAATTGGCTGCCCAAAGACTCTTTGTTACGGATGCTGATGTAGAGAGCTCTACCTTAAATCACGAATTCGGGCATTTGTTCGGGCTCGTTAATTTAGGAACTACACCTGTAAATGACCATGAAGACATACAAGTAGACGAAGATGGCAAACCTGTTTTAGACTCAGCAGGCAATACTATTGGCAACAGTCATTGTGATGTTGAAGGTTGTCTTATGCTTGCAGAATTGCAATTTGACGGTGGGTTTACAGGCAAAAGCGCTTCGCTTACCGCAAAAGATAATAACACCATTACCTCTGCATGTTCTTTAAGCGGTAAAAGTGTTCTTAAACTATTAGATAGCAAAACTGCAAAAAACGGAATACCAGAACCTCCTAGCTTAGACAGCGAATGTCTTTTAGACCTTAAAAACAATGGAGGCCGTTAAGTATATCTTTCCTTATGGTATATTTAAATACTTATGCGTCTGTAGTGAGACTTTCCATTTAGGGTTTTTCATAACATAATCCACGATCATAGGAACTACTTTGTCCCGTACACTCCATTCTGGTTGTAAATAGAGAATACAGTCTTTGTTGGTTTTTGCAGCCTCTTGTTCAGCAAAAATTAAATCATGCTTATTAAATACTATGACCTTTAACTCATGGGCCTCATCATAAATTCTGCCTTCAGGTAATTTGTTCTTCTTTGGAGACAGGCAAATCCAATCCCAAGTACCCGTTAGAGGATATGCTCCAGAAGTTTCAATATGAATTTTAAGATTTTTCGCTTTTAAGGCATCGGTTAAAGGTTGCATGTTCCAAGTAAGCGGCTCTCCCCCAGTAATTACAATGGTATCGGAATATTTAGCTGCATTCTCGGTAATCTTTTCTATAGCCGTTGGCGGATGAGTTTCCGCATTCCAGCTTTCTTTAACATCACACCAGTGACATCCAACATCACATCCTCCAACTCTAATAAAATAAGCTGCTGTACCTTTATGGAAACCTTCGCCTTGTATGGTGTAGAATTCTTCCATTAAGGGCAACATGTTCCCCTTATCAACTTCCTTTAAAACTTCATCTTTTACCATCGCGCAAAGATACGTCTTGCAAATTCCAAAACCCAAATTCTAATTCTTAAATTAAAGTGCTCATCTTTAATCCATCAGACTAGTAATTTTAACTACTTCATTCCAGCCTACTTAGTGCAGTTGATTTTGCCCAAAGCTAAACTTCTCTAAAAGTGAATGTAAAACATCAAAAATTCCCTTATTTTTACTCAAAACACAACCAATGGCTATTAAAGACGAATTCTTAAAACATATTGAGAGCGGTTACGCTACCAAAGGCGATTATATTGTAATGGGAGCAGCAATGCTAGATGAAGAAGCCATTACCAACGCACATGTAAAGATTCCTTTAAAGACCTTGAACCGTCACGGACTTATTGCCGGAGCAACGGGAACGGGTAAAACCAAAACACTTCAGGTACTAGCTGAAAATCTATCCGACAAAGGAATTCCTGTATTATTGATGGATTTAAAAGGAGATTTAAGTGGTTTAGCACAACCTAGTCCCGGTCATCCAAAAATAGATGAACGCCATGCTAAGATTGGCCTTCCTTTTGAAGCTAAAGCTTTTCCGGTAGAAATCCTTTCGCTTTCTGAACAAGACGGCGTTAAGCTTAGAGCTACGGTATCCGAATTTGGCCCAGTACTTTTATCTCGTATTCTAGACCTTACCGAAACTCAAGAAGGTATTGTTTCCGTTGTCTTTAAATATTGCGATGACAATAAACTTCCGCTTTTAGATTTAAAAGATTTCAAAAAAGTACTACAATACGCTACCGGTACCGGCAAAGCAGAATTCACAAAACACTATGGTAGAATTTCTACCAGTTCTACGGGAACCATTCTAAGAAAAATAATAGAACTTGAACAACAAGGAGCCGATTTATTTTTTGGTGAAAAATCGTTTGATGTAGAGGATTTAACCAGAATTGATGAGAATGGAAAAGGATATATCAATATTTTAAGATTGACCGATATCCAAGACCGTCCAAAACTCTTTTCTACATTTATGTTAAGCCTATTGGCGGAGATATACAGTACTTTTCCTGAGCAAGGCGATAGTGATAGACCTGAATTAATTCTATTTATAGACGAAGCTCACCTTATTTTTAACGAAGCTTCAAAAGCATTGTTAGACCAAATTGAAAGTATTGTAAAGTTGATACGTTCAAAAGGTATTGGTATTTATTTTGTTACTCAAAACCCTGCCGATGTGCCTAACGCCGTACTTTCTCAATTAGGTCTTAAAGTACAACACGCGCTTCGTGCTTTTACCGCAAGAGATCGAAAAGCAATAAAACTTACAGCTGAAAATTATCCTATTTCTGAATACTATGATACCAAAGAAGTATTAACTTCCTTAGGTATTGGCGAAGCTCTTATTTCTGCTTTAGATGAAAAAGGACGCCCCACGCCGTTAGCTGCTACTTTGTTACGTGCACCTATGAGCCGAATGGATGTTTTGACAGATAGCGAGTTAAAGTCCGTGATAAAAAACTCTAGTTTAGTTAAGAAGTACGGTGAGGTTATAGACCGCGAAAGTGCCTATGAAATTCTAAACGAGAAAATAGAAAAGGCTGAAACCGCAGCTGCAAAAGAAAAGGACAAACCTAAAACTACATCCAGAAGGAGAAGCACCAGTACTAGACAAAACCCCATTATAAAAGTATTGACCAGTGCCACTTTTATTCGTGGTGTTTTAGGAGTTCTAAAAAAAGTAATGCGATAAATTAAAAAACGTAGTTTTCAGATTAAAACAAATAATTTACAAAAGTACATGAAAAGTATACTAGTTAGTATTTGCCTAATCGTTTGCCTCGCAAGTTGTAATGAAGAAAAAGACACCTCTTTTTCTATTATCAAAGATCGTGTAGGTAAATTGGACCGCATTAGTTTGGTGCGTGACCTAAAGATTATTTACGAAAACGATTCTATTGTAAAGGACAGCACCAGCACCAACAGTGCTAACAATAGTAAAAAAGTAAAAGTTTTTGAAAAAGGAGGGAAAGCGCTATTGACCCTTACCCCAAATTCAGATAGTATACCAACTATTGAGAATATTCGTATTGAAGACACTCGCTTTACTACAGAAAAAGGAGTTGGTTTGGGTAGCACATTTAAAGATATAAAAGACAATTACACCATTAGGAAAGTAATTACTTCAATGAACAATGTGGTAATTCTTTTAAAAGATAGTGATGTTTATTTTACCATCAGCAAAGAACAGCTTCCCTCTAGTTTACGTTACGCAACAAGTGTAAATATTGAAGCGGTTCAGATTCCCGATGATGCTAAAATTAAATATATGATGGTAGCTTGGGATTAAACTCCTTTGTAATTACTGATAGCCAAATTTGAAACCGTACCATGAATACACTTCTGCAATACATCTTGGTACAACGGGCTAAAGCCAAGCTTAAAGGCAAAAAAGCAATTGCCAAAAGGCAGCTGGTTAAAGAAGTTAGATACGGACAAGTAGAATTTGTCCATGCTATCAAAGAGATACTTTTTATAGCCATTGGTGTTGGTGCGGCAGGATTTGGCCTCAAAGGCTTTTTATTACCCAATCATTTTATTGACGGCGGAGCAACAGGTGTATCGTTATTGATTCAGGTAAAATCGAATATACCCTTGGGTGTTTTACTCTTATTGGTAAATATTCCTTTTGTACTTCTCGGGGCCAAAACCATCAGTAAGAAATTTGCTTTAAAGAGCATTTTTGCCATTGTAGCACTAGCCATTGTAGTCCATTTTGTCCCCTACCCTATTATCACAAGTGACAAGCTTTTGATAGCCGTTTTTGGCGGATTCTTTTTAGGTCTCGGTATTGGTATGGCCATGCGTGGTGGTAGTGTTATAGATGGCACAGAAGTCTTAGCTATTTACCTCAGCAGAAAATGGCACTTGACCATTGGAGATGTACTTCTTCTCATTAATATTGTGATTTTTTCAGCTGGTGCTTATCTATTAAGTATAGAAACTGCCCTATATGCCATCCTCACATATCTAGTGGCTGCTAAAACGGTGAACTACGTGGTTGATGGCGTGGAAGAATATATTGGTGTGACCGTAATTTCACCCAAAAATGAAGAAATACGCATCATGCTTACCGAAAAAATGGGCCGAGCTTGTACGGTTTACAATGGTAAAGGAGGATATGCTAAAGATGGAATTGCCCGTATTACAACAGACATTATTTACACTGTAATGACTCGTTTGGAATTGGCCAGATTAAGCACCGAAATTGATAAGATAGATAAAAACGCCTTTATTGTTATGGGCGTTGTTAAAGATATTAAAGGAGGGATGATCAAAAAGAAGCCCTTAAAATAGTTCAGTAAAACTTATGCGTAAATCAATTAACAAATTACTTCCTAAAGTCTTTGGACGATATTTTAATATGTTGGCTAGGGTATCTAAAAAAAAGGCGGCAAAAAAAGCTTTTTATGTTTTCTGTACGGTGAGAAAAGGAAAAGTTCTTCCCAACCAAAAAGAATACCTGGACAAAGCTAAAAACGGAACTATTGAAGTTAAAGAGCATACTTTACAAACCTACCATTGGCCGGGCAGTAAAGAGACTGTACTCCTAGTTCACGGGTGGGAAAGCAATACTTTCAGGTGGCGCAACCTAATTACCAAACTTCAGGAGGCGGATTATAATATTATAGCTTTTGATGCTCCTGCCCATGGGTATTCTTCTGGTAAATACTTAAACGTTCCCTTATATTCAGATGGTGTACAAGCAATGATTGATAAGAATGCCCCAAAGTATTTGATTGGGCATTCCGTGGGGGGTATGACATTAATGTACAACGAGTTTTATCATAAAAATGAAGGCGTTGAAAAAATGGTAACTATTGGTTCTCCTTCAGAATTTTATGAAATAATGGACCACTACCAGAGACTGCTTGATTTTAATGATACGGTTCGTGAGGCACTCGAAGCCTTTGTCCTAAATCGTTTTGGCTTTACAGTCAAAGAATTTTCATCCTCTCGCTTTGCGAAAACAAATACAAAGAAAGGATTACTGTTTCATGATGAGTTAGATAAGTTAGCTCCTTTTCATGCCTCGGAAGCTGTTCATTCTTATTGGAATGACAGCACATTTATTCGCACTAAAGGTCTTGGACACTCTATGCATCAAGAACATATAAATGATCAAATTGTAGATTTTTTGAACAACTAAAATAGAAATTATGCAAGCCGTTACCCCCTTTCATATCGCCATACCCGTTCATAACTTAGACGAATGCCGCACATTCTATAGAGAAATATTAAACTGTGAAGAAGGCCGAAGTAGTGACCATTGGGTAGACTTTAATTTATTCGGACACCAATTGGTTATTCACTACAAACCTAAAACACAAACTGAAGACCTCCATAGCAATCCGGTAGACGGAAAAAATGTTCCCGTACCGCATTATGGTGTTGTTTTACCTTGGGATGTATTTGATTCTTTTTTCAAAGAGCTTAAAAATAAAGGTGTAGCGTTCGTAATAGAGCCCTACGTAAGGTTTGCAGGTCAAACCGGTGAACAAGCAACTATGTTCTTTTTGGACCCAGCAGGTAACGCCTTAGAGTTTAAGGCATTTAAAGACATGGGGCAATTGTTTGCCAAGTAGCAATCAATTCTATCGATTTAAAAAACTAGTCGCTCTTCGACTGCGCTCAGAGCGACTAGTTTTTTATTATTTCTTATTGTGACCACTCCGTAGGCTTTCTTACCCAACGGTGCTTTTGTAATTCCTCAACTAACTCTTTTGGCAATATTTTTCCATCGCTTGTAGAGGTATTGGCTAAAACATTACGCTCCTTTCGCATGCCAGGAATAGTCGTACCAACGGTCTTGTTCTCTAAAATAAAACGCAATGCCATCTCTGCCATAGTCATACCTTCTGGAATTAAGGGTCGCAAGGCATCAGCATGATCCACACTAGAGTTTAGGTTTTCAGGTACAAAATATGTACCACGCCAATCTCCTTCAGGAAATGTTGTTTCTTTAGTTAAATTGCCCGTCAATGTTCCTTCATCAAAAGGTACCCGCGCAATTACGGCAATATCCAACTCCTCACATAAAGGAAAAAGTACGTCTGTAGGGTTCTGGTCAAAAACATTATAAATAACCTGTACCGCATCTATCAAGCCTGTTTTGAGAGCTTCAATACCATTTTCAGGTTCCCAGCGATTAACACTGATACCCATGGCGCCAATTTTTCCTGCTTTCTTTAAATCCTCAATAGCACGTTGCCATTCTTCACGTCTGGACCAACCGTCATCCCATGTATGAAACTGCATCAAATCGATACGTTCCATACCCAAATTGGTCAACGTTTTTTCAGTGTATTCTATGATATGATTTGTTGGGTAGGAATCCTCAAATTTGTATTCCGGCTTTGCTGGCCAGTTAAAATTTTTAGGTGGAATCTTACTTGCTGAGTAGAGTTTTGTTTTAGGGTGCCTACGGATGAGTTCTCCTAATAATTCTTCACTATGCCCTTCTCCATAACCCCAAGCGGTATCAAAAAAATTGACTCCGTTTTCAACGGCCAGGTCAAGCGACTTTGCAGACTGCTTATCGTCAGACTCTGTCCAACCGGCCATTCCCCACATTCCATAGCCTACCTCACTTACTTGCCAACCCGTTCTTCCGAATTTTCTATATATCATTTTACTATAATTTTTGTGGAAATCTAATGTGGTTTACAAAACACATCTTCGTTTTAAAGCAAAAGGACTGTATAGTGAATTTCGTTTCTAGATAATTTATCCAGTTTCAAAAAATACGATACAGACCTAGCTTTTGTACTTATAACTTTCTAGAAATCGCGATAATCACCACCTAAGAACTGATTAGCTTCCTCTTCGGTAAACTTGGCAGTTTCGGCATTGTAATGCAATGTTTTATTTGGAAAACGACCAGCAATGACACCCAATAGAATAGTTTCGGTCAAGCGTCCCGCATAGGAGAAAGGAGCTGTAGTCTGTCCCTTTCCTAAACAAGCATCCACAAATTGATGGTAATGTTTTGGACCTTCCGAGTCATAATTACGAATAGGTTCTCCCAAGTTATTAGCCTTGGAAACCTCAGCTATTTCTTTGGAAATATCTACATACTTACCTTTTACAATTTTCTGCGGTAATTGCATGAAATGCGGCAAAAGCAAACGACCTTTCTTACCAATAAACATAGCTCCTTGACTAGGTAATTCCCCAGCTCCCGCCATTCCGGCATCAAGAGATATTTTATCTTTTACACTACCGTCTTTATCCTGCTTTCCACCCGAAGTCTTTCCTCCAGGTAAGATTAAGTCTTCATGTTTTGGTGGCATTCCCGGACCATCGTACCAAACCCACTTAAGGTTTTTAGTGGTGAATTCCGTTCCTGGAAACTCATAGGTTACGGTATTATTTTCAGGAAATCCAAATCCGTTAGACTTGCGACAGTCATTTTTAATAGTCAATGGAACGTCTAAGTTTAGTGCATTATAAGGAGTGTCAAAAATATGCACGCCCATGTCCCCTAAAGTACCACAACCGTAATCCATAACTTTTCTCCAATTTCCGGGATGGTAATATCCCTCTTTATAAGGGCGCTCCTTAGATGTACCCAACCAAAGATTCCAATCTAATTGATCAGGCACTGGGTCTTCTCCTTGAGGCTCTTCTCCATTATATCCCCAAGATTTTGGTGACCAAGCATGTACTGTATGTACTTTACCAATAATACCAGATTGAATTAAAAGTGTAGCTAAACGATAATCATAGAACGAATGAACTTGAATACCCATTTGAGTCACCAAATTCTTTTCTTTGGCAACCTTCATCATTTTTCGAGATTCATCAACGTAATGCGTCAATGGTTTTTGGCAATAAACCGGTTTGTTCATCTCCATAGCCATTAAAGACGCTGGTGCGTGTGTATGATCAGGCGTCGAAACTATTACTGCATCTATTTCATCTCCCATTTCATTAAGCATGGTGCGATAATCAAAGAACACTCTTGCTCCCGGGTGTAATTTATGTGCTTTTGATAAGTTGACGGAATCAACATCGCATAACGCAACAACATCTACGGCGTTGTGAGAAGAAATAGCACTAAGATCTTCCGCTCCCATATTACCTACACCTATATGCGCCGTACGAAGCTTTTTTCCTTTTTGAAAAGCCCATGCCGCATTAGGCAATAAGGCAAATGACGATACAGCCGCAGCACTTTTTAGAAATTCTCTTTTATTCATTTTTCAAGTAGTTTGGATTATTGCTGTTGTTCTAAATTTTTATAATTGTTTGATTTTCACATTCTTTAGCCAAATTGGACTATCATGATCTTGAAAACCGATATATCCCTTTTTAAAAAAGCCGTACTTAGGAGAATCTTTCCACTTTCCTTTGCTTTTTCGTTCTTCCCAATCTTCTGACCATGGAACGAAAGACAATAGTTTTTTTCCGTTGAGCCAGTGCTCTACATTTTCTGGAGTAAAGATGATGCGAGACGTATTCCACTCTCCTGCTGGCTTCACTATCTTTTGGCTTATATCTGGCAAATGCATGGCGTAATCTGCACCTGTTTTCTGCCATTCCTTTAATTTGGCATTATTTATTTCTTCCCATTTCAGGTCGTCTAACATCTGGTATTCAGGTGAAATTTCAGGAATTCCCCAGTCACCTTCCTGAATATGATACAACAGACCACTATTACCTCCTTCTGGAATTTTCCATTCCCAAGCCAATTCAAAATTGTCAAATTCTTGTGCAGCGTAAATAATATCTTTTCCGCCTTTACGGTTTTCCTCAGTTCTTTTCTCGGTATCAAATGTCAAAACTCCATCCTCAATTACCCATTGCGGCGGTAAGTCATCTCCATTATAAGCTCTCCAGCCTTCAGTAGTTGTCCCATCAAAAAGATAAATCCATTCTTCATTGGCTTCATCATTACTAGTAGCCTCAGCATTTACTTTAGCTATTTCTTTTTGTTTGGTTTCATTTTTACATGAAATTAAGGCTACCGAGATGGATAGGATTAAGGCTAGTTTTTTCATTAAAAGCTGTTAATTTAAGTTCTAGTATTACTGCACTATCTAAGCCTAACATGATTTTAATTAGGGAACGAAACATGCCCTTTCCTTACTTCGCCGTAAGGCATAAGCGCTATTTTTTCAACTCCTCAAAAAAAATACTAGCAGACAAATTGTAAACGAATGGAGAAGGTAGCCAATTTACATGAGTTGACCAAGCGTATTTATTGCGGGTTATTCGCTCGAATAGAAGCAATAGACAGGAACAACAAAAATACCAACCCTAAATAACCGAGCAGTCTATACGACCCAAAAGTGCTAAAGCAAAGACTAAAAATAGGCGGTGCGAGTGCACTGGCCAATATTAAAAATGACATAACCTTACCTGTAATGGCTCCTAGGTGGGTACGTCCAAAAAAACGAGGCCAAACAATAGCGTTAAGAACTGCAAAAAAGCCTCCTAGAACACCAAAACCTCCAATTAATAAAGGAATACCGAAAGAAGATGATAAAAATAAAAATCCGACTGAAGCCATAATTCCACCTAAAATCATCAAATATAAATAGAGCTTCAAATGTAAGTAATCACTCAAAAAATTGAAAATTAATGAAATTGTTACTGCAACAACCGATGCTGGCAAAAAAATTGAAATAGCATCATCTTTAGAAAAGCCTTCACTAGCAAAAACGGAAACCACGTGAAAAGTAAGACCGGTAATAAAAAAGCTATTAAAAGCTAGTATGAGTCCGTACATCCAAAAAGCTCTAGTTTCTCTTGCTTCTTTGGCCGTGTATTGCTTTGCTACGGGATTTTTAATGGATTCTTCTTCATCCTCTAAAACTTCGCCATCCGGCAACAGACCATGTTCTTCTGGCTTATTCTTATAGAATTGCAAGATAAATAAAGAGAAAATCACTAATGCAACCGCCAAAATTTGCCAGGTAACTTGCCAACTATATCCTTCTATTAAAGCATTAACCCAAAGTGGTGAAGACGAAAAACCAAATGAAATAGCTACACTACTAATGGCATTTACTTTCCCTCGGTTTTTATCGAACCAAATCATAATAACATTTCTGGACGCCATAGTAAGCACCCCTTGACCCGAAAACCTAAGTACAAAAAAAAGAGCCGCCATTATCACAAAAGGAATAAGCCATGTATCCAAGTTCAGCATGGTTTTTACAAACTCACTCATTTGCACGGACCAAGAACACAACATAAGCGCTACCGACAGTGTAATTGCCGCAAAAAATGCCACGTACCGTGCTCCATATTTATCAAACCAAACTCCTGCGCGACCAATAACCAATGAACTGCAGATCGTACCGATCATATAGGCATTGCTGAACTGGTTTCGGCTTAAGCCAAGTGCATCTTTTACCGGGTCGGTGAATACGGACACTCCTATAGTTTGTCCCGGAATACTGAAATAAATACCAATGGTACCAACTACAAGAATTACATAGCCATAAAAAACTGGACTTTTGGCAGGATCTACGAAGGAAAATCGGTTATTGCTTGACATCTATGAAAGGAAAGCTGCAAAAATACCAGTTTTGCCAGAGCCACTGTATTTTTAAAGGTAAAGATTATAAGAAATCTATACGGAAGTGCAGTTTTGAACGTTATTGGTAAACTAAATCTTTTAGAAATTTACATATGAGAAAATTCGCAGCCGTACTGTTCGTCCTCACTGTAATCATAATTTTGAGCAGCTGTAGTATTGATGATAGCAATGATATAGAAGTTATAAAACCTGGAGATACCGTAATTACAGGACAAGTTTTACAAAAGCAATTCCTGAAGTAAAATACGGTTTTCGTCTGCTGTAACTAATCACCAAATATAATGGTGAAAGTACTTCCTTCATTAACTTTACTGGTTACGTTTATAGTACCACCAAGGCTTGTAACGTGACTATGCACTAAATACAATCCAACTCCTTTACTGTCTTTGGTACCATGGAATCTTTGATTTAAATTGAAGATAAGATGCCCTACCTTTTCCATATCAAAGCCTAATCCGTTGTCCGTAAACGTAAACGTTTTTTTACCGTTTGTTTCACCCGAGGTAATTTGTATCTCAGGAAAAACATCTGGTCTAGCGTATTTGATTGAGTTGGTTATGAGGTTAAGAAAAATACTCTCCATGTAGGTGGAATTAAACCGAACACTTTCCATAGCTGAAAAGTCCAAAGAAAATTTAACTTGGGAATCTTTAATCAAGGAGCTTATAGAACCATTTATTTTTTCAAAAACTTCCTTAAAGAATACCTCTTCTACCCCAACACTATCGCCCTCATTTTCTTTTAAAGCATCTACATAAGAATTTAAAGAAGTTTTAAGTCCTTCCGCAGACAGTTTTATATACTCTAGTATTTTTTCATTCTCTTCTTCACCGTTGTCTTTATTACCCAAAATATCTGCTAGATATAGTAAATTATTCACAGGAGACCTTAAATCATGAGAGGTGGTATAATTCAGCTGTTTAAGCTGTTCATTTATTTTAGAAAGCTGAGCTACATGTGAAACACGTTCGGACTCCAGGTTCTTTTTATGAGTAATATTCTTTGCAATAGCATATATCAATTGTTTATCCGGCATAGGAATAGACGTCCAATGCAGCCACACCAACTCTCCGGATTTACAGACATACCTATTTTCAAAGTCCAACAAAGGCTTACTATTAATTAGACTTTTTCTGTGAGAAGCTGTCAGACAACGGTCTTCTTCATAAATAAAATCACAGATAAGTGTGGAAAAAAGCTCCTCCTTTGAGTACCCTAATAGTTTTACAAATGCTGGATTAATTTTACGGAAGTAGCCATCATACCCTGCGACACATAAATAATCCATTGAAAGATCGAAGAATGGATCTAATTGAATATTCGTCGGAACGAGTGCTTCCTGCTGCATATGGTGTAGGTTGGTTACAAAATCTAACGCAGAATAACGTGATATTGTTGTGCTCCAAATGAAGTAAATGATTACAAATCAAAAGTCTATAAAAAATAGCCTTAGAAAGAATCAATTATCAAACACAAAAGCCTACTATAAGCTAATAAAATTACTTGGAATTACTATTTCTCTCCCTAGCTAAAAGTGTATTTTTCAACAACATAGCAATAGTCATTGGACCAACACCACCGGGAACTGGAGTAATAAATGAAGCTTTCTTGCTAACAGACTCAAAATCAACATCACCAGTAATATAATAACCTTTTGCTTTAGTTTCATCAGAAACCCTGGTAATACCTACATCAATAATAACAGCACCTTCTTTGACCATATCGGCCTTTAAAAATTCAGGCACTCCTAATGCAGATACAATAATATCTGCCTGTAAGGTAAGCTCTTTAATATTTTTTGTCCTACTGTGCGCAAGAGTAACGGTACAGTTTGCCGCTTCTCCCTTCTGGCTCAATAAAATACTTATTGGTCTACCTACAATATGGCTACGACCTATAACCACGGCATGTTTACCTTGCGTATCTACTTTATAACGCTTTAAAAGCTCCATAATACCAAATGGCGTAGCAGAGATGAATGTCTCCATATCCAACGCCATTTTCCCAAAGTTAGCTGGATGGAATCCGTCTACATCTTTATCTGGGTCAACGGCCATTAAGACCTTTTCCTCATCAATATGTTTTGGCAATGGAAGTTGCACGATATAACCGTCAATATCTGCATCTGCATTAAGTTCGTGAACTTTTTTCAGCAGTTCTTCTTCAGTAGTTTCACTAGGTAAGTGAATCAAAGTAGATTCAAAACCTATTTTCTTACAAGAACGTACTTTACTGCCAACATAAGTTAAACTAGCACCGTCATTACCAACGAGAACAGCTGCAAGGTGAGGAACTTTCTCCCCTCGTTCTTTCATGTTAGCTACCTCAATAGTAATTTCGTCCTTTATCTCGTTGGAAACTTTTTTTCCGTCTAGTAGTATCATAGTATTCGGTTACGGTCTAATCTGGTCTTGTAATTCTCTTTGTAATTCCGGCTTTATTTCATGCCTTTCATGTTCCCCATCATCTGCATCATCTTTTTACCGCCGCCGCCTTGCATCATCTTCATCATCTTGCTCATTTGGTCAAACTGCTTCATAAGCTGATTCACTTCCTGCACTTCTCTACCACTTCCTTTAGCTATTCGCTTTTTACGGCTCACATTCAATTTAGAAGGGTTTGAGCGCTCATCTGGCGTCATACTATGAATTATAGCTTCAATATGTTTGAAAGCATCATCATCAATATCCAAACCTTTTAGCGCTTTTCCGGCGCCAGGTATCATCCCCATCAAATCTTTGATGTTACCCATCTTTTTGATTTGTTGTATCTGAGAAAGAAAATCATCAAAACCGAATTTATTCTTGGCTATTTTCTTTTGGATCTTACGAGCTTCCTCTTCATCAAACTGCTCTTGGGCTCTTTCCACTAAAGAGATAACATCACCCATGCCCAAAATACGTTCAGCCATACGTGAAGGATGGAAAACGTCTATAGCTTCCATCTTTTCACCTGTACCGATGAACTTGATAGGCTTATCTACTACCGATTTAATTGAAATGGCAGCTCCACCACGGGTATCACCGTCTAATTTGGTAAGTACAACCCCGTCAAAATTTAAAATATCATTAAAGGCTTTAGCTGTATTAACAGCATCTTGACCCGTCATTGAATCTACTACGAAAAGTGTTTCTTGAGGTTGGATGACTTTATGAATCTCAGAGATTTCATTCATCATCTCCGTATCAACAGCCAAACGACCCGCGGTATCTATAATAACCACGTTGTACCCTTCTGCTTTTGCTTTGGCAACACCAGCTTGAGCAATCTTTACAGGATTCTTCTCGTCCCGGTCAGAATATACCTCAACACCAATCTGCTCACCAACTACGTGCAACTGATCTATTGCCGCAGGACGATACACATCACAAGCTACTAGTAAAGGTTTCTTTGATTTTTTTGTCTTAAGAAAGTTGGCCAATTTACCTGAAAAGGTAGTTTTACCCGAACCTTGAAGACCTGACATTAAAATTATAGAAGGAGTTCCAGAGAGGTTAATACCTTCTGTCTCGCCACCCATAAGCTCCGTAAGCTCATCTTTGACAATCTTTACCATCAACTGGCCCGGTTGCAATGCAGTCAATACATCCTGACCCAAAGCTTTTTCCTTAACCCTGTTGGTAAACTCTTTTGCTATTCTGAAGTTAACATCGGCATCCAATAAAGCCCTACGAACTTCTTTGGTAGTCTCAGCAACGTTAATTTCCGTTATCTGCCCTTGTCCCCGTAGGGTATGGAGGGCTTTATCTAGCTTTTCACTTAAATTATCAAACATCGTCTTAATTGCTTTTGAAGAAAGGCAAATTTAATAATAACTGAGGGAAAGAACGGGGCGTAAAGAAAAAAATATAATATCACAAAAAAAGCACCCATCTTTCGATGGGTGCTCTTAAAAAATCTGTGGGGCAAAATAGGTATCTGGTTACACTAAACTTCAGTTTTCAAAAGCTAATTGCAAACCTTAGTTAAAACAACAACTTCTTCATTTCTTTTTATTTTCATGTCTTCTTCTCCACATTCAAGGACCTGCCATTCGCCAATATAATTAGCTAGACTTCTATTAAGGCCGCTGAATGTTAACATATTTTCTTCTATTGTCCAACTTCCCTCATCAACCACTTTTCCTTTGGAATCATAAACGAGCAGACGTTTTTCTGCAAATTCTACTAATAAGTCTTCAAAGAATTCTCCTTTTTCATCGGACATTCTCCAACTGCAAACACTTAATCTATTTTCAATAATTTCTGCATCGCATACGATTGGTTGGTAATCACAATCTTTTTCCAACACCATAGAATTATCCTCTACGAACATTTTAATCTTACCTTCTTTTATTTCATAGACCTTCCAGGTGTCATTAAACTCAACAGCAACTTCAAAATCTAATTTTAACACAACTCTATAATCTTCAATAGCCGTACTCCACTTACCTTCTGTGTTATACCCGTTTCTACCGTAAGAAGTAACTTTTCCACCTTCCTCAAAAGAAAGTGCGTACGTATCATAATACTCAGATTGATCTGTGCTTTGCATTTGTACTTTCACAAGATCCCATGGGCATTGTACTAAAACGCTATCTAATTCTTCTTGTGTAAAATCGTCATCATTATAGTCGTTATCATCATCCTCATCACAGGCATCCTTCGCTTGACTCAAAATATCGGAAAGCTCAGTATTCGTGTTCGCAATAACCTCTGTACTATCTTTATATTTTAGGGTAATAGGAAAATCAAAACTTACAAGATCACTCTCTTCAAGACCTGCAAAGAATCTTCTCAACTCTACATCATGCTCTACTAATACAGATGCCGTTTGCTGAAAGTTAGGATTATAGGTAAACACGGTTGCAGGATATACGACATCAATACATTCTATATCTGCATCAATACCACCTTCAACACATTCTAAAGCTGTTTTTTGTAAATCTTCTTTAGTACTAATAGTAACCTCAGTATAATCTGCCATGGTCACTGTAACAGGAAAAACAATATCCATAGTACTCTCAAAATCTTCTACATCATCTAAAATCTCTTCTAAAACCTGCAGGCCATCCATAGAATCTATAGTTAACTCTACGCCATTTGCCACAACTTTATATGGAAACTGAATATCAAAACAACTTGCGCCATCTACAATATTATCATAAGAACCATCATTGGATACCGTTTCTTTCATTAGTTCCAAAGCAGTAGAATCAAAAGATAAAGTTTGCTCCTCATCTATTGTTTCTACAAACGGCTCTTCGTCCTGACACGAGGTCAATGCCATTAGCAAGGCCAGTAGGAAAGCCACCAATGAAAATTTAAAACACTTCTTCATACCGATTTGGAATTTATGGATACTTCAAACCTGAAACAACCAATAATTAAAATACCCTACTTGCCCAGATTCGATTTTTTCAAATACCTTTGAAAAAAATCACCTAATTGGAAACCAAAAATACAGGCAATGTTTGCGAAGAGCAAGTCTTTGATACTATTTTCAAAGCTAATTCTAAAACGGTTTTCAACTATATATATTATAAGTTCGGGAATGAGGAGAAAGCCCATGACGCTGTTCAAGAGGCTTTTGTTAAACTTTGGGAGAATTGTGCCAAGGTTTCACCTCCAAAAGCCAAATCATACGTATACACGGTTGCCAATAATTTGTACTTAAATGTGATAAAAGCAGAAAAAGTACGTTTAAAGTATGCAGATAAGACCCTGAAGGTCACCCATGAGTCCCCAGATTTCATAATGGAAGAGGAAGAGTTCAAACAAAAATTGAACCGAGCCCTAGATAGTTTACCTGAAAACCAACGGACCACTTTTCTATTGAATCGTATTGATGGAAAAAAATATGCCGAGATAGCCGAAATGGAAGAGGTTAGTGTAAAAGCTATTGAAAAAAGAATGCACTTAGCCTTGAAATCGCTCAGGGAAAAGATTGAAGGAATTTAATAAGTATTAGCCGGGTTAATCAGTTTTAACTGATCCACTTTAATATCTATTGTACAAAAAGTAGGGTATTTACGTAATGAATTGTTACTAAGGCATAAAGGTAGAATTGATGCAAGAAAATCACTTAGCAAAATGGCTAAATAATAACCTCACCGAGGCTGAGCTCGCAGAATTTAAAAAATCTGATGAGTATGCTTCCTATGAGCGTATTATTGCCGCTTCAGACCAGCTTAAAGCACCTGACTTTAATGCGGATGAAGCTCTTACAGCTATAAAGAACCAACGCACCCTGCAAGATACCAAGGTTGTGCAATTGCATCCTTTCAAGAAATTTATCCGAATTGCAGCGGCAGCAGCCGTAATTATATTCGGCTCTTATTTTTACCTGAATAATTTAGACGAAAATATAGTTACTGAATACGCCGAAAGTAAAGAAGTAATTCTTCCTGATAATTCAAAAGTACGCTTGAATGCTGATTCTAAACTTTCTTATAGCGAACGAAAGTGGAGTAAGGAACGTAACGTAGAACTAAAAGGTGAAGCCTTTTTTAAAGTAGCCAAAGGCAAGCGTTTTACTGTTGCTACAGATGCTGGCAAGGTTGCCGTTCTGGGTACACAATTTAATGTAGAAAACAGAAAAGGATTTTTTGAAGTCACCTGTTTTGAAGGTTTGGTAAGCGTTACTTTTAACGGTAAAGAAACTAAACTACCAGCTGGCACTTCTTTTATAGTTATAGACGGTAAAATTACAGAAGCACCGGCACCTCAAACTCAGCAACCATCTTGGTTAAATAACGAAAGTACATTTAAAAGTGTGCCTCTAAAATATGTTCTTGCTGAACTAGAAAGACAACACAATATTACTGTAGAAACGCAAGACATAGACACAGAACAATTATTTACAGGAACTTTTAGTAATACGGATAGGGATATTGCGTTAAAGAGCATAAGTGCCCCTTCGCAAATAAAGTTTAAATTTGAGGGCAGCAAAGTGCTCTTCTATGGCGATAAAAATCCGTAAACTTCTTTTTTTTATTGCTGGCTTTACGTGTTTTCTAACTTCACATGATGCCATGGCGCAAACTGGCGAAAAGATAGCTCTGTCTACTTTTTTACAACAGCTTGAACAGGAATTTGACATCAAATTCTCATATGCAGATGATGAAATACAAGGCCTGGAAATTTACAGCCCACAGGAGACTTCATTATCAAATATCTTAGATGATATTGAGAACCAAACCCAAGTTGAGTTAGAAAAACTCAATGAGCGGTACTATACCCTTACCAAAAGTAATTTCGTATCTATTTGCGCAACGGTTCTAGATAACTTTAAGATGAACACGTTATATGGTGCTAGTGTAAAAATCTTGGGAACCAACTTAGCTACAATTATTGATGAAAATGGCACATTTTCACTAAGCAATGTCCCTAGAAATGCCTCCATACAAATTAAACATTTAGGTTATAAAACCTTATTCATAAGTGCAGACGAGCTTATTAAAAAAGAGCCGTGTACAACCCTTTTACTTGCTCAGTTTTACCAGCAATTAGAAGAGGTAGTTGTTTACGAATTCTTGACCAAAGGATTAATAAAACAATTAGACGGTAGTATTGAAATGAACAGTGAAGAATTTGGTATTTTACCCGGCTTAATAGAGCCCGATGTACTACAGACCGTTCAGGCGTTACCCGGTATAGAAAGTACGGACGAAACCGTTTCCAATATAAATATTCGTGGAGGAAGCAATGACCAGAACCTCATCTTATGGGATGGCATAAAAATGTATCAATCTGGACACTTTTTTGGTTTAATTTCTGCTTTTAACCCTTACTTGACGGACAAGGTAACTTTGATAAAAAATGGCACAGGAAGTCAATATGGCGATGGCGTTAGTGGCGTAATAGATATGCATACCAAGGATGATATTGCAGATACTTTTTTTGCCGGCGCAGGCTTCAACCTTATTGGTGGTGACGTTTATGGACATCTACCGGTTACTGATAAAATCGGTGTTCAATTTTCGGCTAGGCGCTCTCTTACCGACTTAATTGACACTCCTACTTACGACAAGTTCTTTACCCGTGTTTTTGACGATAGCCAAGTAGCACAAGAAGGAAATTTCTATTTCTACGATTTTACAGGAAAGCTGTTATATGATATCAATGAAAAACAAAAATTTCGCTTCAGTTTTATCAACATCAATAACCTATTGGATTACACAGAGCGGGATATGGATGACAATAGCGAAATACAAAGTGCTTTAAACCAAACGAACCTATCTTTTGGCACCAGTCTAAAAAGCAACTGGACTAAAAAATTCACTACTTTTCTAAATCTGTACCACACCCAGTATAAATTAGATGCCCAGAATACTTCTGGTAATGCAGAACAAATTCTATTTCAGAATAATGAAGTTCAAGAAACAGCTCTAAAACTGAATACCAATTACATACCAAACGACAATTTTAACTGGCTTAACGGGTATCAATTTACGGATACGGGTATTGCCAATGAAACATCTGTAACACAACCTCCTTTTGAGAGCAATGCAAGGAACGTTATTAAAAGTCACGCTCTTTTCTCTGAGCTTACTTTTACGTCAACTAATAAAAAAGTTTATGCCAGAGGCGGTCTACGTTTAAATTATTTAGAAAACCCGGGTACGTTTAGAGAGTATATTTTAGAGCCTAGATTGAGTTTCAACTACGCCTTTACAAGACATTTAAAAATTCAGGCATTGGGTGAATTTAAAAGTCAAGCTACCAATCAAGTAATTGATTTGGAACAGAATTTTTTGGGTATTGAAAAACGACGTTGGATAGTATCGGACGGTGAGAACTTGCCTATTACCAAGAGCAAACAAGGCTCAATAGGCATCAACTATGACCACCAAAACTTTTATATAGGCCTAGAAGCTTTTTATAAAGAAGTAGATGGCATTAGCACTTCTACCCAAGGCTTTCAGAATCAGAATCAGTTTAATGGTGAAATTGGAAAGTACGATGTAAAAGGTGTTGAATTTTTAATCAATAAAAAGACAGAGGATTATAGTATTTGGGCCAGCTACACTTACAACTTAAACAATTACAATTTCTCTGAAGTTGTGCCACCTAATTTCCCGAACAACTTAGATATAAGGCATGCCGCTACGTTTGCAGGAACCTATACTTTGGAAAATATTAAATTTGGAATTGGCCTCAACTATCGCGCAGGAAAACCTTATACGGAGCCTCAAACAGACGAGCCATTAAACACAACCTTTTTTCCAAATAGAATAAACTACCAAGAGCCTAATAGTAGTCGATTACCGGAATATTTAAGAGCCGATGCTTCCGCAATCTACAATTTCAACATTAACGAAAAATTGAAGGCGTCTGCAGGTATTTCTGTTTTGAATTTTACAAGTCGAAAAAATATTCTAAACAGTTATTATCGACTGAATGAAAGTAATGAGATAGAAAAAGTAGAAACTATTTCTTTAGGCCTCACTCCTAACTTAAGTTTCAGAGTTCGATTTTAAAGAGAATATGTTAGAACAGCCCCAGAAATTATAATTAATTTTATGCGGATTCATTATTCTTTTTAATCTGACAAGCCCTTCGACCATGCCTACAATAGAAGATATTAAAAAAGCCCGAAAACGTATTGACTCTTTCGTTCACGAAACTCCGATTCTTACATCCTCACTTTTAAATGAATGGCTAGGACATGAAATTTATTTTAAAGCTGAATGCCTACAAAAAATAGGGGCATTTAAGGCTAGAGGCGCTTGTAATACGTTGGCTTGGCTCATAGAAAATAATGAAAAACCTAAACATGTAATAGCCAACAGCTCCGGTAATCACTCGCAAGCGGTGGCATGGGCAGCAAGGCAATTTAATATTCCGGCTACCATTTATATGCCAGTCTATGCCTCTAAGATAAAAATACAGGCTACCAAATCGTACGGAGCCCACGTTGAACTCTGCGAGAACCGAAATATTGCCGACGAGCTTGTTCTTGAAGCTTTCAAAGAAGAAGGAACCTACTGGATACCACCATTTAACCATCACCAAGTAATTGCAGGCCAAGGAACAGCTATCTGCGAGGCACTTGAGCAAGTAACGGACATAGATGCCGTTTTTGCACCCTGTGGTGGCGGTGGGCTTTTATCCGGTACAGTTATCGCTACCAACGCTTTGTCACCCAAAACCAAGGTTTTTGGTGTTGAACCTTTAAATGCTAACGATGCCGCCGAATCATTACGCACAAATCAAATCCAGAGGTTAGCTTCAACCCCTGATACTCTTGCAGATGGCGCTATGACCATGTCCGTAGGTGACATTACTTTTGAGTACTTGAAAACGTTGGATGCCATGTATGAGGCCGAAGAATCAAAATTGATATACTGGACACAATGGCTAACCCATTTACTAAAATTACACGTTGAGCCTACCAGCGCCATGGCCATGGAAGGTGTTGTGCAATGGCTTAAAAATAGTACTAGTAAAAAACGTGTTATGGTAATTTTGTCTGGAGGAAACATAGACCATACAAACCAATTAAAGATTTGGAATACGAACCATTTAGATTCTAGGCCCGGCTTAAATCTTTAAAGGGCTACATTAAGATTCCACGGCTACTTCTCCCAGAAACTCTTCAGGAAGCACCTGAAAATCAAAACTCAACATTTTTTGAATAATAGCATATAGTTCTGGAAAATCTGCTAGAAATACTTCTGGAGTTTCGGCATAATTCTCTACCGCTACGGAAAAAAACTCCTGTAGGTTGGTCATCCCGTATTCTCTAAAATAATTTGAATCCGATAGCTTTTGAGCATAACCTTCCCTTAGAAAAAGTTCTTTAATTTTCTTAAGCCCTACTCTAAATTTACGTGCTTCCCATGAGCCTTTTCTAATCATTTCAAAACTGAGGGCGTGGGCAAATTCGTGAAAAGCAAGATTTACGTTATCATCAGAAATCCGGAATCCTTCCCAAATAGTATCCGCAGAAAAAATAACGGTTTTAAAACGGGGGTTATACTCCCCTAAATGATGTCTTCGGCTAATTCGGGAATAATATTTTGAGGGATAAATAACGATTCGCAATAAGGAACGAGTCATTGTATAATTCTTTAAGCCCAATGTCATTAGTATAACAGAAGTACTCAAAAGCAATTTCAATTCTTCTTTCTGGTTTACTTCGCCATAAAAAATAAACTTCTTTTTACTTCTAAACCATACGATACGTTTATCGCATTTTTCTTTTAAAGACGCAGGTAACTTTGAGTAAACAGGGAAATTATCTGTAATTAGTTTTTTATCTCCAGCAGAAAGAGCCTTTAATTTTACAAAAGGATTCAAAGAGTACAACCCAAACGTATAATACACGATGTACAACACCTGAAAGCCAAGGAATGCCAGTGCTAAAATCTTGAAGTTGTACTCTGTAAGCATACTGCTTACAACTCCAAAAATAAATTTAAATTGTATAAGCAAGTCTGCGTTTACATACGTTCTGGAACGTCAATACCTAAAAGTTTAAAAGCCGATGCTACTACCTCGCTTACTTTCTGAGAAAGCTGCACACGTAGTATTTTTTTCTGGTCATCGGTTTCACCTAAAATTGATACTTGTTGATAGAACGAATTAAATTCCTTTACCAAATCATAAGTATAGTTAGCAATCAGAGCTGGACTATAGTTATCTGCCGCTAGTTGAATTAGTTCAGGATATAACTGTAGCTGCTTTATAAGTTCTTTTTCTTTGATATGTAATTCTCCAATAGCGCTAATCTCTACATCTGCGCTAGTGTCAAAATCAGCCTTTCTTAGGATAGACTGGATACGTGCATAGGTATATTGTATAAACGGACCAGTATTTCCTTGGAAATCCACAGATTCTTCAGGGTCAAAAAGAATACGTTTTTTAGGGTCTACTTTTAGAATGTAATATTTAAGCGCTCCAAGACCAATCAACTTATAAAGTACATTTTTCTCGTCATCAGAGTAACCTTCCAACTTACCTAAATCTTCGGATATTTGAGCTGCAGTGCTCGTCATATCGTTCATTAAGTCATCTGCATCTACAACGGTCCCTTCCCTACTCTTCATTTTACCACTTGGTAAATCCACCATTCCATAACTTAAATGGTGTAAGTTTTCTGACCAAGAGAAACCTAATTTTTTCAAAATCAAGAACAACACTTTAAAGTGATAATCTTGCTCATTACCCACGGTATATACCATACCACCAACATCTGGATAATCTTTTACCCTTTGTATTGCCGTACCAATATCTTGGGTCATGTAAACCGCTGTACCATCTGACCGGAGTACTATTTTCTCGTCAAGACCTTCTTCAGTAAGATCAATCCAAACGCTACCATCTTCTTTTTTATAGAAAATACCTTTTTCAAGTCCGCCAGCAACTACATCCTTACCTAACAAATAAGTATCGCTTTCATAGTAAAGTGTATCGAAATCTACTCCAAGGTTCTTATAGGTAACATCAAAACCTTTGTAAACCCAACCATTCATTTCTTTCCAAAGCGAAACTACTTCCTCATCACCAGCTTCCCATTTCAGAAGCATTTCTTGAGCTTCCACAAGAATAGGAGCTTCTTTTTCGGCTACCTTTTTATCGGTTCCGTTAGCTACCATCTCTGCTATTTCTACTTTGTAAGCCTTGTCAAAAGCAACGTAATAGTTACCAACAAGCTTATCTCCTTTTAAACCTGTACTTTCTGGAGTTTCACCATTACCAAAACGCTGCCACGCCAACATACTTTTACAAATATGAATACCACGGTCGTTAATGATTTGGGTCTTATAAACTTTCTTTCCAGAGGCTTTCAAAATCTCGGCAACAGAATATCCTAAGAGGTTATTTCTTATATGCCCTAAATGCAAAGGTTTATTGGTATTTGGCGAAGAATATTCAACCATTACGGCATTGTTGTCCTCTTGAGGCACAAAACCATAAGTATCATTATTTTTTATATCATTAAAGAAATCAAGATAAAAAGTATCTCCAATAACTATGTTTAAAAAACCTTTAACCACATTGAAACCGGTAACCTCAGCTACTTCTTTTTCTAAATAAGCGCCTATTTGTTCACCTATCTGAACCGGATTTCCTTTCACAAAACGAAGCATAGGAAATACCACAACAGTGATATCACCTTCAAAATCCTTCCTGGTCGGTTGAAATTCTACCGATGGTAATTCTATTTTAAAAATAGCTTCAACAGCTTCTTTAACCTTGGCTTCTAAAATTGCTTGGATACCCATAAAATCTTTCGTTTCAGGCTGCAAAACTAATCATTTTTTACGCTTTTACCGTAAGACGGGCTGTAATGGCTTCGCTTTTCTTTAACTTTATGAAAATGTAGCCCTACGGGCAATTAGTTTTGAAAAAAGACCCCACATGCTTTTAAACGTATCATACACAGACAAACAGGTTACTAAAAAGATAGACGAAGCTGTAGGTAAGCCCTTTAAGCTGAGAGAACGTTGGGATATGGGAGGCATTGGTTCGCCTAGATTGTTCATTACTGAAACCAGTGTTGAAATTAGAAATTTGCTAATTTTAGATAATAACCGTGACCAGTGCAATATAGAGCTCAGGCCTAAAGGAATTATTGTTCGCTTTAGGTCATTATTGGAAACCTTTGCTTTGGTTATTCCATTTTACAAACTCACTTTGTACAAAGGCGATATTGGTATTTATTCCATATATCGCGATCATTATTTTATTAAAGTAAAGGCCGATACTAAAGCGATTCAGAAATTTTTTATCAAAATTCAAAATTACAAGGCAGATAATGCGCCTACCTCAATCGAAGATTTATAACACGTAACAGAACATGAAAATACTCTTAACAGGTGCCAACGGTTATATTGGTATGCGATTACTACCACAGTTGTTAGAAATGGGCCATGAAGTTGTTTGTACTGTGCGTGACGAAGCGCGGTTCTCTATTGATAAAGAAACACGGGCACAGATTGAAGTCCTTGAAGTAGATTTTTTAAAAGAGGTAGAACCTTTTAAAATTCCTAAAGACATTGATGTTGCCTATTTCTTGATTCACTCTATGAGCTCCTCAATACAGGATTTTGACACCCTAGAAGCAAAGACGGCAGAAAATTTCAATGCCTATCTAAGTGAAACAGAAGTAAAGCAAGTTATTTATTTGAGTGGTATTGTTAATGAAGAAAATCTCTCCAAACATCTTTGGTCTAGAAAAAATGTGGAGCGCATACTTTATGAGGGCTCTTTTCAACTTACGGTTTTAAGAGCTGGTATTATTGTGGGTTCTGGTAGTTCATCTTTTGAAATCATACGTGACCTCTGCGAGAAACTACCTTTTATGATAACGCCTAAATGGGTTTTAACCAAAACTCAACCTATTGCTATACGTGACATTCTTGCCTTTTTGACCGGTGTTCTTGGCAACGAAAAAACCTATAACGATTCTTTTGATATTGCTGGGCCAGATGTTCTAACCTATAAACAAATGTTAGAACAGTATGCAGAGGTGCGTGGTTTCAAGAACTATATTTTAACGGTTCCCGTAATGACGCCCAAATTATCTAGTTATTGGTTATATTTTGTTACCTCAACTTCCTATAAGCTGGCATTGAATCTTGTAGACAGCATGAAAATTGAGGTCATTGCCAAAGACCAGAGGTTACAGAAACTGCTAGATATTAAACCTCACACTTACAAAGAGGCTATTGACTTGGCCTTTAAAAAAATAGAACAAAACTTGGTAGTCAGCAGCTGGAAAGACAGTATGGTAAGCGGCCGCTTTAAAAAGAATTTGGAGAAATATATTCAGGTTCCCAAATATGGAGTTCTTAAAGACGTGAAGAAAATAAAGGTTGATAATCCAGAACAGGTCCTGAAGAATATTTGGAAAATTGGCGGAAATACAGGTTGGTACTACGGCAACTGGCTATGGAAAATTAGAGGGATTATCGATAAATTTTCTGGCGGCGTTGGGCTACGTCGTGGTAGAACGCACCCAGATAAAATTTATGCCGGTGATTCATTAGATTTTTGGCGTGTACTCTTAGCTGATAAAAAAGCGAAACGTTTATTACTTTTTGCTGAAATGAAACTACCGGGAGAAGCTTGGCTAGAGTTTAAAATTGATGAAAACAATGTGCTTCACCAAACTGCAACTTTTAGACCTAGAGGTTTAAAAGGGCGATTGTACTGGTATAGTATTGTACCTTTTCATTACTTTATTTTTGGTGGAATGATCCGTAATATCGCTAAAGCAAAATGAAGATAAAACTAGCACTTTTTTTCCTAATCAGTCTGGCAACCCTAACATTTACGTATGGGCAGACCTCCGGATTAAGTAAATTGGAAATTCCAAAAACGGCTCCTTCTGGCTTTGAATCCGTTATTACAACAAAACTCAACAAGCCTCTACAACCTGGAGCAGCTTATGAAATTGGTTTTTGGATTTTTGGTAGGCAACTGCCGAATCAAAGTTACTCGTATCCCATAGCCGTATTCCCATCTAGTAAAACAATTGTTAACGACGGTATTTCAAGTATTGTAGAATCTGTTCAGCCTTCACCTAAACTAGAAGTAAATCCTCCGCCTAGCTTTGCTACCCGTGGTCATTTTACATTTATTGTTAGGCCCGATCAAGTTTATGACCATTTAACCGTAGCTCTTGAAAATGAAAATGGCAAACCGTCACCTATCGACTTTAAAAAAGATATTACGGTTATAGGTGTTTTTGCAAAACCTCTTCCTACCGGACCAAAAAACAAATCTGTTCAATTTAAAAAAGCTGGTATCAATAAAACAGCAATACCAGCCAAAATAGCCGAACGTACATTAATAGACAGTAAAAAGAGTTACACCGTCTCAGAGAATAAAATCCAGTTGGGTCTTTATGATCATCGCAGAATAGATAATGACATTGTTACCATTTATCTAAACGGAGAAATTGCTGTTGAGCATGTTCAACTGAAAAGCAAAAAGCAATTTTTTGACCTCACATTACAACCGGGGCAAAACATAATAACCCTGCATGCCGAAAATTTAGGAGAGGTTGCCCCTAACACAGCTGCCATTCTAATTAAAACAGAAACGGAAGAATTCATGGCGGTATTGGAATCTGATTTAGGGCAAAGTTCTTATATTAAACTCCTCTATGAGAAGTAATGGATAGGTTAGATACTAAATGCGACTAATGCGCAAAACTACCTCCAAAACCGAATGGACATTTCATGAAACACCTAAAGAATCCCTTACTTTCTGTCTCTATTGGCATTATCTTATTTTTCACTTTGGTAGTGTTCTTTGCCACAGAAGCAAGCTATGAAGCTATTGAAATGGCATCAATGTGGGTTCGTAACTATTTTGGTTTCTTCTACCTTTATTTAGGTCTGGGCTGTGTATTGTTCTTATTGGCGATAGCATTTTCGCCCTTTGGAAAAATTAAACTTGGCAAGAAAGATTCAAAACCCGAATATTCTCTTTGGGCGTGGACGGCCATGCTTTACAGCGCAGGAATGGGGTCCGGTATTTTATTGCGTGCTGTTCAAGAGCCTGTTTTCATGCAACAACATCCGCCTTATCAATCAAGTTTGCAACCAGAAATATTAGCACTGGAATTCACTTTTTATCAATGGGGGTTTACAGCTTGGGCCTTTTACGGGCTTTTTGCCATGGTTGTAGGCTACGCACTTTTCGTTAGAAAAAAGAAAGTACGGGTAAGCTCTACTATAGAAGACAGTATTTCTAATCCCATTGCAAAAAGTGGAATTGACATTATGACCATTGTCACTACGGTTTTTGGTCTTATCGCTGCCATTGGTTTAGGCACCACACAAATAAACGGAGGCCTTAACCATGTTTTTACAACTAATTTTGGAGTAACGACTACCCTACTTCTAGCCTCTCTAATTTCTGCAATTGCATTTTATTCTGCATGGCAAGGTGTAAATAAGGGAATCCAAATTATTTCAAAAGTTAATATTATTATTACAACGCTTCTATTGCTTTTCGTTTTTCTGATGAGTGATATTACCGAAATACTAATTGCCTTTGGTACAGCCACCCTGAACTACCTTATTGACTTTGTTCCTATGAGTTTAGCTTACGGAAGTTATCACCCAGGAATGACTTTCTTAACTGATTGGACTTTCTATTACTGGGCTTTTTGGCTTGCATGGGCTCCGTTTACAGGTATCTTCATTGCCAGAATTTCTAAAGGGCGTACTTTGAGACAGCTCCTGTTGGGTGTATTAATCATTCCTTCTTTAGGAACATTTTTTTGGTTCTCGGTTTTTGGAACCTCAGCTTTTGAACTTATTGAATCATGGGGTTCTTATAATAATGAGTTTGGAAATGTCTTCTCATCCATTTTTGTATTTTTTGGAAACTACCCTATAGCCACCCTTTTGAATTTTACAACCATCTTTCTACTTATCAGTTTTTTGGTAACCTCAGTAGATTCTGCCGTATTTGTGTTGAGTATGTTTACGGACCATGGTAAAAAAGACCCTAGCAAAAAACATAGGCTTATTTGGGCCGTTTTTATTTTGATGGCTACCATGTCTTTACTTCTTCTAGGGAATGCAAAACCTGATATAGATGTACTCACCGCCGTACAAAAGCTTTTAATTGTAACCTCTTTACCATTTGCACTCTTTATGGTGTACATGGCAGGAGCTTTTGTGTGGGAACTTATGAATAGAAAAGAAAAGCTGGCTTAAAACTAAGGTTTTTATTGCCAAACCTTATTATTCTACAAATTTATTGGCCTTTACCCTAAATTTTGCGATGCTCAGAAATCCCTTTGAAAACAAGGTTCTCGATGAAGTGTTTCAAATCTCCGATAAGCCAAAATGCTATTCAACAAAAAATTAAACTTTGACATCGGAAAAATGTCATTTGGCAACAAACGCGTTTTTTGAGTTAATAGTCGCCGTAAATTAGCTTCAGAAATAAAAACCCCCACCGTCATGAACAAGAAATTAAAAAGCCTACTTTACTTAGCCAGCTTTGTTACAGCAGTAATTATTTATAATAATGAGAACAAGAGTCAACAAACAGAGCATGCGGTGGCAGACGTTACTATAGAACAAGTTTCAACCCAACACGGATTGAACTAAAAAATATTATGAAGACTATTTAGGTTTCCCAAAAGCCTAAATGTTTTCACCTCGAACATTCCTACTTAAAATGCGAAAAGGACCTAGATACATCTAGGTCCTTTTTTTATTATTATTTCTGTACTGGTTGCACTTCAGATACAAGGATTTAGAACAATTCCTGTTTTACTGCATCAAAATATTGAGCGCTAACGGGTATTTCCTTATCGCCTATATAAATATCTCGCCCTTTTAAAGCAGTTACCTTGTTTCGGTTTATAATATATGAACGATGAACGCGCATAAACTGGTCTTCTGGTAATATATCCAATAGCTTTTTTAGCGACTGCAAACTCATCAACTTTTTATCGCCTAAATAAAAATTTACATATTCACTATCACTTTCTATATACAGAATGTCTTCATACTTAATTTTATGAAGATCATAGCCAGATTTTACGGTAATACTATCTTTGCCCGATGAAGCCTTCTCAGGACTAACATCTTCGTATTTAGGTTTTGCCTTATTTACAGCTGCCAAAAAGCGTTCAAAAGTGATGGGCTTTAAAAGATAATCAAGTGCGTTAAGTTCAAAACCTTCCAATGCATATTCAGAATATGCCGTGGTGAATATAACTTGGGTATGCTCAGGAACTAATTTTGCAAAATCAGTACCTTTTATTTCAGGCATCTGAATATCAAGAAAAAGTACATCTATCCTTTCCTCTTTCATAATTTGCAGTGCATCCAGAGGATTTGCGACCTCAGCTATTAGCGTTAAAAAATCTAACCTATTGATATAAGCTTTTAAAAGGCCTCGTGCCAATTCTTCATCATCTACAACAATACATTTAATTGGCTCCATTTAAACTTATGCTAAGGTTTACGGTATAACTTTCTGGGGTTTGTACAATACTTAATTCATGTTTATTTGGGTACAATATTTCCAAACGCTTCTTCACATTTTCTAATCCAATACCACCTACAGCATCTTTCTGAGCAGGCCTCTCAGAAACACTATTGGCCACATAAAAATTAATTTTCTTATCATCAGAATGTACTTTTATCTCTAGGTAACCATCTGCCACGTGATCTATATTACCATGTTTGAGGGCATTCTCTACATAGGGAATAAATATCATGGGAGCTATCATAGCGCCAGAATTAGAAACTTGAAAATCTGTCTTAATAGGAAACGGTTTACTACTTTTTAAACGAAATAAATTTAAGTAATTACTAATATACGCAATCTCCTTTTTAATAGGAACCGTAGGCTGTTCACATTCATACAACACATACCTTAACATATCTGACAAAGTTCCAATACTCTCCTGTGTTTTATTGGAATCAATTACGGATAATGCATAAATATTGTTTAGAGAATTGAACAGAAAATGTGGATTAATCTGCGATTTTAAGAACTTCAATTCCATCTGAAGATTTTCATTCTTATTCCTGATAGTCTCCTCCTCTTTCTTTTGAGCGAATAAAAAAGTCTCTACAAAAGTAGCTAGTACATAGGCAATGGATAGTATTAAAAACTGAATCAATATTTGAGGCGGCCCCATTGGTGGACCTCCTCTATGTTCGCCCCTCATTGGCGGTGGAATACCGCGTTCTGGCAACCCCATACTTTCTGATATTAAAAAGGAGCAAAGAATAATAAGGGCTACCGAGACAACCCCGAACAAGAGATACTTTTTCTTGAACAATAGTGTTGGTGCCGTTATATAAATTAGAACAGCAATAACAACAATCTGCATTAAGAACGAAGGGGCATTTTTATCTAAAAAAATACTGTTTTCATTAAGCAACAGCCAAGCCATTAGCCATACTGCTAGCCATAAGAAAACATGAAAAAGAAAGCGATACGTTTGTTTCATACTACAAATTAAAGTAATTATTTCTCAGCAAAACCCAAAAAAGATCACTCAAAACCCTTTAAATAATGGGCTTTACTGAGCAGAACATGGCATTCACTTAAAAGCTCTCGTCACTTACCAATTGGCGTCATACTGTATATAACCTTTGCCCACCTTTGTAATCACAAATAGAAACAATTAAAAATAAATATTATGAAAAAGAAGTCATTTTACACAGCAATTGCAACAGTAGCTCTTACCATTATTTCTATCCAAACTACGTCTGCACAAGAAAAGCGAGGACAGGAACCACCATCTGCTACAGAATTAATTAAACAGATGGATGCTGATGAAGACGGAAAACTATCTGAGAAAGAAGTAAAGGGGCCAATAAAAAACGATTTTTCAAAAATAGATACAGATGAAGATGGGTATCTAACACTTGAGGAATTGAAAAATGCTCCAAAGCCTAAGAGAGGTAAAAAGTAATACGAGAAAAAATCTCAAACAATCAATGACCTGTTACGCTATGGAAGGGTTTCCTTAGTTTAAATTATTGAGCGAAAATGAAAAGGAGAAACCAGGTTACCCTTACCATGTTGCCGCTACTGGAAAACAACTTTATAGGTTGTTTTCCTTAAGCACAGAGATTTTTGAAATTAAATAAAACATGATAGCATTAAAATAAAATTAGACATCATGAAAAAAATAATCATTGGCATTTTAATAGGGTTCTACTCGTTATGCGTTAGTGCCCATAGTTCACAAATTTCTACTATGACTTTGGCGCAGGACCAACAAAATAATTGGACGCTACACGTAAGCTCCTCTTTTGACGGTTTTAGAGAACAATTGATTCAGAATTTTCCTGAAATTAAAATTGATGAATTATCTGCCGATGAATTTCAAAAACTGGTAATAGGCTACACAAAGGATAATATTCTATTGAATGCCAACACTAATTTCATAGGAGAACTTAGAGAAGGCTCCATAAAAATGGAAGATCAAACAGACCTGGAATTTAGAGTTACCGGTCTACCCAATGAGATAAACAACTTACGTGTTCAGTTAAAAGGATTTAATGAAACATCGGACCAAATCACTGTTTTTAAAATTATTGATGCATCGGAATCCTCAAAAAATTTCGAGATTAAAAAAGATAATCAGTTTATGGTTTCCATTGACAAGGTAAATGGAAGATATCAACTAAATGGCGATGAATCCAATTTAATAGCACCCTTTATTGCTCTAACATTACTAGTTCTCTTTTCTGTGTTTATCATTTCTAAAATATTTACAAGAGAAGAAGTCGTACTTAAAGCAGTTTGATGATTTGCTTTACTGAATCATTCCGCATGTTTGCTGAAAGTTAAGGCTCACTTACTGATTGCTCCATTTTGGTATCTAATTATTTACGTAATTCGAGCGATATAAAATACTAATAATCAGTTATCTAAAATAAATAAAATGAACAAAAAAAACCTAAACAAAGCTTTTCCATTTGGGATTGCCTTAGCTATTATTTCCTTTAATCTTATAGCCTGTAGTACGGATAGCACGGACGATAGTGTTATTGATGAAGACAGCGAAGAAGAAACTGTAACCGAACTGCACGCTGCCTATGCTGCTTTTAACAGTGACGCTACCACAATTTATTTAGATGGTTCTGAAGTTGTTATTGAAACCACAGGACTACCTAATCATGAAACTGTTTATTGGGGCGAAAACAGTGATTTATATAGAGAAGAGCCAGATGTAGCGGTGACACCTAGTATAATGACCAGCAACAATAATGCTACTACAATTAGAGTAGATGCCACCCCAGACCTTACCGGAAATACTGTAGATACAGATTTTAACACTATTGGTATTGCAGTAAGTGGCTCATCACTATTTAATGATCAAGAAGGAGCCGGTGCATTAGACCAAGCAGCTGCCAGCTTAGATTGGACCGGTGCCCATATTGGTCCTGGTGTATACCATTACCATTTAGAGCCAATAGCATTTACTAACGATGATGATAAACTTGTAGGTATCTTGCTAGACGGAGTTTTTCTTTATGGAAGAAAATGTAACTCAACAGAGGCGTACCCAACAGACCTTGATTCATCAGGAGGTCATGTTTCAACTACACAATACACAGATGGTGCAGAAGAATACCACTATCATATTATAAACGAAATATATTCTACTACAGGATCATACCTTGCTTTTGCCGGTCCTTACCAAGGTTATTAAAAAACATTATGAAATTATTCTACTTTATGTTATTTCTTATGCTCTCTCTTGCCAGTTGCAAAGAGAGCAAGGAAGTAGAACCAAAGGTTGAAGAAACCATTGTCATCAATAACCTTGAGGTTCTAAAAAAGGATTTGACACTAAATCAAATTGAAGGTAGATGGTACTATAAAAATGAGCCGTTTAATGGGTACTCGGTAAAATTTCATGCCAATGGAGCATTGGGTGAACGCTTAGGTTATGTAGACGGAAAAAGGGAAGGAATTTTCAAACAATGGTCTAATAACAATGTACAGCGCATTCAATCATATTACAAACACAATCGTTTAGACGGCTTATATAAAACCTGGTGGGAGAACGGTTCGCTTTCAGAAGAATCTCATTATGTTGATGGTGTTCTACATGGAGTGCAAAAACACTGGTATGATACAGGTGAGATTGCAAAAGAGAGAAATTTAGTAGAGGGCAAAGAGCAGGGAATGCAAAAAGCCTGGCTCAAAAACGGTAAACTGTATGTAAACTACGAAGCCAAAAACGGTCGTATTTTTGGAATGAGAAGAGCTAATTCATGTTATAAATTAAAAGATGAAGTTGTCATCAGGGATAAAAAAATATAGTTTTTTACTTTTGCTTTCGGTTTTAATCGGATGTAATCAAACAGTAAAAAAGGAGAATCAAGAGAAAGAGGTTTCCAGCAGAGTTGAACACCTGCCTTACTTTGGCGACGAATCTTTTACACCACATTGGTTAGAACCAGGTTCTCAAGAAGAAAAGGCGTTTCATAAGATTCCGGATTACGAGCTTTTAAATCAATTGGGAGATACCATAACTCCTGAAACTTTTGATGATAAAATCTACGTAACTGATTTCTTTTTTACCAGCTGCCCTGGCATTTGTCTTAAGATGATGGGTAACATGCAAAAAGTACAAGAGGCTTTTAAGGAAGACCCTAGTGTTTTAATACTTTCACATTCTGTGACACCTACAATAGATTCTATTCCCGTACTAAAAACCTATGCCGATAAAAATGGAATTATCGCTAACAAATGGCACTTGGTAACAGGTGATAAGCAGGAAATATATAATCTAGGACGAAACCAATATTTTGTTGAAAACGATTTAGGTGTTCCAAAAGACATAAACGATTTCTTGCACACAGAGAACTTCTTACTGATTGATAAAAATAAACACATAAGAGGTATATACAACGGTTTAAACCGTTCTTCAGTTGCCCAATTGATTACTGACATTAAGGCCTTAAAAAAGGAATAACTACTCATGACAGTATTTAGAAAAATCCGTAAAAAATTACTGGATTCAGGAAAATTAAAAAGTTATTTGGCTTATGCCTTTGGCGAAATTCTTCTCATTGCCATAGGTATATTAATTGCCTGGAAAATAAATGACTTGAACGAGATTCGTAAAAACAGAATCGTAGAGCTTAAAATATACGAGAGCTTATATGATGAACTTAATACAAATCTAAAAATTCTAAACACCTCAATAGACCGCTACTCAGAATCTTCAAAAAGGTTGGAAGGTACCATGAACTATATTGGGCTTCCTCCCGAAGAAATTACAGAAGGAGCAAAAGATACTATTGTACATATTAACTACTCTGAAATTAACCTTTTGGAAGGCGCTCTAAACTCTGTAATCAGTACCACCAAGTTTGAACTTATTGAAAGTGACTCCCTAAAGAGCTTAATCACCAATTACCCTGCAGAAATACAGAAACTAAAATCTATAGACTCCAAAATTAAAGAGATTGTTTTAGACAGATTGCAACCCTCATTGGAGAAGCACTTAGCGTTGAAGGATATACTATCCAAAGACAATCCTAAATACATGAGGATACAAGAATTTGGAGAACAATCTAATTATAATGATTTATTACATAGTAAAGACTATCAAAACAGTTTGGTGGACCGTTTTCTACAAACAGAAAATTTACTTACCAGCGCTAAAAAGTTAAGAAATAGAACGCAAGTAATGTCTTTAAAATTAAGAAAGGAATTAGGCTATTCACTTTAGCCCCTAGAGTTTCAATTCTTTAGAATTGATAACAACACAGCTCTTTTAAGTTTAAGCTAAAAAGACCTTTTACTAAAGTCCCAACATAGAGAAAAACTGTGTCTTATGGCTTTCGCCTATAGGTATACGAATATCATCAATTACAATTCTGTTCCGCTGTATAGTTTTTATAAAATCTACGTTTACAACAAAAGATTTATGAACTCTAACAAATTGATTTTGAGGAAGTTTTTCTAATATATCCTTAAAACTAAGAAGCGTTAAAATTGCTTTATTACTCCCTACCACATGAATCTTTAAATAATCCTTTAGCCCTTGTACGTACTGTATATCGTCTAAATTAATTTTCACACTTTCATGTTCTGATTTCACAAAAATAAATTTCTGACTTTCATTGGCATCGCCATTTGACGGAAACACATTGGCAGCTGTTGCTGGCAAATCTTTACGCGTCAAAATCTCTTTTGCCCTTAAAACAGCTTTAATAAAACGTTGGTACGGAATTGGTTTCACCAAGTAGTCTACCGCATTAAGTTCAAAACCTTCCACAGCATATTGAGAATAGGCAGTAGTAAAAATAAAAAGTGGTCTATTATTTAACGCGCTAATAAAATCCAATCCGTTAATTTGGGGCATTTCAATATCACAAAAAATAAGATCTACCTTCTTTTCGTTTATCGTTGCAATAGCCTCTAAGGGATTTGTAAAGGTACCTATGACCTCAATAAAACCTATTTTCTTACAGTAGTCTACCAATATCTCAATAGCCAACGGTTCATCATCAATGAGTATGCAGTTCATATTTTATAGGTTTAAAATTAAATTAACTTCATAAGTATCTCCATCATCCTTTATATCCAATTCATGGGAATTGGGATATAAAAAGTTCAACCTATTCTTTACGTTCTGAAGACCAACCCCACTACTCTCTGATTTTGCCTGGTGCTTTCCTATTTTATTAACAACGTATAGATGTATAGACTTCTCTTTGATCAAAAGGTTTATTTTAACACTGGTCTTTCCATCATAGTCCGTGCCGTATTTAAAAGCGTTTTCTATGAATGAAATAAATAGCAGTGCCGGTATTATCTTTCCTGTATCATCACCAGAAATTTTCAAATACACATTTTCACTATTTGCCAATCGTAACCTTTGCAAGGCTACATAACTTTTAATATACTCTATTTCTTTGTTTAACGGTACAAGGTCTTTATCTGCCTCATATATCATATAACGCATTAATTCCGATAAGTTTATAATTGCCTCAGATGTATCCGGAGACTTTTTGACCGATAAAGAGTAAATGGTATTAAGCGAGTTAAAAAGAAAATGAGGGTTTAACTGCGTTTTTAGGAATTGTAATTCCGATTGCACCTTTTCTTTTTCTACAGATCTCCGAAGGTCCTCGTTCTTTTGTAACTCATTATAAACGCGGAGCATTATGGCAAAAATATAAGGTATCCCAAAAGTTACAAATGGCATTAACGAAAACCGAATAGGCATCCTAGACCCCCTTCGTTCTTTCATATATTCTGTAATGGGGCCAAAGTCTTTTGGTCCTTCAAAAGGAAATAGATTATGAGCTCCGTAACCCACAGCTAATATTAAGACTATTGAAATACCAATGTAGGTTTTCATTTTATCCTTCAGCAGGAAGTTCGGAACCAGGTAGTAATAATTGAAGTAAAATAATACCGCTGCCATTACCAATTTAATACCAATATGAGGTGGTATGGATCTTGACTCAAGCAAAAACGGATAAATTAAAACGCCAAAAAGTGCACACCACAAGAAGGCATGTACAAACCATTGTGGCAAGTATTTTTTTTTGGAGGCGTTCATTTTATTAATCTAAAATAGATATTTGTAAATCCTTAAGTTCAGAAATAGAGATGTAGGGGTCTTCTCCTTTTTCTATCTTTCTCAGGACCATATTTCCAACCAGCATAGCCTCTTTTTCTGATTCAAAAGATTTCTTTCCTTGAATTGCAGGTATAAAATCTTGTTTTACCAATACCTTGTCATCATATAAAATTTTATACCCATATCCTTCATTCACCTGTAAAACCTCTGTATGAAGTCCTGTGGTATCTTGTTTTACTTCATTATATCTAAATGCAATATAAACAAGAGCAACGAGCAAAGCCGATAAGAAAAAATATGTTTTTTTTGTTTTCATATGTACCCAATTAAAAAATGGGGCAGCCCTCAAAGTACTGCCCCATAACTCACTCAAATAATCAACTAGTCTTCATCATCATACTCATCAAAAGGTAAAAATTCGTATAGGTCATCTAAATAAAGACTTCCCGTTTTCCCCAAGCCCACAACAGCTTTAGTTCCGTTAGAGAAGGCCACCCCGTCTTGTCTTGTAGTACCTTCAAAACTTGTTTTTAATTCCCAATCATCTGTGCTTGGATCGTACTGCCAAACAGTACCTAACGTGCCACTAGATACTCCGGTAGCTATATAACCATACCCATTTAGAGTAAAGCCAACCGCATTACTTCTTGTAATGGAATAATCATCTTCTTCATCTAGGTCTAGTTTTTTGGTCCAAGTTTCGGTAGCTGCATCAAATGCCCAGAAATCATCAATATAAATTCCGTTAGATACTCCCGTTCCTAAATAAACTTTATCTCCAATCGTGAAAGTTGTAGCTGCTCTTCTTTTATCACCGCCAAAACCAACTAGTTCGGACCATGAGTCCGTAGCTGGGTTGTACTTCCAAAAATCTTTACGATCATTCTCGCCATCATAACCCGTTCCAAAATAACCAAGTCCGTTCATACCAAATGCAACAGCACTACGTCTTCCCGTTGTTGGTAAAGCAGCAATTTCTTGCCATGAGTTGGAACCTGCATTATAAGCATAAAAATCGGCCAGCTCATCTAATCCATCATATCCTGAACCGATGTAACCCGTTCCGTCAATTTCGAAACCCACGGCTGCATTTCTAGCGCTTCCTATAAAGTCAGCTTTTTGAGACCAAAAATCTCCATCCATGTCATAAGACCAAAAAGAAGTAAGGTAATCATCACCGTCATAACCCACTCCCGTATACCCTGTATTACCAATAGTAAAGCTTGCTGTTCCACTACGCGGACTACCATCAAAAACGGACCTATCTACCCAGTTCCCTAGGTAATCATCGTCATCATCATCGTTTGAACAACTTACCAGGGAACAGATTACTGTGCTGAAAATTGTTATCGTTCCTATATAGTACTTGAATCCTTTCATGTGCTTTTCTATTTTGTTAGCCGGTTAATTTTTACCAAAACTAGGACACAGTTTTCACCCTTGAAACCTAAATAGATGAAGCCCTGTATTTAACACATGAACAGGTCTATTTAATCTACCAAAACGATTTCTTGTTTAATAGCCAAAACTCAGGGTTTGGTCTTATAACTATGAGCATTGGTCTATTCCTGTTTTTAGGCACTACGGCGTACAATACATTTACGCTCAAATAAGATGTATATGAAAAACGCCCTAGTCATTTTTACCTGCTTACTAATCCTAATTTCATGCAGTACCGATGCCATAAACAGTTCCGATTTTGAGGCGGGCGACACCTTTACCGACAGTGATATACGCGTTGTGCAGTTAGATACGATGACCGTAGATTTTTCTACTATGAAGTTTGATAGCATAGATACCTCACAATCTGCCCGCATGCTTGTTGGAAAATATAGTGATCCGGTTTTTGGAGCAGTAAAAACGGCTAGTTATATGGAATTGATTCCAAGCTCTTATTACATAGATGCAGATGCCGAATATGATAGTATAACCTTCCTACTTAGACCAGATAATTACTACTACAATGACACACTACAGTTAAATACAATACACATAAGACAATTGACCGAAAGCCTAAAGCCTGCCGATGGTATTAATTTCTATAATACCAGCACTATAGGTTTTGAGAATGAAGATTTGGGCACTCTAGATTATTACCCTAGACCCTTAGGTACAGATTCTCTAGAAATTAAACTGACGGACACTCTAGGGCAAGAACTTTTTGATGATTTACAGCAGAAGAAAATAACAACTTATGATGAGTTCAAAAATTACTTTTATGGCATTTCTGTTCAATCTGGTGAGGATGATAATGGTTCCGTAATTGGTTTTTCCTTGACCTCTAATATGCGTCTATATTATAGTATAGCCGGCGAAAATGAGCATGTTCAATACTCAACGGATTTCACCATAAATACCAGTAGTTCTCCCCTGCCGTTTTTTAACCAAATCTCTGCAGACGAACCCAATGAATATTTAAAGACATTAACTGATCAGGAAATTAACCTCTCTAGCTCTGAAACGGATAACCTAAGTTTTATTCAGTCTGGAATTGGTATAGCAACCAGACTTGAATTTCCTAATATAAAAACGGTGTTTGATATTCAAGGACAGGGAACGCTATTAGATGCTTCCCTTAAAATTGCACCTGCCATAAGCTCATATAATGATGCATTGGCCTTAAGAGATACCTTATCCATCTTTATCGTTGATCAAAACAATGAACTAACCAGTCAATTGATTTCAACAGATGGTTCTGCAGCACAGGCTATTTTAAACCGAGACAATCAAGAGTTTAATGATGTTTATTACGAATTACCCTTAAGTGGATATTTGGAAGGGTTACTGTCCGTAGACCAAGAATCTTCTGATGCCCTAATTCTTTTGCCCAGCAATTACAACTCGACAGTGGACCGTTTTGTACTCAATACAGATATAAATACTCAAGGCACCACTCTTGAACTTACTTATGCTATTTATGATGAAGATGAATAAAGTCGCACTCTTTTCCACTTTTGTATTATTCTTAAACTTCTGTTCAGTACGGGCGCAATCAGAAGGTTTAACTAGTTCCCCCTATTCATTATATGGTCTAGGTACCATAAATCAATCTAGCATTGGGCGAACCAACGGAATGGGTTATACAGGAATAGGCCTCAAGACCTCAAATCAAATTAATAATTTAAACCCTGCTAACTATGCATTAATTCCAGAAGGTTCATTTTTTTATGATATTGGAATAAAGGGGGAATACAACCAGTATAGCAACAAAGCTGATAGTGAAACAAAAACCACCATAAACTTCTCGAATATAGCACTTGCCTTTAGAGTAGCAGAAGGGCTTGGTGCAGGTATATCTCTTGTTCCTTACAGCGAAGTGGGTTATTCTTTAATTGGAATTAATACGAACATTGAGGGAACTGATGAAACGTTTGAAAGTAATGTAAACGGAATTGGTGGTTTAAGTGAACTCAAATTCAATTTAGGATATAGTGTTTTACCTAATTTAAGGCTTGGCGCTAACGCATCTATCTTATTCGGAAACATTGAAGAAAATGAAGCTTTTGTAATTAACCAGAGTGCCTTTAGCTCAGAAGAAACCACCAACTATTCCGGTATTCGTTTGGGGCTTGGTATGCACTTTGATGTTTCCGAGAATTTTACAATTGGTAGTACTGTTCAACTACCTACTAGCTTAAAAGGAAATATAAAACGTTCCATAACTAAAAGCTTAGATGGCACGGAAATTACCGTAGAAGATGGAGAAAGTGATACTTCTGCAGACTTTAATATGCCACTTGAAGTGGGTATAGGAATGAGCGCAAATATTCTTGAGTCGTTCACTGTAAGTGCTGATTATAAAAAGAACTATTGGGATGCTACAGGGCAGACAGAAAGCCTTGGCAGCTATGCCGATCAAGACATTTTTGGAATTGGCCTTGAGTATGTAAAAGACCCTACAAGTTATAAATACACAGACCGTATTCGCTACAGAACCGGTTTTAATTATGACAACGGATATCTTTCTATAAACGGAAAAAAAGTAGATGGATATAATATTACTGCAGGTATTGGTATACCCGTAGGTCAAGGACAAAAATCTATGATGAACCTTTCCTATAGCTATGGTTCAAAAGGGCAAATTCAAAACATACTGATAAAAGAAAACTTTCATCTGTTAACCTTGAATTTAAGCCTAGAAGATCTTTGGTTTCAGAAACGAAAAATTAACTAGGCCTATAAATTATATTATTTAGAATGTGGTAGAAAAACCTCAGCCATCATGCAGCGAGCGCTACCGCCTCCACAAGTTTCAATGGTTTCTAAAGAGCTATGAATAATTTCACAGTACTTTTCAATAGCTTCAATTTGCTTTGAAGTTAAGCTGTTGTACGCAGATGAGCTCATCACCAAGTACCTCTTATCATCGCCTCCTAAAACTTGAAGCATATTACCGGCAAAGTGATGCATTTGCTGTTCGGTAATTTTAATGATTTCCTTACCATCTTGCTTCAGATGATCAATTACATTTTTGCGTTCTTTTTTATCGTCTATAGTATCAAGACAGATAACCGAAAAGTTTTCGGCCAAGCACATCATAACATTCGTGTGATAAATAGCCATTCTCTTACCGTCTACAGATTGGTTTGCGGTAAAAATCACTGGAGAATATTCAAAATCTTCGCAGAACTCTATGAATAACTCTTCATCTGCCCTTCCAGAAAGTGCACAGTATGCTTTTTTGTTTACCCTGTCCAAAGCTATACTACCTGTAGCTTCAAGAAAAACACCTTCCGCTTCTGCAGAAGTGTAATCAATTATGTTTTCAATTTGCAAACCCTTTTCTTCAAGGATTTCCAAAATATCTTCACGTCTTTCATTACGTCTATTTTCTGCGAACATAGGATACAGACCTACCGTACCATTAGCATGAAACGAAATCCAATTATTAGGGAATAGAGAATCGGGAGTATCTGGTTCCTTAGTGTCTTCCACCACAATTACGTTCACGCCTTTTGAGCGTAAAACATCTACAAAAGCATCAAATTCTTGTTGTGCTTTTGCATTGATTGTCGAATTCTGAACATCTAAATCTTCTTGAAAATAATTATTGACCGCAGTCTGCTCGTTCATCCTAAAATTGACCGGACGAATCATTAGTATATTGTTGGTAATCTGCATAAAAATTCAATTAATTTTGCGCGAAATTAGCGCTTATAAACCTGTATAAACTAGTATAGATAGAAAAATCAAGCTTGGAGAAACGATATAAAAAAATGAAGTTTCTCTAACTTAATAATATTGTTTCTTGTAGCTAAAACGAATATTATTCCCGTACCAAAGGCAACGTACTGCAACGTAAAAGACCTTCTTGCTTGGCAATTTCTGAATAAGGAATCTCTTCTACTGTAAAACCTTGCTCGCGTAACCAATTATTAAGACGCGTAAAGCTCTTTTCCGAGACCACTACTTCTGGTGAAATAGAAAATACATTACTAAACATTTGATACATTTCATCAGAGGAAATTTCAAATACATTTCCTTTTCCGAAAAAGTCTACCAACCATTGGTATTCTTCTTCTACCAAGAATCCGTTTTTATGCAAAATGGCCTTTCCTTTTCCCAAAGGCTGAAAACAACAATCTAAATGCAAGGCGTTCTGTTTTGCATCAGTATTAGATTTTCGTAACTGAAATGACTTTATTTTTTTAGAAGGAAACTGCTCCGTTATATAATCTATTGCAGCTTGGTTTGTTCTTGCCGTAATGTAACTTGGGTAATCATCTGCGGTATACGTACCAATGAAAATATACTCTCCCCATGGCATAACATCGCCTCCTTCTACATGAGCTTCTGCAGGTGGGTGAAGAATATTAGCATCATCAATCTTATCTAAAACGTGAAGAATAGCCTCTACTTCCTTCTCTCTTTCCGGTAGAATATTGGCTATAATAAGTTTGTCTTCTATTACGAAAGCAATATCCCTAGAAAAAATCTGATTACAATCTGTTAAGACTTCCGGCCTGTAAACCTGAACATCATACTTCTGCAATACATTAGCAAAAGCTTCCATCTCAGGAACCATGTCTTCTTCTTTAGGATATGTACCTGCTAAAATATTCTCTAGTGATTTAGGGTCATACGCCTCTTCTGGCTTAGGGGTAGGACCACTACTGTTAGCCGTACCTAAAACCAAAACTTTTAATTTCGAAATCTCATCGGTAACGTTAAGCTTAAGCATATACTTTTTGCTGGTAAAGATAAGAGAACCTAATGGTGAACAATAATAATTTGAAGAATAAAAAAATGTCCCTTTTTGAGATTCTCAAAAAGGGACATTTATATAAATTAGTACTGATGCTTATCTCTTATTCACCTCTACAAAAGGACGAAGATTAGCTCCAATATAAACTTGTCTTGGTCTTCCTATTGGTTCACCTCTTAAACGCATCTCTCTCCATTGCGCTATCCAACCAGGTAAACGACCCAATGCGAACATAACAGTAAACATTTCCGTAGGTATTCCCAATGCACGATATATAATACCGGAGTAGAAATCTACATTAGGATACAATTTTCTATCTACAAAGTATTGATCTTCTAAGGCTTCTTTTTCTAAACCTTTGGCAATTGCCAAAATAGGATCATCTATTCCTAAGTTTGCTAAAACATCATCTGCTGCTTTCTTGATGATTTTTGCTCTTGGATCAAAGTTTTTATAAACTCTGTGACCAAAGCCCATTAATCTAAAAGGATCAGATTTATCTTTAGCTTTTGCCATATATTTTTTAGTGTCACCACCATCTTTCTCAATAGCTTCAAGCATTTCTAATACTGCTTGATTTGCACCACCGTGTAATGGCCCCCACAAAGCAGATATACCCGCAGATAGAGAAGCGAAAAGACCAGCATGTGATGAACCTACTATTCTTACCGTAGAGGTAGAACAGTTCTGCTCATGATCCGCATGTAGAATCAACAACTTATCTAATGCATCAATAACCAAATCATCTTTACAATACATTTGGTTCGGCTTTTTGAACATCATCTTGTGTATGTTCTCTACATAGCCTAAACTATCATCACCATAATCTAACGGTAGACCTTTTTTCTTTCTAAGCGTCCAAGCAACAAGCACTGGAAATTTAGCCAAAATACGAACTATAGCGTGGTACATGTCCTTTTCTGAAGAAACATCTACCGTAGTTGGGTTAAAGGCAATTAATGCACTTGTAAGCGAAGATAACACACCCATTGGATGCGCTGACTTTGGAAATCCGTCCAAAATCTTTTTCATCTCCTCATCAACTTGAGATTCTTCCTTTATATCCGTGTGAAATTTTTCTAACTCAACTTCATTAGGTAATTCACCAAATATCAAAAGATAGGCAACCTCTAAAAAGTCTGCTTTTTCTGCTAATTCTTCTATAGAATAACCACGATATCTCAAAATTCCTTTTTCACCATCTAAAAAAGTTATGGCACTTTCACAAGAACCCGTGTTTTTATAGCCGGGATCTATGGTTATCATACCGTTTGTGGCGGAGCGCAAAGTTTTGATATCTATTGCGAGTTCATCCTCCGTACCCTTTATTACCGGGAAATCGTATTTCTTACCGTTGTACTCTAAAGTAGCTTTATCTGACATTTTTGAATTTTACTTAAAATTGAAGTGGACGTAAATTTACGGAAAATGTAACATCTTAACAAGAGATGTTTTTTCGTTTAATTAATAATTAACAATGATTTGATTTCTTGTTGTAGAACAATTAATAAATACTACAAAACATATAATTTCTCATAGTATTCATCCAATGATTTCTCCCAAGTGAACCGAACCTTCTCAGCATTGCTTTTTATTTTATTCCATTTAGGCTTATCATTCTCCCAAACGTCAATGGCCTCATCAAAATTCTTGACCATATTCTTAATTTGTTCGTCATAGGTTTTTCCCTCAAAAGCAAAACCTGTTACATTATGCTCAACAGTGTCTTTTAGACCACCGGTATGATGAACAAAGCATGGATTGCCGTTACGCATAGCCAACATTTGACTAATACCACAAGGTTCAAAAAGACTAGGCATACAATAGAGATCAGATTCTAAATAAATTGAATCTATTAAATCCTCCGATTGACCGTTCGTAAATATGAAATTTTCATGCTTATAACTCATACTACGGAAAAACTCTTCGTAATCCGGATCTCCCGTTCCTAAAAGCATAAAAATACCATCTACTTTCCGTAGCCTTTCTAGCATTTTTTCAAATGCCTCAGGCGACCTTTTAAAGAAGTAAAATTTTTGCTCGGTTAACCTAGCTACACTAGAAGCAATAAACTTGGGCTTATCTCCTGCATGTTGCATTATTTTTTCACCAGTATGGGCCAAGAAATCTGATTTATACTTTTTTGACTCATCTTGTAACCATCCAAAAAGTGCTTTTACGGTATTCCTATAAAGCAACCCTTTTTTGGCCTCTCTAATGTTATTGTAATTGGAGGCGTTTAGAATTCCTACTAATCGACCTTCATTATTGGCTTGTTGCAAATCTTTCTCCAAACCTTCTCCACCTACAAATTCTGGACGTGCACTAGGCAGCATAACATCTTCTTTGTAAGATGGTGATACCGTGTGAACTGAATCTGCTAAACGAATACCAACGGCCATAAGATTGATACAATCTTGATAGCGCGGGTCTTTTAAGGTATCATGATCTAACTGTAATTCAGGAAACCAATTATGTACTGACGCATAATTATCATAAAATGGACGTATACCTTGTATAGCCAAATTATGAATACTATATACATAGCGCATCTTCTTTAACTCTTTATAGCTTGGATGATATGTTTTTAAGAACAATAGAGCACTGGCATGCCAATCGTGCATATGAACCACATCTAATTGCCCAAAAGCACCCATTTTTATAGCCTCTGCAACAGCGGTACAAAAAATCATGTACTTTATAAAATCAGTAAAAAACGGCTCCGTTGGATCATCATGATATATATGTGCTATTCCACCCTCCTGAATTTCAGGGTGATGAATAACGTAATGCACTATATTCGGGAATTCTTTTTTCCCAGCTACCTCATAAAGTTCGGCCCTATAATTAGTTCCTCTTAAATGAAAATCTAGATTGGTCTTAAAAGTGCCATTAAGATGAAGTCTGGAATAGGCAGGCACCACCACATGGGCTTTATCACCCCGTTTAGAGATGTGCCTTGGTACATCCCGAACAACGTCACCCATGCCCCCTGCTTTACAGTTGGGTATCCCATCGTTTTCTGCGGCGACAAAAAGAAAATTGTTCATGTGAGGCGTTGGTTAGAAGTTTGTTAAAAAGGTAGGCAAACTTTGTCATTAGTGCAAAAAAAAAGCCCTTCTGATTCGAAAAATATCGAAAGAAAGGCTTCTTTTTAAATTGCTCATTTAAGCGCTAAATGATTATTTAATGTTAAATGCTTTATTTTGAGGATAGTACGCCATTTCACCCAATTCTTCTTCAATACGAAGTAATTGATTGTACTTAGCCATACGGTCTGATCTTGAAGCAGAACCAGTTTTAATTTGACCAGTATTTAACGCTACTGCTAAATCTGCAATGGTATTATCTTCTGTTTCACCTGATCTATGGCTCATTACAGAAGTGTATCCTGCATTTTTAGCCATATTAACTGCTGCTATAGTTTCGGTAAGTGTTCCAATCTGGTTTACCTTAATTAAAATAGAGTTTGCAATACCATTCTCTATTCCTTTTGATAAACGCTCTACGTTAGTAACAAAAAGATCATCACCAACTAACTGTACTTTATCACCTATTTTTTCGGTCAAAGATTTCCAACCGTCCCAGTCATTTTCGTCCATACCATCTTCAATTGATATGATAGGATATTTAGCACTTAAGTCTGCCAAGTATTGAGCTTGCTCTTCAGAAGTTCTTATTACTCCTTTATCACCTTCAAATTTAGTATAGTCATATTTTCCATCTACGAAAAATTCAGCTGCAGCACAATCTAAGGCAATCATTATCTCATCACCTAATTTATAACCTGCATTCTCTACTGCTTTGGCGATAGTCTCAAGAGCATCTTCAGTACCACCTGCCAAGTTTGGAGCAAATCCACCTTCGTCACCTACTGCTGTACTCAAACCTCTGTCATGTAAAACCTTTTTCAAGTGATGAAAGATTTCAGTTCCCATTTGCATGGCATGTGAAAAAGTTTTTGCCTTAACCGGCATTACCATAAATTCTTGAAAAGCGATAGGAGCATCTGAATGCGAACCACCGTTAATGATATTCATCATAGGTACAGGCAAAGTATTTGCGCTAACACCACCTACATAACGGAACAAAGACAAACCTAACTCATTAGCTGCCGCTTTAGCTGCTGCTAATGAAACACCCAAAATAGCGTTAGCCCCTAATTTTGATTTATTTGGCGTACCATCTAAGTCGATCATTACTTGGTCAAGAAGATTTTGCTCAAAAACGGACATTCCCAAAACCTCTTCGGCAATTATCGTATTAACGTTTTCTACTGCTTTAAGAACTCCTTTTCCCATAAAGGCTTTACCTCCATCACGAAGTTCTACTGCTTCATGCTCACCTGTTGATGCTCCAGAAGGAACTGCTGCGCGGCCTAAAACTCCGTTTTCAGTAATTACGTCTACCTCTACTGTTGGGTTTCCTCTTGAATCTAAAATCTGACGTGCGTGTACACTTAGTATGATACTCATAAATATTATTTTAAGTTTGGAATTCTCTTAAATTTAACCAGCTGCAAATATACAAAACCGTGTAGGTAAAGCATTGCACAGCATAACTATATTACTGTATTTATAACAATTACTTAACGTTAAGCCATAGCTATTGAATTTTTCTCAATCAATTCATAAAACTGATCAAACAAATATTCTGCATCATGTGGACCTGCACTTGCTTCCGGATGGTACTGTACTGAAAAAACATCTTTACCTTTCATACGTATACCTGCCACAGTTTTATCATTTAGATGCACATGCGTGATTTCTAAATTCTCATTTGCCTCAGTCTCTTCTCTATTTACAGCAAAACCATGATTTTGAGATGTAATCTCTCCTTTTCCTGTAAGCAGATTTAAAATAGGATGATTTAGACCTCTATGCCCATTATGCATCTTGTAAGTAGATACACCGTTGGCCAACGCAATAACTTGATGCCCCAAACAAATACCAAATACTGGTTTTCCACTTGCAATCATCCCTTTTGCAGTTTTTATTGCATCTGATAAAGGTTCTGGGTCTCCAGGTCCGTTAGAAATGAAATATCCATCCGCACCCCAAGCTTCCATTTCTTCGAATGAAGAGTTGTATGGAAATACTTTTATGTATCCACCTCGTTTTGCTAGGTTTCTTAAAATATTTTTTTTGATTCCTATATCTAGAGCAGCAATTTTCAAAGGTGCATTTTCATCACCATAAAAATAAGGCTCAGAAGTAGAAACGCTAGACGCAAGCTCTAGTCCTTCCATAGAAGGAACATCTGCTAACTTGGCTTTCAATTCCTCTAGATTATCTACATCTGTAGATATTACCGCATTCATAGCTCCATTATCACGAATATAACCAACCAATGCACGTGTATCTACATCTGATATTGCGAAAAGTTCGTTCTCATTCAAAAAAGTCTCAAGACTTTTGTCTGCTCTTGGTCTAGAATAGTTGTAACTGAAATTTCTACAAACCAGGCCAGATATCTTAACTGAATCTGATTCTACTTCTTCGTCTACAGTACCGTAATTACCTATATGGGCATTTGTAGTAACCATAATTTGACCAAAATAAGAAGGGTCAGTAAAGATTTCCTGGTATCCAGTCATTCCTGTATTAAAACAAACCTCTCCAAATGCAGTTCCATCTTTATCTCCAACGGACTTGCCATAAAATATGGTGCCATCGGCTAACAATAACAATGCTTTTTTTCGGGATTGATACTTCATACGTTTGTTCTTTTTTTAATTTCACAAATAAACATAAAAAAAAGGATAAACTATTAAGTTTATCCTTTCCCAAATATTATTAAATCTCAACATCTTATTCTTCTGAATCGTCCGCTTTCGTTTCAACATCTTTTTTAGACTCTTTTGCAGAATCCTCAGCTACTGGTGGAGTTTTAGTTTCCTTTCCTTCTACCTTAGCAGCTTCTTCATCGCTTTTACCACCTCTTCTACTTCTTCTAGTAGTTTTGGTTTTGGCTTTACCAGCGTTGTATAGTTCGTTAAAATCAACCAACTCTATCATTGCCATATCAGCGTTATCACCCAAACGATTACCAAGCTTAATAATTCTTGTATAACCCCCTGGTCTATCAGCAACCTTTTCTGCTACAGTACTGAACAATTCAGTAACTGCATACTTGTCTCTAAGGTTTTTGAAAACGATACGTCTGTTGTGCGTCCCTTTTTCAGCACTAACATTGTTTTCTGCTTTTGATTTTGTAATCAAAGGCTCAACAAATTGTTTTAACGCTTTAGCTTTTGCTACAGTCGTGTTAATTCTTTTGTGCTCGATCAAGGAACATGCCATGTTGGCCAACATCGCTTTTCTGTGCGCTGTCTTACGTCCTAAATGATTGACTTTTTTACCGTGTCTCATTTTTTTGTTCTAATGTATTTCTCCAATCCCAGGGAATTTCCCTTCGTGTAAGAAATATCGATTAATCTTTATCTAATTTATATTTCGAAAGGTCCATTCCGAAGCTAAGCCCCTTATTGATAACCAATTCTTCTAATTCTGTTAATGACTTCTTACCGAAATTTCTAAATTTCATCAAGTCATTTTTATTGAAAGAAACTAAATCTCCCAAAGTATCTACTTCCGCAGCTTTCAAACAATTCAAGGCACGTACAGAAAGATCCATATCTACCAATTTCGTTTTCAACAACTGACGCATGTGAAGTGACTCTTCATCGTAAGTTTCAGTTTGAGCTATTTCATCAGCCTCTAAAGTAATACGCTCATCAGAGAATAACATAAAGTGATGTATCAAAACCTTTGCACCTTCAGTCAAAGCATCTTTTGGATGAATTGAACCGTCAGTAACGATTTCAAAAACCAATTTTTCGTAATCCGTCTTTTGCTCTACACGAAAGTTTTCAATACTATATTTTACATTCTTAATAGGTGTAAAAATAGAATCGATAGCTATCGTACCTAGAGCCGCATTAGATTTTTTGTTTTCATCTGCAGGAACATAGCCACGACCTTTGTCAATCACTATCTCCATGTTGATGCTCACTTTAGAATCCATATTACAGATTACTAAATCTGGATTCAACACTTGGTAACCAGAAATAAATTTCTGAAAATCACCAGCAGTCAATTGTTCTTTTCCGCTTACCGAAATTGAAACTACTTCTGCTTCAGAATCTTCTATTTGCTTCTTAAAACGTACTTGCTTAAGATTCAATATAATTTCTGTAACATCTTCTACGATGCCAGATACAACAGAAAACTCATGTTCTACACCATCCATTCTCAAAGATGTAATCGCATGGCCTTCCAAAGACGCAAGCAACACTCTTCTTAGTGCGTTCCCAACAGTCAATCCATAACCGGGCTCTAAAGGACGAAATTCGAACTTCCCTTCGAAATCCGAAGAATCGATCATTATTACTTTATCGGGTTTCTGAAAATTAAATAATGCCATATGACTTAGTGTTCTTTATTATTTAGAGTAAAGCTCAACTATTAATTGTTCTTTGATATTCTCTGGAATTTGAAGTCTTTCAGGAACGGTAACAAAAGCACCTTCACTCTTAGCTGTATTCCAAGTTATCCATTCGTACACTTTGCTATTACTAGAAAGTGAATCTTGGATAGACTGTAAAGATTTAGATTTTTCACGCACACCTACAACATCACCAGCTTTTAAAGAATAAGATGGTATGTTAACCAACTCTCCGTTAACTGTAATGTGTCTATGAGATACTAATTGTCTTGCACCTCTTCTTGAAGGGGAGATACCCATACGGAATACAACGTTATCTAAACGAGATTCACATAATTGAAGTAATACTTCACCAGTAACACCTTGTTTTTTCTTAGCAGTAGCAAAAGTGTTTCTAAATTGCTTTTCTAAAATACCGTAAGTATATTTAGCTTTTTGCTTCTCCATCAACTGTACCGCGTATTCAGACTTCTTACCTCTACGTCTTGCGTTACCATGTTGTCCTGGAGGATAATTCTTTTTTTCGAATGATTTATCATCTCCGAAAATCGCTTCGCCAAACTTACGGGCGATTTTACTTTTTGGTCCTGTATATCTTGCCATTTTCTTAAGTTTAGAAGTGTGATTATGAATTAAGGCTTATCCTTCGATAATCGTTAACAACACTTCTGTGAAATAATAGTAATTAATTAAACTCTTCTTCTCTTTGGTGGACGACAACCGTTGTGCGGCATCGGCGTAACATCAATAATTTCGGTAACTTCTATACCAGAATTATGTACAGCACGAATTGCAGATTCTCTTCCGTTACCAGGTCCCTTTACGTAAACCTTTACTTTTCTCAAACCAGCTTCATGCGCAGTTTTAGAGCACTCTTCAGCAGCAACTTGTGCAGCATATGGAGTGTTTTTCTTAGAACCTCTAAAACCCATTTTTCCAGCAGATGACCAAGAAATGACATCTCCTTTTTTATTGGTAAGAGAAATTATAATATTATTAAAAGATGCAGTTACGTGCGCTTCTCCAACCGAATCAACGATTACTTTACGCTTCTTTGCCGCTTTTGCACCTGTTTTGGTAGTTGCCTTTGCCATAATAACCTACTTATTATTTAGTTGCCTTCTTCTTGTTGGCGACCGTTTTTCTTTTTCCTTTTCTCGTCCTAGAGTTATTCTTGGTACGTTGTCCTCGAAGAGGAAGACCTGATCTGTGACGAATACCACGGTAACAACCTATATCCATCAAACGTTTGATGTTAAGTTGTGTTTCCGAACGTAACTCACCTTCTATAGTAAAGGAAGAAACAGCATCCCTGATACGACCTATCTCATCATCGTTCCATTCAGACACTTTTGTATCTTCACTCACTTGGGCTTTCTCTAAAATCTCTTTAGCCCTACTTCTACCGACACCAAAAATATAGGTCAATGCAATTATGCCCCTTTTCTGTTTTGGTATGTCTATACCTGCAATTCTTGCCATAACTATCCTTGTCTTTGTTTAAATCTAGGATTCTTTTTGTTGATTACGTACAACCTGCCTTTTCTGCGCACTATCTTGCAGTCGGCACTTCTCTTTTTAACTGATGCTCTAACTTTCATCGTTCTTATTCTTCTATCGTATTACTAATATCTATATGTAATTCTAGCTTTGGATAAGTCATAAGGACTCATTTCCAATTTCACCTTATCTCCAGGAAGTAATTTAATGTAATGCATACGCATCTTTCCTGAAATGTGAGCCGTAACTACATGACCATTTTCTAATTCCACCCTGAACATTGCATTTGACAATGCTTCTATTATAGACCCGTCTTGTTCTATTGCTGCCTGTTTAGCCATAATTATGCGACTTTTCTATTTTTACCAGATTTCATCAACCCGTCGTAATGTCTATTTAATAAATATGCATTTACCTGTTGCACAGTATCTATTGCCACACCAACCATAATAAGTAGTGATGTACCACCGTAGAACATTGCCCAACCTGCTTGAATATCCATTAATTTCACAACTATTGCAGGAAGTACTGCTAAAAGCGCCAAAAATACGGATCCTGGCAATGTAATCAAAGACATAATTTTATCTAAGAAATCTCCAGTCTCTTTTCCTGGTCTAATACCCGGTATAAAACCTCCACTTCTCTTCAAATCATCTGCCATTTTGTTCGTAGGAACAGTAATAGCCGTATAGAAATATGTGAAAATAATTATCAATAAACCAAACAATACATTGTAAGCCAGACCAAATATATCTTGAAACTGAACTTCCATCCACTGACCAGCAGCGCTATTATTGAATGTTTTTCCTATTAAACTAGGAGCAAACATAATTGCCTGAGCAAAAATAATAGGCATAACTCCAGAAGCATTAAGCTTTAAAGGAATGTATTGCCTAGAACCCATTATGTTCTTTTCATACCCGCCAGATGCTGTTCTTCTTGCATATTGTACCGGTATTTGACGCGTAGCCATAACCAAAAGTATACTGGCCAAGATTACCAAGAACCAAAGTATAATTTCAACAAGAATAAACATCAAACCACCATTGTTATCAACCGTTCTGGAAATAAATTCCTGGACAAATGATTGAGGTAACGTAGCAATAATACCAATCATGATCAATAATGAAATACCATTACCAATTCCTTTATCGGTAATTTTCTCACCTAACCACATGGCAAATACACAACCTGTAACCAGAATGATAACTGCAGGAACCATAAAATCCAATCCTTTACCTAAAACAAAGGCACTATCTTGAACTCCAAAAGCTTCCAAACCATATAAGTATGCTGGAGCTTGAACCACACAGATACCTATAGTTAACCAACGTGTAATCTGATTCTTCGTTTTTCTACCACTCTCACCTTCTTTATCTAACTTCTGTAAATAAGGAATGGCAATGCTCATAAGCTGAACAACAATAGATGCCGATATATAGGGCATAATACCCAAGGCAAAAATTGATGCATTAGCAAAAGCACCACCGGTAAAAGCGTTCAACAATCCAAAAATACCAGAATCAGTACTTGATGCTAGCTGTGATAATTGTGTAGAATCAATTCCCGGAAGAACTATTTGACAACCAAAACGGTATACCAACAACAAACCAAGGGTTAGTAAAATTCTATTCCTTAGTTCGTCAATCTTCCAAATATTGGATATGGTCTCGAAAAATTTCTTCATGGTCAGTTTTTGCTTATAAATTTATTGCTTCTCCACCAGCAGCTTCTATGGCCGCTTTGGCACTTGCCGTAAATTTATGCGCTGAAATTTTTAGTGAGGCTTTTAATTCACCACCTCCTAATATTTTCACAAGGTCTTTACTTTTGGCTAAACCATTTTCAACTAAAGTTTCAAAAGTAATAGTGTCTTTAACTTTTTTGCTATCGACTAACTCTTGTAACCTTTCAACGTTGATACCTTGATATTCAACTCGGTTTATGTTTGTAAAACCAAATTTAGGTACACGTCTCTGTAATGGCATCTGACCACCTTCGAAACCAAGCTTCTTGGAGTAACCAGATCTTGATTTAGCACCATTGTGACCTCTTGCAGCAGTACCGCCTTTTCCAGACCCTTGACCTCTACCTATTCTTTTGCCAGCTCTATTGGTAGAACCATCAGCAGGCTTTAGATTACTTAAATTCATTATAATATGCTATTTAAGCTTCCTCAGTGGAAACCAAATGTTCAACTTTAGCTATCATACCGAGTATATTCGGCGTGGCATCGTGCTCTACTACTTGACCAATTTTCTTAAGACCCAAAGCAACTAACGTACGCTTTTGGTTCTGTGGTCTTTTAATGCCGCTCTTCAACTGTTTTACCAGAATTTTCTTTGCCATAATATTTCTACTTATCCTTTAAAAACTTTTTCAAGAGAAACTCCTCTTTGACCTGCAACCGTTCTAGCATCTCTCAATTGCAAAAGCGCATCAAAAGTAGCCTTTACAACATTGTGAGGGTTAGAAGAACCTTGAGACTTAGAAAGTACATCTTGTACTCCTACTGCCTCCAATACTGCTCTTACAGCACCACCAGCGATAACTCCGGTACCATGCGATGCAGGCTGGATATAAACTCTAGCTCCACCGTATTTACCTTTTTGTTCGTGAGGTAATGTTCCTTTATTTAAAGGAATACGAATTAAGTTCTTTTTAGCGTCTTCAATAGACTTAGCGATAGCAGTTGCCACCTCTTTAGATTTTCCTAAACCGTGACCAACAACTCCACTTTCATCACCTACAACAACTATAGCTGAAAAACCGAATGCTCTACCACCTTTAGTTACTTTGGTAACACGTTGTATGCCTACCAATCTATCTTTAAGATCCAATCCACCGGGTTTTACGGTCTCTGCGTTTTTATATTTCTGGTACATACTCTTATTTAAAAATTAAGTCCTGCTTCCCTTGCGCCATCAGCCAAAGATTTCACTCTTCCGTGGTAAAGGTTACCACCTCTATCAAAAGCAACTTTTTCAATACCTGCTTCTTTGCACTTAGCAGCGATAGCTTTACCTACAAGGTTTGCAATCTCTATCTTAGTACCCTTTTCCTTTGCCAAGTCTTTATCTTTAGAAGATACAGAAGCCAATGTAGCCCCTTGTTTATCATCTATAACTTGAGCATAAATTTCTTTATTACTTCTAAAAACGGACAATCTAGGTCTTTCCGCTGTTCCAGTGGAAACCTTTCTGATTCTTCTCCGTATTCTCTGTTTTCTTTCGCTTGTTGATAATCCCATGATATACTATTAAGCTGATTTACCTGCTTTTCTTCTTAACTGCTCGCCAACAAACTTAACACCTTTACCTTTGTAAGGCTCAGGCTTACGCCATCCTCGTATTTTGGCGGCAATCTGACCTACTAATTGTTTGTCGAACGATGTCAATTTAATGATTGGGTTTTTCCCTTTTTCAGATATAGTCTCTACTTTACACTCTGGAGCTAAATCTAAAACTATATTGTGTGAAAATCCTAAAGCAACATCTAACTTCTGACCTTGGTTGCTAGCACGATAACCAACACCTACAAGTTCTAATTCTTTTGTCCAACCTTTAGAAACACCTTCAATCATGTTCTTTACTAAAGCACGATATAAACCATGCTTAGCTTTGTGATCTTTTGAATCTGACGGTCTGGTTACCCAAACTTGACTATCTTCAATTTTTATTTCGACGGCAGAAAACTCTTGAGTAAGTTCACCCAACTTGCCTTTAACGACAACCTCGTTACCTTTTACCTCAACAGTAACCCCTTCAGGAATAGCTACCGGATTATTACCAATTCTTGACATTTCTTCCTTTTTATCCTATTAATATACGTAGCAAAGCACTTCGCCACCTACATTCTCATTTTTTGCCTGCTTGCTCGTCATTACCCCGTGAGAGGTAGATACTATCGCTATCCCTAAGCCATTTAAGACTCTAGGTAGATTTTCAGCACCTGTATACTTACGTAAACCTGGCTTACTGATTCTCTGAATTTTTTTGATAACAGGCTCTTTTGTTGCCTTGTCGTATTTCAAGGCGATCTTAATAGAACCTTGAACTTTATCTTCTTCGAATTTATAACTCAAAATATAGCCCTGATCGAACAATATTTTAGTCATTTCTTTCTTCACTTTAGAAGAAGGTATCTCTACCACTCTGTGACCAGCGCTGCTGGCATTTCTAACTCTCGTTAGATAATCTGCTATAGTATCTGTAACCATATATATATAATTCGGTAACGGTTTTCGTCTTTATTAACGAACCTGAAACCAGTTATTCACTAATTTTTACCAGCTTGCTTTCTTAACACCCGGTATAAGACCTTGGTTAGCCATTTCTCTGAACATAACCCTAGAAACACCAAAAGTTCTCATGTAACCTTTTGGTCTACCTGTTAACTTGCAACGATTGTGCATACGTACAGGTGATGCATTTCTTGGCAACTTTTGCAATGCTTCGTAATCTCCAGCTTCTTTCAAAGCTTTTCTTTTCTCAGCATATTTAGCAACAGTTCTTTCCCTTTTGCGCTCACGGGCTTTCATTGATTCTTTAGCCATACTAGTTCTTTTTAAAAGGTAAACCTAATTCTGTTAATAATGATTTTGCTTCTTTATCCGTTTCAGCAGAAGTTACAAAGGTAATATCCATTCCGTCAATTCTATTGATTTTATCAATATTGATTTCAGGAAAAATTATTTGCTCTGTTACACCAAGACTATAATTTCCACGACCATCAAAGCCAGTAGCCTTAATCCCTTGAAAATCACGAACTCGCGGTAACGCACTTGTAACCAAACGGTCTAAAAATTCGTACATACGTTCACCTCGCAAAGTCACTTTAGCGCCAATTGGCATGCCTTTTCGCAACTTAAACGCAGCAACATCCTTCTTAGATAGTGTTGCAACAGCTCTTTGACCAGTAATATTAGTCAATTCGTCTACCGCATGATCGATAAGTTTTTTATCTGCAACAGCGGCACCAACACCTCTACTAACAACTATCTTTTGAAGCTTGGGTACTTGCATTACATTCTTGTAACCAAACTCTTCTTTAAGCGCACCTACTATACGCTCACCATATTCTTTCTTTAACCTTGAAACGTAAGCCATAACTTATATTACTTCATTGGATTTCTTAGAAAACCGGACTTTCTTTCCGTCTCTTACCTCGTACCCTACTCTTGTTGTCTTACCAGATTTAGCATCTATTAATGACAAATTAGAAATATTGATAGGAGATTCTTTTTTAACGATTCCGCCTTGAGGATTCTGCGCACTAGGTTTCTGATGTTTAGAAACCATGTTAGCACCTTCTACGATCGCTTTGTTCTTCTCACGGTTTACAGTCATAACCTTGCCTTCAGTACCTTTATGGTCTCCTGCAATGATACGAACTGTATCTCCCGTTTTAATTTTCAACTTTTTCATGCTTGTTCTATATTAAAGTACCTCAGGGGCCAATGAAACAATTTTCATGAATTGCTTATCGCGTAATTCGCGGGCAACCGGACCGAAAACACGGGTTCCTCTCATTTCTCCTGTTGGATTTAACAATACACAAGCATTGTCATCGAAACGAATATATGAACCATCAGGTCTCCTGACTTCTTTCTTAGTTCTTACAACTACAGCCGTAGATACAGCACCTTTTTTGATACCTCCGTTAGGTGTAGCCTCTTTTACAGTAACAACTATCTTATCTCCAATAGATGCGTATCTCCTCTTGGTTCCTCCAAGTACACGAATGGTCAAAACTTCTTTTGCCCCTGTGTTGTCCGCTACCTTTAATCTTGATTCTTGCTGTAACATATTATTTAGCTCTTTCTAAGATTTCTACTAAACGCCAAGTTTTAGTCTTGCTTAACGGGCGTGTCTCCATTATCTTAACGGTATCACCTTCCTTGCAATCGTTTTTCTCGTCGTGTGCAACGTACTTTTTCGTTTTCAAAACGAACTTACCGTACATAGGGTGCTTTACTTTTCTAACCTCTGCTACAACAATAGATTTCTCCATTTTGTTACTGGTTACAACCCCTATTCTCTCTTTTCTTAAGTTTCTTTTTTCTTCCATAAAGCAGAACCAGTTATTGGTTTTCCCTATTAGTTAATTCCGTTGCTAATCTAGCTACCGTTCTTCTTGCCTTTCTAATCTGAAGCGGATTCTCAAGTGGCGTTACAAAATGCGCTATTTTGAGGTTAGCTTGCTGCGTTTTAAATTCAGCTAGCTTCTGCTTAAGCTCTTCTACAGACAATTCTTTAATTTCTTTGTTTTTCATGGTACAACTTAGATTAAATCTTGATCAACGTAGTCACGAGCAACAACAAATTTTGTCTTTACCGGTAACTTTTGAGCTGCCAACCTTAATGCTTCCTTAGCAACATCCATAGGTACACCAGCAACTTCAAATAAAACTCTTCCAGGCTTAACGACCGCTACAAAATATTCTGGAGCACCCTTACCTTTACCCATACGAACCTCAAGAGGTTTTTTGGTAATAGGCTTGTCCGGAAATATCTTAATCCATAACTGGCCTTGCCTTTTCATATATCTAGTAGCCGCGATACGAGCTGCCTCGATTTGGCGCGACGTAATAAATTTTGTATCCAAAGTTTTGATGCCGAACATTCCATTTGATAACTGGAACCCTCTACCCGCATTGCCTTTCATGCGGCCTTTTTGCATCTTACGAAACTTGGTTCTTTTAGGTTGTAACATTGTTTACTTCTTTAAAAAATTACTTTCTACGACGTTGCTTTCTTCCGCCATCACGTTTATCACCACCTTTTGAAGATTGACCTTTAGTCATACCTACCAACGGAGATAATTCACGCTTGCCGTACACTTCACCTTTCATGATCCAAACCTTAATACCCAACTTACCGTATGTCGTCTGAGCTTCATGTAAAGCATAATCGATATCTGCACGAAAAGTAGACAATGGAATACGACCATCTTTATAAGATTCTGAACGTGCCATTTCCGCACCATTCAAACGACCTGAAATTTGAATCTTAATTCCTTCAGCATTCATTCTCATTGCCGCAGCAATAGCCATCTTAATAGCTCTTCTAAATGAAATTCTGCTTTCAATTTGACGAGCAACACTAGCTGCTACCAAATTTGCATCAAGTTCCGGTCTTTTGATCTCATAAATATTGATCTGAACCTCTTTATTAGTGATTTTCTTAAGCTCCTCTTTAAGCTTATCCACCTCTTGACCACCTTTACCTATAATAATACCAGGTCTTGCAGTAGTCACAGTAATTGTAATCAACTTTAAGGTACGCTCTATAATTACTCTAGACACGCTAGCTTTCGCTAAACGAGCATGAATATACTTACGTATCTTATTGTCTTCAGCTAGTTTATCTCCATAATCGTTACCACCATACCAGTTAGATTCCCATCCTCTGATAATTCCTAGACGATTTCCTATCGGATTTGTTTTCTGTCCCATTCTAGCTTTCTATATTATTATTAGACCCCAAAACCAATGTAACATGGTTGGAACGTTTTCTAATTCTATGCGCTCTACCCTGTGGAGCTGGACGCAATCTTTTCAACATACTACCACCGTCAACACGAATTTCTTTTACAAAAAGATCCGCATCTTCAACGCTAGCATCCTCATTTTTTGCCTGCCAGTTTGCCAAAGCAGAAAGCAACAATTTCTCCAATTTACGAGAAGCCTCTTTTGGGTTAAAACGAAGAATAGCTAATGCTTTTTCTACTTTTACTCCTCTAACAAGGTCTGCTACTAAACGCATTTTTCTAGGCGATGTAGGACAGTTGTTCAACTTAGCGAACGCTATCTGTTTTTTCTCGGCCTTGATTCTTTCGGCCATCTGTTTTTTTCGAACTCCCATAGCTTACTTTTTACCTTTGTTCTTGGCTCCTGCATGACCTCTAAAAGATCTTGTTGGAGAAAATTCGCCTAATTTGTGACCTACCATATTCTCCGTAACGAATACAGGAACAAACTGTCTTCCGTTATGAACAGCTATAGTCTGACCTACAAAATCAGGTGTTATCATCGATGCTCTTGACCACGTTTTTATAACGCTCTTCTTTCCAGAAGAAGCGCTTTGCTGGATTTTTTTCTCCAAGCTATAGTGAACGTAAGGTCCTTTTTTTAACGATCGTGCCATTGTTTCTTACTTTATTATTTCTTTCTACGTTCTAGAATATACTTATTCGTCTTCTTGGTCCTAGTACGCGTTCTATAACCTTTAGCCGGGATTCCGTTTCTTGATCTTGGATGACCACCTGAAGCTCTACCTTCACCACCACCCATTGGGTGATCGACAGGATTCATTGCTACTGGTCTAGTCCTTGGTCTTCTACCTAACCATCTACTTCTACCTGCTTTACCAGATACTAATAACTGGTGATCAGAGTTAGATATAGCTCCAATTGTAGCCATACATGTAGATAATATTAGTCTAGTTTCACCTGAAGGCATCTTAACCGTAACGAACTTACCATCTTTTGCCATTAACTGAGCAAAAGTACCTGCGCTTCTAGCCATAACAGCTCCTTGACCAGGACGTAATTCTATACAAGAAATAATAGTACCTAATGGTATTTCACTTATTGGCAATGCATTTCCTATTTCAGGAGCCACATTACTACCAGAATTAAGCTCTTGCCCTACCTCTAATCCGTTTTGCGCAATGATGTATCTCTTCTCACCATCTGCATACTTCAATAAAGCAATAAAACCCGTTCTGTTAGGATCGTACTGAATTGACTCCACAACAGCAGAAACTCCCTGCTTGTCTCTTTTGAAATCAATAACACGATACCTTCTCTTATGCCCACCACCTCTTTGGCGAATGGTCATTTTTCCTTGACTGTTTCTTCCTCCCGATTTTTTTAACGGAGCGAGTAAACTCTTCTCCGGCTTATCAGTAGTAATGGCGTCAAAACCATTTACTACTCTAAAACGCTGCCCGGGGGTTACTGGTTTTAATTTTCTAACTGACATTTCTTGTCTTTATAGATTACTGTAAAAATCAATGATATCACCTTCTACCACATCAACTATTGCCTTCTTAATTGCATTAGTTTTACCATGCTGTACTCCAGTTTTGGTGAAACGTGTTTTTCTAGATGGACCATAATTCATGGTTCTAACTTTCTTTACTGAAACACCGTAAGTAGCTTCTACCGCATCTTTAATTTGGATCTTGTTGGCCCTTGGGTCAACAACGAAACCATAACGATTATACAACTCGCTATCAGCGGTCATTTTTTCCGTTATTATTGGTTTTATCAACACACTCATGGTTTTCTATTTTGTTAAGTTTGACTCCAATCCTTCTAAAGCACTCTCCAATAACACAATACTACTTGCGTTAAGAATTTTATAAGTACTTATTTCTGAGGAAGTTACAACTTCGGAACCTTTCAAATTTCGCGAAGACAAATATACGCTATTATTTGAATCACCCAAGACAAACAATGATTTTTTGTTTTCAAGCCCTAATGACTTCAAAACTCCTTTAAAATCTTTTGTCTTTGGCGCATCAAAATTAAAGTCTTCAACAACCAAAATTGCTTGTTCTTTAGATTTGATACTAAGTGCAGATTTACGAGCCAAACGCTTAACGTTCTTATTCAACTTCTGAGTATAATCTTTAGGTCTAGGACCAAAAACTCTACCACCACCTCTAAAAATAGGAGATTTAATACTACCGGCACGTGCTGTACCAGTTCCTTTTTGCTTCTTGATCTTACGAGTACTTCCCGAAATTTCCGCACGCTCTTTAGCTTTGTGCGTTCCTTGTCTTTGGTGTGCTAAATATTGCTTAACATCCAAGTACACGGCGTGATCATTTGGCTCTATTCCAAAAACAGCATCAGAAAGGTCTGCCTTTCTACCTGTTTCTTTTCCTTTAATATCTAAAACTGCTACCTTCATTACTTCTCGATAGTTACGTAAGCGTTCTTATGACCTGGAACAGCACCTTTTACAACTAAAAGATTCTTTTCTGGAACAACCTTTAAAACTTTAAGATTCTGAACGGTAACTCTATCACCACCCATTCTACCGGCCATTTTCATTCCTTTAAAAACTCTTGCAGGATAAGATGCAGCACCAATGGAACCAGGAGCTCTCAAACGGTTATGCTGACCGTGGGTCGCTTGACCTACACCGGCAAATCCATGACGTTTTACAACACCTTGAAATCCTTTTCCCTTAGACGTACCAATAACATCTACAAATTCTCCTTCTACAAACACATCAACACCTACGGTGTCTCCTAATTTGTAATCCTCACCAAAACCTTTAAATTCAACGACTTTCTTCTTGGGAGATGAACCTGCTTTTTTGAAATGACCTGCTTCGGCCTTATTAGCACGCTTATCTGCCTTGTCATCGAAACCAAGCTGAAGAGCTTTATACCCATCAACTTCTTCGGTTCTGACTTGGGTAACCACACATGGCCCCGCTTCAATAACTGTACAAGGAATATTCTTCCCGTTCTCGTCAAAGATGCTGGTCATGCCTACTTTTTTTCCAATTAACCCAGACATACTGATTTTAGATTATAGAATTCAGATTTAAAATAAACCCGTTTTCCGTTTATATATACTTATTTAATATTCACTAACTATCGGACAAAAAAACAGGGTCAAAACAATTCAACCCTGATTGTTTTTATCCGTTTTTCCCTCGCACGCAGCTCGGGACATGTCACCTATCCAATAAAGGACAGGTAGTAAACTATACTTTTATCTCCACTTCAACACCACTTGGAAGCTCAAGCTTCATAAGCGCGTCAATAGTTTTAGATGAAGAGCTATAAATATCCAACAACCTCTTGTAAGAACTAAGTTGAAACTGCTCTCTAGACTTCTTATTTACGTGCGGCGAACGCAAAACTGTAAATATTTTTTTGTGCGTAGGTAACGGAATTGGTCCTGTTACCACAGCTCCGGTAGTCTTTACCGTTTTAACGATTTTTTCAGCAGACTTGTCTACCAAGTTATAATCGTAAGATTTTAATTTAATCCGTATTTTTTGGCTCATGTCTTAAATTTATGCTGTTATACCTTTAGACTTCTTAATTACCTCTTCAGAGATATTAGAAGGTGTTTGGGCATAATGTGAAAACTCCATTGTTGATGTTGCTCTACCGGATGAAAGTGTTCTAAGAGATGTTACATATCCGAACATTTCAGACAATGGAACAGTACCTTTTACAACCTTAGCACCAGCACGGTCACTCATATTCGTAATTGTTCCCCTTCTACGGTTCAAATCACCTACGATATCACCCATGTTTTCTTCAGGAGTAATAACCTCTATTTTCATAATTGGCTCCATAACTACGGCACCTGCAGCTTTACCCGCTGCTTTGTACCCCATTTTCGCAGCTAATTCGAAAGAAAGCGCATCAGAATCCACAGGGTGGAAAGATCCATCTTTCAATACTACTTTCATAGAATCCATCTCAAATCCAGCCAAAGGTCCGTTTTGCATTGCTGCTGTAAAACCTTTTTCTACAGATGGTATAAATTCCTTAGGAATACGACCACCTTTGATTTGATCAACGAATTGAAGTCCTTCTCCTTCGAAATCCTCATCAGCAGGACTCATTTCAAAAGATATATCACCAAATTTACCACGACCACCAGATTGCTTCTTATAAGTTTCTCTGTGTGAAGCCGTTTTAGTAAGTGCTTCTTTATATTCAACTTGTGGCTCACCTTGGTTCACCTCAACTTTAAATTCTCGTCTTAAACGATCTACAATAATATCTAAGTGAAGCTCGCCCATACCAGAAATAATGGTCTGACCTGACGCTTCATCTGTTTTAACCTGAAAAGTAGGATCTTCTTCAGCTAATTTAGCCAAAGCCATACCTAACTTATCCACATCAACCTTTGTTTTTGGCTCAACAGCGATACCAATTACTGGATCAGGAAAATCCATACTCTCTAATACAATAGGGTGTTTTTCATCAGACATGGTATCACCAGTCTTAATATCTTTAAACCCAACTGCAGCACCAATATCTCCTGCTTCGATATAATCGATAGCATTTTGCTTATTAGAGTGCATTTGATAGATACGAGAGATACGTTCTTTTTTACCTGAACGGTTGTTCAATATATATGAACCAGCATCCAAACGACCAGAATATGTTCTAAAGAAAGCTAACCTTCCCACAAAAGGATCGGTAGCAATTTTAAAAGCTAAAGCTGCAAACGGCTCCTTAACACTAGGCTTACGCTTTTCAACTTCTCCTGTATCAGGATTAGTTCCTTCAATATCTTCCTTATCCATTGGAGATGGAAGGTATCTACATACGGCATCCAATAAAAACTGAACACCCTTATTTTTGAAAGACGAACCACAAATCATAGGAATGATTGCTCTATCCATAACCGCAGCCCTTAAAGCAGCATGTACTTCTTCTTCCGTAATAGAATCTTCATCTTCGAAGAATTTCTCCATTAAGTTCTCATCATACTCCGCAACAGCTTCAATTAAGGCAGCTCTATACTCCTTAACTTCCGCTTTCATATCTTCCGGAATATCAACAACATCAAAAGTAGCTCCAAAGCCCTCTTCATGCCAAACTATTGCTCTGTTTTTAGCTAAATCAACGATTCCTCTAAAATCCCCTTCTTCACCAATTGGCAAAACAATTGGAACTGCCTTAGAACCTAACATTTCAATAACCTGCTTACAGACCATTAAGAAGTTAGAACCTTGACGGTCCATTTTGTTCACAAAACCAATTCTTGGAACCTTGTAGTTATCAGCTAATCTCCAGTTAGTCTCAGATTGAGGCTCAACACCATCAACTGCACTAAAAAGAAAAACCAAACCATCTAAAACACGAAGTGAACGGTTAACTTCAACCGTAAAATCTACGTGTCCCGGTGTATCTATTATATTAAAGTGATAATCTTTAGTATTATCAAGCTCCTTTGCATTCTCTAAAGGAAACTTCCATGTACAAGTAGTAGCAGCAGAAGTAATGGTAATACCACGCTCTTGCTCCTGCTCCATCCAGTCCATAGTAGCAGCACCATCGTGCACCTCACCTATTTTATGACTAACACCAGTATAAAAAAGTATACGCTCTGTTGTTGTTGTTTTACCAGCATCAATATGAGCAGCAATACCTATATTTCTTGTATATTTTAAATCTCTTGCCATTTCCGATTAGAATCTAAAGTGTGAAAAAGCTTTGTTAGCCTCCGCCATTTTATGCGTATCTACTCTTTTCTTAACAGCTGCACCTTCTTCTTTCGAAGCGGCAAGAACCTCAGCTGCTAATTTTTGTGCCATTCCTTTTTCATTACGCTTTCTTGCGAAACTAATTAGCCACTTCATCGCAGTAGAAATCTTACGATCCGGTCTAATTTGCATAGGAATTTGAAATGTAGCACCACCTACTCTTCTACTTCTAACCTCAACGTGAGGCATAACATTCGAAAGGGCATCCTTCCAAAGCTCTAAAGCAGTCTTCTCCTCATCGGTCTTTTTTTCTTCTACGATATCCATTGCATCGTAGAAAACACTAAAAGCGATAGACTTCTTACCGTCCCACATCATCATGTTAACGAAACGTGTCACCAACTGATCGTTAAATCTTGGATCTGGTAAAAGTGGTCTTTTCTTTGCCTGTTTTTTTCTCATTACTTAATAGTTTAGAATTTTAAACTACAATTGAAACTTTGACATCTCAACCTTTACTTAATATTCTTTGTTCATTTACTTCTTAGGGCGTTTTGCACCGTACTTAGACCTACGTTGAGTTCTTCCTGCAACACCTGCAGTATCCAAAGCCCCTCTAACGATGTGATATCTAACTCCTGGCAAATCCTTTACCCTTCCGCCCCTTACTAATACTATCGAGTGCTCTTGGAGGTTATGTCCTTCTCCGGGTATGTAAGCGTTTACTTCCTTACCGTTTGTCAACCTTACTCTCGCTACTTTTCTCATAGCTGAGTTTGGTTTCTTCGGTGTAGTCGTATAAACACGAGTACAAACACCTCTTCTTTGAGGACACGAATCCAAAGCCGCCGATTTACTCTTCTTAGTAATCGTGGACCTTCCTTTTCGTACTAATTGTGAAATTGTTGGCATACTAACTTATATATGAATAAATAACCCCTTGTTTAAGGGTCGGCAAATGTAAGACTATTTCGCAGAAATTCAAATGGTTTCGAGTTTATTTTCAAAGAAATTTATTTTGAAGCATATTAGGCTATGCACTCACCCAAGTAATCATAAGACAGAAAACACTTCAAATCAAACAGCAGAAGCAATTAATACATACCCTAGATTACCTCGAAAAAACAAATCTTACTAACCTCATATATATAAAAGCCAAATCACTCTATTTTCTTCTCCAACGAACTGCTACTATTAAATGTCCAGAATAGGATATTATAGACAAACTGACATAAAAAGTGTCTCAAAAATAAATTTAACAAGATTTATCCTATTAATTACAGTAACTAAACCTGTTAAATAGCTAATATGTCTAATATTTGCAGATAATTGAATAATTCAGAATTTTTTAACATAAACCGACCTCCTTTTTCATAATACAAATTGAAAAATCGCTTTTTCTATAACTTTAAGCCAATTTAATGTGTGATTTTCTTAAAAATCTATTCAAGAACACCATTTTATCACACCCAAAACCTATGCACGCATAATTTAAAGTTAAAAATAATTGGATTATTAACGTGAATTTATGACTTTTGGCGCTAGCTAATTCAAATAATTATAAAATGAGAGCAAAACAAAAAGGATTGTTAACGCTGTTTTTGGCGTTAATCGTGCAGATTTCATTTGCGCAAGACAAATCGATTACCGGAGCGGTATCAGACCAAGATGGTCTACCATTACCGGGAGTTAATATTGTTGTGCAAGGTACCACAAACGGTACACAAACAGATTTTGACGGAAACTATGCTATTCAAGCAAGCGAAGGTCAATCATTAGTATTCTCTTACATCGGGTATAAAAACGAGACCCGTCCTGTTGGAGCATCAAACACAGTAAACCTTCAAATGACTGAGGATGCTCAGGCTTTAGATGAGGTTGTAGTAACTGCTTTAGGTATCAAAAGAGAGAAGCAAGCTCTTGGTTATGCTACTACAGAGGTCAAAGGTGACCAAGTAAACACTGCTAAAGAAACTAACTTTATGAACTCCTTATCCGGTAAAGTAGCGGGTCTGGACATTAAGAAAAGTAGTTCTTTGGGTGGTTCATCAAACGTTGTTTTAAGGGGTTACAGTTCTATTACTGGTAATAACCAACCTCTTTTTGTTATTGATGGTACACCTATTGGTAATAATAGTAACTCAAGTTCTGGTTCGTCTGATACCGCGACAAATCAAACAACAGGACAAGGTGGTTATGACTATGGTAATGCCGCAATGGACATTAACCCAGAAGACATAGAATCTGTAAATGTTTTAAAAGGTGCAGCAGCATCTAACCTATACGGATCCAGAGCTGCTAACGGTGTTATAATCATAACTACCAAGAAAGGTAAAAAAGGTCAAGGACTTGGCGTAACAGTGAATTCCGGCGTATCTTTTGCTCAATATGACAAAGATACTTTTCCTAAATTCCAAGACGGATACGGAGCTGGTTATGGAGCATATTATGATGGTCCTGGAGGATACTTCTTTGAACAAGATATTGACGGAGACGGTGTTGATGATTTAACTACTCCATTTACTGAAGATGCTTCTTTTGGTGCAGCATTCAACCCTAACACATTAGTTTACCAATGGGATGCATTCTATCCAGAATCTCCTAACTACCTTCAAGCTACTCCTTACGTTGCTGGTGCAAATGGTCCAGAGGCAATTTTCAATACAGGGGTTACACTTAATAATAGTATTTCTATTTCTGCAGGAAGTGACACTGGATCTTTTAGATTGGGTTATACAAACCTTGATCAAACGGGTATAGTTCCAAACAGTAGTATTAAAAGAAATACAGTTGATTTTAATGGTACGCAGGAACTTTCTGAGAAACTTAAAGCGGGTGTTAAAGTTACTTTTACCAAAACTGACGGAAATGGTCGTTACGGTACGGGTTACGACGCGAACAATGTAATGCAAAGCTTTAGACAATGGCATCAAACCAATGTTGACTATAAGGCTCAAGAAGAAGCCTATTTAACAACAGGTAGAAACATTACTTGGAACTACGCAGGGGATCCTCTAACCCTAGACGGGGTTAAACCAATATTTTTTGACAACCCATTTTGGACTCGTTATGAAAACTACCAAAGTGATACAAGAAATAGAATTTTCGGTAATTTTAACCTTACTTATGATGCAGCAGATTGGTTAAGTATAACTGGTAGAACTTCTCTTGACACATATTCTGAATTTAGAGAAGAAAGAACTGCTGTAGGTAGTGTAAATTCTCCTAGTAAATATAATAGATTTAACCAATCGTTTACAGAGATAAACTATGACCTGTTACTTAACTACAACTTTGACCTGTCAGAAAAATTATCACTTGACGGTGTTGTAGGTGCTACTGCTAGACAGTCTAGAACTGAATGGGTTGACGCATCAACTAGTGGTGGTCTTGTTGTTCCTAAGTTATATTCTTTAAGCAACTCAACGAACTTGCTAGAACCATCAACTGAATACTTGGGTAAATTAAAGCAGTATGGCTTTTTCGCTAATGCTTCGTTTAACTATGATCGCCTAGTGTATTTAGATTTATCTGGACGATATGATTTTTCATCTACATTGCCTGATGATAACAATGGTTTCTTTTACCCAGCGATATCTACATCTTTTGTATTCTCTAAATTAGTTGATGCAGACTGGTTAAGTTTCGGTAAATTCCGTGCAAACTATGCCGAAGTAGGTAATAGTACAGTACCTCAAAGGGTTTATAATTCTTACTTTAGCCCAACGAATTTCTCAGTGCCCCTATTTAGTGTAGATGGACAAAGAAACAACAGCGATTTGGTAAACGAATTAACCAAGTCTTATGAGGTTGGTTTAGAAATGAGTTTTGCAAACAAAAGAGCTGGTTTGGATTTATCTCTTTACAAAACAAACACAACAGATCAAATTTTCCCTGTTGAAGTTAGTAGAGCAACTGGTTACAGTTCAAAAGTTGTTAATTCAGGAGACATTGAAAACAAAGGTATTGAAGTTGCGTTATTTGTAACACCAGTTAAAACTGATAATTTTGATTGGACTATTAATGGTACTTGGGCTAAAAACGAAAGTGAAGTAATTAGCTTATTTGACGGTGTGGATAACCTTGAAATGGACAGCTACCAAGGTGGTGTAACCATAAACGCAACGGTTGGACAACCCTACGGAAGTTTATGGGGTGGTAATTTCACTTTTTTAAATGGTGAAAGAGTTATTGACGCAGATACTGGCCGTTATGTTGTTGATGCAACCCCACAACCAATAGGAGATATGAATCCAGACTGGAAAGGTGGTATAACAAACTCTTTAAGATATAAGAATCTTTCTATGAGCTTCTTAATAGATATCCAAAAAGGTGGAGATTTCTTTTCATTAGATACTTGGTACGGTTTTGCTACTGGTGTTTATGATGTTACTGCTGGTGATAACGAATTGGGTAACCCAAAACGTGATCCTATCGCAGATGGCGGTGGTATCTTATTAGAAGGAGTTAATCCTGATGGAAGTGCTAACACTACTCGTACTTCAATGGGAGATTACGCAAATGCGTTAGGTTATGTTAGAGCTCCTCAGGCCTTACATATTTACGATGCAAGTTATGTTAAACTTAGAGAGGTTACTTTGTCATACAAAATACCTAGCAAGATGTTGCAGAACATGCCACTTAACAACATAACTTTCTCACTTGTAGGAAGAAACCTTTGGATTATTGACAAGAATGCTCCATATACTGACCCTGAGGCAGGTTTAAGTGCAGGTAATTCTCAAGGATATCAGTCAAGCCCGTATCCTACATCTAAAGAATATGGCTTTAACGTTAGATTTGACTTTTAAACAAAATTTACTATGAAAAAATATTTAATAATATTTGCAACAATGGCATTTGTCTCCTGCTCAGATTTTGGAGATATTAATGTCGATACTAAATCTGCAACCGCTGTTCCTGCTGAAACAGTTTTTGCCAATGCAACCAGAAATTTGGTTGATCAGATGACTGAAAGTAGCGTTAATGCTAATATTTTCAGACACTTTAGTCAAGCTTGGGCTCAAACCACATATCAAGATGAGACCAACTATAACTTAATAAATAGAGATCAACCAGGAGCACATTGGGCATTTCTTTATAGAGATGTACTGAAAGATCTTGATGAAGCTAAAGTTATCATTAACGATACGGACAACTCAACAGTTTCTGCTGAATTGGTTACGAACCAACTTGCTACTATTAGCATTTTGGAAGTCTATACTTATCATGTATTAGTTGATTCTTTTGGAGATGTTCCATTCACCGAAGCATTAGATATTGACAATGTGTTGCCAGCTTATGATGATGACGCAGCAATATATGCGGCAATAATTACGCAACTTGATGTGGCCATCGCTTCAATTACTGTATCGGAAGGATCATTTGGCGGCTCTGATTTAATTTATGCTGGTGATATGGCTAAGTGGAAAAAATTCGCTAATTCACTTAAATTAAGAATGGCTGTTAGAATTGAGTCTGTTGATGCAGGTAAAGCTGCTACTATGGCATCAGAAGCTGTTGCTAGTGGTGTATTTACATCAAATGATGATAATGCAACTTTTGCATATTTAGATGGTTCTCCAAATACCAATCCGGTTTGGACTGATTTAGTTGAGAGCGGAAGACAGGATTTTATTGGCTCAAATACTATAATTGACATCATGAATGACTTGGAGGATCCAAGAAGAGCTGTGTATTTTGCAGACAACTTACAAGAGGACGGATCATCTGACACTTATGTTGGCGGACCTTATGGAGTAAACGCACCTTACGGAGACTATAGCCACATAGGTGATCTTTTTCACCAACCAGATACTCCTGGTGACATTCTTGATTATGCAGAGGTTGAGTTTCTACTTGCCGAAGCAGCAGAATTAGGCTTAGTAGGTTCTCCTGCTGACGCTCCAGCTCATTACGAGGCTGCAATTACAGCATCCTTTGATTTTTGGTCTGTTGACGATGTTGCCACTTATTTAGCCAACCCAGCCGTAGCCTATGCTACAGCAGCAAGTACTTGGCAAGAGAAAATTGCCGTACAAAAATGGTTACACTTATTCAACAGAGGTTTTGAAGCCTGGAGCACTTATAGAAAGTATGATTTCCCAATGATGAACATACCTCCTACTTCAGGAGAAGATGTTCCTCGTAGGTATACTTATCCTGTAAATGAACCAACTAGAAATGGCGCCAGTTACTCAGCAGCTTCAGCAGCTATGGGCGGTGACACAAAAGCATCTACTGTTTTTTGGGACGTTAACTAAGTTCTATCAAATACGATAAAATGATTAAAGAGCCACTGGGAAACCAGTGGCTCTTTTTTATTGTAAGGACTTCTGTTTTTCGGGGACTAATTAAGTATATTCAACTATAAACCATGTTACAAACATTAAAAAATAGCCTTGTAATTTTATTAGGCATTGTTATCTGGTCATGTGAATCGTCCGAAACGGTTCAAAACAGAGAGACCATTTCTAATGAACAGATTACCCATGAGCCTGCTTGGTCTATATCTGAATCAAAAGTATTAGGGCCATATAACCCTTTTCCTTTAGTTACTACCGCTTCATTTACTCCTATTAATACGGTTTCCTATCAAGACAATCACCCAACAACTTTAATAAGTTTGGGGCCTACTGAATTAAGAGCATATCCAAATTCTTTCATCGGACTTTATGAAATAATCAATAACGAGTACGAGAATAAAAAATACGCCATAACACATTGCCCTCAAACATCCAGTACTATAGCTTGGGACAGAACTATAAATAACAATGTAGTTACCCTAAAAGCATCTGGTTATTTATTCAATGATAACCTTATGCCAATAGATATAGAAACTAACTCCATATGGTCTCAAATGTTAATTAGAGGGGTACGAGGCCAATATGATTATGTAAGTCCAAATACTTTTAACGTTGTTGAAACAGATTGGAAAACTGTAAAAGAAAAGTTCCCAACTGCTAAAGTTTATAATGAACAAGTGAATAATGAAGTAGTAGAGAATATCTCAAGCCCAGGAACCACAAATCGTGATTATTTTAGATATGGAATAATTTCAGGAATAGCCAATGTTAAAATCCATATTTTCAAGTACGATTTATTTCAAGAGCCGGGTCTAACATTACTCAACACCACAATAACTGGAAAAAAAGTACTCGTCCTAGGAAATGAGGAGAGGAACTTCGTAAGCTCTTATTATGTTGATAGTAAAAGAATATACAGTGTATCTGATGAAGACTCTTTTCTTTTCAAAGATAATTTAGGAAACGTTTACAATGCTATGGGTTTAGTAGTTGATGGTCCTGAAAAAAATATGCAATTAGACTCTCCAAAAGCTTATACTGCAGCTTGGCAATCTTGGCAAGATTTTTATGATGATTTTGTTTTCTTTGAATAGCAGAACCCATATTTTTTTTACTTCAAAAATATAATTAATACCATTTCCTAACTTAAGTATCAAGATTAATGATGAAGAGTACATATCTTGGACGAACTACATAATGTACCGATGGATTAAGTATGATAATAACTAATTTTTAGTTATTTTTAATAATTAATTCAATCACAATGTTTCCAAGGAAATTCTTAAAATACTTTTTACTATTTTTCTTTGTTATTATGCAGCACGCATATTCCCAAAGGGAAGCTAGTAGGTGGTATTTTGGAAACAATGCAGGTCTTGATTTCAACAGTGGTACTCCTACACCATTACTTAATGGAAAACTAGAAACTCATGAAGGTTGTTCAACCATATCAGATCAGAATGGAAATTTATTGTTTTATTCAGACGGATTAAATGTATGGGACAAATTACATAGATTAATGCCAAACGGAACGGGATTGTTCGGGCATGAATCTAGTACTCAGTCCTCTATAATTATACCCAAAAACATAGAAAGAACTCAGTACTACATTTTTACAGTTGGCGAACCAGACCCCGACGGAAATGAGAATAAAGGTTTGAATTATACTTTAATTGATTTGACTTTAAATAATGGGTTTGGAGATGTAGTTACATCAGAAAAAAACATACATCTTATTACTTACAACCAAAACAATTCAGACGAACTACGTTTAAAATGTTCTGAAAAAGTATCTGCTGTACAGCATGAAGACGGAACATCTACTTGGGTAATCACCCATTTCACAGATTCCTTTTACGCGTTTAAAGTTGATAAAAACGGAGTAAATACCACCCCTGTAATTAGCCCCAGTAATACAGATGTACCTACAGGTGGTTATAAACAAAATGCTATAGGTTATCTAAAAGTTTCACCAGACGGTAAAAAGTTGGCCATTGCCCATAGCCAGGTTAGCAATAGCAATGTGTCAGGCCCAAAAACGCAAAGCAGACAGTCAGGTAAAGTTTTGCTGTATAATTTTGATGCCAACACGGGAAGTGTTTCCAATGAACAGGTACTTCTAAGTAGCAAAATACCGTACGGGATTGAATTTTCTCCAAAGTCAACTAAATTATATACTACCGTCAATAATTATAAAGACGATGGAAGTCCTTTGGGAAGTTCACTATATCAATTTGATTTGACATCGAGTAATATAAAGGAATCCATACAGGATATAAACTCTTCTACAAACGTTGCTGGAGCACTCCAGTTAGCTATTGATGGAAAAATTTATCGTGCAGGTTATTCCATAAATAATTCCGGCACCAATATATCAGTCATCAATAATCCTGAAACTTTAGGTATTGGATGCAATTACGTAGCAAACACTATTTCTTTGGGCGGAAGATTCTCAGAATTAGGCCTCCCACCCTACGTTCAATCCTTATTTCTTTTAAAATTTGAATTTCAAAATGTTTGTCTAGGAGATGAAACCGAATTTGAAATACAGGGTGACGCTCCTTTTGATTCAGTAACATGGGATTTTGATGATGGCGCTACTTCCAATGAAATATCTCCAAAACATATATACTCTGCTCCTGGAGAATATACAGTTTCTCTAACTAAAACTATTGGTAGCACAGTAAGTGACCCTATTACAAAAACTGTTATTATTTTTGACACTCCAAAGACACCTTCGGATATAGTTGAATATTATCAATGTACCAATACACCCAATAGTAATGGACTAGAGAAATTCAACCTCGCTAATATAAATTCTTCAGTCAGTTTAGATACTAATCAAATTATAAACGTATTTTATTATAATGATTTGCCTAGTGCAGAGTTGGATACAACCAACGTAAATGCACTACCAATGGAGTATAAAAACGTCGTACCAGATGAAATACTTGTAGCCAAAGTATTAAACCCAATTAGTTTATGCTATAGCTATGCAGAGGTAAAATTAAAAGTAAAACAAACCTTGACCTTAAACATCCCTAATCTTAAAGGATGCGCATTAGATGATGGTACGGGTGAGTTTCGTCTTGATTTAAAAAGACAGGCTATTCGTAATGACTTGAATTTAACTGAAAACAGCACCATTCAATTTTATCTATCAGAGAACAAAGCACTTTTAGGATCCGGAGATTATTTACCTGACACCTTCACATCAAGCACTAATACAATATTTGTTAGAGTAGAAAATGAAAATATCTGTTATGGTTCGGGTACATTCGATATCGAAATTGAACAATTCGAAATAGAACCTAACCAAGACGTATTGCTCTGTGGTACTGATCAAGAAGGCACGACCTTAACATCTGGTATTAAAAATGAATCTAATACCAGCTACACCTACCTCTGGTCAACCGGTGAGATGACATCCACAATAAACACGACTCAGGAAGGAATCTATTTTGTAACTGTTACCAATGACACCGGGTGTTCCGCTACTAGCACTATTTCAGTCGAAAAAACCGAGCTACCCAGTATTAAAAACATCAAGGTCTCAAATGATATTGTTGAAGTCATAATGAATAGTAATAGATTGTTTGAATACAGTTTAGAATATGATGGTAACTATCAGCAAAGCAATATCTTCAAGAATGTTGCTACGGGCACCCATATCTTTTATGTTCGAAATATAGATAGATGTGGAATTACTTCGCAAGAAGTTTCTGTTTTAGCATATCCAAAATTCTTTACACCCAATGGCGACCAAAGTAATGACTATTGGCAAATAGAGGGATTCAGCTCTGAGAATCAAATAAGAGCTCGTATTTCTATTTTTGATAGATTCGGAAGCCTTCTAGCGCAAATAGACCCCACTTCAAGAGGTTGGGACGGCAATTTCAACGGTCAACCTCTGCAATCTTCAGATTACTGGTTCAGCGTATCATTAGCCAATGGAAGCCTGCTACGAGGCCATTTTACGTTAAAACGATAATATACATTATGAAAACAATTAAGCTATTTATAATTTCAATTATTTCAGTATCTACCATTCTCATTTCTTCATGCACTTCTGACTCTGCAGATGAGGAAGTAAAAGTAGTAGATATTACATTTGAAGACGTAGACAAAAATTTTTCTGAACTGGTTGTTAACGAAGGTAATAACGATTACACCTTGGAAGTTCCAGACGGACTTTCTTGGAATTTTAGAGTAACTGCCCCCGAAACTTCAAGTGAAAAGAAACCTCTTTTTATTAATCTTCATGGCGCTGCCGGGGGGAGTCCAGATGCGCATAAAAATACATCTTGTTATTTAGAAACAGCTACAGCTTCAATTAATGCCTATATAATAAGTCCGAACGGTGGAACAGATCTATGGTTTGAACCTATAAACCAATCCCAAGTTATGGGACTAACTACACTTGCCCTAAAATACTGGAATATTGACCCGGAGAAAGTAGTGGTAACAGGTTATAGCAATGGAGGCATTGGAAGCTGGTTCTTTGCAGAAACGCAACCTGATGTTTTTAGCGCAGGTATACCAATGGCTAGTTCTTACAATACTACAAACACAAATGGAGACGCTAGAAAAATTTCTACTCCATTATATGTGATTCATGGAGAGAATGACGAACTCTTTCCCTTATCCGAAACCCAAGCATGGGTAGACCAATCGATTGAAGCGGGAAGTACAATTGAATTTGTAGTAGCAGACGGTTTAACGCACACGGAACTTTGTGAATACGCATCCTATTTTGAAGATGCTGTTGATTGGCTAACTACCTCCATCTGGGAATAGCCAAAGTATTGTCGGTGTTTTTCTGAATAAAGCCACTTATTCTTATAACAGAATCCAATAATTTAATTCTGTAATAACCTATATTTGCGCCATGGACAAAACAACTCAGATTTACGGTATACGTGCGGTCATAGAAGCTATAAATGCTAATGAACCTATAGACAAGGTCTTTGTCCAAAAAGGTCTTAAAGGCGATCTATCGCGTGAACTTGAAGGGATAATCCGTAAAAACGGAATTAACACCTCTTATGTACCTATTGAAAAACTGAATAGGTTAACGCAAAACAACCACCAAGGTGTTGTTGCCAATATTTCTCCTATTACTTTTTACGAACTTGAAGAACTTGTTGAATCTGTCATAGCAGATAAGAAAGCCCCTTTATTTCTACTATTAGACCAACTTTCTGATGTTCGTAATTTTGGGGCTATTATAAGAACAGCGGAATGTACCGGAGTTGATGGTATTATTATTCAGAAAAAAGGTGCTGCTCCCGTAACTGCAGATACCATTAAGACTTCTGCCGGTGCCGCTTTTAAAGTGCCTATTGCAAAAGTAGACCACATTAAAGATGCCGTTTATTACTTACAGGCAAGTGGTATAAGCGTGGTTGGTGCTACCGAGAAAACGGAAACCTCCGTTTATGATGTTAACTTTACAGGACCATCGGCTATTATAATGGGTTCTGAAGATAGAGGCATCTCCCCCTCTACTCTAAAGGCTGCGGACCATCTTGCTAAGTTGCCTTTATTGGGTGAAATTGAGTCTTTGAATGTTTCTGTTGCTTGTGCCGTATTTTTATATGAAGCGGTTAGACAAAGAACTGTAGCTAAGTCTTAATCTTAAGCAACTTTATAAAATATAGTTTACTCCTATTCTAGAGAATCGTTCTCTTTATTCTCTTTATAGTGGTATGTAATTTGGATTCCCTCGTTTGGAATGACTTCTTTGGGTGGTAATTCTATAAAATTCCCATTTTCATCAAACTGTCTCAGAAACGCATCTGCTTCTTCATCGTAATCCTCTTTTTCCCAATCGTATTTTTTTACGGGCGGTACTTCGGTTTTCAACGTAAATGCTAATAGAAGTCCTCCAAGAAACCCTCCTAAATGACCTTCCCAAGAAATTCCATCTTCAACCGGAAAAATATACCACAGCATACTTCCGTAAATAAAAACTACAATTAAGGACAATGCTACTAACCGATAGTGCTTAGTGAAAATTCCCTTAAAAAATATAAAACTTGCTAAAAGGTAAATAACACCACTGGCACCAATATGATATGAAGGTCTGCCCATTGCCCAAGTAAACAAACCGGAAATTAAAATACCGATTAAAAGTACTCTCAGCGCGATACTTCTATAGAAATAAAACAACGATGCAGTCAAAATGGCCAACGGAATAGTATTATTATAGAGATGTTCTAGCGAACCATGAATAAACGGACTAAAAATAATGCCTTTTAAGCCCGAAACTCGCTGTGGGTATATGCCATAGTCATTTAGGTTAATTTTGAAGCGTAATTCAACCCAAAACACAGCCCATATAGCAATCACTGCCAACAAAGGGGCAATAATGACACTATTGGTAAATTTAAAATAGGTGTTTTCAGACATAGATTCTAAAATTAGCAATAAGTTGGCCAACTCTTACCGGACTGCTAAATAGTCACGTATTGAAGACAAGCGCCCAACTTGTAAAAAAGCACGTTTGCCTTTCTATATGAAACAATCTTCTGCCAACTTTATTATACTTTTGCACTATGAACGAACCTTTAGCTGAACGCATTCGCCCTAAAACCTTAGAGGACTATATTAGCCAGAACCATTTGGTGGGTAAAGAAGGCTCTTTAACAAACCAAATCAAAAGAGGCATTATCCCTTCCCTGATTCTCTGGGGACCTCCTGGGACGGGTAAAACCACTTTGGCCAATATTATCGCAACAGAAAGTCAGCGCCCTTTCTACGTGCTGAGCGCAATTAATAGCGGAGTTAAAGATATTCGTGAAGTAATAGAGAAGGCAAAGAAAAGTGGAGGGTTATTCACAGCAAAAAACCCAATTTTATTTATTGATGAGATACATCGTTTTAGTAAATCACAACAAGATTCGCTTTTAGCAGCTGTAGAAAAAGGTTGGGTAACATTGATTGGTGCCACTACTGAGAACCCCAGTTTTGAAGTCATTCCGGCACTCCTATCGCGTTGTCAAGTTTATATTTTGAATGCCTTTGGAAAAGATGACTTAGAAAATCTTATTAAAAGGGCCATTAAAGAGGATAAATACCTTCAGTCAAAAAAAATAAATTTAAAAGAGACCGAGGCTCTTATGAGACTCTCTGGTGGTGATGGACGAAAATTACTGAATATTTTTGAGCTCGTGGTAAATTCCGAACCCGGAGATACTATAGTAATTACTGACAAGCTCGTTATGAGCAAGGTTCAAAAGAATACGGTACTCTATGATAAAACGGGGGAACAACACTACGATATTGTTTCAGCTTTTATAAAATCTATTCGTGGAAGTGATCCTAATGGTGCCGTTTATTGGCTGGCTAGAATGATTGAAGGTGGGGAAGACATAAAATTCATTGCCAGAAGGCTTCTTATTTCAGCTTCTGAAGATATTGGCCTTGCCAACCCTACTGCTTTGGTTATTGCCAATAATGCTTTTCAAGCGGTTACTACAATAGGATATCCCGAGGCTAGTATTATTTTAAGTCAGTGTGCAGTATACCTAGCGACGTCTCCAAAAAGTAATGCCAGTTATATGGCAATTAAAAAGGCACAGCAAAAAGTTAGAGAAACCGGAGACCTTTCTGTACCTCTACCCTTGCGAAATGCGCCTACCAAATTAATGAAAGATTTAGGCTATGGTGCCGAATATCAATACGCCCATGATTACGAAAACAACTTCGTAAATGCAGAGTTTCTTCCTGAGGAAATATCGGGAACACCATTTTATCAGCCCGGAAATAACTCCCGCGAAAATGCGATTAAAGAATTTTTAAAGAATAGATGGAAAGGTAAGTATGACCATTAAAACTTAACGGTCAATTCTTCTGTTTTTAGTTTTCCATCAACATATTGCTCAAAAAACCATTTTCCGCCTTGCTCATAAACTACTCCATTTTCACTATCGCCCTCGGCTATAAAGTGATTTGGCAAAGAAGTCTTGAATATTTTTAATTGAATTTTTGGCGTACTATCTACCAACTGAAATCCGTTTGGGATTTCTTGTGCGTAAAGTGCACCCTTCGCAGATTTTTCTGCGTTAATCACAACACTAGATGCAGTTGGAACCGCAGATGGCGCTTGAACAGAACTATTTAAGTTAGAAGGCTTCGGTCTGTTATCTTTATAGCTTTGATTTTCTCTTGTAGCTTCTTGCTGAACCATAGGCTGTTTATTTTTTGGCTCGTAAGATTCTGGCTTTTCTTCTATCTGCTTTACATCGTTTTGCATGCTTACGCTTACGGGCTCAGTTTTATCGGCCTTACCATTATAACTATAGCTAACAGTATTTAATGACTTAAAGGCATTTCTTAAAGCCTCTCCGTATGCGGACTTATAGTCCTTTTCCTTACTCTTGCCTATAGCAGTTGCGTAAACTTCCTCTCCTTTACAATTCTCTAGGACAACACTTGTTTTAGTAGAAAACATTGACGAATCATCTATGAGATTTGCCGTTAACCCTAAACACCTATTATTGTTTAATTCGCTTGGTAATTCATCCTCATAAACCGTCTGAAACCCTTCTTCGGTAAATAGATATTTCACCAAAGTACTGGTCTGGTATTGATTAACCTTTTTGAAGCCGTCAAACTTCTTAGGAACAATAATATACTTGTAATCATTAAGTTGCTCTTGGGCCATACCAATTAGGCTTACCATGAAAAAACAGGTTAGGAATATATGCTTCACAATCTTTGTATTTAATATTTGTAATTAGGAAGATGAAAAAAGCGTGCCAAACCTTGAAGTTGTTCGTTAATTGGCACTACAATATCATTTCTTGCCCCAAGATATGATATTTAATCCTAACTGAAAAGAAGCATAATTACTATCTGCTAAATTGCCGTACGATAGTAAATTATCGGCCATAGCATAAATATTTACAGGTCCTGCTTGTAGAGAAAGCCCTAAGCCTACATTAGAATAGGAGAACTTGTCTATAGTGTAAGTAGTTTTAATACTCATAAAGTTACCAAAGCGTCTTTGATAAAAACCGGTTAAAGCCACTTGTGGTCCTCTTGGTCTATTAATAACATACAACTGTCCACCAACACTATTCACATATTTGGCTCGCGCTCGGTTGCTTGAAGCATTTACACCACAAGCACAATTTGCTCTGTTATCTACATGCTCTCCAAAATTATAACGCAAAGAGCTATATAATTTTGTGGGCCTAAAAGCTATATAACTATCGGCATTGTCCTCAAATGGCACAAAACCTTCAACATCATCAACAAGATCCTGCCAAAAATCTGCATTGGGATCCGCTGCGGCATCTGGCAAAATAATTTCTATTCCCTCTATTGTAGCCTTTCCGTTTAAAGTGTAGTTTTTTATATCCTTTGAATGATAAATAAAGCCTAAGTCTAAAAGACTACCTGTAAAGACAAGCTGATCACTTAGTTGATATGTAAACCCTAAATCAACCCCTACACCTAGGTTTCCTCCAAAAAATGCTCTTTTTGTAATCGTGCTTCCAAGCGTTCCATCATCTGAAGCATCTTTTAATCCGTTAAGTCCTGAAGTACGTAATTGCATGTCCGCTTCAATAGTACTGGAGTAGATATTGTTTACGCCTTCTTTAGTAATAAAAGTACCTTGGTTCTTTGTTGAGTTGAAATCAAAAATGCTAGAGTAGATTTTACCTCTTACTCCTATAGTGAGTTCATTATCTATTTTTTTATTTAGACCAATATGAAATACATTCATCATCTCGCCTCTTGTTTTAAGGTGACCTAAATCAAAAGGTTGATTAAGCTTATCCGCATTACCATCAAAAGCCAAAATGGCATAATCTTGAAACCAATAACCAATGGCATCGCCTTCAATATACATTCCTCCAGTATAGAAGTTATCAGGATTTTTACCTCGAAAGCCAAAATTCAGAAGTTCAATTTGAAATGTACCACTTAGTTCATCGCGCGCATTCATACCATAAATAGCGCGATCTCTTATTTTATCGTTAATATCCAGGCCATCATTGGCAAAAATATCATTAACAGAAAGTCCACTTGAACCCGCTTGAAGTGACATCCCTGATAATAATGGAACTCCGGCATACCACTGAAAATCTGTATCAACACCCGGATTAATCATTGCCGATTGAGGAATCTCAACAAAATCATACAGCAACTGCTTGTTCTGTCCGAACATAGCAAAGCATGTCCAGAAAAGGACTATAGAAAGTATTTTAGAGGCTCTCATTGAATAATTTCCAATCTAAATTTTCCGCTGGACTTTAAGATAACCTTAGGTTCGGCCAAAGTTGAAGTACTTTGAGTCCCACTTACGTTAGTAGCCTCTACGCGTATACTTGAAGTATTTTTAATAATGTCTATACTACGGCCTGAATTACCGTAAGCAATATCTATTTGCTGCATTTCCATTGGAGCAGGCGCTACAGGAATGATTACTGTATCAAGAACATTGCCGTCTAAATCCAATAATTCTATGGAAACACTTAATTCTGATTCGGTAGTATTCTCTACTATATAGGTGATTGTTCCATCAAGAACACGTTTTGAGAAAACATCTGAACTAAAAGCATCAAAATTAAACTCCTGGTTAATTACATTAGTTTGTGTTGAAGCGTTTACCAAAGATTCCGGGGCTTCTACATAAAGAATGCTCGCTTCAATTGTTGGTGTTACTCCTATCTCATCAAATTGATTAAAATCCTGATCCTCAATACACGAAAAAAGTGTGAGGCAGGATAACATGCAAAGCAAAATGGATTTTATAAATCTTATCATGGCAAAACCATACACTGGCCTTAGTTGGCGCAAATGTGGTGTTACTTATAATAACTCTATAAAAACGATTTTATTTCGTCTAAATCATCAATGATTTGACAAAAATCGTGTTTTGGGCCCTGATGTGCATTAAAGTGCAGGGCGTGGTAACCTGCGGCTTGTGCTCCTAAAATATCGGCCTCAAGATTATCACCTATCATTAGAGATGTTTCCGGCCTTGCATTTGCCCTATTCAGAGCCAAATTAAAAATAATAGGATCAGGTTTTTTAACACCTGCCATTTCGGAATCTATGACCTGGTCAAAATAGCCATGAATATTAGAATTTTTCAGCTTTTTCCCTTGAACTTCTTGAAATCCGTTGGTAATAATATGAAGTTTATAGTTTGGTTTTAAGTAGTCTAAAATAGAAATAGCATTTGGAAACAAATGATTGAAAGAGGACAAATGGGTAATATAATCTTCCGATAAAGTATGAATAGTTTCATCGGAAACCTGATATTTTAAGTCATCAAAAACCGACTTCAAACGCTCATACCTTAGTGCTTCCTTGGTTATCTTTCCCTCCCTAAACAGCTTCCAAAAGGCAAAATTTGCAGGAATATAAACTTCTAGAAAATCCGGAAGAGCGATCCCTATATTATTATCCTGAAAAATTTTATCAAAAGTAAGGGCAGAGTTCTTTTCAAAATCCCAAAGGGTGTGGTCCAAATCAAAAAAAACATCGGTAATTATATCCCTAAACATGGCATTGCTTTAAAACGGTTTCGTAAAACTTCTTCCAATCTATCTTTTCTTCCCCACCCAAAAGTTCATTAGAAAAAACTGATACGAACTCTCCATTTACAGCTTTTACTTCATCACAAATATTACGAACCTGACTCATTATGGCCACATCGTTTTCGCTATTTAAAAAACCATAATCATGAAAGGCAAACGAATGGATTCTAATGGGTTGTTGTACTTCTAAATTAATGTCATAAAAATAAAAGGGAGTACAAGTACTGGCCCTAAAACCAATTTCATGGGTGTAGCCCATAGTATAGTCATCTGCAAATTCCGCTTCTACTAGATTCCTATAAGTGTGTGGTAAATCTACCCTGTTGTACCGTAAACGAGAACAATTTATGGGCTTATTGATAACACCTGTCAACTTTTTCTTTTCTTTCTTTAACAGGTCAATATCATTAAAAGAACTATAAGATGCCGCTAGAGCCACCTTACCATAATCCGCTATGGATTTTATAAGAAAGCGGAATTTATTATTATCCGGCGAAACATTCTTATCAAAAGTAGAATAGTCTGCAAACTGAAAAAAGAATATGCCTTTTACCCCATATTTTTTATGCAAATCAACCAACATTGTAAAGTTGTCGTAAGGATCTTCTTGTGAGTTGAACCACACTTTAGAGCGCTGCGCAACCCTTTTGAATTTTAATGAACCTAAGTCATAAAAGAAACCAGCAACGCTCCTAATAATTCCCCTATGTGCAAAGCAATGAGACGTAGTAACATCTATAGCAGAAACATAACGGTATTTCTTTGGCTTATACTCCAGTTCTGGAAACTTAAGCTTTAGTTCTTCTAAAAGTCTGTATGCCCATATATCTACTACTGGAGACCTTAAGAACTTATTTTTATAGGCTATACTGTCCTTAACAGGAAACCTTTCATGAATATCTTTTACATGGGGCAAGTATTCTTCATATCGACTCAACAAATAAAAACTTGCCGAAAATATATCAAAAGGGAGGTTACTGCGTTCGCCAGCACTAAAAAAGCACGGAACGCCTTCCCAATCGCGAACGGTTATCTGCAAGTCGTTTATACCTTGTTCAAAAAGAAGATCATTGCTGCGAATAAAAAATTCGTTCTGCAAAGGTTGTTTGGTATAGGTAATCTTTGCACCTGAATGTTTTATAAAATCCTCAACCTTAGTAGTAAACGAAATTTCAATACCCAATATACGCGTAAAGACTTGCTTCATGGTATACCTGAAACGCGGTGTAATCTTATGGGTATAAATGAGTAACATAGTCTGCTAAAAATTCAAGTTTCAACTAGTAATTGGTAACCTACCTTTCGTGAGGTCCGGAATACTCCAGACAACAAAGTTAAAGAATACCTTCATCAGCAAAACTATAATAATCATTTTGGGTAATTATCAAATGATCCAAAACTTTTATATCAAGTGCCGCAGCGGCCCTTTTTAATTTTTGTGTCACCTTGCGATCTTCCTCACTAGGCCTTAGTGTTCCAGATGGGTGATTATGCGATAAGATTAGGCCGACAGCCCCTTGTTCCAGGGCTTGGCGCATAACAATCCGGACATCTACCAAAGTACCGGTAAGGCCGCCTTTACTTAACTGTGCACTGTACAGAACTTTATTTGCATTACTGAGATACAAAATCCAGAATTCTTCATGTTGCAACTCTCCAATACGAGGTTGCAATAAATCAAAAGCATCTTTACTACTACTGATTTTACTTATTTTCTGAGCTTCCTCTCCTCTCCTTCTTCTGCCCATTTCCAAAGCAGCAGCAATGGTTACTGCTTTTGCCTCTCCAATACCTTTGAATGTCATGAGCTGTTTAATGGAAAGTTTACCCAATTCATTAAGGTTGTTATTGGCCGAAGCTAAAATACGCTTGCCCAGTTCAACAGCGCTTTCATCTCTGCTACCTGATCCAATTAGAATTGCAATCAATTCGGCATCCGATAAAACAGACCGTCCTTTATGGACTAATTTTTCTCTGGGCTTATCATCATCCGACCAATTTTTAATTGAGAATGAATTTGATTTTTCATGCATGTTTTAAATATAATAAACTCTAATTCCTTGTGAGCCCTACCACCGATGAAATGGACAAACCACTCGCCAAGAGCCATTTATCTAAAACCTAACCTCAGCCAAATATTATATTATTTAGAAAACTTCTCTTTCAGTTTAACTAAATCCAAACCGCCATAATTACCGGAACTCATTAAAAGCAACACGGAGTTGTCATAATTTTGACTAAAGACAAAATCTTTAAAACTCTGCGCATTAGTGTAAATATTAAGGTCCTTACGTTCAAAAGCTTCCGAAATTTGTTCGGGTGTAACTTCCTTTAATTTTTTAATGGCAACAGACTCTGGCAAATAGAAAATTACCGCTTCGTCCGCAGCATCCAATGCTCCTTTATATTCCTTTAAAAATTCAGGATTAAAACTACTGTACGTATGCAATTCCAAACAGGCAATTAGTTTCCTGTTCACATATTGTTCCTTCACTGCTTTTGTAGTTGCAGCTACTTTACTTGGTGAGTGTGCAAAATCTTTATACGCTACGGAAGTTTTTCCTTCTGCAATTTTCTCTAGGCGCTTTGAGGCTCCTGAAAATGTGGCGATAGCCTCGTAGAAATCGTCTTCATCTACACCCATGTTCTGGCATATCCATTTAGCACCTGCCAAATTGCTCAAATTATGTTTTCCAAAAACTTCAATAGGCATAGGACCTTCTGGAGTTTCTAAAAGTGTCGTACCGTCTTCAATTGTATATTCTGGCGTTGTATAAGGAAGTTTACGAATGGCATTTTCCGAAGCTTCAACCACTTTTTTGACTTCCGGATCTTCTTCGTTATAAGTTATGCTTCCGCCTTTAACAATGCTATCCACAAAGATCTGGAACTGCTCAACATAAAACTCAAATGTTGGAAATACATTAATATGATCCCAAGCTATTCCGCTTAAAAGAGCAATATTAGGCTTATACAGGTGGAATTTTGGTCTTCGGTCTATTGGAGACGAGAGGTACTCATCTCCTTCTAAAATCATAAAATCATTATCCTCGGTAAGATGCACCATGCGCTCAAAACCTTCTAACTGGGCACCCACCATAAAATCTACTTCCTTTTCATGATAGTTCAACACATGAAGAATCATAGAGGTAATCGTAGTTTTTCCATGACTACCACCTATAACCACACGGGTCTTATCTTTTGCGTGCTCATATAGAAACTCTGGGTAGGAATATATTTTTATACCTAGCTCTTGGGCCTTTAGCAATTCAGGATTATCCGCCTTTGCGTGCATACCAAGAATTACAGCATCTAAACTTTCATTTATCTTTTCTGGATACCAGCCAAAACTTTCTGGTAGAAGTCCTTTTTTCTCTAACCTAGATTTAGAAGGCTCAAAAATAACATCGTCACTTCCTGTTACGACATCACCTTTATGTGCTAAGGCTAAAGCTAAGTTGTGCATGGCACTACCACCAATTGCAATAAAATGAATCTGCATAAACGCTTTATTTATGGCAAATATAGGCATTGATTTCACGAAAAAAAATATCAAAACAGCTTCCGACCAACTACACAAATTGCCGTCAAAAGTTTAAAAACATCGACAAAATGCACTATTTCTATCCACTCATGCTACGTTTTTAATAGGATTCACCCTTCAAACCCTCACTTTGACAACATTTATTCACTCACACCTAATACCCAAGTTACATTTGCTTTGGGACAAGATGCATCCTGTCTCCTAACATTACAAAATGACCAACCAAAATTACATGAGAACCATTCTTAAATGGGCTCTACCTTTTTGCTTGCTTCTCTTTTCCGCAAATGCAGTGGCGCAATGTGCAGGTACAGATAATACGGTAACCATATGTACTAAAGATGCCGATGAGGCCAATAAGACTTTTGACCTTTTTACGCAATTGGGTGATAATCCTACTCTTGGTGGTTCTTGGTCTACCAACGACCCCGCAAATTTTTACGCACTTGATCGTGATACGGGTATCGTTAACCTTTGGGACGTAAAAAATTCAGGATTTCATGAATTTACCTATACCAATGACTGTGGCGCCTCTACCGAAACCGCAACAATAACCATAATCCTAGGCGGATATCCGGGAGAAGATAATATAGACGGTTCTGCAGATGCCTGCGGCGACAACAATAGCGTAAACCTCCATGGTTATATCGGAGACGAAACGGACGGCAAGTTCCAAGATTTTAATGGCGTTTGGGAAGCTATTACCCCAGAGGCAGCACCATTTCTTTTACTAAACTATTTTGATGCCGAATCTGCTGGAACGGGAACGTATGAATTTACACACACAGTACCTGCAGTTGGCTCTTGCCCCAGTAGACTGGTAACATTATTACTGGAAGTCCAAAGACCAGCGAATCCTGGAATAGGCTCTAATTTAACTTTATGCACCACAGATGACCTATCTGGCTATACCAATTACGATTTAAATAGCCTCCTAGAAGACGAAGATATAAATGGCACTTGGTCAGAGGGCCTTGATACTGACCAACTATCTGATCTTACGGACCATCTTATAGATATTGAAGCTATTAGAGACCGTCATACCTATGGCACCTTCTCCTTTACTTATACCGTATACCCATCTCATGCGGTTTGTGACATTAATAGAACAAAAGTAGAAATAACTATTCTTCCCACATTTAGGGGAACAATTACAGCTCCTAACTTTTGTGTAGACCCTGATAAATACTTAGTAGAGATAAGCGATTACGACGATACATTGATCCCGCCCGACACCTATTCCGTAACATACCTATTGACCTCTTCGAACGGGAACTCAGGAGAAACTACCTCACTACTGCTTAATCCAGACCGTACTGGTTCATTTGAAATTGATGCCAATTTGGTTCAAAAGAACGTAACCACAACCTTATCCATAACTTCATTAGGAGACAAAGTTTGTCCCGATATTCAGGTATCTCCAATTCAGTTTATTGCAACAGACCCTATAGCCAAAGTAACGGACACCTGTGAAGGCGAAGAAGTTTCGGTAAGCTTAAGTGATATTTTTGACCCTTCTTTCACCCGTGCAAACGGAATTTATGATGTTAATTATACCATTACCGCTCCAAGTAATACAGAAACAACACACACCGCCAGTGCTATTAATTTTACCGCTGGCAGCGCAACTTTTACCATACCAACCGAGCAAATTACCGAAACAGGTGAATACACCTTTGATTTTGAAGTAGATAATGGATTCCCAATGGAATGCGATATTTCAGATACTGCAATAATCACGGCTATACCGGAAGCTATTCAACTTGACATATCGGTAAACAATTCATGTAACGCTACTGAAATTGATGTAAATGTAAACGCCCCTGCACTATCCGATGGAGAATATATAGTGACTTATGAAGTAGTTTCTCAAGAAACCAATGCCGTATTAATTGATAATACAATTATCTTTATTGGTGGTACGGCAAACTATCAAATTGATGTGGCTACGCTTGAACAGGGTAATTATACGATTACCGTAAAAAGTACGCAGGATGATACTACACCATGCCGACTACTATTCAACTTTGAGGTAAATGAGAACTTTGCCGTTGAAGGGGTTCCCGCTTTACCGGAAGCCGAAGCTGTCCAAACTATTTGCCTTGCCGCTTTTCCCTCATCAGTACCAACCTTGCAAGATATTGAGGTAAGCGCCACTGGCGAGATGATGTTTTATGACACGGCAACAGATATGGACATTCTTCCTATAGACACAGAACTTATTGACGGTGAGGATTATTTTATATCTAACATAGACCCGTTAAACAATTGTGAAGGTTCAGATAGAATTCAGGTTACGGTAATCCTTTCGGATCCGGAAATGCCAATGTTATTCAACGGAAACCCCACATTTTGTGGTTCAGAAGACCCATCCATAAATAACCTAAGTTCTAGTGTAGCAAGTAGCAACACCATTCTTTGGTTTGAAACGGCAACCGGTGGAACTGTACTAGATAATACTACCGCATTAACTAACGGAAAGAGTTATTATGCCGGAACAGAGGTTGATGGAAAATGCCAAAGTTCTCAACGAATTGAAATTATCCCCATAGTATATCAACTTGAGCCAGCTACTTTAGAATTTTCCACACTGGCACTTTGCGGATTGGATAATCCTACGGTACAAAATCTAAGGGATGCAGAAAACAATTCCTCTTACGATGTGCTTTGGTACGACACTCCCGCAAACGGTATTCCTCTAGAAGAAGATGTTTTATTAATTGCCGGGACTACCTACTATGCAGAAAGTTTCAACCCAGATACCGGTTGTATGAATCCTGAACGAATGGCTATCACTATTGATCTTACAAATTGCGAACCAGAAGAATATGGTTTCTTTATTCCTGATGGATTTTCACCTAACGGAGATGGTAAAAATGACACCTTCTTTATACCTAACATAGAAATTATCTTTCCTGAATTTACCTTGGAAATTTTAAATAGATACGGAACAAGCCTATTTAAAGGCGACCAAAATAACCCCGCTTGGAACGGAAATAATGGAAATAGCACTGCCCCCAATGGCGTCTACTTCTACATTATAGAATATAACAAGGAAGGTCACAACCCAGTACAGGGCAGATTGTACCTCAACCGCTAAACCATGAAAGAAATAAAACGATATTTTATTTTTCTGATGTTGGTGTGTGCTGCGGCCCATGGGCAACAAGACCCTCAATACACCCAGTATACGTACAACATGAGCGTTGTAAACCCAGCCTATACTACAAATGAGCTAGGTATGCTCAATTTTGGTGCGCTATATCGCTCTCAATGGAAAAATGCAGTAGGCAGCCCTAAGACACTAACTTTCTTTGCTCATGCTCCCATGAGCGATAAAATTGAAGTGGGGCTTTCTTTCATTACAGATAATATTGGTGATGGCGCGTTAAAAGAAAACAACATCTATGCTGACTTTGCCTATATCCTGAAGTTAGACGATAAGAGCAATCTCTCATTAGGACTTAAAGGTGGCTTCACCACTTTTGAAACCAACTTTAATGGCTTTATGCTTCCTGAATTTCAAGATGACCCTGCTTTTAACGAAAACCTGAACAGTACGTTCCCCAATGTTGGTGTTGGTGCTTTTTATCACCGTCAGAATTTTTATGCAGGAGTTTCTGCCCCGAACCTACTGACAACAAAACATCTTGAAAACAAAGATGGAATTAATAGAGTTGGTTCTGAGAACATACATCTTTTTCTAACCTCAGGATATGTTTATGAACTAAACTCGGACCTAAAACTAAAACCTTCCGTTCTAGCTAAAATGGTGCAAGGTGCTCCTTTTACGATGGATGTATCACTGAACGCTCTTTTTCTAAATAGATTTGAAGGCGGATTGTCCTATCGTTTGGAAGATTCGGTAAGTGCTATGTTTAATATCGCGGCCACACCAGCTTTACGAATAGGCTACGCTTACGATTACACCTTATCAAACCTAAGCACCTACAGTTCTGGTTCCCACGAAATATTTGTTCTTTTTAATCTCGATTTACTGGGCCTCGGCAAAGGGTACGACAAATCACCTAGATTCTACTAAACATGAAAAAATTACTCTTCATATGGTTTATTCTGGGTATTGCGGTATCAACCTTTGCCCAACAAGAACTGAAACGAGCTGATACCTATTTTGAGCGTGCGTATTACAGTGATGCTATTCCGCTGTACGAGCAAATGTTACCACGTAACAAGAGTTCAAAACTTATAAAAAACCTTGCCGATTCTTATTACCACACTTTTGATATGAAGGCAGCCGCACGTTGGTACGGCTATTTGATTTCTAATAATGGCGAAAATACAGATGAAAGCTATTATTTTAAATTAAATCAATCCTTAAAAGCTATTGGTGAATACGAAAAAGCACAAAAAATACTTATTGATTTTTATGTTGAAAAAGACCAGAACGATAAAGTGATTCAGACTGAAAAGGATTTCAAGTATATTAAAAATGTAAGTGCCATTGGTGAACGTTTTAAAATTGAAAACCTGAACATAAATACCACTACGTCCGAATTTGGCGCGGCCAGAATAGACTCTAACCTGGTGTATAGCGCTTCCCGAAAAAAAACCAAAACTTTACCCAAGCTTTATAGATGGAACAATGAGAATTACCTTGACCTATATTCTCACCCTATTGACAAAATAACACAGGGCGATAGCCTTAGCATGCCATTAAGCAGTGCTATTAATTCAAAAATGCACGAGGGTACTTTTACCATTACCAAAGACCGGAAGACAATCTATTTCACGAGAAATAGTAAAAAGAAAACCGAGAAAGATAAAATCAGTAATCTAAAAATCTATCGTGCCGAATATGTAGATGGTGCTTGGAAAAACATAATTCCCCTACCCTTTAACAGTGATGATTTTTCTACGGAACACCCAGCTTTAAGTCCTGACGAAACAAAACTTTATTTTGCATCAGATCGCGAAGGTGGCTTTGGTTCTTTTGACCTCTATGTTGTAAATATTCAAAAAGACGGTTTCTTTGGAAACCCTGTAAACTTAGGAAAGGAAATAAATACGGATAAGAAAGAGCAATTCCCGTTTCTTGACGAAGATGGCAACTTATACTTTGCCTCCAACGGTCACGCTGGTTTTGGGTTATTAGACCTATTTCTTTCAAAAACAGAAAATGGAAAATTTAAATCCCCAGACAACCTTGGGTTACCTGTAAATGGCGGCTATGACGATTTTTCTTTGTCACTAGACTCTAATACCAATTCAGGTTATTTTTCATCAAATCGCCCTGGTGGAAAGGGTAGTGATGACATTTATTCGCTCTTGGAAACCAAACCACTTCTTATTGAAGACTGCAAGCAGTTAATTGCGGGAATTCTAACGGATAAAACTACCAAACTTCCTTTAGCCAATGCTACAATAGAAATTCTGGATGCCAGTGGAAAAATGATTGAAAAAATCACCACTTCTGCCAATGCTTCTTATAAATTTCAAATCGCTTGTTCAAACCAATATAAAATCCAAGCTCACAAAGAAGGTTACGAGGATAATTCAAAAATTATTATTTCAGACACCGAAAGAAATGCGACAATAGACGGTTCCTTAACTCTGTACTCCGCACAAGAAAGAGAAGCTTTAAAAGCCAAAGAAGCTCTAGCTAAGAAAGAAGAGAAAGAAAAATTAGCTCATGCCGAAGCCGAAAAGCGAAAAGAGTTAGAGAAAGCAAACGAAATAGAACGTTTACAAAACGAAAAACAGGTTGCTATAAAGCAAAAAGCCGACCTAGAGAAAAAAGAGCGTGAACATATTGAAAAAATTGAGGAAGTCATTGCCAATGAAGAGGCCATCGTTAAAGAAAACGAACGCATCATTATAAAAACCGAAGAAATACATTTTGATTACAGTCTTTGGTACGTTAGACGTGAAGCTAGAGAACGCTTAGGAAAAGTTGTTGCTATCATGAAGCAGAACCCAGGTATGATTATTGAAATTGGTACGCATACAGATATCCGAGGTAATGAAGAATATAATCGTGACCTCTCTCAAAAACGTGCGAATTCCGCTAAAGAATTCATGGTCAAAAATGGTATTACGGAAGACCGCATTATTGCTAAAGGATACGGAGAATCCCAACCCATAGTAAAATGTGAAACCGAAGAAAGTTGTTCAGAGGAAGACCATGAATGGAATAGAAGATGTGAAATGGTAGTTGTAAAGTGGCAGTAAGTCTTCTTAAATAACAAAAGCACATAGATTCTAATAAACATTAACAACCCAAACCAAGCTTGGCCCCAAATCATAAATTATGGTTTGGGGCTTTTTCATTTCTCTCGCTATTCTTTCTATCTTCGTTATATAAAATCTACATAATGAACCTATCCAACATTACATCCAAAGAAATCATGCCAGGCTACCACGGAAAACTGGTACATTCCGAAAAAATGTCGCTTGCTTTTTGGACAGTAGAAGAAGGTGCCATTGTACCCGAACATTCCCACATGAACGAGCAAATAATGCAAGTGTTGGAAGGGCGTTTTGAATTTACACTTAATGGGGATACAAAGGTTTACGAAGTAAATGATATTGTTATCATTCCACCACATAGTCCGCATGGCGGCAAAGCACTTACTCCATGTAAACTAATGGATGCTTTTAGTCCGGCTCGTGAAGAGTACAAATAGAAAACAGAGTTAAACATTCCCCATAAATCTTATATTATGAACATATCATTAAAAGGCAAAAAAGTACTAGTTGGCGGTAGCTCAGGAGGAATAGGAAAAGCCATAGCACAACAATTAGCTGAAAGCGGAGCCAGTGTAACGCTCATGTCCCGTAGTGAGGAGAAACTTAAGAAGATAGTAGCAGAACTATCTACTGACCAAGGTCAGAAACATGATTACCTAGTAGTTGATTTTGCAGATTTTCATGACTACCGCGAGAAAATTTACAACTATTTCGTTACTAACACGGTAGACATCCTTGTCAATAACACTCAAGGTCCTGCTGCAGGAAGTGCTCTAGAAAAGCAGACTGTAGATTACCAAGAAGCTTTTAATTTACTTTTCAAGACTGTATCCTACACCACGGAACTCGCCCTAAAACATATGAAAGCCAATAAATGGGGCAGAATCATAAATATAGCTTCTGTATCCGTTAAAGAGCCTCTTTCTTATTTGGCGCTTTCAAATACCATAAGGGCAGCCGTAGTTACTTGGGGTAAATCATTGGCCAATGATGTTGGACAATATCAAATAACGGTGAACAGTATCCTAACTGGTTATTTTGATACTGATCGCATCGCGCAACTAAACTCCAAAAAAGCAGAGCAGTTGGGAATCTCAGAAGATGAGGTTCTTGCAGACATGGAGTCTAGAGTTCCTGTTAAACGCATAGGAGACCCAAAAGAATATGGCTATCTAGTTACCTTTTTAGCTTCAGAAAATGCAGCCTATATTACAGGTACTCAAATACCAATTGACGGCGGACTTTTAAAAAGCTTATAGTTACTTATTTACGGTAATTCAGAAATCCTGTTTCCTAACCGAGTAGGACCGCTCACTCATTTATAGTTTTTATTGGCATCCATTTTGCTCAGTTTTGTTCTATAATTTTATACTATGAAAAGATTATCCCTCATATTCACTGTAATCCTTTTTTCGCAAATGTTACCCGCACAGGATAGCGGAGACTCCTATAAAGCACTTTGGAAAAAGGTACAAAAATTAGAGAGCGAAGAATTGACTAAATCAGCTTTAGAACTGGTGGAGACCATTTCAGCAAAAGCGGAAAAAGAGAACAATTCTGAACAGGTTGTAAAAGCGTTACTATTTGTTTCAAAATATGCGATAATCTTGGAGGAAGATGCGCAATTGAACATTATTAATCGGTTTAAATCAGAAATAGAAAAAGCAGGATTTCCAACAAAAAATATTTTAGAAAGTTATTTAGCCAATCTCCACTGGCAATATTTTCAGCAAAATAGATATCAGTTTTATAACCGGTCTACCACAGAATCTAAAGTAGACAGTGTTGATTTTAGAACTTGGGACCTTACTACATTATTTCATGAAATAGACACCCATTTTCAGGCATCCTTAGAAAACAAAAAAGAGCTTCAGCAAACTAATTTACAAGGGTTAGAAGAATTATTAAACCAACAAAAAGGCTCAGAGACCTTCCGCCCTACTCTTTATGACATACTCGCCCACACGGCACTTCAGTTTTATAAAACCAACGAAACCGCTATTACGCGCCCAGCCGATAAATATGAAATAAGCGATCCTGAGACCATCTGCGAAGCCTATCAATTTGCGCATCATGACTTAAGTACCAATGATGATACTTCTCTACAAGCCAAAGCACTTAATGTATACCAAGGGCTAATTCAATTTCATTTTGATGAACCTAAGTTAGAACCTTTGGTAATGGCCGATATTGAACGATTAAACTTCGTTTACCAAAATGCCACTTTTGAAAACAAAGAAACGTATTACGAGGAAACCTTAAAGAATTCTGCCGAACATCTAAAGCACAACCAGATTTCTGCTTTGTATAGTTATGAATTGGCACAACTATACCATGCACAAGGGCAAACGTACCAACCTGACACGAAAGAAGAGACACGTTGGAAAAGTAAAGAAGCCCTAGCATTATGTGATGAGGTAATTGCCAGATTCCCTGACAGTATGGGAGCGGAAAAATGTAAATCACTCCGTCTACAAATCCTTACGCCTAGTCTTTCCATAATTACGGAACAACACATTGCCGTGAATCAGCCGTCAAAACTGTTGGTAAACTACAAAAATCAATCCTCATTACAACTGACTGCATATGCTGTCAATAGCAATGAAATTAAAGAATTAGAACGTCTCTACCCTCCAGAAAAGCAATTAACTTTTATAGAAAAACTGAAACAAGTTAAAAGTTGGTCGGCTTCGCTTAAAAACGAAAAAGATTATCAACAACATGGTATTGAGGTACTTCTTCCGGCTTTAGAAAATGGACAATATATTATCTTGGCTTCCCCTGAAAAGGGTAATAAAGAAAGCTTTGCCTTTAGTCAGATTCAAGTAACTGACATGGCCTTGGTAGAAACCAATGGCAACTCAGAACAACGATACCAAATCATTAACAGAACCACAGGAAAACCTATTTCCGGGGCCGATTTGACCTTTACTTATCTAAAAAACTATAACAAACCCTATCTGACTAAAAAAGAGCGTACAGACAAAATGGGGTTTGTAACCATACCGCTAACAACTGAGAATTGGAACGATGTAAAAATTGAGGTTAATCATAATGGCGAGAAAGCTTTCTTTGGAGAGTATTATGTAAACGGAAGACGAGAGACAAACAGGCTTAATACCATTTCAAACCAACTTTTCCTGTTTACTGACCGAAGTATTTACAGACCTGGTCAACCGGTATACTTTAAAGGAATCCTCATGGAAACTTTTGAAGAAAAGTCTAAGGTAGTGGCCGATGAATCTGTATCCGCTGCTCTTTATGATGTGAATGGCCAAGAAATAACTGAACTTGAATTTACCACAAATGAATTTGGTTCTTTTAACGGGGAGTTTATATTACCAAGTTCTGGACTTACTGGAGAATTTTTTATTGAAGTAGATGCATTATCAGGGACTGCCAATAAAACGCAGTATATCTCTGTTGAGGAATACAAACGCCCTAAATTCGAAACCTCTTTTGAACCTGTAAACGAAACGTATAAAGTAAATGATAGCATTACCGTAACAGGCATTGCTTCGGCTTATGCCGGAAGTAAAATTACCGATGCCAAAGTGAGCTACCGTGTAAAAAGAGCCGTCTACTTCCCCCGTTGGTACTACTGGCGCATGCCCTATTATAATCAGACTCCTCAAGAAATAGCCCATGGAGAAACCACCACGGACGCTTCGGGTAATTATAACATCTCTTTTAAGGCTTTACCAGATACTAGTCTATCTAAAGAAAACCTACCAACTTTCAACTATGAAGTTACGGCAGATGTAACCGACATCAACGGAGAAACCCATAGTACCACTACTTTTGTATCCGTAGGTTATCATTCCGTCATTGCCAATATATCAGTTTCTGAGCAATGGAACAAAGACAAGAATGAGGATAAAATACAAATTTCCACTACCAATCTTAATGGACAGTCTGTGCCTTCTAAAGGGACATTGAAAATGTACAAATTACAGGCTCCAAAACAAGTTCTGCGACAAAGAGCATGGCCCGCGCCAGATTACAAAAATTGGAACCAAGAAGAATACAGTAACCTATTTCCCCATGAAGCATATAACAAAGAAGATAATGCTGTTAATTGGGAGAAAGGCAAATTGGTCTGGCAGACGAATTTTGATACGGAAAAGTCTAAAAAATTCAACCCAAAAAACCTTAAAAACTGGGTGTCAGGAAAATATATAATAGAACTCGAGACCAAAGATAAGTTTGGACAAGCGGTCACAGAAAAAGCTATAACCACGCTTATTAGTGACAACGATAAGAAATTGCCGGACAACCGCTTGTTTGAAGTCAAAACAAACAAAACCGAGTATAGTGTTGGAGACAAAGTAGAAGTTACTTTTTACTCAAACTCAGAAGACCTTACCGTGACAGTCTTTATTGAAAAGGAGCAAGAAATTATAGACATACATAAAATACATCTAAATCAAAATTCAAAATCTTTTACGGTTCCGGTAACCGAAAATGATTTGGGTGGTTTTGCCATTAACTACACCTATTCTGCCTATAATTCATTTGATTCAGGAACGATTTCTATTTCCGTTCCCTATCCTGAAACCCAGCTCGAAATTGAAACCACCACTTTTAGAGACAAATTACAACCAGGAACCGATGAGACTTGGTCGTTTAAAATAAAAGGACCACAAGGTGAAAAGGCTTCGGCAGAGTTATTGGCCAGCATGTACGATGCCTCTCTGGACTCTTTTAAACCACACTATTGGAATTTTTATCCGCTTGCACGAAGTTCCTATTACTCCTCCATTTACGCTAGTGCACGCACTAGTTTTGGAACAAATTCATTTAGAACGCATCTTAGCAAAGAGAACTATAATTATACACCACAAGGGTATGACTCGTTCAACTGGTTTGGACTGCATTTTGGTTACATCAATAATTACAGAAATAGCCTAAAAAGAATGGCCAAAAACGGAGCAGCTCCTATGAGCATGATGGAAAATGATGGCGCTAGTCTGGATGAAGTCGTAATTACATCTTCTAATGTTTCTGAAGAAAGGGAGATGGCCCCTATAAATCCTGCTGAAGACAAATCTAACAGTGAGAATGACCCCGAAACTGTACAAATTCGTAAAAACCTTCAAGAAACCGCATTTTTCTTTCCTGAATTAAGAACAGATAAAGAGGGTAACGTTTCTTTTAACTTCACTACTCCAGAAGCGCTTACAAAATGGAAATTGCAATTACTAGCTCATACAAAATCTTCGCAAAGTTCCGTAAGACCCCTTGGAACCGTAACACAAAAAGAATTAATGGTGATGCCCAACGCACCTCGTTTTCTTCGTGAAGGAGATGAAATAACCATTAGCACTAAAATTGCCAACCTCACGGATAAACAATTATCCGGACAAGCTAAACTTATTCTTGTTGATGTTATTTCTGGGAAGGATATTTCAGAACAATTAATTGATTCAAAAAAGCAAAATTCGTTTACAGTAGATTCTTTAAGAAATACCCAAGTTTCGTGGCAATTGAAGATACCTGAAAATTTACAAGCCGTTCAATATACGGTAACAGCAAAAGCAGGGGATTTCAGTGATGGCGAACAAAACGTGCTACCTGTCTTGACTAACCGCATGTTGGTGACAGAAACCCTACCCATGTGGGTGCGGAGTAACCAGACCAAAACATTTGTTCTGGATAAATTAAAAGATAACACCTCAACTACGCTAAAAAATCATAAGCTAACTTTAGAGATTACTTCAAATCCTGCATGGTATGCTGTACAGGCACTCCCCTATCTTATGGAGTATCCTTATGATTGTAATGAGCAAACGTTTTCCCGATACTACGCCAACAGCTTGGCAAGTCATATTGCAAATTCAAATGAAAGAATAAAAGCTGTATTTGACCAATGGGCTAACTCGGATGCTTTGCTTAGTAATCTTGAAAAGAACGAAGAACTAAAGTCGCTATTAATTCAGGAAACTCCTTGGCTCAGAGATGCACAATCTGAAACCGAACAGAAAAAACGAATTGCCCTGTTGTTTGACTTAAATAAAATGAAAAACGAGGAAACTCGCGCACTTAATAAGCTAAAGAACAACCAGAAAAACTCAGGTGCATGGGCTTGGTTCAACGGAGGACCTGACAACAGATTCATCACCCAACATATTACAACTGGCATAGGGCACCTAAAACAATTGAACGTGTCCTCTGTAACTATAGAAAGTAAATCCTCTATCAAAATAATAACCGAAAAAGCTATTGCGTATTTAGACGCGGAGTTTGTTGAGGAATACAAGCAAATGAAGAAGCACGCTTCAAACCTTAATAATGACCATTTGAGCCAAATGCAAATTCATTATTTATATATGCGGAGTTTCTTCAAGGATATAAAAACCTCAAAGGAAGTCGATAAAATTACGGATTACTATCTTGGTCAAGCTAAAAAATACTGGACTAAGAAAGGACTCTATACCAAAGGTATGTTGGCTTTAACCTTAAACAGAACGGGAGATACTTCAACTTCTAAGAAAATTTTAAAGTCTTTAAAAGAGAATAGTATCGTTTCTGAAGAACTGGGCATGTACTGGAAAGAAAATACAGCTTCATGGTATTGGTATCAGGCACCTATTGAAACACAAGCGCTTTTAATAGAAGCTTTTGGGGAAATAGAAAACGACACTAAAACCGTTGATAATCTTAAAATTTGGCTCTTAAAGCATAAGCAGACCAACCAATGGTCTACCACAAAATCTACATCTGAAGCAGTATACGCTTTGTTATTGCAAGGTAGCGATTGGCTTTCAGTGACCGATGCCGTAAACGTCACTTTAGGAGGTGCTGAAATAAACCCTGAGAAGCTAGAAAATGTAAAAACTGAAGCAGGAACAGGTTATTTCAAAACTTCATGGAATACCTATGAAATAAAGCCGAATATGGCAGAGGTTCAACTGAGCAAAAAAGGTAATGGTATTGCCTGGGGAGCTCTTTACTGGCAATATTTTGAGGATTTAGATAAAATAACATCGGCAAAGACACCTCTTCAACTCAAGAAAAGTTTGTTCTTAAAAAAGAATACGGATACCGGTGAGAAAATTTCTGAAGTCACTAACGCAACACCATTAAAAGTAGGCGACTTAATTCGGGTCCGCATAGAACTCCGTTCCGACCGTGATATGGAATTTGTTCATATGAAAGATATGCGAGCAGCTGGTTTTGAACCCGTAAATGTAATTTCCAATTACAAATGGCAAGATGGTTTGGGTTACTATGAAAGTACAAAGGATGCCAGCACCAACTTCTTTTTTGACTATCTACCTAAAGGAGTCTATGTCTTTGAATATGCCTTAAGGGTAAACAACGCTGGTGAATTCAGTAATGGTATTACCACAATACAGAGCATGTATGCACCAGAGTTTTCAAGTCATTCTGAAGGTGTTCGGGTGAAGGTTGGTGATTAGGATGTATTTTGTAGAAAGGAGCGTCTACAAACTAACTGTGGGCCAAATTAATTTGTAGATAATAACACCCAAAATAAAACCGGTGCCTAGACCACAAAGAATAACGATTAAAATCATCTGATTAGAAGATTTCTGTGATAAAATATTAACCAAAGAGATAGGCGAACCATTTTTACGGATTTCAAACCTGTTAAGCTTCTCGCCTTTAGAAACCTCACGTTGCGCGATCCAATATCTATTTTCACCAATAGTGAAGGTGTGTTCTGAACCAACTTCAGTTAATTTTTTAGAAACAGTTCTACCATCCAATAGAATTTTTTCTTTTCCAAAGAATGTGTGAACCACTTCAATTTTATGGTTATCAATATAATAAAGCGCTAGCTTTAGCATTGGGGACATTTGCGTTAAAGTTCAAGATCGGGGGTAGAAAAATATCCTTTATAACATGGGCTCTAACCAGTCTATATGAAGAATAGATAAGGCCTAATGGTTTTTAAAGAATGTTCGAAAATATGGAATAATATAGTATCTACACAGGAAAGTTTCAAATACTACTAAGCCATACCTTCTAAAACAAAGAGATAAACTATCTGCTGTACTATTTTTTAGGAGGATATTTAGAGAAAACCTTTGCAGCTAGTGCATGTAATTTTTCCTCGCGTGCTTCAGGGGAAACATTTTCTTTGAAATTGCTTTGCCCTTGACCTTGCCAAAAGAGTTCATCCTTTTTGGCATCAACAAAATCAAACCGGATTTCGCGTTCCAGTTTTGGTTGCCCTACTGGTATACCTACGGAAACTCCTCCCCCTACACTACGTCCAGTTCCACCAAGGCCAAGGCCAACGGTATTATTGCTAGCGACTTCAAAAGACTCACTATCTATATTGATAAAAAAATCAGGATCTTCAGAAAAACGAATACCTTTTGCTTGCATTTCAGCATTAACGGCATGCAACAAACGTTTGGTATCAAGCTCACTAAGGCCTGTATTCATATCAGGGTAATAATTGTAAGTACTGTAATTGGTGAAATCGGTTCCCTTATCATAATCATAGTTCACCCTAATCGTATTGCACGAGGCCAAACACAAAACCAACACCAAAGTAAATACATTCTTCATAGTCTCGTTTTAAAGTAAATTTAAGGAATTATAATCGGGCCGAATTTAACAACCAACCAGTCCCTCCTAACTATTCAACATAGCCCAGAGCTTATCTTTCAATTCCATGATACCTTGTTGCGCTACAGAAGAAATAAATATATACGGCGTGCTATCCAAATCTTTGTCTAGTTCTATGCGCATTTCATCCATAAGCTCCTGATCTAACATATCGCTTTTAGAAATGGCTATTAAACGTTCCTTGTCCAACAATTCAGGGTTGTACCTTCTTAGCTCACCAAGTAAAATTTGGTACTCTTTACCAATGTCCTTACTATCCGCAGGTATTAAAAATAAGAGAGTAGAATTACGCTCTATATGTCTTAAAAAGTAATGACCTAACCCTTTTCCTTCTGCAGCACCTTCTATAATTCCAGGAATATCTGCCATTACGAAACTCTGAAAGTTCCGATGTTCTACAATTCCCAAGTTAGGTTTCAGGGTTGTAAATTCGTAAGCCGCAATTTTTGGTTTTGCTGATGTAATAACTGATAATAAAGTAGATTTACCAGCATTAGGAAAGCCTACAAGACCAACATCTGCCAATAATTTTAATTCAAGAACCACTTCTACTTCCGCTCCAGGCATACCAGGTTGCGCGTATCTTGGAGTTTGATTGGTACTGGTCTTAAAATGCCAGTTACCTCTACCACCCATTCCGCCTTCTGCCAAAACCCGCTCTTCTCCATGTTCCGTAATTTCGAACAACACTTCTGCTGTTTCAGAATCTTTTACCACAGTACCTAATGGAACATCTAAATATACATCTTCGCCATCTGCACCAGAACTACGGGATTTACTACCGTGTCCGCCGTGACCTGACTTAAAATGCTTTTTGAACTTAAAGGTTACAAGCGTCCATAAATTATTATTTCCACGTAAGATAATATGACCTCCACGACCGCCATCTCCACCATCGGGACCACCTTTGGTAATGAACTTTTCCCTATGCAAATGCACAGAGCCTTTTCCTCCTTTACCAGATTCCGCATTAATCCTAACGTAGTCTACAAAATTACCCTCAGTCATAAAATATTCTCAATTATACATTGACGACAGTCAACATTTGCGCAAAAATACGCATTTCGCATGAAGCTTAAACAAGCTATGCATTTAGAAGTTAGCCTTATAAAGCCAAAAAGAGAGTTGAAACATGCCTAATCATCTGTTTAGACCTGTTCAACTCTCCTTAATATACTATTAGAAACCGAAAGAGAACTAAAGCTCCTCGATAACCTTAGCCAAACGATGTGTTATTTCATCTATGGCGCCAATACCATTTACACTATGGAATTTATTCTGAGCCTCATAAAAATCTTTTAAAGGCGCTGTTTTCTCATTATACTCATCAAAACGATTACGTATCTTAGATTCGTCTTGATCATCGCTACGGCCACTTACCTTGCCTCTTTCTAACAAACGCTGAATAAGAACTTCGTCATTTGCTTCTAAAGCGATAGTTGCATCTATTTTCATCTCTTTTGTGGTCAAGAAAGCATCTAAAGCTTTTGCTTGAGCAGTTGTACGAGGAAAACCGTCAAAAATGAATCCGCTTGCATCTGGGTTTTTCTCAACCGCATCTTGCAACATCTTTATAGTTACTTCATCAGGAACCAAATCGCCACGATCAATGTATGATTTAGCCAATTGTCCCAGTTCAGTATCGTTTTTCATGTTATAACGAAAAAGATCTCCGGTAGAAATGTGTTTCAGGTTGTACTTATCCTTTAAAAAATCAGCTTGGGTTCCTTTTCCGGCACCCGGTTTCCCGAAAAGCACGAGATTAATCATATGTTTTTGGTTTAATTGGTAAACTTCCTTAAGGTTTCGGCCTAACTCATTATAATCCAGACCGTATCCCACAATAAATTTATCAGGTATATCAATACCTACGTAATCAATGGTATACTCACCATTGTATATTTCAGACTTATAAAAAAGACTTGCAACCTTAAATTCCTTAACGTTAGCCTTTGAAAAAAGATGTATTAATTTTTTGAGCGTACGGCCCGTATCTATGATATCTTCAAGAATAATAACACTACGGCCTTCTATATCCTCAGAAACATCTAAGAGAGTTTCTACTATACCTGTAGAAGTCAAACCTTGATAGGAACTTAATTTCACAAAAGAAACTTCGCAAGGGTGTTGATATTCCTTCAGAAAATCTGATACGAACATAAACGACCCATTAAGAACCCCCACAAAAATTGGTGTTTCATCCTTATAATCAGCGGCAACTTGATCGGCAACTTTTTTTACGGCTGCTTTTATTTGCGCTTCGCTCAAGAACGGCTTAAAATGTTTATCGTGTAGCTTTATCACATCGCATTTTTAAAGAACGGCTAATATACCACTTTGATTTTGCTTTTTTAAGCACACGCCTTGCGTTTTAAGAATTCGATGTATTTTTGCATCAGTTCAAAATCAATTGCATGTCTACAGATAATTCATCGGAGTACTTTTCTTCACAGTTTAAATTGGGAATTTTAGGCGGTGGCCAGCTTGGTAAAATGCTCCTTTACGAAACTCGTAAATTTGATATTCACACCGTAGTTATGGACTCTTCGCCAGAAGCTCCTTCAAAAATAGCCTGCAATGAATTTATATTGGGAGACCTGATGGATTTTGATGCCGTATACAATTTTGGGAAGCAAGTAGATGTGCTTACCATTGAAATTGAAAACGTAAATGTGGATGCCTTAGAAAAACTGGAAGATGAAGGTCTAATGGTTTTTCCACAAACCAAAGCTCTTAGAATCATCCAGAACAAAGCAAAACAGAAGCTTTTTTATGTGGATAACAACATACCAACGGCAGATTTTCAGCGATTTGCCTATAAAAGTGAAATAAAAGATAGTATCTCTAACGGAGCTTTAGATTTCCCTTTTATTTGGAAAGCAGCACAATTTGGTTATGACGGACAAGGAGTTAAAGTTGTTCGTAAGATTGAAGATTTAAACGAACTTCCTGCAGGTGAATGTATTGCAGAAAAGATGATCGACTTTAAAAATGAACTTGCCGTTATCGTTACCCGCAGTGTAAGTGGTGAAGTGAAAACTTATCCCGTGGTAGAAATGGAATTTCACCCGGAAGCCAATCAAGTAGAATATGTTATCTGTCCTGCTAGAATTAGTGATGCCGTTGCCCAAAAAGCACAAGAAATAGCTTTGAAGGTTTCAGAGAAAATACAGCATGTTGGCCTTTTGGCCGTAGAACTTTTCCAGACTAAAGATGATCAAATCATAGTTAACGAAGTTGCTCCAAGACCCCACAACAGTGGCCATTATAGTATTGAAGCAAGTTACACCAACCAGTTTGAGCAACATCTTCGTGCCATTTTAGACCTTCCATTAGGTGATACTAAAAGTAAGGTTGCCGGTATTATGGTAAATTTAGTGGGTGCCGAAGGTTATACAGGAGAGGTTATCTATGAAAATATGTCCGAAATTTTAGGAATGGAAGGAGTAACTCCTCATATTTACGGCAAAAAACAAACCCGTCCTTTTAGAAAAATGGGTCATGTAACTATAGTAAACGAATCTATTTCCGAAGCTCGCAAAATTGCGCAGCAAGTAAAGGAAACTATTAAAGTGATAAGCAAATAATCATATGAGTAAAGTAGCAGTAGTAATGGGCAGCACTAGTGATATGCCCGTAATGCAAGACGCCATAGACATTTTAAAGGGATTTGATATTGAAGTTGATGTAGATATCGTATCAGCTCACAGAACTCCTGAAAAACTTTTTGATTTTAGTAAAAATGCACATACCAATGGTTATACCGTTATTATTGCCGGTGCCGGTGGCGCAGCTCACCTTCCTGGAATGGTAGCATCTATGTCTCCTTTACCAGTAATTGGTGTTCCCGTAAAAAGTAGCAATTCTATAGATGGTTGGGATTCTATCTTATCCATTCTTCAAATGCCCGGTGGCGTTCCCGTAGCTACGGTAGCCCTGAACGGAGCAAAAAATGCCGGTATATTGGCGGCACAGATTATAGGAAGCTCGGACAAATGTGTTCTTGATAAAATTATTCTATATAAAGAAGGCCTAAAACAAAAAGTAATAGAGGGTGCAAAATCCGTCAGTGGCAAGAAGTAATATATAGGTCATCAAAAATTACAATTCATGAATTACCCTTCACTTATAGGTTTTATAATTGGTGTATTGGCTATTATTGTTTTAGCTTTTATTGAGCGAAGAATCAATAATCCTTATTTAAAAAGTCTCTGGAGAAGCGCTTTATTCTTCTTCTCTATGTATGTGTTGATACTTGTTCTGGTTTTCTTTCGTTGGAAATACTATGAAATGCAACTAAGCACTTTTGACCTTAATGCAGATGGCAGCATAGGCCTTAAGGAATATACAGACCAATACAGATTTGTTAGAGATAAAGTAATGAGCGGAGCCGATCGGAACTTTGCTTTTGTAACCGGAGCTGCATTATCTTTTCTTTTAGCTGGCCTTGCACTCATACTAGACCTTATTAATACTTGGATAAAGTCTAAGAACAACCCCATACAATCTTAAACCTAAAAAAACTTACGTCATATGAATCCATTATTGACACCTTTTGATACTGCTCCATTTTCTAAAATAGAAAATGCACATTTTAAGCCTGCTTTTTTACAAGCTATGAAAGATGCAAGAGCAGAAATAGACCAAATAACGGCTAACAAGGCAGAGCCTTCTTTTGAGAACACCATTGAAGCATTGGAATTTACAGGTCAGCAGTTGGACCGAATTTCCAGTGTTTTCTTTAATCTAAATTCTGCCGAAACCAATGAAGAAATTCAAAAGATAGCTCAGGAAATTTCCCCTTTGCTTTCTGAATTCAGTAATGATATTACGCTAAACGAAGCTTTATTCAAACGCATAAAAACCGTTTATGACCAAAAAGATTCTTTAGACCTTACCATAGAGCAACACACTTTGCTTGACAAGAAATACAAGAGTTTCAGTAGAAACGGTGCTAATCTAAACGATGACAAGAAGAAACGTCTTCGTGAAATTGATTCAGAGCTTTCAAAATTAAAATTGAACTTTGGCGAAAATACACTAGCTGAAACCAACAAGTACGAAAAGCACTTGACCAATGAAAGTGATTTAGATGGTCTACCTGAAGGAGAGAAAGAGGCAGCTGCTCAAATGGCAAAATCAAAAGAGAAAGAGGGCTGGGTTATAACTTTAGACTACCCGAGTTACATACCCTTTATGAAATATGCCAAAAACCGCGAACTGCGTAAGGAGTTGTCTTTAGCTTTTGGCAGCAAGGCTTTTCATAATGATGAGCTTGACAACCAAGAAAACGTACTTAAAATTGCCAATTTACGCTTTGAACGTGCTAATTTATTGGGCTATAAGACCCATGCACACTTTGTTCTAGAAGAGCGCATGGCAGAAACTCCAGAAAAGGTACACAAGTTTCTAAATGAGTTATTAGAAAAAGCAAAGCCTGCTGCAGGAAAAGAATTTGCCCAACTTGAAGATTTTGCAAAAGAATTAGACCATATAGACCGATTAGAAAAATGGGACGGTAGTTATTATTCTGAAAAACTGAAACAAAAACTGTTCAATTTAGATGACGAGAAACTAAAACCTTATTTTAAACTAGAGAATGTAATTTCAGGTGTTTTCAAAATAGCTGAGAAATTATTCGACCTTCGTTTTGAAGAAGTTACGGATATAGATAAATATAATGAAGAAGTAAAAACGTATAAGGTTTACGATACTTCCAACAACTTCATCTCTGTTTTCTATGCAGATTTTCACCCTAGAAAAGGAAAACGTGGTGGTGCTTGGATGACTTCCTACAAATCTCAATACCAACGTAACGGAGAAAATGTACGTCCGCACATATCCAATGTTTGTAATTTTACCCGTTCTACACCTAGTAAGCCTTCTCTTTTAACTTTTAACGAGGTAACTACCCTATTTCATGAATTTGGACATGGATTGCATGGTATGCTGGCTAACACCACCTACCCTAGCCTTTCAGGAACTTCTGTTTTTTGGGATTTTGTAGAGCTACCGAGCCAAGTAATGGAAAACTGGTGTTATGAAAAAGAAGCACTAGAACTTTTTGCTACTCATTACGAGACTGGAAAAGTGATTCCGATGGAATTAGTTCAGAAAATTAAAGAATCTGCTACTTTTCAAGAAGGCATGCAGACGCTACGCCAACTGAGTTTTGGTCTTTTAGATATGTCTTGGCACGGAATTGACCCAACAAGCATTAAGAACGTAAAACAGCACGAAACCGAAGCTTTCAAAGGCACGACTCTATATCCTGATACACCAGAAACTTGTATGAGTACCGCTTTTGCCCATATTTTTCAAGGTGGGTATTCTTCTGGATACTACAGCTACAAATGGGCTGAAGTTTTAGATGCGGATGCTTTCGCATATTTTAAAGAAAAGGGTATTTTTAATAAAGAAGTTGCTACTAAGTTCAAAGATAATGTGCTTTCAAAAGGTGGTACAGAAAATCCAATGGTTCTTTACAAGCGTTTTAGAGGTGCTGAACCTAAGGTAGAAGCCTTATTAGAAAGGGCCGGCTTATTGAATTAAAACCTTCAAAATATAATTCATAGAAAAAAATTAAAAAAATATACCAAGATTATGTTTTTGTAAGTTATTTCTTATATATTTACGTAACATAAGTAGGTTGAAAAGGTTATATCAATAATTTTTTTAACGGTTTAAAAGAGGGTGTGGGGACGCCCTCTTTTTTTATTCCCTAAAGCCAAAAGACTACTTATAGGTTAAATTGTTACTATTTTTTCCGTTTGCATTAATCATCTCACTTGGTTTTCTGAACTTTGCAAAAAAAAAATAAATCATGGTTATATTTGTAGATATGGACGAGGTGATTGCAGACACCTACGGAGAACATATAGAAATTTATAATAAGGACTACAACGAACAACTTACACTAGATTTTTTTCATGGTAGTGAAGTTTGGCATAAAGTTCCTGTGGACAGACAACAGAGTGTTCGTGATCATGCACGAAATAAAGGTTTCTTTCGTAACCTCAAACCCATTGCAGATGGCCAAGCCGTACTTAAGAAATTAAGCGAGAAACACGAAGTATATATTGCAAGTGCCGCAATGCAGTTTCCAAACTCACTTGAAGAAAAATCTGAGTGGCTAGATGAACATTTTTCATTTATACCATGGCAAAACCGCATACTATGCGGAAACAAGCACATCTTACGTGGAGATATTTTAATTGACGATCGTAGTTATAATCTTGAAACTTTTGAAGGTAGGTCACTATTATTTACATCACCCCATAACGTAAACACAACCGGTTTTGAACGGGTAAACAATTGGTTAGAAATAGCAGAAAAATTACTCTAATTCTTTTTATTTGCCACAAAGGCATCGTAGCCACCTTCCAAATTAACCACCTTACTAAAACCAAGAGAATCTAACACATGCGCCGCTTTGGCACTACGCCCGCCCATTTTACAATACACATAGACAGGTCTTGCCCTGTCTATAGTATCAACACTTTTAATAAAATCCGTATCGAACCAATTAATATTCAATGCATTATCTAAATGACCGGCACTGAACTCTTCTGGAGTACGCACATCGACTAAAATCCCTGAATCTATATCATTCTGTGAAAATTCTGTGATATGTTTTCCTTTACTTTGAACACAACCTAAGTTTACAACAAACAAGGTAACAAGCAAATAGTAAAATTTCATAGGTCTTAAGTTTAATCAAAAATACTAATTATGGCTGCGTTAAATTATATTACGGGGAATGAAAAAAAATTAAAGGTCATTAAATCTAATTCCATTACTTTTGATAACGACAAAAAACGTATGCCAGAACACCAACTAATGCCCGATAAATGGGTAGACTTATACGCAGATTACCTTTTTAACTACGCAATAGGCCGTATTAGCGATGCTGAAGTAGCAAAAGACCTTGTTCAAGAAACTTTTATGGCGGGTTTAAAATCTGCCAAAAATTACAAGGGAGATGCTGCCGAACGTACGTGGTTAATCGCTATTTTAAAGCGAAAAGTAATTGACCATTACAGAAAAACCAACTCTAAAAAAGGAAAAGCAGAAGTGCGAATGAACTATAGTTCGCAAACTGATGCCGAAGGTGATTGGTTAGAAGAACAGGTTGCCGACCCTTTTAGTTCCTTCGAAAACAGCGATATAGAAAACGAAGAACTGGGACTTGCTATTCAATCTTGTATTGCCAAACTACCTAAAAAACAAGCTTTGGTCTTTACTATGAAAACTATTCAAGGAGTTAGTACGGAAGATATTTGTAATGAGCTCGATATTAATCCGTCTAACCTGTGGGTAATGATACATAGAGCTAGAACAGCTTTAATGGATTGCCTTAATCAAAATTGGTTTTAAACTATGATTTCTTGCGACAAAGCCGCCATAATTTGCAACAAAGCCCAATACAGGGAAGCAACTTTTACGGAAAAACTAAAATTGCGTTTTCACTTATTCATGTGTAAAACTTGTTCTAAAGCAACTAAAGAGAACACTCAATTAACGACCCTATGCCAAAAGGCAGATCTTCACAGCTTAACCGAACAGGAAAAGTTGAAAATGAAGCAAATTTTAGATAAAATGAATTAAAAGAATTTTCCAAAGACAAATAATAATGTCCACCAGAAAATAGAAATTCCTTCCACCCAAAAAGAGGCAAAATATCTATTTTGCTGACGTTTTGTAACGAACATCAAAGCTCCCAAGGTCAAAAACATAATACCTCCAGCAATAGCTTCATACATAGAAATAGTGTCTTTCATAAAAATTAGAAAGAAAAATGGGAGTGTACAAAACGATCCGAATATTTTAGTATTAGCAATCCCATAACGTTGCGGCAAAGTCTTTAATTCCGGACTGTCATAAGCCAAGTCACGAATCTCAAAGGGAATCAGTAAAATCAGCACGAACAAAAAGCGCTGTACGCATTCTATCCAAACATCTTTCTCCATAGGTCCTACTTCCGATAATACAGGAAGAATGACGGTAGCCCCTGCCCATACCAATGCAACAATGAAAATTTTCAATCCTCCCCAACTCCTAAGGTTTTTTGCGTGAGGTAATAACGGCACAGCATACAGCCCTGTAAGACCTACAAGCCCACCAACACCCATCCATACTTCTAGCTTAAGAAAACAACCATGATATAAAGCAATGGCCAAGGCTATAAAGCTTACAAATTGAATGTTCTTTTGATATTTATTGGCTACTAGAATATACTTCTTTGCCTCTACCCCATATTTTACAAAATTGTAACAGGCAATAGATCCAAAAAAAAGAAACCAAGCTAGATGTTGGTCTACACCGTATCCCAATGTAATATCAGTTACATGTACAAGTGCATAAACGGCAAAAGCAACATGTATAGAGGCATCAAGGTAAAAATCAAAAACACGGTTAATAGCCTTCATCCTACAAAACTAACGAAACTGTTCATAAACACCGTTTTTAGTTAAAAACTTTCATCCTACGGAACAATTATGTGATAATTTTAAGGGATAAAATGTCTAATTTTACGGCACTTATTTTTAAGCTATGAAGACAGACGTATTTGCTTTGCGCCATATAGGCGTCAGGGAAGAAAATCAAGAGCATATGCTCAAAACTGTAGGAACAGACTCCTTGGAGCAGCTCATTTATGAGACCATTCCAAACGATATTCGCCTAAAACAACCATTGCAGCTTAATGCCGCTATGAGCGAACATAAATTTCTGGCCCACATTCAAGAACTTTCAGAAGAAAATGAAGTTTTTCACACATATATTGGTCTTGGATATCATGAAAGCTTGACACCTTCTGTGATCAAAAGAAATATACTAGAGAACCCAGGTTGGTACACCGCATATACTCCTTATCAAGCTGAAATTGCCCAAGGAAGACTAGAAGCCCTTTTGAATTTTCAAACTGTTATAGCTGACCTAACGGGAATGGAATTGGCAAATGCTTCGCTTTTAGATGAAAGTACAGCTGCCGCAGAAGCCATGACCATGTTGTTTGATGTTCGTAGCCGCGAACAAAAGAAAAACGGTATTCTAAAGTTCTTCGTTTCCGAAGAAGTACTACCACAAACACTGTCTCTTTTAAAGACACGTTCAACGCCACTAGGTATTGAGTTAGTTATAGGAAACCATGAAGAATTCTCTTTCACCCAAGATTTTTACGGAGCTTTATTGCAATACCCAGGAAAATATGGTCAAGTAAACGACTATGCAGATTTTGTTTCCAAAGCCAAAGAAAATGATATTAAAGTAGCTGTTGCAGCAGACATACTAAGTTTAGTACTTCTTACTCCTCCGGGAGAATTTGGTGTTGATGTTGTTGTAGGTACTACACAGCGCTTTGGTATTCCTCTAGGTTATGGAGGTCCTCATGCTGCATTTTTCGCAACAAAAGAAGCGTACAAAAGAAATATTCCCGGTCGGATTATTGGCGTCACTAAAGATACTGATGGCAAAACTGCCCTTAGAATGGCACTCCAGACTAGAGAACAACATATTAAAAGAGATAAGGCTACCTCAAACATCTGTACAGCCCAAGTGCTATTGGCCGTCATGGCGGGTATGTATGCCGTATATCATGGGCCAGAAGGCTTAAAGTATATAGCAAATAAGGTACACCGTACCGCAGTAACCTTAGCTGATGCGCTAGAAAAATTGGGCTTATATCAAACCAATTCTTCTTATTTTGACACAATTACCGTGAAAGCGGATGCTGGTAGCGTTCGGAAAGTAGCAGAGAAAAACAGAGTTAACTTCCTTTATATTGACAATGAAACTATTTCCATTGCTGTAAATGAAGCTACATCGCTACAAGACCTTAACCAAATTGTCTCTATTTTCACAGAGGCCCTTGGAAAAGAAACTAAAGAAACAGAAAGTCTCTTATCTAAATCTGCAATAACTCCAAGCATACAGCGACACTCTTCTTTTTTACAGAATGAAGTATTTAACATGTACCATTCAGAAACAGAACTGATGCGTTACATTAAGAAACTAGAGCGCAAAGACCTTTCATTGAACCATTCTATGATTTCATTAGGTTCATGTACAATGAAATTGAATGCCGCTTCAGAGATGCTACCATTGAGTATGGCGCGTTGGGCTAACATTCATCCGTTTGTACCTATTGAACAAGCTAAAGGATATCAGTTTGTGTTGAAAGAATTGGCCAAAGATTTATCAACAATAACAGGTTTTGCTGCAACATCATTGCAACCCAATTCGGGCGCACAAGGTGAGTACGCAGGCCTTATGGTAATTAGAGCATACCACGAATCCCGAAATGAAGGACACAGAGATGTGTGCATCATTCCAGCTTCGGCACACGGTACCAATCCTGCCTCTGCTGTAATGGCCGGCATGAAAGTAGTCGTAACCAAGACCGATGAAAAAGGAAATATAGACGTATCCGATTTAGAAGAAAAAGTTTTAAAGCATTCAGAAAATCTTGCTGCTTTAATGGTTACTTACCCTTCTACGCACGGTGTTTTTGAGTCTTCAATTAAACACATAACAAAACTGATTCATGATAACGGCGGCCAAGTATATATGGACGGCGCTAACATGAACGCACAAGTAGGTCTTACAAATCCTGCAATTATTGGTGCCGACGTTTGCCACTTAAACCTTCATAAAACGTTTGCCATACCACACGGTGGTGGCGGCCCTGGTGTAGGTCCAATTTGTGTTGCAGAGCAATTAGTTCCATTTCTTCCAGGTAACCCTGTCATTGAAACAGGTGGTGATGAAGCCATTACTGCAATTTCTGCGGCACCATGGGGAAGTTCCTTGGTTTGCTTAATCTCTTATGGCTATATAAAAATGCTTGGAGAACAAGGTTTGAGACACTCCACCGAAATAGCGATATTGAATGCGAATTATATCAAACACAAATTAAGCGGAGCCTACGATGTTCTTTATACAGGTGAAAAAGGACGTGCAGCACACGAGATGATTATTGATTGTAGACCTTTTAAAAAGAATGGTATTGAAGTTACTGATATAGCAAAAAGGTTAATGGACTATGGTTTTCACGCACCAACGGTTTCTTTTCCAGTAGCAGGAACCTTAATGATCGAACCTACGGAAAGTGAAAGTTTGACCGAATTAGACCGTTTTTGTGATGCTATGTTATCCATCAGAGCAGAAATTAACGATGCATCTACAGAAGACAATAATAATGTGCTTAAAAATTCACCACATACCCTAGAAATGTTAACTGCAGATGAATGGAATTTCCCATATAGCAGACAAAAAGCAGCATTTCCGCTTTCGTACATTCAAGAAAACAAATTTTGGCCTTCAGTTAGACGAGTTGATGACGCCTATGGAGACCGTAATTTAATATGTACCTGCGCACCAATTGAAGCCTACGCAGAGGCAGAATAATTACCGACAACACCAATGAATACGGGCCTTTTCATTCAAATGTAAAGGCCCGTATTCTTTTCACTTAATTTTGATAAAGGTCTTGAACATCGTAAAAGTTGTTATGCATGCATAACATTCAATTAGTTATGCATTACCTTGCAAAGTGATAAAATAAATTACAATATGTCAATTGCAATTACAGGAACAGGAAGTTACATACCATCGCTAGTCGTTCCTAACGACGAATTTGAAGGTCATAATTTTTTAAATGCAGACGGATCACCATTTGCCCATGACAACGCCGTTATCATCCAGAAATTCAAAGGAATTACGGGAATTGAAGAACGACGTTATGTTGAAAAAAATCTGAATACCTCTGACATTGGCTTTCTTGCTGCAGAAAAAGCAATTACCGATGCAGGAATAGATAAAGAGACCATAGATTACATCATTTTTGCTCATAATTTTGGAGACGTTTCTCCTAATAATATTCAAGGAGACAGCCTACCTAGCTTAGCTACAAGGGTAAAGCAACATTTACGCATAAAAAATCCCACTTGTGTCGCCTATGATTTAATTTTCGGATGTCCGGGATGGATTCAAGGAGCTATACAGGCAAATGCTTTCATTAAAAGCGGTATTGCAAAAAGGTGTCTTGTTATTGGCGCAGAAACTTTATCTCGTATTGTAGACCCACATGACAGGGATTCTATGATTTACTCAGATGGTGCTGGTGCAGCTATAATTGAAGAAACTGACGGTGCTGGTGAAATACTTTCACATGCAAGTGCAACACACGCTTACGAAGAAGCTTATTTTTTATTCTTCGGTAAATCTTACAATAAAGAAAAAGACGATACCAAGTACATAAAAATGTACGGTCGTAAAATTTACGAGTTTGCCGTTACCCACGTACCACAAGCTATGAAAGATTGTCTGGACGAAAGTGGAGTTGCGATAAAGGACCTCAAAAAAATCTTCATTCACCAAGCGAATGAGAAGATGGACGAAGCCATTGTAAAACGTTTCTACGGTCTTTACAACCATGAAATTCCGGAGAATATCATGCCTATGAGCATTGGTAAATTAGGTAACAGCTCAGTAGCTACAGTACCTACTCTTTTCGATTTGGTACTTAACGGAAAAATAGAAAATCAAGACGTTCAAAAGGGAGATGTTGTTATCTTTGCAAGTGTTGGTGCGGGTATGAACATTAATGCCATGGTATACAGGGTATAATTCAATCCGTAACAGCGCAGACAATCAAACTTGCAACCTGTTCAAATGTACGAGAAGACCTATCCGAGTAAACGTTTTCAGCATACCCTAGATTTTCTAAAGAAACATATTACTCCCGAAGAAACTATTTTAGACCTCGGTGTAGAGAATCCGTTTTCTAAAATCATGAAAGAACAGGGGTATTCCGTAGAGAATACTAAAGGTGAAGATTTGGATATTGACTACTCTTCCTTAACCAGCTCAAACGCAAAAGTAGTTACTGCATTTGAAATTTTTGAACACTTACTAGCTCCTTTTAACCCCCTTAGGGAAATAAAAGCAGACAAGATAGTTGCAAGCATTCCTCTAAAATTATGGTTTGCCCCTGCCTACCGCAGTAAAACCGACCCATGGGACCGTCATTATCATGAATTTGAAGATTGGCAGTTTGACTGGCTTTTAGAAAAAGCTGGTTGGGAAATAAAGGATAGAGCAAAATGGACCAACCCTGTTAAAAAGCTAGGCATACGCCCCCTATTGCGCAGTTTTACCCCACGGTACTATATTATCTATGCGGTAAGGAAACAAGAACAATAAACACACAATATTATTTCAATTTCATAGCTTTTGCCCTATTAACGTTTTATGGCCATGCACTATTATGTAATCGTTCCCGCTCATAACGAAGAAGGCTTTTTGGCCGACACCTTAAACTCTATCTTAAGGCAGTCCCTACAACCCAAAAGAGTCGTTGTAGTGAACGATAATTCTACTGACAACACAGAAGTCATCATAGACCAGTTTGCAGCACTCAGTCCCATTTTTGAAAAGCTAAACACAACATCTTCTACCGAACATATGCCCGGTAGTAAAGTGATTAACGCATTTAACAAAGGATTACAGCTTCTTGATGAGAATTACGATTTTATTGTAAAGCTAGACGCAGATGTAATTCTTCCCGATAATTACTTTGAGAAAATTGTTTATATTTTTAGAGGACAACCCAAAGTAGGTATTGCCGGAGGTTTCATTTACGAACAGGTTGAAGATGGGCAGTGGAAATTAAACCACCCTATGGATAAAAACCATGTTCGTGGTGCTTTCAAAGCATACACCAAAAAATGTTTCAAAGCTATTGGAGGATTACGGAACGCTATGGGATGGGATACTGTAGACGAATTGCTTGCCCAATACCATGGTCATGAGATCTATACTGACGATGCTTTAAAAGTAAAACACCTTAGACCTACGGGAAACGCCTATAACAAAAAAGCTAAACTTCTTCAAGGAAAAGCGATGTACACCATGCGATATGGATTATTAATAACTATAATCGCTTCGTTGAAAATGGCTGTGAAGCAACAAAAACCGCAAGCTTTTTCAGATAATATGCACGGCTATCTAGAAGCTAAAAAAGAGAAAGAGCCTTTCTTGGTCACAAAAGCCGAGGGTGACTTTATCAGAAAACTACGCTGGAGAAATATTAAAAGAAAGCTTTTATAATCAAACCAAAATCTTGTAAACAAAAAATGCCCGCTTTAATAGCGGGCATTTTTTATATATGTTAATCAGGTGTATTATATACCTAACTCTTTTTTTACATCTACTAATAGATTCTTACCATTGGCTACAATAAGTCCACCACCGGCTTGAGCATCTATTACATAATCGTATCCTTGTGCTGCAGCTACTTTTTCAATAGCAGCTTTAGCTTTATCAGATATAGGAGCAAAAAGCTCTCCTTGCTTCTTCTGAAGCTCTCTTTGTGCGGCTTGTTGTGCTTCACCTATGTTCTTTTGAACACCTTGAAGCTCTATTGCTCTTTTTTCGTTCTCTTCTTTTGATTTTGAAGGAGCCTCATTTTGGTACAAAGTAGCTTTGTTCTGAAATTCGGTCATTGAACTTTCAATATCAGCATTGTAAGTTTCAGATAATTTTTTAAGTTCTGCTTCTGCAGTTTTCATCTCTGGCATTGCACTTAATAATTGGGTAACATCTATGTGTGCTACTTTACTCTGTGCGTTAACAAAACCTGTAGCGGCTACAAACAATACTAAGGCTACTGCTATTTTCTTTAAGTGTTTCATGATAATTCTAGTTAAAATAATTGAGTGTTAATTTCTGGTTAATGTATTTTTCTCGTTTCACATTTGCTAAGCAAATCGCCGCAATGTATTAAAATTATGTCTATTTAGCAGATGATTGCGAGACTTTGTTCAGTAAACCGTCTTACTCTTCAGTTTCTCCTTCATCCTGCTCGTCATCTTGACGTTCTTCTAGCTTCTCTTTTCTCTTTGCTTCACGCTCTTCTAACAGCTTTTTTCTTCGGGCTTCATACGCTTTCTTACGCTCTTCCCTCAATTTCAACTGTTCAGCACGCTTCTCTTCTACTGTTTTCTCTCTTGCTTCTTGTGCTTTCTCCGCGTTCTCTTTTCTTTCTTTTAGAGCATCGCTCATCTCATCTTCTGCCTCTTCATCATCAAACTTATCTCTGCTGTCTTTCTTAGGTTTGCTTATTTTACGAGTCCTAGAAATTCCTCTGAGTACTAAATCACTAATGTCATGCCTATTTTCGGCGTACAACATAACAACATCAGCAGATTTATCAAAAATAAAATCGTACTTCTTATTTGTTCCTATTTTCTGTACCTCATTAAATACTTGATCCTGTATTGGTTGAATCAGACGTCGCTTTTGCAAAACTAAATCGCCCTGCGGTCCAAAACGGTCTTGTTGATATTCTACCATTTCTTTTTCAAGAATCTGGATATCTTCTTCCCGCTCGGCAATCAACTCATCGGTCAAAAGCACACGCTCGGCCATTAAGTCTTTCTTTACTTGCTCAAGCTGACTTTGCTTTTGCTCAATATCTATCTTCCATTTCTGGACCTTATCAGCAAGCTGCTTGTTAGCATCTCTATATTCGTCTACATTCTCTAAGATATATTCCATATCTACGTAAGCAATACGAACACCGCGCTGAGCAAAGGTGTAGGCAGAACACAAGGTTAACACCAGTACAAAAAGAACGTTTGATTTTGTTTTCATTTCATTATCGTTTTATCCAATAGAAAATATCGTGCCAAAATTACTAAAGCTTTAAAAATAAGCGATTTAGCATAAAGGACGATTCCTTAAATTAAAACTGTTGGCCGATAATGAAGTGTGTTTGAAGTCCGCTAGGTCCGTTTCCGATAGATTGAGGCCTAAGATCTTCATCAAACCCATAACCGAAATCAATACCTAACAACCCGAATGCCGGCATGAAAATGCGCAGCCCCACTCCGGCCGATCGTTTTATCTCAAACGGATTAAATTCCTGAAAATTGTTGAAAGCATTACCACCTTCCATAAATGCAAGCATATAAATGGAAGCAGAAGGTTTTAAAGTTAAAGGATAGCGTAATTCCAATGAGAATTTATTGTAAACCAAACCACCTTCTTGTTGACCTGTTATTTCATCAATTGGCGTTAAAGATTGGTTTTCATACCCTCTTAACTGAACTACATCACGACCATCTAAAGTAAAGTTTCCTAAACCATCCCCACCTACGAAGAAACGTTCAAAAGGCACATCACCAACATCATTATTATAATTTCCCAAGAAACCAAACTCTGCGTTAGTACGCATTACCAAATCACCAACTAAGGTTGTATACCAGTCTCCTTTGAACTTCACTTTATAATACTCTAACCATCTAAAGCGTTGTTGATCGATGTCTTCTAGCTCTGCAGTTTCTGCAGCAGTAAGACCACCTTGTTGCACCTCTAAAAGCGACAACTCAGTACTACGATCCCGCAATGTTTCAAAATCTTTATTACTAAAGAGTGAATAAGGTGGCGTTAGTTTTGCCGTAACTTCAAAATTAGAACCTCCCCTCGGGAAAATACGACCACCAGAAGTAGCGTTTCTTGAAATACCTAAAGTATAAGCAAAAGAGTTAGACCTACCATTACCAAAATTAAACAACCCAATATCATAGTTATTGAACTCATAAACCTGATAACTTAAAGAATGAGATATTGTAAAGAAATCATCTGGCCATTGTACACGTTTTGCCAAACCTGCGGTTAAACCTGTAATTGAAAACCCACGATCTTTATCTACCTTTATAGTACTACTATTAGAGTTATTATAATCAACTCCAAACTGTTGTGTTCTGGATAGGTTTAAACTAAACTGAACTGGTTTTCTACCTCCTAACCAAGGCTCTGCAAAGTTAAGGCTGTATACCCTAAATGTTCTACTTGCCTGTATTCTCATGGCAAAAGTCTGACCATCACCCATAGGCACTGGCTTATACTCTTCGCCATTTAAAATATTCTTAATTGAGAAGTTATTGAAAGAAAGCCCCAAGGTTCCTATAAAACCACCACCTCCGTAACCACCTTGTAATTCTATCTGACTTGAGCCTGATTCTACCAAGTTGTACTTAATATCTACAGTACCTTCGTTAGGGTTAGGATTAAGAATATCCGGTTTAATCTGCTCTGCATCAAAATAACCTAACTGTTGGAGTTCACGGATTGTTCTGATGATATCACTCTTATTGTATTTTTGACCTGGACGTGTTCTTAGTTCACGATAAATTACGTGATCGTTTGTACGGTCATTACCAACGATATCTATATGATTAAGAAAAGTCTCTTTACCTTCTATTACACGAATCTCAAAATTAATAGTATCATTCTCTGCTGAAACCTCTACTGGGTTAATACTTGAAAATAAATACCCATTGTTTTGGTACAAACTAGTAACATCGTTAGGTTCAGGTTTAGAATCGTCTGCAATACGCTCTCTTAACAAAACACCATTATAGGTATCCCCTTTCTTTATACCCAACACCGAGGCCAATTGACGATCTGTATAGACACTGTTACCAACAAAATCTACATCACCAAAATAGTACTTATTACCTTCTTCTATTTGGTATTTTAAGATGATATTATTTTCATCTACCTTAATTACAGAATCAGAAATGATACGTGCATCACGGTAACCGTTCTCGGCATATTTATCGGACAACAGCTCTAAATCATTCTCGTAGTCTTCTTCAATAAATTTAGATTTCTTCCAAAAACGCCAAAAACGTTTTTCTTTGGTTTTCTTAAAGGCACCTTTTAGTTTTTTGTCGGATAACTGCTCGTTACCCTCAAAAACCATTTCCTTTATTTTTACCTTATCTCCTTTATTAATGTTAACCGCCATTTTCTGAGCATTGGTCTCAGAAGTATCTTTAGCTACAATAATAGATGTTTTGGCATTTAAGAAACCTTGTTTTTTATACTTATTATCAAGGTAGTTCTTTGTGTTAGCTATTAAACTCTCGGTAATTTTCTTTCCTTTCTTAAGGTCCGTATCCTTTAATATATCATCTACTTTCCTAGGTTTAACACCAGTTACAGTAACACTGGACAACGTTGGTCTTTCTATAATATTCAATTCAAGAAAGACTCTATCCCCTTCTATATTAGTAACATAGAAATCAATGTTCTTGAAAAGCTCAAGACCCCAAAGTTTGTTGATAATTCCGCTAATCTCGTCTCCAGGGAGAGTAATAGGTTGCCCTACACGTAATCCGGTATACGTTTTTACGGTCTGCTCGTTATAACTTTGCAGTCCGGTGACCTCTAGCCCACCTAAAATGTACTTTTTGCCGTCCTCAAAAGAAAGTTCTTGTGCGGAGCAAAATGTAGTTGCAAAAATTAATAGGAGTGTAATAAAAGGTTCGAAGGATATGAACCTTTTCATATCGCTAATTGAGTTGTTCGCTGGTTTTTCCAAATCTTCGTTCTCTGTTCTGATAACTTTTTATGGCTTCTGCCAAATGTTGACTACTAAAATCGGGCCAAAATACTTCAACGAAATACAATTCCGCATAGGCAATTTGCCATAGTAAAAAATTGCTGATACGATGCTCTCCACTAGTGCGGATAAGCAAATCTACATCAGGCAAATCGTGCGTGTAAAGATGGCTATTAATAATGGTTTCGTCAATGTTTTCAATTGAAATTATATTATTTTTAACTTTGGCACTTATTTGTTTTACTGCGTTTTTAATCTCTTCTCGCGCACCATAACTTAAAGCCAAAGTAAGGGTCATTCCTGTGTTTTCCCTTGTTTTCTCCATTACCTCCTTAAGTTCCTTATTGGCTTTTTTGGGCAATGACTCCAAATCTCCAATAGCATTTAACCTAATGTTGTTTTCTGAAAAAGTCTTCAGCTCTTTCTTTAATGAAGACACTAAAAGCCTCATTAAAGTATCGATTTCAATTTTAGGTCTTTTCCAATTTTCTGTGGAAAATGTATATAAGGTGAGGTACTCTAGTTTTATTTTAACGCAGTTTTCAACCGTCTCTCGTACAGTTTTAACTCCATTCTCATGTCCAAAAACGCGAAGTTTGCCTTTTTGCTTTGCCCAACGCCCGTTTCCATCCATAATTATGGCTACATGGCGCGGCATTTTCTTTTTATCTAATTCTTCTAGGTCAACCATAAGGAACTGATCATACTGCTCTAATAAATATTCTCTTGATTGGATGAATTTTACGTCACCAACCTATAAGCCTACGCGTTTTGAGCGTATGACAAAAATAGCCTATAAAAATGAATTATGCATAGTTAAGGCCTGTTCAAGAAAAGAAAAGAAGATTTTTTTAGGAATGCTAGTTACTCAAAACATTCATTACAAGGCTTTCTACCAAAGGTATAAGTTAGTGTTAATCCGGAGAATACATACCAGTCATTATTAAACACATTACCAAACCGAAGATCATCTAATTGACGACTAACATTAAGCTTTTCAGGGTAGCTACCATCTAAATTATCAGTAAAAGTGTACCGAGCGCCTACCTCAGCCCCTAAAATTAAGAATTGGTTTAAACGGATTTTTGCACCAACAGTCATAGGTATAGCTAAAGCTCCGTCTCTTTGAGAAACCCCTAAGAATTGTCCCGCATCAAAATAATTATAATCGTATCTAACATAAGTAATACCCGTATATAAATAAGGTGTAAAAGCAGGGCCCATCTTATGTAGATTATATTCTACGAAATTAAATTCTAGTCCCGCAGAAGCTTCCAGTAAAGAATTATCCATCTGGTAACCTCGTTGTTGACGAGAAGGGTCGTTAGATTTGGTATCATCTGCCTGAAATTTAGCATAAATAACACTGGCACGCCAGGCATAGCGCTTAGCTATGTTCCATTTAAAAATACCGCCAATTGCAACATCAGATGGTGAAATATATGTGGTACGCCCTACATCTCCAATAAGATTGGCTCCTCCGGCAAATATACCGGCCTCATAGGTTTGTGCTCCTATACTGCCAAAAGTGCATAGTAGAACTATGACAATGAAATGCTTCATAAATCGTATTAGTTTGCGAATATAACAATTGCACCCAACTATTATATTAGTGTTCTCAAATGATAAACAGGATTTGCGGATTTTTATTGTCCGCTAAAGATTCAATTACGGCTATCTTCTCCCCATAACAGTTTATTCCGAAGGGTTTTCAAAAAACTCTCTGATGCATATTCTATCATTTTAATAACGAAGTCCGCCTTTTTGATGCGAATTTCCTTTCCGTTCTCTACCGATGCTATTCTAGAATCTAATGAAATAAGATGGTTATCTTCCCTACCGGAAACCTTTAACCGTATCTCTGTGTCATCTGAAATAACTAAAGGCCTTGCATTTAAATTATGAGGTGCTATCGGCGTTAATACCAACGATTTTGCTGTTGGCTCTATTACCGGACCACCACAACTTAAGGAATATCCTGTTGAACCTGTAGGAGTAGAAATAATCAGACCATCTGCCCAGTAAGATGTAAGGTACTCATTGTTTAAATACGTTTCTACCGTAATCATAGAGGTCGTATCCTTTCTACTTACCGTAATCTCGTTCAAAGCAAAATGCAATCCGTTTAACTCCGGAATATCTGCCCCTTTATCAACCTCAACCAAACTTCGTTCTACAATAGTATATGAACCCTTTTTAAATTCTTGCACTACTTTACGAACCTCTTCCTTACTAAATGTAGAAAGAAACCCTAGTCGACCAGTGTTTACACCAACAATAGGTATACCGGAATCCTTAACAAAAGTGGTTGCCCTTAGAATAGTACCGTCACCACCAAAACTAACGAACATATCAAAAGAGCTATCTAACCCTTTTGCATCTGTGAATGTGGAATAATTTGCGGAACTATGTGTTTCAGAAAGAAAATCGTGGAATTCCTTTTCAATAGCTATTACGGCATGCTCTTTTTCAAGCTCATCAAGCAACTCCATTACATACTGCAATGTGTCTTCTTGATACATTTGACTGTAAACGGCAACTTTCATTCCTTAGTCTTTATCGTGATTACTAAAACCATTTGGCCTTATGCGACAAAAATAAGGATTGTACCCTTGACTGATTCCCCTTTTTGAAGAATATCGCAAGAAATTCTAAACGTTAAGATATTTGTCTAGATAATCTGATCGCTCCTTTAAATCTTCCAAGAACTGATCATCTGTGTTACCGAACAATACATTATAATTATATCGCCGGAACGTCTGAAGAATATCGTTTATATTAGAAGAAGCTACTTTTATAGTTATTTGAACGACATCATTTTTAGAATCGGTGATAAAGCCACCAATTAGCTTGGTATTGTTACTTTCAACAATTTGGGCAATCTCACTAAACGAATAATCCTTAATGCCTTTTGCTACAACAATAATACCACCTGGTTCTGTAAAGAACGGGGTATCTATAAAGACACTTACAATATCAGTAAGATCATAATAACCATCTATTCTTCCCTTTTCATCCAGAATAGGCACAAGATTGGCCTCATTTCTAGCAAAAACTTCAAGAACATCTAACCAACTGGTCTCTTTTCTCACGAAAAAGGTTTCCAAATCATAACGATATTGCTCTATCTTTTCCTTGATGTCAAAATTCTCCAGGTCATTTTCGCTAAGCAAACCTAAGTATGCCCCGTTCTCTGTCACAGCTACGTGAGAGTACGTGGTATCCTTAAAAAAGGTTATTACCTTAGCTAATGAACTTCCTATTTTAAAGGACGGAATGTCTGTTACTATTTGGTCTTGAATGTGCATAACTCTTTCTACTAAACGCAAAATACTAATTAAAAATATCAAAAGGTATGCCTAATTTGTATTTTTGTACCAAATGGTTAATTCTATCGGTAAATGACAAAATTAAGTGTAAACATCAACAAAATTGCAACCTTAAGAAACGCCAGAGGTGGCAATATGCCCGATTTATTGAAAACTGCAGCAGATATTGAGTCTTTTGGAGCACAAGGTATTACTATACACCCTAGACCTGACGAGAGACATGTTCGATATCAAGATGCGAGGGATTTAAAAAATCTAGTCACTACAGAATATAACATTGAAGGAAACCCTGTTGAAAAATTCATAGAACTTGTCCTTGAAGTAAAGCCTACACAAGTAACTTTGGTACCAGATGCTGTGGATGCGATTACATCTAATGCAGGCTGGGACACCGTAAAACATAAGGACTTTTTAAAAGACGTTATCCAAACTTTTAAAAATGCAGGTATACGCACTTCTATTTTTGTTGATGCCGAAGCTAAAATGATAGAGGGTGCTGCGGAAACGGGAACGGACCGTATTGAACTTTACACAGAGAGTTATGCTGAACAATACACCAAAGGCAACCACAGCCAAGCTGTCAAACCTTTTACAGAAGCTGCCAAAATTGCATACAAATGTGGTTTAGGCATTAATGCCGGACATGATTTAAGTTTAGACAACATTAAATATTTTAAAGAGAACGTTCCTCATTTATTAGAAGTTTCTATTGGTCACGCCCTAATTTGCGAATCACTATACCTAGGCTTGGATAACGTTGTAAATATGTATCTGAATAAATTAAAATGACAGAAACCTTACACTCTAAAATACTTGGAACCGGCACTCCCCTATTAGTCTTACATGGTTTTTTAGGAATGTCCGATAATTGGAAAACTTTAGGCAACCAGTACGCAGAAGAAGGCTTTGAAGTACACCTCATAGATCAGCGTAACCATGGTAAAAGTTTTTGGTCCGATGATTTTGATTATGATTTACTGAGCGAAGACCTCAAAAATTATATGGAAGCCCATCACTTAGAAAACGCCATGATTATTGGGCATTCTATGGGCGGAAAAACAGCTATGCAATTTGCTTGCAGTTATCCAGATTTGGTAACAAAAATGATTATTGCAGATATTGGCCCAAAATTCTATCCACCGCATCACCAACCAATTATTAATGGTTTGAACGCCCTGAATTTAGATATCATTACATCTAGAAACCAAGCAGATTCTGAACTAGGTAAGCAAATTACTGATTTTGGCACAAGACAGTTTTTGCTCAAGAATCTGTACTGGGTAGAAAAAGGTCAATTAGGTTTTCGTTTTAATCTCAAAGTTTTAAGTGAAAAAATGAATGAGATAGGAGAAAATATTGGAGCCACGGACGTTTATAACGGCCCCGTTCTTTTCCTTCGCGGTGACCGATCGGAATACATAATGCCTAACGAAATTTCTGAATTCAGAAAACACTTTCCGGCAGCGGAAATGGACACTATAGACAATGCCGGGCATTGGTTACATGCAGAAAACCCGAAACAGTTTTTTGAAAAATCGATGGTATTCCTAAAATCATAACAAATCTTTATCTTTAAGGGTGGCGAAATTGTTCACCACACAACAAACATCTTTAACTTATGAAACTTATTTTACGTGTTCTATTAAGCGCCCTGGCCGTAGTTATACTTTCAAAAATATTACCACATGTTTTTGTAGACAGCTATATGACCGCTATTATAGTAGCTATAGTACTTAGTCTCTTGAACTTCATAGTGAAACCTATTCTTGTTATACTCACTTTACCTGTAACCATTTTAACCTTAGGTCTTTTCCTATTAATTATCAATGCTATTATCATTTTATTGGCAGATAACCTTATTGATGGATTTAGGGTAGACGGTGTTTTATGGGCCATACTTTTTAGTCTCTTATTATCCTTTCTCCAATCTATATTGTTTTCCCTTTTGAAAGATGATGAAAAATCGTAACGATTGTTTGAACCACAACGACTTAAAAACTTGCTAGCGTACATTAATTACACTACTTTTGCATCCCATTTTATGGAAACAAAAAAGAAGATTTAGATGAATATTACAAAAGAGCAGATCGACGATCTAAATGCCATCGTTAAAGTGGCTATCACTAAAGAAGATTATCAAGATAAGGTAGACCATATCCTAAGTGACTATAGAAAGTCTGCCAATGTACCTGGCTTTAGAAAAGGCCATGTACCAATGGGCTTGATAAAAAAGCAATACGGAAAGGCTGTTTTAGTAGATGAGGTAAACAAACTTCTTCAAGACAATCTTAACAAATACCTTACCGAGGAGAAATTAGATGTTCTTGGAAATCCACTTCCTAAACAACAAGATAATTTTGATTGGGACAATGAAGAACTTGCTTTTGAATTTGAATTGGGTCTTGCTCCTGATTTTGAAGTTCCGTTAAAAACAAAAAAACCGATTACACATTATAAAATCGTTGCCGACGACAAAATGGTTAACGAACAAGTTGACCGTATTCTTAAACAACACGGGAAACTTATCAACAAGGATGCTGTAGAAAAAGACAACGAAGTAAGCGGTACTTTCAAGAACGAAGAAGAAGAAATAGACAATAAAGCCACTTTAGAACTTGATAAGATCAAGAGTAAAAAAGCTTTGGACGCCCTAAAAGGTAAAAAAGTAGGTGATGTTGTTACATTGAAATCTAAAGGTCTTTTTAAAGAAGAATATTTACTTTCAAGCGTTTTTGGTGTTTCTCAAGAAAAAGCAGCAGACCTAGATGTTGAAGCTACTTTTACTATTGAGGAAATCAATGAAAGAGAGCCTGCTAAATTAGACCAAGAGCTTTTTGACAAGCTTTTTGGTAAGGACGAAGTTAAATCTGAAAAAGACTTGAAGCAACGTATCAAGGATGATTCAGAAAAACAATTCGAGCAGCAGTCAGATCAAAAATTATTGAATGACATTACCGAATATTTCATTGAAAACACAAAATTCGAACTTCCTTCAGAGTTTTTAACCAAGTGGATTCAAACTACTGGCGAAAACCCATTAACTGAAGAAGAAGCCAATGAAGAGTACGAAAAATCCGAAAAAGGACTTCGCTACCAACTTATAGAAGGTAAGGTTATTAAGGAAAATGACATTCAACTTCAGTTTGAAGAACTTAAAGAATTTGCAAAAGGCTTTATTAAGCAGCAAATGGCACAGTTTGGTCAATTAAATCCTCAAGAAGAAGAGTTAGACAATATTGCGGCACGTGTATTGGGCAATCAAGACGAAGTAAAGCGTTTGTCCGAACAGTTAATGAGCCAAAAACTACTTACCCTTTACAAAGAGAAAGTAAACCTTAAGACAAAAGAGGTTACTTACGAAAACTTTGTCAAGGAGGTTTACGGGTAACATTTCCAAAAAATTATAAGTATCTTTACGGTGCCGAAAATAATATTTTCGGCACCTTTTTTATTTCATACCCCCAGGTAATTTAAACATCGAACAAAAAAATATGGATTACGGAAAAGAATTCAAGAACTACGCTATAAATCACCAAGGTATTAGCAGTACCTATTATGATTCGATCTTAACGAGCATGTACCCAGTTGGTCTTACACCCAACATTATTGAAGAACGTCAGATGAACGCTGTTGCCATGGACGTATTTTCTAGATTAATGATGGACCGTATTATCTTCTTAGGAACAGGCATTAATGATCAAGTAGCGAATATCGTACAGGCACAATTATTATTTTTAGCCAGTACAGATGCAAAAAAAGATATTCAGATATACATTAATTCTCCAGGAGGAAGCGTTTATGCCGGTTTAGGCATCTATGATACTATGCAGTTCATTTCTCCGGACGTTGCTACTATTTGTACTGGAATGGCGGCCTCTATGGGCGCTGTACTTCTTTGTGCAGGTGAAAAAGGAAAACGTAGCGGATTAACGCACTCTAGAGTAATGATTCACCAACCTATGGGTGGAGCGCAAGGACAAGCTAGCGATATTGAAATTACCGCTCGTGAAATTTTGAAATTGAAATCAGAATTGTATGAAATCATTGCCAAGCACTCTGGCCAAACAATGGATAAAGTTACTGATGACAGTGATCGTGACTATTGGATGAAAGCCGAAGAAGCCCAGACTTATGGCATGATTGATGAAATTTTGGTAAGGGGTAAAGAATAATTTCGACCAAATGCGTACTATTAATTGGTTTTTCGACTAACTCGATGAACCAAAACGCATTTATTTGCGTTTATTTTTTCAAAGAAAGTATACTTTAATATGGCTAAAGAAAATTTAGAATGTTCGTTTTGTGGCAGAAAGAAGCCTGAGACCAATCTTTTGATTGCAGGTCTTGATGCACACATATGCGATCGATGTATAGAGCAAGCCCACGGTATAGTTACCGAAGAATCTAAACAAACTAAGACCAATGACCTTTCTTCAGAACTTACCCTGAAGAAACCTCTTGATATTAAAACGTTTTTAGATACTTACGTTATCGGACAAGAACGCACCAAGAAAGTAATGTCTGTTGCGGTTTACAATCACTATAAAAGGCTTTTACAGCCCAAGTCCAAAGAAGACGATATAGAGATTCAAAAAAGTAATATCATAATGGTAGGCCAAACGGGTACAGGTAAGACCCTTATTGCCAAAACCATTGCCAAGATGCTTAATGTACCTTTGGCTATTGTTGATGCTACAGTTTTGACCGAAGCTGGTTATGTGGGTGAAGATGTAGAAAGTATTCTTACTCGTTTACTACAAGCTGCAGATTACAATCTTGAAAAAGCAGAACGTGGTATTGTTTTTATAGATGAGATTGATAAAATAGCACGTAAAAGCGATAACCCTTCTATTACTAGAGATGTATCAGGTGAAGGTGTTCAGCAAGGACTTCTTAAGTTACTTGAAGGTACGGTTGTAAATGTTCCACCAAAAGGAGGAAGAAAACATCCAGACCAAAAGTTCATTGAGGTAAATACGGAAAACATCCTATTTATTGCAGGAGGTGCTTTTGACGGAATTGAACGTGCCATAACCAAAAGGCTGAATATGCAGGCTATTGGATATAGTGCCGCAAAAACTGATGACGTTTTAGACTTAGACAACATTCTTCAATATATAATCCCTAAGGATTTAAAAGAATTTGGTCTAATTCCTGAAATCATTGGAAGGCTTCCGGTACTAACACACATGAACCCATTAGACGAGAAAACGCTAAGGGCTATTCTTACGGAACCTAAAAATGCGATTATAAAGCAGTATGAAAAGCTGTTCGCGATGGATGATATTACTTTCACCATTACCGATCAGGCTTTGGATTATATCGTTAAAAAGGCAATTGAGTACAAATTAGGAGCTAGAGGCTTAAGGTCTTTATGTGAAGCAATTTTTACCGATGCCATGTTCGAGATGCCGAGTAATGACGAAACAGAATTTAAGGTTACCAAAGCTTACGCCGAAGGTAAACTGTCTTATGAGACCGTTAAAAAACTGAAAGCAGTTTCTTAAATCCTCAGACATAAATAAATAAAAAAGCGGAATCACTAAAAGTGATTCCGCTTTTTTATTTCCTTGAGTGTTAGTTTAAAACCCTTGGATTATCAAATAGCTTTTTGCTTGTCTGTTTTCACAGATTTTTGGGTAACCGTATTCAACAAGTCAAGACAAACTTTTTTAATTATTTTCTCATCGGTATACATGTCATGGCTAAAACCATTGACCAGCTCACCTTCTACACCTATTTCTTTATACCAAGATGCTTTTGGTCTATATACATCACTATCTCCAAATAAAAGTCGGATTGGACAATCTGGTTTTTTAACTTCCGAGCGAACTCTTGTAGAAGAGACTGCGTATAAGGATTTCATGGGCAAACCTGAAAGTGCTGCTTTCCATGCTATGGCTCCACCTACGCTAAAACATAGATAATGTGCTGGTTCTTCTTCTTTTTTAAGGAGATGCGCTACAGCAGTTTCAATTCCGCCATCAACAAAAGCCTGATGAACATTTTCTTCTGAATTTACTTTTACATCTATATTCCCCAATTGCTGGCAATCATAAAAAGTAATATTAAAATGCTGTTGAAGGTACCCGAGGTACGATGTTATCCAGAGCCCTTTTTTAGCTCCCCACATATCGGATAAGATTACTAGTCTTTCTGCCATAATATTAAATTTAATTTGCCTTTAGGTTAGGTTTGGGAATCAATTTCAATATTAAACGGGCAAATCTCCCTTTTATTTGTTCATGTGAAGCAATTCTTCGACATAGTCCCTTTTGTTGGATAATCTAGGTATTTTATGCTGCCCACCTAACTTATCTTTTGACTTCAACCAATCATAAAAAAGATTCTCTCTAGCAATATGAACTATGGGCATATTTAAAGTAATGTTGTTATAACGTTTGGCTTCATAATCAGAATTCAATGATTTTAGCGCATTATCCAAATACTCCGTAAACACATCTATATCTTCGGGCTGGTTTCTAAACTCAATAAGCCACTCATGCGCTCCCTTTTCCTTACCCTCCATAAAAACAGGTCCGGCCGTATAATCTTTGATTTCCGCTCCGGTTTTAGCGCAAATGGTCTTTAGGGCTTCTTCCGCATTTTCTATAATCAGCTCTTCTCCAAAAACGTTTATATGGTGTTTAGTACGCCCTGTTACTTTAATACGGTACGGACTGGTAGATGTAAATTTAATAGTATCTCCAATCTTATAACGCCAGAGCCCAGAATTGGTAGTAATTATAATTGCATAATTCGTGTTCTTTTTGACTTCCCAAAGCGGAATGGCCATTTGACCTTCCGTGCCATATTCGCTCATAGGAACAAACTCATAGAATATGCCGTAATCTAACATTAACAATAAATCATCTGCATTATTACGATCCTGAATTGCAAAAAATCCTTCCGAAGCATTATAAATCTCATAATACTTAAAGCTTTTGCGCGGCAACAAGTTTTTGTACTGCTCTTCATAAGGGTTAAAACTTACCCCTCCATGAAAATACACCTCAAGGTTATCCCATATTTGAAAAAGGTTGTCCTTACCGGTTTCCTGCACTACGTTATTCAGAAGCACCAACATCCAAGAAGGCACACCCGCTAAACTCGTTACATTTTCTTGTGTACTTTCTTTTATAATAGCCTTGAGCTTACTCTCCCACTCGCTCATTAACGAGACCTTACTACTTGGTGTACTACTATATTCTGCCCACAAAGGCATGTTATCTATAAGAATGGCAGACAGGTCTCCAAAATACGAGCCATTATCCTCGTACAGCTCTTTACTCCCACCAAGACGTAGACTTTTACCCGTAAACAATTGGGAATTCTCATTATTGTTCAAGTACAGGCAAAGCAAATCTTTACCAGATTTATAATGGCAATCTTCCAAGGCCTCTTCACTTACTGGAATAAATTTACTCTTGGCATTGGTTGTACCGCTACTCTTGGCGAACAACTTTATAGAGGTTGGCCAAAATATATTCTGTTCTCCACGACGCGTACGTTCTATTATAGGTTCAATTTCTTCATATGAAGAAATAGGAACACGTTCTCTAAAAGTTTCATAATTGTTGATGGACTCAAATCCATATTTCCTGCCGATTTCTGTGTCTTCGGCTATTTCTATAAGTTGATGAAGTACTTCTTCTTGAACCTCTTCTGGGTATTTCAAAAAAAGTTCAATCTGGTGATATCGCTTTTTTAGCAACCACGAGGCAATAGAATTGAATAAGGTAATCGGCATTTTTGGGTATCTTTGAATTCGCTAAATTTAAGTTTAATACTTATCATTTTCAAATTCATTTTAAATCACACTTTTTTATGCAGTACGAAGGCGTTCTAAGAAAAATGCAGACCGAAATAGGAAACCCCATTCAATACTATATGGTCTTTGAAAATGATTTTTTGAACGTGAATCAAATTCTGGATAAAGAGCTAGAAATCAGTTTTATAAAATTTCAGTGTTTGAATTGTGGTAGAGATCGTCCTATCTTTCGTCAAGGTTTTTGCAAGACCTGTTTCTACGAAATTCCTTCTGCAGGGGATTGGATTATGCGACCAGAATTAAGTACTGCCCATTTAGGAAAAGAAGATCGTGACCTAGAATATGAGAAAAAAGCACAACTACAGCCCCATATTGTTTATTTAGCGAACTCTAGCAACATAAAAGTTGGTGTAACCCGAAAATCACAAATTCCAACACGGTGGATAGATCAAGGTGCACATGAGGCTATAGAAATAGTTGAAACCCCAAACAGATATTTGGCTGGCATAACAGAAGTAGCGCTAAAAGACCATATTGGAGACAAGACCAACTGGCGTAAAATGCTCACCAATAATGTCGATGATGAAAACTTAGAGGAATGGCGCAATAAATTGAAACAATACATTCCCGATGAAGCCCAGCAATACTACATTACCGATAATTCAGAAACCATCCTTGAGTTTCCAGTGCTACAGTATCCAGAAAAAGTAAAAAGTCTCAACCTGGTCAAAACTCCGAACTATAAAGGAGTTTTAAAAGGCGTAAAAGGACAGTATTTAATTTTTGAGGACCAGACAGTATTTAATATTCGTAGTAACGAAGGGTACTATGTATCACTTCAAATCAGCTAGTAATCTCATAGACTGCAAAATTAAATTTCCATAAGCACACCGTTTTATTTTAGAACCAAAAATAGAACGTTTCGGATTACTCTTCTTTAACAAACTCAGCTACCTTTTTGCCGAATAAAAAAGTAGAGCGGATGTCCAAAGGAGAATCAACTAAAAATAGAAATAAGAGCAAATGGCCAGCATTCCTATCTGTTATGATAGCTGTATTACTTGCTATAGGTTATTTCACTATTCCATCAATTGAGTCGTTTTTTAATGAAGCTTGGCAAGTATTGACAAGTGGTAATCAAAAAGAAGTAGAAAACTGGGTGGCGCAGTTTGGAGCATGGGGCCCGATTATTTTAATTATCGCCATGATTGCACAGATGTTTTTGATTATCGTACCCTCCGTTATGTTAATGGTTGCTTCAATTTTGGCTTATGGCCCTATATGGGGGAGTATCATTATTTTAATTGCTGTATTTTTAGCTTCTTCAGTAGGTTATGCCATTGGCAAGCTTTTAGGTCGAGACCAGGTACAGCGTATTATTGGAAAAAAGACAGAGAAAAAAGTAAGCGGCTTCCTAGAAGATTATGGTTTTTGGGCAGTTATAATTACCCGCCTTAATCCCTTTTTATCTAATGATGCCATTAGCTTTGTGGGTGGTATATTAAGAATGGGGTACTGGAAATTTATTGGGGCAACGCTAATTGGCATCACCCCTCTTATTCTTTTTATTGCTATACTTGGTAAAAGCACCAATAGTATGAAAACAGGTCTACTTTGGGGCTCATTAATAAGCCTAGCTATTTTCTTGCTATATGTTTGGTATGACAAAAAGCATCATAAGCAAATAGGATAATCCTATTTGCTAATTACTTTTTTTACCTAAAAGTCCACCTAAAATATTCTTAGCTTTCTCTTTTACGACATCCTCTTTTTTCTCAGGTGCAGCAGTATCTGTTTTTACTGTAGTCGTATCTTTCTTACTTCCTCCTAACAAGCCACCCAAAACTTCTTTTACATCGTCTTTAGTAGATTTGGTTTCACCTTCTGTTTCAGATTTACTTCCACCTAAAACATCACCTAATAAATCTTTAGCTTTATCCTTTCCTTTGTTAATTAGCTTTTGCTTTTGAATTTCTACTAATTGACTCGTTAAGGTTTTAACACCAGACCCAAGGTCTGTGCTCACTTTAGGATTATCATAACTACCTCCTATATTAGCCACCACAGGAATCTTTAAATCTTCTAGGTCATTCTCTCCTATTTGCGCAATTAACTTACTCACATCACTCCCTAGGTACTTAGCAGGAACCTCCATTGTAGCCGTATACTTCATTTCTTTATTAAAAGTATGCGTACCGCCAACGTCAATGGCTATGTCTTTATATTTTACTGTAAATGGTTTTACGTTCACTACCCCATTTTCAAAAGTAAGCTTGGTTTTTAAATCATCAAGATTTAATTGCTTCATGTCTATGAAATTCAGCTTACTGTTAAGGGACGTTAACATTGGAGCACTTTCTGCATCAACTTCCTTTGTCATGATATCGGCAAAAATATCTCCGGTCAAAGTCAGTAAATCTGGCACTAAATCATCCGTAAGACTACCTGAAAGCTTAATATCGGTATCCATAGTCCCCTTTAGAATTTGTGCAATTGGAGCAACAGCCTTAAGAAGGTCTAGCGATTTAAAAGTTTCGCTTATACCCAATTGCTTCATATCTAAATTCATGGCAAAAGTTGGTGTTTCTTCCTTGGTAGAAACCTCTCCATTAAATGCCATTTTACCATTAAAAATAGAAGATGTCATATTAGTAAGTGTCGCCTTCTCATCTTTAATTTTCAGATTACCTTTTACATCTTTCAATGTAAGGTTATCATAAAGCACGGTATTGGCAGATGCATTAATATTCGCATCTAAAAATGATGGTATCTTAATTTTTTCTTCTGCAACACCTTCTGTCTTTTCTCCTTCAGTTTTACCTTCACTTGGTCCTGCGGGTGTTTCTTCCACCATAAAGTCACTTAAAGCAAAAGTATTGGAAGAAAGGTCAAAATCACCTTCTACCTTTTCATCGTTAAACATAAAGCCCAATAGGTTCTTAATAGTTCCTTTGGCATTAAAGTCCGTTTTACCAGTAGTACCGCTAAGCTCATTCAACGTTACCGTAGAAGGATTGAAAGTTAATTTAGTGCTCTTAAGTTTTACAGGGTTTGGTATCTCATCTGAGTTGTATTCAAAATCACTTAAACTAACCTTACCATCTGTGGTTGTTTTCTCATATTGCTCCTTTTCTATGGAAGCCATATCAAATGCGGTCTTTACATCAACATCTAAAAGTCCCTTTAAATCTAGGTCTGCAGGAACCGGATATGCTTTTTTAAGATTAGCCAAATTCATTTTACCATCTATATGGGCATCCACTTTGGTATTACCCATTAGTTCTTTGATGTGTGCAGTCATATCAAACTTATCCTCATCAATCATAAAGGACAGTTTATCTATATCTACATACGTATCTTCTGCAATACCCGTGGTGTTATTGATTTTAGTGTCAATAAAAACGTTACGAACTCCCTTAGGCAAGTCCGGATATTTAAAAGAAGCATTATCAGAATAAATTTTGATATTGAATTTAGGAATATGCTCCTCGTCTACAACACCATTAAATTTACCTTCAAGCATAAAATTCCCAGTGGTCTTTACATCTTCTATATTCTTAGAATATTCCTCAGGTATTACTGCCAAGAAGTTTTTAAAATCAGAAGAAGGTGTTTTAAAAGTGATGTCTATTTCTTGACTATTCTCATTAATTTTAATAAAGCCGTCAAAAACCAAAGCCAGCTGATTAATTAGCGCTTCGTTCTTTAAAAAAGTGTATTTATTTTCTTTTAAATCAATGCCAATAACAGCGTCTAACTCAATTTTATTCTTATTCAAGTAATTTGTACTGTCCATTTCAAAAGAAACCAACGCTTCAGTAAACGTATCCAGTTCTGATTTTTCTGCAGAAAGATCACCTTTTCCACTGTGTTGCATATCTGAAATCACCAAACGCATTCCAGTAGACTGATCGTCATAAACAATATTGGTATTGGTTATGGAATATGATTGTAGATCAAGATTAAAACCATCACCAGAAGCATCGGCAGGAGCACTTGGCTCGTCAGATGGCACTGCAATATCAAAACTGGCATTCTCTTCCTTATCTATTGTTACATTTACCGATGCTCCATCTACCGTAAGACTTTTTATTCCTATTGGCTCATCTTGTCCTTTAAACAACTCACCTATGCCCATGGCAAGAGCTACTTTTTTGGAAGCAAAAAGTGTATCGCCTTCAAATGGTGCTTTATTTAATAGCACTACATCTTCCAAACTAACCTCAGCATTCGGGAAATTACTGAATAGACTCAAATCAGCTTTAGAAAAATCAAGCGTTGCGTTCACATTATTGTTCACGTTATTCTTTATAATATCGCCAATTTTAGACTCAAGGAAAAAGGGCGCAGCTACTAGCACAGCTACAATAAGTAGCACTATGACTCCTAAACCCCAAAATATTTTCTTTTTCATATTTCTAATTCAAATACTGATTTATACAACTTAATGGAATAAAAAGAAAAGCATTTGCTCAAACATTGATGTCCATTTTAAAATTGGGCACAAACTAATGAAAGAAGCTCGGTCTTCTTAACTCCTATATTAAGATTCTTAACCCTAACGGTACAACTCCAAAAAGTACTGAATATTATACCTCTAGCACTATTTCTTCTCCCACGGCTAATTTGAACCGCTTTCTCATTATATATACGAACAAATACAAGAAAGGAGTGTCTAAGAGTGCTATTAAAATTTTAAAAACAAATCCACTCACGACCAACCCAAAGAAAAGGTCCCACGGAAGAATACCAAATACACAGAGAAGCCCTACTACGGTGAAGGTATCTACAAACTGAGAAAGAAAGGTGGAGAAGTTATTACGTATCCATAAATACTTGCCTTTGGTCAGTTTTTTCCAGAAATGATAAATGGCAATATCAATATACTGCGCAAAGAGATAGGCTATCATAGAAGCCAAAACAGCTATTGGAGAAAGAGCAAATACTTGTGTAAACGTTGCATCATCTATTGGAGAAGAAGGAATAGCAGGTGCCCCTTCTGCCAAAAGAATTATAGCCATAGAAAATAGACTGGCAAAAATACCTGCTGTAACAATCTGATTAGCCTTCTTTCTACCATAAATTTCAGAGATTAAATCTGTAATTAAAAAGGTGATAGGGTAAGGCAAAATTCCTACCGATATTTCAAAAAGTGACACTCCAAAAATAGTGAAATCACCAAAAGGGTTCCAATAAAAGAACTTCTGAAAAATAAGATTGGAAACCACCAAAGAGGTGATGAAAAGCGCTCCCAAATAAAGATATATCTGATATGCCAAACGGCTATCTTTTAAATTCATAAGTATTTTCTTATTAAAGTGATCGATGAACAGTACAATTTCAACGATGCTTGTTCGTTAAAACAAGACTCTCAAAACAAAATCAAAAATAGCTTAAAAAACACCAAGCATGAAAAAAACCATAGTTACATCATTACTAGTATTGGGCACACTTAGTGCTAAAGCCCAATCCTATGTCGGATTTCTGACGGATAATTACAGTGGGGTCAACAGCTTAATTGCCAACCCTGCAAACATCACAGATTCTAGATTTAAAACAGATATTAATATTGTAGGTGCAAGCACATTCTTTAGTAATGATTATTACGGATTAAAGCTAGGCGATGTCATTACATCAGATTTTGATTTTGATACCGATGGCAAAAAGTATCCTAAAGACAGTAATAATTTCTTTGGCAATGCAGATGTTTTGGGACCCGCTTTTATGTTCAATCTTACACCCACAAGCTCACTAGCCATATTTACAAGAGGTAGAGTCGGTTATAATGTAAACAAGATTAATGGAAACACTTTTGAAAGCCTTTCCAATGGTTTTGATGAGAACGATGACCTTATGATAGATGAAGAAGATGTCTATCTTACCGCTAATGCATGGGCTGAAATTGGTGTTACCTATGCACAAGTTTTGATGAACAAAGACCAACACTTCCTTAAAGGTGGTATCTCTCTAAAATATCTACAAGGAATGGGGAATGCATACGCTAGTGGAAAAAATATCACCATAGATTATGATGCTGACGGTACTCCTTTACCAGGCGGGCAAACTACAGGAAGTATTGCTTCTGTTGGTGAAGTTAACTATGGCCACAGTGACAATATAGACGATAATTTTGAAGACTTTGAAGTTGAAATTGTAGATGGCGCAACGGGCTTTGGTGTAGATTTAGGGGCTGTTTACGAATGGAGACCAGATTACGCATCCTATGCTTCAACCGATGGTTCAAACTCATTTCAACATTTAAATAAGTACAAATTAAAATTTGCTCTTTCTATAAGTGACATCGGGTCCATTAATTATAAAAATGGTACTCAGAACACCTATGACATAACAGCAACGGTAAATGAAGATGATTTTGATAATGAAGACAATTTAGAAGATATCTTAAATAATCTATATACGCAGACATCAGTTGATGCTATAGAAAAGTTTGCCTTACCAACAGCTCTTCATTTTAATGTAGACTACAGCCTAAACAATCGATTTTACTTAAATCTAAACACAGATTTTTCTTTACGTTCTAATTCCAAAGTGAATACAAATAGAGTGCCTACAATGGTTTCTTTTACACCTCGCTTTGAAAGCAAATGGTTTAGCTTCTATATGCCGGTGAGTCTTACACAAGGTTCTGGAGCGCAATGGGGAGCTGGTTTTAGAGCGGGACCCCTATATATTGGCTCTGGTTCTGTTATGACCTTACTATTGAGCGACAACTCAAAAGCTGCCGACGTTTATGCGGGATTGAAAATACCGGTTTACCAAGGAAAACCTAAAGACAGAGATGGTGATGGAATAGTAAATAGAAAAGATGATTGTCCTGATGAATTTGGTCCAATTGAAAACAATGGTTGCCCATGGCCTGATACTGATGGTGACAAGGTTACTGATAAAGATGATAAGTGTCCAGAAGAAGCAGGCGAAGTATTGAACGATGGTTGCCCATTAGTTGATTCTGATGGTGATGATGTACTTGATGAAGATGATAAATGCCCTAACGAACCTGGAGCTGCAGAAAACCAAGGATGCCCTTGGCCAGATACAGATGGTGATGGTGTTTTGGATAAAAACGACCAATGTCCTAATGAAATGGGAACTGTTGCAAACAATGGTTGTCCAGAAGCTGCTGAGGTTACCGAAGAAGTTCAAAAACAACTGAACGATTACGCTAAAACTATTCTTTTTAACTCTGGAAAAGCTAGCATAAAAGCAGAATCTACAAGTGTTTTGGTAGACATTATGAGTATCCTAAAAGAATATCCCGAAGCTAAATTTACAGTAGAGGGTCATACGGACAGCGTAGGTAGTAAAACTACAAATCAAAAGCTATCTGAATCTAGAGCTATTTCGGTAAAGGATTTTTTAATAGAAAAAGGAATTGACAGCTCTCGCTTAACAGCTGTTGGTCATGGAGAAGACAAACCTATTGCCTCCAACATGTACAAAGATGGTCGTGCTCAAAACCGAAGGGTAGAAATTAACCTAGTAAAGTAGAATAACAAATCTATATACCAAAAGAGCCAGCTTATAGCTGGCTCTTTTTATTTTTGATAAGGTTGTATACTGAATTATTTAATATCAAGTACAAAAGGCATGCGTGCTTGCACTCCTTCCTGCTCCATGGCAGATTTTACTTGTTTTAATATAGAATACGCTTCAGAACCTATTTCTTCTTCTATAAACTCTTGCTTCACTTTGGCACTGGCTCCGCCTAAATCTTCCATTAAACGTTCTATACCAGTTTTATATTTTGGAAATTTCTTGATACCGTAATCATTCAATTCAGCCATTTTCGCAGCTTCTGCAATGGCATCTTCTAAATTACCCAATTCGTCTATAAGACCAACACGTTTTGCATCTACCCCACTCCATACGCGACCTTGCGCTAGACTGTCTGCTTCCGCCATACTAATATTACGCCCTTGAGAAACCCGCTGTAAAAAAGTATCATAAGTACTTTCAATACCTTCCTGAACGTAACCTCTGAATTCGCTAGACATGGGTTCAAAAACGGAATATTCTACTGAGTTTTTATTCGTACCCACTTGTTCTGCATTAATACCTATATCTGCAGCAAGCTCGGTCATGTTAGGCACTGTTCCAAAAACACCTATAGAACCGGTAACGGTAGTAGGTTCCGCAAATATCTTATCTGCACCAACAGCTATATAATATCCTCCAGAAGCTGCCACGTTACCCATGGAAACTACTACAGGTTTTTTCTCTTTTGCCAATACAATCTCTCTCCAAATTATATCAGAAGTTAAAGCACTACCTCCAGGCGAGTTTACGCGAAGTACAATTGCTTTTACATCATTATCCTCTTTTGCTTTAATAATGGCTTCATTGATTATACCTTGACCAATAACGTCTGGACCACCTTCGCCATATAATATTTCGCCTTGGGCAAAAACAACAGCTATCTTATCTTTTCCGCTTTTAATTACTTTTTTGTTCGAACGGATTACATAATCCTGTAACTCTATGAGATTTAAATCATCGTCCTTTCCAAGACTTAAAGCATTTCTAAGTTTCTGTTCGTATTGATCAAAGAAAATAACACCATCTAAAAGTCCCGTTTCTTTGGCAAATTCAGGAGTTCTACCTCCTAAGGTATCTGCAATAATATTTAAATCGGCAGAAGAAATACCTCTTCCCTTAGAAATATCATCAACCATAGAATTCCACAACGAACCAATTAATTCCTTTATTTGGGTACGGTTAGCCTCGCTCATCTCGTTAGCTATAAAAGGCTCAACAGCACTCTTATACTTTCCGTGGCGTATGACTTCCATCTTTATACCTGTTTTCTCCTGTAAATCTTTAAAGAATAATACTTCTGAAGACAACCCTCTAAAATCCAATCCTCCCACTGGGTTTATAAATACAGAATCGGCAACACTGGCCAAGTAGTAATCTTTCTGCATATAAAAATCTCCATACGTGTAGATGAACTTGCCATTTTCTTTAAAACTTTCTAATGCTTTTCTAATTGCTTGCGTTTGGGCAAGACCGGCCATCATAAAGTTATTGTTGATGCTTATGCCTTTGATGTCATCATCATCTTTTGCAACAGAAATAGCTTGTAGAATCTCATCTAGACCTTGCGATTGCTCCATGAAGGCTCCGGTAAACGGATCCATACCATTATCGCCTACATAATCACTAATAGGTAATTTTAGTTGTAGCTCTAAAATGGAGTTTTTCTTTATGGAAACCGACTCTTCAGAACTGCCTACAATACCGGCAAAAATAACGATCATTATTAAAATAACTCCAAAAGCAATAAGGCAGCCGATGATGGCCGCCAAAAGATTTCTTAAAAAATTCATGAAAATTGAGTTAGTATTTTCACCCAAAGATAATGAACTCACCTCTACTTTTTGTTTCTTTGTTATATATTATGAGCAACCCCAAAACAGTATACCTATCACTTGGAAGTAATCTAGGTGACACTTTGAACAACTTACAGGACGCATTGTTTGCCATAAACAATGCTGCCGGAGAAGTGCAAAAGATATCCCATGTGTATCAAACAAGCGCCTGGGGTTTTGAGTCTAACGACTTCATGAACATTTGCATATCGCTCAAAACAATTATGCCTCCGCAAGAACTTTTGCGAACCCTTTTGGATATTGAAACTAAGCTGGGCAGGATAAGATCAGGAGAGGATGGGTACCACCCTAGATTGATTGATATAGATATTTTGTATTATGAAAGGGAAGTTTTCATTTCTGAAAACTTAATTATTCCACACCCTGAGCTCACTTACCGCAAATTTGTATTAAAGCCATTAGGCGATATTGCACCACAGTTCTATCATCCTATATTGAATAAAGATACTCGGAACCTCGTGCAAGAATGTCGCGATAAAGGGAAGTTGGAACGCACGCCTTTTAAATTACATAGAAATAGAGCTGACCTGTTTGCCCATATAAATTTTGTTGCTATTGAAGGGAACATTGGTGCTGGTAAAACCACTTTGGCAAATAAGATATCGGAAGATTTTAATGGCAAACTGGTATTGGAGCGTTTTGCAGACAATGCATTTCTTCCAAAATTTTACGAAGACCAACACCGTTACGCTTTTCCTTTGGAGATGTCTTTCTTAGCAGATAGATATCAGCAGTTTACAGATGACACTTCTCAATATGACCTATTTAAGAAGTTCATGGTGAGTGATTATGATATTTATAAATCCCTCATATTTGCCCGTATTACATTACAGGCAGAGGAATTTGAACTCTACCGGAAACTATTTTACCTTATGTACAAAGAGGTGAAAAAGCCCAAAGTATACGTATACCTTTACCAAACAACTGAGCGTTTGTTAGAAAACATCAAGGAAAGAGGTAGAGACTATGAAAAAAAGATTGCTCCTGATTACCTTCAAAAGATTAACCAAGGGTATTTTGATTTCATCAAAGGATATCCTGAACAGAACAACCTAATTATTGAAATGGGCGACCTTGATTTTGTTGGAAACAAAGACGATTACGATACCATTATTGATAAGATAACCAAATTTGCCATTCATTTACCCAACTAGGCTTTTAATGTATTCATTTTAGACCATACATCCCAAATGACCACACCTGCGCTTACAGAAATATTCAATGAGTGTTTGGTACCATATTGCGGAATCTCTATGACACTGTGACTGGCATCTACTACTTCTTGTGACACCCCTTTTACCTCATTACCAAAAACCAAAGCGTACTTTTTAGTAGCATCTATTTCAAGATTATTGAGCATTATGGCATTTTCTGCTTGCTCAATGGCCAATATGGTATACCCATCTACAGTCAACGATTTTACCAAATCAACCGTACTTTCATTATATTCCCACGCTACGCTTTCCGTAGCGCCCAAAGCTGTTTTTCTAATGTCTTTATGCGGTGGTTGCGCTGTAATGCCACAGAGGTATATTTTTTCGATTAAAAAAGCATCGGAAGTTCTAAAAACTGAACCTATATTATTCAAGCTTCTAATATTATCCAACACGATAACAATGGGTGATTTATCAGCCTCTTTAAAAGCTTCAACATCTATTCGGTTTAGTTCTTCGTTCTTAAGTTTACGCATGCTATAATTTCCCCTAGAGGAGTTCTTTTTAATGTTACTAATGAGGTAAAACGCTGAAGATAAACTTATCCTCAAATATCAACAATGGTTTATCTTCCCTTGAAAAAATAGTACTTTCGTTTTACAGACTTTCGTCGTAAAATTAAACTATTCTTATCGCTTTGGGAAAACCAGAAAAAACAAAAAAGGTAACGCCTTTAATGAAACAGTACAATACCATCAAGACCAAGTATCCTGATGCTTTATTATTGTTTCGTGTAGGCGATTTTTATGAAACTTTTGGGGAAGATGCCGTAAGAGCTTCAAAAATTTTAGGGATTATACTCACCCACCGTAATAATGGCGGCGAGCGCACTGAATTGGCGGGTTTTCCTCACCATTCAGTCAATACCTATCTACCCAAATTGGTAAAAGCTGGGGAGCGGGTTGCTATTTGCGACCAGTTGGAGGACCCAAAAATGACGAAAACCATCGTAAAACGTGGTGTTACGGAACTGGTTACTCCTGGCGTTGCTATGAACGACGATATTCTAAATGCCAAAACCAATAACTTTCTTTGTGCCGTTCATTTTGGAAGAAAATTGCTTGGTGTTTCGTTCGTAGATATCTCTACAGGTGAGTTTCTCACTTCTGAAGGTACCGAAGAACAAATTGATAAACTCCTTCAAAACTTTGCTCCCAACGAAGTTTTGGTTTCAAAAAAACATAAAAAAGAATTTCTAGATGTTTTCGGAAAGCAGTTCCATACCTTTTATATGGAGGATTGGGTTTTTCAAAACGATTATGCCCTAGAAACCCTTACCAACCATTTTAAGACCAGCACCCTAAAAGGTTTTGGCGTTGACCATCTAAGTCATGGCGTTATTGCATCTGGTGTGGTTTTGCATTACCTATCGGAAACACAGCACAGACAGCTGCAACACATTAACAGCCTAAAACGTATTGCCGAAGAGGAACACATCTGGATGGACCGTTTTACCATCAGAAACTTAGAACTTTACCATTCTAATAACCAAAATGCCGTAACACTTTTAAGCATCATAGATAAGACCTTATCTCCTATGGGCGGGCGTATGCTTAAGCGATGGTTGGCACTTCCATTAAAAAACACCGAAAAAATAAGCCGGCGTCATCAGGTAGTTTCCTATTTGCGCGAACATGATGATACTTTGTTAAAAATTCAGCAACGTATTAAACAAATGGGCGATTTGGAACGTCTTATATCCAAAGTGGCAACTGGAAAAGTGAATCCAAAAGAGATTGTACAGCTCAAAAATTCACTGGAAGCCATTATTCCTATAAAACAACTCACTGCACAAAGTAAAGATGAGTCTTTACAACTGATATCTGATCAATTGCATGCTTGTGACATGTTACGCAGTAAGATCAAGGAAATGATTAATGAGGAGGCTCCAGTTCATATTCCAAAAGGCAAAACTATTGCAGATGGCTACTCCGATGAACTAGACGAACTTCGCGGATTGGCTTTTTCAGGTAAAGACTATTTAGACAAAATGCTGACTCGCGAAACTGAGCGTACAGGCATTACTTCTCTTAAAATAGCTTCTAACAATGTTTTTGGTTATTACATTGAAGTCCGCAATACGCATAAAGACAAAGTGCCCGAAGAATGGATTCGTAAGCAAACCTTAGTTAACGCAGAACGCTACATTACAGAGGAACTTAAAGAATATGAAGCCAAAATTTTAGGGGCAGAAGAACGTATTCTTAATCTTGAGCAACAACTGTTTTCTCAATTGGTAGTTTGGGCGCAAGAGTATATTGCTCCAGTCCAAAACAATGCTCAGCAGATAGCTCAGCTAGATTGTCTTTGTGGTTTTGCTCAACTTGCAAAAGAGAACAACTATTCAAAACCAACAATAAACGACTCTACCGAAATTAATATCAAAAACGGTAGACATCCTGTTATAGAAAAGCAGTTACCATTGGGCGAGGCCTACATTGCCAATGATGTAATTCTAAACCGAGACGAGCAACAAATTATAATGATTACCGGACCTAACATGAGTGGTAAATCTGCCATACTTAGGCAAACAGCTCTAATTGTACTTCTGGCTCAAATGGGTTCTTTTGTACCTGCAGAAGCTGCTGAAATAGGCTATGTAGACAAAATTTTTACCCGTGTTGGCGCAAGTGATAATATTTCTATGGGCGAATCTACCTTTATGGTAGAAATGAACGAGACGGCATCTATTTTGAACAACCTCTCTGAACGCAGTTTGGTACTGCTAGATGAGATTGGAAGAGGAACCAGTACTTATGATGGTATTTCTATTGCATGGGCTATTAGCGAGTATCTTCATGAGCATCTAGCTCGTGCAAAGACGCTTTTTGCTACGCATTACCATGAGCTTAATGAGATGTGCAATACCTTTGACCGTATTAAAAACTATAATGTTTCGGTAAAGGAATTGAAAGACAATGTACTTTTTCTTCGAAAATTAACCGAAGGTGGAAGCGAACATAGTTTTGGTATTCATGTGGCAAAAATGGCGGGAATGCCCTCCCAAGTAATCCACAAAGCGAATAAAATTCTCAAAAAACTTGAAAAGTCTCACTCAAGTGAAGAGCTTACAGACAAATTACAAAGCGCCCAAGATGAGATGCAACTGAGCTTCTTTAATCTAGACGACCCGTTGCTCTTGCAGATAAAAGAAGAAATCACCTATCTAGATATCAACACCTTAACACCCGTTGAAGCGCTTATGAAATTGAATGAAATAAAGCGATTATTGACTAAAAACAAGAAGGCAACCTCATAATTTTTGAGCAACAAAAAGCGCTGTTTTTTTATTTTCAAGATTTCATATAAATATTCTTTGAGTTTTAGAGAATTGTATTAAATTTGCATCCGCATCTGTGAAAGATGTCACGTTCATTACCTTATTACAATATGCGAAAATAGCTCAGCTGGTAGAGCGCCACCTTGCCAAGGTGGAGGTCGCGGGTTCGAATCCCGTTTTTCGCTCAAAGAGCACTTTTACGCTCAACATTATAAACGCTACTTAAAGGCGTTTTTTTGTTAAAGACTTTACCAATAGCGGCTCGAGTGGTGGAATTGGTAGACACGTTGGACTTAAAATCCAATGGACATTAGTCCGTACGGGTTCAAGTCCCGTCTCGAGTACTTAAACCCTTGTTAATCTTCTGATTTTCAAGGGTTTTTTGTTTTTAAATAATTTTATCCAATTAACTTCTATCTAAGCATTTCCTCTTACCATCTTAACAAGATACATCTCACCAATTGTTTCATGAAATATAAATTTGAGGACAGCTTATTCAGCAACAATCTTAAATTTTGTAAGATTTTATCTTACAAGAAACTACCACTCTAGAATTTTATATTTTTCACGAAATTCCCGTATTCATTATACTACCTATTATTTTTTTTAATAGTATTCCTCTATAAAACAACTACATACATGTTAAAATGACCTACACATTAAGTAAGATAGTATCCCTAAAAGACTACAATAACAAAACCTTAACATCATATTCTTGTGATAGCTATGTTTTAGAGTATGTTACCCTCTAAATAAATTTTATGAGGTTATTATATATCAAAAGAAATACAACAACAGAAAAGCACTATAGCTCTAAAATGGGACCGCTAACCACAAGGGTAACCTCCATTAGGCGCTACTTTTTAGGGTTACCTGTCAATACCCTACAGAAATACCGTAAGACCTATTACGGAAAAATAAAGAACTATGATGATTGTCAACTCTTTGTCTAAAACAAACCACAAGACTTTACTTTAGAAATTCATAAGTAACCCTTTAAAAATAAATTCATGAAAGTATTAGTAATCGGAGCCGGAAATATGGGATTAACCTATGCAGAAGGCATGTCTAAATCAAAATTGCTCAAGAAAAAGAACATTATGGTATTAGACAGTTCCGAAGAGAAACTGAAAGAACTGAATGAAATAGCACATTTTGATACATTTGACAAACTGGAAGAATGTGTTCCACAAGCTGATATTATTTTTATTGCAGTAAAACCCTACCATTCTGCTAAGGTGTTTGAGACTATTAAATCTTTAGTAAATCCTGAGCAAATCTTAATTTCAATCATGGCGGGTATTACCATAGAGACTATGAAAGAACAGTCTGGCCTGAGTAAAATTGTTCGTGCCATGCCTAACTTGCCTGCAAAAATCGGTAAGGGACTTACTTCTTACACAGCATCTAGTGAGGTTTCAAGAATTGAATTATTGACTGTAGAAAGTTTATTGGACACCACTGGAAAATCTATTAGAGTACGAGACGAAAACTTTATAGATGCCTCTACTGGTATTTCGGGTAGTGGTCCTGCTTATGTGTTTTATTTTATGCAAAGCATGATGGAGGCTGCCCTGCAAATGGGCTTCTCTAAAAAGGTATCTAGCGTTCTGGTAAGCGAAACTTTTACAGGTGCTATTGAACTTTTCAATCAAAATAACCTGAGCCCCAACTCTTGGATGGACCGCGTAGCTAGTAAAGGCGGTACTACACAAGCTGCTCTAGATTCTATGGATGACAATAATGTAAGCGAACTGATTAAAGAAGCAGCTTTTGCTGCCTTTGACCGTGCAGTTGAACTTGGTAAAGAAGAGCAGAATGCATAAAGAACTAATTGTAATAAAGGTTGGCACTAACGTGATGACCAATAAAGACAACCGAATTGTACGTCCGGTATTGCGCAGACTGGTAGAACAGATTGCAGAACTTTACGAGCGCGGCATTCAAACTATTTTAGTATCCTCTGGTTCAGTAATTGCCGGTAAAGAGGTTTTGGGTAACTCTACTATTGAAAATGACACGCAAAGAAGGCAGGTGTATTCTGCTATTGGACAACCGCGAATGATGCGTTTGTATTATAATATTTTTCATGATTACGGCTTAAAATGTGCTCAGGTACTACCCACTAAACGTGATTTTAGTCCTGGTGTGCATCGTGAAAACATGATCAAATGTTGTGAAGGATTACTTGCCGAAGGTGTCGTTCCAATTGCTAATGAAGATGATGCCGTTTCGGTCACCATGTCCATGTTTTCGGACAATGATGAGTTGGCTAGCCTAATCGCGCAGTTAATGAATGCGGACAAGCTTATAATTCTAACGGATATTGATGGCCTTTATACAGGAAATCCGAATTCTAAGACCAGTGATCTTGTGGAACACGTAAACCCTGAAGAAAACCTTGATAAGTACATTCAAGATAACAATAAACAAGCCGGCGAAGGTAGAGGAGGCATGGGCTCTAAACTAGATTATGCTCAACAAGCAGCGGCCAACAGCATACTAACTTATATTGCTAATGGCAAAAAAGACCGTACGATAATAGATATTATAGACGGAAAAAATGTGGGTACCCGAGTAGCCCTAGAAAAACAAGAAGTATAAATGAAGTTAATTACAACTGACATAAAGAACAAGGTACTAGAATCTATGGCCCGTATTCTGGACGACAACCGCACAGAACTACTGGAAGCCAATAAAAAGGATTTAGACCTTTTCAACAAAGATGATCATGCCCTCTATGAACGATTAATCGTAGACGACAAGAAAATTGAAGAAATGATTGGGGCTGTGAAAAAAGTACACTCCCAAGAAGATCCAGTGGGTAAAGAAATTTCTAACGAAGATTTACCGAACGGCTTAAAAGTATTAAACAAAACAGCTCCTTTCGGGACTATTATGATTATTTATGAGTCCCGCCCTGATGTTACCGTTGAGGCTGCCGTACTAGCCTTTAAGGCTAATAATAAAATCCTTTTAAAAGGAGGAAAAGAAGCACTGCATAGCAACACGGCCCTTGTCGATTTTTGGCACCGTGCCCTTAAAGAAAATGGACTTTCAACAGATTACATTCAATTGTTGAATATGAACCGTCAAGAAACCCAAGCGTTCTTAAAAAATCCTGGTCAGAAATTAGATTTAATAGTCCCCAGAGGTGGCGAACGACTAATAGCTTTCGTAAAAGAGCATGCCAAATGCGCTGTACTAGTTAGTGGCAGAGGAAATAATTTTTTATACGTCGATAAACAGTCAAATTGGGAAATGAGCCTAAAAGTCATTCTAAATGCAAAGACTACAAAAATATCCGCATGCAACGCTTTAGACAAAATCCTTATTCATATAGACCTTGATGATTATCATCAAAAAATGGTAGATCTCGCAAATATGCTGAAAGCTAATGGAGTAAGCCTTTTGGTTGATGAAGAAGCGAAAAGAGTTCTTCAGGACGAGCCTCTAATTCCAGCAGCCTCGGTTTGGAAAGAAGAATTTCTCGCTTTGAAGTGCTGCATTGGTACCGTAAGCAAAACCGAAGAGGCCATTGAAACCATCAATGAACATTCAGGGGGACATTCTGCCACCATCATGACCAAAAACAAAGAGACGGCAAAATTGTTTATGGAGCAAGTAGACTGCGCAGCCGTATATCAAAATGCATCCACCCGCTTTACTGATGGCGGTCAAATGGGTGTTGGAGCAGAATTGGCAATCAGCACAGATAAATTGCACCACCGAGGTCCGTTGGGCCTCAATGAACTGGTCACCAATAAGTATTATATTTTTGGCGAAGGCCAAATAAGGGAATAAGCGATATTCTTATTATTTTTCAGTTTGAAAAATATTGAAAAAACACTTTAATTCCAACAAACCTAGTTTTCTAAATGCCCTCTTTGGCGCAAACGCTAAAGGGGGCTCTTTTTTTACTTTATTAACCATATTGCATACTTAACAAAAGACAGGGTGACCAGAAATTTCTTACATTTTATCGAAAAAATCAGTGTATTTTATATTTTAAACCGTTCTTGTTTGTATACCAAAGCAAAAAATTAACCACGAGAAGCTCCCAAAAATGGGACCTCGCCCTTAATTAAAGCAATATGGCTTCAAATTCTACAGAAACACCAAATCAAGTTAAAAAATCAAAACCCACTAATTCTACAGATAAATTAGTGGAGAAACTTTACTTATTAAAACAAAAGTTTCAATCCTCTTATTATGGTAACTCAGACGGGAGAAAATATGAGAAAGCTCGCAATTTCAATATTAGATTAAGCAATATCTTATTTGAAGCCAATCAAATGGCCACAAAACTGGAGCTAATTCCAAGCAACAGCCATCTTACCATCAATTCAGAAATTCAAAAGCTAGAAAAAGAGTTGAACGAGCTTATCTAATAGAAGATACTCATAGACTTTCTTTTACCTATATTTATAGCTTACTTAAAAATTATATGAGAAAAAGGTACTATAAGATTGGTGGAGTCCTTGTGCTTGCCCTTTTTCTTTTTATTCTATTGTGTGATTTCATCATAAGCTCATCTGCAAAAGGCAAAACCTTTTCAGATCCAAATGAAATCCCTAAAAATAGAGTGGGCTTGGTACTTGGAACTTCAAAAAAATTAATTGGAGGACTTCCAAACCCTTACTATACTTATCGTATTAATGCTACCATAGAACTTTACAAATCTAAGAAAATAGACTTTGTATTGGTTAGTGGTGACAATGGCACACGTTATTATAACGAACCCAATACTTTTAAAAAGGACTTAATATCCAAAGGCATTCCATCTGAAAAAATCTTTTTAGATTTTGCTGGTTTTAGAACCTTAGACTCCATGGTGCGGGCCAAAGAAGTTTTTGGACTAAATAATGTTACTGTAATTTCTCAAGAATTCCATAATCAGAGGGCTATCTATCTAGCTGAAAAAAAGGGCTTAAACGCTATTGGTTATAATGCTAAGAGCATAATAGGCACCCAAGGTCTTAAAGTACATTTACGCGAATATTTAGCAAGAGTAAAAGTTTTCATTGACTTGGTACTCAACATTCAACCCAAGTTTTTTGGTGAGCGGGTTGAAATAAAATAGCATCTCTTTTCCATTTAAAAGACTTATTTTGGCTTCCTTAATTTGTCTTACGTGTCAAAACTAAAAATCCTTTTAAAAAATCTTGGACCAGGTCTATTGTTCGCCAGTATGGCAATAGGTACATCTCACTTGGTGCTTTCTACAAAAGCAGGGGCACAATATGGTTGGTTAATGGCTATACCTATTATTTTAGCTAACATTTTTAAGTATCCATTTTTTGAGTTTGGCGTGAGATATACCAACGTAACTGGAAAGACCCTCATAGAAGGCTATCTTAATCGCGGTAAAGGTTATCTGTGGTTCTACGGACTAATTACCCTTGTAACTATTTTTACCATCTTAGCGGCCTTGTACACTGTAACGGCTGGGCTATTCATTAATCTTTTTCAGATACCGGAAGTTTACATCAACTATATTTCTCTGGCTCTTTTCGCTTTTATAAGTCTCTTATTGATTATTGGTAAATACAAATTTATGGAAGTCTCTTTAAAATTTGTTGTTACCGTATTATTCTTAGCCCTTCTTATTACAACTGTGGTAGTTATATTTAAAGGACCAGTAGATAAAGTTCCCAATTTTACGCCACCCCAAATTTTTAACAACATGGGAATTCTTTTTCTCATTAGTTTAATGGGATGGATGCCTACAACTGTTGAAGCTTCTAGCTGGGTGAGCTTATGGAGCGTTGAAAAATGGAAGACACAACCCAAGCCTTCTCTCCGTGAATCTTTACAAGAATTTAAAGTTGGTTATTTTACGACTTCCCTATTAGCGTTATTCTTTCTAACCATTGGCTGCATGACACTATATGGTACGAACACTGCATTAAGCGGAAATGCCGTAACCTTTGCTGATCAGATTGTGCAATTGTTTACAACCCATATAGGTCCATGGGCCTACATTCTTATAGCTATTGCTGCTTTTGCCACGATGTTCAGTACTTGTATGACCGCACATGATGCGCTGGCTAGAGTTAGTATAGATATTACGGGCCTTTTGTTTTCGGACTTAAAACTATCGGGAAACAAACAAATTTTCGCTGTAGGTGTACTTCTTTTAGCCTGTATAAACTTTACAGTGGTAAGCGTTTTTAAATCTAATATGGGGCAATTAGTAGCACTAGCTACTTTTGTTTCTTTTGTAGTTGCACCTATCGTAGGGTATATGAACCTAAAAAATGTAATGAGCGAAGAAATACCTATTGCAGACAGACCAAAAAAACCGCTACAAATACTGACGTATTTAGGTATACTATTCCTATCGTTATTTTCTATCTACTATTTTTGGATAGTCATCTTTGAATAAAAAAACCTCAAAAAACCAATACTTAGGTTATTGACTAATAGCATCATAATTATCAATTACAAAAAGTGTTCTAAGATTTTGCTTGTGAAGAAAATCTAAGCAATACACCCCATTAGTACAGTTATTGATAATTTTTTCCTCTCCGTAACCAACTGCCTTAGTTATGTTCTCACTTGACACACCATTTGACAATAGATAAGCTTTAATAGCCTGAGATCGTTTTTCGGATATTCGTTTGTTAGAACTACTTCCACCTTTACTATCTGTGTGGGTCTCTATTGAAATTCTAAGTTCAGGGAATTTTTTAATAGCATCTACAACCTTATCCAACTCTGCGGTCATTGCTATATTAACGTTACTCTTACCTGTTTCAAAAAAGAAATTGTTAACATTATTCAATACCTTTTTCCCTTCTTTCTCTTTTACAATATCACTTAGGGAAGCCAATTGCACCTGTAATGGTGCTTTCTGCAACTCCTCTAATTCTTTAGGATTGTATGTTTCTCTAAAAGTCGAATACCCATCTTTGATCATCTCCATAGAAACTATATCCGTATAAGGTATTTCCACTTGATATGTACCGTCTTCCTTGGTAAACATTTGACTAAGAAGACCTCCATTATTATCAAGAACTTTTACTTCAACTCCGGCAATAGGTTCATCATATTGAGGCTTCACAACTTTACCTTTGAAGATAAGAGTACGTGGACCTGGTTTGGCAGCAACTTTAAAACCATAGATATCATCATTACCTTTACCACCTGGTCTATTAGACGAAAAATAACCCATTAGCTCATGACCCTCTCCTGGGCGTATGACAAAACCAAATTCGTCGTATTTTGAGTTTATCCCTTCGCCTAAGTTTACAGGAATACTAAAAGTATTATCTGGCTGTATATTACTACGATATACATCCATACCTCCAACACCATAGAAAACATCAGATGAAAAGAAGAGACTATTATCGTAAACAAAAGGCGCTATCTCATTCCCTGGTGTATTGATTCTTGGCCCCATATTAATAGGTTCTGACATTACCTGACCATTGTTGGTCACTACATAATACAGGTCAGTTCCGCCATAACTATCTTCAAAATTAGCTGCGAAATATAATCTTTCATTTTCATCATCGTAGAACGGATAATAAAAAGAAGTGCTCAAATCTTTCAATAAAAATCTAAAAAGACCTCCTTCATACGCCATACCAATAGCCAATGCATTCTTTCCTTTTTCATCAAAAGCTAGGTTCTTACCCTTGGCATTAGACAACACATAATAGGTACCTCCCGTTGTACTGGAATAGAAAGGTGTAGATTTATGAAAAGGAGAATCAGGTACCCCTTTATAAACACTTACGTTTCCTATGTTACCACCTTTTTCAATATCTGCTTCGTAAATATCTAAATACGATTCCCCGGAAGGACCATAAATACGTTTTGACTTGTTTTTTCGCCCACTACTAAACAATAGTTTATCATCATGAAATGCAGGAGAGAAATCAGAAAACTCGCTATTACCAGTTAAGGTGAAAATAAAAAATCCAGCGGATTCCGTTTCTTTTTTATCAAACAATAGGTAGTTAAATTCCGCATTTTGTACCAATTCACTCTCAAGTGAATTGCTCTTAGATTTTAAAAATGCCTTAACTCTTTCTTGCTCGGAAATTTTAGCCAAACTCTGTAACATCTTATTAAAGCGATGTGCAGACATTATAGTATCATTCTTGTTAATGTCAAGATATAATTTCGAGGCCTTATTGTACTCTCCCGTTTGAAAATAGGAATCGGCTAAGTTCAAAAGCTGATTGTTAGTAATGAACTTACCTTGTTGCATTTGTTTGTTATACTCAATAATAGCATCATCATAGGCATAACTATAAAAATAATTATCGGCCTTAGATGTCACTTCTTGTCCATAAGAAAACCCTACGGCCAATGCAAAAAATAATATGAAGATTCTGAATTTCATAGTCTAATATTAGAAAAATCTAGGCGTATCAATTTGTTTTGGCTTCCCTTTCAAGCTCTTGCTACTTCCGCCAGAACCATCTCCTCTACCTAAATAAAACTTAAGAATTATTTCATGTGAACCACTACTGAACTCACCTAATGGGCTCGTGTTGTAATCGTACGAATACCCAATATAACTACCGTTGGTTATCTGAAACCCTACAAGGCCACTAACTGCACTTCCCACCCGGTAAGATGCTCCCATGGTAAACTTATCATTATACATAAAGTTAGCACTAAGATTGGTATTTAAAGGTGCTCCGTTAATATAGTTTAATAAAAACGCAGGTTTGAATTTCAACATTTCGGAAACATCAAAGACGTAACCCCCTATAAAGTTGAACTGCATTTTATCTTCTATAATCGTGGCTACATCATCATTATATATACCATCCGTTAAGAAGTTAGGTATAGAAGCTCCTAGATACCATATATCATCTTCATACAAAAAGAAACCTGCTCCTATTGTAGGGTAGAATTTTGAAATAGTTTCACGCCCTAAAATTGGTTCTCCCGGGTTTTCGAACGTACCTTTTGAAAAGTCTACATTCAAGAAAGAACCTCCTGCATCCATACCAAAAGAAAGTTTTGCTTTATCCGAAACGTTAAACTGGTACGAATAAGCTACTTCTACATAAGTCTGAGTAGATGGCCCCAATTGATCGCTTATGATGTTAAGACCAAGTCCCGTTTTTTCATTAGCGAAAGGTACATTAGTCCCCAAACGAATGGTTCTGGGTGTACCTTCAATATCGACCCATTGTGCTCTATAACTCGCGGCTATTTCAGGGTTCTGAACCGAACCCACATAGCCAGGGTTAAAGCTACCTATGTTATACATATACTGCGTATACTGAGGTTCCTTTTGAGCAAAACTGTTTGCCGAAATGAACAATACACCTATAGCAAAGCAGATGTAACCGTAAAAGGATTTTAGTGTTCTATACTGCATTATCCTATTTATCTTATGAGCTGAATCCAGCCTTTTTTAGTGGTATTGGTATCGAAACCTTCTACTTCTTCTTGTAGCATTACATTCAGGATATAAAAATAAGTGCCGTCAGGTGATTCTTTACCCTCCCACATTCCATCCCAAATAACTTCATCGGTCATCTGATCACCTTCAACAATTAGTTTTCCGTATCTATTGAAAATTTTGATATCATAAACCAAATCTACCGTAGTGGCCCCAAATTGCTTATTTATTTTGAGCACATCATTAGTCCCATCATTATTTGGAGAGAACTGATTGTAAATAATTCCTAATTCAGCTTCGGTCCTTGCTGAAACATTTACGATAGCCGTGTCTGTATTATTAGCATATTTGTCTTCACTATCAACCGGAGAGGACCGTATAATTTCAGCACTATTCTCAAAAGTACCCTCTATTGGAAGTCCTACTCTTATTTCAAGAATAGCAACTTCATTTCTAATCAATTCCGGTATGACCCAGATTCCGGTCTCAGATGAGTACTCCCCTTTATCTGCTGTGCTGCTTATATAAACAAAGCCACTATCTCCTCTTGTAGAAATAGTATCTCGTACTTGGACATTAGAAATAGCATCTTCATTAGAATTATTCGTTACCCTAATTGTAAAAATTACTTCTTGACCTACTAACGGGTTAACTCTATCTGAGTTTTCATATGGTTGTCGGATACTTAATGTATCTCCTTCTTTAACAATGCGCGCAAATTTCTCTAAAACTAAATCAATACCTTCTGGAAGATCAATGTTTAAAGTTATTTCAGAACTATCATTTGCGGGATTACTATCTACTGGGAACGATTGTAAAAGTTCAGCTACGTTGGTGTACGGACCACCATCCAACACATCAACAGTGATAGTTAAAGTAGTTGTACCGTTTGCCGGAATCTCAGCAATTGTCCATTCGCCGGCAGCTAAATCATAGCTACCATCTGCAGCGCTGTGTGATTTATATTCAAAACCTGTTTCCAGCATCTCTCCTACCGTAACGTTTCGAGCAACACGATCAGATAAATTATTCACTGTTAGTGTAAAAACCACCTCATCTCCCGCAACAGCTTCTTCCTTGTCAACCGTCTTTACAACTTCTAGGTCTATAGGTGTCGGGTCACAATTTGCATTATTGACGTCAGGGTCGCAAGCATCTAATGGATTAGTACCATCTGCTTCTTCTTGCCCGTCAGTAATACCATCTTCATCGGTATCACAAAGTCCATTTGAGTTATCCGGTATACATGCATTTCTGTTACCAGGATCCAATTGATCCATAACGCCATCACTATCCGTATCCAAAACATTGGACTCTAAAGCGTCAATTATTCCGTCTCCGTCAGTATCCAAAGGATTGGCAGTATCATCACCAACTTCAACACCATCATCTACTCCATCACCATCAGAATCCGCATTATTAGGATCAGTACCAAGGCTAGATTCTAATCCGCCAAACAATCCATCACCATCATCATCGGTATCACAACTACTAACAGAAATACTAACCTCAGCTACATCGTTTTCACAAGGAGCTACAGCACCTGTGGTTGTATAAGCAAAAACATATGTACCGTTTGCCAAGCCTTGAAAATCTACCACATTTTCACCATTAGGAGTAACATTGGCAGGTCCTGAAGACCAAGCCCATGTACCTGCACTTGCTGTTGTAGCAAAAGTGGTATCTAAATCTAGTGTCGTAGTTCCAAATGCAGCATCATTACATGACGACGCATTTTCCGGAGCACCTGTATTTACCGGTGGTAAAATAACCGCATCTACTTTGATACGTGGAGACTTACAGGTATTAGCTTCTGCCTCTACATAATAAGATGTTGTGCTTATTAAATTATTCACCGTAAAACTTAGCCCTGTTCCCACTGGAGCTCCGCCTGTTTCCCGATCATACCAATTAATTGTTGCTTCAAGACTTGCGGAAGCAGTAAGAACTACAACACCTGGTCCACATCTACTATCTCCAGATGGAGTCCCAAGAATTTCAGGTGTTGAATTTTGAACCAATGTTAATGTTAATGTAGGCCCCTCACATTTCTCCACTGTATCATAGTAAAATGCATAATAAGTCCCTGGTAAAGGATCATTAATCCGATTGTTAGTAACAGGGCTTCCTATAAGATTATCTAAGTTCAACGCCCATCTTAACACGGTACCGGCTGGGGCATCACCCACAATATAATCATTTAATGAAGTTGTAATGTCATCACAAAAATTACGCGTTACTGTTGTATCTAAAGTAGGAGGTACTTTGGCTGCACAATTATCACAGTCTTCAACTTTAATAGTGACCGACTTGGAATCATCAATACAGGGATTAACCGCCCCTGTGGTAGTATAGGTAAAAACATAATCCCCAACCGCTTGACCTTCAAAAGTGACAACATTACCCGCACCTATGGTTGGTGTAGTTCCACCAGGAACTGTTCCAACCGTCCAAGCACCTGCCGTTTGACCTGAAATTATTGTATCAAGGTCTAAACTATTTGCGCCTAAATTGGGATCTGCATTATTACACAACGGGTTAGCGGGTGCAGTTATAGCGCCAGCAGATGGCGAAATACTTTGTGTTATAGTTAAAGTTGCAAAGTTTTCACTAGCACAATTGTTAGGTTCATCCCAGAAAAAAGCATAGTAAGTTCCTGGTTCACTTACAGGGCTATCATCTATTCTAGAAGTCCAATCTGACTGAAGTAGTAAATCTGTATTGTTGGTAGTCCATATTAAGAATGCACCTGTAGGTCTAGCCCCATCGTAATAGCTATCTAATCCTATAGTAAATTCATCACAAAAAGCTGCTGTAGTAGCATTTAATACTGGAGCAGCATCGCCAGCAGCACAATCATTATCTATAATCGTTACCGTTCGTTGGGGGACAGCCCTTTGTGTATAAGAAAACTTGGCATTATCGCTTGGGTTGCCCAATGTTAGGATAATCGTTTCATCGGACTCTGGGGTCGTGTCAGGGGTAGGATTTACAACTATTGTCTGGGTCGCATTCCCTCCATTAGGAAAAACAAATGAACCACTTGCAGGACCAGGGGCTGTATAATCGGTGCCATAAGTTGCTGTACCCAGATTTGCACCTATAGCGTTAAAATTATATGGAACGGTTACAGCCGCTCCAGTAGCATTTACCTTATCAAGAGTAAGCGTATACCTTGCATTTGGAGCACCATCTTCTGCAAGGGTTGCAGGTGTTCTACTTAATGTAAATATACCTATGTCATTATCGGCTATAGTATAATCAACTTCTCCCGCCCCAGCCACTACTGTTCCTCCATTTGTAATATTAGTAATGCTAATATTAAAAGCTTCATCAACCTCAACCAACTCATCATCAGTAACATCAATAACGACCGTAATTACCCTATTTACACTGTTTAATGTGTAGGAAGTTTCAATAGCATTACCAGTTGCAGCGTCAGTAAAATCAACACCATTAACTGCCGATCCAGAGAATGCTATTGTAACCACATTACCGACACTTAACAGCGGAGCGGTTCTCGTAAGTGTAAACGAGGTGCCAGCTCCCCCCTCAGGAGAAGCTCCAGGCGCACGAGTAATAGAGATTGTTTGTGCATTAGCAGCAAAGCCAACACACAAAAACAAAAATAATATTAGAATACCTTTTCCCTGTGTTCTTAAACTATGGGCTAAGCAAGCTTTTTTCTTTTTCAATTTCATAACTGTCCTTTGAACAAAGATTCAATTCACAGCAAATAAAGTAGGTCGTGGCTAAATGGGCGTCAATATTACTAAAAAAAATGTCCACTACCGTAATTTTGGGGTTAAATCAAGGTTTTATGGACGAACTACATCATATACGGATGAAACATCAACTTGGGATATCTGCCGACTGACTTTTTGCATCAGGAGCTATTTTTCTAACTAGGCCTTGCAACACTTTCCCAGGACCAACCTCTATAAACAGGGAAGCTCCGTCTTTTACCATATTTTCCACACTTTGCGTCCATTTTACAGGCGCAGTCAATTGAGAAATTAGATTTTTCTGAATTTCAACAGCATCACTAACCGCAACAGTCGTCACATTTTGGTAAACTGGACACTTAGGTGTTGCAAAAGTTGTATTCTCTATTGCTGCCGCCAACTCTTCACGAGCAGGCTCCATTAAAGGCGAATGAAATGCACCACCTACAGGAAGTACCAAAGCTCTTCTAGCGCCTGCTTCTTTCATTTTAACACAAGCTGCATCTATAGCTTCTACCTCTCCTGAAATTACTAATTGTCCAGGACAGTTATAATTTGCTGCTACCACAATACCTGGGGTTTCCTCACATATCTTCTCTACTATAGCATCTTCTAGTCCTAAAACCGCTGCCATTGTACTTGGCTGAAGCTCACATGCTTTCTGCATAGCCAAAGCGCGTTGAGAAACCAATTTTAATCCATCTTCAAAACCTAAGGAGCCATTAGCTACTAAGGCAGAAAACTCACCTAATGAATGGCCTGCAACCATATCTGGCTTAAAACTATCGCCCATTACCTTACTCAAAATAACCGAATGTAAAAAAATGGCCGGCTGGGTAACCTTAGTTTGCTTTAAGTCTTCGGGCGTACCTTCAAACATAATATCTGTAATAGCAAAACCAAGAATCTCATTTGCCTGCTCAAAAAGCTGTTGTGCCAATGGGTATTTTTCATAGAGGTCTAGACCCATACCAACAAATTGCGCCCCTTGTCCGGGAAATATATATGCATTCATTATTTTTCGTTTTTTGGTGCGTGCAAAAATAGCAAATTAAGTTCAAGTCTCAAGTACCGTTTCCTACTCTTTAAACCAACTGGAGTACATTACGTAATTGTTGGCTATACGATCAATTTCTCCTGAACTGAGTTCCGGACTAATATCTTTTATTTTCTTAGCTGGTGTCCCCGCAAATATACTTCCTGCCGGCACATGGGTTCCTTTTGTTACTACAGCACCAGCTGCAATGATACTATTACTTTCCACAATACAATCATCCATAATTATACTCCCCATACCTACGAGCACATTATCTTTTAAAGTACACCCATGAACAATAGCATTGTGTCCTATGGAAACATTATTGCCAATGGTAGTTGGCGATTTCTGGTACGTACAATGTACTATGGCACCGTCTTGCACATTTACTTTATTGCCCATTTTAATGAAATGCACATCTCCTCTAAGTACGGCATTATACCAGATACTACATTGGTCGCCCATCGTTACCTCTCCTACAATCGTAGCATTTTCTGCAATGAAACAATCGTCACCAAATTGTGGTGATTTTCCGTTAATCGTTTTTATCATTTTAATTCTTTTTATCTTAATTCAGAGCTTTTAAAAATACGCTAAAAAGTCTTTCTTCTTTGAAGCCGAGACCAGTAACTCTTTTCCGTTAGAGACTACCACACTCCCTCCCTTTCCTTTTCTGTATTTTACTACTTCGTTCACATTTACCAAGTATGATTTATGAATACGGGCAAACGAAAAACCGGCAAGCGCGTCTTCAAAATACTTTAAAGTTTTACTCACTAGAATCTTTTTATTTTCTAGATAAATCTCGGTGTAATTATCATCGGCCTTGCAATAGAGTATATCCGCAACATTAAGCACCTGAAAACCATCTTGCTGTGGCAAAGTTATTTTCCCTTCTACCGATTTTAGTTTTGGCTGCAATACCGTATCTGCCAATTCATTTTCTTTTTGCTTTATCTCCTGCACATAACTAACGGCCTTAATCAATTCATCAATATTTATAGGCTTCATAAGGTAATACGCAGCATGGCTGTTTAAAGCATCCATAGCATATTGATTATAAGCCGTTACAAAAACCGTCTCAAAGGTACGGTCAGGTAACTGGTCCAATAAATCAAAGGCATTCCCAAAAGGCATCTCTACATCTAAAAACACTAAGTCCAAATCGTGCTTTTGAATAAGCTCAAGCCCTTCTTGAATTGATGCCGCCTCTCCTACCAAATTTACATCCGCACAGTATTTACCTAAATAGTTTCGTAATATTTCACGGCTATTAGCTTCGTCTTCTACAATTATGGCATTCAATTTCATGGCAAGTTTTTAAATAGAATAGAATCTTATTAGTCTTTATGAAGAACGAACAGCACTTTTGTTCCAGAACCATCTACAGTAAGGTCAGAAATAGTAACATCTACCTTATTCTTATACATATCATTTAGAATGGCAATTCGTTTTTTGATATTCCCCATACCCTTTGATTTCTGTTTCTTTTGGTTCTGAGTTTTTAGTTCTGCGGATTTTTTTCTCCCGATACCGTCATCGGTAATGGTTATTTCTAAGGATGTTGTTCCTTTTGGTTTTACATCGATTTTCAAGAGGCCTTTTTCTTCTTTATATCTTAGCCCATGCCAAATAGCATTTTCTATATAAGGCTGAAGTAGCATAGGCGGGATTTCAAAAGTTGAAACATCTATGCTTTTATCTACATTCAATTCATAATCAAACTTATCAGGAAAACGCGAATGCTCTAACTTCACATACAACTCCAACAAATCTAATTCTTTAGCAAGCGGAATAAAATCTTCCTCAGAATTCTCCAACACCGATCGCATTAAGGTTGAAAACTCACTCAAAAACCGATTAGCACTGCGCTCATCACTCTTGGCGATGTAATTATTTACCGAATTAAGAGCATTAAAAATAAAATGCGGATTCATTTGCGAACGCAAAGATTTTAAAGCCAAAAGATTGTTCGCCAATTTTTGCTGCTGATTGCTACGGTAAAAGAAAAATGCCGCCAGCCCCAGCAATATCATACCAAAAATAAGGGAGTAGATAATCCATTTTTGGCGTTTGTTATTCTCTTGTATCAATTCCTGTTCCGTCAATGCCAAGTCATACTTGCTTTGGGACAACTCTCTTTCTTGCTCAAGACCAGAAATTCGGTTCTGTTTAGAAGAAATCTCTCGGTTAAATCTGGCTGCCCTAGATATTTCTTGTTCTTTTCGCACATACAAAGTATCTACCAAAGACACGTAATTTCTATAACTCTCAAAAGCCTTTGGGTAGTCTCCTTTATATTCAAAAACCTCCGAAAGTTTACGCGTTGCATCTTTTTGCACCACCAAATCGTTTTCAGAACCTGCTTCTTCTATACTCTCTTTCAAATACGGAATAGCCTCGTCATACTTGTCCTGAGCTATATAGGCATTGGCAATTTTGTAGTTGATACGCTGAGAAGTAATGGAGTCAAAATCTCCTCGCGCTTCTCGTTTGGTCGTTCTTCCTTTTGGAAGAGTTTTTAGCTCATTAAGACTTTTTTTACGCAGTTCAATTTCAGCTCCGTATTGGCTTTTCTGATTATAGAAATCGGCAACTTTCTCTTTTTCTTGTACGGCACGCTTAGGCTCTAAACCTTCTGTTAGCTGAAGAGAACTATTATAATAGGCACCTGCCTCAACTAATTTATCGTCTTGGGCATAGGTATCGGCAATCTTGGAATTTAAATCGGCAAGCTTAGGAGTTATTTGATTCTTTCTTGCAACTACAAGTCCTTCTTCATAAAATGCCACCGCTTTTTCAACTAGTCCCAATCCTCTATATGCATCTCCCAAGTTCTCATTTAAACTTACTTTCTGAGAAGGCTTAAGACCTTCAATTTTTAATAAAGGCTGAAGTTCTTTTTCGGCTTCTGAAAACTGTTTATTTAGAATATAAGCTTCAGCTAGCAGCAAAGTTGTCCGGGTGGCCTTATATGCTTCTAATGCATCTTTATAGTTGGTGATTGCTAAATCATATTGATTGTGGTATCGATATACCTCACCCAAGGCCACCAAAGATTCCGCAAGCGACTTTTTATCCGCCCGTTTCCCAAGAACTGCTATTGAATTGGTGATATAATCAATACTCTTTTCAATATCACTTTGTTTATAGGTATTGGCCGAATCTAAATATACTTGATGCAGGTTATTTTGAGGCATGGCCATTTTACTACGCCCCGCCTCTCTTTGCGCCCAAGAGTTCATTGTGGAGCATCCTATAAAAAGGAAAAACAATATGTAGCGAATTGATTGCATCTAATTATTTGTACAACGTAAACTTAGTTGAATTATGCGGCACTAAAAAACGCCCTTTACACCTAATCCCTTAAAAAATTCCCCTTTCTAAAGGCTTCACGCATTCAAAAGGAACGTTCCCTCTTTTAAAACACCACTTCCCTCAAAATAGGTTTTACAGCAAATAAGTTGCCTCTACTTTTACCTCATCAATAGCGATAAACACAAACAAATTAATCACCTCTAAATAGAGCATCAAAAAAAATAATTATGAAAAACACACGACAAATTCTTGGATTAGCTTTTATGTCATTCGCCTTAACTGGTATGTACGGCTGTGAGCTAAAACCTAAAAAAGCAACTACAGAACCAGTACTGGCCCAATCATTTACAACAGCAAATGACGAAAAACCAAAAACCAACACAGTAAAGATTGCCTTGCTACTAGATACCAGTAATAGTATGGATGGCCTTATCAACCAGGCCAAATCGCAGCTTTGGGATATCGTAAACAAGTTTACCTATGCTAAATGCGGCAATGAGCAACGGCCGGAACTACAAATTGCACTTTACCAATATGGTAACGACAATTTATCTTCAAGAGAAGGATATATTCAACAGGTTTTAAACTTTAGCGGAGACTTAGACGAAATATCTGAGAAACTGTTCTCATTAACCACGAATGGTGGAGAGGAGTATTGCGGCGAGGTTATCCATACCTCATTAAAACAATTGAATTGGGGAGAAAACCCAGATAACCTTAAAATGATTTTTATTGCAGGCAATGAACCTTTTACACAAGGCAAGTTAAATTACAAGGATGCAGTTACCAATGCCAAAGAAAAAGACATTGTAGTTAACACTATTTACTGCGGAAACTATGAGCAAGGAATTAGTTCTGATTGGAAAAATGGTGCTACACTAACCGGAGGCGAGTACATTGCTATTGACCATAATAGAAAGGTAGTTCATATTGATACGCCTTATGATGATGTCATCATACAACTAAACTCAAAATTGAACAAAACGTACATTTCATACGGAGCAATGGGAAGTGCCAAAATGGAAAAACAATCCACCCAAGACAGCAATGCCTATGAATTAGAAGAAGCAGTTGCGGTAAAACGGGCGGTGAGCAAAAGCTCTAGACTTTATAAAAATAAAAATTGGGATTTGGTTGATGCCTCTGATGATGAATCTTTTGACATTACCAAGGTAAAACAAGACGAACTACCCAAAGAATTAAAAGGAAAATCGAAGGCTGAAATAGAGTCTTACGTTCAAGAAAAAAAATCTGACCGAATCAAAATACAGAAAGAGATTCAAACACTAAATGCCAAACGTGAAAAATTCATTGCCGAACAACAGAAAGAAGGAGGAAAAGGAGAACTAGAAAATGCTATGTTGGAAGCAATTAAAAAACAAGCTGCAAAAAAAGATTATAAGTGGGAAGAATAGTCACCACTTTACTTCAAACAAAAAAGCATCCCGAAATTTCGGGATGCTTTTTTGTTTGTTTGTATTTTCAAATACCTATTGCGCCGAAGGACAATAGCAATCATATCTACGTTCTTTTTGACCAAAATCGTAACCCAATGTTATTTGGTGAAATCCACCGCTATCAAAACGAATATCGCCTGACTGATAAGAATAATTATACGAAACCATGAAGTTTCCAACATTGGCTCCTACTATAGGAGTAATCAATTGCAAGCGTTGTTCTCCAAAGCTATCTGCTGTTGCAAATTGCCCACCTTCAAAACTTCTTCTATATGACAATCCTCCCCAAATGCGTCCAAAATCTACGTCTTTGTAGACTTTTGCATTTAAATCGATTGTTTTTTCTTTTGTAAACTCACTCATCTGAAACAAAACAGAAGGCTCTAATTGCCATTCCTGTTTACCAAAAACATAACCTACCGAAAACAAATATCTCCTTAGGTTATCAATTACAGGGATTTGGTCATTTCCTTTCCCATAGCGATACAGACTACGCTCACTACCTAATAGATTGGTTACCGCCACATGAGCATAAAATTCCATTAAATTATATGAAAAACCTAAGTCTACATTAAAATAACCCTCGCTCAATTTTATACCAGAAATAGCATCATCAAGCACATCTGAACGAAATTCAGACTCATCTAAACTACTCTGTAAATATGTAGGACTTAAACCAAATGAAAGTTGATTTAAGTTTCGACCGTCGCCACCCAATTTTAAATGATGGGCATATGTAACCTTTACTCCAGTTTGTGAATGGTAACCGTTAGCATCATTAAAAATGATGACTCCTACTCCACTATTACTTTCTCCGATTCTAAAATTGGCGTTTATGGTTTGTAAATTTGGAGCATCATCTACATCAAACCATTGCATTCTTGCAGTAGCCCTTATTTTTCCTCCTTCACTAATACCGGCCATTGATGGATAAACCAAATAGTAATTATCCGATAAGTAATCAAAATATACAGGTATCCCTTCTTGTGCGGTAGATTGAAATGCAAAAGAAAGAGATGCAAGCAATAGCAGTAAACGGTATTTCATCTGTTGGATATAGAGGATGATTATTTTATCGACTAAATATAAGGTATAACGGTTGAAACGCAACATTATTATATAGACAAATCAATACGGACTGTTCAAAAATAGGTTGTATTTTTACAAAAATTTTGACACCATGAAGGAGTATACAATTACGGTTGTTAAAACCAACAACCCTGCGATTCTAAAATTTGAGACGAATCACTTTTTAACGAAAAACAAGAACTACGAGTTCAAAAATATAGACGAAGCCAAAAAATCACCTTTGGCCCAGCAACTTTTTTACCTTCCGTTTATCAAGACGGTATATATCTCTGGTAACTTTATTGGACTTGAGCGTTTTGATATTGTTGAATGGGATGATGTAAAAGACGAAGTTGCCCAACAGTTGGTTGAGTACTTAAATGCTGATGAACCTATTGTAAACGAAGAAGATGAAACTTCCAAAAAAGTTGCCATTACAGTTTACGCAGAGGTTACCCCTAACCCGTCAGTAATGAAATTTGTAGCGAACAAACCTATTGTTCCTGGCGCTTTTGAGTTTAAGAATATAGATGAGGCCAAAAATTCTGAATTAGCTAAACAGTTATTTAGTTTTCCGTTTGTTAAAGAAGTTTTCTTTGATCTTAATTATGTTTCTGTTAGCAAGTATGACGTTGCTGAGTGGGAAGACGTTACCATGCCGTTACGCGAACACATACGTGAATACCTTGCCGATGGTAATGAAGCTGTTTCGGAAAGTGCAATAGCTAAAACAAAGGAAGAAGCTCAAGATAGTTCTGTTCCAAGTCAACCAGTTGCAGAATTAGACGATACTTCTCAACAAATTGTAGATATTCTTGAGGAATACGTAAAGCCTGCAGTTGCAAGTGACGGTGGGAATATTCTCTTTCAATCGTACGAAGAAGAAAGTAAGACTGTAAACGTTATTTTACAAGGCGCATGTAGCGGCTGCCCTTCTTCTACCTTCACTTTAAAGAATGGTATTGAGACCATGTTAAAGAATATGATGGGAGACAAAGTAAACGAAGTAGTTGCCGTAAATGGCTAGTAGTCTAATTTTTATAGGCTTATAAGTAACAAACCTGTCCAATATTTTTGTAATTTCAAGGAAACTATAAAAATAAATTATTATGGCAGTTTTAAAAGTAATAGAAGTTTTAGCAAATTCTGACAAAGGCTGGGAAGATGCAGCTAAACAAGCAGTAGCTCAAGCTTCTAAATCAGTAAAGAATATAAAGTCGGTTTACATCAACGAGCAAAGTGCTACCGTAAAAGATGGGAAAATGGACAATTATCGTGTGAACGTCAAAATTACTTTTGAAATCAAGTAAACACGAAAAACAGTTTAGTAGAGAGCGCCGCAATATATTGCGGCGCTTTTTTTTACCTCTAAAATGATTAAAAAAAGCATCTAGTACCTACAACAATTATTGGGTGCACATTGCGTTTTGAACACATATAAACAAAGTGTTGACTCATTCGATTTATACAGGCTCCATTAACAATAGTTTAATGATTTGAGCTTGATTGAGGCCCCTGTATTTAGTATGTTGCCCACATAAATAAAAAATAAATGGAAGAATTCGCAAATTATCAAGAACATATAGACAAGGCAATAGAATGGGCATGGAAGGTTTTGCCCGATTTAATTATGGCAATTATCATTTTAGTCGTTGGCCTTTGGATAGTTGGCTTTCTAAATAAAATGGTCCGTAAATTCTTTGAAAAGAAAGATTACGATTTAGCCTTAGAAAGCTTTTTACAAAGTTTTATAAATATAGCTCTTAAGGTTTTACTTTTTGTTTTGGTGATTACCCAGTTGGGCGTTAAATCATCATCACTTATCGCTATAATAGGTGCTGCCGGTTTGGCTATTGGTTTAGCACTACAGGGATCACTTTCCAATTTTGCCGGAGGTGTTCTTATACTATTATTCAAACCGTTTAAAATAGGTGACTTTATATCAGCACAAAGTGTAGATGGAACTGTAAAGGAAATTACTATTTTCTATACTAAACTCTCTACATTCGGTAATCAATTGGCAATTATACCCAACGGACAATTATCAAACAATAATGTCGTGAACTATAGTGCTATGCCTACAAGAAGAGATAATATTAAAGTTGGTATAGGATATAGCTCTAATATTAAGGCTGCCAAAGATATCATGCTTGATATCTGTCAGAAAAACGAGAATGTACTTAAAGATCCCAAACCAGAGGTTTATGTTGATGCATTAGGCGATAGTTCAGTAAACCTGAGCCTACGGTTTTGGGCAGAGAATTCCGTTTTCTGGGCTGCTCACTTTTTTATACTAGAGGAAATTAAAAGAAGATTTGATGAAGAAGGTATTGAAATACCATTCCCACAACGCGATGTACATGTAAAGGGTCAGCCTCTAAAGGCATAGACTAGGACATAAACAGAATTACTTTTTTTTCTTCTGTTGTAGCATAAAGTCTTTTAAATAATAAGGTTCAAAGTAGGCGACATCTTCAAATTCGCCTGCTTTGAATTTTTTATAGGATAGTTGAACCATTTCATTCGCCGAAGGCACAATGGTTGTGTTATAACTAAGATTAGCATGAGATAGCATTGTTTTACACTTTTCTGCACCACTACCTACCAAAATCACTTTTCCCTTTTCTAAATATTCAGAGAAAGAATTCTCTTCTATTATTTCTGCTTCTGTAGCTCTTACCTCATTTTTATCTTTATCAAATACAACTGAATACACTTCCATACGGCGTGCATCTAAAACAGGAATGATATAATCAATATCTATTGATACCACTTGGGCAGCCATACTACTCAGCGTTGCAATTGAAATTAAAGGTATATCTAAAGCAAAACATAATCCTTTAGCTGCGGAAACGCCAATACGGAGACCTGTATACGAGCCTGGACCTTTACTAACTGCAATAGCATCCAACTCAGAAGCATCTATATTTACTTCCTTAAGCACTTCTTGAATGAAGATATGCAATTGCTCGGAATGGGAATAATTAGGCGTATCATGCTCTTTAATTGCCAAAATCCTTCCTTCTTTGGCAATACTTACCGAACAATTGGTAGTTGCCGTTTCTAAGTTTAATATTATGCTCATACGATTGCAAAGATACACGAGAAGGTTTAAATTACATATAAAAAAAGACCTGCTCGGCATTACACCAAACAGGTCGTATATTATATACTGCAATCTTCTTATTTCATCTCTAAAGGCAAGCCAAAATAGAATTCTAGCACCTTAAGTCTAAAAATATAATCGTATTTAGTTCTAATCAAATCTGCCTCTGCATTGTCTACTCTAGATTGCGCCTGGCTAAAATCAAAAGCATTCATAAGACCTACGTCATAACGTTCTTTAGAGTAATCATATGCCAAACGTCTTGCATCCAAAGTTTTTTGGGCGGCATCGTATGCTTTTGAAAAGCTTGTTACATCTACATATGCTTGATTGATATTGGTTTCCAAATTCAATTTTTCTTGCTCTAACTGTAGTTTTGCTTTCTCAACATTAATTTTAGACCTTTTAATGTTGTTCTTCACTGCAAAGCCATTGAAAATTGGAATATCTAACCGTGCACCATAAGAAATACCGTCATTGATCCATAACTGATTTGAAAAACTTTCAGCAGGTACTAAACTACCCGTAGAACTATCAAAACCGCCTTGATCAGAATACCTAGTATTGTAATTAAAGAAAGCTCCCAAAGAAGGATAAACAGCACCTTTGGCGATATCCAAATCTTTATTAGCCAAATCTATTCCTGATTGAGAAAACTTAATATCGTTCCTAAAAGTTAAGGCTTCAGCAAAAATTTCCTTTGGAGCCTTCGTAAGAACCTCAGAAGGAGGTACCTGAAAATCGCCTTCCAAAACATCAAAATTTTCGTAATCCGTAATTTGAAGCAACTGCGCCAAGTTGATACGGGAAATTAGCACTTGGTTCTGAGTGTTTACAATCTGTTGTTCCAGATTTGCCAATGTAGCTTCTATTTCCAGTAAATCGCCATTAGGCAGTACCCCTGCATCTACCAATTCCTTTGACCGTTTTAAATCCTGTTCCGATACGGCAAATTGAGCCTCAAATACTTTTAAAGTTTCCTTATTAGATAGTATTTGCAAATAAGAATTAGCTACGTTTAAACGAATATCATCTTTAAGGTCATCTAAGCGATATTGATTGGATATCGCATTCAGCTTGGCACGATTCAAACGATGAAGGTTTCGCAACCCATCAAAAAGTGTCAACGAAGAAGTTATCCCACCACTAGCCGATAAAATTGTTGTAGTAACCGGCTGATTGGTTGTCGGGTCAAATGAAAGACCCGTACTACCCGTAACACTTGAAGAAGCGTTTACCGCAGGTAACATTGCACCCACTGCATCAGATTTATCAATTTGTGCATTCTGCAAATCTAATTCATACTGTTCTACGGAGAGATTGTGTTCTACCGCATACTCTACGCATTCCTGCAGCGTCCAATTTTTCTGCTGTGCGCTAACCGCTCCAATAGAAAATAAGAGCAGTAATGCTGTTAGTTTAAAATTCATGTTTTGATTTTTTGATTATGATTGATGATTGTTACTCTTCACTTTCTGCCTCTTCCTTTTCCTCTTCGTCCTCTCCTTTTTTAATAGGCTCTGTCTTACTCCAAACTTTAACTTTATCAGATTCCGTTAGGCCGGAAACGATTTCAACGTTTACGCCATCTGAAATCCCTATTTCAACATCCTTTCTTTCGAACTCCTGATCACCAGTTTCAATTTCAACATAAGGCTCGTCTGTTTTTTTATCAAACTGCAATAAAGCTTCAGGTATAACTAAAACATCATCTTTTTTCTCTAGAACCAATGAAGCATTGGCGCTATATCCTGCTCTAAGAAAAATATCTTCCTTAACCTCTACATCACCTTCAATCTTAAATTGTACGGCTCCCGTTTCTTCTATTCCTTTAGGTGCAATGAATCGCAATTTCGCATCCAGTTCAGCACCTTCTACCGCACCTAGACTAATTTTTAAGGGTGTACCTATTTCAAGTTTGGCCACTTCGCCTTCATCTACCTTACCTTCAAAAATCATCTTGCTTAAATCTGCAATTGAAGCAATAGTAGTACCGTCATTAAAATTATTACTCTCAATAACCTGATCACCCTCTTCTACCGGTATTTCTAAAATAGTACCGTCTACGGTAGCACGTATGTTAGTATTGGCACTTGTAGAACCTCCTGCAGAACCTTGGCGAATGATTTGATAATCTGCTCTCGCATTTTCAAGTTCTTGCTGGCCTTGATCGTATTGTAACTGTAAAGTATTAAAGTCTTGACTTGAGATGACCCCTTTATCAAATAACGATTTGTTTCTGTTGTACTCTATCTTCACGTTGTTCAGAGCCAATTCGGCATTTCTTACTCTACCTCTAGACTGATTCAAAGCTTGCTCGTTTGGCACAACCTTAATAGTTGCAATCAAATCACCAGACTTGACTTTTTGACCTTCTTCCATGAAAATCTTTTGAATAATACCCGAAATCTGAGGCTTAATTTCTACTTCATCCTCAGGAACTACCTTACCTGTGGCCACCGTTTTCTTTTCTATATTAGTGATAAATGGTGTTTCTGTTTCGTAAGTAACTGCATCTTTACTATTCGATTTTATAAAAAAAGCCGCGGCCCATAAAGCGCCTAGCACCAAAATACCAATTAAGATATATTTTACGATCTTGTTCATTTTTTCAGGTGTATTTGTTGTCTATTGGTTTTGTTGTTTTCCGTTTTGTTACAAAATTTCTTATTATTCCTCCCTAAGGGCATCAATTGGTTTTATACTCACGGCTCTTTGAGCAGGTATAAGGCCTATTAAAGTTCCTAGCACTACCATTATGACCAATGCGCCAATTACGTAAGGTATAGGCACTGTTGGGTTGGTGTATGGAAAGTCTATGTCTTGAGTAGCACTATTAATTCCAGCCAATGCAAGTGCTCCAAGAATAATACCCATGATTCCCGCAATAACGGTCAAGAATACCGATTCTAAGATAATCTGATTGCGCACCTCAGCAGGTGTAGCTCCTAAGGCTCTACGCACACCAAGTTCTTTGGTTCGTTCTTTTACCGAAATCAATAGAATATTCCCGATACCGATTACGCCCGCAAATATTGTGGCAATACCCACTATCAATGACAAAAAGGTAATACCATCTGCAAAGCCTACAATTTTATTGAACTGCTCTCCTAGGTTGAAAGAACCAAAAGCACGATCATCATCTGGATGCACGTGATGAATATTCTTCAATAAATTTTTAATGTTTTCTTCAACTTTGACTACATCAACATTGTCATAAGCTGCAATAGAAAACCACCCCACGTCATCACCTGTATTATATAATTTTTTAAAGGTCGAAAAAGGGATAAAAATGTCACCATCTCCTCCAAAGCCACCACTTTGTTCAAACTTATGAACTCCTACTACCTGAAAAAAGACATCATCTATTTTAAAATAACCTCCAATTGGGTTTTCATCCTTATCAAAAAGTTCCTTTTGAGTACGCTCTCCTATTACGGCCACCTTTCTAGACATCTCAATATCTTTATCGTTGATAAAACGACCACCATCATAAATTTTCTTAGGTGCAATTTTTGTGAACTCAGGAAAATCACCAAAAAGCGAATAACTGCCTGTTTTGTTGTTACGACCAATATTTGCGGGAGCAGAACCAAAAAAGCCCCGTACGTTACGTGGTGCTATATACTCTACTTCGGGAATGCGATTTTGTATCATTACCGCATCATCTAGTTTCAACTGCATCTGCCGCCCTGTTTTGTATCCTTCGTTAGGCATACTTGTGTTTTGCGCCCAAACGAACATACTATTTCTGGCAATAGTCTCGAACATACTCTCAAAACCATTGTCCATACCCTTGGCCGCACCGGAGAGTGCTATATAAATAAAGATTCCCCAGAGAACACCCACCACGGTAATCACGGTTCGCATCTTGTTCTTACTGATGGAACCAAAAATTTCTTGCCAAGTATTTCTATCGAATATAAATCGCATATTATTCGTCTCTTAAGGCTACAATAGGTTTAATACGGGCTGCACGTCTTGCCGGAACATAACCAGCAATAGCTCCAAAAATTATAAGAACAAATGTGGCCGAAATTGCAACGCTCGTATCTATATATGGGTTGGTAATGAAAAAATCTTTTAGCTTGTCGCCCAAGGAACTTAAAATCACAATTCCAATGAGCATACCTATAAAACCGGAAACCGTTGTAATAAACACGGACTCTAATAAAATGGTTCCTATAACTGCTTTGGGGGTTGCCCCAAGTGCTTTTCGAATACCAAGTTCCTTTGTTCGTTCCTTCACTACAAAAACCATAATATTACTGATACCAATAATACCAGCTATGATGGTTCCGAAGGCTACAAAACCTACAATTATCTGTAAAACGCGAGCAAACTGTTGGTTCTGCTTCAACTGGTCTGCTACATTCCTTATGAAAACTCCGTTTTGATCTTTAGGATTAATAAATTTTTTGGACCGTATAAACTGATCAAGACTCTTATCAAAAGCCATTGCACCTGCATATCCTATTTGCGGTTTAAAACCAACAACGATTTGGCCAATTTTATCCGTGTTTTTTTCAATCAGTTGTTGTGTAGTATAAGGAATATAGACAATGCGTTCTTCATTATCACCACCATCATCTTGAAACACCCCTACAACCTTGAAGGAACTTCCGCCCACATCAATATACTTTCCAAGAGAATTTTTGGCGCCAAACAAATCTTCTTCTACCAACCTACCAATAACAGCATACTTAGTCTTGTTCTTGATATCTTGATTATTCAAATAACGACCTTTCATTATAATGGTCATTTCACTGAATTGATGAGCTGGCCCTACCCCAAGTGTTCTATAACTATTTGACTCATTCAAGTAACTTACGGTATCTTGCCTTGTTATCCTTGGACTAATATATTCTAGAAATAAAGGGAAATTTTTTTCAATATCGGCTAAATCACTGTTATCAAACTCTATAACTCTGTTTGACTTATAGCCCTTATAAGGCATTGTTGTTCTACCAGGAAAGACATAAAATACATTAGTAGCATCGTTCCCAAAAAAATCATCGAAAGTATTGATCAAACCATTACCAAAACCGAAGAGTACAACAAAAATTAGAATCCCCAAAGCAACAGTAAACCCCGACAAAAATGTACGAAGTTTGTTCTTCTGAATAGTCTCGAATATTTCTTTCCAGTTGTCTCTATTTAACATACTGAGCGGCCCTAACCTGTTCTACTTTTTTATCTTCGACAATGACACCATCTTTTAAATGTACAATACGTTTGCACATATGGGCTATGTCTTCTTCATGCGTTACTACAAGAATGGTATTACCTTTATCATTAATATTCTGAATAAGGTCCATTACCTCATAAGAAGTTTTACTATCTAACGCACCTGTTGGCTCATCTGCCAGCAATACCTTTGGCTCTGCCGCCATTGCACGGGCAATAGCCACACGTTGCTTTTGACCACCAGAAAGTTCGTTTGGCAAATGCGTAGCCCATTCCTTAAGACCAACCTGCGCTAAATATTTTAAAGCTTTCTCTTCCCTTTCTTTTCTTGGTACTTTTTGATAATATAAAGGCAAGGCTACATTTTCCATGGCGCTTTTATAGTTGATAAGATTAAAAGATTGGAATACAAAACCCAAGAATTTGTTACGGTACTTGGCCGCTTTGGTTTCATTTAAATCTTTTATAGGAACCCCGTCTAAAGTATATGATCCAGAATCGGCTTCATCTAGCATTCCCAAGATATTCAAAAGGGTTGATTTACCAGATCCAGATGAACCCATGATAGCCACAAGTTCTCCCTCGTCAATACTAAAATTTAATCCTTTTAAGACATGTAATGAGTTGCTACCCATTTTGTAGGACTTGTGAAGATCTTTAATTTCAATCATGGTAGTTTTGTTAATTATGTTGGAATTTTCAAAACAATATGGCAATATGACATGTAAGTTGCCGAATTGTTACAAGATGGACTCCAAATTTTCTGTTAAATATTAAATTATCCTTCTTCTTCCTCTTTTTCGATGGCATTCCAGACCTTAATCTTGTCTGTTTCAGTTATTCCGGATTTTATTTCCACATCAATTCCATCACTAATACCCAATTCTATATCTCTTCGTTCAAACTTCTGATCCCCGTTTTCTATTTCAACAAAAGGTTCTTTTGTTATATCATCAAACTGTATCAAAGCTTCTTTTATAGATAATACGCTATCTGCCCTACCTAAAATTACCGATGCATTTGCACTTAGTCCAGCGCGAATAAATACGGAATCCTGTTTTTTCATGGTGCCTTTTATTTCAAATTGAATAGCTCCATTTTCTTCTTTTCCCTTTGGGGCAATGTAATCTAAAACCGCATCAAACGTTTTTCCTTCTAAAGCCCCAATTGTAATTTCCAACGGTAGATTTTCTTTGATTTTCCCTACTTCGCTTTCATCTACCTTTCCTTCAAAGATCATTTTATCTACATCGGCAATAGCAGCAATGGTTGTTCCTTCATTAAAATTATTGCTTTCAATAACCTGATTACCCACTTCCACAGGAACCTCTAGAACCATACCGCTAACGGTAGCTCTAATCTGTGTATTGGCAGCATTACCAAAGCCTTTGGTTGTACCGGTCTTAACAATGTCATAGCGTTTATTGGCTGCAGCATAGGATTGCTTAGCCTGATTGTACGTTACCTCCGCACGTTCTAAATCTACTTTAGAGATTACGCCCTTGCCAAAAAGACCCTTTTGACGCTCCAAATTGCGAAGCTGATCGTCCAAATTTATTTTTGACTCATCAATAATATTTCTGGCGTCGTTAAGAGCGTTGAGATTTGGCACTACTTTTATTCTACAAAGTAAATCACCGGACTTTACAAAATCTCCACCTTCAACAAATACCTCTTCTATTACTCCAGAAATATTAGGTTTAATAAGTACTTCTTCCAACGGAAGTATACTTCCGGTAGCTACTGTTTTCTTTACAATGGTCTTTTTGGAAGCTTGCTCCGTTTCGTAAACGACTGGGTCTTCAGCATTCTTTTGATATAGATAATACATTGATCCGCCAAAGGCGACGACTATGAACAAAAGAACGATTCTGGTTACTGATTTTTTCATTTTTATGATTGATTGATGTTATTCTATACGTTTTTATTTCTATTCAATACTAGGGCTATAATCATTCAGTTCTAAGAGCATCTATAGGTCTCACCTTAATAGCACTTTGCGCAGGAATGAAACCTGCCAAAAGACCAGAAAAAATGAGGATTAGCAAAGCACCAACTACCACTCCTAAACTTACACTAGGGTTCATAAACATATCTACAGGACCGTTCATATCCAACAGCGCATTAACACCATAAATAAAAAGTGCACCTAAAGTAATACCCGCCATACCCGAGATAATAGTTAAGAAAATAGACTCCATTAGAATTTGCAGTTTAATAGACCAAGGGTCCTCTCCCAAGGCCCTACGTATGCCAATTTCTTTAGTTCGTTCTTTTACCACAATGAGCATAATATTACTTACCCCAATTATACCCGATAGTAAAACCAAAATCCCAACGAAATAAGCTATAAAACGTAATGCTCCAAACAAACTCTGAACCCTCTGGAATTGTTCGTAGAGGTCAAAATGGCCTACGGCACGCTGATCATCTGGGTGTACTTTATGTTTTTCTTTGACAACGCCCATTATCTTATCCTTTAGACTTGTAATGGAAGTACCGTCATTTGCAGTAATGGCCATCCAACCCACGTCATTACCACGGTTGAAAGCTTGGGAAAATGTAGTAAATGGCACAAAAATCTGTTTCTGACCTTCCTCTCCATCGCCATCATTACTTTTCTTTTTATACGTACCGACTACCATAAAATTGACACCCTGTATTTTTATAAACGTACCAAGCACATCTTCGTCCTTGTCATAGAGTCCGTTTCGCACGCCTTCTCCTATAATTGCTATTTTTCGTTTTTCCTTGATATCATTATAATTCAAGAACCGACCAGAAGTCATAGTCATAGGGTCTTGTTTGCTGATTTCAGGATAATCTCCATACACATCGTACCCACCGGTCTTGATTCCGCGGACGACATTATTGGCGCCGTTAAAACCACCTAGCTCATTTCTTGGAGAAATAAACTTTAATTCAGGCACATTATCTCTTATCGCTTGGACATCTTCAACCTTAAAGAGAAAACTTCTTCCCTTAGGGAGGCCCTTATAAGACTTGGTTGTACTTCTAGACCACATGAACATTGTATTGGTAGAAATATCACCAAAGTCTTGCATGATACCGTTCTCCAATCCCTTTCCAGCAGAAAGCAATAATATTAAAATGAATATACCCCAGAACACACCAAAGGCGGTCAAGACGGTTCTGAACCAATTACTGGTCAGTACTTCCAAAATTTCTTTCCAACGATCTCTATTGAACATGATTTATAAAGTCAAGTTAGTTCAGTTATATTTTTATTCGTCCCGTAATGCATCAATAGTATGAATATTAGCTGCACGCCATGCCGGAAAAAATCCCGCTACGGCACCGGCCAATACCAATACAAAAACTGTTGAAATGGCAACAGTAAAGTTCACGGATGGGTTCATGATATAATCTACTTCTATATGAGGCCCTACAAACTCCAGCAAACCCATGCTAAAAATGAGTCCTGCAAAGCCAGAAATAGAGGTAATAAATATAGACTCGTGTAAAATCATACCTACAATAGACCACGGCTTGGCACCAAGTGCTTTTCGTATACCTATCTCCTTGGTGCGCTCACGCACAACAATTAGCATAATATTGCTAACACCTACCACACCTGCTATTATAGTACAAATACCAACAAACCAGAAGAACAGTGCAATGTTATCCGTAAGACTATAATACCGCTTAGCTTCTTCCATGGCACTCCATACAAAGATGGCATTGGTATCATCCGGAGCAACAGTATGAGCTTGTTGTAAATACGACTGAAGACTGTTCTTAAATTTAATGGATTTAGCGACTACCTCTTCAAAATTATCTGAAGGAGGAAGCGTGAACCCTAAATTATTTACCTTATCACCACCATTGAAAGTACTTTGTGCAGTTGTTACCGGTATATAGATACGTTCTTCTTCGCGATCTTCAGTCTCATTGAAAACTCCGATTATTTTAAAGGGAAGTCCAGATATTTTAATGAATTCGCCTACTGGGTTGTCGATGTCAGTGAAAACATCATCAGCAATTTTTTTTCCAATTACGGCAACTTTGGCTCTGTTTGTTTCATCTTGGTGATTCAAGAACCGTCCTTTGGACATTCTTGCATTCTCTATAAACTGGAACTGAGAGGAAATACCTTGAACTTGATAAACGAGTGCCTCATTGCCATAGGTAACTGAAACATCGCGGACAAAAATTCTAGGTGATTTAAATTGAATATCATCCTCAAGCAGTTTAGAAGCGAACTCATAGTTTACGTTCGTTAACTGAATATTTCTGCCCGGATTAAGACCTTTGTATTTTTTGGTAGTCGCACCTGGCCATACCCAAACACTGGTTGCGGCATCTTGCTCAAATTCATGAGCGATACCATTGCGAAAGCCTTCGCCAAAACCTAATAAAATAACAAGGATAAATATTCCTGAAGCTACGGATAACCCGGTAAGAAACGTCCGCAACTTATTTTTGCGAATAGTATCGAAAATTTCCTGCCACCTTTCGATGTCGAACATGTAGTTGATTTTGATTGATTGATGAGCGCGATTGGGGATATCGCACAACTACAAGACTAATGTAAAAAGGTTTTGTTACACTAGAACAGAAAAAAAAGTGTTAAACTTCTTCTGGAGACCTGTTTTTCATCTTCTTATAGACAAAATAAAAGAGCCCTCCAACAAGTATATACGGTAACGCCATTAAGTACACAATGCCATTGTTTATGCCCTCTGCGGCCTTTACATCACCACTACTTTCAAGAGAAGCGCGGCACATGGCACATTGTGCTTCCATATTTTGAGGCAAAAATAAAATAACTAAAATAAGTATTGCAAATAAGGTCTTTTTCATTCTACTTCATTCAAAAACTAAACTTCTTATCACCTTCTTTTACCTAACGTAATAAGGTGAAATCATAAGGTACACCACAACGCCGGTAACCGCTACATAAAACCAAATAGGGAATGTGATTTTCGCCCACTTCCTATGACTTTCAAATTTCTTAAGATACGCAAAGGCATATGTTTTGAGCACCAAAGGTATAATAGCAATAGAAAGAATTATATGGGTAATTAAAATAAAGAAATAGACATAACGTACTGCTCCTTCACCACCGTAGGTAGTAGATTCACAAGTCATATGATAGCCAATATACATCAGCAAAAATAAAAGAGACAGGCCAATACAGCTTGTCATTATATTCTGATGTAATTCTTTTTTTCCATTTTTTATGGCCCATACGGCAACAAGTAACAAAATAGCGGTTAGCCCATTTATAGAAGCATAGATTGGAGGTAAAAAACCAAGTCTTTCTACATTTGGTATTTTCACTCCAAACAATATGGCCACTACTACTGGTACCACAATAGATACTACTGTGATTAACTTATTAAACTTCTTTTCTTTAGCTAACGTGTCCTCCATCTATTCTGCCAATAATCGCTTAATATCTTCTTTTAGGATTGAAATCTGTTCTGTTTCACCATGGTCATTTTCACCTTGTTTCTCAGTAATGGCACCACGATAATAAATTATTGGGTTTCCGAACTCATCAACTCTTGACCTTAAATACCCTTTCTTATCAACCAATGCAAACAATCCTGAATGTTCAAAACCTCCCGGTGAATCAGGCATTTCTGCGGCAAAAATATTAAAACCGTTATTAGCTAAATCATAGACTTGCTCCTTATCACCAGTCATTAGGTGCCAATCTAAATCTGATATACCATGCTTTTCAGCATATGCTTTTAAAACCGTTGGTGTATCAAAATCTGGTGTTATTGAGAAAGAAGCTATTCCAAAGTCTTCATTATCTTTAAATTCATCTTGAATAGTCACAAGATTTTCGGTCATTACCGGACAAATGGAAGGGCAGCTAGTGAAGAAAAATTCTACGACAAACACCTTGCCGTTATAGTCTTCATTAGATATCGTTAAGCTATCTTGATTAATTAGGTTAAATGAAGGAACACGTTTTTGCTCGCCATTTAAAGTTATATAGGACAATGTACTTTTTGCATGCTCAATATTCAACCGATCGTTCTCTACCACTGTTCCGCTAGATATACGATCCACGATTTTCGGGACAAAAATAATTCCGAAGACTAGTATCACCAAAGACACCCAAACGTATGTATACTTTTTCATTTCAGTTTACAAATCAAAAACCGTTATTACTTTTGCCTGTCGGCACTGTTCTTTTTTAGCGCTAATCTATATTCTGCTAATATGATCTTTACATCATCTACCATCTTATTGTTAAGCTCGGATACAGATGTAGCGTTAAAACCATAAAGAGTAGCCTCTTCTTCATCTTCTGACCTACCTCTAAGACTTAAGTCTTTATCTATAATAAATGCATAGGGAGTGCTTAAATCATCTTCTAACTGAATGTCAGTTTTTAAAGAGTTGAAAAAACCATTGATTTGGTTTTCATCGCCAAAAACAAAATTCCACTTGCTCATATCTACCAATAAACCCAACTCCTTTTTCAGCTCTGCAGCGTCCTCTTCCATTCCCTTTGGCATAACCATTACGAACTGAAAATCTTTAAAAGCATAAAATCGTTTGTAGATTTTCTGATTAAGGTTGAAAGCGTTACCATTTGTGTTATTAGGATTATCTCCTAAAAAACCAAGAATGGTAATATTGTCCTTAAAAGTAACATCGCCATCCATGTTAGTAACATCATCAACACCACTGGTCAATATAGCAAGCTTCCCAAAGTTGGTTATACCAGAAGCAAAAAATAGATATGCCACTATGGGCAAAATGAACAATGTAACTAAGACTAAATATTTTTTCACCTTCATAAGAAAGAAGTGCTAAACACCAAATTTACGACAACTACAAAAATAAAAAAGACGGTTGTGAAACCGTCTTAGTATGCTGTTAATTTATTAAGATAATATTACTTAGAAATTCCACTGTATGAAACCATCTTTGTAAACATTATATATATAGTCTGCTTCAAAAAGAAGGATGAACAATAAATAGGCTACAAGAAAAATTGGAGTCCATACTATTGCTCTTCTTAAAGAGCTTTTTTCATCACGTAAGTGCATGAAATCCCAAGCAATGTAATAAGCCTTAACCAAGGTAAGGATAATAAACACCCAGTTTATCAACTTCATTCCCACAAAATGAGAATGTGTTAATGCTCTAGGTTTTGCGATACCCAATACTACCTCTACAGCTGTAATAACAGACAAAAATATAAGTACTCCCCAGATTTTTTGGGTATTGGACTTAAATTTCAATAGTCCTCTAAAAATCTCTAGTTTGTGTGCGTGTGCCATATTATAATAATCTCAAATGCGTTATATATCGTTTTTCCCGAAAAATAAGAGTTATACAAGATAGAAGAAGGTGAATACAAATACCCACACTAAATCTACAAAGTGCCAATACAGCCCTACTTTTTCAACCATTTCATAATGGCCTCTTTTTTCGTAGGTGCCCAAAATCACATTAAAAAATATGATTACGTTGATGACAACTCCAGAGAAAACGTGAAAACCGTGAAAACCTGTTATAAAGAAGAAGAAATCTGCGAACAAACGACTTCCGTATTCGTTACGAATTAAGTTAGCTCCTTCAACCACTAATCTACCATCCTTGATTTTCTTCAAAGACTCTTCTCTATTAAGTAATGTTTTTTCTCCCTCTTTTTCTCCTTCTTGAACAATTTGTTCGGTTCGGATAAGAATACTAGGATTAGCTTTAAAACCTTCTACAACCTCGTTAAAAGAATAAGTAGGCAAGTAAGCTTCATCATAAAACCAAACACCCTTACTATTCTCGTGAGCAACACGGTCACCAGGTATAGTCTTAGCAAAATCACGAATTGCAGCGCGCTCGCCAGTTTCAGCATTTACAAATTGTAAAATTCTTCCACCTTTAGTTTCTACGGCACCGTAATCTCCTTTTATAAAAGTTCCCCATTCCCAAGCCTGAGAGCCAACGAAAATTGCACCACCAATGATGGTAAAGAACATATACCAGATAACGGAATTTTTCTTCATTTTATGTCCTGCATCTACAGCTAACACCATAGTTACCGAAGACATAATAAGAATGAATGTCATGAAGGCCACATATATCATGGGATAATTACCATGAAAGAAAGGAACGTGGGTAAAAACCTCATCCGCAATCGGCCATATTTCTATAAACTTGAATCTTGAAAAGCCGTAAGCCGCTAAAAAGCCTGAAAAGGTTAATGCATCGGAAACGATAAAGAACCACATCATCATTTTACCATATGATGCTCCTAGGGGGCTATTTCCGCCTCCCCAAACGTTTTCTTCCGCCGTACCAGTTGTTACCGTTGAATCCATATATTTTGTAGTATGGTTAGATTTTGCACAAATTTATAGTTTTCATGTGTATTGTGAAAGCACTATACACATGAAAAACCAACTTTCTTTAATTTTATTACCCTACGAAGTACATAAATGCCAGTAAATAAACCCATAAGAGGTCTAAAAAATGCCAAAATGTAGCTCCTAGTTCTACTCCTAAATATTCCTGAGCAGAGTATTTACCCTTAATTTGCTTATACAAAACCACCAGTAAGGATATAATACCAGCGCAAACGTGCACAATATGCACCATTGCGATCAAGAAAACGTAAGATAGTTTAATATTACTTGTTGGCCCTGTAAAATAGTAGCCTGTAGCTATCATTTGAGAGAAACCATTAAATTGAAATGCTATAAAAGCAATACCTAGACCCAAAGTAGCCAACAGCCAGTTGGTACCCATGGTAGAATTACCATTTTTAATAGCCGTTTTAGCCATTATATAAGTAATACTACTAATAATTATCAAGGCAGTACTTATGAAGAAAGAACTAGGCAAAAGTAATTCACTAATCCAATCTTCACGTGAGCTACTTACAATATAGGCACTTGTCCATCCTGCAAAACCCATAATAAGGCTTACAATAGCGAACCAGAGCATCATTTTTTTAGCTCTATCGTTCTTTTCTTTCCCCGTTCCTCTTGTTAAATCCATGATTATATTTAAATAAACTTATCTACTACATAAACCACTTGCATTAGCGTTATATAGCTAACACTTGCCAACATTAATTTTCGAGCAGTAACATTATCGCGCTTTTCATATAACAGAAAAGCGAAAATCAACATAACCATACCCATCAAAAATATAATAACCGCTGCAGGAATCGAAAGTTGCAACCTACCTGTGATACCAAAAGCTGGAATTACAGAGATAACCAACATCCAAATAGTATACATTATAATCTGTAGTGCAGTACCCTTGTCTTTTTTCCCTGTAGGCAACATCTTAAAACCACCTCTTTTATAGTCATCATCCAACATCCAACCTAAAGCCCAGAAATGCGGAAACTGCCAAAAGAACTGTATCATAAACAATGTACCCGGTTCAATACCAAATTCATTTGTAGCAGCCACCCACCCCAACATAAAAGGAATGGCACCAGGAATAGCCCCAACAAAAACAGCTAAAGGTGTTTTTGTCTTCAAAGGGGTGTAACAACTTGTATAAAGAAATATAGAAATTGCCCCGAACATGGCGGTCTTAGGGTTCAAGATATATAAAGACACGATACCCAACACGGTAAGCAAAATAGCTATGATCAGTGCTTTATTAACAGACATTCTACCAGAAGGTATAGGTCTGTTTTCTGTACGTTTCATTAACGCATCTAAATCTTTCTCGATAATTTGATTGTAGACATTAGAAGCCCCAACCATGCAATAACCACCAAAAGCCAACAATAATAAAGAAACAACCTCAATCTGAGGTGCGCCCAATAAATAACCAGCCAAAGAAGAAAAAACCACACTAATAGCTAGTCTAGCTTTTGTAATCTCTTTAAAATCGGCCATTGCCAGCGCCAAAGTTGGAGCTGTTGCCGTATTCACCGCAGTCTTCATGCATCTTTTTTCGAACCGCAAAGATAGCTTTCAACCTCTATTTCTGCAACCAATTGGACATCTTTATATTATACACGCTAAACACCTCAAAATCATTACAAATCACACCAAACTATACGGCACAAAAAAACCCGTCTACTAAGTAGACGGGTTTTATATATTGTAATAGCTACAGCTTACTGCAACTTAAATGTAATAGGAATACTAAATGGAACTCTTACCGCTCTACCACGTTGCTTACCTGGTGTCATTTTAGGAAGCTTAGCTATAATACGAGCAGCTTCTTTCTCTAGGTTTTTGTCTGGTCCACGCATTCTAACGTTACCAATGCTACCATCTTTTTGGATAGTAAACATTACACTAACCCTACCTTGAACACCCATTTCCTGAGCAATTTCTGGGTATCTAAAGTTTTTACCAATGTGTTTCTGCATCATTTTCTGAAAACAAGCTCTTTTATCAGACTCGCTTTCACAACCTGGAAAAATTGGTACATCTTCAATAACTGCAAATGGCACATCTACATCTTCTACTTCTTCCTCAACAAGTACATCTTCTACTTCGATGATTTCTTCTTCTTGACTGGTCTCTGTAGATTCGATTACGGTTTCTTCAACTTCTTCTTCATCTTCAACAACCTCAATAATTTCAGGAGCCGCTGGTGGCGGTGGTGGCGGTGGCGTCTTAATCTGCTCCGTCATAGGAACCTCTTCGTCCAAATCATCATCAACATTCATTGAAATATCGTAATCATTGGTCTTATCATACGTTTTCCACTCCAATGCAGTATACACTAATCCCATTGTAACTGCTAGGCCAATAACAAAATAAAGTCCACTACTGCGGCCTACATCTGCTTTCGGGTTCTTTTTCGGTTCCATAATTTTGTATTTTAATGTGTGCTAATTTAATTAAATAATTCTTTAACAAGCAACTAATTCCTCCATTTTAACCACCTTTCCTTAGAAAAAAAGGATTTTACGACTAATGAACCTATGATTGCACCCACACTATTTGCTAATGCATCAAAGATATCGCCATGGCGATCTGTTGTTAAACTATACTGTAATACCTCAATAACTATACCATAACAAACAGCTCCAATCAAGGCAAATAAAACCGCCTTACGCAGTGCCATACTTCCATTCGTCACTTCTCTAATAAAAAACACAGCTAAGAAGGCCGCACCGAAGTAAAAGGAAAAGTGAACTACCTTATCTAGGTTTGGAATATCTATGTTTGCTGCATCAGTACCCGAGAAAGAAACTAAGCTAGAAAATGTTACAAACACCATCCAGCCAATAAATGCAATCGTGTACTTATGGTTTTTAAGCACCAATAAGTGATTTATAAGCATCAGCAGATAAAAGACCGTCTACTTCAGAAGCGTCGCTAATCTTAATCTTAACCATCCAACCATCTCCGTAAGGGTCAGAATTTACACTTTCAGGAGCGTCTTCCAATTTTGAATTGAACTCAATGATTTCTCCACTTAGAGGCTGAAATAAATCTGAAACCGTTTTCACTGCTTCAACTGTTCCAAAAACTTCTTCTTTATCCAAAGTTTCATCTACAGTCTCCACTTCAACATAAACGATATCACCCAACTCACTTTGAGCAAAATCGGTAATGCCTACTGTAGCTATATCACCGTCTATTTTAATCCACTCGTGGTCCTTAGTATATTTTAATTCTGCAGGTATATTCATGGTCTTATTTTTATAAAAACAAATGTATTGTTTTCTGAAGGAGTATTCAAAAAAACAAGACCAAGTTGACGAGTAAATGAAAAAAAAATATCCTACCTCTATATGCAGAACCTGCCGTAAAGCAATCCTACTAATGATTCTTCTAAATTTTGAGAAGTAAATTAATTACCAAAATTGTATCTGATAGTAAAGCCTGTATTGATTGTAGTCTGCGGAAAGGCAGTAGATACTGCAAATTGAGAGAACGAATGATCATAGAAGAACAAGGCGTTCAAGTTTTTACTTAGCGCATAATCTGCAGTAAACTTAATAGACAGTAAATTTTGACCAGAAGTAATCTGATTGTTATCTATATCTAGGTTTCTAATAATGGTAATATTATCCCTTAACGTTACATCTGCTTTTAAGTTCAAGTCTCCTTTTAAACGGGTCTTGTTTCCACCAATATTGGTAACAAACTTCACGTCTTTAAAACGGTAACCCAAACCAACGGTATATTCCTTACCGTTCATTTCGGTCATAAGATTGTTGTCAAAACTAAGCGCCAAGGTTCTGCTGGTTCTCATCTCTGCTAAAATGCTTACCGAGTTTTTCATTTCAAAATCAAGACGAACCAAAGGATTAAACTCATCGTTTAAAACAACGTTATTTAAGATAAGATCGGACATTTGATCACCTGTATCCGCATCTAAGGTAGATTCCCCCTCATTTTCTAACTGTACTTTCTCAAGATTAGTCTGAAAAGAGTTAATACTGTAAGCCGCACGGTATCCATGGCTCAGAGAAAAACGCTGAAACCTTTTCTTAAACCACTTGTTACGCATTAGACCTGTAAACTTTAAATTCCAGTTCGGAATAGGTATCTGACGGAAAGCATCTAAATTTACGCGCTCTGCATCTTGCCCAGTATACGCCGCAAAGAAGGCAGGAAGCAACACGTCTTGTTGTGTTTTACCGTATTTTTCAGGAAAACCAGTATCAAGATCTAAATTTAAAGTCTCGCCCCTATCAGCAACTAAGCGCTTAGCTATAATAAGACGGTTCTGTTTGAACTGCTCAAAAGTCTCCGAATCAAACTCACTACTCTTATTAAAAACTGTACCTATCATAACCGTAGATATACTAAAATTACCATAGTTGTTCCCTAAAAGGTTGTTATACTCTAATGAGCCGTCTACATTACGTATTACACTAAAATTCTCTTGATAGCTATTAGAGTATTGTCTGTCCGCAGATAAATCTATGGTCAAATCCTTGGTTGGTTGTGCCGTTGCTGTAATATTTAGCTGTCTGTTTACATTCTGAATATACTGCTCATTGAATTCTTCAAAACCAGTCAACCATCCTTTTCTTGCCGCATTAAAACGTACATCTGCCTGACTACCGAATACAAAACCTACCGATGGCTTTAACGAACCTACAAAACCAACGGATTGTGTATATCCTGGCAATACTTTACCTCTACTCTCATTATAGTTTACGTTCACACGCTTTACCATCGTAAGCACGTCTACTGCTGTATTGAAAAGACCACCACTTTTCTTTTTAGTCTTCTCTTCTCCTGATGCCGGGTTTCCTGCTTTATCTTTCCTTATTGGTCCTTTAGGTGCAGCTGATTTACCACTGCGTTTTTTAAGTCCTATCAAGTCATAGAACTTCTGCATGGTTAGATTGGCCGTAATATTATGTGTACTGGCATTCTGAACCGTATTGATATCTTCTAATGCCACTTCCCTAAGGGCATCACCACCACGTTGCCAGTCAAAATTACTAGTATAGCTATATTGTGAATTTATAAAATCGAGAAACGGAATCTTGCTAAACGGAAGTTCATAGTTTAACTCTAACTGTTGCGCATGCCTGTTTGGCTCTCCCAAATCCCAGAAACCGTCCCATAAACCCAACGTCTGATCAATTGCGGAATCGGGGTCTGAAGGGTCTTCAAAATAATTACGAACAATATGATTATTACTTGCCGTCATATTTAAACGCAGTGACTTGGTAAGACTATAGTTTACCGCATACTGCCAATTAAACTGATAATTTCTCTGGCGTAATGTGGGTAAATCTAATTTATCCACACCTTCTTCTACAACATCTCTAAAACGTTGTTGACTAAATTGTCTTTCTATATTAGAGTTAACAGATACACTTGTAGGCAATAAACTAAGATTCAATTCTTTTAACCATCTCCAATAGCTACTGGTAAACAAAGAATCGTTTTTAGCAAAAGGAGCTACCTCAACAGGTTTAAAATTGTGATTGTATACAAAACCTGTTGCAACGTTCTGGTCTTCTAAAGAAGCAATTTCAAAATCTCTATGATTGGTTTCGTTATACGAATAATTAAAAGTGAAATTTTCTACATCATAAAAATTAGCATCAGCCTCTTCTCCTCTATCCTTACGGACACCAATAAAGTTAATACTCGTTCGCTTAGTGTAATCCTCAGCTTGTTCCTCAATAGCTTTTGCGTCGTCAGGATTATCTGCTGCATCAATTCTATCTTGTAGTTTTAAATCATCATAAACGGGGTCAAACTCTGGGGTTATCATTTGTTCAGATATACCATAGTTAAACGGAAGCTGAATTCCCCATTTATTAGGAAGCAATTGTCCTAGGTTCACATTTGTGACGACATCGTACGAAAGCGCATCTTCACGAGCACGTTCATTAGGCATTTGATCAATAGCACCAAAACCAGAGGTACTAGTACTACCCGTTGCCGAAACATTTGCAAAATCTGCAAAATTAGCATCTACAGCAGCTAAAGCTGCCCATCCGCCTTCATTATCCAAACCGGCCAAACGTAATTCATTAAACCAGACTTCACCTCTTGCGGGAGTCCTACTAACATTTTTTACACCCACCATCATACTGCGGATGCTTCCCAAAGACGGGTTACCTTTTATACCTATACGCAATCTACCCGGAGTTCTTGCCGCAAGTGGGTCTTCCACCAATTCTGCCTCACCATCTATAACTTCAAAATATCTAATCTCACTTAAGTCCGTTCCTGAAATCCAAACCGATTTCACTTTATTAAGATCCGCCAGTACAATCTCCATTTGATTATTATCCGGCCAAACTGCTTCTTCTGAACTTGAGCCAAAAGGTGTGAACTCCAAAGGAATCTCTAATTGATAAAAGTTTTCCGTAAAATCCGTACCTATTCTAAGGAAACCAATTAACGGTTGATCTACATCATAATTATCAGTCTCTAAAATTTTCTCGGCATGTATGAACATTTTCAATTTCTCATACTGACGCACATCTATCTCAAGATTTTTAAAAACACCTCTTGAATCTTGCGACTCTAAATTTTCCACTACCAATGATAGTGATTGCTCATTCTGTTGAATTATTGTATTGTTATTATTCAATTGTTCTCTAAGAACACCTGGTGGCAGAACGTAAGGAATTGGTGTTCTACTTTCATTTTCTTGAATGTTTACAGCGTTTACATCTAAAGTAGTAGCGTCACCTACTGGATCACCATTATCTATGTCAAGTGTCTTAGTATAAGTTCTCCAATCACCTCGTACTAAATCAAGGGTGGCAAAACGTAAAAGCACATCGCTAGAAAAGCCCGTCATGTACATACGCAAAGAGCTTACCGAACGGAAATCTGTGATACCTCCTACTGCATCAGTAAAATCACTTAATGGAATTTTATACTGGATCCATCGCGTACGCACCGTACTTTCATTTGGAATTCTCGTTCCTGAAAGCACCAGTGAATCACGTATATCTGTTACATATTTATCGTTAATAGTAGTGTTAGGCTTAATAGGAATTCTATATTCATAATAACTATTTACCGTATTCATGGTAAGGTCACGATCAATATCCTCAACATCTGGTAATGTTGTAGACCCTCTATTATCATTAGTTACTTCTACCGGAGAGTTCCCTTGTGGGTTGTTAAAATTCAAGTAACGCTCTAAAATACCGCCTTCTCTTTGCAAGAAATACTCATAGTTATCCAAAGCTGGATCTTCAGGATTGTCATTACCATAAATAGCCGCTTCAGCTGCATCATCTAAACCATCAAAACCAATATCTTGTTGGGCACGACTGTTTTCATCTACATCAAAAGCATATACTAATGCTTGTGTTGCTGGAACAGGTCCCCAGATTGGATCTTCCGGCTTAATACTCCCTTGACCATCAATAGGCAATCCGTTTTCATATTGTTTAAGACCATCAGATAAAATATCTTCGGAAATATTACCTAGGTTAAAAACTAATTCACCTTGGCTTGTAGCGGTTCCTTCCAAATAAGGATCCATCACCCAAAATTGTACAAACTCTACATTGGCTTGCTCAAAGTTAGTACTGCTCAACGAACGCATAATACCACCCCATTTCTGATTTGGCACTTCTGTATTAAAATTAGCATTTGCATTATACGGCCCTTTCATTTGAGGATAGTACGCCAAATCTAATGTAGTCTGCTGACGAGTCTGTCCTTGTGCCACTTCAACTTGCGGAAAAACCTCATCTATGAATATTCTCCTTGTTGCGTTTGTTGAAATATCGTTATCACTTATACTAGAAGGTCTTTGGTTGGTATAAAAAACGGGATCTATACTATACCAGGCCGTTTTAGCTCTACCAAAACCAGTTTCCAATCCCTTTTGCGTGGGTGCATCTAAAAATTCCACAGGAGTACTTGCTAATGCCCAGCCCAAAGAAGAACGAATATCTATTAACGCTTGTGCTCCTTCAAAATCATCTAAATAGGTCGTTGTTTCTCCTTGGAAATCTGCATTTTTAGGTGAATTAGGTTTTAACCACGCTACTTCACCACGAACCGAAAGCATAGACGGCACGTCCGTATCTATATTAGGAAGCTTATTTACCAATCTTGTGAAAAATGGAACTTCTGTTGAAAAATTTCCATTGAAACCAAATACGGTGTTGTTTACCGGCTCCACTCCAAAATTGGACTTTTGCGTTAGCGGTCTTTCATTCAAATTCAACAAAGTAGCTCCCAAAACAAAATTCTTATTGAACTGATGTTCTACGTTCACGCCAGTAAAACGACGTGTTTGCTGACCAAATACGGCATTATTTTCTACTGAAATATTAATTGGAGTGTTCGAAGCTTCTAAGCTTGGATCAAGAATCTGAACTGTACCCGCCTGATAATTTACCGTGTAATCAATACCCTCTTGTAATTGTCTTCCTCCAGCGGTAACACGAACCGACCCTCTTGGCACGTTAAAAGCACCTATAGGAATACCATTACTTCCTTCTGACTTATAAGTTCCTTTAAGTAAAAACTTATCTTTTTCAGGATCTTGTAAAGCAGCTGATTTTGTCTGCACATACATATCTCTAAATACGTACTTCTTTTGGTTAGCGTTATAAGTACTTTCCGTTTGATAATCTTCAATATCACCTAAACGGTTAAATAAATACTCGCCAAAAGGCTCAACTTTGGTAAAAATAATCTGTCCATTTTGCGTATCTACGGTAATACCAGGTACAAAATCAAAAAATCCATCACCACCAGATTGCACATCATTATAGGCATTCAATCTATCAAAATTAAAGACATTAAGCAGTATACGCTCCTGAAGAGGCTTACCGCCATCTGTTTGGGTTGGAAAATCTTCTACGGGCGTAATATAGTTTCTTGGTGTTGGGTTAGAATAAAGAATATTCATCTTAAAATCATCTTCACTCAACCTAAAAGCACCTGTAGCATAAATATTCTTCATCATCAAATCCCAGATAGGATCAGATACGTTGGTTATATTACTTTTCAGCAATTTAAGAATCAGCGTGTTGTTTTCAATTATAGGATTATCAATAGCTCCTGAAACCGTAGTGGCATCTAGCCCTCCATTGGCAAATTCACCTACTTGATAAACTTTACCGTTGTAGGTATATTGAAATGCAACAGCCAAAACCTCATCATTACTTAAACGCTGGTTCAATGAGATATAACCTAATTGCGAGTTAAATTGAAAATCTCTACTCTGTTCTAATTTTCTAGCATTCTCTAAATAGGCATAATCAAAACCCTGATTAGGTAGATAACCTCCTACGCTAAAACCCTGTTCTATAGTGGCTACATCACGAATACTGGTCGTTAGCGCTCCACCTTTACCAATTAAAGCTGGATCATAGTTGTTTGCGTTATTTCGTGGCAATTGATTTGGTTGCCCTGTATTAGCTTTAAAAAATGATGCAGGAGCATTTTGGCCAATTCTAGTGGTTTCATCTCCCGCAACCAAGGGATCATACTCACCTAAATCCTGTATACCTACAATATTACGAACGTTTAAAGTTTGTTGACTACGGTTAGTAACCCAAACTTCTATACGGGTAATTTGAACTTGACTTCTTATATAAGGGTAGTTGACTAAAGCCGCATCGTAATTATCCCTAAAGTATTGTGATAAGAAGAAATGCTTGTCTTCATCATACTGAAGCGCTGAAACAGAAAAATCGTTAACCGTACCACCACCTTGCGCAACAACCGTGTTGTTTTGCGAACGTTGCTCAGAAAACACTGCTGTAACTGTAGTTTTACCAAATTGAAGCTGGGTTTTAACTCCAAAAAGACTTTGCGCCCCAGTTATTAAAGAACTGTTAAGCGGCATATTTACGTTACCTACTTCAATAGACTGAATGATATCATCCTCTGTAGGCGTATAATCTAATTTTACAATATTCTGAAAATCAAAAGTGGCTTCTGTATCATAGTTTGCGGTTACCTGCAAACGTTCACCAATTTTACCTAGCATACTTAAACTAATGCGCTGATCAAAATCAAAAGAAAGATTGGTACGGTTTCTTGGAGATAAAGAAGGGTTGTCATTTTTCTGCCAAATAACACCTAAATCCATTGCAACAGAACCTTGCGGTATAACTTCTATAGTATTACCTCCAAAAATGGATTGAAAGAAGCTGTTATTTACATAAAAGTTAGGGAGTAAATTTTTTCGAGCTTCTTCGCTACCTTCTTTCTTACCCGAGTAAGCATCTGATTTTTCTTTAAAGTAACCCTTTATTCCTTCTTCTTGTACCAGTTTGTAATATTGCTCTGGCGTTAGAATTACAGGATACCCAATATCAAAATCACCTACCTTCTCAGAATAGATGTACATGTTAAGATTTGTGTCGTAGTCGTATTTAGAAACAATACTTTCCGGATTTTCCATTTTGAGTTTACCCAAAGAAAAACCAGTCTTTACGGAATCCACTTCTTGCTCTTCACTACCTTCATTTTCGGTTTCTTGAGCATACGATATACTCGACGAAACAATCAAAAATAAAAATAGGAGTGTAAGCTTAAATGGTGATTTAAGAAATAGTTTGGCCCCTGTTTTCAAACTTGTTATAAATTTTTAAGCGCAAGTTTAATTATGTTCTCTACGCTGAGCGAGGGATCTTGGGTGAGTACTTTATCAACTACCTTTTCAGCTTGTCTTCTTACAAAGCCAAGAACCTCTAAAGCAGATAACGCTTCTTCTTTATTAGTATTGTTCGCAAGTGCGGAAACTTCGCCTATATCGTAAACTTTTAAAATCTTGTCACGAAGGTCTAGGATTACTCTTTGGGCTGTTTTGGCTCCTATGCCTTTGATAGATTGAATTGTAGGCACGTCCCCATTTGCAATAGCATCTCTAATTTGAGCAGGTTCCAATGAAGAAAGCATGGTTCTTGCCGTACTTGAACCTATACCGGAAACCGATAATAAAAGACGAAAAATTTCACGTTCCGACCTTTCAGCAAAACCAAATAACGTGTGTGAATCTTCCTTCACCTGAAGATGGGTGAACAAACTAATACTTTCTGAATCTCCTATTTTAGAAAAAGTATTCAAAGAAATATTTACAAAATACCCCACTCCACCACATTCTATTACTACATATGTTGGATTCTTTTCTACAAGTTTGCCTTTAAGATGGGTTATCATGTCCGGTGTGGTTTTGGGGGTTATTTTGTCCGGCCATTACAGCCGGACAATTACTTTTATTTAGCCTGTGTTGATTTGGCTTTTTTTCTTTTTTCTCTTTCTTGGGCATCTATAACCGCAACTGCCGTCATATTTACCATTTCATCTACACTTGCTCCTAACTGAAGAATATGAACTGATCTTCTTAGACCAACCATGATTGGACCAATACTATCTGCTTGGTTTAATTCTTTTAATAGTTTGTAAGTGATGTTCGCTGCCTCTAGGTTAGGGAAAATCAAGGTATTGACTTTTTTACCTGCAAGTTTAGAAAAAGGAAACTGACTCTGTAGTAACTCCTTATTCAATGCAAAATCCGTTTGGATCTCTCCATCAACGACTAAATCAGGATTTCTTTCATGTAAAATCCGAACCGCCTCTCTTACCTTTTTAGCATGAGGATGGCTAGATGAACCAAAGTTTGCATAAGACAACAAAGCCAATACAGGTTCAAAACCAAAAGTAGACGCAACATTAGCTGCATTCTGTGCTATTTCGGCAATCTCTTCTGCGCTTGGATCAATGTTTATAGAAGTATCGGATAAGAATAAAGGTCCTTTATCGGTAATCATGATGTTTACCGTAGATACCTTCTTAACGTTAGAAGCTCTACCAATAACCTCAAGAATAGGTTTCACTACTGTTGGATAAGCTCTTGAGTAACCAGAAATCATTCCATCTGCATCTCCTTCAAGCACCATCATAGCACCAAAGTAGTTACGTTGTCTCATTCTTATTTTAGCGCTATAAAGCGTAGTGCCACTTCTTTTTCTACTTTCCCAAAACTTGGTCGCGTAACGTATGTGTTTTTCATCAAACTCCTTAGAAGTCGGATCTAAAATCTCTATATCAGCATCAAAATCTATCTCCTTTTTTAGCTCTAGAATAACTTCTTTTCGCCCTAAAAGAATAGGTTCTGCAATACCTTCTTCATAAACAATCTGTGCTGTCTTAAGTACATCCAAATGATCGGCCTCAGCAAAAACAATACGCTTTTTATTCATTTTGGCTCGGTTATGCAATAAACGCACCACCTTATTGTCGTTACCAGAACGTTGCAATAACTCTTCCTTGTACCGACCCCAATCTTCAATAGGATTCTTAGCCACACCACTATCCATTGCAGCTTTAGCTACGGCTGGTGGAATTTCAGCTATCAAACGTTGATCAAAAGGTTTTGGAATTATATATTCTTTACCAAAAGTCAACCTTGTCTCTCCATAAGCAATATTTACTTGCTCTGGAACAGGCTGCTTGGTAAGATCGGCCAATGCTTTAACAGCGGCCATTTTCATCTCTTCGTTAATAGTTGTAGCACGAACATCTAAAGCTCCTCTAAAAATAAAAGGAAAACCTAGTACGTTGTTCACCTGGTTAGGATGATCTGAGCGTCCCGTAGCCATAATAATGTCTTTACGAGTCTTTACAGCCAAATCATAACTTACCTCTGGATCAGGATTGGCCATTGCAAACACAATGGGATTTTTAGCCATTGACATTAACATGTCTGCAGTTACAATATTAGCAATAGATAATCCTACAAATACATCTGCATCTACCATTGCTTCAGAAAGCGTATCTATTTTTCTATCTGTAGCAAATTCTTTTTTAGAGGCAGATAAATTTTCTGCATCTTTTCTAATAACCCCCTTACTGTCTAACATGACAATATTTTCGGCTTTAGCACCAAAAGCTTTATACAATTTTGTACAAGATACAGCTGCAGCACCAGCGCCACTTATTACAATCCGTGCCTCACTCATTTTCTTTTCAGATAATTCAAGGGCATTTAGTAATGCTGCGGCAGAAATAATTGCAGTTCCATGCTGATCATCATGCATCACCGGAATATCAAGCTCTTCTTTTAGCCTTCTTTCTATTTCAAAAGCTTCCGGGGCTTTTATATCTTCTAAATTGATTCCTCCAAAAGTAGGAGCGATCATTTTTACAGTCTCAACAAATTTATCTACATCTTCAGTATCAACCTCTATATCTATTCCATCTATATCAGCAAAAATCTTGAACAACAAACCTTTACCTTCCATAACAGGTTTAGAGGCTTCTGGACCAATATTCCCCAGACCCAAAACAGCGGTTCCGTTAGATATAATCGCAACAAGATTACCTTTAGAGGTATACTTATATACATTTTCTTTATCCTTCGCAATTTCAAGACAAGGTTCTGCCACACCTGGCGAATAGGCCAAAGCCAAATCGCGTTGTGTAGAATACGGTTTTGTAGGAACGATTTTTATTTTCCCAGGCTGCGGTTTAGCATGATATATCAATGCTTCCCTTCTCAGTTTTTCATTGCCCATAAGTCCATTAGATTTTAGAAAACAAATTTAAGGGTATTCAACGGATAAGTGTAGTAAGTGAACCGTATAAATTTCCAAGATACCGATCCGCTGCACTACAAAATCAGGTTTTAAACAATTTACGCCTCCTTATCAGCTTTTACGTTTAACCGTAAGGAAAATACGCTGGCGAGAATAAAAAATGTACCTGCAAATAGAATAGCGTTCACTGCATTACCTCCAAGAAGGTTTTTAAAGATAGGCCCAAAAGTCACAGTTTCTATACCCATAGGAATAACAATCATCATATTTAAAATACCCATATATACTCCTCTCCTGTCTTGTGGAACAATCTTGGCCACCATAGTATAAGGTATACCCATCATGGCCGCCCAACCTATACCAAAGAGCACCATTGGAAAAAGTACATAGATTGAATCAGAAATATACGGAATAGCAAAAAGTGCAAGACCGGTTCCCAACAAGCTTGTCGCATAGATTTTTTTACTTCCATATTTAAGAGCCAATGGAACCAAAGCCAGCGCCACAATCATAGTTGTAATATTGTAGGTAGTACTCATTTTTGCAGATTGAGCAGCCGCTTCCGAAAGGTTAAAACCCATTGTACTCATAAACAAAGGTGTTATGAACTGCCAATACACAAAAAGGGCGTACCATTGAAAAAGATAAACTACCGAAAGTTTCCACATAAAAGAAGGCATTTCTTTAATTGCTCTTGTTATCTCTACAAACGGCATATTGAATCGTTGACCAGATGACATGGCCTTATGCGCCTTTATCTCTTCAAATTCTTCTTCTGATGGTGGAATTTCAGGTGTTTTCAATACCGACCAAAGAATGGTAGCTACTGATAAGAAGGCACCAATGAAAAAGGAATAGTACAGCCATTTTGGAATGGAACCTGCCACATCAACAACATCTTCTACACTGAACCAATCTTGAAATAAGAAAATTGAGGCGTTAGCCAAAACGATACCCGCACCCACAAATAAACTTTGCATTTGATACCCAAGACTCAATTGCTTTTCAGGCAATTTATCTCCCACAAACGCACGATAAGGCTCCATGGCCATATTGTTCCCCACATCTAAAATCCACAGTAGACCTACGGCGAACCATAAAGCTGGACTTAATGGAAATGCGAATAAACAAAGACTTCCTATAATGGCCCCAATTAAGAAAAACGGCTTACGCCTACCAAAGCGAGGTGACCAGGTCTTATCTGATATAGCTCCTATTATAGGTTGAATTATTAATCCCGTTACCGGTCCAGCTATATTTAAAATAGGCAGCATATCTTCTGAAGCACCTAAAAACAAGAAAACAGGATTGATTGCGGTTTGCTGAAGTCCAAAACTAAACTGAATGCCAAGAAAGCCTACATTCATATTGAAAATCTGCCAAAAACTTAAGCTAGGTTTTTTAATAAAGTTCATTCTAAGTTGGTTTTGGTCTAAAAACTACCTAACAAGATAGGATAATAAATCCTCCACTGGAAAGAACTTAACAGTAAAATCTAAAAGTTGACGAACTCTAACGTTTTCGTTGGATGAACAGTTATTTTAAAAACTTGATGTTTCGCTGCAAACCAGAGAATTTTGTTCGTTTTACGGCAGATTTTTGAAAAACCTTTCTAAACACATCCTCGGTAATTTCTTCCCAATCTTTTTTAGACATTGACAATAGTTCGGGGTGAGGATTGAACAATGGTTCTTTATGAGGTTTAGAAAAACGATTCCACGGACACACATCTTGACATACATCGCAACCAAATGCCCAATCATCAAACTTGCCTTCAAATTCCGTAGGAATCTCGTTTTTAAGCTCTATCGTAAAGTATGAAATACATTTACTACCATCAACCACATACGGCTCAACAATGGCCTCCGTTGGGCAAGAATCTATACAGGCGGTGCATGTACCACAATGGTCCGTAACGCGAGTATCATATTCTAAATCCAAATCAACAATAAGTTCGGCAATAAAATAAAAGGAGCCTACCTGCTGAGTGAGTAGATTACTGTGTTTACCTATCCAACCCAATCCACTTTTTGCAGCCCATGCTTTATCCAGTACGGGAGCGGAATCTACAAAAGCCCTACCTTCTACCTCGCCTATATTTTCAGAGATGAAATTTTGAAGTTCACGCAATTTTGATTTAATAACGTGGTGGTAATCGTGGCCATAAGCATACTTAGATATTTTATACGTGTCGTCTTCTTGTGTTTCTTCAGGATAATAATTGAGTAACAAAGAAATAACGGACTTAGCGCCATCCACCAATAAACGCGGGTCTAGTCGTTTATCAAAATGATTGGCCATGTACGACATTTCGCCATGCATGTTATTATTTAGCCATTTTTCAAGTCGAGGAGCTTCCTCTTCTAAAAAATCGGCTTTGGAAATACCACAGGACAAAAAACCGAGGCGTTTGGCTTCGGTTTTAATAAGTTCTGAGTATTTCTCTTTGGAGTTCATATTAAAACAACCCAGGTTGCACTCCACCCTTGAGCCTTCCTAAGTGTTTATAGGCCAAATCAGTTACTTCACGTCCACGTGGCGTTCGCATGATAAAACCTTGTTGAATCAAAAAGGGTTCATACACCTCTTCTATAGTTTCGGCACTTTCAGAAACTGCCGTTGCCAACGTAGTTATACCCACTGGTCCTCCTTTAAATTTATCTATTATTGTTGTTAGAATCTTATTATCCATCTCATCCAAACCATGTGCATCAACATTCAATGCTTTCAGGCTGTACTTTGAGATTTCCATATCTATATTTCCGTTACCCTTAATTTGAGCAAAATCACGCACTCTTCTTAATAAGGCATTACAGATTCTTGGTGTTCCCCTACTTCTACCTGCAATCTCAATAGCCGCATCTTGAGTAATCTCTACTTTCAATATTTCTGCACTACGTTCAACAATTGTTGAAAGCAACTCAGTAGAATAATATTGTAAACGGCTTTGGATACCAAATCGTGCACGCATGGGCGCCGTTAGCAATCCTGATCGTGTAGTAGCTCCTATAAGCGTAAATGGATTAAGGTTTATCTGTACTGACCGGGCATTAGGACCCGACTCAATCATAATATCAATTTTATAATCTTCCATGGCCGAATACAGATACTCTTCTACAATTGGGCTCAACCGATGGATCTCATCAATAAAAAGGACATCGCGTTCATCTAGATTCGTAAGAAGACCTGCTAGGTCTCCTGGTTTGTCCAAAACGGGACCAGAAGTAATTTTGATTCCCACTCCTAATTCACTCGCCAGAATATGTGCCAAAGTGGTCTTACCTAAGCCAGGAGGCCCATGAAACAAGGTATGATCTAGCGCTTCGCCCCTTTGGTTGGCCGCTTCCACAAAAACCTTTAAATTCTCCAACACTTGCTCTTGACCCGTAAAGTCATCAAAACTTATGGGGCGTAAAGCTCTTTCTATATCAAATTCCTCAGGTGTGAAATTCTCCCCTTCGGCGTCTAAGTACTCGTTCATATCAAAACAAAGATAGCAGAAAAAGAAACAAGCCCACTATACTTCATGACCCTAATCTATCGTTTCCTATATGGGTAGAAACCTACTTTTTGTGAAAATAATTTTCGTAATTTCATTCCATGCAAGACTCCACTTACGCTTCAGAAATACTTCAGTACATTCCTTTTTACTATGTCATCTGGTCTGACGACCTGCTTACGGCATCAGAAATCAATGTCGTACAAAATGCTATAGATGCAGACAAAACCCTATCTGAGAAAAGTAGGGCACAATTGCTTTCATGGCTTAATACGAATAATCCACCTGCAAATTCAGAATTAAAAAAATGGAAACAAACGATTTCTAACTCGGCTGTAAAATTGGTTGAAAGTGAAACGTATCCTTTAGCTACGTTCAGTCAAAAAGTAGTTTCCCACTATGAAGGCGACTGTCCATTTAACGAACAATTGAAACATATTGAAATACAGTTAGGCATTCAACCTAATCACTACAACCATCTTTTTGATGTGGAAGTAGCCCATGAAGCTACCTCCGACTTTTATAATGCAAATGAAATTGATACTATTTTAAAAGGAAAGCATGCAAAAGTGATTGATGATTTTAGAGAGGTACTTGCAGACCCTATTTTTAAATGGGACGTTCATAGAAACAAAGAAGACTTCAGAGAGGTTGTTCTGAACCAAGTAAAGTTTTTAGCCAATAAAGGTTATGGTGCCATGGCGTACCCAGAAGCATACGGCGGAGCCAATGATATGGAAGGCTATGCCTATATGTTCGAAAATATGATGTTTGCCGATGGTAGCCTGTCTATAAAATTCGGCGTTCAATTTGGACTCTTTGGCGGAAGCATACAAAAGTTAGGAACCAAAAAACACCACGACCAGCATTTATCAAAAACAGGCAAGACAGAAATTTTAGGTTGCTTTGCCATGACCGAAACAGGCCACGGTTCCAATGTGCGTGGCATTAAAACAACTGCAACTTACGACAACAAGACAAACAAAATCGTTATTCATACCCCAGGAAAAAACGACAACAAAGAATATATTGGTAATGCATTACATTCTAAGATGGCCTCCGTATTCGCCCAACTTATTGTTAACGGAAAAAACGAAGGCGTACACGCTATTCTCGTTCCACTTAGAAATGAGACACATGAGCTTTTGCCTGGTGTAATCGTAGAAGACAATGGCTACAAATTGGGTCTTAACGGAGTTGATAATGGTAAAATATGGTTTAACCAAGTAGCTGTACCTAGAGAAAATCTATTGAATAAATATGGGGACATCAAAGAAGATGGCACCTACTATTCGGACATTAAAAACCCTAACAAGCGTTTCTTTACCATGCTGGGAACTTTGGTCGGCGGAAGAATTTGTGTTGCAAGAGCAGGCCTAGGAGGCGCTAAATTCGCTTTAGCCGTTGCTATTAAACATGCACTCAAGCGAAGACAGTTTAATGACAGCATAAAAGTGCAAGAAGACCTTCTAATGGACTACCCTACGCATCAATTACGCCTCACACCTTTAGTAGCTAGCGCCTATGTGTACCATGTTACTCTGGATAAGATGATGCAACAGTATTGCGATCCGTCTCAACCAGATAAGCGAAAAGTAGAAACTCAAGTAGCTGGATTAAAGTCGATAATTACCTGGTACGCGAATGATACTATTCAAGAATGTCGTGAAGCTTGTGGCGGAAAAGGATACCTTTTAGAAAACCGAATAGCAGACCTAAAGGGAGATGTAGACATCTTCACCACTTTTGAAGGTGATAATACCGTATTACTATTATTGGCTGCTAAAGGAGTCCTATCTGACTTTAAATCGGAGTTTAATAGCGCTGGGTTCTCTGCCGTATTGAAGATACTAGGTATACAAATAAATGATAAGTTAACGACTATTAACCCTATCTACACAAACAAGATCGATAAGGACCATTTGTACAATCCTAAATTTCATAAACATGCTTTTGATTATCATACGAGACGCCTCACCTATTCATTAGCAATGCGCATTAGAGATTATATCAAAAAAGGAGTGCCCTCATACCAAGCCTTTTTAAAAGTACAAAGCCATTTAGTTGCCTTGGGAAAAGCCTACAGTAACGAATTGGCCTATTCTACCTACTGTGACTTTGTAAAAACTATAGAGGACGATAAGAACCGTGCTTTGTTCCAGAAGTTGGGTACACTTCATGCATTACGTACTATACGACAAGATGCAGAGTGGTATCTAGAACAAGGTTATATTGGCGGAACCAAATCAAAGGCTATACGCCAACGCGTAGAACGCTTATGTACCGAACTAAGACCTCATATAGAAGTCTTAGTAGATGGTTTTGGTATTCCAGAGCACTGCATGAGTGCGCCTATTGCAAAGTAGAGTAAAAGCTGTTCTACTATTTTTCTTTAAGCAATGCAGAAGTATCAAGAAAATCTATTATCTCTATCTTACCTTCACCAAATAAATGGGTTTTAGCACTACCGCTAGAAGTAAGTTGTATGGTTTTGGTTGGACGAACATCCGCACTTGCAGATTCTTCTATAGTAAGGTAAATTGCTTCTGCTTCTAGCTTTTCACCTTTCATCTTTGAATTCTCTAGAAGGTTGGCATATAACTCGTAGGTAGTTCCTTCTAGTATGGCCGTTGCGTTTTTGTACATCTTAACATTACTCAAATCGCTATTCGAAAATATTTTAACGTCTATTCTATCTTTAAGTACCAAGTTGACTTCTTGCCCTTTTAAGTTAAATTCACCTGAACTGTTGCCTTCCATATTAATATTGAAAACTTCGGCATCTGCATTCAAGTTCAACTTAGATGATTCATGCATATCCACATAAAGATCTTTTGAAGTAATAGCCCCATCCATATCTATCTCACCATCATACATGGTAATAGATTCTAAGTAGATGTAATTGACAGTGATTTCTAACTTCTTCTTTCGAGTGATATTATAAAACGAGCTTATTTGCAAAACACTATCCTCAACTTTAAATCTAAGTACATCAATAAGATTATCATCTGCAGTAATAGCTATACCTTCTTCTGTTGAATCGTGTAATCTTATTTCAAGGTCATCCCTTAATTCAATTGCATGAAAAGGAGGTAATTCCTGGTATACATCTACTACTTCTTTATTCCCTTTTATTTTTGGTTTACGTTGAGAAAAGGCTTGAAACGAAATTAATAAAGCAAATAGAAAAACTGATATTCTCATGGTATAGTGTCTTTGTTACAAGTTGGTTAGGTTAATATCTAATAATCTGCGAATGTATCTTTTATTGTTCTTATCTGGAAAGGATCTTAAATAAATGTATCAAAAAAAATGCCTAACTATAATAGTTAGGCATTTTTATTTGAGTTAATCTATATTTTAATGTTGAAGCTCTTCTTCATCTTTCTGTAAAGGCACTGTCTGAGGGACAAAATCTTGTCCTGGGATAATGTATTCATCATTCTCATCTACCTTACTATAATCATAAGCCCAACGGTGAACTTCAGGAATAGCACCAGGCCAGTTACCATGTATATGCTCTTGTGGAGTAGTCCATTCCAAAGTATTCGCTTTCCATGGGTTTCTAGGACCTACCTTACCATAGAAAATACTTCTTACAAAGTTGAATACAAATATAAGTTGAGCACCAGCTGTAATGATTGCAAACACAGTCATCAATACCTGAATGTCTGTCAATTCATCAAACATTGGGAACGCTGTATTCTCATAGTAACGTCTTGGTACACCTGCCATACCCACAAAGTGCATTGGAAAGAAAATACCATATGAACCAACAGCTGTTATCCAAAAATGAATATACCCTAAGTTCTTGTTCATCATTTTACCTTCGAACATAGTAGGGAACCAGTGGTAAATACCAGCAAACATCCCATATAGTGCAGATATACCCATTACCAAGTGGAAGTGAGCAATCACAAAATACGTATCATGAACGTTAATATCTAGTGTACTATCACCTAAAACAATACCCGTAAGACCACCGGTAATGAAAGTAGAAACCATACCTATTGAAAACAGCATGGCCGGATTCAATTGTAGGTTACCTTTCCAAAGTGTAGTAATCCAGTTAAAGGCTTTTACCGCTGATGGTATAGCAATCAACAGAGTTGTAAATGTAAATACGGATCCCAAAAATGGGTTCATACCAGAGATAAACATATGGTGACCCCAAACGATAGTCGATAAGAATGCTATTGCTAAAATAGAAGCAATCATTGCACGGTATCCAAAAATAGGTTTTCTAGCATTTACTGCCATTACCTCAGATACAATACCCATTGCTGGTAAGATTACAATATAAACCTCAGGGTGACCCAAGAACCAGAAAAGGTGTTCGTATAATACAGGAGAACCACCTTGATAATGTAACACTTCACCTTGTATGAATATATCAGACAAAAAGAAAGATGTTCCGAAACTTCTATCCATTATCAACAATAATGCTGCTGACAACAATACAGGAAACGATATAATACCAATAATAGCAGTTACAAAAAATGCCCAAATAGTTAAAGGTAATCTTGTCATAGACATCCCCTTCGTACGAAGGTTAATTACCGTTACTACATAATTTAATGATCCAATAAGTGAAGAAGCGACAAATATTGCCATTGCAACTAACCAAAGCGTCATACCCATACCAGAACCTGGTTGAGCCATAGGCAAAGCGCTTAAAGGAGGATAAATTGTCCATCCTGCTGCTGCTGGTCCTGCTTCCAAAAACAAGGAAGATAACATTATGATACATGAAACGAAAAACATCCAAAAGGATAGCATATTCATGAAACCAGATGCCATATCTCTTGCACCAATCTGCAATGGAATAAGCAGGTTACTAAACGTACCACTTAAGCCCTGAGTTAATACAAAAAACACCATGATAGTACCATGTATAGTAACTAAAGCTAGATATACATCTGCATCCATAACACCTTCAGGTGCCCATTTTCCTAATAAAGCTTCAAAGACAGAAAAAGATTCTCCTGGCCAAGCCAATTGCATTCGAAACAAAAGAGACATTGCAATACCAATTGCCCCCATAACGAATACACCAAGAATCAAATATTGTTTAGAGATCATTTTATGATCTTGACTAAATATATATTTGGTTACAAAGGTTTGTTTGTGGTGATGCTCATGATCGTCATGTGCATGATCATCAACCTGTGCATTTGCAGTAACAGACATATTTGTTATTCTTTAATTTTAAAATTTTCTTTCAAAGCTCTTCCCGACAACCTATTACTAATACGTTAGTGCGTATTAATTAACAGCAGTAGCGGACTCAATATTATTGAATTCATCTGTTGATGCTTGCCCCATTACACTCTGCCCGAAGGTTTTCTGTTCGGCTATCCAAGCATCATACTCCTCTTGTGTCTCTACAATAATCTTCATTTGCATGTTGTAGTGAGACTTTCCACATATTTTATTACAAAGCAAAATATAATCAAATTCCCAAGGATCAGAATTATCCTCTCCATTAGCGGCTCTTTCAGCTCTGATTACATTTGTACGCTTTACCTTATCTACTACATCCGGATTCTGTCTCATCTCTTCCGTAGTGTATATAGGTGTAAAAGAAAACTGCGTAATCATACCTGGAACACAATTCATCTGAGCTCTAAAGTGAGGCATATATGCAGAGTGCAATACGTCTTGAGAACGCATTTTAAAGTTTACTTTTCTACCAACTGGTAAGTGAAGTTCTTTAACAATAATATCATCAGCAGCATACGTATCAGATTCATCTAAACCAAGAACATTGGCTTTGTCTATATCAATCATTCTAACGTTAGCCATACCAAGAACGTTATCTTCCCCGCCATATCTAGCAGTCCAGTTAAACTGTTGGGCGTAAAGTTCAACAATTAAAGGATCATCGTCATCGTTGATGTCCATTATGGTTGTCCAAGTATATAATCCCCAAAGGATAAGACCTGATAAAACTATAACTGGAATAATAGTCCATATAAATTCTAGACGATCACTATCCGCAAAGAAAAGAGCTCTATTACCCTTAACGCCACGATACTTGTAACCAAAGTAATGCAATAGTCCCTGCGTAAGTGTTTGAACCATAAAGATGATTACAAAGGACACCAACATTAAGGAATCATACTCGGCTCCATGTGCAGAACCTGCTTCAGGAAGCAAAAATTTAGAATATTTCCAGAAACTGAAAATTGTAATTCCGTAGATGAAGATAAGAAAGGCGAACAGAAGGTATCCGTTCGTTTTGTTATCCGAATCGTTGGCTATTTGAGAATTTTCGGCCTTGAGCTGCGACAATTCGAAAATCTTCGTCATCTGCCAAATCGCTATCGCCACAAGGGCCAAAACCACTAAAGTCAATAATGTAGTCATCGTATGTTCTACTATTATACGTTAAAAATACTAATAATGAAAATGTCTGCTTTCCTCAATAAACGGATTACGTTTAGGCTGTAAAGGCGCGGTTGTCAAAGCACGGAACACCCAGAAAATAAATAAACCTGCAAAGAAAAGCACAGCACCTATTTCAGGAATACCTATAAACCATTGATCACCTACAGTTGATGGCATAATCATATTGAAAATATCCATGTAATGTCCTCCAAGAATAACAACACCAGCCATAATAACAAACCAGTTAAGACGCTTGTAATCGCTATTCATTAAAAGTAATACAGGGAACAAAAAGTTCATTGCAACCATTCCAAAGAATGGTAATCTATAATCTTCAATTCTTGTTATGAAATATGTAATCTCTTCAGGAATGTTAGAATACCAAATCAACATGAATTGCGAAAACCAAAGGTACGTCCAAAAAATACTGATACCGAACATGAATTTAGCTAAATCGTGTATATGACTATCATTTACATCTGGCAAATAACCTCTAGACTTTAAGTATATCGTTACCATAGCAATTACAGTAATTCCAGATACAAACATACTAGCAAACACATACCATCCGAATAGTGTACTGAACCAGTGAGGATCAACACTCATAATCCAGTCCCAAGACATAATTGATTCTGAAATCAAATAAAACACTAGGAAACCAGCAGATATTCTAAAGTTTAATTTAAAGTTGGAGTTGTCATCAGACTCATCTTGTTTTAATGATAATTTTCTAGAGTATTCTCTATAAAATATCCATCCTCCTAAAAATATAGCTGCCCGAATCAAAAAGAATGTAGGATTTAAGTAACCAGCCTTCCCTTGCAATAGGTGGTCATTTGCAACAACATCAGCATCTGCCCAAACAAACAGGTGATTCATGTGAAACATAGATAAAGCTAATATCACGAATACAATAATACCACCAGGTACCAAATAAGAGGTTATACCTTCCATTACCCTAAAAAGTAATGGAGACCAACCCGCTTGGGCCGCTCTCTGTATTGCGTAAAAAGCCAATACACCTAAAGCAATCATAAAGAAAAAGAATGCTGCTACATATAATGCTGCCCATGGCTTGTTCTGTAATTGATGTAAAAGGTGTTCATCATGAGAAGAGTCGTGAGACTCTCCATGTGCTTCGGCAGCTTCACCGTGAGTTTCAGCAGAAACTTCGTGACCGGTTACCTCATGAGCATCAACTGCACCATGAGCATCTCCGTGACCATCACCATGACTGGCAACTATAGCTTTTGCCTCCTCGATTGTACTAGGTGCCGATATGAATCCGATAGCAATACCTAGTATCCCAAGAGCCATTAAAATAAAGGAACCGATCTTTAATTTGTTTGAAAACGTATACATATCCCTTTTCTAAGTATTATTTAGTTAAGTCTTGTTTCAATTTCATCACGTACTCCGAAACTTGCCACATCTCTTTTGTATTCATCTGAGATGCATAAGAACCCATAGAGTTCAATCCGTAATGAATAGTATGGTAAGTAGTACCAATTGTAATATTTCTAGCTGGGTCCGAGTATTTTGGTACTCCCAAAATCTTCTCTCTTTTAACTAGTGTACCTTGCCCATCTCCTTTATCACCGTGACAAATAGCACAATATATGGTATACAACTGACCACCAACGGCCAAATCTTCCTCCATACTCAAAGAATCTAACGGACTTTTTTGAATTCTTGCCAACTCTTTACCTTCAGGTGTATTCTCATACCCATAAGGTATCCATCCACGTGAAATTGTATTTGCCGGTGGAGCCATAGCTTCCTGACGGTTCGGAAGGAAATCTACCTCTCCGTAAGCCTCGTAACCTACCGGTTCGTACATGTTAGGCATATATTGATAGTTGGGACTGTTCTTATCGGCGCAAGCCGTAACACACAGTAGCAACCCAAAAACGATTCCTATTTTGCTAAAACTGTTCATATTTAATGACTGGTTTTTTCAACTATGTTTATCTCTACTGCCCCTGTATCCAACAACAGATCCTTCAATTCTTTCTCGTTATCGTGAATATCGATTTCCATTAAAAAATGGTCATCAGTAGTACGAACATCTGGATTCTCAGCTTCTTTAAAAGGCCACAAACGACTTCTCATATAAAAGGTTATCACCATTAAGTGAGCCGCAAAGAAAACCGTAAGTTCGAACATAATTGGAACGAAAGAAGGCATATTCTCTATGTAGCTAAAACTTGGCTTACCACCAATATCCTGAGGCCAATCCTCTATCATAATGTAATTCATCATAACAGTAGCTACAGTAAGACCAATACAGCCGTAAATGAAGGATGTAATGGCAATACGCGTAGGAGCCAGACCCATGGCTTTGTCCAAACCGTGAACAGGAAATGGACAATATACTTCTTCGATGTGATGCTTGGCTGCCTTTACCCTTTTAACGGCAAGCATTAGCACGTCATCATCATCATAATATGCATGTATCGCTTTAGATGCCATAGCTATTGTTTCTTATTGTTTAATAATCTTGCTTGACCTGCCCAATCATCTCTTTGTGCCCTACCTGGGAACGATTCGGTAATTGAATCTAACAAATCATACTCTTTATTGGTCATTCTACCTACTTGGGCAAAAGTGAAAATTCCAATTCCATTAAGAGTTGCTTCCATCTGCGGTCCAACACCTTTAATTTCTTTAAGGTTATCTGCCGTTTCTTTAGTAGCATCAAATTTACCGATAGTACTCAAAAGCTCCGATACACTCTCGCTAGTATCTTGCTGAGGAACTACTTCTCCCATCAAAACATCATCAGTAATAATTTCTTCTTTCACAGCCGTATCAGTCAATTTAGTGATTTGATATAGTGGCTGACCCGCATCTCTCAATTTCTTATACTTGCTTCCTGATGCTTTTAAGATAGATTTAACCTCTGCTTGAGCAATTACGGGGAACGTTCTAGCATATAGTAAGAACAACACAAAGAAGAACCCAATAGTACCTATAAAGATTCCTATATCTACAAACGTTGGAGAGAACATAGTCCATGAAGACGGAAGGTAATCACGGTGAAGCGAAGTAACAATAATTACAAAACGCTCAAACCACATACCAATGTTCACTACAATAGATATTGCAAATGAGAACATGATACTTGTACGCAACTTTTTAAACCACATAAACTGTGGAGAGAAAACATTACAAGTCATCATTGACCAATAAGCCCACCAGTAAGGTCCGGTTGCCCTGTTCAAGAATGCATATTGTTCGTATTCAACACCAGAATACCAAGCCATAAACAGCTCTGTTATGTAAGCACAACCTACAATAGAACCCGTTAACATGATAACAATGTTCATTAACTCAATATGTTGAACAGTAATGTAATCTTCTAAGTGACATACTTTACGCATGATAATCAAAAGCGTATTAACCATTGCAAATCCAGAGAAAATTGCACCTGCAACAAAGTAAGGAGGGAATATAGTTGTATGCCATCCTGGAATTACCGCCGTTGCAAAGTCAAATGATACAATGGTATGCACAGAAAGTACAAGTGGTGTAGCCAAACCGGCCAAAACCAATGATACTTCTTCAAAACGCTGCCAATCTTTAGCTCTACCACTCCACCCAAAACTTAAAAGACCATATATCTTCTTTTGGAAAGGAAGTACCGCTCTATCACGAATCATCGCAAAATCCGGAAGTAAACCTGTCCACCAGAAAACCAATGATACAGATAGATACGTTGAAATTGCAAATACATCCCAAAGCAACGGTGAGTTAAAGTTTACCCAAAGCGAACCAAATTGGTTAGGAATAGGTAATACCCAGTAAGCCAACCAAGGACGACCCATGTGAATAATTGGGAACAAACCCGCCTGGATAACAGAGAAAATAGTCATAGCCTCTGCTGAACGGTTAATAGCCATTCTCCATTTTTGACGGAACAATAATAGTACCGCGGATATTAAGGTACCCGCGTGACCGATACCTACCCACCAAACAAAGTTAGTAATATCCCAAGCCCAGTTAACGGTCTTGTTCAAACCCCATGTTCCAATACCGGTAGAGACTGTATAAATAATACAACCAACACCCCAAAGAAATGCCACTAAGGCAATGGAAAACACAATCCACCAATGCTTATTGGCCCTACCCTCAACCGGAGCGGCAATATCCACACTAACATCGTGGTAGCCTTTATCCCCGACAACTAAGGGCTTTCGTATAGGTGCTTCGTAATGCGACGCCATATAATTCTATTATAGTTGTTTACTTAAATACGGTTTTATGCTTCGATCGTGTTCCTAACCTTAACATGATAGAACACATTTGGCTTGGTTCCCACATGCTCCAATAAATGGTACATACGGTTACTCTCTACCAATTCGGAAACTTCACTTTCCTTATCATTAACATCTCCAAAGACTATAGCTCCTGTACCACATGCAGACGAACACGCTGTCTGAAACTCTTCATCTTTAACAAGACGTCCATCTCTTTTAGCATCTAAGATAGACTTTTGAGTCTTCTGAATACACATAGAACATTTTTCTATAACCCCTCTTGAACGAACGTTTACATCAGGATTCAATACCATCTTGCCCAAGTCATTGTTCATGTGGTAATCAAACTCGTCATTGTTGTTATACAAGAACCAGTTAAACCTACGAACTTTGTACGGACAGTTGTTAGCACAGTATCTTGTACCTACACAACGGTTATAAGCCATATGGTTCTGACCTTGACGGCTATGTGATGTTGCCGCAACAGGACAAACCGTTTCACATGGTGCGTGATTACAGTGCTGACACATTACAGGCTGAAAAGCTACTTGAGGATTAGCTGCTGGATGCTCCAACTCACCAAAACCACTTAAAGAACCTTTATCACCAGTTAAACCATCAAATTCATCCTTCTTGATATTATCACCTTCAAATGTATCTTCTGAAGAATAATATCTATCAATACGCAACCAGTGCATATCTCTACTCTTTCTAACTTCTTCCTTACCTACTACCGGAACGTTGTTCTCAGCATGACAAGCAATAACACAAGCACCACAACCGGTACAAGCATTTAAGTCTATTGACATGTTGAAGTGATGACCGATAGTACGATCAAAACTATCCCATAAATCTACAGAAGTAGCAGGTACTTCTTGATGATCCAATGAAACCATCGGCACTTCATTCCACTCAGAATGATCTTTTGTATTGAAAATCTCTAAGGTAGTCTCCTTAATGATATCTCCTCTACCCATTAAAGTCTTATGCAACTGAATACATGCAAATTCATGCATTCCAGAAGCCTTCTCTATAGTAGCAGCTTGCACACTATTAAAGTCTTGATATAAAGGATAAGCATTTACACCAGTCTGCATCTCAGTTTTCATACCTACTTTTCTTCCGTAACCGAAAGAAAGACCGATAGAACCAATAGCTTGACCTGGCTGGATGATTACAGGAATATTATTTACTACAACACCATTTACAGTAACGTTAGCATAACTACCATCTAAACCGCCGTTAGCTACATGCTCATTTACAAAACCTAAACGTTCTGCATCAGCTTTAGAAACGGTAACATAGTTATCCCAAGACACTCTAGTAATAGGATCAGGGAATTCTTGTAACCAAGGGTTATTTGCTTGTTGTCCAGCACCCATACCCGTTTTAGAGTACAAAGTAAGCTCAACACCACCACCGCTTGTAGCGTTAACCAAGCTATTAATTGCCGTTGCAATAGGAATTCCTGATTGCGCAACAACTTCCTCTACAACATCAACAGCTTCTTTATCTACTTCAGCAGAAACCGTATTCTCAGGATCAGCATCAGCACTAGAAGCTAAAGTCATACCTGCAGCAGAATAAACACCATCATGAAGTGCTTTGTTCCAATCGTTACCAACCAAAATTGACTGAGTCCAAGTTTCCTTTACGTATTCGTAGTATGATTTATCGCTACCTAACCAAGTTAATAAAGCTGTTTGAAACTGTCTTGTATCAAAAAGCTCCTTAATAGTTGGCTGAACCAAACTGTATTGCCCTTTCTTGATTTGAGTATCACCCCATGATTCTAAGAAGTGGTTAGCAGATGCGGTATACTGAGCAACTTCTGTAGTTTCATTCCAGTTATTAGAAAACACAACCGAAAGACCTACTTTCTCAACACCCTCTTTAAAATCTGCCGCATTTGGCAAAGTGTACATAGGGTTAACACCATCTACTAGTAACGCACCAACTTTGCCCGCTTTCATATCAGAGATCAACTTCTGTACCGCCTTAACATTACCTTGTCTAACATAACGAGGAGAAGCAGCATCAAATGCTTTACTTCCCAACATTTCGTTTATTGCAAGCACAACCGTTTGGGCGTTTATATCATCTAGACCTGTAACAATTACAGCTCCACTTTTATTCTTTCGTATTTCAGCAGCAACGTCGTCAATAGTCTTTTGAACATTCTCAGAAAGTTCACCACCAACACTTGTTCCGTTTAACTTAGCATACAACTGAGCCAAAGCTATTTTCTGTTGCATTGGAGTTAAAGGCACACGCTTATCAGCATTAGCACCACTCAAACTCATATTCGCCTCAAACTGTACGTGACGAGACATTTTACCGTTCTTAGGCACTCTACCTTTTGCATAACCACCATCATAGCCACCACCTTGCCAATCCCCTAAGAAATCCGCTCCGAAAGAAACTATAAGTTCAGCTTTTTCAAAATCGTAATCTGCCAATGCACGCTCACCGTATTTTGCTTCATAAGCACTAGCGGCTGCATCTTCTGAAATAGCATCATAAACCACATGGTTTACATTACTATATTCAGCCTTTAAATCACCAATTAGTCTATCTGTAGAAGGACTAGCATAAGTTTGAGTCAACAATGCAATTTGCTGACCTGAGCCTTTAAGACTTCCCAACTTTGCCTTAACCGCTGCATCTAAAACAGACCATTCAGTAGGCTCACCATTTGCCATGGGACCCTGTAAGCGCGTACTATCATATAATGAAAGTACAGATGCCTGAACTCTAGCATTTGCAGAACCCGCTACTTTAGCATCTTTATTGTTTTCAACCTTAATTGGACGACCTTCTCTTGTCTTTATAAGAATACTTGCAAAGTCAAAACCGTTTGCTATAGTAGTCGCATAAAAATTTGCAACACCAGGAATAATATTTTCTGGCTGAACAACATAAGGAATAGATTTATGCACAGGTCCTTCACAGGCAGCCAATGAAGCGGCTGCTGTACTAAAACCTACGTACTTGAGGAAATCTCTTCTGTTAGTAGATGTAGCGGATAGACTTTCTTTATCACCCAAAAAATCATCTACAGGAATCGGTTCAACAAATTCGTTCTGCTTTAGCGTCTCAACAATGGAATCGTTCGGATTTAATTCCGCCTCGTTCTTCCAATATTTTTTGTTTGATGCCATACGTTTTTATGTAATTAGCTACTTTCTAGTTCGATTAATAATGACACTTTCCACATTCCAGACCACCCATTTGTGCGGCCGTCAACTTTTCAACACCATATTTCTTGGAAAGCTCGGTATGAATTTTATCGTAGTATGCGTTACCCTCAACTTTAATTTCAGTCTCTCGGTGACAGTTAATACACCAACCCATAGTTAAAGGAGCAAATTGATACATAATCTCCATTTCCTCTACAGGACCATGACACTGCTGACATTCAATTCCAGCAACACTTACGTGCTGAGAGTGATTGAAATATGCAAAATCTGGCAAGTTATGAATACGCACCCATTCTACTGGCTGACTTTCACCTGTGTATTTTTGATTTTCCTCATCCCAACCTACAGCGGCGTATAACTTCTTAATCTCTTTGTTATAATCAACACCATACTCACGCTTACCTTCTTCTAAGGTCTCATCAGCAACTTGGTAAATTGACTTATGACAGTTCATACACACATTAAGCGCAGGAATACCAGAAGTTTTAGACACACGTGCAGAAGAATGACAATACTTACATTCTATTTTATTATCTCCAGCATGGATACGGTGAGAATAATGAATTGGCTGAATTGGCTGATAACCTTGATCAACACCAACCTGCATCATCCAACCATATGCAAAATAAGCACTACCTAACAACAAGAAAACAACAGTTACCAAAACCAAGAACTGGTTTTTAGCAAAAGCTTTCCATAAAGGCAATCGTTTTGGAGACGCATCATCTTCCAAAACAACTCCGTTTGCCTCAGCAATTCTTCTAAGAGTCTTATTCACCAAGAACAACATCCCAACTAAAAGAGCAAAGACAAGCGCAAGAGCACCCAATATAATTTCATTAGATATACCTCCCGCAGCAGAAGCCCCTGAAGTACCAGCAGCAGCATCTGCACCTGCAGCAGCCGGAGCAGCTGTTTTTGGCGGAGCAGCCGTATAGGCTAAAATATTATCTATATCCTCATTCGAAAATGTTGGAAAAGGAGTCATTGCCGCCTGATTATACTCAGCATACACCTTTTTGGCGTAAGAGTCTCCAGAAGCAATTAAACCTGGACTATTTTTAATCCACTTATACAACCACTCACGATCTAACCCTTCGTCCTCAGACAATCTAGTCTCTACGTTAGCTAGAGCTGGACCAGTCATCTTACGATTTAAAGCGTGACAAGCAGCACAGTTTTGATTAAATAGTGCTTTCCCTTTTGCAGGATCTCCCGCCGTATCACCAGCACCAGCAGCCTCAGTAGCAGCTTCGTCTGCAGCACCGTCTTCTTGAGCAGATATAGAAACGGAAAATAACAGGAAAACAAATAGAGTTACACCTAAAACCTTAGAAATCGAATGGCGGTACGGAACCTTTTTCATATGAATCTTATTTCTATCGACATCTTGGCACGATAATTTCATTTTGAGAAATACTTAGATTGTTATTATCAGTGCTAAAATCGAAGGCAAAAATAAGCATTAGACTTTATTTTGAAAATGTTAACGGATCTATAATGCGCAATTTATAATTATTCTAAATAAAACGCGACCCTATTGAATACTTACGAATAAACTACTTTTACATAAAATATTAAAACCCAATTATTTCACTACAATGAAGACAATTTTTGTACTTAGTTTCACCATGGCGTCTTTAACATTTAGTTATGCCCAACAAGGCCAAATTAACATTGAACAAGACGAAAAGATCACAGATTTAATCGAAATATACAAGACTTCAAACGAAAGTTCGGATTATTATCGCATTCAAGTCGGCTTTGGTTCTTATAGCAAAGCACAGAATCTCCAGAATAATGTGGAACAGGATTTTCCTGACCTTCCTTCTAAAATTGATTTTGACTCCCCCACATACCGAGTTAGAGTTGGCAGATTTCAGAACAAGTTAGATGCCGAGAGAAAATTTAAAGAAGTCCGGAAAAAATATCCAGATGCCATGTTATTAAAACCAAAAAAATCGACCCGTTAAGGTCGATTTTTTTTTGCATTTTATTATTTAATAAGCTTTCAATCTTACTCTAAACCTAGGTTTATTTAGACTTCAACTTCTTCTTAACTTCTACCTCTCTGAAGGTCTCTACAATATCTCCCTCCATTATCTCATTGAAGTTCTTCACCTGAAGACCACAATCATAACCTTTAGCTACTTCCTTAACATCATCCTTGAAACGTTTCAAAGAAGATAGCTCACCAGTATGAACAACAACGCCATCTCTTATAAGACGCATCCCTGCAGTTCTGTATATCTTACCTGTTGTAACCATACAACCAGCAATTGTACCAACTTTTGATATCTTAAAGGTCTCTCTAATCTCTGCGGTACCAGTAATCTCCTCTTTGATTTCCGGAGAAAGCATTCCCTCCATAGCATCTTTAAGATCATTAATAGCATCATAGATAATAGAGTACATTCTGATATCAATTTCCTCTTTCTCTGCTACATCTCTAGCATTACCCATTGGCCTTACATTAAACCCAATAATAATTGCGTCAGACGCAGAAGCTAGCAACACATCAGATTCGGTAATCGCACCAACACCTTTATGTATAATATTAACTTGAATTTCTTCAGTAGACAATTTCTGGAACGAATCAGTCAATGCTTCAACAGACCCATCAACATCACCTTTTAAGATAATGTTCAGTTCTTTAAAGTCACCTAAAGCAATTCTTCTTCCAATTTCGTCTAGAGTAATATGACGTTGAGTTCTAACTGACTGCTCACGCTGCAATTGCGAACGCTTGGTAGCAATCTGCTTAGCCTCTCTTTCATCCTCTAGTACGTGAAACTTATCACCTGCTTGTGGCGCACCATCAAGACCTAAAATAGATATTGGTGTAGCCGGACCAGCTTCCTTAACGATGTTTCCACGTTCATCCTGCATGGCCTTAACCTTCCCACTATTGGTACCCGCCAAAACGTAATCACCAATTTTAAGGGTTCCCCCTTGAACTAATATAGTAGAAACGTAACCACGTCCTTTATCTAAAAATGCTTCAACAACAGTACCGTTAGCTCTCTTATCTGGATTAGATTTAAGCTCTAACAATTCTGCTTCTAGCAATACTTTTTCAAGTAATTCTTTTACACCTTCACCTGTTTTTGCTGAAATATCCTGTGATTGTATTTTACCACCCCAGTCTTCTACCAACAAATTCATTTGAGCCAAGCTATCCTTAATTTTCTCAGGATTTGCTGCTGGTCTATCTATTTTGTTTATTGCAAATACAATTGGCACACCCGCTGCTTGCGCATGGCTTATTGCTTCTTTGGTCTGTGGCATGATTGAATCATCCGCAGCAATTACAATAACTGCAATATCTGTAACCTGAGCACCCCTTGCCCGCATCGCGGTAAAGGCTTCGTGACCCGGTGTATCCAAAAATGTGATTTTCTGACCACCTTCTAGTGTAACACCATAAGCACCAATGTGCTGTGTAATTCCACCACTTTCACCTGCAATTACATTAGCTTGTCTAACATAATCCAATAACGATGTTTTACCGTGATCCACATGCCCCATTACTGTAACGATAGGTGCACGTGATTTTAAATCTTCCGGAGCATCTGCTTCAACTTCTATAGACTCTTCAAGGTCTGCTGTAACAAATTCAACTTCAAAACCAAACTCTTCCGCAACTATAGATAGAGTTTCAGCATCTAGACGTTGGTTCATCGTAACCATAATACCAAGAGACATACATGCCGAAATAATTTCGGTAGTAGAAACTTCCATCATGGTAGCAACTTCACCAACAGTTACAAACTCTGTAACCTTCAATACTTTGCTCTCTAATTCTTGCTGTTCAAGATCTTTTTCCGTTTGTTGACGGTGTTGATCTCTTTTATCTCTTCTGTATTTGGCTCCTTTACCTTTTTTAGATTTACCCTGTAATTTCTCAAGAGTCTCTCTAATCTGTTTTTGTACATCTACTTCAGTAGGCTCCACCTTAGGAGCTCCAAAACGTGAATTTCCTCCACCTGGACTTTTCCTAGCTGCTGGACCAGTACCACGAGGTCTTGGTGCATTAGGCTTGGTATTACTTCCTGGGCTACTTACTATACGTCTTCTTCTCTTCTTACGATCAGCATTAGAATCAGAACCTGCTTTAGCATCTTCTTTCTTCTTCTTAGGCTTATTAAACTGAGAAAGGTCAATTTTAGCCGTAATTTTAGGACCGGTAAGTTTCTTGTATTTGGTAGTTAAGACGCCATCATCCTTCTTCTCTTCAGAAGCTTCTTCCGTTGACCCTTCTGCTACTGGAGCAGGAGCTTCAGCTTTAACCTCCTCTACTTTCTTTTCTTCAGGAGCTTTAGCTTTTTCCACAACAGGAGCTGGCTTAGCTTTTGGCTTCTTAACAGCATCAAGATCAATTTTTGCAATGACCTTAGGCTTTTCAACTATATTTTTTGCAGGCTTCTCTTCAACAACAGGTTGTTTCTCTTCTACCTTCTTTGGCTGCTCTACCTCTTTTGGTTTTTCAACCTCGGCGACAACCTCTTTTTCTATCTTCTCTACTTTTTCTACTTTTTCCTCAACAGGAGCGGGAGTAGGTGCCGGAGCAGCTTTAGGCTTCTTATCAGCATCCAGATCAATCTTACCGACTGTCTTAGGGCCTTGAAGTTCAACTTTGCCTACCAGAGTTTTCTCTGCCTCAGCAGCACGTTTTTCTCTAGCCGTACGTCTGTCTTCTTGCTCTTGCTCTAACTGCAATCGCAAAGCCTCTTTTTCCTTACGCTTTTCTTCACCTACTTCTTTGGAGGCGACTTTCTTGCTCTTATCGGTCTGAAATTCTCCTTGAAGTACTTCGTAAACCTTATCGGAAATCTTTGTAGTAGGTCGCGCATCGATATCATGCCCCTTTGAGGCAAGAAAATCAACCGCCCTATCCAAAGAAATATTAAACTCTTTGAGGACCTTATTAAGCCTAATTTTTGCAATGTCTGCCATAAATACTTTCTCCTAATTCTCTTTAATCCTTGCTAATATACAGAACTCCAATGCGGTTTCACAATCCAACACATTAGCAGAATTTTCCGCTAAAGTATTAAAACCCATGACGAGTTCATAGCTAATCTTCTAATTCTTCTTTCAGAATACGCACAACTTCTGAAATAGTTTCCTCTTCCAAGTCGGTACGTTTTACTAAATCAGCTACATCTTGCTCTAAAATACTACGAGCTGTATCTAATCCTATTTTCTTGAATTCTTCAATAATCCAAGCATCAATTTCATCTCTAAACTCTGTCAACTCTACATCTTCTTCAACACCTTCTCTAAACACATCTATCTCATAACCAGTTAACTGACCAGCTAATCGAATGTTGTGCCCACCACGACCAATAGCTTTAGAAACTTCTTCCGGTCTTAGGTAAACTTGCGCCGTCATCTTCTCGTCATTCAACTTCACTGAAGATACTCTTGCAGGACTCAACGCCCTTGTTACCATTAACTGCGGGTTGGCCGTCCAATTGATAACATCAATATTTTCGTTACCCAATTCACGAACAATACCGTGAATTCTAGAGCCTTTCATACCTACACAGGCTCCTACCGGATCAATACGGTCATCATATGAATCAACAGCAACTTTTGCTTTTTCTCCTGGTATACGTACAACCTTTTTAACTGTAATAAGACCGTCGTAAACTTCTGGAATTTCTTGAAAAAATAATTGTTCCAAAAATTTAGGGGAGCTCCTAGACATAATAATCGTTGGTTTGCTACCCTTTAACTCTACACTCTCTATTACACCACGAACATTATCTCCTTTTCTAAAGAAGTCAGATGGTATCTGTCTATCTTTTGGTAAAATAATCTCATTGCCTTCGTCATCTAGCAAAATAATTGCTTTATGACGAATATGATGCACCTCTGCAGTATAAATCTCACCTTCAAGCTCCTTAAAGTGCTTGTAAATGGTTGTATTGTCGTGCTCGTGAATTTTAGAAATCAAGTTTTGACGAAGTGCCAAAATAGCTCTTCTTCCCAAATCTATAAGCTTCACTTCTTCAGAAACATCTTCACCAACTTCAAAATCCGGCTCAATTTTACGTGCTTCCGTAAGCGATATCTCTTCGTTTGGTTCTTCTACCTCACCATCTTCTACAACTATACGGTTTCTCCAAATTTCTAAATCACCTTTATCAGGGTTGATAATGATGTCAAAATTATCATCAGAACCAAATTTCTTCTTAAGAGCACTTCGGAAAACATCTTCCAAAATGGCCATTAAGGTTACTCTATCTATGTATTTGTCGTCTTTAAATTCCGAAAAAGACTCAATCAGTGCAATATTTTCCATTATGCTACTATTACCTTTAAAATTTTAAAATGACTTTTGCTTCTTTAATATCAGAAAAATTGATTTGCTCTTTTTTCTGAACTGTAACTTTACCTTTTCCAATAGGTTTGGGTTCCCGTGCCTTCCATTCCAGCACAATACCCTCCTCGTTAGTTCCGATTAAATTCCCTTCAAACTCACCCCCTGGCGTTCTCACCGCAAGCTTTCGACCAATATTCTTTACATACTGCCTAGGCATTACTAGCGGGGATGCCGCTCCTGAAGAAGTAACCTCTAACGAAAAATCATACTCCTCACTATCTAATTCATTCTCGATTGCGCGACTAATTCTCACACAGTCTTGTACTGTAACCCCTTCATCACCATCCAAAACCACTCTTATGGTGTTGTCTGCTAATATCGAAAAATCGATTAAAAACAATGAGCCATCTTCTTCTAGGGCATCATTTAAAAGGGCTTCAACCTTACTCTTCAACATAACATTTAGAAATAAAAAAGAGGACTAAATTGTCCCCTCATGAATACTTTTATATCCTTTCAGTCCTGCAAATATACAATTTTTTTGTTTCCCGCAATATCCGATTCACCTAAAGAGTTCTATATCATATCAATTCATATTAAATTAACTATTTAATATTACTTTTAAACACCTCAATCAAACCAACAACCATGGAAATACTCTCATCTTACAATATGATTATTGGCGCTTCTGCCATAGTTATTATCTCGTTTTGGTTCAACGGCATCTCAAAAAAGACCAATATCCCATCTGTACTTATGCTTATCGTTCTGGGCGTTGCTCTACAATTTGGTCTTAAATATGTACTGGGTACCGAAATAGATTTCGAAAAAAATCTTCGTGGCACTTTAGAGATAATAGGAACAGTTGGATTAATAATGATTGTACTTGAAGCTGCTCTAGAACTTGAGCTAAAACGCGAAAAACTAGTACCCATTCTTAAATCTATGGCTATTGCACTCATTGGGCTTGTTGCCTCTGCATGGGTAGCCGCCCTTGTACTTTATCAGTTTATTGACGGCATGACCATGCAGTCTGCATGGCTATACGCCACTCCCCTTTCCATACTATCGAGCGCTATAATCATACCAAGCGTAAGCAGCCTAAAAGAAGAAAAGAAAGAATTCCATATTTACGAAAGTACCTTTTCGGACATCATGGGTATTATGATGTTCTACTTCCTTACTGGAGGGCTAGACCCAGAAACTGACTCTGGACCCGTTGCTTTTGCAGGAAACATTGTCTTAACCATAGTCATTGCCATAATTGCCAGTTACGCGCTAGTTCTAATTTTTCAGAAAATTAAAAGTCAGGCCAAACAATTTTTATTGATAGCCGTACTACTTCTATTATACGCTATTGGAAAAAAAATGCACCTTTCCTCACTTATCATAATTTTAATATTCGGCTTGGTGATTGCGAACGTAAAACTGTTCTTTCCCGGTAAGACTGCCATTTTTCTTGAAAAGGAAAAGATGCAACAAGTTTTTCACGAACTACACATCATCACCCTAGAAACAGCTTTTGTTGTCCGTACTTTTTTCTTCGTAATTTTTGGAGTTACCATTGTACTTGCCTCACTTATGAGCCTTAATGTTGCTATGGTCAGTATTCTAATCATTGCATCTATTTACGTTATTCGCTTCCTTATTTTACGGGTCTTCATTGGAAAAGATATTTTACCACAAGCCTTTATAGCCCCAAGAGGACTGATTACCATACTATTGTTTTACGCTATTCCGGTAGAAGCTGAAGTTGCAGGCTTTGAATCTGGAATCTTGTTGTTTGTTATTATTGCCACTAGTTTGATTATGACCTGGGCCATGATACGGGACAAAAAGAAAATGGGCACGATGTTAGACGAGATTGATGAAGAAATTTTAGCCCGTAACGAAGCTGAAGACCAACTTAACGAACATAACTCCGAAATACTAAAAACAGAAACAAACAAAGAAGTCACAAAAAACGAAGAAGATACTTCCGGAGAGACAGAAGACACAGGCCTGGACCACACTACTATCTAGGATAAAAATAAAAAAACCCGATACTTTGCAGTATCGGGTTTTTAAATTTCTGTTGGCCTACTAGGACTCGAACCTAGAACGACTGTACCAAAAACAGCTGTGTTGCCAATTACACCATAGGCCATTACCGTAAATATCGCTGAAACAAGTTCAGCATTTGAGCGTGCAAATTTAAAACAAAGTTTCGTTTACACAAACATTTTTTACAACAAAAATTTAAAATCTCCACAACTCACAGATTTTCAGCATTATAAAATTAATAAAAAATTACATTTCTATCGCACAAGACCCACTCACAAGGCGGTAAGTGCAGGTAAAGCTAAATTCGTCTTACAAAGAGCTTGTTAAAGGTTTATCAAAAATGACCATCCATATCTATATAAATTAGTAAATTCGCCGCATTGGTAAAACCTCATAGTACATGTTTTCAAAGAACTTCGAAAAATGGGACAATCTTCTTGGATGGTCCGTCTTTTTTATAGCCCTAATTACTTATGCAATTACCGTTGAACCCACGAACAGCTTTTGGGATGCCGGTGAATACATTGCCACATCTGCAAAACTTCAAGTAGGTCATCCACCCGGAGCACCACTGCTCCAGATGATTGGTGCCTTTTTTGCAATGTTCGCTATTGAGCAGGATCAAGTGGCGAGAATGGTGAATTACGTATCAGGTGTATCAAGTGCATTCACTATTCTTTTCATGTTTTGGACGATTACTAATCTTACCCAAAAACTTATAAAGCGTAAAGATGATATTATTACCAACAGTAAGGCCATTGCCATTTTTGGTAGCGGTATTGTTGGCTCTCTTGCTTTCACATTTTCTGATAGCTTTTGGTTTAATGCAGTTGAGACCGAAGTGTATTCTACGGCCAGTTTCTTAATGGCGCTGTTACTTTGGCTAGGTCTAAAATGGACAGATGATCTTGATAATCCAAGAGGAAATAAATGGATCGTTCTTATTTCTTATGTAGTCGGGCTTACTTTTGGTGTTCAGTTTATGGGCTTTTTAGCCATACCATCAATTGGATTACTTTTCTATTTCAAAAAGTATGAAACAACAACCGTAAAGAACTTTCTTCTTGCAAACATTGCCGTAATTGCGGTATTGATGTTGGTTTACAAATTCTCCCTAACCTATGTCTTAAACCTTTTTGGCTGGGCAGAAGTCTTCTTTATCAACAATATTGGTCTTCCTTTTAACTCAGGAACCATCATTATGGGGCTCATATTTATTGCCACATTCTATTTTGGATTAAACTACACCCGTAAGAATAATTTTAAAATAGCAAACACCATTGTTCTTTGTTTGATGTTTCTATTCTTAGGCTTCTCTTCTTGGATGATGCTTCCTATTCGTGCAAACGCAAGAGTGGTAATCAACGAAAACAACCCAGAAGACGCACGTGCTTTGCTAGCCTATTACAATCGTGAACAATACCCAGGTGTTGATAGTCCTGTTTACGGAACCTACTACTCCAATACTTTTGGAGCAGGTGGCGAAGACAAGGATGAGGCCCCTAAATATGAAAAAGACGAAAAAACAGGTAAATACGTAATCGTAAATTACTACAAAGGTGCTGTCCCGGGAGACGACCCTAAACATATTGGCTTTCTACCACGTATGTGGAGTGGTCAAAATGCTGAAAATTACATGCGTTATTTTGGCCCATTAGATTTTAAGATGACCCAATCTAATGAAGAGTTAAGAAAAGCGGTATCACAAGTAAAGGATGGTTTTGCCAATGGCGAAATAGATGCTGAACAATATATTAGCTTTCTAAGAAGGTTTAGCGATTATATTGAAGTACAGCCGCCATCAGTTTGGCAGAACGTGAAGTATATGGTACAATTTCAGTTTGGATACATGTACTGGCGTTATTTTATGTGGAATTTTACCGGGAAAAATAATGACGTTCAAGGCCGATACAACGGAAACGGAGAATGGCTTAGTGGTATTGACTTAGTTGACAGTCCACGTTTAGGAAGTCAAGACAACCTACCCGATGAAGTCAAGAACAACAAAGCCAGAAATACGTATTTCTTTTTACCCCTAATACTTGGTATTGTGGGGATTTTGTTCCAAATAAGCAAAAACCCAAAACAGTTTTGGGTACTTTTAATATTCTTTTTATTCACCGGTCTGGCTATACAGTTCTATACCAATCCATACATCTTTCAACCACGTGAGCGAGATTACTCACTTGTAGGTTCTTTTTATGTCTTTGGAATATGGATAGGTCTTGGGGTTTACGGTCTTTTTGACGAACTTAAAAAGTACCTCACTCCAAAAATACTGGCACCAGCTGTAACTATAGTATGTCTTTTGGCCGTTCCTACGGTAATGGCAATACAGAATTGGGACGACCATGATAGATCTAATCGTTTTACCGCTAATTCATCGGCTAAAGCCTACTTAGATTCTTGTCAAGAAGATACTGGCGCCATACTCTTTACTATTGGAGATAACGACACCTTCCCACTCTGGTACGCTCAAGAAATTGAAGGTTACCGAACAGATGTGCGTATTATCTGTACCAGTCTTTTTGAAACCGATTGGTATATTGACCAGATGAAGAGAAAGGCCTACGAAAGTGAAGCTATACCTTCACAAATTGCACATGATAAGTACCGTTGGGGATCTCGTGACGTATTATACTTCCAAACGGTAGATCCACTTTTCAACAAAAAAATATCTGAAAGCCGTTGGTCTATTCAAGACTTCATAAAGTGGGTAGATAGCGATAATCCGCAAACTAAATTGAAGTACATTTTAGAAAGGCAAGAAAATATTGATTTAGATGCGTATTCTGAAAGTAGTCAAAACATTGTTTATTACCCTACGAATCTGCTTCGTATACCAGTAAACAAAAAGAATGTTCTAGAAAGTGGACTGGTAAAAGAAAAGGATTCAGCGTTAATAGTTGACTATATAGATATTGATTTACCTAAAAGTGCCATTACCAAAAAGAGTATGATGATGTTAGACATCATTGCTAATAACGATTGGAAACGCCCTATTTACTTCTCTGGAGGTAGTTTTGATGATGCCGAATTTATTTGGATGAAAGACTATTTACAACTGGATGGAATGGCCTACAAATTAGTACCCATTAAGACAGAACGAAGAAATTCTTTTGAAATGGGACGTATAGATTCTGACCTTATGTACGATGTAGTTACCAATTGGGATTGGGGCAACTCCGGCGAAGACATCTACCATGATCCGCAAACTCGTATTCAAGGGCTGTCTTACCGTAGTAACTTAGCTAGACTACTTGAGCAACTACTGAAAGAAGATGACATAGAGAGAGCTAAGAACATCATAGACATCTCTATTAAAAACCTTCCAGTAGAAGATTTTGGATACTATACATTTGTTGAACCTTTTGTTGACGGTTATTATAAAGTTGGTGAAACCACCAAAGCAAGAGAGCTTTTTGGTAAATTGAAATATATCTACCAAGATCGTCTGGATTACTACTCAGGTATACCTTTGGAAGAGCAGTATGAGAAAATAGACGAAATCATAGCCGACATGGAAGGATATAGAAGAAACATAGATATTCTAATAGGCAATAATGATCGTGACATGGCCGAAAAAGAAACCTTGATATTCAATGAATATATAGACAAGTTTCAGCATTTCTATAAAGATAATATCCTAAAAGAAGACGATATGGAGCCTAGTCAGAATCCAGATTTAGAAGATGGTGTTTCTATTTCAGATACCACTGCGATAGATGCAGCAACTACAGAGGAAAAGACATTGGACACGGCTCTAGTGCCCAGTGCCAATTAAGTTCATCGCATTTAAGCGAACTAAAAAACGCCGCTACATTCAATATGTAGCGGCGTTTTTTTTTATTTTAATATGAAGAGGATAAAATCACCCTGAGACTTCATGAGAAAAAATATTTGTAAAGACTATAGGTATTCGTTTAGAATTCCAATAAGCGTATTAGCATCTTGTTCTCCACTCTGGCGCCATACCATTTCACCTTTCTTGTAAATCATTAAAGTAGGCAACCCTTTAACACGAAGTGCCTGAGCAAGCTCTTTATTCTTATCTACATCAATCTTTATTACCTTGCCTTTATCACCTAAGGCAGCAGCTACATCGCGCAAAACGGCATGCATTGCATTAGATTGCTCGTTCCAATCTGCATAAAAATCCAAAAGAACAGGAATTTTTAAATCTATTAGTTCACCAAACTTTGACATAAGTAGTTATTGGGTTAAGAGCCAAAAGTAAGAAAAATTGTTAAATTGCCACCTATAGCCCCAATTTTATAGACTTTTGGAGGCGTTAAAATCGTGTTAAGCTTTCTTTTTAAGCGTAATTACAGTTATCTCAGGCCAAATACCAACTCTACCCGGATACCCTAAAAAACCAAAACCTCTGTTTACATTTATATACTGACCAAGCTCTTTATAAATACCCGCCCAATACCTGTAACGCCATTTTACAGGACTCCATTTTATCCAACCGGGTATTTCTATACCAAACTGCATACCATGTGTATGACCGCTTAATGTAAGGTGATAATGATAATCATCATGCAACACCACATCTTCCCAATGAGATGGGTCATGACTCATAAGTATTTTAAAATCGTCTTTATCAATATTGGCAACTGCCTTTTTGAGATCACCTGCTTTTTTGAAGCCGCCTCTACCCCAGTTTTCAACACCTACCAAAGCAATCTTATCATTGCCTCTCTGTAAATATCTGTTTTCATTCAATAAAAGATCAAAACCTATATTATGCTGAAGAGTTTTCAAATCCTCTAAATTCTGATGCTTAGCTTCTTCTGTATCCCAATCTACATAGTCTCCATAATCATGGTTCCCTAAAATGGAAAACTTACCATCTTTAGCGTCAAGAGTTGCAAAAAGGTCAGCCCAAGGCTCCATTTCGGTAGCCATATTGTTTACTAAATCACCAGTAAAAAGAATAACATCACTTTTTTGTTTATTAATAAGATCAATGGCGTATTCAATCTTTTTTCTATTATCAAAACTACCACTATGCACATCGGATATTTGGGTGATTTGATAACCATCAAAACCATCGGGCAAATCATCAAACTCCAAATTATATTTAAGAACTTTAAAATTATATTTCCCTTTATACATTCCATAAAGCAATGCACCAAAAGGAATTGAAGCTAAACCAAGACCAATTATACTCAAAAATTTGCGACGTTCCGGCAAAGTAAATTGCTTTGATTCTCCCGAAAATTTAAAGTAAACACTAGACAAAAACCGAAAGATATCTTCAGAAAACAGGAACAATATAGTCACCAACTCAAAAGACAGAACGGTTAGCAAAAACCCGAAAGCATAACTTTTTGGCCTACTAAGCACCCTTCCTTCTTCCTCCCCAAATGTAAATTGATAGATAAAATTCCCTAACACCATAACAGCTACCGTAATAAAAAGGTAGTATACCCAAGGGTACCTGGTTACAGTTTTTAAAGCCTGCAAAGTATAGAGGCCCATTACAACATAAGCGATAATAAATATAATCCAACGTAGCATAACCACAAAGGTATTTTAATCTAGCTTTAGGATCGCCCCAATTAGATTTTATTTAACCCTATTTACTATATCTATGATTGTTTCTGAGTCAGTTACAGCAATTTCTGTATCTCGTAAAAAGGAAGGGGAATTCATGGAAACCTTATCAGTATCGGGCAAGGTTCTTAAAAATTTTGCTCCCGATAGATGAACAGCGTTAAAACCTCCGTTTTTAAAATCCATAACATTTGCTGACCGCACCCCTCCCCCAGGCATTATAGAACAAGTTGAAGCTTTCTCATGAAGACTTTTCAAAAGACCCAATCCTTCAGGAGCGGATTTCTGCTGGCCTGATGTTAATATATAATCAACATTTAATGCTTCTAATTGTGACAAAGCTTCAAAAGGATCTTCCACCCAATCAAATGCTCGGTGAAAAGTAAACTTCAAACTTCCTGAAGCTTCAATCAGTTCCCTGGTTCGATTAGTATCTACCGAAAAATCCGCTTTTAAAACACCTGAAACAATACCTTCAAAACCAAGTTTGGCACAAAGGGCTATGTTTTCCTTCATAATTTCAAATTCATCCATAGTATATGAAAAATCACCACTCCTGGGACGAATCAATACATGAACCGGAATAGAAATTCGCTCACGAACGCTTTTTAATAAACCATAGGATGGCGTAATCCCACCCACGGCAAGTTCAGAACAAAGCTCTATACGGTGGGCACCAGCCTTTTGGGCATTTAATGCAGATTGCAAGGAATTGGCACAGACTTCTACTAGCATTTTACTTATATTTAATGCCCAAGTGGCATTTTAAAACTACGCCTAAAATAGAAATCTCAAGACCATGCAAAGAAGAAAGTTCTTAAAAAATTCGACTGCCGCAACGGCCGGTTTAATTTCAGCTCCTTTATTGGCGGCCCAAACCAAAATATCTCCTGATCAAATCACGAACAATATAGCTGCGGCAAAACCCATTGTAATATGTACTTGGGATTTTTTTAATGCCTCTTCAAAAGCATGGGACGTATTAAAAGAAGGCGGCTCTTCATTAGATGCCGTAACTGAAGGTGTCATGGTAGAAGAGAATGATGTAGATAACCAAACCGTTGGTGTTGGCGGCAGACCTGATCGCGATGGCAATGTTACTTTGGATTCCTGTATTATGGATAAAGATGGCAATTGTGGTGCCGTACTGGCCATGCAAAATATAGCCAATCCTATTTTAGTTGCCCGGAAGGTCATGGAAGAAACCCCGCATGTTATGCTTGCCGGAAAAGGGGCTGAACAATTTGCTTATGAAATGGGGTTCAAGAAAACCAACCTCCTTACCGAGAAATCAAAACAAGAATGGATTGAATGGAAAAAGACCTCAAAATACAAGCCCATTATAAACATTGAAAATCATGACACTATAGGCATGCTTGCCATAGATGCCAATGGCGATATTTCTGGTGCTTGCACTACTAGCGGCATGGGATATAAAATGGCTGGCCGTGTAGGCGACTCTCCAATTATAGGAGCTGGACTTTTTGTTGATAATGAGATTGGTGGCGCTACGGCAACAGGTGTGGGCGAAGAAGTGGTCCGCACCGTTGGTAGTTTTCTTATTGTAGAATTAATGCGACAAGGAAAATCACCTCAAGAAGCCTGTAAAGAAGGTGTAGAACGAATTATGGCAAAAAATAAAGGTCGAAATGATTTCCAAATCGGGTTTATAGCCATCAACAAAAAAGGAGAAACAGGGAGCTATTGCATCCACCCTGGTTTCACTTTTCGGTCGTATTCTGAAGAGGGACACGTAAATAATCCTTCTAAAAGTTATATCAAATCTTAAAACACTAAAAAGAATTCAAAAACTTAACTAGCTTTGGAACCTTTTGAAAAACTATAAAATGCCAGAACAGAAAAGACTCTTTTTACTAGACGCCTACGCACTTATTTTTCGTGGTTATTATGCCCTTATAAAAAACCCAAGAATAAATTCTAAGGGTATGGATACTTCAGCCATTATGGGTTTTATGAATTCACTTTTTGATGTCATTAAACGTGAAAAACCAGATCATTTGGCCGTATGTTTCGATAAAGGAGGAAGCGCCGAGCGTACCGAATTATTTCCAGAATACAAGGCAAACCGAAATGAGACTCCTGATGCTATAAAAATTGCGATACCTTATATACAAGATATACTTAAGGCAATGCATATTCCATCAGTCGTTCTGGAAGGATGGGAAGCAGATGACATTATTGGTACTTTGGCAAAACAGGCCGAAAAAGAAGATTATAAAGTTTTTATGGTTACTCCTGACAAAGATTTTGGTCAGTTGGTTTCGGAGAACATATTTATGTATCGCCCTGCTAGAATGGGTAATGGCATAGAAATATGGGGTATTCCAGAAATACAGAAACGTTTTGGCGTAGAGCGCCCCGAACAAGTAATTGATTACTTGGGCATGATGGGTGATGCTAGTGACAATATACCTGGATTACCAGGAGTTGGTGACAAAACCGCTAAGAAATTTATTGAGCAATTTGGCTCTATGGAAGGTCTTTTAGCTAATACCGATAAGCTGAAAGGCAAAATGAAAGAAAAAGTAGAAGACAATAAAGAACTTGGTCTTCTTTCTAAGAAGCTAGCTACTATTTGTCTTGAATGCGATGTTACCTTCAATGCAGAAGATTACGAAATGTCTGTTCCCGACAGCGAAAAAGTACAAGTCATTTTTGAAGAACTTGAATTTAGACGGTTAAAAGATCAGTTCATTAAAATATTTTCAGGAGAAGTAGAACCTCAAACACAAGTCGCAAGTACTGATACGGCAAAAAAAGAAGCATCAACATCATCATCTGCCGGCAGCGGACAATTCTCTCTTTTTGGAGGCGATGGCGCAAGTGCTGCTACAATAACAGACAGCTCTAGTAGAAAAACGATTAAAGACATATCTCACGTTTACCAAAGTGTGGCTCCTGGTATGGCCATGAAACTATTTGTTCAAAATCTAATGAAACAGACTTCTGTTTGTTTTGATACGGAAACCACTTCGTTAAATCCATTAGAGGCTCAACTTGTAGGTATTGCTTTTTCTTGGGAGGCCACAAAAGGATATTATATTCCATTTCCAGAAGACAAGGAAGAGGCCCAAGAACTTATAGAGATTTTACGTCCTTTCTTTGAGGCAGAAAACATTGAGAAAATAGGCCAGAACCTTAAATATGACATCAAGGTTTTAGATAAGTATGCTATTAAGGTAAAAGGCATGTTCTTTGATACTATGTTGGCGCACTACCTTATCAACCCTGATATGCGCCATAATATGGATGTACTTTCAGAAACATATTTAAACTACACCCCTATTTCAATAACCGAACTTATTGGAAAAAAAGGAAAGAACCAATTGAACATGCGTGATGTTCCTTTGGAAAAGCAAACGGAATATGCAGTAGAAGATGCCGACATCACTTTTCAATTAGCGGAACATTTTAGACCAGAACTTGCAGAGGCAAAGACTGACATTCTTTTTAAAGATATTGAAATTCCATTGCTACATGTTCTAGCGGATATGGAACTAGAAGGCATCAATCTAGATGAGAAATTCTTGAATTCCCTTTCCGAAGACCTTAACAATGATATTAAAAATCTGGAAGAAAAAATCTATGAAGCAGCTGGTGAAGAGTTTAATATAGCATCACCAAAGCAACTAGGCGAAATTCTCTTCAGCAAAATGAAATTGGTAGACAAACCCAAAAAGACCAAAACAGGTCAGTTTTCTACAGCCGAGGATGTGCTTTCTTATTTAGCCAAAGACCATGAAATCATTAAAAATGTACTGGATTACCGTGGGCTAGCTAAGCTAAAAAGCACCTACGTAGATGCATTACCAGAACAAGTAGAACCAACAACTGGAAGAGTACATACAGATTATATGCAAACCGTTGCCGCTACCGGCCGTTTGAGTAGTAACAACCCAAACCTACAAAATATTCCTATCCGTACCGAAAGAGGTCGCCAAGTTCGTAAAGCCTTTGTCCCTCGCGATGAAAACTACATTTTATTAGCTGCGGATTATTCTCAAATTGAATTACGTATTATTGCTGCATTGAGTGAAGAGACTACCATGATTGAAGCTTTCAAGAATGGAGAAGATATTCATTCTTCTACTGCTTCAAAAGTATTTAATGTACCTATTGAAGAGGTAACTCGCGAACAAAGAAGTAATGCCAAAACGGTAAACTTCGGAATCATTTATGGAGTTTCAGCATTCGGATTGAGCAATCAAACTGACTTATCTCGTGCGGAAGCCAAAGAATTAATTGAGACGTATTACAAAACCTATCCAAAGCTTCGGAGCTATATGAGCGATCAAATAAATTTTGCTCGTGATAATGGATATGTCCAAACTGTTCTAGGCAGAAGACGTTATTTAAAAGATATTAACGGAAGTAATGCCATAGTTCGTGGTGCTGCGGAACGTAATGCCGTAAACGCCCCTATTCAAGGTAGTGCTGCTGACATTATTAAGATAGCAATGATTAACATCCATAAAAAACTTGACGAAGGCAACTACAAATCCAAAATGCTTTTACAAGTACATGATGAATTGGTTTTCGACATCTTCAAACCCGAGCTGGAAGAATTAAAAATTCTCATCAAATCGGAAATGGAAAATGCTTACACATTATCGGTTCCATTAGATGTTGAAGTTGGTATTGGGCAAGATTGGCTAGAGGCGCATTGAGCCTAATTTTGAGGAAGATACGATAATTACAAAGGGTGTTTCGTCGAAAAAATTGTGGTTACCAGAATATTAGGGTTTATCTTACGTTAGTTTTTCTTTAACATATCTCAACCCCATGATCAAAAGTTCCCTCGCGCTTCTAATAGTATTTTTTTGGTCAGTTTTTTCTTTTTCACAAACTAATCTATTTGAAAATGGCAGTTTAGAAAATTGGTCTGGTTCTCCAGAGAAACCATCTAATTGGGATATATTAACTGCTCCAAGCTTTTCCAAAACTACTGATGCAAATGATGGCGGTTTTGCTATTAAAATTCCTTTAACAGAACGTTCCGGACCTTATAAGGCTAGTTTTGAGACTATAGGCACTAACAACATTGACCTTTTAGCAAATACTACCTATACATTTTCCGTAGATTATAAGGTAACGAGCACAGCAACGGTACAAGGCATTACCGCTTACATTTTACGGGATGGAGGTATTCAAGTAAAAACAGAGTCACAAAACCCACCAGAGGATGGTGCTTGGCATACGCTCACTTTTGACTTCACAACTTCTTTTGCAACAGAACATTCTGTAGATATAGAGCTTACAGCAAATGGTGTTGGAGCAGAGATAATATTAGATAATCTCAAATTACTGGGCGAAGCAACTAATCCTGACAGGGAAGCTTTAATCGCAATATATAATTCTACAGATGGAGCCAATTGGGATACCACCTGGGATTTAAACGATGAAAACATTGACAATTGGCATGGTGTTACACTTAGTTCTGGCAGAGTTCTTTGGCTTAACCTTAGGGCCAATAATCTTCAAGGTCCAATTCCAAATGAAATCGGTGATTTAACAGAGGCTACAAGAATAACTTTTGATAATAATAAGATTACGGGAAATATTCCAGAAAGCCTGGAAAACCTCAGTAAACTGGAATCTTTTAGAGCCGGTGGAGAAAGGTCTTTTGAAGGTTTTACCGGAAGTATTCCCGAAGGACTAGTAAATTTACCCTCCCTAACAACTTTAGACTTAAGTACTAATAGTTTATCTGGTGAAGTTCCTGTGTTTAATTCTACAACCCTAACAACAATTTCTATCCGCAATAATGCTTTTATATTTGAAGATTTGCAAAATACTCTTCAAAATAGTGCCAATCCAAGTATTATCAATTATGACAACCAGCGTAAAATTGACACAGAACTTGATATCCCTGTGAATGTCGATGCTGGAGAAAGTGTTACGTTATCAGTGACAGAAACTTCCAGCGCTAACAATTCTTATCAATGGCAAAGAAACAATATAGATATAGCTGGCGCAAATAGCTCCACTTATACCATAAATAACATCGCTACATCTGATGCGGATGGTCAAATTTACGACTGTGAAATAACAAATTCAATAGCAACAGATTTAACATTATCAAGAAATGGAATTCGACTTATTAAGAATGATGACACAGACAATGATGGTGTAACAAACATAAATGATGATTGTCCAAATACACCAACAGGTCAAACTGTTAGTTCTAGAGGGTGTTCGCAAAGTCAATTAGATGATGACAATGACGGAGTAACCAATAACAATGACAACTGTGCAAACACACCGATCGGAGAAACAGTAGATACAAACGGGTGTTCCTCTTCTCAATCCGATGATGACAATGACGGAATAACCGACAACTCTGATAATTGCCCAAACACACCAACAGGAGAAACAGTAAATGCAAATGGGTGCTCAGAAAGTCAGCTGGATGATGATAATGATGGAGTAACTAACAATCTAGACAATTGCGCCAACACACCTGCAAATACCACGGTAGATGCGAACGGTTGTCCGATAGTGGTTAATAATGATGCAGATGATGACGGTGTTACAGATGATAATGACCAATGCCCTAACACCCCAACAGGAGAAACAGTAAACGCAAATGGGTGCTCTCAAAGCCAATTAGATGACGACAATGATGGAGTAACTAACGACCTGGACAATTGCGCAAATACACCTGCGAATACTGCAGTAGATGCTAATGGTTGTCCCATAGTGGTTAATAATGACGCAGATGATGACGGTGTTACAGATGATAATGACCAATGCCCTAACACCCCAACAGATGAAACAGTAAATGCAAATGGATGTTCCGAAAGTCAGCTGGATGATGATAATGATGGAGTAACTAACAACCTTGACAATTGCGCCAACACACCTGCAAATACCACGGTAGATACGAACGGTTGTCCCGTAGTAACAAACAATGATGCAGATAACGATGGCGTAGAAGATGCAAATGATAACTGCCCTAACACTCCAACAGGTGAAACGGTAGACACAAATGGATGTACCATTGTAAATAATACAGGTCAGGTCAATTATTTACAAAATTTTAGTTTTGAAAATTGGTCAGGCTCACCTATAACTCCAGATAAATGGACAATAACCAATTTTAATAGTATTATTAGAAATACCGAAGCTACAGATGGCGACTATTCTTTGGAACTTGATCTAGACAATTCTTTACAATTTAAAACAGAACTACAAAATACCACTCCTATACAATTGGCAACAACCACGTCATATGCATATAGTTTTGATTATAAAATAAAAAGAGGAGACAATGTTAGTGCAGAGCTTCAGGTTACAAAAGATGGAAACTCTTTTGGAATTCGGATAGCCCAAGAGTATTTTAGTTTTGTAAGTGATAATACTTGGCATACAGTATCGTTCCAGTTTGACACCAACGATGTTGACGAAGAGCATATTTTTAAACTTCTTTTTAGGTCAAACACTACAATTACAGGAATTATTCAGGTTGACAATATGCGAGTACTTGGAGAGGCATTGGCAGACACCGATAATGATGGTGTCTTAGATGCTAATGATTTATGCCCGAACACACCAACAGGAGAAACAGTAAATGCAAATGGATGTTCCGAAAGTCAATTAGATGATGATAATGACGGAGTGACCAACGACCTTGACAATTGTCCCGACACGCCTGCGAATATTACAGCAGATGCGAACGGTTGTCCGGTAGTGGTTAATAATGATGCAGATAATGATGATGTTACAGATGCAAATGATAATTGTCCTAACACACCAACAGGAGAAACAGTAAATGCAAATGGATGTTCTGAAAGTCAATTAGATGATGATAATGACGGAGTGACCAACGACCTTGACAATTGTCCCGACACGCCTACAAATATTACAGTAGATGCGAACGGTTGTCCGGTAGACGTAAACAATGATGCGGATGACGACGGTGTCACAGACGATAATGACCAATGCCCTAACACGACAACAGGAGAAATTGTAGATACAAATGGTTGTACCTTGACATCACCTTCTGAACCTAATATACCTAATGAAAGTATTCAGGTAAAAGTTTCCAGTATAACTTGTCAAAATTCTGAAAATGGTGAAATTTCAGTAAGTTTTGACGAAGATTATTTATATACAGTTCAGATAACTGCCAGTCTACTGGATAACACCTTTGACAATATCAGTAGATCAACTGGGCTGGTTCGTTCTGACTTACCTGCTGACTCCTACAATGTTTGTGTTACCATACCCGAATTTCCAACTTTCGAAAGATGTTACACGGTCCAAGTTGAAACCCCAGAAGATTTTAAATCTGGCAAAATCAATATAGATAATGGCAAAAAAACAGGTAAACTAGTAGTCTCAGGAAGCAAAAACTATTCCCTTAAGGTTAATCAAAAAGAGTTTAATTATACCTTCGGAAATACGGGAAACCAAGAATTATCGTTTAAACTAGAAGATGGCTTAAATACTATAGTAGCAATAACCGACAAAGAATGTCAAGGGAAATATGTTGAAAACGTTCTCCTAAATACAGTTCGGACTTTTCCAAATCCAACTACTGACAGTGCAACAATTACAGGTGTTGAAAATACTGAAAAAGCTACTATTACAATCTATACCTTTAACGGAAAAATGCTCAAAAAAATTGAACAAAAAATCAATAACTCTTCCGTTACTGTATCACTAGCTAACTTGCCCATTGGCACTTATATAGTACGCATTCTTTCAGATAGCCAAGACGTTCAAACTAAAATTGTAAGAAAATGAAAAACCTACTAAAGTTTACGTGTTGCCTATTTTTGCTTGCTGCATGCAAAGGGAATAAAGAAGATTTAATTGATCAAATTTTACCTGCAATTCCTGAAACAGAACTTGGCGCCTTTAATCTGGTGTTTCCCGACAACAACCTAATTTGTACAGAAGGAGAAGACCAGATAAACGATGAATTAGCCATAGAGTTTCTATGGTCAAAATCAACCAGTGCCTCTTCTTATAAATTAGATATAACAAATCAAAATACAGGAAAAGTGATTTCTACAACCTCAAATACGGAGTCAAAATCTGTTACACTACCCAAAGACACACAATTCTCTTGGAGTGTTACTGCGGTGTTAGAGGATCAAGAAGAAAAAAGCACGGCCTGGAGCTTCTATTCGGAAGGAATCGCGGAAGACAATTTTGCGCCATTTCCTGCCGAAATAAGTATAACCGACAATACTGACGGCACAGTTAAAATAGATTGGCCCAGTACAGATTTAGATAATGATATAGTTAGTTATGATTTTTACTGGGGCAAAACAGCAGCACCAGAAATATTGCTCTCTCAAACGAACCTTGTTAGTATTTCTGCCCAATCAATAGAATACGGCACTACCTATTACATAAGGGTTGTAACAGTAGATAGCCGTGGTAATTCATCTACAAGTAATACCGAATTCAATTTTTAAGTATAAAAGTGAATTGAATTATAACCCTCGTAAAATTGCAATCCTTCCTTCTCGCTTTATAAAAACGGAAATCTTTTTACGTTAACAAACTCTAACACTTTTTACATACAAAAGCCGCCGTTTCACAACAATTATTCGTTGAACGGGCTTTTCATTTTTACTTTTACACCCCTATTCGAAACAGAATTGGGGTATAGTAAAGTTGAAATGAAAACATTAGCATCACTTTTTATCATTCTTTTTTTCGTCTGTAACAGCCAAGCACAGGATGGTACGGAACGTAGTATTGGTCACAATACAACTGTGTCTTCAGAAAAAAAAGTAAAGGTATTCCCTAACCCTGCTAGTAATGTGGTAAATCTTCTAGGCCTAAAAAACACAGCCAAAGCAGATATATCTATAATGGATATTTACGGTAATACGGTACTTTCGCATTCTTGGGAGATTCGTAGAAACGCAATAAGCATACCTGTGTCTTCTCTTGATTCTGGAGTATATATCATTACCATACATTCTAATGAACAAAAAGTTCATACCAAGTTCTACAAACAATAAAGCTTTATTTTCCTTTTAATTTTTTGAGGCACCTTATATATTAAGGTCTATTCCTAATTGGATTTAAAATACCACTACTCACTCCTAGTCTCTCAAATAATTTTCATTTACCAAGAAACATTCGTTCTAAGTCTTGGTTTTTGTCTAAATTCGCCCAAGAAATTGAACAAGAGCGTTTTTAACTAAAAATAATAGTGAAACACCACTTGTTTTTCAATAGAATTAGTGTACATTTGCAGCCCGTTTAACGGGATTGAAGTGTTTAATTAAAAAGTAACCGTAGTGGATACATTAAGTTATAAGACCGTTTCTGCCAATAAAGCAACCGTTGATAAGCAATGGCTATTAGTTGATGCAGAAGGAGAGACTTTAGGCCGCATGGCTTCTAAAGTCGCCAAAATGCTTAGAGGAAAACATAAGCCAAATTTCACCCCTCATGTTGATTGTGGTGATAATGTGATTGTTATCAATGCTGAGAAAATCAATTTGACCGGAAACAAGTGGGATGATAAAACCTATTTGCGTTACACAGGTTACCCTGGTGGCCAACGTGCTACTTCTGTGAAAGAGCTTTTGGCTAAGAAACCTGAGCAAATCGTAGAAAAAGCGGTTAAAGGTATGCTTCCAAAAAACAGATTAGGTGCTGAACTTTTCAGAAACCTTAAAGTTTTTGTTGGAACTGCTCATGATCATGAAGCACAAAAACCACAGGTTATCAATTTAAAAGAATTTAAGTAATGGAGATCATTCATAAAATCGGCAGAAGAAAAACAGCGGTTGCTCGTGTGTATGTTTCAGAAGGTAAAGGAAACATTACCGTAAACCAGAGAGATCTTAACGATTATTTCCCAACGGCTACTCTTCAGTACAAGGTTAAACAACCTTTTGCTCTTACCGAAAACGAAGAAACTTACGACGTAAGTGTAAACGTATACGGTGGTGGTATTACTGGTCAAGCAGAAGCTATACGCTTAGCTCTTTCTAGAGTTATGTGTGAGATTGACGAGGAGCACAGATTAGTTCTTAAACCAGAAGGTTTATTAACTCGTGATCCTAGAATGGTAGAACGTAAGAAATTCGGACAGAAGAAAGCTCGTAAGAAATTCCAGTTCTCTAAACGTTAATATTACAATACGATTATATCGATACCCGCCCTTTGGTGGGTATCATTTTTTATATTTTTTAATCAAAGTTCATTGAAAGTTCGCTCTAAGCGGATAAATTAAATACTATTTTCTTTTAGAGAATAGTTATTCGGGAGACCTGAGAACATCTCATGTTTAAAGGCACCGATAGTTTAGCATCTAAATGCTTGAGGCTTTCCTTTTTTAAAGGAATACCACTTAGGCATTGCCAATTCATAAGAACGTAAACTAAATTCAAATGGCGAAAGTCGAAGTAAAACAGTTATTAGAAGCAGGTGTACATTTTGGTCACCTTACACGAAAGTGGAACCCTAACATGGCGCCCTACATCTACATGGAGCGTAACGGTATTCACGTTATCAATCTTTACAAAACAGTTGCAAAATTAGACGAGGCTAATGAGGCTCTTCAAAAAATTGCTGCATCTGGAAGAAAAATTCTTTTCGTAGCTACGAAAAAACAAGCAAAAGATATCGTTGCTGAGAAAGTAGCAAACGTAAACATGCCTTACATCACAGAAAGATGGCCTGGTGGTATGTTGACCAATTTCGTTACCATTCGTAAAGCGGTAAAGAAAATGGCAACTATTGACCGTATGAAAAAAGACGGTACGTTCATGACTTTGTCTAAAAAAGAACGTCTACAAGTTGATCGTCTTCGTGCTAAATTAGAAAAAAACTTAGGTTCTATTTCTGAAATGACACGTCTACCTGGCGCTTTGTTCATTGTTGATACTATGCGTGAGCACATTGCTGTTAAGGAAGCTCAAAAATTGAACATTCCTATTTTTGCAATGGTAGATACTAACTCTGACCCAAGAGATGTTGATTATTTGATTCCATCTAACGATGATGCTTCAAAATCAATCGATATTATCATGACAGAAGTAACCAATGCAATTGCAGAAGGTCTTGCTGAGCGTAAATCTGAAAAACAATCAGGTAAAGAAGGTTCTGATGAGCCTAAAGCTGACAAAAAAGAAAAATCTGCTGCTAAACCTACTCCTGAAGCAGTAGATACTAAAGCTGCGCCAGTTGTTGCTAAAACACCTGAACCTACAGTAAACGTTGAAGCTACTAAAGAAGCAGTTGCTAAAGATAGCGCACCTGTTGATCTTACTAAAGTAGAAGGTATTGGTCCAAAAGCCGCTGAAGCATTAGTTAATGCCGGTTTTGATTCTTACGCTAAATTAGCTGAAGGTAATCCAGAAAAAATTAAAGAAATCCTTACTGAGGCAAGTTCTAGAATGGCACACCTTGATCCAACTTCATGGCCAAAGCAAGCTAAAATGGCTGCCGATGGTAAATGGGACGAGCTTAAAGTATGGCAAGACAATACTAAAGGAGGCGTAGAATAATTTCTATTTTACCTTATAGTAAATAAAATAATAACATAACATTTGTTTTAAGATAGAGCTGAGAATTCACTCTATCTTAGAGCAAATTGAAAAATAGGACACAAGATGGCAAAAATTACAGCCGCAGAAGTAAACAAATTAAGACAAGCTACTGGCGCAGGAATGATGGACTGCAAAAATGCTTTAGTTGAAGCTGAAGGAGATTTTGACAAAGCGATTGAAGTTCTTCGTAAAAAAGGACAGAAAGTAGCTGCAAAAAGAGCCGACAGAGATTCATCTGAAGGTGCTGCAGTTTCAAAATTGAATGCTGACCAAACAGTTGGTGTTGCAATCGTATTAGGTTGTGAAACTGATTTTGTTGGAAAAAACGAAAACTTCTTAGCATTAGCAAATCAAATTGCTGATATAGCTTTGAACTGTGATTCTAAAGAAGCTCTTTTAGATGCTGATTTTGGAGGAATGACTGTTGCTGAAAAATTAATTGAGCAAACAGGAGTTATTGGTGAGAAATTAGAAATCACTGCTTTCGAAAAACTAGAAGCTCCATATGTTGGAACTTATGTTCATATTAATAAGATTGCTGCTTTAGTTGGCTTATCATCTAAGGTAGATTCTGCTGAAGTTTTAGGAAAAGATGTTTCTATGCAAGTAGCTTCAATGGGTGCAACAACTTTGTCTTACAAAGATTTTGACCCTGCGTTCGTTGCTGCTGAAACAGAAGCTAGAATTGCTGTTATTGAAAAAGACAACGAAGAACTTGGTCGTTTAGGAAAAACGCTTAAAAACGTTCCTAAATATATTTCAATGGCTCAATTAACTGACGAAGTTATGGCTCAAGCTCAAGAAGACGCGAAAGCACAATTGAAAGCTGAAGGCAAGCCAGAGCAAATCTGGGATAAAATTGTTCCTGGTAAAATAGAAAGATTCGTTTCTGATAACACTACTTTGGATCAAGAACAATGTTTATTGGACCAAAATTTCATCAAAGACGAGAAAATCAATGTTGCAAAATACGTTGCATCTTACGGAGATGTTTCTGTTACAGGCTTTAAGCGTGCGACAGTAGGATAATCCTATAGCAAACTAATTCAAGAAAAACCGCACTAGCTTAATGTTAGTGCGGTTTTCTTTTTTATTATATACTCTTTTTGAGTATTTCAAATAAAAAACCGCCATACTTTTAGTATCACGGTTTTGTTTTCAATCTTTTATATTTTCTTTTCTCCACTACCCTTTCATCCAGACTTCTCTCAATTTTATTATTTCAGCGCTAGCATTTTTATCTGCAGTTATAGTCTCTACTTTTAGAGTTGGACTACCTACTTTTCCTTCTAGCTCAATCTCTTCATCACCACGCTTAACCGTCATCTTAATATCAGTATCAGGAGACCAACCAAAACTCTTACCAATAATAGGTCGTATAGATTCTAATGTTACAGGCTCATCATTAATACTTTTTATAACATCACCACCTACAGCCCCCAAATCTTTAAAGAAGCTATTCAGCTCAATTCCTTCTCGAATAAAGACAATGCTTTCATCACCTTGCTCAACATCTATAAAAGGATCTTCTCCATTTAAGAAATAACCAGTCTCCTGTTCTACCAAATCAGCTTTCAAACCTACTTTAGACAAATAGTCATTATAATTAATAGGTGTATTACCAATAACATAGATATCAAAAAAACCACGAATCTCAGGGTAAGTCATAGACACAATTTCATCAATCAACTTATCATCTTCAAAAGGAGTATTATTACCATACTTTTTGGTTAGCTCCTTCATTAACCAAAGCACTCCTTTTTCGCCATTACTCAATTCACGCAACTGAATATCCAACACCATATTAATAAGAGCTCCTTTTTCATAGACATTGGCATAGTTCTTTTTATAAGGCTCTACTAAGATATTTTTACTCATCTCAGTGAAAGACATTGCATCATCATATAACTTTGCATTATTGACCTTATCCATCATCCGTTGATAAAACTCAGCTTCATCAATAAGACCTTGTTGAATTTGAAAAAGATTAGCAAAGTATTCTGTTGTTCCTTCATACATCCATAAATGTTGAGACATTTTAGGATCATTAAAATCAAAATATTGAACTTCTTTAGAGTGTACACTCAACGGAGTAACAATATGAAAGAACTCATGAGAAACCACATCTACCATAGCTTGCTCCAACCTTTCCTTTGGCATTGCCTCGGGCAATACAACTACAGTAGAAGTATGATGTTCTAAAGCACCAAAACCAGAAGCATCATCTGCCTCCATAGTAGATAAGTACAATAAAATATTATATATTTTGGTGCCATTTATATCACCTAGAAAAGTCTTCTGAGCACCCATCATCTTTTCCATTCGATCTTTTAAACTTAAAGCCGAATAAATTCCAGTTGGCGAATACACGCTTAATGTTACGGTAATTCCATTTATCTCAAAGGTCTCCGTGTTTGGTTTCGCATAAAGAATTGGATTATCGATTACATCAAAATACCTGTTCGCCGTAAAAATATCAACATTAGCTACTGATGTTTCTAACTTTTTAGGAGCCAACGATGTTGAAGCTAGCAAATCTGCCGGTCTGGTAATAGACAATTCATAAGGCACTTCCTTTAACGTATTAAAATACCCTACAAAACCATGTAGATTAAGCATAAAAGTCTTTCCGGCATTTATATTGGTTCCTGATGGAGAAAAAACCTTGCTCTTTACTTCGCCTTCCGTATCATACGTATCATTCACAAAATAAGTAACCTTATCCAGATTTTTTCCATTGGAGATTTTCCAAGTATTGTCATCTGTTTTAGAAAAAGCTAGTTCTTTTCCGTCATAATCAAAAGCTTTGAACCCTTCTATATACTGCCCATAATTATCTGTACTGTACGTACCAGGTACAGTTTTAGGTATATAAAATAAAACTTCATCTGTTGTAAAAGTACCAGGATCAACCGTTACAGAAACCTTATCATCAACTACATTTTTCAAATCCAAAGTAGCCAAGACTGGTGTTTTATCAGCTGTTAAAGCAGTTTTTGTTGCTCCACAACTGGCTAATAGCACAGCAAAGGCAAGTAAGCTTAATTTTCTCATTGTATATATTTTAATATTTTATTGTAAGTAATTCCCTAGTTTTTGAAGGGGTTGCAAGATTATAAAATTTAACAGAATACCACATCATTATTAGGAAATAATTAAGGTTAACTTTATCTGCGGTTTCAAAAACAAACCCTAAGATTTTTTGATTATTTTTGCCACAACGAAATACTAGCCATGCAATATAAAAGAATTCTCTTAAAACTAAGCGGTGAAGCCTTAATGGGTGAAAAGCAATACGGAATAGACTCCAAACGCCTTGCGGAATATGCCGAAGAAATTAAAGATGTAGCAGCAAAAGGTGTTGAAGTAGCCATAGTTATAGGCGGCGGAAATATTTTTAGAGGCCTTACAGGGGCCGCTACTGGTATGGACCGCGTACAAGGAGACCATATGGGTATGCTTGCTACGGTTATAAACGGTCTTGCCCTACAAAGTGCTCTTGAAATGCAAGGTGTACAAACAAGATTGCAATCTGCAATTCAAATCAATGAGGTAGCCGAACCTTTTATTAGAAGACGTGCCATGCGTCATTTAGAAAAAGGCCGAGTAGTCATTTTTGGAGGAGGAACAGGAAACCCTTACTTCACAACTGATTCTGCAGCCGTTTTACGCGCCATAGAAATTGAAGCAGATGTAATTCTTAAAGGAACTCGTGTAGATGGCATCTATACTTCAGACCCTGAAAAGGATAAGAATGCTACCAAATTTGATACTATCTCTTTTGCAGATGTACTTTTAAAAGGTTTAAAAGTAATGGACACCACTGCTTTTACCTTGAGCCAAGAGAATGAACTACCTATTGTAGTTTTTGACATGAACAAAACAGGTAACTTAATGAAGTTAGTAGAAGGTGAAAATATTGGCACAGTCGTAAATATTTAACCTTAATTTAGTTTTATTTGCATATTATATTTGAATTATGAACGAAGATATACAGTTTATACTTGATTCCTCTAAGGAAAGCATGGATGCTGCAATGAGGCATTTAGAAAAAGAATTTGTTAAAATACGTGCTGGAAAAGCAAGCCCTGCGATGCTTTCTTCCGTTATGGTGGAATACTACGGATCACAGACGCCCTTATCTCAGGTAGCGAATATTAACACCCCTGACGGTCGTACTATTTCCGTGCAACCTTGGGAGAAGAACATGTTGCATGAAATTGAAAAGGCAATCATGAATTCTAACTTAGGTTTCAACCCTATGAACAATGGTGATTTTGTAATCATTAATGTACCACCGTTGACAGAGGAAAGAAGGATTCAGCTTACAAAACAAGCTAAAGCTGAAGCTGAAGATGCCAAAGTAGGTATCCGTAGCGCTCGTCAAGATGCCAACAAAGAAATTCGTGACCTTGAAGACGTTTCAGAAGATTTACAAAAAAATGCAGAATTTGATATTCAAGCACTTACAGATAAATATATCAAGAAAATAGACGCCTTCTTGGTTGTCAAAGAAGCAGAGATAATGAAAATCTAGTTTTGGACTTTCTCTAAAAATAAAAAAGCAGCCTACATGGCTGCTTTTTTATTTAGGATCCATAAGTTAATTAAATATCACATTTTAGGAACACACCTAATCATTATATACCTTTGCCCTCGGAAAAATTGAAGGATGGCAGCCAAACTTAAACAAGGTTTTTGGGAGAAAACAGCAAGCATAATTCTCCGTAACCGCATATTGATACTTATTTTAATTCTTGCATTCACAGTTTTCCTGGGTATGCAATGGAAAAATATGCGTTTCAGCAATACTCAGGCAAACCTATTGCCGGATGACCACCCTGTAAACCTAGAATATCGTAATTTCTTAGAGCAGTTTGGCGAAGAAGGTAATGCTATTGTATTTGCAATTCATGATTCTACACTCTTCACGCCTACCAATATTAACAGATGGAACAAATTCAGTAAGCAACTCGCTGCTTTTCCGGAAGTAGATTTTGTTCTCTCTTTAGATAATCTTCAAGAACTTAAAAAGGACAACGTAAATCAAAAGTTCATTCTTGAACCTCTCATTAGTTCCGAAATAAAGACCAAGAAAGAAATAGATAGTATAAAAAACCATCTATTTAACGACCTACCCTTTTACGACAACCTCCTTTTTAATAAGGAAACCGGGACGGTTAGGACCATAGCAAATATGGATGGAGACATTATCAACACCAGTGTCCGTAAAGATTTTATCCTAGAAGACCTTAACCATCTTATTGATAATTTTGAAGCGGAAACGGGTTTAGACGTGCGAGTATCCGGTATGCCTTACATACGAACAATGAACTCCCAAAACATCATAGATGAAATAGGAAAGTTCATTTTGGCAGCTCTTGGAGTTACCTCTCTAATTTTCTTTTTCTTCTTTAGAAGTTTCCGAGCCACACTTATATCAATGTGTGTTGTAATTATTGGAGTAATGTGGGCTTTTGGTATTCTAGGCCTCTTACAATATGAGATAACAGTACTTACTGCTTTGATTCCACCTCTGATTATTGTTATAGGTATCCCCAACTGTATTTTTCTGATTAACAAATATCAGCAAGAAGTTAAAAAACACGGGAATCAGGCACTTTCTTTACAACGTGTAATATCTAAAATTGGTAACGCCACCCTGATGACAAACATGACTACAGCGTCTGGTTTTGCCACTTTTATTATCACGGATAGTAAGTTACTTAAGGAATTTGGTATAGTAGCCTCTATTAACATTATTGGTATTTTCATACTATCTCTTTTGATAATACCTATTATCTATAGCTTTTTATCCCTTCCAAAAACAAGACATTTAAAACACCTTAACAAACGCTGGATAGATGCTTTTGTCAATAAGATGGAACATATTGTTAGACACCGCAGGATTGCAGTCTACATTGTTTCTTTGATTCTTCTTATCACCAGTATTATTGGTATTTACCAAATAGAAATTTCCGGAAGTCCTATTGAAGACATGCCCAAGAACGCCCAATTCTTTAAAGACATTCGTTTTTTCGAAAAAGAATTTGATGGCATTATGCCTATTGAAATTGTTGTAGACACCAAGAAACCAAAGGGTGTTTTAAAACCTGCCAACTTAAAACGCTTAGACCAATTAAGCGAGGTGGTTACGGATATACCGGAACTTTCAAAACCTATTTCGGTCGTCAACTTAGTTAAGTATTCAAAGCAGGCCTTTTATAACGGCATACCCAAATATTATCAATTACCCACTGCCCAAGAAAACAACTTTATAATGAAAGTTGCCCAAAATTCTGATGGAAACGGCAACCTGCTTAAAAACTTTGTAGATAGTACTGGCCAGACTGCCCGAATTACCACTTTTATGCAAGACGTGAAAACGGATCGCATGGAACAAATTGAGGAAAGGCTTAATGAAAATATAAACAAAATATTCCCTCCAGATCGCTACAATGTATATATGACGGGAAGTGCACTTCTATTTCTAAAAGGCACAAAATATCTAGTAAAAAATCTGATTCTCTCATTGGCTTTTGCCATCTTCCTAATCGCGCTATTTATGGCCTATCTTTTTAGGTCGTTTAGAATGATTATAATTTCATTGATTCCAAACTTGCTCCCTCTGGTCATAACTGCAGGTATTATGGGCTTTGTAGGCGTACCTATTAAACCTTCTACTATTTTGGTATTTAGTATTGCTTTTGGAATTTCGGTAGATGATACTATTCACTTTTTGGCAAAATACAGGCAAGAACTTATTGCAAACAAATGGCAGATTAAGAAGTCTGTTTACGCTTCGCTTCGTGAAACAGGGGTAAGTATGTTCTATACTTCAATTGTTCTTTTCTTTGGTTTCTCCGTTTTCATCATTTCAAACTTTGGAGGTACTGTAGCACTTGGCGCACTAGTTTCGGCCACATTAATGTTTGCTATGTTGGCTAATCTTATTCTTTTACCATCGTTATTACTATCCCTGGAAAGGAATATTGCAAGTAAAAAAATATTAAAAAAACCGCAAATAGACATTCTTCCGCAAGGCGAAGACGAAGTAGGAGAAAATTGAGGTTGATTTAACCAGTCATAAGCATTGATTCTTTTTATCAAAAACTTATCTTTGGCAATCAATTTTCAAGTGACTACAATGAACTCTTACAGCGTAAAAGAACTACTTTCAGAAAACCTCTTATTACAAGAAGTAACCATAAATGGATGGGTAAAAACATTCAGAAGCAATCGTTTTATAGCTCTAAACGATGGGTCAACTATTAACAACATACAGTGTGTTGTAGATTTTGAGTCATTTGACGAGGATGTTCTAAAACAGGTAAATACGGGTGCCGCTGTAAAAATTACCGGAACTTTGGTAGAGAGCCAAGGCAAGGGTCAAAAAGTAGAAATCCAAGTAACCGGTCTTATGATTCATGGCGGTGCTGATCCGGAAACGTACCCAATTCAACCTAAAAAGCACTCATTAGAGTTTTTAAGAGAGAAAGCACATTTACGCATACGCACCAACACATTTGCTGCAATAATGCGTGTCCGTTCCGCATTATCTTTTGGAGTTCACCAATATTTTCAACAAAACGGCTTCAACTATTTTCATGCTCCTATCATTACCGGTTCTGATGCCGAAGGTGCTGGAGAGATGTTTAAAGTAAGTACGCTAGATAGCAAAAACCCTCCCTTAACTGAGGATGGAAATATTGATTATAAGGAAGATTTTTTCGGAAAGGAAACCAATCTGACCGTTTCTGGTCAATTGGAAGCTGAAACCTATGCTATGGCATTAGGTAAGGTTTATACTTTTGGACCAACGTTTCGTGCGGAAAACAGTAATACCTCTAGACACTTAGCTGAATTCTGGATGATAGAACCAGAAATGGCCTTCTTTGACCTTAATGACAACATGGATCTTGCAGAAGATTTTATCAAAAACGTCATTAAGTATGTTTTAGAGAACTGCCAAGACGACCTTCGATTTCTAGAAAAACGCCTTTTAGACGAAGAGAAAACAAAACCTCAAGCTGAACGAAGCGAAATGCCGTTAATCGAAAAGCTCAAGTTTGTTTCGGAAAACAGTTTTAAAAGAGTTACCTATACAGAAGCTATTGACATTTTAAGAAATAGCAAACCCAATAAAAAGAAAAAATTCAAATACCCTATTAATGAATGGGGAGCGGATTTACAAAGTGAACACGAACGCTTTTTAGTTGAAAAACACTTTAAGTGTCCTGTTATTTTGTTTGACTATCCAGCAACGATAAAAGCGTTCTACATGCGTCTTAACGAAGACGGAAAGACCGTTCGCGCTATGGACATTCTTTTCCCAGGTATTGGAGAAATAGTAGGAGGCTCACAGCGTGAAGAACGTTTAGACGTCTTAAAAGAAAAAATGGCCGCATTAGGTATTGACGAGGAAGAACTTTGGTGGTACCTAGACCTTAGAAAGTTTGGTAGCGCTGTTCATAGTGGTTTTGGACTTGGTTTTGAGCGTTTAGTACTTTTTGCCACTGGCATGGGTAATATTCGCGATGTCATCCCATTCCCACGAACACCTCAAAATGCAGAATTTTAGCTAGAATTCGTTAACTTAGAAGGCAAGCTATATTAGATCTCAATGCTAAAACAACACTTACAGTTTAAATTATCACAAAAGCTATCTCCACAGCAGATACAGCTTATGAAGTTGATTCAATTGCCCACACAGGCATTTGAGCAACGACTTAAGCAAGAACTGGAAGAGAATCCAGCATTGGAAGGCGGGAAAGAGGAGTCAGACTCAATTGATGATGAGTTTGAGGACAGATATGATGAGAACGACGAATCTGATAGCGAGATTATTGCTACCGATGATATAAACATTGACGACTATCTAAGTGACGATGAAATTCCCGATTACCGCACCAAAGCTAATAATTACAGTGCAGACGATGAGGAAAAGAATGTACCATATGCGGCAGGAACTTCATTCAATCAATATTTATTAAACCAACTTAACACGGTTTATTTAAATGATGAAGAATGGAGCATTGCAGAGTTTCTAGTAGGAAGTGTTGACGAAAGTGGCTACATCCGAAGACCTATTGCAGATATTACTGATGACCTTGCTTTTACCCAAAATATTTATACAGAAGAAAAAACCATTGAAAAGGTTTTGAAATTAGTTCAAAAGTTGGACCCTCCCGGTGTTGCTGCACGCTCATTGGAAGAGTGCCTAATAATTCAACTAAAACGGAAAGAAGCAACTCCGAATATTGAACTAGCGATTACTATTCTTGAGAAATCTTTTGAGCAGTTTACAAAAAAGCATTATAAGAAACTTATTCAGAAATACAATATTTCAGAGGAACAGCTAAGAAATGCCATCTCTGAAATTGAAAAATTAAACCCAAAACCAGGAGGCTCCTATTCCGGAAATAACCGTATGGTAGAGCATGTAGTTCCTGATTTTTCTATTCGTATTGTAGACGGAGAACTAGAACTTACCTTAAATGGAAGAAATGCTCCAGAATTGCATGTATCTAGGGAATACAACAATATGCTAAAAGGGTACAAGGACGCTAAGAAAAAATCAAAATCACAGAAAGACACCGTACTTTTCATTAAGCAGAAATTAGATGCTGCAAAATGGTTTATAGACGCTATTAGACAGCGACAGCAGACTTTATTCATTACTATGAATTCCATTATGCATTATCAGTCCGAATATTTTCTTACTGGTGACGAGCGTAATCTTCGCCCAATGATCTTAAAAGACATTGCAGATGAAATCCAGATGGATGTTTCAACAGTGTCTCGAGTTGCTAACAGCAAATATGTTGATACGCCTTACGGCACCAAATTAATTAAGGAATTCTTCTCAGAATCAATGAAAAACGACCAGGGAGAAGACGTATCCACAAAAGAGATTAAGAAAATTCTTGAAACTGTAATTGGTGAAGAGTCTAAGAAAAAACCACTTACAGACGATAAATTAGCAGCTATACTTAAAGAAAAAGGATATCCCATAGCACGAAGAACCGTCGCAAAATACAGGGAGCAACTAGACATTCCCGTAGCAAGATTGCGCAAACAAATTTAATGAAGGTTTTCTTAAAGGTTATATCCTATATTTTCCACCCTTTATTCATCCCGATAGCAGGTACACTAGCCTACTTTCTAATTACACCTAAATATAGCCCTATAGCCATTCAAGGCACTACTATCCTGCCTACTTTTATACTTACTGTAATCATTCCAATAATTGCTTATTTTATACTAAGGAATTTAGGTATGGCCCAGAGTGTCTTTATGTCCACGGTTAAAGAACGCAGATACCCGTTATATATTCATATTATACTACTCCTCTTTGTAATCTATAAAGTAATACCTAATTCCAATATTGTTGAGCTTCATTTCTACTTTATTGGCCTAATCATATCAGCATTAACAACACTGCTACTTTTAGTATTGAAGTTTAAAGTAAGTATGCATTTAATGGGTATGGGAAGTCTTCTTATGTTCTTAGTAGCATTGAGTATTCACTTTGAAGTTAACATCACTTTAGGCTTAAGCATTTTCACACTACTAACAGGATTAGTAGCTACTTCTAGACTATATCTAAAATCACATACTCCAATAGAAATAGTTATTGGGCTCTTTATTGGTCTCCTCTCCCAACTACTTACTGTTCGCTTCTGGCTGTAGATTGTGATCTTGCTCAGATTCCACTACAAAATATAGAAAATGAGCCCAATTCTGAGGGCTTTCGTATTCAGACTTTCTGACCCGACCACAACATTATCATTAAAAAGGTTAGTTAACGAATAATACGCGTGAAGATTAAAAGTATTATATCCAAAATTTAAGGTCAATCCATATTGAAAACTTCTAATGTCCTCATTGTAAAATGACACTTTTCCAGTATCAGTAGGCACCAGCTTTGATCGCCCTCCAAATACATAACCCAATTTCATACCTGCATACAGCCTCCAAAATTTATACTCAGAAGCAGTAGAGTTTCTCCAACGTACTTCAAAAGGAACTTCTAACATATGTGTCTCCACCTTATTCCTATTAAAATCATCATCTTCCAAAATACTATATAAGTTACCAGAAAAAGTCTCCTCTGCCATAAGATTGGAATAATAAGAGTACACTCCATAACCTACTCCAATACCGATAGCAGTAGTACGGCTTTGATTTAATGGAATATCTTTTATAAAACCTGCCTGTAGACCATAGGAAAGATTTCGTTGGCTTACACCATCTGGTTGACCTAAGAGAAAGTTATAGGTAATACCTATGTAGAATTGGTCCTCCAAGTACTTAGAATCAACATTAGTTGAATCAATACCAGTCTGAGCAACTGCACCTGTACAGCACAAAAAAAGCAACCCAAATAAATAACGCATCATAAAGTCAAAATTAAGCAAATAAAAAGCGCCTCGGAAAAAATTCCGAGGCGCTTGTACTTATAAGTTTATGAAATACTACTTCAAGTTGTTAAAAGCATTACCTTCAAAAGTAGTATAATTCACTTTAAGTGCATTCACTTCTCTTAACTGCAATTTAATATCGGATATCAAACCCATATTAGCATTTCTATCAACTTTTAAAGCTGTAGTCAAAACATTTTGAATTTCCTGCGGCTTTTTTGCTCTTTCAGACAATATGTAATCACCCACTTCATTAGGCGATGAAAACTTGTCGTTCAGTTGAATCCTAGCTTCTTCTCCAAATTGAGCTTTATACTGTGAAGTTGGTTGCCCAACATAAATGTATATTACTCTATCCTTCTTTTCCAATTTCTTGGTCTCACTAGCATTAGGCAAAGTATTCTCTACTTTCAAAGAGCTATCTTTCATAACCGTAACGGTCATAAAGAAGAATAAAAGCATAAATACAATATCAGGTAACGATGCAGTGTTCACAGCTGGTAAACCGGCATCCTTTTTCTTTGCAAACTTTGACATATTATATTCTGTTTTAGCTCTTATTAATTACTTGTACCTGTCTCAGCTTCTGACAACTTCTGTGGAAACAACTCTTGAATCCGCTTAACCTTTTCTTTGAGATCCTCTTTTCTACTAGCATCGGTCTCAGGATTAAGATATTCTGCTTCCATATCAGTAAAGTCTCTCTTATACAAACGCTGTGCTTCACGATTTCTTAGATCGTTGTAGGCACCTACCAATTCATTCTGAACTGTAATGTAAGTACTATACTTTGTTTCACGATCGTTCTTCAAAGATATAATAGCCTTTGCTGGATTGTCAGATGACTCGGACAGTCTTTTACCTTTACAGTAGCTACAGTAATCTGCAGAACCCGATGGGGCTCCTCCGTTATCCAAGAAAGCCATAGCTTTCTCTCGTAACTTTTTGATATCGATAAGCTCGTCTTCAACTAACAACTGACCATTACGGTTAATATTTACCGTAAAAATATTCTTCTCCTTAATTATTGGTGGCTTTTCCGTAGGCGGCTCAATAGGCGGCAACATACGATCTAAACCTGCATCAGTCTCAATGGTTGTAGTAACCAAGAAAAATATAAGTAGCAAGAATGCTATGTCTGCCATTGATCCGGCGTTTACCTCTGCTGGTCCTCCTCTTCTAGACATAATTTAGTTCTTTAGTTATTTTATCATTTTTTTCACACCACCCGCAAGCATAGCTCCTACAGCTACAAGAGTCAATATGAAAAATACATTTAGACCAGCACCGATTTTCTTAATTTCAGATTCATCAGTTTCTATGCCTCTTTTTGCCATTTCTTCGATACTAACATCTGTACCGCTAGCCATAACAAAGCCAATTCCAACTACTAAAAGAAAACCAACTAGTATAAAAAGGCTTTTCTTTAAATTCGCAGGATTTGATAAAAGGTTCTTAAGGGCAAATGCCACACTAAAAACTACAGCTACGCCTAAAAGCAACCATGTAATAGCGAACATTGCATTAAGAGCCCCGTTATTAGCTGCCTCAGCAGCCGGCATTTCAGCCTCTGGAAGCATGAACCACAAGGCAGCGCCTATTAAGCCCACAACAACCAAAACAATCTTTACAATTTTGTGCATAATTTAAGGTATTATGTGTGCGACTTATTTTTTGTGATCCACCAACATATCTATCAAAACGATAGAAGAGTCTTCCATATCATTAACAATGCTATCAATTTTAGCAATGATGTAATTATAAAAGATTTGAAGGATAATAGCAGTAATAAGACCAAACACAGTTGTTAATAATGCAACCTGGATATCACCTGCAATAAGAGATGCACTTAAGTTACCAACAGCACTAATCTTTTGGAAGGCCTGAATCATACCAATTACCGTACCCATGAAACCAAGCATAGGAGCAACAGCAATAAATAAGCCCAACCAAGAAACGTTCTTCTCTAATTGACCCATTTGAACACCACCATAAGCTACAACAGCTTTCTCAGCAGATTCGATACTTTCTCCTGCTCTATCCAAACCTTGATAGTATATAGAAGCAACAGGACCTTTTGTATTTCTACAAACTTCTTTAGCAGCTTCAACACCACCAGAGGCCAATGCATCTTCTACTTGTTGTTTTAGCTTACCAGTATTAGTGGTTGCCATATTTAAATAAATAATTCTTTCAATTGCAACTGCCAAACCAAGAATCAAACACAAAAGAACAATACCCATAAAGCCGGCACCACCTTGTATAAACATTTCTTTCAACATCTGTGTAAAACCTACTTCGGCTTCAGCAGGTGCATCTTGCATCATTGTTGCTGTAGTTGCCATTGCGTTAACAGTATTTGTACTCATTACAAACAACCCGCCCACGGCTAGGATAGAGGATAATTTTTTCATTTGTTCAAACTTAAATTAGTTATTTAATAGGGTTAAAGATAAAAAAAAATCACAATAAAAAAAGTAAAACTTCGTTGCATCGGAGAAGTGGGGCCCAAATAGGGGTCATGACATCGAAACGGGTTGTTACACCAGTGCCTCTGCCTGACATAATCAAGCACAGACTTCCATTTTGCATATAAAAACTAAACTTACAAATATTTCCAGTCTAAACTAATTAATACTGAAAAATCTTTTTGTTCTGCAGAGAGGAAGGGATTCGAACCCTCGATACACTTTTGGTGTATACACACTTTCCAGGCGTGCGCCTTCGACCACTCGGCCACCTCTCTAAATTCTACTTATCCTTTTGTTTTTAATAAAAACAGACCAGACAAGATCACCTTTTTTACGGGGTGGCCAAATAACAAAAAAAATGTTAGTTGATGAAATTAAAACTGCTAATTTTCTTGAATTTCACCACGTAGTGAAGTCTCAAATATACTTTTGAACAATTTGAACGAAACATTATTACCCAAAAGATACATTAGCTTAGCAACAGCAGCCTCCGTCGTAATGTCTTTACCATTAATTACTTGCAATTCTTCTAACTGCTTACTGGTTTCATAACGACCCATTGAAACGCTGCCCCCGGAACATTGTGTAACATTAATAATATGGATGTTATTTTCTTTTGCCTTTCTTAGAATATTGATCATCCAAGGCTCATTTGGAGCATTTCCAGCACCATAAGTTTCCAAAATCAGCCCTTTTAAACCCGGAATACCAACCACACCTTCCAAAACAGCCGGACCAATACCAGGAAACAACTTAAGGATAGCCACATTGGTATCCATATGTTTATGGACTTTGAACTTTTTACGCTTTACATAAGGTAGCAAATATTCTTCACTAACCTTTAAGTGTACCCCTGACTCTATCAATTCAGGATAATTTAGTGAAGAAAATGCCTGAAAGTGTTCTGCATTGATTTTTGTAGTACGATTGGCACGATATAATTTATATTCAAAATACAATCCCACCTCTTGCACTACAGGTTTTTTATTATGTCGTAAAGCAGCTATCTGAATTGAGGTAATCAAGTTTTCCTTTGCATCTGTACGCAAATCTCCAATAGGCAATTGAGAGCCGGTAAAAATGACGGGTTTACCTAAATTTTCTAACATAAAACTCAAAGCTGATCCCGTATAACTCATAGTATCACTACCATGTAACACAACAAAACCATCATGAGAATCATAATTTTCTTCAATAATAGTTGCTATTTCAGCCCAATGCGCTGGATTCATATTGGATGAATCTATTGGTACATCAAAAGAAATTGAATTAATACGACAGTCCAACAGCTTAAGCTCTGGTATATTCTTTAGCAGCTTATCAAAATTAAATGCCTTTAATGCACCGGACTCATAATCTTTGACCATACCTATAGTACCGCCCGTATATATTAAAAGGATGTTACTTTTATCTGTCAAACCGAGAATATTTAAATTTTATTGAAAAACTGTACACTGATAAATATATTTAAATGCCGAATACTTGCTTTGAATTCTCCGTAGTGCTATTTGCAATAGCCTCGGTAGAGATACCATAAACATCAGCAAGCTTCTCAGCAACATTCATAAGGTATGCACTTTCATTACGTTTTCCACGAAAAGGAACCGGAGCCAAATAAGGTGAATCTGTCTCAAGAACGATATTATCTAATGGAATTTCTGCTAAGAATTTATCTATTTTTCCATTTTTAAATGTAACAACTCCACCAATACCAAGCTTCATATTATATGATATTGCTTTATTCGCTTGTTCAATATCACCAGTAAAACAATGAAAAATACCGAACAAATCAGTCCCTTTTTCACTTTCCAACACCTCAAACACTTCATCAAAAGCATCACGACAATGGATAACTATGGGCAATTTGTATTTTTTAGCTAACTGTATCTGCGCGCGAAAAGCCTCTTGTTGCTCCTTTAGAAATGTTTTGTCCCAAAACAAATCAATGCCAATTTCTCCAACAGCATAAAATTTTCTTTTCTCAAGCATCTCTTCTACATGCTTCAATTCTTCCTTAAAATTTTCTTTTACATGGGTAGGATGCAAACCCATCATTAAAAAAACATTGTCTGGATAAGACTTCTCAAGATCAAACATAGATTCCGTATAAGTTGAATCTATTGCCGGTATAAAAAACCGCTCAACTCCAAGAGCAATCGCCCTCTCAATGGCAGCTCCCCTATCTTCATCAAAGGCTTCGCTATATAAATGTGTATGGGTATCTGTTAATATCATGCTGCAAAAATAGCCTTATCTTTGATAAAAAGAATACATGTCTTCTCTGAAAAAATTTCTTTGGAAAAAAAAATACACCCAAATACCCCTAAAACTTACCCAAACAGATCACTTTGAAATATCAGCCAAAATAAATGGAATTTCTGGGCGGTTTATTCTAGATACTGGAGCATCTAACACCTGTATTGGAATTGATAAAATAGAACAATTTGGACTGACCTCAGAGGTTTCCGAAATAAAAGCTGCCGGAGCAGGAGCCACTGACATGGAAACCCTAATATCCACAAAAAACAAAATTAAAATTGGTAATTGGAAGAAAAAAAAATTGAAAATAGTACTTTTTGATCTTGTTCACGTAAACCAAGCCCTTACCGCACATAACACTTTACCTGTTGATGGCATTATAGGTGCCGATGTCCTAAAAAAAGGAAAAGCAATTATTGATTATAATAAATATTGCGTTTACCTTAAAATGTAGTTTGTATAGAGCAAATAGACACCTAGTAATATAACGCATAAAAAAGCCCCAAAGATTTCAGTGCTATTACACTAAAAATCTTTGGGGCGTATTTTTAAAGAGTTGTAATTCTACATCTCTAAAGCTCTCTTTATATTACCATCCATCAATAATTCTTCTGGATTTTCTAATGCTTCTTTTATAGCCACTAAGAACCCTACAGATTCTTTACCATCAATAATACGGTGGTCGTAAGACACAGCAACATACATAATAGGTGCAATAGCGATAGCGCCATCTCTTGCGATAGGTCTTTCTACTATATTGTGCATACCTAAAATAGCACTTTGAGGCGGATTGATAATTGGCGTGGATAACATAGATCCAAAAACACCACCGTTGGTAATCGTAAACGTGCCTCCGGTCATTTCATCAACAGTAATTTCACCTTCACGAGCACGAATAGCTAATCTCTTCACTTCTGCTTCAACACCTCTGAAGGTCAAGTTTTCAGCATTTCTAATAACAGGCACCATTAATCCTTTTGGTCCAGAAACAGCAATACTGATATCACAGAAATCATAAGAAATCATTTCCTTACCATCTATCATAGAGTTCACAGATGGATACATTTCTAATGCACGCACTACAGCTCTAGTAAAAAAGGACATAAAACCTAAACCAACACCATGTTTAGCTTTAAAGTCTTCTTTATATTTATTTCTAAGTTCAAAAATAGCAGACATATCAACTTCGTTAAAAGTTGTAAGCATAGCCGTTTCATTCTTAGCGGACACCAAACGTTCTGCAACTTTTCTACGTAACATAGATAATTTTGAACGAGACTCTCCTCTATTTCCTCCTGTAGGAGTACCCATAGAAGGAACAGCATTTACTGCATCGTTCTTAGTGATACGACCGTCTTTTCCACTTCCTTTTACAGCAGTAGAATCGATACCCTTCTCACTTAGTATCTTTTTAGCAGCAGGAGAAGCTACACCAGAAGCGTAAGTTTCTTTTGCTTGAACAGGTTGTGGCGCTTTAGCCTCTTCTTTCTTAGACTCACTTTTCTTCTGTTCTGCTAAATCTTTTTCAGCACTGTCACCAGCAGGTTTAGCTGCATCAGTATCAATTAAACAAACCACGGCACCAACGGCAACAGCATCACCTACCTCTGCTTTTAGTGTAATTATTCCGCTTTCTTCAGCAGGAAGTTCTAATGTAGCCTTATCTGAATCCACCTCGGCAATTGCCTGGTCTTTTTCAACGTAATCACCATCCTCAACTAACCAATCCGCAATTTCTACTTCGGTGATAGATTCGCCCGGAGATGGGACTTTCATTTCTAATATCATGCTATACTTATTTGCTGTGTTATCTTAACTATTTGAACGACCAATTCTTAACCTTTACTTGGTTTAGTCATTGGTTTTGACATATTATCCTTAGTCTTATCGAATACATAATCAATTACTTGCTGATGTCTATTTTTTGAACGAACAGAACTACCGGCAGCTGGAGAAGCATAAAACCTTCTTGAAGCTACCCTAAATTTATTCGCATCACTAAAATGCATCATCATATGACTCCAAGCACCCATATTTCTTGGTTCTTCTTGAGCCCAGACCAAATCATCGGCCTTTTTATATTTTGCAATAACTGCTTTCATCTTTTCAGAAGGAACCGGGAACAATTGCTCTACACGAACCAAAGCCACATCATCCCTTTTCTGCTCTTCTTTTACCGCCAGTAAATCATAATAAAATTTACCTGTACAGAATACAACAGATTTTACTTTGCTTACCGTAACAGAAGTATCATCAATAACTTCTTGGAAACCACCAGAAGCTAATTCATCTACCGTAGACATCGCTTTTGGATGTCTTAATAAACTTTTTGGCGTGAATATAATTAACGGCTTTTTGAAATTGACTTTCATTTGCCTTCTAAGAATATGGTACATCTGCGCTGGCGTAGAAACATCTGCAATATACATATTGTCTCTAGCACAAAGTTGCAAGTATCTTTCCATACGAGCAGAAGAATGCTCTGCTCCTTGTCCTTCATATCCATGTGGAAGCAACATTACCAAACCATTTTGTAATTTCCACTTATCCTCAGCAGCCGAAATATACTGATCAATCATAATCTGAGCACCATTACTAAAATCACCAAACTGGGCTTCCCAGATTGTTAACGTATTAGGGCTTGCCATGGCATAACCATAATCAAAACCTACTACGCCGTATTCCGACAATAATGAATTATATATCTGAAATTTAGCTTGCTTATCATTAAGGTGATTTAACAAGATCACTTCTTCTTCACTTTCTTCAACTTTCATTACAGCATGTCTGTGCGAAAACGTACCACGCTCAACATCCTGGCCTGACATACGTACCGGATAACCTTCATGCAATAGTGTACCGTAAGCAAGTAACTCACCCATAGCCCAATCTAACTTCTCAGTCTCAAAGAACATGTTTTTACGGTCCTTCACCAGTTTCTCTACCTTACGCAAGAACTTCTTATCTGCTGGAAGTTGCGTAATTACTTTAGCTATCTTGGTAAGTTCTTTTTTATCGAAAGTAGTATCTACCTTCTCCATCATTTCCCACTCACGAACGTTAGCAAAACCTTTCCACTCGTCTGCCATAAACGGAGTTATTTCCGTTTTATCCTCTTTACGAGAATCTACAAGCTCTTCTTCCAAAGAAGCTTTATACTCTTCCTCTAGACCTTTTACATAGTCCTTTTCAATAACTCCTTCCGCCAACAATCTTTCCGCATAAATATCACGCGGATTTTGATGTTTAGCTATAGCCTTATACAATTTTGGTTGCGTAAAACGAGGTTCATCACCTTCGTTATGACCATACTTTCTATATCCTAATAAATCTATAAATACATCTCTATTGAAACGCATGCGATACTCCAAAGCAAAAAGCGATGCATGTACCACAGCTTCCACGTCATCAGAATTTACGTGTAATACCGGACTCAAAGTTACTTTTCCAACATCTGTACAATAGGTAGATGTACGAGCATCTAAATAGTTTGTAGTAAAACCAATTTGGTTATTTACTACTATATGTATAGTTCCATTTGTTTTGTAACCGTCCAGATTGGCCATCTGCACCAACTCATACACAAGACCTTGACCAGCAATAGCCGCATCCCCATGTACAATAATAGGAAGCACTTTTGAAAAATCATCTGGAAAATGAGCATCTTGTTTAGCGCGGGCTATACCTTCTACTACTCCACCAACCGTTTCTAAATGCGAAGGGTTAGGAGCAATATTCATTTTAATTTTTTTACCATTGTCAGTTTTACGCTCAGACGTCCAACCTAAATGATATTTTACATCTCCATCAAAAATCTCCTGTTCGTAGTCTTTACCATCAAACTCATTAAAGATATCTTTTGCCGCTTTTCCAAAAATATTGGTTAGCACATTAAGTCTTCCTCTATGCGCCATACCCATCACAAACTGCTCTACACCTAGTTCGGCAGCACGTTCTACAACAGCATCTAACGCAGGAATCAATGATTCGTTTCCTTCTAAAGAAAATCGTTTCTGACCTACGTACTTGGTATGCAAAAAGCCTTCAAACGAAACTGCTTGGTTCAACTTTCTAAGAATACGTCTTTTATGTTCGGAGTCAAATTTAGGGTGGTTATCATTAACATTTAACCAATTCTGAATCCATTCTACACGTTCCGGCTTACGGATGTACATGTATTCTACACCAATAGCATCACAATAAATGTGTTGCAAATGATCTATAATTTCTTTTAGGGTGCTTACTCCAATGCCAATGATTTCACCTGCATTAAAAACAGTTCCCATGTCTCCTTGTGAGAGTCCAAAGTTCTCAATATCTAATGATGGCTCGTATTTTCTACGCTCGCGAACAGGGTTTGTTTTTGTAAACAAATGACCTCTACTGCGATAACCATCAATAAGCCGAATAACCTGAAACTCCTTTTGGAGTGACTCCGGCATCTGCTGACCCATAGAATTTTGAGTGCCGTTTTGAGCTACGAAATCCTCAACATCCAACTCATCAAGAGCGGTCTCGGTTCCGAAATCATAACCTTGAAAAAAGGCGCGCCAACTAGGCTCTACACTATCGGGGTTAATAAGATATTTGTCGTATAGCTCTGAAAAAAAAGAGGTATGAGCGGTATTTAGAAAAGAATATTTATCCATAGAAAATTCTCTGTCATGCAAATAAATGGGTACAAAAATACAATAATTCCCATTTCTGAGACGTATCTTAGTATGCAATATTGAAAAAATAAAGATAATGATTAAAAAACTTTATAAGATCTCGAAAAGCACTTTTTTAGCGTTATTTCTTATCGTTTTTGCATTAAATTGTTCCGCACAAAACACTTCTACCCCTTCAGATTTCTGGAATAATGTACGATTTGGTGGGGGATTAGGCTTTGGACTCAATAATGGCGGCTTCAACGCTTCAGTCTCTCCAAGTGCTATTTATCAATTCAATGAGCAATTTTCAAGTGGTATAAGTCTCACTTTTAATTATGCCAAATATGATGACAGTAAACGTTATGCCTATGGTGGAAGTATTATTTCTCTCTACAACCCCATACATTTTTTACAAATTTCTGCGGAATTAGAACAATTACGCATCAATCAAACTCTTAGTTTTAATGATTCATCTACAATTGAAGATAATTACTGGTCGCCCTCTCTATTTTTAGGTTTAGGGTATACAGACCGAAATTTCACTGTTGGTATTCGCTACAATGTTCTTTATGATGATAGCAAAAGCATCTACCTTGATGCATGGATGCCTTTCGTAAGAGTTTATTTTTAGGAGTATTTAGCTTTCAACCAAACTTTTTGAAGCTCTCTTTTTAACACCAGAAAGGTAACCTGATCCGCTACCTCTACAACATCGGTTACTGTAATTTCCTTAAATGCTTTCTCCGGAACATCTATGATATAGAGTAAATTCAGGTATTCTGAAAAGCGCTCCATAATTAAACGATATATTTTCTCCCTTAAAACACTTTTAAGTTCTTCGGGAAGAATTTCCAAATTGAGGTCTATATAAATATTGGCTAAACCAAAATCTTTTATCAGCTGAGCTACTAATTTATTATAAAGCTCAGCTTTTTCTGCATTTGCAAGCAAATCTGTACTATCGGAAAAATTCAAAACCATAAATTATCTACGTTTCTGATTCAAAGTTGGTTTTGCTTGATAAAAAATTAATTCTAGATAATGAACAGCAAAGTCTATGTATTAAGGTTACGCCCTAACTTTCTGCTCCCACTCCCAAGCAGATTTCATTGCCTCGTCCAAAGTATATTGAGATTTCCAACCTAAAACATCATTCGCCTTTTTAGTATCTGCATAAGCAGAAACAATATCACCAGCTCTTCTATCTACAATTTTATAATTTAGTTTTTTACCTGAAACTCTTTCAAAACTATGAATAACCTCAAGTACGGAACTTCCTTTTCCTGTACCTAAATTAAACACCTCATAGTTGTCTTGGTTCTTTCCTCCTAGTAAACGTTGCAATGCCTTTACATGAGCCTTGGCCAAATCTACTACGTAAATGTAATCACGAACACAAGTACCATCTTCTGTAGGATAATCATCACCAAAAACAGACAGCTCCTCTCTTAACCCCATACCTGTTTGAGTAATAAAAGGCACCAAGTTCTGTGGTACACCAATAGGCAACTCTCCTATATTACCACTAGGATGAGCACCCATAGGATTAAAATAACGCAATGCAATTGCTTTCAATTTTGGATTTATAGCACATGTGTCACGAATAATCTCTTCGCCCATTTGCTTGGTATTCCCATACGGAGATTCTGCTGGTTTTACCGGTGCCTTTTCACTAATAGGCATTTCATCTGCCTGACCATAAACGGTACAAGAAGAACTGAATATAAAACTAGCGTTCTCTTTCTTAGAAAGTTCTTTTAAAAGATAGACCAATGTACCTATGTTATTTTCATAATACAAAAGTGGTTTTTGAACACTTTCACCAACGGCCTTTGAGGCTGCAAAATGAATCACTCCCTGAACGTCTTGATGTCTTTTGAAAAAGTCTTCAACTTTAGCTCTTTCCTTTAAATCTATCTTTTCAAAAAGTGGCATTTTACCAGAAATTGAAGAAATACCCTCCAATACTTTTTCAGATGAATTAGAACAATCATCAATTATCACAACCTCATAACCTTCGTTTTGAAGTTCTACAACTGTATGTGACCCAATAAATCCTAATCCGCCGGTTACTAATATTTTCATAATCTATTTTTTAAAAACCCACTCGAAAAACGAGTAGGTTTCTTTGCTTTATTTATAGTCAGTTTTTGTTTCAAAAGTAGTAGATAAGGCTAATTGCCACTACCCGTTTACAAAATCCACTACTGTTTTTGTAATAAAATCTATTTGCTCATCATCCAACTCCGTATGCATTGGTAATGAAATAACTTCTTTCACCAATTGGTTCGTTACCGGAAAATCAGCTTCGTTATATCGTTCATCAACATATGCTTTTTGCTTATGCAAAGGAATAGGATAGTATACACCGCATGGAATATCTTTTTCTGCCAAATGCTTTACTAGAGCATCTCTTTTTCCATTGGTAATTCTTAAAGTATATTGATGGAACACGTGACATGTACATGTATCACAAATTTCCTGTCCACACTGAGTTGTTCTAGGCGTAATAATATTAGCTTGCCCTCTAAAGGCACTATTATAACTTCTGGCAGCTTGCCTTCTTCTATTACAATACTGGTCTAATTTTGGCAATTTTGCACGTAAAACCGCTGCCTGAATAGAATCTAATCTAGAATTCACTCCCACCACATCATGATGGTATCTCTCATACATACCGTGATTCACAACACCTCTTAAGGTGTGTGCCAACTCATCATCATTAGTAAAAATTGCACCACCATCACCGTAAGCACCTAAATTCTTTGACGGAAAAAAAGACGTTGCACCTACATGACCTATTGTACCTGCTTTTTGCTTCTTACCGTTATTAAAAGTATAATCTGCTCCAATAGCCTGTGCATTATCCTCTATTACATAAAGATTATGCTGATCGGCCAATTGCATAATAGCATCCATATTGGCACATTGTCCAAACAAATGAACAGGAACTATGGCTTTTGTTTTAGGCGTTATAGCTTTTTCAACGGCTGCAATATCTATATTAAAAGTATCTGGTTCTACATCTACAAGAACGGGAGTCAATTGCAAAAGAGCAATTACCTCTACTGTAGCCGCAAATGTAAAATCTGCCGTTATTACCTCATCACCAGGCTGAAGACCCAACCCCATCATAGCAATCTGCAAAGCATCTGTACCATTAGCACAAGGTATTACGTGTTTTACGCCCAAGTAGGCTTCTAATTCGCTTTGAAAAGATTTTACCTCAGGTCCATTTATGAAAGCCGAAGTTTCCATAATAGTAGCTATAGCAGAATTCACTTGTTCTTTTATTCCTTCGTACTGGCCACCTAGGTCGACCATTTGAATTTTTTTCATCGTCATGAATTATATAAATCGAAACAAAAATACGAAACCATGCAGTACAATTTTATGTAAAGAAGTGTAATTTAGCCCAAAATATGAATCAGTGCACAGCATCTATAATGTGATTGTTCAGATTTCTTGGTTCTTCCTGAAAATTCTGGCTCTTTTTAATTCTAAACTAAAGCTGTTCGTTAACGGCCGAAAGCATTCCTTCTACCTACTTGATAATGCCATTTCCAAAGATGACAAAACTCTTTGGGTTCATGCCGCATCATTAGGCGAGTTTGAACAGGGACTTCCCATTATTGAAAAACTTAAGAACGAATACCCTGCCCATAAAATTGTACTTACCTTCTTCTCCCCATCCGGATATGAAGTGAAAAAAAATACTTCTGCGGCAGATGTAGTTGCCTACCTTCCTATGGACACGAAGAAGAATGCCGCTCATTTTGTAAAAACGGTACATCCTGATATTGCCATTTTTGTTAAATATGAAATTTGGCCCAACTACATGAAAGCGTTGGAAAAGAATAAAGTTCCATCTATTTTAATTTCCGCCATCTTTAATAAAAGCCAGGTGTATTTTAAAGCCTACGGCGGATTTATGAGAAGTACACTTCGTAAATTCTCGAACTATTTCGTTCAAGATGAGAATTCAAAAAAATTGTTAGAATCCATAGGCATAAAGAATGCACAGGTAAGCGGAGATACTCGCCTAGATCGTGTTTCTGAAATCCTAGACCGAGATAACAGCTTAGATTTCATGGAAGCTTTTAAAAATGATAAACTTTGTTTTGTTGCAGGAAGCACATGGCCTGAGGATGAAGCTATATTAATAGACCATATTAATCATGCTCCTAAGAATTTAAAATATGTACTGGCACCACATACCATTAAAAAAGATAAAATTTTAGGGCTTGCAGGGGCATTTACCAAAAGGACCACACTTTACTCAAAAATTGATAGTAATAATTTGCGCGATTATGATGTTTTGATAATTGATACTATTGGTCTTTTGACAAAAATTTATAGCTACGCAGATATAGCGTATGTAGGCGGTGGGTTTTCCACAGGACTACATAACACCTTAGAACCTGCCGTTTTTGGCATTCCCGTTATTATAGGACCAAACTATGACGGTTTTAAAGAAGCGGAGGATTTAGTGAAACAAAAAGGTATCTCTCCAATAAAAGATCAATGGACTTTTGGTGAGCTTTTAAAGAAATTTCTAGATAGTCCAGACTATAGAAAAAAGACTGGTGAAATAAATGCTACGTATATTTCCAAAAACAAAGGTGCTAGCCAAGAAATAATGAACCACATTAAAGAGCTCATCCAAAAATCTTAACAAAAGGTTGTTTTCTAAAATCAGTATTTTTCTACTGAATGCAAATTACACTTCATCGTTTTTTTGAACAGTTCAACTGATGAATATACTAAACATGAGATAGTTAAGTCAATTATTTAGCAAAAATTAAGGTTTGTATTTATTAATTTCTTAAATTTAAGGAAACCTAATACAAATGGAACAACAACTAAGTGGCGGAGTAAAAATACTCAATGGATTTCTTCGACTTATGATTGCCTGCCTGGTATTTATTCTATTAGCAGTACCGGTAGCTCTCGTTTTAGATTTAATCGGGATTTTGTAACTCCATGAAAAAATTTAATTGACCAAGCATAAAAAAGGCCCTCATAGAGGGCCTTTTAATTTATTACAAAGTAGCTATTATTCCTTTAATGTAGCCAATTGATTCCATCATACCAGGTAAAGGGTCATCCCCTTCTGCTTCATATTCCAAAGCTAAAGTTCCTTTGTAGTTTAACTTTGAAACTGTTTTTAGAAAAGCAGGAAAGTCTATAACACCACGACCAATAATACAGGTTTGTCCATCTAGCTCTGAAGCCGTTACATCTTTTAAATGAATATCAAAGACCCTATCAAAGAACTGGGTCACATCCTGGGAAGGATCTCTTTTTATACGTTGCGTATGCCCTATATCTACACATAGCCCCATTCGCTTATCCCTATCTTTAATTTTTACATAAGCACTTTCTGCACTTGGGTATACCTTATCTCCTGGTCCATGATTATGAATGGCAAGTTTAATATCATATGATTTTACCTTTTTCTCTACATAATCTAGAAGGTTATGACTAGGCACACCAACAATCATATCAAGCTCCGCCATTTTAGCATATTCAAAAGCTTGGTCTACCTCTTCTTCAGTTGTCATATAGATGACACCAGCTCCATAAAAATCAACTCCTTTTTCTTTACATTCTGCAACGGCACTTTTTATCGTGTGCGCACCCGAATCTAGCGGTAAATGCATGCTCTTGAATGTAATCCGATTTAAACCGCACCTCAGCGTCATATCCAAGGCCTTTTCACGTGTAAATTCCCGAAGGGTATATGAAGCAACCCCAAGCTTCAAATCGGATTTTAGGGTATTACTATTTTCTTTCAAAGTTGCAGCGTTTGCGGCTATAGGAAAGGAAAGAGCCCCCATACCCAATACACCAGCAGATGTGCGCTTAATAAAATTTCTTCTGTTTGCTTTCATATGTTTTGTTTGTATTTTGGTTTTTAGTCGATTTTGGTCTTAAGATTATGATCTGCTATTGAACTTCTTTTGATTTTGTTATCCATAAATAAAATTACCTAGTGGGATTGTTCTTAAAATGATAAACAAATTCACTTTAACTGTCTATTTACAAACACCTTAAAGCGATTTTTTACATCTTTCAGAAATTACGAAATAATCATAATAAGGTCATTAAATATATAACACTTTTAAACTTTCTGCAATTAGATAGGGAATACCTTAACATAACTCCTAGTTTCAATACGAAATCCCAAACATCCAAACTAGCTTATTATTCGTATTTTAAATGACCAACAACAGTACAAAATGAAATATATTGACTTGAATCACCTTATTCCGCAGTTAGCAGAAAAAGGTACATGGATAGGCAGGTGCATGGTTCCTGCAAAAAAAGCGCATAACGGCATAGCCGGACCTCATGTAGTCTTGGCTACCAAAGGAAAAGTTTACGACCTTTCTGCGCATTACAATTCCACTAGCGAATTAATAAATAGTAAGAATCCGGTTGCTACTTTAAAAGCTCTAAAGGATTTACCTAAACTTGGTAACCTAGCAGACATATTGAAAAACTCTTTATATTTCAATCAAAATCCAAATCTTCCTTATTTAATCGCTCCAAATGATATTCAGGCTATTAAAGCATGTGGAGTAACCTTCGTTAAAAGTTTACTGGAAAGGGTCATTGAAGAACAAGCTAAAGGAGATGCTAGTGCAGCCAAGGAAATACGTAAAACCATATCTACTTCGTTAGGTAAGGATTTAAGCAAGGTGGTACCGGGTTCTCCAGAGACCAAAAAATTGAAGAAAGAATTACAAAAAAAGGGACTATGGTCTCAATACCTTGAAGTGGGCATTGGAAAAGATGCCGAAATTTTCACTAAGGCCCAACCTTTATCCGCTGTAGGATTTGGAGCTGAGATAGGGGTTTTAAAAAGTTCGAAATGGAATAATCCTGAACCAGAAATTGTGCTGGCCGTAGCATCTTCTGGTAAAATAATCGGAGCCACCTTGGGCAACGATGTAAATCTTCGTGATTATGAAGGCCGGAGCGCATTACTCCTAGGCGAAGCAAAAGATCAGAATGGTTCTTGCGCCATTGGACCTATGTTTCGTTTATTCGATGAGAAGTTTACACTAGATGATATAAAAAAATCTAATGTGCAATTTTCCATGGAAGGAAAGGATGGTTTCACTACATCTGGAAGCAATAACATGAAGGAAATAAGCCGTGCTCCAGAAGACTTAGTAGCACAGGTAATTGGCAAAAACCATCAATACCCAGACGGATTTGTGCTTTTCTTAGGCACCATGTTCGTACCTACCGCAGACCGTAATAAAAAAGGATTAGGCTTTACTCATAAAAAGGGTGACCAAATAACTATTTCAGCATCGCATTTAGGCACACTTACGAACTGGTCCAATACTTGCGATAACATACCAAAATGGAAATTTGGCATTGGTTCTTTCACCAACTATATCTTAAAAAGAAATTCTAAGAAATTTTAGACTAGGTAAGTTGAAAATAGAAGTGCAGAGTTAGTTTAAGTAGCTGCCCATTACTTCATTAAGTTTATCTCCGCAATGCTTTTAATTCTATTGCGCTCTAAGAAGGCATCAATAGTTTCAAAATGTTCAATTACCCTCTGGTTCTTAAACTCAAATACCTTTTCAGATAGTCCTTGTAGAAAATCACGATCGTGAGACACCAAAATTAAAGTCCCATCATAGGTTGATAATGCTTCCTTTAAAACATCTTTTGATTTTAAATCCAAATGATTGGTAGGCTCATCTAATATTAAAAGATTCACTGGTTCTAATAACAACTTAACCATAGCTAGTCTAGTTTTTTCTCCACCAGAAAGCATACTTACTTTTTTATCGATATCATCACCACTAAACATGAACCTGCCTAAAATGTTCTTTATCTGGTTACGGATATCACCAAAAGCAACCTCATCTACAGTTTGAAAAATGGTCAATTCCGGGTCTAATAAAGAAGCTTGGTTTTGAGCAAAATATCCAACTTTAACATTATGCCCTAATTGACAGGTACCTTCTACAGGAATCTCACCCAAGATAGCTTTGATCATTGTTGATTTACCTTCTCCATTTCTACCAACAAAAGAAACTTTTTCTCCTCTAGCGATAGACATATTGGCGTCCTTGAAAACAATATGATTTTCATAGGATTTAGAAACAGCTTCAACGGTTACGGGGTAATCTCCAGAACGCGGTGAAGGTGGAAAACTCAATCTCAAGGATGACGTATCTACTTCATCAATTTCAATAATCTTCAATTTCTCCAGCATTCGCTCACGCGACGTAACCTGATTGGTTTTTGAATACGTGCCTTTAAATCGTTCAATAAAGGCCATATTATCAGCTATATATTTCTGTTGTTCTTGATAAGCTTTAATTTGATGAGACCTACGATCTTCCCGTAATTGTAGGTAATGGGAGTAGTTGGCTTTATAATCATAAATCCTACCCATTGTTACCTCTATAGTACGATTGGTAATATTATCGATAAAGGCTCTATCATGAGAAATTACCATAACCGCATCTGCTTTGTTCAATAAAAAATCTTCTAACCAAATAACCGATTCAATATCAATATGGTTAGTAGGTTCATCTAGCAAAATAAGGTCTGGCTTTTGCAACAGGATTTTAGCCAATTCTATACGCATTCGCCAACCACCACTAAATTCATTTGTTTGTCTTGTAAAATCTTCTTGCCTAAAACCCAATCCTTTTAAAGCCTTTTCTACTTCAGAATCATAGTTAATATCTTCTAAGGCATAATATTTTTCACCTAAATCAGAAACCTTTTCTATGATAGACATGTATGCATCACTCTCATAATCGGTTCTGGTTTCCAGTTCTTTATTGAGTCTTTCCATTTCATCACGCATGGTAAAAACGTGCTTAAAAGCTTTAGCCGCTTCCTCAAAAACGGTGCAATCATCTTCAGTTAATAAGTGCTGTGGAAGATATGCAATAACGGCATCTTTTGGGACGCGAACATTACCACGTGTACCTTTTTGCTCTCCAGCTATAATTTTCATCATTGTAGATTTCCCAGCTCCATTCTTACCCATAAGGGCAATCTTATCGGTAGGGTTAATTACAAAAGAAACATCACTGAACAAGGTAGTACCACTAAATTCTACCGCTAAATTATCTACTGAAATCATGTTGCTGAATTTAAAAATGCAAAACTAGCAATAAGAAATGGTTAGTTTCCTTTTACCAGTTCAAAAAGTTCTTTATCCAACTGTGGTTTTACAACACTGGTAGTATTAAAATGCATTGTAGCTGTATTAGTAGTATTGTAGGCTGGCCAATCAGGTAGTCCAGAATGATTGGGATTTCCGTTTTTGGCAAAATTTATCCAAGCTTGACTCATTTTACCCGCTAAGACATGGGCTTCTTGTCCACCACCTGTCATCTGATTTGCAAGAATAATGTTGTCAAATACAAACGGAAGTTCCATACAATGTAATGCTTTATATTTCCCATCAAAAACGGGAGACTGCCATGTGAAGAGGTACATAAATACGGGCGCACCATCTTTTAAGCTGGATTTAGAATTAGCCTCAGCCACAGCTCCCGGCCTGAACATGGTATCTACATCCAGCAAATCTTTAGCCGCTGTATCTTCTGGATATGCTTTTTTAACCGCTTTAATATAATCCTCAGCCTTTTCCTTGTACGTCTCCTTAATATGATTGATTATAGTTTCATCGGAAGCTCCTACGAAACGCATATTGGCAAAAGGTGCAAATTCATTTTTAGCAGTTCCGATTAATAAGGGAATATCTTTTGAAAGTGCCAACGCCTCTGAAGAATTTACCTGATATGGTAAAACAATGCCGTCTTTACTTGGGGCCCAATTCAACCCAAAACCAATAATAGTTTTTCCTTCCGCTTTCATTTTCCCTTCCACTACTTTTAAAGCCTTACTACTAGCGTCTGCCAAGGTCTGAAAAGGAATGTTTTGAATACTATCTATAGTTGCAGCATTCAACCCTAAAATAGAAATAGTCTCTTTAGCTATATTCTGAGTAACCTCTTTCTCTAATAACGCTGTTCTAAAGGAACCACTTTGATTGACTGCTTTATGAAACAAACCATTAGCTTTAGGCATTGCCATGAGGGTATTTACCTTTGCGCCGCCTCCAGATTGTCCAAAAATGGTTACATTATTTGGGTCACCCCCAAAGTTTGAAATATTATCCCGTACCCATTCCAACGCAATAACCATATCAGAAATACTATTATTAGCCGAATGCTTGTATTTTTCGCCGTAGGCGGATAAATCTAAAAAGCCTAAAACATTCAACCTGTGATTAATAGACACCACAACAACATCACCCTTTTTACTCAAATTAGCGCCATCATAAGAAGGTAACTCATGGCTAGACCCGGCAGTAAACCCACCGCCGTGAATCCAAAACAGGACCGGTCTCTTTTTGCCGTCATCAATACCAGGTGTCCAAACATTTAAATTCAAACAATCTTCATTGGTATAGCTCCAGTCATGATCAAAAACAAATTCAGCTTCATCCTGTACCGATGTTGTTGGTGTCAACAATGGCGCCACAGGACCGTACATGGTTGAACTTCTTACACCTTCCCAAGATTCTGGTTTTTGGGCGACTTCAAATCGTTTTGCCTGAGCATAGGGTATTCCCTTATAAGTAAAAACCCCTTTTTCTATATATCCACGGACTTTTCCTGAATTGGTATTTGTTACGGCCATATTTTCCCCTGTCCGTATTTCTGACTGAGCACTCAGTAAGTTTGTGAAAAGGATAATTCCAAAAGAGACCAAAGTGATGCTAATTTTTTTCATTTTGCTGAGTGTATGTTGAGTTGCTATTCTTGTGCTCCGTAATTATAAATTCCAATTATGTCCAATGTAAGGAAAAAACAAATTTCCTCTTCAATGCGCCTCCTCATTTTGAGTATAGAACCTATATTTTTCTATTCAAATTTCAATGCTTTTCCAGATAAAAAAGAACAAGCGAAAAAGGTAACAATAAACCTCATTAATTAGCTGAATTTATACGATTCAAAATTGATAAACGACCAAATTTCCATCTGATTTTTAATAAAAATAATGTTAAATTATTAAAAAGGACTTAACTTGTAAATTATGGCAAATGAACTTTAAAATAGCTGTATTTACCCTTATATTAAACGCTTTGCGGCAATTTCAATGACAAAAATCATATTATTAATAAACAATTAAAGTTATGACAAAAGCACTTTATGTTGCTGCTTTAGAATCTCATAGTGGTAAGTCAATAGTTGTACTTGGTTTGATGCAACTTTTACTTGGAAAAATGGCAAAAGTTGGCTATTTCAGACCTGTAATTAGTGATGTTCAAGAAGGCGAAATTGACAACCATATAAACACGGTACTTTCTCATTTTGATTTGGATATTCCGGTAGAAGATGCTTACGCTCTTACCCAAAGTCAGATGGTTGAAATGTTCAACGATGGGAGAAAAGGAGACATTCTTGACTCTATTATATCTAAGTACAAAGAACTTGAGCAACGGTTTGATTTTATCCTTGTAGAAGGAAGTGATTTCTCTAGTGATGGAAGCGTAATTGAATTTGATTTAAACATAGACATTGCCAAAAATCTTGGTATCCCCGTTATTCTAATAGATAATGCCAAAGGCAATAGCCTAGAGGAATTTTGCGGTAACCTTGGTTCTGCCGTTAACACTTATATCAAAAAAGATATTGAACTCATTGGCGTGGTAGCAAATAAGCTCCGACCAGAGAATATAGACATTGTAAACAAGAGGCTGAATCTTGAACTTAAAGATAAAACAGTTGTATTTGCAGTTCCTAGAGTTTCAAATCTATCTCACCCAACCATTCGTGAAATTTTGAAAGCTCTTAATGGAGAGGTTTTATTTGGCGCAGAAAGCTTAAATAACCAAACCGGAAGTTTTGGTGTGGGCGCTATGCAATTACACAATTACCTAAATCACTTGCATGAGAATAGCCTGGTCATTACCCCAGGAGACCGCTCAGACATTATATTAGGTGCTTTGCACGCCAACCTTTCTGACAACTACCCAACTATTTCAGGGATTGTATTGACCGGAGGAATTATTCCTGAACCCTCCATTTTAAAGCTATTGGAAGGTTTTGAAACCCATGTACCTATAATTTCTGTAAAACAAGGCACGTTTGACACTACCAATGCCGTAGGTAATATTAAATCTAGGATTTACCCGGAAAGCAAGCAAAAAATCGCGACATCAATTTCACTTTTCAACTCTTATATTGATGGTGAATTATTATTAGAGCGATTAAAAACTTATGAACCAAAAGGGACTACGCCAAGAATGTTTCAGTATAACTTGGTACAGCGCGCCAAAACTTCTAAAAAGCACATTGTTCTTCCAGAAGGGGAAGATGCTAGAATTATTGAAGCTGCTAGCGAGTTGAGTACTTTGGGTATTGTTAAAATAACTCTTTTAGGAAATAAAGAAAAGATTGAAAAGAAGGCTATGCAGTTAGGTTTTGACCTTTCTCATCTATCTATCCTTGACCCAGGAACCGCACCAAATTTTGAAAGCTATGCCAACACTTTTTATGAATTAAGAAAGCATAAAGGTGTAAATATGGATATTGCAAGAGATTCTATGTTAGACGTTTCTTACTTTGGCACCATGATGGTATACCAAGGAGATGCAGACGGTATGGTTTCAGGAGCCGTCCACACCACCCAACATACCATACGCCCAGCATTACAGTTCGTAAAAACCAAGCCAGGTATAAAAGTAGTATCCTCGGTATTTTTTATGTGTTTAGAAAATAGAGTTTCCGTGTTTGGTGATTGCGCCATTAACCCTAATCCAACAGCAGAACAATTGGCAGAGATTGCTATCTCGTCCGCAGCGTCCGCTGAGGCTTTTGGAATTAAAGCTAAAATTGCCATGTTATCTTATTCTTCTGGTAGTTCAGGAAAAGGAGATGATGTAGACAAGGTGAGATTGGCAACTGAACTCGTAAAAAAATCAAATCCTGAATTACAGATTGAAGGCCCGATACAATATGATGCGGCCGTAGACCCGTTAATCGGTAAAAGTAAACTCCCTAATTCTGAGGTTGCGGGACAAGCTTCCGTCTTAATATTCCCAGATTTAAATACAGGAAACAACACCTATAAAGCGGTACAAAGAGAAACCGGAGCCGTAGCAATCGGTCCAATGTTACAGGGGCTTAATAAACCCGTAAACGATTTAAGTAGAGGTTGTACGGTAGAAGATGTTTTTAATACAGTAATCGTAACTGCTATTCAAGCACAAGAAAAATAATAATTATGCAGATTTTGATTGTCAATTCAGGGAGTTCCTCAATAAAATTTCAAGTAATTGAAATGCCTTCCGAAGAAATTATTTGTAAAGGTTTGGTGGAGCGTATCGGACTTGATAACGGTAAAGTACATTATACTGCCAAAGAAAAATCTCATGTGGAGTCATTGACCCTTGCAGACCATAAAGAAGGTTTACGGGCAATCACCAATTTATTGATGCATGATATTCATGGTATCCTGAAGCATCCAGATGAAATTGATGTTGTTGCACATCGTGTAGTGCATGGTGGGAGTAAGTTTGATCAACCCACCAAAATTGATGAAAGCGTAGTAGCAGAGATAGAAAGACTGGCTTCTATAGCTCCGCTCCATAACCCTGCTAACGCAACCGGAATTAGAGTAGCCATAGATATGTTTAAAAATGCAGGACAGGTTGCTATTTTTGATACGGCCTATCATCAAACCATGCCTGAAAAAGCATATCGCTATGCAATTCCTAAAAATCTTGCGGATGAAAACCGTATTCGCGTATATGGCTTTCATGGTACTAGTCACAAATATGTTTCGGAACAGGCTATTGCCTATTTAAAAAAACCAGCGAACAAAATTATAAGTATCCACCTAGGTAATGGTTGTAGTGCTACAGCTATAAAAGACGGTAAAAGTATAGACCATTCCCTTGGCTTTAGCCCTACGAACGGACTCATTATGGGTACGCGTAGTGGAGATATTGATCATTCCGTAATTTTTCATCTTATGAATAGTTTAAAAATGACTTCTGAAGAGGTCAACTATTTGTTACAGAAACAAAGCGGACTTTTAGGCCTTACTGGATATTCCGATTTACGCGAAATACAAAATGGCGCAGAAGAAGGAAATAAAGATTGTCAATTAGCATTAGCCATGACCGCCTATCGTATTAAAAAGTTTATTGGTACTTATATTGCCGTGCTTAACGGTGTAGATGCTATACTCTTTACTGGAGGTATAGGAGAAAACTCAAATGTACTTAGAGAAATGGCCTGTAAAGACATGGAAGCATTAGGACTTCACATAGATGATCAAAAAAACAATCAAAGAAGTTCCTCTATTTTTGAGATTCAGAAAGATGAATCTGAAGTTAAAATTCTTGTTGTCCCTACTAATGAGGAATTAGAAATAGCTAGACAAACTTATGCGTTGGGGGCGTAAGCACTAACTTTTGTGGAAAACAAGGCTTGTGTTTGCACAGATTATAGAAAATATTATTTCTTTCAAAATAACAAAACCCTTTCAGTGTTCTGAGAGGGTTTTATCGTTATACTGGTTGAGAGACTTCTCATCTCCCCTTATTAGTTCTAATATTTAAAAACACTCCATAAAAAAAAGCCTCTCAGTTTCCTGAAAGGCTTCTCGTTGTACAGGCGGAGAGACTCGAACTCTCACACCTTGCGGCACTAGATCCTAAGTCTAGCGTGTCTACCAATTCCACCACGCCTGCATTTCCAATATCAAATTGGGATGCAAATATAATGCAAATTTTCAATTCTCTAAACTTTCCGTCATTTAAAAACGTTCTTTTTTGTATTTTTAAAATACACCCTAAATTTGCTCCATGCAAAACGTACAAGATTACATTTCAAAAAACAAAGAAAGGTTCTTAGATGAACTCATACAATTATTGCGTATTCCTTCTGTAAGTGCCGACTCCGCCTTCTCTCAAGACGTAATCGACACCTCAGAAGCAGTAAAGACTGCGCTAGAAAATGCAGGTTGCGACACGGTCGAAATTTGCGAGACAGAAGGTTACCCAATTGTCTACGGCGAAAAAATAATTGATCCTGCCCTACCTACAGTTCTGGTATATGGTCATTATGACGTTCAACCGGCTGATCCAATAGACCTTTGGAACTCGCCTCCGTTCGAGCCTGTTATCAAAAAAACAGATACACATCCTGAAGGTGCCATATTTGCACGCGGTGCTTGTGATGACAAAGGCCAGATGTATATGCACGTAAAGGCATTGGAATTCATGGTGAAAACCGACCAATTGCCTTGTAACGTAAAGTTCATGATTGAAGGCGAAGAGGAAGTTGGCAGTAACAACCTAGCCGTTTTTGTTGCCAATAACCACGAAAAACTAGCTAATGATATCATTCTAATTTCTGATACCGGTATGATTGCGAACGATGTTCCTTCAATAACTACCGGCTTAAGAGGCCTTAGCTATGTAGAGGTAGAGGTTACTGGTCCAAATAGGGATTTACACTCCGGACTTTATGGTGGTGCCGTAGCGAATCCTATAAACGCTTTAACCAAAATGATTGCTTCGCTTCATGATGAAAACAATCATATTACCATTCCTGGTTTTTATGACAAAGTAGAAGACCTCTCTAAAGATGAACGCGCAGAAATGGCAAAAGCACCCTTTAGCCTAGACGCATATCAAAAAGCACTGAACATTACATCCGTAGATGGTGAAAATGGATATAGTACCAATGAACGTAATAGCATACGCCCTACGCTAGATGTAAACGGAATTTGGGGCGGTTACATAGGCGAAGGCGCAAAAACCGTAATAGCCAGTAAGGCCTATGCAAAAATATCTATGCGTTTGGTTCCTAACCAAGATTGGCAAGACATCACCCAATTGTTCAAAACTCATTTTGAAAGTATAGCACCTAAAGGAGTTACCGTAAAAGTAACACCTCATCATGGCGGACAAGGGTATGTTACACCTATTGACACCATTGGTTACAAAGCTGCTTCCAAAGCATACGAAACTACTTTTGGTAAAAAACCTATTCCACAACGTAGTGGCGGTAGTATTCCTATTGTAGCATTATTCGAAAAAGAATTGAACAGTAAGACTATTCTAATGGGCTTTGGCTTAGATAGCGATGCTATTCACTCACCAAATGAGCATTTTGGAGTTTGGAACTACTTAAAAGGTATTGAGACCATACCTTATTTCTATCAACACTTTACAGAAATGAGCAAGTAAAATAAAAAGGGGAATCAACTAAAACTGATTCCCCTTTTTATTTATATTTTTTTAACGTACTTGGTAATTATAACCGTCATAGTTGGTCCTACTTTACCTTCTATATATTCTGCATTCTCACGGTCTAAAGAAATTCTACGTACCGCAGTACCTTGCTTGGCAACTTGGCTAGACCCTTTAATTTTTAAGTCTTTTACTAAAACAACGCTATCTCCGTTTTCTAGAATTACGCCATTTACATCTCTATGAATAATCTTATCAGCCTCTGCTAAACCTTCTCCTGTTGCTTTTGCCCAGTCCAAAACTTCTGGCTCTAAATACATCATTTCTAAAAGATCCTTAGGCCAACCTTCAGACTTTAATCTAGATAACATTCTCCAAGCTACAACTTTCACAGAGTCATACTCGCTCCACATGCTATCATTAAGACATCGCCAATGATTGGCATCCATTTGTTCCGGATCCTCAATTTGAGTACGACAAGTTTCACATGCTAAAATACTTGAATCTACTCCACTTATAGAAACTGGTTCCACTTCAAAAATTTCTAAGTTATTGGTTCCTGTACAAAGTTCGCATGTGGAGCCACTACGTACTTCCAAATCAGCTAATACACTCATTATTGGTTGTTTTAAAAACAAATTTACATCTTTTTGATGGGGTGGTCAGGCTTTTCCAAAAGAAACAGGATTGAGCTATACGATACATGTACGCTTTGCAAGAAAACAAACATTCACTTTTCGCTGCTATCCCTAACGCATCAAGAGGTAATCTGTTCTAGAAATAGTGTTAAACCATAAACTAGAGGCTAACATTCTGTAACAAAAAAAGTTAACTTACGTCATATTCATCATCAATCAGCCCAGTAATGGGTATCATCAAAAAAAATCGGACATCATGGTACAGCAATTTTTTATCCTCTGCTCGGGGGCGGACACCTTCATTCTAAAAACCTGTTCACAAGGGGAACAGAACAAGTACGCCGGTATTGGTGCGACCGTATTCTTTACGGCACTCATGGCCTTTATTGCCAGTAGTTATGCGCTTTATACTGTTTTTGACAATGTATACACGGCTACTTTCTTTGGTCTCATTTGGGGACTTTTAATTTTTAACCTAGACCGCTTTATTGTCTCCACCATAAAAAAACGAAACAACTTTGGCAATGAGCTTTTACAGGCGGCACCCCGTCTTGTATTGGCCATCATCATTGCTGTGGTCATCTCTAAACCTTTGGAAATGAAAATTTTCGAAAAGGAAATCAATCAAGTTCTATTGGAGCAAAAAAATGAAATGACATTGACGAATAAAAACCAGTTGGCTTTACAGTACACTCCAAACATAGAAAAGCTGAATACAGCTATTGGTGTTTTAAAAAGTGAAATCACTTTCAAAGAAGCAGAAACCAATGCACTCTACACCACTTACATTACAGAAGCCGAAGGTACTTCTGGCACTCTAAAGTTAGGCAAAGGACCTGTGTATGAAGAAAAACGCGAGAAGCACGATGCCGCTTTAGCCGAGCTTCAGCAATTAAAAGAGAGCAATAGTGAAAAAATAATCGCCATCGAAAATCAGATTTCTACTTTAAATGCGGAGTATTCTGATGTGGTTAAAGATTCACAACCCGTAATAGATGGTTTTGATGGACTTATGGCACGCATCAATGCATTGAACGAGCTACCTTGGTGGCCTTCGTTCTTTATATTTCTATTGTTTTTGGCAATTGAAACCTCCCCTATCATCGCTAAACTATTATCACCAAAAGGTACTTATGACATTAAGCTAGACGAAGAGGAAAGTATGGTCAATACTTGGGCACGACAAAAAATACAGCAACGCGAACAAATGCTGTTAGCAGACACGGCATTGAACGAAAAGATTTATAATGAGATCAAGAGAGAAGAAGAGGTATACGCCTACAAAAAGAAAAAAGCAGAGGAACTATTAAAACTACAAGCCGATGCTTTTAAGGGTATTCAAGTAAAGCAATTGTAAAGTATTAATCTAGTAGGTCAAGAAAGACATTTATCCTTTTTAAAATCTTTTTAAAGTCTTCGTCAAGACTGGCATCTCCTGCATGTAAACGTTCTTTATGCTCTTCTGCAAAAATGAATGTTTTTTGCATGCCCAGGACACTGATCTTATATTTTAATTTGTGAACGATTTCTGCTGCAGCTCGGGGTTCGTCCAATTTTATATGATAGAGATATTTACCAAGATCCCAAGAAAATTCGGATTTTAAAAGGGTTACAAACTTTTGTTCGAATTCAGCATCACGAACCCCTACGAGGTTTTCCACGTAGTTTAAGCTTGGCCTTTCTCCTTTATAGCTATCAAAATCCTTCATAAAAATCCGCCTCTATTTAAGCTTACCCGTTCGTAATTCAGAGTAAATAAAGGTAAGAATTATAGTACGGTTATTTTTTTGTTTGTTGTGAAACAGTCAAAAGAATACATCATCAGCTAATTAAAAGATGTTTGTTTTTAAAAAAGCTTTGAATTATTATCAAAGTATCAGATTAGGTGTGTATTAATCTAGCGCTTTATCAGAACAATCCAGTCTTGTTCTTTGTCCTTAGGAGGTGTGCCCAAATCTACTTTACTACCCCCTTGTAATTTTAAAACGGAACCCAGCTGTAAACTTCCACCATTGAGAGGGTCAAACCAACTTACTTCAAAATCACCTTCGGTTTCACTCAAATCTACACTATAGTTACCTTTCTTAGGTAAATAAACCGCATAGATCTCTCCTTCTTTCCGGTAACAGTAGGCCTCTTTAGAATTGATTAAACTATGTTGGGCCTGCATTTCCCAATAAGGTAAATTCTCCTGAAAAAAGTCTAGGGCATGTTTGGTCACTTCCCATAAGCGGTCTCTGGTACGCCAATCTTCGGTATTAAGATCATGGTATGTATTATTAGCTCCAAAATACCACTCCACACCTGCAGCACCGGACAACAAAGTTCCCCAGAGCACATAACGACGCAATGAATCATGATTACCATCTAATGAATCTGAACGCGCGCCGGTATGCCACATACCTATCTCATCCATAGTAATCATCCAATCATGACCTGCTTCGCGTGCTTTTGTTTTCCAAGTTTCCACTACTTCCGCAGCACCTTCTCGTTTGTCTACCTGTAAAGAAATACCATCCAAATCCTTAAAACCGACTATTGAATCCAAAATGTTTGCACGGGCCGGTTCATGGCTATGGGTATGTAAAAGTACAGGATGGTTATAGGGGTCTATTTCTTTGAGAAAAGAGGTCATAGCTCTACGTTGTGCATCGTTCTGTGAGACAGGTGTAAACTCAGCATAACCATTCTCTTCTCCTAAATTAAAATTCATGGCCAAATGGTGTCCAAAACGTGCCATAAGCTCACGAAGATACAATTGGCGCATAGGACCTGTATTACCCTTATCTAACATGGTTTCGTTCTCCGTTTCCTGCAACACCATATGTAACAATATGCCCTTTGCCTGCATATGTTTGAAGACTATTTCCCATTGCTCTAATTTACTAACGTCAAAACGGGTAAAATCATCAGGGTTGACATAAGGCCATACATCTTTTCCATCCCCAAGAATGTTTAAGGTTAAGAAATATGCTACGTTCATTCCCTTTGAAGACAAATAGTTCAATGCCCCAATAAGCGCCTTGCCTTTGCCTTCTTTCCACGTTGGGTCACCATTATTCCAATCTTGTAAATGGGGCGTGTAACGATGTAGCTGTTCATTTGTCTTGGCTTCTCCTTTACTCTCCGAACTTTGCATACGGTAGGTGCCATCAAAATCTTCATATCCTAAAAGATTTTCAGGGCTATCTGCACCTCCTTTAATCCAATATTCACCAGAATCCTGAAATCGGAAATACCCTTTTGAATTCACCAACCGCCCTTTTGACCTAAAATCTGGACTTTTCTTATCTGATGCCACTACATTAAACTTGCCCATAGCATTGGTCAAACTTATCTCTTCACCCTGTAACTTATCATTAGAAAGCGCAATGGAATCTCCATGTTGTAAAGTTGCGGAATAGCTCCACTCCCCCATTTCACTTGGAGAAAAACGCGCTTGCCAAATCTTACCCGCTTCAGCACTACTCTCTGCTGCATCACCGTCTGCAGCATAAAAACCACGAACCTCATACCTTTTATCACCATTAGCAAACTCAACGTTTAAACGATAATTTAAAAACGGATTATCATCTGCTTTTTCTGAAGTTTCAGGACCTTCAAAAGATAAAGTGATTGTATGCCATCTTTGGTACTCCGTTAGCTTTTCCTCCTTCTCTTTTTCTGTACATGAAACAAAAAGAAAAGTGGATGCAATTAGGTATAGAAGTTTTTTCAAGTTGAAGCGGTTTTAATGAATTAATACTTAAAAATAGTCAAATGGAGAACAGTTCTAACACGTAGATTACAATTTAACTAGTTGCCCCATATCCGAAGCCACAGTGCATTTAGTAACCGTTTGGCATCTACTCGGGTTTTTGGCATTTCATGAACTGCAAGTCCGTTTTCAGTTGGCTCAAGTTCATAAGTAAAGGCGAATTGTGTCTCTTTTGGGTCTAAACTTATAAGCCCAAAACGAAGGTCGTTAAAGAAAAGCTTGCCGTCCTTTTCAGATATGGTATACCAACCTTCCGTTATGCCAATGAGCCGCTTTACCTTATCATCAGATTTTAAATCACCCAAAAGTTGATGGTTTTTAGGATAGGATGTAAACTTGATATCCTCGGTATCAAAAAAAGAATAATCTCCTATTAAATACGCATCGCCAGCATCTACATTAGCAGTCCACAAAATAGTATTGAAAGGTGCGGGGCGGGTATCTACACTTTCATAGGTTACCCCATGTATTTCTAAACTATGCACAAACTCTCCGTATGCAAACCACTTTAGAATTAAAGAAGTTACTAAATATGCTGTACTAACCGTCAACCCTAATCTATTGTATCTTTTTCGTTTTGGCGATGTTTTAGGTTGGCGCATGGCCATAATCACAAAAACAATAAAAGGTACGGTGTACAGAGGGTCTATGACAAAAATATTCTGAAATGCCAATCGGATTTTAAGAGGCCAAAACAATTGAGTGCCCCAGGTGGTAAACGTATCTAGAACGGGGTGCGTAAAAAGCCCCCAAAACATTAACCAAGACCAATCCTTAAAAGTAGCCTCACTCTTCCGTTCTATTTTGGAAATTAGCCAACCAAATATTGGCGCAAAGAGTATGGAAAAGAAAATAGAGTGACTAAAACCCCGATGCATTTCCGTTGCGGTAACGGTATCAAAAAAGAAGCGCGCAATAACATCCAAATCAGGAATGGTACCTGCAATAGCCCCATACAGCATGGCTTTGTTACCTACCTTCTTTCCTAAAACGGCTTCACCGACAGCAGCACCTAATACTATTTGAGTTAATGAATCCATTTATTGACTATCGTTTAAACTATTCTTATTCTACAATTTGCATCTTCTTCAATAAGAACGATGCATTCATATTCTGACAGATGCCATCTTTAAACTTATAATCAAAATGAAGCTCATCATCAATGATTTCTGCATCAAAATAATGGTTCTCTACTTGTGGTAAAGTATTGGCCACTTCACATAAACTTAAATCGTGAGTAGCAATAATCCCTGTAGATTTAGAAGCAACCAATCGCTCAACAAACTTGCGGCTTCCTTCTGCCTTATCTGTACTATTGGTTCCTTTTAGGATTTCATCTAAAACAATAAAATAACGGTCTTCTTGAATTTCATCAACAATGAATTTCAATCGTTTTAATTCTGAAAAGAAGTATGATTCGTCATCCGTTAATGAATCCGTCGTACGCATACTTGTAATCAATTTTATAGGCGAATAGTCTACCTTCTTGGCACAAAGTGGAAGTCCCATATTAGCCATAACAATTTGTAATGAAACCGTCCGTAAGAACGTACTCTTACCAGCCATATTGGCTCCGGTAACAATAAAAAACTGTTCGCGGTCTATTACAAAATCATTCAAAACACTCTTTTCTGGATTCAACAAAGGGTGACCTGCTCCAATGGATTTAAGAACTGCTGCGTCATTATTGATATTCGGGAAATTGTACTCTGGATGATTAAAAGTAAAATTACCCAAGCTATTGTAGGCATCAAAAAACGCGATGGTATCAAACCATTTTTCTACAAAAGCCCCGTGTTTGGCAATCCATTTTTCTATCTCGTAGCAATGCGTTAATGTTCGTAGAAAAAAGCCATTACCAAAAAAGAGATAAATAATGTTATTATTCTTATCTAAACTGTTCAATTGCTTTGAAAATTGGGCTATGATTAAAGACGTTTTTTCTTTATCTCTAAGCACATTACCTCGTAATTCTTTTAAATAATCCGAAGTAAATTCAGTTTCCTCTATTAAGTTCAACAACTTATTATACTGCTGAAAAGTGCTCTGCACTTTTGAAGCATCACCACCCAAATTAGTGATTTTCTTCATATACATTCCGGTAACACCCATACCCACCACAAGCCAAACCACCAAAGCCGACTCTGGTGCCAGATCTAGAAAATAAAGTGCAAACAAAATCACGGAGATTGCTGAAAAAACGAGAGGTAGATAACGCATTATTTTAGGTACGAAAGGAACGTAGTTCGTTAGCCAATTTACAATAGTATCCGTCTTGCCTTCTGCTTGCGTTAAAGATGCTATTGCAGAAAAATTCTGCCGCCACTCGGGCATTTCCCCTAATTCTTTAATAGCTTCCTGTTTCTCTACAATCCCATCTATGGTATTCGCTTTAAACAAACCAGCAAAAGTCTCAGCTCCCTGTTTTAAGGCTGTACGGTTGGCATACTGAAAAAATGACCCTCTACCAAAAAGGTCTATATCTTGACTGAAATAATGTAAGGGGTCTTTAAACTCATCGCCTTCTGGTAAATCGTGAAAGTCACGATCTAATACTTTCAGTTCCGTTTGGTTAATATCTAGCAAAGCCAATAACCTATCTCGTTTGTACTGGAGCGTTGCATGTCTCGTTACTAAAAAGAGAAAAAGCACAACGGTGACCAATATTACGCCCATAACCCATTTGGCATCACCAAAAAACCAATATATAGCAAAGCCTGCCACACCAAAGATGGCTAAACGCAACATGCTTGAGGCAAAGAGCTGTTTCTTTATTTGGGATAATTCTTTGGTGTATTTTTCAATTTCACCACTATAAAAAGATTTTAATTGCTGCATAATACCCGACAAGAATTTTAAATAAAAATACTACGAAATGATTCACGAAAGTGCATCATACTCCGCTTTAAGCTTTTTAGTGAATTTGGAAATAACTAAATCATAAGAATGGTCTATGAGTTCAGTGATTAGTTTAGGTGGCAGACTGTCTAACAGAAGCGTATTCCAGTGTACTTTGCTCATATGATAGCCCGGTATGATGTTGCCATCAAACTCTTCACGAAGTTCAATAGCCCTCTCCGGATCACATTTAAGATTTACTTGAGAAGGAAGACGCTCTAACGCACAAAGGGAAAACATCTTGCCCATGACTTTAAACACCAAGGTTTTCTCATCAAAAGGAAACTCTTCGGTTACTCCTTTTTTGGCAATGCAATACTCACGAAAAAGCTCAACGTTCATCATTTTAAATCGTTCTTTTACTTGTTAGTCCTTATCAACTTCTCCATTGATGACCAATAGTATCTAACTTTCAAAATTGGTTTATCGCCTATATCAGTACCTTCTACAGTCTCTAGTCTTTCACCGCCACAAGAATCATAAAATCCTTGTGCTGCCTTGTTGTTCTCCAGCACCCACAAATACATACCTAAGCTGGATGGGTTCTTCAACACCTCTTTAGCAACCAAAGACATTAAGTGTCTACCGACACCCATGCCCTGTACATCTTTTGAAACATGAAGATTATCTAACAAGGTACCATAGACTGCATGATCTGATATGAAAATACAGGCAAAACCTACAATGATACCATTGCTATCCGCAACGACTACCCGTTGTTCAGATATAGGGTTCTCAAGTCTTTTATGCCAAACTTGCTGACGCTCAGAAAGAGCTAAATCATCTAAGTAAACGTCGCTGAATGCTCCGCGATAGTTTTCTTGCCAACTCTTAGCGTGTAATTGAGCAATTGCCATGGCATCTGCTAATACAGCAGACCTGTATGCAATCATAAGCTTATTGTACCCCTTTTGAATCGTAAACGATTACTTTGTCCCATAAAGCACTAGACTCTTCAATAAACACTTTATGAGGTGCTTCATCTTGGTAGTTCTTTTGTGCTTCTGCAGATTCAAAAGTTACGATTAGAGAGTAGGTAAACGACCCATCTACCACATCACGACTAGCCTTTGGTGGCATACCAATAAAGCTTGTTTTAGCGTATTGCGAGTTATCCAAAAACTTCTGAAGCGACTTTTCAAACGTAGCACGATCTGCCTTGTTATCAGGATTTTTAAACCAGAAAAATACGGTATGGGCAAAATGGGGATCAAATTCTCTCATGTCATTCTTTGTTTGGCCATTAGCGGTAATGGCAAGTGTTAAAAATAATATTGCAAGGGTAAGTGTTCTCATAATTATGGTTTGAATCGTATAAATGAATTAATCTTCCAGCATTTCTTTTTGCTTCTCCGTAATCTCTAAAGCAGTATAATCTAATTTCCAACCAATGGTCTCCACTATTTTTTCAATGAGTAGAACCGCTTGAATAGCCTCCTTTTTGGCTGTTTCCATCAATCCGCTTTGAGGAATTTTTTCACGAATATGTTGTTTAGCCTCTTTATTGAGTAACGTTAAATCTTCCGAAGAAAAGAAGTTGAACATGCCACTCTGAATATCATAAAACTGAATATCTGGTTCTATGGATAAAATTTCAGGTTCTGGAAAATGAGTTAGAATAATTCTTTTGTTCTCATTGTCCGCCTTTATTTTTACCTTTTTAAGGTCATAACCAATATGGGCTTTGGCATTGATGACTAATAAGGCTTTTTTCTTACTGCTCACCAAACTCATGAACCGCTCCTTAATATTCTCATAGCGGTAGATTTCTGCAAAATCTCCTTCTACAGAAACCAATTTGCATACACTCTGTATTTTATCTACAAGTACCGTAGATTGGTGTTTGGTCAATTCTTTATTTTGCCTTTGTCTAAAAAGAGAATACACCCAATACATAAGGATAGCACCTAAAATCAGACCCAAAAAAGTATCGAAGATATTATCCATTTTTATTTTCCTATTTCCCCTAAGTGGGTAAATTTAAATCCTTTGTCATATTTAAGGCCATAACCAAAAACACGATCCATTGCAGCATGCGAAAATAAAACAATCCCAACTAACTGCAATACAGGTTCCGAAAGATACGCCCCAATTAAATAGATGACAAGAGCAATGCCTTTATGATGAAAAACATTGTAAAATATAGCTCCCGCCTTATTCCCTAAAAGATATCCTAACATGCCTATATCTGGCGTTAATAGTAATAGCAAAAACCACCACCATGCATAAGGTAAAAGACTAAAAAGATACATCCCAAAAAAGAACATAACCAACTCCTCAACCTTTAGCAACTTTATCATTTAGGAGTGACTTTATTTTGAATAACCCTATAAAGCACAGGCCTACTGGGACTAGCATCATTTTCAAAAGGAGCCACCTGCAGGTTTAGAATATAGGTTCCGTCCTCAATAGAGTTTGCCACATAAATAAATTCCGTTATTGTAGCGTTCTTACGAAGTTTACCATTAAAGTTCCAAAATGCCTTGTGAGCTACTAACGCTCCATTATCTTTTTCTTTATCTACAGAAGGAAGATCTACAAGTAAGTGATTCACTCCTTTTTCCACCAAAAACTCAGCTGCTTCTTGCGTTAGATAAGGAGGATTTGAATGCGAGTATTGTCTTGACTTTTTTTGCTTCATGTTAGGCAACGTACGGATAACGACCGCTTCCCGTTTTTTGTTCCCCAAAGCGTACTTCAGTTGTTTCTTTGATATAATAAGGTCCTCATCAAACATTTCCGGAGCTACGGTAATCACTTCCGAGAGAAAGAAATATTGCTTTAGATTTTTATTGACCGAGTGAAATTCTTCGGTAATATGCCCAACACATTCCGTATGTGTACCATGAGCATGCGGATTGAATGAAATATCATTAAAATTGATGGAAGCTCCTTCGGACACTTTACCTACAAAACCTGATTCTTCGTGAGCCTCAATTTTAGGAGGCGCAACATACCATGCATTTACATTTTCCTCTCCACCTTTAATAGCTACTGAAATATCTAAAGGTTTAGAAAGGTCTATTGGGTAATTTTTTGTCCTATGTTTTATAGTGGCAATCATAAAAATGTATTCTATTTTTAAAAACGACTTTGGCTCGTAGATAATAAAAAGCCAGATGACCGTATTCGGCGACTAACGCTTGAGCCTATTTTCACTTCTATTTCTACTTCAAATTTACCATAAAAAGGTCGGATGCGAGACCGTCAGCTAAAAAACGCCCCTTTTTAGTGGTCAGTAGCGTATCATCTTTAATATGCAACAATTCATCTTTCAGGTGCTTCTCTGCCTGCATTAAAGCATATTCATGATATTTCTCACCAAAATCAGATGTAATTCTAGAAAGCGATACCCCCCAGATGGTACGAAGGCCAGTCATCACATATTCATTATACGTATCGGTAACGGATAGTGTTTCAGTCTCTATTGGAAGCTCTCCTTTTTCTATCGACTTCAAATACTTTGGGTTATTATTAATGTTCCATCCTCTACGCACACCATCATACGAGTGTGCAGACGGACCTATACCCAAATACTTTTTCTGTTGCCAGTAAGCTGTATTGTTTCTTGAAAAATAACCTGATTTTCCAAAATTAGAGATCTCGTAGCTTTCAAAACCAGCTGCTTCCAAAGTTTCGGATAGAATATGAAAGTGCGCTTGGGCCACCTCATCATCTACATTTTTGACCAAGCCTTTTTTAATAAAACTTGCGAGTGCCGTATGCGGCTCAACAGTGAGGGCATAACTGGAAATATGAGGTATCCCAAAAGAAAGCGCTTTGTCTATATTTTCTTTCCAGCGCTCGTTTGTCATGTCCGGCACGCCGTAAATTAAATCGATAGAAATATTATCAAAATAAGCGGTTGCCTCCCTTATACAGTTTTCCGCTTCAGTAGCGTTATGTGCACGATTCATCAACTTCAAATCTTCTTCAAAGAAAGATTGAATACCAATACTTAAACGATTAACGAGGCTCTTAGAAAGGGCAATTATTTTCTCCGTTGATAAATCATCTGGATTGGCCTCCAAGGTAATTTCAGGATTTTCAGAAACGTCATAATTCTCATAAACCGAATCAATAATAGATTGTATTTCCTTAGTTTCCAGCACACTGGGCGTTCCTCCTCCAAAATATATAGTTTCTACCACCTCATCCTTAAACTCGTCTTTACGTAATAAGAGTTCCTTCTGCAAAGCAGCAACCATTGCCTCTTTCTTCCCCATTGAAGTAGAGAAATGAAAATCGCAATAATGACATGCCTGTTTGCAAAAAGGGATGTGAATGTAGATGCCGCTCATTTTTCAGTGTTCAGTGTTCAGTGTTCTATTTTGCTCCAAAATTGGCTGGGTTTCGCATCATATATTGAATTAATTTCCCAACTTCATCACTTTGCGCTACACACTCACTAAAAGTTTTCTCATCTATATATTTACATGCTAAAGAAAATTCTAGCCATGTTTGTGTTTCCGAATTTTCCGCATCACTATCAGTTAACTTACTAATAAAATGTTTAGGATAAAGTCGCTTACGATAAGCTTCTGCAATATTGGCACTAACACTTCGTGAAGACCTTCTAATTTGATCGGTCAAAGAATATGTCTCGGTTTTAGGAAATGTTTTCGATATCTCAAAAATCCGCATTGCTAAAGCAAAGGACTTTTTATAAGCCAATAAATCTTGAAACCTCATATAATTCTATTCTACAAACCAATTACTGCCTACTGAATACTGCTCACCAACCACAAAACCAGCATCCTACTTCTTCACTCTTGAACTATTCTGCTTTACAAAAGCATCCCAACCAGAATACCCTTTACCAACATCTATTCTACCCGAGTTATAGAAATGACAAACAGCGGCAGCAAGACCATCTGTACTATCTAAATTTTTAGGTAGCGTTTTTAGTCCCAGTACACTTTGAAGCATTTTGGCTACTTGTTCTTTACTGGCATTACCATTACCTGTTACCGCCATTTTTATTTTCTTTGGCAAATATTCCGTTATGGGAATTTCACGCGAGAGTCCTGCTGCCATGGCCACACCTTGGGCACGACCTAGTTTAAGCATAGATTGTACGTTCTTGCCAAAGAATGGGGCCTCAATAGCTATTTCATCAGGGTGATACGTATCAATAAGTTCTATGGTGCGTTCAAAAATGAGCTTTAGTTTTACGTAGTGGTCGCTGTATTTTTTGAGCATCAGTTCGTTCATTTGAACGAACTCCATTTTTTTACCTACCACTTTTATGACACCGAAGCCCATAATGGTAGTACCTGGATCAATACCGAGTATAATTTTTTCCGTTGCCAAATGATTTGTTTTATTGCAGTACTATAGGAATTCTAAATTTTGCCCTAACGGGAATGCCTCTTTTTAATGCGGGTTCAATCTTGGGTAAACCGTTTAGGCAATTTTCAATCTGCTTGTCAAAACCAAGAAGTTGAGTTTCTGTTATATCTCCTTTATCAATATTTAAAAGAGAGATTGCTCCTGAAGCCTCCATTAAAAAGTCGACAAAAATAGTGTCTTTTACTGCTTCTTGCACCACAAAATCCGATTCTTCTAGTGTTTTGGAAAAGTGCTTCAACAGCGTTGCCATAAAGCATTGTTTCTGCTCTTGTTTAGAGGCAGTTTCATCGCAATCGGCAAAAAGAGGATATTGATCAACATCTTCCCAATCAATACTTAGTATTTCTTTGTTGACCAATTCTTGAGTTTTCTTTTCCCTTGAAGCCGACCAATTACATGCCGTAAGCAGGAACAAAAAACATAAAATTGTGAGGTTTCGCATTGCCCTTAATTGTAGGCTGAAATTACAATTTTTTGTGGAGGTTTGTGCTATGAATCCTTATTCACAAAGGGAAAATACCTCAAAAGAGCTATTTTTTATCAAAAAAGGCGAATTTGAAAACAGAGACGAATTATTTTACATCATAATGAATTTCCTCCTTTAATTCGGAAATCCGTTTGCTTACAATCTTTGCCATGTAGTCATTTTTCTTACCGAATCGCTCGTTAAATTTTTCGTAGTACGTTAATTTAATTTTGGGGTCTTTGTAATACCGATCGGCCACCGTACATACATTATGATAAACCAGTGCATCATCTGGATCTTCTTGGTGAGCCAGTTTATAGTATTTTAAAGCCGTTTTAATATCATCTTTATCTCTGGCGATTCCTGCTAAAGCGACATATTCCCTTAACAGAAAAGGCTTTTGAATTACAATAGATTCTTTAATATAATATTGGGCACTATCTATTTGTCTGTCCTTCCAAAACACCTGACCTAAATTAAAATAGGCATTGGCATTTTCATTGTTCAATTCCAAGACTTTTCTATAGTTTGTTTCTGCCTTTTCAAACTCCCAATCTTTAAAGAAGCAATAGGCTAGTTTTTCATAGACATATTCTTTATGCTCGCCCAATTCTATTAGCTTTTCAAAATAAGGAAGCGCTTTAACATACTCATCGTTGTTATAATAGGCCAGTGCTTTTAAGTTTATTAATGCTACATCATTTTCATAGAAGCGAAGTCCTTTGTCAATGAAAGTTAGTGCCGAATCCTTTTCACGCTGTCCAACATAGTACTTCCCCAATTGAAACAAACTTCTCAAATGAGTACTATCTATTGCTACAGCAGTTTTATAGGACGCCAAACTATGCTCACTCTCCTTTTGCTCACGAAAAGTCTCACCCAAATAAAAATGATACTCAGCATTGTCATTTGTAACATTGGTAAGATCTACAAAAAGTTTTTCTGCACTTTTAAAGTCTTTGGTTTTTAGATAGAGCTTCCCCAATTCAAACCTTGCTATTTGAAGCAATGCATCCTGAGACAACACACTTTCATACTGTGCTATGGCTTTTTCATAATTACCAATGGCGTTATAGGCCCTTGCAATTTGCAAAGCAGAAGTAATAGAACCAACCCCAGCATACTGGTTTATGGCTTTCGTATAATTACCTGTAGCATATAGACTATCCGCTAATGCCGAAGTCGTAGCTTGACCTTCTGCCGTAATACAAAAAGTAAGCAAAGAAATATAAATTAGGGTTTTCAAATCTTATCTAAGTTTAAAGGTAATAGGTATAGAATAAGGTACGTTTACCTCTTTTCCATTGTTTTTACCTGGGGTCATTTTAGGTAATTTAGAAATAATGCGTTCTGCTTCTTTCTCCAAAGATTCATCAGGCCCTCTGGTTGAGATATGGGTAACATTACCATCTGTATCCATTAAAAAAATAACGTTCACCCTGCCCTGAATGCCTCTTTTCTGAGCGTCTTGAGGAAACCTGAAATTTTCAGATATATGTTGATACATACTTTTTTTAAAGCAATCTAGCTTATCATCTGAATCTTCACAACCCGGAAAGACAGGTGGGTTTTCAACATTTCTAAATGCCACGGAATTTCCATAAGCCATTTGTGCCTCAGCAGACAATTTGGCTATTTGCTCCTGTTGCATCTGCACATAGTCCGCGTCTGCTGCAAATGGATTGAAGCCTGCTTGTTCTAATCTAAAAGATATAGGAATTGAAAATGGGACATTCACGGTTTTACCATTATAAGAACCCGGTGTCATACGTGGCAATTTTTCAATAATACGAACCGCTTCATTTTCTAATAATTCATGAGGCCCCCTTTTGCGAATATTAGTAATTGAACCATCTTCATCAATGGTAAACATAATACTCACCCTACCTTGAATACCTTGTCTCTGAGCCTCATCCGGATATTTAAAATACTTTCCTATATGTTCCTGCATATTTTGCTGAAAACAAGCTTTTAAATCAATTTCATTTTCACAACCCGGAAAAATTGGTGCTTTATCAATATATTTAAATGGCACTAAATTATCTTCTTTGTAGGCTTTCTTCCAATCGTTAGGTTCTCCTGCAGAAGGCATAAAGTTTTTTAATGATTTTGACCGACCATTTGTATTGGTTATGGTCATTTTAGCCTGAATTGGTTCATTGTTAATTCCCGAAACAAAAACTTTTTCAGTAGTACTTTCAAATTTTATCGAGTTTTCTAAGTCTTCTACCTTTAGAGTCCATGCCTCTTCTGAATTTGTTAAAGCTTTTAATCTTGTATACACTTTGGCTTCCTCTTCTTCAGATAGATTTTCAACGCTACTAACCGTTATGACATCTTCATTTGTAACCTCAGCTACTTTATTGTTATTCTCACATGAAGCATAAAATAACATGCCTAGCACCAAGGGCAACAATGCTAAATACTTTAATTTGAAAACCGATTTTGACTGTGATTTTTGTAACATGACGATTCGTTTTTTGATTAATGATGATTTAAAAAAGTGATTGATGAATGATATATTTTGAGTTTGGAATACTTGGGAAAGCAACAATTGATATTGTTCATTTTTATTCCGTTTAGCCACTTTTGCATCGGCGATGAACTCGTGTAATTCTGAAATTCTACTTTGATAGACGTAAACCAATGGATTAAACCAACCTACAATACGCATGAGCTCAAAGAAGAGCAAGTCCCAAGTATGACCTTGCTTTATATGAACCAGCTCATGGGCTATAATATTGGTATAATCCGTTTTTGAAACCTTATCCCCTATAAAAATAGACTTGAAAAAAGAAAAAGCCATATTACTATTAGGCACCAATATTTGGGTGAATTCCTTAAAACTAATCTTGTCACCTTTTGCCCTTAAAAGATATAATTGGCGCAGCTTGTACACCAACAGCAATGTAGAAACCAATGCTCCTAATACAAATAAGACCATTTGCCATGAAATATCTAATCCCGTAGGCTCTTGAGCACCTACAACAACAGCAGTGTTTACTCCCCACAGAGACTCTCCATATTCAATATAAGGCTGATCCACCGTAGTTTTGAACGCTTCAATCTTTACCGAAGGCAACACCAGTGATACAATGAATGTGGTTAAAAGATAAAAGCGATTCCATTGAAAAAAGGTTTCTCGTTTTAAGAAAAAATCATAAATAACAAGAAAAACCAGTTGAAAAGCGATGCACTCCAGGATATACTGTATCATCAAAATCTGTTTTAATAATTCTTTTAATTTACTCTTCCGGCTCAGCAGGTTTTTTAATATCTTGTAAAATAGATTCTAATTCAGTAAGGCTCATATCGTTCTTCTTCATAAAGAAAGAGACCATGCTTTTAAAAGATCCTTGAAAATATCCGTCTACCAGCTTATTAATGCTCTGATTGCTGTAATCAGATTTCTTCACAAGCGGAAAATAGAGATACCCCTTACCCTCCTTCTCATGATTTACAAAACCCTTGCTTTCTAAAATTCTAACGATTGTTGAAACCGTGTTGTAAGCTGGTTTTGGCTCTGGCAACTGTTCTATTATTGTTGCCACATTACATTTTTCTAGCAGCCATAATTGCTGCATTACTTCTTCCTCTGCCTTTGTCAACTGCTTCATTTAACTAAGTATTTAGTTCATTCTCAAAACAAATATAACTAAAACATTAGTTTAAACTAATGTTTTAGTTCAAAAAAATAAAAATAGTATACTCTTTTCATCAATATTACTAATACCCTAACAGTCAGATTACAATTCAAAAACAACCAGATAGCAGACCAGAAAGATGTAACAAAATGTACTTATCTTCGTCAAACAGGAAATTGACTAAATGGATATTGTATTACTTATTTTGGGTTTCATTTTTATGCTCGTCGGAATTTTAGGCAGCTTCTTGCCCATACTCCCCGGACCACCTATTAGCTGGGTTGGTCTTTTATTATTACACCTCACAAAGGCAATACCACCAGACAGTTGGTTTTTAGGAATTACTGCCGCTTTGGCTCTTGTTGTTTTTGGATTAGATTATGTAATTCCTGCTATGGGAACAAAGAAATTTGGTGGAACAAAATATGGAGTTATCGGCACCACTCTAGGACTGTTGGTTGCCCTATTCTTTCCTATTTTAGGTCCGTTTGGTATTATAGTTTGGCCTTTTGTTGGTGCATTGGTAGGGGAATTATTGAATAAAGCCGATGGAAAAACAGCCACAAAAGCCGCTTTCGGATCGTTTCTGGGCTTCTTGACCGGTACTTTTATGAAGTTCCTGATTGCTATAATTTATTTCGGTCTTTTTATTTCTAAGGCTTGGAATTATCGACTTGAATTGTTTCCATTTTTAAGCTAATACATATAAAATAGAACAAAAAAACCTTGCTCCAAGAGCAAGGTTTTTTTGTTTTTAAGTAGTAAGCTGAATAAATTCTAATCAATTTCTAGTCCATCCAAACTACTTTATCTTCTATTGGCGTTCTTACGCCTTCAGGAATTTCTTCATCAGAATATCCCATGTAAAAAAAGCCTAGACAGGCTTCACCATCGTTCATTTCAAAAAAATCATTCATGTGTTTTACCAATCCCGGTGAGCTCCAATAAGAACCGATGCCCATTTCTGTACAGCATAACCACATATTCTGAACAGCCATAGCTGTAGCGGCCACTTCTTCCCATTCAGGAATACTTTGCACTGGATCTCTTTGCATACAAATGGCAATAATAGCCCCTGCACGTTTTGGATTTTCAATCAGTTTTTTAGCTTTGAACTCCTTTGGATTCGGTTCATTTTCTAAGTACTTTAAAGAAAGAAACAATCCTAATTTCTCTTGAGACTCCCCTTGTAAAACTCTAAACCTCCATGGTTCGGTTTTCTTATGCGTAGGTGCCCAATTAGCAGCTTCTAATATTTTTTCAATATCTGCTTTAGCTATAGGCTTATCATTATACTGGGCCGGAAAAACCGATCGTCTATTTTTTATAAGGTCAAAAATCACTTATTCTATTTTGTTTAATTTCTAATTCAGTTTCAAGTAAAAATAATTTACTCTAACCAGCTTTTATAATACTTACCATCATCAATATCCATTGCCTGTTGGGTTAATTTCAACGGCTTAAAGGTATCAATCATTACAGCTAGTTCTTCAGTTTTAGTTTTACCTATACTAGCTTCGTATGTTCCTGGGTGCGGACCATGAGGAATACCAGCAGGATGTAAAGAAATACTCCCTTCATCAACACCTTTTCGACTCATAAAATCTCCATCTACGTAATAGAGTACCTCGTCAGAATCTATGTTAGAATGATTGTAAGGTGCAGGAATAGCCTGCGGATGGTAATCATACAATCTGGGACAGAACGAACACACCACAAAGGCACTAGTTTCAAACGTCTGGTGCACTGGTGGCGGTTGATGAACACGCCCCGTTATGGGTTCAAAATTATGAATAGAAAAGCCATAAGGAAAATTGTATCCATCCCAACCAACAATATCAAAAGGATGCGTGGCATAAGTCATATGATGCAGTTGTCCTTGCTTCTTTACTTTGATTAAAAACTCGCCTTTTTCATCATGAGTCTGTAGATTTTGTGGCAATTTAAAATCTCGCTCACAAAATGGTGAATGCTCCAAATGTTGACCAAAATAGTTACGGTATCTCTTTGGCGTATATATAGGATGATAGCTTTCGGTAATCAATAAACGATTGTCTTCTGTATCAAATTCAATCTGATATATTATCCCTCTAGGAATTACCAAATAATCTCCATATTCAAAAGAAATCTCACCTAAAATGGTCTTTAACGTACCAGAACCTTTGTGAACAAACAAAAGCTCATCTGCATCTGTATTTTTATAAAAATAATCTGTTAGGGATTTCCTTGGAGCAGCGAGCCCTACATGCACATCATTATTGAAAAGCATGGTTTTACGGCTTTCCAAATAATCATCTTCAGGCTTTACTTGAAAACCTTGAAGTAACCTAGATTTTATATTGTATTCCACAGCGGCCCTAGGCGCAACATCTAACGTCTTACCCACTTCTTTTACTTGCGTAGGCCTATGTAAATGATAGAGCAAAGAAGACATTCCATCAAAACCAATAGTACCGAACAATTGTTCATAATGTAAGGTGCCATCTTCCTTTTTGAAAGTGGTATGTCTCTTTTGTGGAAATTTTCCCAGCTTGTGATATAAAGGCATGTAATTTTCTTTAAAAATCTTGTTTAAAATTACGGTTTTTTTATCGATATCGCATATTTCACCCTTTTTATAAACGGATGAAATCATCCCAAGAACGCAAATTTCTTAAAATGAAAAAAACGTTATAGTAACGCATTTGATCGATGAAAAGAAATCTATTTGATGTAAGTTTGTACTGTCGTTAAGTTTATGAAAATGAGCGACATAAAACTGGACATCCGTAAAACTCATGACCAGTTCTAAAATAATATTGAAAGTGTAAATTAATACCTTGTATCATGAATAGAACACATCATCAGGTAAAAGCAGAGAAAGCTAAAAAGGCATGGATGTCAATCCAAGACAGAAGAACACCGGAACACAACAAACCAAGTTCCGTTGATCGTCAACTTCAAAAAGTATAGTCCAGAATTTAGTTTAAGGTGATGTAATTACGTTACGACAAATCGTAACAAAGCCTACAATTACATCCTTCCCTATACGATGCGACATTCTTGGTTTTTACAGCCTTGCAGAAACAATTGGGTATAAAAAAAGCCTTCCAACATGGAAAGCCTTTCATTGGCCCAAACCTATACAGGTTTTGGGTTACAACACAACAGGACAAATATACTAAAGGATTTTAAATAATTGCTATCTCTATGGCTAAACTATGCCTTTGGATTAAACCTTCTTAAAATAAGGCGAGCCGCTTTATCGTAATTGATATAATTGTATGCCCAGTTAAAAAATACAATGACCTTATTTCTAAACCCTACCAGCGCCATTAAGTGAACGAACATCCAGATAAACCAAGCAAAGAAACCTCCAAATTGTAATTTTTTAATATCCGCAACAGCTTTGTTTCTTCCTATGGTAGCCATGGTTCCCTTATCTACATAAGTAAAAGGTTTCATTTCTTTACCCTCCAATAACTTTTCTAAATTTTTGGCCAATAACTCTCCTTGCTGAATTGCCGGTTGCGCAACTTGTGGATGTCCTTTGGGGAAATCTTCAGTTTCCATATAAGAAATATCCCCAATGGCAAAAACCGAGTCATAACCTTCTACCTGACTAAAACGGTTTACTTTATAACGGTTTAAACGTTCTACCAAAATATGGGGTGCAAAACCCTCTATGGCCGCACCGGTAACTCCTGCAGTCCAAATAAAATTTTTAGTGCGTATGGTGGTTCCATCTTTTAAGGTTACCTGTTCCCCATCATAATTACTGGCAATGGCGTTAAGATGAACGCGTACCCCTAATTCTTCCAAAAATCCCATGGCTTTCTTAGTTGCATGCTCACTCATTGGCGGCAATACTTTTGGGCCACCCTCATACAAGTTGATTTCCATTTCATCTATATTCAGATGTCGGTAATCTTCAGGGAAAACGTTATTCTTAAGTTCTGCAAATGCCCCAGCAAGCTCTACACCTGTTGGCCCCGCTCCAATAATACAGAAATTAAGTAATGCCTTACGCTCTTCTGGATCCTGGCAGTCGTCTGCTTTTTCAAAATTTTGTAACATTAAACTTCTAATGTCCAGTGCTTGCGGCACACTTTTCATAGACATGGCATGTTGCGCAATCTCTTTATTCCCAAAAAAGTTAGTTTTTGTACCCGTGGCCAAAACCAAATAATCATATTCCAGGTTTCCCGTGTCCGTTATAATTACCTTCTGTTCCGGTTCAATACGCTCAACATTAGCTAGCCTAAAATAGAAATTCTCCAAATGCCTTAACACCTTACGTATAGGGTATGCAATGGAGTCCGGTTCTAAGCCGCTAGTAGAAACCTGATAAAGGAGTGGTTGAAAGGTATGGTAGTTATGCTTGTCCAGTAATACGACTTGTAAATCTATTTTACTGAGTTTTTTGGCTAGTGATATTCCGGCAAAACCGCCACCAATAATCACTATTCTTTTCTGACCTGTCTTGGGAAGGTTCATAACTTAATTTTCCACAAAATTAAGAAGATCTAGCGCAGTATATTTTTAATCTTTAGAAATATCACATTTAATATTGCCGCAATAAAAAAACTAGAAAAACACCTTCTTCTATTTAGAAGAACCTGCACTATTCAGAAGCCGAAAGACTCTGCTCTTTTTTACTATGTGAAGAACCACTCATGCCCAATTCTGGAATAACCAATAAAGGAATTTGTGTATGAAAAGCTATACGTTTCACCACTGCCTCACGAGTTAGGTTTTCCATATAACTATGTTGGTAATGTAACATAGCTAACAAATGAATATCTAATTCATTGCTAAAAATCTCTAAGGTTTTAGAAATGGAATTTAATTCCGAAACCGTATGAACGTAATGCTCTACATCTTTTAAATATTTACGAAGCATACTTAAATTAAACTTCTGAAGCTCCGTTAATGCAGTGATTTTCTGCTGCACATGTACTATTCTTATAACCGCATTAAAGGTCTTGGCCATATCCAATAATGGTCTCAATTCAGACTGCGTATAAAATCTGTTGAAATCTGTGGCAAAAGCTACTTCGTCCGGTGTTTTAAACTTAAAATTCTGAGGAACGGCAAGTACAGGGCATTTCTTTACCGTTTTTATAATTCGCACTGTATTGCTACCCATGAAAACCTCATCTATTGCCGAGGCTCCTTTTGTTCCAGTGATAACCAAATCTATTGCATACTCATCTATTACTGCTTTTACCTCATCTACAAGCATAGAAAAAGAAGATACCGCAGTAAATCTATGTTGTGGATTGTTGAATTCCGTGTGCATGCGTGAAATGAGATTGGCAAGACCTGCTTCGGATTGGGTTCGAGCAGCATCCTCCATCATATCGCCACTCACGTTTGTAGCCATAAAACGGCTATGTGCAATGTGGGGCGTATAAGTATTCAATACGTAAAAAGTACAGGTTTCGTTCTTGAAAAGTTCTACAGCATAGCTTGCAGCGTTCCATGCATTTTCGGAAAAGTCGGTAGGTAATAGTATATTTTTCATCTACTTTTTTTATTGAAATCTTCAATGTAAAAGTAGAACCAACACTATGGTGAAACTATGATAAATATCAGTTTTTGAAAAGAGAAAGGTTAAAATCCATCAATCAAATCTAAAAGCTTACGCTCATCAGCAATACCAATTTTCTTTCCGGAAGTTTTAATAAATCCTTTTTTCTTGAATTCAGAAATAATCCTAATACAAGATTCAGTAGCCGTACCTACTACGTTAGAATAGTCTTCTCTAGATAAGGAAAGCGTCAAGAAACCATCTTCGTCCTCGCCATAATTCTTTCTAAGGTATAAAAAAGCTTCTGCCATTCTTTGTTTCACCGTCTTTTGAGACATGTTCACAATAACGTCGTCTGCTTCTCTTAGGTCATGCGCCATATGACGTAAAACTTCAACAGCAAAATTAGGATTCGTATCTAGGGTATTAGAAATAATTTCTTTTGGTATAAAACAAACCTCCATGTCACTTACTGCAATTGCACTTAAGTTGGTAGACTCTTCGGCAATTACGGCTCGTTGGCCCATAACCTCGCCTTTACTGGCCAATCTTACGATTTGGTTTTTACCATTCTCACTAAGTTTAGACAGTTTTGAGACACCATCTCTAACACAAAAAACGCCATCTAGCTTTTCACCTTCTTTGAAGATAGCTTCGCCTTTTTTAAGTTTTTTAGAAATTTTGGAATCGGAGACCTTCTTCAATTCTTCCTTACTCATAGCTCGTAAAGAATTGAATTGCCTTATTATGCAATTTTCACACCTGCTGCTCATATCCTATTATTTATACCTGACCGTACAAAGGTACCGTTCCCTAATTATAATAAACCTGACAATTGTCATATATTTAAACTCTAATATCCTGCACCTTTGTGCAAGGTATAGCAAATGATTAAATGAACTCTAACAATTGTTTTCATTGTGGTGATGACTGTGGCAAAAAAGCCATAGTTCTAGATGACAAAAATTTTTGTTGCAATGGTTGTAAAACCGTTTATGAAATTTTTTCCGGTAATGACCTTGATTACTACTACGACATTCAGTCTGCTGCCGGCGCAACTCCAAAAACTCTTGATGGAAGATACGATTTTTTAGATTCAACGCCAATTGCCGAAAAATTAATAGAATTCAATGACGGGGACTTACAGATTGTAAATCTTTATATACCCCATATTCACTGTAGCTCTTGCATATGGGTACTAGAAAATCTGAACAAGTTAAACCCATCTATTAAGAGTGGTCAAGTAGATTTTCCAAAGAAAACAGTACGTATTACTTACAGCAGTGCAGCCATTTCTTTAAAAGAAGTGGTTTTGCTACTGGCGAGAATAGGTTATGAGCCTTATATATCCCTTGATGATTTTGACAATAAAAAGAAAAGTGTAGACCGCAGCCTAATTTACAAACTTGGCGTAGCTGGTTTTGCTTTTGGCAATGTCATGTTCCTTTCGTTTCCAGATTATTTTGACCTCTCTACTAGCGATGCATCGGGGGGCGAGTTCTGGCTCAACAAATATGAACCAGTCTTTCATTGGCTTATGTTTCTGTTTTCATTGCCTGTAATTTTTTATGCCGGCAGAGATTATTTCATATCTGCCTATAAAGGACTTCGTAGTAAAATATTAAATATTGATGTGCCAATTGCTCTGGGGATTTTTGTGCTATTTGTACGTAGTACACTAGAAATTACTTTTGATTGGGGAAGTGGCTTTTTCGACTCCTTAACAGGATTGGTGTTCTTTTTGCTTTTAGGAAAGTTCTTTCAGCAAAAAACCTATTCCTTTCTTTCGTTTGAACGAGACTACAAATCATATTTCCCGATTGCCATAACTAGAATATCAAAAGAAGGGAAAGAAGAAACTACACAAGTACACGATATAAAAAGAGGAGACCGTTTACTCATTAGAAATGAAGAATTGATTCCTGTTGATGGTATTCTTATAAACGGACAAGCACGTATTGATTATAGTTTTGTTACAGGCGAATCCGAACCAGTAAAAAAAGAATCCGGAGAGAAAGTCTTTGCCGGCGGAAAACAACTACAAGGTGCCATAGAAATGGAAGCCTTAAAATCGGTTTCACAGAGTTACCTTACCCAATTATGGGGAAACAGTATTTTTCAAGAAGACAAAGCCAGTAAGTTCCAAACCCTGACCGATAGTATTGGCCGGAGATTTACGATTGCCGTGCTCAGTATTGCTTTCTTATCGGCCGCATTTTGGCTTTATTATGACCCTAGCAAAGTCATGAACGTATTTACGGCAGTATTAATAATTGCCTGCCCCTGTGCCATTGCTTTAGCATCTCCCTTTACTTTGGGTAACATGTTACGCATTTTTGGGCGAAAGAAGTTTTACTTAAAGGACACCCGCACCATAGAACAACTTGCGCAAATAGACACCGCTATTTTTGACAAAACAGGTACCATTACCACATCAAAAAAGAGTACTGCCACCTATGAAGGTATGCCCCTTACGGAAGCTGAAGCTTCTTTGCTAAAAAATACGCTACGTGGCTCTAACCACCCATTAAGTAGAACGCTTTACAGTCTTTTGTCCGAACAAAATATTATTACGCTAGACGAATACGAAGAACATATTGGCAAAGGTATAGAGGGGTCAAAAGATGACGAACATATAAAAGCCGGTTCAGCATCTTTTGTAGGTAATGACCAAGTCTCAGATGCACTTAACACATCGGTACATATTAGCAGTAACGACTCCTATAAGGGTAAGTATATTTTTCATAATGAATACCGAGATGGCGTTTCCGAAGTATTTAAGGATATGTCCAAAAATTTTGACGTAGCCATTTTATCGGGAGACAACGAAGGAGAGAAGTCTCGCTTAGAAAAATTGTTACCCAAACTCACTCCGTTGTACTTCAATCAAAAACCACAGCATAAACTGGAGTTTATAAAGGCTTTACAAGAACAAGGCAAAAAGGTACTTATGGTGGGTGATGGTCTTAACGATGCCGGAGCTTTGGCGCAGGCAGAAGTGGGCATTGCCATATCTGAAAATATTAATGTGTTCTCGCCTGCTAGCGATGGTATTATGGACGCCTCTAAATTTCAACAGCTAAACAACTATATCCTGGCCTCTAAGAAAGCGATGAAGATTATAAAACTCAGTTTTCTGTTATCCTTGACTTACAACGTCATAGGTCTCTATTTTGCGGTTACCGGACAACTTGAACCTGTTATTGCTGCAATCTTAATGCCCTTGAGTTCTATAAGCGTGGTTGCCTTTGCTACCATCTCTACCAACTTCATAGGAAGAAATATTGACTAAGTCTGTAAGACACTACGCTCAAGACCAAAAGTTAACAGTTAAAAAACGGATTCAGTACGTTTAAAAAGTTACGTTTGTAAAACCAACAACTCACTAATTACCTCTCAAGTAAAATGCCAGCTTTCAGTCTCTCATCGATTTCAGCACATTTCAAAAAAATTTCCTTTTTACAAATCTCAATAGCTATTGTCTATCTCTGGTTTGGCGCACTTAAATTTTTTAATGATGTTAGTCCGGCCGAAGAATTGGCAAAAGAAACCATCACCTCACTCACTTTTGGTTTAATTCCTCCTAATATTTCTATTTTTATGCTTGCCGTTTTAGAGGTAGGTATTGGTATTTTTCTTTTATTCGACCTATTTAGAAAACAAACTATTATTGTAACTTTATTGCATATGGTCTGTACTTTTTCTTCCTTACTTCTCCTTAATGAAGCCTCTTTTACCTACAGCCCTTTTGCACCAACCCTTCTAGGTCAGTACGTTATAAAAAATCTAATTATAATTGCCGCTTTAATTTCTATTTACCAGAACACAAAAAAGGCAGAAAAGACAGCATACAACAGCTCTTCCACAGATTAAAAAAATACAATTTTTAACTTTTTCCTGCTTAAAATAATAATAGCATATATATTTACACACCAGACGGTTGTGATAAAAAATTAAGAAAGTTTTAGATATTTATCAAAACCTGACAAAAGTCATATTAAATAGCAAGTACACACCGTAGTTTTACGGCATAATTCAGGTAGGTATGAGTGTCATTTTTGTATTATTGGCCATAAGTATTCTTATTGCGGTCATATTTTTTATCGCTTTCATCGTTTCGGTGAAAAGCGGTCAATACGATGATTCGTATACTCCATCTGTACGCATGCTTTTTGACGACGAACTGGTTAAGACTAAAAAAACCAGCGCCAAAGAGTTTGAAAAAGAGAAAATCCAACTAAATAAACAAGTATAATTATGGAAGTACAGCAGTTTTATTACGATAACAAAATCGTGAAAAATTTCCTCTATGCAACCATGTTCTGGGGTATTGTGGGTATGTCTGTAGGCTTACTATTAGCCTTAATGTTCATGTTCCCCAACTTAACCGATGGAATATCATGGTTAAGTTTTGGTCGTTTACGCCCATTGCATACCAATGCGGTGATTTTTGCATTTGTAGGAAATGCTATTTACGCAGGGGTTTACTACTCCACGCAACGTTTGCTAAAAGCGCGTATGTATAGCGATTTTCTTAGTAAGTTCAACTTTTGGGGTTGGCAGGCAATTATTGTCTCGGCAGCTATTACCCTTCCATTAGGGTATACCAGTACTAAAGAATATGCAGAGCTTGAATGGCCTATAGATATAGCCATTGCTGTGGTTTGGGTTGCTTTTGGTGCCAACCTCATCGGCACCATGATAAAAAGGAGACAGCGTCACCTTTACGTTGCCATCTGGTTTTACTTGGCTACTTTTGTTACGGTAGCAGTGCTTCACATCTTCAACAACTTGGAGCTTCCTGTTAGCGCATTAAAAAGTTACTCTATTTACGCTGGTGTTCAAGATGCATTAGTACAGTGGTGGTACGGGCACAATGCGGTTGCATTTTTCTTGACTACCCCGTTCTTGGGACTTATGTACTACTTTGTACCTAAAGCAGCAAACAGACCGGTTTATTCTTATAGACTATCTATAGTTCACTTCTGGTCTTTGATTTTTATTTATATCTGGGCTGGACCTCACCACTTGTTATACTCCGCTTTACCGGATTGGGCTCAAAACTTAGGTGTAGCATTTTCAATTATGCTTTTAGCTCCTTCTTGGGGTGGTATGATAAACGGACTTCTTACGTTACGTGGTGCATGGGATAAAGTTCGTACAGACCCTGTTTTAAAATTTATGGTAGTTGCAATTACCGGTTACGGTATGGCAACTTTTGAAGGTCCTTTACTTTCGCTTAAGAACGTAAATGCTATTGCCCACTTTAGTGACTGGATTATTGCTCACGTACATGTAGGTGCTTTAGCCTGGAACGGTTTCTTAACATTTGGTATGATTTATTGGTTGGTACCTAGAATGACCAAAAATAAATTGTTCTCTATAGGCTTGGCAAACTTCCATTTCTGGATCGGTACTTTAGGTATTATTCTGTATACGTTACCAATGTACGTTGCTGGATTTACCCAAGCATTAATGTGGAAAGAATTTAACCCAGACGGTACATTGGTTTATGGTAACTTCTTAGAAACCGTACACGAAATTATGCCTATGTACTGGATGCGTGCCATTGGTGGAAGCCTTTACATTGTTGGTGCCATGGTTATGATCTACAACGTAGTTCGTACCATACGTTCCGGTAGCACAATAGAAGATGAATTGGCAGAAGCTGCTGCTCTTACTCGTGTTTCAAAACACAGAACAGCTGGCGAAACTTTCCATACTTGGTTAGAGCGTAAGCCTATTCAATTGACCATCTTAGCTACTGTAGCTATATTAATTGGAGGTCTTATACAGATTGTACCAACCCTTTTGGTAAAATCTAACATACCTACCATTTCTAGTGTTAAGCCTTATACTCCGTTAGAACTAGAAGGCCGTGACCTTTACATTCGTGAAGGTTGTGTTAGCTGTCACTCGCAAATGGTTCGTCCGTTTAGAAGTGAAGTAGAACGTTATGGTGAGTATGCCAAAGCTGGTGAATTCGTTTACGACCACCCATTCCTATGGGGAAGTAAGCGTACTGGACCAGATTTACTTAGGGTTGGCGGAAAGTATTCTGACAACTGGCACTTGAACCACATGTATGACCCTCAGAGTACATCATCCGGTTCTATTATGCCTTCATATTCTTGGATGGTACGTGACAAGCATGACCGTAGCAACATTAAGACAAAAATGGAAGCTATGGTAACCTTGGGAGTACCGTACACTGAAGAGGAGATTGCTAATGCCGATGCTCTTATGGATGCTCAGGCTACAAAAATCGAGAAGAACTTATATTCAGATCCCGATTTTGCTAAAAACTATGAAGCTGACAAAACCTATGCCGCTGAAAATGGTGAAGAGTTCGTAGAAATGAGAGACCGAGAAATCGTATCCTTAATTTCATACCTACAACGTTTAGGTACGGATATCAAGATTAAAGAGACCGGCGAAATAATATCTGAAAAATAAAAAATAAATATCATGTTCAAATTTGTAAAAGGTTACATGGAAACTATTGATGGCGTAGCAACCTACCCCATGATATCACTACTTATCTTCTTTGTGTTTTTCATATTGTTATTCTGGTGGGTTTTTACTGCCTCAAAAACATACATAAAAGAAGTGAGCGAATTACCTTTTGAAGAAGATAACCAACAAAACCTAGAACTATGAAAAACACATCAACTTGGTGGTTCAAAATACCACTTGTTTTCTTTTTAATATTCGGCTTAACGGAGTTTGTTGTTGATTCAGGAGACTTACCCGCGTTTATTAAATTCCCAATGGTGCAAGTATTCCTTGTATTCGTTCTATTCTTGCTTATCGTAATTGCGATAATTACAAGAGCCATAGAAAATGTAATGTATCAAACTCTTTCAAAAGAAGCGCAAGAGCGTTATCTAGCTGCAAAGAACAAATCTTTACATTGGAAATGGGGCGAAGAAACTTACCAAAGAATGCTTGGTTCTAAACCCATGGAAAAAGAAGGCGAGATTATTCTTGACCATGACTATGATGGTATTCGCGAGTTAGACAACAATCTACCGCCATGGTGGGTATACTTATTCTATGCCTCTATTGTGTTCGCTGTAGTTTACCTAGTTCGTTTTGAGATATATAATGATTATAACCAAGACCAAGAATACGAGCAAGAAGTAGCTGCCGCTCAATTAGAGATTGAAGAGTATAAAAAGACCGCAAAAGGCCTTGTTGATGCCAATACGGTAGAATTACTTACCGATGCGGGAGACCTTAAAGCTGGCCAGACCATTTTTGAAAGTAACTGTGTTGCCTGTCATATGGTAGATGGTGGCGGTGGTATTGGACCTAACCTTACAGACCAAAATTGGATTTTAGGTGGAGGCATCAAAAATGTTTTCCATACGATTTCTGAAGGTGGTCGTGATGGTAAAGGTATGATTGCTTGGAAACAGAGTTTAAAGCCTGCAGAAATTGCTCAGGTTGCTAGTTACGTCTTGAGTTTTCAAGGTACTACACCAGCCAATCCAAAAGCTCCGGACGGTGATCTTTGGTTAGACCCAGATGCACCTGCCCAGGCAGTTCCTGCAATAGAATCTAGTACCGAACAGGAAGTAGATTCTACATCGGTTACTATGAACTGAATTAAACGGGACATGTTTGCCCTGTTAGCTGATAAAGCATAATAAAATGGCACAAGATCAAGAAAATTTTAGGGATTCCATAGGCACCATAAAGGAAGACGGAAAACGGGCATGGGTATATCCCAAAAAGCCTAGTGGTAAACTTTATGAGTATCGCAAATACGTAAGTTACGTTCTTCTTACCTTCTTGATTGCGTCTCCTTTTATTAAGATTAACGGCAACCAATTTTTGATGTTCAATGTCTTAGAAAGACGTTTTAACATCTTTAGTTTTCCGTTTTATCCGCAAGATTTTCACCTCTTCGTTATTTCAATGATTATTGGGGTGGTTTTCATTGCTCTTTTTACTGTTGCATTTGGACGTATTTTCTGCGGATGGATGTGCCCGCAAACCATTTTCTTGGAAATGGTTTTTAGAAGAATAGAATATTGGATAGATGGTGACCGTGGCGCTCAAATGCGACTGGATAGACAAGCTTGGGATTCTGAAAAGATTCGTAAACGTGTGTTGAAATGGATAATCTTTTTTATCATATCGTTTATCATAGCTAATGTTTTCTTGGCTTACTTGATTGGTAGCGACCGCTTGATTCAGTATGTTACAGATGGTCCTAGCCAACACTTAAGCACCATGTTATCTCTATTGATATTTACAGGGGTGTTTTATTTTATATTCGCCTGGTTTAGAGAACAGGTGTGTATTATTGCCTGTCCTTACGGACGTATGCAAGGTGTGCTATTAGACAACCAGTCTATTATTGTTGCTTACGACCACGTAAGAGGTGAAGCTGAAAATGGAAGAAAAAAGTGGCGTAAAAATGAAGACCGAGAGGAATTAGGCAATGGCGATTGTATTGACTGCAACCAATGTGTAAACGTTTGCCCTACAGGAATTGATATTAGAAACGGAACGCAGTTAGAATGTGTAAACTGTACCGCCTGTATAGATGAGTGCGATTCCATAATGGAAAAAGTAGATCTTCCAAAAGGATTGATTCGCTATGCCAGTGAAGATGAAATTACCAAGAAAGAGAAGTTTAAATTTACACCTCGTTTAAAAGGATATACTGCGGTATTGGTAATTTTAACTGGTGTACTTGTAGGTATGATGTTCTTAAGAAACGACCTTGAAGCCAATATTTTGAGGTTACCAGGCCAACTTTACGAACACAAAGAAGGCAACATTATTAGTAATGTCTTCACTTACAAATTATTGAACAAAACCACTAAGCCTGTAGAGAACGTTCATTTTGAGTTGATGTCTCCTAAAGGGGAAATTAAATTAGTACGAAACAATAATTTTGATGTACAACCGGAAGCGTTGGCAGAAGGAACCTTGTTTATAGAAATTAATGCTTCGGCCTTGAGTGGTGATAAGAACAACTTAAAAATTGGTGTCTACAGTAATGACAAATTAATAGAGACCACCACGGCGCGCTTTTTGGCACCGCGTAGTTATAAATAGTAATTAAGTAAAAGATCATGAAAATAAATTGGGGTACAGGTATCGTAATTGCTTTTGGAATTTTCATCAGTTTTATACTGTTCTTCGTGATACGAATGACTACAAGCCATGATGCCAATCATGATTTGGTTACTGAAGAGTATTACAAGGCAGAACTTGGCTATCAAAAAGAAATAGATGCAGAGCAAAACGCTGTTAACTCCAATGAAAAAATAGAATTAGAAAAAACACCTGAAGGATTACTAGTAATCTTTCCTAAAGGATACGCAGACACAAATGTATCAGGCATTGTATCCCTATACAGACCGTCCAATAAGCACTTGGATTTTGACTTACCTATAAGTCTATCCGATTCACATTTGCTCATACCTGACAAACGCTTGTTGGATGGTCGTTGGGATATAAAAATAACTTGGAAACACCAAGGGAAGGATTTTCAGCATAGAGAAAGTATAACCCTTTAAGAGAAACATGATTCTATCTGCCGTCATACTAGGCTTAATGGGAAGCTTGCACTGCGTTGGCATGTGTGGCCCTATTGCCTTTATGCTTCCGGTAGACCATTCTAACAATGTCAAAAAATTTGGTCAGATATTCATTTATCACTTTGGCCGGTTAATGGCATATGGTATCATTGGACTCATTTTTGGCTTTCTAGGAAAAGGATTATCCATTTTTGGTGCACAACAAAAACTCTCCATAGCTATTGGAGTTTTGATGATTCTAGTTGTATTAATTCCTCATAAAACATTCAGCAAATACAACCTATCAAAACCCATTTACAAAGTCATATCTAAAGTTAAGAACCAACTAGGTAAAGAATTGAAGAAAAAATCTCCGGATACCTTTTTAACGATTGGTTTCCTAAACGGATTTCTACCTTGCGGTTTGGTTTATATGGCACTTTTTGGAGCCGTTGCCATGGGCAATGCTTTACAAGGCAGCCTGTATATGATGTTATTTGGTTTAGGAACTGTGCCTTTAATGACGGTTGCTATTTATTTTAGTGGTTTATTAAAAGGTGGTATACGTCAAAAAGTACAAAAAGCTATTCCCGTTTTTGTAGTGATTATAGGTTTGCTTTTTGTCCTTAGAGGTCTTGGGTTGGGTATTCCTTACGTATCACCAGCACCTGTTACACAAATAGCTTCAAGCGCTATAGAATGCCATAATTAACGGCTACGGCCACCAAACAATTTTCTTATGAAACCGTTACCTAACGAAATTGTACTTCGCCCAAGGTTTCAATTGGATATTGCCGGAACCAGTGAAAGCATTCTTAAAAAGTTTGAAACTGCTGGTTACGCTCCTTTTTTGGTAAAAAGATTAGATGAACATGTCTTTCTTAAATTCGACGATAAAAACAACCATTTCTGGTCGCCTCAACTCCACTTGCAGATAGATGAACTAGATGCTTCCAACTGCCGTTTACATGGCATATTTGGACCTAACCCTACCCTATGGACCTTCTTTATGTTCGTACATTTTGCGGTAGCATGCCTATTCATCATCATAGGAATTTGGGCGTATTCAAGCGCGTCCCTAAATAAACCTTATCACTTGCAACTAGGACTAATGGGTATGATAGTAGTGGTATGGTTTGTACTTTACTTTTTTGGACGAAGCGGTAAACAAAAAGGAAAGCCACAAATGGAAGAATTATATGGGTTTATGATGAAAGTTCTTACGTAAGAAATTTCAAAGGTTTTAATGTCTTTCTTATATTTGAAAGTTACCAACAACTTAATAACCAATTACATGAAACGTATTATTGTACTAACCCTTATGATGGGGTTATTATCTTCCGGCGCATCTTTCGCCCAAGAAAAACAAGAAGAACCAAGAGGAGTTGAAAATATTGCCTATAAGTGGGGAAAAATGGCGTTGGATGCCACAGCATCGGATACCGAACAATTCAAGCCTAGACCCACAATAACCTCACGTTACCTTGGCCTAATTTTTATCTCAATTTTTGATGCATGGTCCGTTTATGATGAGACTGCTATACCAGTTTATTTAAAAGGTGTAGACCGAAAACCTGCGAGTGAACAGAATCTTAAAAATAAAGAAATTGCGATTAGCTATGCTGCTTTTGGTGCGATGAAGGAATACTACTATTCCAATACTGAAATGTTCAGAAAATTTATGACGGACTTAGGTCTTGACCCAGACAATACATCAACGGACCCGAACACGCCGGAAGGTGTGGGCAACCTAGCTGCCATGGCTACTATAGAAGCTAGAAAAAACGATGGTAGCAATCAATATGGGGAGGTTGAAGGTTCTAACGGAGAAGCATATTTTGATTATACCAACTACAGTCCGGTAAACTCAGCAGATGAGAATACGGACATCAATAGGTGGCAACCAAAGTATTTTTCAGATGGCAAAGGTGGCCAATATGCTCCTGGTTGTCTTACCCCTTACTGGCAAAAAGTAGCTCCTATTACATTAACCACGGCAGACCAATTTAGACCAGGGCCTCCGCCGTTGGTAGGTTCAGAGCAATTAAAAAAAGAAGTTCAAGAGGTGGTTGATTTGCAGGCCAACCTATCTGATGAAGAAATAGCTTTGGTAGAATTCATGCGAGACGGACCGCAATCTGTACAGCAAGCTGGCCACTGGTTAAAGTTCGCACAAGACGTTTCCCGCAGAGATAACCATACGTTAGACGAAGATGTAAAAATGTATTTCTTAACGGAAATAACTGCAATGGATGCTTTTATTGCTTCATGGGATTCTAAGATGTTCTATGATTATGCCCGTCCTTATGCACTGGTTCACGAATATTACAAAGATAAAACTATAAAGGCGTGGGCAGGTCCTGGCAAAGGTATTGTTGAAATGAAAGGGCAAGAATGGCGCCCTTATTCGCCAGATATTTTTCTATGTCCTCCATTCCCGAGCTACACCTCTGGTCACAGCACTATTAGTGGGGCTTGTGCAGAAGTGCTTCGTCTTTTTACCGGTGATGAGTATTTTGGAGAATCCATAGAACTTATACCGGGTTCCCTTACAGAATATGACAGCATTCATTTTGGAAAACCGGTAATTATAAACTTCCCTACTTTTACTGAAACTGCTAATATGGCGGGTATGTCTAGGGTAATGGGTGGTTACCACATACAGGCCGACAATATAGCTGGCCTGCAATTAGGTAGAGATGTGGCTACCCAAGCATGGGAATTTTACAACGACCATTTAGCAAAATAGAAACATCATGTCTAATTAAAAAGAGGAAAGGAAATCAGTTTGATTCTCTTTCCACTTTTTTTATACCAATAATTGGCAAAACATGATATTGTTCATATTCTAAAGCTCCTCTATTATAGATATTTGCAGCACAAACCGAGCACTTCAAAAACTAATGCCAATAGTGTACTTTTGATACGATGGAAAAAAAAGAAATTGAAACCCGAGATGACGTACAGCTGCTTGTTGAAACCTTCTATGGAAAAATAAGAGAGGATAAAATTCTTGGTCCTATTTTTAATGGAATTATTACCGACTGGGAAGCACACCTAAAATTATTAACGGATTTCTGGGAAACTCAGCTTTTTTTAAAACGAATATATCAAGGCAACCCCGTAACGGCGCACCAAGAAGTAGATGACAAAACCAATCATAGTATTACCTCCGAACATTTTGGCCTTTGGCTTAATCATTGGTTTGCAACCATAGATGAACTCTTTGAAGGCGACAAAGCTTGGATTGCCAAGAATAGGGCACAAAAAATGAGTACAATGCTTTTTATGCAGATGTTCCAACATAGAAGTAGAACTTCCTAATACAAAAAAATAAAATTTAACTCGGATACATTTGTCCTAGTTAAAAAACATCATATCTTTGTAACGTAAAACAAAACTATCTGAATGTTTTCAAAAGCATGTGAATACGGAATAAGAGCATCAACCTACATAGCGTTAAAATCGCTTGAAGGTACTAGAGTGAGCTTGAAAGAGATTGCTGAAAAGATAGATTCTCCCGTTGCTTTTACGGCCAAAGTTTTGCAGCAATTATCTAAGAATCACATTGTAGATTCAGTAAAAGGTGCATCTGGCGGCTTTCAGATAACAAAGGCAAACATAAACCAGATAAAACTTGCCCAAATAGTATTTGCCATAGATGGCAACAACGTATATGAGGGTTGTGGACTTGGTCTAAAAAAATGTAATGCTAATGAACCCTGCCCTGTTCACGATAAATTTGTTCAGATACGGAGTGATTTGAAAAACATGTTAGAAAATACCAGCCTTTATGATATGACCATTGGTCTAGAGGAAGGACTTACATCTTTGAGAAGGTAAAAAAATTTGAATATAAATAGGACAATTTTATCCTATTTAATAAAATAACTATAAAAAAGAAATTATGACACAAACAGTAGGCGAAATTGTAGCAAAAGATTACCGAACCGCACAAGTTTTTAAAAACCATAAAATTGACTTTTGTTGCCGAGGAAACCGTTCACTTGAAGAGGTTGCCCTTAAAAATAATTTAAGTGTTGATGTGCTTTTCTCAGAACTAAAAGCGGTAACAGAACAAACCAGTGGTGATAACATTGATTTTAAATCTTGGCCATTGGACCTTCTTGTTGATTATATTGAAAAAAAGCACCATAGATATGTTGAGAAACAAAGTACTGTATTGAAACAATACCTTGACAAACTATGCCGCGTACATGGCGAAAAACATCCTGAGCTTTTTGAAATCAAAGAACTTTTTAATGCATCTGCAGGAGAATTAGCTTCGCACATGAAAAAAGAAGAATTGATACTCTTCCCTTTTGTTAGAAAGATGGTTGAATCACAACAGACCGGAAAAGATTTGAGTGCTCCTGGTTTCGGCTCCGTAGCAAATCCAATTTGTACTATGATGGACGAACATGATAATGAAGGGGTTCGTTTTAGAACCATTGCCAAACTGAGCAATGACTACACGCCACCTGCTGACGCCTGTTCTACTTACAAGGTTACGTATTCGCTATTGCAAGAATTTGAAGACGACCTGCACCGTCACATTCACTTAGAGAACAACATTCTCTTTACCAAGGCCAGTGCGTTAGAAAAAGAATTAACTGCAGTTGCGTAAAGTGTAATTCGCACTTACTAAATCTGCTTATAAAAGTTCAATTATAAATTTCTAAAATTGATTCTCATGAGGACACCATCGTTACCTTTAAGTTATTCTGAAAAACAACAGAGAAGTACTGGTATAGCCAAAGTATACAACAATCTACTTAGTGAGTTTACCAGACAACAGACCGGTTATTCCACTATTGCTATAATAGCGCAAAGCTGCATAGGTTCTGCTGCTGCAATGGTGTTATTGATGAGTAACCTACATGACCTTTCAAAAATGGTATTGCTCTTTTTTGTAACCATTTTATGTATGGGATACAATGCTGCAGTACTTGCGCAATTGAAATCTAAAATAACTTTTAATATGCTATTAGTAAGTTTGCTCTTTAGTTGCTCTATTATTATTGCGAACATTCTTTAGCATTCATCCATTATAAAACCTGAACTATATCTGTGGAGAACCTAAGCCTTACTTATATTGACGAGTATGGCGAAAAATGCCACGCTAACTTCGTGACCAATGAATACCATAGTCTTATGGAACTACTGTTTGATAAGTATATGGAAGATTGGGGCGATTGTAAAGGCAGAGCCTGGTGTGGGACCTGTCATATAAAAATCCATAGCGAATTCACTTTGGATAAAATGGATATAACAGAAAGGAATACGCTTTCTACTATTCTTAATGCTGATAAAACAAGCCGTTTGGCTTGTCAAATTCCCCTAAATTCAAATTTAAACGGTGTCGTTTTTAGTATACTAAAAGACGATGCCGTTTAAGTTTTTATGACTGAGGCACATTCTTCTCTCTCGATAGTAAAAGACCTAAAAGGGCCAATAGCAGTACCAAACTTGCCACCGCCAAAATAAGATAGTAGGCAGAAAACAATGTGGCTGATTGCCATGCTACGATTGCCTTATAAAAAATTAAGGCTTCCGTGAGTACAAAACCTAGTGTATATAGTAAGAAGGTTTGTTTGCCAAGCTGTAGTAACTTAAAGTAGTCTAGGAACAAGAATAGGCTTATAGTCACCACTCCCAAGAATGTCCAGTGTAAATAACCGATGGTAAAGTCTAAATAGGTCACGGCTAAATTTGCAAAATAAGGTATTGCGCTAAGTGTTTGCAATATCATTTTACTACCCAATAGCACGCCTATTATTTTCAATATATTCTGATGAAACGTTGAAAACAAGCTATTCAATTTAGACTTAACCTCTAATAAGAATATCCATAAAACATAAAACGCATACAACTGCAAAACGGCCCCTACTCCACCAAATATATAGTAAACTATAGATGGATGCGAAAACAACGTAGACAGAAAAAAAGAAAGGACAATACCAAGGTTCAATCCCCAAAAGAACCTTTTAAAATTCCTTTGTGGTAGGACAATCTGTTGTTTCTCCAAAATATATAGAAATACAGCTACGAGCGCCATTATCATCCATCCGTTATAAAGGAAATGGAGATAGAAATAAATAGCCAAACGATACCAAATGGAGTCTCCGCCAAGGGTATTCATTATTCCTCCTAATGCCCAAGGACCAACACTTGAAATCAGCAAATACAAAATAGCAGCTTTTGCACACTGTAATGATTGAGTCTTCTTGTATGCAACAGGAACGTTCTTAAAAAAGAACCAAGAAAACCAATAAGATGCCAACAAGAACAGGGTAGAAAAGACAATTGAAAACACAGCATACCCTTGAAACGGAAAAGTCAACAACATACCAATTAAAGTGAGCTGGGTAAACCAAAATATTCTACTGTATTTCTCACCAACTGCTGACTTGCTTAAGTAAAGTTTATACAGTAAGCTAGTGAGCGCTAAATATACCCAGCCCAATAACGCTATATGTGAATGGGCATGAACAATATACTTGTAGGTTATAGGAATATCAAGTACTCTAAAAAACCGTAGTACACACCCTAAAAGAGCCGCCAAGACAAAATACACTAAAGCTATTTTAGTATGCTTTTTAAGATTTATCATTTGTCTTGCCATATCATTGGCCCTAAATTAAAAATCTTTTTTCTTGGATACGTATACCAATCGCCAAATAGGTAGAACAGTCCATAAAATAAGCATCAACATAGAAACAAAAAGACCTTGATCCGTTCCAAAGAACTTTTTGAATACAGCACCAGTATAACCCAAAAGAGCAGAAATATCCAATTTTAAAAGAATTAAGGTCCGTGACAAATCTATAGGATTAAACATGGTAGCGCTAAGGGAAAAAGCATCTAAAGGATACTCCTTAAAAATAATTAGAGACATCAGAAACAACCCATCATAAATAACTGCCATAAACAACCACAACAATACGGCATACCCAAAACCTTTAATCTTGTTTTCGTTAGACAGGGCTATATTAAAAGCCAATACGGTAAAAATTAAAGTTAGAAAAGCACCTGTAACCAGGAGTAATGAAAAGTCAAAAATAGCATCACTTTTGAATAGACCATAGAGCACAAAAGGAATTCCAAGACCTAACACTAAGCTTAATGTTAAAGAACCCGCTACACCCAAATATTGACCTAAGAAAATAGAGGACCGTTTAATGGGTTGCGCCAGTAGCAGTTCCGTAAACTCTTTTGAGTTGTAGAAATACATTATTCCAAAAATAGTACTGATCAACGGCACAAGAATAATTATAACATTCATAAGGGTTATAATGGCCTTTGAAACATCATTGTTCAAAAACAACAATACAAAACCTAACAAGAGGTAAAATAGAAAGTATACGTAGCTCCAGCGGCTACGGATTAGGTCGTAAAAACTATATTTTAGTATCTTAAGCATGAGTGGGTGCTGTTGCTATGGCCGCTATGGCGTGTTCTAAATCCGTTTGTCCTGTCTTAGTTTTCAGTTCTCCTATACTACCTTTAAAGTAAATATTACCTTCTAACAAGTAGACGATTACATCAGAAATTTCTGCAACAAACTGCATAATATGAGATGTGATCAACACCGTTTTCTTTAGGTCTCTTTGTTCTCTGATAAGATTTTTTAAATGAATTAAAGATGCTGGATCAAGACCTGTTGTTGGTTCATCTAGAATTAACAAAGGACTATCGAACATAAACGCCAAAACAATGTTTACCTTTTGTTTGGTGCCTCCTGAAAGGGTTGAAAGTTTCTTATCTAAAAAAGGTTCTAGTTTAAAAAGCTCAATCAATCTTTCTTCATCACTTGGGCTTTGCCTAAGATCCTTTATCATCCGGATAAGCTCGTAAACTTTTAAGTTTCCGGGGAAATTAGCTATCTGAGGTAGGTAGTCTATTTCTTTACGGTACTTCCAATTCTTTTTAATGGGTTCTCCCATCACAGAAATGCTTCCCTTATCCGGCACGACCATACCCAAAATACTCTTGATCAAAGTAGTTTTTCCCGAACCATTAGGTCCTAAGATGGCAAAAACGCCACCTTTCTCTATGGTAAGGTTTAAGCCCGAAAGTACTTCGTTCTTTCCAAATTTCTTCTGTAAACCTTCTATCTGAATCATTGTACTTTGGTCATTAGGGGATTAATATCCAATAAATTGTCTGGTGTAAATACGGGAGAAACTTTTTCGGAAAAATCAATGATATCCATAAAAAGACTTCGCAATAAAACAATAGCCTCCGGTGTTTTGTTTACGATATAAGAAAACAATTTTACGGGGCGGTACGGCACATCGCCAATACCGTTCTTATCTAAATCGTAACCAGTATAACCACTCCAGTAATTACCATCAAACACATTATCGTTCAGCTTACTGTCATACGATATATCAAAACTGTTGTAAAGGAAATTATTACCCGTAAAAGCATTGGCGTAACAGGCTCCAAGAACTTTAATTCCCCACCCATTATTTATAAAATTGTTTCCTTTATAATTAATTCGGTTAGACCCTTCTATGTTAATGCCAATTGTATTTTCCTCAAAGGTATTGTTACTTATTTCTGCATCATTAATTTCTTTCAACAATACACCAAAAGAAGCTGTTCCCCAGTTTTTCCTAAAGGTATTGCCCTTCATTATAATTCCTTTGGAAAACATAACTGCAACTCCGGCTCCGTTATTTTCAAAAAGATTATTGGTGTAAACGTCATCATCAGAAAACATAAAATGTAAACCATATCTTAAGTTATTTGTGCTTTTGTTATTGTCTATTGTAATGTTATCCGAGAACTCCAAATAAATACCATCTCTTGCGCCTTGAACAATATTATTACTTACCTCAACATGGTGTGAATACCAAAGTTGGATTCCATTTCCGGAATTATACTCGTCCTTGGCATCGCCTATAATCTTATTGTGATAGACTTTTCCATAATTCGATTTTTCTAGATAAATCCCGAAAAACAATTTTTCTAAAACTACATTCTGAATTAGAAAATTTTCGCTTTTTACTACTCTAATGGCAGCATAATCTGTGGTATAGCTAGTGCCCACATTAATGATGAAAAAACCATCTATTGTTACACCATCCGATACGATCCGCATGATTTCACCTTTCTTTTCTCCATCTATTATTGGGTAACCTTCCCCAATTAAGGTTAGTGGTTTATCAACAAGAATATTGAATTCCTTATAGGTGCCCTTTTTAACTATTAGGGTGTCAAAATCTATGGCTCGGTCAATTCCCTCAGAAATAGATTTTATTTCGCAACTCTCACAGATAACTATAGGTTTGGCCCATAGGTGCGCGGTAACAAAAAGTAAAAAAGTAAAATTTAATAAACTTTGGTATCGCATCATCTTAATATGAGAAATTTAGAATTCTCGTTTGTTCTTTTCCTAGATCAGTTTTTCCATAACAAGACCACCAAGGATTACTCTTGGATAAATGCAGCTGGTCTTACACTGCTTTTCAATACTTTTCTTTGATTTAAAATCCTAGGTTGTTTACTCTCTATATTTACCTACGATATCAGAAATGTGAATACGATAAACAATTGGACTTGCTTCCTTTTCCATTTTACTGGAAAAATCTCTTATAAATTCAAGTTTCTCCCCTTTCGTTCTAAAAATGGTCTCCTTAACTCCTTCTGTAAAGGTACGTAGGCATTTTTTTGCCGTACTACCCTTTAGTTCTTCAAAAGTGCCATTAACCAATACAGAACGCCATGTAAACATAGAGGCAACGTCCTCTACTTGTAAGGATACATGCCCGTATGTTCTCATAGATACTATTTTATGACCTGGAGCAGAATAACTAATTATGCTTTTATTCTCCTCATCAAAGAAGTATGTTACTGGTACAATAAATGGGCTTCTACCCCCTATATACGCCAAATGACCCACATAATTATCACTTAAAAGCGACATACATTCTGAAATTTCCAAGTCTTTTACCATAGTTTCCAAAGATTTAAAAAGGATTATCTTTTTCGAATTTTTCCTCTAATTCGGTCCACGTATACAATGTTCCAGAATTACTCACCTGCGCTCTATTTGCTTCATCTTCATTTGCAAAAGCAGTTAAAAACGCACCCATTGGACTAGGAATATTCTCGCTGATCAAATAAGTTGCTGTTGTTGCATCAACAAAAACCCCTGGATCAGTATAATTATTTACACGATACATTGCAACCGTTTCCGGTTCTACATCACGCAGGTAATTTATCATACATTCAGTTGCATCAAAAGCATAACTTCTCCCTTTTTTAGTCATAAACTGTGCAGCATGTTGCTTATCTACAATGGTCATACTACAAAAATGGCATCCTTCCGAACCATATTCTATGGGTTTTGGCTCACGGTTACATGAAGACAATACCAGAATACATATTACTCCAAAAATTGTTAGACTCTTCATGATGTAGCTAATTTATGAGTTTGATGAGATGAGTGAGAACCGGTACTTTTCCAGCCTACTATAAAAGCAACTACTGTAAGTGCCATTCCAACGAACATTAACCATGCACCCGTAGCCGGTATTGAACTTACATCAAAATTCAATAATTTTTTATAACCAAAAAGTGGTGGTTTATAGGTCATTGGTGTCCCATCTTCATTAATCACCTTAATTATGGCATGTGGATCTAGGTTAGAACCGTAGTCCGTTAACCAGAGATTAAAATCATACATACCCATGATACCTAAGATAGACATTAGTAAGAACCAACCCAAAAAATATCGGTAATCAATTTTACCTATATACCCTAAAATACCTAATAGCACTCCTAAAAGTACCATACCAATGATTACGATAGGAAAAACATTAAACTCCCACATCTCATCAGCTTTAGGAATGGTCTTCATACCTATGTAGTGGTTAAGACCGTCTATATTTTGTAAATCGAATTCAGAAACGCCTTGTATGCCCGTAATATGAATATTCATACCCAACGGATCTGGGTATTGCGGAGCTCCTAACATTATATTCCAAAGCGGAAATGCAAACAACCCTAATAAACATAAAGAACCGACTATCATTATTATACTTGCCCTTTTCATCTTACATCATCTTAAAAAATTAAATCCATCAATCATCTTGGCTTTCAAATAAAAAAGCAGGTCGGTCTTGGTACGCGACCTGCTTTTTGTTTGAATAATTAAACTACTTTCCGCTGAACTTACTCACCCAAAGACCAAGAAAGGTCAATATTGGATTTAGCAGGCGAAACTCTTATGTAACCTTGCATCTCTTGGTGCAAAGCAGAACAGAAATCTGTACAGTAAAATGGCCATACACCTTCTTTTTTAGGCTCCCAAACCGATGTTTTGGTTTGTCCTGGCATTATTAGTAAACCAGAATTCTTTTGTCCGATCATCATAAAGCCATGCGGTACATCAAAATCTTGTTCATGGTTTGTAATATGGAAGTACACCTTATCACCAACTTTAACACCCTCTATATTATCTGGAGTAAAGTGACTACGTATCATTGCCATATAGACATGTACTTCATTACCATCACGAACTACTCTTGCATCTGAAACATTTTTTGTTGCAAATGGATGTTCGTTTTCTGCCAGTTTATAAATTTTCTGCGATTTAGGTGCTAGTATAGATGCTGGAATAGCTGCTGCGTAATGTGGCTCACCATGTGTTGGGAAATCATAAATAAGCTCCATTTTATCTCCAGAAATATCATATAACTGTGCAGAGTGTTCTAACTCAGGACCAGTTGGCAGGTATCTATCTTTGGTAATCTTGTTCATGGATACCAGATATTTACCAAAAGGTTTTCTAGAGTTTCCACCAGGAATCATACAGTGGCCAACAGAATAAAAAGTTGGTTTTCTATCAATAACCTCCCATGTACCTACTTTCCATTTAACAACTTCCGAAGAAATAAAGAACGTGGTATACGCATTACCCTTACCATCAAACTCGGTATGCAATGGACCTAATCCTCCACTTTTTACTTGACCAGCCAACACGTCTTCGAATTTTAGAATAGGAAGACCATAAGCTTCACCATCATACTTTTTACCGTCAATTGCTGCAATCATTTTATCAAACGAGAATACCGTAAGATCTGCAGAAAGCTTTCCGTTTCCAACAATATAATCTCCTGTTGGATTTACATCTACCCCGTGTGGAGATTTTGGTGTTGGCATAAAGAATACAGCACCAGGTACTTTTGTAGGATCTACAGTAAGTACTTCTTTTTTCATGGTTGAAGTAGCACTATGTGTCTCATCGCTATACACGTTATGTGTATAATTTGCAGGTACCATTGTACCTCCTCCATTTTCTACATACTCTTCAATTTTCTTCCAGTTTACAGCTGCAATAAAATCTTTATCATTTTGAGAAGCGTTAACCTCTAGAAGCGAATTAGCTTCCTCTGTGTTATACGTAGTAAAGAAAAACCATCCGTGAGATTTACCTCTACCAGGGTGTGATAAATCATAATTAAAACCAGGCATGATCAACTGGAATTTTATATCCATTCTACCAGTTTCAGGTTCTACACTTATAAAAGACAAGGCACCTTTAAAGTTTCCTTTGTAGTCTTTTATAGGCATATCTCTCTGTGGAATTGGAACTGAAAAACGAGTTCCTGCCACTACGTACTCTGAATTCTCTGTGATGTATGATGAACTGTGATTACCTGCACTATTTGGAACTTCTATAATCTCAGCAGTTTCAAATGTTTTTAGGTCAATTCTTGCTATACGTGGTGTGTTGTTACCATTTATGAATAGCCATCTACCATCTAATTCTCCATTAGTCTGAGAAATATCTGGGTGGTGAGAATCATCTGCAGGCACAAAACCAAAAGAAGTTTCTAACATAGGTTTTGTTTCTTCTGAATACCCATATCCATTAGTTGGGAATTGAGAAAAAACAGGAATCTCTTTGAACATACGTCCTGAAGGAAGACCATAAACGGCTACGTTACCGCTATATCCACCAGACATAAAGGCGTAAAATTCATCGTGCTCGCCAGGAGCTACATATACTTTCTCTGCATTATTGGAAGCAAGCGCTCCATTTGATGAATCGTTGCCGTTTTGATTACCGCAACCTGAAAGAAACAGGACCGATCCTAGAACTGCTACTAGGTATAATGAATACTTTTTCATTTGTATTGTATTTGTGGTTATTTTATTAAAGCCCCCAAGGGCTTTAAATCTTATTTATATACTATTCTAATGTTCTAAAATATTCGAGTATACTACGAGCTTGATCTTCGTTCAACCCTTGGTTAGCCATTGGAGCACCATTAAATTCTGCCATAAGCTCTTTTGCCAAAGCATCTTCTTTAACCATAACTTCAGGATTAAGAATCATGTTCATTACCCATTCTGGGCTACGTCTTTTTAAAACACCCGTTGGAGCTGGGCCAATGAATTTTTTATCCACTCTGTGGCAAGCCATACACATTTGGCTGTATACCTCTTCACCTTTTTTTGCCAAAGCTTGATCAATGTCTGGGGACAAAGTCACCGATTTTATTGGGCCTACTCCTTTATTTTCTAGGTCCACACGTTCAGATGGTGAAACTGTACTAGTAGCTGCAACTGCTTCTACTGGTTTCTCAGTTTTAGTTTTTTCACGATCTACGCTAAATCCTTCTTTCTTTTTTTCTTCTTTACCCCCACAGGCCATAAGTAAGAGTGAAAAAAATATCACGGTACTTCTTATTACAATCTTCATTTTAAGTAGTTTATAGATTAATTTATTGAGCAAATGTATGGGGAATGAATAATCAAAAACATGATATATATCAGTAAATGACATAAAAAGGATAAAAATGTCCTTTATTTTTATTTTTTAACTGAAACAGGGTTTACCAGAAAATTGTAAATTCATGAGTTGACCGAACAAAACCCTAATTTATTACATGAAACAAGACAACTCACGAAGGTATTTTCTTAAAAAAGCTGCTCTAGGTTCCGCGGCAGTAACTTCCGCCCCCTTTATTTTATCCGCATCAAAAAATGAAAGCATTCTTATGCAACGGGAATACGAAACCAACGTATTCTCTTCTAATGACCATATAAATCTGGCGCTTATTGGAACAGGTATTCAAGGTATTTTTGACACCCAAGCCGCACTAACCGTTTCAGGCATACAATTAGTTGCCGCCTGTGATCTTTATACAGGTAGATTGGAAAGGGCAAAAGAACTATGGGGCGATGCTATTTTCACTACTCGTGATTATAGAGAAATTCTAAATAGAAAAGATATTGATGCCGTTATCATTGCTACTCCCGATCATTGGCACAAGAAAATAGTTATAGATGCCCTTAAGGCCTGCAAGCATGTATATTGTGAAAAACCTATGGTACAACAATGGGAAGATGGCCAAGCCATTATTTCTGCGCAAAAAGCTTCCGGGAAAATATGCCAAGTAGGTAGCCAGGGCATGTCGTCATTAGGAAACGAAAAAGCCAAACAATTATATTTAGATGGTGCCATTGGAGATATTGTAATGCTAGATTTCTATAACGATCGTTACTCCGCAGAAGGTGCTTGGCAGTATCCCATTCCACCCGACGCAAGTAACGAAACGGTTGATTTTGATACTTTTTTAGGCAAAGCTCCTAAGGTTCCTTTTGAGTCCGAACGATTTTTTAGATGGAGAAATTATAGAGATTATGGTACCGGTGTTGCCGGAGACCTTTTTGTTCATGCCTTTTCTACGCTAAACCATGTGATTGATTCCCATGGACCAAACAGAGCTATGGCTACCGGTGGACTACGCTATTGGAAAGATGGCAGAGATGTCCCCGATGTTAGCATTACTCTTTACGACTATCCTAAAACAGAAACCCACGCAGCATTTAACGCTGCTTTTCGTATAAATTTCATTGCCGGAAGTGGCGGTGGTAGTGGCTTTAAATTAGTGGGTACCGAAGGTGAAATGGAAATTGGACAAAATTCTGTTTCCCTTACACGTTCAAAACTTAGCTTGGTGCCCAGTGGTTATTCTATGATTTCCTTTCCTGAAGCCATGCAAGAAAAGATAAAAGAAGGGTATGTCCAGCAAAATCTGGAAACCCGGGCATCTGCTTTAAAAACAGGAACTAGTAAATGGGAAGCACCAAAAGATTATAAAGGCGGGCATCATGACCATTTTTACAATTTCTTTACGGCCATACGCGAGAACGGAAAAGTAATTCAGGACCCAACATTTGGACTTAGAGCAGCAGGAGCGGCCCTATTGGCCAATGAAAGCTACTATAAAAAAGAGCCTGTAAATTGGAATCCTACAGAAATGAAAATGATTTAACAAAAAAGGGCGGCCCGTGTAAAACGTTCCGCCCTTATAGTTGCGTAGTTTAAGTGCATCTATATTTTAAAGGTCACCACCGGTATTTTAGAGTGATTAACCACATCTTCGCCAATACTTCCCATAAAAAAATGAGATAAGCCTTTACGACCATGGGTAGAGATACCAATGGCATCGGCACTGTTATTTTCACTATAGTTTAGAACACCTCGTTCTACGCTATAATCATTATATATTTCAACTTGCAAAGCTTCATTTACTTTACCAATAAAATTATTTATACGTGTATATATATCACCTGAACTTAAGAAATCATCACCTGGTGTGTTGATGTAAACCAAATCCAAATTAGCCTTTAACATCTCTGCAAATGCTTTTGCTTTTTGAAAGGCAGCAGTACTTTCTTCCCTAAAATCGGATGCAAATACAAAACGGTCAATTTTAAAATCAGGTATTTCATTTTTGATGACCAATACAGGAATCTCTGCATTACGTACTACTTTCTCGGCATTAGAACCAATAAAGATTTCCTCAAGACCATCAGACCCATGAGAACCCATTACTATTAGCTCCGCATTATGCTCGGCAGCAATTTCATTCACCTCGCTAAACACCTTGTAATGCTTAATAATAGGTGTAACCTTAATCCCTTTTAAGTAAGGTTTTTGCAAAAATTCATTAAATCTCTTCTCTGCTAGCTTAATTAAAAAAACAGTTTGTTCAGGATGAAAACCTTCTGAAGAAGTTATCATAGCTTGATTAAGTTCTAACATATGCAATGCCAGTATTTCCGAACCATGCTTTTCAGCTAAGGATACAGCAACTTTAAGGGCATTTTCAGATTGTTCAGAGAAATCTAGAGGTACTATAATTTTTTTCATAATATTTCTATTTTATAAGATTAGGGGATATATTAAACTGTCATTGAAAATAGTCTTTTTTCTGGTTCTTTCTTGTGTAAAAGCACATCAAATGCCATACAAATATTCCGAATGAACGGACGGCCTTTTTCGGTCACCTCTACGCCATCATCTGTCATAACAAGCAAACTATCTTGTTCCATTTCCCGTAACCTATCTTTTACATCTTCGGTGCTTTCAAAACGAAGATTTTCAGTGGCCCAAGAAGTTTTAAAACCGCACATTAAATTTAAGATGTGCTTTCTTATTGCTCGGTCTTCATTGGTTAAGATATGACCTCTATAAACAGGAATAACGTTGTTTTCTACCAAATGTTGGTATTCCTCAATACCTTTTACATTTTGGGCAAAACCATACCAGCTATCGCTTATACTAGATGCACCCAAACCAATCATAGCTTGCGTTTTTGATGCGGTATACCCCATAAAGTTACGGTGCAAACTACCTGTCTCCATAGATTCGTAAAGCGAATCTGTTGAAAGGGCAAAATGGTCCATACCAATTTCATGATAGCCTACTTCTGCCAATAATGCCTTACCGGTTTCGTATTGTTGTCTTTTTTCATCTGCAGTAGGTAAATCTGCATCCTTATAACCTCTTTGACCATTTCCTTTTAACCATGGCACATGGGCATAACTGTAAAACGCCAATCTATCTGGTCGCAACTCTTTAGTTCGCAAAATAGTTTCGCGAACATGCTCTTCTTTTTGAAAAGGAAGACCAAAAATAATATCGTGACCTATTGATGTGTAGCCAATTTCCCTTGCCCATTCCGTTACGTTTTTGACGTTCGCAAAAGGTTGTATACGGTGTATGGCCTGCTGTACTTTTACATTATAATCTTGCACACCAAAACTAACGCGTCTAAAACCTACATCGTATAAAGCTTGCAAATGTTCTTTAGTAGTATTATTGGGGTGACCTTCAAAGCTAAATTCATAATCTTCCGCTCTTTTTGCCATGCTAAAAATACCTTTAATCAGGTTTTCTAGATTTTGAGGCGTAAAAAAAGTTGGCGTACCACCACCTAGATGTAGCTCTTTTATAATTGGACGTTCAGAGAATAAATCGCAATACAGTTTCCATTCTTTTAATACAGATCGTATGTACGGTTCTTCTACTTCGTGCCTTTGAGTAATACGTTTATGACAACCACAAAACGTACACATACTCTCGCAGAAAGGTAGATGTATATAGAGGCTTATGCCTTCTGTTGCATTGCTCTCATCAAAACTTTGAACTAAGCTAGATTGCCATTTTTTACTAGAAAAAGTGTCCATATTCCAATAAGGAACAGTAGGGTAACTAGTATACCTTGGGCCTGCAACATTATATTTCTGAATTAAACTGCACATAGATCGTATCTTGATTTGATACAAATCTAGCCTTGTTCAGCTTTTTAAAACATGATAATTGTCAGGTATGGATAATTAACGTATTCATTCAACAGCTTAAAGCTCTTCGCAGACGAAGCCTTGTTTTTCCAAAAGTGAAGTTACAATAGAAGAACATTTACGGGTTTCAACCCGGAGGATTTTATCGCAATCCTCCAAGTCAAAATTCCATTTTCCTTCTGGCTCTACTACCCCGTTCAATAGCGGTTTCAATCTTTTTATATGTTTACTTTTTAAGACCGATGTTTTAAAAACCAATACTACCATCTTCTGTAGATTAAAGTTCGTTCCTTTCCCAAAACATAGGCGGCTCAATGCCTAACGAACGTAAATACACGTATCCTTGGCCTCTATGATGTATTTCATTATCAATAAAATAAAGAATAGCAGATTGAACCGTGCCTTCATATTGGCCAAAAAGCTTGATGATTTCATGGAATTTATCAACCCCTATTTTAGTCCAATTGGCATAGATTTTTTCAGTGGTTTCGTCCCAAAGCTCCAATACTTTGCTTTTACTGTTTCCATGATAAACCTCTTCCGTAAAGGCAGCCTGCTGACCTGTAACTATTTCTTGAATCCCAGGCCCAGCTATACTCAATAGTTCATCTACCATTTTTGAAAAGGGCCGCATACCACCAATGGAATATTCAAAGAAATCTTTCTCCGGAAATGCTTCAATTACCTTTCTGGTTAAAGTTCTATGCCCTTGCCAATGGGCCAATAGTTCGGCAGGAAGAATTACTTGGGCTACTTGTTCGTTAGGAGAAATTGCTGTGCTCATAATTTACATTTTTTAGGTTCGTACTATTTATAGGAACAAATGTAAAAGTGACTAGTGACAGCAGTTTGTCAGTAGTGAAATTATAAAGTGATATTTTTTTATTCGACTAACTAAAAATCCTTATTACAAGTTGATTTTAAGACGATTATAATAAAGCTATTATATCAACTTGGCAAAATTATAACTGGCATTTACCAAATTGGTATAGCTAGAAGCCATAGCTTCTGGCAGAGTAGAGATTCCCTTTACGATTGAATTCACATAATCCAAACCAAAATTTTCTTGCTGTTCAATGGATATAGAAACCGAACCACATAAGGCTGCTACAGGTATTTTATGCTTCTGAGCAGAAGTAACTACCCCATTTATAGTTTTCCCAGAAAGTGTTTGTTCATCTAACTGACCTTCGCCAGTAATAATCCAATCGGCATCTGCAATTGCCTCATCAAAATGAGCCAGTTCTTTTACCAAATCTATACCGGAAGTCAGCTCTCCCCTTAAAAATATGATGGCTCCACCACCTATTCCACCAGCGGCACCAGCACCTTTTATTTTCTGAAGATTTATATCATAGGTATCCAAAGCTACTTTAGCAAAATTCTTCAGCCCTTTATCCAAAATTTCAATCTCCTCTGTGGAGGCTCCTTTTTGCGCACCATATATCTTGGCAGCACCATTTTCGCCATAGAACGGATTGGAAACATCACAAGCTATTTTAAACTTTGCATTGGCCAACAACGGATGAACTTCTGAAGCATCTATACTTTTAACTTTATCTAAGCTGCTTCCTATTGGCTCCAAATCTTTACTGAAATCACCTTTAAATCGGTATCCCAAGGCATTGGCCATACCCATACCACCATCATTCGTTGCGCTTCCTCCTATGCCCAGAATAATCTCTTGAGCACCTCTTTCAAGAGCATCAGCAATAAGTTCACCTGTGCCAAAGGTGGTGGTGTTCATGCAGTTCCTATCTGCATCATCTAATAATTTAAGTCCCGATGCCTCAGCCATTTCTATATAGGCAATATGAGTTTCAGTGGCATATAAGTATGAAGCGCTTATTGGCCTGAACAACGGATCGTTTACGGTAATGGTAATTTTATCGCCATGTATGTAATGTTTGACCACATCTATAGTTCCGTCGCCGCCATCCGCTAAAGGCATCTTTACGATTTTGGCTTCGTTAAAAACATGCTTTAGGCCTTCCTCTACAGCATCGCAGAACTCAAATCCAGAGAGGGAACCTTTAAATTTATCTGGAGCGATTACAATTTTCATAGCGCTTATTTTAGTTCAAAATATTAGGCAAAGAAATACTAAATAATACTATAGCAACAAAATAGGCCAGTAAGATAGCAACCTCTTTTTTACCTGAATAATATACAACCTCTAGACCCTCATTAACTTCTCTTTTTACAGTATAACTAACCGCAAGAGCTACCACAATAGTAACTACACAACCCAACGCGTTCCACCAGAACCAAAAGATTTGCGGTACATATAACCAAAGGTAAATATTAAACAATACCCCAACTACGATTCCAATATTGGCACCAAGCGCATGTGTTCTCTTAGTAAGAATTGCCAGAATAAAGGCAGCCAAAATTGGGCCGTAGAAAACAGAGCTTATTTTATTGATAACCTCTATAACCGTACCTTCTATATTTCCAGCAAAAAAAGCAAAGAATAAACATACAAGACCCCAAAAGATAGATAACAGTTTTGAGTACGTCATGTACTTTTTATCCGGCATATTAGGATGAAACCGCTTTACAAAGTCCTCCATAGTAACTGCTGAAAGTGAATTAACCGTAGAACTTAATGTGGACATAGCTGCAGACATAATTGCAACAATCAATATACCAATAACGCCATTTGGCAAGTATTTGATAATGAAGACAGGCACCATTAAATCAGCCTTTTTTCCCTCTAAAGAAGAAATATTGGCTTGATAAACTAAGTCCATCTGCTCTTGAAAACTAGCATCTTGAACTAGAAGCGTACCCAAAACAAGTCCCATAATACAATAGGTTAAGGTAAAGGGGAACCTAAGTAGGCCGTTGGCCATCATTAATTTTTTAAGATTGGGCATGCTACTAGAAGATAGCAACCGTTGTGACTGCGTCTGGTCTGTTCCGTAGTAAGAAGCATATAGAAAAAAGCCCCCTATAACCATTGGCCAAAAACCAAATTCATCATTACCATCTGCATTATTAAAACCCCATTTACTGAAATCTACAGCGGTAATCCTGTCTCTGTCTACATGAGTAAGAAAATTGTCTATACCGCCTAATTCACTAAAACCGTAAAAAAGACAAATGATAATACCGATAAAGAGAATACTCATCTGAATTACATCGCCCCAAATAACGGCTTTCATTCCTCCTTGGTAGGAATAAACCATGGTTATAAGGCCGATAATCAAAATGGATATCCAAAAATCCATCTGAATAGTAGCTTGAAGAATCAATGCCATGGTATACACCATTACACCGGTAGCTACCGATCTACTTATCTGAAAAACGAAGCTGATCAGTAATCTAGATGAAGCATCAAAACGTGTTTCTAGATATTCATAAACACTAACAATTCCGGATTTATATAGAGTAGGTAGTACAGCAATTAATAAAAAAGCCATTGCCAAAGGCACACCTAATTCATAGGTAAGCCATTGCATACCTCCACCGGCTTTGAGGCCTACAAAGGCTGGTGCCGAAATAAAACTGATAGCAGAAAGTTGTGTTGCCATTGCCGAAAGGCTCAAAGGCAACCATGACGTTTTTCTGCCTCCCAGAAAATAATCTCCTCCGGTATTGTTGTCTTTGAACAAAAAACCCAATCCCAAGAAACCGACTAGGTAAACGACGATTATGATATAATCTATATAATTCATGAGTAATTTTTCTTTTGGTTTGGTCTCCTATTTTATTCCTTGTTCTATGAACAGAATATGGTATATACCTGCTATGTAATTACCTTAAAAATTAAAATATAGCAGAAATATCTTACACTTCATTAAAGATAGACTCTCCACGGCGGAAATTGAACAACACATTACAATTTACCGCCATTTTGAGTCAAATGAGAACAGAATAGCTCAACAACTAGCAACTAATTAACGTGAACCAAACAAGTTGGCTGCACGAACACTTAGACTTTCTTGTTCTCAAAAAAATTCTTAATACCTTAACTTTTAAGAAGGTCTATTACCAGCGCGGCAGTCCAAGAGAAATTATCGCCACCGTAACCTTTTCTAGCCTCTTCGCCAGTATCTTTTCTACAGTCAAAATATTCAAAAAAGCCATCGCGCTCAACAAGTTCAATTGAATCGTTTTTAACCCGCGCGGCAATTTCCCTATACCCGTACTCTTTCAATCCACGGTATAGCATCCAATTCATATTAATCCAAACGGGACCTCTCCAATATTTTCTAGGATTGAAACGATCATCTGTAGGATCAAACGATGCACATAAATACTTATCATCACCTCCAAAGCGGTCCATCATAGTATTTACTAGTACCTCAGCTCTTTCTTTATTTGGAATACCGGCAAATAAAGGGGAAAATGAAGAAGAAGAAACATGGCGGATAGGCTTATCATTTCGCATATCATAATGAACATACGCACCCAATTCCTTATCCCATAGTTTCTGGTTGAAAGCAGCAATACTTCTTTCTTGATTCTTTCTCAGATATGCTATTTTATCTTCATTGCCACCAAACAATTCGTAAAGCTCCATCAAAGCTTTATTAGATTTAATGAGCATGGCATTAAATAAAGGATCTTGCACTAAGAATGGGGACAACTCCGCTATTTTAGCATCATCGTAGTTATTTTGTTTTGCAATATCTATAATGTATAGATAGTGGTCATACTCTCTTTTTGATGGGCGTTGAGAAGCATCTACATGGGTTGTATCTTTTCGCTCAAAAGTATATTCTGGTGGATTCATTGTATCCCAAATATCATCCCATACAGGAGAATTATCGGTACCTGATTCCCAGTTGTGATAGATGTATACTAAACCTTCATTTTGTGGATCACGGTTTTCGTAAAAATATACATGGTTATCATACACCTTATCTATCTGCCCTTTTATAAAATTGAGCATATCTTCTTTATCATCTACAATGCGTAGCATATCTTGGAGAACAAACCCAGTAACAGGGGGCTGGGTCATTCCTGTAGACTTATATTTTTTTGACGAAAGCGGATGCAAGTCTGACCTGTGAAAATCATGACCTGGAAAATAAGAATCATCATCTGTATGAAAAACAATGTGTGGTATAAAACCATTATCCCATTGCGCATTCAACAAAGTCTCTATTTCTTTTTTTGCGTGATCTATATTGTAATGGGCTAGGCCTACTGCAATAAAACCGCTATCCCATTTCCATTGAAACGGATAAAGTCCTTTACTAGGGATAGTAAAACCGCCTTTTTGAAAATTGGCGTCTAAAACGTTAATTGCCCTATTTATTATATTTTCTTTCATAACGTACATAAGGATAAAACACATTGGCGGTAAGCCACCACCAATGTGTCTTTGATTTAAAAACTAACTAAACTCGCACTAACTCAAACCGTTTTTAGAAATTGAAAGTCGCTGTCAAGAAGAATCTTCTTGGAAGAATAGGACGACCAACAAAGAAGTCAGTTTCGCTTTGTCCGGCAGCACCCGCTCTTGGGTTACCTTCTGTAATACCATCACTATCAAAAAGGTTGAAGATGGAGAAACCTAAACGAACTGTTTGGTTTTCTTCTGGCTTACCAAAAGTATAACCTGCACCCAATCTACCGATTGGAATAGCGTCTAATTCTATATCATTAACATCAGAAGCATATTTCTTACCCGTATAGTTTACACCAAAGTTGGCATCAAACTTACTGTTGTCATAATAAGCTCCAAGAGAACCTAATAAGTTAGGCTGTCTTGCTAATTTATTACCCACATTTGCTTCTGTAGACGTACCATTAACTAAGTCAAAATCTGTGTTTTTAGTAATTTCGTGACCTTGGTATGTTAGGTTTCCACGAAGGTTAAAATTGCTAGCAATTTCATAATCTGCAGTAGCTTCTACACCAATTGTTCTAGTATCTTGCTCAGAACGTGTCTCATCAATTAACTGCCCTCCAACAATAGCTTGTTGTATTTTTATTCTGTCTTTTAAAGCTACATAGTAAGCAGCAACAGAACCAGAGAATTTAGAAGTACCAAATTTAGCACCTGCTTCAAACTGAATGATATTTTCTGGATCGTAAGCGTTTTCAGAAATACCAGCTACCGGAGCAAAACCTCTTATTTGCGGAAAGAAATATCCTTTAGAAAAGTTAGCATACAAGTTTGTTGCATCGGTCAATTCATAAAGACCGGCAAAAGATACTGCCCAACCTGAAGCTTCTATAGAAGATCTGATAAAGCTTCCATCAGCTGTTTGCACATCGCTTAATGCTGTAGTCAACTCAGGATTATCATAAACTGTTGCACTTGTTATTCCACCTTTGGCATTTTCACCATCTGTATGCTCATATCTAAAACCAACATCAAAACGCCATCTGTCAAAAATCATCTCATCCGTTAGGTAAAATGCCAATCTGTTTTGAGATAAAAAGTTATTTGCCGTCTGACCGATACGGTTATACAAACCACCTTCTGAATAAACTACATTACCACCAACTGCATCAGCATAGTTTAAGTTTACCAATCTAGGAGCGTTATTGAATTCCGATAAAACACGGTACTGGTAGTTTACATCTTCTGCTTCTGTACGAGCTATAAATGTACCTAAGGTTACGTTATGACTTCCTCCATTTGAGGCTTCAATTGTTTTAGTCAAAGAGGCTTCCCCAGAATAATCTGTCATTGGTCTCAAACGGTCTACATGAAGGTTATCAATAACCAAATCCGAACCATTTATTTGTGAATTAGGATTACCACTTTGGTAACGTGCCGTGTATCCTTGATTATCAGGAGCAATACTAGCTACGTAGTTATCTAAAGTAATTGGGTTTCCATTGTCTCCATTTCCACCAACGTACAAGGCAAAATTATGCTTATAATTTGCATATTTTACTTTTGATTTGAATCTTAAATCATCTTGAAATCTGTAATCAAAATCAGCTAAAAGATATCCACCAGTTGTAGAAACACCATCAGCAATTGGACTATTATATGTTCCTCCTGGCGTAATGAAAGAAGTGTTAGCCAATTCCCCTGTTAATAATTGCTCTACAGCTTCTCCGTCATTTCCTGCCAAACGCTCTCTACTTCCACCTGATAAAGGTAATGGAAGGTAGAACTGTGCTTTATCATTTATGAATTGACCATGTACCGTAAACGAACCTTTGTCAAATTTCTTTTTAATGTTAGCTCTAAACTGAACCCCTTTTGTTGGCAAACCTGTATCTATAGGCCCACGATCGTGTCTTACAAATCCAGTAAAAGCATAGTAGGTATTAGAATCTTCACCACCCAATTGGCCACCGCTGTAAAAGTCGGTTTTTAACCGTCCCATATTGGCAACTTCCAGGTTTACAATGTTACCAGGATTGGTATCACCCGTTTTACTTGTATAGTTAATGATACCGGCCACAGAACCCGCACCATATAAGATAGCAGAACCACCACGTACAAATTCAACACCTTTAAAACCAATATCTGGTCTGGCATAAACATCATGCGCAGAAGAGTTTAAACCAAATGTGCTCATTAGTGGCATACCATCATACTGTAATGGATTAAACACATACTGACCTCCAGATGGTAAACCTCTAACGAACACGTTAGTTGCGGTTTCACCACCACCACCTTCAGCGGTGATACCAGGTACACTTCTCAAAATATCTGCCTGACTATTGGCCGATAGTTTGGTGATCTCTGCCATTTTTACAGAACTAATAGACAACGGCGCCTGCTTCTGAGACCTGAACGTACTAGAAGCGGTTAAAACCACCTCGTCCAATTGTTGACCACCTTCTTGTAACACAAAATTTACCGTTACATCTGCTCCAGTTAATTCTACTGGCTTATCTAGGGTAGTAAATCCTAAATATGAAGTTCTTAATACTTGACTGCCTTCTAGGTCTGTTGAGAATGTATAGTTACCATCAAAATCTGATGTTGTCCCAGAAGTACTACCTGCTATTATAATATTCGCTCCTGGGATAGGTTCCCCTGCACTGTCCGTAATAGTACCGGAAATTCCAGTCTGGGCAAATGCTCCAGTACCTAGAAGAAGACCGACTACCGCAAAAATTACTTTTTTCATAATTGTAGTTTTTTAAATTGAGTGAACTTGAGTTGTTATTAATTTGTTAATACAGGACCAAAACTATCGGAATATCATATTATTTCGACAAAAAAATTGCAAATTTGTTATGCAAACGTTACCGCAAACGTTTGCAATTCATAATTTTATCCTAAAAAAATTCGCATATCGCTGAAAATCAATACCCTTTTAAATTATGAGCAAGAGACATAACACTACTTTAAAGGAATTGGCCAAAGAACTAAACCTATCAATATCAACAGTTTCTAGAGCGCTTAACGATCATCCAGATATTAATGCAACAACAAAGCAAAATGTTAAGGACTTGGCCCGTAGAATGAATTATTCACCCAATCTGTTTGCCAGAAGCTTCCGGTCTCAGAAAACAAATATTATTGGAGTAGTGGTCCCTAATATTTCTCATTACTTCACTTCCACTATTCTAAAGGGCATTTTAGAAGAAGCCGAAATACAAGGATATCGTATTATTATTTCAGAATCCAACAATAATGAGGCAAAACAAACAGAGATGCTAAACACCATGACACAATTTGGTGTTGATGGTATTCTAATGTCTCTTTCTAGAAGAACAACTAAGGTAGATGATGTTCTCCAAACTTTAAATAGAGTGCCTATAGTACTGTTTGACAAAGTATCCCAAAAAATACCATGTACCCAGATAGTTATTGATGAAGAACAGGCTGCTTTTAACGCCGTGGAGCATCTTATAGAATTAGGCAAAGAGCGTATAGCTATTATTAAAGAAACGGAGAATTCATACAATTCCGAAAAGCGTTATGCGGGCTATCTTCGTGCTTTGGAACACCACGGAATTAAAATTAGGCAAAAGATAATCTTAAGTACAGAAGACATATCGCTTATACACGGTAGGCGCTTGACCAATATTCTTTTGAGTATGAAAAAACGGCCAGATGCCATTTTTGCAATTACAGATAACGCTGCTATTGGTGCCATAAAAGCGCTCAACAAGTTCAAAGTTAAAATACCTGAAGAGATAGCTGTAGTAGGGTTCAGTAATTCGGCAAACTCAAAAATTATTCAACCTGAACTAACTACCGTAGACCAGCCTGGCGACAAAATTGGTCGTACCTCCGTAAAATATCTCATAGAGGAAATTGAAAATCCTTCAAACGATGTCATCACTAAAACGGTTGAAATTAAAACCACGTTAGTGGTCAGAGATTCATCTTTAAGAGCTTAATATTAGAAATATCTATTGACAGGCTGTTGTCACCACTTGCTCTTTTCTTTGTATTTGAAAAAGATACATTAACAGCTAAAAAATGAAATTCCGATATTATTCAGGTCAATCTCTGAAGTTTTATCTTTGGAATATATACCGCACTCTTATGGGCTTGGACACCATTAATAGATTTGACCGCATAGTAGCTATATTAATTCAACTGCAATCAAAACGTATAGTAAAAGCGCAAGAATTGGCTGATCGTTTTAATGTAAGCTTACGCACCATCTATAGAGATATCCGCTCATTGGAAGCATCGGGCGTACCTATTTCCAGCGAAGCCGGCGTTGGGTATTCTATTATGGAAGGATATCGTTTACCCCCCGTAATGTTTACCCGTGAAGAGGCTGGGAGTTTTGTGGCGGCTGAAAAATTGATGGAAAAATTCACCGACACTTCTTTAGGTTCTCATCATAAATCCGCCATGTACAAGGTAAAGTCGGTTTTAAGAGGAAAGGAAAAAGATTGGATTTCAACTCTAGAAGCACAAGTACTGATTGATCCGTCTCAAACACCTTTTGATGAAAACATACCCAATGCCCTAGAAATTCTATTTGAAAGTATTGCAGATAAAACGCAGGTCTTCTTAAAGTATCAATCCCTTAATTCAGAAAAACCATCCGACCGCTTTATTGAACCTGTAGGACTTTTTCATGAGAATAACTTTTGGTATGTACTTGGCTATTGTCACTTCAGACAAGATTATAGACAGTTTAGAACGGATAGAATGTTACGAATTTCTAGAACAGAGAAAATCTTCACACTAGAACACGGAATGTTAGATGACCACTTGAACAAACAGCCGGAAAGAGAAAAAACCAAGATTACAATTTCTGTTGACAAAAGTATTGCCCGTTACATTTCCGCAGGAAGAAAACAATATGGGTTCGTTTCCGAAGAAATCAAAAAAGACAAGGTTCTCATGAACTTTATGACTTCAGATTTGGTTCATGGCTTTCCTAGATGGTATTTAATGTTTGGGGATTATGCTGAAATTATTGAGCCTCAAAGTCTAAAACAAAGGGTAATTGAAATTCTCAAAGAAACTCAAAACCGACTTATAAATTAATTCCAACACAGCCGAAAATTACTTTCTTAGTCAATGTTATTTTAGATTCACACTCCATTACTTTTAATAGTATTTAAACTTTCCATACCCTCTCTAATCCCAATTTTAGCACAAAAACCACCATTTCTTATCTCAAGACGTACGTTTACCTTGCAATCAACAAGATGTCAATAAATTGTTATGTAAATAGAAATGACCTACAAGTTTTCATGTTAAAACCTTATTTTAGCGCCACTCTTAAAAACTTAAAGACATGACCTTATTATTAATGGCCGCTGGTAGCGGTAGCCGATACGGAAAATTGAAACAATTTGACGATTTAGGCCCTAAAGGCGAATTCTTAATGGAGTTCGGTATTTACGATGCCCTGAAAAATGGTTTTGACCATATTGTTCTTATTACTAAAAAGGAAAATGTTTCTTTGGCAGAAGACCATTTGAGACCAAGAATACCTGCGAACATCAAGTTAGATGTTTTGGCACAAGAAATTACAGATTTACCAGAAGGATGTTCTTTTTCAGGCGAACGTAAAAAACCTTGGGGTACAGCACATGCAGTTTGGACAGCTAGAAACGTAATTAATGGTCCTTTTGCAGTATTGAATGCTGATGATTTCTACGGACAATCTGCTTATGCAAATGCTGCTGATTTTGCACGTGAGCATAATAACGATGATACTTTTGCCCTTGTTGGGTATACTTTAAAAAACACCTTGTCAGAACATGGTTCTGTGTCAAGAGGGGTTTGCCAGGTAGACGGAGATGATTTAGTTTCTGTTGATGAGCGTCTAAAACTTGAACCAAAAGACGGTAAAGTATTAGACCTTGATTCTGGTAACGAATATACAGGTGAAGAGCAGGTAAGCATGAACTTCTGGGTATGCCAACCTTCTATTTTTGATAAAATTGAAAGTGAGTTTAGAAAATTTCTAGCTGACGATAACTTAGCCGTAACAAGTGAACTTTACATTCCAAAAATGGTTCAAGAAATGTTACAGGCCAAAGAAATAAAAGTAAAAGTTGTACCATCAGGTGGCGATTGGTTTGGAGTAACTTACGCCAGCGATAGAGAAAAAGCCGTAGCTGACTTGCAAGGAAAAACCGATGCAGGTAAATACCCTTCTCCTCTTTGGCCATAAAATAATGAGTAGTTATTCAAACGAACAACTTAATCAACTATTAGGGCATTTTTCTGTGCCCCAAATAAAGTACTTGATCAAACCGTTAACAGACGGTTTGATCAATGATACTTTTTTGATATACGATGGTTCTACTCCACTATATATATTGCAGCGTGTAAATCACCTTGTTTTTACAGATGTAAAAGGGTTGATGAACAACATACAACAAGCTTTTAAATATTTAGAGGACACCGATTATAGTAAAATAACTCTAGTATCTCCTAAAAGCGGAGACAGCCATTACATTTCCCCTACCGGAAACCATTGGCGTCTTATGACTTTTATTGATGGGAGCACGGCATACAATACCACTGAGGACACCAGTATTGCTTTTGAAGCAGGTAGAATCATTGCCAAATTCAATTCTCTTTTACAACAAGCTGACCTAGATGATTACGTGGATACTATTCCTCGTTTTCATGATATAACGCTACGCCAAGACCAATTTAAATCTGCCCTTAAAACTGCGCCTCCGGAGAAATTAGAAATTGCAGAGAAAGCGATTGTTTTTACCAATGAGGTTTTAGAAAAGCTTACTGCTCTAAATTTCAAAGAATTACCTGTTAGAGTTTGTCATAACGACACCAAATTGAATAACATTCTCTTCTCAAAAGAGACCAATAAGGCACTTTGCTTAATTGATTTGGACACGCTTATGAAAGGCTATTTTCTTTATGATTTTGGTGATGCCGTACGCACTATAGCCAACACCGCTGCCGAAGATGAACAGGACCACAGTAAAATTATTTTTGATAAAGATTTGTTTGAAGGTTTTATAGATGGTTTGGCAATTAACAGTTCTTTCTTGACCAAGGCTGAAATTGAAACCTTGCCATGGGGTGCCGTTCTTATGCCTTTTCTACATGGCATACGTGCTTTAACGGATTACCTAAACAACAATGTCTATTATAAAGTTGCCTACGAAAACCAAAATTTAGATCGTAGCCTCAGTCTTTATAATTTTACTCAAAAAGCATTAAACCATATGGATTATATGGAAAATGTGCTAAAAGAAAAGTTATCCTAAATTACTTACTTTAATCAACTTAACACCATGGAAATCAAACATAAAGCTGATTTTCAATAAAACAAAAACACAGCAATACTTCTAATTTTAGCTAAAACTAACCTAGAATAAAGAGCGGGTCAAACATCAACTATAGTTTTTTTACTACCTTGAAAATCTATTTCAAATATACCCATAGGTACTAAATCCGTTTCTGATTTCATGTCCAAAAAAGTTTACATAACAATTTCATGTATCTTCTTCTTTCTCTGCACTTTTGCTCAAGAAAGCGACCTTGAGTTTTCTCAAAACTATACGATTTCTAATGGTTTGGCACACAATGGGGTCACCGCCATTCTTGAAGATTCAAGAGGCTACATTTGGGTAGGTACTTTTGAAGGTCTGAACCGTTACGATGGATATGAATTTAAAACCATCAAAAACACCCTGAGCGATGCTGTTTTTGTAAGTAACCGTATTAGATCGCTCAAAGAAGATTCCAAAGGAAACATTTGGATCGGTACCGATGAGGGGATATCCTTGTACAACTACAACTTGGAGAAATTTATTAACATTTACTCTAATCAACTTGCCAAAAAAGGAGTTAAAGGACCTGTGGTTAGAGATATTATCATCAATGAAAAAGAAGGAATAATTCTCTGCGCTACAGAAAAGTATGGGATTTTAGTTTTTAACGATGACTATACTTTGCAGGGAGAATATTCACCCACTGCCTTTTATAGTAACGGTGCCGTTGAATTTTATAAATCAATGATTATAGACAACAGCACTTATCTTTATGCTACGTCCGTAGGTCTGCTTTCTTTCAATCTAAAAAACCACCAATTCACTAAAATAGTTTCTAATGACATAAGCAACTGCCAGTCTATTATGCGTATTGATGAAACTACGTTTCTGGTTACATTAAAAAAAGGGGCTGCCATTCTATCTTACTCTAAATTGGGTGACGGCTACGATTACCAAATAGTAAAAACCGATCTTCTACCCTCACAAAATTTCAATAGCTCAGGTTTTGACCACCATAATAATCTTTGGCTGGGAACATTGAATAAGGGTGCAATTCGCATTAATGATATTAAAAGCCTTACTGAAGGTTCAGACATAGATTATTCAATATTTAAATTTCAAAATAAACAACTGCGCATTAGCTGTTTTCAAAGAACATCCAATAATAGATTTTGGGTTGGTTCGTATGATAAAGGTCTATTTAGATTTGACCTCAAAAAAAATCCATTTAAAGAATTTAAAGGTGAAAGTCCATTTGAATTTGGCGTAAGCGATAGGCATTTAATTCAAATTTCGCCTTTAGATGACCAGAACGTATACCTGACAAAAAATCAAGGAGGGCTTGCACTTTTTAATACAAACGAAGGTAGATTTGAACCTCTACCTTTTACATTTGATGAAAACTATAAGGCTAGAATTTCTTCAGTTTATGTAGACTCTCATAAGAGAACATGGATGAAAGTGGCCAAAGTGGGTTACTTTAGGTTAAATCCTAATGAAGATAAACCCCAACTAATTGATACAAGTTCCTTACCCGAATTTTCGCAAGTAGAATCTTATAAGATTACAGAAGACAAAAAGGGCAACATTTGGCTAGGCACAAGAGTGGGTGTTTACAAATTATCTGTAGATGGGCAAGGCGATGTCACTAAAATAGAGGCACTAAACGATAATCCGTATTTTGAAAATTTCAAAATGACCCTCGCTCGTTTTGTATATGTAGACCCGGAGCAAGATTTTATATGGGTGGGCACAGCAGAAGATGGTCTTTTTAGGATATCAATTAAAGATGACCCTTTATTAAAAAATGCAAAAATCAAGCATCTTAGGAGAGATAAGAAAGAAGGTGGTTTACCCAATAACTTCGTTTCGGCCATAACAAGAACACCAAACGGCAATCTATGGATAGGTACAGAAGGTGCCGGAATCTGTAAGGTAGAAAATAGCGAAAAAGAACCCGTATTCATTCCATTTACCGAAAAAGACGGTTTATCCAATAACGTAGTAAAAAGTATAAATGTAGACAACGCCGGCAACCTATGGATTGCTACCAATGTTGATTTAAACAAATTCTATCCTAAAGAAAAAAAGTTTCGGAAGTTCGGAAAAGAAGACGGTCTGCCATTTGAAGATTTCTGGTATGCATCAGCCTATTTAAACAATGGCACTTTAGTATTGGCAGGGCTTGAAGGCTTCTCCTATTTTATGCCCCACATCATTAAGGATACGGAAACCTTACCTCGCTTACATTTTGGTGACTTTAAGGTTTTCAATAAAACCGTACTCCCACAAGACACTTTAAACAAAAGAGTTTTACTTTCTGAACGGCTTCATAGTGGTCAGACCTTAAATCTAAAATACAACGAGAATGTTTTTACGGTTGAGGCTACTTCGCTACACTTTGCATCACCTGAAAATCATTTTTTAAAATACAGGTTGTTACCTATAGACCTGGATTGGCTGCAGACTACGTCTGACCAACGAATGATAAACTATAATGGGCTGCAATCAGGAAAATATTCGCTTGAAGTGGCCGCATCAAATTCCATTGGTGAGTGGACTACAACCAAAACCCTAGATATTATTATTTCACCTCCATTTTGGAAAACCCCTTTGGCATATGTTATCTATGCCCTACTTACTATTTTGGTACTAGGTACTGTTCTATTCTATATCATAAAGAACCAGTCTTTGCGCTACAATATTCAATTAGAGCAAATAGAAAAAGATAAAGTAAAGGAAGTGAATGCAGCTAAACTTCGCTTTTTCGCTAATATATCTCATGAACTAAAAACACCGCTCAACCTGATATCTAGTCCGGTAAAGCTCTTATCTGAACGCTATAAGGATAATATTGATTCTCAAGAAAAACTGAATATTGTTGCTAGACAGTCTAAAAAAATAGGCCGCCTTATAGACCAGATTCATGATTTTGAGCGTGTGGATGCCAATTTAATGGAAATGGATTATTCCAGATTCTATTTTAATGAATTTATAGAAACTATTGTACCTGATTTTCATTACTTGGCCTATAATAGTCATAAGAGATTACAAGTTATTTCTGACGACACCAACATTGTTGTATCTGCAGATCGCGATAAGCTGGAAAAAATATTCAACAACTTATTAAGTAATGCGTTTAAATATACGGGCGCCAATGATGTTATTACTATAAAGTTTATTAGTGAAGATAAAGACCTTCTTGTATCCGTTACCGATACCGGAAGAGGAATTGATGATGATGACCTACCGCATATTTTTGAAAGGTTCTACCAGTCCCGAAAAAGGGAAAGTGTACATTCTACGGGCTCGGGTATAGGTCTTGCTTTTTCTAAAAAACTGGTAGAAATGCATTACGGTTATTTAGAAGCCTTTAGCGAAATAGGCGTGGGCACCACTATTAGTGTTCGTCTTCCTGTAGTTAAAAAGGAATCTATAGATGACCAAGCAACAAAGGAAAAAACACTAATAACTGCGGAAAATGAGGTTTCTGATGCTGAAACGACAATAGCAAAAACCGAAGTCTCTAAAATAAAGACAAGCGGAGACTACTCCGATAAGTTGATTTTTTATGTAGAAGATGTACTAGATATGCGTCTTTATGTATCAAAAGTATTATCTAAATTTTTTAAAGTAAAAACTTTTACGAATGGTAGGGAATGCTTGGATGCTATGGAAGACCAATGGCCAGATTTGGTTATAAGTGATATTCAAATGCCAATCATGAACGGTCTTGAACTTTGCAAACGTATTAAGGCTGATATAAAAACGAGTCATATTCCAGTAATTCTACTTACTGCGTTGGACGATATAGAAAATCAGATTCAAGGGATTAAAGACGGAGCTGATGCATACATCAAAAAACCATTTGACGCACGCCAATTGGTTGCACGTACCGAAGCTTTGTTGGAGAACAAAAAGCGACTGCGGGAGCGTTTCAAGATTGGTATTCCGCTTACGAAGGATAACAACCTTAATATTAGAAATGATAATGCATTTCTTGAAAAGCTTTATCACCTTATGGCTCAAAATTTAGATAATCAAAATCTAGATATGGACCAATTTGCACGTCAACTTTATCTTAATCGCACTCATTTCTACCAAAAAGTAAAGGCACTAACGGATAAAACTCCGTTTGAGATGCTAAAAATGTACCGTTTAAAAAAGGCGGCAGAACTGCTGGTAGAACAACCGGAATTATCCGTCAATGAAGTGTATACGATGACCGGTTTTAAAAGCCGAACGCATTTTAGCAAACTCTTTAAAGAAATGTATCATACCACACCTGGTAAATACTCGGCTAAAAGTAAGGACAGTAATATTTCATAGGGAACTTCTTACTAGCTCTTACCATATTCGGTAATATGCATTTGTGCTCACTTGCGAATTGAAGAATACATATTTTGTACGCATAGATACATCATTCTCATCCTGAAAAATACCTTTGAACTTAGTGACAAAAGGCATAACTTAATTTTCACCAAAAGTTATAACTAAAAAAATCAGGTCACTAGTATCAAAAAATCAGGATTATGATAACATATACCATCCAAATGTTAGGCTTTATTCTCAAATTTAGTCTTGCCGGAGTACTTGCTCTAACAACAAACCCAGCGGACCAAAAGCCTATTGCAAAAGCAGAGCGTCCAAACATTCTTTTCTGTATTGCAGATGATGCCTCTATGAAAAGTTTTGGCGCCTATGGTGATACGTTTATCAACACACCGGCAATAGACAATTTGGCTAAAGAAGGCGTCGTGTTTCAAAATGCTTACAACGGGAACCCCAAATGCTCTCCAGCACGTGCCTGTATTTTAACGGGCAAGTATAGTTGGCAACTTAAGGAAGCGGCAGACCATAACGGTCGCTTTCCGCTAGAATTCAAAACCTATCCGCAGTTATTGGCTAAAAAGGGCTATCGCGTAGGTTATACGGGTAAAGGATGGGGACCTGGAGTATATGACACCAAAGACAATCCTGCAGGCCCAGAGCACAATGCTATTAAGGTTAAACCACCATACAAAGGCATTTCCGATATTGATTATGCTGCAAATTTTGAGGTTTTCTTGAACGATAATCCTAAAGGCACTCCATTTTGTTTTTGGTTGGGAGCAAAAGAACCGCATCGATTTTATGAGTTAGATTCATGGAAAAAAGCAGGACGAAGGCTAGAAGAAGCTAATGTTCCTCCATTTTATCCAGATAATGAAGTTGTTCGTGGTGACTTATTGGACTATGCCAATGAAGTGGAATGGTTCGATACCCATGTGGGCAAAGCAATTAAAGCTCTTGAGAAAAAAGGATTATTAAAAAACACCTTGGTAATTATAACTTCTGATCATGGTATGCCTTTCCCAAGGGTAAAAGGTCAGATTTATGAAGAAGGTTTTCATATACCCCTTATTGCGTATTGGAAAGGAAAGATTACTTCTGGGCGAACCGTGAGCGATTTCGTTAGCTTTTCTGATTTTGCCCCCACGTTTATGGAAGTAGCTGGAGAAATTCCTCATCAACAAATGACGGGAAGCAGTATCACAAAGCAACTTTTTACTGCAGAATCAGGTAGGATTGATGCGGCCCGAGACCATGTCCTTTTGGGTAAGGAACGTCACGATGTTGGCAGATCTAACGAAGATGGAATTGACCTTGCTTATCCCGTTAGGGCCATTAGAAATGATTCCCTCCTATATGTCCATAATATACAACCTGAAAGATGGCCTGTTGGCAATCCGGAATATGGCTTTATGAATACGGATGGTTCTCCTACAAAAAGTTACATCACCTCCATAAATCCAGATGATGAAGAATACCATTTCTTTGAGATGAATTTTGATAAGAAACCGGAAAACGAACTTTACAACATTCAAAAGGACCCCCACTGCATCTATAATTTAGCTACTAAACCTGAATACAGTAGTAGCATTGCAAAGCTTCGTACCCAAATGGAAACGGAACTCATTGCGCAGGGCGATCCTAGAACATTAGGCAAAGGAGAGGTTTTTGATAACTATATCTATTATGGAAAGCGATTAGATTACAAAACGGGTAAACGTATAACACCTATTAAGTACACTAAAAAAACGGAATAAATGCTAGGTTCAAAATTTCCAAAAAAATGTTCTGTATACTTTCTTACTTTTTTGATGAGTCCCTTATTCCACTGGGCACAAGAAAAGCAGCCCAATATCATTTTTGTTCTTGTGGACGACCTCGGCTATGCCGATGTTGGTTTTAACGGTTCAACATATTTTGAGACACCGGCATTAGATGCTTTGGCCAAAGAGAGCTTGGTATTTAACAATGCCTACATGTATCCCACATGCTCACCTTCCAGAGCTGCTCTTTTTACTGGAAAACAATCTTTCCGAACTGGTGTTTACACTGTTCCCGTACTAGAGAGAGGTGATGATCAAGAGAACATATTCTCTAGGTGGACGGTTGGTAAAGAACATCCTATTTATGCCGAACCTCTGGCAACTGCTGGTTATAAATCCATTCACTTAGGCAAATGGCATATTGTGGGACCATATCCAGAAAAAGAACTGGCAATGGACTGGCCCATCCAACAAAAATTGAATCAACCTCAACCCGGAGATTTCACTTGGGTAGAAAACCATAAGACGCCAGCCGTAAAACAGTATTACCCGGAAGGGAGGGGCTTTATTAAAAATGTTGGCGGCACGTTTCGCGGAGACCCAGCTTTAGAAGAAGGTGGTTACAAAAGCGAACGTGGAGGATATCGCGCACCGTTTAGCAATCCATTCATTTCACCTAAACCTGATGACGAATGGCTTACGGACCGACTTGCCAGCGACGCTATTGAGTTTATGGATGACCATAAAAATGCCCCGTTCTTGGTCAACCTTCATTTCTATGAGGTACATCGTCCTATAAAAAATAGAAACGACGAGCTCTTTGATAAATACATGGAAAAACCAGGTGACCCCATAACAGGACAAGGCATAGGTGAAAACAAAGAACGCATGGCCAGTTACGCTACCATGGTACAGTCTATGGACGAGAATATTGGTAGAATCATGACATACCTCAAAAAGAATAATTTAGAAGAAAATACATTGATTATCATTACTTCTGATAATGGCTATCATGGTATTGCTTCTGAGAATTTAAACTTAAGAGGCTCCAAGGGCGAAATTTATGAAGGCGGAATAAAAGTTCCTGCTTTAATCCATTGGTCCGGCAAGGTAAAAGCCCGAAGAACGAAGATTCCAATTTCCGTTACCGATTATTTTCCAACATTAATGGATGCAGCCAACATTGATTACAAAGGGCAGCTTGATGGAAAATCGCTTATTCCCCTATTTCAAAAAGACAAAAACAGTTTTAAAGAACGTCCCTTATTCTGGCATTTGGCCAGCCAATACAAAAACGGCACCTGTTCCGTAATCCGAAAAGGAGATTATAAACTAATCCAATTTTTAGCTGATGGAAAACTGGAACTTTACAACTTAAAGAGCGACCCAAAGGAGACTAAGAACTTGGCCCAAGAGGATTCAAAAACAGCTCAAAACCTACTTGACGAACTAGTAACTTGGCGAACAATGAATGAAGTACCTCTGCCTCCAAATTCCATGCTCTCAAAATAGTCTAAAACCAATAAATCAGCAATATTCAATGTGCTACTCAAAAAAATTTCTGGTTAATATCATTCTAATTCTTTTAAGCCTACCTAATTCTTGGGCCCAGAAAAAAGAGGTTCAAAAACCAAATATTATTCTTATTTATGCGGATGACATGGGGCGCGGCATGCTCGGCACTTACGGACAAAACATGCTAACTACTCCTAATATTGACAAGCTGGCTTCAGAAGGCTTGCAGTTTGAAAGAGCTTATGGCGCTATGTATTGTGCTCCGGCAAGGGCCAGCCTATTAACCGGAATGCACGACTGCCACGGAGGTGATGCCATGACCATTGTAAAAGCTGGTATTTATAAGGAATTGGATAACGGACTTACCCTAGACGAAATCAAGGCTAAAATACACGAGGTGGCACTTCCTGCCGAAAAGGACGAAGTATTCTTGGGTGAAATTGCCCAAAAAGCAGGATATACCACAGGACAGTTTGGAAAATTAGAATGGGGGTTCGCTACTACTCCTGAACGTATGGAACGCCATGGTTGGGACCATCATTTTGGGTATTATGACCATCTCCGCTGTCATGGATTTTATCCTCCGTTTCTTTTTGAAGATGGTAAAAAAGTAGACATCCCAGGGAATACACATGTAGATTGTGCCAAAACCACGGAATACGACTCTCCCGAAAACTTTAAGAATCGGTGGAATATGGAAGGAAAAGCCGTCTATTCCGAGCATATTATCATGAACAAAATGTTGGGTTTTATGGATGCCAATCATCCTAAAAAAACAGACAAACCTTTCTTTCTCTATTTTCCCACTCAGTTGCCGCACGGTCCTACTATGGTTCCTGAGGTACATCCTGAATTACAGAACAACCCAAACTTAACGCAATGGGAAAAAGAATATGCTTCTATGGTAAAAATGTTGGATGACGATGTGGGTAGAATTTATGCCAAACTAGAAGAAATGGGAATCTTGGATAATACTATCATCGTTTTTACTTCGGATAATGGACATGAAATCTATTATCCGGAAAAAGGGCGTACCTCAAAAAACAACGTCAATGTAAAAGGAGAAGAATTTGATAATATCACTACTCGCTTTAACAGTAGGGTTGCAGGAGATATTTTTGATGGAAACGACGGTATGTCCGGAAAAAAGCGTGATAATTGGGAAGGTGGTGTACGTGTTCCCCTTTTCTGGTATTGGAAAAACAAAATAAAGGCTGGCACGGTAAGCGAACAAATGGTCAGTAATTATGATTTCCTAAATACCCTTGCCGAGATTGTAGGAACTCCACAGAGAAAGGAAAAAGATGGCATTTCTTATGCAAAAACTCTTTTTGGAGGCAAGCCCAAATTGCGCAACTATACTGTTTATTCTTCAAAAATGGGTCCCGCTTTGGTCACCCAAGAAGGTTGGAAGCTCAGATACTATCTTAAGGAAGATATTTTTCAACTCTATTATTTACCTGATGATTATGGAGAGGTAAATGATTTAGCCAAAGGGCATCCTGAAAAAACCGAAAAACTGAAAGCGATACTTTTTAAGGAATGCAGTGAAAACTGGGAAAATGGTATTGGCCCGATTCAAAAGAAAGTCTAAACCAAGTTGAACTATCATGGTTAAAAAAATTAAATTAAGTCACGCCCTACTCCTTTTATCTACATGTATACTTATATCATGCGCTAGCGCCAAACTTAGCTCACCAAAGGAAAACCCTGCAGCGCAATCCGTTCAACTAGAAGGTGAATGGTGGAACCAACGACATGAGACTATTAAAAGTCGACTTAAATCTGACCCTGAACTGATTTTAGTGGGTAACTCTATTTTTCACACTTTGGAAGAAGAGGACCGAAAAGAGGTTTGGACCAAGTACCTAGACCAGTACCGCACCGTAGATATGGGCATTAGTGGTGATCGCACCGAGAATGTTATATGGCGTATTGAAAATGGAACCTTAGAAGGTATAAATCCCAAAGTTGCAGTTATACTCATAGGTACAAATAACACGGACGGCAACCATTATTTAAACATAAGCACCCCAGAAGAACTGGCCGATGGTATTTACAAAATATGCAGCCTGTTAAATCAAAAACTACCGAATACCGAAATTCTCCTCATGGGTATTCTTCCTTATGGTTATAAACCCAATCACAGAGATAATATCAACAAGGCAACGAACAAATTGCTTTCTTCCTTCCCAAAAAAGAATTCAAAAATCCATTATATAGACATCAGCTCAGAATATGTTGATGAAAATGGAAAGGTTAACAAAGAACTTATGCCCGATTACCTGCACCCCAATGCAGAAGGCCATTTGCTAATGTTCAAAGCATTTGATGCCGATATCCAAAAATTGATTACAGAATAGAACCACTTTTAAAATGAAACTGAACTACCTTTTTCTTGTCCTAGCCTTTCTCAATCTCTCATCAATTCAATCTCAGCAAAAAACTGAATCGGAGAAGCAAAAAAAGAAAGCCAGTGAAATGGTGGTAGAAAGAGAACGACCCAAAGAATGGAACAACCTTGTTCTGGTGGTCGTTTCATGGACCATTGGAATATGGAAGGTAAAGCTGTCTATTCCGAGCATATTATCATGAAAAGATATCACAGAAGAAAAATACCTACAGCATTTAGAAATGTTCAAATCGAAAATAGGATACTCTCTAGTTTCCGTGCTTCCGGATCATATTAGTCAAAAATGTGTTGACGTAACCGGTGATTATCTATGGGATTATCAAAAAGGGGCTAGAAATATTATTTCAGACTTTTATAATGAGTAATTCTAAAGCAGGTTCCCAATTTACAGAGAGAGACAACACATAAACAGACACATACACAGCTTTACTGCATTTAGGTTTTATTTGATATCAGATATAATTCACAACCTTTATGATTCTGTCGGTTAAAAATTTTGGTCTCCCGTTATTATGTATTTGCTCTCTTATATTCTCCTCCTGTGGAGATAGCTCTAAAAAAGCGAAAACAGAAACAGTTGACAGCCGCCCAAATATCCTATGGATTACCATCGAAGACTGGAGTCCAGATTTATCCTGCTACGGCACAAAAGGTATCTCCACCCCACATGTAGACCAATTGGCTTCAGAGGGTATTCGTTATAACAAAGCTTTTACAACTTCACCCGTTTGTTCAACCTCTCGTTCTGCAATGATGACAGGTTTCCATCAAAACTACATTGGAGCAAACCAGCATCGTGAGCACAACAAACAGGCATTACCCTATGGCATAAAACCCATTCCAAAATTATTTGAAGAAGCTGGGTATTTTACCACTTTGATGAGCTGGAAGACCGATATGAATTTTTTTCCCGACACCAAAGAAGAACTTTTTATGAACACCAATGACTGGGCAGACCGCGAACCCGGCCAACCTTTCTTTGCCAGGATTACTTTTGGAGGTACCCACCGGTCTTGGAACCGTGACCCAGAAAGGCCTATTGATATAAAAGATGTTGAACTTCCACCCTACTATGCCGACACTCCTTTTATTCGCCGTGATTGGGCCAACGGCCTTGAACAAATGCAATTGGTGGACCGAGAAGTAGGTGCTTTGTTAAAACGACTTAAAGATGAAGGTCTTGCCGATAATACTATTGTCTTTTTTATTGGCGACCATGGCCGTTGCCATATTAGAGGTAAACAATTCTTATATGACGGTGGCACCAGAATACCCATGATTTTGCGGTGGCCTGAAAAAGTGAAACCCGGTCAAGTAAATGAAGATTTAGTTATGTCTTTGGATATTGATGCCACTATACTTTCCGCAGCCAACATCATCCCTCCAGTACCTTTACATGGAAAAAATCTTTTAGGTGATGAGATAAAAAATAGGAAATACACTTTTGCAGCTCGTGATAAGATGGACGAAACCCATGATGCCATGCGTTCCATACGTTCAAAAGATTACAAACTCATTCTAAACTTAATGCCCGAAAGGCCGTATTTACAATACAACCAATACAAGGAAAACGCCTATCCCGTACTAACCGAAATGAGTATCATGTACCTCAAAGGAGAACTTACTGCCGAGCAAGCTGCCTTCTTTGCCCCAATAAAACCCAAAATTGAGCTATATGACCTACAAAAAGACACATTTGAGGTAGACAATGTAGCCGATAACCCCGAATATAGCTCTGTGAAAAAAGAGCTGCTGGCCGAACTTCAAAACTGGCGCACCAATGTCATCAAAGACCAAGGTGTAAGTGAAGAGTTTAGAGCAATTGGCGTTTTTCCAGATAAAAACCCTTTTTCAACGGTCGATGAATGGGTAGCCAAAAATCAAAAAAATTACGATTTTAACCGTACAGGCTGGCCTTCATGGTATCCTACAAAAACACTTCAAGAATGGCAAAAGGCCCAAAAAAAATGGGAACCTTACGTTATGAGAGGAGCTTCAGAAGATATACCTCGTCCTGAAATTGGCATTATCAAAAAGAAGAAAAAAGCAAAGAAGAATTAAATTCAAATAAGGAAAACAATCCAAACCTATTTTCAAAATATAAAAAATGAGCAAATTTTATTTTAACGAAGAGCAAAGTTCCTATGATGCCATTGTCGTAGGTACTGGTGTCAGCGGAGGCTGGGCTGCCAAAGAACTGTGCGAAAATGGATTAAAAACCTTGATGCTAGAACGTGGCAGAATGGTGGAGCACATTAAAGACTATACTACAGCCCATATGGACGATTGGGACTTTGAACACGGCCTTGAACTGTCTATTGAAGAGAAAGCAAAAAGACCCAAACAAAGTAGAACAAACAAAGGAAAAAGTGCGGATTCTTATAAGTGGTTCGTGAATGACCTAGAACACCCGTATAATGAGACCAAGCCCTTTAACTGGATGCGAGGTTACCATGTTGGCGGGCGTTCCATAACTTGGGGCCGTCATAGTTACCGTTGGAGTGAAATTGACTTTGAAGCCAATAAAAATGATGGTCACGGTGTTGATTGGCCCGTTCGCTACAAGGACATTGCTCCTTGGTATGATAAGGTAGAAAGTTATATTGGAGTTTCCGGTGAAAAAATGGGACTGAGCCAATTACCAGATGGACAGTTTTTACCCATGATGGATTTGAACTGTGTAGAACAACATTTTAGAGATCAGGTTTACGAAAATTTAGATGGCAGAGTAGTTACTTCAGGCCGAATTGCTCACATAACGGGTGACAAAGAGTTTGAAGGACGTACCAAATGTCAGTTTAGGAATAGGTGTTCCAGAGGATGTCCTTTTGGTGGTTACTTCAGTAGTAATTCATCTACACTTCCTGCCGCAGAACGCACAGGTAATCTTACCCTAAGACCAGATTCTATTGTAACCGAGGTCATTTATGACCCTGATACCAAAAAAGCAACTGGTGTTAAGGTTATTGACCATTTAACAAAAGAAGAGTTTGTATTTAAGGCGAAGGTCATTTTCTTATGTGCATCCGCAATTGCATCGGCTTCTATTCTTATGCAATCCAAATCTGAACGTTTTCCGAACGGAATGGGTAATGATTCTGACCAACTGGGGAGAAACATTATGGACCATCATTTAGGCGCAGGAGCCAACGGAAAATTTGATGGTTTTGATGATAAATATTATAAAGGTAGAAGACCAGGTGGCGTGTATATTCCACGTTTTAAGAATATCGACATCAAATCAAAAAGTAAAGACTATTTACGAGGATTTGGATACCAAGGAGGCGCAAGTCGAAAAAATTGGAAAGATTCTGTTGCAGAACTTGCCATGGGAGCCGAGCTTAAAGAGGCTATTCTAAAACCTGGTGGCTGGACGATGGGCGTAGGTGGTTTTGGAGAAATCCTACCGTACCAAGACAATCGTATGACGCTAGACTATGATAATTTAGATGGCTGGGGATTACCCACCGTAACTTTTGATGCCGAAATACGTGACAACGAGTTTAAAATGCGTGAAGACATTGTAGTTCAAGCAGCAGAAATGTTGAAAAAAGCAGGAGCAAGAGATATCAAAACCAACAACAGCTCTTACAACATTGGTCATGGTATTCACGAAATGGGAACTGCTCGTATGGGTAGAGACCCAAAAACTTCGGTCTTGAACGGTCATAATCAAGTACATGAAGTACCTAATGTTTATGTTACCGATGGTGCCTTTATGGCTTCATCAAGTTGTGTAAATCCATCATTGACTTACATGGCATTTTCGGCAAGAGCCGCCAATCACGCAGTAGAAGAACTTAAAAAAGGAAATATATAATCATGGATAGAAGAAAAGCATTGATGCAAATAGGAATGTCAATGGGTTACGTAGTAGCCGCACCGACATTCATGAGCGTTTTACAAAGTTGTAATGACACCAAAGCTGCAGCGTGGACACCACAGTTTCTTGACAAAAACCAAGGTACGGTTCTCATAGGCGTAATAGACAGCCTACTCCCTAAAACTGATACGTTATCAGCATCGGAAGTTAATGTTCACGTTTTTCTGGACAGTTTTGCGAACGAGGTGATGCCTCCCAATCAGCAAGATCAGTTCAAAGCTACGCTTGACCAGTTGGCCGTAAACGCACTAGAAAGTTCAAAAAAAGAAAACATAAGTGACCTGACCGCAAAAGACATTGCTCCTGAAATGCTGAAGGCCTTAACCGATAAAAAGGCAAAAGGAGTTCCTTTTGCTAAAAAAATTCGCGACCTGACCATTTGGGGCTATAAATGCACAGAATATGTTGGCGAAAAAGTGCTTGCTTATGATTCTATTCCTGGACAATGGATTGCCTGTGGTGATTTAGATGAATTAACAGGAGGAAAAGCTTGGTCCATCTAAATAGGAATCCAACCAACAAAACCATTTTACCTAACACAAAGTACGTGCAATGAAGAGACGCAATTTTATACAAAAAACAGCTTTATCTACAGGAGCAATTTCAATGGGTTCGGGGCTATCGTATGCCTCGCCCTTCGCCTCACCAAAAGAGCCTTATAAATTCAACTTAAAATATGCTCCACATTTGGGCATGTTCGAAAGCCATGCGGGCAAAGACCCTATTGACCAACTCAATTTTATGGCAGACCAAGGTTTCACTGCTTTTGAGGATAATAAAATGCGCACCCGGGATGTAGCCGTACAGGAAAAAATGGCTCAAACCATGGAAAAAAGGGGCATTGAAATGGGTGTGTTCGTTGCCGTATTCTTAAAAGAAGGTCATGTAGCTTCAGGAGATTCAGAAAACAGAAAAGCCTTTCTAGCGCATTGCAAAGAATCGGTTGAAGTAGCAAAACGGGTAAACGCAAAATGGATGACCGTTGTACCAGGTAATGTAGCCCCGAAAATAAAAGAAGGCTACCAACGAGCGAATGTTATTGAAACGCTTAAACAGGCTTCGGCTGTTTTTGAACCTCACAACCTAACAATGGTGCTTGAGCCCTTAAACTTTTTCAATCATCCAGGAGCTTTCTTAACAGACTCACCACAAGCCTATGAAATCTGTAAAGCGGTAAATTCTCCTTCTTGTAAAATTCTTTTCGACATATATCATCAACAAATCCAAGAAGGTAATCTCATACCGAACATGGAAGCTTGTTGGGATGAAATCGCTTATATACAAATTGGTGATAATCCTGGCAGAAATGAACCTACTACAGGAGAAATTAACTTTTGGAATGTACTAAAATTCATTAAAGAAAAAGGCTACAATGGTGTTTTAGGTATGGAACACGGCAACTCAAGACCTGACAAAGAAGGGGAGCAAGCAGTCATACAAGCTTATAAAAATATAGATAGTTTTTCTCACTAAACTTCACCCTATCTAACAATAACAGAACTAGACTAAATTTTATATCTAGAACACTCTTAATTGTGCTACTGGACGGAGAAATACACCCTATTTACTGAGGGAGACATCATAGCTAAAACCATAGCTCAGTTTTGAAAAACCTAGTCATTTAAATAGACAGATAAATGGATAACACCTAACAAAAGGCAGACCTAACATCTATTTTTATTTGATCATTTGTTTCCTTATTGAAACCATTTGTTATACTTTAACCCTAACTCTAAAGCTACATTAGCTTTTCTTAACTTAAAACTCTCAAATGACCTTATGAAACACAAAAAACAATCCACCAAAAAACCTTTTTTGCTGCGGCTGGGACTCTCCTTTTTAGGGCTTCTACTAGCTACAGTTCAATTACACGCTCAAGATGGTACAATTAACGGTACCGTTTCAGATGACGCAGGAATGCCCTTACCAGGTGCGAACGTTCTAGTTAAAGGAACAACCACTGGTACACAAACAGATTTTGATGGGAATTATTCTATTTCCGCTACTAGCGATGCCACTTTGGTTTTCAGCTATATTGGTTTTTCTACTCAAGAAGTTCCTGTAAACGGACAATCTACAATTACAGTTTCCCTTGCCGAAGACGCAAGTAAACTGGAAGAAGTGGTTGTAGTAGGTTACGGCCAACAAAAAAGAGTGAACTTAACCGGCTCAGTAACCGCCGTAGATGAAGAGGCTCTGGAAGACAGAAACGTTCAAAATGCGTTCCAAGCATTACAAGGACAGGCTGCCGGTCTACAAATTTCACAGAACAGTGGTGCTCCAGGTAATGAAGGCTTGAACATTAAGATTCGTGGTCTTAACTCTTTTGGAAGTAACAACTCTCCTTTAGTATTAATTGATGGTGTAGAAGGTAACCTACAGGATTTAGATCCTTCGGTAATTGGTTCCATTTCTGTATTAAAAGATGCTTCTTCTGCAGCCATTTATGGTTCTAGAGCAGCAAATGGTGTAATATTAGTTACTACCAAAACTGGTGGCAATAACAGTTTTAAAATTGAATATAACGGTAGTGTATCAACAGAAACCTTTACTAAGGTTCCTCAAATGATATCAAATTCTGCAGATTATATGACGCTGATGAATCAAGCGTTGATAAATACACCTGGTGCTTCTGCAAATCCATATCCGCAAAATTTGATAGATGCTTATAGAAACAATCAAGGCAATCCTGCATTTCCTAATACCAATTGGTTTGACGAAGCTTCTAGAACACCAATTGTACAACGCCATGTTGTAACGGCTAGTGGGGCTATTGATGGTACCAGCTATAACATTTCTGTGGGTAACTGGGATCAGCCTGGAATCATTCGTTCTTCCGGATTTAAGAAGAATAACTTCTTTATGAGTGTAAAATCAGATATAGGCGAGAAACTTACCGTAGGTGGTACCGTATCTGGTGTTGCCTCTAAAACTAGTGGCCCTCAACAAGCTGGTACAGAATCTGGTTTATTCAATTTATTTAGAGTTAGGCCAACTTGGGGTGTATATACCTTAGATGGCACAGGACATTATTCCGGCAAAGCTTTCTCTGGTACGGACACAGAGTTCCCAGGTTTTGATGAAGGTTTTACCAGAAACAACCCTATTGCAGAACTGGAGGTTCAGGACGGTGAAGTTTTAAACCAATATAACTTTAACGGGAACCTATTTTTTGACGTTAAGCTTTCAGATGATTTAGTTTGGAGTACAAAGGGTGCTTATAAGTTTGACTATGACTACTACAAAAACCAACGTATTCAATATGATGAGTACAACTATAGAACAGGCGAATACCTTAGAACTACTCGTGACCAATCTCAATTAACCGTTGATAATACTTGGAGCAAGCAAACTACGTTGTTCTCCACACTTACGTATTCAAAATTGATTGGCGACCATGACTTTAAAGTTTTAGGTGGGTATAGTCAAGAAGGTTTTGACCGTAATTTCACAAGGTCACAGAGAACAGGTATTCCAAACAGACAAATCACGGATTTAGAAGGTGTAAATTCTGAAAACCAGTTTACTACAGGCTTTTCTGAAAGCTGGGCTATTCAGAGTTTCTTTGGTAGAGCCAATTATAACTATAAAGAGAAATACCTTATTGAAGCTAACGTAAGGGGCGATATTAGCTCTCGTTTTGCCAAAGGCAACAGACTGGGTGTTTTCCCATCAGTATCTGCTGGTTGGAGATTGGACAAAGAAGACCTATTTCAAGATATTGACGCTGTAAGCGAACTAAAACTTAGAGGTTCTTGGGGTCAATTAGGTAACCAAAACATTGGTATAGATGTACAGGATGATGAATTAAACTCAGGTATATACCCTTACCAATCTACTTTATCTTTCGATCAATTCGGATATCCTTTTGGAAGCAGCGTTCTTGCCGGAGTTGGTCTAAGAAGTTTGGTTGATTCAGATATTACTTGGGAAACTACGACAGTAACTGACTTTGGAGTAGATTTCAGCCTATTCAACAGAAAACTATATGGTTCTGCTGATTACTACGTAAAAGAAACTGTAGATATTTTAAGACAATTACAAGTTGATGAAAGTAGTGGCCTAGATGCTCCTGTAGTCAACCAAGGTGCCATGACCAACAAAGGTTGGGATATTGTACTAGGCCATGACAATAGTATAAATGATGACTTACGTTACAGTGTAAACGGAAACGTATCTTGGTTTAAAAACAGCTTAAAAACTTTTGGGGACCAGGAGATACAAGACAGAAACATTAATCAAGAAGGTTATGCCTTTGAAGATTGGTACATGTGGGAGTCTGATGGGTATTTCCAAGATGAGGCCGAAATAGCAAGTTCAGCTGTGCAGCCTCAACCAGGTAAGGTAGGTTTCATTAAATTGAAAGATCAAAACGATGATGGTGTTATTGATGGTGATGATCGTATTCATATAGATGGTAGATACCCTGCTTTTGTATACGGACTTAATCTTTCTGTAAATTACAAAAATCTAGACTTTAGAATGTTTTGGGAAGGCGTAGAAGGAACTAAAAACTATATTGCCCGTGACCCGTTTAGACAAGATGGTGGTACAGACAAAGCATGGTTAACCGAAGCATGGACACCTGAAAACAGAAATTCTAGATTACCAGCCGTTTATTACGAAACTGCTGAAACACGTAGATCTACCGTATACAACAATTCTTTCTGGTTATGGGACACGTCATACCTTAGATTAAGAAACGTTACTTTGGGGTATTCACTACCTACAGATGTATTGGACAAAACACCGTTCAACAAGTTAAGGTTCTATTTTGCAGCTGAAAATTACCTTACTTTCCAAAAAGACTTCCCTATTGATGTAGATCCAGAGGCTAATGGTGTAGATGCCTACCCATTTAGAAAAACATTAACCCTAGGTGTAAACATGACATTTTAGTCAATCAAAAAATAATATATAATGAAAAAGACAATCATATTACTCGCACTATCCTTTCTGGGGATTACGATAAGTTCGTGCGAAGACGACTTTTTAGACAAGCAGCCTTCTTCTCAATTACCTTCCGACACTTTTTGGAAGACTGAGCAGGATGCACAACTGGCATTGACCGGTGTATACAGTAATTTACAACAAAACATGCTGGCTATTCGTGCCGATGGCGGATGGCCTCCAACCATTAAACCAAACTGGGATGCTCTTACAGATGATTGTTACCAAACATTCAACTATGGCTTTAGAGAGCTTATTGATGGTACAGCTTCAGCTACCTCTGGTGGAAATAATGGTGCAATTGCTCAACTTTACACCGTATGTTATAAAGGAATTCAAACTTGTAATTTCTTTTTAGCCAACATAGACCAAGTTGAGAATATCGAAGCAGATAAACTAAATGACTGGAAAGCTCAGGCAAGTACTTTACGTGCTTTTTTCTACTACAATCTGGTTACTACTTATGGTGAAGTGCCTCTTAGAATAGAACCAACTACTTTAGAGAATCAGGATTTACCTAAAAACCCTGAATCAGAAATTTTTGCTCAAATTGAAAAAGACCTTGTATTTGCAGCTGCAAATTTATCAGAAGCTCCATATAATGATGGTTATGTTGTTAAAGGTTCCGCAAATGCTTTATTGGCGAGAACGTACTTGTACCAAGGTAAATTTGCCGAAGCAGCAGTAGCGGCAAAAGCCGTAATGGACGGTGGTAGTTTTTCCCTTTCCACTAATTACGAAGACCTTTTTATTGACGCTGGACAGGCTGATAATCCAGAAATTATATTCTCTACCAAATACTCAAGTGCTCCTGGAGAATTCCAAGACAGAGGTAGTGAAATCATGATTGGCTTTTGGGGAACTTTAAAACCAACGAAAGATTTTGTAGATTCTTTTGAAGCTACTGATGGTTTACCTATAGATGAATCTCCGCTATATGACGCAACCACCCCATTAGAAAATCGTGATCCTAGACTAAGTAAAATAGTACTAGAAGGCGAGTGGAATCCAGAAGTTGAGCAAAAAACATTGTCTGGTTTTGGGTTGTTAAAATGGATTTCTCCTCAAACTAGAGCTTCATTCGTACAGAACTTTACAGAAGGTACAGATTACATTCATATCCGTTACGCAGACGTACTTTTAATGTATGCTGAAGGTAAAATAGAATCCGGTAGTATTGACACTTCCGTATTGGATGCCATTAACCAAGTAAGAGCAAGAGCATATGGCGTAGCATTAGGCGATACAGGCTCCTATCCTGCAATTACTACTACAGACCCAGGCGAACTTCGCGAAGTTGTTCGTAATGAGCGTAGATATGAACTAGGATTTGAAGGTTTACGTTACTTTGACCTTAAACGTTGGGGTATAGCAGAAGAAGTACTTAATGGTTTTTACGATTCTCACGTAGATGCTAACAGGATATTCCTACCTAAGCATTATAAATGGCCATTGCCACAAAGTGCAATAGACAAGAATGAAGCACTAGAGCAAAATCCGGATTATTAATCCGCATTAAAAACATGAGAACAGTAACATATCTGTTTTTGTTAAAATGTTGAGTTAGTTTTTCTTAAAAGCCAGTTGACCTTGTTGTCTGCTGGCTTTTTTCTTAAGTCTTTACCATAAATTAATAGTATTTTCAACCTCCATTTTTAAAGTCAGCATATGAGAATTTTAAAGAGAAGATTAATTTTGCTCACCACACTCTATACTTTGGTGGCCATTACCCAGACCTATTCTCAACAACCCAATATTGTTATAATCTATGCAGATGATATGGGTTATGGAGATCTACAGTGCCAAAACAAAGACTCTAAAATACCCACTCCTTACCTTAACAAATTAGCATCAGAGGGTATGCGCTTTACAGACGCCCATAGTTCTTCGGGTATTTGCTCGCCAAGTAGATATGCATTGCTTACCGGCACATATCACTGGAGAAGACAACACGATATTGTAAATTCTTTTGGACCTCCGTTCTTTAATGAATCGGATGTTACGCTTCCGGAAATACTGAAAAATAACGGCTACAAAACTGCAGCTATCGGAAAATGGCATTTAGGTTGGAACTGGAAATTCAAGAATGAACCTTCTGGCGAGGTTTTTCAGTGGAACAAAAAACGTAAGTTCTACAAGCCAGAAGATATTGATTGGAGCGGTCCCCTTACGGGCGGACCATTAGATCAAGGTTTTGACTATTATTTTGGTGATGGAACCATTAACTTTCCTCCATACGCATGGATTGAAAACGACCAATTTATTGAACTTCCAAAAGCAGTTATGGACGTTCATAATGTAGGTTTTAATGTTAATGAAGGGGAATGGGAGTTTAGGCCCGGCCCAAAAGTTGAGGGTTGGAACCCGTATGAGGTACTTCCTGCCCTTACCAAAAAAACAGTAGCCTACATCAACCAACAAGAAGCAGATAAACCGTTCTTCCTTTATATGGCTCTACCCTCCCCCCATGCACCAATAATTCCTAACAAAGAATTTGTTGGCAAATCTGAAGCAGGCCCATATGGCGATTATATGTTCCAAACAGATTGGGTTGCGGGTCAAGTTATGAAAGCTTTAAAAGAAAAAGGGCTAGACAAAAACACTATCGTAATTTTCACAGCGGATAACGGCCCGGAAAAATATGCTTTTGAACGTGCGGAAAAATACGAACATTTTAGTATGGGAGATTTTAGAGGTCTAAAACGTGATGTTTGGGAAGGTGGCCATCATGTACCTTTTATAATCAAATGGCCTGACCACATAAAGGCTGGGACTATTTCCGAAGAAGTTATTTCCCAAGTAGACATTATGGCTACTTTAGCTGAAATCACAAAGACATCAATTCCAGCAAATGCAGCACCAGACAGCTATAACCTGTTACCCCTCATAAACGGAAAAAAATATAAGAACCCTCTCCGCGAAGCTACAGTCCATAATACTTACGATGGTATTTGGGGTCTACGAAAAGGAAAGTGGCTATATATTAACAAGCCTTCTGGCGAACACTCAAAAATGCCAGATTCTTTTAAAAAGCTAAAAGGGTACGAAGATTTCAATACACCTGCTCTACTTTTTGATATGAACAAGGATGCTGAGCAAAGAAATAATATTTTTGAGGCACATCCTGATGTAATACAAGAAATGAGTACTATTTTAGAGGCTTATCGCGAACAAGGGTATTCTGTAAAACGATAAAAAAGTACTCTTATAAATCAAACACATGCCCCTACTTTTTTTTGGACGTCGTTTTTCTTTTTTACCAATTAGGGCAAAGGTATTTGCTTTGATCATGGTGTTATTGGCTTCTTGTCAAGTGAATAAGGAGCCAGAAGCTCCAATTGTTGAAAGCACTCTTTTTCAAGAAGTTCCCAGTGCAACCACAGGCATAGATTTCAGCAATTCTGTAGAAGCTTCCAAAAAGCTGAACCTATTCTCCTACATGTATTTCTACAATGGAGCGGGGGTTGCCGCAGGTGATTTGAACGGCGATGGTCTTGACGATATTTATTTTACAGGTAATCAGGTCGAAAACAAACTATACCTCAACAAAGGAAATTTTGAGTTTAATGACATTACTGAAAATAGCGGTACCAGTGGTGATGCAAACGCCTGGTATACGGGAGCAAGTATTGCCGACGTCAACGGAGACGGCAAATTGGATATCTATGTAAGTCAGATTGGAGAGATTTTAGGGAACAACGGACACAACCTTCTTTTTATCAACCTAGGAAATGATAAGAACGGCTCCCCTATCTTTAAGGAAAGCGCTAACGAATTAGGCCTAACCGTAAAAGGTGCCACTACGCAAACTGCATTTTTTGATTATGATTTAGATGGCGACCTTGATGCGTACATTATGACGCATTCCAATTTTAACGACGGTGTTCTTCCTCGTGCTGAAAAGCGTTTGATTTCTAGCCCCTATGGAGATAAGTTATTTAGAAATGACGGCGATAAATTTACTGACGTCACCAAAGAATCCGGCATTTACAGTAGTCCTTTAGGGTTTGGATTAGGTATTAGCACGGCCGATATCAACAAAGATGGTTATCCTGATATTTATATTGGCAATGATTTCTATGAAGACGATTATCTCTATATCAATAATGGAGATGGTACGTTTACAGAAGATTTAGAGTCCCACATAAAACATACCAGTCGGTTTTCTATGGGTAATGATATTGCCGATTTAAACAACGATGCCCTACCGGATATTTTGTCTTTGGACATGCAGGCTTATGAGCCCGAAATCCTAAAAGCATCTCATGGCGAAGACTCGTATGCTATTTTTAATTATAAACTATCTTTTGGTTACCAACATCAATATGCTCACAACACTTTTCAACTGAATAGAGATGGAACACACTTTAGTGAAATCGCAAGACTATCAGGTATTGAAGCTACAGATTGGAGCTGGTCTGTCCTAGCTAATGACTTTGATCTGGATGGTCAAAAAGATTTGTTCATTACCAACGGTATTTTCCGAAGAAGTAATGATATGGACTATATGCAGTTCCTTTCCGGCGAAGAGGTTCAGAACCAATTACGCTCTGGAAATTACGATTATAGCGAAGCCTTGACAGATAAAATGCCCAGCTATCCTTTGCAGAATTTTTTCTTCAAAAACAATAATGACCTCACCTTTTCAAATACATCTACCGAATGGGGCGGTAGCAAAAAAGGTTTTTCAAACGGTGCTACATATACCGACTTAGATAATGATGGCGACCTAGATTTGGTTATCAGTAACCTGAATGCAAAAGCATCCATTTTAAAAAACACAACTATAGAGAACGATAGTACAGATAAAGGTTACCTAAGAATAAAGCTAAAGGGCCAATCTGCAAACACTTTTGGTATTGGCACTAAAATCACCTTAATAAATAAGGGTCAACAACAGTATCAAGAATTATTAAACGTAAGGGGATACCTATCTTCTCCCCCGCCGTACCTGAATTTTGCAGTAATTAAAAACACTACTATTGATACCGTTTTGGTAGAATGGCCAAACAAAGAACAAACTCTTCTAACCAAGGTTGCATCAGGGCAAGAATTGACCATTGCCCAAGAAAGTTCATCAGCTGTTGAACCGGAAACCCAAAACACACCAAAGACCTTATTTTCATTATTAAAAAGTAGCGCCTTAGGCGTTAACTACAAACACGATGAAAATCAGTTTTATGAATTCAATAGAGAACATTTAATTCCTCATATGAACTCAACTTGGGGTCCACCTATTGCTATTGCCGATTTGAACAATGATGGCTTGGATGACTTTTTTGTTGGTGGAGCGCTAAATCAATCTTCTGAAATCTATTTGCAACGATCCAATGGCAAATTTGTTCACTCAAACTCAAAAACACTAAGAACAGATTCCGCTTCTGAAGATACCGCTGCAGAATTTGTAGATGTTAATGGAGATGGTTATTTGGATTTAATAGTTGGTAGCGGCAGTAACCAAGAAATAAAACCCGATCCTAAAAGTCTCACTCGGCTTTATTTAAACGACGGAAAAGGCAACTTTACAAAGCAAGGTAGTTTTCCTGAAATATATACGACTGTTTCGGACTTGGCAATAGCCGACTTTGATAAAGATGAAGATAGTGATGTTTTCATATCCTCACGCTCCGTTCCCGGAAAATACGGTTCTTCACCAGATTCATATCTACTCAAAAATGATGGAAAAGGTAATTTTACGATAGATGCTCCATCCCAAAAACTTTTTGATAAATGCGGAATGGTTACTTCTGCACAATGGGTTGATTTAAATGGAGACGATTGGCAGGACCTTGTTTTAGTGGGTGAATGGATGCCTGTGAAGATATATTATAACTCAAACGGAAGTCTCAGCCAAGCTGACCCAGAGGCGAATTCCTTACAGCTTTCAAATGGTTGGTGGAATACCGTCGAGTACGGAGATTTTGATAATGATGGTGACATTGATTTAGTAGCCGGAAATCTTGGACTGAATTCAAAATTGAGGGCAACTGAAAAAGAACCTGTACAGATGTATTATGCCGATTTTGACAAAAATGGTTGGCCAGAAGGAGTTACTACGCATTTTATCGAAGAAAAAGAACATGTTTTTTCTTCAAAAAGTCTCCTGGAGAAACAAATGGTATATCTCCGCAAAAAATTCTCTACATATAGCGCTTTTGCCCAAGCCGACTTCAAAGAAATATTTACACCTGAAGAGCTGAACAATGCCCAAACCTTAAAAGTCTACGAATTCCAGAGTTGTTTCATTGAAAATCTTGGAAACAAGAAATTCAAGCTTACTCCTCTACCTACTGTTGCGCAATTCTCTACGGTAAATGCCATTCATAAATTAGATTTTGATCAAGACGGGAAGTTAGACTTACTACTTGGAGAAAATTTCTATGACACCAATACCGAACTAGGACGTTACGACGCTGGTTATGGAACGCTTCTAAGAAATATGGGAGGTGGTAATTTTAAAGAAACACCTATTACCCAATCAGGATTGATGCTAGATAAGCAGACCAGGCATATTAAGACTTTGACCAGCAAAAAGTACGGGAAGTTATTGGTCATAAGTAACAACAATGACAGTCTGCAGTTTTACAAAACTAAGTTTTAGTAAAAACATTCCCTTTCCTACTCTATAAGCGACCAAAACCACAGTTTTCTTTTCACTACGGCTTAAATAAGGCGGTAATATATTATGCTTATTATGAATACATTACAAATAAACTTAGTCTTCCAAAGTTCAATTTACCCCCTCAAAAAAACCTTAAATTCTCCTTTAATATTTCGGTAACTAAGTAGATTTACTGAGAGATACAAAAAATAAACTCAGAAATACAACAGCCATTCCTCTTAAGAATATATTTATTTTTTCACATATATTTAACTTTTAATTATATAATAATTAACAAATAGCTTCGAAATTAATTTATTTCGCAAAAACTTAACAAGGCTATATCGCTTACACCAAAACCAAACCAATCACTCACTTTAATTATCAACGCTCAAAAATCAAACTAAAAAGTTCACTTATGAAGAAAGATCAACTATTTATTAACTGGAAAAATACGTTTAGAATAGGCGTACTATTCTTGATGTTGCTTCTTGCAACATCTACTATTTACGCGCAAGGAACAACTATAGCCGGATCTATTGTTGACGAATCTGGTGTACCCTTGCCTGGAGCCAACATTTTAGAAAAAGGAACATCAAATGGTGTAACAGCAGATTTTGATGGTAATTTCTCTATAAACGTGCAAAACACGAATACTACATTATCAGTGTCTTATATCGGCTTTTCATCGCAACAAGTTACAACCAAGGGAAAAAGCAATCTTAAAATAGTCATGCAAGAAAACGCTGCAGGCTTAGATGAAGTTGTGGTAGTAGGTTACGGAACACAAAAGAAAAGTGACCTGACTGGGTCCGTCGCTTCTATTTCTGCTAAAGATTTACTGAAAGCTCCTATCACTAAAATTGGAGCTGGATTACAAGGTAAAATTAGTGGGGTAAATATTCAACAAACTACTGGGGCTCCTGGTCAAAAAATGAAAATACGTATTAGAGGTGGTAGTTCTATAAACTATGGGAACGAACCTTTATATGTAATAGATGGTTTTATTGGAGCAGATATTTCAACTATTAACCCAAATGACATAGCCACGATAAACTTTTTAAAAGATGCATCTGCAACCGCCGTATATGGGTCAAGAGGTGCAAATGGAGTTGTTTTAATTTCTACCGTTGCTCCAAAAGAAGGAGCCTTGAAAGTTACTTTTGACACCAATATAGGAATGAGTAACATGGTCAACCAATATGATATTCTATCTACCGATGAAATGGCCATCCTAATGAACGAGCAGCAAGCATCTTTAAACAAAGACCCTTACTTCTCACCGACTGACATTGCCGGTTTTAAGTCAAAAGGCGGAACGGATTGGGTAGATCTAATTACCAGACAAGGTTATAGACAAAACTATTCTTTGAATCTAACAGGTGGGTCAGAAAATTTAAAATACTTCTTCTCTGCCAATCATCTAAACGATGAAGGGGTAATAAAGAATTCATTTTACAGAAGAACATCTATTCGTTCTAATATATCAGGAAATATAGGCGAACGCATCAAATTTAAATTCAACACTTATGGGACCCATATAGAATCACAAGCCAACGGCCGCGGTTCGGGAGGTACTGGAAACCCTATTGGTAACGCAGTTATTTTTCCACAAATGTGGGATTCTCGTGATGCGAATGGTGAATTCATAGATGGGACTACCTACAACGGGTACAACGGTGCTTTTCTTGTAGGAAGACTTGTAAACCCAGAAATGCAGATTAGACAAAATCAGGAGAATCTTAATGATAAAATCACTTCCAATATTGATTTAAACATTGATTTAGCAGACCACCTAACCCTATCTTTAAGTGCTGCCGGAAGTCTCTCTATGAACTATAGAGGCCAGCGTACGTTACCTGACTTTATTAATATAAGTAGAGAAAATGTTACTGCTCAGCAAGCATACAACAGAGGTAATAGTTGGTTAGCAAATAGTATTCTTACTTATGAAAATGATTTTGGAGAACACAATCTAAAAATATCAGGGGTATACGAATTTTCAAAATCGGTTAGTCGAAACAATTCTGCAACTGTAGGAGAGCTTTCAACTTTAGCTAACGAATGGAACCTATTGGCCAATGGGGTAGCATCATCCGTTAATTCAGGTTATGGAACGGGCAAACTGCGTTCTTACATGGGACGTTTAAATTATAGCTTTAAAGACAGATATTTACTAACAGCATCCATGCGTTCAGATGGTTCGTCAAGATTTAACTCAGACAATAGGTGGGGTTATTTCCCTTCCGCTGCCTTTGCTTGGAGAGCTTCTGAAGAAAATTTTATTCAAAATTCCAGTTGGTTAAGCAATTTAAAGTTAAGAGTAGGTTTTGGTTCTGTGGGTAATCAAGCTGTGGGTTATGGAACTATTCAACAAACCTTTGCTGCATCAGATAGTGGAGACGGTCGTAATTATGGATATTATCAGTTAGATAATGGAGTAACTGTTCAAGGAGTTGTACCAGGTTCTATCACCAATAACGATTTAAAATGGGAGACAACAACTTCCTATAATGCAGGTATCGATTTCGGTATTTTAGATAATAAGCTTTCCGGGACAATAGATGTTTACTCTAAACAAGCAACCGATGTCATTATCGCAAAATCTATTCCTAGGTATACAGGACAGTCTGCAATTACCAACAACTTTGCAGATATAGACAATAATGGTGTAGAAGTAGGCATAAACTGGAACATCATGAACAAAGAAGATTTTACATGGAGTGCTTATGCTAATTTTTCAAAAAATAAAAATATTATTCAAGATTTAGGCGAATCTGGAGGCGAACCTGTTGAAGAAATTTTTATTGCTAACGAAGAACCTATTGGAATTTGGAGCCTTGTTGGCGGCAACAATAAATTTATTGTTAGAAAAGGTGAATCTATGGGTTCCCTTTACGGTTTAAAAGCAATTGGCATCTGGCAAGAAAATGAAGCTGTAGAAGCTGATTCTTATAGCTCAAGACCTGGTGAGGTAAAGTATGAAGATGCAGACGGAGATGGAGTTATTTCAGCAGAAGATCGCCAAATTGTGGGTAACGCCGCTCCAGATTTCACTTACGGACTTGGCACAAGCATGGCCTACAAAGGATTTGATCTTTCTATACAATGTATTGGTACGGTTGGTAATGACATTTATAACTGGACAGATAATAGGTTAAACTATGGTATTCTTTCTACCGACTATAGAGATAGATGGTCACCAACAAACACTACATCTACACAACAGGTAATGCCTTATGGAACTGATTACTCCCTAACCTACGTAGTAAGTCAATATATAGAGAAAGGCTCTTTCTTTAAAATCAGCAATATGACTCTTGGATATAATATTCCTGATAACACAACAGATGCTCTAGGGTTAAGTAGTATGAGATTATATGCAAGTGCAGATAACGTCCTAACAATAACCGACTATTCGGGACTAGACCCAGAAGGTTCAAGTACGGCATTAACAAGTGACTCTCAATCAGGTATCGATGCTTTTTCGTATCCGCTAACAAGAACAATTTCTCTTGGACTTAAAGTAAGCTTTTAATCAAAAAAGAAAGAAAATGAAACGAATCTATAAAATATATAAAACACTTTTTGCCGCAGCCATTCTTCTAGGAATAGGAAGTTGTGAAAAGTTAGACGAAGGATCAGATGGAGTTGTTGCTTCCGCTACCTTTTATTCAGACGAAAACACATTAGATGCTGGCATAATAGGTATCTATGGAACTTTACGTAGAAATACATGGGGATTAGACAATTATTCACATTTTACAGGAGCAGATGATTTAACGTCAAGATTGGGTAGTAACAAATGGGTTGTACTAGAATCTGACCAATTTGCAAGAACTGCCGGTAACTCATGGGCCACCAATGATTACAATGGCAATTACCAAACCATTCTTGCCTGCAATAGTTACATTGCAGATGCTCATCCAGAAGGTGTAGAAGAATCGGTAATAAACGCAGCACACGCAAATGCATATTTTGTACGCGGGCTATGCTATTTTAGGCTTGCTACCAGCTTTGGAGATGTACCTATGCCTTTGGATCCAATTCCAGATTTAGAACTTCCCTTAACACCCAAAAGGGACGTTATGGCTCAAGCCATCAAAGATTTTGAATTTGCTATTGAATGGGCCGTTAATGACAGAGACAATAATCCAACCGTTTCTAATGGAAGAGTTTCAAAAACAGCTGCAAAAGCCTTTTTAGCAAAAACGTATATGCAGTTGACTGGTTACCCGTATAATGAAGCAGATAAATGGGCTCAAGTTGAAAAATTGACAGGTGAAATTATCGCAGATGGAATATACTCTTTAACCGATGATTTTGCCCATAACTTCCAAGACCCACATCAAATTAATAAGGAAGTTATTTATGCGCATATAATGTCTAGAGAATCTTGGCCAATAATTACTCAAAACCGAGTTTATGGTTTCAGATGGGCCAACTGGATGGATTTATATATGGAATGGACCTATTTCAACAATTTTCCAGAAGGTTACAGAAAAGAATTTTCTACTGCTACAGAAGGAAATCAATTCTTTGAGGAATTCAAAAACCCTATAGTTACCAAATATACCTGGGGCACAAAAGCACCTAATTCAACTGACCCTATAGATCATGTTTTTGAACACACATGGCAAACATCTAATGACCGTATTGCAATGCGATATGCAGAAGTTTTACTAATGCATGCCGAAGCCTCCGCAAATACAGGAGATTTAGCTACGGCCTTAGAAGAATTGAACATGGTTAAAAGGAGAGCATATGCCATGGGTGCAACTAAGCAAGCAGACGTTGCTGTTTTGGACCCAGGCTTTTGGATGATTCCAGACCCAGAAGTTGATTACACTCTTGCCGAAACCTCAACACCGGATTTGATGATTGATGCGATTGTTAACGAACGGGCATATGAATTCTTAGGAGAAATTAGTGGTAATCGTTGGTTAGACCTAGTTCGGTTGGACAAGGTAGCCGAAGTCAATGCTAATCGTGATAATAAAGAAGCACCACTAATTGGTGACCCAGCTGACAAAAATCTATGGTTTACGCCTATACCAGCTACTGAAACTACTCTGAATCCTAATTTGAATTAGTAGTGATAAAAAATTAAATTTATTGAGTTAGTTTGTTGGGCTGTTCTTTAACCGGAGCAGCCTTTTTTTTTGTCATAAAATTACATTTTGTACTAGCACATACATTTCATAAACCCTAGGGCACATCAGTAAGTCTAATAAATCACTACTTTGTATTCCATATTTCTACAAATAGAAAAGTAAGCCGCATGAAAACAATTTTAAAGTATAATTTTTCCTTTTTGTTATTACTAATTACACTTGTAAGCTGCTCTACTGAGGAAAAAAAATCCCAAACAAAAGCAGACACAAGGGTAAATAATGCCCCAAACATCATTCTATTTGTTTCCGATGACCACGGTACAGATGCTATTGGCGCCTATGGGAATAAAGTCATAAAAACACCAAATCTAGATCAACTTGCTGCGGAAGGTGTCCGTTTTGAAAATGCCTATTGTACCAGTGCCAGTTGTGCTGCAAGTAGGTCCGTTATACTTACAGGTCTTTATGGTCACGCTACCGGTTCTTATGGTCACGTTCATGACTACCATCACTTTAGCAGTTACGACAACATAAAATCCTTACCCGTTCTTCTTGAAAATTCAGGTTACGAAACGGCTAGGATAGGTAAATATCACGTTGCGCCAGAATCAGTTTATCATTTTCAAAAAGTTCTAGAAGCGGACCCTAGAAATACGGTAGAAATGGCGGAGCAGTGTAAAGATGTCCTTAATTCTGACAAACCTTTCTTTCTCTATTTCTGCACGGATGACCCACACCGTGGCGCTCCATTTGAGTCAGACCCATGGAACCTACCAAATAGCTTTGGCAATAAAAAAGAAGGTTACAACGGCGTTGAAACGGTTACGTACGACCCAAAAGATGTTGTGGTCCCAAGTTTTCTACCGGATAGCCAAGAAAGTCGTGAAGAAATTGCACAATACTACCAGAGTATTTCAAGAATAGACCAAGGTTTTGGTAAGCTCATGAAAATGCTGAAAGATACGGGCAAAGACAAAAACACCATCGTCATTTATATTTCGGATAACGGAATGGCTTTTCCGGGTGCAAAGACCACAGTTTACGAGCCAGGTATTAAATTACCTTGTATCATTAAAGATCCGTTGGCTAACATAAAAGGAGGTTCTGTTAACAATGCTCTAATATCATGGACAGACCTTACCCCTACTATTTTGGACATGGCGGACATCTCCTATGATTCCAATGATTTTCATGGCAAATCTTTCAAAAAAATAATGGGAGAGGAAAATCCTAAAGGATGGGATGAAGTATATGCTTCTCATACCTTTCATGAGATTACCATGTATTACCCTATGCGGGTAGTGAGGGATAAAAATTACAAGCTTATCCGCAATATTGCTTGGCGGCAAGAATATCCATTTGCCTCAGACCTTTGGGCTGCATCTACTTGGCAAGAGGTATACCGAAGCGAAAAAGAATACTTTGGAAAACGCAAAGTTAAAGATTACCTCTTCAGGCCTGAATTTGAACTATTCGATCTATCTAAAGACCCAGATGAAAGTAACAACTTGGCCAATGATGCAAATTATACAGACGTTCTAGAGGCTTTAAAAACAAAAATGAAAGCCTTTCAAAAAGAAACCAAAGACCCATGGCTCATTACATGGGACCATGATAATTCCTTACAAGGTACTGGTGTTAATCTTTAAATATTGAAAATGAAGAATTTCAACTCTATAAAAACATTTTACTTGTTTGCTATCTTGGCTTTCGGGGCATTTACTCTTACGGCACAGCAAACAATTCATATAAAACCTGAAGCAGAGGACATGACTCCTTTGGTTCGTAAGGCTATTGAGAATGCCACTGATAAAAATCTGAAATTGGTTTTTGAGAAAGGTATTTATAAATTTTTACCTGATTATGCCACTCAGCGCTACTCCTACATTACCAATCATGGCAACGGACTCAAGAACATCATTTTTCTGTTAGAAGATTTTGATTCTGTAACGATAGAGGGTAATGGCGCCGAATTTCTTTTTCATGGTCAGGTTGCCCCTTTCCAAATTAGAAATTGCAAAAAACTTACCGTCAAGAATTTAAAAATGGACTGGGATATTCCCTTTTTATTCCAGGGCAAAGTGCTTGCTGTAGATGAAACCGAAGGTTGGCGAGACATCGAGCCTTTTACTGAAGGGTTTTCTTGGGAGCTGAAGAACGAACGTATACTCTTTCCAAATATAGATGGTTTTGTATTTCCTGAATTAGGGAGTACGTTAGCCTTTAATGCAGAACACAAACGGGTTTCCCATGGCGCATGGGACATGAGCAGTAGACCACGCTGGGTAGAAAAACGCCCCAATGGTGTGCTTCGTTTTCATGAACATTTAAAGCAATACCCAACGGTAGGTTCAATTTTAAACTCAAAAGGAGACCATGACCACAATCGCTATGCTCCCGCATTTCAAATTACTTCTTCAAAAGATATTTACTTAGAGGATATAACTATTCATCACGCCTTGGGAATGGGTTTTCTATTCGAACGAACGGAAAATATTACCATCAATAGTTGCGGTATTTATGTTCATGAAGATTCAAATCGGGTGGTTTCGACCATTGCTGACGCCACTCATTTTGCCAATTGCAAAGGTGACATCCTTATAGAGGATTCCACTTTTAAAAATATGTTAGATGATGGCACCAATGTACATGGCACCTATGTTGTTATAGATAAAATTTTGGATAACCGTACGGTACGGGTATCCCTTCAGCATTTTGAACAAATGGGGTTTAAATTTGCCGCTTCAGGCGATGAGATATGGTTCATTCAAAATCCTAGTCCCAAAAGAGCTTCGGAAAATGTGGTTGCTAGTGTTTCTGTTGTTAACGACAAATACTCGGATATCACTTTCAAAAATGAACTTCCTGCTGATTTAGCCAAGGGAGATATTCTGGAAAACAAAACATGGAACCCCACTTTTACTATGCGAGGGTGTACAATAAAAGACCATAGAGCAAGGAATATTGTTCTAAAAACACCTTTAAAAACTGTCATAGAGAACAATAATTTTTCCTCTATGATGTCCTCTATATTCTTTAGGGGCGAAACCTATTTTTGGTATGAATCCGGCGCGGTAGAAGATGTCCTGATTCAGAATAATAATTTTGAATATTGCGCTTACAGCGGAATGGAGCATGCTATTTTAAATATCACACCACGCCTAGGAAAGACTTTTAACCAGACCGAAATATACGACCGCAACATAAGGTTCATCAATAATAACATTAAAACTTTTGACAACCGGATTGTTTGGGCGGACCGCGTAGACGGACTCACCATTTCTGGAAATACAATTCAGCAGACGAATACTGCTCCTTCACTTCATCCCAACGGGCACCAATTCGATTTTAAGAATTGTGACCATGTAGAGATTTACAACAATACCTACACAGGAGATACGGAGAAGGTTCTTTTATCAGATGAGACATCCGCTAAAAACTTGAAGTTCAAGCGAAATAAAGGATTTGCAAAACTTAAGAAATAACAGCCTGTCTTCAATTCAATTGTTAGTTTTTGGTTCATTTAGACTGATAAACCGGAGTTTGAATGAGCGCAGACATAATATTTACCCTTAACGACAAATAAAATCTAATGAACCCATAATTTGGCTTGTATTAAACGACCTCGTTAAACTTTAGACACCTTATGCAGAAAATTATAGCCTGTTGGTCCATTCTTATATTAGTCATTATTTCAACAAATGTTATCGCTCAAAACAAAGATGGTGAGAGCGTACTTTTCACTACTTCTATTTCTGAGGATGCAACGCCAGCAGTTTTAGCACGAATAATGAATGCCGATAAAGAACCTATTTCAGTAATAAAATTTGAGAAAGGCACTTATCATTTTTATCCAGATAAGGCATACGAACGCTTCACCCGTATTTCTAATCACGATGATGTTATGGCTAAAACAGCCTTGCCTCTTCTAGGTTTTAAAAACCTGACTATTGACGGCCAAGGTTCCACCTTTATCTACCATGGTAGAATGATTCCTTTTCTCATTGAAGGCTCAGAGAATATTACCGTACAGAATGTAACCATAGACTGGGCAATGCCCTTTCATAGCGAAGGAACCATTGTGAGCAACGATGAAAAAAATAACACGTTTGACATTCACTTCTCTGATGAGTATCCCTACGAAATCAGGAATGAACAGTTAATTTTTATAAAAGAGTATTACGAGCACGATTTAGGACAGTCAATCCTCTTTGACCCAGCTCGAGAAGCAATTGCTTTTAATACGGAAGCTTATACATCCATTGCCACCGTTCGCAACTTAAAAGTGCAGCATAACGTAAACAAAATAAAGTACAAGTATAAAATTGACCCACGTTCTAAGGTGGAAAAAATTAGGGGCAAAGAAGATAATTTAAGGGTTGAAGAAATAGAGCCTGGAACGGTTCGTATTTATAACCATAAGAAAAAACTACCCCCAGTAGGCATGATTTTGGTGTGCAAAGGAGACCAAAGTCTAAACCGATTGGCCCCAGCATTTCGTATCACTGGCACAGATGGTTTCAATGCAAATAATGTAACCGTGCACCACGCTGGCGGTATGGGTTTGATTGCTGAAAATTCTGCTGACCTTATTTTAGATGGTTTTCATGTAAAACCTTCTCATGGCAGAATGGTGTCAACTTCTGCTGATGCCACTCATTTTGTAGGATGCAGGGGTAAAGTTGTTCTTAAAAATTGCACATTTAACAATCAGTTGGACGATGCCACTAACGTTCACGGCACATACCAAGAGGTAATTGATATTTTAGGTGATAACAGCATTGGGGTACGTATGGGGCATGCCCAACAACAAGGTTTTGCCATAGGAAAGACAAACGACACTATTGGGTTGGTAGATCTTGAGAAATCTTTTTTTGGCTACGACCATCTTACTTTAAAGAACATTACCCCTATAAATGGCAGGTATCAGATTATTACGTTCAATGAAAACCTACCTTCAACTTTAAAAGTTGGAGACCTTGTTGAAAATTTGGAAGGTTATCCTGATCTACTGGTTCAAAACTGTAATATAAGTCGGAATAGGGCTCGTGGCTTATTGATATCCAATCCTAAAAAAACCTTGATTGAAAATAATTTCTTCAGTACAGAAATGGAAGCTATCTTAGTACCTGTAGAGAGTAGCCATTGGTTTGAGTCAGGTAATGCAGCCAATCTTATTATTAGAAATAACACGTTTCAAGACAGTCAACATAGCGGATTTAATAGAGGGGTAATTCGTTTTATTACCGATGATGATAACAACAACATCGCCTTTAAAAATATTCAGATAATTGATAACGAATTCAATCAGTTTGACAATATGATATTGGAAATCTCAAATGTTGATGGGTTGTTGTTTGAAGGGAATAAAATTACCAATTCAGGAACTTTTCCAATGCTATATCCTGATAACCCAGCTATTAGGGTAAAGGCCTCAAAAAACATAGTTTTCAAGAAAAATGAATACAAGGGAAAGGCAAAAAACATTCTAGAGACCGATGATTCCATGCCTAAACTAAAATTCCGATAACACCAACGTTCCAGTAAACAGAAATAAATACCATGTCGCATTTAAAAACTTCATTACATTTTTTAACCATCATTTTATTTAGTACCGTCTTTTGTTCCTTCGCTCAACAAGAACCAAAACCAACTAAAACTGATGAGGCAACAAAGAAACCTAACATCATTTATATTCTTACGGATGATTTAGGCTATGGAGACATTGGCGCTTTTTTTCAAAACCAAAGAAAAGAAACAGATGACCGTAGTGAGCCTTATGCATTAACTCCACAGTTAGACAAAATGGCTTCGGAAGGTGCTATGCTTACCAATCATTACACGGCGGCACCGGTTTGCGCGCCATCACGCTCATCTGTCCTATTAGGAGTTAGCCAGGGGCACGCTAATGTTCGCGATGGCCAGTTTGATAAAGCTTTGGCAGACAACAACACACTTGGTAACGTAATGCAACGCGCAGGTTACAAAACGGCCGCAATTGGTAAATGGGGTTTACAAGGCGCTAGTAAATGGTCAGAAAATGGTGATTCATGGCCGGCACACCCAAACAATAGAGGCTTTGAATATTACTATGGCTATATGCGCCACAGTGATGGTCATGAACATTATCCTGTTGAAGGTGTATATCGCGGAAAAAAAGAAGTTTACGAAAACAAAAATGAGGTAAGTAAAGGGCTGGACAAGTGTTATACAGGGGATTTATGGACAGCCGTTGCTAAAAAATGGATTGTAGAACAGGTAAAAGATAAAAAAGAAAGCGAACCTTTCTTTATGTACTTGGCCTTTGATACGCCCCATGCTGTTTTAGAACTCGCAACACAAGCCTACCCCGAAGGTGGAGGTTTGAATGGCGGATTGCAATGGGTTGGAAAACCAGGAAATATGATTAACACAGCCTCTGGCGAAGTTGATTCGTTCATTCACCCAGATTACGCCAATGTTACTTACGACCATGATAAAGACCCAAGTACTCCAGAGGTTGCTTGGCCTGATGTTTACAAACGTTACGCGAGTAGTACAAGACGAATTGACAATGAAGTGGGCGATTTACTTCAGTTGTTGAAAGACCTTAATATAGACGAAAATACATTGGTTATTTTCAATTCTGATAACGGTCCTTCTATGGAGTCCTATTTAGAGGAAAAATACGCCGCTGATTTCTTTAATAGTTTCGGACCTTTTGACGGTATCAAAAGAGATGTGCTCGAAGGTGGTGAACGTACACCATTAATTGCGCGCTGGCCTAACAAGATCCCAGCTAACCTAGTTATAGAATCACCAAGTATTTCTTATGACTGGCTTCCGACTTTTACCGAAGCTGCAGGGTACACAGCTCCAGCAAATAGCGATGGAGTTTCTCTTCTACCAAGTTTAACAGGCAAGGGCAAGCAACAGGAAAGCCTTATTTATGTAGAGTACAATCAAGGAGGAAAGACTCCTGAATACGAAGAGTTTTCACCAAACAACCGCGGTAGACTTCGAAAGCAGATGCAAATGATGCGCGAAGGTGATATTGTTGGGTTACGTTACAATATACAAGGCGCAGATGACGATTTTGAATTCTACAATGTTGTGGAAGACAATCATCAAACTTTAAACTTGGCAACTTTACCAAATATGGAGGCACTTCAAGTACAAATGAAAGAACGTGTACTTCAGGTACGTATGCCAGACAAAAATGCTGCAAGGCCTTATGACAATGCCTCTGTTTCTGCAGTTTCCCCACATAATCTATCTAGTGGCTTAAAATGGACCGCTTTTGAAAATAGCGCTCCATGGTTACCAAAAGTCGATAACTTGACTCCTATAGCTAACGGAAAATTGAAAACACCAACATTGAAAGAAATTGAAACAAAAGGTGATGTTTTTCTTTTTGAAGGTTTTATTAAAGTTCCTACGGAGGGTAGTTATACCTTTTCCTTAAGCTCTTCTAGCAATGCCTTTGTTCGTATTCACGAAGCAAGTGTTATTGATGCTGATTATGGTTACGAAGCTGGCTCTGTAAAAGAAGGCACCATGAAGCTAAAAGCAGGTTATCACCCTATTCGGATTTATTCTAAAAAGAAAACAGGAGTACAAAACACTCTAGACTTACAGTGGAGTGGCCCATCCATTGAGAAAGGTAACATTCCTGAATCTGCATTTTACTCTAAAAATTAAAAGGACCGTAGCAACATGAAAAACACCTTTCTTTTAGCAGCCCTATTTATCGGCATATTTAAAGGCATAGCTCAAGAACAACCCAACATTGTATTACTTTTTGTTGATGATTACGGTTGGGCAGATGTAGGTTTCAGAAATTCTAAATTCCACACACCCAATATTGACCAACTTAAAAAAGACGGCTTCAATTTTAACCGTGCCTATATTGCTACACCTACCTGTAGTCCAAGTAGAGCATCGCTTTTAACAGGTAAAGAACCGGTGCGTTTTCAAATGCCCCGTCATATTATCGACAGCAAGGAAAAAGCAGCAAAAAATAACGTAGCCGGAGGTGAGTTTAATTTATGGCCCACGGATCCGGTACAAATGCCCTCCAGAAACTGGTTGCCATTAGAGGAAGTTACCTATGCTGAGCGACTCAAAGAATTTGGCTATTACAATATGTTCATTGGTAAATGGCACTTAGGCAGCGAAAAATACCATCCGGTACATCAAGGTTTTGATGCCCAATATGGTACCGGAGACCACGGTCATCCTGGAAATTACTATGCGCCGTTCTTTAAAACAGGTAATCCGTTACCGGATTCACCAGAAGGAACTTACTTAACTGATGTTCTAACCGATGGAGCTGAGAAGTTCATTGGGGATTATGACAAAGAACAGCCCTTTATGTTATCGCTTTGGTATTACAATGTACATGGTCCACACATTGGCCGTACTGATTGGGTTGAGCGCTATAAAAAGGAAGGTTTAACAGGCAAAGACGCAGAATATGCAGCCATGGTCAGCGCTATGGATGAATCCGTAGGAAAGGTTAGAAAGGCACTAGATAAAAAAGGCATAGCGGAGAACACGGTAGTTATTCTTCTATCCGACCAAGGAGGCTATTTCAGCAACGCTCCCCTATCCGGAGGAAAAACAGGCGGTAACACCTTAGGTGAAGGTGGCGCAAGAGTTCCGTTTATCATTAGTTATCCTGGGGTTACTATGCCTGGGATTTCATGTGATATTCCTGTACAATCTATAGATCTTTTTCCAACTTTAGTAGAGATTGCTTCTGGTAAAAAACCAAAAACAAAAGACATTCAAGGCAAGAGCTTAATGCCTTTGCTTCATGGAAAGAAATTCAAGGAACGTAACCTATTTTTCTTCCGAAGCTATGAAGACCAATATACTGCCATTATGAACGGTGATTGGAAGATGGTTAAATACCACAGCGGCAGACATGACCTATTTAATATAAAAAACGATAAGAGCGAATCTAAAAACCTCATCGACATAGAAGTTGACCAAGCAAAGAAAATGAAGAAACAGCTTGCGAAATGGGAAAAAGAAGCTGTTCCAGAGTTTTAGACTAGATATACAACGAGACACATAGAAAATCAAAAACAAACGAATGAAACAAATAATAACGACTGGTATTTATTTATTATTTACCTGTTTGACTTTTGCCCAAGAACAACCAAATATTATCTGGCTCATGGCCGAAGATATGAGTATTGACCTTGAGTGCTACGGCATGAAAGGTGTCAAAACTCCCAATTTGAACAAGATGGCAAAGGAAGGCGTTAAATTTGAAAACTGCTTTGTAACCAACCCTATTTGCTCGCCTAGTCGTTCTGCTATGCTAACGGGAACACATCAAGTTAAAATAAATGCGCATCACCACCGTAGCAATAGAGATGTGCCGTTGGATGAACAGTTTAAACCTTTTACTTATTGGTTAAGAGAAGCCGGTTATACTACTATTTTAGGACATCACGGTGTAATGGGGCAAGGTCGTAAAATAGATGCTAATTTTAAACATGAACCTATAGGTCCTTGGGATGGAAAGACCCAATTTGGGATTTTTGATAAGTACGATACATTTGAGAAAGAAGACCAACCATTTTTTGCGCAAATTCAATTAGTTGCTAGTCACAGAGGTGATTGGTGGGACGAGGTTCGCGAAAACTCAAAACACCCTGTAGACCCTGCAGATGTGGAATTGCCTGAATTTATGGCTGATGACCCAGTAATTCGTTTGGATTGGGCTAAATATCTTGACCAGATAGAGTTTTTAGACAATGAAGTAGGAATGATTTTTCAAGAATTGGAAGATAAAGGAATGGCCGATAATACCGTTGTTATTTTTATTGGCGATAATGGCCGGTGCAACATACGTGGCAAAGGATATCTTCAAGACCCAGGATTACATATTCCTTTTATTGTTTACTATCCTAAGGGTTTAAAAGCAGGACAGATTAGAAAAGATGTGGTTTCCGCTACTGATATTACCGCAACGGTATTGGACTTCGCCAATGTAGAAGTTCCTGAATACATGACCGGAAAACCTGTATTCGAAAAGGGTTTTAAACGTGAGTTTGTCTACGGAGCACGTGACCTTTGGGACGAGATAGAAGAAAAATCCCGCGCCATTACTTCGGGAGAGTGGAAATACATTCGCAATGACAAGCCCGAGGTTCCTTTTGATGCAGAACAAGCTTATTTAGAGTTTTATCGCCCTGCGGTGCACCGAATGCGTGCCTTAAAGGCCGAAGGCAAACTTAATGAAAGTCAGAAACTGTTCTTCGCACCCAATAAAGACAAAGAAGAATTATATGATCTTAAAAACGATCCACAAGAACTGCACAATTTAGCAGAGAATCCAAAGTACCTAGATGTACTTCAGAAAATGCGAGCCAAGACCTTGGCCTATGATAAAGAAATGAAACCAGTAAATACCATATACCATCCTGAGCATGCTATTTCTGTAGATGCCCTAAAATGGGTAAAAGAAGAAAGACCAGAAGAATACCAGAGGATGGTAGACGGTGAAGAAATAGGCTTCAAAAAGGCCGTTCAAGGGTATAAGGAAAGTCTTAAATAAGGATTTAAACGTTGTTTGTTAGTTAGTGTAGTAAAAGTCCCCATTGCATATGCTTTTGGGGATTTTTTTATTTATTACGCCTACCCTTTTCTTGGTCTGCTATTAAGCTTATGCATATAACTAACTATAAAATAACGCCCCAAACTCTCAGACGTAGTTTCTTCAAAATAGTTGGTAGTACTACGCCTATAAATGTCTATGTTCTTATCAAGCAAATCAATAAACAATAACTTTACAACATGGCTATTCTGTTTTGAGAAGGCATACGATACTGTAGCATTCCATAAGGGGATGTTTTCACTTGAAGCAAAAGCATTATCGGTATAAATAAAATAGTCAAACTGGGTATTGAAATTCACTTTCTTAGATAAATCACAATCCAACATTGAAAAATACTGCTGTTTGGTATACTTCCGGTCCAAATCTCGCTCTATTGAAAAAGAGGTGTTATTTACGCTATAAGTTGCCCCTGCTTTTAAATCTATGACGCTTTTATTATTGTTCTCTAGCGTTGCGCTGATTAGAAAATCTTTTGAAGTAACTTCATTAAGCTGAAAATTGATAATCGCATTATTTGTATTGAAGAAATTTCGGTTTCGAACAGAGTAGCGTAGCCCCAAACTTTTTATTTTCTGACTAAAACCTATTGTAGTATTCAGTCTACGTTTGATTCCGTTATTCTGATAGCTCAAGGTTCTAACATAATCCTCATCCACATCAACACTTTTGATGATGGCGTCTTTTGTATATTGAAATTGTACTCGTGTATTAAAACTAAAAGACGATTTAAAATCGTGAACAACGGCAGATAAAGTCAACGCATCTATCTTTTCCGAAACCAAATTTGGATTCCCCTTTCGGATGGAAAACGGATTTAAATCATTAACCACCGTAGAACTCTCATTTGGTCGTGGCGTACGAATGTTCTTTTTATAACTTAATCTATACTTACGCCCTCTTTTAGGAATGTATTGTACCGTAGCCATAGGATTAACGAATAACCTATCCGTTACCGTAACTGCTTCATCTACAACACCAAAAGAACGTACAATATCTTGCAGTTCCATTGCTGCATACGTATTAATTTTCCCTGCGGTATAACTATGGGCCAATCTGGTTTGATAATTATTTTCGTTGTGGTCGTAATCGTACTTTAAAATCTCTTCTTTATTCTTTGCGGCTACAGTTATCTTATTCTGATAGACATTTTCCTTATCAATTTTATTTCCCATGTATGACTCCAACTTCACATAATGGTTGCCTCCTAAGGGTTCAGTATATTTGAAATTAAAATTGACTGCCGCAGTATTCAGTTTTTGATCACGGATGGTATTCAGCTCTTTCACAGATTCTTTTGGAGTATTTATCCGCCTAGTGATTAAAGTATTTTGATCGTTCTTCATAGTAGACCGATTAAAATTAGTTTTCAGTCCAGTAGCTAGACTTCTACCCTTTTTTCTCAACTTTTGATAAAAGTTAATACCCAAATTGGCTCTTTTTCTATCTCTATCTACAGTAGATAGGTTGTCATTCTTAGTACTTAGTTCTACCTCTTTAAAATAGCGCCCCATGCGATTAGAGTAGCTATTAATAGCATCAGACATTAATTGTCCTTTAATAATTAAACTATTGTTAGGGTTGGACTTGTTCTTGTAATCTAAATTAAGATTGTGATCATTCTTAGTGTTCACATATTCATTTTCGGCTACATAATCAAAGTTATTGGCATTGGAAAAAGTGATGCGTTTTGACACAGAAGAACCATCGTTCTTAGAATAGTTATAGAAATAATCTCCGTTTAAAGATTCCTTTTCTTTAAACTCGTGCCCCACATTTACCCCTGCCACACCTGTATTTAAATACCCACTTAGGCTTTTCGTTTTTTGTGCGGAGTTCTGCTCTTCTTCCTCATCGTCTCCATCACCATCAACACCATCTGCATTCTTTAAAAAATCTTGAATGTTTGAACCCGTTATATTGATGTTATTAATTTTACCAATGACAGAAAACTGAGTCTTAGAAGAGAATTTATTATAATTAAGATTACCAAAATACCGGTTATCCAATCCGCCTCCTGCAGAAACCTTTCCAAAACCATTGTTCTTTCGGGATTTCTTCAACGTAAAATTAATGACCACTTCCTTGTTTCCGTCCGCCACACCGGTAAGCTCAGACTCATCACTCTTTTTATCTATAATCTCTACATTGGCAATGGCATCTGCAGATAAGTTTTTTAGTACTATGGATGGATCGCCTCCAAAAAACTCTTTTCCATCGATCATAATTTTGGTTACCTCGTTACCTTGAGCATTCACCTTCCCATCAGAATCTATTTCCAACCCTGGAATTTTATTTAACAATACCTCTAAATTATCATCTGGATCCACTTTAAAAGAATTGGTATTAAAAGCTATAGTATCCTGTTTGATTTGTACAGGCACCACTGCTGTTAATGTAACCCCTTCCAATTCATAGGTATCCTCCACTAGTGTAAGGTTTCCAAACGTAAGAGCTTCACCCGTGCAGGTAATGTTCTTGTACAAGGAGATATATCCTAAGGAAGAAATATTCAAAATATAATCTCCTTTCTGAGCTTCAGATATTTTAAACTCACCATTTACATCAGTAATCGTATAATCTACATACGTAGAATCCTTAACACTTAGTAAAACCACGGCAACTGCTTCCAGAGGCTCCTGGCCCTCAGAGAGTACTTTCCCAGAAATAGTTTCCGAAGATTGTGCCTGTGTAGATGTAAAAAATATAAAGAAGAGGAAAAGCAGAAAACCATTTCCTTTTTGAAAATTCATCATTAAATTTTTATTGAATTAGAACTCATAAGGAGCAATCCTTAAAGGTAAAATGATGCAAAAGAACAGATGTACATAAGAGTACACGAAATGTATTGTGGAGTACATAATCTACAAATGATATGATCAATTTGCTTTAAGTATGCAACAGATGATCAAAGGCATAAACTATAAGATGTAAAATAAGTACATTGCTCAGTGCTTTATCTTAAAGGCTATTAACCAAATAGTGCAGTCATTTTAAATAGCTGTCAAGCCCAAAAATTGATTCTGTCAATTTTAACAATTAAGCCATATTACTATGAGATTACGTTTTCACCCTTACTTAACATTCTTTTTTACCGCTTCTATGCTTTTAAGCTTGGGGTCCTGCAAAGAAGAAGCGAAAATTGTAAACGAAACAGCTTTACCAGAAAAAGAAAAGCAACCCAATATCATTTATATTTTAGCCGATGATCTTGGTTATGGCGACTTAAGTTCATACGGACAAGAAAAATTTGAAACTCCCCGTATTGATAAACTTGCTTCTAGAGGTATAAAATTCACACAACATTACAGTGGGGCTCCAGTTTGTGCCCCAGCACGTTCATCTTTAATGACAGGACAACATACAGGCCACACACCTATTAGGGGAAACAAAGAGCTTGAAGGAGAAGGGCAAACACCATTACCCGCAAATTCCGTAACCATTGCCGAGCTAATGAAAAAAGCGGGCTATATCACAGGAGCTTTTGGAAAATGGGGATTAGGTTTTATTGGAACTGAGGGCGACCCCGTTGCTCAAGGTTTTGATGAGTTTTATGGGTACAATTGCCAGCGTATGGCTCACAGGTACTATCCTTCTCACTTATGGCACAATGAAGAAAAGGTTTTACTTGATGGTAACGACTGGACAAAGACCGAAACTTACGCTCCAGATAAAATTCAGGAAGCAACTTTGGCTTTTATCGAAGCTAATAAAGAAAAGCCATTTTTTGCTTATGTTCCTTTTGTTCTACCTCATGCAGAACTGATTTCACCCAAGGACTCCATATTTGACAAGTTTAAGGACCAATTTCAAGAAACACCTTATACGACAGAGAATGACTTTACATCGGACTACGGCCCTGATATTGTTCAAATGGAATATGCTTCACAGCTAAAGCCACATGCCGCCTTTGCCTCTATGGTGTACCGTATGGATGTTTATGTTGGACAGATTTTAGATAAACTAGATGAACTGGGCATTACGGACAACACCATTGTCATGTTTGCAAGTGATAACGGCCCTCATGCCGAAGGCGGTGCTGACCCTGAATTCTTTAATAGCGCAGGAGGCTTAAGAGGAATTAAAAGAGACCTGTATGAAGGTGGTGTCCGTTCACCTTTCCTGGTAGTCTGGCCCGATAAAATTAAAGCTAGATCAACTTCTGACCATGTTTCTGCATTTTGGGATGTTATGCCAACATTAGGTGAAATTACCAATATAGATGTTCCGGCAACTAGCGATGGTATTTCTTTTCTACCAACACTCTTAGGCAAAGAAGGTCAAAAACAACATGAATATCTGTACTGGGAATTTCCTATTCAAAAAGGACGTAAAGCAATTAGAAAAGGGGATTGGAAAGGTGTCATTTACAATTTCAACAAAAACCCACAAGGCCAATTTGAACTTTATAATTTGGCTAATGACCCGTCTGAAACCAACAATGTTGCCAATGAACATCCAGAAATAGAAAAAGAAATAAGGCAAATCATGGAAAGCGCAAGTGAAAAATCTGAACTTTTCCCTTTCGAGTAGCTATTAATTTTTAAACCAACCAATAATTAAACCATTGCATACCCTATGAAAACCATTTATTTTCTTCTAAGCCTCTTCTTATCGGTTTCCTGTTACGCCCAAAAAGCGAACAAAAGCAACTCAGAAAAACGCCCGAACGTAATCCTGATCATGGTTGATGACTTAGGGTACGAAGGAATTGGCAGTTATGGAGGCACATCTTATGACACTCCAAATATTGACAAGCTTGCCGCAACTGGCATGCAGTTCAATCAGGCCTATGCACAGCCGTTATGTACTCCCACTCGCGTAAAACTTATGACTGGGCAGTACAATTTTAGGAATTGGGAAGCTTTTGGAGTTTTAAATCCAAAACAAAAAACGTTTGGCCATATCATGCAAGACGCTGGTTACGCTACCTGTATGGTGGGTAAATGGCAACTACAGAGTTATGACCCACCGGGATATCCTGGAGGCGAACATAGAAGAGGTATTGGTATGAAAGTAGAGGATGCTGGTTTTGATGAATACAGCATGTTTCACGCGTTTCATACAGAGGATAAAGGCTCCCGTTTTGCCAATCCAACTATTTATCAAAATGGAGAGTTTCTAAAAAGAACTGATGGCAAATACGGTCCAGACATTTTCTCTCAATATTTAAACGATTTTGTTGACCGTCAAGCGGATAAACCGTTTTTCGTGTATTACCCTATGGCATTGACACATGGTCCGTTTAACCCAACACCGAACAGCGGCGATTGGAAACATGCCGAAAAAAGATTGAATGACGAAACCATATACTTCAAGGATATGGTGGAATATTTAGATAAAATTATTGGAGATATTGTAGCTAATCTTGAAAAGAAAGGACTTCGTGAAGACACACTTTTGATGTTGTATTCCGATAATGGTACACACCAAACCATTTTCTCCAAGATGGGAGATCGGACGGTTCAAGGTGGTAAAGGCCTAACGACCGAAGCTGGTATTAAAGTTCCTTTTATTGCCAACTGGCCTAGTCATATTAAAGAAGGTACTGCATCAAACGAGTTCATTGATGCTATAGATTTTATGCCCACTATTCTTGAAGCTACAAACACTCCAACTCCTTCCGGTTTTGAACCAGATGGGGAAAGTTTTCTGCCAGTTTTGAAAGGGAAGCCTGTAGAACGTAGAGACTGGGTATTTATGAGTTACGACCCTAAACCGGGTTGGGACAAAAAACAATTCGCACCAGCAGAATTCGTACTAAATGAAAACTATAAACTTTACGGAGACGGTAGATTCTATAACACCAAAAAAGATGTTCTGGAAAACGATTCGTTGCCATCTAACAAACTATCTTCTAAAGAAAAACAGCTCAAGAAAATATTTAAAACGGTTTTGGATTCGTTGAGAAAATATCCAACGTATGGCTGGATTGAACGTTTGGCACCTGAGTTTGATTCGTTGGTATCAAAACATGCCCGTATAGAATTAGTTGCAGAAGGCTTCAATTGGTCAGAAGGTCCGGTATGGCTTCCTAAAGAGCAAAAACTTATTTTCTCCGATGTTCCCGAGAACAAAATTTACCAATGGCATAATTTAGACGGACTAAGCCTATACATGGCTCCTTCTGGAGGCACTGGAATCGCAAATGGCAATACAGGAAAGGGTTCTAACGGACTTATTCTTGATCCGCAGGGAGATTTAGTGATTTGCCAAGTCGGCGATCGTAGAATCAGTAAGCTTACGAGCTTGCAAGATTCGCTTCATCCTAAATTCACTCCAATAATAACCGATTACAAAGGGAAGATATTCAATTCTCCCAATGACCTAGATTATGATACTAACGGAAACCTTTATTTTACAGACCCTGCTTTTGGGTTAGGTGATGGAAAAAGCGCTATTGGTTTTAACGGTGTTTATTTCTTGAGCAAGAATAAGGAGTTGATTCTTTTGGATGATTCTATAGAAGCTCCAAATGGCATTGCAGTCTCCAATGACAACAAAATCTTATATGTTGCCGATTCTTTTAAAAAGCAACCAAAAATCCTAGCTTACGATATTGTGGGTGATGGAAAAGTAACCAATAAAAGAATATTTTTTGATGCTACCGAACTGCACGAAGCAAGTATTAGCAAACAATCTCCCGATGGAATGAAGATTGATGAAAAAGGAAATATTTTCTTAGCAGGACCTGATGGCGTTTTGGTAATTTCTCCCTCAGGAAAGCATTTGGGAACCATCAGAACCGATAAAAACACGGGTAACTGTGAATTTAGCGATGATGGAAGGTATTTATTCATAACTGCAGATGATTACCTTTTAAGAGTAAACCTAAGACCCTATTCTAAATAAAACCACCATGTACAAAAACTACACTTTATCTATTCTTTCTATAGGTCTTTTACTTCTCTCTTCCTGTGCCGAAAAGAAAAAAGAAGAAGCAAAAGTAACGGAAGAACGCCCTAATATTGTTCTTATTATTGCCGATGATATGGCTTGGGACGATAGTGGTGCCTATGGACATCAAAACATCAAAACCCCTAATATAGACCAACTGGCCAAAGACGGTATGCGTTTTGACAATGCCTTCTTGACCGCCAGTTCGTGTAGCCCTAGCAGAACAAGTATTATAACTGGCCTATACCCACACAATACAGACGCAGAGCAACTACACTGGCCGTTACCTTCTGACAGGATAACTTTTGTAGAAGAGCTTAAAAAATCTGGATACTGGACCGCACAAGCGGGAAAATGGCATTTGGGGGACTCTATTAAAAACCGTTTTGACCTCGTAAAGGATGTTGGCACACACGGTTTTCAGTTATCGCCTACTGGCGAAAAAACAAAACAAACGGGTAACGGCAGTGGTTGCGAAGAATGGATACCTGTCCTCAAACAAAGACCACAAGACCAACCTTTCTTTTTATGGTTAGCCGCAGTTGACCCACATAGACCATACACAGAAGATATTATTGACAACCCACATGCGTTGAAAGATGTGGTACTTCCGCCTTATTTTCCAGACACTAAAGAAGTACGTGAAGACTTTACGCACTATTACAATGAAATTACCCGCCTAGATAATTATGTAGGTGAAGTAGTAGCGGAACTAGATAGACAAGGGGTTTCAGACAATACTATGATTTTGTTTATTAGTGATAACGGTAGACCTTTTCCGCGTGATAAGACCACACTTTATGATGGGGGTATAAAAACACCATGGATTGTAAAATGGCCAAATGAAGTAGAATCCAATTCGGTTAACACCAACTTGGTAAGCTCAATAGACATAGCTCCAACATTCTTAAAACTTGCGAATTTAGAAACGTTACCAAGTTTTGAAGGTGAAGATTTCTCTCCATTACTAGAAGACACAAAAGCAAAAACCAGAGATATAATTTATGCCGAAGACCACTGGCATGATTACGAAGATTACACCCGAGCCGTACGTACAGAAGATTTTAAATACATACGTAACTTCTATACGGATTTACCCAATACTCCTTCTGCGGATGCATTCATTGGTGGAACATTTAAATCTATGCAGGAGCTAAAGAAAAAAGGCGAGCTTAACGAGGCACAATTGGCCTGTTTCATTACACCAAGACTAGAAGAAGAATTATACGATGTGGTCAATGATCCATATGAGCTTAAAAACTTGGCGTTAGACCCTGAGCATAGTAAAAAGTTAGTAGAGTTACGAACTGAAATGAATAGCATTAGAAAAGCCTCAAAAGATAGCTTACCAGCGTTTAGAACACCAGATGAGTTTGATCGTGAGACGGGAAAATCTAATTCATTCAGAAAAAGACCTCGTCCTTCAAAAGTTGAGATGGAGAAAATTATAAGAGCTATGAGTAAATAAAACTCAGTTAACTGTTTAAAAACCGACCACCATTTCAAGTTTTAAATCGGTGTCAACCCTATTCTGACCTTTAACTTTGAATAGTGCTGTAAAGTATTTGTGGTCCTTCAGATATTTCTCTTCAAATTTCTGAAGGTTGTCGTTATTCGTAAAGTATTCAACCGTTGCACTTACGCCTATATCGTGTTGTGAAAAGAATACAAAATGTTCTGAATTACCAATACTAGGGTACTTTGCTACAATAGCATATTCTTGGTCCACCAAAGAAGTGCCAAAGGTAAATAAGCTATCCTTTAGTGTTGGATGACCAGATAGTTCTAAGGTTTTTCCCGAAAGATTAAAATACGGATTAGCATCATTAAAAAAGCCGATAAATTGATTTTCATTTTTTATCGGGCCCGCATAAATGGCATTACCTTCCTTAATTTCAGGCAGCGTAGTTTGGGTAGAAAATCGAATAGAAAACTGCTTATCATTTGCTTGAAAAAACTGTTGAAACTGCTGGGTTGCCATAGCCGCCATACGAGTGGTATAGCTATAATTTGCGGGATGAAGCACGCCTTGTAATTCGGGTTTTACCTCGAGTAATTCATAAAATTCATCAACGCTATTTATCTCAAAATCTCTAGTCCACCCCCTACCTCCGGTCATTGTTTCTCCCATGGCGCCAAAATGGTCTCCTAGAATAAGGTTGGTAGATTTATCGGAATCTAAAAACGACTTCCATAACAATGGTGTTTTTGATGGCATGTTGGTTACCACCAACATTACCAGAGCAATAAACAATAAAACATAAGGAAGAATTTGTGACCAAGTTACCTTTTGCATCCAACTTGCTGGAGCTTGTCTTTTTACAAATCGAACTTTATACTGACCCTTATCTATTTTTAATTGCCAGCTATCTGTACTACCCTCCGTTTCGTAATATGCCGTCAGCTTTTTTCTAAGGTTGTAAATATTAACCCTTACCCTAGGATTGTTCTTGTCTTGGTTCTCATCATTTTTAAAAAATTCCAATTCTATTACAGCCTCCTTTAGATGCTCTCCCCTCTTCGTGGCTTCATAGAGATATTGCAACAATCCTCTGCTTGTTGGCGCATTTTTAAAGGTCTCACTATCCTTTATCTTAGAAACTACCTGTTGTTCTATCTTTTCCATCAGTTGCATGGGGAATATCGTAAAATAAGCAGCTACAGACCAAGTTTAACCGTTATAGCTACCGTTAAAGTGGGGTTAAAATACTAATAATAAAGTGTGAAACATACATTTGTTACGATCATTTTAATTCCCTTTTTAGAATTACAACACTATTACAAAAGTTTCTTTTAAGCATATAGGAAAGGCCGGACACTATCAAATTAAAAATTGAACTCATGAAAACCACCACTACTTTTATACTACTATGGCTATCTTTTTTTGGAGTAAATGCCATGCAGTCCAAAACAGAACCAGCGGACATTGAAACGCAAGAAGTCTACCTCTCTGGCACGGGCAAAGATGATATGGTAGACTGGGATTTCTTTTGTTCCGATGGAATGAACAGTGGCAAATGGTCCACCATAGGAGTACCTTCTTGTTGGGAACTGCAGAGCTTTGGAAACTACAACTATGGTAAAGATGATTTTAAGATACGTAAGAACGAATACGGGCTTTACAAGCATCAATTTAATGTTCCAGAAAATTGGGATGAGAAAGAAGTGAAAATCGTTTTTGAAGGCGTTATGACAGATGCCGAGGTAAAAATTAATGGAAAACTGGCTGGCGAAATACACCAAGGAGCTTTTTATGAATTCAAGTATGAGATTTCTAAACTCTTGAAATACGGCGAAAAAAACTTGCTAGAAGTCAAAGTAAACAAAGCCTCTTCCAACACCTCTATCAATCATGCTGAAAGGGAAGCGGATTTTTGGATTTTTGGTGGAATTTTTAGACCTGTTTATTTACAGGCTTCCCCTAAAGAAAATATTGAGCGGGTTGCCATCAATGCTAAAGCAGATGGAAGCTTAGAAGCTGATATTTACACTGCATCTACAAAAGCTAAATCTCTTCGCCTTTCGCTATCAGATATCAATCACAAAAAGATAGAAGATTTAGCCGCTACTGACATCAGTAAAGAAAATGGTAAATGGCATGTTACCTCAAAAGCAAACGACATAAAATCATGGAATCCGGAATCGCCTCAACTATACTTCTTGAACATTGAACTTCTGGACAAAAAAGATGAAGTGCTACATACAACTACGCAACGTATCGGTTTTAGAACTGTTGAAGTTCTTGAGGGTGATGGAATCTACGTTAACGGACAACGAATAAAATTTAAAGGGGTTAATCGTCATTCCTTTTATCCTTCCTCGGGAAGAACTACATCAAAAGAACTAAGTATTGAGCATATAAAAATGATGAAAGATATGAACATGAATGCCGTTCGTATGTCTCATTATCCTCCGGACAAGCACTTTTTAAATGTTGCGGATTCGCTGGGGCTTTTTGTTATAGACGAAGTCTGTACCTGGCACTCACCGTATTTAGACACGAAAGTAGGCCGTAAAATAGTTGAAGAAACCGTGGTTCGTGATGTAAACCACCCCTCTATTCTCCTTTGGGCAAATGGAAACGAAACAGGTTGGAATACAGAGTTAGATGGTGACTATGCCAAATGGGACATTCAAAAAAGAGAAGTCATTCACCCTTGGAATATCTTTAATAAAACGAATACCATGCACTATCCTAGCTATCATGTCTTTGCCTATGACACCTATGCTAAGGATAAAATATATTTCCCAACCGAGTTTTTACATGGTCTATATGATGGTGGGCATGGTGCCGGACTAGATGATTATTGGAAACAGATGTGGAATATGCCTTTAGCTGCCGGAGGTTTCTTATGGGATTTTGCAGATGAAGCCGTGGTTCGAACAGATAAAAAAGGGGTGCTAGACACAGACGGTAATCATGCAGCCGATGGTATCGTGGGGCCTTATGGTGAGAAAGAAGCTAGTTACTTCAGTATTAAAGAAATTTGGTCTCCGGTTTACATAGAAGACCGTTATATAAAATCAGATTTTAATGGTGTTTTCAGGGTTGAAAATAGATATCATTTTTCCAATTTAAATGAGATTAAAATGGTTGCCAAATGGGTACAGTTTGATGGGCCAAAAGGGACGGACAAAGTTAAAGTGCTTTCTGAGAGTACTGTTCCATTACCAGACTTAAAACCAGAAACCAAAGGAGCGTTCAACGTAGATTTACCTAAAAACTGGCAATCTGCAGATGCTTTGTTTTTAACAGCTACAGACCACAATGGGTTAGAAATATTTACATGGAGCTACCCTATTAAAGTCCCAAAGGACACAAATAAAAGTAATATTATAAGTGCAGGACAAGGAGCGGTTACAACTCATGTTGATGGGGGACTTATAAAAGTTGAAGCAAACGGAATCCAATATACCTTTTCAGAGGAAACCAGCTTATTGCAAGAGGTTAAAAAAGGGAACAATAGTATTCCCTTTACTAATGGCCCCGTCATTTTTGACCATAAAGACAAGATAGAATCTACAAATGTAAATAAGCTTAAAAACAAAGTAGAGATTATTACTGTTTTTGAAAAGACGGATAAATCTCCCGGCTGGGCCAGTCATAAAGAGTATAGCTCCGATGTTATAAAATGGACCATACACTCCAACGGTCTGTTGGACCTACATGTTGAAATTAAGGGCAAAAAAATAGTGAAAGGATTTAAAGGTATTACGTTCTCGTTTCCGGAATCTGAAGTTAGTGGTATGAAATGGCTAGGAGACGGACCCTACCGTGTATGGCGGAACAGAATGAAAGGTACTAAATTTCAAGTTTGGGAAAATGATTACAACAATACCGTTACTGGAGAATCCGGTTTTGAATATCCAGAATTTAAAGGGTTTTTCTCTAGTCTGTACTGGGCGAGGATAAAAGGGAAAAACAACAACGGTTTTACGGTGTATTGTAATTCCGAAAACACCTTTTTACGGATGCTTACCCCTCAGCAACCAAAAGAAGACCCTAATCATAGGGTTTCTGTAGACTTCCCTGAAGGTGATATTTCCTTTGTTAAAAATATACCTGCAATAGGAACCAAGTTTCAAACAGGAGATAAAATGGGGCCTCAGGGTAATTCAGAAAACTACTTTGGTAACGATGATGAACCTATCAGTATAGATTTAACTTTTGAGTTTTAAAATGTAGATCAGTAGTAACGAAATACTGTAAACTAAAAAGAGTCTTATCGGTTTCGATAAGACTCTTTTACGAGAACACTATATGAAAATGAAAAATTTTATTTCTTGTTGATTAACACTGTAAACTTACGGCGGCAGTGTTCATTTTGAAAAAAAATGATGTGAACTAGCCGATTTCTGTTGTGAAAACGCATTTTATCGATTTTTGAACTCAGAAATAGCACTATTAGCGTATATCTTAACATCTTTTTAGCCGTTCCTTATTTGCAGAAAATCCGAAAAAATATCATTTCGGTTGATTTGGAAGAAAATTGATTAGTCGTTATGACCAAGGGAGTACTTTTAAATAGTATGAATACTAGAAGTCTGTATCATCTATTTATTTCTTATTGATTTTTGCTTTTAATGCCAGATACACTCCGTTACTCCATCCAAAACCATCTTGCACCGGATATTCTCCTCCACCAGCATCTAAGCTCATGTCCTCCACATTATACTTTTCAACGAATTTTCCTGTATTGGCATATACTTTTTCATTGAGTTTTACCCAACGTTGAGCAATGGTATTTGCGAGTTCTTCATGACCATAATTTTCCAAGCCAACAATGGTCATCCATTGCAATGGCGCCCAACCGTTAGGAGCGTCCCATTGCTCACCTGTGTTTTTTAAAGTAGTAACTACACCACCTGGTTTCAGAAAATTGTTTTTTATGTATTCTGCAATGCTATCTGCCTGTTCCTGTGATGCCATATTGAAAAACAAGGGAAAGGTCATAGCCAATGAAGGCTCGCCAGTTTGTTTTTCCTTGACCCAATTAAAATCTTCATACATACCTTCAGAGGCATTCCAACAAAATTCATTTAGAAATTTCTTTCTGTTCGCCATACTTTCCTCAAGTATCTTTTTGAGTTCTATATCTTCAGGATAGCATTTTAGCAACACGGTTTCTAAGCCGTAAAGAAGTGCATTAAGATCAACAGGGATGATATCTGTAGTAATAATGGTTTCTATTGATTTACCATTAGCAAACCACCTTGAAGAATAGTCCCAACCGGATTCCGCTCCAGAACGCAGGTCACTATACATTTTTTCGCCTCCATTTACTTTTTGAACCTGATTGTAATCTTCACGATACGATTCTTCTCTAGGTGAAGTACCGCGGTCAAAATAACGATTCATTATCCCTAAAGGAGTAGCAACGCAGTGGTAAACAGGCGTGTTGGTGGTTTCCTTTCCATCCATCCAAAAATCATACTCTTTTCTTAGTGCTACCCTATACTTTGTATAGATTGAATCACCTCTGCTTTCTGCTAATAAAGCAACCATCTGTGAAAAGAAAGGGGGTTGAGATCTTGTGATATAATACGTTCGATTTCCGTTGGGGATATGACCTACAGTTTCTATTAAATGCGCAAAATTTTCAAGCATGTCATCAATAAGCTCAAACTCACCACTTTCAGCTAAGCCTAACATGGTAAAATAACTGTCCCAATAATAAACTTCTCGGAAACGACCACCTGGAACTATATAGGGCTCAGGTAAAGGAATAAGCGTGCTACCTTCATTTTTAGCATCTGAAACTCTCGTTAGAACCGGCCATAGTGAGACAACATGTTCCGCCGCAGATTTGCTCTTATCCGTCTTAAAGTCTAAACTTATGGTCTCCGGTAATTCAAAATTCTCGAGTACGAATGCCTTCAAATCAAAATTTGCAGAGTCACTTTCCTGCTCATACGCTATTTTAATTTCGGAGTAAGGCCTTTTGGCAATGCAATCAACGAATGTCTTGCTGTCCGGAAAAACCTGTTCTAATTGTACATCTTCGAATAGCTGACCAAGTAAACCATCAAGAGTTTGATGTGTTTCTCCTTTTTCTAAGGTCTCTTGGGTTGTGTTTACTATCTCAACGGCCTTTTTATCCGGTTCGGTCTTACAGGAAATAAAGGCTAATAAGAAAAATAACAAATAGTATCGCATAGCAATGTGAAGTCTTGGTTACGATCTAAAAGTAAGGCTTTACTATTTAAATGCGGAATGACCCGTTATATCCATTCCGGTAATCAACAGGTGAATATCATGGGTACCCTCATAGGTAATTACACTTTCTAGATTCATCATATGGCGCATGATGCTATATTCCCCAGTAATACCCATACCACCTAAAACTTGTCTGGCTTCTCTGGCTATCTTAATAGCCATATCTACGTTATTACGTTTGGCCATAGAAATTTGAGCTGTTGTAGCCCTGCCTTCGTTTTTTAATTGTCCTAAACGAAAAGCCAATAGTTGTGCCTTGGTGATTTCAGTAATCATCTCAGCCAATTTTTTCTGCTGTAATTGAGTGGCGGCAATCGGTTTTCCGAACTGCACCCGTTCTTTAGCATATTTAAGAGCAGTGTCATAACAATCCATAGCTGCGCCAATGGCACCCCATGCAATACCGTAACGTGCAGAATCCAAACAACCTAAAGGAGCTCCTAGTCCAGATTTATTAGGTAAGAGATTCTCTTTGGGAACTTTTACGTTATCAAATATCAATTCACCTGTAGCAGATGCTCTCAAAGACCATTTATTATGCGTTTCCGGTGTTGAGAAACCTTCCATACCACGTTCTACAATAAGCCCGTGAATCCGACCTTCCTCGTTCTTAGCCCATACCACAGCAATGTCCGCAAAAGGCGAATTGGATATCCATAGTTTGGCTCCATTTAAAAGGTAATGGTCTCCCATATCCCTGAATTTGGTTTCCATTCCGCTAGGGTTAGAACCGTGATTAGGCTCCGTAAGCCCAAAACAGCCCATCATTTCACCAGAGGCTAATTTTGGTAAATATTTTTTTCGTTGTTCTTCTGATCCGTACGTATAAATAGGGTACATAACCAATGAAGACTGTACCGAAGCTGTAGAACGCACACCACTATCACCACGCTCTATTTCTTGCATGATAAGTCCGTAGCTGATTTGATCTAAGCCAGCACCGCCATACTCTTCAGGAATATAGGGTCCGAATGCGCCTATTTCGGCCAATCCACCAATAATTTGCTTCGGAAACTCTGCTTTTTGAGCATATTCCTCAATTATAGGTGAGACATCCCTTTTTACCCACTGGCGTGCAGCATCACGCACCAATTTATGCTCCTCGGAAAGAAGGTCATCAAGATTGTAATAGTCTGGCGCTTCGAACAAATCAGGTCTCATAGGATGAATTTTAATCAAATATAATGATGAAACGTAACATTATGCGTACTAATTGTTACATTTTTAAATAAAAATCTTTAGTCAATGAAATATAGTCTTCGGTGTACTCGTGCCTGCCTATTTCAATAGTTAGCTCACTGGTTTCCAGTTCTACCTCCTCAAAACCAAACTGAATTAAGCTGCGTTTAATCTCCGAAGAAGGAGTTCCTTTTACACGGGTGATTCGTTGTGGGTATAATTTAAAGGAATTAGCCAGTTTCAAAAAGGTTTCTTCTTCTTTAAAAGGAATAATCGTCGCAAATGAACCTTTTGGCGCCATTAGTTTTGATACGCCTTCTAACAATTCATCAAACGGTAAAGATTGATTTTGTCTTGCTTTATCTCGCGAATCATCTCCACTGGAAACTTCTTCGGAATAGAAAGGCGGATTAGACAATATTAAGTCATAGGGCTCTTCCCATTCTTCAACAAACTCATCAAGACCAGCATGATAGCAAAAAAGTCTATCAGCCCAATCAGAACTATCAAAATTTGAAACACATTGTTCATACGCATCTTCATCAATCTCCAAAGCATCTATGGTTTCCGCAGTACTACGTTGGGCAATCATCAAAGCTATCAGTCCCGTACCGCCACCAATATCTAGAATAGAATCCGGATTACTTCCTAAGGACGCCCAAGCCCCCAACAAAACACCATCAGTACCTACTTTCATGGCACAGCGGTCTTGCTCTATCTGGAATTGTTTGAATTTAAATGGCTTCATCAAGTTTGACTTGGTTTAATTTTTTGAAATTCAATTTTTTGGATTGAATTCAGAAAAGGGTTTGCATTTGAAAATTAGAATATAGCTGAATCAACAGAAATATACTGAGTAAAGTTAAGATATGGAAAGCATTTAACTACCACGGTATTTTTAAGAATACACTTTATTCCATGAAGCCAACCATAAATAACATTCTCAAAACCTTATTTATATTATTTATTCGTCTATCCCTTATTGTTTAGGCTATCCATTTCTGAAAATCAAAAAAGACAAATCAGAAGTTGACTTTTAGACGAGTACTTCATACAGTAATCTTTAGATAAACTTTGTAGTAATTCTATTACATACCATACATTTTTTGAGTTTTATATCAAGCCCAAATAGATGCTTTTTCTACTTCAAAATAACTGCATTTATGACCATGGGACTTTATGCTATTTTCCCGACATAAAAAAAATTCAATGCGTTTTATCAATTTGTAAAATGATAAAAATCAAGCTGAAATATTCTTCATTAAAAAAATTAAATATCTGCTATTTATGTATTTGGTAAATACATCATTTGGACCCATAATTTTGATGTGGATCTTGGCAGCTTCGTAAATAACAACATAGTGGTGCAATACCTTCTTGACGATAACATGTGCAATGGTCGGTTTAGGTATTTAAATAAGTTCTCGAATTCGCCTCGGACTCCCTTTGCTTCAAACCTCAATTTATCCGCCACTTCTAGAAGCCCCCAAAACATTAGTGTCTTTTTTATCGGTACTTGCGTATTGTCGAATTCTGGCGATAGGTAGCTGTAAATCGTAATGTGTCGTAATAAAGGCCATACAAGCCGCACCGCAATCGGTGATGTCGTGTTGTTTGATGGTTTTCTTTACCATAGTTTCTAAAGTTTATGGCGGTAAGGCAGTAGGGGAAACTGCAAAAAGTTTGCAGCCTAAGAAATAGTACTTTGGTGTGCTAAGAACGATTAAAATTTAAAATTAATCTTTTCAATACTACATCATGTCTTCTGAAAATCATCACTTGTTAAGCGTGGTACCAATAACCATAGGCAAATCCTGTGGCATTGATAAATATATGTAACAACAAACCCCAAATAAATCCATGTTTCAATCTGAGAAAGCCGAAAACAACCCCGTAAACAAATTGAACAAGAACTAAAACTGGAAAGAAAATTTTCTGATAGAAAGTGAGAGGTACAAAGTTGAGCAAATGGATTAATGCAAAAGTGCAACAAGAGAACCAAAGGACATATTTTAAATTTATACCTTTTAATTTATTGATTACGGAACCTAAACGCAGATTTAAAAGTGATACCAGAAAAAACGATGCTACCACCCTTATAATAAATGTTTCGTTATGGAAATCGTAAAACCATGACCGGGCGTATAACGATAATAAAAAGTAAACCGTAAAAAAAAGCGATATACTTATTGTTAGTCTATTTATTTTAAGGTAGAACCGATAACATAATTCTTCTACCAGAGGTCCTACTAAAATGACAAGGTATGCGTTAGATAGTGAAGATTTAAACCGCAGAAATGATTGGGGTTGTTTAAAGATTTGTTCCTGAACTATCATAGAAATGAATGCACCTATGACAGCAACAACTAAAAGAGTCAACATGCATGTCGCCCACCCGTAGAAAAAATCGTACAATACTTTTTTTCGCTCAACGGAAATACCCTTTTCGGAAGGATCATTTGCAAATTGATATAGGGATTGAAAGAATTTAAACATAAGAGTAAAAGGAGGGCTTAAAGGCCTTCCTCTAAAGATATTAATTAGTACTAGTTAGACCAGTGTAAAACCATCAGAAATAGCGTCCCATGCCTCCCATGTATTACTAAGAATTCTCCTAGTATATGCACCAGCCCTATATCCCCAACTATAGGCGGTACCGCCGTGTCCTCCATTAATCGCAATTAATTGAATATGACTTAAATTTTTCATCTTTTTATTTTTTTTAATTGCTAGTAACCGGATTCGATAAATCCTGATAAATAACCTCTTACAGAACCACTTATCTGAAAAGAGTTTGCATTTGAAAATTGGAATATATCTCAATCAACAGAAAATATACTGAGTAAAGTTAAGATATGGAAAGCATTTAACTACCACAGTATTTTTAAGAATACACTTTATTCTGTGAAGCCAACCAAAAATAACATTCTCAAAATCTTACTTTATGTTATTTACCCGTCTACTTTATTATTTAAGCTATCCATTTCTAAAACATAAAAAGGACCAGTCAGAAGTTGACTTTTAGACGAGTACTTCATAAAGTAATCTTTAAATAAACTTTGTAGTACATCTATTCCATACCATAAATTTTTTGAATTTAATTTCAAGCCCAAATAGATGCTTTTTCTACTTCAAAATAACTGCATTTATGGCCATGGGACTTTATGCTATTTTCTTGACATAAAAAAAAATTCAATGCATTTTATCGATTTGTAAAATGATAAAAATCTAGCTGAAATATTCTTCATTAAAAAAATTAAATATCTGCTATTTATGTATTTGGTAAATACATCAGTTTTGTTGCGTTTTTCTTTGTCATTTCTTCCAATTGGTAAATTTTTATCAAACATTTAACAAAACGATAAGAATTACCAAACTAACTATCTTAAAATGATGAAAAAACAAAAACTGCTATTTGTATTGTTCTCACTCCTTGTGATGTACAATGCCAAAGCCCAGACAAACACGATTAGCGGAACCGTTTCCGATCACAATTCCCTTCCCCTTCCCGGTGTTAACATTCTTGTACAAGGCACCACCAATGGAACTCAAACTGATTTTGATGGTAATTATACGATTGAAGCCAGTGAAGGCCAGACCTTATTATTTACTTATATGGGTCAGCGAGACAAAGTAATTACCGTAGAATCTGCCCAAATCATTAATGTTATGATGGAAGAAGATGCTCAAGCCTTGGACGAAGTTGTTGTTACCGCTCTCGGAATCAAAAGAGAAAAAAAGAGCCTAGGCTTTTCCCAGCAAAGCATTGCTGGCGAAGATATTGTAATGGGTAAAGAAACCGATATCAGTCAAGGCCTTGCCGGAAAGATTGCCGGTGTACAGTTGGTAGGCTCTCCCAGTTCTACTTATGAAGCTTCTAATATAAGGTTAAGGGGAGAAGTAGGAGCGCTGTATGTAGTTGATGGTATTAAGGTTAACTCCTCAGGCGACATTAACATGGAGGACGTCGCAAACATCTCAGTGCTCAAAGGTATTGCAGGTACCGCTTTATATGGTCCCGAAGCCCGAAACGGAGCAGTAATAATTACAACAAAAACAGCAAAGAGTGGAGAAACCAAAGTTACCCTAGACGTTGCAACCTCTGTATCCAACCTTTACTTATTACCTGAATATCAAAATGAATATGGCGGAGGTTACACACAGTCATTTTCAGAATTAAATGGCCAAAACATACCTAACTATTCTGCTGATGAATCATGGGGTCCTAAGCTTGATGGTACTTTAGTAAGACATTGGGACAGTTGGGTGCCCGGAACTTCTGAATTTGGAAAACTAAGAGCTTGGTCTCCAACAACAAGTGATGTTCGCGATTTTTACAAAACGGGTGTCACTAAAAATATTACAATTGGCTTTTTAAAAGGTGGAGAAAACTATGATATTAAGACTACTATAAACAATCTTAACACCACGCTCATCAACCCTAATAACGATAGAAAGCAAACAACAATTTCCATGAAAGGGAATTACAATGTTACAGACAAACTTAAATTCAAGGGTGTTTTTAACTATCAATACAGATCTACTTTCAACAACCCCGAATCACGAGGGTATGCCGGGAATTTTAATGAATGGTGGCAAAGACAATTAAATATTGACCGACTGAGAGACTATGAACAGAATGGTCAAATTGTTTCATGGAACATGAGATCATATGACAATCCAACACCTTTATATTGGGATTCACCTTATTTTGAAGTATATGAAAACATAAATAATGAAACTAAAAATGCAATTTATGGTAGTATAGGATTGGAATATGATATTAATGACAATCTAAAGGCACTAGTTGACCTAAGAAGAACTTTTGACCTAACCAACTTTGATGATAAACGAGCATGGGGAGGTTTATCCGTGCCATGGTTTCAAGAACTAACTGAACAAAATAGCTTTACGGAAGCGTATGCTCAGTTAAGTTATAACAAAAATTTTGGAGATATAGATGTCGTTTCTAGCATAGGGGGGCAAACAAACCAAAGAAAATATAAATGGTTAAGGGCAGAAACCGTAGGAGGGCTGCAAATACCGGGCTACTACAGTATTAATACATCAGTAGACACCCCCGACTATGACAGAGACACGGAAGAGCAAAAATTAAATTCGCTCTTTGCATCTGCTTCAGTCGGATATAAAAGCATGCTTTATTTAGACGGTTCTTTTAGAAGGGATTGGGGGTCAACAGCAACAGCTGATGACAATAAATTGAACACCTATGGGTTAACCGGTAGTTTTATTTTCTCCCAACTACTAAATCCTGGAGGTTTTATCAGCTTTGGAAAATTACGTGCTGGTATTGGCCAAGCGCCTAGTTTTCCCGATGTTTATCAACTTCAAAGCTCCTACTCCATATCTAATCCTTATGGCTCAAGCGTTGCTTTAAGTGTTCCTGAAACATTGGCCAATCCATTATTAACTGGTGGCGTAAGGGAAGAAAAAGAAATTGGTATGGAATTAAAATTCCTTCAAAATAGATTTGGTATTGACTTCACCTATTTCACAAGGAATGACGAAAACCTTCCTACAGATCTTACCTTAACCGGAGCTACTGGCTATGCGGAAACTGTAGGCAATGGATCTATAATAGAGACCAAAGGATGGGAGTTAGCTTTAAATCTAGCTCCAATTAGAACGGATAATTTCAACTGGGACATAAATTTTAATATTTCCAATTTTGATAAAAAAGTCATAAAGATTAATGACATCGTATCATCAGTACAAGTTGCAGAAGGTAGAACTGCATATCTAGTTCATGATGCAAATGACGATTGGGGAAATATTTACGGTTACAATATAGTAACCAATGATGCTGGAGTACCATTAATTAATAGCAATGGTCTTAGGGTTTATTCGGATAATTTTGAAAAAGTTGGTAATGTACAGGCCGATTTTAACGGTGGACTTATCAATTATTTTCGCTACAAGAATTTTAACCTGGGTATATCTATAGATTTTCAAGGTGGTGGCGAATATTATTCTGTCACCAGACAACTATTAGCCTATTCAGGTCTGGGAGACTTTACAGTTGGTGACAATAGTCTGGGCAACCCTCTAAGAGACCCTGTACTAGATGTGAGCGGCAATGAAGTTAACCAAGTACTAGCCTCAAATGTGGGAACTGGCTCTGGTGGTGTTCTTGTAGAGGGTGTAGATGAAGCTACAGGAAACCCTGTCTCCTATTATACAAGCTCATATTCCTATTTCAAGAGTATGAACAGAAAAGCGGGTGAGTGGATTTATGACGCCAGTTATGTTAAGCTTAGGCAATTGTCTTTGGGATACAGCATTCCTAAAAAGACAATTGAAAAATTGCCTTTAGACGCAATCACTATTAACCTATATGCCAACAATTTATGGTTAATCTATTCGGAAATAGATGGTATTGACCCTTCTGAAATTGAGGCCTACGAAAGTACTGATGACGATATTCGTTGGACAGAAAATGCACAAGATCCAAACCAAAGAACATTTGGCCTAGGTGTTAAACTCTCTTTCTAACTTCTCGTGAAACAAAACAAAAAATATTATGAAAACATATTCTAAAATTATTCAACCTATCCTTTTATCCCTAGTATTTCTAGGGTGTGAAAATGTGGATTTTGGAGACACCAATTCAGACCCAGACGTTACCACAACTGTGGTCAGCAGCGGTCTACTAACCTATGCAGAGCGTTACATAGGCGATGTTGTAACAGACGAAATGGGAGACCTATATACCCAACACATATCACAGATCACCTATACAGACGGCTCCAGATATGTAGACTTGAGCACAGACTCCGATTACTTATATCAAAACCCACTAATCAATTTAAAAACTATAATTGATTTTAACTCAGATGAGCAATATACGCTTGAACAATCTGCTTACGGGTCCAACGCCAACCAAATTGCGGTAGCTAAAATTCTCATGGCCTACTATTATCAATTCATGACCGATCGGTGGGGAATGATGCCATATACCGAAGCGCTACAAGGAACCGAAAACACCTATCCCGTTTTTGATTCTCAAGAAGCGATCTACAATGGCCTTTTTACTGATATTGATGATGCATTGGCTCTTATAGATGATGGAGCTGGACCAACTGGAGATATTCTTTTTGGAGGAGATATGGAACGCTGGAAAAAATTTGCCAATACACTTAAATTGGTCATGGCTTTAAGACTATCTAACATCTACCCAGATCCTTCCGGTTATGCGGCCACAAAATTCAACGAAGCCATCTCAGGAGCTATAACCTCACATGCTGAAACTATTTATTACCCCTTTCTTTCAGATGACAATAATGACAACCCTTGGCAAGATAATTTCCAAACCCGAGAAGATTATGCCATAAGCGATGTATTGATTGACAGGCTACTAGCTGATAACGACCCTAGAATTGCTGTTTATGCCGAGTTCACAAGAACTTCTGTTTCTTTAGGGTCTCCTGAATATTTAGGCATGCCCTACGGGATTCCTAATTCTGAATGGTTGGCTGCAGACGTTTCTTTTATCTCTAGTGACGTTATTTATGAAAGTACTGCCCCAGGAATAATTTACAGCTATTCTCAAATTGCTTTTTCTTTGGCAGAAGCGGTAGAACTTGGCTGGACAACTGGTGACTCAAGTGCTTATTTCGAAGAAGGATTAGAAGCTTCATTTGATCTATGGGACGCAGAAGATGCCGACACATATATTGCAGCAAACCCCTTGAGTACCGACCCTGAAATCGCAATGAAACAAATAGCTGAAGAAAAATGGAAAGCCCTTTACCTTCAAGGTTGGGAATCCTGGAGTGAATGGAGAAGACTTGGCTATCCCGAACTTGAACCTGCAACTCTCCCGCTAAACGGAGATGATATACCCGTTAGACAAGGCTACGACGTTGACTACCCAACCAATAATGCTGAAAATTACAAAGCTGCTGTAAGTGCTCAAGGGCCTGACAATCTAAATACAAATTTATGGTGGGACGTTCCGCATCCCATAACTAAAAAATGATATTTTAGATTTTGTGATTATATCGAAGCCATGTTCTTTTTAAGACATGGCTTTTTTTCGTGAAACGCATTAAGGTTAATTGAACAAGCTCCATATATTAAAAGATGAAAAACGTTTAACTATGCAATATTTTGTAATTATATGCACAAAACTTGTCCTAGGAATTGAAAATAGTTAATTTTCTAGAGATTATTTATCTCTCTAAAATACCAATACAACTTAAACTAAAGACATATATAAATGCAAAATGATTCAAAGGCAGGACGCCGTAAATTTTTGAGAAACACCCTAACGGTTGCGGCAGGCTCAACCCTGATTACACCTTCTCTTTTTGGAGCTCCATCCATCTTAAAACATTATAACAAACCGAACTCTAAATTTAATGGAGTACAAATAGGCGTTATCACCTATTCCTTTAGAACCATGGAGGACCAAAGCGCAGAAGCCACATTACAATATATTTTAGACTGTGGTGTAAATGCCATTGAGCTAATAGGTGACCCTGCGGAAACTTTTGCAGGAAGACCAGAAAACAAGCTAAATAGAACTGTGTTTTCCGGACTGATGAAGAAGAAACGCAGTGGATCCATTACAGATGACGAAGCTAAAGAACTTGCAGAAATACAAGCAGAACAAGCCGCATATAACGCACAAGTAACCGAGTGGCGAAAAACTGCGGATATGAAAAGGTTTGAGAAATTCCGTAAAATGTATAATGATGCAGGTGTAGAAATATATGCTTTTAAGCCTAGAAACACATTTGGCAAAGACAATTCTGATGTAGATATTGATTGGGGAATGAAAACGGCGAAAGTTCTGGGAGCTAGTCACGTTACCGTAGAACACCCAAGTAACGATGCTACAACACTTAGGTTAGGAAATTTTGCCAAAAAACACGGTATCTATATTGGTTATCATGGTCATGAACAACAAACCCCTACCCTATGGGATACAGCCCTGGAGCAATCAAAATACAATGCCTTAAATCTAGATTTGGGTCATTTTGTAGCTGCAGGAAACGCAGCTCCTTTAGATATTATAAGAAGTAAACACGAGCACATTAAAAGTATGCATCTTAAAGACAGACAAACTCCTGAACATGGTAAGGGTAATTTGGTTTGGGGAAGTGGAGATACTCCGTTGCCAGCTGCTTTGCAATTAATTCGTGATAACAAATACAATTTTCCAGGCACAGTAGAACTTGAGTATGATATACCAGAAGGTTCAAATGCCGTAGCAGAAGTTCAAAAGTGTTTGACTTTCTGCGAGAATGCACTAAAATAAATTGAAATAAAATTATGGGTAAGCCAGACTAAACCAAGTTTGGTTTACCCTAAATATAAATCTACAAGACCCTCTGGAGTACTTACGTGAACCACCTTATTCTCTCGGTCCACTTTCTTCACGATTTCATCTATAATAGGCACCAATATTTCTTTCCCGTCTTTATCTATTTCAAAAATAGCTTGAGAGGTTGTGTCGTTTACTCCGGTTACTATACCAATATTACCATGAGTATCATCTATGACATCAAAACCAATAACCTCGTGAAAGTAGAATTTATCACCTTCTAATTTAGGCAATGCTGCCAAGGGCAAGTAGAGTAAGTGATTCATAATACGGTCTGCAGCTGCCTCATCTTTAACTTCTTCAAAATCTATTCGCAAAAGTGCTGATTTGTGCAGGCGACATCTGTCAATAAAAAATGGAACCAGTACATTGCCTTTCATCAAGACAAATACTGATTCCATGTTTTCATAGATTTCAGGTTCATCGGCATCTAGTTTAACTAGTACCTCACCCTTAAAACTATATTTAGAAACGATCTTACCGAGGTAGAAACAATCTTCCTTACGCATTCGCTTCTAAATTTATTTATTCTTCTTCTTTAGATGCTTCCGCCTCTACAGATGGAGCTTCTTCAACTGCTGTAACTTCCGCCTCTGCATCTTCACCTTCTGGTGTTTCTGGCAATGCGGCTTCAGCTGCTGCTTGTGCCCTCTTATCGTTTACTTCTTTTTCAGCTTTCAAAGCTTCTGCTCTAGCATCAGCTTTCTCTTTATCAAGACCACCAACTTTAGAAGCAATCTTAACTTCTTTTTCTTCTAACCAAGCAGTGAATTTTTCTTCGGCTTGCTCTTCGGTTAAAGCACCTTTACGAACACCACCTAATAAGTGATGTTTTAAAAGTACACCTCTATAAGAAAGAATTGCTTTAGCAGTGTCTGTAGGTTGAGCACCGTTTTGTAACCACTTTACTGCGTCATCTATTTTTAATTCAATAGTAGCAGGGTTAGTGTTTGGGTTATAAATACCCAATTTTTCTAAGAATTTACCATCTCTTTTAGCTCTTGCATCTGCAGCAACTATCCAATAAAATGGTTTTCCTTTTTTACCGTGTCTTTGTAATCTAATTTTAACTGGCATATCACATTAATTTGTAGGGTGCCCGACCCTTGTTATTAATTCATTTTAAAATCTTCCCTTTAAAAGGGGTGCAAATATAGAATTTCTTTTTGAGGTAATCCTACATGTTTTCAATAAAAAACGACCCTTTTATAACTTTTTCCAAAGATAACTCCAATTAATCATAACTAACACGCAATGAACCCCCTGTATAGGCTCAACACTGCACCTATTGATTAGTTGATAACTCTTAACAAGTCATTAGCTTTAAGAGCGTTCTTTTTGTTTAATTTTATAGTCTCTTTTTTAAGCTCAAACACAAGCCTTTATGTACCTTATTTTTGATACGGAAACCACCGGTCTTCCAAAAAACTGGAACGCTCCTTTTACCGACACTGATAACTGGCCACGCTGTATACAGATAGCATGGCAGCTGCATGACGATATGGGCCGCTGTATTGAACATGAAGATTACCTAGTGCGTCCAGATGGTTTTAACATACCATATGATGCCGAGCAAATTCATGGTATTTCTACAGAATTAGCCGAACAAAAGGGTATTTCTCTATCTGAGGTTTTAGAGAAATTCAACATAGCTATGTCAAAGACAAAATTTGTCGTTGGCCAGAATGTGGGTTTTGACTTGAATATTATGGGAGCGGAATTTCACCGTATGGGTGTAGAGAATCCGTTGCAAGAACTTCCCGTGCTAGACACCTGTACCGAGCAAACGGCAAAATTATGTCAAATACCCGGTGGACGTGGCGGCAAATTCAAGCTTCCTACCCTAACGGAATTACATCAATTTTTATTTGACAAGCCTTTTGGCGAAGCTCACAATGCCACTGCCGATGTTGAAGCAACTACCCGTTGTTTTCTAGAGCTTATCCGTAAGCACCAATATACAGCTGAGCAATTAGATGTTAAACCAGATTATTTCAAGAATTTCTCGGAAGCAAATCCGCAAGAGATTCAGCTCATCGGTCTTAAACATATTAACCTAAAAAAAGCATCGAAAAAAATAGCCGATGCGCTTTGGGATAAAGATACCGGCGGGATTTCCCAAGAAGAAATACAAGAAAACCTTGCAACACTAGAATCCGCTAGTTTTTCTCATTTACACAATCACACTCAGTTTTCTATACTTCAATCCACGATAAGCGTACCTAATTTGGTTACTGCTGCCGCTAAAGCAAAAATGCCTGCCGTAGCCATGACGGATCACGCGAATATGATGGGAGCCTTCCATTTTGTAAATGGAGTTCTTAATCATAACAAAGGCGTGGTTTCTCGTAATAAGGAAAACTTAAAGCGTTACGAGGCTACCCAAAACGGAACTCTTGAAGAAGGGGAAGAACCTTTAGACGTATTACCGGAACCAGAATTGGAAATCACCCCTATTATTGGTTGCGAGTTTCAAGTTTGTGAAGACCACACCAATAAATCGCAAAAAGACAACGGGTATCAAATCGTTATGCTTGCAAAAAGCAAAAAAGGATACCTAAATCTTGCGAAAATGTCTTCCATTGCCTTTGTGAGCGGGAAATATTACGTACCGCGGATTGATAAAAAAGTTATAGAGCAGTACAAAGAGGATGTTATGGTCCTTACCGGAAACTTATATGGTGAGGTCCCAAGCAAAGTATTAAATATTGGTGAACACCAAGCAGAAGAAGCCCTTATTTGGTGGAAAGAAACCTTTGGTGATGATTTGTACATAGAGATCATGCGCCACGGTCAAGAAGATGAAGACCGGGTGAACCAAGTATTGATTCAGTTTGCTAAAAAACATAATGTAAAACTAGTTGCCACCAACAACACCTATTACGCAGAAAAAGAAAATGCACATGCGCATGATATTCTTTTATGCGTTAAAGATGGTGAAAAACAAGCTACACCAATAGGTCGCGGTCGCGGGTACAGATATGGATTGCCCAACCAAGAATATTACTTCAAGTCTTCGAATCAGATGAAGGAGCTATTCAAGGACATTCCAGAGGCAATCATCAATATTCAAGAAATTGTAGATAAGGTTGAAACTTTTACACTAGCCCGTGATGTATTATTACCTGCTTTTGATATTCCAGAAGAATTTCAATTTGAAGAAGATAAATTAGATAATGGTAAACGTGGGGAAAACAAGTTTTTACGCCACATTACCTACGAAGGTGCCAAGAAAAGATATGGCGAAATTACTCCCGAAATTGATGAACGACTAGACTTTGAGCTTAAAGTAATTGAGAAAACCGGTTACCCTGGTTATTTCCTGATTGTGGAAGATTTCATAAGGGCAGCAAGAGCTATGGATGTTTCCGTAGGTCCTGGTCGTGGTTCTGCAGCAGGTTCTGCCGTTGCTTACTGTTTATGGATTACGAATTTAGACCCAATCAAGTACGATCTGCTTTTTGAGCGTTTCTTGAATCCGGATCGTGTGTCTATGCCCGATATTGATATTGACTTTGATGATGAAGGGCGTGGTCGTGTAATGGACTATGTAATTGATAAATACGGTTCAAATCAAGTAGCACAGATTATCACTTACGGTACCATGGCTGCCAAATCTGCAATTAGAGATACGGCTCGTGCTTTAGATTTGCCTTTGCAAGATTCCGATCGCATGGCGAAGTTGATACCCGACATGTCTAAACTAAAAAAGATTATTGGGGTTGATGAAAAAATCTTAAAGTCGAAATTTAGGGCAGAAGACCTAGTGAAGATTAACGAACTTTTGGCGATTTCTGAGGGCGATGGTCTTGAGGCAGAAACATTGAATCAAGCTTATATTCTTGAAGGATCTGTTCGTAATACAGGTATACACGCTTGTGGAGTTATTATTACCCCTGATGATATTACGAAGTTCGTTCCTGTAGCTCTTGCCAAGGATTCCGAAATGTATTGTACCCAATTTGATAACTCGGTTGTAGAAGATGCCGGTTTATTAAAAATGGATTTCTTGGGATTAAAGACGCTAACCTTAATTAAGGATACCGTTAAAATCGTAAAAGCAAAACACGGAGTAACATTAGACCCAGAGAATTTTCCGCTAGATGATATAAAAACATACGAACTCTTCCAGAGAGGAGAAACTGTTGGGGTGTTCCAATATGAATCTCCCGGTATGCAGAAACACATGAGGGCCTTAAAACCTACCGTTTTTGCAGATTTAATTGCCATGAACGCTTTGTATCGTCCTGGTCCAATGGAATACATACCAAGTTTTATTGCTCGTAAACATGGTACCGAAGAAATTGTATATGACCTTGATGCTAACGAAGAATACTTAGCAGAAACATATGGTATTACAGTTTACCAAGAGCAAGTGATGCTCCTTTCGCAAAAACTGGCCGACTTTACAAAAGGTGAAGCCGATGTTTTGCGTAAGGCGATGGGTAAAAAGCAAAAGCACGTTCTTGATAAGATGAAGCCTAAGTTTATTGAACAGGCTTCGGCAAAAGGGCATGCGGCAGATAAATTAGAGAAGATTTGGAAGGATTGGGAAGCGTTTGCAGCCTATGCCTTTAACAAATCTCACTCCACCTGCTACGCTTGGATTGCTTACCAAACTGCTTATTGTAAAGCCCACTACCCTGCCGAATATATGGCAGCCGTTCTATCCAACAATATGAACGACATTAAGCAAGTAACCTTCTTTATGGAGGAATGCAAACGTATGGGGCTTGATGTTCTAGGACCAGATGTAAACGAATCTTACTACAAATTTGCGGTAAACGATGCTGGTGCCGTTCGTTTTGGGATGGGCGCAGTTAAAGGCGTAGGCCGTGGCGCAGTAGAAACCATCGTTGAACATAGAAAAGATGAAGAAGGCCCTTTTAAATCTGTTTTTGATTTCGCAAAGCGAATAGATTTACGTGCCGCCAACAAAAAAGCATTTGAAAGTTTAGCCGTTGCCGGCGGATTCGATTCTTTTGGCGACACCCATAGAGCACAATACTTTCATGATGAGGGAGATGGAGTCACCTTCTTAGAAAAAACCATAAAGTATGGCGCCAAATTTCAAGAAAGCGAAAACTCTAGTCAAGTAAGTCTTTTTGGCGAAGCTAGTGATGTACAAATACCAGAACCGGTAGTACCACCTTGCGAAGAATGGGGCACCATGGAAAAACTACGTCGAGAAAAAGAAGTAGTAGGCATCTATATTTCAGGCCACCCTTTGGACGATTTTAAAACAGAAGTAAACGCCTTCTGTAATGCTTCTCTTTCCGATTTAAACAATCTTGAAACCGTAGTAAATCGTGAATTAGCCTTTGCAGGCGTAATTACAGATGTACAGCATCGCGTATCCAAAAATGGAAAAGGCTGGGCACTTTTCACCGTAGAAGATTATACAGAATCTTTTGAGTTCCGAATCTTTGGTGAAGAATACCTAAGGTTCCGCCACTTCCTTATGATTAATTCATTCGCTTACATTAAAGTTTTTGTGAAGGATGGATGGACGAATAGGGATACCGGTAAAAAAGGAGACCCACGTATTCAGTTTAATAGCTTTATGCTTCTTCAAGAAGTTATGGAGACTTATGCCAAAAAGCTCACTATTAAATTGAACATTGACACGCTAAAAGAAGAAGATATTCATCAACTAAAAGAAACCATTGTTTCCCACCAAGGCAACCATCCTCTTAACTTTATTGTATATGAGATGGAAGAAGAGATAAAAGTAAGCCTAACCAGTAGAAAGCAGAAAGTTCAGATAAGTAGCGAACTATTAGCAACCCTAAAAGAAAACGAGGTACACTATAAACTGAACTAGGTTAGCCTCTTATATGTTCAATACCAATTTTAACCCTATAAATTACATTGATAGCACAATAGCTAAAAGCAATGTATCGTTAGTAAGGAAACAGGCATATATTTGACTAACTTTGTATAATATTTAAAAACAGAAAATCATGGCATTAGAAATAACAGACGCTACTTTTGACGAAGTAGTATTAAAAAGTGACAAACCAGTAGTAGTTGATTTTTGGGCAGCATGGTGTGGACCATGTAGAATGGTAGGCCCTATCATTGAAGAGGTTAGTTCAGAATACGAAGGCAAAGCCGTTGTAGGTAAAGTAGATGTTGATGCAAATCAAGAATTTGCTGCTAAGTACGGTGTGCGTAACATTCCAACTGTATTGGTATTCAAAAACGGTGAGATTATTAACCGTCAGGTTGGAGTTTCTCCAAAGAAAGTATACACAGACGCGATTGACGCAGCTTTATAATAATGTTTTCCCTTGACAAAGGGAGCTATAGAAAAAATCCCGCTTTTAGTGGGATTTTTTTATGCCCAAAACTGACGCTTCCCTCAATTTTAGTTTTAGGTTTAATGCCTATCTTAGTAAGATGAACCTGCAATCCGAATTAAATAAAACTTCACTTTTCTCAAATTTAGAGCTTTTAGCCAACCAGGTAGTGGAAGGTTTTATTAGCGGCATACATAAAAGTCCGTTTCATGGATTTTCAGCGGAATTTGCAGAGCATAAGATTTATAACGATGGGGAAAGTACAAAGCACATAGACTGGAAGCTTTTTGCGAAGACTGATAAACTGTACACCAAAAGGTATGAGGAAGAGACCAATTTAAGGTGCCATATGATACTGGATAGTTCAGCCTCTATGTATTACCCCGAAGTAAAGGATTTATCGGCCTCCAATTTAAATAAAATCGGTTTTGGAGTATTAGCCATTGCCGCCTTGATGAACACCCTTAAAAGACAACGAGACGCCGTTGGCCTAAGTGTATATTCGGACAGCTATAACTTTTACTCTCCAGAAAAAGGAAGTGAAAGGCATCATCAAATGCTATTAGCAAAATTGAGTGAAATTAGCTTGGACACTAAACCAGCCCAACAAACGGAAACTTATACCTATTTGCACCAAATAGCGGAAAACATAAAAAGAAGAAGCCTAATTTTTCTTTTTACGGATATGTTTCAAAATTCTGCAGATGATGAAAAAATATTTGATGCCCTCCGTCATTTGAAATATAACAAGCATGAAGTAGTACTATTCCACCTTTTAGACCGATCTACAGAGTTTCATTTTGATTTTGACAATACACCCAAACGTTTTTTAGATGTAGAGTCTGGCGAACATATAGATTTGTATTCCAGCAACATAAAAGAAGCTTACGAACGCAGTGTCACTTCTTATTTTGAAGATTTGAAACTAAAATGCGCCCAGTACAAGATTAAATATGTGGAGGTTGATATAAAGGGAGATTTCTCCAAAATACTCAACACCTATTTAGTGGAGCGAAAGAAATTTGTATAATGATGAAATTTTTATCGAAAATTGTTTGCGCAATTGAAAATGCGGTGTATATTTGCACTCGCTAAACGCCACGGTCTGGTAGTTCAGTTGGTTAGAATACCTGCCTGTCACGCAGGGGGTCGCGGGTTCGAGTCCCGTCCAGACCGCGAAAAGCCTTCAACGCAAGTTGGAGGCTTTTTTAGTTTTAGAATATTAGGAAATATTCACTTCTGCTACGCTAAAGCACGCATCATTTTAATTACAACTAAGACCCACAACAAACCATTAGTTATCTTCAAAAAAGAACTCATGAATTTCAATGAGACTGCTTCGTTTTATCTGCACCAAGTCTCTGGTTTCCTTTAAAAAAATTCCTAACGACCGCTCATTATATATAAACTTCATAGCATCTGAATAATCAACTACTACATACATATCTCCGGATAGCCTGTAAAAAGGTATGACAGCTTTATTTTTCACCTTTATCCCCCTATTCAGAATTTTACCTTGCGTCAACAGACCTTCCACTTTGTTTTCATTTTTTTCATCGGATGCTGTTTTCACATAGGCGACCATCATCTTAACCCATTCCGTTCTGTCTATTAGAAACCATTTTACTTTTGTAAAATCTATACCATATTCATTAATCCATCCATGACTAGTAAAACCAAGTAAGACTTGCTTTCTACCATTCAATTCAGGCTGATCCATTGGCATAAATTCCTGGATTTTAAATGTAATTAAAGAAGCAGAAGACATGTCTTTTAATTTTTTACCATCAAAATCCAATGTTTTCAATGAAAAACTGGTCATTCTAGGATTATTTGCCAACAACCATTCTGTAGCAGTTAACTCCGCTCTTTCCTTCATCTGTTCCACCGCAGCCACACTTGCTCCAATAGCAACCAATGCTCCCACTGCTCCCGCAACAACAGCTCCATCGTTTTGGGCATTCACATATTTCGGAAATGATAATAGTAAAACAATCAACAGTATAGTTAAGTTTTTCATGCACATAATTTATCAGTGGTTAGTATGGATATTATCGAAGTAATATTAAAGACCAAGCCCGCAAAATTCAATGTTCCCCCAAACATCTCTTTAACAGGCCGGTCTATATCTTAATTAAATTTAATATTGAGTAGAATACTTTTTAATACACCACGTACAGACATTAGATTGAACAGAGATTTTTTTGACTATAACAATTGCTAATTGATCCATAGCCTGAAACCCTAAACCTGCCTTGTCAATTCTAAAAGCAAGCAAATTGAAGTCTAGTATGCATATCATCAACTCCATTGAGTTGTGCTGTGTGAGTAACATAGTATTTGGTCATCTATTAGTTTGGTTAGACCAAAACTACCACCATAAAAAGACAACCCCTTACAGATATCCGTAAGGGGTTTAAGTTTTAAAATAATAATGTAAAGACGGGAAGCTAAAACCTTAGATTCTACCTTGCTTAATTAACTTGGCAATAAGGTGATGTGTGTTTTTAGCCCCAAAGGCATCAAACAAACGGCTTACTTTTTTATCAATAGTACTTTCGCTATTTGGAGATATATTCTGATTCTTTAGCTTTTCAGAGATTTCCTTTTTAGTTAAACCTTCGGCTAAATCTTGTAAAATTAAAAGATCATACTTATCTAGCTCAAAAACCGAGTTGCTACTGTTCAGGTTAATCTGGGGAGATACATAAGTTCTATTTTGGTAAACTTCTTGTATAGCAATAATCAACTCATTAAGCCCATTACGACCTTTACAGACGTAGCCGTTTATTTTTTGATCTGTAAAAAGCGGATTAATTTGGGTTGGATCATCTATCATAGAATTTACAATAACTTTGATATCCGGATCCACCTGCCTTACTGCTTCAATAAGAGCCTGGCCTGAAGTTAGCCTACGAGCTACAGGGCCTTCTTTAAATGATAAATCGGTTACTAATAAGTCATAGGGTTCTTTATTAAGAAAAGCCACCTTAAACCTATTAAAGGCTTTATCGCAATAAAGTTCTTCTTGAATATCTTCTACCTCCATCCTATTTTCCAAGGCATTTACAATGCCTTTATTGGTGTCTTGAAAGTCTTCTGCTATCAGTATTTTTTTGAACATAGTCTGCACTATTTAATTCGGTATTTCAATTTGAGCTTTAAAACCATCGCCCTTCTCTGAATCAAAAGTAAGACTTCCGTTAATTGCTAGAATACGCTTTTCTGTATTCCACAAACCATTTTTATTATTCAAGCTGCTTTTTGTAGCTCCATTACCGTTATCTGTGTAGTTAATTTTCAACTTTGTCTTAGTCCGTTCAAAACGGATTGACACAACAGATGCAGCACTATGTTTCTGCATATTTATCATGAGCTCTTGCAGCACCTTGTACAAGGTTTTCTTAGTAATATCGGACAAAATCAACCAATCTATGTCTGCACTACCAGTCACTATTAATTGTGTGTTTTTACAATAGCTACTTAGCATACCAAAAAGAACTTCTTTAAATTTTGGCCCGGTATCTACGTCATTAATTTTTCTAGAAAAATCTCTACTTTGATTGTAGAGATCATCAACAACATTTAACACATCTGTGTTATCCGAACCATTTTGAAGCAATACCATAGCATGGTTAAGCTTACCAGCAAAGTCGTCATGCAATTTTCTGGACAGCTCAGCTTCCGTTTCATAAATTGCTTCCATTTTTGCCGTTCTATTCTCCTGTTTTAATCGCCTAGCCCTTTGAATTGAGAAAAACGCTGCGAAAGCAGAAATAAACAAAATCAATGCTAAACCTGTATAGGATATTATTTTTTGATTACGCTCCTTTACAATCTCCAATTGGTGCTCTACGTTTTCTTTTTCCAAATTAAGTATAGATTCTTGCTTTAACTTATCATCATATCTGTATTTGGCAAATTGGGTTTTTACTTTTAATTCTTGATCATAAATACTATCCTGCAAAAACACATACCTATTTCTTATTTCAATATTTAAAGGCGATAATTGCATCACAAATTTTAAGGCATCCTTTTCTGCACGAGGTATTTTTAAACTTTTAGATAATTGGATAACCGAATCAAAATATGCCCTGGCAATTCTAGGGTTGTCATTACTATAAAATTCTCCTAAATGCGTGTAACTGGCGATTTTACCTCTTTTATCTTTTTTCTGAACCCTTATTTTTAACAGCTGCTCAAACTCATTACTTTTAATAGACGCCCCAGACAACCACTTTGCATATGCCAGATTATCCAAGACTCTTGCATACTCCTTTGGGTTCTTGGAAATCGCAGAATCTTTACTAATATCAACTAGCAGCGTAACAGCCTTATCAAACTCCTTATTATCAATATAATTAGCCGCTAGGTTATTCTCATAAATTAGCTTGTCAGTTTTGGATTCTGTTGTGTAGATAGCCTGCTGGTAATAGTCAATTGCATCAGAAAAGTTGAGTAACTTCCTATGGTTCGTAGCCAAAGTATTGTAACAATTTGCTCTTTTCTCAGGATTCTTTAAAAAAATTAAAGCATCAGTAAGCGTCTCTTTACTGCCAAAAAAGTCATTATTGTTCTTTTGAATAATACCTATATTCATTAGGTTTTCACCAACTAAACTACTGTCTTTAACTCTCATGAAATATTCTTTTGACAAAGAATAGTTTTCAATAGCCTTGTTATAATCGTGTTCTATTTCTGCAAAATAATACCCCATTAAGTAATACTGTTCTGCCAATACAGACGCTTTATCTACATTCAAGGAATTACTTAGCAGCAAATCATTATAGAAAAGCAGGCTATCATACTCTTTGGAAATTAAATGAAGCAGATTCTTCTGATAAAGCACTTGCCCATAAAGACTATCCTTGATGGATTTTTTAATCTTCTGATATGATTTTAGAGCGGTTTTATTCCTATCTATTAAAGAAAGAGATTTATCTTTAGAGAGGTTATAGTAGAACAGCGTACTGTCCAAAATCTCACCAGACTGTACCATGCCCTGGTCATTCCGAGATGTACAGGATGCCATTAAACAGCAAAAAACTAAAAACAAAAACTTATTCAAAAGCAACAATGGGTGTGAGGTTTAATTAAAAAAAGCCATACTATATAGTATGGCTCAAATTAGTAAAATAAATCCGCTTACTTGCTTGCTGTTATGTACAAATACTTTTATTCTAAACACAAATTAATCCAACCTAATATTTTAGCGAATAAGCACAACCCTAAATACTAATTAGATAATTTTTAGTAAACATTTTCTCATATATATCCTTGCTGAACATATATAATTGTGCCGGCTTTTTTGAAACACCTACTTGCTTTTCATCTAAGGCAATAATATATTTTTTATTAATCAATTTTCTTCTAAAGTTTCGGTTATCAATTTCAATCCCTAGAATAGATTCATACAAATCCTGCACATCATTTATTGTAAATTTTACCGGTAACAGCTCAAAAGTAATAGGCTCTGATAAACATTTTATTTTTAGATCTTCATAAGCTTCCATTATAATTTTTTCGTGATCAAATCCTAATTTCGGCAGCTCTCTGATGGGAAACCATTTCGCCTCATACCTTTTACTTCCCACACCCACATCCTCTGTTTTTAGCAAAAAGTAGTATGCAATAGTAAATGTTCTAGAACTAAATTTCTTGTTCTTTATCCAAATCTGGTCCGTCTCACTCATTAAGCGGCTTGGAGAACCAAAGGCTTTGAATTGTTTCTTATACAAATCCGTTAATCCCGTTAACTCTTTCAAAACCCGAGTAGAGGCTTCATCTAGAGTTTCATGCTCATACACATGATAACCCGTTAGCACATAATCATCTACCAAAATATCTGACCCTATTTCAGATTCCAAGTAGCGTTTGATCAATAAAACGTTTAATGATTTTTTATTTGTGTCATACCCAAACACAACACAATCTACTGATATATTAGAAATTACCTCAAGCTCCATAGACCAATATTTTGAATAAAAATAGATAAATATTACGTTAATATACAAATTAAACGTTTTAAATACGTTTTTTAACATATTTCAATATTCTTAATGTTCATGGTAGTTATAAGGTAAAATAGCACAGTTTTAGGGTAAAATATGATAGTTATAATGTTAATTTATTTGGCAATTCGGAAAATATAATATTCTTTTGCCTTAGCAAACGTTCATATGACGTTTATTAATTAACTAACTCAACAAACTTAAAATCATGAGACTATTACTTTTAAACGCTAAAAGAGCAACTAGTTGTGTTTCAGGCAAATCACAGAAATTACGTAACTTAAGTTTCAGGATTACTCTATTTTGCTCTTTACTACTAAGCCTAACCTTAGCCTCGGCTCAAGATGACATGGAAAAAGAAGATGACTACAAGCCATTTAACGCCGGTGGGCATTTAAAAAACATGCATATTTGGCACGGGTTTGTAGTACACCCAGGAGCAATGTTCGCCACCAATCTAGAATACAACTCAAGAAATGAAAAATTTACTTTTGGTGTATGGGGTGGAGCTGGTCTAACTACTGTTGACGTAATCAATAAAAATACAGGTGAAGCCGCAAGCGCACACTATCAAGAATTTTCAATCTACACCGTTTATCGTTTTTCTGATAAATTTTTCGCGGAGGCAGTAACTCACAATAATTACACAGGCGTTGAAGAAAGAGGAGATAAGCTTCGTTACTGGAGCTATGATAAAACCCAAGGATACAATTTTGTAGATATCAACTTTGGATACAATGTTACTCCTAATACTCTACTTTATCTAGCTACCATCGTGGCTGGTGGCTCTGGAGATTACGAAACACAGGCTGATGGTTCTCTTAAAGATTCTTGGACACATTACTTTGAAATTAAAAGTAAAGTTTGGGAAAAAGATGATTATAAACTTTCTCTTTTTGCGGGAGGAGCATGGTCATTCTTAACAGACAAAACTTTTTATACCGAAGACAAAGGGAATGTCATTAATGTAGGTATGGCCCTAAGTAAAACCGTTAACATTGGCAACTACAAAATGCCAGTAGAGGTTACCGCCATGTGGAATCCTGAGAAGCAAAAAACAGTCTTATCATTAGACCTTACCTTATTTTAAAAGAGCAACTAAAAATAAATAACCACAAATACTATTGAATATGAAAACAAAGAACAAAAACTGCGTATTAAGAGAATTTTTTAAGCCACTAATGGTCCTCGCATTAATTTTTAACCTGACCAGTTGTGTGGAAGAAACCAAGACAGCTACCTCATCCAATAACAAAACTGAAGAAGCTGAAGAAGGTATTGTAAGTGAACTAGACCTTACAGGAAAGAAGATAGGATATTGCACTCCTTCCCTAAACGCACCATATTACCAGGCATTACTACAAAGTATTCAGACGAATACTGAAAAAAATGGTATGGTTTTTTTATCTGCTGATGGACAAGATGATATTAATAAACAAATAGCAGCAGTAGAAGATTTAATTACTAAAGGAGTTGATGCCTTATTATTAAACCCTAAAGACCCTGACGCATTGGTAGGTGTTACTAGAGCAGCAAAAGCGGCAGGCATACCAGTATTCATTATTGACAGCTCTATTGATCCTTCAGCAGAATTTATAACAACAATTCAGTCAAATAATTTAGCAAATGGTGAATTAGCAGGAGAATGGCTTGTTAAGAAAATGGGTAAAACCAAAATGAATATTGCTTTATTAAGTGGTAATGCCGGAAACCCTGTTGGGAGAACTCGTAAGCAAGGTTTACTACAAGGTATTACAGAAGAGCAATTAAGAACACAAGGCGAAATTGATTTAAATATTAAAACGCAAGCCTACACGGAATGGTCTTATGCCGGAGGCCTGAAAGCAATGGAAGATATTTTAGTAGCACATCCAGACATTAACGTGGTAATTACAGAATCTGATGTTTGTGTATTAGGAGCAATTAAAGCAATTAAACAAGCAGGAAAAACGGATGATATTTTAATCGTTGCAGGTGCAGACGGACAAAAGGAGGCGATTAAATACATTATGGATACTGATTTTTACGGATGTACTGCAATGAACAGCCCTGTGCAAATTGGCAAAAATGCTGTTGAATATGCAATTCAATATATGAATGGAAAAAGAGATTTTAAGAAAACATCCTTTACAGCACCTTTATTAATTACCAAAGATAATGCAGCAAAATATTACGACCCTAAAGCCTTATTTTAATATTCAAAGTCATTGATATGAAAACTTCAGAAAGTGAATATAGAGTTGAAATGACTGGAATATCCAAAAGTTTTGGTGTGGTTTCGGTACTAGAAAATGTTAATCTAAAAGTAAAGCCTGGAGAAATCCACGCTTTACTTGGTGAAAACGGTGCTGGGAAATCTACTCTGGTAAAAATCTTAAGTGGTGTGCATCAAAAAGATTCTGGAAAAATCACCCTAAACGGTCAGGAAATAAATCCAAAAAACACGCACGAAGGACAAGTGTTAGGGATTAGTGTTGTCTACCAAGAATTATCATTAGTGAACGATTTATCAGTAGCTGAAAATATTTACTTGCACAAATTGGGTGCAAGTAAATTTTGGATGAACTGGAAGAAAATTACAGAAGATGCACAAGAGCTAATTGATTCATTAGGCTTTGAAATTGATGCTGCTGCAAGGGTAAGAGATTTAAGTATTGTACAAAAACAAGTGGTAGAAATTGCAAAAGCACTATCTGAAGACACAAAAGTTCTAGTGTTAGATGAGCCAACTACGGTTTTTGACCCAACGGATATTAAAAAATTATTCGATAATCTTTTCAAACTAAAAGCAAAAGGAATCTCTATAATCTATATATCACATCATTTAGATGAAATTTTTAAAATAGCAGATTCTGTTACCGTACTTAGAGATGGTGTAGATACTGGGAGTATGGCGGTTGCCGATACTGATGCCGATGGCGTTATCCGATTAATGATTGGTAGAGAGTTAAAAGATTTATACCCTCCCCGCAATGTTCAAGTAGGAGAAGTCCCTGTTTTTGAAGTTAAAAACTTAACTGCAAAAGATACATTGGTTCACGATGTATCCTTTTCAGTACGCCCTGGAGAAATTTTAGGAATTGCAGGATTAGGCGGAAGCGGAAGAACAGAAACCGCCAAACTTATTTTTGGCGCGCATAAAAAGAAATCGGGAACAATGCTTCTAAATGGAAAAGAAATAAAAACGAATACACCAGTTTGTGCAGTTGGGCATCAAATAGGTTTTGTTTCAGAAGATAGAAAAGAAGAAGGGGTGTTTTTACCTCTTTCAATTAGACGAAATATTAGTGTAACCAATTTTACAGGCATTTCAGGTAAACTAGGTTTTATTAATACGGATAATGAGTATAAAAATGTAGTAGGGTTAATTGATAAACTGAGTATTAAAGCACCAAGCTCAGAAATAGATGTTAAAAATTTAAGCGGCGGAAATCAACAAAAAGTAGCATTAGCGAAATGGTTGAGTGTTGATAGTAAAGTGATTTTTATAGACGAGCCTACACGCGGAGTTGATGTTGGGGCCAAAGTAGAAATATACAACCTAATCAATGAAGTAGCCGAAAAAGGCGTAGGCGTAGTAGTCATTTCTTCAGATATGCCAGAAATAATGGGTATCTCAGATCGTATTTTGGTAATGTATAAAGGTACCATTTATGGCGAATTACCAAAAGATAAATTTTCCGAAGAAAATATTCTACGATACTCTATTGGAAAGCAATTAAAATAATAAAGTCGAACCACAAAAATTCATATCATGGCCTTAACAATAAAACAACAGTTCAGCAGTCCTGGCGGCATACTTAAGTTTTTAATTAAACATAACACTATTTTCATTTTTATCGTACTGGTTATATTTTCAGCATTAATTTCAGATGTATTCTTTACATCCGTCAACCTTTCCAATTTATTAAAACAAGTTTCCGGTATAGGTATTATTAGTATTGGAATGCTCATAGTTATTCTAACGGGAGGGATTGACTTGTCCGTTGGTTCCATGGTAGCTTTATTGGCAGTTACTTTTGCCATTTTGGTAAACACGGTAATCTTACCACTAGCAATTATACTAACAATTATCATCGGGTTTTCTCTAGGAAGCGTAGCAGGTTACCTCGTAGCCTTTCAAAAGATGGCTCCCTTTATAGCCACGCTCGCCCTGATGACCATAGCAAGGGGACTGGGATTTATATACTCTAAAGGCTCCCCTATTACATTCAAAACCCCCGGAGGAGAGTTTATGTCAAACTTTGCTAATAATTCAACTTTAGGCATTCCTAACATTGCAATCGTTTTTTTTCTAATTGTTATTGGCGCGATGGTAATGCTACGCTACAATGTTTTCGGAAGGCTGGTTATAGCTATAGGAAGTAACGAAGAAGCCTCTAGACTATCCGGTATAAAAGTCAATAAATACAAATTTTTAGTCTACGCAATTTCAGGAGCCTTGGCTGCTACCGCTGCTATAATTGTTGCTTCTAGAACAAATTTAGGCTCACCTAATATGGGTATGGCATGGGAATTAGATGCTATTGCCGCTGTGGTGATTGGTGGCGCAAGCTTGAATGGAGGAAAAGGAACAGCCATAAACACCTTAATGGGCGTTCTTATTTTAGGACTGATAGGAAATATCCTTAATCTTTTAAACGTACCCTCTTATCCGCAACAGGTAGTAAAAGGTGGAATTATAATATTTGCAGTTCTTCTTCAAAAATTTGAAAGCAAATAATGAAAATATAAAGATTGAACACATGACTAATTATAAATTAAATAGCAAAAATCTGAGTAAGCTAACCAAACAGGTTGCTATTCCTCAATACGATAGATCTAATGTAAAAACCGGTATTGTACATGTTGGTATTGGTGGCTTTCATAGATCTCATGAAGCATATTACACAGACCAGTTGTTACATGACGAATCAATTACAGAATGGGGTATTTGCGGAATTGCTTTATTAGATTTTGACTCTAAAATCTACAATACATTAAAAGAACAAGATGGCCTTTATACGCTAATTGTAAAAGAATTAGATGGCTCCTTGACTAAAGGGGTCATTGGCTCCATTGTGGATTATATGTTCGCTCCGGAGAACCCATCAAAAGTAATTGAGAAAATGGCAAGTGCCGATGTTAAAATTATAACATTAACCATTACAGAAGGAGGTTACAATTATAGCGAAGCAACTGGCGAGTTTGATTTTAATAACCCCCTAATTGAATTTGATTTAAAGAATCCTCAGGCACCAAAAACAATTTTCGGGTATTTGACGCAAGCTTTAAAACTTAGAAAAGAAAGAGGACTAGCTGGTTTCACTATTCAATCTTGTGACAATATTCAGGGTAACGGGCATATGACAAAAAAAATGTTGATGAGTTACATCAAAAAAGCCCAACCAGAATTAGCTCCTTGGATTCTATCTAACGTGTCGTTTCCTAATAGTATGGTAGATAGAATTACACCGGCAACATCTCAATCGGATATTATTCAATTACAAGAAACTAGTGAGATAGATGATGCTTGGCCAGTAGTTTGTGAGCCTTTTAAACAATGGGTAATAGAGGATGATTTTATAGCTGGCAGACCAGCATGGGAAACCGTTGGAGCTCAATTTGTAGAAGACGTAGTGCCTTATGAAAAAATGAAACTTAGTCTATTAAATGCAGGGCATTCTGTATTAGGAATACTTGGCGCCTTAATAGGATACAACACGATTGACGAATCTGTTCACAACAAAGCCATTCGTACTTTTTTAAACAGTTACATGGATAAAGAAGTAACTCCTATCCTAGGTGATTTAGAAGGTATTGATTTGTATAAATACAAACAATCTTTACTACAAAGGTTCGGTAATATTTACATAAAGGACCAAATAGACAGAATCTGTTCTGAGAGCTCCGCTAAAATCCCAATCTTCATTTTACCTACGGTAAACACCCAATTACAAGAAGGCGGTTCCATTGAGTATGCTGCGTTCGTAATTGCCGCTTGGGCTATTTACAGTATAGGTATTGATGAAAAAGGAGAACCTTTACTTATTAAAGATGTCTTAGAAACAATTTTAAAAGAAAAAGCCTTGGTTGCAAAAAACGACCCTGCTTCATTTTTAGAAGTAGAGTCTGTATTCGGGAAACTCAAAGACTCCAAAAAATTTGTTGATGCTTATCTAAATGCCTACGGAAACATATTAAAGTACGGAGTAGAAGAATGTATAATACGTATGAATGATAAGGTCTTAAATAATATTTAAATGAAAAATATAGTTTGCTTTGGCGAGGTTTTGTGGGATGTTTTTCCTACTCATAAAAAAATTGGAGGAGCTCCACTAAATGTAGCTGTACGTTTGCAATCTTTGGAAAACAACGTAACTATTATTAGTAGAGTAGGAAATGACGAAGCCGGTAATAAAATTGTAGATTTCATTACCGAACAAGGTGTGAATAAACAAAACATACAAGTTGACGAAAAGTTAGAAACCGGAAAAGTAAAAGTGATGTTGAACGAGAAAGGTTCAGCATCATACGCTATAGAATTCCCAAGAGCTTGGGATGATATTCAGTTAACGGAAGACTCAAAGAAAACCACACAAAAGGCAGATGCTTTTATTTTTGGGAGTTTAGTTGCAAGGGGTGATAATTCTAGAAACACTTTGTATGAACTTTTAAAATTAGCCAAGTATAAAATATTTGATGTAAACCTTAGAGCTCCCTATTACACTACAGAAGTGTTGGAGTATTTAATGAACGAAGCCGATTTTATAAAATTTAACGATGATGAAATTTTTGAAATAGCAAAAACACTAAACTTCAAATCTCAATCTATAGAGCAAAATATCAAATTTATTGCAGAACACACTAACACTAAATCAATATGTGTTACAAAAGGGCGACATGGAGCCATTCTATATTATAATGACGATTTCTACTATAATAGTGGTTACCAAATAATAGTTGTAGATACAGTTGGTGCCGGCGACTCATTTTTGGCTTCCTTAATCAACAAATTACTAAAAGGGGTTTTACCTCAAATTTCCATTGATTTTGCCTGTGCTATTGGCGCTATTGTGGCCAGCAGTCAAGGAGCTAACCCTAAAATAGAAAGAGAAGCCATTGAAAAAATGATTTATGCCTAAACAGTTAAAATACTAAAGCAAGTTGTTATTAAAGTTTTTAATACAATCTTTTATTGAGTGAGATCTAATTTGAGCTAAATACCCTATATATTTTTCAACAAATACAGGATTAGTATTCAACTCTCCAAAAACAGATTCAATCTCCAAAAATTTAATTGGGTCTTGATGAGACAGGGTTGATCTTCTAATAAGCGTGTTACTAATAGAATCTGAAATTTTGAAGACCTTACCTTGATCATTAACCCCATCATAGTATTTACACCATGCCGCAACCACAAAAGCAGCTCTATTAATAACTTTATCCTTTAATAGTTGTGAATTGATAGTTGGCAAAATAAAGGCAGGGACTTTAGCAGAACTTTCGCTACAAATTCTTGAAAGACTATCATGAATATAAGGGTTTTTGAACCTAGTTATTAATTTGGTTTTGTAATTTTCTACCGATAAGGTTTCAACATTCTCCAACACAGGAATAACCTCCTCATCCATATAAGCCTTTAAAAAACTCATAAATTCTTCATCATTTGCAGCTTCATGTACAGTCTTATAGCCATGAAGGGTACCCAAAATTCCTAGAATGGTGTGACCCGCATTTAGCAACTGAAGTTTCATTTTATCATAAAATTCAATCTGCTTAACAAATTGAACTCCAACTTTTCCCCACTGCGGCGTTTCATGAAAAAAGTTATCCTCTATAACCCAATTACTAAAAGACTCACAGACTACCGGCCATTGATCCTCAATTAAAAAATCCCTTTTTAGGGCCTCTATATCTTCCTGTATGGTAAGTGGTGTTATCCTATCTACCATTGAATTTGGAAAAGTAGAATTCTTTTCTAACCAAGGTAATAACTCAGGCTCTACTTGACTTACGTAGTTCAAAAAAGATAGTTTCATCGTATCTCCGTTTCCTTTTATGTTATCACAGGATAATACGGTACAACCAGACAAACCTCTTAGTTTCCTTAACTTAAAAGCCTGAACTAAATAACCAAAAACGGTTTTTGGATAAAACGGATTTTTCACGTCTTCATCAACCGAAGGGTGTTCTTGATCAAATTCTCCCGTAATTTCATTAAGGTGATATCCGTCTTCGGCAATAGTTAAAGAAATTATCTCAATATCAGGATTTGCCAATCTCTCTATAACCGCCATTGGATTTTCGGGCCCAAAAAAATATTCAACTATAGAACCTATTATTTTCACTTGATGAGAACCATTCTCATCCTTTATAATTAATGAATATAGTCCGTCTTGGTCTTTTAAAACATTATATATCTTTCGATCTCCATCCAACAAATCTATTCCGCAAATACCATAGTCTAGCCTATCGTGCTTTTGCATTAACTCATGCATATAATATGCCTGATGTACCCTATGAAAATTACTTACGCCTATATGCGCAATACTTGTTTTAATTTTATCTCGGTCAAATGTAGGCGTAGACACTCTATTTCTCAATGAATCTACATTTTCTATATTTAAATATACCGGGTTTTGCATGTTGTTTCTCCGTATCTAGTCAGTATCCAAAATCTCTGAATTTACATAAAAAATAAAATTATATCGATATTTTTAAGGGTTCATTGTATATTGACAAATTAGAAACCTCCCCAACGGTAATAGAGGGTTAGATTTAAAGATAATAGAGCTGTATTTAAATGGATTTTAGAAAACTGGATAATGTATCTGTTAATTGTATCATATTTGGCTTGGGCTCAGACGGTTTATATGTTCTATTACAAAAACGAACCCTAAATATGTTCCGTGATGACTTTCCCATTATTGATGATTGGATTATAACTGGAGAGCGTGCATTTATTAGCAAAACCTTGGAAGAATCTGCTAATACTATTTTTAAAAGTATTACAAATCTTAGTGAATTTAATAGAATTCAATTTCGCACTTATGGAAACTCCTCTAGCCTAAAAACCGACAAAGACCTTTTGTGGGTAAAAAGTCATGGTCTAAAAGTACAATCAATGACTATCGCCTACTATTTTGTGCAACCTAAGAAGAGCGCTACATTAACAACAGACCAATTTAAATGGTTCTCTATAAAGTCGCTACCAGACCTTGGTTTTGACCACTATGATATTATAAATGATGCTCATGAGGATGTAAAGAAAAAAATAATGGTTGAACCTGTTATATTTGATTTTCTGCCTTATAAGTTTACATTGAATGAATTGCAAATAGCTTTTGAAGCTGTCCTAAATATTGAATTGGACAACCGAAATTTTCGAAAAAAAGCTTTAAAGAAAATTTACATCGTTCCATTGAATGAGACAAAAAAAGGGAATGCCAAAAAACCCTCAAAACTATATGCTTTTAGCCGTGATGTGTATGATAAGGTAACGGAAAAAGAGTCTATGATAAATTTTTAGAATATTAAAAGTAATAGTTATCTTCTTGCTTCTTCTGTAGCGAAAAATCAACGTGCTCTTGTTTAGACTTGTTAACAAAACCTCTTAAACCAATTAAAATACTAACAATCAAATTATTAGATATTATTTTTTTTATCTAAACACCACTTTTAAGGCGCATAATACACACTTTTTCCTACAACTTACAAATTGCGGAAACGATCAAAACAAAGATTTCGTATATTTGTGGTATATTATTTGCTCACGTAACTGTATGAAGCACTTTTACCTCTTAATTACTTTCTTATGTATTTCTTTTTCCTATGGGCAAAACGCTCAGAGTAATGGTGATATTAAAGATTTTAAACTTTACCCAAATCCGGTAACTAACGGAAAGGTATATGTTAGCACTTCTGATACCTCACCAAAACAAATCTTAATTTATGATGTTTTAGGTACGCAGGTTTTAGAAACCAAAATAATTGGCGATGAACTAAATCTTTATGATTTAGATGCCGGTGTTTACGTTCTACGCGTATATCAAAACAACAAGGTTGCTACAAGAAAACTAATCGTTAAGTAGCTCAATACGTTTTCACTCCAAAGGACCAAATTTAGATTCTAGCATTCATTCATTTAAGAAAATTACCTATCGATGAACGGTAACAAAACAGCGATGAATGAAACCTGACATGCCATTCACCAACACCTAGACTGCTTTCACAACATTTTATAACACCTACTGCATCCTTTAGTTACCTTTAAACTATTGACCCCAAATCAATAGTTATGCGCGTTACCTACCTTATGCTTTTAATGGTTTTCTCCATTAGTATGTCTGCCCAAGATTCATTTGATTTTCAAAATCAAAAAACAGAAGAAATCCCGGGTTTTAAGCTATACCCCAATCCTGCTTTTAACGACATGGTGAATGTCATTACAAGAGACAACCAACTCAAACAGATTAAAGTTTACGATGTATTCGGTAAAATTGTGCTTACCCAGAAAATTTCCAAAAGCAACTTAAATATTTCAAGACTAGTACCTGGAGTTTATGTATTACAAGTAACTGAGAACAAAAAAACCAGCAACCGCAAGCTAGTAGTAAAATAATAGTAATAAAAAAAGCCCCCTCTCGGGAGCCATTTCAATTTAATCAAAAACAAATATTCTTAACTTCCCTTAATCTATCTCCTTGCAACGTACTGTTCAAAAAGAAATAAACAGGGAACTTGTTTTTATAATATCTCAACCACTTCTAGATCAAAAATAAGATCTTTACCAGCTAAAGGGTGATTACCATCTACCACTACACTTTCTTCCTTTACGTCAGTAACAAGTAGATTAATTTCCTGTCCGCTTTGAGTTTGAGTAACAAGACCCATACCAACTTTAGGCTCTACATCCTGTGGCAATTGACTTTTAGGAACTTCCTGAATCAATTCTGCCTTAGGCTCTCCGTAAGCTTCCTCTTTAGGAATATTCACAGTTTTTTTCTCGTTGACTTTCATGTCAATAAGACCTTTTTCAAAACCAGGTATCAACTGACCTTGACCCATTGTAAATTCAATAGGCTCTCCTCTTTCCACAGAGCTATCAAAAACTTCACCTGTAGCTAATTTACCTGTGTAATGTACTTTTACTTTATCGTTCTCTTTAACTTGACTCATAATATCATTTTAAAAAAACAGCAAAATGCTATTTTATAGCTATTGCGGTAAAGGTACAGGTATATAACGGGTTACAAAATCTTTAACCCCAGCCTGCGAGGTATTAAGAAAAAATTAACATATTGCAACGCGTTCTCTAAAAGAAATTAACAGCCATTCCGGATTTAAAGAACAGCTCTTACACCTAAATCAAAATTATCCACTTTTACCCATCTTCTTTATTTTATACGGAAAAGGTTATCACTATTTTTGCAACGGCAACACAATTATGAACGGTAACGAAATTTTTAAAATTAATTCACAACGTGAATTTGATGTACAGGCTCTTAAAGTTTATAGACATCAATATCGCCATAATGCCGTGTACAAGGAATTTTGCTCATATTTCAGAAAGACGGAAAAGAATGTGACTCAAGTTTCCGAGATACCCTTTTTACCTATTTCTTTTTTTAAGTCAAAAGAAATAATTTCCGGAGCGAAGAATCCCGTAGCTATATTTACAAGTAGTGGAACCACCGGAAGCGAAACCAGCAAACATTTTGTAAACCGAATAGCGCTCTACGAACAAAGTTTCCGAGAGGCATTTGAACATTTCTACGGAAAAATTGAAGACTATTGCGTTCTAGCCTTGCTACCTTCTTATCTTGAAAGAGAAGGATCATCACTCATCTACATGGTAGATGATATGATTAAACAAAGCAAACACGTTGATAGTGGGTTTTACCTTAATGACCTTGATAGTTTACGAAAGAAATTGACCCAGTTAGACGGAACCGGTCAAAAAATACTGCTTATAGGGGTTTCTTTTGCTCTTTTGGATATGGTTGAAACACACCCGCTACAATTAAAAAATACTATTATTATGGAAACTGGGGGTATGAAAGGCCGCAGAAAAGAACTAATTCGCGAAGAGCTTCACGACATTCTTAAAGCAGGGTTTAGCGTACCGGTCATACATTCAGAATATGGTATGACAGAACTATTATCTCAAGGCTACTCAAAAGGAAACGGTATTTTTGAAACACCTCCTTGGATGAAAATATTGATTCGTGACACCGAGGACCCATTAGCCTACCAAGACCACAAAAAAACCGGCGGTATAAATGTCATTGATTTGGCAAATATTGATTCTTGCTCTTTTATTGCCACACAAGATCTAGGCAAAACTTACGCTAACAACACATTTGAAGTGCTTGGCCGTTTTGATCATTCTGACGTTAGAGGCTGTAATTTAATGGTACTCTAAAGCCCCAATATTTTAGCATCTACAAAGAACGTTGTGTTCACATCAATCTCATGATCTGTAGAAATCAACTCATCCGTAACGGTGTTCATTCTAAGATTAAAATTGTCTTTTTTGATATATTCTTTTAAATCAACATCCAAGACATCTACATCCAAGACATCACCTACATTTTCATCTACTACTTCTTTTGAAGCTATCATGATTTCATCAAGACCATCTGCAGAAATATAGACTTCTAAAGATTCTAGAAAACTAAAATCGCTATCATCTGGCGACGTAATCTCCAGCTGAAGCTTTGTTAACTTAATCTCTTCTATAAGGTCTTTACGTGTGTCGTTTACTTCAAACTGAGAATCTGAGTTGGTTTCCATGTCCGGAGTGAACATATCAAAAGGAAGGTCTATAACAGCAGAAGCGGGAATAGTAACCTGACTCTTATAATCAAGATTAAATTTGGTAAGCTCATCTAACTTATCGCAAGAAACAAGTGTAGAAAAAACGGTAAGAATCAGTAAAAATTTGCGCATCTATTTGGGTTTGAAAAATGTTACTCCTTAGATAACGTCTTTCAAACCCAACTTAGTCTACTTATGTAGTTAATAATCTAAACGGGCTATTTAACAACTAAAACAAAATAGTTCTTCTTACCACGTTGCAACAACACAAACTTACCGTTGATTAGATCATCTTCGGTAATTAGGTAATCATCCTTTACCTTTTCTTTATTTACGGAAATAGAATTCTGTTTCAGCTCTCTTCTTGCCTCACTGTTAGAAGCTAAAAATCCCGTTTTATCAGCAAGAGCACCAATCATGTTAAGCCCTGAAGTAAGTTCTGACTTAGAAATTTCAGCCTGCGGAACACCATCAAAAACATCTAAAAACGTCTTCTCGTTTAGGCCTTTCAAATCTTTAGATGTTGACTTCCCAAAGAGAATATTACTTGCCTTTTGGGCATTTTCTAAATCTTCTTGAGAATGTACCATTACAGTAATTTCCTCAGCAAGACGTTTTTGCAAAACACGCATATGAGGCGCTTCTTGATGCTCTTTTATCAATCCGTCTATTTCCTCTTTTGAAAGAAACGTAAATATCTTAATATACTTTTCAGCATCTACATCTGACGTATTCAACCAATATTGGTAAAACTTATATGGTGATGTTCTTTCAGAATCTAACCAAATATTACCGCCTTCTGTCTTCCCAAACTTGGTGCCATCTGCCTTTGTAATTAATGGACAGGTTAAAGCATAGCCTTTTCCGCCACCTATTCTACGGATTAGTTCAGTACCAGTAGTAATATTACCCCACTGATCACTACCGCCCATTTGCAATGTACAGTTATGGTTTTGGTACAAGTATAAGAAATCATAACCTTGTACCATCTGATAGGTAAACTCGGTAAAAGACATCCCTTCCTTAGATTCTGATGAAAGTCGCTTTTTCACAGAATCTTTGGCCATCATATAATTAACGGTAATATGCTTACCCACGTCTCTGATGAAATCCAAAAACGAGAAGTCTTTCATCCAATCGTAATTATTGACCAAGATAGCAGCATTATCTGCATCACCATCAAAATCTAAAAATCGCGATAATTGTCCTTTTATGGCTTCTTGATTATGTCTAAGAGTAGGTTCATCCAACAGATTACGCTCTGCAGATTTACCAGAAGGATCACCAATCATACCTGTAGCACCGCCAATAAGCGCATATGGCTTATGCCCTGCCAACTGAAAATGACGTAACATCATCACCCCTACTAAGTGCCCTATGTGTAACGAATCTGCAGTTGGATCAATACCAACATAGGCAGATTGCATTTCATTCATTAGGTGTTCTTCGGTTCCTGGCATTGCGTCATGCAACATGCCTCTCCATTTTAATTCTTCTACAAAGTTTGAAGTCATGTCCGTTTAATCTGAAATTTGACTACAAATATAAAAGTAAATCATTGCCTGACCCTTGATTAATACAGGAATTTATTCCCTGCTATTCGCTAACTTTGGCGCATGGTATTGGTTACAGGGGGAACGGGCTTAGTAGGCTCACATCTTTTATTGAAATTGGTACAGAACGGTATTTCCGTTAGGGCCATACACAGAAAGGGCAGTGATCTTAAGCGCGTAGTTAAGATTTTTGGTTATTATACAGACGATGCCCAAATTCTCTTTAATAAAATTGAATGGGTAGAAGCTGATATTATTGACGTTCCTGCCCTAGAAATTGCTTTTGACCAAATCACCCAAGTCTACCATACCGCCGCACTAATTTCTTTTGATCCACAAAAATTTGACACCCTCGAAAAAATAAATACAGAAGGAACCGCGAACATTGTAAACCTCTGTATTGCAAATGGGGTTAAAAAACTATGCTATACTAGCACAATTGGTGCCATTGGTAAAAGTTTGGGGGATGCCATGGCAGACGAAGAAAACGCATGGACACCTAGAGAAGCCAACGTATACGGGCTCACAAAACAGGCTGCAGAAATGGAAGTTTGGCGTGGCTCACAAGAAGGCCTTCCAGTAGTTATGGTTAATCCTGGTGTTATTGTAGGTCCAGGATTCTGGCATAGTGGTAGTGGCGATTTGTTTACTGTTGCTAAAAAAGGATATCGGTTTTATCCTCCGGGTGGAACAGGTTTCATAACCGTTCATGATGTGGTTAAGATGATGATTTCTTTAATGGATTCCGAGATTATAAACGAGCGCTATATTGCCGTAGCAGAGAATTTAACGTTCAAGGAGATTCTTACGAAAATCACTACAGAGTTTGGCATTAAACCTCCATCTGTTCAATTAAAATTTTGGCAACTTGAAATAGGCAGATGGCTCGATTGGCTTAAAAATCTGTTTCTAAAGAATGGGAGGAGAATCACTAAAAATTCCATTCACTCTTTAAAGCATCGCGAAGTTTACGACAATACAAAAATTAAAAAAGATCTTAATTTTGAGTTCGAAACCCTAGACGAGACCATTTCGTTTTGCTGTGAACGGTTTAAGGAAGAGTATCAGTAGCTTTTTCTGCCTTTTCTTTTTCTCGCTTAATTTTTTCTTTCGCTACTCTAAGACTATCATTTATCTTTTTCTGATCTTCTAACGCTTTAGCATCACGCTCAAGATTGGCTTCAACTTCTTTATAGATTTTTTCGTACTCTACCGGTAGCGAAGCATAGTAACGATCACTTTCTACCAATTGCAGACTGTCTATACTATACTTATTAAAAATATAGTCCATAGGTTCTACACCATTATCTCTAAGCACCTGTAAATTGGTTGTTTTAGCTGCATTTACAATGGCTAAATCTTGAAGTATCTCAACCATTCTCTCTTTTGGAATCAGATTTTTAGGCTCCTCCAAAAGCTTTTCATTACAAGCAGTAAATGAAAAGAATATCAAAATGATTGCTAAAAATCTCATATTATCTATTGAATGTTAACCGCTTGGCATTTTTTTCTGTAGAGAAATTTCCGTTTTCATAGGCCAAATGACCATTTACGAAAGTATGCGTAACAGAAGACTTAAACGTAGTACCCTCAAAAGGAGACCATTTACATTTATATGCAATATTTGCTTTGGTTACCTCATAAGGAGCGTTCATATCTACAACTACCAAATCTGCATAATACCCTTCTCTAATATAACCTCGCTTCTCAATCTGAAAAAGTATAGCCGGATTGTGACACATTTTCTGCACCACTTTTTCCAAAGAGATGACGTTCTCATGAACCTTATCTAACAATGCTGTAAGTGCATGTTGCACCAACGGACCGCCAGAAGGAGCTTTAGTGTAAACATTCTCTTTTTCGCTAAACAAGTGAGGTGCATGATCCGTAGCAATAACGTCTAAACGGTCATCCAATAATGCTTTCCATAACTGGTCTCTGTCCGCTGCCGTTTTCACTGCTGGGTTCCATTTGATCAAAGTACCCTTGGTGTCATAATCTGCTTCGGAGAACCACAAGTGGTGTACACAGACCTCAGCAGTAATTTTTTTCTGTTCTAACGGAATATCATTTCTGAACAATTCCGTTTCTTTTCCTGTGGATAAATGAAAAACGTGAAGACGAGCTCCCGTTTTCTTCGCTAACTCTATGGCTTTTGATGAAGAAAGGTAACATGCCTCTTCACTACGAATTTTAGGGTGATATTTTATAGGAATGTCATCTCCGTACTTTTCTTTATACGCTGCAAGGTTTCTCTTTATTGTACCCTCATCTTCACAATGGGTAGAAATTACCATTTCTGTATTTCTAAAAATTTCTTCTATGACCACCTCATCATCAACCAACATATTCCCTGTAGAAGACCCTAAGAATAGCTTAACACCAGAGCAGGCATTTCTATCTAATCGTTTTAATTCTTCCAAATTATCGTTGGTACCTCCAAAAAGGAAAGAGTAGTTGGCGAAACTAGACTTAGCTCCCATCTCAAACTTTTCTTCTAGTTTTTCTATGGTGGTCGTTTGCGGGGTAGTGTTGGGCTGCTCCATATACGTGGTTATACCACCTGCTACAGCTGCCCTGCTCTCTGAGGCTATATCACCTTTATGAGTAAGCCCTGGTTCTCTAAAATGTACTTGGTCATCTATAACTCCCGGCAAAAGATACTTGCCTTTAATATCGATTACTTTTGCGGTATCATCGGAAATATTGACCGCAATTTTCACGATTAAATCATCTTGAAGCAGTACATCGCTTTCAAAAGTTGAATTTTCGTTTACGATTTTGGCATTCTTAATCAATACTTTCCCCATACTAAAATCTAGATTTTTGGAACATACTTCGTATTTTCATCATGAAAACACCAAAGATGGCCTCTTTTATAATAGATGATGTCATTTTTGATTGTCCTCTTACCCTATCTCTGAATATGATGGACACTTCTTCAATTTTATAATTCTTAAGATAGGCCCTAAATTTCATTTCAATTTGGAAGGCATACCCTATAAAACGAACGGAATCTAAATTGATGTTTTCCAAAACATGACGTTTATACACCACAAAACCAGCCGTAGGGTCGTGCACGCGCATTCCGGTTATCATCTTAACGTAAAATGAAGCCCCATAGGACAACAATACGCGATACAATGGCCAGTCTACCACGTTTACCCCTTTTTTATAACGAGAGCCAACTACAACATCTGCACCATTGGCACACGCTCTGTATAACCTTAATAAATCTTGCGGGTTATGGGAGAAATCGGCATCCATCTCAAAAATATAGTCATACTTCTTTCCGATAGCCCATTTAAAACCATGAATATATGCCGTACCTAAGCCAGCTTTCTCTTTTCTAACTTCTAAAAAAAGCTTTCCTGCATACTCTTCCTGTAGCTCAATTACTTTTTTAGAGGTACCGTCAGGTGAATTGTCATCAACAATTAAAACATGAAAATCTTTACTAAGATCAAAGACAGCTCTAATAATAGCTTCAATGTTCTCTATCTCATTGTAAGTGGGGATAATAACTATACTGTCTGACACGTATTTGCTTGAGTTTAGACAAAAATAGCATTTTAAAAGTCACCGAAAAATGCCAACTATCAAATTGTGATATTTTTAAAGGTTCGCTATCTATCAGAATTTGTAATTTTGAGCGTTGTTAATATGATAGGCTATGCCTTAATTTGAGATACTGATTAAACAATGAAGTCTAAACTGCCCCGAATTTTTATTATTCTATTAGGAATTGGTTTTTTAATAAACCTACTTCAATCCTATTTTACTCCGCTTATTTTTGATGAGGCTTACTATTGGCATTATGCCGAAAAACTATCTTGGGGGTATTTTGACCACCCTCCTTTAGTGGCCTTACTTATTAAAATTAGCGGTTTCTTTTTTGACGGGGAGCTAGGAGTCCGCTTTATGAGTTGTGTACTCTCTACCGCTACACTGTTTATTCTTTGGAGTACCATAGACAATCCAAAAAAGAAAGATTACGTAGTACACTTTTTTGTACTCGCCTACTCCATGACCCTTTTGAACGCTTATGGATTTTTTACCCTACCAGACACACCTCTACTATTTTTTACAGCCCTTTTGCTATATGTCTACAAACGATTCCTAGAAAAACCTAGCTTATTTTGGGGTATAATTATGGGTATTACTATGGCAGGCCTTATGTACAGTAAATACCATGCGGCTCTTGTTATCATATTTATTCTACTCTCTAACATAAAATTAGTCTTTAACAAATATGCGTGGCTTTCTGTTTTCGTTGCACTACTTTGTTATGTACCACATTTTATATGGCTATCCCAAAATGACTACGTTACTATAAACTATCATCTTTTTGACCGCCCTAATGACCCCTACAATTTCAAAAAATACACCCTTGGTTATTTTGTAAACCTAGTAGCATTGTTTGGTTTAACCTTCCCCTGGGTATACTGGGGTCTTTTTAAAGCCAGGGCAAATGACAAATTCACTAGAGCTCTACTATTCTTAGTTTATGGTGTACTTATCTTTTTCTTTATATCAAGCTTCAACAGGAGGATACAAACACAGTGGATTATTGTTATTTCCATTCCATTAATTATAATCGTTTTCCGGTTTATGATGGAAAACGAAATTGCAAAAAAATGGATTTACAGAATGGGATTGGTGAATATTGCCATTATCCTTTACCTGAGAATTGGACTCGTTTACGAACCAATGTCCCCTATTTATTATGAAACTCACGGTAATATAGGGCTTGTAAAAGATGTGGCGAAAAAGATTGGCAATATGCCTTTGGTTTTTGAAAATTCATATAGAAATGCTCCAATCTTTGAATTCTATTCAGGAAACAATACCTATTCATTAAACAATGAAAGTTACCGGCTCAACCAATATTCAATTGATGATTCTGAACCCAAAGTACAGCATCAAAAGATTTTATATTTATCCGGTCGCGCTACAGATGCAGATGAAATCTTCACCAAGGAAGATGGCAGTAAAATGTACGGTAAATACATAGATAACTTTGAGTCTTTTAGAAAACTTAAAACACTCTTGGAGGAACCAGTAGATTTTAAAGCGGGCCAAGAACAAATCTTTCAATTGTACAATCCTTATGATTTTGACATAGACTTAAACAAGCTCCAGTTTAATGTAGCCTATATGACCGATTTTAAAATCGTAAAGGACAGGCTACCTATCATACCTAAATTAAATGACCCTAATATTACTAGTATCGGAGCCAAAGACACGCTTACCTATACCTTTAAATTTCCGGAGCCTAGAGAATTAAAAGACCCAACCTACGTTAGAATAGGTATTATGGAGAATGGACTTATTTACGGAATTAACGGAAAAAACACAAAAGTAAAATGATGGACCCCATACTACGAACTGCAGGAACTGCCGATTGGATTACCATTATACTCATTAGCAGCATAGTGTTCTTAGTACTTGCCAAGAGCTTGTTCTATAGCCGTTTTTTGAATTTCATTATACTCCCGTTCAACAACAAGTACATCTTTATGTATAATAAGAAAGAGAAGTTGATGAACTGGTTCCACATATTTTTCACCATTTTCCAAGTGATTAATTTTTCATTGTTCGTTTTCTTGGCTAGGCAAATATTAAGAGGAGATACCAATGATGTTTATCCGTTTATGTATCCTATTATTTTAGCGTGCATTTTAGGGTTTATCCTCGTAAAAATAATCTTACAGATGAGCAACGGGTTCATTTTTGGGTCAGGAAAGACCATTAGCGAACTAATTTTTAAGAAATTATCCTATCTGAACTACAGTGGTATTATCATGTTCTTAGCCAACGTTATGTTAGCCTACGTGACGCAGGGCTCGGAGATTGTAGTATATGTTGCTATTTTATTAGTCCTGTTAATTAACGTAATTGGATGGGTAACAGTGTTAAGGAATCACCAAAAATTTATCACCTCCTACTTTTTCTATTTTATTTTGTACCTTTGCGCTCTCGAAATTTCCCCGTTTGTAATCATAGGTAGTTATCTTAAACAATAGGTTTATATGAAAGTAAAGACGATTTTGGTCTCTCAGCCAGAACCGAAGATGGAGAACTCACCGTATTCGAAACTGATAGATAAAGAAAAAGTTAAAGTTGACTTCAGACCCTTTATTCACGTCGAAAGTGTTGACGCTAAAGATGTACGTCAGCAAAAAATAGATTTAAACAACTACACGGCAATTATCTTAACTAGCCGTAATGCTGTTGATCATTTTTTTAGGATTGCAGAAGAAATGCGTTTTAAGGTTCCTGATTCTATGAAATACTTCTGCCAGTCAGAAGCCGTAGCTTACTACTTACAGAAATACGTCGTTTACCGTAAACGTAAGATTTATGTAGGTAAACGTAACTTTATAGAAATGGTTCCTTTGTTTAAAAAATATAAAGGCGAGAAGTTTTTATTACCTTCTTCTGATGCTTTAAAACCAATTGTACCTGAAATATTGGACGGAATTGACATTGAGTGGAAAAGAGCTGTTTTTTACAAAACAGTAATCAGTGATTTATCTGACTTAAGAGATGTGTATTATGACATCTTGGTATTCTTTAGCCCTTCAGGCATTGAATCATTATTGCAGAACTTTCCTGATTTTGAGCAGAAAGAAACTAGAATTGCTGTATTTGGCAACTCAACTATTGATGCTGCTACTACTGCCGGTCTTCGTATAGATATTAAGGCTCCAACGCCTGAAACACCATCTATGACCATGGCACTTCAGAAGTACATTCACACAGCAAATAAGAAGTAAGAATTCTTACTTAGTACAATATAAAAAACCCTTTGTTCATCAATTTGAACAAAGGGTTTTTTAATGGTATTATATTTCTAAAAAAAACTAAAAAGCATAACGCTGTGGACCACCGCGACGGATTTCCTCACTAGCAAAATCTTCAAACTGTTTGAAGTTCTCTCTAAAGGCATTCGTTAACTTAAAGGCCGTGGTGTAATAAGCTTTATCATCGTTCCAAGTAGTTCGCGGACTAAGCACACTTGAAGGTACTCCAGGACATTCCCTTGGTTGCGCTACTCCAAAAACGGAGTGTATATGATAATCATCATAATTATAAAGCCCTAAATCGCCGTTTAGAACAGCGTTAATCATAGCGCGGGTATACTTAAGTTTCATACGGGTTCCAACACCATAGGGACCACCTGTCCACCCTGTATTGACCAACCATACGTTAACACCGGCATCTTTCATTTTCTTACTTAGCATCTCGGCATACTTAGCTGGATGCAATGGCATAAACGGAGCACCAAAACAAGCTGAGAAAGAAGGTATAGGTTCTACAACCCCTGCTTCTGTACCTGCAACTTTAGCGGTATAACCAGAAATAAAGTGATAAGCCGCCTGACTAGGTGTTAGTTTTGATATTGGAGGCAGTACCCCAAAAGCATCCGCAGTTAAAAAGAATATATTCTTAGGATTCTTTCCTATAGATGGTCTTTGTACGTTGTCTATGTGATAGATAGGGTAACTCACCCTTGTGTTCTGAGTAATGGAAGTATCGGCAAAATCTACATTGCCGGCCTCATCCATGACAACATTCTCTAGGATTGCTCCTTTCTTGATGGCCCCAAAAATTTCAGGTTCATTTTCTTGAGATAGGTTTATGACCTTGGCATAACAACCACCTTCAAAATTAAAAACTGCATTTTCATTATTCCAACCATGCTCATCGTCTCCAATAAGTTTTCGGGAGGCATCAGTAGATAAGGTTGTTTTTCCTGTTCCTGAAAGACCAAAGAATATAGCTGTATCGCCATCTTTACCAACATTTGCAGAACAATGCATTGGCATGGTATTCTTCTCTACTGGAAGTATAAAGTTCAGAGCTGAGAAAATCCCTTTTTTGATTTCCCCAGTATAACCGGTTCCTCCTATCAATGCAATTTTTCTGGTAAAGTTCAAAATGGCAAAATTATGCTGCCTTGTTCCATCTACTTTAGCATCGGCCATAAAACCAGGTGCGTTAATAACGGTCCATTCAGCATCAAAATTCTTAAGTTCTTCTTCCGTAGGACGGATGAACATATTGTATGCAAATTGATTGGACCAAGGATATTCATTAATTACCCTAATATCCATCCGGTAATTATGGTCTGCACACGCATAACAGTCACGAACAAACAATTCCTTTTCATTTAGATAAGCAATAACCTTATCGTAAAGCGCATCAAATTTAGCCGGCTCAAATGGAAGATTGATATCGCCCCACCAAACCCTTTCTTCTGTAATGGCGTCCTTTACAATAAACCTATCCTTTGGAGACCTTCCCGTAAATTCGCCTGTGTTTACGGCCAAAGCACCAGACGATGCTTTTTTGCCCATTTTCCTTTCTAGCGTAATGGCCTCTAATTCGGAAGGCGATAACTGATAATGCAGATTCTCGTGCGTAATACCGTACGATTTTAAAGAAATAGATTTTTCCATTTTTTAAAGAATTGTTAGTTGAGAGTTTCTTTTAGATACCAAAATTATCAAAATAATAACTTTATACGGTTATAAATAAGAATTTATTAGTCAAAATGTTTATAAACTCGGTAGCCGAATATACTCCACGCAATTATGAGTAGCGTGCCACCAAGTGGAGTTACCAGGCCTATGGCTTTAAAATCAAACGCAGTCAAACTGTTTGTTGCCAATAAATAAATGGAAAAAGAAAAACAACAAATACCTGCTAAGACAAAATAAAAAATTAACTTTTTGCTAGCTTCGGGCAATTGTTTCATACTGCCTAAAACCAATAAAAGCAAGGCATGGTACATTTGGTATTTTACTCCCGTCTCAAAAGTTTGGATGGCATTGGCATCTACTAACTTTTCCAGGCCATGGGCACCAAAAGCACCTAATATGACTGCAGTACTACCTAATACAATTCCTGTAAGACAAATTGTTTTGTTCATAACTTTTATACTCTATTTTTTTATAAATATAACAATCACTACCTTAGTCAACCGTTATACATACTAAAAGTACAAAACTAAATGTCGCGAAATATACTTGTTATCGGTGCAGGAAAATCTACCTCCTACCTTCTAGACTATTTTCTTGAAAAATCTGAAGAAGAAAAACTTCACCTAACCATTGGTGATTTAAAACCTGAATCTATTTCGGAAGCCATTAGAAATCATAAGAACTGTAACGTAATTGAACTAGACATACAAAATGAAGCTGCCAGACAAAAAGCTATAACAGAAAGTGATATTGTAGTTTCTATGCTTCCTGCATTTTTACACAGCAAAATTGCCGTACACTGCCTTGCTTTGGGCAAACACCTTGTAACCGCTTCCTATGTTAGTGACACCTTAAGAGATTTAGATAATGCCGTAAAAGAAAAAGGGCTTGTCTTTATGAATGAAGTTGGTTTAGACCCCGGTATAGATCACATGAGTGCCATGCAAATCATTGATAGGATTAGAGACCAAGGTGGAAAAATAATATTATTCGAATCCTTTTGTGGCGGATTGGTAGCTCCAGAAAGCGACAATAACCTTTGGAACTATAAATTTACCTGGAACCCAAGAAACGTGGTCTTAGCAGGACAAGGTGGTGCTGCTAAATTCATTCAAGAGGGTACTTATAAATACGTACCCTATCACAAACTCTTTCGTCGTACAGAGTTTTTTAATGTCAAGGGTTACGGCCGTTTTGAAGGTTATGCCAACAGAAACTCATTAGATTACAGAGAAGCATACGGTCTTGAAGATGTGCTTACTTTATATAGAGGTACTATGCGCAGAACAGGTTTCTCTAAAGCATGGAACATGTTCGTGCAATTAGGCATGACCGATGACAGTTACTCTGTTGAGAATTCCGAAAACATGTCTTATCGCGAATTCACCAACCTATTTCTACCTTATTCACCAACAGATTCTGTTGAGTTGAAACTACGTCACTATCTTAAAATTGATCAAGATGATAGAATGTGGGAAAAGGTATTGGAGCTTAACCTCTTTGACGACCAAAAAATTATTCCATTACAAAATGCTACGCCGGCACAGATACTACAACATATTCTTGAAGATAGCTGGACGCTAGCCGATTCTGATAAGGACATGATTGTTATGTATCATAAGTTTGGCTATGAGCTAAATGGTAAAAAGCTTCAAATTGATGCTAATATGGTGGTTATAGGCGAAAACAGAACTTATACTGCCATGGCCAAAACCGTAGGTCTACCCGTCGCCATTGCGACCTTAGCTATTCTGAATAAAAAAATAACGACTCCCGGCGTTCAAATTCCTATTAAAAAGGAGGTTTACGAGCCTATTTTGAAAGAACTTAAATCTTATTGTATCGATTTTAAGGAGCTGGAAGTACCGTATTTAGGTTACAATCCTGATTCTGTTTCTAATGGAGATTAGTCAGTACACACGATTAAACCCACCTTTTCCATACTTTAAAATTCAAACAATAATAGCTACTTTTACCATCAATTTGAAACTCAGCTCATGAAACTAGGTAACGATAAAGTTAAAATTGACGGAATTGACAAAAAGATTCTAAGGTATCTTATGGAAGATGCCCGAAAGCCTATTCTTGAGATTGCCAGAAATATTGGTATATCTGGTGCTGCTATTCATCAACGTCTTAGAAAGCTAGAATCTTCTGGATTGTTGGCCGGTTCAAAATTTATCATCAACCCAAAAGTAATGGGTTATCATACCATGGCTTACATTGGTATTTACTTGGACAAAGCAATGAGTAACCCCGTTGCGGTGAAACAACTGGAAAAAATTCCTGAAGTTCTTGAATGTCATTACACCACAGGTAACTGGTCTATTCTTATAAAAGTACTCTGTAGAGATAATGAGCACCTAATGCATGTTCTGAATAAAGAAATTCAACAAATAGAAGGTGTTTCTCGTACGGAAACCTTTATTTCTCTGGCCCAACAAATTGATCGACAAATTCAGATCTAATATTTGTATTAAATCTAAATAAGGATTATTTTTGTTCCCAATGGAACGCATTAATTCATCACATTACTATACATTTTTCCAATCCGATAAGGAGAGGTGCTTTTATATAGACCTTGGTCAGAAGCTGGTGCGTTTGTCTTTTTGCCAACTACTTGCTCTTAGACAAAAGGTTTGGAGCATTAATATTGAAGACCATTTTGATGAAGATGCCAATCCGCATGGGTTTGAAATAGTATCGCTTTGCAATAGAGAACACCTTTTCATCTTAAACACTCTTGAAGTTCTAGACCTTAAAGAGTTGCTTACAGGAGCTTTTTTCTTGCTTGACATTGCCGCTCAGACCCCTTCACTTACCTCTAGAGCGTAGATTTCTTTATTTTTAATCAGTCTAAAATCCGTTATAAATAGGTTAATGCCCTAGTTATACGCACTCTTTTATGATAACTTTACGTTAAGTAAAGAAAAAGACAATGAAAGATATAGCTAGACAACAAATGAGTATTAAGGTAGAAAGCATGGATATGCTCAATGCCCAAATACAGATGGAAGGAAGAGCATCTGCCTCATATTTAGCCATGGCCTCTTGGTGTGATCAACGTGGTTACAACCAAAGCGCAGGCTTTATGTATAAGCAAGCTGCTGAGGAAAGAGAGCACATGATGAAAATTTTTAAATTCGTTAATGACTGTGGTGGTAACGCCATATCTCCTGCCATAGAAAGCACAAATCACGATTTCTCATCTTTAGAGGAGGTTTTTGAAACCGCTTTGAGCCAAGAAATAGATGTAACTAAATCAATTAACAGAATAGTTGCAGCTGCCAAAAAGAACAGCGACTTTGGCGTTGAGAATTTCTTGCAGTGGTTTATTACCGAACAATTAGAAGAAGAAAAAACAATGAGAGACATCCTTGACCTATTTGAAATTATGGGACGAGATGGTATTGCATTGAAACTGATAGACGAACGTATATCTGTTGAGTAAACAATTTTCATGCTAACTCAAGCAAAAAAAGGCTGTCTAAGAATATCTAGACAGCCTTTTTGTATTTTAATAAGTTTAAGAAAACTAGTCTCTTCCTCCAAGCACTTGCATGCCCCAATAGACTAAAGTAGCCAATGAACCAATTGCCGCTACCAAATAGGTACGTGCCGCCCATTTTAAAGCATCTTCGGATCCTTTATATTCCTCTGGAGTCACTATATGTTTTGCTTTTAACCAAGCCAATGCGCGGTTACTAGCGTCATATTCTACAGGCAAGGTTATAAAGCTGAATAAAGTTGCCATACCCATCATAACAAGACCGGCTACTGCAACCCAATATCCAAATCCAACACCTGCCGCAGCACCTAACATCAACCCACCAAAAACGACCCACATAGACATGCCGGAAGTAACACTCACTACAGGTACTAATTGTGAACGCATAGTTAACCATCGGTAAGCTTGCGCATGTTGTACAGCGTGCCCACATTCATGTGCCGCTACTGCTGCTGCAGATGCGTTTCTTTGGTTATAAACACCCTCACTTAAGTTTACGGTTTTATTTTTTGGATTGTAATGATCCGTTAACATACCTGCTGTAGAAACTACTTTTACATCTCGTATACCATGGTCTGCCAACATTTTCTCAGCAATTTCCGCACCGCTCATTCCGTTGCTTAAATGCACCTTAGAATAAAACTTAAACTTACTCTTAAGCTTTCTGCTTACTAGCCAGCTAACTAGAGCTATGGCTCCAATTAAAATATAATATCCCATCATAACTGTATTCCTTTTAAAGATTTAAATTTAAAGATAATCAAAAACCTCTCATCTTGTCTGCGCTCACTTCGACTACGCTCAGTGAGGCAGCTTTGCTTAGAGAAAACGTTTAATTATCTGTTATATTGGAAAGCAAAAACCCCGCCAAGTTACATTTAGGAGATTTCAGGTAATCATTCTGCCAAAATGTCTATGGGTTATTTGTACTTGAATTTCAATATTAACATGAAGAAAAGGAGACAACCTGTAATAGCATTCGCCAAAGTAACTGGTAGGCTGTTTATCATAAGTCCGTATGTAAACCATAACACAACTCCTAAAAAAAGAATAAGGTACGTACTAAGTGAAATATCTTTAGTGGACTTATCACGCCACGTTTTGTAGACCTGCGGCACATAACCGGCCGTTGTTAAAACAGCGGCCACCATCCCAAGAATTTCAATCTTATCCATTTGCTATGCTTAGTTGGTAGCCGTATGCCTGATACTTATCCTACGATGTTTATAATTTTACCTGGCACTACAATTACTTTCTTAGGCGTACGCCCTTGCAATTGCTGCGCTGTTTTTTCATGAGCCATTACCGCTGCTTCAATTTCATCTTTACTTAAATCTAAAGGAAGCTCTAGTTTAAAGCGCATTTTTCCGTTGAAGGAAACCGGATATTCTTTACTACTTTCCACCAAGTACTTCTCCTCAAATTTTGGAAAGTCTACCGTAGAAATCGAACCTTCATGACCTAATTGCTTCCAAAGTTCTTCGGCAATATGAGGTGCATAAGGCGATACCAAAATAGCCAACGGCTCTAACACCTTTCTACTACTACATTTCTGAGCACCCAATTCGTTCACGGCAATCATAAAAGTAGATACCGATGTATTAAAACTGAAGTTCTCTATATCTTCTTCTACTTTTTTAATAGTCTTATGTAAAGTCTTGTAACTGTCTTTTGACGGCTCATCTTCTGAAACTGCAAAAGCGCCCTCAGCACCCGAATGATACAAACGCCATAGTTTTTTTAAGAAACCATGAGCTCCCGTAATACCTGCTGTATTCCAAGGTTTGGATTGCTCCAATGGCCCCAAGAACATTTCATACAAACGCAATGAATCTGCCCCATATTCTTCACAAATAGCATCAGGATTTACAACGTTGTATTTCGACTTGGACATTTTTTCGACTTCACGACCTACTTTGTAAACATCATTTTTACCGTCAATAATTTCTCCTTTTTCACCAATAAAAATAGCTTTCTCAAAATCTTCCCCAAATTCATCATCCGTTTTTAAACTGTGAATATCTAGTTCATCTGAAGCATTTACGTAATTTACTTTGACATGAAGAGGCATTAAAAAGTTTTTTCCTAAATCCAATTCTACCCGAAGAACCTCCACTTTTGGAAATTTCTTTCTCGCCAAATCTTCTAATTCATTAAGTTTCCCTTCGACTTTTCTAGTCAGAAACTCAAAATTCTCTGGATTATCGGAAGCCAACAATTTATCTACAAGGTTTTTAGAAATGAAAATTGGGTTGTTACTTATAAGTTCTGCATGAAACTTTTCAACTTCATCTCTATCATAAAACTCATCTGCTTGCGTTATTTCAAACCGCACTTTGTAAACAAAAGCACTAGTACCAGTTATCATACCCTGATTAATCAGCTTTTTAGCAAACTCATCTTTGGGCACCAAACCTTTATCGAACATAAACTTCTGCCAGAAACGGCTGTACAGCAAGTGGCCTGTAGCGTGCTCACTACCACCAATATATAAATCTACATCTTGCCAGTAGTCAATTGCTTCCTTAGAGAAAATTTCATTCTCATTGTGTGGATCCATGTAGCGGTTAAAGTACTGTGAACTACCAGCCCAACCCGGCATGGTATTCAATTCCAACGGAAACACAGTGCTATTATTTATTTCACTATTGTTTACAACGGTATTGGTTACCGTATCCCAAGCCCAAACCTCAGCATTGCCTAATGGCGGTTCTCCTGTCTCTGTGGGCAAGTATTTTTCAACTTCTGGCAACGCAATAGGCAAGAATTCTTTTTCAATCATTTGAGGCATCCCGTCTACATAATACACTGGGAAAGGTTCTCCCCAATATCTTTGACGACTAAATACGGCATCACGTAATCTGTAATTTATTTTTCCTTCGCCTTGCCCTAATTTCTCTAATTCATAGATAGCTAATTTCATAGCTTTCTTATACGGTAATCCGTTTAGGAAATCAGAATTCGCAATAACCGTTTTATCTTTATCAGCATGTGCTTCTTCAGAAATATCTACACCTTCAAATATGTTAGGAATAGGAATATTGAAATGCTTTGCGAAGTCATAATCTCTTTGATCACCACATGGTACGGACATAACCGCACCAGTTCCATAACCTGCCAATACATAGTCCCCAATCCAAATTGGAATAGGTTCTTTTGTAAATGGATGTTCTGCATATGCACCGGTAAAAGCACCTGAAATAGTCTTCACATCTGCCATACGATCACGTTCCGAACGTTTTGCAGTTGCTTCTATATACGCTTCTACCTCAGCTTTTTGAACTTCAGTCGTTATTTTAGAAACCAACTCATGCTCTGGCGCCAAAGTCATAAAACTTACCCCAAAAATAGTATCGGGTCTAGTTGTAAAAACATCTATTTTTTCATCATGGTCCTTTACGTTGAAAACTGCTGAAGCTCCTTGAGAACGACCAATCCAATTGGTCTGCGAATCTTTTAATGGTTGTGGCCAATCTACCGTATTCAATCCGTCTAATAAACGTTGTGCATACGCAGAAATACGCATACTCCATTGGGTCATCTTTTTACGTATTACAGTGTGACCACCACGTTCTGACACACCGTTTACTATTTCGTCATTCGCCAATACCGTACCTAGCGCAGGGCACCAGTTTACCTCGGTATCTGCCAAGTACGTTAATCTATATTGTAATAATATTTCTTGTTTTTTAACATCAGAGAAAGCTTTCCAATCAGCTGCAGAAAATGATTCAATATCATCGTCACAAACAGCGTTTACATTGGCATTGCCATCCGCAGAAAATTTAGCAATCAACGTTTCTACATCTTCCGCCTTATCCGTATCCTTGTTATACCAAGAATTAAAAATTTGTATGAATATCCATTGCGTCCATTTGTAATATTCGGGACTAGAAGTACGTACCTCTCTGCTCCAATCAAAAGAAAAACCTAATTGGTCTAACTGTCTTCTGTATGTTTTAATATTAGCAGCGGTAGTTACTGCCGGATGCTGACCTGTTTGAATTGCATACTGTTCTGCAGGTAAACCAAAAGAATCATACCCCTGTGGATGCAAAACATTAAAACCTTTATGCCTTTTGTAGCGTGCATAAATATCACTGGCTATATAACCAAGCGGATGCCCCACGTGCAATCCGGCACCCGAAGGGTAAGGAAACATATCCAAAACATAGTATTTTGGCTTATCGGAATTGTTTTTGGCTTTGAACGTTTCGTTTTTGGCCCAAAAGTCTTGCCAATTTTTCTCTATTTCCTTGAAATCGTAGTGCATGCTGATATCTTTCTTTTCAATGTTGCCCAAAAATAAGTTTATTCAATTTACTTTCCTAAATTTACGGTCGCATACACGCTTATGGGCAAGTCTTTTGAACAGTATCAGAAACAAAAATTAATATCATCGTATTTTTCGGTGATACTGAGCATTGCTTTGGTTTTATTTTTACTAGGTATTTTGGGGCTTTTGGTTATCAATACCAAAAAAATGGCAGATCACTTTAAGGAGCAGATCACCATTTCTATTTTCTTAAAAGACGAAGCCAAAGAGTCTGAAATAGACCAACTCCAAAAAAATCTCTTACAGCAAGAACACACCAAGAGCGCTGTCTTCGTTTCCAAAGAAGATGCCGCCAAACAGCATAGCGAGGAAATAGGCGAGGATTTTCAGAATTTCTTAGGCTACAATCCGCTTAAAAACTCCATTGATGTGCAGTTACGAGCAGATTTTGTTACGCCTCAAGAAATAGATTCTTTAGCTACCAATCTTGCCAAAAAGACGTATGTGGAAGAAGTTAGCTATGACAAACCTCTAGTTGGTCTACTGAGTGAAAACGTAAAACGCATTAGTTTTTGGATTTTGATTGCCAGTGGTATTCTTACTTTTATTGCCATTTTGCTTATCAATAGCTCCATCCGTTTAAGCATTTACTCCAAACGTTTTATCATTAAAACCATGCAAATGGTAGGTGCTACCAAAACTTTTATACGTAGGCCTTTTATATGGATGAATATTAAACTGGGGATCTTAGGCGCATTAACTGCACTTTTAGCGTTAACGGGAGCATTATATTATTTAGACCAAAACTTTCCCGAACTAGAGCTTTTTAAGGACCTTGAGCAACTGGGTATACTCTACGGAGCCATCTTTGTTTTGGGGATATTCATCTCTTTGATCAGTACGTTTTTTGCAACACAACGGTTTCTGAATCTCAGAACCGATGAACTTTACTATTAAGACCATCCTAACAATAAACCTTTACGACCATAAACTTTTTTAAGTAGAACTTCGTTAAATTTGCAGCATGGGTAAGAAACAAGTAGAACATACAGGCCAGCAGGGTAAACAAGAATTCATTTTTCAGAAAAAGAACTATACCTTCTTTTTTGTGGGTCTTGCATTTATAGCCTTAGGCTTTATACTTATGAGTGGTGGTGGCAGTGATGACCCTAATGCATTTAATGAAGACATCTATAGCTTTAGAAGAATACGCTTAGCACCTACCCTAGTATTAATTGGATTAGGTATTGAGATATATGCCATATTGTTGAATCCGCACAAGAAGAAAAAATAATTTTGGAGACGCTAGACGCAATCATTCTCGGTATCATTCAAGGATTGACCGAATTTTTACCAGTATCATCAAGTGGGCATTTAGAATTAGGAAAAGCTATTTTAGGTGACAATTCCGTTCCTGAAGAAAGCCTTTTATTTACAGTTGTACTTCATGCAGCAACCGCTTTGAGTACTATTGTAGTTTTTAGAAAGGATATATGGGAAATTATTAGTGGACTCCTTACCTTTAAATGGAACGAAGAAGCTCAATTCTCTGTAAAAATTATCATATCTATGTTACCTGCAGTTTTTGTAGGTCTTTTTTTTGAAGAACAACTGGAAGCCTTTTTTGGCGGGAATGTTCGTTTCGTAGGCTTTATGCTTTTGATAACGGCTGTTCTTTTATACTTTGCTGACAAAGCAAAAGACACCGATAAAAAAGTAAGCTTTAAGAACGCCTTTATTGTAGGTGTATCTCAGGCCATTGCTATGTTACCAGGTATTTCTAGAAGTGGTGCTACCATTTCTACATCAGTATTACTAGGTGTTGACAAAACCAAAGCAGCTCGTTTTTCATTTTTAATGGTCGTACCTCTTATTTTTGGTAAAATAGGAAAAGACCTTATGAGTGGCGACCTAAACTTTGACGGCGGAAACAATGTTGCCATGGGTGCAGGTTTTATTGCCGCTTTCTTAGCCGGTCTTGCTGCCTGTACTTGGATGATCCAATTAGTAAAAAAGAGCAAACTTTCTTACTTTGCCATTTACTGCTTTGTTGTTGGACTGATCGCTATTGCCTACGGTTATTTAGGCTAGACGGTTTTCAGTTATTCGCAACAGAGATTAATACTTATTTATATGGATTCGCGCACCCAAGAAGACTTTCTTGATGGACAAATATTACTTATAGACAAACCACTGGGTTGGTCTTCTTTTCAGGCGGTAAATAAATTAAAATGGGCTATTCGCACCAAGTTCAAACTCAAGAAGTTTAAGATTGGGCATGCCGGAACTTTAGATCCTTTAGCAACCGGACTACTTATTATTTGCTCGGGTAAATTCACCAAGAGAATTACAGAACTTCAAGGACAAGTAAAAGAATACACAGGTACGATTACCTTAGGTGGCACAACTCCTTCTTATGATTTGGAAACCGAAGTAGATAAAACTTACCCTACCGAACATATCACGGAAGCACTACTAAAAGAAACCCTTCCCCAGTTTATTGGTGATATTGAACAACGTCCACCTGTATTTTCAGCATTAAAAAAAGATGGCAAACGTCTATACGAATATGCTAGGGAAGGTAAAGAAGTAGAGATAAAACTGAGAAGCGTTAACGTTTCCGTCTTTGAGATTACCGAAATGAAGCTACCAGATGTTAAATTTAGAATTGTTTGCAGCAAAGGCACTTATATTAGATCTTTGGCACATGATTTGGGGCAAGCATTACAGAGTGGAGGGCATTTATCTGAACTTAGGAGAACCAAAATAGGTGACTATAACGTAAATAATGCCATTGACCCCAGTGTATTTGCGGAAAACCTACTAGGAAAAACATCAGAATCATAAAAAGAGTACCCTAGCCTTTCCGTTCAACGAATAATTAAAATATTTTTTTAAAATTGTGGTTATATCACTATGACCTTGAACCGTAAACATTTAGCGTTCCTTATTACCTTTTTTTCGATGTCTATTATCGTGTTGGCACTGTACAACATACACTTAGGCCAAGATAAAAAGGTAGACGACTATGTGGTAGAAATGGTGCTTGAGGAAGATATTGAAGAGCTTCTTAAAGAAAAGGAAGAGTTAGAGCGGGAAAGTCAAAAATTAGACCCTGTAAAAAGCCACATGGCTTATAACGAAACTGCAAAACCAAGCTACGGTAATCCAGAGCCTTTAAAAACACTTGAGGAGATATTAGAGGAAAAAATGGCTGCCGAAAATAGCGACGACCCTAATGAACTACTTTCTGATTCAGAATATGCGGAGCGCGTAAAAGAACTGAAAAAGAAACGTAAGGAAGCCAAGCAGCTACTAGGCGAAAAAGAAGCACAGAAGAAAGAATTCACCAATAATTTAGCAAAAAGAAATACATCGGTTTCCTACTCACTTGTAAACCGTAGTAATTATAGATTACCTCCCCCAATATACACTTGTATTGTTGGTGGAAAGGTTGTTGTAAACATTCAAGTAGATGCAATGGGCAACGTTGTGGATGCCGATTACAACTCCAAAAGCTCTGGCACTTCTAACGGTTGTTTGATAGACAATGCCATTGCTTACGCTTATAAAGCTAAATTTAGTTCTGGTGAAAAATCGGTTCAAAAAGGAACTATCACCTACCTATTTCAAGGGAAAGCTCGCTAATACTTCTTTAAGCGTTGATTGCCCCTTATCTTTATTATACCATTGTTGAATTTCCTCTTTAATCTCAGGTAACAATTGGCCGTGTTTTGCTTTATGGTCTGCTACCAATTTTGCAGCAAGCTTTGGTCTTGGCCCCCAATCTGCAAGTACTTCTTGGTTTTCCTCATCCCAAAAAATCAACTTAGGAATAGACATTCCCCCATTGGTCAAGAAACGGTTCATTAGGTCTACATTTTCATCCCTCAAAACCACTTTAAGATTTATATTATCATTCAACTGCGCCACTTTGTTAATTACAGGTAAAGCCGGAGCAGCATCTCCACACCAACTTTCGGTTAAGACTATCAGTTGTACTTTTCTAACAAGCTTGGCAATCGTAGCTGCATCTTCTGGACTCACCTTTACCGTTTTATCAAAACGCTTCATACGGCGGTCATTAAGCATTGTATAATTAGCCAAGGCTTCTGTTTGCTCTGGTCCCGTTGCTTTTCCTTCAAGAACCAACTGGCTTACCATTGCACGGTAATCTTCGTATGAAATAGCTTGAGAAAGCGCTTTTCCTATTAACTCTTGTGTACTGTTTTCTGTTGTAGGTAATGCCATTTTAATCTTCTTTAAAATTTGATAACAAAGTTAACACTCTGCTATTTCTGACTTGGTAACATGGGTCACATTGGTAGTATTTTATTGCAAGAACTTACAAAACTCTAGCTCAACAACCTTTTTAAGACGAGAAAGTCCGTTATACCATAGTACAACGGACTTTACACAACTTTATTTAATCTCTTATTTTACTTCAAGAAGTATGAATTGATTCAATTGCGGGCCAAATGCACTAAAGTTATTATCCGCCACCAAGACCAATGAACGATTTCCATTTTCTAATTCAGGGCCAAAAGTAATTCCCTCAATGTTATCTACTACCCCATCCGTTAATTGATTTCTAACACTTTCAAAATCGAATAACAACTTCTTGCTCGCTTTTATATAGTCAGCATCTTTAAGACTATCCATACCGCTTACGTCCGCAGCTTTAGAAGCATCCACATCATAAATCTTTACGTTGTTACCACCATCTGCATAGCCAGTTGAAAACGAACGTTCCAATACCAAAAACTTATCGGTATCATATTCTAGAATTTCTACAACGCCATTTACTGTAAAAGCAGTTTCATCAAACTTTCTAGCAATTGGATCTAACTCATAAGCAAACTCTTTTCCGAATGCACCCGAAGCATTTATATAAGCTATTCTTACTGGAGAATCCGTATCCTCCACTATTGGTTCAACCCCGTCTTGAGCAAGAGGCAGTTCCATTGAAGCCCAATAGCCCACTTTATCATAAGCAACAGAAAGACCTTCAATAACCCCATTATGTCTTGGACCTCGGTTTTCATCATCGGATACTTTAAATTTTTCGGATAAGGAAATACTCGATTTATAAGAACCATCGGCACTTGCCAATCTCACAAAAGGATCAATACCGCTTTTGATGTTTCCTTCACTAGACCACAACAAGCTACCACCTGGAGTAACCCGTATAGACTCTGGATCTACCTCACCATCTGCAAAAGGCAAATTACTGCCGTTCAACAATTCCGTAACCCCATTAATAACTACGTTTTCAAATCCGTTTTCATTAAATTGAATGTCTGCCGTGTAAAACCGAATGGGTGCTTTGGCATCATCACTAATCATGTACCACTTTCCATCTGCATAGTCTATTGCAGACAATCCGCCAACAATTGTCCCTGCATATATAGAACCATCAGGTAATACATATTCATCCACAAACTGTAGACTGGTTATATCTTCTCCTTGCGATTTTGCATCGCCCATAATCTCATCTATATGCTCACATGAGATAACCGTGGTTAATATTAGTAGCCCTAAAATTTCTAATGTAAAGTCCTTCATTTTAATGTATGTTTTGGTCTGGCAAGATCTCACTTAGATTGCATTAGGAGTTTAACTCTAGATTACGATTATATTACGGTTATATTATCTGTTGAGATTTAGAGTTGCTAGATCTGCTTGTATATTCATACCTTTAAATGTAGATAAACTGAACATGGAAAAACAAAGATGCGGTTGGTGCAAAGGCGATACACTTTATGAAGCTTATCATGATGAAGAATGGGGCTCACCCGTAAAAGACGATGCCTTATTGTTTGAATTTTTAGTATTGGAAACCTTCCAAGCTGGATTAAGCTGGATTACCATTTTAAAAAAGCGCGAAAATTTCAGGAAAGCATTCGACAATTTCGACTATAAGAAGATAGTTGCTTATGAGGAGGATAAAATTCAGGAATTACTTCAAAATGCTGGAATTATTCGAAACAAATTAAAGGTTCGTGCAACAGTTTCTAATGCTTTAGCGTTTATAAAAGTGCAAGATGAGTTTGGAAGTTTCAGTAACTATGTTTGGGGATTCGTTAATGAAACACCCTTAAAGAATAGTGTTGAGAATTACAAAAATGCCCCCCCTGCAAACACAGAGCTTTCTGATGCACTCAGTAAAGACCTAAAGAAGAGAGGTTTTAAATTTGTGGGCAGCACTGTGGTCTATGCTTTTATGCAGGCAGTGGGCATGGTTAATGACCATGAAATTTCTTGCTTCAGGTATAACGAAGTATAGTTGAAGCTAATTATTAAAGTGTATGAATTTTAAGTCTGTTTTGTTTTTAGTCCTATGTATCACCCTCAGTACCAATAGCGCTTTCGCTCAAGTAAAAAACGAACGCGAACATCGTATTCGTAAATCGCAATTTCCTGAACAAGCACTTACTCTAGTAAAAGAAAAGTTGGCCAATGCCAGACGTATTCGCTTTTATAAAGAAATAGACAGCAGTAAAATTAGTTATGAAGCTAAATTCAAAAAAGACCGTTTACAATACAGTGTTAAATTTAACGCCAAAGGAAAATTAGAAGATGTTGAAATCATAATAAAACCAGTAGATATTCCAAATGATGCATATTCTAAAATTACTACCTATCTAGAAGAGAATTTTATAAAGTATAAAATACGAAAAATACAACAGCAGTATATTACGGACGGTGACAATGTAGATCAAACTTTAAAAGAGGCTTTTCAAAACCTCATGCTACCCTCTATTAAGTACGTGTTTCTAATTAATGGAAAAAACGATAACGGTTCTGAGAAATTTGAAATACTTTTTAATTCCGAAGGTAAATTTGAACTGATGAAGAATGCATTGCCCCCTAATTATGACCATGTACTATACTAGTACATTATTCTCTGTTTTCTAACTTATTTTCAGTCTGTAAAATTTTAATGAATTCGTTACGAGGAATTTCTTCTGCGCCTAGACTCTCAAGATGATCGGTATGTATTTGGCAATCGATAAGTTTGTAGTTCTTACCCTCTAATTCTTGCGCTAGTTTAATAAACGCAAATTTTGAGGCGTTACTCACCGTACTGAACATACTTTCTCCGCAAAAAACAGACCCCAAATCAATACCGTAAAGTCCACCTACAAGTACATCGTTTTCCCAAACTTCATAAGATGTTGCAAATCCCTTTTCATGCATTAGCAAATAGGCATTTTTCATTTTTTGGGTAATCCAAGTGCCATCTTGATCTTCTCTTTCTATACTGGAACAGGCATCAATTACCGCTTTAAAACAGGTGTTTTTTGTTAATCGAAAACGACCATCACGCAGTACTTTACGCATGCTTTTGGATACTTTTATTTTATGTGGATATAAAACCATTCGTGGATCTGGGCTCCACCATAAAATTAAGGCATCATCATTAAACCACGGAAATATTCCGCTTTTATAAGCCAACAGCAAACGCTCCACAGACAAATCACCACCTGCCGCCAAAAGACCTTCGTAATTAGCATTCTCTACGGAAGGAAATACCAATGCGTCAGATAAAACAATTAATGAATTCTCTTGTTCGTAGCTCACCACTTTCTGTTTTTAATATATTTCAAAAATAAGAAAAGCCCCGCTAGGTATACATACCTACGGGGCTTCTCAAGTTTTCATCAATCGATTATTCGCTTAGAAAGGCAAATCGTCGTGATCTTCTTCGTTAAGATTATCAGCTGGCTGAAAAGCTTCTGCTGGTGGTACAGGAGGCATTCCTGCTGCACTTTGCTCAGCTTGTGCACCTTCAATTCTCCAACCTTGGATAGAGTTAAAATACTTCACCTCACCTTGTGGGTTTGTCCATTCTCTACCTCTTAAGTTGATGCTAACTTTTACATCCTGACCAACTTTAAAGTTGTTTAACAAGTCCGTTTTATCCTGTACGAACTCTACCATTATATGTTGCGGATACTGCTCATCTGTAGTTAATACAATCTCGCGCTTTCTGAACCCATTGTTACCAAACGTTTGGGTTTCTCCTACCATTTTTACTTTTCCTTGAACTTCCATGATTATGAATTATATGTGCACTAATTATTTATAGGGATAAAATTACTTTTTATACTATAAATCACCTAGAAAAATAAGCAGAAGTTATTAAAGGTTATTAGCTATAGTTTATAATAAAACTTTACTCCTAAAGAAGGATTAGGCCTAAAATCGCTCTCCTCTTTTTCGTAAATAGTCCTAAAACCATGTCTTGGGCGCTCCGCGCTTCCCTCGCGAGCATTTACCAAATTCCCGAACGTAACATCTTTAAATCGGAAACCGAGACCTCCGTAAAAATTGAATCCCAATCGACTACCTAAATTCAAGAACAGCCCAAACTTTAAATGCATTCCATATTTCTGTCGATTAAAATCGGCCTTGTCATAAAGAAAATCAACACCATCTTTTCGCTGGTATCCATCGTTCAACAATGTTATTGATTCATCAATGTAAAAAAATTCGGCAGAGATATACTTAGGCGTTCTTGAACCTTTTCCTAATCTATAGTATATTTCTGGACGTACCTCAAAGAGTGAACCATCTTCGGACTCTCTCTGTGAAAACAGACCTGTTCCCCCACCTGCACCCAAGTCAAGACCTAGTTTCCAATGCCCTCCTAAGTGTTGAATATAGCCCACACGTAACCTGGGCGAATAGATATCTAATAAAGAAAGTGGACTGAAAGTAAGATACGAATTGATATCAGAGCTTTTGTTTCTGTAATCATCTTGAGAAAACACATGCTGGACGGACAAAGAAAAAATAATAAACGCAAGTATATAAACTCTCATAAGGTGTGTTGGTTTTTAGTTTATTCTAGTTTTAACTAGAACACTTCCCAACTATTTAAACCCTACTAAAATACTGGTTTTCCAGTAGTTTTACTTCGCTAATAGTATCTTCCAAGCAGACAGTACATCATTTTGCTGTAAAAGCTCTTTTGCTTTTTCTTCTAACATCCCTCTATCTCCTCCACTAATAATAGATCGTATTTCTACATGTGATGAAACAAATTCTTCTACAGCTTTGTGGTCGGGAATTTCTTCCACATTACCCAACATACCCAAATCATTACCGGTCAAAACTTTACTTAACCTTATATGTTCAGGAATCTGATCAATACCAATACCCAAAGAAGATAAAGGTTTAGGCACTTCAAACAAACCTAAGTTGGCCCTACTATACCAATTACCTCCCATACGGGCTACTTGATCTATCTTACGTTGGTCAATAACTCCATTCTCATCTAAAACGTCTGGATCTACATGAACTTTGACTACTTCTGCAAAAATTAAATTACCAGCTCCACCTTCACGGCCTAATGCTTCAACCTTTGTCACTTTACATTCAAATTGTACCGGAGACTCTGCTACTCTAAAAGGTTTTACAATATCCGAAGGCAACATTGTTAATCCAGATTTCTCAAACTCATTTACATCCTTTCCGTATTCCGTGCTAGAAAGTGACATCTGCTGCACCATTTTATAATTAACAATATTTATGACCACTTCCATAGTCAGCAAAACATTTTGCAACGTATGCTTGGTAGTATTATCACGCACTCTACGTGCTGGAGAAAATATTAGAATTGGCGGGTTGGCACTAAACACATTAAAAAAACTAAAAGGAGATAAATTGGGATTGCCTTTTTCATCCACAGTGCTCGCAAATGCAATTGGTCTTGGACCTACAGCTCCTAAAAGGTAACCGTGTAATTGTGCAGTAGTTACCGCCTCTGGAAGTATTGAAATCATTTCTTTTGCCATAGGATAAAGGTAAGAAAATTGAATGCATTAAAAACACGCCCGTAAACAGGGTGTACTATAATTTCCTCATATTTACGTTATCTTTGATGAGTTCTTCCTATAATGAAACTCAGGCACGAACGGATTCTAAAAGCTATTTATTCGGATGAATTTTAATCCTAAGAACAGGTCTTCCAATCTTACTTTACTCATTGCATCGTTTGCTATTGTGAGCCTCATCTTGCTGAATACCAATAGTTTTTTTAAGAAATTTAAAGAAGAAGAGCGCCTGAAAATGGAAATCTGGGCCACGGCTCAATCAGAATTTCAACAGTCTTCAGAAGACACTGACCTAGGAAACCTTCACCTTAAAGTTTTTCAGAACAACACCTCTACCCCAATGATCTTGGTGAATAAAGATGGATCTGTCAAGACCAATAATATAGACCCAGAAAAGAGTATTGATTCTGTTTATGTACAACGACAGATATTAAAGTTTCAAAGTGAGAACATTCCGATTTCTATTGATCAACAAGGGGAGCATTTAGCTACTTTATACTATGGTAATTCTGAGGTTTTGAACAAACTAAAGTATTACCCCATAGCCCTTTTGCTAATTATATTTCTGTTCGCTGCGGTAATTTTCTTCTTTTTTAAAACCAACAAAGCTTCGGAACAGAATAAAGTATGGGCAGGTATGGCCAAAGAAACGGCTCATCAAATTGGCACACCTCTTTCTTCTTTATTAGGCTGGAACGAACTTTTGAAAACGGAAAATATCAACCCGGAAATCACCAAAGAGATAGCAAAAGACATTACAAGACTTGAAACTATTACTGAACGGTTCTCTAAAATTGGGTCATTACCCAAATTAGACACCTATGACATTGTTAAAGAGACCAAGGATGCCTATGAATACCTTAAATTGCGAAGCTCTAAACTTATAGAATTCTCTTTCACTTCAGATGAGGAAGAAATTCCGGTGATGCTTAACCACACCCTTTTTAACTGGACTATTGAAAATCTTGTAAAAAATGGTATTGATGCTATGAAAGGCAAGGGAAGCATTCATATTAAAATCATCAATGAAGGGAAACAGGTTCACATTCAAGTTTCGGATACAGGTCATGGCATACCTAAAAGCAACTTCCAAGCAATTTTTAATCCAGGGGTAACTAGCAAAAAAAGAGGTTGGGGGTTAGGTCTTTCATTGGTCAAAAGAATCGTTGAAGAGTACCATAAGGGGAAAATAAAAGTACTTTCGTCGAATAAACAGGGTACAGTTATGCAACTTACTTTAAAGACACTAAGTTAGAAGGTTCAATTAAGAGGATAGTATAATTTTATATTTTTGATACGCAGTAAAATGGCAAATGAAAAGTTAGTGATTATAAAAGAGGCGGACCTGACAAACAACTGTCCGGAATGTTTTAGTCAAGATTTAAAGCTTTCATTTTATCAAAAGCACAAGCAAGGCAAACTTTTCAACTCCATTACCAATGAAGTTACTTCTAAAATTGTCTGCAACAAATGTGGAACTGATATCTACCCCGTAAGTTGGACTGACGATATTGAACGAAGCTTTAAATACTACCAAAAAATGGTGGTACCAGATAGAAGTACAGTAACATTTACCTCTTTATTCTGGATACTTACTCTTTTGTTAGTGGCTGTAGTGGCTGCTGGTGTTTATTTCTTGCTGCAATAAAGACTATTACAGTGCGGCTATAATCTTAGCAGCCGTTTCCTTAAATTCTTCTTCAGAAAGTGAAACCTTATTTTGAAAAGTTGCATCCTGCATATTCGTAAGCGGAATAAGATGCACATGAACGTGAGGAACTTCTAAACCAATAACGGTCATACCTACCCTTTTACACTCAATAGAAGCCTCTATAGCTTTTCCTATTTTACGTGAAAAAGCCATAAGACCCATATATAAATCTTCGTCTAGGTCCATAATCTTATCAACCTCTTTTTTAGGAATACACAAGGTGTGCCCCTTAGCATTTGGGTTGATGTCCAAAAAAGCAAAATAATTCTCGTCTTCCGCTATTTTATAACAGGGAATTTCGCCGTTTATGATTTTTGTGAAGATGGAGGCCATAACTATTTTTTTTAAGCTCTTGTAATCTCTAAGATTTCAAATTTTAAAGTACCGTTTGGCACCGTTATCTCTGCAGTTTCGCCTACTTTTTTACCAAGTAGACCTCTACCGATAGGAGAATTAACAGATATTTTTCCTGTTTTAATGTCGGCCTCACTTTCAGCGACCAACGTATACTTCATTTCCATACCATTATTTTGGTTCTTCAACTTTACGGTTGACAACACCAAAACTTTAGACGTGTCTAGTTGCGACTCATCTATAAGACGGGCATTAGACAGGGTTTCTTCCATCTTTGAAATTTTCATTTCCAACAGACCCTGTGCTTCTTTAGCAGCATCATACTCGGCGTTTTCAGATAAATCACCTTTATCTCTAGCTTCGCCTATAGCTTGAGAAGCTTTTGGACGTTCAATATCTTTTAAGTGATTGACCTCGTCCCTTAATTTTTGTAATCCTTCTTTTGTATAGTAAGATACGTTACTCATGTTATACTCGTTTAATAATCCTGTAAAATAAGAAAATCCTCTACATAAGACGATATATAACCGACTATTTTTAGAGAGGATTTAACGCAAATATACATAATTTTTGATCACTTTTGTTGGACGTATTTTAAATGACAATACCCGTATGAAGCATTTTTGGAGCATTTTTCTTATCCTATTACTTTTTTCGTGTAGTAATGATGGTGTAGTACGTAATCCTTATATACAGGAACTTGGATTTCGGTTTGATATGAATCTTAACTTACCCCTTTATAGTGGCCTAACTAATCTGGGAAGTGTAGTATATATAGACAATTCCGGAATAGGTAACAGAGGAGTATATGTTATTAAATCAAGTTTTGACCAATTCCGAGCGTTTGAAGCAAGTTGTCCAAATCACGTACCCAATGAATGCTCTACTATGACCTTAAAAGGGCAGAACGTTACTTGCTCTTGCGAAGACTATGAGTACAGCCTTTTTACCGGACAATTACTGAACCGGCCAGATGATGGGAAAAGATATTACGACATGCTAGAATACCGTGCTACACAAAGTGGCAACATAGTTCTGGTCACGAATTAAACCAAAGTTATTCATTTCGATATCTATCCATAATTACCTTAAATAATTCTCCCGTGCTTGGTGGCGTATAGGAAATGGCATTTGCACCAGCTTCTATTGCTGCTAAAATAGATTCATCTGTTTTTCCTCCTGTAGCAATTATTGCCACTTCATCATTAATATCGCGAATGCGCTTTATGATGTCTGTAGTTTTACCAGCTCCAGAAACATTAAAAATATCTATCCCAGCCTTTATCCGCCCCTTTATATCGTCTTTTTCCGAGACAATGGTAATGGTGACAGGAATATCTATTCTATCCTTTAACTGCCTTATAAGGTCATTAGGCGCCGGTTTGTTAAGCACTACACCCAACGCTCCTTGAAAATCTGCATGAACTGCCAATTCAACCGATCGGTTACCTGTGGTAATTCCCCCTCCTACTCCGCAGAAAATAGGCTTATCTGCCGCTAAAATCAGTGCATTGGAAATGGTGGGCTGTGGTGTAAACGGATATACGGCAATAATGGCATTTGCATTCGTATTCCGAATAATGGCAACATCTGTGCTAAAGAGGAAAGACTTTAGCAATTGACCAAAAACACGAATACCAGAGCATTCGTCAATAATTTCAGGTACAGCAACGATATTCTTGCGCAGCTTGCTACCAAAAGCAGGTATTTTTTTCATCTTAACTTATAAATTACCCAAAATGCTATCCATTACCCAACTGGTATGCACTGCCGTTTTACCGGTTGAAGGATGAGTTTGTTTCCCTAATAAATCCTTTTTCAAGTTTTCTACATGGAATTTTTGCACATGTTCAGGGTGTTCAATGAACAGCTTTTCTTCACCTTTTGTATTAGCTAATACAACATCGGCCTCTTCAAAAACGGCGAAACTGATTTTACCTTCGCTACCGTAAATCTCAACTAAATCTTCTCTTTGGTGAGTGCCAAAATTCCATGTACCTGAACCTGTAATTCCATTTTCATGAAGCCAATGCCCCGTAATGGCATCTTTAGCAGAGTATAATCCTTGTTGATTTAGCGCCGTACCGGAAACACTTTTAAAATCGCCCAATAAATACGCGAAGAGGTCTAGTCCGTGACTAGCCAAATCATCAAAATAACCTGCAGGAGCCACTTTAGCATCCGTACGCCAATTGTACTCTCCACTCAAATCTATATCGTTAGGTGGCTTACCTAAAAACCATCTAATATGGCGCACTTGTCCAATTTCATTAGCATCTAACCATTCCTTTACCTTTAAAAAACGAGGTAAAGAACGGCGATAATAAGCAACAAATAGTGGTAATTTCTTTAGTTCAAAAGCTTTTTGGATTTCAAGACTATCAGCATAGCTTGGAGCCATTGGCTTTTCAATACAACAAGGCTTACCCGCTGCGGCAACTTTTAGAGCATATAGTTTATGACTGTCGGGAGGTGTGGCTATATAAACCGCGTCTACCTCATCATCATTTATAAGTGCATCCGCATCTGAATAGTATTTGGACACGCCATGCCTTTTAGCATAGTCAGCGGCTTTGTTGGCATCACGGCGCATTACGGCCACTACTTCAAAACCATCTGTTTTTTGATAAGCTGGTCCGCTTTTGATTTCAGTTACATTACCGCAACCTAAAATACCCCAGCGGATTTTAGTTTTATTCATCGTTTCACTCATATAGCCATTACTTTGAATCCGTAGTAAAAATAACGGATTTAAGCACAGCTTGCGAAGCCCGATGAAACTAATTCAACAAGTTTTTAATGCAATCCGTTTACGCGTAAATGACTAGTACCATTAAAACCTAACAGTGGCTCCTAATAGAAAATTGGTTCCTGCTTGTGGATAATAGCCAGCACCCTCAATAGTCTGAACTGAGCCCGAAGAATCATCATCATATGTATAGAAATAGCCATTAGAAACTATATCCTCATCAAAAATATTGTTTACTAAACCAGATAAAGTGATGCTCTTAATAACTGATTTAAAATTAAGGACGTACTGTATATTTAAATCCGTTTGTGAATAGGCATCCAACACAGAATTTTCTGAATCTATATTACCCATATACTGCTCACCCACATATTTAGACAATGCAGATATTTGAAAATTCTTAACTGGCGAAAAAGCCAAACGGTTACCTATGACCACATTTGGAGAATATGCAATATTAGTATTCCCTAAGTCCTGAAGCACCCCGTCTCTTTCAAAAAAGAATTCTAAATTCTTATTAGAACTGATTGCAACATTAGGTTGTATTTGCCATTTTTCACCTAGAAAAATATTAGCATCCAACTCAATACCGGCACGGTAACTATCCCCCACATTTTCGCGTAATGGAGCGCCAGAATCATTGAGCCCACCTGTTAAAACTAACTGATCTTTGTAACGCATATAATATGCGTTAGCATTCAACTGAAAAGCATTGGACACATAACGCCAACCCAGCTCAAAGTCATTCAGTTTTTCTGGCTTAGGATCACCGTTTTCATAATCACTTCTATTAGGCTCCCTATTGGCTACAGCATAACTGAAATAGAAGTTATTGTTTGCGTTCAAATCAAACACCACACCTGCTTTTGGATTAAAAAAGTGAAACGTATCATCTACAAGTCCTGTTTCTTCTCCATTTGCCAAGTACCCTACTCTCCTATATTGAAGATCTGCGAAGAGATTCCATTTATCGTTTAGGCCGTAATTTGCTTTAGTGTAAAAATTGAAATCCGTTTTATTGGAATCATCTTCATAATACCGATCACGAATCTGACTATCAGCAGCGTAATCCGCCCAAATAACTTCCCCAAAGTGATCACCCTGGTAGGAGTTCCATCCTCCACCTAAGATAACATTCAAACGATCTTTTGTATAATCCGCAGAAAAAACAGTTCCGTAAAAATTATTTTCTAACCAACGACGCCTAATGTAGTCCGTGGAAGTAATTTCTTCACCATTTAACGTAAAGCTATCTAGACCAATAAAATTCAATTGCGAATCGCCTTTATTTAACACATTGGTATAATACCAGTCATCAACGTATTCCTCAAAATATCCTCGGCCTTTTGTATAGTGTAATGCCAGATTAAAGCTCCATAAATTCGATAATTTTTCATTCCAAAGAAATTGGGCATGATTTTGCTTATAATTATCTACCTGTCGATCATAGAACCCCTCTAAATCGCCATTGTCATCAAGTTTTACACCCCCAATATTAAAAGAACGATTCGAATCAATGTTACCATCTTGACCAATGAGATTAATTGGCGAAGGGTCAAATCCAAACCAAGATTGATAAGTAACTTCATGACCACCAAAAAGCAAGGCTTTTAATTGTGTTTTATCATCCGTGTAGGCCGCTTGTAAAAAGTAGGAATCTAAATCTGAGGAAGCCCTATCTACATAACCATCTGAAGTTATTCTAGACAATCGCCCTGAAATTTCAATATGGTCATTTAATAGTCCTGTACTAAATTTAATATTGTTACGAAGTGTTTTAAAACTACCTACAGAAGATGAAATCTGAGCAAAAGCTTCATCCGCAACAGCATCCGTTAATAAATTAAGACTAGCACCAAAAGCTCCCGAGCCATTTGTAGACGTACCCACACCACGTTGTAATTGCAAGCTTTCCGTAGATGAAGCAAAATCCGGCATATTCACCCAAAAGGTACCATGAGATTCAGAATCGTTATAAGGAATACCATTAATGGTCACATTTACACGGGTATTATCACTACCACGCACACGAATACCAGTATAACCAACACCTGCGCCAGCATCTGAAGTAGTTACTACACCTGGCAAAAAATTCATAAGAATTGGAATATCCTGACCTAAATTACGAGAGGCAAATTCTTCTTTATTAAGGTTTGAAAAGGTTACAGGAGTTGTTTTATTGACCCTAATAGCCGAAACAAAAACCTCATCTAGGTTTATTTTTTTTCCGGTAACGGAATCAATTTCCTTTTCTTGAGCGGATATTTGGCTGGTAATTACTAAACAAACCAAAAACATTACAAAGTACTTCATTCGTATACGTTAGCTACGAATAAAAGGGGCGTTATTCTTATTTTTAAATTGAATTTTGCCCGATTGCGGACAGACATAAAAATTCCAAGAAGTGAAAAATCACTATCCCTTGGCAGCATTACCCGCCCAGGTTCATTGGGTATGATCTCAGCTTATCTTGTATTTAGTTTAAACATTACTCCGCTTAACCACAATAACAAGAGTTCGCACCCCTTTGAGATTCGGCAAATATAGGTCTAGGCTTTCACATTTCATAACTAATTCAACCAAAAGACCTACTACAGGCGGTCTTTGAGATATATGAGTCAAACAATTAACGCTTATTTATAAACCCTATCAGCTTTATATCCGTATTTTTAGAAACACTTTTTGTGCAAAAAAAGAACATGGTAAACGCTTCCAAAAAATCAAAAAACAAGTTCACCTTAAAAATTGTCACTAGCTACCTTATTTTGGCACTATTGGCAACAAGTGTTGGCTATTTTGTATATACAGAAATACAGACCTATATTTCTACCGAGGCTTCTGATGTAAACGATGAAAAGCTGCTACGCACAAGCTCATTGATGACCAATCTTTATGAGGCAGAAAGTCTATCAAAATTAGCATTGCAAAGCAACGAGAAAATCAATTTTGATGGGTATGCCCTTAAAATTGATTCTATTCAGGTGGAAATTGACACGTTAAAACAGCTGATGTTAGGTGAAGAGCAGAAAAGCTTATTGGATAGCCTTCAAATATTATTGGGTCAAAAAGTTAACAACAACAATGAATTACGTAGCCTGAAGGTCAAAAATAATTCAGCACACTCACTAGACCAAGCCCTTAAAGAATTTGAAAAAATAGAAGAATCTTTTGGTAAGTTTTCTGCAGAAAACCTATTCACCAATTTTGACCAATTATCTCCTAAAGTACAGAAGTCCCTGCGAGAATATGCCGTACTAATTAGTAAAAACGTACCGGAATCAGACAATACCGTCAAGAATGCAGCTTATGTAGATTCTATATTGAACGTTTCAAAATCTATCCTGAGAAAAGCAAAATTAGCGGATTATAGATCACAGCGTTCATTGGCACAAAAAGAAATTGAGGTAAACCGTAATGATCTAGAATTGTCTCGTCAGCTTCAAAATATCATTGCTGCGTTTGAAAAAGAGATTATATCTAGTAGTTACAATACCAGTATTGTAAAAAGGGAAACTTTAAAAAGAACAACGCGAATAGCAGGAATAGCTGCATTACTCGGTTTTTTAATCGTTGGGATATTTTCTTTCTTGATTACCAAGGATTACTGGAAAGTACAGACATACCGAGTGCGATTGGAGAAAGAAAAGAAATTTTCGGAATCAATATTAAAAAGTCGCGAGCAACTCATTTCAACCGTAAGCCATGATCTTCGTACTCCTCTTAATACTATTAGCGGTTATTCCGAACTACTGGAAAGTACGGAGTTATCAAAGAAACAAAGCGGTTATATTAAGAATGTAAAATCCGCTTCGGAATACGTGGGTAATCTAGTGAACGACCTAATGGATTTTTCCAAGCTAGAAGCCGGCAAACTCAAAATTGAAAAAGTACCATTTATTCCAGCGCATCTTATTCAAGAAACTGCTGAGAATCTTCAAGCTATTCATGCCAACAAGGGATTAAAACTCATTCTGGAAATAGCACCACAGTTACAACAAACGGTCTTGGGAGACCCTTTTAGAATTAGGCAGATAATTACTAATCTTATGGGCAATGCCTTTAAGTTTACTGAAGATGGCTCAATAAGAATTACTGCAACCGCAGAAAAAGGAAAGGATAAAGCTATAACTGCGCGAATTCAAGTAGCGGATACAGGTATTGGTATTGCCAAGGACAAACAGCATCTAATATTCAGAGAATTTACACAGGCCGAAAAAACTACTGAAAAGAAATTCGGCGGGCATGGATTGGGTCTCACCATATCTAAAAAATTGGCTGAGCTCCTTAAAGGTAAGTTGACTCTTGAAAGTAAGCTGGGTGCCGGAAGTACTTTTACCTTGCGATTACCCCTAGAAATTACCGATGCCGTTGAAAAACCAGGTGAGGAAATGCCTTATATGGCGCCAAAACTGCGTATGCTAATTATAGACGATGATACCGCTCTGTTGCATATGCTACGCGAACTAGCGGAAAGCATGGGTATTACTGCACATACTTTTACCAATTTCCTTTCTATTGAGAAAGACTCTCACCTAGCTTATGATATTGTTCTAACGGATATTCAAATGCCACAGGTAACTGGCTTTGAAGTGCTGAAAAAGTTGCAATCTGGTGCATACAAACATTACTCGAACCAACCAATAGTAGCCATGACGGGAAGAAGAGATTTGGGCCCAGAGGCCTACATAGGGGTTGGTTTTTCTCAAGTTTTACAAAAACCTTTTACAAGAGGTGAACTCATAGCTACCCTAAAATTACTAGGTATAGCTACCCAAAATCAAGAGCCGAAAGAAGAAGAAATAAAAATACCGGAGCAAGAGCCAAAACTATATAATCTAGATATTATACATTCCTTTTTAGGAAAGAACGAAGATGCCATTCAAGATGTATTAGGTACTTTTTTAAGTGACACGGAAACCAACATGAAACTTCTTGAAGAAACGGTTTCTGCAAAAGATTACCAGCAAGTAAACCATGTAGCACACCGTATGCTGCCTATGTTCAGACAGCTAAAAGTTGAGAATTGTGTGACCATATTAGAAAGAATGGAACTGGGCACACCAGAAAATCTTGACCCAGATATCCTTGCAAGCTCCTTTGTAGTCTTAAAACACAGTGTTAAAGAACTAGTAGCAGAACTAGAAGAACGCTTGGCTACAAATCCAGATTATAATGGTTGATTTTATTATAAAGAGTCTTTCTAGTAACCTGAAGTAATTTGGCCGCTTTCGATTTATTGAAATTGGTCTTTTTTAAAGCTTTTATTATGCGGTCTTTTTCGAATTCTGATTTTGAAAAATTCTCTACTGTAGCTTCTCTTTCTTTAGGTTGAAGTACCTCTCGCGGTAAAGCATCCATTTGAACTTCATCACCAGTAGTCAGCAGTACAGCCCGTTTAATGACATTCTGTAATTCACGAAGGTTACCAGGCCAATGATACTCTTGAAAAGCCTCCCAAACTTCTGGCGAGAAACCGCCTACGTTTTTATCTAAACTGGCATTCGCCTTATTCAAAAAGTTCTCTGCAAATAGCATTAAATCTTCAAATCGCTCTTCCAGAGAAGGTATTTGAATCGAAAATTCATTCAACCTATGAAAAAGATCTTCCCTAAAAGTTCCTTTTTCAACGGCTTCTGTTAAATCCTCGTTAGTAGCGGTGATAATACGTAAATCAACATCAATCTCTTTGGTACTACCTACACGTTTTATTTTTCTTTCTTGAAGCGCACGAAGCAATTGTATTTGATTCTCGTAAGACAGATTGCCCACCTCGTCCAAGAACAAAGTACCTTTATTAGCAGCTTCAAAATTTCCTATTTTATCTTCTACAGCACCCGTAAAACTCCCTTTTATATGACCAAAAAACTCACTTGTAGCCAATTCTTTAGGTATCGCACCACAATCTACGGCTATAAAGTTGAAGTCTTTTCTTTTGCTGTTATCGTGAATAGCCTTAGCCGTCACTTCCTTACCCGTACCACTTTCGCCAGTTATTAATACCGACATATTTGTAGGGGCTACCAGTTTTATATAATCCTCCAATTTCTTAGAAGCATCACTAACGCCTTTAACAATGGACTTTAAGTCTACTTTTTCAGCAGCTGGATTTGCACTTTTTTGTTTTGAGTTCTCCTTTATCTCCTGTACTACAGAAGTAGCAACTTGGGTTGGATTAGCCTCTACCTTTAAGGCATTGTCTAAAATCATTACAATTTCATCCGGAGTAAAAGGTTTTGAAATATAGTCGAACGCACCTTTTTTCATGGCATTTACAGCCGTGCCCACCTCTGCATAACCCGTCATTACTACTACTTGAGTTTTTGGGCTTACCTCTTTTATATCGGATAACAATTGTATTCCGTCATAATCGGGCAAACGCAAGTCTGTCAATATCAAATCAAAATTAGTTTTTCCAAATTTTGATTTGGCATCTGGGGCAGTGAAGCTGGTCTCTACTTCGTAACCGTGTTTTGTCAAAAACTTTTGGAGCATCTGACAAAATGCGGCATCATCTTCAATGATTAAAAGGTTTGGCATAAAAGCATTCTAATGTTCTGTATCTATCTACGTAAAAATAGCACAAGAAAGCTCTTTCTCTTCTAATTTTATCATAAAAGATACTTTTAGAAAAAGGCCAAAACGCAAAAAAGGAACCGTTATATCACGGTTCCTTTCTTAAAATTGGTTCGGAATTACTTCCTACAATTTAACTTTTCTTACTGCTCAATAGCGTTTCCTTCTTCGTCAACGATTAGTGCACCTGAAGTACCATCTTCTAAAGAAACTTCCAATTTGTACTGATTAGCTTCGTTTTTGTGTGCTGCATTGATAGTAGCACCTGGGTAGTTAGTTGCAACCATTGCAGTTACTGCTTCTGGAACTTCTTCCAATGCAACCTCAGCAAAAGCATCTTGCTCTTGTGCTACAGCTTCAGTAGCTGTTTCTGCAGCCTCAGCAGCTTGCTCTTCTTGAGCGAATGCAGTTAAACTTCCTAATGCGAATACAGACGTGATAAATAATTTTTTCATAATATTTTATTTTTATATGTGTATATAATTAATGGTAATAGTATTATTTGGGGGAACTAATAAACTTATTCTTACTGCTCTATAGCGTTTCCTTCTTCGTCAACGATAAGCGCACCTGAAGTACCATCTTCTAAAGAAACTTCCAATTTGTACTGGTTAGCTTCATTTTTATGTGCTGCATTAATAGTAGCACCTGGGTAGTTAGTTGCAACCATTGTAGTTACTGCTTCTGGAACTTCTTCCAACGCAACCTCAGCAAAAGCATCTTGCTCTTGTGCTACAGCTTCAGTAGCCGTTTCAACAGCTTCAGTAGCTTGCTCTTCTTGAGCGAATGCAGTTAAACTTCCTAATGCGAATACAGATGTGATAAATAATTTTTTCATAATGTTCTATTTTTATATGTGTATAATTAATGGTAAAATGCTTTGTCTTTGGGGACTTTTAAGCTAATTCTTACTGCTCAATAGCGTTTCCTTCTTCGTCAACGATAAGTGCACCTGAAGTACCATCTTCTAAAGAAACTTCCAATTTGTACTGGTTAGCTTCATTTTTGTGTGCTGCATTAATAGTAGCACCTGGGTAGTTAGTTGCAACCATTGTAGTTACTGCTTCCGGAACTTCTTCCAACGCAACCTCAGAAAAAGCATCTTGCTCTTGTGCTACAGCTTCAGTAGCCGTTTCAACAGCTTCGGTAGCTTGTTCTTCTTGAGCGAATGCAGTTAAACTTCCTAATGCGAATACAGACGTGATAAATAATTTTTTCATGATATAGTGTATTAAGTTTATTACTAATTGATTTCCCTTAGTACATAGAAAATATGATACCAATATTCATAAAAACATTTAATTAACTGATAAACAATGTATTACATTTTTTGTCGATTTTTAAAAGTGTGTATTATTGTAAAATTCTGTTTCCTTTGAGTAATAATTCCACAGTATACACAGTACAGAATTCGTACATATATTTTAGAAGAACCTTAATTTTTCACTTTCAAAACTAAGGTTACTATAACTTTCAAGTAATTACTATTATAAAAAGGAACCTTATACCTAGAAAACAAAAAACCGGTCGAATATATTCGCCGGAAGGTTTTATTTAAATAGGTTCTGTTGTATTTCAATTTTGCCTTAAAAAGTCGCCATCAATGATTAATAGTTTTACTCCTTTTTTAGAAATTGAACGATGAGAGCTTAAACCATCAGAAACAACATAAGTCATTCCTTTAGTCAAAGTTATTATCACCCCACTTTTTAGCTCGTTCTCACAAGTACCTTCCAAACATTGAACGATATGACCTTTTTCACACCAGTGGTCTGCAAAGTAATCCTTAGAATACTCAACCATCCGAATGCGCAATCCATTATATTGAGTTGTTTGCCAGTATGCCATTCCTGTTTCTCCAACATGTTCAGTTTTCGGAATTTTAGTCCAGTCTATTGATTGGAAAGGAATATTTTCTGTTGACATATATCTTAGGATTTACTTTTCCGGTTAGTTAGTTAATGTTTTAGCAATAAATAGTACGGGAATAAACTAGCACTTCCTTTACACCTTACACGTAGTTAAATCTTTTGGTTTTGGTTTTACTCCATTCGTTTTAAATAACTACCGTCATCATTTTTAATAAATTGGATTCCAATTAAAGGTGAGTAAATTATAAATCCAGAATGACTTCCAGAGTTTAATACAAAAACATTATTAAATTCATATCCGTCCGAGCTGAAATCCGCAAGTGCTTCTTCTAAATTTTCAGTATTTAGACTATCTATTCCATAAAACCCAGGACCATCAGCAACAACGATGTGAGATTTATTTTCATCCCTTTTTTCTATTATAGTAGTAAACGTTCTCCCTAAATCTTCAAATATCAACTCATTTTCCTGACTTTCAGCCAACACAACGACGCAGCTATCATCGTCCGAAGAATTAAGGCTTCGATTTTCAGTTATTTTGACAGTAACTTTAGCAGTTTGCATTTCTTGTTCGTTGTTAATAAACTGAATGTTATCTTGAGCTATTGTACTCATCGCAGATGATTCAAACTCATTAAGATTGTAGTTGATAGTTTCATCATCTGAGCAACCACACCCATATATTATCGTAAAGCAAAGAATTCCAACAAGTATTTTCATTTCTAAAATATTTAGTTAACAAACTTATTTAAATATAGAAAGGGGCTGCAAATGCAACCCCTTTCTGACCAAACCAACTTGATACAAAACAAATAACTCAAGTTATTTACATTTCAATCCAGTTACCATTTTCGTCAGCATACAAAGTACCAGCAGTACCATCTTCTAGAGATACTTCTAGTTTGAACTGATTTGCTTCGTTTGTGTATGCTTTATCTATTGATGCAGTAGGATAGTTTTTAGAAACTGCAGCAGTTACTGCTTCAGGTAGCTCTTCTGATGATACTTCAGAAAAATCATCTTGTGTAGCTACTACCTCTGTTGCTTCTGTAGCCTCAGTTGTTTCAATAACTGTTACTTCTTCCTGAGCAAAAGCCGAAAGACTTCCTATTGCAAAAATTGCTGTGATAAATATTTTTTTCATAATCGTGTACTTTACATTAATATTCTGATTACTGTAAAGAAATAATGATACCAAAAAACAAAATAACATTCAAATAATTGATAATCAGATATTTAGTAATATTTTCATTTATTTAAAGTGTGTAATAGTGTGTATTTGTTGGTATAACTTGTGTAAAATATACACGAATAGCCAAGAGGCAGCCAAACAAGCCTATACACTCGCAATTACCCTAATTAAAATCTTATAGAACTTATCAATCTCAAATAAAACTGCACCCTTATCCTATTGAATAGAACTAGCGTAAAACAAAAAGTCCCGTCTTCATGTGAAGACGGGACTTTTCTACTAACTTTTTTAACTATATAGTTAAATAAGGATAATCTTATTTTTCAATCCAGTTACCTTCAGCGTCTGCATACAATTCAGCAGTTTCACCGTCCTCTTTAGCAACTTCTAATTTATACTCAGCTTCTTCGCTTAAGTAAGCTTTAGAGATAGTTGCACCTGGGTGAGCAGCCTCTAGAGCTTCAGAGATAGCAGCAGGAACTTCTTCAACAGCAACTTCAGCATAAGCATCTTGAGCTTCAACTACTTCAGTTACTACTTCTTCTGCAACTACAGTTTCTTCTTCTTGAGCAAAAGCAGTCATTGTACCTAAAGACAATACTGCAGCAAACATTAAATTTTTCATTTTGTGTGTTTTAAAATTATTATTTGTTTTGATAATCGATTAGTATAGAGAGAAAATGATGCCAACAAGTCTAGCACCCCTTAGAAACACATTAGTATGTTGATTATCAATGTTTTAATTTAAAACCAAACCTACATCAAAATGTATACAGGTGTGTAAAAACAAAAAAAAGTGTGTAAAAAATACACACTTTTTGGGTAATTATTAATTTGAGTTACTCCTATACCTACTTACTTTACTTGATGTGCAGGTCGTAATAGGTCGTTTACAGTCTTAACAGGGTTGAAGGTAGAAGAAGGTACTTCTACAAAAATGGTGTTCCAGAAAGCCATTGCACCGTTCCATAAACCTGGAAGCTCTAATGCTTTTAACTCTCTACCTTCTTTTGTCTTCCCAGTAATGAAACCTTGCTTAACATCTACAAAGTTCATAAGATTATACTTTTCTCCTTTATAATTCTTAACAGCGCAAACCAAATCTACAGGATTAAAGTGCGTAGAATTCTTAAGAATACTAGCCTGCTGACTCTTATCCATATCTATTTGAGCCGACTCTATAATCTGAAGTGATATATTACCTTTTCTGTCATTAATCCAAAACGGACCACCACCAGGCTCACCTTCATTCTTGACCATACCACATATGCGTATTGGTCTATTGATTTTATCTTTCAATATTTCAATCTGCTCGCCAATGCTAAAACCAGAGAAACTATCCGAGAAACGAACATTAAGATCATTCTCTAAGAAGCTCTTAATTTCATCTAACTGATTAGATGATAACTCATCATTGTCTAAACTCTTGGCATAAGCAAATGCTTTTTCCTGAGCGGTTATTAGAACACCAGCCAATACCTTCTTACTATCTGCAACCTCGGTAGCAAATTTTGGTACCGTAACATTATCTATATTCTTTATAAAAATAATATCTGCATCTTGCTCATTAAGGTTCTCTATTAATGCACCGTGGCCACCTGGTCTAAATAGAACAGAGCCGTCACTATTTCTAAAAGGTTCATTTTGCATATCTACAGCAATAGTATCTGAAGATGGCTTTTGATTGGAATAGCTTACTTTAAAAGAAGTATTGGTGGCTGCAGAAACTCGTTCGCTAACATCATTGAATTCTTTATTAAACATATCACCATGCTGCTCGCTAATGGTAAAATGCAATTCTGCGGTATCGCCAGTTTTTGCATACACTGATGCTTCGGTCAAATGCTCTTCAAAAGGTGTAGCTGTATGATCACCATAATTATGGAAGGGCAATAAACCTTTTGGAAAAAAGCCATAGTTTAAAGCATCTTCTGACATCATCTCTTTTACAAAAAGATAAACCTCTTCATCTTTTGAGGAAGTTTTGCCTGCAATACGTTGCTTTACTAAATCATAAAAAGCAAAGTTGGTCATCCCTTCAGAAAACTCTTTTAGGGCTTTGTCATTCGTGCGTTCAAAATAACTTTCAAGTGTTTCATTAGCCGGATTGTAGGCATCCAAGAAATTGAACAAAGCCTTAAACATACGGGATGCAGCTCCTGATGCAGGAACGAACTTCAATAAAGACAAGTTACTTTGCGAAGCATCAAACTTCTGTATCAATCCTTTTTCTTCAGCATCGGTAAATTTTGAAAGACCTTCACCCACAGTGGCAGCCTTTTCTAATTGTACAAATGGAATACCTTCTTTAAAAGTTTCTATTTGATCGTGTACCTTTTTTTCTGAAATTCCTTTTTTAGCCAGTAAGGCCAAATCCTTTTCTGTTAGTGTCATTTAATCTTCAATAAGTTATCTATATGTTCTACAGCTGCAGTTAAGCGTTCTTGTTTATTACCGGTTAATATAACAAATTTCCTATTATATTTTTCCAGGGTTTCTTTAAAATAGGCAAACATTCGTTCGCGTTCTTGCGGCTTATCCCTTAAATCATCGCCCACCCATGGCACATCTATATAAGTAAGGAAATATAAATCATAATGATTATTTAACGCGTGCTTCTCCAAAGCTGGATCACAGTACCCAAGATAATACGCTTCGGAATATACTTTGGTCTCAAGCAAATCCGTGTCACAAATAAGAACATTGGTAGCCTTTTTTGCTAGTTGGTTTTCTAGCCTCATCTGTCCTTCTGCAATTGGCAAAAGGTCTTTGGGCTCGCAAGTTTTGCGTTCGTTGTTCCACTTATCCTGCAAGTACTCTCTTGCATACTCAGCAACCCAGACCGTATTATAATGTCGTGCTAACTGATCAGAGAGCGTTGTTTTACCCGTAGACTCAGGACCAAACAATACTACTTTAATAACGTCTGAGGGCTCTTGTTCAAACTTTTTTTCCATGCGAGATAACCGTAAACTGCAACAATTGTAAACAAGAAATATTGCAGGGAGGTAAATATAAGGCCTTTGTACCAATAAAGGGGGACGCTAATGACGTCACCTATAATCCAATAGACCCAGTTTTCTAATTTCTTTTTTGCCATAAGCCACATGCCTACAAAGAAAATAGCAGTGGTAATGGTATCTACGTATGCTGTCCAATTATTGAATTTATCAAAATACAGATAAATTAAACATACCAGCACAACAGTTAAGACGAATAGCAAAACAGACCATTTCTTCTCGCTGTTCGTCGTACGGGTAATGGGTATAAAATGGGTAGCATCTATTTTACGTGTCCAGATGTACCAACCATATATACTCATAGAAAAGTAATATGCATTTATAAGCATATCACCTAAAAGACCAAAAACCAAAAGGATATAAACAAAAATTGCCGTGCTAATTATTCCTGTAGGGAAAACTAATATGTTTTCCTTTTTTGAAAACCAAACACTAAGAAAGCCAAAGACTACCCCAATAATTTCCAACACTACAAGATGTACGGGCGTACCTTGGTACTGGGCAAATATCCAATCAAAAAAATGGTTCATACTCGCTTCGGTCAGACTTTACAATTTTCATAAACAACAGACCTTTATCCATTAGTTCAAAAGCTTCTTTAATGTCGTTTTTGAGAATGTCCATTACCTCATTATACTCACCAAAAACTTGTGTACTTAATGGGTTCTCCAAAACAGTAAGGCCAGAAGTACGTAGTTTTTTTATAAAATTGATGATATGCTCCTCAAAATCGTCCTGTAGAGGGGAAAAGGTAAGTTCTACCGATATGTTCATTTTCTTTGATTATTTATTAAAAGGAATAAAGTTCATTGTAGTCTTTACTATTGAAATACTAGATTTTAGCTCCTTAAAGCGTAGACACAGGTAAAACCTTCAAACTCCATAAACCTAATTTGATAAGTAGATAAATCTCCGTGGTATAAAATATCGGCAGTAGTAGCCGCACTATCAAAAGTAAAATCCTTCACATTAATATGATGTATAAAACTTAGACCCTGCTGAGCATATATTTTATAAAGTGCCTCTTTGCTACCCCAAACAATAGTAAGTTTTCGTATTAAAGCGTCGGTATTGGCAATAGTTCGGTATTCTTCAATAGGCGTAAATTTGTGCGCAATTCGCAGTATTTTTTCCCTTTGCATCTCAACATCTATCCCTACTTCATTCTTGGTACTAACGATAATTCCTGTAAAGTGGTTGGAATGGGTAATACTTATTTTATTACCATCTTTTAAATGGGGTTTTCCAAATTCATCATAACGCAAATCCGCATCAACATAGCCAGCTTCGGCCATTAAATGTCTGATACTTAAGAACCCCCTGCGGTGCATCTCAGATTTCATACCCAGCATTCGGTTTTGGCAATATTGGGTCAGGTCTATAGCTTTAGAAAGTTCCTGTTCTGATTCAGTAACCTTCCAGATATACACTTTAGTGTCCTTATTTACCTTTACTATCTTATAAAGAGGCATACGGTTCTATACGTTTTTCTTAACTTTGCAACCACAAATAGCTGTTTAGCTAATATAACGAAAGTAAAAAATAAAAAAGAATATGGATACCAAAACTGTTTCTTATGTACCTTATAAGGTAAAAGATATTTCTTTGGCGGATTATGGAAGGAAAGAAATAGAACTTGCAGAAGCCGAAATGCCAGGTCTTATGGCATTACGTGAAGAATATGGAAAAGAACAACCTTTAAAAGGTTCTAGAATTGCCGGATGTCTTCACATGACCATTCAAACTGCTGTTCTTATTGAAACGTTGGTAGCCTTGGGTGCCGATGTTACTTGGAGTTCTTGTAACATTTTCTCTACACAAGATCATGCCGCTGCTGCAATTGCCGCTGCTGGCATACCTGTTTATGCTTGGAAAGGAATGACCGAAGAAGAGTTTAGCTGGTGTATTGAGCAAACTTTGTTCTTTGGAGAGGACCGCAAGCCATTAAATATGATTTTGGATGATGGTGGTGACCTTACAAATATGGTATTGGACGATTATCCTGAATTAGCGAAAGCTATTAAAGGTCTTTCTGAAGAAACTACAACTGGAGTTCACCGTTTATACGAGCGTGTGAAAAAGGGAACTTTACCTATGCCAGCCATTAATGTAAATGATTCGGTTACTAAATCGAAATTCGATAATAAATACGGATGTCGCGAAAGTGCAGTTGATGCTATTCGTCGTGCTACAGATACCATGCTTGCAGGTAAAAAAGTTGTAGTTGCAGGTTACGGTGATGTTGGTAAAGGTACTGCCGCTTCTTTTAGAGGTGCTGGATCAATTATTACCGTTACTGAAATTGACCCAATATGTGCTCTTCAAGCATGTATGGACGGATTTGAAGTTAAAAAGTTGGAAAATGTTGTTGGTAAAGCTGATATTATCATCACCACTACAGGTAACAAAGACATCATTCGCCCAGAGCATTTTGAAGCTATGAAAGACAAAGTCATAGTTTGTAACATTGGCCATTTTGACAATGAGATAGACATGACTTGGCTAAACAGCACCCATGGAGCCTCTAAAGATGAAATCAAGCCACAGGTAGACAAATATACTATTGATGGTAAAGATATTATTGTATTGGCAGAAGGTCGCTTAGTGAACCTTGGTTGTGCTACAGGCCACCCAAGTTTTGTTATGAGTAATTCATTCACAAACCAAACTCTAGCACAAATAGAGCTTTGGAAAAACAGCGCTAATTACAAGAACGAGGTATACATGCTACCAAAACATTTAGATGAGAAAGTAGCTGCTTTACACCTATCTCGTTTAGGTGCTGAGCTTACAGAACTTAAACAAGAACAAGCCGAATATATTGGTGTAACCGTAGAAGGCCCATTTAAGCCCGAGTATTACAGATACTAGGCCTTTTCACTGAGTTCAGGCTTATAGATTAAACTTAAAGACCCTTACAGCAATGTGAGGGTCTTTTGTTTTCTAAAACATAACATTTTCTTATTATTGAAAGAAAAAGCTTTCATTATATTGCGAGGATTACAATACCTTTAAACAACTTATCTCAAGACTTATAATGAAAAATTGGATTATTTCTGAATCCCTGTCAACGAAGACTTATTTCATAGCCAGTCCAAAATCTATATGGATAACAGAGCAGCACAATGATGCTAATATTACTGAGCTCATTGAAACCAGGAGTTTAGGAGCCATTAAAAGTATCCCTTATGCTAGTCTAAAGGAAATTGTATTCATAGACTCTGATGCAATTATTGAATGCCGATATATTGATGATAAGACAACTGATGTAGAATTTGAATTAGAAAGAAATATCTACTCAGAGATTAAATCATATCTAAAATCCAATTTAAAGGGAACGGAAATAAAAAACTTCTCTCTATTCAAACAAATTGCTCCTAACCTGATTCTTTTGAGCGCAGCTATCGTAATTAGCACTTTAACCTATACAACTGCTATAAGCTTGGAACAAGGAGATGAAATACGCACAGGTGGCAGAAGAGGCTTGATAAAACTAATTATCACTTGGATTGCAGAATTACTAGGAGCAACGGGAACGTTAATAGCTGGTTCTTTGATTATAATATTTTTCATTTACTTAGTAATCAAAGCTATTCAGAATCCAAAAAAAGGAGAGCTTCTAAAAATCAAGACCTCTCCACAATTGACAACTTGATTCTAAAACTATACTATTAATTAGACTTAATTATCTGACTACTTCTTAAAGATAAGAAAGCCACTAACCTAGTCCAGCCCATAAATATTTAAACACAAAAAACCCTGTCCAAAAAATTGGAAAGGGTTTTTTTTACGATAAAAGAAAGACTTCTTAAGCCTCAAAAGGCTCAATGGAAACAAAAGATTTCCCTCCTGCTTTCTTTTCAAACTTTACTAGTCCGTCTACACGGGCATGTAATGTATGATCTTTACCGGCATACACATTCTCACCTGGATTGTGTCTTGTACCACGTTGTCTAACGATGATATTTCCGGCAATAGCAGCTTGGCCACCAAAAATCTTAACGCCTAAACGTTTGGATTCCGATTCCCTACCGTTTTTAGAACTACCTACACCTTTTTTGTGTGCCATGATATTAGTTTTTAAATAGTGCTTCCGTCAGTAAAACTTTAGGATGCACGTTATTGATTATACTTTAAGGGGTTAGCAATTATGCTTTACCACCGTCTAATTCGTCTTGCCATTTCTTCAACTCATCCCATTTACCTTCAGCAGCTAATTTAGCTTGTGCAGGCCATGTATCAGTTACGTGGTTACCACGTACATCTGCGATGATTTCAGAAATCTTAGCGGCATCAGCTTTTGCCAATTCAGCAAATGTAGAAATACCTGCAGCGATTAAAGTCTCGGCAATTTTTGGTCCGATACCTTCAACTTTTTTCAAGTCGTCTGCTTTTTCAGATTTTTTAGGAGCAGCAGCTTTTGGCGCAGCTTCCTTTTTAGCAGGCTTCTCCTCTTTCTTAGGAGCAGCAGCTTTCTTACCACCTTTCGCAACGATACTCTCGATTACGATTTCGGTCAAAGCTTGACGGTGACCATTTTTAACTTGGTACCCTTTACGTCTCTTTTTCTTGAAGACGATTACTTTGTCACCTCTTAGGTGTTTAACGACTTTTGCCTCAATAGTGGCTCCGTCTATAGCCGGGGCGCCTACAGTAATGTCCGATCCGTCTGCTAAAAGAAGTACATTGTCAAAAGTTACCTTTTTTCCTTCTTCAGCTTGTAAACGGTGAACATACACTTTTTGGTCTTTCGCAACTTTAAATTGCTGCCCTGCCATCTCTACGATTGCGTACATAATTGTGTATATATTAGTTTATTGTTTTCGCTAATTTTTTCAATTAGCGGATGCAAATATACGTCTAAATCGTTAACCCACAAGTGTTTTTTATAAATTTTACCCTCGTTTTATGGGCAAAAACGACAAAAATAAAGCTGCAAATCATCTTTGCAGCTTTAACTTCATTTTATTCCAAGTATTTATCACGTATTGTTGACCAATTTTCTTTTTAGATTACGGCTAGTTTTAAACAGTTGCATGAACGATAATGTCAGCACCACCGTTGTTGCAAAACCCATAACGGCAACAGTAAAAAATACAATACCTTCAAAACTTTTATAATCTTTAAACCAAACTGTTGAAAGCTGTTCTAAAAACAACATATTAACCTCTGTACTGTATAATGCAAAGAAAATAGTAAATGTAAAGGTTGCCACAAAACCGGTTATAAGTCCCGCAGTAAAACCTTTTCCGTAATCAAAACTATCTGGGTCCTTTAACTTAAAAGCCTTTATAGCTTCGTAAATTCCTCCTGCCGTAATAATACCATTAAACAGACTAAAGAAAATATTGGTATGCAAGTTGAATAATGAGAGAATCAAAAAATAAGCAATTAAGCAACCGCTAGTAGCGATTCCAAATCGAATGGGTTGTGCGAATTGTTTCATTTTCTAAGTTTTTGAAGTTCAATTCTTTAAGGTAGTAAATTTTTCAAAACAACACTACAAAAACTTGTTAAAGGATTCTACGGGAAGTAATTTTTCTTACAAAAAAGATATATTCGTGTAACAATCCTAAATGCTCGGCTACTAACTTAGCATCTAAACACTATACTATGAAAAATAAATTACTATCAGGAGGTTTCCTCCTCCTAGCCGGGTTTTGCCTTCAAGCGCAAGAGGTAACGTACGAAGAGTACGAACTGGACAATGGTCTTCACGTCATACTCCATCAAGATAAAACTGCGCCCTTGGTTACCACATCTGTAATGTACCATGTGGGCGGTAAGGACCGTACTGACGGGCGCACTGGTTTTGCCCACTTTTTTGAACACCTCCTTTTTGAAGGTACTGATAATATAGAACGTGGAAAATGGTTTGAAATCGTTTCTTCTCATGGCGGTAAGAATAACGCCAATACCTCTCAAGACCGCACCTATTACTACGAAGTCTTTCCTTCTAACAACCTAAAACTAGGACTCTGGCTCGAATCTGAGCGTATGCTGCACCCCGTGATTGACCAAAAAGGAATAAACACCCAACAAGAAGTGGTAAAAGAAGAAAAACGACTGCGATATGATAATAGGCCTTACGGCCAACTGATTACGGAAGTTGGCAAGAATTTATTTAAAAAACATCCTTATAAAGACCCTAACATTGGGTACATGAAAGATTTGGACGCTGCAACCTTGGAAGATGTAATTGCTTATAATCACAAGTATTATGTGCCCAACAATGCAGTCCTAGTAGTTGCCGGAGATATTAATGTGCCGGATACCAAAAAAATGATAGAAGACTATTTCGGCCCCATACCTAAAGGAGAAGACGTAACCCGTAGTTATCCTAAAGAAGACCCTATTCTAACCGAAGTTAGAGCCAAGGCTTACGACGCCAACATACAGATTCCCGCCTCTGTTATCTCCTATAGAACTCCAGGTTTTAAGGAAAGAGACGCTTATGTACTAGATATGATATCTACTTATTTAAGTGACGGGCGCAGTTCAAAACTGTATAAGAAAATGGTGGATGACCAAAAGCAGGCATTACAAGTTGGCGCTTTTAATGTAGGGCAAGAAGATTATGGCATGTATTTGGTTTATGCGCTTCCAGTAGGAGAAACTGGTTTAGAAACTCTGGTTACCGAAATGGAAGAAGAGATTGCTAAAGTTAGAGACAGTCTAATTTCCGAGAGAGACCATCAAAAACTATTGAATAAGTTCGAGAACCAATTTGTAAACTCAAACTCTAGCGTTGAGGGTATTGCAAATTCATTGGCCCGTAATTATTTACTTTATGGTGATACTGAATTGATCAATAAAGAAATTGACATCTTTAGATCTATTACACGTGAAGAAATTATGGAAGTAGCTAATAAGTATTTGAGACCAGATCAGCGGGTAATTATAGATTACCTTCCTGAAGAACCTCAATCTAACTAATTCATTCGCTTTAAAGTAAAAACACTATACATGAAAAATATATTTACAACCCTATTCTTTCTTGCTTTTGCCCTAGTTGCAGAGGCACAGGTAGACCGTACCCAAATGCCGGAAGCAGGTCCTGCACCGGAAATAAATCTAAAAGACCCACAGACTTTTGAACTTAGAAACGGACTTAAAGTTTTAGTAGTAGAAAACCATAAACTTCCAAGAGTATCTATTCAATTGAGTATTGACAACCCTCCTGTTCTAGAAGGAGCTAAAGCAGGGGTTTCAACACTAACAGGTAGTCTTTTAGGAAAAGGTTCCAAGAATATCAAAAAAGACGATTTTAATGAAGAAGTAGACTTTTTAGGCGCCCGCATTAATTTTGGTTCACAGAGTGCTTTTGCCAGTTCGCTTTCAAAATATTTTCCAAGAATATTGGAACTGATGGCAGATGCCGGTTTAAACCCAAACTTCACTCAGGTTGAATTTGATAAAGAAAAACAGAAGATTTTAACGGGATTAAAATCGGAAGAAAAAAGTGTTACTGCCATTTCAGGAAGAGTTGGCTTGGCTTTGGCTTACAGTAAAAAGCACCCTTATGGCGAATTCATGACCGAAGAGAGCATCAACAAGGTTACCCTTACAGATGTTATTCAGTTTTATGAAGACTATTTTGTTCCTGCCAACGCTTATTTAGTGGTTGTAGGCGATATAAAATTTGATGATGTAAAAACTTTGGTCGAAGAACAGTTTACCCCGTGGACAAAAGCAGTACCACCTTCATTTGGCTTCTCTAAACCTGCAGATGCACAATATGCACAAATCAACTTTGTAGATGTGCCCAATGCTGTTCAATCAGAAATCACAGTAGAGAACTTGGTAAGCCTTCAGAAAAAAGACCCTGATTACCTTTCTGCACTTATGGCAAATGAAATCTTAGGCGGCGGCGGTGAAGGACGTTTATTCTTAAACCTCCGTGAAGACAAAGCATACACTTACGGCTCCTACTCAAGTCTAGGTAACGACAAGTATGTACCTGCTCGTTTTAGAGCTACTGCAAGTGTTAGAAATGCCGTTACCGATAGCTCTGTTGTAGAAATTCTAAAAGAAATTGAACGTATCCGTACTGAGCCGGTTACCAAGGAAGAGTTAGAAAACACCAAAGCTAAATATACCGGTCGGTTTGTGATGGCGTTAGAAGACCCTTCTACTATAGCAGACTATGCGTTAGAGATAGAAACCGAAAATTTACCTAAGGATTTTTACAAAACGTATCTTGAAAAAATCAACGCTATTACTATTGAAGATGTACAGCAGGCAGCACAGAAATATATAAAGCCTGATAATGTTCGTATTGTAGTAGCAGGTAAAGGTAGCGAAGTCCTTGGAAATCTTGAAAACGTAACTTTTAAAGGCCGAAAAGTTCCTATTAAGTATTTTGACAAATATGCGAATGCTACAGAAAAGCAAGATTACAATACTAGTGTACCCACAGATGTAACGGCCAATACCGTATTGAACAAATACATTGAAGCCATTGGCGGAAAAGAAAAATTAGAAGCCGTAACGTCTTATTCTCTCCTGGCTGAAGCCGAATTGCAAGGCATGAAACTAAACTTAGAGGTTAAAAAAACCAATAAGGACCAGTTTATGCAAGATGTAAAAATGTCCGGAAACTCAATGAGCAAGCAAGTCTTTAATGGAGACAAGGGCTACATGGTGATGCAGGGACAGAAAAAGGATATGGGTCCAGATGAAATAGAAAAAGTAAAAGGTGAATCTGCTCCTTTTCCAGAACTGAATTACCTCAACACTGATATTACTTTGGAAGGCACAGAAAGTATTGACGGCAAAAAGGCCTACAAGCTGAAAATATCCGAAGAGAAAACAGCTTTCTATGATGTTGAAACTGGTTTGAAAGTACAAGAAGCTACCACAGCTGAAATGGGCGGACAGAGCATCACTAGTATTATAAACTACTTAGACTACAAAGAGGTATCAGGAATACAGTTCCCATTTACCATGGCGCAGACCGTAGGTCCTCAGAGTTTTGAATTTAAAGTTTCAGAAATAAAAGTAAATGAAGGTACTTCAGATACGGATTTTGAATAGAAGTCGTATTTGAATACTATTTTATGTGCGGTCGTAGCGTTTGGGAAATTACCTCCCCTACCTTACGACCGTACTTCATTTTACGTTCACACTAAACCAGCCTACCTCATACACACTGCTATTGATCAGGTAATTATACTATAAAAATACCATTCAGTTTTTTAATCTCCATCATTGTCGTTAAACGTTACTACAATGTTAGCAGCACTTGAATAATCGTTTTTCAATAAAGCAATAATCTCGGTAACCGCATCTCTTAACTCTACAATTTTTTCGGGATTATTGACGGCTAGGTTTTGTAAGCTTTCATCGGTTTCATTGAATAAGGCAATAGCCTCATGAAATTCGTCAAGAATTAAATCATTCAAGTCAGCTCGATCTAAAACATCAACTAAGTAATCTTCCATTCCAAAACCTTCTCCTTCAAAATTACCTGTATAGGTTTTCTGTAATACTTCTAAATTGACAAGTATAGCTTCTCTTGATGTTCCACTATAAAATGCCTCTAAACGTAATTCTGGACTTTCTGCATTGTTTATTATCTGTTCTAACTTCTTTAATTTAATTGTCTCCAATTCTGCTATTACGGCATTTACAGTTAAATTTTGACTTCCGTTCACACCGCTTTCAAGCCTCGTTTTAAAGGAAGATTCCGTAGCAACCCACAACTCCTGCAGACTCTTGGCATTCGTATTTAGATTTTTGGCCAATGACACCAAATAATCCAAACGATTTTGTGCGTTTTCATCGGCACTCATTTCATCTAAAACCTTAGCTTCCGTAGTATGAAAAAGCAAATATTCAATAGCACCATATCCTTTTGACAAAACTCCCAAATTAGCAATATAGTCTTCATCAATAACTGTCTCACCTGCAATGCTTCCTTTAATTGCATCAACGTTTACCGGCCACTCATGAATTTGAGAGTGAACAAAAGAATTTCTTACAACCCCTATATTGTAAGCTTCTGCCTGTTCCCAAAACATAAAGGCTTCTGACCAAGTGTTTTTAAGGTCTGTCAAAGATTTTTCCGTAGGAAGCTCTTTAAACGCATTCACCGCTTCCATTAATTTTTGAGTCAGCGCAATATGCTCTGCCTGTAATGGTTCTATTTGCGCATCGTACAAATTCTCAATTTGCAACCTACGTCCTTCTTCAATACTGATGGTTTCCACTACTGCCTGATTATCGTCAGACCCACAAGAAATATTCAGGGCAAGAGCGCCACAAAATAGACTTACATATACTATTGCCTTTTGGTATTTCATTTTACTAATTGGATTATAATGTTTTAATAAATGCTATAATTTTAGTGCGTTCCTCTTTATTTAGAGCCATAAAACTGTTCTTTACCGATTCCGCTTCACCTCCATGCCATAATATGGCTTCTTCAATATTTCTTGCTCGTCCGTCATGCAACAAATTAGTATGGTCGTTTACAGTCTCAATGAGGCCAACACCCCACAAAGGCGGTGTTCTCCATTCATTCCCCGTTGCTCTAAATTCTGGAGCATCATCACCTAAACCATCTCCCATGTCGTGCAGAAGCAAATCTGTATAAGGTCTAATAGTTTGGTTTGCTAAAGCATCTATACTAGAAGTCCCTGTTTCATAAATCGCAACATGACAGCCAGTACAGTTTATAGAGGTAAAAAGTTCCTTACCCTGAAGTACTTCCTCTTCATCAAAATCACGTCTGGCAGGCACAGATAAGGTAGCCGCATAAAAAGCAACATTATCTAAATTATCATCAGGAATTTCTGGGCTTCCGCCATTAGGAATTTGATTACAGTCTAACTCTGGATTACAGTTTTCTTCAGGAAACAAAGAAGAAGTAATACCCAAATCTCCAGAAAATGCTGCCGCTACTTGTTGTTTTACCGTAGGCTGATTAGCTTTCCAACCAAACCTTCCTAATTTTAGATCGGCAGTTTCAACATCATAAACATAATTAGGACGACCTGAGATTCCATCACCATCCGAATCATTTTCATCGGCATAACTTAAAAGAACCACCTCGGGAATTGCATCTAATAATCCAAGACCTATCATTTGATTAGCAACTCTAGGTGATACCTGAACCGCTGCATTCATAGCGCCGTAGTTTAAATCTATCATTTCATAAATAGGTTTTTGTAAATCTACCGAGCTACCGTCAGGATAAGTTACTGCCACCGTTTCATAAGTGACCCTTAGGACTCCTTCTCTATTAATACCAAAAACACTATTATCTTGAAATTGCCCACCATAAATGGGATCAGGGACAGTACCTCCGTTTGCACCGATTTCTGGCAAAGTCAATCGCAGTAACAGGCCATGCGCCAGCTCCCCTTCAAAAGCAGGAGGACGACCTCTACCATCTTTGAAATGACAACCCGAACAAGAACGAGAATTGAAAAAAGGTCCTAGACCATCTCTTGCAGTTGTGGATGCCGGAGCTGTAACCCAACTCTGATTGAACAACGAATTACCCACTCCAAAAGTAATCTGCTCATCTAATGATAGGCCGTCTACAGAAAAACCAAAAGCATCAGGAGAAAATATAAAAGAAGTTGCACTACCCCCAGAAAGCTCTTCATCTTCTTCCGGAATCAAAGGGGTATAATCATCCGTATTGCTACACGAAGCCGTAATTACAAGCAACCATAACAGACCGAACTTGAGTAAGAAATTACGTTTACTACCCTTTATTTTACCACTTAATAAGTTCATAATAGAATAAAATAGTAAACAGGGCCGCAACTAAGCAACCCTGTTTTTCAATATTGTAAAAGACTTTTACTAGTTAATTTCTAAAGGTGTTTTAGCCTCTAAAAGTTTATTTCCAAAAGCCTGAAGAGCAACAACCGCTTCTTGTACTTTAGCTCCTTCAACACCTGTTTTACCCTGTGCAATAGCAAAATCAAAAGGTATTGCCGTTGCGTTCACCGCTGTTTCAGCAGCAGCAAGCAAAGTATCTAATTCAGAAGCCAAATCTGCATCGACCTCTGCAATCAAATCAGCTAATGAAAGTCCATTTACAGAACCGTAAGCACCTGTATATACATTTTTAACACCCTCAAGATTTAATCTAATATCGCGGTGTGTATTATCACTAAAACAAGAATGTTCATCTTCTTGATCCTGATTGTTTAATGCAACTGCCATACGCTCTACGGCCAATTCGCTGCTTGATAACTCTGCAATACTACCCAGCATATTATTTAATGCCTCTTTTTCAGATAAGGCTAAAAACGTGGCCTTGTAACTTGTTGACCAAGTATCTACAACTTCTTGAAGGTTATCTACCAATAATTCTGCTACTACTTGTAAATATGTTCTTCTTCTATCTTGATTAGCTGCGGTGCCTCCATCTACAAAATCTGTAAAAGGTCTTTGTCCGCTTATTTTTTCAGATGGATTGGTAAGATCTTGGCCCCAAAGCAAAAACTCAATCGCATGGTAACCAACGGAAACATTTTCTTCCGTATCACCTTCACCATTCTTAACGACCAAATTAGCCTTGGTAATCTCAAAAGTGGCATCCGTATCATTTATTAGACCTGCTGTAGCATCGCCCTCAACATAGTCTACATAAGCCTCATCCATTGGCCATGAATTCAATAAACCTTCTAAATCCTCTGTATCGCCTGTATCAATTGGTCCGTTTGCAAAACGAAAAGCCTCTGTAGTTCCATAAGATTCCCGAGAAGCCAACCAAGCTATTTTTGAAGCTTCAAAATTAACCTCAGTTGGATCGGCAACGAATGTGTCAATTGCAGTTTGTAATGCCTGAGCATCTGCAAGTGCCGCAGCGTAATTAGCCTGTACAACATCAGCATAATTTTCCATTACCTCTGCACGCACCAAAACTTCTTTTTCATCAACCTCACTAGTACCATTATCATCATTTGAACAAGCAGATAAAATAAGGGCAAAAGCACTTAATACATATAACTTTGAAATTGGTCTTTTCATTCGATTATTATTTAGACTGTTTTTAAATAGTCCGCAAATATATTTTTTCAAAATGAAACCGACAACGTTTATTTAGATTAAATACAAATAATTTTATGAGTACTAGCAGTACATTACGGATATAAACCGTAACCCACACAAGCAGAGAAGATTAAATTGATTTACTTTTTTCGCCTGTTAACCATCCAGACACCCAACAAAATTACTACACCACCAATAAGTTGGTAAGCGTTTAAAGATTCCCCGTCTAACACTCCCCAAAAAATAGCCACAAGAGGAATTAAATAAGTAACCGATGCCGCAAAGACAGGGCTAGACAACTGTATTAATTTATTGAAAAATATATTGGCAATTGCGGTTCCTACAATAGCCAGTATTAAAAGATACCAAAGCGAAGATTGCATGGTTATATTCCCTTGAACTTCATTGAAAAATCCCGAGTAAAAAACTAACGCTAAAGCAGGCAGAAAAGCTATGGAAAAACTAGCTGTTGTGACTGCCAATGGGCTTAGGTGATTTAAATGCTTCTTTATAATATTAATATTCAAGGCATACGCCAAAGCTGATAGCAGGATAAAGATAGCGTACCAATAATTTTGATTAGGATTGAAATCCATTCCTGCAACAACCAATGCTAATGTTCCCGCCAAACCAATAAATACGCCTCCTACTTGTTTTTTGGTTATTAAAGCGCCAAAAAGGAGCACGCCTACTAGCGTAGTTAATAAGGGTACTACAGAATTTAAAATAGAAGTCACACCGCTATCAATCTGGGTCTGCGCAAGAGCGAACAGAAAAGGAGGGAAAAAGGAACTCAACAAACCTGCCCATGTAACCCATTTCCAATCTTTAACACTCAAAGTACGAATGCTTCTAAAGCCGAATAAAAAAAGAATAAGAGACGCGAATACAATTCGCAAACCACCCAATTGTATAGGTGTAAGTCCAATCAAAGCTTTCTTTATCAGGATAAACGAAGAGCCCCACACCAACGATAACAAAATCAGATAAAGCCACTTTTTATTATAATCGTTCAAGGTCTTGTTGGGTTAAGGTTGATTGAAACCAAAAAGTAAAGGTGGGGATTTTTTGGAAAAAATTGAATAAAACTATCACATCATATTTCTCACTAGTTTAAATCTTATTAAATTCATACATCGGTAAAATAAAATCCAAGAACTGCAGCCTAATTTGATTTCAAACAGCTGTTTTAACCGTCACGGGAGTATTATATTTGCAAAAAACATAACATGAAAAAAATAATCATATTAATGGTACTCGCTTTTGCCGCTTTTACCATTTCGTGTAATTCAAAAACAGATGGCACCCAAATGAAAACCGTTATGGCCGTTCATGACGAAGTAATGCCAGAAATGGGCAAAATGGGTAAATTGGTAGGTGAACTTAGCAGTAAAGAAGATAGTACCGCAGTCGGACTAAAATACAAAGAAGCACGTATGGACTTACAGGAAGCTCATAAATCTATGATGACTTGGATGCAAAATTTTGGTACTCGTTTTACTTCCGATGAGATTCTTAATGGCGCTGAACTATCTGATGAGAAGCAGGTATGGCTAAACGAAGAGCAAGTAAAAATTGAAGATTTACGCGAGCAAATCAACGGAAGCATCAAAACCGCTGAAGAACTGTTGAAGAAATAAGTTAAATCACGCAGTATACCGAAAAAACACAGCGTTAGCAGATAAATAGAAGTATCTGAGGTAGTTAACCTGTATTTTTACAGAGTACATTATTACAAAAGTTTTATTGCTATGAAGAATTTATTTTTAACACTTGCTACAGTTTTGGTTTTGGGTACAGCTACAATCAGCGCACAAGATGCCGCTGTTGAGCCTACTAAAATGGAACAGGTAATGGCATCTCATGACGTAGTTATGGATAAAATGCCGTTAATTTCCAAGCTTATAAATCAATTACAGACCAAAGCCAACGCTTCTTACGAAAAGAAAAAATACGAAGACGCTATCGCAGACCTTAAAAATGCCAACAAGTCTATGATGACTTGGATGGAGAGTTTTGGTAAGCGTTTTAATGCAGATGAAATGTTGAAAGGTAAACAGCTAAATCCTCAAAAACAAGATTGGATACTTGAAGAAGAAATAAACGTTGAGGAATTAGACGAAGAAATAAACTTAAGTATTGACCAAGCAGAAGCTGTTTTGAACAACTAAAATTCGAGCAACACTTTTCATTTAGAACACAACTACGCGTTATTTCAAGAATCTTTTTTTGCTTCCATTTCCATATCTGCAATATGGGCTACGGTTTTCACTAACCTATTATGTTTCTTAACGAACGGGTTTGTTTTATCCCATACATAACCAGCTAAGACCGCACAAATTTGTTCTTTTATCACTGGGTTTTCAGTACTGTGAAAGAAAATAGTCTGCAAATTACCCGTATACCACTCCTTAACATATGTAGAGAAAACATTTACGCCTTCTATCATATAATCATTATACTCTGTTTGCCAATCTACTTTTTCACCTTTTAGTTCCTTTGTAATCAATTGGGAAGCCAAATGAGCGGATTCCACAGCAAAAGTTACTCCTGAAGAAAATACGGGATCTAAGAATTCTGCACTGTTCCCAGTTAGCACATATCCTTTTCCACAAAGTTGCTTAACTGACTTGGCAATGTTCTTTATCATGCGAGGTTCAAACGTGTAATCCACGCCGTCAAACCTATCAAAATAATAACTAGAAAGCTTCATCATCTGTTGAAGTTTCTCTGTATTCGTTCCCTCAAAAGATTCCAAATACTCAGTCTTCCCTACATAACCAATACTTGTAGAACCATTAGAAAAAGGAATAACCCACAGCCAGGTATCCGTATCAATTACATCAAAAGTGATTATGGTACCTTCCTCTCCTTCAGGTCTTTTAACATCTTCTACATGGGTAAATATGGAAGAATGTTTAGGTATTTCTGAAGGTTTCTCTAAATCTAATAATCTAGGTAACACTCTACCAAAACCACTAGAGTCAACTATAAACTTAGCCTGAACGGTAGATTCATTTCCGTCTATATCCTTTATGGTCGTAACAGATGTACCATCCTCAGAAAAATCTACAGCAGTTACTTCTTGTTGAAAAGCTATATCTACGCCCCAAGATTGCAACTCATCGGTCAAGGCTTTATCAAAATCAGCTCTGGGCACTTGCCATGTCCAATCCCAACCATTTCCGTGTTTCTTACTAAAATCAAAATTACAGACCACCCCTTTATTATTCATAAAACGGGCGCCACCTTTCACTTCAAAGTTCATAGCTTTAAGACAATCCAACAAACCCACCGCTTCAAAATTATCCATGCAGCGCGGTATAAGACTTTCGCCTATTACAAAGCGAGGAAATTTACTCTTTTCAACCACCTTTACTTTTAGCCCTTGTTTGTGAAGGTATGCGGATGCAACAGAACCTGACGGACCTGCTCCAATAACCAAAACATCTACTTTCTCTTGCTGCATTTACTAGATTTAATGTTAACCTTCTACAAGTACCGACACTAATAAATTAAAGATACCTTGCTAAAAGAAGTGTATTGTCTGCTAAATTAAGACATTGATTCACTAATTATTATAAATTTGCAATCCAAAATCGCTAATTTTAGGTTACCAAGTCTTATTTACAGACGTCACTAAAATATTACAAATACCTCATAGAATCAATCATAGATGCCGAAAATAAAAGGAAAGTTAGGAATTGAAGAGTTTTACAGTATCATTTTCAAGGGAGAACCTTTATCAATAGATGACAAAGTAATTAAGACTGTAAAAGACAGTTTTGATTTCCTAAAAGAATTTTCAAAGAATAAAGTTATTTACGGAGTTAACACGGGTTTTGGACCCATGGCTCAGTATAAAATCAAAGATTCTGAAACTATTCAGCTACAATATAACTTAATTCGCAGTCATGCTTCAGGTACAGGTAATGCCATACCACCTCAATATGTTAAGGCTGCCATGTTAGCAAGATTGAACACCTTGAGCTTAGGTAATTCAGGAATTCATCCGTCTGTTTTAGTCGTCATGACCTCCTTGATTAATGAAGACGTTACCCCTCTTATTTTTGAACATGGTGGTGTAGGCGCTAGTGGCGATTTGGTTCAACTTGCACATTTAGCTCTTGTTCTAATTGGCGAAGGCGAAGTTTTTTACAAAGGAGAAAGAAGACCTACCCAAGATGTTTTTAAAGAATTAAACATCACACCTATAAAAGTTGAATTACGAGAAGGTTTAGGTTTAATAAACGGTACTTCTGTAATGACCGGTATAGGAATAGTAAATGCGATCTATACGCGTAGGTTATTAGAATGGACTATCTGTTGCTCTTCTGCTATAAATGAAATTGTACAAGCTTACGACGATCATTTATCAGAAGAACTCAACCACACAAAAAGACATAAAGGGCAACGCGAAATTGCACGAGCAATGCGAAGCCACTTAGAGGATAGCACGCTTACTCGCAAAAGAGAACATCATTTATATGTTGATAATAATGGGGTTTCGGTTTTTGAGGAAAAAGTGCAAGAATATTATTCCATACGTTGTGTACCGCAAATCTTAGGACCCGTATTAGACACTTTGCAAAATGTAGAAAAAACACTCATAGCAGAGGTGAATTCTGCCAATGACAATCCTATTGTTGATGTTGAAAAAAAGAACGTGTATCATGGCGGTAATTTCCACGGAGATTATATTTCCTTGGAAATGGATAAGCTAAAACTTGTTGTAACCAAAATGACCATGTTAGCGGAAAGACAACTTAACTATCTCTTAAATTCAAAACTGAACGATATCTTGCCTCCTTTTGTTAACTTAGGAACTCTAGGTCTTAACTTTGGTATGCAAGGGGTACAGTTTACGGCCACATCAACTACCGCCGAAAACCAAATGCTGTCAAACCCAATGTATGTTCATAGTATTCCGAACAACAATGACAACCAAGATATTGTTAGTATGGGTACGAATGCCGCCAATATTACTAAGCAAGTAATTGAAAATGCTTTTGAAGTAATAGCTATAGAAATGATTACCGTAGTCCAAGCTATAGAATATTTAGACTTAAAGGACAAGGTTTCTTCTAAGACAAGAATGATGTACGACGCGGTTCGTAAAATAGTTCCCCCGTTTAAAGATGACACTATCATGTATCCCTACGTAAACGAGGTAAAGGACTATATTATTAACCATCAAAATAAAGAAGTAAAATGAAAAAGCTAGCATTTTTATTGGTACTTATCGTAAACACATTTACTCTTTTCGCACAAGAATATGCCTTGGTCCGAGAAGATGACAAATTTGGTTTTATTGACAAAACAGGCGCTTATGTAATTGAACCACAGTTTGAAAAAGCAGGTAGCTTTTCTGACGGGTTAGCAGCAGTCTTAGAAGGTGACTTCTGGGGATTTATTGACACCAAAGGCGAATGGATAATTAAACCCGACTATGATCGTGTAAAAATGTTTAATTCAGGTTATGCTTTGGTTTTAAGAGATGACCAGTGGAGTTACATTGATACGACAGGGAAAAAACTTGAAACTCCAAACAGCGAAAAGTATTATGATTTTGAAGATGGAGTCGCCCTTTTTCGCGCAGGAGAAAAAGTTGGTCTTTTAGGAACCAGCGGCAAACTGGTATTAGAGCCTACTTATGACGTTATAAAAAAATTCAGAAATGGCCACGCTAAAGTGAATAATGGCGAACTATGGGGAATGATAGATGCTTCTGGCAAAGAGATTATTCCCGTGGAATACGAAGAAATAGGAAACACGTTTAGCGAGGCAGGCGTCTACGGTAAAAAAGATGGCACTTTTGGCATTATACACAACGGAAGTTTTAATCCAATTGATAACGCTACCAAAGTGCATAACTTCTATAAAGACTCAAAACTTACCTATGCTTCTCGTGACAAAAAAACAGGCTTCGTAAATAGCAAAGGAGAGTGGGTTCTTGAACCTACATTTGATAAGGCCAGAGCTTTTTCTAATGGTTTAGCTCCTGTTTCAGAAGGCAAAAAGTGGGGTTACATTAACGAAAAAGGAGAGATGGTCATAGAACCACAATTCCGTGATGCAGAAGTGTTTTCTGCAAGTGGTTTTGCTCCTGTAAAAGATAAAGCCTGGGGTTTCATAAATACTTCTGGCGAAGTCATTATCCCTATGGAATATGGTATTTCAGGAAATTTTGCTTTCTTAAAAGGTTCTGAAGAAAAAGGTTTTGTAAACGGTATTGCTAGAGTAAAATCTAAAAAGGGCTGGGGCTTCTTTAACGAAAAAGGTGAATTACTGGGTGATAAATGGTTTCAGAATGCAGAACCATTTGTATCTGTTAAATAATATTATTTCGTTTTTTAACTACAAAATATCGCTAGCTTTAAATACTAACTAGCAAACCAAACGCTCCGTATTTACCGGAGTTTTGAAAACTTACAATTCTTAGATGGAAGAAAAGAAAGCGGAAAAGCAAAAATATGCATTGGTAACTGGTGGTTCTAGAGGAATAGGCCGTGCAGTATGTGTACAACTAGCCAAGGACCTAGACTACCAAATTCTTATCAATTACAATAGCAATAAGGCAGCTGCCGAAGAAACGCTTAAACTTGTAGAAGAAGCTGGTGGAAAAGGAGAATTACTGCCTTTTAATGTTACGGATGCCGAAGCTGTGAAGTCCGCTTTGGAAAACTGGCAGGAAGCTCATGAAAAAGATATCATAGAGGTAATCGTGAACAATGCCGGAATTACACAAGACGGTATGTTCATGTGGATGAAATATGAAGACTGGTCCAAAGTTATAGACACTAGCCTTCATGGTTTCTTTAATGTCACCAACGCCCTTATTCAAAAACTTTTGGTCAACAAATATGGCCGTGTCATCAATATGGTTTCCGTTTCTGGACTTAAGGGCACACCTGGTCAGACCAACTATTCCGCAGCTAAAGGAGCAGTTATTGGGGCAACTAAAGCACTTGCACAAGAAATTGCAAAAAGAAACGTTACAGTAAATGCTGTTGCACCTGGTTTTATTAAAACTGATATGACCAATGACCTAGATGAAAAGGAATTAAAACGAATGATTCCCGCAAATAGGTTTGGCGAAGCAGAAGAAGTAGCACATGTTGTATCTTTTCTAGCTTCAAAAAAATCGGGTTATATTACTGGTGAGGTCATCAATATAAACGGCGGTATTTATTCTTAAACATTACAGAAGGGGCAATGAGAAGAGTAGTAATCACAGGTATGGGCATATATTCTTGTATAGGTAAAAACCTAGACGAGGTTAAGACATCCCTGTATGAAGGAAAATCAGGTATCGTTAATGACCAAGAACGTCTTGATTTTGGCTATCGCTCTGGGCTCACAGGAATGGTAGATGAACCTGAACTGAAGAAACTACTATCAAGAAGACAACGACTTAGTCTTGGCGAAGAAGGCCGTTATGCCTACATGGCTACAATTGAAGCTTTAAAGAATGCCAAGATCGAAGACAGTTTTTTTGACGAGAATGAAGTTGGCGTAATTTACGGTAACGATAGTACTGCACGATCGGTTGTAGAATCTACAGATATTTTAAGAGAAAAAAAGGATACCACGCTGGTAGGTTCAGGAGCTATTTTTAAAGCCATGAACTCTACTATAACCATGAACCTTTCCACTATATTCAGGCTAAGGGGCGTTAATTTTACGATTAGTGCTGCATGTGCAAGTGGGTCCCACTCTATTGGTATGGGTTACCACCTTATAAAAAGTGGACTTCAAGATTGCATTATAACAGGTGGAGCGCAAGAAATAAATAAATTGGCCATGGGTAGTTTTGATGGCCTTGGAGTATTTGCCACAGTAGATGGCGACCCTGCTAAAGCATCAAGACCTTTTGACCAAGCCAGAAACGGGTTAGTACCTAGCGGTGGCGGAGCTACTCTAATTTTAGAAAGCTACGAGTCCGCAGTTAAAAGAGGTGCGCCTATTTTAGGTGAAATTATAGGATATGGTTTTTCATCGAATGGAGGGCATATATCCACACCAAATGTTGATGGACCTTCACGGGCAATGCGTAATGCATTACATGATGCAAATATTGATGCTTCGGTTATAGATTACGTAAATGCTCATGCAACTTCTACTCCGGTAGGCGACAGCAATGAAGCAAAGGCTATTTATGAAGTCTTTGGCGAGAGCAATACTCCGGTAAGCTCTACCAAATCTATGACAGGCCATGAATGTTGGATGGCAGGCGCAAGTGAGGTTATTTACGGTATGATTATGATGCAGAATTCGTTTGTTGCACCCAACATTAATCTTGAAAATGTTGATGAGGATGCAGCGAAATTAAACATAGTTAAGGAAACGTTAAATAAAAAAATTGACGTATTTTTGTCGAATTCATTCGGATTTGGTGGTACAAATTCCGCTTTGATATTAAAAAAATGCTAGAGAAAGATGGTGATGACCAAAGAAGATATAATTCAAAAAATAGATGATTTCCTAATCGACGAATTTGAAGTTGAGGAAGAGGATATCGCTGCTGATGCTAATCTTAAAGACACTCTAGGTCTAGATAGTTTGGACTTCGTTGATCTTGTAGTGGCTGTAGAAAGCAATTTTGGTGTAAAATTAGTGGGTGAAGACTTTGTAAACGTTACCACTCTACAGAATTTTTACGACCTTATTGAGCGAAAACTTCACTGATATCTCCCAGACAAAACCCAAAAATGGCAACAGAATGGGAAGGTAAATCCAAAGGCACCGTTTTAGGATATAGAATCTATATTTTCTTTATCAAAAAACTAGGACTAAGCGCTTCTTATGCACTCCTTCATTTCGTAGTTCTTTACTACTGTATTTTTTCAGTGGCGAGCACAAGAGCTATTTTCTACTATTTTCATAAGAGACTAAGACAATCTACTTTAAAAAGTCTTTTCAATGTATACCGGAACTATTATGTTTTTGGTCAAACTATAATTGACAAGGCCGCTATATCAGCAGGACTTAGAGATAGGTTTACCTACGATTTTGATGGAATAGATAAGATTGAAGACCTACTTTCTCAAAAAAAAGGTGGTATCCTTTTAAGTGCGCATATTGGGAACTTTGAAGTAGCACAACATTTTCTACAAGACGTCAATGCTTTTTCTTCTATCAATTTAGTTACTTGGGACCGTGAACACGAAGAAATCAAAGCCTATTTAGATAGTGTTACGTCAAAATCTAACATCAAGCTCATTTTAATTAAAGAAGATATGTCTCATATCTTTGAAATACATACCGCACTAACCAATGGGGAGCTTGTTTGCTTTACAGGTGACCGCTATATTGAAGGTACAAAATTCTTAGAGCAGCAGTTTTTGGGTGCTACTGCCAAATTCCCAATGGGGCCCTACCTATTGGCCTCTCGCCTAAAAGTTCCTGTCTTGTTCGTTTACGTGATGAAGGAATCCAAAAAACATTATCATTTATACGCACGAACTGCCGAAGTAAAACGCGGTGATGCCCAAGGTCTACTAGAAAAATATACCGACAACTTGGAATGGATCATTGAAAAATATCCATTACAATGGTTTAATTATTTTGATTTCTGGGGAGATAAGGCAAATAAGTAAGATATTTGATCTATCCCTAAAGCGCCTGCGAATAGTTATTTGTTCAATGGCCGTATCATAACCTGAAGCAAATGAAAGAAGTACTCGTTGTATATTACTCTCAAACAGGACAATTACGTACCATTATAGATTCTGTGCTATCTCCTTTAGACCAGGAAACCGCTAACATTACTTATCATCAAATTATTCCTGACGAGCCTTATGAGTTTCCATGGAAGAAAGAACGATTCTTTGATGTTTTCCCAGAATCCTTCCTTCAAATTCCTACGCCAATCAACAAACCAGATGCATCTGTCTTGTCAAAAAAATATGACTTGGTTATCTTAGGCCATCAAGTTTGGTACCTAACTCCTTCCATCCCCTTAAATTCCTTTTTAAAATCAGAAGAAGCCAAAATAGTATTGAACGATACCCCTGTAATCACAGTAATCGGTGTTCGTAATATGTGGGCCATGTCTCAAGAAAAGGTAAAAAAAATGCTCATAGGCTTAAATGCAAAACTTGTAGGGAATATAGCTTTAGTAGATAAAAACCCTAACCATGTTAGTGTAATTACTATTGTGCATTGGATGTTAAAGGGAAAAAAAGACCGTCTGTGGGGTATTTTCCCAAAACCTGGTGTTTCGGATAACACCATTTCATCTGCAGATAAATTTGGCCATCCGATCAAGGAAGCCCTTTTGGCTTCTGACTTTTCTTCCTTACAAGAAAAACTGAATGATTTAGATGCATCAAAAATCAGTAACGTACTGGTTCAGATGGACAAACGTGGTAACATACTATTCTCTAAATGGGCAAACCTCATCAAAAAGAAGGGAGACCAAGGAGATCCTGCCCGAAAAAAATGGCTACGTTTATTCAACTATTACCTGATATTTGCCATTTGGTTAATCGCACCTATAGTTTTTATCGTATTTTTGTTGACTTATATCCCTATGTACAGAAAGATTCAAAGGGAAAACAAATATTACGCCTCTGTAGCCTATAAGGAGTAAGACTGACACATGAAAAACGCTTACATTACCAGAATATCCAAGTTTCTGCCCAACTCACCTGTCGAAAATGACCAAATTGAAGAAAAATTAGGGTTTATTGACGGGCAAAAGTCAAGGGCAAAAAGCATAATTCTACGCAACAATAAGATTAAAACAAGGTACTATGCCATTGACGAAGATGGCAACGTAACCCATAACAATGCCCAGCTTACTGCGGCAGCGATAGAAGAACTTTGCGATGCTGATTTCAACAAAGAAAATATAGAACTCCTTTCCTGCGGAACTTCTACACCGGATCAACTTTTGCCGTCTCATGCTGCTATGGTTCATGGTGTATTGAAAAACGGGAACATGGAGATAAATTCTGCCTCGGGAGTTTGCTGCTCAGGTATGAATGCCTTAAAATATGGCTACATGGCCATACAGGTTGGCTCAGTAAATAATGCGGTATGTACCGGTTCGGAAAAAGTTTCGACTTGGACCAAAGCCGATTTCTACCAAGAAGAAATTGAGCATCTAAAGGAATTGGAGGAAAACCCAATGATTGCTTTTGATAAAGATTTTTTACGATGGATGCTTTCTGATGGTTCGGGAGCTATTTTAGTAGAAAACGAACCTAATGGAGACACCCCGTTAAAAATTGAGTGGATGGAAGGTTTTTCATACGCTTTTGAGATGGAAACTTGCATGTACGCCGGTGGCGAAAAACTAGAAAACGGTGAACTAAAACCATGGAGCGAATTTGCACCTGAAGATTGGGCAAAGAAATCTGTTTTTGCTATTAAACAAGATGTGAAACTATTAGGTGAAAACATCTTGAAAAAAGGAGTAGACTGCCTAAAACTCGTATACGAAAAATACGGTATTGGCCCTGATGATGTTGATTACTACTTACCTCATATTTCTTCATATTTCTTTAAACAAGGACTATATGATGAAATGAAAGATAGAGGTGTAGAAATGCCTTGGGACAAATGGTTTTTAAATCTTCAATCCGTAGGTAATGTTGGTGCTGCATCCATATATCTTATGTTAGAAGAATTGGTTGGATCTGGCAAATTAAAAAAAGGGGATAGAATTTTATTACATGTACCAGAAAGCGCACGTTTTTCTTATACCTATGCCTATTTAACTGTTTGCTAGCATGAACTTATTGAAAGAAACCATAACCGATCAAGAGTTTCTACAAAATCTCATTCCGCAGAAACCACCTTTTATAATGGTGGGTAAATTACTTCAATATTCAGACACTAAGATTGTATCTGGCTTTATCGTTCCAGAAGACAACTTATTCGTTTTTGAGAACCGATTCATGGCTCCAGGACTTATTGAAAATATGGCACAAACCGTTGCATTGCATACGGGATATAAATATTACCTAACTCAAAAACCAGCTCCTACAGGATATATTGGCGCTATAAAGAAAGCTACCGTAAACGCTTTACCATTTGTTGGCCAAGAATTAGAAACTACGGTAGAGATTCTACACGATATTATGGGCATTACCTTAGTATCCGCCACAGTAACCTGCGAAGGAATTGTATTGGCTTCAAGTGAAATGAAAACCGCATTGGCAAACTAATTTGGAAGCAAGAATTAACATAGACATTAAGAATTTTCTACCGCACCGTGAACCTATGCTCATGGCAAGCGTTACTCCGTATCTTGATGAAACCTCTGTTGAAACTCGCTTTAAAGTAGAAGAATCCTGCATTTTCGTTAAAGATGGATATTTATCAGAAACCGGACTTATTGAAAATGCTGCTCAAACCTGTGCTGCCATTGTTGGTCAAAGTTTTTTTGACGATGACGACAAGGACGGTAGCAAGAGTAAAGTCATAGGTTATATTAGTGCCGTAAAAAAAGTACACATCACAGCATTGCCAAAAGTAGGCGAAACTATATCCACCAAAGGCGAACTTGTTTCTAGATATGATAACGACGCCTTTAGCAGCTGCACCATAGCTTCGGAGACTTTCAGAAACGGAGAATTAATCGTAGCTTGTACATTGAACTTTTTGATCCATGAAGTTTAAGAGGGAAAATTTAATAATCCCCCAAAACAACGACCAGTGAAAAAAGAAGAAGTACCACAAGATAAAGGCCTATTAGAAACTGCCCAGACCAAAGAACTCACCTATGCCGTAGATGAAAACGGTGAGTACACTACAGAATTAAGCTCTGGTTGGGACCCCAAGACTATTGCCCTTAGCAATGCTATAAAAGACATAGAAGAACGCGTGGCGAATGCCAAAGAACGCGTTCAGAAAAACGAGACCAGTCCCATTGAATATTACATGGAATTACATAAAATGGATTTACCCATTCTATCTAGCTATGTTGGTCTTTGGCAATGGCGTGTAAAGCGACATTTTAAGCCTAAGAATTTTCAAAAGATAAATCAAAAGACCCTTCAAAAATATGCCGATGTTTTCGATATTAGCATTGAAGAACTGAAACACATTTCTTAAACATCCCCATGCAAATAGAATTCACTCACAAACAATCGGCACATTGCGAAAATGGTGTGGTAAGCAACCTAATGCGCCACAACGGTTTTGAAGTAAGCGAGCCCATGGTTTTCGGCATAGGATCAGGCCTATTGTTCTGTTATATTCCCTTTTTAAAAGTGAACCACGCACCCGTAGTAACCTACAGGGCTATGCCAGGTTTTATTTTCAATAGGTTTGCAAAGAGAGTGGGCATCAAGATAAAACGTGAAAAATTCAGCAATCCTGAATCGGCAAAAGCTCGTTTAGATGAAAATCTAAAAAAGAATAATCCTGTTGGCTTACAGGTAGGAGTTTACAATCTGTTATACTTCCCGGATGAATATCGGTTTCACTTTAACGCGCATAATTTGGTAGTCTATGGTAAGGAGAACGACAATTACTTAATTAGCGACCCTGTTATGGAACAGGTTACCACTTTAACCGAGAAACAACTAGAAAAGGTTCGTTTTGCCAAAGGAGCTTTTGCTCCTAAAGGCCACATTTACTATCCTACTGCGTTTCCAGAAAAACTGGAATTAAAGAGTGCCATTATAAAAGGGATTAAACAAACCTGTCGTGAAATGACCGCCCCCTTCCCTATTGTGGGAACAAACGGAATAAAGACTATTTCAAAACTTATCCGCAAATGGCCTAAGAAAAAAGGTGCTAAAGTCGCCAACCATTATCTAGGTCAAATTGTACGTATGCAAGAAGAAATAGGTACCGGAGGTGGTGGATTTCGCTACATATACGCTGCCTTTTTACAGGAAGCAAGCCAAATTCTTGAAAACGAAAAACTAAATGAACTTTCTAAAGAAATGACTCAAATTGGTGACGATTGGCGTGATTTTGCAGTAAACGCATCACGTATCTATAAAAATCGTAGTGCTCAAGATGATGCTTACAATAAAGTTGCAGATCAACTTGAGGCTATTGCCAATAGTGAAGCAGCCTTTTTCAAGAAGCTAAAAAAGGCAATTTAATCCCAACTTAAATTCTATCGCCCTAAATAGGAAAAATCATACTTTATCTTATAAATTTCGATTAGTTTTGACATCATGATTCAGATTAATGAGCTTTCAAAAAAGTACAAAGGAGCGGACGATTTTTCCGTCCGTGATTTGAACTTGACTATAGAGAACGGCGAGATTTTTGGACTTTTAGGCCCAAACGGTGCCGGCAAGACTACTTTAATCTCTATGCTCAGCTCATTGCTAAAACCAACTTCAGGCCATTTTACTATTGATGGATTGAACTACAAAGACAATAAAAACCAACTAAAGCAATTGATTGGAATTGTCCCTCAGGAATATGCCCTTTACCCTTCTTTGACCGCTTATGAAAACCTCATGTATTTTGGAAGTATGTATGGTTTAAAAGGCCAGTCATTGAAAGATGACGTCAATACACATCTTGAAGCGATGGGACTAGCAAAATTCGCACATAAAAAAATAGATGCCTTTTCTGGAGGAATGAAACGACGCATTAACCTAATATCAAGTATTCTGCATAATCCCAAAGTACTATTTTTAGACGAACCCACAGTGGGTGTTGATGTACAGTCTAAAAATGTGATTATGGCACATTTAAAAGAATTAAATACAGCAGGAACGACTATTATTTATACCTCTCACCATTTGAACGAAGCTGAGAAATTTTGTACCCGTGTGGGCATTATTGACCACGGAACGCTTATATGCTTAGGAAAACCACAAGAGCTTATAGCTCAAGAAGAAAATGCCGAAAACTTAGAAGGGGTATTCTTGGCCAAAACTGGTAAAGCACTTCGCGATCATGCATAAACTCTGGGCATCTACATATAAAGAATTTTTACTCGTTACACGTGATCTTGGCGGACTGGCCGTTCTATTCCTAATGCCTTTGCTATTGGTTATTGTCATCACTACAATTCAAGACAATTCATTCAAAAGCATAAAAGAAACCAAGTTGCCCATTCTTTTGGTAGATATGGATAAAGGAAAAGTATCCGAAGATATTCTAAAGAGCTTGGCAGACTCCAAATTGTTTCAAGTAGATATGGCTGCTAGTGACGAAGAAGCCAAACAGCAGGTATTGAAAGGCGATTACCAACTGGCCATAGTGATACCGGAAAATCTATCATCGGACCTTCAGATTAAAATCAATGAAAATGTAGATGGTATTCTTTCCAAATTCAGCGATAACGAAGAAAGTATTCCAGAAGTAAAGTCCAAGATGATGCCCAAGGAGGTTAAGCTTTATTTTGACCCCGCCACACAACAGTCTTTTAAAAGTTCTGTTCGGAGTAATATTGATAAGATGATTTCTAAAATAGAAACAGAAACCATCTATACAGCCTTTCAAGAGCAATTAACAGATGACCCTTCCGAAGACATTTTTGAAACTGAAAAGTTTATCACCTTTACCGAAATTGTACCGAGCAAGTATAAAGAAGCCCTAATTCCCAACTCCACGCAGCATAATATTCCTGCATGGACACTCTTTGCTATATTTTTTATTATTCTGCCTTTGGCTATAAATATGGTGAAGGAAAAAAACCAGGGTACTTTTGTACGCTTAAGAACAAATCCTGTCTCATACGCCACAGTTCTTGGTGGAAAGACTATTGTATTCTTAGTGGTTTCTCTAGTACAATTCGCACTTATGTTAGCAGTTGGAATTTTTCTCTTTCCACTAATTGGTTTACCTAAACTAGATGTAACAGGTAGACTGCCTCTATTATTTGTCGTAGCCTTCTTTGCTGGTTTAGCAGCTGTTGGCCTTGGTTTATTATTAGGGACTATTGCCAAGACCCAAGAACAATCGGCACCTTTTGGGGCTACTTTTGTGGTTATCCTTGCAGCAATTGGCGGTGTCTGGGTTCCGGTATTTGCAATGCCCAAATTTATGCAAGTACTGTCTAACCTATCACCTATGAATTGGGGTCTAAGTGCATTTTATGATGTATTTTTGCGCAACGCAACCTTTGTTGAAATAATCCCCGAAATATCTCTTTTATTGATATTTTTCGTGGTCACCACGCTCATAGCAATTATCTATAACGAAAGAAAAAATGCCGTCTAACACCAAAAAAGAAATTAGTTTCACTAGTGAAGTCCGCGTACGTTTTGCAGAAACGGACCCATTGGGCATTGTCTGGCACGGTAATTATATTCAATATTTTGAAGATGGTCGTGAAGCTTTTGGGCGTCACCATGGTATATCGTACCTAGACCAAAAAGACCATAATTTCTCTACGCCAATCGTAAAATCGGCATGTGAGCATAAGCTTCCTTTGACTTATGGGGATGTGGCTACAATTAAAACGACTTATATAGATTCTCAAGCAGCAAAACTGATTTTCAAATATGAAATCTACAATCCTAAGGGAGCTGTTGTTTGTACCGGACAGACCGTTCAGGTATTTGTAGAATTGGGAGGCGAACTATCTTTGGTAATCCCTGAGTTTTTTGCCGAATGGAAGAAAAAAGTAGGCCTTTTAGATGAATAATATTTACCTATCACATAACAACATTGTTTCCGCTTACGGATTTGATAGTGCTTCTGCAGTTGATAGCATTAAAAACGAGGTATCTGGACTATCACTGGTAGATGATTCCAAAATTCTGCCAAATCCTTTTTATTCCTCCCTCATCCCACAAGACAACTTATCTAAAGCATTCCAAAAACTCAATCCACAAGAAGATTATACAAGACTAGAGCAAATACTTCTAGTTTCTTTAGCCAACACCCTTAAAGAATCAGGTTTAGAACTTACGGATAAAGTTGGTTTGATTGTATCCACCACAAAAGGTAATATTGATGTATTGGATGCTGATAGCCCGTTTGATGAAAACAGGGCATATCTAAGTGAACTAGGTAAAAAAATAGAAACTTTTTTCGGTTTTAAAAATGAAGTTATTGTACTATCTAACGCCTGTGTTTCGGGAGTTTTAGCGCTAGCCGTAGCTAAACGGTTTATTCATCAAAAACGTTATGATCACGTTTTTGTGGTTGCCGGAGATTTAGTGAGTCAATTTATTTTAACGGGTTTCAACTCGTTTCAAGCTTTGAGCGAACTACCATGCAGACCTTATTGTAAAACCCGTGCGGGAATTAACATTGGAGAAGTAGGTTGCAGCGTACTTGTTACTAAAGACGAAGACCATCTTGTAAACGAATCCGTACGTATTATAGGTGAGGCTTCATGCAATGATGCTAACCACATATCTGGCCCTTCCCGAACCGGTGAAGGCCTATACCGTAGTGTTGTTTCAGCAATGAACCAAGCAAACATAGAAGCTGAAGCTATAGATTATATTTCTGCGCATGGTACAGCTACCATGTTCAATGATGAAATGGAAGCCATAGCGTTTAACCGGGCTAATTTGCAAAACACACCTTTAAATAGTTTAAAAGGATATTTTGGACACACCCTTGGTGCTTCCGGTCTTTTGGAAACCATTATCGGCATGTATTCCCTGCATTCAAATACACTTTTTGCCTCGTTGGGTTTTCAGGAACTGGGTGTATCCCAGCCTTTGAACATTATAACAGAAACTACAGCAAAAGAAAGCAGTATTTTTTTAAAGACCGCTTCTGGTTTTGGTGGTTGTAATACAGCTGCAATTTTTCAAAAAGTCAATTCATGAGTACGCCAGACTACCATATAAAATCGTATTGCCGCATTTCTAACGGCAAGATTTCGAAAAACGGAGAAGTTCTCTTTTCTGATGATTCAGAAGAGTTTCCTGCTTTTATAAAGGCGGCTTACAAACATTTTGAAACCGATTATTCTAAGTTTTTCAAAATGGATAATCTCAGCAAACTGGCTTTCATAGGTGCCGAGGTTTTATTAAAAGACAACAACGAAGAAAATACGGCTCTTGTTCTTTCAAACAGCGCTTCTAGTTTAGATACTGACCGAAAGCATCAAAACGCCATTAGTGACCAATCAGGCGCATATGCCAGTCCAGCCGTGTTTGTTTACACCCTTCCAAATATCTGTATGGGTGAAATTAGCATTCGCCACAAACTGTATTCTGAAAATAGTTTCTTTATCTTTGCCGAGTTTAACCCCCATTTATTGTCAGATTATGCCAATGATTTGCTAGAAACAGGTCAGGCAAATGAAGTACTTTGTGGTTGGGTTGATTATGACAAAGGAAAATATGATGCGTTTTTATACGTTATCGCTAAAAAAGGTCTATTACCCTTTGATACAGGAGAACTGACTAAATTATACAGAACAAAATGAGCGAACTTAAACTAGAATTGAAGGAAAAAATCATCGAGCAATTAAACTTAGAAGATGTTTCCGTTGACGAAATCGCAGATACCGATCCGCTTTTTGGTGAAGGCCTTGGTCTTGACTCTATTGACGCATTAGAACTTATTGTAATGCTCGATAAAGATTATGGCATTAGATTGGCAGACCCTAAGGAAGGTCGCAAAATTTTTGAGTCTATCGATACCATGGCAGCTTATATTACTGCAAATCGTACGAACTAAGAACTACATCGCTTTTAAGCATACCATCAAACAATCGTAAGCGCTATTTGAGAATCGCACTTAAGACCAATATTCGTATTTTTATTATTATATCTATAATACTTCCAAATTAATATGGGAAAGGGCGTAGCAATTACGGGCATGGGTGCTATTTCTGCCATTGGAGACAATGTGCAAGAAAACTATGATGCGTTGGTTTCTGGCAAGGTAGGTATTTCTAGAATTTCAAAAATAGATACCGTTCATAAGGACGATATTATGGTTGGCGAAATAGAAATGACCAATGACCAATTGAAGCAAAAATTGGGAATTCCTAAAGAAGACGCCGTATCAAGAACTGCTCTTTTGGCCATGCTTGCTGCTGATGAAGCTATTTCACAAGCGGGAGTTACCGATATAAACGATTGCGAAACCGGACTCATTTCAGGAACTACCGTGGGCGGTATGGACCAATCTGAAAAATATTATTTTGAATACCTAGAAAGTGACGAGCATTGGGGGCATATAAACGGACTTCATGCAGGAGATTCTACCCAAAAACTGGCTGACCACCTAGGGCTGACGGAAAGTTTTGCATCAACCATAAGTACAGCTTGCTCCTCTGCAGCCAACGCAATTATGTTGGGTGCACGTATGATACAATCAGGTCAATTAGACCGTGTTATTGTTGGCGGGACAGATAGTCTTTGCAAATTTACCATCAACGGTTTTAAGACCTTGATGATTCTATCCGATACGCACAACACTCCATTTGATGATGAAAGAAAAGGGCTAAACCTTGGTGAAGCCGCTGCCTATCTAGTCTTAGAATCTGATGAAATCGTTAAAAGAGATAACAAAAAAGTATTAGGCTACGTAACTGGTTATGGTAATGCCAATGATGCCTACCACCAAACTGCATCTTCCGAAAATGGAGACGGAGCAGTTCTAGCCATGGAAAAAGCATTTAAAGTAGCAGGTTTAGACCCATCTGATATTGATTATGTGAATGCACATGGTACCGCAACCCCTAATAATGACCTTTCCGAAGGTCGTGCGTTGCTAAGAACATTTGGAGGAAACGTACCAGAATTCAGCTCAACTAAAGCATTTACAGGCCACACATTGGCAGTAGCAGGGGGTATTGAAGCTGTTTATTCAGTTTTGGCATTACAGAACAATATAATTTACCCTAACCTGAACTTTACAACTCCAATGAAGGAGTTTACCCTGCTTCCGCAGACCACGGTAAAACAAAAAGAATTACGCCATGTACTCTCTAATTCATTTGGGTTTGGAGGGAATTGCTCTACTTTAATCTTTTCTAAAGAAGCCTAATGAAGCCAGTTTATATAAATAGCGTAGGTTCGGTTTCGGCCCAAAAAACTTTTGAAAACAACGAGTTTCTTAACGAGATTACGGACTATAACGACACCGTTATTCATGTAATTGACCCCAACTATAAAGAATACATTCCCCCAGCAGCTGCACGCCGTATGGCACGCGGTATAAAGATGAGCACAGTAAGCTCTAAAAATGCCCTTACAGAAGCTGGTATAGAGAATGTAGACGCGATTATTGTAGGGACAGGATTAGGTTGCATTGGTGATTCTGAACGTTTCGTAAGCGACATCATCAAAAACGACGAACAATTTTTAACTCCTACTCGTTTTATACAATCCTCACACAATACCGTGGCCGGGCAAATTGCATTGGGCCTTGGCTGTAAAGGACATAATTTTACCTTTGTACATTCGGCAGTTTCTTTTGAATCATCATTGATTGATGCCAAAATAATGCTCGAAAATAACGAAGTTAATACCGTGCTAGTTGGCGGAGTAGATGAGCTTGTTGAACATCACGTTACTACTCACCGTTTAATTGGTCATATTAAAAAAAAACCTATAGCATTAAAGGAACTTCTACAATCAAAGACCGAAGGCATGGTAATGGGTGAGGGGTCTCACTTTTTTGTGCTTTCCACAGAAAAATCGCCTTCTACGTATTCAGAATTGGTTGCCGTTAAAACGTTCAACACCCTTTCTAAGGAACGTGTCGAAGGAAAAATAGTTGCTTTTCTAGAACGTCAACACCTTAGCATAAACGACATAGACCTGGTTATACTTGGTAACAATGGCGATGTTAACTATGATGGCTATTACGAACAACTCAGTACTACCCTATTTAACGATACGCCACAAGCATATTATAAACATCTTTCGGGTGAATTTGATACCGCAACTGGATTTGCATTTTGGTTGGCGAACAAAATCCTAAAGACACAGAATATTCCTGATGTTGTGAAACTAAACGCTATTGAACCATCCAACCTAAAGACTGTATTGATTTATAATCAATACAGAGGAGAAAACCATAGCCTCACCTTAATTCGCAAATGTTAAAGCGAAAAAAGGTAAATACCGCTGCTTTTTTTCTTTTGCTACCCTTGGTTGCATTACATTTTCTAGGTTACGTACCGTTATGGCCCATTTTTTCAATTTTCATTATTTGGTTCTTTATTACACTTTTTGGTTCGTTTTTTGTCCGATGGAACTATCACCTTACTTCATTAAGCTCCAATAAAAACACGCCTAATAATTGGATTTCAATAACGTTTGACGATGGCCCAAACAATGAATTTACTCCCAGAGTGTTAGATTTATTAGCTAAATATGATGCAAAAGCCACTTTCTTTTGTGTTGGTCAACAGATTGAAAAGCATCCTGAAGTTTTAAAGCGAATACTATCTGAAGGTCATAGTATAGGTAATCACACCTACTCCCATTCCAAAAGCTTTGGGTTTTTTCCCTTTGATAAAATCCTAAACGAACTGAACCGAACGGGAAACCTGGTATCCTCTTTAATAGGAAAAAAATTAAAACTTTATCGTCCTGCTTTTGGCGTTACCAACCCGCAGATTGCAAAAGCGGCAGAGCATAAAAAAATACATTCTATTGGCTGGAACGTGCGTTCATTAGACACCACTTTCAGGTCGGAAAAAACCATTTTGAAACGCATTACTCGTAAGGTTTCAAAGGGTGATATTATACTACTGCACGATACCAGCGAAAAAACAATAGCCGTTTTGGAACAGTTATTGTTATTTTTGCGAGAGAAAAATCTGAGTTCGGTCACGGTTGACCGCTTACTAGAAATCGAAGCGTATGCATAAGATACTTTTTCTTATATTTTTTATTTCCGTTGGAGCGTTTGCACAAAAGGAAATGACTCCAACAGAAGCTGTTGCCCTAAAGGCCAAAGTCAAAACCAGGGCAGATGCTACTACCACGGTATTGAGTGAATTTACGCAATACAAGCATTTAGACTTCTTGTCAGATGATATCGTATCGCAAGGTAAACTTGCTTTTAAAGTTCCTAATTTGGTGAAATGGGAATACACAAAACCTTTTGCTTACTCGGTCTTATTTAAAAACGAAACATTGTTCATTAACGATGACGGTAACAAGAGTAATATGGATGTAGGTTCCAACAAGATTTTCAAACAGCTGAACCAACTTATTACAGCAAGTATTCGTGGTGACATGTTTAATGATGACGAATTCAATATCAAATATTTCAAAATCAACGATTCTAGTTTGGTGTACTTTCTTCCGAAAGACGAGCAATTCTCCAAATTTATCAAAGCTTTCCACCTTTCTTTTAACGCTAATGGCGATGTAACCGAAGTGAAGATGATTGAGCCCTCAGATGACTATACGCAAATTAAGTTCACTGATCGTGTCGTGAATAAAAACTTGTCAGATGCGGTTTTTACTCAATAGCCTTTGTTTTTTTCTATTGCTAGGATGCGCCTCTTACCCTGTTCAAAATGGGTTTGAGTCTAAAAGCGATTCATCTCAGGAAACCTCAAACCCCTATTTTGCGAATGCCGAAAAAGATTATGTCTACAAGGCCAAAATAGATGCGTTCAATAAATCATTCGGAGGTATTTTTATTGTCAAGAAGTTAGGTCCTGAACATCATCGCATTGCTTTTTCCACAGAAATAGGAAATACTATTTTCGACTTTACTTTTGAAGGTGACGATTTTAAAGTAAATCGTATTTTAAAAGAGTTAGACCGAAAAATACTCATCAATATTTTGAAAAGGGATTTTAAGGCGCTTATACAAGAGCAATCCCCAGTAAAAAATCATTTTTCATTAAAGAACGATGATATACTGCAGACGGATATTCTCTCTAAAAAACATTATTTTCATTATACCAACAATCAATTAAATAAGATTGTTAGAGCGGACCGAAACAAAGAAAAAGTAGATTTTAGTTTTACCAATATAGATGGCCAATTTGCAAAGGAAATTGAAATAGCACATCATAATTTCAAGCTTCACATTGCACTAAAAGCATTCAAATGAAGACATTAAAACTTTTTATACTCGCAATGGTCCTTTGCAATATAGGAACAACTGTGGCACAAACTCGCCCAGGTATAAAGGCTGGTTTAAACAGCTCTAACATCAGTAATACGGCACTAGATACAAAATCTGGAATTTATATTGGCGCTTTCGCAGACATTCCAATAACGGATTACTACTCTTTGCAGCCAGAACTTCTGTATTCTAAACAAGGTGGCAAATCTAATTCACCTGCCTATGACGATGTAAATATAAATTACGTCTCTATTGGCCTACCTAATAAATTTTATGTGACTCCTGATAAAGGGCTCCACTTTATTCTTGGTCTGGGTCTAGATATTAACTTTGAGAACAATTTTGTTAACTTGACCAACTTTAACGGTGATGACGAAATTTCACCTGTTGATGTTACTGTTCTTGGAGGAATTGGCTACGAGTTTGGTTTTGGTTTGATTCTTGAAGCACGATACAAGCAAGGAACCATAAGCGTTGACTTCTTTGGTGAAGATGACCTTTATGAAAAAACAGGGAGCAACCTAAATGGCGTTTTTCAAATAGGTGCCGCGTATAAATTTAAATTGTATAAAAATGCTGATTGAAGGGTTATACACCGTAGAAAGTTTTGAAAAAGAAGAGCAAATAGTAAAAGCTACTGTAAAACTTAATGCTGCACATAAGGTTTTTAAAGGCCATTTTCCTGGTAACCCAGTAATGCCAGGTGTTTGTATGATTCAGATAATTAAAGAATTAACTGAACAAGCCACAGGCAAAACCTTATTTCTCTCAGTTGCTTCGAACGTTAAGTTTATGGCTATTATCAATCCTGAGAAGAATGATACTATACAACTTACATTAACCGTTACAGAAGAAGGTAATACGGTAAAAGTGAAGAACACCACTACTTTTGACGACACATTGGCTTTAAAGCTTAGCGCTACTTTTACTGTTTTAACCTAGATGTTATGAATTTAAAATTAGTTCTATTTACACTATTCTCTTTCTTGACCATTACCGTTGCAATAGATTTAACGGAAACAAGATCCGCCTATATTGAAGCGGTGGACAATGAAAGTGCTACCAATGCGCTTCATGAAGATTTGATTTCAGTTTCCAAAACTGATGATAAAACACTTGTTGCCTTTAAAGGAGCGGTATCTGCCATGATGGCTAAATATGCCAAGGGTATAAAAGACAAGAAAAATTTCTTAAAAGAGGGCAAGGAACTTTTGGAGTATGCTCTAGAAGCAGACCCAAATAATGTAGAAATACACTGCATTAGGTTAAGCGTTCAAGAGAATGTACCCAAGATTACGGGTTACACCAAAAACATTGAGGAAGACAAGCAGTTTATACTCAATAATTACAGTTCCATCTCCAATAAAAATAGTAAGAATTTCGTTAAAGGATATATTCTAAAATCCGAGGCTTTTACCGAAACGGAAAGGCAATTGCTACAAGGGTCGTAATACGTATCTTTGTAGAAAATTCGAACCGGTTTTCTGAACCCTTTGAAAAAATTGCTCGTGTCAACCCCTATTCCAACACTTCAAAACACCATGCAGCAACTTAATTGCTGCGTAATGGTACCGACTTACAATAATGCGGGCACCTTAAAGCGGGTACTTGACAGTATTTTGGAACGGACTACTTCTATCATTGTTATAAATGATGGAGCTACGGATAACACGGCGGCCATTCTAAAAGAATATCCAACTCTACAGCAAATTCATTTACCGGAGAATAAAGGGAAAGGAAACGCCCTTCAGGTAGGTTTTAAAGCTGCTATTTCCAAAGGATATGATTACGCCATAACCATAGATTCTGACGGACAACATTTTCCAGAAGACCTTTCTGTGTTCTTAGATGAGTTGCAAGCGGAAGAATCTCCCAACGTGCTCTACATTGGTTCGCGAAACATGCAACAGGAAGACGTACCAGGTAAAAGTAGTTTTGGCAACAAATTTTCTAACTTTTGGTTTTGGTTTGAAACGGGTACCAAACTACAAGACACACAATGTGGTTACCGACTTTATCCTTTAAAACAACTAAAGGATTTAAAATTTTACACACCAAAATTTGAGTTTGAAATAGAGATAATCGTGCGTTTAGCATGGAACGGCACCTTAGTTAAAAATGTTCCCGTACGTATTTTGTACGATGAAACGGAAAGGGTTTCTCACTTTAGAACTGTACCTGATTTTGCGCGTATAAGCGTACTCAATACTTGGTTGGTCATTGTTGCCATTATCTATATAAAGCCACGCAACTTCATTCGGAAAATAAAAAAAAAAGGTTTTAAAAAATTCCTTTTAGAAGATTTGCTTCGCAGTGATGATAAGCCAAAAACAAAAGCCCTATCCATAGCACTAGGTGTTTTTCTAGGCATTGCTCCTTTCTGGGGTTTTCAGACCATACTCGTTTTTGCACTGGCAGCCCTTTTTGGCTTGAACAAGGCTATTACCTTTGCTTTTTCTAACATTAGCTTGCCTCCTTTAATTCCGTTTATTATATTTTTCAGTCTTAAAATAGGCGCAATGATTACAGGTGAAGAGATTTCTTTTTCTATGGAAAACATAACCGAAAAATTTGACTTTCTTCAGAACCTTAAAACGTATCTCATTGGTAGCTTTATCCTAGCTTCCTTATCCGCACTTCTTTTTGGAATTGTTGGCTATATATCTCTTATATTCTTTGGAAAGAAAAAAATGGTTGTAGATAATGGGTAGTTTCTTTTTTAGGGCATATCAATTCATTGCACGGAAACGAATGTTATCCGTATCGGCACTTGTTGTCGTTCTTATAGGGTTATCTATAATTGTATCTAAAATTCAGTTTGAAGATGATATCACCTCTTTAATTCCGGCAAACGAAGAAGCACAGCGTGTTCAAAAGGTTTTAAAGTCGATTACGTTTACGGATAAGATTATCATAAACATACAAAAAGAGGAAGAAGGCACCGTAGACGACCTTACCCGATACGCCAAAGATTTGCTGGATAGTCTGGAGCAAAATCAATCGGAATTCATCAAAAACATACAAGGCAGAGTTAATTCTGATGATATACCCAAAACGCTAGATTTAGTTTACGAAAACTTGCCGCTCTTTTTAGAAACGGACGACTATTCCAATATCACAAAAAAAATAAGGCCTGACAGTATTGCTAAAGTTACTGCCGAAAATTACCGAACACTTGTTTCTCCATCTGGTATTATCGCTAAGAAAACCATAATTAAAGACCCATTACGGCTTTCTTTTATTGCGCTTAAACGGTTACAAGAATTAGGTGTTGGTGATGATTTTAAATTGAAAAACGGCTTTCTCTTAGATAAGGAAGAAAAGAACATTCTTCTGTTTCTTACCCCAGCCTATGGCTCAAATGAAACCGATAAAAACTTACCTTTTTCAAATGCGCTTTATGACCTACAGGACAAACTCAACAAGTCTTACAAGGCAAAAGTACATAGTGAGTATTATGGTGCAGCCTTGGTTGCAGTAGCCAATGCCAAACAGATTAGAAGCGATATTCAGTTTACGGTAAGTATTGCCATGACCTTGCTTATCATTATTTTAATGCTGTTCTACCGAAAGCTGGCATTGCCATTTATTCTCTTTCTACCCACACTGGTAGGTGCGCTATTGTCAATTGCTTTTCTATGTATAATTAGGGACAAGATTTCCGCTATTTCATTAGGTATTGGCTCTGTTCTTTTAGGCGTTACGCTAGATTATGCCCTGCATATTCTTACACATATACGAAACGGAAATGGCGCAGAGAGTCTTTATAAAGAAGTAGCTCCTTCCATTTTAATGAGCAGTCTTACCACGGCATCTGCCTTTTTGTGTCTATTGTTTCTAGAATCTCAGGCATTACAAGATCTGGGTATTTTTGCAGCCGTAAGTGTTCTTGGGGCTTCGGTTTTTGCACTACTCTTCGTTCCACAAGTGTATTCTGCTAAAAAAGCAGTGAATTCCAGACGAACAATTTTAGACCGAGTAGCATCTTTCGACTTTCATAAATCAAAATGGGCCATTATAGTATTGGTGCTGTTTTCTGTTGTTAGCATATTCACATATAACAAAGTTGTTTTCAATAAGGATATTGCCAAGTTGAATTATGAAACCGAAGTTTTACGCGATGCAAGGCAACGACTGGAAACCTTGACCGATATTAGTTCAAAGTCTATCTATCTTTCTACATACGGCGAGGATATACAAACTGTTTTGACGCAAAACGATTCGCTTTATGACGAGCTAAAGATTCTTGAAGAGAAGAAGAAAATATTAAGTTTTAGTTCTGTTGGTGGACTCATACGTGCCAAAAAAACGCAAGAGGAAAAAATTGGCAGATGGAATGATTTCTGGACTCCGTCCAAAATCAATACAACCAAAGCAACCCTTATTGAAAGCAGCAAAGAGTTTGGTTTCAAACCAACCACATTCTCCAAATTTTACGACTTGCTGAATGATGACTTCCAACCTATGGAAGTTACCGCGTTTGATTCCATAAAATCATTTTCTCTTGATGATTATATCGTAAACGATGAAAACGGTACTACCATTACCTCTCTAGTCAAAGTAGATGATGACCATATTGATGCCTTGCGCGAACGTTTTGAAAACTCTCCTAACACCCTACTTATTGACCGCCAACAGGTAAATGAAACATTTTTGGGGAATTTAAAAAATGACTTCAACAGTTTAATTGGGTATTCATTTCTAGTTGTTCTGCTTATTCTATTATTATTTTACCGCAGCCTTTCACTTACGGTAATAACTAGCCTTCCCATTTTCCTTACGTGGTTCTTGAATGTGGGCATCATGGGCCTTTTCCATATTGAATTCAACATTTTTAATATCATCATCTGTAGTTTTATATTTGGTCTAGGTGTTGATTATAGTATTTTTATCACCAACGGATTGCTTACCGAATACCGAACAGGAGAAAAGGTACTCCACACCCATAAAACCTCCATATTACTATCAGTCATCACAACAATTGCCGGTGTAGGGGTTTTAATTTTTGCAAAACATCCTGTTTTATATACCATTTCTACGGTGTCCCTAATAGGTATTCTATCCGCTGCATTTGTGGCTTTTACTCTTCAACCCTTATTGTTTAAACTCTTTATTGGAAGTGCAGATAAGCGCCCTATTTCTTTACGCTATTTTATTCATTCCGTATTATCATTTGGATATTTTGGAATGGGAGGATTTTTACATTCTATCTATGGAGTAATCAAATTAAAATTATCACCAAATAGCCAAAGGAAAGAGAACTTAGGTTTTCACAAATCGGTTTCAAAATTGATGGGTTCTGTTCTATACACTAATCCGTTTGTATCTAAAAACATAAGAAACCCACATAACGAGACTTTTGAAAAACCGGTTATGATTATAGCCAACCATACCAGTTTTTTAGATATTCTTGCTATTGGTATGTTACATCCTAAGATTATATTCTTGGTGAATGACTGGGTGTATAACTCACCCGTATTTGGCAGCGCAGCTAAACTGGCCGGAGCATATCCCGTTTCTGGAGGTATTGAAAATGGCGAAGCTTTATTGAAAGAAAAAGTAGCCCAAGGGTTTAGTATAATTGCTTTCCCAGAAGGAACGCGTTCCTCTACTAATAAAATCAAGCGTTTTCATAAAGGAGCTTTTTATCTGGCACAACAGTTTGAATTGGATATTCTTCCGGTGCTTATTCATGGGAATTCTGAAGTATTGCCTAAGGGGAGTTTCATTATTAGAGATGGAAAAATCACGATAGAGCTTTTACCGAAAATAGATGCACACGATACGCAATATGGCAAAAACTATAGTGAGCGTGCCAAACAACTAGGAGCATATTTCAGGAATGAATTTAGAAGACTAAGAGATGAAATTGAAGATGAGAATTATTGGGATAAAGCACTTTTAGAAAACTATAGATATAAAGGCGATGTTATTTACAAAGCGGTTAAGCTAGATATAGAAACCAATAGAAAAACGTACTATTCTCTTCTACAAGAGATAGGAAAAAAGAGTAAGATTGTTCATTTATCCAGAGATTTTGGGCAATTAGACCTGCTTCTTGCTTTAGACTCTTTTGACAGAAAAATCACGGTGAGTCTAGTCAATAAAGAAGCTTCCATCTTACTTAAAAGTAATTTCCTAACAAAGAATTACAGCAAAATAGATGTAGTTGATACTACTGCCGAAGCCCTGAAAACCGTTGCCGATGTATTGTTAATCGATATGAAAATAGAAATAGCACAACTCACCAATTTTATAGCTAATGAGTTTGAAACTATTATCTTACTGAAAGAAGCACGGCAACTAGATTTAGCTCCCCTAGAAGCATTAGGTTTCGTTACTATCCAACAAAATGATAACTTTAGGCTACTTAAAAAGATACGCAGTTAATGAAAGAACATTATGACGTAGTGGTGGTTGGTAGCGGCATGGGCGGTCTCGTTTCTGCTATTATCATGGCACGCGAAGGTAAGAGTGTCTGCGTATTGGAGAAAAACAACCAGTATGGAGGCAACCTCCAGACTTTTGTTCGCGAACGTACTATTTTTGACACCGGTGTTCATTATTTAGGCGGCTTGGAAAAAGGACAGAACCTCTATCGTTATTTTGAGTATCTAGATATTTTGGACGGGCTCAACCTTACTCGCCTAGATGAAGATGGTTATGACCTTATTACTTTTGATGGCGATGAAAAAGAATACCCACATGCGCAAGGTTATCCAAATTTTGAGCGCCAACTAGTAGAAAAATTTCCAGAAGAAAAAGAGGCTATTCACCAATACTGCGAAAAACTGCAGGACATTTGTAACCAATTTCCACTTTACAATCTAAAACATGGCAAGCCGTATCATGAAGACACAGAACTTTTCACCTTGCCCGCCAAAGAATATATAGACTCCGTAACTCAAAATGAAAAGCTACGAGCCGTACTTGCTGGCTCCAATCTTTTGTACGCTGGAGAACCAGACAAAACTCCCTTTTACGTGCATGCACTCTCTGTAAATTCATACATTCAAAGCTCATACAGATGTGCCGATGGTGGTAGCCAGATAACCAAATTACTCATTAAGAGATTAAAAGAAAGTGGTGGTGAAGCCTATAAACATAGTGAAGTAACCCAATTTAATGTTGAAGAGAAACAAGTAGTTTCAGTCGTAACAAAGAAGGGTGATGTCATTAAAGGCGACTTATTCATCTCTAATATAGAACCAAAGGTTACCGTAAAAATGGTGGGAGCGGCCCATTTCAGAAAATCATACGCCAACCGTATTGAAAGTATTGACAGTACCATCTCGGCATTTAGTATTCACGTTGTACTCAAACCGGAATCATTCAAATATCTAAACCATAACTACTATCACTTTAAAGATTATAAATCGGTTTGGAACTCACATAACTACACTCAAGAATCGTGGCCAGAAGCCTATATGGTTTCTATGGGAACACGTAAGAACCAAGGAGAATGGGCGGATCAGCTTACCGCTATTACCTATATGCGTTATGAAGAGCTAAAACCTTGGTCTGGCACCTTCAATACTGTGGCTCAAAAGAATAGTCGTGGGGAAACTTACGAAGAGTTCAAAGAAGCCAAAATAGAAGCATTTTTAAAAGTGCTTGAAGAAAAATTTCCGCATATCCGCGAAAGCATACAATCCGTTCATACTTCTACCCCATTATCCTACAGAGATTATATTGGCAGTAATGAAGGCTCTATGTACGGTTACGCCAAAGATTACAACATACCTTTAAAGACTTTTATATCACCTAGAACGAAAATAAAAAACCTGTTTTTTACGGGCCAAAGCATTAATATGCATGGTATTTTAGGAGTGACCATTAGTAGTGTGGTTACCTGTTCCGAAATTTTGGGCAGTGAATACGTATTAGATAAAATTATTAAAGGGAGTACGAATACCAACGAAAAAATAGATGCATAATGGGACAGTTTAAAACAACTCCAGTAGAACGAGTAGAAAACATCTCAAAGGCGGACTTTATAAAAAACTATTACAAACCGCAAAAGCCAGTTCTGATTACCGGTTTGACTAAAGATTGGCCAGCCTTCGAAAAGTGGAAGCTAGATTACGTCCAAAGCCTGGCGGGAGATCAAATTGTGCCTTTGTACAATAACGAACCAGCCAAGGACAAGGAAAGTGTATACGCCCCAAAGAAGGAAATGAAGCTGAGCGAGTACATCCAAATTCTTAAAACCGAACCTACGGACCTGCGGATTTTCTTTTATAATATTTTGAAGGAAATGCCAGAACTACTAAAAGATTTTGAGTACCCGGATATTGGATTGAAATTCTTTAAAAAACTTCCCGCACTATTTTTTGGTGGAGGAACATCTAAAGTATTCATGCACTATGATATTGATTTACCAGATAGCATGCATTTTCATTTTGATGGCGACAAGATTGTTAACCTCTTCTCTCCTGAACAAACAAAATACCTGTACAGAGTCCCTTTTTCCATTCATAATATTGAAAGCATAGATATGGATAATCCAGATTTTGAAAAATTTCCGGCACTCCAATATGCCGAAGAAATTCGTGCCGAGATGAAACATGGCGATGCTCTCTACATGCCTAGTGGTTACTGGCACTCTATCCGGTATCTGAACGGGGGGTTTTCTATGACGCTACGTGCGTTACCAAGACACCCTGGTCGTTTTGCCAATATGCTGTACAACGTAGTCATTATGAGAAATATTGACAATATTACTCGAAAATATCGTGGCCAAAAATGGTTGGATTATAAAGACCGATGGGCCATAAAACGCACTGAAAAGAATCTAAAAGCTAAAAAAGATAGCTAGAGCATCGTACTTTTGCCACTATTGTTTGTTGTATAGCCGATTGATGTAATGTCGAAAAAATTCTTCTTAAACATATCCGTTCTTATAGGCTTAGCCTTTTTTTTGGGGTCATGTGGCGTTTCAAAATCATTGAAAGACCTGCCCAATATAAGCCAGTACGAAGCGAATGTGGTGGAGCGGCAACAACTTACAGATTCTACATTCCTACTAGGAAATAACTTCTTGACCAAAAATCAACAGGGTCTTTACGAGCTCTATGTTTCTGGAAACCCATATGAATTGGGGCTTAAAACGGGCAGTCTAACGCAAGAACTTTTTCAAGAACAAGAACGCGTCTTTATTGAAAAAATAGATGAGTTAGTTCCTAAAAAAGGAAAACAAAAACTGCTCAGAAAATTCTTGGCTTGGTTCAACCGGAAAATGTACAAAAATGTAGATGAGCAATACAAAGCGGAGATTTACGGCATTTCTCAATACGCCTCCAAAGATTATAACCGTATTGCCGCTCCTTATCCTCGTGTCATGTATTTTCACGGAGCGCACGATATTGGTCATGCCCTACAAGATTTAGCTTTGGTAGGTTGTTCTTCTTTTGCCGCTTGGGGAGACCACACGGCAGACGGCAAACTGATTATTGGCCGTAATTTTGATTTCTATGCAGGCGATGATTTCGCTAAGAATAAGATTATTGCATTTGTAGCTCCGGATGAGGGTTATAAATTTATGTCCGTTACCTGGGGAGGTATGGTTGGCGTAGTCTCCGGTATGAACGACCAAGGATTGACCGTAACGATTAATGCAGGAAAATCTAAATTTCCCTTAGTAGCCAAGACGCCTATATCATTGGTCACCAGAGAGATTTTACAATACGCTTCTACTATTGAGGAAGCAATAGCCATTGCCAAAAAACGGGAAGTCTTTGTTTCAGAATCTATTTTCGTGGGAAGTGCCAAGGATAAAAAAGCAGCCCTGATTGAGGTTTCTCCGCATAATTTTGGTGTTTATGAAGTGGAAAACGGCAACCAGCTGGTTTGTTCCAATCACTTTCAGAGTGCGGCCTATGCCAATGATAAAAAGAACCAAAAACATATTTTAGAGAGCCACTCTGAATATCGTTACGAACGTATGGAAGAGCTTCTGGATGAAGAACCAAAAGTAACCCCACAGACCGCAGTAGACATCCTAAGAAACAGAAACGGACTTGAGGACAAACGTATTGGTTACGGAAACGAAAAGGCGCTGAACCAGATGCTAGCGCACCACGGTATTGTCTTTCAACCAGAAGACCTTATGGTTTGGGTATCAAGTAACCCATATCAATTGGGTGAGTTTGTTGCTTACGACCTAAATGAGGTTTTCAAGAATGCAGACGAAAATCAAAAGGCTAGATCTATTTCCATCGCAAATAAAAATATAGGACCGGACCCTTTTCTACGTACTTTGGCGTACCGCCATTATGAGCGTTATAGAGCGTTAAACAGTCAGATAACAGCTGCACTTGCTGCCGAAGAAAAAATTGAACCATCTGTCTTATCAGAATTTATAGCGGTAAATCCCGATTTTTGGGAAGTCCATTTTCTTGTGGGACAGTATTACTACGAAAACGGACTTTATAAGGAAGCTTTAAACGCTTTTGAAACCGCCAAGACTAAAGAAGTGACCACAGTACCAGATTTAGAGGCCATCAACACGTATATTAAAAAACTAAAAAGGAAGCTCAAATAATGATTCCAGAAATAGAAAAAGCATCCATACAAGAAATAAAGGCCTTTCAAGCAGAGAAGCTTAAAGAGGTTATTGAATACGTTACTAGCAATTCGCCCTACTACAGGCGTCTTTTTAGGCAGTACAAAATACTTCCTTCGGATATCAATTCTCTTGAAGACTTGGTTAGAATACCGGTAACAACCAAAGAGCAACTGCAGAACAACAATGATGCTTTTCTATGTGTACCGAAGTCAAAAATCATTGATTTTGTCACTACATCAGGAACTCTTGGTGACCCTGTAATTCTTGGTCAGACCGATAAAGATTTAGACCGATTAGCGCATAACGAAGCTATTTCCTTAACCTGTTCTGGGGTTACCGAAAATGACATTTTACAAATGACCACCACCATGGACCGCCGTTTTATGGCCGGTCTTGCTTATTTTATGGGTGTTAGAAAATTGGGTGCCGGTATTATTCGCGTAGGAGCAGGTATTCCTGAACTGCAATGGGATACGATTACCAAGTTCAAACCCAGCTACCTGATTGTTGTGCCGTCCTTTTTATTAAAACTGATTCAATATGCGGAAACGCATGGGATAGACGTAAATGCTTCTGGTGTAAAAGGCGCTATTTGTATTGGAGAATCTTTGCGGAACCAAGATTTTTCATTGAACGTTCTTGCCCAAAAAATAAAAGAAAAATGGAATATTGAATTATATTCTACCTACGCCTCTACTGAAATGAGTACGGCTTTTGCCGAATGTTCAGAACAACAAGGAGGACACCATCATCCGGAGCTTATTATTGCCGAGATTTTGGATGAGGATAATCAGCCTGTTGCCGATGGTCAGGAAGGAGAACTTACCATTACCACACTTGGCGTGGAAGCCATGCCCCTATTGCGTTTCAAAACCGGAGATATTGTTGTAGCCCATACTTCGCCTTGTGCCTGTGGTAGAAATACCATGCGTTTAGGGCCTGTAGTTGGTCGAAAAAAGCAAATGATTAAATACAAAGGCACCACCCTCTACCCTCCTGCAATGGATAACCTTCTGAACGATTTTGAGGAAGTGGAAGGCTATGTATTCGAGATATATCATAATGAGATTGGTACAGATGAAATCCTTATAAAAATTGCTTCATCTTCAGCGGACCCTAAATTAATGCAGGCCATTAAAGACCATTTTAGGTCCAAGTTGCGAGTTTCTCCCAACATCCAAATTTGTCCCAACGAAGAGATTCAAAAATTGCGGATGTCTAAACTGGGAAGGAAACCTATTAGTGTAATTGATAAGAGGCAGTAGCACCTGGCTTCGTCTGCGCTCAGCCATACGGTGCTACTCAAATAATAATGGTTTGTTTTAGACTGCGCTCAGACATACGGTGCTACTCACATAATAACGGTATGTTTTAGACTGCTCTCAGACAAGCACAACACGCAAAACTAACGTCAATTGCAGTACGCAAAGCCAAAAACATAGCTTTTACGGAATGTCACCCCGAGCGCAGTCGAGGGCTTAGGGACACCCATCTGGCTTATACTTTGAATGTGTATAGTTCCTGCATTCAGAAAGGATTTGAAGCGTATTGAACTTACCGCTCATTAATGCTATTTTCTTAGCCCGAGACCATCCTTTTAATTGTTTCTCAAACTGAAGTGCCTGATATGCTTTAGAAAATTGCAAGTGATACATCAGGCTTACCGGGCGTCTTGTGCTGGTATAGGCATTTTCATAAAATCCGGATTTATGCTCCGCTAACCTTCGGTTTACGTCATTGGTAAAACCTACATAGAAACTCTTATCGGCACATTCTAAGATGTAAACATAGTATGGTCCCATAGTGGTTTTCTTAAGTGCATGTAAAATGCTGGCTTCGACTGCGCTCAGCCAAACATTTTACAGAAGACCCATAGCCAGCATTTTACTTTCCGATTAGGTACAGCCCCATTTGAATTTTCCAGTAGGGCATTTTTTCTTCAAAGTGTTCAAAGAATACTTTTAGACCTTCGGGATTTTCAAGTTCGGAATGCGCTTTTTTGATGCTTGCCGTTTCTTCTTTTGAAATAAATTGACTCAAATCTACATCGGCACCTTCGGCATGAGCTTTTTGTAAGTGATTGTAAACACTGCCTACTTGTATGCCACGCTGCATCGCAATATCTTCAACTGAAAAACCATCGTTTAACAATTGAAATGAAAGCTGATGGCTAGGGTTCTTTTTTGACTTCTTTACCGGTGGTTTATGTTGATTGATTTCCTTCAAGAATATAGCCGCATATTTTTCCAACTTCGCCTGACCTACTCCGGAAATTTCCATAAACTCCGTTTCATTCTTAGGAAGCCTTTGTTCCATATCCTTTAAACTGGCATCACTAAAAACCACATAAGCAGGCACATTTTGCTCTGCCGCAACTTGCTGCCGCAGTACACGTAATTTCTCAAAAAGACCCGTTGCCGCCGCTTTTGTCTTGCGTTCTTTTTTGTCTTTAGCTTTTTCCTTTTTCTCTAAAATAGCCAACTGAATTTCCTTGCCCTCATAAAGTACTTGTTTGGCCAAGGGTGTAAGTGAAAGACGACCACCTTCCCTAAAATTAATGGATAACACTCCTTGGTTCAACAGTTGAATAATATACTGCTGCAAATCCTGCCAAGACAGATCCTTAACCGCTCCATAAGTTTTTACATGCTGATACCCTTTTTCATGAACTTGGGCATTCTGAGCGCCACGCAGTACATCTACCAACATACCCATAGCTTCCTTTTCTTTTAAACGCGCCACACCGGAACAGATTTTCTGGGTGAGTACGGTAGCATCAAAATATTTGGGAGGACGGTTACAAATATCGCAATTGCCACAATTCTCGGTCATGTGTTCCCCAAAATAGTTGAGCAAAGCAATCCGGCGGCAACTTAAAGCTTCGGCAAATTGCTGCATACGATCTAACTTGGCGTATTCCACATCTGCATTTTCGCTGTTCGCTATAAACCTTCGAAGCTGAGCAACATCAGCAAAACTATAAAAAAGCAAAGCCTGTGCAGGCAGGCTATCACGACCACCACGACCAATTTCTTGGTAATAACCTTCTACATTTTTAGGTAGGTTATAATGGATCACCCAGCGTACGTTACTCTTATCGATTCCCATACCAAAGGCAATTGTCGCCACAATAATGGGTACACGATCGGTAATAAAATCTTCTTGCACCTTACTACGGTCTTCAGCGGGAAGACCAGCATGGTAGGCTTTCGCTTTAAAACCCGAAGCCACAAGTTTATCCGCTATCTTCTGTGTACTTTTTCGGCTTAGGCAATAGATGATTCCGCTTTCGTTGGGTCGCTCTGCTAGGAATTCTAGAATCTGTGTGATGCGGTCTTGTGCCGGACGTACTTCCAACGAAATATTAGGACGATTAAAAGAAGCCAAATGCCGCAATGCATGCGGAATGCGCAACTGATCTAAAATATCGTCCTGAGTGGTTTTATCTGCCGTAGCCGTCAATGCAATTATAGGCACCTGCGGATATTGCCGTTTTAAACTTCCTAACTGCGTATATGCCGGCCTAAAATCATGCCCCCAAGAAGAGATACAATGGGCCTCATCTATAGCAAAAAGGCTGATGTTTATTTCAGATATAAGATGTTGTAGCAACGCCAAACTCTCTGGCGCCACATAAAGCAACTTCAATTCGCCTTTATACAATTTGGTCTCTACCTCTTGCTTTTTTGACGGTTCTAGCGAGCTATTAAAATAAGCTGCAGAAATACCATTGGCCGTCAAAGCATCTACCTGGTCTTTCATTAGGGCGATCAACGGGGAAATAACAATAGCCGTACCCTCCATAGCCAATGCCGGAAGCTGAAAGCAAAGCGATTTTCCACCACCCGTTGGCATAATAGCCAAGACGTCTTTTTTAGCGAGTACATCGCTAATGACGTTCCATTGATTGGGCCGAAATGAATCGTAACCAAAATTTGTTTTTAAAAGAGGAAGAAGTTCTTGTTCTGTTGTAAGCGTCATGTAATACGTATAGAGATTCTTGTCCGGAAGGACCAGTTTAACAAACAAAGCGAAGCCAAAACACGGTATTGAGCTATCTTGGTATCGCTTGGTTTGCAAAGAACGGCATATTCTATTTACCCAACATTAAAAGTTCGTTACAACGTACTTCTGTTATGTATCGTTTTTCACCCTCTTTGGTCTCATACGAGCGGTGGGTAAGTTTTCCCTCTACCGCTACCTGCTTTCCTTTGGTTAAATAATTTTCTACGATTTCTGCGGTCTTTCCCCAAGCCACCACATTATGCCATTGGGTATCATCTACACGCTCTCCTTGTGCATTTTTATAGCTCTCTGTTGTAGCTATGGAAAACTTGGCGAGTTTATTACCATTGTCCATGTTTACAATTTCTGGGTCTTGACCTAAATTACCGATCAGCTGTACTTTGTTTTTTAAGGCGTTCATTCTATTAGTTTTACGTTAAACAGTTTATACTATTGAACCACAATGATTCAACACTGCAAACATAGAACGAGCACCAAAATGTATTCGGTTACAAAACAATTGTTTTCGTTTGTAAACGTTTGAAAACGAATAAATAAACTAAATAAGCCTCTTAAAGTACTGTAAGCCTGTATAGTTTGAAGGATTTAATTAAATTAGGTCTAAAATAGAAGTAAAGCAACTAGTTGCTTTATACAATTGTTAGCTGTAATTAAAAAAAGAAAGAAACTGAAGAAAATTAATTAAACATTTTACTAAAGAAACTTTAAATTGTTAGACGGAGATAAAACTTTTTCAGGAGTATTAAAACTAAGATAATGAATAGAGAAGACATCTATAAAGCTATTAAAAATAGAGTAGAGTTAGAAGGTTTTAAAATTTCTAAAATTGACTCTGATAGTATTAAAATTGATTTAATTAGTGAAGAATTCCAGGTGTATTCTTCTATAAGATGGCAATTTCATAAATTTATTACCCCTCAAGGTATTGATTTTCGTAATGTTCTTTTTGAAGAATATTTTAATCAAATTTTAAATAAAGAATTATTGAAATTTAATTATGATTATTCTGTTGGTTTTGTATTCAAAACTTTTATAAAAGATTTTGATAGTTCAGCCATAGAAATAAACTCTGAAATTGAACTAGAAAATTATATCAATAAAATTGTAACCAATTTATTATTTCATAAAAAAGAAATTTTCCCAAAACTGTTAGATATTAATTTTTTGGCTGAATATATTGGTGCTGTGTCTTTTGAAAGAAAAGCAGAAAGGTCTGTTGGAGGAAAATTCCCTGTTCATTTATTCAAAAAAATAGCAATTTTGAAATTAGGAGGTCAAAATGAAAGATATCTGGAATATAAGGAGGGTACATTAGATTTGATTAAAAGCTATGCTATTAGAAAGCCTGAAAAATATTTACCTTCATTTAGAGAGGGATTTGATAAATTAATTCTCCATTTAGAAAATGAAGAAAACCCTTTTGATAATCTAACTCTTACTTAGTTAATAAGGAGTCTTGTAATAAAATTTATCTTATCCAAAAAACTACAGCCAACAATGGCTAAATTTAATACGGGTTTTGGTGCTTAATCCAAAGTTTAGTGTATTTCTATAAAGTCCACCAAATCTTTTGGATTTGGCAATTAAAATAATAAGATAATTACAAAACAAAAAGCTCTGGCTCGCAGACCAGACGGCAACGAAAAGTTTCCTTGCCTGCCCTACTTGCCATAGGTACTGTGTTAAAAAACAAGTTTTTTCTTTAAAATTTCAGGAAACAAGTTGAGTCATCAATTTGTTATCCCGCGCAGCAAGGGCTTCATGCTTTTGCTGCTTTTTAATTTCAAAATTTGCATCG
>NZ_JACATN010000005.1 GCF_018603515.1 Zobellia barbeyronii
GGACCGTTGAGGGAAATGAGTGTTACGGGAGTCGTGAAAAAACAGCTATTTATGCAGTACGTGTTTTTTTGCAGCGTAGTAACACGGCCTTTAGGTCATTTCCCTCAACACATATATATGTGTAATTAATCCTCAAGATACAAAAAGAATCAAAAACCTCACTATCTACTGTAGATAAGGAAATGAGGGCTATTCTATAAGGTAGGTATTCTGTATATCACTTTTAGCTTTCTTTAATTTTGATATACAAAATGAGGTATAGCCTCTTAAAAATTATAGTGTATGTAATATTTATTTTAAGCTTATAGTTTAAATCAAGTCCTATAATTTTTACATTTAGTTATAGGCGTTCCTCAACTTTAACAAGATGTTCAATTGGAAAAACCGAAGGGCCAAATTGATTGAAAATAGCAACATCTGCAGCATCACGACCAAAACCCAGAACAACATAACCTCCTGGAGAATCTACTTGGGTGGCATCAAAAGTATACCATCGGTTACCAATATATGCTTCAAACCAGGCATGCATATCCATTGGTTCCAGATTGTGTAAATAACCAACAACAATACGGGCAGGGATGCTCAAACTTCGGCACAAGGCTATTCCTAAATGAGCCAAGTCCCGGCATACACCAAATTGTCTATTATTAACCTGAATTGCAGATAAGGGCTCATTATTACTACCAGGTAGATACTCAATGTTCTCACGCAACCAATTTGTAATTGCAGAAACTTGATTATACCCCATTAATTGGCCTTCTGTAATAGCTGCGCCCATTTCGTTAAAACAATCAGACTCACAATATCTACTAGGCAATAAATAGCTTAATACGGCATCTGGTAAATTTTGAATTTCAACAAATGGTGAGTCAAAACCTTGGTCAATGAAATTAGAGGTTACAACATCTGAAGAAGTAGAAATTGAGAACATGCCTGGTTGGGCAATTAATCGTTGACAAAGATTGCCATAGTTGTCCGTAAATTCAACAACAGGAGTACTTGGTGTAATTTTATATTCCTCTCTTTCTACCCATTGCTGGCTGCCGCTACGCGGCCTTAACATAAGAATGAATGGGGTGGGCTCAAAAATTTCAAACTTTAAGTCACAGCTCGTACGTAAACGCATATATCAATTTTATCAAGATTTATTATACAATAAGTACTAGCCAATTTTAAGCAAGGTATGAAGTAATTAGCTAAAACAAATTTATGTTCGTATAAATTTGATGTTCGCTTTCAAGAAGGATTAAAGTAGTAATAAGTGCCTTATTTTACGCGTATTGATTGTGTATTTTTTGTGCTATTATAAAATGAGTAATTGAAGGGTTTTATTTTAACGAATAGCTACTAAAGACATTCTTTTATTACATAATCTAAAGTAGTAGAATGCACAAAACGAATAATTTTATATAAGTAGTAATCAATAATCTATAAATGAGTCTGAAGCAGTATAATCAAATACTAAATAAGAAATGTCTGGCTTTGATGCTTTGAATTACAATACTGAACCATCATCTAGCCAACGTTGTAAAAGAGTATCGTTATGGGAAATAGATACAATATGAAATTTATTAAAACGCTTAAAAACTCTTGATTCTTTCAAGCTTTCCATACAAACTGATACTGGAGAAAGATAGTTGGAATGAATTAAAAAAAGTTCGCCTTCACGTTTTAAGAGATAACCTACATGACCCTCGTCAAAACCTATGAAATAAAGTCCTTCCGTCGTTAAGTTATCAATCTCCTCAAAAGCCTTTTCTGGAGTATTTTGATGAACCTTATTAATGACAGATCCACAACTAATCATTTTAGCCTCATCAATAGGTGATTTTTGAGCAAGCTTATACCGGTTAAGCTTTATACCCATATCACGCAAGGTGGTTGATATAAAATAACCACATGCAATTTTACCTTTGTTAGGAACAGCTGTATGGCCTCCAAAACTCCAAGGAGTACCATACCAATGCGGTATAATTTTATCTACTAGTTGATTGGCGAACGCTGTTTTAATGTTATCAAAAGAAATAGTGCCTAATCTAAGACCTTCCTTTAAACGCAAACGAAGTTGGTTTGCATCTACTTTAGAACTGGCATAAGAAACCGCTACACTATCTAAATCTGTATGAAGTTCCAAAGTCGTCCCTTTTGCAAAACTGCTGTCTTCTGTTGCAGAAAAAAGCCTTTCAAAAGTGTAACTTATGGATTCCACTTTGTCTATTTTAGGTGGTATCTCATTTGTAAACCCTAGTGAAAGCAGTAAAGAAAAAAATAACATAGATTTTTGTAGAATTAGAAGTCGGACTCTGATTTTGTAACGTATTCTTTAAGAGAAAATTACATTGAAAATGTTAAACTTTTGCTTAAGTATTTAGTAGCCCGTTAGATACTAAGATTAACAGCCCACCACACTTCATAATCTCTAGGAACTAAAGGTCTGTAACTTTGAAAACCTTGATCGGCAATTCTAAGTCCAATAATTGCATTTTTATCATCACGAACATAACTTATGAAAACGAACGAATGTCCGTAAGGGTCAAGTTTTTTAACATCTACCCCCTGCACTACCTTTTCATAGTCTTCTTCGTATCTCCAAACTTGCATGAGTGCTCCCGGTCTTAATTGGCCACTCCAAATCCCGGATGCATCCACCAAAGTACCCATTCCGGCATAAGCAATAGCGCCAGCATTACCCTTACCCCTATATTCTTCTGGAAGGCTACGCCATTCTGGGTGTTCTTCTGAAGCAGAAACATAAAGCAAGTTAAAAACCTGTTTTGGTGTAAAGAATTTTGAAGCTATACGATCCGGCAAATCTTCATAAGGCAAATGACCGTGAACCTCTTTATACGCTTGTTCAAAACGACCTTTACTTACTGAAAGACAATGACCTCCTGGCTCTTTATTTGTACTATTTGTATAGTTTTCTACTATCTTATCTGCTACCGGACTTTTTATATCCAAATAATTAGGGTCTACAAATTGTGGGATTGATATAGGTTTTATTAGAATTTGATTTCCTTCTATACCGGTGGCAACTTGTGTTAATGAATCTATGGCCTTAGGTAGAATGGGTATTTCTAGCTCAGACTTGTGGTGAATATGGCCGTGATCATCAAAATCATAAGTATAAACAGCAGCTCCGGAATTATTATGACGAGTACTGTGAACTTCCTCAGTATTTACATCCGAACTTGAAAGAGTTGTTTCCTGATTATTTTGTTCGGTTGCTTTACAACCCAAGAGTATGAAACCTAGAAATACAGTGTAAGCAATAGATTTTTTTAATAATAATTTTAATAAGGTACTCCTCATTTTTTAAGCTTGTATTCTCATTTTAAATCGGTTTGGCTAAACCTGATAGCGGAATTGCAAAGGTAAAACAATTACGGACTTATATTTTATATGATGGTGGTTCAAAAACTAGAAAAAATTTGTGCACAAGTCCCTAAAATACAGTAATCTTAAATAAATTCCTGAGAAGGATTTACAGACTATAATTTATGCTTTTGCAATTCATAATGATTTCTCCATTCTTTTCTTGTCTAGGACAAAACCAGATTATTAAGAAATTAACTTTTTTTAAGAATACCAGATGGATTTATGTACTACTTTTGCCGCCTTAAAATCAGTATCAAGAATCTCAAAAAAGGAGATAGCAACCTGCAGTAACAAGCAAGGTGCTAAATAGATAAGCCAATTAATTGGAACAAATGTTAAGTCATATTTCTTCTTATTTGCCGCTATTTTTTTGAAAACATTATAGTAAAATGGCAAGTATAAAAAACAGTATTCCCAAATTCTCAGCTTTAATACCCCTATTTGTATTCGTTTTTACTTTTTTAGGTGTTGGTATCTATCAAAATGATTTCTATGCCTTACCTGCTCCTATAGCAGTAATTGTAGGAATTGTTGTGGCATTTTTGATGTTCAAACAATCTATACATTCAAAAATAAGCACTTTATTAAAAGGCTGTGGTGATGATAAAATATTAACCATGTGCTTGATCTATTTACTAGCAGGGGCATTTGCTGCAATTACCAATGAAACCGGTAGTGTAGATTCTATAGTAAACTTAGGGTTAGATTATATTGCCATTCAATATATTTATGTTGGTATTTTTATTATTGCAGGTTTTCTGTCTGTTTCAACAGGAACATCGGTAGGAGCTATTGTTGCATTAGCACCTATTGTTGTTGGATTTGCTGATAAAAGTGGTGCTGATTTAGCTATTTTATGCGGTGCGCTTTTAGGTGGTAGTATGTTTGGGGATAATTTATCGGTTATTTCAGATACCACCATTGCGGCCACACAATCTTTAGGTTGTAAAATGAGCGATAAGTTCAAACAGAATATTAAAATTGCGGTTCCCGCTGCCCTATTCACTATTGCCATATTAGTCTTTCAAGGTTTGGGCTTAGAGTCTAAAGAAACAGAAGCTGTTGTATATAGTTACTCTATTATAAAAATAATGCCCTATCTATTGGTCATCATACTTTCCATAACGGGTGTAAATGTCTTTGTAACCTTACTGCTAGGTTCTATTTCTGCAGGTCTTTTAGGAATTGTTTATGGTGATTTCACTCTAATAGAATCGACTAAAATTGCTTATTCCGGCTTTACAAACATGACAGAAATTTTTCTTCTGTCTCTTCTTACCGGAGGATTGGCTGCTTTAGTTGAAAGAAATGGAGGTATAGAATTTATACTGGTTAACATAAAAAAGCTCATTAAAAATCAAAAAACGGCGCAGTTTGGAATAGCAACATTAGTGAGTACAATTAATATGGCCATTGCAAATAATACAGTGGCAATTATCATAGCTGGTCCTATTGCTAAAACTATAAATGATGAGTATAAATTGGATAATAAAAAAACAGCTTCTATTCTAGATATTTTTGCTTGTATTTCTCAGGGTTTGTTGCCTTACGGAGCACAAGTTTTAATGATTTTAAGTTTTTCAAAAGGAAGAATAGATTATTTAGATTTAATATCTAATACCTGGTATTTATTACTGTTATTCATTTACACGGTATTATTTATAAGTTTCAAACCTTTAAGAAAGTAATAAAACTACTATGGTGTATTACCTTATGCCGCAAAGTGCACACTTCCCTCCTACTTTTTTGGTTTAAAAATGCTTAATTATCAGCATAAAAGAAGTTTTCATAGATGAAGCTCAACTTGGGTGTTAAAACTCCGTTGTAGTTGCAAGAATTTTCTTTTAAAAAGTATCTTTATATACCAAATTTGATTTGGTTGAACTATAAGCTAGGGAGCATGCTACTAATTAAGAAAAAAAAGCCTGGTCATAAGTAAATATTGCTTCTAAAAATTAGCTTTATAGGTCCGATTATTTAATAATTTTTAAAATTTCAAATTATCTATTATGAAGCATTTAATTACAGTTTGTGCCGCTGTTTTAATAAGTACAATATCTTATGGGCAGTTACAAGTTTCAGTAAGTTCCGGATATGCTATAGGTAGCGCCACAATGAAGTTAGGAGAGAAAGTAAATACATCTGAAACGGAAAACACGTATGGCAGTTATGGAGAAGGCACCAATTTTCAAATAAGGGGGACTTATTTTTTTGATGATTCCTTTGGTGTGGACTTAGGTATTGGTTACTTACGAGGTACAGATCAAGAATTATCAATAGTAAATTTACCTAATACAGAAGTAGATGCTGTTGCTAGAGCTCGTGCTTTTGGATCTTCGGTTTCTGTAGTATATAAATTTACCAACAATATTTATGGTCGTTTTGGAGCTCTATTAAAGTTAGGCGGAAAAACTGAAGGCGTAATTTACCGTAAATCAGTCTTTTCTGCTGAAGAAGCTGCAGCTTTTGGTGTGCCAGAAGGATCGTATTCTGAAACCAATTATAAAGAAGATTTTCACGGACATTTTCCTTTAGGTTTTGTTGGTGCTCTTGGTTATAAGTATGACATAAATCCTCATTTCAGCATTTTTGCCGAGGCAGAATATTATGGAATTAGTTTAAAAAGAAAAGATTCTGAAATCTCAGAATTTAATACAGATGTTATTTTACCTGATGGAACTGTGGCCGTTAGTGGTCTTTACACATTAGAGAATTTACCTGATGGCATTGATCGTAAAACTACTTATGTAGACAATCTATCAAATACCAACACAGATACTTCAAAAGAATTATCTCAAAAAGTACCGTATTCTTCTTTCGGAATTAATTTTGGTATAACGTATAAATTTCAACGTTTTAATAAAGAGTAATTCTTCAAGCAATATATTCGCTTAGTCTTAAAAAAAGCACCCTACTAAAACTAGTTTTAATAGGGAGCTTTTTTTAGTATAGTAAACATATTGAATACGATACTTCCTATTTTATAGCTTCCTGATTTTTGGTAACATGGTCTCATTTTTCTCTTGAAAATCTTCCATATTAGAAAGAATAGTGTTTAAAAGTATAAGAACATCTTTCATATACGGCCCTTTATTAAGCATTACACATTCCGCTTTTAAAGAAGTGACCACATCTGTAATTTCTGATCGCGACGGAAGTCCGTTCTTTGCTAGGTTTTCTAACACTTGGGTAGCCCAGATTACGGGTATATGTGCCGCTCCGCATATAGATAATAGTTCATGTTGTACTTGGCCAATTTCTTGCCAACCGGTTTCAACGGCCAGATCGCCACGGGCTATCATAACGCCAATCTTCTTTACTTGCATGACTTCTAGAAGAATTTCCTCTAGATTATCAAAAGCAAACTTAGTTTCTATTTTTAATATGATTCCTAGCTTATCATATGCTTTTAACTTTTTCAATTCAGAAAATAGTTTTTGTACATCTTTTTTAGAGTTCACAAATGAAAAGTTGACGATATCCGCATGCTTGGCTACAAAAGCTAAATCTTCTTTGTCTTTTGGTGTAAGTCCGCTAATTCCTAAATTGGTATTAGGAAAGTTCATGCCTTTCTCTGCTTTTAATTTAACTCCTTTTTCTGCGGCTCTTGTTATGAGGACTTCAAAACTATTCTTTGTTATGGACTGTATTATTCCTTCAATTTTACCATCATCAAACAATACTAAATCCCCTTTATTTACTTTTTCAAAAATTCCCGGAAATTGACAAGGAATATGTGCTTTTTCTAAAACTTCACCATGCTCATTTACTACAGCAGAGCTTCCAGGAATACTTTCATCCGTTATAACTACCATATCATCTTTGTAAAGCCTTACAGCCTTCTGTATTTCAGGCAGAGAACCTATAGTTCCCTTTTTACCAAGAGTACTACTTTCAATAGCTGCACCAGTTTTAAAAGATATGGCCTTGCTTGATTTTACAAGTACACTTTTCTCAAAAGACCCTATTACTTTAAGTTTCCTAGATTTATTGTTGGCATCTACTATGCTAATTTTATCATTTACGACAAGTTCACCTAACCAATCTGCATTTATAGGTACGGCATGAGCAGGCACAAGTTCTGCAGTGCTTGTAATCAACTCAATTTCTACTGGTTTTAAAACAAATCCGTCATCATCTATTTTAGGTTTAAATTTGATGATTCTTGCGCCTGGCTCCACAGCTCCCGTTCGGATTTTGGGTCCCGCCAAATCCATGGCAATTTTTACCGATGAACCCAATTCTTCTGAAGCATTTTTTACATTCTTAATTATTTTCTTCCAAACCTCTGGTGTATCATGAGCACAATTTATCCTGGCACAGTTCATTCCGTTTTTTACCATGTCATAAACAAGTGCATAATCTTTTGCCGCATGAGAAGGCATGGTAACCATAATACGCACCCTACGGCCTTCCGAAGGATAACCAAAAAGAGCTTCTGTATTTGACTTTAAAAGTTTTTTACTCTTTTTAGTAGACAATTGGGCCTTTTCAAAATTTGTAGGAGCACCATCTGCCAGACGATATAACAAGTATAAAACTTTTACCAAGCTATCTTCTACATGTCCTTGCGCATTGGCAAAGCGGGTCATACCCAGATTTCCAAGCTTTCTTTGACTTTCCCTAAAATCCGATTTTCTAAATTGATGGTAGTGCACAAGGTTTAATGCACTTTTTTTATGATGGGAATGTATCTTCTTCAAAATGGGTTTGGCTTTCTCCTCTCCTTTCCTGATTTTGCGCAAAATAGCTTCCATTTCTTTAATGAGGCTATTTATTTTTTTCGGGTTGATATTCATGGGTGATTTAATATATGTTGACCTTACCCGAAAGATATTAAAAATCACTTATTTATTTTATGACAACTGTCATTTGGAAGTTCATTTAACTATAGAAAACCCAATATTCTACTTTACTAAGAAACTTTATTCATCATTAATTTTTCTTAAGACACGACCACTCAAAGCTTGTAAGTTAATTGAGCTTACCTTCTCCCCTTTTTCGTTTAAATGAGGAGCATCCAAATCTACTTCTAGAGAACCAGTTTCATTAGCATTTACTAGTACTACTGCATGAGAAAAGTTCCTGCGAAATACACCACTTTCAACTTGAAAATAGTTACTATCGGCTTTCCCAAAATTCCATGTATATTCTTCTCTCCAAGGAGAAGGGTCTTTATAAGCGTCCGTAACTTCTTGTTCGGAAAAATAGGTGTTGCCGTTGTTTACCAACCAATAACTAGCAAAGGCATAATAGAAGCCTTGATCATCCGAAGTAGAACTATGGGGTTGTACTAAAGTAATCTTACCATCTGCTTCATTAGTGACCACTTCAGTAATTTGAGGGGTATAACCTTCGGCATAATCAGAAAGATAATTTCCATTACTAAAAACAAGCCACCACTCGTCCAAACCACCATCTAGATGTTGCAAATAACTTTCCCAAACTCCAGGGTATAATCTTGTATTGGTAATATTTGCGATTCCTATTTTATTATCCGCCTTAAGTCTTGTGCTTATAGTAGTTAACATTGATTTATACGCCAATTGAAACTCCGTATTAGTTTCGTAGTTTTTTGGAAATACATTTTCATGATAGGTGTCTAGCGTATAGATGGCATTGTCCATCAACACGCCGTCCCAGTCATTAGCAACAAGCTCCTCACCTACTTGATTTGCCCATAGTTGTTGGTATTCGGTATTGCCAATATCCATTTGCCAGTGGTCGGCATACCCCGCATATTCCAATCGATTATCATTGGTGTCCAATAAAAACCATTCAGGATGATTAGTGTCTGCGTATTGAAAACCGACTCCAGTGGGTAGGTATTGATTATCCGCTCCATTTTCAACGGCGTAGCTTCTTGTAGAAGTAAGGTCTTTATAGACTAATGTTTTTATATCAGGGTTTACCGCCTTAAATTTTTGAACGTATTCATGAAACCAAGCATTCATAACGATTAAATCTCGTCTAGGAGCTTCGGTCTCTATCAATGTATCTGGAATTTCCTCATGGTGCAGATACAACCAAAAAAGCTTTGTTTTATTAACTAATGTATCGGTAATGATCTCGTCTATAATATCAGGTTTAACAATGTTATTTTCATTCTCGTCTTTACTACAGCTTATAGAGAAAAAAACAATCCCTAGGAATAACAACTTGATAAAGATTCTACTCATTTTAGTGTTTTTAAAACCACAGAGGTAATGATTTTGTATGTATTTATTACCCGATACAGGAAATGAAAGATGAAAACACTTTAAATGTAATGATTTATGTAGAAAGGGGGATTTTTATATACTTACTGAAGAATCTGAACAACAGGTATTGTTTTGATCTTAACAAAAAAATCTATTATTTTTAATTATTAAAGTCTTTCGGTCCTTCTCCAACACCTTCATCGCCAGTGCCAATACTAATATGCCATACTTTGTTTACAGAAGCATCTGAATTCTCTACATAGTTTAATTTAACCGGCTTTTCATTTCTTAATATATCATACCAATATTGAAAATCACTATCATCTAACATTCCTACAAAAAGTGAACCCGCAATATAACCAACCGTATCTGTTGGCCTTGATGGCCAGAAATAAATAATAGCACTATTTACTACTCCACGCTCACTTCTACCTTTTAGTGAAAGGAAAAAACGATGAGCATTTGTATTAGTTCTACTCCTATTGGTACCAACCCTATATTCTGTTACGTTCAGAACTCCCATATCTTCTATTTTTTAATTAATTACTTTCTATACCGAAATTAGCGATAGAGTGTAAGTAAAAAATAGATGTTTGTATGAATGGTTGAATTCTTTGTGTAAATATCAACTACATACAAAAAAGGGTAATAACCATAATTGGTTATTACCCTTTTAATGAGATGATCTTATAGATGAATTCTTGTTTTTAAATGCAGCTTTCAAGAAAACCTAAGCAGGTTTATGATTTTGCATCTTTCCAATAATTGTTTCTAAAGATGCTGTAAGTTTATCAATAGCTCCAGATACAGCAAGTTCAACAGTATCATCTTGACATGAAACGGCTATAGGTTGTTTACCAGCAATTCTGGTTTCCAACAAACATCGCATGTCCTTAATTCCTTCTTTTTTTCCATTTTCATCAGAGACATGGGCTTCTACTCTAGTAATATGGGATTCATAGTTTCTTAACCCCTCTTCTATCATGGAGGTGAAATAAGATTGGCCTCTTTCATTGCCGTTTATTGTTTTATCAGTATTAAATAATATTGTCATAATTATATTTTTTTAGTTTAAGGAATCGTTTTTTAAGCTTTACTTTCTTTGGAACTGTTTACTGTTATTTCAAATATGATTTGAAGTATTTCTGGGGAATATCTTAAATATTCTTATAAAACACTGAGCTATACTTGCTGTTTCTTATGATGTAAATCTATTAACTTGAAGCCTTAAAAAAGATGACAATTATCAGTTATAGAGCTTATCTTTTAATTTCAAACTTAGTGATATACACCTATTCACGAGAAATAGCTAACTATTAAGTACATACAAGTATAGAAGGTAATGGATATATTATTCAAAAAAGATTATTCAGAAACATTTATGATTGATTTATAGTTTACAACCCAAAATTGAAGTGTTCTAATTATCATTTTTAGTACAATAAAAAAACAGGAGATCCTTTAGATCTCCTGTTTTACAGTATTAAAATCCTCTTTGAGGCATCGAATGGATTCGAACCATTATAAAGACTCTTGCGGAGTCTTGCCTAGCCATTCAGCCACAATGCCATAAAATTTGAATTCAATCTTTTCTAACTTTCAAAACTAATGTACTCACTCAGTTTCTAATTGCTAGGGACTTCTATAGGTAAAAGAATACTAAATTTAGAACCTCCATTTTTTTCTGGTTTAATAGAAATACGCCCTTTATGTAATTCTACTATCTTTTTACAAAATGCTAATCCCAATCCTTTGCCATAACTATTATCAGAATTTTGTAAAGGTCTAAAAATATCATCTCCGCTGTAGCTCTGAAACCCAAGAGTATTATCTCTAAAAGTAATACGTATATATTCTATATAACGATAGGCTCCTTTTAACGCCTGATGATAGTTTTCTGTTACCTTACTGGTTGAAATATGAATAGAACTTGATTTCTCGGAAGACCTGTATTGATAGGAGTTTTTTAATAGCTCGCTAAACAGAATGGTCAACTTTGGGATATCACCATACACCTCTTTCATTTCCATTTCACCATATATTATCTCTAACGGCAGGTTACCTGTTTTTATTATGGCATCCTCTAATATAGTCTCAAAACTGGCTTTTAGATAATGTAGTTTTTTATAGTCCAGTGCATGATAGACTTGTAAACGTTTAACAAGGGCATGGCTGTTTTCTGAAATTTGTAAAACTCGTTTTAAATAATGTCGAGATTTCTCCTCTTGAGATTTCAAATCAGAAAAATCTTCTAACCGGCTCGCAAAAATTGAAATTTTATGCAATGGTTCCTGTAAATCGTGCGCTAATATTTTGTTGAACTCAATCTGTTCTTTGTTTATCCGTGACTGATTTTGTAATTGATCTTCTAAAAGTGTTCGGCTAATTTCTAACTGGGCTTTGGTCTTAATTAAAAGCTCATTTTCCTGAAGTGCTTTTTCCGCATCGCGCCTAGCGTCCAAAATCCTTTTCTCAAAATCATTACGTTTAGACATCTTAAGACCTGCTCCGGTTACATACTCTACGCCGTTCTTTTTGATAAAAGACATGTTAATGAGCACGGGTATTTCCTCCCCCTTTTTTGAGCGGAGAGAAATAAAAATCTCCTTAATATCATTTTGAATGAGAAGCATGGGAAAGAAATGCGTCTTATATAAAATACGACTACCTCCGGATAATAAATCCTCAAACCTTAAGGTATTTAGAATCTCATGGTCTTCATAACCTAAAGCTTCCATCATTAAATCATTGACATAATTTATATGATGGTCAACCAGAAAGGAGAACAGAAAGCAGGGTGCATTTTCGTTCAAAATTTTTATAGCTGATTAGGTTCAAGTTCTTTTGAAATAAAATTTTGAATACACTCAATAGTCTCTTCTGGGTGACTCATGTGTGGACAATGGCCTGTAGCTTGCATAAACACCATTCTACTATCTTCTAATCTTTCGTGAATATATTTACCTACCTGTTCCGGAGCTATATCATCTTGTGCACATTGTAGAATTAGGCTGGGAACCTGTACTTTTTTAAGATCTTCCCGGTTGTCCGAGAAAAAAGTAACTCGCGCAAAACTTCTCGTAATTTTATTATCCATGGAGCAGAAACTACTTGCGAGTTCTTCTGTGAGTTCTGGCTTATCTGAATTTTTCATTACTATAGGCGCCAAATAATTTGACCACTCTACATAATTATTTTCCATTACGTCAAGCAACTCCTCCAAATCCCTTTGTTCAAAACCACCAACATAATCTTCTTTGTTGATATAACAGCTAGATGGGCAAACGAATACCATGGAATTAAACAATTCAGGATGTTGAATAGAAGCAAGTACTCCAATCATTGAGCTTACCGAATGCCCAATAAATACAACATCTTTCAATTGGAGTTCCGTACAAATTTCAATTATATCTGATGCATACCCTTGAAGGGAAGCATACTTGCTTTCGTTATAGGAAGCCATTTCGGATTTACCGCAACCTACATAATCAAAAAGTACAATTTTATAATCTTGTTCAAATGCAGGGGTAATGTAACGCCACATGACTTGATCACAACCAAATCCGTGGGCGAACATGAGCGCCTTTTTACCGTTTCCAAAAACTTTTACGTTGTTTCGTTTCAGTACATTCATAAACACAAGAATACTAATTGATTTTAATTGATAAAACAGTTAATACTTCAGTAATAAAAAGAGTTTATACCTCGTTCTATTTAGCTTTTTTCAATCTTTTTTCTTCTTTCTTTTCTTTTGCAGTTTTTGCAGGTTCTTTCTTTACGTTCTTCTTGGAGTCTTGACCTTTTGCCATGATTATAGTTTTTGTTTGTTTATACTTTATTCTTACTTCAATTCAAAATAAATCCTTTCTCAGATCATTTAATCTCTTAAATTTATTTTGAGGCATCGAATGGATTCGAACCATTATAAAGACTCTTGCGGAGTCTTGCCTAGCCATTCAGCCACAATGCCTTAACTACTCTTCTATTCTTCGTTTGTGATCTCCTCTTCGGCTTGAGCTGCACTTTCATTTGCAATATCAGCAGCACTTTTTCTATTCAATAGTCTTTCTGATACTTTATAGCTTGCTGAATACTTGAGATTAGCTTGTTGTTTTTTAAAATCAGAAAAAGCCCTTTTGTACCATTTAGGATCAGTTGCTTTTTTTCTGTAATCTTCATTTACTTTTACATCCAAGAAATCCTCATCTAGCCGAGGTTTCATTTCATATATTCCAATTCCAAATTGCTCAATACGTTCTAAAACTGTTTCAAAATCTGCTTCAGAGAAATACTGTATTGAATCAGAATCAAAACCGTCATTAAGGTTATTTAAATTCTGAAAGATATTTTGTTCAAGAAATTCTGTTTTTTCCATAGTATACATTCGTGTCAATTGGATTTTATCATAACTGATAAACTCCATATATAGCTAAGATAATACTCTTTTATTTAATTTTTGAAATTCTCTTACTTATCAATTTTGGCTTTTGTAGGAATCTGGTAAACCTTCTATTTTTCCGTACTCATCGTTTTACCTTGAAAATTAACTATAAAAAACCTCCTAAATCAATCTGATAAGGAGGTAAATAAACTAATGAAATAATAAAAAATAGTACTCAATCAACTATAAACAAATAGTTTACGTTCCGGACGTGAACTAAACTACTCCATAAAATTTGGATTAAACCAAAAATCTATAGTTACCGCTTCTGGTCCTTTATCTTGTTTTGGAGGACCACTGGGTCTGGAGCCACTTCCGCCTCCTCTAGGACCACCACCTTGTCCTCCACCTCCTCTAGGGCCTCCGCCAGAACCGCCTCCTTGGCCTCCACTGCCAAAGCTTAAACTGGAATCTTTATCCTTCGTATCCTTTTTTATTTTTGGGGTTACGACACCTATAGAAAATTTAGAAAAATCAATTTCATTATCAGCTATGTATTGTTTAGGCATCTTTAGTTCATAGCGTAAAAGCTTTTCTTCTACCTCATAATTATAAGTTATGGAGATACCCAAATTGTTAAGGTCCAAATGAAAATCTTCTTCAAAATCTAGGTTGTTGTATTTTGCCATTTTTGGCATTTCTTCTATCACTTCTAAGATATCTGGCCCTTGCTTCTCATCCTCTTCAAATTCGTCACTATTACCTTCTTTTCCATCGCGTCCTCGTTGGGGTAGTTTTACTTCGGAAGGGTATTGAACGGATACGTTCTTTTTTTTCTTCCCCTTTACATCAAAATAAACAAAGAGTCCGCGGTGTAACATAGAAAGCATGGTTGGGCGATCAGCGGTACTAAGTTCTACATAAATGTTATCGGTATCCATAGAACTATTATAGGTTATATGGTCTTCAATTTTTTCTTCTAGTTCTTGAGCATAGGTTTCTACAAATGCAAACAAAATTATTACACTGAGCGATAATCTAACTTTATTTAAGGTAATCCTCATTCTTCTGTATTTCAGTTTCTTACGATTAGAAGCAAACCTAATGAATACCCAGAAGCTATTTCAGTACTATCAGCGAATTGGCCTTTGTTTATAGCCAATGAGAGCTTATTCTAAGTGAAGGATTTTAAATTATTTTTTATTGAGGTTGAAGTACAACTCATTACTTCTGTCAAATAAAAAGGGAATCTATTTTTTCTCTAACTTACTCACGCTAAAAGCTATATGAAAATCGTCTAGAAATTGTGAATATCTATTCGTTATTTTGGATTTTTGAGCTAAAGCTTAACCTTATATTTGATACCCATAAACAAAGAGATATGAGTGCAACGTGGTATGAATGTAAGGTAAAATATAGAAAACTTGATGAAACATCAGGTACACAAAAGGTAAAGACAGAACCTTTTTTGGTAGATGCAATTTCATATACCGAAGCAGAAAGTAGAATTACGGAAGAAATGTCTGTTTACTTGAGTGACACTGAAGAAATTAAGATTACGAATATTAAAGTAGCTAACTACGCAGAAATACATCCGTTTGAGAATTCTGACAGATGGTTTAAGTCTAGAGTGTCTTTAATTGCTTTTGACGAAGAGAGCGGTAAAGAGCGTAAAACAAATATGTATTTGTTGATACAGGCTAATGACGTAAAGGAAGCGTATGATAACACTATTGGTGTAATGAAAGATACCATGGGTGAATATACTATACCTGCAATTTCTGAATCTCCTATTGTTGACGTTTTCCCATACTTTTCTGGTGAAGAAGACGATATGAAGCGATTGGAGAAATTTACAATGTTAAAGAATTCTGTTCCTGTAGACAATAGCATGGACGAAGAATTAGAAATGGCAGATGCCCTTGTTACCGAGGAAGAGTAACAAGTAAATTTTAATATTATAGAAGTCCATCTAAAATTATTTAGATGGACTTTTTTATTTTATACATGTATGATTTTTTAAGAAACAAGATAGCTAGATTTCATTAGTATAGGTGTTCCATGGATTTTTCAAATCTATCCAGAGTTTCACCATTAACATAGGATTAAGCCACAAATCCTTTAGAGTTCAAAAAAAACTCTAGACATTCAAACTTATAGTTATATACTAGCTACTTTTAACTTTCAAATACTAACAATAGCTATTTTAGAAACGCCATCTGCATGCTAACTATTTTTACTTTTTTCTCCGCTTTTTCATTCCTGTTTTTTGGTTTTGGATGTTTCTTTATACCTCAAATGAAAAATGAATTCATAAGATATGGTTTAGCTAAATTTAGAAAAGTAGTTGGAGTATTACAGCTTGTTGGAGGTTTAGGGTTACTGCTTGGGTATTTTTATTCCCCAATAGTACAAGCCGCAGCCGCGTTAAGTCTTTCTATTCTTATGGTTTTGGGCTTCGCTGTTCGCTTAAAAATCAGGGATGGTATTTTCCAATCTGCACCTTCCCTATTATATGCTATATTAAATGGTTATATCTATTACAAGCTAATTATAGCAATCTAACACGAACTACAATATTGGAAAAGCAATATACAGACACATTGTTAAAAAGATGAAAGCTGGGAGTGATTTTTTTATGGGGTCTTTTATTTTTAAGTGCATTGCTATAGAGCCCAAAAGTAGTGCCGCAAGACCCAAAGCAGAAGGTTCTCTAAAACTAGGATACCAGATGGCGGCCAATAAACCTATAGCAAATAGTATTTTTAAAGTACCCACAACAAAGCACATCCAAACAGGAAGACCATATACTTTAAACTCTTCAATAATAGTTGTTGCATTACCGCCACGCCATTGTGTAGGTTTTTTATTCTGTACAAGCCATACATTTAGGATGCTTAATGCTACAATAACTTGTAATGCAATTAGTAAATAGTTCATCTTCTTAGTTTAAATTTTGCAAAATTGATATATAGTCGTAAAAATAGTCTGCATCTGAATATTACTATTGCCGATTCAAATTGATTATTAACTGAAAAAAGTTGCAGCAGAGAATTTAAAGTAGTTTAGAAATTTTATAGATAAGAAAACGGACTTTAATTATAACGAATTCACCCTTGCGCATACTTGAAGGTTTGTATTTATATTTTTTCTATTTGTAGTTCTGTTATTAATTTAGAACTGGCACTACCTCTAATGCCTCCAGAAACAGGCATTGTATTTTCATAATGAGAACTTGTAGCAATCGGGAAATGTGTGTTCCCGGTCAAAATACCGTGACTAGGGTCTAAACCCAACCAACCAATACCGGGTAAAAAAACGTCTACCCAAGCATGTAGTTCAAATGCAGGTACAATCATATCAAAATAATAATAACCGCTTACAAAGCGTGCTGCAATACCTTGTTGTCGTAATAGGTTAATTAACATCCACGACAAATCCCTACAGGAACCTCTTTTTATTTCAAAAGTATGCTCAGGCAGAAATGGCGCTCCATCTTCTCTATATTCTACAGTAAAATCTTTATGTAATTGGTTGGTGAGCTGTGTTAAAAAGTGAATGGTATTAAATTCTGCTTTTTCGATTATAGCGGTTCCGTAGTCTATTAATTCTTGTGCAATTGGTAAACCATCTAAGTAAGGAAATAATAGTTTTTTCTTTGATTCGTCATATTCAAAAGGAATCTGATTATAGCTTTGAGGTTCTAGAATAAAATCAAAAGGATTAAATGGTTTTGTTTCTAAAATACTCTCAACGGTTATGCTTAGGTTACTTGTAACTCCATCGAACCAACAAAAATCTACAACATTGTTTTCTTCATCTTGAATTATTTTATGTCCGCTAGGTTCTGGAACAATAGAGATTGAAAACTCATTTATATCAACATATGCAGTCTGCCTTGGTCGAAATCTTAAATAATGAGGCTCTAAAAACACCTCCGAATTAAACGCATAGGTTGTAGTATGAGTTATTTTCAATTTCATATAAAGATTCCAGTTTTTGAAAAGAAATAGAATACATGCATAGATTGTTTTTTACACATGAATTTCTATGTCAAAGAATGAATTGTAAATAGAAGAAGAAATCTCATTTAACCTAAGCTGAATATCATTAAGATATTCGTGCATTCCTTGGCTTATGATATCATTTATATCATCATATTCCAATTGAGATTTTAAAGCCCCTAATTGTTTTTGAGCAATGTTGCTAAAGCCAACAGAGCTACCACATAGGGTGATAAGAGATTTCTCGGCATTTATTAAACATGCCAAAATTGATCTTGGAAATTGCGTGTCTAAAATTAAAAATTCTGCTATGCTTGAAGGTGTTAGTTTTCCATATTTTTTTCGATACATATCATACGCACTAACAGACTTTAGAAGGGCTGCCCATTGTATTAAATCTAGTGAAGACCCAACCTTTGCCGGAGAATGTAGTAACAAATGATACTTGGCATCTAAAACTCTAGAGGTCTTATCTGCACGTTCTATTACTTGGCCTAATTTACCAAAATCCCAACCTTCATTTCTTGATATGGTAGAATCGTACATGCCATAAACCAGTTGACATCCGTTTTTAATTTCTGTCAAAAAACCTCTTAACTCCTTATCATCAAGACGTTTTTGTTCTAAACCCTGTTTGACCAAAAAGTAAAGTGAATTTATTTGCTCCCAAATCTCTTTTGTAATTTCAGGTCTTACGGCGCGCGCATTTTCTCTTGCGAGTGAGATGCAATTGTAAATAGAGTTGGGATTGTTTTCATCAAAAGCCAAAAAATAGTTGACTTTACTTTTTTCTACCTTAGAATTAAGTGATTCATATAATTCCCAGTCTCCTGTTATAACCACAAGCGGCTTCCATTGCTGCTCTTCGTTAGGAGGCAATTCTAGTGATAAATTATAATTTACATCCATAAAACGTGCGTAATTCTCTGCACGTTCAAGATATCTGTTCATCCAATATATAGTGTTTGCGACTCTGCCTAGCATAGTTTTTCTTTTATCTGTTTAATACCCAAGTGTCTTTACTTCCACCACCTTGGGAAGAGTTCACAACTATTGATCCTTTTGTTAGTGCCACGCGCGTTAAAGCACCTGGTATAATTTTTATATCATCTCCATATAAAGCATACGGCCTTAAATCTACATGACGACCTTCAATAGTGTCATCTGTTATTGTTGGCACTCTAGAAAGATTGATCATAGGTTGCGCTATATAGTTTCTAGGTTTATTTTTAATTTTTGTGATGAACTCTTGTTGCTCTTTTTTTGTTGATTTTGGACCAATTAACATGCCGTAGCCACCGGAAGCATCTGTTTGTTTTACAACCAAATTATGAATATTATCTATAACGTATTTCCTGTCTTGTTCTTCATCACAGATATAGGTTTTTACGTTAGGTAAAATCATGTCCTCACCCAAATAATATTTTATGATTCTTGGAATATAGGCGTAAACCGCTTTATCATCTACTACACCAGTTCCTGGCGCATTAACTAAAGCTACATTTCCTTTTATGTAGGCATTAAATAATCCCGGAGTACCTAATAAGGATTGTTTGTTGAATACTAATGGATCTATATACTCATCATCTAAACGACGGTAAATAACATCTACACGCTGTAGACCATTGGTGGTGATCATGTAGACGATATCATTTTTTACGATTAAATCTTTACCTTCTACCAATTCTGCACCCATTTGCTGTGCTAAATAAGAATGCTCAAAATAAGCCGCATTGTAAACACCTGGTGTTAAAACTACTACAACTGGCTTTTCTTTGTCTGAAAGATATTCTAAAGTATCTCTTAAAGTATGTGTATAATCATAAACAGGTTTTACCCCTAGTTGTTCAAATAATTCTGGAAATGTTCTTTTAAGTATTTCCCGGTTTTCCAACATATAGGATACCCCAGAAGGACATCTTAGATTATCTTCTAATACATAGTATTGCCCATCACCGCCTTTTATTAAATCAGACCCGGTAATATGACACCAGATATCCTTTGGAGGTTTAAAGCCTTCTAACTGCTTCAGATATGAGACGCTAGATAGAATCATTTCCTTCGGTATAATTTTATCTTTAAACACCTTTTGATCATTATAAATATCCTGAATGAACAAGTTAAGTGCCTTTATGCGCTGCTGTAAACCCCTTTCTAGTAATGTCCATTCAGAATTACCAATGATTCTAGGAATAATATCTAAATGAAGAATACGCTCTACCCCTTGGTTATCTGCATAGACATTAAAAGTCATTCCTAAAGATAGTTGAGCCCTATCTGTAGCATATTGTAGACTTTTAAGCTTTTTATGACTGAGTTTTTCGAGTCGCTCTAAAAACATTTTATAATTAGGCCTGACATTGTTGTTTTCATCAAACATTTCGTCATAAAAATCTTTGGTGTCGTAAGCTGTAAAATCAATTTTTGACATAAAAAATGGCGCATTTTCTCCAGTTGAAAAACTATTTTTCACTTTATAATCAGCTAATAAATAAGAATTAGAAAGGATTAATTGTTATTAGAAAGTCTTGTAAGTACACCCTGTAGTACTATGCCTATTAAATTACGAAAAATAAAGTGGATAATCCTTAAGTCTTTGAATAAAATAAACTTTAAGCAAGCAGATTATTTATTTATCAATATATAAAGGATTAAAATGAAAGATTCAGAATAGATGATACTTTAGATTCTTATTTATTAAATATATCTCCTTTATCTCTTTACTGATTAAGCCTCAGTATATAAAGAGTATTAAAACATGTATCTATGGTTTCTTTGGTGAAATATTCATTGAACAATAATCAAAGAATATTGAATTTTATTAGGATTAACGCAATAAAAGTTGTATAATATAGATACGAACTAAAAATAAAATAAATACATGAGGCAACTAAAGATCACTAAACAAATTACAAACAGAGACACTAAATCCTTAGAAAAGTACTTTCAAGAAATATCAAAAATTGATTTAATTACCGCAGAGGAGGAAGTAGAACTGACTAGAAGAATACGTGAAGGAGATCAGATTGCCCTTAATAAATTAGTAAATGCCAATTTACGTTTTGTAGTTTCTACAGCAAAACAATACCAAGGAAGTGGTTTACGACTTTCAGATTTAATCAACGAAGGAAATATTGGATTGGTCAAAGCAGCAAAACGTTTTGACGAAACTCGTGGATTTAAATTTATTTCCTATGCTGTATGGTGGATTAGACAAGCAATAATGTCTGCAATTTCACAGCATTCACGAATGGTACGATTACCACTGAATAAGATAGGTGAAATTAGTAAAATTAATCAGGTATACTCTTCTTTAGAACAATCTTACCAACGCCCTCCTAGTGCAATTGAAATTGCTAAGGATTTAGATATGAGTACTGCGCAAGTTAAAATTGCTATGAAAAATTCAGGTAAGCATCTATCTATGGACGCACCTTTTAAAGAAGGAGAGGGTTCTAATTTATATGATGTTGTAAAATCAAACGACGCGATTAGTCCTGATGCCGGTATGATGATGGATTCCCTTAGAACAGATATTGATTCAATTCTAAACACACTTCCAAATAGAGAGAGTGAAATTATAAAGCTTTATTATGGTATTGGAGAACGTGCCCCAATAAGCTTAAGCGAGATTGGTGAGCTTTTTGACATTACTCGTGAGCGTGTAAGACAAATTAGAGAAAAAGCTATTCGTCTTCTAAGAAACAAATCCCAGAAGGAAGTTTTAAAAGCTTATCTATAAGATTTCATATTGATATATACAAAAAGCCGACTCACTAAGAGTCGGCTTTTTTTTTGTTTAGAACCTCATTTTCTGAATAATACAGAAGTTTTATTAAGCATTTTCTGTTATCTGTTTGAAGCGTTTCAACAGTTTGGAACCATAGGCCACATCAACAACCTCGTTGCTTAATTTTAAAACATCTCGTCCTTCACTGGCAAGTTCCTCAGGCAGTTCATTAATATATGCTTTAGTAATATTTTGGTCAAATTCAGGGTGGAATTGAACGCCCCAAGTACTTTCGTTAAATCTAAAGGCATCAATCACTCCAGATTCATTAACAGAAAGAATCTCGGCAGATTTGGGTAGATGATACACACTTTGTTTATGTGCCTTATAAACTTTGAAATTAGATGGCAATTCTCCAAGGAGTTTATCTTTTTTGCCTTCTGCAGTTAACAAAGTATTTTCGGAACCTATAACTATTCCCATACCATTGTAAGATACAGTCCCTCCAAAAATAAAACTCAATAATTGGTGTCCATAACAAATACCCAATATTGGTATTCCATTGTCGTGAGCATTTACCAACCAGCTACACATTCTATTCTCTAAAGGTTCAATATCTGTTACCATAGAATGGGAGCCCGTAATTACGATTCCCGTGTAGTTGTTATTTGGTGGTAATGTTTGAAAATTTTCAGTTTTATGAATTAGGTATTCACCTTCTTTTAAACTCATTTTTCCTATGATCCAATCTTCAAAATCTCCGTACTGAGACTTAATGGACTTATAGGTAGTTCCTGTTTTTAGTATAAGAATCATTGTAACAGATTGACTGAATTAGAAGGTAAAATGGACAAGTAAATTTCCCTATTCCTTTGCAGCGGCTATATCTACAGCAACTTTAAGCTTGCTTTTACCGCTACCGAACACAACACCTTTTAGCGGAGGAACATCATAATAATCCCTACCCCACCCTACAACAATATGCTGATTTAAAGGGATTTGGTTGTTCGTTGGGTCAAAGTCTACCCATCCAAAAGTTGGTATGTAAATAGCGAACCAAGCATGCGAGGCATCAGAACCAACTAGTTTTTCTTTTCCTTCAGGAGGTAATGTTTCTATATAACCACTTATGTAACGAGCTGGTAACCCAATTGATCTGATACATGCAATCGCTATTTGAGCAAAATCTTGACAAACCCCCTTTTTTTCTCTCATAACCTCGTCTATAGGTGTAGAAATACTGGTAAATCCGGAATCAAAATCAAAATCTGTATAAATGCGCTGCATTAACTCATAAGCAGCTTCAAAAACGGACCTGTTTGCTTTAAAAGATAATTCGGCATAATCCTTAATTGCTTTATCTGTTTTGCGGATAAAAATAGATTCTAATATATACTGCTTAGCCTCTATAATTTCAGGGTCATTACTATTTAAAGCACTCAGGGCATCAGTTAAAGTCACCCCCTTACAAGCATCAGAAAAGAAAGACTCATGGTATTGCGTATAGTCCCGCAACACTTTACTTTGGGTAATTACTTTTAATACGGTATGCTGTGTTTGAATAGAAAAACGAGTTAAGTAGTTTCCAAAAAAATCTACTCGTTCAGATATTTCCGCTGGCTCCGGAACAACATCAATCTTATAAGACAACAATTGCTGTCCATTAGATTCACGAGGCCTTAGGGTTGCTATATTATGACAATAGCTAACCGGAGCGTTATATTCATATTTCGTAATATGGGTAATATTGAATATCATAACTAAATAGGAAAAGACTGTCTAACTAATTGATTTTGCTTGGTCGTGTGATCAAAATAAGTTTTTGATATGGATTGGGACGTTTCATAAAGTAAGTCGGATAGTTCTTCTAGTAAATTATCTAAATCTTTGCGTACAACATCCTCTTTTGATTCGGATTTTACAAGATCTATTGAATTTGCCAGACGTAATTTTGAAAAACCTTCAAATATGTATTTCTGATAATCCACCAAATGATGCATTGTATCTGAGTGAGGTAATTTTGATATATCTTTTTGAATTCTATTAAACATATAGGTTAGTGATCTTGAGTATTCTAAGTCAAGCATCACCAAATCAATAACATGCTCTATTTGAATATACGAACGGTAACTATGTCTATAAATATTTAAACTTTCATGACTAACCAATAAGTACTCTAATAATTCATACTCTACTTGCTCATCATATTTTATAGACAACAAAGACCTGCATTTTGTAATTGTTAGCGTACTCTGTTCTAGCTGCAACCCAATAAAATAAAGCAACAAACCTTGTTGCACCATTATGCTTTCTTCTATTAAACCCATAAATGCAATTAAGCGGGTTATTAATTGATTAAGCACTTTTATTATTTTGTTGATGGATCTGTCAGAGTCTTCTTCAAAACTTCTCCATATTTTTTGAATATTTTCAAAAACACGCCACATATCGGAAGACCAAAGGTTTCTTATGGAATAGTATGAATTACTGAACATACTAATGGTATGGGCTAAACTACCCGACCTGTTTTTATCCAGAATAACAGATAGCATTTCTTTATAAGGATCATCCATTGCAAATTCTCCTTTTTTATTTTTCTCGGAGAATCCCGGAAAGGTTCCGGTTAACTGTGTTACTGCGTTAAAAAGCACCTGTAACTTAACGCTATCTGGTTTTTCACTACTATTCTGAACAAGAACCATCTGTTTCAGCACCATTCTTAAAAAACGGGCATTAACTAAGGTTCGACCTACATAACGACCGGCCCAATATAGATTTTCAGCGGTAAGACTGGGTAAATCGTTTAAACCCGTAGCACCAATAGATGGTTTTGGTTGCCAGTAGTGTGCTTTGGTCTCCTTACTTGCGGCATCTTCTAGTATCCAAAAATCTTTACTGGTACCACCACGCTGATTGGATACACGAACGGTATCCCTATCTGGAGCAACACGTACTAAACCACCTGGCATTACGGAATACCCATCTTCTGTTCCTATAGAAAAAGTTCTAGCCACCAAATTTCGTGGTTCAATTTTTCCGTCTGTAAGATTTGGAGCTGTAGAAAAATTAATTTTCTCTTGAGCTACAAACCTGTATGGTCTAAGATTAATTTCTGCTTTTAGCTTTTCAATTTCATCTTTACTTAGAAATTCCCCAAAATGAATGCTCTCGCGGTTGGTACGATCTATTCTTTTAATTACAAGGTTAGAAATATTGTTTAAAACATAATTCCGTTCCTTTTCCTGACCACACCACCATGAAGCTATTTGTGGTAAAATAAGTTCCTCTTTGAGAAAATACCTTGCTATGGCAGGCATAAAAGGTATTAGCCCAGGGTTTTCTAGAACGGCACTACCAACAGGATTTATAATTGCCACGTTACCTCTGCGTACCACATCTAGTAATCCCGCAACACCAAGACGTGAATCTTCTCTAAGTTCTAAAGGGTCTATATATGCATCATCTACTCTTCTAAGAACAACATCTACTTGTTTTAATCCCTTTAGCGATTTCATCCACAAAAATCCGTTACGAACAACTAAATCGTTGCCCTGGACCAATGGATAACCTAAAAAAGAGGCTAAAAAGGCATGCTCAAAATAAGTTTCGTTATGCGAACCCGGAGTTAAAATTACGATGTTCGGATTTTCTTTGTTTTCAGGAGAAGCATCAACCAACATTTGGTTGAACTCTTGGAAGAAACCAGAAAGTCCCTTTACATTCATTTTAGAAAACATCTCAGGCAGCATTCTACTTGTAGTAGATCTATTCTCTAAGGCGTATCCCATACCAGAAGGAGCTTCTGCACGATCATTTACGACCCACAAACGCCCATCCGTACCACGAGCAATATCTGCAGCGTACATGGATAGTAATTTTTCAGTAGAATATTTTATTCCTGTACATTGACGCAAAAAACCGCGATGCCCGTAAATAATTTCACTAGGTACGATTCCGTTTTTAATGAGATTACGCTCGCCATAAACATCTTTCAAAACCAAGTTTAATAACTCAGCTCTTTGCTTTAACCCTGCTTCAACAAGTTTCCATTCGCTTTCATGCAATAAAAAAGGAACCGCGTTTAGATTCCATGGTCTATGCAATCCTTTGGGGTCATTGTAAACATTATAGGTGACACCATTCTCTGCCAAAAGCCAGTCAATATCTCTTTGACGTGCATTTAAACCTTCTTCACCTAACTCACCTAGACCTTTAAAAAGTTTTGTCCAATGCGGTTTTACATCCATTTTTGGAGTAAACATTTCATCGGACTTATAATCTGTAAAATAATTACTTAACCACGTTGTATTTATCACTTATGTTGAAAGTTTTCTTTATTTCTTTTTCCGTAAATCAAGTACATGAGGGTATTCTGGACTTACTGGAATCTCTGAATAGTCAAAAGTAGTAGAAGCAGCTTTACGTTCTACCATTCTACCAACAAAATTTGTTGCTGCAACCATTTCTGTAGGCGCTATCTCTCCTTGCGTATGACCAAAGTCCCAAAAGCGATTAATTCTTCGTGATTCGGCCTCATAACTATTCACCGGATAACTATCATAAGATAGCCCGCCAGGATGAGCAACAAAATAGGTGCAACCACCTATAGACTTATTATTCCAAGTATCTACCACATCAAAAACCAACGGCGTATCTACACCTAATGTAGGGTGTAAAGCAGACCAAGGTTCCCAAGCTTTAAAACGCACACCAGCAACATACTCACCTTTTACTCCTGTACTACTTAATTGTACTTTTACACCGTTACAGGTTAAAACATAGCGTTCTTCTGTAAAATTATTGATTTTTATCTGTACCCTTTCTAGTGAAGAATCTACGTATCTGGCTGTTCCTCCGCCCGTCATCTCCTCTCCAAGTACATTCCAAGGTTCTATAGCCATGCGCAATTCTATCTGCATGGCATTAATTTCGACCATACCATAAAGTGGAAATCTAAACTCGAAGAAAGGATCAAACCAATCTAATTTAAATGGAAAGCCTGCATCATTAAGTTGGGTAACTATGTCCTTTATATCTTCTTTTACATAATGCTCCAATAAGAATTTATCGTGCAGTTCCGTTCCCCATCGCACTAAATTGTGCTTATAAGGTTTTTTCCAGAACCAAGCTACCAGCGTTCGTACCAATAACATTTGCATTAGACTCATCTGTGCATGTGGCGGCATATCAAAAGCCCGAAGCTCAAGAATACCTAAACGCCCAGATGAACTATCTGGAGAATATAATTTATCTATACAAAACTCCGCTCTATGAGTGTTTCCTGTAATATCCGTCAATAAATGTCTAAAAAGCCTATCGGTCAGCCAAAAAGGAACCTCTTCGTCATCAGGAATTTGAGAAAAAGCAATTTCTAATTCGTATAAATTTTCTAACCTAGCTTCATCTACACGTGGAGCTTGACTTGTTGGCCCAATAAAGGCTCCTGAAAATAAATATGAAAGACCAGGATGGTGTTGCCAAAAAGTAAGTAAACTACGAAGCAATTGAGGATTTCTAAGCAATGGACTATCTGCAGGAGTTACGCCACCTAAAGTAACGTGGTTTCCACCACCAGTACCTGTATGCTTCCCATCCAGCATAAATTTCTCTGTGCCCAACCTACACTTTTTGGCTTCGGCATATAATAAAAGTGTATTGTCCGTAAGCTCCTTCCAGTTTTTTGCTGGATGCACATTCACTTCAATTACCCCAGGATCCGGTGTAACTTTAAGCACTTCCAAACGATTGTCCCTTGGTGGCTCATAACCTTCCAAAATCACGGGAACATCTAATTCTTTGGCCGAGGCTTCTATACTGGCTACTAAATCTAAAAAGTCTTCTGCGCTATCTAACGGAGGTAGAAAAAGATATAATTTTTCTTCCCTAACCTCGGCACAAATTGCTGTACGCACGTAAGGCTGCTTTTCTAGCTTTGGCTTTACCTTTGCGGACTTTATTCTTTGTTTTAGCTCAAAACCATAAGGTTTCAATTTTGGCTTTGTTTCAAACATTTCTGGCTCTGCCGTAGGTTCTGAAGGTACCTCAGGGTCTTTTGGCAATGATTCTAGTGGTAAACGCAAACCTACTGGCGAATTCCCCGGTGTTAAGTATAAATGTTTACCACGAAACTCCCAAGGGTTAGTAATCCACTGAGCATCTTTTTTGGCCAACGGAAAAACATAACCTATAGTTTCTCCAAGACCTTGCTCCAAAATCTCGCCCAACTTACGTCTTAGGCTGGTATCTTTTTTATTATATTTTTTAGGGTCAACATCAACCGGTAATTTCCCTTCTTCCCAAAGAAAATAAAAGGCATCTTCATAAGCAGGCATAATGCTGGTTTCAGAAGCACCTAATTTACTAGCTAGGTTCTTTAGAAAAGTATTACTAATATTTTCAGGTAATTTATAGGTCTCAGAAAATGAAGCTAGCAATTTAGGCTCATCCCAAACCTTTTCACCATCTTTTCGCCAATGTATTCCTATTAACCAACGTGGTAATGGCTCGCCAGGGTACCATTTTCCTTGTGCGTGATGCAATAGACCACCTTTGCTAAATGCATTCTTTAAGCTCACAGAAAGTTCGCTCGCTAGTTTTCTTTTATGTTCTCCATCAGCAGCCGTGTTCCATTCTTTAGATTCCATATCATCTATAGAAACAAAAGTTGGCTCTCCTCCCATGGTCAATCGTACATCATTGGCCTGTAATTGCTCCTCTACTTCAAAACCTAGATTGTAAATAGCATTCCACTGATCTTCTGTATAGGGTTTTGTTACTCTTGGAGATTCAAAAATTCTAGTAACGGAATTATTAAATATGAATTCAGTTTCACACGGATCTGTCATTCCAGATACTGGGGCAGCACTTTCAAAAGAAGGTGTACATGCTAGCGGTATATGGCCCTCACCTGCCAAAAGTCCTGAAGTGGAATCCAATCCAATCCAACCTGCACCAGGTAGATATACTTCGGTCCATGCATGTAAATCCGTAAAATCTTCTTCTGGACCAGAAGGACCATCCAATGATTTTTCATCAGATTTTAATTGCACCAAATATCCAGAAACAAAACGTGCTGCAAGACCTAGATGTCTTAAGGTCTGTACTAAAAGCCATGCAAAATCTCTACAGGAACCAAGCTTTTTATCTAAGGTTTCTTCACAAGACTGCACGCCAGGCTCCATACGGACCGTATAATTAAGATAATTATACAGGCTGCTGTTCAGCTCTATCAAAAAGTCAATACTTCTTTTAGGAGTTAAATCAATTTTTTTTACCCAATCTTTCAATAGTGGGCCCTTCTCAGTTATTTCTAAATAAGGTAAAAGTTCTTTTTTCAATTCCTCCGAATAGACAAAAGGATAATTTTCCACCCCTTTTTCAACAAAAAAATCAAAAGGATTAATTGTTTTCAAATCGGCAATAATCTCAATATCTACTGATAGGAAATCTGTTTTCTCAGGAAAAACAATACGTGCTAGATAGTTGCCAAAAGGATCCTGTTGCCAATTAAAAAAATGATTGTCTGGCTTTATTTTAATAGAATACGCTTCAATAGGTGTGCGACTATGTGGTGCTGGTCTTAGTCTAAAAATATGTGGAGAAAGATTAATTCTCCTATCATATTTATAAGTCGTCTTATGTGAGATTGATACTTTCAGTGCCATCTAGTAAAATTAAATTCGTTACATCCTAATATAGCGACTAATTTGAGGTTCCACCTACTTCGTTTAAATTTTTATGTAAAAATAACTAACAACCTAAATTAAGACCACGATTGCTAATTTTTGATATTTTAATTGCTCTATTGGTATTTTATTAAAAACCAGTGAAATTAAAAATAGGTCTTACAGGTTATTAGTAAGCGTTTTTTATTTCAATTTTTCGCAAAAAAAAGCCCAATCTTAGATTGGACTCTTATAAATTATGATGTTGAATTCTAGTTTAAAAGAAAATCTTCTTTCTTAAAACCATTATTAAATTTTATGTCGCTCATCGTATAAACACCTGTTTCTACAAAACCACCTTTTTTATCTGGCATATAACTTTTACGTACAGTAGATAACAAAAGACCATCAACGGTTTCGTAAGTCAATGTCATTTTTAAAATTGGCTTGTTTACACCCATGGCTGGTAAAGAAAAGAAGAACTGATCCACCAAATGTGTGTTAGGGTTGAAATACAAAATAAACTCATCGTTCTGTTCCTTTTTAGTAACATCGGCGCTGTAGGTTAAACTCACTTTGTCATAATTAATATCTCCTACTTTTTCAGTACCAAGGTATTTGTAGTTAGTGCCTGGATTCTTCAATTTATACATCATTGCGAACCAATAAATATTTACTTTACGTAAGAACACGGTTCCGCCTATAGCTTTAGGATCAGTAATATTCTTACCTTCTAAAGTTAACGCAGGTTTGTTATCCACTAAAGATTGAACGGCTGTTCCTTTTTGACCAGGAAGTAAATTAATATCATGTTGCTCGTAAGAACCCCATGATTGTTCCCCATTAAAAATATAACGCTCTATAGACACATCTTTGCCTTTAGCAAAATTGTCATATACATAATGATATTGAATATCTTTTTTGGCATCTAAGGCAGTATAACCTCCATTTACCGCTTCTAAGGCATCTAATAATTCAGCTGATTTAGTATCTGTGTTTTGTGCATTAACTGTGGTAGCAACTACCATTGTCAATAAAAATGACGCTAAGGTGCTTTTAAGTTTTTTATTCATAACTACTTTATTCTGATTTTAAATTCATGGGTTAGTCTACCTCTATTTTAAAACTTACAAAGACTTGATTTATAAACCCTGACATTACCCCAATAAGCTTGCTTTAAACTTGGAAACCAAAGTTTTATGTGATTAATCTGTTGGTCAAAACTATTTTTACGTAATTTTGTTAACCAAATGGTTAAACCGTATAGTTAGGAATGAAAAAAGGCAAAGACGAAAATACCGAAGAGCAAATACTTGAAGCAGCAAAGAATGTTTTCCAGACCAAAGGAATGGATGGTGCACGAATGCAAGAAATAGCCGATAAAGCAGGGATTAATAAAGCTATGCTTCATTATTACTATAGAAGTAAACAACTACTTTTTGAAGCCGTTTTTAAAAATGTCTTTTCCTTACTGGCGCCTCAATTAAACGCAATTTTAAATGACGATTCTTCTATTGAAGAGAAAGTGAAAAACTTCACTTTTAACTATATATCTTTTATTAGTAAGCATCCTTATTTACCCAATTTTATAATTCAAGAATTGAATAGAAATCCGGAGTTTATTCTACAAATGAAGGATAGCAAAGGATTTCCTAACCTAGCTAAATTTAAGAAGCAAGTAGATAGAGAGGTAGAAAAAGGCAGTATAAAGCCTATAAGTGCGGAGCAGTTGTTCATCAATATTCTAGCGCTCAATATTTTTCCTTTTGTAGCTAAACCTTTGATTATGGCTTTCTCTAATGTAGATAGTAAGGTATATAAACAACTCATGGAAGACCGTAAAACTGAAGTTGCCGATTTCATTATCAACTCCATAAAGAACACCTAGTATGAAACGTATACTACTATTTCTTGTAATACTAACAGCGTTTCCTGCTATTGCTCAGCAAAGTATTACGCTGGAAGAGTGTTATAATTCTGTGACTCAAAATTACCCTTTGGCAAAACAGTCATCACTCTTGGAAACACAAAATACTTTAGAAGCCGCTGTAATTTCTACTGCAAAACTGCCTCAATTAAGTCTGGATGCGCAAGCTACTTATCAATCTGATGTAATTGAAATTCCTATTGCCAGCGCTAATATTGACCCATTAAATAAAGATCAGTATCGTGCTACGTTTTCGGTAAATCAATTGATTTATAACGGAGGGGCAACGGCCGCTTCATTAGCCATTAAATCTGCTGAGCTAAAATCGAAACAAAAACAGGTTGAAGTCAGTCTATATCAATTAAGACAACAGATTAATCAACTCTATTTTTCTATCCTATTAGCACAGGAAAGCAATCTATTATTAAAATCGAAACAAACACAGTTAGAGGCTAAACTAAAAGAGGTTAGTTCTGGTGTAAAAAACGGTATACTACTACCCTCTTCAGATAAAGTATTGGAAGCTGAATTATTAAAAATAGGTCAACAGTTTAAGGAAATAGAAAGCAATAAATTAACGCTAATAGAAACGCTCTCTAGTTTAATAAAACAGCCTATAGATGCTAGCACAGAATTTAAAAATTCGCTAATAAAAATTCATGTACAGAAAGAGTTAATTAGACCTGAACTGGAATTATTTCAGTATAAAAAAGACGAAATCGAGAATTCAGAAAATTTGATTTCTAAACAGAACGTACCCAAATTACTAGGCTTTGCTACAGGTGGTTATGGAAATCCAGGATTGAATATGCTAGATAATTCATTTCAACCTTTTTATATAGCAGGCGTGAAATTACATTGGAATGTTTTTGATTGGAACGCTAATCAAAAACAACGGCAATCATTAGCTATCAATAAAGATATTGTAGATAATGAAACAGAAGTTTTTAAACTCAACACTACTATTGAGCTAAATAAACAGCAAAGGGAAATAGAGAAAATAGAAGCTATTATAACATCTGATGAAGCTATAATCAACCTTAGAAAAGAAGTGTTGCAAATGGCAGATTCACAACTAAAAAATGGGGTGATTACATCTTCAGCATATATCACGGAACTTACCAATTTATATGAAGACCAAAACACCTTAGTACGGCATGAGATACAGTTACAACTCGCAAAAGCAAACTACAATGTCATTAAAGGGTAATACATATAGAAAAATGAAAAGGTACAACTATATATTAGGCTTAAGTATTATTGCTACCACCCTCTTTTCCTGTGGTGATTCTAATGGAAAAGCAGACGGTTACGGTAATTTTGAAGCTACTGAAATCACTATTTCAGCAGAAAATAGTGGAAAGCTAATGCAGTTTGATGTTAATGAGGGAGATGTTCTTAAGAAACAGCAATTTATAGGATATATAGATACCATTCCGCTAGCCTTAAAACGAGAACAATTAGAAGTTTCTAAGGCTGTTGTCAGTTCAAAATCTAGAGGTGTACTGTCACAAATTAATGTGTTCAATTCCAAATTGAAAAATGGAAATATCAACAAAGATAGAATTGAGAATTTAATAAAGGATAATGCCGGTACACAGAAACAATTAGATGATATTGAAGGTGATATAGATGTTTTAAAAAGTCAAATTAGAAGTGTTGAAATACAGAATGCTCCTGTGGTAAACGAATTAAAATCTATTGATGTGCAGCTTAGGCAAATTGATGATCAGATTCAAAAAAGTAAAATCATTAACCCTTTAGCGGGAACGGTTTTAACCAAGTATGCAGAACCTAATGAGATTACAACTTTTGGGAAACCGCTTTATAAAATTGCAGATTTAAAAACCATGCAGTTACGCGTGTATATTAGTGAAACTCAATTAGCCAATTTAAAAATTGGTCAGGAAGTCACCGTAAAAATTGATGATGACACATCTATGAAGTCTTATAAAGGGACCATCAGCTGGATTGCCTCCGAAGCTGAATTCACACCTAAAATTATTCAAACAAAAGAAGAACGTGTTGCTTTGGTTTATGCTCTAAAAATAGATGTTGCCAATGATGGAAGCCTTAAGATTGGTATGCCTGCAGAACTATGGTTAACTCAAGAATAATGAGCATATCCGTTTCTAACATATCAAAATCTTATGACGCCGTTAAGGCCTTACAGGACATTTCTTTTGAGGTAAAATCTGGCGAGCTCTTCGGTCTAATTGGTCCGGATGGCGCTGGTAAAACAAGCTTGTTCCGGATTTTAACTACACTTTTATTGGCTAATGAAGGTACGGCAACCGTTGCTGGCTTTGATGTGGTTAAGGATTATAAAAAGATAAGGAACAGTGTTGGGTACATGCCGGGAAAATTTTCACTTTATCAAGATTTGACCGTAGAGGAAAACCTGACTTTTTTCGCAACTACTTTTGGTACGACTATTCAAGAAAACTACGATTTAATACAAGAGATCTACGTTCAGATAGAACCTTTTAAAAACCGTAGAGCCGGTAAACTTTCTGGCGGAATGAAACAAAAGTTAGCGTTGTGCTGTGCCCTCATTCACAAACCAAAAGTATTGTTCTTAGATGAGCCCACTACGGGTGTTGATCCTGTCTCTAGAAAAGAATTTTGGGAGATGCTTAAACGATTGCAACAAAAAGGTATTACCATTTTAGTATCAACACCGTATATGGACGAGGCTGCTTTGTGCGATAGAATAGCATTGATACAAGACGGTAAAATTTTACAGATAGACACACCACAAGCCATTGTAAAGCATTACCCAAAACAGATTTACAATGTTAGCGCCACTAATACATATGAGCTTACAAACGCTTTAAAGGCCTATGAGTATAGTCATAGTGTTTACCCTTTTGGTGAATTTGTTCATTACACGGATCAAAGGTCAGATTTTAATCCAACAGAATTAAAAGCGTATTTAGAATCTAAAAACCTATCTGATCTTGTAATAGAAAAAACAAAGGTTACCATTGAGGATACCTTTATGGAACTGGCAAAATAATGGATAACGATAAAGTCATACAAGTAGAAGGGTTAACCAAAATGTTTGGTGATTTTACGGCGGTAGATGCCATAACTTTTGACGTTAAAAAAGGGGAAATATTTGGTTTTCTAGGAGCTAATGGAGCAGGTAAAACTACAGCAATGAAAATGCTAATTGGTATTTCTATTCCAACTGCTGGAACAGCCAATGTAGCCGGTTTTGATGTATTCAAACAGGCCGAAGACATTAAGAAGAACATTGGTTATATGAGCCAAAAGTTTGCACTATATGATGATTTGACGGTTAAAGAGAACATCACTTTTTTTGGAGGTATTTATGGCTTGTCTAGAAATGTGATAAAAGAAAAGTCAGATGTATTAATTACGGAATTAGGACTCCAAAAAGTAGCCAACCAATTAGTAGCTTCCTTGCCCTTGGGTTGGAAACAAAAACTATCTTTTTCCGTGGCTTTAATCCATGATCCAAAAATTGTCTTTTTAGATGAACCCACAGGAGGTGTTGACCCTATTACGAGACGCCAGTTTTGGGAGATGATTTATAAAGCTGCAAATGAAGGAACCACGGTTTTTGTTACTACACACTATATGGATGAAGCAGAATATTGTGATCGTGTATCTATTATGGTCAATGGAAAAATAGAGGCTTTAGATACTCCCAAAAAACTTAAAAAACAGTTTAACGCTGCTACTATGAACGACGTATTTCTAAAACTGGCAAGAGGATGAAAAGGTTCATAGGCTTTGTAAAAAAAGAATTCTACCACATCTTTAGAGATAGACGCTCATTGTTTATACTTTTTGGAATGCCTATTGCCCAAATTTTGCTTTTTGGTTTCGCTATTACCAATGAAATAAATAATGTAGATATTGCTGTTTTAGACCATTCAAAAGATGCTACTACAAAGGAAATTATCTATAAAATATCGGCATCAAAATACTTCAGTATTAAGCAGATGATAACTCACGAAGCGGACATTGCTTCTGTTTTTGAAAAAGGACAGGTTAAGGCCGTTTTGAATTTTGAAAATGACTTCAGTAAAAATCTGATTAACGACCACAAAGCCACGATACAAATTGTTACGGATGCCACAGATCCCAATACGGCAAATACCATAAGTAATTATGTAAATGCCATTTTACAGCAGTATCAATTAGAATTAAATAAAGGTACCACTACCCCATATCAAATTGTCTCTCAGACGCGTATGGTGTACAATCCAGAGTTAAAAAGCGTCTATATGTTCGTGCCAGGTGTAATGACAATTATTCTCATGTTGGTTTCGGCAATGATGACTTCTATTTCTATTACAAAAGAAAAAGAATTGGGTACTATGGAGATACTTTTGGTATCGCCAATTAACCCCTTTCAAGTGATTATAGGAAAGGTGGTTCCTTATATTTTTCTATCTGTTATTAACGCTATAGTTATAGTGTTGTTAAGTATTTTTATCTTTCATATGCCAGTGCAAGGCAGCCTATTTCTGCTTGGTTTAGAGAGTGTATTATTTATAGTAAGTGCTTTGGCATTGGGCATTTTAATCTCCACTATTTCTAAAACGCAACAAACCGCTATGATGATTTCTTTAATGGGACTCATGCTACCAGTAATTCTACTGTCTGGCTTTATTTTTCCTATTTCCAGTATGCCGGTGCCGCTTCAAATTATCAGCAATATCATTCCAGCAAAATGGTTTATCATCATCATTAAAGGCATCATGCTCAAAGGTGTAGGCATACAATACATATGGAAAGAAACACTAATTCTTTTGGGAATGACCGTATTCTTTATAGCATTGAGTGTAAAGAAATATAAAATAAGATTGGAGTAATGAAAACCATTCTATACATCATACAAAAAGAGTTCAAGCAAATCTTTAGAAATAAAGGAATGCTACCTATCATTTTTGTTTTGCCGGTTCTACAACTTATCATTCTATCCAACGCGGCTACTTTTGAAGTAAAGAATATCAAATTTGGCTACATTGATAATGACCATACTTCTACTTCTAGAGCTTTAGTTGAGAAATTTAATGCTTCTGATTATTTTAATGTATTGACAGATTTTCCATCGGAAGCAAAGGCAAGCGCAGAAATGTTATTAGGTAATGTAGATGTGGTATTAGACATTCCGCAATATTTTGAACGGGATTTACAAAAGGAAAAATATATTAATTTAGGAGTTACCATTAATGCTATTGATGGTGCGGCTGCAGGAGTTGAAAATGTATACATTACCCAGATTGTAAAACGTTATAATCAACACTTAAAAATTGATTTACTACAAGTTTCTGACAACCAAATACAACCTGTTAATATAGAAACCATACCCTTGTTTTGGTATAATGAAACCTTAAATTACAAAACGTTTATGGTTCCAGGCATATTGGTATTACTGGTCACCATGATTACGCTGTTCCTTTCCGGAATGAACATCGTACGCGAAAAAGAGATTGGAACTCTAGAGCAAATAAACGTGACACCCATTAAAAAGAGTCAGTTTATTATTGGGAAACTATTTCCGTTTTGGGTCATAGGAATGGGATTGTTGACCATAGGGCTATTACTAGCAAAGATAATATTCCAAGTCCCGATGGTGGGGAGTTTGGCTCTCTTGTATTTGTACACCTCCATTTATATTTTGGTAATTTTAGGAATAGGATTGTTCATCTCAAATTTTACGGATACGCAGCAACAAGCCATGTTTATTGCTTGGTTTTTTACGGTGATTTTCATTTTAATGAGTGGTTTATTTACACCTATTGAAAGCATGCCCAAATGGGCCCAAATCGTTACTGAGTTCAACCCTGTAAAATATTTTGTTGAAGTCATGCGCATGGTAATGCTTAAGGGTTCTGGTTTTATAGATATTCTCCCTCACCTACTAAAAACATTGCTTTATGCCTTTGTCATGAACGGATTGGCAGTTTGGAGGTATAAAAAAACAACGTAAATTTTTCATCATCAAAATTTTGTATAATCTCCAAATGAAATCTTTTTTAAAGTAGAGCGGCAACAATAAAACTTTTTCTTAGTCTTCAAGTAAGGCCTTCAAATTCAATGTTTTCAATTGCTCCCAAAGCTCTTCTGGCGTAAGGCTTGTTGCTTCTGCTTTTACTGTAAACCGCTGGTTAGAATTATAGGTAATAAGTGTCTTTGCCTCCTTTTGGTCATAATCAGTTATCACGCGCTTATCATCCATTTTAGAAGCACTTTTATACCCTGTTTTTGTTTTATCCTTCCATTCCCGGCTTGCCATCCCTTCCATTAACGTATACATACTTGCTGCTTTTTTATGATCTGCACAATCAACAATGGTCACCTCTATCTTTTTATCTCCTTTTTCAAAAAGGAGGTAAACATTATTCTTCGTAGGCATTCGCTCTATTGTTTTGCCAATTTCATAGTTTGTTCTTTTTAAGTTCCCTAACTTTTTTGGTATCCAACTTTCGTATTGTTGACTTGTAATGGGCTTAGTTTTAATCAGTCTTTGTTCAATTTCCAAATATTCGTCATTGGCGTTATATTTCATATACCAATTTATATTTGCTGGCACTTTATCTACGGATTCAACTATTCTTGTTTTTGGCAGACTTCCTTTTTCGGTTCCATTATCCCAATCTTCCATTTCCGTTAAGCTGTCGGATACAAGATTCCAGCCCTTTTTTAGTTGAAGATTATAAGAGGTCTTTTCATCAAAACTATACGCGCCTTCCCATTGTTTCTTCTCACTACAATTAGCTTTAGCATTGGTCTCCACATCGCTATATACCAAATACATTGTACTGCCCAATTGGTCTTTTCTATGTTCTGGTCCTTTCTGTGTGGTGGGTATAATAAAGCCTACCCGCTGATCATATTTATATACATAAATATATTCCACTTTCAAAGGTTGTGCATTTTCATTGGTAATCACAGCATCTGGATCTTTACAAAAAGAGCCTCCTACTAAACGTGAAACCTGAGTTCTGTACATGTCACTACCTTCAATGGTATCCAAATCTAATTCTGGCCATTCAAAATGGATAGTTCCGTCTGGGGTAACCATACCTATGGTTATGGGGTTTTTCCCACCAAAAGGATCTGCTTTAATCACTAATTCTCCTTTCTTATAATTTTCAATTTTAGGTAAATCCGTTTGTAATTGTTGTGCAGTAGAGAACTGAAATAATACAAATACAAACAGAAATAATACAGGTGTTTTAGTTTTCATTTTCTTTAGTTTATGTAGTTAGCGGGCCAATTATAAACTCTAAAATTGTCTCCCTTTCCTCTTTAGTGTCCTTTTTTGGGTTTGGTTAACATAAGTGGACTATTTATACCAATATGTATTCTTAAACCAATAACTAAGCTTAAAAACCGAATTGAAGAAAATGTAGGTTTGGTTACACTCTGGAGTTAATATAAGAAAATAAGAAGCTGAGTTTAAAAATTGAGAAGAAATTATATTTATAAAACACTAATTAACAGATAAATAATGCAATAAATTTTTTGTTTTTAGCATCCTAAACATTCAGGTGTGACCTATATTTCGGGCGGTAGTTATATAACTAAAACTCTTTTTAAAATAAGAAGATTTTACTGCTTTTTAACCCTATGGGTTATTCTCCTATTGGTAATAACACTAGGTAAACGTACAGCTAATAGAACTGTGTCCGAGGCCGTAGCAGCACATAAGGGTGTATTTGTATTGGACGCCATTAAACGGTATTGATAGTTGTTTTTATCCATACCTGGCTTTACAACAGTTAATGTGGTGGTTTGTGTTCCGGAATACGCAGCACCGTCCGTGATAGTATTAAATGTTGTTCCGTTGTCTGTACTCAATTCCCATTGATACGTATTTGCATTCTGTACGTTTGCAAAGAATATGGCATCTTGTCCAACTAGTACAATTTCGTTTGTTGGTTGCGTGGTATAATTAACTTCTGCAATGACATTTATTGTGTAATTGCCTAAGTCTACAGGACACGAATTATCTCCCCATCGAGCCCATAAATCGTATGTTCCCGATGATAGTCCGGTATACCTAATACTTCCCATAGCGTCTGATATTTGAGACCTATAAGTACTTCCGTTATCTAAACTAAACTCTATCCAAGTTTCTTGAGGGTAGTCTCTAAATACAAATTCTATACTACCGTTATTCAACCCACAACTAGTATCTGTGGTGTTCACAGCTGCTTGAGGTGACGGATTTACAGTTACCGTCATCGTATCCGTACTCCTACATCCGTTGGGCCGGGTTACGGTTACCGTATAAATAAGGTCTACCGGAGTTGAGATTTTTGGTCCATTATAAGTAAACACAGGACTTGCCGATAGCGTATTATCTAAATAAGCGGTCTCTACAGGAGATATACCTGCCCATTGATAGGTATAAGCAGCTAGTGGATTACCCAAAGTAACACTACTGGTTATTTCACAAACTTCTTTGTCCGTACCCGCTGCTCCATTTAATGATGCAGGTGTCACCATAGGCGTATAGGCATCTGCACAAAAGCATCGGTTTTCACTAGTTCTTACGGCTATAACTACATTACAAACTTGTGAGGTTGGAATAGTAAAACTAAGGGATTCAGATATGGTATTCCCTGCTGTGATGCCTACGGCGAGTATTTTATCATCTAAAATAATTTCCGAAGCATCATAAACACCATTCTGGTTGGCATCATAAAAAGCCTCTATTATAGTTCCTGAAGCAATATCAAAAGTTGATGTATTTTCAATACTAAAGGCGGTAGCAATTAGTTCATTAGTACCCGATAATTTTGCTTTAGTAGCTGTAGAAGTGATTACCAAACTTGCGCGATCTACATTAAAAATATAATCGTATTCACCGGTTTGGACAGAAAGTATAGGGCAGAATCCGTCAGACTCTGTAGAACAGGATATATTTTCGGTCTCATCTAAAGAAGTAATAGTTATGGTCTTATTACCGCAACTTATAAAACCAGTTGCGTCTTCTGTAACCTCGTATGTATAGCTAAAGACGTCTCCGTTTACCATTCCAGACGAAATGGTAAGTTTTATCACTTCATTACCGTTGGTACTGGTTTCCAGACTATCAAAAGAGGCACATAAAGTAGAGGTACACGTATAGGAATTGGCCGTATAGGAATATCCTATTGGCAATTCAATATCTATAAAACCATTGGCGCCAACAGGTTCAGAGGTAATAATGGTATGCGTATTTTCCAATACAACAGGCGTACTGCAATTATCAAAACTACCGGATACCAAATCTACATCTGTTACAACAGAATAATCTGCGGCTACACCAGATACGTTTGTTGATACGGTTTGAGATTCTAAACTGTTCCCCAATGCGGGTGTTCCACATATATTATTTGCCGATGCCGAAACCTGAAAGTTAGACCCTGCAACAAAATTACAATTAGAGGTCATTTTAAAGCGTGTGGCCATTAATCTACTATTGGCATCACCTCCATCGTTTAACGTTCCCGGTAGACCCAAAGCAGGAAATACGGTATGCTGGGTTAGGTTATAAACATAATTAGAACCTGTATTTGAGCTAACGGCTATGGCTTCCCAATTACCTGAACCTACAGGATATTCCGCTTCAAAACTACCGGAAACCGGATTCATACCTTGTGGTGCAATAATAGTGAACATAACATCCTTAATATTACCGGATTGAACGGAATTAATATTAAAAGCATAGTCCAATGGGGTACAGATGTCAATGGCACTACTGGGTTCTTCTACTGAGATAATTTCTACCTCGCCACTTGCTGGAGTAAAAATAAGGTCTAGTTCTTCTTTACTACAAGTTTCAACATTGGGATCGGTTGGATATTCATTACAGTTCCAACCACCAAAAACCTTTAAGGTGGTCTCCACACAACTGGTATAGGAGAAGTCTACCCTATAATCTTTAAAACTACTAGTAGTAAGTCCTGTAGTTCCTAAAAGATATAAATTACCCCCAGGATATGGCGTTGGGGCCACCTCAAGACCTGTAGCAATATCCACTACTCTTTCAATTTGTACGTTAGGCACATCATCTATGGAAATCCAATTGTAAGGTGCCGTTTTAGAACCGGTATTCGCCATTTGAACCACCCAACTTTCAATTGGTTCGGAGGCCTGTATAGCACCCGTTTGGTTTGTTAGCGAAATCTCTGGATGCTCGTAATGGGTAATATTACGAGCATTTGTTTTTATAACTTCCTGTTCCGTGCTTGTTGGATTATCATCTGCATAGTGGTAATAGTAATCCTTTATTTTGAAGTTAAATACTATAGGCTCGGTTGTTTCTGTTTCACAAGTGGCCCTTACTTTAAAAGGATAAAGTCTTCCATAGGCATTCGTTACCGTTAAGCCTACACCAGGCCAATCTCCCGGATTATTAAACGTATACGTATTCCCGGAAACTGCATCGGCGGTTAAAGTGCCTCCGCCACTTATACTGGCTTCTATAAGTTCATATCCTGGCGGAATAACTGCTTCAATAGACTCCACATACATAACCGGTCTATATTCATTTTGGTAATAAAAACCAGCGGTGTCAAACCTTCGTGCTAAGTAGTTGGTGCTTCCTCCTAATTGTACAATATCACATCCGTAATTAGAATAGGTATTGGTGCCAATAACATCTCTGGTACCTACTAAATACATTTCTGGAGTAAAGAAGTTACAATATACTTGGTCTCCGGTTACGGCATCCGTGTTATAAAAATACCATTGTCCGCCAGACTGCACATCGTGTTGCGTCATGCTATTAGAGGTCACTTGGTAACGAGAAACAGTTTCTATTTCATCGCCATTTAACAAACCTCCATTGGGAATAAGAGCACTTAAATTCCAATCGATTATTTGGTCTGTAGTAGTGGAATTGGCCATAGAAAAACTGGTAAGTGTTCCACTGGCAACAGTAACACCACTTCGTATGATAGTAACATCTACTTTTAAAGGGGTTATTTTATTGGTTGATGCATTAATTTTATCCAATACCAAACGAGCTCCTAAGGTTGCTGATGCTCCATTTTGGGTAGCATTGCCGTGTATTTCTATTTCATCTAAATACAACGCTTTAGATAAATCATAGGCACTAATATTAGCGGCAACTTGTTTGGTAGACATGGAACTATCTGTCCAACCCAAAGAATTATCCGCACGGCGCACAATAGGTATACCACTGCTTGGACCAATAAGACAGCTACCTGGGCAACTGGCATTGGTGGTTAAACTACCACAAGTAAGCTCCCCTTGACAAGAACACCCTGTAGCCGGATTATTTATTTTTCTAAACGCATAATTCAAAGACAATTCGGAGCCGGAACTACAATCATACACTAAATCGATTAAGGCATAGCCGATGTTGTTATTTGGTGATGTTATGGTCACTACATTTCCTGTTTGGGTATATCCTACAGAAACGGGATTTCCAGAACCCGGAAATTCACCATACCGCCATTCTACATTTCCTGTTCCCGAAACCGATACACCTGCTGGAAGGGTAAGTTCATACACATAACGAGAGCTTGCGCTATCAAAATCATCTTTCTGTCTATAGTATCCTATACTTAAACGAGTTCTAAAAGGAACATTGTCATCAATATTTGCGGGAATGTAGCCTGTAGTTACAAATGCCGATTGTGTATAAGCCAATGAAGAGCCTTGAGCATAAAGCCGCTGTGAAGACACCTCCGTAGCATCACACATGGTGGTATATTTTACCGATCCAGCAAAATTATCCATCACACTACTAGCGCCACAAGTACTTGCACAATTTATGGCCACATCTACAACAATGGCAACTGTTGAATTTTTTGGTAAATCATCATAAAACCCATCACCATCAATATCATCAAGGCCTACTCCCGCTCCATCTGGATCAGAAGTGAAATAATCTTCAAGATCTACGGTTAATTTTCTACCTACATATACCCATGGTACACTTTGTGAGTTTAAGGTTGCATTAGAAATGGAGTAGATGGTACTCATAGCCGTCAATGATTGACTACCTGTTCCCCTACCCTTTAGCAACTTCAGATTATACATGGTAGCAGCATTTGTATCTCCCGTACCCTCATTTACAAATTCCGCTTCTACTTTAAACGGGGTACACATATCTACATACCCTATTCTGGTGTTCCTGTTGGATTTGAAATCAGGATTTCCGGTAGCCATGTTAATACCACCCGTACCGGTTACCATTGTACACCAATCTACAGGGTCAGAATTACAGCCCCATCCTATTTGATAATCCGTAACTGGGCTGCATGTTTTTATTTCTATAGTTTCCGTAAAAGTCAAGGTCTCGCCATTACACAATTGCGAATCGGCAGTAAGGTCCGTACCTGAAATGCTGTAATAATATACCGGTCCCACAACAGATGTTGGATTTATGGTAACACCATCTAAAGTAAGACTTTGCTGCGCAATACCGGTTCCGTTATAATCTATGGCAAAATGTACCGCATTGGCACAACCGTCCGCTCCATTGGTTATACTGAAGGTTCTGCTCTTAATGTCACCAATTAAGGCATCATTTAAAGTAGCGGGTTGTACAAAACTTAATGAAGGATAATTAATAGAATACGGTGTGGTTTCCTCATCGGATAAAGATCCATTAATATCACCAATAACTTTATCCACAAAGATACCTCCGGCAAGAACGTTGCTATACGCGTCACAATATGCTTTTCTAAGAATAGTAAATTCAATAAAACTACCAACGGTAAGGTTAGTTGGTCCTAAAGTGAAGATAGGTTGGTTTGGGGTGCCTCCATTTTCTGTTATGGTTAGAGAACTTGTACCGCCCGTTTTTACAATGGAACCTACTTCATACTGCATTCCATCTGCTAGATCAATAGTAATTGTGGCGCCAGTTGTTGAGGCTTCAATTACATTCATTTTTACTTTCAGTAAGGTTGCATCATTACATACCGTAGCATTTTCTGGTGCTTCTGGAAACGTAATTAAGAAAGACTGGGAGTAACTCAAAAATGAACATAGAAAAGCAACCAGAAAACCTGCCTTCTTAAGGATTTTTTTGAAATTAGAACTCATACTGTAGGTTGTAAACTCCTATTTTGTTACTAACGGTTGAGATTTAGCATAGGTAGTCGGCACCAAATTTAACAGTTAAGACTAGACTGCCATAGTCTATGTTGAGTAGCTAGCTATTTTTGTTGTAAACAGTCAGTTATCGAACATTTGATACCGTTCATCCGATATAAAACGGCACCTGTTTTGCGCAATAAAAACTAAACCGCTAAAAACGATAAGCTCATTAGTCTCCAAATATTCTTCCCGGCAAGTCGGTTTATCTATTTAGATTGATATTATTTCACACCAAAAAAAGACCGGAAATCAATTGATTTTCGGACCACTAAAAAAACAATAACTTTGTGTAGATATTCGTATTAAAACAGCACTATTAAAATGTCATCTAAATCTCATATTTTAGTTAACGGTCATTCTCATGTGATCTACCAAGCCAATGCCTTATCTCAAGAAGAATTGGTAAAACAAAGTGAAGTTTTTTACAGCTATTTAAATCAAAGAAGATCGGTTCGGGAGTATGCAGATACGCCTGTTCCTAAAGAAGTGATTGAAACCTTGATAAAAACGGCCGCTACTGCCCCATCTGGAGCGCATAAACAACCGTGGACATTTTGTGCGGTTTCTAATCCTGCACTCAAAACTAAAATTAGAGAAGCTGCAGAAGCGGAAGAAAAGGAAAGCTACGAAAGTAGAATGAGCGACCGATGGAAGAAAGATTTAGAACCTCTGGGGACGGATATGCACAAGCCTTTTTTAGAGATTGCTCCGTGGCTAATTATCGTATTTAAAAAAGTACATGACCTTGGTGACGAAGGTGAAAAACTAAATAATTACTACGTAAATGAATCTGTGGGTATTGCCTGCGGTATGCTCATAACGGCTATACATAATGCTGGTTTGGTTACTTTGACCCACACGCCTAGCCCTATGAATTTTCTGGCTAAGTTATTGAACCGACCCAGTAATGAAAGGGCTTTTTTATTATTGCCTGTAGGATATCCTAAATCCCCAACTTATGTTCCAGATATTGAAAGGAAGCCTTTAGATGAGGTTTCGGAATTTTATGAGTAATGAATAATTATTTATTTTCATATACGACTGTATATCAATAATTTAATTTTTGAATTAGTCTATTTTACTTTAAATATATCCCCTTAGTTCGTGTTTAGCTTTGAGGATAAATTTTGTGATGAAAATTATCGTCTAATATTTCTACAGCGTAGATTGCAAATATAGTTCCCTAATTCTTAGTCATTTTACTGAATGGCTGAGCTATAATGACTTAAAATCAACTTATATAATCATCTGTTTTATTTCCTACCCTGTGAATTTAACATCATATATATAATTAGACTGAGTGCACGGTTTTTCTTGCAAACCATACATATTTTAAATCAATCTTCTGATTTTCAATATAGTTTTACACCAAATAATCTTCCCTCATTAGATATTTCTTAACCATAAAATGAAACTATTATGAGAAAACAAGCAGTAAAACTAGTCTTTGGAGCTATTTTGATGATGCTATATCAAAGTTGCTGTACACCAAGCGCTACGATTGGTAGTGTAAATAACATCTTAAGACCTCAAGAAACCAATAATTGGTGCTGGGCCGGGGTAACTCAAATGATTGCGCAAAACGAAGGTCAAATAGTAAGTCAGTGCGATTTAGCTAATCATAGATTTACTAAAACCAATTGTTGTGATTTTCAGAATACTGGTGAAAGTTGTCCTAAAACAAGTGATTGCAATACTCCGGGCTGGCTAGAACTTACCTTTGCAGGTGTTAGTTTTAAGGAGGACACCAGTGCCTTAACATGGTCTAACCTTAAGAAAAATATTTATTGCAAAAAGAATGTTTTAGGTTATGCTTATGGTACTCCTGGGGTAACAGGACACGTAGTTGTCATAAAAGGATATGTTACCGTTGGCGGCACACAATATGTCGTACTCAATGACCCTTGGTCACCTTGTAATGGTTCTGAGCGATTAATTACATATGATGAATATGTTAACCCTGCAGGTGCTAGAACACACTGGAGAACTTGGTATGATACAACTAAAATTTAAAAACCTAAAAAAATAAAGATGAAAGCATTAAGAACAATTATGAGCTTAGCAATACTCTTTTGCATTATTGATGCAGAAGCACAGAAAGATGACAATTTTCAAGCAGTTGTGGAAAAAGGGAAAGCGGACTTAATCGAAGTTTTAGCAACAGGCGAACAATTTAATTTTGATATTGAAGCCGATGCAGTTAAAAGCGCTAAAGCAGATACTGGGCTACCATTTCATGAAATGAATTTTGATCAGTTGTTAAAATACGACGAAAAGGGAATTCAAAGCACGCTTCAACCAGAAAGTAAGAAAATCATTCCATTAGTTTCAAATGAATCTGTAGTTACCACTATTTCGATTTCCAATGTAGAGGGTAAATATCGAGTAACTGATTTAATTAACCATCAATATGGTTATGAACTGAATCAGCTTCCTCGTGAGGCAAAAAAAAACAACTTCAAAAGCCTCAGGATTATTTATGTTCCGAACTTAAATACTACCATATACACCTTCAACGAGAAAAGCTATACCAGCTATGGAAATCGTAGTCTAAAAGAAGGAATGGATACGGAAGAACTCATGAAAATTTTAAAGACGGACGCTATTAAATTTGAAAAGGAATTAGGACTTCAAGCTAAAAAAGGTAAACTATTAAATTAAATAAACACTACATTTAATAGCACTAAAAAGCCTATTTAACAGATGTTTATATAGGCTTTTTTTATGCACATGTAGGTAGCAATATTATAGATAAATCTCTTCTACGAAGAAGGTTTAATATTCTGGTTTACACGGAATAAATTCTCAGGATCATAGGTCTTTTTGATATTTGCTAACCGCTCATAATTGTGTTTATAACTGGCTTTGATTCGCTCCTGACCTTCATCCATCATAAAGTTTGAATACGCACCTCCTGCCGAAAACGGATGCAAGGCTTCTTGATACGCTTTACACCATTCGGTGATTTTTTCTGCATCATCGGGGTCTGCCGATACACCAATATAGACGCCGGCATATTTAGCGTCTCTATACGCCCAAGGTGTTTCTTCGGCACCTACGCTACTGGCAGCTCCGGTAATGGGGTACAAATGCATTTGTGATAAGGGCGTAGGAATTGTAGAACCGTATTTTAAATGTTCTGCGCGTATTTCTGGGGTAAGGTCATTAAAAAAGTCCGCGCGCCAGTACCATTGCAATCCTGTAGGTAAAAGTCCATCAAACATACCCTGTAGGCTGGGATAAGGCATTTCGCCTACATGGGCAAAAACAGGATTCAAAGCTAAAACCGGTTTGAATAACGCTGTGAATTTATCAGGGTCTCCAGTATAACACCAGACGATAGCACAGAATTTTTTATGGTGTAATTCCTCTGGAAATGGGGACTCCGGTATGATCATCGTTGCAATAAATCCACTTAAGTCTTCGGAAGCCTCATGAATAAAGGTGTCGTACCATTCCATAATTTCCTCTACCCTTTCAATAGGCCATAAGGTAGGTCCGCCAGTTATCATTTTTACGGGTCGTCCTTGAAATTTGAAAGAAGTCACTACGCCAAAATTACCACCGCCTCCGCGTATGGCCCAAAACAGGTCTGTATTTTCTTTGGCGTTTACGGTAACAAAAGAACCATCTGCCAATACCATTTCCGCTTCAAGGAGATTATCTATAGTAAGTCCGTATTTACGGGATAAATATCCCACTCCACCTCCTAGTGTTAATCCACCAACTCCAGTGCTGGAAACCATTCCTGATGGAATAGCCAACCCATACTCATGCGTAGCACTATCTACTTCGCTCCAAAGATTACCACCACCCACTTTTACAGTGTTATCAGTGGTGTCTACATCCACAAATTTGATTCCCGACAAATCTATCACCAAACCATCATCACAAAGTCCCAGGCCGCCACCGTTATGGCCTCCGCCAAGTACGGCTACCAACAAATTGTTCTCTCTACCAAAGTTTACGGCAGCTATAACATCATCCGCATTTTTACACATGGCAAACAAACCTGGGCGTTTATCGATCATGGCGTTGTACACTTTTCTGGTCTCGTCATAACTGGCATCCGAAGGTAAAACAAGCCCTCCTTTTAACTGTGACTTAAAGGATTTCAAAGTATCTGAAGGAATGTTTTTTGCTAGGTTTTTCATTTTAATGGTGATTAAATGTATTATTTAGATAAAATTATTAATCAGCTTAATGTCAATTGATACTGAAAATTTAAAATAGTCCTAAAAACTGTTTTGTCAATATAAAGGACTAGCATATCATTCTTATTATAGCGGCTTAGGTGTTAAAGGCGAATGATGCTCATGAACCATTTTCCAACCCTTGCCAGTGTCTACAAACAAGAGGGTGATTTGGTCGTTTACAACAACTAAATCTTCACCGAATTTCAATTGAAAATCTGAGTGAAATGTCAGGTTGGCTACATCACCATACACCGCGATTTTTAAGTCCTGCGCATCAAACTTCACGACTTCGGTTACGGAACCAAAAACATTACGTTCATGTTCCTCATTGGCAACATCTCCATTTCTAGGTGCACCGTTTTTAAATTCGGTGAATTTAGGACCATAGGCATGAAAGGAAATCAGCTTATCCATATCACCATCTTTAATACTTTGGGCAATGGCTCCAAAAGTTTCTAGTACTTCTTGTTGCTTCTCAGGAAACTCATCATTTACGATGTCAATTCCTGGTTCCTGAGCATTGGCCGATTTTACACAATTTGCGAAAAACACCCCTAATGCTACGATTGCTACTACTGTTAATTTTGCTTTCATAATTTCTATATGTATTTGATTTGTAACAAATGTAGATTGGAATATTTCTCCCCAATTCTACATTTAGACCAAATAAATACACTTTTGGATCAAGAGAAATTAAACAAGTCAACTAACTACATTACAAATACTTACACGTTCCACTTAAAGTTAGAAGGCAATATCCCATACTTTTTATGGAAACATTTTGAGAAATAGGCAGGACTGCTGAAACCCGTGCTGTAGGCAACTTCAGAAATATTAGAACGCTCCTTTTTAAGCAATTCCAACGCCTTTTTTAAACGGAAATCCCGCAAGAAAATATTGGGTGATTTTCCTACCAAATTCATCATCGTACGGTACAATTTTGATTTGCTATACCCCAGATTATTTTCAAAATCGCTGACTGTAATGGTGGTTTTGGACCATATTTTTTCTGTGTAGGTCATTAAAACCGTCATAAATTCTTCATCTATGGTATTCAAAACAGCGATTGTATACTCTTTAGAAAGCGGTTTATTCTGATTTTCACTCTCAAAAAGGTCTTTTACCGCCGTAGAAACCGAAAATCCACTCTTGGCCACATCACTCAGGTATTCCGCAATTTGTATGGTATCTTCAAAAATACCATCCTTCTCCGTTACTGGAGTCCCGGCGCTAATTCCTATGGCAAACTCCAAATCTGGGGTTACCATGGCATTATACGCACGCTGAATCTGTATACCACTATGTATGGCATTAGTGACGGAATCAAAAGAAATCAAAAATGTATCACCTTCATGGCGCACCACACGACCTTTATGCTCGGCAACCAAAGCTTTAATGGCCGTAGTATAGCCTCTAAGCGCAGCTTTGATTGTAGAAATTTCATTTGCTTTAAAAGTGGTATGCCGTATTTTAACCACCATAAGGGTTCTAAAAGCAGGATCATTGATAATGTTGAGCGAAACGTCTTTAGACTTCTCAGGGTCTTCTATACGCCCTAAAAACGACTCTACAATGGTATCGTTCACCTCAATAATACGCGTGGGTACGGCACCATGTGCATTTTCATGTAATTCAATAAGGGCTTCCTTGCTGGGCGCTTCTATGAGACAAAAGGCGGTTTTACGCTTCTCATCGCACCAATAGGTAAGGCCGCGACAACCGTATTCATGTTCAATGTCTAAATCTGCTTGGTGCATTTCTGCTACATGTGCGGATGTTACCCCGTCCGGTAGATTGTGTAAATCTAAAAATAAAGGCATAGGCGTGCTTTTTAGTATACATACCGCATAACTAGAAGTCAAAAAAAAGCATGTCTTTTTTGATTCTTGCGCATGTATTTAATATTAAGCGGGGGAAGAACTTAAATGTACTCAATTGCGGTGGAAGATAAAATGCGTGAACGCAAAAAAACCTTAATATTTCTATTAAGGTTTTGTATTGTACTAGTAAACATTTTAGAAGCTTTTACGCAGTGTTCGAACTCTATATAAAATAAGACGCTGCTTTTCTACGGCTAGAACAATTGATCATCGTCATCATCTCCTTCTGGTAATTCCAAAGCTTTAACGGACTGTATAGCATTTCCTGCAATCCCTTTTATGGAGCCATACATATCAATTGTATTGGTTACCACCTTATCAATTTGTTTTTCGCGCTGCTTCCAGATGCGCTGCATGGAGCGTTTCTCACTTTCTAAATCAGACTTCATCTGTGTAAAGCCCTCCACTATAGCTTCTACTTGCATTCTAAAAGTGTTACCCGTTAGAAATGTGTAAAGCATGTCCATTTTATCTCCTTTGTTTTCTTGAGAACTAATGGCTGTATCTAGTTTAACAATGGTTTCTCTCAAAACGGAACAAAGACCTTTAAACTCTTCGTAATTACAAATCCATATGCCATCTTTTAGTCCCATTCTGTCCATGCCTGAAGGCATAACCTCAGTAACCAAAACGCCAATATTGGCACCTCTATCTCTAATATCCGCTTTAAATTTTTCTATCCAAGTAGGCTGAAAATCTTTGGTACGTTTACTTTCGTAATATATAGAACCGCAATTTTGGGCAGCACGGGTATTTACAATCTGAATACAATCTCCGCCTCTAGCACCTTTCTTAATTTCTTCAATTGAATCTAGTGGAAATTGAGACGCCAACCATTCTTCAATAGCCAGTTCTTGAACTTCACCTTGCAATTGCATAGAACCCTGCTCCTGCTTACGTTTCATTTCTTCGGTAAGCTTCTTTTGGTCTTCTAATTGCTTTTGCATTTCTTTAAAACGCAATTCGTTTTTGTCCTCTTCAGACTTTTTGATCTTCTCCTTTTCTGCAATAAGAATCTCGTTCAATTTCTTTTGAGATTCTGCTTCTGCAATCTCTTTTAGCTCAGACTTCTCGCGTTTCAGTTTTTCAATTTCAGCCTTGGTTCTATTGAGCTCTTTTATTTGCTCAGACTTCTCATTCAGCTCTTTTTGTAATGCATCAAACTGTTCAGATTGTTCTTCTTTTAATTTGAGTTTAAGTTTGGACTCTATTTCTTTCTTACCCTCTTTTAACTGATTTTCTAAACGCTCTTGAAAAAGCTCGTTCTCTTGCTTTTTCTTTTCTAGAAACTCTGCTTTTTCACGTCTGAGTTTTTCTTGCTCATATTCATAACGTTTCTTTTCTACTGCTATTTGAGACTGATATTTTTGTTTAATTTCTTCTTCAAGTTGATGCGCCAAAATATCTTGGACATCTATTGATGTGCCACAGTTTGGGCATTTTATTTGAGTATCTTCTTTCATAATTTTCTTTTTAATTCCTGTACATCTTCACAGGAACTTGTCTCTAATAAAATTTCAATAATACTAATGAGTAAAGCTCGGAATTAATCAGCATTTGCTTCAAAATTAATTCATCAGTATTTGGGCTTTCAATCCCTTTATTTTACAAAATACACTACTATTCTCCAATTTCCCAATCAACCCATCTATCCATCCCATCCTGATACCATCTATCACCAGAAATAAATAACAAATCATTGTTTCTTTCCACTTCAAATTCTACAGGTTGGTTGTAAATTTTTCCGGATTTCCATGCATCAAAACATTGTAAGAGCAAGTCTATCTGTGCGTCTTTGGTCAGATCCATATCTAACGCATACAGTTGTTTTATGAGCGGTACAGCTTCAACAGACAGCTTATCATCAAAATGAATAAGTGGCGATAACCGTATGATGCTTTCGTTCAAATCTTTGCCTGTTGTGGCCTTAAAGAACATCATGGCCATATAATTGGCGGTATCTGGCGGTTGGTATAAAATGGTCTTGGCTTGGTTAAAAACGGTTTCCATAAAGAAGCTTACCTGAGGTTTGAATTTATGAAAAGCCCATTTCTTTCTTCGGTGTTGCTGGGTGTCTAGCTTCCAGTTCCAAAACGTCTCTTTACTATCCGAAGACATTAACGAGTTACTGGTACCAAGGGAAACAATTTGTATGTCCTTTAGGTCCACTTTTAATTTATAGGCCTCAATAATACCCGCAAGAATAGGATTATTGAAACCACCAAGGGCGCCATCCCAAAGTTCAAAAAACACACCACTCTCTTGTGCTTTAAAGCGAGCAGGGAAATCAAAATACTGCACGGGAGCATTAGAAGAACCGTTAATGGCCTGCGTAAGCCGCACGGAATCATAGCGCGATGGTGTTAACGCATAGGATTTAAAAAACTTAGCGCGGTTGTTTAACGCATCATAGGTGCAGACCACAATTTTAAGGGACTCTTTACCAATAATTTTTGGTAATTCTGACATTTGCACCTTATCTACTTCGGGAAACAGATATTCAAAAGCTTCCATTTTCTTTGTAGCACTATATTTTGGTCCAAACCCAATACCAACAAACCGCAAATAATCTACCGGAAAAAAGCGGTCCCAAAAGGCATTCTTATGAAAAATACGTTCCCGGTTCTCTTTATCCTTGAATAAGGAAATTGCTTTGTCAATAGAATAATTTTCGGCAAGGGCTGCTAGAACAATACTACCACCAGAATTTGCAATTACTAAGTCAAACTTGCGGAGTACCTCATGACCATTGATATTTCCATACCTGTCCTTTAGTGTCAGTAACTGGATAATTGCCCAACTTCCGCCGCCGTCTAACGATAAAATTTTATACATTTTGGTCTACACGTAGTATTGAATAGCGAACAGCTGATATTCAATATTTTAATATTAGAAATACAGGAAATACTGCTTTGTAGTGAATAAATATATTAAAATTTAACAAGTTATCAGTTACAGATATGTGTAATAAAAATCAAAAACTATACACTATACTACAGCACCTGACTTGCATCTCCTTATCCCAAATACATATTAACTAATTGTATGGTAACATCCTTGTAATTCCATAGCTCCCAAACCCTAAAAAACTAATATCTTCGCGCGCTATATGTGGATGTATCTTGGGCTTTTGGCCGCTTTATTTTTAGGATTACACAACCTGTGTAAAAAACATGCCGTTCAGGGCAACGAGGTTTTTCCGGTGCTTTTGGGTACAGTTTCTTCGGGTTTCTTATTGTTGCTTCCTTTTTATATGGGTTCTGCTTGGTTTCCGGAGTTTATGCAGGAAATTCAATTTTACATCACGGACATCCCCTGGAAAACTCATGGCTTTATTTTTATAAAGTCCGCTATCATGGCCGCTTCATGGATTTTGGCATATCAGGCGTTGAAACATTTGCCTATTACTATTGTTACGCCCATACGGTCCGCAGGTCCGTTTTTTACCTTTATTGGAGCGATTACTATTTACCAAGAGGAGCCCAACTTGTACCAATGGATTGGTTTCTTTCTAATTATATTTTCGGTATTGCTGTATTCTAGAATCGGCAAGAAAGAAGGTATTCATTTTAAAAGAAACAAATGGATATTCGCTATTATTGGAGCTACTTTTTTAGGAGCTTCCAGCGGATTGTACGATAAGTTTCTCATCCAGAGTTTAACCTTGAATCCGCAAACCCTTCAATTTTGGTTTAGCTTTTATACCATTCTAATTCTATTGATTGTTCTAAGTATTACTTGGTTTCCGAATGCGGAGAAGCGCAAAGCCTTTAAATGGCGTTGGTCCATTCCGCTTGTAGGTATTCTATTGGTCATAGCAGATTATTTCTACTTTAGGGCGCTACAGGACCCAGAAGCTTTAATTATGCTATTATCGGCCATTAAACGCAGCCAGATACTTATTGCAGTAGTTGTTGGTGGGCTGGTATTTAAAGAACAGAACAAACGCAAGAAATTAGTGCCGTTAGCTGGTATTATGGCAGGTGTTTTCTTGATTTTGTATTCGTAGAGGTTGGCTGAGACTACCTTACCGAAGTTTTAAAAAAAGTTTAATCGCTATTTAGTACAAATATACTTTACGATTTTTGCCTCTAAATCCTTTCATCGTTCTGTAATTACATCTACCATTTTCATAGTATTCTATTTTATGTTCGGATATGAGTTGTGCAATGAGGTTCATTGTCACCTCTTCTTCAAATCCTAGTGTTTCCCCTAGGTCGAGTTCATTAAAACGACCTTTGTTTTCGCTTAATGCCAAGTAATATCTTTCTTTATTTTCCATGTTATTATTTTTTAACCGCTATCATCATATGCGGACTAAAGGTTAAAAGGTTACTATCGTTTTCTGTAATTCTGACAAGTTCCATCAAGGTCTTTTTCTTTTTCTCGTTGGCCATACTACCAAAAAAATCTTTATCAAGCCAAATCATACCTTCAACGGCATAGGTGTTTAAGTAGGTGCACCCTTGTTCTACAAATTCTGCTTTTAGCTCGTTTGGTTTATGGTAATAAGCTTCTGCAAGTAACCAAGGAAAATCAACAGGCGGATTATGTACCCCTGACTTTAATTCTTCTTTGCACATACCAAAGAAACTAGGCTTATGAATTAGTCCATTCAAAAGACCCACTAAAGTTGTAGCCGAATAATTAATGGCAAAGCCTAAAATAACACCGTCTTTTTTTAAAACTCTTTTAGCTTCACGAATGGCCGCTTCCCTGTCCTTCTTTTCTTGCAGATGATAAAGAGGTCCGTGCAAAATTAGTACATCTGCAAAATTGTCCGGTAAGCTCAATTTTCTAGCTTCTCCCAAATGAACCGAGAATTTATTTTTTAGTTTACGAGCTCTATTTTCTGCTAATGTTACGTGCTTGTTTACCGGCTCAATTAAATGCACAGTGTGCCCTTTTTTTGCCAGCCATTCCGAATATTTTCCAGTACCACCACCTACATCTATGATGGTAGATTTGGGGCTTTCTATATACTTACTAATCAATGACTTTATTCGTTCAAATTCAAATATCCCCATCCCTTTTTCCAGTCTGGTTTCTTCGGATACGTTAGTATAAAAAATCTCTATATCTCTGCTTATTAACTGTTTACCATACATTTTATTACATGCTTATTTAAGCTTATCCTCCAATATGTATTGAAGGGACATGCCAAATCAATTGGCTTAAAACCAGTTGATTTTTGAATTAAAATTGTGATTAAAAATCTTGAATTGAAATATTCGCACATTGAAAATTAGGCATTTCAATGCATTACTCCTGCGGAGCGTAGTCTTTGATTAAGACGCGAATTTATATGTAGTATTAGTAAAACAGATTCCAAAGATATTAATTTTAATTATATGAGTTGAAGAAATTAGGATTTATACCTTTTTCAAATAGCGGATTACTTCTATTTTAAGGCGCTCCAAGACCCAGAAGTACTAATCATGTTTTTATCGGCCATTAAATGCAGCCAGATACTTATTGCGGTGGTCGTTGGTGAGTTGGTGTTAAAAGAACAGAACAAACGCAAGAAATTAGTACCGTTAGCTGGTATCATGGCAGGTGTTTTCTTGATTTTGTATTCGTAGGGAGTTAGGTTTCTGTTTATTACATACTGAATAGGGAAATAAGACTATTATAATGAATAAATAGTATATAAAAATTGATGTAATTTTAAAACTTAAACAAAAAAAAACCGCCCAGAAGGCGGTTTTTAGTATCTATAAAATAGGTTGTAATACCTTAATCGAAATCACAATCTTTACCTAAGCTTTCAAACTTAGCTAACTCTTCTATTAAGCCGTTGTTTACTTTTCCGAAAACTTCGTAAGCAATTTTACCTAAAGGTAAATGTACTGGAGCTTCTTCTAGCTGTGCTAGTTTGTAAATAGCATCTGCTGCTTTTTCTGGGTTACCAGGTTGGTTTCCACTTAAACCTTGCAAACCTCTAATACGCTCACCTACCGTACTTTCGTAATCTTCGATTTTTGTATTGTCGTAAGCTGCTGAACTTCCTGCCCACTCTGTTCTGAACGGTCCAGGCTCAACGTTAGTTACTTTAATGTTTAGCGGCTTTAATTCTGCTGCCAAAGCTTCACCAATACCTTCTAATGCAAATTTAGAACCGTTGTAGATTCCTAAACCTTGAGAACCTATACGTCCTGCAATAGAAGTTATGTTTATGATATGACCAGAACGTTGCTTACGCATGTGTGGCAATATCTCTCTTATTGTAGTTAAAACGCCAAAAACGTTTACTTCAAATTGTCTTCTAACTTCTTCATCAGAAATCTCTTCAATACTTCCCATAATACCATAACCGGCATTATTAACAACTACATCTATCTTTCCGAACTTGTCATAAATAGTTTTAATACCATCAATGATCATTTGTGTAGAAGCAACATCTATAAGTACACCAAAAGAATTCCCTGGGTTTTCATTGTTGAACGCCTCTACTTGGGCTTGTTTTCTAAAAGTCCCTACCACAATTTGACCTTGCGATAATACCTCTTTAGCTAACTGTTTACCTAAACCTGATGATACACCAGTAATAAACCATACTTTTTTTTCTGTACTCATTTTTATTTTATTGAAATCGTGTAAAAGGACTTAACTATTTTTTTTGCTAAATTACTAAAAGATTTGCTGGTATTATAGTCCTTTGGGGATGTTAAGTCTATTTAAAATAATAGCTTTAGCTAATTTGGTTGTTTTATAAAATTGAAACTGTACCTAAGCTGGTGTATAGTAAATAGGGTTAGCTAGGCTTTAACCTAAAGGTAATTGTATACTTGAAAAACCGCTAACTCCTGTACTTTACTAAGGAAAGTGAGGAATTAGAACAGCAAAAATCAACTTTTGCAATTAGTTACCGCTCATTCTTTACTTTCCCCGATCGTTGTCAGTATATTTGCCTTTTCAAAAGAGTTAGATTTAGAACTGCAATTCATTACATAAAAGGTATGCCATTTAAAAAATTACACCCACACTTACTTGATTGTTTAGAGCGTCTTGAGATAGATACGCCTACGCCATTTCAAAAAAGTAGTATTCCCGTTATAAAAAGTGGTGCTAATGTTTTTTGTTTTGCTGAAAAAGGAAGCGGAAAAACAACAGCCTTAATTCTAACCACTTTGCAGAAACTTAAATGTGAAGAAGTTGGAGACGCGCCTAGAGCAGTCGTTATGGTTGAAAACAAGGAGAAAGCCTTAGAATTAGAAGAAGCCTTTCTAGAATACACTAAATACACTTCCTTAAGGGTCTATACCGGTTACGAGCAACTGCATATAGACGTTCAGAAGTCTGAAATATACTTGGGTGTAGATATTCTGATAACTACGCCTAAAACGCTTCACAACCTGTTTTTGACCAATGGCGTGAGCATCTCGGAACTAAAAATAATTAGTGTGGATGATGCTGAGTTCTTAATGAGCAAAAAAGACACAACCTGCTTGATCGCTATTGCGGCCAGCATTAAAAAATGCCAGTATGTTATTTATTCCACAAAACAACACCCACAATTAAAACGCCTAGAAGACCATTTCATGGAGCATTCTAGAATAATCCAAGCCTAAAACTAGCGCCGTTTTATTTTACCAAGAAATAGGGAAGTAATCTTTTAGGAATTTACCACACCAGTGTTTTCCGGTATTGATACCATCAAACAAGGGGTCCACTACTCTAGCGGCACCATCAACAATATCTAATGGTGGCTGAAAATCATGTACTTCTTGTTTCTTTTTGGCTAGTTCCGCAGGGTCTTCATCCGTTACCCAACCGGTATCTACCGCATTCATAAAAATGCCATATTTAGCAAGGTCGCCAGAAGCCGTATGCGTTAGCATATTCAAGGCCGCTTTGGCCATGTTGGTATGAGGATGACGGGATTCTTTAAAGAACCTATGGAATTTACCTTCCATTGCCGTTACATTAATGATATGTTTTTGGCCCGTATTTTCTTTTTTCATGAGTTCTGATAGTCGGTTGCACAACACAAAAGGCGCAACGGAATTTACCAGCTGTACTTCTACCATTTCTGTGGTTTCAATAGCACCTAGTTTCAGTCTCCAGCTATTGGTTTTACGTAAATCTACTTGTTGTAAATCGGCATCCAATTCGCTTTCTGGGAAAACTTCTTGAGTAACCAGACTGGCATCAAAACTATACGGAATCTGAGATAACTTAGCAGAAGACCGTAACCCGATACCTGGTTCTGGGCCATGCCAAGAAACTGGCATGTTTTTATTGGATGAAGCAGCAGTTGTTAAGGTCGTCAACTCATCTAAACACGCCATATGGTCCGCCAATACGCCTCTTGCATATTCTGGTAAAGACTCAAAAGGTATTTCTTCATTCTGCATTAAATGCGCATAGAAACCTGCAGGACGGCGAACCGTTTGTGCAGCGTTATTGATAAGAATATCTAGCTTCTCATAATTCTGCTCAATGTAGTTACAGAAAATCTCTACACTAGGAATGTGTCTTAAATCTAATCCGTGTATTTTAAGTCGGTGTCCCCATTCTGTGAAATCTTCCTCTTTGGAAAAGCGTAAAGCAGAATCTACCGGGAAACGTGTGGTAGCAATAACGGTTGCACCACCGCGTAATAACATAAGGGATATATGATATCCGATTTTTAAACGAGAGCCTGTAATAATAGCTACTTGTCCTTTTACATCGGCTGTTTGGAAACGTTTGGCGTAATTGAGGTCACCACATTCCGTACACATGGTATCGTAAAAATGGTGTAGCTTGGTGAACTTGGTTTTACAGACATAGCAATCGCGAGGCGATTCTAATTCACCGGTATCTTTGGCAGCCAAATCTGCCGCAGCTAATAATTTAGGAGCTACAAATACAGAAGCTTCACGAGCATAACGAATACCGGTTTCGTTACGGGCACTTTTGTCCTTTGCTGCTTGCTTGCGTTTTGCTGCTTTTTTAGCATCTTTTTTTCTTCGGGAGAATTCTTCCCTACTAGGTCTTGATAATTGACCGGATACCTTTATTAATGCAGTTCTCTGTTCTTTGGGGATTTCAAATATCTGATTGGTATCACCAACCAATCGCTCTAGAACAGCAATTGTTTTTTTTACTTCCTCTAAAGTTATTTCTTGAGAATCATCCAATTCTTCACTCTTCATTCCTACAATTTTTATCAGCATAGTGCCCTATTCAAACACTATTTTACGCCGCGCGAAATTACATCTTTATTCGCTGTACTTTATGTAAATACGGTGTTTTATTTTCATTAGAAGTGGCTTCAAGAAGCTCCTTTTACAACAAATTAAAATTGTAATCACCTATTTATCAGTTTCTCAGCTACATCTTTTGTCCATACAAACCAAAAGAGCGCCTACAGTAAAAACTGTTGGCGCTCTCCAATTAAACAGGGGAATGTTTTTACTTATTCCATATCAATAACACCCACTACTTCATAAGCTCTTGTGCCATCTACCTGTACTTTTTCATAAAGAATATTGGCATACTCGTAATAGGTCTGTCCATCTATAACTACCTTTTCATAATCGTTGGGAAGTTCATAAACAATAGTTCCTACTTCTGGTTCAACCACTTCATATTCATTACCAACCTCATTATAAAAGGTACCACCAATTGTAAAGTAGAGATGGTTGTTATACTGAACTCTGGCGTAACCTTGAGGTAAAGTGTTTATTCTAAACCCAATTTTTGGAGCTATAGGAATATACCGACCTCTAGAAGAAGTGTAATATCTGTTATTTGCATAATAATAGTTCTGACCTTGATACTTAACTACTCTCTTATTAGGTACGGTACGTACGGAAACCACTTTCTTTTTTGGGGTTTTATATTCCACTCTTCTACTAGACACCCTATTAGGTGTTTTTTTGACCACCGTTCTGGTCGTCTCCGTTTTAGTGGTTGTCCGCTTGCGGGTTTGAGCTGTACTTGTAAAGGCAAATGCGACTAGAAATAATGATGAGATTACATATGTTTTAATAGATGCTTTCATAATTCAGTAGGATTTAAAAGATTAAACTTAAATTTTACTATCACTACTTTGACATGAATAATTAACCTTGGTTTAATCGCTTAGCGCTGTTTCTCATCAAAACTAGACCAGCGCTCATTTTCTATCTACGAACTCGTAAATTCTATAGATGTAAATAAGCTGTTATTTGGAGTTTTATAAGCATAAAAAAAGGTGTATTCATGAGAATACACCTTTTTTACAATTCAAAATTATCTGTTTCTTACTTCAATAAAGCAAGAATACCTTGTAATTCCGTAACGTTAAGACTTGAATTACCATCTGTATCCAATGTGCTAAAATTCTCTGAAACCGAACCAATGGCTTCTGTAGAACTAATAGCTTCATTTTTATCCGTATCCAATAAGCTAAATAAGCTTGCTACTTGTTGTACAGTTGAATTTGAACTTAATGAACCTAATAACGAAGCAGCATCTGAAACATTAGAAGTGTTTACGTTTTTTACACCGTTACAACTAGATAATGCAGCTACAAGAATAAATGAGGCTAATACTTTTTTCATGATTTTGTGTTTAGTTAATGTTTATATGATGCAAAAGTAATCTTACAAGTTGAATAAGAAGAAGTTTATATACCAATACTGCAATTATATCTATACATCAATTGAAGTTATAGACGAATAAGGTCATAACCCTGCCTAAATTAGCTTTTGGAAAGCTATTGCCGTACCGTGTTCAAGAGTAAAATGACAGAAAGCTGATACTTGCATTTCAAATCTTATGAAAAGGAACGCTACTGAAAATTTTGGGCACAAAAAAAGCCCATCAATTAAGATGGGCTTTTCTAAAACTTAAAGTATATGTATTAGATAACTTTTACGTTCACTGCGTTCAATCCTTTGTTACCTTCTTGTAAGTCGAATTCAACTTCATCGCCTTCGCGAATTTCGTCAACTAAACCTGATACGTGTACAAAGTGATCTTTTTCTACGCCTTCTTCAGTGATAAAACCAAAACCTTTAGTATCATTGAAAAACTTTACTGTTCCTTTACTCATTGTAATGTAATTAAAAATTTATAATCTTTATTGAGCTGCAAAGATGGTTCCATTTTTCTGACAAACAATATTTTAATTCACTTATTTTCAACTAAATATCATTTTATTTTTTGCGTAGTGCCCTAATTTAAAGAGCAATAGCCTAGTAACGTAGTGTTTGGCGATGATTAGGAGTACCGTTAGTTGACAAAATATTATTCCAAAATCGTCACGCGAACCTTCTTATTCTTCAAACGAGAGTTGTTTAGCTTATCTACTAGCTCTTTTGCAATTGATAATGGAACGGCTACAAATGCGCAATCTTGCTTTAATTCAATAACACCCAATTGGTCTTTGTTAATTTTTCCTTGCTTAAAGAACAGACCTGCAATATCCCCTTTAGAGATTTTATCTTTTCTACCTCCTGAAATAAATAGCGTTTCCCAGAATTGGGCTTTGGTAGGTGCTTTCTTGGAAATATTCACTTTTTCCGCATCTTTAATAAAATCCGGAACATATTCTTTTGACCATTGCAATACATAAGCGGTTCCTTTAGAATTTACACGTGCCGTTCTACCATTACGGTGTGTAAACTCTTCAACAGCTCTAGGAAGTTCATAATGAATAATATATTTCATCTCTGGAATATCTATCCCCCTAGCAGCTAAATCTGTTGCAATCAATACTTGACAAGTACCGTTTCTAAATTTAATTAAAGAACGTTCTCTATCTTTTTGCTCCATTCCACCGGAGAAACAAGCATAATTGATTCCGTTTCTATCCAAATACGAACTTACCTTCTCAATACTATCCTTGTAATTACAAAAGATAATACCCGGCTGATTACCAATATGGCGAAGCAATTCCATAAGGGTTTTCAACTTTTCCTTGTCAGTGGCAATTACCGTTTTAATCGTCAGTTTAGATTCCTTTTTGGTATCTAGGTAATTAATAATCGTAGGCTTATCTAACCGTACAAAACCAGGAATCTCAACACCCTGTGTAGCCGAGGTAAGTATACGTTTATTAATATGTGGTAATTGCTGAATGATATCAATCATTTCACCTTCAAAACCAGTTTCCAACGACTTATCAAATTCATCTAAAACCAACGTTTTGATATTCGTTCTTGAAAAACGGTCACTACTAAAGTGATCCGCGATTCTACCTGGTGTACCTATTAAAATAGCAGGTGTATGCTTTAATTCAATTTTATCCTTAGACATGGATCTACCGCCGTACACGGCATTCACTTTAAAACCAGAGCCCATATCACGAACTACTTGTTCTATTTGTATAGCCAGTTCCCGGGAAGGCACTAAAATCAATGCTTGCACTTCTGCACATTCTGGATCTAGAGTATCTATAAGTGGTAACAGAAAAGCCAAAGTTTTACCTGTACCCGTAGGAGAAAGAAGAACCGTGTTGGTTGTTTTTGGAATAACCTCCAAGGCTTCTTCTTGCATTGGGTTCAATGCAAAAATCTTTAATTTATCTAAAATATCTTGCTGATTACGTATCGTGTTAGCCATGGCTTAGTTCTTTTGAGGTACGTCTATTTTTGGAGTAGCCGCAGTGTTGTGCATCAAATGATCGGCCAGTACTTTTTCTATCAATTCTTCTTTCGTTAAATGATGGAAAATAGTTTTAATTTTTTCTTTTGTTTCGTCAGAAACGGTACGATTAGGTTTGGTCTTGAATATTTTCTTTGCCCAAAGCACCAAATTAGTTTCTTCCCTATCTTGGGCATCTTGCTTTTTAACCTCATGGAAAACCAATCCCAATTCTTTTTCAAACTCAGGAATATCTGCACGTTCATCTTCTTGAATGATAGTCAAAGATAGTCCCTTTGCTCCTGCCCTAGCCGTACGACCACTACGGTGTACATAGGCTTCATAGGTGTCTGGAAGGTGATAGTTAACGACATAGGAAATCTCCTTTACGTCAATACCACGAGCTGCTAAATCCGTAGCCACAAGAATATCTATAAACCCTTCTCTAAATTGCCCCATGATACGATCACGAATACCTTGTGATAAACTACCGTGAATAGAACCTGAAGAGAATTTATTGATGGCTAATTTCTTCGCCAATTTATTAACTGCTGCTTTGGTCTTACAGAAAATAATACCGCGTTCTCCTTCTTTTGTATTTAAAAAGTGAAGTAAAACTTCTAGCTTTTCAATAGGATCAACAACAATGTATTTATGGTCAATACCTTGGTGTCCCATTTGGGCCATATCTGCCTCTATATGCACCACATGCTTGGACATGTAATTCTGTACAAGTTGCTTTACAGTTCCCGGCATAGTAGCCGTAAACAATAAAGTCCGTCTAGATTTTGGCATCTCATCTGCTAACGTATCTAAATCGGTTTTTAAAGCCGTTACCATCTCATCTGCCTCATCCAACACCAAAAACTTCAATTTTTTAATGCTGACAGCCTTACGCTGAATCAAATCTATTAAACGTCCTGGTGTAGCTACCATAATATGTGTAGGCTCTTTTAAACGTTCTATTTGAGGTTTTATAGGAATACCACCACAAACGGAAGCAATAGAAATAGCAGGGCTATGCGCAGCAAAAGAAACTAAGTTGGCATAAATCTGTTGTCCTAATTCTCGTGTTGGAGATAAAATTACAGCTTGTACGTCTGTATTTTCCGTATTTACCAACTGAAGCAAAGGCAAACCAAAAGCGACTGTTTTACCAGTTCCCGTTTTTGCCAAGGCCACTACATCCTCTTTCTGCTTTAACAGAATAGGAATCGTTTTCTTTTGAATATCCGTGGGAACAGAAATCTTTAGATCTGCTAAACTTTGGAGCACTTGTTCGTTAATTCCTAAAGCGGAAAATGATTTAGACATAAAATAATTTTAAACAAAGATAGTCACACGTGGTAAGAGAATCGTGTAAAGTGATGTACTATTTAAATGAAAAAGGGCTCTGAAAAACAAGCCCTTATAATGCAATCCTATAAAAAGTAACGTTTACGCTTCTTGAAGTATACGTTTAGATTTTCTGTAGGTATATTTTGGATAAATACTACGTTTGGCAAAACGGTTCAATTTGTTAGAATTGATCATTTTGATATAAATAGGTTTAGTAACACCAAAATACTCATAGGTAGCGCCGTCTACGAAAGTAATTTCTAGCAACATTCCTTTATGTATATAATCTGCTATACCAGAATTTGTGGTCTCTGTATACGCCTCTAAGTTGGCTTCAAGAGTTTCAGGAGCAATGCTCACTAAAAAATGATACCCGTCAATAATAGCACGGCTCTGTACTTCTGCTTCTTCACGCTTAGCGTCTCCTTCTTGAAATTTATCTGGATGCCATTCTTTCACCAAATTACGGTAGGTTGACTTAAGTGACTTAAGTTCAATCTCCTTCTCAATTCCAAATAATTTCTTATACTGACTAATACGTTTCATACACCCAATTTTTCAAGCCGCAAAACTACGCCTTTATTTTGAACGAGTTAGGTTATATTTTACGTTTTTTGCCAAAGGGGATATTAACCTGATAATAAGGGGCTTTAAACGGTATTTTAATTCTTAAAATGGATTGGAAAATAGAATAAATTTCGTGGAATGTTACTCTATTTATCATAACGTACACCTACGATCTTAAATAAACGGTCTTCTTTTCCTATTTGGAGTACTGCCACATCATTAACTTTTTTTGAAATTAAGGCCCTAGCGATAGGAGAAAGAAACGAAATTTTATTCTCAGAAATATTTGCCTCATCCACACCAACAATCTGAAACTCTTGTGGCGATTTTGCATTACCTATCATCAATGAAACTTGAGCTCCAAAACGGACCTCATTTTTGGGCTGGTCTTCAAGATGTATTACCTTGGCAGATGTTATCCGCTCATTTAATAATTGAAGTTTAGAATTTATTAGGTTGATAGCTATGCGTTGTTCTTTTTCGTTGTCCTGATGAGATAATTTCTTATCCGCTATTAATTTTTCTCTTTCGTTGAGTAGTTTCAACAATCCGTTTTCTGTTACATAATTAGTTGCTCCCATTGGCAAATCTGCCCTTGGAGGTACCATTGGTATTTCTTCCTGATCTTCTTCTTTTACAAATCCTCTGCTCATCTAAATAATTTTAAAAACAATTTAGTAGAAATCACTATTTATAATTGATGATATTCAACACATCTTTGTCGCAATAAAGGAAGATGGATTACAATTGTAATGTGATGGATTGATGAATGGACGGAAAGTAAACCTGCAATTTAAGAATTGAGGGAATTATCATTAATGTACTCCAAGAATTTAGGTTTATACTGCTCGGAAACCGTAATACGCTGCTTATTGATGATAATCTGACTTCGTTCAATAATCTCAATGTTTTTTAAGGACACAATAAAGGAACGGTGTACTCGCATAAATTCCGTCTGGGGAAGTTCTTCTTCCAAAGACTTTAAACTCATAAGCGTTAAAATTGCTTTTGGGTTATCCTTCAACCATATTTTTATGTAATCTTTTAATCCCTCAAAATATAGCACGTCAGACAGTTTAATGCGCACTTGTTTGTATTCCGATTTTACAAAAAGAAATTCCTTTTTATCAGAAACCGAGGTTTGGCTATGTCCTTTAACCAATGTAAACCATTCCAAAGCTTTGTTTGCTGCAAACAAAAATTCTGCATAATCAAAAGGTTTAAGTAAATAGTCCAAAGCCTCTACTTTAAAACCTTCTAAGGCATACTCATCAAAAGCCGTCGTAAAAACAACACGCGTATGCTTTGGTAGCATTTTAGAAAACTCAAGTCCCGAAAGGTCCGGCATCTGAATATCCAAAAACAGGACATCTACCGTTTCCGTTTTTATAAACTGAAGTGCTTCAATAGCACTACTACATTTCTTTTTCAGCTTTAGAAAAGGCGTTTTCTCCACATAGCTTTCTACCAAATTAAGCGCCATGGGTTCATCGTCTACAATCATGCAGGTAAGTTCTATAACTTCCATTTGAGTTTCATGTTTAGGTGATCAAAAGGTTTTTTCTAAAATTTACTCTACGGTGTATCTAACAAGTACTTCATTATCTAAAACTACATTGGTAGACCATATAAACTGAGCATCTGCTGCACTGTTATCAAAAACATCTATAAAGTTAGTGTATGCTGGTTTATTATCCACACCTATGGTGTTATTTGTAAACTCGGTTGCTTTTGGCCATTCACTATCATCAAAATCTGCAGATTGCCAATTTGTTGGTTTTTTCCAATGCAAAGCGTAATATGATGTTCCGTCATTAGAATCCTCAGTACTGCACGTTTCACTTAACCTTAAAGTTCCTTCTTCTGAAGCACAAGATAAATCTCTTAAAGGTGCTGTGTAATATGTTTGGGCTTTCCAATTAGCATCTGTTGTCGCAATTATTTCTCCTTTAGCATCTTTAAAAACAGCTACCATACCTCCATCTCCAGGGTGAAATGCTTGCCCTCTATTAGCCTCAGAGCCTAATCCACTATTTTCTTCCCAGTCCACCAATTTCATAGCTATTGTAAAAGGTATTTTCACCTTAAAACGAACGATATTAGAGTTAAATTGAGTAAATGGTACATTGTCTTTGCCTACTGCAACACCATTAATGTACATTTCAAAATAGTTATCGGCAAATACATATGCAGTAACAACCTCACCATCGGAATCAACCTCAATAATATCTGTTCCGTCTAAAGCTGCTAAAGCTTCATCAGCTGATGCATATTCTACTTTTGTACAAGGATTAAACAAATCTGATGCAAAAGGAAAACTATCATCAGTAAAATTTACTTCTGCGGGGACGGTCCATTCACTACCATCTGTTGCTGTAGATATTCCAATTGGTGCTTCTCTACCCCTATCACACTCAAAAATGTTTTCAGTAAGAACGGTTGCTGGCCCTTGAGTTACAGATGCTGTTCCTTTATAAATTTCTAAATTTTCGGGTGTCGTTTTTTTACTGTTTTGACCGTTTTTACAAGCTGTCATCGTTAAAGAAGCGAAAACAAAGAGTAGTAAAGTGTTCTTTAAGTATATCATTTTATTGTTATTTTTAATTTGAGTCTATAAAGGTTAAAGTTGTTCTGTCTATAATTTCTACCGTTCCCAATGCATCCATAAACACATTATAATCTACATTTAAACTATGCTTTTGGGGTAAAGTAGTAGGTGTTTCTGATAAGGCGTAAAGTGCTATAGTGTATTCATGTTTCCCTTTCCCCCTAGAACAAGGAGATGTATACGATATGGCTGTACCATCTTTATTGGCTCCCATAAACCAATTTCCTTTAGAAGCCATTTTATATGATATTCCCGTGGTCTCAGGATCAATATCCCATAATAACAAATATGAATTGATTTCTGTCTTATCATCTTTCTTAGGATAATGATACATAACAATAGCTAGAGATTTAGTACCATAAGGTACATTTTCCCATGAAAGAGGAATGGAGTTTTCAACATCATTGACCTTCTCTTCGCACTTATAAGCATCCAATAAAACACCATTGTCTATAGCAATACTGGTTAGTTTGAAATCTGAATGTATGGTTTTGAAATTATCATGATTCACTTCTGTAGTTGCTTTTTTATTGTTTTTACAAGACATCAAACCAATAAAAAGTATGGGAACTATAAATTTTGAATATTTCATTTTTCTCTTGGTTTATAGGTTTCAACAGTTGATGTACCATCAGGATTTATAAATTGATAGCTATAATTATCTTCGCTGTCCCACTTGTAATTTATAATATATTCTTCTGAATCTAAACTGTACGTTAACGCATATGAATTTTCTCCTAAAGTTTTAAATTCAACAATCTCAGCACCTCGCAGTGGTCTTAATGCAGGTCGTAATTCTTGTGTTCTAGGTTGCGGAGACACTTGATTTTCTGGTGCTTCTGTTTTTGGGTCCAATATGACTTCTCCTCTCATACCTGCTATTAAATAAGGATATTCTTTTATAGCATGGTATTCATAAGAACCATCTGCGTTTGTTTTTCCTAAATACTCATCTAATGTATCTGTGGTTTCTCCATAAACCGGAAATCCATCTACGGCATAAGCAACGGGATTTCCCGCACCAACTTGATCCTGCAAATGTAGAGGTGGTAAATGATAGTGATAATCATCTGCACGACCACAATGTCCGCCCCAATTGTCTAATTCACCAATAGCATTAGCATCTTCACCTCTATTGTTTAAAGGATTAAAAATGGGAATTCCATTTACAGCAACAGCAATTGCCCCTTTTAGCAAATTAGTCTTTGTAGATAGCGGATTTTCTGCCATTTTTGGATGCGTAGGAATGGCCCAACTATTGTCACCTGTATAATTTTGCTTAATAGGTACTTGTTGTTGCCAGTTTTTAATACCAACCATCATGTCATGATCTGGTAACCCATTTGATGAAATATATAGATAGTTCTCATCTGAATGTGTTGTGACACCGTCAAATTTTTCAAAAAAGGTTTGCATCAGCGAAACATTACTTGATGGTGCTTGCGTAGTACTTGTTTTAGCGCTATTGGTATTCTTGCACGATACAATTAAAATAACCCCTAAACCAAGTACTCCGTGAGTTAAGTACACTGCTTTCTTTTGTTTTATCAGTTTAAAAATAGAAAAGGACAAAAGAATAATACCTAAACCAATAAGAGCCCAATTAAAACTTGATACTGATTGGGGGGCAACTTTAATTGGTTCGCTACCATTTAAAGAATGGATGAATTCACTTTTAGTTTTAATATACTTTTGGTCAGCTTCTACAAAGTCTGTAATTTGAAAAGTTTGAATAGTATGATTGCTATCCATAAGCCAAACTTCACCGTTTTCATATTTAATAAAATCAGCCTGGATTATTTCGTTTGTAGTTAATTCCCATTGTTTGGATGGAGTTCCATGTCCGCCTTCATGTGCGGAGATAGCACCAAAAGATAAGACAACGAGGATAATTAAAATTGAATATTTCATAGTCTTTCGTACTAAAATTTATATTTGTTTTTTTTTGAAAAAAATCAGAAATTTATTCTTTTAAAGTGTTTTTAATTTTATCAATATTTAAGCTATTTGCCATTGCATTAAAAATTTTATAATAGGCACTCTCATTGTTATACAATGCCTCATGAGTACCTTGTTCTATTACTTTTCCTTTTTCTAAAACAATGACATTTTCAGCGTCAATTATTTGAGAAATACTGTGGGAAATAACGATTACTGTTCGCCCTTTTTTTATGGCGTCTAAACTTTTCTTGATTTCTTCAGTTGCTATGGCATCCAAACTCGCCGTGGGTTCATCAAGAAAAATAATAGGAGGATTTTTCAAAAATAATCGTGCTATAGAAACCCGCTGTTGTTGCCCACCAGATAGTAATGTTGCTTTTGAATTATAGCCCTCTGGCAATTGAATTATTTGCTCATGGATATAGGCTTGTTTTGCTGCCGCTACAACTTCTTCATCTGTAGCATTTTCTTTTCCGTAAAGGATGTTTTCTTTAATACTACCATTAAATATATGGTTCTTTTGTAATACCAACCCGATGTTATCTCTTAACCAATGTGTATCATACTCTTGCAAATCAACACCATCTAAAAGTATTTCGCCCGAGGTTGGTGCATAGAATTTATCTAACAAATTAATCACTGTGCTTTTTCCTGCACCGCTTAAACCAACTAGAGCATTTATTGCATTGGGTTTAATAACCATGGAAACATCATAAAGGGCTTTAGTTCCATTAGGATATGCAAAATCTACATTTATAATTTCAAAAGTACCGGTGAATTTTTCAGGAATATAAGTGCCACTTAATTCCGTTTCTTCATCGGCATCCATAATTTCAAAAAATGCATCCGAATATATTATAGCATCCTGTACTTCATCATATATGCGATGTAATTGTTGTATAGGTGCCGATACATTGTTAAATAGTAAAATATGAAACATTATAGCACCAATAGTCATGCTACCATTTAAAACAAAATAAGCGGTTAATATGATAATGATAACGGCTCCAAATTGTTCTGTGAATTTTTTTAGTGCGTCAAATAAGAAACTTAATTTTCTTGTTTGTAATAGATTTTCAGTCATGTCTAACTGAATGGCTTCGTGCTTTTTACTTTCAAAATTTTCTCTTGTAAAAGATTTTATAACAGTAATAGAATTTATTAACCCGATAATGCCATTATTTTTTGTTTCTCTATATTTCCTCATGGTACGTCTAAAACCTTTCAGTTTTTTAGCTTGTAGACTGCTTATGTAGAAGAAAAGTGGAATAATTGAAAGACTCACTAACCCTACATATACGTTGGCGTTAAACATGATAATTAAAGCGACAAAAGCATTAAAGAATAAAGGTAATATGTCAATAAAAAAGTTTTTTATCAACTGCGTAAGGCTTGTAACGCCTAAATCTATTCTAGTTTGTAATTTGCCACTTTCATTAGTTGGAGAACTGTAAAAAGCCATTTTGTAAGTCAATATGCGTTCTACAATGTTTTGCGCAAAGTCTTTTGAAATATAAATTTTCATTTTTTCTCCATAGAACTTTTGACCAAATTGTACTAGTGCATAAAAACCTTCTTTTAAAAGCAGAATAATGCTAATTATGGCTAATAGCGAAAACCCTTCTTTTACGGTTTTATTAGCGTCACTTAAGGTTGTTAATTCATCAACGGTGTAGCGTAACACTAATGCGTTAACCTGCGCCAATAATGCGCCAATTATGGTTAGGATTAAAGACGCAATCACCAATTTTTTATAGGGTTTTACGTAATCCCAAAGTTTTTTAAAAAGCGCTACAAGCGTTTGCTTAGAGGCATCTTTCATATATTAAAGTTTGAACGAATTGTGTTTATGAAATAAGATAACTTGAGTAACGATATTGCACTTATTTAATAACACTAAGAAATATTATTCCACAACATAGTTATAATTGAATTAGAGTATTTGGTTTATCACTTTCAATACTATTCAAAAAAATATGAGCCCTATGATGCTTAGTTAGTTTCTATTTTTAAATTAACTCTATAGACACCAGCTTTGAGTTCCTTTTCAAAAGTGTGTTTATTTGGATATAATAACTGCAGGCGCTTTTCTAGATTAGCCAAACCAATTCCAGAACCACTTTTATCATTATCCTGTTTAGGAAAATTATGATTTTCAATTGTGAAATCCACTATGTTCCCCTTAATGGTCATATCAATAGAAATGATGCTATTTTTGTTGGCAGAAACCCCATGTTTAAAAGCATTTTCAATCAGTGATATAAATAATAGAGGTGCAATTTGAATTCCATTTTGACTAACAGGAAAACTAGACTCAATTTCTGTTTTATCCGTCAAGCGCAGCTTCATTAAATCTATATACTTCCGCATGAATTCTATTTCCTTAGAAAGTGGTACAAACTCCGTATTAGTTTCATACAATAGGTACCTCATAAGTTTCCCTAAACTATGAATTGTAGATTTTGCCTTTTCTGGGGAAATATCCACAAGAGAATAGATATTATTCAACGAATTAAAAAAGAAATGCGGCTGCAGCTGGTAACGTAAATGCTGCAATTCCGTTTGTAATTTAAAATTATCGGCTTCCTTTTTCTCTGCTTCAGTTTTAACCCATCTTTTAGTGGTCTTAATGGCTATTGAGAAAAGTAAAGGAGCAGCATAGGATAACATTTGTACATATAAGAACAATTTAAATCGAGGTCCTTCCCTATTATCCTCCGGCGGACGTTTCTTTATGAGTTCTGCAAAATAATTATCCTCAATAAATTCTTTCATCAAAATGAAAAAACCGATAATCACTAAATTGATAAGAATAAATACCACCGTTTTATTCGAGAAAAGGAATTTATCAATTAGTATGAGAAAATTCAGATAAAATATGATTGCATAGAATAGCATTGGTATCAAGAAATGCGCAATTAACCTATTGCTATCCAAATCTTGACCGTACGTTAAAACAAACGGAATGCTGAACAGCACCAACCAAATAAGAAGGTGCTGTATAATTATTATTTTTTTATTCTTGTACATAATTACTTATTCATAACGTAAAGCTGTGATAGGATCTAGAGATGACGCTTTTCTTGCAGGATACCAGCCAAAGAAAATACCTGTTACCGCACAGACCGCAAATGATATTAATATTGAATACAACGTTACACTCGTAGGCCAATGTAAGAACTTTTCAATAAAAACGGTAGCACTTAGTCCTATGAATACCCCAAGGAGTCCACCGGTAATACTAATTAATATTGCTTCAATAAGAAATTGCATTAAAATATCTGAGCCTTTGCCGCCTACTGCCATACGAAGTCCTATTTCTTTTGTTCGTTCTTTTACCGATACGTACATGATATTCATAATACCTATACCGCCTATCAATAATGAAATACTTGAAACTGCAACTAAAAGAATAGTAAGCATATCGCTGGTAGAACTAAAGGTAGAAATTAACTCTTCCATAGACCGAACTGTAAAATCATCATCTTCGGTATCCATTAATTTATGTTCTGCGCGTAGAATATCCGTCACTTCTATAACAGCATCGGCTGCATCATCTTCACTAATAGCAGAAGCCATGATTTGATTTAAATAATCAATAGCCAAAATCCGTTTTTGTACCGTGGTATAAGGAGCAATAACCACATCGTCTTGATCTTGCCCAAATGTGTTTTCTCCTTTTTCTTCTAAAACTCCTATTACTTTAAACGGAATATTATCAAAGCGAATCATTTGACCTACAGGGTCTTGACCATCAGGAAATACATTCTCTACAACAGTTTGTCCAAGAACAACAACTTTAGAAGCGGATTTTACTTCGGCATCGGTAAACATACTCCCGCTTTGAAGCCCCACAACTTTAATCTCCAAATATTCTGGGTTAACACCATAAATGGTACTTGGCCAGTTATTGGCACCGTTTATTACTTGTCCGCCGCCATTTACAATAGGTGTTATATAACTTAGAAGTGTAGATTGATTTTTTATCGTTTCATAGTTAGCAAGCGTTAGAGTTTGCACATCACCCCCACTACCCCTTGCAGGACCTCTATCATCTGCCCCAGGACGTATAGTAATCATATTAGAGCCCATACTTGAAATGGTACTTCTAATACTCTCTTTGGAACCTTCACCTATAGCCAACATGGCAATTACCGAAGCTACGCCAATGATAATCCCTAACATGGTCAACAAAGTTCTTGTTTTGTTAAGAATTATAGCTTTGAAAGCGATTTTAAATAGATTTAATAGTCTCATAATTAATCGTCTTGTTTAGGTAATTTTGCTAATTCTTCTGCTGCAGATTGAATATTTTCATTCTTATAATCTTGAATGATATTTCCATCTTTAAGCACAATTGTTCTATTGCTGAACGTAGCAATATCTGGTTCGTGCGTCACAAAAGTGATGGTAATACCCTGTTTGTTCAATTCCTGAAATAGAGACATAATTTCATAAGACGTACGAGTATCCAAGTTTCCCGTTGCCTCATCCGCAAGTATCATAACCGGATTGTTCACCAAAGACCTTGCAATGGCCACACGTTGTTGCTGACCACCGGAAAGCTGAGATGGCGTATGATGTAATCTATCTCCCAACCCTACCATTTCTAAGGCTTTAATAGCACGTTCTCTTCGCTCCTCTGTAGATACCTTGCTGTTATATAACAATGGTAGCTCTACATTTTCTATTGCGGATGTTCTAGCTAGCAAATTATATGATTGAAAAATAAATCCTATTTTCTCATTTCTGATGGTAGCCAATTCATTTCTACTTAAATCTTTCATGCTTACACCATCAATCTCATAAGTACCAGATGTAGGTTGATCTAGGCAGCCCAATATATTAAGCATGGTACTTTTACCAGAACCACTAGATCCCATAATAGTTACAAACTCCCCTTCTTTTATAGAAAACGAAATACCTCTTAGCGCGTGAACCGTTTCGGTTCCCATGGTAAACTCACGTTTTAAATCTTCTATTTTTATGATTTCTTTACTCATGGTTATTTCTTTTTACCTCCTGGGCGTTGTGGCATAAATGGACTCTCTTCTGTGCCGCCTGCTGCAACACTAGACTGGGTAGTTTCAGATTTTAAACTATATACCAATTTGTCACCTTCATTAATACCACTTAAAATTTGAACGTTTACTCCATCACTTGCACCTAGTTTCACTTCTTTTGGAGTAATAGCTCCATTAGATTCTAAAACCCAAACTTTAGTAACTTCTTCTTTATCAGCTGTTCTTGGTCCATTATTGGGACGCTCTAGCGTTAACTTCTCCTGCTCGTTATATGCCATCATTTCTGGTTGTGTAGGCTTAAAATTGATAGCTTTTGCTTCTACTGATAACACATCTTTTAGTTCGAGGGTGTAAATCGAAATCGTTGCCGTAAGACCTGGCTTCAGTTGCAAGTCAGGGTTATCTGCCTTAATTACAACTGTATAGGTTACTACATTTGAAGTTACCGTTGGGTCTAATCTTACCTGTGTAACAATTCCTTCAAACACTTTGCCTTGATACGCATCTACCGTAAAACTTACGCGTTGCCCTTCTTTTACAACCCCTATATCCGCCTCATCTACATCTGCTTCAACCTGCATTTCTTTTAAATCCTGAGCAATCGTAAACAGAGTCGGTGTGCTATAACTAGCCGCAACCGTCTGTCCTTCATCAATATCCCTAGAAAGCACAACACCGTCTATTGGTGAATAAATATTGGCATACCCCAAATTGGTTTTGGCTTCTTGTAAATCTGAGAAACGCTGTGTTACCGTACCTTTTGCTGTTTGATAGTTAAATGATGCATCGTCAAAATCTGACTTACTAATTACCTGGTTATCAAATAGCGTTTTCTGCCTGTCGTATATAATTTTCATATAATCCCTTTGACTAACCGCATTGTCATATGCCGCTTGGGCCTGAGTTTTGGATGCCTTAAGATTGGTCTTGTCCAACTCCGCTATCAATTGCCCTTCGGTAACCGTACTATTATAGTCCACATAAATTTTTTCCACAACCCCGGAAACCTGCGTACCTACCTCTACTTGGGTAATAGGTTCAATAGTACCCGTAGCCGTAACCATGGTGGTTACATCTCCTTTCTTTGCAGCAATAGTTTTAGCTTCAATTATAACTTCGTCACCTCCGTTTATAAAACTGTATGCTACAATGGCGAGTATAACTATGGCTATACCACCGATTATTATGTTTCTTTTATTTTTCATTTTGACTAAAGTTTAATTTCGTTTCCTTGATAGAATTGTAATAGTTGATGATATAAAATGTTTAAGTATTTAGCTTGTAAATAGTTCTGTTGGGCATTGGTATACGTGTTCTGGCTAATCACCAAATCCGTTGTGCTTAAAGCACCCAATTCGTATTTTTTCTGTGCTAGATTATAAGATTGCTCTGCAGCATCTTGCGATGCTTGGGCTGCCAAAATTTGCTCTTGAGATGATAGTGCGTTTTGATAGGCGGTTTCTACCTTTTTAATCACTTCCTTTTCTACACTTTGCTTTTGTATGTTCGCTTTTTCAATATTTATAGTTGCCGTCTGTACCGCTGCTTTTGTTTGGTTTCTATTGAAAATAGGAATGCTTAAGCTTAGGCCTAGTTTTTGATTAAAGTTGACATCCAACTGGTCTCCAAAGGTGTTATCGTTTATACTGGTGTAACCTGAACCAAGACTACCAATTAATGATAATGTAGGTAGGTAGCCCCCTTTTGCAATATTCAGATCCTTTTCATTAACAGCTATGTTGGTATTGCTTGCCTCTACCTCTGGCAGATATTCCAAGGCATTGGTATAAATGGCCTCCTTGTTTAGTTCCAGATTTACCAAATCCATATTATCATCAATAGTCTCTATTTCTAAATTTTCTAAAGGCGATAATTCCAATAGTTGTTTTAAGGTGATGATGTTTAGAGCGTACTCATTTTTAGCAGTAATTACATTGAATTTGTTAGTAGCTGCTTGACTCTGTGCCTCCGTATAATCACTCAGGGCAATTGAGCCAGCATCTAATCTAGATTTTGCACGTAAAACTTCTTGTTCCGATGCAGTCAGATTATTTTCTGCAATAGCAATCCCTTCTTTACTATAAAGGGTCTGTAAATAAGTTTCTAAAATGCTGATGACAATGCTGTTCTTAGCTTCTTCTTCTAATAAAGTGCTTTGTTCCAGAAGTAATTTATTCTGCTTAATTTGATTACTCAACTGATTCCCTTTAAATAGCGTCATGGAGCTATTGATACCCAAATTGGTATTATGAATCTGATCGGATACATAATCGCCTGTAATAGGGTCAATGGTATTACCGCTGGAAAAACCTTGAGAAGCACTACCAAACAAATCTGGTAATCGAGCAGATTTAGCTTTGCTATAATCCACTTCAGAACTATTCTTGTTTAAAGTGGCATCCTTTACAGTAATATTATTTTCTATAGCGTAGGTAATACAGTCTTCCAAAGACCATACTTTTGATGCCGAGTTAGCATCGGACTCTTGCCCGAAAGAAATCTGAGCAATTAAAAAGCTTGCTAGGATTATATATAATTTCATTTGATAGGTGTTTTTATTTTACACTTCAAAAGTGAAACATTACTACCACCTATTAAAGAGCAATAGAAGTCTACCCCGATTGACTATACAAACACCCCTATTCTATCGACGGGATTTTTACGATTAGTAACGTTTTTGGTTTAACAGATAATTGTTCATTACCATTGCTTCTTAGATTCTAAAATTTAAAACATAAAAAATCCGGTTACCAATGGCAACCGGATTTTTTCTCCAATTTAACTCCTACATCATCACGCTACATAAAAACTCACTAATTCAAATAATTACTAACTGCCGCTGCTCTTTCAGATACATGACTGTTCAACTCGCTTATAGCTGCCTGGAAGTCTGCGCTAGAATTCAAGAATGTATAACCCTCAACTTCTGCTGTTGCATAAGGCTCTACCAATGAAGAATAAGCAGCATATTCAGCTTGCATTCCGCTCACTGTAAAAACGTTATTCGCAAATTCCTGCACATAGCTATCATATTTTGCTTTGTAGGTTGCATCTTCATACAAGTATCCTATGAGAGGCCACTCTGTATCATTTAAGTCTGAGAAATCTAAAGCTAGAGACCCTTCTTGATTACCACGTTGTAAGGCTTCGTTATTATCCCAAGGTATCCATGACAATGTTTCTGTATCTGGATTGTTGTAAAGAAAATAGTTGTGTGTCATTCTACCATACGTATCCCAGTTTTGGATAACCGTGTTCACTGCTAAATAGTTCAAGAATGTTTCCGTATCAAATACAGTTTCTAAATTGGCACGCCAAGCTTCAGGATCAGTTGTACGATTATCTGCATGTAAAGCAGCAAAAAGACTTTCTATATCAGAATAATCAGCTTCGTCCTCATTAGTTTTCTTAACGAATACATCTTCAGAAAAAGAACCATCTGCGAAGCTAGCACCATCACCATCAGGCTTATACAAATTACCATCATTATCAGAGAATTGGGTGTCAATTACCGTATCATCTACTTCTTCAATCAAAGTATATACACCAAAATACTCAGGCCCATCACCATGGTCTACATAAACCTCATAAATTGAAGCATGAGAACTAGCCAAACCTGCTTCTCTGAACAAATCTGTAGCCACTTTTTCACGTAGCATAGACTTGTCATTATAGTTGTTTTTAAGACTTAGTTTTTTGAAACCATAAAAACGCTGATTGTCAATTTGTGGATATTCATCTTCAAATTCATCAAAATCTAGTTTAAAGGATAATTTCAAGATACCAGCAGACCAACTAGACTGTAAGCTAGAATTCCCTTTGAAACGTAAACCTACACGATACCATTCTTTGTCTTCAAAGAAAACTTCACCTGGAACAAAAATTGGATCTTCATCAATTTCTACAAGTCCACCGCCACCTTGGCCACCAGCTGGAGGACCACCTGCTCCAGGTCCTGCACCTGCTCCAGTACCGCCAAATTCACCGTATAATGATGTCATATCATCTAACATACTCTGCCATCTGTCTTCTGTAATTACAAGATCAAGACGTTTTACCGTATTGTCCTCAAAAACTACATCAAAATTAGGATCAGCAGATTTGGTATGGGTTAAGTCTGTCCAATCTGTTGCGTCAAAATCGCTATCAGCATATGTCTCTACATAGTCCGCATCATCGTCATCGGTTTCTTCAACTACCTCTTCCGTGGTTTCTACATCGTCCACAACAGCATCAGCTACATCATCATCTGAGCAAGAAGTTAAAAATGTGAAGTGCATTGCCAATAAGAGCAATAGGCTTACTTTTTTCATTATGAATCTATTTTTAGGTTATTATATTGAATCCAAAGATGCCTATTAAAACAATGTCGATTTTTCAGAATCTGTGAACGACTGATTGTTTTCAGTGAATGTTCAAATACAATCTGTTAACCATTTTTGATTATCGCAGTATGCTATAAATAACACTAATTACTCCTTCGATTTAAACACCAAGCAATCATAGTCAACCTCTGTCTTTTACTGGGTATGTGCAGTCCATCGAAAAAGTCTAATGACATATACTATTCGATTTAAAATTGAGTTTGATTTTATACCCAAAACTTAAATCGTTTCAAATGAAAAACATATCGTTCTACCTACTAGTTGCAGTTATGATCTCTATGACGTCTTGTAAAAAGGATGTTTTGAATTTAAATTCAGGTGAAGATACTTTTGAAGCTGACCAAGAAAATTTAGATGGACAGGGGTTGCCAAAGATGGAATTTAAAGCACAAGCCCCTAGCATACCAGGCGGCCAAGAGTATACTATAGATTTAGAACAATGGGATATTCCTAATGACGGCACCGATGTCATTAAAACCACCGCTAATTTACAGGCTGCGATTGATTGGGCCCATGATGAAGCATATAGTCAAGTGATACTTCCAGAAGGGAATTATTTAGTGGGTGAAGATGTAAATGAAATTTACCAAGGCGGAATAGAGGTGCATGACAATACCGAGTTTATTTTTAGTGAAGGAGCCATTTTAGAAATAGATACTAATGATAAATGGAATTACTGTGTAATTAGTTTAGACGGCGATAATATAATTATTAGAGACGGTATTATACAGGGTGATAGAGAAACCCATGTTTTTACGCCCCGTGAAAGTGATGGAAATACATCTCACGATGAAGGTCATGGTATTTGTGTTTGGAACGATAGTAATGTGGTTCTTATAGATAATATGATTATCAGAAACACAACAGGCGATGGTTCTTTGGTCTTAGAAGCTACGGATGTTACGTTTACCAATAATGACATTTACAACAACAGAAGACAAGGAATTTCTATTGTGGGTGGCACACGCATAACAATTACTGACAATGAAATTCACCATATAAACGGTACGAGTCCGCAATTCGGAATTGATATTGAAGGTGCTGGGCGTGTAGATGAAGATATCCTGATTCAGAACAATTATTTTCACCATAACATAGGCGGAGACATTGTAAACACCAGTGGAAAGAATGTTTACATTTTAGATAATATTCTGGAACAAGGAGAAGGCAACACGTATATAGATGGACCTTTAGTCTCTTGGCATAAAACACATAATGTTATTGCCAGAAATACGATTACTATGGATACCGGTTCCGTAAATGGCCGGTTGGGTTATATTCAGTATTCTGGAGGAGGTGACAAAGGACATAACCGTGCCACCTATGTACACGATAATGTTTGTAATAATTGCGGAATGTACATGTACAAAAGTTCTGATGCAGATGTACGCCGTAATAAGTTCTACGGTTACTTTATGGCTTTTTCAGATTTTGAAAACGTAACAATGATAGACAATCTAGTAACTTATTCTGAAGAGTTTACTAACCTAAGGTACTGCTGGTCTTACCGTTTTAAAGATGCAACAGGTACCGCTACAGGAAATTATTTAGGTGATGAACTCCAAGACCTACCGTTAACAGAAATAGAACCGTATACCATGCAATGTGTGCTGGATGGTTGGTAGCAAATAAAAAAGAGAAGGTCAGAACATATAGTTCTACCTTCTCTTGGGGACTACTAAGTAGGTTGTTTATGAAGAGGTATTCTTTATAAAAGATACTGCTCCTAACCTATTTTCTTACTAAAAACTACTGTACTACCACACCTCTCTTAAAAACATATTTAATGTCTTGGGTGTTACTGATATTTTCTAAGGGGTCCGTATTTAGAATTACCAAGTTTGCTATTTTACCTTTTTCTATAGTTCCAATGTTCTTCTCTTGGCCTAAGCCTTCTGCGTTAACAATAGTTGCTGCTCTTATTGCATCTATATTAGATAAGCCTGCTGCAGTTAAAAGTTTAATTTCTGTATGGAGATTTATAGTGCCGTCTTCGGAAATCATATGATCAGACCCTGCTCCTATTTTGACTCCTTGCTCGTAAGCAATGGTAACCGCTCTAAAAGCATCAACTTGACCCAAGGCTTCATCCGACATATTTTTAATATCTTCTTTGAAATAGTAATACACGAACAGCGTAGCGTCTAAAATGCTGTTGTTATTTTTCATCGCATCAAAAAGCTGAATTACTTCTGGCGTATTTTTATCCCATTTTATGGCGTCTAGTTTAGCTTTCCATTCAGCAGCTTTTTCTCTAGACTCAAAATCATGTCTTCCCTTTATTTCCCCTTTCGCCATTTGGTATTGCAAAAGCGAACCGGCATGAGACATAACGTCTGCACCTCCGTTTGTAATATCCAATGGTTTTGTGGGAGGCACTACCCCATGTGCCCAGACCTTTAAGTTTTGTCTCTTGGCTTCTGTTGCAACTTTTTTAAATAAGTTTTTATCAACGTTTAGATATACCTTAATCGCGGTCGCCCCTAAACCTTTGGCTTCTGCTACGGCTTGTCTCAAATCCGTAGTGTCGGTAATGGCTTTTTGCCAAGAAACTTCACCCGCTTTTGCACCTTTGGCAACTTCTTGTGGGCGTGGGTCACTCGCAAAAAATTCAGGTCCTGCAATTATGGTCGAAAAGAAAACATCAGATCCAATGTCTTCTCCTATTTTCATATTCTTCTTCAACAATGTGAGCATCCTGCCATCACCTCCCATGTCACGCACACCGGTTACCCCAGATTTTAAAGCTGTGTTTAGCTGATTCTGGGCCTCTTTTAACGTACCATGAGTAATATGAACATGCGCATCAATTAAACCGGGAATGATATACTTTCCTTTCAAATCATAAACAATAGCCCCTTCTGGAGATGTTGTAGCGCCGTCATAAGAAACTGTTTCTATTCTATCATCCTTTATCAGCAGACTTCCCGTTTTTCCCGTATCAGAAACCGCATCAATTATAGTTGCATTTTTTAAAACGACATAGGTAGGACTAGCTTTATCTGCTTCTTGTGACTGGGCGGTCGTGTATAATAGAAGTGCAGCAAATAATAAAGTGATTTTTTTCATTTTAAGAGAGGTTAAGTTTACTGTTTAAATATTTTACTGAGTGCACGTTTGAAATTATCTCCCAGCACCATTTTTATGTGTTCGTCCTTGTAGCCTTTTTTGATTAAACCTTCGGCAATGTCGTATACCCTGAATGGGTGATTCAGTTTTTCTATGGTCAACAAATACTCCTCATTGGTATGGCATTGGTATTTTGCCGGTGCATTTTCTAAAGTGTCTTTTCGTAACTGTAAATCGGCATAATCTTCAGTGTATAGTCCTTGGTCACTACCTATCCCTACATGGTCAATACCTACCAACTGTGCAACGTAATCTATATGGTTCAAGAAATTTTCTATATAAACAGGTTCTTTTTCACTTACCATAAATCGTAAAATAGGAATCCCGATAACGCCACCAGTTTTTGCCATTGCTTTTATGGCTTCATCCGTTTTTGACCTCGCCAACCCTTTGGCTATGGTACGGCAACCACCATGGGTAATAAGTGCGGGTACACCTTCGCAAGCTTCAATGCCACCAAGAGTGGTCATATCACCACAATGCGATACATCAACACCCATACCCACTTCATTCATTCTACGAACTATTTGTTTCCCAAATTCGGTAATACCACTGTCCACATCTTCAAAAGCGCCACAACCCAATCTGTTTTTACCGTTATAAGTTAATTGGGATACGCGTTGTCCTAAACTATAAAATAGATTCACATCATCTACTGTTCTAAAATGACTGCTTTCCTGATTGGTCATTAGCATGCCTATCTTCTTTGAAGACGATAAATTTTCAAGTTTAGACTTACTATCAATACGCTCAAAATACTGAGGATTTGAAGCGATTATTCCATTTTGAACGGCCATAAACTTAAGCATGTCGTCATAAGCAGGAATCATATTTCCCCAACCAAAAACGTTCATTCCAGCGTCTCGTACAAACTCATAATCTTCTTTAGTAAATGATCCTGGAACCGTCTCCCAAAACTCTGTAAGCGATTTGCCGTCTCTTCTATGATAATCATCTCCAAACGTGCTAAGCATATCTATACAAGCCGTTTCATTAATCAATTGTTTGGCCTTGGCGGAATACTTCCTTAGCTCTTTTTTTTCCTTTAGCGTATTCTTGCTTTTCTGTACATCGGGTTCATGATTAGCACTGAGCGGCATAACCGATATACCGGCTACTGTAGCCCCCAATTTTTTTATAAAACTTCTTCGTTTTGATGTCATTCCTTATTCTTTTGAGATTGTACAGCAAAGTAGCCCAGCATGATACCTAAGGCAATATTCCATAAGGACAGTAAACCTATTTGTAAATGTTTGGGTAGGATGAATACGGTTGTCATGGCCGGAATCCAAAACCAAACAAGGGACCACCATGCTTTGGTAAGGCTATTCCAATCCATTTCCTTGCCTTCTATTTTATTATCCGTAAACCTGTGAAAGGTCACGAATACAGGACCATAAATAATGTTGGAAAAAAAGGAAACCGATAGCGCATAAAAGAAACTGCCCTTTGCCACATTAAACCACCAGCCTTTAGCAATTATAGCATCTATATAAGCAAAGAAACCTGTAAAGGCATATTTAAAAGTGATACCAAGAAAGGCCCACACCAGCATTTTCAAAAATAGCTTAACAGGACCTGGACCAAAAAAATACCATCTTTTCAACCGTATACGGACTGCAATAAGTTCTCCTATAGTACCCAGAATACCAATTTGTACTGCACTGGACAGAAGTGGATATTCTTTTACAAAATTTAGATAGCTTTCAATCATATTATTAGTTGTTAAATGCAACTATTTATAAAAAGACTGTTACGTCTTTGATTTGGTATAACAATAAAGTCCGGCTGCAATATCTTCGCAAGCCACACCTAAAGACTTAAACACCGTCTTTTTTGATGCATCATATAAGCTTGAATCCTTCAACATTTCTGAAATATCCGCTTTAATAAAATCTAAGGCATCATGACCATTTTCTTTAGCAGGAATCAATAATTCCCCCGCCTCATTAGCTGCTGACAACCTGTTATCAACATATACATCTGAACTATTAATAATAGCCGACGCTAATTCTCTTGTGCTAGCCGTACAAGCTCCTACAGCGTTAATATGAACATGACTTTTTAGATACTCATTATCTAATATGGGTTCTGTAGCCGCTGTAACGGTACAGATAATATCTGCATCCTTCGCAGCCGCTTCTATAGTATCGCAGACTATGAACTCAATACCTTCAAACTTCTCCATATCTGTGGCCAGTCGTTCGGCACTACTCCTATTTAAACTCCAGAGGGTAACTGTTTTAATATCCCTAACCTCTAACATGGCTTCAATATGTTTTCTAGCCTGTACACCGCTACCAAGGATACATAAATTCTTAGCTTCGGGAATTGCCAAAAGACTAGTAACCAGTCCGCTTACTGCAGCAGTTCTTATTCCCGTTATACCATCGGCATCTAAGCTGGTCATCAATTGCCCGGTAACAGTTTCATACAGATGAATAATACCTTGGTGTGAGCTAAGCCCTTGTTTGTAGTTATCAGGAAAAATACTCAAAATCTTAATTCCCATTACTTCATAAGGCCTAATATAAGCTGGCATCATTCCCATAATTCCCTTTGTGGCATTTTGCAAAGGCATGGTAGCACGAAGCGGGTTTACAATATCCTTTTCGGCATCAAGTAAAAATAATTCCTTCATTACCTGAATACATTCAGACATGGGTAACAAGGATTCTATTTGGTCATTATCTAAAAACATCTATTCTAAATTCTCTATAATCTTTTGCAAAACAGTTTTGAATATGGCTAAGTCAGCTGATTTTATATCAGTTTCTGATTTTTGTGTTATTCCATTAGCCACTTGTAAAGCTTCCTTTTCAAGCGCTTGCCCCTGTTTTGTCAAAAATATTTGTTTGTTTCTTTTGTCTTCGTCCAAGCAACGTCTTATGAGTAAACCTTTCTTCTCTAAAGTATCTATTTGCCTGGTCATCGTGCTCTTTTCTTTCTTAGCACGTTTAGCTAATTCTTGTTGATTAATGCCATCCTCTCTCCATAAATAAAATAAAATACGCCATTGTTCAATAGTGATATCTATACCATTTTCTTGAAATGCCAGTTGCAAATGCGCCGTTAAGACACGCTCTGTAGCACTTATGAGTCGCGATGAGGAATTGTATTGTTCGGCCTTAATAATATTCGCTTTAAATTAATTGCAACATACAACTAATTTTTCAAAATATAGAAATTTTATGACTATTGATTCTTCTAAAACAGACCCAATTACTCTAAAAAGTTTTAGAAAAATATAAACCTACAGCGCCATCTGTATAGCGAGGGATTAGTGCAATGTTCTTTGATTTTATAAAGGGATTCCATTTGAAAAGATAATCAAAATGATACACCAGTTTGGTGACCAAGATGCCTATACCAGCACCTACCAAAATATCTGAGATATAGTGTTTGTTGTTGAACAATCGTAAACCACCTGTAACTGCTGCAAAGCCATAACCGCTATATGCCACGTAGGGATTGGTATCTTTATATTCCTCAAAAACAGCAGAACCAGATGCGAATGCAATGGATGTGTGCCCAGAAGGAAATGCATTGTCATTAGAGCCATCTGGCCTAACTTTATAGACAGAGTTTTTTATAGCTCTAGTAAAAACATCTGTAAGTATCATAGATACCGCCAAATTTTTAGTTTGGTCAAACCAATGATTTTTGGCCTTTACCCCAATAACATTAGCAATAAATAAAGTTGCTACAGGTGCATACCTTGTGTAATCATCAATATGAGTTCGAAAATCGTTGCCTACCCAACCTTGGGCTGTTTCATGAAGGGATGATTCAAACCCGCTATCCGATAGTAGTATTCCTGTGGTAATCAAAGAAAGAGGTAAAATAGTCTTCTTGAATAACTTCTTTTTTGGTTTCACTTCTATACTATCAGTTTGAGCGCATAGGTTTCCTAAAGTGAAAAATACTAGGAGAAGGGCAATGTTTTTTCTCATATTCAGATGTTGTCAAGAACTGTATTATCACCTGAAAACTAAAGTATGTGTGAGTTCAAGTGCTTGAATTCTTTCCCAATTTACAAAATGTTTTGAAAAATGGAATTTTAAATGTTGTGCCCCTAAATCTTTAACGAAAAAAAACACTACTCTTTAGCATCTTCTAAAAAAGCCCTAATCTGCTCGCCATCCCAATGACTGTCAAAACCAACAACACCTCTTTCAAAATCTCTCTCTAGTAGCTTTTCTTGCTGTTCCAACTCTTTACGAGCTTTAAAAATATAGTTTTCATCACCAATTTTCTTCTCTTTTGCCAAGCGTCTTAAACTGTCCTCGTCATACTTTATGAAATTCTGTACTTGGCGCTGTAACGTATACCTTCTAAAACCCATCTGACTAAGAACTTCACTGGCTAATTTTAAAGATGTTTCTAGAGATTCTCTATAAATATGGTCTATATCCATATTTAAAAACTCATAGGCAGCATATCTGTTTTTGGCACGTACCATTAGTTTTACCTTTGGGTATTTACTTTTTACTGTTTTGGCTAATTTCTTTACGACTTCAGGATTATCCATTGCGCAGATTAAAATATTAGCCTCTGCAATACCTGCAGATTCCAATAAATCCGTTCTTGTTGCATCACCATAATACACCTCAAAACCCATCTTACGAAGAAAATCTACACGGTTTGCATCATGATCTAAAATTGTGGCTTCCACTCCGTGAGTTCGCAGAAAACGACCAATTGTACTACCAAAATGACCAAAACCGACTAGAATTACTTTTTGCGATTTTGCAATATGATCCATAGGTCTTTTTATAGATTCCTTTGTTCCCAAACGTGGTAATAAAACCCGTTCGTTTATTATTCCAATAACAGGTGTAACGGTCATGGTTAAAGCGGTAACTACTAACATAATATCCATCTGGTCCTGCTCAATTATATTTAGAGAAAAAGCAAAGGACAAGAGTACAAAGGCAAACTCCCCAATTTGAGCCAAACTACAGGTCAATAATAATTTCTGATTTAATTTGAGCTTAAATGCGGAGCCTGTAATAAACAGAACCAGACCTTTTAAGAAAATAACAGCAACCAAAATACCCCCAACAATTAAGGGACTTTTTGCTATAACGATAAAGTTTATAGAAGCACCAACGGCCATGAAAAACAAGCCTAACAATAGGTTCTTAAATGGCTCCAGAGTACTTTCCAGCTCGTGTTTAAACTCACTATTAGATAATACCACACCACCTAAAAATGCCCCTAAAGCAGGGCTTAAGCCTACTAGTTCCATCAAAAATGAAATTCCAAAAACTATAAGTAAAGCTGCGGCTATTAGTAGTTCCCGAACTCCGGTTTTAGCTACTTTTCGTAATAAGGGCACTATTAAATAACGCCCCGCAACAATTATAGTTACTACGGAAACCAAAATAGCTAAAGTCTGCAGCCCTAAGGGTAAGTTCTGAAGTAAATTAGCGTGCTCACCACTATTTTCTACAGCCGGTTTATCTGTGTTAGCTAATAACGGCAAAGCACCAAGCATGAAAATAACGATGATATCCTGAAACAACAATATGGAAAATGAAGATGCACCAAAGGTGGTATTCAACAATCCTTTTTCTTTTATAGTTTGCAGTGCTATTGCGGTAGATGACAAAGCTACGGCCATTGAAAATGTCAATGCTACCTTCCAGTCAAAACCGACCAGTATGAACAAAAAGTAGGAAAGTAACATGGTACCTGCCACTTGAATGCCTCCCATTCCTAAAATGGTTTTCCGCATTTTCCAGAAGTTCTTTGGCTCTATTTCTAGACCAATTAAGAACAACATCATAACCACACCAAATTCCGCAAAGTGAAGAATATCTTCTCCTTCTTTACCAATAAAACCTAATACGTATGGCCCTATTAACACACCCGCAATTAAATACCCCAATACAGAGCTCAGCCCTAAACGTTTGGCAATAGAAACACAAATAATAGCGCCTAATAAAAAGACTATGGCTTCAAAAAGAATACTACCTGTCATATCTATCTGTTTAGTTGTGGAATGTCATTAAAAAAAGAAAACTCGCTTACCTCAGGAAGGGCTATGTCTTGGTGCAGCAAATCAATCAATTTATCATATTGATTGGCAAAATCATGTAATTGTTGGTCCTCTATTTTATGGGTTCCCATTACCGCAAAAGGAGGGAAATATTGCATGCCGCACAGATTTGCAGTTTGCTGAAAAGGACGTAAGAAATCGTTTATGGAATAGCAGTTAATTCCATTTTCGCAATACATGGCTTTAGAACCACCTGTGGTGATAACGTTCAAGCATTTTTTGCCCTGTAAAGCTCTTCCATTTGGTCCGTAGGCCCAACCAAACTCCAACACCATATCTATCCACTGTTTCATTAAAGGTGGACAACTGTACCAATAAAACGGATGATGAAAAATGATAATATCGTGCGCACTCATCAGCGCTTTTTCGGCATCTACATCTATATTAAAATCGGGGTAACGTTCATATAAGTCATGAAACGTAACCCCGTTTTTATCTTTAATTTTATCAACTAAAATGGCATTCGCCCTAGATTTTTCAAACTTAGGGTGAGAAAATAAAACCAATATATTTTTCATATTGCGAATTTAGTTGAAAGTACTCAGCAAAAATTCGATCTTATTTTCTTTTTATCAAAAACATATACTCATAACTTATTCTAACGTAATACGATATTGCTACTCAATGCAACCAACTCTTCAATTTTAGCATTATCATAAGCATCTGGGTGTGCTTGTGCATAATTGCCTTTATCATTATCAAAATACTTACCTGTTTCAGCTGAATCCGTCATAGCTAAATCGTACAAAATATCTACACCTTTCTCCGCTGGAGACCAATGTTGACCGTACGCTTCTTTTGCCATTTTAGTATCTAGAAGCGAACCAGGATTTACTGCTACAACAGAAATTGATGGTTCTTGTTTTGCTAAATAAAAACTCCACATCGTTAAGGCTAGCTTGCTTTGTGCATAAGCATCATTAGCTCCTAAGCTAATACCGCCTTGTAATGCATTTAAAGAAACTGGAGATTGGGCTGCAGAACTAAGATTTACTATTCTAGGTGCATCTGCTTTTTTCAATAGCGGTAATACCGCATTTGTAAATTGATACGGCGCTAAATAATTCACTACTAAACGAACATCTACTCCATTCGTAGCAGTATCAATTTTAGCTTTAAAAATACCTGCATTGTTGACCAAAACATCAATTTTAGGCATTTTCTCGATGACTTCTTTTGCCATCATTCTTACGTCTGACAAGTTTGAGTAATCGGCTAAAAAACCTACCACATTATCATTCTTTGATTCTGCTTTGATTTCTGTTACGGTGGCATTTAACTTAGCTTCAGTTCTACCATGAACGCCAACGAAATGACCTTCTTTCGCCAAACGAAGTGCTAATAATTTTCCTATTCCGTCAGTACTTCCTGTAATTAATATATGTTTCATTTTTGCTTTTTAATGTTGATGAAATATGAGCAAAACCTTCTCTGCTATTTTCTCTAAAGTTGTATCTATTTTACCTGTGGTCTTTTTAAAAAGGTGCAAATTTACCTGTGGTCTTTTTAAAAAGGTGCAAAGGTGTCTTTAGGACTGTTTGGTACACTCCAACGCTCACGAGCACTTATACTTTCTGTTGTAACAACTTTAGATGCTGAGTTATTTGCACTACCATAGCTACTTACACTGCCTCTTGGAATTTGCATGTGGTCTCCGTACAACCAAACTACCAAATTACTGCGTTGCCCACTGGTTATTGGGTGCGTAGCGTGTGCAACATCGCCTCTGTGAATTATTGCTTTCCCTGATTCAAACGTAGTTTGCACTGTTTTTCCTGTGGTTTTATCGTAAAAATCAACTTGCGAACCTGTAAATGCTTCATCGGGTAAGTTAATGTTGATATTCAAAGTAGCAGCAGAAGCATCCGTATGCCCATTTAAATCCTTGTCTTTATCGGGATTGTACTGAATAGAAAAACCAAATGTTTGGTTGTCATAACCATAAGTCCCCAATAACAAACGTGCAATCGGACGCATATAGCGGTCCATAATGTCGTTGTAAAATGCTTGAAAATTAGGTGCTGCAAGATATCCTTCTGAACGTGGATCAAGCATAATCCCATAACGATTCAATTGTATTCCATACGGTGCTCGTTTCGGAATTTGTGAATTTACTACAGCTTCTAAATAATTACGGAATTCAGCTAAACGTTCAGGGTTAAAAAACTGCGCAACAAAAACACCAGGAATAATTTCTTCCCATAAATCAGCAACAGCATTCTCTTTTTCTGGATTTTCCCAAGCGTCTTTAATTGCCTTTTGCAAGCGTGGGTCCAGCAGTGTTTCATCAGGAACTAGTAAATTATCCTTGTTTTCAATTTCCCATTCTGCCCATGCATTTTCGAGTAAATTTCGGTTACTGTTCCAAAAATGAGAAACAGAGGCTTCACGATTTAGCGAGGCTTCCCGAGAAGGTAATGTAAGTGTACGAGCTTGCTCGAGTATATTTTTATTTTTCATTGTATTTATTTTTTTGCCAAAATCTACCTCAATAAGATATTTTGGTTTACTAAACCTAGTTGTTTGTTTTTCTATTATTTGATCGGCTTATGTAAAATTTAAGGACAATTAATCTGGTACAAAGGTAGTCTTAGACAGTAGTAATTTTTTGGTAGTAAAAATGGTTGTTTAGGTATATTTCAAGGTTTTGTTTCATTAAAATTATTTAACAAATCCGCCGTAACGACTCATAATGCTAGTTGCACCAGCTACTGCGCTTTTTAATTCTGGAGTTACATTACCATAAACATTAAAAGTATCCATTGTTGCACCTTCTAAAAACAAAGCTGCAAACTGAGACCATACATTTAAATGTGCCAAAGCAGCATCGGAGTCTTGGTATCGTTCATAAATATGGATGCTTTCTTGATCTTCTGCAACATACCACTCGTGATTAAGCGAACCTTCTTCATTAAAAGTAGCTGTAGTTATTTTTTTCATGGCTTCATTGTATTTGGCTTTGTTAATTATTTTGCCATCTACCGTCCAAGCTATGTTCTTATTGAGTTTCATACAGCGATATTAAATTAAAAAGAATGCCTCCTATACAAGAGGCATTCATTCTAGATTTTATTAATCTACAAATATGGATTTTACGTGTAGCGTATCCATATATTCTTTTATATACACGATTTTACCTTCAGAAAACTGAAACAAAAAGTGGTATGGATTGTTGTAAATTCTACCGTTAGTTAATTCTCCGTAAGAAATAAACTCTGCCGCTACCCTATCGCCTTCGGCTGTCCAGCCTACTGGAGTTAATTCTAATCCTTTTGGTATGGCAGTTTTCACCATTTTTATAAGGTCTGCTATTCCATTTTTATCCATTTTACCAGAAACAGGAGGATCTCCTTTAATTCCCATAGATTGCCAAATAACATCTTCACCTAAATAAGTAAGTGCATTTGTTGCATCGCCAGCTGAAAAACGTTCAAAAAAGTTAAGAACCGTTTGTTTATTTTGTTGTGTGCTCATAATTCTAATTCTTAAAATTTTTAGTTAACGCCTTGTAATCCCATTAATAGTGTTTCAAAATTTCTTTGATTCTCTATATCATTCTGAAAACCAGTATCATCTGCTAACGTAAAACGCTTAATTGCGGGAGATTTGCTTGTTGCTTGGTACAACCAATATGCCTCTTCTTTTAAAGCTTCTTCAATTGGTAAATCTATAGACGCATAAATTGTACGTTTAGCAGCTTCAATAGCATCTGAGTTAAACTGCGACATTCTATTGACTAAATCTTCAACAAAAGCACCAATTTTATCCGCATCTAAAGCTCTATTTATTAGTCCGTATGCCTCTGCCTGATCTGCATCAAAATCTTTTGCAGATAAAATAACTTCCAAAGCTCTACCTAAACCAATTTGACGCGCCATACGAGAAGAGCCACCGCCACAAGGTAAAATTCCCATACCCACTTCCATTTGCATAAATACTGCCTTACCACGTGCTGCAAAACGCATATCTGTTGCCAAAGCAAACTCGTGTCCGCCTCCTCTTGCATACCCTTCTATTTTAGAAACTGTTATTTGTGGTAATTTGCTAATACGTTGCAACACTTTTTGTAAGTCTAACAACGCTATATCTTCTCTAGCAACTGCTTTTGTAGACATCTCTTTTAAGAAGTTGGTGTCTGCATGTGCTATAAAAATTTCTGGATGGGCAGATTGAAAAACTACTACCTTAATGGTACGGTCATTCTCTAAATCTTCAGCTAGAATATTTAGCTCGTTGATCATTGGAATGTCCTGAATATTTACTGGTGGATTATCAAAAGTCACCCAGGCTTGTCCTTCTTTTTCTTCTACTCTAAATGTTTTAAATACCTTGTTTTTCATGTCTAGTTATTTATAAATTTGTATCTGTTGTGTTTTAATTACAGTACAAATTTACTTTAGACACCTACCTTTAAATTGGTACAAAACAATGTGTTATAGGTAAAAAATAAGGTTACTTGTATTTTTTTAGGACAAACTGGCTTTGTAGGCGCCAATAGTTACCCCTTTATAGGTTTGAAAGGTTTTGTTAAGGTGGCTAGAATCTGTAAAGCCCAATTCCATTGCTATTTCAGAAAACTGCAAATCGGTATATTTTAGCCTAGTTTCTACTAGCTTTAATTTGTAGTTAAGTATGTATTTTTTTAAGGATACATCCGTATGTTTTTTAAAGTACTCGCTAATGTAATTGTCTGCCATATGAAACTCATCTGCTAAACTTTTAGTAGATAGCACATCTGAGTTATAAATGTTAGTATGTATATAATTTATGATTTGCTGAATTTTTGAAGACTCCACTACTTTGGTAGTCATATCTGCATTTAAAAACTGAATGTTTCTAGCAATAAGATGAAGAATTACGGAAAGTGAATTTTGAATGATAAAAATATCAAAAGATTGCTTTTTTTCATTCTCTGTAGCTACCATATTTATCAAAGAAGTTAAATGCGATTTATCAGAATTGTTCTCAAATTGCATTTCACGTAGCTGATGACTTTCACTATTTAAAACACCTTCAATCTTACGGAACCAATCGTTCACCGGAAGATTAGCATTTTGTGAAACATCACCTCTAAAAAAACTTTTTAAGAATTTAATAGTTGTAACGGTACTAGCAGTATCGGCTTCAACAATGTAAATATCATCGGGTACAAATACAAAAATGCTATTGGGAGTATAGCTTACTATTTTACCATTAATACGTATTACGCCACTTCCTTTTTCAAAATATAAAATCTCAAAAAAACGGATGGTAGTGTATTTACAAAACGTAAAATACGATTGATCTTTGTACTGCTCAATTACAATATTCTCTATTATAGTCCTTGCCATAATTGTTTTTTACAATGTATTGATATCCCCATTTGTTTAGTTTTAACTATCACTATTTAGGTATACCTATAATTCTAATAGCGTTAGAAAAACCAAAAAACAATCTAATTTCAAGAAAATAAGACTCAATTAATCTTCTGGTGGATGACCATGAATTTGTTCAAAAACGGTATCAAAATTTTCTCGAAGATAGGCATTAAGCTTTTTTTGATAATCCAGTTTTAGCCAGTTAATAAAATTATAGGTGCTTTTACTTATACACTTGCCATATACTTGTATTCTATTATCAATGTCATCTTTAAGTAATTTTGCCAACGCAAGGGCATCATACACATCTTCACTATTTTCTACACAGATATAGGCATGTTGTTCAATTGATTTTTCCAATACAACTTTAGAGGATTCACCTGAAAAGGTGGTGTCTTTGTATAAAGCAGTAATATCCAAATAAGTGTCCTTGGATTTTGAAAACTCCGACCGAATGTCATCAGCCAACTCATGTTTAAAGGTACTTTCTATATCTTCATCGTCCTTAATACGGTCTATGTAGAAATTAGGAGATTTAAAAATGGCTTCCCAGTTTAAATCGGCTCCCCAAGGACCAAAACGATAGATATTATTTCCAAGATCTATAACGGTAAATTTAGATTTGTTGTTCAACACCCTAGAACCCCTACCAATCATTTGGTAGTACAAGGTCAATGACTTTGTGGCCCTGTTTAGAATAATGGTATCTATAGTAGGTTCATCAAAACCAGTTGTTAGAATACTTACAGATGTTAGTATCGCGTCCGGAGTTTCATGAAACCACTTTAAAATTTGTTTTCGTTGTTTCTTGGTAGCGGTATTGTCCAAATGCATAATTGGCAACCCTGCACTGTTAAAGGTATGGTATACCTGAATTGAGGTTTCTATACCATTATTGAATATCAATGTTTTCTTTCCTTTAGAATGTAGTGTATAAGCTTCCAGTAATTTATTTAACATAGACGGACTCGTATACAAGTCCGAAGAAGATTTAACTGTATAATCTCCATTGGAACCTATTTCCAAAGAAGTCAGTCCCATATCATACTGGTACGTTTCGGCTCTAGCCAGAAAGTCGTTTTCAATTAAATTCTCTATAGATTCACCAGGAATCAATTCATCATAGTTGCTATTCATTGGCAGCTCCTTATTGGAACTTAATGGTGTAGCCGTAACCCCAAGAATAAAGGAGTTTTCGAAAAATTTGAAAATTTTTGTAAAGGAATTATAATGGGCCTCATCTACAATAACCAGACCAACGTCCGAGATATCCAAAATACCATCGTTAAGCCTATTATTTAATGTTTCTACCATGGCCACATAACAATTGTAGCGTTCATGATCATCTAAATTAGCTTTACTGTTGACTACTTTATTGACGACTCCAAAACTAGTGAGCATTTTAGATGTCTGATTACAAAGCTCTACACGGTGTGTCATTACCAAAACCTTTTTTGAGTGGTTTTTGAGGTATTGACGGACCATTTCTGAGAAAATTACGGTCTTTCCACCACCAGTAGGTAATTGATATAACAGATGGTAATCATCTCTTTCATTATCGAACTTTTCAAATATTTGATTAATAGCACCTTGCTGGTAGCTATAAAGTTCTTTGTCCGTCTTCTTTTCCTGAATTTCAAATAGGGGCTCTTGCATGATATCTTTTTCTGGTGCCTGCAAAGGTAAAACCTTCAATATGTAATTACTAATATATTGACAGGCTTTCCGGAACAACTCATCGCCGTTTTTATAAATGATATCGATTATTAGATGTTCATCGTAACAATACTACAAACACCCGATGCAAAATCAGACGTCTGACCAGCATCACCAAAATTCGAAACATTAAACGGAATATCTTCTGATGGTTGAATGACCTCAATATTATATTTGGCAATTACTTCGTAGTATACTTTCTCTAAAATAGTTCCTGTTGTACCCAATACTCATACTCTGGTAATTTCCGGATGCTTTTCAGAAATGTACACTCCTACTTCTTCAATAAGGTTAACCAAAACACAGGGGTCAGGCATGCTTTTTTCAATTAAGCTCAAAATAGATTTTCCATCAGCTGTGTTACGGGGTATACCAATAATACTAAAACCACTGGCGATTAAGGAAGCTATAATTTCTAATTCAACCTTCTTTTAGCATTGAATAGAGTCGGTTTTTTAGCTCACAAAAAGAAACCCTTTGCTCAATACCATATGGGTCAATAGTTGAATTGATGTAGTCAAAAAACTTTTAAAGCTACTGCTATCTTAACATTGAATTAAAAATTAACACTATGAAATTAGAAGATAAAGTACTCATAATAACTGGTGCATCTAGCGGTATAGGTAGAGCAACAGCAATCAAATTAGCCGAAAACGGAGCAAAAGTAGTTTTAATGGCTAGAAGTGAAGACGAACTTAATGACCTTAAATCTGACATTAATAAAAAAGGTGGAGAAGCTTTAGTGGTGACAGGCGATGTAACTAAAAAAAGTGATTTCGAAAAAGTAGTGTCAAAAACAAAACGTGAATTCGGTAAAATAACCGGTTTGGTAAATAATGCCGGATTAATGCCTTTATCATTTGTTGAAAATCTGAAAACCGATGAGTGGGATAAAATGGTAGATGTTAATATAAAAGGTGTATTAAATGGTGTGGCTGCAGTCTTACCTGAATTAATAGAAAATAAAGGTGGTAACATTATCAATGTTTCTTCTATGGCTGCACATCGATACTATCCTGGTGGTGCAGTGTATTGCGCTACAAAATCGGCAGTGAAAATGTTTTCTGAGGGGCTACGTCAAGAATTAGCACCTAAATATGGAATCAACATTACCTCAATAGAACCAGGTAACGTAAGTACCAATCTTCTGAGCACAATTACTGACGAGGATGTCAAAGAAAAGATGAAAGAAATGCCGCAAGTTGAACCGCTCAAAGCTGAAGATATTGCTAACGCCATTTACTATGCCATATCACAACCAGACAGAGTCAACATCAACGATGTCTATATTTTGCCAAGTGAACAACAGTAATAAGAACTATAAAAAAGCTATGTCAACGACAACAAAACAAGATACTTTCAAAACAATAAATCCTACTACGGGTAAAGAAATTACATCTCATACTTATATGACAGATGACCAAGTAGAGGAAAGCATACAACAGTCTCACAAGGCGTTTCTGAAATGGAAAATGAAATCTATTGAAGAGCGTGGCGAGATTATTAAATCTATCGGTAAAGAGCTTCAGAATTATAAGAAAGAACTAGCAGAGTTAATGACCGATGAAATGGGTAAACTTTTATCGCAGTCATCTCAAAAAGTAGACTTATTTATGTTTTCTAAATATCTCTTGCTAATGGATACTAAAAAGCCACTTAAGAAAGTGGCTTTTTAAAATTGTTATTAAGAATTTATCTAAGCCTTATCTAAAAGATACGCCTTCTACTAAAGGTTTAAATCTGAAAATATAAAAAGGTTTAGTCGCAATGCTTTTGCCATTGTTAAAAGCAGCACCTCTGTTCACCTGTGCTGCAGACACATACATATATCCATCTACATGGTTGTAACTTACACCATCTGGCCAGACCAATTTATCATCTTTTATCATAGTGTGAACACTTTGGTCTTTTGCTAGAACTACAGCAACACTCTTCGTTTCCAAAGCCGTTAAATATAGATTGCCCTCTTTATCAATAGACATTCCGCCATTGTTGGGTTTTTCTGAATAGGTTTCAATTTTGCTATCCAACAATGCCTCGGTCAAAGTCTCGTCTACAAGGTCTAATGTTTTAACTCGGTAAATTTTGGTGCCGTTTAATGGACCATAATAAATATATTCAAAACTAGCATCAGCAGTAATTCCGTCATTCCCAATCAATAAATCTTTACCGTTTACAGCCAAATGCTTTCCGTCAATTACCGTTGGTGTATTTTCTGGTAAGGTGGTACGTGTACCTTCTAAAACACGACGTGTTTTACCAGTTTTCATATCCACAATAATAAAAGCTGCTTTACTACCATCACCTCCATTACCAATACCTTCATCTGCTATAATAAAATAACCATTTTTGGTATCTACCACCATATCATTAGGTTGTGAGATTGCCGGCACTACTGATTTTGGTAAGTAATAAATACGTTCTAAAGAATTAGTATGAGTGTTCCAACCCACCATTTTTGGTGTTACGTTATCACGTTGTGCCATGTCTAGCATCCAGATAATTCCGTTTTCATCATTACGAATACCTAGAACATTACTCAAATAATTATCATCTGTAGTTCTTGGTGTATTCCATTCCAAATTTGGAAAAGGTGTGGTTGTATTTGTTTTTTTATTAAACTTGACCACTCTAATTTCTGGACCAAAAAATGGATGATGACTGTATACCAAATCGCCATCATTGGTGAAAGCAATATTCCCCACAGCTTGGTCTACAGTTGCAAAAACTTCTGCTTTGGCTAATGTTTTCTGAGCATTTGCAGTCATAACAGAGAGTAGTATACTTAGTGTAATTAGTTGTTTTTTCATGTTATTCGCTCTTCTTTAAATAATCTGGCAATTCTTTAGATAACCAATCTTCGCGCACAGGCACGTGCACATCTAAATCTACCGTTTTTTCTAAAGCCCAAAATTCGTGAGGAACATTCTCTGGAAAAACAATGACTTCACCACCTGAAACAATTACAAATTCCTCTTTTCCATCAATAATAGTCTTGATTTTAACCTTACCGGACATGATATAGGTAATCTGCTCATTAGGATGTTGATGCCAAGGAATATGTGCCCCTTTCTCCAAATTGAAGATGGTCATTTGACCTTTTTCTCCATGAAACCATTTACGCTGAATACCTTCGCCAATAGTTTCTGATTCCATTTCATCAAAATTAAAATGCTGCACTTTTGAAGTCGCCACGGAATCAATCGTATTAACCTGTGCATTTGCCGTAGTACCAGCAAAAATTGCTGCTATAAGAAATATTTTAAGTGTAGTTTTCATTTTCTATTTAAATTATTTGACTTATTGCGTCTAAAATCCTTCTAAAACAATTTTCCCTTTTGCTTTTCCTGTCTCTAAGAAAGCATGGGCTTTACGCATATTTTCTGCGTTAATGGTTCCGAAGTTTTCTCCTAAAGTAGTTTTAATTGTTCCGTTGTCTATCAACTTAGAAACCTCGTTTAATATGTTGTGCTGCTCAATCATATCTTCCGTCTGGAACATAGAACGAGTAAACATCAATTCAATATGAGTAGACACAGCCTTACCTTTAAAAGGCATGACATTAAATGACTTAGGGTCATCAATAAAACCAAATTTACCTTGTGGTTTTATCACTTTTACAATCTCGTCTGCATGCTGCTCGGTAGCATTTAAACTCACAATATAATCAGGAGCAGGTAGCTTATATTTTTCAAATTCCTCACTCAATTTATTTCTATGGTTAATAACCGAGTCTGCACCCAATTCTTTTAACCAATCTGTAGTTTCTTCGCGGGAAGCCGTTCCAATAATGTTCAGTTTTGTAAGTTTCTTGGCTAATTGTACCAAAATAGAACCAACACCACCTGCAGCACCAATTACAAGAATAGATTTATTAGCATCATCGGTTGCAACTTCTAATCTATCAAACAACATTTCCCAAGCCGTAAGAGAAGTTAACGGTAATGCGGCTGCTTCTGCATAAGATAAGCTAGATGGTTTCTTACCCACAATACGCTCATCTACCACTTGATACTGCGCATAACTTCCTTGTCTCGTGAAATCGCCCGCATACCAAACTTCGTCACCAACATTAAATAACGTAACATCATCCCCAACTTCTTTTACAATCCCAGTAGCATCCCAACCAATGATTTTCCAATCATCGCCTTCAACAGGCATACCTGCTCTTACTTTATAATCTGCTGGGTTTACAGAAATTGCTTTTATCTCAACTAGAATATCGCTTCCTTTTGCTTTTGGAGTATCTATTTCGATGTCTTGTAGAGATTTTACATCCTCTATTGGGAGGTTCTCTTTGTATCCTATTGCTTTCATATTAGCTTCGTATTATTATATTACCGTGAAAATTTCACTTTCTGGCAATCTAGATTTTGGAGTTTTTTCAGTTGAATTAAAATCAGATTCAGCTCTATATCCTAAAGAAACAGCTACTAAAGAAGTGTATCCTTTTTCTCTTAAACCGAATTCTTCATCTAAAGCTTTTACATCAATACCTTCCATTGGTGTAGCATCAATTCCTAAACTTGCAACTCCCAATAAAAAGTTTCCAATGTTAAGATATACTTGCTTTTCCATCCAATGTTGAAGATCTTTTAAATCGTATTTATGAATACCTGTAAAAGCTTTTACAGCACCTAAAAATCCGTTTTTAATATCTTGGTTAGGGAATCTTCCGCTTTCATCTTCTGTATCTGCAATATGCTGATAGTAGGCATCATCTGCATCAATTTTTGAACAAAATAAAACAACAGCTGAAGCATTAGTTACTTTTGGCTCGTTAAAACTAAAAAAACCTTGAGTCCCCTTAGCAATGCGTGCTTTACCTTCTGTAGTTTCAGCAACTATAAAATGCCAAGGTTGTAGGTTTACACTTGAAGGACTCATTCTTAACAAGTTTTTGACTTCTGCCATATCTGCATCAGAAATTTTCTTGGTGGTGTCGTATTCCTTTGTTGTGTATCTCCAGTTTAATGTTTCGTGTAAATTCATTTTTATATGTTTTAATAAGGTTAATCCTATTTATATGGCAAAGGTAAATAGGAAATAAATTTTTTATAATGTATAAAAAAAGGAGAAGATGGTATAAATAGAGGTTTTTAAGAGGATTTTTATAGAAATATGACTAAAAAGAGGATTGTACCCGAATTTGAAACGGACATTAAGCCCTTAAAAATTGATTTATCCTTTAATAATACCAATAAAAATTTATCCAACCCATCTAAAAGTCAAGTTGATTCTAGGCTGAATTTCCTGTGCAGTTTTTGGTATTTTATGCTTCCAGTTATCTTGGGTAGCGCCTTTCATAATAAGCAGGCTTCCGTGAGCTAAAGGAATATCTACACGTTTTAAATCTTTTCGGGTAGTATGTTTTAATTGAAAAGGTCTGGTCTCTCCAAAAGTTACCGAAGCAATAACTGTGTTTTTACGTTGGTCTCCTTTATAGTCTTGGTGCCAATCTACACTGTCTTTACCATCTCTATAATAATTAAGCAAACAGCGTGTAAATTTTATGTTGACCTCCTGCTCTATTCGCTCTTTAATAAAAAGTAAATCTGCATTCCATAAATGCATTTTACTTTTTGTATTCGTGTATTTTATATCCTTGGTAACATCTCCATACCAAGCGGTTAATCTAGGATAGTCTACATTTTTACCGTGAATGGTAATTTGCTCTTGTTGCCAAGGCGTATTTTTAATTAAGCTAGTATACAACCTATTGCTTTCTTCTAAACTGAAGGAATTTTCGAATAAAGTAACATCAGCTCCTGGTAAATCAAATTCTATTTTACGGACTTCGTTTGTTGAAAATAAGTCCGCGTGATTAAATAAATCCATCTCTTTTCTCTCTTAATCATTAGTATTTAAATCGGACCAAAACTCAAATCACCAGCAGCTTTTATGTTACCGAATACTTTATAAAATAGAACGAATCAATCCGCCATCCACTCTAATAGCCGCACCGTTTGTAGCCGATGCTAATTCACTAGAATAATATACTATGGTATTCGCCACTTCATCAACCGAAGCAAAACGTTCGATTAACGATGTTGGGCGCATGTTTTTAAAGAAATTCTCTTCAACAACTTCCTCAGAAACATTATCGGCTTTAGCCAAATCTTGAATAAAACCACTTACACCTTTTGATTTTGTTGGTCCAGGCAGAATAGAATTGACGGTAACATTAGTGCCTTTAGTTAATTCTGCCAATCCTCTACTAACCGCTAATTGCGCTGTTTTAGTCATCCCGTAATGAATCATTTCATCCGGAATAAATACTGCGGATTCACTGGAAATAAAAATTATGCGTCCCCAGTTTTTCTTTAGCATTTTTGGAAAATAATGTCGCGCCAAACGGATTCCGCTCATGACATTAACTTCAAAAAAGCGAAACCAATCCTCATCTGGAATATCAACAAAAGCTTTGGGTTCAAAAATACCGGTGTTATTTACTAAAATATCTACTTCTGGAACTTCTTTAAGTAATCGGTTAATATCCTCTACTTTGGAAAAATCAGCAGCTATACCAGAAACATTCTCGTTTTTGGTACTTGCTTTTAGCTTCGCGACAGCAGCACTTACACTTTCTTCTGTTCTGCCATTTATAATAACCTTAGTACCTTCGTTTAAAAAACGTTCTGCAGTGGCGTAACCAATGCCAGCAGTAGAACCGCTAACAAAGGCGGTCTTATCTTTAATTCTTAAATCCATGTTTTGTTTCTTTTAAAAATTACTTACTAGCTATTTCTAATAATTCTAAATCCTCTCTATCTAAATTCAACTTTGGAGCATCAAACAAAGTTTGTAATTGACTTTTACTAGTAGCACTAACAATTGGTGCTGCAATGTGTGGTTTAGCCATTAACCAAGCTAAAGATACCGTTGCCGGTTTGCTGTTATATTTTTCCGAAATGGTATCCAAAGCCTTAATTATATTCAAACCTTTCTCGTTCAAATATTTTCTTACGCCTTCTCCACGTACACTTTTATTCAAATCGTCCTCAGAACGGTATTTACCTGTTAGAAATCCACTTGCAAGTGAATAATATGGCATAACACTTAAACCGTGGTTATCTACCAAATCCGCATATTGAGACTCATAATTACCACGTTCAACCAAATTATAATGCGGTTGTAATGCTACATATTTAGGAAGATTGTTTTCTTCAGAAATTCTAAATGATTCCAGCAACCTTTCTGGCGATAAGTTTGACGCAGCAATGTGGCGCACCTTACCCGCTTTAATAATTTCATCATAAGCAGATAATGTTTCTTCTACAGGTGTAACATTATCGTCAAAATGAGTGTAATACAAATCTATATGGTCTGTTTGTAATCGTTGCAACGACTCATCTACGGACTTTAAAATATGCTTTTTGCTAATATCATTTGGGTGCTCCTTAGTTTCAGAACCCACTTTGGTAGCAACAACCAATTGATTTCTGTTGCTTCGTGATTTCATCCATTTACCAATTATAGCTTCAGACTGTCCACCTACACCATTAACCCACCAACTATAGGTATCTGCCGTATCCAAAAAGTTAAAACCTGCATCTACAAATGCATCTAGGATTTCAAAAGACTGTTTTTCGTCTAATGTCCATCCAAATACATTTCCACCAAAATTGATTCTAGCTACTTCTAAATCGGTATCTCCTATGTTTACTTTTTTCATTTTCTAAGTTTTTTTTAGGTTCCTTTTCACCTTAAAAAAGTTCTCCAATAATCTATATTCAAAATATATTGAATGAATAAATACTTCTAAGGCTTTACAAAGGTCTGAACAAAACACTACACAAACAAGGTAGATTAAAAGGATATAATTGTATTTAACAAGGTTTTAAGGACTATAAAAAACTACCGTGTGCGCACAATGTTGTACTTTTGTTTAATAAACAGCATGTTATGCAGATATTAGAAGCCTACAAACCTTTTGAAATACAAGAATTAGAGTTAACGGATTGGAAACAACGCCCGGTTAAGAACAATTTTTTTGAGTTGGTTTTGATTCAGGACGGTGAGGGTACTCAGTGCATAAATTATAATCACCACAGTTATAGCAGAGGCAGTATGTTTTTACTTCCTCCGTTACAATGCCATTCCTTTACCATAGAAAAGGCTACAAAATTTGTGTTTCTGAAATTCACGGATTCATTTTTCAAGAATCAAGGCCGAGTCACAATTGAAAAAAACGAGTGGTTTAAAGAAGCGTCTTATATTCTATCTAATTACAACCAATTGCCGGGTGATATCATTAAAAACGATACAGACCGAAAGCATTTATCTAGTTTGATTTCAATGATTTCTCAAGAATCTAAAAATTACGGCAACGAATCTATTATTCTCATAAAAGGCCTAATGACTTGTATTATGGAAATTCTTGTAAGAAATATAAAAAAAGGAAGTTTTTACGAATTGCCCGTAAATAACACAGATGATAGAATTACAAAAATGCTAACCTATATTAATGAAAATATAGACAAACCAAATCTGTTGAAAGTAGAAAATTTAGCAGAAGTTTTTATGATGTCACCAACCTATGTAAGCGAGTTTTTCAAAAAACAAGTAAACATGTCCCTAAGAGAATATATCATTAAAGGGAAATTGAAACTTGTAGAAATCAGATTATTGAATTCCGATTTCACCCTTACTCAAATAGCCGATGACTTAGGTTTTACTGATGTTAGTCACCTTTCAAAAACATTTAAACGCTATGCTGGTACTTCTATACGAGAGTTTAAAAACAATGGAGAATATATGTTATTGAAACGAAATTCTTGCGCTACAGCTGTACAAGCTTAGTCCTCAGAAAAACATATCAATATTATTTCTAGATACTCCACGTTTCCAAGCGATACTTGAACCCATACTAGGATATTGATTAGGACTAACTTCTTTACCCTCCATTATTGCATCTAATGCAGTATAGAGATCCTCTCCGGTTGCTGGTTGAATACCAGGTCTGGTCATATCAAAACGACCCGTATAGACACACTCCAGATTACCATCAAAAACAAATAGATCAGGATTACTTTCTGCACCATAGTCTAATGCTACATCTTGATATTCATCATAAAGATAAGGGAAGGGGTATTTATTATATTTTGCCATTTGAGCCATAAAAAACGGGTCATCTTGAGGGAATTTTTTAATATCATTACTACTAATTGCAATGAACTGCATTCCTAAAGGCTGATACTCATTTGCCAATTCAACCAGTTTAGAATTTATATGTTGTACAAACATACAGTGGTTACAAAGAAACAAGACCACTGTAGCTATATCAGACTTTAATTGAGATAACGTTACTACCTCACCAGATACCGTATCGGGAAGTTTAAAGTTAGGGGCTTTTTTCCCCAATTCCATCATGCTAGACAATACAAACGTCATGATTTAATTTTTCGGGAACTAAACGTCCTGGTTTAATTTTTTAGCTATATATCCTATGGCTATCTTTTTGAAATTTTTAATTTTCAACACAACTTAACAAGTTGCAAATCCTCAATTTTTAAGTTAAGAATAATTAGAGTGAATTTATGTACAAATAAAGGTTTTTTAAATGATTTTCTGTATGCTATGCTATTTCACAGCCTGTTTTTACCCCAAAATTGTACATTTTTTGAGGATTTAATAGTAAAACCCTCAATATTTTCCTTTTTTAATACCTAAAGCTTTAATTTTTATCAAAATATACCTGATATTTTTTAAACTGAAACCCCCAAAAAACGATAATTAGGGCACATTATTAAGTCATATTCGTGCAACAATACGATATTTTAACATTTTAAAAGGCAGTTTTAAACAATAGTTTCTAAAATTTTACAATTTTTTGCGCTAATTTATTGAAGATAAAATCATGAATAAACCTAGCTCATCAATACGGCAAATAATTAACTCATTGTATGTAAAAGGCCAAATAATTTTGGGTGTTCAGTTTCTAATTTTGGATTCCAAATCATAGTCAGCTGAGCTTTTTGGGGAGTGTCTTTTAATTCATAAAAATCGATAGGTAAATTTAAGCCTCGTATAGATGAAATAGGTTCTAAAGATACTCCCATTCCAGCTTCTATTAACCGAATACTAGTACTAACAGAATCGGTCTCGTGCACCACATTAGGTATAAAACCAGCACCCGTACAAATAGATTCTATGATGTTCACATAATTGGGCCCATCTGTTTTAGATGGAAAAATAAAGGGTTCTTTTGTAAACGTAGCAAAACCATCTTTATCCATTCTACTCATATCAAAACCCTTGGGAACCAACACCGCATAATTGTCTATGTGCAAAACTTTGCTCTTTAGTCCTACGGGTACTAATGGGTTTGTTGCAAAACCAATATCCAATTCACCAGATTGCAGACGTATATATTGATCACGATTGTTAAGTTCCTTCAAAATAGTTTTAATATTTGGCAGATTTTGACGGATATCAATTAGAATTTCTGGTAGAATAGATTGCATTACAGAATGTGTAAACCCAATTTTCAACTCCCCTGCTTCCCCTTTATGGATTTGATTGGTTCTTTTTAAAATAAAATCATATTGCAAGAGCAGCTTTTCCATTTCATCAACAAAATATGTTCCAGCATGAGTCAACTCCACATTACGCTTGGTTCTTATAAAAAGTGGTGAGTCTATAGCTTCTTCCAGCTGTTTTATTTTACGGCTTAGTGCGGGTTGCACAATATGTAAAGCTTCCGCCGTTTTAGTGAAATTGAGTTTTTTGGAAAGGAGTACTGCGCTGCGTATATGTTGTAAATCCATTTCAGTAATACATATTTGTTATTAGTTTATCAAAATTAAGCATTTATTTATATAACTGAGGTTGACTAGCTTTGTCAGGAATAGGAAAATGTTCAACTCAAAATATATTCATTATGACCACAGGCCAAAGCTTAGCAGAAGTATACGATGCGGAACAATTTAGAGCTATAGGTAAAGAATTGATAGATGTGCTTGCTGATCATTTAAATGATTTACAGCATAAAGAAGGAAAGAAGGTCTATCCAAACCATGCGCCAGAAGACGAGCTCCAGTTCTGGGAAGATGATTTGAAACAAGAGTCTACTCCTATTCAAACCTTAACAACGCTTTTGAACCGGTCTCAGCAAACGCAGCACCCAAAATATATGGGGCACCAAACGGCAGTTCCTGCTCCTATTTCTGCACTGACCGGAATGGTTACTAGCTTAGTAAATAATAGCACAGGGGTTTTTGAAATGGGGCCAGCCTCAAATGCCATGGAACGTGTAGTTACTGATTTCACTGCAAAAAAAGTAGGTTACAACTCATCTGCTTCAGGAATTATGACCTCTGGCGGAAGTCTAGCAAATTTAACGGCATTATTGGCCGCCAGAAAAGATAAAGCACCACATAACGTATGGGAAGAAGGTCATAATGAAAAATTAGCGGTTCTTGTTTCCGAAGAGGCCCACTATTGTATTGATCGGGCTGCCAGGATTTTAGGACTTGGAGATAAAGGAATTATTAAAATTCCTGTTGACCATAATTTTAAAATACGAACAGACCTTTTACCACAATACCTAGATAAAGCCAAGGCTGACGGTCTTCATGTCTTCTGTGTTATTGGTTGCGCCGGTTCTACCGCTACCGGTTCCTATGATGATTTAGATGTATTGGCAGAGTTTTGCGAAGCTTATAACCTTTGGCTACATGTAGATGGTGCACACGGCGGTGCTGTGGTGTTTTCTGAGAAATATAAAGATCTTACAAAGGGGGTTGAAAAAGCAGATTCAGTTGCCATAGACTTTCATAAAATGCTAATGACTCCGGTTCTTAGTACGGCATTGATGTTCAAAGAAGGAAACAAAATTTACAGAACGTTTGCCCAGAGAGCTCAGTATCTATGGGATTCTCCTGAAACGGAAGAATGGTACAATTCTGCTAAAAGAACTTTTGAGTGCAGCAAACCATTTTTATCTGCACAGGTGTATCTTATTCTTAAAACTCACGGTATGGATATTTTTGAGAAAAATGTAAATCAGCTTTATGATTCCGCCAAACTGTTGTCTAACCTCATTACAGCCAAGCCGGAATTTGATTTGGTACACCAACCAGAATCTAACATTGTCAATTTTAGATTTGTTCCGAATAAAAAAATGAACATCAACGAATTGAATGCCTTAAATACGGACATTAGAAAACGATTGGTAGCCTCTGGGAATTTCTATATAGTACAAACAACTATTGCAAACCAACGAACTTTAAGATGTACCGTAATGAATCCGTTAACTTCAGAAGCGGACTTTGTAGAGTTGTTGAATGAAATTGAAAAAGAGGCCACTTCTATTTTAGGCGCGCAAATTGCTTACGTTTAATAATCTAATTTTTTGTATCAATTTTCAGGATAATACTATTTAAAAAGTATGCGAGGTTAATTTGTAAATAAATTGACCTCCTTTATATTCAGTTTCAATTAGAATATAATAGTTTTGCAGCTTGACAAAATCGATTGCCGCATGAAATTTTTATTATCCATAGGGTTTACCATCCTATTCTTTTATAACGCCAACGCTCAGTTGGTAAACATTGAGTCCAAACGCATGCAAAAGGACTCCGTTCGTTTTGCTTTAAAAAGTGATTTACTCTTTAACTATACGGATAACAATGGTGCCTATATTCTTGCAATTGGGTCAAATATTACAGCACAGGTAAAATCAAAAGACCTCAAGAAAATTCTATTTTTTATTGGCAATTATAATCTTATCCGAAGTAAGGATGAAGATTTTCAGAACTCCTATTTTTTCCATTTACGATACAACCACAAAATAACAGATTTCCTTAGACTGGAAGGTTTTATACAAAACCAAAACAACACCTTACTCACTATATCTAACCGAAACCTGGCGGGCGCAGGTGTACGCCTAAAGTTAGTTTCAGAAGAAAATACAAGAGTATATTTTGGTAACGCCTACATGTATGAAATTGAAACACTAGAGGATACTGGTGAGCGATTATATAACCATAGGAATAGTAGTTACCTCTCGGCTACGTATGCATTTCCTAAAACAAGATTGGATTTTACCGGTACCGTATATTTCCAACCTCTATACCGTTATATTGCCAACCACCGAGTGCTGAGTCAGTTGAAAGCAGAAATGCCTTTAACGGGACACCTGAGTATTTCAGCTTTGTATAATTATTCCTATAGCAGTTTTTCAACCACTTCAGAAAGTGATCGTTCATCTAATCTAAAACTGGGACTTACGTTTTCTTTATAAAAAAGAAGAAAATTAGGCTAATAAAGCTTTACTCATCTCCTCACCAATTTTAAGAAGGCTATTACGCTCGTCTTCTGTAAAATCATAAGGTACTGGTTTAGCTATTCCCAAAGTTCCATATAACTTTCCGTTAAGCAACATAGGTACGGCAATAGAACCTTCTACCTTAGTTTCTTTGGCAGCAGGGCGTGCTACGCCAGAATCATCTGTTTGGAGGTTACACATCTCTACGGCTTCTTTACGCTCAGCGGCAATACCTGCCATTCCTTTACCTATAGGAATAGTAGACAACTTTGGTATTAGAAAAGGAGGAATTCCTTTATGAGCTTGTATCTGTAACAGCTCTGTTCCTTGGTCTAAAAAATGAATGGTTCCCGTAGTACAATCAAAAGCGCTAATTACATTTTCCAATACTTGTTGCCATTCTATATTAGATTGTTTTAAATTCGTTAAAATAGCATCTACGGTTAATCCTTGCTTATCACTCATAATCTTGATATTTACTAAATGGGTTGTTTGTACATCTAAAGACTTCCGTGTTTACAGTTGTCCTCTATACAAATTTACTAAAGTAATCCGTAGATACTCCCTCTCTATTCAAATGGAAAAATTAAACATTTGTTAAAAAAGAATGAACGTTCATTTTTGTTGTTATCTTTGTACCAGAATTAGAAATCATGGCAGAATTAACAAAAGGCGAAATTAAAAGAAATGCATTGGTGAAAGCCACAATAGAGCTAGTGAACAACAGTGGCTTTCATGCAGCTCCTATGTCTAAGATTGCCAAAATGGCTAACGTATCTCCTGCTACTATATATCTTTATTTTGAGAACAAGCAGGATTTAGTTAACCAGGTATATATAGAAGTGAAAGCTGCTTTTACAGAATATGCGTTTGAAAGCTTTGATCCAAAAATGGAAGTTGAGGAAGGTTTTGAAATCATCTGGAAACGTATCGCAGATTTTAAACTTAAGGAATGCGAAGAAGCAATGTTCCTAGCACAGTGTGATAACACACCTATGATAGACGAACCCAGTAGACAACAAGGTATCAAACACCTACAACCTTTACTGGATTTATGGGAACGGGGTAAAAATGAAGGCAAAATTAAACCCCTTTCAGATTACATATTGTATGCATACGCCATTAACCCATTATCCTTTTTAATGATAGCTCAAAAAAGAGGAGGTTTTCAATTGAATGAAGACCATTTAGAAGAAGCATATCAATCTGCATGGAGCAGTATAAAAAAATAAATTCAATCATCTTAAACAACAAATAGAAATGGAATTACTTGATAAATTAAAATGGAGATACGCTACTAAAGCAATGAACGGTAAAACTGTACCACAAGAAAAAGTGGACATTATTTTAGAAGCCGCTCGCCTTGCCCCTACTTCTAGTGGATTGCAGCCTTTTGAAATTATGGTTGTAACCAATCAAGAATTAAAGGAAAAAATTAAGCCTGTAGCTTGGAACCAGTCTGTAGTAACAGATTCTTCTCATTTATTGGTTTTCGCTGCTTGGGATAATTATACTGAAGAGCGTATTAATAAAATGTTTGACCTAACTAACGAAATCCGTGGTTTCAAAAATGAAGGTTGGGAAAACTATAGACAACAATTATTGGGTATGTACCCACAGCGTGATCCAGAGGTAAATTTTCAACACGCCGCTAGACAAGCATATATTGCATTTGCAGAAGCTCTTACCGCTGCTGCTTTTGAAGGCGTAGATTCTACACCAATGGAAGGGTTTGATCCAGATGCTGTAGATGAAATTCTTGGTCTAAGAGCAAAAGGTTTACGTAGCTGTGTATTGTTACCAATTGGCTACAGAAAAACAGAAGAAGATTGGTTGGCAAATTTAGTTAAAGTGAGAAAAAGCACTGAAGACTTGGTAACCGTAATGGACTAATTACAAAAAGAATAATACTATGAAAACTATATTATTAAAAAATAGACCTAAAGGAAGACCTTCGGTCTCTGATTTCGAATTTGTAGAAAATGATTCTCCTTTAGAAATTAAAGATGGTGAATTGCTTTTGGAAACGGCTTACGTTTCTGTTGATCCTTATTTAAGAGGAAAGATGAACGATACCAAATCGTACACACCTCCTTTTGAATTAGACAAACCTGTCCACTCTATGATTGTGGCAAAAGTTATCGCATCTAAGCACAAAAAATATAACAACGGCGACTACCTTGCGGGAATGCTTGATTGGAAAACTCAACAGATTTCCGACGGAGAAGGTCTTACAAAAGTTGATAGTGAAAAAGCGCCTTTAAGTAGCTACTTGGGAATTTTGGGCTTAACTGGCTTAACTGCTTATTTAGGTCTTACAGAAATTGGAAAACCTAAAAAAGGAGAAACTCTAGTAGTTTCTGGTGCCGCTGGTGCTGTAGGTAGTGTGGTTGGCCAAATTGGTAAAATACTTGGACTTAGGGTTATAGGTATTGCTGGTAGTGATGAAAAGGTAGAATTGTTAAAATCTAAATTTGGTTTTGACGAAGGTATCAATTACAATACTACAGAAGATATGAAGGCTGCAATTGCGAAAGCTGCGCCAAACGGAGTTGATATTTATTTTGATAACGTTGGTGGCCCTATTTCTGATGCGGTGTTGTTCAACATTAACCAATTTGCGCGATTTGTTGTTTGTGGAGCCATTTCGGTTTACAACAATACTGAGCTACCAAAGAGTGTTAGTGTTCAACCATTTCTAGTAAGAAATAGTGCTTTAATGCAAGGTTTTATCATTTTTAACTATCAGGCAAAATACCCTGAGGCTTTAAAACAACTATCAGCTTGGTTGGCTGAAGGTAAGTTAACCCATAGTGAAACCGTTGTTGAAGGATTTGATAATATCCCTCAAGCTTTTATCGATTTATTCGATGGTAAAAACAAAGGAAAAATGGTCGTTAAAATTTAATGATCAAAATAAAACAAAAGAGAAGGAACTATGACGAATTTTGAATTTAAGAATCCTACCAAAATTATATTTGGGAAAGATACAATCAAGAAAATAACAGAAGAAATACCTTCTGACGCTAAAGTATTAATGCTTTATGGCGGTGGAAGTATTAAAAAGAATGGTGTATACGACCAAGTAAAAGCAGCTTTAGCAAATGCTAATGTAGTTGAGTTTGGTGGAATACCTGCCAACCCGGAATATGCTGTTCTTATGGATGCCCTAAAGGTTATTAAAGAAGAGAATATTACATACCTACTAGCAGTTGGTGGTGGTTCGGTTATTGACGGAACTAAATTTTTATCTGCTGCTGCAGTGTATGAAGGTGATGAGCCATGGGATTTTGTTCAAAAAAGAGAGCCTATTAAAAAAGGAATGGCTTTTGGAACAGTTTTAACTTTACCGGCAACAGGTTCAGAAATGAACTCGGGAACGGTTATCTCTAGAAAAGAAACTCAAGAGAAGTTAGCTTTTGGAGGTCCTGCCCTATTCCCACAGTTTTCGGTATTAGACCCTCAAGTAATTACCTCTATTCCAGAAAGACAATTGGTAAATGGAATTACTGATGCGTTTACACACGTTCTTGAACAATACATGACATACCCTGCAGGCGGACTTTTACAAGACCGTTTTGCCGAAGGTATTCTACAGACCCTTATTGAGATTGCTCCTAGAGTAATTAAGGACCCTAGTGATTATGAAGCTGCAGCCAACTTTATGTGGAGCTGTACTATGGCACTAAACGGACTTATTCAACAAGGTGTTCCTGGGGATTGGGCTGTACACATGATGGGCCACGAGCTTACGGCAATGTACGGAATTGATCACGCAAGAACTTTAGCAGTAGTGGCACCAAGTCATTACAAATATAACTTTGAGACGAAGAAAGAAAAATTGGCTCAATATGGCGAACGTGTTTGGAATATTACCGAAGGTAGTGTTGATGATAAAGCGTATGCTGCTATTGAAAGAACTGAAGCTTTCTTTAAGGAGTTAGGTATTGATACCAAACTTTCTGACTACACTTCTGATTATGAAGGTACGGCTGAAAAAATTGCACAACGTTTTACCGATCGTGGTTGGAAAGGTCTTGGCGAGCGCCAAGCCTTAACACCTCAGGATGCTGAGAAGATTGTGAAAATGGCTTATTAATAATAATTTAAAAAACTTAAAAAGATGAAAATATTATTCGTTTTAACCTCTCATGATAAATTGGGAGATACAGGTAAAAAAACTGGATTTTGGGTAGAAGAATTCGCTAATCCATATTATACATTATTGGACAAAGGTGCTGATATTACTTTGGCAACTCCAAAAGGTGGCGCTGCCCCAATAGATCCTAGTAGTAACACTCCAGATGCAAGTACTGCAGATACAGAGCGTTTTGAAAAAGATGCTGTAGCGCAGGAAAAAATCAAAAACACCAAAGTATTGGCCGATATGAATGCTGATGATTTTGATGCGGTTTTCTATCCTGGTGGTCACGGGCCATTATGGGATTTAGCAACTGATGCCAATTCTATAGCATTGATAGAAAAATTCAATGAACAGAAAAAACCTATTGCTTTTGTATGTCACGCTCCTGCTGCTTTAAAAAGCGTAAAAGGACAAGACGGAGAATTTTTGGTGAAAGGTAAAAAAGTAACCGGATTTACAAATACAGAAGAAGATGCTGTTCAACTTACGGATGTAGTTCCTTTCTTAGTTGAGAATGCATTGAAAGAAAATGGAGGTATCTACTCCAAAGGTGAAGATTGGGCTGCCTACGCTTTACAAGATGGTAACTTAATTACAGGACAAAATCCTGCATCATCAGAATTAGTAGCTGAAAAACTTTTGGCTAGTTTAAACTAATTGAATACCCCCCAATTAGTAAGAAAGCTTACCGGTATCCGGTAAGCTTTTTTTGTTTCTATTTGTCCCGTCCTGAAATAGGTTGACTAAAAAAACAATCATTTTTAGCAATCTATTGAGAAACAAACAAGACCTCCCTGCCTAAATAAACAGTACATAAAAGAAGGCTTAGAACTAAAATTATTCATCATATACCAAAATTTACAACGGACAGATTTCTGTAAAATAGACCGCCAAAAAATATAAGGTCTCTAGAAATTCTATTCAATACTGGATAAATACATTTTGCCCACTCTATTTTTTTGAATAGTATAACAATAATGATTAAGAAAAATAGTTTTCAACTAACGTCATCACCAGTTATATTCAAGGAGAAAGACTTTTTGTTGGCAAAATCGCATTTGCATCTCTCGTTGCCTTATTAACAATTACCACATATTCATTGTAGTACATAAAACCCATAATCATGATAAATTTACTTAACCTAAAACGTCTTTTTATTGTACCAATAGTAATACTTTCTACTTCTTGTTCTTCGGAGTCAGATACTATTCTACCTGATGATAATGAATCAAATGAACTATCTAGTGAATCAGTTGAACTGTCAAGTGCAGAGAACATTCAGGTTTTTCCATCAAATCACCCATTAAACAAAGAGGTTACCAATAGCCCTGTAGATTCACATTCAGATATCATACTAGAGAATATAGGTTTAAATTCTGGGCTTTTTCCTGATTTTGGTAGTGGTCTATACAATGATGCTCCCATTGGTATACCTTATATTGTAGTTGATGGTAGCCAACAAAATGTGCCTATTTCTTTTAGTGAAAACGGTTATCCTTCAGAAAGTGATAAGGGTCCTTTTCCTATTCCCCTAGATGCACCAATTGAAGGTAATGGAAAAGGAGATAGTCATGTTATTTCTGTAGATATAGAAAACGGTATGTTGTATGAATTATTCAATTCAAAGCAAGTTGGTGCTGGTTTTGAAGTATTTAGTGCTGCTGTATTTGATTTAAATGAAAATACATTTAGGCCAGATGGATGGACATCAGCAGATGCGGCAGGTTTACCAATTTTCCCATTACTTGTTAGGTATAGTGAAATTGAAAAAGGAGAAATAGACCATCCCATTAGGTTCACCATTCCTAGATCTAAAATCTATGAGGGGTATATACATCCGGCACGTCATTTAGTTTCTGGTAATACAAATGATCAATTATTACCTTTTGGTGCTGTCTTAAGACTTAAATCGACATTCGATACCAGTGATTTTTCTGAAACAAATAAAATAATTCTTCAAGCCATGAAAAAATATGGGTTAATACTAGCAGATGTTGGGTCAAACATGTTCATATCCGGTGCACCAGATGAAAACTGGGATAATGACGACCTTAGAGCATTAAGAAATGTCACCCTAAATAATTTTGAAGTCATCCAAATGGGCGAAATAACAACGAAGTAAACTACCTGGGGGCAAGCCCACGAGGTATTAAAAGGAATACACTTTGATTTCGAGGCAAGCCTCGGAGTATTTAATATCGATAATCGAGTAAAACTTTGGAGTGTTTACAATTAAACCACCTTACATTTCTAGTGTAAGGTGGTTTAATTATTAAATATCAATCTCTATTTCACGTTGAAGCAAGCCTACTCCACCAGCCATCAAACCCTTTATCTTGTCTTTTTCAATCTGTAGAATTACGACAATTAAGCTGGGCGAAGGTACTTTCATATATTTTCCTTGTTGGATTTTGAAACTGTTCTGTTCCATTTTCAAAACGTCAAACAGATAACTGGCAAGCGGTCCTGCAGCCATTCCTGTTCCCGCTTCTTCTTCAATTCCATAACTAGGTGCGAACATTCTTGACGTAGCATCGTATGCTGTACTTTCTGTGTCGGTAGAAAAAACGTAATACCCAATCAAATCAAATTCCTTGCTGACTTCTGTTATCCGGTTTAAATTTGGAACTATGCTTTTTAGTATGGCTTTGTTTTTTACAGGGACTAATATAAATGAGTTTCCCGTGTTCACTAATTGTATTGGAGCATTCGCCAAAAGGTCAGCCTTACTTAATCCTAGGGATTTTAAAATAATACCTTCCCTATGACTAACATCTGTGTATTTTGGAGCCAACTGTTCCATAAAAGCTAAGTCGCCGATCAGCTCTATTTTTCGTTTACCATCAATGGTTTCTTTAGAAGAACTACTGCTCTTTAACGCGCCTATCTGTTTTAAATAGGAAAACGTTGCTACAGTGGCGTGCCCACAATGGGCTATTTGCTTGTTAGGCGTAAAGAAGTCCAACTTAAAGTCTGCTGTTTTAGATTTTGAAACAAATGCAGTTTCTGATAAACCTACTTTTCTAGCTATTTCTAATTTGTTCTCTGCAGTAAGCGCATCGGTATTTAGCACTACTCCTGCCGGGTTTCCTCCTTTTCCGTTTTCGGCAAAGGCATTAAGAATCTGTACGGTTATTTTCTTTTTTGAAGTTTCCATTGTATCTATTTATTAGGTTACAACTTATAGACGTAATGAAATGGAAAAAGACGTAGCTAATCTTCGTTATTTTCAAAATCGATTATTTTTCCAGAACTATCAGACGCTACATTGGGGCAGTCTAAAATATTATCTTTCAAAATTTCTCGGGCTTTTTGAACTCTAGATTTTGTTCCTGAATAAGAGATTTTTAGATGTTGGGCAAGCTCCTTTTGAGAATAATTTTTAAAGGAAGTTAAAACAATTGCTTCCTTATGTTCTGCAGAAAGACTATGTATTTTTGAATTGATGCAGTTAGTTAAATTCGCATATTCAAAATTGTTGCTTTCTGTTTCGGGAATATCTAAATCACCTATGGCTACATTTTGATTTTTTGCTTTGCGGAAGTAATCAATGATGGTGTTTCTTGTAATTTGATATACCCAAGAGGTAATCTTAGAAGTGTGTTTAAGCTGATGAATATTAGTTTGAATCTTGATAAAAACCTCTTGATGAATATCTTTAGCTAGATGCTCATCTTTAATCTTCCCTGAAATAAATTTATAAAGCTCTACATTGAGGTCTTCCCAAATGATATTGATTTCAGTTTTCAAGATTTCGTTTTTTTACTGAGATGGAAATACCAACACCAGTTATTCCTTATAATTTACACTTTTCAAAATAAAGTCTACTATGGGTGTAGGATCCTCCAAACTATGAGGATGGTGACCCACTCCTTCTTTTCCGATGAGCTCTATGGTGCCTCCCGCTTTTTCAAAGTTTTCTTTGAGTAATGCCGTATTTTCTTCAAAAGGAACAACTACATCTGAATCTCCATAAACATGGATTACAGGAATACCTGCTTTAGCGACTTTTACACTCGTATTGATAGGAATACCCTCAAAGCTTTTAACCGAAACGGAGTCCAACCCATACGCCGCTAAACAAAGTTCCCAAGCCTTGGGACTTCCCTCTCCGCTGAACATTCCTCCTGGCCAACTCTTAATATCACATACAGGCGCATCGGCATATATACTGAAAACCTTATCCGTGTTTTGTGACGCCCAATTATAAATAATTAATCCGCCACGGCTCAATCCTTCCAATACTACTTTCTGATTAAGTCCATATTCCGAAATACAAAATTTATAAAAGTCATTCCATAGTTGTACTGCCTCATCGTTCCCGAATAAGTTGGCAACGTCTACATACACCACATGAAATCCTTTTTCTAAAAGAGCTTTATCTACTTGTGGCTCAGTACCCCAAAAGCGCGCTCTCCAAATCCAATAGGTGTTGGCGTTCGCTTTGCTCGGAAAAACTACCTTGGCATCATGTCCTTGAAATACAAATTCTTTTACCTCGTATTCAGGAAAAACGGAATCCTGTGCAAAGGCAGAAATAGAAATGAAAAGGGTTAACAAAATAAGAATGTGGTTTGCACTTTGTTTCATTTGGTTTAGTTTGATGGATAAATCTACTGGTATGTATTACTCTTTTGTTTTATTTTAAATTGATTTCAAAAAAGGACACATCTGCGTTATGATAATGAGATGGCAAATCTGAAGTGTTTTTTAATTTCTTCATTCCCAAGAAATCAAAACCACAGCTTTTATAATGATTGATTAGTTTATCATTCTTGCCACAAGTATCCATTCTAATGTACTGTTTGTTTTCCTTTGCGGCGAAGTCTTTAGACCAGGCTACAATGGCTTGCACAAAGTTCTTACCTCTAAATTCGGGATTTGTAGCAATACGGTGAATATAGATAGATGAGTCATTATCTTTCTCTTCCCAAATTTGAGGGTCACTATAGGTTATGGCCCAAACACAAGCTATTTTATCGTCAATTAAGAGCTTAAATTGTCGGTTTTCAATAACTTCCGTTGTTATAAAGTCTTTTTTAAATTCAGGCCATTGGTTGTCAGGGAATTTTATTTTCTGAAATTCAGTAGCTAATTTATACAGCCTAAATATTTCAGGAATATCATTGAGAGTGCTTGTAGTTATTTTCATATTTGAATGGGATTTTAGCTTACAGGCTGTATGAAGATGTTAACTTTTAGCAGTGAGTCTTTCCCTATTATTTCAAACCATTTTCTAAACATTTTTTTCCCTTAACTTTTTTAGTTTTCTCTTAATTCTATTGTCACTATTGAGCTTAACAGTTACTCCGGAATTTTCTAGAAAAAACAACATTTTTGAAATTTCCATAAAACTATTATCCAGAAGCACGTTGTATTTTTTTCCAGAATTGGTGAAGATTTTCATACTAGTCAACAGCTTACGCCCTTGTAAAAAGTCAACTTCTCTTATTTCTCCATAATTAATTTTCCTTCGACTATTTTTATCCAGTCCAAAAGGTTTGCTGATCTCAACAATATTTTCGTAGAGTATTAGCTCCCATGAAAATATACGTTGTAAAAAGTGGAAGACAAGTACAACCAATGGGATTCCAATAAAAATAAACTTAATCACAAGAGGTACCTCCAACTCATAAGTGAATATTATAAATCCAAATATAATAGCTGACACAAAAACCAGTAACCCAATGGGAAACAATAAATTTTGCTTTACTATATGTTTTGGATTACTTTTCAAATCAATTAGAATTGTTGAGCTATATTAGCACGTACAATAAACTTTTAATTAACCACCTACTCCACACTAGCCACTTGGCTACTTCCATCGTCATAACTGACACGATAAATTGCATCACCAAAATCATCAGAAATTAAAAGCGAGCCGTCTTTAAGTAGCAATATATCTACTGGTCTACCAAAAGCTTCTTGGCTTTCCTGATCTAACCAACCTTCTATAAAAGTTTCATAAGACACAGCTTCATTATCCTCTATTTTCACCAAAGAAATTTTATATCCAGACTTTTTAGAACGGTTCCAAGAACCATGTTCTGCTATAAAGGCATACTGCTTATATTTTTCTGGAAACATATCTCCTGTATAAAACTTCATTCCCAAAGGAGCCACATGCGCATCTAAGGTTTGAACAGGCGCTACAAAATCTGAACAAGGACGTTGGTCACCAAATTCCGGGTCTGGAATGGTCCCGCCATGGCAAAATGGAAAACCAAAATGTTGGCCAGCTTCCGTAACTCGGTTTAACTCACAAGGAGGAATATCATCACCCATCATATCTCTACCGTTATCCGTAAAATACATTTCTTTGGTCTCTGGGTGCCAATCAAAACCTACGGTATTACGAACTCCCCTTGCATAAATCTCACGATTGCTTCCGTCTGGGTCCATACGGGAAATAGTAGCAAAACGCTCATCTACTGCCGTAGAATCGCAAATATTACAAGGTGCGCCAACGGGTACATATAATTTATCATCAGGACCAAAAGCAATGTATTTCCATCCATGGTGAAACGGCTCTGGAAAATCATCATAAATTACTGTTCGCTCTGGTACGCTATCTAAATTAGCTTCAATATTATCATATCTAAAAAGCTTGCTTACATCTGCCACATACAGCGAACCATTTCTGAAAGCTAAACCGTTTGGCGACTCTAATGTGGTATCAAGTTCAATTACTCTATCCGCTTTAAAATCTTTGTCACGATCCTGAATGGCATAAATTTTCTTTTCATTTCGAGTTCCCACGAACAAAGTTCCATCGTCACCCATAGCCATGGAACGTGCGCCATCTATACTATCCGCAAAAACCTCAATTTTAAATCCGTTTGGTAATTTCAGTCCTTTAATGGGTAATTTAGATTCTGGTTCATCATAGGTAACCATCGGTTCCTTTTCTTCAACCTTTTGCTTCTTTTCATTACAGGCGGTAAAACCCACAAGCGTCATTGCAATCAAAAATGTTTTTAGTGTATAGTTTTTCATGTGTTTGTTTTGTTAGAGATATTGTCTTAAATTTTTCTTGAAGAATTCTGCGCTATCCGCTATACTTTTCATGGAATCCAGGGCAAAATTACTTCCTTGTTCTATATAATAATACTGCAGAGCATCCGTATCTATTTGAGAAAGCATTTCTGCATAATTTATTGAACCGTTACCTAGTTCCGTATAATCACGGGTAACCTTATCCATATCCTTTATATGCCACATCACGTAGCGTCCGGGCTGATCGGCAATAAGTTCCTGTGGTGTCTTTTTTGAGGAGTGCATCACCCAATACATATCCATCTGCAGCTTTACCAACTCCGGATTGGTTTCTTTTAAAATGATATCATAACCAATTTGACCGTTATGGTCCGTGAATTCAAAATCATGATTGTGATATGCAAAACCAAATCCAGCGGAATTTACCTGCTCCGCCATCCAATTCAGTTTTTCGCTAAGCACTTTATAATTTTCAATAGTACGGAATTCAGGAGCTAACCAAGGCCAAGTAATATAAGGTTTGTTCAGCATGTGAGCTCCTTCTATACAAGCGTCCAAGTATTTTTTAAGCTCTTCATCTGGCTTATCAAAATAAGACGAGAAATCATAATGGCCACTGCTAGTCGTAAGATTAAGGTCATCTAAAATCAGTTTGAATTCTTTTGCCTTGTATCCGTAATATCCGATGTTCTCAGGGTCAAAACCATAAATTTCTAGGTCTTGATAACCCATTGCTTTTGCCTTTTTAAGGCTCCCCAACGGGTTTGCTTTCATGGCATCACGAATGGTAAAAAGCTGCAATCCCATTTTAAACTTCGGCTTCTTGTCTAAGGAAAAACCCGTAACTGGCAATAGGGTTGCTGCCGAAGCCATACTACTCTGTTTTATAAAATCTCTTCTATGCATATATCCTAACGGAAGTTTCTAAAATTGGACAAAAAAAAGGGCTTGCTTAAAAGCAAACCCTAATATATTACAATCTTTTGGTACGAACGAAAATATCTACAATTTATGAAACTGAATCAATAGCCTCACCAATTAAAGTTTCCCCTTCCAAAATCTCAAAAGTGGTGTTTTTTACGGCATCATCATGCAAAGCGCGTACTAAAGTCTGGGCTACATCATCTCTACTGATAGAACCTGATTTCTCTAAACTAGATGCTGCTTTAATTTTCCCTGCTCCCTTATCATTCGTTAAAGAACCTGGACGCACTATGGCGTAGGTTAGATTACTATCTTTTAGATAGACATCTGCATTATGTTTGGCCTTCAAGTAATCCTTTAAGTCACTAGCCTGTTCTGGGTTGTCAGCTCCCATAGAGCTTAACATTACAAATTTCTTTAAATGACCAGCTTTAGCTGCATCTACCATTCTTTTGGCTCCTTCTTGATCTACTTCTTTTACTTTTTTTCCGCCAGAACCTGCTGCAAAAATTACTTTATCTATATTTTTTACGGTGTGCGATATATCTTCTTCCAAATCACCCATAACTGTAGTGATATTATCTTTCTCAAATTGCTCTTTCTGAGATTCTTTACGAACCATTGCTATAGGATTGAAATATTGAGATTGATTTAAAAGTGTTACTATTTTTTTTCCTGTGGTACCATTGGCACCAGCTACTAATACATTTTCCATTTCATCATTTTTTAGTTACAACAAATTTAGATGATTGCCCCTTTATAACTTGATGCAGAATGATTCATTTTTGACTCAGAAGCATTGTTGGTGAATGCAAACTCTATCCAAGGTATTGACTTACCTTTGTGGCATAATTTTTTTGAATGGCCCATCAACATTTTAAAATTTACAAACCCTTTGGATTCATAAGTCAAATGGGTTCCAATAATATAAAGGAAAAACGTTCCAAGCGTTTTATAAGTGAGTTACATCCTTTTAAGGATGATGTTATGGCAATAGGACGATTGGATTTAAAATCCGAAGGGCTCCTTTTAATGACTACCGATGGAAAACTAAGCGATACGGTTAACCGCTCGGGAATTGAAAAAGAATATTACGCCCAATTAGATGGTGTCATTACCCCCGAAGCCATAGAAAAATTACAAAAAGGAGTGGAAATTGGTATTGAAGGAAAAAAGTATTTGACCAAACCTTGCCAAGCTAAATTTATTAAGGAAGAACCGAATTTTCCGGAACCCCATCATTTATTACGGGTTGGTACACATAGACCAAATTCCTGGCTGTCCGTTACTTTAACAGAAGGTAAATTTAGACAAGTGAGAAAGATGACTGCTGTAGTAGGTTTTCCCACTTTGCGTTTGGTACGGGTTAGAATAGGAACGGTAACACTTGAAGGAATGAATCCGTCTGACGTGATTGATTTCCCGAATTTACCTACAGAATTGAATTTGGAATAATTTGGTAAACTGAATTTACTCTGTTAGGTTACTAATAGGAAGAAGCTCTACTTTACGAAACTCAACTTCAGAGCCTTCGGCCTGTAATGCAATTTGTCCTGTTTGAGCTGTAGCATCATAACCATGATTTACCAAGTCACCGTTTACCCAAACTTTAATTTCGTTTTTTAGACATTCAATAATCATGTGATTCCACTCACCTAAGGGTTTTTCAGAACCATCGGTTAGGTTAAGTATTCTGCGTTTTTTACCTTCAGTAATACCCCACTCTTCTTTAGGTCCACGACGTTCTACCATATCATCTACAGTAATATCCTCAACAATGCACCAAAAGTCCCCTGCATTTTCATGCATCATTTGAACTTCAATAGATTTTGGAAACATCTTATATAATGAGCGAGGTGTAGAAGCAAAAACTAAAACACCACAATTACCGGGCTCACCGGCAAAACGGTATTCTACATCCAAACGAAAGTCTTCGTAGGAGGCATCAGTAATAATATGGCCTGCTGGTGTGCCTAAGCTAACCAACATGCCATTTCTTATAATAAAGGGATTTCTTGCATCTGTACTGTCCATTGCAGGAACATCTATATGCCAACCATTTAGGTCTTTGCCATTAAACAGGCTGTTGGCCGTTGGCTTACATGAGCATAGGGCAATAAGTGCCACTGAAAAAACTAAAATGAATTTTTTCATAGATAAAGAAAACGGACAAATGCTATGTCCTATTTAATTAGATACAATTCGAAAATTGAATAGTAGTAGTCTTACTATATTTTCTTAACACGAACGGCATTCATGCCCTTCATACCTTTTTCTAGCTCAAAAGAAACTTTATCGTTCTCATTAATTTCATCGATAAGGCCACTTACGTGAACAAAATATTTTTCCTGATTCTCAGAATCGATAATAAAACCGAAACCTTTAGAGAAATCAAAATAAGATACTTTACCATTGCGAACTGGATCAAATTCTTCTTGGTCTCCTTCTTCTCTTTTAGGAATACCCAAAACAATATCTTCAGCATCTATCTTCACCTTCTGTGATGGATCTGGCGGAGTGTCTACAAGGTTACCGTTAAAGTCAACATATGCGAAAGGAATCCCTTCGTCGTTTTCTTTTGAAGCGACTTTACGTGCATTTTTTTTCTTTTGTTTCTCTTCACGTTTTTTCAAACGTTTCTTCTCTTTTTCAGTCTTATTATAGGTTTGCTGCGATTTAGCCATGCGCTATTTTTCTTGTTTTAAAATTAGGAGGATAAGGTAAGAAATTATTTTGTTTTTATTTGCATTTTAAACGTTAGAAATTATAGAAATACAGAAGGTTAATATAAATTCGTTTTTTGCATATAAAAATATAACTGTCAGCGTTTTAGAAGGATTAATACAAAGCAAATACCATAACTTTTAACTCCTTTTTTCTGAGTAATTCCGTATCTCCTTTAAATAACGAGCTGAAAGATGTCATATTTTGAAAATGAAATATATAAATCTGCACGTTGATTAGTCCTCAAAAGCTAATTTTATGTTCTTATAACTTTCATTTTTTTGATTGGTATAAATAACTTTAATCACCTTTATTACTATCTTTCGCCCGAGTCATATCGTTATCCTACAGACGAATAAAACTTTATATTTTGAAAAAACACTTAAACATTCTTGTGTTAATTGGCCTATTGTTTTTAGGTTATGCTTGTTCTAGTGATAGCAACGAATATGAATCTGTTCCCAATCCGGATGAAGAAACTCCTACTCCACAGCCAGAACTAGCACCGGACGAAATTATAGAGGTTAATGCCATACCAGCATCTCCACAAAGACTTGGAGATGCCGAGAAAGGATACGAATTTCTGATTACCGGAAACTATATGAGTTCCGGCGTGCCTTACGATGCGTTTGTACAAGGTTCCGGAGGAGACAACACAAACTTACTACAACGTACCGGAGACAATGCTAATATTGCTTATGAATATACAGCGGTTAACGCTGCAAATGGTGTTAGAATCGTATCTCCCAATTGCATGTCTTGCCATGCAAGCTTTATAAACGATGAGTTTGTAGTAGGGTTAGGCAATCACGCAGCAGATTTCACTATAAATAGAGCAGACAACATTGGTTTGGTCAGTGCAGGTGTTTCTTTGCTTTACGGGGGGCAAGAAAGTGATGAATGGGAAGCTTATGACCAGTTTAGAAAAAGTATAGAAGCCATTGGCCCTAAAACACTTACCGAAACCAGAGGAGCTAATCCTGCTGATAAAATCACACGGGTGTTAGCCGCTCACAGAGACAAGAATACGCTAGAATGGACGGACTCACCTTATGTAAATGTAAGTGATGAAGTTATTCCTACAGATGTACCCGCATGGTGGTTGCTGAAGAAGAAAAATGCTTTGTTTTATCACGGAATAGGACGTAAAGATTTTTGTAAATCTTTCATAGGTTCTGCCCTATTAACATTGGACGACCAAACAAAAGCCGAAGAATTAGACCCAAAAATGCCAGACATACTTGCTTATATCTATAGCATAGAAGCGCCGGCCTATCCTTTTGAAATTGATGCCGATTTAGCAGCTGAAGGTAAACCTGTTTTTGAAGAGAATTGTGTAAAATGTCATGGTTCTTATGGCGAGAATGAAGAATATCCAAACCTTCTTGTAGCACTTAAAACTATTGGTACGGATGCTGCGCTTTCGGACCTTTACACAACACCATCTGATGTTAACGATTATTTTCTAGACTGGTTTAATTCGGGCTGGTTTGGAACAGGAGCCGCTGGTTTAGAATTCAATGCCGAAGGCGGATATATCGCTCCTCCTCTAGATGGTGTATGGGCAACTGCACCTTACTTTCATAATGGCTCGGTGGCTACTATAGCGGAAGTGTTGGATAGCTCAAAACGACCCACATACTGGAGCAGAAGTTTTAACAGTACCGATTATGACAAAGAAAATTTAGGGTGGAATTACACGGAAGAAACTTCTAAAATTGATAAAGAAACATACGATACCAGCTTAAAAGGATACGGTAATGGAGGACATACTTTTGGTGACAAATTAACTGACCAACAACGTCTTGCTTTACTGGAGTACGTAAAAACACTTTAGTTTTTCTCGCTCAATAGAACTCATAAAAAAGAGCCCTTATCTTCTGAAGATAAGGGCTCTTTTTTATAATAATTCTACTTCAGATATTAATCTTTTAGAGTAATAGTTTCTGTGGTTCCATCAGGATAAACAAGCTCACCAAGGTCATCACAAGTACCATCACCAAAATCAACATCTACCGTCAATCCGTTTTTAGAAAGTTCCATTAGACCTTTTCCTATATAATCACAACCAAACTGAGCCTGAAGGTCAGAGGTTACATTTACAGCATAGCTATCGTCATTTGCGTTCACTACCCATTCACCTCCAACAGAAAGTACACCGCTACCAAACTCCTCATCAAAGGCAATGGTAAAAGATTTGTTTCCTTTTTCGGTAACAACAGAATCATCTTCCAATGTTAATGACATTTCTGTAACAACATCAAAAACTATAGAGTTCTCTTCTCCCGCTTTATAACTAAAGCTACGAGTACCATTCATTCCTATTCCATCAATATTCAAATCATTATACGTAACCGTGTAAGCAAATGAATCTGCTTGCTCATCATAAACAACAGCCAGCGAGCCGTTAAGGACTTCACCTTCTTCCTCTACAGTACATTGGTCAAAAGAAACCGTAAATCCCGTGTCTGTATAATCTGCCGTATAACACGCGTCATCTTTAGCGGATTTTCCTGATTCTCGGTTGTTAAAAAGACTTTGTACAATAGAATCTGCCGCACTGGACAATTCATCTGTCTCCAAAATAGTCTTTACTTCAGATTGATCTAATTTTTGATCTTGTTCGTTTTCTAATACTTCTTCCGCATCACTAGTACAGCTAAAAGCTAAAAAAGCGGCTGCTCCAACAAGAGCGAACGTTCTAACATTTCCAAATAAGTGTCTCATATTTAATTTTTCGGGGTTATGCCCTTCAAACGATCAATTTTACATTTTAGTATATACAAGTCTGATTTTCAGATGAAATGTATCGAAACATTTTTTATTAATTTATTTTGTTTTTTCGATTAAAAATTAAAGTCAATAAATCTGAAAAATCATACGGAAAAAAAAGAAATAATCGTATACGATACTATATATTTACCATATGGGAATGAGTATTATACTACGTGATAAAGTACGAGAGCATCTTTTGAGACAAATGCAAAAAGGCGATTTACAACCTGGACAAGGCATTAATCTTGCTGCATTATCTAGAAAATTGAAAGTGAGCGTAACTCCTATTCGGGAAGCTTTGACACAACTGCAGCAATCCCACATCATACGTGCTATTCCCAACCGCGGATTCGTAATTGCAGCTGTTAATCCAGACGAGGCTAAGAACCTTTATGAGCTTGTTGCTCATTTAGAAGTTCTGGCACTAGAGGAATCTACGTTTAATGAATCTTCAATATCAAAATTAAAAAAACAAAGAGACCTCATTGCAAACGCCAAAGATGCGCTGGAACGTGTGAATGCATATATGGAATTTCATAGATTACTAACCTGTAACTACAAGAATCCTGTGTTCCAACAAATACTTAAAGATTTAAAAACAAGGGTTTTCTTCTATGAACGTGCTTTTATGTCCAACGATTCCTTTCATTATAATTCTAATGACCAGCATGATGCTATAATTTCTGCTATTGAGGATGATAATATTCCTTCTGCCGCATTAGTTCTAAAAATGAATTTAATGTTGGTGAAAAGCTACATTGAAAAGCAACTTGTGGTATTATAGATTCTTCAACAAAAATCTTAATTCCCGTCTTTTATTTAGGCATTTTGACCTAATTCCAAAATTATCTTCAACCTTTTTAAGTAAACCATTGAAGACTTATATGTTGTTCATTATCAATACATAGGTCAACAAATCACAAAGTTTTTGTAAAATTATATCTGAATTCAAATTACACATTTACATTTGAATTGTATTTCGACTAAAAACCGAAAACGCAGACAACAATTTTAAACTAAAGGCGTTTTAACGATACCTAAAAAAACAAAAAGACATGGGTTACTTATCTCCTCAAATAGAAGTTTTGGCTAGAAAGAAAAAGCAAACAGAAAAATCTTTAATCAAGAAAGAGCATTCTTGTGGTATTTTTCAAGATTACGGTAATCTAAGCGAAAAAGAAGAGCTAGTTAGAGACTAGTTTTTTAAAATTGTTTGGGCAACTTCTAGAATAGTTTTGCCTATTAGTTCCGGCGCTCCGTCTAACGGATAAATAGCGTGACCTTCTCGTGCAACAAATGCGGTTCGCAATCCTGCACGTTTAGCTCCCAAAATATCCCATCCATGAGCGGCAACCATCATGGTGCTTTCTGCTGATGCACTCATTTTACCAAGAACGGCTTTATAAGGAGACGCGTCAGGCTTATAACTGGCAACCACTTCCACAGACATTATAGCATCAAAATATGAAGCGATACCTGCAAACTGCAATTGTTCTTTTAACAAATTCTCATTACTATTAGAAAGAGCTACCAATTTGACACCCGCGTCTTTCAAAAGTTTTAAACCTTCTTTTACATCATCATGCGCGGGCAATTTCTTTATATTCCCTAAGATTGAATCCACAGTATCTTCCGACAAGTTTTTATCAAATTTTTGCATTGTCATTTTCAGCGTAGCCTTTCCTATTGCGCTAAAGTCTTCGTAATTACCAGTTAAAGTTTCAACTAAGGAGTAATGTAGTAAAGTCCTGAACCACAATGAAAAAGCATGTTTTGAATCCAATGCCTCATTTATAGCCGAAGCCAAAGGGTCTAGATTCAAAAGGGTTTCGTTAATATCAAAAATAAGTAGCTCAGGTTTATTCATTTTGTTCCGTATTTTACTTGCAGTTCAGTTATTTCCCTTTTGAATATCAGTTATGAAATGTCTGATTTTCTTAGGTAGATTAGACTCATTAAATTGCGATTCGTAAATTCCATCTTCATCCGTAAACTTTACAGTATAGGTAAAACCGTCACGCAGTTGGCTGTTGTCTTGTTGCGTAACGCTAACCGCCTCACGCATTTCTTTTTCCTCATCTTTACCAAGCTTAACTTCCCCCTCAAAACGCTTGGGAATCGCCGTAAAACCTCCTTCTATATTTATATCGTACTTCATTATACAACAATTGGAGTTAGACCTACTTGAGAAAAACTCATACTGATAGCTTCTACAGCATTTTGAGCTACTTTATCTTCTGAAATCAGCTGTTGAGCGGTACTTACCAAAGTTTCTACCATATCATTAAAGTCAGACGTACGCCAAAGGGCTTTTAATGTCTCAAACCATATCAATGCACAGTCATCAATACCAATTTCTAAACAGCACAGATAAAAAGCCTTATTAGGTATGCCTGAATTGATATGCACACCTTGGTTGTCTCCCATTCCGTTGTAATAATTATCCATATGGTCTGGTTGCGTATCAAAATCATTTGCGGTACCAGGTGCTTTCATGGAACGAATAGCAACGCCTGGAAATTCTTCGGTTACCACGCTATCACCAATCAACCAATCGGCATCAGCAATATCTTGCTCCAAGTATTTTTGTTTGATAATCGTTCCAAATACATCAGAAAAATGCTCGTTAAGTGCGCCAGGCTGACTTTGATATTCTAGATTAGCAAAAAACTGGGTTACACCATGTACAAGCTCATGAGCAACAACATCTATAGCGCTGGCAAAATCTGTAAATTCTTTACCGTCACCATCGCCATATGTCATTTCATCACCATCCCAATAAGCATTGTTATAAGCTTCACCATAATGCACGTTGGATATAATATCAAGTCCATTTCCATCAATTGAATTCAATCCAAAAGTCTCCTGAAAATATTTGCGAACAAAACCCGAAGTATCATATGCGTTATTCACACTTTCATCCTCTACAGGATCTTGTCCTTCTTGTCTAACCAGCTTCATACGCTGCTCAAATTGGTTCTGAGAATCGTATACGAAACGCTCCCCACTCCCTTCTGCTTGGTTGCGTAACAACAAATTATTGAGGCTACTGCGTCTGCGTTCCGCAATTCTTCCCGTATCGTTCAAAGCTCTTTTACAACTTCGGTTGCCATGTTTGGCTAATTTCTCAAGTAAGTACGGTGGAATTATATAGCAATGGGCTTTTGTGCACATAGAAATAGAATTTAGGGTTTGCGACGTAATTTCGCATGTTTTAAGAGTATCTCCAAAAAATAAGCGTTAAGCTTTTATCTAAAATTGACATAAGTTACGTCTTAATCAATCTTCGGGAAACAAGCTTTTATCCAAACCCGGAACTAAACTAAGGGCATTCTTATAATATACTTTTTTCAAAATTTCATCGGGCAAATTAAGGCCATACATAGCCCAGAACGCATGATATTTCTTATAGTAAGGAAAATACTCGTCATTGGTTTCTAAGACCCTAAAATAGGTAGGGAACTCCTCTGGCTTCCAACTATCCTTTCCAAATAGGATTCGATTTTGATACTTTGTGAAAAATTCACGTGCATTTTGCGGCTGACGACCTAGCTCTGCAATTACGGCAGCTATACCCACGTACATATTAGGAATGTCATCTAAGAAACCACCCAATTGTTGTAAATCATTGGCATACCAACCCATATGAGCACTAATAAATTTTGTTTTTGGATGTTTTTTGAACATACGGTGTTGCTCATCTATAATTTGTTGCCACGGTGCCGGGTCTGTGTCTGAACGCTTTCTACGGGAATGTGTTTTCAGCTCCAACCACCGTTCATTATCTGCATTCATATCATCCCAAAAGGATTTTGGGTCGGCAGAATGAATTAATACGGGAACGCCCAATTCCCCACACTTTGCCCAAATAGGGTCTAAGCGCACATCATCAACCGCCAATCGCTTACCATCACTATCTACATTTCTAAGCCCTAGACTTTTGAACACTTTTAAGCCTTTAGCTCCTTTTTTAATATCGGCTTCTAGTTGGTCTACGGTCTTTTGAATCCAACCTGATTTTCCAGCCCCATCAAAATCCACATTAGCAAAGACTACAAATCTATTAGGATAGTTTTTGGCTATATTATCTACGCTTTCCACCAGTTTGCTCCCTGAACCCCCGCTTAAATTGACCATAACAGCCTCATTCATAGCGTCCATATCTGCTACCAAACCATTAAGGCTCTGCGCACTCATACTTCTTTGATGACTATGAATATCTACAAAAGGATATTTCGCTTTTGTAACCTCATGCACCGGAACCACCAAGGTGGATTTTGGATTATACTCTTCAAACCCCATTTCCTGAGCAGCTAAACCATTGCAAACCAATACTATTATTGCAAGACTAATTTTCAAATTCATTCTTGTTCTTTAATTGTTTATAATCTTCCTCAGTATCAACATCGCTAATACGATTTCCTGCAGAAACTGTGATAACAGTGTCCCGCTCTTGCTCTAAAAGATGTTTCGCACCAAAATCTTCATTTAGATTTAATAGCATGTCCACATATTTTATTGGAAAAATGGTTGGCACTCCTGCCCTATTTTTATACGCGGTAGCAATGATTCTGTCCGTTTGCTCCACGGATGTAGCAATCAATGTATTAAGGTATCTAAAATCGATTAAGGGTTGATCCGCCAGCATAATTAATATCCCATCAAACTCTATATCAGATTGTAGCAACCATTTGGTTCCAAAAGCAATAGAACCACCTAAACCTAATTGCCAAGCGGTATTTTCAATAAAAATTACTTCCTCCTTAATTTGAGATTGTATCAATTTAGTATTTGCGCCCAATACAGTGACCACCTCAATTGCATCCGCAGATTTAGCTGTCTTAATAGCATGCTCCAACAAAGTAGTGTCTTTCCAAGGAAGGAGCTGTTTTGGTTTTCCCATTCTTGTGGAAGCCCCAGCGGCCAATATTAAAATTGCAATACGATGCGGCGTATTCTTCATTAGGTGTGTATTCTACCCTGCTTATTCTTGAGCATTATGGGCTCTTTATTTCTTGTAACCGAGAGTATTTCCGAAAGAATGGCCATAGCGATTTCCTGGGCAGTTTCTGCACCAATATCCAATCCTGCCGGACCATGGATTACATCAAAAAAAGCATCTGAGACTTCAGGGTAATTTTCTATGAATTCGTTTAGAAGTTTCTCCCTTCGTTTTGCAGGCCCCAACATTCCTAGATACACTGGGCGTGATTCTTTAATAGCTAACAAATACTTTAAGTCGCGAACATAACTATGTGTCATTAAAACAATTGCAGTTTGTTCGTCAATAGAATTAAGCGATAACATTTCTGGTTCTTCTGTTAGAAAAAGATTGGCTCCCGGGAAATCATTTATATTCTTTTCCTCTGCTGCAGAAGCCACAATAGTAACTTCCCAACCCGTTAAAGAAGCAAAGGAACACAACTGCACCGCATCATGTTCCGCACCAATTATAATCAGTTTAAAACAAGGGTTCATTTGTTGCTCAAATAACTCCTTATCATCTGTTAGAACTGTGTCATTCCGTAATCCAATTTTCTTTCCTCCAAAAACAAAAAACGAACCTAGGCTTGCATCGCTACCTTCACTCTTACTAAAAGATGAAACAATTTTAAATTGCTCTCTGCTATTCAATGTGAGCTCAAAGGCTTCAAGGAATGTCGAGCTTGGAGAAAAGGGTTCTATCAATATGTAAAGAATGCCCTCGCAGCCCAATCGATACCGACCATCATAAATCATCATCTTGGAAACATCTTCTGCAAAAACAGTTTGCGCCTGTCTAATGATTTCTTTTTCTACGCAACCGCCACTTACTGCTCCAATCCTCTTGCCGTCTTCACGAATGAGCATACGAACTCCAGGACGACGGTACGAAGAGCCCTCTAAAGCAACGACCGTCGCTAGGACGGTCTTTTGCTTCTTATTTTTAGCAGCCTTATAGGCTCTAACTAGGTTTTTTAATTCATGCGTCATACAAACCGGAATCGATTAAAGAAAGTGATTTTATTGGAACCCAATTTACTAGCCCAAAATATCCTCTTCTTTTACTTTCCACAAATCAGCCTGTTCTATAAAAGGTTGTTTATACGCTCTTTTGCCTGTTGCTGCCTTAAGTGCATTGGCTACTGCTCCTCCTGCTGGCGGTAATGTTGGCTCTCCTAACCCTGTTGGAGAAAGTTCATTTTGTACTAAATGAGTTTCCACAACTGCTGCGTCTTTCATACGGCCCAAACGATATTTATCATAATTGTTAGCGGTAGGTACTCCATTTTCAAAGCCGAAACTACCATACATACTATGGCCAATTCCATCTACAATACCTCCTTCAATTTGGTTTAGTGCGCCCAATGGGTTTACTACAATACCACAATCTACTATACAAGTTACTTTTTTGACCACTGGTAGACCATTTTCAATCTGTACGTCCGCAACTTCTGCAACATGCGTGTTATGACAATAATAAGCTACAAAACCTTGATAAGTTCCTTTGGGTTGTTTGCCCCAACCAGATTTATCAACTGCCATTTTTATAACGTTTTGCATACGTTCTGCCGAATATTGAATCCGCTCATCTTCGGTACCTTTTACTTTTTCTAAAAGGTCTAAACGCATCTTAATTTTATCGACCTCCATTTCTTCGGCTAGTTCATCAAAGAAACTCTGCTCTGCATAGGCCAAAAAGTTCGTATACGGTGCTCGCCATGCGCCAGTAGTAATGTTACTCTTATAGTTAGCTACATCTACCTGATAATTTTCCACGGTACCAGCAGGAAAGAAATTCGGAATTAATCCGTACATGTTTCCATTAATAGCTGCTTCTTTTAATTGGTAGCCTGTTAACTGACCGTCTTTTATTGCTGCTTTAATCCTATATTTTATAGCTGGTCTGTACACACCGGTAGACATGTCATCTTCACGAGAAGAAACCATTTTTATTGGTTTTCTAACTGCGTCACTAATTTCTGCTGCTTCATAAACAAAATCGCCATAAAGCCTTCTACCGAAACCACCACCCATACGGGTCATCTCTAAATGAATATCTTCAACATCTCTTCCCAAGAGTTCAGCAACGGTATTCGCTGCATCTTCAGGGGTTTGTACAGGTCCTACCAAATGAATTTTTTCGTCCGTTACGTTAGCGAAAAAGTTCATAGGCTCCATACAGTTATGAGGCAGAAACGGAGATTCATAGGTACGCTCCAAAACCTTATCTGCCGTAGCAAAAGCTTTATTAACATCACCATCTTTTCTCATGGTTACAAAATCTTTACCGTCTAGGAGAGCATTCAGTTTTTCATCGTGAAACTCCGTGCTTTCTAAAGGTGTAGCATCTGACCAAACGGCTTTAATAGCTTTTTTACCTTTAAAAGCATCCCAAGTCGTCTTTGCCAAAACAACAACTTTACCACTACCACTTAATTGGGCTGTCCAATTTACTTTTTCACCACCTAAAAGAGCTTTTGCTTTATCTCCAATCTTAATCACATCAACTACACCGGGCAATGCTTTAGCCTCAGCAGCATCAAAAGAAACCAATTCTTGTCCAAATGCCGGCGGTCTAAGGACTGAGGCATAAAGCATTCCTTCTTCCTTATAGTCAATACCAAATAATGGTTGACCCGTAACAATTTTATCAATATCTACATTACGTCTATCGGTACCTATAATTTTATAATCCTTTGGTTCTTTTAAAACTGCATTTTCAGGAACCTCTAAAGCAGCAGCGTCATCTACAACATCACCATAGGTTAGCGTTTCTCCCGCCTTGTTGGTGATTACACCTTCACTTACTGTAAGTTCAGAAGCATCTACACTCCATCGTGCAGCAGCCGCATTCACTAACATTTGTTTTGCCGTAGCACCTGTTTGACGGAGCGCATCCCATCCAAAACGAATGGACTGGCTACCACCAGCAATTTGTCTTGTGTAATTTTTGGTATCAAGAACCCCTTGCTGCACATATACATTATCCCAAGAAACATCTAATTCTTCGGCAATAATCATAGGCATAGAGGTTTTTACCCCTTGTCCAATTTCAGGATTGGGCGAAAAGATAGTCACCGCCCCGTTTTTGGCTATTTTTATAAAAGCATTGAAATCGTTGTAATTCAAATCGGCCAAATCTACCGGCGGTTTTACATCAGATTTACATGCGGTAAAAAGGTTGAAACCTATTAAAAGGCCACCGCTCGCCAGTGATGACGTTCGTAAAAAATTTCTTCTACTAAATTGTATGGATGATTTTGACATGAACAGTATATTATAGAATTGCGGCTTTTGGTTTTTTTTCAAAAGCGTAATAGTATTTTTTAAGCCATTTTTTCAGCAGCTACGCCTACCGCTTTCTTAATGCGGTTATAAGCGGCACATCTACAAATGTTACCGTTCATTGCGTCTTTGATTTCTTCTTCAGTTGGGCTAGGGTTTTTCGCTAAAAAAGCGGAAGCAGTCATCATTTGACCTGCTTGGCAGTAACCACATTGTGGAACATCTACCTCTTTCCAAGCCTGTTGTACCGGATGTGAACCATCTTCGGAAAGACCTTCTATAGTTGTAATACTCATACCTACGGCAGATGCTACGGGCAAGGAACAACTTCGTGTGGCGTTTCCATCAACATGAACCGTACAGGCACCACATTGTGCTATACCACAACCAAATTTTGTACCGACCATATTTAAATGGTCTCGTAAAACCCATAATAATGGGGTGTCTTCACTAGCTTCTACCGTATGGGCTTTTCCGTTTACCGTTAGTTGATACGTTGGCATAAATATCGTTTTAGTTTTGTTTCTTTATTAAGATACTTACAAGGTATTAAAATTTTAACTTTTCGTCGCTACTTTAACTTTTCCTTTGGTCTTTTAAAAACTAGGGCTAATCCCATATTTACATCTATTTTTTTACACTCGTTTTAAGGAATATTTACTTCGATATAAAATCGAATTATCATTTTCCATTAAAGAGGACTCCCTTTTTTCGAAAAAAGTATTTTAACGCTTGACTTAAGGCCTTAACAATAATTAACATCTTTTTTTACCGTCTTCATACTTTAAATCGAAAATTAGCGTTGTGATGGTTGAACGTAAAAATCACGAAAATGAATTCCTTCTTAAAACTTGTTATGTTTTTTCTATCTATCTCTTTATTTGTTTCCTGTGGGAATGCAGATGATGATGTAAATTATGCCTTAAATACAGGTGATGGATTTGGACAAGGACAATCTGTTGACAACTGCCTTGACTTGGGTGAAAATGATTTAATTCTATCCATTCAAGACCAGTACACTACAGATCCCGGTAAAGTTTCTATTTTCTTTAAAGTTTCTAATAGCGATGGAAGTCCAGTTTCAGGATTGACCGCTGATCAATTTACTATTTACGAACAAGGAAGAAATGATGATTGTTTCAATACCATTTCAACTTCAGAATCTAACGCTAGAATTTCTCCTAACGAACAGATTTTTTCAAGTAATACTTTATTGATTTTAGATTTAAGTAATAGTGTTTTGCAAAGTAGCCTAGAAGAATTAAAGACGGCAAGTACAAGCTTTGTTAACACTGCCATGCCAGAAACAACACAAGAATCTTATAAAATGGCCATTTATTGGTTTGATGGCGAAGATGTCTTGCACGAGCTAAACCCATTGACTTCTGAAAAATCAGAATTGACTGAAGCCATTGCTACTATCAACAAGGATATAAGTAGCGATGTTTCTACAGACCTTTATGGAGCTGTTATTAAATCTACTGATATTGCTACAGAGCTTTTGAACGCAAGTACACAAGGCGATAAAATTGGAGCTGCTTCAGTAGTTATCTTTACAGATGGTAAAGATCAAGCATCTCGTTATTCAAAAGATTCCGCTCAGAAAAAGGTTGATACCGCAGACCCAAATATTTCTTTTTTCACTATTGGTTTAGGTTCTGAGATAGATACGGAAGCTTTAACAGCTATTGGAAAAACTTCTAGTGAGTTTGCTGCTAATAAAGAAGAACTGGAAGAAACGTTCAATAGAATTTCTGACCTGGTTTCAGATAGAGCTAGCAGTTTTTATCTTTTTGAATACTGTAGCCCTAAAAGAGGTGGTGACAATAATTTAGCTATACAGGTTAATAAAGGAAGCTTACAAGGTGCTGTTCAGACCAAATTTAATGCTGACGGATTTACCGGAGGCTGCGAATAGTTAGTAAAACTCCAGAAAAAATAAAAAAAAGACACCTATTTTAGGTGTCTTTTTTTATGGCCTGTTTTTAAGCACAAAATACTATGAATCAAATGATTGATGTTAATTTCATCGTATTTCAATGGCCTTTGGTCGAGAATGTTAATAGCCCTTTAACATCCAATCGCGCACCAACTTCGTATTACTAATGAGTCAAAATACTTTATAACAAAACATTTGAAAATGAAAAAATCAATTATCCTAAGTACCCTTGCCGTTACCCTATTGGCATCTTGTGTTTCTAAGAAAAAATTTGTTGCTCTTGAGAACAACTTATCTGAAACGCAAAGCGCATTAACAAAGACCCAAGTTGAAAAGGAAGAGCTTGAAGGGAAAATGACTAAGATTGAAGCTCGTGTTGCCGAGTACAATTCTAAAATTGGTTCTTTAAAAGAAATCAACGATAGCCAAATGACTTCTGTTGATGATGTTGCTGTAATGAGCAATAACACTAAAGCTAAAATGAGAGCTACTCTTGCAAAAGTTGACCCTACTAAATTAGCAGGCGCTGAAACTTTACAAGATTCTATGAACTTGGCTATATCTTACAAATTGAAAAAATCTATCTCTGATGATGAAGATGATGTAGATGTAAACATAGACAAGACTGTTGTTATGATCAATATATCTGACAAACTTCTTTTCAACAGCGGTAGCTACCGTGTAAGCAGCAAAGCCAATAAGATTCTTGAGAAATTAGCACAAGTAATCAACTCTGAGCCAAGCATGGAAGTTATGGTAGAAGGTCATACAGATTCTAAAACTATTAGCACTGAAATGTTCCGTAATAACTGGGACTTGAGTGTAAAACGTGCTACTAGCGTTGTAGACATCCTTCAAAACAAATACAATGTTGATCCTACAAAAATGATTGCTGCCGGTAGAAGTAGCTACTTACCATTAGTAGAGAACGACACTAGAGAGAACAGAGCTACGAACAGACGAACTAAAATCGTTATCATTCCTAACTTAAACAAGTTCTTCGCACTTTTAGATGCTGAGTCTCTTTAAGACCTATTTAGTACCAAGTTTATGAACTTGGTGATTGAAAAAGGGAGAACATACCGTTCTCCCTTTTTTTATGCGGTTTAACGAATTAAAACAATATTAAGCAGGGTTTTTGGCTACTTCGCTGTCTAAAGGAAATGAGAACCCCCATATTCGAAAATGAACACCTACATCCGAGAACAAATGCTGTGTTAAATGGAAAACTTAGAACACATGGATGTATTAACAGTTATTATCAAGAATACCGCTTTAAACGGAATGCCTAAATGGTACCAGGCTTTAACCCTTTCGTTATTTGCAATTATAGCTACGGTTGCAATTACAATGTACTTTAAAATTGGTTTTCAGGCGTCTGAAATGTCTGAAATGGCTATGAGATTCGGCTATTAAGAGCTGAAAATCTCCTATCTGTAAATCATTGCATTTTTAAAATTCGTTTTCTTGTCGCTATTAAGGTCGATAAGAAAACCGTTGATTACGGCGTGCGTGATATTATCACCTTTTTTTAGAATGAAGGTAGGATTGAGTCCTACTTCAACTAAAAATTCTGGCACTTCATATTTCTTTCCAATCACGTGGATTGGAAAGGGTGATGATAAATTTTCCTTAGGAATGTTTACCACACGTACATAGGTATACCCAGATTTTAATAAAAATTTGATGTCCATAGCTGCTAATGCGCTAAATGACGATACTAGGTCCGGATACACCTTTCCAGGTGTTATCGTGTACCCAGTGGCATCTAACGTTTCGTACCCATAATAGGTAGAAAGGTCGCCTTGATCCAAAATGCGACTACTATGCCAAAAATCGTTATGCTCCTCTTTGTCTACTTCTAGGCGGTTCATACCAATATCCAAAATATAGTCTTTTCCTAAAAGCGGATAGGTTGCATTTTCGATTTTTAGGTCGAAAAGCTTTCGGTCGTTTTCAGGTATTTTTTCATATTCTTCTAAAGCAATCTCTTTGTAATTTTCAGTAGCAATGGAATAAATGGCAGACAGAATAGAAACATAATTCAGTTTTCTAATTTCTTGCTTTTCTACATCACCAAGATATCCACCGGACTCAATTAAAATCGTGCTTGTACCCCACTTTTGAATATTATCGCCAAAAGCTCTTGGCTCAAAGTCATCATTATAACGCCCCACTTGTCCCTGGGCATATTTTTGAATAATATTGTTCATAAAGACAATCACTTTCATGGCATTGCCCCTCTTTTCGTTTATATCCTTCTCATAGTTATACGCTGGAGCTAAATATGAGATAGTAGCAGGTTTTCCCGTTCTTTCTGCATTATAATAGGTGCTTTGATCATGTAAGTTGAAACCAAAATCTGCATCTAAACTATCCCTAACTCTTTTTAAAGTCTGCCCTTCGGGAGATTGTAACCGTAATGCATCTCGATTAATATCAATACCCAAGCGGTTTCTTCGTCTAAAGACCTCTGCCCCATCAGGATTTAACATTGGCAGAAAATGCAACGTACAATTGGCTAATATTTCCTGTTTTTCAGTTTCAAAATCAGGGCTATTAAAAAGATTGAAAATATCAAAAATGGCTTGGGTGGCCGTGGGCTCATCGCCATGCATCTGTGACCATAGAAAAACATTTGTTTCTCCTTCTCCAATACTAATAAGGGATAACGGGCGCCCTTCAATAGAACTTCCGACACGACTTACCTTGAATTTATCGTTTTCACGGTATTTTTCAATTAAAGGATATAAATCAAAATGCTTTATACGTCTCTTATTTAACGTTGTTTCTTTATACGTTTCATACGTATCATAAAGCATGGTAGTTAAATCTTTCTGCTGCGCACTACAAAATAGGCTAGCAACTAGAAACAAAGCGGTAAATTGTATTCTCATGGGGTATTATGTTTTTTTGGTATAAGTTCAAAATTAAGATTTTTGGTGGCTTGTCTTACTTTGTCCATAAAATCCTCTCCTGGATCTGTTTTTATGGTACGATAGCCTCTGTCCTTTTCCAACCACAAAGGGTGATCTTCAAATAGGGTGTATTCATAATGCCCAATTAGATAATCAATAGCATATTTGTTGGCTAAGTATTTTACCAAAGCAATATTAGATTTTACCTGCTCCTCCGTTAAGGGCAACGCATCAGTACCTCCTACGTTTTCAATTCCAATAGCGCAATGGTTTAGGCCAATAACATGCCTAGCCATAGTGGTTTCTGGTAGTAGTTGGTAAATACTGCCATCACGATCCACTAAAAACTGAGAGGATACATTTAGACCGCTTACATCCTTAATGTCTGGCCGCCAGTTTGGTAACGCAGAAGGATTAAAAGCTTCAAAAGATTCTTCTAGCGTGGGTATGACCGTCCAATGCAGCACTATCATTTTAGGTTCTATTATTGCCGTCTCTTGTATAATCCCATACCTACTTTTCAAGTATTCTAAACTCAATTGTTTTCGGGTTTCGTCAAAAACAATCGGTTTATCTATAATCTCAGGAATTTGTACTGTTTCCTTAGCTGGTTTACAATGTATGAAGAAGACGCAGCTGCAAATAGCAAAGAGTATTCTAGATTTTTTAATCATTCATCTTTTGTATTGACTTCCCGTTTAACACGGTATTTAATTTTTAGTGTCTTATTTCCCCAATTTCTAGCACGCTCCACATCTACACCCATATAAATATCAATTTTATTCTCCCATCTGCTATGCATTTTATCCATTACCACATAAATGCCGTCCAGACCATTTATCTTTACTTGCGTGCCTTGCCCTATACCCAAATGCAATAAATCCTGCGATACCGCAATGGTTTTCATACCAGGTATTAAAGTATCTCCCCAGGCCGCCACGCCGGGTTCATCATCTGTCTGCCAGTACACAGAATTGTAGGCAGTTACATCTACTTCTTTAGTTTTCCAAACGTAATCTTTGTCTTTTTCGGCACACGCAATACATAGCCAAGACAGCAACAAAAACAAGGTTATCTTTTTGTACATAACGAAAGGGATTTACTTTAAAGCTACATAATTTTAAGAAACTGGGTATGGTAGCGGTTCTTCCCTATGGAATGCAATAATGTTTTTAGCCGCAAAAACGGACATTAGATTTCTGGCTTCTACCGTTGCAGAACCAATATGTGGGGTAACCGCTACACGCTCCATAGAGAGCAACGGGTTATCGTTTTTCATAGGTTCTGGATCCGTAACATCCAAACCTGCTCCCCATATCTCATCATTTTCTAAAGCTGCTATCAACCCTTTTTCATGATGCACTTGCCCTCTAGAGGTATTAATGAAAATTGCGGACGATTTCATTTTCTTGAATGCACTGGCATCAAACTTGTGTTTTGTGGCCTCTGTTAGCGCACAATGAGCCGAAACAACATCGCTTTGCGCTAATAACTCGTCAAAAGTTACTTTTTGAGCTTGTAGTGCCACTTCCGCTTCTATATTGACAGAGCGATTACAATAAAGAACGCTCATACCATAAGCCCCTTTGCATCGCCGCGCAAATTCCAATCCTATTCTTCCTAAACCAAAAACCCCAACGGTTTTGTTTTTTAGTTCAATGCCTAAATGTGCCTGAGGTCTAAAATGTTGCCATTCTCCTTTCGCTATAGTTTTATGCATATAAAACAATCTTCTAGACACTGCCAACATAAGCATAAAAGCTATATCGGCAGTGGCATCGGTCATAGAATTAGGTGCGTTAGCAATAGGTATACCTAGTTTTTTTGCTTCGACTAAATCAATATTGTCATAACCAGCAGCATATTGTGATATAATTTTTAGATGTTTATTCGCATTTAAAAATGCAGCATCTAAACGATAATTACTGGTGCTCAGAAGCGCATCATGTCTAGCAGTTGCCTCATAAAGTTCTTCTTTTGTCATGGGTAAATCCTTGGTCCATTTAGTGACTTCAAGGCCTTCCTTTTTCAATAGCTCTATTCCGGCTTCGGGAATATTAAGTGGTACGAGTACTTTCATAGGAAGCAATTTATAAAATCTAGTAGACGGTTTTACAAATTCCTTTACTTTTGCAGACTTATACGTATCTTTTTCATTTTCACAACCCCCAAAAGTTTCTATGAAAATCTTCAAACGCATACTTTTAATTTTATTTGTAATTCTAGCAGTGGCAGTATATTTTAATTTCCCCAAACTCAATTTTATCTCCGGTTATGCCTCCAAAAATATGGCCTCTACCGTTTTTCTAACCAATAGAAGTGCCGAGTCCGTTGAATTAAACGATAATGACGTGCCACTAATAAACCTTGCCGATGTTGAGACAGATGGCAAGAGCGCTACAGCTTCGGTTTTTGGACTTATGGCACGAAAAGCGATATGTAATGAAGGATTAGGTTGCACACTAGTCAACAAAGACTACGACCCTGATATCAAGATTCCCGTTCCACAACGTGCGAAAAACGAAAATGACTTAGCCTTTCCTTACGGAGATAAAGAGCCTAAAGACACTGTTTTTCCTAACGTAGACTATGATCAGCTGCAGAAAGCAATGGACCAAGCTTTTACCAATAACGAAGTTCAAAAAACACGAACTGTTTTGGTAGCTCATAAAAACCAAATTATTGGTGAAAAGTATCTGGAAGGATTTACAAAAGACACACCTATTTTGGGCTGGAGTATGACCAAAAGTGTATTGGCTACTTTGTACGGAATTTTGGAGTATGAAGGGAAAATAGACTTAAATGAACCTATGCTTTTAGAAGGTTGGGAAAAAGACGACAGAAAAAAAATAACGCTTAACCATTTGCTACGTATGCAAAGTGGACTTGCATGGGAAGAAGATTATACTTCTATTTCTGATGTAACCCGTATGCTTTTCATGGATGCGGACATGACCAAGGCACAAGGTGAAAAGAAAGCTATTGCTGCGCCAACAGAAGTTTGGAACTACTCTTCGGGAACCTCTAATTTATTGTCCGGTATTTTAAGAAAGCGATTTAAAACGCACCAAGAGTACATAAATTATCCTTACCAAGCACTCATTGATAAAATAGGAATGAGCAGTATGCTTATGGAGACAGATATGAAAGGAAATTTTGTTGGTTCTTCCTATGCATGGGCAAATACCAGAGATTGGGCCAAGTTTGGACTATTGTATTTAAACAAAGGGAACTGGAACGGAGAACAACTTTTTGGACCTTCTTGGGTGAGTTATGTATCTGAACCCACCATACTTTCTAATGGCACCTACGGTGGTCACTTCTGGCTTAACGCCAACGGAAAATACCCAGATGTACCTAGAGACCTCTATTCTGCAAACGGGTACCAAGGGCAGCGTGTTTTTATTATTCCGTCTAAAGATGTAGTGGTCGTTAGAACCGGTCTTGCCGAAGACCCTGATTTTGACATTAACCTTTTCCTCAAAAATTTATTGGCTGCTATTAAATAAATAGCATCGTTTCTGGCTCACGAAAACCTAAGAAAAAGCTTACATATCTTTTTTGTGTAGTTACACAACAATTTTCCCTTGCGTTGCAACAATAGTTTCGTTGTAATGTAACTTCAGGGTAAGTTTACAGTGTAATAAAAACAAGAAATAAAATTTTCATTTTCATATAGTGTTCTCGATGAAAGAGCCTTTTCCTTACGGATGGGCTTTTTCTAGTTTTAATAGGTTCGTGCCCTATAAAACCATAATATTAAATACGAAAACACTTTGTTCTGAAAATCAAGGAATATACTTGTTCTTACCAAAATTAGGCTTCCGCTTTTCTAAAAAGGCATTTCTACCCTCTCTTGCTTCTTCCGTACCGTAAGCTAAACGCGTGGCCTCACCTGCAAATACTTGCTGACCTACCATACCATCATCCGTTAGGTTCATAGCGAACTTTAGCATTTTTATAGAAGTAGGTGATTTTTCAAGAATTTCTTGCGCCCATGAATAAGCGGTGTCTTCTAATTCATCATGGGGAATTACGGCATTTACCATTCCCATTTCATAAGCCTCCTGAGCAGAGTAGTTTCTTCCTAAGAAAAAGATTTCCCGCGCTTTTTTCTGGCCAACCATTTTAGCCAGGTAAGCAGAGCCATAACCACCATCAAAACTGGTAACATCAGCATCCGTTTGTTTAAAAATAGCATGTTCTTTACTCGCTAAAGTAAGATCACAAACTACGTGAAGACTATGTCCGCCGCCTACCGCCCAACCTGGCACCACAGCGATCACCGCTTTTGGCATAAAACGAATTTGACGCTGCACTTCTAGAATATTCAAACGGTGCATACCATCTTCTCCAACATAACCTTGGTCTCCCCTAGCCTTTTGATCACCACCACTACAGAATGAGTAAATACCATCTTTGGTAGATGGGCCTTCCGCAGAAAGCAAAACAACGCCTATAGAAGTATCTTCTTGAGCATCATAAAAAGCCTGATATAACTCGCTAGTAGTTTTAGGCCTGAACGCGTTACGTACATTAGGTCGGTTAAAAGCAATACGGGCTACACCGTTACACTTTTTATAGGTGATATCTTCAAATTCTTTGGCTATTGTCCAATCTGGTTTTTGCATAATAAAAGTTTAAACGCTGCAAAGTAAAGCAATTTGAAAAAAGAAAGAACCATTGTTTAAGACTTGTAAGAAATAAAGCTTTAATCCTCAAAAATAAATGCGCTACTATTTCAATAAAATGCGTTTTTATAAACATTTTATCGGAAGACAAGACAGTGTTACTTTCAAATTAGACCAATTGTAGGTTTTTTATCATAATAACACCAATAAACACCCTAATTGACAGCATATTACATCAAAATATTATATTTTTACACCATTCTTAAATGTAAGAACTAAAGAATATCTTTATTTACAAAGAAAGTTATACACTATGCTATTCTAATCTTTTTCTTGTTAAATTAGAGTATTACAAATAGCTAATGGACAAAATAAAACAAAATATAGATATTTCAATTGCCGATCTAAATGCGATTGCAAGAATTGGTTATTGGCAGCTTGACACTTCTTCCGATACGTATTTACTTGATGACATTTCTTGTGAAATTACTCAGTTACCAAATGGCACTACATTAAGCACAAAAGAAAAACCTCCCTTTTGCCCTACCGGAAATAAATGGGCCGTTATACAGGAGACATTAGCTAAAGCTATAGAACAAAAATCTTCTTTTAATCATGAAGTAGAGTTGTTCCTTTCTGATGGAAACTCTATTTGGGTGTTATTAATCGGAAAAGGTAATTATGATGAGGGAGGTAATTGTGTAAACGTTTCTGGAATGGTCCAGGACATAACGATAAGGAAAAATTCTGAAATTGAATTATTCAAAAAAAATGAGATTTTAAACTATACGGAGAACAAGGCTTCGTTAGGTCACTGGAAATGGGACTTAAAGAGTAATGTTATTACCTGCTCTAGAAATATATCTCGTATAATTGGCTCTCCTGATGGTGAAAAAATTACTATTGAGATATTAACAGAAGGAATTCACCCGGGTGATAAAAAACAGGTACAAGATCATCTAAAAAATTCAGTAGAAAGTAAAACATTTACTCCCCTTCTACACCGGTATATCTTAGAGGATGGTACCGAACGTATAATTCAAGTTTTAGGAGAACCCCTTTTCAATAAAGCAGAAGAATTAACCGGTTTCATGTGTAGTTCTCAAGATATTACTGCAAAAAAACGTTTTGAGGATGAGCTTTTTGAAAAAAATAAATTATTTCTCACTGCTCAACAGAAAGCTCATTTTGGCTATTGGCTATGGAATCTTACAACTGATTTATTTAGTTGTTCCGAGAATATGGCAGATGCTCTAGGATTTGAAAGGAATGTTGAGTTTACCATGAGTGATCTTCTAAAAGATATTCCTCAAGAAAATCAGAAAGATATCTTAGATACATTAAATAAAACAATTGAAACAAAGTCCTTTGTTGAATTTACCCATCCTATTTATATGCATGGGGAACTCAGACACATAAAAGTTACCGGAGAAGTATATACTGATTTAGAAGGCAACATTTTAACAATCTTAGGAATTTCACAAGATATTACCGATCAAAAAAACTTTGAAAATGAACTCATAAGCAAGAATCAATTACTTGGGTTCGCAGAACAAATCACAAAGATTGGTAATTGGCAATGGGATTTAAATACCAATAAAATAAAATGGTCTACTAACCTCTACCGGATTTTTGAACGAGAAGATAATTTACCAATTGTTTTTGATATTTATTACAGTTATATCCACCCAGAAGACAGAGAAAGGGTGAGCGCAATAATTGACACCATTTTAGAAAGCAAGGATTTTGAAAGAGTTATACACCGCATCTTATTAGAAAATGGTAAAATTAAAACTGTAGAACTATTAGCTATGGCTATACGGGACCAGTATGGTAATGCTATTGAGATGTTAGGTACGTTGCAAGATGTTAGTGAGCAACGGGCAGAAGAAATGAAATTTAAAGGTTTGTTGGAATCTGCTCCAAATGCAACGCTCATATTGGATGAAGGCAATATTATACAGATGATTAATAAACAAGCTGAGCGCCTATTTAAATATACTCCAGAAGAATTAGTAGGTAGTAATATAGACCTTCTAATACCTTCTAGATTTGATGAAAAACGAGCACCATTAAGAGAAGCTTTTTATGCCAACCCTACAGTAAAAACCTATGACATGGGTGCTGGTCTTCATATGTTGAACAAAGATGGCAAGGAAATTCCCGTTCAGGTAACTCTTGGGCCATTGCAAATTGAAGGTGGGCTTCTCCTTTCTGTAGTAATCCGTGATATAACAGAAGAGAAGCTACATCAAGAAAATATTATAAAAGCTAAAGAAGATTTGGAGACTCTTACTCAAGAGCTTACAACACAGAACCATCAGCTTGCAGATTTTACTCAAATAACCTCTCATAACTTACGTGCGCCGGTAAGTAACCTAAACTCTCTCTTGGATATCTATAAAATGATGGACAATGAGGAAGATCAAAAAGAGCTATTCAAAAAATTTGAAATCGTAATAGCCCATCTTACACTAACACTCAACACCTTAATAGAAGCACTGACCGCAAAAAACCATACTTCTCTTGAACGTAGTGAGGTATCATTTGGTGCTACTCTAACGAAAACAAAAGAAATTTTCACTGCTGAAATCAGTAATTCAAAAGCAATTATTAAGAGTAATTTCGCAAAAGTAGACTCTATACGCTACCATAAAATATACTTAGAAAGTATATTTCAAAATTTAATAGGTAACGCTTTAAAATATAAATCTAGAGAACGTGTTCCTGAGTTAGAGATAAGTTCTAAAATAGATAATGGAAAGACAATCCTAAGCTTTAAAGACAATGGCCTAGGTATAGATTTAGAGAAACATGGACACAAAATATTTGGATTAAACAAAGTATTTCATAACCACCCAGAAGCAAAAGGTATTGGTCTTTTTATGACCAAAACGCAAATTGAGGCCATGGGCGGAAAAATTACAGTTTCTAGTAAAGTAGACGAAGGCACTACTTTTAATATTCATTTCATTTAAGAAATATGCAACACCCCTTTCACCTTTGTATTGTTGATGATGACGATATTTATAGGTTTACAATTATTCAATCTGCAAAGTTTTCTAAGATTGAACATATAACCTCTGTTTTCCCTAATGGGGAAGAGGCGATAAATTTCATTAAAGAGAATCAGGATACTCCTGACGCGCTACCAAATCTAATTTTATTAGATATTGATATGCCTATTATGGATGGCTTTCAGTTTCTAAAAACTTACAAAGAGATTGAAGCCAAAATAAGCAAGAAGATTGCCATATATATGGTTTCATCATCTGTAGATCCAGAAGATATAGAAAGAGCCAAAAGTTACACAGCGGTTATTGATTATTTATCAAAACCTTTAAAAAGCGATAAGCTCAAGGCAATAATAGAAAAAACATTAGAAGGTTAAGAACCTACAGTTATACACATGCTTTTTTGCTATATAAAAATTTCAAGTTAGTTATTCATGAATATGAAAGATGATAAAAAAACAATGGACGATACTAGCGCGATAACCATTCGTGACATGTTACGCATTGGCACTTGGAATTTAAATATTGAAACAGGTATTTATTCGTTGGACAAGGTTACCTGCGAAGTGTTAGGCATACCTTACGATTGTGTAGTTAAAAGAGGTGAAAAATCACTATTTGACAAGCCTGAGGCTACTGAATTTTTAATTAAGGATGGGATAATTGAATTAATAAAAACGGGGCAACCTTTTGACCAAGAACTAGAGTTTAAAACTAAAAAAGGAACTGTGATATGGCTGCACGTTATAGCTACCCGCAAATTAGAAAATGATAAATGCACTGCAATTGCAGGAATCGTACAAGACATTACAAAAAGTAAGCAAACTCAAGAAACATTTTTAAGGCATAATCAATTATTAAAATTTGCTGAACACAAAGCAAAACTAGGGCATTGGAACTGGGATGCTAGTTCAGATACGTTAATTTGCTCAGAGAACATGACTTATATAGTAGGTGTTCCTACGGACGTTCCAGTACCTCTAAGTGTTTTGATAGATAAGGTTCATCCAGAAGACAGAGAGTTCGTAAGAAAGCAAATAGCATATAATATTAAAACCAAACATTACCATAGTTTTAACCACAGAATGGTAATGCCAGATGGCAGAACCCGAATTATTCAAGTTTCAGGAGATGCTATTTTGGATGATGAAGGAAACCTCACAAACATATTAGGTATTTCACAGGATGTTACTAGTTATAAAACCATAGAGACTGAGTTAACTAAAAAAAATGAGCTCTTAATTTTTGCAGAACAAAAGGCTTTATTAGGTCATTGGGAACTAAATACGCTTACCGATGAGGTATTCTGGTCTGCCAATTTGTATTACCTTTTTAAGCAGGAAGAAAACATAAAACTAGAATTCAATACGTATTTTGAATGTGTACACCCAGATGACCAAGCAGTAGTTACGGCCCATTTTGCTCAAGCGATAGAGCAAAAACATTTTGACAAAATTATACATCGCATCCTATTAAAAGATGGTACACTAAAGTGGATTAGATTGTTGGGTGATGTTGAGGTTGATAAAAAAGGAAATACGGTAAAGTTAGCAGGCACTTGCCAGGATATCTCTGAACAACAACTACAAGAAATCAAGTTTAAAGGACTTGTGGATTCTGCACCTAGTGCAACCATAATAGTGGGTAATGAAAGTATTATTCAAATGGTTAACAAACAAGGAGAAAGCCTGTTAGGTTATTCTTCTGAGGAATTGGTAGGAAAATCTATAGAAACGCTAATCCCTTCAAGATTTGATGAGATTCGTACTCCGCATAGAGAAAAATTCCTGACCAATATGGAGGTAACAATAGTAGACCTTGGTGAAGATTTCTACTTAACGCACAAATCTGGAAGGGAAATTCCAGTTGAAATAACCCTTGGCCCTTTGCAAACAGATGAAGGTCTTATTATATCTATGTCTGTAAGAGATCTTACTTCTGCTAAAATTGCCGAGAGTAAAATTTTAAAAGCGAAAGAGGACTTGGAAATTCTGACCGAAGAACTCACCGCTCAAAATAACCAATTGGCAGACTTTACACAAATTACCTCTCACAACCTAAGAGCGCCAGTAAGCAATTTAAATTCGCTTGTGGAAATATACAAAATGATGGGAAGTGAGGAAGAGCGCAATGACCTGTTCAAAAAATTTGAAACAGTAATCTCTCACCTTTCACTAACTCTCAATACGTTAATAGAAGCATTGAGTGCCAAAAGCCATAATTCATTAGAACGTAGCGAGCTTTCCTTTAGCAATAAGTTATCTAAAACAAAAGAGATTTTCTCTACAGAAATAGAAAGGACTAAAGCGGTTATTAAAAGTGATTTTTCAGCGGTAGATTCAATTCGTTATAATAAAATCTACATGGAAAGCATTTTTCAAAATCTAATTGGAAATGCTTTAAAATATAAGTCTCCAGAACGCGTTCCAGAAATAGAGATTACTTCAAAATTAGAAAATGGAAAAATTATTTTGAGCTTTAAGGATAATGGCTTGGGAATAGATTTGGAAAAGCATGGTCACAAAATATTTGGTTTGAACAAAGTTTTTCATAACCACCCGGAGGCCAAAGGAATCGGTCTCTTTATGACAAAGACCCAAATTGAAGCTATGGGCGGAAAAATTACAGTAACAAGTAAAGTCAATGAAGGCAGTACTTTCAACATTCATTTTATTTAAAACATATGGCACAGCCTTTTCACCTTTGTATTATTGACGACGATGATATTTATAGGTTTACAATTATTCAATCTGCAAAGTTTTCTAAGATTGAACATAAGACTTCAGTTTTTCAGAATGGAGAAGAAGCAATTAATTTCATTAAAGAGAATCAGGATTCCCCTGATGCGTTGCCAAATCTTATTTTATTAGATATTGATATGCCAATTATGGATGGGTTTCAGTTTTTAGAGACCTATAAAACTATTGGGCCCAATCTGACCGAGAAGATTCCTATTTATATGGTTTCTTCCTCTGTAGACCCAGAAGATATTGAGAAAGCTAAAAGCTGTGAATTTGTTGTTGATTACTTATCCAAGCCTTTAAAAAGTGATAAGCTTAAAGCTATAATAGAAAAGACGATCGGGCTTTAGAACCACTTCAATTCTGGGTAACTATTTTTTTTTATTCTTTTCTTCTATCCATTTAGACAAATACTTTGTACTCTGTAAAGTTTGATGCTGCACTAAATTTCCCATAAAATTATGAATACGGTGTTCTTCTAGATTTCGCTGTAGATTATTCAAGACCAAAGAAAACCGTTCACGTAACTTTTGCTTGTTATACAATTGATTAATAAGATCCAGACCATTCTGCTGTGATTTCTTCCAATCCTTTCTGTTACGGTATAATTGTATTGCTTCACGAGCAAAATTCTCTGGTGTTTCTGCTACGACTCCAGACCAAGGCAAACCATCATGCATACCCTCTGCTCCTATGGCAGTTGTAACGCTTGGTGTGCCATTTTGCATTGCCGTGGTAAGTTTTCCCTTAATACCCGCACCAAAACGCAATGGAGCAAGGTTTACACGTGTGTTCTCAAAAACCTCATTTACATCTTCGGTCCAACCTTTAATAAGAAATCCTATTTCCGGTTTGTGTAACTGATTTACTTGTTGTGGCATATATGCTCCGTAGACAGAAACTTCTGCTTCCGGCAAAGCTTTCCTTATCAACGGCCAAATTTCTTTAGACAGCCATAATACCGCGTCTACATTTGGTGCGTGCTTTCCATTCCCTATGCATACAAAGTTTATCCGTTCATCAAAATCAGACCAGGCTTCTTGTTCTGCATATTGTATTTTCTCCAAAAGAAAAGGTAGATGCAAAAGCAGATTAGAATCAATTTTTAAAGTTTCCGTCAGCAGTTGCACTTCAAAAGTAGAAACCATTAAAGAAAGATCACAACGCAGAATACTTGCAACTTCACGTTTGGTAATATCTTCCTGCAACCAGGTACGTAATGAAAATGGGACTTCTTTTTTATGAGAAACCTCTCTTACCTTTCTAAGCGAATGTAAATCTTCGGTATCAAGTATTTTAATAGCATTGGGAACATTCTCAGAGATACGCCACCCAAATTGTTCTTCGGTCAAAAACCGGTCAAATAATACAACCGTAGGATTTATATCTTTTATAAAATCATCAAAACCAGAGTCGTTCAACATAATATCCCTAGACTTTATACCTAAAGCATCAAGATCCAATGAGAGTTCGCTTTTGGAGGCCGTGCTTGTGAAGACGATATCGAAACCTTCATTTTTGAAAAAATCCAGAAGTTGCAGCATGCGGTTTCCCGCAGCTGTAGAAGCAGGTTCAGGCCAAGTAAAACCAATTACTAAAAGTACATTTTGCTTCACTTTGCTTTACTTATTTCCTGTAAACATCTGGGATCTAAACTACAGTCAATTAATTTCCCTTTAGGAAATTACATTCTTTCTGCGAACATTTTAGAGATACTTGAACGTAATTTACGCTCATAATCCTCTTCCAACCACTCTTTGTAGTTTTTGGTGTTGTTCATAATGCAGTACGAATATTGACGTACACGGTACTTAATTTCTTCTTTTAGTTCTTTTGCAAGAATACGAGCGTCAAAAACATCTTCTGAGTTCTCTACACAAATTTGAGCATGTTGATCAATACTTCGTTCCAATACAATTTTGGACCTTAGACCTTCTGCAAAAACCTTTTTGTATTCCTCTTTTATATTGAACTCAATATTGGTAGAATTTTTGAATTTTTCACGAAGTGCCGTAGGCATTTCGTAAACGAACTCTTTTTCTATCTCCTCGTCGTTCTTAATGTTTTCCAAGTAGAAATCTGGAAAGTGGAAAATTTCCTGCCAGTCAATAGGTGCACTCCATAATCCGAAACGTGCTACGTTGTTCCCTAAATCTACTACTGTAAATTCACTCTTATTAGGCAAAATACGAGACCCACGACCAATCATCTGAAAATATAGCGTAAGCGAGCGCGTAGCCCTATTTAGCATAATTGTCTCTACAGATGGTTCATCAAAACCAGTTGTAAGAATACTAACTGAAGTAAGAATGGCATCTGGTGTATTGGAGAACCATTCTAAAATATCCTTACGTTCCGTAGCCGTATTTTTATTATCTAAATGGCGGATGTTGTAACCCGCCTTCTTAAAGGTTTCATACACGTAACGAGACGTGTTGATACCGTTATTGAATATCAATGTTTTAGTACCCTCTGCAATCTCTTTATAGCCAGAAAGTAGTTTACCCAACATACTCTGATTACTATAAAGCTCATCAGAAGATTTTACCGTATAATCACCACTAATACCTAGTTTAAGACTCTGTAAACTAACATCATAATTATACATGTTACCCTTAGCCAAGAAGTTTCTCTCAATTAGGGCGCCTATAGACTCACCCACGATCAACTTTTGATAGTTGTCTTTCATGGGTAATTTTATGTTAGAACTCAAAGGAGTTGCCGTAACCCCTAAAATTGTAGATTTCTTGAAAAACTTAAAGAGTTTCCGGAAAGAATTGTAATGTGCCTCATCAATAATAACTAGGCCAATATCATCAATTTCTACCTTTTCTTCCTGCAACCTATTGTTCAAGGTTTCCACCATGGCAACAAAACACATGAACTCATGTTGGTCATTAAGTTCTTTTACCTCACTATTGATGATCTTATTCTTGACACCAAAACTCTTCAGCATTTTAGAAGTCTGCGTACTCAATTCTATACGGTGCGTAAGTACTACTACTTTCTTTCCCGTTTTTTCTATATAACGACGAGCAATTTCAGAGAAAACTACAGTTTTACCACCACCAGTAGGCAATTGGTACAACAAGTTTCCGTTTTCTTCAGGATCCTCAAGATGCTTGAAAATCGTATTCAGATCTTCGTTCTGATAATCGTATAATTGCTTTTCGGTTGTATCCTTTTTTAACTCCAAGTAGGTTCTAAAATTTAGCGTTCAATTATAATAAATATGTGGGGGCATCCCAAAATTTGAATTTTACAAAATTAAAGGAAATTTGTACTTATCTGAAATTTATTCCTCTTAAATCAATAAAAAGAAAAAAGAAAAGCCTCACTCTACCCTTAAAATATAGCTGTATTCAAGTAATTATTAAGATAAAAATTGAGGTATTAATATCCTTTATCCATCACCACCTCATTTAGTAATGGACTACCCTTCTGTAGCCTATCATAATTTTCTAAAATCTGTGGGACTACAGAACTCGTATCAGAAACACTAGCGTAATGAGGCGTCATCTGAATTTTCTCATGGTTCCAAAACGGATGTTCCATTGGAAGAGGTTCTTGATGATAAACGTCTAACCCTGCTCCGGATAGATGGTCGTTATTCAACATTTCTAATAAATCCTCATCTACCAAATGACCACCACGAGCCACATTTATTACAAATGCTCCTTTTGGAAGTTGCTTAAAAAGTTCTTTATTTAAAATTCCAGTAGTAGCATTGGTCAATGGTAAAAGGCAAACCAAGATTTGAGTGGTTTCAAGAAAACCAGAAAAGCCAGATTCACCTGCAAAACAACTAACGCCATGAATATCCTTCTTAGAATTTGCCCAACCCTGAACTTTAAAGCCGTATTTCACCAAATCTGTTGCCAATTCTTTACCTAGAGCTCCCAAGCCCATTATACCGACAGTAAAGTCTGAAATACGATTGTATTGCATAGGTTTCCAAATACCTTTTGTTTGGTTAATCCTGTATCTATCCAGATTTTTAAGGTGACTAAATATAACGGCAAGCACATGCTCGCTCATGTCTTTGGCCAACATATCATCTACCACACGGGTTATTGGCAAGTTTTCAGGAACTGTATCATCCTCAAAAATAAAATCTACCCCTGCCCCACTAGACGCTATAAGCTTTAGATTAGGATAATCTGCCAATGAGCCGTTTGGATGCTTCCAGACTAGGGCCATTTCTATTTTATCTTTAGGGTGATTTTCTAAATAGCTGTAAACTTCTAAACCGGGTTGTTGTGCTAAAAGAGCTTCTTTCCAAAGATCAATTTTACCATCCTGTCTTATAATTACTAACGCCATATTTAGTCTATGATATCTAAGGCTCGAGAAAATCCCTCGCCAAATTGCCAATTCTGCTCTTCAGTTATAGTATAAATTTTTACTATGCGCTTTTTATAATCTGCTAAAAGTCCATTTATAGAAATAAACTGAACAGCCTCAGTAAATGAATTCATCATGCTTTTATAAAAGGCATCGGGTATATTACGATTTTTCTCAAACACCTGAGCAATTTCCAAATTATATAACATAACATCTGCAATAAGGTGTGGATCCACCCCTAGTTTTATAAAATGCTTTATAAACTTTTGAGCTACAGAACGCCTAGCTTTTGGTCTTCTGCGTCTAACAGGGAAGTATTCATTACTTATTTTAGTCTTTGCTTCCTGAACAAGCTTGTCTTCCTTTGGATTAAAGATGAAATTATAATACTCTTTTACCTCAGGAAAACGGTCATAAAGGTCTAGAAGCTGTTCTTCTATAGCATCCTTATCAATCTCGTTGAGATACTTTTTCAGCTTTCGCTTGCTCATTTTTCATGATTTAATTTCAAAAATAATGTAACTATTAGAAACTCCTCAATTTTGTAGGTAAATTCTTAATTTTATAATAAATAGTGTATAAGAATACTCACAAGTCTTTGGAAAATTGGTTATAAAAATGTATACTGTACTCTTGTAGCAATCCTAAACATACTAGATATATGAGGCAACTAAAGATTATCAAGCAGGTTACGAATCGTGAATCAAAATCATTGGACAAGTACTTGCAAGATATCAGTAAAATTGATCTGATCAATGCATCTGAGGAAGTAGAACTCGCACAAAAGATCCGAAAAGGAGACCAAGCAGCTCTAGAGAAATTAACTACAGCCAACCTACGTTTTGTAGTATCCGTGGCCAAACAATATCAGAATCAAGGTTTAAAGTTACCCGATTTAATAAATGAAGGGAATCTTGGACTTGTTAAAGCGGCGAAACGCTTTGATGAAACTCGTGGTTTCAAATTTATATCATATGCTGTATGGTGGATTCGCCAATCTATTCTTCAGGCTCTTGCCGAACAATCTCGTGTTGTACGTCTACCTTTAAACAAAATTGGTTCTATAAATAAGATTAAAAAGACTTTTTCTTATTTAGAACAGGCTCATGAGAGACCACCTTCTGCCGAGGAAATAGCCAAAGAGCTAGAGATGACGGTTAGTGAGGTGAAGCAATCCATGAAAAATTCCGGAAGGCACGTATCTATGGATGCTCCCCTTCGTGAAGGAGAAGATTCAAATCTTTATGATGTACTTCGTAGTGGAGAGTCTCCTAGACCCGATAAACTTCTAATGCAGCAGTCCCTTAATACGGAGATTAACCGTGCATTAGAGACTTTGTCTCCAAGAGAGGCCGATGTAGTTAAATTATATTATGGCATTGGTGATCAACAATCTATGACTTTAGCTGAAATAGGCCAGACTTTTGATCTTACCAGAGAAAGGGTTAGACAAATTCGTGAGAAGGCCATTAGAAAATTGCGCCACAACTCAAGAAGCAAATTGTTGAAGACGTATTTAGGATAGTCTTTTTTTACAACATAATTATATATAAAAAAGCCCTGACGTTTTATCGTCAGGGCTTTTTTTGAACAACTAATATTCACTAAATAACTAAGAAAAATTCAATTTACTAATTTGTTCGCTGTTTAGAATTTCATTCAAATTTTCAATGAAATTTAAATAAGCTGCGTTGTCTGGGTTTTGTTTTGACATAGTTGTAGGTTTTAAAGGTTGATGGATTTGGGATCCTGATTTACATATAATCTAACTCTACCAATTCATTTAAACTTAAAATTTCATTTAAGTCTTGAAGGAATGATAGGTATTCTTCTCCGTAAGTATCGTAAAGCATAATAGTATAGGTTAAATTGTTATTTTGATTCGGTGTCTCAAGTATTATGATGTAAACTTATTAATTAAGGCAGCCTTCAACAACAAAATGTGGTGTAACGAATAAAACATGTTGTAAAACCTGTTAATCATGTATAAATCTAATTTTGAGAAGCAAATCATGTGTGTAATTCATCGTAAAAATTGAACATTTCATCTATTACGTGCTGTTTTCCAACTATTTGTCGTTTTCCGAAGCCAATGTTTACAGGTGACACAAGCTATATAAGCAATTATGATACCGATCTGTGCTACTTTGTTCCACCTGTTTCTATATTTTTTCTCTACTTGAAATTAAAAGGAAGTGAATTTCGAAAAATAATAGATTTATCATCTTCTATATCATCTATTTAAGACCAAAAAGATTTGATTTTTCCTCCTCCATTTTAATAACAATAAGGATACCTTTCAAAACGTTATTACATTGTATTTATGATAGAATTCAGTCTTCTTAATAGATAAACAAGGGATCTTCAAATTACATTCAGACTTATATAATGAAAAACAAAGCGAAAATAGCCACCTTGGCCTTTATGTGTGCCAACCTCTGTATTGGAGCATCTGACATTAATTTGATTGAAACTGAGTTTACTCCTATTACCTCAGCAATTGCTATCAATGAAAAAACTGTAACGCTCAGCAGTCATGGTTTTCTTGCCCAGCAGAAAAGTAGTTTCACTATTTCTGGTCAGACTGAGCATATTGAACGAGGACTAACAGTCATTCATTTTAATTCTGATGAAACCTTTGAGTATAAAACCTATGACACCTATTCCAGTCCTGAGGCAGTAGATAAACTTCTACTTATACTAAAGCAGTTACAAGTAAACAAGGCCACTTTTGCTATTCTAGCCCATGATTCTGCTGTAAACGGTGCTTTAAATTCATCTGCAGAGTTATCAGAAATGGGATTCATAAAACTTGGTACACTAAAAAGTCGGGAAGCCTATGTCATGTATAACTTTAGTGGTGTAATTACGGAAAAGGTTAACGATCGTTCTGTAATAATTTCAGAAGACGTTCCTGATCTATCAAAGGATGACAAAATCTATTTTCCGCGTATCACTTATGAATTTGAACCTAACAACAACCGCTATATTGCCCATGCGGGCGGGGAGATAAACGGAGTTAAGTCTACTAACAGTAAGAATGCCCTAGATGAAAATTATAAAAAGGGATTCCGCCTTTTTGAACTTGATATTATTGAAACTTTGGATAAAAAGCTGGTGGCAGCACATGATTGGGATATGTGGGCACGCTTTACAGATTATACGGGGGCATTGCCTCCCTCCCATTCAGAATTCATGAAACATAAAATTTATGGAGATTATACTACTCTAGATTTAAAAGGAATAAATGCGTGGTTCAAGGCGCATCCGGATGCTACCTTGGTTACCGATAAAGTGAACGACCCTGTTGCTTTTGCTAATCAATTTATAGATAAAAGCCGATTACTAATGGAACTCTTTAGCCCAATGGCGGTTGAAGAAGCTTCTCAACATGGTATTAACGCCATGATTTCCCAAGGACCATTAATGAAAATAAAAGGGGACAAAATACAATGGTTAGCAATTAACAATGTGAAACACGTAGCCCTCTCCCGCAGGATATTATCCGCACAGAATAAGTTGATGTTGCAATTAAGAGATGAAGGAATTAAAGTCTATGTCTACAATGTGAACTTTGACCCTGGTAAAGATGAAAAGTATGTACAAGAGAATGAAATTGGACTTGTATATGGCATGTATGCCGATAAATGGGTGTTTGATACTAAAGTAAAAAAAGACAGCAAGTAAACGGTGCATTTAGAATTTCACTTCATAGGTGACACCTGCTGAAACTCCATAAAAGAATTTACCTGATGCGAATGCTAATTCTTGTCTTGTAGCTCCCACATTTGCCCTATAAATATTCGGGCTCTTTTTTCCGGTGAACTGATACTCCAAACTTACCCTTTGCGACTCTACATACAACAAGGTCTCCGCCAACAGTTCATCTCCAGAAGTCAACTGTCGTAACTCAGGCGAAAAGCCCATACCCACATTCAATCCCAAATAGTTCTCCGCATCTTTCAAGTATTTGCGTACAAGAAAATTACCTGAAAATTTGGTTAGATTATCTGACAATGGTGTAATGTATGAACGAAGTGAAAAATAATAGTTACCTCTATAGTGCCCTAAGGAGTTGGAGATAACAGAAACGTTTTTAGTTTCATAGCTGATGTAACGACCTCCTGCTGAAAATTCAAACGCACCTGGTAAATTCACATAAAGATCACCACCCATTTTATGCTCCGGATAAATTGATGAGCTAGAATAGCCATAATTCAAATAAGCATAAAAGCGCTTTGAAAACTTTGGATAAAAATCTAGATCATACTGTACACCATTTGCACCTGATCGATTACTATAGTTTATTCTAGGAATAATACTACCCGCCAACGTTTGTCTTTTAAACGAAATACTGGAGTAGTAGATAGGATCATACCTCTGATCAAAGACCGTTGCAGCATTTCTTACTGAAATTTTATTATTGAATACTTCTTCCCCTAGTGGAGTTTTTGCAGCAAGTTTATCAATAGCCTCTGGTTTTAAGGTTTCTGATTTTTTTTCATTGCTAACCAAAAGAGCTTCTTCTTTAGAAACTACCGAATCGTCTTGATTAAACCATCCTGATTCTGGGTATTCAGCATTGGCTACGCCTTCTTCGGCAATCGCTTTTAGCCTTTCTACCTCATCATCACTTTTAAGATGCACCAAAGCTTTATTGGCCAGACCAATTGCGGTAGCATTGTTATCAGCATAAAGTTCATTCTTTATAGAAGCTATCCAGACACTTCTATCCGTCTTGTCTGAAGAAATTAAGATATTAAATTCATCTCTAGCTTTGTCATACTCTTCACTCCAGCTGTAGGTACTCGCTAACAAAGAGCGAGCGTCATGGTCTTTAGAGTCTGGCTTTATTAATTGTGTCAACATTACGTTAGCAGACCTAAAATCACCATCATAAGCCAAATTACGAGCCTCCTCAAAACTTACAGCACTAATTTCTTTATATGCCGTATCTTGACTCCGGGCGAAAAGGCCTACGAAAATACATAGCACGAACAGAGATGTAGCTTTAAGACTCATTCTGATTCAAACGAATTAATAGCAGTCTCCGTATCAGATTTTTTAATTTTCTCTAAAAAAGCAGTAATTCTTTTATTTCGCGCCTGATTACGTGCGCGTTCTATTTTATCTTCTATTTCATGAGCGCTAGCACTATTCTCCTGTACCGTTTCAATTAATTCTAAAGCTTCTTTTGAGCGTTCTGACCAGAAATAAACATCAAACAAAGCAGAATACGAATCAATATAATTTGGATTCATTTTAATACAATCGTTCAATATTTTGATAGATGTATCATAATTGCCTTGCCAAACATTAACCCTACCCATTAGTATCTTAGTATCTATGTGGCTGGGAACATCAGATAAGATGTATTTACATAGTAATAAAGCTTTATCAAATTTTTTATCGAATGCGAGGTCTCTTGCTATGAAATACCCCTTATCTGAATCCCGCCCATTATAAACGCTGTTGAGCCAAATGGTTTCACTATCAGTAAATTGTTCTTCTTTTACCGTAAAGACAGCCAAGTCATCTGGAATTATCTTATTGTTATTCGTCACATAAGCGTTCATAGCTTTGAAGGATTGCATCTTGCTTTCACTTTTAGAACCTCCAAAAGTAGAACCTAAATCCATATTCTCATCCAACGAATAAACAGAACCATCAGAGTACAGATTCTCCCCGTCAACAAATTCTTTTAATTCGTTCTTATTACGCATTAGAGGTATGTTCTTAATTGAACGATACTCTTCGCTCATATCTAACGCGCTACCCATCCATGCGACTTCTTTAGGTGTTTTAAGTTCGTATCTAGACTCAAGAAGAGCCAATAACGTTGGAGTTACATCAAAATGAGAATTGACCGCACTCATTTTCTTAGTTGTCTTCAAAAGCGGACTATACATAATTAACGGTACATGAAACCTACTTATATTATTCCGCTGTGGTATTGGTATTAATCTGTGGTCACCTGTAATAACAAAAATCGTGTTGTCATAATTAGGTTGCTTTTTATATTCTTCTAAAACATATTTTAAAGCATTATCCGTATAAAGTAGCGTAGCAAAAACATTCTCGTTCTTTTCTATTACTCTTTCTACCTTTCCTTCATAATCGCCCTGAGCTAGTATCTTGGCTACTTTGGCTTCGTAGAAATCTTGTTTGGGCGGAAGAAACGGTTCATGAGTACTAATAGTCATATAAACCTCCATACGTGGCTGTTCTGCTGCCCTAGGTAAACTCATACTCTTTTTAAAAAGTTCTTTATCTGGGTAGCCCCATGAAGTACCTGCGGCATCTTCTTCCTGCATCTGATACTTATTTCCGAATCCCGACTTATCTAGAACAAAATCTAAGTTTTCGCTCTGTAAAAATCGATCTACATTATCAAAAGAACTATTAGTTCCTTGATAAAATGAAGTATGGTAGCCGTTGTTCTTTAAAATACTGAACAAGGTGAGTTTGTTTGGGTATTTCTCAAGCTCCATAAATCCGCTTTTACCGAAAGGCAACGAACCCAATAGAGAAGGTAGTACACCAAAAGTTCTTCCAGTGTTACTCAAGCAGTTCTCCCAATACAAAGACTTGGTAGTAAGAGAATCCAAAAATGGAGTAAAACCGCCATATTCTGCTCCTTCACCAACGAAGTCTCTTCCCAGGCCTTCAACCATTATGAAAACGATATTGGGTTTCTCTTCTTTAAGTTCAAAATAATCACCTAAAACGTTCTCTATCGGTTTTGACTTAATTAGCGGATACTCTACATCTGAGTTATACGAGGTATCTTCCGTAGAAGTACCATAAAGATTGAGTGCTAGATATTGTGTTTTATTATGGTTAATAGGTTTACCTTCTATAAAAAGCGTAGCCATAAACATGCTAAATAGAATAATGGTAAATGGATACATTTTACTAATGTGATGGTAATGCTTTGACGTCACCTTATAAAACCCGTAAAACATACCAACTATAGACACAAGCGCTACTGGAAGCATCCAAGATATTCCTCCAGAATTTGCGATGGTCATCTGAATATCATTGAAGCTATATCCCAATAAATCTGACCCCAAAGGAACTAAGGCCGTACAGAAATAGCTTATAAGCATTGCCTCGATGATTAAAAGAACAAGAAGTAATGCAAAGATTAAATTGAAACCATAACGTGGACGTAAATTCTCCCAAAAATTGAATGGAAACGCCAGTATAACCCCTATCAAAGAAGTGAAGCCTATTTGATGCACTACGGCTATAAGAAAACTGGCTCCAAATATAACATCTACTACACCTTTGAAGTATAGGGTGGTATATTGATAAATAGTAAGCACCAAAAGACTACCGAAGAAAGAAATCATCAATCTCGTATAGTGCTTTAAAGAGTATCTATCTATTGTACTTGTATTCATTTATAATTTTAAGCGGCTTTTGCAAAGCCTTTACGTACCTGAGATCCCCAGCCCGATTTAATCCTGAACAATTTCTTGTAATTACCCCTAACAGCAGACCATACTACGATTGGATGAAAAAATATAGGCTCTATAATGGCACAGAGCATTAAGGTTAAAATATCTTTTGTTTTCTTATACTCGTTATAACTGTACACATCCCAAAGAATGGCATAAAACGAAAACATAACGGAAAATATATATACCATTGCCGTTATGGCGATAAAGAAATCCCAATTTAGAATCCCTAAATAGACGAAGAGTATTATGGTAAAAAAACCAAAGAACTCCATAAGCGGTGCAAGCCATTCATAAAAAAACCAATACGGGTAGCTTAATAACCCTAAGCGACCATATTTGGAATTAAAGAACATGTCTTTATGCTTGAATAAGGTTTCTAAGTTACCTCTCGCCCACCGATCTCTTTGGTTGACCAGTATTTTTAAATCTTCTGGTACTTCTGTCCAACAGAGGGGGTCTGGTATGTATTCTATGGTATAGGGTTCTTTTCGGTCATGCATGTACCTACGCATCTTAAAAACAATCTCCATGTCCTCTCCAACGGTACCTGTATCATAACCACCTACGGCTAATGCAATCTCACGGTCAAAAAAACCAAATGCACCGGATATGATTAGAAGACTATCTATACTACCCCAAGCCATTCTTCCTAAAATAAAAGAGCGGGTATATTCTAATAATTGAAACCTTGCCAGCCAATTGGTCGGTAAACGTATTTCTTCTAGCTGGCCACCTTCTATTACACAAGAGTTGGCCACACGTATAACGCCGCCAACAGCAATCACCCTTTTTTCTGAACGTTGATAAAATGATTTCACTACATGTAACAAAGCATCAGGAAGCAAAAGACAATCTACATCTATACAACCTACATAACGATTGGTAGAAAGTGCCATGCCTGTATTTAAGGCATCGGACTTTCCTCCATTTTCTTTGTCGATGACAGTTAGCTTAGAAAAAGCTCTGTGAGGTGATTTGTAAATACCGCGAATAGGTTTATTCTTCCAATTCGGGTCAATTTTTTGGTCTATTTGAACAAGGTCGTACGCATCTATCATCTTCTGAAGCGTATCATCCTTACTACCATCATTAACCACCATAACCTCGTAGTTCACATACCGAAGCGACATAAGCGACCGTATGTTCTCAACAATGGTCATACCCTCATTATAAGCTGGTGCAATAATGGTAATGCTAGGCGCTAAAGGAGATGCCATAACCTTTGAAAGGTTACCAAAACTATTCTTTTTTCTATAGTGTATAGAGTTTCTAGTAGACAGGAAACCCATTATGGTAAATAAGGTAAATAGAGTTACAGTAAACATCAAGAACATGATGTTTATGTAATCTAAGATTATATTAAAGAGAGTACTATCCATTAAACTTACCAATCAGCTTTTTTGGGAAATCTATGATATTGGTTAAAAATGAATTATCGTTAGAGGATATTTCATTAGCCTCAACTTGAATATCCAATACTTTTTTATCGTACTTTTTATCAAGCACCTCGGTGTCTTCCAATACAAAATCAAAATCTAAAGTATCTGAGGCTCTTGGTACAAAAGCTGTTTTCTTGGTTTTGAAGTACTCTTTCTTGGACTTAGTTTCTATAAAAGGTTCTAGTATAGAAAGGTCAATAGGTAGTTCTCCCACTGGTCTTGGTATGAGGTCCTTCTCAAATTCGGTTTTTCTCGAAACTTTTTCTACTAGCAGTTTTAAAACTTCTTGCGCCTTAGCCCTAATTTCTAAATTAGAATCTCCCAAAAGTCCATCCAAAAAAGTAATTTCCTTTTCATCTCCAACTGAAACAATCTCATCTAGAAGCAACAGCTTAGATTCCGTATCCACATTCTTGAATAAATCTGCAAATACATTAAATGTCGGCATCTCCAACTCGCGTTCTACTGGTGTTTTACTACTAGTTTGTTTTATTGTTTTCTGTGTATAAGAAAACTGCTCTATAAGACTTGAAATACGGTCTTTTATAAAACTCTGGTTTTCTTCTGCCAAAAGCTCTTGTAATAACGGTATCTCTCTATGATCACCCATTTCTTCCAAATCATCAAGAAGCCCCATCATGTACGCTTCATGTTCATTGTAATAAATGGGTTCTGGTATTAAATCTGCAAAGGGTTTAATGGGCTTTATAGGCTCTACCTTATCGTTTTCTAATTCATTTTCTCGAAGTTCATTTTCTGCCATTAGCCAAGATATTACATCTTGAGAATCATTGACCACAGGCCCTACTTGATTAGTATTACTGGGCTCTTCTGAAATTTCTTCTTTTTCCTCTTTTACTTCTGGAATTGAGTTTTTTGTATCTTCAAACTGAACCTCAAAATCAGATAATGTATAGCCATCTATACTATTTGTATTTTTAGTCTCTACTTCTTCAGGCGTTGTGTCAACAACATGTTGCTCATCTACAACCTCGTTATCCATAACGATTGGCAAAAAATTAAGCTCATTAATTTCATTAATGAGTCCCTGTAAATCTTCATTTTCATCCAAAGTACTAGATTCAGGTAATTCATTCTCTACTTTCTGCTCCTCTACTACAATTGGTAGAAAATCGATTTTAGAAACGTCAAAATCTGGTTTATCTATTGTAGCATCGGATTGAATAATAGAATTAATTTCATCGAATTCAACTTCAATCTTTTTAATATCGCGGCTGGTGTTTTCTGAATCTGCCATGGGTTTATATTTTGGTATAGTATGGTTAGTTGTGTGTGTGTTATCATTTGTTACAAGGGGTAAAAAATCGAACCTTAGTGAAGGTTCTGAAAATATTTCCGCTTCTGGACTCCTTATTTTCGTTGAAATACCAGAGACCACAACAGGGTCAACAACAATTATCTCGGTTACTTGTAAAGCTTCGATTTGTTCTGGTTCGCAATCTTCTTTTTCTTCAACTGTTTTATTTTCAGTAATCTCAGGTACTTCAGTATTCACGATTATCTGCTCTGTAGCTTCTTCCTCTGATTGCTCTATGCTCGTATTAAAATGAACATCATTAGGTAGCTCTTCTGGGGCGCTATCAACAGATATTGATTCCTCTACCGTATCTTCTTCTTTAAAATCCTTAACAATAGCAGGAACACCTGTTTTTTCTTCAATCTCTTTTGCTGCTGCAGAAACTTGAGGTAATTCAATTTCTATATTTTCAGTAGTATCAAGTTTTATTTGTCCTTCTTTGATTTCAGCTACATACTCTTTTGAAACCTCAATACCTTCAGATGGCATAACACTTTCTGGATCAATAGTATTTATAGCTAACAAAGCCTTACTAGAAACTAAAAAATCGCTTTCTCCTTTTTCGATTTCATTTAGAAAACCAAGATCATCATGACTACCTATTTCTGCAATGGCCCCTAAGACAGCAATCTTACTATAGGTGTTAGATTTTTTAAAAATTGATTTAAGCGTAGGTATAGCCTCAGCCACATAAAACTCTTTAATACAGCTAATTGCCTCTTGTTTAATTTGATTGTCTTTATGCTTTAGCAGCTCAATAAGAGAGGCATTAGCATCGTTTTGGTTATAATATTTTATAAGCCTCAAGGAGAAAAGAACCACATGCTTATTCTTTGAAGTAAGCCACATTCTAAACCTAGGCGGTTCAAAACCGTCTTGGTTACGGATAACGTCTAACAACTTTAACTGCTGCCATTCAGATATTTTATAGCGTGTAGTGTCAAGAAAATAGTTAATTCCTTCTGGTTTTAGTGTAACCGTGGCAATTTCTGCCTGTTTCCTTATAGTGCCTGTTTTGTGATTAATGAATTTAGTAATAAAACTATAGGCTGATACAACCTGCATTTGTGTAAGTTCCAAAATACCTTTTGAGACAACTTCCCAATGCCAGCTTTTAAGTTTTTCAAAAGCATCTTTTTCAAGTCCTAAATCTTGATACAGAGCAAAGAGTCGCGTTTGTGTATCTCCAGAAACATCTTTTCTCAGGTCCAAAAGTACTTCTACTAGTATTTTTCTATTGAAATCGTTTTTAAGTAATTCACGTATTTCAATTTTAAGGGAGATGTAATTAGATTTTTCGTCTTTATTAGCATCCTCTTCATAAAACAAAAACTCACTAATCATTGGTGAAAGTTCCTTTTTACTTTGCCTTGTAAGTCGCGCGGTTCCAGATATTCTATTTCTAAAAAAGAAAACAGAGAGAAAATAGATTACAGCTAGGACAATAAAAAATATAGATAAAGCCCACAGAACATCTGTGTTTATCTTAGGTGCCGTTATAAAAGCCACCCCGTTGTATGTGCCGTAGGTATCTAACAAATTAGTTTTTGTTCAGTTCGCGGGCAACGCGCACCAAAAGTTCTGACGGACTTACTGGTTTTGATATAAAGTCGTTAGCGCCCAATTCAAATGCATTCAATACGTTTTCTTCATTTCCCGCAGAGGATATAATAATAATGGGTATTTGAGAATTCAATTCCTTGCGGACGTATGCAATGAGCTCCATACCTGAGAAGTAAGGCATCATAATATCGCTCACTATTATATCCGGCATAGTACCAGCTAGATATTCTTTTACTTCTTTTCCGTTGGCACGGTGGCTAACATCATAGCCTCCTTTTTTTAATCGAAAGTTTAGTAGAGATGCAAGCAACTCATCATCTTCCGCCAACAATAATCTCTTTTTGGTCATTGTTGGGGATTTTAGTTGTTGGTCAACTCCACATAAGCACTATCTAATGATTTTTTTACTTTTGGAAATTCTTCATTAAAGCACTTGCAAAGAAACTCTAGATGCTTTGGGTCCTGGTCTATTTTGCATCCTTTTTGAATTTGGACAACAATATCATGTAAACCATCTGTTCGCATCATGGCCAGTCCTGCTTTTATTTTATGTGCAGCGAAATCTAACTGTTCAAAATCCTCACTTTGAAGGTGAATTTTGGCAGCTCCCATGAATTCAAGGGCATTCCCTATGAAAAGGGTAATTAACTCACGCAAAAGGCCCATTTCGCCCATGCATTCCTCTAGAATTATACTTAAGTCTATTTGAGTATCGCTATTTTGCTTATCGTTGGTCTTTCCTTTAAAAATTAAAAAGTCTTTTTCGTCCATAGCAGCATCAATTTCAAGGTCTTTTAAAACATTACCATAAGATTTATGGTGTTCTACAATAGCTTCGTATGTCTGCAAATCTATTTCTGGATAAGCAGTTTCAAACTCATTAGTTCTGGCTATCGATTTTTTTTCTTGACTATCATTACTAGAATCATTATTGCTCTCCCTAGATAGGAAGACCATTTCTAATAGATTCTTTTTGAAATGTTGAAAAGATATTTTAAGATGGAAAGCTTCGTCTGTAGTTAATTTTTCAGATGAAAAATTATTAAGATGTGATTCTAAATCCGATAATTGGAAAAGTAGGTTTTTCGTTTTCAATTTGGGTAGTTTAGGTTAATAAGAATGGGACTGATATATTGTTATTTTTTCATTACTTCATTTATAAAATCCTTAAGTATATTATGCTATAAAAGTAAAATTCTCTTTTTATCAGAGGGTAGCCAACTTTATGTTCCCTAGAGGCCTATACCTGTTGTCAAAGTGCTTAAATTGTAGGTTAAAACCATATCAATATGAAGCATTTTATCTGTTTATTAAGTATTCTATCTGTCCTCTCCTGTGGCGAGACCAATAAAAAAGAGCATGATACCGCACAAGAAACTGTCCTAGAAAAAGCCAAAAGGATTCATGAAAAAGTAATTACCATTGATACGCATAATGATATCAATGTCCACAATTTTACAGATAGCCTGAACTATACTCAGCGGCTGGAGACACAAATTAATCTACCTAAAATGGAAGAAGGTGGTTTGGATGTTTCTTGGCTTATAGTTTATACCGGTCAGGATACATTAACCGATGAAGGTTATGCTAAAGCTGAACAGAATGCTATTTCAAAATTTGAGTCCATTCATCGTTTATGCGAAGAAATTGCTCCGGACAAAATAGATTTGGCCCTAACATCGGATGACGTAAAACGTATACATGCATCCGGTAAAAAGGTAGCCATGATCGGTGTTGAAAATGCGTATCCCATGGGTAATGATTTAACCAATTTTAAAAAGTACTATGACCTAGGAGCACGTTACATTTCATTGGCGCATAACGGTCATAGCCAGTTTAGTGATTCCAATACAGGAGAGAAAGATAGTGTATGGCTTCATAATGGTTTAAGTAAATTAGGTCAAGAAGCTGTAAAAGAGATGAATAGATTGGGGATTATGGTAGATGTTTCGCACCCTTCAAAAGAGGCTATGAAACAGATGATTGCTCTTTCCAAAGCACCTATTATAGCTTCACACTCTTCGGCAAGAGCCTTGTGTAACCATAGCAGAAACCTTGATGATGAGCAGTTGAAACTTATGAAAGAAAACGGCGGGGTTGTACAAACCGTAGCTTTTAGTTCTTACTTGAACACAGAAAAAGACGAGACTTACAATGCTTATATGAAGTCTATCTTAGAAAAGGTGGCCGATTCTATGGGTCTTGAATGGTATACGCGAGATCAGTTTTCTTCATTGACCGATACGCAGAAGGAGACCTTTATGAAAAACTACCCTAAAGTAAAAAAGATAGGAATTTCAATTGCTGACAAAACTGCTGGTGCTCCCCCAATGGTAGATGTAGCAGATTTTGTAGACCACATAGACTACATAGTCGATTTAATAGGAATCGACTATGTAGGTATTAGTTCTGATTTTGATGGTGGTGGCGGTATCAAAGGTTGGTCAGATGCTTCTGAGACCTTTAATGTTACCCTTGAACTTGTAAAACGTGGATATACCGAAGAAGAAATAGCCAAATTATGGGGCGAAAATCTGTTGCGGGTTTTAGACGAAGTTCAAGCTGTTGCCAAAGGCATGCAAGAATCTTAGTCTTCTTTAGCTAAACGATCTACAACGTATTCAATCTTTGTTTTCCCATGAGGCTTCGGCTTCCCGTTATCACCAAGGTTTACCATAATAATATTATCAACGGTAACGATGGTCTCATGGGTCATTTTATTACGGACTTCGCAATTTAATGTTAATGAGGATTTGCCAAATTTTACGACCTCAATACCAATTTCAACAATATCACCCTTTACCGCAGAGCTCATAAAATTGATTTCTGACATGTACTTGGTAACAACTTTTTTACTCTCTAATTGAATAATGCTGTACAATGCAGCTTCTTCATCTATCCAAGCTAATACGCGACCTCCAAACAAGGTTTCGTTAGCATTTAAATCTCCGGGTTTAACCCATTTTCTAGAATGAAATCTCATGATACTAATGGTTTAAGTGTGTTGAATTTTCTGTAAAATTAGCAAACAAATGCACCCTAAAATAGTTTACCGGTAGAATCTTGCAACGTTTTTGGGATATGAAGGTCAGTATTCCATTTTTTATTCAATTTGTCAATAAATTGAGCAGAAATTAAAGGAGACTCCAATTCCATATTTTGATGAACAAAGAAATGAATGTTTCGCAAACCTTGTTCTTTCCAACCATCAAGCCTATCAATCCAATCATCTAAACGGTCATAATCGCTTATGTGATTTGCTCCTACATAGCGCACAAAAGCCTCATTATTAGTGAGACGCATATGCAACATATCTCTACGACCCGCGGTGTCTACAACAATATTTGCAATGTTGTTTTCTTGTAAAAGGTGATACAATTCCTGACTTACCTTTTCATCATTAAACCAATCCGTATGTCTAAACTCCATAGCCAAAGGAAATTCTTTAGGCCAGAATTCTACAAAACGCACTACCCGGTCCCAATTTTTAGGATCAAAATTATCATGCATTTGCAAGAAAATTGTCCCCAACTTCTCTTTAAGGTTTGAGGTAACTTCCAAATATCTATCAACTATGGGCAGTGAGGCTTCATTTAATCGCCTCAAATGGCTGATGTCTCTAGATATTTTTGGAAAAAATTTGAAGCCTTCTGGCGTTTTATCATACCATTTCTCATATTGCTCCCCAGGAAAGATTCGGTAAAATGTAGCATTCAATTCTATACTATTAAATTGAGAACTATAATAAACGAGTTCATCTTTTGTGCCGCGAGGATAAAAATTCTTTAAATCCTGACGATTCCATTTAGCACAACCAATTGAGATACTCAGAGGCTGATTTTTATCCACAGTAGCCAACACTCCTGCCGTATCATTATGGTCCTTTGGCAAGGTGAAATCTACTAGTTCTGGGTGTTCTACTTTTCCGAATTTCATCTAAAAACATTTTTTGATTGCGAAGCTCTATTTATCAAAGGGTACATAATCGTTTTTAAAGAAAAAAAGCGACTAATTTAATAGTCGCTTTCTATACTTAAAACTTAAAGTCTTTATTTTAATGCTTTCTTTATAATAAACCCGGCAATGTTCTTAGCTAGTTTTGCATAACATTCTGAAATACGGTAACCGCTATTGTAATCATTACCCATGGCACCATACCCTTGAACATCTACATACGTACCTTCCAATAATATATTACTTGGATTCGCAGTTTCATAAACTGTAATAGTAGCATCTATTTCCGCATTCTTTCTTACCACACCAACATTATAACCTGCATAGATTTTATTTGAATGAATCTTCATTGTATAATCTGCTGGGTCCATAGAAACGCTAACCTCGCCATCATCAAACCGTTTGTTGAACGATTCAATAAATTTAGGTTCGTAACGCTCTTCTCTATCTGCAAACCATGACTTTTTAAACTCCTCTCCCTTTCCAGCTTCTTTTTCTTCACGTTTTGCCATCTTATCGGCTAAGAAATCCTCCTCTGAATCATATTTAGGAATCTCTAGGTTACTATAATCGAATTCTAAAGTATAAGCCGATACATCTTTTAGGTTTTTAATATCGCCTTGACTTACTTTCATCTTTTGTGCATAGGTACTAGCCGATACGACTAATAATGCCATTACTAAATGTTTACGCATCTGAGTACAATTAATTATTATGGTTAATATTTAAATACAAGATACAAACGTTTCTAAAATGTGCAAGTTCTGTAACGACTTAAGTACACATATTTATTTTTCCATTGTAGAAGAATTATTTAAAATTAAATAATCATAAATAAAATAGTAACCACTTCTAATTAAACATATTAACAGATTTATTTAAAGTAAATTCTATTTCTTGATATATACCGTTTTTTTGTTCAAAAACTCCTTAATACCATGGGAAGAAAGCTCTCTTCCGTAACCGGAAATACCAACCCCTCCAAAAGGTAACCTTGGGTCACTTTTCACCAATTCGTTAACAAAAACTGCACCTTCATCAAATTGAGGAATAAGTTTTTCTACACGGTCTTTATTTGAAGAAAAAATACTCACTCCCAATCCAAAAACAGAATTATTAGAAAGTTCAACAGCCTCTTCATCTGTATCAAAAATTGTAATTCCTATGGCAGGCCCAAATGTTTCCTCTTTAAAAATAGGCATATCCACGGTAACTTCAGAAAGTATGGTAGGTTCAAAAAAGGTGCCTTTCCTATTTCCACCTAAAACAACTTTAGCACCCATTTCAATAGAACCGGAAACTTGCTTTTCTAAATCTTCTGCCAAATCCTCACGGGCCATAACGCCTATATATGTGTCCTCGGCCATTGGGTCCCCCACTTTAAAACTCTTTACTTTCTCAACATACTTTTCAGTAAACTCTTCAGCTATACTCCTATGTACCAAAAGGCGCTTACCAGCAATACAACTCTGACCAACATTTTGAAAACGAGCCATAGCGCATGTCTCTACAGTTTCATCTAAATTGGCGTCCTCAAACACGACTAGCGCATTGCTCCCTCCTAACTCTAATACCGATTTTTTTATATTTTCTCCAGCAATAGAAGCTACAGAAGCTCCTGCAGGCTTACTCCCCGTAAGTGTTACGGCCTTTACCAAATCATTCTCTATCACCGATTTAATCTTGTCGCTGCTTAGTACTAAGTTTTGAAAACATCCTTTAGGAAAACCGGCATTCTCAAATACTTCCTGTATCATTTCAGCAGACTTCATAACATTTGAGGCATGCTTTAAAATACCCACATTACCAGCCATTAAATTAGGAGCTACAAAACGGAAAACTTGCCAAAATGGATAGTTCCAAGGCATGACCGCTAATATCACACCCAAAGGTTGGTACTTTACATAGCTGGTTTCCGCATCCGTTTCAATAATCTCATCTTGCAACTGATTTTCTGAATTTTCTGCGTAATATTCACAAGCCCATGCACATTTTTCTACTTCTGCAATGGATTGAGAAATTGGTTTCCCCATTTCTTTGGTGATAATCTCAGCATATTTCCTTTTGTTGTTGCGAAGCTCTTCGGCTGCTTTAAACATCAGCTTTGATCGTTCTTCATAAGAAGTCTTTTTCCAATCAAGAAAACATTCATGTGATGCTTTAATCTTTTCTTCTAACTCACTATTATTTAACTCTTTAAATTGAAATAATTTTTCTCCGTCATATGGATTTACCGACTCTTTCATCTTCCGCTTTTTTTTATTTGAAACCAACTATTTCTTCATTGGCCGTATTTGTCTCTATTACAAAGTAACAGGTTTGAATTAATGTTCATAACCTCGTTAAGAACTAATTTTAACACAAAAAGGCACTGCCCGCTTAATCTCTACCTTTATAAAAACCCGTATTATGAGCGATCGATCTAGTATTCTCTTAAGCATTCGTCCAGAAATTCCTTCCGCAAAAATTACCGATGGTATGAGCGAAAACGAAAGGTTTCAAAACCTAACCCTACGCCCTATTCTTAAGCTACAAAATTTCATGCTTGTAGCCGTTTTCAAAAATTACATTGCAAAACATAAGAACAGTTTTTATGAACTTACTTTGGAGAAACGCTTAGACTTCATTGAAAACGCAATCCAAAAAGACATCAAATTCCGTAATTCGTTAAAAGGAATTGTAATTGGCCAATTTACCTTAGAAGAGTATGAAATATACATCAAGAACTCTTCTGCTCTAAACAAGCGCATGATGAGCATGGTTGTAGACCGCCTAAAAGACCAAATACAGCTGTTTGAGCAGAAAGTACTAGTCTAATAGTGATTCCCCGTTCAAATTGGTTGTGAGTACATCACTCATATAATCGAAAAAAGGTCGTATTGCTCTAAAGGTCTTATTAACTTCATCTGCAAAACCAGTAGAAAGCACTTCCTTATCCGTGAATTTCCGGGTAAAAATAAATTGTTTCTTTTTTATCAAATCAATATCCTCATGGGTTTTATCAAAACCTTTGGGAGCTGTTTTCAATTCGTCACCTTGTAGTTCGCCCCAAGTGGACTTTAAGTTCTTTTGAGATAGAATTTCTCGCATTTCAGAAGCGTCTTCTTCCAATTCTTTTCGAATACGAAGTAAATCTTCTTTATTCGGATCCCAAAAACCAGTTGCCAAAAATGACTCTCCTGGCTTTATTTGTAGATAGTAACCACCACGTCTTTGGGCTCCTGCCCTGGAGAAAGAACCTGCAAAATGAGCTTTATAAGGTGTTTTGTCCTTAGAAAAACGAACATCCCTATAAATTCTAAACATTTTTGTTCTTTCTATTTCATCGTGAGTACCAAGCTTAACCGCTATGGCTTCAAAAAAAGCTTTTACGCTCTGTTCGTGACGTTTAAACTCTGGTTTGTTTTCAGTAAACCATTCCCTGTTGTTATTATTTTTAAGCTCAATTAATAAATTGAGTGTTTCTTTAGTAATTATCGGATCTAACATACGACCTAAATGTTGTTATTTTAGATAAAGTTAACCTTTTTACGAAATCGGCTTTTAGATTTATCAGTAATTTAGCCCTTTCACCAAAATGCATATGGACCATACTTCTATCATTGATAAAATTAATAGGCATAAGAAACAGCCTAATTTAAGATACAAACTAAAAGAAAAAGTTGAAGAGTTTACCAATTTACTTTTTTACACCCTTTTTGACATTGATACACCAGTAGAAAAGAATCTAGGCAAACTAGAACTACTTTTTGATGACGTGGTTAATTTGGCGTGTTGGGATACGAACAAACCTTGTAAAAAAGTTTGGGAAAACTACGTTGAAAAACTGCCCGAGATACTGGAACGCCTGAACCTTGATGCAGAAGCAACCGTAAATTGTGATCCTGCGTCATTATCCGTAGAGGAAGTTTATATGGCGTACCCTGGCTTTTATGCCATTGTTATCTATCGTTTAGCTCACGAACTGTATTCCATTGGTTTTCCTTTGGTTCCCAGATTAATGACTGAATATGCGCACCGCCAAACCGGTGTTGATATTAACCCTGGAGCCCAAATTGGAAATTCGTTTCATATTGATCATGGCACTGGTGTGGTAATAGGCGAAACTGCAATCATAAAAGAACATGTTAAGATTTACCAAGGTGTAACCTTAGGCGGACTTTATGTGGCTAAACACTTGCATAGTACTAAACGACACCCAACTATTGAAAGAAATGTAACCATATACGCAAACGCTACCATATTAGGTGGTAAAACGGTAATTGGCGAGAACTCCATTATTGGAGGTAATGCTTGGTTAACAGCATCGGTTCCTGCAAATTCAACTGTTTTTCACACGCCTGATATCAAAATAAAAACACTACCCAATGTCTCATAGTATTTTAGACCTAATCGGTAATACCCCTTTGGTAGAATCGAAAGTATTGAACACAAACCCTAATGTTAAGCTCTATTTTAAAATGGAAGGGCACAATCCTGGCGGAAGTGTAAAAGACCGTGCTGCGTTCAACATGATTAAAAATGGACTTGAGCGTGGTGATTTTGATAAAAATTCTAAGCTTATTGAGGCTACAAGCGGAAATACAGGTATTGCATTAGCCATGATTGCCGGAATCTATGGTCTTGATATGGAATTGGTAATGTCAGAAAAAAGCACCGTCGAACGTGTAAAAACCATGAAGGCTTACGGAGCAAAGGTTACCCTTACCCCTGCGGATATTGGGATTGAAGGAGCTAGAGATTATGCCGAAGCCAAAGTAAAAAACGAAGGCTACGTAATGATTAATCAGTTTTCTAATGATGATAACTGGAAAGCACATTACAAATCTACCGGTCCTGAAATTTGGAATGATACCGATGGAAAAGTAACTCACTTTGTCTCTTCTATGGGAACCACAGGCACCATTATGGGTACATCTACCTACCTAAAGGAGAAAAACTCGGATATTCAGATTGTTGGTGTTCAACCTACCGACAATTCTAATATTCCCGGAATTCGGAAATGGCCAAAAGAATATTTACCTAAAATTTTTGATGCTAAAAAAGTTGACCAGACTATAGAAGTCAGTCAAGAAGAAGCCAAACAAATGGCCATACGGTTAGCTAAGGAAGAAGGCATCTTTTCAGGTATGAGCAGCGGTGGAGCGGCAGCAGCGGCTTTACGCCTAGCGGAAACACTAGAAAGTGGCATTATTGTTTCTATTGTCTGTGACAGAGGAGACCGTTACCTTTCTTCTGATTTGTTTGACTAGAAAATTGTTGATAGGACAAGGTCTTTATATCAATCTAAAATCTTATTCATTCCTTCTTTGAACACTTTAAAGTCTTGAAGGTAATTATGTCCTGCTTTAGGAATACCAAAGAGTTTCTTATTCTTTCCAGGTATAGCCTCGTATAGCTTTTCTGCAGACACAAACGGGATTACACCATCTTCCTTTCCATGGAAGATATAGATGGGGCATTCTACTTTTTGTACAAATTCATTAGATGGAAACCTAAAGTTAGACAACCAGTCTATTGGTAAAAACGGAAAACGATGCTTACCTAGTGCCACAGCACTGTAAAAAGGAGACTCCAACACCATTTTCTCTGGATTATTTTCAGAAGCCAACCATGTAGCCACTCCCGTACCAAAAGACCTGCCATAAACTATAATTTTATCTTCCGCATATTGCTCTTTGGCATAATTATAAAAGAGCTGAGCATCATCATACAAGGCTTGCTCACTCATCTCTCCCGTACTTTTTCCAAAGGTTCTATAATCTACCAAAATAGACTCGTAGCCTTTTCTAGAAAAAAGGTTTGCTACATGTATTAAGTGAGAAATATTACCTGAATTACCATGAAAGTAAAGGATGACACCTTTAGCGCTATCTTGCTTAATATGAACGGCATTCAGTTTTGCGCCATCATCCGTAGTTAAATTTAGCTCCTCAAAATCTTGACAAAAATCATAGGTATGGTTAAGTGGCATTTTAGACGGAAAGAATACCAAACGTTCTTGGAAATTGTAAGCTAGAACAGCAATTAAAGCATATAGAAATACAAGTATCAATCCCCATTTTTTCAATCTACGCATGAAGTACTAAATTTTAATGGTGCTATTTAATAGAAAAATACAATTATGATGATAAAAAAGGTGGATATCACTACAACCAGTTTTTTCTTTTAAAATAAACCATCATACCAATAAAAAGGGCAATCATCAATGCCCATACGTAATAGTATCCGTTTGCAGTATGTAGTTCTGGCATATTGTCAAAGTTCATTCCGTAGACGCCAGCAATAAATGTAAGCGGTATGAAAATAGAGGCCATTATGGTCAATACCTTCATAACTTCATTCATCTTATTACTCATATTACTCATGTACATTTCCATGAGACTCATAGACATTTCTCTGTAAATCTGGAGGCTTTCATTAATTTCCAAAGAGTGATCTAAGGCATCTCTTAGAAATACTTTGGTGTCTTTGGTAATCAAGGGATTTTCTGTATCAATCAAGCGGCTAACCAATTCTTTAACGGGGAATATCCAACGTCTTATTCTTAAGACTTCCTTCTTTATTTGCTGAATTTCCTGAGCAATTTCTGGTGTAGGGTTATCATATACCACTTCCTCCAAATTCTCTATTTTGTGATTCAAATGCTCAAGAACAACAAAATAGTTATCTACAATAGCATCCAATAATGCAAAAAAGAGGTAATCCGCACCCCGAGTTCTTATACGACCAGATTTACTTTTGATTCGTTGCCTTACTCCTTTAAAGACATCGTCATCCATTTCTTGAAAAACGAGCACACTACTATCCATTAGTACTATTGCGACATGTTCGTATACGATTTCTTGCTCGGTATTTAGGTACAACATCTTGAAAACACTAAAAATATAATCCTCGTATTCGTCAATTTTTGGCCGTTGATGGGTATCCACAATATCTTCCAGCACCAAAGGATTGAGTCCAAAGCGTTTTCCTATTTTTTCTATAAAAACTTCATCACTAATACCTACTATATCTATCCACGAAATTTCCGGTACTTCTTTATGTGCAACAATAGCATCTATATCTCCAGGAATATGCTCATTAAGAATTGCTTCGTTATATTCTAGAATATTAACTACACTATCACCCCCTTCTCTTTGGCCCATATAGGTTATGGTACCGGGAGCTTTGCCCATTTTCTTTTGAAATTTGGAAGCTTTCTTTGGAATCAATTTCCCTAATCTTTTTCGTCTCGACATGAATAGATTAATTTTTATAAATATAGTAAGAAGTTGGCAACTAGATTTCTTGATTTTTAAAATGTAGGTCATGTAAAAGCAAACCTGAACCAGGTGCTACGTAGGTAAGTTTCATAGTACTTTCTGGCTTTAAAGAATCCTGAATATCAGCCAAAGACAGCTCACCTTTTCCTAGTTGAATTAACGCTCCCATCATCATCCTAATCTGGTAACGCATAAAACCTTTTCCGCTTACATGCAGTGCATAACTTTTTTTAGGAAAGAAATTGGCTTTTAAGAGCTCATTTTCCTTTAGTTCACATGAGATTATGGTGCGTTCAGTTTTCGTGTTCTCCTGTAATCTAGCCGTATAAATTTTGAAATTATGAGTTCCCTCAAATAGTTCTGCTCCCTTTCGCATTAAATCAACATCTAGCTTATTCAGAATATTAGCAAGAAAAGGTGCGCAAAAAGGATTATTTTTTTCACCGTGAGAGAAGAGATATACATACTCTTTTACTTTTGCATCTTGAATGATATTAAAGGAACTATTCGTTTCCATTATGTTTAAGACTCTAATATCTGGTGGAAGATTCTCATTGAAAAGCTGGAGAAATCCGTCCATATCAGTTAAAGGCTCTCCATCTATAAACAGTTCAAACACCATGGATAAGGCAGATACTTTGGCATCTGTCCGGCCGGCCCCTAAAATTTTAAACTTTTGGCCTTCCAATATGAATTTTAAGGTTTTTGATAACATGGTCTCTACGGTTTTTTGACCAGGTTGTTTTTGCCATCCACTATAACGAAAGCCTAAATACTGAAGGCGCACTAAATAACAATAACGGACTACTTGCATGCAATTCTCTCTTTACAGCCAAGCTACCATTTTTTTTGTACTTTGTAATAATCAATGTCACGTACCTATCTATATTGTTACAGTGATTAATTTGGTTCTATCTTTATTTCAATAATCTTGCTATTCTAAAGTTTGGATTTCATAATATTGTCGGCAAGAGTTATTTAGAATGGAAATTGCTATTTTGTGTGTTGGTTTTAATTATTGATTAAAAATTATAGTTTTTGTCGATATTAACAAAGCATACTGCGCTTTGACGATTATTTTAAATAAAGTAGGAAAAAAGACGTTTTTTAGTACCCTTAATTCAACCACCAACCTCTGGAAAACAAATTTTTATGAAGTTTATTTTAAAAATATTCCCCTGGAAAAGAACAATAAATGTTTCTATTGCTGTTATTGCCGTGCTCATTGTTTTTAATTTTTACGGCCTATACACCAATACATTTTATCTACTGAAACCTAACAACTACATATTTCCGTTGTTAAGCTTGTCACACATTACCTTTTTATATGTGTTATGGTTTAAAATTAAAGAAGATGAGCTAACTGATCCGCAGATGCGCAATATAGAATATATTCTATATGCTGTTTTTGGGGTATATGTTTTTAAAACAATAGAGTCTTTAGTTATTCTTACAAGCTACTCTAATTTTGAAAACCATATTATACCGGCTAGTTTTATACCGATGGGGATATTGATATTTGTATTACACTTGTTTTTACTAGGTCTTACCTTATTAGCTATTAAATACCGTAGAGATATGGTCGGAGCCTATGTATTTGACGATATGAACCAACAAATTGATTCTTGGGAATAACCATCCAATAACTCTTTGATAAATACAAAACCCCGTTTTACAACGGGGTTTATTTTTTGAACAAAATAGCTATTGTTCATAATACAATGACAATCTAATGGTTATTTGATTACAATCTTCTTTGTAACTGTTTTACCATTTGCCTGGCTAATTCTTAGAAGGTATAAACCTCCCGGCACTGATTGAACATTGAGAGAAATTTTCTTATCCTCAACTTGACTAACACCACTATGTACTGGATTTCCTGCGGTGTCAAATATTGAAACATCAACACTACGAGAAGTAAAGTCAGGCAAAGAAACATTCAATACATCTAAAGCTGGTATTGGATACGCTTTTGATACGGTTTCTATTTCAGAAACTTCCTTACGCACCACTTCTATAGGATTGGATAAATCATAACATCCTACAAGGTCATTGGCGTTTAGGCCTATTTCCGCACCTTCCAGTCCGTCTTCGTAACGCAAATGCCAGATCAAGCAAGTACCTGCACCAGCTCCATCAAAATCTACACCTTCAACCGCCGCCAAGGATGGTGGGATACCCAATATATTTCCTTCTTCATCCGTGATTACGAACGTACTGTTCTTTCCTGAACGTTCACCTGTAATGACTATACCACTGACCATATCTGGAGTTCCATCTACATAAAATTCAAAAGGTCCACCTGTCAACGTTCCGGCATCTGTCTTTGTGCGTACCACCATAATCGGGTTGGATAGGTCAAAATCCCCCTTTAAATCATTGGCGTTAAGTCCCATTTCTGCACCTTCTAGTCCATCTTCATATCTCAGATACCAGATTAGACATGTACCCGCTCCTGCTCCATCAAAGTTTACGCCTTCTACAGCTTCCAGTGTTGGTGGAAGTCCGAGTATCTTGCCAGTATCATCCGTAATAACAAAGGAACTGTTGTTACCCATGGCGTCGCCGCTCATACTGATTCCAGATACCATATCCTCTGTACCATCCACACAGAAATAAAAAGGTCCACCGAAAAGTTCCCCGGCTTCGACTATCATTTTTTCCTTACGCACCACTTCTATAGGATTGGATAGATCATAACATCCTACAAGGTCATTGGCGTTTAGGCCCATTTCCGCACCTTCCAGTCCGTCTTCGTAACGCAAATGCCAGATCAAGCAAGTACCTGCACCAGCGCCATCAAAATCTACGCCTTCTACTGCAGCCAAAGATGGTGGTATACCCAATATATTTCCTTCTTCATCCGTGATTACGAACGTACTGTTCTTTCCTGAACGTTCACCTGTAATGGCTATACCACTGACCATATCTGGAGTTCCGTCTACATAAAATTCAAAAGGACCACCGGTCAATGTTCCCGCATCTGTCTTTGTACGTACTACCATAATCGGGTTCGACAAGTCAAAATCACCTTTTAAATCATTGGCGTTGAGTCCCATTTCCGCACCTTCAAGGCCATCTTCATATCTCAGGTACCAGATTAGGCATGTACCCGCTCCCGCTCCATCGAAGTTTACGCCTTCTACAGCTTCCAGTGTTGGAGGAAGTCCGAGTATCTTGCCCGTATCATCCGTAATAACAAAGGAACCGTTACTGCCCGTCGCATCACCACTCATACCGATTCCCGATATCATATCTTCCGTACCATCCACACAGAAATAAAAAGGTCCTCCGGAAAGTTCACCGGCTTCGACCATCATTTTCTCCTTACGAACCACTTCTATAGGATTGGACAGATCATAACATCCAACAAGGTCATTGGCGTTAAGTCCCATCTCTGCTCCTTCTAGTCCGTCTTCATAACGCAGGTGCCATATCAAGCAAGTACCTGCACCAGCGCCATCAAAGTCAACGCCTTCTACTGCCGCCAAAGATGGTGGGATGCCTAAAATATTCCCTGCCTCATCCGTGATTACGAAAGTACTGTTCTTTCCTGAACGTTTACCTGTAATGGCTATTCCGCTGACCATGTCCGGAGTTCCGTCTATATAAAATTCAAAAGGACCACCGGTCAATGTTCCCGCATCTGTCTTTGTACGAACTACCATAATCGGGTTCGATAGGTCAAAATCACCCTTTAAATCATTGGCGTTCATTCCCATTTCTGCACCTTCTAGTCCATCTTCATATCTCAGGTACCAGATTAGGCATGTACCCGCTCCCGCTCCATCGAAGTTTACGCCTTCTACAGCTTCCAGTGTTGGAGGAAGTCCGAGTATCTTGCCCGTATCATCCGTAATAACAAAGGAACTATTGGTTCCCATGGGGTCTCCGCTCATGCCGATTCCAGATACCATATCTTCCGTACCATCTACGCAGAAATAAAAAGGTCCTCCGGAAAGTTCCCCAGCTTCGACCATCATTTTCTCCTTACGAACCACTTCTATAGGATTGGACAGATCATAACATCCAACAAGGTCATTGGTGTTAAGTCCCATCTCCGCACCTTCCAGTCCGTCTTCATAACGCAAATGCCAGATCAAGCAAGTACCTGCACCAGCGCCATCAAAATCTACGCCTTCAACAGCAGCCAAAGATGGTGGGATGCCCAATATATTTCCTTCTTCATCCGTGATTACGAACGTACTGTTCTTTCCTGAACGTTCACCTGTAATGGCGATACCGCTGACCATGTCCGGAGTACCATCTATATAGAACTCAAAAGGACCACCGGTTAACGTTCCTCCATCCGGTTGGTTTCGATATACCTTAACAGAATTAGAAAAATCATAATCCCCTTTTAGGTCAGAAACATTCATACCACCTTCTAGGCCTTCCAAACCGTTCATATAACTTAGATGCCATATAAAACAAGTTCCTACTCCAGCTCCATCAAAATTTACAGCTTCTGGATTAGGTGGAAGCCCTAATATTTTACCTGTTTCATCAGTAACTACCCACTGTGAATTTTCACCGCTATTTCCACTAACGGCAACTCCAGAAACGTGGTCCGGATAATTATCTCCAACGCAAAACTTAAAAGATTCTCCGCTGATTTCTCCTCCATCAGAACCCTCAATTATATCATTTGCCATAATTTTAGGAGACATTAAGAGTGTCACTAAAGTCAGCAAAAGTAAAGACCAAGACAATGCTCTAGGTCTGTTGTTCGCACTCAAACAAAAAAGTAGTTTTCTTTTCATAATAACGTGTTTTTAATTTGTACCCAAACTAATTGTTATATTGAAGCGAGAAGTCACAGAAAGCTAAACTTTTGAACTAATTCCGTGATACTTTTGTGAACATTTCCCACATAAACATCAGGTTATCAATAATTTTAGGGTTTCATAGGTTATTATAGCCCCTTGCCTACCATTTGTCTATTTTAGACTTCCCGTGATAACTATGTGATACTTTTTAACGTCATTCGTACTCTGAATTATGAAAGAAATATTGATTATAGAAGATGATCCAGAAATCATCAAACTCTTAGAGATTCACCTTACCGATCTTATTTATAAGACATCTAAGGCAATGGATGGCGCCGAAGGTTTACTAATGGCTCTTAACCATGATTACGACCTTATACTTTTAGATCTAACACTCCCCAGCATGGATGGAATTGAAATCTGTAAAAAGTTAAGAGCCGAAAAAAACACGCCGGTTATCATGCTAACGGCTAAATCTGAAGAGATTGATCGTGTCCTTGGACTAGAAATAGGTGCTGATGATTACATCACAAAACCCTTTAGTATTCGAGAGTTATTGGCCCGTATTAAAGCTGTAATGCGTCGTACAGATGCACAACAGGTGAAAACTGAAAGTACTGATACGATTGCTTTTGAGGGACTTTTTATTGATATTGACAAAAGAAAAGTGCTTTTAAACGATACCAAAATTGAGCTTTCCCCAAAGGAATTTGAACTTTTAGTTTTAATGGCTTCCAACCCTGGACGCAACTACTCAAGAACAGAACTCCTGAACATGATATGGGGGTATAATTTTGAGGGTTACGAACATACCGTTAACTCACATATTAACCGTTTACGAGCCAAAATTGAATCTGACATGGCCAACCCTACCTTTATTCTCACAACTTGGGGTGTTGGCTATAAGTTTAATGAAGACATCTCACTATGAGCCAGAAAGAAAAAACTTTGACGCCCAAGCTGATCAAAAAACTTTGGTTGGCCTTTATACTTCTTGTCTTATTAATGGGATCTTCATATATATTTATCACTGGCTATTTTGCCAATAAATATAGCCAGGAAACCACGCAACGACTTAATGCCGATGTGGCTCATCATGTGATTGCCGAAAAATTTAAAGATGCTTCTCCTTTTCTTGAAGATGGTAGCGTCAATAAACCCCTTTTTGGTGATTTAATGCATGATATGATGGCCGTAAACCAGAGTATTGAGGTCTATCTACTAAATGAAACGGGAGAAGTTCTGTATTCCGTAGTGCTTGATCATGGTGACAAAAGTTCAACCAAGAGTGTTTCATTAACTCCTATAGAGTTTTTTATCAAAAATAAAGGCGAGCGCTTTGTTCTGGGTGATGACCCACGAAATATAGGTGAGCAAAAAATATTTTCAGCAGCGCCCTACTCTGTGGATGGTCGTGAAGGATACGTTTATATTGTACTTGCCGGTAAAAAATTTCAAGAAGTGAGCGACAATCTCTTAAATCAATATTTCACCAAATTAGGCATTGGAGCAACCTTGTTAACTATGCTCTTTTCTTTGGTTATTGGCCTTTTGGCCATTTGGTTCTTGACTAAAAATTTACGTTTAATTACAAAGACAGTCCGTAAGTTTCATGATGGGGACTTGCAAGCACGTATTTCTAATCCAGAAAATTCTGATATTGAAGTGTTTGCTAACTCCTTTAATGAAATGGCCGATAGTATTGTTGGCAATATGGATAAGATGCAATCTGTTGATTTGTTACGGAGAGAATTGATTGCCAATGTCTCACACGACCTTAGAACACCACTTGCAATTTTAAAGGGATACATTGAAACGTTACAGATTAAAAACGATTCCCTTACGGAAGAACAAAAACAGGAATACCTACAAATTACGCATGACAATGTAGATAAGCTGTCTAACTTAATAAATCAGCTTTTTGAGTATTCTAAGTTGGAAGCAGAGCAAGTTACTCCGGTGAAAGAACCTTTCTCCATAACTGAGCTTTCTCACGATCTAATTGCTAAATTCAGGGTTTTAGCAGAACAGAAACAAATTGATCTTCAACTAGACAATCCTGAAGAAAATTGCTTGGTTTTTGCAGATGTAAGCTTGGTAGAAAGAGCTTTGCAGAACTTAATAGAAAATGCCTTGAAATACACTCAGGCCAACGGCAAAGTGACTTTATCGCTTCAGAAAAAAGGAAAGAATGTAGAGATAAACATTACCGATACCGGAACTGGTATTCCAGTGAATGAACAGCCCTTTATATTTGACCGCTATAAACAGGTTGATAAAAGTGCTAAAAAACAAGGGTACGGACTTGGTCTGGCAATAGTTAAAAAAATCATGGATTTACATGATACGACTATTACCGTTTTGAGTAGACCTAAGGAAGGGAGTTCTTTTATATTTCACCTTCCCGCCTATCAAGTTTAAAATAAAAAGCTGAACACTATTCATAATTTAAATGAAGTGGTGTTCAGCTTTTATATTTAGTAAACAACAAATTACATTGTTCAGCTACTAATTTCAGTTGATTATTCTCTTCTCTCCTATTTCACCCCTAAATCACCACCATCCGTAGCTTTTCCTTTTAAAGGAGAATCAGGACTTAATGAGTATGATGAATCATCCATAAACTCCGGAGCTAAATCCCATTGATTTTCTACAAAGTATTTCTGATCTCCGGTTACAACAAGTTTTTCAGAATTGCTTAGGGCATTATTACGCACTTTAACAATAGGCTCACCAACTACTAAATGCATTTCAATAGCCTTACTATCTTTAAAAATATTGTTTTTGATATCTGTTTCTTGTACTCCGTATAGTGATATGGCAGATTTGTATTTGTTCTTCTTACCAAAACCAACATTATCAAATACATTGTGATCCATCTCTAAGAAAGGCCCAAATGTGCTCTCGTCTTTACCTCCTCTATATAACCGTAATGCCGCTCCTTGTAGTTCGCTTATAGTATTGTTTTTCATTATGAAGTACTCTACATTGTAAGCTCCAATATCATCAGTCTCCTTATCTAACGCTGCAATACTGCCCGTAATTTTTTTGAAGGTTGAATTTTGAATGCTAATGGTATCTGCAAATGTACCTTTAGAAACTCTTAGCACATCAAAAGAATGGTTGACCACCATATCTTTAAACTCGCAGTTATCAATAAACAATTTGTAATTATCCAGCATGGAGTTTTTACTCGTACTGATAACGGAATTACCAGCGTAATCAGGAGATTTAGCACCATCAAAAGTGATATTCTCCAAAGACAAACTACCACCATCTTGGATTTCAAATGCCATCATTCTTTCAAATAAAATGGTTGCCTTTTTCTTACCAACTGTTTTAAATGTTAGCGGGTGGTCTATTTTTACAGCTTTCGTTAACAAGTAGGTTCCACCTTCTTCCAATTCTATGATGTCTCCAGCTCCTGACGTTTTAACGATTTCATATAACGTATTGATACCTGCTTCTACTTTTAAAGTTTTACCGGAATTCAACGTTACACTATTGTCTGCTTTAGAATACCACTCTATTCCTGTATTTTGCTTAGTAGCAATTTTTGGACTTATCGTAACCTTAGTTTTTATTTTCTTTGATGTAGGTATTAAAAAACCTTGCTCGTTTTTTACTAATTTAATATCTGCATTTTTAAAACCAGACTTAATACTTGTTTCTGAGTTTTCACCTAAAATATTATCTTTAAAAATAATCCCACTAATATCATCGTTAATAGTGAAAATGTCTTTCTTGTTATCATTATAAATAATGTTCTCTGAAAATTCAGAAGTTCTTGGTGCTTGACTTCTTTCTTCATCGTTACCTGCACCAAAAAGGATATTTTCACAATTAACAAACGTGTTGTTGTTTACCTTAGAATCAATAACCGGTACATAACGATTTGGTGGTGAATCTGGCACACCATTCATCATAACAAAAGCACCTCTAAAACGGTATCCTGTTAAACCAATATGATAGTTGTTAATAACTGTTTGCGTTTCATTAATTACACGTACACCTCCCGTACTTGGCTTTCCATTACCTATGAAAACATTACCGTCAACTAGCGTCTCATTTCCATGACGCATAGTTAAAGTACCTGTACACTCAAAAAAGGTGTTGTATTTAAAGGTGTTTTGACAAGATTTATTTGAAATAATTTCGTGCTCGCCATTAGTTCTGTCAAAGTAATTAGACTCTACTAACGTATTAGAATTTTCTAGCGCATGATGACTGGTTCCAATCCTTAAAGTTTCACCTCCGTTATTACCGTAAGTTGGTCGAGGACCAAAATAGTTGTGGTCTATTTGGTGATTGTTTGCTCTACTACCTTCTGTGTCCAAACCAACAATCATGGTAACACCTAAGTTCTTTTTTCCTGAAATATGGTTATGGTCAATACGGTTATTTTTACCATAAATCGTTACCCAATAATCCTGCACTTGACGTTCTGGATTATTGAAATTATCAATGACACATTCCGTTAAACGGCTGTTATTAGCCATTTCTTCTCTATTTTTTCTAAAAGAAATAACTGCATTTGTTGGTGTGTAACCATTTTTAAAAACAAGACCTTTTACTATTAAATGGTCACCTGCAATTCTTAGATTAGAAGCTCCTTCTAAAGTTACTTTTCCTTTTTCTTCAACGGTAAGCGTGATTGGCTTTTCTGCCGTACCGTTAGCTTCAAACAAAAGTTCTGCATCCATCCATGCTCCATTAGCAAGAACAATGCTATCACCTGGTTGCGCCTTTTGAAGCATTTCTTCAAACTCTGCTACATTTTTTACTGTTCCCATTTGCTGTGCTGTAGCAAATGAGCAGCTAACCGTGATAAAAATTAACGAGAATAATTTATTTAAGTGTGTCATATGTAAATTGGTTTACCAAACTGGTTTACCAAAAGTACATATATTTGCTAGACTCACAAGTTTTTAACAGAAAATCGGTCGATATTCATCCGAATAGATAATTTGACCTTGACGAAATTATCAATTCTATAAATTAAGTATTACTGGTTTTACGCTATTTAAACCTACCTATTCCAAATTGCAAAGCAGCAGTATCAATAACTTCAAAATCACCTCTTAGGCAGATACTATTCTTCAATTGGCAATGTACCTTCGCCTACAGTGGCTTCCTTAAACCAGACCTCCGTATAGCATCCATTTGCATACTGTTTTGGTATATCGCCATCATACGTTTCGGAACCTGTACTCCAAACCATATTGTCATCTGGAGATTTTCCATTAGTTTGATTGTACGCACCTTGTTTGAAGTATTGAATTTCACCAGCATATGCATTTTCACGTTCAATTCCGTCACGACCAATAGACGCATATAAAGTCCATATTTGTTCCGGTATATCAGATTTCTTAGAGAAATCTGATTTCAATAAGTTTTTTGTAAATTTTACAGTGTCATGTCCTTCACTTGAAAAGGTTAGATACATTATACCTTTAAAGACATTTATTTCATAACTAAACTCTTCTCCTAATTCAATTCCATTTTCAGGTTCTTTAGGATATGTAGTAGCGGTTTCTCCAACAACAGACATGTCATTTCCCCAAATGGCTGTTGAATAATCCCATCTTTTTGAATTGTCTCCTTTTGTATTAATTTCATAATTCCAAAAAACAGAACCTTTTGTATGGCCAGGAAACTTTTTATAAAAGATTTTTATAGGTTCGTTCTCATGTCCTTCATCACTATGGATTTGCCCAACTACCACAGAATATGACGCGGCAACTCTAGCGTCACCTGAGGTAGATACATGCTGAACCTTTAGTGTACCGGTTAATTTACCTCCGGTTTCTGGTATCCAATGTTTTTTTTGTCCTAACTCTGTTCTTGTATTACTTGAAGTTCTTGAGGTAACCCCAGAGTTAGGCGTTTTATAAACTACCCAATCCGCTTGATCATCCTTTTCTACATAGAAAAAATCTTTTTTCTCATAGTTCACTAGTTCTTCCGAACGAGTTCCGTCACCTAAAAGAATTTTCCATTCGTCCATAAAAGGAATTACATCACTTGGATATTTAGTTTCCTTCTCAGTTTGAGCTGTTGCCTCTGAACTCGTATCTGGAGAGACTTTAGCATTGTTCTTACAAGCGAATAATGCTAAAACTGCAACTACCGTAAATACTGATTTTTTCATCTTCAAATTGATTTTACTCGATAATCGAGATTAAATGCTCCGAGGCTTGCCTCGAAATCAAAGTGTATTCCTTTTAATGCCTCTGGGCTTGCCCCGAGGTAGTTTACTAAAGAATACTTAGTTAGTACATCAGTTTAAGTGGAAGGTTTTCTTCTACGATAAGCTCCCCTGAATTTTTGATTTCGTTATTAGCATGTGTGTTATTTTTGGCACCCCATAAGCGAGCAACGAATTTTACCGGATTGTCCAGAAATTTGTTTCCTGAAAGGTCCACATTAATAATACCATAGGTGTTAAGTAAAATTCCGTCTTCTTCGTTGGCACCACAATTTTCAAAAGTGCTATTAGTTACAACTAAATTTCCACCAACAGTAGATTCATCATAACCACCCCTATAGTAATCAACTACATTTTTACCAACATTCTCAAATTGACAATTCTCTATAAAGATATTCTCTGCACTATATTCCCCACGATCATCGGTTTCTTCAGAAATTTCCAAACCATTTGCACAGTTTTTTATAGAAGTAGATTTAAACTTAATATACTCGGAGAATGAATGTTTGTACGCTTTTAGAACATAATCAAAATTAGATATTTCGGAATCCACAACGGTCAAATTATAAAGACTGGACATGTTCTCTTTTAAGCTTGCGAACGCGTACTGATCTTTTGCGCCTATAAGGTAAACACCTTTAAGAGTAAGCTTTCCTTTAGGGTTCATTTCAAAGGCCGGTGTTCCTGGAGCACCATTATATTGAATAATAGCCTTGTTATTGACATCCGCTGAGCGAATGGTCAACATCTTATCAATTTTTAAAGAGGTTTTCAGCTTATACTTGCTGGAAGTCAGAACAATGGTATCACCATTTTTTGCTTTCTGGAGCGTACTAACCAATTTGGAAGTTGAACTAACGGAATAGGTTTTGGGTGCATAGTCATTAGCAGAATTTGGAGAATACCAATCTGGACCGTACTGAGATACATCCATAAGATTTAGATTTTTAACCGGCTTACCTACAACAGCCCCAACTTCGTTTTTTTCCTCTCTTGAATTCCCAAAAAGGTCCTTTTTAATTAAATCAAATTCAAAACCATTATAAAGTTCCGGACTGGACACATCAGCCGATGGAATCCAAACATTTTCTTCCAATTCAGAAATTGAAAAATCTTCTGCTTCAATACCGGAGATTTTATCAAATGAAACTCCTTGATTGTTAATGATATTACTTTCAAAATCAATTCCATCCAAAGAATCATGAGCAATTACAACTTGCTCAACACCTTTGTCATTGTAGATTAGGTTGTTGGCCACAATTGTACGAATAGGTCTTTCAGACCTGATTTCGCTAGCGGGAAGAATATCCTTTTGATCTACGTTAGAACCAACACTAAACTGCCAAGGGGAGCAATTAATGTATGAATTATAGGCTACCACTACATCTGTAACCTGTATATATCTATTTAAAGGCGATTTTTTAATACCGTTCATAATGGCCAACGGACTTCTGAACGTATCTCCTTTTAGGTCAAAAAAGTAATTGTTCGTCACCCAATGTCCTGTTCCAATAAGTCTCACTCCTCCTATTTGCTCAGAATTTTTATCGCCTATAAAATAATTGCCATCTATAATACAATAGTTACCGTGCCTTGTAACCACTGACCCTTCGCTTTTATAGAAAACATTGTTTCTAAATTCGTTAAAGTTGGTTTTACTTGAAATAACTTCAACTTCGCCATTACATCTGTCAAAGAAATTATGTTGAACCAAGGTGTAACTTGGAGCCATTGAAGTATAACTATTACCAAGCTGTATGGTTTCTGCACTTGGACCACCTTTTGGAGGTCTTGGTCCAAAATAATTGTTGGTGATTTTATGATAATTCTTTATGCTATGATTCCCTGCCAAATCAATTCTGACCGTAGGCCCTCTGTTAGCCTTACCGGCGATATAACAACCTTCTAGTTCATTATGACGCCCGTGAAACAAAACCCATAAATCCGTTTGATTTTTTTGAGGCTTATTATAATCTAAGATTACACTATTGGTAAGCTTGGAGTGATTGGCAACCGTATCTTTATTAATTGCAAACTCCACCACGGCATCGGAAGGAGAATAACCACTCGTGAAATTCAAACCACTGACTACCAAATAATCTCCACCAAGTTTTAAGTCAGATACTCCACTGATGAAAACTTTTCCAGCAGTTTCGGCTTTAAGCGTAATTGGCTGCTCTTCTGTTCCATAACCTACAAATTTAATCTGTACATCCTTCCATTCGCCATTGGCCATTATTATCTCATCTCCAGGACTTGCACTATTTATTGCAGCATTCAATTCTGATATGTTTTTTACATAAAACTCTTGATAATCAGGGTTTTTAGTAAATGAAAAGAATAAAAGAGCTGCACTTATTGCTAATAAACTAGTTTTCATCGTTTAGGTGTTTTGAGAGAGTTGTTCTATTAGATTCTTTAAAATAGTTGAGAATTTCGAATACAGATTAAGTAACTACATCCAATTGCCATCTTGCCTAATTGGTTTACCAAACTGGTTTACCAAATATAGCTTATTTATCTTTCTAAACAAAGGATTTAGTCCTTACTCCTGACGATAATTAGTAACCTAAAACTTCATTTACTATTCTTATTTATCAATTCACCTGACTACTATTGCCTAAAATTGATGTTTATCTGAAAGAAGAAACACTTGGTCTAAAGCTTCAAATTTTTTATAAGGCTGATAGTTATATACTCATAACTTAAAATCCCTATCATGAAGTTTAAAAACCTACTATTTATCAGTACTTCCCTTTTGATTTTTGGCGCATGTTCTAGTGATGATTTACAAATTGATGTCCCAGATACGGATACCGAGCAACCGGAAGAAGAAGAACAAGTTCCAGGGAATGGTGCTCCTGAAGCATTCAATCTTGTAGCTTTAGATAATGGTGCAGCAGATATTGATTTAAATCCGCTTTTAACTTGGGCTACTGCTACAGATCCAGATGGCGATGAACTTACCTATAAACTTTTTCTAGACACAACAGTATCTCCAGAAACTATTATAGCAGAAGATTTAACAGCACCTGAGTTTTCTATAACTGAAGGTTTGGAACGAAACAAGGTATATTATTGGAAAGTAGTTGCTAGTGATAGTAATGGAGGTAAAACCGAAAGTACCGAAACCTTTAGCTTTAGCACTAAAGGCTATACGTTTTCCGAAACTGCTTTAACTGCTAATGCGGAATTTAGTAAACGAAGAAATCATAGTATTACTGAGTTTGACGGTAAATTATGGATGATAGGTGGTCAAAACGACAACTCAAATTACAAAGACGTATGGTCTTCTGTAGATGGAAAAACCTGGGAGCTAGTGGCAGAGGATCCTTTTGGTTTTGGAGGAAAAAATAACCACACAGCTATTGTATTCAAAAATAAGTTTTGGATTATTGGTGGAGGTTTTAGTGATATCTGGTCCTCTACTAATGGTATAGATTGGGTACGGAATGATTTATCCGGTCCATTTGGCTCTAGAGAAGGTCATTCTACCCTTGTTTATGATAACAAGTTGTGGGTTATTGGTGGAACTAAGGTAACTGAACAAATGAATGATGTTTGGTATTCTGAAGACGGAATAACTTGGACAGAAGCAGCATCTAGCACACAGTTCTCACCACGTACAGACCATACTACGGTAGTATTTAATGATAAAATGTATTTAATGGGGGGAACTACAATTCAAGATTTCTCACCTTTATTCTATAATGATATTTATACGTCTACTGATGGCATAAACTGGACGGAAGTAGCTACGGAATCTGTATTTGAAATTCGTGCTAATCATACCTCTTTAGTGTATGACAACAAAATGTGGGCCATTGGTGGCTGGCAAGCTGTAACGAATCAAGAAACTATGGAGCAAGACGTTGTTTCATTTGCAGATGTATGGTATTCAGATAATGGAACCGAATGGAATAAACTGAGCGGTAGCGATTCTTATACCGGAAGATTAGGACATGCCTCTACTGTTTTCGAAAATAAAATACTTATCTCTGGTGGATTACATATTGACCAAGATGATAATCTTAGATCTCACTACAATGACGTATGGGTCATTGAATAATTGTAATAACAACCAATAAAAAAAGCCCTTTCTAAACGAAAGGGCTTTTTAATTTTTAAGACTAGGGTTTTCTACAACCCATCTATATAACTCCCATAAAGGTCTTTAAATTGATAGCCTTCTGCGAATCTATTTTTACTTAGTTTCTTATGTGATACAAGTCCCCATAAAACCAATTCCTTCAAGAAGTACATATCTTCCTTAGGAAAATCTGGTTGATGCTCTTTTATCAGCTGACTAAGCTCAGGAATGCCGTCTAACGTTCGCTTGTATTCTTCATCCGTAAACTCATCCAACAACTCAAAACCTTCACCTTGAAAGAACCAACTCAACAAATCATCATATGGAGATGGAGCGTCTTTTCTTTCCAGTTTGTTTATTGCTGGAAAATATTTTGGAAACAGGCTTTTTACAGCATCATCAATCAAAATTTCAGCTACACCATCTGCACCTTCCTGCTCACCTTCATAGACCAATTCTATCTTACCGGTAATGGCAGGGATAATCCCCATAAAATCACTCAATCGTACCATGGTGCTACTAGCATCTGTCACTAAAGCTCTTCTTTCTGCAGTACTCAAAAGGTTTTCAAAAGCGGTTATACTTGTTCGTGCACTTACACCACTTTTAGCATCTACATATTCACTATCACGAGCTTCAAAAATAATTTGCTCGAGTAAATCTTTGGCCAAGTCCGGTACATAAACAGAATCCGTTTGGCGTGCGTCAAGATTAGCTTCTTGTTCCGTAATTTTTCTAGCGGTTTCAATATCATCCGGATAATGCGTTAATATCTGAGACCCAATTCTATCTTTCAACGGCGTTACTATACTTCCTCTATTTGTATAATCCTCAGGGTTTGCGGTAAACACAAACTGAATATCCAACGGTAATCTGAGTTTAAAACCACGAATCTGTATATCTCCTTCCTCCAATATATTAAATAGAGAAACTTGAATACGTGCTTGTAAATCTGGAAGTTCGTTAATGACAAAAATACAGCGGTTAGCACGTGGGATCATCCCAAAATGAATCACTCTATCATCTGCATAAGATAATTTAAGGTTTGCCGCTTTTATAGGATCTACGTCTCCAATTAAATCGGCCACGGTAACGTCTGGTGTTGCTAATTTTTCGGCAAAACGCTCATCTTTATGCAACCAAGAAATTGGAGTGTCATCTCCTTTTTCTTTAATCAGCTCCATAGCATATCTAGACATGGGCTTCATAGGGTCATCATTAATTTCCGAACCTTCTACTACAGGAATAAATTCATCTAATAAATCTACCATTAAGTGAGCTAAACGAGTTTTAGCCTGACCACGCAATCCTAGTAAATTAATATTATGCCGAGATAAAATAGCCCGCTCCAACTCTGGAATAACGGAATCTTCATACCCCCATACCCCAGGGAAAGTTTCTTCACCCTTCTTTATTTTTTGAATGAGGTTGTCTCGCAACTCATCTTTAATAGATTTGCTTTTATAACCTGCAGCTTTTAGCTCCTTTAATGTGGTAATCTCTTTATGTTTCAAAGTCATATGTTTCTATACTATTGTTTATCTAAAATAGGAATGGTTTGTTTCAATTCTACTGGACCCTTAATTCGAACTTGAATATTTATATATTCCCATTTGTTATTTATTTTTTGTGCTAAAACATCCATATTTGCACGAACCTTTTTCTTTTTTTTATCACCTCTTACATGAATGGTTATTGCTACCGAATCACCTTCTTTAGAATAACCAACTGACCCTTCTAACATATCGAATTGACCCATTGGTTTTAACTCTCCTAATAAAGCAATTATTTTCGGATTACTTTTAACAATTTCCAATGCGCCCTCTGCTATTTCAGGTTCTGAATATGCCTTTGCCAAATAAGCCACATTGCGCGGTAATTCTTTTGGTAGGGTTGAAAGAAACAAGCCCATACAGATCAAGAAGAACAACGAAAACCAAGTACGTTTTCTTTTAAACCAAGGTTTTTTATACGTTGTCATCTTATCTATTTTCCTCTTTTTACTTCAATCTCTTTTTCCTATTTGTTTCGTAATCTTCAAAAATCATTTCACCCAAACCTTGCAGCCCTGTAAAGAATGCCTTGCCCTTATTTGCTTCTGTAAAATGCCTAATGAATTGCATCAAATAAGCGTCTTGGGCAATCATAAACGTGGTTATAGGAATATGTAATTTTCTAGCCTGTCTTGCCATGTTGTAACATTTCTCGACTATATAATCATCCAAACCAACACTATTCTTATAATAAGTACCATCCGGAAGCCTTAAACAACTGGGCTTTCCATCGGTAATCATAAAAATCTGCTTATTGGTATTCCGCTTACGACGTAGCATATCCATTGCCAACTGAAGTCCAGCTACAGTATTGGTATGATACGGTCCAACCTTTAAGTACGGAAGGTCCTTTATAGGAATAGGCCAAGCGTCATTACCAAAAACCAAAATATCCAAAGTATCCTTTGGATAGCGAGTCGTAATCAACTCTGCCAATGCCATTGCCACTTTTTTAGCTGGTGTAATCCGATCTTCGCCATACAGAATCATACTGTGGCTAATATCAATCATCAATACAGTGCTCATCTGCGCTTTATGCTGAGTATCCTCAACCACCAAATCGTCTTCATTTAAAGTGAAGCTACCCATACCATGATTGATTTGAGCATTTTTAAGACTCTCGGTCATTGAAATGTGCTCCAAACCATCACCATAACGGTATTCTCGCAAATCTCCCGTATGCTCATCTCCTTGTCCGGATTTTCCTGTTTTATGGTTTCCGGAACCACTCCGTTTAATTTTACCAAAAATCTGATCTAATGCACGTTGGCGAATTAAGCGTTCCATTTTAGCGGTAATAGAAATATTTCCTTTTCCACCATTTTCATCGCCCTCTTCTCCTTCTCCGCCGGCAGCATTATCATCAAATTCTTCCTGAATGTATCCTTTTGCTTTTAACTCCTCAATAAAATCATCAATCGTATATTCATCATCCGTCAGTTCATACTCCTTATCCAATTCACGAAGCCAATCTATGGCCTCGTCAAAATCACCAGAAGTATGGGTTATGAGTTCTTGAAATATATCAAAAAGTTTATCGAAAGGAGTTTGTCCCGGTGCTTCATATGTTGAAAACCGGAATCCTTTTCTTGTGTTCATAGCCATAAATATAAAATTACTTAATAAAACCGTTAACACCTCCATTTTTAGGAAATGTTAACGGTTATGGGCTATAAGCATTTACAAAGCATGGCTGCTTTGTTATTTTTTAAGGAGAAGAGTAAATTAACTTATAATTCCTAAAGGTGCGGTAGTTTTCCAAGCACCACGGGTAAAATCTGGAAACTCTTGTGGAGCACCGTTAGCTGCTACAGAAGTTTCACTTAGAGGCGAAACCGCACTCCAAAGACAACCTTCGTAAACATTCTGATCCAAAGGCTCTCCATTTCTTAAACATTCAACAACACGGAATAACATCATAAAATCCATTCCGCCGTGACCTCCCATTTTTGTAGCTAGGTCTCCTACTCTCTTATATAATGGGTGTTCATATTTTTCATAGATTTTTGCCAAACCATCTCCTTCTGCCCAGTGGTGGTGATCTTCAGTTGCGCCTTCAACGCCACCTTCTATAGCAACACGGGTTGGGAAACCTGCCAAAGTACCTTTTGTACCTTGAATCATATTATGACGGGTATACGGACGTGGACTAGTTTCATCCCATTGTACCATAATAGTACGACCCATTGTGGTTTTTATGATAGAGGTATTGATATCTCCTCCTTTATAATCCAATTTATTCCATTTGTGATCAGCAGGAAAGTTCTTTTCCGCATACAATTGGCGGCCTTTTGCAGGAGACGAAAATGAATTAATAAACTTGAAATTATCATCTGTACGACCAATGTTCATATACTGCGCAACAGGACCCAAACCGTGTGTTGGATAAAGATTTCCATTTCTATGCGCATAATGTGGCGTTCTCCAAGAACCGGTACCACGGTCCACCTCGTTCATTTGAAAACGCAATTCATGAATATACGCCGCTTCCCCATGTAGTAATTCTCCAATAACACCTTCACGACACATATTAAGATACAACAACTCATCTCTACCGTAGTTGACGTTCTCCATCATCATACAATGTTTCTGTGTCTTTTCAGAAGTGTCTACAATATCCCACATTTCCTTTATGGTCAAGGCCAATGGAACTTCTACAAAAGCATGACTTCCGCTATTCATAGCTGCAATGGCCATAGGGGCATGTAATCCCCAAGGAGTAGCAATGATAACCGCATCCGGTTTTTGTTCCTCCAGCATTTTTTTCCAATCGTTTTCACTATCGGTATATAGCTTTACTTTTTTATGTCTCTGTCCTTTTCCTGCCTCCTTACAAACGTCTGCAGACTTTTTGGCCAAATCTTCGTAAAGGTCGGATATAGCAACAACCTCTGTACCTTCTATTGCCGCAATTTGAGCTACATGCCCCGAACCTCTTGCTCCTACACCTATAAACGCAAAACGCACCTTAACTAATTTAGGAGCTTTAAAAGCACCCATGTATTGTGCCGAATAAGGCCTGTCCGTTCCTAAAAAATTAGCTTGGGAAACATTTGGAGCCAAAGCTATGCCTGCTCCTACCAATGAAGTTTTTTTTAGGAAATTTCTTCTGTTTGAGTTCATCTGTGTTTTTTTGTGAGTTGTTGTAGAAATGAATCTACAATATAAAGAAGTTTTCGATAATTTAATCATGCCCAGCTCTGGTATTAACAAAGTCTTACGAAGTAATGGTTATTTTTTTGACAGAAGATTAAGAGAACATATCTTCGTGAAAGATGATAAAAGAACAGTGTTTTGGTTTTTTAAGTACACCTGCTTTGTGGACAGGTGAAGAATTTGGAATAAATCAATTTGTTTTCCCAGAGGTAAACTTAAATAGATTTCTACCAAAACCCATTTCCAAAAAACTACGTTTAGGTCATCAAATGGAACATGTATTTACTCAGTTATTAATTAGAAATAACACCTACGACCTTATTCTCCATAACCAGCCTGTTAAAGATGAAAACCGGACCATTGGTGAAATAGACTTTATTCTGAAACACCGAGAAACAGAAAAACTGATACATGTTGAGCTGACGTACAAATTCTATATTATAGACCCGACTATATCCGAACCTATACACCGACTAATTGGGCCGAACCGTAAAGATATGTTCTTTACAAAAATGGAAAAAATAAGGAACAAGCAGTTTCCCCTTTTACATTCTAAAAATGGGATTAAAACTTTAGAAGAAAGACAAATAAACCACGAAGAAATTGAGCATCAAGCTTGCTTTAAAGCACAGCTCTATATGCCATATACTAATGCTGATGTAGACATTACACCTTTAAATAAGAACTGTGTTTATGGATATTGGTTAAAGTTTGAGGCTTTTGAGAAAGACGATTTTAAAAACCACCAATATTATATTCCAAGTAAATCAGAATGGGTAATTCCACCTCATAAAAAAGTACGTTGGTCCTCACATTTTGAAACTTTAATGGAAGTGAATCTCCATACTTTAAACCAGAATGCTCCCATGCTCTGGATGAAAAAATCAGATACCGAGTTTCAGAAATTTTTCGTGGTTTGGTGGTAGATTATTAGTAAGTTTTTAGTATAGAGTACTGAGCAGAAAGTCTTTGATAGCTATGTCTAGTTTTACAGACCGCATTTGTTATTCCTTCACTAACTACTAAATACTCTGTACTAAATACTAAACGCAGTCTTACTCAAACGTATAACTTGTTTTATTCACTTCTGTTAGCCTAAAGTATCCGTGTGCGTAATTATCTGGATTTGTCAGGTTTATGCAGTTTCCTTTTACAGCAACTGGGGTGGCAGAAAAAATACCAACACCACCTATTTGATCTATTAAAATATCCATATAACCATAATAGGCTTCTGAAATACCATACATTTCTATGGTTACCACATCTCCAGGAGCAAGAGCTTCTATTTTATCTGTGTCTTCATCTTCTTCAATTTCATACCACCAGTCTAGTTCGTTTCCATTTACAAATTCATCGTCACCTACCTCAAATTCTGGCAGTAAATCTCCTTGCTTTTGGAATTTAAAAAGATAAAAGTTATCCTCGTCTTCGGGATCTGTAAATTCTACATGTAGCTCCAGTTCCTCATCATCAAAACCATCCTCAAGTCCTTGGTATAAATCTGTGATTTCCGTAACCGTCATCATAGTTTCATTTGCAGAATAGGTTTCTCCGTTATGTATAACTGTAAGTGTGTATGATTCATTTAATACAGGTACAAATTCAGAAGTAGTGTATTCACCATTATTCTGATCTATAAAGATAAATTCCGCACCGCTTACATCATTAGTTACAGAAACAGATGCGCCCGTAACAGCTGTGTTACTAGTGGTGTCAAAAAACTCGGTAGATGTACTCAACTTTACAATCTGTTCGTTTCCGGTAGTACCTTTCTCCCAATCTAATGAAGCTTGAATTACTAGTCGGGATTGTCCTTCTTGTACCTCCACATCAATCACATCACTACAAGAAGTGATTGAAACGAACAAGAGAAGTACGATGGATTTTATATAGTTGTACATTTTTTTTAAAATTTAAAGTTATAGGTTAACGAAGGGACGATTCCAAAAATGGCAGTTCTAGTAGCTTCATTAGCTCCCGTTTCTAAATTCTGTCCAAAGGAAATAGATGCTGCATTCTTACGGTTATAGGCGTTATAAATACCTAATACCCACTCTCCTTTAAAACGCCTCTCTGGTTTACGATTCGGTTTATAATTAACCGATAAATCTAAACGGTGATAGGAAGGCAAACGGTCTGAATTCCTATCAGCATAACTGGCTACAGAAATTCCTTCGTATTCATATTGGCCATTTGGGTAAGTAACCGGTCTACCGGTTTGAAAAACAAGATTGGCACCAAAGCTTAATTTATCATTCAACTTATAAGCCCCTGAAATAGAAATATCATGTGTTCTATCATAGGGTGTATTGTACCAGTCACCATCATTAATACCTAAACCACCTGCATTTCCGCCAGGAGTTCGTTGTTCAGATTTTGACAAGGTATATGCAATCCATCCCGTAAAATCACCTTCATTTTTACGTAATAAAAGTTCAAGACCATAAGCTCTAGATTCTCCATTTAAAATCTCCGTTTCTATAGTGTTTTGTCCTATTAAATCAGACCCATCAATATAATCGATTCTATTATCGGTGTTTTTGAAGTAGACTTCCGCCTCCATAGAATATGCCTTATCCTTGAAGTTTCTAAAATATCCCAATGCATATTGATTTGATAATTGTGGCTTAACATATTGTCCACTAGGTGCCCAAACATCTAATGGTGTAGCCGAAGAAGTATTCGATAGCAAATGAATGTATTGGGCAACTCTTGAAAATCCTACTTTTAAAGATGAATCATCATTTAAAACATAAGCCAGCGAAGCTCTAGGTTCAAAATTTCCAAACTTCTCTATAACATCTCCTTTATCATAATTTGTCTCCCCTACTTCAGTTCCTCTCTCATAAATACCTAAAACCGAATTGTATACCACAGGTTGATTATTGGCATACTCTACCATGGCTTGTCCTCCAAATCTAGTAAACCCACTATAACGCAAACCGTATTGGGCTGTTAAATTATCCGTTAGCTTATGTTCAGCATTTATATATACACCACTTTCTAGCGCTTTCTTACTGTCTAAAATAAATGAGTTAACAGATGAAGTCTCAGAAGTAGGACGAATTTCCCCTGGATCAAAATCATAATAAATTCCACTGGCACCAAAGTCTAACTTGAACTTATCACTGAAGTAGTATTTAAAATCATATTTCAGATTATAATTTGTGATTGAAGAAACCCAATCAAACTCTGCCGTGGTAATACCTAAATCATAATCATACTTACTATAAACTACGGATAGGTTTGAAAAGAGTCTGTTATTGAATATATGGTTCCAACGTAAATTCCCCGTTGAATTTCCGTAACTACTCGTGAAATTCTCACCTAACTCAAAAGCATCCCTACCGAAATAACCCGAAAGATATAACCTGTTATTCGCATTAATCTTATAATTGGTTTTTAAGTTTAAATCGTAGAAGCTAACGCTATTGTCCTCGCCAGCAGCTTTTAATAATAAGTCTGCATATGATCGTCTCCCTGCTATTAAGAACGACCCCTTTTCTTTGAACAAAGGACCTTCAAGTGCAAGACGACTAGAAATTATACCAATCCCTCCTGTTGCTGCAAACTGCTTACTATTTCCATCTTTTTGACGCACATCTAATACAGAAGAAACTCTACCACCATAGCGTGCCGGAATACCACCTTTGTATAATTTCACATCTTTAATAGCATCGGCATTAAATACGGAGAAGAAACCAAACATGTGAGATGTGTTATAAATAATAGCCTCATCTAACAATACCAAGTTTTGATCACCCGCACCACCTCTTACATGAAAACCTCCTGTACCTTCGCCATTATTTGTAACACCCGGAAGCATTTGTAACGACTTTAGAATATCTACCTCACCCAAAACCACGGGCATTTGTTTTACGGTTGCTATATTCATTTTAGCAACACTCATTTCCGGCTTTCGTAAGATGGCCCTTTCCGGCTCATCTGCGCTAACCACAACTTCTTCTAACTCGGTTGAAAATTCTGAAATCTCAAAATCGAACTTTTGATCTTTATCCAAGGTAATTTCCTGATACTTTTCGGAATATCCCATATAGGAAATAAGCAAGCGATAGTTCCCTTCAGGAGCTGTAATGGAGTAGAATCCGTATTCATTAGTGACCACTCCAATAGAAGTTCCTTCCAAAAAAACGGAAGCCCCAAAAAGGGTTTCACCATTTGCTGCATCACTTACTTTACCACTAACAGTATAGTTTTCTTGCGCAATGCTTACCGCACTAACCAGCAAAAATAGCAAGCTTAACATGGCCGTAAACCATTGTTGTGAAGTACTATTAATTACATTTTTTGTCATTTTATTTATTTTGATTTTTGATTGATGAACACCTCTATGGACAACAAAAAATAAAGAAGGTTGCACGCCTTTTTAATTTTTATTAAAATACTAAAACAACGAAGCTAATAAATCATAAAAAGATAAGTACTATAATATATGTATACCTTAGTATTAAAATAATTCTCCCCATATGCAACCCTCGCAACTTTTGCTTGTCTTTGTTAATGAAATGTAATTTAGAGTAGAATCAACCCTCTTAAATTAATTGGAAACCGAAATCCGTTTTACGCATAAGTCCCTTGTTGAAAGTAGCAAGTCTGGCGATAGGAACTCACAGCACCAACTGTATGAGCTCTACGTAGATGCTATGTACAATATTGGGATGCGTTTTTTAGGAATTAAGGAAGATGCAGAAGATATTGTGCAAGACAGCTTTGTAGATGCTTTTAAAAACCTGCACAATTTTAAATATGAATCAACCTTTGGTTCTTGGCTTAAACGGATTGTAATCAACAAAAGCATTAATCATTTAAAAGTGAAACGACTACCACTTGCTGCGATGGAAGACCATGAATATCATCTTACAGAAGAGCAAAGTTACGAGCCGGTAGACGCGATGGATATAGAGAAGATAAAACGAGGTATTGAGAAACTTCCTTTGGGTTATAAAAACATAATTAACCTGTATTTGCTGGAAGGCTATGACCACATGGAAATTGGAGAAGTGATGGGTATATCCGTATCAACTTCCAAATCTCAATACCACAGAGCAAAAAAGAAACTGGTTGAAATTATAAAGACGTTATAATGGACAATTTTGAAAAACATATCAGAAAAAACAAAGCACAGTTTGATGGCCAAAAAGCCGATCGCGTTAAGCTTTGGGCAAATATTGAGGCTAAGTTAGACCCGCCAAAACAAAAAGTGATACCGCTGTGGAAATCACCCATGTTGCGCATAGCTGCAACCGTACTAATTGTTTTAGGTATTTCAAGACTACTAGGTGTTTCTTTCTTAAGTAACTCGGATAGCGAAAACTCTTTTGTATCCAGAGAATTACAGGATATAGATATGCATTACCAAGGTCTGGTTTCTTACCAAGTACAACTGGTACAAAAAAATGAAAGCCTGTCCGATGCGGATAAAGCTGAGTTTCTATCCTTCATGGATGAACTAGATGTGGAGTATGAACAATTGCGACTAGAAATGCAGAATAATCTAGATAATGATTTGGTGCTTGAAGCCATTGTTTCCAATTATAGAAAGCGCATAGAACTTATAGAAAACCTTTTGCGACAACTGAACAAATCAAAATTAAAAGATGACGATTATGGATATACTTTATAAAAAACTGCTCCTATTTGCTGCGGCAATGGTCTTTGGCCTTCCGGTCATGGCGCAGGAAAAGGTGTCTAAAAAAGTTACCAAGACCTACGAGTTCACTAATGCTGGCGAACTTCATTTAGACAACAAATATGGTAACATAAATATATATGGCTGGTCTAAAGACGAGGTGTCCATTACGGTGAACATTACCGTTACACATAAGAAAAAAGACAATGCCAAAGAACTTTTAGAGCGTATACGCCCTGTTCTTCGTGAAAGCGAAAACTTTATATCTGTTAGTTACGAGATTGGAGAAAATAGTTCCGGCTTCTTTTCTAATCTTTTTGAAAAAGCGAATCCTTTTGATTTTGACCGAAGTAATGTTCAAATAGATTATAAAGTGTACATGCCCGAAAAAGCGGAACTAGAAATTCTCAACAAATTTGGTCATGTTTTTATTGAAGGTTGGCAAGGGGTGCTAGAAGCCGATGTGCAACATGGCGATATGTGGATAAATGAAAATCTGAACAAAGCCGACATTACTCTAAAATATGGAAAGTTAAGAGCCAAAAACATCAATTACGGTAATTTAGATTTAAAAAATGGTGGTTTGGATATGGACGATTCAAGTACCATGCGTCTGAACAGCAGTGGTAGTGATATAGATATGCATATGGTTGGTTCCTTAGAGTTTTATTCCAACAAAGATGAAGTTGATTTAGAAGAAGTAAGCACACTCTACGGCGTATTAAAATTCAGTAATATTCAATTGCGAAGATTAGCAAAAGATATAGATTTGATTTTAAAAGTATCAGATTTTACAGTAGACCATATTCAAACTCCAAACGCAAATATTGCTATTGAACAGGAGTCTTCCGAGGTTAGCCTTAATATCTCAGGTTTTCCACACGAATTTAATGCTGTGCTAGAAGAAGGTCTTGTACGGCTACCTAAAACGTTTCATGATGTAGATTCGAAAATGCTGGATAAAGGGAAAAAACTTCGTGAAATAAAAGCGACTTACGGTAAAAAGTCCCAAGGTCATATTTCTATTACCGGTAAAAAGGGTGTGGTTTTACTGAAAGAGTTGTAATCACAAATATTTAGTCTATTAGAGTCTAAAGCATAAAAAATCGATTGGTTTCAAATAGAAACCAATCGATTTTTTTATACATCTTTTTTTACTTAGAATACGCCCCAGAGGAATACGTAAGCTCATAACTGTGCGTATAAATTTCAAACACAATACCAAACGGATCCTCTACATAACACATTTTATAAGGCTTGTCATTTGGGTAATAAGATTTAATTGGCATGCGCTGCTTCCCTCCATACGCAACAACCTTATCAACCAAACCTTCAATATCCGGATCTTGTACACAAAAATGAAATAACCCTGTATTAAACGGATTAAATTCTGGAGCCTCTTTAACACCATGTGGGAAAGTGAATAATTCTATCCCTATGCCATCTGAAGTTGACATATGTGCGATTTCAAATTCTTCCCAATCATTGCCAAATACGTCTATACACATTTGACCAATAGCCGTATCTGCATCCTTCTTTACTTTAGACGGAGGCATAATTACATACCAGCCCATTACTTCTGAATAGAATTTAACTGCCTTCTCTATGTCAGGAATAGTAATGCCTATATGTGAGAATGATTTTGGATAATCTTTATTTGTGCTCATAGTCTCTGTTTTAGAGTTCAAAATAAAACTATATTTGTCTTATTAGCAATAACTTACCAAAAAGTAGTATAGTTACCAAAACGAGTTAAATGCAGTTAATCAGTTAATTACAATACATAATGAATCAAAATTATTACTGCCCTTTAGACCAAACCATGAACCTAATTGGTACAAAGTGGAAACCCTTAGTGCTTTTTCATCTTTTAGATGGCCCATTGCGTTCTGGAATACTACAGAAAAAAGTGCCCGGAATTTCAAATAAAATGTTCACCCAAACCGTACGTGAATTAGAAAAGGACGGTTTGGTTCTAAGAGAAGTGTTTCCTGTAGTGCCACCAAAAGTAGAATATGCACTAAGTGAAAAAGGAAAATCTCTTGAAAGTATATTAAGAAGCCTTGATAAATGGGGCGCCAAATACTGTTCAAAAGAATAAATACCCTTAAATAAAAAGGGGAATTACAGTGGTAAAATATTTTTTTCAAAAAAATATCGGTTTAGATGCAACTTTTTAAAGCTTTGGTTGTCTATTAGATAAATCAATCAAAAAACGGACAGTAATGAAACCACTCAAAATTAGTCTCCTTTTATTAATCGCTGGAGCTACCTTTTCAAGTTTCGGGCAAGATACAACAGATGATTACTTAGAATTTAATGATCGTAACAATGTTGTTCACGGTGTATACTTAGGTCTTGACCTTGGCGTTGGTGAAATAGACGGAGAACCTTCTTATACTGGCGGAATAAAGGTGGCCTATGTTGCTAATCAGCAATTTGAAGTAGGTTTTGCTGGTACTTTTCTCTATTCCCAACAAGATTTATTCAATAATACTTTATCTCGCAATGAGGATCTTATTGGTGCTTATGGCGGTCTGCATTTGGAACCTATTTTCTTCAGCAAAAAAAGAGTAAATCTTTCATTTCCCCTTTTATTAGGCGCAGGTGCTGTTGGTTATATCGAAAATAATTTTCATGACGAAGAATATGAAGAAGAGCTCACCGAGGATGATGTTGATGTTGTTTTCGTAGCCGAACCTGGTATAAGTGCCCTATTTAATGTCTCTCGTTATTTGCAACTAGAAGCAGGCATCAAATATCGTTTTTCAAGTAGAATAGAACTTCCCCCAACACGAACTACCCGTATTAATGGCTTTTCAGCCGGAATAGGAGTTAAAGTAGGTGTTTTCAATATGGGTAGAAATAGATACAAAAAGAACGTACAATGAAAGCAAACAACAAGAAAATCTGTCCCCATTGTCACGATGTTATAGAAACACAATATGTATTCAGCGAAAACAACCAGGTGTTTCTTAAGAAAGATTTTACCTGTAGTTCTTCTTCTAAAGAAGAATGGTCACCCATTAACTTTCAATGGATTCCTGTAGTTCAGTTACAGGAGCGTTTAGTGCAAGTCTAAAACAGCATAATTCATCAATCCGCTTTCCCTTAGGGCAAGCATAAAATCAATCAAAATGAAAACAAAAACGATTTTTATCGTCATGGCCGTGGCATGCGGAATTTTAACCTCCTGTGATTATGATCATGTAAAAGCATCAGACGAAATCACCGCCAAAGATTTAACTATTTCCGATTATGACAAATTAAAAGTTTCCAATGCTTTTGATGTTTATGTTACCTTTTCTGAAGGCGAAGAACAGATTCGTATAGAAGCAAATGACAATCTTCACGAACGTATTGTTGTAGCCAGAGAAGGAAATGAAATTATTATTAAACTAAAGAAGTTTACCACCGTTAGTGGAAACCCAACATTGAAGGCTTTTATTACCACTAGAGATATTTCCGAATTTGACCTCTCTGGTGCAGCAAGCATTACACTTGAAACTCCTTGGGATATAACAAAAGGAAAAATTGAACTTTCAGGAGCATCAGACTTTACAGGTGAAGTTATTGCTGATTTTCTAGAAGTAGACATGAACGGTGCTTCTAAAACAAATATTTATGGTGAAGTAAAATCGGTACATGCAGACCTTTCAGGAAGCAGTGACCTTAGAGATTACGACCTTCAGATTGAACGCCTGAATATTGACCTATCAGGTGCCAGCGAAGCTTTCCTTACCGCAACTGAATCTATTGATGTTGATGCCTCTGGAGCTAGCACCCTTAATTATAAAGGCAGCGCTGTAATTAATCACCAGAGATTAAAAGGTGCTTCACAACTAAAAAATAGAAACTAGTAAAACGACTACTTATGTCGTTTTACTAGTTCTGCTTCAATATCTTTCAAGGTGAAACCTTTTGCCTGAAGTAAGATTAAGTAATGGAAAAGTAAATCTGCACTCTCGTATAAAAAGAGGTCATCATTATCATCCATGGCCTCTATTACCGTTTCCACAGCTTCTTCACCCACTTTTTGAGCAATTTTGTTGATGCCTTTTTCAAATAAAGAGGCTACATAAGACTTACTAGAATCCGAAGCCTCACGACGCTGTGTTATAACTTCTTCCAATTGAGACAGGAAACCAAAATTTGAAGTGTTCTCTTCGTTCCAGCAGGTATCCGTTCCTTTATGACATGTAGGCCCAACTGGCTTTACAGAAATTAAAAGCGAATCATCATCACAATCATTTTTGATATCTACCAGTTCAAGAAAGTTTCCACTCTCCTCACCTTTGGTCCATAAACGCTTTTTAGTACGACTGAAGAAAGTCACTTTTTTGGTCTCTTGAGTTTTCTCAAAAGCCTCTTGGTTCATATACCCCAGCATTAAAACGTTTTTAGTAACCGCATCTTGAATAATTGCAGGTACTAGTCCGTCTCCGTTCTTGTCAAAATCTATTTTCATTTTATTCTATTTATCTGTCCGATAACTATCTAAGAAGGTTTCCCGTTCCTATGTTTTTGATTGCACTCATGCAACTCACATATTGTTTATTATAATTTCAAACTCAATTAAGAGCAAACTCCACAGCGGCATATGCATGCTCCTTGGTAGTATCAATAACCGCAATATTACAATCTTCTTGTTGAATCAGTAAAGGTATTTCTGTACAGCCCAAAATTACACCCTGCGCACCTTCTTTTTCAGCTTTAAGAATAATATCTATATATTGTTTTTTTGAAGTCTCTGTAGTAATTCCCTTAGAGAGCTCTGTATAAATAACATTATGTACTACTTCTCTATCTTCTTTAGAAGGTATCAACACCTCTATTCCAAACTGGTTTTTTAGAATGTCTTTGTAGAAATCCAATTCCATAGTGTACTTGGTTCCCAACAATAAAACTTTTTTGCATCCTTTTGCTTGTACTGCCTTACCAGCTACTTCTGCTATATGTAACAAAGGAACAGTTATTTTCTCCTTGATTGCTGGAACACTTAAATGCATGGTGTTAGCGCAAACCAAAATAATATCCGCTCCGGCGTTTTGCAATCGTAATGCTATATCAGCCATTTGAATATGCAGAGAATCCCAATCATCTTCAGCTTGTTTTGAAGAAATATCCGAAAAATTAACCGATTCTATGATACACTTACATGAACTTTGACCCCCTAATGTTTCGGCAATTTTTGTATTCAATAGTTGGTAATACAACTGAGTCGATTGCCACGTAATCCCGCCTATTAATCCTATTTTTTTCATTGCCTCTGGTTTTTACATAACTAATTTTCCTGCATGCAAGCAGCCAAGATTTTGGAATATAATCTAGAACTATAACCTCACTGGAATTCCGTTCCCCTTTAGTTTTTCTTTTAGATCTTTAATACCGATTTCCTTAAAGTGAAAAACACTTGCCGCAAGGGCTGCATCTGCTTTACCCTCTACGAATGTATCCGTAAAATGTTGCATATTCCCAGCACCACCAGATGCTATAATAGGTATATTCAATTCCGTACTTAGTTTGCTCAAAGCTTCATTAGCAAAGCCATCCTTGGTACCATCATGGTCCATTGAAGTGAATAATATTTCACCAGCTCCTCTTTCTTCTACCTCTTTAGCCCATTCAAACAGTTTACGTTCAGTCGGCACTTTTCCGCCTACCAAATGCACAATCCACTCACCATCTATCTGTTTGGCATCAATTGCTACTACAATACATTGCGAACCAAATTTGGCAACTAAATCATTTATTAACTGCGGATTTTTTACTGCCGATGAATTAATGGACACTTTATCTGCTCCATTTTGCAAAAGGATATCTACATCTTCAACCGAAGAAATCCCACCACCAACGGTAAATGGAATATTCACTTTTTCTGCCACGTGATAGACCAGTTCTGCTAAAGTTTTACGCTTTTGTTCGGTAGCTGAAATATCTAGAAAAACAAGCTCATCTGCTCCTTCCCTACTATAAATCTCTGCTAATTCCACTGGATCACCAGCATCACGTAAATCGACAAAGTTTATTCCCTTTACCGTTCTGCCGTCTTTAATATCCAAACAAGGAATTATTCGTTTTGCTAACATATTTTTAAATTAGAACTTAGAAACTGAGTTTTAAAACTCCTATATTTTCCTCCGTTCATTAGTGCATTCGCTTTAATTTTTAACCACCAATTTTTAGAATAAAATCTTCCAATTGTTTTAAGCTGATTCTATTTTCATAAATGGCTTTGCCAATGATAGTTCCTTCACAACCCATTTCTGCAAGCCTAGGAAGTTCATCAAAAGTAGAAATACCGCCACTAGCAATTAGTTTTAGGCCTTGGGTTACATTCCCGCCAATTTCACTCATACTCACCTTACACTCCTCTAAAATCTTCTTGTACAAGTCAAAAGATGGACCTTCTAACATTCCATCTTTAGAAATATCGGTACAGATTACATAAGCAATACCTTGTTCTTGATAAGACGATATAAAAGGAATTAGTTCTTCCTTTGATTCTTCTTGCCAGCCTGAAACCGCTACTTTTTCATCTTTTGCATCGGCACCTAGAATAATTTTTTCAGCACCGTAAGTTTGAATCCAGTTAGAAAAAGTATCCTTATCTTTTACCGCAATACTCCCACCAGTAATCTGATTAGCACCGCTTTCAAAAGCAATACGCAAATCGTCATCTGTTTTGAGTCCACCGCCAAAATCAATACTCAAAGTAGTATTAGCAGCAATTTGCTCTAAGATTTTATGATTAACAATATGCTTGCTTTTAGCACCATCCAAATCCACCAAATGCAAATATTGAATACCATGAGCTTCAAACTCTTTGGCAACCTCTAACGGATTCTCATTATAAATTTTCTTGGTATCATAATCCCCTTTTGAAAGGCGAACACATTTACCGTCTATAATATCTATTGCTGGAATTATTCTCATTGTAATGGGTACTGAGTGGTTAATTGCTTTTTATTATTTTCTAACTTTCTAGAAAGTTTTTCAAAATGGCCTCGCCTACTTCACTACTTTTTTCAGGGTGAAATTGGGTGCCATAAAAATTATTCTTCGCCAGTGCAGCGCTGTATTTTATTCCGTATTCAGATTCCGCTATGGTTTCTTTGCAAAGTGGCGCATAAAAACTGTGCACCAAATAAATATGCTCTTTTTCCTCAATATTTTTAAAAAGCTCCGACTTTAAGTTGGCAATCTGATTCCACCCAATCTGGGGAACTTTCACTTCATTCGTGAATTTGATTACATCCACATCAAAAATACCTAAACCTTTGGTGTCGCCTTCTTCTGAAGAGTGGCACATTAACTGCATTCCTAAGCATATACCCAAAACAGGCTGCTTTAAATTCGGAATTAGTTTATCCAAACCACTTGCCCGTAATTTAGACATGGCACTACTCGCCTCGCCTACACCAGGAAAGATAACCTTGTCTGCAGATTTTATTTCTTCTATATCGTGACTCAAAACAGCTTCATACCCCAAACGCTTTATAGCGAATTTGATACTCTGAATATTCCCTGCACCGTAATTTATGATTACTATTTTCATTCTTTTCAATACCAAATATGAAGTTTAAAATACGAGCTTCTGAATTCGCACTTCTTTACTTCATAATTCTACAAAACTCCTTTTGTGCTAGGCAGCACCATCTTTTCAACATCTCGCTTGACCGCCATTTTAATCGCCTTTGCAAGGGCTTTAAATATAGCTTCAATTTTGTGATGCTCATTTGTGCCTTCTGCCTTTACATTCAAATTGGCTTTAGCGCCATCTGTGAACGATTTAAAGAAATGATAAAACATTTCAGTTGGCATATCGCCTACCATTTCACGTTTGAACTCAGCATCCCAAACCAACCAGTTTCTACCACCAAAATCTATAGCTACCTGAGCAAGACAATCATCCATAGGAAGGCAAAAACCATAGCGCTCAATACCCATTTTGGAACCTAGAGCTGTATTAAACACTTCTCCCAAGGCAATTGCGGTATCTTCTATAGTATGGTGCTCATCTACTTCTAAATCACCATTTACCTTAATTTCCAGATCCATTTGACCATGACGAGCTAATTGATCTAACATATGGTCAAAAAATGCCAACCCAGTCTTGATATCACTCTTACCAGTACCATCAAGGTTTAGGTTAATAAAGATATCAGTTTCGTTGGTCTTTCTATGCGTTTCTGAAGCTCTTTCCTCCAATTTCAAAAATTCGTAAATCTTTTCCCAATCATTACTTTCTAAAGCAATAACCGAGTCCAAAGCATCTCTTTTTACTGTGATTTCGCCAGTACCTAAGTTAGTTTCATCATTAATGAAAATACCTTTTGAACCTAGGTTTTTTGCTAATTCAATGTCCGTTAAGCGGTCACCGATTACAAACGAATTCTTTAAATCGTAGTCTTCAGAAAAATACTCCGTTAACAAACCTGTACCTGGTTTTCTTGTATTTGCATTTTCATGCGGAAATGTACGGTCTAGAAAAACCTTATCAAAAACGACTCCTTCGTTCTCAAAGGACTTCAATATAAAATTATGTACCGGCCAAAACGTATCCTCAGGAAAAACATCTGTTCCAAGTCCATCTTGATTGGTAATCATTACCAATTCATAATCTAATTCCTTGGCTATTTTACTTAAAAAGGTAAATGCCTTAGGATAAAAAATCATCTTTTCAAAACCATCTATCTGCTCATCTACAGTCTCCTTAATAATGGTACCGTCTCTATCTATAAATAAAACTTTCTTCGCCATGGTATTAGTTTCTTGAACTTTTGGTTTAGGTTAGCTTATTAAGCACTTCTATTAATTTTTTATTTTCTGATGGTGTTCCTACCGTAAAACGCAAAGTATTCTCGCAAAGCGGTTGGGTTGTCCTGTTACGAACTACCACGCCTTCAACCAGTAACTGGTTATAGCGTTTATTTGCATCATCTACTTTAGCCAACACAAAATTGGCATCAGAAGCATATATTTTTTCTACAAACAACACTTCACGCAAGACTTTAAGTAATCGCTCTCTTTCGTTTAATATATTGGATATTTCACTTTTTACAGAGTCTAAATCAAGAACTCTTTTTAACGCTTTTTGCTGTGTAAGTTCATTTACGTTGTATGGTGGTTTTATTTTATTAATTGCTGCTATTATCTCTTTAGAGGCAATGCAAATCCCTAAACGAATACCAGCCATTCCATATGCTTTAGAAAGCGTTTGCGTAATCACCAAATTAGGAAATTCAGATAGTCTAGAAACCCAACTTTCACTATCTGCAAAATCAATATAGGCTTCATCAACAACAACCAATCCGTTGAACTTACTCAACAAATCAACCATGATTTCTTCACTAAAAACATTTCCCGTCGGATTGTTCGGAGAACATAAAAATAACAGCTTTGAGTGCTCATCAACCGTATTAAAAATTGCTTCTACATCCGGCTGAAAATCATCGGTTAGTAAAACCTCTCTATTCTCTACCGTATTAATGCCCGAAAGCACTTTATACATACCATATGTTGGAGGTAAAGAAATTATATTGTCAATCTTAGGTTCACAGAAAGTTCTGAATAATAAATCCAGCACTTCATCGCTCCCATTTCCTAAAAGTATATTTTCTGCGACAATACCTTTCTGCTCTGCCAAAACCGACTTTAATCCGCGTTGCTGTGGATCAGGATATCTGTTTACCCCATTTTCAAACGGATTCTCATTAGCGTCTAAAAACACCATCTCTGAGCCATCTGAAACATATTCATCACGGGCAGAACTATAAGGACTCAATCCTTTTACATTCTCCCTTATCAGGTTTTGTATGTTGAAGGTCTTGTTCATTATTTTAAACTATTGAGACGTAAAGTAACCGCATTTTTGTGCGCATATAGTCCCTCGGCCTCGGCCATGATTTCTATTGCTGCTCCAATTTCTTTAATTCCAGTTTCATTGATTTTCTGAAAAGTCATACTCTTCATAAAACTATCTAGGTTTACACCACTGTATTGCTTAGCGTACCCATTTGTTGGCAATGTATGATTGGTTCCAGAAGCGTAATCACCCGCACTTTCTGGAGTATAATTTCCAATAAAAACAGAACCGGCATTCTTAATGTTGTTCACAAAGAAATCTTCGTTTTCTACACAAACAATATAATGCTCAGGTCCATATGCATTAATCAAATCATTAGCTGTTTGATCATCCGCTACGTAAATCAATTTACTGTTAGCAATGGCCTTTTCGGCAATATCTTTTCTTGGAAGTTCAGGTAGTTGCTTTTCAACTTCCTTTTCCACCGCATCGATCATATCTTTAGAAGTAGAAACTAGAATAACCTGACTATCTATACCATGTTCAGCCTGACTCAACAAATCTGAAGCCACAAAAGCAGCATTAGCAGAATCATCAGCAAGAACTAATAATTCACTAGGACCAGCAGGCATATCTATTGAAATACCATATTTGGTAGCAATCTGTTTTGCCACGGTAACGAATTGGTTACCTGGTCCAAAGATTTTATATACTTCTGGAATACTTTCCGTCCCAAATGTCATAGAAGCAATAGCTTGAATGCCACCTACTTTAAAAATTTTCTTGACGCCACATAAATTGGCAGTGTAAAGAATAGCAGGGTTAATCTTCCCTTCTTTATTAGGAGGCGAACACAACACCAACTCTTCGCAACCAGCAATCGTAGCCGGTACGGCAAGCATTAAAATTGTGGAAAACAAAGGTGCTGTACCGCCAGGAATGTAAAGTCCTACCTTTTGAATAGGTCTTTTTTCTTGCCAGCATTGTACCCCATTAGCCGTTTCAACTGAAACTTTACTTGTCTTTTGAGCCTTGTGAAAAACTTCTATGTTATTTTTTGCCAACTGAATAGCATCTTTAAGCTGTTGAGAAACTAAAGCCGATGCTTCTTCTATTTCATTTTCAGAAACTACAAGGTTCTCAATAATAACACCGTCAAACTTTTCGGTATACTTTTTTAAGGTTGCATCTCCATTGCTCTGCACCTCTTTAAAAATAGCTTCTACAGTCTGTTCAATATCCGCTACGGTCTGAGTTGGGCGCTTTAAAACGGTGCCCCACTCCGCCTTATCAGGGTTATATATTTTGTTCATTTTCTTTACTCTAAATTCTTAATCATATGGTATCCTAAAGGCTCAAAACCGTGGCGTTTCCAAAACTTTACCCCTTTTTCATTATGCAGGTAGCAGTTACATTCTAAACTCGTACAGTCTATACTTTTACCATATTCCGAAAGCCAATCCATCATTAAATTCCCCACACCGTTACTGCGGTATTCTTCGTTTACAAATACATTGTCCAACTCCAAATGTTTGCCCTTATACAATTTTTGTAAAAGCCAAATTCCACAACAAGCAATCAATTTTTGATTATCATAGACGCCTAAACATTGGTATCCGCCCATGGCCAACATAGACTGTAATCGACTTTTCAAAACCTCCTTAGAAAGCTTACCTTGATTCAACTCAAAAATCAGAGGCAAAATAGATTCCATTTCATCATAAGGAATCAATTCTAGTTTTAAGTCGCCCTTCATAACAACTAATTAAAGTACCATCTTTTCAATAGGACAAACTAAAATACCCTCAGCTCCTGCTTTTTTCAACTCATCTATCACTTCCCAAAAAGAATCCTTGTTAATTACCGTATGAACAGAACTCCAACCCTCTTCTGCCAATGGAAGTACAGTTGGGCTTCGCATACCCGGTAAAAGACTTAAAACTTTTTCTAGTTTGTCATTTGGAGCATTCAACAACACATATTTAGAACCCCTGGCTTTCAATACAGATTGGATACGAAATCGTAATTTTTCTAGTAACTCTTTTCTTTCTTCTGAAATTTTTGGAGAAACAGCCAAGACCGCTTCACTGGTAAGCATTACTTCTACTTCTTTAAGATTGTTTTTAAACAATGTGCTTCCGCTGGAAACAATATCACAAATACCATCGGCCAAACCAATGTTTGGGGCAATCTCAACAGAACCACTAATAATGTGCAAATCTGCCGAAACGCCTTTATCCTTTAGGTAATTTATAACCGTATTTGGATACGAGGTTGCTATTCGCTTACCTTCAAAATCCTTTACAGAATTATATTTGAAAGATTTTGGCACTGCTAGGGAAACTTTACATTTAGAGAAGCCAAGTTTTTCTGCAATTGAAATATCCTCTCCTTTTTCAATTAAAACATTCTCTCCGATAATAGCAATATCTACAACACCATCTCTAAGGTATTGCGGAATATCTCCATTTCTAAGGTAGAATACCTCCATTGGAAAATTCCTTGATGAAGCTTTAAGTTGGTCCTTTCCATTATCAATAGAAATTCCACAATCTTTTAAAATTTGAAGGGATTCCTCGTTTAGTCTTCCCGATTTCTGAATAGCAATTCTAATTTTAGTCATTTCTTTAATTTAATGCTTGGCAACCAAAACAGAGTTAAATACAAAACCCGTTTGATTGCTCAAACGGGTTTTTAAATATGTTGTACTACTACAATACATTCCTACCTCGCCTGAGCGTGTGTATGAATATGATGATGTGTAGTTCTGTTTTTCATTATACTGTAAATGTAAAAGGTATTTTCCATTTCACAAAACAAAAGTTTAAAATGAAACAAAAATAATTAACTCCGTGTATTAGTTATTCCCTAAAATTAAAGGAAGACCGTCACTGCCACCTACTATCACCACCTTTGTATTTGGCGATTCAGATAATTTTAACGTAGCGTCTATACCTTTATCTTTTAAAATCTGGTCGTTTAAGGAAGCACTCAAGATTTTGTTAGCATCTGCTTTACCTTGCGCCTCAATAGTTACTTTTTCAGCCTCTTTTTTAGCGGTAACCAATCTAAACTCATATTCTAAAGACTCTTGCTCTTGCTTTAACTTACGTTCAATAGCATCTTTAATAGTTGGTGGCAAAGTAACATCTCTAACCAATATTTCATTTAATTGAATATACTGTCCAGACACAATTTTCTGAGTCTCATCAAAAATTTCTTGTTGGATAGCATCTCTTTTACTTGAGTACAATTGTTCTGGCGTATAACGCCCAACCACTGAACGAGCTGCTGATCGTATTGTTGGCAATAAGACTCTTTGTATATAATCTTGCCCTTTTTCTTGATGTAATTTTCCTAAATCGTTACGTATTGGTTCAAACCAAGCTGATGCTTCCAATTTGATATCCAAACCATTACTAGACAATACATTCATCTGCTCAAGAACCTCTTGTTGCCTTACTTCATAAATAGTAACTCTGTTCCATGGTGCTACCAGATGAAATCCCTCACCCATTGGAGCCTCATCAGTTACTACACCCCCACCAAATGTTTTGTACAGAACTCCTGCCTGACCTGAGTCTATGGTAACAGTGGATTTAGAAAATAAAATAATCAGTACTATAAATCCGAATATTACTGGTAATGCAATCTTAGGTAATTTGTCCATTTATATTTGTTTAAGTTAATCCGTTATATTTTCTTAAAAACCATTCTAAGGCGAGTGCAAAAACCATGAGACCCAACAATAGTTTGAAATCTATCAAAGATACGACATTTTGCTTGTTTTTCTGGGTTGGCAGGTAATGATCATCACCTAATAAATTGCGTATCAAATCATCTTTCTGATTGGGATAATACAGACTTCCTCCCGTGTTCTGAGCTAAACGTTGCAACTTTTTATTATCAGTTGCCAAGAACTGTTTTTCCACATCAAAATCTAAAATTGTAAAACTCCCTGATTTAGATAAATTTTCTTTTTTTACCACCACAGTGAAATCATATTTACCGGGAGATAAATTACTAAGGTCAGCTTCATAGTAATTACCTTTCAACAACATTGGAACTTCCGTATTTGATTTTGTTCCTGAATTTTTAAGTTTAAGAATTATATCCGCGTTAGCATCAAAAGCAAAGGCTTTGTCAAAGTAAGTCGCTGAAATTCTTGTTTCGTTACTCCCCGCATATATATTCTCATAATCTAAGGTAAGCCGCTGCCGCGATTTATTAGTAGCTAAGTACAAAACAAGTTTACCAATGAGGTCATCAAAATTTTTGAAGCTCTGCGTGTTTCTATAGGCTTGCATTCGCCATTTCCAGATGTTTTCCCCAAACAATACCGCATCTCTTTTTTCATTTCCTTCAAAAACAGCTAACAAGGGTTCTTTTAGATTGACACCCTTTATCCGCTGAGTCAATAAAATATCATTTTTACCATTTAAGATAATATCGCCTAAACTACTTTGAAGCGGAGGGAAATAATCCACAGAAAAATCACCACTATTAAAAAGACTAAAGCCGGTATTTAAAACACCAAAGACCTCTTCTTCTTGATTGTAACTATTTTTAGTATACTCCTTTTGCGAACTATTCAAGAAACGCCAGTCGGTTTTAGGCCCTGTGACCGTAAAGGTATTGGCTTGTTTTTTTTCTATGTAGTCGTAAAGTTTTTTGAATGATGCGTTAGGCTGATAAAGAATAAAAAGATCTACGTCTTCCCATTCTTTTGAGTTGCCATTAGGTCTCATTATAGAGACCGAACGCTGACCATTGCTCTCTATAGATTTTTTTAAAGCTCCAATATCCGGATGTAGAAGGCTAGAAACTAGCGCTGTATTCGTTTTCTCATCTATAACCTCTACAACTACCGTTTTCTTATTATTGGCCTTATTTCGCTCGCTTTTGAGCTCACCAATAGTAACTTGAAGGTTTTTTGTTCCAACTGATTTCGCATCTAACAAGGTGTTAACAACCTCACTGTTATTGGTACTAGAAAAAGAAACGGTTTGCCGGTAGACCGTTTTTCCGTTTAAGGAAACCTCTACGGGCACATTTATATCTTCTTTACCTGTATAAGAAACATAAATTTCGACAGGATATTTATTCTTTAAAAAAGCGTATCGATTGGTATTTATCTGAGAAATAGTAACATCTTCATATCGTGTAGTATCTCCAACGGCTATAGGATAAACAGGAAATTGTTGTTTTTCATTTTGAAAATCATAATCTCTACCTAAAGTCTGGTTACCGTCCGAAATGAGAACAATAGCAGAATTGGTAGCGGAGTACACTTCTCTTAAAGCTGATAACGCTTTTGAAATATTCGTGTTCTTTTCCGCGAATGCTAGGGTATCATTCTCTTTTAAGGAAGCCCCAAAACTATACTTCTGAATAGAAAAACGCTCATTGAGTTCACCGCTTTTCCCAATATCATCTATCGTCTTCTCTATAACTTGCTTAGATGAAGCAACAGATGAAGAATTATCAGTTAAGATAATTAGATTAGCCTTCTCAGTAGTGTATTCGTTTTTTGTAAATTTTGGATTTATGAGCAATAGAAATCCACAGAAAAAGGCAATAAAACGCAAAAAAGCCAAAGCTATATTCAGCTTGCCCTTACGTTTGTTTTTGTAGAAATATTGAAACAACACCAACGCCAGCGAAACAATTGCGGCCAAGATTATAAAGAGAATCGTTTGGGTGTTCATTAAGGAAGTTTCTTTTTTAAACTATAAAGTCCGGAAGTACCATAATGCACTTCCGGACCATATACTTTAGGTAAGCATGCCACCATCTACGTTCAGTACCTGACCCGTAACATAGGCCGAAAGGTCTGAAGCAAAAAATAGACAGGCATTTGCGATATCTTCTGGAGAACCACCTCTTTTAAGCGGAATACCATCTCTCCAACCTTGAACTACTTTTTCATCTAATTTACCGGTCATTTCAGTTTCGATAAAACCTGGTGCTACGGCATTACATCTTATATTTCTTGAGCCCAATTCCAAAGCAACAGATTTAGTAAAACCAATCATACCTGCTTTTGAAGCTGCATAGTTTGTTTGTCCGGCATTACCTTTAACACCTACTACACTACTCATGTTTACAATACTACCCTTTCGTTGTTTCAACATCGTACGTTGAACAGCTTTGGTCATATTAAAAACAGACTTTAAGTTTATCTCTATAACACTATCAAAATCTGCTTCTGACATACGCATAAGCAAATTATCTTTGGTTATACCTGCATTGTTAATCAGAATGTCGATTCCACCAAAATCTTCTAGAACACTAGCAACCAATTTTTCAGAAGCTTCAAAACTTGCCGCATTACTTTTGTATGCTTTTGCTTTAACCCCTAAACCTGACAACTCTTTTTCGAGCGCCAAAGCTGGTGCTTCACTAGAACTATAAGTAAACGCTACATTAGCTCCGTTCTCGGCAAAAACTCGGGCAATACCCGTACCTATACCTCTACTTGCGCCTGTGATGATCGCATTTTTTCCTTCTAACAATTTCATGCTCTAAATAGATTTGCTTTGTTCTACTTCAAATATAACTTTTGTTTGACAAAATGGCTATAAAAAAATCCCGTTTCCGAAAAATCGAAAACGGGATTCATATATCCGTAAGGGAATTAACCCATAACCTCTTTAACTTTCAAGCCAATTTCTGCTGGAGAGTCTACCACGTGAATTCCGTGCTCTCTCATAATTTTCTTTTTAGCTTGAGCGGTATCATCACTTCCACCAACAATGGCACCAGCGTGACCCATGGTTCTTCCTGCAGGTGCAGTTTCACCAGCAATAAAACCTACAATAGGTTTTTTGCTACCACTTTCTTTGTACCATTTAGCAGCGTCAGCTTCTAATTGACCACCAATCTCACCGATCATAACTACACATTCAGTCTCTGGATCATTGATCAAAAGTTCAACAGCTTCTTTTGTGGTAGTTCCAATAATTGGATCTCCACCAATACCAATAGCAGTTGTAATACCTAAACCTTGACGAACTACTTGATCAGCAGCTTCATAAGTTAAAGTACCAGACTTAGATACGATACCAACATTTCCTTTTTTAAACACAAAACCAGGCATAATACCTACTTTAGCCTCTCCTGGAGTAATTACACCAGGACAGTTAGGACCTACCAAACGGCAATCCATATGTTTTATATAATTGGATGCCTTTACCATATCGGCAACAGGAATACCTTCTGTAATTGTAATAATTACTTTGATACCCGCGCTAGCGGCTTCCATAATTGCATCAGCAGCAAAAGCAGGTGGTACAAAAATAATTGTAGTATCAGCTCCTACTTTTTCTACAGCTTCTTCAACTGTGTTAAAAACAGGTCTTCCCAAATGCTCTTGTCCACCTTTACCAGGTGTTACACCACCAACCACGTTGGTTCCGTATTCGATCATTTGTTCTGCGTGAAAAGTACCTTCACTACCTGTAAAGCCCTGAACTATTATCTTGGAATCTTTATTGACTAAAACGCTCATATACTCTCTAGTTTATTTTAATGTGACAAAAATATAGGTTTACAAATGAAATCTGAACTCAGACAGCATTTTATTCTTCTAATTTTTTAAGAATGAAGGGGATTTTCTTCACATAAGCCAATTGTTTTAGCTTTTCACGTGATTCTTCAATGGGTGTTCCGAAATAACTTTTACCGCCTGCAACGGATTTAGTTACTCCTGTTTGCCCCATTATTACCGCTTTCTTTCCTATTGTAATTCCGCTATTGGTACCAACTTGACCCCAAAGCGTAACTTCATCTTCTATAATTACACAACCTGCAATTCCAGTTTGTGAAGCAATCAGACACTTTTCTCCAATAACCGTATCATGGCCAACATGTACTTGATTATCCAACTTTGTTCCCTTTCTAATAGTTGTATCCCCAGTAACTCCTTTATCTATAGTACAAAGAGCTCCTATTTCAACATTATCTTCAATAACTACTCTTCCACAGGAAATGAGCTTATCAAAACCTTCAGGTCTATTTTTATAGTAAAAAGCGTCTCCACCTAAAACTGAACCTGAATGAATAATAACATTATCTCCAATGACGCAATTATCATAAAGACAGACATTTGCATGTATCAAACAGTTCTTACCAATTTTCACGTTGTTCCCAATAAATGCATTGGGCTGAATAATAGTATCCTCCCCTATTTCTGCTGAAATGGCCACTGTACTTGTTGCCCTTTCAAAAGGTCTAAAGTGAACTGAAAGTTTATTGAAATCACGAAAAGGGTCATCAGAAATTAAAAGCGCCTTCCCTTCCGGGCAATCTACTTTTTTGTTGATAAGAACAATAGTAGCTTTTGAAGCTAATGCCTTATCATAATACTTGGGATGATCTACAAAAACAATATCACCGTTTTGAACCACATGAATCTCGTTCATGCCTAAAACCTGAAAATCATCAGCACCAACATACTCGCAATTGATTAATGTGGCAATAGTTTTAAGAGATTGAGGCTTCGAAAATTTCAATGGAACAGTGTATTCGGTTATTAATTTTTGAGAAAATGTTTTATTAGGCTGATTAAAGAAAGTAACTATTCCTTAACACGCTCCATATAAGTTCCTTTCTCAGTCTCTACCTTAATTTTATCGCCTTCATTGATGAACAAAGGAACGTTTACCTCTGCTCCTGTTTCAACTTTAGCTGGCTTAGTTGCATTAGTTGCCGTGTTTCCTTTAACACCTGGCTCCGTATACGTAACCTCTAAAACAACACTAGCTGGCATTTCCACAGATAATGGCATGCTATCCTCAGTGTTGAAAAGAACCTTAACGATTTCTCCTTCTTTCAATAATCCAGGAGAATCAAGTAAACTTTCTTGAAGGGTTATCTGGTTGTAATCATCAGTATTCATAAAGTGAAACGTATCTCCTTCTGGATATAAAAACTGGTACGAACGCGTTTCAACACGAACATCCTCAATCTTATGACCTGCAGAAAATGTATTGTCCAATACTTTTCCTGTTGAAACACTTCTCAATTTGGTACGAACAAAAGCTGGTCCTTTACCTGGTTTTACATGCATAAACTCAATAATTTTAAAAATATCATTGTTGTAGCGAATGCAAAGTCCTTTTCTAATATCTGATGTTGATGCCATTTCTAGTATACTATTTTAGTAAATGATTTTTGAACGAGAGCCTATTCTATTTGAATTTAGCTTCCCTACTAAAAATCTACGATTAATTATTGCTGAAATATCCTTTCATAATTCCACGTTGGGAATCTCTGATAAACTGAAGAATCTCATCCCGTTCAGGAGTAGCTTCCATTTCAGCTTCGATAATTTGAGTTGCTTGTGAATTGTTGTACGATTTTTGATAAAGAATACGATAGATGTTTTGTATTTCTCGAATCTTTTCCGACGCAAAACCACGTCTACGCAAACCTACAGAATTAATACCCACGTATGAAAGTGGCTCACGAGCTGCTTTCACAAACGGAGGAACATCTTTTCTTACCAATGAACCACCAGTAACAAAAGCATGTTGACCAATAGACACAAATTGATGCACAGCCACTAAGCCGGCTAGAATTACGTTGTCTCCAATAGTTACATGTCCTGCAAGTGTAGAATTGTTTGAAAAAATACAATTATCACCAACAATGCAATCATGCGCCACATGGCAATAAGCCATAATTAGACAATTCTCTCCAATTACAGTTTTATTCCTATCAGAAGTTCCTTTGTGAATGGTAGCACACTCCCTAATGGTTGTGTTATTACCAATTGTTACAATGGTATCTTCATTGTTATATTTTAAATCTTGAGGTGGAGCGGAAATTACGGCACCAGGAAAAATATTACAATTTTTACCAATGCGAGCGCCTTCCATTATGGTTACGTTAGAACCGATCCATGTGCCATCACCTATCGTTACGTTGTTGTGAATTGTAGTAAATGGTTCTACCACAACATTCTTAGCAATTTTTGCGCCCGGGTGAATGTAGGCAAGGGGTTGATTCATCCTATTTCTTTTTAGCTATTTGCGCCATTAATTCTGCCTCACATACAAGCTTGTTATTTGCATAAGCGTACGCTTGCATATGACAAATACCTCTTCTTATTGGCGTTATAAGGCTACAGTGAAATGTTAATGTATCTCCTGGAAGTACTTTTTGTTTAAACTTAACATTATCCATTTTCATGAAAAAAGTTAAATAGTTCTCTGGGTCAGGAACGGTACTTAACACTAAAATACCTCCTGTTTGAGCCATGGCTTCAACTTGCAAAACACCTGGCATAACTGGAGCTCCGGGGAAATGACCAATGAAGAAATTTTCATTCATAGTCACATTCTTCATCCCAACCACATGCGTGTCGGACAATTCTAAAATACGGTCAATCAACAAAAATGGAGGTCTATGAGGAAGTACTTCCATAATTTGATGGATATCCATCAAAGGCGGTTGATTTAAATCGTATTGTGGAATTTTATTCCGTTTCTCTAACTTTATAATATTAGACAGTTTTTTCGCAAACTGCGTATTTACAAAGTGACCAGGTTTATTGGCAATTATCTTACCTCTTATACGAATACCTGCCAAAGCTACATCACCTATGACATCTAATAATTTATGTCTAGCTGCTTCATTAGGCTGATGCAAAGTAAGGTTATCCAAAATACCATTGGCTTTTACAGAAAGTTTCTTCTTATCGAACGCACTTTCGAGCTTTCGCATAGTTTCTTCAGAAATCTCTTTATCTACATAAACAATGGCGTTATTTAAATCACCACCTTTTATAAGACCACTATCAAGAAGCATTTCTAGCTCATGAAGAAAGCTAAATGTACGTGCTTCGGAAATCTCCTCTTTAAAATCTGACAAGCGCTCCAAAGTAGCGTTTTGAGTTCCTAAAACCTTGGTTCCAAAATCTACCATTGTAGTTACCTGATACGTGTCTGACGGAATAACAGTTATTTCACTACCTGTTGCTTCATCCTTATAAGAAATAACATCTTTTACAATGTATTCTTCACGCTCAGCATCTTGTTCTACAACTCCGACTTTCTCTAAAGCTTCTACAAAATATTTTGATGAGCCGTCCATGATTGGAGGTTCAGGAGCATCTAGTTCTATAAGTACGTTATCTATCTCAAGACCTACAAAAGCAGCCAAAACATGCTCTGAAGTCTGTATTTTAACCCCTCTTTTCTCTAAATTAGTACCTCTCTGAGTATTGATTACGTATTTGGCATCTGCCTCAATAATCGGTTCTCCTTCTAAGTCTACTCTCTTGAACGCGTACCCGTGATTTTCAGGTGCGGGAACAAATTTCATGGTTACTTCGGCACCGGTATGAAGACCAACACCTTTTAAAATAACCTCTTTCTTAATGGTTCTCTGTTTCATTCTTGTAATGATCGCTGTATTTTTTTTCCAATTCGTCTATTCTGTTCAAAATCTTTGGTAAGTTCTTGAAGTAAACGTACGATTTATTATAGTCTCCGTAGTTCAAAGCCGGAGACCCCTGTAATATTTCGTTACTTTTAATGTTACGCCCAATACCGGATTGCGCCTGTATTTTCACATTATCACCAATGGTAATATGTCCCACGATACCTACTTGCCCCCCAATCATACAACGTCTACCAATCTTAGTAGATCCTGCAATTCCTGTTTGGGCCGCTATTACGGTATGTTCACCAATTTCAACATTATGAGCAATTTGAATCTGGTTGTCTAGCTTTACGCCTTTGTGTATTATTGTAGAGCCCAATGTAGCTCTATCTATAGTAGTGCCAGCACCTACATCAACATTGTCTTTTAAAATAACGTTACCTGTTTGTGGTATCTTTTTATACTCGCCATTTTTATCTGGGCTAAAACCAAATCCGTCAGAGCCAATAACTACTCCACTATTAATAACACAGTTATTTCCAATAACCGTTTCTGAATAAATTTTAGCTCCCGCAAAAATTGTTACATTATTGGCAATAGATACGTTATCGCCTATATAAACATTGGGGTGAATTTTTACATTATCTCCTATCGTAACATTATTACCTAAGTAAGAAAAGGCTCCAAGATAAAAACTATCTCCGTATGTAGCAGTTTCCGATTTGAATACCGGCTCCTCAATACCTGTCTTGTTATTCTTTACTTCATTGTAGAATTCCAATATTTTACTAAAGGCCTCATAAGCATTATCTACCTTAATAAGAATAGTCTTGAGCTCATGCTCAGGAACAAAATCTTTATTAACTATTGTAATAGATGCTTTTGTAGAATATATGTGAGAAGTATACTTAGGGTTCGCCAAAAAAGTCAGAGCACCTTCCTCGCCCTCTTCTATTTTGGCCAATTTGTGAACGGTAACCTCGGAATTTCCTAGTAATTCACCTTCTAAAATACCTGCAATTTGACCTGCTGTAAATACCATGAGCACAAAAGTAAGAAAAATAGTTAAACAGAATCTTTGGGATAACAGATATAATATTTTGTAACCGTTTTTGACAACGCTTTAAGATTTAACTGATCAGAAGCCTTTGCCACATCAATCAGCTTTTTATTCTTCCTTAATATATTGATGTTCTGATGATGGCGGTCATATGCTTTGTTCTCTATCTTTCCTTCAAAAACAAAATAAGTTGTTTCATGGTCGGACAGATTATATTTCACCTTAACCCTATCCATATGCTTTTTCAAAACAACTTTGTCAATTGGACTATTCTTCAGCTTTACTTTTAAAAACTGCCTATTTATAAGCATTTCGCACATTGTTGACAATACAAAATCTGTATGGTCCTGCCATGATTTTATAGCCGCTAAAACATCCACATCATCCAATTTAGAAAAAACACTTAGAGTTTCTTTGTTGAAATTATTCTTTTCAACGCGGTGCTCCATAAAATACCGAAGCGCATTGCTACAAACAACAATTTGTCCTTCCTGCATAATCTCTTTGGCACGCTTAAGTATCCGAATTAACAGCTGCTCGGCAACAATTCCGGTTTTATGCAAATACACCTGCCAGTACATAAATCTTCTGGCCATTAAAAACTTTTCTACGGAATAGATTCCCTTTTCCTCTACCACTAAATTACCCTCAACAACATTAAGCATGGTAATTAATCGTTCGGAATTGATGTTCCCTTCAGCTACACCGGTATAAAAACTATCCCTTTTCAAATAATCCAACCGGTCCATATCTAACTGACTAGATACTAACTGATTTAAAAATCGCTTTTCATATTCTCCTTTAAAAATTGATATAGCCAGCGTTAATCTTCCGTTAAAGATTTCGTTTAGAGCCTCCATAAACTGCAACGAAATATGCTCATGGTCGGTACTCTCTACTATACTATGCTCCATAGCATGTGAAAAAGGTCCATGCCCAATATCATGCAAAAGTATAGCAATATATAACCCTTCTTTCTCTTCTTCACTAACTTCAACCCCTTTGTACTCCAGTAACTGCAAGGCATTCTGCATAAGATGCATAGACCCTAAAGCATGATGAAACCGCGTATGGTGAGCCCCAGGATATACCAAATAGGATAAGCCCATTTGAGATATTCTTCGCAGACGCTGAAAATACGGATGGTTAATCAGGTCGAATATTAGTCCGTTCGGAATAGTAATAAATCCGTAAATTGGATCATTAAAAATTTTAAGCTTTCTTGAGTTTATCAAAATGAGGGTTGCTTTGCAATGTTCACAGCGGTAAAGTTAGGTAAAAGACAAAGTAATAGACTCTGTAAATGAATAAAATCTCCATCTTATGGGTAGACGATGAAATTGACCTACTCAAACCACATATTATATTTTTACAAGGAAAAGGCTATGATGTTATAACCTGTCAAAGTGGGCAAGAAGCACTAGAAGAATTGCAAAAATCTAGAGTTGATATTATTTTTCTAGATGAAAACATGCCAGGTATATCTGGGCTGGAAACCTTAGCCGAGATAAAAATATTAGACTCTTCCATTCCCGTTGTAATGATTACCAAGAGTGAGGAAGAATTTATAATGGAAGAAGCCATTGGCTCCAAAATTGCCGATTACCTCATTAAGCCCGTAAACCCAAACCAGATTCTTTTATCCTTAAAAAAGAACCTTGACCATTCGCGTCTCGTTTCAGAAAAAACAACATCCAACTATCAGCAAGAATTCAGAAAGATAGCCATGGATTTATCTATGGTGAATTCAGTTGAAGAATGGGTTGACCTATACAAAAGACTCATTTATTGGGAGCTACGCTTAGAAGATATTGAAGATAATAGTATGTTCGAAATTCTAGAATCTCAAAAAGCCGAAGCGAACACTCATTTTGGAAAGTTCGTAGAGCGAAATTACGAAAGCTGGTTTGATAGTGATGGCCCTGTACTCTCTCATACATTGTTTAAGGACCTGGTAAAGCCAGAGTTAAAGGATAGTCCTACCCTGCTTTTGGTTATTGACAATCTACGTTATGACCAATGGTATGCTTTTGAAGATACTGTAAGCTCCTTTTACAAAAAGAATAAGGAAGAGTCTTATTTTAGTATTTTACCTACTGCTACGCAGTATGCGCGTAATGCAATTTTTTCTGGCCTTACTCCTATGGCCATGGAGAAAAAATATCCACAATGGTGGAAAAATGACACAGATGAAGGTGGTAAAAATCTTCATGAAGCGGATTTCCTAGGCGAACAGATAAAAAGATTAGGCTTAAACCTGAAATGGGAATATCACAAAATAAGCTCCCTGAAACAAGGTAAAAACCTGTCTCAAAACTTTAAATCACAAAAGGATAACGACCTAACCGTACTCGTTTACAACTTTGTGGATATGATTTCGCATTCCAAAACAGAAATGGAAGTCATTAAAGAATTGGCTAGTAATGATAAAGCTTATAGGTCTCTTACGCAAAGTTGGTTTAAAAACTCTCCCTTGTTAGAAATTATTCAGCAAGCTCAACAAATGGGGATGAAGTTAATTATAACCACAGATCACGGAACCATAAATGTAAAACAACCCTCTAAGGTAATTGGCGATAAAGAGACCAGCCTTAATCTTCGCTATAAAACAGGGCGAAGTCTTACCTATGAAAACAAAGACGTTTTGGCAGCCAAAGATCCTGCCCAGATTCATTTGCCCCGTATAAACATGAGTAGTTCCTTTATATTTGCGAAAAACGACCTGTTCTTTGCTTATCCCAACAACTACAATCACTACGTTAACTATTACCGAAACACCTACCAACATGGCGGAGTTTCTTTAGAGGAAATGATTATACCATTCATAGTTTTATCACCAAAATAGTATTGCCAATTTATGGATATCAGATACACTGAAAATGAAATTAGTGAAATTGCCAAAAAGGTAATTGAAAATGCCAAAAGTAAGGTACTCCTATTTCACGCACCAATGGGAGCAGGAAAAACAACTTTAATAAAAGCTATTGCAAAAAACCTTGGCGTTGCCGATGCAGGTAACAGCCCCACCTTTGGCATTGTAAACGAATATGAGAATAAAGAAGGTGAATTATTAGCTTACCATTTTGATTTCTACCGCATAAATGATGAAATGGAGGCACTGGACATGGGTTTTGAAGACTATCTGAACAGAAACGCATGGGTTTTTATAGAATGGCCAGAAAAAATTGAATCTTTTCTACCCGAGGATAGCACCAATATTTTTATTGAAATAGTAGATATGCAAACCCGACATATTAAAATTTCTTAAAATACTTTTCGCAATGGAGCAAAAAACATTGTTTGAGGGACAGATTATTGTCCAATACTTGTTAAATTAGTTAAAGTGTAAGGTTTCTCGGCTAAGTTGTTCTGTTTTAACGTTTAAAGACGTACATTTGATGCTTTTTTTTCCTACTTTCGCTGAAATAACTAATTAATTTTTAATTTAAAACCCCTCAAAATGAAAAATTTAGTATTTGGTCTTATGGCATGTTTTACTTTGTTAGCTGTTTCTTGTGATTCTTCAACTACTGAAGAAGATTCAGTTTACGAACAAGGAGTGGACAAAAGAAAAATTCCTTCGCAAGCGGATAGTTTTGTTGACAAAAGAAAAATTCCTTCACAAGCAAATAAATAAATTACTGTATTTACAAAAAACATAAATTTTAAGAATATAGAAAGGGTAATCAATAAATTACCCTTTTTTTCGTTACAAGAATTAGTAAAGATCATTCTTGAAAAAAAATGCAGCAAAAATCCCCAGACAGCAGTAACAAAGCGCGAAAAAAAATCTTTATGGACTCCATAGGGGTTCTTTTAATCCTATTATCGCCCTTTATATTCAAACTACATCAATATCTACCAAGCGACCCAAATGCAACAATAAGCTTTTTGGGCATAGAAATCGATAATCATGGATTTGTAGATATAAATACTTTCGCTTGGTTCTTACTGAGTAAAATAGTCCCTTTTTATTTATTCATACTTTGGTTTTTGACATGCAAACACTGGTGGTACCATATCATCTTAATTCCTGCTACCATGTACGCTTTTCAAATATACGAGGTGTTATTTTCAGAAGATAACATTGTTGACTCAAAAAACATTCTGTGGCTGTTACCTGTTTGCATGGTCGTTATTCCCTTGGTATATTTTATTAGACTAAAGTTATATGACAAATACGTTCACGGAATTGATTTAGAAGCCATGGAAGCAGAATTAACTGCTTTAAAGAAAAAAGAGGCCGCTAAATCCAATGACAAGAAAATAGACAAATTCATTAGCAAAGAAACTTCGACAGATTCTTCAGGATATCAGTCAATGTCCGATAAAATAGACACTAAGCTATCTACAGATAATATTGAATCTAGCTTTAAGCAGTTTCAACTTAGATTTAGCAACTGGCTTCGACCTAAATTCTAATTTACCTTACTTATTTTACGATATCACAAAGTATGATATCATCCAAAATTCAACAAAATGTCGTATTTTTACTATTAATCGCGTATCGTACGATTAGAAGTAAAAACTATGAACCAACCATCTTCTCCTTTTAGCAAACAACAGTTGCTTCCACAAGAGGAAACCTTGGAAATTCTTCGTCAAAAGGGTGAGCTATTTATTGGCATCCCAAAAGAGAACCAATATCAAGAGCAACGCGTCTGCCTTACGCCAGATGCCGTAAATGCCATAACCGCTAACGGTCACCGTGTACTAATTGAATCCGGAGCCGGAGAAGGCGCTCATTATACCGATTTAGAATACACAAACGCTGGAGGGGAAATAACCCGAGATACGAAAAAAGTTTTTTCTTGTCCATTACTTTTAAAAGTAGAACCGCCCACGCTTTCAGAGCTTGAAATGATGAATCCGCAAACGGCCATTATTTCAGCTTTACAAATAAAAACACAGAGTAAGGCCTATTTTGAAAAAATGGCCAAGAAACGAATTACCGCAATCGCTTTTGAATATATTCGCGATGAAGACGGTAAATACCCTGCTGTTCGCTCATTGAGTGAAATTGCAGGAATATCTTCCGTTCTTATTGCTTCCGAAATTATGGCTGCTACAAATGACGGTAACGGATTAATGTTCGGAAATATAAGTGGTGTCCCACCTGTTGAAGTTGTTATTATTGGCGCAGGAACGGTTGGAGAATTTGCTGCTCGCTCAGCAATTGGGCTTGGTGCAAACGTCAAGATTTTTGACAATTCTATCTCTAAATTACGCAGTATTCAATCTAATCTTAGGCAAACGGTATATACATCGACTATTCAGCCTAAAAACCTTTTAAAATCTTTAAAGCGTTGTGATGTAGCCATTGGCGCAACTCGCGGTAAAGACCGATCACCCGTAGTAGTCACCAGCAGTATGGTAGAGCACATGAAAAAAGGTGCCGTTATTATTGATGTGAGTATAGATATGGGTGGATGCTTTGAAACAAGCACAGTAACCACTCACAACAAGCCCACTATTGAGAAATTTGGTGTAATCCACTACGGTGTTCCTAACATTCCTTCTCGCTATCCAAAAACTGCTACACTTTCAATCAGTAATATTTTTACACCTTATCTCCTTGAATTAGGTGAGAATGGCGGTTTGGAGAATTCATTACGTTTTGATAAAGGTTTACGAAACGGACTCTACATGTATCATGGTATTTTAACCAACAAATCTGTAGGCGAATGGTTTGATTTACAGTACAGTGACATAAATTTTCTTATTTTTTAAAAGATAATTTCAATATCAATTTACCTTCCCTACCATAAATAGGTGGTTTATTACTATTTTTGCCTCCGTTTTGAACAGGTTGATTTAGGGATATCCAATACCTTTAAAAACCGAAAATACAGAACACTAATTTCAGTAATAAGAGATAATGGATTTTTTAAAACGTTTGGGTTTTTATCTTATTGGGCTTTCTATCGGAATCGTTTTCTTGACGTTTATCTTAAAGAAAAAATCAGATGAAACGGGTGTTTCATTTTGTTATTTCCCTAATTGTAGAACCCTGAAAGATATCCGCTCAAAACAAATGTCTTATTCTGAAGATGTGAGTAGACTATTTTCTGAAAAGAAGATTGATACGTTAGATATCATCAACATTTTAAAAAATGGTGAGGTAGATTTCTCTAATAGTAAAACCAAGACCTCTCCTTGTAAAACTTATATTATAGAAGGTACTTTAAAGGATAAAGAAGCTGTTCTAAGAATTAAAAACTGCAGAGAAAAAGCTCTTATAGAATCCATTACTTATTAAAAAAAAACGCCCAAAACAGTTGTTCCGGGCGTCATTTATATTAAATTTTTCTTCGCTGTCTTTCCTTTTTCAATAAAGACAACTCTCTTGTCGTTTGCCCTGCTACGGATGTATTCTCTTCTGCACGACGTATTAAATAAGGCATTACATCCCTTACCGGACCAAAAGGCAAATACTTAGCAACATTATAACCTTTATCTGCAAGATTAAACGAAATATGGTCGCTCATACCAAATAATTGCCCAAACCAAACACGATTGTCATTATTAGCTATTCCTTTCTCCGTCATAAGGTCCATTAACTTATAAGAACTATCCTCATTATGAGTTCCCGAGAATATTGAAACTGTATCTAAATGATTCACTATATAAGTTACAGCATTATCAAAGTTTTCGTCGGTTTCTTGTTTTGAAACACAAATAGGTGACTTATACCCATTTTCTTCGGCTCTATCATTTTCCTTTTCCATATAAGCGCCGCGAACAACTTTCATTCCAATCCTAAAATCGTCTTTATTGGCACGTACCTGCAGTTCTTTTAGATAATCTAGCCTGTCCCAACGGTACATTTGCAATGTATTAAATACAATTGCTTTTTTCTTGTTATACTTTCGCATCATGTCTTCAACGAGTTGATCAGCAGCACCCTGCATCCAACTTTCTTCCGCATCAATTAGCAACGAAACATCTAAATCATGTGCTTTTTTGCAAGTTTTATCAAAACGAGCTACTACTCTTTGCCACTCCTCCTGTTCCTTTTCTGTCAATGATTTTCCTTCACTCAGCTTTTGAAAAAGCGAAAATCTACCATAACCAGTAGGTTTGAAGACCGCAAAAGGAATAGCATCCTTTTCCTTAACAAAGTCTAGCACTTTTAAAATCATAGCCATTGCATCATCAAAAGGGTCTTCTGTATCTTTCCCTTCCACTGAATAATCCAAAACAGAGCATACGTTTTTAGTATACATGCGATCAACAACTGGCATACAATCTTTCTCATTTACGCCACCACAGAAATGATCAAACACGGTTGCCCTAATTAACCCTTCCACAGGAAGATGCGCCTTAATAGCAAAATTCGTCATTGCTGTGCCAATTCTTACGAGAGGTTCATTCGCAATCATTCGGAATAAAAAATAAGCTCGCTCAAGTTCTGAGTCGGTTTTCAAGGCAAAAGCCGTTGCGGTATCTTCAAAAATTCGTTTCATTTAATGTGATTTCTAGTGGTACCAAATATAAAGACACAAATTCTATTCTTTAGAAAAAAAATATGCTTTATTTTGTGGCTAGTCGTTAAAAAACATTCCGCGCAAGCGAAACCAAAATAATCTATTAATGCAGTCTATAACAACTTCTTCTTACGCCGTACATTTTAACCAAAGAGCTTACGATGCTTTAAACGTTCATTTATCCAACAAGGCGTATTCCAAAATTTTTATTCTCGTAGACGAAAACACTCATGAAAATTGTCTGCCGGCATTTATGTCTCAAATACAAGGTGACTATGATTTTGAGATTATTGAAATAGAATCTGGAGAAGAAAATAAAAATATAGAAACCTGTACAGGCGTTTGGAGTGCATTATCTGAACTTGATGGTGACCGCAAGAGCATTGTTCTTAACCTAGGTGGTGGCGTTCTTACAGATCTAGGAGGATTTGTAGCTTCAACCTTTAAAAGAGGCATAGACTTCATAAACGTACCCACTACCCTATTATCTATGGTAGATGCTTCCGTAGGAGGGAAAACTGGCGTAGATCTTGGACCTTTAAAAAATCAGATTGGTGTTATTAACCAACCAGAAATGGTTCTTATTGTTACTAGCTTCTTAAAAACATTAGAAGAAAGACAATTGCGCAGTGGTTTTGCCGAGATGCTAAAACACGGCCTCATACAAAGTAATACATACTGGGAAACCCTAAAAAAAGTTACAGAGTTTTTACATATTGATGATTTAATCTATGACTCCGTTGTTATTAAAAACGAAGTGGTACGCCAAGACCCAACGGAACAACACTTAAGGAAAATATTGAATTACGGTCACACTTTAGGCCACGCTATTGAATCTTATTTTCTTGAAAGCAAAATACACAAAACCTTGCTACATGGTGAAGCCATTGGCATAGGAATGATTCTTGAAGCATACTTATCTAAAGAACTTCTTGGTTTATCAGATGTTGAATTGGCAGATATAAAAACCACGTTCCTTTCTTACTACGAAAAGGTAAGTTTCACAAAAGAGGACATTATTACTATTCTATCTTTATTGAAGTTCGATAAGAAAAACTCTCACGGCAACATCAACTTTGTCCTCATTTCAGCTATTGGCAAACCAGAAATAGACATTCAAATTCCCGATGAAATGTATCAAGATGCTTTTGCATACTACGCTGAACAATAGTTACAGATACTAATTTCTCTAGTTTGACAACTCTTTAGAGTATTTGATCGCAAAAAATACATAGTTTAGGTAAAAGATTTCTAACCCAAATCAATAACCTACCCATATCTAATGGGGCTAAAACCAACCTACTATGTTACGTAAATTAGTCGATTACAAAAAGTTAGACCACAAACTTGGTGCATTATTAATTGAAACGTATTCCGATGGCTACGGAGATGATGACATCATCGTTTTCAAAAATCTTAAGGGAGAAACTATTGAGGCCGTTGAGCTAAAAACGGAGGATACCATCTACCTCGTAAAAATTAGCAAGAGCCTTTCTAATTTCATCGCCAATTTTGAAGAAAACATTGAAAAGGAATTAGAAAAGGTACCACAACCTGTAGATGCAGAAAATCCAAATTACCAAACAGATGACGAACGGAAGTTTGATTCTGAAGACCAGGACTAATACTGCATATTTCTAAATAATAAATTTTACAAAAGATAACGTTCTCGCAATATATTGCGGTGATGCTTTTGGTGTCCACAAATAACAAAACCCAATATAGCTGCATTCCAAGGCAAATTACTGGCTACACCCTCTTTTTGTAGAGTTTCTACATTAAAGCTTTTGTAGAGTGTAATAGTTGAATGCCTTACTGCTTTGTATTCATCTATAATACTCTGTTTTGAGCGTGTTTCAGCTCTGGAGTTTGGAGCATACAAATCTTGTTCAAATCCCGGTAAAGGAGTTTTGTCACCTCTTGAAAATCGTAATGAACGGTATTGAAAAACACGTTCAGAGTCTATAATATGAAGGAGCACCTGAGCAATAGTCCACTTTCCTGGTTCATAGCAATGTCCTAGCTTGTTTTCAGGAATACTCTCTATAAAATTAGGAAAATTCTTTATTTGGCTCTCTAGGATTTCCAACAATTCAACATCACCTAAAACATCTATATAGGCTTTATAAAAAGGAATAGGTTCGGAAATAATAAGTTCTGAGGTTCTCATATGATTTAAAACAAAAAATCCTAAGCAGAATAACTACCCAGGATTTTATATTACTATTTAAAGGTTTTTTTTACAATTCGTTGAAAATTGTATGCATTAACCTCTTTTTATCATTAATGCTTTCCTCTAGTGAAATCATAGTTTCCGTACGGCTAATACCATCTATATCATCAATCCTAAAAATAATATTTTTAGCATGATTGGTATCTTTTGCTCTAATTTTACAGAAAATATTAAATTTTCCTGTTGTAATATGCGCTACAGTAACATTTGGAATTTGCTCCAAACGCTCTAAAACGAATTTTGTTTGGTGTGTCTTTTCTAAGAATATACCAACATAAGCAATAAAAGCGTAGCCAAGTTTTACATAATCTAATGTAAGTGATGATCCTTTTATAATACCAGCTTCTTCCATTTTCTTAACACGAACATGAACAGTTCCTGCAGAAATCAAGAGTTTCTTAGCTATATCAGTAAATGGAGTTCTGGTGTTATCAATTAACATATCCAGAATCTGGTGATCAATCTCGTCTAATTTTACTTTTCCCATTATGATTGTGTTTTCGGCAAAAATAAATAATTATAGCATAATATGCATTAAAAGTTGTATTTTTTTAACAAAAACGTAAGGATTCAATGATTTTAAAAAATAAAGCTCAAAGATTCAACCTTTAATCATCTGATAAAAAGACTGTTGCCTTAGTTCATTCAAATTGGCTTCATTAAGACAGTCATAAGTTATATGACCATAGCATTCGACAAGAGCACCCTTTTTATCGACTAAAGGTTCAAAAGCAATCACACCCGCTTTTAACGTCTCTTTATAAAGTACACCTATAGCCTCGCCATTTTTTAAACTTGAATCAATTACATGTGCATTTTTTATCAGCACATCAACAAAGAGTTTTCCGTTTTCAGGGATTTTAAAATAGTCATCCTGTTGAAAATTGTCTATTGTATTTTTAGCTATAACAGTTACTCCTTGTAAAATGGCATGAAAAATATACTCTCTGGTATACTCCCGTTCGTAATCTTCCGTATAGTGACCAGATTCAAATAATATAGTAGGCACATTAAGCATCTGAAAGCTATCACCTACACAATTAGCATTAAATCCATCATCATATCTACCTACTTGACCTGGAATCACCTCTTGTAAAACCTGATTCATAGCAACTATCAACTGCATACTAATACCTCTGGTTCTTGAGATACTCCTTTCTGGATCATGAGCAGGTGCCAAGAATGATACCGTTGCCGGTCTAGGAGTTCTGCCAACATTAAAAATAGTACGTTGGTCATGAAGGTTAAAACAATAATTGGGTTTAAACCCGTCAAAGACATTTTTCAACACTACACTTTCTGGCTGAGTCCTATTTTGAGCATCTCTGTTCAAATCTACCTCATTTGCATTAATTCTAGTATAAACCGCAGCACCATCAGGATTTAATATTGGAATGATTAAAAGTGTGCATTGTTCCAAAATAAGTTTCGCAGAAGCTGAACCAGCATTTAGAAAATTCACAAAATCCAAGACAGCCTTAGTGGTTGTAGATTCATTACCGTGCATTTGTGACCACATCAGAATTTTAATTGGTCCATTACCTAATTGCAGACTTTTTATCTCACGATCTTGAACAGATTTACCAACTGTTTTTATGAGGAGTTGCTCCTCGTTCTTTTCCAGAAATTCTAGAATTTGTTCATTAACTACATAACGTCCGCTAACGGATTTTTCCTTTATAGATCTATACTCAGATTGTGAAATACTCATTTGGTCATTATTTTGAGTTACAAAAATAACTCCTTAATAATTTACAATTGTAATCAACAAAATACACATTTGTAAACAATAAATTTAATAACTAATCATTGATTGGATACAATTGTAACCGTAAAATCATGTTAAAAACTGGTTAAATCTAAAAACCGAATTAATTGACTTTAAATCAGCGATTTATATAATTTTATTTAAACTTAAAAATGTAACAATTTGACCCGCAAATCATATTTTAAACAGAATATTCATGTCTTTTCACTACTTTTACTCTAATATTAATTACAATGGTAAACACATCGGATTTTATTAAGCGTCTGGAGCATCTTCTGCAGTATTATGGGCTATCAGCTTCTAGCTTTGCCGATAAAATTAACGTGCAGCGCTCAAGTATTTCGCACCTTCTATCTGGTAGAAATAAACCTAGCCTAGACTTTGTTCTTAAAGTAGTGAATGTGTTTCCTGATGTAAATCTGTATTGGCTATTGAACGGAAAAGGCTCGTTCCCTTCCGATGCCGAAAAAGCAACAACAAACACAACATCCCCGCCCATACCAAAAGCTGCTCTAGAAGAATCTCCCGTAAAAACGTTGCCAAAATCTAAAAAGACAATAGAGAAAATTATTATTTTTTATTCTGACGGAAGTTTTGAAGCTTATAACAATTAATAGGCTTTAATTTCTTTATTTTGTATTGATGATACAGAAAACACTCCCTATACTCACCGCATTAGTTTTGATGACTTCTTGCTATGAACCAGAAAGAAAGTGCACAGACTTTAAAGACGGCAAATTTGCTTTTACAACCACAATAGAGGACGAAGAAAAGACTACTATTTTTCTGCGTAAAGGCGACTTAGAGGTCGATTATTTTGACGGCAAGGCCGATTCTTCTTCTGTTCGATGGATTAACGACTGTGAATACGTGGTAAAAAAACTCAATCCAAAGAACAAGTCCGAAGAGAAGTCCGTTCACATGAAAATACTGTCTACAACAGCTGATTCTTATATTTTTGAATACAACATCGTAGGCGAAGCCAAACACGATAGAGGAACCGCTATTAGAACTAAATAATAGCACAAGACCCTTTTAGCACTATTGCTTTACAAAAGAATAAGTGACAACAAGCTGAAATTAGCCATTATGAGTTGATTTAAGCTTAAACGAAACACATTAAAAGCAATTACCCCACTACAGACAATAAAGTGCTTTATATACGTGATTTTAGAGAAAAAATCAAAACTCCTAAAACCAAAAGCCCGACTTAATTAAGTCGGGCTTTTTTATATAATTCTATATAAATCATCATTTAGTTAGGCCTGCTGAACGCGACATCAGGACTTTTCTCCTTGTGCTCCCTAGATAGACGCTGCTGTTGCTTGACCGTAAGCGTACTACCATCAGGACTCCATCCTGGAGGTCCAAAAATATAAATCAGTTTATGAGAAAACTTTTTAGCCTTTTTTACATCGGCCCAAATATCCTTGAACTCATGAGTTAAAATCACAATTGGATTATAAGATTTTGGCGCATGAATAACTCCAAACTTAACTTCAACATCATCATCCAACTCTTTCCAAGTCCCAAAAACCTTATCAAAGATATTTAAGAAACCACCGTGGTTCTTATCTAAATACTCCACATTCTGCGCATGATGCACTTGGTGCATGGTGTGCGTATTAAAAATCTTTTCTACCCATCCCATTTTAGGTACATACTGCGAATGCAGCTGAAACTGCCAGAAAGACTCAATAGCCAATGCGAAAATTACAACTTCAACAGGAAAACCTATTGCTGGCATCCACATGTAAAAGAAAGGCTTGTAAAGCAACGTGAACCAACCGTTACGGATAGCTGTACCTAGATTAAAATGATCTGATGAGTGATGTACAATATGAGCTGCCCAAAGTATTCTTACTTCATGGTTTGCTCTGTGAAACCAATAATACGTAAAATCATCCGCTAGTTGACATGCTACAAATACATACCATGCATAACCAAAAGATTCATAGCCCATAATGTTAGTTCTTACCCCATCTACAATAGGGTTAAAAAACTCATAGGTATAGGTGAAAACGGTAATTAGAACGGTGATTTTTATAAGCGGACCTAAAATTGCCGAACCCACACCCATTGCACCACTAGCAAAAAAGTCTTTCCACACATAGAGATCTTTATCTCCGTGAGTGTGGCTATAAGAGATTTCCAGCAATATAAATGCTAAAAAGCAAGGTACGCCATAAATTAGGGGGTTCGTCAAGTCCATATTTCAACAATTTTTTTTGCAAAGATAGCATTATTAAGACCTACATTTATACTAAGACCATTAATTAAGACTATTCTAACATAGCTAATACAGATACTATATTCTGAAGTAATTACATTTTTTTATCTCGAAGCAACGTGTTCTGCTCTTGCATTAACTTCTCTAAGCTAGCTAACAATTCAATATTCTTTGGTGTCTCAACTTCTTTGTTTTGAGGGTCTTCCGCCTTTGACTTAAAGCTATGAAACCCCTTTATAACCACGAATATTGTCAATGCTATAATGAGAAAATCGATTAACGCCTCTAGCATTTCACCATAACCTATTGCTACCTCCTGCGCAGTACCAAGTGCTTCGCGAAGCACATATTTCTTGCTACTAAGATTAACATCGTCCGTCATTAAGGATAAAGGTGGCATGATAATTTTCTTAACCAATGTATTGATGACATTGTTAAAAGCTGTACCAATAATAATACCGATTGCCATATCAATCATATTACCTTTTATGGCAAAATTCTTGAAATCTTGTATAAAGTTTTTCATAGTAGACTTTATGCTTTATTCGAACAATGAGGTCTGAGTTTCATCATCATCATCGTCGTCTATTTTTCCATTTTCACCATCCGCCCCGTCTGTTCCTTCGGTTTTTTGTGGTTCAGGCTCTTCATGAGGTAATGGCTCTAACATATTAATCTCCAATACTTTGTCTTTAGTCAACTGGTTACCCATTGCCCCTATTCCTTTTACAGAAATAAATTCCTCCAGGTTCAGCTCTAAGTTATCTTTTCGGTCTTGCCCACGCTTCTTACCAAAGACCAATTCAATCATTGGCCTGTAGTCTGTACTAATGATTTCTACATGCGATTTTGGGTGATCCGTAAGAACATTTTCCTCTTTGTCCGGATGATCTATCAAGAAACGTTTTACGTAAAACAATTCTTTCTCACCCTCCCAGTAAACTACCGATAGTGGTTTTTTAGGATTCCATTTTTCCAGAACCACCAAGTCTTCATCAAAATGAAGGGTAAGCTCAGGAATAACCGTTTTGACTAATCCATTTTGATTTATAATCAACAAACGATTTTCACTAGTGAATTCACCTAAAAACTCACCTCTGTTATCAATATTCAACCGTTGAACCGTATCGTCAAACCATAACTTCCTAGGTTTCAAGGTAGATAGCCCCTTTTCCTTTAAATCAATGCGCTTCACGGAATATTTGGTGACTACATTCCCTTTAGAAGAACGCCCTTTAATCATGATTTTAGCGAAATCAATATCCCACTTCAATTTTTTAATACTTCCTACCTGACGTAAGCTCACAGACACTACTTCTGCCTCTCCATTAGGATTTCCTGAGAAATAATGCACGAAGGTTCCAGGCAAACCACTACCCATATCATAATGCTTATCTCGAGTAATACTAGTTACGTTAAAACGCTTAATGTAAGTGGCTCCTCCTTTACCGTCCCTATAAATCATATTATAGACGGTACGTTTATCTTTTTTCTTGAAAACAGCCACATATATAATGCCTTTGCCCACAAAAGTTTTTGAATCGACTTTAAACACCATCATTTTACCGTCTTGGGTAAATGCGATAACATCATCAATATCACTACAATCCGTGATGTATTCATCACGTTTCAAAGACGTGCCTACAAAGCCTTCTTCACGGTTCACATATAACTTGGTGTTCCGTATAATAACTTTGGTAGCCTCTATATCATCAAAAAGACGTATTTCAGATTTACGCTCACGACCTTTACCATACGTATCTTTCAATCTTTGGAAATAAGCAATAGCATAATCAATAAGGTTTGCCAAATGATGCTTAACCTCTGCTATCTTTTCCTCTAGATTGTCAAGGTATTGCTGTGCTTTATCTAAATCGAATTTTGAAATACGCTTGATCCGTATCTCCGTAAGACGAACAATATCTTCTTCCGTAACCGCACGTCTTAAATGCTTGGTAAATGGAGCTAACCCCTTATCAATAGCAGCGATTACACCTTCCCAGGTTTCCTCATCTTCTATATCACGATAGATACGGTTTTCTATAAATATTCTTTCCAGCGAAGCAAAATGCCATTGCTCCTCAAGTTCTGCTAATTGAATCTCAAGTTCCTGACGAAGTAATTCTACCGTAGCATCCGTAGACCGGCGCAACATATCAATCACTCCAATAAAGAGCGGTTTGTTATCTTCAATAATGCAACCCAATGGTGAAATAGAAGATTCACAAGCTGTAAATGCATATAGTGCATCAATCGTTTTGTCTGGAGAAATACCCGCTGGCAGATGCACTAAAATCTCTACATCAGCAGCTGTATTATCTTCAATTTTTTTAATTTTTATCTTCCCTTTGTCGTTTGCTTTAAGGATAGAATCTATTAAAGAAGAAGTGTTAGTGCCATACGGTATCTCACTTATAATCAAGGTGGTCTTAGAATGTTGTGCTATTCTTGCGCGTACTCTAATTTTTCCTCCACGAAGTCCTTCATTATAATTAGACACATCAATAATTCCCGAAGTAGGGAAATCAGGAAACAACTTAAAACGCTGTCCTTTTAAATGCTTAATGGAAGCATCTATGACCTCAATAAAGTTGTGCGGCATTATCTTGGTAGAAAGACCAACCGCAATACCCTCTGCTCCTTGTGTTAAAAGCAACGGAAACTTAACAGGGAGATTAACCGGCTCCTTCTTACGACCATCATAAGACTGTTGCCACTCTGTAATTTTTGGACTAAAAACTACGTCTAAGGCAAATTTTGAAAGTCGCGCTTCAATATATCTTGAAGCCGCCGCACGGTCACCCGTTAATATGTTACCCCAGTTACCTTGGGTATCAATCAATAAATCTTTTTGACCAATTTGCACCATGGCATCCGCAATACTGGCATCACCATGTGGGTGATACTGCATGGTATGCCCAACAACATTCGCTACTTTATTATAACGCCCATCATCAAGATCTTTAAGCGAATGCATAATACGGCGTTGCACAGGCTTAAACCCATCCTCTATCGCAGGCACTGCTCGTTCCAAGATTACATAAGATGCATAATCAAGGAACCAGTCCTTATACATTCCCGTTACACGGGTTAACGCATCATCTGGTGCTTGTTCTTCGCCATCCGTCGCCTCAACACCTTCTTTTTGTTCTTGCTGCTCTTCAGCAGATTCCCCAGATTGGTCGTCAGGTGTATTCTGATTTTCCGCTTCGTTCAGTTCGTCATTTTCCTCCATTCAGAAAAATTCTGTATTTCTTTGGTTTATAATTTGTTTTCTTCTACCAAGTCTATCTCTACTTTAAGATTTTCTATGATAAATTTTTGGCGGTCTGGTGTATTCTTGCCCATATAAAAACTTAACAACGCCTCTATTGACATTGCCTTATCTAACATTACAGGTTCTAACCGAATATCAGCACCTATAAAATGTTGAAACTCATCTGGTGAAATTTCACCTAAACCTTTAAAGCGTGTTATCTCTGGTTTACCAGATAGTTTTTCCATCGCATTTCTTCGCTCCTCTTCACTATAACAGTAAATGGTTTCTTTTTTATTCCGCACCCGGAATAATGGCGTTTGCAAAATATATAAATGATTCTCTTTTATCAATTCAGGAAAGAATTGCAAGAAGAATGTAATCAACAACAACCTAATATGCATACCATCAACATCCGCATCAGTTGCAATTACTACATTGTTGTAACGCAAGTCTTCCATAGACTCTTCAATGTTCAAAGCCGCCTGGAGCAGGTTGAATTCTTCGTTTTCGTATACGATTTTTTTGGACATACCGTAAGAGTTCAACGGCTTTCCACGGAGACTAAATACAGCTTGCGTGTTCACATCACGTGACTTCGTAATAGAACCGGAAGCAGAATCTCCTTCAGTAATAAACAAAGTACTATCCAAACGACGGTCATGCTTCATATCACCTAAATGCACACGACAATCCCTCAATTTCTTATTATGAAGATTTGATTTCTTAGCGCGATCACGAGCGAGTTTACGAATACCGGAAAGATCTTTTCTTTCCCTTTCGGCCATCATAATTTTACGCTGTAACTTTTCTGCAGTTTCAGGATTCTTATGTAGATAATTATCTAAATACTTTCCTATAAAGTCGTTAATATATGTTCGTACTGTAGGGAACTTACCTCCCATTTCTGTAGAACCTAACTTGGTTTTAGTCTGACTTTCAAAAACAGGCTCCATCACCTTAATGGCAATCGCGGAAATAATAGATTTCCGAACATCCGAGGCATCGTAGTTCTTTCCGTAAAAATCACGGATAGTCTTAACCAAAGCTTCACGAAATGCCGCCTGGTGTGTACCACCGTGCGTAGTATGCTGTCCGTTTACAAAGGAGTGATATTCCTCACTATACTGCGTTTTACTGTGCGTAATAGCAACCTCAATATCATCACCTTTTAAATGGATGACTGGATAAAGAATATCTTCAGCGTTATTATTATCCTCCAATAAATCCTTTAATCCGTTCTCCGAATAAAACTTTTCGCCGTTAAAAACGATAGTCAATCCCGGATTTAGATATACATAGTTTTTGAGCATACGTTCCACATACTCGTTTCTATACTTAAATTTCTTAAAAATAGCTTCATCAGGGGTGAAACTAACTTTTGTCCCCCTACGCCTTGTAGTTTCATCAAGTAGCTCTTCTTTTTGAAGTTCACCAATTTGAAATTCGGCGGACTTAGATTTACCATCTCTGGTACTTTCCACACGGAAAAAGCTAGAAAGAGCATTCACGGCCTTGGTACCCACACCGTTTAAACCAACAGACTTCTTAAACGCACGCGAGTCATACTTACCTCCCGTGTTCATTTTTGAAACCACATCTACCACCTTTCCCAAAGGAATACCACGACCATAATCGCGCACAATGACACGGTCCCCATGAATTGAGATTTCAATGGTCTTACCAGCACCCATCACAAACTCATCAATACAGTTATCAATGGTTTCTTTTAACAAGATATAGATACCATCATCGGCCGAAGAACCATCACCCAACTTACCGATATACATACCGGGACGCAGCCGAATGTGCTCTTTCCAATCGAGTGAACGTATATTATCTTCTGTATATTGACTTTCCTCAGACATAAATCAGGGGTTTGGAACTAAACTAACGCTAAAGATAAGACGACAATTAAAAAGATGAAACCCCAAACTGTTAAAGTAATTAACAATGAATTTATCCATTTTGTTGATATATTCGCTTAATATGCTAAATTTTACCCTCATAACACACCAATTTCCACAAAAAAGCTAAAAATTTGTAATTCAGGTGATTTTTTCAGACCAAAGCATCGGTTTAAAATAATCTGAGGTCAGCATATTTACATCAATTAACACGCTACTTAATGAAAAAACTATTGTTATGTATTCTAATTTCCACTGGAAGCATTACTTCTATTCTAGCTCAAGATTTTGAAAAAGAGTACAAGGCTATTGAACCTAAAGTTATAGAATGGAGAAGGGAAATACATCAAAACCCAGAACTATCTAACCGTGAATTTAAAACAGCAGAAAAGATTGCCAAACACCTTACTTCTTTAGGAATAGAAGTCCAAACTGGTGTAGCCCATACAGGTGTGGTTGGGATTTTAAAAGGAAAAAAGCCCGGTAAGGTCATTGCTTTGCGAGCAGACATTGACGCATTGCCCGTTTTTGAACGAAACGACCTTCCGTTTAAATCTACAGTAGTAACAAATTACAAAGGAGAAGAAGTGCCCGTTATGCATGCTTGCGGACACGATACACATACCGCTATTCTTATGGGGGTTGCCGAGATTCTTTCTAAACACACCGATAAGATAAAAGGCACGGTAAAATTCATTTTTCAACCAGCTGAAGAAGGTCCTCCGGAAGGCGAAGAAGGCGGTGCACTACTCATGGTAAAAGAAGGTGTCCTCAAAAACCCTGACGTAGATGCTATTTTCGGGCTTCATATCAATTCACAGACACTAGTAGGTGTAATTCGTTACAAATCTGGCGGCACCATGGCCGCTGCCCAGAAATTTATCATCAACGTAAAAGGAAAACAAAGTCACGGCGCAAGACCTTGGTCCGGAGTTGACCCAATTTTAATTAGCGCTAAAATTATTGATGGCTTACAAACTATTATCAGTAGAGAGGTAGAATTGACTAATGAAGCCGCAGTGATTACCGTTGGAAAAATCACAAGTGGTGTGCGGTTTAACATCATACCGGAAAGTGCAGAAATGATTGGCACCATCCGTACTTTAGATTATGACATGAAGGCACTTATCAATAGGCGAATGGAGGAGATGGTTCCCGCCCTTGCTAAAGCTTATGGCGGTGAAGCTACAATTGAAATAAAAGACGCTACAGACATCACATATAACGACCCAGACTTGGTGACACAAATGCTACCTTCGTTAAACAAAGTCGCAGGAGAGAACAATGTGCAAACACAAAAAGCCGTTACAGGAGCGGAGGACTTCTCTTATTTTCAGAAAGAAGTACCCGGTTTTTTCTTCTTTTTAGGAGGAATGACACCCGGAAATACAGCGTCTTTTCCGCACCATACACCAGATTTCATTATAGATGATAGCGGTCTATTATTGGGCGTAAAAGCTTTAACGGAAATGAGCATTGATTACCTTAATAAATAGGTGATTAAAATAAATAACCTTAACAATTAGTTTAAATAGTTCTAAACATCTTTATGGACCAAATAATTTCAATTTTTCAGAGTATTTCGTGGTGGATTTGGGTTTTGATTTTTCTTTTAATCGTTGCCATAAGAGATATCTTTTTTCAACGGTCACATACCATATCACATAACTTCCCTCTAGTAGGTCACTTACGTTATTGGCTAGAAAGTATAGGCCCAGAAATGCGTCAGTATTTTGTAGCGAACAATCGTGAAGAACTCCCTTTTAACCGTATTGAAAGAGGTTGGATTTATGCTTCCGCTAAAAAGGAAAACAACTACGAAGGTTTTGGAACTGACCGAGACATTTATGCACATCAACACATATTTGTAAAGAATCAAATGATGGCATATAAGCTACCTGAAAATCACATTAATACAACGGATAAAACGTTTATTCCCTGTGCTAAAGTTATGGGCGCTTTTAATGAACGAAGAAAACCATTTCGCCCTAGTTCTATTATTAATGTATCTGCTATGAGTTTTGGCTCGTTATCAGCTGCGGCAGTAGAAGCTATGAATAAAGGGGTTGCTAAAGCAGACGCTTATCATAATACAGGTGAAGGTGGACTTTCTAAATACCACAAACAAGGAGGAGATGTCATTTTCCATTTTGGAACAGGTTATTTTGGAGTTCGCACGCCGGATGGGAATTTCTCCATGGAAAAAATGAAAAAGCTCGTTGAGGAAAACCCTACGGTAAAAGCAATAGAGATTAAATTATCACAAGGAGCAAAACCAGGAAAAGGAGGCGTTCTACCAGGAGCTAAAATAACCCCAGAACTAGCTGAAATACGTGGTGTTGAAGTGGGTAAAGATGTATTATCCCCAGCAACTCACAAAGCTTTTAACAATGTAAAGGAACTTTTAGAGCTTATAGAGAACATAGCTCAAGAAACTGGATTACCAGTAGGAATTAAAGGAGCAATTGGTAAATTAGACCAATGGGAAGAACTTGCTGATTTAATGGTTAAAACAGGTAAAGGTCCCGATTTTATTACCGTAGACGGTGGTGAAGGAGGTACTGGTGCTGCTCCCCCATCATTTGCAGATCATGTTTCATTACCATGGGTATATGGCTTCTCTAGCCTGTACAAAGTTTTTCTAGATAGAAAATTGACCGATCGCATTGTTTTTATAGGTAGCGGTAAATTAGGTTTTCCCGCAAAGGCAGCCATGGCTTTCGCTATGGGCGTTGACTGCATTAATGTTGCCCGTGAGGCAATGATGAGTATAGGATGTATTCAAGCCCAAGTTTGTCATACCAATCGTTGTCCTGCTGGAGTAGCTACACAAAATAAGTGGCTACAAAAAGGTATAGACGTCCCTTTAAAATCTGACCGCTTGGCACAGTATTTTATGACCTTTAGAAAAGAACTTTTAGAAATCACACATGCTTCCGGGTATGAACACCCTTGTCAGTACACTATGGATGATATCCAACTGAACGTGGATGACAACGACCTGAATCGTAGTTTAGCCTCTTCTTATGGCTACAACAAAGCCAAAGTGCCTTTTATAAATATGCAAAAACTGTATGATTGCATCCACTTGGGAGGAAAGCATTGTGAAAACAGCTAAGAATAATATACATTTGTTTAACGTTATTAGTAATTTCCAAATCATATAACAAGAATTTAATCTGAGTAATTTATGAAATACCCCATACTTACATTTGGTCTTATCCTTTTCGCTAGCTTATCTATGCAAGCCCAACGCAAAAGCGACCTTTTAGAAGAAATAGCCCAATTAAAAATGCAACTAGATTCAGTAAACGCTGAAGTTTTTGATGCAAGAAAGAATGAAAAAGTAGCCGTAACCAAAGCAGAATCTTACGGAACTCAAGTTACAGAGCTTCAAAGTGCTAACAATACTTTAATGAAGAACCTGAATAATTTCGCAGAGGTTTCCAATAAGAACTCCAGCATGGTATCTACTGCCATGGCCAATCTTGCTAACAAAGAAGATCAACTTAAAGCAATAAAAGGAGCCATCGCAACCAATGATTCGATTACCATAGCTGTTTTAACTAATGTGAAGCAGACCATGGGTGAGAATGCCAAAATAGGAGTTTCTGAAGGTGCCGTTGTTGTTTCTTCAGACTTGTCAAGTTTATACGGAAGTGATACTGGAACTACTCTTACTCCTGAAGCAGAAGCCTGGACAGAGAAAATTGCAAATATTTTAAATGCAAACCCTAGCACAGCTATTACCATAGAAGGTCTTAGCATGACTGGAGATTTAGAGACACCTGCAAAACAGGCTATGGCAATTGCCACAGTTCTACAAAACAAATTTACAATAGCTCCTGAACGCATTGCGGCCTTAGGAAGGGACGGAAACTTAAAAGAAGGTATTCAAGTGAACATTCACCCTGATTTTAATAAATTCTACCTCATGGTTAGAGAGCAAATGAAGAACTAAAAGTTATCCCATTTTTTGTATACTTTTTGATAAAATCCCCCGTTCTAGTATCCAAATAAACCAAATACCAAAAAAATGTCTGGAGAAGGAATTTTACAAATGTTCGGCTTTTTATTGCCTGCAGTAGTTACAGGAGTCGTTGCCTTTTACTTTTTTAAGTTACATACAAAAAACGAGGACGGGCGCAGACGTTTCCTGCTGCATAAAGACTCACAAAAGAATACCATACCGGTTCGTTTACAAGCCTACGAGCGCATGGCACTTTTTCTTGAGCGAATAGCCATACCTAGCCTAGTTGTTAGGGTAGCACCAAAATCTGCCGATAAAAACGCATATGAAAGTCTTTTGATAAAAAGTGTTGAAACAGAGTTTGAGCACAATCTCTCACAACAAATTTATATGACGGACGAATGTTGGAATGTTATAAAAGCGGCTAAGAGTGCTACCATTCAAATGATTCGCAAAGCAGCCATGAGTGAAACAGATTCTGCAGATAAATTACGTGAAGACATCCTAACGGAAACCATGGAGAAGCAATCGCCTTCATCAACAGCATTAACTTATATCAAAAGAGAAATAGGTTATCTCTGGCAGTAAATAAATAAAAGTATATATTAAACTTAACCAGTTTAGATAAACCGTGCCAACTTTAAATAGTTAGTGCGGTTTTTTATTTTATAGTACTTCGCCCTTTTCCGGTTCTATCTGGTTGAGTTCGGCATTTTTATATTTGGCAAAGTTATAACCACTCTCCCACCAGACCGTCATTTTTTCCTTATCAAAAATCAAGGAATTGGTAGTGAGGACCGTTGGTGTGTAATAAAAGTTAATAATAGCATCATTGTGTTTCGCTACATACTTACCAATTCTAATGTTTTGATGCTCTATACGATCTAACATATACTCAAACATAGTAGTGAGTAATGAGAAGGCATTTCGCGAAGGCAACCGGTTTAAATGGCTTACTTCGGTCTGTAAAACAATAACGTCTACTTCTGTAGCTCCTCGTTTTATAGCTTCCTCTATAGGTACCATGTTTCCTAACCCGCCATCTGCATATTCACAGCCGTTTTTGCGGACTAAACTCATAAAAGGTGTATAGTTGCATGAAATCCATATCCACTCACAAAACTCGTCATAAGTGCAATCGTTAATGCTTTTGTATTCTACCTGATTTAAGGATAGGTTTGAAACCGTTGCAATAATCTCTTTTGGTCCCTTTTTTAAATTTTCAAACTCTTCTACCGTTAACGTATTTCTTATCAATTTTAGAAGATTTCTGCTTTCACCAAAGGTCTTTCTTCCTTTGTAAAAATTCTTCAACACGTTCCAGTGGTCTATACCAATGGTATGAACGCCATGTTTCTTTTGTATGGTAAAAGGGCAATTACTGAAAATACTATGCTGATTCACATTCGTATAAACCTCTTTTATTTTTTCAATTTTAGCAAGAGCTAAGTGAGAAATAAGCAAACTACCTGTAGAGGTGCCAAGAAAAAAATCGTATTCATGATGGAGTTCTTCCATTAGGTATTGCGCAACGCCGCCTGCAAAAGCGCCTTTACTACCTCCACCTGATATGACTAATGCCCTCATTATTAATTAAGTTTTGTATTCATATAACGTGATTCGTCTTCGTTTAGTTTCTCAACCAGTTTCTGGATACGAATTTTATAATCTTCATCTTCTAAAAGTTCATCTATTAAACTTCTGGCGAATTTCTTAAACTGCCATGAATGGTGATTTGTAGCGTAGATAAGATTAAGGAGTCCACCATCTGTAAAACCTATTTCGCGCAAGTATTGAAATGCGGACATACGAACCTCCCATCCATATTCCGGAGAAGTGTACCCACTTAATTCCGCAAAATACTTTGTAGTATTTTCAGCTTCATAGTCATTAGTGGCAACCGCTAGCAACAACCACAATAACCGCACATTTTTGTTTGGTAAACCAATAACACCTTTAGTGGCATCTAAATACACCTTTTGACTTTCAGGAAAAGTTGACCATAGTTTATACAAAGCTAGTTCTTGAGTCACATAACTTTTATCTGTCAACAATTTCGCCACTACTTCCTTTTTATCAATTGGAATTTCATTAATAAGCTGAAGCCCTTTTTGACGGACTTCTAAATAAGGACTTTCGATGAGTGTCATTTGCAATCCACTTGCCACTATCCCTTTCTCAAGTTTATCTATTAATGCATCTTTATATTGTACGGGATGTTTTTCATGTAACCAAACACTAAGGTCTTTTTCAGAATGATTAGAAACAAAAAAGGTCTCGATAGATTCGTTTTCCGCCATTAGATAAGTTTTTACTTCTTCATATGGAAACTCGGTAGACAGCAACCACTTTATTTTAAAATCATCTAAATTTAAAGTTGACGCTAGTTCAATCTCTTTAATGAAATCATCAATCGTTACATTCTTAAACTGATGTTTTTTCAAATAAGCTGAAACTCCTTTTTTAAATGCCTCATCCCCCACTTTATCTTTTAGCATAACCAAGGCCCATGCCCCTTTTTCATAAAAAGTAGCACTACTAGCTTTGGGGTCTACCAAAGCTTGCCCTTTGCCTTCCTCAGATATTTCCTGAAGATCTTTTGCGGTTTCAAACAACTTCCAGTAGAAATGGTCGTCCCCAAAAATTTCTTTTTCTGCTAAATAAGCATAATAAGTTGCGAATCCTTCATGCAGCCAATGGTGGTTTCCATCTTTTTCAGTAACCAAATTACCAAACCACTGGTGCGCCAATTCATGGGCATTCACATTTACAAAGTTCTTATCCATGAAAGCAGTGGAGTCTATAACATATCCATCAGAAAAAATAGTAGTTCCCGTATTCTCCATTCCTGCGTATAAAAAGTCGCGAACGGGAATCTGTTTATAATTCTGCCATGGGTAAGAAATTCCAATTTCATCTTCTAGAAAATCAAAAATTTGTTGTGTATAACGGTACGTTGGCTCTACCCTTGCACTATCTTGAGGATAATAATAATTTTCAATGGGCACGCCACTAGAAGAAACTAATTCCTGTTTACTGTAATCACCAATAGTAAAAGCCAACAGATAACTGCTCATGGGCTTCTTCATATTAAATAGCCAAACTGGGTTATCATCTATCTGAGGAGGAGTCACAGCCAACTTACCATTTGCTATTACATCAAATTTTCTGCCGGCCTGAATAAATAAATCAAACTCAACTTTTTCGTTCATATCATCAAAGCTAGGTAACCAATGACTGGTATACTTGCCTTGACCTTGCGTCCAAATCTGTTCGTTTCCTTCTATATTATCACCCCAACCTAAGAAATAAACGGTTTGCTTTGGTTTGGCCAAATACTCAATAGTGAGTTTATGTGATTTGTCTTTTTTAAACTTTTTATAAATTGAAATGGTTTTATCCGTTTTAGTAAAGTCCACTTTCTTACCGTCCATTTCAACTTTTGTAAATGCCATATCTTTAGCATCAAGGAAAACGGAATCAACATTTTGAAGTACGTTAAACCGATAAATTACACCACCTTTTATCTCCTTATTTAAAGGAATAGGTTCAATAAATACATCGGCTTGAATAAAGTCGACTTTATCTTGATGTTGACCAAAAAAAGAACATATCGAAAAGAAAAAAAGGAGTGCAAAAAGGTTTCTCATGAAGTCTTAGGAACAAATAGTAGACCAAATTTAACGTTTTAGTTTGTGGCAATTGTACCTATCACCTAATTTAGTCCCATGAACGCTAATTCACTTCAGACTCCTATCGTATACTTAAAAGGTGTAGGACCCAACAGGGCCGAAACTTTACAGTCTGAACTAGGCATACATACATTTCAGGATTTACTAAACCTTTTCCCTAATAGATACATAGATAAAACCCAATATTATAAGATAGGGCAACTACAACGTAATTCTGCCGATGTGCAGATTGTAGGCAAAATAGTGCACCTTAAATCCGTGGAGCAAAAGAAAGGGAAGCGCCTTGTAGCTAGTTTTGTTGATGAAACAGGTGAAATGGAGCTGGTTTGGTTTAGAGGTCAAAAATGGATTCGCGAGAACATAAAGATTAATACGCCTTATGTAATTTTTAGTAAGTGTAATTGGTTCAATGGTAAGTTTTCAATGCCTCACCCAGAAATGGAACTCCAAAAAGACCACGAACAAGGCCTTAAAGTAGCCATGCAACCCGTTTACCCCTCCACGGAAAAACTCAGCAACAAAGGTATTTCTAATAGGGTGATAAGTAAATTGGTTCAGCAAATATTTATTGAAACTAAAGGCCGGTTCACAGAAACCCTTTCTGAAAAATTATTATTTGAATTAAAGTTACTGCCCAAAAGCGAGTCACTTTTCAACATACATTTCCCCAAAAATCAAGAGCTCTTAGCTAAAGCCCAATTCAGACTAAAATTTGAAGAACTCTTTTATATTCAAATGCAGCTGATTGCGAAGAACATGCTTCACAAGAAGAAAATTAAAGGATTTAATTTTGACCAAGTTGGCATACTCTTTAATGACTTCTATAAAAATCATTTGCCTTTCGAACTTACAGGCGCCCAAAAAAGGGTTATCAAAGAGATAAGGGGCGATTTGGGCAGTAATGCCCAAATGAACCGATTGCTTCAAGGCGATGTGGGTTCCGGAAAAACTATTGTTGCGGTTATGGCAATGCTGCTAGCTATTGATAATGGCTTCCAAGCTTGCTTAATGGCTCCTACAGAAATTTTAGCTAATCAACATTACACTGGAATTTCAGAACTTCTAGAAGGCACAGGTATTACCTGTTCTCTTTTAACCGGTTCTGTAAAAAAATCTGCTCGTCGCCCTATTCATGAACAACTGGAAAGCGGAGAACTTCAAATTCTAATAGGTACCCACGCACTTTTAGAAGATAAGGTGAAATTTAAAAATTTAGGCTTGGCCATAGTGGATGAGCAACACCGTTTTGGCGTAGCCCAGCGCTCTAAACTCTGGCACAAAAACGATATTCCTCCTCATATTTTGGTAATGACGGCAACGCCCATTCCGCGAACATTGGCAATGAGTTTATATGGCGATTTGGATGTTTCTACCATTGATGAGCTTCCTCCCGGAAGAAAACCAATTAAAACAGTACATAGGTTTGATAGCAACCGTTTAAAAGTATTTCAATTTATACGAGACGAAATAAAGAAAGGGCGACAGATTTACATTGTTTATCCTCTTATACAGGAATCAGAAGCATTAGATTATAAAGATTTAATGGACGGTTATGAAAGCATCTCTCGTGACTTTCCCTTACCGGACTTTCAGATATCCATTGTACATGGCCAGATGAAACCAGCAGACAAAGAATATGAAATGTCCCGGTTTGTAAAAGGAGAAACCCAAATAATGGTAGCCACAACGGTAATTGAAGTGGGCGTAAATGTCCCCAATGCATCTGTAATGATTATAGAAAGTGCGGAGCGTTTCGGCCTATCTCAACTGCATCAGCTTCGTGGGCGTGTAGGCCGTGGTGCCGACCAGAGTTTTTGTATATTAATGACAGGCAACAAACTCTCCACCGAAGCAAAAACCAGACTGCAAACCATGGTGCACACCAACGATGGTTTTGAAATTGCAGAAGTCGATTTAAAACTACGAGGCCCAGGTGATATTATGGGAACACAGCAAAGCGGTGTGCTTAACCTAAAGATCGCTGATATCGTGAAAGACAACGATATTCTAAAGACTGCGCGTTACCATGCCATGCAACTTTTAAAAGACGACCCTTCTCTTGAAAAACCAGAAAACTTGGTCATAAGACATGCTTATTCTCAACTTGTGAAGTATAAGAATATTTGGAATTACATAAGTTGAACGTCGTAATTTTCAACTGCAATAGTTTCTTAATAACGCCCACTTTCATTAGATTTGTGGGCTTAGAATTTAAATAAAATGAATACAAAAAAAACATTATTCGATAAAGTTTGGGATTCGCATGTGGTACAACACATAGAGAACGGACCAGACGTATTGTTTATAGACCGCCATTTAGTGCACGAAGTAACGAGTCCCGTTGCTTTTTTAGGTTTAAAAAGCAGAGGCATTAAAGTGCTGCACCCTGAAAAAACCTTTGCTACGGCAGATCATAACACCCCTACTATCAACCAACATTTACCTGTTGCTGATCCTCTTTCCGCAAATCAGTTGCGTATGTTAGAGGAGAACTCCAATGAATTTGGTATATCATATTGGGGTCTTGGACACGAAAAGAATGGTATTGTTCATGTTGTAGGTCCTGAATATGGTATTACCCAACCTGGCGCTACTATTGTTTGTGGTGACTCACACACTTCTACTCACGGTGCTTTCGGAGCTATTGCTTTCGGTATTGGTACTTCAGAAGTAGAAATGGTTTTGGCTACACAATGTATTATGCAGACCAAGCCAAAGAGTATGCGAATTAATGTTGAAGGTAGTTTAGGTAGAGGAGTTACACCTAAGGACGTTGCCTTATATATCATTTCTCAATTAACCACTTCTGGTGCTACAGGCTATTTTGTTGAGTATGCTGGTCAGGTTTTTCGAGACATGACAATGGAAGGTCGTATGACCGTTTGTAACCTTAGTATTGAAATGGGTGCTCGTGGAGGTATGATTGCTCCGGACGAGAAGACATTTGAATATGTAAAAGGAAGAGAGTTTACACCAGCTGGCGCAGCATGGGATAAGGCTATGGCGTACTGGGAAACACTACCTACAGAAGAAGGTGCAGAATTTGATAAAGAAATTACTTTTAACGCAGCCGATATAGAACCGATGATTACTTACGGTACTAACCCAGGTATGGGCATCGGAATTTCTAATGGTATTCCGCAAGCGGATGCTGTAGAAGGCGGTGTTGCTACATATAAAAAATCGTTGCAGTACATGAACTTCAGTGAAGGCGATAGTATGATGGGTAAGCCTATCGATTTTGTTTTCTTGGGAAGCTGTACAAACGGAAGAATTGAAGATTTTAGATTGTTTACATCCTTGGTAAAAGGACGTTCAAAAGCACCTAATGTTACGGCATGGTTGGTTCCTGGTTCTCACCAAGTTGAGAAAGCTATTAAGGACGAAGGTCTATTAGCTATTTTGAACGAAGCTGGCTTTGAACTTCGTGAGCCTGGTTGTTCTGCTTGTTTAGCAATGAACGATGATAAAGTGCCTGCCGGGAAATATGCGGTAAGTACTTCTAACAGAAACTTTGAAGGTAGACAAGGACCTGGTTCAAGAACTCTTTTAGCTAGTCCGCTAGTTGCAGCTGCAGCTGCCGTTACCGGAAAAGTTACGGATCCAAGGGAGTTAATGGAACTTGAAACTGCCTAACCTTATTTACATCTAAATTCAGCATTACAATTTGAAATTATGGCATACGATAAATTCAATACATTAAAATCATCGGCAGTACCTCTTCCTATAGAGAATGTGGACACCGATCAAATTATACCTGCAAGATTTTTAAAGGCCACTGAGCGTAAAGGTTTTGGCGATAATCTTTTTAGAGATTGGCGTTATAACAGTGATGGTACGGAAAAGAAAGACTTTGTTCTGAACAACCCTACCTACAACGGTAAAATTTTAGTTGGAGGAAAGAACTTTGGTTCTGGCTCTTCTCGTGAGCATGCTGCATGGGCTGTTTATGATTACGGATTCCGTGTTGTGGTATCTAGCTTCTTTGCTGATATTTTTAGAAACAACTGTTTGAACATTGGTGTTTTACCTGTTCAGGTAAGTGCCGAGTTTCTAGATAAAATCTTAAAAGCTATTGAAGCCGATCCAAAAGCTACTTTTGAAGTAAGCTTACCGGAGCAAACCATTACTATTGATGGAAGTGGAGAATCTGAGCCTTTTGACATTAACGTTTATAAAAAAGCGAACATGTTAAATGGGTTTGATGACATAGACTACCTATTGAATATTTCAGAGGAAATTAAAGAATTCGCTTCCGACAGACCTTTATAAGTCCAATTACAGGGAGTAAAAAAGAGATAACAATCTGTTGAATACTAACTTCGGCAGATTGTTTTCCCCTTTCATAATACGCTACAAAATCAATCTTAATATACAATTCTAAAGAAACTCTGGATCAAATGAAAAGAAAGCTGGAAATCATGGATACCACCCTTCGGGACGGGGAGCAGACCTCAGGAGTATCTTTTTCGGTTTCGGAAAAACTAACGTTGGCCAAACTTCTTGTAGAAGAATTAAAGGTAGACCGCATTGAAGTGGCTTCGGCAAGAGTATCTGATGGTGAATTAGAAGCCGTTAAGCAAATTGCAAAATGGGCTTCAGCAGAAAATTGTATCGACAAAGTAGAGGTACTTACCTTTGTAGATGGTGGTGTTTCTATAGAATGGATGAAAAAAGCAGGTGCTAAAGTCCAGAATTTGCTTACCAAAGGTTCACTGAACCATCTCACCCATCAACTTAAAAAAACACCCGAAGAACACTTTTCGGATATTGAAAGAACTATAGCACTTGCTTCAAAGAACAACATTGATACCAATGTTTATTTAGAAGACTGGAGTAATGGTATGCGGAATTCTAAAGAATACGTTTTTCAATACTTAGATTTTCTAACACAACAACCTATAAAGCGTGTTCTGCTTCCTGATACGTTAGGCATACTAACACACACAGAAACTTTCGATTACATTACGGAGATTGTTGCGCGTTACCCAAATACTCATTTTGACTTTCACGGCCATAATGATTATGACCTTGGCGTAGCAAATGTTATGGAAGCCGTAAAAGCCGGTTGTCATGGTCTTCACCTTACCGTTAATGGAATGGGTGAACGAGCAGGTAATGCTCCTATGGCGAGCGTGGTTGCCGTTATTCATGATTTTTTGACCGATGTAAAAATCAATGTAAGTGAATCTTCGCTATATAAAGTAAGTAAGTTGGTCTCTGCTTTTACTGGAGTTGGCATACCATACAACAAACCAATTGTTGGCGATAACGTATTTACGCAAACTGCAGGAATACATGCTGATGGAGATAGCAAAAACAACCTTTACTTTAATGATTTATTACCAGAGCGTTTTGGAAGAAAACGTAAATACGCACTAGGTAAAACATCTGGTAAAGCAAACATACAGAAGAATCTTCAAGAACTTGGGCTTACCTTAAATGATGATGAGCTTAAAAAAGTTACCCAACGAATTATTGAGTTAGGCGACAAAAAAGAAAGAGTTACCAAAGAAGATTTACCTTATATTATTTCCGATATTTTAGATAGCGGAAATCATCAACAAAAGGTTTTTATAAAATCATACGTACTCACCCACTCTATGGGATTACGACCGTCAACAACGGTTTCTTTAGAAATAAATGGTGAGCTTTTAGAAGCACATGCACAAGGAGATGGACAGTACGATGCCTTTATGAACGCACTTCGTAAACTTTATGTTTCTAAAAAAATAGAGTTACCCAATTTAATTGATTACGTTGTTAGAATACCCCCAGGAAGTAATTCTGATGCCCTTTGTGAAACCATTATTACATGGCAAAACAAAAGCGAGGAGTTTATTACCCGTGGTTTGGATTCCGATCAAACGGTATCTGCGATTAAAGCGACAGAAAAGATGCTCAATATTATTTAATAACGCTATTCGCACATCGCCAATCGCAGTGATTTACGATATTTGGAAGAAGAAAGTTTTGCTGAACTTAATGACAAAGTTGACAAAATCAGGAGAAGTTTAAATAATTTGATAAATAAAATTTAATTAACCTTACACACCAATTAGTATACAAAAAGCGTAAACCGATTGGCGTGCCGCGTAAAGCAAAAAAAATGAAATTAAACATTGCACTATTGGCCGGAGATGGAATCGGCCCCGAAGTTATTGACCAAGCCGTAAAAGTTTGCGATGCTATCGCAACAAAATATAAGCATGAAATTAGCTGGAAACCTGCATTAACAGGTGCTGCTGCTATTGATGCAGTTGGAGAGCCTTACCCAGATTCCACTCACGAAGTTTGCGTTAATGCAGATGCCGTTCTTTTTGGAGCTATTGGCCATCCAAGATTTGACAACGACCCTTCTGCAAAAGTTCGTCCTGAGCAAGGACTGTTGAAGATGAGACAAAAATTAGGTTTGTTCGCAAACGTACGTCCAACTTTTACATTCCCTTCTTTAATTGACAAGTCGCCTTTAAAGCGTGAGCGTATTGAAGGTACTGATTTGATTATTCTTCGTGAATTAACAGGTGGTGTATATTTTGGAGAACGTGGTAGAAAAGATAATGGCAACACTGCTTTTGACACTATGACCTATACTCGTGCTGAGATTCAACGTTTGGCCATAAAAGGATTTGAATTAGCAATGACTCGTTCAAAACGACTTTGTTGTGTTGATAAGGCTAACGTTTTAGAATCTTCCCGTTTATGGAGAGAGACTGTACAAGCAATGGAAAAAGATTATCCAGAAGTTGAAGTTTCTTATGAATTTGTTGATGCCGTAGCCATGAGATTGGTACAATGGCCTAAAGGATACGATGTAATCATTACTGAAAACCTTTTTGGAGATATTTTAACTGATGAAGCTTCTGTAATTTCAGGATCTATGGGCTTAATGCCTTCTGCTTCTGTTGGAGAGAAAACAAAATTATACGAGCCTATTCACGGTTCGTACCCACAAGCAGCAGGAAAAGACATTGCCAATCCGTTGGCAACCGTACTTTCTGCAGCTATGATGTTTGAAGATTTTGGTCTTCAACAAGAAGCGGATGATATCCGTCGTGTGGTAAACAAATCTTTAGCTGAAGGTATCGTAACCGAAGACCTTTCGGAAGATGCTAAAGCTTATAAGACAAGCGAAGTTGGCGATTGGTTGGCCAAGAACGTTTAATAACATATTCTTATCAGTAAAAAACCTCCCAAGTTAACTTGGGAGGTTTTTTTTATATCATTTAAACTGTGATTCAGCTTTCAGCCGCTAGGAGAATTTCTATTCTACATCTAGCTATTATAAGCCAATTTTCTATATTTATTTGCTCTTTGTCTTCTATACACCAGAATTGAGATTGCCATAACCACGCCAACACCTGCAAGGACAGCTCCTACAATTCCAGAGTACACTACCCCATAGCCATATGCTATTGGCAGTCCCGCCAAATAGGCTCCAGAAGCATTCCCCATATTAAATGCACTTTGATTCATTGATGACCCCAACATTTCATTTCCTTTAGATGTATTTATTATCGCCATCTGTATAGGTGTAGAAACCGTAAAAGAAGCCAACCCCATCAAGAAAGTCATAATTAATAATATCTGTGGGTTTGTTGCTACTACCGCATTGATAAGTAATAAAAGCACCATAAAACTCAAACTTATAGCTACTGCTTTTAAAGGCACAAACCACTCCGCCATTTTTGCTCCTAAGAAATTACCGACCACCATACCAAGACCGGCCAAAATCATAGCATAACTGACCATATTTTCTCCCATTCCGGCAATATCTGTTACTAGTGGCGCTATATAGCTGTACCAAGCAAAAAATCCTCCTGTTCCAATCGTTGTCAACGCAATAAGCGCCCATAACTCACCATTTTTCAACCCTTTGTTCTCATTTGATTTTGCCTTAGGAGGTTCTGGTGCTATTTTAGGCATCCAAAAAAGCACACTTAAAATCGCTAAAAACCCAACGATTCCCGCCATAAAGAAAGACAAACTCCAGTCATAGTGATGGCCTATATACGTTCCCGTTGGCACACCAATTACATTAGCTATAGTTAAGCCAGAGAACATTACGGCAATTGCTTGAGCAGATTTTCCTGCTTTAACCAATTTACCAGCAACTACAGCACCAATACCAAAAAAGGCACCATGTGGTAGGCCAGATAGAAACCGAGTAATTAATAAGGTAGTGTAACTATCCGAAAAACCGGAAAGTGTATTAAATACCGTAAACCACCCCATCAATAATAAGAGAACTGTTCGTGAATTTAATTTGGCTCCTATTTTGGTCAACAACGGAGCTCCCACTACCACACCTAATGCATAGGCTGCTATTGAATGACCTGCTTGTGGAATGGTAATATTCAATCCTTTGGCTACATCTGGAAGAATTCCCATGATAACGAATTCCGTTAACCCAATACCAAAACCTCCTATCGCTAAAGCTATTAGCGCTTTTCTGTTTGCTGTGTTTGTTTTCATAGCACACACCTTTTTAGTTAAACAATAATATTTGTAAGATTTGGAACTTACATTAAAAATTAACAAAAATTTTATCCAAAGGTATGCCGAGAAAATCAATTAAAAATATGCGCGATTATCAGATTTATGTTCATAATTACCCATAAAAAAGAATACCCCTATAAATAGGGGTAAAATCTTATACTTTGAACTTATGTTACCGTTTCAAGAGAAACCTTGAAAGATATACAAAGCTATGATAGAAACCTTTGTGCATTCGTAGTTTAACGGGATAGATTACAAAATATAATCCGTACTAACGAAGTTAGACAACTTAGCCTCCAACAACTGTTGAATGGTCTCATTGTTCAAATCATTATCCTTAAAGGCAACAAAAGTTCGAATAGAAAAAGAACGTAGTGCATCATGAACACTCAACGTAGCTTGAGCTGAATCCTTTCTTCCAGTAAACGGATACATATCCGGTCCACGTTGACAAGAACTATTCAAGTTTACGCGACAAACCAAGTTAACAAGCGTATCTATTAATGGTGAAAGCGCATAGACGTCTTTACCAAAAAGGCTTACCTGCTGACCATAATTACTTTCGGCCATATCATTTAATGGTTCTTCAATGTCAGAAAACGAAAGAACAGGCACAACCGGTCCAAATTGCTCTTCCTGATAAACTCTCATATTTTTATTTACAGGAAAAAGTACCGCTGGCCAGATATAATTATCGAATTTCTGCCCTCCTTTTTTATTTAATATTTTAGCTCCTTTTTCAATAGCATCATCTATTAACTCTTGTATATAGGCTGGTTTGCCCGGTTCTGGTAACGGCGTTAATTTAACTCCGTCTTCCCAAGGGTTTCCGAATTTCAATTCGTCTACACGTTTTGAGTAACGTTTTAAAAATTCATCTTTAATATCTTCATGTACATAAATCACTTTAAGTGCCGTACATCTTTGTCCGTTAAAGGACAATGTACCAGCAATACATTCATCTATTGTCAAATCCAAATCAGCATCCGGAAGAATAATTGCAGGATTTTTTGCTTCCAATCCTAAAACCAAACGCAAACGGTTACTTTTTGGGTGCTGCTCTTGTAGTGCATTCGCAGATTTACTATTTCCTATTAATGCAAGTACATCAATTTTACCGGTCTGCATTATTGGTGCAGCAACGGCTCTACCTCTACCAAAAATAATATTTACCACTCCTTTTGGAAAAGAAGACTGAAAAGCTTCCAACAACGGGGTAATCAATAAAACGCCATGCTTAGCAGGTTTAAAAATAACCGTGTTACCCATTATAATGGCAGGTATCAACAAAGCAAATGTTTCGTTAAGCGGATAATTATAAGGCCCTAGACATAATACAACACCTAATGATCCTCTTTTTATATGCGCGTAAACACCATCATGTTTTTGAAACTTGGCCGAATTACGATCTAGCTCTTTATATTCTTCAATAGTATCATTAATATAATCTACCGTACGGTCAAACTCCTTTTGACTATCCGGTAAAGATTTACCAATTTCCCACATCAAAAGTTTTACAACAATCTCGCGTTTGGTCTTCATTTGACGCACGAAATTTTCCATACACTCAATACGGTCTTTTACATGCATAGTGGGCCAAACCCCTTGCCCTCTTTTGTAGGCTCCCATAGCAGAATCCAACGCCTCAAGGGCTGCAGGCTCTCCCATGTCAGGAATGCTACCTAATAATGTCGGCTTATATTCTTCTGTTGAAGATATAGTAGAAAATACCTCAGTAGTATTGCCTTCCCATGTTTTCAGTTCGCCATTAACCAAATATTTTTTTTGATTTATTGTCTGGTCAATTTCGTATTCTTTAGGTATTGCTGTCATTTTAAGAAGGGTTTATTAAAATAGATATGATGGCTACAAATAGTAGCTACACGAAAATACATAATTAAGAAATCAGAGCTTATTTTTGAGAAAACTAAATATAGACGATTAGCTACAATTTCATAAAAGAGCTAGAAATTGTGAAACCTTAAACCAAATATTGAAAAAGGTCTGGCTTATCGTTCAAATAATCTCCATAAAAATTATTGGCTTTCATACGTTGAACTAAAGGCTGAAGGTCTTCAGGACTTTTTAATTCTATACCCACAATAGCAGGAGCATTCTCCCTACTCGATTTTTTAGAATATTCAAAATGGGTAATATCATCGTCAGGACCCAAAATCTCTGCCACAAACTCTTTCAAGGCACCTGGCCTTTGCGGGAATCTAACGATAAAATAGTGCTTCAGCTGACCGTAAAGTAAAGCACGTTCTTTAATCTCGGCTGTCCTAGTGATGTCGTTATTACTTCCACTAAGGATACAAACCACGTTTTTGCCTTTTATTTCTTCAGCAAATCCATCTAAAGCAGAAATAGTTAATGCACCTGCTGGCTCAACAACTATAGCATCTCTATTGTAAAGGTCCAAAATAGTCTGACATACCTTTCCTTCTGCAACTGTAACCATATCATGAAGTCCATTTTTACATATTTCAAAAGTTAGATCACCCACTTTTTGAACCGCAGCACCATCAATAAATTTATCGATTTTAGAAAGTTCTGTATTCCTATTGTTCTCTATGGAGGTCTTCATAGAAGGAGCGCCTTCCGGCTCTACTCCAATAATTTTGGTATTTGGCGATAGTTCTTTAAATACTCCGATTAGCCCTGAAGCTAATCCTCCGCCACCAATTGCCACAAATATGTAATCTATAGGCTCCTTGAATTGGCCTAACAATTCCAAGCCCACAGTGCCTTGCCCTTCTATTACCTTAGGGTCATCAAAAGGATGAATAAACGTTTTCTTATTGCTTTCACAGAACGCTCTAGCACTTTTTGACGAGTCATCAAAAGTATCTCCTTCCAAAACTATCGTTACCCATTCCCCTCCAAACAATCTAGTTTGCTCAATTTTCTGTTTAGGGGTTACGGATGGCATATATATCGTGCCAGGAATTTTTAAATGGTTACTAGCAAAAGCTACTCCTTGAGCATGATTACCTGCACTGGCACAAACAATTCCGTTTTCTCTTTCCTTTTCTGAAAGCGAGCTAATTTTGTTGAATGCCCCTCGTATTTTATACGAACGCACTCTATGTAAATCTTCTCTTTTGAGAAGTATATTGGAATCATACGCTTTTGATAAACGTATGCTGGACATTAACGGAGTAACCGTAGCAACCTCTGCGATGGTAGCAGCCGCCTTTTTTATATCCGATATTTTAGGAAAATATGTCATATTAAAAAACCCTGTCTAGATTCTCAACTTCCTTATATTCTGGAAGAGCAAAAAAACCGGACAGGGTTGTTTTATAAATTATACAATCGGCTTCATTGCCGTCATAGCACCACGAAGTCTTGCACCTACAATTTCTACATTGTGATCACGAAGTGCTTTGTTAACAGTAATAAGCTTAGCGTTATCAACACCATTACCTTTACCGGCAGCATATGCTTTACCAATAACGTCTATATCAATTTTCTTCATGAAGTCAGTCAATAGAGGCTTACAAGCATGATCAAATAAATAACAACCGTATTCAGCAGTATCAGAAATAACACGGTTCATTTCGAACAATTTCTTTCTTGCGATAGTGTTAGCGATAAGCGGAGTTTCGTGTAATGACTCATAGTAAGCAGACTCACCAATAATACCGGACTCTGTCATGCTTTCAAAAGCCAATTCAACACCAGCTCTAACCATAGCAATCATTAATACGCCATTGTCATAAAATTCTTGCTCAGAGATTTTATCATCACCTGCAGGAGTTTTTTCAAAAGCGGTTTCGCCAGTTTCTGCACGCCAAGTCAATAAGTTTTTATCGTCATTGGCCCAGTCTTCCATCATTGTTTTTGAGAAATGACCAGTCATAATATCATCCATATGCTTTTGGAAAAGTGGACGCATAATATCTTTCAATTCTTCTGAAAGTTCAAAAGCTTTGATTTTTGCAGGATTAGACAAACGATCCATCATGTTAGTGATACCACCGTACTTCATTCCTTCCGTAATGGTTTCCCATCCGTATTGAATCAATTTAGAAGCATAACCAGCATCAATACCTTTCTCGATCATCTTATCGAAACAAAGAATACTTCCAGTTTGCAACAATCCACAAAGGATAGTTTGCTCACCCATTAAATCTGATTTTACTTCAGCAACAAAAGAAGACTCAAGAACACCAGCTCTATGCCCACCTGTACCGGCTGCATATGCTTTAGCTTGCTCTAAACCTTTTCCTTCTGGATCATTCTCTGGGTGAACCGCAATTAAAGTTGGAACACCAAAACCTCTTTTATACTCTTCACGAACCTCAGAACCTGGGCTCTTTGGCGCTACCATTATTACTGTAAGATCTTCACGAACCTGAGTTCCTTCTTCAACGATGTTAAAACCGTGAGAATAAGATAACGTAGCTCCTTTTTTCATTAATGGCATTACAGCCTTAACTACAGCTGTATGCTGCTTGTCCGGAGTTAGGTTAATAACCATATCGGCACTAGGAATCAACTCTTGGTAAGTACCAACAGTAAATCCGTTTTCGCTAGCATTTAAAAACGATTGTCTTTTTTCTTTAATTGCAGCGTCACGCAAGGTATAAGCGATATCCAAACCTGAATCGCGCATGTTTAAACCTTGGTTCAAACCTTGGGCTCCACAACCAACAATAACTATTTTTTTTCCTTTTAAAGCTGATACACCATCGGCGAATTCTGAAGCTTCCATGAACCTACATTTGCCCAATTGCTTCAGTTGATCTCTCAACGATAATGTATTAAAGTAATTTGCCATTTTTCAATCGTGTTTTTAAATTCCATCCAAAACCATTTTTAATATAGACGATGACCGGAATTCCTTATTAAATTAATTATTAATTTCTATTATTTATCTTGGTAAAACTCATTAAGCAAAGCAGTAATCTGCATCTCTTCTTTTGAAACAGAAATACGACCTGTGCGTACAAATTGCATGATACCAAATGGCTTCAATTGATCGTACATCTCATTAATTTCATTTCTACGACCTGATTTTGCAATTACAAAAAAGTCGCGGGCAACAGTTACAATTTGCGAATTGTTGTCCTTAATAATGTTCTGAATCTGTCTTTCATCAAAAAGCAGGTTAGAAGCTATTTTGAAAAGAACCGATTCTTGATAAATGGTTTCTTCATCTGTGTGAAAAAAGGCTTTTATCACCTCTATTTGCTTTTCTATTTGTCCCACAATATTATGTGTCCATTTCTCTGTAGTATAGACAACTATAGTAAACTTAGATACGCCTTCAATTTCTGATTTAGAAACATTTAAACTCTCTATGTTAATGTGTCTCTTTAAGAATATCCCAGAGATTCTATTCAGTAAACCTACATTGTTTTCAGAATATACCGATATAGTAAACCATTCTTTTTCCATTGTTCAATTTAATATCGTTTCATCGAGCGCAGTCGATAAGAAACATTGTCATTCACTTAACCTCTCGACCGCACTCGAGAGCGAATTTCCCTTTAAAAGAGTAATCCATTATTTTTTTAACTCGCTAAAAAAAACTGCGACACTTAACTATTCTTAACTGCAATTATCAAACCTGTTGACCAATTTAACTTGGTCAAAGTAAAGTCTGATCTCTTCTCTAAATAAGCAACTAAACGCGTCACATTATCCTCATGTCCTTCCGGCCAATTAGGTTGAGCGGTCATATCATCAATTACATAAAAGCCACCGACTTTTACGAAATCTAAAACTTCATCTATCTCACTATATTTCCCAGGCCAAGCATCGGCAAAAATCAAATCGAATTTTTCACCAGAATAGTTTTTAATCCATTCAGAACCATCTTCACAGAACAACTTCACTCTTTTATCAGACTCAAAATAATCCTTGACAATGGCAATCAGCTTAGGGTCATTATCAACCGAAATCAATTCAGATTCCGCATCCATACCATCTACCATCCATGATAGGCTCAATCCTATACCGGTACCGAGTTCCAAAAACTTTCCTTTTGGCTTTGAAGCCATTAGTGTTTTTAGCAACGTACCTATATACACATCAGAAGGCATGGTAAAACCAATCTCTGCCGACTTCTGTTCTATTTGTTGATGGATTTTTGGCTTGTCCTGTATTTTGGAATCTATCACCTTTTTATATTTAAATACTATTTATGAAGTAAGTGTCTTATATTAAGAGATTATTTAAGACGAACTTCGGAAACCGAAGCTCCAGAAGGAATCATCGGAAACACGTTATCTTCTTTCTCAACTTTCACTTCTAAGAAATAAGCATCTTTTGAAGCAATCATTTCTTTAATGGCTACTTTTAGGTCTTCGCGAGTACTTACTCTTTTAGCCTCAATACTATACCCTTCGGCTATTTTTACGAAATCTGGATTTACCATAACCGTAGACGCGTATCTTCTATCAAAGAAAAGCTCTTGCCACTGGCGTACCATACCTAAATGATCATTATTCAAGACTACGATTTTCACAGGCACTTTATGTTGAAAAATTACACCCAACTCTTGGATAGTCATTTGATAACCACCATCTCCAATAATAGCTACCACTTCACGCTCCATAGCTCCCATTTTGGCGCCAATAGCTGCAGGAAGTGCAAACCCCATGGTACCAAGACCTCCAGAAGTAATATTACTCCTGCTCTGCTTAAACTTAGCATAGCGACAACCAATCATCTGGTGTTGTCCAACATCAGTAACAATTACTGCTTTTTGTCCAGATTCAACATTTATCTGCTCTATAACCTCACCCATAGTCAACCCTTCTTTAGTAGGGTGAATATCGTTATTGACTACCTGATCAAATTCAACTTTGTACATCTCCTTGAACTTACCGTGCCAAGCCTCATGCTTATTTTCTTTAATCATTGGTAGCAATAACCCCAAAGTATCTTTAGAATTACCCAGAACAGCTACATCTGCATGTACGTTTTTATTGATTTCCGCTTTGTCTATTTCAAAGTGAATAACTTTAGCCTGCTTGGCATAAGTATCCAAACTACCAGTTACACGGTCATCAAAACGCATACCGATAGCAATTAGCACATCGCATTCGTTCGTTAGCACGTTGGGCGCATAATTACCATGCATACCAACCATACCTACATTTAAAGGGTGCTCGCTATCCAAAGCAGAAGTACCCATTATAGTCCATGCTGCAGGAACTCCAGACTTCTCTATTAAAGCTTTAAGCTCTTCTTCTGCTTTACCTAAAATAACACCTTGACCCCAAACTATCAATGGCTTTTTGGCATTATTTATAAGTTGAGCGGCAGCTTCTATTGCTTGAACATCCGGTTTAGGTATAGGATTGTAACTACGTACAGCAGTGCATTTTTCGTAACTAAAATCAAACTCATCTATCTGAGCGTTCTTAGTGATATCGATTAAAACTGGACCTGGTCTCCCTGACTTGGCAATATAAAATGCCTTCGCCATTATTTCAGGAATTTCAGCAGCTTCAGTAATCTGATAGTTCCACTTTGTAACCGGTGTAGAAATTCCGATAATATCAGTTTCCTGAAAAGCATCGGATCCTAACAAATGACGTGTAACTTGACCAGTAATACACACCAAAGGTGTTGAATCTATCTGAGCATCTGCCAAACCTGTTACAAGATTAGTAGCTCCAGGACCAGATGTTGCCATAGCAACACCTACTCTACCAGAAACTCTAGCATACCCTTGAGCGGCGTGAGTAGCACCTTGCTCGTGACGCGTTAAAATATGAGTCAGTTTATCTTGAAATTTATATAATTCATCATAAACTGGCATAATAGCACCACCTGGGTAACCATATAGCAAATCCACACCCTCAGCCAACAAGCAATGTATGATAGCTTCTGCACCGCTAATTTTAAGCTTTGTTTTCTTTGGGTTCACTTCCGTTTTTATTTTAACTGTTTCCATAGGTCTTTATTCCTTATAATAGCTAATTCGCAGAGACCTCTCTGCTTTTGATTTCTCATCGTATTTTGAGAAACCCTTTCATATTCATTAAAACTCATCGGTTACACAACCTTGCGCGGCAGATGATACTGATCGTGCGTATTTGTATAACACTCCTTTTTTAAACTTCAACTCAGGCTGAACCCAAGATTCCTTTCTTTTTGCTAATACCTCATCTGAAACCTCAACATTAATTGAATTGGTTTCAGCATCGATTGTAATGATATCTCCATCTTCTATTAAAGCGATATTACCACCCTCTTGAGCTTCTGGAGAAATATGCCCAACAACAAAACCGTGTGTACCCCCTGAGAAGCGACCATCTGTTATTAAAGCTACATCTTTACCAAGTCCCGCGCCCATAATGGCAGCAGTAGGCTTGAGCATTTCTGGCATACCTGGACCTCCTTTTGGTCCTTCATAACGAATAACTACAACATCACCTTTCTTCACCAAACCTTTACCAATACCATCATTTGCAGCATATTCTCCATCAAAGACTTTTGCTGTTCCTTTAAATAACAACCCTTCTTTACCAGTAATTTTTGCTACAGAACCATTTTCAGCAAGGTTTCCGTATAACATACGCAAGTGTCCCGTTGCTTTAATAGGATTCTCCAAAGGCATGATTACATCCTGACCTTCTTCCAAATCCGGAAGATTTTCTAAGTTTTCCGCTAATGTTTTTCCTGTTACGGTCAAACAATCGCCATGTAGCAATCCATTTTTCAATAAATATTTCAATACCGCTGGAATTCCACCAACACGGTGAACATCTTCCATAAGATATTTTCCACTTGGCTTTAAATCCGCTATAAACGGAGTAGTATCACTAATATGTTGGAAATCTTTTAATGTAAAGTCGATATCTGCAGCTCTTGCAATTGCTAAGAAATGTAAAACAGCATTAGTAGAACCTCCCATTATAGTCACCAAACGAATAGCGTTCTCTAAAGATTTACGCGTTACGATATCTAAAGGCTTAATATCTTTTTCTATAAGTAAGCGCATCTGCTTACCTGCAGCTATAGATTCTGCCTTTTTCTCATCACTAATTGCAGGATTTGAAGAGTTATAAGGCAAGGACATCCCTAAAGCTTCAATTGCAGAAGCCATAGTGTTAGCAGTATACATACCACCACAAGCACCAGCACCTGGAATTGATTTTTTAATAATACTTCTGTATTCAGGCTCTTCCATAGTGCCCGCAACTTTCTCGCCCCATGCTTCAAAAGCAGAAACGATATCTAATTTTTTATGATTGTGACATCCTGAAGCCGTAGTACCACCATAAACTAATATTGCAGGACGGTTAAGACGCAACATTGCCATAAGAGCGCCAGGCATGTTTTTATCACAACCAACTACAGTAACAAGACCGTCATATGACATTCCTTGAACCACAGTCTCCATTGAATCTGCAATAATATCTCTAGATGGAAGCGAGAAACGCATTCCAGGAGTTCCCATAGAAATACCATCACTTACACCAATTGTATTGAAAATAAGACCAAGCGTCTCTTTAGAATTAACACCTTCTTTTACCATTTTGGCCAAATCGTTCAAGTGCATGTTACAAGGGTTTCCCTCATAACCGGTACTTGCGATGCCAATTAACGGTTTACTAAAATCTTCATCCTTGAAACCTATGGCATAAAGCATTGCTTGTGCAGCAGGTTGTGTTGAATCTTGTGTTACGTTCTTACTGTATTTATTCAGTTCCATTAAGCGCTATATAATTGGTTGTTCTATTTACAATATGTACTCTCTCTATTCAAAGGTATTCTTTTCTTTATTTCAGCATTTTAGGTGTGGCTTTCCTATCTAAATCCAATAGTTAAAAAATTTATATAAAAATCTAATTTACAGATACTTAACTATTAAATTTTATCATATTCAATTCGTCATTTTTCACCTATTTACCGTCATATTTGAGCCTTAAACAAGGTATATCCTTATCATAAAGCCTATAAAAACATAAAAAGGCCTGTATCAAATGAATTAGATACAGGCCTTTCTAAACAATGAAAATCTGCATCACTCTCTTCTGAGAATGACATCAATTACCACGATTGTATGAGCTTTGATTTTCATTAGAACAATATTAGACAAATTGTAACAGTAGAGCAAAGAATTATTCGTAGAAATACACCACTTTAATTATTAATTTAATTTGAATTGAACCTCATCGCCATATTTTTTCTGGGCAAGTACGGATATAGCCCTATCGGAAAGTTGTAATATACGTGGATACCCTCCTGTAGTTTGGCCATCCTTCATTAGAATTATCAGTTTACCAGATGGAGTTAACTGCACCGTACCGGGAAGAGTGGCCGATGTAATCATAGAAGTTTTAAGGCCTTCTATCTTTTCTTCAAGCTTGTAAGCCATCCTATTATTTTCATTGGAAATACTGAATTTTTTTCCAAACAACATTTCTAATTGCTTATCGGAAAGGCTTTCAAACTCGGGACCTTTAGTAACCTTCAATTCTTTTTCATCCAAGAAAGAATCTACTATTATCTTACTTATTTTAGGCTCAAAAAATGAACAAGCATCATATTCCAATTCACTACCATCTGCGAGATGGTTTTTCTTAGTTACCGAAGAAAAGAATGAGCGACTCCCTAAAACCAAAGGTGCCTTAAATCCTCCTTTTACAGCTAAGTAATTCCGGAAGCCTTTTTCTAGCTTTCCATAAGAGAGGATGTCCCCTTTTTTAACCTTTATTACTTCATAATTATTTACAGGTTCGTTATTGAGCGTAGCGGAAAGTAATGCGCCACCCATACTTATGTAAGTTTCCTGTTCGAAAAATAAAGTTGGACCGGTCATGGTTATTTCCAAAACTGCCGCATGCATATCATTATCTAAAAGTTGATTCACTTTTTTTGCCGAAAACCCATCCATATAACCAGCAACGGGTACTCCTTTATTCAAATAGCCATACCTACCAATATCCTGTACCGCAGTAAACAAACCAGATTTGAGGACTTTAAGCATCTAATATGATTTTTTCAAGTTTGTAAATACCGACTTCACTCTCAATCTTATGCAAGTTATACTCGGCCCGTGTTATTTTATAAAATTGAACTTGATCCCCTACGCTTATAAAGCAAGGTTCTTTTGCTTTAGGGTCAAACATGGGTACGGAACAGTTTCCAATTATATTCCATCCTCCGGGTGAATCTTGTGGATAAATACCTGTTTGCTTACCTGCCAGACCAACAGAACCACTTAAAACCTTAGAACGTGGCTCTTCCCTCCTATCAAACTGTAAAACCTCAGGCACGCCTCCTAAATAGGTAAATCCCGGAAGGAATCCAATCCCAAAGACGGTATATACATTAGAGGTATGTAATGAAACTATTTCATCTACAGTCTTCCCTGATTTTTGAGAGATTTCCTTTAAGTCTATTCCAAAGTCTTCATCGTAGCATACAGGTAAACGCCATAAAATCTTTTCACGCTTTACTACTTTTATATCTTCCTTATACCAATTAAGCAGTTTTACCTTCAACTGATCAAAATCAATTGGCTCTTCTCTATATATAAGGGTGACGGAATTATAAGCAGGTACAATCTCCCATTCCTCTTCCTTTAAACAACACTCTTTGAGATATTGAGTAAATTGTAATATATCTTCAAGAATAGCTACATCCACTCTACCGGGCCACTCTAGTAGAATAGCATGAATGCCAAAAGGTCGTATTGAAATTGGATAACTGTTCACTTTTTAATATACATATTATGGTTTGGTAATTCTTGAGTAAGATACAATACTATTTCTAATGCAGGTGGCGTATCTCCATGAATACAAAAGGTATCTACGAAGATTGGCATTTCTTTTCCGTCAATGGTTTTTACCTTTTTATTTTTTGCCATTTCTAAGATATGCTTCAAAACCTCTTTCTTATCCGTTATTAAAGCTTTTGGCAGCTTTCTAGATACCAGACTTAAATCTACCTCATAGTTACGGTCTGCAAAACCTTCATACTTTATCCGGAATCCTTCTTTTAAGGCTTCTTTAGCTATTTCGGAGCCATAGGGAGCATACAAACAAGCATCATTCTTATATTCTTTTATTGCTTCTAAAAACAAAACTGCCAAAGTCGCATCCTTAACAATATCATTATATAGTGCTCCATGTGGCTTTATATGATGCAGCTTCACCCCATGTTCGTCCAAAACCTCAACAAGACTATTTACTTGGCTCCTAATACTATCAATAAGTTCTTTTGCTCCTATTTCTATAGAGAGGCGGCCAAAGTTGGATATATCCGGGTATGACGGGTGGGCACCTACCAAAACACTATTCGCTTTAGCTAAGCTAACTACCTTAGTCATGCTTTCCTTATTTCCCGCATGACCTCCGCAGGCTATATTACAAGAAGAAATCATAGGCAATAGTTCTTTTTCATTGCCAACACCTTCACCAACATCACAGTTCAAATCTATATAGTTACGCGTCATTTTGAAATTTGGAATTTCTAAAATACTCATAATCTTTTAGACCTCCTGTAAGAAAACATCTTATCTTAACAAAGAATTTGTACACCAAACCATCTCTCGCAAGCCCTCGTTTCACCACAGTTTTAACATTTTTTAGTACCGTTTATCTAAAAAAATGCAGTTTATCTAAAACTAGGGTGCCGTATGTCGAATCGATATAATATCCGCAAAAATTACAGGTTATTATTATCCCAAATCGAACTTCCCCCTCATTTTTACCGGGGCCAAATTGACCTACTGAAATGAATTGTTTAGAATGTAATAAAACACTTGGTTACACCGATCACAGACAGTCTATGGACACTTTAGGTGTTGAATTATGTGATGAGCATATGCCAAGAATGTCAAAATTGATTGAAATCAATAGTACACCTCGCGAGGCCATACAATTATATTATGGTCTAAAAGAAGCCGGCGTGTCCTCCATGTTAGAATGGTGGGACGGCTCTAAGTCAATAGATATAGCCATTTCCAGAGTAAAACTCAATATTGAAATAGATACGGAGTACCATATGATGACTCACGAACAGGCCATAAATGACCTAGAAGAAGCTATGCATTCTTTTAAAAATGGTTTTACCACAATACGAATACCTCATGTTCTTATAAAATATTATCTTAAAGAAACCGTTACAAATATTCTAGGGATAATGGAAGGCTTGCGTGTACATATCAAAGCGATATAAACTTAAAACCTTATTACCATGTCAAATACTACAAAGATTCTAAAGACTCCGTTGAGAATTTCAATCGCAATTTTGTTATTGGGCATGCTATCGCGCATTTTTCATTGGCCATATGCATCAGAGACTATTTTGGTTGCATTTTCGGCTATTCTCCTACTCTATAGTGTTCGTTTTTGGAAAAAAGAAACAAAACTATTCATTGATATCGTTAAGCTGGTAATGGTAGTTAGCTGGGCCCTTAATGGGGTTTTCAGAGTATTAGATTTGCCATTCACTTTACTATTTCAAGTTCTTATTGCTATTTCTTTTATTACTTGGTTCATTATGGAAGGAACCGCTTACTTTTTAGATGAAGACCGCAGACAAAAAAACAACATGGCAAGAGTACTATGGAATTTTGCCATGGTTATAGGAGCTTTGTCCATCATTGCCGGTAGCCTTTTAAACATGCTCAATGAAGCATATGCCATTCCACTTCTTGCCGTGGGTATTACCATTATTGTTGCTTACATTTTGAAAGATGTTTTTGCTACAACTACTAAAGGTGAAGAAGATCACGGAAACGGCGAGTTTCAGTTGTAACTAACCATTTACCTATACATTAGCCTGAAAAGGTTCTATCCTGCTTTTAGATTTAGAAGTCCTACAACAACTCAAAACAAGGAGAACTACATTGTAAGAGGCTATAAATTAAACAATAAATTCAGCTCAACAGGGCTTAATAAGGACTTACCCACCCCTTCTATCTACATTCTTATATTTTTTTTTGGTGATTCACCACAAAGAAGACAATAATCCTAAATATTGTAGGATAAATTGTTAGATGAGTGGTTTTAAAAAAAGGATTAGGTGTTTTTAGCGCTTTTCCGTTTATGGAATTTAATCTACTCCTTACCGATATTCCGGTTTTCAATCGAATTTAATGCCCTTTGCACGAAACAGAAGAGTGTAAACAGCGTAGGACTACGTTTTATATGTAAACCATTTACTATGAAAGAAAAAACTACTCTAAACGATTACCTTGTTTATGCTTTTTGTGCCTTTTGCTTCCTATGGTCACTATATGTGATATTCTTTGCGACCGTGTACTAACATCAATAAGAATCAATGCTCCCATACTAAACATATTAGCATAGGAGCATTTTATATAACTATTATTATAAGCTTCAGAATAGGTTGATTTATAAAAAACCACAAATTTAACCAATATACAACCCAAAAAATGTGGGGTTTTTCTCTGTTTACTATGCGTGCATACTTTTAAATTTGTGCAAGGAACAATACAGAGATAATTATGAAGATAAGAGACAAACTAACCTATGCCTATGTTGCGTTTAATGTGATTTTTATAATTGTAATGGCAGTTTTCCTATATAGGAATTCTCCTTTTTAGAAGTCTATTAAAAATTCAAACTTAGATCACCAAGCTCCTGTCTCCCTTAAAAGATAGGAGCTTTTTTAATGTACTATCCTAACCAACCTTCTCTATCCAAACTACGATATTGTATGGCCTCAGCTATATGCGTCCCGTTTACGGTCTCCACTCCCTCTAAATCTGCAATAGTACGCCCAACCTTTAAAATACGGTCATAGGCACGCGCCGAAAGATTTAAACGCTCCATAGCGTTCTTTAGTAATTCTTTGGAAGGCTCATCCAATCTACAGAACTCTCTAATCTGTTTGGTATTCATTTGAGCATTGTAGTGTACATTAGGAAATTCAGCAAAACGTTTGGTCTGAATTTCTCTTGCTGCCGTTACCCGTTTTCTAATTTCCACACTACTTTCTCCTTTACGGTCTTCCGATAATTTCTCAAAAGGGACCGGTGTAACTTCAATATGAATGTCTATGCGGTCTAATAAAGGACCCGATATTTTACTCAGGTAACGTTGCATTTCTGCAGGCGAGGATGTCACTGGTGCATCTGGGTCATTAAAATAACCTCCAGGACTAGGATTCATACTTGCCACTAACATAAAACTACTTGGGTAGGTAACCGTAAAGCGAGCTCTAGCAATGGTCACCTCTCTGTCTTCCATAGGTTGGCGCATCACTTCAAGTACCCTACGTTCAAATTCTGGAAGCTCATCTAAAAACAAAACTCCATTATGAGATAATGATATTTCTCCCGGTTGCGGGTAACTACCGCCACCTACTAATGCAGCAGAACTAATTGTATGATGTGGATTTCTGAAAGGACGTTGACTCATTAATCCCATATTCTTTATTTTCCCTACTACACTATGGATTTTTGTAGTTTCTAATGCCTCATGTAAAGTCATTGGCGGCAATATGGAAGGTAGCCGTTTCGCGAGCATGGTTTTACCTGCTCCCGGAGGACCAACTAAAATAATATTATGACCACCAGCTGCACCAATTTCCATACATCGTTTTATACTCTCTTGTCCTCTTACATCGGAAAAATCGAATTCAGGAAAATCTAAGGTTTTGTAAAATTCCTCTCTTGTATTTATAATAGTCTGTTCTAACGGAGTTCCTTTATCAAAGAATTCTATGACCTCACTTATATTCTCTACTCCAAATACTTTTAAACCAGATACAATTGCGGCTTCTCTTGCATTTTCTTTAGGCAAAATAAAACCTTCAAAGCCTTCTTCTTGAGCTTTAATAGCGATAGGTAATGCTCCTTTTATAGGATGCAAACCACCATCTAAAGAAAGTTCTCCCATGATAATATACTTATCAATCTTATCCGATTTTATCTGTCCAGAAGCGGTCAATATTCCAATAGCTAAAGTTAAGTCATAAGCTGACCCTTCTTTGCGAAGATCCGCTGGTGCCAAGTTCAAGGTTATTTTCTTACCTGGAATTTTGTAACCGTTATTTAGAAGGGCTGCCGCGATACGGTAGTTACTTTCTTTTATAGCATTATCAGGCAGGCCTACCAAGTGGTAACCAACTCCCTTATCTACATTTACTTCTACTGTGATCGTTGTCGCGTCCACTCCAAAAACGGCACTTCCAAAAACTTTGGTGAGCATATTGGTTTGTTATTTAGTATTCTATGGTTAGATTCTTCTTAATTATTAAATCAAAATAAAGTATTAATCTTTCTTAATTTTCTGGCTTGAATGTAAGTACTGATTTTGATGTAGATATTATCTCTTCCTTATTGAGCATCATCTTACGAAACTCACCATTTACATACATTTCCGCCTGGTCTTTATAATGTATACTAAAAGGGTTTCCAGACTGCCCTGTAGGCAGAATACTCATGCTATTTTCTACATCTGAGAAATCAACTACCCTTCTGGTTGATGGTCCAGAGCTAACTTTATAAACGCCATCTTCCGTATACGGAAAAAACATATTATTAATTACCTCCCGCGTTCCATTCACAGAAAAAGGACCCACATTAAAAAAAGAACGTAGTGCATCTATTTGACCAATAGGATGTCCATGCTCTATGGTATGAACGCGTCCCCAAATCCAACTGGAGCTATCACTACCCAAAGTCTGCTCCAAAGCTTGTAGTGCTTCCTGAAAGGAAACATTAACAATATCAGCTTGACTTTCTGTTATATCCTGGGTACTGGCATCATCCCACCAAATGGAGCCTTCATTTGCCACTATAGGTGCTATTGTCCGCTTAATTAAATGTGTGTTTTGTATTTCCTCAAAAAGTGTATCCCCTAATTCATCTTTAAAAGTATTACGTAATATGAAATACATCCATCTATGATATACCGTGGCCTCCGTGCTTTCTGTTGGGTAATCACCTTTCCATTGCTTTAAACCGTCCAAAATCTTTAAATGAGTAGCGCTAAGACTATCTACTTCAACTTTTTTAAGCAACATCCTAACAATCTCAACATTCACTGGCGATGTATCATCCGTAATCATATCGCCCACAGTCTCCTTATCCCAATCATTCTTACTTTCTAGCAATTGAACAATTCTTCTTGCTCTATTTTCTGGCAGGTAATAGCCCGGATACAGCATTCCCGCAATGGAGTCTGGTTGGTTGTTTGCAGAATATACATACTCCCATGGCGGATTTATAGCATGTGGATTCTTGCTAAAATCCAAATACTCTTTTTCAACAGGTAGGCCTTTTCCGTTCTCGGCAACGAATTTGGTATTCACGCTATCCGGTATCTTGTAAAGTTTAGCTGCTGCCCACCAAGCTACATTATCTTCAGCATCGCCATAAACGATACCTAAACCTGGTGCATGAAGGTCTTCTAAAGCATGTTGAAAATCATCTAATGTTGTTGCATAAGACATATTATATAGAGAATTGAGCAGTTTGTTTTCTACTTTGGTAAATATCCACCACATAGAAATAGGGCGTTCTCCCGTTACCTGATCTGCAATTCCGTTTAAGATTGGACCATGCTGTGTTTTTTTATAGGAAAAATGAACATCGTCAGAATCCTTTACTTTAATTGTTTTAGCTATAATTTCATAATCCTTCCACTCATTTCCGCTTCTATACTTTCTTGTATCCGTAGGGTGTGTTTTCTCATAATAAAAATCAACATCGTCATTTTCGAACATTGTCATCCCGTAAGCCAACTTTCGGTTGTGCCCTAATAGCGGATAAGGCACACCAGCCAAATGATAACCATACTTCTCATAAGTAGGCGTACTCACATGAGCTTCGTACCACACCGAGGGTTGAGAAAACCCAATGTGGGGATCATTCGAAAAAATCACTTTTCCATTTTTTGTTTTCTCTGGAGCAATTGCCCATCCATTACTTCCTTCAAAAAGAGGAATAGACAGCTTTTTTAAAGAAGCCATTACATCTGAAATGGACTTGTGTATGGAATCGGTTTTATTTCGGGGGTAGTTTTTTATCCATTGCGTTGTTGTATCACTATCAATTTCTAAATCCTTTAAATATTCAAATCCTAGCTTATCTTTTATCTTGCTTAATAATGGATCTGTTTTATGGGCCATAGCAAAACTGAAAGCCATATAACCAATGGTATTATAGACATCCTTTAGAATAAATGGTTTTTTATCAATCCCGGTAAGATAAAATTCAACCGGAGTAGGTCCTTCTTCCACAAACTGATTCACACCGTCTAAATAGGCCTGAGACATCTGTACCGCAGCATCTGATGTATTCAGTTTAGCTATGGTTTCTGAAGAATAATCGTCTATGCCCAGCGCCAAAAAGAACTTATCTGTTCCTAATAAGTCTTTCCCAAAAACTTCTGAAAGTCCACCTTTACCTATCCTACGAAGTAGCTCCATTTGCCACAACCTATCCTGAGCATGCACATAGCCAAGGGCCTTAAATGCATCTGCATCGTTTTTAGCATAAATATGTGGAATCCCGTAAGTATCATAATACACATCTACTTCTTCAGAAAGATTCTGAAGCTTCTTTTCGCCATCGTAATCAGGCTTTAGGTGATATGTTAAACTGCCAATTACAACCGCTAGCACACCAACAAGAGCAAGTAAACCCCACCCTAATCGCTTAAATTTTCTCATTCAAGTCAAAGTTTTGACCTAATATAAGAATTATTTATAAGGAGTTTAAAACTGATGGATGAACTACTATTAAGTCCTTCCAGACGTGGTTATTACGCTTATAGACAATACTGAAAATAGTAAAATACATAATTCTCAACTGTATAAATCTGGCGACATTAGAACATAATACGGCTGAGAGGCCGCATTGAAATTAACCGTCTGAAAAGTACCCCACTTCTGCCCTATGGTTTCAATATGTTTTACGCGGCCTGTATCATATTTATAATCTGTTCAATCAAACTCGTACTAATTGTAATATTTATTTACCATTGACATAGCTATTCATTTCGTAGATTTCATTTTTTGTAAGAAAAAACAATATTTTTAGTAGTTAATTAAATATTATTATTACTATTTTTAGTTAAAATAATCACAAAAACACCTATATGAAAAACGCTTATCCAAAAATTGCTGGGATTATCTTTAGCGCAAGTCTCTTTCTTGTCTCCTGTACTAAAGACGAATTTCAGCCAAGTAATGAAGACAGCTTAACCCCGTTCACCTCAAAAATGCCCCTTCCTATTGCAACTATGTCTTCTGAGGCCCCGCCAACTTTAACTAGAAGACTGCCAGAGAAATCAATGTTTCACGACGTTCCCTTTAATTTGGCTTCCATAGTTGAACCTAGTAAATGTACCCTCACACCTTTAGATGACGTGATAGCTGCATCAGTTTCAAGCAACCTTGATTCTATTGGACTTGACTGGTACGATCTCTATGCTGAAATGAATTTCTATTCTACTATAATTGATGATAGTGAACAGTATTTTGGTGCGGATGGAGAAGACACTCAAAAGGTGAAGAACATAACAAGAAGCCTAGAAAGGTTTTGGTTTATGCCACACGAAATAGAGGTACGTGGGCAACATAAAAGCACCTTAGAAGATTACGATAAAATAGTTGACATCTTAATGTTCTGGTATGAATTACCTGCTCAAGATGCTAATGCCTTTGCTTATTATTTTACGAATTTCGTTAACAAGGAAAGCACATTTCTTACTGAAACACCATTGATAGCCGCAGATGGATTTGCCATTGCTTTAGATGGTCTTTTTGGCCAAAACGATCTTATTGTTATTGGTGATGGTATAGTAGACCTTTTAGAGCAGACAGGTATCAGAAGAGGCGTAATTTGGAATGGTATTATGGCTCATGAGTGGGCACACCAAATCCAATTTAACAACCAAGATAAGTGGTACCCTAATGGCGCTGCGGATAACGCCCCTGAAGCCACTAGAACTACGGAACTTGAAGCAGATTTTTTCACCGGTTATTATGTGACCCACAAAAAAGGTGGTACCCAAAATTGGAGAAGAACGCAACAGTTTCTTGAGCTTTTCTTTAATATTGGCGACTGTAGTTTTACAAGTGACGGACACCACGGAACACCTTTACAGCGTATGGAAGCAGCAAGAAAAGGCTACTTATTAGCTAGAAATATGCAAAGAAAGGGTCTGGTTTTAAATGCTAACCAAGTACATAAAAGGTTTTTAAATAAGCTAGATAAAATTTTAGGTGAAGAACCATTAAGAGATATTCCGTCTACTGATGAGGAAATTGAAGATGAATTTCAATTAGATGTTCAACCGGATGCCCTTCAATAGATATTAGAAATTATACATGTAAAAAAAAAGGGGGAACTCCAAAAAATTGGAATTCCCTTTTTCTTTTCTAAGATATGACTTAGTTACTTTTAAAGTTCTTTAATCCAGATTCTAACCATTCCAGATACACATCGCTATCCGTGTATTGAACGGCATTATTCAAGATTTTCAAATCTGGCGACATTAGAACATAATACGGCTGAGAGGCCGCATTGAAATTAACCGTCTGAAAAGTACCCCACTTCTGCCCTATTGTTTCAATATGTTTTACACGGCCGGTATCATATTTAAAATCGAATTGCTCAGACTCTGGCAACTCCTTTCGGTCATCTACGTAAAGTGAAATAAGAACATAGTCTTCTTTTAAAATCTCATACACATCAGGCTCACTCCAAACGTTTTCCTCCATTTTTCTACAGTTGACACATGCCCAACCCGTAAAATCCAAAAGAATTGGCTTATTGACCTCCTTTGCATACGCTACGCCTTCTTCAAAATCTTTAAAACAGTTGATTCCCAAAGGACAATCACTTTCGGTTTCAAAAACACTGTAGAATGCCGGCGGAGGAAAACCACTTAATAATTTTAGGTTGGAAACTCCTAAAAGTCCCAATATAATATAGATTGAAAAGCCAGCGCTAAGGAAACCTGTTGCTTTTCGCCCTAAAGAAAGTTTCTTTTTAGGACCATCATGAGGAAATTTAAAAACCCCAAAAAGATACAGCGTTAACAAAACAAACAGCACTATCCATATTCCCAAGAATATTTCACGTTTTAAAATGCCCCAATTACCAACCAAATCCGCATTAGAAAGGAACTTAAGTGCCAATGCTAATTCCAAAAATCCTAACACCACTTTAACGGTTGTCATCCATCCACCGGACTTTGGCAATGAATTCAACCAAGCAGGAAACAAGGCAAAAAGAGCAAACGGTAGCGCTAATGCCACACCAAAACCGGTCATGCCTGCAGAAAGGTTCATCGCAACATCTCCTTCTTCCAAAACGGTACTCCCTAAAAGTCCTCCTAAAATAGGCCCGGTACATGAGAAAGAAACGATTGCCAAGGTAACTGCCATAAAGAAAATACCCATAACCCCTCCTATTTTAGAAGAAGCAGCATCCATCTTATTGGCCCAAGAACTAGGTAATGTCAATTCATAATAGCCAAAAAAGGAAAACGAAAAGAAAACGAAAATCAAGAAAAATGCTATGTTCAGCCAAATATTAGTAGCTATAGTATTCAATATTTGAGAATCTACCGAATCGAAAATATGAAAAGGCAAACTGAGCAAAAAGTATATTAAAACAATAAAAAAGCCATACAAAAGGGCATTTATAACACCTTTTGATTTCTGTTGTGAATGTTTGGTAAAGAAAGATACCGTAAGCGGAATCATTGGAAAAACACATGGTGTTAGCAAGGCTATTAATCCGCCTAAAAAACCTAAGCCAAAAATCATCCAAAGACTGGAGCCTGTCTCAACCCCATCATGGGAATTTCCTAAAAGCTCTTTTTTCTTTAGGTCTAGCTTTAACGCCGCTCCCAGAGTTTTACTGTGTTCATCTATAGTTTTTTCTTCCTTTACAGCTGCACCTCCGTCAAGAACAAAGCTGAAATCTTGATCTACCGGAATACAAACCTCCTTACATACCTGATAGAAAAGGTTGATGTCAATCTGGTTTACACTAGAATCTAACAACCGTATTTTTTGAGTAAAAATGGCTGTTTCTTTGAAAAAAATCTCATCTACTTCAAAAATATCACTGTATTCAATCACTGTCTCACTCTCAACAGTTTTACCTAAAAGTTCATAACCTTCACCAACTTTCTTATAATCAAACTCACTTGGTAACGAACCACCTTCTGAGGTGAATTGCGAAAAGATATGCCAACCTTCAGCAATGTTTCCCTTAAGTACCAACTCATAATCTGTGTCGCTAATTTTCTTCACTTCTTGCGACCATTTCACCGGATTATCATCATCCTGAGAAAAAACACTTAAAATACTAAAAAACAATGCGGTAAATACTATTATATGCTTCATCAATTTAATGTGAATTTTAAAATTTCACTTGTATTTTTTGTTACTTTAAAACGTTCGTCTGCACGTCTACCTATTACCCATACCACCTCTTCTCCACTACAAAGCAGCCATTGTTGCTCTTTAGCAACAACATCTACTTTTTCATCCTTAAAAAACTTAGAAAGCTTTTTTCTTCCCTTCATTCCTAATGGATAAAAGTAGTCGCCATTTTTCCATTTCCTTATCGTTAAAGGATACTTTAACGCTTTTTTATCAATGTAGAGTGTGTGCTTATTTTTTATAGAAAGGTTATGTACTGTTTCAATTTTAAGTTGAATAGGTTCTAAAACCTCGGTTTGCTCTTCTTTTAACTGGTATTGAACGTTTGTCTCGTCCTTAATCTCCGCTAACAAAAGGAATTCCCTATCCTTGAGCAAACGATGTGTTTTAGAATGAATTTCCTTACCGCTCATAGCCGATAAAAGATTTTCTACATCATTCCACTCCGTAAAGCCGTAATTCTTAAATAAAGCATGTATGTAAGCAGAAATAGGTTCTAACTTCAACAGTTCTGCAATAGAAATACTAACAACATCATTGTCTTCCTTAAATAAACGGGATTTTAGTTCTTTTACTTGAGAATCAATTAAAGCTGCGCTTTCAGAAAGGTAATCTTGGGTTTTTGTAAAGTTCTTTAAAAAAGAGGGATTCAAATCTTTTAGTAAAGGAACGATTTCATGTCTGATTTTATTTCTCAGATATTTAGTATCTGCATTACTGGCATCTTCCCGCCACTGCAATTTTTGAGACTGCGCATATTCCAAAATTTGACTTCTTGAAAAGCGAAGAAGCGGCCTTGACAACGTATCCGTTTTTTCTGGAATTCCGGTTAAACCATCTATACCTGTACCCCTAGAAAGATTGATTAAAAAAGTTTCAAGACTATCATCTACATGATGTGCGGTAACCAAGATTTTGATATGGTTTTTACGCATAATTTCTGCAAACCAACGGTACCGGAGCTCCCTTGCTCCTATTTGAATAGATACTTTATTCTCTTCAACATAACCAATTGTATCAAAATTAGTTACTAAAAAATTTTTATCATTATGAGCAGCTAGATTTTGAACAAAATCTTCGTCAGCATTACTAGCTTCTCCCCTTAGGTTAAAATTGCAATGCGCTACAGTAAAATCTAATTTAGACTTAGTACAAAGGTCTACTAAAACGGTACTATCCAAACCCCCACTACAAGCAAGTAAAAACTTGTCTTTGATAAGGTTTTGAAAATTGATTTCAATATGTTTTTGGAATTCTTCTAACACGGCATAAAGGTAATCAAGAATTACAATTTAGAAGTAACGGGAGTCAATCTTTACGCAAGTTCATTCCTCAAGAACTTCGCGCATGGCTTTTGCTTTTAATAAGCACTCTTCATATTCTTTTTCAGGAATAGCCTTTGCAGTAATGGCACCTCCTACGGAATACGAAACGTATTTTTTGGTTGCATTATAGAGAATGCTACGGATCACCACATTAAAATCAAAATCGCCCTCTGGTGTAAAATAACCTACTGCACCACTATACAGGCCACGCTTAAAAGCCTCTAGCTCTTCAATTATTTTCATAGCAGATACTTTGGGTGCGCCCGTCATACTGCCCATTGGAAAAGATTGCCGGATAATATCTACAGGATTAGTATTCGGCGCTACCTGAGCCACAATGGTAGAAATCATTTGGTGCACCTGCTCAAAAGTGTACACTTTACAAAGCTCCTCAACGACAACACTGCCTTTCAAGGCACCTTTAGACAGGTCATTACGAACCAAATCTACAATCATTATATTTTCCGCACGTTCTTTCGGGTCCGCTTTAAGCCCTGCAATCAGTTTTTCATCTTCCTCAACCTGAGATGCTCTTTTTGCTGTTCCTTTTATAGGTTGAGAAATTATCTTACCGCCCTCTTTGCGCAAATAACGCTCTGGAGAAGCCGAAAGCAGATAATTGTCATACACCCTGAGAAATGAAGCGAAAGGCGCTTCTGATATCTTATTTAGCTTCTGATAGGTCTTAAATGGATTGATTTGTGTGTCTTCTGCATAAAATTCTTGACAAAAATTAGCTTCATAGATGTCGCCTCGGTGAATATGGGATAACATTTTTCTAACCTGTCGGAAATATTCATCCTTAAAAATGCGAAGTTTTATTTTAATGTTTTCAGTAACCGCAACTTTCTCTTCTTTTAAATCGACTTCACTTGAAATCAGGTCAAAATCTGGTTGGATTTCATCGTCGACCATCATTAAATACTCGAAAACTACTGTGTTTCCGGTTATTTTAATGATTTTCTTAGGCTGAAAAAAGAACAACTCAGCAAAACCTAATCCATCGTGATTCTTAGAAGACAATCGTTCTACATCGTTCTTCAGGTCATAAGAAAGGTATCCAAAAATATAGTCTTTAGCCTGACCTTGAAATTCTCTTAGTTTTTCAAAAGCCTGATAACTATCCGTTTTAATGGTCGTTAGAGCATCAACTGCCAACAAAGCATCAAACGAACTGTATGTGTTAGCATGCCCGTTACCATCTAGCCACACAATCTCTTCAAACTGTTGAGCCCATAGCAGTAGCTTCTCTTTAAATTTTCCAATATTAGAAACGGTGAACGAAGCAGAAATACGCAATTGACGGTTGCTTTAAAGTTTACTTAAAAATTGGTCCAAGGCAGCGCGATGAGCCTTAGCAAGCTCTTTATCGGTTATTCCTTCTCCTTCTGTAAAGTTCTCTTGAAAATAAGGCAAAGAAAATGTTGCGGCTACTTGAGCACCAAACCTAGGAATTACATTTTTTGTAATCTCCAAGGCTGTCATTCCTCCTCTTTGACCTCCAGAAGTAGACATTAAAAACACAGGCTTCTCATCTAAGAACTTACGTTCAACACGTGATAGCCAATCAGTTAAATTTTTGAAATACGCCGAAGGCCCACTATTATGCTCATTAACAGAAATAATAATACCATCTGCTTTAACTATATCGTTTTTGAGCTCTATTAAAGAATTAGAATATCCATTCTCTTTCTCATAATCTTCACTAAACATCGGGAAAGGAAAATTAACCATATTCAACAGCTGAATTTCATTACCCTCAATAAGAGAAACTGTATATTTTACGAGTTGATAATTAATTGATTTAGAAGAGTTACTCCCAGCAAATGCCAATATTGAAGCCATAGTACAATGTGTTTTAGCGAAAATATAGCAAATAGAGTTGAATTGCGAGTATTTTGGCTAATTTTGCACCGCAAACATCCAAACTGACTGTATTACAAGTATATAAGACAGTTAATTTTGTGAAGCACACTAAAAAGGTTGTAGGATATACGTACTAAAGTGTGAAGTTTTGAGTTTTAATGATGCTTTTGCCAACTTTTGATAAAATCACCAGTGGAAAATAAGACAACGAGACTATATTTTATAGATGCCATGCGAGCATGGGCCATTCTTATGATGCTTCAAGGGCATTTTATAGACGGGCTTCTAGATACTGCATTTAGAGATGGCAGCAGTGTAACTTTCTCCATTTGGAAATACTTTAGAGGCATTACAGCTCCAGTATTCTTTACGGTTTCTGGCTTTATATTCACCTTTCTTTTAATTAAAGGAGACAAAACCGGACTTCAAAACCCAAGAGTTAAAAAAGGTATAAAAAGAGGACTTGAACTTCTTTTCATTGGCTACTTGCTAAGAATGGATCTCTTTGGCCTATTACAAGGCAAAATTTACGATTCTTTCTACCTGGTAGATGTACTACATTGTATTGGCCTTTCTTTGCTAGGCATCATTGGTGTATACTTACTTTCCCAAAAGCGAAAGAAATATATTTTTCCAACAGCGCTCGTAAGCATAACTGTGTTGCTATTTATTTTTGAGCCTACTTATAAGACTTGGAGCTTCTCATTTTTACCCGATGCATTTGCCAATTATCTAACAAAGAGTAATGGTTCTGTTTTCACTATTCTACCATGGTTTGGTTATGCTGCATTTGGCGCATTTCTATCGGTTGTTTTTACGAAGTTTAAAAATTTCAAACACCTATACTCCGTTGCCATTCCACTCTTCGCCATAACCGGAGCAGCACTTATCGCGTATTCTTCTGATTTGTTTTTACATCTTTCACAATCAACAGACTTACAGTTGTTTGCAAATGTTTACTTTAACAATTACTTATTTATAAGACTAGGAGATGTACTGCTTGTTTTTAGTGTGTTTATGCTACTAAGAGGCTTATTAAAACACAGCACAGTACTTAAATTAGGGCAGAGTACTCTATCTATTTACATCGTCCATTTTATAATCCTATACGGCTCATTTACCGGGCTAGGATTGTATCGGTTTTTTCATCATTCCCTTACTCCTTCGGTTGCCATTTCAGGCGCTTTAGTGTTCATGATTGTATGTACCTTTTCTGCGCTTAAATATGAAGACAACAAGGAACTCATAAAACTAAGAATTACAACTATCCTTAAATTTGCATTGGTTAAAATAGAGGCATTCTCTCTAGGTGTTTTTCAACTTGGAAAAAGTCGCTTTTTTAGATTACTCAGAAAAGTTAGTCGGGCCAAAAACTAATCCAATAATCGATTATAAAATAATATCGCATAAAAAATCCTTTCTACAGAATATGGATTGTTTATACTTGGTGAAATTAGTAATCACTAAAATTTGAATAAAAACTATAAATACAAGCTTCACCTATGTTTTTAGGTTGTAATAAATAAATGGTTTGATGTGTTCTTGTTATTAGGATTGAGTCAAAATAGACATCAAAATACAAACTATACACAGGATTCATTTATTTTTAGGGTTTTCAACTAAAATTAAGATGATTACTAAATGAGTGATAAAAAATTTACCCCCGTTAAAATAGCCTTAGAAAAAGATAAGAGATACGCATGGTGCACCTGTGGACACTCGGAAACAAACGTTTTTTGTGACGGTTCCCACAAACAGTATGGCAAACCAGGTTCTTTAGTTTTTCAGGTAGATGAAGACAAAGAGGCCAGAATCTGCACTTGCAAACTAACAAGCAATCCTCCCTATTGCGACGGAAGCCATAACAACTAAAACAAAAAAAATCCCGTCTAAATTAGACGGGATTTTTTTATCATATTATTTTTAAACCTAGATATGCAACGCACGATCATCCGTAGCAGCAAGAGCAGCTTCTTTTACCGCTTCGGCAAAAGTAGGATGTGCATGACTCATTCTTGATATATCTTCAGCAGATGCACGGAATTCCATTGCAGTAACCGCTTCTGCGATTAAATCTGCACTACGGGCTCCAATCATGTGAACTCCAAGAACTTCATCTGTTTTCTTATCGGCCAACATTTTTACAAACCCGTCTAAATCCATACTCGCACGAGAACGACCTAAAGCACGCATTGGAAATTGACCCACTTTATATTCAATTCCAGCCTCTTTCAATTCTTCTTCCGTTTTACCAACAGAAGCAACCTCTGGCCATGTGTAAACTACACCTGGAATCAAGTTATAATCAATATGAGGTTTCTGACCCGCTAATTGCTCAGCAACCATAGTCCCTTCTTCTTCCGCTTTGTGAGCCAACATAGCACCACGAATAACATCTCCAATAGCGTAGATGTTAGAAGCCGAAGTTTGCAAATGGTCATTAACCTCTACTTTACCTCTTGAATCTAACTTAACCCCGGCAGCTTCAACATTCAAACCATCCGTGTAAGGCTTTCTACCTACAGCTACTAGACAGTAATCGCCTTTAAGCTCTATTTCCTTACCTTTTTTATCATCGGCCTTAACAATAACCTCATTACCTTTTCTTTCTACAGATTTTACTTTGCTAGAAAGATTGAATTTCACTTTTTGCTTCTTTAAAACCTTAGTCAATTCCTTAGAAAGCGAAGCATCCATAGTAGGAATGATACGATCCATATACTCAACCACAGTAACTTCCGCACCAAGGCGTTTGTAAACCTGACCAAGCTCTAAGCCAATAACTCCACCACCAATAACAATCAGATGCTTTGGAATCTCTTTTAAAGTCAAAGCTTCGGTAGAAGTTATAATACGCTCTTTATCGATTTTAATGAATGGCAGCGTAGAAGGTTTACTTCCTGTAGCGATTATAGCATTCTTAGCTTCAATCGTTTCTACACTTCCATCGTTCTTTTTGATGTTGATATGTGTAGCATCTTTAAAACTACCCAGCCCTTCAAAAACCTCGATTTTATTTTTGTCCATCAAGAACTTAACTCCATCACACGTCTGCTTTACAACAGCCGCTTTTCTTGCGATCATTTGTTCAAGATTCACTTTTATCTCACCTGGAATATCAATTCCGTGCTCCGCAAAATGCTTGATAGCATCTTCATAATGATGGGAAGAATCCAATAAAGCCTTAGAAGGTATACAACCAACATTAAGACAGGTTCCGCCCAAAGTACTGTACTTTTCGATTATTGCCGTTTTCAATCCCAACTGTGCACAACGTATTGCTGCTACATATCCTCCTGGTCCTGAGCCAATAATGGCCACATCGTATGAACTCATAAAATTTTCTTTGAATTTATCTTACAAAATTAATACTATTTTCCGGTTTGAGGCCTCCTTTGTCAATTTATACAAAAGTTGCACAAACCCTATCAAAATTGTAATATTACCTAATAGCTAAACCGTTATTAATGACAAGCAAAAATTCAGGGGAGCACAGAGAAAACGAAAACATCGTTAAAAACAAAGAATTAAATATCTGGGAAGCACTAACCCCTGTGATAGCCCTTGTAGCCATGCTGGCCTACAATGTTTATGTTTTTGGAGACGATGCCCTTAGTGGCTCCAACCAATTCATTCTTTTAATGGGTGGTGCTGTCGCTGCCATTGTTGGGGCATTCAACAAGGTATCTTACAAGCAAATGATGGCAGAGGTTGCAGAAAACCTTAAATCTACTACCGGAGCTTTACTTATTTTATTAATGGTAGGTGCTTTAGCTGGTTCTTGGCTTATAAGCGGTATCATTCCCGCAATGATTTACTACGGTCTGCAAGTCTTAAATCCCACTATATTTTTAGCGGCCTGTGTTGTTATCTGTGCCATTATATCTATTGCCACAGGTAGTAGCTGGACTACTTCCGCAACGGTGGGTATAGCATTGATTGGTATTGGTGAAGCGCTAGGCATATCTTTAGGGATGACAGCTGGAGCAGTATTGTCTGGCGCTTATTTTGGAGATAAACTTTCTCCCCTTAGCGATACTACCAATTTAGCACCCGCTATGGCAGGTGGTGAGCTTTTTGACCATATTAAATACATGCTATACACAACGGTTCCTACCATAAGCATTACTTTAATATTCTTTATTATTTTAGGATTTACCATAGAAACAAAAGGCTCCGCAGATATTGAATCTATCTTAACTTCCATTAATTCGGCTTTTACAATTACGCCTTGGCTTTTTCTTGTGCCAATAGTAGTAGTTGTTCTTATTATTAAAAAAACACCTCCATTGGCCGCCTTATTAATAGGAACCTTGTTAGGAGCTGTATTCGCTCTAATTTTTCAACCTGATGTCGTAGCTGGTATTACCGAAGCTAAAGAACTCACTTTTAGATCAGGTTACGAAGGAATACTAACTGCCATAACCGTTCAAACTTCGGTACCCACAGATAATTTAGCGCTAAACGATTTGTTTTCTGCAAAAGGAATGGCCGGGATGATGGGTACTATTTGGCTTATTGTATGTGCCATGGTTTTTGGTGGAATTATGGATGGTATTGGAGCTTTAGACCGCATTACCAAATCATTGTTAAAAATGGCAAAAACTACTTTTGGCCTTTTTGCCAGTACAGTAGGTAGTTGTCTGGCTTTAAACATTACGGCATCTGACCAATATCTTGCTATTGTAGTTCCAGGAAAAATGTTTAGTAAGGCTTATGCTGATAGAAATCTAGCTCCAGAAAACTTAAGCAGAACCTTAGAGGATTCCGGTACGGTAACCTCTGTTCTTGTACCTTGGAATACTTGCGGCGCTTATCATAGTAGTGTCTTAGGAGTTGGAACGGCGGAATATGCATTGTTCGCTGTATTTAACTGGTTGAGCCCTATAATGACGTTGATTTTTGCTGCATTGCACATTAAAATCAAGCAATTGACCACTAAAAACACCCCTTCTCCAAAAGAAATTTAAAATTTTCAATTTCTCAAATTAAGAATATTAAAATTACTAGTCCATACACTGCGGATTAGTCAATCTATACATTGGTATTTTATCGATTTAACAACAAAATCTAGATATACTCTAGAGCATCTACAATAGTTATTCTCCTATCAATTTTTTAAATACAGATAACATGGTCTACCATAATATTGAATGTAATTTTGTAGTCAAATAGATATTAAAACTTAAAAAATAAATAATATGGCTTTTGTAGGTAAAAAATTCCCAAACTTGAGTGTAAACGCAATGAATGATTTAGGCGATACATTTAAATTGAATGTTTTAGAAGAAGCTCAAAAAAACAACAAGAAAGTTGTTCTTTTCTGGTACCCTAAAGATTTTACATTTGTTTGCCCAACTGAATTACACGCTTTTCAAGCTGCTTTAAGTGAGTTCGAAAAAAGAAATACATTGGTAATTGGTGCTTCTTGTGATACTGCAGAGGTACACTTTGCTTGGTTAAGCACAGATAAAGACAATGGTGGTATTGAAGGTGTTACTTACCCATTATTGGCAGATAGCAACCGTAACCTTTCTTCTACATTAGGTATCCTTGATATTACTAATGAGCAGTACAATGAAGAAACTGGTGTTGTTACTGTTGAAGGAGATAATGTAACGTATCGTGCTACTTACCTTATTGACGAAGAAGGTACTGTATTTCACGAAGGTATCAACCATATGCCATTAGGTAGGAACGTAAATGAATACTTGCGTTTAATTGATGCTTACACACACGTACAAGAAAAAGGTGAAGTTTGTCCTGCAAACTGGGAAGAAGGTAAAGATGCAATGACTGCCGATAGAAAAGGTGTTGCTGAATATCTTTCTGCTCATAAGAACTAAGTAAGTTCTTTAGCTACAAGTTAACCGCTTGTGTTTTTGATAATGCAAGCGGTACTTTTTAAACCTAAAACAGTATAAATTTTAAAACCTTGAGATATGGTATTGGAATTAGAACAAGATAATTTGCAAGAAATTATTGCAGATAAAAAGAATGTAATTGTACAGTATTCTGCCGGATGGTGTGGCAACTGCCGTATCATGAAGCCTAAGTTTAAGAAAGAGGCTTCAACTCACGAAGACTTTACTTTTGTAATTGCCGATGCGGAGAAATTCCCTGAAAGCAGAAAATTAGCCAACGTAGACAACTTGCCTACATTTGCTACTTTTACTAATGGAGAGTTTAAAAATCAAGTACAAACGAACAAATACGATGTTCTAAAAGAATTGATCAGTGAAGCTTCCAGTAATTAAGCATTTGACAAATTTCATTGAAGAAAATGACGAAGATTTTGTTGTTGAAACCATTGAAACATTAGAAGCCCTAACAGAAGTATCTTCTCTAAAAGACGAAGAACTTGATGTTATTGGCGAATTAATATCGAACATGTACGGTGCACTTGAAGTACAAAAAAGTATAAAGGAAGGCAAACCTCAAAAAGAGGCATTGAACGAGTTTATGAAGCGTGTAATGGGTGCTATTGACAAGTAAACCAAGTAAAAAATACATTTACTTAGGTATCTAAAAGTGAGATAACTTTTGATTTTAAACGGAATCAATAAAGTTGTTTCACTTTTTTGTTTTGTTACTTCTGTTTTTAAATAGGATATTTCTTTTCTGGAGCACCCTTAATTAGCTCATAATTTTATAATTTCACGTCCAATTTAAATTAAACATATCATGGCTACAGTAACCTTAAAAGGAAACGAAATACATACATTAGGAAATCTACCCGCAAACGGAAGCAAAGCTCCTAATTTTATATTAACGAAAAATGACCTTTCATCTGCATCTCTTTCTGATTACTCAGGCAAAAGAGTTGTTTTAAATATCTTCCCTAGCGTTGACACAGGTACTTGTGCACAATCTGTTAGACAATTCAACAAAGAAGCTGCAGAATTAGACAACACGGTAGTTTTATGTGTTTCTAAAGATTTACCATTTGCCCAAGCTCGTTTTTGTGGCGCAGAGGGTATTGAAAATGTAGAGATGTTATCTGATTTCCGTGACGGTAGTTTTGGAAAAGACTATGCTGTTTCTTTTTCTGACGGACCTTTAGTTTCGTTATTATCAAGATCGGTAGTCGTTCTTAATGAGTCTGGTAACGTAATCTACTCTGAGCAAGTTACTGAAACTGTAGATGAGCCGAATTACAAAGCAGCTCTTGAAGCTTTAGCCGATGCCTAAAGAAGAGTCGTTTGCTGTAAATAGAATAAAAAGTGTGGGCTTCGCTATGCGTGGAGCCCTGCTTTTAATTAAGACCGAAGCGAGTATTAAAATTCAGGTGTTCTTGGCCGTGGTGGTCACTATAGCTGGATTTTATTATGAAATATCTACCACAGAGTGGATTTTTCAAATCTTTGCCGTTTCATTAGTCGTCGGTATTGAAGGAGCCAATACCGCTATCGAAAAAATATGTGACTTCATACACCCAGATTTTGACGAGAGAATAGGTTTCATAAAAGATGTAGCGGCCGGAGCGGTAATGCTAGTTTCAATTGGCGCTACTATTGTTGGCTGTATTATCTATTTACCAAAAATATTTTAGTCAGACCTTAATACGATACTTAAAGGCAGGCTTTTTTTTCGTGAAATAAAGACAAAACATTTGCTGAACCCTAAAAACATATATCGATTAAACGAATATGCAGTTACCTTGTACCGCATATTTTTGGCCTACATCTTTTACTTCGTCGCAAGAGTTCTATTCTTTGTTTATAACAAAAGTTTATTCAGCGTTGACAGTGTAGGTGATTTTTTGGCGCTTAGTTTCTGGGGTCTTAGTTTTGACACCACAGCTATTCTCTACGTTAACCTGCTATTTATAGCGCTTAGTATTTTACCCTTGTGGGTCAACACTACTAAGGTGTACCAAAAAATTCTAATGTGGATCTATTTGGTAACCAACCTAATTGCATTCGCTACCAACTTTGTAGACTTCATCTATTACAACTACACTTTTACCAGAAGTACTTTTGCATCTTTTGAATCTTTAGAAAATGAAGAAAACAAAGAAGCACTCCTCATATCCTTCATGTTGGATTATTGGCATGTATTTCTAATATTTATTATTTGCGCTTTTATTTGGGTAAAACTTTACAAATTAGTTGCCGTAAAGAATATATCATATCCTAAAAAAATACCGTATTTCACAAGTTCAGTTGTTGCACTGTTATTAACAGGATTACTTACTATAGGTGGTATTCGTGGTGATTTTAGCCATAGTACGCGTCCAATTAATATGGTGGATGCCAGTAGGCATGTAAAAACTCCTGAACAAGCCAACATCGTCCTTAATACGCCTTTCGCATTTATTAGAACCATAAAATCCTCTGATTTCAAAAGACGTAGCGGTGTTCCCCAAGAAGTTATTGATTCTACCTTTCACCCTATTAAACAGTATAATGATACAGTTGAAAATAAACCCAATGTGGTTCTTATCATTATAGAAAGTTTTGGTCGTGAGTATTTAGGCAGCTTCAATAAGGAGATGAATATTAAAGACTACGTGGGTTACACCCCTTTTATAGATTCACTTGCTCAGCATAGCTTAATTTTTCCAAATGCTTTTTCTAACGGAAGAAAGTCCATTCATGCCATGTCTTCCATACTGGCAGGAATTCCTTCATTTAAAATAGCTTACACATCTACTCCTTATGCCAACAAAAAAATAGAATCTATTATTTCTGCTGTAAACAGTATGGGATATGACACTTCTTTTTTTCACGGCGCACCCAATGGTTCTATGGGTTTCCTAGGTTTTGGAAATGTTCTGGGTTACGACCATTATTATGGAAAGACGGAATACAATAATGATGATGATTTTGATGGTATATGGGGAATTTGGGATGAACCTTTTCTTCAATATACCGCCCAAGTATTATCAGAGAAACAACAACCTTTTTTCTCTACCATATTTACGGTTTCTTCACATGCACCCTATCAGGTACCAGAAAAATATGAAGGGAAATTTCCAAAAGGTGATTTAGACATTCACCAATGTGTAGGCTATACAGATTATGCCCTAAAACAGTTCTTTAAGACCGTAGAAAACGAATCTTGGTACAAGAACACTGTTTTTGTAATCACGGCAGACCACGGCAATCAAATCTATTACGAGGCTTATCAGAAGACCGCAAATAGGTATGCGGTACCTATACTAATTTTTGACCCCAATGAAAAATACAAAGGTGTTGACCATAGTTTAGCGCAACAAATAGATATTTACCCTACACTAGCCTCCATTACAGGATATAAGAAACCATTTAGAAGCTGGGGAAGAAGTCTCGTTTCAGATAGTATTCAGAAGCCTTATGCGCTTGCCAATACAGGTACTAATTTCCTTTTCATGAGAGATAGTCTTATCATGGTTCGTGATGATGAAAACACCTTGGGGCTCTACCAAATTTCAGATAAAGGATTAGAGCACAACATTGCTGGAAAAAATCCGTTAGAAACCAAAAAGATGGAGGTTATGGAAGAAGGCTTTATTCAAGACTACATGAACCGCATTTTAGACGGGCGGTTAGATGCTGAGAATAAAACATCTAAAGAACCATAACTACCTTTTTAGGAGTATGTACTCTATAAAAAAGAAAAGACTTTTCGTAATCCCTACTTCGAAAACATCGTAATACGTATTTTTGCATCCAGTGGAAAAAAAGTAATGGCCAAAAAGAAAACAACGACAACCAAAAAAAAGATTACCCCTAAGAAGGCTAATCTTGTTGTATCCAAAAAGAATAAAATTATATTGGGAAGCTTGCTCATACTCTTTAGTATGGCGCTATTCTTTTCGTTCGTATCCTTTTATTTTACGTGGCAAGATGACCAAAGTCTGTTATCTGAGTTCGCCAATAGAAACGAACAAGCCAAAAACCTACTTAACAAATTTGGAGCTAGTGTTAGTCACTTTTTTGTTTACAAAGGATTTGGTGTGGCTTCTGTAATCCTAACAATTTTAGTTTGCATTACCGGACTTCATTTGTTTTTAAGTTTAGATAAAAAAGGACTTCTCAAAAAATGGATTTGGGGTCTGATTTTCATGATTTGGATTTCTGTTGCCTTAGGTTTCTTGGCAGATACCAAACCGTTACTAGGTGGCCTTATAGGCTATGAAATGAATGATTTCCTAAAAGATTACACTGGGAACATAGGCGTTGTGCTTATCCTTCTTTTTGGTTTGGTATTTATTCTCGTTCGTTTCTTCCATTTTACTCCTGAAGGAATGGCTCATTTCTTTAAGAAAAAGACTTCTTCGCTAAAATCGGAATTACAGTCAACTTCAAAAGAAGCTTCAGACGCTATCAGAGATGTTCAAGAGTCCATCAAAAAAACAGAAAAGGAAACGCCTGTAGTTCTTGATACGTACACACATAAAAAAGACATTCCGCCTCTAAAAGAGGAAAAGATAATTTTAGATGATTTTGAGGTTACTGTTCCTGCGGAAGAGGAAACCACAGATGGATTAGCAATGGAAGTCGAAGAAATTGTTGAAGAGCAAGAAGAGACAGATAATATTGCCAATAAATTAGTGGAAGATTTTGGGGAGTTTGACCCTACCCTAGAGCTTGGTCACTATAAATTTCCAACTATAGAACTTTTGGACCAACATGGTGTTACCGGTGGTATTACTATTAACCAAGAAGAACTTGAGGAAAATAAAAATAAGATTGTAGACACTCTTAAGAACTACAAGATTGGTATTTCGCAAATTAAAGCAACGATTGGCCCAACGGTTACACTTTATGAGATTGTTCCTGAGGCCGGAGTGCGTATTTCTAAGATTAAAAACTTAGAGGATGATATTGCCCTTTCGCTTGCTGCTTTGGGTATTCGTATTATAGCGCCAATTCCTGGAAAGGGAACCATTGGTATTGAAGTGCCTAATAAAAACTCGACTATCGTTTCTATGCGATCCGTTATTGCTTCTAGTAAGTTTCAAAAAGCAGAAATGGAATTACCAATTGCTTTTGGTAAGACTATTAGTAACGAAACTTTTGTAGTTGACTTGGCGAAAATGCCTCACCTTCTAATGGCAGGTGCAACTGGCCAAGGTAAATCTGTTGGTTTGAATGCGGTACTGACATCGCTACTCTACAAAAAACATCCAGCAGAGGTGAAATTTATATTGGTCGATCCTAAAAAAGTAGAACTTTCTATCTATAATAAAATAGAAAGACACTTTTTGGCAAAACTGCCTGATTCCGAAGAAGCTATTATAACTGATAACGCTAAGGTAATTAACACCTTAAATTCTCTTTGTATTGAAATGGACAATAGGTATGAACTGTTGAAACATGCCCAGGTTCGTAACCTTAAGGAATACAATGTTAAATTCAAGTCCCGTAAATTGAATCCTAATGACGGGCATAAATTTTTACCTTACATTGTTTTGGTTATAGATGAATTTGCAGATTTAATCATGACTGCCGGTAAAGAAGTAGAAACACCTATTGCTCGTTTGGCACAGTTGGCAAGAGCCATTGGTATTCACTTAATTATTGCCACACAAAGACCATCTGTAAACGTTATAACAGGTATTATTAAGGCGAATTTCCCTGCCAGAATTGCATTTAGAGTTACCTCTAAAATAGATTCAAGAACAATCTTAGATGCCCAAGGAGCTGACCAGCTGATTGGACGGGGTGACATGTTGTTCACGCAAGGTAACGATGTTACCCGTATTCAATGTGCCTTTGTAGATACCCCTGAAGTTGCTAAAATTACAGAATACATAGGTTCTCAACGGGCCTATCCAAATGCCTACGAACTGCCAGAATATTCAGGAGAGGATTCTGGCACAAGTATTGATAATAACATATCCGAGAGAGATATCTTGTTTCGTGATGCAGCCGAAGTTATAGTGACTGCACAACAAGGTTCCGCCTCTTTAATTCAACGAAAATTGAAATTGGGTTACAACCGTGCAGGCCGTATTGTAGATCAACTTGAAGCCGCTGGTATTGTAGGTCCATTTGAAGGCAGTAAAGCAAGACAGGTATTAGTGCCTGATTTTGTTGCCTTAGATCAATTATTAAACAACGAACGCTCGTAACTAGAGCTGTTAATTTAAATAGTAAAATGAAAAATTTTTTTTTAGTACTTACTGTTGTATTACTATCGAACACCACTTTTGCGCAAAATTCTGATAAAGCAAAAGTACTGTTAGATGACGTTTATAATAAGGTAAAAAGCTATGACAATATCTATGTCGATTTTAAATATGTCCTTAACAATGCCGAAGCTGGCATAAACCAAGAAACCCGTGGCGAAGTCACTTTACAGGGTGATAAGTACATTGGTAATTTCTTTGGGTCTACCCAGTTGTTTGATGGCTCTAAAGTATATACCATCATCCCAGAGAACGAAGAGGTTACTATTGAAGACAAATCAGAGGATGAAAATGCGTTGACTCCTGCAAAAATGTTGACTTTTTATAGAGAAGGTCACAATTATGAAATGGACATTCTACAGAACGTAAATGGTAGAAAAATTCAGTACGTGAAGCTTACTCCTATTGACACCAACTCAGAAATAAAGACTATTTTGTTGGGGATAGATGCTGAAACAAAGCATATCTACAAGCTGATAGAAACTGGTAAAAATGGTACTACTACGACCATTACCGTTAATTCTTTCAAAACTGACCAACCTTTGTCAAAAACCTTGTTTACTTTTGATGAGGCCAAGTACAAGAATGACGGGTACTACATAGTAAGAAACTAACATTGCCACATTGAGAATTCTAGACCGATATATATTATCGCGGTTCCTTTATAATTTTTTGAGTTCGTTCGTAATATTGATGTTCATCTTCATATTTCAGACGATATGGTTGTTTATTGATGATTTTGCCGGTAAAGGTCTGGATATTGGTATTATAAGTAAGTTTTTCTTTTACATGATGCCCAGCTTAACGGAAAAGGTATTGCCTTTAACTGTTATTCTAGCCTCCATTCTTACTTTTGGAACACTGGCGGAGAATTACGAATTCGCAGCAATGAAGGCCTCTGGTATTTCCTTACAGCGCTCCATGCTAAGCCTTATTATTTTTATGGTCCTTTTAGGAGGCGTTACCTTTTACTTTGCAAATAGCGTGATACCTGCTTCTGAACAGAAAATCTACAATATGCGGCGTAACATTGCCAAAGTAAAGCCCGCAGCAGCTATAGAAAAGGGAGTTTTTAGTGACTTTGAAGGCATGAGTATTAAGGTTGATGAAAAGTATGGTGAGAAAGACCGCTTTTTAAAAAATGTAATCATTCACCAGAAAACCGCCGCCAATGTTAATAGCACAGTAATAAAAGCAAAAACAGGCGAACTTATTAGTAGTGAAGATTCAGAGCTTATTCAATTAGTACTTCGTGACGGTCATGACTATCGTGACATGGACAAAACAAAAAGTACCGAAAAAAGAAAGTATCCCTTTACCAATACCGATTTTGAAATTTACCGGATGAACATTGAAATTCCGGAAATGGAGCAAGACCTTGAAGAGGAAAATGTATCTAATCGTGAGAAGATGAAAAATGTCTCTAGATTAATAAAAGATATGGATTCAATTGAGGATGACAATCGTAGAATTGTACAAGCCTTCTCCAAAAACATAGTTTATCGTATGGGTGGTTTTATTCCTCTTACCCCCAAAGACACAGCCGTTACCAAAAAAATGGAATTGCTTCGTGAGAAAGAAGCATCAGCAGATAAGAAAACTTCAACAAAAATCCCTATTGATACGGCTACCACAGTTACCAAGGAGGATATCACAACAGATTCCCTATCAGTAGCCGCTGTAGCATCAAACGAAAAGACACCTCCAGCAGACATTATATCATTATTTAAAGACTGGCAAAAAGTGCAGGTTATGAACTCTGCCAAAAACTCGGTTTCCAATATAATGACCTCTATTGAAGGAAAAAAACAAGAGCTAGACAAGCGCTACGAAATACACCGTAGGCATGTCTTCTCACTACATGAAAAGTATGCTTTGGCGCTTTCATGTATCATCTTATTTTTTGTAGGAGCACCACTAGGAGCTATAATTAGAAAAGGTGGCATAGGTTTACCAATGGTAGTTGCCATCTTACTATTTTTAGTCTATTATTTCTTAGGCGTTTTCGCTGAAAACTACAGCTACAAAGGCAATATTCACCCTATTATAGGAGCATGGCTATCTTCAATGGTTATGTTACCTTTAGGTATTTACTTAACAAGACAAGCTACGGCAGACCAGGGTATGATAAATTTTGGAAATGTTATAGACCTTGTCAAACGTCTTTTTTCTAAAAAGGACAAAACTGAAGAAGAATGATTACCGATATGGAAAAGAAAATTCAATTGAATACTATTGAGGAGGCCATTGATGAAATAAGAAAAGGTAATGTCATTATTGTTGTAGACGATGAAAATCGTGAGAACGAAGGTGATTTTTTAGCTGCTGCAGAATTGGCAACAACTGAAACCGTGAATTTTATGGCTACCCATGGTAGAGGACTTATTTGCGCTCCGTTAACTGAAGGCAGATGTAAAGATTTAGGTCTTCACATGATGGTCAATAACAATACGGATCCTATGGAAACGGCCTTCACCGTATCTGTAGATTTACGTGGTGGTGGTGTTACTACTGGAATTTCTGCTTCGGACAGAGCCCAAACGGTACTTGCCCTGACTAAAAAAGAAACCAAACCACATGATTTGGCGCGCCCTGGGCATATTTTCCCGCTTGTTGCAAGAGAAGGCGGCGTATTACGAAGAACAGGCCATACAGAAGCCGCTATTGACTTTGCCCGCTTGGCAGGATTGCAACCAGCTGGTTATATTGTAGAAATCATGAATGAAGACGGGAGTATGGCCCGTTTACCTCAATTAGTAAAGGTTGCCAAAAAGTTTGACCTCAAAATTGTTTCTATAGAAGATTTGGTTGCCTACAGAATGGAGCATGACAGCCTTATTGCTAAAAAAGAAGATTTTGATATAGAAACTCGTTTTGGGAAATTTCGCCTACGAGCTTATCAGCAGACTACAAATAACCACGTGCATATTGCTTTAACTAAAGGCTCTTGGAACAAAACCGAAAAGGTATTGACCCGTATCAATTCTACCTTGGTTAACAATGATATTTTAGGTACGCTTACCAATAACCCTGATGCAAAACTTGAAGACATGTTCAAGGCTATTGATAAGGAAGGGAAAGGCGCCATTGTTTTTATAAATCAAGATTCTGAATCCTTGAATCTATTATCACGATTGGCAGAGCTAAAAGAACTACAGAAAAAAGGAATTCAAAAAGCACCAAAGATTGATATGGACGCCCGTGATTTTGGTATCGGAGCACAAATTCTTCATGATTTGGGCATTGTCAAAATGAGAATCCTTTCAAATTCACCACAAACCAAACGTGTTGGTATTATTGGTTACGGTATTGAAATTGTAGAGTACGTAGGATACTAGTATCCCTTTTTGCGTAGCAATCTATTTTATTAATTGACTTGGCGGATAACCGAATTGCTTTTTAAAACATCGACTAAAGTATAAGGGGTCACTAAACCCAATAAGGGTAGTGACTTCGGATACATTGTATTTTTTTGTTCTTAGAAGTTGAGCTGATTTTTTTAGTCTAATCGTTCGTATGAATTCATTGGGCGCCAAATCCGTAAGTTCTTTAATCTTTCGGTATAATTTTGATGAACTCATCCCCAATGACTGACAAAGAAGAGAAGTGTTTAACTCGCTATTCCCCATATTCTCATGAATCAATTTCGTTAAATCTTCCATGAAAGATTGATCTATGGGTGAATGCGTCAACGTATTCACTTGACTTTCTATTTCTTCCGAAAATCTATTTTTTAATTCTTTCCTGGAATTGATGATATTTTCAATTCTAGTTTTAAGCAATGAGGGGTCAAACGGTTTTACCAAATACCCATCAGCTCCAGAGCTGTACCCCTTTATTTTATCATCATTATCTGATAATGCCGTTAATAGAATAACAGGAATGTGACTAATATCCGAATCGTTCTTTAATGCTTTACAAAATTCTAATCCGTTTTTAACTGGCATCATAACGTCTGCAATACAGATAGCCGGTTTAACATTTAAGCAGACTTCCAACCCTTTTTCTCCGTTCTCAGCTTCAAAAACCTTGTAGTAATCAGAGAGGTAATCCATTAAATAATTACGTAGTTCCGCATTATCTTCTATAATTAATATCCGCTCTTTTAAATGGGTACTTTGAATGATTTTCTTTGCGGTAATAAGCTGTGGAGAATCTTCAACTACTTGGCTTTTCTCGTACTCAAACACTTCATCATCTTCATAGGCTGTACGGGAAATTGGTAGTTTCAAAGTAAATACACTGCCTTTGTTCAGCTCGCTTTCTACCGTTATCTGTCCTTTGTGTAATTCCGTCAAAGCTTTTACTAGTGATAAACCAATTCCAGAACCTGTATTAAGGCTGGTGCTATTGGAAGCTTGATAAAATCGAGAGAAAATTTTCTTTTGACTTTCTTTAGGAACTCCAATTCCGTCATCACTCACTTCTACAATTAATGAGGCCTCACTCCCCTCCTCTTTTACTTCTATAAAAAGGTCTACATGACCATAATTATGAGTGAATTTCAATGCATTGGATAATAGATTATACAGCATTTTATCATACTTGTCTCGATCTATATATCCTTCAATTTTGTTATTTTCCGATATTAAGTTGAAATTGATTTTTTTATCGTCCGCCAACTCTTCAAATGAACGAAAGGTGTTTTTTGTATACAGAAGAATATCCGTCTTCGTTACCTTCAAACGCAATTCACCAGATTGGGCCCTTCTAAAATCCAGTACCTGATTTACCAAGTTCAATAACCTATTAGCGTTCTGATGAATTAGATTATAGCGGCTCTGTTGAAAATAATTTCCAGAGTCCTTCCCATCCTCAATTAACTGTTTCGCGGGGCCTAAAATTAGCGTTAGTGGAGTTCTAAGTTCATGAGATATATTCGTAAAGAAACGCAGCTTTTCGTTATTCAATTTTTCATCACGTTCTCGTTTTACCCTCTCCATTAACCATTGTTGTTTTAATACAATACGGGCTCTTATTTGTTTGCGTATGAGATAAAAAGCCAAGGCCAATACTAATAACATAAGAAAAAATGCTTTATAGGTAAACCAGAAAGGAGGAAGTATTTCAATTTGGTACGAAGCAACATTACTCCAGACCCCATGACTATTCATAGCCTTTACTTTAAATACATAATCTCCCGAGAATAAATTGGTGTATTGAACAGTTCGTTGCCGAACATCTACGGTGTTCCAATTTTCATCAAACCCTTCTAAAATATAACTATACCTATTCTGTCTTCCGTTTACGTAAGATGGACTAGAAAAAGTAAGCGAGAAATTCTTATTGGTATTCTTAAGAATAAGGTTTCTATCTATATTTATATCAGATTTAAGTATCTGCTGTCCGTTTATTACCGAGCCAATTTCTACGGCCTTATTCTGTACTCTAATATTGGTGATTATAGGTTCTGGCGCATATTCGTTTACAGAAAGTTCTTTTGGCGAAAAGGTTATAATCCCCTCCTTACCACCAAGGTACATATGGGAATCATCTGCATAATAAAACCCTCTGGTACTGAATATATCTAGCCGATTTCCACTTTCCGTGTGGTATAATTTTAATTCTTTTGAGGCAATGTCATATTTGCCTAAATTATTATTATTCATGTTCAACCACAGAAATCCATCTTTATTAGATAGAAGGTTTGTAATCCACCTATTCTGCAATCCGTCTATTTCATCTACTGGTAAAAAATTGTCTAATGCGGGGTCATAATAACAGAGCCCCTTACGGGTAGCGGCCCAAATTTTACCTGATTCATCTATGGCAATATCGCTAACGTTATTATGAGGTAAACCAACCTTAATCTCTGGTTTGGCTTCGTACGCCTTAACTTTCATTGATTGTCTATCGTAGCAATAGACGCCCATTTGTGTGGCAAACCAAATTTTATTATCCGCACTCGCTTTTACCGTATTGATATCAAGCGTAGGCAACAAATTCCCATAAGTCTTATCTACTTTTTGAGTTTCCAAATTCAAGACAACAGCACCCTCACCGTGAGAAGCTATAATCATTTGATTATTTCCAAAAGGCTCAAAAGCTAAAATGGGAGCATGTTTAAATCCTACGTCAATTACCTTGTCAGTTTTATTTAGGTAATTATAAACCAGTATTTTTCCATTCCAAAGACCACAATAGAATGTTTTCCCATCCAAGGAATACATGCTGGCAATATCTTTTTGAGTATTGTAAAGTGGAACATAGTTTTCTTTTTTTGAAAGAAATAGACCATTATGCCTTGTTGCTACTATTATTTTCTCATCAAAAGTTTTTGAGAAATCTCGGATACGAGGCACTTGGTTTTCTATAAACTGACTGATTGATGTGTTATATTTAAACTGATTCTCGTAAGGATCGTACTTATCCAATCCTTCTTCAGTACCCACCCAAAGCACACCCGAAGCATCAAAATATAGAGAAGAAACCAAGTTGTCCACTAATGAGTCATCATCAGACAATTCGGAAAAATACCAATCATACTGCTTAGTCTGGATGTCTTCTAAAGCATCTACTTGCAAAATACCTCCTAAAGTTCCCAGCCAATATTTTCCGTTGGGAGCTTTTGCTATTGATATAAAATAAGGTCCCAGCTTATCCCTTACTTCAGAATCTTTAATAAGCAAATTTTGAAAGCTATCTTGATCTACATTCAATTTGTATAACCCGTTTCTACTACCTGCAAAAATATCCGCCTTCTGGTCTTCGTAAATGAAGTTCACATAAGGGCTAGCTTCATTTTGAACCGATAACAAGTATTGTTTTATTTGTACAATGGAACCAAGGTTGTCTAAAGAAATTCTAGCTATTCCAACATCGCCATAACTACCAATCCATAAACGGCCTTTAGAATCCTCAAAAATTTCTTTAACGTAGGTAAAACCCTCAAGAGGAATTTTACTAAAGCTTTCTTTTTTAGAATCATACAGAAACAACCCTTGGTCTTTGGTACCAACCCAAACTCTTTTAAACGAATCTATATGAACAGACCTAATTTCCTTATCTGGTAATGACCCGGTATTATTAGCGTCAGGTAAAAAAACTTTGAATTTATAAGTGTTTAAATCAAGAAGCGTAAGCCCGTTACGCGTTCCAATCCATAATTGGTTGGTTTCTTTATTAAACTCCAGTGCAGTAATATCATCATTGGGAATGGTATTTACAGAGGGTGAAACACTGGTGTATGATTTAAATTCATACCCGTCAAAACGGTTAAGGCCTGAAAATGTTCCAAACCAAAGGAAGCCTTCATTATCTTGAACAATGTGTCTTACCGAATTATGAGAAATACCACTAGCATCATTATAATGCTCAAATTTTAATGATTGAGCACACATTCCCCAAACAGAGAAGGTAAACCAGAAAACACATGCTAATCGGTAGCCCATAAATTTTTGAGTTGCAATTACAATTTAAGGTTTTAAAAATCAACTCCAAGCTCATCTGGATTTATTCTATTGTAGGCTGCTCAGAGGTCATTTGAAAATCTAAGGTAACTCCACTAGTTATCAAGTCATGGGTAATATGATATTTTTCGTAAGGTGACTTGTTCAATTGAATACTCTTAATGAACACATCATCGTTACTTGCTCCAAGAGAATTTATAATTAAACTTTTTCCGTTCTGAAGGCTAATACTTACTTTATCAAAACTTGGGCTTCCAAATTCATATTTTGGATTCTCCTCAGTACCTCCATTCATTTGAAATAGGCCTATCTTCATTAATACGGCCAAGCTACCCATTAATCCTTGGTCTTCATCTCCATTATATCCTGTTGCAGGTGAAAGCCCGCCAAAAACCGTATTAGCAACTCTACGAGACCAATACTGTGTAAGGTCTGGCCTATCTAATTTATTAAAAATAAAAGCAGTTTGTATAGATGGCTGGTTTCCGTAATTAATGGGAATATTCCTGTATTCAGGATGCAATTCTTGCGAATGGGAATTACCAGCTGTAAAGCCTAACTTTTCAGCAGTCTTAAACTGTTCATCTAATTTTTCTACCGCTGCAGACTTCCCTCCCATTAATTTGGCGAGGCCTTCTTCGTCATGAGGTACAAACCAGGTAGATTGCGCTCCATTGGATTCTATAAAACCATTTTCATGTTCGTAAGGACTATAATTTTCGCGCCACTTACCCGCTACATCTTTCGGCCTCATCCATCCTATGGAAGTATCAAAAACATTTTTATAATTCTGTGATCGTTTTAGGAAGTAGTTATAGTCCTCAGTATTCCTGAGTTTTTTAGCCAATTGCGCCAGTGTCCAATCTTGATAAGCGTATTCCATGGTCATACTTGCGCCATCTTGATGCCCACCAAATTTACCTTCGGGTATTGGGTGAGGCACGTATCCGTTCTCTACATAATACTTGAGTCCGCCACCTATTGTTGTATTGTGCTCATACCCAGCTTTACCCATAATACCTCCTGGCATATGGTTTTTCTTTAGAGCTTGGTAAATTTTCTCCAAATCTTCTGTAATAAGTCCTTTTTGAATTGCACTTACTATAAATGGCGTAGATGAAGCACCGGTCATCACATAAGTATAATTTCCTCCGGAAGGACCTCTGGGTACCATTCCCCCATCTTTATAATATTGCATCAGAGAGTTTACAAATTCTTCCATAATATCTGGATAGACTAAACCCCAAAGCGTATTTAGTGTCCATTGTGCTCCCCAAAAAGAATCTGAGTTATAATGATTGAATTTTGGTTTTTCACTATCATCAAGTGGCAATTGGCCTACTCTAAAAGTCTCACCCGTATAATCAGGATATGCTCCGTTAGCATCGCTAATAATCCTTCGGCCTTGTAAACTATGCCATAAATCTGTGTAGAATCTCTTTTGTGCGATTTCCGTATTACCTTCAACTTTTATTCTTCCTAGTAATCCGTTCCACTCTTTCCTAGAATCTTTAACGGTCTGGTCAAAATTCCATTCTGCCAATTCATTATCAATATTACCTTTTGCATTTTCAAAAGAGGTGTATGAAATTCCTGCCTTCATTAAAACTTCATCTGTATCTCCCTTTAAAAAAACTAAGTAATTACCAGTTTTATCATCTTTTTCTATTGAAGCTATTTCCGTATCCAAATCAATTGCAAAATAGAGTTTTACAGGCTTTGGCCTTCTAGTAGTTTCTTTGATTACCAATTCCCCTTTTAAAGATTTGCTATCTATTTGTTCAAGTAATCCATCTGTATTTTCATTCGGACCTAATATTCCATTTAGATTGAAGAGTATTGCTGATTTTTTACCCTCTTTCGGATAGTTATATTTATGTAATCCCACCCGTGTTGTACTCGTAAGCTCAACATCTATATCATACTTTTCAAGACTTAGAGAATGATATCCTGGAGATACTTTTTCTTTGTCATGACTGAATTTTGATTTGAAATCTGTAAAAACTGATTTTGCATTCGACTCATTAATAGTAACCGGCATAACTGACAAGCCCGAAAGTTGCCAAGCGTGAATGTGACTAAAACCCTGAATTGTATCTACTTTATAGCGATAACCACTGCCCCATGCCCCATCTACTTCTGTATCTGGACTAAGATTTACCATGCCAAAGGGTCTACTAGCAGATGAAAAGAAAAACCACCTAGAGTTTTCTGTATCTAGTTGTGTGTAAACCAAGTCTACCGGTTCTATACTTTTTGCCGTTTCTTTTGTCTCTACTTTTGACTCACAAGAAGAGAGCATAACCGCTAGTATAATGTAGATTCCGTAGAAAGGAACTTTCGAAAATAAATTCATATAATACGTTTCTTTAGCTTTTTGAATTGAGATTTGATTCAATTTTATTCAACATTTCAAAAGTTGGAAATCCATTATTCGGTCTTCTGATTTCTGGATTGTACCAATTATTCCATTTAGGTGATTTATCACCACTTCTCCTATTTCGATAAATTTCTTCCAATTGTGTTTTGGCCTCTGGTAATAAAGCTTTGGCTTCGTTTAGAAGCAAATCATCAGATGTATCTTCAAACCCTTTTTTCAATACCGCCATCTTGTGTAGTGTTCGCTCCAAACGAATCAAATCTTGGTATAACACCACTGGTAAATACATATAATCATGAAAGAAAGTCTCATTTTCCGTAGTTTCCTTAAGTCCTTTTTCTGCTTCTTGAACCGAAAGATCTATGAGTTCTTCTGTAACTTTTACATGTTCTAAATCATTCGCTACCCTTTTGTAATCATGAGCTACAGGTGATTTTCCCGGTCTCTGTATTGGGCTATCGGACAAATAGGAAATAGCTTCTCTAATTTCCCAAAGGTGCTGAACATAACCAATGCGGTTCTTTTGTGATTCATGTAAAGATTTCATTGACGTTACCGCATGTTTAGCACTCACATCATTGAAATAACGCTCTGTCCAATTTTTATAAAATAAATGTGCATTAAAACTTTCTGGGTCATTACATACTTCTGAATACGCCTCAATATTCAGTAAAAATGGTCTAAAATTTTGTCCGTTTACCAAGCAAAATTTATCGGCATTATAAGTACTGAACATATTTTTCATTACCGATTCCACTTTTTCTGGATATGGGTTGTGAACCGTATGGTTTAACCAGTACCCAGCATGCATATAGGTACCAAAGTTGTAACCATCTGTAGTATTAGGCAAATGTTCAAAATCTCCAAAACCATGGTCAGACCATGCAACTATCCAATCTTTTGGTGGTCTGAAACCATCGTTCCACATTTCCATTCCATCGGAATAGCACACCAAAACCTTGTCCGCCTCCGGTTTGTATTCATCTACCAAATCCCCAAAAGATTTGTACACCTCATTAAAGACGGCTATTTTCTCTTCTCCACAACTACTTACGTACTCCCAGTCCCATACTTGATGACGAGGCCGTAGTATAAAAATGTCAGTTTTACGCAATGGTGTTTTTTCTAGATAATAACGCCATGCCGTTATCCAATCTTCTTTATAATCTTTCCAGCAGGTAGCTTTATCCGCAGACATAGGATGTATCTGATAGCCAAGCGCAAAGTCTATGGCCACCTTCATTCCTTTTTTCTGTGCGTAGTCTATCATCTTTTCAACATAGGCCACATCCACTTGGTAATCCGTTAATTCCTTATATTCTGGACGGATGAAAAATTCAGGCCGTCCAAGCATATCAAAAATTTGAATTGCATTGTATCGTAGTCGCACCAACGAATTAATTAACTCCGTATAACTCTCCCAATCGTATTCTAGTAAATCTCCCCTGTAGTTTGCCAACTCATCTACATCATTCTCAAAGTAACATAACAATGGTACTTTTGGCGGAGCAATATGCCTATTCTCAAAAGCAAATAGGTCTTTAAGTTCTTTCTTTACTATTTCCTTTCCTGTCCAATATTGAACAGGATCAACACCCAATATTTCATTTGAATAATCATAAATGGCATACTGAAGACCTTGTACATCAGAGCCAGCTATTACAATTATTTCCTTTTTATTCTTTAGATTAGTTTTTGCCCAAATACCACCACGTGGACCTGGATTTACTGCAGTAATCTGTATTTTTTTTGATGTATTCAAAGAGGCTATCAAAGCATTAGATTTTGGTGTTCCCAATAGAATAATTGTTCCTTTTTTAGGAACATCATTAATATTGGCAACCACTTCCACCTTTGTGGATAAAGCCTTTTTTAAATCATTTTGTAAATCTTCGACGGTATTTAACTCCGTTTCATTCGCTTGTTTCCCGACCACTAAATAAATAGAAGATGTTGGTTCTTTGGAAAAAGCATATAATAGAAATAGCCCTATAATGGGAAGTAATAAAAGAACTCGGCTAAATCTTAGTGTTTTAGACGTCATAATAATCTGATATACGTATCTGTAATTAAGAAGATGTTTAAAAAATATGGGCAGGAATACCACTCCCGCCCATATTCAACTAACTCAATTTAACTAAACTCAATTTTTTTTAGTATCCTGGGTTCTGCGTCAATGAACCATCTGAAAGTTCTAATTCACTAGAAGGAATAGGTCTCAACAAGTGAATACTGGCATCAAAAGCACCGTGGTCTTGAACGTGCGGGTTGTAAGCTAAAATACGCTCCTCTAATTTTCCTGTTCGTTTTAATACGGCCCATCTATTTGCTTCACCAGCTAATTCCAAAGCTCTCTCATTTAGAATATCATCTATTGTTACAGAAGTATATTCGTTAGCAACACCAGTTGCACGCTCTCTAACAATGTTCATATGGTTTAACGCTGATCCTGGATTACCGGCAGCTAAATATGCCTCAGCAGCTATTAAATGTGTTTCTGCTATTCTAAATACAAACGTATCACGAGCACCATCTGTAGCTTCACTAAATATCTCATCGTCAAACTTCTTGAAAATAGGGAAGTTAGTTCGCTCTGGATTTAGAGAATATAAATAGTTGACTCCAGGTACGTTATCTGGCTGTCCAAATAAATACTGGTCAGGCTGGTACACCCAATACCTGTCCAAACGTTCCGCTAATTCAATAGCATCTATAGCTACTTTTGGGTAATACACAATCGTGTCCCCAGCTACAATAGCATCAGGTCCTTCCTCTTCATCACCGTCAGCAAGAATTGCTCTGTGTATGGTGGCATCATCTCTACTATCATTATCTGCTAACAAAGAATAGAAAAACGGCGTAGGCATAGCATTAAAATCACTAAAACCATAAGGAGTAGTTGTTCTGTTTACTCCCGGATAATTTGATACTTGATTCATAAAAAGAGAATGCTTTGTATTCTCTTGATCAGTTGCAAGCCCATTAGTTCCCCATTGTATTGCAAATAGAATCTCGTCGTTTACTTGATTGTCGTAAGCAAAAACTTCGGCATAAGATTGACTTCTGATATCATACGAACCAATGGCTTCTTCAGCAAGCGCTGCCGCGGTATTAAAATCGTCCGAACTTCCAAACGAAGTATAACCTCTTGTTAAATAAACTTCTGATAAAACGTGTTGTGCAGCTCTTTTTGAAAACCGTCCTGTTTCGGGGTCATTAAGTAAAGTTGGTATAGCATCTTCCAAATCACTAATGATTTGGGCATATGTTTCTTCCTCTGTGCTTCTGGTGTAGTTTGAACGAATTGTAGTTGGTTCTTCCAAATCTAAAACTAATCCACCATATTGCTGAACCATATTAAAAAATGCCAAACCACGTAATGCTTTTGCCTGAGCAATACCATATGCCTTATCTCCTAACTTAGAATCTGTCCAATCAATTTGATTCTCATAACGGTTAATGGCCGTATTAGCTTTTGCAACAACATCATAATTTTTTGTCCATAAAGATCCGCCAACACCTGAATCAAAACCAAAATAGTCATTGACTGAAGAGACTGAATTCAATTCTCCTTTAACGGTAAATAAATCGGTACCTAAAAACTTTAAATTGTAATCTTTATATACCTCTCTTAAGGAAGAATATATACCTACAACCAACTGGTCTGCTGTACCTTCCTCAATGAAATTCTCACTTGTTATGTCTGAAAAAATATCTTCTTCAATATAACTGTCGCATGCACTAAAAGTAATCATACCAAGTAGTACGACGCCTATGTGCTTAATTTTTATATCTAGTTTCATCTTAATTTTTTATAAAGTTAAAAGGCTAATTTCAGACCCAATAAAACTGTTTTTACCGCGTAGGTCATATTGTAAGAGTTCTGAAGTGCAGTCTCTGGATCAGGTCCCTTATAATCTGTAAAAGTGAATGGATTCTGAACATCCAATGACATTTTTAGTCTTGACATTTTTAACTTATCTGCCAGCTCTTGCGGAAATTGATACCCCAAACCAATATTACCAACTCTTACGAATGACAGGTCCTCATAAGTCCACCCAGTATCTCCATAGTCAGGAATAGGGTAAGCACCATTTGGATTGTTAGGTGTCCAATAATCTAGATCTAAGCTATTAAATACGGCCCCATCTCCAGATGTAGAGAAATTTTGAAAAAATTCAGAATGTCCGTAAGACCCTTGTCTCGTGTATACTTGTACATTTAACTCTAAGTTCTTATAGTTAAATGTATTGGTCATACCTCCTATCCAATCAGGAGAATTTTGACCTAACAATACTTTATCATCCTGATCAATTGTACCATCATTATTCTGATCTACAAATTTATACTGACCAGGCAAGTCACCATAAGTAGCTGCTTCTACGGCTTCATCTATTTGCCAAATCCCGGCAACTGCCGTATTCCAGATGGCATCAACAGGAGCTCCAATTTTTAGGACTCCATGATTCCCAAAAGGAATTTCATCCAAATCACCATCAATCTCTACTATTTCATTAGTGTTTTTGGTGTAGTTAAAATTAGTTCTCCATGAAAAATTATCCGTTTTAACGTTAACCGTATTTAACGTAACCTCTATACCACTATTTCGTACAGATCCAAAATTACCAAGAGCATCTTCATAACCTGTTACATTAGATAAGGTTCTAGCAAGAATACTCCCTTCAGTCTTTTTATTATAATATTCAAAGCTAAGACCAACTCTATTATTTATGATGGAAAGGTCTACACCTAAGTTGTATTCTTTTGAAACTTCCCAAGTTAAATCTTCGTTAGGTAAGCCAGCAATTGTTTTACCCACACTTGGATTCTCTCCAAAAAGGTAGTTTGATTGTGACAAGAAAGCCAATGAACTATAGGCGCCAACTGTACTATCGTTACCAGCTTCACCGTAACTAACACGGAATTTTAAATTATTCAACCAATCTGCATTTTGAAGAAATGACTCCTCACTTGCTCTCCACGCAAATGCGGCAGAAGGAAAGAAGTTCCATTTATTTCCAGCAGATAACTTTGATGAACCATCATATCTTCCTGTGAATGTAAATAGGTATCTATCTTTAATAGAGTAGTTTAAACGACCTGCAAAAGATGCCAAGGTTTCCTTTTGATAAAAACTATCAAAATCCCTAATATCATTACCTCCCTCAGTATTATAGTAGAGGTATGCATCCGTATCAAAATCTCTAACTTGTATATTACTACCTTCTTTATTATTATAATATATAGAAGAAATTAAAGTGGTTTTTAAGTTATGATCTGGAGCAAGGTCAAAATTAAAATCTAATATATTATCCCAAGTATATGCAGTATTAAAATCCGATTGATAATGCGATTGTATTCTACTAGGGTCATTACGTGATGATTTTGTCAAAAGACCTCTGTACTCACCAAAACGTTGCGTAGTTATGTTGGGAGCGAATTGTGTTTTGAAATTCAACCATTTTGTAGGCTTATAATTTAAAAATACATTAGCAATTACATTTAACGACTTAGTATTTAATTGCCAAGCACCTTGAGCATCATAAATAGGATGGACAAAACGAAGGTCTTGATCATCTGGAAACAGGATTGGTTCTCCCTCTGCATCAAATGGATTTACCGTTGGTGCTAAACGAAGCGTACTTCTAAATAATTCCCTACTTCCTTCCTCTCGTTCAGATAGTGCTAAATATGCCTTAACTCCTACCGTTATCTGATCTGAAACTTTCTTAGAAACAGAAGCACTTATGTTATATCTCTCATAACCTTCAATTCCCATTACACCTTCATCATTTAAATATCCTAATGATGCGTTATATACTAAGCCATTTGTTCCACCTGACATTCCCAAAGTATGACTGGTCTGAATGCCTGCTTTTTGATAAAGCCCCATCCAATCCGTATACCTCCCATTGGCAACATTGCTTGCCTCTTCGTTAGAACTTTGAAACTCTGTTGAGCGATCAATAACAACATTATTATAATCTGCTGCAGAACCGGTACCTTTCCAAGCTCTAGCTCTTAAAACGTCATCTACGAACTGTACATACTCAGGACCATCAAATAAATCTGGCACATTGGTAGCAGTACGTAAACCGAATGACGAATCATAGGTAAAAACCGTCTTTCCTTCAATACCATTTTTTGTTGTAATAATGACAACACCATTAGCTCCACGCGATCCATATATTGCGGTTGCAGAAGCATCCTTTAAGATGTCCATTTGTTCTATATCCGCTGGATTCAAAACATTAATATCCTCGAAGAAAATACCATCTACAACATATAAAGGTTTAGAAAGGTCATCCGCAAGATCATCACTTACACCATCACGACCAGCGTTATTGTTAGTAACTACCGTGTTACCTCTAATTTTTATAGAAAGTGGTGCTCCCGGTTTAGAACTTAACGTACGAACATCAACACCGGCAACCCTACCTTGAATAGCTTGGCCAATATCTGTTTTCTTTTGCTCAGTTAAGGTCTCCGTGTTTAACGAGGCAACAGCACCGGTTAAATCACTTTTCTTTACAGAGCCATACCCAATTACAACAACTTCATCTAAGCCAGTTGAGGACTCAATAAGTTGAATGGTATAGTCTGAAGAACTCCCTAACGGAATTTCTTTTGTTTCATACCCTATATAGGAAACCACCAAAAGTTCATCGCCATCAGCGACCGAAATGGTAAAATTACCATCAAAGTCAGATACAACGCCATTGCTGGTTCCTTTTACTAGAACACTGGCACCTGGCAAAGGTATATTTGCTTCATCGACCACAACACCTGAAATCTGCGTTTGCGCCCACGAAACTGTCGTCACCCCTAAAAGGAGGAATGCCATTAAAAGTTTGAGTTTTTTCATTTTTATGTAAGTTAGTTGAACATTAGACCAAACCTAAGACTCTTCCCTCCTGAAGCTATGGACATATTCTTCAAAAACATGGATAAATTCTACAATACCCTATTTTTAAGGCGTTAACAAGTATGTTAAATTGTATTAATAAATTTCTGATTTGATAACAATCCAGCTATAAAATTGATTTTTATGATTATTTGTAGGGTAAAAACTACCAATAGTTGTTTTTGAATATTTCACGATTTCGATAACCAAACCATTATCATCACAAATAGAAAATAAATAGGGCAATAAAAAAAACCTCTAAGATTCATATGAATCTTAGAGGTTTTTACTGTTTAAAATAGCGTTAAAAGTACTGCTGAATCATTAATCAAGCAACCCTTAAAAATCTACTATCTACAATTTTCTTAACCAGATATTTCTAAACTGAGTTTTGTTACCGTGATCTTGTAATGAAATAACGTCATCGCCATGGGCAGATGGGTAGTTATGTAAACCTATATAATAAGTATTACCATTTATTACCGTATGGTTCTGTACCAAAACACCGTTGTGAAGTACTGTAATTTCTGCCTTAGCATCTAGACTACCATCTTTTTTAAACCTTGGCGCTCTGTAGATTACATCATATGTATTCCACTCTAGTGGGCCACGCATTGCATTAACCAAAGGTGCATGGTCTTTATAGATACTTCCTGCTTGTCCGTTACGGTAGGTTCTATTATTATATGAATCTAAAATTTGTAGCTCGTACCTGTTTTGCAAGAAGAGACCACTGTTCCCACGTCCTTGGCTTTCACCTTGCACTTTATCCGGTGCGCTAAACTCAATGTGTAACTGGCAATCACCAAATTTCATTTTAGTACTTATACCACCGGAACCAGGTACTACTTCAAAATGATCTTTATCTACAATTTTCCATGGAGCAGGTTTTGCGTTGTCCTTTTGGCTTACCCATTGATCAAGACTACTTCCATCAAATAAAATAATAGCATCAGAAGGTGCATCTCCCAAAATTTTTGCAGGAGTTACAACAGCAACTTCTGGTTCCCAGATTTCTGTCATTTGCGGTTCCATTGGCATTGGTGATACTTCTGGAGGCGTACTAGAGTGTTTTTGAGCCGTTACTTGCAATGAGAATGCTGCTGCGGCCAAGAAGAAAAAATAATTTTTTGAGTTCATAATGATGATAACATTTTATTTTGGTTCGGTATAAATTTAATAGGAACTAAATATAGCCATAACTTCTTAAAATGGATTTTATCCAAAGAAAAAAAATACTAAGTTATTCCCAATAAAAAACCTATAATTTAGAAAGTACACCAACCATTTTCTGTGCACGCTCCTTTACCTCATTTTCCGACCATCCTAGTTTTATTAGACAAGAGACTGTACGACCTATCCATTGATCCGATGCCGAGAAATCAGATTTTGAATAATCAGGTAATTGCTCGTGAATTTCCTTTGGCAACTTCCCTAACGATTGTTTCTCAATTAGGTGTTGCCATTCACGATAGTAATGCCAATTGTTATCATACCAGTAAAAACATGCATCAACACCTGCTTTACCTAATTCACCATGTGCTTTTTTAGCAGTATCTGCATCTGGAAGAAAGAAAGTTAAAAACGCATAACTCTCTTCGCCTCCTTCTGGCACTCGTCTAAATTCTACGTTAGGCAAGTCTTGAAGTGCTTCCCTTAAAACGGTGTAATTTTTTTTCTGAATAGTTAAAAACTCATCTAGTCTTTCAACTTGCGCCAAACCTACTGCGGCATGAAGCTCAGAAATTCTAAAGTTGTATCCTAAAAACGGATGTGTCTCCGCTCCCCTATCCTTACCAACATGATCATGACCATGATCAGAGTAATGATCGGCATTAACTTTATATGTATCGTTATTAGTAATTATAGCTCCACCTTCTCCACAAGTAATGGTCTTTACATAATCAAAAGAGAAACAGCCCAAGTCTCCATAACTTCCTAATGGTTTGTTTTCAAAAGTTCCTCCAATGGATTGGCATGCATCTTCCAATAGCAATAAATCATGCTTATCACAGATGGCTTTCAATGCCTTTAAATCTGCCATTGAGCCGCACATATGCACTGGCATGACTACTCTTGTTCGTTCTGTTATGGCATTTTCAACTGCTTTTGGACTCAACGCCAAGGTATCATCAACATCAACCAAAATAGGAACTGCACCTATTGCCAAAATGGATTCAAAACTAGCTACAAAGGTAAATGTGGGCATTATAACTTCATCCCCAGCACCAATTCCAGCACTTGCGAGAGCTACCGTTAAAGCTGCTGTACCGCTGCTTACCAGTTGGGTATGCTTCACCTGCATCTTCTCTGAAAGTACTTTTTCAAGTTCAAGAGCCTTCCATTGTCCTTTACGCATCCCGTCAAAACCATAACGCATAAGCACTCCTGTGTCCAGTACCTCGTTTACTTGTTTGCGTTCCTTGTCTCCGAATAATTCAAATCCTGGCATATCTTTTTAAGTCGTTTTGTGTTAAATGGAAGTCCTTAATTTATTTCAATTACACTATCCTCTATATTTTTACGCACTTTTTTAAATTCCGAGAACATATCGTCATCGGCTCGGTAGCCTACCGGAAGTACCAAAACAGAGGTTAGACCGCGTTTCTTTAAGTTTAGAACAGCGTCATAGGCCGAAGGAACAAATCCTTCCATTGGGCAAGAATCTATTTTTTCAAGCGCACAGACCGTCAGTAAATTACCAAGCGCCAAATACGCTTGATTTTTAGACCACTGCTCAATTTCGGGAACCTCTTTTTTAGAAAAATCCGCTAACAAAGCATTTTTAAACGGGTCCAAAATATCCTGACTCGTACCTCTTACTTTTTTAATTTGTTCAAAATAACGATTAATGTACTCTTCATTAATATCATTTTGAATACAAATGACCAACACGTGAGAGGCTTGCGCCACTTGCTGTTGACCATATGAATGCTCCACCAATTTGTTTTGCAATTCTTTGTTGTGAATTACGGCCATGGTAATGGGTTGCAGACCATAAGAAGTTGCGGTGAGATTGAAAGCTTGTTTTAAGCGGTCAATCTTATCTTCCGGAAGTACTTTTTCCGAATCGAATTTCTTTACGGCATAACGCCATTCCAAATTTTTAATAGAATCCAAATTCACTTTATTTATGTTTTCACCTCAGTGAAAAATGATGATTAGCAATTTTTTGGAAATCAAAATAACAAAGAGCAATCACTCCGTTCTGATTTTCTGTTCAAGTTTACCATTATAAATTCATGATTAACCTAGTGCAAAAATAGGATAATTATAAAACCTAGTTTACTTAACTTGAATATGATTCTATAACCTTGATGTTTTAGAAAATTTTCTGACTGTTTAATTAAAGGAAAGAATGTAATAAAGACCGGTGATTCTCTACTTAGACTGATTTATATGTTATTATCAATATAAGAAATACTACAGTGGTTTCTATTGGTAAAAACCTATCTAAACCTCCCCAATACCCCTTTCAAAAGCTTCTAAAAGATGTTTCTTGTCTACCTCATTAGCAATATGCTTTTTGATGTCTTCTCTTATATTTTCTAATTCTTCTAATACGAGAGTTCTGTTTTCATCTGAAATATTAGGGCCGTTGGATATAAACTGCAATGCACCTATCAATTCATGCATTACGGAGCTATCCTGTTTGGCATATAAGCGAATGGGCTGCACTAGGATGCGCATTAGCTCACTTCCGGGAATATTATTCTTAATCAGAATACATTTATTATTTTCTAGCGGCTGAGATGTAATGGCGGGAAATTGAAGAAACTTGCGCAGCAAACGTCCCAATTTAGCAATGGCATCAATTGCAGTACCCGGATCATTAATTCCTGGGGACATTGCTTTAACTGCAATCTCCATCAACTTAATCATCCCTCCAACCCCTTTATCATCTTCATGACGATCAGATGAGATATCAATACAAAACAATAAATTTTTTAAATCTTCATCAGACATTTTCTCCCTAATTCTAAGGATTGGCATCCCTTCCCACAAATGCTTATTTAAATACGGAATAACCTCTATTTGATTGTCTTCTTCTTCAATAGATGTGTTAAGCAATCTTATATCAAAGCCTCTAAAATATCCAGTTTTATCACTATTCAAAATAATCCAGTCTGTGGTATCTATATATTTCAAAGCTATTTTAGCATCTTCAGAACGTGTCAATTCCTTATCTGCATACCCGTTGCACTTATCAAATATTCGGTCTATAATATTCTGTATCTGAATGGACCCGGATATTGTATGAATAAAGTACACAAAGAGTCCTATACAAACAACACAGAGTATTGCAGCAAACATGTTGGATAATCCCATAGTGTCTGCCTCTATTCCGCGTGCACCAAGGGAGGTTAAAATAATAATGCAGTAAAGAAGTGTACCTACATAGGTGCCCAAAATTATTTGGTGCTTACTATTAGAAACAAGCCCCGGAAGAAGTCTGGGTGAAAAATTAGATGAAGCTTGGCTCAATACAACCATAACCATTGAAAAACTGAATACGGTTAGCGAAATGATTCCACCAATAAAAACCGAAAGAATAGAACGTGCCGTATCATAATCTTGAATAAAAAGATATGGAATTTTTTCTTTTATAGACTTTACAATTTCCACGTTTTCCAACGACAAAGTGACTATAGCTAGAACAACGCAAAGTATGGCAATGAGTACAGGATAAAATGCAATACTTCGTAACACCTCGCGATAGGTTTTTTGTAAAAATTTTAGAACTTTTTTCATTTTCGTAGTCGAATTATTTTAGCGCAGCTATTGTCCACTCCCCTGTTTTTCGAAGCTATAAAAGCTTTAGAACTAAAAGAGACTCTTTAGAAAAAAAACTAAGCTCAAAAGAAAGGATAAACTCAAAAGGAGCTTTACACTGGCTATTTAGCTGAGGGTTGAAGAAAAATTCGGTACTTTGGAAGATTCACTCTGATTACAACTAGTTAAGCTTTCCTTCAAATTGAAAAAACATAGAACAGATAAAAAAATTAGTTTAAAAGATGCCATTTCTATTGGGATTGGTGGTATGGTTGGCGGCGGAATTTTCGCTGTTCTAGGACTTGCTGTTTCACTGGCCAAAGGAGGAACACCTATTGCTTTTCTTTTTGCTGGTATAATCGCTTTATTAACCGCGTATTCTTATGCCAAACTCTCTAAAAAATATCCTGAAAATGGTGGTACGGTACGGTTTATTCACCAACAATATGGAAATGGAATTTTTGCAGGCGGTATAAATAATTTACTATGGGTAAGCTACATCGTAATGTTAGCATTGTATTCATCTGCTTTTGGTTCATACGGAGCCCAATTAATTTCACTTACTGGGACCAAAGAAATTGATGTACGAATCTTTCAGTCTTCAATAATCCTAATTGCCCTTTTCATTAATTATTTGAGCGTTAAACTTGTTGGTGAGATTGAGTCTATTGCTGTAGTTATAAAACTGATTATTCTAATTGCATTTATAGGTGTTGGTTTTTACGGATTTTCCGTACATCCTGAAAATCTTGGGCAATTATCTCCTGAAAATTGGGAAAGCCCTATTCTATTGCTTTCTGGTGGTATGGTCATATTTGTAGCTTATGAAGGTTTTGAATTAATCGCTAATTCTATAGCCGACTTAGAGGATAAAGAAAAAAATACGGAAAAGGCCTATTTTGGTGCAGTAGGCTTTGTAGTTATTCTTTATATCTTAATTGCTATTGTTACCGTAGGAGCTTTACCGTTTGAACAAATTGCAAATGCTGAAGATTATGTTTTGGCAAAAGCCGCAGAACCAACATTAGGACAAATTGGATTTACAATTATTACTATTACCGCTCTGATTTCAACTTTTTCTGCCATAAACGCGACTGTTTTAGGTAGTGGAAGAGTAAATTACGATATAGCTGTAGATAAAGAATTACCCCAGTTTTTTTGCCGTCAATTTTGGGGAAAGCCGGTGGGTTTAATAATAACGGCAATATTGTCCATTACGTTGGTTAACCTCTTTAACTTACAGAGTATCTCAACTGCAGGAAGTGTTGGTTTCTTATTAATTTTTAGTATTGTTAATTATATTGGTTTCAAACAACATAAAGAATTAGAGTCAAAAAAGTGGATTCATTTGATGGCAAGCCTTCTTTGCTTTTTAGCTTTCTTGACATTAATAATTCAACAATTTTCGCAGAACAGAATTGGGGTTATAGCTTCATTAAGCATAATTGTATTTTGCATTTCACTAGAATGGATTTACAAAAAAATCATACCCAACTAGCGTTCTATATTAGTAAAAAGATAGGTGTGTTATTAATATACCCGTTATTTGCAAATAAGATATTACATTTTTAAAATCTACTTAAAACTAAAGTAAATCATGTCTTCAGAAAAACAACCCTCAGAAAAAGCAAGACTTCATCCCCGTAACAAAAACAGGGAGAGATATGATTTAGAAGCCCTAAAGGTTTCTAATCCTGAATTGAAAGAGTTTATAAAACCTAACAAATTTGGAGCAGAATCTATTGATTTCTCTAATCCTAAAGCGGTTAGACTTTTAAACAAAGCATTACTAAATCATTATTACCATATAAAAAACTGGGATTTCCCTGAAGAAAACCTATGCCCTCCCATACCTGGGCGTGCAGATTATATTCATCATATTGCCGATTTGTTAGGCAGTACTAATTCTGGCAACATACCTACGGGCGATAAAGTTTCCTGTTTTGATGTAGGTGTAGGAGCTAGTTGTATTTACCCAATTATTGGAGTTACGGAATATGGCTGGCAATTTTTTGGTTCTGATATTGACCCAAAATCAATTGAATCTGCACAGGAAATTGTCAACTCTAATCCATTACTTAAAGGTAAAGTTGAATGTAGATTACAAAAAAGTTCGAGAGATATTTTTAGAGGCGTATTATCTCCCGAACAGAAAGTTGATATTGTGATTAGCAATCCTCCTTTTCATTCTTCAATTGAAGAAGCACAGAAAGGAACCCGCAGAAAAATAAAGAATCTATCCGGTAAAAAGGTAAAAACACCTGAACTGAATTTTTCAGGAATAACCAATGAGCTTATTTATGATGGAGGAGAATCTAAGTTTATTGAAAATATGATTTGGGAGAGTAGAAAGTTTGGCAAGAACTGTTATATCTTTTCAACTTTAGTATCAAAAGAATCCAATCTAAAAAGGATTTACAAATTGTTGGAAAAAGTTGAAGCCACTCAAATCAAAACTATTCCTATGGGTACGGGTAATAAATCTAGCCGTATTGTAGCATGGTCTTTTTTCTCAAAAGAAGAACAACTAGAATGGGTTGAAACTAGATGGCAGCAGTAAATATTATTATGGGTATCTATTTTTTTCAGGGCTTTTACTGCAATATAGGGGCTCCACAACTTACCTTATCCATTTAGCTTCAAAAGTCAGCAAGATTTTCACTATATTATGCGTGAAAATGCAAAGACTAGACTCAGCTATACTTCCTACAAATGGAGACGCTCGTAAACTTCGAGGTCAATATTTGAAATTACTTATTTCCTTCCAACAAACACAAAACAAACCCATAAGTGGCTAAAACTCATAAAATAAGGAACATATAGCTACATGGATTAAAACAATATTGATTTCGCTTTTCTGTTTAATAAATAACTAACCCATAAAATAAACGATGACATCTTACTCTATAAGTGAAATTAACGACATTTTAAAAGGCGAATTAATTGGCTATACCGATCATAAAATTGAAGGTCCAGAGGAAATAAAAAAGGCTAAGAACAATCAAATAACCTTCATAGGAAGTACTAAGTATTCCAAATTCTGGACAGACTCAGAAGCCTGTGCAGCCCTTGTTTGCCCTAAGTCTGTAATTGAACCAGGTGATAATCGCGCTTTTATTAGAGTAAAGAATGTAGATTTAGCAATGGCTAAAATATTAGAGCTTTTTAGTCCACAAACACCTGTTTTTGAATCAGATATACACCCTACAGCAGTAATACATGAATCCGCAATTATTGGTAAGGGCTGTAAAATTGGCCCCAATTGTTATGTGGGCAAGGATGTTGAATTAGGTGATGGTGTTGTTTTGTATCCCAATGTTTGTGTATTTGATGAAACCATAATTGGTGAAGCCACCGTTGTGTGGTCCGGTACTGTTATACGTGAGCGTTGTGTTATTGGCAGCCATTGTATTTTTCATATTAACGTAAGTATTGGAGCTGATGGTTTTGGATATAGACCTAGTGATGATGGCAGAGGATTGGTAAAAATACCTCAGATTGGTAATGTAATTATTGGACATCATGTTGAAATTGGAGCCAATTCATGTGTTGATAGAGCTAAGTTTAGCTCCACAATTATTGGCGATGGTTGCAAGATTGATAATCTAGTACAAATAGCGCATAACAGTGTTATGGGCCGTTCTTGCATTATGGCCGGACATAGTGGTCTTGCGGGTTCGGTTACTTTGGGCGATGGCGTAATGATTGGCGGAAGCGCCTCAATTAAAGACCATACCACCATAAATTCTGGTGCTACCGTAGCAGCTGGGTCTGGAGTAATGAGTGATGTAGAAGCAGGAAAAACTGTTCTTGGTTACCCTGCGCAAGATGCTAGAGCTATGCTAAAAGAATGGGCAGTGATAAGAAAACTTGTTAAAAACCAGTAGCCAGACTTTACCAACACTTTTACCCTCACAAATAAAATTTATAAAACAAAAAAAAGCTTTACATAACGTAAAGCTTTTTTCTTGAAAGGTTGGAGGTTCTCCTATTGAACCTCCGGGGAAAAGCAACTAATTTCCAATTTAAACGAGTGCATTAGAATACTCTAATTCTTGCAACTTTCTCAGCGCTTCCGATTTGGAATTGACATCTAGTTTTAAATAGATGTTCTGCACGTGAAAGTTGATTGCACTTGCAGTCACAAATAATTTTTCGGCAATGGTCTTATAAGTAGCGCCTTGGCTCAAATAATCTATTACCTGATTCTCTCTTTCCGAGAAAAACTCATTCGATTTTCGCTGAAACTTTGAAATAATCTGACTTATAATATCATTACTCATTGTTGCGCCTTCTGACTTGATTGAATCAAGAGCATTATAAAGGGCGCGTTCAGTCACCGGCTTGGATAGGTAGCCATTCGCGGTATTTTTGAACGCTTTTTTGACCAAGTCAAAATTGTTCTGGGCGCTGAGCATGATAATTTTTACATTCGGGTCTTTCTTTCTAAAAAGACGAATACCTTCTATACCATTAATTTCTGGCAAAGAGACTTCTGAAAAAATAATGTCTGGCGCAACGTCATCATAACTGGCCAATGCATCTTTCACCGAAGCATAAATTCCTTTTAGGGAATACTCTGGGTAAGAGTCAAAATACGTTTCATAAGATTCGTGCGATGTTAAATCATTATCGATTACGATAATTTTTAGAATGTTTGTTACCATGGTAGTGGGATTTTTGGTAGTCTACTGATAAACAGCAGAATGCCTGGTTAAATTTGGGGCTTACTATTAATAGAAATCGCTCGGTAAAGCGACGTTTTATTCAAATTTTGGCGTAAGTATGCTCTTTCTCTATGATTTAAAAATCAAGAGATTTTGTTATCCGTTTTTTATGGTTAGAATTAAAACCTATGGTTATGACAGTATTCTGCCAGGCCTTAGTTCTAAACTAAAACAGATATATGCGCTATACGCTGGGTGAATCTTTATGTTTTATTGCTGTAGGTAAAGCTCTAAAACCTAAAATAAATTCTTTGAAATTTTATCTCTATCAGACGCAGAGATGTTGCACTTTGTTGAAGTGATCAAGTGTGCTTTTCTTGTGGTAATGTTGTAGGTAATGGTGCATGGTTTGTGCGATTTGGGGATTAATAAATAAATTACTTTGGTTTGATTATAAGTAAACTTACTGATTATTTCTACAGTGGTAACTGTAAGATCGCCCATATTCGTTAAAATGCAGTCAAATCCCCTGCTCCATTGCATTATAACGGCATTTTCATACCAATTATCGATGCTCCGAAAACAAAAACTAAGTTAAAAAGAGTGTGTAATTCTAGTAAACTGTGGTTAAACGCAAAAAAAACAGCGGGGCCTCCCCCGCTATTTATAGCCTAATTCTCTACCAAAAAATCAGGTCCCACTAACCATAAGTTAATATTGTTATTAATCTTCGTACATGTTATTCACTACTGCCGAATGATCATCTACTTGCATTATCCATTTTTCGTCGTTGTACTTTCCATTAAGGTTAGAAACATAAGCTGTTTCTGCTTCCTCTTTATAGTTGTAATCTGCCAAGTACACATAATGTAGACCGTTTTCTTTATTGTAAAACTGTCTGGCATCAAGACCTTGTTCTTTTAAAGTTTGCATAAAAGCATTCAAGTACTTTTTGTTCTTATATACATTAGCAATCACATAGTAACCTGATTTTACACCAACGATATCTGACTGATTTAATATTTTGATTGGAAGCTTTACATAATCCTTTATTTCTTTTGCATCAATATCATTTTCTACAATAGATTTAGAACTTGTTTCAGCAACAACCTCAATTGTTCTTTCTTCTTTCTTGTTAGTTGCATCAGACATTTTAGAGTCGGTCAATACTAAGAAGTCACTTACTTTATTGAACCTTGCATCATCACCTTGGTTAGAAGCTTCTACATTCTTAGGAGCATCGTTAACGGTGTTGGCAGCTAAAGCAGTATACTCTGGCGGAACCGGCATAACCTCTTCCTCTACCTTTGGCTTCAAGTTTTCTTTTATCTCTTGTTTGAGTACATCTACTAAAGACTTTAAACGTTCTTCAAAAGCAGCATCTCTAGCGCTATCTATAGAATCTTGTCTTAAAATCATCTCATCTAAAATCAAACGGTTTTCATAAGCCATACCGTTAATGTCACTTTCCATATCTGTGGCTGCAGCACTATTAAAGTTTCTACTAGCCATTGTAGTATTGTTTCTTTTCTTGTTCTCTTTGTTCTCTGCTGTTAATCTTAAAATCTGTTCTTCGTAGTTTCTTACGATACGGTCTACTTTAGCATCTTCAGAACTATCTGCATAAGCATCCATACTAGAACCATGGTTATCAAAAGTATACGCTAAAGATATTTCGTGATTCCATCCCAAATCAGCATCATCCGTCATTAAATCCTTTTCTAATAAATATCCTAAAGACATACGCTTACTTAAGTTGAAACCTAGACCTAAAGAAAGGCCATAATCATCATCAAAATTTGTTTGAAGCCATCCGTAGTTAGGTAATTCTAATAGTACTGACCCTACGTAACCTAATCCACCATCTATGTTCTTACCAACTTGTACCATTGGCATTAAGCGTGCGTTGGCAAAAAGACCTCTATTGGCCAAGAACTGGTGTGTATATTGTACAGAAGCTTTTACACTCTTTGTACTTAGGTTCGTTAAAAATTCATTGGTTGTTTGGTTATATTTAAATAGCTCTGTTGCATAAAGACCAAAATCAAATCCACCTAAAGACAAGGTTACCCCTGGTTGAACGGCAATTTTACTCTCTTTTTTAGTTTCTGCTATTTTAGTATCTGTATCTGCTACTACTATTCTATTTTGATCTATACCTTCTGTATAATACGTTACGTTGGTACCAAAGGTTAATTTACTTTCATCACCTAATTTTACTGCTGTTGCGTAATTGGCATTAAAACCAAATTCTTGAACTACACCAGACCATTGGCTGTATACACTAATTCCCACAGCGGCATTCTCGTTTAACTGATTGCTAAAGCCCAAAAAGTAGTTTTGGTTATTATCTTCGAACGTAGCATATTGGTTTCTGTGAAGAATGTTAACATATGATTTATTCTCTCTAACCAATGAGAACGTTGGGTTAATCAAAAACCTGTTAAAGAACAACTGGTTGTGATATGTGCTCTTTGTATTGATTTCCGTCAATGCTTCTTGCCCGTAGGTAGCTTGTGTACCAAAAATGGCACATAACAAAAGGAGCAGGTAGATTGTGCTGATATTATTTTTTTTGTAGCTCATGGTAGTGATATTTGGGATTATTGAAAACTGGGGTAATAAGGTGTGTTCTAATTTTATTGAAATCTGGAACTCTTGTGGTAGATGCCCATTATTTCTTAGAACATTTAGATTACCTAAAGGTGGGTAATAAACCGGCGACGGTAATCGCCGGCTCTATTGTATATCCCCCATCTTTATTAATCTTCCTCAAATGAATTTGAAGTGTATCGTGCTTTAGAATCTGCATTAAATGCTTCAAGCGCTCTATAATCGCCATCATCCTCGGCAGTTCTTTTGTTGGCATAGGTGAAAGCCACTTTTTCTACCGTACGTTTATTGTTACCGCGGTTAGACATTACATATCCTTTTCCGTTATCGGAAGTGAAAGAGATAGCAAAATCATCTTCACCACTGTTTATTGGACTCCCAAGGTTAACGGCAAGGTCTACATGTTTTTGACCTACTTGTGTCATATATACATCTAATCCGCCTTGTCCTTTTCTTCCTTCTGAAGCAAAGAACAATGTGTTTGTTCCAACTACATTAGGATAAAGGTCATCCTTTTTAGTATTTACCTTTTGACCAAGATTCTTGGCAACACCCATGCTTCCGTCTTTACGAATAGCAGATACATATATATCATACTCTCCAAAAGTTCCTGGCATGTTAGAGGCAAAGAACAAACGTTTACCATCTGAAGATATAGAAGGGTGCATTGCAGATGCATGTTTAGGTGCAACAGCTACTTCCTTTAAATTCTTCCACTCACCTCTTACTTTATCGGCTCTGTAAATCTTGTGTACTTCTTCACTTTTAGAGAAGACACCATATAAAGGTTTTACTTCTACCTTTTTACTAAAATAAGCGGTTTGACCGTCTGGAGTAACAGCAACTGGCATTTTATACCCGTTGTCATCCTCATTTTCCTCACCTAAGAAAGTTCTAAGCTCATTTTCAACAATAGTTTGGTCGTCTACTATAAACTGTCCGTCAGTACGTTGAAAATCTAACTCTCTATACCTTTGTGTTAAAGGTTGATCTAATATATTTTTTTGTTTTTGTTTCTTCACTTTATAATCAGACTCAATTTGAGCGACCCAATCATTGTTATCGGAACTGGTAGTTGATCCAATATTTTGATACTTGGTCAAAGCGAAGTCATAACGCTTCTGATAATTTTTACTTAAGCTGCCATCGTTTACTTCTTTTAATTTACCATACCAAAATAAAGCGGTATCATAATTTTTGTTTAAGAAGTTGGCATTACCCAAGTCTTCAAAGATGGCTTTATCTTTATACCCTTGTTTTTTAAGGTATTGATAGTTATCCATCCTCTTGTTGGTAGCCTGATGAATCTCGGTAGCATTACTGCTATCTGAATACTGAGCAGTCATTGAACTGCAACAGCACGAAAAGACGCAGGCAAAAAGCACATTGTAGGTTAGCGCATTTTTCATAATAAATTCGATTAGGGGTTAATATCTTCGACAAAGTTCCACAAAACTTCTATATCTATACTTAGTAATAATTCATAGGTTTTCACTTAATTCAGGTTTTTTTACACTAAAATCATCGATAAACTGCATATTTCTAAGTCCAAGCACCAAAAAATCGGATTAAGTCACTTTTTTCTTACTAGTAATTACTAGTAGTTTCACTATGAGCATTTAAATATTCCTTTTAAATCAAAAATTAGCCTATCATACTATATATAGTTTTAAACTGAATTGTTTTTTTGTGCATGGCATTTTTTACACATATCAAAATATTTGTATATTTAAAACGTACAGACTTGTCTGTTTTCTGTATAAGACGATTAATAAGAACCTATGATAAAAGAAAATGTAAAGGATAGGATTATTTCGGCAGCATCAGAACTATTCTATTTTGATGGTTATAACCAAACCGGAATTAATAAGATTATAGAAAAGGCAGAAGTTTCTAAAGATAGTATGTATAGACACTTTAGGTCTAAAGAAGCTATTGCCGTTGTCTACTTAGAACAAAGACACAAAGCTTGGATAACTGATATGACTAATTATTTATCCGTAAAGCCAGCCGGTCAAGAAAGAGTAATTGCCATATTTGATTATTTAAACCATTGGTTAAGTCAAGTAGACTATAGAGGCTGTGGTTTTCAAAACATTATAACAGATATACCAAAAAACCAGAACTCTATTAAAGAAGTGGTACGTAAGTGCAAGGATGATATGCTCCGGTTTATATTAGATGAGCTAAATAAAACATCTTCAGAAAGTATGGATACCAAAGAAATTAGCAATGAGATCATGGTTTTAATAGAAGGGGCTATAATGCTGTCCCAAATTCAAAAAGCCAACTGGCCACTTGTTGCTGCCAAAAAAGCATGTGAACGACTCTTGAAATAAATATAATTTTTAAATACATCAGACAAATGTGTCTGAACTAATTTTTTGCAATGGATAATAAATTACTACTCCCTCCTTTTAATCTAGACACCGCCAAACAAAAAATTCAATTCATTGAAGATATCTGGAATAGAAAAGATCCAACCGAAGTTTCTAATATCTATTCAATAGATTGTGAATGGTATACTAATGAATCTATCTCTTTAAGTAGCCGGAAAGAAGTTCAAAAACTTCTAGAAGATAAATGGAAAAAACAATTGGACTTTGAGGTAACCAAAAAATATTTGGCACATACTGATAACAGTATCGCCCTTAAATTTGATTACGATTATAGAATGGAAGATGAACAATGGTATTGTTCCTATGGTAATGAAATTTTAGAGTTTAATGAAAGTGGCCTGGTAGAAAAGTCTATAATAAGAATATATCACTCTATTATTAAAGATAGCGAAAGACCTATATCTCCAAGTTTACATGAATTTTTGTAAGGTATATGACACCCAAAAAGTCTAATAGAGCACCTTATTGTTATTCATAGTCTGTATTATGTACGCAGTAATATAAAATCTGTATCCTAAGTACTTGAACCAAAAAACAGGAACAAACGCATTAACATCACTTTAACTGAATAGATGTTGGTTACGGATACTATTTACGACTAAAAGGTAGTAGAAAAAGAGCTGTATAAGTTCTTTTTTACAAAACCTAAAAACGAACATTAATAGAGATTATAACTATGAAAAAAATAGCAATTAACGGTATGGGCCGTATTGGCCGTACCACCTTAAAAGTAATTCTTAATACACCAGAACTAGAAGTGGTTGCAGTAAACGATATCGCTTCTATTGAAAACATAGCCTATTTACTAGAGTATGATAGTGTACATGGGAAATTTGAAAAATCGGTAGCTTTTGAAGAAGGCAAACTGATTGTAGATGGTAAAACCATCAAATTTTTTAACGAAAGAAATCCAGAAGATCTTCCTTGGAAAGAACTAGATATTGATGTAGTTGTTGAGAGTACTGGTATTTTTACCAAGTACAACGACGCGGATAGACATATTAAAGCAGGTGCTAAAACGGTTGTTCTATCTGGGCCATCTAAAAGTCCTGAAATTCCAACCGTTGTACACGGTGTAAATTCTGAGGATGGGAAAACAAGTATTTTCTCTTGTGCCAGTTGTACCACAAATAACATAAGCCCTATTATAGAGATTATAGGAAGACGTGTTGGTATTAAAAAAGCTATTATGACCACCATACATGCAGATACTAGCTCTAACGCCATGGTAGACTCACCTAACAAAGGTAATTTTAGAATGGGGCGTTCTGGTATAAACAATCTAATACCTACCACTACTGGTGCTGCCGTAGCAACTACTAAAGCATTACCGGAATATGCCGGAAAGTTTGATGGTATGGCTATTCGTGTGCCTGTTGCTGTTGGTTCTCTATCTGATATCACCATTGTAACCGAGAAAACGGTTACTGCTGAAGAAATCAATAAAATTCTAGAAGAAGAAGCGCAAACGGACCGTTACAAAAAAGTGTTACAAACCACTTACGCTCCTTTAGTTTCTAGTGACATTATAAAAAGTCCTTACGGATCAATTGCCGATTTATCTTTAACCAAGGTTGTAGATGGAGATTTGCTTAAAGTATTGGCATGGTATGATAACGAATGGGGATTCACGAACCAAATGGTACGTCAGATATTAAGTTTATAAGTTGATTTTATTCTGAAATCAGTTTTATAATTTTCAATTTAAAAACAGGTCAAGCTTTTAAAGTTTGACCTGTTTTTACTTTATACCCCTTTTTTCTTTTTTGTAATTTGAGACCATCTTAAATATCAGATTTTGAAGAAATCACTTTGCTTAGGAGTTCTGTTCATACTTATAAATTGCTTTATGAACGCACAATCCGTACAAAAGGAACATTGGGGAGCAGTAAAAGGTAAAGAGGTTTCGCTCTATACTATTACCAATGACAATGGTATGAAAATGCAGATTATGAATTTGGGCTGTATTATTACTTCTCTTTTTGTACCGGACAAAAACGGGGAATTAGATGATGTAGTTTTGGGTTTTGATAATTTACAAGACTACCTAAATGGCCATCCTAGCTTTGGTACCACTGTTGGCCGCTATGCCAACCGAATTAAGAACGCCCAATTTGTCATGAACGATTCTGTTTACAAACTTACGGTAGCAGGAGACGGCACCGCACTTCATGGAGGAAATGAATTTCAAGATGCAGTTTGGGATGCTGAACTAATTTCTACTGAAAATGGAGATGGTTTAAAATTCCATTACTTCTCAAAAGATGGTTCACATGGTTTTCCCGGAAATTTGGATGTTTATGTTACGTATCTCCTAAGTGACGACAACGCCATTTATGCAACTTTTGAAGCCGATACCGATAAAGACACCCATGTGAGCATGACCAACCACAGCTACTTTAACCTTAATGGAGCTAAAGAATTGATTTACGACCATAAGGTGATGATTGATGCGGACACCTATACTGAATTTGACGAAGACATTACTCCTTCCGGAAAATTACCGCCTTTAAAAGGTACCGCTTGGGATTTGTCCACAATGACTCGTTTAGGAGATAAAATTCACGATATTCCCTTAAATGGCTATCACCATTGTTATGTTTTAAATAAAGAGGCTGGAGAGATGAAAAAAGCAGCAGAGGTTATTGAACCCAATTCTGGCCGTAAACTAGAAGTATTCACAACCCAACCAGGAATAACCGTTTATGCCAGTAACGGATTGGAAGATATTACTGGCAAATATGGTGTTGCTTATAGACCCCATATGGCCATCTGTTTGGAAACACAAGATTTGCCGGATGCTATGAATCACCCTAACTTTCCCTCTACCCTATTAAAACCAGGTAAAAAGTATTCAGAAACTATTGTTTATGATTTTGGGGTTCTGGAGTGATATATACTGATATATAGTTGAGTATTAGATTCTAGAATTACATTTTTTTTCTCTCAATAAACTTCATAACGCTTTGTGCCTTTTCGTAATCTGCATTACCCAACCAGATTTTTAAAGTTTGACTATCAGTTTCTAAAGTGAGGTTTGCTCTGTTTTTATAAGTTTCAAGATTACCTTGAGTAAATATTGATGCAAGAAAAGCTATACTAGAAACCAACCAATCTGTCCGTTCCTCACTTAACTCTACATTTCTGATTTTACGAAATAAATATTTTCCGTTATTTCTGGGCTTAGCCGCATCAATAACTTCAAATTCGTCTGCATTTAAGATTATTTTCAGTTCCGGCTTATTCCTTAATTCAATAGTTTCTATCATTTTAGTATTTTCATATTAGCATACATAGGTCGTCTTCTAAACTACAAAATATAGTCCAGTCCCACATAAATTTGAAGAAAATATATGTTAATACAAAAAATAGAACAGCTCTTCCCTAACCCATTAGTTAATCAGTAAAAGTGCTTTTTGAGGGATAAGGATTTTATCAATAGTATGGATAACCCCGTTTGAAGCTTCCATATTAAACTCAACAAAGTTCGTTTTAAACTCGGACGCATCTTGAAGCGCTAAACCTGCCGCACCTTCAATCACTTCTACAGCATCATCTTCAACTAAAGTAGATAATACTCCTATTTTCAAATCATTACGCACTATAACCTCTTCCACCCCATGACCTAAAATAATTTCTATTAGTGCCTGCTTTTCCAAAATATTTGTAAAATCCGCAAAAGAATTATAATCATTCCCAAGCGTTGAAAACAACTCTTCTATTGCCGCATTTGTTGGTGCAAAAACCGTATAATCCCCATCATTGAATCTACTTTCCAAACCTGCTTCTTTAATGCCTTCTGCAAACATAGAAAGTTCTTCGGTTTCGTTTATCAAATCGATCAAAGAGGCTTTTGGGAATAAATCCGCAAGTACGGAATCTGGTATCAGAACCTTATCTATAATGTGGATAACGCCGTTGGCTACTTCAATATCCGCCGTAGTTATTCTGGCTTTTATCTGTGTAGTATCAATAATATAGACATCACCATCTACCGTAATTTTAATTTCTTCGGATTGCAAAGTCTCCAAAATGGAACCGTTAGAAAGTTCAGTAGAGAAATTGGCTCCTCCTATAATTGCGTGATACTTTAATACTTGTGCCAATATTTCCTTTTCTAGGGCTTCATCAAAATCAAGTACGTCCGTGTACTCTTTTAACGAACTTAGAAATTCCGTAAACGCTTCATTGCTCGGCACAAAAAATGTAACCTTTCCGTTTTCATCAGAAAGCATCTCTACAAGCGTATCGTCAATGGCGTCCAAAGCTTCGGCGGACATGGTTAAACTATCTTCGGATTGAATAAACTCTGCTGCGTTCAGCACTATCTCATCAGGAGCTACTTCCTTTGGAGTTTCATCTGCAGGTTCCTCGGTCTTATCCTCTTCTTTACTAATTTCGTTTTCAACATCATCAGCAATATCACTTCCTTTTGAACAACCTATAGCCATTGATATACCCAAAATTAGCATCGCCAAATTCTTTAAAAATCTTGTTGTAATTATCATTTTCATAACAGTAGTTTATCTGGGCCACAAAGTAATTCTTTATGCAAAATACAACCCATACTTTTCTTTAATTCTAGGTTAGCTAAACTTTAAATTTATAGCAATAAAACCTATGGATTTAAGACGTGGCATCTGCCAATTGAGGCGTATCTTCCCCCTCTACATTAGTGTCTGACAAGGTTTTTAAAAATGCTATTATGGCTTTTTGTTCTTCGTCCGTCAAATCCAACTCATCAAATGGTAAGGTTTGGTGCTCCAAGTCAAAACCCATTCCGCCTCCACCGCCTTTGTTATAGAAATCCATAACCTCTTCCAACGTATTGTAAACTCCGTTATGCATGTAAGGAGCAGTAAACTCTGCATTACGAACGGTTGGTGTTTTGAACATCCCCAAATGCTCTGGTTTGTTGTAACGCCAGTAGAAACCCAAATCATCATCTAAAGTCTGGTTCTCTTTGGTTTCCGGAACTCCAATGACCTCTTTTTCCGTTTCGGCATAAAAAGGAGGCACCGTACCGTTTGTTAAAGGCATAAAATGACATGTTGCACAAAGTGCTTTCCCCATAAACAGGTTCATACCCAACTTTTCTTCGGAGGTAAACGAATCTTCCTCGGCCCTCATGTTTTTATCGAACTTGGAATCGAAGCCATTTAAAGTGGATATATAAGATGAAATAGCTTTGATGATATCATTGTTCCTGTTTGATATTCTACCAAAAGCATCCTCAAACAAAACATGGTAGGTAGTATCCTTTAAAATATCCGTAGAAAACTCATGAACACCTGTATTGAATTCTTGCTTGTTATTAAATACCGATGATATCTGATCCAAGATATTCTCTGCCCGGCCATCCCAAAAAAAGCTTTTCTGAAAGGCCGAATTTATTAACGTTGGTGCATTGCGCTCCAGCGGACTCCCGTTATTACCTACATTGACCGCAATACCATCTGTATAGGCTTTATCCGGCATATGGCAGGTAACACAGGCCATTTTACCAGACTGCGATAAATTGGGGTCTAGAAACAATTTCTTGCCCAAAGCAATCTGCTTTTCAGAAGGGTTTCTATTGACTGGCGGAGTAAAATATTCAACATTAAAAGCATCTTTTTCAAAGAAAGTAGGTGCGTCAAAATTAAAAGGCTTGTTGTTTACACCTTCCCATAGACCGCTTTCCTTTCTGATGCTTACCCAATTGCGGGTAATGGGGTTCATGTACTCCCGAATAAAAGTATAACGATCAAATGAATTGAAGTCGCCGTTCTTTTGAATGAACGCAACAGCACGTGCTATATTCAAGTGGAATTCAGTATCTAAATCTGAATTTTTCTTTTTTATGAGCTCAGATAACGTATGATCATAGACCTCTTTTAACGCCTGTAACGACACCACTGTTTCCGATAGGCCCAACTGACTCACCGGGGTGTCAAAACCGGTAATCCCCAAACTAATGATACGTAATAGTTGCTGATGCGTAGCAATAAAAAATCGTTCTGAACTCAGTTTGTGTTCAGATACATTTTGCATTAAATTGACCATTAACCCTTTGGTAAGGCTGGTCTCTCTTTTAAAAGCTGCGGGTTCTTCACCTTCATAAATAGACTCTTCTATTTTCTGAAGTCCTATTGGGTTTAGGATACGCTCCGTATCTTCTGCAAAGACTGGTAAGGCAGGTCCGTTGGCACGGTGACCGACTTCAGGATTTAAATAAGAAGCGTAGGGTTCCGCTTTTTTAAAGGCTACACGAAGCGCTATGAAGATTTTTTTAGCTTCATCACTCTCTGCATCAACTTTACTCAAAGAGTCGATTAAATCAACTGCCTCGGTCATATTTTTTTGATAGAAATTTTCGGCATAACTCCAATCGACATTATCGACTGTATGAACCGCTGCCAACTGGTCATTTTTATTTTTGCAGGAAAGAACACTACATAGCATTATAAAAAAAAAGAAAAATTTATACATAACTTAAATACGTTGATAGAAAATTATAAATAGGGAAAGACCTCCATTAGTATGGAGGTCTTTCACCTTAAAAAAGTAATGTCTTATCTAGGTAAACCTTGTAGGATAATTATTTGCCCACCTTGGTTATCTTCTCTAGCACCAGCGGCAATTGCTTCTGGATTATCAGATTCCAAATCATGACCATCTTTGCTTTTAAAGTCATCATTCTGCCAGTAGTGAGGCTGAAGGTTCAATAAGAACGTATCATCAACACCCACTTTATCAGAAATATCAACCAATGCACCAAACTCTCCACTGAAACCAGTGCTTCCTGATGGGTCAAGGTCATTTCTAACTACCAATTCCAATACAACTTTAGCGTTGTTACCCTTTAAATCTGTTTGGTAGATAGCGGCAGCGTGGCCTCTATCAAAAGAGTTAGGGTCTTCTTGAAGGTATACGAAGTTTTCAGTTACGTTAATGTTATCTGGACTTTGAAGTCTAGATATATTTCCGTCCATGTTGTTGGTATCCGTATTACCGCTTATGATTTGAGTTAATTTACCTGTTAAAGGAGAATCTTCATCCAACTCTAATTTGTAGGCCGTACCCCAATCATTATAAGTACCTCTACCTGGACCTCTACCGGTTACTGCAAAGAATACGTTTCTAGCATTTTCTACCGAACCTTTTTGGTAATCCACATCTTCAACACGCATGAAAGCTGAAGCACCTACTGCAACACAAGCATCTTCCATTTCGTCTTTAGTCATTTCAGCACCGTTTTCAATTTCAACAAACTCAACTTCGTAAGTTTCATGAAAAGCCAATTGACCTTCATTATAGATAACACCTTCTTCAACAGCCATTGGGTTAACTGGGTTACCATCTGCATCTGTAGCACCAGAAGCAACTTCTTTAAATTTCAAGACATAGATTTTACCGTTGTTAAAATCCGCATCTCCATTTTCGGAATAGTACAATGTAACCTGTCCTTCCGAACCAGATGAATCATCATCACCACCTATAATAACTGTTTTACCGCTGTACGTGTCTCTTGGTAATGGTACTGCATTTTCCCATGAGAATTCACCCAAAGCATCCAAACCAAAATCTGCAGTTGGTGTAGGAACGGCAACGTGAGGGTCAATACCTTTTACATCATAATGAAAGCTTTCAGAAGCTGAAAGAAACATATCTTTTGCACCACCGTGAATATCTGCTTCCCACATGGTACCTGAACACTGGCGAGCAAAATCTGCAACACCTGAGTTCAATAACCAGTCTCCACCCATTGGGTTTAGGTTTTTATCTAAGTGAATACGGCTAACCCCATAATTATCCTCTGCATTTACTACATACATATAACCATCACCATCTTTTAAGAAACCAGCTCCATCTTGGGCACCCACCAGTTGAAATCCGTCTTCTAAAATATCTGTAGAACTTATTAGAGAATATGCTTTTACAAAATTGAAGTTTGAGTTGATTGCCACTAGCGGCTCAAGCTCTGATTTGTTCTCGAAGATAGTTCCCTCTTCTTCCTCTCCTTGACCACCATGGCCCACGAAATTTTCTAATTTTTCACAGGATGTGGTTGCTACCAAGCCTGCCAGTAATAACATTTTGGATACTGTTTTCATTTTGTTCTTTTGGTTATTTGTTAAAATAATTTGGAGCAAAAATATCCTAGTAATCCTCAAACATTGTTAACTGATTATGGTGATACTATAAACTAAAGTTCAACTTTATGTTAAGTTGTTAGCTTAACGTTACCATCTATTTTCATTCTAAATAACGGAGCCGTTTTTGTATGAAAAATTGGGTGAGCCTGAAGAATACGCTAACTCTTTAAATAAGGAAAGAGAAACTGAAGTTGGTTTTAGCGGTTATTTATTTTGAAAAACAGAAGAAGTCTAAATCTAAAAGACAAATAATATGCATAAAAAAATCTTGCACTACAACCACTGCAGGACCAAATTAATAATACTATGTTTTAATGAACTCTTTATAATGAATCTAAAGGGCTTTCAATATTGGCCATACTTCTTGGGGTTACTTTAGTATATACCTGAGTAGTTTTTATAGAACTATGACCTAAAAGTTCTTGTATAAACCGCATATCCGTTCCAGATTCTAATAAATGGGTTGCATAACTATGGCGTAAACCATGAACCCCAATATTTTTATTAATCCTTGCCTTCTTCATAGCATTCTTAAAAATTTTCTGTACACTACCCTTGGCATATTGACCACCGTACTGCCCTTCTAATAAATACTTTTTTGGCCTGTACTCCTTATAATAAGTTCTTAATTTTGGTAGTAGACTTACCGGTAATGGCACTGTCCTATCTTTCTTACCCTTGGCTCCTTGTATAAGGACTACCATTCTACTACTATCTATATGATTTAGCTTAATGGCCACCACTTCAGACACCCTTAGGCCCATACCATAACAAAGTTGCAAAGCAATAAGGTGTTTAACATTGTTTACTTGTGCCAACAAGCGGACCACTTCTTTTTTACTCAGCATTTTGGGTAAAATGGCTGGCTTCTTAGGTCTGGGTATATCAAAAAACATTTGCTCTCTGTGCAATACTTTCTCGTAATAAAATTTGATTGCATTTATTTTTCCGTTGAGTTTTCGCTCCCTCATTTTATCTTCATAAACACAGTAAAGAAAATAGTCTTTTAACCTTTTTACATTTAAATCTGCAACCGGATAATTCTTTAATAGGATAAGCAAATGGACGAATTCTGCAACATAGATACGTATGGTGTTCTGACTATATGCCTTTAATCTTAGTTGATCATAAAACCTAATGAGTTCGGGCTTGTTCTTTGGAGCAATCTGCGACAAATATTTAGTTAAGAAAGAAACTTCTTTTATACACAGGGCTTTTCTTACTGCGGGAAGGTCTGGTAAATACCATGCTCCTTTTGTTCTACTCCATTTAGCGGATGGAAACCTCGTACGCAATTCGCTTACCAATATTTGTTTAAATGGAAAGACTACTAAAATTACATTTTTAGTATTATGGGTCGTAAATTCAAAATTATATTTAGAAATGTCCATTCCGCATTTTGTATATCAATTCTACGAAAGATAATAAATGATATACAAAATACCTACTCTATTAATCTTCCCCCATCCCTTTATCTATAATTGTTTCCGATATTTTTGTTTCTTTTTGTACCTTGAGGATCAATTACACATATATATGTGTTGAGGGAAATGACCTAAAGGCCGTGTTACTACGCTGCAAAAAAACACGTACTGCATAAATAGCTGTTTTTTCACGACTCCCGTAACACTCATTTCCCTCAACGGTCC
>NZ_JACATN010000006.1 GCF_018603515.1 Zobellia barbeyronii
CTCAACGGTCCGGGCATGCCGCGACTTTAATTAAGGCTGTTTTGCTTTTGCCAACTTTACTACCTACTTTAGATAACTACACACAACTGGGCATATATTCCAGAAGTCACAGCAATCTTCCACTCGGGAGGCTGCGCCTTCCGGAAGATATACGCGGACCGTTGAGCTTAAGTTGGAACGATTCTTGTTTCAATAAATCTATGAGAAAATTAACAACCCTTTTTACCTTTCTTTTTGTTGCATTAATTTTTGGTCAGGAAAATCAAATCTCTGAATCCAACCTAATTGGACATTGGACTTCTGAACAAATTTTTGACGAAGATGATTCTATTATTACCATATACAAACGCGGTAAATTTAGTAATATAGGTAGTACTGGCATACAGTTTAAAACAACCGGCGAATATCTTATAACTTATTATTCAAGAAGAAAACCAATTGGTAGATGCGGAACTGGAATTCGTCGGAGTAACAAAAGTAATATTGGTTATTTTAGTTTGGATACTGAATTACAACAATTAAATCTTGATAGTTATGATACCGCACCAAGACTTAACTGGGAGGTTATATGGCTTGACGAAAACTCATTGGGCATAAAAAAACCTAAGCACAACAAAACCTAAACGTAATGCGGGGTTTAGGGCAAAACCGAAAGGTCTGTGTATATTTATGATGTCGCTAAATCTTATGGATTTAGCTTTGAAAAAGAAAAAATAAAACTAAACAATAAGCTTTAGCTTCGTGCTAAGACGGAAACGAAAGGTTTCCTTACTTCCGCACTACGCTTAGCTTAGGCGTTGTAACACATTTAGACCAAACTAATGTCTACTGCTAAAACAAAAACCTTTTCTCATATTAAATTCGGTTTTCGCGGGGAAGGGATTCTCTATAAACTGAATGGAAAGGAATACGAATTGTGGTCTACCTATGTTGGCGGAGTAAGAATTCATTTAGATGACTTGACTAAAACGAATTTAAATGAAAGTCAAAAGACCAAAATGTTTGCAGAAATTGTTCAATTCGTTAACCTAAAAGACAATGAAAAACCAATTATCTGCTATAATTCAGACTATCAAGACGCAGAATTATGGAAAAGACTCTCGACTCAATTCAGTTCAGAAATTGAAAGTGTAGAAATAAGTAATATTGAGCAAGACAATATTAATCTTTATAAAAATATGTCGGAAGATTTAAAAACTGGATTGGCTGAAATTAATATTAGAGGACTCAAAATAAAGTCGGTTAAAGATTTGGATAAACATTGGAACAAAATAAAATTTACCAAAAATGATTCGAATATTAAGATTTCGATTTGGGATAAATTAAAAGCTAAACTGAGTTAATGAAAAAAACACCAGAGTTAATTGAAGAAGCAAAAAAACACCCAAATGGATGGGTTTATGTTTTAGATAAAGAATACGAAGGTAAAGGCGAAGTACCTCCTGAATATATTAAAGGAGCTTGGAAAGTGAATGGAAATGGAATTATTGAAGGAGATTTTATGCCGAATCCAAAATATCATGAAAAAAACTAGAACGGAATAAAACGTGTTACAACAAAACCTATAAACAATACGGGTTTCGGGCATAGTCGTAGGGTTTGTGTATTTTTATAAAGTCCGCCAATTTTTTTGATTTGGCTAAGTGCTTAATCGGAAACGAAAAGTTTCCTTACTTCCGCACTACGCTTAGCCAAACCGCTGATGGCCATAACCTAAAGACCAAAATTTTCAGTTTTTCAATATTTCAAAAACTCTTTTTGAACTACTGAGCAAATTTATCCCGGTGGATTTAAGTATAGCCTTGCAAAACCCAATTTAACCGTATCTTTGCAACCATATGCAAACCAACAAACTTACAGATTGGCTACCAACTACGAACAAAGAAGTTAAAATTCGGGGTTGGGAGGAATTAGATGTTATTCTATTTAGCGGAGACGCTTATGTAGACCACCCTTCATTTGGGCCAGCTGTAATTGGTCGTATTTTAGAAAGTTATGGCTTAAAAGTGGCTATCGTTCCGCAACCAAGTGTGACCGATGATTTGCAAGATTTTACAAAATTAGGGACACCAAAATTATTTTTTGGCGTTACTGGTGGTTGTATGGATCCTATGGTAAGCAATTATACAGCGAGTAAAAAACGTAGAGATAAAGATGCCTATACACCAAATGGTGATAAAGGATTTAGACCTGATTATGCTACATCTGTTTATTCCAGTATTTTAAAAGATAAGTTTCCTGATATCCCAGTTTTAATAGGTGGAATTGAAGCTTCGCTGCGGCGGGTTACTCACTACGATTATTGGAGTGATAAGCTAATGCCAAGTATACTAGAAACTTCCAAGGCAGATATGTTGGTTTATGGTATGGGTGAACAACCTTTGCGAGAAGTGGTTAAGCTATTGCAAAAAGGAGTTCCTTTTTCAAGCTTAAGAACCATAAAACAAACTGCTTTTTTAGTACATAAAGATGAGTCCATTCCTAAAAATAAAAATTGGGAAGATGTAGAAATTGTATCGCATGAAGTCTGTTTAAAGGATAAGAAAAAGTTTGCCTCTAATTTTAAAATTATAGAGCAAGAATCTAATAAACTTAAAGCAAGACGAATTTTTCAAGGGGTAAAAGACAGAACGTTGGTAATCAATCCACCATACCCAACAATGACTGAAAAAGAAATTGATGCTTCTTTTGATTTACCCTACACACGGTTACCACATCCAAAATATAATAAGCGTGGGCCAATTCCCGCGTTTGAAATGATCAAGACTTCTATTAACATTCACCGTGGTTGTTTTGGCGGTTGTAGTTTCTGTACAATTTCAGCACATCAAGGTAAATTTATAGCTAGTAGAAGTAAAGAGTCTGTATTAAGGGAAGTAGACAAAGTTGCCAATATGCCTGATTTTAAAGGCTACCTATCAGATATTGGAGGGCCTTCTGCTAATATGTATCAAATGAAAGGAAAAGTACAATCCATTTGCGATAAATGTGTTGCTCCTTCATGTATTTCACCCGTAATATGTAGCAATTTAGATACCTCTCATAAACCGCTAACCGAATTATACCAAGCCATAGATAAAAATCCAAAAATAAAAAAATCGTTTATTAGTAGTGGTATTCGTCATGATATGTTGGTGCCTGAATTCAACAAGAATGCAGATCCAAAAGAATTAGATGATTATACGGAAGAGGTGATGACAAAGCATATTTCTGGACGTTTAAAAGTCGCACCAGAACACACGTCTGACCCGGTTTTAAAGTTGATGCGTAAACCTTCTTTTCAATACTTTCATAAGTTTAAAGAGCGTTTTGACAAAATCAATATTAAGAAGAATTTAAAACTTCAGCTTATTCCTTACTTTATTTCAAACCATCCGGCTTGTGAAGTAGAAGATATGGCTAATTTGGCTGCAGAAACCAAGGATATGGGCTTTCAGTTAGAACAAGTACAAGGCTTCACTCCTACTCCTATGACGGTTGCAACGGTTATTTATTATAGCGGTTATCATCCCTATACTTTAAAACCTACTAAAACCCCAAAATCCAAAGAAGAAAAAGATGAGCAACATCGTTTCTTTTTTTGGTATAAAAAAGGAAATAAAGATTGGATTAGAAACACCTTAAATAAGTTGGGCAGAAAAGATTTAGTAGATGTTTTAGTACCTGAAAAAGAGAATAAGACTTGGAAAAGCGTTAAACCTGTAGCCGTTAAAAACACGTTTGATGATGCTATTCCTTCCAGTCATTCACGTCAAAAAAGCAGTCATAGGTCTAAAAAGAAGAAACGTTAAATTATAGGCTAATTTCCTTACTAAACATAGCTCTGGCGTTATAATATGTTCCTATTTTGAAAGACCTTTTACTTATTACCCCACCATTTACACAACTAAACACACCGTACCCTGCAACGGCATACCTCAAAGGTTTTTTAAATACGAAAGAGATTTCTAGTTTTCAGTTAGACCTTGGTATTGAAGTCATTAATACGCTTTTTACTAGAAAAGAATTACAGTTTTTGTTTGATAGTGCTTTTGAAAACAAAACTATTGTATCAGAAAATTGTGAGCGTATTTACGGGTTGCGCCATGCGTATTTAAATTCTATAGAAGCGGTAATTTCTTTTTTACAAGGTAAAAACGAAACTTTAGCAAGACAGATTTGTACCGATGGATTTTTACCGGAAGCATCTCGTTTTAATCAGTTAGACGATTTAGACTGGGCTTTTGGTACTATGGGTATGCAGGACAAAGCTAAACATTTGGCTACCTTGTATTTAGAAGATTTATCCGATTTTTTGGTGGAATGTATCGACCCTAATTTTGGCTTTAGTCGCTATGCAGAGCGATTAGGGCGCAGTGCAAATTCTTTTGATGAGTTGTATGAGGCCTTGCAAGATGATTTATCTTATATAGACGAACTTACTATTTCTACATTGCACGAACATTTAACCAAAGTACAGCCCAAGTTGGTATGTTTTTCAGTCCCTTTTCCTGGAAATTTGTATAGTGCTTTTAGATGCGCAGAACATATAAAAAAAAATTTTCCTTCCATAAAAATTGCCATGGGTGGTGGTTTTCCTAATACCGAATTACGGTCTATTTCTGATGCGCGGGTTTTTAGTTTTTTTGACTTTATTAGTTTGGACGATGGAGAGTTACCGGTTGAATTATTGACTAATTATTGCATAAATAACTCAGAAACGGAGCTAAAACGCACCTTTTTATTAGAAAACGGTGTTGTTGTGTACAAAAATAATAGTACCAAACCAGATTATAAACATAGCGAAGTAGGCACGCCAGATTACTCAGACCTACTGTTAGATACCTATATTTCCGTAATAGAGGTAGCAAACCCTATGCATAGCCTTTGGAGCGATGGCCGTTGGAACAAATTAACCATGGCACATGGCTGTTATTGGGGAAAATGCACTTTCTGTGATGTTTCTTTAGATTATATAAAAATCTATGAGCCTGTTGCAGCCCGTATTTTGGTAGACCGGATGGAGGAAGTTATTGCGCAAACTAAAGAAAACGGTTTCCATTTTGTAGATGAAGCTGCTCCGCCATCTTTAATGAAAGCTTTGGCCCTAGAGATTTTAAAAAGGAATCTTAGCGTTACTTGGTGGGCGAATATTAGGTTTGAAAAAAATTTCACCCAAGACTTGTGTTTACTCTTAAAAGCATCTGGTTGTATTGCAATTTCGGGAGGTTTAGAAGTAGCCTCTGATCGGTTATTAAAATTGATAGATAAAGGGGTTACTGTTGAACAAGTAGCGCAGGTTACGCGCAATTTTACGAGCGCTAATATTATGGTGCATAGTTACCTAATGTATGGCTATCCTACCCAAACCGTTCAAGAAACGATAGATAGCTTAGAAATGGTCAGGCAGTTGTTTCAGTTGGGTATCATCCAATCTGGTTTTTGGCATCAATTTGCCTTAACTGCGCATAGTCCTATAGGACTAGCTCCACATGATTATGGTATTGTACCTACTTATGAGGATATTACTTTTGCCAATAATGATGTTCAGTTTAAAGATAATACCGGCATTGACCATGGTATATTTAGTTTTGGGCTAAAAAAATCGCTTTTTAATTTTATGCACGGTATTGGTTTTGATATGCCTATACAAGATTGGTTTGATTTTACTATTCCCCAAACTCAAATTGAACCTTATTTTATTGAAGATTCATTAAACACCCCTGTTGAATTTAAGGTTAAGCCTAACGCTAAAATTGTTTGGATAGGTGGCGAACCTAATTCCAACGTCATTACAAAAACAAAGCGAGGAAAATCTTGGGAGATGCTAAGCCTTACATTTTATGACAAACAAGAGACTATTGCCATTACACTAGAGTTAGAAGAAGGAACGTGGTTTTTAAACCAGCTTCCTAATCTTACGCCCTCGGCAGATGTTTTACCTTCTTTTAAAAGCTTAAAAACGAATTTTGAAAAAGACTTTGAGAATTTTGAACTTTTTTGGTTCTCTAAACCAATAAATCATTTAAAGGAATTTGGTTTGTTAGCGGTATAATTAAATAATATAGTAAACTACCTCGGGGCAAGCTCACAAGGCATTACATTGACAGAAAATTATTGATGGTTTTTCCTGAAATTGAACCGCTGATTTTCAAAATACAAGGTTATCATTTTAGTTTAGGATTTTAGACTTGTTATACTCGTAATTCATCCGCGCGATATTAAGTACTGAAATGTCTTCAGGACATTCTACCTGGCAAGCCTCGGTATTGGTGCAATGTCCAAAACCTTCTTCCTCCATCTGATTGACCATAGCCACTACCCTTTTTCTAGTTTCTTTTTTACCTTGTGGCAAAAGTTCTAATTGGGTAATCTTAGCACTTGTAAACAAAGCAGCACTAGAGTTTTTGCAACTTGCCACACAGGCACCGCAACCAATGCAAGCAGCGGAGTCAAAAGCAGCTTCTGCAATTTCATTGGTAATTGGTATGGTATTGGCCTCCGGAGCCTGCCCGGTATCTACGGACACATAACCTCCTGAAGTAATAATATGATCCAATGAAGAACGGTTGATTTTTAGGTCTCTGACAACGGGAAAAGCGGCTGCTTTAAAAGGTTCTACATATATGGTATCTCCATCCTTGAAAGAACGCATATGAAGCTGACAGGTAGTCGTATTTTTTAAAGGACCGTGGGCTATACCGTTAATCATAACTCCACATTGGCCACAAATACCTTCTCTACAATCATGGTCAAACTCTACAGGATGTTCTCCCTTTTTAACTAGTTTTATATTCAGGGTGTCCAGCATCTCCAGAAAAGACATTTCTTGGTGAACATCATCCAAAGTATATTCTTTAAATCCTCCCTTGCTTTGGCTATCCTTTTGTCGCCATATTTTTAAGTGTATTTTCATTCTCTTTTATTTATAGCTTCGCACAGAAGGTGTTACTGTTTCAAAAGTCAAGTTCTCCTTATTCAATATTGGTGTAGACGGATCCTTGTTCCATTCCCAGGCAGAGGAATAGCAAAAATTAGCATCGTCTCGTTTGGCTTCTCCTTCTTCGGTTTGATATTCTATTCTAAAATGTGCTCCGCAAGATTCTTCTCTCTGTAGCGCATCAACACACATCAGTTCCGCAATTTCCATATAATCCGCTACCCTACCAGCTTTTTCTAATTCGCTGTTTACTTCTGAAGCATCACCGGGTACAATAAGATTCTCCTTAAATTCTTTTCGTAATTCTCTGATGTTTTCGATAGCTTTTTCAAGACCTTCTTTAGAGCGAGATAAACCACATTTATCATAAAGTTCACTTCCCAATACCTTATGGAATTCTTCTGCAGTTTTGTTTCCCTTGGTAGCAAGAAACCCTTCCATCTGCTTTTTAACTGCCTCTTCTGCCTTGTCAAATTCAGGATGATTAATATCTGTTTTTGGATTCTTAATCTCGTCCGCAAGGAAATTCTGAAGCGTATAAGGCAAAACAAAATACCCATCTACACAAGCTTGCAATAGTGAATTAGCTCCCAACCGGTTTGCGCCGTGATCCGAAAAATTAGCCTCCCCTATGGCAAAAAGTCCTGGAATGGTAGTCATTAGCTCATAATCTACCCAAAGCCCTCCCATGGAAAAATGGGCAGCTGGAGAGATTTTCATCGGTTCCAAATAAGCATCTATGTCGGTAATTTTCTTGTACATCGAAAACAAGTTGCCGTAGCGTTCCACAATAACATCCTTTCCATATTCTTTTAGTGCCCTTGAAAAATCTAGGTAAACAGCATTTTTAAGCTCCCCAACACCCTTTCCTTCATCAATCTGTTCTTTGGCCGATCTGGAAGCTATATCCCTTGGCGCTAGATTCCCAAAAGCGGGATATTTGCGTTCCAAATAATAATCTCTTTCCTCTTCCGGAATATCGTTTGCTTTACGGGTTTCGTTTTTATCCTTCGGCACCCATATCCTACCATCATTCCGTAACGATTCGGACATTAAAGTAAGCTTCGACTGGTATTCCCCACTTTGTGGCAAACAGGTAGGGTGAATTTGTGTCCAGCTGGGATTGGCCATAAACGCTCCTTTTTTATGTGCCCGCCAGATGGCAGAAACATTACAGCCCATTGCCAATGTTGATAGGTAATAGATTTTACCAAAACCTCCGGTAGCGAGCACTACGGCATGTGCTCCGTGACGCTCCACATTTCCGGTGTCTAAATTTCTAGCGATAATCCCCTTGGCCTTACCGTCAATAAGGACAAGATCTAACATTTCGTGTCTTGCGTATAGGCTTACTTTTCCGGTATTGACCTGCCGCATTAGAGCTTGATAAGAACCTAATAATAATTGTTGCCCTGTCTGGCCCCTTGCGTAAAACGTTCTGGATACTTGAACACCACCAAACGAACGGTTCCTGAGATAACCACTATATTCCCTTGCAAATGGGACGCCCTGCGCGGTTGCCTGATCTATTAAATTAGCCGAACATTCTGCAAGGCGGTACGTATTTGCCTCCCGAGAGCGAAAATCACCTCCTTTAAGGGTATCATAAAACATCCTGAATACGCTATCCCCATCGTTTTTATAATTCTTCGCCGCATTTACACCACCCTGTGCAGCCACAGAGTGCGCCCTTCTTGGCGAATCTTGAAAGCAAAAACTCTTTACGTTATAGCCCATCTCCGCAAGTGAAGCAGCTGCAGAAGCTCCTGCCAAACCTGTTCCTACCACAATAACTTCCAGCTTTTTTCGGTTATTGGGACTAACCAATTTAGCTTTCTTTTTATAAGTGTTCCACTTTTCACTAAGTGGTCCTTCCGGTATTTTAGTATTCAAAGAATTTTTCATCTACTTAACGGTTTAGATAAATAAAAACAGGTATAATGATATAGCCCACAGTCATAATACCAGCGTATGCCATTCCTAAAAACTTTACTATTTTGGAATATAAAGGATGATAAAGCCCCAGTGTTCTATGTGCACTGAATACTCCGTGCAACAAATGGTATCCTAAAGCTATTATAGCTAAGACATATAATATAACGTACCACAGTTGGTCAAATGCGGCAATGACAAGCGTATATAAATCCTTGTTTCCATTTTCATCCAGAGGCATTTCTCCAAATTTGTAATGGTACCAAAAGTCTTTGAAATGTATAACCAAAAAGAGAAAAATAATACTTCCCAAAAACATCATATTCCGAGCGTACCATTTACTTGCTCTTCCCCGATTATCCTTGGCATAGCCCGGTCCATTGGCTTTTTTACTTTTAAGGCTCATGTAAATGGCATCTATGGTATGCAATAAAATGCACGCGTAGAGAACAATGGATATCACTTTTATAACAATATTACCTGCTAGCAAATGACTATACCAATTATACTGTAGCCTGGCCTCTTCTACTGGCAATAAAAGCTGAAGATTACCCAATAAATGAATGATAAGGAAAAAGGAAAGGAATAGGCCCGTTAAGGCCATCAAATTCTTTCGCGTCAATGCATTTTTAACGTACCACATTATGATATCATTTTTTATTTAGACTTGTCTATGACCGTAATCCCTATACTTTCCATCGCAATACCCCGAATAAAAAATACAATCAGGAAGAAAATACTTAAAGGTCTGCAACCCTTAGTTGTTAAAAGGTACACTAAGATATATGACCCTGGTCAAAAAGGCGAATTATGACACTAAAAATTCATGCTTTTAAATATGAAATTCGCAAAAATGGCAGTTATTTAATTTGAAGTCTTCTACGTCTTTATAAAACCTAAAAAATAATGGTGTTTTGTAATGTATTTATAAGTATTAAATCTGATTCTACTCTCTACTCATTATAACCAAGACGCTATTTCAGGCAGTAAAAATTAAATACACTTTCTCTATTCGAATTATTAGGACCTCTATGAAATAGAAAAAGCAAAAATCCAGCGAGATTTTTGCTTTTTTTATATGATATTTAAATGTAAACCTAACTTAGATAAGCAGTTAACATCCAAATTAATTTTTCTTGACCTGAAATCAAATCACTCATTAAAGAAGCTGTGCCTTCATCATTGTTATCGGAAGCAATCTCAAGAATATTTCGTTCTTGAAGTAATAGTTCGTTTAAGTTATCCAGTATTGAACTAACGGCAAGGTCTCCATCAGAAATGTTCTTAGTGACTCTAATAGTTTTACTTTCCAAATAATCATCAAAAGAGTGTAATGGTTTTTCTCCTATAGACAAAATACGCTCTGCAATTTCATCAACCACATCATTAGTTTCATTATAAAGCTCTTCAAACTTTTCGTGCAACATAAAAAATCTTCGCCCTTTAACATTCCAATGTAAACCTCTTAGGTTCATATAATAAATTTGAAAATCTGCTAAAAGAAAATTTAATTTTCCTGAAACATCCATTCTATAATCTTGGCTTAATCCTAACTTTAATTCTAAGGTTTCCATAATTGCTATGTTTTAAATTCGTTTAGTAAAACTACCCATTAGCTCCCCTGCCCATAGTAACTTGTGTTACATATCCCATAGATTTTACTTATACCCATATTGGGCCAAAATGAATTATAAAAACAACCGAGATTCTTTATTCTTAGGATGAGTTTAGTTTTACTTAACCGTTGGCTCCCACAATGATATGTAATCTACTAGCATGGAAGTAGGATAGTCTTCCGGATTTGGTGGGCCAGGAAAATTACCGCCAATAGCAATGTTAACAATTGGATACATTTCTATTTGACTAACAATAGCAGGATCACATACACTAGCCACTAGTATCCCATCTAAATACCACTTCACAAAATTATCTGTTTTCCAGACACCGTATCGGTGCCAAGCACCTGCTAAATCTTCACCACTGGGCTGTTTTACAGGTCCAACACCCTTGTTATTGTTTATCACAGTGCCATCACACTGTACCGATAAGCCAGGAGAGCCGTTTGGTCCTTTGAACCCGCCGCCCGATATAGACCACTGTCCATCATCATAATGATACGCCACAGGTATGCGGTCTGTATCATAAGGACCACCCAAAAATTCCCCACCAGGTCCTCGCACAAATTCCCAATCTATTTCGGTCCTGCGTTTACCATTGGCGCCTGTATCTTGAGGGCTATCGTAATACCTATGTAACAACCAAAACGCACCCCAAAATCCTGCAACTCCAGGTTCATACCAAATTTTGGCTTCTATATAGCCATCCTTATACGGAGTGGACTGTGCACCAGTTAGTACGCCGGAGTAATAATCCAATCCCGTAGTTTCTACCTGTGCAGGAGAATTTAGGCCAGCGGTTATAATTAGATTACTATTCCCGTCAAAATCAAAAGGGTTTGGTGCATTATGATCTCCATTAAGAACATCTGTATAATACTGACGCTCATTGTTTATTGTCACACTTGGTCCCCAAGGAAGTTTACTCTGCCATTTGTCTGCATTAGGCAACGTACCTGGAAGTTGGTTAAAATCGTCTTCAAATGTCAGAACATAAGTTGAATCTACATCGGCTGGTAACCTGGGATCTAAAATTACGGGTTCATTATCTGGCGTATCTAGATTATTTGCCACTGAATCTTGTTCCATTCCGTTATCCGGATTATTAACCACAGAATCCTGTTCCATATTGCCAAGAGCTAGGTCATTCTTGAATTCTTCTGAAGAATTATCTGAACAACTACTGAAAATGAAGAAGACAAGCAAAATGAAGATATTGAATCCTAAAACATTTTTTTTCATACTATTGAGGTGAGAAATAATTAAAAATATGAGTTTATAACAGTAGCTATATTGTTATTTTAGTTCAATAATTTGTGATTACAAGATTTGAATACATATGGAGGGAATAGTCATGTTATATTCATTTGGCATCTAGATACCGAACTCCCAAAAGTTGAATTAATATGTTGATTTATAGCTAAATAACTAATTAATAGTAAAACTGAACAACTCTGATGTTGATGTGTTATTCTTTTCATCATTTGTTTTAATCCTCCAATAATAAGTAGTTCCAGAAACGACATCTACTTCTAGATTAGAAACTGATTGCACTCCTTTATTTTCCAATTCTTCTTTATTCACTCCAAAAAAAACTTCATAATCCTTTATGTCATTATCAATATCCGTAGCCTCCCATTTAAGGGTTACGTTTCCAGAAATAGCTGTAAAGATTGAGTTATTCTCAGGAGTAATGGCTTCAGCAGAAAAAGGTACATGATTTACGATTCCTGGAGCGGCATTAAAAAATTGATATGTTTCACTTTTAGCAGTTTCTTGACTTTCCTGAGATTTTGATATTACGTACCACTCATAGCTTGTTCCTCTTTCAATGGTGATTTCATAGGAATTATCAATCAAATCAAAATTAGAAATTTCAACAGTTTCCTTATTAGTCAAAACCAATTCGTAAGAATCTGTATGTTCAGAAGCGTTCCAAAGAAAGGTTACTTTACTTTGGGTTTCATTTACAACTGTTCCTTCATTGCATTCTGTATTATTTTCAGGGAAAACTAAAAGAGCTGAAACAGGATCTTCAATTACATTTTGTGGCGGCTGTACTTCCGAAGAATCAGAATTACAAGAGGACAAAAAAATCAAAAATACAAGGGACAAAAGATTATACTTTAAATTCATAGAAGCGCTTATTTTTTAATGATTTTATGTGTGCTATTCTGTGACTCAGAAGTAACTATAATAGTGTAGACCCCAGTTGGCAAATTATCCATATTAATTTTTACAATTCTTCCATCTGCTTTTTTCATTTGTTCCAATACGCGTATGGCACTTTGTGAAAACATGGTAATCAGTATCTCTTGATCTGCATTAATACTTGGAATAAAAATGCTTACATCTCCTTTTTCTACTGGGTTTGGAAAGATAGATACACGCTCTCGTGTAGCTATTATTGTTTGTTCAAAAACACCTTGGCATTCCAAGTCAGTTTTGACCATAATGTTATTTTCCGCTTCAGAGAGAGGTAACGTTATTTCATTTTCTGTGGTGGAATATTCTTTTTCGTTTACAGTGATAAAATAACTAGAACTACCTTTAAGACTCAAGGAAACCAATTTACCCGTAGAATCGGTTTTAGAATCCACTTTGAGGGAATCTGGTTCCGTAATCTGGATGGTAAAGCACTTTTCAAAATCTGCTTCACCTGCAACTGTAATACAGACATCATAAGATCCTGCTTCCAAGTTTTTAAAACTGGTGAAGGTTTTAAAAACTTTAGATTCGTTAACCATTCCATCGCTTAAAGTTGCTGTATAATCAAGGGTTTCTAAAGCGCTTACAACAATACTTCCGTTATTACTAGATGCGCAAGATTCACTTGTGGTTTCTATAGTGAAATTGTTTACTGGCAAGTTGAAATCTGAGCATCCGGTCTCTTTAGCTATACTAACAGACGTATGAAAAGCACACCCATTAGCATCTTGAACGGTAATATCGTAATTGCCAGAAGTAAGATTTTCAAAATTTGGTTGAAAATAAAACGCTCCGTCTCCAATACTATATTGCAAAGGCGCAATACCTCCTGATGCCTCAATAGAAATTGAACCGTTATCATCACTTTCACAGGATATGTCGTTAATCGTAACCGTAGCCGTAATCGCTTCTGATTCTGTAATTGAAACGGAATTACTTCGCTCTTGAATTGAGTTGCTATCTGTTACCTGAACATAATAAGTTCCCATGGGAACATTTTCAAACGCATTTGTTACGCCACTCCTAATTAATGAATTGCTAGTGGCATCATACATTGCATAAGTGTACGGTTCCATTCCTCCTGTGGCAGTTACTTCTAAGGTGGCGCCTAATTCACTGCAGCCAGAAGATGCAATTGGAATAAGCTGAACCACTAATGGTTCCGTTATAATTGGTACATCCCCAAGCTCAAAAACATAGGCGGAACCATTTGCGGTAAACAAAGTTGTTCCTGCTGCCAAAGAGTTTTTGCCAAGTGCCAGGCCATTACCAAAAGCGGCATACATTCCACTAGTACCACATGCTAATAGTTTCTCATAAGCAATCCAATCTTCATTACTGGATTTATAGAACAATTGAACAGAACCTGTTGATGGGCCGTTATCATCATCTCCACTAATACCACAAGCAATACGGTTTTCATTAATGGCCACGTGAAGACCAAACTTATCTTTCGCAATTCCATCTTCTGGAGTTAGCTTTTCTGCTGATATCCATGAACCATCATTTGATTTTTTATAAACATATGCCGCTCCAACGTCTGTTGAATTAGAATTTATGGAAGCTGCACCAACAATAATATCAGTTTCCGTATTAGCAACGCTAACAGCATAACCACTGTACGTTTTTGGGTCCGTCGCCTTCAGTTTAGCAACTTCCGTCCAGTTACCATTACTAGTATTATCAAAAACATAGGCAGCACCACTATTGTCCAATATATCATCATCATAAAAAGACCCAACAACCACAATATTAGTGGCAATAGATACCGAAATTCCAAAGGAATCATAAGGTTCTACATCAGAAGCTACTAATTTTTTAGTTTGCATCCATATACCATCCAATCCCTTTTCAAAAATATAGGCTGCTCCTGCATTTGCACCGTTTTCATTGTCATTTGGTGCACCAATTACAATTTGGTTTTCTGTTCCAGCAATTGCATAGCCAAATTGTTTATATAGGGCGCTGTCCGATGCTAATAGCTTTTGTGATTCTTGCCAATCACCTGCTGCTGATTTATTATAAATATAAACGGCTCCAGTGCGATTATTCTGTTGATACATACTGATAGCTAATGACTCACCTGCAAAAGTCAGAGAGAATCCAAAATTATCATCCTCACTACCATCTGATGCATTAAGCTTTTGGGTTTCTTCCCACGCTCCCGCAGCTGTTTTACTAAAGATATAGACAGACCCACTGTTATCTCCCTGGTCATCGTCATAATAAGCCGAAACTGCTAAAATATTTCCGTCATCTGACATTGCCAATACCTTTCCAAAATAATCCGATGCAGCGCCATCCGATGAAACTATTTCCCCGCATTCACTTACCGAGGTTTCCGCATCATATGGATTTGTTCCATTTAATACTTCTTCTCCATTTGAAACCGTATCATTATCGCAATCTGATGTTGCCCAGATTTCATTATCTACGTTGTATGCAGTATACGTTGCAATTTGACTTGGCAAGCAAGGGTTGTTCGGATAATTGTCTTCACTATCCGCTACCCCATCTCCATCGGTATCAATAACAATAGAGGCGTCTTCAAAAAAGTGAACGTAATCTCCAGAAGTTGCTACGATCAAACCTTCCGCAACGGCAACATGATTACCAAAATCCAAAGTAGAAATTTCAGGATCTGTTAAAATATGAGTTTCAGTCCACTCACCCCCAGATTTATGATATACATAAAGCCAGCCTGTATCTGTTTGATCAGCGGACATGTTTACCACTATTCTATTATCATTCATGGCTAGGGCATCACCAAAATAATCCTCTTTATATCCGTTACTTGCCTTTAACGTTTGTACTTCGCTCCATAACCCATTATATGATTTTTCATAAACAATGGTTTCCCCTTTATCATAAACATCTTCTGTATACGCTACGTCACCTATGATAATTCTATTTTCAGTAATGGCAACATCTCTTGCATATGTATAATTCTGTCCGTCCGGAGCACTTAGCTTTTGAATTTCTTGCCAAGTAGAATTGTTTTGTTTTTCAAAAATAAACGCACCTGTAGCGTCATTGCCAGATGCTCCTATTATAATTTGATTTCCCGAAACAGCAACCGACTCTCCAAAACCACCCTCAAAAAGGTCATCTGATGGATATAGTTCTGCTGTTTCTACCCAAACATTACTCATGTTTTTTTCAAAAACATAAACCGCTCCGCTTGGTGCTATTCCGTTTGCAGCTATCACCATTGTATTTCCCGAAACAGCCAAAGCACTACCAAAACCATCATAAAGGAAAAAACTGGAGGCCTCAATTTGCTGTGTTTCTACCCAAGTTTCATTAGCATCTTTTTGGTATATAAATACGGTATCTGGTAGATTCTCGTCATCATAAGGCTGAGAAACAATTAGCGTATTTTCAGACAAGGCCAAGGTTTGACCAAATCTTGTGGTACCCGTTGTTTTTGGAGATGTTAGTTCTTGATTCTTTTCCCAAACTCCACTTGCGTTTTTGGTATATATTTCAACTTTACTACCTGTAGCATTTCTTATTCCTGCCACTACAGTAGTACCATTGGTGGCGATAGCTCTTGCTCCTCCATCATTAGTTTCTATACGTTGCTCACCAAAAGCATCTGGGTATGTAGAATCTGTATAAAGTGATTCATTGAAATAAGGATTTGTTCCCGCGGTAACTTCATCTCCGTTGGAAATGGTATCTCCATCACAATCATTATTCTGCCATACTATATTTAAGGCATCGTAACCGGTATAGTCTTTATTTTGTAGTGGTAAGCAAGGGTCATTCGGTAGAGAGTCCTCTATATCTTTAATACCATCGCCATCCATATCACTAATGCATTCCGCCTCATCTTTTAATTCAACAGTAATCATAGCTGTTCCTCTTGCCCCATCGGTACTACGCTCTGCTAGTACATAAATTATTTGCGGACTACTTGTATTCTCGAAAAATAATGGGTCAACTGCATTACTCTTCGTTTTAGAATCCAGCTCGGTTAGATAATAACTAACCGTAATATAATTTCGATTATAACCTTCCAACAATTCAGTTTCTACGGTCGTCAAATCAAAAATTTCAACCCCATCAGCGCCGTCGTCACAAATACTTAAAGCTGCAGGAGTAGTTAAAGGAAGTGGTTCTGCAATGATAAATTCAAAATCGGAAAAATAATGTCCATTTACCGGGTTTCTTATATATGATCTATCATTGCTGTTTATTACTTGAATTTTTATGTCTACCAATTGACCAACATAAGCCTCAAGGTCAATATTCTTGTTAAATTCATAGTTAGGTGTGCCTGAACCTACATAACCCAGTTGTTGGTCATTTATAAGAATTCTATAATATGATTCGCCACGTTGCCTCCATTTAAATTTGAACTTAGATTTAGATCCGTAAGTAATATCCATTTTATAAGATATTTCAGAGATATAGCTTGGGTTCAAATCAAACAACGCTTGTCTTTCTCCCGAAACCCATGCATTTTCATTTTTACTATGCATTAAGAATTCACGTTTATCTTTGTTATCATTTCTGATTTGAAGAAGTGCGTTTTCTGCTAAATCAAAACCAACATTATTAAGTGATTCCCCTTGTAAATCCTCCATTAGGTTTTCACTAATAGGTACAGCTATATTGTCAATCAATTGAAATCTGTCAAACGATACTTTTGCTCTATCAAGGACATTATTACTTTGTTGTTGAGAAGTGTCGTCTTCAATATAAATACCAAATGTATGTTCTGCAGATACGCTAGGTTCCAATATACTGGTAACCGTATAGTGATATGGGTCTGGTAATCCTGAATACGGGTAAGTATACTCAACATCAAGTAAAGTTTGCATATCAGATATGTTTTTGCCTAAACCGCAATACAGTTCAATATCTTCAACAACTGCAGTATTGATGTAATCATACAAAAACATATATTTTTTGTCTTTTTCAAGATTGAAAGAAGGCGTAATCAACCAACTTGGATAGTCAGAATCCATATAGATGTAATTACTTCCAGTACTTGAATGATGTGGATACATGGCATGGCCGTAGTCTAAATATTGACCATTATGAGATATCCATTTATCATCTGTGTACCCTGTAAAACCATTTGGCAATAATTCCCAGCCTAATTCGGGTAGGCTATCGAAGTTTTCAATCCATGGTAGGGAAAGTGTTACATCATTCAACGTTCTGAATTTAAAGGGACCTGACCAATCGCTATAACTTCCTGATGAACATTCGGTTCTTATGTAGTAATGATAATAAGTATTAGGTTCTAAGCCACTGAATTTAAAACCCAAATCTGAGGTGTTATACACGTTACCTGAACCTTTGGTAAAGTTTTCCAATCCTATTTCAAGTTCATAACCTGAATAACTACTATCATAAGTTTTCCAATTGATTTGAACTTCAGTTGCGGTAGGTTCTTCTTTAGTTATTTGATAAGGTGATATACAATTGGTTGACTTATCTATATATTGAAAATCATCAAAATGTAGATAATCTGCTTGTTGCAAACTGTTTTCTGCTCTAAAGGCAATATAGTTGTCCGATCCAGTATAGGATGCAAAATCAACTAAAAATTCTGTAAATAATGTAGAATTTATTTCTGTATAAGGAATGGTTTGATAAGGAATGAAAGAAGCCTCATCAAGCGGATTTGACATGGTTCCAACAACAAGTCCTGTAATTACTCCTTGTGGTGCAAAATCATCTCTTAATTTAAATTTGATGATTTTGTTTTGGTCCATATCAGCCAAAAAGGGCGTAACCAATAATGTACTTACTTGATTATTATGCGCTGCCAATGAATTTACTGTTGTCATCTCATCTTCATAGGGTTCAATAACAACATCCGCAAAGTTTTTATGACCGTTAAAAGTCCAACAATCAGAATCATCAAAACCATTGTTGTCTTGATTTTCGAACCCCTGAAAATACCCAGATGTAATACTACACGTTGTCCTAAAAGTAAAAATCTCGCTCCAATCACTGAATCCGTCTGCAGCACCACAATTTCCTCGTACGTAAACATCATATGTTGTAGCTTGTTCTAAACCACTTAAAGTATATGGGTTTGAAGTGACATTTGTGATAGTTCCTGTACCCTGTTGAAAACCAGTTACACCATATTCAATTTCCCAACTTTCAGCAGGGGTAGTTGAATTGTTGTCTTGCCATAATAAATTGACACTTGAATCATCAACTAAGGAAAGATTAACTGCGGTTGGTGTTATACACGTATTACTAGAATATTCAAAGTCATCAAAATATAGTTCTTGGTTTCCATTAGTTGTGCCTTGCTTAATTCCAACATATTCATTAGTGCCGTAATAATCACTGAAATCAACAGTATAACGTGTCCAAGCTCTATCTTGTTCAGCAAGATCAGTAATGGCCTGAAAAGGTACAAAAGTGCTTTGATCATTAGGGTCTGAGAGAGTACCAACCATAATTTCCTTTAACCGGCCTGAAGATCCTGTATATTTTTCTTTAACCCAAAAACTCACCTTCTTATAATTATCAAAATCAAGTAATCTTGGACTTACTAAAATAATATGATCGGCAACGTCATCATTGTAAACATCGTGTGACGGAACGTTCCACATTAATAAAGTGTTTGGTTCACTATGGGCCGTTTCATTGGTTGTAGTTTCGTGATTATCAATTGACAAATATCTGTGATGATCCCAGAAAATAAGATCTACCTGAGGTATTATAGCTGTCCAGCAATTATCTACAAAGCCTTTGCTGTATGAATCAAAATTTTCAGTGTATCCAATTGACACTCCATAACAGGATGTTTTAAAAGAAGTTTTTACTGACCATTCACTTTTCATTACTCCACAGACAGACCGTACGTAAAACTCATACGTGGTATCATCATTAGACAGATTGCTTAAAATAGCTTCTGTGCTATTTACTACTATTTGTGTTCCGGTTCCTAACGCAAATCCTTGAAGGCCATATTCAATCTCATAAGAATTTGAAGTTGAATATTCATATGTCTCCCATTCAATGCTTGCTGTGTTATAGGTGGTTTCTGTAGTTTTAGGGTATAAAGGTTCTGTGCAGTTGGGTATTTGCTCATATTGAAAATCTTCTAGAAACATGTTATCTTCAAAACCACCATCTTCGTGTTTCAAGGCAATATATTGATCTGTTCCCGTAAAATTTTCTAAGTAGATAGTATGTTCTTTCCAATCAAATGTTTTTCTATTAGAATCTTTAAAAACGGCTATCTCTTTTGCCGGTATAGTGTCTAGAGGGGAAAAAGTACTTTGGTCATTTGGGTTTGACATTGTGCCGACCACAACATTAGAACTGCTAAACGATTTATTATAGCCTGAAGAAGGTTTTCCTACAAGCTTAAATCGTACTCTTTTGGTATTATCTAAGTCTATTATTCTTGGAGTTACAAAATAGTTGTTATAATAAGTACCGTTTGATTGTTGATTAGCGAACCTAAAAAACTGATTTCCCGTAATTGGTTTTAAATCGTGATAAACCAATTCTCCCCAGCTCTTAGAACGAGAGAAACGATATTCCTCTAATATTTCAATTTTGGTAAATATGTTCGGATTTTCAATAATTGCTGTCCAGCATGGATTGAGCACACTCCCTGATTCAAAAGATTCCAAATATGGTGCTTGTACATCCGTACACTGTGCATTTGAAAAATAAGAACTGGTCAGAACTAAAAAAAGAAAGATGACAAGCTTTTTCATAAAATAAAGGAATGTTGGCTGGTTAGACCGAAGGTTAGATACTATAGTCTGTTTCTAACGTATTTGATTTCTTTATATTTTATGTTAATTCTTGTTTTCGTTATAAGGTTATATTGCTCCAAAAACCTTTGTCAAAGTTAATGATCTATACTTAGTCAGTATTTTTGTAACATTTTAAAAGATGACCTTATCATATGGAGTAAGAAGTATTAAAATTACCTTATAATAGTGTTCATTAGATACCAACGAAGAAACATGTAATATCCATAAAAAAGATGGGCTTAGAGCATAATCAAAAGGTTTGTGTATTTTTATAAAGTTGTAAAACATTTGGGTTTTATGTTAAATAAGAAAAATTAGACCAAAATTTAAAATTTTGACAAGAGCACACCAGAATGAGAATTGCTTCGCTGCTCCTACACTGCTCATAAGTTGAGCGTTAAACCAACTCAAAAAAAATACCATGAAACATATATGCGTATTTCTGTTTCTAGCTCTCCTTTTAGGATGTAGTAGTTCTGAACCTGAAACAGATATTGACAATCAAGAACAAGTTTCAGTTGGTGAGTTTATTGACGATTGGACCTATAATGTAAATCCAACAAGCACATCAAATTTTGATATTGCCGCATTTAGGTTGTGGGTTCCTGAAAACACTTCAAATTTGAAAGCCATTTTAGTTCTGGCAAGTAGTTCCAATAGTAATGCTCTAGGCTTAGCGGACTCTGAAGAATGGCAGGAATATGCAGTTGCTAATAACCTTGCTATTATTTCTGTACATTTAAAATCTTCTAGTACCAGTGGTTACTATGCCGAGGCTTCTGGCGGTAGTGGAAAAGCTCTTTTAACAGCTTTAGAAAAAATTACGGAACAAAACAATATAAGTACTATAGCAGATTTACCTTTTTTATTGAGAGGTTACTCTGCAGGAGGGGTTTTTAGTTACTTTTTTTCAGCTTATAAACCAGAACGTGTTATTGCTTTTGCAAATATTAGAGGCGGAGGTTTATCCGTTACATCTGATAGTAACAAATTAATACCTGGAATGATGCTTATTGGGGAATTAGATACTCCTTCAAGAAATGAGACAATGAAAAACATGGTGCAACTTAATAGAAACAACTACGGACTTTGGAGTTATGTAGTAGAACCAAAAAATGACCATTTCGGCAGTCTAAAAAATTCTGATGAATTAATAAAATTATTTTTTAAATCCGTTTTAGCGCAAAGAGTTTCTGAACTAAATAATGAGCTTTTAACCTTGTCCGAAAATTCTGGTTGGTTAGGAGATAATGTATCAAAGAATTTGTTTTCTTATAATGATTATCCTGGGTATAAAAACTTAGCTTCCTGGTTAATAACAGAAGATTTTGCTAACTCTTGGAAAGATTACCAATTGGAGTAATAAAACTAGAGAAAAATACGAGCATCGGGCTTTCCCATAAGGTTTGTGTATTTTTATAAAGTTGTAAAATATTTGGGTTTTTAGCTGAACAAGAAAATTAATGATAAACGACTTATTAATAGAGAACATAGATGAAGATGGCCAATTTTCTAAAACACAACAAGAGGAGTTTTGTGCATACTTTCAGCAAAAAACTATAACCAAAAAGACATTTCTATTAGAACAAGGTGAGGTCTGTAAATGGGAAGGATTTGTTTTAGATGGGTGTTTTAGAATTTTCACAATAGACAAAAACGGAAACGAGAACACCTTATACTTTGCTGCTAAAAATTGGTGGCTTATGGATATTGATAGTTTTATGAATCACAAACCATCAGACTTAAACATACAGGCTCTAGAAGATAGCAAAGTACTTCTTATCTCTCAAAAAGATAAATTAACCCTATATGAATCAATCCCAATAGCAGAAAAACTCTTTAGGGTTATGTTTCAAAAATCTATAGTTGCATGGCAGCGTAGGCTTGTAAGAAACCATAGCTTAACGGCAAAAGAGCGATATGCTCATTTTATTGGGAGTTATCCTGAGATTGCTTCTAAGCTTACAGATAGGCAAACCTCAAGCTATTTAGGTATTACTCATGAGTTTTTGAGTAAGATTAAAAAGCAATTACAAATTCAATAAAACTTTCGTTTAGTTGAACTTGTTCAACTATTTTCTCGCCCTAGTTTATAATTTTTGCACAATAAAATTATAAAAGAGAATTATGACTTTACTTACCCAAGTAAAATTTTGCGTTATTGCACTTACTTTAACGGTACTGCTATCTAACAAGGCAAATGCACAAAGCACTACTGACATAACACATGATGAAGCTTTTAAAGCCTTATTGGCAGCAAAGAAAAAAGCTGAGGATTCAAACGTATTAGTAAACATTGCCGTAGTAGATGCTGGCGCCAACCTAAAGGCATTTATACGAATGGATGAATCTTTTTTAGGCAGTATTGATGTAGCCATTAAAAAGGCCAAAACAGCGAGGTACTTTAATATTGATACCGGAGAGCTGGGCGAACTAACACAACCAGGAGGCATTATTTATAACATTGAACATTCTAATGGAGGTTTAGTAACTTTCCCTGGTGGTATTCCTATCAAGAATAAAGAGGGGAAAATCATAGGGGCCATTGGTGTTAGCGGTGGAACTATAGAAGAGGACCGGACTATTGCCACCGTAGGAGTAGCATCAATTATAGAATAATTTATTGAATTCAAAGAAGATTAAAATTATGAACAGTATAAAAGGTTTCCTTCTAATTAGCATATTATTTTTATCCACAATATGTCTGGCTCAGGTTTCGGATGAACTTATGCTTTACCGAAAAGACTTCAAAAATATATCTGGAAAAAATACAGTTTCTGTTACCAGTTATGAAAAAAATGGGTCTCATTTTGTTTTTGCCGGAGGTGTAGGAAATATAGATGTGTACAGCTTAGATAAAGAAGGAAAACTAACTCCAATAAGCAACCATGAGCTTTATAAAAAGAAAGGTCCTGCTAGAGGAATGGTTGCCGATAATATTAATGGTACAGACTTTCTCTTTGTAGGTAACAAACATGGTAATGCAATTGAAACCTTTAAAATATTAGCCAATGGATCGTTGGAACGAGTTTCCTTGGTTGAAGATACAGAAGACACACATCTTGGCACTGCTATTACTTTACAAGTAATTCATATGAAAAAAGCTTCATATTTATTTGTTGGTGGCTTAGAAAACACCCCAGGATTAAGTTCTTTTAAAATTGAAGCTGATGGAAAACTCAACCATGTTCAGTCTATGAAAGATGATGACAAAATACATACGGACGGTATTATAGGCATGTTTACCCACAACATTAAAGGGAAGACCTTTTTATATACAGGTGGTTTTCAAGATAATGGCGTAAGCAGTTTTAGAGTTTACGAAAATGGAACGTTTAAGAACATCAATAACATAAGCGATAATACCACTGATAGATACTTAACTGGAGCGTATCCTGTAACCGGAGTTACTCTGGGAGACCATAGATATGTTATTGTTGGTCACAGACATCATAAGTATTATGACCCCACAACAAATTTTATAAAAAGAAAGGATTTTGTTTATCATGGCGATGGGGTAAGTGTTTTTAAAGTCAATAAAAAAGGAGCTTTAGTTCCACACTTTGTTTTAAAAGATGATGAAAATACTAAGCTAGCGGGACAAACTAGAATTGAAGTCGTTTCTACAAATAACAACGAAGCTATTTTAGCTGTGGGCACAAGAGATGACGCCAGTATTCAATTATGTAAATTAAATGAAGGGGGAATTCTAAGCCCGATAAATTATTTAGAAACAGGTTTTTCTATTTATTACGGCCTAAAATCTCATAAAATAGGAGAAGATAATTTTCTTATTGCAGGCTCTAATAGATTCGATTTAAATAAAGTTGCAACCTATAAAATAGCTCCTAAAGTAGATAAAAATGGAAAGATTTTAAGGCACATTGTAAATCTTAAATATAAAGTAGACGCCACAGAGCAACAAGTTCATGAGGCAGAAGAGGCTTTTGTAAACCTTAAGAATGAAATTCCGGAAATCACGAATATTGAATGGGGAATAAACGATAGCGAAGAAGGTGCAAGCAAAGGTTTTACACATACGTTCACTATAACGTTCAATAATGAAAATAGTAGAGAAGTGTACCTATTTCATAAAGCCCATTTGGATTTGGTAAGTAAAGTAGGCCCAATAATAGAAGATGTTTTTGTGATGGATTATTGGACAGCAGCTAACTAATCTTAAAGAAAAAACAAACAATTTAAAACTATAATCCACATCAACTTATAAAGAAAACGGACATAAGGCTTAATCAAAAGGTTTGCGTATTTTTATTCAATCTCAAAATTGAAACAAAAAAACCGGTCCTGTGTTCATTCAAAAACATAATATCTCTACACCCACTACTCCCCATTTACAAGGCCATAGTATTGATTTAAATACAACTATCCTTTCTATAAGAAAGACTATTTATTTTGTTTTAATAACCTTATTGGCAACATCTTGTAACTCTCCAGCTTATATATCTGGGAAGTTAGAAGGGGCAAAAAAAGAGGGCGTAAAGATGTATTTGCTCCAACCTGAAAACCTAAGGGATGTAGCGGCATCCTTTTTTGGAAAAGTCATAGACTCTACCGTAGTGAATCCTGATGGTACATTTGAGTTTCAAAATGTCCCAAATACTAAAGAAGCTGTGTTATTAGAAATAGCCATAGCGCTACCTGGAAAGAACCCTAATTATTTACAAACGGACAATCAAACTAAGGCCAACTTCATGCCAATTGTCTGGCAATCCGGTAATCCCCTAAAAATTAGTTCAAAAGTAGATACGTTTCAAAAAAGCTTCTCCATGGAACAGCCTTCAGAAGTCAATAAAGCACTAGTAGCTTTAAAAGATATTAACCAGAAAGCATACCAATCTTATCTTGCTGGCAAGCATTGGGAATTAGAAGATGGTAGTCAATTAATGGAAAAAGAACATGCTATCTTACAATACCAAACGGAGCTAATAAATTTTGCGGATAGTACACCGTATCTTATGCCAGCATTAGTGGCAACACGTTGGGTAAGTACCGCAAATGATTATGAACGGGTGCCAGAATTTTTGGTTCGCCAATGTGATACATGGAAGAAAAAACAACCCAATCACCCATGGGTAAAACAACTTTGCAAACTAAGTGAGCCTTCTAACTTGCCAGTTTTAGTAGGCGATGTGTTCCCCGATTTTAAATTGCCTATGATTACAAAGGACACATTATCTCTTAAAGCGCAATTAGGAGACAAACTCACTATAATAGACTTATGGGCATCTTGGTGCGCTCCTTGCCGAGTAGAAAACCGAGAAATTCTTGGACCAATTTGGGATACTTATCATGATAAAGGTTTACAAATTGTTGCTTATGGCCTAGAAAGTAATGAGCCTGCTTGGAAAGCGGCTGCAGAACGAGATGGCGCAGATCACTGGCCGCAAGCTTCACATCTGCAAGGCGATGATACCCCTTTCTTAAAAAGGATACGTGTAAAGACCATTCCCGCCAACTTTATATTGGATGACAATGGAGTGGTTTTGGCTAAAAACGTTCACGGAGAAGCTTTAGTTAATTGGGTGAAAAATTACATGAAAAACTAGTACCATGCTGGTATAAAAATTTCTCATATTTCACACAAAGAAGGGTCACTACAGATAGTTATTACCTAACCAAGCGTCCTGTTATATTACCGTCTAGTATACTGTTTACTTCTTTTACCGTAGCTAAATTAACATCGCCTTCATAAGTGTGTTTTAGAGCGCATGCAGCACTTCCAAACTCCATAGCCTTATAATCATCAAAATGCTGTAAACCATAAATTAGACCTGCGGCAAAAGCATCTCCCGTTCCTATTCTATCCACAACGTGAGTAATATCAAGATCTTCTGTCTCCCTAAAATCAACACCGTTCCACATTCTCGCTCTTATTTTGTGCCAAGAAGAGTTTAACGAAGTTCTAATTTTATCGAACACTTTTTCAATGGTAGGGAAAGCTGCCATTAATTGTTTACTGGCTGCAATAAAATCGTCATTACTGTAACCAAAATCAGTGCCTAGCACCTCATTTATTTCATTAACACCCCCTATAAAAATAGTAGAATAATGTAGTAATTCTGACAATGCTTCTTTAGGGTCTTGTCCGTATTTCCAAAGATCGCTACGGTAGGTTGGATCTGCGGAAACGGCCATTCCTTTTTCCCTTGCTAATTTCAATCCTTCTTTTAGTGTATCAAAAGCACCTTGTGATAAGGCCGGTGTAATTCCTGTCCAATGCATCCACTCCCCTTTTTCAAGTGCTTTTTCCCAGTTCACTTTCTCTGGTCCTATTTCGGAAAATGCTGAGTGAGACCTGTTATAAGAAATCATACTAGGTCTAATTACAGCCCCAACTTCTAAGAAATAAACGCCTAAAGGTCGTTTTGAGGTTACTATTGAAGAGGTATCCATACCAAATTGACGAATGTAGGCTATTGCTGTCTCTCCAATAAAATCTTCTGAAACGGCACTTATATGCTTTACATCTCCACCAAAATTAGATATTGAAATACCTACATTTAACTCTGTACCTCCAAAATAGAATTCAACAATGTTAGATTGAATAAATTTTTTGTTTCCTCTTGGAGAAATACGCATTAAAACTTCACCAAATGTTATAATCTGACCCATACCATAATTTTGAGACTAAATTACCTAATGTTAAAGAAACAAGAAATTCTAATTTGTGAAAGATTTGAAAGATTCTCTGTAAAAGAAAAGGCAAACCTGAATATATTCCAGAATATCTAGAAAGATAAACTGAATTTACTCTTGTATTTATAATATTATATCTAGTATGTATTAAGATGAAAATCTTGAAGAACCGTAATCTGTAATGCTGGTAGCATTCTTTACAAAACACTAAAAATAAAGCTATTACACAATAATAGAACTAGAGCATACGGAAGTTAGACAGCTTACCGTTGACCTAAAAGTTTCTAGCTAATAATAAGTTTTAATTTAAACGAGAAGTAGTTCCTATAATTACTCCGTCTCCCCACCTATACCAATATTCTTAAAAGTCTGTATAATAAGGTGCATTTCTTTCTCATGTAAATGATTGTCAGAAACAGCCATGTCTTCAAGAATCTTTGCTAATACTTTCTTTTTAGGAAAAGTCATGTTATGAAGGGAAACTAAAGCTTCCTCAACTGTTGTGCTTTGAGCTTCGCTAACTAAATTTGAGCCCATACCTATGTCTTCCTGAAGTTGTTTCATAGCCTCAAGCTCACTAGGATGCACAGTACCATCAGCCAAGACAACCTGGTTGGTCATGACATAAATAGCCTTTTTTTCTAACTCTTCAAATTGTACTTTCTCCAAATTTTTAGTTTTCATAGTCTTCTTGTATCAACATCACTTATTCATAGATTCAAAAATATAGGTCATCAAACTGGTTTCCTTTGTGTGTTTAAAACCATCAGAAATTGCGGTCCTCTCTAAAATTGATTCTAGATTTTTTTTATTCTCGGGAGTCATTTTCTTCAGAATGGCAATAGCTTGTTCGCCATCAATATTACGAGCTTGCATTATAAAATTGCTATCAAAATCAATTTCCTTCATCAGTTGCGTTAGGGCAGTGATTTCTCCATCATGAACATGGCCATCTGCCAATATCACAGAGTTTATAACATGTACGATGGCTAGTTTTTCTGCCAAGGTAAAAGCTATTTTTTCTTCTGGTGTAAATTGTTGCTTCTTAGCCTTCATAGTGGGAAGATAGTAAATTCTCTGAGAGTGTATCTGCTTTAACAATCACTAATCTTATTAATTCCTGTGTTAAAGTTTAAAAGACCTTGTAAATACTTGAGTTGATTCTATAAAAACTTTCCTACATTATAACAAGGCTAACTTATTTTAACAAAACGAAAAGTAGAATTGTAAGAGATTATCCTAATAATGAATTGAACGTAAAAAAACCCATATCGATTATCTGACATGGGTTTCAACTGAACCAACTTAAATTTATTTTAGGCTCCGTAGAACTACGGAGCCCTTAGATACAAACTAACCCAACTTCCTATGACCAGGTTCTTTTATAACTATTTTACATTCCAAACTTATAACCAAAAGAAACTAATAAAGCTGAATTTCTAAGAGTAGATAAATCATTGGCATAAATATTTTTTAGTCCAAATTCAGTAAGAAGCCCTATTTCATATTTTTCAGCAAAAATTACCCCAAAACCAAAGTTTAAGCCAAAATCTAACGGTCTGAAAAAATCATCATTTTCAGTACCAATTCCTACTTTATTACCACCTCTATTGGCCGCCAATAACACACCTAAATTTAAACCAGATGTAGCATAAAGATAACCTGAACCACCTACTTCCAAAATATCATACCGTGCGCTTACAGGCAATTCTAAATAAAAAGTATTATAATTATTCCCTACAGTAGATGCTCCTCTTTTTGCAAAAGATAATCCAGATCCTACATATAAATCATCTGTAATATCAAATTCTATGGTTCCTCCTATTTTGACACCTAATGCTCTTCCAAATACGTTGTTATCAATTTCATCTGGAGAAGTAATATTTGACAAACCAAGCCCTGCCTTAACACCAAAAATCTGTGCGTTAGCCGAAAAGCTGAATGACACCATTAGCAAAATCATAAGTACTCTTACTGAATTTTTCATAGTATAAATTTTAAAGTTTGTGGATATTCGTGTTCTCGAAAACTCCTGTTATTTTATAGTGCTAAGGTATCTGAAGACCTCCATTTTTGAAATACCACGTTATTTGTATTTTTTTCTACTGGTAATCCAGTAGAAGATAAATTTGCCTACAAAAAAAAGAGCCCAAACTCAATGAGAAAGGACTCTTTACAAACAAACCAAACTTAAAAATATATTATTCTCCTCTATAGTAAGAAGGTCCGAAAACTCCGTTTTCAGCTACAATTAAAGGATTAATATGGTATCCGTTATCAAAGAAAGGGTTTAACCATAATACCTCTCCCGTGTTGGCATCAAGACTCAATAAACCTACTTTTTCATCACTATCACTTGATATATAATGACCATGATAAAATAACACCCCGTTTGCATACACAGGACTATGATCCACACTAACACCTTCATTATACCATAGCTCTTCTCCGTTTTCCAAATTTACAGCGAAAGGCCTACCATTGTTGAAATGGGCAAAAACTGACCCTTTATCATAATTACTATACACAACGTTCTCTACAATTATAGGTGCAGATAGCACGTCTGTACCCGTGCTCTTTTCCCAAAGAATGGTTCTAGAATTAATATCTATGCAATATAAAACCGATGAAATATTTTCAACAGGTTCACCAACTACCACCATTTTATCATCAGAAACAAAGGGTGTACCCATACCATTGCCCTCAAGCGTCCATAGAATTTCTAAAGATTGTAAATTAATAGCATACATTTTTTTAGCAGGTAAATACATTATATCCCCAACAAAGACAGGAGTACCGGACACTTCATTCGGTAATTCTACTTTTTGAATCAAGCTTCCCGTTTCTTTATCAAGAATATGCATGTAAGCAGGCAAACCATTGGTAAAACCTTCATCAGAAAAAACATAAACTTTATCACCATAAACTACTGGTGTACTATTATCATTCAACGAAGTATCAAGATTACCATTAGGCTCAGTTGTGTAATACCATTTTAAATTTCCATTAACCTCATCTACAGCTACAACTACTCCAGTTCCTCCAGAGGCATAACATACCCCGTCAACACAGGTCGGTGGCGTAACACCCTCCGTACTAAATCTGTATTCAAGTATGGATTGTTCCCATGCAAGACTCTTATCTGTCATGTTGATGGCATTTATTGAATTGTCATCTGCAGTAACATATATAGTTCCATTACTATACCCAGGTAAAACCTCTAAATATGTTTGATACGAAAAAGTATACACCTCTGTTTCTTCACCTGTTTCTGCATTTACAGTATAAACGGTCTCATCGTTTGATGTTATTAAAAATGTATTTAAACCAGGGTCACCTGATACAATTTTGCTTCCGTTTTTTGTTTCAGAATTTGGTGCCTCCTCACTTTCATCTACTTTTGTTTCTCCATTTTCATCTACTTCTATGCCGCCATCTTTTGAGCAACTCACAATAAAAAATGTCAAAATCGATAAAAACAGAAAATTAATTATTTGTCGTTTTTTCATTGCTCCAATTTTATTCAACCTTAAAGTCGAAAATCTCTGATATTGATGTATTGCCTGTTCCATCTACGGTTTTCACCTGCCAGTAGTAGCTCTTACCTGAAGCTATATTAACTGTCATTGTATTTTCAGAAGAAACACCCATTGATGTTGATGCTGTAGCTTCCGTACCAAAAAATACCTCAAATTCTGTAATATCATTATCCACATCATCACCCTTCCATTCTAATGCTACGCTAGTGTTTGCTGATATAGTTCCTCCCCTTTGGGGATAAAAAGCTTCTGCTGGAAAAGGTGCATAATTAATTACGCCTTCACCTGCATTGTAAAACTTCCATGTAGCACTTTCAGGAGCCGTTTCTGAATTATCGCTTTTCGTAATCACAAACCACTCATATGGAGTGTTGCTGCTTAATGTAATGGTAGATTCATTGGTTAAAGATTCCGTTTTTTGGATATCACCATTTTCAAGGTTCTTTACATTCACCTCATAGCTATCTGCATTTTCTGAAGCTTGCCATTGAAACGTAATGGCACTCTGCATATCGTTGACTGTTGCGCCTTCCGTACATTCTGAGTTGTTATCAGGAAAAACCAAGGTTACACTACCAGGATCTCCCATTTCATCTACATCCGGTCCATCATCTTTACTGCCTGGGCATGCCGTCATTAGTATTACCAATAATAGCGCTATGGTTGACTTTACTATTCTCATTGTTTTATGATTTTAAATGTTCTTGTATCTCCGTTAATTTGAACTGACAACACATAAACTCCTGCTGTTAGTCTATTTGCATCAATTTTTACAGTGCTAGTATTGGGTTCTATTACTTCTTGTAAAATCATTTTACCATCAAAAGTGTTTAATTGAATAGGTATTGCATTTTCTGAAGTGCTACCCAGAACTACTGATATTTCTCCGCTTTTCACAGGATTAGGATAGATAATAACCCGTTCCTCAAAATCTAGTTGCTCTTCATATACCCCTTGGCAATTCTTATCCGTTGCAACCAATAGTTTTGCAGTTGCGGCATATACAGGAATAGTTATCTCAGATTCTGCAGTTACTATGGTTTCCTCATCAAGAGAGATGGTATATTCTTCGGCACCGGATAAACTTAGGGTTACCGATTTGGCGCTTAAATTGACTTTTGATGTTACCGAAAGTGATTCTGGTGCAGATACATTAACATCATAACAGTTCTTATACCCTGCCTCTCCGTTAACGGTCATACACAAGGTATAAGACCCACTTTCTAAATCAGCAAAAGAAACAGAGCTTGTGAAGTTATTAGTTTTATTTACGCCGTTTCCTGTCAACGTTGCTATATAGTTATGATCAGCATTAGCGTTAATATTAATACTTCCATTAGTACTGCCTACACAAGATTCGCCTTTGGTGGCTACGGTGAAATTATTGCTAGGTAGCGAGAATTTTTCGCAACCCGTAACATCTACAGTTGCTCCCAATGGTGTATTCGGGCAGGTGTCATTCGCATTTACAACGCCATCGCCATCACTATCATTCGGGTCGGTTGGTGTACTATTGCCAAGACTGATCGTAAAATCCTTAGTAGACCCGTCTTCCGCTGTAACCGTATAGATTACTGGATTCGTGAAATCATTAATGGTTACACCACTAATCTGGTTTCCCCCAGAAACCGAAACCGAAGCATTATTGGAAGTAGTAAATGTGGCGACTAAGTTTTCCGGATTAATGTTGTTCGGAATTTCGACTGAAATTGTATTATCAGTAATGACCCCTACTGCTGCTGGTGAAGTTACATTAAATCTAAAATCGGTTATTTCTTTTTCGGCGCTTAATGTACTTCTTGAACCAACCGTATACCAGACACCCCATTTACCATTTGGAATCAATTCAACCAAATTTCCTGAAGGGGTCATTTTATCAGCAGTCATGTCTATAGACATAATATCTTCATCACTACCATTATAGGTATCAAAAATGATTTTATCATCGCTTTTAGAATAGTTAGGGAATCCTAATTTGTTATTTTCATATACCACATAGGATTCACCTGTTTCTATGTTAGCGGTGATTACCTTATATTCATTATTTATGTCATCAAAATAATCAAAGGCTAAAATATTCCCTGAGGTTTTTGAATAGGAAGGATTACCAATGCTAACCCCTTCTGGTAAATTGGAAAATATTTTTTGAATATCCCCGCTACCAAACGTGTTGGATGCATTATCCCATACATGCAAAGCCCCAACATCCCAATATTCTATGGCATTCCCGTTGGCATTATCTAGTCGGTTTAGTGCATCGTATATTAAATATTGCCCTGTGTAATCCCATTCTAAAGCATCTGGATAAAGTACCTCACCTGTTCTAATACCATCAGCTGAAGTTGGATTATACAATTCAAACTGCCTTAATTCACCACTGACCAAATCTGAGATATAAATAATATTGCTCTGATCATTTACTATGGATGCTAACTTGGTTCCATCTTTTGACAAGGCAACACCGGCCCATATGGCATCATCCGAAACAACCTCTTCTACTGGATTGTTTAAATCTAATATCATAGAATTTACCTTACTTTCATCGGTAACATAAATGGCAAAACTACCATCATCCGCAACATTAGGTTTCCTTCCAATACCGGTTTGTGATAATGGATAATACTTTGTAGCCTCAGTATCGGAAGTATATAAATTAACAGGGTTTGTATCACTTACATCAATACTTAATATAAATTCCTCTCCCTCCACTGTGGGAATATCATTATCTGTATCCGTAGATACGCCTTCGGTAATACCCACCGTATCAAAAGCGGTCTCTACAGCTGTAACCTCTTGTGAATTTTCCCCATGTAAATCAGTGGCAGATTGAATAATGGCTATCCTAAGATCTACAAATTGAGAAGACACTGTTAAATAAGTTTCTAATGCTCGGTAGTAAATCTGTTCTGCTTTCTCTTTGCTAATCTCGGTAGCTATTAAATAATATGCCCTGTTTACAATACCACTATTTATATGAACCCCACCATTGTCTGCAGTACCGGTATAAAACTCCGTCATATCTTTGGGTTGCCAACCTGCCTGTCCTTCATTCACACCATTATTAGGGTTCTGCATGTCCCTCATGGCCCCGGAAACAAAAACATCTTTTAGAACTACATCCTCTCCTAACAACCAATCTTCACGATCAACCATGGTTCCAAAAATATCTGCAAAAGATTCATTAATTGCACCAGACTGATTTTTATATTCCAAATTTGCGGTGGCCTGAATTACCCCATGAGACATTTCATGACCTCCAACGTCCAAAGCGCCGGCAAGAGGTTTAAATGCACTATATCCATTGCCATAAAACATGGCTTTTCCGTTCCAAAATGCATTATCAAGACCTTCGCCGTTTTCATCGGCTACGTTAATAAAAGAGATTATTGTTCCACCTTCCCCGTCAATGGAATTTCTATTAAAGGTGTCTCTAAAGTAGTTATACGCCACCTCAGCATTGTAATGTGCGGAAATAGCCGTAGGATTATTCCAACTGGTACTATTTGAGGTAACATGATAAATCTGCACATTTTCGTCTGGTATTTCATCTCTTAAATCCCAAGTCATAATAGCCCCTACAGGATTATCTGGTAGTTCAGATTGGCCGGAATTAAACATAGACTCTGAAGTGTTAATCATAAAATGCACACCGTCAATATTTTCTGTTTTAAGCTGTCTGTTCACTCCATTTAAATCAGTTCCAGAACCAGTTGTTGGAGGTGCTAGAGCAGCAGAATACTTATGGCTTATTTTTTCTTCTTCGTGCCTGTGATAAAGCGTGCAAGTATGGTAATACTTATCTAGAATGCGCCCTGTTTGGGCATTAACAAAATACTCCCATCTGTCTTTTATATTCGGGTGCACCGTTAGATGCCAGGTTAGCACATTTCCACCTTCATAAGGATAGATTAAAAGGTCTTCTTCATATTGTGAATCGTATACAGCAAAGTTACTTCTCTGTGGTTCTTCGGAGAGTGAAACCCCTAAGTCCATTTCTACAATTTTTAAAGCATCGAGTACCGTAAATTTTGGCTCTGTGCTTTCAATACTGGGTGTGGGTTTATTTCTTCCGTTTAAAGCATTTACCTTATTGCTTTTATCCAAATGCAAAATCACTTCACTACCATATACCTTAAGCCCTTCAAACACCTGTTGCATTTTAATATGCTTTTGGCCTAAGTCATCAACATTGTTCGATATTTCAACAAATTCGGTATCAGGGTTTTTAATTTGAATAAGTTCCTTAACATCAATCAAATAATCTTTTGCTACATCTTCTGATGATTGTTTAGATGCTAGCGAGGCTACTTCTTTATTGGCGGTACTTTTAATAAATAATGGGGTTCCACTTTCAGATTTACTAGCCACCCTATGTTCGTATTTACCTTTTTCAGAATCAATTGTAAAAATTGAGGGCATCTGAAAGTTAGTGCGTCCTTTGGCAGTAGACCTCTTTTTATCTTTCGCTATTTTTAATGCATTAAATTTCTTTATAGCATCTGCATTGACGGTTGTATTGTTTTCTCGTTTTTTATCATCAAAAGTATCTTGGGCCGTAATAGACTTCGTTACCAAAAACATGATTATAAAGGTGATTATATATAGTGTATTTCTCATAGTTGGTTATTTGATATGGTTTTTCATCTCCTTATAAAAATCCAAAAAGCGTTCAGAAGGTTTATGATCACTAGCCCCCCACACCACTTTATGTTTTGCGTCTTGGTTTACTTCTTCTAAAAAATAGTAGCGACTGCCAGGGTGGTCAAAATCTGTTTCAGAAAGTGATAATTCTTCAAACTTTAAAAAACATGCACTCGCTTCTTTTTTTGATAGCGGCTCTAACTCCTCTGTTTGTTGGGTTAGAGAATTCGTATGGAATAACTGTCCGTTTTCTAGAAGTACATACGTATCTACTGTTCCGGCCATACCGCCTCCATATCCAAAAACCAATTGCTTATCCGGTAATTCTTCAAAAGTGTATTGCTGAGATTTACATCCTAAAAGAGTTAGGAAGAGTAAACCTGTAAATAAGAGTGTTCTTTTCATCTTTACTTATGTATTGATTTTTTAAAGGTTTTTACGGCAACAATGCTCCTTTTAATTAGCTTGGTGGTTAATAGGTGCTTAGTGCAATTAACTGATGGCAAGGTATTTTGAAATGCTTGTTTCTGAAATACCATGTTGTTTGTATATTTTTCTACTGGTTTTCCAGTATATTGATTATAGGGTGTTTATAGTGCCGTGTAGTTGTAGTATCTTGGCTGTAAACAATCAAAAACTTCTATACCAAAATGCGCGCTCTAGTATTTGTTTTTATCCTTTTACTATCCTATACAGGTTCTGCCCAAACGGGACGAGAAGCGCGAATAGATAGTCTAGAAAATGCTTTAAAGTTAGTAGGGCATGACACCACCCGCGTTAATATTCTTAGCGAGTTGGCACGGTCCTACGGTGGAGTAGACTCCTTAAAAGCTTTTGAAAAAGGGTTTGCTGCCATTGCGCTTGCTAAAAGAATTAGCTATCTGAGAGGTATGGCCGATGCTAATATAAACGTAGCTGGTGCTTATCTAGACTATTTTGATATTGAAAACGCAAAGAAGTACTTTACTATAGGTAACAATTTTGCCGATAAATTGGTAGCAAAAGACTCTTCTGCTCGTAATATTAAAATATGGATACGAGGTAAATTTAATATAGGTGTGGCCTACGGTTTCGAAGGCAACGTAAAAAGAGAAATTGAACTTATTGCAGAAACCATCCCCTATGCGCAACGCATTGGGGATAAAATGTTCGTAGCCAATGCTAATACTAGCTTGGCTATAAAGTATGGAAATTTATCTCTTAGTGATAAGGCATATAATATGTTTTTGATAAGCCAAAAACAATACGAAGAAGTAGGTTCTCCCGAAGATATGATTTATCACTCTCTATCATTTACAACCGTTTTAGGAGAGATGGATTCTTTAAAACAAATGAAATCTGTGCTAGATATTGCAAAATCAAACCTAGAACAAATTCCTAATTCTTTCTACGAAGGTTATTATTATGCAGAACTTGGTCATTACTATGGTAAGTCTGGAGAATATAAAAATTCTATAGATGCTCTGAACAAATCTTACGAGTTTTATAAAGAGGACGCATTAAGTTTTTATTTGAAGGGGCTTTACCAGAGGTATGCAGAAACCTACCGTAAAATGGGCGATTTTAAAAAGGCTAAAGAATACACTTTAAAGTATATGAATTTTAGTGATACTAATCACAATACTGATGAAATAGTACAAAACTACTTATCGCTGGCAAATTTCGAAGCAGAACTTAATAATTATGAACAAGCATACAGCTACTTACGAGATTACGTAAAAGCAAGAGACACTATGAGAGTAAGCAATTTAGATTCTTCTTTGCAACAGCTTGAAATACAATTCAAAACTGCTACCAAAGAAAAAGAAATTCTTGCTCTTAAAAATGAAACAAGTGAAGCAGCACTAGCGCTACAGGTAAAAAAGTCCCAAACCTACTTACTAGGCGCTACTGCCAGTATACTAGCGTTATTACTTTTTATAGGTTTCTACGCCTATAATGATAAGCTTAGAAGGGCAAGGAAAAAAGAACGTGAACAAGAAAAAGAAGTAGCTCTTCTAAAGCAAAAGCAAGAAAACGAAGTGTTTTCTGCCATGATAGAAGGTCAGGAAAAAGAACGAAAAAGGCTAGCTATAGACTTACATGATGGCTTAGGCGGAAGATTATCTGGTATTAGCATGAATTTGTCCAAACTAGATAAGGACGAACCAAAGGAATACCCTAAGACTCAACTAAAAAAGGTAATGAAAGACCTTGATGACTCCCTAACGGAGTTGCGTTCTATTGCTCGTAATATGATGCCGGAAACCTTGGTTAAATTCGGACTTCAAGCGGCACTTAAAGATTATTGCAGCAGCATGACCGGTAATGATACAAAAGTAACTTTGCAATTCTACGGTACTGAAAAAGGTATAGGGCTAAACGAACAAGTTACCATGTACCGTGTAATTCAAGAGTTGATTAACAATGCCATAAAGCATGCCCACGCTTCTGATGTTTTAGTACAATATATGAGAGATGGTAATAAAGTTGATATTACCGTAGAGGATAATGGTGTTGGCTTTAATAAAGAAAACATAGTAGCTAAAGATGGTGGTATGGGGCTCTCTAACCTTAGAACAAGAGTAGCCTACTTAAAAGGCGATTTAGAATTTCACTCAGAAGAAAATGAAGGAACTACAGTTAACGTCCAAATCAATGTAGATGCAGCATAAACCTATACATATTTTAATAGTTGATGATCACCCTATGGTGATTGAAGGGCTTAAAACATTATTAAGTGATGATGAGCGTGTTACCGTAAAAACGCATTTTGTGAACGGAACGGACACCCTTTCTTATTTAGAAAAAGATACTGCCGATGTTATTTTGTTGGATGTAAACCTACCGGACATCAATGGTGTTGAAATGGTTACTAAGATACTGAACATAAGAGCTAATGTTGGTATTATTGGCCTTAGCACCTATAGTGAGCCTAGTATCATTAACCAAATGATCAAGAACGGCGTAAAGGGGTATTTGCTTAAAAACGCTACGGCCGATGAACTGGTGAATGCTATTAGCCAAGTTCACGAAGGTAATTTCTATTTTGGTAGTGAGGTGCAAAAAATTCTTGCGGATTCCGTTACTCAAGAAAGAACGGACTTGCCAAAACTTACCAGAAGAGAAAAGCATGTGCTCACTTTAATTGCGGAAGGAAAAACCACAAATACCATTGGGGAGGAGTTGTTTATAAGTCCGCTTACCGTGGAAACGCACAGACGTAATCTTATGCAAAAACTTGAAGTTTCTAATGCGGCATCGCTTATAAAAGTGGCTGTAGAGCGAAAATTGATTTAAAAGTTTTGCTCTAAAAACAACCTTAAATTAAAGGATACTGCTTATAAAAATTAAATGTTCAACCTATTATTAGCAATCATTCATGAATAAAAACTATTAGTTTATAAGAATTTTAAAGTTGACATTTTAACAAAAAATTCGGATATTCGCAATAATTTTCCCAAAATAACAAGCCTAATCATGAAGGTTGTAAAAGAAAAATAAAACTATTGCCAAAGGTTAATAATTTAGTGCATTTTACTTTTATTAAATCTATAATCCCCGTATTATGATAAAATCAATAGTACTTGTAGATGACAACACTGCTACAAACTACATTCATGAAACCTACTTAAAACGTGTAAACTGCGCGGCAAATATTCTTTCCTTTACCATGGGGAAATCTGCTCTTGACTACCTCAATAGTTTGAAAACGCTTCCGGAACTCATATTTGTAGATATAAATATGCCTTCTATGGATTCATGGGAGTTTATGGAAGAGTACGAGAAGATAGATATGTCTCTAAAAATTAACACGAGAGTAATTCTATTAACTACGTCCATACTGCCTTCTGATAAAGAGAAAATGGAACAATACAAACAAATTGATGCCATGATGTTCAAGCCGCTAAACGAAACCGCTATCAGGCAAATTATGACAGAATACTTTAATCTTACACTTTAGTTTTTTGAGTTTAAAGTTCTACAATTTCTAAAAAGAAAAACCGTATAACTGTTAAGTTTAATTAAAACAGGCAAAAACGTAATTTACGTTATCATAAAACTAAATATCTTCTTTTAAATTCAATACCTCCCCCACTTTTATATATTTTTAAATCTTGTGTTTTAATGTTGATTTTTTGCAAAGATTCCTGCAAAATTCATTTTTGAAATTCAAGCATCTAGCTACTTCTTCCTTTAGAATATTACAATGTATTTTTTGATGCTCCAAACCCTAGTATATAGAGTTTAAAACTGTTTTGAACCCTGATAAAAAATATTAGAAATTTTTTAAATTTTAAAATGGGCAAATATATGCGACTTAGATTACCTGTTCGTAAATTTTATTAGTCTTTTATGCATTGATAAAGCCTGCAAATTAATTGCTAAAAACGTGTTATTAAGAATATGAATAATTTCTTAATAATATTTTATGTTTTTTAACATATTTATGTAAGATATTAACTACTTTTATTCTGACCAAATTAACTTTAATGAGTGAATCCCTAGCTGTAGATAAGCCTACTGAACAAAATAAAACAAAGAGTAATAAATTCTCAATCATAGGTCTTGGCGCTAGTGCCGGAGGTTTAGAGGCTTTAAAATCTTTCTTTGATAATTTACCCGCCAAATTTGAACATAGTTTTGTTGTCGTACAACATTTAAGCCCGGACTACAAAAGTCTCATGGGCGAACTACTGTCTAAAAATACGGATATGCCTATTGTTGAGGTGGTTAAAAAGACAAAAATACAGCCTAAAACAGTTTATCTCTTAACTCCAAAAAAGAATATTTTCATAAAGGATGGCTACCTGCTTTTGGAAGATAAACCTATTGGAAGAACGTTAAATCTCCCAATCGATTTATTTTTTAAATCACTGGCTCGAGAAAAGACTAATAAGGCAGTTGCCATTATTCTTAGTGGAACAGGTAGCGACGGTACTTCTGGAGCTCGGGATATTAAAGAATTTGGTGGCATGGTAATGGTACAAAGCCCTGAACAAGCAGAGTTTGAAAGTATGCCGCAAAATGCCATAAACACCCATTTGGTAGATTATGTACTACCTACAGAGCAGATGGGAGAAGAGCTCCAAAGATTTGTTCAGCACCCTGCCGTTTATGGATCTCTTGAAGAAAACATCTTAAAGGACGAAGAAACCCTTATAAAGATTTTAAACTTTGTAAATAGCCAGACTAAATTAGATTTTGAATATTACAAGAGGCCTACCCTTGTACGTATGATTGCCCGTAGAATAGGCATTAAGCGTTTGGAAAAATTAAAAGATTACAAAGATTACCTATTTGAAAGACCTGAAGAAGCCCACTTCTTGGTAAGAGAGTTTTTAGTAGGGGTCACTAGTTTCTTTAGGGATGATTTGGTTTGGAACATCCTAGCCAATGAGACTATTCCTAAAATAATAACGGATAAGAAAAAGGATGACGCCATAAAATGTTGGTGTGTTGGTGTTAGTAGTGGAGAAGAAGCTTATTCCTTAGCGATAATCATCAATGAAATTCTCCTTAAACAGAATAAGAAAAATCTAGTAAAAATTTTTGCTACAGACATAGAAAAGAATCACCTGGACGATGGTTCAAAAGGTATGTATAACGAAAGTTCCGTAGCGAATATTTCAGAAAAACGATTAGCAGAAAACTTCACTAAAAAAGGGGACTATTACTACATAAATGAAAACATAAGGCGCATGGTTATCTTTAGTAAGCACAATGTGCTTAAAGACCCGCCTTTTAATAAAATGGATATTTCGCTTTGTAGAAATATGCTAATCTATTTACAGCCCGCAGCGCAGAACAGAACGCTAGATGTATTACATTATTCCCTTAACCTAAATGGTATTCTAGTATTAGGAAGTAGTGAATCTCTTGGTCGTCAAAAGGCTGCTTTTAATGAAATACATAGAAAGGAAAAAATATATAGTAATATACGCCCTGCTAAAATACTAGGGCTACAGCCTTACAACTCGCAGGGTACTCAAAAAAATGCGTTTGGCGTTAAGAATTTGAGCCACGAACGAAATACAAGACAACTCATTGTAGAGGCCTTAAGTGACAATCTACAGCTTGCGGCAATTATTATAGATGCTAATTTTAATATTGCAGATGCCTTTGGAGACCTAAGCAACTACATAAGTTTACCAAATAAAGGGTTTAGCATGAACTTGCTAAAAATGGTACCAGAAAGTGTTGCCACTGTTTTAAGCTATTCTATAAGAAAGGTTGGTAATACCAGCCAAAAAATAAAGCATGAGAATTTAAATTTTTCAACGGGAAAAGAGCCACTCATTGTTAATATGCACGTGGCATCTTTCCAAAATCCTTTAAATAGCAACCCTCCTAATTTTTTGGTAATTATTAGGCCAGTAGATATACAGACAGGACAAAGCATTCAATTTACAAAAAGTGATGATTCTCCTGAAAGCGTAAGAGAAACAGAGCTGGAGATTGAGCTAAAAGAAACTAGAGAGAGTCTTAAAAACATGATTGAAGAGGTAGAAACCAGCAATGAAGAGCTGCAAGCTACCAATGAGGAACTCTTAGCTTCTAATGAAGAGTTGCAAAGTACAAATGAAGAACTCCAAAGTGTAAATGAAGAACTCCATACTGTAAACACGGAACTTCAGGAAAAAATAGAAGAACTTGCCTTTGCTAATTCAGATTTAGACAACTTATTTAAAAGTACGGACATAGGTACAATATTTCTAGATAGCGAACTGAAAATCAGAAAGTTCACCCCTAGTGTGGCCAAACATTTTAATTTACTGAATAGTGATGTTAACCGTCCTTTAGAGCATTTTTCAAGTACATTTCACAAGAACAATTACAAGAATTTCATTTCAGATATTAAGTCCGTTATAATTAATGGTGCACCACTTCAAAACGAAGTAAAAGATGCCAAAGGGCATTGGTTTTTACAAAAAATTGTTCCTTTTCATGATGGTGGAGGGAATATTGCCGGAGCCACTCTTAGCTATGTTGATATTAACAAACTTAAATCGGCAGAACAAAGACTTTTAAATCATCAGCTTGCTATTGAGCAAACAACAGATAGTTTTTGGGATTTAAATATAGTTGACAACACCTATTATGTTAGCCGATCTATTGGTGATATTTTAGGTTATGACGAAGATGAAATTAAAGAAACTACAGAATTTTGGAATGCGCTATCCCACCCAGATGACTTAAAAACCCAAGAGAAGGTGATGAAAAAACATCTACAATCTCAGGGTAAGATTCCATACGCCGTAGAAACTAGATACAAACATAAATTAGGGCATTATGTAACCTTGCTAATAAGAGGAAAACTTGTAGAGTGGACAGACGACAGGCAACCAAAAAGAATGTTGGGGACCACCACAGATGTTTCTATGTTAAAAGAACTTCCTAAGTTAGAACAAGAGCTTCTTGATAAAAATAAGGTCTTTGAGCAAATTTTGAAAATAACCCTTGCCGGTTTCTGGGACTGGAATATTATAGAAAATACTGAGTACCTGAGTCCTACCTACAAAAAAATGTTTGGCTATGAAGATCATGAACTGAAAAATTCCCCAGAATCATGGCTAAAACTTGTACATCCGGAGGACTTACCTAACGTACTTAGCAACTTACAGGATCACATAAAAAGCAAAGGAAAAATACCTTATGACAACGAAGCTCGTTATTTTCATAAAGACGGAGGTACTATCTGGGTATGGTGCAAGGGCAATGTCATCGAGTGGAATGATAAAAATGGAGCTGTAAGGATGATTGGTAGTGTCATTGATATTACCAATCTCAAACAATTATCCCAAAGCAATAAAGAGCTAGAACGTTTTGCTTATGTAGCAAGTCATGACCTACAAGAGCCTTTACGAACCATAAGAGACTTTGTGGCGCTTTTTAAAGATGAATATTTTGAAGTATTAGACCCCAATGCCAATAATTACTTAGACTTCATAGAAGAGGCATCTGCCAGAATGGGACAATTGGTAAAAGTAATTTTGGCGTATTCTAAAATTGGAAGTGACTCTGAAAGAGAATTAGTTGATTTAAATGCTATTGTTGAAAACGTACGTAGAGATTTACGAATACGTATCGTTTCCACCAATGCCAAGCTAGTAATTAAGGAGCTACCAAATATAACAGGACACAAGGTTGAACTACATTCTCTTTTCCTAAACCTTATTGGTAATTCTATAAAATTCGTGAGCCAGACAGAGAACCCTATTGTTGAAATTGGTACGCTACCAACAGATAATGGCCATCTTATTTATGTTAAAGACAATGGCATAGGAATAGACAAAAAAAATCAGGATAATATTTTTGAGGTATTTAAAAGATTGCATAATCAGGAAGATTATGAAGGAACCGGTATAGGCTTGGCTCATTGTAAAAAAATAGTAGAACTACATAAAGGGAAAATATGGGTGCAATCAGAAATTGGTAAAGGATGTACTTTCCTCTTTAATTTAAATCTATAATTTTAAAAATATGCTAAAATCAATTGTTCTATTAGATGATAACAGTGCTACCAATTTTATTCATGAAACTTACTTAAGACGTGTAAACTGTGTGGAGAGAATCCACACTTTTACTATGGGAATAAAAGCAATTGAATATCTTAATACTTTAGAGGTATTCCCAGAGCTCATATTTGTAGATATAAACATGCCAACTATGGATGCTTGGGAGTTTATGGAGATTTATGAGAAGATTGATATGTCCCTAAAAATTAATACTAGGGTTATACTGTTAACCACTTCAATCATCCCTTCTGACAAGGGAAAAATGAGTTTATTTAGTGAAATTGAAACTATGTTGTTCAAACCGCTAAATGAAGAGGCTATAAAAAACATTATGATCGAGTACTTTAATCTAACATTATAATAAACCTTACTTATAGGCCCTATTCAACTACTATATCATTTTCAATTTTTTGGGCAAATCTTAGCATTTTTCCACTTAAAGAAAAGAGCCAACGTAATTGCCCTATAATCAAATGAGCCTCTTGTAAATTACGCTCATCCCCTACTTTTAAGGCATTTTCAAAATCCCATACAATGGTATTGAATTTCAGACGATTGTCCTCAAAGGATTGCTCCTGACTTTTTAGTGAAAAATTATCCTTTGTATATACATGTGCCAGAATACCAATTGCTCTTTCCAAGTTTCCTTCTATATGCGCTACAGCAGATTTAAACCCCTCGGAAGCTTCTGTGGTACAATGGTTCTGAATATACGAGCTTAAAGACGCCAATGAAGACAAAAAAGCATGGCTTAGCGTTACCAACTCATACACTTCATTTACATTTATCTGTTTTGATTTTGGTTCTTGAACCATTTGTTGAAAGGCTCCGCTTAAATTAGAGGTCTCATGAAAAGCTTTTTTACGAGTTAATCGTAAGGTTGTGTGATCTTTTTTATTTAAACTATAATAGGCTGCAATCTCCCTCAAAAAATTTTTATTGGCTATCAGGCAATTCTTAAGGTTATTATTCATGCTTAGAAAACCCCATGCAGGCCATAATACCAAAGTGGCTAGGAATGATAATCCTGCACCAATTACGGTATCAAGGATTCTAAACTGTATAACCGTCAAAATATCAGGACGGATAATACCGTAAATAAAAATAACACTCAATGTAATGAACGTTGCAGCTGTCTTATAATTTCGCTGTAGCATAGAAAAGGCTACGATTAGAGAACCTATACCCAGTATTGCAAACAAATAAGTATTTTGCACAAGGGACACGATAATAAAGGCAATAGCACCGCCTATAAGGGTTCCTATGATCCTATCCTTTGATCTTGTTTTGGTAAGTCCGTAACTAGGCCTTAAAATTATGATGATGGTCAATAAAATCCAATACGGATTCTGAAAATCAAATATGGTACCTATACCATAACCAATCATTACAGTTACCGCCAAACGAAGTGCATGCTTAAAAATAAGAGATTCAAAACTAAAATTACTCACCAACATCTTAGGGTCATAATCTTGCGGCGCTATAAATTTACGCGCATATTTTTCATCAATAAACTCTAGTTCCTCTTCCTTAGGGTCATCTAATAACCACTTTATCTTTTTTAATAGCTCTACTTGTTGTTCTTGGTATTCATATAGATTTTGGAGCATTAAATATGCACTCAAATTCTCATTATTTGGTTTCGATTTTAGCACGGATATCTCAATCTCTATGTCTTTTAGAGCTTGTTGCAACTCTCCGTTTTTAGGTAATTTTTTCTTATTCTTTCCAGCGTAACCTATTTCTTCTAATTGCTCGGACACTTTGAACATTAACTTTTGAAACCGCTCTACAAACTGGGGATGTTTTTCCAAAACTACAGCCATATTACTGTAATTAACTGGTTTAGCTATGGCTATTTCAAGCATTTCTACAAGCTGAGCTAAGACCAACAATTTCTTACTATGGTAAATAGAACGTCCTGAACTTCTACGATAAAGGATAAGAGTCTCCCTTAACTTCTCATGTTTCTCCATGAGTTGCTCTTGTAATTTATGGAGCTCGGAAAGTAACTTTTGCCTATCAAGACCCGGCTCAATCAATTGCCCTCTAATATGTAAAAAATTGGAAGTTAAGAGATAGGTTTCTTGAAAAGTCTCCTCTATTTCTCCTGTAGGATTAATACCGTGCCAAACCACAGCTAATAGCAGATACCACAAACCGCCCAGCCCCACCAACAATGCATATTGATAAACTTCTAGCTCCTGCAGTTCGTGTGCAAAACTCAGAACCAAGGCCAGTAAACCAGAAAAACTGATTAATGAAGCCCTAAAACCAAATACGGAGATATAAGCAATGGAAAAGGTCAATAGACCTAAAACGGGTATCAAAATGTAAATGGGCAAATCCAGATACCCCCCAATAAAACTAACGATGACCACTAAAGCGGCAGAGAAGAGAATACCAATTTTCTTATGTCTGTAGCTACCACTTGCATCGCTAGGCGAACTCCAAAAAGCTCCAAAACATATGGCCAGACCAATTTCTAACTGGTCAAAATATATTCCCAAAAGAATAGGAACAGTAACCGCTACGCCAACCATTATAGCTTTAGAAAAATCAGCGCTCTTAAAAAATTGTAAAAGCTCTCTAAAGTTTATTGCTATGTTTCCTTTAAATATGCCCAAAACCATGCTTTTGAACTATCAAAGATAGCAGATAACTTTGGGCTGCTTCAAAATGTTTAGCCTTCTTTCTAGAAAACTATTAACCCAAACTAAAAGAAGCGATGAAGAAGCCTTGGTATTCGTTCTTTATTTGGTTTTCCTTTTTTTTATGCTCCTCCTGATCTAACTTTAGCTTTAAATTTACTTTATGAAGAATACGATTTCTGCTCGGGTTGCCGATTTCCTCAAAAACTACCCGCCTTTTAACGAAGTAGCTACCAAGGAACTAGAAAACCTATCCGAACAAGTACGTATTATCTACAAAGTAAAGGGCGAGGTAATCTTTACTATTGAAGAAGAAGCTCACCCTTGTTTTTATGTAGTACATAAAGGTGCTGTAGTACTTACCAAAGAGCCGAATGATGAGGTTGTAGATTTATGTGATGAAGGTGATATTTTTGGCCTACGCCCACTTATTGCGAACGAAAACTATAAAATTGGAGCTAAAGCCTATGAAGAAACTATTCTTTACGCTATTCCAATAATTGAGTTTAAGCCGATAATTAAAGAATACGAAGCAGTTGGTACTTTTTTAATTGAAAGCTTTGCCTCCAACACCCGTAATCCATATTCAAAAAGTTATAGAGGAAAACTTTATGAGGGCTCCACTCCCACAGAAAGTAACCCCCTAAAAAGCAGTGAATTATTAGACGTGCAGGGCGTATCATATTCAAAAAAACTGATTTCTTGTTCCGAGAATACGACAATAAAGACCATAGCCACTACAATGACCGAAAAAAGAGTTGGATCTGTATTGATTGTAAAAGACAACCTTCCCGTTGGTATTATAACGGATAAAGATTTGCGGAATAAAATTGCTACCGGCCTTTTTCCTATAACCACTCGCGCTAAAAATGTCATGAGTTCGCCGGTAATTACCTATCCAAAAAAAATGACCGTCACACAAGCCCAAATGGCCATGATGAAAAGTAGTATTAGCCACTTGTGCCTTACTATGGACGGCACCCCAGATTCCGAAGCCGTAGGTATCATAAGCAAGCATGACATTATGTTTGAGCTAGGAAACAACCCCGCAGTACTACTAAAAGCCATAAAAAGAGCTAACGGATTCAAAAAACTAAAAACAGTCCGCAGAAGAATTATGGACTTGTTAAGTGGGTATTTAGAACAGAATTTACCATTAACACTTATCTCAAAAATTATTTCGGAGCTAAACGATGCCTGCATCAAACAAATCACCAAGATTGCGTTGTCCAGGATGGATGCCCCACCACCAGTTAAGTTTGCTTGGTTGGCCATGGGAAGTCAAGGTCGTAGCGAACAACTATTACAAACCGATCAAGATAACGCCTTAGTTTTTGAAAACGTACCTGATGAGCAGCTTACGGAAACACGTATTTACTTCTTAGAATTGGCAAAATTGGTCACTAAGGGCCTATTCAAAATAGGATACGAGTATTGCCCTGCAGAAATGATGGCCTCCAACCCTGATTGGTGTTTGAGCCTAGCCGAATGGAAAGACCGCACTTTTCACTGGATAACCAACCCTGGGCCGGATGAAGTTCTGTTGTCCTCGATATTCTTTGATTACAACCTTGCCTATGGCGATGTTAGTTTGGTGAACGAATTAAGTGCCCACCTTTTTGAAACTACCGAGAGATACCCCGTTTTCTTTTTACACCTAGCAAGCGGTGCACTCCAAAGCCCTTCCCCTAGCGGATTTTTCAGAAGCTTTTTAGTGGAAGAGGATGGTGAGTACAAGGATTTCTTTGATTTAAAACGAAGAGCTCTAATGCCTTTAATAGATGGAGCAAGAGTTCTTGTGCTCTCCCACCAAGTAAAGTCCATTAATAACACTGCAGAACGTTTTGAGAAGTTGGCTGAACTAGAACCAAACAACGAAGAACTTTTCTTAGCATGCTCCTATGCTACAAAAGCCTTGCTGAAATTCAGGACAAAACAAGGTTTATTACATAATGATTCTGGTCGTTTTATTGCTTTAACCAAACTGACCAAAGAAGAGAAAATAAAACTGAAACGTAGCTTTAAGACCATAAAAGATTTGCAGGAGCTTCTTAAAATTCGCTTTAAAGTAACAAACCTACTCGGCTAATGGATTTCTTCAAAAAAAAACGTAAAAAACACTACCCTGATTTTTGGTTAGAATACGAAGCAAAGTTCGACAAGAAGGTAGATTATACCATTTCCGAAATACGTTTTGTTGTGTTTGATACAGAAACTACGGGCTTTGATTATGATACAGACCGCATACTATCTATTGGCGCCCTGTCCATAAAGAACAACAGTATTCCTATAAATGACAGTTTTGAGGTCTTTCTTTACCAACATTTTTACCATGCTAAAAACATAGAAATCCACGGAATTTTACAGGAAGAAAGACAAGAACGGATTACCGAGCTAGAAGCCTTGATTAAGTTTCTAGAGTATATTGGGGATTCTGTATTGGTGGCCCATCATGCCGGTTTTGACCGGAACATGATCAACCACGCTTTGAACCGTCATGGAATGCCCAACCTGAAGAATAAATTTTTGGATACTTCAGTTCTTTACAAAAGGACTCTAATCAAATCTCCGCTGCTACATGTAAAGCCACAATATTCTTTAGATGAGCTGGCGGAAAAATTTGACATATCAAAAAAGGATCGACACACCGCTTTGGGCGATGCCTATATAACCGCCATTGCTTTTATAAAAATTGTTCAGAGATTAAAAACAAAGAAGAATTTTTCAGCGAAAAAACTACTTAAATAAAATTTTTACCTCTTTAAGTAATTAAGCACATTTCCTTCTATACGATTCTGTATATCAGATATATCTGCTTTAACAAAAGTTTCTCCTGTAATGTTTTCGTAAAGCTCAATATACCTTTCAGAAACTGACTCCACATAAGTATCTGTCATCTCTGGTAAAGTCTGCCCTTCCAAACCTTGAAAGCCATTTTTAATTAACCATTGACGCACAAATTCTTTAGATAATTGCTTTTGAGGCTCGTCTTTATCCTGTAGTTCTTTATACGTATCCGCATAAAAATAACGTGAAGAATCCGGCGTATGTATTTCGTCTATCAAGACTATCTTACCGTCTTTAGTCTTTCCAAATTCATATTTGGTATCCACTAGAATAAGACCTCTTTCTGCAGCAATCTGAGTCCCTCTTTCAAAAAGAGCTTTTGTATATTTCTCTAGCACTTCATAATCTTCCTTAGAAACAATACCTCTTTTAAGAATATCTTCTTTAGAAATATCCTCATCATGATCACCCATTTCCGCTTTGGTAGCTGGTGTAATAATAGGCTCTGGAAATTTATCATTTTCCTTCATTCCCTCTGGCATAGCTACACCACACAACATACGCTTACCCAGTTTGTACTCACGGGCCGCATGACCAGATTGATATCCTCTAATGACCATTTCTACCTTAAAAGGCTCGCAAGCATGACCTACAGCTACATTAGGATCAGGCGTAGCCATTAACCAATTAGGAACAATGTCCTTAGTAGCTTCCATCATTTTGGTGGCTATCTGATTCAAAATTTGACCTTTGTATGGAATACCCTTTGGCATCACCACATCAAAAGCCGATAGACGGTCCGTGGCAACCATAACCAATACGCCGTTATCAAGTTTATATACTTCACGCACCTTGCCTTTGTAAACACTTTTCTGGCCCGGAAATTCAAAATTTGTATCTGTAATGGTACTGCTCATAGGATGTTCGTGATTTTTTATTAAAAGAGAGAGAATTCTAAATTAATTTTGGTGTTCTATATTCTTGTATGCGTCAATAACTTTCTTCACTAGTTTATGACGTACCACATCTTTATCATCTAGGTATATAATCTCAATACCTTCTGTATCCTTAAGTATTAGAAGCGCCTCTTTTAGACCTGAAATCATTCTTCTTGGCAAATCTATCTGACCCGGATCACCCGTTATCATAAACTTGGCATTCTTACCCATACGAGTCAGAAACATTTTCATCTGTGCGTGAGTGGTATTTTGTGCCTCGTCCAAAATAACAAAGGCATTGTCTAAGGTACGGCCACGCATAAAAGCCAACGGAGCAATTTGAATGATATCGTTCTCAATTAAATGCGTTAGTTTTTCAGCGGGAATCATATCTCTTAGCGCATCATATATGGGTTGCATATACGGATCTAGCTTTTCTTTTAAATCTCCTGGCAAAAACCCTAAATTCTCTCCCGCTTCTACTGCAGGTCTTGTTAAGATAATACGTCGTACTTGCTTTTCTTTCAAAGCTTTAACAGCAAGAGCTACCCCTGTATACGTTTTGCCCGTACCAGCTGGCCCTATAGCAAAAACCATATCGTTATTTTTAGCAGCAGCTACCAGCCTGCGCTGGTTTAATGTTTGCGGTTTTATCAACCTTCCGTTAACGCCATGCACCAAAGTTTCATCACTGCTTTTGGGCGTCTCGTAATCCGTAGATATATTACTGGTCAACACCCTTTCAATGACGTTTTCATCTAGTTTATTATACTTTCCAAAATGATCGGTAATCATGTCAAAGCGACGCTCGAATTCTTCCAAGAGTTCTTCGTCTCCGTAGACTTTTATCTTGCTTCCACGTGCTACTATTTTTAACTTTGGAAAATACTTTTTAAGTAGGTCGATATTTTCATTTTGTTGCCCAAAAAATTCTCTCGGGCTAATCTCGGTAAGTTCTATTATGAGTTCGTTCAAAAAGTTGAGGTGTTAAAATGAAAGCCTGTGAACATAATATTTCGCTTGGCTGTTTTTTTGTTATAATTTTGTTTAACAAACTTAACGAAAATTTCAGTTTGCCTAACTAAAACATATCAACATTACTGTATGATAGCGAACTCAAATAATCAGATTCATTTTTTCTCAAATAGCATCTTGCATTCCTTTCTGAAAAGGTTTAGTGTGGTCATTACGGTTTCACGCGCCATTAGGCAATCGTCTCAAACTAAGCTAACACCTGTTTTTCTTGATGTAAATGAAAATAATTTATGAATCCAATTATAACGCTAACCACAGATTTTGGTCTTAAAGACTACTTTGTTGGCACCCTTAAGGGAACCATCTACAAAGAGCTTCATGATGCCAGAATAGTTGATATCTCCCATAATATAAGCCCTTTCAATATTCAGGAATGTGCTTACATTCTCAAAAACTCATACGAACACTTTCCTGAAGGCACCATACATATTGTTGGTGTAGACTCAGAGCCCACACCGGAGAACCAACACGTAGCCGTATTGGTAAACGGCCACTATTTTATTAGTGCGAACAATGGCGTTATAGGCCTTATCACCAGTGAAATTGAGCCAGAAAAAGTGGTGGAATTGAATATACCCAACCCTAGTCATGGATCATTCCCTGTTTTAGATGTTTTTGTACAGGTTGCTTGCCATATTGCACGCGGTGGTACTTTAGAGGTCGTAGGGAAATCTTTTGACCAACTTAAGGACCTTCGCGAATTTTCACCTACCGTGATGGATAATGGAAACAAAATTATAGGTAGCGTCATTTATATTGATGCTTACGGAAATGTTGTTACCAATATTAATAGAAACTTCTTTGAAGCTTACCGAAAGGGACGAGATTTTGAGATTACTGCCCGCACGACTAAATTCACTAAGATTCATAATAAGTATAGTGATATCATCAACTTTGACTTAGATAAAGGACAGCGTAAAGGAGCAGGAGACCGTTTAGCGCTTTTCAACAGTGCTAATTACATACAACTGGCGATTTATAAAAGCGACCTGAATACCGTGGGCGGAGCCTCTACCCTATTAGGGCTTGATTTTAGAGATACGGTTACCGTTACTTTTTCTTAGCAAACTACCTCGAGGCAAGCGCAAGAGACATTAAAAGAAATATACCTTGATTTCGTGGCAAGCCTCGGAGCATTTAATATCGATTATCGAGTAAATCATAAACTGTTTATAAATTTTATGTGATGTTTTTCAGGCGTGAAAGACAATTATACCATAAAGGATATAACCCAATGGCAGTTTTTATATCGGGCGAATTTTCATCGGCATTCACAAATCGTATTAAACCAACTTCATTACAAGGTGCTTTAGACCAAAGCGAAGAAAACTAAATACTTGTAGTTTCAGGTGGTGATATAATCCGCAATCAGACACGTATCAATAGCATTTAGTATAAAGATATGACAAGTGGAAAAACAACTATTACGATAACAAAGAATTTTTAATAAACGCCTTGAATTTCCATTTAGATGAAAAATGACTTATAAACATTCAAAATAAAAAAGTTTTTGCACCCTTCCAAGCCCCACCAAAGATAGCAGACCAAAAAACTAAATGATAGCTAATAAATATAGGGCTTCCCATAGGGTTAACACTTCTTCTTGAAGTCATTTTGAGCTATTTTAGAAGACGTAAATACAGGGCCTAGGTGTTAATAAGTTTGTTTCGCTAAAAAATGCTTTTCAAATATCTTTGTTTCACTCAGGTTTTTTAAAACTTGGTTTAAATTCGAGACATTTTAGACACTATATACCACAATTTGAAATAACGATTCTCCTATGAAATTCATAGTATCCAGTACGTATCTCTTAAAGCAATTACAAGTTTTAGGTGGTGTTATTAATAATAGCAACACACTACCTATTCTAGACAACTTTCTATTTGACCTTGATAATAACAAATTAACGGTCTCCGCTTCTGATCTCGAAACTACAATGAGTTCAGTGCTAGATGTAGATTCTGACAACCAAGGTACCATTGCCGTTCCGGCTCGCCTTCTGTTAGAGACGCTAAAGACTTTTCCGGAGCAACCCTTAACTTTTGTTGTTGAAGACAATAACACGGTAGAAATAAGCTCTAATCACGGTAAATATGCTTTGGCGTATGCCGATGGAGCAGAATTTCCTAAAGCTGTTGAATTGGCCAACCCTAGCTCCACCACCCTTCTTGGAGATATCTTGGCTACCGCTATTGACAAAACTATATTTGCAGCAGGTAATGATGACCTTAGACCTGTAATGAGCGGTGTGTTCTTTCAGTTCTCTACAGAGAGTTTAACTTTTGTTGCTACGGATGCTCACAAATTGGTAAAATACCAACGAACTGATGTTACCGCTTCACAAGTTGCTGAATTTATAATGCCTAAAAAACCTTTGACTCTTTTAAAGGGAATATTAGGAGGTAGCGAATCTGATGTTGTTATTGAGTACAATGACAGTAACGCTAAATTCAGTTTTGAGAATACAGAACTTATCTGTCGTTTAATAGACGGAAAATATCCAAACTACGAAGCAGTAATCCCTAAGGAGAATCCAAATGTGCTTTCTATTGCTAGAAATCAATTTTTGAGTTCAGTAAAAAGGGTTGCTATTTTCTCTAACAAAACTACCCACCAGATTCGTTTAAAAATTGCTGGGGCAGAACTTAATATTTCTGCAGAAGATATTGACTACAGTAACAAAGCCGAAGAACGTTTGACTTGTTCTTACCAAGGTGATGATATGCAAATTGGTTTTAACTCTCGTTTCCTAACCGAAATGCTGAACAACCTTAACTCTGATGATGTTTCATTGGAAATGAGCTTACCGAACAGAGCAGGTATCCTTACTCCTATTGATGGTCTTGATGAGGGTGAAAATGTAACTATGCTTGTAATGCCGGTTATGCTTAACAGCTAAACAGATACTACTAGAATATAAAAAGTCCCAAGAAGAAATTCTTGGGGCTTTTTCATTTTTATAAGGTGATTATTAAGAGATAAAAGGAATGGTCATAAACTTACTCGGTTTTTCGCCATTACTAGCTCTCACCGCATTTACTATAGGCATTATAAAAGCTACTATCCCTATAAAAATTAAGCTCAAGATACCTAGGCCAAAAAGTAATATGGCCGGTACACTTAGAATTGTAAATAGTAATACTGTCAACTGAAAATTTACAATAGACTTACCGTGCTCATCCATTCCGTTTACCGTGTCTTTTGTTGTAAGCCATAATAATAGCGGAACTATTAGACCGCCAAAACCGGTGACATAGGTCAAAAATTGCGACAGATGTGCAATTACCAATAATTGATTGTTTTGTTCAAGAGTTCTGTTGTGATTGATGATTTCCATTTTTTGATTGTTTTAGGGGTTCTACAAATAAGACGACCGAAAACAAAAAATGTTACAATATTCATTAAATATTAAAACAAAAAAATCCCGCAAGAGCAATGCCTTACGGGATTATTCTATAATAAGTTTACAACCCTAAAGCTTACTCTGTAGCTTTATCAATTTTTGCTTATTCTTGTTTATACTTGATTTCAGTTTACCCAACTTCTTTTCAATTTTGGCAACCTCATTAGGAGAAAGTCTTCCCTTAATTTTATCAACCTCCATTTTATTCCTGATTTTGGCAACCTTACTTTCGTCTTTCTTCAATCCTTTTTCTACTGTGCCGATTTGACTAGCAAGCTTTTCGTGTTTCTTAGTCGCCTTATCAGCAGCTTTTTGCGCTTTTATGATTGCATCTGCTTCTTTTTCAGCTGCTTTAGCTTCTTTTTCGGCTGCTTTTGCCTCTTTCTCAGTTACTTCAATTTGTTTTCTTAGCTCTTTAGCTTCTCTCTGAGCTATCTCTACTTGAGAAATTGAATCATTTCTAACCTCTTTTACCTCTTCCTCTTGTGCAAATGAAAAAGTTGCCGCTCCAAAAAGAATAACAGAAAATATTAATAAACGTTTCTTCATAAAAATATATTTAAATAGTTAATGGAGGACGAAGTTACTTATTTTCCGTTACCCAAAAACATTCCGCTATTAAATTTTTGAAGCCTGTTTTTGAATTTCTTTCTACTTGTTTTTGCCTATTTTTGCAAAAACTTTTCAATGGTTCCTAACGATAATATTATAGCATTGGCAACCCCTTCAGGTGCTGGAGCAATTGCAGTCATCCGTATTTCTGGTGAGACTGCAATAGATACCGCAGCCAATTTTTTTAAATCTTCCTACGGGAAAGATTTAAGAAAAAAGAAGAGCCATACGATTAGTTTAGGGCATATTGTAGAAGACAATAAGATATTAGATGAAGTTTTGGTCTCCGTTTTTAAGGGACCAAATTCCTATACCGGCGAGAATGTTATTGAAATATCCTGTCATGGTTCGCCTTACATTCAGCAACAGGTTATTCAATTGTTTCTTAGGAACGGTTGTAGAACTGCAGATGCTGGAGAATTTACCCTAAGAGCATTCTTAAACGGGAAAATGGACTTAAGCCAAGCCGAAGCCGTTGCAGACCTTATTGCCAGTGACAATGCCGCTAGCCATCAGATTGCTATACAACAGATGCGTGGCGGATTTAGTAATGAGATTAAAAACCTACGTGCAGAGCTTTTAAATTTTGCATCGCTCATTGAACTTGAACTCGATTTCTCTGAAGAAGATGTAGAATTTGCAGATCGCACACAGTTTAATGACCTTCTAACACGCATTCAAAAAGTATTGAAAAGCCTAATAGATTCTTTTGCGGTAGGAAACGTTATAAAAAACGGAATTCCAGTTGCCATTGTAGGTGAACCCAATGTTGGCAAGTCCACTTTACTGAATGCATTTCTTAATGAAGAACGTGCTTTGGTTTCGGACATAGCTGGTACCACTCGTGATACAATTGAAGATGAAATAGCCATAGGAGGAATCGGTTTTCGGTTTATAGATACGGCCGGTATCCGGGAAACCCAAGATGTGGTGGAAGGCATGGGCATTAAACGAACTTTTGAGAAAATTGAACAATCTCAGGTAATCTTGCTCTTGGTAGATGGCTCTAAGATTTTAGCTGAAAGCGGGAAGCTAAAAAATATCACTATCGACTTTGAAAAAATAAAGAACAAAAATCCTTTAAAGCCACTTCTTCTATTAGTAAATAAGGCCGATACCCTTTCCGATGCTGATAAAGAGGTTATCGCCCAACACCTAGATGCTGTGAATTACCTTTCTGCCAAAACAGGTGAAGGTGTTGAGCAACTGAAAAACAGCTTATTGCAATTTGTAAATACAGGAGCGCTTCGTAACAACGAAACTATTGTAACCAATTCACGCCACTACGATTCACTACTCAAAGCCTTAGAAGAAATTGAGAAAGTTCAATTTGGTATGGAAGAAGACCTCTCTAGCGACCTTATGGCTATTGATGTGCGCGAAGCACTATATCACTTAGGAGAAATAACAGGGCAAGTGACTAATGATGAATTGTTGGGGAATATTTTTGCAAATTTTTGTATCGGGAAGTAGATTCTAATTTTATTGAACTTTACCCTATTAACTTTATAAATTACAGAAATAGGGATTCAATATTTTTTTTACAAGATTAACATACTCTTCCCTATCGCTTAAAATCTTTAATGGCCCGAACTCGAAATTTTCGGTGCGTTCCTGAGCTATTATAGTGATATGAGGCATTACCATCGCTGAATTTTACAAGACGCGCTTGATGCTCATCAAATGGTGTAGCGCTCCAATACAACTCATTTTCGAATTTCCCCTTGTTATCCGTACCTGGCCCAATAGTTTTATAAAGGTCCCGTAATTCATCTAGTTCGGGTAATCGCCATCCTTCACCTAATTGCTCATGAATATTCATAGCGTTTTTCCATGTCATTGGACCTTTGTCCTCTATATAAGCAATTTTCCCCGTTTTGTTCGATGAGTCAATAGTAAAGATTATTCCACCATTGTAAATATCCCCAGTACCTAATTTTAAGGTAGCTCCTGCATCGATCTCTTCAATATTCTCCGTTTTGACAATAGCATCGGAAACTACTTCTACTTTCTCAACTTCTAACGGTGTAAATGATTGTTTTTGAGAATCCCCCAGGAATACGTAAGTTAATATTCCAAAAATAACAAGGGCTACGATTAAGAGCCCGGAACGAACTTTTACGTTCTTGTACGTACCAATGTTCTTTTTAGCTTTATTATAAAATTGATTAATTGCATCAATGATTTTGACTAGGGAATCTTGTAAAATCTTAAAATACTTTTTAACCGCTCCTTTAAGTGCCAAAGTTCTTTCATTGAGCTTTATATCCCATTGAGCTTCGCGTAATTTTTTTAGTAGTATAGTCCGTTTTTTCTCCTCTACCGCCATTTGGGGTATTGGCTCTTCACTGTCCCATTTTTCTTCCGAAACAACTCTTCTGGCCTTTACATCTAGTTTTTTATCTAACAACTGCCTATATTTTGATAAGCTTTCTTTTGTTACTGTTTTGAGTGATGTAACTCTTATGCCGAGTTTATTTTTCCATTCTGTCGCTTTAATGGCATTGAGCACTGTTGGGCGTTTTTTCCGCTCTACCGCTATTTGAGTATTTTGTTCTTCTTTATCCTTAACTTCTTTATTAATCTTTAACAGACGCTTACATTTTAAAACACTTTCTGTAGCAACTATTTTCAGCGAGGCTACTCTTTCGGCAAGCTTATTTTTCCATAATGTTGCATCAAAGTCCTTGAGCACTGCAAGCCGTTTTTTTCTCTCTGTCGCTATTTGGGTCTTGGGTTCTTTTTTGCCCGACTTTTCTGTTTCAACTTTTAAAACCTCTATCTCTGTTTTATTATCAAAGCAATGATTATATTTTGCAAGATCAGTTTTTCTAGTGACTGTTTGTTCTACGACTACTATTTCTTCTATTTCTTTTTCCTGTCGTGTCTCTCTAACTGGATTTATTATTTTGGCGCTTATTTTTTCCTCAACCACCAGTTGAACTCTTGGTTCTTCAATAATCCGCTTTCTTTCCGGAATTATGCTCCGGGCCTCTATCGTATTCCCGTTGTTGAATCGATAGTTATATTTAGCAAGACCATTTTTTCTATTTGGTGTTCTTTTTGTGGTAACTGTTTCTCCAAATCCATTTTCCCAAGGCACTTCTCTTAAAGATTTGGTTGCCTGCCCGTGTCTTTTCTCCCCTATTGCTATACGAGCTTTTATAAATTCTCTTTCACGAATTTCTTCTTGAACTATTGCCCTCTTGTCCTGGGCTTCTTTCTCAATTCTTCTTTGGTCTTCCGCTTTCTCTCTTAACCTTTTCTCCCTTAAAATTTGTTCTTGAACCTCTGCTGACTCGTCATCAGTTATATTTTCTTCTTCAACATTCTCTTTTGTTCCTACTTCTTCCTTATTTTTTATCTCATTTTCCACTTTATGCTCAGAAACACTTTCTTGGAAGAAGTCAATTGCTATTTGCCCTTCGGTTATTGAACTTGACACCTTCTGTTCCTCTACATTAACAGGTTTTTCTATAGTATTCTTTTTGGTCAAAGAATTTAGCAAACCCATGATATAATAGGAAATTTGTGTAAAAACGATGTCTGTTGGATTCCCGTCACTTATTGGATTTTCATTTTTGCGAAAGACCTGAAGCTCGTTAAAATTAAAATTGTAATGTTCAAAAGTAAAATTGACGTCCCAAGAGCATTCATCAAGAATTATAGGGATTATCACAGCCCTATCCGTTTTATATCGATTTATGAGCATTTTAAATTCATCACTTTTGACAAATTCAGAATTCATAAAAGTATTGCTCAATAAAATCGGAAATACATCTGTTTGGGGTAATCGAGATTCATTTGTTGATTTCCATTGCTCTATATCATCAACGGAATCATCACTCCAAACAGCTATATTGAAGTTATTTTTTATGGATTGTAAATGGAGTAAGAAATACTTCAGCACATCTTTATCTTGGCTGGAATAAATCGCTAAGATATTTTTTGTTGAATTCATATTTTAAAGAAGTAACTGTAAGTAAAATCTTGACCTGGTTTAGGTTTAAAATGACATCTAGCTTTAATTTGAGTAATAGCCATTTAAGCTGCTAAAAATAAGGATAATTTTTATCTAAAAGATACTACAAATGAATTATTTTATACTTTCTAAAAGTTTAGTAACGTGTAACATAAAGACCTTTCTGTAAAGATTTTGATTAATAGTAGTTTTTGCTATTTCTATTTCTTAGCCCTGCTATAATCTAGCCGTTATTATCATTCTTTATCAATATAAAACTAGTTATTTCTGCGAAAAACAGATAAAAATATATGAACAGAATAAAATGGTCATAAGTATAAGATAAAGATAATGCAACACAAATAATCTTCAGTCAAAGAATATTGAAGGACTCTGACATATCAATGTCATAATCAGTTTTACTTGTGGTTACAAAAGCATCCTCATTATATAGTTCCTTTTTTGGGCATTCTACACCATCTTTTCCGCAAGGTTTTCGCCCTACTTCAAAGTCCTAATAGTAGAATTTCAGAACCTAACTTCACCTGTTTATATAGACTGAAGTCGGATACGGGCTTCTTGGAGGTTTTTATCAACAATATCCACATTTAAGTGATTATTTATACACACTTGTATTTTTTTAAGGTCTATACTTTTAATGTGTTGCACTTGGTGATTGTCCTAACCAACTGCAGTGCCGCTAATTTAGCTAACATAGATTACATATTATTATTCGCATACAAATGCCTAATATTTATATAGTAACATTCACCAAGATGTAATATACCATTTGCTACAATAACCATATGATGACTATCCTTTTTGTACTCGTCGTGGCTTTTAACAATACTTTTATTACGATTTTTTTGTTATTAAACTATTATAACCTAACCATGAAATACATTCTATTATCCTGTTTTTTATATCTAAATATAATGGTGGCACAGCAACCAGAAAAAAATGCTGAGAATAAATCTAAAACTTTAGAAGGTTTCTATGACTTGTCTGAAATGGAAATGCCAACTAAACTTTATCTATTAGACAACAACCTATTTCATTACTATTCAATTTTTGGGAGTGTAGATTTAGAAGTTTATGGCACCTATAGCATAGAGGGCAATGAACTAAAATTACAGCCAAACAAAGAGTTAGTACAACCTTATATTTTATATGCAAGACACAATGACCAGTTAAAAGACTCCATATCCATTAATTATATAAGCCCTGAACATCACAGAGAAAAAATGTTTTTCAAGGTTGATAAAAAATGGGTCACAAACCTTGAAAGCAAAGGTAGTTTTGAAGAAGTTTCAATTAAATTCAAGAGTAAAGCCATAAAAGATATAAAGGTTAACCTAACCGCTAGCCAGTTACGTGAAACGCCAGTTTTTAATACAGTAGAACTCTATTTTGGTAAAGTGTCTGAAGGCGATAATGAATTTATTATGGATAACAATCGTTTTTATTATATGAGAAAACGCTTGGCTAAAACTCCATTACTGTTAGAAGGAGATACTATTATTAGTGGAGATGAAAAAAGAATACGAGAACCTTTACATGAGTCTGATAAAGAAGCTATAACAAAATATATTACAAAAGGAGGTATTTTCTCTGACACAACCATAAACCGTGGCAATGAGTTTTACAAAATCGATCTTAAAAAAGAAGATTCAAAACCTCTGCTACATGTGTTGAAAAATGGAAAAGTAAAGGAAGAATACTAATATATAAGCCTCTATTTCTTAAAGACCTTTCTAAAGACCAAATAGTAATGAAATTAACCAAACTACTTTTCTTCTCCATATACTTTATCGCACAATTTTCAGTGTTTGCTCAAGAGTCACCTACTCTTGAGCCTAAAATAGAAACAGAATATGATTTTGTAACAAAGAAAGATTTATGGTCTACTTGTAATTCATTATTTACGGATATGACGGTTTGGAACAATTATGATGAAGACGAAAGAAATAAATTGACAAGCAAATGTGGAGAGTTAGGTTACAGTGAAGCATGTGAAGACATGTGGAATATTATTTGTGGTGATGACTGGACAGATGAAGGCTATAACATAAATTATCTAGACGATACTACTGCGTTCTGCAAAGTATCATCTGCCTTAGAACCACAAAATGGTAATTCATACGACTACTCTAGTATAAGTGACTTGAGTTATGCCACAGCATGGGTTGAGGGTGTTAAAGGAGATGGAATTGGTGAATATGTTGAGTTTAACTTCCCTACGCAGCATCCACGTATTACAACTATTAAGATTGCAAATGGATATATCAAAGACAAGACTACTTGGAAAAATAACTCCCGAGTAAGGCAATTAAAAGTATGTGTAAACAATACAGAATTTGCCATTTTAAATCTTAAAGATGTGTATGCAGAGCAGATTTTTGAAATACCAACAATAGGTTTTGAAATAACATACCGCGGCTCTAATGACGATGGTACAAGTTGGTATAAATACAAAGATGAGAATGGTAACACATTCAAATCTTATAATAAGGAAATAGAATCAGGAGATACAATAAGGTTTGAAATCATAAGCGTTTACAAAGGCGATAAATACGATGATACCGCTATAACAGAAATATATTTTTCGGGATTAGATGTGTATTAATAATTCTTTTATAAAAAGTATAACGCTATTGATGATTATTATTCAGGTTTTAAAAAGCATGTTTTAGAAAAATAAATCATGAAAATATTACGGTCTATAATGCTAATCTTAATAGTTGTTCTTCACTCTTGTAAAGGGCAAAATAATCAAGAAGAAAAACCACTTACTGGCTTTAATAAGGTAGAAATAGTTCTAGACAATGAGTTTGTAACTAAAGATACCATTACCCAAAAAGGAACAAGCTTTTTAAATGCTTCAACCAACCAAGATGTTTCTGTTTTACATCATATAGAAGAAACAGGGTTTCATATGTATAATGGTTTAGCTTTCAAAAACAAGGATATTGGTGTACTAGTTGGTGGCGCAGGATTAATAACAAGAATTACCAAAGATGGTGGTAAAACTTGGTTAGAAAATCGTTTTTCTAGATTCGGTAATCCGTTTTATTCTGCAGCATTTTCAGGTGACAACATCTTTGTTATAGGTGATAGTGAATATATTTTTACTTCACCAGATTTAGGAGAAAGCTGGAGTGTTTTCAACACGAAAGACCTCTATGAAAAAAGAGGTTATTTCTTTAACAAATATTACAAAATACGCTTTGTTAACGAGCAAGTTGGTTTTATTACCGGTTATGGTTACATCAATGGAGAAGAAGAAAGTTTTGCTGTTATTCTAAAAACCGTAGATGCAGGTAAAACTTGGACTACTATTGAATACAAAGGCTTAGAAAAAGAAACAGAAGGAATTTCAGACTTTGTGGCCTTTTCAGAAAAGGAAATCATCGTAGTTACTTTTTCTGGTAGAAGTTATAAAAGTAGCGATGGCGGCATTAATTGGAAACTACTTTTTGAGACAGACAGTGAAGATTTTGTAAACCTCAACTCTATTGCATTCTTAAACCAAAACATTGGCTTAATAGGCGGTCTAGGAGGCGATTTATTCTATACAAATAATGGTGGAAAAGATTGGCGTAAAATTGACATGCCGCAAGACGGCGACGGATATAAAGCTAACATTTCTGATATTCTTTTTACCCAAAAATCTGCCCTAATTACTACAAGTATATCTTCAGATTATTACAGAGATACTTTTGTTTACGAACTCAATATTGATGGAACTAATATAAGACCCTTCTTGACTTCAGAAAATGAAGAGGTATTATTTACAGGTGAGTCATATGGAATTCAGGCTATTGCTGATGAAGTACTTATTTTAGATAGAGATAATTTGTATAAAACAGCAATAAACAATTAAGTAAAATGATATTTAAACTAAAAGATATATCATGTAAATTTTTGACAGCCTGTTTTATAGGTGCTTTTTTTGGTGCTACTAGTTCCATTAATGCTACACCTAAGCCTTCTGAAAACAATCTTAATAGTTTATTAGAAACCATAACCCCAAGCACCCAATTACTTTGGTATTCTGGATTTATAGGGGATTACCCGATAAAACTTATGCTAAAAAGGACTCATAATAGAGATGCTTCAGATAGTAGAATCACTGATATTGCTTACGCGTATGACAGTCGAAAAGAGTGGATATTTTTAGAGGAACAGTACCAGTTTAAGTCTAATTCCTTTGGCGGTGAAGTAAAAAATGACGGAATCTATGCTAAGGAAAAATCAGAAGGAAATATAACAGGAAGTTGGAAGGTGCCTTTTAAAATTAATGAAACATTAAATGGTTTATGGTATGATAAGAATGGAAAACCCTTAACGGTTAAGTTAACACCAATGTACCATAACGTGCCAAGTGGCTATGTTAGGTTTGACTACTACTCAGACCTAGAACCTACCGAAATTACAAAAGGTAATGACGGATTAGTCATAGAAATAAAGCGGGATGCCAGGTTATTAAAACAAACAATTTATCTTGATCCTTATAAAGAGGATTTGTATGATACTGTTTATGTAGATTTTAACTATGACGGTTATTTAGATTTAGTTTTTGGTAATATCCTTTTTTTATATAATCTTAAGACCGACATATATGAAAAAAGCAAGGCATCTGATAGAGATGAGTTTCCTGAACTAGATGAACTTTATAATTACGATAGTTACGCCAAGAGTTTTACGGTTCGTGACCTTAGAACTATGACTACGTACATATCTGAAAAGGGAAAAATATCACCCCATGTTTCAAACTCTTATTTTCATAATGATGACGGAGAAAAAGTCTCATTAGATGAAAAATATGTTAACAGTAAATGGGAAATTTTAATCAAGTCAATTGAAAAGATATATGAAAATGATGATGATGTAATTTTTTCAGTGGAAAACTTTGAGCTCGAAATTGATTTAGCTAAATATAATAATCATATCTACTTTGATCCAATTTTTTATAACCATACAGGTATTGATTTGGAGTTTAAAGCTAGCGCAAAGTTATTTGTTGAGATAACCGATAGTAATGGCAAAATAGATGCACATTACTTACATGATGTTTCGTTATTAGGTACAGAAAGTGATATGTTAAATGATAATAAAATGCTTTTTGATGGTAACGAATACATACTTGAACATTGGGATGGTCCAATACCATTCTTTCCAGCAAATTTAAAAAATAGAGAGTATCAATTTCAACTTATTATTAAACATCCATTATTTAAAGAAGTTCGTTCTAAAAAAGAAATTATTACGCTACCTCTAGACATAAAAAAAGATGAAAACGTTTTACAACTCACAGGAAACATCAATACTCAAGTAAATGGTACTATTCATTTTATTTGGACAGAAAGCAAAGTAAAAGCCACCTTCATCAATAGTAAAACCCAACAAAGAATAAAACTTATCGGTACTGTAAATGGCAACAAAGTAAACCTTGCAGAATACGAAAAAGACGATAAAATAAGTGGCTATTTTGAAGGAATATATAAAGAGGGAGTCTATAGCGGACATTGGTTAAGCACTAATAGAAAAATAAGCGTTCCTTTTGAATTTAAAAGCGTAGAGTAATATGAAATTTATTTTTATTCTTTCTTTCCTTTTGTGTTTTCAACTACATGGTCAAATAAAAACCTACTTTAAGAATGGCAATCTCAAAGAAATAAGAATATATAATGAAATCACAAAAAAAGGGCAATGGGAAGAGTATTTTATTACTGGTGCCCCCTACTCCATTAGCACTATAAATGGAATTAAAAGAGAATACACTCTTTTTTACGAAAATGGAGCGGTAAGAGAACATGGCAATTACACCAATGAACGTAAATCTGGTGAATGGTTGAAGTTTGACAAAAATGGCTGCTTAGTTAAAGCAGGTAGTTTCAAAAATGGAGCATATGATGGTAAAATAAGACGCTATCATATGGACAAACCACTAGCCATTGAACATTACAAAGACCGAAAGAAAACCGGAAAATGGTCGTGGTATAGAAATGGTCAGCTAACTCAAATTAAAAATTATAAAAATGACAAAGCTCATGGCGCGCATAAATCGTTCTTTGATGATGGCAACTTATCCTATGAGCGCTATTACGCGCATGGTACACCCATAGGCATACATAAAGATTATACAGAACTTGGCATCATTAAACATAGAATAATATACGAGAACGGTAGAGAAGTTGAAAAAAGAAATTATTACCCTAATGGCGCTATTAGCCATTTAATCGTTTTTTCGGCGAATACAAAATTAGAAAAAGGATATCACGAAATTGGTAACAAGCTTAGTCATGAAGGGTCTTGGAGTACTTTAGAAAACATCCATCTGCAAACTGGAGAATGGAAGTATTTTCACCAAAATGGTAAGCTTCACTACAAAGGCAAATTTATAAATGGAAAACGGAGTGGTAAATGGAAGGGTAAGCATGCCAACGGAAAAAGAAAATTTAAGGGTGTTTATAAAGATGATGAGAAAATAGGTATTTGGAAGTATTATGTCAAGAACGGAAAACGCAAACCGGAAGAACCAAAACAGAAATGAATTTTAGAACAGAAAATATAGAAATAAGTGGTGAAACTTATAGCGTAAACATTCCTTCTGAAGAAGTTTATTTAAAAGCGAATTATAATAATGCGCAAGCTGCAAAAACAATTTACACCAACCTTTACAGTGAGTTGAAAGAAAAACTTTCTCTTGAAAAGATTGAATTAATACTCACTTATCAAGAAAATTATATAGAAAACCAACAAAGGACAAATCAAGATTTTACGATATTGGATAAGGCGAACATTAAGTTTCTTGAAAAAAGAATACCATCTATAGGACAAAATTTATCTAAGGATGAAATCTTAGAAATCTTTCATGTAGAATCGTTTTATCTAAAACTTATAAATGTTATTGATTAACAAAACGCTCTATCATTTGAAAAAACTAATAAACATACTATCAAAAAATAAAGAAACGTTTTCCGATGCCAAAAAAACATACTATGAAATAAAAAGAAATAGGGTGTTATATCATTCTGTATATAGAAAAACAGAAGATTACCGTTCACCTCATTTCTGCACTGATATAGTGAAAGGAGCTGATAAAGACAGTTTTAAAGAATTAAGCAAAGAGTATGGTATGGATGCTACTCATGTTTATTTTAAAATTGAAATAGTGCAACATAGAGACAACGCTACTTTTAAAGTTCTAAACGAATATATCACAGCGGATAAACATGGCGTTTACCAACAGAACAATCTAATACCAAATAGTGATGGTTTAAGTTTTAAATTGCTTGGAGCCGGGTATGCAATAGATAACAACAACATCTATTACATTCCCACTAATTTTTATAGCATTTTAAAAGAGGCTGATAAAAAAACGTTTGAAATCATAAATTCTGGTTTTTTATCTTATGCGAAAGATAAAAAACAGGTGTATTGTAATGAGCATACTATTAAGGCGGCTGATCCTAGTTCATTCATAGTACTTGATAATTTAAATGGATATTCAAAGGACAACAAACACGTCTTTCATTTTCATGTAAAAATGAAAGACGCAAATGTAAATTCTTTTAAGATTTTAAAATATGACCTATCTAAAGACGACACTTTTATATTTTATCGTGGAAAAATCGTAAAGGAAGGTGATTACACTTCATTTAAAATGATAGAAGGTAATTCTATGTATGATGCTGAAGATAAGAATCATTATTACAGATTAAATGGAGGTGCCCATGACGATGGAAGTTTAGGAATATGGTCAAAAGAAGAAAATGAATGGTTATGAAAATTTATAAGCTCATTTTAGTATTGTTATTAGTAGCCTCTTGCTCAGATGCCGATGAAACGTATTACGAAATAAAGGGAGATGAAGTCGTGTACCATTCTGTTTATAGACTTGGTCAGGAATACTACACAAAAGCGCATACTTCTATTAAAACTATAGAAGATGCAGATGCTAAAACCTTTCAGCAACTAACTAAATATTATGGCATAGATAAATCAAGTGTTTTTAATGAAGTTAAGAAACTTGTTAAGCGTGACCCAGCTACGTTCAAAGTTTTGAAAAAAATGGTGACAGCAGATAAATATGGCGTGTATTATGACAATAACATTATCCCTAACAGTCATGGTTTAAGTTTTAGGTTTTTAAATAACGACTACGCTTTAGATGACAATCAAGTATATTATCAACCTTCAGATTTCAATAGTGTTGTAACTGGGGCTGACAAAAGCACTTTTTCGGTAATTGGAGATGAATACAGTGATTATGCAAAAGACAAAAACCAAGTTTATTATAAAGGCTATGTTATTGAAGGTGCCGTAGTTGGTTCGTTTAGCATATTAAAAAATGATATCTCTAAAGATGGAAAATCTATCTTTTTAAAAAAGGAAAAAATTAAGGAAGCCGACTATAATTCTTTTAAAACTTTAAGATATGAGGAGCTAAAAGAATACGAGTATAAATTCATTGCCCAAGACCACAACAGTTTTTATAGTGATAATGGTGGCAACATAGCAATAACGAAGAAAACTGAAGTAACAAATGAGCATTAAGAATCAACTTATCCTAATAGTCATCTTTTGTAGCGCTAACAACCTTATAGCCCAAAAAGACACTCTTTATTTTAATTCGAAGTGGAATCAAACAGATAAAAATAATGCTGCTTTTTTTAGACTGGTCCCATTAAAGAAAGAAGGTGATTTATATAAAGTGGAAGACTATTATATAAATGGAAATCTGCAGATGCAAGGGTACTGGTCTAATATAGAAAATGAGACCCTACACGGCAAAGTTACTTGGTATTTTGAAGACGGAACAAAATCTATAGAATCAGAATATAATAATGGTGTTTTAGAAGGTGCAAATACCATTTATAAGGAAGGGGGTCTAGTTAGCTCTAAAGGCATTTATAAGAACAATGAGCCTTACTCAGGTAGTTTTATTGTTTACCGTTTGTTACAAACCTATGCCAATGGTGTATTGAATGGCGAAGAAATCAGCTATGCTAAAAATGGCACAATAGCCACCACAGGAATTAATAAGAACGGCAAACGATTTAGTGGAGAATTCACCAATACCCAAACAGAAAAAACCACCTACAAGGATGGCAGAAATGATGGCATTACAACTTCGTACTACGATTTAAATTTCACGCAGAAAAAGCAATCTTATGCTGTTGTTAATGGCATAAAAGAAGGCGAAGAAGTTTCCTATTATGAAGATGGAAAAGAAAAAGCTAGAGGCATCAATAAAGCAGGAATGTCCTATGATGGTTCATTTTACAATGAATATACGCGCAAAATCGCCACTTATAAAGATGGAGGCTTTCATGGTCCGCTCACCACTTTTAATGATCAAGGTAAAATAATTTCAGTACGTGAATATAATAATGGTAAGGTTTCAGGTAGGGTAATGAGTACAGGGCTTTTTGAGAATAAAGTATGTGAATGTGAGTATAAAGAGCAAGAACCTTTTAATGGAGAGGAATGTAAAGGTTATGATGTTTATAAGTATGTAGATGGTCAATTAGTAAAGTTAACCTCTTACAGTTCTGAAAATCAAGATGAAAAAATAGAAATTCAGTTTTTTAAAGATAAAAAGAAAACTAAAAAACTCGTCAACCTAAACAGAGAAGCATACGAGTTAATTTATAAAAATGGCAAGGCATATTCTGGTAAAGATTATGATCGTATATCGGGTAGCTTAACCACTTTTAAAAATGGTACAAAAGAAGGTCCTTTTCAAATTAATAAGAAGTACAAGGATTATATCGCATCTGGTAATTATAACCAAGGTGTTTACGACGGAAAAATAGAATTCGAGAATTTACAAAGTAAGACAAGTACATTCTGTACGTACCAGAATGGAAAACCAATTGATGGCACCGCAATATTTAAAGATACCATTGTATCTTATAAAAACGGACTTAAAAACGGATTAGAAACTCCTATGCGTGCTTATGGAGCTTATAATTCACCTTTTGATAGTATTAGCAGAAACTATAAAGAAGGTAAGCTACATGGTCAAATTCAATATTTTGAAGAAAGTGAATTAATTACCGAAGGATTGTACCAAAACAACAAACCTTTTACTGGCGTATTTTATGAATATTCTGGCGGAACCAGTTATACGAGAAAAACCTATAACGAAGGCGAGCAATTAAAAGAGGAATATATTGCTCAGAAATTTAAGGCTATCTACGAGTACAAAGACAATAAACTTCAACAAGGAAAATTCTATTTTAACGAGGAATTAATTGCTGAAGGTGTCTATAAAACAGGCAGTCCGTTTGAAGGTAGTTTTGCCATATTAGAAAAAATTGACAAGAACTATTTCCCTGAGAAATACACACTTACTCGCTATAAAAAAGGCAAGAAAAATGGGGATGAAACTGTTGTTAATTTTAACGAAAATTCAATAGAAGAGGTAACTCAATATAAAAATGGCAAAATCATAAGTAAAGCAATTTTCCTCCCTTTTAAAGATAAAGCTAGCCTCAAAGGCACCTACAAAAACAACATGCCTTTTTCGGGAGATTTTTTAACTACCCTAGCTATTAACCTACCAGATACAGAAACAAAAAGTAGCTATCAATCTGTAAGTCATTATGAAAATGGTCAAAAATCTGGACGGGAATATTTTACTACAATGGGTTCTAATATGCGGGTGGTACTAGATAGTGTAAGCTATAAAGACGGAAAACCATTTCAGGGCAATCTACTTGAAGTATACAATAGCGATACCCTGCAGCACCATTATGAAAATGGAAATTTAGTACAGACTAATATTTATACATGGGGACTAAGCAAAAAACCAGATGCTATAGTCAGGTATACTAACAAAGGCTATAAAACCTCTAAGGAAAGACCTTCTAGAGACATAACAAGCTATTCTACCGAAGTAATTTATACAGATACCGACCCTAGTGAAGGAACCGCAATTATTACCGGTAATGGAAATGAAATGGGCAGATTTTCATTCTCAAAGAAAGGTATTTCTAATGCTTCATTTTCATTTAAGGAATATGACACAAATGTTACCATAGAAAGTATTGCCCTAAATAAAATAGCGCTAGTTTTTGACTTAGAAAATATGATTATAAAGTTTGAAAGCACTCTTAAACCTATGACTACTATAAAACCTAGTGATATTCAAGATTGGTTACGATTATTTTATTTTGGTGATGGTCCGGCAAGTTTTTATTTCGATGGAGAAGAAACACCAATTGCTACATGTATGTACAAAGAAGGTAGGGAGTACAACGGCGTTACAGCTAACATAAATAAAAATGGCAGCTATAACTATAACTTATATAAGAAAGGCGAATTAGTTGAAGATCAAAAAAACATAACCAAGCAGCAATTAGTACAACTAATTAACACCAAGCAATAACTATAATGAAAAACATACTTCCCCTACTCTTTTTAGTTGTTACAGTCCAAATATCCGCACAGAAAGACACACTCTATTTTGACGCTGACTGGCATAGAACTGAAAAAGCAAATGCATCCTTTTTTAGACCGCTTCCGCTAGAAAAAGAAGGTAATTTATATCATGTGAAAGACTATTTCATTGGCGGCAATATTCAAATGGATGGTTATTGGTCTAACATTGAAGATGAAACTCTAGAGGGAAAAATTAGATGGTATCATAAAAATGGTCAGCTTTCTGAAATTAGATATTACTCTAATAGCATACTTAACGGAGAATCTATCGTGTATTCCCAAAACGGATTTTTAAGAGCAAAAGGGGAATATAAAAATGGTCACGGCTGGGAAGGCACTTTCATTCATCCTTGTTGTTTTAATGGGTTTATCCCTATTTACAAAGAAGGCAATCATATTGGACAACAAATGTTTTATGAAAACTCCAATCAAATTGCCCAGAAAAAAACACAACAAAATGATAGTATTAGTATCACTAGATATTATGATAAAAAAGGAAAAGAAATAGGTGAAAATCGTTATGTAAATGGCAGTATTAAAGAAGGAATGTTAGCCACGTTTTTTATAAATAAGGAAGATGATGCTATAGGTCTAGAAGACTACATGCATTTCAAAAATGGAGAAATGCATGGTGAGTATGCTGTATTCGATGCCAAAGAAAACCTACTTTCAAAAGCTGATTACAAGAATGGCAAACCGCACAGCGGTACCGTTTTTAGCTATGCCAGTTTAAAAACATATGCCAACGGAAAATTAGAAGGCGAGGAAATAGGATACTCAAGAAAAAAAATAAAAGTTACTAGAGGTATAAATAAAGATGATGAACATTGGACTGGTCAGTTTGTAGATAATTATGTTAACAGTATTTCTAGCTTCAAAGAAGGAAGTTTAGAAGGAAAGCAAACTTTGTATTATTCCGATAACTTGGAGCAAGTGAAGTCATATGAGCATTTTCAGAATTATGACAAAAACGGTGAAAGCGCTTATTATTTAAAGGACGGAAAAGAATTGGCAAAAGGAATCTACAAAGACCATAAACCTTGGAACGGAACTTTCTATGATTCGTATAGTATGCTTTTTTCTTCTTTTAAAAATGGTAAAAAACATGGCATATTTGCTCAATATAACAGCGTTGGTGAGATTTTAGAGCAACAAGAATATGAGAATGACCTACTTACCGGTATGGTAAAAAGTAAACGCTTAGACGGAGAAATCTGCAAGTGTATATATAAAAAGGGAGAGCCCTATAAAGGTCAAGTTTGTGACACTTATACGATAACGCACTTTGAAAAAGGAACTACTGTTAAAAGAGAAAATTTCGAGTTTGATTATGAAAATGACACCATTGTTTTTACTGGTGACACCACTTATAAAAACGGAATTGCTAGTGCACAAACAATAATTGCAGATGGTAAAACTTATGCCGTTACCTTTAAGAATGAACTACCATATAATGGTGTTCATTACATATCTTATAGTGGTGAAATGACTACTTATAAAAACGGAATAAAAGAAGGTGTTTTTATAGAGCAAGATGAAGAAAATAGAGATTTGAGCATTAGTGGTTCTTATAAAAACAATGAACGTCACGGATTAATTGAGTTCTACGAAAAAAGATTAAAAAAGAAAACCACTTGTATCTATAAAAAAGGGAAACCTATTAAGGGTACAGTTATAAATGACCATACGTTCACAATCTATAAAAAAGGACTTAAACAAGGGGTTGAAAGAGAAATAACAGAAACTGGGCTAGAGGAGGTAATAGAGAGAGAAGCTGTATATGACAAAGGTGTTATTTTATCTGAATCTTGGCCACGTCTAAAAAATTCAAAAGGAGAAATTGCGAAAGGAAATTACAAAGACGGCAAACCTTTTAATGGTGACTTTTTTAAATTTGAATCTATATTAGCCTCATTTACCTACTATGAAGATGGAATAATTTCAGGTACGCAATATGTAGGTTTTAATGACTATGAAACCCTTGCTGTGGTAGATTCTATGCAGTATAAATCTGGCAAACCCTACGAAGGTAGGTTTATGGAGCATACAGAAGATAGGTTGCATTTTCACGAATACCAAAACGGAAAACTTTTAAAAACCATAGTCACCAAAGATGATCTAAATCAAAAAATACGAAACACAGTTATCTATTCTGATACTGGGTTTACTGTTGCTGAAAGAGATTCAGATTTAGTTATGTTCAGAGGTACGTATTTGAATGAAGAACACACGAAAGCGAAAGTAGAAATGTTTTCTGATATTGATGTATCTGCCGGAAACTTAGAATTTCACGATAATAAAATAACTGCCATCGATATTAATTATCATGAAGCACGTTACGATATTAATTATTCATTGGTAGATTCTCAATTAGTAATCAGCTTGCAAAAAGAAGGGATCCTATTAAAGGCATACCCTAATTTAAAACATATTAAGAAGTTTACGTATAAAGACTTTCTTAATCCAGAAAAGCTGTTTGTTGACGGTGAAGTGACCATGCATTCTTATATAGATGATAAGCTGGTAGCTACAGGAATAATTTTAGATAGAGATTTTTACGACGGTATTCATATTCGCTATGACAAAAGCAGTAACACCTATACCTATTTTAAATATGATAAAGGAGAACGTTTAGTTTGGGAAACAAGTCTGCCCAAAGAAGCAGTTTTAAAATTGTTACACAAATAATCTTAAAAACTAATTAATGCAGTTATTGGATAATGCTATTCCCTTCTTTAGTGGTTTAATTGGTGCAAATATCGTTATGTATCTCTTTACAGTGCTTATAAGTTATTCGTGGTCAAAAGTTCATAATCACAAAACACTGGCATTAACTAGACGGGATGTATACAATAGTCTTAGTGTTGTACTTATAAATATTCTTGTAGCTATACCAGGCTATTATTTATATAAAAAAGGAAGCATCCACTTTACAACAGATACTCACCTTATACTAGATTTTGTCATATTGTTCTTTGCTTTCGATTTGGGCATGTATCTACTTCATTTAGTCTCTCATTTTGTATGGCCATTTAAAAAGTTTCACAACACCCATCATTCCCATGCATATTTTAACGCCATTAGCCTATATGTTATGGAACCTGTGGAGTCTCTTCTATTTGGACTCTTATTAACCGTATTCGCATTTTTTGTTCAACTCAATATTTATAGCTTTCTCGCCTTCATATTTTTAAACTGGGCCTTAGGTGTCGTGGGGCATTTAAATACACAATCAACAAAGCAACCTTTTCTTTTTGGTAACCACGTATTCCATAAAACACACCACCAACAAGCCAATAGCAACTTTGGCTTTTATACCGTAATTTGGGATAGAATTTTCGGTACTTTTTATAGAAAGAACTAGATACGTCTTGTAGCTATCTTTTTAGCCATGTATGGTTTCATCCTTGCCGTAGTTTTTAATTACTTCGGCTTCAAAAGCAACTAGCTCTTGCCAGCGTTTATCCACATCTATATCTTGACCATATTTGCGGGCAAAACCAATAAAAGTAGTGTAATGGCCTGCTTCACTAATCATTAAATCATGATAGAATTTAGAAAGCTCAGGGTCTTTTATTTCTTCTGAAAGTAGTTTGAAACGCTCACAACTCCTAGCTTCAATCATAGCAGAAAATAAGAGCCTATCTACCATAGATTTAAGTCTACTGCCACCCTTATTCATGAACTTGTAAAGCTCGTTAACGTAACTATCCCTACGCTCTCTACCTAAGGTGTATCCACGCTTTTTAATGATTTCATGAACCATTTGAAAATGTTCTAATTCTTCTTGGGCTAAAAGGAGTAAATCGGTAACTAAATCCGGGTACTCAGAATTGAGCGTAATTATAGTGATTGCATTAGTAGCCGCCTTTTGTTCACACCACGCATGGTCCGTAAGTATTTCTTCTATGTTCTTTTCAACAATATTAACCCAGCGTGGGTCTGTCGCTAATTTTAAATGAAGCATCGGCTTTAGTTTATGTAAAAATAGGTATCAGCGGGTAAAGAAATCAATAAACCTTAACTCTTTTCAAAATACTAGTTCACTAGTTGGCAAATAGAAATAAGCTCAAGGATATTACTATTTCACAACGAAAGAACTAATATACAAGTGATTCCGCTGCATCCAAAAAATGGAACCATCATTATTATTGAAAAGCCCCTATACCTGATATCTCAAGACATAATTGATGTTTATATAAAAATATTTTCATTTCTTGGTTCATGATTTAATTGCTAAATTAATATATTTATGCAAAATTGATATACATGAAAATTGAACTATGCCCTAACTGTGGTTCTGACAGCTATATAAAAAGTGGAATCGTCAATAATAGGCAGCGATTCAAGTGTAAAAAATGTAATTATTTTTTTTCAGTAAATAAAATTGGAAAAAAAATTGATGATTACTACGTGAATAAATCACTCCAATTATACTTAGAAGGGTTAACCTATCGTGAGATTGAACGCATTTTAGGAATCTCTCACGTAAGCATCATGAACTGGGTTAAGAAATACAACATTAAGCGGCCCTACAATTCTGATTACCACCCTACTTACAAAATTTTAAACGCTACAGAGCTTGGCGATTACTTTAAAAAAACCGAAAATATAAAGGGAGCGGGAGTAATTGTTACTGAGCTGGGAGATAAGTTTATGCTCATAAAATGGGAGCGTTTTAAAGAGTAACTATATTAAATTAGCAAAAAGATATATTAATAAAACATTAACTAATTGTTTTTAAGAGTTTAGCGGTGCACACAAAATCAATTCATCACTAACTAATCTCTTAAAATCATGAGTAAACAAACTCTATTACTGATTGGCCTTTTTATAATGTCCTTTCAATTAATGATTGCCCAAGGTTCGCCTGACTATACGGGAGGACTTAAAATGAAATTTAACGAAGATGGATCTAAATATCTACGAATAATTTCTTGGGCACAGGTACAGGCTAATTATGGTTTGGACGAAACTTTTGATGGAAACGGGAATAAGAATAGTCCGTTAAACTTTAATTTACGAAGAGCTCGTATTTTAATGTTCGCCCAAATCAATAAGGACTTTTTAATCTTAACTCATTTTGGGCTTAACAGCTTAAACAGTTCAACATTAAGCCCTACTGGTAAAGGAGATGGTTCTCAATTATTTTTTCACGGTGTTTGGGCACAATACAACTTAGGAGAGAATCATACAGTTGGTGGTGGATTACATTATTTTAACGGTATTTCTAGGCTTAATAACCAAAGTACCTTAAATATGATGACGATGGATAACAATCGGCAATCTTGGGCCACTATTGGTCTTTCCGATCAATTTGCACGTCATTTAGGTTTTTTTATCAAAGGAAATTTTGATAGACTTCAATATCGTCTAGCCGTAAACGATGCTGCAACAACAACTTTAGATAGTCGCGTTGCCGTTGCTGGCGGAGATGCCGTTTACAATGGTCGCGCTTTACTAGGTTCTAAAGATGCAGGTAAAACTTATGCAGGCTACATGGACTACCATTTTCTTGACGAAGAATCTAATTTTTTACCGTATAAGGTGGGCTCTTACCTTGGAGGCAAAAAAATATTTAACATTGGGGCCGGATTCTTTTTACATCCAAAAGGTGCCGTGATCAACACAGGTTCTGATACCGCTCCTACTCTAGACGGTGAAAATGTTTCGATTTTTGCTATTGATGCTTTTTATGACACGCCACTTGGCGAAGATGGGAGTGCATTAACTGCCTATGCCGTTTTTCAATCCAATGATTACGGTAAAAATTACCTGTTTAGTGCCTATGGAACGGGAAGCATGGTTTATGGTCATGTAGGTTATGTTTTTAAAGGTGATGTAACCAAAACTAGATATCAACCTTACCTAAGTTATGGCTCTCATAGTTATGATGCCGTAAGCGATAGCAGAAATACATTAGGTATTGGCGTAAACGCATACATGAGCGGCCACAATTCCAAATTGACTTTAGAGTACAAAAAACAAGAATTCGGGGCATTAGACTCGAATATCATATCACTTCAAGCAATGATTTACTTATAAAAACACATTTATGTCTGATAAACAAGAAAAGGCTACGGCCTATTGGAAAGAGAACCTGAAGTATTTAATTATACTACTTGTCATATGGTTCGTCGTATCCTTTGGATGCGGAATATTATTTAGAGAAGAATTAAATGAAATTAGACTTGGCGGATTCAAACTGGGGTTCTGGTTTGCACAACAAGGATCAATCTATGTATTCGTAGTACTCATTTTCGTCTACGTGAGATTAATGAACAAATTAGATAAAAAATACGGTTTCGACGAGTAACCTAACCAAACTTTAATACAGAACATTATGAGCGTACAAACATGGACATGGCTATTAGTAGGAATTACTTTTGCCCTTTATTTTGGAATTGCGATTTGGGCTAGAGCTGGGTCAACCAAAGAATTTTATGTAGCTGGCGGTGGCGTTTCTCCCTGGGCAAATGGTATGGCAACAGCAGCCGATTGGATGAGTGCCGCCTCTTTTATAAGTATGGCGGGAATCATTTCTTTTGCGGGTTACGATGGCTCGGTTTACCTTATGGGTTGGACCGGTGGATATGTGCTACTAGCACTACTCCTTGCCCCCTATTTACGAAAGTTTGGTAAGTTTACCGTACCAGATTTTATTGGGGATAGATATTATTCCAACACCGCTAGAACCGTAGCCGTAATTTGCGCATTAATTGTATCCTTTACCTATGTTGCTGGCCAGATGCGAGGTGTAGGTATCGTGTTTTCTCAATTTTTACAAGTAGATATTAATCTAGGTGTACTTATTGGTATGACCGTAGTTTTAACCTTTGCCTTATTAGGAGGTATGAAGGGGATCACATATACACAAGTAGCACAATATTGTGTTTTGATTTTTGCTTTCATGGTGCCTGCATTCTTCATTTCATTGCAAATGACAGGAAACATTATCCCTCAAATAGGAATGGGAGGCTCGATTGAAGGTGGTGAATTCTTATTGGATAAATTAGATAGACTACATACAGAACTTGGTTTCCATGAATATACAAGCGGAACAAAAAGTACTTGGGATGTATTTGCTATTACTTTAGCATTAATGACCGGAACAGCGGGTCTACCTCACGTAATTGTACGTTTCTTTACCGTACCTAAAGTAAAAGATGCTCGTAAATCTGCTGGGTATGCATTATTACTAATTGCAATTTTGTATACTACTGCTCCAGCAATTGCTGTTTTTTCTAGAACGAATTTAATTGAAACCGTAAGTAATAAAGAATACAAGGAAATTCCAGAATGGTTCAAAAACTGGGAAAATACAGGTCTAATTGCATGGTCCGATAAAAACGGTGACGGTAAAATTCAATACGTAGCAGGAAATGCGTTAGCAGATAAAAAACCTCTTTATTCTGAAGCTAGAGGTGCTAACGGAGAACGTATAGTTACAAATCCAAGTGATGCTGAAAACGAGCTTTACGTAGATAGAGATATCATGGTTCTTGCAAATCCGGAGATTGCAAATCTGCCAAACTGGGTTATTGGCCTAGTTGCTGCTGGTGGATTGGCTGCAGCATTATCTACTGCTGCAGGATTACTATTGGTAATCTCTACTTCTATCTCTCATGATTTAATTAAAAAGCAACTAAAACCAGATATTTCTGATAAAGGTGAATTAACAGCTGCAAGAATTTCAATTTTCGTAGCAATCTTAATTGCGGGGTACTTTGGTGTAAATCCGCCTGGCTTTGTAGCCGCGGTCGTCGCCCTGGCATTTGGGCTGGCAGCAGCTTCCTTTTTTCCAGCAATTATCTTAGGCATTTTTGATAAACGCATGAACAGCCAAGGTGCAATTTCAGGAATGGTAGTAGGTATCCTTTTAATGCTTTTCTACATGATGAAATTCAAATTAGATATGTTTGGCGGTGGCACCAGTGCAGAGTGGTGGTTCGGAACATCACCAGAAGGATTTGGTACTATTGCCATGTGTGTAAACATTGTAATATCTATGGTGGTTTCAAGAATGACACCGGCGCCTCCACAGAATGTACAAGATATGGTAGAAAGTATCAGAATACCTTCGGGAGCAGGCGAAGCGTCTGATCACTAAATCAAGCATTTCATAATTCGATATTTTTTCCGAATTGTAATACTATTTTATATTTGATTAGCTAAAAATCAGCATCACCATTTTGGTGATGCTGATTTTATTATGTCCAAGAGGTATTATATTTCATAAATTAGTGCAACCTTTTACCTACCAACCACAAATAATCTACTGTAGATGAAGAAACGCCACGAACAAAAACTGATAGTCCTTTCGCTTGCTTTGTTTTTCCTATTCAATATTCCTTTTGTCTTAATTTTCAATTTTGAAGGAGCAATATTTGGCTTTCCTACATTTTACTTTTCTATTTTTTCTATTTGGCTGCTTTCTGTTATTATTTCTGGAATAGTATTAAAAAGACACTATGAGTAATTATGTAATCATAGTTATCATTCTTACGTATTTGGCAGTGTTGTTCTTCATTGCTTTCCTTGCAGAAAGAAAGAAAAAGAGCAAATGGGTAAACAATCCCTATGTGTATACTTTATCACTTGCTGTCTATTGTTCCGCTTGGACCTATTATGGTAGTATTGGTATTGCAGCAAATACCGGAATCGATTTTTTACCCATTTATTTAGGGCCAGTCATTGCTGCTCCCCTATGGATAATAGTACTTCGGAAAGTTATACGGATTTCTAACCAGAATAAAATTTCATCTATCGCAGATTTTATTTCCCTCCGTTATGGGAATAATAGATTTCTAGGTGCGTTAGTTACCGTAGTTTGCCTTTTTGGTACCATACCATACATTTCTTTGCAACTTAAAGCTGTGTCTGAAACGTTTGAAATTATGTCAGACAACACCAGTTACATTTTAACCAATACCTTTCATGATTCTACTTTTTACGTTGCATTAATACTAGCCATATTCGCCACTTTTTTTGGAACTCAAAATGCAGATGCTTCTGAAAAACATACTGGGATAATAGCCACGGTAGCTTTTGAATCTGTATTAAAATTAGTCTTCTTTTTAGTCATTGGTATTTACATAACATTTTATCTATTTGATGGCACAACCGATATCTATAATCAAATAGCTACTATAGATAATTTAAAAGAGCTCACTACTCTTTCCGGTTTAGAAGACGGTTTTAATTGGCTTTTCATGATTTCATTGTCCTTTATGGCAATTTTTTTGTTGCCCAGACAATTTCAGGTTTCAGTACTAGAAAATAACCGCGAAAAATATTTAAAAAAGGCAATTTGGTTGTTTCCCTTATATCTTTTAGTATTCAATATTTTTGTAATTTTCATAGCTTGGGCTGGTAAAATAACTTTTGGAGATGACGTAAATGCTGAGTATTACACTTTGTATCTACCTTTAGAACAGGGTAATTCTTTTCTAGCAACATTAGTTTTTCTTGGCGGGTTTTCTGCTGTAATCTCTATGGTTGTTGTATCCACTTTGGCACTATCTACAATGGTGAGTAACAACCTCATTATACCATACGGGTTTTTAGAAAAATTTATTAGAAGCCAAACAGAACGTAATGAGCGGTACATTAAGAACATTAGGCGTATTTCTATTTTCTCAATTATAATTATAGCCTATTTCTTCTACATTTCATTTTCAAGAGAATTATCGTTGTACTCCATTGGTTTAATTTCTTTTACAATTATTGCTCAGCTGGCACCCTCCTTTTTTATTGGGCTTTTCTGGAATCGTGGTTCATCTAAAGGCGCAATAATTGGTATTATCCTTGGATTCTTTATTACAGTATACACCCTAATACTTCCATTTACTTTAGCTGCCTATAGCGGAACAGATGATTTTACGCAATATGGCTTATATGGCATTGCAGCACTTAAACCTTATGCTTTGTTTGGTATTGACTTTTTAAGTCCGCCTGCTCATGCCTTTTTCTGGAGTATCCTTTTCAATTTGCTGGCCTATTTGTTTTTTTCACTCATGTTTAAAGGAAACTATAGAGAGCGTAACTATGCCGAAATGTTTGTAGATAGCAGGAATTTTTCAGCATTACAAGACAGTGCACTTGTTTGGAAAGGAGAAGCCTATGTGGCCGATATTAAAACTATGCTCGTTAGGTTTCTAGGTGAGAAAAAAGCAACTAGAGCATTAAAACTGTTTTTTACCAAATATAAATTACCAGTAGATACACAGCTAGCGGATGCCAGGCTAATTAACTTTTCCGAAAAATTACTTACAGGAAGTATAGGTAGTGCCTCGGCAAAAATCTTGATTGATAGTGTGGTAAAGGAGGAACAAATAAGTCTGACTGAAGTACTTAGAATATTAGAGGAATCTAAAGAGAATATTGTAAGTAATAAAATGCTTCTCGAAAAATCCGATGAGCTATCTCAACTATCATCAAAACTAAAAGATGCAAATGAAGAACTGGTTAATAAAGACAAACAAAAAGATGAGTTTTTAGACACCGTAGCGCACGAACTAAAAACACCTATTACCGGAATCAGGGCCGCAACCGAATTGTTGATGGATGAAGAGGATGATATGCCCAAGGAAATTAAAAAACAGTTTCTAACGAACATACTGCAAGATTCAGACAGACTAGGGCGACTTATTAATAATATCCTAGATTTTGAAAAGCTAGAAACAGGACGTTTAAGTTTAGATATGCGGAGTCTTGATATTCAAGAAACAATAAAAAAGGCAGTTGCAAATACGCAACATATAGCGGCCAAGAAAGGAATAAAAATACAGATTAAAAATGTTCATCACTTTGAGATTAAGTATGATGAAGATAGAATTCTTCAAGTATTTACAAACTTAATTTCAAACGCTATAAAGTTTTGCGAGCCAGAATCTGGAAACATTGAAATAGATTATAAACTAGGAAATGAAGTACTAGAAATAGCTGTAATAGACAATGGAAAAGGCATTCCTGCAGAAGATATAGCGTATGTTTTTGATAAATTTTATCAATCACAACATCAAAATACCATTAAACCAGAAGGCAGTGGGCTAGGTTTAGCGATCACCAAACAAATCATAGAAAAGCACAAGGGTAAAATTTGGGCAGATAAGACTGTAAAAACAGGGGCAAAGTTTGTTTTTACGCTACCTATTAGCTACATTGTATAACGATTTATGATGTACAAGATTTTAATTGTTGATGATGAGCCAAATATTGTAATGTCTCTAGAATATGCCTTTAAAAAAAAGGGATTTGAGGTCTTTATTGCAAGAGATGGTAGTGAGGTAATTTCAATAGTAGAAAACACTGTTCCAGACATCATCTTGTTAGATATAATGATGCCTAATATAGATGGCTATCAGACGTTAAAACTAATAAAGAGTAAAAAGAGTTTAGAGGCTACAAAAATAGCTTTCTTAACCGCAAAAAATAAAGCTTCGGATATTGAAAAGGGTTTAAAACTAGGAGCTGATAAATATTTAATCAAACCTTTTTCAGTAAAAAAAATAGTTTCAGAAATACTGGAACTATTAGAGTGATAGTCTTTTAAGACTTTTTTTAAATTGGTTTTGTGTGCAAACAAACTATGTTTAATTAAATTTTAAAGACATGAAATTTCGCATTAATCCTTTGGCGTCAGATATTATAATAACTGCCTACATCATAGGTACGCTATATCTGAGATTTAAATTCGAAAGCCAAACAGAAACAAGCCCCGTGCTATCTATAGTTATGGGTATTTGCTTTGTGGTAATTATTTGGGTACTTATTAAACTCAAAATATTTAACCCTAACTGGTTCGGTTTATTTGACGCTAAAAAAGCTAAACAATAAGTTATTTAGCTTTTACAAGGATAGTTTAGTTGACTCAGAATGCTTTTGGCCGTCTAAAGCCAAAGAGATAGAAGGTTAGAAACCAACCAGAACTTTTTTCTTGAAATACAATTACGTCCATAGTTTTGGTACGTAGTTAGTGAGCACAATCTAAAAATTATGTTCGCAACACCATTGACTATTTAACCATGGAAGTAGGAAGTTGTTCAAGAAATTTGATTTGTTTTTTCTAATCCTCATTGTCAGCTAGCAAGTACTGTAAAGAAAAAAATGTACCTAATAAGCTATTCTTGAAAGACGGAATATAGTTAGCACTCACCAACTAATACCCAGTCATGGAATTTTTTACACTATGACATTTAGGTACAAAATGAATAAGAAAAAGAAGTCAGGTTTGATGACAAATTAGATATGGAAGTAGTACTACCGCTAACTAAGAAACATCAATATAACACGTAATAGATTATAGATTACGTACCCCTTTAGGCAAAATAAAATTCACTTATTAAAGCCGGTATACCGGTATTCATAAATAAAAAACAATTTAGTAATGAGTAATTATCATATAAAACATTTAGAAGAATATTACCAAGTATATAGAAAGTCTGTTCGTAACCCTGAAGCTTTTTGGGAAGAAATAGCAGAGGAGCATTTTCTATGGCGAAAAAAATGGGATAACGTTTTAAGTTGGGATTTTAAAAAGCCTGAAATAAAATGGTTTGAAGGTGCTAAATTGAATATTACTGAAAATTGTATTGATAGGCATTTGGCTACACGAGGAGATAAAACAGCTATCTTATTTGAACCAAACGACCCAAAAGAAGATACACAACACATTACATATAAAGATTTATACCACAGGGTTAATAAGCTTGCTAATGTGCTAAAATCAAAAGGAGTCAAAAAAGGAGATCGTGTTTGTATCTACTTACCTATGATTCCGGAACTGGCTATTTCACTACTAGCCTGTGCTCGTATTGGAGCGATACATTCTGTGGTTTTTGCGGGCTTTTCATCTATCGCATTAGCTACCAGAATTAAAGATTCTGATTGTAAAATGGTAATTACATCAGATGGCTCATACAGAGGTAAAAAAACAATTGATTTAAAAGGTATTGTTGATGAAGCTCTAGACGACTGCGAAGGTGTAAAAAATGTTTTAGTGGTAAAGCGTATTAAGACAGATATACCTATGAAAGAAGGGCGTGATGAATGGCTCCAACCATTGCTGGATGAAGCTTCAGACGAACTTACAGCGACCGTTATGGATGCGGAAGACCCTTTATTTATACTATACACATCTGGCTCTACTGGAAGACCAAAAGGAATGGTGCATACTACAGGAGGTTATATGGTGTATAGTGCGTATACTTTCAAAAACGTTTTCCAATACAAAGAAAATGATGTTTATTGGTGTACGGCAGATATTGGTTGGATTACAGGACATAGCTACATTGTCTATGGCCCATTAGCAAATGGAGCAACCACCGTTATGTTTGAAGGAGTTCCAAGCTATCCGGATTATGGCCGTTTTTGGGAGATTGTAGAAAAACATAAAGTCACTCAGTTTTATACCGCACCAACCGCTATTAGGGCTCTTGCCAAAGAAGGTGTGGAATATGTAGAGAAGCATGACCTATCATCATTAAAGGTTTTAGGAACCGTAGGAGAGCCCATAAACGAAGAAGCTTGGCACTGGTATGATGACAATATTGGCAAGAAAAAATCGCCTATTGTAGATACTTGGTGGCAAACCGAAACAGGGGGCATCATGATTACCCCTATTCCTTATTGTACACCAACAAAACCAACATACGCTACATTACCATTTATTGGTATTCAACCTGCATTAATGGATGAAAAAGGTATAGAAATTAAAGGAAAACAGGCAGATGGACGCTTGTGCATAAAATTCCCTTGGCCAAGTATAGCCAGAACTATTTGGGGAAATCATCAGCGCTATAAAGACACGTATTTTTCTGCTTATGATGATATGTATTTTACTGGCGATGGAGCATTAAGAGACGAAGTAGGATACTACAGAATTACCGGTCGTGTAGACGATGTAATTATTGTGTCCGGTCATAACCTAGGTACGGCACCAATTGAAGATGCCATTAATGAGCATCCAGCAGTTTCAGAAAGTGCTATTGTTGGTTTCCCACATGATGTAAAAGGAAATGCATTATATGGCTATGTGATCTTAAAAGAAACTGGTGAAAGTAGAAACCATGATAATTTAAGAAAAGAAATCAATCAGATTATTACAGAGCAAATTGGGCCTATTGCTAAACTAGATAAGATTCAGTTTACCAACGGACTACCAAAGACGCGTTCTGGAAAAATTATGCGTCGTATTCTTAGAAAAATAGCTGGCAAGGACACAAGTAACCTGGGAGATACAAGTACGCTTCTAAACCCAGAATGTGTTCAAGATATAATGGATAACGCTCTATAATAAAGTTTAAATTAGAAATATCAGTTAAATATCCCTTAACTAGTATTTTAAAATGCACTAAGTTTCAATCTATATTGAAGTTTAGTGCGTTTTGCTTTTAAACGTATTTTGAATCCGCAGAAATACAAAAATATTGGTCGTAGGAAATATCCTAAAAACCTGACTAAAATCATATTTTAAAAGTTGCAGATGCTGCATTTTTGTGGGCTATAGTTTAAAACTCGTGAGCAAATTTGTTCACTAAGATTAAATCACCACAAAAAATATTTTATGACGCACGCACATTCCTTTCACATTCCAGTTATGGGCATCGGCTTTACAATTGACTCTCCTTTAAAGGTCTCACAGTTTGGTATTGACTCGGTTATCTCGCTGGTAGATGATATACTTTTAGAGAAGCTTCGTAAGATGTACTCTGGCAAATACGGACTTGCTTATCAAGAAATTACAGATAATATAGAAGATTTTAGGGCAAAACGGATTACTTCTTATCTTGATATGATTCAAGACCTTGCTCAAGAAAAATTTGATAATTTCAAAAATACCACTACCGAGACTGCTGACGGCATCAGGTCTTATTTCAATTCCCTACCCGATTCATCAACCTTTAAAAAGGAATTTTCTGAACTCGCAGAATACTCTTTTAATTTTCCAGAAATAAAAGACTGGGTTAAAGAGCGAATGCCCATGGGTAGTATTGATGTAAATATTATGACGAAGGTTGATAAGGACAACTACGTTAAAAAAGAAAAGCTTTCATCTGAATATAATGATGCCCATGCAGCACTTAGAGGGTATGCAAATAGTAAGCTAAATTCTTCCGTAATTCTTTCGGCAGGAATGAACCCCCGTTTATACAGCTATTTAGAACAGTTTGATGATTTTTATCCGGATACCAACGGGAACATCAAAAAGAAGATTGTTCTTAAGGTAAGTGATTACCGGTCAGCTATGATACAAGGCAAATTTCTAGCTAAAAAAGGTATTTGGGTTTCTGAGTACCGCATAGAATCCGGACTTAATTGCGGTGGTCATGCATTTGCCACAGATGGCCATTTAATGGGACCAATATTACATCAGTTCAAAGAAAACAAACAAGAATTGATAGATACGGTTCATGAGCTTTTGGTTAATTCTCTTCAGCTTAAAGAACGTGCAATTCCTAGCAAACCATTGTCTTTAAAAATCACTGCTCAAGGAGGTGTTGGTACCGCCGCAGAACACCAATTTCTAATAGATGAATACCATGTAGACTCTGTGGGTTGGGGTTCCGCTTTTCTTTTAGTTCCAGAGGCAACAACGGTAGACAAAGACACTTTAGATAGATTGGTTAAGGCAAAGGAAGAAGACTTGTATTTGAGTAACATTTCGCCATTAGGCATACCTTTTCACAGTTTAAAAGGGAACACCAAAGATGTGGAAAAAGCAGCCCGAATTTCTGACGGTAAACCAGGTAGTCCGTGTCCAAAAAAATTCGTTGCGCTAAACAAAGATTTTAATGAAAAAGGACTTTGCACAGCATCCAGACAATACCAGAACAAGAAGTTAAAAGAACTAAAAAGTCAAAATTTATCACAAACTGAATACGACTATCATTTTCATAAGATTACCGAGAAATCCTGTACCTGCGTAGGCTTAGGCACCTCTGCACTACTTGTCTATAATCTAGATACGAAAATTGAAGGCGAAGGCGTATCCGTTTGCCCAGGCCCTAATATGGCCTACTTTTCAAAAGTTTCTACGCTAAATGAAATGATGGGTCATATCTATGGCAAAACGAATGTAATGTCACATCCTAATCGCCCTAATATGTTCATCAAGGAACTTCACATCTATTTAGAATATTATAAAGAACAGATTTCAGAATTTAAAATGATGCCTACCGCTAAACGCAGAAAGCAACTACTGTCTTTTAGCAGTAATTTAATGGAGGGTATTGGGTATTATGAAAATCTTTTTGAGGCAAAAAAAGATAAGGCACTCCCCTATTATAACCTTGCACTGGAACAGTTAAAGGAGTCCCGAACTTTCCTATCGTTATTAACGGAAGAAGTTGAAATGCCCGAAGAGAATTTAGCGTCATAAATATAGTTAAGCAGTGAATTAGATTTTAGATGTCATAATGAAAAAGCCCTACCAGAAATGGTGGGGCTTTTTGTTGCTGCTATAATTATTTTTGAACGATAAAATAAGTGGCTCTTAATTTTAATTAACTGGAAAAAGGTTTTTGTATATTAGGCATTGATAAAAACTTTATTTTATTTCAATTTCTTTTACCATTGATCTGATTGGAATTGCTGTGATTTCCCCTTCTGTTTTTAAAAAAAGATATTCACTGGTTTTTCCTATAAGTATTCCTCTTTTTGTATCCCCATCATTAAATTTCACTCCAATCATTTCACTGTTAGTTTCGATTTGTTTTTTAGCTGAATTCCCATATCCATTTGAAGCAACGAAAAGATAACTTAAAAGCATAACAGTATAAAAAGTGTATCTAACAGGATTAAACCATTCTTTCTTATACATTCCCATGTTAATCTTTGAGTAAGATTCAGGATGCTTTTTTAGCCAATAAATATCAAATTTTATTATAAGCAATCCCATTAATATAGAGCCAAAAGAAAATAACAGAACTTTGAAATCAGAAAAAGGGGTGATTAAAAAATCAAAAACGTCTGCATAATCAAAAATATTAATTCCAAATCGATTATACTTTTGAAACGAAAATAACATTCCAATTGCAACTGATATAATATAGCTTATTGTAATTAAAGTTTGTAATTCTTCAATTCTTACTTCGTAAAAATTCTTTATTATTCCTTCGTCTGTTTGTTTCATAATAATGCTAATGCTTGAGTCAATGGTATTGCGAACAAAAAAAATTGGTTTCTATTTACACAATAAGCTAAAGCTTATTGTTTTGTTCTTTTATACATTTTTTACCTGCTAGATTTTCCGTCAATTTGTTTAAATTCTGTACTAATATTTTCAATTCAATTTCTGTATTGTTATCCAATATTTTACCGTCTTTCCCTACTTTTCCTTTTACTCCTTGAATTAAAAGAGTTGTTTCGTCTGTAAATTTTGTTTGAATAGTTTCCATAATCAATTTTAGCTCTATGTGTCCTTTTTCTCCGCTTGCCGAAGTAGTTATAAGTCCAATTGGTTTGTCAGAGAAAACAGTTGTCGATACACACCATTCAATCATATTTTTTAAACCACTAGGAATACTGAAAACATATTCAGGTGTGCAAATTATAATTCCGTCTGCATTTTCAATTTTATTCCTAAAGTCAAGAATTTGTTTAGGTATATTTTTGTCAGTCAGTTCAGTTTTAAAATGTGGTAATTCAGTCAAATCATCTATAATCTCCAAATTGAAATCGGATTTATTTGATTCTGCTATCCACTTGAGAATTAACAGATTTGCAGAATTCCGACTCGCACTTGCACAAATTCCAATTATCTTTTTCTTTTTTATCATTCAATTCCTATTTGAATGTTTTTTTTGGCTTGCAGGTAACGTACGGATATATATAATTGCACATATTTCGATTTCACAGGTAATTTACTCAAATCTCAGATACTGCCAATATTTGTAAGAAAATAATGAGGTGATTTACATATAAACCCCCTCCAAAAACATTTAAGAAAGATATCATTCAACAGTAATTTTAGGCATCCTATTTCTTCATTTAGAATGATTCAATAATTAATTTTTTTATTTTATTCGAGGACGTTTTTAAAAAATTTAAGCGTATTCCTTAATTTTTTTTAAACTTTTTTTAATCCTAGATTTTCTCTTTAAAAAAATTCCCTTTCACCATATATCAGTACTATTCTACACTACTGGATGATTTAAGAGCTATAGAAGAAAAGCTACTTATTCATAAACAAACTTGTTAAAATTAAAGAATACAACAACCACATCCTCAGTTTATTCGTACATCTTTAAACCCCGAAATTTATATCTTATGAACAAAGTGAAAATGTACCTATTGTTTTTTGGCATTGGTTTAAGCGTTATGAGCTGTACCAGTGACAACTTAAATTTAATTCCAGATAACGATTCTGAAGAACAGGAATCCGAGACTCCCGAAGAAGAGAACACTGAGGAAGAAGAAGTAACCCCTGATGAAAATGTAGTTACTGTAGATATTGCTACAGAACTTACAGCAAATGATCTAGAGCCTCATCCAATGCAAGATGTTGCAAAACCCGAGTATCTAAAAACCATAGTAGATCCTTCCTTCGGAACAATTATCCGTAGAATTTCTAATGGTGGCGATGGTACGGTTACAAAACCAATGTATAGTACCGTTCAAGCATGGAACGCCGATGAAACCCGAATGATTTTGTACGACCAGACAAATGGTGTACATCAATTATTAAATGGTAAGACTTATGCTTTTATTAGAAACCTTGATGATATCCTACCAGATGATATAGAACAATTATACTGGGATTTCAATCAAGCGGACATTCTTTATTATCTAGACAAAAGAACGGATGACTATATTAAATACACCGTATCATCTGGCAATAAAGAAATTTTAGTTAATCTAAGAGAGATAACCAACTGTACAGGTGGTCTAAGTATGGGCAACGATGTTCAGATGCCATCTTGGGATAATGATGTAATAGGATTTCGTTGTGAAAACAATACTGCCTACGCTTATCGTTTTTCAACTCAAAAGTTAACTACTTTTAATATTGATGACGTAAACTATACCGCTGCTATGCCTGCACCAAGTGGTGATCTTTTTTATCACAATGTATCTTCGTACGATACCAACGGTGACCTTGTAACAAGACTTAACAAACAGAAACCAGAACATTCTTCTTTAGGTAAAATGGCGAATGGAACTGATGCCGATTTTACAGTAACATTTAACGGTGGTCCTAAAGGTGGATGTTTAGGAAATATTGTTGCTTATGACTTAAACACAGGTGACTGTTTGCCTGTAATCTCTGAAGATTTAGGATATGATTACCCAAAGAGCGGTACACATATTTCTGCCGTAGCTCATAAAAATCCGGGATGGATTGCTGCTTCTATGATAGGTTTTGAACAAGACGGCGTAAAACTTCTAGATCAAGAATTGGTTATAGCAAGAGTTGAACCAGGCAACGTAGAAGTATACAGAATTGGACACCACAGAGCTGATGAAGATCAGTTTGATTACTGGGGTGAACCTCATGCCGTTATTAGCCCTACAGGAACCCGTGTTCTTTTTGGTTCTGACTGGAGTGGTAGTGAAGATGGTAAATCTGTTGAATCTTATGTAGTTGAGTTACCTTCTTACCAACCATAATTGATTTAATAATAAGGTTATATAAAGTAAACCTTATGTTCTCTAAACTTTAAAAGCAAGCCCTTGAAAAAGGGCTTGCTTTTGTTTATACTTATTGCATATATACAGAGAAACTACTAAAAGAACAATTAACCAAGCTGATTGCTGATTATTAAAATTTTAAAAGATGATAAACCGTAAAACCATAGCCTGGAAATGTTTGCCGCAGTCTTTTTTAAATTTTAGGTGTCGTCTTTTGCTAAATCAACTCTACTCCATTATCATGATACGGCCTTAGCAAATCTGCATCTGGTTCAAGTTCCGTAACTAAGGCATGCAGCGTATTAATATCACATATCTTATACCTATTTACGGTGTTGAGTTTTTTACTTATGGTAAGGGCTACCAAACGTTTTGAAGCTTTTATCATAGCTCTCTTCATTTGTGCTATCTCCCAATCGGTTTCCGTAATACCTTTTGAATAATCAATATACCCAGTTCCCAAAAAGCAAATATCTGCTGTAATATCAGACAGGCTATTTATGGACTCCCCACCTGTAACGAGCTGAGACTCTTTGGATAGTTTACCGCCAATTAAATAAACCTCATGACGCGGAGACATATTATTGATTAGTTCTATAGCCATAGGCAAGCTTGGCGTAAATATGGTGAGGTTCATTTTTGCTGGAATTAGCTTTGCTAATTCTAAATTCGTTGACCCCCCACTAATAAGAATTACATCGCCATCCTTCAACAAAGAAATCCCCTTCTTAGCAATTCTTACTTTACTGTCTTGTTGAAATATTTCTCCTGATTGGTCTGTATAAATATTGAAGCCGTTTGAGACTGCACCTCCATGAACCTTTCGTAATCTACTAAGTTCATCTAGTTCTTTTACGTCTCTTCTCACTGTATCCATAGATACATTTAATATTCCGGCTAAGTCGGTTAGAAGCACCCTGTTGTGCAAATGTACTTCCTCTAATATAACCTGATGTCTTTCACTTTTTCTCAAACTCTAATACTTTAATTTCTGCAATAATATCAAATTAAGAATAAATACGCATCAAATGCAATGAAATATTGCATATAATATGTGATTTTTATTAAAATCAGATAAACATCCCTATTTTGCTGTTTTTATGCAATAATAAATTGCAAATACTATATTATTCTGCTAGGTTTGCTCAAACAACAAGCTAAAGATTCTATTATGACAAAAATGTATCAACTGCTATCTGCGCTTCTGCTGGCTTTTTTCTCGCTGAGCTCATTTGCACAATCAACTACACTCTCAGGAACGGTTCTGGCCGAAGATGGCTTCCCTTTACCTGGTGCTAGTATTTTAATCAAAGGCACCACAACTGGAAGTTCTTCTGACTTTGATGGAAACTTTAGTATGGAAGTAAGTGATGTTTCCGGAAAAACCTTAGCTATTAGCTATATTGGTTATAAAACATTTGAAACCATCCTAACCGGAGACGACCAGGTTTTTAATGTTACCCTAAATGAAGATTCCAATGCCTTGGATGAAGTCATTCTAGTAGGTTCTTCCATTACTCAGTCTAGAAAAAAATTGGGTAACGCTATTACTACGGTAAAATCTGCCGAATTAGTAAAAGCAGCACCTGTAAACATTACCTCTTCCTTACAAGGTAAAGTTCCCGGTGCCCAGATTACACAGAACTCTGGTGATCCGGCCGGTGGGTTTTCAATCCGCTTAAGAGGTCCTAGTACCATTAAAGGTTCATCAGAACCTCTTTATGTTGTTGATGGGGTTATTACCAGCAACCTTACCACTAACGTTACCAACTTAAATATTGCTAGTGGTGATGCCTCTCCCGGTCAAAATAGAATGGTAGACATCAACCCAAATGATATTGAAAACATCAATATATTAAACGGTGCAGCAGCGGCGGCAATTTACGGATCAAGAGCTTCTAACGGTGTGGTAGTTATTACGACTAAAAAAGGTGGTAACTATGAAGATGGACCTGAGTTTTACGTAAAATCTACATTTAATGTAAGTACAATTAGAAAGAAACTTGACCTGAATTTAAGAGGTGAAGAATTTGAAACCGTCCCAAATAGTGACTTATCAGGTAGACTTTGGCCTATCTTCGGTTTTGACCCAAATGACGGAAATGCATTAACTACCTATAGAAACTTATCTACCAATAAGTTTGAAACCACGCGATACGATTACCAAGACGAAATTTTTCAGACTGGGTTTGGTAGCGACACTTATTTCTCTGCCAAAGGTGGTAATGAGAAAATGAACTATATGGCATCAGTAGGATACCTTAGTAATGAGGGTATCGTTAAGAATACTCAATTTAACCGTTTCTCTGCAAGACTAAAATTCAACCACAAAATAGCAGATTGGATTTCTTATGACCTTGGCCTTTACTACGCGAACAGTAAGTCTGATGAGAAACCGGATGGAAACGTTTTCTGGAGCCCTATCAACTCAATCAACATTACCAATAATACTTTTGATATTACTCAAAGAGATGCAAACGGTAATTTAATGGCGGTAGAAAACACACGTGTCAATCCGCTTACTATTATTGAGTCTTTTGATATTACACAAAATGTAAATCACTTTATACCTAACCTGCATTTAAAAATAAATCCTATCGAAAACCTAACGATAGACCAGATTATTGGTGTAGATACATATAACCAAAAGGGGCACATAGATATTCCTATTTACCCTTATGCCAACGTTAACCCAGCTTATTTTGACGATGGTTATTTAGGTGATGCAGAAGCTAAAATTTTTAATTGGAACTATGACATCAACGCCAATTACAATATAGATATCTCGGACAAATTAAACTCGGTTACAACCGCAGGTTATAGTTTTCAATCCAGTGAGCTATCTTTTGAAGGTAACCAAGGAAGAGGTCTAGATGCAAATAATACCCCTACTATTCCTTTATATACTCAGCCTATTGATACCAATCTTGACATCTACGGATTCTTTCTACAAGAGACCTTGTCTTGGGATAACAAGTTATTCTTGACCCTAGCCGGAAGAATAGATGGCGCTACCAATTTTGATGTGGATGAAAGGTCTAATTTCTATCCTAAAATTTCTGGATCGTACGTACTATCTAACGAATCTTTTTGGAATAACGACAGTTTCATTAACTCCGCTAGATTAAGAGCTTCTTATGGTGAAGCAGGTAACTTAACCGCTATTAGTCCATACGAAAGATTTGGAAGCTATAGTTCTAATGATTTCTTAGGGTCCTCTACCCTACAACAAAACAATAGATTGGGTAACGAAGGTTTAAAACCAGAGCGTACCAAAGAATTTGAAATAGGTACGGATTTAAGTTTCTTCAACAATAGAGCTTCCTTATTGTTCACATATTACCGTCAGAATATAGAAGATTTAATTGTAGGTCGTGTATTGGCTCCCTCAGTAGGTGGTTCTTCAAGAACTGAAAACGTTGGAACCATGCGTAACAACGGTATTGAATTATACGCAAGAGTTACTCCCGTGAAAACGGATGATCTTACTTGGGACTTAAACTTCAACTTTAGTAGCAACAAGAACAAAGTTTTACAAACCATTGGTGGAGATATTACTATTGCAAGTTTAACCGGTGCACCTCCTGTAGTAAAAGAAGGTGAAGCTTTGGGTGTTTTCTACGGTACGTATTACGCCAAAGATGATAGCGGACAATTGCTTTTAACAGGTGGTTCTACAGATGGAAGTCCAGAAGGGGTTCCACAACCAGAAAGAGGAGATTTAGTAACAGGAACAGCAAAGCGTGATGCCAATGGCCAACCTACTGGAGATGTTCTAAGAAAAGTTATTGGTGACCCTAACCCTGACTATATTCTTGGTGTTGGAACAGACCTTGCTTACAAAAACTTCTCGTTCAGTATGCTATGGGAAGCCGTACAAGGTTTTGACGTATTCGATGCCGATAAAAGAACCAGACAAGGTGTTGGTTTAGGACAATTGGCAGAACAAGAACTTAGCGGCGAGTTACCAAGAGGTTACATTGCCGGTGTTTACCCTATTGAAGAATTCAGAATGGAAGACGGGTCTTTCGTTAAACTTCGTGAAGTTTCTTTAGGATATGAGTTTCCAGAACTTTTCAATTCCACATTAGAGAATGTAAAGCTCTCTTTGATCGGACGTAACTTGATATCGTTTGACAAGTTCTTCAGTTATGACCCTGAGACCAATGCTGGTGGGCAATCTAACTTACTCCGATCTGTAAACTTCGGTAACGTTCCTATTCCTATGACCATCTCATTATCATTAAGTGCTAACTTCTAAAAAAACGGATATGAAAAATATACTAAAACTTATGGCTATCGCACTAATGATCGTTGCATCATCTTGTGATACCGAATATTTAGACCCCAATTCTACTCTAGAGCCCGATGTGACCAATAACGTTGATAATTTGGTGATGTTGATAAATGGAGTTCAACAAAGATGGAGTACAGACCGTGCAGGTATAATTTACAATTACACCCATATTGCAGGTTTGAATACCGACGAATTGAGACTATTAAACCCAGGAAACCTAGGTGAAAACGAAATTTTGCTTGGTGGTGATGATGTAAACGGAGGAAATGAGGTTTTAATCAACATGTGGACAAATGCAATGTTAACCCGAAAAGAGGCAACTACAGTGATCGATGCTGCCGATGATGCAAGTGATAGCGCCTCTGCTTCGGGTTCTTTAAAGGCTTATGGTCTTTTCTATAGAGCCTTGGCTCACGGAGCTTTAATTCAGTTTTTTGAAAGTATTCCGTTAGAAGTTATCGAAAATGCCACCTTTGAAGACCGAGCTGCCGTATTACAAAGTGCCATTGCAGACTTGAACGAAGCAAAAGGTTATATAGCTGCTGGATTGGATACTGCCGTAACTTCGGATATCTTCAACTCCGTTGACCTTGAGAATTCGGTAAACGCTATGTTAGCCAGATTTAATTTAATGGCGGGTAACTATGATGCCGCAATAACAGCGGCCAATGCCGTTGACCTTTCCGTTAAATCTACTTGGGTTTATGATGCTTCCATTCCAAATCCATTAGCATTTTGGTTCGGGTCACAAAACGTAACGCAGGCCAAGGATTTAACATTTGGATTACCATCAGATCTATTACCTGATGAAAACGATGCCCGTGTTCCTTTCTACATTACTGCAGATGATTTAGAAGCTGAAACCCCAAATTACCAAGTAGTTGGTTTCTGGAGTGATAACCTAAGTGAAATACCCGTGTATTTACCCGGTGAAATTCTTTTGATCAAAGCGGAGGCGTATGCGCGGAATAATGAGCTTGCCAATGCGGTAACCGAACTAAATACCGTTTTGACAAAAACAGCAACAACGGACATTTATGGCTTAGGTGCAAACCTTCCTGAATATACAGGCCCCATTGTACAAGATGATATTTTAGATGAAATCTATAAAAACAGAAGGGTTGAACTTTATTTGACCGGTTTATCTCTTGAAGACAATAGAAGATTCCAAAGACCTGGTCCCGCTGATGCGGATGCAGAAAGAAATCGTAATTATTATCCTTACCCCAATGCGGAAAGGGATAACAATACAAATACACCTGCTAATCCAGCACTATAGACTATTGATTGTTTTGTTAAACAACAGGGGCAGCGTAAATGCTGCCCCATTTTTTAAACTTATTTCACTGCCATATACTAGTGAAGCAGCACCTTACTTCTACTTTCTTAATTTAAAAGTCTACACTTTTTGAGCCCTACGCTAATCTTAGTAATCATTGCCATCTACTTCTCTATTTTAATGGCAATATCTTATTTCACCTCCAGAAATGCGAGTGATGAGACCTATTTTACCGGTGACAGAAAATCGCCTTGGTATTTGGTTGCATTTGGTATGGTAGGTGCCGGACTGTCCGGGGTTACATTTGTTTCCCTGCCAGGAATGGTAGGCAACAACAACTTTCATTTTTACCAATTTATACTGGGTAATGTTGTGGGTTACCTCTTTATTACTTTTGTACTAACACCACTATACTATCGTCTTAAACTTGTTTCCATATATTCCTACCTCAATGAGAGGTTTGGAAACAAAACCTATAAAACTGGATCGCTATTTTTTCTAATATCCCAATCTTTTGGCGCCGCTTTACGACTATTGCTCGCCGCAAAAATCCTACAATTTGCCGTTTTTGATCACTTTGAAGTTCCGTTTTTTCTAACCGTTATTTTTATACTCATACTGGTGTGGCTTTACACCAACAAATCAGGAATAAAAACAATTGTATGGACAGATACCATGCAAACCGTTTTTCTAATTCTTGGTGCTGTAATTACAATTTATACCATAACAACTTCTTTAAACCTTAGCGTATCAGAGGCCATTGAAAGTGTTGGGAACAATCGTTATTTTAAAATATTTGACTGGAACGCTAATTCAGGAAACAATTTCTATAAACAATTTATTGCAGGCATTTTGGTAGCTATAGCCATGATTGGTCTAGACCAAAATATGATGCAAAAGACCTTAACATGCAAAAACGTTTGGGACGCTCAAAAGAACACCCTCACCTATAGTCTAATTCTGGCCGTAACCCAGTTTCTTTTTATGGGGCTAGGTGTCTTAATGTACATCTATGCTCAAGATATGGGCGTAGCTTTAGAAATAGGCGATAACGGTCAACTCATAGGTACTGACACCTTATTTCCAAATTTAGCCTTGAACCATCTTGGAGTACTAGCTGGTGTCTTTTTTATATTGGGTATTATAGCAGCCTCGTTCTCTAGCGTAGACTCTGCTCTTACAGCACTTACCACCTCGTTTACTTATGATTTTCTTGATATAGAGCATAAACCAAGTGCAGTAAAAAAGAAGCTGAAAAATCTAGTTTTAATTGGATTTTCATGTGTCATTTTTGTTATAATCATGATGTTTGCCAGTAGCGAAGGTGATGTTATTTCTCTGATTTTTAAGGTAGCAGGCTATACGTATGGACCACTTTTGGGCTTGTACCTTTTTGGTATGTTCACCAAAATCTCCGTAAGAGATAAATGGGTACCTGTAGTTTGCGTCTTTGCTCCTATTGCAACCTATTTCTTGGGTCTCTATTTTAAAAATAGATTTCAATTTGATTTTGGATTTATAAACATAGCCGTAAACGCAGCTATAACAATTATAGGACTACTATTAATTCATAAAAAAATAAAAGAAAATGAGTAACCCCATCACTGAACAACCCTCTAAATATAACAATCTAGAAAAGATGGACGTATTGGAACTGCTCAGTAGTATTAATGCTGAAGACAAGACCGTTCCCTTAGCTATAGAAAAGGCTCTTCCACAAATTAGTGACTTTGTGACTGCAGTAGTTCCTAAAATGGAACTTGGAGGAAGATTATTCTATATAGGTGCTGGCACAAGCGGCAGACTAGGTGTTCTAGATGCTTCTGAATGCCCTCCAACTTTTGGTGTTACCGATGACCATATTATTGGCCTCATAGCAGGTGGAGATATCGCCCTTAGAAAAGCCGTAGAGAATGCCGAAGATGATGCAAACCAAGCGTGGAAAGACTTAAAGAAATTTGAAATATGTGAAAACGATGTGCTACTAGGTATAGCTGCATCCGGCTCTACACCTTATGTAGTTGGCGGGATAAAGAAGGCTAAAGAAAAAGGCCTTATTACAGGTGGTATTTCATGCAATGAAAATTCACTATTAACCATAGAAGCTGATTACCCAATTGAATTAATAGTAGGCCCTGAATTTGTAACAGGCAGCACTAGAATGAAAGCCGGTACCGCTCAAAAATTGGTTCTAAACATGATTTCCACGGCAATAATGATTCAACTAGGAAAGGTAAAAGGCAACAAAATGGTGGACATGCAGTTGTCCAATAAAAAATTGGTAGAACGGGGTGTCAAAATGATTATGGATGAACTAAATATTGATGCCGATTTAGCAAGACTCTTATTGAAAAAATACAAGAGCGTTAGAAAAACCATAGACCTTTATAAAGACCGCCTAAATACAAATAGTTTAGATTAAAATCTTTTTGTCCCAAAATAATTTAGTTGTTAAGCGGAAATACCACATGCCTCGATTGGTATTTTCAATTAGGAGGATTGGTCGGTAAACATTTGTTGTGCCGGCCTTTCTTTTTTTACCTTATAAATAACTTTTCCCATTTATACTTTAGCTTACCTTTTTACCAATCATAATTGATTTAGTTATAAGGTTATTCTAAAGTAAACCTTATGTTCTCTAAACTTTAAAAAGCAAGCCCTTTTTCAATGGCTTGCTTTAGTTTTTATAGGTATTTATTAGTATAAAGTATTCTGCTCTATAAATGAGCTAGCTATTTTAATTACGTGTAGGCTTGGGTGCCTCTAGTATTTCATTATAATGCTTCAACTCTTCTTTCAACTCTTCTAATTTCTCAGGTTGGCTGTCTGCTAAATTGTTCTCTTCCGAAATATCTTCTTTCAAATTATATAATTCATATAGGTCATTCTCATAAAAATAAATGAGTTTCCAATCTCCCTTCCTAACTGCTTGACCTGGTGTCCATCCACTACCGTGATAATGGGGGTAATCCCAAAACAAACTCTCATGAACATTATTCTCTTTCCCATCTAATAATGAGGAAAGACTAACACCATCTTGATGCAAATTAGACTGGAGCGGTAAATCCAACTCATCTAAAATGGTAGGGAACATATCCATACTAATGACAGGAGCATCAATTCTATTTCCCTGCTTTTGACCTGGTTTCTTAATTAAAAGAGGTATTCTAATACCCCCTTCATAAGCCCAGCCCTTGCCTGCTCTTAGTGGCCTTACACTAGTTGGTGCCGTACGATGAGCCACAAGCGTAGTTAGCCCTCCATTATCTGAAGTAAATACTATTAAAGTATTCTTCATTAAATCTAAGGTTTCCAATTTTTCCAAAAGTCTACCAACATTCTCGTCTAGCGCATACAACATAGATGCATAGGATGTATTGTACTGGTTTATAACCGTTTGACCTGTCCCTTCTTTTTTTAACAATGCCACACTATCTTTTAAGATTTGTTTCTTTTCCTGGAATTTAGCTATATGTTTTTTAGATGCCTGAATTGGTCCATGAACAGTATAGTAAGACAGATACAGTAAAAAAGGGTTGTCTTTATTTTCCTCTAAAAACGCCATAGATTCATTGGTAAGTCTGTCCGTTAAATATTCACCTTTTGGACCATCTGATAGTTTCGGGTTTTTATAGGGCGAATAATAACCTCCTGGTGGTTGACCCATATGATGACCTCCTTTATTTATATCAAATCCTTGATCTTCCGGAAAAAAACCGGTATCACCTAAATGCCATTTACCAGCAAAAAACGTTTTATAATCTGCTTCCTTTAATACCTCTGCAAAAGTGACTTCCTCCAAAGGCAATTCATACAAGTCTTCTGGAGTTTTAAGTATCGCATCTTTACTTTCATAACCGGGAATCCAGTCAGTTATCCCTACCCTAGTTGGGTATTTACCAGTCATTATGGCCGCCCTAGTGGGTGAACAAACAGGATTGGGGCTGTAGGCATTGGTGAACAAGTTACTTTGAGCGGCCAACTTATCTATATTGGGGGTCTCATAAAACGAACTACCATAGCATGCTAAATCTTTCCAGCCCAAATCATCTACCAAAATGAAAACTACATTTTTATATGTAGTTTTATCCATAACGTCCGGCACTTGACCCACAATTTTTTTCTCTTTACAGCCTATAAAAAATGTGCAAAGCGCTACTAAGGATATTACGTTGTTTTTCATTCGCTCTAGATATTTATTAGTAGGTTGGATTACTAATTTGATACGCGTTGTACAAGCTATCCTGGCTCATCAGCGTATTTAAAAAATAACTTAATGTTATACAAGCTTAAATATATTGAAATATCTACAAAGGAGTGGAGCTCTGTATGAAATGAGTAAGTAAATTCTTAAGAATAAAAATAGCCCGCCAAATTTTCAATAGTTTTGCGCTTCAAAGAAAATGATATGATGGTTCAGGAGTTGGTTGGCGAATACACGATTATGGGAAGCAACCAAGATGCCGAGCAGCATTCTTACAAAGGAAAACTGATTTTGTCTTTGGATGAGAATAGTAGAATAATTGCCATGTGGACTATTGGCACAGACCAACAGCAGACAGGCACAGGATTCTTTAAGAATAATATTCTGGTTATAAACTTTAGATATTCTGGTGAAGATCAAAATGTTTATAAAGGCGTTGCCGTATACCAGTGCATCAGCAAAGATATTCTAGACGGATTTTGGTCCGAGAAACATGGAAACCCGCTTTATTTAGGAGAAGAGCGTTGTTTTAGAATTAATACAAATACTGAACTATTAGATTAAGACTACATAGCAAACATAATATGGCAAGCTATAAATCCTATTACTGCCAAAATAATACCTACTAAGAAAACATGAAAAGATGTTCTAAGTAGTTTAAACTTTCTATCTATAGTCTTTCCCAAATGAAAAGTATCCCTTGCAATGGTCTTATAAAGTTCGTCTCCTTTGTACATTAGACCTGTAAGTTCTTCTGTGTACTCTTCTTCATTCATAGTATTAAAATTACCATAGAACAAAAGGTTATTGGTGCTTCTATCTCCATGTGTAAGTTCTGGTCTAGTAGCAAATACTGCATAAGCTATAGATATGAGATTGGTTCCCAACATTATAATTGCCGGATATATAAGATGTGGATCTTTATCTAACTGACTTAATACGGTTCCCAGGATGATAGATAGAATAAGTGCGTTGATGGAAATAAGAATATTCGATTTTCTATCGATCATCGCGTTCAAAGTATACTGATTTTTAGATACCAAACGAAACAAAGTTTCTGCACCACGTTCTGATCGAGGTTCAACTTTTGAAAGTTTCTTCTTTAGTTCTTTCAGCTTCTCTTTATCAATACCCAATTCAGCAATCAATTGCTTATCAATTGCTTTTTCTTGTTTTTTTATTACTTTTTCTGACTCGTCCATCATTAAATAATTTAGCTAGCTATATATTTTCTTTGCTACTTTGCCTACGCTCAATCCTTGAACGAATACTGAAACTAATACTACTACATAGGTTATATACAGTATTATTTCTGCAGAGAGGTCTTCTGACAGGCTAAGTGCCAACGCTATGGATATGCCACCTCGCAAACCTCCCCATGTTAAAATTGCTACTGTTTTTATAGGTTTACTTTCTTCATGCTTAAGTAAGCTATACGGTAATAATACGGATAAAAAGCGAGCTACAAGCACCACAAATACTGTCAAGAAACCTAGGGTAAGGTATAATGAATCGAATTTGAGAAGGTGTATCGATAGCCCTATTAGAACAAATAGAATAGCGTTAAAAACATCATCTAGAACTTCCCAAATCTCATTCAGCATTTTCCGGGTCATTCCTTTATTTGATGCTATATTAATTTTATTACCAATGACCATCCCCGAAACCACCATAGCCAAAGGTCCAGAAACATGAAGTATTGAGGCTATTGCGTAGCCGCCTATAACAATGGCTAAACTTATTAAAACCGCTAGTTGCGGATTTTCATTAATCGATTTAATAACTCTATATCCTATAAAACCTAAAACCAAACCATAGATAATTCCGCCAACGGCTTCCATTAAAAATAGTTCGCCAATACTACTACTTAATGATTCATTGCTATTTTCATCTAAACGCGCAACAATTAGCAAACCAGAAAATACCACGACTCCAATACCATCATTAAATAAAGATTCACCCTCAATTTTAACACCTAAGCTTTTCTGAATATTTGCCTTTTTTAAAATAGCCATTACAGCAATGGGGTCTGTTGGTGAAATTAATGCTCCAAAAAGCAAGGCGTGTATAAGTGGTAATTCTATGGATAAAGATTGAGCAAGGTAATAGGTTAAAAAACCAACTATAGTAGTAGAAATAAGCACTCCAAATGTTGCAAACAATAGTATGGATTTTCGCTCTTTTTTCAGGTCATCTATGTTCACGTGTAAAGACCCCGCAAAAAGCAAAAAGCTCAACATACCGTCCATTAACAGACTTTTAAAATCTGTATTAATCACTAAATCACAGAAATAAAGATAAAATGCTGGAAATATATTTTTTGTTAATGTGATTAGGACCACTAATGCCAAAGCCAAAATCATTAACCCGATGGTTGATGGCAGCTTTAACCACTTATAGTTGATGTAACTAAAAAACGCAGCGATTAAGAATATGATACTAAACGATTGGAGCATGAATTTCTTTTTAAATCAAATTAGCATCAGTGATTATTTCTATTAATGCCGGACCATCGTGTGCTTTTAGTTTTTCTAAAGCAGGTATCAATTCTTCTATTTTAGTTACTCTGATACCTAGTGCCCCACAATTCTCTGCATATTTTGCGAAATTTGCATTGTGTAAAGAAGTTTTCCAAACATCTAATTCAGCCGCTTTTTGCTCCTTTGAAATTTTACCGATTTCTGAGTTGTTTAAAAGCACATGTTTGATGTTCATATTGTATTTCACCAAAGTCATCATTTCACCTAAATACTGACCAAAGCCACCATCACCTGAGACCGACCAAATAGGTCTTTCGTTGCCTTGAGCAGCCCATGCGCCCATTGCCGCAGGCAATGCAAAACCTATAGAACCCAAGTAACCCGACATTAATACAGATTGATTTTTAGGTTCAAAATAACGACCAAAAGAATAGGTGTTATTACCAACATCTACGGCAATAACCGCATTGTCTGGCACTACTTTGTTCATTGCATCAAATACTGCAATTGAACTTAGACCAACCGTACTTTCATCTTGCAGCCTACTTGCTTTTTCTTCCTCCCATATCTCCCATCGTTTTGCAATTTCTGGGCGTCTATCTACAGTATTTATTTTTCCTTCGGTTTGTTCTTCTATAATGGTCAAGGTTTCAGAAATCTCTCCCCATAGGGCAGCATCAACTTTATGAAATTTACTTAAAGCTGCTGGGTCATAATCTACCTGTATAATAGGTTTTTTAGGCGTAATACCTGTATGATTAGAAAACGATGCTCCAAAGACAATCAATAAATCACTTTCGTTCATAAACCATGAAGCTATGGGCGTTCCGCTTCTTCCTAGTACTCCACAACCTAATTCATGATGGTCAGAAATTTGTCCTTTTCCTTTAAAGGTGGTGATTACCGGACAGTTTAATTTTTCAGCAAATGCGATTATAGCATCCATTTGAAATCGAGCGCCATGCCCTACTATAATTGCAGGTCTTTCAGATTCTGTAATCATACCTACTGCTTTCGCTACCATTTGTCTTGGCGGTGAAATATTAAAAGGTGTAATTCTATCTTCTGGAGTCTGTGCCTTTTCGTTCTCTGGCTTTGGCATAAAGGCTACCTCATCTGGGAAAGTAATATGAGATACATCTCTATTTATCAATGCGCTTTTAATCGCCAAGCTCATTAACTCGCTATGCTTAGAGTTTTGTTGTACACTATGGTTAAAATTGGCTACGGTTTGAAAAGCACCTACCAAATCTACCTCTTGAAAGGCACCTGTTCCAAGTACTTGTGTATTTACCTGACCAGAAATAGCCAGCATTGGTGAACGGTCTACCTTAGCATCCCACATACCGGTAAACATATTGGTAGAACCCGGACCTGCAATACCAAAGCAAACTGCGGGTTTCCCCATTAGTTTACCATAAGCAGATGCCGCAAATGCTGCAGCGCCTTCATGACGTATTCCGTAAAATCTAAAATTTCCTTTTTCTTCTTGACGCATCATGGCATCGGCAACCCCTAAGTTTGAATGACCAACCATGCCAAAACCGGTATCAACGCCCCAATTTATCATGGTTTCTATCATCACATCAGAAATAGTTTCTGCGTGCTTCTCTTCCTCTTCAATACCCACAAAAATTTCATCGCCTTCTTCCTTTGTTGGAAAAGTTTCAATACCATCATCAAAACCACCTGGCGGCACACCGGTACATGGGTCAAAATCCCAACCGTGCCACGGGCAACGTAACAATCCATTTTCAATAGAACCTTCGCCTAAAGGACCACCTTGGTGTGGACACTTATTATCTAGAGCAGAAAATTTGCCTTTAAAATGTGTTAAACAAATACCTTTATGAGCAGCAGTAACAGTCATTACACGACCTTCTGCCAATCTCTTTTTATTATCTAACACTTTATGCCACACTACTTTCTTTTCCATGGGTCGGTTTTTTTCTGGTTATTTAATTTTTATCAATTGGTATTTTTTAAAATCAGGCATTTGAATATTGAAATGCTCATAAACCGATTTTGGAATTCCCAAATCAGCCATAAATACTTCTACTCCGTTTGGTAATTTTTCTAAAAGAATTTTAGGAGCTGCCAAGGTCATTACCTGGTTCGCTTTAAACCCTGATAATTCACCATCTTTAGAAATACCAACGGGAATGTCCAATGATATTTTAAATGCCGATGATGCGTTTGCTAATTCAATACTTTTTACAAATGCATCTGACAACGGCAATCTTTGAGAAAATCCTAAATAAGCATCTACCCAAATATCCGTTGTTTCTGGAATACCTTCTTTAACTCCAAATAACAACGCTCTTTCTAACTGTGCTTTTGGCAGGTCTTTGGTAATAGGAACTACCAAGTCCAAATTCACGTTAAACCCCCAAGCAGCAAGTCTGCGAGCAGCTACTAAACCGCCACCACCATTGTTTCCATTACCAACGCCAATAGTGATTACAGAGGTCTCAGTTGCCTTTTTGGCGATTAATCTTGCTAGTTGAAGCCCGGCATTTTCCATCATCAATTCAATGGACAGGTTGTATTTTTCAACCGCCCAATAATCCATCTCTTTAAAGGCTTCTAACGAAAGACTGGTTACTTGCATATTTACTTTTTATAGGTATTGATAGCTTCCGTGAAAAACTGTACCACTTGTTCTTCATTAATTTTTGTAGCAGGTAAAACTGCTCCTTTAAATCCGTCGTTATTCCATTCACCTAATGAAAGAGAATCAAACTTAGAAGTATCTAAACCGTTATGACCTTTGTATCCGCTGATATAAAAATAGTGTTCATTGATCATCGTATCAGGTACAGCTAAACCAAAGCCTATAGACAAATCATCAGAAATAATAACATAAGCACCTGAATCAAAATGATGGGGCCAAATACGAATGTCTGATGACAAACCATTTACCTCAAGTGTTCTTTCAAGACCAGACTGCGTTAAAGTTCTTAAATCTGCAAGTTCCTTTAATTTAGATGCATCTAGTATAAAGGTGAAAGAATCATCAATTGAATACGGTAGGTCGTAATGAAAATCATAGTTATATGTCTTACCCAAAAACGTATTTGCGGAATTCGTTAACCACTCCAATACCTGCTGATGGGTTTTACCATCTAAAGCAAAAGAAGCATTGTTCTTAGGGGAATTCCATTCTAAAGAAAAGTTATTATAGTTTAAAGCAAGAACATCTCCTTCTCTTGATAATGGGTGTGTTTCTAAACGTTGTTTTTCAATTGACCATCCAAGATTAGTATGGCTATCATCTGCTTTCTTCTCTACAAAACTTATTCCTGCAGCTGCTAAATATTGTGCTGCTAAGTGCATCATTTTTTCCATCTATATTTTGTTTTTAGGGGTTAACACCGCCATAATTAATTCCTGTTAAACGATGCATATCATGATTGAAAGTAGATAAGTCATCAAAATTGAATTTTGAGATATCATCATGACCACAAGCTCTCGCAATAACTTTTATAAGGTTGTTTGTGGCATCAAAATAGTTATGTAATTGTTTCGCCGAAGAATCAATAATCAACCTACTACGCAATGATTCTTTTTGCGTTGCAATACCCACAGGGCAGTTGTTACTTCCGCAAGCACGCATTCCCAAACAACCAATTGCCTGTAAAGCCGAGTTTGATACGGCAATAGCATCTGCACCTAACATAAGGGCTTTACCAAAATCTTCTGCAATACGTAAACCTCCTGTAATTACTAAAGTGACATCTGTAGCACCTACTTTATCTAAATATTTTCTTGCTCTTGCCAAAGCAGGAATTGTAGGTACATTGATATTATCTCTTAATATGGTTGGTGCAGAACCTGTTCCCCCACCTCTACCATCTAAAATGATATAATCGACACCTACATCTAATGCAAACTGAATATCTTTTTCTATATGACTGGCTGCAATTTTGAATCCGATCGGTATACCACCTGTACGTTCTCTTACCTGAGCTGCGAAAGATTTGAAGTCATCTACACCATGAAAATCTGGGAAAGTGGCTGGTGAAATTGCCGTCTCACCTTCTTTTAAACCTCTTACCTCAGCAATTTCCTTACTTACTTTAGCACCTGGTAAATGACCTCCAGTACCTGTTTTAGCTCCTTGTCCGCCTTTAAAATGAAAAGCTTGAACTTTGTCTAGCTTATCCCAAGTAAATCCGAACTTTGCCGAAGCTAGTTCATAAAAATACTTGCTGTTATTTTCTTGCTCATGAGGTAACATTCCGCCTTCTCCTGAGCAAATACCTGTACCTGCTAATTGCGCTCCTTTAGATAAAGCAATTTTAGCTTCTCTAGACAATGCGCCAAAACTCATATCACTAACAAAAAGCGGAATATCTAAATGTAAAGGCTTCTTGGCTTTTGGTCCAATAACCACCTTTGTTGCTACATTATCTTCATCTAACAAAGGTCTGCTTGCCAATTGGGCAGGCAAAAATTGAATATCGCTCCATTTTGGCAACGTATTTCTATCTACTCCCATAGAAGCTGAAGCTCCGTGATGACCTAAATTTTTAAGTCCGTTTGTGGCTAATTCTTTTATATACCCTGTATACGGTTCTGTTTCTTCAGGATGGGTATCTGCGTAGGCACCCAAATAAGCATCTCTATTAAATGGCTGCGGACTGTCTGTTAAATAAGCATCTATCTCTTCTTCATCAACAAATAGACTATCCCCTTCTATTTTAGTAGTAAACTTTTGTAACACCTCTGCATTATTGTATTCTGAAACTCCGGTATCTACTCTATAATCCCAGCCGTGAACACCACAAATAAGGTTATGACCATCAACATGACCATCGGACATTAGTGCTCCTCTATGCAGACATCTACCGTACAATACAGAAATATCATCATCAAATTTTACAATAACTAAATCCAGACCATTGACTAATGCGTGTTCTGGTTTTTTATTTTCTAAGGATGATACTTGGGCAATTGCAATTGGTTTTTTCATAAGATGTGTTTTTAAATATTAAAAAGAAAAGCCGAGTACGAATACAATTCGCCCACCGTCTGCACTACTAAAATAACCTAAATTAGTTGTAAATGCCTCTGCCCCAATGAGCCAAAGCGAACCCCCAACGGAATTGTGCCATGTATTAGAGGTGTCATTTTCAGTCCAAACTCTACCGTAATCAAAACTACCGGTAAACCCAAATCTAAAAGGGACAAGGCTTGTTCGTACTCCGCCTAATGGAAATCTAAGGTCTGTATTCTGATAAAAGGATTGCTTTCCTGTAAAGCGTTCATTTCTAAAACCTCTTAGACTTTTATTGCCTCCTATGGTTGCAGCGTGATAAAACTCAAAGTCATCACCTATAAGGGCCTCTCCCCCCAACTCTGTTGCCAAAATAATGCTTCCGCTTTTTGTTAACTTATGATTTACTGCTAACTTGGGCTGCAGATAGGCGAAACTATTATTAGACTCCGTATTATCAATATTGGTTTTATAACCTATTGTTAATCCTGCATCTAGTCCTAAGGTAGGGAAAGCACTACTATTTTTATTTTTAAAATTATAAGCGGCCTCTATTCCTCCGTAGGTTTGTCTATTAAAAATAGAGCTGTTCACAGGGAATTCCGCTACAAACCTATCTTGCATATTTTCTACATCAAAAGATTCTATCAAGGGTTTAAAATAGAAAGAACCACCACTAACACCTTCCCACTTTAATGCCAACGCAGCTTTAAACTTTCGGATTCTAACTCGGTTAAAATCTAAGTCTACCGCATCATTATCATATTCCGTATCATTTCCGAAACCAAAAAAGTTTTCAGAAAAATTGGGACTTGTATACAATCCTTCTATTCCAAAATTCCAGTTATGAAATATGTTCGAAAACTCGCCACTGTAAGACAAATCAAAACCTGAAGTGCTGGTGTAAAAAGCCGCATTAATACTATGTTTATAAGTGAAAGGATTACGTTGTAAGCTATATGAAGTGTGGTTGCTCACTACGCCAATTTTGAGTCCGTCATCTGGGTTTACAGCTATTATAGGGAGTAACTGATTAAAATTATATTTTACTTTCTTGTGGTCATAATTATTTAACTCATAATCATTTACCAACCATTTCTTAGAGCGTTTATTTACAATGGTATTCTCTTTGTCCTTGTAGTCGTATAGTTTTACTTTTCTGGTATTTTTAAAATCATAGGTGTCATTCTTCTTACCCCCAACAATCTTAATTTTAATAGGATGATCTCCCTCTCCTTCTACCACAAAATTATCTTTACCATCTAAACCAAAAATCCATATTTCTTTGGTAATATCTCTCGAATAAGTATGGTCTAACATTCCTAAATCCTTACGGTCTATTTTTAAAGACGTTTTGCCATTGGGCAATCTAGTTATGGTAAAATCATCGGCTTTTTGAGTCCCTGTAACTACTTGAAATTTGTTGAGATATAAATAATAAGCTTTAGCAATTTTCATAAGGTTATCGCGTCTGCCTTGTAACTTTACTTTAATATCTTCTATCACCGGTCCCTTCACTTCTTCTGGAATAGTTTGGAAAGCCTTTTCTATATCTGCATTGGTAAGCCCATTTTGAATATGGCTGGCCTGCTTTTCCCATTCGTCCCAGTCTGATGCATGTATCAATGTCAAATCTAAATGATAAGGCGATGATGCAAACCATTTTACACTTCTCAGTTCCTCATCATAAGTTTGCATTTTTCGCAAACCTGGTATAAGTCGGGTCAAAGTACTGATCAGCGTACCGTCATATTTAGAAAATGCCTGATCACGGTCTCTTGGAATAGGACTGCAATACTCCGTACCATCTTCATTTTTATAAAGTGCCCAGCGCCATTGATCTTCGTGGCGGTCCCAATCTCCCAAAAGCATATCAAATAATCTAGCCCTTATATAGGAAGGTTCATCTACAACAGATTTTCCCGATTTATTTATTTCCTGCAAAACATCGGCTGTGCTCAATATATCTTCAGGTGTTCCAAAACTCTCAGATTCTATTTGTGTATCCCCTACATGCTCTTCAATCATATAAAGTTCATCGCCAAAATCATCATTGTAATTCCCCAATACCTTCTGTTTTGGTATATAATAGAGGACAGGATTTGTATGGTTTACTCCAACTGCCGCAGAAAGACTCCCTATGGCAAATGGTGTGTAGGGATTAGAAGTGGTATAAAAATCTGCCAAAAATTTATCTACGACCGTACCGTCTAAAACATCGCCAATATAGGTTTCTTGAAAAGCATTGGCCTGTAGAAATTTGATGGTACTCTTTTTTAGGGCACGCATAACATATTGCTTACCTGTTTTATCTTCTAAACGTAAAGATTTTGATTGTTGCCCACCCCCACGTTTTACGGGCGTTAACCCTCCCATTAAAGTGTCTAACAAAACTACTGGTGCATTTACCTCCTTACCATAAAAGTCGCGGTAATGCTCTCCCCAAAGAGCTTTGTAAAATCCGCTTTTTGTAGTCGCTTTTTTAGTGTAGATAGAAGCCAATTGTGTACTAGGGTAACTTTTCTTAAACGTATATGATTCCGTATGGTCCGCTTCTCCTTTTAATACTATTGTTTTAAAAAGTTCTTTGACAGTTCCATTTTTAAGTATTTGGTAGTGTGCAATTACCTCTCCATCTGTAGTAATATCTAAGCGCACATATCCGTTTTTCTTCAACGAGAAATCTCCTTCTTCCCCGTTTTTTACAGCTTCCAAATTTCCTGCCGCACCACTATTAATTTGAGGTACACTCCCTTTTATATATTGTAGATTTTTTCCTTGTCCCGATAAGAAAATTACGTTCTCTGCTCCCCTTGCCGTTGTTTTTAATCTGTTTCTTAGCTCCCTATACTGTTTGTTCTGAAAATCTTGACTAGAAAATCCTCCAATATTTTTAAACAGCCCTTGTTTACTATTGGTTTCTATAGGATGATACATGGCTACAAGTATAATTTTACCTTGCGCCTTTTTTATTCTGTTCTCGAACTCTAAAAAGAATAACGTTCTATTCTGAATTTCTGAATCTTCATTGATATAAACATGGTCATCCCAATCCTCTAGAAACCATTGAGAATCTACCGTAATCAATTCTACATTTTCACCCAAATCATGATGCTTGATGGGTTCTGCATCATCAGGAAAAAATTTAGCTTTACTTTTTTTCTGAATATATTCTTCAATATCAGAAACGCCCTTATAGCCATTTGCCCACTCCTTGTTACCAGATATAAAAATGACATCATTACCTAGATTTGACATTACCGACAACTGCTTATCGATTGATTTTTCTATGTTGGTTTTAGGTGCTGCATTTCCTATTATCAATACAGTAGGTTTCTTTACTGATTGTGATTCTTCTGAAATGGCCGATAGAACTTCAGTATTAGAAGTATCCCAAGTATTACCAGTAACATAGATAGATTGTTCTATTTCCTGAGAAGAAACGGGAGTTACGAATAAGACTGTATAAAATACTATGAGGTAAAAACTAATATTTTTCATTAATGTTGGTTTGCTTACTTGGTCTATCATTTATTTGTTTATTTGGAATTCAATGAATATGATATGAATTTTGAATCATAATCAATGATATTATCTTTCCGCATTGTGCTTAAAACATTGTTTACCGTCTGTCTAGAAGTGTTGGTTAAATTGGCAATGTCTTTATGGGATAAAAGATTCTTTGCTACTAACCTTTCCTTATCACTTTCGCCAAACTCTTCTATGTAGGCTTTAATAAATTCAGAGATTCTTGTCTTACTGTCTTTGTATAACAGGTCTTGAAGTCTTGTTTCTAATTTTCTAATGCGAAGGCCATATATTTTTAACAAGCCATTTTTTAAAGACTTATGTTCTTCCATCAAATCTTCCATCATATCAGATTCGATATAACATATTACCGCGTCCTCTAAAGCTAAGGCCACTTCCTTAGAGGAGCCGCTTTTATCATAAATAGATAGTTCTCCAAAAATATTTCCCTTTTTCACGACATACTTTACAATGTCATTATTGGAGTCCATAATTTTAACGGATCCATTTTTTAAAAAGAAAATACAGTTTCTATCCCTTTCCCCTAATTTAATGATAGTGCCCTTATTGACATACTCCATTTCTAGATGACCACAGAGTTTCATCATAGTGGGCATCCCTAATTTTTTAAAAAGACTGAATCCTTCTAAAAACCAATATTTAGTAATTGCTTTCAATATAACTATTTACAAAAACCAATATTACTGATTATCAACAACATGCGAAGACTCTAAAAATGCTAGAGTTACTTTATGCGACAGTTGAGTAGAATTCACTGTGCTACAAATACAAAAAGTAACCTAATAAGTAATTCTGATAAATCATGCTAAAATTGGTCGGTTTTAACATTCAGTCGTATTATAATCCAAATCTTTCATAATTATTTTAACTGTTACCCTAAAATACCTTTCAAATTAAAAAAAACTCTCCCCAGAATCGTATATAAATGACGTAATTTGCACCCCCATTTACTCAATAATATATTATTAGAATTATAGAAATATGACGAAAGATCACGAGTTTTTTATGAGAAGAGCCATTGAAATGGCAGCAAAAGGAATGAACTCTAACGCAGGTGGCCCTTTTGGTGCTGTAGTTGTAAAAGACGGAGAAATTATCGCTGAGGGTCACAATAAGGTAACTTCTACAAACGACCCTACTGCACACGCAGAAATGGTTGTTATACGAGATGCCTGTAAAAAATTAAGTACTTTTCAACTTACAGATTGCATTATTTACACCTCTTGCGAACCTTGCCCTATGTGTTTTGGCGCAATTTATTGGGCAAGACCAAAAGCTGTGTATTACGGTTGCGATAAAGCAGATGCAAAAGCGATTGATTTTGACGACCAATTTATTTATGACGAATTAGAAGTGGGCATGCAAGATAGACAGATTCACTTCAAACAAATGTTACAAGAAGAAGCTGTTGAAGTTTTTAATAACTGGGCATCAAAACATGATAAGACCAAGTATTAAACTATAAGAATAAACTATTCTTATGAGTATAAATTTGTAAAGCTGTTACTGATAAACCTGTAACAGCTTTACTTTTTATAAGGAACTATCCTGCTCCTTTGAATATATAACCTGAAGCGGATGTTGCAATTTCCTAGAAAATCCTTCCAAATAATTTTCCCATTCTTTAACATCGGAAAATTGCCCACTCCCTTTCCAAGTAAAACCTGAATAGTACACTACAGAACCTTCTCGGACATTTAACTGTGTGTAAACATTGTTTTCATCTTGTTTACCGTTTTGATACTCTTCTACCTGCAATATCATTTCAGGATCAGAAATAATAGCAGTCCCCAATTCAGACTCTTCATGAGGTTGATAATAACTTACATAACCCTTATCCTTACTAACACTAATTTTACCATCGTTCTCGTGCATGGTTAATCCTACGGATATCCGGTCTGCTCCTTTTATTTTGATTTCAAACCTAGAAAGGTTGGAACCGTAATCTAAGGAAATATGCTTTTCTTCAGTAATTACTTCTCCTCCTGCACTCCAATCCGCATATTTTAAAACAAAACTTGTACGAATAGGTCCTGTAGTGAGTCTTTCATAGCTTGAAAAATTCTTAGAGATATAGTAGATACTATCTTTATTAATGGCAACACCTCCCACACCTCTACTCACCCCAACGTGAAAATTATCTAAACCTTCGCCCGTATCTTCGTGATAAGACCCGTCAGTTTCCAACTCTTTCTTGTACCATTTATTAATAATAGGGTAATCTACCTTTTTTAACCATGCGTCTATTCCTGAAGATAACGTGCCTCCTGGTAGACCATCTTCAATTAATTTTTGCGCCGTTGGACCATAGGTTCTAAAAGCTACACGATTATTCTCCCATGCATAATCATCTGTACGCTCGGGAACAAAACGTGAATAACAAGCGGGATCATTCTCAACCTCCACAATCTCTTCAGATGGAACTATCTCAAAAGTTTTAGTTGCTTTAGCTTCAATATTAGGCTGAAACAATAGTTGGTCAAAATGCCCGTCTCCATCAACATCTACAGCCTGAGAACTAATTTTAGTTTTTGTAGAAAAATCAATAAGTTCATATGATTTTGTCGATGCTAGAATTCCTTGTTTAAAAGGAACGGCATTCAAATCTATTTCTACCGTTTCAAAAGACCGAGGTTCGTTTAGAGAATTCTCAATCTGTACCTGATAGGTTTCTACTTTTGCCTCCGAACAACCAAATTGCACTAATGCTCCGCAAACTCCTACTGCTGCTAGTAAATGTCTTTTCATGTATCTATTTTTCGTTGGATGGTTTTCCTATTGTGGCCAAAATACCACCGTCTACATAAAGAATATGTCCGTTCACAAAATTGCTAGCTTCGGAGCTTAAAAAAATGGCTGCACCTTGAAGCTCGTTAGGATCTCCCCATTTAGCAGAAGGTGTTCTATTAATTATAAAATCATTGAACGGGTGACCTTCAACCCGAATAGGTTCTGTCTGTGACGTAGCAAAATATCCTGGTCCAATTCCATTCACCTGAATATTATGTTTGGCCCACTCCGTAGCCATATTCTGAGTTAACATTTTAAGTCCACCTTTTGCCGCCGCATAAGCCCCTACGGTATTTCTACCCAGTTCGCTCATCATAGAGCAGATATTAATTATCTTGCCTTCTTTACGTGCAATCATACTTTTGACTACATGTTTTGAAACAATAAACGGACTCACCAAATCAACATCTATTACCTGTTTAAAATCAGACACTTCCATGTCTTCAAGTGGTGTTCTTTTAATAATACCCGCATTATTCACAAGAATATCAATCTCTCCTACTTCCTTCTGTATTTTTTGAATCGCTTCTATTACGGCCTGCTCGTCCGTCACGTCAAACTTATACCCGTAGGCGGTTATACCTTCTTTTTTATATATTTTAAGTGCTTCATCTATCTTTTCTTGTGATGAGTTTCCATTCACAATAAGTGTAGCTCCCGCATTACCCAAACCTTTGGCCATAGCCATACCCAAACCGTGCGTACTTCCTGTAACCAAAGCTACTTTTCCTTTTAAATCAAATAACGAAATGCTCATATCTATCTTAGTTCTGTAATTTTTGCAACATCCATATCATTATAATCAAGGTTCTCACCTGCCATACCCCAAATAAAAGTATAGTTAGAAGTTCCCGAGCCACAGTGAATTGACCATGGTGGAGAGATTACCGCTTGGTGGTTCTGCATCCAAATATGACGGGTTTCTTGAGGTTGTCCCATAAAATGACATACGGATTGATTTTCAGGCACATCTGTATAAAAATAAACTTCCATACGACGGTCGTGAACGTGAGCTGGCATAGTATTCCAAACGCTTCCCGTTTTTAATTCTGTCATACCCATTTGAAGCTGACAAGTAGTAACGATACCACCAATAATCATTTGGTTTACAGTCCTGTGATTGGCTGTTTCCAAACTACCCAACTCTAATTTATTAGCCTCTGCCCTACTCACTTTTTTAGTGGGATACGAAGCATGTGCCGGAGCTGAATTGAAATAGAACAGAGCAGGCTCATTTGCATTGTCACTCTTAAAGATGACTTCTTTCGCCCCTTGTCCTATGTATAAAGCATCTTTATGCTCAATTTTATAAGAAGTACCATCTACTTCTATACTTCCAGAAGCACCCACATTTATGATACCTATTTCTCTTCTTTCTAAAAAATAGCCGGATTTTAGTGGGTCTATTGCTTCAAGATGTAATGAAGTTTCAGGAACGGCAGCGCCTGTAATGTATCTGTCATAATGAGAGTAGGTCATCTTTACCTTTCCTATTTCCATTAAGTTTTCAATTAAGAACTCATCTCTTAATTGTGTAGTATCATACTCCTTTACTGCTTCGGGGCTAGAAGCATAACGTGTTTCGTAATTCAATTCCATATCTAAAAACAGTTTCGTTTATGTTTTCGTTTCTACTCTATTTTCTTAGGATAAAAGTACTTTTTAACAGTCCAACCGTACGGGGCATATAGTCCAAAAAACGGGGGCTAATCATTCAATACTGCCTATTCATGGGGCTAGAGGACATCACTATAAATTATAGCTTAGAAATTTCTGAAAAGAATCACTAACTTTTACCTTTTATAACACCATATATAGAATGAAGTTTAATTTAGTTCTTTTTGTTCTCCTTGGCTTTCTTGTAAAACTGCAAGCGCAAACGCCTTACAAGGCAGCCAACGAATTGAATTTTAAAAATTATGCTACCGAAGAGGGGCTATCCCAACGTTCGGTAGTTGCCATCGTACAAGATACCCGAGGATACTTGTGGTTTGGTACCCGTTATGGTCTTAACCGGTTTGATGGACACGAATTCAAAAATTATTATTACGATGCCACAAATGAAAATAGCCTAAGCAATAGCTGGATAAAAGTATTATTTAAGGATGATAGTGGTACCATCTGGGTGGGAACCAAAAATGGTTTAAACACTTATAATCCACAAACCGATAGTTTTGACCGTGTACAAATATCCAATCAAGAAAACAGGCCCTTTAATGGAGAAATATATGATATTATTTCTGACGGAAACAAAGGAATATGGGTAGCTGCTGATATTGGTTTAATGCACGTAAATTCCGATTCTCAAGAAGTTAAAAATTTCAACGAATTACATGAGCCCATCAAGCTAGAATCCAATAGAGCACTATCACTTCTAAATTCAGAAAATAATGCCTTGTGGATAGCTACCCCAAAAACAATCCATTTATATAACAAGCAAGAAAATAAAATTCAAACATACGGTTATCCAAAAGGCCAGTCTCCCGAAAGCACAAAGAACTATCATACCGTACTTTTCCAAGATAAGTCCGGGAGCATTTGGTTAGGTCATGACGGTGGACTTGCGAAACTTGACAAAGAAAATCTGGAATTTATAGATGTTAAGGATGATAAAAACGCAAAACTAATTGAAAGTCCAGTCCGTACTATTTATGAAGACGATGAAGAAAATATCTGGATAGGCTCCTACAACGGTCTATATCTCTTAAACAAAACAACAAATGAGCTAATTCATTATAATAACAATCCGGAAGACCCAGAAAGTGTTAGCCGAAAATCCATCTACAAAATAGCAGAAGATTCTAGAGGAGATCTTTGGATAGGTACATGGGCCGGTGGAGTTAACTACTTAAACCGAAAATCCAATGTTTTCAAAAACTACCAAATAGGTTCCAATGGTTTAAATTATCCGGTTGTAAGTTCTATTGTAGAAACTAAAGGAAAAAACTTATGGGTCGGTACTGAGGGTGGCGGACTCAATTATTTCAATACAGCTAAGAATACTTTTAAACATTTTGTTCATGATGAAGCTGACAAAAACTCCATATCCAGTAACAATATAAAAGCTATTGTAAAAGATTATAATAATAATTTATGGATTGCCACGCACAACAAAGGGCTTTCATATGCTTTGCTAGAAAAACAAGGCCCATCATTTAAAGATTGGGTGGACAAAACACATACGTTCTCCAACTTTTCTTCCAATAGGGCCACTTCTTTAATAGAAGACACGGATAATAACCTTTGGGTAGGAACAGATAATCGCGGGTTAAACTACTATGATACCAAAACTGGAAAAAGCTTTAGAATTGCTGACCCTAATAATATATTGGGCACTTTCATTAGTGTAATTATACAAAGCCCAAAAGAAAAAGTCCTTCTTGTTGGTGGTGAAAACGGACTTGGCTCAATTTCTATTGACACCAAAGTAATAGAACCTATTAAATTTAAAGAAGGCACCAATACTCCGTACGATATTCATAAAGTAATTAGTATTTACCCTCAATCCGGCACCCAATTATGGATAGGTACAGAAGGCGACGGACTCTATTCATATAACCTTAAGTCTAAAAAAACGATTAGGTATGGAATAAACAATGGGCTCCCAGACGAAGTAGTTTACGGTATTCTTCCCGATGACCTAGGCTATATATGGCTTAGCACAAACAAAGGCTTAAGTAGGTTGAATATTTCTACGGATGAAATCAAAAACTACTCACAATCAGATGGTTTGGTAAACAACGAATTTAATTATGGGGCCTACTTAAAGACCAGAAAAGGAGAATTGGTTTTTGGGGGAGTTAATGGTTTTACCGTATTCGACCCTAAAAAAATAGAAAGGGATTCTTTTATTCCGCCTGTCTTAATTGAAAACCTAAAAATAGCCAACACCATCCAAAAAATAGTAGATCACAGTTCTTCTAAATTTAAGTTGGCATACAATGAAAACGACATAAGTATTGATTATGTAGCGCTGGACTATTCTAGACCAAAAAATAACCAGTATGCTTATATGCTAAAAGGATTTGATTCTAAATGGCAACTTGTTGGAAATCAAACAAAAGCCACATATACCAATCTAGATTCTGGCAGCTACACTTTTCTTGTAAAAGCTTCTAACAGTGATGGTGTCTGGAATGGAAAAATTGCCTCTTTAGAAATCCAAATAAAACCGCCTTATTGGCTTGCTTGGTGGGCATATCTAATCTATGCAATTTTATTAGTGGGTGCTTTTTTATTGATTAGAAGGTATACTCTTATTCGCATTAAAGAACGCCATGATTTAAGAAAAGAACGCCAAGAAAAAACACAGATTCAGGAGTTAAATCAATTAAAACTACAGCTTTTTACGAATATATCTCATGATTTCAGAACTCCGTTAACCCTTATTACCGCTCCGTTGCAGCGCCTTATTCAAGAAAAGAAAGGTGATGAGCAGATGCAAAGACAATTAACTGGTATGCAGCGGAATGCACGCATATTGCTGCAACTTATAAATCAATTATTAGATTTCAGAAAGGCCGAAAATGGAAAATTGAAATTGACCTTTTCTAAGAATGATGTAATTCCTTTTATTGAAGAAACTAAGGCCTCATTTAACGACTTGGCCAAAGACAAGGCTATTCAATTTGAATTAGCGGCTCCAGAGCCTCCATTGGAAGTTTGGTTTGACCGTATTGAAATGAAAAAGGTGGTTTTGAATATTCTAAGTAATGCGTTCAAATTCACCCCTCCTAACGGGAAAATAAGTATCGAAATTACAACGGAGCATAATGAGGTAAACATCAAAATAAAAGACTCCGGAAGAGGTATCCACAAAAAAGATATCGAATTTGTTTTTGACCGCTATTTTCAATTAGGACAGAAGAACGATTTACGTTCTGGAACTGGTGTTGGTCTTGCGTTGGCCAAAGACATTGTTGTACTTCACCAAGGTCAAATAAAAGTAGAAAGTGAGCTGGGCCATGGTTCTTGTTTCATCATTAGCCTACCATTAGGAAAAGAACATATACAACCAGAAGACCTCAGTTATGAGGAGCATACCAATGAAACAGACCCATTAGACTACTATGACCCATCCATCTTAAAATCTAATTGGGTAAAAGATGAAATAGATAACGAAGCCGAAGTCCATTTTGATGACCACAAACAGACTATATTAATTGTTGAGGATAATGTTGAAGTGAGAGCTTTTGTAAAAGGTATTTTCAATGATGAATTCAATGTTCTCGAAGCGAATAATGGAGTTTCAGGCATCCATCTAGCAAAGAACAAAAGCATAGATTTAATTGTTAGTGATGTAATGATGCCGGAAATGGATGGTATTGAAATGTGTGAAACATTAAAGTCTGATGTACTTACCAGCCATATTCCCGTAATTCTTCTCACAGCAAGAACCTCTTCCAAAATTCAAAAAATAGGTTTTGAGACAGGAGCCGATGCATACGTTACCAAACCTTTTGAAGCCGATCTATTGAAGTTACAGGTACAAAACCTTATAGCTACCCGAAAAAAACTTGCCAAGAAATTTAGAACGGATTTAGCATTAGAACCAAGCGAACTAGAGCTAGTATCTACGGACGAAGTCTTCCTAAAAAACGCTATGGACATTGTAGAAAAGAATATCTCTAGTGCCGAGCTCAACGCAAGCTTCCTTAGTGAGAACATCAATATGAGTCAATCGGTTTTATACCGGAAACTTAAAGCACTTACAGGGAATACCATTTCTGAATTCATTAGAGGCGTACGCTTAAAAAGGGCTGGCCAGCTACTACGAGAAACCGAATTGAATATTAATGATGTAGCCTATGAAGTAGGTTTTAACGATATCAAATATTTCAGGTCTTGTTTCAAAAAAGCATACAAAAAAACACCTTCAGCTTATAAAAAACAGTCGACTTTGGGTTCTGAGAGCATATGAAAATCTTAAAATCCCCCATTATTAACCCATTTATACCCCTTTCAAAAGCAATATCGGCGGTAGTTTAGCTTTAATCAAATCTAGCTTTTAAAAACCCTTAGAGAAGGTCATAAAGGAAAGCTTATAACATGAACAAATGAATATAAAAAACTACCTATCCATTGCTGTCGTGATTGTTCTTATGAATAGTTGTGCCACCAAAACCAACACTGTTACCAAAACAGAAGTTAGTACTATTAACGTAGATGCAGTTTTGATACATGCTGAGAAACAATTAGCCCTACAAACGGCAATTGCAGAGAGCCAAAATAAAATACCCAGAACGGTTACCGCAGATGGGGAAATGCATTGGGCACACCAAAATTTTGATTGGACAGAAGGTTTCTTTCCTGGCAGTCAGTGGTTTCTTTACAAAGCCACCAATAACGAAATTTGGAAAACAAGAGCAGAGAAATCCCAAGCTTTATTCGAAGAACATAAATTTAGAAAGACCAACCATGATTTAGGCTTTGTCTTTAATAACTCCTTTGGACACGGTTACGAGCTAACGGGTAATGAAGATTTTAAAGCTGTAATGATTGAAGCGGCAAAATCTCTTTCCACAAGATTCAATCCTACAGTAGGTTGTATCCAAAGTTGGGATGTTGACCGCGGATGGCAGGCAGAAAGAGGCTGGAAGTACCCTGTAATCATTGATAATATGATGAATCTTGAGCTACTCTTTAAAGTTTCAGAATTTACGGGAGACCCTAAATACAAAGAGATAGCTATTGCACACGCAAACACTACTCTAAAGAATCATTTTAGAGCAGATAACAGCTCCTACCACGTAGTAGATTACGACCCTGAAACAGGTGCCGTACGTTTCAAGCATACCGCTCAAGGCACGGCCCATGAAAGCGCTTGGACCAGAGGTCAGGCCTGGGGCCTATATGGCTACGCCCTTTGTTACCGCTATACCAAAGACCCTGCTTATTTAGATATGGCAAAGAAAATAGCTGGGTATATCATCAATCAAAAGAATCAAAAAAATGGTATTCCTTATTGGGATTATAATGCTAAAAATATTCCCAACGAACCTTACGATGTATCTGCAGCATGTGTTACTGCTTCGGCCTTATTGGAGTTAAACACCTACACCAATGATGCTTATAAGGTTGATGTTGAGCGGATTTTGACTTCCCTTGCTACAGATGAATTTACTGCTGAAATAGGAACTAATCATAATTTCATCCTGAAACATAGCGTAGGAAGTATTCCGCATAACGCAGAAATAGATGTTCCACTCAATTACGCAGATTACTACTACTTAGAAGCTTTACTTAGATATAAAGAACAATATGAAAAATAGAGGTAGTTTCTCCATAACCTTGTTTCTTTTTTTTACTTGTACACTGGCAATAAACTGTGCTGCACAAGAAAGCAATGTATGGTTGAATTATAAAAATGCCACCCAGAACAACACTGAACCCATACTGCCCAACTTTTCCTATGCGGGCTATGGGTTTAGTGAAAAGGAGATTCCTGAGACAGCTCACAAAGTTTTTAATGTACAAGATTTTGGAGCGATACCCGATGATGGGATATCCGACAAAAAAGCCATTATTAAAGCGATTGAGGCCGGAGAGGCAAACGGTAGTGGAATTGTCTATTTCCCTACAGGAAAGTACCTTATCAACTCAAAAACCGATGATTTAAACACTATACAGATAACGTCTTCCAATATAGTTCTGAGAGGTCCAAAAAACACTTCTGATAAAGCTATTCTGTTTTTTGAGCAAGATATGCCTCCCATAGTGCCCAAAAACTTATGGACATCACCGTACGCCATACAAACTAGAGCAACGGAAGAAAGTACATTCATAACAGATATAACCGGTTCCGCCAGAAGAGAAACCCACATCATACAGGTTGCGGATGCTTCTAAAATAAAAGAAGGTGATTGGGTCATTGTTCAGGTAAAAGATAACGACCCCAAGTTTGTAGAACAGGATATTCATCCCCTACCCTTAAACCCCAAATGGACTTCAATTATTGAAGATGGTGTACAAGTTAACGAACGACACAAAGTAGCATCCGTATCTGGTAACTCAATTACTTTTGTAGACCCCATTCATTATAACATTTCGGAACAACAGGATTGGAAACTTTACACTTTTCCTCATCTATCAGAAGTTGGTTTTGAGAACCTAACTTTTGAAGGCAACTGGAAGAAAGAATTTATACACCACCGCTCTGCGCAAGATGATGGTGGGTGGAGCATACTAAACCTAACCGGGTTAGTTGATTCTTGGGTCAGAAACTGCACGTTCACCAATATTAATAGAGCCATTTATTTTTCCCATTGTGCAGCTACAACTGCTCTAAACCTCGTCATTGATGGTAAGATTGGACATAGTGCCGTTAGTGTAGGCGGCGGTTCTACAGGTGTACTTCTTGCCTATATTAATGATAAAGCTGGTATGCAACATGCATCTGGTGTGGGTGGCGGAAGCACTACAGGTACAGTGGTTTGGCGTTCAAAACACCCTGCACATAGTAGTTTTGAATCGCACGCATCACAGCCAAGGTCTACTCTTTTTGATAATATTGAAGGTGGATTTTTTAGCGGAAGAGCCGGTGGAGCGGTTAAAAATCTACCCAACCACGGCAGATATCTTGTTCTTTGGAATTATAATGAAACTGATGAGGCCGAAACTAATTTTCCGTTCGTAGCCAAGCATATGGAATATTGGCGGGTTGTACCTCCCATAGTTGTTGGGTTTCATGGTGCTGGTACCACTTTCAAACCAGATGAATTGCAATTGGTAGAAAGTTTAAATACTCCCGTTCAACCGGAATCATTATTTGAAGCTCAGTTAGAATTACGATTGGGGAAATTACCCAAGTGGATACAAGACCTAAAAAGCGGTCTGCCCAAAGAATAAAGAATACCCTTCATGAAACAAATACTGCTATTAGCCCTTGTCTTATTGACATTAGGGTGTAAAGATGAAAAAAAGCCCGAGGTTGTTTTAGCGGAAACTAAAGCCCCCAATGTTCTAATTATTTATCCGGACCAACTAAGGCGTTACAGTGCAGGGTTTTGGTCCAAAGAAAAATATAGAGCTCATGTAATAGGGAAGCCTGATCCAGTAGTTACGCCTAATATTGATAAATTGGCAGAAAATGGTGTGGTCTTCAGTCAAGCGGTAAGTAACTTTCCCCTTTGCAGTCCTGCACGAGGTATGATTTTATCAGGAAGGTATCCAGAACAGAATGGTATCTGGAACAACTGTAGAAAGGATAGAGATGAAAGTTTACGTGATGATATCCCAACAATAACTGACCTATTTTTTGATGCGGGTTACAATACCTCTTATTTTGGAAAATGTCATTGGCTGAAGAACGAGCCCTTGTTTGATGAAAAAGGAACGTACATAGGTTCTACCGAAGAACCTGGCGGAAACTACATCAATAGATATGACACATACGTGCCACCAGGGAAAAATAGACATAGCATCGAATATTTTTATCAATCTATTAGGGATACGCACTATGATCCATTGGTCTACAGTAATGACCCAAATGCTATTGACGGCAAGAAGGATGGTGAATTGCATGAACCCAAGGCTTTCACACCAAAAATTGAAGCCGAAAAAATCAAAAACTATCTTCAGAATAAAGATAACCTACGTGATTCCAAAAAGCCTTTCTTTTTAATGTGGTCACTCAATCCTCCCCACAATCCTTGGGATGATGAAAATACGGATATAGAGACTCTAGCCGAATACTACAACAAAGAGAAATATCCACAAGACAGCCTATTGGCCGTGCGCGATAATGCAGACCTAAAAGTTGCCAGTTACGTGCGTCATTATTTTGCCAATCTTACCAGTGTAGATAATTATATTGGTCAAGTATTGGAGAACTTAGAAGAAATAGGAGAACTAGACAATACCATTATACTTTTTAGCTCTGATCATGGCGAGATGCTGGGCAGTCATGGTAAAGAAGGTAAAAATGTATTTGAAACCGAGTCATTGGCAATCCCCTTTATTGTGCACTGGCCAAAAGGCTTACAAGGCGGTACCATAAACGATGTCCTGTTTAGTGGACCAGATGTATTACCTACAGTAATGGGCTTAGTAGGATTGAAGAAAAACATACCTGAAGCTACCGAAGGAATTGACTTTTCTTCACTTTTGTCAGATTCCAATGCAGCTACTGTAGAAAAGCCAGAAGGTGTTTTATTGATGTTAGCCAATTCTCGCGGTGTTTTAACCAATAGATATACGCTTTGCGTTGACCAAAAAAAACAAGGCAACGATAAAACTAAAGGTTTACAAGAGGTCTATATCTACGATAACCAAGAAGACCCGTATCAGCTTAAAAAACTTAGTTTAGAAGAACGACCAGAAGTGGCCGTAAACCTTTTAAGCATACTCGGAAAGGAGCTTAAAAGGACTAATGACCCTTGGTACCAACAAAAAAAGTTCAAAGATGTTATCCGGTACGAATAGTATACCGTTTCATCTTTGAACTTTATTATACTTAAAACTCAATTTATTCTCCAACAAACCTTTAACGAATAAGCTAAAGTTTAGGTCTATCCTAGAAATAGCTCCCTACTCGTTGGGCTCTATACAAGAACGTGATAGTATAAGTATTCCTATCACGTTCGTTGTAAAGAGGAATGCAGTCCTCTGCATTCTTCGTTTAATGGTTATTTTGCTCTTCTAATTAAAATAGCCCAGTCTTGTTGCTTTTTATCTGGAGATTTCCCTAAATCCACAACTGCCCCACCAGATACTTTTTTGACTTTAGATTTTCTTAGGTCTCCTCCTTTTTTGGGATTGAACCATAATACTTCAAAATCTCCAGTAGCATTAGATAAATCTAATTTAGATGTTGGAACTGAATTAAGATATACTACATATACTTCGTTTTCTTTTGCCAAACAGTACACGGTATTTTTATTCTCCTTATTACCAACAAGGTCATTTCTGTTTTCAGTTTCCCAAAACGGAATATCGTTGTTTTTTAAGAAGTCCATTGCATGTACGGCTTGGTCCCAAAACAGGTCTCTTGAACGGTAATCTTCGCAAGAAAGGTCTGAATGAGGATGTGCATATCCAAAATACCATTCATTACCCCATCCGCCTGCCATGAAAGTACCCCATAAGGCATTTCTACGCGCACTATCGTGATCAGGATTTTCTTCATCGGTAATTAACGAATGCTGAGCATCACCCGGCTCATCTACTGCAACGGCCCATTGAAAACCAGCTTCTTTAGATGCATTTAACCAACGCAATACTTGTCCATGCACGCGACTAAAATCTTCTTTGTTTGTCTGAACAGATGGTCCTGTAAGTCCACTTTCAGGTCCTAATAAATCCTCAAACTCAACACCATTATGGATAACCAAATGATGGTGATACGGGTCGTTCTTTTTAAAGTATGTTGTCATTGCCAAACGCTGCTCCTCTTCTTGTGGAGGTGTTGTTGGGTTAGTTACCCATTCCCCATTTTCTTCGCAAAGATTCCAGTTCAAGGCTAAATGGTGACCAAAACGCGCCATTAGTTCACGGTAGTATAATTTGGTATATGCACCTACCCCACCATTATCTAAAAGCCCTTGATTTTCTACTTCAAACATTTTAAAGTGAAGGAAAAGACCGAGTTCCTGAGCATGTTCGAATATAATTTCCCACTGGTCCATTTTTGAAACATCTATTCTATCATAAGTATCATAGTCCGTATACGGAAATACGTTCTGATCATCACCTGCGATATTATTGGTCAAGAATGAAACTGAGTTCAGCCCTTTTGAAGCTAAATAATTTAAAGCACCAATAATGGCTTTACCCTTACCGTTTTTCCAAGTAGGGTCATTTTTCTTGTAATCTTGTAAATGTGCAGACCAGGTTTTAACCATTTCATCTTTATGCCCATCGTCCTTAAAAGTACCGTCTAAATCTACGTACGAAAGAAAATTTTCTGGCGCATCAGGACCTTGCTTTAAGAAATACTCGCCTGTTTCGGCAAATTTCAAATAACGTTCGCCTACATACTGTAGCCGACCTTTAGCTCTAAAATCGTTTCCGGTCTTATCTGTTTTTTCAATATTGAAAGTACCACGGGCACCATCCATATAAGAACCGCTTAAACCCGTATCAGGTTTTGTGCTTACTGCCGAATAATTTCCCTTTCTAAAATCAACATCATAAGTCCACTCTCCTATTTCATCTGGAGCAAAATGCACACGCCACTTATTTCCTTGCTCTGAAGATGACTGTCCGGCATCACCATCTGCTGCATAATAACCAGGCACTACAAATGATTTACCACTTTGTTTATGCGAAAATGTCACATTAAAGCGATAGTTCATAAACGGATTGTAATCTGCTTCTTCAGAAGTATTTGGACCATCAAAAGTTAGCGTTACTTTATGCCATTTTTTTAGTTCACCCGTAATTTGCATATTAGTCAGATCCGCCATTTTTTGCTGTAGCTCTTCTAATAATTTTTTACCCGTTCCTGCTTCAACAACTACCAAACCACTCCATCGGGCGCGGCTAAACTCTTTACCGTCCCTGCTCTTTGGAACTGCCTTTACACCTATTTCATCATTTGCATTCAGCTTAATATTAGTGTATACTTTTACATACTCTAAGCCTTCTTCAAACATGTTACTGCTTAATGGAGTTCTAAAATCCTTAAAGGTTTCAGCATTCTTTTTTAACGTGTATATAGAACGACCGTCGTTTTCACCAACAGTAAATAACACCACGTCATATTCACCTTCTGCCCCATCAAAAGAAAGGGAAGCTTCTGCCTCCTCATGCTCCTCTGGGTTTATAGCCAACCATTTTTTATCATTATAAAAAGCATTCTTCGTGTTCTTAAATGTTTGTGCTGGGTAAATTTTAGCGCTTGGTCTTACTTCTTTAACCATAGCTAATAAATCTTGGTTACCATCGGTAGCAGATTCATTTGTATGCTCAGGATGATAATTAGTATCCCTAGTAAATATAAATTGGTCCATTTCAAAACCATCCTCACGCATACTAAATTGAATATCATGCTCACCAGCTTTATCAATATCTATGTAAATAAACCCTGGAATACCACAATGTCTTTCTTCGGTACGTTGGCTATTTCCCCACGTCCAAGAATCCTTACCGTCGCACCATTGCATACGCTGCCCACTTTCAGGCCAAGTACCATCCACACCTACATGAACACCATTGTCTTCTGTGCCTGTACTGTATGCACGAACCCAAACATAATATCTTCCGGCCTCAGAGAAATTAACTTTATAATGTAAAATCCCTATTTTTCCTGCTTCATTGGAAAAATTTTCTCCAGCAATCAATTTATCGTCATGATTCGTACGTGTATCTGGTAAAATCTCAATATATCTTTCACCATTAGCTGCCTTAAAATGTAAATTTTGGTCAGTGCTCTTCAACTTTGCCCCATATGCCGCGTCTATAACATACCACTTGCGTTTATCCGAATTAGTTTGCTTATAAAAATCTTCGGCTTCCACAACAACTTGACCGTTAGCCACATTCTTTACCTTAGGCTGATTTGCCTGTGCTTGAAAAAAACTTAACGACAGAGCGAGTAAGAAGTGATTTTTAAAAATAGACTTCCATTTTTGATGTTTCATAGGTGTTCTTTTTCCTGTTTATTGATGTTGTATTACTAATAACCTTCTTAAGGTAAATCTTGCTTTTTTTTGGTGATAAACTGTATCTTTATATCATATAACTGAAGCTAAACAAATTAGACAATTTCCTTTCTTAAAATAAGAGCGACTACTTAATTTTTAAAAAGAAATACATATTGCGCAAAATTTGCGCTTAATTCGTAAAAATTCATTTATTAGTGGCAATAATACACTAAAACATACAATAATAAGGAATAAATCATCAATACAACACTTTTATATTGCGCAAATTTGTGCAAAAATATATTGTTTCTGCAACTAATCGTGATTTTGGCAGTGAGATGAATTAGCTTATTTCGTAAGCTATTTCATAAGTCTCGTACTAAGGATGCAATGTTTCTTTACAATTTGCTCTTTTTAATTTTTAAAGCTATTATTTATAAACTACAGATTTTGAAAAAGCATCTATCTATAGTACTTATTTTCTTTGCGATAACCGCAGGTGCACAAAGCACCTTCTCCAGGACTTTAAAACTAATGGGGAGCCGGTTTGATGTTACCGTAGTAGCAAAAGACTCCACTGAAGGAAATGAAAATATAGATTTAGCTATTGCCGAAATTTCTAGAATAGAAAATTTAATTTCTTCCTGGAATCCAGCATCACAAACCTCTGCAATTAATATAAATGCCGGTCAAAACCCGGTTAAGGTTTCTCCTGAGCTTTACAGCTTAATAGAGAGAGCCATAGGTCTCTCCAAACTTACAGATGGTGCTTTTGATATTAGTTACGCCTCAATGGACAAGATATGGGTATTTGACGGTAGCATGACCCAAATGCCAAGCGACACCGCCATACAATCTTCTGTTGCCAAGGTTGGTTTTCAAAATATAATCTTAAACCCAAAAAACAGTTCCGTTTTTCTAAAGAAAAAAGGAATGAAAATAGGTTTTGGAGGTATAGGAAAAGGATATGCCGCAGATAAGGCCAAAGTCCTTTTAATGGAAAAAGGAGTGACAGCAGCGATTATAAACGCTTCTGGAGACATGAATACCTGGGGCAAGCAACCTAATGGAGAACCATGGAAAGTTGCCATTACCAACCCCATGGACAAAAACAAGGTTTTTGCTTTGTTACCTATTCTGCAAGGAGCTGTCGTAACTTCTGGTGATTACGAAAAATTCGTGAACTTAAATGGCAAACGATACGCTCACATTATAGACCCAAGAACAGGATTGCCATCAACAGGAATTGTTAGTGTTACTGTTTTTGCCCCAAAAGCAGAATTGGCAGATGCTTTAACCACTTCCGTTTTTGTTATGGGCAAAGAGGTTGGTTTAAATAGAGTTAACCAAATGCCACATATTGAATGTATCATTATTGATGACAAAGGAAACATATTCACATCCAAGAATATAGAAATAGAAAAACTATGATTAAAAAGTTTTTAGTGTTAATAGGATTGACCTGCGCCATGAATAGCTGCGTTGTGGTCAAAGAGTATGACAAGGTAAACCTCAGTGACCCTGATATGGCTTTGTCCGACAAGAAGTGTGACCGTAATGTTACCATCGCTCATTCTTATCGAGAGGCAGCAGTTGGTGCCAATGGAGGAAAAACAGGAGGCGGCTGCGGCTGCAATTAAGTTAAGTGATAATACATAGAGGAATTATGATTTCAATAAAAAATACACTTCTCATTATCTTAATACTAGGCGTGCAGCAAGCTTGGTCACAGGATGAAGAGCAGACCTACAAAAAACGTGTTCTTGAAACTACAGAAGTAGATTTCTTAACAAGTTATTACTCACAGGATGGTGATAATGCAGCTGTTACAGGCGGAAAAGGTACGGAAGAATTGACGGATGTTACGGGAACTATTATCGTTTCTATTCCGCTGAACGATGATGATGTACTTACAATAGATGCAGGCGTTTCTGCTTATACCTCTGCGTCTTCAAGTAATGTAGACCCTTTTGACAAAGGCGAAGCGGACCCATTTGTTGCAAGCTCCGGTGCATCACAATCGGATACGTGGGTGAATTTAACGGGAACCTACAGTCATAGTTCCGATGATAGGAATGACCTATGGTCAGCGAAGTTCTCCGTGTCTTCAGAATATGATTATTTTTCTCTCGGTTTTGGAGGTAGCTACACAAAACTCTTCAATGAAAAAAATACAGAAATCAGCGTTAACGGTAATGTTTATTTAGACAATTGGACCACTATATATCCTTTTGAACTTCGACCATTTGGAGAAGGTGGAGTCGGTTTCTTTAGGCCTGATGAAATTACTGGAAACACAAACTACAACCCTAGCTTTTCTGAACTAGATAAAACAAACCGAAACTCTTATTCCCTAGGGCTAGGACTCTCTCAAATATTACATAAAAATGTTCAAGGTTTAATTTCTTTTGATGTTATAAACCAACAGGGACTGCTTTCAACACCGTTTCAACGCGTTTACTTCTCTGATGTTGCCGATTCTTTTATAGATAATTTTCAGTTAGCAGATGACATAGAACAACTACCTGACGGAAGATTGAAATTTGCTGTTGGAGGCCGCTTAAACTGGTATCTTAATGAAATTGTGTCGCTTAGAACGTATTACCGTTATTATTTTGATGATTGGGGCATTAATTCCCACACAGCAAGCCTTGAGGCCTCTGTAAAACTGAGCGACAAGTTTACCTTGTATCCATCTTACCGATTTTACAACCAATCTGCTGCCGATTATTTCGCTCCTTATGAATCGCATTTATCAACGGAAGAATTTTATACCTCAGATTATGATTTATCTGAATATTCAGCCAATCAGTATGGACTGGGGGTTTCTTATACCGATATTTTTACGAAGATGCATATCTCTAAATTTGGATTGAAGAGTATAGATTTAAAGTTCTATCAGTATGATCGTGACACTAGTTTTAGCTCGTCAATCATAACGGCAGGCGTGAAATTTGTTATGGATTAAAACAACCCTAAACAATAATTAATTTACTGTTTTTAAGTAGTTACAAAACCAAGAGATAAGTATCAATCTAAATCTGCCAAACCAAAGTGAGATACTTTCTGTATGGTTGACGATATTGATAAAGCTGAGCAATATCCCTCTTGAGGAACAAAGGAGAATAATTTCCAGTCATTCTTTTCATTGGGATTCCATTGCGTTCTTAAAAGTTCAGGGCTATTATCATTGATAGAAACTGAAAAAGAGGTCAAATCAAAGGATAGCCCAACTCCTTTTGCCTTTATGAAAGCCTCTTTTCGCGTCCAACAATTAAAAAAGGCTTTTGCTCTTTTCTCTTCAGGAAAAGCTAATAAAGAAGAAACCTCATCTTTGGAGAAAAAGCCTTCGGCTATTTTAGCTATATCAAAATTGGTTTTTATACGCTCAACGTCTACTCCCACTTCACCTTTAGCTACAAAGGACAAAACAATAAGTTCACCGGAATGAGAAACATTAAACCGGACTAAAGTCTGCAAGTCGTAGCTTGGTTTTCCGAATTGATTATACGTAAAGAACACCTGGTCAGCATGGATATTTAGATAGCGCTCAGATAAAATTCTGAGCAAGCCTCTTGCTAAAACATAAGTTTTTCTGTCCTTTTCAAACTTAAACCTGTTTACTCTTTCGAGTTCATCTTGGGATAGTAGTTGTAAATACCGGTCAAGTTCATCAAAATCGTTTGAATTGAAATACCATATGTGCGCTTCACTCCCAGGTAGTTTCATAGTTTCAAATTTAGCCCGTTTTTCTAGTAGATTCGAACTCTTTCATACACGCATCTATACTACTTGCTGTCTTTTTAACTATTGTAGTATCTTCAAAAAGTTTATCATGACTCCCTTCAACGGAAACAATTACAACTTCTTTATTTGTCATTTTCCTCCATGAAGCTATGACTTTAGTATTAAAATCGGTAGCTGATTTTTCGGTCAATAAAATCTGAATATCATTTGCTATCGGTTTCCAATCATATTCTCGGTAGAGCTTAATATGATTGTTATGTAGGGTGCGAATAAGTTTTTCGCTACCGCTACTGGTTAGCGTTTTGTATTTTTCTTTGAGTGGTAATATGAATTTTGACCTTACAAATCGGTGAACCGTTTTTATAGGGTCAGCCTTTAACCGGTTTAACAGCGCAGATGTTCTAACATTAGTTTGAGACGGCGCAAAAAGACTAAGATAATCTGCCATAGTATCTGCAATGATAAGATTAGCTCTATCGTTAGTTTTACCCAATAATCTCGTAACCTCCATACCTATTGCCGTATTATAACAATACGCAATAAAATGATACGGACCTTGAGGCTGCACTTTCTTAATCTCCGTTATAAAATCTATTGCCATTTCATGAACGCTTTTATGCAAAACAAGCTCATCTTCATGATCGGAAGCTTGAAGGGCATAAACTGGACGGTCAGGATTTAAATGGTTGGCAAACTGATTGTAATAAAAGAAATGTGTACCACCAGAATGCAAACAAAACAAAGGTGGTTTTGTACCGCTTGAACGAATAGGCACAAGGTGCTTAAATTCCGTCTTATCGAAAGCTTTAGTATTATGTTTATTTTGAGCTTCTAGGTAACGAGTGAGCTCTGAAATAGTCTGATGCTCAAATAATTGATTAGGAGATACTACTAAGTTTTCCGCTTTCGCTTTCGAAATCACTTGTATACTCAAAATGGAATCTCCGCCAATATCGAAAAAATTCTCATGAATACCTATAGACGGCAAATCAAGAACTTCTTTCCAAATAGCTGCCATTTTCTTTTCTAGTTCCGATGAAGGAAGCTCAATCTTAGTATTTTCTTTTTCTTCTGCAGATGGTTTTAATTGAGCTAAACGTACCTTATCTACTTTACCATTGGGAAGAACTGGGAACTTGTCTACCTGAACAATCCTGGTTGGCACCATATATCCGGGCAATTTGGCTTTCAGAGTGCTTTTAAGAGCATCTGTCTCAACTTCTTCATCTGCTGTAACATAAGCAACTAAACGCTTGTTGTCTTCCACCATAGCCACTGCAGCACTTACCGAGTCATATTCGGATATGGTTTTTTCTACCTCATCTAACTCAATTCTGAAACCACGTACCTTAACTTGATGATCAACTCTACCTAGAAATTCAATTGTACCATCATTTCTACACCTACCTAGGTCGCCCGTTTTATAAATTTTCTCATTTGAACCCTCTTTTAAAGGATTGTTTAAAAACACTTTTTCAGTAAGGTCCGTTCTATTAATATACCCATTTGACACACTTGGCCCACCAATATATATTTCCCCCACAGCTCCATAAGGAACTAATTTTTTTGATTCATTTAAAAGGTATACTTCTGCATTGGCAACTGCCTTACCTATTGACACCATATCAGAATCCTCGGTTCTTTCAACCTTATGAGCTATACACCAAACCGTGGCCTCCGTAGGACCGTATTCGTTATACAGGCCTGTATCTGGCAAGCTTTTAAAATGAAGATTACCAAGGGCTCGCGTACATGCTTCACCTGCTACAATAACTGTTTTAAAACTTTCCAATTTAGTTAAATTACCATGCTCAAGAATTACTTTATACAAAGTTGGAAGCATAAGAGTGTGACTAACCTTATGGCGCTGCACCAAGTCTTCTATTCTAGTAATATCTTGTTCTATTCTATTTTCAGTAAGTATAAGATTCCCTCCAGTGCACAGCGTCCAATAGATACTTGCCTTGGAACTATCAAACGAAATAGAGGACATTAATAAGAACGCGCTAGGATTTTCAGGATAGAAGTCCAATCTTCCTACAGTTGAATTGATTATATTCTTATGAGTTATGGGTACTCCCTTAGGTTTTCCTGTACTTCCGGAAGTGTATATGATGTATGCCAAATCATCTTCTCGGACTTCCGGTAAGATGACGTCCATTGTTTTATTCGTTTCGATTTTATCAACTAAAATGACATTCTTGCTTGTAGAATCAAATACACTTGCTAAACTACTATGGGATACCACAATATTACAATCCGCATCTTCTAAAATGAAATTTAGCCTTTCCATTGGATATTTAGGATCCATAGGTAGATATGCGCATCCGGCCTTAAGAATAGCTAACATGGAAACTATCATTTCTGTAGACCTATCCATACAAAGCATAACCACCTCGTTTCGCTTCTTTGTTCTTTGAAGAATGGCATGTGCAATTGCATCTGCCTGCTCATCAAGCTCTTGATAAGTTATAGACACATCATTAAAAGTCAATGCTTTATTTTGAGGAAACTGATGTGTTACATCAGCTATGATGTGGTGAATTGCTTTATATGATTTGAAATGATTTTTAGTTTCTTTTGACACCGGAAGCAAAACCTTCTCTTCCTCCAAAGACATCATTGGCAGATTACCAATGTCCTCATTTGGATCAACAATTATTCCTTGCAATAAAATTTTATAATGCGATAGAAAACGAGAAATAGTTGCCGCTTCAAATAAATCTGTATCATATTCAAAGGCCAAAGAGAGTAGTCCATTGAATTCTGATATGGACAAGGTTAAATCGAACTTAGAAACTTCCGTATCAAATTCAGCTTCATCTATCAGTCTTAAATCAGAACCAAAAGAAGGAGTCTCGGTTGCCGAATGGTACAGGAACATCACCTGAAAAAATGGACTAACCGCTAGGGAACGTTCTACTTTTAATTCCTTCACTAAAACATCAAAAGGTACTTCCTTATTTGAAAAAGCAGAAAGTGTATTCTTTTTGACGACTTCAATTAAATCCGAAAAACTATTAGTGCTAAGCACCGTACTTCTCAGTACGACCGTATTAATAAAAAACCCAAGAACTTTTTCCAGTGATTTCACGCTCCTATTAGCAATAGGGGTCCCTACAAGAATATCTGACTGGCCTGTGTATCTATATAGTAAAACATAATACACGGTAAGCAAAAAAACAAATGGCGTAGTCCCCAACTGTTTTGATTTGTTCAAAATATCCGATGACAGTTTTTTATCTAATGGTAAAACTTTTTGTTTACCTTTAAAAGAGGGTCTTGCTGGTCTTACACTGTCCGTTTGAAGATTTAATATAGGGAGATTACCAGATAGGGTATTCTTCCAATAATCCAGTTGTTTATTATCAATAGGTGTAGTACGTTCCCAATGGGCATAATCCGAAAATTGAATGGTTTCAGGTTTAGTCTCCAAAGAACTGCTAGCTATTAACTTCAAATAAGAATCCGCCAACTGTTGTTTCAATACATCAATAGACCATTCATCAATTACAATATGATGCAATGTGAAAAACAATACAAATCTATGAGCTGAGTATTTTAATAATGAAACCCGAACCAGACCTGGCTCAGATAAATCAAACACTCTGGAAGACTGCTTACGCATTATAGTGTCAGCCTCTTCTTTCGCATCAATCTCAGTTAAATGACTAAGATCAAACTCAACAAGGTTTGGAATAGTATCATCAATTTTTGAAACTGGACTACCAGTAATAGCAGGATAATAAGACCTTAAAACCTCGTTAGTTAAGAATAAATGGTTGAGACTTTTCTTTAGCATCTCAACATTCAAATTCCCTTCAAAAGTCAGCGCTTCAGAATAGTTGTAGAAAGGATTGTCCGTATATAGCTGTTGCAAAAACCATATACGCTGCTGGCCGCTTGATAATGGAATTTGAACATCTACAGGAGCCTTGGATATCTGCAATAAAGCAGACTCCTTTGCCTCCCGATTTTTCCATCGGTTTAATAACGAACTTTTATCTGTGCTCTTTTCCAAATGCTAGATTCTGAGAGTTATTTACTTCAAACCAACAAAATTCGCCATAGGGTATAATATATTTCTATTGATTATTTCATCTAATGGCAAATCAACATCAAAGGCTCGTTCTACAAGCCAATATGCAGATACAATTATGAGAACAACTGAGAGCCACACCATTAATTTTGAATAAAATTTGTTATTTCTTATGAAATACAAGACTGGAAAAATCACTGCTATAATTGCAATTTGACCTATTTCTACTCCAACATTAAAACCTACCAGTGATAACGATAAGTACTCACCTTTGAATCCCAAATCTCCCAATACACTAGCAAAACCAAAACCATGGAAAAGACCAAAAACAAAAGCTATAACCCAATCCTCCCCTCTAAATATTGGTCTAATATTATGGTAAGCGGCAAGGCCTACTGAAAAGGCGATTATAGATTCTACCACTCTAGATGGTAGTGTAATAATTTCCAACGATGCCAGACTTAATGTAATAGTATGTGCAATTGTAAAAAAGGTGACTATCTTAAGAATATATATAAATGCTGGTCTAAAATTCTTTACCGGCACCCAGCCCCAAATTCCAGACTCGCCATTGTTAATAGGTTCTCCCGTAACACCATCTTTCTTACGTCTTCGGACTACTGAGGGCAGGATTAAAGCTAATAGGAATAAAATATGGTCAATTCCTATCCAGATATGCCAAATTCCTTGTTTTACCATAGCTAAGAAGCCCTTCCATAGTGAGGTCTCCTTTATAGAAAAAGAACCTTCCCGCTCTCCTTCAGAGAGATATAATGCAACAATATGCTCATTATTTATTAAGCCCGCCTTCCAATTATACTCCATGGCTACAAGGCACATGTGCGAGGGATCTTCGTCAAAAAAAGCGTCATAATCCAGTGTAAGGCTATCCGGCAGGTTCTCGGAGTTTTCTAGTCTAAAATGAAAATTGACAAAATCTCCGTACGACAGATTAAGTTTTGACATTTCACCTGTAAAAACAATACGGTAAGCTCCTAGTTCAGAAGAAAATTTTGCGTTTTCTAGTAAATATGCTTGAATCTTATCTTGGTAGGGCCTTACCCTTTCTATACCTGGATGCAACCCCAAATCCAAACCAAAAACACTATTAAGCTCATTGGCGTTAACCTCAAAACGACCCTCTATTCCGGTCTTTTCATAGATTCTTAAGTAAATTAAACTTTGTTTTGGTTGATGTCCAAATGTAACCATTGGTGCCAAAAGAAAGAGGCCGAAGATAATAGACAGTAATAATTTTTTCATAGCGCTGTCAATATAGATAATTATTTTATAGTTGCCTTTATTTTTTCGTTTTCAAGCACTCTATATCAGATAGAACAAGATTTACAAATACTAATATCTAAGAATTTTTATTTCCAAACCCTAGCACAATCGTGTAGAACGCCCCTACATAAACGCAAGCCTCTTCTTAGGAATTTGGCAATAAAGTAGCTTTAAAATTAATTATTAATAATAAATAGATATAAATATTTTCAATTTTTCGATGACTGACCTATAAAACTGTTATTCGATTACTTTTTTCCTTGATAAATTCACAAGCATAAATTATATTAGCCATGCTATGAATAAGAAGATTTCGGTATTGATCGAAATTCTTGTGGTTCTTGGTATGCTATCAACTAAACCATCAATTTGAAATCAATTTACACTTTACCTCAGCTTATAGAAAATGTAGCAAGAGCATCACCTAACCGTGAAGCTTTTCGTTATTTAGAGGAAACCATATCTTATAGTGAACTCCATAAGAAAACAGACCAGCTAGCTTCGTATCTAATTTCAATAGGTATCAAAAAAGGCGACCGAGTAAGTATTTTCATGAACCGGTGTCTGGAAACTTCTATTGCTGTCTATGGTACCCTTAAAGCTGGAGCAGTATATGTACCACTTGATACAGCTGCCCCCCTACACAAAACTGCTGCTATTATAAATGATTGCCAAATTAGCTGTTTGATTACCACAACCACTAAAAGAAGAAAGGTTGATACACTTTTAAATGAAAAGAGTACTTTAAATAGGGTAATTGGAGACACCCTTAAAAATTCAATTCCATCCGTGGCTTGGGACGATATTTTTTCTATTGAGTTAGATGATTATATACCTCCTACTATTTTAGAACAAGATTTAGCCTTTATATTGTATACATCAGGGTCTACAGGTGTGCCAAAAGGTATCATGCATACACACTATAGTGGTTTAAGTTTGGCCAAAATTGCTGCAGATACCTACGATTTTAACTCTGATGACATATTCGGAAATCCAGCCCCGTTACATTTTGACCCCTCTACTTTTGGTTACTTTGTTGCGCCTTTAGTAGGTGCTACCACCGTAATCATCCCTGATGCTCACTTAAAAATGCCGGCCAGTCTGAGCGCGCTTATTTCTAAGGAGAGAATTACAGTCTGGTATTCAGTTCCTCTAATGTTAATACAGCTATTACATAGTGAGACTTTAGACAAACATGATTTCAGTTCTTTAAGATGGGTGCTTTTTGCAGGTGAAGTTTTTATAACCAAACATCTACGGGCTTTAATGAAAAAATGGCCGAATGCAAGATTCAGTAACTTATATGGACCGGCCGAACTCATTTTATGTACATATTACAATGTGCCTGAACCACCCAAAACAGATGAACCCATACCTATTGGAAAGGTTTGGAACAATACAGAGTACAAAATTCTAGACCAGAATAATAATGATGTGTCAAAAGGAGAAATAGGTCAATTAGCCATACGCTCAGCAACATTGATGCAGGGCTACTGGAATAACAAATCGCTCACGGAACAATCTTTACATAAAGTAACGATAGCAAGTGGTTATGACCATACTTATTATAAAACAGGAGATTTAGTAAAACTGAACAATCTCGGAGAACTATTGTTTCTGGGAAGAAATGACAGGCAGATTAAGCTTAGAGGATATCGTGTAGAGCTAGACGAAATAGAACTGACCCTTCTGAAGCATAAAGATGTAGAAGAAGTGGCCGTATTGGTATTAGGAAAAGATGAAGAAGTGCAAGAATTAGTTGCCGTCATTAAACCTTCGAAAGATGCGTCTATAAATCTCACCTACCTCATGGAATTCTGCAAAGTAGAACTTCCTTCCTATGCCATTCCTAAAACTATTGAGTTTATGGATGATTTTCCCAGAACTAGCTCAGGTAAAATAAGCCGCAAAGAAATAAGCAAACTATTGGAAGAACACCAATTATGAAAAATAAAATCATAAGCTATATTAAAAGTAAACTAGCTACTGAAGTAGTTGAGGAAATAGATATAAACGAAGACCTTTTAGGTAGCGGTTTAGTTGATTCATTAGGAATGGTGCAATTAGTACTTTTTATTGAGAATGAAGCGAACATAAAGGTAGCTCCGGAGGATATGACCATAGAAAACTTCATGACCGTAAATCATATTTTGAAGTATATAGCACGTAAATAGAGTTTTGATTTGAAGAAAGTACAATTATGATGAACGAACAAAAAGATACATTTTTAGCACTTACAAAAAGTCAATCTGCTCTGTGGGCGGGTCAAAAAATGCATCCCAATGTTCCCCTTCATAATGTGGTATATACTTTTGAGATTACGGGCGATATAGACAAGATGACATTTGAGAAAGCATTTGAAAGGCTAATTGAAACCTCAGATATCCTCCGAATTATTTTTTCCGAAGAAAGAGGGATTCCAAATCAGACTGTTCGCAGTGAAGTAGATTTTTCATTAGAATTTATAGACCTCACTCATCATCAAAACAATACAACTATTGACAAATGGCTCCATGAACGCACGTTGAAACTCATGGATATTTCTGAACGAGTATTTGATACCGCCTTATTAAAAACAGGAAGCAACAACTATGTATGGTTTTTAAAACTACATCATTTGGTTACAGATGCAGTATCTAATTCCATTCTCTACCGGCGGATGAGTTCTTTCTATACAAGCGAAATAACTAATACCATGGCGGCCGTAGAAAATTTCCCATCGTTTTCAGACTATATCAAATTTGAACATGAACAAAGTACTACGAGTGTAAATAACGACAGTAATAAGTATTGGGAAGAAAGGACAAAAAACTTGCTAGAAAAACCTAAACTGTACGGAGAAAAGATTGACAATAGTACTGCGGCAAGACGAATTACTTTAGACCTCGGTACACAGCGTTCACAACAACTCCGCGAATTGGCCAACCGCAAGGAATTTAAAGGATGGACGGAGGATTTAACCCTTTTCAACATATTTCTTACGTTATATTCCTCCTATATCTACAGGGTAAGTGGTCAAGAAAAGATAGCTATTGGTGCACCAGCACATAATAGGTCTACCAGAGAATTTCAAAAAACTGCGGGACTTTTTATTGAAGTACTGCCATTGGTTATTGATATTGAAAATGAAGACACTTTCATAAGTCTTTTTAATCGTATTAAAATAGAGACCAATAATTATTTAAGAAACGCGCGTCCAGGAAGTGCTACAGTTCAAACAAATAGTAGTTCTAATACTATTTTAAATTTTATACATGCGGATTTCCCTGATTTTAACGGTTTTCCCACAAAAACAGAATGGATTCATTCTGACCATATAGATAGTAGTCATGCCCTACGCACTCATGTTTATGACATGAACAATAGTGGTGATTTTAAAATAGCTTTCGATATAAATTGCAATACTTTTTCCGATGCTACGGCAGAAGAAATTCCTGTTCATTTTCTAAATTTGTTAGATGCTTTTTTAAGAAATTCTGAACAATCAATACGAAAGCCTGGATTGCTAGACACAGCTCCTGTTGACGAATTGCTAATTGAAGAACTATCTACTCCGTTCAAATCAGTAATTCAAAGTTTTGAGGAAAATATAAATAATTCTCCCAATTCCGTAGCGTTACAATTTGTAAATGAAATTCTTACATACAACATACTAAACAAAAAAGCGAACCAACTAGCCCACTATCTAAAAACTAAGGGCATTAATGAAAAAAGTAGAATAGCGCTTCATTTCAACAGAGGTTCCGATTATGTAATTAGTGTACTTGCTGTTCTTAAAACTGGTGCAGCCTTTACCCCTATTGCTTCCGACCAACCTGTAGAACGCGTAAAGTATATTACCTCAAATTCAAAGAGTGTACTTTTACTTAGTCAAAGCGACCTTATTTCAAAAATAGATATTCCGGATATTGGTATTTTGGATGTTCAAAAGGAGAGTTCAATTATAAACGAACAGCCTTTTACTAATTTAGAAATACAGCCCTCGCCTGAAAGTTTGTCCTATATACTTTATACATCGGGAAGTACAGGAAAACCAAAAGGTGTTCTCATTTCTCAACAAGCGCTTTCTAATTATATTTTTTGGGCAAAAGAAGCATATCACACTAATGAAAAATCCATTTTTCCTTTATTCACATCAATAGGTTTTGACCTAACTATTACATCTACATTTTTGCCATTGGTTAGCGGTGGAAGGATAAATGTTTATAAAGAATCCGTAACCGGTCCTGATGTTAGCTTATTGAAAGTTTTAGATGACAATCTTGTTAACTATATTAAGTTGACTCCTTCTCATTTAGCTCTATTTAAAGAAAAAGAATTGAGTACGTCATACATTCACACCATGATTGTAGGTGGCGAAGAACTTAAATCTAATCTAGCAAAATCTATAAAAAAAGCATTCCCTAACGAACTTAAGATATATAATGAATATGGACCCACGGAAGCTACCGTGGGGTGTATTGTAGCAGAGTACAATGAAAGTAACCATACGAAAGCTACTGTACCCATTGGACTGCCAATTTCTAATATGTCCGCTTATGTATTGGACGAATATAAAAACAGAGTGCCAAAAGGTGTTGTGGGTGAACTCCATCTAAGTGGTTTAGGACTTTCTGATGGCTATGCAAATGACCTTTCCTTAACTGCTGAAAAATTTATTGAAAATCCATTTATTTCTGATAAGAAAATGTACCATACGGGAGATTTGGCCAGAATTAATAAAAATGGAAGTTTTGAATATATGGGTAGGTCTGATGAGCAAGTAAAACTCAGAGGGCATCGTATTGAACTATCGGATATAGAAAGTAACCTAACCGAATTTTCTGAAATAGAAAATTGCGCCGTTGTTTTAGTGGAAAGCAAAAAAACAACTCCAGAAGATGAAGTGGTTAACTGTACCAAATGCGGCCTACCTTCTAACTACCCAAATACCGATTTTGATGAAAAGGGAGTGTGCCACCTTTGCACTGCTTTTGAAACATATAAAGATAAAACCGAACGCTATTTTAAGAATGACGAGCAATTGGTTTCTTTATTGACCTCAAAAAGAGAGTCCAATCCTAATTATGATTGTATTTCACTTTTAAGTGGTGGTAAAGATAGCACCTATGTTTTGGCAAGACTCATTAATATGGGCCTTAAAGTCTTGGCTTTCACGATGGATAACGGTTATATATCCGAACAAGCCAAAGCAAACGTAGACCGTATAGTAAAGAAACTTGGTGTAGACCATGTATATGGCCATACACCGCATATGAACGAGATATTTGTTGATAGCCTAAACCAACATCACAATGTATGTAACGGTTGTTTTAAAACCATTTATACGCTTAGCACTAAAATAGCACTTGAAAATAATATTCCGTTTATAGTTACCGGTCTTAGTCGCGGACAGTTTTTTGAAACCAGACTTACCGAAGAACTTTTTTGGGATGAAGACCTAGACACTGCCAAAATAGACAATACCATTTTAGAAGCTAGAAAATTGTATCACCAAGAGTCCGATGCCGTAAAAAGGCTTTTGGATGTATCCATATTTGATGACGAAAGCGTTTTTGAAAAAGTAGAGTTCGTAGATTTTTATAGATTTAGTGATGTTAGCTTGGAAGAAATGCTGGTTTATTTAAAAGATAAAGCCAGTTGGATACGCCCAACGGACACAGGAAGGTCTACCAACTGTTTAATTAATCAGGTTGGTATTTATGTGCATAAAAAAGATTTAGGGTATAGCAACTATTCTTTCCCTTATAGTTGGGATGTGAGACTAGGCCATAAAACAAGAGATGAAAGTCTAGAGGAAATCAATGAAGTTATAGACGAAAAAGAAGTGTTGCGAATAATGGATGAAATTGGGTATGAATCATCACAACCACAATGGGAAAACAACTCAAAATTGGTTGCCTATTACACTGGAAAACAAGATATATCCATAAAAGAGATTCAAAATTTCTTAGCAAAGCAATTGCCATCCTATATGCTTCCTACGATTTATAAACACGTAGATGAAATGCCACTTACCAAAAATGGAAAGGTAGACAAGAAAGGTCTGAAAAACCTTTCTGCAGTTCAATTGGCTATGAATACCACATACTCTGCTCCAAGAAATGAAATTGACGAACTCTTAGAGAAAATTTGGGTAGAGGTCCTGCAATTGAATAAAGTTGGGATTCATGATGATTTTATTACTCTGGGAGGTCATTCACTGGCGGCCATCCGGGTTACAGCTCGTATTAACGAAGAAATAGAATATAATTTCCCATTAAATAAGATATTTGAAATGCCTACTATTGCAGAATATTCAAATTATATAGAAGAAACATTGAAATCTCTTTTAGAAGAGTAAAACCTTTTGTACCCTGTTTACGTAAGTAGATTTGTATGCAACGCAAAAAAGAACATACCGGTGCTTCTACCAGACCAGAGCTTATAAAATATATAGCTTTGGTGATTGCTCTATGCTATGTCCTGAACCCCTTGCATCATCAAATAAGTACTGTGTTTCATAAGGTTTCACATGCTTTAGAGATGCCTGACTCCGTTATTGGTCATGACTCTTTTTCAGATAATGAAAATATGCATCATGCCCATGAACATGTTGCCGAAGCAAGTAACCACGAACACAAATTAATTAAAATCATTGATTCCATTTTTGATGCTTCTAATACTAATGAATCATCAAAAGATAAGCTGCTTGCTGATTTTAAGTTTGATAAACATATTACCACAGATTATTATCTCTACAACCACATTCTTTATGTGAGCTTTTTACAAAACTTTAAATCCGTAGAAAATAGCCTTAAATTAGGCCATTCTACCATCTTAGAAGAGCCGCCACGGCAAGCAGTCCTTCCCACTTCCATTTAGGATTTAACCCCTACACTTTTAATTAACGACTCAGTATCAAGACTTTGCATTTATCCATTTATGGGGTAAGGTGCCTATGCGCTTAATACTATCAATCTTTATATGATGAAAAAATATATTACAATTATAGTACTACTAACTTTTTACATCGGCGTCAATGCCCATGATTTAAGCGGTACTGTAACCAACGAAGACCAAATTGCCCTAGAAGGTGTTGGTGTTTATAATAAAACAACCGGCGGATATACTTACACGAATGTCTCAGGTTATTTTGAACTTGATGATATCTCTCTTGGGGATGTTATTTATTTTTATAGCTTAGGTTATAAAAACCATCAATTAACCATTTCTGAAAGCCTTTTAGATGGCAAAATCAATGTTGCCCTAAAAGAATCTGCAGTATCACTAGATCAAGTAGTGCTAGTATCTAAGGTTAATGCCTTAAGTAATTTTGTTAATGTTGATGTTAAGGCCAACCCGGTAAAATCTTCTCAAGAAATATTAAGAAAAGTACCAGGACTAATAATCGGTCAACATGCTGGTGGAGGAAAAGCAGAGCAGATTTTCTTAAGAGGATTTGATATTGATCACGGAACAGATTTAGCAATTAACGTAGATGGCCTTCCTGTAAATATGGTTTCCCATGCTCACGGACAAGGTTATTCAGATATGCACTTTATCATTCCCGAAACCATTGATAACATTGACTTTGGAAAAGGGCCATATTACGCTAACAAGGGTAATTTTAATACCGCAGGATATATCGATTTAAAAACCAAACGGAAACTTGACGAAAATTTGATTTCAGCGGAAATCGGTCAGTTCAATACCTTGCGTACCGTAGGTTTGTTCAAAGTAGCTGAAAGCGACTTTAACAATGCTTATATCGCTTCTGAACTAGTTCTAACGGACGGTCCTTTTGATTCTTCACAAAATTTCAACCGGATTAATATGATGGGGCGCTACACGTTCAATAATCGTGAAGACCAAGATTTGAGTGTTACAATTTCTCATTTTCAGAGTAAGTGGGATGCTTCTGGTCAAGTTCCACAACGTACAATTGATGCTGGGTTGATTGGCAGATTTGGAGCAATTGATGATACTGAAGGTGGAAATACCAGCCGAAGTAACATCCTATTAAATCATAGTAAACAGTTAGATGAACATTCTAGAGTAAAATCTAAAGCATATTTGACCAAGTATGACTTTGAGCTTTTTTCCAATTTTACATTTTTCTTGGAAGATCCTATAAATGGTGACCAAATTAGACAATATGAAGACCGTACCGTAATAGGTGCCGAGACTAGCTATGAGCATTCCGTTCATATTGGTGACCATGATTCTCAGTTAAAATATGAATCAGGTATAGGACTTAGATATGATGATGTAAATGATGTACAATTATCTCGAACAAAAAACCGTCAAACTTTATTGGAGCGCCTTGCCTATGGCGACGTTGACGAACTGAATGCCTATGGCTTCTTTGATGTTACTTATAAGAGAAATAAATGGACGTTGAATACAGGCCTGCGATTAGACTATTTTAAGTTCGACTATGTAAACAAACTAACCGAAACTTACGATAGCAAAAGTGAGAACAAGCTTTTTCTTGGACCAAAACTGAATATTATCTACGCCCCTACTCCCAACTTACAGCTTTTTGCTAAATCTGGTATTGGCTATCACTCAAACGATACTAGAGTTGTAACAGCAAACAACGGCAAGGAGATACTACCCTTAGCCTATGGAGGTGATTTAGGAGCTATTTTCAAACCTGTAGATAAATTGGTTATCAACGCCGCCTTATGGACACTGTTTTTAGACCAAGAATTTGTTTATGTTGGAGACGCGGGTATAGTAGAGCCAAGCGGTAAAACCAAGAGACTAGGTGTTGATTTTGGCTTGCGTTATCAATTAACTGATTGGCTTTATGCTAATGGAGACGTTAATTACACTTATGCAAGAAGTACTGAAGAACCTGACGGAGCGGACTTTATTCCGCTTGCACCAGACTTAACATCTTCAGCTGGACTCTCATTTATAGATATCAAGAATTTTTCTGGAGGAATTAACTACAAGTACGTCAAAAACAGACCCGCGAACGAAGATAATTCTATAATTGCCGAAGGTTATTTTGTAACAGACTTGAACCTGAATTATTCAATTAAGAATTGGACCTTGGGTGTTATTGTCGAAAACCTTTTTGATACAGAATGGAACGAAACCCAATTTGCTACAGAAAGTAGATTATTTAATGAAGCCGAACCGGTTGAAGAAATTCACTTTACACCAGGTATTCCGTTTTACCTAAGAGGGAAGATATCGGTAAACTTTTAGTTCCTCCTTAGACTTTGTACAAACGGAGATATGATACATTTGTCATATCTCCGTTTTCTTGTTTACGGCCTAAATGAAAGTTAGTTAGAATGATTTTGTTTATAGTAGTTCTGACTTATCTTTGTATTGTACAAAACAAAACATCATAAATATCGGTATTATCCGTTATACTTCTTGAGTTATTAACGAAACCACTTTAAATGTTTCACTTTTTCAATAAGAAAAAATTTTTGGTCGATTATCTCGATGGCTTTATCGACATACATAATCATATATTACCAGGCATAGATGATGGGGCTAAGACTGTAGATGAATCTATTGCTCTTATAAGGTCTTTTTCTGAATTTGGGGTCAAGCATTTTATTGCCACTCCACATATCATGTCTAACTACTATCCTAATACCAGAGAAACTATTGGAGCTTCGCTAACAGAGTTGAAAAATGCACTGTTGCAAAATGGCTTAAAGGATGTTTCAGTAGAAGCTTCCGCTGAACATATGATTGATGATAATTTTGAGTCTTTATTAGAAAATGAGGGCATCATGCCACTGAAGAAAGATTATTTATTGGTAGAAATGTCATATTTACAACCACCAATAAACTTTGAGGAAGCAATTATAAAAACAGCTTCGAAACGCTTTTTTCCTATACTGGCACATCCTGAGAGATATGGGTTTTTACACCATAGAAAGAAAAGATATCAGGAATACAAAGATAATGGTATCCAATTTCAAATGAATCTTTTATCCCTTAGTGAGTACTACGGAAAAGAAGTGCCAAAAGTAGCGGTAGAACTTTTAGAGAAAGGTTTAATAGATTTTGTTGCATCTGATGTACATAATATGTCTCAGCTCAATGCGCTAAAAAAACTAACCCTTTCTAAAAAAATGATAGAGCAACTTCTCCCATTAATCAACAATACCATTCAGACCTTTTATTAAAAAGAACAAATAGTACTCGTAATTTATCCCAACTAAACATATAAAAAAAAATGCCGCTGAATCAGCGGCATTTTTTAATTCTATAATAAATTATTGGTTTTGGATTAAAAATTTCATCGTAACAGGTTTACCTCTATTATTGGCAATATTTAAAAAATATATACCGTCTTGCAAAAGATGAACAGGCACTTGATATGTATCAGTATCTACAACAATAACATCTTCTGCTCTTATACCACTTATTAAACGTCCTTGTTGATCATGTAAATTAATACCTAACATTGTGAAATTTTCAGGCTGATTTAAAATCCGGATAGTTGCCACACCTTCTCTTATAGGGTTCTTCTCTAAAATAAAGCCCATTTTATCGCCTTCAATTGTCTCTGCAACAGTAATAGTTACACTGTCGGAATGTGTTTCTCCTCCTGCATTACTTACAGTGAGCACTACCTCATAAGTACCATTTTCTAAGAATGTACTAGCACTATCTGCATCTTCTGAAGTATTACCATTATCAAAATCCCACAAATAACTTTCAATATCTCCGATTGAATTACTACCGGTAAAAGTTACCTCAAGAGGAGCACTACCTTCTGCAGGTGCTGCTTCCGCGACTGCTAGTAAACCATTTTCAGGTACAACAGTTACGGTAACATCATCAGAAACCGATTCTCCTTCATCATCTGTAACGGTAAGTAAAAATATGTATACTCCAATATCCAGGTTACTAACTGATAATTCACTTGTATTTTCACTACTTAATGTAGCTGTATCAGGACCACTATCTTGTGTCCAGGTAAAAGTAACAACACCACCATCAGAATCAGAACCTGATCCAGAAAGCACAACGCTATTAACTGGTAAAGTTAACATTTGATCTAAACCTGCATCTACTATTGGAGCTCCCTCAACCACCGGTTCAATAATTTCAATACCTGAAATTTTAGGGAATTCAGTAACAGGACTCAATGTTATTGTTAAGCTACCATCAGTTACATCAATACCACTAAAAGTCTCAATAATTGCTGTAGCCGCTCCTCCTGCTTCAACAAAAATATCATAGTTTTCTTTCTGCTCCTGCCCCTCTACATCAATATTAAATACTCTAGAACCAGCACCACCTGCAGAACCATCTCCAGGCACGCCATAGTATATCTCAGCAAAATGAAGATTCACGCTATGTTGACCGTTGACGACAGGAATCTCATAAATTAAGCTACCACTTGTTCTATAACGTTCGGTTTGGTACAGTATATCATTCTCTGTATTAGCAATCTCAATAGCATTTGTTAATGTAGTCCCTCCATTTGAGTGCTGATCGTAAGCCCAATTTATACCATCATATATGAAATTTGAACCACCACTGTTAATTCGTGTAACTGTAGATGTACTTGATTTCGTTACCGAAACATCATCAAAACCTCTATCACCCTCTTCATCTGTAACAGTCAAACGAAAAACATATAAACCATCAATAAGATTGCTTGCTATCAATTCCGTAGTCGGATCCCCTATTAAAGTGACTGTATTTGGACCACTTTCTTGAGTCCATTGGTAAGAAACTATTTCACCACCATCAGGATCGCTACCTGAGCCTACTAATGTTACTTCGTTTGTAGAAATTATCTTATCAGCCCCCGCGTTTGCAATTGGCCTATTGTCAAGTAAAAGTGGAGTCGTATTTTCATAGATTCTTAAAACCTTATCATTTAACCAGCCATTTGAGACTACATCCAAATCACCATCACTATCTATATCAACAACTCTAGCACCATCATGGTGTTCATACCCTAAAGCTCCATCGTCCAAAATTACTTTTTTGAATTCACCAGAACCACAAAGGTCATTTTCAAAGGCTATTAAGCGAGGATTATCCCCTCTCCATTCTCCCACAACAATATCTTGATCACCATCAAAATCAATATCTATGGCAAAGACACTTAAACTTCCGTTGATATCACTATCTAAGTCATGTCTAATCCATAATTGTGTTGGGTCAGAAGGAGCTTCAAACCAGGCAAACTCAGTTCTTAATCCTGTTCCATTTCCCCCTCCTCCTACACCTAACTGTCCTACAACAGCATCCAAATCACCATCACGATCAAAATCAGCTAACTGCGCTCGATCTGCCGTAGTGCTATAAACATCATCTATTCCTGTTTCAAATTTCTCAAAATTTATATCTCCGTTATTACGTAACCAATTTACACCCTGAAACAAATCAAGGTCTCCATCACGGTCTATGTCACCTGCCTGAATATCCTCTCCGGATGAATCAGGGCTTACATCAACCAAACTCCACATATCTGTTGTGATATTAGTAGATGGCGTCAACATTTGAATTGGGGAGTTAGTAGATTCAGCCCCATTCCAGTTTATTGCCATTCTGTAAGTAGTTGAATCATCAAACACACCACCCGCAATACCTGCCAAGAAAGGCTCTACATAATCAGTATCACCTTCAGGAATATTTTCATAAACCGTAAAATTACCATTACCATCATTTTGAGCCCATATTAACTGCGCTCCTTTATATGCACCAGTTGTCCCCAATAGGTCCATATCTCCATCTCCGTCAAAATCATAAACATGGGCTACATTATTAAAATTATCCCCTATTTCGTTTTTCACCCAATCCCCGGAAGCAGAACCTGAATTTTTATACCACCAACCACCAGTAACAATATCTTTAAGACCATCGCCATCTAAATCATCATCAGCAAAAGTATATACCACTGTATACGGGTTAGGTGCAAATTCATGAACTACCCAAGATTCTGGAAATGGTGTCTCATTACATGTTACCAATCCAGTAACATTCACAATTACTTCATCATAAATACCTGTACCTGTGTGATCCGCATTATATAATTCTATTTTAATCGTATGTTCCCCGTTAGACAAACCATCTATTGGAATTGGATCATAACCGTAATATTTATCTATTAAATTATCATCAATAAAATAATGGATATGCGTATCATCTTCATTAATTACCCAATTATCTACTCTAAAAGCTACTTCAAAAGGTTGATTAACATCCCACCCATTAGAAGGTGAAAGTATCGTAATATTAGCATCAGTTGGTGTACCTCCTTCAAATGTATCTGGTGATAGAATTTCAAGAGCGTTTATTTTAGCGCTTTCTTCCACGCCATTAATATAAATACTTGCAAAACCATCAGTAATAGAAATGTTATCAAATTCCTTTATTAAAGCCGTAGCTGGATCAGTTTCACTCAGAATATCAAAGTTTGTCAATACTTGTTCCCCTTCGATTACTACATTAAATATTCTTGTTCCAACCCCTTTGTCTAGTTGATTCGCATCAACACTAAAAAATATTTCGGCAAAATGTAAACGAATATCATATTCCCCAGCTACACCCACCGGTATATCATACCCATAACCACCTGAATTTGCTCCGTAGCGCTCACTTTGGTAGATGGCATCATTAGTGGTTCCAGCGATATCAATAATCTGTGAGTACGTGTCTCCTCCGGTAAAATACTCTTCATTATCCGCTATAAACGTATTTCCTTCAAAAGTCACTTCCCCTCCCCCAGCATTTAAACGGAATTCTTCAAAAACCATGAATGATAAACTTTCACTAACCATTGGTATATTACTAACATTCTGAACGTTTGCAATATCAATACCATAGCTAATACCAGAAGAAAGCGCAGATGTAGTCAAAAGAACAGTTCTACTATCTGCTTGTAATACTGCTGAAGAAATACTTACTCCATTACTAATGGAATAACTAGATAGATTTTCTGCAGTTGTTTGGTTTACATACTCTGAAAACAAAACTGTAACAGCAGAATTACCTTCAGGTTGAACTGTTTTTACTATGGGTGCCGAATTATCTACCGAAACACCATTTCCCGTGAATTCAACATAATTTAATCTAAAGATATCTTGTGCAGCTGTGGCGTTCTTAAAGACAAAAAATAAATCGTTCTTTCCACTAGGTGCGGTTATAGGAGTTTCCACAGTTAACCACTGATCACTACCTCCCGTTGAAGGTACGGCTGTAGTTGCCACTAAGGTACCCGTTACACTACCTACTCTAAGCTCTATAGTACCACCGGTGTTACCTGAAGCTACCAAATATTTTACTCCAGTAATATTCTGAAGGTTACGTCCTGAAAGAGAAATATACCCATTATTATCTACTTGCAGGGCAGATGTTGCTCCTTCAAGATTATAGCTGTTTTCTATAATAGTAGTTCCACTTTGTGTATCGTAAAATTCAGCTTCTTTCCTTTTAGGATGAATTCTAATCTGATCTCGTGAAATTAATCCCCCTGTATCTGTATAACTAGCGTTCAGGACAAAGTAAATATCCATTTCGCCATCTATATCATGTCCTCCATCATCTAAAGTAAGATTAGTACCGCAGGCGTCTATTGTATTATCATCATGAAAATGATTCAAATGCCCAAGTGAAGGAATAACAGTAATATCTGTACAATTTAGATTTCCGTCTTCAGGATCATTTCCAGTTAAGTTTAATGTAAAATCATCATTCCACCCAAAAAGCCCTCCATCTGCCGGTGAAGCAAAATCAAAGTTAGCTGTAGAGTTCCCTGCATATATAGTAATCGTTTTTGCGCCAACTGCTCCCTCTGGATCAGTAACTTTTAACTGGGCTGTATAGGTACCTGCTGTAGTGTAGGTGTGGGTAATATTTTCAGTAGTATAATCCACAGTTCCGTCCACATCAATATCCCAAGCAAAAGTCAATGGGCTATCTCCATTTGGATCAGTAGTATTTTCTCCTGTAAAACTAACAGTTAAATCCAGTGGACCGTTGGTAACATCAGCCTCCATTACTACAGAAGGAGGTGAATTTGAAGTAATTCCTGTATAATCTACTCTGATAAGTCTACCTGTACCCGAATCATCAGGACAACAACCAACCCCATAAGCTAATATATATAATTTACCATCTGGGCCAACCTCCATATCAATATAACCATCCTGACTTCCTCCTAATCCAGGAAAAACAGAATCTTCTAATAGTTCTTCTGAAATAATGTCTCCATTGGCATTCATTTCAACTGCCCAAATTCTACTGGTATTAAAATCATAGTAAAAAAATAGACCGTCAAATTCAATCGGCAACCTTTGATCATCTAATAATTCAGAATCATATCTGTAACGAAAACCAGCCAAGTAACATTTATGAAATTTTTCTATCCATGCTTCTTGAGCAGGGGGCAAATTTGTTGCACCCGTATTCCACTTAGAAATGTTTACTGGAGCTGCTGGGTCATTATAGTATGGCGTATCCGCATAATCTATTTGATACGCATAATTCTCGCTAGGATTATTATCAGCTCCTGAAAAATAAGGCCACCCATAATTACCAGGTGCCTTTGTTAGATTAATTTCATCTAAACCTTTAGGACCTAAAACGTTATCTAAATCCGCATCAGGACCAACTTCTCCCCAATACAACCAATCGTTTGCTTCGTCTACATGAATTCGATATGGGTTTCGAGCTCCCATGACGTATATTTCAGGTTTTCCTTGCGCAGCATTGGCAAATAAGTTTCCTGAAGGTATGGTATAACTGCTACCAGCACCCGGTTTGATTCGTAATATTTTACCTCTTAAATCATTTGTATTTGAGGAAGCTTTCTCAGCACTCATATCTGAGACCTCTTCATCAATTGGCGCATATTTTCTTCTACCATATGTTGTGTTATCACCAGTAGCTATGAATAAATTACCTTGAGAATCAAAATCCATATCACCTCCAGAATGAAACTCTGCAGTCCTACTAGTTGCCCATTGAATTATAGTTTCTTCAGAAGAAAAATCTATAGCATCACCAATAACGCTGAATCTAGAAACTCGGTTTCCAATAAAATCCAACGGGGCATAATGCAAATAGATTTTACTATTCGTTTCAAAGTTTGGATCCACCGCAATTCCTACCAAACCATCTTCCAGTTCATGAAAAACAGGAAGCACACCTCCTGAAACAGTAATCTGTGTATCAGGCTTGTAGATTAGGATTTCACCAAAACGATCTAAAATAAAAACCCGTCCATCAGGTGTAAACGTAAAACTTGTAGCATTAGCTAAACCTGTTGTTAAATCTACCTTTACAAATTCGTCAGGCAATTGTGCTTCCATTCGGAAACTACCTATAAAAAAGACTGTAAAACAAGAAATTAAAAAACTTGTTATGTAATTGTTTTTCATATCAAAGAATGTTTGGCATTTTCTTAATAAAGGTGTTCTCACACAATTAACAAATATAATCTAATAACACTTTAAGGCCTGAATACCCTACTTATTTTCGCTAAAAGAGGACTGAACTCCGTTAAATTACAAACGATTTCACAAACCTATATCATTAGAAATTTCGCACATTAGCACAGCCTCGCTCTTGTTTTAAAAAAAGTGATTTGTAATGGAAAATAATATAGAGGGAATAATTTTCGTTAGAATCAACGAAAGTAGTGATTTTTTAAAAATAAAATAACCCTGTATTTAGCGAAAAAAATATTTCTTGTTGAAAAGCGAAAATCCCGAATTGCTTCGGGATTTTGTTATTTTATGTAAAATAAATAATACTATTTAAAACTTCCACCACTTTTTCTGAGTTTTGCCATAGCCATATCCATATTTACCGCCATAGCCAAGATTAGAAGAATCAACATCATTAACTATAAAAGATAAACCTTTTATTTTTCCTTCTTCTTGAAGCTTAATAGGGTATTCCACGGCATTAGTTTCTGTTACTCCTGCTCTAGTGACATACAAAAGTAAATCTGCATGTTCACTTATTAACAAGGTATCTGTCACAACCATTAAAGGGGCTGTGTCTACAATTACGTAGTCATAAGTTTCAGAAACTTGATCAAACAGTGTCTTTATACGATCGCTCATTAATAATTCAGCCGGGTTTGGTGGTATCCTACCTGAATAAATTACATCTACCGTATTTCTATGGACAAGCATTGGGTTGACTATATCTCTAATCTCTATCGTATTGTCATACAAATACTCCGTAAGACCTGCATCTTTATTTCTGGTTGGTTTCTGCATTTTATCTACATCACCACTAGAAAAGAATGTATAAAGTTTAGGATTTCTGATATCCGCTCCAATCAATAGCACCTTTTTATTAGTGCTAGCCAATATCATAGATAGATTAGTTGAGAGGAAGGTTTTACCTTCACCTGGCACACTAGAAGTAACAAAAACAACATTGCTTTTTCCAGCTTTATTTCGTTTTGATTTTATTAGGTAATCAAGGTTTGTACGAATTATTCGTAATGACTCTGCAAGTACAGACCTATCTTCTTTAACTACAAATTTTTCATCCTTCTTAGTTAATTTTGGGAGTTCTCCAAGAATCGGAATGTTCTTAACTAGCTTTTCTAAAGAATGCATATTATGCACTTTATTATCCAGTAAATCTTTTGCATAAATAATACTAAAAGGGACTAACAGTCCTAAAATAAAAGAAGCCAAATAGATAATGGACTTCTTAGGAGATACAGGTAACTTACTTACGCTATAAGCCTGATCAACTACTTTTGATTTAGGAGAACTAGATGCTGCAGAAATTTGAGCTTCCTCTCTTTTTTGTAAAAGATAGAGATATAATGACTCTGTAGTTTGTTGTTGTCTGGTAATGTCCCTAAGTGCGCGCTCATTAGCAGGGGAGGAATAAATTTTAGAATTAAAACGCGCTTGCTGCCCGCTTAAAGAATTCACCGTAAGCCCAAGGTTATTAACCGAACTGCTTAAACTAGACTGCATGCTACTTTTTAAACCAGCTATTTGCTGATCCAAATTTACGATTACAGGATTTTTCTCATTTGAACTTTTTAAGAGCCTTTTACGCTCTAAAACCAATTGATTATAGCGTTCCGTAGTACTGGCTATCGTAGGGTCAGAAAGCCCTATATTAGTTGGTAAAACCTCGTAACTATTTTGTTGTTGAACCAAATCCTGCATGGACGCCGCCATGTTTAATTGGTTTCTTGCATTTGCTAATTCTTGCTGGTTAGCCACACCAACGTTTAAATTTACATTAGCTTCCGCAGCTATGTCTGTTACTCCTTTTTCTGTCTTGAAATCCTGTGCAGACTGATCTACACTTGCCAAATCAGAAGAAATATTTGCAATTCGTTCATCAATAAAATTAGAAGTACGATCAGCTATAATTTGTTTATCCTCTATGGCGTTTTCATTATAGATTCTCACTAATGCATCAAGAATATTAGCTGCTTTTTCCCTTATTGGAGCTTCTAAAGTTAAATTGACAATATTACTATACTCTCCAGGATTAGATATCAATATTTGATTACGATAACTCTGAGCCACATCATCAATTGGCTGAATAGAAACCCTAAGCTTTTTATCTTTAAAGTTTTCAAACACCCCAACATTTGGAGTAATGACGATATCCCCAATAGCTGTTGGAATATTTTTCCCGAAAGCAAAAATTTTCACCGGCTTATCCTCTTCCTCTGTATACCCGAAGGTTGTAGAAGAACTAATAGTAATAAAAAATTCCAAATTAGCTCTATTCAATATCGAATCAGCAGCAATGAAATTTAAATTTACCGGTGGGTTTTTATATAGCTCAGTTTCCTTAATGTTTCCTTGAACTAATATCTTGGTATTTAAATTTAATTCCTTTACAACACTAATTAAATTAGATCGAGAACTAATCAGCTGTAGCTCATCTTCCACCTTATTCTTTCCGCCTCCCAATAAGCTCATATCTTGAAATACATCAAGTTCAGACCCTGATGTCTTATCCTCTAATATTTGAATCTGAGTTTGAACTGCAAATTTTGGTGTTGCATATCTGATATACATAAAGGCAATAATCAATGCCAAAAAAACAGATAAAGCAAACCACTTTATATGAGCGGTATATGTATTTAATATTTCCTTTAGGTCAAATGAATTGTTTGACATGGAGTTTTGAGTATTTACGCTCATTTTACACTTTTAGATGATAATAGTAACTTAGAGTTAATTGGTTCTTGTAATCACAAGAATAGTAGAAGTTATCAGTAAAGAAGCTATCGATACTGCAACTGTAACTCTATTGTCAAACGATGAAGCGGTAATAGCAGATTTGTTTGGCTCAACATAAACCACATCATTTTGTGTTAAATAATACACCGGTGAACTTAATGCTTCCTTTTTAGTAAGATCAATTCGAGTATAAACTTTAGTTCCATCAAAATCCCGAATTACCATTACATTTTCACGCTTCCCCTTAATAGTCATATCACTAGCAAGCCCTAGAGCTTCCAAAATAGTGATGCGTTCACCATCTACAGGGTATGTCCCCGGTCTATTAACCTCACCTAGTACGGAAATACTAAAATTACGCAATCTTATATTTATTATCGGATCTTTTAAATAGTCTGAAAGTTTATCTCGCAATAAAATTCTAACCTCTTCCCCAGAAAGTCCAGCAATTTTAACCTTACCAATTACTGGGAAATCAATTTCTCCGTCTTTATCAATTAAATAATCTACTTGTTCCGCACGAACGCCTCCTTCAGACCCGCCTCGCAACAAATTAAAAGGGGCACTAGCCTCACTATCTAAAGTTGAAACATAAATACTTACTAAATCATCAATCTTAAACTTAGGCGTAAAGCTATTCTTGTCTACCAAAGTTTCAAAATCCCCAGTATTCTGAAAATACACTACTTCTTTTCTAGAAGCACAGGAGGATAACAATACAACAGACACAATTAATAGAGGGATTATAGCTTTTAACGACTGAAAAAAATCAGTTGAAATCATTTTTTTTATGGACATAGTGTTTTATATTTTGGTGCAATAATAGCAAATTAAAAGGTTATAAGACTTTTTTAAGGGGATGATTCTTAGTCTTATTTTCTTTCTTCTTATCTAATAAACATAGTTCCGAGTTATTTGAAATAAATTCTGGAACTATCTCTTTCATTAAACTAACCGTACTTTCGTTGAAGAACATATTAGATACACAAAGTTCGTCAATTCTTGATCTTACAGAAACATAATCAAGCTCTCTTGTTTTACCAATCATAATTTTTTTATGGTAGGTAGGCAAAGTATTTTCTCCATTCGCCAACAACTCTTCGTATAATTTTTCTCCTGGACGTAAACCAGTTATTTTAATATCAATGTCTTCAGGATATTTAAGACCTGAAAGTTTGATCATGTTTTTTGCTAAGTCAAATATTTTTACGGACTCACCCATATCAAAAATAAATATTTCACCACCGTCTCCCATGGCCCCAGCTTCCAGTACTAGCTGAGAAGCCTCTGGTATAGTCATAAAAAATCTAGTTACATTTTCATGTGTAACCGTTAAAGGACCTCCTTTATCTATTTGCTTTTTGAAAAGAGGAATAACTGAACCATTCGAACCTAAAACATTTCCAAAACGCGTAGTAATAAATTTCGTTTTACCTTTTTGCTGCATACAACTAATGTACATCTCTGCAATTCGTTTTGTAGCCCCCATAACATTCGTTGGGTTTACTGCCTTATCAGTTGAGATGAAGATAAATTTATCTACATTATGACTAATTGATAAATCTGCAACCACTTTTGTTCCTGCTACGTTAATTTTAATAGCTTCATATGCGTTATATTCCATTAATGGTACATGCTTGTAAGCAGCGGCATGAAATACAATGTCTGGTTTATACTCTTGAAAAAGATTATTTAAGCGATTTTTATCACGTACATCTCCTACAATAGGCATAAAATTATGAAAGCCATTTTGCTTTAATTCTTGCTGTAAATCATATAGTGCAGATTCTGATTGATCTATAATGATAAGTGATTTGTAATCGTATGTACAAACTTGGCGAACAATTTCACTTCCTATAGACCCAGCACCTCCTGTAACAAGAACAACTTTATTTTTAACTTCCTCAGATATTTTAGAATTTTTAATATTAATAGGAGCTCTATCTAATAGATCTTCAATTTGAACTTGTTTTATTTGCGAAACCTTAAGCTCTCCATTAATCCATTGCTCTACAGGAGGTACAATTTTAACTTGGACAGGAAAATCAACAAGACCTTCAACCAGCTCCTTAAGACCTTTGGGGTCTATATTTTGAATTGAAAAGATAACTTCTGAAATACTATTCTTTAAGATAAACTCCCTGTTTAGAACATCTTTGTTAAATACTTTTACTCCATTTATCTGCTTTCCAATTTTTTTAACATCTTCATCTACATACCCAACAACTCTCACCCTACTCTTCGTATGGTTAACAAGAGCACTCTGCGTTAATATTCCAGACTCCCCAGCACCAAAAATTAAAACATTTTTATTAACCTTAAAATCGCGAGCCATAAAATTGCTGTACAGCGACTTAAACACATATCTAGAAGCTGTAAGGGCAACGAAACTCAATAAACTATGTATAATTATAATACCCAATGGAACAGTGAAATTTTCAAAAACTCCTAGTTCACGGTTGAACAAAACCATTGATATCAATAAAATACTAGAAAGACAGATTGCATTGAATATGTTATAAACATCTCTAACACCTGTATGTCTCACTACACCTTTATAAGAGCCAGTAAAAACAAACGACGCCAACGCAATTAAAGATATAATAGGTAATTGAACAAAAAGCTTATCAAGGTCAAAATCCAAAGTAAGGTTAAACCTTATGATGTAAGACAACACAAAAGAAATAGCTATCATTACTACATCAATAGCCAAAACAAGCCATTTAGATGCATATTTGTGAGCATTATTTACTAAATATCCTTTTATCATCAGATTAAATTTTGGTTAAAATAAGCGCTACAATTCTTCCTAAATCTTTCTCCGAAAGATTGGAACCACTAGGTAAACACAGTCCTCTATTGAAAAGGTCTTCAGATGTACCATCACTATAGTTAGGGAATTCAGCAAAAACCGGTTGTAAATGCATAGGCTTCCACAAAGGTCTTGATTCCACATTCTCCTCTAATAAAGCCAATCGAATTTTTTCCCTAATTGCAAATGAAGGCATTAAAACACATGTCAACCATCTATTTGAATAATATCCATCTTGTTCTTCTAAAAATTCAATCTGGGGAAGATGACCTAGATGTTTTTTATAAAAACTGTAATTGAATCTTCTTTGATCAACGCGATCTTGAAGCACCTCCATTTGACCGCGACCAATACCCGCAAGAATATTACTCATCCTATAATTGTATCCTACAGAAGAGTGTTGATAATGTGGTGCATCATCTCTTGCTTGAGTTGCCAAGAATACTGCCCTGTTTTTCGTGGCTTCATCTTTAGCAATCAATGCTCCACCACCAGAAGTCGTAATAATTTTGTTACCATTAAACGATAGAATACCTATAGCACCAAAAGTACCACATTTCTGGTTTTCAAAGCGACTACCTAATGCTTCTGCACTGTCTTCAACCACGGGAATACCATATTTTTCAGAAATTTGAGCAATTTCTCTTACCTTATAAGGCATACCATATAAGTGGACCGCTACAATTGCTTTTGGCTTCTTTCCCTTCGCAATTCGGTCCTCTATAGCACCTTCAAGTAATTTTGGAGAAATATTCCATGTATCTTTTTCGCTATCCACTAATATAGGTGTTGCGCCAAGATACATAATAGGGTTAGCTGATGCTGAAAAAGTGAAACTTTGACAAATAACTTCGTCATCTCTAGTTACTCCTAACAACTCCAAAGCTAAATGGATGGCAGCAGTACCTGAACTAAGTGCAGCAACATGACTACTACCTCCTAAAAACTGGTTAATGGATTTTTCGAAGTTATCTACATTAGGACCCAAAGGGGCTACCCAATTTGTATCGAAGGCCTCTTGAACATATTTTTGTTCTCCTCCACCCATGTGTGGTGAAGAAAGCCATATCTTATCTTTTGTAATAGTTTTCAATTGAAATAGGTTTAAAGTTCATTTTATTTGGGGGGGGGGGAGGCCAACTTTATTTAAAACAGAAGGCCAAACATATAAATATAATCTAAAAATTACTAAAAAGTTCTTTTTGATTACTGAATACAAATTTAAACTTTAACATTTATACTTTTAATTAATCTTGTTGTATGTCTAAAAAAATCGGCTAATCACATAAATGGAGCAAATTACAAATTCAATCAATCTTACATAACTACGATATAAACCAAAAGATGGATCTATTATCCGCAACGAAGCTAAACTATATGGTACGGAAGTTACTAACCTAAAACCCAAGAGTAAAATAATACCACACAAACAAAAGGAGCTAATCTCATTTTTATGATTGCTCCTTTTGTTTTCATCTCTTTCACCTCAATGGATTAAATTTTGTTATAATCCTTGAAGTCTTTATGTTCTTTTTTATACAGCTCTTCTTCTGGTAAGGATTTAAAGTACTCATAAGTTTTTTTCATTCCTTCTGACCTAGAAACTTTTGGTTCCCAACCTAGAATTTCTTTAGCTTTTGAAATATCCGGTTGCCGTTGCATAGGGTCATCTTGAGGCAATGGCTTGTATATGACTTTTTGGTTAGTTCCTGTTAACTTTACAATTTCTTCCGCAAAATCTTTAATAGTAATCTCATGTGGATTACCAATGTTTACGGGCAAAACATAATCACTAAGTAAAAGTCTGTAAATACCTTCTACTTCATCATCTACATAACAAAACGACCGGGTTTGACTTCCATCTCCAAATATGGTCAAATCCTCACCTCTTAATGCCTGCCCAATGAATGCAGGGATTACCCTACCGTCGTTTAAGCGCATTCGAGGTCCATACGTATTAAAAATTCGTACAATGCGTGTTTCCAAACCATGAAAACGGTGATAAGCCATTGTAATTGACTCTTGAAACCTTTTAGCCTCATCATACACCCCTCTTGGACCAATCGTATTAACATTGCCATAATACTCTTCCGTTTGAGGGTGCACTAAAGGATCTCCATATATCTCGGAAGTAGATGCTATTAAAATCCTGGCTTTTTTAACCTTAGCCAAACCTAGAAGATTGTGAGTTCCTAATGCACCAACTTTTAAAGTCTGAATAGGAATTTTTAAATAATCTATTGGACTGGCGGGCGATGCGAAATGTAATATATAATCTAGCTTTCCAGGAACACTTACGAACTTTGTAACATCATGATGGTAAAATTCAAAATTTTCCAACTTGAATAAATGCTCAATATTACGTAAGTCCCCAGTAATAAGATTATCCATGGCTATTACATAATAACCTTCCTTTATAAAACGATCACACAAGTGAGACCCTAAGAAACCCGCTGCTCCGGTAATTAATATTCTCTTCATTTCTTATATTTAATATCCTATTAAATTAGTGTCAAATACTTTTACACGACTAATCAAGAATAAATTATTCAAAATTGATATGATACTTCCACGAATATAAATACAATGTGTTAAACAAAAGATGATTTTTTCTCAAAAAACTACGAACTCCAAATATATAAGTTAAAAGGTCCATAGTCTTATATAACATATTCATCGTATATAATTTCGCACAACTTATGACGTTGTACTATAACATATTTAATTAAACGTTAGTATTTAGTAATATGATTATTATTACGTCTTAAAAAATCCCATTTTGAACACATTATCTTAATAATATCTTTTTAACCGATAAAATACAAGGAAGTTTTGAGTTATTTAGTAATCTTTGCAATCAAATAAAATGAAACCAGTCATGAAAAAAGTAAATAAAATATGCTGTATAGGTGCAGGATATGTAGGTGGACCAACAATGTCTGTTATAGCAAGCCAGTGCCCTGAAATTACGGTTACTGTTGTGGATATTAACCAAGCAAGAATTGACCAATGGAATGATTCCAACCTAGACAATTTACCTGTTTACGAGCCAGGACTTAAGGAAATTGTTGAAAAAACAAGAGGTAAAAACCTCTTTTTTACTACGGAAGTAGATAAAGCTATTGATGAAGCTGAAATTATTTTTATATCAGTAAATACTCCTACAAAAACATACGGAAAAGGAAAAGGGCAAGCTGCAGATTTAAAATTTGTAGAGCTATGCGCCCGTAATATTGCCAAAATAGCTAAAACGGATAAAATAGTAGTAGAGAAATCTACCTTACCTGTTAGAACTGCTAGTGCTATAAAAAGTATTCTAGAAAATACAGGTAACGGAGTGAAATTTGAAATTCTTTCTAATCCTGAGTTTTTAGCCGAGGGTACAGCAGTAGAAGATCTTTTAAATGCAGACCGTGTGCTTATTGGTGGTGATGAAACACCTTCTGGCCAAGAAGCAAAAGACACCTTAAGTTCAATTTACGCACATTGGTTACCAAAAGAGCGTATACTTCAAACAAATGTTTGGTCTTCGGAACTTTCAAAATTAGTTGCTAACGCATTTTTAGCACAAAGAGTTTCTTCCATTAATGCTATCTCTGCCTTATGCGAACGCACTGACGCTAATATTGCCGAAGTATCTAGAGCTATTGGAACAGATAGTAGAATTGGATCAAAATTCCTTAATGCTTCTGTTGGTTTTGGAGGTTCATGTTTTCAAAAAGATATTTTAAACTTAGTTTACATATCAAGAAGTTTTGGTCTTAACGAAGTTGCCGACTATTGGGAACAAGTGATAATCATGAACGATTATCAAAAAAGACGTTTTGCTGAGAATATAATATCAACCTTATACAACACAGTTTCTGGTAAAAAGATAGTTTTCTTCGGATGGGCATTTAAAAAAGATACCAACGATACTAGAGAATCTGCAGCTATTGATATTGCTGATGCTTTGCTTGAAGAAAAAGCAGAGATTGTGGTATATGACCCAAAAGTTTCTGCAGAAAGAATTTATGCAGATTTGGATTATTTAGAAACTAGGTCTCCGGAAGAAAACAGAAGACTTTTAACTGTAGTTACAAATCCAATGGATGCCGTGCAAGATGCTCATGCTATTGCTATTCTAACGGAATGGGATGAATTTAAAGGATATTCTTGGGAAACGATTTTCACAAAAATGCTAAAACCAGCATTTGTTTTTGATGGTCGCCGTCTATTATCTCAACAAGAAATGGAAGCAAAAGGCTTCCAATATTATAAAATAGGACAATCATGAAAATTCTTGTCACCGGTGCGGCCGGTTTTATAGGATATCATCTTTGCGAAAAACTCCTAAAAAAAGGATACGAAGTCGTAGGGTTAGATAACGTCAATGACTATTATGACATAAACCTGAAATATGCTCGATTGAAACAATTGGGTATTAGCCAGAGTGATGCCGAAATTTTTCATAAAAAATGTTCCGGTACTATTTATGGAGATAAATTTTCTTTCGTTCGAATGAACTTAGAGGATAGAGAAGCTCTTCCCCTACTCTTTAAAGAGGAAAAAATTGATAGAGTTTGTAATTTAGCTGCTCAAGCTGGGGTTCGCTACAGTATTGAAAATCCAGAAACCTACATAGACAGTAATGTCGTTGGTTATTTAAATTTATTGGAATGTTGCAGACATAATAAAGTAAAGCATCTAGTTTATGCTAGTAGTTCTAGTGTTTATGGTTTAAATGAAAAAATTCCTTTTTCAACTACAGACAATGTAGACCATCCAATTAGCCTTTATGCAGCAACGAAGAAGAGTAATGAACTAATGGCGCATACTTATAGCCATTTGTTTAATATTCCGACAACCGGACTTCGTTTTTTCACTGTTTACGGACCTTGGGGTAGACCAGATATGGCTTTATTCCTTTTTACTGATGCCATAGCAAACGGAAAACCTATCAAAGTATTCAACCACGGTAAAATGGAAAGAGATTTTACTTATGTTGATGATATCGTAGAGGGAGTCGTCCGCACACTTACCCAGTCAGTAGAAGACAGAAATTTGTACAAAATTTACAACATTGGAAATAATAATGCTGTTAAATTGACGGATTTTATAGAGGCTATTGAAAATAGCATGGGACAAAAAGCGGAAAAGGAACTCATGCCAATGCAACCAGGTGATGTAGAACGCACTTGGGCAGATGTTGATGATCTTATTAGAGATTATGATTATCAGCCAAATACTTCCGTTGCAGATGGTGTTCAAAATTTTGTTGATTGGTATAAGGAATACTATAAAAAATAAAATATCCTATTTCACTACACAGACCAAAAAGGCTCAAATATCATATACATTTGAGCCTTTTATTTTACTTTAATTTTTATAAAATGGTATTTCACCCTTTTATTTTCATCTTACCTAAAATTTAACATTAATAGCAAAAAAGATTTTTGACTGAATTTTATTTCTTACAGAGTAATTTTTTCACACCTTTGCTGTCAATCGATTTAATTCCAAATATATTGGGGTTAATGTTTATAACTACCAACACTTTTTACATCTAGATTAAATGTTACTCGAAAAACTTAATTTCTCATCAGAATATAATATTTTAGTAACAGGTGGTGCCGGGTTTATTGGGTCAAATCTATGCGAAGCCTTATTAAAAAATGGTAACAAGGTTGTTTGTCTTGATAATTTTTCTACTGGTAAACATGAAAATATAAGACCTTTTCTAAGAAACGAAAATTTTACTTTTATTGAAGGAGATATTCGTGAACTGGACGATTGTGAAACAGCTTGTGAAAATGTAGATTATATATTACATCAAGCGGCATTAGGGTCTGTACCAAGATCCATAAACGACCCTATTTTAAGCAATGAAGTTAACGTGTCGGGTTTTTTAAATATGTTGGTTGCTGCGCGTAATGCAAAAATAAAACGTTTTATATACGCCGCCAGTTCCTCCACTTACGGCGATTCAGAAGTACTTCCAAAAGTTGAAGAACAAATTGGAGTACCGCTATCACCCTACGCCGTAACAAAATATGTAAATGAACTGTATGCAAATGTATTCTCCAAAACCTATGGGATTGAAACTATAGGCCTGCGTTATTTCAATGTTTTCGGAAAAAGACAAGACCCTAATAGTGCCTACGCTGCTGTAATTCCTAAATTCACCACACAACTTATAAATCACGAGTCACCCACTATTAATGGTGACGGAAGTTTTTCGAGAGACTTTACCTATATAGATAATGTTGTAGAAATGAATGTAAGAGCCCTTTTAGCTGACAACCAAGAAGCTCTCAATACCGTATATAATGTTGCCTATGGAGAGCGTACTAGTTTAAATGAATTAATTGAATTACTAAAACAATACTTGAATCCGTACGATTCAATAATTAAAAATATTGAAGTGAATTTTGGGCCTGAAAGATTGGGAGATGTACCGCATTCCCTAGCTTCTATTGACAAGGCAAAAAAAAAATTAGGTTATAGTCCCCTGTACGACATTAAATCGGGTCTGAAATCCGCAATGGATTGGTATTGGAACAATTTAAAATAAAAAGTAAAGTATGAGCACATCTAAAATAGCAATTATCGGCCTAGGCTATGTAGGCCTGCCCTTAGCACGTCTGTTCGCTACCAAATACCCTGTAATAGGCTTTGACATAAACCAAAAAAGAATTGCAGAGCTTCAATCCGGAAAAGACAATACTCTTGAAGTAAGCGATGAAGATTTAAAAGCTGTCTTACAAAGTACGCCTAAGTTTTCTAAAGGTCTACATTGTAGTTCGGATTTAAAAGATATTGCAGATTGCAACTATTACATTGTAACAGTACCAACACCTGTTGATAGCACAAATAGACCTATTCTAACACCACTTTATAAATCTAGTGAAACAGTTGGGAAAGTATTAAAAAAAGGAGATTTGGTGATTTACGAATCTACTGTCTATCCTGGAGTTACAGAAGATGAATGTGTTCCTGTTCTAGAACGAGTAAGTGGATTAAAGTTCAACGAAGACTTTTTTGTAGGATATTCTCCTGAACGAATAAACCCAGGAGACAAAGAACATACTGTAGAAAAAATTCTTAAGGTAACTTCTGGCTCTACCCCTGCTATAGGGAAAAAAGTTGATGACCTTTATGCTTCCGTTATTAAGGCTGGCACACATTTAGCGCCAAGTATTAAGGTTGCAGAAGCTGCAAAAGTTATTGAAAATTCACAAAGAGATATTAATATTGCGTTTGTAAACGAATTGGCCAAAATCTTCAATTTAATGGATATTGATACAACTGCAGTTTTAGAAGCTGCAGGAACCAAATGGAATTTTCTTCCGTTTAAACCTGGTCTGGTAGGTGGTCATTGTATAGGTGTAGACCCTTATTATTTGGCCCAAAAAGCTCAGGAATATGGTTATCATCCAGAAATAATTTTGGCTGGGCGTCGTATGAACGATGGTATGGGTAAATACGTTGCTTCTGAAGTAATAAAACTAATGGCTCTGCGGGATATTAAAATTAAAGGCGCTAAGATTCTTGTTCTAGGCATTACATTTAAAGAAAACTGTCCTGATGTAAGAAATACAAAAGCTATTGATGTTATTAATAATTTAAAAAGTTACGGTACTGATTTAACTATATTTGATCCATGGGCTTCTAAAGAAGAGGTTAAAAGAGAGCTGCATCTAGACATGGTATCAACACTGCCCAACCAAAAATTTGACGTAGTAGTGCTAACTGTTGCGCATAGAGAATTTATTGACCTTGACCTTAGAGGTCTATTAAACGAAGATGGTATTTTGTACGATGTAAAAAGTATTTTAAAAGAGAAAGCTGACGGCAGACTTTAAGACAAAAGTCATTTAATTTAAAAAAGGGTCTAAATAGTATATACTATTTAGACCCTTTTTGGTTTCTAATATTCTAGAACATAATTTCCTTCCCTATTACATCTATATAAATACACCGCTAATATTGGCTCCTAAATTTATTGATTAGTGCGTAATGATTTTTGAAGTTTCTATTTGAACCAATCATTAAAAAAATTGAATTTATTAAAAATAGTTACTATAATCGTTGGTCTTCACATCGTTAAAATACGCAGCAAGTTGTCAGAAAAATTAACAATATTATGCACTTCATCGATTAAACTCCTAACAAAACGTTAAAAACATAAAACATAAACGTCTAAAGCAAGACATTTTACCGTACTGTATCTAGTATTCGACAAAGGGTCGATTTTAACACTTTTTAATGTATTTCATCGATTTTTAAATATTTTTCATCGAAAAAACCAGATGCTAGTAATTTGTTTCTATTTTTGGCTGCTTGCGTTTAATCGATAAAATATGCTTTTAAACGACTTTGGAATAATTTAGGACTCTATAGTTTTTAAGAAAATTTAACTTTTTAGCCCACTTATGAAATTTCACCCCACTACTCCAAACAAATCTTTTATAGGATTTGTATTTATTTTTCTACTTATTATCATTTCATGTACAAAAGACAACGAGCTTTTAAAAGACGCTGTTTTAAATGACCCATCAACTCTAGTTGAAGAAGCAGAAAGTAAAGACGCTTCCGAAGAAATCGTGGAAGAGGAAATTCTAGAAGAAGAAATTCTAGTTGTTGAAGAAGAGGAAATACTTGAAGAAATAGTGTATGAAACCAGGACTACTGTGTTCACCCCTATTCATGATGCACATTTACAGAGTGGCAAAGGATACAACCAAGACTTGATTAGACTTGAAGAAGGTAGTAGAGAAAGCTATATTATGTTTGATTTAAGTGAAATCGATTCTATTGGTGGAAGCTTAGAAGAGATTCATTTTGAATTTACGATCAGTAATGATGACGGTCATGGAACCATATCTATATTAAAAGGAGATTCAACAGATTGGTCCGAACATAGCATTACGGAAAATACAGCACCACAATCGGACACATTACTTGGCTCCACGAATAAAATTTACCAAGTTAATCAGACTCAAGAAATTATTCTTGATGAAGAAAAAGTAGGAACAGAAGTAATTACTTTAGTGCTTAAACATGAAGACGGTAATGATTTAGCGTTTGCATCTAAAGAGCATGATACAAAAGAAGGACCAAAACTTGTTGTTACCTATAGTGCTCCACAAGATGCTGAAGCTATAATTTCGGAAAACGAAACTCCCACTTCAATTTCTCCTACCCCGGACCCCGTATCTGACGAAAATAATGAAGATGAAATCTCTTCAGAGTCTGAAACTCCGAATGAGGAAGAAACACCTGTAGTGACTCCTAAAGAGGAAACAGAGGAAGAAGTTGAAACCCCAAAGGAAGAGGTAGAAACACCTGCAGAGACTCCTAAAGAAGAAACAGAGGAGGAAGCTGAAACTCCAAAGGAAGAGGAAGAAACACCTGCAGAGACTCCTAAAGAGGAAACAGAGGAGGAAGCTGAAACTCCAAAAGAGGAGGACGAAACTCCTGTTGAGACTCCTAAAGAGGAAACAGAGGAGGAAGCTGAAACACCAAAAGAAGAGGAAGAAACTCCTGTTGAGACTCCTAAAGAGGAAGAAGAAGATGAAATAAAGCCTCCTGTAGTGATTCCTGTTGAAAACCAATCCCCTATTGCCGTGGTAGATGCAGCTCCTTCTTCAGGAACCGCTCCTCTAAAAGTGAGTTTTACTGGTAATAATTCTAGTGACGACCAAGAGGTAAAAAATTATGGATGGAATTTTGGCGATGGTAATTCATCTAATGAATCAAACCCTTCTCATACATTTGAAAAAGCGGGTACATTTAAAGTAACCCTAACAGTGCAAGATGCTCAAGGAAAAATTGATACAGAAGAAACTACTATTACAGTAAAGCCAAGTGAAAACAACGCCCCTAAAGCTGTAGCCAAAGGAACACCAACATCTGGTGAAGCTCCATTAAAAGTTAGTTTTGATGGTAAAAATTCTTCTGATGATAATGAAATCACCAGTTATATATGGGATTTTAAGGATGGGGACAAAGGAAGTTCTTCATCTACTTCACATACATTTACTAAAGCTGGAACATATGAGGTACTACTTACAGTTAAAGATAAAGCTGGATTAGAAGATACCGATACGGTTACCATTACGGTTACTGAAAAAGAAAACGCAGCCCCAACGGCAAAAGCATCTGCAAATATTTCTGAAGGTGAAGCTCCTATAGAAATTCAATTTAAAGGCAGTAGTTCTACGGATGATAAGGCTGTTAAAAATTATTCATGGGATTTTAAAGATGGTAGCACAGCTACCAGCAGTAATCCTTCTCATTCTTTCAACGAAAAAGGCACATATAATGTTGTTTTAACTGTTACAGATGAAGAGGGACTAAAAGATTCCGAAACTATCACTGTCATAATTACCGAAACAGAAAACGAAGCTCCTAAGGCAAATGCCTCTGCAAATGTTACCGAAGGAGAAGCCCCTTTAGAAATTCAGTTTAACGGTAGTAATTCTACAGATGATAAAGGAGTTAAAAATTATTTTTGGGACTTTAAGGACGGTAGTACTTCAACAAGTTCCAATCCTTCACATTCATTTACAAAGGAAGGAATTTATAATGTATTGCTTACGGTAACTGATGAAGAAAGTTTAAAAGACTCTGAAACCATAACCATTAAGATTACTAAAACAGAAAACGAAGCCCCCGTTGCAATACCTTCCGGTTCTCCTTTAACTGGTTACGCTCCTTTAACAGTAGAGTTGAAGGCGTATAACTCTACAGATGACAAAGAGATTAAAGGATATTTTTGGGATTTCAAGGATGGATCTACAACAACTACAAAAAATCCGGAGCACACTTTTGCAAATTCAGGTACATACCAAGTAGAACTATCTGTAAAAGATGCAGAAGGCTTAACTCACGCTACTACAATTGAAGTTGAAGTAAAGGAAAGACCCGTAGATAATGGAGGTGGTGACACTGGAGGTGGTGACACTGGAGGTGGTGACACTGGAGGTGGTGACACTGGAGGTGGTGACACTGGAGGTGGTGACACTGGAGGTGGTGACACTGGCGGAAGTTCAGGTAACTACCCTTCAAATGCCGTTTTCGCATCTGATTTTGGATTTAATTCAAGTGATGGAACAGATGCTATATATCAAGCATTAACCTCTGGAAGTTCCTATGTTGTTATTGATAAGCAAAGCTCAGACTGGATTGTTCAACCGTTAAAACTGTTTAGACTTAAAAATATGACAATAGTATTTGAGTCTGGAGTAACCTTAAGGGCGAAATCTGGAGCATTCTCTGCATCTAGTAGTATATTATTTCAACTAGTTGCCGCTGAGAATATCAAAATAGAGGGGAATAATGCAGAACTCAAAATGATTAAATCAGAATACAATAACATGGAAAACAGACATGCGTTTGCTATTAACGGAGGCAACAATATTACCGTTAAGGATTTAATTTTAAAAGATAGCGGAGGCGACGGCATGTATATTTCGGGTGGTTATAATGCCACTTATTCCAAGAATATTACATTAGACAACATTATTAGTGAAAATAATCGTAGACAAGGGCTAAGTATTATTAGTGCAGAAGATGTTTGGGTTAAAAATTCAAAATTCAACGGGTCTAATGGTGCAGACCCTGAATCTGGAGTTGCTTTAGAACCAAATGATGCTAGTGATAGGCTTGTAAATATAAATTTCAATAATTGTATGTTTTCCGATAATGATAGTCACGGATTTCTTCTCTCTGTTGGAAAGCTAACAAGTTCTTCCATTCCTATTTCTGTAAATGTAACCGATTGTACTTTTGAAAATAACATGCAATCACCCTCGAATGGAATTACGACGGCTGAACTTAATTTAGGGCAAGGTCAACATAATAACCCAGTACAAGGTACAGCTACTTTTAAGAGGTTACAATTCAATAGCAGTAAATATCGTGTTATAAAGGCGAAAAAATCTGCAAATGCATATAAAGTTATATTCCAAGATTGCAAAGCTTATAATGTATCTACCAGTAGTTCAGATCCAGCGATTGAACTTGAGGCATTTTCCGGAGAAACGACAACAGGAAATTTCGAATTCAATAACTTCTATTTGGAATATAGTAAAAATGTACCTTTTATGAGTATTAATGCTCCGAACATTGGACACACTGTTAAAAATATAAAAGGAACTTTTACAATAAAAGAGCCTAATGATAACCCCCTCAGGTATAAGGATGGTTACAAGCCTAGTTCAAATGTAAATGTAAACATTTCATACAATCACATCAATTAAATTGTAAATACCCACAAATAATTCAGAATACTTGCGTAAGCGAAATGTAAGTCACACCTATAGGCTTATACTTTGTTTTCAAATAGGGTGAAAATAAAAAATTGACCTAGCCAATTTTAAAGATAAGAATAGAATCTAAATCATATAACACCTCATTTATTAAATTACGAAGCAGGCAATAATAAGTTATATCCTTTACTTTCTCTTTGAAAGTATATCTTTACGTTTCTAAAAAAATTAGAATTCTGTGCTATTTAACTCAAATGATTATTTAATATTTCTTCCTATAGTTTACGTTTTATATTGGCTTCTTTTTAAGGGTAATTTAAAGGCGCAAAATTTAGTGATACTAGTTAGTTCTTATGTGTTTTATGGGTGGTGGGACTATCGTTTTTTATTTTTAATTCTGTTATCCACTTTAGTTGATTTTTTTATAGGTTTAAAAGTCCAAAACGAGCTCAAACCGTCTAAACAAAAAATTTATCTTTGGGTAAGTATTCTTTTTAATATTGGCGTTCTTGCCGTATTTAAATACTTCAATTTTTTTATTGATTCCTTAATGGAGTTTTTGATGGAGTTAGGTTTCTCCCAGACAAATAGATGGACTATAAACATAATTTTACCAGTTGGTATTTCATTTTATACCTTTCAAACAATGTCATACACAATAGACATTTATAGAAAGAATTTAAAAGCTACATCAGATTTTATAGGCTTTGCCTCTTTTGTTGCATTTTTCCCCCAATTAGTAGCAGGTCCTATAGAGAGAGCAACAAACTTATTACCTCAAATTCTAAATAAAAGAAAATTCGATTATAAACAATCTGTTCAAGGCCTTCGGTTGATCTTGTACGGAATGTTTAAAAAAGTTGTAATCGCAGATTCTTTAGCCCCAAGGGCTAACGATATATTTGCAAACTATCAAGACTATGATGGAGGAACATTATGGCTCGGTGCTATTTATTTTTCCTTTCAGATATATTGTGATTTTAGTGGGTATTCAGATATTGCCATAGGTACGTCTAAGTTATTTGGTTTTGAGCTAATGTCTAATTTCAAGTTTCCTTATTTCTCACGAAATATTGGAGAATTCTGGCGAAGATGGCATATCTCACTGTCAACTTGGTTTCGAGATTACCTATATATACCGTTAGGTGGGTCAAAAGGGGGTAAATGGCAATCTCTAAAAAATATATTTATCATCTTCTTGGTTAGTGGTTTTTGGCATGGTGCAAATTGGACTTTTTTAATGTGGGGTTTTATACATGCTTTATTATATGTTCCATTATTTTACTTTGATCTAAATAGAAAATATGTAGGAGGTATTGTTGCCCAAAATAAATTTCTACCGTCTATAAAAGAATTCATTGAGATTGGTGTTACTTATTTTTTTGTTGTTATTGCTTGGGTATTCTTTCGCAGTGATACTATTTCAAATGCTTTTTTGTACATAAAAAAAATGTTTATTGAAATTCAATTACCCAGTTCAAAACTTCAAGGTGTAGGTTACTGTCTTGTATTTATTATTATAGAATGGTTTTTGAGAAAAGACGAAAGATTATCTACTATATCAAAATATAAAATTATTAGGATTTTATTTTATATTTTTCTACTCTTCCATGTGGTACAATATTTTGGTGTTGTTCAAACAGATTTTATATACTTTCAATTTTAATCATGAAGAAATTAATACTCAATAGTTTTGTTTTCCTCTTATTATTCATTGTAGTTTTTGAATGTTTTCAAGGCCTCACCTCCCCTATTTTTAGTGTCAGACAATTTACAGCAGATATTAAGCGGGTCTTTACTACTCCGTCTATTGCAAATAAAAATGATTCTATTGGCTATAATCCAAATGGAGAAAAAATTAGATTAAATATAAATAATTTGGGTTTTTATTCTCACATTGATTTTGAACCAAGTGAATTAAGTGAAAATTATGCATTAGTTGGTGATTCATTTGTGACATCAAAAATTTGTGGTACATACAATTCAATAGCCTACTTTTTAGATGAAACAATCGATGCCAAAGTCTATAATTTTGGGGCTAGTGGTGGAAATTTAAATTCTTATAATGACATATATGAGACCTATAATTTAAAGGAAGCAAAATTGGTTTTTATCTTAATAACTGGCACTAATGATTTAGTTTACAAGAAACAGTCAAAAAAATCACAAGAATCGCCTTTAAAACTAGTAAATTTAATTAACCAAAAACTTAATGGCCCTAAATTCTATTCACAGCCCAACTTTAAACTATTTGAACCAAATCTAAATAATGTGGTCTATTTGGTTCATGACAATCTTACAAAAAAATCACTTATTAAAAATGGTGTGGAGCAACCTGTTATTGAATTACATATTGAAGACAGGTATCGCTTCTCAGATGGACATTATACAAAGGAAGGAAATAAACTTATTGCGAATGAGATATTTCAATTTCTGAAACAACACAATTAGATTTATACGAATAAATGGTATACGGTTTTGTTTTATAAGCTCCATAAAATTCCACGAGAAACTATTTTTGCTTAAAATATTTTTTCCTCCACAAATAGTCAGAAACTCCACCTAAATAGTTCAGGACCATGTTCTAAGGTATCTATTTTTAATATTCTCAACACAAAAACCAACTTAACGCCTAACTCTTGTATTTTGACTAATTGCTAACTACTATAAATTACCTCAAACCTTTGTTTTAAAGCACTTCATCGATAATCACAATTAGGTATAGTGCTGTTCGTCTAAAAAAGAGCTTAGTAAGCAACAAACAAAACTCTGGTGGAGTTATAAAATAAAACTCGTTCAATTGATTCAAAAGTAAGATGAATGAACAAAAATTTTCATAGAGAAGAATGATGAAACAAAGTTAGATAAATAGTTCCCAAAGCTGTTTTTCTGTCTAAATAACTCCTACTTATGCACTGCACAAACATATCTCCCTCAAAAGGAGTACTACTTTCTATTGCTTTTTTTTTACTAACTGTATCTTGTTCAAAAGATGTAGATTTATTGGCAAGCTATGTCGTCCAAGATGCAGAGAGTAGTCTTAATAATTATAATCAATATTTGATTAACGACAGTTATAATCTAAACGGAAATAATTCTATTATTTTAGATGTATTGAATAATGACACTTTTATTGATTCCGATAAAGTACAAATCGTAGAAACTTCGCAACCAAAAAATGGAACAGTTGAGATAAACCCGGATAATACCTTAACCTATATTGTTACAGCTAATAATAATATTGAAGAGGTTAACTCCGAAGAAAGCAGTGAAAATGAAACTACTGAAGAAAACAATACGGATGTAAATGAAGAAGACACCTCGGAATTTGATACTAATATTGAAGAATCCGAATCAGAAGAAAATGAAGCACCTGAAATATCCACACCTAATGAATCAATCAATAACCAAGAGGATACATTCACTTATACCGTAGAGACAACCGATGAAGAAGGAGAAGTACAAACTGAAGAAGGAGAAGTAACCATCTATTTTGATTATAATTACGGCGAATTAAAAGCGTTCCCAACAGCCGAAGGCTTTGGTAAATATACTACTGGAGGTCGTGGAGGTGCACTTATTAAGGTGGTTAATTTAAATGACTCCGGCAATGGAAGCTTAAGAGCCGCAGTAGAGTCTACTGGTAAAAGAACAATTGTATTTGAAGTTGCAGGTAAAATAGTTTTGAATACACCGCTAAGAATTAAAAATAGTGATGTTACGATTGCCGGACAAACTTCACCAGGTGGAATAACCTTAACCAATAACGGAATAGAAGTGCTCACAAGTAATGTAATCTTAAGATATTTAAAAGTCAGACCTGGATCTAGTTCTTCTTCCGATTTAGATGCCATTAGAGTTATCCAGTACACAAGTAATGATATTATGGAAAATATTGTTATTGATCATTGTTCCTTATCATGGGGTAAAGACGAGGTTCTTTCATTTGGTGTCAACAGAGCAGAAAATAGCTCCATGAGAAATATTACCGTACAGAATTGTATTGTATCAGAAGCTATTGATAAACAATATGGAGTGCTAGTCATGGGGGAAATTTCTAATATGACTTTTTATCAAAACTACCTTGCTCATAACAAGGATAGACAATTTCGTGCTTCGACATCCGGAACTGAATTTGAAGTTATTAATAATGTTATTTATAACTTTCGATACGGTACGCAACTATCATATGGCGGAAAATTCGATGTTATTAACAATATTTATAAGATTTCAAATAATATTGAGCCACAATCCGGGAATGCAATGACTTATATTTCTAGTAGTAATACACCAGATGCCACTGCAAATGAGGGGAAAGTTCACCAATCTGGTAACAGCATTACAAATAGTAAATATCCTGACACAAACTCTACTTTTGAAAAATATAATTCACCTTCCAGAATTCATTCAAATTCACTGATTACCCCCTTAAGTACTGACTTGTTAGAAGAAACTGTTTTAAATAATGTTGGTGCAAATATATTCGATGACCCTATTGACAAAAGGGTAATAGAAGACTACTTTAACTCTACGGGAAATACTATAAAATCAGAAAGTTCCGTAGGAGGCTACCCTACAATCAATTCAAAATCGCGGCCTGAATCCTTTGATTTTGATTCTGATGGAATGGAGGACAGCTGGGAAGTTGAAAATGGATTTGACCCGGAAAATCCAAATGATGGAAATTCAGATAAAAATAATGATGGGTACACCAATCTTGAGGATTATCTACATCAATTAACAAAATAGTTCAAAAACAGAATTATAATATTTATAAATTGTATTAACATATAAAATCCACTAGTTTTTTCACTGTATTGGAACCCTTTTATTGATTGATCGGAATATTATTTATTTGCAAATCAACCATAACGTTGTTCATAGGGTCATATTGAATAAATGCCACTTTATCCACTTTGTTAAACGTTTTAAGAGTTAAATTACCACTTACATTTGATAATGATTTTAGAGTATTTATTCTAGAACCGCGTATCATAATAGTAGGAACTTTTGTTTCATACTCAATCAAAACATTATCAAAAACGTATCCCCCTAAATCATAACTACCTTCAAAATAATCAGGGACCTCAAGTAAAATAGCCGGATAAGTATTATTTTTGCAAATGTTCCTTGCCGTACAATCTCTAAAAGTAACTGTATAAGATTGAGCTACCTTACGACTGAAGAACATTCCCCATTTAGAATTTTCTATCAAACAATTGTCAAAAATAACACTACCCTTGACAGGTGATACTTTGTTTGCCCCAAAAACAATCTCACTAGCCACATATTTATTAGTTTCATTATGATTGTTCCTAATTAAACATTTTACAAACTCAACACTTATTGGTTTTGACGAAGCTTCTAGCTTATGCAAAGCCAACAAAATTCCTGCATGGTCATTATCTTCAAAAATACAGTCTAAAAAGACTATTGATTCTAGCCGGTCAAATTTATTGTTAGGCTCTAAATCAATACCTGCGCCAGGTAATGTACCTAGCGTTTCTTTAAAAACACATTTGTTAATTAGTACATTCTTTGCGCTAATAATTGACAAACCTTGTCTTTTATTGTTAAAAGAAATTAATCTATTAATACTTATATTTTCCGAATAGGTCCCTTTAATAGAACTATTTCCAGATATATATACGCCATCTCCTCCGGATCCCTCAATACTAATATCAGTTATCTTAATATCTTTGCAGTTTCTAATGCTTATTCCATGGCGCCATTCTCCCTTTGTATATTCTTTCTTATTCATTTTTAATTGGGCACCGTTCCCGATAATTTCAATATTTCTACAACTATCAAACTTGAACAAACAATCTCCAGACTTCCCAAAGCCTCCATTTATTGCATGAATTTCAACACCTTTTTCAATAATAATAACTTTATTAATAATATTCTGAAAATGGATTGGCTGTATTACCCATGGTTTAAATTGTTTATTAATAATTATCGTGTCATAATCAGATTTAATTGCTTTTCTTATTGCATTGCTAGGGTTTTCCGTAAAGTCGAAAGTAGAGATCTTTGCACTTTGTGCTATAATAGCAAAAGAAAAAGGACAAATAATCATATATATGGTCAGCACAAGTTTAGTCCTAATATTCTTCATTAATTCCAGTATTAAACTATTTTTTTATAATTCTCTATCAAAAGTACTTCCATCCCTACAACAAAACAAAATTCAAGACAATTCTTATATATAACTAACATCTTGTAAGATAGGTATTATGTCTTTACTTTAAATTCAAAATGGCAATTCCTAAATTTTTGAATATTTTATAGATAGTTTTTAAGACACTTATCATATGGTTATTAAAAAGTGTTGAAAGTCACTACAAATACCCATCTTTGTACAATTAAAATCAAAATCTGCTGTTCTTATTAAATCTAGTAAACCCATTATTCTAAGCGCAACCTGAATATTTAATAAAATGTCTAAAACATCAATTGCTTTTATTATAGGAACTCTAAATTCTGGTGGAGCGGAGCGAGTCGTCAGTACATTAAGTAATGAATTTGCAAAAAAATATAGAGTAACAATTATAACCTTTGTTGATTTTGAACCGTTTTATAAGTTAGATGATAAAATCAAAGTACTAAGTTGTTACCCAAAATCAAAAAAAAGTGCTAATGCCATTCAAGGAGTAATTAATAATTATGGATTATATAAAAAAATATCAAAATTTATAAAAGAAGAAAAGATTGAATTGTGTATAGGTTTTTTAACGTCTTCAAATATAATGGCTGTTTTAGCATCAAGAGCAAATAATATACCAGTAATTATTAGTGAGCGCATCAACCCTAATGCTACTAAAAAATCTTTTATATGGGATAAGCTAAGAAGGTACGTTTACCCTAAAGCTGATTTTATAATAATTCAAACAGAAATTATTAAAAGTTTTTTTTCTTCATGGGTAAATAATTCAAAGCTAATTATCTTACCAAATCCTCTATCTCCAGACTTAAAACTGCCAATCTCATCTGATACAAGAAGTAATGTTATCTTGAATATTGGTAGATTGACAGACCAAAAAGGCCAAGATGTGTTAATTAAAATTTTTTCAAAATTAAACCCGGTTAATTGGCAATTGATTATTGTTGGTGAAGGGCCTAAGCGACGTGAGTATGAAGACCTTATTAAAGATTTGAAAATGACTGATAAAATATTGCTCGTTGGTCGGCAATCTAACATATCTAAATTTTACAATAATTCTAAAATTTTTGCTTTCTCTTCAAGATTTGAAGGGTTTCCTAACGCATTAATAGAAGCAATGCACATGGGTGTTCCCTGCATATCTACAGATTGTCCGACTGGTCCGTCAGAACTAATTACAGATGGTGAAAATGGGTTTTTAGTCAAAATGGACAATCCATTAGAAATGGAAGACAAGTTGAAACAACTTCTTTATGATAAACAGCTGCGTGAAAAGTTTTCCTTGGCAGCCAATTCTACAGTTCTCAAGTTCAGTATTAAAAATGTAGCTGGTCAATGGGACGATGTGATTAAAGATGCTTTAAAAAAAGAGAAGCCCTCAAATTAGACATAGGTATTTTTGTACCTTTGCTCCGTTACTACCCCCATCAGCTTGGGGTATTCATTGTTTCGCAAAAATAATCCTTATTTAAAATAGTAGTTTTTATTAAAAATTAATTGGATGAACATACAAAAGCAATTTATGGAACTTTGTAAGTTCATCATATTATTTCTAATACTTTGTAATATTCCATCATACTCCAGAGCTTACTTTGGATCGTCTTTTGGTTCGATTACAAGCTATGCTTCATCCCTTTTTCTTTTAATCTATTTCGTCTTTGCCAAAGAAAGACACGCCCTTACATTTCCCTTTATTCTCTTAGGTATACTTTATTATATGCTTAGCGCATTAGGTTACACAGGAATTGACACAGAAGGTCTAATTAAAGAATTCATAAGATTTATGATAGTGGCAATATGTGCTTCGGAACTACTTTATAAAACAGAAAGAAGAGATATATATGTAATATTATTAATTGGTTCATTGAGTGTAATTATAAATGCTTTTATCTTTCCATTAGCAAATGCAAATTTTTATCCAACCTACGGAAGATATAGTGGGTTCTATTTAAACCCAAATTATGCTGGTAGCATTTGTTTAATGGGATTTGCACTAAGTTTTACAGTGCATCATAAGTGGCTTAAAATCGCGGGGCAACTTTGCTTCACACTAGCTGGTATATTAACCTTTTCAAGAAGTTTTATAGTAATTTGGTTTTTTTTAATTCTGATTTCCATTTATAACAATCGTAAGAATGTTATGGTTCCTATGATTGGAGCGGGTGTATTAATCATTCTTTTCGCACTATCCAGTGTGCTCTCACTCAACCAAAGTCGATTTAGCGCCCTGAAAAGTATTTTCGATAGTGATACCCAAGTACAAACAAAAACTATGACCGAGGACTCAAGGTCAGACACCTGGTCTTTGTATACAGATATCATTTTAGATAAACCAATATTTGGTAATGGCTATGCCTATATGCAGCAAAAATCAATGGGATTACCAGGTATTCATAACTCCTATCTACTAGTATTAGGCGAAGCCGGTATTTTACCGTTTTTGTTAATGTTGGGAATCTATTCATACTTATTGATTAAGAGCTTTTACTTCTTGAAAACCTCTCCAGAATATTTTTATCTTACTTGCGTTGTTATGCTGGGTTTAATGGTTGGCCATGGATATTTTAGCAACTATTATAGTGTTCTAATTTCAATGTTCATCTACATTAATATCCGCCATAAAAAACCTAATATAATCGTAACCTAAAGATTTTAAGTTAGATAAATCCTGATAAACACGCAGTTAATTAGATATGAAATATAAACAAAAGGTTTTACAGGCGCTAAATTCTTTGCTTAAGTCACCTCTTATCGTAAATATGGCTACGGTTTTGGTAATAACCTATTCTATAAAATTGTTAGGCTTTTTCAAGGAAAGTTATATTGCATCAGAGTTTGGGCTTTCTATATTAATTGACACGTACCTGCTTGCGATAATGATTCCCTCCTTATTAGAATCGGTCTTTTTAAGCTCTTTTTCAAATGTATTTATTCCAAATTATGTAAAAGTTAAAAGGTTGAAAGTAAATCTAGAAAGTTTTCAAACCTCCTGTGTAATTCTAACTTTGGTAATTTCAGGATTACTTTTACTAATTAGCGTGCTTTCTTACAGTATTTTCCTAGAAACAATTTTCCCTGGGCATGATGAGAAGTACTATCAATTAATAACTCAACAATTCTACTATTTGATTGCATGTATCCCATTGTGGGGTGCAACTTCCCTTATTAATGGAATGTTGAATGTTGAAAATGAATATAAGTATTCTTCTTTCACTCCTATCTTCGTTCCAATTGTGACGATAATAAATATTTACTTTTTTCAAGAAGAGCTTGGTGCAATAATACTTGCATTTTCGACCTTTCTAGCAACCGCCCTAGGTCTAATTTACTCTTTGTTTGTTGCAACTAAGAAAAAACTTATCTCTCTGGGAAGGCCTGACTTCAAGGATTCTTATTTTATTTCAATGTTACGACAAGTTCCTTACAAAATGTCTTCAAGCATGTTTACCAGTCTCATACCCTTAGTTGATCGATATTTTGCTGCTAAATTAATAGTTGGTTCAATAGCCGCTATCAATTTTGGACAAAAAATTCCAGCTTTTGTTTTAGGTTTTTCTTTAGTAGGTCTTGGCACCGTTCTATTACCACATTTTTCAAAACTTGTGGATACAGACATTAAGCGTGCCTACAATGAATTGTTTAAAATATTAAACTATCTGTTTTTATTTTCCATTGTACTGGTGGGTCTTTTCGTAATATTTTCTGAAGAAATTATCCGATTTTTATTTGAACGCAATGAGTTTGACTCCAACGATACTGCCATTGTAACTACAATACAGCAAATATTACTTGCGTATGTTCCATTTTATTTATGTGGAAATGTTATGGTTAAATTTTTAACTAGCATAAACAAAAACAAATTCATGGCTCAGATGTCAATATTAAACTTCATTATCAATGTTGTACTAGATTATTATTTATTCAAACATTTTGGAATATACGGCATTGTTTTGGCAACAACTATAATTTACTCTATTAACCCCGTTGTATACTATATATACACAAAAAAGCAGTATGCGATAATGATAAACAAGACTACCTGATAAAAATAGCTTTTTAAAAATTATCTTTGAACAACTATTATAGGTAAAATAATAGTTAGACTATCAACAATAATTTATGGGCAAAATTAGTTTGATGATTGTTAATTTATCTATAAACAGCGACCCATATTTAATCTTAAAAAAACATACTATGTAATTATGAATATTATAAATTCCTTTTTAGAAAGATTAAAAACTCGTAAAATGACTGGTGTGGAATACGGTCGTTATAAAGGGATGACAATTGGCGAAAACTGTCGCTTATACACGCGCAATCTAGGTTCAGAACCTTGGCTAGTAGAAGTAGCAAATAAAGTGACAGTGGCACCAGGAGTTCAGTTTATTACACATGATGGCTCAACTTGGTTATTTGAGGATGGAAATGGAAGACGACAATTGTTTAGAAGAATTAGTATAGGGAGCAATGTCTTTATCGGAATGAACAGTATTATTATGCCTGGTGTTAAGATTGAAGACTGTGTTATAGTTGCTGCGGGTAGTGTTATAGTGAAATCCATACCTAAAGGAGTAATTGTAGGCGGGAATCCCGCTAAGATAATTGGCAGTTATAAAGACTATGAGAAAAAAGTACTTAGTGAATATATTTCAAATTCTGAAATTGATTTCTCACTGAATTATCGCGCGCGTACGGAAAATTCTACCGATTCGAGTTATAAAGATTATTTGAAACATTAATGGTTTCCAGAAGGAAATTTTACAACGATAAAAATTATGTTTAGAACTTTTTTTAAATCAATTTTTGAGTCCTCGACTTTGGGTTTTTTGATTGTTTTACCCTTCTATAAACTATTTAATTTCTTTAAATATGATTTGGTAAATGATAAAAGGCATATTGAAAAAAAGTTTAAATTAAATATGGGTAAGAACTTAAGTTTGGAGGACCCAAAAACTCTAAATGAAAAAATATCCTGGCTAAAGCTAAATGACAGGACATCTTTACATACTCTTTGTAGTGACAAATATGCGGTAAGACAATATATAATCGAAAAAATAGGAGATGACTTTGTTGTACCTCTTTTTTTTATGACTCTTAATTATAGAGAAATTATTTTAGAAAATTTGCCCGACGAACCGTCAATTATTAAGACCAATCACGATAGTGGCGGGGGCATTTTTGTTTACAATAAGAACGAACTTGATTACAATAAAGTACAGATTATTCTAAGGAAACGAATGGCTATTAATTATTATCAAAGAAGTAATGAATGGCAATATAAGAATATAGTGCCGTGTATAATCGTAGAAAAGCTACTTCAAACTAAGGAAGGAGAGATTCCGAAGGATTATAAATTACATTGTTTTAATGGCAAGGTTCGTATGATCTCTGTAGATATTGATAGGGGTAGTGAAAATCATAAAAGAAATTGGTACAATAAAGAATGGGTTCGAGAACCCTACAAATGGTCATCTCCAAAAGGTAATGGACGTTATACAGACCCGTCAACTAATGATACCCCTAAGCCTAGAACATTAAATCAAATGATTGAGCTATCAGAGACACTTTCCGAGCCGTTTGTATATGTACGCGTTGATTGGTATGATGTTGATGGTAAACTCTTTTTTGGAGAAATGACTTTTTACCATGATGGCGGAAATAGACCCATCCTTCCTGAAAAATGGGATTTGGAATTAGGAAGTGAATTACACCTAAATATTTAACATGCCTAAAAAACCAAAAATTGCTTTTATAATTCCTTCACTCAGGGCGGGAGGAGCGGAAAGAATCATGTCTTTTATAGCTTCAAACCTCGATACAAATAAATTTGCTCCCCACTTAATAGTTATAGGTCATAAAAATGACATTGCTTATTCTATTGAAAATATACCCGTAACATTCTTAGAAAAAAATAGAGTTAAAATAGCCATTCCTTCAATAATTTCTTTAATACATAAAACACAACCTGATGTTGTTGTTAGTGCTATCGCTCATCTGAATTCGGCTATGGCTTTAATCTCAATACTATTTCCTAAAGTTAAATTTGTGGCAAGAGAAACTATTGTTAGGTCGGCTATGTTAGAAATAACAAATTCTTCTAAGAAATCCAGCTGGATATCTAAACTGACTTCAAAAATTCAAGCAAAAAATTTGGATGCAGTTATATGTCAAAGTCTGGATATGCAAAATGATCTGATAAATAATTTTGGCTATCATAAAGAAAAATTATTTGTGATAAACAATCCTATTACTAATGATTTTACTCCCAAACACTCCCAAATAAAAAACAGAGAGCCTCAACTAATCACGGTTGGTCGTTTAACTAAACAAAAAGGGTATAAACGAATACTTAAAATTCTTAAGAATTATGATGGAATTTTTCATTATACCATAATAGGAAAAGGAGACGAAGAAGAGTCTATTCTCTCATATATTAAAAATGAAAATCTAAGTGATAAAATCACTCATATACCTTTTACAAAAGATGTTAAGTCCTATCTAGAAAAAAGTGACTTATACCTTCAGGGATCGTATGTCGAAGGTTTTCCTAATGCTCTTCTTGAAAGCTGCTCCGTAGGTACGCCAGTATTAGTATTCAATGCGCTAGGAGGTATTAATGAAATAGTTATCGAAGGAAAAAACGGTTTTATCGCTGCAGATGAAAATGATTTTACCAAAAAACTAAAAATTGCTTTGGAAAGAAAATGGGATATAGAAGAAGTGAGTAAATCCGTAACGGAACGGTACTCGTCAAATATAATATTGAGAAAGTATGAGGATTTTTTTTTAACCCTATTAGCCGAAAAAAATAACTGAAATGCCACCCTCATTAGGATGAATTTTTAAAAGGAATAAAATCATCTAATACACATGCTTTAATTATGAAAATTAGACATTATTTAACAAAATTATATTACAGTTCCAAGTTGGTTCATTCTGTTATAAGCCCAGTTTTTAAAGTTAGAAACCAAGTAATTTCTCAGAAAACACTTATTGAATTTCGTTTCAAAAGAATGCTAGGTTACAAATTAGATTTAAACAATCCAAAATCATATAACGAAAAATTGCAATGGTTAAAGTTAAACGACCGGAGTGATTTACATATACAATGTGCTGATAAATATGCCGTAAGAACACATATTGAATTAAAAATAGGAGATAACTATTTAATACCTCTTATAAAAGATACTCAGAACGTTGAAGAAATCACCCCTGAAAATTTACCTGACTATCCGGTAATTATAAAAACAAATCATGATAGTGGAGGGATAACCATAGTTTGGGACAAAAACGATATGGATTGGTCCAAAACCAGGAAAAAACTAGCTGAGCAATTAAATAGTACTTATGCAAACCACAAAGGCGAATGGCAATATAACGATATAGAACCAAGGTTAGTTGTTGAAAAATTACTTGTAACGGAAGAAGGAATGATTCCTTCAGATTTTAAACTACATTGTTTTAATGGAAAAGTAGTTTTCACCCAAGTGGACCTTGACCGTGCAACAGACCACAAAAGAAATTTGTACGATATAAATTGGAACCTTATCCCTTGTAAATGGAATTACGAGAATGGTGAGCCTGTCAGAAAACCAGAAGTCTTTGAAAATATGGTTGAAATTGCAGAAAAATTAGCAAAAGATTTTATTTGCGTAAGGGTCGATTTATATGTTATAGAAGACAATATATATTTTGGTGAACTAACTTTCCATTCAGAGTCAGGATTTGGGAAATTTGAACCACAAGAATGGGATTTTAAATTTGGAGAAATGTTAAAGCTTCCTTTTGAAAATTAAAGTATTTAAGAGCGTATAATTAATAGAACAGGTAACAAAATCATAAAACTGAAACCAACCCAAAAACATACCTGGCTTTTTGTATTACCCACAGACAGCATACAAGGTTCTGAGCATATTGTAAAAAGCATGTCTCTTTACTTGGCTAAGCATGAGCAAATATGCCGTGTAATTATACTATCTAAAAAAACGAGTAAAGGCTGGGATGAACTAGAAGAAAATTTTGACATTGTTTATCTACCTTTCAGTTCATACTTCATAGGAGCCCTTGCCCTTATCCCCTATTTACTTTTTAAAAATTATAGTGATGTATCTTATACGTTTTCATCACAAACTATTATAAATGGCACCCTGGGTTTAGCTAAACGTTTAAAAGTTATTAAAGCTAAAGTTATTCTCCGAGAATCTAATTCGATTTTTAAACTTCTAAGTGGGTATAAATTAAAAATCTATTCTCTTTTTTATTCCATAGGTTATAAAGGTTCCTCATTGGTTATTACACAAACGGACTATATGAAGAATCAGCTTATAGAGGCCCTCCCTACTTTGACAAAAAAGCTGAACATTACAACTATCTCAAATCCTTTTAATTTTGATGATATAAGCTCTAGAACAGGCACAATTGCCAAGGAATATGAGAATAAAAAATTTATTGTTGCTGCAGGAAGATTAGCCCCCGCAAAAGGCTTTGACATTCTCATAGACGCTTTCAAAATTATAGCTTTAAAACACCCCAATTTGAACCTAATTATTCTGGGAGAAGGTTCTGAAAGAGCTAGTCTTAGTAATAAGATTGAAAGCTTAGGTCTGAAAGACAAGATTCACATGCCAGGTTATGTTAAAAATGTCTACGCATACTTTAAAAAAGCAGAAGCATGTGTACTATCATCACGTATTGAGGGTTTTCCTAACGTACTCCTGCAAATGATGTCGCAAAATACTGCTATCGCTGCCACACTTAGTGCTGGCGGCATTGAAGATATCCCAAATATTTATACGTGTCCTACAGAAAACATAGAAAAATTAAAGGACTGCATTATAAATGCAATTGAAAACGATACCGAAGCCAATAAACTTATATTTGAATCGTTTTTAAAGTCTAGGACACAAGCTTCATTCTATAATACGATGATGGAATCCTTAGATTAAAAATAAATCTGTCAGTGGCACTATTGAATTTTGTAAAGTAATACTATTATAAACGAAACCGCTTTTAGCGAACTATTATGCAAATCAAAAAAAACATCCTAATCCTTTGCTCCGCTTCTTTTTCATTGAGCAACTTTAGGGGAGACCTTATCAAACACCTATTGAGTCAAGGCTTTAAGGTATATTGTGGTGGTCCAGACTTTGATGAGAGCACGTTAAATCTGGTCCGAGATTTAGGAGGCATTCCTATTCCTTTTCATTTGCAACGAACTGGCTTAAATGCTCTAAGTGATTATAATACGATTCAAGAATTAAAAAACTTGATGACAGAGCACAAGATAGATATTCTTTTTCCATACACTATTAAACCTGTAATTTATGGCTCATTTGCTGCCAAAAAGTTAAATATCCCTGTAATTTCGCTAATTACTGGTTTAGGATTTACTTTTAGTAGGGTTACTACAAAGGCAAAAGTATTACAATGGGTAACTGAATTCTTATATCGTAAAGCCTTAAAAAGTAATAAGGCCGTTATTTTCCAAAATTCCGACGACCTCGAGCTTTTTAAAAGCCATAAAATAGTAGATAAAAACCAGTCTTTACATGTCGTAGATGGTTCTGGTATCAACTTAGAAAAATTTGCTTTTAAACCAAGAGTACATTCCTCAACTAGTGTGGTGAAATTTGTTCTAGTAGGTAGACTAATGATAGAAAAAGGTGTTGATCTCTTTATGAATGCCGCAAAAAAACTTCGTGCAGAATACCCTAATTCAGAATTTCATATTATTGGAGAACCTCCCGAAAATAGTAGTTCAGCTGTTTCTAAAAAAGAACTGGAAGATTTAAATAAAAAAGGAACGATTGTTTATCATGGGAAATCCATGAACGTAGCAAAGGTTATTTCAGAGTTAGATATTTTTGTCCTTCCAACGTATTATCGTGAAGGTGTGCCGCGTTCAATTCTTGAGGCACTTTCATCTGGAATGCCAGTTATTACTACCATGCAACCAGGTTGTAAAGAAACCGTTCTAGAAGGGGTCAATGGATTTCTCATCACACCAAAGGAAGAAGAACCTTTAGTAAAGGCTATGAAATATTTCTTAGAACATCCCGCAGAAATTGAAAGTATGGGGTTAGAAAGCAGAAAATTGGCAGAAAATAAGTTTGATGTACATATAATTAACGAACATATATTAAACATAATCTCTGAACAGTTATAAAAGATTAAGGACTAAGTAAGGTCAAAATAGAATAAGGTTTAGTCTGGTTAAAAATCTTCGAAAACTTTACATCTATTAAAGCTGTATTTTGTCTATAGGCGCAAATAAAAAATAAAATATTATAGTTAATTTGCAATACCCACATCAATACCAATGTATAAATTATTTTTAAAAAGATTATTTGATTTTTTTGTAGCCTTAATCGGCTTAATAGTTGCTGGACCATTAATTTTGCTAGTAATAGTATTCTTGGCCGTATCTAATAAAGGGGATGTTTTCTTTGTTCAAAAAAGACCTGGTAAGAATGAGGACATTTTCCAAATTCTTAAGTTCAAAACAATGAACGACAAAAAGGATGAACACGGAAATCTACTTTCTGATGAAAAAAGACTTACGCCAGTGGGTAAATTCATTAGAAAAACTTCTCTTGACGAATTACCACAACTCTTAAATGTATTAAAAGGAGAAATGAGTCTTATTGGACCTAGACCGCTTTTAGTATCCTACCTACCCTTATACAATAACACACAAAAGAAAAGACATTTAGTTAGGCCGGGTATAACTGGCTGGGCACAGGTAAATGGAAGAAATGCTATAGCATGGGATAAAAAATTTGAATACGATGTTTGGTATGTTGAAAACCTATCTTTTTGGTTAGATTTGAAAATAATTCTTTTAACAGTTCAGAAGGTTCTTAAAAGCGACGGTATTAGTTCCGATTCAAGCGCTACAATGGAAGTTTTTACAGGAAATAGTAAAGTATGAAATTAAGTATAATCATTCCCTGCTACAATATGGAATTATATCTACAAGAATGTGTAGATAGCTTATTGAATCAAGAATTGAATACTAGCGAATACGAAATTATCATCGTTAATGATGAATCAAAAGACAATACACTTAAAATTGCCCTTGATTACTCCAAGGAAAATGGCCATGTAAAAGTAATCGATAAAAAAAATGCTGGCGTTGGTGCTGCACGTAATTCTGGTTTTGATTTGGCGCAAGGTGATTATATTTACTTCTTAGACCCTGATGATTATCTTGCTGAAAATACATTACCTGTATTATTAAAACTAGCTATAGATAATGATTTAGACATCCTTACATTCAAAACTAAGTCTGTTGTAGAAAAAAAATATCCAGTTTCGGATAATTTAGGCGACCAATTAGCCCCACTCACTATTGAAGATGGTATTTCTTATATAGCGCACAGAAAACATCAAAATGAAATTTGGTGGTATTTAATTAAGAGAGATTTTATTAAAAATACCGGTATACGTTTTATAGAGGGTAAATGGATGGAAGATGCCATACTCACTGCAGAACTATTCTGTCAGGCCAAAAGAATGGCCCATCTTAACTTAGATGTTCATAGATATCGTATTTTGCCTACCTCGGCTATGCGAAATAAAAGTCCTGAGCATTATAACAAAGTAATTTACGACAATGCAAATGCAGCTCATGCTTTTGATAAGTTAATTGTAACAATACCAAGTAATCATCCAAATGCAGAAGCCTGCATTAACCGATTAAAAACCAGACAACAATCGTTTGTTTTTTTTCTTATGGTTCGTTTAATGAAATCAGATATCTCGGTTTCGGAGATTCCGGCTATGTTATCAGACTTTGAAAAAATAGACGCATACCCTTTAAAGAAATTCATAGGAGAAGATTATCACGGAATAGGCTATTCGTGCTTGGTTTTCGTATTTAATAGGAAACCTTTGATAAATCCATTCATAAAGATGTTCCGATCTTTTTATACTTTAACACAATGAATATCCTCATCTCTTCTGCCGGTAGGCGCGTGTCTCTGGTTAGAGCTTTTCAAAAGGAACTTAAAAAGTTATACCCTGAAGGAAAGGTTTACACGTCTGATGCAGACCCTACCCTTTCAGGTGCATGCCAAATAGCCGATGGCTATTTTAAAGTGCCCTTTGTTACCCATCCAGATTATTTTAATGTGTTAATAGAAGAATGTAAAAGCCGTAACATAGGCTTATTGATTCCAACTATAGATACAGAACTATTGCCGTTAGCACAGAACAGGTTGCTTTTAGAAAAGAACGGAATCATTCCCGTTGTAGCTTCAACTGATTTTGTTGGCAAATGCAGAGATAAAAGACAAATTCATAAGTTTTTTGAAGAGCACAATGTTGCCGTAGCTAAAGAATTTACAAAAGAAGACTATACCCTACCCCTTTTCATCAAACCAATTGATGGTAGTAGAAGTGTAGATACATATCTAATAAAAGACCAAAAAGACCTGACTGATTATCATTTTGAAAATGATAAACTAATGTTCTTAGAATATCTTGATCATGACGTTTATAACGAGTTTACTTGTGACTTGTATTACGGAAAAGACAACAAGTTAAAATGTGTGGTGCCTCGTAAAAGAATTGAAGTTAGAGATGGTGAGGTTTACAAGGCTTTAACCGTGAAAAATCTTCTCGTTGATTATATCAAGGATAATCTAGGGACTGTAAATGGTGCTGTAGGCTGTCTTACCGCTCAGTTTTTTGTGCATAATACGGAAGATAAGGTTCGCGCTATAGAAATCAACCCTAGGTTTGGTGGTGGTTATCCCCTATCCTATTTATCGGGTGCCAATTATCCAAAATGGATTATAGAAGAGTTTACTCAAGGAAAGCAAATTGAAGAAAGTTTTGATTGCTGGGAGAAAGACCTTCTTATGATTAGATACGATGACGAAATTTTAGTACATGGATATAAAGGTTGATGAAAAAACGGTTATTGTTTTTGATTTGGATGATACACTCTATAATGAATTGGACTATCTAAGGTCTGCTTATTGTGCTATAGCCAAAGAACTGAACCCAAAACAATGGGAAAACCTTTTCGCTCAAATGTTCTCTATGTATAGAAACAAAGAGAATGTATTCCAATACTTAACGGCTACTTTTAAGGTTGAAAAAGATATGTTGATAACGCTTTATCGCAACCATATCCCTTCAATCAACCCATTTCAGGGTGTTCTTCCCCTCCTAAAAGCTATTCAAGATAAAAAAGGTAAACTGGCTATAATTACGGATGGCCGAAGCAAAACACAAAGAGCAAAGCTCACGGCTTTAGGCATCGAAGATTACTTTGATAAAATCGTAATTTCTGAAGAATTGGGTACCGAGAAACCAGATAAGAAAAACTACCTATCCATAGAACAGACTTTTAAGAATCATAAGTACTGTTATATTGCCGATAACGTTAGAAAAGATTTTATTTCACCAAATAAACTAGGATGGAACTCTATAGGACTGATTGATAACGGGTTGAACATTCATAGTGATTCGTTTCTTTACTTTACTGAAGACCATCTTCCCAAGACATTTGTAAAAAGTATTATTGATATAAAAATAATTTAGAATACCATTGATTATTCTACCGGTAAAATCAAAAAGTTACTGTGCTTTTTTTTGCCAGTCTTTATCAAAGCGGTAAATTTACAGCATTAATTATTAAGCATAATCCTGTGCGGACAGAGGGTTTAAGGACAATAGAATATTACTGATTTTTAATCAAATGATACCTATACCAAGTCATTTGTTAACTATTACATCTAGAAGTTTTTATTACGGATATAATCCGTTTTTTTAAATCAAATCAAATCAAAACCGAACCACTGAAGCAGGCTTTATTGTCTCTTCGGATTTTTAATCAACATAAATGATTGAAATCTTAACGGAAAGAAGTGAGTGGAACAACATTATAAAAACTGTTGAACACTGTGACTTTTACCACACCTACCACTACCACTATCTCTCTAAAGGAGAAGATGAAACCCCTATACTTATACATTACGAAGAAGAAGGTTCAAGTATTATTTTACCTCTAATGTTAAGGGATATTGAGGGAACAAGTTATAAGGATGTTACTTCAGTTTATGGTTATGCCGGCCCTTTATGCAGCACTAAAAGTCTCAATTTTGAAAATACTAAGTTTAAAAGCGAACTAAAAAAACTGTTTTTGGAACAGAAAATAGTTTCCGTTTTTTCTAGACTTCACCCATATATTGACCACCAAGAAGAAATTCTTGCAAATATTGGTGAGATTTCCAGTCCTGGCGAAGTGGTCTACATTGACCTCACCTTGCCTATTGATTTACAACGACAACAGTATAGCAGTCGTTTAAAGACCTACATTAACAAGTCTAGAAAAGTCTGTTCGGTTAGAAAAGGTACTTCAGAAGAGGACATTCGCACTTTTATCGATATCTATTACGAAAATATGCGCAGGGTAGATGCAGACGAAAGTTACTTTTTCAACGATCGTTACTTTTATCAATTTATGCTGAGTTCATTCTTTAAGACAGAGCTTTTGTTGTGTGTTATAGATGAAACCGATGAAGTTATAGGTGGTGCCATGTTCATAAAAATGGATGACATTGTACAATACCATTTGTCTGGCTATAAAGAAGAGTATTTAAATCTTAATGCCATTAAGTTAATTATTGATACGATGCGTATTAATGCAACCGAAGAAGGTTACAAGTATTTTAACCTAGGTGGAGGAAAGGGTGTTAAAAATGATTCACTATTCGCCTTTAAATCTACGTTCTCAAAAAATCACAGGCCCGCTAAATTTTGGAAGTACATTGTAAATTCTAAGGTATATAAAGACCTTACCGAAAAGAAAAAAGAGTTCCTTTCTGATAGCACCAATGATAGCGAAAGCGATTTTTTTCCAGCGTATCGTCAAATACCCAAATCACATTAAGCTTAATTTCTTTTGATACAAAATAACCCATTTCTATCGGATACCTACACTTCTATATGGTCTAAACATTTTGATCATGGTAAGAAGCCCATTAAGTTTAATTTCCTAAAAAACACCGGTTTTTGCAGACCTACAAGCTTACCGCTATTTGTCAACTCAGGAAAAACCTTAACCAAAGGCATGGATTATAGTTTAGGTTCTGAGCAGTACTCAGACGACTATAAGAACAAGGTTTTCCTTATTTATGATGTACCTGCTTATTTTAACATTAAACCGCTCATACCTTCTGATTCTGCATTAAAACTGTATCAATCCAAGCAATACCCTGGTTTTTCTGTTGAGCTAGGACAATACAGTAACTTTAACGAGTATATGCTCTCTACTTTCAGTAAGAGCAGCAGATATAAACTCAACAAGTACAAAAAACGATTTGAAGCCTGTTTTGACGTTTCTTACAAAATGTACTATGGAGACATTACCAAAGAGGAATATGACACTATTTTTGACTCATTTAAAGAGTTACTTACCAAGCGCTTTGATGATAAACAAATAACCAATAATAATCTTGATCCAGAAGAATGGCAATTCTATTATGACGTTGCCTATCCATTAATTCTAGAAAACAAAGCTTCGTTATTTGTTATCTATGACGGGAAAAAGCCCATTGGCGTTACCCTTAGCTACCATTCAGACTCCGTTCTTTTTGATGCTATTACTGTTTTTGATATTGATTACGCTAAATTTCATTTGGGCTCGGTTACCATTATGAAGCTAATTGAATATTGCTTGTCGCAAAAAATAGAAGTCTTTGATTTTTCTAAAGGCTACTTTGATTATAAGACAAGATGGTCCAATAAAACCTATGATTTTGAATATCATATTTTATATGATTCAGCCTCCTTTACATCTAAAACATTGGCCTTTGGTTTAAAGTCTTTTTTTGATTTTAAACAAAAATTGCGAGATAAAAACGTAAACGAAAGACTACATCGGTTTACTTATAAACTTAAGAATCGTAAAACTGAAGTTAAGACACCTGAAACACAATTTAAGTTTGATGATATCTCTTCTGACCCCATCCCAAGTGGACTTACAGAAATAGACTTAAACTTATCTGAAAACCATAAAATAAAAACCCTAGCATTTGAGTTCTTATACCTGAACGATGAATGTTCTATAAACCTCAAAGCTTTTACAGATGCTTCTAATCAATACTATTTTATAGGCAAAACCAAAAAAGTAAAGATTTCTAAAACGTAGTTTTGCTTTAAAGTGTCTAGCTTAATATTAAAAGAATAATTTCAACTAAAATTAGATAACAGTGCTATTCAATTCGCTTGACTTTTTAATTTTTCTTCCGGTAGTATTCGTACTGTATTGGTTCGTTTTCAAAAAAAGCCTGAAGATTCAAAATCTATTGGTTATAGTTGCCAGTTATGTCTTCTATGGCTGGTGGGACTGGCGTTTTCTTATCCTTATCTTTTTCAGTACCGTCTTAGATTTTTTGGTTGGTCAGCAAATTTTTAAAAATCAAGATAACAAACAGAAAGCTAAATATTGGCTATGGGTAAGTGTGGCTTTCAACCTAGGGCTCCTAGGTTTCTTTAAATATTTCAACTTTTTTATTGATTCATTTATTGATTCTGTAAATGCGTTAGGTTACAACATGAAAAGTGTTTGGACCCTCCGCATCATTCTTCCCGTAGGAATCTCGTTCTACACATTTCAGACCATGTCATATTCGTTTGACATTTATTACAAAAAACTTAAACCTACCACCAGTTTTGTTTCATTTGCGGCATTCGTAGCTTTCTTTCCACAGCTGGTTGCAGGACCTATTGAGAGGGCTTCCAACTTATTGAATCAAATTAATACGCGCCGTATATTCAAATACGAACAAGCCACAAGTGGTCTAAAGTTAATTCTTTGGGGCTTTTTCAAAAAACTAGTTATAGCAGATTCCCTTGCTCCTATCGTAGATGATATTTTTACAAATTATACAGATTACTCCGCCTCTACCTTAATTTTAGGTGTATCGCTCTTTAGCTTTCAAGTATACGGAGATTTTAGCGGTTACACAGATATTGCAATAGGTACAGCCAAGCTCTTTGGGGTAGAGCTGATGTCTAACTTTAAGTTTCCCAACTTCTCAAGAAATATTGCCGAGTATTGGCAAAGATGGCATATATCGCTCAGCACCTGGTTCAGGCACTACCTATATATTCCTATGGGTGGTTCAAGGGTGAGCAAATTAAAATCATTAAGGAACATTGCTGCTATTTTCCTAGTCAGCGGGCTATGGCATGGAGCAAACTGGACTTTTGTTTTCTGGGGAGGGATTCACGCCCTTCTCTATATTCCTGTGTTTTTGATGGGAAGAAATAGGGTCTACGCCGATAATGTACTTGCGGAGCGCACATGGCTTCCGAGTATTACCGAAATTTTTCAGGTACTTTTGACGTTCTCTCTGGTAACCTTTTCAAGAATATTTTTTAGGTCTCCTTCCTTATCCTATTCCTTTGATTTCATTAGGCAAATAGGAAATAAGTTTTATTACGAACCTTATATGCACCCCATGGGGTATAGAATGTTCGACTTTTATTTACTGGTAGCCCTTTTTATCGTTTATGAATATTTAATTAGAAGAGATGAGCGAAATCCATTTAAATTTAGCTCTCCAATAGTCCGGATTCTATTATATACGCTCGTTATTATGAGTATATTATTGTTCTATGACGATGGCGTAAACCGTTCATTTATTTATTTTCAATTTTAATTAGGATGAAAAAATTTATTCTAAAATCAGTATTATATATTGTCCTAATCCTTCTTTTATTAGAAGTGATTGTTAGGGTGTTTCACCTCTATACAGAAGATCCTCCAAGATTTATTGATGAATATGGAGTAGAAAAACGGGTACCCAACCATGATGGATATGCTGTTACAGGTAATAGAAATCAGAATTACTCAAAATTTCACATTAACAAAGCTGGTTTTAATTCATTTAGGGAGTTTACCCCTTCCGCAGATAAATTTGAAATGGCGTTAGTGGGAGATTCTTTCATTGAAGGCTTTCACCAAAATTTCTCTAACTCCATTGGTAAACAAATTGAAAACCAGACAGAAGGTATTGAAGTATACGAATATGGCTATGCAGGTTATGATTTTGCTAATCAGATGCATTTGGTTCATGCCTATGAACAAGATTTTCAACTTATAGATCAAACCGTTTTATACCTTAATTATGAGAACGACTTAAGTCGTGCGGTTTACGAGCCAAACACAGGCCGTATTAAGATGCTATCTTCTACCATATTCAAAATAAGGGACAACATTAAATTATTGGCTTACGGTAGTAAAATAGGGATTGTGGAGCCTTTGAAAAAACTTGCTCAACGCGGCGTAGCTTTTAATGATACTGAAAAAGGCTATCAAACAAACGAATTGAAGGATAGTGAGGAAGAAAAACTGAAGCAAGATCAAAAGCGAATAGCTAATTTTAAAAGCTTAATTAACCTTTACGGTTTTGATAAAACTAAAACCAGCTTACTTCTTGACAGTAGAAAAACTAGCGAACGCTTTTTAGATTTTTGCCGTGAAAATGGCATAATGTATATAGACTTTTCATCTAGTTTTGAGGAATCTAAAAAACCTACAACTCTAATATATGATCATCATTGGAACGCCCATGGCAGAACAATTATCGCCAAGGAGTTAGCCAACTATATAAAAAGCAAAAAAATTAGTAAGCGGTGAACAAAATTTTCGACTTTAACCAAAGTTGATTTTCGCCACTGATATGAATTCTACAAATTTCTTTTTCGACGCCTATACCAAAGAGCAACTGCCAACTCATTACAGGCGGTTACAAAACCGATATACTGGCGATATTCTTTTCAACAACACCAATGACGAAGAGTTTCAACTTCCAGAATCGGCATTCATTGTTAAAGACGTACCCGATTATTTTAAAATAACTACAAACGAGCTTCCAAAAAGTATAGCGTGCCAGACCATAATTCAATATCCTGGTTTTCTTATAAATTTTGAAAACGTACCCTCTTTAAGTGATTATCTAAATGAACGGTTCGGAAAATCTAGCCGTTATAAACTACGGCGCGAGCAGAAAAAGCTAGAGCAGTGTTTTAACATACGCTATGAAATGTATTTTGGTGCAATAGATAAACCGGAGTATGATTTTATAATGGACGAATTCTACCGTTTATTAGAGCTACGTTCACTAGAAAAAGGAATAAAAGACAATATAAATCTAGCTACACAGAATTTTTATAGAGCTAATGTCTATCAAATGATTCTTGATAAAAAAGCTTCATTCTACATTATCTACAATGGGGAAATGCCCATTGACATCTGTCTTAACTTTCACATGAAAGATGTGATATTTCAATATATACGCACCTATGATATAGACTATTCTAAATTTAATACTGGTTATACAGATTTAATGAAACAAATAGAATGGTGTATCGCCAATCAAATTAAACTCATTACCTTTTCCAAAGGAGACTTCTACTGGAAAAGACGCTGGTGTAATACAGTTTACGATTACAACTATCATATATTTTTCAAAAAGAGTTCTCTTAGCGGACGGCTAAAAGCCAAATCATATTATTTAGCTAAAGTGATGAAACAATACGTAAGGGAAAAAGGACTGATTGAGAAATATCATGAATTTATGGCCAAAAATAATCGTTCTAAAAAAGTGACTGAAGATTCATCTGCCGTTAAGCACAAGAGCATTCCCTACGAAACAGAAATTGAAAATATTGAAACCATAGATTACAAGAATGAGAAATTCGATTTTCTAAGGCGAACTATTTATGATTTTCTTTATGAAAGTGATGAAAAACAGTCAGAGATTACTGTTTATTCAATTTTGGACCAACCTAAATCCTACTTAGTTATAGGAAAAAAGAGTAAAGCAGTGCTTTCTAATACTTCGAATATGTCAACTTTATAAAATAAAACAGCGAAAAAACTACCTTTTTTGACTTGGTTTTGCGCTTCATCGAATATTTTCTTAATATTTTCTTAAAAAACGTCCGAGCACTACGCTTCGTCGTATATATTCGCAGTTAAACCCCGTAAAGAGAACATCGTGGCCCAGTCAAAAAACAAGTCCCTGAAATTGAATATGAAATTATGGTTCGCTGAATTGAAAGAAGATATTATTCTTTCAATTTATCACCGTTCACCAATCATTTTTCTTCTATTTATTCGTTAGACTTCTTAATTAAAAGATTTTTTTTAAAAATTTTACCTAATTAGTCCCATTGATAGACCTAAAGCGCAGAATTGCGCGGTTTCCTAATCGAAAAATTCTTTTTACAGATTTTTTTGACACCTTAGTTCACCGCAATGTACACCCTAATTACGCCATACGTTTGTGGGGTAAATTTATGGTTAGAGAACTTGGAATGAGCTTCTCTTCTGAGAAACTTTTTACCATTAGGAATGAGTCTTTAGCCTATTTAGGAAAAAAGCAGAATAAATCTACTTTAGAAGTAAAGTATAAAGATGTTATAAGAGAGGTATATAATAGATTGGTTAATACCGGAAATCTTAATAACGTTCCTTTTGCCAAATTTAAAACACTCTTTGAGAAAGCCGATTATATTGCTGAAATCTCCGTTCAGTTCAAGAATGAGGAATTAATTGATATTCTATCTTATTACAAAGAAAAAGGATATCTAATCTACTTACTATCGGACTTTTACCTTTCTAAAAAAGTTATTATAAAAATTTTAGAGCACCATAAAATGGAGCATCTCTTTGATGATGTTTTCATTTCAAGTACCGTAGGAGAAAGTAAAGCCAAGGGTGGTTTATACCCATATGTCCTAGATAAAACAAATACAGACCCTAAATCTGTATTGATGATTGGAGACAATAAAAAAAGTGATGATATTAATGCTTCCAAGTATGGAATAGAGTCCTATCACTTAAAACATTTTTCTCATAAATTTAGAAATAAGAGAAATCTATTTGGGTCTGATAAAAACGATTTTAAAAAGGTGTGCCATACCATCAAAGAAAGGTGTTTTGAAAGTGAGCATCAGTTTAGTGAATATATAATACACTTTTATTTTTTCACAGAAAGGTTGTATATCAATGCTAAGAGAAACGGAAATAAAGATCTTTTCTTTTTGGCTAGAGAAGGGCATTTTTTAAAGCAATTGTTTGATTCTTATCAGGAAATGAACTTGTTTCAAGGTGAGGAAAAAATAAATACACACTATTTAAAAGCCTCGCGGCAATCTGCTACCCAACTGGCATTACGTCCTTTACCTAAAGAGGGCTTTGAAAAGTTGTTGAAAAAGTTTGGTGATATGTCTTTACAACATTTCCTAGACTGGTTCCCTTTTTCAGATTCAACAAAGAATGGAATTATAAATGATATTCCATTTCTTAAAGATGAAACTATTCCAGACTTTTTTAAGTCACCTGCAATGGAACATCTTAGAAATAACATAGCTTTTCAAGATGCATACGCTAAGAACCGAGAGACGCAGAAGGGTGCTTTCATGAGATACCTAGACTCTTTTGGAGCTAATTACAAAGAAGAGGGTCTTGCATTGGTAGACGTAGGCTGGGGCGGCACTATGCAAGAGAGTATTTATAAGTTTTTCAAAAAGAAAACACCTGTTACTGGTTATTATTTAGGACTTAAGGAAATCTATAATATAGAAAAGGATACCAAAAGATATGGCCTCAACTTTTCAATATATCCTAACCACGATTTTTCTGATGACATTCTTATGGCCAATGGGCAGCTTTACGAGCAATTGCTAGCAGCTCCACATGGCAGTACATTATCTTACAAGTTTGCAGAAGAAGGTGAGTCCGCAACGGTTGAATATCACGAACCTAACGAGAAAATGGTTTATGATAAGTTTATTGGTTCTACTCAAGAATATATGTTTTTAGAATTCAAAAATCTGTTCACTCAACTGCGTGCTATTGACTATACTCAAGAAGTAACACAAGAATACTTAACGGATATGGCACTAAGAACAGGCATATTCACGACTAGAAAGAAGCTTAAATTCATAAAAGAAATTACAAAAGGATTTTACCAAAATGTTGGCGAAAATAAGGTTGGACTTGAATACAACCCTAATCATATAAGCGTCTCTAAAGTTGGTCTTATAAAAACCTTTGTAAAATCTCCAGAGAAAGTTTTTCGCTATTTAGTAAAGATAAAACCCTTCTTATTCTATAGGGGCTACTATTGGCTTTCTTGGCCAGTAAACTTAACATACTACTATATTAAACTCAATTTTTGGGCTAAACGAAAATGGCTGAAAAAGGGCTTAATCTCCTAGATATCTTAAAATTTGGTGATTAGAAATTCCGAACGTCTGTTTTCCTGATGCTTCTCTTCTTCACAATAAGTATTGTCATCACATTCATTTAGTAAATGTGTTTCACCATAGGCCTCTGTTTGCAGACGACTAACATCAACTCCTTTTTTAACAAGATACTCCTTGGTACGGTTAACCCTGCGTTCAGACAACCAATTATTGTACTTAGAAGTCCCTCTTGAATCTGTGTACGAACTAATTTTTAGTTCTAATTCAATATGTTTTTGTAAAACCAACGCTAAACCATCTAGCACCTTTTTGGACTTTGTATTCAAATAAGAAGAGTTTAAGTCAAAATAAGCCAATCCTAATGCATCTATTTCTCTTTTAATATTTAACTCGCGTTTTTTCTCCGCATCCACCTTAGCCTTCTCTGCTGCAGCTAAACTAGCTTCTTCTCTTTCTTTAGCTAAACGCGCAGCCAAAGCAGCTTGCTCCTTTTCTCTTTGTACAGAAGCAATAGAGTCTTGCTCTTTTTGACGCTTCTCAGCCATTTCTTCAATCAGAGCTAACTTTGCCTCTCCCTTTTTTGATAACCCTTTTTCTATACCAAATTGATATACAACACCTGCGGCATGTTGTAAATGGTTAGTTGCATTATCATTATTAGCCGCCCATTTTCCAGAAGAGCTAAAATCAAGCCCAATCCTATCTGAAAACCAAGTTCTAAACCCCACTACTGCATTGTATGTGGCACGTGATTCGTTATTAGCTTCTGTATAGCCTGCTCCAACACCTATATAGGGATCAAACCAACCAGTCTCACCTATAAGTTTATTCAAGTCATATGTTAACCTTGCGTCTAAACCATAATAGTCCGTTTCTTCAAGATTGGTTCTTCCATCTATAAATTTTCCAACCTTATACTTATTATAACTACCAATAGCCTCTACACCAATACCGCTTTTAAAATAACGACCAATACTTATCCTAGATGGATACGCAAGTGTGTTCCATTGTTTTCCAAATGAAAATAGTTCATGAAATACATCTCCTGAATCATCTACGATGTTATAGCCTAAGCCAAACATCCACGAACTTTTAACGATGCTGTCTTTTTCGGTAAGTTGTAACTCTTCTTGTGCTTGCAACAGGTTGAATGAAACACATAGCAAAAGAACCATATAATGGGTAAAGGTTTTCATAGCAATTAGATTTGGGTGTTCTAACTACAAAGTAATGACTATCAAACCAATAAGCCCAAAGTACACTTTGAACGGTAACAATAATCGGTAGTCCGCTAGATTTATAGAATCGTTAACAGTACTATTCTAGGATAATTTTCTTTTGGGTAAGTGGTAATTTATAAACTGAGAACGGTGTAGTAATAGATGTAGATGTCTTTTTTTGACTTTCATTCTTAACCCCAAGAACTAAGTCTTTTTCTGACTCTTTCGTTACAAAAAGTCTAGGTTCAAAAGAATTTTGTCGTTTTCCTGCACAATAGATAACAAGCATTTCTTTAGTAAAGTCAATTTGCGGAACTGGTAATCCCGGTTTCCGGGTTCTATTTACTTTGGAATAGAATTCCTGCAGCGTCTTTACATCTTTAATGACCACAAATTCTTCCTCATCAGAACCACTATAATTATCCTTTTCAATGAGTTGCAATTGATCTGGGGTTTGTGCCACTCCGTCATTTCCCACAGCTTTCTCTTGTCCTTTACAAGAAGAAAACAGCAATATTAGAACTAAAAGAATGGATTTCATATTAAATATAAGATTTATCAAACCTAGCCTTATATGCTTTTTCATAAAGTGCTTCATAAAGAGGAAGTACCTTCATAATATCAAAACGCTCGGCAGATATTACCGCATTTTTCTTGAATTTCTCTAAAACAGCATCGTCTTTTAAAATAAGAAGGGCATTTTTAGCCATATCATCTACATCTCCTACATCACTTAAAAAACCGGTAATACCATGTTCGTTCACCTCAGGAATTCCACCAGCATTACTAGAAATAACAGGCACTTTGTTAATCATTGCTTCCAAAGCGGCCAAACCAAAACTCTCTGATTCCGAAGGCAATAAAAACAAATCTGAAAAACATAGAATTCTATCTATTTCATTACTGTTACCTAAAAATATAACCCTATCAGAAATTCCTAACTCTTCGCATAACCTTTCGGCATTTTCTTTTTCGGGGCCCTCTCCCACCATCACCAATTTTGCAGGAATTTCTTTCTGTATGCGATTGAAAATTTCAATTACATCTGGAATACGTTTTACTTTTCTAAAATTACTAATATGGGTAACTATCTTTTCATTGTCTTCCGCCATCAAAGAACGCTGGCAATCCGTAAAAGAAGTACTATAATTAGATTTATCTATAAAGTTAGGAACAACTTCTATTTCCTTCTTAATATTGAATATCTCAAGAGTATGTTGTTTCAAATTTTCCGAAACAGAAGTAACCACATCAGATTGGTTGATGCTAAAGGTAACTGCTGGTTTGTAAAAAGGGTGTTTACCTACTAAAGTAATATCTGTTCCGTGTAATGTAGTTATCATTGGAACGTAAATTCCTTCTTCTTCTAGCATCTTTTTTGCCATGTACCCTGCATACGCATGAGGTATAGCATAATGAACGTGAAGTAAATCTATTTTATGTAACTTAATAGTATCTACCAATTTACTGGACAACGCCAACTCATAGGGCTGATACTTGAACAATGGATACTCAGGTACATGAACCTCATGAAAGTAAATTTTGTTACCCAACAGCTCTAAACGAACAGGCTGTTTATAAGTTACAAAATGCACTTCATGACCTCTATTGGCCAGGGCTATACCAAGTTCTGTGGCTACTACACCGCTGCCCCCAAACGTAGGGTAACAAACTATTGCTATTTTCATTAATCAAATTTAGCTAAATCTATAAAGTAAGTCGGTAAAAGTCCTTTTTAATTTCAAGACAGGTCTTAGATATTCAAAATAGATTGATTACTACTATTTAATTCTCTATAATTTAGACTGATAGAAAATAGAAAAGGATTAATTTAATTTACGATAGCATCGTAAATCACCTGTTGAATTCGGGTTCGTAAACCTGATTTAATCAAAAGGGTATTTGAAGAGGAAGGGTAAGTTCTATTGCTTAAAAATACATAGACAATTTCTTCTTCAGGATCAGCCCAAGTATAGGTTCCTGTAAAACCACTATGTCCAAAACTTTTTCGTGAAACACATCCGCAAGTAGGACCACTATCTTTTAACTGTGGTTTATCAAAACCAACACCACGCCTTACATTTTTATCGCAAAAGTAACAGGTATTGAATTTTTTAACAGTTCGTGTATCTAAAAATCGTGTACCTCCATAGAAGCCGTTTTGCAAGTACATTTGCATAATCTTAGCAACATCTCCTGCATTACTAAAAAGTCCGGCATGACCACCAACACCACCTTGCATAGCTGCGCCCATATCATGAACATAACCCTGAACGGTCTCGTAACGGTAATATTTATCTTCCTCAGAAGGAACAATTCTATTCTTAGGGAATTTTTCAAGTGGATTATAACTGGTACTTGACGCACCTATTGGTTGGTAAAGAAATTTATCTACTTGCTCATCAACGCGTTTCTTGCCTACCTTTTCTATGTATTTTTTCATTACATAATAGCCAACATCACTATACCTATATCGGTTAGATTTTAAATCTTGACGACCAATTCTATTATATATTGAATCGTTGTAAGCATCTGCTAAATAAAGTTTGTCCGTTACTTTATAAGAAAAACCATCCGTAGGTTCTGTTCTATAGAATTCTTTTGATGGCTTCCTATCCTTATCTAAGGTATCTACATAAAAAGCAATCCATGCTGGTAGCCTTCCGTAGTGTGATAATGCTTTAAGCACGGTAACGTTCTTTAATTCGGTGTCCGCATATGCGGGAATCAATTCTTGAAACGTATTGTTTAGCTTAATATCTCCTTCTTCCTCCATTTTCATAATCATAGGAAGGGTCCCTAATATTTTGGTAATGGATGCCAAATCATAAATATTATCTGGAGTAATACTGTCCTTAGAGTCATATGTGGGTTTTCCAAAACCTTTATTGTAAATGACCTTTCCTCTTCTAGCAATTAAAACTTGGGCTCCCGGAAACATAAGAGAATCTAGCCCATGTTGAACCAAAGTGTCTACTTCTGCCAGTTTAGCCGCATCAAAACCAACTCTTTCAGGGAAACTATACCCCAACCTGAGTAATGATTTTAACTTAATCTGAGTATTTACCGGAAAATCTTTATGTGCAGTAACAGGAAGCTTACCCTCTGCCGGAATAGCGCCGAAAATCAGCTGAGCTGCCTTACGCTGCGCTAATTCACTATTTTGATATGCTACCACTACTCCATCTATACTTTTGAAAGAAGACACATCTAAAAGTGTATACGGCTTGGCAAATACAGAAAGGATAACGTTAGACGTTCGCTCATCGGCTATTTCCTGTAACCATTGTAATTCCTTCTTTGAAAACTTATACGCTTTCCAAGGACTTTCATTGCTCTTATGATGACCTATAATCACCAAGTTATAATCTTTAAGTTTATTTTTTAACGTGGCGATATCACTGCCGTTCACTTGCGTCACCGTTGCATACTTGTTCAGCTCTTCTATAAACGGGTCACTATCTGCATCACCAAACTTTACGTAGGCTATTTTCTTATTTTCCAACCGCTTAACACCCATCAGGTAGAAATTATTCTTCACGACTGTCAAAGCATTTTCAATAGCCTCTTCGTAAATCAGGTCATCGGTTCTTGAGTTAAGGTCCTCATACAGGTTTTCTAACGCTATAGGCTTATAGCTATTTAGTCCAACCTTGTATTTAGCCATTAAAATCTTCTTAACGGAACTAGCCAATCTTTCTTCGGAAATCTTACCCTTATCGTATGCTTTTGTTAACTTTTCTTTCGCCTTTTTTACTTCCGTTGGCATCAACAAAATATCATTACCAGCCATAAACGCAGCCACTTCAGCATCACCATCTTTTCCATGGTTAGTAACTCCTTTCATATTAAGGGCATCCGTAAACACGAGTCCTTCAAAGCACATTTGTTCTTTTAGCAATCCAGAAATAATTTGCTCGGATAGCGAAGAAGGAAGTTCTTTTTTCAACTCTAATGCTGGAACCTCTAAGTGGGCGACCATAACACTACTTAACCCTGCATCTATCAATCTTCTGAACGGATATAGTTCTACACTGTCCAAACGTTCTTTTGTAAAATTGATAATTGGTAGTGCTTTATGTGAGTCTGTAGCGGTATCGCCGTGACCCGGAAAATGTTTCCCGCTAGAAAGTACACCTACACTTTCCATACCTTTCATAAAAGCAATACCCTTTTCGGCAACGTTTTCTCGGTCTTCACCAAAAGAACGATTACCTATAATCGGGTTTTGAGGATTTGTATTGATATCCACATCGGGAGCAAAATTAATGTGCACTCCCAACCGCTTGGCATGTTCACCAATACGTTTACCTACTTTGTGTACAATTGTATTATCCGTTATTGCGCCAAGAGTCATATTCCATGGAAAAGCATAGGTAGAATCTAACCGCATGGCAAGACCCCACTCCGCATCCATACCAATCATAAGTGGTATTTTTGAAACCGACTGAAACTCGTTCGTTAATTTTGCTTGTCTTACTGGGCCGCCTGTAGAAAAAATGACGCCTCCTATTTGCTCTTCTTTAATAAGTGCCTTTACTTTATCCGTACTGGATTTTGCTTGATCAGAAGCAACCATAACCATAAACAGTTGGCCTAACTTCTGCTCCAAAGTCATTTCATCATAACGTGCATCAACCCATTTGCTTTGGCTCAAACTATCTTTGGTAACCAAAGGATGTTGCTGGGCACTTGCACTCAGAAATACAAAAAAAAGTAAGGAAAAAATTGGAAAAACCCGCATTACTAAATTGATCTATGGCAATAACTAAAAACTAAATGGAATATTGCATTTCATCCGATATATATAATAAAATCAATACCTCAGAAAAGGAAATAGATTTTCGTTTTACAAAAAACGAGAATGCCAGCTCTCCGAAGCAGGTACTTCCCAGTGCTCTTGGTACTCCAATTTATTAGTAACCAAGTTGTTGAAAACAATAGTATTTTTTGATACTGCTTTCTGCTTAGCCATCTTTTTAAAATCTATCAAAGATTTATAAGCTACATGTTCGCCCTGCTTATAGGAAACATTCATCTTATCCAATAACTCAACATTATACTTTTTTTCTAAATGCTGAATAAAATGTACAGAAGCGTCTATTGAACAACCAGATGCCGCGGTAGCACTTTGGTCCAAAGCCACAATAATAAATCGTCTATATTTTATTTCATATCCAGCTTTTAACTGACTCCCATGGGCAGTCCACTCGGTTATGAATTCATCAAATTCTTTCTGTATTTCCTCTAGTTCTGTATCCGTAAAGCTACGACTACCTTGATAGATCCAAATACGTGAAGCATCCGGTAAAGTATTAAATTCTACTAGCATCTTTTAGTGTTCTAATTTGGGGTTCTTAAATCAGGGTATTACAGATCTCCTGCCGATGCAATAAGTTCGGCTATATCCATTACAGCAATTGCCCCTTCTTTTTCTTTATTCTTAACACCGTCCGTCATCATCGTATTACAAAATGGGCATCCCGCTGCAATAATTTCCGGCTGGGTTTCCATTGCCTGTTCGGTACGTTCAATATTTATGTCCTTATCGCCTTTTTCTGGCTCTTTGAACATTTGAGCTCCACCAGCACCACAACATAATCCCTTTTCCTTACAGCTTTTCATTTCGATAAGCTCGGCATCCAGTTTACGAATTAACTCCCGTGGAGCTTCATAAACGTTGTTTGCTCTTCCTAAGTAACAAGGGTCATGATACGTGATACGTTTACCTTTGAATTGACCACCTTCTAACGTAATTCTTTTATCATCAAAAAGCGTTTTCAAAAATTGCGTATGATGAACTACCTCATAATGACCTCCTAAACCAGGATATTCATTTTTTATGGTATTAAAACAATGCGGACAAGCCGTTACAATTTTATTTATTCCGTAGGCATTCATTACCTCTATATTGGTAGCTGCCTGCATTTGAAAAAGAAATTCGTTCCCAGACCTTTTTGCAGGGTCTCCAGTACAACTTTCTTCGGTTCCCAAAACGGCAAAAGATACGTTTGCCCTGTTCAGCAATTGAACAAATGCTTTGGTTATTTTCTTTGCCCTATCGTCAAAACTTCCTGCGCAGCCTACCCAAAATAATACTTCTGGCTTTTGGCCTGCGGCAAAAAGTTCTGCCATTGTTGGAACCTTTAATTCGTTCGCCATTATAAAAAATTCAAGTTCTAATAAATTAATTTAAGTAACCATAAAAGCCTACTTACTCTTCTTTGGCCCAATTTAGGCGGTCCATTTGATTGAAAGGCCATGGAGCACCATTGTTCTCTATATTACCCATCATGTTATTCAAATCCGTAGGCGCAGCAGACTGCTCCATTACTAAATATTGACGCATATCCATAATTATGGAAAGTGGATCAATACTTACCGGACAAGCTTCAACACATGCATTACAAGTAGTACATGCCCATAATTCTTCAGGAGATATGTAGCCATCCAACAATTGCTTGCCATCATCAACAAATGTCCCGTTATTGGCGTCTATATTTTTACCTACTTCCGTAAGTCTATCCCTAGTATCCATCATGATTTTCCTAGGAGACAATTTTTTTCCAGTTTGGTTTGCAGGACATTCGTCCGTACAACGACCACACTCTGTACAGGTATATGAATTTAAAAGTTGTACCCAACTCAAATCCGTAACATCAGAAGCACCAAATTTAGCAGGCTCTTCCGCATCTTCTGCAGGAGCTGCAAAAGGATCCGCTGAAGGGTCCATCATTAATTTCACTTCTGCCGTTACTGCATCTGAATTTTTAAACTGTCCTTTAGGAACCAGTTTTCCATAATACGTATTAGGAAAAGCTAAAAGAATATGCAAATGTTTAGAATAGTAGAGGTAATTTAAAAAGCAAAGAATACCAATAATATGTATCCACCATGCAGTTCTTTCAACAAGAATTAATGAACTTATTGACATCCCTTCAAAAAGCGGCGCTATATACTGACTTACAGGAAACGAGCCTGCTTCTGTATAATGGGCAGCTCCCATTTGCTGTAGTTGATAATCAGCTCCGTTCATGGTTAAAAACAGAGTCATCAATACCAATTCTATATACAGAATAAGATTTCCATCTTCTTTTGGCCATCCTGCCATTTCAGGTTTCATAAACCTTTTAATACGAATGACATTTCTACGTATCCAAAAAATGGTTACCGCAACAATGACCAATATTGCCAATATTTCAAAAGAACCTATCAATGCATCGTAAACAACTCCTAATGGAGCAAAAAGACGGTGCGTTCCTAGAATACCGTCTAAAATAATTTCTACTACTTCAATATTTATAATGATAAAACCAACATATACAATAATATGTAGAAAACCGGCAATAGGACGCACGACCATTTTACTTTGGCCTAAGGCAATTTTTGCCATGTTCTTCCATCGCTGACTTGTATTATCAGAGACATCTACATCTTTACCTAGTTTTATGTTCCTAGACAGACGTTTTACATTTCGCGCAAAAAAGCCTATTCCGGCTATTAGTACGATTACAAATAAAATATTTGAGAGGTATTCCATCTATTGTTCTGGTTGTTGAGGATTGGCTGGGTCTTCTTCGGGAAGTTCGTATTCCGTCTGTTTTTTACCAAAAACAGATACATTTACATAACGTTTAGGATTCAAACGAAAATCTTGCAACAAGAGATCTAACTCTCTAGAGGCGTTATTAAGATTGTCATATAGCTCTTCATCTTTCACAAGTTTACCAAGTGTTCCGTTTCCGTTTTCAATATTAGCCATTAATGTATTCAAATTGCCCATGGTAGATTCTAAATTTGCCAGTGTACGGCCTAGACCAGCATTATTTAATGAATCTGATAGCTTGGCGAAATTGGATGTCAACTCTTGAAAATTATCTAAAGATTGATTTAATCTACTCTCATTACTACTTAATATTCTATTTAGAACATCGGCACTTTTCTGAAAACTGGCTACTGTACTATTAAGTCCGCTAAGTGTTTGCCTTAAATCATTTTTAGCTCTATCATCCAAAACCTCGTTTACATTCATAAGCAAACTATCTGCATTGGTAACAGCGCCTTCCACTTTTCTCTGCAATGGCGTAAGTTGTTTTTGTACCAATTGGGTAAGTCCCAACTGAATATTACTAGGTAAAGTATCACCAGATACTGCCATTGGCGTACCATCAAAAACGGGTTTTACCTGTATGCCCTTACCCCCAATAATACCTGTATCATATAGTTCTGCAGTACTATGCTTGGAGAAATTGAAATCACTTTTTATAAAAAGTGAAACCAAAAGACTACCACTGTGGTCTTTAAATTTTACATCTGTAACATTACCTACAACAAAACCGTTTATGGTTACCGGAGTACCTACTTGAAGACCTCCAACTTCTTGATATACAGCATATACAGTTTTTCCATCTTCAAATAATGGCGATGATTTTAAATAGCTAAAGCCTAAAATGAACAACAGTATACCACCTATTACAATGATTCCTGTTTTTATTTCCCTGGATAGTTTCAAAAGGATCGATTTTGGGTTAATAAGAGACTTCGTTTAACACATAGGTCTCTAACAAAATTAGAAATAAAATATGGAAGGTACTTACTTATTGATACTAAACCTACTTAAGACTATCTTTAAAGGGTATTCGTTTACCATCTCTATAGGCTACGATGTACGATGTGGTATATCCCCTTGAATCTGCTTTGGATTTTAATATTTTCGCTTCCTCTACTGTACTTGCGCTGCCATACACATACCTGTACAACCCTTTAAAAGGCTCTTTTTCCACACTAGTCAATCCATTAAAAGAAGAAGTTCGTAATGGAATGTTTTTAGCACTGGCCATAATTTGAACTTTATAAACCACATTTGACTTAGCTTCCCTACGAGCAGTAGCTTCATCCCTTCTTTTCGGTTCTTCTTTTTTGGAAACAACTGGTTTTTTACTTTCTTTAGCTTCTTCTATTATCTGTGTTGCCGCTTTCTTTTTTGCTTCCACAGGTATCTCTGTAGTTTTAGCAACTATTGGCTCATCCTTTATTTTCTTAGCAACTACTTTTTTCTTTGGCGCTATAGCTTCCTTTTTAGGGGCTACCTCTTGCTTCTTAACTACTTCTGGCTCCGGAGCATCAGGAATAGTATTTATGGTATAATCTGCTACATTGGCCCTTACGTTCTTTTTATAGGTAAGAATAGCATCCGCGATAGAAGTCGCCATATCATTTTGGCCTTTTTTCGAATTTAAATAAGCACCTTCTTCTTTATTGGTTAAAAAACCTGTCTCTACCAATACACTAGGCATAATAGTTTGGTGCAAAACTATAAATCCCGCCTGCTTTACCTTTCTATCGGTACGCTTTAATTTATTTGAAAAATTATCTTGAATAGCTTTTGCCAAGGCGATACTCTGATCCAAAAACTCTTCTTGCATTATAGTAAGCCCAATAACTGACTCCGGAGAATTGATGTCATAACCAGCATACTTTGCCTTGTAATCATCCTCTAAATAGATCACAGAGTTCTCTTTCTTTGCGATTTCAAAGTTCTGCTTGTTAGCGTGAAGCCCTAAAACAAATGTTCCCGCACCGTGCGCATTTGATGTATGAGAATCACAATGGACCGAAACAAAAAGGTCTGCATTAGCCTTGTTAGCTATCTGACCACGCTCATACAAATCAACAAACGTATCATCGTTACGGGTATAAATAACTTTAATATCAGGATTTTTCTCAAGAATCGCTCCTGCTTTCAGAACAATGTTCAGGGCAATTTTCTTCTCTAAATAGCCATTTCCCATATTACCTGGATCATGGCCACCATGCCCTGCATCTAGGACAACAATAAACTTGTCGTCATCGGTATCTTCGGTATTATTATTGTGGAAAGAAGATAAAATTAGGGTTAAAAAAACAATAGGAAATAAAAGAAACCGTCGTACGCGCATGTTCACACTGTATTTGTAAGCCTTCATTAATGGTTAAATTTATGGTAACACCCTGTATGGGGAACGAAAAATATATGTAAGTTTGAACTCCGAAAACAAAGCCAAACGGTTACAAAAATAGGATATATAGCCTTGCAATCAAATAAACATTTTTTTCTTTTACTGGTATTGCTATTAGTTGGCACATTCTCCTCACTTGCTCAAGAAGACGGTTTAATACCTCTACCTATTAAAGCAGAAAAGGATACAATTATTGCGCCACTTTTCCCCGACCCCGCAAAAAAAGACAGTATTGCGGGAGATTCCACAACCTTAAAAACGAAAAGCGGAAAGGAGCCTCTTCTCCTTGACAAAATCAAATACAAGGCTAAAGATCACGTGCGTCTTAGTCAAAAAGACCAAAAAATATACCTCTACAACGAAGCCGAAATATACTACCAAGATACCGAATTAAAGGCCGGTATTATTATAATGGATTATATTAAAAATGAGGTTTATGCCGGTAGAATTAAAGATTCTTTGGGCAATTATACTCAATTACCTTATTTTAAACAGGGAGATAATGAGATACGCCCTGATAGTATTCGTTTTAATTTTGATAGCCAAAAAGCACTTATTTGGAATTCCAGAACTGAACAACAAGCTGGTTTAGGGCAATTAGGTAGTGATGCCATGAAGGTATATGCCGAAATCACAAAAAAAGAGAATGACTCCGTATACTTTTTACACGAAGGAAAACTAACAACCTCCTCGGACACCATAAACCCGGATTATTATATTCGAATCAGAAAAGCGAAGTTCGTTCCTAAAAAGAAAGTAATTGCCGGATTCAGTAACCTTTACATTGCAGATGTTCCAACACCCATTGCTCTACCTTTTGCTTATTTTCCATTAACCGTAGGACGGTCCGCTGGTGTCATGATGCCTACTTTTGGTAATGACCCAGATAGAGGATATTTTTTACAAAACGGTGGGTATTACGTACCCTTATCGGATTATGCTGATATTACGCTTACAGGAGATTTCTATACCAACGGGAGCTATGGTTTTAGAACACAAAGTGTCTACACCAAACGTTATCGTTATCGTGGTAATGTAAACTTTAGATATGAGAACCTGGTAACCAGTCAAAAAGGGTTTGATGATTACAGTAACAGCAAGGTCTGGAATATTCAAGTTTCACACTCTCAGGATACAAAGGCAAGTCCCAATTCGCAATTCTCGGCATCGGTAAACCTAGGGAGTAGCTCTTATTACCAGAACTCATTGAACCAGGTAAACTTACCACTTACGCAAAACAACAACTTATCCTCATCCATATCCTACTCAAAGACTTTTCCTGCGTATCCCTCAGTTAATATGAGTCTTACAGCCAGTCACTCTCAGAATACGAGTCCTGCGGCACGAGAAGACCCTACTATAGACAACATACAGATGACGCTACCTACTTTTCAGGCTAGTATGGAACGTATATTTCCATTTGCTAAAAAAGACGGTATAAAAAAGGGTGTGATTCAGAACATTAATTTTCAATATGATGTTAATGCTCGTAACTCCTTAACAACCAACGATGAAGATTTTGCAACGGCGGCTATGTTCGATAATGCACTAGTGGGAGCCAAACATAGAATTCCTATTAGCACAAACTTTAAAGTAGCTAAATTCTTTAGCGTTACTATGGGTGGTAGCTACGAGGATGTATGGGCTTTGGAAACTTATACGCAGCGTTACGAATTAGGCGATGACGGGGCTATAGGTTCCGTAGTACGAGATACGATTACAGGTTTTGACCGATACAATAAATATAACATGAGTGCCAGTATTGGAACTACTGTTTATGGTACTTTCAACTTTGGAGAAGATAAAAAAATTCAAGCTATACGGCACGTCATGAGACCGTCTTTAAGTTACGGCTACTCCCCTTCCTTTGACCAGTTCTATGATGAATATCTGAACAATGATTCCGGTGAAGTTATACAATATAGTCGTTTTGAAGGTACATTGAACGGAGCACCTAGTTTAGGCAAGAGTAATAGTCTTAGCTTCTCTTTAGCAAACACTTTGGAGGCCAAGGTTACAGATAAGGACTCTACTGCTACGGAGGCAAAAAAGGTTCCTATTCTTAGTAACTTCAATATATCAACAGGGTATAATTTTGAATCGGATTCATTAAAACTGAGTCCACTTAGAATTAACGGAGGTACCAATATCTTAGACAATAAAATGTCCATCAACTTTTCAGCAGGTTTAGACCCATATGCTATTGACAACAATGGTAGTAGAATAGAAAAGTTTAATATTGACAATGGAGGAAGTCTATTTAGACTAACGCAAGCCAATATTAACATTGGCTATTCTATAGATAGCGAAACTTTTGGAAGAAAAAAAGACGACAGAGATAAAGAGAAAGAAGATGAGGCTGGTGCTTACGATTATGTAGCACAAAGTGGCGGTAGAGATGATGACCTTTTTGGTAGATCTGACAATTTTGATGACCGCCGAAGTGGAGATGACGATAAAGAAAAAGAAGGGGATCTCGAAAACCCGCGTTACGCTACTAAGATTCCGTGGAATTTTAGGCTAGCTTACTCTGCCAGTTATTTTAACTCGGCCCGTCAGAACGAATTCAGCAGTCATTCTTTGATGTTTTCCGGTGATATAGAACTGTCTCCTCGTTGGAAAGTGGGAGGTTCTAGTGGCTATGACTTCAAGAACAAAGGATTCACTCTTACACAGTTACGTTTTGAAAGGGATTTAAAAAGTTTTAGAATGAACTTTAACTGGACACCTTTTGGACAATACTCCAGGTGGTATTATTTTATCGGTATAAAAAGTTCCATCCTAAGTGATTTGAAGTGGGAAAACCGAAGTCAAAACTAAAGAGCTAACCAGTTCATATTCTTAAAGAAATTTGCTGTAACATAAGACAGATTTCAGTTTTACCATTCTACTATATTAACATCAAAACTATAAAATCATGAAAAAAATAATTAACACCCCAAACGCACCCGCTCCAATAGGTCCTTATAATCAAGCTATTTTAAGTGGAGATACTTTATATATTTCCGGTCAGATACCTATTGACCCTTCTACAGGCAACCTTATTGAAGGTGATATATCTAAAGAGACGCGCCAATCTATGGAAAACTTAAAAGCCATACTTACAGCAGCAGATATGACTTTTGAGCACGTGGTAAAAAGTAATATTTTCTTGAACGATATGAACCAGTTCTCTCAAGTAAATGAAGTTTATGGCTCATATTTCAACAGTGAAACAGCTCCCGCTAGAGAAACCGTAGAAGTTGCCAATTTGCCAAAATTCGTAAATGTAGAGATTTCAATGATTGCTGTACGTTAACAAACAAAAAAGCAGGCCCTGATTCTCATCAAGGCCTGCTAATATAATATGATAAAGAAGTAAAACTTAGATGGTCTTCTTGTGAAACTCCATCAAACCCTCTATAGGGCGTTGTCTTATAACTCCAACAATTAAATCATTACGCTGTAGCACGGCAATTAGCTCCTCACGAAGGTAATGAGCAATACTTCCCACAAAGTTAATTGGCACCTTGGTAGCCAACTCAAACTGCATGATGTAATTATTTACAAACTGTTGAAAACCTTTATCTATTACTCCTTTACAATACGGGTGGTCCTTATTTTCCACTAAAAAGCGAGCAAAAGTAGCTAGGTAGGTATTTGGATTAGGCTGCTTGTATAAATTCTCTTTTATGACATCGGCATCCAAATCATACTCCTTATTGAACTTGATACCCAAGTCTTGAGGCATTTTATGAAAATAGTAATCTCTAATCAACTTTCTACCAAAGAAGTTACCACTACCATCATCCATAGGAATATAACCCAAAGAGGTTACTTTCTGGAACAACTGGTGGCCATCATAATAACTACAATTAGAACCTGTACCCAAAATACATACAATACCTTGAGAACCAATTTGTGTAGTTGAGAAAATAGCTGCGTACGTATCTTCTTTTACATCTGCTTTTGCGTTTGGAAAAAAATCTTTGAAGATTTCTCTCAAAAAGTTTTTCATGCGTTCAGTACCGCATCCAGCACCATAAAAATGCAATCTAGAAACCTTTTCTCTATTTTTTGAAAGCTCAAAGTTATTGGCTAACCTATCTTCAATTACCTCTCTTGTTAATACTTCAGGACTCAAACCTAAGGTTTGGGTCATAAACAACTGGTCTCCCTTTTCATCCAAGGCAATCCAATCTGATTTGGTGGCACCACTATCTACAATTAAAATCATAATGTTCGTTTAAAAAAATAATCCTGAAAATAAGCAAAATTTTGCCCACTCTCAGGATTACAATTAGTAATATTTAAAAAAATTACAAACTAGCAACGTGCTGAGCTAAATCTACCATTTTGTTAGAAAAACCAGCTTCGTTATCATACCAGCAAATTAATTTAAAGAACTTAGAGTTCAATTCAATACCAGCACCGGCATCAAAAATACTTGTACGTTTATCACTTACGAAATCTTGAGAAACAAGAGCCTCTTCAGTATAACCTAAAATACCTTTCAACTCGCCTTCAGAAGCCGCTTTGAACGCTTTTTTGATTTCTTCGTAAGAAGTTTCTTTTTCAAGACGAACAGTTAAATCTACTACAGAAACATCTGCAGTTGGTACTCTAAAAGCCATACCTGTAAGTTTTCCTTCTAATGCAGGAATTACTTTAGTTACCGCTTTAGCTGCACCAGTAGATGCAGGTATAATGTTTAACATTGCACTTCTACCACCTCTCCAGTCTTTTCTAGAAGGACCATCAACTGTCATTTGCGTTGCAGTAGTGGCGTGAACTGTAGTCATCAATGCCTCTTCAATACCAAAGTTATCGTTCAATACCTTAGCCATTGGAGCTAAACAGTTAGTAGTACAAGATGCGTTAGAAACGATAGTGTTAGAAGCTTTCACATCTTTATGGTTAACACCCATTACAAACATTGGTGCATCTTTAGATGGAGCAGATATAACAACTTTTTTAGCACCACCATCTATATGGTATTGTGCCATTTCCAAAGTTGTGAAAATACCAGTACATTCAGCAACTATTTCAGCGCCAACTGCATCCCACTTAATACTTTTAGGATCACGTTCTGCTGTAATTCTTACTGTTTTACCGTTAACGATCAAGTGACCATCTTTTACATCAACAGTACCTTCAAATTTTCCATGTACGGAATCATACTTTAAAAGGTAAGCCAAGTGCTCAACATCCAACAAATCGTTGATTGCTACAACATCTACACCTTCTCTTCTTACAGTTTCTCTGAAGACTAATCTTCCGATACGACCGAATCCGTTAATTCCTATTTTTAAATCTGACATGCTCTTTTGTTTTGAATTAAATTATGTTGTCATTATTTCTGAAACTCTAATAAGCTCCTTATCTATTTTTGTATGACCCTTTATAGCCTTACTGATAGGAGTTAATATAATTTTGTTATTCTGAATACCTACCATAAAATTGGTCTGGCCCTCCAATAAGCTTTCTACTGCTTTTACCCCCATTCTACTGGCCAACACCCTGTCATAACAAGATGGAGCACCACCACGCTGCATGTGACCAAGTACGGACACCCTTACATCATATATAGGTAAATGTTCTTCTACATATTCCTTAAGTTCAAAGACACTCTTTCCTATCTTATCACCTTCTGCAACAACCACGATACTGGAAGATTTTCCTGACTTTTTACTGCGTTTAAGAGACTCAAGCAAACGCTCAAGACCCCGATTGGCCTCTGGAATCAGAATTTCTTCTGCACCTGCACCAACACCAACGTTCAAAGCAATATGACCTACATCTCTACCCATAACTTCTACGAAGAAAAGTCGATTATGGGAACTGGCCGTATCTCTAATCTTATCTATTACTTCTACTACCGTATTCATGGCCGTATCAAAGCCTACCGTATTAGATGTACCAAATATATCGTTATCAATTGTACCTGGAATACCTATTATTGGAAAGTGATATTCTTGATTAAACATCATGGCACCGGTAAAACTACCGTCGCCCCCTATTACAACAAATGCATCAATACCTTCTGCTTGCAATTGCTCATAGGCCTTCTTTCTACCTTCTGGAGTTCTAAAGTCATCACAACGGGCAGATTTAAGAATCGTACCACCCTTATTAATTATGTTGTTAACACTTCTTGCATCCATTGGCTTAAAATCCCCTTCAATCATGCCTTGGTATCCTCTGTAGATACCTACACAATCTACTTTCATGTAGGCGCAAGTTCTAACCACGGAGCGTATTGCTGCATTCATGCCGGGGGAATCTCCGCCAGAGGTTAAAACACCTATTTTCTTTATTTCTGAAGCCATTGAAAAAAAACTAAGTCGCAAAACTAACAAACTTATTTGAATTCCAACTGTGTTATGCGTCTAAATTAACATGATGATAACTTAGTACACATTTTCTTAGTAATTACATTTAATTATAACAAATTTACCATTACATACCCTAAAAATTAAGAATATCATAAAATGAGTATTTAATGAAAAATAGTGCTTTTTCAGTCAATTTCTGAGTCTTTTTAGATGGTTCGTCAGCCTATCTGAAGGTGCCATTTCAAAGAAGAATTGCTATAACTGGTTTTACTTTAACCGTTTATCTTTGGGATAGAACTTTAATAAACTATCTCTACCCATTACTGAACTTGGGACTTCGTTAAGTTCTGGAAGTTTTTTCTTTGGCTCTTCCTTTTTCATAATAGTCTTAAAAAGCTCTCTAAAACTATTAAAATCTACTTCATAGGAGATACCTACACCTTGAGTATAACCCAATCTATCTGCTAAATATTCCTGTATTTCATTTTCTCTGTTGAAAAACTTAGCACTTAAGGTTCCTTCTTCATTTAACAATAGTTGAATTTCAAAATCACCGGCAACAACTGTTTCCGTTGTTCCACCAACCGGAACACCCACTTTACCGTTAAATAGTAAACGATCACTGATCTGGGTAGATACGGTTACCCCTATCCTATTTTCCGTTTGATAATCTGCGCTTCTATCTAAAATACCTTGCTCATAAGAAAGACCTAGATTAAATTTTTCATTTTCGCCCAAAACTTGATTCAACAATCCTGATGCCGATTGTAATAAATTACCCGTAAGCGCCTGTTGATCAATACCTGTCTGGTCATTTACAAACGAACCCTGTGCTAATAAGAACAATGCATTCCGTTCTTCTACAGTTGGATCCTGAAGGCGATATTCCAACTCAGACTGCACAATAGAATTGGTTCCTGGAAAATCAATATTAAATTCAATATCAGGACTTTCAAGGTCATCAGTGAGCTTAATGACTACTTCCGTAGGTATTCGCCTAGTATAACCGGGATTATCCAACAGTGGAGCTGGGTTTGCGTTTAAAGCATACACCGCCTCAAGATCTAACGTAGCTTTTAGAGGTTCACGATCCCAAACAATGGTTCCACCAGGTTTTACCTGAAAAGTTTTATTGATAACCCCACCAAACTTGTAATTGTATTGACCTTCCACAACAACAAAATCACCATACATTTCAAAAGCGCCGCGGGTGTTTATACGAATTAATAAAATCCCTACCCCACTACCCCTTAAAGAACTTCCTGTCTTGGTATCCGTTACAATCTCTACTTCTGCATCTGGGGTAACATCCAAATCAAAGGTAAGCTCCAGCCCCTGAAATCCATCAAGAACACGTTCTTCTTCTACATGGTTTAGTTCATTTTTTTCAACAAAATTAATAAAGGAATAATCCCCTATGGAAGCCACATCGCTTAAAGGAATCTTCAAAGAAGTACCCTTAGCTGTTTTTCCTTCAACCTTAATGTTCAATGCTTTTGTGGGGCCGAAAATCCTTCCTTTTCCATCTAAATAACCAGTTCCATAATAAAGAACCTCTTCTTCAAAATCAGTATTTAAGATTAGAAAACCATTATCTTTTGTGTCGACATTCAAATCAAGAAGCCAATTATGAAAGAAAGAATGGCTAATGGTACCATCTAAAGTTGCCTTTGTATTCTTGGTTACATCAGTAACTTTAATCTGATCAAAATCAAACGTTTGCTTACTAAGGTTCACCCTAGAATTAGCAGCAAAATTATAATCTACATTCAAGTAAGGCACACCTAGCCCAGCTTTATCCAAGGTTAGAACACCACTGAAATCTGGATTATCTACCGGACCTTGAATACGTGCATTACCACTAACAAAACCACGTATGTTACTTAAAATATTCTCACCTAAAGGTGCAAATGGCTCTAAATTAAACTTATCTAAACTAACCAACAGGTCAGCCTTGGGCATATCTTCCTTATTATTTATGTTCCCAACAACGCTTAGCTTTTCAATACCTTTGTCAGTAATTTGGGAATTCACGGCAAACTCCGTTAAATCCTTGTTACCCACAATACCCACCGTTAAGTCTCCCAAACGCATGTCATTAATAGAGAAGTCATCTACCGCAAGATTAGAGGACGGTAAATAAATATTGTCTTTCTGCAGAATATTAAGCGTACCATTCACCTCGCCTTGCAACCTAAGGCTATCTATTGCCGGTGTTATTTTATTAAGCGAAACAATCTTAAACTCAAGTTGTAAATCTTTATATGTAGAATCTGCCAATTGCCCTTTTAGCCTTATCTGCTCCTGAGCGCTGTTGTTCATTACAATCTCCCGAATATCAATACTATCCAGTGTACGATTAATGACAACTTTATTCTTGTTATCCCCATCTTTATTAAGAACCCATTTGTTACCCTTAAAGTTTATGTCGGACGTTTTCAAACCTATTACCGATTTGTTGTCTTTATTAAATGTATGGTAGAAGTTTAGGTTGTAACTATCATTTAAATCACTTCCTCCTTTAAATTCCGTTCTAAAGAACAAGGTATCTTTTAGGGTCGTGTTTATTAGGTTAAAATCCTTTACATCATAATAATTTGTCGAGAGATCACCAACCGAAATATACGTATTGAATAATGGGTTTTTATTATCTATTTTAACATCAATATTATCCGCTTCATTTCCAAAAGCGACTATACTAGGCGATTTGAAGTTTAATTTAAAATCGCCCTCATCAGCTACTATGTTCCCTTTTATAAAGGTATTGGGGTCAAATTTCACCTCTGGAAAAAAGACGTCTACAATCTTATTATAAATCTTAAAATTGAAAGCTAGAGTTTGACCTCCAGAAATATTAAAAGGCCTATAGTTGGTATAAATACTACCCAAAGAGTTCTGAACCAATCGTCCGAGTTCAGCAACCCTAAAACGCCCCTTCATATACCCTGTAATAATGTCCGGAGAGTTAATATCTATTACCCTAACTCCATCATCCTCAAAGGTGGATGACACCTTAAAATCTTCAAAATAATAGGTGTCATTTTTATTCTGAAATATGGTTTTTGTAAACTTAATATCACCCACAAGATTGTCTAGTGTGTTTCCGGTAACATCCATATTTACATTTCCTTTAAAAATGGAAATACTGTCTTTAATGAAGTTCAACTTATTTAAATCTGCATAGTCTACAGAAGCAATAAAATTAAAGTCATTACGATCCTCTCCAAAATCTGCAAGTCCTTTAAAACTAAATTTGACATTTTCATCATTGCTCAACAGCGTACCATCAAACAATTGTTCTTTTAATATTCCCGAGACCTTTAGGTCATTATACTCGTAATTATTGAATTCTATTGAATACACCTCTCCAATAACCTCCGTATTCAAAGTCTCCTGAACAAATCCTTTTCCTTCTACATTAAAATCCAGAGAGGTCTTACCCAATCTCTTATTCTCAGCAAAATCTCCAAGGTCAAAGTCAATTAGAGACACAAAACCTTTGTACTTCGCGTTATCTATATTATTGATATCCGAAAGGGTCAAATCTGCATAGCTACTACCAATTGCAGTATTCAAATTCACCTTGGCATCTATAGAATTCTCCGTAATAACCGTATTACCACGAATGGTAAATTGCCCTAATTTTTGAAACGAAGAAGGGAGAGATTTACCCAAAATGTTAGGCATTAACGCACGTAACTCATAGTAACTAGAGGTTACGTTTTTCATATCGGCATGCATAACGAAGGGCTGCTTCCGAACAAAAAGGTTTTTAAAATTGAAGTCTCCTCTTATACCTGTGTTATCCGACTGTAGAAAAAGTTCATCGGCATTCAAATCATTTAAAACGCCACTTACTTTGGAAGAAAAATTAACTGTCTTTCCTTTACCAAATTGATCATAAAGCAAGTTAATTTCATCAAAAGCTACCTCTGATTCTACAAACTCCGCCTTTAAATTCACTTTATTTAAAAAGTCTGCAAAATCTTTTCGTTCATAATCAAAAACTAAATCTCCTTTAAGACGAGAACCTTCGGTCTTTATTCGCAATGAGTCAAAACGCATCTGTTGCTTGGTATACTTAAAGTCGGTAGCCATCTCCTTTACGTTGATGCCACGCTGACTATTAAAAGCCATAAAATTTATCTTAGCAGATACTTGTGGGCCTAAAATCTGAAAATCTGTTGCTCCAATATTTAGCTCTTCAAAATCCAACAAAAGTTCATTTTCGAAATTTTCATCAATCAGTCGGAAATTACTGTTAGAAATCTGAACATCCGAAGACGAGAAAAAGAAAGGGTCCGTACCGGGTTTCCGAGGTTTTCCATCATTGAATTTATCAATGAAGACCTCAAGATTTGTGTTTCTATTGTCTAAATAGGTTTTTAGTTTAAAATCAAGTTCATCAATCTTAATATCACCAAATTCCAGTTTACCCTTGCTTAAATTACGGACACTTAGAATAGAAGTCGTAAGCTTGTTTACGTAGAAAATGGTGTCCTTTTGATAATCTTCAATATAAATACCTTCAAGATTTGTATCCCAAGTAATTAAGGAAATACGAAGTTTATCTATATTAATATTCGTGCCAAAATCCTTATTGATAGTGTCAGTAGCATACTTAGCAAAACTAGTCTGAACGAATGGCAACGAAAGGATGACCGTACCTAAAATACAGATCAGCACGAGTACCATCATGGTTCTAATCAGTATTTTTCTAAGTTTTTTGATAGGTCTTTATGTTTTACCTTTGCGATGTCAATTTTTATTCCAAACTCGGTGAAAAACGAAACTATTTATATTCTTGCTATAGAATCTTCTTGCGACGACACTTCTGCTGCTATTTTAAGCAATAAAAAAGTGCTCAGTAATGTAACGGCCACTCAAAAAATTCACGAGGAATATGGGGGTGTTGTACCTGAACTTGCCTCACGGGCTCACCAACAAAACATTGTTCCTGTAGTACACCAAGCTTTGGATAAAGCAAATATCGACAAAAAACTAGTATCTGCCATAGCTTTTACGCGCGGTCCTGGATTGATGGGTTCACTTCTTGTTGGAACCTCGTTTGCAAAGTCGCTTTCGCTGGGTCTGAACATACCTCTAATTGAGGTAAATCATATGCAAGCGCACATCTTAGCCCACTTTATTGAAGGGCAACCAGATGGTGCTCCAGAGTTTCCTTTTTTAGGAATGACTATAAGTGGCGGGCACACGCAAATTGTATTGGTCAAAGATTATTTTGATATGGAAATATTAGGAGAAACTCTTGATGATGCCGTGGGTGAAGCATACGATAAAAGCGCCAAAATTCTTGGCCTACCCTACCCTGGCGGCCCATTGGTAGACAAATACGCTCAAGAAGGAAATCCTAAAGCTTTTCTTTTTCCCAAACCGAAGGTTGATGGACTAAACTTTAGCTTCAGTGGTTTAAAAACAAGTATTTTATACTTTGTGCAAAGGGAAACTGCGAAGAATCCTGATTTTGTTCAAGAAAATTTAAAAGATATCTGCGCATCCATCCAAAAAACAATCATCAATATTTTGATGGACAAGCTTAAAAAAGCAGTTGAACAGACCGGAATTACACAAATAGCCATTGGAGGTGGCGTAAGTGCTAATTCAGGGATTAGAAATGCACTTAAAATGGCTGAAAAAAATAGAGGATGGAAAACTTTTGTTCCAAAATTTGAATACTGTACGGATAATGCGGCTATGATCGGTATTGTAGGCCACCTTAAATACCAACAAAACAAATTCGCAAAGCAAGATGTTTCCGCTAAGCCTCGTTACGTTTTATCTTCTAAATAAATGTGTGTTTAAATCTGAATCGCTGATTCTCTTGTAAATTTTTACCGTTCAAAATTGTTTATACCTTTACCCTATGCAACTATTTTATAATCCGGATTTAGACAAGAGTATTTCGCAATTTACCTTTTCCCAAGAAGAAAGCAGACATATTGTAAAAGTGCTGCGCAAAAAGGAAGGTGACATACTGCATATAACAAACGGAAAAGGCTATATTTTTGAATCTGAAATTTTACTTGCAGATCAAAAGAGATGCAAGGCCCAGATTGTTTCCACCGCAAAAAAACATGCAAAGACCCATTGGTTGCACATAGTAGTGGCGCCAACCAAAAACAATGACAGGTTTGAATGGTTTCTGGAAAAAGCCACTGAAATAGGCGTGAATGAGATTACACCTATATTCTGCGAGAGGTCAGAAAGAAAAGTAATAAAAAAAGAACGGCTGGACAAAGTAATTCAATCTGCCATGAAGCAAAGCTTGCGCAGCTACCTACCTAAGCTTAATGACGCTATTTCTTTTAAGGATTTTATGGAACAGGAACAAAACGGACTCTTATTCATTGCACATTGTGAAGAGGAAGAGAAAGTAGATTTAAAACGAAGAGTAGCACCGGACAAAGACATAACCATTCTGATAGGCCCAGAAGGTGATTTTTCGCAAAATGAAATCAGTAGCGCTTACGAGAAAGGCTTTTTACCCGTTTCTTTAGGTGAATACAGGCTTCGCACCGAAACGGCAGCAATAGTTGCCTGTACCACCGTAAATATGATTAACAACGGGTAGCTAGGTAATTAGCTACCTAAGGAGTTCTGTTTTACTGGCTGCGGTTATATCATATACCCCATTTACCATTAAAACAATAAGATTCAGTTTTTCGTCCTTTTCAACTGCGGTAGGTATTTTCATAGAAGATATCCCCTCCAAATCCTCTATTATAATTCTCTTTTCCGCAACCACAATATTATTATTCGCTAAAGTTTTATTTCTGTTTTCACCTCGTTTAACAACTGTAGTCCGTTTATCCAGAACTAATACAGCTCGGAGACTTTTGTTTGCAATAGCGCCGTTAAGCTTATAATTAAAAGATACAGATTCCTTTTCTACCTTCACATTACTTAGCGTTATCTTATTCTCTGCTTTAATAGCCCCGTATTGCGCTATTGCTGCTTTCATTTTAAAAGAGCTAGACCCTACAAAATGGGCTTTGCCGTTTACGACTACCTGAGGTGTATAATTACTTTTGTTTTTAAATTTGATGTTATACTTGCGTTGTTTTTCTGCGTACTCAGGATTGCTAAATGGGTCTTTCCAACCTATATAATTCCAGTAATCTACATGATAAGACAAGGCGTAAACTAAACTTCCATAATCATCTTTTGCCTGCTGAAGCAATACGTCAGCTGGCGGACAACTAGAACAACCTTGCGAGGTGAAAAGCTCTAAAACCACAATAGGCGCGTTATCCTCAGAAGCTTTTGATATTATTTCTTTTTTCGACTTAAAATTAACTTTGAAAGCCATAGTTACACCACCAATTAAAACAATACAAATAAGAGCGATTCGTTTCCCCACCATAATTCATACATTTGAGTTATTATTATTTAGTTCGCTCACAGATGAAACAACTTACGTATTGCTTGGCAATTTTAACCCTGGTTACAGCACAACTACAAGGGCAAGAAGTAGCCATTTTAAAATATAATGGTGGTGGAGATTGGTACGCCAACCCTACTGCTTTGCCTAACCTCATTAAGTTTTGTAATGAAAATGCAGGTACTGAAATAAACGAAAAGCCACAAACTGTAGAAGTAGGCAGTAGTGCTATTTTTCAATATCCTTTTCTACATATGACAGGTCATGGCAACGTGGTTTTTTCTGACGAGGAAGCAGAGAATTTAAGAACTTATCTCTTTTCTGGTGGGTTTTTACATATTGACGACAACTACGGTATGGCTCCTTACCTAAAGAAAACACTAGAAAAAGCTTTTCCAAATAACACTTTAGAAGAACTAGGTAACGACCACCCTATTTTTAAGGAAGTTTTTAAACTTCCGGAAGGTTTACCAAAAATTCATGAACATGACGGCAAACGTCCTCAAGCCTTAGGCCTTTTTCACGAAAATAGACTTGTTCTGCTATTTACAATGGAAAGTGACCTAGGCGATGGCTGGGAAGACCCATCAGTCCACAATGACCCCAAAGAAATAAGAACCAAAGCATTGCAAATGGGTGCAAATATTATGGTGTACGCCTTTAAAAACTAACTTAAAACCAAAAATTAAGCTCATAATGAACGCAAAAACGATTAGTCAAGGAATTTTACGCTCAGTGGGGATTATACTCGGTGTAGTTCTCTTGCTTTATTTTCTATGGATGATTCAGTCCGTTATAGCATATTTAGCAATAGCAGCAGTAACCGCTCTCATAGGAAGGCCTGTTGTCTTTTTTCTAAGACGCAAATTAAAGCTGCCAAATACCTTGGCGGTTATAATTACAATGGTATTGATGGTTAGTATTTTAGCTGGGATTATTGCGCTATTTGTGCCTTTACTAACTGAACAAGGCAAAAATCTTTCTTTACTAGATATAGACCAACTGAAGCTTAACTTAGACTCGTTACATGACCAAATTGTTAGTTTTATTGGTACGGCTCCAAACGTAGTGGATGAAATCATTGAAGAAACCGATTTTGAAAAGACTATTGTAGATAGCCTAAATATAGGATTTATACCAAATTTTCTTAACTCGTTTTTAGATGTGCTCAGCACAGCTAGTATTGGTCTATTCTCTGTTTTATTCATCTCTTTTTTCTTCTTAAAGGATAGCAACCTTTTACAAAGTGGCATCTTAGCTTTTGTAGGTAGTGACAGCGAAAAAAGAACCGTACATTCTATTGATAAAATCAATAATTTACTATCAAGATATTTTGTTGGACTTCTTCTTCAAATTTTTATTCTGTTCGTAATTTACACCATAACACTGTTTATTGTTGGCATTGAAAATGCTATTGTAATCGCCTTCTTATGTGCACTGTTTAACATCATTCCATACATAGGTCCGATCATTGGCGCAGTGATCATGGTGGTACTCACAATGACCAGTAATTTAGGGATGGATTTTAGCACCGTTATTTTACCAAAAGCAGGGTACGTTTTAATAGGGTTAGCCGTTGGACAATTAATAGATAATTTCTTTTCTCAACCCCTTATTTTTTCAAATAGCGTGAAGTCTCATCCGTTAGAAATTTTCCTTATTATCATCATTGCCGGTTTACTCTTTGGCGTAGTAGGAATGGTCGTTGCTGTACCCGGATACACAGCGATAAAGGTGATTTTAAAGGAGTTTTTATCCGAAAACAAGCTTGTTAAGTCACTCACAAAAAGTTTATAGTTTTAGTTTGAATAAAAACATATTACATACTGGTGTACAGAAATTTATACTAAAAAATTTGAATACTGACATCATGTCAGTATTGCTAAAAAAACCTATTTTTGAGGAGATTTCCAATCGCGAACTTACCGAGCAGCTTGAAGCCCGTAAAAAGTGCGAAAAAAAACTTCCTACTTGGTTCTCATCATCAAACATCTACTACCCCAACAAGCTAAATATTGAGCAAACATCTTCTGAAATCACGGCCCAATATAAAGCCGAATTAGTTAGCAAAAAATCACTTGTAGATGTCACCGGAGGACTAGGTGTGGATAGCTACTTTTTTAGCCAGAAAATAGACCAAGTTCACCACTGTGAATTAGACCAAAATCTATCTGAAATTACGACTCATAATTTTAAAATTCTGGGTATTGACAATGTGAATACCCATGCACAAAATGGATTGGATTTTATCAAAAATTCAAAATCAAATTTTGACTGGATTTATATTGACCCGTCCAGAAGAGATGACTCCAAAAAGCGCGTTTTTTTATTGTCCGATTGTCTACCCAATGTGGTCGAAAATTTAGACTTGTTATTTTCAAAATCAAAAAATTTATTAATAAAAACAGCTCCGCTTTTAGATATTACCGCTGGAATAAATGAGTTAAAATATATAAAGGAAATTCATGTTGTGGCCATAAATAATGACGTGAAAGAAGTGCTATATATTTTACAAAGAGATTACACCGGAAGCATCGCTATAAAAACAGTAAACAAAACCTCACAACAAGATCAGGTTTTTGATTTTAAATTAGAATCTGAAAAAGAGGCTGTTTCTCAATTTTCAGAACCACTCACCTATCTCTACGAACCTAATGCAGCTGTTTTGAAATCCGGAGCGTTCAAAATTTTAGGCAAGGCGCTACAATTGAAAAAACTGCACGTAAACACTCATTTATACACCTCAAACCATCTCATAGACTTTCCTGGACGAAGGTTTAAAATAGAAAGCACATTCCCTTACAACAAAACTTCTCTCAAAAAGGCAGAAATCAAAAATGCAAATGTTACTACACGGAACTTTCCAGAGAGCGTAGCTACCATAAGAAAGAAGATGAAAATTAAAGATGGTGGGCAGATTTATCTATTTTTCACAAAAAACCTTGCCGAAAACGTTGTAGTTCTAAACTGTACTAAGGTATAAATAACACTTTATCGATGCTTTTTGTTTGATTTTGTTAGTTTTCAGCTTTATTATTTTAAGAAATTATTAAGTAAGAAAAATGAAACGGGTGATTTTTTCCACATCATTAAATAGCGCTAACCGTCAGAAAATCAACGTTAAAGAATACTTAAAGAAATTAGTAGAGACTCAATTCAGATACACTTCAGCAGCAAACATGTTAATATCATATTAAAAAAAAATCGCTTCTCTTTTTTCCATAATGTTATTATTATTACTTTTATTTTTTGATTTCCTTAACAGTTTAGAGGAAATTGAGAAATTAATAACTAACAAACAACACTCACACTATGAACCAAAGACGCGATTACAAATCGTTAAGGTCCAAGAGCAAAATCTCTACTCTCGGAATTGGGCTTTTTTCAATGATGATTTGCGCTGGGCCACAAACCGCCTTTGCAAATTCAAGTTCAGACCTTAAAATTGAGGTTAAGGACATTTTTCAAACTACTGTATCTGGAATAGTTTTAGACAGTGGTGGTATTCCACTGCCTGGAGCAAATGTTGTGGTCAAAGGAACCACCAACGGAACTCAAACAGATTTTGATGGTAATTTTACATTAGAAGTAGAAGATGATGCTATCCTAGTTATAAGTTACCTAGGTTTCGTTACAAAAGAGGTTGCCGTTGACGGACAATCTACTATCAACATTACATTGGCTGATGATGCAGCTGCGCTAGACGAAGTTATCGTAACTGGTTACCAAACGGAAACCAAACGAGAAACTACAGCTGCAGTTTCTATCGTAAAAGCAGAAGAATTGGCTGCAATTCCTTCTGGTAACGTAGAACAACAATTACAAGGTAGAGTTGCTGGTGTAACTGTTATAACTAATGGTCAACCAGGAACTACGAGCCAAATTAGAATTCGTGGTTTTGGTGCTTTTGGAGGTAACGAACCTTTATATGTGGTTGATGGACTACCTGTATCAAACACAGAATTCTTAAACCCGGATGATATTGAGACCACAACGGTCTTAAAAGATGCTGCCGCTGCTTCTATATATGGAGCAAGAGCTGCTAACGGTGTTGTAGTATACACTACAAAGCAAGGTAAAAGAGGAAAGCGCAAAACTGAAATGACAGTAAATATATCTAGTGGTGTTACCGACCCTAATGTTGGCGGAGCACTAGAAATATTAAGTCCTCAAGATCAAGCAAGGTATACCCACATAGCGTATGAAAATGATGCAGCTGTGAGTGGTGACCCTGTTGACTACAGGCATCCACAATATGGCTCAAATGCTATTGCCACTCTCCCTGACTATTTATATGCAGACGGAGTGAGCGGAGCATCTGCTAGCCAGGTGAATCTTGCCCAGATACAATCTAACTATGAGAATGATCCTGATAACACGTTTTTAATAAAGCCAAACCTTGCAGGTACTAATTGGTATAAGGAAATTACTAGAATTGCTCCTATTAGCAGGTTTTCTGTAGGCTTTGATGGTGGAACTGACAATGGTAGATTTTATTCTGGTATCTCCGGACAAAACCAATCAGGTATTTTACTTGAAAACGAATTTGTACGTTACACAGCTCGTTTTAACTCAGAATGGGACATAGCTCCTTGGTTGAGTATTGGTGAAAATTTCCAAGCCACTTATCGTTCTGTAACAGGAGGATTCGGAGGTAACGGGGGTATCGGAGGAGCAAATTCAGAATCTGTTATTCTGTCTGCAATACGTATGCCTTCTATTATTCCAGTATATGATGAGTTTGGCAGTTTCGCTAGTACCAAAGCTGCTGGTTTTGGTAACGCTCGTAACCCTGTTCGCGTTTTAAAAAATGATAACGGAGATGATAAGGCTTATGCTGTTGGAGGAACAGGAAACATATATGTTCTCTTAAAACCTGTTGATGGTTTAACTATTAGATCAAGTCTTGGAGGAACCTATTCTAATTCTCATTATAATTCCTATTCCTACAAGTATTTAGGAGATTCTGAACCACAAGCAAGTAATGGTTACAGTGAAGGTAGCAACTACTTCTTTAACTGGACTTTTACCAACACTGCTAGTTATGACAAATTGTTTGGCAAGCACCGTGTAAAAGCTTTAGCTGGTATAGAAGCGTTGAATACTGGTGTAGGAAGATCTATAAATGGTTCTGGTATTAATCCGTTTTCTACAGATCTTGATTTTCAAAGTTTAAGTGTAGTTCAAAGTCCTGTTGTTAATAGCAACCAATTTAAAGGGGTGAACTTTTATTCTTTGTTTGGTAAGTTAGATTACAGTTTTGACGATAGATATTACATTACAGGTGTTCTACGCCGTGACGGATCTTCCCGTTTTGGAGAAAACAATCGTTATGGTGTGTTTCCTGCGGTGTCTGGAGCATGGCGTGTAATTGCTGAATCTTTTATGCAGGATCAAGATGTTGTTAGCGACTTAAAATTTCGTGCTGGTTGGGGGCAAATGGGTAACTCAAACAACGTAGACCCAAATAACCAATATTCACTTTACGCATCTGATAGGTCAAGTACTTTTTATCAAACTAATGGTCAAGCATCTGGTACTGATGAAGGTTTTGCTGCAAGCCGTATTGGAAATCCTGATGCCAAATGGGAAACCAGTACTACATTAAATATAGGTTTTGACGCAAGTTTCTTCAATAACAAACTAGAATTTATTTTTGACTGGTGGCAAAAAGATACGGAAGATCTTCTATATCAATTGCCTTTACCCGGTGTTACAGGAAATTATGCTAGTGCACCTTCTGTAAACATAGCAACCATGTCTAACAAAGGGGTAGATTTTGAAATAGTTGGTAGAGGTAACTTTACTGAGGATTTCTCTTTTGAAGCTCGAGTAACAGCTGCTTTTCTTACCAATAAAATAGAAGCACTGGCTCCGGGTCTTGATTTTTTTGACGGTCCTTCTGTTAGGGATATCGTAGCTACAAGAAATGCTGTAGGACACTCTCTTTCTTCTTTTTATGGTTATAATGTAACGGGCTATTTTAATAGTCAAGCTGAATTGGATGCAAGTGTTGATGTTGTGCGTGATGAAGCTGGTGTTGCTGTTCTAAATCAGAATGGTGAGACTACCGTTGCTTTGGATGCTGAGGGCAAGCCTATTCCAGCTCAAGATGGACAAGGTTTAGGCCGTTTCAAGTATGAAGATATAAACGGAGATGGCAGAATAACTGCAGACGACCGTAAATTTCTTGGTAGTCCTGTACCTGATTTTACTGGTGGTTTAACGCTTAATTTTAAATATAAAAAACTAGAGTTTGAAACCTACTGGTATACATCCATTGGTAATGAAATCTGGAACCAAACCAAATGGTATACTGATTTTTATGGCGTATTTGAAGGTTCTGCAAAAGGTCCGGCAGCTTTTAATTCTTGGACTCCTGAGCTAGGCAATAATGCGCAAGTACCAAGATGGGAAAGTGCTTCTAACTTTAGTACTAACACTGTAGGTAACTCCTGGTATGTAGAAGATGGTAGCTACCTTAGGTTGCAAAGACTTTCTTTTTCTTATGATTTTAGAGGAGACCTTACTGATAAATTAGGGTTGACTAAACTTAAAATTGGTCTTTCTGCCAACAATATATGGACATATACAAACTACAGTGGTATTGATCCAGGTGTAGGTGGTGGTGCAGATACCAACTTTGGTATTGATATAGGTAACTATCCTGTAGGCCCTCAGTATATGATCAATTTTGAAATTGGAATTTAATTCGTTTACAAGAAGCTTGTAAAGAATATCTGTTACAAATCGCATTTTAAAAATATAATATGAAAACAAATAAGAATTCAAAAAAGCTGGCTATAGCTATGGTTGCACTGCTCGCGTTAGGCGTGTCCTGTAGTGATGAGTTTTTGGAAATAGCCCCAACGGGTTCCTTAGCTGATGCTCAAGTAAGTACTAGTGAAGGTATTGATGGTCTTTTAATTGGTGCCTATTCAATGATTAACGGAAATTTAGGTGGCAACCGTGGTTCTACTCCTAATCATTGGCTTGTAGGGTCTGTGCTTGGTGGGGATGCTAATAAAGGAACCGATCCTGGGGATGGCGCTGCATTGGCTACTTTTCAAAGATTTCAGGCAGATGCAACTTTTAATGAAATAAATGGTTTATGGACTGCTCGTTACGAAGGTATCAGTAGATGTAATACTGTTTTGAGCACTGTTGCTAAAAGCAGTGAATCACTTCCTGCTGAAAAAGTAACCGAGGTTAATGCTCAAGCTAGAATGTTACGCGGTCATTTTTATTTTGACCTAAAGAAAAACTTCAACAATATTGTTGTTTTTGATGAAACGGTACTCCCTACGGATATTGTTTTAATACCTAATGATGGTGATGCTTGGGCACTGATTGAAGCTGATTTTCAGTATGCTTATGACAACCTTCCTGAAACCACAGATGCAGGTAGAGTAAATAAATGGGCCGCGGCATCTTATATGGGTAAGGCTAAATTATATCAAAAAAAGTATGCGGAAGCCAAAACATGGTTTGATGATGTAATTGCTAATGGCGTTGCTTGGAATGGAGAGAAGTATGCTCTTCTAGATGATTATGCAAAGGTCTTTAACGCTGCATTTGACAATCATGTTGAAGCTATTATGGATGTTGAATCTTCCAATGAAACAGGAAGTGTAAGAAATTCAAACTGGTTTGATGATTTAAACTATCCTTACCTTACCGGTAATGAAGGTCCTGGTGATTGTTGTGGATTTTTTCAGCCTAGCTTTGAATTAGCTAATTCGTTTAGAACTGGTGCTGATGGACTCCCTTTACTGGATAAATCATATAACCTCCCCGCTAATGAGGTGAAAAATGATATGGGTGTTGCTACAGTGGACGATTTCACTCCAGATGCCGGTCCATTAGATCCAAGAATCGACTTTTCAATAGGTAGAAGAGATATTCCATATTTAGGATGGAAACCTCACCCAGGACAAGCTTGGATAAGAGTACAGGCTTATGGTGGTCCTTATTCCCCTAAAAAGTTTGTCTACTATGCTGACCAAGAAGGCACGCTTACCGATGCTAGTTCATGGACACGTGGTTATGCCACTATGAATTACCCAATCATCCGTTTTGCTGATGTGCTGCTTATGGCTGCTGAAGCAGAAATAGAAGCAGGAACATTGGAAAATGCAAGAACCTATGTAAATATGGTACGCGCTAGAGCAGCTAAATCTGAATTTTGGATTAAAAACGAAGATGGATCTGATGCAGCTAATTATGTTATTGAAGAATACCCTGCTGCTCAATTTGCTAGCAAAGAATCTGCTACAGAAGCAGTTCGTTTTGAAAGAAAACTTGAATTATCAGGTGAAGGGCATCGTTTCTTTGACTTAGTTCGTTGGGGCGTTGCGGCTGAAGAGATCAATGACTACCTTAACTATGAGGTGCAATTCTTACAGTCAGCTTATTCCGGAGCCAGTTTTACTGCAGGCAAAGATGAGTACAGAGCTATTCCTCAAACACAGCTTGATTTACAGCCAGGTGTATTACAACAAAATCCTGGTTATTAATATATAAGTTTAATTACTTAAAAAAGCTGCTCTAACGAGCAGCTTTTTTTGTTTATATTCAAACCTTCTTGCATATTTGTAGACTACCATATTCCAAGTGTCAAATGAAATTAAAAAACTCGTTCCCAACAATACTATTTTTTGTATTTTCTACTGTGTTTCTACTTTTTACAAGTTGTAATAAAAAAGCTTCAGCTACAAGGTTTATAAGTGTAGACCAAAACGATTCCAAACTTATTTTCAATAATAAACTAAGTGAAAATGATTCTATAAACATCATGGACAACGAGTTTGTTTATAACGGTGCGGGCGTTGCTTTAGGTGACTTAAATGGTGATGGTTTTGACGATATATTCTTTGCTGGTAACCAAGTTGAGAACAAACTTTTCATTAATCTTAAAGAGCTTAAATTTAAAGATGCTACAGAAGCTGCCCTTATAAGAAAAACAGATTCGCTACAATGGTCTTCCGGTGTATCGATCATAGATATTAACGCGGATGGCAAGTTGGATATTTACATCTGTAATACTTTCAGAAAAACTGATATTCAAAGAAAAAACCTGCTATATATTAATCAGGGTAACAATACACAAGGTATTCCTGAATTTAAAGAAATGGCCGAGGATTACGGCGTTGCTGACGACACCTACTCATCTCATGCACAATTTTTTGATTACGATAATGATGGTGACCTTGATTTATTTATTGGAGTAAACCAAATTGAAGGTATTGACCCAAGTGATTTTAGACCTATTGAAGATGATGGTTCATCTATGAGCAAGGACCGTCTTTATGAAAACACATGGGACTCAACCCTCAATAAACAACACTTTGTAAATGTATCCAACAAAGCGGGCATTAAGTTTCACGGATATAGTCATAGTACTTTAATACATGACTTCAACAGCGATGGCTGGCCAGATATTTATGTGGCAAATGATTTTTTAAGCAGTGACCTGATTTACATAAATAATCACGACGGTACGTTCACGAATAAAGCTCGCGACATATTTAAGCATTTTAGTTTTTCTTCGATGGGGAGTGATGCTGCGGATATTAACAATAATGGTAATCTTGAGTTTTTCACCACTGAAATGCAGCCCTACTACAACAAAAGAAAAAAACTATTTCAGGGCCCTAGCAATTACCAAAAAGAAATATTTATTAAAAAATACGATTACGAAAAGCAATATGCACGGAATACGCTTCAAACTAAACTAGGAACCAATCCAGAAACTAATCTTCCTATTTATGGTGAAATAGCAATGCTTACAGAAACAAAAGAAACTGACTGGAGTTGGGCTCCTCTATTTGCTGATTATAATAATGACGGGCTTCAAGACCTTTTTATTACCAATGGATTTCCTAAAGATGTTACAGATCGAGATTTTGGGGATTTCAGAGCTAGTTCAAGTAGATTATTAAGTAAAAAGAAACTACTGGCAGCCATACCAGAAATAAAGATACCGAACTTTATGTTCAGTAATCATGGAAATTTAAACTTCGAAGATAGCACTAAGAATTGGGGCTTGAACATGCCCACCTACTCTACTGGGGCAGCTTACGCAGACCTAGACCATGACGGAGATTTAGACCTAGTGGTAAGTAATATAAATGACAACGCTCTGCTACTCGAAAACAAATCCAACGAATTTTCGGAATCTCAACACTACCTAAGAGTTAAATTAACAGGTCAGAAAGAAAACATTAGTGCTATTGGCGCATATGTTGAAATTTTTGCAGATTCATTACATCAAAAGAAATCCCTTTTATCTGGGCGTGGATACCTTTCTCAACCGGAACTTACTTTTCATTTCGGATTAGGAGATAGAAAAAAAATTGATAGTCTTTTAATCAGTTGGCCAAATGGAAAAAGCCAAGTAGTTAAAACTACTGTATTAGATTCTGTCCTAAACATTGCATACAACCCAAAAGAGACAAGGAATCTCAAGAGCAATACGATTGAGTATAAAACTACCTTTGAAAATGTTACTGAAAATTATAATTTAGAGCATCTTTCTCAAGATCATGACTTTATTGATTTCAACTTTCAAAGTACCCTACCACATAAATTCTCTCAATATGGCCCTTCTCTTTCAGTGGGAGACGTAAATGGTGATGGCTTAGATGATATGTTTGTTGCTTCAAGTAGAAATTTTAAAGAAAAATGGTTTATTCAAAATTCAAATCAGACTTTTAATCAAATCGAAGTAGGATATAAAACATCGGACAAGCTTGAAGAAGAAGATGCTGGAACGTTGCTTTTTGATGCGGACAATGATGGAGATTTAGATTTATTCATTGCTCGTGGTTGTGCCCAGTACCCCACTGGTCACGACTATTACCAAGATATTCTAATGATTAATGATGGAAAAGGAAGCTTTTCTCAATCTGAGGAAGGCCTTCCGGACATGAAAACTAATTCCTCTACAGTTAAAGCTGCCGATTTTGACCGTGATGGAGACCTAGACCTTTTTGTTGGAAGCAGAGTTCTCCCTTTTTCATACCCCAAGCCAGATCGTTCATACATCTTAAGAAATGACAGTACTAAGGAGCATGTTAAATTTACCGATGTAACGACAGATATGGCATCTAGTCTTGAGTTCCCTGGATTGATAAGCGATGCGCTATGGACAGATTTTAACGGTGATTTTTGGCCTGACCTCATTCTGGCCGGAGAATGGGCTCCGTTACGTTTCTTCCGAAATGAAAATGGAAAATTAATTGAAATTACGGATAACACAGGTGTATCTAATTATTCTGGCTGGTGGAACAGCTTAGCCGCTGCTGACCTAGACAACGACGGAGACATAGATTACATTGCAGGAAATGTTGGTGAGAATATCAACTTTAAAGGCTCTAAGGAAGAACCTGTACATATATACTCTAAAGACCTTGACCAGAATGGCTCCATAGATCCACTTATCTCCTTTTACTTAAGGGATAGCATCGGTATTAAAAAGGAATATTTATACCATCCTTGGCAAGATGTAACCAAGCAGTACGTAGGTATTAGAAAAATGTTTAATTCCTACGGTGAGTTTGGCGAATCCACACTACCTGAAATGTTTTCTGATGGTCTTTTAGATGATGCCACCGTTGACTCTCTTACCTATATGAAAAGTTCATGGATAGAGAATTTAGGAAATGAAAAATTTAAAATGCACGAACTGCCAGTTCAGGCACAGTTTGCTCCGGTCTATGGGATTCAACCTCTAGACTTTAACGCTGACGGCCTGAACGATATTCTTTTAGTAGGTAATGACTTTGGTATGGAAGTACAGCAAGGGCCTGCAGATGCCTTTATTGGGCTTGCTTTAAAAAATGAGGGCAATGGTAATTTTACACCAGTTTCATTAGATGAGAGTGGTTTCTTTGTTCCCGGAGACGCCAAAGCAATTGTTAATCTTAGAGCGGGTGATTCAAAAAAATTGATTGCTGTATCTCAAAATAATGATTCTTTAAAAGTTTTTAATACGCCTAGGTTGACCCTATTTAAAGTACTTGCTTTACAACCAAATGAGGTAAGGGCGCAAGTAGAATTGCACGATAGTACCAAACAAATGCATGAGTTTTACTGGGGCAGTACATTTCAATCACAATCAGGACGGTTCATAGAAGTTAAAGAAGACTTTATAGAAGTTCGTTTCTATGACAACAATGGAAACCTAACTCGACAAATTAAACCATAAAGAATTATTCTACCAGGCTATTTTCAAGAAGCAATATATCCCAAGGATTTTCTTTATAAACTTTAGCTAATTCAGCAGGCAAGAAGGTAAAATTTAAAGTTGAACAACTTAAGGCTATGTCTATATCTCCGTCTTGATCAAAATCTCCAGAATCTATTAAGAACCATCTACCGGAGAAGTCTTCTTTTAATATTTGAGGTTCAAATTCAAACTTATCTTGACTAATGTTATTCAAATAAACGAATGACATTTCTGAATGTTCTTTATAATCGGGAAAAGTAGAGATTATACCAAAATCTATATCTCCGTCTTGATCAAAATCTCTACTAACACTTCTGGTAGCACCATGTAAAGGATAGAAAAATTCTTCCTTGAAGTTATTAGATCCATCATTTAAATGGATACGTAAACCGTGATACGGCTTAAGCACCTGTGTTTTATCCGCATTATCTCCGTGAACGGTAATAATATCTTGATCTCCGTCATTATCGTAATCTACAATTTCAAACCAACTACTACCATACACTGGACTAAAATGAATAACCTGTTCTGTTTGGAACTCTAAATTTTCAGTTTGATAAAGAATGAACACTCCTTCATTACCTTGTGCGCTCATAACAATAATATCTTCCTTACCGTCTTGATTCATATCTTGAACCACTGCCCTTATAGTTCCAGGTTGATTCAATAATACTTTTTTTTCTAAACTGCCATTTTTAGATTTTACAACTAATGACAAACTACCTGTGAGGTTTCCAAATTCGCAAACCAAAATTTCATCCACGCCATCTTTATTAAAATCGATTACAGTAGTATGAACTGGCCTATGAAAATTTATAGGTAGGGGCTCAACAGTTTTATTTTTTATTGAAAAAATTCTTCCATTCGCTATTTCCGAAGGACTTAAAGACCCTATTGAAGTTACGAATTTTACATCATCCTTTTCTGTATAAGCAGATATAGGACCACTTCCATTTAATAGTTTCTCTAAATTTTTACTCTTCTGATCATACTCATAAATTCTACCTCTTGAATCGGCTACATTCAACTTGCCTTTTTCCGCATCAAATTCAGTAAAGATAATTGAACTCCCTTCCGTACTATCAATGTCTATTAGTTCTAATTTAAAGTTATTAAGTTCGGTCCTTTCAATTTTAGCACCTTCTACTATTAGACTATCTGGGGCATTAGATATTATATATTCATTTAGAAGTTGCCAATCTTCATCTGAAATTTTTGATTTTACGCTATATATACCAGATTTCAGAATAGCACCTTGCTCTTGAAAAGAAAAACCATTAAGTGGATTAAATCCAGAATTCTTTATACCCATTCTTGCTCCCATTTCTGGCAGTACCTTATTTGCCCATAAATGTTTTGGCAAATGTTGAATGTTAGGTAGCTGATGACAACTGGCACATTGTGTCTTAAAAAGTTGAGCGCTTTTTTCTTCCTTATTTTTAGCACAAGAGATTAATAGAAAAACTAAAATTATTAAAACTGCGGAATTTTTCATATTATTAATTACCTCTTCAAATTGTTCTAAATGCATAAAAATCTATTCTTATGAGAACTTAATAAATTTGTCTTTTCAAAATTATTAATCGACATAGAATTACCTTAAATAGAATAATGTGATTATAGTATACTACTGCCGCTCCTGCTTCATAAACCATTCATACAACTCCTCGTTATCATAAGCTTGTATCCATGAATCATGACCTACACCTGGGTATTTAGTAAAGCGAATATCGTAATTCATACTTTTTAATTTTGCCACCATGGTTTCTGATTCTGAAATTGGAATAGACTCATCTTCTTCTCCGTGAAAGACCCACATGGGCATTTTTTTGTCTATCCAAGAAGCATATGGTAGCGGCGTCATACCACAGACCACAGCCATTGCGGCAAACTTTTCTGGATACTGAACGGCCATTTCCCAAGCTGCTCCTCCTCCTCTACTAAGTCCGGTTAAATAGATCCTTTTTTTATCAACTCGGTTATTATCTACAATGGTGTCCAGCAACTGCATTACCGAACGAGTATTCCACCACATTTTCTTTTGTGGATTTTGAGGAGCTAATATCAAGAAAGGAAATTTCTTTCCCCTTTGAATAAGTTTAGGCGGACCATTTCTTTTCACGTAAACCAGACTATCTCCTGACTCTCCTCCGCCATGAAGAAAAAGTAGTAGCGGATATTTTTCTTCGGGATTTTCCTCATACCCTTCGGGATAGTACAGGTAGTAACTATAGTTCTCTTTGATGACCGTTTCTTGCTCGGCATCTATTAACTTATATTTAGATTGAGCGGCACAACCTTGTAGAACAAAACAGAGTAAAAGGAAATATAATTTCTGAAGCATTTATGTATTCTTCTCCGTAAATAGCTATAACGGAATTCATCGGTTAAAATACAATTTAAAAAACTGCGTAAAAAAGAAACGGATGCCTAAATAGACATCCGTTTTTTAATTTATTATTTATTTAAGATTTAACGATAAAGGGTAAAATGCCCAACATAACGTATATCTCTATCATCATTTTGATTCACTACATACCAGTAATCACCAGTTGGTAGTTCCTTACCTTCATAAAGTCCGTCCCATTTGTTTACTTGGTCCAGCTCAGCAACTACCCTACCATAACGGTCATAAATAATTACTTCTATATTTGGGAAGAATTCTCGGTTACCCGGGGCCCAGAAATCATTTTCATTATCACCGTTAGGCGTAAAGAAATTTGGAATCTCTAGCATTCCAGTAAACTCAAACGGAATAACGGCAACTGCCACACAACCATTTTGGTCAACTACGCGAATTTCAACTTCACCACTTTCTGTTGTAGTGTACAATCCTTCGCTTCCGTACGATTGTCCATCAAAGAAAAACTCATAGCCACCAAAACCACCTTCAGCTGTTGCTGTAATTTCATTTGGTCCAGTCTTTTCTGCTATCAATGTTAATGGGTCGTATGCATCAATAGTAAAGTCTACAAAGTTTGTACAACCATTTTCGTGATAGATATACGCAGTATAATTTCCTGGAGTTAAATCTCCCCATGAACGGTCTGTTGTTGCCAATGCCGTAATAGCATCAGTTGGGTCAATAGGATTTAAGGCGAATAACAATTCAGAAACTAAACTTTCTTCTTGCATCTGAACCGAAGCCGTACTGTTAGGAAAAATTCCCTCACAACCATATTGCACTAAAGGAGATGCTGTTAAATCAACCCCTATTTCTATAGGAATGAAAACATTAGTATTACACCCATTAGCGTCTTGTACAAAAACGATATAACCTTCTCCTCCAATTAAACCATTAAAAGATAAATTATCATTTCTCAAGAAAACCTCTGTTCCATCAGAATTAGGACCTACTAAACGAGTCTCATAATATTCGACCATGGTTACTGAGTCTATAAATGGTGTACCACCAGTTACTGTTATTTGCGCAGTACCATCTTCAAAACCTATACAGGTCTCAGGTGTTGTATCAAAATCTGTGATTTCTAATACTGTTGGTTCGGTTACCGTAATTTCAAAAGTTTGCGGACAACCTTCAGCATCCTGTGCCAATACCGTATATGTTGGATTACTAGGCGTATTAGCCGGTAAATCCGTAAATGTATACGTTGTTGGGTTAGCCGGATCACTAAAGAATTCACTTAAGTTAGGCTCAATTGCAAATTGTACTAAACCTCCCGTTCCACTGGTTACCTCCATAGTAATGGTACCATCAGTTTCACCAAAACATGTAGTAGGTGTACTAATACCTGTTATGTTTACTGGTATTGCTGGTGCAATAGTAAATGGCCCTTGAACCTCACCACAATTAGCACGACTGATAACTGAAATCCAGTAACTACCAGCATCTAGGTTTTCGAAAGTTCCGAAATCTTGATCTGCACGGTTTTCATAGGTCGGCATTGTTTCAGCAACAAATGCATCGGTACCCGGGTCTGAGTTATAAATTCTAAACTCATAAATACCAGTACCTCCATTAGCAATCGCCTCTATTCTACCATCTACTTCATAGGCACACGAAACATCAAAAGTAGGAGAGTTTATATCTATACTCAACGCTTCTGCATCAGTAATAGTAATACCGTTGGTCTTAACTGCCAAACAAGAACCTGAACTTCCAACCTTACGAACTTCATAACGATATGATGAACCAATAGTTCCTGGTATACCTGCTGCTATTGGCAGACCATTTGTGTCTGTTCCACTAATAAGAGTCCAAGGTCCACCTGATCCATTCACGCTATACTCATAAGTTCCCCCTTGTGGATTATTCACACGAATCATCATAGTTGCCGCATTACCACATGCAGGAACAGATGTTTGAATTAATGCCGGGTTAATTGGTGGTGGCGGAATTACCGGAATAGGTGCTGACACTACGCCACAACCTAAAGCAGACGCTACCTCAACCGCATACCAACCGCCAGGAATAACTCCTGATGTTCCTGAAAATTCAGGACTGCTCTGGTAACCAGTTGTAGACACAATATTTGTATTATCATTATCTGCTAAGTGTAATAACCTGTATTGATATCCTGCACCGGGCACACCACCAATTGCTCCTGGTGTAGAACTATCTGTTGGGTCAACAGCTAATATTATGGCATCATTTCCTGTAGGACATTCAAGCTCTCTAGTAATAATCGCTTCTACCTCTATATCAGGTACTGAAAATAGCTCCTTCTCTAAAGTATGAGTACAAAGCTCAGCATCCCTTACGGTTACACGGTAATTACCACTTGCAAGGCCAGAAAAAGTAGTGTTGCTTCCATTAGCGGCAAATGTAGCATAAGAAGCATTGGAATGCGGTGTAAAACCACTTCCTACCGTACTCTCATACTCTAACATGTACTCGTAAGGCGCTGCATCCCAACCACCTTGGGTAGTCACTACAATTTCTCCTAAATCATTAGAACAACCAACTCTTCCTACCTCATCCAAATCGGTTATCAATAAATCACCATTTGGAGTGTTTATAGGGGTTGCATTACTGAATACATTACAACCAGCAACTGTTTTATTACTCTCTCGGATAACCACACGATGGTTACCTCCTTCTAATCCTGTTATGATAAAAGGATTTCCGTCTGTAGCTATATCCACAATGCCATTAGAATTTCCAGCCACTGGAGCACCAAATACACCGCCACTAAATCCTGGGTCATTAGATTGGTATACCCAATATTCATATTCACCAGTGAATCCACTTACGTCAATACTTAATTCTCCACTAGTTGTTCCAAAACAACTTACAGCTTGTGATTCTATTATAGCTACTGTTGGCACTACAGGTTCGTCTACAACATAAGCTACAATAGGATAAGTACAGCCTCCAACATCATTTACTCGTAAATTATATTCACCAGCTACCATTGGAAGGTCAAATTCTACAAAACTACCACTTGGTTGTGCTTGATCACCTACTGGTGATACTGAGAAACCTTGATCTTCAATAATAAAGTTGGTACTACCTGTAACGGTTACACGAACTCGTTCAGGATTCTCACAATCCATTGGAGATACTTGAGTAATTGTTGCTGTTACATTATTAGGAGGGTCAATGACCACATCTGCACTAATATACTCACAACCATTACTATCAATTGCATATACATTAAAGGTTTGTTGTAAACCATTATCCACTATCACAAAATCCATAGTATTAAGACTCGTAGTTTGATAACTATCCGTAGCATTAATCTTAAATCCGTAGTCTGCTCCATTTCCTATGCCATTAACGGTGGCAGTTAGTATTGTTGTGCTATATCTATTAGCTCCAACCTCACATAATAACGTACCTGCGGTTGCATTAACGCTGAATACAGGTGGTTCGTTAATAACTACTTCTTCTCTATCATAACAATTTCTATCGGTCACTACTTCTAGTACATAAGTACCTGGAGTTAAACCTAAGAAAGAACCAGAAATATTAGTTTCATCACGAGTTGTAACATCATAATTTGATGGCATGGAGATCAAATCAGTATTATAAAGGTTATATTCTTTTATACCATCTACATCGGTACCTGCAATAATTGATGCAGAAATACTACCATCATTTAAACCATTACAGCTTACATCCGTTGCTCCTGTTTCATCAATATCTGGAGATGTTGGTGCTGATCGAATTATACTGTTCACCGAAGTAGCACATTGGCCTACACCATCACGTACAATCTGATCCTCAATTATTACATCATAAGTTCCAGGAGGAACATTTGTAAAATCAACAATGGGATTGTACACAGTGTCATCACCATCATCAAGAATAGTCATGCTTACTGGGTTACCACCAATATCAAATCCACTCAAAGTGTAATTAAAATTACCACTACCTCCGTCGGTAGTAATTCTTATTGAACCGTCTGCCTCTTCACAATTAGGTTCAATTTCAAAATCACCTGATGCAGTTAAGACTTGATAAACTTCTGCAACACCATCTATATTACAGCCATTTGCATCAATAATATCATAAGTATAAGATCCTACACTGTTTACTGTAAATGTTGCCGTGGTATTAATAGCTGGATCACCAGAATTAGCTACCGTTTGACTAACCCCATTAAGTGTAAACGTTGGAGTGTCAAAATCACCTGGTAAACTAAGTGTAATATCAAATCCCGTTGCAGCAGTAGCTGTTACATCACACTGATTATCAACTACTGGATCGAGCAAAGGTAAATCAGGATTCGTCTGAATAATTGCCGCTGATGTACTAGCTGGACAACCACCTGCATCCATTACCCAGATATCATAAGTAATACCTGTTATAGAACCTACTAATTCTTTCGTTGGCGAACTATCAAATTCTGATGGCGCTGGGGCAACTCCAGGAGCTAACGTACCTTGTTCTACAAATGCGAATTCATAAGGGGCAGTTCCTCCATTTGCTCTAACTGTAATTTGTCCTAAGGCATTACAATTGGCATTTTGATTGTCAATAACGTCTACTCTTGGTAAATTTAAAATTGCTTCTGCTTCAGCTCCGCCACTACAAAAAGTGGTTGTATCCTCAACGGAAATACCATAATGTCCGGCGGGTACTTGAATAAGGTCATTCGTTAGTACTGAATTTGACAGATTTACTTCTTCAATCCCAGTATCAAGATCTGTAATTATTACATTGTACGGACCAGTACCAGATGTAATGGTATATTCTAGTCCAACATTACCATTGTAACAAGTGGCATTATCAATGGTCATGGTTACATTTAATCCTGGCCCATCTGGTAAGGTAATTACTTCTTCATAGATACAATTTGTAACCGTATCCCGTACTTCTACAGTATAAGAAGTTCCCCAAAGTAGACCACTGAAACAATGCTGATCTGGTAAAGCTGGTGCTCCATTTGGAGTTTCCCAAGCTAAAGCCGGATTTTCCAACAAACGAACTTCATAGCTACCGGAAGTACCTCCTGTAATATCAATACATACTGTAGTCCCACCAGGGCTACAAGTAGGTGGTGGTGTCGGATATATTGGGGTAATGTCTAAACTTGCCGAATCAATAGTGAAGGGGTCTATATCATTACATCCTCTTGAATCTAAAACAATTACCTGATAATTTCCAGGGATAAGACTTGGGTCGTTAATTGTAAGTGGAAAATCTATATCTGCAACATTATTTTGTGTGTAGAAAGGATTTCCGAAATTATCTTCAATTACAACAGTATAGTTCTCTACTCCCGTTGTTGGAAGGTCAACTATTACTCCTCCTGATAAATCCCCTGTTGTACAAGTAGCATCAATAGGAGTTACCGTGGCATCTGGTGCGCCTATAGGATCTGTCACTACCGAAACTACAGTTACAGCAGTAACACAATTTCTTGCATCTCTAACTACATACTCGTAATCTCCTGCTGCCAAACCTGAATAAATTGTTTGATCTGAATAGTTATAGGTAATAGCATCACCTGTTGGACTATTTGGATCTAAAGGATTAGACTGTAACTCACCTACTGGAGCAAATACTACCTCAAATGGTGGCACTCCTGAAGATACTGTTGGGATTACCTCAACAAAACCGCTATTCGCATCACCACAACTAGGGCCAACTATTCTATGTGTAGCAGCTATATTGGTAGGTTCTGCGAACGTTAGAGGTTCGGATAAAATACTACAACCATTATTATCTGATACTTCTACAGTATAATCTCCAAACTCCGTAAAGTTCATGGTATAATCGAACGTATTGGAAGTAAGTGGAATTGCCGTATGGGCAGGAACCGCAACTCCATTTCTGAAAATAGTATATGAAGTAGAAGCTAGATTGGTTATATCTCCTCCTGATACCGTAATCTGCATTTCTCCATCACCTCCACAATCTATCTCACGATTCAGGTCAAGACTAACTTGAATTTGTGGCGGTATTCTAATTGCTGATGTAGAAGCTGTACAGCCGTTTGCATCAACGACTTCAATAGTATAGTTACCAGGAACTAAGCCTGTGAAGGTATGTGAGCCCGCAACACCAGGCACTAGGGTACCTCCGTTAATTCGGTATTCATGTGTTCCCAAAGCAGCCGTACCTGCAGTTGATGTCACTGTGATTTCACCATCATTAGTAGCAGAATAACAATAATCTATAGCTCCAGTTGTAATTGTTGGTGCATCAACACTAGTTAATGCAAACGTTGTGGAAGCAGTACAACCTTCAGAATCTATTACCGTTAAGGTATAAGTTCCCTCTTCTGTTAAGTTACCAAAAGTACGTCCTGTTTTTGGTCCTTGCACGGTAGATGCTGTTGGCCATTGTAACTCATAGCGATACCCACCAAAGCCGCCAGTAGCAGTTCCGGTTACCCTACCAATATTATTATTCTGACAACTCATAGCGGTTTCTGCCGCAGTAATACTCAATGGTGACGCCGCTTCTTCTACATCAAAGGAAGTTGTAGAAGTACAATTGGTTTCATTATCTGTTACCGTAATTTCATACGTACCCGCACCTAAGCCTGTTATCGGAATTTCTAAATCAGTACTCGTAGTTGTCCCGGTAATAACCGCAGCAGTAGGAGCTGTTCTATTTATTGTATAGTCATAATCAATACCATAACCATCCACTAAGAAAGCACCGGTACCATCTGTAGCACCTGGACATACGCGCCTGTCTCCACCTGATTTTACACGTGCTCTAATAGTACTAAAACCACCAGTTGTAAAACTTGCAGGATATGTACATCCATTGGCATCAGTAATTTCAAACTGATAAGACGTATCCAAATCTAGACCTGGGAAAACATTACTTGCCTGTGCAGCAGGTAAAGTTGTGGAAGGTGTAGAAGAAATAATTTCATATTGTGCAACTGTAAAAGTTGCTGGTAATACATCTATAGTAACTCTACTTGTTCCTGTAGAACAGTCAAGGTCATCTTGGGCAAAAGTAATAGAAGTAGGAGGTATTGGTTCCGTAATATCAATTGGTGTCAATGCTTGGAAACAACCTGCATCATCCTTAATATAAGGAATATAATTACCTGGTGCCAAACCTGTAAAAGAGGTTCCTGGTTGATACGTACTATTATCTATACTATATTCGTAACCGGTTCCTGAACCGCCTGTAGCGACTGCAAAATCAATTATACCTCCTGCATTTGCGCAGGTATAATCTTGTGTTAACGAAGCGGAACCGCTAAGACCCCCAGCAGAGGTAACGGTAATAGGTCCTAAAGATAGAACACAACTGAATGCACCTTGAGAATATTGAACCTCAACTATAGTATACGTATCATCGGTTACAGGAATTGTTGACGAACTTGTAAACGGGTCTCCTGCATTATTAGTTGCTCTATATTCTAAGTTAAAACCTTTGGGGTCAGTAACTGTAAATTCAACTTTTCCACCACCATTGGTACAGGTACCAACAATATCTGCTGCAGTAACATCTGGGGGAGTTAATTCAGCAACATATTCAGATTTCTCGGCTGTACAGCCTTGATCATCTGTAATGAAAAAAGTGTACGTTCCAGGACTTGTTACGGTATAAGAACTAGTACCTGTAAAATTACCGCCAGAAGTACCAGAGCCGCCACCAGTTACTGTATAACTGTACGTACCAGAACCTCCTGAAGGAGTTACATCTATATCAATACTTGAAATCGTAGAACAGCCAAAACTCATACCATTGGTATCCGTAGCTACTGTAATTGGATTTAAACCCGTACCTACTGTAATTGGATCACCACTTGTATCCGTATATTGTATAGGAGCAGCAATACCATTTGGAATGTCTTCCTTACAATCATTGGTTTCTACCTTTACGGCATAAGTACCTTCACTCACCGCCCCAAATGTGTATGTGTTACTAGATATGGTAGAGGTAAATTCTATTTCCGCACCACTATCATCTAATAAAGTATATACATAAGGTCCAGGAACTTCAGGGTTAATCGAAACATCAATAGTACCTGTTTCTCCACTACAAACAGGATTTGTAAAAGTTACATCAATATCAATATCTACTTGTTCTATCTCTATAGGACCAATTAAGTACTCACAAAGCTCTCCCGGAATATTCAACCTTGCCTGAACTGTATAAGTACCTGCATCCAAAGTAGAAAAAATAGAAGAAGATTGATAAGGTCTAACAATAGCTCCTGCTTCAAGAAGTTGAAATTGATAGCTGTTAGGAAGTCCTGTAATTTCAATTCTACCTGGGCTATTACAAACATAATCTTTTGATGAAATACCGTATGATATGGTACTTTTCTTAACCTTAAAAAAGTATTGTTGCCCATCTGCTACTACACGATATTCTGCACCTGTTGAAGCTGAGATTGCACTAGCATCTAATTGAAACGTGTCTGTTATAGCAACTTCCGTATAGCATGATATATTCGTATTTGGACAATCTTGGTTTATATTAGGACTACAACTGCCTCCTAAAACTTGCCATGATACACTACTATAGGAACCAGAAAGCGAAATAATCTGGTCATCGGAATCTCCACAAAGATTAAATCGTGCCACCGTAGAACCATCCGCGGTACAACCCACTTCTTCATCCGCATTTTGAATGATGGTTGCAAACATTGGTGGAGCGGCAGCAACCTTTTTGGTTGTGCTACTCGTTAATACCTTGTTAGAAATTGTTGTTGCATTGTCTGTGGTTTCACTTTTTACAGTGACCACTTCCTTTACGGCAGAGGCTACTTCATCATAAATTTTGAAAGCCGTCTTGCCTGCAATTGCAGAAGTACAAACTACTGAAAAGGTCATTAACAGTAGAGCGTACAGAATACGCTGTGTTTTTTTTGGGAGCATAGGTTAAGTCATTTTAAAAAGAAAATGAGCGATTTGGGTTGCATCACTTTCTCTCGGGTAATTCTTTTAAACTTGTAAATTCTCGTTATCTTTAACCATAACGGGACACCTTAATATTATCTTTTAACGTCAAATTATGCGAAATAGTGTATTAACGATAGCGTTAGCTGCAATAACTCTCAGCTATTCTTGCGCGCAAGACATTGAAAACAAAGTAGATACACCTACAAACCCTCCATACACCGCCCAACTACTGATCGATGAAATGCAATCTCCTTGGGGTTTGGTGTTTTTATCTGCAAATGAACTGCTCATTACTGATAAATCCGGGGAACTCATCCACTTTGAAAATGGAAAAAAAACGGTAGTCAAAAATACTCCGGAAGTTTACACCAGAGGACAAGGCGGATTATTGGATATTGAACTACATCCTGATTATGAAAATACAGGGTGGATTTACATTTCGTATGCTTCAGAAGAAGGCGAGGAAAAAGGTGGCCACACAGCGCTAATGCGCTGTAAATTAAATAATAACACATTAACAAATAAGGAGTTATTATACAAAGCAACACCAAACACGACCAAAGGCCAACATTTTGGTTCACGTATTGAATTTGACAATGACGGTTACCTTTATTTGTCTATTGGTGAACGTGGTGCCAGAGATGAGAATCCGCAGGACATTACACGAGATGGTGGTAAAATTTATCGATTTTATGACGATGGAGGAATTCCCGAAGATAACCCGTTCGTAGGTAAAGAAGGTGCTAAAACCGCAATTTACAGCTACGGACACCGAAATCCACAGGGTTTAGCAAAACATCCTGAAACTGGTGAAATATGGGATAACGAACATGGCCCAAAAGGTGGTGATGAAATTAATGTCATTAAAGCAGGTGCCAATTACGGATGGCCATTGGTTACTTATGGCGTTAATTATAGTGGTACACCAATTACGGATAAAACAGAAATGGAAGGCATGACCCAACCTATTCACTATTGGGTGCCAAGTATAGCGCCAAGTGGTATGGCTTTTGTTACTACAGATAATTATAAGGGTTGGAAAGGGAGTATTCTTGTCGGGTCGTTAAAGTTTCAATACATGGAGCGTCTCCAAATGGAGGGAACCAAAGTTGTAAAACGAGAAAAACTAATGACCGATTTAGGTAGAGTTCGTGATATAAAAGAAGGCCCTGACGGATTAATTTATGTTGCCGTTGAAGGAAAAGGAATATATAAGTTAGTACCCAAAGCCTAAATAACTGTCTTTTGCCCTATAGGTATTTGACTGGCTCAAAGAAACAATCCGCATGAAAAGCTATTACAGTTCCCTTATTTTTTTAATTTTTATTGGTTGTTTTGGCCAAGCACAAGAATCCGTTCTCGCAGAAAGTATGCAACGTGGCAGTGAAATCTACTCTGATTTCTGTGTTACCTGTCATCTAGAAGAAGGTGAAGGAATAATTGGTACTTTTCCTCCATTAGCCAAATCCGATTATCTGGCACAAAACCGTGAAGCAAGTATTCGTGGCGTTAAATATGGTCTACAAGGTGAAATAACCGTAAACGGAGTAACCTATAACAATATCATGACCCCTTTGGGCTTAGAAGATGATGAAATAGCAGACGTCATGAATTACATAATGAATTCATGGGGCAATTTTTCAGATAAAACAGTCACCATAGAAGAAGTAGAAGCTATAGAAAAATAGATTTAGGCTCCTGCGTCAATTGCTGCTTTTACAGAACCGTGCTTTATTAGAAGTTTCACAGCTTTATCATAATCAATACCCAAACCTTCTGCAACATAACGCGCTCCCCTATCTACAAGTTTGCTATTACTTAGCTGCATGTTTACCATCTTGTTTCCTTTTACTCTCCCTATCTTAATCATTAAGGCAGTAGAAATCATGTTAAGGGCCAATTTTTGAGCAGTACCGCTTTTCATACGTGTACTTCCTGTCAAAAATTCTGGACCTACGTTCAATTCAATTGCAATATCTCCTGCAACTGCTAACGGAGAACCGGGGTTATTTGTAATTCCAGCAGTAAGTAATCCTTTTTTCTTAGCCTCGGCAATACCTCCTAAAACATAAGGTGTAGTTCCAGAAGCGGCAATACCTACTACTACATCATTTTCGGTAATGTTATGCTCCATCATATCTTTCCAAGCCTGTACACCATCATCTTCCGCATTTTCTACTGCTTTTCGTATGGCAGTATCCCCACCAGCAATCAAACCAATAACTCTTGTATGAGGCATACCAAAAGTTGGGGGTATTTCAGAAGCATCCAAAATTCCTAATCTCCCACTGGTACCTGCACCAATATAAAATAAGCGACCTCCTTTTTCAAAACGTTCCGCAAGGCCATCTACCAATTTGGTGATTTGTGGAATCGTTGCAGCTACGGCATCGGCAACCTTCTGATCTTCTTCATTTATTTTCTGAAGAAGAGTTGTCGTATCCATCTTCTCTAAATTATCGTGATTTGAAGGTGTTTCGGTTATTTTGGTATACTGCATAATACTTATAGAATTCTAATATCGTGGTTTCTAAATGAGCTCAAAAGGTCGTCCTCTGGCTTTAACTCGGTAACAAGTGTATTAATTGCATTGATATCGCATGTTTTGTAGCGATGTTGCGAATTCAATTTTTCAGAGATGGACAAAAGTACCGTTTTTTTCGAGCATTTAATCACTGCTTTCTTTACCTGTACAATATCCCAATCAAATTCCGTAAGCCCGTAGTTGGAATCTACATAACCCGTACCTATAAAACTAAAGTCTACCCTTATCTCTGCTAAATTATGAATTGCATTAGCCCCTATAGTTGTTTGCGAATCTGTAGAAACTTGTCCACCCACCATAATAACGGTAACATTTGGCTTTGTTAACAGCTCCATAGCAACAGGAAGGCTATGGGTAAAACAAGTCAAATTTAAATTAGACGGAATTAAATGCGCCAATTCCATACATGTAGTACCGCCATCAACAAAAATTACGCTTCCATCTTTTAAAAGCCCTAAAGCTTTTTCAGCAATTATTATCTTGTCCTTTTGCCTATAAATATTACTATTCTTGGCACTATTAGTCGTAAACCCTAATGATATTGCCCCACCGTGTACACGGCGCAACTTATTTTCGGCATCTAACTCCTTAACATCACGCCTGACGGTATCAATAGAAACATCTAGATTTTCTGCCACATCGGTTAATAAAATCCGGTTGTGTATCTCAACTTGACTTAGAATTGCCTGATGCCGTTCTTCTTTTAACATTGTACTTTAAATTATATTCTCAACAAAGATAGCAAAAATTGAGAATTGCCGTTTTATACCAGCTTAAAGTTAAATAATCATTAAAAAAGCACAAAACAGCATTCAAAAGAAGCAAAAAACAGCAAATAGAATTTGTTTTGCATATATTTGCAAGGTTACTACATCACACAACAAACACAAAAGAGCCGCTTCTATGAAAACAATTTTAGAAAAAAATGGAGCCAATATAAGGTATAAACCTGTTGGTCAATTTGAAGAAACCCGTTTTGAAAAAATTCATAATGTAATTTTTTCTAATTCAAATCAAGCCTCTATAAAAGTGGCCGAAGAAATCGCTGCACTTATTAGAAAAAAGCAAGAAGCTAATAAAAATTGTGTTTTAGGTCTGGCCACAGGTTCCTCTCCTATTAGAGTTTATGAAGAATTGGTAAGAATGCACAAAGAAGATGGCCTGAGCTTCCACAACGTAATCACTTTTAATTTAGATGAGTACCTTCCTATGGAGAAGGATAATCGTCAGAGTTATTGGTATTTCATGCACGAGCACCTTTTTAATCACGTAGACATAAATCCTAAGAATATTCATGTTCCCGATGGGACGGTTTCTAGTGATAAAGTAATTGACTACTGTATTTCTTATGATGATAAAATCAAGAAAAACGGGGGGTTAGACTTTCAATTGCTAGGTATTGGACGTACGGGCCACGTTGGTTTTAACGAACCTGGATCACACTACAATTCTGGCACACGTGTTATCACCCTAGACCACATTACTTTAGTAGATGCGGCACCTGCCTTTTTAGGAATTGATAACGTACCTAGAAAAGCAATAACCATGGGTATTGCAACCGTTATGAGCGCTAAGAGAATTGTACTTTTAGGATGGGGAGAGAACAAGGCCAACATTCTTAAAAAGACCATTGAAGGCGAGATATCCCCACAAGTTCCCGCTACCTATTTACAGAACCATAAAAACTGTACGTTTGTTTTGGATACTGGCGCAGGTAGCCAACTTACCAGAAATAAAACGCCATGGTTAGTAGATGAATCATTAGAATGGACAGAGAGCTTGACTTCTAAAGCTATCGTTTGGCTTTGTGATGAAACCAACAAATCTATCCTTAGCCTAACGGACAAAGATTATAACGATAATGGTATGTCCGGTTTATTGACAACGGAAGACTCTTACGACTTAAACATAAAAATGTTTAACAAGTTACAGCATACTATTACCGGATGGCCTGGTGGAAAACCAAATGCCGATGATTCTAGCCGCCCTGAGCGTGCAGAACCAGCTAGAAAACGAGTTATTATTTTTAGCCCACATCCAGATGATGATGTAATTTCAATGGGAGGGACTTTTGATAGATTGATAGAGCAAGGCCATGACGTTCACGTCGTTTACCAAACCTCAGGGAATATTGCTGTATCCGATACAGATGCACTCAGGTATGCAGAAATATCAAAACGAATAGGACCAACAGATGAGGCACAGAAAATTATAGACTGTATTAAGGACAAAAGCGATAGTAGTTTTGATTCTCTTGAAGTAAGAAAGTTGAAAGGAAATATTAGACGGGGAGAATCCTATGCAGCAGTACGCTACTTAGGTTTAGAAGATTCTCATGTTCACTTTTTAGACCTTCCTTTTTATGAAACGGGAACTATCAAGAAAAATAATCTTTCGCAAAAAGATATTGAAATTGTAAAATCTATAATTACAGAGATAAAACCTCATCAAATATATGCTGCAGGAGATTTAGCAGACCCTCATGGCACACACAAAGTTTGTCTTGATGCTATTTTTGAGTCACTAGACAGATTAAAAGCAGAATCTTATATGGATGATTGCTGGGTTTGGCTATATAGAGGTGCTTGGCACGAATGGGATGTAGATGAAATTGAAATGGCCGTACCTATGAGCCCAAGTCAGGTTCTTAAGAAACGATATGCTATTTTCTGTCACCAATCTCAAAAGGATGGAGTTATGTTTCAAGGCGATGATTCCAGAGAGTTTTGGATGCGTGCCGAAGAACGTAACAAAAATACAGCAGAACGATATCGTGCGCTAGGCCTTTCGCACTATGCGGCAATGGAAGCTTTTGTACGTTATAAATTTTAGTTTTAAAAACAATTTATAAAAGGCCTGTTGCAATTAGCTAACAGGCCTTTTACTGTTTTTCAATCCTTTAGAGATTGAAAAAATGATGTTGTTTATAAGAACATTACACTTTGATGAGTATGCTACTCATAATACCCTCAAAAAATAGTAGCTTTAAACCACTTTTGAACTTCAAGCTACACATTTAACTTCATGATAGAAAAAGACAAAGGAGCATGGGTTTGGGTACCCATTTTATATTTTACGCAAGGATTACCATACGTTTTAGTCGTAAGTGTATCCGTTATCATGTACAAACAATTAGGAGTTAGCAATGAAGACATTGGCTTATACACTAGCCTTTTGTATTTGCCGTGGGTTCTAAAGCCTTTATGGAGTCCGTTTGTGGACCTCAAAAGCACCAAGCGAAAATGGTTTTTATCTATGCAGCTTTTAATTGCATTAGCGCTTTTTGGAGTTGCTCTTACTATTCCTACCAGCCTGTTTTTAACCACTACCCTAGCCTGTTTTTGGATGGCCGCTTTTGCTTCTGCCACCAATGATATTGCTTCTGATGGATATTATATGCTGGGTCTCACCGAGAAAAAACAATCGTTTTTTGTTGGTATGCGTAGTACGTTTTATCGATTGGCCATGGTTACTGGCGAAGGACTAATTGTTGTTATGGCCGGGTTTCTGGAAAACAAATACGGAGACAACTCAAAAGCATGGAGTATTACCATGACTGCAGCTGCATTTCTTATGCTAGCACTTACGGTTTCAAACTTTTTTGCAGCTCCCAAATATGAATCTTCATCAAACATTACGAAAGAGAAACCAACTGGCTTTTTTGAAGTGTTCTCCTCCTTTTTTAAGAAACCAGGAATAGGCATTGCACTGGCTTTTATTCTCACCTACCGTTTAGGGGAATCTCAATTAGTAAAAATGGCTGCACCTTTTCTATTGGATGCCCCAGATAAAGGAGGTTTAGGCTATTCTACAGAACAATTAGGAACCATTTTTGGAACGGCAGGCGTTATTTTCCTTTCCATCGGAGGTATTTTAGGAGGTATCTTAATATCAAAAGATGGACTCAAGAAATGGATGCTACCTATGGTCATTTCTTTAAACTTACCAAATGTACTCTACGCCATTTTAGCCATGACTAAAACAACCAGTATCTATGCCGTTACCGGAACTGTGATACTGGAGAAGTTTGGCTACGGTTTTGGGTTTGCAGCTTTTTTAATGTACCTCATTTATATTTCTGAAGGAAAGTCAAAAACCTCACACTATGCTATTGCAACCGGCTTTATGGCCTTAGGAATGATGCTTCCGGGTATGGTTAGTGGCTATATGCAGCAATGGTTGGGTTACGGCGGTTTCTTTGTTTGGGTCGTAATTGCAGCGCTTCCTGCTTTATTTTTAGTGAATTTCATAAAATACCCTGCAGATTTCGGGAAAAAATCTACCAAATTAGATGCCTAATATATTACCATACACCAAAGCCACAGAAACTTTGAATTTAGCCGAAAAGGTAGGTCAGTTATTCATGCCTGCCGCTTTCATAAACGATACCGAAGACGAAATTCAACAGTTAGAAAAACTCATTAAAGAACACCATATTGGCTCATTATGCTTCTTCCACAGCAGAGCAAGTGCAGCAACCAATTTTGAAGGAAAGAAAAAAGTAGTATCTAATGAGAAGAGTTTTGAAACCTTGCAAAACCTAATCATCCGTTATCAAAAAGCTGCTAAATACCCCTTACTGATTGCAATTGATGCCGAATGGGGATTGGCAATGCGAATTGAAAAAACGCCGCAATACCCATACGCCATAACTCTTGGAGCCATTCCAAATGATTTTGAAAACTTGATTTATGAGGTAGGAAAAAATATTGCAAAAGACTGCACAGCTGCAGGAATACATTGGAACCTTGCTCCTTGCGTAGACATCAATAACAACCCCCATAATCCTGTTATCGGGTATCGTTCTTTTGGAGAAGATAAAACTAAGGTAACTCAAAAGGCCTTAGCCTATATTAATGGGACTAGCTCAGAAGGCATACTAACTAGTATTAAACATTTTCCCGGACACGGAGATACCGCAACTGATTCTCATTTAGGTCTACCCCTAATAAATAAGACAAAAGAAGAGCTAGTAAACAACGAACTGTACCCCTTTCAAAAACTGATTCTAAAAGGGATAGATTCGGTTATGGCGGGGCATTTATCTGTTCCTGCTCTGGCCAATGGTAAAGATACGCCTTCAAGCATTTCAAAAGATATTATAAAAGGGGTTCTAAGAACAGAAATGGGATACGAGGGTGTTGTAATTTCTGATGCATTAAATATGCATGCAGTTTCCAAAAACTACCCCATAAAAGGAGAATTAGAATGGTTAGCTTTTGATGCTGGAAACGATGTGCTTTGTTTTGCCGAGCATGTAAAAAAAGGCATTGAAACCATCTTAAAAAATGCCTCAGAAAAAGCCATAGAAAAAAGTTTTGACCGAATTTGGAAACTAAAAGAAAAAGCAATCCCAACTACTAAGAATTTATATTCTGATCTAACAAATCCTGATGAGCTAAACGAAAAAATAGCTAAGCAAAGCCTTTCTTTGATTAAGGGTACCAAAGAGATGATTGAGACATTTAAAGAAACTGAATTTAAAGGTCTATCAATCTCATTAAACCTTGATAATCATTTTTTTAAATCGATTTACAACAACAAGAAATTTACTTCTATCACTGAAATAAATGAGACAGATAAGGTTGAGGAAAATATACTTTTAGCACTTTTCCCTCCTCAAATAAAGCCTACTAACAACTTTGGTTTCACCGAAGAAGAACTTGTTCTAATCAACAGACTTATCAGCACAAATAATGTGATTCTTTACATCTTTGGAAATCCATATGTGCTTAACCACATCAACATAGAAAATGCAAAAGCTGTTGTAGTTGCATATCAAAATCAAAAGTCTTTTCAAAAAGTAGCAGCAAATCATTTTTTAGGTAATTTAGAAGCACAGGGCAAACTACCAATAAGCATTTAAAACTATGAAAACATATAAAATTATGGGTCTTATGTCAGGCACTTCTTTAGATGGCCTAGACCTTTCATATTGCACCATTTGGCAAGAGGGCCATACATGGCAATTTGGTATCAAAAAAACTAAAAGCGTTTCGTATTCCACAGAAATGCAAGCCCAATTAAAAGACGCCATTTATTTGCCTGCCGATGCACTTTTAAAGCTTCACAACAGATACGGTACATGGCTTGGCGAACAATGTGATCTGTTTATAAATGATCACGGCTTAGAAGTTGACTACATCTCTAGTCACGGGCACACCACACATCACCAACCAGAAAACGGTTTGACCTTTCAGATAGGGAACGGTCAACATTTGGCCAATGCTAGTAAACACAAAGTAGTATGTGATTTTAGAACCAATGACGTTGCGCTTGGTGGTCAAGGAGCTCCTCTTGTTCCTATTGGTGATCGATTGTTTTTTAATAAATATGATTACTGTTTGAACCTGGGAGGTATCAGCAATATTTCATTTGAACACAATGGTAATCGTATTGCCTATGATATTGGCCTAGCCAACATGATTCTAAACCACATTACCCGAAAAAATGATTTGGATTATGATGCGGGAGGAAATCTGGCAAAAAACGGCAAGGTTAATACCAACATGCTTGAAAAACTCAACGGATTAGAGTTTTATAAACTTCCTTTTCCTAAATCAATCGGGTATGAATGGTTTATAGAAAAGGTAGTTCCAATTGTTGAAAGCACAGAAGACAGTATGGAAAATCTGCTATGCACCAGTATTCATCATGTCTGCGAACAAGTAGCTATCCAAATAAAAGCAAATAGGAAAAAATCTGGAAGCACCTTATTTGTTACTGGTGGTGGCGCCTTGAACGACTTTCTAATAGAGACTCTTCAACAAAAGCTAGGGGATACTGCAAAAGTGGTAGTTCCCTCCAAACAACTTATAGAATTTAAGGAAGCATTAGTCTTTGCTTTAATGGGTGTTTTAAGAATAGAGAAGAAAACAAACGTTTTGAGCTCTGTAACCGGTGCAAAAAGAGACTCGTCTAGTGGAGTTTTATTTTTACCCAATTAAAACCAGCTAATATTAATTAGAGTGAAAAATTATTATTTTTAATATCACAATATAGATTTCCGGAAATGTAAAAAAGAAAGACATGCTTCCCTTTACCAAAATAAAAAAACATAGAATACCTCTCTATTTTATGAAGTTTAAAAGGGTTTTCGTATCAATATCAATTCAAACAATCGAGGCACAATGAGTAATTACCACATCAAACATCTAGAAGAATACTACCAAGTATATAGAAAATCTGTTAGGAATCCTGAAGCCTTTTGGGAAGAAATAGCGGAAGAACATTTTGTCTGGCGCAAAAAATGGAACAACGTTTTAAGTTGGGATTTTTCTAAGCCTGAAATTAAATGGTTTGAGGGTGCAAAGCTCAATATTACAGATAACTGCCTTGACAGGCACCTTCCTACGCGAGGGGATAAAACAGCCATTATATTCGAGCCAAATGACCCTAATGAAGAAGCGCTCCACATCACGTATAGAGAGCTACACGAAAGGGTTTGTCGCATGGCCAACGTCCTAAAGGACCATGGCGTTAAAAAAGGAGACCGTGTTTGTATTTACCTTCCTATGATTCCGGAACTTGCCGTTTCACTTTTGGCCTGTGCTAGAATTGGAGCAATACATTCCGTTGTTTTTGCCGGTTTTTCATCCAATGCTTTAGCTACCCGTATAAATGATTCCGATTGTAAAATAGTACTGACCTCAGATGGTTCATTTCGTGGTTCAAAATCCATAGACCTTAAAGGAATTGTAGACAAGGCGCTTGAAGATTGTCCTGGAGTTAAAAATGTATTGGTAGCCAAACGCATAAACGGTGATATTCATATGGAAGAAGGGCGTGACAAATGGTTGCAACCCTTACTTAACGAGGCTTATGCAGATTGCGTAGCAGAAATAATGGATGCAGAAGACCCATTGTTCATTCTTTACACCTCTGGTTCTACTGGAACACCAAAGGGAATGGTGCATACCACCGGGGGCTATATGGTATATACTGCATATACTTTTAAAAACGTATTTCAATATAGAGAAGAAGACGTTTATTGGTGTACTGCGGATATTGGTTGGATTACCGGACATTCATACATCGTTTATGGACCATTGGCAAACGGAGCAACAACCGTAATGTTTGAAGGTGTTCCTTCATACCCAGATTATGGTCGGTTTTGGGAGGTCGTAGAAAAACACAAGGTGAATCAATTCTATACCGCACCAACGGCAATTCGTGCCTTAGCAAAAGAGAATTTAGAATTTGTAGAAAAGCATGACCTTTCTTCCTTGAAAGTCCTAGGTTCCGTAGGTGAGCCTATTAACGAAGAAGCTTGGCATTGGTACAACAATAATGTTGGTAAAAATAACAGCCCTATTGTAGATACGTGGTGGCAAACTGAAACAGGTGGTATTATGATTACCCCAATCCCATACGTTACCCCTACTGCGCCCACCTATGCGACCCTACCATTTATTGGCATACAACCCGCTTTAATGGATGAAGTAGGAAAAGAACTAAAAGGCAACCAAGTATCCGGAAGGTTGTGTATTAAATTCCCATGGCCATCTATTGCCAGAACCATTTGGGGCAATCATGAGCGATATAGAGATACTTATTTTTCCGCTTATAAAGACATGTATTTTACGGGAGATGGCGCATTGCGAGACGCCGTAGGATACTACAGAATTACAGGACGCGTAGACGATGTTATAATTGTTTCCGGACACAACCTAGGAACAGCTCCTATTGAAGATTCTATTAATGAGCATCCCGCAGTAGCTGAAAGCGCTATTGTTGGCTTTCCCCATGACGTTAAAGGAAATGCACTTTATGGTTATGTTATTCTAAAGGAATTTGGAGAAACCAGAGATCGAGACAATCTGCGTAAGGAAATTAATCAGCAAATTACAGAGCATATTGGACCAATTGCCAAATTGGATAAGATCCAGTTTGTTTCTGGATTGCCAAAAACACGTAGTGGAAAAATTATGCGTCGAATTCTCAGAAAAATAGCTTCAAAAGACACCTCTAACTTAGGAGATACTAGTACCCTACTAAACCCTGAAGTGGTTGAAGAAATTATTGAAAACGCAATTTAAAGTGATATAAAGTACCGGCAAAGAATGAGTCTTAATGATTCTCTTTTGCCGGTATATTTTTTTTTAGCTCTACTTAATTACTAAAGCCCACTGCGCTCAGCAGTAGCAAAAACTTTTCCTCTGGTCACCATTAGTATCGTAGTTAAAGCGAGTAATCCGCATACAGCTAAACCTACAAACATAGGCCAAACTGTTTCCTGTACTTGTCCACCTATATAATTAGCTATGGGAACGGAAAGAAGGGTAGAAATAAAACCATTTATAGCCGCGCCAATTCCGGCAATATGCCCAATAGGCTCCATTGCTATAGACCTGAAATTTCCCCATAGAAAACCCAAACATAAAAACTGAACGAATAAGAATATCACCAAAATAGGCATACTTGGATTCGGTTTTCCCCAAAAGAGTACTACATAGGATAATGCAATAACACAAAATGCCGCCATAGCTGTAACAGCCAATCTCCGCATACCAAAATGCAATACCATAGTTCCATTCAAAAAAGTAGATAAGCCAACAGAACAAGCAAGACCAGCAAATATGTATGGGAAATTTTCCGCCATATCATATTGATCTTCAAAGACATGTTGAGATGAACTTAAGTATACCAAAAAAGCACCGGTCACAAATCCAGAAGCAAAAGTAAAAGCAACCGTTTCACGGTGTCTAAAAAATTCTTTTGAACCGTTTATGAAAACAGATATCGTAAAAGGTATTTTAAACTGTGCTTTTAAAGTTTCTGGTTGGCGCTTCCAGAACCAAATACTAACGACCAGTCCAAAGAACAATTGAACATAAAAGATATATTCCCAGCCAAAAGCATCCATAATCCATTTACCAATGGCCGGTGCCACTACGGGAACCAAGATAAAGAAGGCGGTAACAAATGACATAATCTTAGCCATATAATCGCCTTTATAGGTATCTCTAATAATAGCAATGGCAATAGTACGTGGTGCTGATAAGCCAATACCTTGTAAAATACGACCTACAATCATAACCTCCAACGAAGGTGCCAAAACACAAATAACGCTTGCAACCGCAAAAATGGAAAAACCAATGTAAACCACGGGTTTCCTACCGTAACTATCCGATAAAGGCCCAAAAAATAACTGACCAACACCAAGACCCAAAAAAATCATGGTTATTAACAGCTGATTTTCCAAGGGATCCAAGCTATTTATAGTAATTCCTATATGCGAAAGAGCAGGCAATAAGGCATCTATTGCTAAGGCTACAATAGACATTAAAGAGGCCATTAAGGCTATAAATTCAAAATTTGGACTGACATTATCATTCTGCATAGTACAAAAGTAAGTATTAGCTTAGAAAGGCGTATTACCAAAAGTTCCTTTTAGGTATAAACCCGTAATTGATTCACAAATATGTATTTTTGACAAAAATTTAAATAGCATGCTGATAATTGGAATAGCGGGAGGCACAGGTTGTGGTAAAACAACAGTTGTAAACCAAATAATAGACTCGCTGCCAGAAGGTGAAGTTGGAGTAATTTCTCAAGATTCTTACTATAACGACCTCTCCGAAATGCCTTTGGAAGAAAGAAGGAAAACTAATTTTGACCATCCGCAATCTATTGATTTTGATTTGCTTGAAAAGCACCTGAAGCTTTTAAAAGAAGGCCACTCAATCAAACAACCGGTGTATTCTTTTCTTGAATGTAACCGCACAAACAAAACTGTTCCAGTACACCCTACAAAAGTTCTTATTGTAGAAGGTATTCTTATTTTGACCAACTCTCTGCTGCGTAAAATGATGGACATCAAGATTTTTGTTCATGCAGATTCGGACGAAAGATTGATCAGAAGATTAAAAAGAGATGTTAATGAACGTGGTTGGAATCTAGACGAAACACTAGATAAGTACCAGTCCAACATTAAACCAATGCATCTTCAATTTATAGAACCTAGCAAAGAATACGCAGATATTATTATTCCCAACAATAAATACAACACAGTTGCAGTTGATATTGTACGTACAATCATCAACGAGAAACTAGCATAGTAAAAATGGGATTCAAAGATTTGAAAAAGAAAAAATGGTTTAACATCCTTACCAATATGTACGTATTGGTGCTGACCGTTTTTGTTATATGGATGCTTTTTTTTGACACCAACTCCCTATTGATTCACTTAGAACTTAAAAAGGAAATCCAAAAACTTGAGAAGCAACAGGAGTTTCTAAAGGATGAGATTGCTAACGACAAAAAAATCCTAAAGAAATTATCAGATCCAGAAGAATTGGAAAAGTTTGCGCGAGAGCAATATTTCCTTAAAAAAAAGGATGAAGAAATTTACCTTATCGAATATGAGGATAGCTTAAAGATTGAGGAAAAAGAGTAAAACAAAAAGAGCTTTGTTAATAACAAAACTGATTTTAAAAAAAGAGTTCGTCTTCTGTTAATTACAGTTTTAAAAAAATCAAAATAAGATTTCTGAAATACTCAATTAATCATTTACATTAAATTTGTAAATAACTAAATACAAGATACTTAGGTGTTTTTAGATATTTAGTATTAAACTTCAAATCGATTAAAACTCTCAAACACTCAATTACCACAAGTTTCAAATTCTCCATATTGAAACTCAACTCTAAATCCATATATATTACAAAAAGGCGCCTTCAGTTAACGAACTTTAACGTAAAAGGTCATACTTATTCACTTTGTGTTAACAAAATGGTTTTAATTGCATGGTAAATAATCGTATTTTTACCCCCTAACTCAAACTAATAATGGGCAAGATTATTGCTATTGCGAATCAAAAGGGAGGCGTAGGTAAAACTACTACTGCAGTTAATTTAGCGGCCTCTCTAGGTGTTCTAGAGAAGAAGGTATTGCTAATAGATGCTGATCCACAGGCAAATGCCACATCTGGTTTGGGCATTGATGTAGAAACTGTTGAATACGGAACATATCAGCTTCTTGAGCACACTATAAGTGCCAGAGAAGCTATCATAAGTACAGAATCTCCTAACCTAGATCTTATTCCCGCACACATTGACTTGGTTGCCATTGAGATAGAATTGGTAGATAAGGATCAACGGGAGTATATGATGAAACAGGCCATTTCTGACCTTAGGGACAGTTATGATTATATTTTAATTGATTGTGCACCTTCTTTGGGCTTACTTACTTTGAACGCCCTTACCGCTGCAGACTCTGTTATCATTCCTATACAATGTGAATATTTTGCTTTAGAAGGCCTTGGAAAACTTTTGAACACCATTAAAAGTGTTCAGAAAATACACAATGCCAACTTAGATATTGAAGGCATGTTATTGACCATGTACGATTCACGTTTAAGACTTTCAAACCAAGTAGTAGAAGAAGTGCGCAAGCATTTTTCAGATATGGTTTTCGATACAATAATTCAGCGTAACGTACGATTGAGCGAAGCTCCTAGTTATGGAGAAAGCATCATAAAATATGACGCAAGCAGTAAAGGCGCAACTAATTACCTGAACCTGGCCAATGAAGTCGTCAAGAAAAATAAAGAGATAGCTTAATGGCGAAAGCAACAAAAAAACAAGCACTAGGTCGCGGACTTTCCGCTTTATTGAAAGATCCAGAAAATGATATCCAATCTGCAGCAGACAAGAATGCTGACAAAGTAGTTGGCAATATCGTGGAATTGGATATTGAGGCTATTGAAATGAATCCTTTTCAGCCTCGTTCAAACTTTAATGACGAGACTCTTAAGGAACTGGCCACTTCAATAGGTCAACTAGGTGTTATACAGCCTATTACTGTTCGTAAACTAGATTTTAATAAATACCAGTTGGTTTCTGGTGAAAGAAGATGCCGAGCTTCAAAATTGGCGGGTCTTACCACTATACCAGCATATATTCGTATTGCCGATGATCAAGAATCATTGGAAATGGCCTTGGTAGAGAATATTCAACGCCAAGACTTAGACCCTATAGAAATAGCTATTTCATATCAAAGGTTACTTGATGAAATTCAATTAACTCAAGAAAAATTGAGTGATCGTGTTGGTAAAAAACGCTCTACGATTACCAATTATTTGCGTCTTTTACGGCTTGACCCTATTATACAGACAGGTATTAGAGATGGTTTTTTAAGTATGGGACATGGCCGTGCTTTGGTGAACATAGAAAAAAAGGGAGACCAAATAGCTTTATACGAGAAAATCATAGGTCAGAACCTTTCTGTTCGCGAAACGGAACGCGCCGTAAAGGCTTACCATGAAGGTGTTGCTCCCGAAAAACCTGCGAAGAAAGCTTCAAAAGCGCCAGAATTTGTTCAAGGAAACATTAAACCGTTCACTGAGCACCTTTCGGTTAAAGTAGATATTTCTGCCAGCGAAAAAGGAAATGGAAAAATAACCATTCCTTTTCATTCTCAAGAAGAATTCAATCGAATCAAAAAATTGATCCTAGGTGAGTAAATCCTTGCTAACCCTTATTTTTATTTCTCTTTTCACTTTAACCGTTGCTGCTCAAAAAGAAACGGTCGAAGATAAAGAGGTAGACTCACTTCAAACAAATGTAGCAAAAGAGGGGCTTATTGTAGTGGATACACTCGTGAAGAAAAAAGTCCGATTTAATGCACTTGCCCCCAGTAAAGCGGCATTTTATTCTGCTGTATTCCCTGGTCTAGGTCAGATTTACAATAAACGATATTGGAAAGTACCCATTGTTTATGGAGCCATAGGTGCTGCCGTTTATGGCTACACTTGGAATAATAGCCAATACCAACGTGCACGTACTGCTTTTAAGAGAAGGCAAGCCGGTTTTACCGATGATGAATTCTACGACCCCAACAATACTGGTAGTACCACCCCCGCTATAAGTGACGACGCTCTACAGAGTGAACAGGAAAGATATCAACAAGATAGAGATTTATTACTATTGGTATCAATAGCCTTATATGCTCTAAATATTGTGGATGCTAATGTAGACGCACATTTAAAGCAATTTAATGTGGACGACGACCTGAGCTTTGATATGGAACCTTATTTGGATTTAGACCCAGTGACCAATAACCCGAGTTACGGGATGGCCCTAATAATAAAATTTTAAACACAAACAGCTGTTTTTAAGTTAGTTAAAATCAGTTATCGAAATAATTATACAAATTGAAAATAGCACTATTCGGATACGGTAAAATGGGTAAAATGATTGAGAAAATCGCCCTAAGTAGAAATCATACTATTGTTGCAAAAGTAGATGTTGACACAGTTGATATTGATTTTTCAGAAATGGATGTTGCTATTGATTTTAGTATGCCAAGTGCGGCTTACGGCAACCTTATCAAATGTTTTGAACATGGTGTTCCAGTAATCTCGGGAACAACAGGATGGCTAGATAAATATGACGAAGCTGTAGCTTTGTGTAAAGAAAATAAAGGTGCCTTTATATATGCTTCTAATTTTAGTTTGGGAGTAAATGTATTTTTTGAGCTAAATGAATATTTAGCCAAGATGATGAAGAATTTAGACCAATACAAAGTGTCTATGGAAGAAATTCATCATACACAGAAATTAGATGAGCCTAGTGGAACAGCCATTACACTAGCCGAAGGAATTATCAAAAATACCAAGTATAATGCTTGGAAGCTTGAAAAGGCTCCGGCAGGTGAAATTCCTATTGTATCAAAAAGAATTGGTACAACACCCGGTACACACAGTATAGATTACAGTAGTGAGGTAGATTCCATAGAAATAAAGCATACGGCACACAATAGAGAAGGGTTTGCCCTTGGTGCTGTTATTGCTGCCGAGTGGATTGTGGGCAAAACAGGTGTTTTCACCATGAAAGATGTATTAAACCTTGGTTAATACATACAATAATTGAATAAGAATTAAGCTTACTTGCAATAGAGTCTCAGGAATCTAGTCATTTAAAAATTCCTTAGCTGCAATTAAAAAATACACAAATGGACGCAACACAGTGGTTACTATTTATTCTGGTTATTCAGATTATCCATTTTGCAGGAACTTGGAAGTTATATGTAAAAGCCGGTAGAAAAGCTTGGGAGGCTGCAATACCAGTATACAATGCTATTGTTTTAATGCAAATTATCAATCGCCCTAAATGGTGGACGATACTTTTGTTCATTCCAATCATCAACTTATTGATGTTTCCTATCATTTGGATTGAAACCATACGTAGTTTTGGACGGAATAGCACAGCAGACACATGGTTAGTGATACTTACGTTTGGCTTATACATCTTCTATGTAAATTATGCTTTAGACGTAAAATATATTGAAGACAGAAGCCTTCAGCCACAAACAGCAACTGGCGAATGGGTAAGTTCAATTGCTTTTGCAGTTATCGCTGCTACACTTGTTCATACGTACTTCATCCAGCCTTATGTAATTCCGACACCATCGTTAGAACGCACGCTACGTGTTGGGGATTTATTATTTGTTAGTAAATTCAACTATGGTGCAAGAACGCCAATGACTACGGTTGCTGCTCCTATGGTTCACGATACGTTACCGGTTATAGGTACAAAATCATATTTAACTAAACCTCAGCTTCCATATTTTAGGTTGCCAGGTTTTACAAAAGTTGACCGCAACGATATTGTTGTTTTTAGTTGGCCAGCAGATACGGTTCGTCAGTTTTTTAAAAGAGAAAAAGGAGTAATTAAACCTATCGATAAAAAATCTAATTACGTAAAACGTTGTGTGGGTATTCCGGGAGATTCATTAGCCGTTATAGATGGTTATGTATATATCAACGGAAAGCAATTAAAACTATCTGACAGAGCCAAGCCCCAATACGACTATACACTTTACTCTAGCAAAGGGGTTTCATCTACATTGTTAGAAAAAGTAGATGCTACAGGCTGGACTAGAAAATATATTATCAATTCGCTGAACCAACAGCAACTAAACAGCATTCAGAAATACGTTAAGGGTTATAAACAGCGTACAGATGGTAAGTTGGAAGTCTATACCAAGGAAGGTGGTATACCCGTTTCAGTAGCCCGTAAAAATGCAATTTCTTTAGCTGAAGAAACTGGTCTTTCACGCATTGCTCCCCTTACTGCTGAAATGGCAGAACAACTTAAAAAAGAACCTTCATTGGACTCCATTGTAAGAATGGTTGATAAAAAAGGGGTAGCTGGTGCAAACATATTTCCTCAAAGCAGGGATTACCCATGGAATTACGACCAAATGGGGCCTATTTATATTCCTGAAAAAGGTGCTACTGTGGCATTAAATTTAAAGGTTTTACCGCTTTACAAAAAGATTATACGAGAGTATGAAGGTAATACCATTAGCGTTGCTGGTAACCAAATAAAAATTAATGGAGAAGTAGCTGATTCATATACATTTAAACAAGATTACTATTGGATGATGGGTGATAACCGTGATCACTCCGAAGATAGTAGGGCTTGGGGCTATGTACCGGAAAATCATATTGTAGGTACACCTATATTTATCTGGTTAAGTGTTGATAATTTTAACGACGGTATTCTTAGCTGGAGACCTAGATGGGACCGTATTTTCACAACCGTCAATGGCTCAGGAGAACCCGTTTCTTACTTTAAATATTTCCTAATTGCCTTGGTTGCTTATTTTGTGGGAAGTTGGTTATGGAACAAAAAGAAAGCTAAGGGATAGTATTTCTTTTTACGATTGCCTTATCTAAATATCAGATTATAGGATGATAACCTTTGAAAATGCTTTTGAACACGTATTACAACATACGTTGGACCTTGGAGATGAAACCGTAGCGCTTTTAAACAGCACCGGTAGAGTTCTAAGTGAAGATATTAAAGCAGATAGGGATTTTCCGCCGTTTAATCGCTCTACCAAAGATGGTATTGTCATTGCATTCTCGGCAATTGAAAAGGGAATTACTCGTTTTAAGGTGGAGGGTGTTCTAAGTGCAGGCATGCCTCAGCAAAAACTTTCAACGCATAATAATTGTCTTGAGATTATGACAGGTGCCGTTCTTCCTGAACAGGCAGATACTATTGTCATGTACGAAGAAACTGAAATTAAAAATGGTTGGGCTTCGATTATAAAAACGCCTAAAAAAGGACAAAATATACATCGCCAAGGTACAGATGAAAAAAAAGGCGCCATCCTTCTAAAAAAAGGAACGGAAATTACTGCTGCGGTTATTGGCGTATTGGCTTCTGTTGGAAAAAAGGATGTCCTTGTAAAAACACTTCCTAAAATTTGTGTGGTCTCCACCGGAAACGAACTTGTAGAAATACATGAAACCCCACTACCCCATCAGATTCGAAAATCCAACTCTCTTTCACTTGCATCTGCTCTCGAAAAAGTAAAAATCACTCCTACCCTTTTACATATAGCAGATGACAAGTCAATTATTGAAAAAGAACTTGAACAGGCTCTGTCAAAATTTGATGTACTGATGCTTAGTGGTGGCGTATCTAAAGGAAAGTTCGATTTCATTCCCGATGCCTTAAATAATTTAGGTATTGAGAAAGTTTTTCACCGTGTGGCACAACGCCCCGGAAAACCTTTCTGGTTTGGGGTACAAAAGAGAAAACAGAAAGTAGTATTCTCTTTCCCCGGAAACCCTGTTTCTACTTTTGCCAATTACCATGTGTACTTTTTACCATGGTTAAAAAAATCGCTTAGTGTAGAAAACAAAAAACAGTCTGTTATTTTAGACGAGCCTATACAACCTCACCCATCATTAACGCTGTTTGCCCAAGTTACTACGCAACTCCATGAAGGCAAATTCATTGCAAAAACACTAAAAGGCAATGGTTCCGGTGATTTAGTCAGTTTAGCCCTTGCAGACGGGTTTATTCGTGTTCCACAAGGCGACAAAGAAATACCTTCAGGAACTATTTTAGACTTTATTGAGGCTTCTTAACTCCCTGTACTTAACAAATTCTATATTTTTAAAGCGGATATTTCTCGTGATACCCCACCATTAATTCTACAATCTTACCGTAACTTTTAATACCGTCTTTTTGCTGATTGGCTTTCAAAAAAGTACTAAAAATAGATTTGAAAATGGGTTCAAAAGGATTTACAAATTCTAGGTTATGCTCATAAAGCTCCCTGTAATTCTCCTGTACCCCAACATTTACTTTAGCATACAATTCATCAAATTTCTCCTTATCTGAACGGCGTATAGCACTCAAGCAATGGCTGAGTGCATACGCAGATGCCGAATACTGAAAATAATGGTCTTCATTTTTCATGGTAACTAAATACCCTATAAAATTAGTTTCATTCTCCTTTGAATATCCCACTTGGTGTCCTACCTCATGTCCACTTACCACAGGAAACCTGAACTCCGGAGTAAGCGCATTTACCTGAGCCTCGTTCGTAAACGGATTCAAATAACCACCTATCCCCATATAACTGGCCAACGTACTGAACATGGACTTCTTTAAACTACGATGACTATACTTTAAAAACGGAAGTTGTTTTTGCAACTGCTTATAACCATCCACAGTCTTATCAAAGATTTCGTTGCGGCTATACGGTACTTGTACTCTTTTTGTACTGTCTGAAGTAAGTTCAAATTGAAGCTGGTTTGTTTTTACAATTAACCTTTCGGCTAAATCAATTACCTCACTAGTTTGCACACTATCACGAATAGCAAAGTTTTCGGCAATTGGTTGTCGGTAATAATTCAAGCCCCATACCAAATTGAAAGTGAAGTAAAAAACCGAGAGCACCACCACTACATTCCGTAAAAACTGAAAAGGAAACTTTCTAATTTTCAATCGGTTTACATAGAGATATCTAATGCCGAGCACAATAAGTAGCACATACATAACTTCGCCTACAGAAAAAGGAACCCACCCAAAGAGAATCCTAAAAAACTGACTTATTACAGGGTAAATACCATTGCTGTAATAAGTCTCCACAACCTCTGGGTTACCACCTAACCATGCTACCAAAAGAATTTGAGGGAGCAAACTTAAAGCGATACCGTTTCTTAATCTATTTTTCAACAACCTGTTTTTAATATTGAAATCATCTCATCCTAATTCTGAAAAATTTCAGCAATATTTACATGACCTATATAAAGCCAAAATTAACCAAATATCATCCATACCAATTTTTGACTGCGTATTTTTGCAAAAATATAACATCACATGAACGAAGCTATAAGAGAATTACAACCCAAGGAGGTCTGGAATAAATTTGCAGACCTTAATGCAGTACCACGTCCATCAAAGAAAGAAGAGCGTGTAATACAATTTATGCTAGACTTTGGTGAGTCACTTGGTCTTGAAACTTTTAAAGATGCGGTAGGCAATGTTATTATAAGAAAACCTGCTAGTAAGGGTATGGAAAATAGAGTTACCGTAACCTTGCAATCGCATTTGGATATGGTACATCAAAAAAATAACGATACCGTATTTGACTTTGACAAACAGGGTATTGAAATGTTTGTACAAGGCGACTGGGTTAAAGCTAAGGGCACTACTCTTGGTGCCGATAACGGTATGGGAGTAGCTGCTATAATGGCATTACTGCAGAGCACAGAAATTACACACCCTCCATTAGAAGCTCTTTTTACCATTGATGAAGAAACAGGGATGACCGGTGCCATGGGTCTTGAAGGTGATATTTTACAAGGTGAGATATTATTGAACCTAGATACCGAGGAAGATGATGAGCTTGATATTGGTTGTGCAGGTGGAATTGATATTACCGCAACCAGAAAGTACAAGGAAAAATCAGTGCCCAGCGATACGGTAGCTTACCAAATTACGGTTAACGGATTATGTGGAGGTCATAGTGGTATTGAGATTCATAAAGGTCTTGGTAATGCAAACAAAATCATGAACCGTTTTCTTTATGGGGCCTCTAACTCATTTATGCTCCGTATTGCGGAGATAGATGGAGGTAGCCTTAGAAATGCCATTCCCCGAGAGAGTGTAGCTAAGGTTGTTATTCTCAAAACGCAAAGCGATGAGTTTGAAAAGACTCTAAAAGAATATGAGTCTACTATAAAAAAAGAACTAAACGTTTTAGAGCCTAACCTTAAAGTCTCTTTTGAGTCTATAAAGTTACCAAAGGGCGTTATGGGCAAGAAAGCACAGACACGTTTGCTACAGGGAATTTATGCTGCTCACAATGGAGTTTATGCTATGAGTGCTGCTATTCCTGATTTAGTAGAAACTTCTAATAATGTGGCACGTGTTCTTGTAAAGAACGGAAAGGCAAAAATAGGATGCTTAACGAGGTCTTCTGTAGACTCTGCAAAGATGGACTTGGCAAATGCCTTAAAATCGACTTTTGAATTGGCTAGTTTTAATGTTGAATTCAGTGGAACTTACCCTGGATGGACACCAAATGCTGATTCCAAAATATTAAAAGTAGCTGAAGCAAAATATAAAGCGCTTTTTGGCGAAAAACCAAAAGTGGCCGCTTGCCACGCCGGATTGGAATGTGGTATTCTAGGTCAAAACTATCCTGAGATGGATATGATAAGCTTTGGTCCAACAATTTTGGGAGCTCACTCTCCCGATGAACGCGTTTGTATTTCTTCAACACAGAAATTTTGGAAGTTTCTGTTGAATATTTTAGAAGACATTCCTAAAAAGTAAAACATAAAAAAAGGGTTTGCCGTAACGGCAAACCCTTTTTTTATTATATTTTGATTCAGACTAAACCTTCTGCAAGCTTGCCTCTTCTTCTATTTTTGGGTTAGCACCATATTGGTTTTCTCCTTGTTCGCTATCTGTACAAGCTAAAATAAGGTTATAAATAGGCACAAGTAAAAACCATCCACTTTTACCAACATCATGCATTCTTCTTACACCTACGGCAATACCAGGTATTAAAACTCCTAAAGAATATATTAAAGCTAGAAAAACAAGCGCAGGAACATCAACAACAAAGGCTATAATTTGTAATCCATAGGAAATCAATATATTAAATAAGAAAAACATCCAATATTCTTTTCTTCTGGCACGACCTTCAAAGCCTGCATAGTTCTGTAAAACTTTTAAATACCAATTCATAGGTTTAAGATTTAGGGTTATCACAATTTATGAATGGTACAAACGGATATCTTTACGAAGTATTATGAATTTTTAGATGAACTGCACGAAAAATACACAAAATAGATTATCGGCAGAATTCTACTATAGCTTAGGTAGTTTTTTAGTTTTTCTCCTTCATTTCATCCCGGACCATTTGTCCTGACTGCGTAACCTGACTTATAGGCCATCCACCTAAACCACTTGCTCCGGGTTTAAGAGCGGCTGAGTTCTCTTCTTTATCGGCAACGGACCAATTGCACCATGAAATAGCGTTTGCGTCTAAAAACGCCCACCACTCCTCTACCGACGCAATATCTATAACACCGTCACCCGTATATTCCGTTACTCCGTATTCGGTTACAAACAATGGCACATCATTATCTAAAGCCGTTTGCGCGGCATTACGTAACTCTTCTTTGTGGGTTGATGCGTAATAATGTAATGTGTACATAATATTAGAATCAGCTAACTTATTCCCTATAACTTCCGATACGCCTTGAGACCAGTTACGAGTACCACACACCACTATATTATTAGAGTCGTACTTTCTTATTTCAGCCACAACCGCTTCGTGATAAGGCTTTAGCACGGCCTCCCAAGAAACATCTAAAGGCTCATTATACGTCTCATAAATAATATTGGGGTAGTCTCCGTATTTCTCAGCGACTTCTGCAAAAAACGCTTTAGCCTCCTCAACATGCTCTTCTGCGTGATGGCTGTGCCAATCCACCAAAACATAAATACCTTCTTCAATTGCAGCATCAATTACCTCAAATACTTTTGCTTTTTCAGTAACTGCATTAGTAAGGTACCCTCCATCATCCTCAACACCCATTGAAGCACGAATAATATTTATATTCCAATCTTCCTGTAACCATTTCACGGTTTCTTTGGTATAAAACTCGCCCATCCACTGGCTCCAGAATAAAGACATACCTCGCAATTGCACAGGGTCTCCATCTTCATCAACCATATTTTTTCCATCAACACGCAACTGTCCGTATTCTTCCACAGCAGTATTAGCTATTATTTCTGGAGTCTCACTTTCTTCCTTTTGAACTTCTAGGATTTCCTCTGTCTCAAGAACGGCATCCGTTTTTGAGCTACATCCAAAAAAAACAATAAAAATGAGTGAAAAAATAAGTTTTACTAGTTTCATATTTCTACGTTTTATGAATTATTTCCGCAATAGGCATCCATACAATTCTTTCAATATAATCATATATTTTTAAAACTATTGGGCACAAAAAAACCCGCAAGAAGCGGGTTTATATTTTATTAGGTGATTTTTTACTCGACCTCTCCTGTAATTTCAAGATCAAATACTAAATCTGCACTAGGTGGTATTGGACCAGTACCTTGAGGACCGTAACCTAAATGCGAAGGAATAAAGATTCTTGCTTTATCACCAATTTTCATATTTAAAAGACCTTCTTTAAAACCAGCAATTAAGCTAGCGTCTGGGCTATACACCATTGGTAATGGGTCATAACCGCCACCTTGTTTTCTTCTGTCATCAAATTTGTTGTATTTAGTAGCAATATCTTCATAGTTACTATCAAACAAAGTTCCATCTTCTAAATATCCCGCATAGTAAACAAGTACTTGACCACCAATAGTTGGCTTTTCTCCGCTACCTTCTTTTAACGTTAAGATTTTAAGGCCACTAGGTAATTCTTTGGCTTTTTGCTTCTCACCTTCAAGTGCTGCTACAAAGTCAGTTTTCATTTTTTCAAAAGCTGCTATCTTTGCTTCTTCTTCAGCAAAATAATCGGTCATAACCTGTACAGCATCAAATTTCTTAGCTGCTTTACCATTACGAACAATCTCTACACTGTTCATAACAACATCTACAAGAGGCTTATCTTGTGAAGCTGCATCTTTAGAAGTCTCAGTAGTTGCAATAGAATCTACAACACCTAAGCCTTCTACTACGTGACCAAATACCGTATGTCTTCCATTTAAAAACGGAGTTTCTTTATGCGTGATAAAGAACTGACTCCCGTTAGTTGTCGGACCAGAATTAGCCATAGATACGATTCCTTTTTTATCATGCACTAAAGAATCATTAAACTCATCTTTGAATTTATATCCTGGGTTTCCAGCACCAGTACCTGTTGGATCTCCTCCTTGAATCATAAAATCCTTAATGACCCTATGAAAAATAAGACCATCATAAAATTTCTTTTCTTTTAGGCTATCAGTAACAAATGGACTATCGCCTTCCGCCAATGAAATAAAGTTAGCCACGGTAACCGGTGTCTTTTCATATTCCAATTTTATAATAATATCCCCTTTACTGGTATGTATATCTGCAAAAAGGCCATCTCCCAATTCGGAATACTGACTTTTACAACTGGCTAGCAAAACCACTAGGGTAATTACGTAATAGATTTTTTTCATGTCTTAATCCTTTGTTTATATTTTACTTTTATTATTTATTAGGTAAGCTTTACTCTACTAATTCTTGATTTTTTTCAATTTTAAAAACCGATAAAGTAACCTTAAATGGTACGTTTATTCCAATTTTGTCATTATCACCATGATAACCATATCCTAAAGAAGAAGGAAACAAAAAAGTAGCTGTCTCACCTTCTTTTAACATCTTTACACTATTTCTTAAACCCGGAAATAAATCTTGCTTATCTACCTTATAGGTTAGCGTACCAATATCATCCATACTATAAATAGTATCGTTCTTTAGGCTAACAATATTATAACTCATTATAACCAAATCATCTGGTTGTGCCGTATAATCTGCAGACTCATTCTTAACCTCATAAAAAAACCAAGACCCACTGGCGGAATGCGTATACTCGTGCAACGTATCTTTTGCCATCAAATCTTGCAATAATTTCTCTTCTTTAGCCAAAAGCTCCTTGCTTCTTTTTACCGATTGCCTAAAAAAACTACCGGATTTTACTTCTACGGGCCTTCTTGCTTCTGGTCCCCCACAACCAACTAGGGTTATTAAAAAAATAAGACTTAAGATTTTCATGCCTGTAATTGGTCTTGATGGTTTTCTAAAAGTGATTCAAAATAAACAGCAGTTTCTTTAAGCGACCTATCGCTTTTTCCTCCTGCAGCATTATTATGACCACCTCCTTCAAAATAAGTTCTTGCAAATTCGTTTACATTAAAATCGCCTATAGATCTAAAAGAAATTTTTATAATACCTTCTTCCTTATTCTCTATAAAAATAACGGCAAAGATAATACCTTCAAGGGTAAGTCCGTAATTAACGAAACCTTCCGTATCTCCTTTTTGATACTTATACATATCAAGTTCATCTTGACTTAGCGTAATATAAGCTGTCCTGTATTTATCGTGAATAACCATGTTCTTAAGGGCACAACCTAAAAGGTGTAACCTACCTGGTGTATTCGTATCATAAATTTTATGATGAATCTGTGTGTTTTCAGCGCCTTTATCAATTAAATCGGCAATAATACGGTGCGTTCTACCCGTAGTAGATCTAAATTTAAAAGACCCGGTATCTGTCATAATACCAGTATAAAGGCAATTTGCCATTTCTGACGTTACTTTATCTACATCTCCCAAAAATTCAATGAAGTTGTATACCATTTCGCAGGTAGAACTCATTGATACATCTGAATACATAATCTCTGCGTAGTCTGACGGTGCTTGATGGTGATCAATCATAACAAAAGGCACTGTCAAATCTTCTAAAACAGATTGCATCTGCCCTATTCTACCCAAGTGATTGAAATCCAAAGTAAAAACTATCGTTGCTTCGGCAATTTTCTCCTTGGCTTGACTATTTTGTTTTTCAAAATTTAAAATGTTCTCGTTTCCGGGCATCCATTTTAAAAACTTAGGATAATCATTAGGCGCTACAACTACAGCTTCTTGCCCCCTATTAACAAGATAATGACAAAGAGCCAAAGTTGAACCAATGGCATCGCCATCAGGGTTTTTATGCGGTACGATTACGATTTTTTGCGGTTGGGAAAGTAGTTGCTGAACCGCTTTTATAGACTCCAAATTCATGCGTGCAAAGATACAATTTAATAACGTAGTCTTTTAAGGCAAAGTCTTATTTTTGTAGTAAGATTTTAATACCAATATATGTTTAATAAGTATATCGCCATTTGTTTATTATGTATCGCTACAGCCTGTAAGACGCAAAATCAGGTAGAAAAGACTACGAATAAAGAGATAGTAGACACAACCTCTAAAGCTGATTTTACTTTGGCTTTTGGCTCTTGTAATAAGCAAAACGAAACTAATTTACTTTGGGATGATATTCTTAAAACAAATCCTGATGTTTGGATTTGGGGCGGAGATAATATTTATGCAGATACGGATAACATGAAACGTTTGCGTGCCATGTATGCTAAACAAAATTCCGTTTTAGGATACCAAAAACTAAAAAGCGAAGTACCCGTAATTGGCACTTGGGACGATCATGATTACGGCTTAAATGATGGCGGTGTTGATTTTGATAAAAAGAAGGAAAGTCAGCAGGAGTTTTTAGATTTTATGGGAGTGGACAGAAATGACCCTAGAAGAACTCAAGAAGGTGTTTATGCCGCACATACTTACAACACACCAAAAGGGAGCATAAAGATATTGGTATTGGACACCCGGTATTTTAGAACCGACCTTACTCCGGATACCGAAAGCAAAAAGCGTACTAAACCAAATGCCTATGGCGTAGGTACAGTTCTAGGCACAACCCAATGGAACTGGTTAACAGATGAACTTAAAAATTCAACTGCAGATTTTAATATTCTAGTTAGCAGTATTCAAATATTATCTAATGAACATGGGTTTGAGACATGGGGCAACTTCCCTCATGAAGTAGATAAACTGGGAAAACTTATTGTTGATTCTAAAGCAAAGGGTGTTATTATGCTCTCTGGAGATCGTCATATTTCCGAATTTTCTAAAACTGAGATATCTGGGGTAGATTACCCCTTAGTTGATTTTACAAGTAGTGGCCTTACACATACCTATTCCGCTTTTAATGGCGAACCCAATCCGTTTAGGGTGGGCAACGTTGTTTTTACTAAAAGTTTTGGACTAATTAAATTCAATTTTAAAACTAAAGAGGCGCAAATGCAAATGATTGGGAACGACTTAAAAGTGATGGGTGAACTACATCAAACCTATTAAAAGTTGCCGATTGTTGAATAAAGCGTATTTTTGCAAAAAATTATTACAATGACTACGAACAGAACATTTACGATGATCAAACCCGATGCGGTTGAAAACGGACACATTGGTGGCATTCTGGAAAAAATAACTTCCGCTGGCTTCAAGATCGTCGCCATGAAATATACTCAACTTAGCACAAGAGATGCACAAGAGTTCTACGCCGTTCATAATGAGCGTCCTTTTTACGGAGAATTGGTAGAATTCATGAGCCGTGGCCCTATTGTTGCCGCTATCTTGGAAAAAGACAATGCAGTTGATGATTTCCGCGCATTGATCGGAGCAACAAACCCCGCTGAAGCAGCTGAAGGTACTATTAGAAAATTATTCGCTTCAAATATCGCTGAGAACGCGGTACATGGATCAGATAGTGATGAAAATGCTGCTATTGAAGGTGCTTTCCATTTTTCTGGAAGAGAAATTTACTAAGACATTATACTTTTACAAAAAGCCTGTAAACTTCAGATCTCTGAAGTTTACAGGCTTTTTATCTTAGCACCAGTTTTTGCACTAATTCCTTGCCCAAATCTTCATTGAGCATCTTTACTATTTTTGATTTTCCCAAGCTTAATTCTTCGCGAAGTACAGAAGATGATAATGCTACAAAAAGCGTATCTCCCCTAAGCTCAATTTCTGTTGTATAATTATTGACACCGTTACCCATTAAATTACGCCATGCTTCACGGGCATCTACCTTATCCATACCTTTCTGAAGCCTATTTTCCTTTATGAATTCATTCAGGGCTTGGCTCATATTCAGGTTCTCATTTCTTCTCTTCGCCATCTTTTTGGATTGAAATAGGTTCAAATCTTTTGTAATCGTACCGAATTCCTTCTTCGTTTAGCACAGAAAAAGTGGTATCATCTAACTCCATTAACTTCTCTGACCACTCACTGAGTTCCGTCTTGTAATTTATTGAAAAATCGTTTTCTTTTCCAACAATTACAAAAGCCTCTGCATCATCTGAGGTTTCATATGTACCATCTAGTCTAGGCTGCATTTTTTTACGATATCCCTCGTCTCCATCCATAGAAATATAGTCTATACTAGTATTCACCTTGTATTCTTTAATATTACCATCAGGAAAGGTTACTTGTGTTATTTCCCAATATCCATCAAGCGTATTCAAATCCTCTTTTGAAATACCAGAGGAGCATCCCAAAAACAAACCTATGAATCCTATTAAAAATATCTTATTCATCATTTTCAAAAATCTATTCCTATAATTTAAATAATTTATACGTTTGGTGTATTTGTTTCACCACTTCTTCGGTGCGTTCTGCATGGGTATCGCTAATAAAAATCTGACCAAAGTTTTCATTGTTCACCAAAGCTACGATATGTGACACCCGATGTTCATCTAATTTATCAAAAATATCATCCAACAATAAAATAGGTGTTGTTTTAGACCGAGCTTTTATAAACTGAAATTGGGCAAACTTCAAAGCGATAAGGAACGATTTCTGCTGCCCTTGACTACCAAATTTCTTAATAGGATGCCCTGAAATCTCAAAGCCTAAATCATCTTTATGAACCCCTACCGATGTATATTGTAACGCCCTATCTTTTTCAACTGAATTCCCTAAAAGAGTCAATAAATTATTATCAAGTAATTTACTATCATAACTTAAAGAAACCTCTTCTCGGCCTCCGGATATAGCTATATATTGTTCTTTAAAAATAGGGATAAAAGTCTCTAAAAAAGCTAATCTTTTATCAAAAATCTTGGTTCCATAATCATTTAATTGTTCGTTATAAACCGCTAGAGTATCCTTATTGAACGTATGGTTAACAGCAAAGTATTTTAAAAGGGAATTTCTCTGCGCCAAAACCTTATTGTACTTTATAAGATCTTGTAAATAGCTTTTATCGGATTGAGAAATGACTCCATCTATGAATTTTCTTCTTGTGTCACTACCTTCTATGATAAGGTCCCGATCTGCAGGAGAAATTATAACCAAAGGCAATAAACCAATATGATCAGATAAGCGATCATAGGCTTTACCATTACGTTTAATGATTTTTTTTGCACCACGTTTTAAGCTACAAACTATCCTTTCTTCGCGATCATCTTTTTCGAACTCACCATCAATTACAAAAAATTCTTCATCATGTCTTATGTTCTGCGTAGAGACAGGATTAAAATAACTTTTACCAAAAGAAAGGTGGTACACCGCATCTAAAATATTGGTTTTCCCAACTCCGTTTGGTCCCACCATACAATTGATTTTTTTATCAAATTCAATATCCTTTGAGTCAAAATTTTTGTAGTTGATGAGGGATAATTTCTTTAAAAACATGCGCTATAATTCCAGTTTTGACGGTGCTTGGTTCACAAACCTCAAAAATAACGAATAAATACCCTTTCGGTTTTGGATAAAACCATTATTTTTGCGCGACCAATAAAATTAGAAAATGGCTACATATAAGAAGCGAGGTTTTAAACCTAAGGATAAAGCAGAAGAGCAAGAGATTACAGAACAAGAAAGCGCAACTGCAGAAGTCTTTAGTACACTAGACGAAAGTGCTTCCAAAACCGAGGCTTGGGTAGCCGGTAACCAGAATTATATTCTAGGTATCATTGGTGTTATAGCTGTTGGTGTTCTTGGATATTTGGCATACACACAATTTGTTGTTAAGCCAAAAGAGGCAAGTGCTGCTAACGAAATGTATTATCCTCAGCAATATTTTGATCAAGCACTTAACAGTCCAACTGCAAAAGATTCTTTGTTCAATCTTGCTTTGAACGGTGCCGAAGGAAAATATGGTTTTCTAGATATTATAGGTGAATACAGTGGTACAAAAGCTGCTAACTTAGCAAACTACTCTGCTGGTATGGCGTATTTGAACATGCAAAAATATCAAGAGGCTATTTCTCATCTTGAAGATTTTAGCTCAGAAGATGATATTCTTGGTGCTCTGGCAAAAGGTGGTCTTGGCGATGCGTTTATGCAATTAGGTCAACCAGAAGATGCTTTAGGATATTATGATAAAGCTATTGCTCATAGCAGCAATAACTATACAGCTCCTAAATTCTTATACAAAGCAGGTGTTACCGCTCTAGAATTAAAGCAAAACGATAAGGCATTAGCATATTTTCAGAAAATTAAAGATGAGTATTCATCTTCTGACGAAGCCCGTACTGTAGATGCATTTATAGGAATGGCTAAAACCAGCAACTAATGGCTACGGCAAACAAAAATTTATCTATCTACGATAAAGCAAAAATCCCAAACGCGAAGAATATTCGGTTTGGGATTGTTGTTTCAGAATGGAATACCGAAATAACCGAAGGTCTATATTCAGGAGCTATTGATGCCCTTATAGATTGTGGAGCATTGGAATCTAACATAGTACGTTGGGATGTACCAGGGAGTTTTGAATTGACCTATGGCTGTAAAAAAATGGCAACTACACAAGAAGTTGATGCCGTTATTGCCATAGGAAGCGTTATACAAGGCGAAACCAAGCATTTTGATTTTGTTTGTAGCGCTACCGCACAAGGTATTAAAGATTTGAACGTGCAATTAGATACGCCAGTTATTTTTTGTGTACTAACTGATAACAACATACAGCAATCACGAGATCGTAGCGGAGGTAAACATGGAAATAAAGGTACCGAAGCTGCTATTGCTGCTATACAAATGGCTAGTTTAGGTAAATAGTCAAGTAAAACAGTACAAACTTCATTTGAAAATCTTACTTTCTTAGTAAGGTTTGTTCCAAAACGAACAGGCAAACTATGTGCTTACCCCCTATTAAACAGAGTGAGCTATAGTTTTACCGCTTACAGACCTACATCTTAAGGTCTGTTAACAAATTTTGGCAGCTGTAATACGGCATATTTTTCGATTTTAAGTAACTTTGGAGTTCATGGGAATGCTAAGTAAATTCACGCGCTTAAAGCGAAGTAAAAAATTCGATTACGCCCCTCGTTATTATGACGATAAGGGTAAAGGCAATCCGTTTAAAATTGAACCAAAACTGGATCAATTTAGAAGTACACTAAATCCCGCAAGAGGTTTAAAAGGAAAATTTGGCAGCGCCATGTCTGATGTAAAGCGCCAAGGAGACACCAACATAAAGGTGAGAATGGCGATTATCATAGCTATTTTAGTGTTGATTGTACTTTATATCATCGATTTTGACATCTCTATATTCTTCCCTAACTAATGGCAGATATCATAAAACTTTTACCGGACCATGTTGCTAATCAGATTGCAGCGGGTGAAGTGGTTCAACGCCCTGCCTCAGTGGTTAAGGAATTGCTTGAAAATGCCATAGATGCCGGTGCTAATAACATAAAACTGATTATTAAAGACGGCGGAAAAGTTCTTATTCAGGTAGTTGATGATGGTTTGGGTATGAGTGCCACAGATGCTAGATTGAGCTTTGAACGGCACGCCACTTCTAAAATTCAAAAAGCAGAAGATCTTTTTAATTTAAGTACCAAAGGTTTTCGTGGTGAAGCTTTAGCTTCTATTGCTGCTATTGCACATGTAGAAATGCAGACCAAGTCTGAAAACGAAGAACTAGGCACCCACCTTAAAATAGAAGGCAGTAAAATAATATTCCAAGAAGCAAGCGTTACGCCAAAGGGCACCTCTATGGCGGTCAAGAATTTGTTTTTCAATATTCCCGCACGACGTAATTTTTTAAAAAGTAACCAAGTAGAACTCCGCCATATTACAGATGAGTTTCATCGGGTAGCTTTGGCACACCCAACAATTGCCTTTCACTTTTATAATAACGGAAGTGAGCTCTTTAACCTTCCTTCAGACAATTACCGAAAACGAATTGTAAATATTTTTGGAACTAGAACTAATCAAAAGCTAGTTCCTGTGGAAGAAGAGACACCAATTGTAGTAATAAAAGGCTTTATTACAAAACCGGAATTCGCTAAGAAGAGTCGTGGAGAACAGTTTTTCTTTATTAATAACCGATTTATAAAAAGTCCTTATCTACACCATGCTATTGTAGCGGCGTTTGAAGGACTTATAAAATCTGATAGTTATCCTGGCTACTTTCTCTATTTGGAAGTTGACCCAGCATCGATTGATATAAATATTCATCCCACGAAAACTGAAGTTAAGTTTGATGATGAACATAGTCTGTACGCTATTTTAAGGTCTACTGTTAAACATAGCTTAGGACAATTTAACGTTGCTCCTGCCCTAGATTTCGAACATGACCCTAATTTACAGACCCCCTATGAATTCAAAAATAAGTCGGTCATACAACCAAATGTCACTGTAAATTCAGGATTCAATCCTTTTCAGGAAACGAGAAATACGGCCTCTGCTTCGCGTAGTTATCAAAAACCAAATACACAGAGTTGGGAAAGTTTATATGTTGGGCATGAATCAAAAATGGGCGCTGATGATAATGCCAGAAGCATTAGTTTTGAATCGGACACCATAACAGGTTCTATTTTTGAAGGCGAAAAAGAATCAACAGAAGCCGTTACGACTACCTTCCAGATTAGAAGAAAATATATTGTAACTACCATAAAATCGGGTATGGTTGTTATAGACCAGAGCCGAGCACACCAAAGAGTCCTTTATGAGAAATTTTTGAAGAACAGTACGGTACAACAAGCTGTTAGTCAACAATTATTATTCCCATTAAGCGTTTCTTTCTCAAAATCAGAAATCATTGCACTTCAAGAAATTGAGGATATTTTGGTTTCCATAGGATTTCTCTTTGAAAAAATAGAAGGCGAATCCATTACCGTTACCGGTGTTCCATTATTGGTAGCAGAAAGCGAAGTTGGCATGATATTAGACCAGTTAATTTCTGACTACCAACAGGAGATAACCGAAGAAAGTTTTTCTCATACGGACATACTTTCAAAAACTTTGGCAAAGACTTTGGCAGTTAAAACAGGAGAGACATTGGACAATGCCTCTCAAATTGCACTTGTAAATGACTTGTTCGCTTGTAAGGAAGCTATGGTAAGTCCGTTTAATAAACCGGTATATATCACTATTACCGAAAATGATATTGACAAAAAATTTATTTAAATGGGAAAACTAACCGAAGCCATAAAGCACCTACTCATAATTAACGTTCTGTTTTTTGTGGCAACCTCTATGTATGGTGATCAGATGTATCAATGGTTTTCGTTGTGGTTTCCAAAAAACGAAAATTTTGCTTTTTATCAGGTTATAACCCATATGTTCATGCATGGTGGTTTCATGCATATTGCTTTTAACATGTATGCCCTATGGGCCTTTGGTTCTCCACTTGAAAAAATGTGGGGACGTAACAAATTTTTATTTTTCTATTTCTCCGCAGGTCTAGGCTCTGCATTTCTCCATACAGCTGTAAACTATTACTATTTTAACGAAGGCATGCAAGCTTTAGTTAGTAGTGGTATGACCGAGAGTAATGTGTTGGATATTATCTCTGCTGGTCAATACAGTCCAGATTGGTATAATATTGCATCAAAAAGCACAATAGATAATTTTCTATCTGCCTATAATACACCGGCCGTTGGGGCATCAGGAGCTATTTATGGAGTTTTAGTAGCCTTTGGCATGATGTTCCCAAATAGTGAGTTATTCCTTATGTTTATCCCTGTACCCGTTAAAGCAAAATATTTTATTCCCGTTTTAATCGGATTGGATTTGTTTTCAGGAGTGACAGGATATGCTATTTTTGGTCAAGGCATAGCACATTTTGCTCATATTGGAGGAGCCTTATTTGGTTTTCTGATGATGTGGTATTGGAAAAAAAATCAGTTTAACAACAACCGCTGGAACTAATATGACAAACGGAAACTTAAAATATCAATATGCACGATTGAGCGTTTCTGAGAAGCTCATAGCCATTAACGTTATTGTTTTTATCGTAATGGGGCTCATTACAGCTCTCGTTAGCCCTAATGTTGAAAATTGGTTTGCCTTACCTAAGGATTTTTTCGACTTTCTAATGCAACCATGGTCCATAATAACTTACTCTTTTTTACATGGTGGTATATTCCATATTCTATGGAACATGTATATACTCTATGTGGCCGGACGTATTATATTGAATCTGTTTGACGGGAGACGATTTTTAAACATTTATTTTCTAGGCGTAATTTTAGGCGGACTATTATTTCTTTTAAGTTATAATATTTTTCCAACGCTAATTGGCGTAAATGCTTCTCTTATTGGGGCATCAGCTGGGGTTATGGCGGTACTTATTTTTGTGTGTACCTATATTCCCAACCAAGAGGTTCGTCTTTTCTTTTTTAACGTAAAACTCTGGCAAATAGGATTATTCGTTGTCTTGATGGATTTAGTTCAGATTCCTATGGGCGGAAATATAGGTGGGCGAATAGCTCATTTAGGAGGCGCTCTTTTAGGTTACATGTATGCCAGACAACTTTACAACGGAAGAGATATTGGTGAAGGATTTTCTAATTTCGTTGATGGTGTTGTTAACCTTTTCAAGAAAAGCGAAAAGAAAGCTCCAATGAAAACGGTTTTCAAAAATCAACAAAAGACGGCTACCAAAAAAGCCAACTACGATAAAAAAACGCACCAGAAAAAGATAGATGCAATTCTGGATAAAATCAGTAAATCTGGATACGAAAGCCTTTCCAAAATAGAAAAAGACTTTCTATTCAAGGCGGGTAAGGAAGACTAGCGTATGAGGGGACTGTCATTTTTAAATAAAATTATATTTTTCTTTAATGTCATCTTTGCCGTTGTGCTATTAATAGCATGTGCGGTACCCTATCTTTCTTTAGAAATTTTTCCTTTTTTATCAATTTTAAGCTTAGGCGTACCGGCCCTAGTAGTAGTAAACACCCTTTTCTTCCTATATTGGTTGTTAGGACTTAAAAAACAGGCTTTCACCTCTCTATTTGTTCTTGTATTTGGCTACTTTGTTTTGGGGACTTTTTTAAAATTTTCAGCAAAATCTACAGATTTCCAAGAAGACGAGTTAAAGTTAATGACATTTAATGTGCGTGGTTTTAACAGGTATAAGTACTTAGATAATGATAGTATTCCTCAGCAAATAAAAAGTTTTATCAGGAAGGAAAATCCAGATATACTTAGTTTCCAAGAAGTAGGCTATGATATGGAAGAAAATTATTTGGATTATCCATATCACTTCCTAAAGAAGATACCTACTGGAGATAAGGTACATATGGGTATATTCTCCAAGTACCCAATAATCAAAGCAGAGATTATTGATTTCCCGAACAGTATTAATAACGGGTCATATGCCGATATACTTTACAAAGGCGATACGTTACGACTATACAACTTGCATATGCAATCTCTTGGGATTACTCCTGGCACGGGAGTTCTTCGCTCACAATCTTCCGAGCGACTGTTGAGACGGGTTACCAAAGCATTCAAAAGACAACAGCAACAGGCTCAAATTATAGCCGAGCACAAAGCAAAAAGCCCCTATAAAACTTTAGTATGTGGAGATTTTAATAACACCCAATTTTCATCGGTCTATCATACTATTAAAGGGGACATGCAAGATACCTTTATTGAGAAAGGGTCCGGCTATGGGCGTTCTTATAATTTTCTTATGATACCTATTCGTATTGATTTTATAATGGCTGATTCCAGTTTTGAGGTAATGGGCCACAAAAATTACAATGAGAAATACTCAGATCACTTCCCAGTTATGGCCTCATTTAGATTGAAATAGAAAGAAACAATCCGTGGCATCCGCCAAAATATGAATCAAAAAGGCCAATCCAAAGATTCTAGTTTTTTTGAAATACAACAATCCAAAGTAGATGGCAATTGCCCAATAACTGTGTAACGGATGAAAACCAATACTACAACGGTCAGGGTCAAAAACTGGACTAGCAAGTAAGTGGTCTATATCTATTACAATACCCGCCAATAATATTAGAATAGCCTTTAACCGATATTCCTTATAAAAATACCACCCAACAAAAATGGGCGCCAAAAAATGAATGCCATAATGCATGAGAAATCTAAGCATTCAAGAAACTTATTTTTTGGTTCTTTAGATAACTTAATGCGTTCGTTCCTTCGTTAAAAAGTAAATCCAATACACTCGTGTTTCTAGAAAACTCATTTCTATCGGAAAAAACTTGATTGTATTCTTCCTGATCAAAATTCAACTTGCCCTTTGGGTTTACAAGAAATCTACCATCAAAAAGACCTTCTCGACTAACATCATATGTTACCGTTTTTTCAGTTGACATATCTAGCTGAAGACAGTCACAAATTGTTTCTATGGTCAGAAGATTATAATCTAATAAATAGTCGTACTGCTTCTCATAAAGCGGCGCTATCTCATCTTCATAGAACTCAAAGAAAGGTGAGGTTCTATAAGCCGTTTTTAAAGTACGCCAGTGTTGACGTTGCCATTCGTAAGTATTATCCAACTTAACGTCCTTATTCAGTCTACCCTTCTTGTTCCCTACGTGTTGTATGGGAATGCTGAGCATATGCCTGCCACGGTCATTACAGATGTAAGCCCGGTTCCGATAGGTCTGTTTCTGGAAATTATCTTGAACTTCCCAACAAACCTCATGCTGGGCTATTGTAGAAAAAGTTGCTATATCAGGAAAATATGTTGGATTTAAAAGAATTTTCAATGCTATTACTTTTTAAAATTGTTTTATTAAAATACCTCTGGGATATATTTGAGTAAAATACGAACCCCTACAACAAAAACCAATAAGGCTGTTACCCTTTTAATTCCTTTGGGCGTAAATCTCTTTAAGCTAATACGAATACCCAGTTGACCGCCAATGAGTACAGAAACAACTAGGGCCAAGGTTTCCTTCCAAGGCAAATCTAACATTCCTCCTTGAATTAGACCTGCTAAGCCTGAAATGGAATTCACTAATATAAAAAAACTGGCTAAAGCTGCTATTTTAATCGATTTATCCCATCTAAGGTGATTTAATATTGGTGCTAAAAATATACCACCGCCAATACCTACAAGTCCAGATAAAAGGCCAATACCACCACCCAATATATAAGTTAAGAACTTAGGGTATTTAGCGACCTTTTCTGAAAAATCTCTTTTTGAAAAAGTTTGTGACGCCAAAAACACAGAGGAGGTTACAAGTGAAAACCCCAATAAAAGAAAGAAAACATTTTCTTCCAATCGAAAAGAGGCTCCAAGAAATGCTAAAGGGATACTGGCCAACACAAAGGGCAAAAAGTCTTTTAACTTTGCATGACCATTCTTAAAATATAAAAAAGTACTTCCAGAAACTACTACTAAATTACATATTAAAGCTATAGAGCGTATAGCAAAAAAACCTCCTAAGAATAAGGTCAATAATGCCAAATAACTAGACCCACCACCAAATCCTACTGAAGAGTACAGAGTAGCTACAATAAAGAAACCCAAACACAGGAGCACCAGGTTCTCAGTACTTAATAGCATGCTTTGAAATTTGGTTCATCCCTCCTTCTACATTAATCAAATTTGCATTGGCATGTAAGCCTTTGAGTTTTTCTACGGCTTTTCTACTGCGCACCCCAGACTGACAGATGACGTAAATTCCAGCATCGTACGAAATCTCACCATGCCGTTCATCAAGTTCGGAAAGTGGAATATTCTTGGCAAAAGAGAAATGATTTCTATTAAACTCTTTGGGAGTGCGAACATCTATAAGTTGCACCTCATTCTTATCTATAATTTGCTGAAAAGCATCCGAAGCAATAGAATTTATAGGCACTTCACAATCAAAATCATAATTCTTCTGAAGGGTTTTTATCTTTAGATTTTCAGGATTCACTGAAAAACGTATTTTCTGAAAATTACTTGACAACCCATCAATAAGTAATAATTTACCAGAAAGGGTCTCCCCTATTCCCGTAAGTATTTTTACAGCTTCTAGCGCTTGGAAATTACCAATGATTCCCGGTACAATACCCAAAACTCCATTTTCATTACAATTAGGCACTTCGTCTGCTTTTGGCATTTCAGGAAAAAGACAACGGTATGTAGGTCCTCCTTCAAAATTAAAAACACTTACTTGCCCTTCAAAACTGTGTAATGCTCCGTAAACAAAAGGTTTATTCAAAATCACACAAGCATCGTTCACCAAATACCGGGTAGGAAAATTATCCGAAGCATCAACGACTATATCATAGTCTCCTATTATTTCAAGAGCATTTTCGCGTGTCAAAAATGTTTCGTGAGAAATGATTTTAGTTTCTGAATTCTGTTCTTTCAATTTTAAAACAGCGGTAGCTACCTTGGGCTTATTTATATCTTTTTCAGAATATAATACTTGCCGGTGTAAGTTAGATAGCGACACCACATCATTATCTACAATACCCAAAACTCCCACACCCATAGCATTCAGATAGGTAAGCACGGGAACCCCAAGCCCACCAGCTCCTACCACCAGTACTTTGGCCGACTGTAATTTCAGTTGAGCCTCCATGCCAAACTCCTTTAGAATCGTTTGTCTGTCGTAGCGTTCTGCGTTCATTCCACTGCTAATTTCACGATGGCTTCCTTATACTCTTCCTCAGAATTCGCATTCAGAAGTACGTTGGGGTTTTTAGGGAAAACCAATTTAACCTCACTATTAATCAAATATTTTCTAGGACAAGTCCCGTTTCCACTTTCTAGATAAGCCAAGCTTTCCTTAAAAGCTTTTGGCTCCCAAATAGCACAGAGAGGCTCCGGTAAAGGGTCTTCTTTTTGGGCAAACGAAGTTGCTACTTTATTTGGGTCACGAGCAGCTATTAATTCTTGTAGTGCTAGAAGGTCCATTAATGGCAGATCACACGCCAAAACCAACCAAGCCACATTAGGATGCTTCAAATGAGCAGATAAGAGTCCGTTATAAGGCCCTCTATACTTGTTCTCATCAACAATCACTTCAACTTCATTGGCAATCTCATCCTGTTGCCCCGGTCTAATACTCAAAAAGGTTTTTTCACAAACCCTACCCAGTAGATTATACAGATAATCGCGTTGTGGCATACCGTGGTACGGAATTAAACCTTTGTCTTTTCCCATTCGGGTGCTTTTCCCTCCTGCAAGCACCAAGCCATATATTTTAGGACCTATAATCATTCTTTCCTCCTGTTTTTTCTTTCAACTGAACGTTAGTAATCCGTATATCATGGGACAACGCCTTGCACATATCGTAAATAGTTAATGCACTAACAGAAACACCTGTAAGCGCTTCCATCTCAACTCCCGTTTTCTCCGTACATTTTACGGTACAACTTATTTCTAAAGCCCGCCCATTGGGAACAATATCAATTTGTACTTTGGATAAGTTAATTTGATGACAAAGCGGAATCAGTTCTGAGGTTTTCTTAACTGCCTGAATACCTGCAATTACTGCCGTTTGAATAATGCTTCCCTTTTTACCCAAAAAATCTTGAGCTGCCAAGGTTTCAAAAACCTCTTGTGGAAATTCTACCCAACCGGAAGCTACAGCTGTTCTAGCGGTTACTTTTTTCTCGGATACGTCTACCATTGCCGCGTTTCCCGAGGCATCAACATGTGATAGTTTTTTTTCCATGAATCTATACTCCTATTAAAGTTTTTGAATTGACGAAGATGCCTTTATAGTTCTAGATTACCCACCACTTACGGGAGGGATTATAGCAATTTCATCACCTTTACTTAAAATCTTAGCATCTTCGGCATACTCGCTGTTTACGGCTACCGCTAAAGAAGAAAGCTTCCCAAAATCCGGAAAGCTATTATTCAATTTCTGTTTCAATTCCGAAACCGATTTGGGCATTTCATCACCTTCTTCAAAACGAAACGATGACCTACCTACTATATCTTTGGCTATGCCGAATAACAAGACCTCCATATTCAAATAAAATTTAAAGATACAAGGTACTTAAAAAATAAGAAAAATTAAGGCTTTAAGATGACATTAGCATTTTCTGGAACGGCATAAAATGCATCAGGTTTTGAGGTTTCCTCTAGAACAACATTATCAAAAGTCACCGTTTTTTTAACCTCCTTTATTGATATACCTTCATTTAAGTACCAAGTAATAGATTTAGGTAATTTTGCCCCATTAACATCTGCCCAATCGTTATAACGAATAAAGCTCAATTTGTCAGATTTCTCATCCGTTCCATAGGTGAAGGTATATGCTAACCAAGCCATTTCGTAGGTTTCCGAGTCATAATACAAATAGTAATCATCTTTTGAAGAAGCTCCAACTCCGTCATTATAACTTATGTGAATCCCAGGGTAATTCTTACCATCATAAACCAAATCTTCGGCAACTTTATAATTGATTCCTGAATCTGCCAAAACAAAAGGCATTGCATAAAAATAAAACATAAGGTTATGGTATAGTTCAGCATTACCCTTGTAGGTCTTTGCCTCATCTAACAACCAAACATCTTTACCATCAAAACCAATTTCAACCGGAGGGGTTTCAACCTTATCTTTTCTTGAATATAAATCTACAGTGTGCTTTTCATTACCATCTGGATTAACAATTTCAAAACTTAGTGTGCGTTTATTTCTCCATTTTTTTAAACTGCCATGGGCTTCAAAAACTTTATTTAGTGCTTCAGGGTAGTCATTATTTTCTTCCTTAACCTCCGTTTTTACTTCTTTTTGAACAGTTTCATTCTGCTTAGGCCCTTCTTTACAGTTCGTTAGAACTAAAACCAGTAAGATTGTAAAAATTTGTTTCATGTGTTTATTTTTAGTTTTAGGTACATAGGTCGCACAATTGCTCTTTTATTTACATTTGCGGTATGCACGAAATCAAGCAAATCTCTAGCGTACAAAATGCGTTGGTTAAGAAAATACTGCTTTTAAAGGAGAAGTCTAGGGAACGAAAGAAAACCGGACTTTTTATTATTGAAGGCCAACGGGAAATTGAATTGGCGCTCAAAGGTGGTTATGAAATTGAAACTGTACTTTTTCAAAAGGACTTGATTGACTTAAATGCAACCTATACCCTATTTGAAAACAGTAAGTTAACACCCGATTATATTGAAGTTACAAAGGATGTCTACCAAAAACTAGCCTACAGACAGACTACTGAAGGTGTTCTGGCCATTGCCAAAAGCAAACCCACATTGCTGGAAGAATTGGAACTAAAGAATAAAAATCCTTTAATACTTATTGCCGAAGCCCCAGAAAAACCAGGAAACATAGGAGCCCTATTACGTACTGCCGATGCTGCAAACCTTGATGCAGTTATCATTGCCAACCCAAAAACAGACCTCTACAACCCTAATATTATACGCTCTAGTGTGGGCTGTGTTTTTACAAACAAAGTAGCTATGGGCAGTACCTCTGAGGTTATAGCATTTTTAAAGGCACAAAATATCAACATTTACTGCGCAGCACTTTCGGCTTCTGAAAATTATATTAAAACCGACTTCAATCCGGCATCTGCCATTGTGGTAGGCACGGAAGCGGACGGGCTTTCCCAAGAGTGGCTTGAAAACTCAACTCAGAACATTATTATACCTATGCAAGGAGAGATAGATTCCATGAATGTATCCGTCTCAGCCGCTATTGTTATCTTTGAAGCGAAAAGACAGCGGAATTTCGAGTAAATAACGCGTCAATTCTCAACATACCAACCCCCATATACCAAAAAAAATACCGAATGAGCATTCTGTTTTATACTATAATTGCCATTCTCGTGCTACAATTTATCCTCGAGACCGTTCTTGATTACCTGAATGCCAAACGCTACAATGATCCTATACCAGAGGAACTTAACGATGTTTTTGATGCGGATGAGTATAAAAAATCGCAGGCATACAAAAAGACCAATTATCGTTTTGGATTATTAACATCTACCTTTTCATTTCTCTTGACCTTATGTTTTTTGGCTTTTGGTGGATTTGAACGGATAGACCAACTTGTACGTAGCGTAACAATCCAACCTATACCAATGGCACTAATGTTCTTTGGTATTATTATGATAGGAAGCGATATCGTTACCCTTCCCTTATCCTACTATTCCACTTTTGTAATAGAAGAGAAATTCGGTTTCAATAAAACTACCAAAGGCACTTTCTTTTTAGATAAAATAAAGGGTTGGCTAATGACCGCAGTAGTAGGCGGGCTACTTTTAGCCGTAATCATTTGGTTTTTCCAATGGGCAGGCAACAATTTCTGGTTGTATGCTTGGGCTCTTGTATCTGTTTTTACGGTGTTCATGAATTTGTTTTACAGTAAACTCATTGTACCTCTTTTTAATAAGCAAACACCTCTAGAAGATGGAAGCTTAAAAACTAAAATAGAAGCCTTTGCCAAAAACGTTGGTTTTGAACTCAATAACATCTTTGTAATAGACGGTTCAAAACGTTCTACAAAGGCAAATGCCTATTTCTCTGGCTTTGGTAAAGAAAAAAGGGTCACCTTATACGACACCTTGATAAATGACCTGGACGAAGAAGAAATTGTTGCTGTTTTGGCCCATGAAGTAGGACATTACAAAAAGAAGCATATCATTTTCAACCTCATAGCATCTTTAGTATTGACAGGTATCACGCTATTTGTATTATCATTGTTCGTCAATAATCCTGCTGTATCTATTGCGATTGGCGTATCTCAGCCCAGTTTTCATGCGGCCCTTATTGGTTTTGGTATTCTTTACAGTCCTATCTCAGAAATAACTGGATTAATAATGAATCATTTTTCAAGGAAATTCGAGTATCAAGCAGATGATTATGCCAAAGACACGTATGCTGCTATACCGCTTATTACCTCATTGAAAAAACTATCTAAAAACAGTTTAAGCAACCTTACCCCTCATCCTGCTTTCGTTTTTGTGCACTATTCTCACCCTACACTTCTTAATCGGATTCAGAATCTAAAAAGATAGTACAAGCATCAGTATTCAAAATTAAGGACACTTTGACATAGCCTAAAAAGAGGGGCAATTTTTGTTGTACGCTTGCTAAGATTGTTCTATTTTTATTTGAATATGACCGAGGAAGCTATAGAGAAGGAAAACAAGGAGATTGCCAAGCAATACAAAGAATTGCTGCGCATTAGTTATCAACATCTCTCAGACGATGATAAGGTACTCATACGCTCTGCATTTGAGATTGCAGTAGACGCACATAAAACTCAACGAAGAAAATCTGGTGAAGCTTATATTTTCCATCCTATTGCAGTGGCAAAAATAGTAGCTTCAGAAATAGGTCTAGATGCTACATCCATTGCTTCTGCCCTACTTCACGACGTTGTAGAAGACTCCGAATATACTTTAGATGACATTGAACGAATGTTTGGCGAAACCATTGCACGTATCGTTGATGGCCTTACCAAAATAGCACATCTTAAAAAAGACACGAGCACCTCGCAACAGGCCGAAAATTTCCGGAAGATGTTACTTACTCTCCATGATGATGTGAGGGTGATTATTATTAAGATTGCAGACCGTTACCACAATATGCTTACTATGGATGCCATGCCTGAGCATAAACAGGTACAAATGGCTTCCGAGACTTTATATATCTACGCTCCATTAGCACACCGCATAGGGCTTTACAACATAAAAACAGAATTAGAAGACCTTAGTTTAAAGTATACTGAACCTAGCGTATACCAAAGTATAAAGGATAAAATTGAAGAGTCAAAAGAGGATCAACAAGCCTATATTGACGCTTTTTCAGGTGTAATAGATAAATCTTTAAAAGAAGAAGGTCTAAACTATTACATAAAAGGGCGAATGAAGTCCATTTTCTCCATCCGTAAAAAGATGAAAGTTCAGCACGTAGCTTTTGATGAGATTTATGACAAGTTTGCCATTCGTATTATTTATAAGTCAGATCGGCAGAATGAAAAATTCTTGGCTTGGAAGATTTATTCTATCGTAACCGATCACTTTACTCCTAACCCAGTGCGCCTTCGCGATTGGATATCATCGCCTAAATCTACAGGATACGAAGCTCTGCACATTACTGTTATGGGACCCAAAGGGAGATGGGTAGAAGTACAGATTCGTAGCGAACGTATGCACGAAATCGCAGAAAAAGGTTACGCAGCTCACTTTAAATACAAACACGGAGACCAAAAAGAAAAAGGTATTGACGTATGGCTCAATCGTTTACAGGAAGCACTTGAAAACGCCAATACAAACGCAGTAGATTTTGTTGAAGAATTTAAACTAAACCTCTACGCCAAAGAAATTTTTGTCTTTACTCCAAAAGGTGAACTTAAATCTTTACCAAAAGGAGCCACACCGTTAGACTTTGCCTTTAATATACATACAGAGGTTGGTATGCGTACCCGAGGTTCTAAAGTAAACGGAAAATTAGTTCCTTTAAACACAACTCTTAATAGTGGTGATCAAGTAGAAATTATAACTTCTGCTCAAGCAAAACCTAATCAAAACTGGTTGGATTATGCTACTACAGCAAGGGCCAGAGCAAAAATAAAATCTTCTTTAAGAGAAGAGAAAAAATCTGTTGCGGAAGAGGGCAAGGAAATTTTACGCAGAAAATTAAAATCCCAGAAAGTTACCCTTAACGAGGATTCAGTTAATAAAATGGTAAGCTTCTTTAAGCTAAAGACCAGCTTAGATCTCTTTTATAGAGTAGGCATTGGATCTATAGACAACCAGATGCTAAAAGACTTTTCTTCGTCTTACTCTAATGCGTTCATAAGTTTCTTCAAAAATAAAATGCGAAGAAATCCTAATCCGTTAGAAATCCAAAAAGAGGAGATTACCGCCAAATATGATGTATTGGTTTTTGGTAAGGAAGAGGAAAAACTTGAGTATAAACTCTCTCCTTGCTGTAACCCCATTCCTGGAGACGAGGTTTTTGGTTTTGTTAGTATAAACGAAGGAATCAAAGTTCATAAGAAAAACTGCCCCAACGCCATACAGCTTCAATCTAATTATGCGTATCGTATTATTAGTGCCAAATGGATTGATTCTAGCCAAGAAGAGTTCCTGTCTGAAATACGATTAACGGGAATAGACAACCTTGGTTTAGTAAGCGAGATTACAGAAGTTATATCTGATGATATGCACGTAAACATCCGAAATCTTAACTTTAGTACTGATGGTGGAACTTTTAAGGGTACGATTACTGTAGTAGTCAAAAACAACGGCATTCTGAAAAAAGTGATGGCAAATCTGAAGAAAATAAACGGAATAGATAAAGTCACAAGAATTTAGAATTGTAATTAAAATATAACCGTACCTTTGCGGATTGACGAATGTAACCCTAGTTATGGCAGCCAACAAAAATCAGGAAATCGTAAAAAATGTTTTTACCACTTTTTTAGGAGAGAACGGGCATAGAAAAACACCCGAACGCTATGCTATACTTCAAGAAATTTATGACAGCGAAGAGCACTTCGATATCGAATCGCTGTACATAAACATGAAGAACAAAAACTACAGGGTAAGTCGTGCTACACTCTATAATACTATTGAACTTTTATTAGAGTGTAAACTGGTTAGAAAGCATCAATTTGGTAAAAACCAGGCACAATACGAGAAATCATATTTTGATCGCCAACATGATCATGTTATCTTGACCGATACCGGTGAAGTTATGGAGTTTTGCGACCCTCGTATTCAATCTATAAAGAAAACCATTGAGGAAGTTTTTGATATTACAATCAATACACACTCCCTCTATTTTTATGGTACTCGAAATAAAAAAGAAAACACGAACAGCTAACCAAAATTTTAAATGGCAGTAGATTTATTGTTAGGATTACAGTGGGGAGACGAAGGAAAAGGTAAAATTGTTGATGTACTTACAACAGATTACGACATTATCGCAAGATTTCAAGGAGGTCCCAATGCAGGACACACTTTGGAGTTTGATGGTATTAAACACGTTTTACACACCATACCTTCAGGAATTTTTCACAAAAGCGCTTTAAACATTGTTGGTAACGGAGTAGTAATTGACCCAGTAATCTTCAAAAAAGAATTAGACGCTTTAAAAAAGTTCAATTTAGATATTAAAGCTAAATTGTTCATTTCAAGAAAAGCACATCTTATATTGCCTACCCACCGTTTATTAGACGCGGCTTCAGAAGCATCTAAAGGGAAAGCTAAAATTGGTTCTACCCTTAAGGGAATAGGCCCAACTTATATGGACAAAACAGGTCGTAACGGTATGCGTATCGGTGATCTTGAAATGTCTGATTGGAAAGAAAAATATCGTAGCCTAGCTAACAAGCATGAAGCTATGATTTCTTTTTACGATGTAGATATCCAGTATGATTTGGCAGAATTGGAGAAAGACTTCTTTGACTCTATTACCGAATTAAAAGAACTTACTTTTATTGACAGTGAAGAATATCTTTACCAAGCTCAAAAAAGTGGAAAGAAAATATTGGCTGAAGGCGCACAAGGTTCCTTACTAGATATTGATTTTGGAACATATCCTTTTGTAACATCTAGTAACACTACTGCTGCAGGTGCCTGTACAGGTCTTGGCGTTGCCCCAAACCAAATAGGTGAGGTAAAAGGTATTTTTAAAGCATATACTACAAGAGTAGGTAGTGGCCCTTTTCCAACAGAACTTTTTGATGAAGATGGTGAGACTATGGCTCGTGTAGGTAACGAGTTTGGAGCTACTACTGGCCGTCCTAGAAGATGTGGTTGGTTAGACCTTGTTGCTTTAAAATATGCTGTAATCATTAACGGTGTTACCGAATTAATGATGATGAAGGCTGATGTTTTAAGCGGATTTGATACTTTAAAAATCTGTACTGCTTACAACTATAAAGGCGAAAAAATAGAGCACCTTCCGTTTAATATTGAAGCAGAAAACGTAACGCCTATTTATTCAGAAATGAAAGGTTGGAAAGAAGACCTTACTAAAATGAGTAGCGCTGATCAATTACCAGCAACCTTAATGGCTTACATAGAGTTCTTAGAAAAAGAGCTGGAAGTGCCTATTAAAATAGTTTCCGTAGGGCCTGACCGTACGCAGACTATACACAGATAACCAAAGGTTATAAAAGAACTTCGAAATACACATTTCGATATGTAGTTTAGGATAGTGTGGACACCTATAGATTTCATTGCAATCTGTAATCCTCCTAAATCTATCCTAAACTATATTGCTTCCTTTAAAAAAAACCTACTTTTAGGCAAAATTTAGATAGCATTGAATCTACTCCGTATTTTATTGTTTTTCCTTGCCACGTCGCTAATTGGCTACGCACAAGAAGAAAAGACTTCCTCTCAAGACACCACACAAAGCAAGCAGATTAATATTGTTTACGGTGCTAACTTCACCAAAAACGAATCTCAATTTCCTGGAGCATCAATTTTCAGTAAAGATGATAAGCAGGTGCAGTTTGAACACCAAGGCGCAGACCTTTGGTGCGATATTGCTATATTTTACCAAAAGGAAAACCGCTTACGCGCAGTTGGCAATGTACGCCTGAAGCAGGGTGATTCCATTGAAATGACCAGTGGAAAAATCAATTACGATGGTGAAACAAAACTAGCCAAGGCTTTTGAGAGTGTTCTCTTGGAAACTGATCAACAGAGTGGAAAGATGACTCTTCAAACAGATACACTGTATTTTGATCGTGAAAATCAAGAGTCGTATTATAATAGTTCGGGTACTATAATAGATTCTACAAATACTTTGACAAGTGAAATAGGTCGCTATTTTATGGAGTTAGATAAATATCAGTTTCTAGATAGCGTTCATATAGACAACCCACAGTACATTCTAGATTCCGAACAGCTTGATTACTACACCACCTCTAAAAATGCATATATGTATGGCCCTTCTACCATTACTGGTGAAGCCTATAAAATATATTGCGAACGTGGTTTTTATGATACAAAAATAGAAAGCGGCTACGGGATTAAAAATACTCGTATTGATTATAACAACCGTATTATTGAAGGCGATAGTGTCTATTTTGATAAAGCTTCTGAGTTTGCATCGGCTACCAATAATATTACAGTAACGGATACGGTAAACAACGGTATTATTCGCGCTCATTATGCAGAAGTATTTAAAGCAAAAGATTCTGTATTTGCCACTAAACGAGCTGTTTCTATAAGTCTAGTAGAACAAGATTCGCTTTATATGCACGGCGATACATTGATGATTACAGGAAAGCCCGATAATAGGGTGCTTCGCGCTTTTAGAAATGCTAAATTTTTCAAGACAGATTTAAGCGGAAAGTGTGATTCTATACATTCCTCCGAAAAATCAGGAATTACTCAATTGATTCGTAATCCCGTGATATGGAACGGTGATAATCAAATGACCGGTGACAGCATACACCTTATATCCAACCTTGAAACAGAGAAACTAGATTCGCTCAAAGTACTGGAAAATGCTTTTATTATCTCATTGGACAGTATTAGTATGAACGGTTACAACCAAGCTAAAGGTAAAGACCTCTTCGGAAAATTTGTAGAAAACGAACTGAAACATATAGATTTAGTAAAGAATACCGAGGTTATTTATTACATGTATAATGATGATGAAGAGCTTATAGGTATAAACAAAACCATTTGCAGTAAAATAAATATTGTAATGGCCAACAACGATGTAGAAGACCTTTCCTTTTTTATTGATCCGGATGGTGATATTTTTCCTGAAACGGAACTTCCCGTTGAAAGTAGGAAGCTAAAAGGTTTTATCTGGCGTGGCGATGAGCGTATAGTAACCAAGGATGATATTTTTGACGAAGACGACAATAATATGGAACTCACTATTATAAGAGGTATAGAAAACCCTATTGATATTGATGCTGAAGAAGCAGAACGTTCCCGAAACTCTGGCGACCCTATAAACAAGATACCTCCAGCCAATGATAAGGCCTCTGCACCTATCCTTAGACCAAAGGTCAAAAAAGTTACTTCCAGTCCTGTACAATGAAACAAGATTTTCTAAAATACCAAGCGCAAACTTCGCCACATCCGTTGGCCTTAGAAGTTTCGCATGCCAAAGGCAGTTATATCTATGACACCAATGGTAACGCACATTTAGATTTTGTTGCAGGTGTTTCGGCCTGTAGCTTAGGGCATTGTCATCCCAAAGTTGTAGCTGCCGTTCAAAAACAGACAGAAACCTATATGCATGTAATGGTGTATGGAGAATATGTTCAAGAACCGGCCGTAGCGTACACCAAATTACTTGCTTCGCTCCTACCAGCTTCTTTAGAAACCACTTATATGGTCAATAGCGGAACTGAAGCTGTTGAAGGTGCACTGAAATTATCACGAAGAGCTACTGGCAGAAGTCAATTAATAGCAGCCCGCCATGCCTACCACGGTAATACCATGGGCAGTTTAAGCGTAATGGGGTATGAAGAACGAAAAAGTGCCTTTAGACCACTATTACCAGATGTAAGTTTTATTGAGTTTAACAACGATGAAGATTTAAAACAGATAACAGAGAAGACTGCGGGTGTCATTTTAGAGACCATACAAGGTGGTGCAGGTTTTATAGAGCCAAAAAATGGATATCTAAAAAAAGTACGACAGCGTTGTAACGAAACGGGCACTTTATTGATTCTTGATGAAATTCAACCTGGTTTTGGTCGTACAGGCAAACTATTCGCTTTTGAGCATTATGACTGTGTGCCAGACATTTTAGTGACCGGAAAAGGAATGGCTTCAGGACTACCTGTTGGGGCATTCACAGCTTCTAATGCGCTTATGGCTACATTACAGGAAAGTCCAAAATTAGGTCATATCACTACTTTTGGTGGTAATCCTGTTATTGCAGCTGCCTGTTTGGCCACATTAAAAGAAATTACCGAAACTCAACTTATCTCTGACACCCTTATAAAAGAAGCTCTTGTTAGAAAACTACTCAAACACCGACTAATTAAAGAAATTAGAGGAAAAGGTCTCATGTTGGCCTTAATTCTAGAAAATGCCGAAATAGCCAATTACTTAGTGCTAACCTGTGCCAAGAAAGGTTTGATCTTATTTTGGTTACTTTTTGAACCCACTGCGGTACGAATTTCACCACCACTAACCATTTCCAAAGATGAGATTGAAACCGGGTGTGGCATAATCATTGAAGTTTTAGAAGGTTACAAGCAATAACTTGTTAACTAATTTGTTAATAATATAGGTGAATCAGGTTCGGAAGAGCACTTCAAAAGGCTACTTTTAATAACAGAGTTTAACCAAAACGTTCCTATGGCGTTAGAATCCAACGAAAGGCCGAACAGGCCAATTGCCAAGTTTGAATCGATGCTTAAAACCGACGACGTCTATTTCTTTGACTCGGAGGATTTTGAGGACATCATACATCATTATTTAAACAATGGCAAAATAGCGCTAGCGAAGAAAGCAATTAAAATTGGTCTTCAACAACATCCAGATGCTATTGAGCTGAAATTGTTGAATATTGAGGTGTTAGTTTTTGAAAACCAACTAGATATTGCTGAGCAGTATCTGGACGAACTTCAAATACTAGACCCTACCAATGAAGAAATCTTTATACAGCGGGCAAACATATATTCAAAAAAAGACAACCACGAAGCAGCCGTAGCCTTATTGAACAAGGCACTTAATTTAGCGGAAAACAGCTTTGATATTCATTCTTTATTAGGAATGGAGTATCTCTTTATGGACGATTTTAAATCGGCTAAAGAGAGTTTTATGCGCTGTGTTTCCTTTGATGAGCAAGACTATTCATCACTATACAATGTCATTTATTGTTTTGAGTTCTTAGAAGATCACGATGGTGCTATTGTGTACTTGAACGATTACCTGGAGCGAAACCCATACTGTGAAGTAGCATGGCATCAGCTCGGTAAACAGTATACGTATAAGAAAATGCATACTGAAGCCCTAGCTGCATTCGATTTTGCCATTATATCTGATGATACTTTTATTGGAGCTTACTTCGAGAAAGGTAAAGTGTTGGAGAAATTGGGAAAATACAATGAAGCGATAGAAAATTATGAGACTACCATTAAAATGGAAGATCCAACTTCTCACGCTTATTTGAGAATAGGAAAGTGTCATGAGCAATTGCAGAATGATGATATGGCCAAGTATTATTACTACCATACCGTTCATGAAGACCCTTTATTAGACAAGGGATGGTTAGCCATTACCGATTTCTATTTCCGAAGAAAAAACTATGACAAAGCCCTTCACTACGTGAACAAAGCTTTAAACATAGATGGAGAAAACCCATCGTATTGGAAAAAATGTGCCTATATCAATGCAGCCCTTAAGAAGTACGATCAAGCAGATTTTGCTTTTAAACAGGCTGTAGATCTTGGTAACTATGAATTAAAGACTTGGCTAAATTGGGCAGATGTTGTGTTGAATAATGAAGATACGGCAAGTGCTTTACAGATTTTGGCACAAGGCCAACAATTTTATCCTGAGAGTGCAGAACTTAAATATAAGACTGCAGGGTTTCATTTAGCCAACAGGGATATGATAAACGGTCGTATCAGTTTTATGGATGCATTAAAGCTAGATCTTCAAAAACTTTCACTTTTCTTTGAAGAATTTCCTCAATACACCAAATCTGACTGGGTATTGGAAGCTGTAGAAAAGGCTGAAAAAGCTTCAAAATAAAGAACTAATTAACAAGCCCTTATATTTTTAATCCATAAAAATTATAAGGGCTTGTTCCATTTTTTCCTACGTTCAAATTTTAAAAGCTATTTTTGCTTTTCAACGAACAAACCACATGGAAAACAGAAATTTTTTAGACTATACTTTCATCACTTTAAAAGGTATGGCCATGGGCGCTGCCGATGTTGTTCCAGGAGTATCTGGCGGTACAATCGCTTTTATTTCAGGAATTTATGAAGAACTTATTTCTTCTATCAACAACGTAGATATTTCTCTTTTTAAAGAACTCAAAGAAAACGGACTAAAAGCCGCTTGGAGCAAACTAAACGGTAACTTTCTTTTAGCTCTTTTTGTAGGTATTGGAATTAGTGTTCTTTCTTTGGCCAAACTAGTAAGCTGGTTGTTAGAAAACAAGCCTATTCTTATATGGTCTTTCTTTTTTGGTCTAGTTATAGCAAGTATTCTGCTAGTAGGTAAAGAGGTGCAGAAATGGGATGCTAAAACCTTAATAGCACTAGTTCTAGGAGCTGCCATTGCATACTTTATTACAACTTTACCACCTTCGGAAAGTGCAGATAGCCTACCCTATTTATTCTTATCTGGTGCACTTGCTATTTGTGCTATGATTCTACCGGGCATTTCTGGTGCCTTTATCCTAGTTCTACTAGGTTCTTATAAAACCATAATTGATGCGGTGCACAATCTTGACTTTAAAATTATAGGAGTTGTAGGTGTTGGTGCTATTTTTGGATTATTGAGTTTCGCTAAATTATTGAAGTGGATGTTCAACCACCAAAAGAACCTTACCCTTGCGCTATTGACCGGTTTCATTGTTGGTTCTTTGAATAAAATATGGCCATGGAAAAGAATTCTGGATACTAAAACGATAGGCAAAAAAATCATTACGATAGATGAAAACGTGAGTCCGTTTAATTTTGATGGAGATAATAAAATTATGATAGCCATTATTGCTGCATTGGTCGGTTTCTTGGTTATTTTCGTTCTTGAAAGAACAGCTTCAAAAAAATAAGTCCCCATTCATGTACAACACCAGAACATTTCTTGACAAATTCTTTTTAGTCATAAAGGGTCTGTGCATGGGTGCCGCTAACAAAGTACCTGGTGTATCAGGTGGCATAGTTGCGTTTGTTGCTGGGTTTTACGAAGAGTTCATTTATTCACTTCAAAAAGTAAATGGCAAAGCTTTCAAACTCCTTGTAAGCGGCAGGTTCAAAAGTTTCTATCGGTATATTAACGGTACATTTCTTTCATTACTTATTTTTGGTATGTTGATTAGTTATTTCAGCATTTCTAGATTGTTGGATTATTTCTTAGCACAGAAAGAACTTTTTGTCTGGGCCGCCTTTTTTGGTATGATTTTAGGCTCTATTTACTACATCTCAAAAGACTTTGAACATTGGAGCAAAAGAACCATAACAGCTGGTTTAATTGGGCTTATTGTAGGTATATCCATAAGTTTTCTTAGTCCAGCAAAAGAGAATGACAATCTTTTTTTCATTTTTGTCTGTGGTATTATTAGTGTTTCCGGTATGACATTACCAGGGCTTTCTGGGTCTTTCATTCTTATACTTTTAGGCAATTATGTATTGTTATTAGTAGATTCCGTAAATGCGCTCTATGACACTTTTGCAGAGATATTAATTGGCGATTATAGCTTTACAAATAACCCTGAGCGCTTAAGAACTTTGACCATTTTAGCTGTATTTACGGCAGGTTCAGCCACTGGACTGGTTAGCCTTTCGCATCTTTTGACCTATGTTCTAAAACATTTTAAAAATATTACCACAGCGGTTATCATTGGTTTTATAACAGGTTCCCTAGGTGTGGTTTGGCCGTGGAAACGTACTATTTTTAAAACAGATGCTTTGGGAGAGTTAGTTCTGGATAGCAACGGAAAAGAAATTATCCTTAATTATGAGCGGTTCTTTCCAGATTTGGGAAGTTCCGAAACTTGGTGGGCCGTATTTTTTGTGGTCATTGGTATTGCAATTCTACTATTGTTAGATTGGTACGGAAAGGTTCGAAAAGAGAATGAGTTATCAATGTAACAGGTTTCAGCTTTATCAAAAAAAATAAAACATGAAAAGAACAAGGTTTGGATTAGTAGGAAAAGATATCTCGTACTCCTTTTCACGAGGGTATTTCACCAAAAAATTCTCTGATTTAGGTCTAGACAACTATTCGTACGAGAATTTTGATTTTCAAGCTATTGATGAAATTACCGATGTTCTTAAAAACAATACAGATATTAAAGGTATGAATGTTACCATACCCTATAAACAAGAAGTGATGCCTTTTTTATCGGAATTAGACCCGGAGGCTAAAAAGATTGGTGCTGTCAATACTATTCAATTCACTAAAAACGGACTGAAGGGTTTCAATACAGATGCTTATGGCTTTAAGAATGCCATGGCACCTTTTTTAAAACCTCACCATAAAAAAGCGTTGATTCTAGGAACTGGCGGCGCTTCAAAAGCCGTGGCTTATGTGTTGGGCGAACTAGATATTTCATATATTTTTGTTTCAAGAAGCGCCGGAGATAACAAAATAAGTTATGATCAGGTTACTGAAGACATTCTAAAAGAACATACCATATTGGTAAATTGTACGCCTTTGGGTACACATCCCAATATTGAGGAACGTCCTGCCCTACCCTATGAATTTCTTAGTGACCAACATTTCCTTTTCGACCTTATTTACAATCCTGAAAAATCAGCTTTTTTGACTGCCGGTGAGGCTAAAGGTGCCCAAATTTCTAATGGTCTACGCATGTTAGAACTTCAGGCAGACCGTTCATGGCAAATTTGGCAAGAAAGTTAATTCACATTAAGCTTCATTTTAAAACACTAACTCCCTAAGCCAAAGCGGGTTTAGCCTCGTCTGCCATTTACAGGGGCTTCAGTAATACTTCGGTTTTAATCAAAAGCTAAAATACCCCTATACCCTTTGTCATTAGAGCGGTTGTTAGTATCTTACCCTAGCAATTTGCAAAATCAATATCTTATATACGATGGAAGATAAGGAACGGGAACTACAACATAACGTAGGGGAAGAGAATACAGAAAAAATCACTGAAAATACTGAGGCTACGCCAAGTACGGAAGCTTCGGAAACAGTGGAAATTCCTGAAAAAGAACCATCCGGAACACTAGATGAAAACGGCACTCAAAATGAGGCCGAAACAACAGAGGCTGCCGAACCAGAAGAGAGTCTTCCGTCCAAATCAGAAGCAGGGGAAAAGCCTGTAGCTACCGATTCTAAAAAAGAGGAGACAACGGCAAATGGAGATGATGCTGTTCTTGAAGAAATAGATGAGAGTAATGCCGAGGATGCCGAAGACACAGGGAACAACGAGCGTCATACCATTCCTATTTTAGACTACCACTCCATGTCTATGGAGAATTTGGTGGGTGAATTACAGAAATTAGTTCGTAACGAGAAAGTACAGGCCATTAAGAAACAGGTAGATGGCATTAAATCTGAATTCGACCTAAAATTTCAAGAATTTCTAGAAGAGAAAAAAGAAGATTTTATAAATGGTGGTGGTAATGAAATTGACTTTAGGTACAATTCTGTAACTAAAAGGCAATTCAACGAAGTATATGATGATTATCGTGAAAAACGAAATATATACTATAAATCTCTTGAAAAAAATCTAAAAGAAAATCTAAGCAGACGTCTTGAGATTATTGAGGAGTTAAAAGGTTTGGTGAATGTTGATGAAGACATGAACACAACCTACAAGGCATTCAAAGAACTTCAGGAAAGCTGGCGAAATGCTGGACCAATACCAAGAACGGATTACAATAACGTATGGCGCACCTACCAGCACCATATTGAGATTTTCTATGATTTTCTCCACCTAAATCGTGAGTTACGCGATTTAGATTTCAAGCACAACTTGGAGGAAAAAGAAAAGTTGGTTGTACAAGCGGAAATCTTAACAAAAGAACCCGACTTAACTATAGCATTTAGAGATTTACAGACTTTACATAAAATCTGGAAAGAAGATATTGGTCCTGTAGGCCAAGAACACCGTGAGGAAATCTGGGAACGCTTCAGTAATGCTACAAAGGTTTTACATCAAAGAAGGCAAGATCACTATAAAGAACTTGATGCTGAGTATGAAAAGAACCTTGTTGCAAAGAATGAGATTATAGCTGCTATTGAAGCTATGTCCGGAAACGTTGCTACCAGTCACAAAGCATTGCAACAACAAATTAAAAAGTTAGAGGAGCTCAGAAATGCCTTTTTTGGAGCTGGTAAAGTACCTAGGAACCAAAATGAAAAAACTTGGGATGCCTTTAAAGGTGCTGTACGTAATTTTAACAAGAGTAAAAATGCGTATTACAAGAACCTCAAAAAAGAACAACAAGATAATCTTGATAAAAAACGAGCTTTACTAGACCGTGCAGTTGCATTAAAGGAAAGTGAAGAATGGGACCGTGCCACTCCAGAAATGAAACGCATCCAGAATGATTGGAAGCAAATAGGGCACGTACCTAGAAAATATTCGGACAAGATATGGAAGGAGTTTAAAACTGCTTGCAACCACTATTTTGACCGCATGCATGCTGTTAAAAATGAAGGTCTTAAGGATGAACAAGAAAATTTCGAAAAGAAAAGTGCTTGTTTGGATAAATTAGCGGCCTTTGAACTATCCGGTAAAAGAGAAGATGATTTAACATCTATAAAAGCTTTTATTGCTGAATGGAAAACTTATGGTAGAGTTCCATTTAAGAAGAAGAATATAGACCAGAAGTTTAATAAAATTCTAGACGGAATTTTCAAGAAGTTAGATATTGACCGTCAAGAATCTGAACTCCTTAAATATGGTAATAAAATTCAGGAATTGGCAAATGCCGATAATGAGCGCGCTATACAAAACGAACGTAGTTTTATTCGTAAGAAAATAGAGGAAAGCAAAGGAGAGATTCGACAGTTGGAAACCAATCTTGAATTTTTCTCAAATGCTTCTGAGGACAATCCATTAGTACGTGATGTTATTAAACGAGTTGAAAGTCACAAGGAAACTCTTGAAACCTGGAAAGCTAAGTTGAAGAAACTTAACATTCTAAAGAATGACATTATTAGAGCACACGATGCAGAGGAAGAAGCTGCCAGTGCAGAAGCTGACGCAGAAGAGCAAGAATAACCAGTTTTGAGAATCAATCACTTACCAACAAATTAGAATAAATGAAAGTAATAGGTATCGGGAAAAATTATGTCAATGATAAATCTGAAATAAGCGGATTAAAAAATGACACTCAATTAATATTTACCAAACCAGATTCATCTTTGGTTACAGATAATAAAGATGTTGTATTTCCTTCAATAACGAACCAACTTGTTTATGAAGTAGAATTGGTTGTAAAAATTGGCAAGAAAGGTAAAGATATTTCTTTAGATGACGCAAACTCATACATCTCTGAAATAGGAATAGGTATAGACTATACGGCAAAAGACGTTCTTACTGCAAGTAGAGAGAAAAAACAACCATGGGCATTAGCAAAAGGGTTTGATGGCGCTTCACCTATTTCTAGTTTCAAACCTATTTCAGACTTCCCTGAATTAGACAATATTAATTTTGATTTGGTTATAAACGGTGAGCAAAAACAAGTAGGAAACACCGATTTTATTATTTACAATTTTGCAGAAATTATAAGTTTTGTATCCACTTTTATGACTTTAAATCCTGGAGATTTAATATTCACGGGCACACCAGCATCTGGGACCGGACAAACCTTTAAAGGTGACCATCTACAAGCATCAATAGAAGGAGAATTATTGCTGGATTTTAAGATGATTTAATAAAAGGTATTCTCAAAATATGGATTTGTAGTATCTGGCAAAAAACTGTGGTAAAAAACAAGTGAGATTGACTTAATCGTACTGAAAAGTAGGTTTCTGCAATTTTATACTTAGTGATAGCGTTATCTAAATCATGGTAACAAAACATTATTTAAGTGCGTTAATTGTCTGTATTTCCTTGAATTTAATCTCTTGCTCATCAGAGAGTGACTCTTTGGAAGATAACGAGACAAATCTATTTGATGAAAATTCAACTGACACCCCTACTCACGGAGAGCCTGAACCAGAAACAACCGATACTGAAAGTGTTTTAAGTTGCCTAAAAACATTGGGAACAAACTATGTGGTTTTTGACGCAGAAGCAACAGAATCACCTTTAGACCAATGGAAACTAATTACCAAAGGTGACTCCGATTATTTAGACAAAGAAAGTCTTGGTCCCATAAATGAAACACATTTAGAATTCACAGGTAATAATCAAGGTAGTGGTCCTGTTACATCCCCCTTAGATTACATATTTACGGCACCATCTACTGGAGAATATAAATTATTAATGCGTTTATATCAGCGTTTAGAAGGCGCCGAAGAAGATAAATCTAATGATGTTTATATAAAGATGGAGGGCAACTTTACTTCTGCTACTGATAAATATACAACCGAAGATTTACAAACTGATTTGAAGTTTTTTGGCAGAGGTGTTGATCAATGGGGAGCTGTTTATTCCGGAGATGGTGGTGAAGCTCATAACAAATCTGCTATTTTGTATAATTTAATAGAAGGAGAAGAATATACTCTCACCATGTCTGGTCGTTCTCAAAAAGCCAACATAGACTATATCTTACTTTATGATACCAAAGATATATCAATCACAACTGGAGCTAACAAAGATCTTGCTGAATTAAATGATGCTCAATATAGACCTGATTGGGATTGTAATCAATAGATATATTCTTTTATAAAGACCCAAAGTTGTTCTTTAAAACCGACTTCTTTACTTAGAGACAGATAAATTCAATTATAGTTTTTCAAGATTACCATAATAATCTAGTTAGAAATACAAAAAGAAACCTTCAGATTCTCTAAACGATTTATCTACATACAAATTTGTTGTACGATAAACTTTCCTGCTCCTCTCACGAATATAAACTAAGTGCTGAAGAAACCTGAGTACTTATTACTTGCGGACTTTCTAAACGAAGATTACACATAAAAATACTATCTTTAGATGGTGCTGTATTGTTCTGTTTCGCAAATTACAGCCATCAAACTTCCCTCAACACTTAGTATTCATAAAAATATTCATATGGGAAAAATGTATATTTCAAGTATTCTATTCATAATACTTGGTTTCAATGTAAATGCTCAAATATTTGAGGTTAGCTATGATTCAAGCTTAATGGGAGAAGACTTTTCGGGAAATGTTCTACTCTATCTTTCAAAGGAAAAAAAATCACCCAAAGACATATTTGTTGGCCTTGAATTGACTCCTGTCTACAGGGTTGCAGTTGAAGATTTAAAAGCTAATGAAATTGTGATTTTCAATGATGACGCTATATCATATCCTGTAGAACTATCCAATATTGAGAGAGGAAAATATTATGTACAAGCTGTGTTTGACATGAATCTTGGGGATGCTAATATTGGCTCAAGTTCTGGTAATATTTACTCTGAATCAACACAAATAAACCTAAACAAAGATTTTGACAAGGTCTTCAAGATTGAAGCAAATAAGGTTATTGAAGCCATAAAATTCAATGAAACCGAATTTTTGAAAGAGTTGAGTGTAAAATCAGAACTCTTAAGCAAGTTTCATAAAAAAGATGTTTTAGTAAATGCAGCGGTGAGCTTACCTGAAGAATACTATAATCAACCTGATAAAGATTACCCTGTTATCTTTTCTATTTTTGGTTTTGGAGCCAATTACAAATTACATTCTGGACATAATGGTTTTTTGGGGCGGCTGGGCGAGCAACCAGCCATTGTAATTTATTTAGATGGCAATTGTCCAGAAGGTCATTCCACATATGCAAATAGCGATGTTAATGGACCTTGGGGAGATGCACTAGTAAAGGAATTTATTCCTGCCCTAAACCAAAAATATAGAACCAATGGTGCCTTTTTATTACATGGGCACAGTAGCGGAGGCTGGACTACTCTTTGGCTACAAGTAAACTACCCAAAAACATTTGCGGGAGCTTGGGCAAGTGCACCAGACCAAGTAGATTTTAGAAATTATCAAAACGTAAATATTTATGAATCCAATAATATCTTTTATAGCGAAAAAGGTACTCCCTTACCTGTATTTACGATAGCTGGCCGTATTCCTGTAATTAGCACGAAAGACTTTTATAGAACTGAACATGTTCTTTACAGAGGTTCACAGATTCATTCTTTTGACGCCGTTTTTGGAGGATACGATGAAGCTGGCAATAGAATTAGGCTAGTTAACTCATCTACTGGTGAAATAAATAAAAATGCCCTCCCGCTCTGGAAAAGATACGACCTCTCTATTATACTAAGAGAAAATTGGACAGACCTTAAGAAAGATTTAGGTGGTAAGATTAGAATATCAGTCGGTACTAGCGATAATATATTCTTGAACCGTTCTGTTGAACTTTTAGAAAAAGAAATGAAATCATTAAATGCAAATATTAAATTTGACTATTTTCCTGGAGACCATTTTACTTTATTTACAGAAGATTATAAGAAAGATGGAGTTGATTTTTTAGAAAAAAACTATAACACCTGGTTAAACAAAAAGAAATAAAGCATGCCTACAAGGGTCTACCTATTTAAAATATCAATTATGAAGAATTACTTAATGCTTTTGGTGGTTGTCTTATTTTTAAGTTGCAAAAGCAACAACAAAACTACTGAAGAGTTGGCTGAAGTTGACCAAACCACTATTGCCAAACATATTGAGCGTCTAGCATCAGATGAATTTCTTGGAAGAAAACCGTTTACTGAAGGTGAGGTTAAAACGGTAAACTATTTAAAAGATGAGTTCGAAAAAATAGGCGTCCTTCCCGGAAATGGGGATAGCTTTTTCCAAGAGGTCCCCATGGTTGAAATTACAGGTACACCTTCAGAAAAGATGGTTGTTTCCGGAAAAGATGGAAGTTTTAATTTGGACGTTTTAAAAGATTTTGTTGCCGTAACTAGTAAAGTGAAAACAGATGTAAGTCTGGACAACTCAGAACTTGTTTTTGCAGGTTATGGCATTGTTGCTCCAGAATATAATTGGAATGATTATGAAGGCGTTGATTGGAAAGGTAAAACTGCAGTGGTCCTAATTAATGACCCTGGTTTTCAGTCTGGAGATTCCACCTTGTTTAAAGGTAATGAAATGACGTACTATGGCCGTTGGACCTACAAATACGAAGAGGCTGCAAGACAAGGAGCTAGCGGATTAATAATAATTCACGATACCGAGCCTGCTTCTTATGGTTGGAACGTAATAGAATCTGGATGGAGCGGAGCTAAATTAATTATTGAAAGTAACTTGCCCCTTCTTGATGTTGAGTCTTGGATAAGTAATGAGAGTGCGCAAAAAATTTTTGATGCTTCTATCATGAAAGGTGAGGATTATAAAACCCTTGCAAGAATTAAAGGATTTAAAGCTACTTCGCTAGATTTAAATGTTTCCGTCGCCATTCAGAACAAAATTAAAAAAGATGTTTCTAAAAATGTAGTTGCCCTAATACCGGGTACAGAAAGGAAGGATGAAGTTATTATCTATTCCGCACATTGGGATCACTTTGGTATTGGTAAAGCCATTGATGGAGACTCTATTTACAATGGTGCTATAGATAATGCATCTGGTACTGCAGCTCTATTGGCTATTGCCGAAGCTTTCAAGAAAAGTACACCTACAAAACGTTCCATCGCTTTTATAGCCCTTACCGGAGAAGAGCAAGGTTTGCTGGGTTCTGCCTTTTATGCTGAGAACCCCATTTTTGACCCTAAAAAAACAGTTGCCAATATTAATATTGATGCACTAAATAGTCCCGGAAAAATGAAAGACCTAACCATTACTGGTTACGGACAATCAGAAATGGATGAATATGCAGAAGCAGCTGCGCTAAAACAAGACCGTTATATTATTCAAGATCCTGATGCTGATAAAGGATATTTCTTTAGATCGGATCATTTTAATTTTGCGAAAATTGGTATTCCTGCCCTCTATGCAAGTGGTTCCTATGAAGGATTTGACACCAGTATTGAGGAGGTAAAGAAAATCAAAGAAAACTACCTTATGCATATATATCATCAACCGTCTGATGAATACGATGCTGCAACGAGTGATTTAAGTGGTGTTCAGTTTGATTTACAGTTATTTTTTGAGGTAGGTTCAAAATTGGCTAATGAAGATTATTTTCCAAAATATTACGCTGGTAGCGAGTTTAGAGCGGTTATAAAGTAATTGAAACTAACACAACCCGTATTGAATGCGCCATACTAATCCTGAAAAATAAAATTTTGAAAGAAACCTTAATAGAGTTATTTACCAGAGATTTAAATACCTTGAAGAATGAAATTGCCCTGTACAGTGATGATACTACTTTATGGAAGGTTGAAAATTCGATTAAAAATTCTGGCGGAAATCTATGTCTTCATATCATAGGCAACTTAAAAACATTTATTGGTAATGCATTGGCCCTAGATGACTACATCCGTAGAAGAGATTTTGAGTTTTCTGGGAAAAATGTGGATAGGACTATACTTTACAAAGAAATAGACGAAACAATTTCTATAGTAACTAAAGGAATTAGTATGCTTAGCGATGATCAGCTAAATGGAAATTATCCTGCACTTATTTGGAAAAATGAAACAAAAACTGATTTCACACTCATTCATTTACACTCCCATTTAACTTACCATCTTGGACAGATAAACTATCATAGAAGACTTTTAGAACATTAATAGAAAAAATGAAAAGCGGTAAATTGGATTATCTGTAGCAGCGCTTCATTTTTTAACCTTGCCCAAAGGAATACATTTTCTATTAATTTCTAAATAATCACTTATAATTCACTCTATTTTAGAGTGATAAATATAATATGTGGTAAACCTCAGAAAGAGCTAAAACGTATTATCCTACTGGACTGTCTGTTTTAATTAAAAAGCATTTTACATCCGTCGCAAAATAGTTCGTAAATCTAAACTTACTGATTATAGCGATAACTCAACTACTATTTCCGACTTTTCAAAAGCGCCATAGTCCACACATAATCGCCATCATGGGTAATACTTATTGATATCTCTAAATGCTGTAAGTGCGAATACAAAATTCTACAACTAGGTTTTCCCGCTGCCCTATCCCTTGTAATTTCAATTTTATTAAAGGCTAAGGTCTCATTGGGATAAACTTGCTTCACCGCTTTATAAATAGCTTCCTTAACTGAGAATGTTGAAGCAAACCGCAACGAAGGAGTTTTAAATTGATTCGCATACTCCTTTTCAACTTCGGTGTAAACTCTATTGATAAAGGCATCATTGAGCATAGCATAGAAATCTGGTAAAAACACCAGGTCGTTCCCAATTTTATAATCCGGGCTCTCCCCAAATATTTTCTTTACATCGGGTTTATTCATTCTGATTCGTAGCTACTGCCATTACGTTCAATCCCCCATCTATATAATGGAGGTTTCCCGTATTACCTTTTGATAAATCCGAAAAATAATAGAGTGCACCGTTTGCTACATCTTCAGAAGTAATATTACCTAACGGCGCTGAATTCCGAGTCATTTTCCGAAGCTTTCTAACCCCTTTTATACCACCTGCAGAAGTCGTCATTACAAGACCTGCAGAAAGAGCATTCACCCGTATGGCCGATTTTCCAAAGTAAAAAGCTAAGTATTTCACCATGTTCTCCAAAGCAGCTTTACTTATTGCCATACCTGCATACCCAGGAAATACTTTTTGACTAGCGTGGTAAGTCAATGTTAAAATAGAAGCTTGCTCTGTTAATAAGGACCTACCCATCTTACAGATTCTCATTAATGAAAATGCACTGATATTAAAAGAATCCATAAAATCATCAAAAGGAATATCTATAAATTCCGGCGGAGCTTCTTTTACTCCTGGAGGAGATGTACACATTACTTTATGATTGCCATAAGCCACACCATGCAACATATAATCTATTTGCTGCCATTTCTGACCAATTGCATCAAACAGCTCTTTTACCTCGTCATCCTTTCTAATATCGCACGCAAATACTTCAATTGGTAAATCTTTGACCATGGTTTGCACCACGGCTACATTGTCATGATCTACGCTCAAGGCAACTTTACAGTTACTCTCAATTAGCTTTAATGCGATAGCCCAAACAATACTACTGTCATTACGAACCCCGAATAGTAAGGCATTTTTTCCTGTGTTATCAATCATACTTTAATCTTTTGAAATGGCCATAGCGCTATTCGTACCACCAAAACCATAGTTTAAACATACAATTTGATTGATGGGTTTGGCTAGTGCCAATTGAGGAAGTAAATTACGATAGGCAGCCAATGGTTCTTTTGGACCTTGCCAATCATCTTTTGTTTGAAACGACTCAAGCTCCGTCTTTAAATTATCACTATTTAGACATGGAGAAACCATTTGTTTCTTCAACATTAACAAAGAAACGATTACCTCCACTGCTCCTGCAGCGCCTAACATATGACCAAATTGAGATTTTGGTGCACTTACGTGGTAACCATCCTTACCCAATTGTGCCGCAATACTAAAAAGTTCCACTACATCTCCGGTAGCTGTTGATGTTCCATGGGCTTTAACCACATCTGGATTAATATACGTTTGTTTTTTTAAGCCTGTCCATAGTCTTTGTTGACCATCAAAAGAAGGTGCAAACATATCACCATCACCATCAGAATTATTAAAATATCCATCTATTACTCCTAGAATATTTGCTCCCCTTGCCTTGGCCTGGTCGTAATTTTCTAAAGCTACAATACCGCAACCAAATGAACACACAAAACCATTTCTGTCCTTATCATAAGGCCTAGAGCTCTCTTCTGGACTAAACTTGGTACTTAAAACCTGCATAGCATCAAAACCAATTAAGGTTTCTAAGGCTGTACCTTCCGTACCTCCGGCAATAACCCTATCCTGAAGACCAAAAGCTATTAAGCGATATGCATAACCAATACTACCTAGCCCTGTAGCACAGGCAGAACCAATAGCCTCACAAACTCCTTTGTTTTTAATAAGACAAGATACATTGGCTGCATCTCTATAAATCATAGACCTAGACACATTACTAGAACCTAAAGCTCTTGTTTTTTTACCGTGTTCAAAAAATAAATTCCAGACTTTACGGGTTCCTTCTTGACCTCCCGAACCTGTACCAATTACAACTCCGGTTTCCTCGGACTCTATTTCTTCTTTAGTCCAACCTGCATCTTTAATAGCTCCAAGACTAGCTTTCATAGCCCATGCACTACCCAAATCACTAGTCGCTAAATTAACGTTGGGTATCTGCCCACTTATATCCTCTAAGTCCATAGGATATTCATCTGGCAAACCATTAGAGAATTTTTGGAATCCAGTTTCCTCTGGCGTAGCATAACCGGCAACTTTGGTTCGTATTTTTTTATCGTAAGAAGCTACTAAATCCCAATTTCGAATAAGTGATTGGTTGCTAAAAAGTTTTTCTTCAAATTCTTGCATGTCCTTACAATGAGGGAACACACCATCCATACCTACAATAGCGACTTTATTCATTTTAAAAATGGGATTTAGTTTGATTAGTGAATCTTACAGATAGATGTCTACTGGTTTTTAAAAGCAGCCTCTATCAAATCGATAGTTCCTGAAACCGACGATCCTAAATCATCTATATCATCATCATCAAACTCAACATCAAATTTACTTTCCGCTTTAGCAATAACATTTATCAATTCAGTTGAAGGCACCTCTAAATCTGTAATAAAATCTGTTTTCTCGGTTACATTTTTCAACTTACTAGAATCAACCTGTGGTGTATTCTCTAAAATTTCAATAAGTCCTTTAAGTATTTCTTCTCTTGTCATTCTACTATCTATTTAAATTAAATTATTCTTTATTCCTCTACCGGTTAACCCATTAAATTCCGAAACTTCCATGTACTCCTCCGGAACTTCATCATTCCTAAATTGCTCTTCCGTATAATCTTGGTAATACTTTTCTAAATCAAAACCTTTAGATGCCTTATATACTTTACCGCTAGAAATCATCTGACGAAACTTATAATCGTCAAAATGAGCATGAATTATAGCTGTATCTCCAAGCTTAATAAATGATTTACATATGGCCGAGCCCATCGTAAGAAAGACAAAATTGTAATTTTCATAGAGCTCAGAAAAGGTAATTCCTTTCTTTACACAAGAAATGAAAGCATTACCAGCTACTACACTTGCCTGTCCAAAAGCCTCTATTTGATCTACTCCTCTAAAAACACCAAAATGATCATGAGTATCTTTCTCCCGTGCAGTATAAACAGCCACTACTCCTACTCCCGGTTTGTGCCATAAAAATTCATCTATATATACTTTTGAAGGCCCATGCGGAAGTACTTCGTGGGGGGAAAGCCCTACCAAACTAGTTAAGTTATTTGTTTTCTCCATAAAATTTACGAGCATCGTTTATCCACGATTCGGTGTTAGATTTCACTTTGTCCCATTCGGGTTTATAATATTCAGAGGCCAAACCGCTAGGTATACCCAATTCTTCTCTTGTAAAAAAGCCTACTTTGTGTTCGCCAAATTCATAAACCCTGTTATCAGGTTCGTCTACGGACATATATCCATCAAAGAAGATTAATTTTTTCTTTTTCAAAAATCTCTTTACATCCAAGTGAAAAATTATTTTTTTAGCCGTGGGGAGCACTTGTCCATAATACTCAAAAGCACCACTTAATGCTCTTCCGCGACCTGTAATTTCACAAGAACCTGCAGCCCACATACCACCAAGCTGAGCAAAGCCATCCTGCCCTTGAGCTCCTGGCATAACTGGGTCTCCTAAAAAATGACACCAAAACCATGGGTCGTTATCAGAGATAGTATAACTGGCCTTAGCATATCCTTTTCCATACTTGCCTCCTCCTTTAATATAGTTGAGCTCAACCTCATGAAAACATTGCATATAAGGTTGCGGTAAAGAAAACCAGTCTCCCTTATCCGGAGTATTATTCTTAAGACCTTGAGCTATTTGCCATGGATGCGCTTTGGTAGAAATTAAATGGATATCTTCTTTATCTAAGAAAATAATATCTGTAGGCCATTCGGTTAATTTCATAATTTAAAATTAGATTTAAGTTGGTTTTAACTTGAGCCTAGACAATGCCACCGTTTACGGCTATATTAGTTCCGTTTATATATTTCGCTTCCGCCGATAATGCAAATTTCACAACATTGGCAACTTCATTTGGATCACCAAAATAAGAAGAAGGTATCATTTCTAGATACTTTTCTTTTACATCGTCTGATAGACTTTTGGTCATATCCGTATCTATAAAACCTGGTGATACGGTTACCGCTCTAATGTTAAGGCTTTTATCTATCAAAGAAACTTCTTTAGCAATTGACTTGGTCATAGTTACCATGGCCGCTTTGGTCATGGAATAAACCACTTGGAAGGCATTACCGGTTTCGCCAACACAAGAACCCATGTTTATAATAACTCCCTCTTTATTACCTATAAATAATTTTAGAGCTGTTTTAGATATAAGCAATGGTGCTTTTACATTAATGTTAAGCATCTTATCTATATCATTTAAGGACTGGTACATTAAAGGTTTATCTAAAGCAACACCCGCATTATTCACAACACCGTAAAACGATTTTCCAGCCATCTTTTTTAGTGCACTACAAAATTCCTTTACAGCATTAATTTCTGAGAAATCCGCACACAGCACTTCATGCTCGCCATCTAATTCCTTTAAAAGGCTCTCCAAAGATTCTGGTTTGCTGGCATGAAGGATAAGACTGTACTGCTCAGAAAGAGCAAAAGCTATTGCCTTGCCTATTCCCCTACTAGCGCCCGTTACCAAAACTTTCTTCTTCTCCATTAAGTTATTATTTTTGCTTCCTTTGTTTTTTCTAACTCCTTCATGATAATATTATAGACTTCCTCTGATTGCAAGGAGTGCCCCAATCTTGAGGTAGTATAAAACGTGGAGTCCTTCCAATTCTCTGCAATATTCACCCCATCCCTATACAGGTTCAACTTATCATTCCTATCATGAATAACGGCCCCCGGGATATCAATTTTCTTTACAAAATCTGCGGCGTTGTAATAATCCTGATCGTTCTCAAAAAACTTAGTGAATTCCCTATCGTAGGCTTTTATGGTCTGCTCGCTAAATCCCAACAGTTTAATAAAAACTGTTGTTAAATCTATTAGCCTGTCAGGAGCACCCAGAGAAATTATTTTTTTAATCCCATTACTTTCAAAATGAGATTTATAATAGAGTGCCGCTAATCCTCCAACCGAATGTGCTATGATTACTTCCGGGTTAAAATATTTTACTACTACATCTAACGTTAAAGCATATTGATAAGCATCAAAGAAACGACCTCCTGAAGCACCATGGGCTGGAGCATCCATACTTATAACATCATAAGATTTTTCTTGAAGTCCAGGCAATAAGGGAGTCCATCTGGCCGAATTAGATTGCCAACCGTGCATTAAGAGTACTCTTTTCCCCTCACCTTTCCATCGGTAGGTTTGAATCTTTGATTTATTCAGATACAGAGTTTTGGTTTCTGCATCTTTTAGAAGCTCTGCATGTTTACTTTTGATTTTTCCTGCCTGTGGATATCTAAAAAGATACAACGCCATACGTGCCCCAAGTTTAGGCGAAACACGAACAATAAGATTAATCAATCGCCCAACAAGTTTGGGGATTTGGGCTGACTTCATTACTTGTGATTTAGTCTGTTTGGGGATACCTGCTTAGTCACATACCTTCACAAATTTAGCAAAACTATAGAGAGTTCCTAATCAATTTTAATATCATTGACCTCAAACAATTCTATAGTAATTTTAGGCAAAATTTTCTTTAAAATTACATCAACACCAACTAAATATTATCGAAATATTAGTTTCTTAATACCGATTATAAAATCTACCGAAAGCGCAAAAATTCAATCTTTTTGAAGAAAACTATGCAATTTTATAATACGTTATAATTTGAAGAAAATTCAATTATATTTTAGTAAAGCACCTATGAGACAACTAATTTCTACAGAGTAATATGTTTGTCAAAAGAAATAGTTGTAGAAGAGGTAACTTTAATGCTAACCGAGCCTATTTAATAAATAAATAAGCTGTAAACAAGCAAAACAATAGATTCTAATTAAGGACAGAGAAGTATAAAGTAAATTAAGCGATAGTTATTGAGGTCTAAGAAACAATGTGTATAACGTTCCTGTTCCTCCAGCTCCACCCCCAAAATTTATAGCCATGGAACCATCGCCTTTTAGGTCTCCCCCAAAAGAAATGGAACGGGAAAAACGTTCTTCTAGTTCCAAATTTAAATCAAAACCACCTTCCGCATTATTTATTCTATCGTAGGCTTTTACGGTCCTGTCCGCATTTAGATAAACTACATATCCCCAACCTTCATTTTGTTGGTTTGCTCCAGTAATTAAATCAGGTATTCCATCTCCGTTAATATCTCCAGGCGCGCACATGGCATGCCCAAAATTAGCACCAAACGTACCATTAGGATTGATATCTGTAGTTAGCTCATCTTCAAAACCGTTTAAGTTTTCAGTTATTTTAGTTTTGGCTACCACATTATACGTGGTGTTGTCCAAAGAGAGTATCCAAATAGCACCTTTTCCTCCATTGGACATAAATGCACCTACAGCCAACTCCTTGTTCCCATCATTATCCAAATCGCCAAGCATAGCAACTTCCCTTCCTCCAAATTGATCTTCATTTTCTAGGCCAGTTCCAAAACCACCTTGTGTAGAGCTAATTGTTACTTTGTCAGAATAGATAACTTGAGATGAACTATTCAAAAACAAAATATCTATGGCTCCGCGATTAGTTCCACCGTCATCAGAACCCGGAACGCAGGCAACCAAATCTATTCTATCATCTCCGTTTAAATCTCCAATAGCCGATAAGCCATTAGCAATAATATTTTCATTTTTAACAAAATCCTTGACCGTCCCATCTATATTTAAATGAATAATGTATAGTGAATTGTTAGGAGCAACTGGCGCTGATACAGCTATATCAGGAATATCATCATTATCATAATCTCCAATACCTGCTACACCGTAACCAAAAAAAATTCCGTCATTTAGAGTGTCTGTAAAACCTCCTTCCAACATCGATATTTTTTGATTGGATTGTACAGTTCCATCGCTATTCATGAATAAGATATACACGGCCCCAGCATCTATTGCCCCGTCATCATCAGAGCGTGCACCTACTACAAAGTCTATTACTCCATCACCATTAACATCACCTATTTTATTATGATCTCTTCCAAACCTATCTCCTCCTTCTAAATTGGCAACCAACCCTCCTGAGCCCTCATTTAAAGTTATAAAGCCTTCCGGTTGATATTGTAAAGTTTCTGTTGTTTCCGTTGTCTCCGTAATTTGGTTTGAGTTGTCGTCATTACTACAACTTATAAGGACTAGAATAATCAAAAGGAATGCTAGATTTTTCATAAGAATATTTTGCTTGCTCCTTTGACTGGTATTTATCACAATAGTTTAATTTTAAAATAAAAACCTCAAATAAGGTGAGATAATATATTGAAAAAAATATAATTAAAACATCTCTAATTTATCAAAGAAGACAAATGGAATATTAGTTCCTCTAAAAATTTACTCTCTTAATAGTATTTGGAATAAAGAAAATAATTTAGTTCAAGAGTTATTACTATTACCTAAACATTGATTCAGTCAAACTTTGTAATTCTTTTAAATTGAAAATTTTTACTACACTTTACCTCGTCTCAATAAAAAATACGCATTCCTGTGTATAGCTTAAAAAAAATGTGACCTTTGTACTATGCAATAAGGTAAATGAAGAGTGAATGTTCAGACATCAAGGTAAAAGCAGAACACTAAAACATAATCTGCAGATTGCTACAGTTTTGTCTTTTGTAGCAGGAATCGTTAATGTAACAGGGTTTTTATCAATTGAACAACTGACTACCAATGTCACTGGGCATTTTGCGCTGTTTATTTATGATGTGGCTAATTTTAAGTTCTGGAAAGGAACCATATATTTTCTCTATATTTTCTCTTTTCTTTTTGGTTCTTTTTTATCCAGTTTCCTGATAGAAAAGTTTCGAGCGAATAAAAAATTAAACGTTTTTGTTCTACCCACAATAATTGAATGTCTGATTTTAGTTTCCATAGCCCTATTGAGCAATGTTATGGAAATGGAATATCCGGACGCTATTGCCTGTATGTTACTTTTTGCCATGGGACTTCAGAACTCCTATGTTACAAAAATTTCTAATGCCGTAGTTAGAACTACCCACCTAACAGGCCTTTTTACCGATTTAGGCATAGAACTTTCCCAGTTGTTCTTCCCCAAATTACACCCGAACAGAAAAAAACTAAAATCCACTATTCAGTTACGCATCTCTATTATTCTTTTCTTTTTTGGAGGAGGATTAATGGGCGGGTTTCTCTATTCTAGAGCTGATTTAAAGCTGAACACTCTTATAATAGCTGCTGTTATTCTTCTAATTAGTTTGTTTTATGATGACATTAGATATCGTCTCATAAAAGTAAAAAGAAAGTATAATCAAAAAAAAAGTGGAAAACATAAGCATGCATTTCGCAGGTGATTTAATGAGCCTAAAAGAATACGATGTTTTCTGAGTAATCTAATAGATTAATTTTTAATAAAACTGAGCCGTTACCGCGTCTATCTTATTTTCCCATGTATTTGCCATAGCTCTTTTATATGCTTGTTCTGATGCTTTTTTTCTAAAATCTGGGTTAGAATACATATGTTCAATAGCATTTGCAATATCTTCGGCTGTGCCATCTGTAGTAGTAGGTGTTATTTTTATACCACAATCTTCGGTCACAATAGTTCTCATTCCACTTATATTCATTGTTATAATAGGTAAACCAAATCCCATCGCTTCAGTTGCCTGGAGACCTGCCGTATCCCTTAAAGGGCAAAAAAGCATTACATCAGCATTTTCATATTCTTCGTGAACTTGGGAATAAGGAATCCAACCTAAATGTTGAATTTTTGAAGGATCTAGTTTATATTTCTTTATCCAACCTTGTACTTTCCCTCCCTGTTCTCCATCTCCAACAATAATGAGCTTAAAATTAACGTACTCTGGTAAAAAAGATAATGCCTTAAGTGACAATTCCAGACCTCTACGAGGTATTAATCTGCCTACCCACAATATTCTAAATTCCTCTGTAGGCTCCTTAGCATTAAATTGATTTCCCTCAAATTGTTTTGGCAGTGCTGAGTCGCTGACGCTAAAGTCGTGTCCTTCCTTGTAATATTTTGAAGTTTTAAGTAGTGTTTTTGTTTCTTCATTAACCGTTAAAATAACATCCGCTTTTTTTAAAGTTTCATTCAAAGAAGTATTGTACTTCATAAGAAATTCAGACATATATTTTCTAATTATCTCGGTACCCCATGAAGAGCCAAAATAAGGTTTAAAAATGGGTAATGACATCTGTCCACCACCTACTGGACCAAATATAATTTTGCAATCATCTAATTTATATAAGCTGCTACCTTGCTGAAAACTGCCATAACTAACGTGATGGGCAATATCAAAATTATATTTTTCATGTAAAGATACCGCTACATTTGAAGCCTTCTTTTTCCACAAAAAGTAATGCGCATAAATTACTTTTTTTGAATTATTAAGCCAGTATTTATCTGCAACAAAAGGAAATTTTATAGGTATAAAATGAAGGTTATCCAACTTTAGTTCTTGCTTCTCTTTTTCACAATCTTCATGATCCTCTGTATTCGTAATACACCATACTTCAAAACCTTTCGAGGCTAAGCCTACAGCCCATGACCAGCCAACACAATATTCAGAACCCTTATATGGCGAGCAAGCATATGCACTTAATAATACTCTCTTCATTTTAATTAATTAAAGAATAGACCATCGTCTAATTTTACCATTATAAAAATAACTTTCATGGTTGTCTCCTTACTGGTAAGGAAAGGTTTAAGCATTATTATAATTAGATTGTAGCTGAACCCTTACTCCTACTTTAGAAAAGAGGATTGTTGAACAACTATGACTTAAGACTATTAGTGGTTTGGTTTTAAACGTTTTTGAAATACTACAATGTACTACGATTATCCTACAAAAATAGGATTTTATAAAACAATAAATCCTAACCTCAAAGATCCTTAAAAATGCATAAATTCCCTAAAATCAAAGTTACTTGTATATAATAAACGTGTTGAACACCTTCATATTACGTCTTAAAAACTTTCACATAACATTATTCGGTCGATATAATTTGATTTTAATCGATTATTTTTAACTAAGTCTTTTATTTTTTAACAAAGGCTTTATCTTCGTCATCAATCTCAAGAGATGGAAACTCTTTAAAACATGCCTTTATATTTAAAGTGAAAAAAAATTGCTTTAAATGACTAAAAAGTCCCTTTTCATGAGTACAAAAACGGTGCACGTTAAAAATTGTTTATTAGGTTATGGTTATGCTTCCTTAATTGCCTATCACAAATTACTTAAAACAAACAATCACGAAGATATTCTGATACTTAGAAATGAGAATTCTACACCAATCTTTTCAATAGAACACGAGGGAACCCGTTTTAGTCCCCTACCAATTTTCCCTGTTGAAGAATCTGAGCTTTACAATTCAGATTTATTCGATGATGTTCCAAAACAAGATCCTATTTCAGTCAGCTTTTCCGAACTGACTAATTTTAATTATAAAGATCACTCTATAGAGGAGGGCTCACTAGCATCATTCATGCTATCTAATCAAGGTATTGATCAGAGATTATGTCTAGGGTTGAAACAATGGGGAGATTCAATGCTTTCTAAACCTTTCAGTCAAGTTCAGGATAAAATTAAAAGACACTACATATCAAAAAGCGGTAATACAAGAATAGGCTATGTAAACGGCAAATCAATTTTTAAGTATGCTATTAATAAGCTAAATCCTGAAGTATTAAATTACAGCAATATTCAGAAAATAGATATTGAGAAAAAAGAAGTTCATACCAATGATTACATCATTAAATATGAAAAATTAATTTCAACTATACCGTTTCATTATTTGCTTGACCTTTGCGGATTAAAACATAACCACAATACTGACTTCGCAAGCGCATACTTTTACTTCTTCAAGTATAAAACCGGTTTCAAAGAAAACCAAGTGGTGTATGATTGTGATTTCAATTCTGATATTCTCCGCGTTTTTTCAATAAAAAATGATTTTCTACTCGCTCAATTAAGAAGTGATAAGCACGGTCAGATACCTGTTGAAAAAATAAGAAAAAGAGTTCAAGAATTGGCGCCCACTATAGAGGGGTTAGAATTTGCACAAGAACTTTTTGTGCCCATGTGCTACCCATTAGAACTTATTACAGAACCTAGCACTCTTGAAAGTATTGCTAGACTCAAAGAAAACGAAGTAGTTCCTTTTGGACGATTTGGTGAATGGGGATATTCCGATTTACATGAGCTAGATTGGTCTAACATCTTTTAGTCAAACCTAGTACGCTTTCTTAAAAGGATATTGATTAAAGCTGAAATTAGTTAATTTTACATTTCACCTATCCATTAAAAAAAATAGCTGCCGAAAATCATATCGTTCCATCACTTTCATCTCCAATCCGACTTCAGGAATATGGTGTGGGGATTTTCATGAGTGTACCTACCAAGTCGGCATTAAAGAAAGTTCTCAAAAAAAAATATGTAGAAGTAGACGGTGCAATTGCTACGACAGCCACCTATATAATTGGTGGCGAAAGAATTACATTATCAATTCCAAACGAAACGGACTCTAGCAAAAAGTTGATTTTCCCTTTGAATGTCCTATTTGAAGACGAACATCTTGCTATACTACACAAACCTGCTGGTATTCTTGTTAGTGGTAATAGCTTTAAAACTATGGCCGATGCTCTACCTCAAAACTTAAAACCAAGTGCACTAATTGATACTACTAAACCACAACCCGTTCATAGGCTGGATTATGCTACAACGGGCGTTTTATTAACAGGAAAAACAGGGAGTGCCATTCGTAAACTCAATCAACTTTTTCAGGACAAAAAAGTTCAAAAAGTATACTATGCGGTAACTATTGGAGAAATGCCTCCGCACGGAAAAATCACCACTCCCATAGATAATAAGATTGCCGAGAGTCATTTTGAGGTTATCCAGTCCGTTGCTTCCGAAAAATACGCAACTCTCAATCTGGTAAAACTTGACCCGAAAACTGGAAGACGCCATCAGCTACGAAAACATCTAGCTTCCATAAGCAACCCTATTCTTGGGGATCAAACCTACGGTAGAGAAGGTTTTATTTTGAAGGGAAAAGGCCTTTACCTTCATGCCTATTCCCTAGAATTCATCCACCCTTTTACAGAAGAGAAAATCAGTATAAAAGATGATTTACCGGAACGGTTTACCAAAATATTTGGTTCTATTTAACCTGTATCACCCCGTGATTAAGCAAAAATTTCCCAATCTTTAAAAACAGGCTCATAGCCCTGTTTCTTTATCATTTCACTGATTTCCGCCGTAGAGCGTTCATCGGAAATTTCGAATTGCTCTAGAGATTCTGGTTCCGCTGTATAACCTCCCGGATTGGTTTTAGATTCCGCACTGATAGATGTAATTCCCAGTTTTATAATATTGTTCCGAAACGTTTCACTCTCCCTTGTGGACATGGAGAGTTCTACATCTTCATCTAAAAGTCGATATGCACAAATCAACTGAACCAAATCAGAATCAGTCATTTCAACTTTGGGCTGCACATCACCTTGATGCGGTCTCAACCTTGGAAATGAAATACTGTACTTGGTTTTCCAATAGGTCTTTTGCAAGTATCTTAAATGTAAAGCCGTATAAAAACTATCTACACGCCAGTCTTCTAATCCGAACAAAGCACCTATTCCTATTTTATGAATTCCAGCCTTTCCTAATCGGTCTGGGGTATCTAATCGGTAATGGAAATTCGACTTTTTACCTTTAGGGTGATGTACTTTATAAGTAGCTTCATGATACGTTTCTTGATATACCAAAACAGCATACAGCCCAGCCTCCATCAACTCTTCATATTCTTCTTGATCCATGGGCTGCACCTCCATACTAATATTTGAGAAATGTGTTTTTATTAACTCAATAGCATGTTTGATATACGCTACACCTACTTTTCTGTTGGCTTCACCCGTTACCAATAAAATATGGTCATAACCCAATGCCTTTATATGCGCAACCTCTTTTAAAATCTCCGCATCACTCAAAGTTTTCCGAGGAATTTTATTGGTCATACTAAACCCGCAATACGTACAAATGTTCTGGCATTCGTTAGACAAGTACATGGGCAGATACATCTGTATGGTGTTACCAAAACGCTTCTTGGTCAGCCCATGACTCCGCTGTGCCATTTCTTCTAGAAAAGGTTTGGCGGCAGGAGAAATCAGTGTTTTAAAATCATCTAACGAAATTTTATCTTTCTTTAGAACTGCTGCCACTTCTGCCTCGGTAACCGCATAAATTTCTTGCTCAAGAGTATTCCAATCATGTGCATCAAATGTTTCTCTAAAGGACATAAGGTCTATTTTAATTCAAAAATGAGGTAAGTGGACTACTAGCTTCAGCTACTTCTTTCATAGGAGCCAATTTTGCTCGGTACGCCATTCGGCCAGCTTCGACCGCCATTTTAAAGGCAATTGCCATTTCAACCGGACTTTGGGAAACTGCTATGGCTGTATTCACCAAAACAGCATCTGCACCAAGTTCCATGGCATATGCCGCATGAGATGGTGCTCCTATACCTGCATCTACAATTACCGGAACGTTACTTTGTTCAATAATAATCTTAAGAAAATCATCTGTTTTTATTCCTTTGTTACTGCCAATAGGCGCACCCAAAGGCATTACACATTGTACACCCACATCTTCCAATCGCTTGCACAAAACAGGGTCAGCATGGATATAAGGCATCACCACAAAACCTAATTTCACTAATTCTTCAGCTGCTTTTAAAGTTTCTATAGGGTCAGGTAAAAGATACCTTGGGTCTGGGTGAATCTCCAATTTCATCCAATTGGTTTCTAAAGCCTCACGTGCCAATTGTGCTGCAAAAACAGCTTCCTTAGCAGTTCTCACCCCAGAAGTATTTGGTAATAAGTTGATTTGTTCAGCATTCAGGCTCTTGAGCATATCATCAGACTTATTGTCTACCTCTACCCTTTTGAGCGCAACGGTAACCAATTCACTTTCCGAAGCCAGAATAGCTTCCCTCATTTTTTCCGAACTCGAAAACTTGCCCGTACCGGTAAATAACCTTGAGGTAAAGGTTTTATCTGCTATTTGAAGTGCATCTGTCATATCTAAAAATTTGTTTCCCTATCCCAAGGTTGTTCGTTGGTAGAAGACGCTTTCAAGAGTTTATGAAACGCATTTATTTTATTAAAATCCTTAGTTATTTCACCTGATGCTGCAATTCCGTAAACACCTGTTTTTAAAATTTCCAGCACATCATCTATGGTAATTCCGCCAATGGCGATAATGGGCGTATCTGATTTTAATTCCTCCACAATACTTTGATAGCCTATAAGTGGAATAATTGGACTCAAATTTTCTTTTGTAGTAGTAAACCGAAAAGGGCCTAAACCAATATAGTTTACTCCTTTTTTAACTAAAGCCAAGCAGTCATCCAAAGTATTTGCCGTACCTCCAATGATATAGTAATCACCCAAAAACTTACGGGCAACTGCTGGGTCGGCATCAGTTTTACCCAGGTGCACACCATCTGCCTTTACTTCTTTGGCAATTTGATAATGGTCATTAATAATTAATCGTGTCTGAAAATGCCCCGTAATTTCTCTTGCCTTTTCGGCAGTCTTTAACACCACACTTTTCTTTACGTTTTTTAAGCGCAATTGTACCAATTCAGCTCCCGATGTACAGGCTTTCTGAATGTTTTCTAAATGCTCTTCAGGCGTCTTTCCTTGAGAAATATAATGTAGTTTTGGTATAATCATAATCATGTGTTTCTATAAAATTCTTGCATCGCCTTAAAATCATCTATAGGCGTCTTACTATTCCAGATTCCTCCTAAAACTCCTACACCTTGAAATCCTAATTTTTGAATTTCTGACAAGTTGTTTTTGGTTACACCACCCATACCAATAATTCTTTTATCAATATGGTTTACATTAAATCCCCTACCCTCATATCCCTTCTTTGAAATAGATGAAAATACCGGACTCAATAAATGGTAATCAAATTCAAAACCGCAAGCTTCTAACTCTTCTGGTTCATGAAAAGAAGAACTAATGGTTTTTCCATACATACTAAGGTTTAAAAAATATTGACCTGGATTGTCTATATTATCCCGCCTTTTCTGTTCCTGAAAATGAATACCTTTTAAATTAAAGGTATTTACCAACTCATGATGATGGTGCACCACTATCTTATTATGATACTTCTCTTCTATTAAATTTAAATAGTCGCAATACTGTTGGTAATCCTTATTAGGTTTTCTTAAATGATAATATTCCAACCCTTCCTCAAACAGGCGATTAAGTATGTCTATTTCATTTATTACATCTTCTTCTGGTGCTATTAATACAATCATACTTTAAATCTATTTTTCAATATTTAGCCCTGATTCTAGTAACATCTTTTTTAGTTACTTTTTGTAAAGCTATAAAAGATAAAGTGTAAAGCAGGTTCCCGCCTCCAAATTGTAGAAAGTGATAGAAGTAAGATCACCTAACAACTATGAACTACAAATACACTTCTGACCCCTTATCTTTAAATTCTTTCGACTTTTCATCCATTCCTTTTTGTATTACCTCATTATTTACAATATCATTAGCAGCCGCAAAATCACGCACTTCTTGAGATATTTTCATAGAACAAAATTTAGGTCCACACATAGAACAGAAGTGGGCTATTTTAGCACCATCTGCAGGTAAAGTCTCATCATGATACTCACGAGCCAATTCCGGGTCTAGACCAAGGTTAAACTGATCTTCCCAACGGAATTCAAATCGAGCTTTGCTCAATGCGTTATCCCTATGCTGTGCACCTGGATGCCCTTTTGCTAAATCCGCCGCATGTGCCGCCAATTTATAGGTAACTACTCCAGTTCGTACATCATCTTTATTCGGTAAACCTAAATGCTCTTTAGGAGTTACATAACACAACATGGCACAACCAAACCAACCAATCATAGCCGCACCAATACCAGAAGTTATATGATCATAACCCGGTGCAATATCAGTAGTTAAAGGACCTAAAGTGTAAAATGGAGCCTCATCACAAACCTCAATTTGTCTTTCCATATTCTCCTTAATCATGTGCATGGGCACGTGACCAGGACCTTCAATAAAACATTGTACTTCATGCTTTCTTGCAATCTTTGTTAATTCTCCTAAAGTTTCCAATTCCGCAAACTGAGCTTCGTCATTGGCATCTGCAACAGAACCTGGTCGTAGACCATCGCCTAATGAAAACGCAACATCGTACTGCTTAAGAATTTCACAAATATCTTCAAAATGAGTATACAAGAAACTTTCTTTATGATGTGCCAAACACCATTTTGCCATGATAGAACCACCACGAGAAACAATGCCCGTAACGCGCTTAGCCGTCATAGGCACATAACGTAACAGAACGCCTGCATGAATCGTAAAATAATCCACACCTTGTTCCGCCTGCTCGATTAATGTATCTCTAAAAATCTCCCAAGTAAGGTCTTCGGCAACACCGTTAACTTTTTCCAATGCTTGGTAAATAGGCACAGTACCAACGGGAACTGGAGAATTACGAATAATCCATTCTCGTGTTTCGTGAATATTTTGACCGGTTGAAAGATCCATTATATTATCAGCTCCCCAACGACAGGCCCAAACTGCTTTTTCTACTTCTTCCTCTATAGAAGATGTAGTAGCTGAATTACCAATATTGGCATTAATTTTCACTAAGAAATTACGACCCAAAATCATGGGTTCTGCTTCTGGGTGATTAATGTTAGACGGAATTACTGCTCGCCCACGAGCCACTTCTTCACGAACAAATTCTGGTGTAATTTTATCTGGAATTGCTGCACCAAAATGCTCGCCTTTATGCTGCTTGGTAATCTCCGTCATTTCATCTATTCGTTGGTTTTCACGAATGGCAATGTATTCCATTTCAGGGGTAATCATACCCTGTTTGGCATAATGTAACTGCGTAACGTTCTTTCCTTTTTTAGCACGTAATGGTTTTTTTAGGAGTGTAAAACGCATGTGATCTAAACTAGCATCGTTTAAACGTTCATTACAATATTCCGAAGAATAACTATCCAATTCCTCTACATCTCCTCGCCCAACAATCCACTGCTCCTTTATTCTTTCAATACCATTATGTACATCTATCTTTTTTTCTGGATCCGTATATGGTCCTGAAGTATCGTAAACCGTAACAGATTCGTTTGGTTTCAACTTTCCTGTTAAAGAATCTTTAGTATCGCTCAACTCAATTTCCCGCATAGCCACCTTAAGCTCTGGGTGAATTTTTCCGCTCACATAGATTTTTTTTGAATTCGGAAACGGTTGTCTCGTAATATGATCTTGTTTTGGTGCAGTGTCTTTACTTTTCATTTTTCTGTGGCTAGGAGCTTCAAGCTAATTGCTTTTACTCGTTTATATATAGTTTTCTAAATTCAATTGATTTTTCGCTTTGCGCTAAAACTGTATTCCAATTATCCGCCTTGAGCGGCCTGAATAACCAATACCTTATCCTGGTCTTTCAACTCCTGGGTTTGCCAATTATTTTTTGAAACAACCTGTTCGTTTATAGCGACGGCCACACCATTTAAAGAAGAATCAATTTGTTGTAAAAATTGATGAATGGTAGTATTAGAGTTGACCTCTAACCGCTTTTGGTTCATGTGAATAGTTATCATACAGTATAGATTTATGCTGTAAGAATAGAAGTCTAGAAAAGGTCTTTGAAAAGAAAACATTCCTATAGAAAAAAACGGAATATTCTAATGAAAAGGTTGTAAACACCCATTGCGAGGTGTTATTCAACTTTTCCCTTCGGCGGTACTAACCGCATCAGGTTCAAAGGGTATGTCTCAGTTCCTTATTTCGGAACACCCCTAAAGCTTACCCTACAAATGTATAGAATGAAACTGTTATAAAAATGAAAAAACTGAAGAAGTTTGTTTTTTAGGAGTTATGTCGATAAACTAAAAATGTGACTATCTCCATTCTATCCTTACCTGAGAGTGATTTTATGGCACAAATAAAAAGGGAAGGAGCATTGCTCCTTCCCTTTTTACTATGTAGTTAATGGTTTGTTTCTTTATTTGTTTATGCCGCTCTATTTCACGACGATGAATTCCGAACGTCTGTTCATCTGATGTTGCTCTTTGGTACATGGTACCCCGTTGCTACAATCGTTCGTCAGCTGCGTTTCGCCAAAGCCTTCAAAAGAAATGCGGCCTTCATCGATTCCCTGTTCCACCAAGTACGCTGCCGTGGACTTCGCCCTGTTTGCAGACAGACGTAGGTTATAGTTATCGTTGGCCCTTGAATCCGTATGCGATCCTACCTGTATCTTCACATTGGGATATTCGTTAAGATACGCCAATACCTTGTTCAAACTGATACGGGCATCTTCACGGATAAAGTGCTTGTCGAAATCGAAATAGATCGGTTCGATGTTCAGGTACTTCGCCAAGTCGGTCCCGATAGGTGCCGACTTGTCCGTTTGTGCCAATACCACTTCTATGCCCGTGGCGTCCTTCGCGTTCACCGTGGCGAATATCTTGTCGCCTTCGTCGTAGTCCGTTTTCGTGGCCACCACTTTGTAGTTTCCGTCCTCACAGTTCCCTTCCATGGCGAACGCACCGTTGGCGTCCGTTTCCGAGCTCGCTATCAGGTTCTTCTTCGTATCGTATACCTTGATGGTCGCGTTGGCAAGCAAGGCTCCCGTCTTCTTGTCCTTCACCACCCCGGTAATGTTCGTATGGCAGGTAAAGTCCAATGGTTCCTTTTCTACAAAACTGTAGATATCGTCGTTTCCCTGTCCCCCTTTTCGGTTCGAGGCGAAAAAGCCCTTCTTCGTTCCCTCGTTCACGATATATGAAAAGTCGTCCTCTTCCCCGTTCAACGGTCTTCCTACGTTAAGTACCTTGCCGCTATCGTTCTTCAAATCCGTTCCGAATACATCGAGACCTCCCAGTCCGGGATGTCCGTCAGACGAGAAATATAATATGTCCGATGCCGTTACGAAGGGAAAGGTCTCCCTCGCCTCCGTATTGATCTGTGGGCCCAGGTTCTGGGGTGCACCGAAAGTACCGTCCTCGTTTATCTCTACCGAAAAGATATCCGACTCCCCTGCCGTTCCCGGCATATCCGAGGCGAAATATAGCTTTGTCTCATCATTGTTCAAGGTAGGATGTGCCACCGAGTAGCTGTCCCCGTTAAAGGGAAGTTCTACGATATTGCCCCACTCTTCATCAATTAGATCGGCGCGATATATTTTTAGTCTGCTTATCCCTTCCTCGTCCCTGGAGAACTTTCCGTTGTTGGAGTTGTTCCTCGTGAAGTACATCGTCTTTCCGTCCTTGGTAAAGGCCGTGGAGGATTCATGGGTCTTCTTGTTCAGTTTCCGGTCCAGCTTGTCCAGTTCCGTGAAATTGCCCTGGTCGTCCCCGGTAGCCTTGTACAGGTTCAGAAAGGCGCCGTTGTTCCATCTGTGGATGTTCTTGGATACCAGTCCGCTGTCCCTTGCCGTGGAAAAGACCAGGTCCTTCCCGTAGAAAGAGGGCGCAAAATCCGATACCTTGGAGTTCAGTCCCAGGTTCTTCAGTTCGTACCTCCCCGAGCGTTCCTCGATCTGTTCCAGGTAGTCCTCGTTGTTGCCGAAGGCCAGGGCCCGCTGGTCGTTGGACCTTGCCGTCTTGAACTTGTTCATCCAAACGTCAGATGCATCGTACTTTTCCAGCGATTTTAACGTCTGGGCGTACCGGTACATGTATTCCGGGTCGATATCCGTTATCCCCAACTGGAACAGTTGCCCGTACCAATTGGACGCCTCTTGGTAGTTCGCGTTCAAATAGTTCGCGTTACCC
>NZ_JACATN010000007.1 GCF_018603515.1 Zobellia barbeyronii
CAAAATCTTTTTTCTCGGTGACAAAAACAATATCTTACAAGGAACGTTTACTCTTTATTAACCCACACTTAACAAACATCTTCATACCTGTTTAGCGGGGTGCAAATGTAAGACCCTTTTTTAATTCTCAAAGGGTTTTTTAAAGAAAAAATAAAATTTTTTTTAAACCTCTTGTTTTCAGTAAATTACATACCTCATAAAAAGAGCGGCCTTAAAAATAAAACTTTTTCTTCACTCCCGCAAGCTTCAAACCCCTGTTTCACTCTTAATGTTTTATTAATTTTTAGTTTACACATAATTCACCTAACCTAATTAGACCTCACACAACTCCTATATATGTAGAGGAGCATTATGATCATCGATATACCTAATATCTACACCTTACTATATAGTAGGAGACAACTTAGAAACTTAAGTCTTATATATTGTATGGCTTGTGCCGGTATACTATCTTTGCATCCTTATTACAAAAAATGGGCATGATGAAAATTACATTACCAGACGGAAGTATTAGGGAGTATGCAAAAGGAAGCACTCCTATGGACATTGCCAAAAGTATTAGTGAAGGTTTTGCACGAAACGTAATTTCTGCAAAATTTAACGATACGGTAGTAGAAACCGTCACCCCTCTTAACGAAGACGGATCATTAGTTCTTTATACTTGGAAAGACAAGGGAGGTAAAAAAGCATTTTGGCATTCTTCTTCACATATAGTTGCACAAGCACTTGAGGAATTATACCCTGGTATAAAACTAACCATTGGACCTGCTATTGACAACGGATTTTACTATGATGTTGATTTTGGCGAGCACACCCTTTCTGAAAAAGACTTTCCTTTAATAGAAAAAAAGGCATTGGAAATTGCTCGTGGTAAGCATGACTTTAAAATGCGCCCTATATCCAAAGCCGAGGCCTTATCTTTATATAAGAGTCAAGGAAACGAATTTAAGGTAGAACTTATAGAGAATCTTGAAGACGGTACTATTACCTTTTGCGACCATGATACTTTTACCGATTTATGCCGTGGTGGCCACATACCTAACACAGGTATTGTAAAGGCTATAAAAATATTAAACGTTGCAGGTGCTTATTGGCGAGGTGATGAAAAGAAACCTCAGTTAACAAGGATTTATGGTATTTCTTTTCCAAAACAGAAAGAACTTACCGAATATCTTGCTTTAGTAGAAGAAGCAAAAAAACGTGACCATAGAAAACTTGGGAAGGAACTTGAACTCTTTGCTTTCTCCCAAAAAGTTGGTCAAGGTTTGCCATTATGGCTACCTAAAGGTGCTGCCCTAAGAGAACGCCTAGAGGATTTCCTTAAGAAAGCTCAAAAGAAAGCGGGTTACGAAATGGTGATTACACCACATATTGGTCAAAAAGAGCTTTATGTTACTTCTGGTCATTATGAAAAGTATGGTGCTGATAGCTTTCAGCCTATTCACACTCCAAAGGAAGATGAAGAGTTCTTACTAAAACCTATGAACTGCCCTCATCACTGTGAAATATATAACGTACGCCCATTTAGCTATAGAGAATTACCAAAACGATATGCAGAATTTGGTACAGTATATAGGTATGAACAGAGTGGTGAACTTCATGGCCTTACAAGGGTTAGAGGTTTTACACAAGATGATGCCCATATTTTCTGTACTCCTGACCAGTTAGATCAAGAGTTTAAGAATGTAATAGACCTTTCTCTATATGTATTAGGTTCATTAGGTTTTGACAACTTCACCGCTCAAGTATCCGTAAGGGATTTAGATACGCCCGAAAAATATATTGGATCTGTAGAAAATTGGGAGAAAGCAGAAAATGCAATCATTAATGCAGCCAAAGAAAAAGGCCTTGATTATGTGATTGAAAAAGGCGAAGCAGCTTTTTATGGTCCAAAATTAGACTTTATGGTGAAGGATGCCCTTGGTAGACAATGGCAGTTAGGAACCATCCAAGTAGATTATAATCTACCAGAACGTTTTGATCTTACGTACAAAGGCAGTGATAATGAGTTACACAGACCGGTAATGATACACCGTGCTCCCTTTGGTAGCATGGAACGCTTCATTGCCCTGTTACTAGAACATACAGGAGGAAATTTCCCGTTATGGCTCATCCCAGAACAAGCTATTGTATTGCCTGTGAGCGAGAAACATGAAAAATATGCGGAAAAAGTTTTAAAATCCTTAGAAAATGACGAAATTCGCGCCCTTGTTGATGCTCGTAATGAGACAGTCGGCAAGAAAATACGTGAAGCTGAAATGAATAAAATTCCTTTTATGCTAATCGTCGGGGAAAATGAAGAAGCATCGAATACTATTTCTGTTCGCAGACATGGTGGTGAAGATTTAGGCTCTATTTCTCTTGAACAGTTTTCTGACTTGGTAACTACAGAAATTAACAGTACCTTAAAGTCGTTTTAAAAAAAATTAAGTTTAACTAAAAAGAATTAGTCATAGCAATACGTAAAAGATTTAGGCCCCAACCTAGGAGGGAAAACAAAAACCCTCATAAAATCAACGAGAAAATACTATCACCTGAAGTAAGGTTGGTGGGTGACAACGTTGAAGTAGGTGTATACCCTATAAGGGTAGCTCTAGATAAATCGGAAGAAATGGCTTTGGATTTGGTTGAAATATCACCAGATGCGAAACCACCGGTATGTAAAATTATAGATTACAAGAAGTTTCTTTACGAACAAAAGAAGCGTGAGAAAGTCATGAAGTCCAAGGCTACCAAGGTGATCGTAAAAGAGATCCGTTTTGGGCCTAACACGGATGACCATGATTACGACTTCAAAAAGAAGCATGCAGAAAAGTTCTTGCAAGATGGTGCCAAGTTAAAGGCATACGTATTCTTTAAAGGACGTTCTATAGTATATAAAGATAAAGGTGAAATTCTACTATTAAAACTTGCCCAAGATTTAGAAGACTGGGGAAAAGTAGAGCAGTTACCAAGATTAGAGGGTAAACGTATGACTATGTTTATTTCCCCTAAAGCGAAAAAATAAAAGTAACATAGTTTTATACTATGTTAACAAAAGAGATACTGACTTCTGTCCGCCATTTGCGGACAGTTTCAGCATAAATAAGTGAGATTCATATAAATAGGAAAAATGCCTAAACAGAAAACAAAATCGAGTGCCAAGAAGCGTTTTAAGCTTACCGGTACTGGTAAAATTAAAAGAAAGCACGCTTTTAAAAGTCATATTTTGACTAAAAAGTCTAAAAAGCGTAAGCTTAGGTTAACACATGACGGCTTGGTTCACCAAGCAGATGTTAACAGTATTAAAGAACAATTACGTTTAAAGTAAAAGTTCTTTCGGTAAAAAAGTATTAACCCTGGAGTTAGGCTCACAAGTGCGCTAATAAAAGCGCCGCCTACTACAAAAATTTAAAATTATGCCAAGATCAGTAAATGCAGTTGCTTCTAGAGCCAGAAGAAAAAAGGTGATAAAGCAAGCCAAAGGTTACTTTGGAAGACGTAAAAACGTTTGGACAGTAGCCAAAAATGCGGTAGAAAAAGCAATGTTATATGCTTACCGTGATAGAAGAAACAAAAAGAGAACTTTTCGTGCTCTATGGATTACTCGTATTAATGCGGGTGCCCGGTTACACGGATTATCTTACTCTCAGTTTATGGGGAAATTAAAAGCTAGCGGAATTGAATTGAACAGAAAAGTTCTTGCAGATTTAGCAATGAATCATCCTGATGCTTTTAAAGCAATCGTAGACCAGGTTAAATAAATTAAGAATATATCTCACTTATAAAAAACCCGTTACACTTGTGTAACGGGTTTTTTTATTCCCCAAAAGCAGTAATCACAAGGTTTCTTCCTGAAGCATGGTTTCTATGCTCACATAAATAAATCCCTTGCCAAATACCAAGATTTAACTTTCCTCCCGTTATTGGTATTTGTACAGACGCTCCCATCAGAGATGCCTTAATATGCGCAGGCATATCATCAGGCCCTTCATAGGTATGAATATAGTAGGGCGCATTTTCAGGCACCATTTTATTCATATGACTCTCAAAATCTGTTCTTACCGTTGGGTCTGCATTCTCATTTATTGTTAAGCTAGCAGATGTGTGCTTTATAAATACCTGACACATGCCAGTTCTAATAACACTAAGTTCAGGAAAAGAGCTTAGAAGCTCTTCGGTCACGAGATGAAAGCCACGTCTACGAGCTTTAAGTTGTATTTCCTTCTGAAAAAATTTCATAAATTTTATATATCAAATAAATGTAAAACTTTCTAAATACGAACCCTAATTAAATTACGAACAGATACCTTTGCTTCTTCTAAAAAATACACATGGATCTATCAAAGGTAAAAATGGTTGTCACAGATATGGACGGCACGTTATTGAACTCTAATCACGAAGTAAGCAGTCGTTTTTTTGAGCTCTTTGAGGAAATGAAACAGAAGGGTATTATTTTCGTTGCCGCTAGCGGTAGACAGTACCATAGTATTGTAGATAAATTAGAGCCTATTAAAAATGACATTATTGTAATAGCTGAGAATGGTGGTTTTGCCATGAGGCAGGATACAGAACTGCTGGCTACCCCTTTACCAAATGAATCTAAAAATGCGGTTCTTAACGTATTAGATACTATTGAAAATATCCATCCCGTGCTTTGCGGTAAACATAGTGCTTACATAAAAAACGATTCTAAAGAGTTTGAAGCAAAGCTGAGGGAATATTATACCGATTATAAGGTTGTTGATGATCTTAAAGATTTTGATGGTGAAATACTAAAAATTGCCATTTATCACTTTGAAAGCTCCGAAAAATACATTTATCCTTCTGTAGCTCACCTAGAAGATAGCCTGAAAGTAAAAGTCTCTGGAGAGAACTGGGTAGACATCTCTAGTCCTAATGCACATAAAGGCTATGCGCTTCAAAAGGTTCAGGAACTGTATAATGTGACTCCTGAAGAAACTATGGTTTTTGGGGATTACAACAACGACCTTGAAATGCTTGCCCTTGCTCATTTCAGTTACGCTATGGAGAATGCACATCCTAATGTAAAAAAGACCGCAAACTACCTTACCGACAATAACGACAGTTTTGGTGTTGAGAACGTTTTACAATCAATGCTTACAGCAATTGACCTTAAAAAATAAATGATTTAAAGCGGTGTACCAAGCAATGAACTTGGTAAATACCCCATAGTCTTTTTGAATGCTACGGTAAAATGCTGTGGATTAGAATATCCAACCTCGTAAGATGCTTGAGCAATTGTTAGATTTTCTTGTAGAACAAGCATTCTTGCTTTTTCCATACGTAACTGTGTAATATATTTAAATATAGTAGTTTGATGTGCTTTCTTGAAGCTACTTTTTAATTTGGTTGTATTAAAGCCTGCAATTTCAGACAGCTCTTTAATTGTCAACTTTTTCTTTAGGTTTAATTTTATGTATGACACTACCCTTTCAATTGCCTCATAGTCCAAACTAGGCAACTGAGGCTCTCCTATTTTACCCATACAATTTTCTCTTCCTAAAAATGCTTCTATTAATAAACAACGTGTTTGAGATTCAATATAACTGACTCTAGCATTTCCCCGGTAAGGACAATTCAAAATTTCAAGAAGTAATATTCTTAGTTTCCCCGGTATTGGCTGACCATTATCCCATAGACATTGTGGATGCTTTCCCGAAGAATCTAAAAAATGTCTAAACCCAAAATCATGTTCACTTCCCAATAAGTCTTCAATAAAATCCCTAGTAAAAAATACTTCTACAGAAACACACTCCGTCCCCTTAAGATTTACCGTGCCTAAAATGTTTGGCCATTGCACAAGGTTATAATAACCGGACTTGATGCCTACCGTAGCTTGTCCTTCTGCACTAGTAAATTTACAATCACCTTCTAATAAAAAGTGAATACCATAACATAAATGAGCATTTTCATATTCTCCAGCAGCCAAGTTATCCAAGGTCAAATTTCTTAATTGAACAGTAGCTCCCCCCATTTTAAGCTCTTGTTGTCTTCCTTGATCTTTCTCTTCTAGTTCATGTATTTCAGCTATAGATACGTTCTTACGCACCAATGTTCTGGAGGTAATACTATTACCAACCCTATGTTTCTTATATGGAAAAAGGCCAATTCTCATTAATTCTTAATTCGTAACTAAAACTTCTCTTTGCGTTATCCTTACCTGAAATCCTAGATTAGTTTTGCAAAGGTATTTATTTAGACTAAATCTTAATAAAGATAAGTGCTTTTTATTCAATGAAAAATTTACTCACCTCTTTCCTGCTTATAGTTTGCATATCTGCTCAAGGCCAAGAAGCTTATGGTACAATATCCGGAGCCATAAATGATGATGCTGAAAACCCTTTACCATTTGCAAATGTGGTAATAGCAAGTCTGAATCGTGGTGTTCTCACAGATGACAATGGAAAATACTTCATTGATAAAATACCTACAGGAAAACATAAGCTAATGGTGTCATTTATAGGCTATGGTACGCGTACTAAGGATATTGAGATTAATGATTCGGACACCAACCTTAAGGTAGATTTCCTCTTAAAAGAAACAATTGAGAATTTAGACGAAGTAACAGTACAAGGTAAAACCAAAGAAACTCAGATAGAAACCAAAGGCTTTGCCGTAAATGCTATAAAGACAGAGGAGGCCAGTCTGAGAAATATTCAAACAAACGAATTATTAAACACTACTGTTGGAGTTAAAATACGTCAAAATGGAGGTTTAGGCTCTGACGTTACTTATAGTTTAAACGGACTATCAGGAAACTCAGTCCGTATTTTCATAGACGGAATTCCTATTTCTACCTATGGTAATTCATTTAACTTAAACAGCATCCCTCCTTCAATGATCAAGAATATTGAAGTTTACAAGGGGGTTGTTCCAGGGCATCTGGCAGACGATGCTTTAGGTGGAGCCATCAACATAGTGTTACATAATGATGCGAAAACCAATTTCAACGCTTCGGTTTCTTATGGATCGTTCAATACTTTACAAACTAGCGTAAATGGGCTTTATCGCTTTAAAAAATCAGGATTTACAGTTAAAGCTTCCCTTTTTCACAACTACTCTGACAATGACTACAAGGTATCGGGCAGAAGTGTAGTAGTTACAGGTTTGGGAGGGGTACAAACACCAATTACTGCTAGAAGATTTAATGATGCCTATAGGTCTACAGGTGGAATGGCTCAAATAGGTTATACCGATGTAAAATGGGCAGACCAATTTTTCATTGGCCTTACCGGTTCAGATGATTATAAAGAGGTACAGCATGGTGCTTTTATGACCATTACTCCTTACAAAGGTAGATTCTTAGAGTCCGATGCTCTGTTAGGGAGTTTAAATTATCACAAGAAAGACCTCTTCACAAAGGGACTTGATGTAAGTGTTCATGGTTTGTACGGTAAAAGAAACCGTGATGTTAATGATACTGTTTCATGGGCCTATAGTTGGACCGGGGAACGCGCAGTTGATTTTAGAGGAAATGAATATCAATATACTTGGGGTTCACAACAAGAAGGTGGCCCTACCCTAGCCAAAATTAAAAGAAATGTAGCATCAATCAGAACCGGAATTTCTTATGCTATTAATCACAATCATAAGGTGTCTGCTAATCATGTGTATAGTGGTATTGACCGAGAAGACAGTGATGCCTTAAGATCGGTATTGGAAAACACGTTTCTGGGAACAAGAGATTTGCATAAAAACATATATTCATTTACCTATGAATTAACAGCTTTTGAAGAAAAGCTAAAAGCCAGTTTATTTGGCAAGCATTATCAACAAAAAACAATTAGCATTGACCCTGCCATAGAAACAGATGTTGACGGAAACAATACGGTCGTAGATGAAATTGTAAGCAGCAATAAGAATTATGACGGTTATGGGTTTGCTGCTTCATATGCAATCATCCCTAATATCACAGTTCTAACTTCCGCTGAAAAAGCTATCCGACTACCAAATGAGACTGAGGTGTTTGGTAATGACGGGGATAACGTAGTAGCCAATTCTAGCATTAATCCTGAAAGTAGCAATAACTACAACTTAGGCTTTAGGTTTGGAAATTTCAAAATCAAAAAGCACAATTTCACTATATCAACCAATGTCTTCACTCGGAATATTAAAGATAGAATTGGTCTGCCTATTGAAACATCTCTAAATGTAGATGATGAACTCATTGTATATGTAAACCAAGGTAGTGGTACATCTAAAGGAATAGACGCTCAATTAAATTACTCTTATAACAACAACTTTGGGCTGAATTTTAATGTTTCTCGTTTCGACTTAAAAATCGTTAATCAAGGAATAGAGATAGACGTCCCCAATACCCCATTCTTTACTATGAACGGTGGCCTACGCTACTCTTTTAAGAATGTTGTTCAAAAGGAATCGCAATTACATCTTTTCTATAATGTCTATTTCACTGATGAATTTTCATTTTTAACAGCACAAGGAACTAACACCGTTGGGAATGAGTTTTTTGAAGTACCCCAGCAATTAGCACAAGATTTTGGACTTAGCTACACTTTCCCAAACAACAGATTTGTGATGAGCTTTGACATCAAAAATATTTTTGATGAACCCGTTTACGATAATCTTTCTGTACAAAAACCAGGAAGAGCTTTTTACTTAAAACTGAATTACGCAATACATAAATTTTAAACTTTTAAATACTACCGAAAATGAAACGAACTTTTCTAAACTTAAAAACCTTTGCTACCATCATTTTAACAGCTGGTCTAATGACCGCTTGTAGCAGTGACGATACAGTTCCTACACCAGAACCAGACACTGAAGAACCGGATATAGCAGAACCAGAGGAACCAAGATGGATTACTGTTGCTGGAGCTAAAATGGGAGATAACCCTGGTGATGGTAATGGAGGAACTTTAATTTATTCTGTAACCAGTGATGATGCCAAAGACCCTTCTGTATCTATAGAGCCTTTTGAAAATGGATTTATAGCTCCTTCTAACAGAACGGCAAGATTACAATCTTCTGAAGATGGAAGTACTATTTTTAATATTAGCTACGCAGGAGATACTGGCGGAAATTATACCAAATATACCGTAGAAGGTGGGCAAACTTTCACCCCAACAGGATCAGAAGTGAGTATTGCTCCTTATGTAGGTACAGCTCCACGATGGATAAAACTATTTGATGGTGACCAAACGGGTGCTGCAGTATACGTATCAACAGAAAATGAGTTTGATGAAAACGACAAATACACTCGTACAGAAGCTACTATTGGCGTAGTAACTTTAGACCTAGTGAACTCTTCTATAAAAGAATTCCAAGAGCATAGTATTCCGTTAAGCGCTGAAGAGGAAGCTAATGGCTATTACATTTCAAGAATTGATATGCCTACACTAAATGCGGCTGGCGATAAATTATATATAGGTGCACGTTTAAGTAAAGTAAACCCTGATACTGCTGAAAGCGATAGTGATTATGAAATTTTAGGCTCCAAAACCATTGTTTTAGATTACCCTTCTCTACTGAACCCATCAGTAATTTCTTCTACCGTAGGGCATGGAAATACGAATGGATACCGAAGCATTAATGCTTTCCTTTATGAAGGAAGCGTTTATCAAGCTAACCAAAGTGATCCTGAAGGTTCTCATATTTTAAGAATTGGAGCTGATAATACATATGATGATTCTTACGAATTTAATTTAGATGATGCTTTAGGTGTAGAAGGTGCTTATATCCTTGCTTGGAGACCTGCAGCAAATGGCAAAGCGGTTATAGCTTACCGTCATGATGCGTCTGCCGAAGGTGTAGCAGGAGCGCAAGGATTTTTCGCTTTAGCTGACTTGAACGCCAAAACAGCACAAAAAATTGATGCTATTCCTTATGACCCAGATTTCTATTTATTCCAATACCAAGGTTTTGTAGTTGATGGAACAGAAATTTACCTTACCCAAGGCGCCGTAGGTCAAAACGGAAATATTTACGTGGTAGATACCGAAACAGGAGAAGTTACCAAAGGTGCGGAATTAGTAAACGTAGCGGGAAGTCACTTTATCGGTGCTTGGTAAACCTATAAAATATTAGCTTATACATGCCATTATCGGGCTTATGGTCCGGTAATGGTTTTAGCAATTAAGAATCTCAATTTATAAGAACATGAAAAAAAATATCATTAGAACTTTTATTTTAGTTCTCAGCTCTGTACTTGTTTCTTTAAGTGCGATCGCCCAGCGAAATGCACCAAAAGATCCAAATCCTTTTTTAAATAAGGACTACTGGGAAAAACAACCAAGTATTAGTAGCATTCAAGCTACAATGAAAGATGGTCATTCGGTTACCGAAGCCAATAGAGGTGGGTTTGACGCCACTACTTTTGCCATTTTTAGCAAAAATCCTATCAGCACCATTCAGTTTTTAATGGAGCAGGGCAACGATATAAATAAACGTACACACGATTCACGTACCTATGTTTTTTGGGCCGCATCTAGTGGTGACTTGGATCTTGTAAAATATTTGATAGACAAAGGTGCCAAATTAGACCTTGTTGATTCCCATGGATACGGACCTATATCTTTTACCGCTGCAACGGGTCAGCAAGATTTTGCCATCTATGATGCATTTATTACCGGTGGTTCCGATTTAAAAAAGGAGAAAGACCACCATGGTAAAAATGCCTTATTAGTGTCTATTGGAAGAGCTAAAGACTTGAAAATTGTAGATTATTTTATTGAGAAAGGTTTACCTCTTAATAGTGTAGATGACCACGGAAATGGGGCATTTCACTACGCTGCACAAGGTGGAAATATTGCTATTCTTAAGGAATTGGTAGAACGCGGTGTTTCAACTTCAAAGAATGAATCTACTGGAGAAAATGCTATTTTCTTTGCAAGTAAAGGCAGAGATGCCTCAGCTGAACTTTTCAAGTATTTGGAAGGACTAGGGGTCAATGCTAATATAACTACTAAGAAGGGAGAAAATCCTTTACATAATATAGCTAGCTCGTCTAAAGATGTTTCAATTTTTGAATATTTTAAAGCAAAAGGCGTTGATCCAAATGCAGTAGATGAAGAAGGCAATACGTCTCTTTTAAATGCAGCAGGAAGAAACGAACTTAAAGCTGTAAAATACTTTGCCGAAAAATCAAATGATATTGACCATGCTGATAGTAAAGGGCAAACTGCATTGGCAATAGCGCTTCAAAACAATGGTGCAGATGTAGTGACTTACCTTATATCCAAAGGAGCTGATGTAAATGCAAAAGATAACAAAGGCAACAATTTAGCTTCTTACCTTTTTGGTAGCCGAGGTAAACCACGTGATTTTGATGCCAAGGTTGTCGCATTACAGAATGCAGGTTTTGATTTTAAACAATTACAAGCTGATAACAGCAGTGTTTGGCATTTAGCGGTATCCAAAAACAATTTAGACTTGCTGAAAAAAGTAAGTGCGTTTGGTGCCGACATCAACGGTAAAGACAAAGATGGAAATACTCCATTGCACTATGCAGCTATGAAGACTGAAAACGCAGAAATATTAAAGTACTTAATAACTAATGGAGCAGACCTTAAGTCTACCACCGAGTTTGGTGAAACTGCACACGATTTGGCCAGTGAGAATGAGCTATTGGCCCAAAACAAGGTTAATCTTGAATTTTTAAACTAGTATTCTATGAAAAATATAATAGTAAAGACCGTTGTAGCGCTGTGTTTAGCTTCTGCCATTTTCGTGTTATCTTCTTTTATAAAAGAACCAGAAGTAAGTTATAAATGTATGATTCAAATGACCAATTACACTGGCGAAAAAGCTTATGTAGTGGTTTCATTAATCAATCCTGAAGGGAAATATGAAAAGACGCTTTACGTACAGGGGGATGATAAAGAATGGTTTCCTGATTTAAAGGAATGGTGGAAATTTAGTGATGGCTCAAGTGAAAATGTTGATGCTATTTCTGGAGCCACCATTGGTAACGGTGAACGAAATATAATTTCTTTAGGTTTCAACACTACTAATATTGATGCTGGTTATAAAGTTCGTTTTGAATCTGCGGTAGAGAATCAGGAATACTATGTTGTAGATGCTGAAATTGAACTGAATTCGGCTACTCTAAAAGAGAAAGTAGACGGTAAAGGTTACATCCGTTATATAAGAATGGTACCTAACAGATAGTTTTTATGATTGTATCGGTATGGAGGTATAGCCATTTACTATTTGCCATTGCCTCTTCTGTTTTTCTTTTGATTGCATCGATTACTGGTGTTATTCTTGCTATAGAACCAATTTTAAATAAAATTGAACCCTACAGTGTTTCCGGCGCCGATGAACTTTCTTTGGCAGAGACTCTAGAGAATATCAATACGAAATATGAAGAAGTATTAGCTATAAAACGAGACCGAAACGGTTTTGTAAGTGCTACGGTTATTATAGATGGAAAGAACGAAGAATTCTACATTGATCCATTTACAGGTGATAAATTGGAGAACCTTATTCAAAAAAAGCCCATTTTTCAATTTGCCACCAACCTCCACCGATCTCTCTTTCTAAAATCTACGGGGCGTTTTCTAATAGGATTCGCCTCTTTTTTACTAATTCTCATTAGCATTTCGGGTATTGTACTCATCGCGAAAAGACAAGGCGGATACAAACAGTTCTTTGCACCCGTTGTCCGTGAGAATTTTTCCCAATACAATCATGTTGTATATGCAAGGTTTTCACTCCTTCCTCTTTTAGTATTAGCAATCACAGGCGTATATCTTTCCTTGCTTCGTTTTGATATTATTCCAGATTCTCAAGTATCATTACAAGTCGATTTTGATTCCATTCAGGAGGAACCTTTTAAAGAATACACGGAATTTGACCTATTTAAAAATACACCGCTATCCCAATTACGTGAATTGGAATACCCGTTTTCTGAATTTGTAGAAGACTATTATATCATCCGGTTAAAGGACAGGGAACTATACCTGAACCAAGTTACTGGAGATATCCTTGCCGAAGAAAAACACCCCACAATACAAGTCATTTCTTCTTGGGCCACTGTATTGCACACCGGAGAAGGAAGTATTTTATGGTCAATCGTACTCGGTTTGGGAAGTTTAGCAATTCCCTTTCTAACCGTTACGGGCTTTATTGTATATTTTAAAAGACCTAAAACCAAGATTAAAAATGAGCATTCAAAAAATGAAAGTGAGTTTGTAATTTTAGTAGGTACGGAAGGTGGTACAACACTTCAATTTGCTCAAGAGTTACACAAACAACTTTTACTATCGGGTAAAAAAAGTCATCTGGCACTGATGAACGAATATTCTCATTTCAAAAAAATGGAACATTTATTGGTCATTACGGCTACGTACGGACAAGGAGAAGCTCCGGCATCCGCAGAGAAGTTCATACAATTGGTCAAAAAAAATCAGCAGAAACAAACATTTGATTTTAGCGTAGTAGGTTTTGGCTCTACGGCCTACCCAAACTTCTGTCAGTTTGCTTACGAAACTCATGAGGTCTTAAAAGCCTCAAATAATACTATTGTTATAGAAGAGGTCTTTACGGTTAACGACCAATCTTTTGAGTCCTTCAACAATTGGTGTTCGGTCTGGTCCGAAAAAATGGGAATACCTATGCATCTGGAAAAGCCTAAACTGGTTACCAGTTCAAAACCTGCATCAACTTTCAAAGTTATTCATAAATCGGAACTACCTGAAGACGACACCTTCCTTTTGAGCCTTAAAAACCTGAATGGGTCAAAACCCGTTTCAGGCGATTTACTATCGGTCGTACCAGCCAAAGGGGAGCGTGAACGCTTATATTCCATAGGAAAAGTGAATACGGATACACTTTTAATCAGTATCCGAAGACACGAAAAAGGATTATGTTCCAACTATTTACATCAACTGGAACACAACGAAAAACTTACTGCCACGATAGTAAACAACCGAAATTTCCACTTTCCAAAGCACTCTAAAAAAACGGTGTTTATAGCTACGGGAACAGGTATTGGTCCTTTTTTGGGAATGATGCAGGAGAATATAAAAAGAAAAGAAATTCATTTGTATTGGGGTGCACGAACGAAAGATGCTTTCAACCTCTATAAAGATTACATTGAAACGGCACTACAAGCAGGTAAATTGACCAATTTTAAAACCGCCTATTCTCGCCAACAATCTGAAAAAATATACGTACAGCACTTGATTCAACGTGACAAAGAACTGTTTTTAGAAGTTTTAAAAAAGAAGGGTTGCATTATGATTTGCGGATCCATTGCTATGCAAAAAGAAGTTTTACAAGAACTGCAGCAACTCAGCAACAAATACCTTGGTAAAGATTTAAGCTACTATCAAAACCGAAAACAGATAAAGATGGATTGCTATTAAATCAATGGGCTTTGATGGTATGAATATTCGCAAATTTAAACTCTGTTTACGTCTTCTGCTTCTTCTTTCTAGCTGCAGGAAACAACACATTATTCAAGATTAAACGGTATCCAGGAGAATTGGGGTGTAATTCCAATTCCGTTTTTGGATCCCCTACTCTATGCTGGTAATCCTCAGGATCATGCCCACCGTAAAATGTAAAAAAGCCTTTGCCTTTAACTCCGTGAATATAACGCGCTTCACCATTCAGTTTATTTTCTCCTAAAACCATAACCGTTGGCTTTACTTCATCTCTATTAAAAGCAGTTGTTTGCCCCATAAACCCCTTTACCAATGCGGTATGATTTTGACAAAGCATGGTAGGTACGGCATCCCATTTAGCAGAAAAATCCATTAACGAAAAGTAGTCGGACTCTTTGGGCACGTTACCCCTCTTACTGGTCATATCAATTGAAGAGAATTCATATTTAAGCGGGTTTCTTTCCAGGGTGAAATCAGTGAATGCAAAAGTCTTGCTATAGTTTAACTTACTCTGGTAGTTTGCATCAGAAGGGTCATTATCAAACATTGGTTCGCAAATATCAACCCCCTCAGCTGAAAGTGCTATATCAAAACTATCTGTAGCAGAACACATAGCAAACATAAAACCTCCGCCAATAACATACTTTCTTATTTTCTGAGCTACTGCACCTTTCTCTTCCGATACTTTTGAAAACCCATGCTCACTAGCCAATGCTTCAGCAGATTTTTTTTGTTCAATGTACCACGGTGCTGCTCTATAAGCTCCATAAAATTTACCATATTGGCCCGTGAAATCTTCGTGATGCAAATGCAACCAATCATAAAGCGCTAGCTTATCACCTAAAACTTCTTCATCATAAATGGTTACATAAGGAATCTCCGCATAGGTCAAAACCATAGTTACAGCATCATCCCAAGGTTGGTTTCCTTTTGGAGAATAGACGGCAATCTTAGGTGCTTTTTCGAGAATTACTGCATCTTGATTTTTAGAAGGACTACTAATGTCTGCTAAAATACTTTGAGTTTGACTATCGGATAAAATTTCAAAAGAAACGCCCCGTATCTGACATTCTTTACGAATAACATCTCCATCAGGAAGTAAAAAGGAACCGCCTCTATAATTTAGAAGCCACTGTACTTTTTGTTGTTTGCTTAATACCCAATAGGTGATTCCGTAAGCTTTTAGATGATCCTTCTGCCCATCAACATCCATAGGGATTAAAATGGAAGATGCGCAAACCTGCAAAACACCTATAAAGATGAAAAGAGTTGATAAAAGCGATTTCATCATATGTATAGCTCTTTGATTTTCTCTAAAGATACTTGAAAAAGTGCGCTTTTTATGACGGCCACAGTTAAAGCTATTAGAAAACTATCTGAATTTTTAATACACCCTTCTATTAAAACGGCACATCATTATCTTCATCTGCATTCAAATCATTCATAGAGCTACCAAAAGCTTGGTTAGCATCCGGTAGATTTTTTGTTATAAAAGGATTATCCTCGTTCTCGTTCATTTTAGACTGAAACTCAAATGGAGAATCAAAATCATCTAAATTATCAAACTTACCAAGGTTACCGATAAATTTAAGACGAATACTTTCTAGACCACCGTTACGGTGTTTAGCAACGATAAATTCTGCCTGACCTTGTGTTGGGCTTCTTTCTTCATCATCCCATTCATCAATCTTATAATATTCAGGGCGGAAAATAAATGATACAATATCCGCATCCTGCTCAATTGCACCAGATTCACGTAAATCCGAAAGTAAAGGTCTTTTACTTCCTCCACGCGTTTCAACTGCACGAGATAACTGAGATAATGCAATTACCGGTATATTCAATTCTTTTGCCAGTGCCTTAAGGTTTCGTGAAATAGTAGATATTTCCTGTTCACGGTTACCTCCTTTACCGGTACCACCAGCGGTCATTAACTGTAAGTAGTCAATGATAATAATTTTAATATTATGTTGCGAAGCTAAACGTCTAGCCTTTGCACGTAAATCAAAAATAGATAACGATGGTGTATCATCAATAAACAAAGGTGCCTTTTCTAACGCTTTTACTTTTACGTTTAATTGCTCCCACTCGTGTTTTTCTAATTTACCAGTTCTCAGCTTTTCAGATGATAGACCGGTTTCAGAAGAAATTAGACGGGTTATTAACTGTACGGAAGACATCTCACAAGAGAAGAACGCTACACCTTGACCACCATCTACCGCAATATTCCTTGCCATAGATAAGGTTAAGGCTGTTTTACCCATACCAGGACGTGCCGCTACAATAATTAAATCACTAGGCTGCCAACCAGAGGTTAACTTATCTAGTTTATCAAAGCCGGTAGCAATACCGCTCATCCCCTCTTTGTTGGAAATTTCTTCAATCTTTTTCTTAGCCTGAATTACAAGATCCATGGCTGTTTCCGCAGAACGCTTTAAGTTACCTTGTGTAACATCGTAAAGTTTAGACTCTGCACTATCTAAAAGGTCAAAAACGTCTGTAGATTCATCATAAGCCTCTTCAATAATCTCATTTGAGATTTTAATTAAGCTTCTTTGAATGTACTTCTGAAGTATAATACGTGCGTGAAACTCAATGTGCGCCGAAGAAGCTACTTTTTGAGTCAATTTAATAAGGTAAAAATCACCTCCAATAGTATCTAACCGTCCGTCTCTCTTTAATTGAGAAGAAACCGTTAATAAATCCACCGGTTCTGAACTTTCGAACAGTTTAAAAATAGCCTCGTAGATGTGACGGTGGGCATCCTTATAGAAAACATCCGGGTGTAGGATATCTATCACTTCATCCACACCTTTCTTATCTATCATCATTGCACCAAGAACAACCTCCTCTAAATCAACAGATTGCGGTGGTATTTTACCACGCTCTAAATTGATCAGGGTAGATTTATCTATTTTTCGGGCAACGACCGGATTAATTTTTTCCATTTCACGAAATTATGCAATTAACTAAAAAATAAAGCGAAGTATAGTTAACAGGTAATGAACATTACCCTGTTAATAAGTTACGATTTTATGTTGATAACAAAAAAAATCTGAGGAAAGTCTTCCTCAGATTTTGGTCAGCTTGTTAAAAGCGTCCGTTAACCGTTAAAAACACCCATTTGGGCGTATTTATCCATTCTTATTTTAACTAATTCCTTTGGGGATAACTTTTCTAAAGCTTCAAATTGAGTAGTAATTTTATTTTTTACCACCTCAAAGGTCTTTTCTCGATTTGCATGCGCTCCACCTGCTGGTTCACGCACGATTTCATCGATTAGTTTTAATTTTTTCATATCCGTAGCAGTCAGCTTTAATGCTTCTGCAGCTACTTCTTTATATTCCCAGCTTCTCCAAAGAATTGAAGAACAAGATTCTGGTGATATTACGGAATACCATGTATTCTCTAACATCAACACCTTATCACCTACACCTATACCTAAGGCTCCACCAGAAGCTCCTTCACCTATAATCACAACAATTATTGGCACTTTAAGGCGAGTCATTTCTAAAATATTACGAGCAATTGCCTCTCCTTGACCTCTTTCTTCTGCTTCAATACCAGCAGCACCACCAGGAGTGTCAATGAAACAAACTACAGGAATATTAAACTTCTCTGCAGATTTCATTAAGCGCAATGCTTTACGATAACCTTCAGGATTGGCCATACCAAAATTACGGTATTGCCTTGTTTTTGTATTATAGCCTTTTTGTTGCCCGATGAACATATAACTCTGATCACCAATTTTACCAAGACCACCAATCATGGCTTTGTCATCCTTCACATTTCTGTCTCCGTGAAGTTCTAGAAAAGTATCGCCACATATAGCGTTAATATAATCTAAAGTATATGGTCTATTAGGATGTCTAGATAACTGTACCCGTTGCCAAGCAGTAAGATTTTTGTAGATGTCTTTTCTGGTATCGGCTAATTTCTTTTCGATCTGTTTACAGGTCTCCGATACATCTACATCGCTTTCTTCTCCAATAATCATGCATTTATCCAGCTGGTCTTCAAGCTCTTTTATCGGGAGTTCAAAATCGAGATATTCCATTAGTGTAATAGGTTTAGTTTGATGGGCAAATATAGAACTTTAAGCTTATCTCTTGAAGGGTTTTTTAAACCTTCTCTTATTTTTCATTAATCCGTTGGCAAGAACCGTCATTAGGATGATGCCGCCGCCTACGTAAAATAAAGGATTCATTTTCTCTGAATCGCCTAGAATAAAATACGCCAGAATTATGCCGTACACAGGCTCTAGATTAATGGTGAGCATTACTGTATAAGGACTTATATACTTTAATATTTTTACCGATGCAATAAAAGCATAAGCCGTACAGATAGATGCTAATATAAATAGATAAAATATATCATCTGATGACAATTGAAAAAACTCTGCGTTAAAGCTCCCCTGAAAAGCTAGAAAAATTGTTAATAGCACTACTCCGCTCAATAACTCGTAGAACGAGATTACGGATGGTCTTTCTTTCTGAATGAGTTTACCATTTATTAATGAGAAAAGTGCCGAAAGAAAAGCTGAAATAAGGGCTAAAACAATACCATACAGGTACTGCGTATCCACTTTAAAAATTAAATAAAGCCCTAACATAACTATGATTCCAAACAGAATTTCGTACCAAATCATTTTTCTCTTGTACCAAAAGGGTTCTATAACCGCAGTAAAAAATGCCCCTGTAGACATAGTCGCTAAGGCAATGGACACGTTAGAAACTTTAATAGCCAAAAAAAAGGTGACCCAATGCAGCGCAATTACAATTCCCGCACCTATTAAGGCCAGTAGCATTTTACGTGTAACCTTTAGAGAATATCTTTTAGCGAACAGATAGAAGAATATGAGTACCGCAGCAATAAGCATACGATACCAGACCAGAGGCATTGCGTCTAAGGTTATTAATTTCCCTAGAACAGCCGTAAAGCCCCAAATGAAAACTATTAAATGTAAATGTAGGTAGTTTTTTAGCTGTGCCCCCATAAAAGCCTTTTTAGACGCCGTAGCGTTATCGTTTTGCTTTCTGTAATAAAACTACAGCAAGTATACCAAAAATCGTATTAGGAATAAGCACTGCCATGAGGGGTGAAAAACCGGATTGTTCCGCAAGTGTACCAAAAACCTTATCAAAGAAAACAAAGACAAAGGCCACTATAATTCCAAAAGCAAGGTTAATACCCATTCCTCCACGCCTTTTTACAGACGAAACGGCTACTGCTATTATAGTCAAAATAAAAGCTGTTATAGGTAATGCCCAACGTTTGTATTTTACCAACACATAGGCATTTATATTAGAGGCTCCTTTTAATCTTTGGTCCGTTATAAAGCGGTTGAGCTCAAAGATATTTTTAGTTTCCGCCGCATAAGACACCGGAGTAAGATCTCCTATTTGAAAAGAAAAAACCGTATCCAGACGACGCTTGGTTTCTACCATGGCCGTATCGTTAATTAGTTGTCGCTTTTTATAAGTAGTTAGACGGTACATACTATCCTTATCTACATATCTAATATTGGCTGCTGAAATTTTAAAATCAAGCTCATTTTTATCATTGAACCTTTCAAAAGTAAAATTGTACCCAATCTGTCTTGCAGGGTCAAAGCTACTCACATAGATAAAATCATTCGCATTTAATTGCGTAAAAATGTTGTTAGTAACCCGGTCTTGTTTCCCCTTTTTAAGATACTTGTACTTAAACTCATTAAAGCCTTTGCTGGCATTGGGAACAATAAACATACCCATGAAAAACATAAGAGTAGCAATGATAGATGCTCCAATAATATAAGGCCTTAAAAACCGGGAATAAGAAACGCCTGAACTTAAAATAGCAACAATCTCTGTGTTACTAGCCAGTTTAGAAGTAAAGAAAATAACGGATAGAAAGAGAAAAATAGGAAACAGCAGACTACCTATGTAAATAGTAAAGTTTCCAAAATAGATAAGAATTTCATCTAATGGGGCCTCATTGGCCTGCATTTTCCCTATCTGTTCGGCCAAATGCGCCATGATACCTATGGGGATAAATAGCAATATCATCACTGAAAAAGTGATCAGATATCTCTTTAATATGTATTTATCCAGTATCGTTAACACTACAATCGTTTATCCATTTGCTTCACCATACGGTCTTTCCACTCTGTGAAATCTCCCGCTAAAATATGCTTTCGAGCTTCACGAGTCAACCAAAGATAAAATCCTAGGTTATGAATCGTAGCAATCTGCTTACCCAAATATTCTTTAGCAATAAACAAATGACGCAAGTACGCCTTTGAATATTCAAGGTCTACAAACGTAATACCCATTTCATCCACAGGAGAAAAATCATCTTCCCACTTTTTATTTTTTATGTTGATGGTACCATGAGCGGTAAATAACATTCCATTTCTGGCGTTTCGCGTAGGCATCACACAATCAAACATATCAATTCCCAAGGCTATGTTCTCTAGAATGTTAATTGGAGTACCTACTCCCATTAAGTATCTTGGCTTGTCTTCCGGTAAAATTTCGCAAACCACTTCAGTCATTGCGTACATTTCATCTGCAGGTTCACCTACTGATAGACCACCAATGGCGTTACCTTCAGCTCCTACTCCTGCAATATATTCTGCCGAACGTTTTCTTAAATCTGTATAGGTAGAACCTTGTACTATAGGAAAAAACGTTTGTGAATAGTCGTATTCAAAAGGAGTCTTTTCCAAATGCGTAATACAACGTTCTAACCATCTATGGGTCATATGCATTGACCGCTCCGCATAACGATAATCGCAAGGGTAAGGTGTACATTCGTCAAAAGCCATAATGATATCAGCACCAATAACACGCTGAATTTCCATTACATTTTCAGGCGTAAAAAGATGCATAGAACCGTCTATGTGCGATTTGAACTTTACGCCTTCTTCTTTTATTTTACGGTTTCCAGAAAGAGAGTATACTTGGTACCCTCCACTATCCGTCAGGATATTTCTATCCCATCCCATAAATTTGTGAAGACCACCTGCCTTCTTTATAATTTCTGTTTTAGGCCTAAGAAAAAGGTGATAGGTATTCCCCAAAATAATATCGGGGTTTATATCCTCTTTTAATTCACGCTGATGCACACTTTTTACGGAACCAACTGTTCCTACAGGCATGAATATAGGTGTTTCTATTGCTCCATGATCGGTAACCATTGTTCCGGCACGGGCTTTACTTTTAGGATCTGTGTGGTGTAAGGTAAATTTCAAAATATAATTTATGGGCGCAAAGATAAACAACTGCCTAGCATAAAAGCCTTAACGAAAAAATAAAGTTTGCTGCTCGTTTTTGCATCAACCCGTCAAAATACTTTTTAGTGATGAGTACTTCTAACTTTACTATTATTTTGAATAAATAAACCGCTAATGCTCAAAACATTGCAATCTGTTGCTTTTATCACTCTTTTTTTAATTTGAGGGCAAAAATAAACAAGGTGCAATTTGTATTCCCAAAAGATTGCGATTACATTTGAAAACTACTAAAAACGAACATTTACAAATGGCAAAATTAGACGAACTACAAGATATCGTAGTACAGACCCGAAGGGACATTCTACGTATGGTACATAAAGTAAATTCAGGTCACCCAGGAGGTTCTTTGGGTTGTACTGAATTTTTGGTCGCGCTTTATAATGAAGCAATGGACCTTAAAGAAGGTTTTGATATGGATGGTAAGGACGAAGATCTTTTCTTCCTCTCAAACGGTCACATATCACCTGTTTTTTACAGTGTTTTGGCAAGAAAAGGCTATTTCCCTGTAGAAGAATTAAACACATTCCGTTTATTGAATTCTCGTCTACAAGGACACCCAACTACACATGAAGGGCTACCTGGTATTCGTGTAGCTTCTGGTTCATTGGGCCAAGGTATGTCTGTAGCAATAGGTGCTGCATTAGGCAAAAAATTGAACGGAGATGACAAATTAGTATACAGTCTTCACGGCGATGGCGAACTTCAAGAAGGCCAAAACTGGGAAGCTATTATGTATGCTGCCGGTAATAAAGTAGATAACTTAATTTCTACTGTTGACAGAAACGGGCAACAAATTGATGGTCCTACAGAAGAAATACTTCCGTTAGGGAACCTAAAAGAAAAATTCGAAGTTTTTGGATGGGATGTTTTAGAAGTTGCAGAAGGAAATAATCTTGAAGCAATAGTGAACGCACTTAAAGAAGCCAAAAGCAGAACAGGTAAAGGAAAACCTGTATGTATCATCTTAGATACAATGATGGGTAATGGCGTAGATTTTATGATGCATACACACGCATGGCACGGTAAGGCGCCTAGTGATGAGCAACTGGAGAATGCTTTAGGGCAGAATCCTGAAACTTTAGGTGATTATTAAAATTCCGCAACTATCTTAAAATTTTAGATTTCCGCTTGACGGAAACGACAAAAACGAAACAAAATGACAAAATATATAGATCAAGGAAAAAATGATACTCGAAGTGGCTACGGAGAAGCCATGACAGAGTTGGGAAGAACCAATCCTAATGTCGTAGCCCTTTGTGCTGATTTAATTGGATCATTAAAAATCCAACCTTTTATTGATGAGAACCCAGAGAGATTCTTTCAAATAGGTATTGCCGAGGCCAACATGATGGGTATTGCTGCCGGTCTTACTATTGGAGGTAAAATTCCTTTTGCAAGTACTTTTGCCAACTTTGCTACAGGTAGAGTTTACGACCAGATTCGCCAATCTATTGCTTACTCTGGTAAAAACGTTAAAATATGTGCATCTCACGCAGGTGTAACCCTTGGTGAAGATGGTGCTACACACCAGATTTTAGAAGACATAGGTATGATGAAAATGCTTCCGGGCATGACTGTTATAAACCCTTGTGATTTTAACCAGACGAAAGCTGCTACATTAGCAATAGCGGAACATGAAGGCCCTGTTTACTTACGTTTTGGGAGACCAAAAGTAGCTAACTTTACCCCTGTTGATCAAAAGTTTGAAATTGGTAAAGCCCTTATGCTTAGTGAAGGTACAGATGTTACCATCATTGCTACAGGACATTTAGTTTGGGAAGCTTTAATAGCTGCCGAAAGATTAGAGGAACAAGGTATCTCTGCAGAGGTAATAAACTTTCACACCATCAAACCTTTTGATGAGGAAGCTTTATTAAAATCTGTTAAAAAAACAGGTTGTGTTGTTTCTGCAGAAGAGCATAATTTCTTAGGCGGACTTGGCGAGAGTGTTGCTAGAACCCTTACTGTTCATAATCCTGTACCACAAGAGTTTGTTGCAACGCAAGATACTTTTGGTGAAAGCGGAACTCCAGAGCAACTTATGGAGAAATACGGACTAAACAATAAAGCTATTGAGAAGGCCGTTTTAAAGGTATTGAAAAGGAAATAACAATGGTATCGTTTTTGATACTGTTGTGGTATTAAAAAACGAGAACATATGAGAAAAACACTCCTTACAGCAGTTTTTGCTTTAGTAAGCATTGCTGCATTTTCGCAGAAAGATTTGGTTAAAATTGGTGTTAAGGCCGGTCTTAACTACAGCGCTAACGGTGACTATTTTGAATCCATAGGCGATGCCTCTAAAGACCCTGACCGAAAAATGGGCTACCACGTAGGCCTCTTCGGGAAGATTGGCTTAAACCGTATTTACTTTAGACCTGAATTGGTGTATACCAAAACTAAGTCTGATTATAGCGGTGATGATTTTGATATCAGCAAGTTGGATATGCCTTTATTAGTAGGCGTTAAAGTAATTGGTCCGTTACGTGTTTTTGCAGGTCCTTCGTTTCAATATATTCTTGATACTGAATTTGATGGTATCTCTATAGATGATGTTGAAAACAATTTTAGTGTAGGTGCCAATATAGGTGCGGGAGTAGATTTAGGTAAACTAGGTATTGATATTAGATATGAAAGAGGCTTCAACAGTAACGAAGCTAGTTTTATTAACACTAATATTACCGAGCTAGGCCCAAGTCGTGTAGATACTAGACCAGACCAACTAATCGTAAGTTTATCTTTGACGTTATAAAGAAACTGTTATTATAAAAAGAAAGCCCGAAACTTATGTTTCGGGCTTTCTTTTTTATTTGAAAAAATTTTCTCTTTTAATCAGCATCTAAATAATCAGGAATACCGTCATCATCTGCATCATCATTAAACAAATAACCATCGCCATCCGTGTCCTCATCTATTGATGGAATACCATCACCATCATGATCTGTTTGATTAACAGCATACATATCTAACTTAAATATAAGCGGACTATAAGCAGGTATCGTTCCTCTTACTATATTATAATATCCTAATCCAGATGGAAAAATAAACATTCCTACACCATAATCATCAACTGAGTATGTACCGTCTTCGTTGACTACCGCTGGCGTACCTCCTTTGATAAGGGCTGCTCCTTCTGAAAAACCTCTTGCAGCAGTTCCTGTAACTGTTGAAGTTGCCGGTGCTTGCAGACTAGCCAGATCAAACCAGAGTGGAAAGTCTACATTATTTTCATCAAACACAGTACCATCAATAAGATTTCCTGAATAGCGAACAAAAGCAGAATCTGCAACCTTTAAACCTTCTCCAGCACCTGGTCTTGCATCTAGGAAATACATTGTATGCTCAACAGTAGTTTCTTCTCCAGAAATTAAAAAATGACTTGAGGGTACGCTCACTTTAATTGGAACCATCTTTTCCAAGAGCGTCTCTTTATCAGTATCCCCTTCACCTATTTCCATCACCTCAATTTTGTAATCAAAATCTTCAGGCGGATTTTCAAATTCTTCGTAATTGTAATAATGTGTTTTAAGATATGTTTGGATCTTCGCTTCATCTTCCGCCAACACCTCACTTAAAGGGCGAGCAGGTTCAACGGTAGTACCATCATCATCATTATTACAAGACCCTAATACAACTACTAACGCCGATAAGGCTACTATTCGATTCAATTTCATCAATTCATTTTTACAGCCGGCAAGATACAATTTTCCCTTATTTTTGTAGAGAGCCTTAACAAAGATTTTTAATAGTTATGCGAATTGATAAGTACTTGTGGAGTACCCGTTACTTTAAGACCCGAAACATTGCTTCTACAGCCTGTAAAAAAGGTCAGGTTAGAATTAATGAACAAGTAGCCAAACCGTCCAGAGAAGTGTACCCAATGGATAAAATTATCGTAAGAAAGGATCAGATAAATCTTGAACTTACGGTTTTAGACATTCCAAAAAGCAGAGTGGGCGCTAAATTGGTATCTATTTATAGAACGGACACCACTCCAAAAGAAGCTTTTGAACATAATGAGCTTTTAAAACAAGCTAAAGAACATTACCGAAAGCAAGGAACCGGAAGACCCACCAAGAAAGACCGTCGTGATATTGAAGACTATTTAGATGATCCAGATTCAACTCCAGATGATTTAAAGAGTATAGAATAAAAAAGAGCAAATTTATACTTGGTTGGCTATCTTTGAAATGAAAATACCCCTTTATGGAAAATAAAATACTTACGCACCAGCAAATTCAACATAAGATAGAACGCATTGCCTACCAGATATACGAGGCTAATGTTGAAGAAAAGGAAATTATCATAGCAGGTATTGATGGCGGGGGTCTAAATTTTGCAAAAAAATTACAACGTGTTCTTAAAAAAGTAACCGATGCCGAGATTACACTTTGCAAGGTTTTAATGGATAAAACAAATCCTTTAAAAAGCGGCGTACAGACCTCTATTCCAGAATCAGAATACGTAAATAAATCTATTGTTTTAGTTGACGATGTTCTTAACTCTGGCACAACACTAATTTATGGCGTTCACCATTTCTTAAAAACACCGCTCAAACAACTTAAGACCGCGGTTCTAGTAAATAGGAATCACAAAAAGTATCCTGTAAAAGCAGATTATAAAGGCATTTCCCTATCCACTTCATTGCAAGAGCATGTTCACGTACAGTTTCAAGCTAAAAATGATATGGTCTATTTAGACTAGTGCCTCTTCCATTTCAGCTACAATTTCTTGCGGGTCTTTGGCATCACAACTAATAACCTTTTTTGCTTGATTGTAATAATAGCTTCGTTCAAAAAGATGTTTCCCTATAAACTCGGGTAACTCATCTTCGGCGATGTTCATTACCAAGGGGCGCTCATCTTTCTCTTTTAAAAGACGTTTAGTTAATTCAGGTATGGAAACTTTTAGATAGAAAGCATTTTCCGTATTCTCTAGAATTGCTTGTATGTTATTTCCATAACATGGCGTACCGCCACCAGTAGATAATACAAAATCGTCTTTTTGGGCAAGTACCTCGTTAAGATATTCATATTCCTTCTTTCTAAAATAAAGCTCGCCTTTATTTTTAAAGATATCAGGAACAGACATGTTCTCTGCCTCCTCTATATAATTATCAAGATCTATAAATTCCAAACCTTTTTTATGGGACAACAATTTACCAATTGTGCTCTTACCACTCCCCATATAACCCAACAATACTATTTTCACAATTTTATTTTGATGTAAAAGTGGCTTATTTTCAGGGGTTTTCAAAAAAAAATAAATTTATATTAAAAAGGGCTTGGAAAATAAAGTAATCGACTTATATTTGCACCCGCATTGAGGGAAACAATCCTGATTTGTTATTGACCTGGTAGCTCAGTTGGTAGAGCATCTCCCTTTTAAGGAGAGGGTCCTGGGTTCGAGCCCCAGCCAGGTCACCAAATAAATAATAGCCTCTTCAGCAAAAAAAGAGGCTTTTTTATTTATTTACGTGAACTGATTTTTATTTAAATTGAACACGTATTAGTTTTTTTGACATTATGACCTGGTAGCTCAGTTGGTAGAGCATCTCCCTTTTAAGGAGAGGGTCCTGGGTTCGAGCCCCAGCCAGGTCACTTTAAGACCTTCATAATCTAAGCAAAAAGCCCTGAAACAAAATTGTTTCAGGGCTTTTTTCATAGGGTCTAAATTGGATTGGAAAATATTTTCCAAAATTCATTACACAGAGGTAGTCATCTTATTATCTTAAACTAAATATTGGTTCTCAACCTTATATCATCTAACATCAGAAACAGCAATTACGAGCTTATCTAAGCCATTATCCATACTCTTTTGAGTATCCGTATTTACAAAACAATATCTCTGGAATTCAGGACCCTATTACCGACTACTCATAAAGAGCAATAGCACCTACAAAAGATATGACACAACCGTATTGATACTTGTTTATGGTTTATTTATGTTCAGAAAAACCTTGTCCAAAAACTAGGATCAAAACAAAAGGATATATACATACTCTAAAAATGAATATCGATATTTCACCAAGTCAGCATTGACCAAAACTTCAGAATCTTTGACTAGCTTTGATATATAAACACATCTTTTCAAAGATGGTTGATTGCTGCAGAGCTATATAGGTGCGGTGCTATAGTAATCTACAATAATTTATAAACGACCTATTGGCTCGTATCCATTTAGAAAAAAAATATTCTTTTCCAAAAAACAAAAACTCTGGAAAAAGAATTGAAGCGTGAACGATAAAATAAATATCATGGATTCAAAAAATAAAATCCAATCCACAAAGATAGAAGTGAGTTTTTCCATTCCCAAAGAAATGGCTTACCTGTATTGGGAAATCGGAAAACCGAAACCGAAACAGCAAAATAAATCAATCGTACAAAACACCTTGGAAAGAAGTTTTGACCTAGACCCAAAAATTGCCAAAACTATTGAAGTAAAATTAAAGTTGAATTTTATGATTGAATTAAAGGAAACCGGCAATGTGTGTATGGCAAACAGTCCCGAAGTGCGTGATGAATATAAGAACAACTTTTACACCAATGATATTTTGCATTATATATACGCCATACTGTATTCTCCAGGCTACCACGAGAAAAATAATAAGTTTGCAAAAAACCTTTTATTTCAAATCCCCTACCCTAGCAATCCGAACTGTTTTTGGAAATTAGTAAGTCTTGGCACACAATTAAAGATGTTTCATTTATTGAGGTTAACTACCCTTAAAAATTACACCCAAGAAACCGATGAAATTTTAAAAAATATAGCGGAAATTGAGTAGAAAAAATTCGACAAAAATGAGATAGCCCGAATAAAGTAGTATTCATAAGCTATGAATAGCCTAACGGCAAAAGCCGATTAAATAGAATATCCTGCTTAAATCAGGAACCAACCCAGTCCTTAAATTCGGTAGCTTTTGCCTTGCTGACTATAATGCGCTCGTCGCAAACAGGGTTTACTACCACAACAAGTTTACCACTAAAATAGGGTTTGATGTTCACAATAGCCTCTCTATTCACCAAGAATTGTCTATTGACCCTATGAAAATCCTCAGGAGACAATTCTTCTTCTATATCTTCCAGCTTGTTGTCCATACTGTAAGATTTATTATCTAAGGTTATCCCTTTTACAATTCCTGTATCTACTCTAAAATAGGCGATATTTATGGTTTTTAGAGGAATCATCTCCTCGCGATAGTTAACCAAAAAAGTGGATTTATAGCTTTTCGACTTTGTTTTTATCAAATCAAGCAAGCCTTTTACCTGATGGTCGGCAATTCCTTGTTCCTTGTTCTGAACCTTAAATTGTTGCAGCGCATCAGAAAGTTCGTCCTGATCTATAGGTTTCAATAAATAATCAATACTGTTAAACTTGAATGCTTTTAGGGTATATTGGTTATAGGCGGTCGCAAATATTACAGGGATATTTATTGCAACCCTATCAAAAATTTCGAACGAAACCCCATCTGCAAGGTGAATGTCCATAAAAATCAATTCGGCCTCATGGGGTTTTGAAAGAAAAGCTACCGAAGATTTTACAGAGTCAAGTACCTTAAGTATTTCAATATCACTATCTATGGTATGGAGCAGATACGTAAGATTATCGCTTGCTGCCAATTCATCCTCTATGATTACCACCTTCATGTTACTTTATTTAATGGAAGTTCCACACTAAAGATACCGTTTTCGGTACGTACGGTCAATTCTTGTTTACGTAACAATGAATATCTCTTTTTCAGGTTCAATAGTCCATTTTTTGTCCCTTCGACCAATGTGTTCCGTGGTCTGATGGCATTTTCTACATAAATTGAACCTTCCTTTGAAAAAATGTTGACCAACAAAGGGTTTGCTTCCGAAATCTCATTATGTTTTACGGCATTTTCAACGAGCAGTTGCAAGGCCAAAGGTGGTATCCTCTCCACAAGAAATTCATTCTTTATTTTAATATCAATAGAAAAACGGTCTCGGTATCTCGTGCGTATCAAGTACGTGTAACTTTCCAGGAATTTAAGTTCCTCTTTTACACTGGTTAAATCGCCTTCCCCACTCTGCAATATATACCGGTACATGTGTGATAGTTTTTTCACAAACTTCGTGGCCTCTTCGTTATCACGAATAAGAGAGGTCAATGAATTCAGAGAGTTGAACAAAAAGTGCGGGTCAATCTGGTTTTTTAACGCCATAAGCTCGTTTTGCAAACTCTCCTGCTTCAAATGTTCGTTTTCTATGCGGCTTTCTTGTTTATCGGCTTGCAGTCGCAAAATCCTCCCTATAAAAAACTGTGCAATCAACAGATTGACATAGGTGAATTTTAAAAAGCCATTGTCGCGCTCCGTAATTTCGGTATCTAACAAAACGGGGTGTAAAAATTTAAACAAGGTAAGGGCCGCTACCAATACTGTAAGGTTAGCCAAGACCAAAACCACCATTCGTACTCTGGTAGACCATTTGAATTTTGCATACCCGATGTTCGCATTTAGCTCCAATATCGCCCAAGAGAAAGAAAAGGAGAAAATCAGGCGGTAAAGCGTATTCATAACCCATTCCGCAGAAAAACTAAATTTCCCTTGGCTTATCATTTCATACAGAAAAATGGTCTTTGGTAGCGATGCCAAGATAGCAAGTAGCAGGGCTATCTTGATAATAGTAGATTGTTTTACTAGTTTTAGAGCCATGGGAAAGTCTGTATGGAAGAACTATTTCAAATTTACATCAATTTTGTTTCGAAGGATACACACAAAGTTGTGGTTTCTTAAAACAAAATAGGCTTTCAAATAATATTGAAAGCCTAGTCTATTATTGCTGATTTAAACCTTATTTGGAAAAGGCATTAAAGTTTTTAGGGAGATAGTTCTGAACATCCAAACCTAAATTTATTTCTTCCTGTTCTTCTATAAAGGTAATATCATCCATTTTAAACACCATACCGTCATAGGCATTAAAACCGTTGGGCAAATATTTTAAGGTGTTAAAGCCGATATTAATTTCTTCTCCTTTTTCAATAAAATCAATATCATCCAAAACCGTCTCCATACCTACATAAGCATCAAAACCTTCTGGCAAATACAGTGCCGTGTCAAGGCCTAAATCTATTTCCTCTTCCTCTTCTATAAAAGTGATATCCTTTACCCTTAGACTATCACAATCGGTTTTGCAATCATCTTTTCCACTAAAGGACATAAATGACGCTCCCAAAAATACCATACTTAAGACTGTTGTTACTTTTTTCATAATTTCTAATTATATATGTTTTTAAAATTCTTTTTCAACTTCTTAGACAAATGTAGGCCTATGTATTTCTTGAAATAGGGCCTTATTAAGTGAAATGACCAAATGTAGAAGTGAAACGACTTTTCAGGCAAGTGAAGTTGGTAGGGAAGTAAAAAAAATATTACTTATTTCAGAACAGTCTCTTAACTCCAGATAAAAGGGTCATTCAAAAACCACTAATCCGTGGTTAAAAAAGAGTATTTCGAGAAAAGTATTTATTTTTTCTGCCGTTCTCCTACAGCATAAAATAAATTTCATTAAAGACCTCAGGATAAAAAATAAAAAAACCCAACCCTATTCTAATTTATAGAATAGGGTTGGGTTTTAATAAAGTAAAATATAAGCCTTAGATAGCGATGCTTTGAAGCTTATGCCTCACAACTAGCGCAATCCTTTTTCTGCTTAAATTTTTGAGCTGCATTCATACTATGCTGATAGTAAAGAGATTTTAACCCAAGTTTCCATGCCGTAACATGAATCTTATTTATTTCTTTTACTGGCATATCTGGATGCACTATTATGTTTACCGATTGGCCTTGGTCAATATGATTTTGACGGTTTGCCGCTTGATAGATAATATCCATCTGGTCTATTTCAGAATACGTTTTGAACACATCTTTTTCTAGTTCCGTCAAGAACTCCAAGTGCTGTACAGAACCATCGCGTTCACGAATACTATGCCATACCTCTGTTGTATTCTTTCCTTTTTCTTCCAATAAATCCAATAAAAATGGATTTTTGATAGTCGTCTTTACTTTGGCAATATCCTTTACATAAATATTTGACCAAATTGGCTCAATACCTTGTGATACCTGTCCTAAAATAAAAGCTGAAGATGTTGTTGGTGCTACTGCATTTAAAGTTGCATTACGTCTACCATATCCTTTAAGAACGGCTGGCTCACCAAACTTAGCTGCCAACTCTTCTGACGCCTTGTATGATTTCTCCTTTATTCCCTTAAATATTTCACTATTTAAGTTAAACGCTTCTTGACTGTTGAAAGGCAATCTTTTTGATTGTAACAAAGAGTGCCACCCTAAAACACCAAGACCTAAGGCACGGTTATCTTTAGCAAAATTATAAGCACGTTCCATAAAAAGAAAAGTCTGTCTGTCTTCACGAGAATCAGAATCGCGGTATCTTTCTAGTTTTTCAATAAATTCAGTAATAACGGCATCTAAGAAATATACCATTGTTTCAACTGCATCGGTATCTTTCCACTTATCATAATGCAACACGTTTACTGAAGACAATACACATACAAACGACCAATCATCGTTTGATGGTAACATTATCTCTGTACAAAGGTTACTTGCATATATAGGTAAATCTTTCTCTTTGTATACGTCTGATGCACCATTGTTGGCATTATCGGTAAAGAATATGTATGGATACCCCATCTCTCCTCTACGTTGCAATACTTTAGCCCAAATAGAGCGTTTATCCGTATCGCCATCAATCATATCCTTCATCCATGCATCAGTTACCGTTACCCCATGGGTAAGCTCCTGAATAGGATTTCCTTCCGTACCAATTTCTAAGAACTCCATAATGTCTGGATGCTCAATAGGCAAGTATGGTGAAAAACGACCACGACGAACCGAACCTTGACTTACAACATCTACCATAGATTCAAAAAGCTGCATAATATGCACAGCTCCTGAAGCTTGACCGTTGTTTTTTACCTCAGCACCACGATGCCTTATTTTTCCAAAATAACCAGAAGTACCTCCACCCATTTTAGACATCATACCAACTTCTGATTGGGTATATAAAATATTACCCATATCATCGCCTATATGCGAACCAAAACAACTAATTGGTAACCCTCTTTCTTTTCCGAAGTTTGACCATACCGGAGATGCCAAAGAGAAAAACCCTTCTGACATGTAACCAAAAAATTTGTCGGAGAAACCTGGCATGTCTAACAACTGTTCTGCTCTATCCGCGATTTCGCGAATACGTTGCTCAGCAGTTACGCCTTTGGTTAAATATCCAGAGTTTAAAAAGTTAAGACTGTGGTCGGTAAGCCACTCAAAACCGCCTTTCGGTTCATTCTTAGTGTTTTTAAGAGCTTCTTTTCTTGCGTTCACAAGTTGGTCTTGCTCTGAGATTGTTTCTTTAATTTGTGAGGTGGTAGTGTTTAATTCGTTCATTTAGAAAAGGTCGTCACTAGTTATACTTTGGGTTCTTTTACTATAATTGATAGAGCGCTTCACAAAGAAATCGCCATGTTTGGTTCCTATAATTTCATCATCAAACCATTCTGTTTCCGTCAATAGTTTTTCATCGACATCAAATATTTTGTCAATTCCAATACTACTTAAAGAATTATTGAATCGGTTTTTAATAAATTCATTTATCACTGCTTTTGGCAAGAAGTCTAATTCTCCTTGCTCAAAAATCCAATCTACTATTTCACTTTCGGCAATAAATGCTTCATGACACATATCTTGTATCATAGTGCTGTATTCTTCATCAAACCAATCTGGATTTTCATCCTTAATGATTTTAATAACATCAATACCAAAGTCACCATGAATCTGTTCTTCCTTAGAGGTAGCTTCAACCACGTTAGAAATACCCTTAAACATATTCTTGTGCTTGTTGAAAGCCATTATGATCAAAAACTGAGAGAAAAGAGAAACATGCTCAATAAACAAAGAAAACAACAAAATTGATTCTGCATACTCCTTGTTATCTACACTTTTTGCATTCTTAAGTGCTGTTTCTAGATACTGCACCCGCTTCATCATCACCGGCTTCTTCTTTAAATTTTTAAACTCTGCATTGAGTCCTAAAATTTCAAGTAAATGAGAATATGCATCTGCATGACGTACTTCACTTTCTGCAAAAGTAGCTCCAACCGAACCAATTTCCGGTTTAGGCATTTTATGGTAGATATCTCCCCAGAAACTTTTTACAGCAACTTCTATTTGGGAAATAGCCAACATGGTATTTTTGATAGCACTTCTTTCCGATTCTTCAAGTCCGGTTTTAAAATCTTGAATATCACTTGTGAAATTAAATTCCGTATGTATCCAATATGAGTGACGAATAGCCGGAACATATTCATACAACTGCGGATATTCGTACGGCTTTAAGTTGATGCGCTTCTCAAAGATATTTGACTTTCTTTTTTGAGCCTGCTCGTTACGATACAAGATATATCCTTTGGCAACGTCAAAAAACCCACCTTCCATGAGTCTGTTTTCAACAAAATCTTGCACTTCTTCTACCGTAGGTACATAATTATTATCTAGCGCACTTCGTTCCAGGAGTGAAGCGTGAACGTTATTTGCTATACGTTCTGCATCGTTAGGACCACCATGAGACGCTGCCGTCATGGCTTTCATAATAGCCTCAGTTATTTTGTATAACTGAAACGGTTTCTTGGAAAAATCCCTTTTTATAAGGTGTGTTATCTGCATAGGAAATGAATCTTAAAATTCTTCTTCAGAAGAAGTATAAAGGTCTTGTTTTATTCCTCGTATTTCTCTTAAATCAAAGTAATGTTTTCAGACTTTTATTAACAACCATCAAAAAAAAGGGTAAACTAATTGTCTTCTAGAGAGTTGTCTAAGAAAAGAAAAATAGATACAATTTAAAGCGCTAGATAGATTAAATACTATATCTAGTTCCCGATTATAAGAACTCCTAAATTGAGCTTTTTTTGAGTTATTATTTAATTTCATTTGGTTAGTAACTCTTATTTAAAAATTATAAGAAAAAGTTTGCAAGTGATTGTTTCTGTATTTTATCACTACCTCTTATACTCATTTTACAAAATCACCAAATTATTCCTTTGCTTCTACTTTTTTCATTTTGTAATTATGCATTTGTTCTTCGATTAGGTGATTGCTTTTCTGAGCTAAGAAAAGCTGAAAAATCATAAGAATAAGTAGTTTCCAGTTGAATTGATTCAATGGTTCAAAACTCATCAACCGGGTAAATTCTCCTCATCTTAAAATAGCTTTATCACACCTCACAATACTCATTAATCATTGACAATCAGTATTTTAAATAGTATAATTATATCTGTTCCGTTTATAGGCATGCTCTTTGTCTCTAATAGCATTAACCTAAAAATATTGTGATAATTTTCTGAAAATCAAACAGATAACAGTTACCAATCCTAATTAGTTACTCCTACAAGTGCTCCTATTTACTAACTGTTAACTATAGAAAGAACACAAGAGTCAAAAACACAACATATGAACGCAATAGAACCATTTTATCCGCATGAATCCGATAGCCGCATCATGATGGAAAAAGATAAAGTAGAAGTCACTAATTGGACGGACGATCTTGAATATATAAACGAGGAATTAGATTATCTGATAGATATTGAAGAACGGATGCTGCACAACACGCAACTCTATCAACAGCTAAAAGAAATAAAGAAAGAGAACAAATCGCAAATAGGAACATTACAAAACCATGGCAGCAACATGCGCCATATAGTAGAATGTGACACTGTGCAATGTGATGCCTTCTATCTGCATAAGCATGAAAAAAATAGGTTGGTTTACCTGGAGCACATAAGAAGATATAGGACTTTAAAAAGAATGGTGTTATCGCAAATTCTTTTGAATGTGAAAAGCTAAATTTTAAAATATTATGAGCCCTAAATCAATACTTACTGTACAGGTTATTAGGGAAAGAATAAAGAACGAAAAAGAGAAACAAGAAAAGGAAGTTTGACTGCTGGTCTGGTAAATCAATTTGAATATAAAGAACATTAAAAAAAACAATCATGGGGAAAAAGATACTATTGCCAACAGATTTTTCAAAGTATTCGTTGAACGCTATTCAATACGCTATCAAACTCTATGAAAATAAAGACTGTGATTTTTATATCCTAAACACGTATGCAAAAGATACACATGGGTTGGATAGTCTTACTCTTTTAGATCCAGACGAGGCTTTCAACAAGCTATCTGAAAAACGTTCAAAACAAGGTCTTGGAGAAATTCTCACCCGTTTAACCTTTGAAAACGATAACCCCAGACATCGTTTTCATGTTCTTTCCCGTTCCACCCTCTTTCTAGACGCCGTAAAAGATATAATTGAGAATATGGAGATAGACATCCTAATAATGGGTGCAAAGGGAACGACCAACAAAAGAATGGCAAACTACGGTAAGATGGCTATATCCGTTATAGAAAATATTAGAAAATGTCCTGTTCTCATAGTTCCAAAAAATGCAATTTTTAATTCCAATAAAGAAATTGTATTAGCTACCGACTTTAAAAACGACTTCAATTTTTTTGATATTAAACACTTGGCAGAAATAGCAAAACTGAGTAACTCTAGTATTCAGGTGCTAAGCTTAGAAGATTCAGATGCGTTGGATGCTGAGCAGAAAAGGAATAAAACATTACTGACTACATATTTCAAAAATATTGATCACAACTTCACTATCATACACAATGTAGAAATGAATACTGCTTTAAATTGCTTCGTTGAAATTAGGCGTAGTAATATGATAAGTTACATTAATAAGAAACGTACATTTTGGGAAAGGATGGGGTTTGGAAAACCTACTTTGGACCGCTTAGGATATTTTGAAGATGTTCCCGTTCTTGCTATAAACGACAAATAGAAAAACCTTTTTCACATACTTTAATTGTAAAAGATAAAGAAGAACATACTGTTATAGCAGTTTACCACTAAAACGGGGCAATTATTCTATGCATAACCTTGCTTGATTCTTTCTATAACTTATTTTTGAGGTGATACTAACGTACTATGGTCGTAAATAGAATTCATCTCCAATAGGAAATAGATAACTATACATTTATACATCATTTAATTGTTTTGCAACTCAAGAATTGTCTGTTCTAAAACCTCCAAACGCTTATTTGTTGCCTCCTTCTCTTCTTTTAATAATTTAATTTCTTCTGTTTGCTCTTGAATAGCTTTTACCATTGGCGCTATTAAATCGTTATATCTAACGCTTAGCATACCTTCTGCATCTTCAGATATAATTCCGTTGTTTTCTGCGCCATTATTTTTTAATGCTTTTTTTAATTCTTGAGCAATAAATCCATATTCAAGTTTAGCACTTTCATCATTATTTCGGTAATACGAAACTGGACGTAATTCATTTATAAAACCTAAACCTAGATTAGAGTCATTAATTGTGTTTTTCCAACGTCTATCAGATGTAATAGTCCACGCTACTTGCACGCCTGCATATGTAACAGCAGTATTACCTATACGTACTTGATTACTTAATAGTCCATTTGGAACATTAGACAAATAGCCTATTGCAATATTATTACTTCCTGTAGTTACATTGTCTAAGGATCTGTGGCCAACAGCTATATTACTGCTTCCCGTTGTTAATACTCTAGAAGAATGATAACCTAAGCTAGTATTATTATCTCCTGTTGTACTCAAATTTAAGGCTAAATACCCCATGGCAGTATTATAATTTCCTGTGATATTATTTGGCAATGAACTATAACCAGAAGCAGTATTACCAATTCCTGTGGTATTATCAAAAAGAGCACTACCTCCTATTGCGGTATTATAACTCGCATTATTTATTCTCAAACTATTTACACCTATAGCTATATTATAATTTCCAACTATATTTCCATTAAGAGAGCCAAACCCTAATGCGATATTATAAGTTCCTGTTATATTATTAAATAGTGAATTTACACCGCTTGCTATATTACCACTTCCTGTTGTATTATAGAAAAGTGAATTTGTACCACTTGCTACATTATGGTTTCCTGTAGTATTATTAGTAAGCGAATTTGTGCCAGTTGCGGTATTGCTAGCTCCTGATGTATTATCTCTAAGAGAAGCACTTCCTGTTGCTGTATTATTAGCTCCTGAAAGATTACTATTAAGTGAATTTGCACCCAATGCAGTATTACCAGCACCTGTTAAATTAGAAAAAAGCGAGTTTGCACCAAGCCCTGTATTGCTACTTCCTGTTGTATTTGCATTAAGTGAATTAAAACCATTGGCTGTATTATAACTTGCGGTAGTATTTCCGGCTAAAGCATTTGCTCCTGTAGCCGTATTATAATGCCCGTTATTGGTAGAAAGCGCTAACACTCCTAAGGCAACATTACTACTTCCTGAAGTATTTGCTAGCAAAGCATTTTCACCAACTGCCGTATTATTACTTGCTGTTGTGTTTGCATTAAGTGCATTTGCTCCCATTGCGGTGTTATTTGCACCAGTTTTATTTGAATACAACGCGTTTGCACCAACCGCTGTGTTTTCATTTGCGGTAGTATTAGAATACAGCGCATTTGAGCCTACACCAGTATTGTAATCTCCCGTTGTATTATCTCTAAGTGCATTAAGACCTAATGCTATATTCTCATTTCCTGTAGTATTAGAAGACAATGAATAAACACCAAATGCTACATTATCGCTATCTAATATACCTGCATTAACGTTATTTCGTTTAAAAACTAAATCTTGATCATCTGTAGTACCAATAAAATTAACGTTATCATCGGTACCTGAGTTTCCTAGAACACCCCACGCATTATCAACAGTTTTAATTGATGTGTACAACTCTGTAAGTGCATCTTCAACATTGGTTGCGATAAAATTGTCCACAACATCTATGATGTTTACCTCGGTTGCGGTTTGGTTGTCCGTTCCTAAGCTGGCAATGCCTAATTCAACAACATCGCCGTCGGCCTCTACCGCCAATATATTGGTTGCTATTCCTGTAACAGTACCGCCGCCATAGTCCGAGAAGCGAACGGTGCCACCTTCTACATCCAATCTGGCATCTGGAGTATTCGTTCCCAGACCTAGGCTTGAAGTGGCTGTGTCCCAAAAAAGATTGTTGTTATCTTGAGTAGGATTATTGGTAGATCCTGTATAAAAAATAGATCCTGGAGTGCCTGTATAGTCAAGGGTTACCCATACTGTGCCTGTCCATATCTTAGGTCTCGTATTTTCACTATCTGAAGTATCTAACCAAACATCATTTTCAACAGGGTTTGTGGGTGCCGCAAACGCAGTAGTGACCGTATTATTATTAACGGTTACTATGCTCCCTTTTTTATTAATAGCTTCTACTTCTTGCGCGATGATGGTAAAATTTACCATCATCGTAAAGCAAAGAGTTATTCGTTTAAAATTGAAAAACATATGGAAGCAGTTTGTTTGATTAAGAACATAACAAATGTGCCAATCTAAAAATTTAGGTTAATTATTTAACGTACTGCACCTCAATAGTATCACCAGCATAAACAACATAATCATTAGTGACATCTAAAGTCACTGTTGATGCAGATACCGTATAATCCACATTAGCAATAAGCTTGGCTCCGTTTCGATATACCCAAACTTGGCTAAATGCAGGTAGAACAGGGCTTCCTGTAAGTGCATACGTCGTAAGAGTTGCACCATTATCCGTTGCATTTGCTGTAAAACTTTCTTGTCCGCTCGTAATAATATCAATATCCGATGCCAATAATTTTTTGGTGTCTCCGGTAGCCTCATCACGCACTAAAAAAGTATATCCTGTACCGGTACCGGCATCTGAACCATCAGTAGCATCTGTAGAGGCAGTTTCAGAACTGATCAACGCAATACCGTTGAGCCCAAAAATATTTCCGTCAACATCTATAAAAGTGTCGTCCGTTAACGTACCTCCCAATTGCCAAGTTGTTGTGGTTACATCTGCTGTGGTATTTGAAAGCATGGTGATACCATTTTGCGACTGAAGGTACTTGATGGTACCTTTATTATCAATGACACGAACAGCACCGGCTGTGGTAGTTGTCCCGGGATTAACGTCTGTCTGTTTGACGACATCACCGGTTGTCTGTTGCGCACTAACTGCAGCACCTGTAAGCATAAGCAAACCAAAGGCAAGAGTTTTAAAACTGCTGAATATGTTTTTTGTCTTCATAATTGTTTATTTAACTATTTTTAAAAATGTATTTATTATAGAATTTGTACGATTCGTATGCTATCATTTTGGAAACAAGTCACGTCACTTTCCAATTCAATTGTGTTGGTATTTATGGTTGTGAAATCTATGCGCACTCCATTTCTATAGACTTCAATTTTTCTACTATCATCAAAAGGAAAGGGGGTGTTAAATTGTGTCTGTTTGTTATAGGCTACAATCACTATTTGTTCCAGTTCTGCACCACTATTTACACCGTCAACACCAGCAGGACCTTGTGGTCCGGTTAGATTAGAAGAAGTATATGTACTACCATCACTATTATTGATGGTGAATGTTCCATCATTATTATCTACAAATGAAAAAGTACCAGATGAGCTATTACATAGATTCACCCAATTTGCTCCATTATAAGAATAAACACAATTAGTATCTGTATTATAAACCATTCCCCCTGGTAAAGGGTTCAAAGAAAGCATTTGGGTGTTGGTTATTCTGGTAAGCACAAGTACTTTAGTGGTACTTTCTAATTCTAAGATAGAAGCTTCATCAATGGTGCTTACATTATCACCAATTTTTACTTGACCGTAAGAAAGTATTCCGCAAAAAAGAAACAGCAGAAACACAAAATATTTCGTAGGCATACTAACACTAGATTAATTAAAGATCAAAGATGACTTCATAAAAGCTGTTTTAATAATTAATGTTGTAAACCTGTAAGAAAAGAGTATAAACTCTGTAAGATATGATGTCATTATTATCTTAGGGAGGTAATAACATTTAATTGGGCGAATAACTATATTTCCATAAATTGATAAGCTTGGCTCCCTAGTTTACTATGTGGATATCTATCTGCCTTTTTAGGCACAACACAAAAAGTTGTGAGTACTTAAAATTGTCCAAACTTAGAATTTACCTATTTTGATTTAACTAAGCCTGAGGTCAAAGGCGAAGAGATTCACTTTTATTTTATAAAAGTCTAATTGATAAAGACAAAGAACTTCTTACCGTTGCAGCTTTGTACCGCTAAAACAGGACAATTATTCTATGCATAACCTTCCTTTGTTCTTTCTATGGCTTAATTTTGCGGTGGAAATATTTAGAAGGAGACTCATGGAAAAGGGATTACACCGCGTATTATACGATTATCTACTAAAAACTGGAATAAGCGAAAGCTTTGCATCATATCTAAATCTATTTATAGTATTAGTAGTTGCCTTAATTTTTGCGTATTTCTTAGATTTAATTATTTGGAAAGTTTTACGCTCCATATCCTTAAAACTGGCCAGGAAATCAAAAACTAATTTTGATAATTTTCTTGTTATCAATAAGGCTCCTCGCTTTCTAGCCCATATCGTTCCATTATTCATCTTATTTAAGTTTATTCCTTTTGCTTTTTTTCATTTTGAATATGGCGGTGAATTAGCTCTTAAGGGGCTCCAGATACTGTTTGTAGTATTAACTCTTTATATAGTTAAAAGTCTTTTCAAAAGCATAAATGACTATTTAAAAACCAAACCTAGGTTTAGAGATAAACCAATGGATAGCTACATTCAGGTATTTATGATTTTTGCTTGGTTTATTGGTATTCTCACCATATTTGCCATAATTACAGATGTTCTAATTTGGAAATTCTTCACCGCTCTTGGGGCCGGTTCCGCTGTAATACTTCTGATATTTAAAGATTCTATTCTGGGTCTTGTAGCCAGTATTCAAGTTAGTATAAATGACATGGTCCGCATTGGCGACTGGATAACTTTTGAAAAATATGGGGCTGATGGTAATGTTAGCGAAATTACTCTTGCTACCGTAAAAGTCCAGAATTTTGATAAGACCATTACCACTATCCCTACCTACGCTTTAATCTCTGACTCTTTTAAAAACTGGAGAGGTATGGAGGTTTCCGGTGGAAGACGTATTAAACGTGCATTGATTATCCGCCAAAAAAGTATCCGTTTTCTAACCGATGAAGATATGGAGTCTTTTAAAAAGATACAGCTCATACAACCCTATCTTACTACAAGAAACGAACAGATAAGTGCGTATAATAAAACTCATGAAATAAACAAGGAATTACCAATTAATGGTAGAAACTTGACCAACATTGGCGTATTCCGTAAGTATGTAAATGATTACCTGGAAAGTAATTCTGCCATAAATAAAGGTATGACTTTAATGGTGCGTCAACTAGCACCAACGCCACAAGGTATTCCTTTGGAGATTTATGCTTTTAGTTCGGACAAGCGCTGGGAAAATTATGAGTATATCATGGCCGATATTTTTGACCACCTATTAGCTGCTTTACCCTATTTTGATTTAGAGGTTTTTGAACTTCCCGTTTCTCTAGATTCTTTACCTAGTAATTAGACCATGAGACTCATGTGGGGTCTTCATAAATTATATATCGTACTTCTAAAAACAAAATAAACGTACGTGGGTACGTTTATACAATTGTTGTAAGAAATAAGGAAAAATAGATAAGTATTAAGCAGTTTTAAATAGCTGCCGAATACTTCTTACTGATACGTAACAACAACGCGTATAAAATTGGGAATTTTAGTAGGCGTAAAGAGAAAAAGTTAATCGAAATTTATTGTAAAAGTTGTTCCTACATTAACCTTGCTAGATGCAGAGATAACACCGTTCATAGCTTCAATTTGAGTTTTTGTCAAAAACAAACCTACACCCTTTGCATCAGGATGCCTGTGAAAAACTTTATTTAATCCAAACAGCTTATGGCCGTGTTGCTCTAAATCTATACCAAGGCCATTATCATGGAACTTGAGTACAATTTTTCCGTTTTCAAGCTCTGAGGTAATTCGTATTTCTGGTATGCGGTCTTCTGATTTATATTTAATTGCATTTCCTACCAAATTGAGGAAAATACTTTCCATATAAACTCTCTTATAACGAATAGTAGAAACCTTGGAGAAATCGCTTTTAATTATCGCGCCAGAATTCAATATTGCTCCACTCAAAATTTCTTTGGTATGCTCCAATACGGCACCTAAACCAATCTCTTCTAGGTCCTCGCCTGAATCACCAATCTTAGTTTTTAACGCATCCACCAATGTGTTAAGCGTTAAAGTAAGGTGTTGAATAACTGTTTTAAACTTGCCGAATATATCGGTACGATCCAAATCAGTTTCTGACTGATCATATATTTCCAACAACGAGTTAAGGTTGGCTACGGGCGCCCTTAAATTGTGAGACGTAATATGAGTAAAATCTGCAAGTTGCTTATTTTGACTGGATAGTTTTTGTGCTACAAGTTCTAAATTCTCTTTTGCTTCATTAATTTTTTGTTCGGCTAATTTTCTTTTGGTAATGTCACGTATGGCTGCAGAAACCAACAATCCTTCTTCTGTATGAAGCGGACTTAGACTTATTTGAATGGGTATTTCATCTCCATTTTTCTTCAGAGCGTATAAATCTTTACCATTACCCATTACCCTAGTTATTGGGGTGTTGAAAAAACTATTTCGGTTTTTAGTGTGTTTAGGGTAAAACCGTGTGGGAATTAAAATTTCTACCGGTTTATCAATTAATTCTTCTAGTGTATATCCAAATAATTTTTCAGATTGTTTATTGATTAGCTGTATTGTTCCTTTATCATTTACAATAACCATAGCGTCCGGAGCAGACTCTAGGAGCCCTCTAAACTTCCTTTCTGCCATTTTAATTTCGGTTACATCTTGGCAGGTACCTACCATTTCAACGATCTCTTCTTTATCATTGGTATGAACTTCTCCTAAAAGTTGAATCGTTTTTAATTTACCAGAAGTGGTTATAATACGATGGGTAAAGCTATTAAGTTTTTTATCCTGCGCCGTTTTATCAAAATACTGAGTAACAATGTCCTTATCTTCTGGATGAACAAAACTAAAGTACGTATCAAACTTAATGTCTGTTATGTTTTCATCAAGCTCAAAAACGGTATAAAGATTTTGTGACCACTTTACGGTATCGGCAACGGTGTTCCATTGCCAATTGCCCATCATTGATATCTGTTCCGCAAAATTTAATTGCTCATTTTTTTTCAGAAGTTCACTTTCCGCATTTTTAATTTCAGAAATATCTTTGGAGATTGCTATAAATCCTTCATTGGCATTGTCTCCATTTTTAATAGTGGTTATTGTAGAGAGTACCGAGACTGGCGAACCATCTTTTTTGTAATACGTCCATTCACGAGTGTCGTTTAACTCCTTTTTAAAAAGGTTTTCATAATGATCATATGTACCTGGATCTTCACCATTTTGTACAGCAATATCATTTCTAAATTTTGTAATTTCAGCCTCGTGAATATATCTTGCAGGTTTTTCTATCCCGACCATTTCTGCCGCAGAATACCCCAATAATACCTCTGCACCATGATTGAAACGATTAATGACACCATCCTTATCAGTTGTTATAATTAATATAGATTCTGAGTTGAATATAGCTTGTAATTCAGAATGGGCTTTTTGCAAATTACGTTCCGCCATTTTAATTTCGGTTACATCTTGGCAGGTACCGCTTATTAATATTACCTCATCTTTTTCGTTAGTAAAAACTTCTCCTAAGAGTTGAATTATTTTTAATTTTCCCGAAGCAGTAATAATACGGTGCGTAAAACTTTCCCAGTTTTTATCTATTACTGCGTTCTCAAAATGTTGAGCAGTAATTTCTTTATCTTCTGGATGAACAAAATCTAAATATATGTCTAATTTAAGATCGGTAATTTTTTCGTCAAGCTCAATAATGTTATATAGATTTTTTGAAGATTTTCCTTCATCGGTAATAGGATCCCATTGCCAATTAGCCATCTTTGAAATCTGTTCCGCATAATTTAAAAGCTGATTTTTTTTCAGAAGTTCACTTTCCGCATTTTTAATTTCAGAAATATCTTTGGAGATTGCTATATAACCTTCATTACTATTGTCTATATTTTTAATAGCCGATGTTGTAGCAAGTACCGGAACAATAACGCCATCTTTTCGGCGATACATCCATTCTCGGGTATCATTTAAATCATGATCTAAACTATCTACATAATAATTAAACGTAGCAGGGTCTTTACCATTTTGCCTTGCAATATCACTTTTAAATTTGGAGTGTTCTTCTTTAAGAAGATAGAGTTCAGGTTTCTCTTTACCTACTACTTCAGCCGCGGAGTAGCCCAATATAGCTTCCGCTCCATCATTAAATCGATTAATAACACCATTTTTATCTGTTGTTATGATTGAAATAGAATTTGAATTGAATATAGCTGTCAATTCAGAATGGGCTTTTTGCAAATTACGTTCCGCCATTTTACTTTCGGTCACATCTTGGCAGGTACCAACCATTTCCACAATCTCATCTTTTTCATTGGTATGGACCTCTCCTAAAAGTTGAATTATTTTTACCTTACCTGAAGTGGTAATAATACGATGTGTAAAACTTTCCCATTTTTTATCCTTTTCTACTTTCTTAAAATGTTGATTGACAATTTCTATATCTTCTGGATGAACAAACCTAAAATACGAATCAAACTTAAGTTCCGTTATTGTTTCATCAAGCTCTAGAATTTTATAAAAATTTTGCGACCACTCTACTTTATCCGCAATCGTATCCCATTTCCAATTGGACAACATTGAAATCTGTTCGGCAAAATTTAATCTCTCATTTTTTTCCAGAAGTTCTTCCTCTGCATTTTTGATTTCCGAAATATCGGACAACACAGCGATAAAGCCCGTGTGTTTGCCTTGCGCGTCCTTAATAGATGATACCGTTGTTTGGCATGGAAATGTAGAACCATCTTTTCTACAATGTGTCCATTCTCGAGTATCGTCCATGTCTTGTTTTGAGATATCTATATATTTTGAGATATCTTGAAAATGGTTAAAGCTAGATGGCCTTTCCCCATACAATTCCTTTAATTCATTTTTAAAGGCTATGAGCTCATTCTCTGCAACAAATAGCATAGGATTATTGATTCCAACCATTTCTGCAGCAGAATAGCCTAATAAAACCTCAGCACCGCTATTAAAATTATTAATTATACCATCTCTATCCGTGGTTATGATTGCAATGACTTTTGAATTGAATATAGCTTGCAATTCAGAATGGGCCTTATTTAATTGTTGTTCCGCAAGCTTTGTTTTATTTATATCTTGAATTATTCCAAAAAGCCGTGTTAGTTTTCCGTCCAAGTATTCTGATCTTCCTACTACCCTGGTCCAACACGGATTTCCTTTGGCGGTTATTATTTCTAATTCAAGATTAAAATGGGTTCCATCTGCCTTGGCACTATCTATTGCACTTTGTAATTTTTCTCTACTTTCGCCTTCTTTGTAAAAGTTAATACCACTATTTAAATTCGGTATAAAATCTTCTGCAACCTCATGTATTTCACGAGCTATTTTACTCCAAAACACCTCATTGTTTAGAAGGTTTACCTCCCAAGTTCCTATCCGGGCAATTTCATTTGTTTTTTCAAGTATCTCATCTATTCTAGCTTTTTCTAGCTCTTTTTCCTTTTGACGTGTAACGTCACCGGTATGCATTAAAATACCACCAATTTTGTTCTCTGAGATGAACCAAGGGCGAACATCCCAATAAATCCACTGTATGGAACCATCTGTACGTTCAAAAGCCGTTTCTTCACAAATATCAGTAGCGCCATTAAGGCATCTATTGTGCATATCTTTCCAATCATCTCCTATTTCAGGAAAGATTTCGTAATGAGAACGCCCTATTATTTCCACTCCTTCTAAGCCATAATCCTTTATCCATGATGGAGACGCGGCAATGTAACACATGTCGTTATCCACCATAGCCATTGCAGTAGAAGCCTGTTCAATGAACATTTTCTGATACTCTTCCTGCGACTTTAAATTGTTCTTAGCTGTACTCAATTAATTAAATTTTGTAGGAAATTTATTTAAGGTAACAATAATTAATGAACTAGAATAGAATGATCAATTTCTAATGTTAGTTTTTTTAAGAAAAAACTTACAAATATAAAACGAGATATTCTAAAAATATTGCAGTATGCTACTTGATAACTTCTAACTGATACACCATATTAATTTTATTATCAACAGCTTATATCCTAAAGCAAACAATAAAATTACCGGAGGAACCCATAATCTATAATAATTCAACCTCGCTAACGAAGGTTATAAAAAGTAAAAACTCTCCTACATTCAATAGTTTTGAATGAAGGAGAGCGTTTTATTTACTTCGTTTACCCAATCTAAAAAGGGCTTACCAAGGTAATCTTTATATCCTATGGATTAGTGGACCAAATAGATGCATTTGCTAACATGGCTCTTCTAGGTAATTTTAAACCTGCAGTAATCAATTCTGCAAAATCTTCCGGCTGTAAAACTTTTTCCGGGTTACCATCTGTAATACCTAACTCCAAAGTCATATCTGTAGCAATGGTACTTGGTGTTAACGTAGATACTCTAATGTTGTCTTTACGAACCTCTTTAGTCAATGCCTGAGACATACCAATAACAGCAAACTTAGATGCTGAATATGCGGACGTATTTGCGTTACCGCTTAACCCAGCTGTAGAAGAAATATTTATGATATCACCTTCTTTATTGGCTATTAAGTGCGGTAAAACTACTTTGGTTGCGTAATACACACCCAATACGTTAACCTCAATCATGCGCGTCCATTCGGAAACTTCCATTTCATTGAAGGGGGCAAAATTTCCAATACCGGCGTTGTTCATTAAAATATCTACTCCACCTAAATCTTGAATGATACTTGCCATTCCCTTTTGTACGGCTTCATAATTGCTTACATCAAACGCTGCATAGGTTGCATTTACACCTAACTTCTTAAGTTCAGCTACCGTTTCTTTTAGGGTATTCTCATTTTGACCCGTTATTCCAACAGCAATACCTTCTTTTGCAAAAGCAATTGCAGTAGCGCGACCTATTCCCCTACTCCCACCGGTAATAATGGCTTTTTTACCTTTTAAATCTTCCATCTTAAAAACTATATTTTTTAGTAAACCTTTCTATACACAAGATTAACAAATCTTATCTAATTTCCTGGGCCTAGAAAGGATATTCAATACTTTTAAATGATTTAATAAACCAAACAGAATTTAAGCTTCCTGCAACATCTCAGTCAACACTTCCTTAAAAACATGTACTGGTTGCGCACCGGTTAACGCACTCTTCTTATCAAATACAAAAGTAGGCACTGATGATACACCTAGCCCTTGCCAATACTGCTCTTTAGAAGTAACCTCATATAGTGCGGTATCATCATCTAATCTGGCCATACCTTTTTCTACGTTCAAGCCTACCGCTTTTAACTCTTGAGCTAAAACTTCTCTATCCGAGACATCTTTTCTTTCGCTAAAAAAAGCGGTTACAAAACGCATCTTAAGTTCTGTTTGTTTACCATTTTCTCTAGCATAATCAAGAAGCACATGAGCTTCACGAGTGTTAGCCATGCGCATCTCATCAAAGTAATCAAAAGTAAAACCAAGCTCTTCACCTGCTTCTATCATACGTTGTTGAGATTCTCTTTGCTGCTCTATTGTAGAACCGTATTTATTGGCAATATGCTCAATTACATTTTCTCCTTCTGCAGGCATCTGTGGATTAAGCTCAAACGGTTGCCATTCAATCTCTACCCTATCTTCAATACCTAATTCAGAAATGGCTTTTTGCAAGCGTTTATAGCCAATGGTACACCAAGGACAAACCACATCTGAAACAATATCTAATTTTATTTTATCTGCCATAACGTAAATTTTAATTTAATTGAAACACTGAATTTATACTGTGTGCTTTTCTTAATCTACCATCTAAAAAATAGTTAGACTATATCACTAATTTGAAGCACTCCCTGAACATTGGTATAATTAGGCAAATCTGCCGCCAATGTTGCTCCATGAGGTCCAAAAGATTTCTGAAATTCTTCTACAGATTCAAAATATAGGTTTGCGATTGCAACGTAAGGTGCTAGCTCACCAGGTTCTCTTCCTGCCAATCCTTTCTCTACCTCAACTTTTTTAAGCGCGCTCCCTACCAATTTCTTAACCATAGGTATATGAGTATTTATATAATACGCTAAATCAAATTCTACAGTTTTACTGTTCGGATATAATACAGATACTTTAATCATTAGTTTATTTTTTATGTTGTTCTATAATATCAATTCTTGCCTATGGGATTCAACTTATCAGCCGGAAAACTATCCCATTTAAAACTTTCTACAGTTACCCTATGTACGTTCTCATTGGTATCATCTTTGGGTTCACCAATTTGAGCTGTCATTACAAACGGTACTAAAATACCATTTACGTTTCTATAGTCTTCAAATTGCATGGAACCATACAAAAAATTTGGTGCAGGTTTAGGATTATTTCTTGTAGTAAATGTGGCCGCTTCAACAAGACCACTTTCTTTACCTATCCATAGTACATAATGGTCATAATCCTTAGTAGTTTCATTACCCCAACTCACAAAAACTTTTTCAATTTTTTGCCCTCTTAATTCATCTTGACCAACATACCTTATAAACGGAGCTTTAGATAAGCGGTCTGCTAACTCAAAGAAATACTGCAATGCGCCAAGAGTGAAAATAATTCCAGCATTATCCTCTACTTCCGAATGATATGTTATATGTTGTTTTTCGTAATAATCATTAGAAATTATTCCAGCAACATATCCTTTTTCATCCCCTTCCAGAACTTCCAGCTGACTATCAAAATTGCCTACTTTAAACCGAAAAGCTATTTTGGGATTCTCCCATCTATACGGTGAACCCACCTTACCCATCAATCCAGGCCAATAATCTCTTCCAATGGCTTCATAAGTTGAAAACTGGTTGAGTTTATCTAATCCTTGTTTTAGAACCGCTTCATCTAATAATTCTTTAGCATAAGCTATTTTTTCTTTGGACTGATTATTGTCTTTGACTTCATCTGGTCTTAAGTCGGCCAGGACAAATGCGCTAATTGCCATAAATACTGCGAGTATCGCAAATACCAATAGTATAATTCTAAAAATTTTTTTCATGGTTAGTTGGGGTTACTAGAGAAAAAAGACCTTGCCCGAACATACAGGCAAGACCATTAAATTATATAATTAATAACTGGTTGTCTAAAACTATTCGTTCATATCTGCCAATACCACTTTGTCAGAAAAACTTTGGTAAGCACCTTCAACTTGCTTTGCCATAGCATCTGGAAACAAGTGGAAATCACCTGCTTTTAATGCACTAACAATACCTTCTGCAACTTCTTCAGTAGTTGAATCTGTTTCAAAACCAGCAGTCGCGGCCATATCCGTATCAATAGGTCCTGGATGAACACTTAAAATACTAACTCCCTTGGCGCCTAGTTCTGTTCTTAACCCTTGAGTTAATGAATATGAGGCAGCCTTAGATGCTGAATATGTAGACAATTGCGAAAAGTTTTTGATAGATGCGATAGAATTCAGCTGTACCAAAGCTCCTTTTTTATCTTCCAAAGTCTTGGCAAAAGCATTAGCTACACGCAATAAACCAAAAGCATTAACTTCTAGTTGTTGTCTAAAATCTTCTTCCACATTTTCTCCTATTGTAGCGTATGGAGTTCCCAGTCCTGCATTGTTTACAACAACATCTACATCATTAGCTTTCTGAGCTAAATCTTTAATGGATTGCGAATTAGAAACATCTGCTTTAATGGTCACTACTTTATTGCCATACTTTTCTTCCAATTCTTTGGTAGAACTTGTATCACGCACTGCCAAGTATACTTTCTTGGCGCCGTGGTTTATAAAAGATTCTACAATTGCTTTACCAATACCACGATTGGCTCCTGTTACTAGTGCTACTTTATTTTCTATTGAAATGCTCATAGTTTATTTTTTTATGTCGAACTGTTTTAAGGTCGATTTTTTAAGGTGATTAGAATTAATAAACCTTCCGCTTTAAACGGAAGGCTTATTTATTGCCATCATGCTTCATTAGCTAACAACATTAGGCAATATTCTTTTTACTTTTTCCAAGCAAATTTCTGGAACGCTGCATCAACAGGTGTTTCTGCAATATGGTTTACGTAATTACTGATTACTTTTTGAGAAAGACCTAAAATAATTTCTAGTAGTTGTCTCTCTTCATAACCTGCTGCGTAAAATGCCTGTACATCTTCATTATCAATATATCCTCTGTTACGAACAATCTTAAGAGTTGTTTCATGAAGAACTTGTAATTTATCGGATGGTAACTTAGTACCATTTCTTAATGCTTCTGTAATAGCATCATCTACTTTCATCATTTTTGCGATAGCGGTATGTGCCGGTACACAGTAATGACAAGCATGCTCTACGTTAATAGTTTGCCATACAACAGTAAGTTCATCATTATTAAAAGATGAGTCTACAAAAAGCTCATGTAAAGATTGGTAAGCTTTTAAAAGACCAGGTGCTCCTGCCAATACGCCGTGAAGATTTGGAATATTACCATACGCTTTTATAGAGTTTTCTAATAATGGCTTGCTTTCAGCTGGTGCTGTTTCTAAAGTGTGTATTGTTAATGTGCTCATAGTTTTTATTTTTATTTATTATTAAATATATTTCTAAGCAAATGCTTAGTTTAGGTGCAAAAAATTTTTATATGTTCAAAAATGTAAATTCAATTGTATCGTTGAGTTGGCTTTGGTCGAAAACTTTTGATGAAACTGACAAACCCAATAAACTATTCATTAAATAATTTGATTGTCGAGCGGCTTCCTCTACCGTATTACCTTTTTCTTGCAAAAGATTATCTACAAATAATTGCTTAATATCGTTAGCAAAATCCATCAATTGCTCCATGATTACAGGGTCTCCGTCTTCTTTAATTTCGTTTACCGTATTAGTCACTAAACAACCTCTATTCTTATCGTCTTCTTTCGCAAATTCTAAAAAATCATAAAAGTATTGCTTAATACCTTCCTTTCCATTATTAGATTTAGAAAGCTTATCAGTTATAGACCGTATTCTCTTTTTGTACGCATTAATACTTTCAAGAAATACACCCTGCTTATTCCCAAAACTAGAATAAATAGAAAATTGGTTGATGCCCATTTCCTTTTCCAGCATACGAACAGTAGTAGCCTCATAACCATTTCTCCAAAAAAGAGCTGTGGCCTTTTCAATTACTTCTTCTTCGTTATATTGCTTCTTTCTAGCCATTGTTTCTAAACTACCATACAAAACTAAGCACTTGCTTTGTTATTACAAAATTTTTAAGAATAATTTAGCTTTTCAGTATAAAAAAGCAGCTCAAACGTCTGGTTCACAGATTTGTGAGCTATACGTTTGAGCTGCCAATAAAATTACTTAATACTTTTATCTACCTATATGACACAGCAATCTTAGCCAGTTGGCCAACAATTTTAACTGAGTCTTTCATGGATAATTTAGAGCCATCTGCATGAATCCATCTTTTAAGTGGCTGCTCACAAATTATGCGCTTTGCTTCTTCTTTACCGTAATGCTTTCTCATACGCATGAAAATCTCAACATCAAAAAGCCATTTGGTAATGAACTTTTTGTTGAACATAGTTGAAGCTATCTCACGGTCCATTATTTTAGCACCACACTGTGTATCCTTAAAAGGCATACCCAGAATAGTCTGTATGATCATATTAATGGTCATACTTATAATTTTACGAGCAGATTCTTTTGTGATATTCGCTCCCATTCTACTAATTCTAGAACCACTTACAATCTTAAATTGTGAGTTTTCTATTGTTTTGACTAAATCGTCAAAATCTCTAAAATCTGTTGAAAGATCGGCATCTAGATATCCTAGATAATCTAATTGTTCATCTTTAATCATATGTAAGATTCCTTGGCGTACCGCTTCTGCCTTACCACCATTCTTCTCACAATTATATACACTTATATTAGACTCGTTCCCTTTCCGAAGCTCATGTAACACCTCTAGGGTTTTATCTGTACTTCCATCATTTACAAAGCATAAATGATATCCCAAATTCTCTTGCGCAAAGGCTTTGAATTCCGGACCTGATAAACGGTCTTCTTCATTATAACATGGTATAACTACACCCACACAGTTCTTTTGAAGCATTCGGGCATTATCACTTGTTACCGCTTCTTTTTGAACATCGGGTGCTCCAATGATTCGTTTTATCCGTGCAGCCATTTCATCTAGACTCACAGGCTTTTTCATATAATCATTGATACCTAAGTCAAAACCATCTACAATGATTTTCTCATCGGTATTACCGGACATCACCAATATTGGTGTTTCAGATTTCTGTTCAAGACGAATGTGTTTTACCACTTGCAGTCCTGACATACCTGGCATGTTAATATCCACCAGTACTAAGTCTGGTTGAAAATTATCAAATACTTCTATGCCCTGCTCACCGGAGCTGGCTGTTTTAACCTCATAACCTAGTTCTAATAATCTCTTTTCAACAGAAAGCAAAATCAATTGCTGGTCGTCAATGGTTAATATTTTCATGGTGGTATTTTTTATAAGATGTGGGATCCTAATTTTTTGTTTATGCTTTTACTTTTTCGTGCGATAATCCAATTGCGTTTACGTCTATTATTTCGCCTTTAGATTTTTGAACCTGAATGGCCTTGAAATAATCTAAATACATTTGGGTAATGGTACTCATTGGTAGCGAACAAGCAGCCTCATAATTGGTCTTGGCCAACTCTGTTCTATAAGCATCATCAGTAAGTATTTTTTCTATGGCATCTGCTAAAGACGCTTTGTTCTCCGGTAAAAAGAACTCGCCTCTATACCCTTCTTCTTGAACAAGTACACTTAAGTCTCCTAGATCAGGAAGTGCAACTGCTTTTCCGTAGCTTCCTGCTTGGTGCAAAACTCCAGAACTACCTGTAGTAGAAGTATACGGAAAGACCACTACAGCACTTTGACCAAAAATAACGGGTACGTCTTCTTCGGCTACATAACCTGTAAATCGTATTTGAGGTACATGGCTATAAACTTCTTCCATTTTCTTTAGATATCCAGGGGTATTGGGACTATCTGTACCTGCAATTACAATTTCTATATCTTCATTGCTTCTATTCCGGATTACTTCTACAGCTTCTATAAGCACCTCAACTTTTTTGTAGGTACCAAACTTTCCAAAAGCCATGACCTGCTTTGGACCTGCGGGAAGACTAAAATCTGGTTCTGGAGGTGTTTCAAAAGAACCGTGAGGAATTAACGCAATGTTCTTCGCTTTATATTTTTGTTCTAGAATAGTTACATATTTGCTAATGGTAACCGCCAAAATATCTGACGCCAAAACGAACTTCGTTAAAGTGGTTCCTATGAAACCATATACCTTTTGAAGTATTTTACTTTTAGTAAATCCGGCACTATCCAAATCTACTTGCTCCAATATATTGTGCAATAATGAAATGGTAGGAATACCTTTAAATTTGGTTGCATAAGGCAACATTAACCCTAAAGCTGCTGGTATCTTTTTATCACCAAATTTCAAAAACTGTAAATTAAAAAGTACAGCATCTGGCTTATGAATACTAATAGATTTATTAACTGTCAATAAGTTCCAATAGCTATTAAAATCCCAACATTCTGAAACTGTAATTTTACACCCTTCCCCTTCAAATGAAAGGTCTTTTGGCTCCTCCGTTTTATCTGTCATCAAAATGATTTCAGTGACTTCTTCCTGTAATCTAAAATGCTTTACAAGATAATATCCGTATTCCGTCAATGTGACTTTACTGGGAGGATATGCGGTTACAATGGCTAGTTTCATACTGTAGGTTTAATTTTTTGGGACTATTTAATGAACAGTTATCTTATGTTTTTATACTAATTTTTAAAATTTTCAACTTTCTGTTACGCTCTTCTTTCCTAATTCTTTACTCGCAAAATATACCAACTGAACTACCAATAATATAGACATGGCTATCAGTTGCATATGCACTACACTTTCTAAATTATCATGGTATAATACCACCAATAATATTTGCGAAAGACCTAATACGCCAGATAAAATAACAGGTACATAATGGTCTAACGACAAAAAGTAATATGCGAAAATGTTGGATATAGCGAACAGTGAAGTCGCCAATGCATACTGCCATAACAAACTGGACATAGCTACATACGAATCTCCAAACATTAGGGTTATAATCAATTCCGGGAATAGGTAACATGCTGCTACAATGCCAGCAGAAAGCAACCCTATATAGGATACATATTTAAACAAAATTGGTGCTGTTGGCTCGCCATCTTTTTGTTTTTGTACTACTACAGGAAGTAAGAGCATTACGAACATCCAAGCTACAAAATACACTACCCTGCCTATTAAAGCTAAAGAGGCATATAGACCAGCTTCGGTTGGTTCAAAATAGTGCTTTACTAAAAGGACATCACTATTATTTATGATTATTTGAGTAAACTCATAACAGGCGGTCAACCATATAAATTGTGAAACTCGCTTTGCATTATCCGGACTCAGTTTTCTAGATTCTTTAAAAGATATGGACGTACTATCCGAAGGAAAAAGTCCAAAAAGAAACGATAAAAAAATGCCCAATGCTACGAGTGTTCCAGGCTCTATATCTAATAAGAAAAGTAATATCATGGTTAGTAACAACCGGCTCCACATTTCTGTCTGGTAAGTGATAGACAACTTTCCAAATTCTTGTTTGCCCTGGTATGCACCTCTATTTACACTCATAAAAAAGTAAATAGGAATACCTAAACCAAAGATGATAAACATCCAATGACTTTCTGTATTGAAAAGCGATTGTAATTGTTTCGAAAAAATAAGAATAAGTACGCCTATAATTAGACCTACAATACTTGCTTGACGATAACTTATGTTCTTAAAAATATCCCATTCCTTACCTGAAAAAATTACAGCAAATTTTGCCGTAGCCAGTTGAAAGGTCATTCCCATAAAGGACAAAACCAATAATAAGGTTACTAAAAGTGCTGCTTCCGAAAATGCTGCAGGCCCTAATAACCTACCTAACAAGAGGTTGTAAAGGTAGTTACCGCCATTTACCAAAAGCACGCTACCCATGAACAACTGCTCTTGGGAAACTTTCTTAAACATTAACTTTATGGCGGTCATAGTTGGTGATATCTAGGTTTTGTTTCTTATCTCTACTATCATGTTCTTACTTCGCTACTTTTGGATATAAAAAGCATACTTATCTGTATGTCAAATATCTAGTTTCAAATTTTTTCTGAAATTCCGAACTTGATATCTAAACGAATTTTTGTTAGAATATTGTAGGATTTAACTTATAATCGATAAAACGTAGCGTTTCATAGAATTATCCTGCATTTCATCGATTATGTGATCTTTTCGTATCCACCAAATCTATACCTCTGTAATAACTCTTCTTTTCATTAAACTCCATTTAACCTCCTTCTCACCCACCATCTATTAGCTATTTAAACTACTACGATTCATAGTATTACAATCCTTTAAACTCTAAAAAAAGATGAAGTTTTCAGTATCTTTTAATGTTTAAATTTATCTGTATTTACGGTGATTTTTGAGATAGAAAAGTTCATTTACGCTCAATTGTAGACCAATGGCTCAAATCAATAGATATACAATACCATCGATGAAATACAATATAAATACCTTTATAATGTTATATTTTCTGACAATTAACCACCAATGCAACGCACCAATGTTTTATTGATCTTGGCACTGGTCATAGGTATAGCATTTCATGGGTCGAGTATATTCTTTACTCTTGAGACTACCTATGATGCCCTGATTCATTTATTTTTTGCCGATCATTACGCCAATAGCTGGTTTGAACCTTGGGATTACCGTTGGTATACGGGTTTCACTGTACAAGCCTATCCTCCTTTGGTGCACCAATCTATTGGTATTCTTTCTCATATTGGCGGACTTAAGTTTGGAATGTTCAGCGTGGCTATGATAGGGATTGTCTTATTTATAACAGGTGCTTATAGGTTTGGTCTTTTAATGACCGGTGATAGAAAAATAGCAGGTTATACAGCTTTGCTTGCCGTCTTTTCATCAACCTTTGTAGAGACCTTACATATTTTTGGACAATTGCCCAGTATAATTGGGCTCTCTGTACTTTTACACTCCCTACCTGAAATTTATCTCTGGGTTAAAACAGGAAAAACTAGATATATAGTTACCAGTCTTTCATTGATTGCCGTTACGGTAACCTCACATCATGTGACCCCTATTTTTGGAATGATCTTCTTTATTTTTCCCCTGCTAGGTATGGCGGTTATGGATTCGGCCAGAGATCAAGTCAATAGTTTTAAAGAGGTACGTTTTGGCGTCTTTTTTAAGCAATTTAAAAAGTGTTTCTGGCGGATAGTTATTTTTGGATTTTCCTCGTTATTTCTCATTGTTACTTGCATCCTACCCTATTGGATCAATTCAAAGAAAAACCCAATTACCCAAGTTCCCATACCCCATGGTTCCAGAGACAATTTTCTAGAGGTAACTTCATCGGGACTCGTATTTTTTGTTATTCCCTGGGGAATTCTGACTTTTATTCTCCCATTTTTGTTTTACCGTTTTTATAGTAGGCGATTCATCTTTTTTGGATTGTCATTTTCTATGTTAACCCTTTTGGGAACAGGAGGTACAACGCCTCTACCTCTTATATTACTTGGCGAAACAGCTTTCAACATATTAACATTAGACCGTTTTACCCTTTGGGCAACCATTATGGCATTACCCCTTTTTGGGGAGTTTGCCTACCGTATGGTAGAAGGCGACCTCAAAGACCTTATTCAAGAAAATTGGGGCCGGGTGTATCATCGTATTCTTGGGGGGTTAATCATGGGAGGTATTTTATTCATGGTCATTTTTACCATGAGCCTTGGCTATTTTAGACCATCACAGCCTCAGAAAATAAAGATGCAACCCATCATTAACTTTCTAAGTTCAGATTCACATGACCACTGGCGTTATTTACCTTTAGGGTTTGGAGATCAAATGGCCTGGTTATCAGCACAGACAAAAGCCATGACGGTAGATGGTAATTACCATTCCGCTCGCCGTTTACCAGAACTTACCACAAGGGCCATTGAGCGTTTAGAAAATTCTAAATTTAGAGGGGTTGAAGGTATTGGTTCTCTACAGCAATTCTTGACGGTACCTGAAAAATACAACCTTAAATATATATTTTCCAACGATAAATTTTATGACCCCATTCTCTATTTCTGCGGATGGCAGCGCCTACAACAACTGGAAAATGGAATAATGGTCTGGGAGAAATTAAACGTACCTCCCTTTCCCACAATAATGCCCAAAGAAGATGTTCATGTAGCCTTTAAAGTTATGTGGGGAATAATTCCTATTCTTACCGTTGTTCTTGCATTTATTATAAATATTCAGTGGATATGGGTGAGAGCATTAAAAGCAAAAAAACTACCGCAAGGGGAGTTTATGAAATACGCTATTAAGTTTAAGAATTTCCCAAAAAAATTGATAATCATCAATCATATTTGGGCTGTAATTATACTAATTGTTTTGGGGTATGGCATCTATCTATTCTATATCAAAAATGTAGATCAAATTGCTCCTACTAATGTCGTTGAGGCCTATTATGATGCATTAGATTTTAAGGAATTCAACAAAGCATACTCATTTTTAAATCCTGATAGCGATAAAAGCATAGCACAATATATGCTGGAAGTATCGGTAACCGATGGTATTCTAAGTTCTTATGCCAAACTAGATTCTTTAGGTATTGAGTTTTTACAGGAAAATGATACGACCGCTCGTGTCAAAGCAGCCACAAGATGGATTACTCCTTTAGAAAGCATAGATAAGGACTTTTACCATAGCCTTGTTAAGAAAAAAGGCAAATGGTATATTGAACCCTCTACGATAGATAATGATTTACCGCCCGATCAACTCTTTACCTCTAACAATACAACTTTCTTTAATCATGGTAGACGAAAGATTACTACGCAACAAACACATCATGAAGATGTCCTAAAACAACCTGTTTTAGAGGTGCTGAAAGCTAAATTGGTCCAATACAACGGGAGTTATAGTATTATTGGCGAACTGCAAAACGTAGATCACGTTCCTGCAGATGTCGTTATAAAGGGTACACTTTATAATGACTTAAATAAAGAATTGGCAACCTATAATGCCAAAGATGTTGCCAAGCATAAACTGATGCCAAAAGAAACTACTACGTTTAGAATAGATTTTGAAGGTATAGCTTGGTCATCTACAAAAGATACTTTGCCTCCTACTTTTGACCCCGATCAGTTTACTCCTATGACGTTTGAGGAGCAACCTACTAAATTCAACCTACAGTGTGCGGGTAATGTTGCCAATACGGATTTATACAAACAGGTGAGTCTGCAGGAGCTAATTTTTGAAGATCATAAAATTAGTGGTTCCCTTTTTAATTCGGGTATACAGGAAGTAACCATTCCACAGCTGTTAATTTCTTATTATGACGAAAGTAAAAACCTTCTGTGGGTAGAACATGAGTTTTTAACCGATGGTGTTCGCATTCAAAGAAAACGGTATTTTGAGTATGAACCAGCGTGCTTAACGGATATAAAAATTATAAATAGTAGTCTTAAAAACTGTTTCGTAAACGGAAGCCCTAACTCGGAAATTAGTGACAAGCTATTTCCTAACAGGGATAAATCACATGCCGAAGACCAGCTGCAGCCGTACTCCGGAAATGGTTTTGATTATTTAAAATTTGAGTTGAATAGTTATATCGGTAATCCTAAATGAAAATGCACATACTACATATCTGCATTATTTTATCCCTACTTTTCTCGGGGTGTTCTAAGGAAACCGAAGTTAAGAAAGCTTCTAGTGTCAATTTTAAATTGCTCACATCAGAAGAAAATTTTACCGCCGGAGTACCTTTTTCTCTAAAATTTAGCGCTTCAGAGGAATCTAGTCCTGTCTTAGTATTTAGAAATGCGGTAGGCACAACAATTCTGGATACTTCGTATAGCGATGGAGCTGTACAATTTGATGTTCCTAAGAACTTCTATGAAAAATCTGGTATTTGTTATTGGTCATTGGTTTCGGATGCTGAAGAGAAAATAAAGGGCACACTAAACATCCATGTAAATAATAAAAATGGCACTTTTTTAGAATCTTATTTAGGTCCTAGAAGTCTTACCGCTGGGCCTGAAGATTATGCCATGTTTGTAATGTTAGCAACCGATTTTTATGATAATCCATTAAACGATAGTACTTCTATTACAAGTAAAATTCAGTTTCAGGAAAGTCAATCAGAAGAAATATTAAGCTCTAAAAATCTAATTGCTTGGACGCGCGTACGGTCTCCAGAAAAATCTGGTCGGATGCTAATTTCCGCAGCATGTAATGAAACGGACTCGAAAGAGTTTACAACTATTATATATGCTGCAAACCCGGTTGATTTTACTATTTCGTATGAGCGAAATCATGAATATGCAGATGGTAATCAAGTAATAAAATTCAAAACAGATATTATCAGAGACACCTATGGTAACATAGCAAGTGAAGGTACTTTAGTCTATTTTATAATAACAGATGACAAAGGAGCAAAACTTAAAGCACAGGGCACTACGCTAAACGGTAAGGCAGAAGCCCGTCTTCTACATCCCGAACACCAAGCCTCGTGGTCTGTTGAAGCATTTGTTACGGGTGCAGCAAGAAGCAAACCTATTAAAGTTGCTTTTATAGCTTCCGTAACCGATTATGAGGTAACTTTCTTAGACGGTAATAGGACTGTTTCTGTAGGCCCTCTAAAAAGTTTTATGAACCAATTAGTTCCTGACGGCATGCCCATTTCATTATCGATAAAAGATGTAAATGGAGACGTGTTAGATGTACTAAGAACTTCATCTATGCAGGGTGAAGGTAAATTTGAATTATCACCGGATTTCTTTCCGACCGGTAGTTACGAGTTAAAGATTAAGACCGCAGGGATAACGAAAACAAAATCAGTAGAACTAAAATGAAAATAAACAGAACCTTATATCGTATTTTTCTACTGGCGTCATTTTTAGCCCTGAACGGCCTAATCCTATTTGGCATTAGTAGTGCTTGGACGTACTTGAATACGGGTGCGGACCGGACATCTATGCTTCACTTACATGAAGACATTTCGGCCACCTACCTTCCCAAAGTACAATGGGAAATTGCCATGAACGAAGGCAGACCTATGGAAGAACAGACTTTGGGAGAAATTGAAAGAGATTATCTTAGTGCATGGCAAGTACGTAATGCCGCTTACGCCAATAATGTACCCTATGGCATAGCTGACTATTATACAGATAGTATGCGTACTGAACTTTTTAAGATAACTGACCTCAACCTAAAAAATAAAATTACATTACAGACCACTACAATAGAACACCATCCTAAATTGGAATTCTATAGTACGGATGGCAAACTTGTTGTTTTGACAGATAAAAATGTTTTAGCCTATGAGGAGGTTTACCAAAACGAAAACTTAATTACCAAACGCAAACTTTTATCGGATTATAAGGTAATGTTACTTTTAGAGGATGGTTTTTGGAGGGTTAGGCAACTGGTAGAAACGGCCTTGCCTGAAGAAACGTTAGAAGTAGCCTCACAAATTCAAAATCTTGATGACTACCATTTTAAGGGTATAAATTACTATCCACAGGATACCCCTTGGGATATGTTCGGTAGTCAATTTAATGATTCCATAATTGAACATGATTTTAAACTCATGGCAAAAATGGGCGTAAACAGCCTGCGTATATTCATTCCTTACGAGTCTTTTGGTAAGGAATATGTTGACCAAAAAAAAATAGAAAAGGTAAAACGAACGCTTGATATAGCCGAAAAGACAGGACTAGATATCATGCCAACCTTGTTCGATTTTTACGGAAATTATAGCATTCATGATTGGACAATGACCAACCGTCATGTAGAACAAGTAGTTGAAGCCTTAAAAGACCACAATGCTATTATTGCTTGGGATGTTAAAAATGAGCCAGACCTAGATTTTGAGTCTCGGGGTAAAGAACGGGTTTTAGCTTGGCTAGAACAGACTGTAGACCGTATTCGTAAAATAGACACTAAACATGCTATAACTATTGGGTGGTCTAGCCCTGAAGCTGCTGTTAATCTTACTGATAAATTAGACTTGGTCTCTTTCCATTATTACCGTGGAGCTCCAGAGTTTGAAAGTGCTTTCAATATTCTAAAAAGTAAGGTGACCGATAAACCATTGCTGCTTCAAGAATATGGCTATTCTTCATACGACGGAATCTGGAACGGATTTTCAGGTTCTGATGAAAAAGAAAAGGAATATATGGGAACGATTCAAAAGGTGGTAGAAAAGGAGAATCTGTCTCATATGATATGGACACTCTATGACTTCAGGAACATTCCAACTTCCGTAGTTGGGCGCTTACCATGGCGAAAAGTACGGCAGCGTCATTTTGGTTTACTAGATGATAAAGGTGAGAAAAAACCGGTTTACGATATCTTCTTCAATGAGAATCCATAATAACCTATTGTCTTTACAAACAGTTTATCCACTCCCCTTCTACTAAAATAATATAAGAAAATTAAGCTTGGTTAGCACCCAATATATAAGTTGAATTTATTTTCTGCAACGAAGAAAACACGCTCTCGTTTGTCTTTCCTAGAATAGTTAGTTGGCGATTGCGTTTTGCTGCATTGTCATACAATTCTTGAAGCGCACTTGCTCCGTTAACATCAATACTTGTAATTCGATCTAAATTTATAACTATACGTCTATCAGAGCCAAGGTATCTACCTATATGGCGGCTAAGAATTGTTGCACTACTGCTGTTTAAAGTTCCATGAACACAAAATATTCCACGTGCTTCTGTAATTTGTAAAGGCATAATATAAAATTTTGTAGGTTTATTTTTCACTTTTCTACAACACGAAATGACGTATAGAACGCACGAAAAGAAATGTACCGTAGATGGACAGTAATTAACTGTAGATGAGTAGTTTTTATTGTTTTACAGTAATAAAAATAACACCCAAAGTTTTTACCCCACAGTACCAATAAATCCATTTTATGGGCGTTATACTCTTGTGGTAAAAAACCTACTTTAATGTTAAAACTAAATACACTCTGTTTATTCCTGCTTCTTTCCTTCTACGGAATGGCACAAAGTCCGCTTCAACCCGGTTTTACCTTGTTAGAAAAAGGTGATTTTGAACAAGCAGAGACTTTTTTTGAAGGTTATCTTGCTGATGACCCTAAGAATAAAACAGCCTTAATCTGCTACGGGCGTGCTGTAGGATTAAGTGGAGAACCTGAAAAAGCTACAGGAATGTTCTCTTCCCTTTTAGAAGAATATCCTGGTGATTTTGAAATACAGATAAATTACAATGAATCCTTTCTTTGGGATAAGAAATTTAAAGAAGCAGAACCTTTATACGCTCAACTTGTAAAAGAGTATCCAGAAAATTTTGGTGCAGTTTTAGGTTATGCAAATACCCTTAGTAATCTAAAGAAATATGAAAAGGCTTTAGAATGGGTAGAAAGAGCTTTGATCATACAACCTGGAAATCTTAGTGCCAAAACTTCAAGAAAATATATGCGTTTAGGTTATGCAAATGCCTATGTAAACGCACAGAATTACAAAAAAGGAGAAACTTTATTAAAAGAGATATTTATAGATTTTCCTGAAGATAGAGATGCTTTATTAAATCTTGCTAATCTCTATTTGATTACAAAAGAAGTAGATGATGCTAAAGCAATCTACAAAAGACTAGCGACTTCTGAAAAAGATTCCATAACCTCACTTAATGGTATTGCTCTTGCTGAACATATTGGAGAGAACGATAAACAAGCTCTAGTAGTTGCTACTACCGCTAAAGAAAAAGCAGATGCATTTGATGACGCAACAATAAAAGAACAGACCTACGACCGTTATGTCCAAGCCTTAATATGGAACCGAAAGTACATTAAAGCTAAAACTGAAATTGCAGAATTAGAAACTCAATACACCAACAAAAATTGGCTGTATGCACTAAAAGCTATGCTTGGTCTTTATACCGGTTCACCTAAAAAGAGTGTCGCTAATTATGATGCCATTCTTAAAAATGACAGTGCTTCTTTTGATGGAAATTTAGGGAAAGCCAACGCACTTTTTGCAGCTGACCGTATCGTTCCTGCTTACAATGCCGCCTTTGGAACCCTTAAAGTCTTTAAAGACCAGAAAGATGCCATTGGTTTTATTGATAAGTTAAATATATCCTTTACGCCAACCATAGACGAACATCTTGCCTACACTTTTGATAATGGTAATAATGTTGCTTTTTCTACCAATACAACGGCAACTGTACCTTTATCTACAAAGTTTAGCACTAACCTAGCCTATTACTATAGAACTACCGAAAATACAGTTACAGATAATAAAGCGAGTTCTCATGTGCTTTCTGCCGGGTTTGATTACAAATTCCTTCCTAAGACCACATTTAAAGCCGTTGTAGGTTTAAACAAATCTAGTTTTGGTGCAGAGTCCTACACTCAGCCGGTAATAGACACAAAGCTATTACTACAGCCGTTTAAACTGCAAAACCTTGAACTTGGTTACAAACGTGAAATTCAAAGTTTTAATGCCGATTTGATTGAGCGGGAGATTATCATGAACCATTTTGGTTTTAACTATAACTTGGGTACCAATTTCAATTTAGGTTGGTATACGCAAGCTATACATACCACCCAGAGTGATAATAATACCCGTAACCTCTTGTTTACCTCATTATACTACAACTTAATGCGCAAACCGGCCTTAAAAGTAGGTCTTAACTACCAGTACCTTTCTTTTGCCGAACAGGTTCCTACTATTTATTTTAGTCCAGAGAAATACCAGGCAGTTGAAATATTTGCAGACCTAAGAGGCGATATTTCTGAAAACACCCAGTATATGATGAGTGCTGCAACAGGTTTACAACAGGTAGAAGACGACCCAAATACAGTTATCTTTAGAGCAGAGACCGGAATAACCCATAAATTCTCCAAAAGGTTTAGCGGTAATTTATATGGAAAGTATAGTAATATTGCCTCTGCAACTGCTGCTGGTTTTGAGTATACGGAAATTGGTTTGAAGTTAAAATGGCTGATAACCAAGAAACCATTGTTCTACAATAAGATTGTTAAATAATTCTTCCTTAAGAAAGTTCACTAAAGCGCATAAAAAAAGACAACCTTACAATGAAGTAAGATTATCTTGAGACAAATTGTATTTTCACAAACCCATTAAAGTGAAAATATTTTCTAGAAGCTCTTGCTCCTACTATGAATTTATATCTTACAAATTATGCAAAGATGTATGGTTTGTAAAGTGTTGTGATTAGAATAAAATAGCGCTAAGTATTCTAATAATTCCAGATACTCATTACGGCCAAAACGATGCCAATAATTACTGAAACAAGTATACCTATCAAACGTATAGCGGCACCTTTGGAGTTTAAAATGTATAAAAGATTTGCTTTCATGAGTAGATGGCTTTAATATTCTCTACAAATTTACATCTCATATTTAATAATAGGAAAGCACTTACGATGAATTACCTTAACCTATAGATGAATGGTATAAAATTGTAGAAGAGATTTAAACCAAGTTTAATCGTCTCATGAGCTCTGGTCGATTTGATCGACTAATGGGAATAACCATCTTCTTGATAAGAACACTATTATCTTCAATATCAATGATCTTAGAGAAGTTAATAATGTACGACCTGTGTATTTGAAGAAATATTTTTTCAGGTAATTTATCCTTTACTTTTTTAAGCGTTGTATGTACGCGATACTCTTTATTTTCTGTTGTAATATCAATATAATCTCCTTGCGCTTTCACTACTAGTATTTCGTTAAAGTGAAGCTTTATTAATCTCTTATCAATATTGATATAAAGGTCTTGTTCAGCTTGTGCACCAGTCCCAACATTAGTATTTAAACTTGGAACAGAGTCAGGCTGTTTTTTAAGTGCACTTTTTACTTTTTGTATAGATTTCTGAAAACGATCAGCAGTTAAGGGTTTCACCATATAATCTACAATAGCCTCATACTCATATGCTGCAATGGCAAACTCTGTATCTGAAGTGGTCAAAACAACTTTAGGACAATTCTTTAGAGTTTGGACAAAATCTACTCCACTAAAACCTGGCATGTGAATGTCCAAAAACACAACATCTACATCTTGTTGATTCAAAAATTTAATAGCGTCTATGGCATTATCAAACTCTCCAACAACATCTAAATCTGCCACCGCAGAGCAATGTTTTCCTACTATGGCACGTGCTGTTGCTTCGTCATCTACGATAATACAGGTCATACTATTAAATGGTTTTAAGAAAATTATCTATTTGCGTTAAGGTAATTCTAAAATCTGAATCCATATCTGTTTTTCCAGCTCTTAACTGCTCTTCAAATTGAACAGCAAAGCGGTAAGCTTCTTCCATGCTTAAGATGTTGAATTTATGTTTTAATTTATGTACAACATCTGCGGCTTCATTCATGTTTTTGCTATCTATATGTTCCTTATAAGTAGCTCTTTCCATTGGGAATTCGTCCTTCAATATAGAAATAAATTTTTGTTCAAACTCAATGTCATCACCAGATAATTCTTTAATGTATTTAAGGTTTGGTTCTTCCATAGCACTATTTTTTTAACGTAAACGTGAAATTTGCACCCATATTTTCTTCTGACACCAATTCTATAGAACCATCATATAATTTGACGATTTTTTTAGCCAATGCCAAACCCACTCCAGCAGCACTATCATTATTCTCTAGTTTTCTAAACATTTCAAATATGGAAGATTGATGCTTAACTGGAATTCCCTTTCCGTTATCAACTACAGAAAACTTCCAAAATTTATCATCTTTTTCATACTTTATTTCAACTCTGCCTTTGTCCTTATCCTTTGTAGCAGTAATCGCGTTTGTAATTAGGTATGTAAAAACCTGCTCAATTAGGTGCTTTTCAATATGTATCACTGGAAAATTAGAACCATAACTCAAACTAACATTATCCGGTAATGGCACATAACTTTCTATTTCCTTTAAAAGAATATTGATATCAACATTCATTTTAGATTCCATACTAGTCCCAATTGTGGCATGCTCTAGTATTCCATTAATTAAATTGTCCATTTTAGCCAGATTGCTCGAGGCTAAAGCTAAGTTTTCTTTATTTTCTTCCGTTAAGCTATTTTGGTCATCTTCAAGAACCCAGCTTAGCAAAGCATTTACATTACGAATAGGGGATTTTAAATCATGGGACACCATCTGAACATAATTATTAAGAGATTCATTTTGTGCTTCTAAATCCTCTAAAAGAAGGTTTTTCTCCTCTGTAATTTCTTTTACTTCTGCTGCTAAGTAGCTAATATGCTTTGCCAATTTTTCTACATCAAATACTTTTGAAGCATCTCCTTCAAATTGTTTATCCGTACCTAAGTTTGAACTTAGGCTATCCATAGCCAACTCCAAGGACACCAAAATTTTCTTCTGCCTTTCTGCCTCTTTGGTCAACTCTCTATTTGCTACAAATAATTCTTCTGAGCTAATGGCAGTAGCCCTTTGTAACATATTAAGTTTCTCATCATGATTCTGATAAGACATTTCTACGGCAGCCAAAAACATCTGCATCTCAGGGTCTTCGCTAAGATGAGCGGGTAAAGTTTTTTTAAGTTGTCGTTTTAATAGAGAATGCATTATTCGCTAAATAAAGTTAAGGTCATTGTTTGGTTGTGTAACCTACAGGCATCTTTACCGGCAAACGGAGCCATTTCCCCATAAGAATAGAACCCAGTAACCGCTGTATCTGTTCCTATTACAGAGATTACTTCTTCAACTTCCTCTTCCGTTCGCTGATCCATGACCAACTTTCTACCCACACAACTTACTAAAATAGCCAGCTCGGGTTTGTTTTCCCTACCGTTCATAGCGTACTGTGCAGCAATACTTGCACCATCAACTATATCATCTACCGTAGACATCATTAACTGTACACGTGCTCCTTCCGGAACATCTCCAGCCAAAGTCATTGTGTTAGAAGTATCATCAATAGTTAGTATTGTACGAACCAAAGGCTCGTCATCTTCATTAACCCGTACACTTAATGGATATAATAAAGCAGACGTTGGCAACTCCTTTGCTTTTTCTCCCAAATATTTTTTATAGAGATCCAAAGCGGGCTGTCCGTCTAGCTCATAAAGTATGTTATTTTCAGATTTTGTAATTATCCGTTCAGGACCAAAAGGCGTCCAACCACCATAATTGGCGCTTGTTATTTCTAGAGATTCTCCATAAAACCCTATAGCTATTACCTCTCCTTCTTTGGCATTCTCGTTGTATGAGGCAAGTGTTCTTTCAAAACGGTCATCATCTCCACACAAACCACCTGAAAGTCCAATATTATTTATCCTGACACCTTCAAAACCTTCGATTAATGCGCTACCGTTTATAGAGCTACCTTCTGATACTAGAAAAATATGCTTTAGGTTTTCCTTAGAAAACTCGTTAAAAAGAGTTTGTCCCAATAAAAGTTCATTATCTATTTCTGAGACATTCTTTCTCTTTACCGAGAAGTGACATTTTTCAAATTCTATAGCCGTCAATGACACGCCACCTTCCAGTACGGTATCATCTATAATTTCGCCTGCTGTGCTACCCAAAACAATATGTCCGTTTGGAAAAAGTTTCTTTATTTCAATAAAAAGGTTATCATCTTCAAGAAGATACCTATTTCCAAAAACCAAAACCAGAGGTTCCTTTAAATCATGGTTTTCACCAGATATTATTTTAAATGGTTGCTTTCCTTCTTTTATGGCCTGCGTTATTTTCATCTTTAGCTATTAAGGTTGGTCGGTTCTTTTTTGATAGTAAAGTGAAATTCAGTACCCATGTCTTTTTCACTCTCTACCCATACTTCGCCTTCGTAGCGGTCAATAATCTTCTTAACAATGGAAAGGCCAATACCGGTAGACCTTTCATTAGCTCCTATGGATTGAAAAATTTCGAATATTTTCTTATGATACTCCTTAGGTATACCTACTCCGTTATCTTTTATCGAAAACTGCCAATGTGTTTTATTTTCTACAAATAGTACTTCTACAAGGCCTTTTTCCTTTTCTATATGAACTACTGCATTAGAGAGTATATTCTGAAACAATTGATGCATTTTGGTACTATCTGCAATAATCGTGGGCAAAGGTTTAGGTACAACCAATGCAACGTGTTCAGGTATAAATATGCTTTCTTTGATTTTTTCTACAACTTCATTTAAATCAACACTAGAATTATCTAGCGCAGAATCGTTGGCTGTTGAATATTCTAAAATACCTTGGATCAATTTATCCATTGAGGCAACTTTATCTTGCATTAACGTTAGGTTCTCTTGCCCTGCTTCATCAAGCACATCTTTATAATCATCTTGAATCCACGTGGCCAATGCACTTATACTCCGTAAAGGCGACTTTAAATCGTGTGAAACAATATGTGCATATTCCTGAAGTCCTTTATTACTTTGTTCTAATTCCTTAACTAATAATTCCTTTTGTAATTCAAGAAGTTTTTGGGTGGTAATATCTAAGTGAATTCCAACGGAACCTATCAACTTTTTATTGCCATCGTAACGTGGCGCTCCACTTACCAACCAATGCTTTATTTTTCCACTTTTGTCTAGGACTTCAAGCTCGTAAGAATCTGACTCTCCTTCTGCTCGCTTTTCATTTTCCTTATCTAGAACATTCTTATTTTGTACCCGAAGAACATCGCTCCCCTTTTTGCCTAATAATTCATCTTCCTGAAAACCGCTCATTGAACAAAAGCTCTGGTTTACAAATTGAATTATATCTTCTGTATCTACTTCTACCAGACCCAGGTTCATATTGGCAATAATACTGGCATATTTTTCGCGCTCGTAAATTAACCGCTCTTCTGCCTCGCGTTCTCTAGTTATGTCTTCTACCATTGCTAAGACATATTTTAAATTACCCTTATAGTCCCTTACAGCACTAACAGAAGTTTTTCCTATTAAACAACCGCCCTGTTTCTTATAATACCTTTTAATTACAATATCCTTGTCTATTTTACCTTCGGACATTTGCATTACAATTTCATTGGCTGTGGGCCCCTCTATAACTTTAGAAAACTCCTCAAACTTCATGGTTTTAAACTCTGCTTCTGTATAACCAAGAAGTTCTGTAAAAGTCCTGTTTGATTTTATAATTTTGCCTTCAACACTTAATACAATACCCAAAGGAGAACTATCCACTATAATATCTAGCTGCTTTCTTTGTTGCTCAAGCAGCTCTTTAATTTCCATTTCCTGGGTAATATCCCTAATAATTCCCTGGGCACCAATAGGTTCCCTTTTAGTATTAAAGATTAAACTAGCGTTGATTTCTATCCATTTTTCATCGCCATTCTTTACAGAAATTTTAGCACGGTAGTTTTTAAGAGTGCCTATCTCTATAAGATATTTAAAGGATTCAGCAGTATATTTAAGGTAGTCTTGGTGTACAAGATTGGTAAGATTGACTTTTTCTTTGGTGTTATCATAACCTAAGAATTCCTTAGCCGACGTGTTCATATTAATTACGTTGGCATACATATCCATTACCACATATGGATCTATAATGTTTACAAAAACATTATCCAGTTCAGAAACCTTTTCGCTCAATAGATTTTCAAGAGTGCCATTGGCCTCTTTTAATTGTTGTGTAGTTTCGTAGAGTTCTGTAGACTTTTGTTCTAGAATTTTTTCAGCTTGTTGCCTAGCCCTCTTTTGTCTTTCTAGTGCTCTTTTTAGAAGCTGTACTTCTTTATTATCCATTTTGAACAATATCAAATTTAACCTCAGTGCCGTCTTCTTTTAATAAGTCGTAGGTAATTGTAGCGGAACCTCCAAAGTGCTCAAAAGCCTTTTCTATAAGACCATGAGCCAAACGGTATAAGCCTCTAGAGGAAGAGTATACCATTACTATTTTTGTGTCCGTTTTGTCCAGAATTTTAAATGTTGGTAGTTCTGCATCTGGATACAGCTTTTTTACATGTACGTGTATATGATCTTCTATACAATATAAAAGACCTAATGGGGAATTATAGTTCTTAATAACTTCGGGGTGAGAGTTAGCCAAACCTGCAAATAGGTATAGACCAAAAGCATAAATGAGATCGCCAGCCGGAATTTTGGTTTCTTCGCTAAGGTTGGTTATTAGCGTTACCATCTCATTAAACTCATATGTACCTACAGAAGTATAAATACCTTCTGAAGGCAAATGACCATTTTCAATAATATTATCAACAGTCTCAAGACCAAACTTGATCTCTACCATTTCTAAAAACTCTGTAAAAACAATACCCTTCATATACCATAATTTATCTACTAAAAGTAGGAAAAGTAGTATAGTTTAAAGAATTTTTGTTGTGAAACGCACTATTTTGTTAGCCTTTCACCAATTGGTTGATGTCCCAGTACTCAAGAACCTTATGAAGTTTAGATTGATAATCTTCATATTTCAATGGTTTAATCACGTAACCGGCTACTCCAATTTTATAACATTCCAATAAATCTGCTCTGTTTTCAGATGTTGTAAGAATAACTGTAGGAAGATATTTTAGTACGTCATCTGCCTTTAAAATGCTTAAAAATTCTATACCGTTCATTCTTGGCATGTTAAGATCTAACAAAATAATATCTGGCAATCTATTACCCGATCTTAAGATTTCTAATGCATCTTCGCCATTCTTGGTTTCTATTATATTATGCTTAAGTTCTAACTTCTTTACCGTTCGCTGTAACTTCATTACTTCAATAGCATCATCTTCAATCAATAAAATATCCATAACATGTAATTTTTAGTGAAATACAAATTTTAGAATTAAATAATAGAATTTTGACCAGCTATAGACGAGTGACTTTTAACTGTAGACGAATGGAAAATTAGGGTAGTTGAACGATTTCCGTATTTACGCCGTTATTCTCCATTACCTAGTATATAAGCTAACTACAATAGTAATTTGAAGTTCTTAACACAGATGTCTGCCTGCTCTTTTCAAACAATAACTTACTACCTTCCAAGGGATTAAACCAATTACCTACTGTAATTATAAAACTTCTTTGAAAACATTATAAATTTTGCGGATATTTGCAGCCTGTTTAGTACGAAGTGATAGTCTATTTATTAGACTTTTACCATAATCACAAACTATTCTCTAAACAAAAATCTCTCATGCGCACGTGGCGGAATTGGTAGACGCGCCAGCTTGAGGGGCTGGTGGCCACTAGGCCGTGGAAGTTCGAGTCTTCTCGTGCGCACATTAAACCATCAACATCTGTGTTGATGGTTTTTTTTATATACGTATCTTGTCTCTTATTCCTTATAATATTACTTTTTTTACCAAAAGAGCACATTTCAACCCCCTGACTAAGAATAAAATTATTAGATTTGTTTAATGTTTACAACAAAAAGATGAACACTACAAAGAAGACGTTCAGTATACGTGATTTAGAAAACCTATCGGGCATCAAAGCCCATACCATACGTATATGGGAAAAGCGATACAACCTGCTTTCTCCCGAACGAACGGATACTAATATTAGAAGATATAGTTTAGAAAGCCTTCAGAAGCTCTTAAACATTACACTTTTATATAGTAATGGCCATAAAATATCTAAAATAGCGAATCTTAAAGAGGGTAAAATCCCTGAGATTGTAAACGAACTAATTTCGAAAAATAACAATAGCCAAGTTATAAATACTTTTAAGCTGGCGATGATTAATTTTGACGAACAGCTTTTTACTCGCACTTTCAAGACCTTACTTCTTGACAAATCATTCTCAGAAGTTTTTAAAGAGGTTTTTATTCCGCTTTTAAATGAACTTGGGTTACTATGGCAAACAGATACGATCTGTCCTGCGCACGAGCATTTTATTTCAAACCTTGTAAAGCAAAAAATCCTGATTAGCACTCAAGACTTATCTGTTGAGGAAGCTTCTAATAAAAAGACCACATTTATTGCCTATTTACCAGAAAACGAGATTCATGAAATTGGTCTTCTTTATTTAAATTATGAGATTGTTTCTAGAGGATATAAGTCTGTGTATTTAGGGCAAACCGTTCCCTTAGAAAGTCTAGAAGAAGTAATGAAGACTTTTGAAAACGCAACTTTTTTATCCTATTTCACAGTATCTCCCTCAAAGGATAAGGTTGACGATTATATTACCAAATTTAGGTCGTTATCGGCAAATTTCACAAACACTAAACTTTGGTTACTAGGTCATCAGACCCAACATATAGACCAAGAGAAATTACCTCAAACAATTGAAATTTTCTCTTCAATAGATAAAATTGTTGAGCGACTTTAAAACATTACATCACTAAAACAATAATGAAAAAGAAGATTGCCATAATTGGTTCAGGTTTTTCCTCACTGTCCGCTTCGTGCTACTTAGCCAAAGCCGGTCATGAGGTTACTATGTATGAGAAAAACGAAACCGTAGGCGGTAGAGCAAGACAACTCACTAGAGAAGGGTTTACTTTTGACATGGGACCTAGTTGGTATTGGATGCCCGATATTTTTGATAAGTTCTTTAATGACTTCGGAAAGAAAACTTCCGATTATTACCAGCTAGATAAATTAAGTCCAGCCTATAAAATTTTCTTTTCTGATGACAATATCACCATTGGTGACTGTATGGATGACATATGCCAAGAATTTGAGCGTATAGAACCTGGAAGTGCCAAGCACCTAAGAAACTTTATTAGTAAGGCACAGAAGAACTATGACATTGCCATTAACAAGGTTGTCTTGCGACCTGGCCTTTCTCCTTTAGAACTTATTACCCCCGAAACGGCATTACGTGTAGATCAATTTTTCAAGACCATTAGTGGCGAAGTGCGCAAAAAGTTTAAAAACAAAAAATTAATATCTACGCTAGAATTTCCGGTCCTGTTTTTAGGTGCAAAACCAAGCAACACCCCTTCTTTTTATAGTTTTATGAACTATGCCGATTTTGGTTTGGGTACATGGCATCCAAAAGGTGGAATGTATGAAATTGTAAAGGCCATGAAAAATTTGGCTGAAGAAGTTGGCGTAAAAATACATACCGATTCTGCGGCTCTAAAAATAAACGTTGATAATAATAAGGCCGTTGGCGTAAACATTAATGGAGAAGATATCATAGCCGACGTAGTGTTAAGCGGAGCTGATTATCACCACTCAGAAACTTTACTTGACCCAGAATACCGTCAATACTCTGAAGCCTATTGGGACAAGAAGACCTTTGCCCCTTCTTCATTATTATTTTATATGGGTTTTGATAAGAAGCTAAAAAATGTAGAACATCACAATCTTTTCTTTGATACTGATTTTGAGCGACATGCCACAGAAATCTATGACCAACCAAGTTGGCCAAAAGACCCTTTGTTTTATGCCAATTTTCCATCAATTACAGATTCTAGCATGGCGCCCGCTAATTCTGAAACCGGTTTTTTTCTAATACCTATTGCGACAAACTTGACAGATACTCCAGAGCTACGCGCCCAATATTTTGATATTGTCATGGATAGATTTGAGAAACGAACAGGCCAGAGCGTAAAAAATAATATTATCTTTAAAGAGTCGTTTTGTGTAAACGACTTTGTAGAACAATACAATTCTTATAAAGGTAACGCTTATGGTATGGCTAATACATTACGCCAAACTGCTTTTCTTAGACCTGGTCTAAAAAGCAAAAAAGTTGAAAACTTATACTTTACCGGCCAGTTGACTGTACCAGGTCCTGGGGTTCCTCCGGCTTTAATTTCGGGTAAGCTAGTCTCCCAATTAATAAACAAGAACGTCTAAAAGCCAAAACCATGAAATCCCTATTCGATAAAGTTTCCTACCAGTGTAGCCAGATTGTTACAGAATCTTACAGCACTTCGTTCACAATGGCAACGAAGATGTTGTCATCTTGTATTAGACCGGATATTTATAATATTTATGGTTTTGTGCGCTTTGCGGATGAAATAGTAGATACGTTTGATCAGTATGATAAAGAAAAACTCTTTAATCAGTTTGAAGCTAGCCTAAAAGATGCGCTGGAGCAGCGTATAAGTTTAAATCCAATTCTTAATTCGTTTCAACATACCTATCATAAGTATGAGATACCGTATGACCTTGTTGATGCTTTTATGAAAAGTATGCGAATGGATCTATATAAGAACGTTTACAAGACGGATGAAGAATATAAAGAATACATCTATGGTTCTGCAGATGTGGTGGGGCTAATGTGCTTAAAAGTATTCGTGAAAGGGGATACTGAAAAATATGATAGCTTAAAAGAAACCGCTATGGCATTGGGTTCTGCTTTTCAAAAAGTGAACTTCTTAAGAGACCTTAAAAGTGATTTTGAAGATTTAGACCGAAGCTATTTTCCTAATACTGATTTGGCCATGCTGGACGAAGCTTCCAAAACCCGAATCGTAAATGAAATAAAAGCCGATTTTGAACTAGCATATCAAGGAATTATCAGATTACCTAACGAGGCTAAATTTGGTGTTTACACTGCATACAAATACTATTATAGATTATTGAAAAAATTACAACGTACACCTTCTTTAGAAATTAGAACGGTTCGTATTCGCGTTCCTAATTACGAGAAATTTGGGGTTTTGGCCAAGTCGTACGTGAATTACAAATTGAATTTGGTTTAGTATGAAAGCAGTTATTTGGATAACCCTGTTTTTAGGCACATTTTCCTTTATGGAATTTATGGCATGGTTTACCCATAAATATATTATGCACGGTTTTCTTTGGAGCTTGCACCAAGACCACCACAAGAAAGACCATGATTCTTGGTTTGAAAGGAATGATGCTTTTTTTATATTCTATGCCATTGTGAGCATGATACTCTTTTACTCAGGATCAGCAACATCTTTTTGGTATGGTTGGCCTTTGGGTTTTGGTATTCTAGCCTATGGTATTGCTTACTTCTTAGTACATGACATCTTTATTCATCAAAGGTTTAAGATGTTCAGGAACGCAAACAATTGGTATGCTAAGGGAGTTCGTAGAGCGCACAAAATGCATCATAAACATTTGGGCAAAGGAGAAGGGGAATGCTTTGGTATGCTCATTGTTCCTTTTAAATACTTCAAGAACAAATTTTAACTACACCTCTACTCTGCCAGCAGTTGATTTAATAATTTTCTGATTTTTTCACTGTTCCAATCTACAGCTCCATTTGCGGCCATAACAATTTTGCCTTGTTTACTTATAATGTAAGTAGTAGGAATTGTAGATGAACTAAATATTTCTGGTACTTGATTTTCGGCTAGAAAAAAAGGTAGACTGTATCCCTTTTTTAGTGCAAAACTATTAACTCTACTGAACTCTTCCTCGCTCACTAACATAAAGCTTACTTTATCTCCGTAGTCATCATATAATGCTTGAATATCGGGTATTTCAACCAGGCAAGGCTTACACCAAGTGGCCCATAGGTTTAAGAAAACTACTTTTCCTTTTTCATTTTGAAAAGAGTACGCCTCGGTATTCAAATCCGTTAGTTCCCAATCATATGTATTTTCTGGAATGGTCTTATCTGCTTTCAGCTTAATTGAACTATAAGAAATAATACGTCCAGCATAAGCCCTTAATTTAGGGCCTATAGGTGTGAACAAAATAAGGCAGCCGGCAATCAGCAATACTCCTAAAGCAATATATTTTCCAGAAGGTTTCAAGGCGTATGAGAAAGTGATTCTAATAATTGGGTTACAGTATTGTTATCCCAATCACGTGGTTCTTTCGTATCTACCACAATAGCTCCTTCTTTATCAATAATATAAGTTCCTTGAATCTTCGGAATTTTAAAGGGAGCTTCTACCCCAACAATTCTATAGGTTACAGGAAAAGTATATTTATTCTTAATCATGAACTCTTCCACAGGCTCCCGTTCTTCATTAGTTACGAGATAAAAGTCTACCTGATCAGAATACCTATCATATAATTGCTGAATACCTTTTAACTCTGCTGCACTAGGCGTGTTCCAAGAAGCCCAAAAATGGACGAACAGAACTTTACCTTTTGATTCTTTAAAATTAAATAAGTCCCAATTTGCATCCTTCAACTCCCAATCATATCCATCAATTTGTTGTCTATCATCTACATTAATGATGTCTGGAGGAGAAGCAAATACGCGCATAAGCCAAATCTTGCCCCAATACCCAACTGGTGTAACAAAAAAGGAAAGCACGAAGGCCATAATAATAAGCGTAAAAAAAGTTTTTCTTTTCATAGAAATTGTAAATAGGACCAAAATTAAAAAGCTCCCGCTAATTAACGGGAGCTTTTAGATACTATATCAATATTGCTTAGGCTGCATTTTCCTTTTTAATAACGTTCAATGCAGAACCTTCTCTGTACCAAGCTATTTGTGCATCATTATATGTATGATTCACTTTAATAGTGTCTTTACTTCCATCTGCATGAACTATTTCTATAGTCAACTGCTTGTCTGGAGCAAATTCAGCTATATCCAAGAAGTTGAAAGTATCATCCTCTTGTATTAAATCATAATCACTTTCATTAGAAAAAGTCAAACCTAACATACCTTGTTTCTTTAGGTTTGTCTCATGTATACGAGCAAATGATTTTACTATTACTGCCGCAACACCTAAATGTCTTGGCTCCATAGCTGCATGCTCACGAGAAGAACCTTCTCCATAGTTATGGTCACCAACAACTACAGATTTTACTCCTGCCGCTTTGTACGCACGTGCTGTATCTGGCACACCTGCATATTCACCTGTCAATTGGTTTTTGACAAAGTTTGTCTTCTTTCCAAATGCATTTACTGCACCAATTAAGCAGTTATTAGAAATGTTATCTAAATGACCACGGAAACGTAACCAAGGACCTGCCATAGAAATGTGGTCTGTTGTACATTTACCAAAAGCTTTTATAAGCAATTTAGCACCCATTAAACTTTCGTTTTTAATTGGAGTAAATGGCTCTAACAATTGTAATCTTTCTGAATCAGGAGAAACTTTAACCACTATACCGGAACCGTCTGCATCAGGAGCTAAGAAACCAGCATCTTCTACAGCAAAACCTTGTGGTGGTAACTCTATACCTAATGGCATATCTAATTTAACTTCTTCGCCATCTTCATTAAGTAACGTATCGTTCATTGGATCAAAATCCAAACGACCGGATATTGCTATGGCAGCAACCATTTCTGGAGAACCAACAAATGCGTGTGTATTTGGGTTACCATCTGCTCTTTTGGAGAAATTACGGTTAAACGAGTGTACAATTGTGTTTTTCTCATCACCTTTTGCATCACTTCTGTCCCATTGACCAATACATGGCCCACAAGCATTAGTAAAGATTGTAGCACCAAGATTTTCAAAAATCTCTAAAATACCATCTCTCTCCGCAGTATAACGAATCGTTTCTGAACCTGGATTGATACCAAAATCTGATTTTGGTTTAATTTTTTTATCTACTGCTTGTTTCGCTATAGAGGCAGCTCTAGTTAAATCTTCATATGAAGAGTTAGTACAAGAACCAATTAATCCCCAATCTACTTTTAAAGGCCAGTCGTTAGCTCTTGCCTTCTCACCTAACTCACCTACTGGCGTAGCTAAATCTGGAGTAAAAGGACCATTTAAATGAGGTCTTAACTCATCTAAATTAATTTCTATAACCTCATCAAAATATTGCTCTGGATTAGCGTAGACCTCTGCATCTGCAGTTAAGTGTTCTTTTACTTGGTTAGCAGCATCTGCAACGTCTTTACGATCCGTAGCACGTAAATAACGCTCCATAGACTCATCATAACCAAACGTAGAAGTAGTAGCTCCTACTTCTGCTCCCATATTACAAATAGTACCTTTACCGGTACAAGAAAGGTTTTTAGCACCTTCTCCAAAATATTCTACAATTGCACCAGTACCACCCTTTACAGTTAAGATACCTGCAACCTTTAAAATAACATCCTTAGCAGAAGTCCACCCAGAAATATTACCGGTTAATTTAACACCTATTAGTTTAGGGAATTTCAGTTCCCAAGCCATACCTGCCATAACATCTACGGCATCTGCACCACCAACTCCAATAGCTACCATACCTAAACCACCAGCGTTAACTGTATGAGAATCGGTACCAATCATCATTCCACCTGGGAATGCATAATTTTCAAGTACTACTTGGTGAATGATACCTGCTCCCGGTTTCCAGAAACCAATACCATATTTGTTAGAAACAGACTCTAAAAAATTGAAAACCTCTGCACTAGTAGAATTAGCTACTTTTAAATCAGAAACAGCACCGTTTTTGGCTTGTATTAAGTGATCACAATGTACCGTTGTAGGTACAGCTACCTTTGGCTTTCCGGCTTGCATAAACTGCAAAAGAGCCATCTGTGCCGTAGCATCTTGACAAGCAATACGATCTGGAGCAAAATCCACATAGTCTTTTCCCCTTTTGAATGCTTTGCTAGGGTTTCCGTCCCATAAGTGGGAATATAAAATCTTCTCTGAAAGGGTAAGCGGTTTACCTACAATCTCACGTGCTTTATCCACACGCTCGGCCATATTCGCGTACACCCCTTTGATCATATCAATATCAAATGCCATAAAGTCTATTTATAAATTTTGTTATTCTATTTTTGATAGTACAAGATACAAAATGTACAATAATTAAAAGGAAAGGCCTAAGAAATATAGAATGATTATAAAAAAGATTTTTTTCCTTAAAAACCGTCATTAGAAACTAACCTTAAAATAGGTTTTTAAGTACTTAAAAGGTCAAATAAAAAAAAGCCTGAGTCAATGACCCAGGCTTTCAAATTATTATAAGAAGTTCTAATTATTGTACCAATTGTTTTTGAGATGGCTTAAATTTAGTTAACACAATACCATCTACAGCTGCTTCATACTCTTTCATAGTTGGAGTTCTACCTAAAATTGTAGACAACACTACTACTGGTGTAGAAGATAATAAAGACTCCCCTTTCTTCTCTCCAGAGTCTTTTACAACTCTTCCTTGGAATAAACGTGTTGAAGTGGCCATTACCGTATCTCCTGGTTCTGCTTTCTCCTGGTTACCCATACATAGGTTACAACCTGGACGCTCTAAATACAACATGTTTTCATATTTAGTACGAGCTAAACCTTTTGGTGCACTATCATCAAACTCAAAACCGGAATACTTAACTAAAACATCCCAATCTCCCTCTGCTTTTAACTCATCAACAATATTATATGTTGGAGGAGCAACAACTAAAGGTGCTTTAAATTCAACCTTACCTTGTTGTGCCTCAATGTTCTTTAACATTTGAGCCAAGATTTTCATATCTCCTTTATGAACCATACAAGATCCAACGAAACCTAAATCTACTTTTTTAGTTCCACCATAGTAAGATAATGGTCTAATGTTGTCATGCGTATAACGCTTAGAAACATCTTCATTGTTCACATCTGGATCAGCAATCATTGGTTCAGCAATTTCATCTAAATCAATAATAACTTCTGCATAATACTTAGCATTGGCATCTGGTCTTAAAGCTGGTTTAATTCCCGTTTTAAGTTCAGTAATTCTTGTATTTGCTTTATCAACAAGACCTTTAAGTACTTGGTTAGCATTGTCCATTCCTTTATCAATCATGATTTGGATACGACCTTTTGCAATCTCTAATGATTCAATTAATGTATCATCTTCAGAGATACAGATAGATGCTTTTGCTTTCATCTCTGCAGTCCAATCTGTAAAAGTAAAGGCTTCATCTGAAGTAAGCGTTCCAATATGAACCTCAATGATTCTACCTTGGAATACGTTTTCTCCACCAAATTGCTTTAACATCTGAGATTGTGTAGCGTGGACCACATCACGGAAATCCATATAAGACTTCATTTGTCCTTTAAAGGTCACTTTTACCGATTCTGGAATTGGCATTGTAGCTTCTCCCGTAGCAAGTGCTAAGGCAACTGTTCCTGAATCTGCTCCAAAAGCAACACCTTTAGACATACGGGTATGAGAATCTCCTCCAATAATAATATCCCAGTCACCAACAGTAATATCATTTAATACTTTATGAATTACATCTGTCATTGGGAAATATTTCCCTTTAGGATCACGACCAGTAATTAAACCAAAGTCGTTCATAAAGCTCATTAATCTTGGAATGTTAGCCTTAGACTTATCATCCCAAACTGAAGCCGTATGACAACCTGATTGGTATGCACCATCAACAATTGGAGAAATAACCGTAGCTGCCATCATCTCTAATTCTTGAGATGTCATTAATCCTGTAGTATCTTGTGAACCTACAATATTTACTTCTACTCTAACATTAGATCCTGCATGTAATGTTTTGCCTGGTGTATTTCCAACAGCATTTTTATTGAATATTTTTTCAACAGCCGTTAAACCTTGTCCTTCAATAGAAACTTCTTTTGAAGTAGCATAAACTTCTGGAATATCTATTCCTAATATTTTACAAGCTAAAGTTTGTAGTTTTTTACCAAAGACAACAGCGTACGAACCTCCTGCTTTAATAAACTCCATTTTTGGTGGCGTTAATGCAGTAGAAATATCTTTTAATTCTTCACCGTCTTTGTATAATTTTTTTGTCTTTGTATTAATTGTTAATACTGTTCCTGTATCAACCGAATACGTTTGCTTTAAAACTGGCTCGCCATCTGCATCTACAATAGTATTTCCTTCAGCATCTTTTTGCTTTACCCAGTTTTTTAAATCAATACCAATACCTCCAGTTACACTAACTGTTGTCAAGAAAATTGGTGCAATTCCGTTTGTGCCAGCAATTACAGGAGCAAAATTAATAAATGGTACATATTTGCTGAAAGGAACACCCGTCCATAACGCTACATTATTTACTCCTGACATTCTTGAAGAACCAACCCCCATGGTTCCTTTTTCAGCGATTAACATAACACGTTTATCTGGATGCTGCTCTTTTAAAGCCAACAACTCATTTTGCATGTCTTTGTTATGTTCAAATAAACATTGACCATGTAGTTCTCTATCTGAGCGTGAGTGTGCATCACCACCTGGAGAAAGTAAATCTGTAGAAATATCACCTACACCAGCAATGAACGTCACTACTTTTATTTCTTCTTCTACTTCCGGTAGTTTTGTAAAGAATTCCGCCTTAGCGTAGCTTTCTATAATATCTTTTGCAATGGTATTTCCACTTTTCAAAGCCTCTTCTAAACGAGCTGTATCAGCTTCATACAAGAACACTTGTGTTTTCAATACTTCAGCTGCTTCTTTTGCCAAAGCATCGTCAGATCCTAATGCAATATCCAATAACACCTCTACCGAAGGACCACCCTTCATATGAGATAATTGTTCCAAAGCGAATGTAGGTGTGATTTCTTTCACTACTGATTCACCAAGGATAATTTCCTTTAAAAATTTTGCTTTAACACCAGCAGCACTTGTAGTACCAGGTAAAACGTTATAGATAAAAAAGTTAAGAGAACCTTCTCTATACTCATTATCTACATCTTTAATTTGCTCAATGATTTTACTAAGCAATTCAGCTCCATCAATTGGTTTTGGATGAAGCCCTTGAACTTTACGGTCTTCGATTTCCTTAAGATAATCTTTATAAATGCTCATTTAAAAAATGGTTTGAGTGTTAAATTAGCTATAACCTAGTAGTCGGAATTTCTTAGAATTCCTCTCCGAAGACTTGTATAAAAAATTTTCACAGCTAAAATTAAAAGTTAAGCAACAGCATTGATTACATGTTAGATCATACGGCCAAATCACCCTTGATCATACCTACATCTTATGCCATTATTGTGTTTGTTTAAGTTATTGCAATCCCGTAAAATTAAGAAATTAAGATCCGTAAATAAAATTTATACCCTAGGATTCACACCCTTTTGGGAAATTGATCAGTAGATTGCTTTATGCTTGCACTAACTAAAGAAAGAAAGGTAAAAAACTAGATAATTTTTGAAGATTTGGCAATTTCTGCTAGAGTAATTTACCAATAATGGCTTCTTCCGAAATACCTTCGGCCTCTGCTTTGTAGTTTTTAATAAGTCGATGTCTCAAAATACCAGTAGCGACCGCTTGAATATCTTCAGCATCGGGTGAAAACTTACCATTTATTGCCGCATGTGCCTTACCTGCCAAAACAAGATTTTGCGAAGCTCTTGGTCCAGCTCCCCAATCTATGTATTGCTTTACATAATCACTTGCCGTTTCAAGATTAGGCCGGGTAGAGTTTACCAATTTAACAGCGTACTCCACAACATTATCCGGAACCGGAATACGGCGAACAAGTTGTTGAACCTCCAATATTTGTTTGGCATTAAACAAAGCCTGAATATTTACTGAACGGTCCGAAGTTGTATTCTTAACAACTTGTATCTCCTCTTCAATTGTTGGGTACTTCAACTCTATTGCGAACATAAAACGGTCTAACTGCGCTTCAGGAAGCGGGTAAGTACCTTCTTGTTCTATAGGGTTTTGAGTAGCTAGAACAAAAAAGGGAAGTTCTAGTTTATGTTGTTGTCCAGCAATGGTTACTGAACGCTCCTGCATGGCTTCAAGCAAGGCTGCCTGAGTTTTAGGCGGCGTACGGTTAATCTCATCTGCCAAGATGATATTTGCAAAAATAGGCCCTTTAATAAACTTAAAATTCCGGTTTTGATCAAGAACCTCACTACCAAGAATATCACTTGGCATTAAATCCGGAGTAAACTGAATACGTTTAAAATCCAAGCCTAAAGTTTGGGCTATAGTATTCACCATTAAGGTTTTTGCTAATCCAGGAACACCAATCAACAAAGAATGTCCACCCGTATAGATACTCAAAAGAATTTGGTCTATTACCGCATCTTGGCCAACAATGACCTTGGCAATTTCTTTTTTGAGTGCCTTGTGTTTTTCTACGAGATTATTGATTGCCTGAACGTCTGACATAAACTTAATCCTTTACCCAGTTATTGGCAAAATCACAGTCTTTATTATCCTCGTTCACGCTAATATAGGTGTCTTCTATATGGTCGTCCATCCATTTTTTAATGGCATTATATTGCTTTTCCGTTTTAGCTAATTGCTGAATTTTTATATAATCCTTAGAAAAGTTAGCTGTATGCTCATCATACCGGTTAGTAACCTTTAGTATTTTATACTTAGGGCCTCCACCTCTAGGATCTTCTTCTAATAAAGGATATGAAATTTCGTCATCCTTAAGGCTACGCACTTGGTTGTAAAGCGTAGGGTCCATTTTTGTTAGCTCAAAACGAGAATCAAAATTTGTTGGGTTTCTCAAAAGACCACCATCAAACTTAGTTTCTTTTTCATCTGAGAAGTTACGAGCAGCATCCGCAAAGGAATATTTTCCCTCCATGATATGTTTACGAATCGTATCCAACTCTGTCTTTACTTCATCTAAAGCTGTTTGAGAAATTTTAGGTTGCATAAGAATATGACGTAAATCTAATTCCTGACCTCTTATTTTTTCGATGAAAATAATGTGGTAACCAAACTGAGTTTCAAAAGGCTCAGAAACTTCTCCTTCTGCCAAACTGAAAGCTACATCTTTAAAGGTTTTATCAAAACCTGTGTCCTTAGTTATACTATAAAAACCACCTTTTGATTTCGAACCTGGATCTTCAGAATACAAAATAGCTTTTACACTAAAACTTGCATCGTTATCTTCCACATCAGATTTTATCTTGTTTAACTTACCTAAAACTTCCTCAACCTCTTTTTCAGTAGGCTTTGGAGATTTTACGATTTGTGCGATTTCCATTTCCGCACCAAAAACAGGGCGTTCATCTTCTGGAATCTTACTAAAAAACTGACGAACTTCTTCGGGTGTGATTTCTATTTTCTCAACAATACTAGACTGCATTTTCTCAGAAAGCATGCGTAGCTTGTTAATTTTATTGATGTCCTCACGAAGGCTAGCTTCATCTTCCTTTTTGTAGAATTTCAACAGCTTTTCCATAGAACCGGTCTGCTGTACAAAAGATTGAATTTGACGATCGGTAGTAGCCGCAATCTCATCATCTGAAACTAAAAGACTATCCTGTACAGCCTGGTGGGCATACAGACGATCTTCCATTAACTTTCCTAAAAGTCCACAACGCGTAACATCTGCAGTAGAAACTCCTTGACTTTTTAAATCGATTAAAGTTTTTTCTATATCTGATTCCAAAATAACGTAGTCACCTACAACGGCAGATATACCATCTAACTTAATTTTCTTGAAATTTACGGCTGGCTTAGTTGAATCCTTTTCTATACTTGCTTCTGCCTCTAGTAAAGGTTCAGCAGATTCTTCCACATTTTCAATTACCTCTTCCGTTTCAGTTACTTCTTCTTCGGTTTCTTGAGCAAATATGCTTCCTGTAATCAAAAAGCACCCTAAAATGGCAACAAACTTATTCAGCTTACTCATAAACTTCAAATTCTTTTTCTTTAATAGCCTCATCTATAATTTCTGTTTCCAGTTTTCGTAAATAATCGAGTTTTCTTCTACTTAGCAGAACCTGTTTAATTGTAGGTTCAATAAAAGACAGTGGAGCGACATCATTAACATCAAGTACATCGGTAACCTTTGCCAAATATACCCCGTTTGCATCCTCTAACTCAAAAAATTGTGATTTTTTTAGGTGTTTATTGGCATTTTCAAAGGTCAATGGAGGTATTTCTTGTATAATTCTAGTAGCACTTACCCAGATGGAGTCATTGAAGTTTAATTTCTTGAACTGCACCCCTATAGAATCTAAATATGCAATATCATTTTTCTTAAAGCGCTTCAATTTACTTATGACAGCATCTTGGTTCAAGAATTGCTTAGGTAGCTCTACAAATCTAAGTTTTACAATTTTTTCCTTCAGCTTAAAATTTTCTTTCTCCCTTTCGTAAAATCCATTCAACTGTGAGCTACTGATTACAGTATCACCTCCCTGTTGTACCAATGCTTCTTTATAGGCTCTTGTATATAAGTCAATGCGATAATCCGCCACCAAAGCATCATATTCCGCCAATTTTTCTTCCGGAAGATTAATTTTAGCCTTGTCCAATAACAATTGTTTTGATGCCCAATTATTAATATAATTCGTCACAAAAGAAGCACTATCCTCTTTTGAGATTCCTTTAGCCAATAGTTTAGCTACATCATCGCGATACAAATAATTCTCCCCCACACGGGCTAAAAACCCAGGCTCATCTTTTGTCAAGAAAGAACCACAGCCAACAAAAAGGGATACTAAACCCATAATAGCCGAACAATAAACCAGGCGGCGTAATGGTATTAAATTTAATTTCATGGAGCAAAAATAGCAAATCTACTACGGTGGGCAATAGACTCTTAAGTCTTAACAGATTTTTTAATTCCACCTGTAATCCGTTACCTACACTTTATGCTTGTTTTTAAAATTGCTTTCCAGGAAAGCTTGTTTTAATTTAAACGATACTACTTTTGCCCAGTGGTTATTTCAATTTCGTCGAAAACTTGGTTTAGAATCGTAGTAAAAACCTAAATTGGAATCGCTTTAATAAATATAAAGAACACAGAACACTTATTTTATGAGCAGAAAATTAAAACTGATATGGGATTTTAGAGGTCCGGCAGCACAAAAAACTGCGGAACATCATGTAATTCACCTAAAAGAATTTATCGCAATTGAAAAAACGAATCTTGACATTACTGGTTCTCAAGATTTTAATGATATGCACAGCATAGCCTTTATGGTGGTTGACGAAGCAGAAATGATACCGGTTAGAGATGCCCTTAAACCGCATCGTGGAGAAGTCTATGTTGAACCGGCAGAAAGCTAAAAGACTAACTCCCTTATATTCAAATTCTATTAAAACGCATGTTTAAAAAAGGTCTCTTTATAGTTTTAAGTCTACTAATATCTGTTTCCTGCTCTCCTCAAAAACAAGAGCAAAAACAGGAACAACAGCAAACAAGTGACCCGCTGGAGGCTATACTGACTTCTAACACTCCACAAATAAAAAGAGTGATGGACAGCCTTGATCAACATGAAGTTCAGATAAGATATACCCAGATAAATAGAACAGGTGACGAAGTTCACTTCACTGATTTTGATTTTCAGGTAGATTCCGGTAATTACTTTTATCCTGCTAGCACAGCAAAACTGCCAACAGCAGTTGTAGCACTTACCCGTCTGAATCAAATGGACTCTCTAAGTCTCAACACCCGTTTTTATGTTGAGGGCGATTCTATTGAAACTACCTTTTCAGAAGTTATTTCTCAGATATTTGCAGTTAGCGATAACGATGCAAACAATAGATTAATTGAATTTTTAGGCCAAGACACCATCAACACTGTTTTAGGACGCACAGGAGTTGCTCCTATAAGGATATGGCAAAGACTAGGTAATGATGATGACAACGCAACTACGAAACCTTTAATTATTTATGAGAATGATAGCACTGTACGTATGTTATCAAAAAAAATAAATACGTACCCAAAACCATTAGAGCTTAAAAACATTAAAAAAGGAAAGGGTTTCTATGAGGAAGACTCCCTAATGACAGAAGCTTTTGATTTTAGTCTAAAAAATTACTACCCTATTGAAACCCAAGATGCTCTTCTAAAACGAATTATCTTTCCGGAGACGTTTGCAGAAACTGAACGTTTTAATATGAGTGAAGAGCAACGTAATTTTCTACTAAGCACCATGTATACGGTGCCAAGAAAAATTGGTTACGACCCAAAGGAATATAATGATAGCTATTGCAAATTCTTTATTTATGGGGACACAAAAAAGAACATTCCAGAAAATATTAAAATCTATAATAAAGTAGGAGTTGCCTATGGCACCTTAACTGATTGCGCTTACATTAAAGACACAGAAAATAACGTAGAATTTATGATTACCGCGACCTTATTGGTCAATAAGAACGGTATTTTTAATGATGACACCTACGAATACGAGGAAGTAGGCATACCGTTTTTAGCGGAACTAGGCAGACAGTTATATGCTTACGAGCTAAAGCGAAAACAATAACATCCTGCAACATACTTAGCCCTTGGCGCTAGTCTGATTGAAGAAGCGCTGTTTTCTTAACTATAATCAGAGCGCATCTACTTTTATTGTTCTTGAATATATGTTGGGCTCCTATCAATAAATTACTTCATTTCTCGTTATATAAGCTAGTTCTATAGCTTAAAAACAGTCTATTGAGCCTTGAAAAAAGTAATCTTAACATGTCAGACCACCAAGACCGAATTGACCAGCTTCACCAAAAGCTTGAACTACTTCTTAGCAAACAAGAAGGATTCGCCAAAGAATTAATGAAGCTTTATCAGGAAATTGAAGACGTAAAAAAACTTCGGCCTGACCAATTTTTCTCAGAAAAAATAATAACGGAACCCGTTTCTGAAACTCCAGAAATTAAGGAAGTTCAAGAAACTGTTGAAATTGAACAAGCAGTTGTTCAAGAAATAATTGAAACTCCTATTGAAACTCCCGCTGCGCAACCTGCAGCTCCTCAAAAAGTTAAAAAGCCAAAAGGAAAATCAAATCTTGAAAAATTTATTGGAGAAAACCTCATCAATAAAATTGGTATAGCCATAACCGTAATAGGTGTAGCTATTGGCGCAAAATATTCTATTGAGAATGAATTAATAAGTCCGCTTACCCGTATCATTTTAGGGTACTTAGCTGGTTTAGGTCTTTTAGGATTCGGAATAAAACTAAAAGCCAAATACAAAAATTACAGTGCCGTTCTTGTGAGCGGAGCCCTTGCCATTCTTTATTTCATCACTTTTGCTGCCTACAGTTTCTATGACCTGTTCCCGCAATTAATGGCTTTCGCCCTGATGCTTGTTTTTACAATTTTTGGAGTTGTTGCGGCATTGAACTACAACAAGCAGGTTATTGCTCACATTGGTCTGGTAGGTGCTTATGCAGTTCCATTTCTACTGAGTAACAACTCAGGAAATGTAGCTACATTATTTGCTTACATGGCAATTATTAATGTGGGCATTCTGGTTATTTCCTTTAAAAAATACTGGAAACCTCTTTTCTATTCGGCATTTATCTTCACTTATTTGATATATAGCTCATGGATGTTTTTCTCCTATGAGGAAACAGAACATTTTGCTCTGGCTTTCATTTATCTTACTGTATTCTTTGCTATTTTTTATACCGCTGTTTTAGCCTATAAACTTATTAGAAAAGAAAAATTCTTGAAGAGCGACGTGGTATTGCTGCTTTTAAATTCTTTTATTTTTTACGGTCTTGGCTACAGTCTTTTAGCAAACCATGAAACCGGTAAAGACTTACTTGGTGCTTTTACTCTAATTAATGCTATCATTCACTTTGTCGTTAGCGTTATACTATTCAAGAAAAAACTAGCGGATAGAAACCTTTTTCATCTCGTTTCAGGATTGGTACTTGTATTTATAACAATTGCTGCGCCCGTACAATTAGATGGTAACTGGGTTACTTTGTTGTGGACATTACAGGCTGCACTACTTTTCTTTATTGGTCGTACCAAAGGCGTTTCCTTTTACGAATACCTTTCATACCCACTAATGATATTAGCACTTCTAAGTCTAACTCAAGACTGGGGAATGGGCTACGGAGGCTACTATTCCACTACCGAATTGAGCCCTATTTTTAACAGCTATTTTTTAACTTCGGCATTATTTTTAGCTGCTTTTGGTTTTATCAATTGGATAAATCACAAACATAGCATCTCTTCAGAAGGAAAACCAGCCTCTAAACTGCCCGTGATAATGTCTTTTGTAATACCGGTAATGTTGTTGTTTGTTTCTTATATGGCGTTTTACCTAGAAATTGAACAGTACTGGAAAAACTTGTTTGCAGAATCTGAAGTGAATCTGAACCCGAGTGACACTTATAGTTATGGTGAGCACAATTATGACCTACAAGATTTTGGATCTATCTGGCTTTTCAATTACACCTTTTTATTCCTGACCATATTGGCTTTTGTTAACATCAAAAAACTTAAAAATAGAGTTTTAGGTATTAGTAACTTGGTGATGGGCGTAGCGGTAAGTTTCTTTTTTCTAACTGCCGGGTTGTACATTTTAAGTGAACTTCGAGATAGTTATATAGACCGTGCATTTTCTGAATATTATGAAATTGGCATCATGAATATTGGCATACGCTACATCTCATTTGCCTTTTTCGCTATCTTATTAATTACTTTGATAAAGCTTTCTAAACAGGCTTTTATGAATGTGAACCTAAAGATTCCTGTTGAAATTATCACTCATATTTCTATCTTATGGATTCTTAGCAGTGAATTGTTGAATTGGATGCACCTTGCCGGTTCTGACCAATCTTACAAGTTAGGCCTTAGCATACTTTGGGGTGTTTATGCCTTATTCCTAATTGGCTTGGGCATCTACAAGCAACGAAAATACCTTCGTATTGGTGCTATTTCATTATTTGGCATCACACTTGCTAAACTATTTCTGTATGATATTGCATCATTAAATACCATTTCAAAAACCATTGTTTTGGTTTTGCTTGGCGTGCTGTTACTTATCATCTCATTTCTTTACAATAAATACAAAAATGTTATTTCGGATGAAACTGAAAAATAAACTTCTTATTTTCTTCGGATGGTGGTCTTGCACTATGGCTTTTGGCCAACTCTCTACGTATGAGTACAAACAAGAATTAAAAGGAATTTCCGAGCAATGGCATACCGTGACTTTACCTAACCAGGTATTTCACAATACCAATGACAACCTTTCTGACATACGCATTTATGGTATTACTGAAAGTGACACTCTTGAAGCTCCTTATATTCTAAAAGTAGCTTCCGAAAAAAATAGTAAAAAAGAAATTGCGTTTAAACTCTTGAATGCTGCTTCTAACAAAGACGGGTATTACTTTACTTATGAAGTCCCCACTACGGAACCCATAAATAAAATCGACCTAGAATTCAATCAAACCAATTTTAATTGGCACATTGTTCTAGAAGGAAGTCAAACGCAAAACGAGTGGTTTCAAATACTAGATGATTATCGTATTCTTTCCATACAAAACGAGCAAACCAACTATACTTTCAGCACACTAAACTTGCCACAATCTAAATACAAATATTACCGCTTACTCGTTAAAAGCAAAGTAAAACCAGAATTAAAACAGGCAAAAATAAGTTTGGACGGTTCTGTAGGTGCTTCATATAACACCTACCCTACTACCTTTATGAACATAAAGCAAAAAGGCAAGACCACAGTGGTGGATATTGACTTAAACCAAAGGTTACCACTAAGCTTCTTAAAATTGAATATTTCTGACAAGGTTGATTACTACAGACCTATGACACTTCAATATATATCGGACAGCGTTACAACGGAGAAAGGCCTTAAATATACCTACAATAACCTTTATCGCGGCACTTTATCTTCTGTAGACTCCACAGGCTTTAAATTTGCTAGTACCCTAGCACAAAAACTGAGATTAGTTATTCAAAATAATGATAATCAAGCTTTACAAATAGAATCGGCCGTGGCAAAAGGATATACTCACGAGCTGTTAGTCCGTTTTGATAATCCTGCTGATTATTTTTTAGCTTACGGCAACAAAAATGCTCAACTACCTAGATATGACATTCAACAAATAGCTTCTGCAGTTCCCGAAAATGCACCTTCTATAGATTTGGGAGATGTACTAGAAATCTCCAAGCAGAAAAAGACATTGAAAAAGCCACTTTTTGAAAGTAAAGTGTGGCTTTGGTTAGTTATGGGTGCTGTTATTGTAGTTTTAGGATGGTTTACTTTACGTATGATGGCCAAAAGATAATTTTCATAAAGGTTGAATTGAAATACTAATCAACCTAAAATACTTCTTGTTAGTTTACCAATCTAGAATCCTGTAAATTTGCATTCTTAAAACACAAAAGCGTGCAAGAACCCAAACAGACCCGAATTAATAAATACCTTAGTGAAGTTGGCTATTGTTCACGTCGTGCGGCGGACAAATTAATTGACCAAGGCCGTGTTACTATTAACGGTACAGTGCCAGAAATGGGCACAAAAATTACCGAAGGAGATGAAGTTCATGTTGATGGTAAATTAATATCTGAACCTAAAGAAAAACCGGTCTACCTTGCTTTTAACAAACCAATTGGCATTGTCTGTACTACTGACACCAAAGTTGAAAAAGACAATATAATTGAATATATCAACTACCCAAAACGTATTTTTCCTATTGGCAGATTAGATAAACCCAGTGAAGGTCTCATTCTTCTAACCAATGACGGAGATATCGTCAACAAAATTCTAAGAGCGCGTAACCACCACGAAAAAGAATATTTGGTTACTGTTGATAGAGCTATAACCCCAGATTTTGTAGAACGCATGCAAAAAGGTGTTCCTATTCTAGACACCGTTACACGTGAGTGCAAGGTTGAGCAAATTGGCAAGTACGAATTCAAGATTATACTAACGCAAGGTCTTAACAGACAAATTAGACGCATGTGCGAGTATCTAGATTATAATGTACAGCGGCTAAAACGTATTCGCATTATGAACATAAAACTAGATGTTCCCGTTGGCAAATGGCGAGACTTGACAGAAGCTGAGCTAAAAGAGATAGATAGACTTGTATCTTCTTCATCAAAAACACATTTCTAGAGATAGGTTTATTTCTATTAAGAGCTAATACCTTCTTATAAAGGGTTAAGGTTCGTATAGACCAAAAGCAATAGAAATACTCTTTCTAAGAGTTAAACAAGCCTATTTCAGTACTTTATATATCAAAATATAAATTGGCTTGAGCGTCCGTATTTAGCTAAAAATCACTAACTTAGAGAGAACGACAAAAAACATGCCCTTAAAACATAACGTCATGATACAAAAACAAAAAAAGAATACTCAAAACTTCATGATCATGGCATTTTTTATAATGCTTTTAGGCATGATTACAGGAACTCATAATGCTTCAGCTTTCTTTCAAGATGAAACTCAACAAGAAGTTGAATTCAATTTATATAAAGGCGAGGTTCTAGATTCCAAAACAAAGAAACCTCTGGTATTTGCTTCGCTGGCCATAGAAGAATCCAACATAAGCACAATTACCAATGCTGAAGGTGAATTCTCCCTTAAAATCCCTAAAGATGCTGCCAAAGCAAATGTTATTGTATCCTTTCTAGGCTATAGCACAAAAACCATTTCATTAACGCAGCTCAATAAAGAGAAGAACAAAATTATGATGGACATTTCCATCACTGAACTTCCTGGAGTTAATATTGAAGTACCAAAAAATGCCGAAGCCTTAGTACGTGATGTTCTTAAAAGAAAAGGAGAAAATTATTTTGACGACCCTACTCTTATGACTGCTTTCTACAGGGAAACAATCAAAAAACGTAGAAAAAACGTATCGCTTTCAGAAGCTGTTGTAAACATTTATAAAACACCATATACCTCTCTTAAAAAAGATGGCGTAAAGCTCTACAAGGCAAGGAAAAGTACGGATTATGACAAACTAGACACGGTAGCTTTAAAACTACAGGGAGGACCTTTTAATGCATTGTTTGTAGATATCATGAAGTATCCGGAGTATATATTCTCGCCAGAGACAATGGACCATTATATTTTTAAATTTGACCACTCAACACGCGTAAATGACAAATTGATATATGTGGTTAGTTTTGAGCAAAATTCACAAGTTTTAGACCCTTTGTACAAGGGCAAGCTTTATATAGATGCCGAAAATAAAATTCTTACCAGTGCCATTTATAGCCTTAACATTACGGACAAAGATTTGGCGGCAAGACTATTCGTCAGAAGAAAACCGAGAAATGCCCAAGTATGGCCTACTGATGTTGCTTATAGGGTAGATTATCGTGAGAAAAATGGTAAATGGTACTACTCCTATAGTAATGTACTCTTGGAATTTAAAGTGAATTGGGACAAGCGTCTTTTTAACTCTGTTTATAGCATGACCTGCGAAATGGCTGTTACGGATTGGAAGAAGAATCTTAGTACTGAATTTCCGAAAGCTAAGGATAGAATTAAGACCTCTATTATTTTAAGTGACGAGGCTATTGGTTTTGCAGACCCTGATTTTTGGGGACAGTATAATATTATTGAGCCCGAAAAATCTATTGAATCTGCAATAAAAAAGATTCAACGCCAATTGAGAAAGGCAAATTCTGATGGAGGAACATCAATTCCTTAAGAAAAAACAAAAACATAGTTTACAAAAACGGCCAAATGGCCGTTTTTTTTTATGATTCTATTTAAATTCATACTCTCAAATTAAAAGTATGGCCAACAGAAGACAATTTATAGGTGCAGCATTAGGCAGTACGGCAGCCGCATTACTACCCAATCTAGGAATAGCAAACGGTAACCTTTCCATTAGTCCCTCTACAATAAAACCAAAAAGGTTAAAAAAAGGAGATACCATTGCTCTTATCGCTCCGGGCTACGCTATTCAACCCTCCATCTTAGAAGAGGCTAAAGAGACCTTAAAATCCATGGGGTTCAAACCCTATCATACAAATCGAATAATTGGTAATTATGGCTATTTGAGTAACACAGATGAGGAAAGAGCAAAAGACCTCAATGAGATGTTTGCTGACCAAAAAATTGATGGTATTCTATGCGCTCGTGGTGGCTACGGATGTACCCGAATCATGCAAATGATAGATTATGAATGCATAAGAGAAAACCCTAAGGTCTTTATTGGTTTTAGTGATATCACTGCTCTTTTGAATGGTATTAACCAAGAAACGGGGCTTGTTACCTTTCACGGGCCAGTTGGAAGCACTTTAAACGACCCCTATAGTATGAAGCAGCTGGAAAAGGTAGTTATGTTTCCAAAAGAGCAATTAGAAATTCAGAATAGTAAACTTCTAAAACCCGAATTTACTACGAATCCAGAGTTTGAACGTTACACTATTACGGATGGTACTGCCACAGGAAAGGTGGTTGGAGGTAGCCTAACCCTAATTAATGCCTTAATTGGTACGCCACATGAAATTGACTTTACTGATGCTATTGTATTCATAGAAGATGTGGAGGAGGCTCCCTACCGAATAGACCGCATGCTAACCCAGTTAATAGAAGGTAAAACCTTTAGAAAGGCCGCAGGAATTCTATTTGGTGTTTGCGCTGGTTGTAACGAGTCTACAAACCCTATTTCCTTTACGTTAAAGGAAGTAATCATAAATAGAATTAAGCCCTTAGGGATTCCCGCAGCATATGGCATGAGCTTTGGGCACGTAGAAAATAATTTTACGTTTCCTATTGGCATTTCCGCTAAGATGGATGCCAGAAAAATGAGTTTACAATTGCTTGAAAAAGCGGTATTATAATTCCTCAAAAAAAAGGCAGAACAGAAAAACACTAATATGTTTTCCTGTTCTGCCTTTTTAGATAATGTATATCAAATTAATTCGCTACTTCGCTAATAAATTTTAATCGGTATAGTCGGAGTTCTTCGTCTTCATAATCCCCATCAAACTCTTTCATTGCGGCTTCTAAATCATCGGTTTCCGCTTCTAAAAAGTAATCATGAATTTCTTCCTGCTGATCTTCATCAAGAACCTCATCAATCCAATAATCCAAGTTTAGCCTTGTTCCGCTAAAAACAATCTGTTCCATCTCTTTAATAAGCTGTGGAATATCAATTCCCTTGGCCGATGCAATATCACTTAAAGGAAGCTTACGGTCAACATTTTGTATGATATAAAGCTTAAGAGCTGACTTTGCCCCTGTACTTTTTACTACAAGATCGTCTGGTCTAATGATTTCGTTTTCCTCAACATAACTCGCTATAAATGATATAAACGGTTTGCCATACTTTTTTGCTTTACCCTCTCCTACTCCATAAATGGTAGTAAGTTCTTCTTGGGTAACAGGATATTTCATTGCCATATCCTCTAAAGAAGGATCTTGAAAAACAACAAACGGAGGTACACCAAGTTTATTCGCCTGGCTTTTACGGAGATCTTTCAATTGCTTCAGCAACTTCTGATCGGAAACACCCGCTTTTGCCGCGCTTATAATGGCATCGTTACCTTCTTTGGTATACGTATGATCCATTGTCATCATAAAAGATTGAGGTGCCTCTAAATAAGCTTTCCCTTTATCTGTTACGCGTAATATACCGTATTGCTCTATTTCCTTTTTCAGAAAACCTGCTACCAATGTCTGGCGTATTAAAGCCATCCAGTACTCTTTATCTTTGTCTGATCCTATTCCAAATTCAGGTTTTTCATCTGTTTTATGAGATGTTATCAATGCATTTACCTTCCCCAGAAGGGTTCTTACAACTTCTTTAGATTTAAACTTTTCATGAGTAGCCTTCACCACCCTAATAAGTTTAATCACATTTTCTTTGGCCTCCTCTTTTTCTTTTGGATTTCTGGTGTTGTCATCCATATCTGCACCAAGACCGTTGATTTCATCAAACCCTTCTCCAAAATAATGGAGCATGAATTTTCTACGAGACATAGATGTTTCTGCGTATGCAACAACTTCCTGTAACAAAGCATTACCTATTTCTTGTTCGGCAACGGGCTTGTTAGACATGAATTTTTCCAGCTTTTCTATATCCTTGTACGCATAGAATGCCAAACAATGCCCTTCGCCGTCATCTCTACCTGCTCTACCGGTTTCCTGATAATAGCTCTCAATACTTTTAGGTATATCATGATGAATTACAAAACGCACATCTGGTTTGTCTATTCCCATTCCAAAAGCAATGGTAGCAACAACCACATCTACATCTTCCATCAAGAACATATCTTGATATTTTGAGCGTGTCTTTGCATCAAAACCAGCATGATAAGGCACGGCGCTAACGCCATTTACCTGAAGCACTTGTGCCAATTCTTCTACACGTTTTCTACTCAAACAGTATATAATACCAGATTTTCCGTTGTTTTTCTTAACAAAACGAATAATATCGGAATCTACGTTGGCTGTTTTGGGTCGTACCTCATAAAAGAGGTTAGGCCTATTAAAAGATGCTTTAAATGTTGTAGCATCTGTAATACCCAAGTTTTTAATAATGTCTTCTTGCACTTTTGGAGTAGCCGTAGCTGTAAGTGCGATTATAGCAATATTCTCATCTAACCTGTTTACTATACTTCGTAAATTTCTGTATTCGGGTCTAAAATCGTGACCCCATTCAGAAATACAATGCGCTTCATCTACCGCTACAAATGATATTTTTACAGATTGAAGAAACTCAATATACTCTTCTTTGGTTAATGATTCCGGTGCAACATAAAGGAGTTTAGTAACACCGTCTGTAATATCTTGCTTCACCTGTCTCACTTCTGTTTTTGTCAAAGAAGAGTTGAGTACGTGAGCGATACCATACTCAGAGGATATGCCTCTGATTGCATCTACCTGGTTCTTCATTAATGCGATTAATGGCGAAACCACAATAGCGGTACCTTCTTTCATTAATGCGGGAAGTTGAAAACAAAGCGATTTACCACCACCGGTAGGCATAATCGCAAACGTGTTGTTACCTTGTAAAAGACTGGTTACAACACCTTCTTGAAGACCCTTAAATTCGGAAAAACCGAAATATTTTTTTAACGAGGCATGCAAATCAGTTTTTTTCAAAACATTTTTATCTTTTGCCATATCTCGTAAAAAACTTTAGGTAACTGTATCTTAATTTTTTTAACATCATACTTTTCGTTGCGGGGGACTCTAATTTAGTCAAAATATATTTAAGGGTATTAAATTAGCTATACGTCAAGATTATGTAATTTTGTAATCTTAAATATAAAACAAAGTTTCAGAAACTATTGGGGTTTTTGAATAGTTTTATTCAAAACGGTCGTATTTATCGATTACGAGCACATAAAAACAACAGAATCTTAACACTTCTCATAGTTTGAACGATAGCAAAGCTATTCTTGCAGTGGCCAAGAAAACGATAGAATCAGAAAGTGCATCCATACATAACTTGGGCACTTTATTAAACGAAGAATTTTCAGATGCGGTAAACTGCATTCTTGAGTCTAAAGGCAGAGTCATAGTTTCTGGAATAGGCAAAAGTGCCATAATTGCTTCTAAAATTGTAGCTACACTAAACTCTACAGGTACACCTGCTATTTTTATGCATGCTGGCGATGCCATTCATGGTGACCTTGGAACCGTTCAGGAAGACGATGTTGTTATTTGCATTTCAAAAAGTGGTAGTACCCCAGAAATAAAAATGCTGATTCCTCTTATAAAAAGAGGAACTAACAAATTAATAGCCATGACCGGTAATACCGAGTCTTACTTGGCAAATGAAGCAGATTTTGTACTGAACACTTTTGTTGAGAAAGAAGCTTGTCCAAACAATTTAGCCCCAACAACCAGCACCACTGCACAACTTGTGATGGGCGATGCACTTGCTATTTGCCTCCTGAAATTAAAAGGGTTCAGTAGTAAGGATTTTGCTAAATATCATCCTGGTGGGTCATTGGGAAAACGCCTATACTTAAGAGTTTCGGACATTGTTGCCACGAATCAGAAACCTCAAGTACATGTTGATGCAGAGGTGAAAAAAGTTATTGTGGAGATTTCAGAAAAGATGCTAGGTGTGACCGCTGTTACGGAAGGTGATGAAATAGTAGGCATTGTAACGGACGGTGATATTCGTCGTATGCTAAACAAGTACGATAACATAAGTGGCCTAACTGCAAAAGACATCATGAGCAAGAACCCGAAGACTATTTCCGTAGATGTTCTGGCCATTGAAGCATTAGAGCTCATGCAAGAAAAGGGTATCTCACAATTATTGGGTGTAGACGGTAAAAAATACATGGGTGTTGTACATTTGCACAACTTGATCAACGAAGGCATATTATAATGGCAAACCAAAACACAAAGACTCCCGACGAAATGTCGTTTTTAGACCACTTAGAAGAACTAAGATGGCATTTAATACGGTCCGTTTTAGCCGTAGTAATATTGGGTACAGTAGCATTTGTAATGAGTGGCTTTATTTTTGACACCGTTATATTTGGCCCCTCAAAAATGGATTTCCCTACCTACAGATTCTTCTGTGACGTGGCTACTTCCTTAGGGTTTGACTCTGCGTTCTGTGCCGAAAAGCTTCCTTTTACTATACAGAGTAGAACCATGGGCGGGCAATTTTCTGCCGATATTTGGACTGCTATTTGGGTAGGTTTCATTGTTGGGTTCCCGTATGTTCTTTATGAACTTTGGAAATTTATTAGTCCAGGGCTTCATCCTAATGAGAGAAAACATTCAAAAGGTTTCATTTTTATAGCTTCTTTTCTCTTTTTCATGGGCGTTCTTTTTGGATACTACGTAGTAGCTCCATTATCAATCAACTTCTTAGGTACGTACCAAGTAAGTGAGATTGTACTAAACGAATTTGACCTTGACTCATATATCAGTACCGTTAGAGCTGCGGTAATAGCATGTGGAGTTCTGTTTGAGCTACCAATAATTATTTACTTCTTAACCAAAGTAGGTGTTGTAACACCAGAAATACTTAAGAAGTATAGGAAAATTGCGTTAGTAGTTGTTTTAATTCTTTCGGCGGTAATTACTCCTCCGGATGTTGCAAGTCAGATTATTGTAGCTGTTCCCGTGCTTGTGTTATATCAAGTAAGTATTTATATTTCAAAAATTGTACTTAAAAAAGAAGCCAAGCGCGAGAAGAAAGCAAGAGAAAAAGGGTTAAAGAAATCGTAAACACAAGGCTGTTCCAAAAGTTTACCGTTCCTTTAATTTTTGGTCGTCCCAAATAAAGACCTCCAAAATCCAAAACAAGAAACCTCTAAGATGAAGTTAAGAGCTGAAAACATAATGAAATCCTACCGCGGTCGAAAAGTGGTAAAGGGTATTTCTTTAGAAGTTAACCAAGGAGAGATCATTGGCTTATTAGGACCTAATGGTGCTGGTAAAACCACCTCTTTTTACATGATTGTTGGGCTCATAAAGCCAAACGGAGGAAAGATTTATTTGGACGGAACGGATATTACCAACTTCCCCATGTACAAAAGAGCTCAGAACGGTATAGGATACTTGGCTCAAGAAGCTTCTGTTTTTAGGAAGTTAAGTATAGAAAAGAATATTCTTAGTGTATTACAGCTTACCAAACTCAGTAAAAAAGAGCAGCTCATGAAAATGGAGTCGCTTATTGAAGAGTTTAGCTTGGGACATATCCGTAAGAGTCGTGGCGATTTACTTTCTGGTGGAGAGCGCAGACGTACGGAGATAGCACGTGCTCTTGCTACAGACCCAAAATTTATCTTGTTAGATGAACCCTTTGCTGGTGTGGATCCCGTAGCGGTAGAAGACATTCAGCGTATTGTAGCGCAATTAAAAGACAAGAATATTGGTATTCTTATTACCGATCACAACGTACAAGAAACTTTGGCTATTACAGAAAGGTCATACCTTATGTTTGAAGGTGGCATTCTAAAATCAGGGATTCCAGAAGACTTAGCTGCAGATGAAATGGTTCGTAAGGTATACTTAGGACAAAACTTTGAGCTTCGTAAAAAGAAACTTGACTTCTAAATTTAGCTTTTAGAAGTGCCTAGATTAGATATTAAAGAGGCTACCACATAAAATACAATGATAAACGGTACTGCCAAAAACTTCAGCGTTAATAAAAGTACCGCACTTACGATAAGAAAAATATAGCGCAGTGCATTGTCCTTAAAACTCCAAGTTTTGAATTTTAATGCGAACAGTTCAATATTTGCATTCAAAAGATAAGTGCTTAATACTGTCATGAAAATCAAAAACCATTCGTTTAAAATAATATCGTTCAAAGCATCATTGTTCTGATATAGTAATATTAATGGCAACGAAAGAATTAGAAGTGCATTTGCGGGAGTTGGTAAACCTACAAAAGAAGAAACTTGATTTTCATCAATATTAAACTTCGCTAATCTATATGCTGAACCAAGGGTGATTAGAAAACCAAGAAAAGGAAGCAACCCAGATATACCATCAAAAGAAAAAACAGCACCATCGCTAGCATTCCAACCACCACTTGTAGACATTCCTAATAATTGAAACATCACAATTCCCGGTACAAGACCACTGGTAATCATATCCGCAAGAGAATCTAACTGAACGCCAAGTTCACTTTGAACATTCAAGACCCTTGCTGCCAATCCATCAAAGAAATCAAAGAAAATTCCTAAAAACACGAACAATGCCGCCATTTCTAGCTGGTTAGATACCGCAAAAACCGTAGCGACACATCCACAGAAAACATTCAATAAAGTGATTAGGTTAGGAATATACTTTTTCATGAAATGATTTGCTTTTGCGTAAAAATAATACAATTTAACATCAATCAGGTCAGACCATTATTTATTCGGATATTTGCCGAACGAAATTCAGTAAAATTAGAAATGCAATTGAAAAAAATCTTATTCATATTACTTTTCAGCTTTTCAGTTTTGGGATTTGCCCAAGCCCCTGAATTGACGCCCCAGTCTAAGATAAGCGTCGTTACCTGCGGCCCTGGAAGTGAACTATATTCTACCTTTGGACATAGCGCCATCCGTATTGAAGATACTAGTTTAGGCATAAATGCAATATACAATTATGGCACTTTTGACTTTACTACGCCTAATTTCTATATGAAATTTGTTCGCGGAAAGTTAGATTATTCACTTGCCAGACAAAGTTTTCCTTATTTCTTAAAAGAATACGAGTACGAAAATCGCTGGGTAGGAAGTCAAGAATTGCAATTATCATTGGCCGAACGTCAGGAACTCTTCAATTTTCTTGAAACTAACTACCTTCCAGAAAATAGAGATTATAAGTATGATTTCTTCTACAACAATTGTGCTACCAAAATTTGGGATATTTTAAAAGAAGTATACGGAGACAAACTTGTTTTTGACGAAAACTACTTGAAAGAACTACATACCCATCGCCAATTAATACGGCAAAAGGTTAAAATAAATTCATGGTCTGGTTTTGGTATTGATTTAGCTTTGGGCTCTGTAATAGACGATATTGCTACTCCTAAAGAACACATGTTTTTGCCGGATTATATTATGGAGCAATTAGATGTCGCCCAATTAAACGGGCAACCTTTAGTAGCTCAATCCAAGGTTTTACTAGAAGCTAATTCAGAAGATACTACTTCTAGCTTCTTTGCTTCACCAGAACTATGGTTAATTCTACTTCTAATTATTATCCTGGTATTAACCTATTTTGACTTTAAGAACAATACCCGCAGAAGGTGGTTAGACTTTATACTTTTCTTTAGTACAGGCCTTATAGGTCTACTTATTGTTTTTCTATGGTTCTTTACAGACCACGGCACTACTGCAGGTAATTTTAATATATTATGGGCGTTTCCGCCAAACTTAATCATTGCTTTTATAGTTGCTCAAAAGAGAGGTCCTAATTGGATTGCGAAGTATGCTATTTTTCTAGCTATTTTAATTGTTGTTTCCGGTATTCTTTGGATGTTTGGATTACAACTTTTTTCTCCCTTGATATTGGCCATTTGGGCTGCCCTTATCGCACGATATTTATTTTTATTCTGGTCATATCACAAGCCAAAAATCGCATAATTGCATGAATTTACTTACTGTTGAAAATATTTCCAAGTCATATGGTGAACGTGTCCTGTTCAATGACCTATCCTTTGGTATTAATAAAGGCCAGAAAATTGCTTTGATTGCCAAAAACGGAACCGGAAAAACATCTATTCTAAATATAATGTCCGGACTGGATAGTCCCGATTCAGGACAAGTGAATTACCGGAAGGGTATTCGTGTCTCATTTTTAGATCAAGAACCAGATCTTGATCCCAATTTAACGGTTGAGGAGACTATTTTTGCCTCGGACAATGAAATACTCCAAGTTATAAATGCTTACGAAAAAGCATTACATAATACTGAGGATGCAGATGCGTATCAAATAGCTTTTGAAGCAATGGAACGTTTTGATGCTTGGGATTTTGAAACCCTTTACAAGCAAATTCTATCTAAATTAAAATTAGACAATTTAGATGCGAACGTAGGTCTACTATCTGGTGGACAGAAGAAACGTTTGGCATTGGCAGATGCCATAATAAATAAGCCAGACTTATTAGTTCTTGATGAACCTACCAACCACTTAGATCTTGAAATGATTGAATGGTTAGAGGAATACTTTGCAAAAGAGAACATGAGTCTTTTTATGGTAACTCACGACCGTTACTTCTTAGAAAGGGTATGTAATGAAATTATAGAGCTAGAAAATGGTCAGCTTTACCCATATAAAGGCAATTATTCTTACTACTTAGAAAAAAGGGAAGCACGTATTGAACAAGAATCTGTAGAACAGCATAAATCTGAACGCCTTTTCAAGAAAGAGCTGGAATGGATGCGAAAGCAGCCTAAGGCACGTACTACTAAGTCAAAATCACGAATAGACGATTTTAGCACCATAAAGGACAAAGCTAGCCAAAGGAGAAATGACCATGAAGTTCAGCTAGAAATAAATATGGAGCGCGTGGGCAGTAAAATTCTTGAACTCCACAAGCTTGTAAAATCATACCCAGAAAAGCCTATTTTAGATAAGTTTGATTATACTTTTACGAAAGGAGAACGTATAGGGATTATTGGCAAGAACGGAACCGGGAAATCTACATTTTTAAATATCGTAACCGGATCAGACCAACCAGACTCTGGTAAGGTAATAGTAGGAGATACTATTAAATTTGGTTATTACACCCAAAAAGGAATAAACATCAAAGAAGGCCAAAAGGTTATTGATGTTATTCGTGAATTTGGCGATTTCATTCCGCTAATGAAGGGTAGACAAATTTCTGCACAACAACTATTGGAACGTTTTCTTTTCGATAGAAAAAAACAATATGATTTTGTAGATAAATTGAGTGGTGGTGAAAGGAAACGACTTTACTTGTGTACGATTCTTATTCAAAACCCTAATTTCTTAATACTTGATGAACCTACCAACGATTTAGATATCGTTACCTTAAATGTTCTTGAAAGTTTTCTTTTGGACTTTCCAGGCTGTTTAATAGTGGTCTCTCACGACCGGTATTTCATGGATAAAATTGTAGATCACCTTTTTATATTTAGAGGGAATGCAGTTATTGAAGATTTCCCAGGGAATTATTCAGATTTTCGTACTTACGAGGATAGTAAAGTGTTGGAAAGTCGCGAAGAGAAAGCCAATGTAAAAGAAGTAACGGCAAATAAAACCGAACAAAAAAAGAGTAGTCCTAAGACTAAACTGCCTTATTTAGAACAGAAAGAGTATAACAACTTAGAAAAGGATATTAAGAAACTAGAAGCAAAAAAAGTTAAGGTACAGAACCAATTTGCAGATAGCTCTCTAAGTGGTGAAGACATAGATAAACTTTCTATTGAACTAAAGGAAGTGAACGAAGCTATAGAAGCCAAAACAGAGCGTTGGTTTGAACTTTCTGCATTAATGGAAGGATAAACCTTTTCAAAAGCGAAAACAAGCTCTCATAGTCTTTTTGTCAAAACAAAATAACAAATAGTTACTCGTGCAACAGTTGCTAAAACACTTAAAGTTCTTGCCTTCGGCAACCAATCAACATGGGGTGCACTCCCCTTTTATCTATGGCTACGTTACCAAATGTTTATATGGCAAAAAAAAGTACAGTCGCTCTAAAAGCTTAAATGTGCTTTTTAAAAGTATTGCTTATTTTGGGTCAGAGCAGATTATGTTGCAAGACAGTGAAGATGAGTTAAAGAGGTTGATTAACAACTACTTTCCCGAGGCTAAATTTGTACTAGCAGATGCGGATATAATTTACCTTTCAAATAAAGACACTTCTAAAGTAGAGGTCCTTTTATCCAAGAAAATAAACATGAACAATAATACCATGCTTTTACTGGATGGTATTTATGAATCAAAACAATCCGAAGCTATTTGGAAAACATTAAAAAATAACCCCAAAGTAACGGTAACGGTAGATATGTTCTATTGTGGAGCTGTTTTCTTTAGGGAAGAACAAGCTAAGGAGCATTTTAAAATTCGGATTTAAACGCTTATTTTAGATTAAATTGCAATTATGAGCAACTATACTATTTATATTATTTTAGGAGTTGTGGCCGTCATATATATATTATCATCTATGAACAGCCGCCGGCAGTCAAAAGACCGTAAAAGCCGAAAATTTATGGATAATTACGAAAGTCCCAAAAAAGAAGAAAAAGAACGAGACCGTTAATTTCGTCTATTAAGACACTGTAAACCACTGTAAATTTCTTAAAATGAAAATATACACCAAAACAGGTGATAAAGGAACCACCGCCCTAATTGGAGGTACTCGGGTTAAAAAACACCACGTACGGATAGAAAGTTATGGTACGGTAGACGAACTTAACTCTTGGTTAGGCCTAGTTAGAGATCAAAAGATAGATAGCAGGTCTAAGGAGGTTTTGACCAAAATACAGGAGAAACTATTTGTTGTAGGTGCAATTTTGGCGACTGATCCTGAGAAAGCAATCCTCAAAAATGGAAAAAAACGTTTGAATATTGCTGAAATCAAGGCAACGGATATTGAATTGCTTGAGAAAGAAATTGATGTAATGGACGAAGCGTTGCCTCAAATGACGCATTTTATCCTTCCTGGCGGACACACTACAGTGTCATATTGTCATATTGCCAGAACTGTTTGTCGCAGAGCGGAGCGTATGAGTACACTTCTTTACGAAAATGAACCTTTCAACGAGAACGTACTGTTATTTTTGAACAGACTCTCCGACTATTTATTTGTACTGGCACGAAAGTTGTCAGAAAACTTACAAGCAGATGAAATAAAATGGATTCCTGAGGATACAGAAAAAGACAACTAGCAAGCGATTATAAAATATTTGCTTCAGTTTAATTTGCTTTTCTCTAATAATTTGTTTAATTCATCGTTATCAAACTATTAATACAAAAATAATAGTAATAAAATAGCCTGATTTCCTTGGCTATATCGTTATAAAAATTATTTTTGCAAAAATTTAAATTGAACAACTGAAATGTATTGGACATTAGAACTAGCGTCATATTTAAGTGATGCACCCTGGCCCGCAACAAAAGACGAATTGATAGATTACTCAATCCGTACAGGCGCGCCTCTAGAGGTCGTCGAAAACCTTCAGTCTATGGAAGAAGAGGGCGGTGAGATTTACGAATCCATCGAAGAAATCTGGCCAGACTACCCAACAGAAGAAGATTATCTCTGGAACGAGGACGAATATTAGAAATATTACGTTAATTGAAACAAAAAAGTCTCTATCGAGGCTTTTTTTTTATGTAATTTTGGCAGGCATTTAGGCGAAATGTACATAGACTTCAAACTGGAATACCTTTTGCAAAGAACTACGCCATATGCACAATGTAATTATAGTGCCCTTCCGCTCACAATATCTTAAAGGCGGTCTAATACTAAATAGCTAGAAATGAGTTTTTTAAATTCGATATTAAAAGTATTTGTAGGTGATAAATCTGAAAAAGACGTTAAAGAACTGCAGCCTCTTGTAGAACAGATAAGGTCTTTTGAAAAGCAGTTAGAAGGAATAAGTCATGACGAGCTTCGTGAGAAAACTAAAACCTTTAAGCTCAAAATAGCCGAAGACATCAGTGAATTCACCAAAAAGATAGGTGAATTGGAAGAAGAAGTAAAAGCGTCTACGGATATTGATAAGAACGAAGACATTTATGCCGAAATAGATAAACTAAAAGAGGAATCATATAAAGTAAGTGAAGCAACACTTAACGAGATTCTACCTGTAGCATTTGCAGTAGTTAAAGAAACTGCTAAGCGTTTTGCTCAAAATAATATAATAGAAGTTACTGCATCAGAATACGATAGAGAACTATCTGGCTCAAAAGACTACGTAACTTTAGATGGTGACAGTGCTATTTGGAAAAACTCATGGAACGCCGCTGGAAAAGAGGTTACTTGGGACATGGTTCATTATGACGTACAGCTAATAGGTGGTATTGCACTACACCAAGGTAAAATTGCAGAAATGCATACTGGTGAAGGTAAGACCCTAGTAGCAACATTGCCTTTATACCTTAATGCTTTGTCAGGACACGGTACACATTTGGTTACCGTTAATGATTACCTAGCAAAAAGAGATAGTGCTTGGATGGCTCCTATTTTTGAGTTTCACGGTCTTTCAGTAGATTGTATTGATCATCACCGCCCTAACTCAGAAGGAAGAAGAGCTGCTTACAACGCAGACATTACGTATGGTACCAATAATGAATTTGGTTTTGATTACCTACGGGATAACATGGCACACACGCCAAAAGATTTAGTACAACGTCCACATCATTACTCAATTGTAGATGAGGTAGATTCAGTTTTAGTTGATGATGCTCGTACACCATTAATTATATCAGGTCCCGTGCCTGAAGGAGATCGTCATGAATTTAATGAACTTAAACCTAAGGTTGGTGATATTGTAAATCAACAAAGACATCACTTAACAGGGGTTTTAGCTGAAGCAAAAAAACTAATTCAAGAAGGCAATACTAAAGAAGGTGGATTCTTATTGCTACGTGTGCATAGAGGACTACCAAAGAACAAAGCACTTATTAAGTTCTTAAGTGAAGAAGGTGTTAAGCAGTTGCTTCAGAAAACGGAGAACTACTATATGCAAGATAATAACAGGGAAATGCCTAAAGTAGACGAAGACCTGTTATTCGTTATCGATGAAAAGAACAACCAGATTGAACTTACCGAGAAAGGTGTAGATTATATTTCAGGTGAGCAAAATAGAGATTTCTTTGTAATGCCAGATATTGGTGGAGAAATTGCCAAGATTGAAAATCAGAACCTAGATATTGAAAAAGAAGCTGAACTTAAAGAAGAACTTTTTAAAGAGTTTGGAATTAAGAGTGAGCGTATTCATACCATGAGCCAACTTTTAAAAGCATACACGCTTTTTGAAAAAGATGTGGAATATGTGGTAATGGACAATAAGGTAATGATTGTTGATGAACAAACCGGACGTATTATGGACGGTCGTCGTTACTCGGACGGACTTCACCAAGCTATTGAAGCCAAAGAGAATGTAAAAATCGAAGCGCTTACTCAAACATTCGCCACGGTTACATTACAGAACTACTTTAGAATGTATAACAAGCTTTCTGGTATGACCGGTACGGCTGTTACAGAAGCAGGTGAATTCTGGGAAATATATGAGTTGGATGTTATGGAAATACCAACCAACAGACCTATTGCCCGTGATGATAGACACGATTTAATCTACAAGACCAAGCGTGAAAAATATAATGCCATAATTGATGAAGTTACTAAACTATCTCAAGCAGGCAGACCAGTATTGATTGGTACAACTTCTGTTGAAATATCTGAGTTGTTATCACGAATGTTGACTATCAGAAAAGTAAATCACAACGTACTGAATGCGAAACTTCACAAAAAAGAAGCAGATGTAGTTGCCGAAGCTGGTAACCCAGGTGTTGTAACCATAGCTACAAACATGGCTGGTCGTGGTACAGATATTAAACTGACCGATGAAGTTAAAAAAGCAGGCGGTTTAGCTATTGTAGGTACAGAAAGACATGACTCAAGACGTGTAGATAGGCAGTTAAGAGGTCGCTCTGGTCGTCAAGGAGATCCAGGAAGTTCGCAATTCTATGTTTCTTTAGAGGATAACCTAATGCGTTTATTCGGTTCTGACCGTGTGGCTAAAATGATGGATAAAATGGGCTTGGAAGATGGTGAAGTAATTCAACACTCCATGATGACAAAATCTATTGAGCGTGCGCAGAAAAAAGTAGAAGAAAACAACTTTGGAGTTCGTAAACGTCTTTTGGAATATGATGATGTTATGAACGCCCAGCGTGAAGTAGTCTACAAAAGAAGACGTCATGCTATACAAGGTGAGCGTCTAAAAGTGGATATCGCCAATATGGTGTATGATACTTGCGAAGTTATTGCAGATACCAACAAAGCAGCAAGTGATTACAAGAATTTTGAATTTGAACTTATAAAATATTTCTCCATAACATCTCCTATTTCAGAAGATGAATTTAGTAAAATGAGTGTTCAGGATATTGCTAATAAGGTGTATTCTGAAGCTTATAAGTACTATCAAGGTAAAATGGAGCGTAATGCAGCAACTGCATTTCCTGTTATAAAAAAGGTTTACGAAGACAATGCCAACAAGTTTGAGCGTATTGTAGTGCCTTTTACAGATGGTCTTAAAACGCTTAATGTAGTTACTAATTTAGAACTTGCTTATCAAAGTAACGGGAAGGAATTGGTTACTGATTTTGAAAAGAACATTACGCTAGCCATCATTGATGACTCTTGGAAAACACATCTGCGTAAGATGGATGAGCTAAAGCAATCTGTGCAGTTAGCGGTTCATGAACAGAAAGATCCTTTATTGATTTACAAGTTCGAAGCTTTTGAACTTTTTAAAGAGATGATAGACAAGGTGAATAAAGAAGTTGTTTCTTTCTTGTTTAAAGGTGAGCTACCAAGCGAGAATCCTAACGAGATTCAAGAAGCTAGAACTGTAAGCAGACCTAAAGAAGAGCTTCAGACCAGTAAAGAAGAAATACCTAATAGCGATGAACTAGCAGCTCAGAACAGAGCAGCAGGCCAAACACAAGGCCAACGTCCTCAGGTTACTGAAACTATCGTTCGTGAGCGACCAAAGATTGGCCGTAACGATAGAGTTACTATAAAGAATGTAATCTCTGGCGAAAGCAAAACTGTTAAGTACAAACAGGCAGAACCGCTTATAGAAAACGGAGATTGGGTGCTTACAGAAGGGTAAAAACCAGTACTTATTACAATATTTAACGGCAACTTAGAGATAAGTTGCCGTTTTTTTTGCCCGATTGACGAGTAAAACGCTACTTAAATACAATTGTATCTACTATTGCAGGGCTATGAATAAATTACCCCCAAGGTAAAGTTGCGGTTAGTCAAGCAATTCTATACCTAGTTTATTCAGAATTTAACTTCCAGAAATGCCTCCACTTTAAAATTAAAGTGTGTTGTATCTTTGTGGAAGTGTCGCATTTTAAACGCGGATTCACTTCTTTTTTTTTAAATGAATACCGAAAACGTTTACATGCGAAAGCCAAAAACACAGCTGAACAGGATTAGCGATAAGACAAAATTATTACTAAAGTTCAACTATATATCCTCTGCTCTTAGTCTTATTCTAGGTCTAATTTGCTCTTATGCCATTCATATGAGCGGCACCATACCTTATGTTTTCTACTTCTACTTTGTTCTAAATCTATTGAACGTAGCAGCTTTTAATAAGCATAAGAACCTTACGGCAATGGCAATTGGCACTTCTGCACTTTCGTTCTTAAGTACTATTGTAATTACACTTTTTAGTGGTGGCATAAATAGTCCGTTTATTTTCATTCTTGGCCTTATTGTACTAGCAGGTTATATATCTACAAGGGTCTTTGGCAAGGTGTATCTATACCTTATTATTAGTACTATAATCTTAATATATCTTATTGATTATGTCAATTTTGATTTCATAGTAAATGAAGTTCCCGAAAGTTCTAGAGATTTGTTCAGCCTGATCAGTATATTATTTTCCGTTTATTTACTAGGTGGTGTGTTAGGCAAAAACCTATTGAACACCCACCACAAGCTATATAAATCAAAAGCTAAAATTGAAAAAAGTGTAGACGAAAAAGAAAACCTTCTGCGAGAAGTACATCATAGGGTTAAAAACAATCTACAGACCGTCTCCAGTCTTTTGAACTTGCAGGCTAGAAATACACCTAACGAACAAATTAAAGAATTAGTAAAAAGTAGTCAAAATAGGGTGACCGCAATGGCTATGATTCACGAAATGCTCTACGTTCGTGATAACCTCTCTAAAATTGAATTTGGATCGTACGTACAAGAACTTACGCAATTTCTTCTAAGAACAGTAGAACGAAAAGACAGGAAGATAGATGTTGCTATAGATATTCCCGATACTTGGCTGAGTATTGATACTGCCATTCCCTTGGGTTTATTAATCAATGAAACAGTGACTAACTCCATTAAGTATGGCTTTAAAGATATGGAACTGGGTAAAATTACGATTGAACTTGAAAAAAGATTTCAAAATAAATTCATCCTTAAAATTAGTGATAATGGAACCAGTTTCCCTCTAGATTTTGATTTTAAAAACTCTAACACACTGGGATTAAGACTAATTCATAATCTTGCAAGACAACTACAAGGAACAATAGAACGCCTCCCAACTACTGAAGGCACAACCTATAAATTAGTATTTCAAGATATAGCAAGCCAATTTAATACGTAAGTATTATATTAGCTGACACTGTTTTTGTCTACAATTATTTTTCCTTATTACAAATTAGATTTTTCTGTCACAAAATGACAGATAATTCGGAATAAAATTGTAGATTTCTGACAGAAGCCCCAGCTTATCATTTTTCAAATTGTCCCCACCATAGTATAGTTTCATGGCTAAAATTGCCAGGTTTGTACTATTTTACTATTTGGGGTGTAATTTTTCCACTTCGGCTTCAATATAATTAGTAATGCCTAACATGAATACGTTTCAAAGCAGATTAGACAGCCAAAGCAGGCTGTTAATTGACTTTGCATACTCTTCATCTGCCCTATCATTTTTAGTTGGCATAGCCCTTTATATGTTGGGGGTTATGGGCTATCTCCCCGCAACATTTATAATATACGCGGTATTGAACCTTGCTAACATGTTTCTGTATAAGAAATATAACAAGCTACTTATTACATCTGTTATTGGCTCTGCCCTATCACTTATTGGTACAGTAGTAGTAACCCTCTTTAGCGGAGGTATAAACAGTTCGTTTATTTTTGTCTTCAGTATCATTATTCTGGGTGGCTATATGACAGGTCATTTTTTTGGAAAAATATACCTAACAATTATCTTGCTTGTTACCATTGGTATATATGCCGCAAGCGAATACCTTTCCATTCCTAATGAAATACCGGAAAACTCAAGAGACCTTTTCAGCTTCATAAGCATCATTTTTTGCTCTTATTTATTGTTTGTTGTTTTTGGCAAACATCTTTTACTTACTCATGAAAGACTAGAAACGTCAAAAACAAAAATAGAAGAAGGTATTGCGGAGAAAGAATTACTTCTTAGAACAGTACATCATAGGGTAAAGAACAATCTGCAGACCGTATCCAGTCTCTTAAGTTTACAATCCAAGAATACTACAAATGTTAAAATAAAAGAACTAGCTATCAGTAGTCAACATAGAATTAATTCTATGGCTATGATTCATGAAATGCTTTACATGCAGGATAACATCTCCCAGATTGCTTTTAAACCTTACCTAAAAGAACTTACTGATTTCTTAGTGAAATCTGCCAACAGCAAAAATCTAGATGTTACCGTAAACATAGATATGCCAGATGTTAATCTAGGTTTGGATACAACAATTCCTTTAGGCTTGCTAATTAACGAAGCCGTTACAAATTCTTTAAAATATGGGTTTCCAGAAAATACAGCTGGTAGAATAGACATTCTCCTTAAAGAAAACACAGAAGAATCTCAAAGCTATTTTTTAGATATTACCGATGATGGAGTAGGTTTTCCTGCGGAGATAAATCATAAAACCACCAAATCTCTAGGACTTAAACTTATGCACAATCTAGGACGTCAATTAAGAGGTTCTGTATCACGGATTAAAACAGAAAAAGGAACGGGTTACCACATTATTTTTAAAGATAAAGAGCGACATCTACCAGGAATTAATGGGTAATTTATCATTAAGATATGGTTTCCACTTGCTACTTAAAAAATCTATATATTTAAAGTACAATAGAACCACGATATGAAAAACTCTCGACGAAAGTTCCTGTCTTCCATAAGTATGCTTGCTGCCAGTTCTGCTATGCCATTACATGCTTTTAATTTTGGCTCATCAAAAAAACTTAAGGTTGCCCTTGTTGGAACGGGAATACGAGGCATCACATTTTGGGGTAAAAGATTAGTTGACGAGTACTCCGATATTATTGAATTTGTGGGCCTTTCCGATATAAATAGTAGTAGGCTGGCTTATGGTAAAAAATATATTGGTGTCGCCTGCCCTGTTTTTATCGACTTTGAGAAAATGGTGAAGGATACTCGTCCAGACCTTATTATTGTTACTACAAAAGACTCTACCCATCATCAATTTATAATAAAAGGTATAGAAATGGGCTGCGATTTACTAACTGAGAAGCCGCTTACCGTAGACGAAATTAAGTGTCAGGCTATTTTGGATGCTGAGAAAAAATCCGATAAAAACTTAATTGTAGGTTTCAATTATAGATGGAGCCCTTACGCCACTAAGATTAAAGAACTCTTGATGGACAAAACTATTGGCGATTTGGTATCGGTAGATTTCAGCTGGTATCTTAACACCTACCATGGTGCTTCATATTTTAGAAGATGGCATGGCGACATGGAAAGTAGCGGGTCTCTTTGGGTACATAAATCCACTCATCATTTTGATTTACTTAACTGGTGGATAGATTCTGAACCAAGTGAAGTATTCGCTTATGGAGATTTAGAGTTCTACGGAAAAAATAGTCCTTTCAGAGGAGATAATTGCCGTACCTGCAAACATAGTAATGAATGCGATTTTTATTGGGATATTACCCAAAATGAATTTATGAAAGAACTTTATGTAGACCACGAACAAGAAGACGGCTACATACGTGATAACTGTCTGTTCCGAAAAGACATAGATATTTATGATAAAATGTCTGCACAGGTAAAATATACCAACAATACCACTCTGAATTACTCCCTTACCACCTACTCCCCTTTTGAGGGCTGGAGAGTAGCTTTTAATGGCACAAAAGGCCGTATTGAAGCTTCTCAAGATATTCCCTATCATACTAATATTACCGTTTCTGAAGCCGAAAAACATACCAATGAAATGGATCAGACCAACAAAGAAGAACTATCCTATGAGCCCATCATAGTGCATAAACTCTGGAAGGAACATGAAACCATACAAGTACCTATGGAGAAACAAGGCCATGGTGGCGGTGATAAACGCTTGCAAGACAAAATATTCAAGACCGCAGACACAGAAGATCCTTATGGCAGAACTGCAGGTATTAGAGATGGTGCCATGTCAATTCTCATTGGTATTGGTGCAAGACGTAGCATTGAACAGAAAAAAGCCATACAAATTTCAGAGCTTACAGATTTAGTGCCTCAAAAAAAACGATAACAGAAGTTAATTACTTAGTTTTAGAGGTAGTATTTTGCTTACTTTTTTAAGTATACCATTAAACACATTTAGATTTACCATTAGAAAGAAGTTTTACCTAAATAAATAGAGAGAAAAATAAATTACCCTTTCATGCAACAGAGTACAGATTTAGAAAAAAGACTGAAGAGTAAGGTTAGACTAGTTTTAAAAGTCAACTACTACTCCTCTATCCTTTCTCTCATTTTTGGCGGACTATGTTTCTTTCTTTTAGACATTACTGAAGTTATTCCCTATGCCTTTCTCTCTTTTGGTATTCTAAATATTATCAACGTTTTATTATACAAGTACCACAAGAGTCTTACGCTAACCTATAACATTGTTTCCATGATGACGTTAGCCGGAGCCAGTATTGTAACATTATATAGTGGCGGGATCAATAGCCCATTTATTTTTGTACTTGCCCTTATTGTAGTTGCCGGGTACGTTACTACAAGAGCCTATGGTGCACTTTATTTGAATCTAAACCTATTGATAATAGTACTCATATATTCACAGAGCGTAGCAGATTTTAGTTTTGTTAAAGATGTAGTTCCTGAATCTTCCAAAAACCTATTCGCTCTTCTCAGCGTCTTATTTTCAGTTTACCTTTTAGGAGGTGTTTTTGGAAAAAATTTACTTCACGCACATCACAACTTATATAAGACGAAAAACGAGCTTGAAGAAAAAATACAAGAAAAAGAAACCTTAATTAAAGAAGTTCACCACAGGGTAAAAAACAATTTGCAAACCGTTTCTAGTTTATTAAGTCTACAATCAAGAGGTATTGTGGACAAAGACGTTAAAAGCCTATTAAAAAGCAGCCAAAACCGAGTAATTACAATGGCTATAGTGCACGAAATGCTCTATATGCGTGAAGACCTTTCTAAAATTGAATATAAATCTTACGTACAAGAGCTTGCAGAATATTTGGTACGTTCTATAAAAGGAACGAGTAGTAATATTACATTGAATATAGATATTCCCAATGTTAAATTGAATATAGATACCGCTATACCTCTGGGTCTATTAATAAACGAAACCGTCACTAATGCCTTGAAATATGGTATTGTAGATAAAAATAAAGGAGAGATACATATTAAACTTAGAAAAACCGACGATAATGAGTTTGTTCTTAATATGGGTGACGACGGCCAAGGATTTCCCAAAGATGTAACTCATAAAAATTCAAAATCATTAGGCCTGAAGTTGATACATAACTTGTCTAGACAATTACAAGGTTCCATTATACGAGACCTCACTCAAAAAGGAACCCACTATACTATAAAGTTTAAGGAAATAAGAGATCAAATAACTAGTGTGGCATAAATTTCACCCAGATAGTAGAATTATCTTTTCAAAGGCAGCTTTAAAGAACGTAATACTCCTTTTGTCTTTGGAAATAATAGGATATGGCTCAATACTAAGGCTAGAGCCGTTATTAGAATAAATACAATCATAACAGTTATTTTCAAGGTTATACTAAACGTGGCTTATCCAATTTGGTAACAAAAGCCAAAGCTTTTTTTACTCTATATTTTTTCAACTTATATAATCGTACTAAGCTGCTTTTGGCACTAATTTCAGCTTTCTCAGAAGTCTCAACATCACAAGAGCTAGAAGCCAGAACAGAACCCATTTCAAAAACGTAATTTTTAACATTGACTATTGTATTAGGGGGAGCAGTGACTCCGAAGTTTAAAACAAATAGCAAGATTAAAATAGATTTCATAATAATAATTTGGGTTCCATAAAGGTAATCACAAAGTGGCACAAACCTTACCACAAATCGCTGAACCGCAGTAATACTAGGCATCTGAAATAACTTCTGATAAACTGTTTATTATCCTCGGTAAATGAAATACAAATGCCAAACTCTATTCCGCGTTCGTATGGTTTTAGTCAGTTTATGTATACAAAAATCTATCTTAAATAAATGGTGACGGTTAAAGAGAGAAGGTATTTAAGAAACTATAGTTAAAAGAATTTGATAAGAAGCAAGTAAGTATAGTTTTAAATAAAGAGATATTACTTAGTAAATTAAATAACTTAAAAATAAAAGCTAATTGTCATTAAGCCATTTTAGCTTTGTTTCTTTTTGTTGTGAAAGAAAGCGCCTTAGTAACTCTAGCATTATCTCTCTTATATAAACGAGCAACTTCTAAAGTACTTTCTAAACTAACTTCTTCAATAGGCGTTTCTGTAACGATAGTCATTTCAATAGTATTAACCTTAACCTCTTCAGTTGCTGTTTGAGCTTGAGCAGTTACTCCGATAAAAAGAACAAAAATTAAAGTTGCGATAGTTTTCATGACTTGGACGTTTATATATATATAAAACGCCGCAGACCCTATTATACCGAGGTTCCGTTCGCTAAAAAACCCCTTATTTTCGGTTATCTGCACAACTTCGGTTGAAGTGTAAAAAACTATCGATAAACGCGAATGACCTCAAAAACACTTTACCGAACCATTGTGCTTTTAATCCGAAAAGAACTCATTTCTTCCTACTATGAAAAACTAGGATACAGCTAATACAATACTATCATTCAGCTGTAATTGCTATAATTTGCTACATTATGACCGGCCATCATCTGAAACCGATCCAGAAATATGGCTATAGATAAAAAGCTGTTTATCTGCCAAAGGCTAACTAAGTGCGTAAAACAGTTTTTCCTTTGATAGTACTAAAGGAACTAGTTACCTGAACAGTAGTTCCCTTTTCTAGGATATAAGAGTACTACGTACCTGTTTTATAATACTTAATAACCATGTAAAAAGATAAAACTAAGCCTGAAGTCTATTTTCACAATAGTGCATACCTATTTATTAGAGGTTTTTGCCTAGAATAAGAATCAAGACAATTACAATGTAATCTATCTCTTGGATTTTAGAAAGTCAGTTTCTGAAATATAGAATTAGTTTAGTGCTTTGCAGTAGAGTGATTGTTAAAGAACAAATGATTAAGCCATTTTAGCTTTGTTTCTTTTTGTTGTAAAAGAAAGCGCCTTAGTTACTCTAGCATTATCTCTCTTGTATAAACGAGCAACTTCTAAAGTACTTTCTAAACTAACTTCTTCAGTAGACGTTTCTGTAACGATAGTCATTTCAATAGTATTAACCTTAACCTCTTCAGTTGCTGTTTGAGCTTGAGCAGTTACTCCGATAAAAAGAACAAAAATTAAAGTTGCGATAGTTTTCATGACTTGGGCGTTTATATATATAAAACGCCGCAGACCCTATTATACCGAGGTTCCGTTCGCTGAAGAACCCCTTATTTTCGGTTATCGGTACAACTTCGGTTCAAGTGTAAAAAACCATCGGTGAACGTGAATGACCTCAAAAACACCTTAACGGGATTAAGTGTTTTTAATCCGAAATTGAGGGTTTTATTATTTTGAAGAAGTGTCTTTTTACTCTACTACACCTTTAACAAAGGTTTTAGTAGTTAATACTATATGGTAACTATGCTATCTCTGCCTAGAAAAAGCTAGGCTTTACGCAGAAGCTGTTCCTTAATAGATATCAACTTTAAGATTCGGTAAAAACATCTATATATAAAGGAAGGCTTCTTCTCTCTTCTATTTTGGGTGCCCTACAATAAAAAACGATAATTTTCAGTGTATGTACTATTCAGCTTACATACAAAATTGATGAACCAACGATCATGAGCATACTTTTGACGATTATTAGTTAATATTATTGGACTGATACATCTAAATGAATAATTTGCACATTCTTTTGAAAAAGAAAATAGATAAATTTAAAATCCCTAAATTATGAGACGTAATTTAATTACAAAATGGTTTTTGCTTTCAATGTTGTTTGTATCGTTCATTATGGTACCGGTAGCTTGTAGCAGCGATGATGGAGGAACCGAAACAGAACAAACACAAGATCCAGACCCGAAACCAGAACCACAACCGGCACAAGTTGCAGACCCAACAAATGAGAATACCATCATAGATGCTACGGCTGCAGCTCACGCTAACGGGGTAAGTACATCAACAATAACTGTTCAATTGGCCGATGCCGATGGAAAAAAATTAACCGTAAGTGGAGGCGTAGTTGCCTTATCATCTACCGGATCGTCAACTTTAACTGATGTTACAGACAACGCAGACGGTACTTATACTGCAACCGTAAGTGGTACTGTAGAAGAAAGTATTGTGGTATCTGGAACTTTAGACGCAGTAGCTATCACTAGCACTGTTGAAATAACTTTTAACCCGGATGAATCCAACCCTGCTCAAGAAGCAGCCCAGTCAACGGTAGAAGCTGGTCCAACATTGCTCAGAATAAATTGCGGAGGCCCTGAAGTGACTTACGGGGATGTTACGTTTTTAGAAGATCAATACTTTGGTGCTAATAGTCAAATTTTCTCAAATCCTTTTGTAACTGAAATAGAAGGTACAGAAATGGACGAAATCTTTTTAACTGAACGAGTTTCCGCAGATGGCCCAATGTCTAAAGGTCCAACCACATATGACATTCCTGTTACCAATGGAACATATACAGTAAAACTATATTTTGCAGAAATTTATTGGGGTGTTGAAAATCCTCAAGGTCTAGAAGGAGGAGTAGGAAGTAGAATCTTCAACATCTCTATGGAAGAAATGGAAATATTCACAGGATACGATCTCTTTAAGGAAGATGGTCCTGCATCAGCTGGGACACGTATGTACGATGTTGAAGTTATTGATGGAGAATTAAATATTATGTTAGAAGCTACTGTTAACAAACCAAAAATTTCAGCTATCGAAATTTTCGGTACAGGAACAATCGGTTCTTAATAAGAAAACTTAACGTTTAATAGTAATAGGTCTTCAGAGAAAATTCTCTGAAGACCTATTTTTTTTGAACCTTTACTAGTAAGGAAACGTATATAAAACATACTAATCCATTAAAATAATAGAATGATGTTCAAAGCTATACTTGTTACCATATCACTTTTTATAGGCACTTCCTGCCAATCTAATGTTGCAAAGAAAAAATCTAGTCAAGAACCACAGAAAAAAGAACAAATTGCTAAACTAACAAGCCAAGATTTAGACAAATTTGAAACCGCATATTTCGCAAGTGGTTGTTTTTGGTGTGTAGAAGCCATATTTGAAAGTGTAAAAGGGGTTAAAGAAGTTGTTTCAGGTTATTCTGGTGGTACTGAAAAAAATCCAACTTATGAACAAGTTGGAGGAGGCATGACTAGCCACGCTGAGGCTGTTAAAGTTTATTATGATCCAGAAATTGTTTCGTTTACAGCCCTAGTACAAGTATTTTTTGGATCTCATGACCCTACATCGCTAAATAGTCAAGGACCAGATCGTGGAACTCAATATAGATCTGTTGCATTTTATAAAACGGATAAAGAGAAGCAGATTATTGAAGGTTATATAAAAGCTTTAAAAGACCAAAATGTTTACGATGGTGCTCCCATTACAACAGAAGTAACCGAATTTACAAAATTCTATGATGCGGAAGATTATCACCAAGATTATGAACGTAAGCATCCTAAAAACTCATACATTACTAATGTGTCTGTTCCAAGATTAAATCGTTTCAAAGAAAATTTTAAAGAATACTTAAAACAAGATGCTCATTAATTGAGTGCCTTAAGTTCTAATTAAAAAAATAAGCAGCCCTTTGAGGCTGTTTTTTTTTGAGCAAAAGCATTATGCGGCCAATATTAAACCTATTGTAGAATTACTTCGCTGTATTGCGCATTGATGTTTATAGACTTAATCGAATTCTTATTACCCACACTACCCTTATAAACCACACTACCTTGATTGGTAGTTTTATCTAATTTCAGTTTAGAAGCAACTACGAATTCAGACGCAGTTCCGTTCATATAAATATTTGCTTCTACTTCAGGTAGACTGCATTCAAATTTTGCATTTTGAAGGGTAACATCAAGATTTTCAAAATCATCGGCTACATTATGAATAAATAGCGAACCAAAATTATGGGTCACAAAAGCCGTCTTCATAAGGTTTTCTATCGTCACCTCAGAAGACCTAGAACTTAACCGGAGGTTAAAAACTTCTTCTAGGTCAACATTCTCGGAATAGTCCGCTCGCAATTGTCCATAATTCCATTTTTGGACGCTAATAGGGGTATACGAAACCGCAACCTTGGTCTCATCCCCATCTATAATTGCAGCGTATAATTTTGCATGAGAAAGCGTAGCGTTCATATTATTGGTATGTCCCGCTAGTTTCACCTCACCATGCCGCACATTCATTTTTATCTTAGTCGATTTGGGCATTTTAATCTTTATAGTCTTCTTTACCTTGTATTTTCTACTTTCCCCTCCCCTTTTATAATAAAAAGTATTTGAAGGCTGCCTCTGGTTTCGTTCTATTTCCTCCTCCATGCGCTCTTCCATGGCCTCTGCTTTCCTTTCTTCTCGCTCTGCTCTCTTTTCTAACCTTGACTCTATTAGTTCTTTTTTGGCTTCCATTCTGTGTTCTAACTCTTTTTCATGCCGCTCACGTACCTTCTCATGTTTTGCTTCCATTTTTTGATGCCATTCTTCCATACTTTTTTCATAGGGCTTTCCAAAATTTTTCTGAAAATCTTCTTGCCATTTTTTAAGGTAGACCTCCCCCTCTCTTTCAAAAGCCTCGTGGTCAAAATTTGGATTCGGAGCTGGCGGCATAGGTGATTCGGGTGGCATTGGCATTTCCGCTAACTCTGAAAGATTAAAATCGAATTCAAATAAATCAAACTCTGGTACTTCAGGAATTTCAATATGTAAATCGTTTACATCAACAAATGAATTTGTTGACCATGAGTTATCGTTATGGCTAGTAACTACAACTTTTTTACTGTTCCCCATGATAGAGAAACCTTCCTTACTAAAATAGGCTTCTGCCTCTTTATCTGTTGCTCCTTCTAACTGAATAGTAGTTTCAATGCTAACTTGATTTTTATTCCATGTGTCAAACTCAATATCAGTATAACTGGTATTGATGTCCAGAATGGCATTATCTTCAACATTAAAACTCTCTGTATTTACTCTTTCCTTTTTTTGCCCATTGGCCCCTATGCTGATGAGGCATAGGGCAACCGTTAGGGACTTAAACACTAGTCTCTGTAACTGCTCCATTTTTTGATGATTTTAATTGATTCAACTTTTCTTTAAGCCTATGCAATAACTGTAGGCGTAATTGTAGGTTTTTAACCATTGCGGTAATCGTTTGGTCATTTGGACCTATTTCATTTAACTCTTTGCTCAACCTTCCGTATTCGTAATTCAATTCACTCAACTCTCCCATAAAACTATCTATTAGCGCTTTATTCTTATCCGAAACTTCCAATCCTGAAATTTCTAGATTGATGCTGGCCATATAATAATTCTCCACTTTTTTTAAGTCAGGCGAAAGGTCTCCCAACGATAACTTTTCTACTGGCGTAACTTCTGTTTGTTTCTCAACTACGATTTCTTCGGGAACAGATGAGTTTTCTTGCCAAAAAAAGTAGCTTCCAAATCCCAATAGCAATATGACTGAAGCCGCAATTTTCAAATAGGGTAACTTCTTTTTCTTTTGCTCCGGCAGTTCTGCGTCCAAACGTTTAAGAAAACGCTCTTCATGACCAGCTTTTAAAATTGGTCTACCCTCCTCCTCTTCGTTCCCAAAAATTTTCCTAATATCTTGCGCCATAATTCTTTTCTTTCAGTAATTGCTTCAAATATCCTTTTCCTCGTAAAAGTCTAGTCCGACAAGTGGTTTCTGTTAGACTTAATATTTGCGATATTTCGCCATGATCATAACCTTCTAACAAATACATCATAACTACATATTTATATTTTTCTGGCAATTCTTGCATCGCGGCCTTAATCTCTTTTACTGTAACACCATCATCTACAGACCAATCTTCATCTTCCGTCACAGGCAGATGACGCTCTTCAAATTCAATAGTTTCATGTTTTTTCGACTTTAAAAAATCAATACATTTATTGATTACTATTCTTTTAAGCCACGCACCAAACGTAACATTGCCCTCATACTGCTCTATTCTCTGGAAAGCCTTTAGAAAAGACTCTTGTAAAACATCTTCTGCATCATCAGTATTTTTAACATACCGCATAGCCAAACAGAACATACCATCACAGTACTGCCGGTAAAGTTTCAGCTGTCCTTTTCTGTTATTATTTTTACACTGTTCTACTACGTCAATCTGAAACATTGGTCGGGTTTCGTTGTCTGTTTTGAATCTATTCTATTATAAGGACGAAAGAAATACGCTTGTGTTGCAAAAAACACATAATTTTGTAAAGATTTTAATTAGATACATTTGAAACAAGTTACTATACAATCCGAAAACATTATCCTAATCGTTCTAGATTACGGTGCTGTAATTCAAAAATTATTAGTTAAAGGAACTGACGGAAACTACACAAATGTAGTTGTTGGTCTCAACTACCCTAGCGCTTATGAAAATGATAAGAAGTGTTTGGGTGCCTGTGTGGGAAGATACGCTGGCCGAATTTCTAAAGGTGGTTTTGTTTTAGACCAACAAAGCTATCCTTTACATAATGTAAATGGCATTCATTTACATGGTGGAAAAAAAGGTTTTGCAGAGAAAAATTGGAAATTTGAAGAAGTCAATTACGGCCCAGAACCTTTCATAAAACTATCTTATGTAAGCAAGCACCTAGAAGAAGGATACCCAGGCAATTTAAAAGTTACCGTAACTTATAAGTTAGAAAACAATGCCTTAGTCATTGAACATAAGGCGGAGACTGACCGTAAAACGGTTGTGAATCTAACCAATCATACTTATTTTAAATTAGATTACGGAGAAGGTATAGCAGATTATCTGTTGCAAATGAACTGTACACATTTTACCGAAAGCGGTAAAGATTTACTGCCTACAGGAAATTTTGTATCAGTAAAAGGGACTCCCTATAATTTTCTAGAAGAAAGACCTATTGGAAATACACCTTTAGATATACCATTCGCTATCCATCCCAAAACCAATTTAGCAGCTCGGGTCAAGTCTAAAAGGTCTGGTATTACTATGACCGTGCAAACCAACCAGCCTGCTCTTGTTGTTTATACACCACCAGAATTCCCTAGTATTTGTTTTGAAACACAGAATTTTCCCGATGCACCAAATCAGCCTAACTTTCCAAGTTCGGTTTTAAAACCTGGTGAAGAATATAGTAATATATCTAAATATCACTTTTCGGTTACATAGCAAAAAAAAGCCCTAAGAAGTACGACTTCTTAGGTTTTTTTTTATGTAAAGCATATTCTATTCTTCTACCATTAAATTAAGTTCAACGGTAATATTATCTCTTGTAGCTTTACTATAAGGACATATTTCATGAGCTGCATTAATTAGCTCTTCTCCTTTTTCTTTATCTACGGTAGGTAAAAGGCAATCTAATGTAGCATCAATAAAAAATCCATCTTCATCTTTATTAAAACCGATAATAGCCGTTACGCTAAAATCGCCCAAATCATCTACACCAAGATCTTTTGAAACTGCTTGAAGCGCTCCTGCAAAACAGGTTGAATAAGCCGCTGCAAAAAGTTGTTCTGGATTGGTAGATTTGCCATCTGTCTTTCCATTTATGCCAGGCATCTTAATATCTAAATCTACAGCACCATCATCACTTTTAACATGACCGGCTCTACCTCCTGTATTCGTTGCTTCCGTTTTAAAAATAGTTTTCATTACGTATAAGTTTATGATTACGTGAACAAGTTAAGCCATGCAATTACAAAAAAATAGAATGAGTTATTAAATTAATGTGAAAACCATCTTTCCCGTCAAAAAAAGAATGGATTAAACACCTAATGCGTAACTTAGATTAACCAATAGCAAAACAATGAAATTTTTAAAGTGGACTCTTATCACGTTTGCAGTATTAGGCCTTCTATTCTTTTTTGTAATAAGCCCGTATATGAAAACGCAAACAAAAAAAAATAGCCCTGAGAAAACGGTGGCTTATGAAAAAAATGGAATGGACCTGTCAGTAACCTACTCCAGTCCTTCAAAAAAAGATAGAATAATATTTGGTGAACTTGTGCCTTACGATGCCGTTTGGCGGACGGGAGCGAACGAACCCACTACCTTTTCTACTACTAACGATATAAAAATAGCTGGCGAAAATCTTCCTGCCGGTACCTACTCATTATGGACTAGACCCAGCCGCCAAAGTTGGTCTATAATATTTAACAAAAACATACCGGACTGGGGTGTAAGTATTCTCAGTGGAGGAAAAGAAACCAACAGAGTTCCTGAAGAAGATGTGGTTGAAATTGAAATACCAACAGAGCAAACAGCGGAAACGATAGAAAATTTTACCATAGATTTCGATATGCAAAATCAACTCTACATGCTTATTTCTTGGGACAGAACGCTAATTAAAGTACCAATTAGTAAATAAGTTTGGAGAAAAATAAAAATACAGATCCAAAGGGTATTTCTCAAATTCAAAAGAAGAGAAAAAATACTGTTGACCCTACCACATTGGTTGAAGCTCTATGTAAAGGCGATAAAACCGCTCTTGGTAGAGCAATCACGTTAGTCGAGAGTAATAATAAAAGACATATTGAGGAGGCCAACGAGGTCGTTACCCAATGTTTAAAGCGCCCAACTAAAAGCATTCGTGTTGGTATAACCGGTGTGCCAGGTGTTGGCAAAAGTACTTTTATAGAAACGTTTGGCCAACTGTTAACTTCACAAGGAAATAAGGTAGCTGTACTTACCGTAGACCCTACAAGTAGCCAAAGTAGAGGTAGTATTTTAGGAGACAAGACTAGAATGGAAGTTTTAGCAAAAGACCCCAATGCCTTTATACGCCCATCTCCTTCTGGTTTATCTTTAGGTGGCGTCACCCGCAAAACAAGAGAATCAATTATTTTATGTGAAGCAGCAGGTTTTTCTATTATTTTGATAGAAACCGTGGGTGTTGGGCAAAATGAAACTACCGTTCATGGCATGGTAGACTTTTTTCTACTCTTAAAATTGGCAGGTGCAGGCGATGAGCTACAGGGAATAAAAAGAGGCATTATTGAAATGGCAGATGGTATTGTCATTAACAAGGCAGATGGAGATAACCTAGCCAAAGCAAAAATTGCAAAAAGCGAATTTGAAGGTGCTTTACAATTATTCCCACCAAAAGAAAATGGCTGGAGACCAAAAGTGTCTTTCTGCTCTTCTATAGAAAACACAGGTATTGTAGAAGTTTGGGAAATCATTAGCGGTTATATTGATAAAAGTAAAAAGACCGACTATTTTAACGAAAAGCGAAAACAACAAAATAAGAACTGGCTTTTTGAAGCTATTGAAGAAAGACTTAAATCAGATTTTTTTAGTGACTCCCAAATATCAAAAGAAATAGGCAGTTATGTTGAACAGGTAATTTCTAAAGAAATCTCACCTTTTTATGCCGCAGACCAATTGATAACAATTTTTAAAACCCGCTCTTAAATAATTAGCTTAATTTGCGAGCTAAACTTCTTTTAATCTGATGGATTTAGTTACCACATCCCTTCTTTCTATTGTTATACCGGTCTTTAATGAGTCCGAAAATGTTGTTCTTCTTACAGACAGAATACACGAGAGCTTGGTTGGTTACGATTACCAGATTATTTATGTAGATGATTTTTCTTTTGATGGTACTCGAAAAATTATCAAAAACATGAAAGATGAGAAAGTACACCTCATTAGTCTTAAACGGAATTATGGCCAAAGTTTGGCTTTAGCAGCAGGTATTGATTATGCAGAGGGTGAATATATCATTACCATGGATGGTGATATGCAAAACGACCCGAGTGACATCCCCAAGATGTTGATGTATGTAGTAAACGAAGATTATGATCTTGTTACTGGTATTCGCGCAGAAAGAAAAGATTCGTTCGTAAAAAAAATTCCTTCTAAAATAGCTAATGCCTTAATACGCCGTACGGCCAAGCTCGATATAAAAGATAATGGCTGTGCCCTAAAAATTTTTACTAAAGAAACAGCAAAAGAACTGAACCTTTACGGAGAAATGCATCGGTTTATCACCTTATTGGCACATTTTGAGGGAGCGCGTATCAAACAAGTACCCGTGAAACATCATGCCAGACATGCAGGGACATCAAAATATGGTTTGGAGCGTATCTTTAAGGTTGTGGCAGACATCATGTTACTACTCTTCATCAGAAAGTATTTCCAAAGACCAATTCACTTCTTTGGTATTTTTGGTTTTGTACTGATATTAATTGGTCTAATTATAAACGCACATCTATTGGTGGTTAAATTTGGACTAGGAGAAGACATCGGTTCTAGACCATTACTAACATTTGGTATGATGTTTATACTAGCAGGGATTCAATTATTTACTATTGGTATCGTTATGGAGCTATTGATACGCACCTATTATGAATCACAGAATAAGCGTCCTTATAGAATTAAGAACGTGGCGGTTGGAGACCAAATAAAATCATAGATACCTTTTAGTAATTCCTAAAACTATTTTTACCGAATGTGAATAAGATGCATTTTCTTTAATGCTCTCTTTCGAGTAGAAGGGTTCAAGAAGTCTTTACTAAGCATTGAAACCTGATAATCGTTTTCAGTAAACTGCTGGTCCCAATCAAGACCGGCATCTTTAACTCTTCGCAAGTCTATATCATTTACGTAAATCCAAATATCTTTTTTGCCTTTAATAGCTTTTAATGATTTATGCCGCACAGGATGCCGGTTATAAAAATCTAACGCCCATGTATTAAAATCAGATATGCGATAAATCTGATCTACAGGTATTTGCTCTTCTGACACTACTTCCGCCATACTAGAACCCGCCTGGTATTTTAAAAGCTCAGGGTAAAAATGAAGATTCAATACGGAATTTAAGAGCAAAGAACTATAGACTGATATAGTCATAATCCGTAGAAAACGTGCTTCTCTTTTTAAACAGAAATAAATGATGACCATGAGCAAAACAATCAAAAGAACCGAAGCGATAACCCTTTCGAACTTGAATACATAAAAGCAGATGAATAAAATTGCCGTAAATACTATACTAAGAATAAAATACTGCGAGCCTAAAAGTATCCTAAGAGGCTTTTTTTTATCAAATCTGATTAAATCATTTATGTACGATGCAGTGAGTACAGCAAATAAAGGAATTACTATGTTCAGGTAATGAGGTAATTTAAACTGAGAAAGACTAGCTACTATAAAAAAGATAGCAATCGTACCCAAAGTCAAAAATTCAAACTTTGGATTATAAGTAAATTTCAATTTAAACAATGTTCTGACCCGAGAGCCTACCGCAAAGAGCGCAGGAATCGTCCATGGAATGAAAATCCATAAAAAGGTATGAAAAAAGAAAAAATAGTCTTTAGAAGTCTCCCCCATAACTCCTCCGGTACGTTCTAAACTCTGTTCCCAAAATATAAACAGAATACCGCTGCGGTTTGCAGTTCCACGTATCACCTTTTCTGGATGTAGATCAAACTGATGATAATAAGCATACAACATTGGAGCTATAGCTATTCCAAAAAAAACGAGACCCACCAAAACTTTCCAACTAAATAAACTTTCCCATTTTCTGGTATAGCTCAAATGACAAATAATGGCCACACCAATTACAAAAAGAGCAATCTGGCCTTTGGACGAAAAGGCTAAACCTGCTGCCAACCCTCCTATTATAATGGAAATTAAAGTCCGTTTTTCAATGTAAGTAGCAAATTGCCAAATAGATAAAATGGTGAAAGCCGTAAGAACTGCATCAGTCCTAACATCTATTACCGATAATACTATGGTTTGTGCAGTTAGGAAAATTAAAGCTGCCAATTTCCCCGTATTGGTATTATAAAGTAGCTTACCTAACCCGTAGCAACTATAAGCCCCTAATAAAGTAACCAGTATGGCGGGTATTCTATATGCCCAATCAAATAATCCGAAAATTTTAAAGGAAAAAGCAGCAAGCCAAAAGTGTAAATGTGGCTTATCAAGATACTGCGCACCACCTTTTATAAGGTTAACAAAGTCGTTCTCTTGAACCATTCTCATTGCCATTACGGCAAATTGAGCAGAATCTGCTTCAAAGAGGGTGACAAACATTCCGGCCACGTAGACCAGAACAATTAACATTAATAAAGACCAATACCTAAGGTTCGATATCATACAGATATTTCTCTATTGCAAATATATACAACTTAGAAAATAACCAGCTAAAAAACAACCCTATTAGAAGACCCGTTAACACATCTAATGGAAAATGAACGCCTAAATAGATTCTACTGTAAGCAACTAGAAGTGCCCAAGACATCAAGAAAAATCCTATGTAAGCATATTTATGCTTCAGCACTAAAGTAAAGAAAAATGCTACTGCAAAACTATTTGCCGCATGTGCAGAAAAGTAACCGAATTTACCTCCACAAGATGATTTCACCAATCTTACCAAGCCATCCAAATCTGGGTCATGACATGGTCGCAAACGCTGTACTCCATATTTAAAGAAGTTACCTAGTTGATCGGTAACAACAATTAACAATACAACCGTAACCAAAAGGACTAAAGTCTTTTTTAACCCATAGGTTTTGTAAGCTAAAAATAATAGGGCAGCATACAAGGGTATGGCACTAAACTTGTCCGAAATAAACAGCCAAAAACCATCCCAGTCAGAGGTCCCTAAATTGTTTAGAAAAAGGAAGAGTTCTTTATCTTGTTGAATAAGTTCTTGCCACATCTTCTTTAATTATTCTTCGTATCTGGCCACCTCACGGTCATAAAATTCGCCGGCTTGTTCTATAAGACTCTCAGCTTCAGATTCTAATTCCTTTTCATCTTCTGTAGAAAAGTCTTCCAACCACTCTACTTCATCATTCTCTAAATTGATTATGAACCTTGGGTATTCAGTATGTACTACAAATATGGCCGTGGGATAATCTGTATTATCACCTAACAAAAATTTTGGGAATTCCATTTTATGAATTTACTATTAACTTTTTAGTCAAATAATTGAAGCGAATATACAACATAACCGCCGATGCGCTTAGTCCTGTAAGCAAACCTATCCATATACCAGTGCTCTTAAGTTCCGTATGCAAACCTAAGTAATAACTTACGGGAAAACCAATTGCCCAATAGGCTATAAAGGTTATAAGTGTTGGGATTTTTACATCTTGTAATCCGCGTAATGCACCCAATACTACCACTTGTACGCCATCTGATATCTGAAAAAAAGCAGCTACCAAAAGAAGTTCTGCGGCCAAGGCAATTACCTCGGTATTATCCGAAATATTCATTACATCGTCTAAATCTAAATATATGGTTGGAAACCAATGTCTGCCCAATAAAAATAAAGCGGCAAAAACCACTTCTAACAAAAACGTAAGCAAGAATATAGATAGCCCAATACGCCTCAGGTCTACGAAATTCCGTAATCCCTTTTGGTTTCCTACGCGGATCATAGCGGCAATACCCAATCCCATACCAAACATAAAGGTCATACTACTTAAATTTAATGCTATCTGGTTTGCTGCTTGAGCATTCTTTCCTAAAACACCACTAAGCCATATGGCTGCAGTGAAAATGGCAACTTCAAAAAACATTTGTAAAGCCGATGGAAAGCCAAGGTCTACAATTTTTTTGATAACCTTTTTCTCTATCTTCTTAAAATCGAATCCGGTTACATAGTCATGAAATTTCTTTTTGCTTCTGAGTAAATACCAGATATAACCTACCATTAAAACCCGCGAAACCAAGGTGCCGATAGCAGCCCCTACGATTCCCATTTTAGGAAAACCGAAAGAACCGAAAATCAATAGATAGTTGATAGTTATATTCACCACATTGGCCATAATTGTAGCATACATGGGGTATGTGGTTTGGGACAAACCTTCTGAAAATTGCTTAAATGCCTGAAAAATAATTAGAGGCACCAATGAAAAAGCTACTAAATCTAAATACGGTATAGCCAATGCCACCACTTCTTCGGACTGGCGCATAGAGTACATTAATGGCTTCGCTATAAATATGACCCCAAATAGAAACAGCCCTAAAACAGTACACAAAACCAAACCATGCTTTAAGGCACTTTTGGCATCTTCTTTTTTACCGGCACCATCTGCTTCTGCAACTAAAGGCGTGATAGCTGTTGAAAAACCAATACCCAAGGACATGGCCACGAACACAAAACTATTACCCAAGGAAACTGCTGCTAGTTCTGCTGTACCTAACTGGCCTACCATAATATTATCGGCCAATTGTACAAATGTATGCCCCAACATACCCAATATTACAGGTACTGAGAGCTTTATATTATATCTAAATTCTTTAGTGTATTGTTGAAACAAAACTGATCTATTTAATAAGGTTTTTGGTGAAAAGGGATTTTGACCCTTTTCTATTTTCTAACATATTTTTTATGAATTATTTCTCGGCCAATTTGGCTTCCTCCCAAAATACATCCATTTCGCCTAAGGTCATCTCTTTTAATTCTTTTCCTATTCCCTTGGCTTTTGCCTCTAGAAACTGAAAACGACCAATGAACTTTTTATTAGTACGTTCTAAGGCATTTTCAGGACTTATATTCAGAAAACGGGCATAATTTACCATAGCGAACATGACATCACCAAACTCGGCTTCCATCTTGTCTTGGTCCTGTGCTTTGATCTCTTCCCGTAATTCAGAAAGTTCTTCCTGTACTTTTTCCCAGACCTGTTCCGGCTTCTCCCAGTCAAAACCTACACCAGCAACCTTTTCTTGAATTCGGCTTGCTTTCACCAATGCCGGCAAACCTTTGGGTACACCTTCCAAAACACTAGTTTTACCTTTTCCTTCTTTAAGTTTTATGTTTTCCCAGTTTCGTTTTACATCTTCTTCACTGGTTACTTTTACATCACCATAAATATGAGGGTGACGGTTTATTAATTTTTCACATATCTCGTTACAGACATCGGCTATATCAAAATTATTGGTCTCACTACCAATTTTTGAGTAAAAAACAATATGGAGCAATACATCACCAAGTTCCTTTTTTACTTCTTCCAAATCATCTTCAAGAATAGCATCGCCAAGTTCATACGTCTCCTCTATAGTTAGGTGGCGCAAAGTCTGCATGGTCTGTTTTTTATCCCACGGGCACTGCTCACGCAACTCGTCCATAATGGTCAATAAACGGTCAAATGCCTCTAGTTTTTGCTGTCTTGTATTCATTCCTGAAAATTTGAGTAAAAGTACAAAGACCCTTCTTTTAACGTGTCGAAAATTTAGAGTATTTTAGAAGTCCTTACAAAGACTTACCTATACCCAATTATGATTCATACAAACAGAAGAAATTTCTTAAAAAAGTCAGGTTTGGCTGCTGCCGGAACCTTATTCATACCTTCCATGAGCTTCGCCATTGCTCCCAGCGAAAAATTTGGAGTCCAGCTCTACTCCTTTCGAGATGAAATGGCCAAAGATGCTAAAGGCACATTAGAACAAATTGCTTCCATCGGCATTAAAAAAATAGAATCGGCTCGTAGCAAAGAAGGTCTCTATTACGGTCTCTCTCCAAAAGAAATGAAAGATACTTGTGATAGTTTGGGTATGGAACTCTGTAGCGGACATGTTGCTTTGGACAAAGATTTTGATGATACCATGCGCCAAGCAGTAGAATCCGGTCAGGAATATGTTATTTGCTCTTCCCTTCCTAGCAATGGTCAAAACATTGATAATTACAAAAAGGTAGCCGAAGCTTTTAATAAAGCTGGCGAATCTTGTAAAAAACTGGGATTGAAATTTGGATACCACAACCATGAATACGAATTTGAATCTGATAAAGGCGAAGTACTTTATGATGTTCTAATGGATAACACGGACCCAGACCTTGTTCATATGGAACTGGACTTAGGGTGGGTAATTGTTGCAGAAAAAGACCCTCTACATTATTTCAAAAAATACCCTAAACGTTTTCCGTTGTGGCATTTGAAAGATATGAATATGCACGAAAAGATAAGCACTGAATTTGGTAAAGGAGGCCTAGACATAGCTATGATGATGAACTACAAATCTGACTCTGGTGTAAAACATATTTTTATAGAACAAGAAGAATATGCCAGTACGCCTATGGATAGTATGAAACATAACATGAACTTCCTTAAAGCTTTATAAACATGAAAAGAAATCAACTCACTTTTTTCTTGTCAGCTCTTATTATTTTAGGGCTTTCGTCATGTAAATCTCAACAGAATATTTCCAAAGGAATCATTGCCAAAGATGCAAAACTAACTTTAGTTTCAGATGAATATGAGTTTACGGAAGGCCCAGCTGTAGACAAAAATGGCGATATCTATTTTACGGACCAACCTAATGACCGTATCGTAAAATGGGATGCGGCCACCAATACAGTTTCTGACTACATGAAACCGTCAGGGCGTGCCAACGGACTCTATTTTGACCATGACGGCAACCTTTTAGCTGCTGCAGATGAAAAAAATGAACTATGGAGCATTGCTCCCGATAAAAATGTAACCGTTTTAATAGGCAACTACGAAGGGAAAAAACTGAATGGTCCCAATGATCTTTGGGTAGATTTAGCTGGAGGAATTTATTTTACGGATCCTTTCTATAAGAGATCTTGGTGGAAACATACCGAACCAGAACAAACTGCCCGAAGAGTATATTACCTCATAAAAGGAAACTCTATTCCTAGGATAGTTGCTGAAGGTTTTGAGCAACCTAACGGTATTATTGGATCAGCAGATGGTAAAATGCTTTACATTTCGGATATAGGAGCTAAAAAGACTTTTGTTTATACTGTTGATGCTAATGGAAACCTATCTAACAAAAAGTTGTTTACGGATATGGGTTCTGATGGTATGACATTGGATAATCTGGGTAATCTATATTTAACGGGTAAGGGTGTTACCGTTTTCAATTCCAAAGGAGAACAAATAGAACATATAGATGTTCCCGAAAATTGGACTGCCAATGTAACCTTTGGTGGACCCGACCAGAAAACACTTTTCATTACCGCTATGGACTCTGCCTATACTTTAGAAATGAATGTGAACGGGGTGCGATAGTATTATTCTTAAAACAAAAAAAAAGCCATTTCACATAGTTGTGAAATGGCTTTTTCAATTGAAGTGGATTTATGTATTAATAAGCAAGAATTAATTCCATCCGCCACCTAAAGCGCGATATACATTAACCACAGCGCTCATCTGTTTTTGTTTGGTTTCAATAAGCTCAACTTTTGCTTCTAACGCATCACGTTGCGTTAGTAAAACCTCCATATAATCTGCTCTGGCTGATTTAAATAGTCGGTTTGATATGTCTATTGAAGCCGTTAGGGCATCAACCTCTTTCGACCTTAAATCATAACTTTTTTCCAAATTATCAATTTTCGCCAGTTGATTAGCTACCTCAACATAAGCATTCAAAATAGTCTGCTCATAATTGTAGACTGCCTGCAATTGCTTAGCACTAGCTCCATAGTATACTGCTTTAATCGCATTTCTATTAATCAACGGAGCAGTTAAATCCCCGACTAGGGAATAGAGAAGCGACTCTGGTGTTTCTAGCAAATATTTTGCATTAAAAGACTGAAACCCAATTCCTGCTGAAATACCCAAAGAAGGATAGAAACGCGCCTTGGCTACTTTTACATCTAATTTTGCAGCAACTAAATCAAGTTCTGCCTCTTTAATATCGGGACGATTAGCCAACAACTGAGATGGCAGACCCAAATGCACCGTTTCCGGAACCAAATATTCAAAACCTTGATGATCTCGTTCAATATGTTGCGGATAACGACCTAGCAAAAAGTTGATTTTATTCTCCGTCTGCACAACTTCCTGTTGTATTTCGAACTGTAAACTTTTAGTATGAAAAACTTCAGCTTCAAACTTCTTTACCGCCAACTCATTTACTTTGGCAGCAGCCTTTTGAAGTTTTACAATTTCTAAAGCATTGCTCTGAATACCTATGTTTTGCTTAATAATAGCCAGTTCATTGTCCAAAGCCAACAACTCATAATATGAATTTGCTATCTCAGCAATTAGATTGGTCACCATAAAATTTCGACCTTCAATAGAAGACAGGTAACGGGTAACCGCAGCTTTTTTAGCATTCCTCAATTTATGCCAAATATCTACTTCCCAATCAATTTCAGCAGCAACTAAGAAATCACCCAACGGCTCAGGAAATTCTTCTCCAGGCCGTATGTCCGTATTTGCATCACTGGCACCTTGACTGGTATATCTTCCAACTTTTTCCAATCCAGCACCTGCTCGTAAGCCCACAAAGGGGAGGTACTCCCCTTTCCTCTCCCTTACCTCACTTTTAGCAATCGCAATTTCTTGCAAGACTATATTCAGCTCTTGGTTATTGCCCAAAGCCGTATCTATAAGCGTGCGCAAATTGGGGTCTTTAAAATACTCTCGCCAAGCAATGGTACCTGTATTGGTAGAGTCTTGCGAACCATTATAAGTATCCGGCGTTGTGGTATTGGCCGTTCTTTGCAGTGCGGCCGGGCTTTTACATGACGTAAACGTCAGGGATAGACATGCTATACCCAAACCCATATATATTATTCTTTTATACATTTTTCTGAATTTCGTTAGTGGTTTATTTATCCGCTATAGACTCGGCCATCAATGGATGTTGTGGATCATTGTGTACATAATCTTCCGACAATGGATTCTCATCTTCAAACTTGATCAGTTTTCGTTTAGCTGCAATTGTTCCAAACAGATAGTAAAGCCCGGGAACAACGATTACACCGAAAATAGTACCTACAATCATACCACCCGCAGCAGCTGTACCAATGGTACGGTTACCTATTGCACCTGGCCCGGTTGCAAACACTAATGGAATAAGACCTGCAATGAAGGCAAAAGAAGTCATTAAAATTGGACGGAAACGCTCTTTGGCCCCAGCAATAGCAGCATCTAAAACGGATAAACCTTGCTGATGTTTCTGAACCGCAAACTCTACGATCAGTACCGCATTTTTACCCAGCAGACCAACCAGCATTACCAAACCTACCTGCGCATAAATGTTGTTGGAAAGTCCCATAACTTTTAATAGAATAAACGAACCAAAAACACCTGCCGGCAAGGAAAGAATAACCGCAAGCGGTAATAAGAAACTCTCATACTGAGCAGCAAGAATCATGTATACAAATGCCAATACAATCAAGAAAATGTACAAGACTTCGTTACCACGGCCTACCTCATCTTTTGAAAGTCCTGCCCAGTCAATACCATAACCCCTTGGCAATACTTCTTCTGCAACTTGCTGTATAGCTTCAATGGCCTCACCACTACTAAATCCTGGAGCAGGTGAACCGTTTATAGAAGAAGTTGTGTACAAGTTATAACGAGTAATCTCATTTAGACCTTGCTTTTTCTCCATTTTCATGAAAGCCGAATAAGGTACCATTTCATCATGGTCATTCTTCACGTACATTTTCATAACATCTGCCGGTAATTTTCTAAACTCCGGAGATGCCTGAACATATACTTTAAAGAAACTACCAAAACGTACAAAACCTTGTTCGTAGGTACTACCGATAAGAATAGACAAATTGTCCATTGCCTTGGCAATAGAAACCCCTTTTTGCATGGCCAGTTTGTTGTCTATTTTTAGTTCATACTGCGGATAGTTTGCAGCAAAGAAGGTAAACAGACCGGACAATTCTTTACGCTCTCTAAGTGCAGCCATGAAATCATCGTTTACTTTTTCAAAAGCCTTATAATCGCTAGAGTTTGTTTTATCTAACAGACGCAAAGCAAATCCACCTGCTGCTCCATAACCCGGTACTGCTGGTGGTTGAAAAAATTCAATAGTCGCTCCTGGTATGTCTTTCGCCTTTTCTTCTAACTCTTCTATAATTTCTACCGATGACATTTCACGATCAGACCAGTTCTCCAAATTAATAAGACAAGTACCCGCATTTGAACCACGACCTTCCGTCAATACTTCATAACCCGCCAATGCAGAAACCGATTTAATACCTGGTATCTCTTCTGCAATCATCTGTAGTTTACGAGATACTTCGTTTGTACGCTCTAAAGTAGACCCTGGAGGAGTTTGCAAAATAGCATAAATCATTCCCTGATCTTCATTAGGAATAAACCCTGTTGGTAATGTCTTACTTGTAAAAAATATACCCACACAAAAAGCAATCAACAGACCAAAAGTTACGGATCGCCTGTTCACTATCACTTTAAGGAAGTTGGTATACTTGCCTGTTACTTTTTCGAACTTAGTATTAAATCCATCTAAAAACCTATTCAGTAGAGTTTTCTTCCTTGCTACACCATGGTTATTTTTCAATATCATGGCACAAAGCACTGGGGTAAGCGTTAAAGCTACAATCCCAGAAATAACAATAGAAGTTGCCATTGTTATTGCAAACTGTCTGTAAAAAACCCCAACAGGACCCGACATAAACGACACCGGAATAAACACCGCTGTCATTACCAAGGTTATGGCAATAATAGCTCCACTAATTTCGTGAACCACCATTTTTGAGGCCTTAAATGGCGAGAGATTATCCTCCTCCATCTTTACGTGAACGGCCTCTACCACCACAATAGCGTTATCTACCACAATACCTATGGCAAGAACCAATGCAAAAAGCGTAATAAGGTTAATCGTCAGCCCAAATAACTGCATAAAGAAAAAGGCCCCAATTAATGAAACCGGTACCGCAATAGTTGGGATTAAGGTTGAACGCCAATCGCCCAAGAAGATAAACACCACTAAAGCCACCAATATGAAAGCTTCACCAAGTGTATGCACTACCTTTTCTATGGATGCATTTAAGAAACTAGAAACATCATAACTGATTTCATAGTTCATCCCTTTAGGGAAATTATCACCTCTAATTTCCTCTAATTTTTCTTTAACTGCCTTAATTACATCGTTCGCGTTACTACCCGCTGTTTGTTTTAGGGTAATTGCTGCAGAAGGATGCCCATCTAGGTTGGAATAGATATCGTAAAATTCACTCCCTAAATTAACATCTGCAACATCTTTCAAGTATAAAATCTCGCCATCAGAATTCGATTTAATGATAATGTCTTCATATTGTTTTGGCTCATTATACCTCCCTTCATAGGTCAATACATACTCAAGCGATTGCGAGCGTTTACCAGAACTACGGCCTAATCTACCAGGAGAACCAATAATACTTTGCTCTTGCAACGCTTCCATTACTTCTTCGGTAGAAACGTTATAAGCACGCATTCTGTCCGGCTTCAACCAAACCCTCATAGCGTATTGACGGCTACCTAATATTTTTGCCATCCCAATACCCTTAATCCGTTTTAATTCCGGTAGGATATTTACGTTAGCATAGTTGTAAAGAAATTTTTCATCTGCATGCTCATCCTCACTATAAAGGTTGACATACATTAACATATTAGGTTGTGCCTTTGAAATAATAATACCTTCCCGTTGTACCAGTTCAGGTAGTCTACTGGTAACCTGTTCTATACGGTTTTTAACACTAACAACAGCCTGGTTTGGATCTACACCCAAGTCAAAAATAACCTGAATAGTAGCTTCACCAGCACTAGTAGCATCAGAAGTCATATATTTCATTCCGGGCGTTCCGTTTATGGATTTCTCCATAGGAATCAACACCGAATTAACCAATACCTCTGCACTGGCTCCAGGATAGGCAATACTTACATTTACCCTTGGTGGTGCAATAGAGGGGAACTGCGATATGGGTAGTGTCTTGATGGCAAGCATGCCCAAGAACACTATGAACAGTGATATCACAATGGATAGCACTGGTCTTTCTATAAATTTATTAAACATATTCTTGCTATTTTTTTACGTTAGATTATTCTGAGTACAGTTCTAAATGAGCGATAACCTCATCGGGGTTTTCAAACTCAAAGGATATCTCATCATTATCCCTAACCTTACGCAAACCTTCTAGCAAGATTTTGTCGCCTTCTTTCAATCCTTCGCTTACCGCGTAAAGATCTTCCATATCCGCAGATATGGTAATCTCTCTAGAAGACACCTTATTTGCATCATCAACTACAAAAACATATTTTTTATCAAGCACTTCAAAAGTGGCTTTCTGTGGAATAATTAATGCATCTACTAATGGTACAGGCATTAAAACGTTACCTGTCTCCCCATGTCTAAGCAAGCCATCTGGATTATTGAAAGTTGCTCTAAACGGAATGTTACCGGTCTCATTGTTGAAATCTGCCTCTATAGTTTCAACTATTCCTGAATGTTCAAATTGCCTATTATTGGCCATCAATAAATTTACTGTGGCCTTGGTATCATCTTTTAGATTTGTCTTGTAATCCAGATATTCAGGTTCGGATACGTTAAAGTACACCCACATTTTACTATTATCGGATAGGCTGGTAAGTAACTCCCCTTCTTCTACAAGACTACCTGGTCTCACAAGGAACCGGTCAATTATTCCATCAAAAGGAGCTCGTATCTCGGTAAATCCTAAATGCACTTGTGCTAAGGCCAACTCTGCATTCGCCTTATCCAGCTTAGCCTTATCCATTGCCAACTCATTCTGAGAAACAACATCACTATCTGCTAGCGATTTTGTGTTTAGGTATTCAATATTAGCTACTTCAGCTTCTGCTTTTGCCTTTTGTTGTTCTGCTTGATAAAGCTTGGGCATAATTTGAAAAAGCAATTGCCCTTTCTTTACAAACTGGCCTTCATCTACAAATACTTTTTGTAAAAAACCTCTTTCTTGTGATCGTAATTCTATGTGCTGAATAGATTGTATTTGACAAACATATTCATTGGTAACAACAGTATCTTTTTTTAATGGACTGGTAACTAGGAACTTTGTTTCTGCTTCTTTGTGTTTTTTTTCTGATTTACAACTTGAGTGAAATAACAACACAGACAAGCTCATGAGCATGAAGATTCTTCTCATAACTTAATATTTTAGTTTAGATAATGGTTTATGTAGATGCTCTTAGAACATCATTAAGGTGATTTTTTAAGGTGCCTTATTTTCCGCATGGCACTAAAAAAGAAAAGCCCGACAGTAGTATATGTCGAACGTAGCCTTAAATCACAGCTGTAGAACGCTGAACATAAGATGAAGTGTCTTATAAGTAGACAGGTAAGTAATATGTTGGTAAAAAGTAAATTGATTTTTAATCAGGTGAAAAAAGTAACCTGATTGGTAAAATGTAGAAAGCAAATGTAAAGAGGCATACTCTTTTAACCTTTTTTCGGATACTGTTGGTTCGCTTTCCTCCTCTTCCTCCTGTTCGTCAGTAATTTCAATTTTACTGTTGCGTTGTTTTTCAGAAGTAGATGATCTTAAACCTGATGGAATATACTGTTCGGGCTCAACGGTAGTACTATTTCCTTCCGATTGATGCTCTATACTTATATCTGTGACAGTGCTATAAGCTGTATTTGCAGTCAGTTGACCGCAAACGCCTAGAATAAGTATACTTAGAGATAAAAAATATTTTGAGAAGCTTTTTTTCATCTGGCTGCAAAACTAATGCACACCTTTAATGTGCACAAACTGTATCATCTTAAATGTTTGTTAACTCCCTTATTTTTTTTCAAATTGCTATTCTAGCCTGAATATATCAAACAAAAGAGAACAAAAGGGTTCATTTTTTTAATATCTTTCCGTCAGGTCTTTAAGACTAAGGCCTTCTTTAAAACCATAGGCGACATGAAAAATGTATTTGACCAAACCGATGTAAGCGAACTGGTTTCGCGCATTAATAACCTCAACTCAGAAAGCACTAATTTATGGGGAAGAATGAGTGTAGGCCAAATGATGGCTCATTGCAACGTTGCTTATGACATGACCTATACGGACCAATATCCTAAACCCACAGGTTTCAAGAAGTTTATGATCAAACTAATTGCCAAAAAAATGGTTGTTGGGCCTAAACCTTATAAAAGAAATATCCGTACCGCTCCTGAGTTTCTAATAACCGATGAGCGAGATTTTGAATCCGAAAAACAAAAACTTGTTGCTCATCTAGAAAAGACTCAGCAACTGGGCGCTGGGCATTTCCAAAACAAAGAATCTCATGCTTTTGGACCACTTACTTCACAAGAATGGAATGTTCTTTTCTACAAGCATTTAGACCATCATCTTCAACAATTTAATGTTTAGCCTATTTGCTAGAGAAGTTTCTTAAAATCAAATCATTAAACATAATATATTCATTACACATTGTTTTGATGCGCTCTCAACAGCCACAAAACTTTGTTTTTTTACTATCTTTTCACCAACTAAAACAACTCAATTATGCTCATTTACCTCTATGAATTTATCGGAACAGCCTTGCTTATACTTATCGGTAATGGTGTTGTTGCTAATCTGGTATTAAAAGGGACCAAGGGTCCTGATACCGGCTGGACAGGAATTTCACTAGCATGGGGTATAGCCGTTTTTATAGGAGTGTACGTAAGTGCAGATGTTAGCCATGCCCATTTAAACCCTGCAGTAACCCTTGCATTAGCAACGGCAGGAAAATTCAGTTGGGGGTTAGTACCCGGTTATATGTTAGCCCAAGTTTTAGGTGCTATGATGGGTAACTTTATGGTTTGGCTTACTTATAAAAAACATTATGATGCTACTGAAGACCAAGGAGCTATTTTAGCTACCTTTTGCACTGCTCCGGCCATTAGGAGTCCTTTTTGGAATTTTATGACAGAGGCTATTGGTGCCTTTACTCTAGTTTTTGGTGTATTCTTTATTGCTGGTGGTACATTTGGAGAGGAAGCTATTTCACTTGGCTCGTTAGATGCACTTCCTGTAGCTTTATTAGTAATGGGTATAGGTTTTGGTTTAGGAGGTCCAACAGGCTATGCTATTAATCCAGCACGAGATTTTGGTCCAAGATTACTCCATGCTATCTTACCTTTAAAAGGAAAAGGAAGTAGCGACTGGGGCTATGCTTGGATTCCCGTGGTAGCTCCTTTGTTTGGTGGTTTTGTAGCTGCTTTGGCTTATCTTGCTGTTTCTGTTTAAGTAATAAAATATATTCATGAAAAAATTAAGCTTTTTATTTGTTTTCTTTCTAATCGTACAAATTGGTTGCGCCCAAGAATTCATAGAAATACCCTATGAAAAAAGTAAGACCGTAAAATGGACACATGAAGAAAAACAATACTTCTCAGATATTTGGAATACAGAAGTAGTCACTAATGTATCTGTTCCCACTCTACAGATTTTTCAACCTGAGGACCCTAATGGCACTTCTGTTATAATAGCTCCTGGTGGTGCTTTGTACGCGCATAGTATTAATAGCGAAGGAAGAGACGTTGCCAAATGGCTTGCAGATAAGGGAATAACGGCATTCGTTTTAAAGTACCGTCTTGTACCAACTGGTGAAGATGCTGTGCAAGAAGTTAGTGATGAAGGACAAACCAACCCTGAGCGAATAGGTGAAAGAGTGGCCCCCGTTTTACCATTGTCTGTTGCCGATGGACTTTCGGCTGTTTCTTATATTAGAGAAAACGCAGAAAAATATCAATTAGATCCAAACAAAATAGGCTTTATGGGCTTTTCTGCCGGAGGTGCTGTTACTATGGGTGTAGCTTATAACTACACAGATAAAGACCGTCCTAATTTTATTGTTCCTGTGTACGCTTGGACTAGTGCTTATCCTGTTCAAGAAGCACCAGAAAATGCGCCCGAAATGCTGGTAATCTGTGCTAGTGATGACCCTCTAGGTCTTGCACCGGGAAGTATTGAAATTTATAATTCTTGGATGAAGGCCGGTCATACACCGGAGTTGCATATGTACGCTAAAGGCGGTCATGGTTTTGGAATGAAAAAACAAGGTTTACCCGCGGATAATTGGATTCTGCGTTTTTATGATTGGTCAGTTTCTCAAGGAATTACCTCAACTTCAAAATCTGAATAAATGAAAGTATATTTTATCATCTTCCTTCTTGCCTGTTTTATCTCAAACGCACAAAGTGGGTTTACAGATGAAGTAAAGGCTATTGGTCAAAAATATGACACTCTTTATGACGCTTCAAAAGAAAGTATTGTCTTTACGGGTAGTTCTAGTATTCGTGTTTGGAAAGATTTACAAGAGCGCTTTCCTAATCACCAAGTCATAAATTCAGGATTTGGTGGTTCACAGGCTGTAGATTTACTTCAGTTTACTAACGACCTTATTCTACGTTACAAGCCAAAGAAAGTTTTTATTTACGAAGGCGATAATGATATCCAAAGCAAAAAAAGACCAAAAGAAATTATTAGTACTATTGCTAAAATACGTGACCTTATCTTTAAGGACAATCCACAGACAGAAATTGTGCTTATCTCTGCCAAACCAAGTATTTCTAGATGGAAACTGAGAAGAAAGTATAAAAAACTAAACCGCAAGATGGATAAAATGACCCTAACGGACGGACGGTTAAAATATGTTGATGTCTGGAAACCTATGCTTGACGGAAGAAAGGTAAAGCAAGATATTTTTGTAGAAGACGGTCTACATATGAATGCAAAAGGATACGAAATATGGTACTCTACATTAAAAAATTACGTCAATTAGCAACAGAATTATCCCAAACAATAAAACATCAAAGATGAAATCTAACTTAATCAAAGCGTTGTTTATCACCTGCATTTTTGTAGCCTTATGCTCTTGCGAACCTGAGAAGAAGAAACGCGTCTTGAATCTACCACAAACGGATTTGGCCATGGAAAACTTAATTCCACTACCTATGAAGGTCATTCCTACCAATTCAGGTTTTGCACTAGATAAATTTACGGCCATCTATACTTCTGAAAATGCTGATGGTTTTCCTGAAGTGGGACAATTCCTCTCGGAAAAAATTCACACTAAGACCTCATTAGACATTTCTGTGAACGCTCAACAAAGTCCTGAACGCGAAGGTGTAATTTATATTAACCAATCTGATAGCTTGGAGTTAAACGCTCCTGAAGCTTATCAACTTTACATTACCAAAGATTCCATTATTCTAAACTCAAATACTGCGGCAGGTGCTTTTAGAGGGGTACAGACTATCCGCCAGATTATTCCCGAAATACCTAACGATACTGTTGCGGCCTATAAAGTTTGGAACATACCAACAGGTAAGATTATTGACAACCCTGTTTTTGAATATCGGGGAAGCATGCTGGATGTAGCCCGTCATTTCTTTAGTGTAGAAGACGTAAAGAAATATATAGACGTTCTAGCCTATTATAAATACAACGTGCTTCATTTACACCTATCGGATGATCAAGGCTGGCGAATAGAAATTAAGTCTTGGCCAAAACTTACTGAAATTGGCGGCAGTACCGAAGTTGGCGGAAAATTCGGTGGTTTTTATACTCAAGAAGACTATACGGATATCGTTAATTATGCAGCTGAACGCCACATGATGGTCGTTCCGGAAATTGATATGCCAGGGCACACGAATGCAGCATCTGTTGCGTATCCTTTCTTAAATGGAAATGGCAAAAAAGTAAAACTATACACCGGCATGCGAGTTGGTTTCAGCACTTTTGATACAAGAAAGGATACTACCTATGCCTTTATAGATGATGTTGTTAGAGAGATATCTGCTATTACCCCAGGCCCTTACTTTCATATAGGTGGAGACGAAAGCCATGTTACCAAAAAGAAAGACTATATCTATTTTGTTGAGAAAGTAGAAAAAATAGTTCAAAAGTATGGCAAGCGAATGATTGGATGGGACGAAGTTGCTACTGCAGATATTGATTCTTCTTCCGTATCGCAATTTTGGTCCAGTAAGAAGAATGCTGACCTAGCTGTAAAAAAAGGAATGAAAATTATTATGTCTCCAGCAAAGAAAGCTTATTTAGACATGGAGTACGACACCCTTTCAAAACACGGTCTGCATTGGGCAGGATATATACCAACGGACACAGCTTATGTTTGGTCACCTGAAACCTACGAAGGTATTCCCATAGAAAATATCTTAGGTATTGAGGCGCCACTTTGGTCTGAAACTATTAGCAATATAGATGAGCTAGAATATCTTGCGTTCCCACGTGCTATAGGTTATGCTGAATTGAATTGGTCTACACCAGAAAATAGAGATTGGGAGAAATATAAAGTCCGTTTAGCCAATCAGGCACCATTCCTAGACCGAATGAACGTGAAATACTACCCATCACCATTAATAGATTGGAAAAAAAGTAAATACACTTACAAAGAAATTCAGAAAGATTGATACATTAAGTTCCAATTGAAGCATTCTGTAAAATGAATCTGAAATTGGAACTTTTACAACTTAACATTCAAGCTTTTTTTCAACCAATTTCTGAAGCAATGAACGCAAATCATTGAAATCTACTGGTTTCTCTAAATAGGTGATAATTTCTTTAAAAGCGATTGATTTAGATCTATCTTCCGGTCTTCCTGAAGAAGTGGTTATTACTATGGGAATATCTGGACACAGACCCAGGTCATTTTTAGCTTCCAAGAATTCCCAACCGTCTAAAATGGGCATATTTATATCAAGTAAAATTAAATCTGGACAGTCATTTTCCTTTAAATAGTCTATTCCCAATTGACCATTGGTTACAATGGATATATTTTGAAATCCAAGGTTGTTTAGCTTGGTTTCCGATATAAAGTTGGTTACTTCGTCATCTTCAATAATTAGTATATCTATCATGTTGGTTGATTTTATTATTTCTAAAATTGAATCTTAAACTCCGTTCCTTTGTTGACTTGACTTTCTACTTCAATTTTACCTCCACTTTCAGTAACGATTGAGTGAATAATGTATAACCCAACTCCAAGGCCTTCTACATGCGTATGCATCCTCTTAAATAGTCCGAAAATCTTGTTTGAAACACTTTGGTCAAAGCCTAATCCATTATCCTTAAAAGTTAATTGTACTTTACCATTAACTTCTTTAGTTGTTATCTTAATGATTGGTTTCCTTTTTGGATGCCTGTATTTAAGAGAGTTAGACATAAGGTTCTGTATTATACTCTCCATATGAATAGGGCTATATTTGACAACTGAACAACCTGAAAAATCTTCTTTAATAATAGTTCTGCTTTTTATAATATCATCAGAGAGGACTGCTTTGACCTTCCCTACTACTTCTGCAAAAACTACATCTTCACGAATACCGTTAAAAGTAGACTTCATCGCAATTACTTTATTTAGAGCCGTAATTTTATCGCACATCACTTTAGTTACCTTTTGCATGCTATCTACTATAGGTGCTACTTCATCACTTACAGGGCCAGCCTTTAAAAACATTGAGAATAGACTTTTTAAGTTTGTGAGTGGAGCTCTTAAATCATGTGCCGCCACATAGGAAAACTCCTCCAATTCCCGGTTAGATTTTATTAAATTATTATTAACGCTTTCCAAAGAGTTCTGCGCATTCTTTAACTTATCTATAGTGTCACTTAAATTTGTAATATCCAGTGTAGAAATACCAAGATATGCACCTACTTTAAACGCCCTACAAGTCCACTTATAATGAAGATCGCCATTCGCAAAAGCAAGTTCATCATACGCGACTGGAATTCCAGTATTAAGCACATTTTTGTAAGAATCATAGCGATCTGTATCTTTTAGATACGGAAATACATCTAATAGATTTTTTCCAATAAAATTTTCTTTGGAAATACCCATTGTGGTTACAGACGCATGGTTAACGTCCACAAAATTCATTTGGTCATCAAGAATAACAAAAGGAGAATGCGCATTTTCAAAGAAAGCACTCTTTAATTCGTTATTAATTTCGGCTACGCATTTCTTCATATCTTTTTATTTTAACAAATTAATTAGGACTTAGACTGCTAATTTATAGTTGTTTACTAAAAAAATTAAATAAGAAAAGGTGTAAAGAAGAAAACTAAAGGTGAATAACAATTATCTGTAGACGAAAAACATAAGACTTGTTAATAATACTCCTTAAACCATTAAAAAACAGATATTTAAAACAAGTGTATATCTATAAAAAGTAAGGTTAGTTAAAACTTTTTGAATTGATACGTAAAGCTTAAACCATAATCATTCAGCAAAGGGCATGAAAAATTCTAAGAAGATATTCAAATAAATTAGGCTAAAGAGCTATTCAATAGATATTATACCTAACAAAAGGTTCTTAAGCACTCTTATTAGCATACTTTGTAGATAGCAGCAATTTAGTGGCGTTCCAAAATTCTAGAGAAGTTGGATTTGGAGATAATGAATTTTCTGGACTTTCAAAAAAGGTAGATACTAATAATTTGAGATATTGCAAATCACTATTTTCTGATTTTAGATGTTCAAAAGCCATATGCCAAATCAGAAATTCCCTATTGTGAATTCTATTTTCTGAAATCAGCTTTACTTCAGAATGTCTGTCGTCTTCTTTAATTCTTTCGAAAAGTTCTCTTACAACAATTTCTTCGCCTTCAATGTATTGTATGAACCTTTCTTTAAAAAAAAGTAAGCATCCAGTAATGCTATTTTGGTTATTAAATTCACGTGCTTTTCCAAGCATTTCTTGAATTTCCTTAAGGCTAAAATCAGTATTTGCTACAGAGGTATATACTAAACAGAACATGTAATTTGGTATGTGTTTGGTTGTCTTGGTATAACTAAGTTAATAATTAAATCATGAAATAGATATCGAAAAACCTGTAATCGACCGCTATACAGTTTATTCTTTTACACTATTAAAGATTTATCTTACAATAACTTAGTATCAAGTGAATTTGAGTCTCTTTAGACTTTAGAAACAATACTAAAAAAACCCTCGTAAAGAGGGTTTTAATTTATCATAACGTATGGAAATTGACTTTATTCTTCTTCTGAAGCAACATCTTTGTCTGCAGAAAAATCTGTTATATCATTTTCATGAAGAATGTTATACCATTGCATCACTTTTTTAATATCACTGGCATAAACTCTATCTTCATCGTAGTTAGGTAATATTTCAAAAAAATATTCTTCTAACTTAATTTTTTCTGCCTTGTGGGCTACTGAGGTTTTACCACCTTTTTCTTTTACCTGTATTTTTAAAAACACATCTCTTAATGGCAACTCTTCATCTAATGTATAAATTGCTATTTCAGAAAGAATGCTTACGTTACTACGCATACCTACAGTAATACGTTTTTGGTCAATAAGCGATTCTGCAACAAACCCTGTACGGGTCTGTGTTACCAATTTGTAAAGGCCTGGTTTTCCTCCAATGGATAAGATCTTATCTAAACTCATATAAAAATTTACATTTTAGGAGCGCAAATATTGCACTTTTCAATGGATTACAATTAAACTTTAACGTCCTTTTTTCTGGTTAGGAAAACGCATACGATAATCTGCTCTAATATTTCCCTTAGAAATGTTGTTTAACCTGCTCTTAAGTAAACGTTTTTTTAAGGGCGAAAGTTTGTCCGTAAACAAAATACCTTCAATATGGTCATACTCATGTTGAATAACCCTTGCCAAAAGACCATCATAGGTTTCCGTATGTTCTTTAAAATTCTCGTCTACGTAAGTAATTGTGACGGTATCTTTTCTTTTTATGTCTTCATGAATGTCCGGTATACTAAGACAACCTTCGCTAAAAGGCCACTCTTCACCTGTTTCTTCCTCTATATAGGCATTGATGAATACCTTCTTAAAACCGTCCAATTTCTTTTGATCTTCTTCAGAAAGGTCTTCATCTTTCGAAAAAGGAGTAGTATCTACTAAAAATAGACGCACTGGTAACCCAATTTGGGGAGCCGCCAAACCAACTCCATTGGCATTATACATGGTCTCCCACATATTTTCAATCAATTCTTTTAACTTAGGATGCTCTTTAGGTAAGTCATTGCCCACCTTTCGCAATACGGGATCGCCATAGGCGATAATTGGTAATATCATCTAAATTTTATTTAAATAGGCTTGAAGAATAATAGTAGCACTAATTTCATCTACTAATGCTTTATCTCTTCGCTTTTTCTTTTTTAGACCGCTATCTATCATAGTCTGAAATGCCATTTTTGAGGTGAAACGCTCATCATGACGTTCTACAGGTATATGAGGGAAAACTTTTTTTAGTCGATTTAAAAACGGTGCTATTAAAGCTTCCGACTCACTTGGAGTGTTATCCATTTGGCGCGGTTCACCAACAATGAATTTCTGTACATTTTCCTTTTCGGTGTAATCCTTTAAAAAATCTATCAGTTCAAAAGTACGGACAGTGGTTAAACCTGATGCTATTAACTGTAACTCATCTGTAATGGCAATTCCTGTTCTCTTCTTTCCATAATCTAACGCCAACAATCTTCCCAATACTAATTTATTTTTTGCAAAAATAACCTATAAATTGTTATAACCGTAAAATTGAAACCCCAAATCATATTTGACTCTTATATTTGCACCGTAAGGAGCAAGGATACTAAAAGCATCATTTGTCCCAGGAAAATAATCATACGATTAGAATACATCGCACTATCAGCGCTGTAGATAACACTATAATTCTATAGAAAAATGACCGAGTTAAGAAAGACCATAGAAAATGCATGGGAAAACAGAGAACTTCTAAAAGAAGCTGCTACTCAAGAAGCCATAAGAGAAGTTATAAACTTATTGGACCTAGGTAAACTGCGCTGTGCTGAACCAACTGAAAACGGTTGGCAGATCAACGAATGGGTAAAGAAAGGTGTTGTGCTTTATTTCCCTATTCAAAAAATGGAAACCCTTGAAGCCGGTATTTTTGAATATCATGATAAAATTCCTTTAAAACGAGGTTATAAAGAAAAAGGAATCCGTGTGGTACCTAATGCCATTGCACGTCACGGTGCTTATATTTCTGCTGGTACTATTTTAATGCCTAGCTACGTAAATATAGGAGCTTATGTAGATGAAGGAACCATGGTAGATACATGGGCAACTGTAGGAAGTTGTGCGCAAATAGGTAAAAATGTGCACTTAAGTGGTGGTGTAGGAATTGGAGGCGTACTTGAGCCATTACAAGCAGCCCCTGTTATTATTGAAGATAATGCATTTATTGGCTCTAGATGTATAGTTGTAGAAGGTGTACGCGTTGAGAAAGAAGCTGTTTTAGGTGCCAATGTTGTACTTACCGCATCAACCAAAATTATAGATGTTACTGGAGATGAACCAATTGAAACTAAAGGTAGGGTTCCTGCACGTTCAGTTGTTATACCAGGGAGTTATACAAAGAAATTTCCAGCCGGTGAGTTTCAGGTGCCATGCGCTCTGATCATCGGAACAAGAAAAGAGAGTACAAATAAGAAGACCTCTCTAAATGATGCGTTGCGTGAATATGACGTAGCTGTTTAAATTTTGTAGGAATTTTATTGGTTTGTATACTTTTTTATAGCTTTTATAGTTATAGTTTTGTTAATCGAAAGCACAGCTCTATACATTTACCAGTTTATGAACAGCCCTAGCGAAAAAATTTCAGCATTAATAATCACCTATAATGAGATTGGATACATTGAAAAATGTATTGAATCTATGGTATTTGCAGATGAAATTATTGTGGTTGATTCATACAGTACAGACGGTACTTTTGAGTATCTAGAAAATCATCCAAAGGTTAAAGTTATTCAACGACCTTTTGAAAATTTCACTGATCAGAAGTCTTTTGCCTTGCGCCAAGCTTCAAATGATTGGGTTCTTTTTCTAGATGCAGATGAAGTTTTGACACCAAAACTTCAAAACGAAATTCAGCATACAATTAATAGTGGCACAAAGAAAAATGCCTTTTGGTTTTACAGGACTTTTATGTTCAAAGACGAAAAGGTATTTTTCAGCGGCTGCCAAACCGATAAGAATTACCGTCTTTTCAGGAAAAGTAAGGTTGCTTTTGCTAAAGACAAAATAGTACACGAAACCCTTAATGTTATTGGGGAATCTGGTACTTTAAAAACTAAATTGATTCATTATTCGTATAAGGATTATTCCGATTTTAAAGGAAAAATATTGAAGTACGGAAGAATGAAGGCAATAGAATCTCTTCGTAAGGGCAGAAGATTTTCTTACGCCAAACTTGTGATTAAGCCTATTTGGAAGTTTTTCAACCGTTACATAATTCGCCTTGGCTTATTTGACGGATTTAAAGGACTTGTTCTTTCCTACATTCACGCTCGTGGTGTAGTTGAACATTATAAGACCCTAAAAGCTCTAGAAACAGAAACTAGAACCTCAACAGCGCCTATCAGTACAATTTTAGAAAGAGCTGCTTAGTTTGTTTTCAAGTTAAAACCTATTCTTATCCTTTACTAGACCATTATAAATAATCACTTTTTATATTCGGTATCAGCTAAACCTCTATATTTCTTAATTTATAGCAACAATTTTCTTTTGATCAATTTGTATGCTTATTTTTACCCTTTCGCGGAAAAAAGGCATGAAAAGTAAACCAAAACTTACCATAATCATATCATATTACAAGGCTCTGGAGAATCTAAAATTGATTCTCAAAGCGCTTGGCAAACAGAGTTTTAAGAACTTTGAGGTTATTGTTTCCGAAGACGATAACAATCCTGAAACAGTAGGCTTTATGGTTAATAATAGAGACCACTACCCTTTCCCTATTCAACACTTAAACCAAAAAGAGGATTTAGGTTTTCGTAAGAATATGATGCTAAACCTTTCTATCAAAGCTTCTAATTCTGATTTTTTAGTTTTTATAGATGGTGACTGTGTTCCTCATAAACATTTTGCTAAACAATATGCTGATAAAGCCGAAATAGGCTATATCCTTTGGGGACGACGAGTAATGCTAGGCCAGAAAAAATCTATGCAAATTCTAAAAAATAAATCAATATCCGGACTTGATCTCTTTTCACTTGCCAACTCAGACAGCGAAAAACTTAAAGATGCTATTTACTCTCCAAATCTAAGTCTCTCATTGAAAGAAAAAGGACTAAAAGGCTGCAACTGGGGTGTTTACAAAGAACACTTAGTTGCCGTAAATGGTTTTGACGAAGATTATATAAGAGCGGGGGTTGGCGAAGATGACGATATAGAATGGCGCTTAAAGGAAAACGGACTTCATAAAAAATCGATGAAAAATAAAGCTATTGTTTATCATTTACATCATGAAAGAAGCTATGCCGATGAAGGAGTCAGAAAGAATAATGAACTCTTAGAACAAAAGAAAAAGGCTAACCATACAAAATGTCTTCACGGTCTAGATAGTTTAGATTAATCAACTATAAACCATAAAGCACTCAATAAACCTAAAAGCACTACTTTAGTTACCCGATCAAACAGAACTTAAAAATGAGAATTGGTTTCGAAGCAAAAAGAGTTTTCCATAACAATACCGGTCTCGGTAATTACGGACGGGATGTTATCCGAATTCTTAAGAAATTCACCCCAATAGATCAATTTTATCTATATACTACATCTGTTTCATCTCAAAAAAGATTTGATTCCTTTGACAAAATTGTTATAAAATTACCCGAAAGTGGAATTTGGAAAAAATTGTCTTCTATTTGGCGCTTAGGACCTGTGGCTAATCAGATTAAAAAAGATGAAATCAATCTATATCATGGCCTTTCGGGAGAAATACCATCTGGGTTAAAATCAAGAGGTATACCAACCATTGTTACTGTTCACGATCTTATTTTCTTTAGCCATCCTCATTATTACTCATTTTTTGATAGAATTATTTATTCGATAAAATCGAAACACGCAGCAAAAAATGCGGACAAAATAATTGCAATTAGTGAACAGACCAAACGAGATGTTATAAAATATTTAAATGCAGAAGACTCCAAAATTCAAGTTGTTTATCAAGGTTGTAACAAAGCTTTTAAGCAAGAATATCCACAATCAGAAAAAGATAAAGTTCGAGAAAAATATAGCTTACCTGAACAGTATATACTAAACGTAGGCACCCTTCAGGAGAGAAAAAATGCATTACTTATTGTAAAAGCTATTAAGGGCACGGACTATAATCTGGTATTAGTAGGCGGTGAAAAGAAATATGCTCAAAAAATACATTCTTACATCAGAGAAAATAACCTTGAAAATCAAGTTTCGTTTTTAAAAAATGTTTCTGTTAATGAGCTTGCTGTCATCTATAAAATGGCAACTATTTTTTGTTATCCCTCGCTTTGTGAGGGGTTTGGAATACCTATTATTGAGGCATTGTTCAGTAAAATTCCTGTAATTACTTCGCAAGGAAATTGTTTTCCCGAAGCAGGCGGACCTAATTCTGTTTACATAGACCCATCTAGTGAAGAAGGCTTACGAGAGGCTTTCCGAAACCTTTATTACAACGCAGATGAGAGAAGACGTATAGCTGATTTAGGCTATACCTATGTACAGCGTTTTTCTGATGAAGAAGTAGCAAAAAATTTATTCAAGGTTTATAAATCTATGCTTTAATGAAAACTATCTGTTTCTTTAATAGCGTAGAAAATTGGGGCGGTGGCGAAAAATGGCATTTTGACACCAGCCTGTATATGCATAAAAAAGGGCATCAAGTTCTTGTTATCGCCCATGAAAAAAGTGAACTTCTAAACAGATTAAAAGGCACAGGGGTTCCTACTATCGGTCTAAAAGTTGGTAATCTTAGCTTCTTGAACCAGGCTAAAATCGATAAAATAAAGAACATTCTGATAGAGCACCAAGTAGGTTGCATTATCATTAATCTTTCTCGTGATTTAAAATTAGCCGGACTTGCCGCAAAAAAAGCGGGTACTGAAAAAATTATTTATAGAAGAGGTAGTGCCATACCTATTAAAGATTCTGTTCTTAATCGCTATTACTTCAAAAACGTTGTAACTCATATTTTAGCTAATTCAGAAGCTACTAAAAATACGGTTCTATCAAATAACCCAACCCTGTTTCCTAAAGAAAATATCACTGTTATTTATAACGGTATTGATATAGACGGATTTCTTAGCAAGGAGGTAAAACCCCAATACCGTTCCATTAACAAAAATGAGGTTGTATTGGTCAATTTAGGCAGATTAGAAGCCCAAAAAAATCAACAGTTCTTAATTTTACTCGCTAGCGAACTTAAAAAACGACAAGTCCCTTTTAAATTATTGATAGGCGGCGAAGGCCGATTAAAGGAAGCTTTACAACAACAAGCTAAGGAATTGAATGTTTCTGAGAATGTTCTTTTTTTAGGATTTATTGAAGAGCCTAAAAACTTTATAGTTTCTGGCGATATTTTTCTTCTTTCCTCTTTATGGGAAGGCTTTGGGTATGTAATAGCAGAAGCTGCACTTTGTAAAAAACCTGTCGTAGCTTTTGACACAAGTAGTAATCCTGAAATTGTATTACAGGAAAAAACAGGATACTTAACCAAGGTAAATGACGTAGAATCCTTTGCGAATAAGGTTGAAAAACTGATAACAAATCCCGACCTACGAGAGCAAATGGGCAAGGCGGGTTTTGAGTATGCTCAAAAAGCATTTAATGCGAACACCATTCTTAAAAAAATTGAAAATTATCTGACTGCTAAAAAGCCAAAAACAAATAATATTACGGCTTTGCTAATTACCTATAATGAGATTGAACATATAGATGCCGTTCTTGAAAATATTGATTTTGCAGATGAAATTATAGTTGTAGATTCATTTAGTACAGATGGAACTGTAGAACGGATAAAAGCACATTCAGGAGTAAAATTTATTCAAAGGGAATTTAAAAACTACACCGACCAGAAGGCATATGCCATGGAACAAGCGTCTAACGATTGGATACTCTTTTTAGATGCTGATGAAAGGCTGACCCCCGAATTACGAAAGGAAGTCATTGAAACAGTAAACACAAACGACGAGGAGATTTCCGCATACTACTTCTACAGAACTTTCATGTTTAAAAAAGAAGAGTTACGTTACAGTGGTTGGCAAAGCGATAAGAATTACCGTCTTTTCAAGAAAAGTAAAGTTAACTTTACTAAAGATCGTATTGTTCATGAAACCTTAGTTGTTCAGGGCAAGTCAGATGTATTAAAACATAGACTTATCCATTATTCTTATAAAAATTACGAAGACTACAAAAGTAAGATGGTCAAGTACGGTCAGATGAAGGCTATAGAAGAACTTCCTAAAAATTATAGTCCTAACGCCTATCACTTCATCGTTAGACCTTCATACAAATTTATAAACCATTACATTTTAAGGCTTGGTATTCTAGATGGAAAAAAAGGTGTTATCATCTGTTATCTGAATGCTCTTGGCGTTTATTCGCGCTACAAAGAACTAAAACGCCTTAAAAAACAGCGCTAATTTTTTCACATGCAAGACCTTAATACAGAAATCAACAAATGCATAGAGGTGCTACAAAATGGCGGCCTCATTCTCTACCCTACGGATACCGTTTGGGGAATAGGATGTGATGCTACTAATGAAGCCGCGGTTAAAAAAGTTTATGAGTTAAAACAAAGAGAGGACAGCAAAACCCTTATCTGTTTGGTTGCCAATGACGCAATGTTAGAGCGTACGATTGAAGAGGTCCCTGAAGTGGCTTACGATATTATAGACCTTTCTACAAAACCTACGACTATAATTTACGACAAGCCTAAAGGCGTTGCAAAAAATCTGGTTGCCAAAGACAATACCTTGGGTGTTAGGGTAGCATCGGATAAATTTTGTAGGTATTTAATTAACAAGTTCAAAAAACCTATAGTTTCCACTTCTTCTAACATTTCTGGAAGACCAACTCCCAAAAGTTTTGATGAAATAGACGCTGTTATTTTAAAAGGTGTAGACTATGTGGTAAATTTGCAGCCCGAACAAAAATCCGGAGTACCTTCAGCTATTATAAAACTGAGTAACGATGGTACAGTTAAGATTATACGGCAGTAATTTATAATGAAATACATATTTAGGTTTTTATAGAATGAAAAAAATCTACAACCTAAAGTCTAAAAATTAAACCTTTGAACCATACACAAGCGCTTTCCAACCCTATTTTTAAGATCGTTTCACAAGCTGCGGATGAACTTGGGGTAGATTGTTATGTAATTGGTGGGTTTGTCAGGGATTACCTGCTAGAAAGAGGAACACATAAAGATATAGATATTGTAGCTATTGGAAGTGGTATAGAACTGGCAAAAAAAGTAGCATCTTTACTCAAGGGAAAACCAAAAGTTAGTGTTTTTAAAAATTTTGGTACCGCTATGTTACGCCATGACGATATTGAATTAGAGTTTGTTGGTGCCCGTAAAGAAAGTTACCACAGAGATAGTCGGAAACCGGTAGTTGAAGATGGAACTTTGTCGGACGACCAAAACCGACGCGATTTTACCATCAATGCTTTAGCTATATCGCTAAATTCTAGTAATTACGGAGAACTGCTAGACCCTTTTGATGGTGTTTCCGATTTAGATAACAAAATTATTCGCACGCCTCTTGAGCCAGGAATTACGTATTCGGATGACCCGTTGCGTATGATGCGCGCCATTCGTTTTGCTACCCAACTAAATTTCACGATTGAGGAGGCCTCTTTACAAGCTATTACGGATAATAAAGACCGTATTACTATTATCTCCAAAGAGCGAATTGTAGATGAACTAAATAAAATTTTAGAAAGTAGTGTGCCTTCATTAGGGTTTTCTCTACTTCATAAAACGGGCCTTCTACCCTATATTTTACCGGAATTAGTTGCCTTGCAAGGTATAGAAGAAATTGAAGGACAGCGCCATAAAGATAATTTTTGGCACACTCTGGAAGTAGTTGACAACATTTCGGAAACCACAGATAACCTTTGGTTGCGTTGGGCTGCTTTGTTACACGATATTGGTAAAGCACCGACTAAAAAATTTCACAAAAAAATTGGATGGACATTTCATGGACATGAATTTGTTGGTTCAAAAATGGTGTACAAGCTTTTTAAGCGACTCCGCATGCCATTGAACGATAAGATGAAGTTTGTTCAGAAAATGGTATTAATGAGTTCTAGGCCTATTGTTCTTTCTGAGGATTATGCTACAGATTCTGCGGTACGACGTCTAGTTTTTGATGCAGGAGAAAATGTTGAAGACTTAATGACCCTCTGTGAGGCAGATATCACAACAAAAAATCCAAAAAAACAGAGAAAATACAAGAACAACTTTAAAGTTGTTCGTCAGAAAATCATTGAAGTAGAAGAGCGAGATAGCATTCGTAAGTTCCAGCCTCCAGTAAGTGGCGAAGAAATCATGGAAACTTTCAACTTAAAACCTTCAAAAGAAATTGGCATTATCAAAGAAGCTATTAAAGAGGCAATTTTAGAAGGTGAAATTCCCAATGAATATGAAGCGGCAAAAGAATTTATGCTAAGAAAGGGTAAAGCAATTGGTCTTACACCGTCCTAAATTCAGCATATTAGGGTACTTCTTTATATCAAAAAAAGATACCAAGCTATTTTAACAATAGACCTCATTTTCTAACGTTTTACTGTTGAGACACAATGAAAGGACAATCGCATCGTTCAAGTGATTTTATTTATCAACGACATATTTACCAATTGTACCGATTTATTTTGGTAGTCAACGATAAGAATAGTCACAAATGATAAAAATAGATACCTTTACATAGGCAGATTCAAGATTGTCCCCCTTTTTATCCAATTAAAAAGTCATGAAAAAATTCCTTCTGATTGCACTCATTACCACTACTACAATAGGTGGCCTTAGAGCTCAACAAGATGCCCAGTATACACAATACATGTACAACCCAATGCCCATTAACCCAGCATATGCAGGTTCCCGTGGTGTTTTTAGTATAGCGGCATTACACCGTTCACAATGGGTTGGTGTACAAGGTGCCCCAACAACACAAACACTTAATTTTCATACACCAGTCTCAGACAGAGTAGGTGTTGGTCTTTCTATCGTAAATGATGATATAGGAAACGGAACAAGTCAAGAAACTTATTTTGATGGTGTTTTTTCCTATACTGTACCCCTTTCAAGAGAAGCAAAACTTGCATTTGGTTTAAAGGCTAGTGCACACGTGTTAAACCTAGATTTTAGTAAACTTGCTAACTACCAAGATGAAACTTCTGGTACAGGTCTAACTAATATTGATAACAAGCTTTCTCCAAACTTTGGTGCAGGTGTTTACTATTACAATGAGCGATTTTATGTAGGCCTATCCGTTCCTAATTTCTTGGCAACCAAGCATTTTGATGGTGATGCATCTAGTTCTTCTTTTTTAGCAAAGGAACGTATGAACTTTTATTTGATGACAGGATATGTTTATGACCTTAATCAAAGATGGCAATTTAAACCAACGCTACTGGTAAAAGCAGTAAATGGAGCCCCTTTACAGGTGGATGTTTCAGCTAATTTCATGTTCAGAAATAAATTTATTTTAGGAGCCGGTTATAGGTGGGATGCTGCTCTTAGTGCTCTTTTTGGATTTCAAGCTTCAGACCAAATATTATTAGGGTTAGCTTACGATAGAGAGGTTACTGAACTTGGTGGTTCGCGATTCAATGACGGTTCATTTGAAGTAATTTTAAGGTATGAATTTCGCTCACGTCGCAGAAGAAGTATAGCACCAAGATTTTTTTAAGCTTCAGACTATTTTACTCCCGTTCTAACTCCAATTTTTGTGGTGGTTTAAACTCGTACACCCCTTTTTTTATATCGGGTTTAGCCTAAATCACCCGAAAAAACAATTTTGCCACTAAGTTATCCTACACATTAAGGGGTCTATACATCTAGTTTTTTACACTATACAACATATAGTTTGCAAGGTCTCGTGACCTAATTAAATTTACGCCACAAATTTGTAGGTCTTTTTTTACAATAGCTATAAACGGCTATTCCAAAGACTTTATAAAATACATTCCCAATTGGCGAATCGTTTTAAAAAAATTTTCGGGGCATTTCTCTTAGTATTACTTGCCCATGTGGCAAACGCTCAGCAAACCACAAATTGGACATCGGTATCACCCTCAGTATGGGAATCCGTTACCAGTGATGGTTTGGTACGCGTTCAATGTACTGTATCTGGGGGTGTATCAATTTCAGGATCTGAAACAATGGGTTGCACCAGTGCTGCAACCTATAGCGATCCTGCAGTTTTTGGAAGTCCCTCTTTAGAGGTTTCTGCTAGTTCATCAAACTCAGGAAATTTGAGTTTTTATTTTTTTGACGCCGTAACTAATAATCAGGTTTACATTGTAAATCCAATTTTACATGCTGACAAAGTGGGTACTTTCACACTAATTCCTATTCTCGGAGGCGGCGCGGCCACTGGTAATTTCAACATTACCAATGGTACATGGTCGGAACTAAGTTCCAATGGAACTATATTTCAATCTACATCAACCCTTTTTAATATTGACGATAGTGCGCTACTGGCCAGTTCCGGGGGTGAATGCGATAATGGAGTTAGTGACGGAGCAGGTGGAGGCAGTTTACGTGTTAACAATGTAACTCAGTCAATCCAAATGGATGTAGACGTAACAGGTGGCTTGCTTAGCCTCCTAGGGTTAGGGTCAACCGTCGATGAAGTAGAGTTTATTCTAACAGATATAATAATTGCAGAACCCAAAATTGAAGTAACCAAAACAGTTGTCGAAAACTTTTCAGACCCTGTTAGTACTGGCGATATTATAGATTACACAATTACCGTAGAAAACACAGGCAACGTTACTTTAGATAATATTGACCTAACAGATACTTTTACCGATATAGATTCAAACAATCTAACTTTAACAAACTCCCCTACTTTTAGTAGTTCCTCTTTAAGCTCGCTTGAAGGCACACTCCTTCCTACTGAAACAGCAACCTATTTAGCAAGCTTTTCAATAACTGCACCTGCATTGGAAACAGGAGGAGTTATTAATCAAATAAGTGTTCTTGCCGATAGTCCATACGGAACGGATGACGTAGATGATATTTCTGATAATGGTATTGATACCGACGGAAATATCGAAGATGACGCTACTATAAGTTATTTTCCTACGACCGAGGACGATACAGTTGACATATGTGAAGAAGGGATAGTTGATATTTATATGCTCACAAATGATAATTTTGGAGGAAACGGACCTTCATCTGGAAGCATATTTATTGTTAGTCCAGCTAGCTCTGGAACTGCTTTAGTTAATGATAACACAACCCCATCCAATCCTGTTGATGATTATATAACCTATTCTTCAGCCCTTGGATATACAGGTTCAGATAGCTTTGTTTATGGAATAACAGATAGTAAAGGATATACTCAACATGGAACAGTATCCATTACAGAAACCGCCGCACCGGATGCAGGAACAGATGGAACATTGATTATCTGCACAGGAACTACAGTGACAGAAACTCAGCTTTTTAATGAACTCGGTGGTACACCCGATTCCGGGGGAACTTGGACTCCTACTCTTGCAGGTGCAGGAACATACACCTATACCGTAACGGCAACATCGCCATGTACTGTCGATAGTACTTCCGAAATAGTCGTTTCCGAACAAGCAGCACCGAATGCGGGAACCGATGGAACATTGACCATATGTCAAGGTGCAACAGTAACAGAAGCTCAACTTTTTAATGAACTCGGTGGTACACCCGATTCTGGTGGAACATGGTCACCAACAATGGCTGGAGCAGGAACATACACCTATACCGTAACCGCTACTTTACCTTGTACCGTTGATAGTACTTCCGAAATAGTCGTTTCCGAACAAGCAGCACCGAATGCGGGAACCGATGGAACTTTAACTATTTGCGAAGGAACTACCGTAACAGAAATACAACTTTTTAATGAACTCGGTGGCACGCCCGATTCCGGGGGAACTTGGACTCCTACTCTTGCGAGTACAGGAACTTATA
>NZ_JACATN010000008.1 GCF_018603515.1 Zobellia barbeyronii
AAATTTCAAAGGTAAAAAGAATAAATAATCAACCAATATAAAAATCAAAATTATGAAATTAATCAATTTAACAGTTAGCGAATTAACAATCGAGGAGAAAATGGAAATAGATGGGGGGAAATACAACATGGTTATGGGCATAATATTCTTTCCTGTTTATCAAATCGGTTATCTTTTGGGTAGTTGTTAGTCAAAAAATTAAAATAATTATAGATAAACTTTAAAACAAACATTATGGAAACCTATAACGAAAACAAACTAAGAACAATAGATCAGCAAGATGCACGAAATATCAACGGTGGCGATTTCGGAATCAGCATTTTAATTGTTGTGTGCGGATTTGCACTTATGGCAGGATATCGCGACGCCAGATAAAAGGCTATTGTCAAATTTAAAGAGAGATAATAAATTTCAAAGGTAAAAGAATAAATAATCAACCAATATAAAAATCAAAATTATGAAATTAATCAATTTAACAGTTAGCGAATTAACAATCGAGGAGAAAATGGAAATAGATGGGGGGAAATACAATCATGTTATGGGCATAATATTCTTTCCTGTTTATCAAATCGGTTATCTTTTGGGTAGTTGTTAGTCAAAAAATTAAAATAATTATAGATAAACTTTAAAACAAATATTATGGAAACCTATAACGAAAACAAACTAAGAACAATAGACCAGCAAGATGCACGAAATATCAACGGTGGCGATTTCGGAATCAGCATTTTAATTGCTTTGTGCGGATTTGCTCTCATGGCAGGATATACCGATGCTCGAAGTTAATTGAAATTTTATATTATGAGTAAAAAAAATAAAAGAAACTTCGTTATGATGATTATGGCCGTAATTATTTTCTTAGGTCTATATCTAGGATACGTTGATGCTAGATGAAGTATTTGATTACAATTGCTCTAAGTTTAATAACTTTTAGAAGATGAGCATTGTATATGATATACACTTTGAAGTAATTAAAAACAGGGAATGGCGATAGTTATCTATTCCCAGTTTTACTGTGGTAGTGTCCAATAAACTGTGTAAATATAAAATAGGCGGGTTTTAAAACCCGCCTATTTTATATTTACACAGTTTTCTTATGGAAGATTTAAAGAAACAATTTTTGAACAGTTGACCTCCTCCCATATTTAGGTACTGGTCATAACTAGAAAATCCGGGCTATTTTCATTCTTTTCGATATACTCGTTGGGGGACATGTTCCCCAACGAGCTGTGCGGTCTAAATCCATTATAATCTTCCCTCCAAATATCGAACTTTTTCTGTGCATCTTCCAAAGAAAAGAACCAATTGGCATTCAAGCATTCGTCCCTGAACGAACCATTGAAGCTTTCGATAAATGGGTTATCGGTAGGTTTTCCAGGTCTTGAGAAGTCAAGTCCTACATTGTTTATAGTTTCATAATAAATTCTATTAATTGAATCATTAGTAGCTTTATTTTTTTTGTGAATGCGAAAGTACTTCAGATCACCCCATTTTTATAAATACGGGGTGATTTCATTTGTTCGATACTGAATGAATGTCTTTAATTTACCATAATAAAAAATGAATGAAAGGAAGTACCCACTAATTAATCACTAAAAAACTATTCTTATGATTTTAATTAAAAAGAGCATTAATTTAAATAATCAACAAATCGAGTTGAATGCATATTTGGAAAAAGACTTTTCTGTAACTGTTGTTAATCAGAAACGGAAAATACTTTTTTTGAAAGAAATAGCAAAGTCTTACGTAGTAGATGAGCAAGAAAGAAAACTGATTGCTATTCCTGATGCAATGGCAAAATTAAAGCCCTTAAAAGATGAACTGGGTGAGGTCTGGCTTGATAAAATATGTAAAGATTCTTCATTATTTAGAGAACAATCATATTATATAGCCAATAATTGTATTAATTCTTCTTTGGAATTAACAGGCGAAGTAGCAATTTGTGTTGATGATCGATTAAGGAGCACAGTAAATTATACGCAAAATTTGTCCGAGAGTAATGAACGACTTTTTGAATTAGAGTTGGCTGAAAATGAAACACTTTCCTATTGTAAAACTATTCTTAGAATTAATGGTCAAAAAGTGATTTCTGAAATGGAGGTTACTTCAATGGAAGATGCAATTATGCCCCAGCAATTCAGAGATTTCTTAAATTATACAGTTAGCGCCAAAGCGGCCTAAGACCAAGCTTAATTAAAACAAATAAACTATGCGTATTACATATGTAAGTACCCTGGCATTTTTAGTGCTGGTTTTTATCGCTAGCTTTTTTATCAAAGTTAACGTGACCACCCAGAGCCGTTCTGTAGTACGAAGTTCCGGTGAAAATACCCAATTGGTTTCAGTAGTTAGTGGTAGAATTACTTTTATAGATCTTGAGAATAATCAAGTGGTAAAAAGAGGTGATACCTTACTATTGGTAGAAAGCGATAACCTTAATCTTCAAAATCGTTTAAAAGAAGAGCTACTCGAAAATTATTTGTCTCAGCTATCCGATTTACAAAAATTGGCTACGGGTCAGGTAACAAAATTTAGCCAATTAGAAACTGGGATTTACCAAAAACAGTTTATTAGCTTTCAAGAACAATTACGAGAACTACGATTAAAGGTGGGCCAAGCTGAAACGGTATATCTACGGTATAAAGAACTTTTTGAAACTGGGGTGATTGCGGCAGTTGAGTTCGATAATTATAATAGTAGTTGGGTTAATGCCAAAGCTTCACTAAACAGTTTTAGAAATCAACAAATTAGCTCTTGGCAAGCAGAGAACCGAAGTCTGGAAGACCTAATAACCAATACGACTTCTGAAAAACAGCAAATCCTTGAAGAAAAAGAAAAGTATGCCATCATTGCACCTATAAATGGTACGGTGATGAATTATAGCGGTTTACGAGAACAGAGTTTCTTGTCGGCAGGGCAACAAATAACAGAAATATCTCCTGATGATAATCTTGTAATAGAATCTTATGTCTTGCCAAAAGATATTGGTTTTATAAAAGAAGACCAAGATGTGAAGCTACAGATGGATGCCTACAACTATAACCAATGGGGTTTAGCTACAGGAAAGGTCATTCAGATTGACCGGAACATTACCATTAGCGATCAAATGTCCTATTTCAGGGTTTTAAGTAGTATAAATCAAAGCTATCTTGAGCTAAAGAACGGTTATAAAGGAGAAATCAAAAAAGGAATGACCCTTACCGCAAGGTTTAAGCTTACTGAAAGAACCATATTTCAATTATTGTACGATGGCGTAGACGATTGGATGAACCCGAAACGAAATTAATAACCCTCTAAGATCAAAAGAATGAGCATAAAAGTAAAACAGCACGATATTAGAGATTGTGGGGCGGCTTGTCTGGCATCTATATCTTCATACTATAATTTAAAAATACCTATTGCCCGCATACGGCAAATGGCACATACCGATAAGAGAGGAACAAATGTCTTGGGTCTTATTAAAGGGGCAGAAACCTTAGGTTTTGATGCAAAGGGGGTAAGAGGAGCCTTAGATGCTCTGCCTAATATACCATTACCAGCAATAGCCCATATTATCGTAAACGAAAATCTACATCATTTTGTAGTTATTTATAAAGTGACCGATAAATATGTAGAGGTAATGGATCCTGGCCGAGGTAAAATGGAGAAATATACCCTTGATGACTGGGAAAAAACATGGACAGGTGTTTTGGTACTTATGCAACCGAACAATAATTTTGAGGCTAGAGATGAGAAAGTGAGTATGTTGTCCCGTTTTTGGACATTGGTTAATCCTCATAAATCTATTCTTTTTGAGGCGTTGTTCGGAGCTGTTATTTATACTTTATTAGGGTTATCTACGTCTATTTACATTGAAAAAATTACGGATTATGTGTTGGTGGATGGTAATACCAATCTATTAAACCTTATGAGTATTATAATGATACTTTTATTGGTTTTCCAAATATTCATAGGGAGTGTACAGAAGATTTTTGTTCTTCGTACGGGTCAGAAAATAGATTCTCAGCTTATTCTGGGCTATTACAAGCATCTACTGAAGTTGCCGCAACGCTTTTTTGATACGATGAAGGTTGGTGAAATAACCTCAAGAATTGGCGATGCCGTTAAGATTAGGGCTTTTGTAAACGATGCTTCCATTACCCTATTTGTAAACATTTTTATTGTAATATTTTCTTTCGCATTAATGTATTCCTATTACTGGAAATTGGCGTTGATTATCACCATGATTATTCCACTTTATTTGGGAATATACTTTTTGATGGATCACCTCAACAAGAAGATTGAGCGTAAATTAATGGAAAATGCAGCCGATTTAGAGTCCCAGTTGGTAGAATCGCTTAATGCCGTAAAAACCATCAAGCAATTTGGAGTAGAAGATTTTGCAAACTTTAAGACGGAGACTAGGTTTACCAAGTTGTTGAAGTCTATATATTCATCTGGATTGAATTCTATTTTTAGTGGAAATTCTACTGAGTTTTTATCAAGGTTATTTACTATAGTCTTATTATGGTCTGGGTCTTATTTTGTTATAGAACAAGAAATTACGCCAGGAGAACTTCTCTCCTTTTATGCCTTGATAGGTTATTTTACGGGGCCTTTCACTTCTATTGTAGATATGAACAAGACCATACAGAATGCTATGATTGCTTCTGATCGTCTCTTTGAAATCATGGACCTAGAAAGGGAAGCGGTGGAGAATAAAATGGATATTACCGCAGAAGATATTGGGGATATAGCATTACGTAATATTGATTTTAGTTACGGTACACGTGTAGATGTATTTGAAGACTTTAGTATGACGTTTAAAAAAGGAAAGGTATCAGCAATTGTAGGTGAGAGTGGTTCAGGTAAAACAACCTTAATTTCTTTGCTTCAAAATCTATACCCTATTAAAGGAGGAAAGATTACCATGGGTGACTATGATATTGCTCAAATCACCCCTAAAAGTTTACGTGACTTAGTTGCAGTGGTTCCCCAAAAAGTTGACCTTTTCTCTGGTAACGTAATCGATAATATTGCACTAGGTGACTATGAGCCGGACATCAAAAAAGTAATTAGTATAAGCCAGAAATTGGGCATAACAGAATTCATTCAAACCTTACCTAATGGTTTTGAAACGCATTTAGGTGAAAACGGGGCAATGTTATCAGGTGGCCAGAGACAACGTATTGCAATTGCCAGAGCACTTTATAAGGAGCCCGAGGTTTTGGTATTAGATGAAGCAACAGCTTCTTTGGATACTATTTCAGAACAAATGGTACAAGGAACTCTGAGAGCACTAAAAAACCAAGGAAAAACATTAATCATTATTGCGCATAGGTTAAGCACAGTAGCTTTTGCCGATGAGATTTTTGTACTTGAGAAAGGAAAATTAATAGAGCAAGGCTCACATAATGAGTTGCTTAAAAATAAAGATGGGAAATATGCCGATCTATGGAACAAGCAAACTTTAGTAATTGAATAATATAAAATGAGTTAAATAACCTTAAAAACCCAGAATCATGAAAAATGAAACCGAATTTGACAACGCGTACTTATTGCCAGGAGAGGAAGGCAACCCAATATGGGACGATCTTCATGAATTTTTTCAAGACCACGATGATGAATTCTTAGAGCTGTAGTTTAAAACCTTCTAATTGTTAATTCTAAAAAATAGAATCATGAAAAAATTTGATTGTCCTAGTTCTCCTCCAATGCCAAATAGTAAATTGTTAGGGGTGTTCAACGAAGAAACCAACCGAATGGAAATTTTACCGGAACCTGTTCCAATAGACGAAGATATACGTAAGGAATTAGAGAGGTTTGGAGATAAAAAAATGAAGACCGTTAGGTTAACCAATACCTGTGCTACTAAAGCATGCGGTCAATGGAATGGTCATAAGTGCACATTAATTGGTGGTATCCTTGAAAAAATAGAGGAAAAGAAAAGAGAAAAAGGGCTGCAGGATTGCAGTATTAGGCCTACTTGCAGATGGTATGCACAAGAGAAGGAAGAAGCTTGTAAGGTATGTACTTTGGTGCAATACGATCAGGCTAGTTAATTGGGCTAACGCATAGATGAAAACAACTATGCGTTAACTTAAAACTTATCTATAACTCTTCCTTTTATAGTATTGGTAAAGAAAGTCATAGACAATTGCTTCTTGTTCACGTTGCTTGGTTATAAACAAACGATTACATAACATGTGAATGTGGCTTCCCACAATTTGATGATTTATCCCTTTATTCGTTTTAATATATTCAATAATGCGCGGAAGCACTTTTTCATTTTGTGCCGACCGTTCTTTGACCAACTCAACTAATGGGTAGAACCGGTGGTTTTTGTTAGAAAGCTCTAGTATTTCGCAAATATCTTTTTCATTTTCTTTATAAACGGCGTTGACTTTTTTGTTTACAAATTTGTCTTTCTTGAATTCACTACCAAAGCCATCTTTTAGGCTTTTCATAATAGCTAATTTTTGAGCGTCATTAAGTTGAAAATCATCAAGATAATTGTCTATTGATAAAAGAGAGAAAACCCAACGTATTTTTTCTCCTTCATCACCTTCTATCATATTCAAAAAGGCTAAAGTACAATCGCTGTCATTCTGAAATACAGTTTCCGTCTCTGACATTATTTCAAGACCGTAGCGCTCGAATTCTGGATGATAAGATTCTGTTTGAACTTTCCACACTGTCTTTGAATCTGTGAAAACCTTTATTTGTTTCTGTACTAGACTAAAAACTTTATGAATTTCTTTGTTTTTTGGAATTTTGAACCGAAGTCTTAAATGGTGGCCTTCTGTATCATTATAGCGTATAAAGAACCATTTTTCGCAAACCTTATCTTTTTTTAATTTTTCTACTAACGGAATTATAGCATCTTTTAAAACCTGCTCTGCCACAGATGGACCACAGTAGAATTTAAAGTAAAGCCAATCAGATTTTGGAGGAAATTCTTTTGCCGGGGTAAAGTCTGTAGCAGCAACGGGAGAGCTTGATATTTCATCTTTACTGCCAAATGCAATGAATTCATTTGCATAGCCTTTTGTAGCAGATGTATCGGCCATTAAATATTCTTGTAGAATTACCCTCCTTTTATTTTTAATTAAAGAGAGAAATACAGAACAACTTAGTTTTATTTTAAAATTAATAACAACCTCGTTGTCTCCTTCAACAAAAACAACTAGGTTGGGTAGTTTTTTATTTCTGACAAAATTTCTCACATCATCTTCTGAAGGTCGTTTGTTGGATAGTAGAGCATCTATATCTTCCTTGCTTATATTCCACTGTGCTTTTGATAGAATACAGTTTTTATACTCTAACCTTGGCAAAAAAGGAAATGACGCCGCCATTTCTCCCCAATCGAAAGCAAAACCGGAGCTGTACTGATTTTGTATATCGCAAAGGAAATTATATATGGGTAACGCCATAAAAGAATAATTATGGGCATTTCCTAATCTTGGAATCACCTCTTTCTTATGCTTTTTAGAGTATAGTATAACCTTGTCATGTTTTATTGTTATATACAAATCAGTTAAATAGATTTGGTTTTCTTCAGGTAATGAAGATTTTGCCAGATATGGAATTTCATACTCACGTTGAAACTTTCGATGAAGAATATTTCCTGTTCTGGCCTCAGGTAAGTGAATGATTTCTGCAATTAATTTATTGGGATGATTTCTTTGTTCAAGTTCACAAATTTCTTTTGAGATACTTAAAATGTCATCATGTAAATAACCAAAACGGCCAATTAGATTGTTAGCAGACGGACCTGAAACTGATTTTAGCTCAATTTTTTCTTGTTCAGCTTCTCTAAAAAGACTAAAAAGAACTGAAAAACTATCAGGATATATCTGACTATCCTCTTCAAAAGAATTAAGTTCTTTTGGTTTTATTTCAATTGAGGTGGAGTTAGTTTGGTAAGAGTCGAAAATTTTTTTTAGTAAAAAATCTTCGCGTTCACCATAGTTTATGACTTTGTTCTTTGCAGTATTTTTTGTTAAATGAATTGTGTTTAATAGGGGAGTTTTTGCTCCTGAAATATTCATGTAATTTATACCTGCATCTGGGTCTAATGTGCCAGAAAGAGGCATCATTTCGTGGCCGTAACGGCGTATATATTCGGATTTAAAGTTTTTTAATTTTGCATTTTCATGATGGCTACTTAGCTTATTTAGAGCATGTATGCCATTTTGAAGTGTTTTTAATGTATTGTTATTTAAAGTGTTGCCTGATAAAGGTTTGTAAGTATCAATTTGAAATAATCTGTTCAGCTCAAGAGTATCTACACTTACTAGTGTTTTTATTTTTTGGAATAACTCTAAGTAATTGGGGATAGTTGTTGATGACTTCTGAAGATTTTTTAACCCTTGCTTTAAAAATGTAAGATTACTTCTAACAGATTTACCTTTTGGAAAATTAAAACGAGGTTCTCCAAAAATTTCAATTAAAGAATCTAGATAGTCGTTACCGGTAAGAGTTACATCTAGCTCACTAACCAAAAATTGCGCATCTATGATACTTAAAACAAAATCTTCGGCTTCTTCAAATGAGATAGAGTCATCGGTTAATTGTTTGCACAATTCATTAACTGTTATTCCATTTTTGGCAGCTATTAATATTTTATCTAAATACTCGTTAAATGCTACTTCTGCTAATCTGTGAAACCTTTTATTGTTGGCATAATAGAATTCAACATATCTAAAATTATCTAATATTTGGTACAAGGAGTTGTTAGGGTAGTAGCGTAACTTATTCCTTATGTCTGCTTCAGAATTGATTTGGTCATTTATCAATCCCAAAAAAAGCATATCATATCTAATATTTTTCTCAAGAGTAGTTTTGTTTAATTCCAAATTGGTATTATCAGAAATGTCAACAAGGCCAACTGAGGCAAATAATCCAAAAGGGGTACATCTATTGCTGAATCTTGAGTAATATTTGTAAAGAGTTATCAATTGTTTCTCTGTAAGCTCGTCATTAAGTAAGCTTTGGAAATTTGGGGAAGCAATAAAAAGTGCTTCCTGTATTTTTGGGTCTACTAATTTCTTCCGAATTTTAACTTCAGTGATTTGATTTTCAGTAGATTCTAGTGGTGTTCTGAGTAAAACTTTTTTAAGAAAAGAAATATTTTGCATATGTGTGTTCGATATGAGGGCTGTTAAAGTAATTTATATGTGTTTAAAACGCAACAGAATTTTTAACACTTCTGTATTATTAGAAAGAGTTTGAAAGGGTAAAAGTGAAATTGGAATACAACATGAAGTCGATGAAGTATTAAGAAGTTTCAAATTTAACTACCTTTGCCAAAATTCATAGCAATTTATGATTCAGTCCATGACCGGTTTCGGCAAGTACGTTATACAGCTTCCGACAAAAAAGATTACCGTAGAGCTCAAATCCCTAAACAGTAAAAGTCTAGATTTAAACGCACGTATGCCTTCCGCATATCGTGAAAAAGAATTGGAACTTCGTAAGACTATCGCTAGTTCTTTAATGCGTGGTAAGGTTGATTTTGGTTTATATTTAGAATTGACCAGCGGTGAAACTTCTACAGAGGTAAACGAGTCAGCGGTGAAGAACTACATGAAGCAATTAAAGAATATTGCTGATGGCGATGATATTAAGTTGCTAGATATGGCTCTTAGAATGCCGGATTCTTTAAAAACGGCACGAGAAGACATTGATGAGACCGAGTATGAGTCTATAAAGCTTGCACTTACAGAGGCTTTGAAAGAGATTAATACGTTTCGTTCAGAAGAAGGTGAAGTACTTGAAAGAGACTTTATTGACCGCATTCAGAATTTACAGAGCTTGTTGGAGCAAGTGAAAACAATGGATCCCGACCGTCAGTCAGACGTTCGCGAACGATTGAACAAAGCCGTTAGCGACCTTAAGGCAGATGTTGATGCCAATCGTTTTGAACAAGAACTTATCTACTACCTAGAGAAGTATGATATTACTGAAGAAAAAGTTCGTTTGGCTAACCACCTCGGTTATTTTACTAGTACGTTAGAATCCGATGATTCCAATGGTAAAAAACTTGCTTTTATTGCCCAGGAAATTGGCCGTGAGATCAATACAATAGGATCTAAAGCCAATTATGCGCCAATGCAGCAATTGGTTGTACAGATGAAAGACGAACTTGAAAAAATAAAAGAGCAAATGCTTAATGTGCTCTAACGTATTCAACCAAACTAAACGAACTCATGAAAGGCGGCAAACTAATTATATTTTCGGCACCCTCTGGAAGTGGTAAGACAACTATAGTACGTCATCTCCTAAAGCAAGAGGAGCTAAACCTTGCATTCTCTGTGTCTGCTACTTCAAGACCTAGAAGAGCTAAAGAAAAACAGGGAGAGCATTATTATTTCATGTCTATTTCCGCGTTCAAAAATCACATTAAACAAGATGATTTTCTAGAATGGGAAGAGGTATACCGCGATAATTTTTACGGTACTTTAAAAACTGAAATAGAACGACTTTGGTCTGAAGGTAAAAACGTGATTTTTGATATTGATGTAGCGGGTGGTCTGCGTATTAAACGAAAGTTCCCGGATAAGACCTTGGCTGTTTTTGTAAAGCCTCCAAGTGTTGATGAGTTGAAAATACGACTTAAGAAACGTAGTACCGAAAGCGAAGATAAAATCAATATGCGTATTGCAAAAGCATCCGTAGAGTTAGCAACAGCGCCTCAATTTGATAAGGTGATAAAAAACTATGATCTTGATACTGCTTTGGATGAAGCCCATACTTTAGTAGCGGAATTCGTTGGTGCTAAAAGGAAAGAATAGTCCGCAGGGATAATCACATTTGTTTTAACGCATGAAAAAGGTAGGTCTCTATTTTGGTACGTTCAACCCTATACATATAGGGCATTTGGTCATCGCGAACCATATGGTAGAATTCTCCAATCTAGATGAGGTTTGGTTTGTAGTCACGCCTCAAAGTCCATTTAAAACTAAAAAGACCTTACTGGCCGACAATCATAGATATCAGATGGTGTATGAGGCTACTAAATACTATCCTAAACTTAAACCCAGCAAAATAGAATTTGGCTTACCGCAGCCAAACTATACGGTAAATACATTAATTCACTTGCGTGAAAAATATGGTAACGCACATGATTTTGCGCTAATCATGGGTGAGGATAATCTTAAGGGTTTCCATAAGTGGAAGAACTACGAGGTCATTTTAAGCGATTACAATCTTTATGTATACCCAAGAATTTCAGTAGGTGAAATTGAGCACCAGTTTAAGGGGCATGCTAAGATTCATAAGGTAGATGCTCCCATAATGGAAATCTCTTCCACCTTCATCCGTAAAAATCACAAGGAAGGTAAAAATATTAGACCGTTGCTTCCTGATTCGGTTTGGCAGTATATGGATGAAATGAATTTTTATAGATAGACTATCGTTCTAATAATCTTCTGCCATTCTCGTGGTATATCTTTTTCAAAGTCTCATCGCCTAAATCCAGTCCATTAAGAGGCCAATGGTATGAGAAATAATTCCAAGCATAGAAATGTTCGTCTGCACTTTCAAGGATTCTGAAAGTAGTTTGGTACATATCGGCTTCCATACCCATATCGGTTCCATATACCAACCGGTCTTTATATTTGTTAAAGAAAGCCTTGGTGCGTCTAGGGACCGGTGCAACCTCTGCGTAACGAGCAGATATATCAGCATATAAATTAGGGTGTTCATCCAGTAGTTTGCCTAAAATAGCTAGGTCGTGACTGGTATTCGCTAAGTGGCATGCTATAAAGGTGGTCTCCTTATTATTTCTGACTGCGTTTGATAAGGTGGTAAGCAATTCTTCATGGGTAAGAACACCTTCTTTTGATGTGTCTAATTTCCAAGTATAGGCATTCATAAGTCCATCGTTCTTTTCATCCATGGGCAAGTACATCCAATAAGGGTCAGCAAGGTGGACGCTTATAGGCATGCCTAATTCGCCACACTTTTCTAAAAGTGGTTGTAAACGAGGGTCGTCCAAATGAAGACCAGGCGCTATAGATGGTTTTGAGTAGAAAAGTCCTAAACCTTTATCTCCTAATTCACCTACACCTCTTGCGCCTTTGGCAAAACATCTTTCAAGTTCTTTTACTGCTTTTTTTGACCAACCTTTTTCATTGTATTCTGTGTAATCAAAACCACACCAAACCTCAATTTGGTCACCGTATTTGGAATACATATCATAAATACTATCAAATTGTTGGCCTGTTGAGTACGTGAGGATTATCGATTTCTCAATATTGTTCTCTTTCATAGTGGCAACCCATTCTTCCAATTCTTGTTCGGACTTGGCATCTGGGTGTGAGTGAAAGTCTATTACTGGATATTTAGCTCTTTTAACCAGGGTTTTTGGGGTGTTGTAAATGCTTTGAGGTCTATAATCTTTTAGAAGTAGGTTCTCTTGCGCAAATAAACAAGTGGTAAGCAATAGGAGGAGTAGAAGAGGTGGTAATTGTTTTCTCATGTCCGGAAGTTTTAAAAGATATATTTGTGCATATTTCACGTGCAGAAAGGGCATAAAAAGCTACGGTCTTTCAGAAGCGAAATTAACCAATTAGTTTAATTGGGGGAAGATTCAATGTTTAAGTAGGAGTTATTTGAGGCGCTAGATTTGGAGGCAAGCACTGTAGGGTATAAAAAATAAGGAACGAAAAGGCTATTTATCTAACTGTTGTATGTTTTGTGTGGCCCATTCAAAAGCTTCATCTAGCTCATGAAATACACCGATTGGTTTTTTTATAAACATTTTTTCTAGTGTTGCTATCATACGCCTATATTTATTTTCAGAAACAATGGCCATGCCCATAAGGTTAGGGAACATATCTACTATTTCCTTATAACCCATTGGGTCCATTGAGTAAGAATTTTTTCTATTTGAAATATATATAAAAGGTATGGTTGCCCCATATACGCGCTTGATAGACGTAATAGGTCCAATAGAATCCTCTTTGCTTACATCAGCACCGTCGGCAAATTCACCAACTAAGAAGTTAGGATAAAACCAAAATTTAGCAAATCCAAAATCTTCCTCTGTCAGTAATTTAGACGTTGTGGGTAACGGTGTTTCCATAGCATATCTTAGTGGTTAAGATACAATTTAAACTTATGAAAACCAGCAGATTGTTATAAAAGCAACAAAAAGAATTATTTATATATAGACTGATGAATAGCTATCCTTATCCTATTTGGTTGGGTCAAAAAGAGTTACGTTGTATTGAAATTGCTGAGGTTCTGAATTAACAAGAACATTATCTATGGAGATAGTATATGAGGTATCCTCGGTTAAGCTATTTGAATTTATTTCAGGTTGCCACACAATAGTGTTGTCTCCGTAGATAGCTGTAAGTTCCTCTATTTGTAAAGAAACGGAATTTCCATTCTCAGTTTTCATTGAAATTTTAGTTTCGGAGAAATCTGCGTTAGCGATGGAGAAAGACCATCTTGGGTAGGCTAGTCTTGCAGGTAGATATCCTGCTGGCGGCCATGCAACAAATTCCGGTGCATCTGCCGGTGCACTCCCAGGATTTCCTAGTACCCAAAGGGCATTATACTGACTGGTATTGCCTATACCAATTTCTTGAAGTCTAGGCCATAATAACCACCTTCTATGACCTACGGGATAGTTTTCACTACCCTGGTCACGCATATACGAATCTATAGAGGCCGAATTTTTTGTTGATGTTAATAATGAATTAGCTGCGGCTTCTTTTCCTTCATTTGTAAAGCATTTCCATGTGTCGGGAGGAAAATGGTTCAAGGTTCCATTTGCATGCATCATAAGTGCTGCCTGCTGTGATTTGGCGCTTTTTGTAGCTTCTTCTTCAATAGTATTGTTTAAGCCTACCGCTTTACGGAAATACTGCAATCGCATCAAAATTTTATTTCTAATGAGTTCGGGAACAGTACCAGGTTCACAGGTCTGTTCATTACCGGACCAAGCTACATCAGAGTTTGTGTTACTAGATGCTAAATAATAATCTTCATATAGCTGTTTGGCTGCATCTCTTGCACCAAGATCTAGATTGGTAGTTAGCTCTTCCTCTTCTTCCTGAAGGGATGAGCTACTCTCTTTACTGCATGATAAGAATAAGGCAAAACAGCACACTGCGGGTGCTACGTAGTTTATAAAGCGCATTAGATAAAGATTTGGGTATCTTTTACTAACGCCTAAATCTTTAGAAAGGTATTTTTTTTCGATGAAGTGCCAGTAGCACTAAAGCGACATGTTATTATGAAATACAGTAAATGCCAAATCTATATGTTGGAATTTGTGAGCTAGTCGTAAATATCACGAAGAAAAAAAATGTCATGCATAAAAAAAGTACCTCATCATAGTTGACTTTACTATGATGAGGTACTTATAATTATTACTTAAAAGAAATTGATTATTCTGCGTCAGGCGAATCTATTGTCGCTGGAGCAACAGAATCATCATGCTCATTATAATACTGCTCTAATAAGTTCATTATTGCTGTTGTCAAATCTTTGGTTTCTAACAATAATGAGAAGTACAAGGTGGTATTTTTAGGGCTTGATTCTTCAGTACGGGTTCTAGCTACTTGCGTCTGTATTTTTTCTTGAACCATATCAAATAACTCCTGTTTTTTACTTAAAACAAGACCAATTTGCTCAAATGATCTTTCGTCAAAAGCTGTTTGCGTAAGATTCAAAACTTCATCTAGTTTTTGGTCTATTTGCTTAAGCTCTTTTATTTGATTGTACTTTAATTTCTTATGATTGTTGTTTACGTGCTTATGGCTAACCTTGCCAATATATTCTAAAGACTGCGCAATGTCTGTCAAATGTCCTAGAATTGTAATGTAGAAATTACTTGCACCTACACTGTTTTCATCAAGATTCTTTATGAAATAGAAAATATTATCTCGTAAATCATCAATTTCGTCAGAAAGCTTCGCGCCTTGTTTTTTGTTCTTTTTCAATAGACTTGAATCTTGAACTGCAAGACCATTAATTGAATTGGTATATATCTTGTTAGTTCTTTTAAGAACATTGGCAATGTTACTTGCACTTTCTTCAATAACACCTTGAATTGAACTGCTTTCGGCTTTATTTAAAGTGTCTTCGGCTTTGGTCTCTTTAGCTTTCTTTTTGTGCGAGATATAGTTTCTTGACAAAAGTAAAACTGCAACAAATAATAGAATTGCAATTGCAGCACCTTGACCAAAACTAATTATCGCTAAAATAGTACCTGCCGCTATAAAGGCAATAATTGCAGTACCAAACCAGCCACCAATAACATTTAGTACACCAGCTACTCTGTATACAGCACTTTCTGCTCCCCACGCTCTATCTGCCAATGAAGTACCCATTGCCACCATAAAAGTTACATATGTTGTAGATAAGGGAAGTTTGTATGAAGTAGCAATCGATATTAAAATACCGGCAACCATTAAGTTTACTGCAGCTCGAACCATATCAAAAGCAGGAAGCTCATGTACTTTGTTTTTTGTTAAAGCGATGGTCGGTTTTTCAAATTGCTTCTCAATACTGCTTTGCATTGATTTAGGAATCAAAGCCATAGTTACTTCTGAAATAGCAATTGCAGACCTTACCAAACCACGAGATAGAAAGTTAGGTTGAAAACGCTCTTTAGTAGCTTCTTGACTTGATAGATCTAGTGATGTTTTTACTACTGCTTTTGCCTTGCTAGAAAACCATAAGGTCACAATCATAACAATACCGGCAAAAAATAAAAGTAGTGTAGGCGTAGGTACTTTTGCGGCCAAAATGCCCATACTGAATTCTGTTGCAGGAATACCTGATGCTACCCAAGCTTCATAAGATTGCCATGCGGCAATCGGAACCCCAACGAAATTCACTAAATCGTTACCTGCAAAGGCTAGAGCCAAGGCAAACGTTCCCATACCAATAATTAACTTATAAATGTTAACTTTTGCAAAAGTCATTAAGATATAAGAAAGAAAGGACCAAATCACAAAATTTGCTGCTGCAATACCAACCCACTGGGTTTCAAGAAAGTCTTTAATAGTACCATTGCCAATAAGCTCAAAATCTTCACCAGCGAATGCCGTTCCTTTAATACCTTTCATCAAAATGAAATAAGTGATAGCAGAAAGTGCTACACCTCCAAAAAGGGCTCCTACCCAATTCGCTTTTCTTTCAAAATGATATGATAATAACAATCGGGAGACCCATTGGACTAATGCTCCTATGGAAAATGCCACGACGACCGACAGGAGAATACCGAATATTATTTCAGTAGCTTTTGATGTATTGATATAATTAACAACATCGCTAAAATTTCCATTATCAGCACCAATTTTTATTAAGGCCATTGCTACTGCAGCACCCAAAAGTTCGAAAACTATGGAAACTGTGGTTGAGGTGGGCATACCTAGGGTATTAAAGAAATCAAGTAGAAGTATATCGGTAATCATTACCGCCATAAAAATGAACATGATTTCATTAAAGTAAAATTCACTTGGGTTAAAAATACCCTTTCGAGCAACCTCCATCATACCACTAGAAAAAATGGCACCAAAACCAATACCTAAACTTGCCACAATCATAATGGTTCGAAAAGAAATTGCTTTTGAACCTATGGCTGAGTTCAGGAAGTTTACTGCATCATTACTGACCCCAACAACCAAATCCGCAATTGCTAAAACAGCAAGAGCGATTATCATTATAAAGTAAATGTTATCCATAATTTATGATATAAATAAGTTTGCAAATATCTATTGTAATTAGAGCTATAATGTTATCTAAAGGTTATGTTTTACTTAGAAATGAATGTCCACTTGTAGACGGCCCATTAATCGGTTTGTTCCTCCATCTAGGTTAAGGTAACTCAAATCTGATTGAACCTTTAACTTATGACCGGCTAAATATTTTGAAACGCCCAAGGTATATTGAGTCTCAAGGCTCTTTCCTGTTATATCTTTATCTAAATCAATGGTGGTGAACCGTCCTGAAACCTCCCAGTTGGTAGAAAACAAATACCCTGTTTGAAGGTTTAATCCATTCCCTACCTGTACTTCGTCACCAGTTAATGATCCATCAGAGTTTTTGGCAAGTGGATCTCCTGCGGTTCTGTTGGCGTATTCGGCCATAAAGGAGAATCCATTATATTTAAACATGGCATCAACATAAATAGTTTTAATGTCTGTTTCGTGAAAGCCAATGTCATTAACCATATATGAGCCTTGGTTACTTCTATTCTTAACCGCGTTGTTATTAAAGTCAAATGTAGCTGCTAACATTAATTTTGGTATTTCTACTCTTTTTAGGTCAGCTCCGCTGTACGCAGAAAAATCTCCAAATGGGAAAAGTTCCAAGCGAGCAGTGTGTTGTAGACCACCAAGATTTCCTGTTGTAATGTTTCTGCCTTCTCCTTGAGAAATGGCTAGTTTTTCTTTAATTAAAAATTTGTCTGTTAAGTTGAATTTATGTCTTAGTTGAACACCTTGGTCCCTATCTATAGTGAATCTGCTATTTAGGAGAGAACGATCTACTTGTTGCAGATTTCCAGAAGAAATTACTCGTTCAATATTTCCGGGTAATTTGGTTTGTCCCATCCAAAACTCAAAGTTTTTATAGAAATTCCACATTATAACGCCATCCAGAATATATCTGGGGGCGTTACTTGTGAATTCAGAAGCTCCTGAAAGATCACGGTTTGAAAGACCAAATTCAAATTTGTATTTCAATTTTGGAGAAAACGCAAAACCGTTAAATTTTAAACGGGCACGTCTAATAGAAAAATTTTGCCGAGGGTCTACAAGTCCTCCGTCTTCGCCTTCACCCCATGATGCAATTGTTAGAAATTGCATACGAGTGCCAATTTTCATGCTCCAAGTACTATCTTTCCCTACTAGGTTAAAAAGTCCTTTCCCAAAGGCTGGTGCGTTTGTTTCTTGAGCATAGGAGATACACGAAAAACTCAAAAGTAGCCCGAGGGCTAAACATTTTAATTTCATTTAGGTATTAGTTTTTGTCGGTAGTAAATAACCAACACCAATGTTAAGTTAATGTTTTGTTAACGTTATTTCTAAAAGAAGAAATTGCTATTTATCAATAAGATGAGTCGCGTGTAAAAATCTGATTTACAGATATTCACTTGGATTAGTTAGCCAAAAATAATGCTCCTAAAAACTTTAATTAAAACATAAAAAAAGCTACCTTGAAGAAGGTAGCTTTTGGGATTTCAAAAAAACTAGTCGACAAAAACTAATAAGTATAATGAAATCAAATTTGTCTTTTAGACAACCGCTAAGGTCGATCACGGATGTCATCTTATGGTAATGTAAATATTAATTTATCTTTAATTTTTTGAATAATGGTTATTTGTAACATGTTGATAATTAGAGTTTAATATTTTCAATGTAAATTTAATGTTAAGTACAGATGTTTTTAACGTAAATTAATGTATCTTTGATAACAGTAAATAGGTACAGAGTTATTTTAAAATCAACAACATGAAGAATTCAATCATACTTTTCGCCCTTGCATTAACAATGACAGTAGGGTATGCTCAAAAAGAAAAGGAAGTAAAATTAAATAAAGAAACAAATTTAGTAGAAGCTACTTATTTTCATGATAATGGAGAGGTAAGTCAAACAGGAACTTTTGATTTAGCAGGGAAATTACATGGCGAGTGGATTAGCTTTGATGAAGTCGGGGAAAAAGTATCAAAAGGAAATTACAATAAAGGTGTTAGAACTGGAAAATGGTTTTTCTACAATGATGGTACTGTAAAGGAAGTAGAGTTTGATAACAATGTTATTGCAAATGTTATTGAGAAGCAGAAGAAATCAGCAGTCGTTTCTAAGAACTAACAATTTTATTGAATAGAAAAAGGGAGTTTTCACATTGTGGAAACTCCCTTTTTGTTTTATGAATATTTAGGAAACGATTATCGTTCAATGCTGGTAATTGCACTTTCAGAATTTTGTAATGTGTTTTCATCTGCAAAAGACATATCTGACAGGCTTAGTGTCTTAGCCTTTAACCCCTGCGTAATTTCTAAAGTATTAGAAGCTACAATCTCTACAGGAACCTCAAAGGATTCATAACCTAAAAAAGTAACCTTAAGTATGTAGTCTCCTGGTTCAACATTTGAGATTTCAAAATTTCCACGAAAGTTGGTCTGTGTCTTAAATTTTGTATCCTTGATCTGCACCTCTGCAAAAAGCAAAGGCTCATTGTTCATCTCCATGTCAAAAATAGTACCTCTAATAGCTCCTTGTTCTTGAGCAAAAAGATTTAATGTACATATAAAAGCAAGAAAGAATAATGTCTTTTTCATTGTTTATTATTTAATGCAAAGAAAAAGCTAGTGTGTTAAATTATAGTTATCTGAAGTTTAAGTGTGGATTTTCTTAAGGTTAAATAACGGTGCGTTCTTTTAGTTTGAAAAGTAGATTGAAATTGAAAAAATGTACCTTGCAGGTCTTAAAAAACTCTTATGAACTGGGAAAATTTATTGTCTCTTAAGCGCCAAGGCGATACGCACAAAAGACTACGAAAGGAACAAGATGAAACAAGGCTAGGTTTTGAAGTAGATTATGATCGTATCATTTTTTCTAGTGCTTTTAGAAGTTTACAAGATAAGACCCAGGTTATACCGCTGTCAAAAACAGATTTTGTTCATACTCGTTTAACACATAGTTTGGAAGTTTCCGTAGTAGGAAGGAGTCTTGGGCGTATTGCAGGAAAGAAAATTCTTGAGAAACACCCTTTTTTAAGTGAAATATACGGTTACAAATTTAATGATTTTGGTGCTATTGTTGCCGCAGCTGCTTTAGCACATGACATAGGTAACCCGCCTTTTGGTCATAGTGGAGAAAAGGCTATTGGCGAATACTTCATTACCGGTAATGGTAAGAAATACCAGTCCGTTTTGACTGGAAAGGAATTTCAGGATATTGTAGATTTTGAAGGGAACGCTAATGGGTTTCGATTGTTATCTCAATCGCGAGAAGGAGTTACGGGTGGCTTGCGCTTAAGCTACGCTACACTGGGTGCCTTTATGAAATATCCAAAAGAGTCCTTACCTAAAAAAGCAACAAAGCATATAGCTGATAAGAAATTTGGTTTTTTTCAACCAGATAAAGAAGCTTTTAAAAATGTGGCAGCAGATTTGGGTCTTTTGCAAACCAGAGATGGAGAAGACATTTCTTTTGCAAGACATCCTCTAACATTTCTAGTAGAGGCTGCAGATGATATTTGTTATACTATAATAGATTTTGAAGATGGTATTAACCTTGGTCTTATCTCTGAAGATTACGCTCTGGAATACCTTATAAAATTAGTTAAGGACAGCATAAATACCAAAAAGTATAATTCCTTAAAATATAAGGAAGATAGGCTTAGTTATTTACGAGCTCTTGCCATTAATACTTTGATAAGCGATGCAATTTCTGTCTTTATTGAAAATGAAGATAAAATACTGAATGGTACTTTTCAAACCAGTTTGCTGGACCAAAGTGCATTTAAAGCTCAGATTGAAGATATCATTTCTTTAAGTGTTGAAAAGATATACCGCTCTCAAGAAGTTATCGAAAAAGAGATTGCGGGCTATAAAATAATTTCGGATATATTAGACGTATATACGAATGCCCTTATCCGTAAAAAAGAAAATAGAGCCTCTAATTATGATGCTTTAATGCTAAAAACACTTCCTGAGTTCTATAGAGATACGGATGATTCTGTATATCATATTTTATTGAATACCTGTTGCTATGTTGCAAGCCTTTCAGATAGTGCTGCAGTGCATATTCATAATAAAATCATGGGTAAGCAGCTTTAAAATACATAGGATACGCCAACACCTAGTAGCTGTTTAAATTGTATACGTGGCCTACCAGCATCTAGCACAATGCCATTAGCATCTGTTTGTTCGTCAAATAGAATGTCATCATCATAAATAATATGAGTGCCAATGGTTGTTACCACGTATTTGTTGACTTTTAAATCAAAATTAAGTTCCCAGTCAACATCAATGTTTCCAAACTTTTGAAGGTAATCTGTGTAAAGGCTTAAACGATGCTTTAGGAGCATATTTTTGTAAACCTCTTTCTCATACTGATTCGTTACTAAAAACCCAAATTCTAGAAAAATTTGTTCACCTTTTTCGAGCACATTTCCATCTGCATCCAAAACGGCTTTTTTAACACCAAAAGAACCTTTATTGGCTAACTCTTCATCTAGAACAAAGGTTGCTTTTTGAGTAATGGGTGAAATATATAGATTGAATTTTTGGTCTTTGGTAATATAAGATGTTCCAGCTCCCAAAAATGAATACCCTGGAGCCATAAAACGTGAAATGGGCGATGACCTATCAGGATATTTATAACCATTGGAAAACTGAGTATTGAAGTTGGCTTTCGCCGAATAATACCAGTTGCTAATAGTGTCTCGTTGAAGGCCAAAAGTGGAACTAAAACGGATAGCATCATCTGTTTTTCTTAATTTCTGCTCGTCCTGTACGTTAAGGCCGTAACGCATCTCCATATAGTTATCCCATTGTATGTATCGGAATTTATAATTTCTTTCAAATCGAGCGTTCCCAAGAGCTGATATGGAGTTGTTACCACCCGCGTTCCAGTTTACGAAAGCTACTTCACTAAAGTTTGCGCCAAGTTTATTTACCGTTGTCCAAAAGGAAGGAATCTTGAATCGGTTAGGTTTCTCGTCTAAAGCATTGGTACGATTAAATGAAATAACAGGATTCATTAAATCTACACTACGGGGAACAAATTTTATTTTCTCCTGTGTTTTTCTAATTACTACAGTTTCTACTATGGTAGTATCTACCACCATGGTATCAATTTCCATTTCTCTTCCAGGTGGTAATGAATCTTGGTTTTGGCCAAAAACAGAAGATAGGCAGAAGCTAAAAAATAGAATAAATAGACATGATGTTATTGGGGAGTTATTCATTTAATAGCATTTTTATATGTTCTTTTATACTTAAGTGGTCAATTTTGGCTTGTTCGTGTAATTGTTCTACGGTACCATGTTCTAAAAAAATATCGTCAATACCTAAAACATGTATTTTTTGAGTACGCCCTAGTTCATTGGCTAATTCTAGGATTGTAGACCCAAAACCACCCATTTTGCTACCATCTTCAACAGTAATTATGTGTTTATAGCATTTAAATATATCTATAAGTAGATTTTTATCCAACGGTTTTACAAACTGCATATCATAATGGCCAATTTTCTCTTTTTCTGTAATTTCTTCTATAACATTTGAAACGGTATTCCCAATATGGCCAATAGTCAATATAGCAATTTCAGAACCTTTTTTCAATTCTCTGCCTTTTCCAATTTCGATTTTTTCAAAAGGAGTCTGCCATTTTTCTTGAACGCCCCTACCTCGCGGATATCTTATGGCTATGGGATGATTTAAGCCCAACTGCGCAGTATACATCATGTTACGAAGTCCCGTTTCATTCATAGGTGCAAAAATATATAGGTTGGGTACGCACCTCAAAAAGGCAATATCATAAACACCATGATGGGTTGCCCCATCTTGACCAACAATACCAGCTCTATCTAAACAAAAAATGACGGGTAAGTTCTGGATAGCCACATCATGTATAACCTGGTCATAGGCACGCTGCAGAAAAGTGGAGTAAATAGTACAAAATGGTACCAGACCTTCGGTTGCCATACCTGCAGCTAAAGTTACGGCATGCTGCTCCGCAATGCCAACATCAAAAGCCCTATCGGGTATTTGCTCCATCATGTACTTTAAAGAGCTTCCAGTGGGCATAGCCGGGGTTATGCCAACAATATTTTTGTTTTTTTCAGCCAGTTCTACCAACGTATGCCCAAATACATCTTGGTACTTTTGAGGTTCGTTAGCTACAACCGGTTTCTTTTGAAGTTCACCCGTGAGTTTATCAAATTTACCTGGCGCGTGGTATGTCACTTGGTTTTCTTCGGCTTTTTTCAAGCCTTTCCCCTTGGTAGTAATAACATGCAGTAATTTTGGTCCGGCTACCAGCTTTAAATGGTCTAGTTCATTTACAAGTGCATTAAGATCATGCCCCTCTATAGGACCGGTATAATGAAAGTTAAGGCACTCAAATATGTTCTCATCTTTTGCGATACCTTTTTTTACATTGGTCAAGTATTTTTTCAAAGCTCCTACACTTGGGTCTATGCCAATGGCATTGTCGTTTAGGATGACTAACACATTAGAATTGGTAGAACCAAGGTGATTAAGGGCTTCAAAAGCCATACCGCTGGCTATAGAGGCATCACCAATTACGGCAATGTGTTGCCGGTTGTTTTTACCGTTTAATTGAGCGGCCATAGCCATACCTAAAATTGCAGAAATAGAAGTAGAACTATGTCCCGTTCCAAAAGCATCGTAACTGCTCTCACTTCGTTTTGGAAATCCACTAATACCTCCTAATTGGCGATTAGTATCAAAAATTTCTTTTCTCCCCGTTAATATTTTATGCCCGTAGGCTTGATGGCCAACATCCCATATAAGTTTATCATCGGGCGTATTAAATACATAATGTAAGGCAATGGTGAGTTCAACAACTCCAAGGCTAGCGCCTAAATGCCCCTCTTTGGTCGCAACAATATCAATTATAAATTCCCTTAATTCTTTCGCAAGTTGCGGAAGTTGGTCCACTGACAGCTTGCGTAAATCTTCTGGGTAAGTGATATAATTTAAAAGTGATTCCAAATTAGAGGTGTAAGTTGCAAAAATACGTGTTTAGCAGTGCTGAGACAATTTTTTTTAGCTCAGCCTTGGGTTTGAGGGAAGCTAATTATAGTGGGTTTTTAAGTTGCTGATTCTTAATGATCACAAGTTATGCGGATCTTTCGAAAAGTATGGCATAAATTTGTGTTAAACCCTTGTTATGATACAACCTTTTGATGATACCTATTACATGAAAAAAGCACTTCAAGAAGCAGAAGCTGCTTATGAAAAGCAAGAGGTGCCAATTGGAGCTATTATAGTTATACAAGACCGGATTATTGCTCGTGCCCACAACCTTACGGAACAATTGAATGATGTTACGGCCCATGCAGAGATGCAAGCTATTACAGCTGCGGCCAATTTTTTGGGAGGTAAATATTTACAGAACTGTACTCTTTATGTAACTCTAGAACCTTGCCAGATGTGTGCTGGCGCACTGTATTGGAGTCAGATATCAAAAATAGTCTATGCTGCAAAAGACCCGCAAAGAGGTTGCGGAGTTATGGGAACAAAATTACACCCGAAGACGGAAATAGTAGGTGGTCTTCTAGAAACCGAAGCAAGTGATTTGCTAAAGCGATTTTTTGCTGAAAGAAGAAACCGGAACTAACACTACACTAGTTTAGCGTATAAAGTTCTAACGGTTAATACTTGAACTACTGTGTATGAAATTTTACTGACTATCCTTTTTTTTAGGTTCTTCTCCTCTCATTTTCCTAACGTTTTCATCAGTTAACATATAGTCTTTCATTTTCTTTCCTTTACTATAGGTGAAAAGAAATAAGGGCATTGCAACAAGGAAAAGCCCTAATGTGCCAGAACCTATAAATTTGTGACTTAGAGGTAGATTTTCTTCCTGAATATTAAAGCCGTAGATAATTGAAGCAAAACAGACTAGGGTTATTATGGATACGAGATATTTCATAGTTCTTGTAAAATTACAAAACCTTTTACACCTTATTTTGTAAAATTAATAAGCTTTCTTCTGTATGCGGTTAATAGTTTTGATTTAGATATAAAGCCAACATACTTTCCGTTTTTAATAACGGGTAGGTTCCATGCACCACTGTCTTGAAATTTCTGCATAATCTCAGTCATTTTATCTTTATCAAGCTCAATAATTTCCGGAGGCGTATGCATGATATCGTTTGCAAATACTTCGTTATATAATTTTCGATCAAACATTATTGATCTAATATCATCTAGTAGGATAATGCCTAATAATGTTTTGTCCTCAGCGTCTATTACTGGGAATATATTTCTTTTGGAAACGACTACCGCCTTGTTAACAATGTCACCTAAGGACATTGTTGGATACACAATTGCAAACTTATCTTCAATCACTTTATTGATATCCATAAGTGTTAAAACTGCGTGGTCTTTGTCGTGGGTAATTAAATCCCCTCTTCTGCCTAACTCCATGTTATATACAGAATGCGGATTAGCATATTTGGTAATTGAGTACGAAATAGCCGCAGTAATCATTAACGGTATAAATAGGTCATACCCGCCAGTTACTTCTGCAATTAAGAAAATGGCAGTTAAAGGAGCGTGAAGTACACCTGCCATTAAACCGGCCATGCCTACTAGAGTAAAATTACTTTCAGATACTTTAAACTGAAAAAATCCTACGTTGTTTATTATTTTGGCAACGCAATTTCCCATGATACTACCCATAAAAAGGGCAGGAGCAAAAATTCCGCCAACACCACCCGCTCCGAAAGTAAGTGCGCTTGCAATTATTTTAAATAACACCAATCCAATCAACAATATAATGACCATCCAAACATTGGTCAGGTCAAGTTCAAAGATGTTATTTTCCAATACTTTTTCAGGGTTACCTTGAACCAGACTGTTGATTACATCAAAACCTTCACCATAAAGTGGAGGGATAAAGTAGACTAAAATGCCCAGGCCTACCCCTCCGATGAGTAGGCGTTTAATGGGGGATTTAATGGGGTGAAAGAATTTATGTACTCTATCGTATACTTCTGTAAAATAAATAGAGGTTAACCCTGCTACAACACCTAGAATGGCAAAAAAGGGAATATCTCCTAGCTTGAATGAATCTTCAATTTTGAAAGGAAGTAGAACATCGTCACCAAAGAAGAAATAAGAAGTTATTATAGCAGAAATAGATGCCAATAATAGGGGTAGCATTGATGCAATGGTTAGATCTAAGCTAAATACTTCAATAGCGAAAATTATTGCGGCAATAGGTGCTTTAAATATGGATGATAATGCCCCAGCAGCTGCACACCCAATTAGGAGGTTGCGGTTAGACTGGTTCATGTGGAATACTCTGGCAATATTAGAACTTATTGCAGCTCCCGTAGCTACCGTTGGTCCCTCTAGACCTACTGACCCTCCAAAACCAACAGTAAGTGGCGCAGCAAGCAATGACCCAAACATTTGGTACTTACGGATGATACCTTTATGTTGTGATATGGCAAAAAGCGTAGATGGAATACCATGATTAACTTTATGTCTTACCACATACTTAATGACTAAATAAACTAGTATTAAGCCTATAATCGGGAAAACAAAATAAAAGGCCTGATGGTAATATTGGACAAGTTTTCCCTCTAACAAATGTTGGAAAAAGTGAGTTAAGTTTTTAAGTATAACTGCTCCAACACCTGAGGTAAAACCAACCAAAATACTTAGAAAGTAAATAAATTGGCGTTCAGAAATATGCTTGACCCGCCAAACTAAAATTTTAGTGAACCAGGTCTTTTTATGTATCCCCATTATTCAAAGAACCTCGAAATAACTCAAGGTTATAGTTTACTCTTTTAAATCCAACTTTAGGCTTAGTTCACGAAGTTGCTCTTGGTCAATAGCTGCAGGAGCATCAATCATAACATCACGTCCGCTGTTGTTCTTTGGAAAAGCGATGAAATCTCTGATAGTTTCTTGACCTCCAAGAATAGATACCAATCGGTCTAGACCAAATGCAATACCTCCATGTGGTGGAGCTCCGTACTGAAAAGCATCCATTAGAAAACCAAATTGTGCTTCTGCTTCTTCCGGAGTGAAACCTAAGTGTTTGAACATTGTGCTCTGTACACCTCTATCGTGAATACGAATAGAACCGCCACCTATTTCATTACCGTTTAAGACTAAATCATATGCATTAGCACGTACTGCGCTAGGGTCGGTTTCTAGTAATTCTAACTGACCAGGTTTTGGTGACGTAAATGGGTGGTGCATGGCGTGATAGTTTCCTGTCTCTTCATCAAGTTCCAATAACGGAAAATCTATAACCCATAGCGGAGCAAATTCGGCAGGATTTCTCAAACCTAACCTTTCAGCAAGTTCCATTCTAAGGGCGCTTAGTTGAGCCCTGGTTTTGTTGGCATCCCCAGAAAGAACGCAAATAAGGTCTCCTGGTTTTGCTTGTGTAGCTTCGGCCCATTTGGCCAAATCTTCTTGGTCGTAAAATTTATCTACGGTAGATTTAAAGCTTCCGTCTTCATTATATTTTGCGTAAACCATTCCCATGGCACCAACTTGCGGGCGTTTCACCCAATTCACCAAGGCATCTAGTTCTTTACGTGTATAGCTCGCAGCACCAGGTACAGCAATACCAACTACCAGTTCTGCAGAGTTGAATACACCAAATTCTTTATGTTGAGCTACGTCGTTCAATTCGCCAAACTCCATCCCAAAGCGAATATCTGGCTTGTCGTTACCATAAATGCGCATAGCATCATCATAAGTAATTCTTGGAAAGGCAGATATTTCTACTCCTTTAATTTCTTTTAGTAAATGCTTAGTGAGACCTTCAAAGGAATCAAGAATATCTTCTTGCTCAACAAAAGCCATTTCACAGTCAATTTGCGTAAACTCCGGTTGTCTATCTGCTCTAAGGTCTTCATCGCGAAAGCACTTCACAATCTGAAAATACTTATCCATACCACCTACCATAAGCAATTGCTTAAAAGTTTGAGGGGATTGTGGCAAAGCGTAGAACTGTCCTTCGTTCATACGGCTAGGTACAACGAAATCACGAGCTCCTTCTGGAGTTGATTTTATTAAATATGGTGTTTCTACCTCTATAAAATCTTGGTCACTAAGGTACTTTCGTACCTCCATAGAAACCTTGCTTCTAAAAATAAGATTGTTTTTGACAGGATTTCTGCGGATATCTAAATAACGATATTTCATCCGTAGGTCTTCACCACCATCGGTTTCGTTTTCTATGGTGAAAGGAGGTGTTTTTGATTCGTTAAGAATAATAACCTCGTCTACTAAGACCTCTATATTTCCTGTAGGAAGCTTAGGGTTTTTAGAAGATCTTTCGATTACCTCACCCGTTACTTGCACTACGAATTCACGGCCCAAAGACCTTGCTTGTTCTAATAATTTTGAAGATGTACGATCTTCATCAAAAACCAACTGCGTGATACCATAACGATCACGAAGGTCTACCCAGACCACAAAACCTTTATCCCGGGTTTTTTGTACCCATCCGGATAGGGTTACCTTAGTTTCAATATGCGATTCTCGTAATTCTCCGCAAGTGTGGCTTCTGTACATTATTAAATAGGTTTAAAGAACAAATGTAAGAAGATATGATGGTATCGTCTAAAAAATTCTACCAATCGTTTTTGTTGAGTATTCCGCAGGAAGTTCATCCTGTAAATGCTAAAATTTAACAGATATTTTAGATTTATCGTAATCTTCATTAACTTGGCTATTAAAATAACTAATTCAAAACTTTGAAAATGAAACAAACTTTACTTAGAAAGTTGTATTTCCTAGCGTTTTTGACACTACCAATTACGGTATTTGCTCAAGGAACGATTACGGGGAATATTACGGATGCTACTGATTTGCCACTTCCGGGGGCGAGTATTGTAGTCAAAGGAACAACAAACGGAACAACATCTGATTTTGATGGTAACTATGAAATCTCTGTAAATGAGTTTCCGGCTACACTTGTCTTTTCTTCATTGGGCTATGCCTCAAAAGAAAAAAAAGTAACAAGTACCTCTCCGCTAAATATGGTGCTAGAAGAATCAGCAATGGGATTAGATGAAGTTGTTGTCTCTGGTTTGGCAACAACTGTAAAAAGAAAAAACTTGGCTAATGCGGTAGCAACGGTTTCTGCAGCTGAGCTTGCAGGAGTTACGCCACCCAAAACATTGGATGGTGCTTTAGCAGGTAAGTTTACGGGTGCGGTGGTTAGCTCCAATTCTGGTGCGCCGGGCGGTGGTATGTCTATAAAGTTTAGAGGTATTACTTCCATCAACGGAAACTCACAACCACTGTATATTGTAGATGGTGTTTATGTGGATAACAGCAGTATTGCATCTGGTGGATTGAACGATGTTTCTGGCGCTGCTGCTGGTGGTAGTTCTTCTAGTCAAGATAACGCTACGAATAGAATTGCGGATTTAAATCCTGATGATATTGCGAATATAGAAATCCTTAAAGGGGCTTCTGCTTCTGCAATATACGGTTCTAGAGGTGCTGCCGGTGTGGTTATTATTACCACTAAAAAAGGAAAAGCTGGTAAGACTAAAGTGAGTTTTTCTCAAGGCTTCGGATTTAATAAGGTAATAAGACTACAAGGTCAACGTAATTGGACGGAAGCATTGGCGGAAGAACAATACGGAGAAGGCGCGCTTTATGCCGCTGCTGCCGCTGCTGGTACACTTAGAGATTATGAAAAGGAAATCTATGGTGAAGAAGGTCTTATTTCTAATACCAATGTTAGTGTTTCAGGTGGTGGAGATAAAACAACTTTTTACGCAGGTATTTCAAATAATGATGAGGATGGTATCGTAAAAAATACTGGCTATAAAAAGAGCTCGTTTAGATTGAATATGGAACATAAGTTTAATGAAAATATTAAACTAGGAATTAATACCAATTATATTAGTTCTTCTGCAGATAGAGGTTTCTTTAACAATGATAATACAGGTACAACTATAGGTGTGGCCTTAACAAGTACACGCCCTTGGGATTTTCTTGAGCCTGATGCAAACGGGAACTATCCTGATCATCCTAATAACTCTTCAAATCCATTACAAACAAGAGATTTGTTTACAAACAACGAGAGTGTAAATAGATTTATTTTAGGAGGAAATTTGGATGTAAATATTTATAGAAAAGACAATTCCAACTTAAAGTTTATAGCACGTGTAGGTGTTGATACTTACAATATGGAATCTAAGGTTATTTTTCCTAAAGAGCTTCAGTTTCAACGTCTTGATCAGGGTGGTGTAAATGGTGTGTCTGGTATTACTAATACCAATAATAAGAATGCCAACTATTCAGGGTTTTTGGTACATAATTATTTTACGGATAATAATTTGTCTTTTAACACGCAAGCGGGTGTTACTAACGAGCAGTTTTCAAGAAATACAGTAACTGTTGTTGCAACAGACCTAATCGCTTCTGAAACTAATCTTGATCAAAGTGCTAACCAAAAAGTAAACCATAGTAGGTTAGAACAGGAAGATTTTGGATTTTTTGTTCAGGAAACTATTAATTACCAAGACAAATTTATTGGTGCCATAGGTGTACGTGGAGATAAATCCACTAATAATTCTGATATAAATGAATTGTTTTTCTACCCTAAAGCATCGTTAGCGATTAACTTAAATAATTTTGGTTTCTGGAGTGAAGATGCTTTGGTAAATCGTTTTAAGTTAAGAGCAGCTTATGGTGAGGCTGGTACTTTTGCTAGATTCGGATCACTTTATACGGTATATGAGAGTACTTTAATAGATGGTAACGTTGGTATTATTGTGCCACCTACACAGGGTAACCCAAATATTTTGCCGGAAAGACAAAAGGAACTTGAACTAGGTATTGACTTAGGGATGTTCAAAAACCGTTTAGGTTTGGAATTAACGTATTATAAAAAGAATGTTGATGATCTTTTGTTATTGGCCAACACAGAACCGTCTAGTGGATTTTCTACTAAATGGGAAAATGCGGGCGAGTTAGAGAATAACGGTTTTGAAGTAGCGTTAAACGCTGCAATTATTGATAAAGAAGATTTTACTTGGGATGCAACATTGAACTGGTGGACTAATGAATCCGAAATGATTCGTATGGACGTTCCTGCATATGACACCGGAGGTTTTGGTACTGGTTTAGGTACATTTAGAATTGAAGAAGGAAAGAGTGTAACTCAAATAGTAGGTACGAATTTAGATGGAGATGTTGTACAGCTTGGAGATGGTGCTCCTGATTTTCAAACTTCCCTTAATAACAGGTTCAAGTATAAAAACTTTTCTCTAGCGTTTTTATGGCACTGGAAAAAAGGAGGAGACAATATTAACCTTTCTAAGCTTTTATCGGATTTTGGTGGTACCAGTGCAGATTATGATGAAATTTCAATTGATCCAGATGGTGTTATTACAAACGGTGTGTATCGTGTAAACAACGGTATTTTTGCTGGTAATGCTACACCATTTGTTGAAGATGCTTCTTACTTAAGGTTAAGAGAGCTTGGTTTCTATTATACAGTGCCAGAAAAGAATATTCAAGATTGGTTTAATGGAGTTGTATCTAGTGTTAAAGTAGGACTTTCAGGAAATAACCTAATCAACGTTTTTGATTATAACAGTTATGACCCAGAAGTATCTAATTTTGGTGGTAATGGTCTTTCATCCGGTGTAGAGGTAACGCCTTTCCCTTCATCAAAAAGGTACATGATGCATATATCTGTGCAGTTTTAATTTAAAAAAATAGCAAAATGAAAATTATAAAACAACTAAAAATAGTTACCATAATAGCGGCTATTTTTCTAGTAACAGGATGTGAGCTAGATGGTGGTGAAAGTTTGAATGGTGCAAGTACTATCTCTATATCTGATGATTTATCTAGGGGAGAATTGCCACAAGCATTAACAGGTGTACTTTCGGACATGCGTGTAGGACTTTCTACAAATACGGACGTGCTTGGTATTGTGGGTAGGGAGTATTATTACTTTACATCTTCAGATCCTAGATATGAAGGAGATGTTGTAGTAGGAAACTTAAATAATAATACATTCTATGTTACAACACCTTGGGGAGCGAGATATGCGGCAATAAAGGATGCAAACTTAATATTGGAGGGTTTAGATAATACCACTTCGGATCTTTCTGCTGAGGAAATATCCGCTACAAGAGGAGCAATTAATACATTAAAAGCACACGAGTTACTTATGTTGAGTAACAATCAAGGTGATAATGGTATTCGTATAGATGTTTCTGACTCTGAAAACCTTGGCGAATTTGTTGATAGAGCTGGAGCTCTTTCTGCTGTTTCAGATTTACTGGCATCAGCTGCTACGGATTTGAATGCCGGAGGAGATGGATTTGCTTTTGCTGTACCAGCAGGTTTTAATAATTTAAGAAAGACCGATGCTGCTACTGGAGATATTTTAGCCGTGACACCAGCAGATATGTTAGAGTTCAATAGAGCTTTATTGGCTAGAGTAGAGGCTTACAGAGGAAATTATCCTGCGGTTTTGGCTGCTCTTGAAGATTCGTTTTTTGAACTTAATGGCGATTTGCGAAAAGGAATTTATCATACTTTTTCTTTAAGCGGTGCTGATCTTCCTAATCCGCTTTTTATAGCGTTGAATCAAGAAGCAAATGTTAGGGTAGCTCACGCAAGTTTTCTAACAGACGCAGAAGCTGGTGACGGTAGATTAAGTAAAGCTGTTCAAAGAGATGAAGATCGTGAAGCTTCCGGACTTGTTGGAACCCATGATGTGGCTATTTACTCAAGTCTTACGGATAATGTGCCTATAATCAGAAATGAAGAGCTCATTCTTTTGTATGCCGAAGCTAATATGGCTTCGAATCCTGCGGAGGCTGTTGTTGCTCTTGATATTTTAAGGACAGCTGCTGGGTTACCTGCGTATTCTGGAGCTACTACAGCTACGGCTTTAGAAGATGAATTGCTATACAACAGAAGGTATTCATTATTTGCTGAAGGTCATAGGTGGATTGATATGAGAAGGTTTGGTAGATTAGCTGAATTGCCAAACGATAGGGCTACGGACAATGTTCCTGCTGTTATTCCTGTACCGGCTAACGAGAATCAATAATTTAAAAATTCTTATTTCTACAAAAGTAAAAACCCGCCAATTGGCGGGTTTTTTTATGAAGTAAAGCTTAGCGTTTAAACTGATGCTTCCAAGCTTTTTTCTGTAGTTCCAGGCCTTTCCTTTTTTCTTCCCCAGACTGCAATCTTTATTCTGTAGGTAATATTGAATAATACGGGAACGATAATTAACGTTAAAAAGGTTGCTACGATTAATCCAAAAATAACCGTCCATGCTAATGGACCCCAGAAAACAACATTGTCACCTCCCATATAGATCTTAGGGTCAAAATCAGAGAACAATGAGAAGAAATCAATATTTAGACCTATTGCCAACGGAATAAGCCCTAAAACCGTAGTTATTGCCGTAAGGATTACTGGTCGTAACCTAGCTTTACCGCCTGTGGTAATAATTTCAGTTACTTCGTCCAAAGAAATAAGGTCTTTGTCATTAAGGCCCAATTCTACTTTCTTTCGGTCAATAAGTATTTGGGTGTAATCCAATAGTACCACCCCATTATTGACTACGATACCTGCAAGTGAGATAATACCCATCATGGTCATCATAATTACAAAAGACCATCCGGTAATCATCAATCCGCCAAAAACACCAATGAAACTCAAAAAGATAGCGATCATAATAATAAGTGGCTTGGAGATACCTCCAAATTGAAAAATCAATATCAACATGATCAATCCAAGTCCAGAGAAAAAGGCGCCTACCAAAAATTGCATTTGTGTATTCTGTTCTTCGATTTGACCTGTAAAGTCAATTTCTACATTCTCAGGAAGACCTTTAAAGTTGTCCATTTCTTTCTGAATCTCAGCTACAATAGCTCCTGCATCACTAAAACCAGGTTTTAGTTGAGAATATATAGTAACTACTCTTTCCTTGTCTTTATGTTTAATGGCGCTAAAGCCTGAGGAATTTTTCTGTTTGGCTACTGCCGCAACTGGAATTTCCTTGATCTGACCATTTGCTGGGTCTCTAAATATGATATTTTGATTAAACAGGGCATTTTTATCATACCTGATATCTTCATTAAAACGCACGTTAATGTCGTAATCATCACCATCAACTTTATATACCCCTGCTTTTTCACCAAAGAGAGAGCGTCTTAATTGCAGACCGACTTGACCTACAGATACACCAAGTTCACCTGCTTTTTCACGATCAACAACCACCTCCATGGAGGGTTTGCTTTTGTTTACATCGATTTTCAATTCTTCAATACCAGCAATATTTTTGGTGTTAATGAAGTTTCGAACATCTTCAGCGGCACTAATCAGTTCAGTATAATCTTTACCTTGTAGTTCTATGTTGATGGGGTAACCTGCTGGTGGTCCATTAGACTCTTTTTCTACCGAGATAGCTACACCAGGATAAATTCCGGTAAGCGCCTCTTGTATTTCCCCACGGAGTATTTCCGTATCACGACCTTCTCTATACTTATATTCACGCATAGATACGGTTACCTTTCCACGGTGTGGCATTTCTGCAGCAGAACCACCATCCGTTTGAGGGTTTCCAGCGCCTTCGCCTACTTGAGATACAGCAGACTCTACTAAATAGTTGAAATCACCATTTGTATATTTATCTTGATTGGCAACTGCAAATACCCTAGCTTCAATTTCTTTGGTTAGCTTATTGGTTTTTTCAATTCCAGTACCCTGCGGATATTCTATATAGGTATATATCTCGTTAGGTTTGTTGTCTGGAAAGAATTCTACTTTGGTACGTCCACTTCCTAACGAAGCGCCAAAAGCCACGAAAACAGCAATCAAAAGAAGGAATGTAATACCAAAGTACCAATACACATTCTTACCTCTAAGGGAATGTGCAATACGTCTTTCGTACCAGTTCTCAAAACTTACCATAGCTCCATTCTGAAAGCTGATGGCCCATTTTTTAAGGGCGTATTTGTATATCCAGAACATTACTGCGGTTACAATCATTACTGACCCTAAACCACTCATTGCTCCTCCAAAAATTAATATAAAAATCCCGAATCCGCATAATATGGCACTAATTCGGATTAAAGACTTTACGGTGAGTTCTTTTTCGCCAATTTCCATAAACTGAGAAACCAACATAGAGTTCATGAATATTGCCACGAAAAGTGATGAACCAAGTACTACGGATAAGGTGATTGGGAAATAAATCATGAATTGCCCAAAAATACCTGGCCATAAACCTAGTGGTACAAATGCCGCCACTGTGGTTAAGGTTGATATGATAATAGGGAATGCAATTTCACCAATACCCTTTTTAGCCGCCTCGGTACGGGACATGCCTTCGCTCATTAAGCGATACACGTTCTCAACTACAACGATACCGTTATCCACCATCATACCAAGGCCCATAATCATACCGAACAGTATCATCGTGTTCAAGGTGTATCCCAAATTATTCAATATCATAAAGGACATGAACATAGACATGGGAATAGCAAAGCCTACAAAGAGTGCATTTCTGAACCCTAAAAAGAACATAAGCACCGTAACAACCAAGATAATACCAAAGATGATATTGTTCACAAGGTCATCTACCTGGTTAAGCGTTCTTCCGGAAGAATCATTGGCAATGGTGATGTTCAAATCTGCAGGAAAATAATTTTCTTGCTCTTTTTTTACAATCTCTCGGACCTTAGTGGTCGCCTCAATCATATTTTTTCCTGAACGTTTTTTGATATCTAGCATAACTACACTAGTACCAAATTCACGAGCGTAAGTAGTTTTTTCCTCTTCGGAGAAACTTACCTCTGCAATGTCTTTTAGGTAAACGGCTCCGTTTTCTGATTTTACTACAAAATCGTTTAATTCTTTGGGATCTTTAACCTCACCGAGAATACGAATGGTTCGCCGTTGCCCACCGGATAAAATATTACCTGCAGACATGGTAGAATTACCGTTGCCAATAGCGCTTATGATATCTTGAAAACTGACTTTAGAGGCCATCATTTTATAGACATCTACCGCAATTTCTACTTCTTTTTCCTGTGCGCCACGTATATTTACTTCCTTAACTTCCGGAAGGTCTTCAATCTCATCTTGAAGATATTCAGCAAATTCTTTCAGTTTTTCCACGGGATAATCTCCGGTGAAATTCACGTTCATAATCGGGAATGATTCCGAAAGATTCAGGTCAAAGACATTGGGTTCTACTTTTGCGTTATTGAAGGTGGGCCAATCTTCACTGGCCTTTTCGCTATCTACCTCGTCTTTTACCTTCTGTTTGGCTTGCTCAACAGACAGCTCTTCATCAAACTCAACTGTAATAATAGAATAATCTTCTTGTGAGGTAGAAGTTACTTCTACTACGTTACTCACGTTTTTTAAACGGTCTTCAAGTGGGTCGGTAAGCAATCTTTCTACGTCTTCCGCTGTGTTTCCTGGGTAAATAGAGCTAATGTAAATCTTAGTCTCTACAATTTCAGGGAAATCTTCCCTAGGCATAGCGAAATAAGACTTTAATCCCAACCATAAAAAAATGGCGATCATTACATAAATGACCGAGGGATTGTCAATTGCCCAAGAAGATAGGCTAAACTCTTTGCTAGCATTTTTTTGCTGTTTACTGCTCATCGGTCTGGTCGTTTAGAATTTTAACCTTCTGGCCATCTTTAACGCTCCTTGCGCCTTCTTCAATAATATGGTCGCCATCCTTTATGCCTGACAATACTTCAATTTGGCTACCTTGGGTTTTACCGGTTTTAATAATGCTCTTTTTAAGTATAGCCTCATTCTCTCCGTCCGTTAATTCGGCAATGTATACGTATTGATCTCCTTCTGCATTTTCTGAGATAATGCCTTGGGGAATAACAATTGCATTTTCGCTTGTATAATCGTTAATGTTCACCTTTGCGGTAAGGTTAGGCTTAATATTTCCTTTCTTATTAGGAACTGGAATTTCTACCGTAAAGGCTCTGTTGCTAGGGTTGATAAAGTTACCAGTCTGTCTTACTTTAGTAATGACGGTATCTCCGAGTACGGGAAAATATACTTTAGCCTCTTTACCTACTTTAATACCACCTAAATAAGTTTCAGGAACATCTACTTCTATATACATGTCCGAAAGGTTCACGATACGAAATACTTCGGAACCTGGTCCCGGTGAAACTACGGTACCTTGGTCCTTAATCACATTATCAATAATACCTGAGAAAGGTGCTCTAATAGTTGATTTCCCTAATTGACTCTGAGCTTGTTTTATAGCAGATTCAGCAGCTTCGTAATTAGTCTTAGCTGATAAATACTCTATTTCGGAACCTATTTTTTGCTCCCAAAGGCGTTTTCTTCGTTCAAAAGTAGTTTTGCTAAGTTCTGCCTGTGTTTTAAGTTGAGATAGTTGACTGCTGCGTCCACCATCATCTATAGATGCTAATAGCTGACCAGCATTTACTCTTTGACCTTCTTTTACATAAACACGTTGTAAAGTACCGGACATTTCTGGGTAAACAAGAACGTTCTGTTTGGTCATAACGTTCCCTTGCAGTTCTAAGAAGTGATCAAACTTGGCAACCTTGGCAGTTACCGTAGTAACTAAAGGTAACTTTTCATCACTGTTCTTAGTTGCAATAACAGAATCAAGCTGGTTAAGCTCTGCTTCTATAGCTTTTTGTTTTTCTGAAAGCTCGCTCTTTTTTGCTCGGATACTTTCTAAATCACCCTGTGCAATAATATCGCTAACAGAGGCTTCCTTTCCGCCGCAAGCGGAAAAAAGTAAGGCGGCAGTTGCTAAGTATAGTATTTTTTTCATCGTAAAAAGTTTGTTGTGTTATTTATCTTAATTACTTAAGATTAGAATTGGGTTCGTTTATAATGACCTCTAACTCAGTTTTTCTGTTAATGACTTCTACCATAGATTGTAGGTAGCCTTGTTGAGCGTCGTAAAGTTGTGTTTGTGCCTGTCGTAAATCAAAACTGCTGGCAATACCTTCTTTATATTTAATCTGATTTTTGTTTTCTATACGTTCTGCTAAACCTAAGTTTTGCTTGGCTGTTTCATATTCTTCAATAGAAAGAATATAATCGCTTTTGGATTTTTCAAGTTGAAGACGTATTTGCTCTTCTGCTTCAGATAGCTGAGTTTTTGATTTTTCCATAGCAATTTTGGCTCTTGCTGTACTGGCTGAACGTTTACCAGAACTGAATAACGGTATATCAAGACTAACACCTAATATAGACGAGTCAAACCATTCTTGGTCACCTTTAAAGAAGCTAAAGTCATTAGAGTAAGCAGAGGAACCGTAGTTAATGAAAGTGCTCAGAGTTGGTAGCGCCTTACTTCTTGCTAATTTCCATTCGTAGTAGCGTTGCTCGGTTAGATTCATGGCTAATTTATAGTCCACGTTGTTAGCCAAATTAAAATCTGTTTCCATTAGGGTGAAGTCGATTTGAGTTGTGACAAGGTTGTCTAAATCTTCCTCTAGTTTGGTAGGCGCATCAATGGCAATACCCATAACAAGGTTTAACATTTGACGCGTTATATTTTCTAGTCGAATTGTATTTTTCAACTGACTTTCAACAGAAGATAAAGTAATTTGTAACTGCTCAACACTTTCTTCATCACCAAGTCCATTTTCATATAGCTTGTTGGTTTCAAAAAGATTTTTATCCAGAACAGCCTTATTCTTTTCTAGAATCGCAACACTTTCTTCTGCTAACAATACATTGCCATAGGCTTCAACAACAGATTTTCTAACCTCTTGGTCTGTTTTCTCTTCATTATTGGCACTATAACTTAAAAATGTCTTGGTAGCCTGCACACCTACAATATAAGAACCATCAAAAATCTTTTGGGTTAACGTGGCAGTTGCAGTTGCAGATTGGGCTTGGCTAAAAATTACATCTGCATATGTACCTGGCTCACCTCCAAAGAATTCTGCAGGTATTACTGTAACAGGCTGTTTAAGTTGGTTTTGATAGCTAACAGAACCGCTAATTTGAGGAAGCCCATCTGCAATGGTTTCCCATTTTTGCTTGCGTGCATCTAAAAGGTCACGATTAGCGTTAATGGCGCTATAGTTGTTTTCTAAGGCAAATGCAATAGCCTCTTCTAAGGTGAAACTATAGGTTTTTTCCGGTGGATCTTGAGAAATTCCGAGCACGGTTGTTAACAGCGCTAGCAAAGTCAAATATACATTCCTCATTTATTCATGGTTTGAGTTGATAATTTCATTTAATACTTTTCTTCCTTTTGGAGTAACAATACCCCGTATATGATATTCTAAATAATCATCCATTAGAGATAGGGTGGGGAACTTTTCTTCAGGAAAAAGACGAAAGTCTTTAATACTTGTTACACCTAAAAAATAAATCCTAGATATAAATTCTATGTTTAGATTTTCCCTATAAATTCCCTGTTCAATACCTCTTTTTATATTGCTTATTACACATTTTTGCATTAGCTCAAATTGGGATTTTTTTAGCTTTTCGTGGATTTTAGGGTAAAATTTTTGCAATTGATATTGTGGCGATGCCTTCTCATCCTTTAGATGAATCATCACAAACCTCTTTATGTCGTAAAGTTCTTCAATAGGATCTTTATGGAGTGTGCAAATTTGACTGATACCTTCAGATATTTCATAAGAAAGATTGGTTGTACATTTTTGGACCAGAGCAGTTTTATTAGCATAGTGGGTATAAATAGTCTTTTTTGAAATCCCCATTTCATTGGCAAGATCATCCATAGTAACACTCTTGAATCCTAAATTCAAGAACATATTAGTCGCTTTATGTAAAATTTCCTCTTTCATAGAAGCTGCAAAGATAAGTTCGGAAACTTTAAAAACATAAATAGTTTCCAAAGTTTTGTAATAATTTAACATATCATTAAGATTGTTACAAATTAGTTTTGAAGTGTTTATTGACTTTTTGAGCTGCTTTTAATCGGATAGACAGTAATTCTGCTCCATATCAACCTGTTTTTGGACCTTAATTTTTTACAAAGTCTATTAAAGGCCTGTTCTTTATTTAAATGGTCTTATTTTTGAAAAAATTTTCTTGAATGCAGTCTATAGAATTTTACCGTTCAGAGTTTATTTCATTTTTAGAACAACAGGCAACTAAGAAGGAGCCTAAGAATCTTTACGACCCTATAACCTATATTATGGGGCTAGGCGGTAAACGACTAAGACCAGTTCTTACACTACTATCTGCCGAAATATTTGAAACCGATTATAAGATAGCTTTGGATGCTGCTTTGGCGGTAGAGACCTTTCACAATTTCTCATTGGTTCATGATGATATTATGGATGATGCTCCTTTACGTAGGGGGAAAACAACAGTTCACGAAAAGTGGGATATTAATACAGGGATTCTTTCGGGAGATGCTATGCTTATTACCGCATATCAGTTATTTGAAAACTATGATGGGGAAACGTTCAAAAACTTGGCAAAGCTTTTTAGTAAGACCGCTTTGGAAGTTTGTGAAGGTCAGCAGTACGACATTGATTTTGAGGAAAGAGATGATGTTACTTTGCCGGAGTACCTTAAAATGATAGAATATAAAACGGCCGTACTTGTAGCCGCTGCTTTACAGATGGGAGCGATTATCGCCAAAGCATCAGAAAAAGAACAAAGAGATATCTATAATTTTGGGTTGAATTTAGGTTTAGCCTTTCAGTTGCAAGATGATTATTTAGATGCCTTTGGTGATCCAGAAACTTTTGGAAAGCAAGTTGGTGGGGATATTATTGAGAATAAAAAGACATATTTGTACCTGAATGCCTTAAAATTGAGCTCATCGGAGCAGAAAAAGGAATTATTGGATATGTATTCTATTCAGCCGAAAGACCCATCCGCAAAAATAGAAACGATAAAAGAAATTTTTATCAAAAGCGGTTCAGCGGAATATACCCAAAGAGCTATTGAAGATTATACTGAACGGGCATTTAAGCTTTTGGAAGCTTTAAATATCTCATCTGATAAAAAGCAAATTCTACAAGAGTTTGGAGAAGGGCTTATGCGCAGAAGGGTTTAGGTAAGTTTCTTTATTCTATTGAACAGTGCCTTTACAAAAGGTTTCGTTGGGCAGGCAGATATAAACTTGAAGTCTTCTAAGAGGGTAGTTTCCTCGTCTAGAAATTTAAATATTAACTGTGGAGGGCATTCTTTAAATAGCGATTCAAATATTTTGTGTCCTTGGTCATTGTGCTTAGCTAGTACGTCTAGAAATAACAAATCGTAGAACCCGTATCTGTTTCTAAAATTCAATTTGTTTAATGGTCTTCCTGTTTTCAGAAATTCAATTAATACTGGAACTTTCTTTGCAGTACTCATAAAGGTATAGCCGGTACTGGGTTTTGCCCATCCGCCAGCAGTTCCTATATAGCGTATGTTCTTTGTGTGGTGTTCTCTAAAATTGTAGGCGGTCATGGGTATGCTGCCCTGTTCGGTTTCGGTGATTTCGTAAGTTCCACATTTCAAATCATGTTCTAAATAGCGGACCAAAGCTTCTTCATATTCTTCTTTTGATAAACGGTTCTCAGAGAATAGTGTGTATTCTACTAAAGCTTCGGTTTTAGAAAATGGTAGGATATACATAAAACGGAGATTCCCTTTCTGTGGAATGGAAAAATCCATGTAAGTGGCCTGATCAGGTTTAAAAATAGGTTTTTCGGTCTTTATGGTCCATCCTACAAAATGCTGTTGTAACACAGGATATTTTTTTTGATGGGTTGCCATTTTGTAATTAAAGCTACTGGTAAAGACTTTTGAAGCGCAATAACTAGAACAGTCTGTGGTGATAGTTACCATAGAACCTTCATCTTTTACACTTGTGACTTGCTCTTGCCGGAAAGTAATATTTGGTTTGTCTTTTAGTTTATGAAAATAGGCCTTGTAGAAATCAGCTCCACGGACCATTTTGTACTGGTAGGGAGCAATGGCATAGTCTTGTGAGAATTCTGTACTTCCAAAGTAAATATGATTCCATGTTTTAGAAACGATGGATTTAAACTCTCCTTCGCCTTTTTCCCAAAAACACCAAGTTCTATCGTTAGCTATTTTAGCATCCTTATCTAATAACAGAATAGACTTATTTAAGAAAAAGTTATCTTTGACCATGGCACTGGCAAGCATTAAGCCAGCTGCGCCGGCGCCAATAATGATATAGTCAAAATTTGTTTCCTTTTCCAAGATGTATTTTAGAGTCGTTACTTTTCCAAAAATAGCGATTCTATTCAAGCGTATTCAATTTTTAATTAATGCGATAGCGTAAACCAAAGAAACCACGAATACCTTGGTTAGGTCCATATACGTAAGATGGGTCAAAAGTTAACGCATTTGGATTGTTGGGTGTGGCTACTACACTGCCATTAGAATCAAAGGTTACATTTTTGTCAAACGGGTCGTTCGCACGGGCAATGATAAAAGGGTTTCCGCGGTTGGGGGTCCAATCCAATAGATTTTTTACACCTGCATAAAATTCAAAATTTTCAAGTCCTTTCCAAGTGAATTGAATGTTTTGAATACTCCAAACAGGTGAAAAGTCTCTTCTAGGATCTGTGGGACCAAGGGTTGGCAATCGCATTGGTCCATAGATATTCCCCGTATAATCTACAGATAAATTTAGTTTTTTAAATTCGTATGAAGCGTTCCAAGTCCCTGTATAACTTTCAGTCAATATTTGGCGTTTGGTAACTCCATTTTCGGTTTGACTTACATCTTGATAAGTAGCGCCAATTAAAAATTTGAATCCGCCAGGAAATGAAAAGTCAACATTGGCACTAGCTCCTTTTGAAACCGATTTACCATTCAGGTTATCATAGATAATTTTGTTCGGGTCCGTATCGTAATCCGGTAAGATGGCGTTACTAAATTTTGTGTAAAACAGGGAAGCATCTAGACTAACAAAAGTGCCATTGTCCGCATATATTTTTTTGAGGTAATTTAAATTAGCGTTGAAAGATTTCTCTGGATTAAGCTCTTCTGTAACTACAACTTCTCGGGCGCCCGTTAGAGCGGCGTGTTCTTCCGTAAATAGATTAACGACCCTAAAACCTGTACCAGCATTAAGGCGTAGAATATCGTTATCCGTTACCTTGTATCTGTAGGCCATTCTTGGGGTGTAAATATTACCATGTCTTTTGTCATAATCGTAGCGCATGCCTAAAAGCAAAGAGTGCTTGTTGGCCAAAGCAATCTCATCTTGTATGAATAAACTAGGTATAACTACTTCGTCTGCATTAGTTGTGGCGGTGGTATTATCGTCATAATAGTTGTACCGTAACGCTGTTCCAACAAGAAGGTCATGATGCTCAAGAGTTTTGTCCCAAGTAAACTGCCCAAAACCAATACGCTGATCAGCAATGTAAGGGATGTCTCCATATACAGAATTTTGGCTGTGATCATTATATGAGAAGGAAAACAGTACTTTTTCTTCAATAGGTAATTCATATTTGCCTAAAACCTCCCATCTGCGGGTGTATATACTTTCTCCATAAACTTCATCGCCACCTCTAAATTCTGGCGTCCATTGCATTTCACCGCCCCAGCGATCTTCGTAGAAAAAACGTCCTGCCAATGAGAGTATGCGATTGTCCTCGCGCTGAAAATTCCATTTTTGAAATACAGAAATTCTATTTTGTAATGTTAAGTCTGTAAAGTTGTCTCCGTTATTGTCAATAGGTTTGTCGTAATTAAAGTAGTTGACCCCCAAAAGCATATCAGTCTTTTTTCCAAAGTTGATTTTTGTGCCAACGTCAATATTGTATTCTCCCCAACCCGTTACAAATGCATCAGCAAAGAAATCTGGGGCATCTAAAGTACTTTTGGTAATAATATTGATTAAACCACCCACTGCTTCACTACCGTAAAGAGAGGAGGCAGGGCCTTTTATAATTTCAATTTGTTCTATTAGGGAGTTTGGTATTCCAGAAAGACCGTATACTGTACCTAGACCACTAACAATGGGCATTCCGTCAATAAGTACTAATGTATAAGGGCCTTCAAGTCCGTTAATATGAATGTCACCGGTATTACAGACATTACAGTTAATTTGCGGTCGTACACCATTTACATTTTGTAATGCTTCAAAAATACTTGCGGTTGGATTCTTTTTAAGAAAAGTAGGACTGTAAACTTCTACGGGTACCGGGCTTTCAGATCGGCTCACTGCTTTTAGTGTTCCTGTAACAACCATTTCTTCCAATTGCTCAGAAGCGGGAATTATCTTTATGTCAATTGTTCTGTTTTCATTAGTTCTCAAAGTGATTTTTGTAGAGAAATCTTGATATCCTATTACAGAAACTTGCAATTTATAGGTTCCATTGGGTATGTCCTTTAAATTATACGTGCCATCTTCTGAGGTTGAAGTCCCCATTTTAGTGCCTTTTAAGTAAATGTTTGCGAATGGAACCGTTCCTTGATCATCGGTAATGGTTCCGTTAATACTGCTGTTTTGAGCATTTACTAATCCTGTAAGAAGAGTACATAATAAATATAGACTCGACTTTAAATATATTTTCATCAGTATAAATTAATATTTAGACAAATCTAAATATTTGTTTTTAGATATAAAAATGTATTTTTGTATGATTGAAATTTTATGACACTATCAGAAGAAGATTATATAAAAGCCATTTATCATTTAGGAAAGGGTGAGAACAATATTGTTTCAACCAATGAGGTTGCGGAGCAAATGAAGACGAAACCTTCTTCCGTTACTGATATGATGAAGAAACTTTCGGAAAAAGGCGTTGCTAATTACAGGAAATATAAGGGGGTCTGTCTCACGGAACATGGTCTAAAAGTGGCCTTAACCCTTGTTAGGAAGCATAGATTGTGGGAGGTTTTTTTAGTTGAAAAGTTGAACTTTGCTTGGGATGAGGTACATGAAGTTGCCGAGCAATTGGAGCACATTAAGAGTGAAAAATTAACGGATAGCTTAGATAAACTTCTTGGTTTTCCGCAAGTGGATCCTCATGGAGATCCTATTCCGTCCAAAAACGGGGAATTTAAAAAGGCCGTAAAAAAGCTTTTGAACGAAGTACCAGTAGGTACAAGTGGCACCTGTGTTGGTGTCAAAGATTCATCCGCTCCATTTCTTAAATTTCTGGATAAAAATAGAATTGCTTTAGGGGACACGATTTTAGTATTGGAAAAGGAAGAGTTTGATGGGTCGTTGCATATTCAGGTGAAGGGGAAGGATATTCGTATCTCTGATCAAATTGCAGCAAATTTATATCTTAAAATAACGGAATAACATGCAAGAGGTAATTGATTATTTTGAATCTATAGACCCAGTTTTAGCAGCATTTTACGCTACGCTATTTACTTGGGGTTTAACTGCTGCAGGCGCAGCTTTGGTTTTTTTATTTAAAGGTATGAACCGGGCACTTTTGGATGGTATGCTGGGTTTTACGGGTGGAGTTATGGTAGCGGCGAGTTTTTGGAGTCTTTTGGCACCAGGTATAGAAATGAGTCCTGGTGATGGATTCGTAAAAGTGATACCCGCCGCTGTTGGATTTCTTCTAGGATCACTTTTTATATTTGGTTTGGATAAAATACTACCGCATTTGCACATTAATTTTAAGGAAAGTGAAAAAGAGGGAATCAAAACCCCTTGGCACCGTACTACATTATTAACCTTAGCAATAACACTTCATAATATTCCTGAAGGTCTGGCCGTAGGTGTACTTTTTGGTGGTGTTGCTGCAGGTTTTGAAGGCGCAAGTATTGGTGGTGCCGTAGCTTTGGCTTTGGGTATTGGTTTACAGAATTTTCCAGAAGGTTTTGCTGTTGCTATGCCATTAAGAAGACAAGGGCTTAGTAGAACAAAAAGTTTTATGTACGGGCAAGCTTCTGCTTTGGTTGAGCCTATAGCTGCTGTTTTAGGTGCGTGGGCGGTAATGACTTTTCAACCAATACTACCTTATGCTTTATCTTTTGCTGCTGGAGCCATGATTTTTGTTGTGGTGGAGGAAGTAATACCAGAAACGCAACAAGACAAATACACAGATATTGCTACTATGGGCTTTATAGGTGGCTTCATTGTAATGATGACCTTAGATGTGGGTCTAGGATAGGTTTGACCTGACTCTGGTTGCAAAAATTGGTTTTCAGCTTATCTATGGTTTTGGTTAATTATGTTAAATGTAGGAATAAGTTTACGTTTATTTTTTAACTTTATCAGACACAAGATAACTGGAAGAATTCCGTTTTATATAAAGACTAGCTTTTTCCGATACAGCTCGTCAGTGAAAACTTATATTTATGATAGCCCCCAAGAACCACGAACATGAAGCAGAACGACTCGCACTCTTAGAATCGTATGCTATTTTGGATACTGAGTTAGAGGAGGATTATGATAATTTGGTCTTACTTGCTTCTGAGATTTGTGGTACACCTATTTCTGTAATAACACTTTTAGATAAAGACCGGCAATGGTTTAAAGCGCACCATGGCTTAGATGTTGCTGAGACGGAAAGACAATATTCTTTTTGTGGATATACAATTAATGAACCTGATAATTTACTTATCATTGAAGATGCTAGGGTTGATGAAAGGTTTAATGGTAACCCCGTGGTAGAAGATGCTAATGTTGTCTTTTATGCTGGTGTAACCCTTAATGGAGCTAACGGTTTACCTTTAGGAACGCTCTGTGTTCTTGATCATGAGCCCAAACAACTTAGCGAAAGTCAACTTAGTGCTTTAAGAATACTTTCTGATCAAGTAATGAACTTATTAGATCTTAGAAAGAAAAAAATGGAGCTGGAAAAGGCAAATGAAGATCTTAAACTTGCCAATCGCGAACTAGATAATTTTGCTGCTGTTGCTGCCCATGATTTAAAATCGCCTTTAAACAATATTATTACATTGTCTAATTGTTTGGAAGATTTTTATGCACCCAAAATGGATGATGAAGGAAAGCAAATTATTGAATTTATTAAGAGCTCTTCAGAAACTTTGAAAAAGCTTATCACTGGCTTACTTAATTATAGTAAATCTGGTCAGTTTAACATAGACGATAAAACTACCATACTTCTGACTGATTTACAGAAAACCATTAATGAACTTTTTGGTGGCCAGAAAGAGTGCACTATAAAAGTAAAAAGTAATTTAGAGTCTATTTATGCAAACAAGATTGCAGTTGAACAAATCTTAATTAACCTAATTGCCAACGCCGTTAAATACAATGATAAACCCAGCATTGAGATAGAACTAGAGATAAGAGAGCAGGATGCTTTTTATGAGTTTTTAGTAAAAGATAACGGACCAGGAATCCATGAAGATGATCAAGAAAAAATCTTCAAGATATTTGAGGTAATTTCTGAACAAGATCGTTACGGAGAAAAAGGAACAGGTATTGGTCTGGCCACAGTAAAAAAGGTAGTTGAAGGTCTAGGCGGAAATATTAGTGTTCTCTCCCAACTTGGTGAAGGCGCAACATTTACCTTCACCATTAAGAGCCCAATAGTTCTAACACCTACTATGGTGTAATTCCCACTTTTGCTAATCCAGTTTGTTATCCTAGACTTATCTATTGATTTCTTCAATAAGATTTGCAACCAAAGCTGTCCACCCAGTTTGGTGCGAAGCACCTACACCACGACCGTTATTTCCATCAAAATATTCGTAGAACAGAATTAAGTCTTTAAAATGCTCATCGGTATATTTCTCTTTATCTAACTCATTTACAGGACGGTTACCATTTTCATCTTTTTTGAAAATACCAATCAGTCTTTTACTAATTTCAAATCCTATTTCTTTTAGGTTCAGCGGATTATCACTTCCAGTTGGATAATCGAATTTTAAATCATCACCAAAATAGTTGTGATACTCTTTTAAAGAACTTATAAAAAGATAGTTCATTGGCATCCAAATTGGTCCACGCCAGTTGGAGTTTCCACCAAATAAATCTGTGGATGATTCCGCAGGCTCATAGTTTATACCATATATAGAACCGTTTATCTCTATTTGATATTTGGTTTCATGTGCTTTAGATAATGAACGGATACCGTAGTCGGCTAAAAATTCGGATTCATCTAATATGCTATGTATTAATATGTCCAATCGTTTCTTAGGAACCAAAGACAACAACACGTCTTTATTGGGATCATACTCTTCTACAACTTGATATTTCTGGGTTTCCACTCTGTACGTACGGTACCAATCCATACTAGCCTTAAAGCGCGGTAATTTTGCTAAACATTCTTTTCTAATATTCAATACTGCCGCCATAGATAATAAGCCAGATATTGACCGTACTTTAATTGGTATTTTTTTACCGTCTGGTAGGATTAAGGTGTCATAGAAAAATCCTTCTTTCTCATCCCAAGAACTCATAGATTCTTCGGTAATTTTATTCAAGGCCTCCGCTATGAATACAAAGTGCCCAAAATATTTAAGGGCCATATCTTCAAATGTATTGTCGTGCAATGAAATTTCAAGGGCAATTTCAAGCATATTCAAACAGTAAAGTGCCATCCAAGAAGTACCATCTACTTGTTCTAGAACACCTCCACCGGGTATGCCATTACTACGGTCAAATACTCCAATATTATCCAAGCCCAGAAATCCGCCTTCAAAAACGTTGTTGTTAAGGCTATCTTCTCTGTTCACCCACCAAGTGAAATTCAAGGCTAGTTTGTTAAACATGCGTTTTAAAAAGCTTAGATCTCCTTTGCCTGTTTTACGCTGTTCCATCTGGTAAATCTGGATGGCAGCCCATGCCTGAACTGGTGGATTTACATCACTGAAATTCCATTCATAGGCAGGAATTTGACCATTTGCGGCCATGTACCATTCTTTAGTGAAGAGCAGGAGTTGTTTTTTTGCAAACTCGTGGTCTAGCATAGAGAAGGTGACGCAATGAAAAGCAGAGTCCCAAGCTGCAAACCAAGGATATTCCCATGCATCGGGCATTGAGAGTATATCATGGTTTCTAAAGGTCTGCCATGTGCTGTTACGGCCATGTTTTCGTTCATGTGGCGGGTTAGTGCCAGGGTCTCCTTTAATCCATTGTTCTACTTCGTAATTGTAGTATTGTTTGGTCCAGAGTAGGCCTGCAAAAGCTTGTTTCTGTATTTCTCTTTCTTCTTCTGACGAGTTTTCAGTTATGGATTCTAAGAAAGAGCGTGATTCTTTAATTCTTTCTTCAAAAACAGCCTCAAAAGTATCATCAATAGGGGAGTCAATATCTTGGTTAGATAGTCTTAACTTGATAACCTTAGTTTCACCAGGAGCCAAGTTCAATTCGTACATAGGCGCACACTTGGTGCCTTCCTTATTTTTTTCGGCTAAAGAAAAATCATTTTCTATAACGGCATCATGAAATAAATCTTTTTTAAACGGATGCTCATTTTTCCCGTCAAAAACCCGTTCCGCATTGGTTTCGTTTTCAGTAAATAATACTCTAGAAGGCTCGTCAAAATACAGATTGTATTTGCCAACATAACTGTGGTCTACCGTAACATGTGGTGCCTTTTTACTGCCTTTTTTCTTAATTATGGGCTTCTCCTCCATTCCGGTGAAACTCCAAAAATTTCGAATCCATATGGTAGGTAAGACAACCGCCATTGCTTCTTTTGGGCCGCGGTTACTGACAGAGATTTTTACTAAAATATCCTCTCCTTCGGCTTTTGCGTATTCCGTATGAACATCAAAATACTCGTTGTTGTCAAATATGCCAGTATCTAGCAGTTCAAACTCCGTATCGTGTTTGCCTCTGTTGCGGTTTTCCTCTACCAATTGGTTATAAGGAAACTCATTTTGAGGATATTTATAAAGGTGCTTCATATAGGAATGCGAGGGCGTATTCTCTAAATAATAATAGAGTTCTTTAACGTCTTCACCATGATTTCCTTGCGGGCCGGTTAATCCAAATAAACGTTCCTTTAAAATAGGATCTTTGCCGTTCCAAAGTGCCACAGAAAAACAGATATTGCAATAGCGATCGGAAATACCTGCAATACCATCTTCTCCCCAGCGGTAGGTTCTACTTCTAGCATGGTCGTGCGGTAGGTAGTTCCATGCATCTCCGTTAGGACTGTAATCTTCCCGTACTGTTCCCCATTGTCGTTCGCTTAGGTATGGTCCCCACTTAAGCCAATCTTTTTCTTTACTATAATGGTCTTTTAGTCTTTTGTCTTCTTTGGTATTCTTGGTCATAAAATTGAAATATGAATGGGGGTTAATAGCTCAAAGATTTTTTTATAGGGACTGTCCTTAAACTGATACCTAAATTAGGTATATAATGAGGTCTTAGCAAGTTATAAATGATGTAGTCGATAAAATTTTAACTGCTATCGGAAATTTTCGCCACTTTTGTGCGTTCATAGAGTAATTGGTACTGGTGTAGAACGCTTGCCAATCTTCAAAATGAAAAATTACTATTGATATGCAGAAAAAGGGTCATGTATTGTGGAATGTTTTGGGCGTAATAACGGTAATTATTTGTCTATTTGCTTTTGTCCTTCATTTTAAGAACTGGACAAAAACAGATGCTACTGGATTTAGAGTCCTATCTGGTTTTTATCTACAGGAGGTTCCCTTTTCAGCTTTGGATAGTGTGAAATTAGTTCCTAAAATTCCCGGTATGGTACGTCTTAATGGTTTTTCTGCAATGGAAAAGGAAAAAGGAATTTTCAGGGAGTTTAAAGATTCACTTACCGAAAACAAAGTATATGTCTACATTGATAATTTAGAGAATCAAAAAATAAAAATTGTTCATCACGATTCACTAAAGCTCTTCATCAATCTTAAAGATTCTACAGAGACTCAAAAGTTGTTCGACTTACTATCGAGTAAATTAGTTGTAGAACCAAACTAAGAGAATAGGTCTTTTATTCTACAGCCATTTTCTTAATTCTACTATATTAATTTCATTTTAAATAGTTCACAGTTCTTTGTTAATCAGAGTAATGTGTTGTATTTTGTTGTGGTAATCATAAAACAAACAATCATGGAAACAGATGAAATTGCCTCTAAATTAGTGGCGTGGTGTAATGCGGGAGATTTTGAAAAGCCGTATCAGCAATTGTATAGTGATAAAATTGTAAGCATAGAAAATGATGGTAAGGCAGAAGGTGCTTATGTTGAAGGTTTTGAAGGCATCAAGAAAAAAGGAGAATGGTGGCAAGAGAATTTTGAGGTTCATAGCAGTAAGGCTTCAGACCCGGTGGTAGCAGATAATTGGTTTTCTGTAAAGTTCACCATGGACACGACTCATAAACCATCTGGGCAGCGCTCAAAAACCTCTGAGATAGCTGTATATGAGGTGCAGGACGGCAAAATTGTAAAAGAACAGTTTTTCTACAATGAAAAGGGATAATATTTAATAGAATTTTATATCAGAAGAGCCAATCGATAGTCGATTGGCTCTTTGTTTTGGAATCAGCAACGCCTATCTTCGCTTTAAAATTTATTCATGGTTCTTTTGGCTCAAATAGTAGGTGCGTTATATGGTTTGTTGGCAGTAATATTCGGTGCTTTTGGAGCTCACGCTTTAAAGAAGTTACTTTCCGAAGAGCAGCTTAAAAGTTTTGAAACTGGTGTTAAATACCAGATGTACCATGCTATTATATTGCTGCTTATAGGTTTTAATTTTAATATGGATGTTGCCTTTCAGCAGTATATGGTTTATTGTTTTGTAATTGGTACGTTCTTGTTCTCTTTCAGTATCTATGCATTGGTTATTAGTTCTGCAAAAGGAAAGAAATTACGATTTTTAGGACCTATAACACCACTTGGTGGATTGCTCTTGGTATGCGGTTGGGGACTATTGCTGTATAGCTTTATCCGGAACCTTGTTTAGTTTTCTGATTGTGTTACGGAAGTAAACTCTTTAATGGCTTGGTTGGGTTCTATAATGTCATGTCCCTTCCAAAAATTTGGGTCGTAATCTGGCATATAAGTAGGAAGAATACCGGTTTTTTCCTCAAACGCTTTAAATTGTCCTGAGTTAATGGGGTCTTCATCAAAAACAATAAGCTCATATTGGTTAATGTTACCAAAAGCAGCATCTACTTTTAAGGCCAGTTCATTTTGCTTACGTCTTCCTTTAACGTGTTTGTTTTTTTCTATAATAGTCAATGGTCTTTTGAATCCTCCACGAATGCCTTTTATAACATTGTAATACCGTAGATGGTATTTTTGATCGGCACCTTTGTCAAATAGAATGCTTCCCTTTGCTAAATATTCATTCACGGAAACGCCTAGGAGTTTAAAATCACGAAGGGACTCTGTATTCTCAAAGTCCATGCGTATTAATGCAAAATCATCTGAGTTTATATAGAGCATTCCCCCATATTCAGGAGAGCCATCGGGTATAAACCGTATAACATATACCGCTTGGTCACCTAAATAGGTGTGGTTTTCAAGAGTCAGTTCATAGCGGCCCGGCTTAAATATGACGTTATAGTCAGTATCATCAAAAATGGGTAGGTTTTCAAAAAGGTTACCCAGTGTTTTTCGTTTGTATTCAAGGAAAAATTCGCGTCTTTCTTCTTTCTTTTTCTTCTCTTGCTCAAGATGTGCATTTAAAGCTGCGGCATCTGTAGAATCTATCTCTTCTTTAAAGATGTCACTCATATCCTCGGCATCTACCTTGGTGCCGAACAGCCCAGACTTTACTTTAAAGTAAGAATCTGTTTTAATATTTTCTTTCGCAATTTTATTGAACTTTTCTTCTAAGATTTCAATATCGAGCTCTTTGCTTTTATCATAGAGTTCAGAGGCTTTTATGAGGTCTAATTTTTGCTCATCCGCATCGTCCGCTCCATAGAGGTCGCCCAGCATTTCAGTATAATAAATATTGTTTTTGGGAATAGTTTGAATTACACTATCCAAGAAATTTTTATTAAAAGCATCAATCGTAGATTTCTTTATTTCGTAATTGGTCTTGATAATGTTACTCTGGTAGGTTTCCCTTAAGAAAAGTCGTTTTTTAGAAAATTCGGTGATGTAATTTTTTTCCAGGTTTTCTTCAACAAGCTCAACAATTTCTTCTGGAGTGTAGTTTTTGTTGGAAACAATAACCTCTTGAAGCTCTATGGCTTTTGGTCTAAGGGTGATAAGGCTATCGGTAAACTCTAAAATAGGTCTTCCAATAGATTCGTACCCAATACAGGAAATGAAAAGAGAATCAGTAGCCTCTACTGCGTCAGATAATAGAAATTTAAATTTACCTTCTTCATTGGTAATCATACCCCTGTTATTCAGCTGCACGGTAGCGTAAGGCACGGGTTTTTTTGAAACGGAATCTACAATGATAGAACTTAAGCTCTGGGCATGTTGTGTTGTGGTGAAAAATAGGAAGAATGCGAATAGATAAGCGAAGGATTTTGGCATATTCATGGCTAATGGCTATTCAAAAAAAGCGATAGCATTTGAGGTAAGCACGGTTTTTTTGATTTATTTAATACCGATTTATCCTTTTATTAACGAATTAACCTACAAAATTAGCAGGACAGGTGTGCTGAACTTTAATATGTTGCTAAATTGAAGATGAACGGTTTATGCAGATGGACTATAAAATTAGTGACAACCACAACCATCTTTTCCGCAAGCTTTGACGTTCCCTTTCTTGTGGGCAAACAATGCTTTTGGCAAAAAGAATTTCTTCACTAAATAGCCTACAGAGATTGCTAAAACTATATAAACCAATATGGGTTGAAGTATGCTCATTTTATTTTAATGTTTGATATGCTACCAAAGCAACAATATACGCAAAAGCGCTCATAAAAACTAGTTGTGCGGCAGGCCATTTCCAAGTATTCGTTTCTCGTTTTACCACTGCCAAAGTACTCATACATTGCATAGCAAACGCATAAAATAGTAATAGGGAAACTCCGGATGCCAAATTAAACAGTGGCTTTTTTGTCTTGGGGTTTATTTCTGCTGCCATCCTGTTCTGGATAGTTTGCTCCTCATCGCTGCCCACACTATAAATTGTGGCCAAGGTGCCAACAAATACTTCACGTGCTGCAAATGATGTAAGAACCGCAATACCAATTTTCCAATCGTAACCCAGTGGGTGAACAATAGGCTCTATGGCCTTCCCCATATAGCCCATATAAGAGTTTTCTAACTTGTAACTAGAAATTTCTTGGTGTAAAGCTTTCTGTTCAAGAAATGTTTGTTTTTGAGCTAAAGAATCAGACAGGGCAGCCGTATCCATTTGGTACGCATTTGTACTGATACTATCTTTTATAGCCAATTCATAAGCAGATAATGCGCTTACAATACTTGTTTGGTTAAAGTCTGAAAATCCTTCGGTTTGAATGCGGTTAGCAACAATTTCATCAGCATTTTTAAAATCATCGGCATAACCATTAGAACCTAAAAACCATAGTACTACTGAAATGGCCAAGATGATTTTTCCTGCACCCAAAACAAAACTTTTGGTCTTTTCCCAGACCGTATATGCTACATTTTTAGGTAAAGGTAATTTGTAGTTTGGCATTTCGACCACAAAGAATGACCTGCCTTTAATTTTCAATATTTTGTTCAGTATTAAGGCCGAAAAAATTGCGGCTCCAAAACCAAGTAAATACAGTAACATTAAAGTAAGAGCCTTGTAACCTAGACCTAGAAAACTACCTTCTGGTATAACCAGAGCAATGATAATGATGTAAATAGGCAACCGTGCCGAACAGGTTGTAAAGGGAGTAACGAGTATAGTTATCAGTCTTTCTTTCCAGTTTTCAATAGTTCGGGTAGCCATTACAGCAGGTATGGCACAGGCCGTACCCGATATTAAAGGCACAACACTTTTACCACTTAGACCAAAGGGACGCATAAGGCGGTCCATTAAGAATACCACGCGGCTCATATAACCTGTTTCTTCTAAAAGAGAAATAAACAAGAACAAGAAAGCAATCTGCGGAATAAACATGGCAATACCACCAATACCTGTTAGAACACCTTCTGCAATAAGATTAGTAAACACGCCTGGCGGAAGGGTATCCTTTACCCATGAACTGGCTGAAGCAAAAAATGTTTCTATTAAATCTTGCGGGTAACCGCTCCACTCATAAATACCTTGAAATATGGTGAGGAGAATGACCATGAAAATTACATACCCAAAGATTTTATGTGTAAGAACTTTATCTAACGAAGCTCTAAAACCTTTGGCAATGGCTAAATCTACTTTGTAAGTACCTTTAAGAATGCCATTAATAAATTGATATCTAAGAATGGTTTCTTTCTGTTGTAGTCTCTTTAACTCTGATTTAGATTTGGTGGCAAATGAGGAAGCATCTTTGAACAGTTTTTTCTCAATGGGCATAAAATTGACGTCTTGCGTAATTACAAGCCACAATTTATATAGGTCTTCATTTGGAAAAGCCTCTTTTAATTTTTGGAAATATCCAGGATCAATTACCGTGATGTCTACGTTTTGAACTGTAGATAGATTTTTGTAATCGGAAATGAGCTCTTTTAGACGGTCTATTCCAACACCTTTCCGGGTACTGACCAACGCAATCTTGGTATTGAGCTTTTCTTCTAAAAGAGGAATATCTACCGTAATCCCTTTACGAGACATACGGTCTGCCATATTAATAACAAGAATGGCGGGTATTTTAAGATCTTTTATCTGTGTGAATAAAAGAAGATTTCGTTTTAGGTTTTCTACATCTGAAACAACAATAGCTAAATCTGGGTGATTTTTATCATTCTTATTTAACAGAAGTTCTACAGCAACACTCTCATCTAAAGAAGTGGTGTTTAGGCTATACGTACCTGGTAAATCTAATATGTGTGCTTTTATTCCTCGGGGGAGTTTGCAAATACCCTCTTTTTTTTCGACAGTAATACCCGGGTAATTACCCACCTTTTGATTTAGGCCGGTCAGTTGATTAAAAACGGAGGTTTTACCGGTATTGGGGTTTCCTATAAGTGCAACGTTAATTTGTTTACTCATAGAACAGGGGTGTCTTCTATAATTTCCAGCTCAATAAGCTGTGCGGTCTCACGTCTTATAGCAATATGCGAACCGTTTACATTTATATAAATAGGGTCTTTGAAAGGAGCAACCTGAACCAATTCTATCTCATTACCGGGCAAACAGCCTAATTCTAGCAATTTTATAGGCAGGGAGTCATCAGAGAACTCTTTGATAATTCCCTTTTGTCCTTTTTTTAGTTGTGCGACTGTAATTCCCAATGTTTATTTAGATTGATTACAAGTAAGGGCAAAAGTAGCATAAATTATCCTAAAAGAGACGGGTTGAATCCCAAAAAATCCTAAAAGAGGTGAAGTTTTTAGGTTGCTTAAAATTGACTTGAAGAATTAAGAGAGGTGTAGATTTAATTTAGAAAGATATATTTGGTAATTAGAATGCAAACTTGCTAGTTTATTACTCTTTATCTGAGGTCATTAGAATTTTTAAATCCCCCATTAATTTCTCTACTTCTTCTTCATTGGTGCCATCATAAAACCCACGGATGCGATTTTTCTTATCCACTAGAATGAAATTTTCGGTATGAATCATATCATAAGGGCCACCATCGCCATCATCTTTCACTGCTAGGTATGATTTTCGTGCCAGTTCATATATCTGCTTTTTGTCTCCTGTTACCAAGTTCCATTTAGCATCATCCACACCTTTTTCAACTGCATATTTCTTCAATTGCGCCACAGAATCAATTTCTGGAGTTACTGAATGTGATAAAAGCATCACATCATCAAAATCTTTAATGCGTTTCTGAATACTGACCATATTCTTGGTCATAATTGGGCAAATGGTAGGGCAGGTAGTAAAAAAGAAATCCGCTATATAAATTTTATCGGCATAATTGGCCTGAGTTATTGTCTCCCCATTTTGATTGGTCAAAGAAAAATCTGCAATGGTATGGTATTTTCTTTTGTATTGAACTGTACTGTCCACAAGTTCAGGGTTGACCATGGTAGGTTGGTAAACCGTTAGTATTTCAGGCGGTTGCAGCGCATTGTAGAACAGATACATGATTACGGCAGAGAGCCCTAATAGTACAAGACCAAAAAATTTATATTTTGAGAAAAAAGAGCGCATAATCTTTTTGGTAAAGATACGTTAGTCAGTACAAGCATTCAACCAATACTACCTTATAGTGCTGCTAAATGTTTCTTAAAATCAAATGGCTGTTATCAGTTCTTTTTTTTAAGCGACTGTAAAAGTGTACTTTTGTCGGCTGAATTCAAGATGAGTTCATTAATTATAGAAAACATAGATGAGTCCGTTTATTATTAAGACTATACAATTTCTTTTAAGCCTTTCATTGTTGATCGTACTTCACGAAATGGGGCATTTTATTCCTGCTAAATTATTTAAAACTCGTGTAGAGAAGTTCTACTTGTTCTTTGATGTTAAGTTCTCTCTTTTTAAAAAGAAGATAGGTGAAACCGTTTATGGTATTGGCTGGCTTCCGTTAGGTGGTTATGTAAAAATATCCGGTATGATTGACGAGAGCATGGATACCGAGGCAATGAGCGAAGAGCCTAAGGAATGGGAGTTTAGAAGCAAGCCGGCTTGGCAACGACTTATTATTATGTTGGGCGGGGTAACCGTAAACTTTATTCTTGCGTTGGTTATTTATATTGGTATGGCTTATGCTTATGGCGATACATTCATACCTGCAGATGGTTTAAAAGACGGTGTGTATGTTACTGAAGAGACCATTGGTGATGAAATTGGTATTCAAACCGGAGATAAAATCCTAGCGGTTGACGGTGAGAAAATCAAAGATTTCAATACTATCTTCATGGATATTATTAACGGAAACAACATTACAATAGACCGTAATGGGGAAATTATAGAAAAGGAGATTCCTGTTGATTTTATAAATACACTGCTTGACGATAAAGACCGTATCCGGTTTTTGAGTTTTCGTTTCCCATTTTTAATCGGGGAAGTTTCACCAGAATCATTAAATATTGATGCTGGCCTTGAGCCTAAGGATGAAATAGTGGAGATAGCTGGGAAGAAAGTCACCTATTTTGATGAGGTTAAACCTATTTTGGAGCAGTACAAAGGACAGAAAATTAACCTTACCGTTATACGTGATAATAGTGTTCGTAAAATTATACCAGTAGTAATCAATGATTCTTCGCAAATTGGAGTACGACCGGTTATGCCTTCTATGGAGGAAATGGAGAAAAGAGGTCTTTTAAGTATTCAGACGGAGAAATACAGCTTTGCTGAATCTATTCCTGCAGGAATAAATAAAGGCGTAAATACATTTACTGGGTATTTGAAACAATTAAAAAAGATTTTTAATCCAGATACAGGTGCTTACAAGGGTGTTGGTGGTTTTGCGGCCATTGGTGGACTTTTTCCTGAGGTTTGGAACTGGCAGGTGTTCTGGGGAACTACGGCGTTCTTGTCCATTATGTTGGGTGTTTTGAACTTATTGCCTATACCGGCATTAGATGGTGGTCATGTAATGTTTTTGTTATATGAAATGGTTTCAGGTCGTAAGCCAAGTGATAAGTTTTTAGAATATGCACAGGTTGTTGGCTTCTTTTTATTGCTTGCTTTAATACTGTTTGCTAACGGAAATGACCTCTATAGATATTTAATGGAAAAATAGATTGCGAATTTTATTTGGGACATTAAAAAAAACTATTATATTTGCACCCGCTTAGGTAAACTAAGCGGATATATTTTCCTCCTTAGCTCAGCTGGTTAGAGCATCTGACTGTTAATCAGAGGGTCCTAGGTTCGAGTCCTAGAGGGGGAGCTTAATTACCAAAGGGTTACAGAAATGTGACCCTTTTTTGGTTTCTTATTGTAACGCGTTTGTAACACAAAAAGGAAATAAGGACAGCTTATCTCTGTCTACTATTTTGTATTCCTAGGCTTAGGGCTGACTATCTACTATATTATGCTTTTGCCTTATATCTTTACCTTTGCAGCTTGTTTTGAATCACCATCGGAGACTTAGTCATCAGAATATTGCCTTCTTTATTTTTATTTACAAGTGGCTATGTGAATTTGTCTGTATGCATAGGTGTGACAAACAGTTATATTATCATTATACAAGGCTTTACTATATCGGTGAATTAACAGGTCTTCTTTTTCTATATTAAGCTTCAATTTTATGTTATTCTATTGAAGAGACTGTAATATGTCGCCACTATAAAATTTGTAACTTTAAAAGGAAGTAGTGTTCGTCTGTTACCAGTTAATCTTAATCATCCGAATCATGTACTACAAAGAACCAGAACTAAATAAAAAAGGTCAACCTCTATGCGAAATATGTAAAGTAGGCTATGACCGCTTATTAAGGCACGTATCCCATCGTCACGGTATGAATGCGGCCGAGTATAAGAATAAGTTTGGCTACAACCCCCGTAAGGGTATTACAAGTAAAAAACTAGCCTTAAAAGCTAGGGAGAATGCTTTAAAGAACTTTAACTCCGTAATTATGCCCAACCTAATCATTGGGGGTATAAAAACTAGATTTAAGGATGGTAATATCGCAACTAACAAAGAATTGGTAAGCATAAATGGGCGTGAGACCATGAATGCCTATTGGGAGGGTAGGAGAGAACTCCAAGAAGAGGTAATTGCTACATTGATAAAGAAGTTATCTTCTGGAATTAGGAATATTCACCCAAGCAGTTAATTTATTAACCGGCGCCGGATTGGTTGGAGTGTTGAAAAAAATGGTCTTTATATTTGTTGGTCATTCCCTATATACGTATGAACGCCCGCACCCTAAAAGGGAAATCGATTTACTTGACCCCACGGGGCATCTTTTAACCTGCATAAGAATTTTTTTTTCAACTTTTTTTACAGCCTAACCTTATAGAGTCTACCTTAAATATTGCATGTTAAATGTTATACCCTCGAATATTTTCCACTGTATTTAAATTTTCAATAATATTATTAAACTGTACTAGGACATTTCAATGAAACCAATGTTGTAAACAGATATTATGCCAAATCGTTTTCATTAACAAAAACCTTTTCCTCTTTCATGTCCTTTACAATTTGTATTAAATAATCAAAACCTCCATGTTCAAAATCTGTGTCGATATAATTATTTGGAAAATCACATTTTCTGTGCATTACGATGCCAGAATATTGTTTTCCAGTTAATGTTGTGTAAATTATTGCCTGTCCTTTTTGAAATTTCATCCTATTTATTTTAATAAATCTGCAAATCGAACCTTGCCTGCTATTGGTTGAGAATTATCACAGAATATTTCCCATTCTAATATGTTATCATGATCGAAAGCAAAATCAGTTAATTTTATTTTGATTAATTCAAATCTTTGTCTTGGTAAAATTGGCACGTACCGTGAAGGTCCGTATTTATCACTTCCCGAAAATTGTGTGGCAAGTAAATCTCTAATTGTATTGTCAGTATTTATTTGAAAAGTTTTGTGGTCATGGGAATCATAATATTCAAAATCACAAATACTTTTTGATATTATAAATTTAACATTTACATACTTTGCATAAACAGCACCTGAATTAATTGCATAAATTACAATTTCCTTAAGTTGATTTTCAAACTTAAAGTCTAAAGAAATAATTGGATTTTTATTCCGGTTTAGTATATCTCTAACTTCATAATCATACATTGCAGTAGACTGGAAATTAAACCTTTTGTAGTACCTTTTATCGTCTGCTTGATGGGCTGTGTTACTTTTGTTTATTTGCACAACATAAACGACATTTTCAGTATCTATATCAATAGGGTGAATTTTAAAGTCATTTAACCTTGGTCTAATTTTACTTTGAATTATTTGCTCTAACCATTCGTTAGAATATTGATTTCTGTCAACTGGGGATATTTCTTTTGGAAGATGATTATTATTATCTTCTGCAATTCCATAAATGATTATTCCTCCATCAGAATTTGCTAACGAACTAACATCTTTAGATATTTCTGTTGTCTTGTTATTTTGCTTGCCTAAAGCTCCTGAAGCTTTATATTCCAGATTAAGATTTTCTTCAACTTTATTCTCAATTAGAGAGTTTAGATATTCTAGATTGTATTCTTTCAATTTATTGTTTTTTGGAATTTCTAAAGCAGATACTTATATCAGTCTGTTTTTATTTTTTGGTAAGGATTAGTGCTTGTACAACGGTTGCCATTGTTGCCAACTATTTTTATCTTTCCGCAAAAACCATTCATATAAGCCCGAAGCCCTTATTGTTTATAGATTTTGTTATCAACTTTTTTTTCGTGAATTTCACCAGTACTAGCTACAATTATTTCAGCATTTTCATTTATCACAAGTAATTCATAATAAATTTGTTCAGAATCCGAATCCTTCAACCTAGTTATATTCTTAATTCTGTCGTGAAGGCAGCTTAGGATAAATGCGCAAATAATAAGAAAATCTCCTCTTGCCCCTTCAGGAATAGTAACACCTTTAATTCCTTGAGTTTCTCTTAAGTTATTACAATCGAATCTTGTAATTGACTTGTCAAGTTCTAAAATTCTTGACTTAACACCTCCATTCTCAAAGTTGCATCCATATACATCATGAGCAAACGCATTTCGAATTTTTCTCAATAAATGTATATCACGACAAAATTGGGTTGATATCAATCCTAATCTTTGTGCTAATGTTATTTTGGCACTAAAAGTACCGATAGGGGCATTAGCGCCATCAAATATTTCATCCGAGGAACCTGCACTTGGGAGCAAGAAGGAATTTAATAATGATTTTAATGCTTCATCAATTAATGAAACTGCAAGTATTACGGCAGCACGGTCGCTTTCTTTCTCAAATTCATTAAATAGGAAATCTAGCTGCCACGCATGATTTAACTCTTTCTTTGGTTTTGCCATAATTATATTATTGTTGATAACAAATGTATATGTGCATATATTAAATTAGAATACAAATTACGATATATATTAGAGATGAAATGAAGGTAGGCTTTGAGAAAAATGCATATAATTGATTATTTTGTATATCAAATACCAATCTTTGCAAATTGATATACAAAATGAATAACCAGATTAAAAAATCAAAGTTGGGAAAAACCTAGCTCTAAAGAAAAGTTGTAAGTGGGGCTGTGGTTTTGATTTAATACTTGCCTACATATTTATCCTTAATCTGACCAGACTTAAAGATTTTCATTCCCAACATCTTATCTAAACTGTTTAGTTCTACTTCTACAAAGAACATATGTAGCGCGTAAAGCGAAAATTTCACGTTTAGGTATTTACTGTTAGCAAGGTGCGTACCGTTCGCCCATAGCTCGTTTATGACAACGATGGACATTTTTTGGCTATTCAATACAACGATAGGGAAATGGTTAGTGCGAATAATAATTGCAGTTGTCGCGGTGGGTGCATTATTGAAGTATTTGGGTTATATAGAGTGAATAGACGAGAAAATCAATTTTACATAGTTTGATCCTAGCGATTGTATCTAACTTGTACTATTCTTTATTTTACTAATTTGCAATGTTATAAATCTTTATCAAATGCTGAAGTTGATTTTTACTTTGATCTTTTTTCTATACTCAATCAGTATGGTGTCTCAATGGAAAATTGATTCTGGCGATAATAAATTTGATGGTCAATATAAGTCGTGCTATGTAATTGGTAAGGGAGGGAGCTTTCCTTTTAACAAACCAACTTTGGTAATAAGTCGTTTTGGCGAAGGATCACCCAATATCTATCTTACTGATATTGGGTACACAGGTTGCAGCAGAAATACTGTAAGAGTTGCGTTCAATGATGACGAGTCTATTTTAATTTGCGATACTCCTACTCCAGATTTAAACAAAGATTCTTTATTTATTAATTCTTTTAGTTACACAAGTATTTTTGACTTTATAGAAATGTTGATGAATAAGAAAACTGTCTATATTAGGGTTGTTAATAGTTGTGGTAAGACGGATTATGAATTCTCACTTAGTGGATCATCAAAGGCCATTAATTTTGCCTTAGGTGATTATCTTTCTGAGTAAGAAAAGGATTTTTAGCATAGTTAATAGTTCTGCTTTTCAAAGTATCTACAAACTGGGCATTCGTGAAAGTAATATTATACTTTTCATGGTCAGACTACAACAACCGTTCTTTACGATAGCACTATATGAAAATGAAAAATTTAGAAGTGTTTGAAATATAGCAGTTAGATTAACTGAGGATTTAAACCGCAATATTACGGTATTACGCCACATTCTTCACGGCAATTATTGCTCATGAAAAAATAAATAATTTCTTACGTAATATATCGTAATAAAAACATATGTTTGTAAGGTTAAATAACTTTTTAATCAAAAAAAACTGTCAAATTATGTCAAAAAAAACATTTTATTTATCCTTTGTATCTATGGTAGTACTATTCTCCTGTTCCAAGGAAGAAACATCGATTTCCAAGGAAGAAGCATCGATTACTAACGATAATGTTGCCGTTCTGGATACAAGTATTGAAAGTAGAACTATGGGTCTGGCCGTCAATGAGTTTACTGATACTAAACAAATCACAGCCTATGCCGAGTTAGCTAAAGAAGTTCTTTTAATGGCAAAAACTTCAGATTTTAGAAGTTATGTTTATGAAAATGCACATCAGCTTAGCGAAGCAGGTGATGACTATTTGGTCTATGTAGATGATATGACTAAAAAATTATCTACCTCTTCCAAGTTCGGTAAATCAACATCTAATATTAAAACCCTGTCGGCTAAAATTAAATCGCTTGACGAAAGTGAAATCCCCATGATATTTTACCCAAGAGCTGAAACCTTGGAAGATTTAGCCCTATCCAATAAGGGTTTTGACGTTGCTAAGAATATGAACGAACCGATTGTTGTGCTAAAAGGGGCCCACAATGCCGACTACTCGGCCCCAGGTTATAAGCTTAATGATGAAGGAGAGCTGGAATATGCGTTTGATGTTAACGAAGAATATGCATGGGAAAATGATGTTTATGTTATTGGTGCTGCTGAATACCTCCCCGAACTTGATAATATTGGCGAAGATCTAATAGATACTAAAGCAGTGCCGCCGTTCACTACTGGAAAGAATGGTGCCTCACTTACGGCAAAATCTAAATTTAGAAGGGTAAGCGGAGAGGCAGAGCATGGAGCATGGATTCAAGTTACCGACTTGAACGGAATTGAGTCATGGTTCTCGGGTAAGCTTGAATTTAGGCAAGTTGTAGCTGGTACACAAGGATCTGCTGGCACAATAGTAGCGGAGACCAGTTTTGGAAGAGTTAAGCGGAGTAAATTCAAGGATGATAAGTGGGTAAAATTTAAAGCGTCATTCCTATTTAATTGGAACTTAAATAACCTAGGCGATTATAATGTGGAAAAATGGATAGAAGAAGATGGTGGCCCTTCAGCTGAAATCTCAATTTCCATACCGGGTAGCGCTTATAAACCTGCTACTAAAACAACTCCTGCTCAACCTGCTATTCCAGGTGGAACCGTTAAAGTAAGTGCTAAAAAAGACGATGACGATTTAGGTTCCAGAATAGTTCAGTTCTCAGATAATCGTTACAAACGATACGATCTTGGAAAGATGAAATTTATCAGGTATGAAGGAAACTAAATAGTAATTAAAAGTGTGTGGGTTAACTCACACACTTTTAAATTTTTTGTAAAATTCAAGAAGATTGTCCAATATTTTTTGACATAGATTATCATTCTAGTATGAATAACGAGTATTTTTAGCCACTTTACCGCATTAAGTACGTAAACCAAATATATTAGCTCAAAAGCTGATGATAATTTATAAGTAATTATGAGAATATGTTTAATTCTAATTCTTGTTCTAGCTCCACAATTCATTCTTCATGGACAGAACGAGCCAAAATCTTACTTGGAGTTTTCATTTGGACTCAGTAGACATGGAACAGGCGATATTCCTGGGTATCATTTCGGTACTAACTATGGTAAGAAATTTTCAAATAAATTTTATTGGCAATTGGGTTTCGAAGGTACCCTGAACGATTCCCCCTACACTCCACTTTTTTATGAACTATCGGATGGCGAAAGGGTTGATGCTACACTGCATACGGTTACTTCCGGTTTTCAGCTTGTCACAGGTATTAGATATAATTTTATACAAACAACCAATCAGCGATTCGGTCTTTCTATTCTACCCTTATTTCGATATCAGGCTACCTCGCTTATGGACTTGGATTCAATCCTGTACCCAGCAGGGACAGACCTTCCATATCCCGTTCGCAGTAGTATTAGGTTCTCTCCGGCTAGAACTTTTGCAGTAGGAGCGTCGCTTCGCCTAAACTATAATTTTCAGATTGGAGATAGTTTTTATCTAGGTCTTTTGGGGGCCGTTCAATTTGATTCAAATGGTGATACCATTCCCCATTTTGGCTTAGTCTTAGGCAAAAGGCTTTAGTCACAGATTCCAATAGAGCACACTCCCCAGTTAATATTGCACAGGCATTGTAATCTTTCAAATAATTCTTAACAACTTAGAGTTCTTGTCCATTTGTTGTAATCAATAGCTCAAAAAATAAAAATTACATTCGCATTATTTAAAGTAATAATCTATGAAAGCAAAATATTTCGCATTAGTATTTTTAAGTGTTTGTATCCTAAATTCATGTAAAAAAGAGGAGGATGAAATCTTGGTCCTTGAAGGGACTTGGAGCGGACAATATGCTGGTAATGTCGATAGTGGGAATTGGTCAATTCAAATTGATGCAAACAAAACTGCAATTGGAACATTTACTTCTATCCAATCCTCAAATTCATATCAGGTAATTGGCGTTATTTCCGAAAATGGAGTTTTAAACGCTACAATCGGAACATCTGAAGTAGTTGGAGATTTCAATGGAAATTTAGCAAACGAAATTGGGTCTGGACTTTGGACTAATAATAAAGAGGAAGATAGCGGTAGTTGGACCGGAATAAAGTTATAAACATAGACTCAAAATTGTTCACACCTGAAAATTGGGGCAATTTTCTGCAGATGGAGATTATTCAGACTGAATAAAGATTTTACTATGAGGCTTGCTTACTCGGATGTGTCACTACTGTTTTGTATTTTTTCAAAAAAATGCATTTGTTCACGGATAGAGGGATGTAATACGCAAATATTCATTTACGAGAGTACTATATGAAAATGAAAAAATATTATAGGGGAATGGTTCTATTATTTCAGGTTTAACCGTTATATAAATCGACTGTAATACCGCATTTTACTTTTAATTCATCGGGGTTGGACTTTTGCAGTTTTTCACTTATATAACTTTTTATTTGTTTTCTAATTTCATAGAAGAATACTGCATCGTCCTGCATCAACCACTGCTCTTGGGTGTAATTCTCGCGTGGCGTTCCCCTTCGATTAAGATATTCGTCTTGTACACAAACCAACTGGCCGACAAAATCTGATTCGATTTCAGTGGTTTTAAATTCTTTGGTCATTCTGTCTTTTCCGTCGTCCATGCTTTTTGATTTATGCGTTGCGGTGTTACAGGGAGGTTGGTTTCTAAAATCCCCCCTGAGCTTTTTCCAATCCAGATTTTCAAGGTAATCAGCAAGATCCTTACCTTGCTTCCTATCGGTCACATTGGCGAAACGTTCCAACAGATCTGAAACAAAGAAGCAGGTACCCTTAATTTTGGGTTGCATTTCTTTTGCTTTTTTACACCACTGGTCAAATGCAGTACCGTTTTTCGATAAATCAGGAAAAAGATACACATCCCTACCCTCTAGCACCTTACATCTTTCAAGATTCAAGCTGGTTAAATTGTAAACCGCCAGACAAATCAAGCCTCTGGGACCTTTTGGAAGGCCAAAGCAAAGCGCAAAATAAACTGCAGTTTTAGGGGCCTCCACCAAAATCACTGGATTGTTCGGGAATTTTTTTAAAATATCCGCACCGAATAGACAGGAGAATTTGATATCATTATTTTTATAGTCCATTAACCATTGGGGTATCTGGATGTTATTCTTAACGTGCCGCTTTTCCAAAATAGAGGGTATGGAATCGGTCGCTATGGTATGATTATTTTTGTCGAAAACTTTCACTTGTACAGCTCTTATTCGACCATTTTCATCAATGAATGGAAAAGTGACCGCACCTTTACGATATCCCTCCAGTACCGTATCCATATGGTAAAGGGAAATAACTTCTTCAACGTCCTTGGCCTCAAATGGGTAGGGAGTCTTTGTTAGTAGGTTCTGGATGAAAACATTCTGATCGTAACCTAAAAGAGTGGCATTTAATACGGTTTGGGGTATGTAAGTGGGCTCCGCTTTTATTATTTGTTTTTGAACTGGACTATTTTTTAAACGTTTCCAATTGTCAGGATGTAACCCCTTCTCCCTTTGCCATATCATTCTTGCATATCCCATAACGTAAGGGCAATTTTTGTAATTACAACCGTCGGCCCTATCGCATTTTCCGTAAATGTCAGGGAGGTACTTACCTGTAAATTTGTCAATATATAGAACAAAACGTTTTTTTTTGACATTGGGGGCACACAAATTTTCTAGTGCTTTTATCATAAGAATATCGGTATTCTTCCATAATAAAATGTTTTTTAGAGGCTAACTCCACTAACTCTATTAACTCGATCAGTTATTTTAGTTAGTGGAGTTAGCCTATGAAACAAACTTTTTTAATTAGTGATTAATGGGACTGTCACTGACGTAGGCCGCCAATTTGTTACCCGTTACGTTCTCAACCACAACTCCAAAGCCTTTGAGCCTTTTAATAAAGTTTGTTTTGTTGACAGGTCTAAAACCACCGTCAAGAGAGAACACTCGGTATACTGAGTAGAGATCTTTTATTAATCGGTAATCGTTGGGGCTGATTTGATAATTGTTTTCGTCAATGAACAGTTTTACACTATCGGACTCATTCTTATATTGTTCAACGGCCTTATTGATAGCATCGGAGTGTGTAAATCGTTTCTGCTCCAGTAATCGGTCCAGCCCTTCTAAAACCCAATTAAATACCCCGGACAGCTCATTTTCGATTATTTTGGTATGTAATAGCGTATCCATTTCGTGCTCCGGAATGGTAACTTCAAAGTGAATGATTAAAAACCGTCTAAAGTAGGCATTGGTAATCTCCACATCCCTCGGCAGTTCATTACAATTGAACATCAATTTGGCGTAATGCCCCAATGTAAAAGGTTCGCCATATGGCAATCTGGCTTCCACTGGTTCTCCGGAGACTAATTGCTTAAAGGTGGCACACTGTAGTTTGCCGTTAATCTCAGTTGCGTAGTTGACTAGTTTGTTCGCAATTTTCGCCCTAAAATAGCCGTTTTCGTTGGTTAGGCTCTGTAATGAGTAATTGGATATATTCTCAGGCCCGAGTAATGCTTTTACTGTTTCGAACATCACACTTTTTCCATTTGCACCGGTTCCGTAAAGTATGAGTGCCTTTTCTTCCTTTAGCTGGTTACTGCCGTTTTTTATAAAGAGATAACCCAAATACTCGGCCAAAACTTTTTGGCGTTCGATATCCGGCAATACTCGGTTCAAGAACGACTTGAATAACGGAGCTTTTGCCTGGGGATCGTATTTAAATGGCAATTGATATGTGATAAAGTCCCGACGGTCGAAGGCCCTCAATTGCGTGCCTTTAGTGGTTACTTCAAATGTACCGTTTTGCAGATTTATCAAGACCTTATTAGCCAAGCACAGTTTTGATTCAAAATAGGCCGTACCAAGGAATTGTTCGTAAAGGTGTTTCCTGAACTGATAATATCTTGCAGAGAATTTGGGAACTCCCATTCTTTCGGCAGCTTCTCCCAAGAACTTATAAAAGGTCTCTTTACAGACTTTATCCCAGTAACATCCATTATACAGGTATATAATATCATGTTGTTTACAGAGTCCCCACTTATTTTTTTCAGCTATAGCAATCACATTTTCAATGGATAAAACCAAATAATGTTTGTGAGTTAATTTGAAATTATCATCATTATTTCCTTTGGGGTTTGCAATTGTTTCAAAGTCCAAAGGAATGAATTGTTCAATCAGTTGGTTCAAAATTTCACTGTGTAAAGTGGGTTTGTTATTGGTGAGTTGATGAAAATGTTCTGCAAAAGTTTCTGGTCTACTTAGGTCAGTAAATTTTGGGTTTAGAGGAATTATATTATCTTTTCCGTTACCTTTACGTTGTCTCGTATACAGGCTGTTATTGTGGTTTTCCATGATTTCAGCCTTTTTTATTTTTTAGTAAAATAAATTCTGCATCCGCTTCGATTTCCGCATTTGATTGTCTTTTGCCAGCTCGTATCCACTCAATTATTTCTGATCTAAAAAAGTATAATTTGTTTCCCTTTTTGCTATGTGGGATATCGTTACGATACACATAACCGTAAATTGTGGGGACCCTCTTACCAGTGATGTTTGAGACTTCATCGACATCAATAGGCGGTTCGGTTGCGTTTACAGGATTAGATTCTAACTTTTGTACTAGGACCTCTAAGTTTTTTAGGCCCTCTTTAATTTCAGCAACATCTCGTTGCGTTTGGTCAAATGGTATTGTTTCCATTGCAGTAAATATTTAGATTATACTGCAGAGTTATTTGATTGTTGATTATTTAAAAAGCGTTATGGGTTTTATGGGCAATTTTATGGTCTATTTGGTTTGTTTTATGGTTTTTATCTTGAAAATTCTGAGTAGTCGTTGTCGTTAAAACCGTAGAATGAATCGTTCATAATATCAAAATATTTTTGCTTTATTTTTATTGCATTGTTTTCTTTGTTCTTGTTGTTAAAGTAAAAACTAGAGAATACCTTTCTAAGGTCTATCTTTTTGAAACGTTTACAATTAAACTCCTGTTTTATAGGTTTTAAATCAATAAACGTTGACTTTACGAAAGTCAAGAGCTGTTCTTCCGTTAAATAAAATTCACCATTTTTATTCGTCATTTTGGTAAGTACACCAAAATGATTTAAAACTTCTTTGATACTAACCTGTGAAATTAGGTTATTCTGTTTCTTCATCAGTTTTTTCCTAGCGCCAGATTCTGGGTGGTCGTAATTTCCGTTTGGGCTTAGATTCTTTAGGGCCTCCTTCACATATTTTTTGTCAGCTTTTGAATAAATAGAGTTTTCACCTATCCTATAAAAGTCCTTTTTTATAGAATTAAACAGGTTTTTTATTGCATCTAAGGCTGCGTTATCAACAAAATTTATAAGACCTTCTCGCCTATACCTTGATGAGGTTTCATTAATGTTCGTATAAACGAGGTTTCCTTTAAGATAAAATATGAAATCAGGTTTTGTTAAGTAGGGTGGGTCTGCGGGAATTGATTTAGAGTATATCTCGTGTGCAATGAGATCGGAAAAAATAATCGTCTCGATTGCAAGCATTTCGGGAATGGAGTAATATTCCTTGTCAAATATCGCAATTAAAGGACCTCTTACACTGTTGTAAGTATCTTTGGAAAGATGGTTGCTCTCTATAAAGAGTCGTATCATATCATTTAGTAAATTAACGTCTCCTACGCGCTTTATTAAATCACATAGCATCAGTTGACAAGGTATGCCTTCCGGTATTTTTGGATATGACCTATTAAGAATAGAATTTATTAAAGAGGGTATGATCTCATTTGGTAACGGGGTATCAATTTGTTTTAAATCGTAAGTTTCCATTTTTAATCTTAATTTCCTAATAATATGGTGTTGGCCGTATTAACTAGCAGATAGTTAATTTTCTTTCAATTTGCTCTTTTGAAACCAACAGTCAAGGCTCCTGTTATTTTATGAATTTGGTCACTTTGAAAGCTATCTAAATAACTTTCAGTGACCTTTACAGAACTATGTCCTAACAATTCACTGATCATTCCTATGTTGGTCCCCGACCGCTTTAAAACGGTAGCGAAGGAATGTCTAGCATAATATGTCGTTACATTCTTTTCGATTCCCAATTCTTCAGCAATCTGCTTCATATATTTGTTGATAGTCTTTGTCAATTGTTGGTAAATAACCCTTTGTCTTTCGGCGCTCATTCCTTGCTGTATATGTGGAAAAATAAAGGCTTCTTTAGAAACAGAAGGTATGCTCCACTTTTTGAGTATAGTCCAACTTTCGGCTTTTAAGGCAACAGAAATTGATTTATTTTCCTTGTTACTCCTTTTTGTTTTTTCTCTTTGATAGTTTAGCATTTCGCCATCAATATTGTTCCATTTAAGCAAACAAAAATCTTTAACGTTCATCCCGCTGCACAAGTACAGAAATAACCAATAATCCCGCGCCATATCCTTAGTGGGATTTAATGATGTTTTATAATGGTAGATTTTAGCTATTTCTTGAATTGTTAGAGCCTTTTTAATGTTTTTGCCGGTAGGTATGGTGTACTTGCCCTGCTTTCCTCCAAAGGGGTATAAGCTGTTATCAATATTTTGTAAATTATAAATTGTTCTTAGGCTTCTAAGATAGATGCCCACTGTTGTAATACTTTTGCCATTATCTAACATCCAATTTTCGTATTTCTTCAGAAGGGCCGGAGTAATATCGGCAAACGTTAACCCTTGCTTGAAGTTTTCTAAGCTTTTTTTGGCACAATTACAACTAACTGCGGTTCCTATGCGATCTTCAGATTTAAGATTATTTATATAGTTGTCGAATGCAAATGAAACGCTGTTCTCTGTGTTACGGAGTTCATAATAATTTTCTTCAAACCCATCAACTGTAAACACGATAAGATTTGCAATTACTTTTTGAGCTTTCGTTAGTAGATGGTTAAGCTTAATTAGATGTTCTTTCTGCTGTGATGTTTTGCGTTTGGTGTTCATCAACTTTTTAAAGTCATCTGGTGTAAGGTAAATACCAGTAGGATAGTATTTTCTCTTTCTGTGGTATGTTATTTTAATTTTTACGGAACAACTACCGTTTTTCTTCGGTCGTGGCTTATCTAAATAAATGGCCGCTTCTGCCTGTTTCATAGTTGTAAATTTGTTAACGATGCATTTGTGTCACAATTGTAACACAAATATAACGTAATGAAACAAACTATAACATAATTAAATTTATTTTGAATGACTGACAACAGCTGTATATGAGTGTTTTAACGGTAATCTGTTAAGGTTTGATGGTTGTTTGTTTTGTTGTGTGTTTATGACTGTTAATCAGAGGGTCCTAGGTTCGAGTCCTAGAGGGGGAGCAACCAAAAGCTAGTCGAAAGACTAGCTTTTCTTGTTTTTACCCGTTTTTGTTGGGTTTGGAGTGGATTTAATTCCAAAAGTATTCTTCCTTTATAAGTCAACTTGTTAAGTTTTATGGTGATAAAAGGTACCTTGTTCGGTGACCCAAAATAGCTCAAGAGGCCTACTTTCTCCATTGCGTGTCAATTGTTCAGGGAAAAATCAAAGCTTGCCCATTCAGTTATGTAACTAAACAGAACTAACTAAGTCAAAAGAATAAATGCCTTCTAAACATTAAATTTCCCTATTTAAAGAAAAAAGGAATTTTTATCAAGTATAATGATTTTGCTTTAAAAACAATAATGAGTGAGTTAGCCTACTAACAGCAACTTAGGAACCTCTCAGGTTTATCTATACCCAACTATAATAAGACTAAATTGATTATTTGTATTACAAACCCTATATTTAGTAAGCGCACATTTGTATATTTAATTAAATGGTATTGAGACCTTTTAATCTATTTTTTCTTCTTTTTTCAATTGGACTCTTTTCCCAAGAGCTACCTCCTATTCAAAACTATAGCCCGGTCGATTATGGGGCCCAAAATCAAAATTGGTCGCTCTCCCAGTCTGATGATAAATATATTTATGCGGCTAACAACGATGGATTGTTAGAATTCAATGGGATAAACTGGAAATTATATCCATCACCTAATGGTTCCACTTTGAGAGCAGTAAAAGCAGCTAGGGGTCTGGTTTATACAGGTTGTTATATGGAGTTTGGTTTTTGGAAACAAAACAGCTATGGAGAGTTATTTTATAATTCAATAAGCAACAAGTTGCCTGTTGAGTTATTAGAAGATGAGGAGTTCTGGAATATTGTGACGTTCGATGATTGGATACTATTTCAAAGTTTAGAACGCATATATATTTACAACGTTTCTGATAGCTCTGTAAAAGTAATCGAGACTAAGACTAGTAGGGCAAAAATATTCAATATTAATGGAGCTATTTATTTTCATAGCATAGTTAAAGGTCTTTTTAAAATAGAGAATGGCGAAAAAGCATTGGTCTCAAATCACCCTCTCTTAAAGAAATTCGTTGTTTCTGGTATTTTTTCAATAGATAACAGAACGATACTGGTTACAGAAAAGGGCGATTTTTACTTTCTGGAGAATGAAGATTTAGTACCATGGCATAATCCGCTTAAAGAACAGTCTAATGCCGTAAATGTTTACAGTAGTATTCAGTTAGCAGATGGTAGTATTGCTTTAGGTACGATTTCTCATGGAATCTATCTTATTAGTAAGAAGGGTGATGTTATAACCAATATCGATCAAGAAAATGGATTAAACAACAACACGGTACTCTCCATTTTGGAAGATGTTGAACACAACCTGTGGTTGGCTCTGGATAATGGTATAAGTATTATTAATATAGACTCCCCTTTTAATGAATATATTGATAGGAATGGAAAATTAGGGGTAGTTTACGCCTCTGCTATGTTTAAAGATTATTTCTATTTGGGAACCAACCAAGGCTTGTTTTATAAGAGAATAAATGCAAAAGGTGACTTTGAGCTTATTAGTGGTACAGAGGGTCAAGTCTGGCTTTTAAAGAAATTTGATGATGTGCTTTTTTGTGGGCACAACAATGGAACTTATGCTGTGAACCAAGACCAGGCTAAATTGATTTCAAATTTTCCAGGAACGTGGGATATCAAGGACATACCAAACCATAGAGACATGTTGTTGCAAGGTAACTTTAATGGGTTGAGTGTGCTTGAAAGAATTAACGGTAATTGGGTGTTTAAGAATAAAATTGAAGGCTTTGATATTTCAAGTCGTTTTTTAGAATTTATTGGTGATACTAAAGTAGCTGTGAATCGTGAGTTCAAAGGTATTTTTGAATTGGAATTAGATAATGATTTCTCCAAAGTAGTTGAGGAAAAAAACGAAGCTTCAAAGGGTACCGGAGCAAGTTTATCAACTTATCTGGGAAATGTGTTGTATGCTAGCAATAATGGTATTTTTAAATATAACGAGAATACCCAAACTTTTATTATTGACACTGTGCTCACTACTATTTTTTATGACAATAATGATAACCCTGTGGGTATTTTTATAGCTGACGAACAAGCAAAGCGCCTATGGTCTTTTACAAATAGTAATATTGTATATGCCTCTCCTGAGAAGTTTAACTCAAGCTCAAAAATCAATAAAATAGCAATTCCTTCGGATGTTAGAAGGAATTTAGGTGTTTTGGGTTTTGAGAGTCTTACTCCTATTAATAATGAGAAGTATTTAATAGGAATGTCTAATGGGTATCTAACTTTAGACTTAAAGAAGTTAACTTCCAAGGAATACTCTATTCGGATTAATTCAATTTCAAGAAAGTCGAATGATTCTGAAACTGAAAAAATTTCTCTCAATAGTACAACAACTTTTAACTATACACAGAATAACCTCTTCTTTTCATACCATGTCCCCGAATTTGATAAATATACCGAAGTTAATTACCAATATCAATTAGAAGGAATTCATGAACAATGGAGCGACTTTGCTAGTGTTTCTAACGTCTCTTTCGAAAATTTACCATATGGTAATTATACATTTAATGTGCGAGCCAGAGTAGGTAATGACATTTCTACTAATATAGCATCATATAGTTTTAGGATTGAACGGCCATGGTATCTTTCTAATATGGCTATATTACTTTATGTGCTTTGTTTTTTTCTATCTGGTTTTTTCGTTCATAGATTATATAAGAATTATTATAGAAGACAGCGTGAACAGCTTTTGAGCAATGGAAAAAAGAAGCTAAAGCGTAAAAAGTTGAAGGCGCAAAAGAAAATTGTTCAGATAAAAAATGAAAAACTGAGAGAGGAAGTTGCAAATAAGAATAGGGAATTGGCCATATCAACGATGAGCATTATTAAAAGGAATGAATTTCTCAATACAATTAAGGATCAATTAAAAAAGAATGCAAATAATCCTGAGGTAAAATCTGTAATTAGAACAATAGACCGAAATATTAATAATTCAGACGATTGGAAATTTTTTGAAGATGCTTTTAATAATGCAGATAAAGACTTTTTAAAAAAAGTAAAAAATCTGCATCCAGAGTTAACCGCTAATGATCTTCGCTTATGTGCTTATCTAAGATTGAACCTATCTTCAAAAGAAATCGCTCCGTTGCTTAATATTTCCCTACGCAGCGTTGAAGTAAAGCGATATCGTCTACGTAAAAAAATGAACCTACTACATAAAGATGGTCTTGCTGATCATATTATGAATATTTAGATTCCACAACATACTACGATCTTACCACAACATTACCTATACAAAACTCTAATCTTAGTAATATTTGGTTGGATCTATGGTGATTGTCAAATTACTCTTCATAAGTATGTAATATTAATGATTTGATAATATTTAGTGCTTATTTTTGGTTTGTATGTTTTTTGTATGGGTTCTTTTTCTGTTTTTACAAAAACAATACAATAATTTGCTATTGACTTTAAAGCTAATTATTGGTTTTATAATAAGAGCTTGAATATCTAAGACTTTTAAACTAAAAAACTAAATTAAAGAGACTATGAAAAAAATGAAGTATATCGTTGCAATGTTGCTTATGATTGCAATAGGCTGTGACGACGACGACATTCGCGGAAATTTACCATTAACAAATTTTTCTCCTAATGCAGAAGTTAAAACTGATGGTTCAGGAGATGTTATCTTTAAAACTACGGTATCGGGTGCCACTTTAGTAGAGTACGATTTTGGGGACGGTACTACTGGAGAATCACTTACTGGTTATACTGTACATAGGTATACCGAAGCTGGTCAGAATACCTATACGGTGACAATTACGGCCACTGGCTCAGATGGCACTACGCTAACTGAAACGGTGGAGGTGACAATAGATTTACCTGTTACCAATTCGGACTTTGTAAACTTACTTACCAATGGAGATTCAAAAACATGGTTTGTTGCAGTGGCGCAACCCAGTCATTTAGGCTTAGGACCCGCAAGGGAAGGTATTGATGGAGATTGGTGGTATCCTAAATGGTATTCGTCTCAGGCTTTTGAAAAATGTAGTGACGAACTCTCAGATTGCTTTTGCGATGATGAATTGACCTTTTCAGTAGATAATAATGGAGAAGTTTCTTATGTGCTTGACAACAAGGGGCAAACTTTCTTTAACGTCGGTCATAAAGATGTGGCTGGAGGGACAGCAGATGAAGATTACTGTTATGATTACGATACCTCAGGTACCAAAAACGTGACTATAACAATGGTTTCAGGTAATGTTCCCGAAGGAGAAACTACCGGCACGCAAATGGATTTTTCTGATGGTGGGTTTATGAGTTATTATGTAGGTTCATCTTCCTATGAAGTTCTTTCGATTAGTGAGGATCTATTATATGTACGTACTTATGATAGTGAAAATCCAGATTTAGCGTGGTATCTTAGGTTTACTTCAGAAGCTGCAACCGGAGGAGGAGAGGAGTCTCTTGAGACCGTATACACCAATCTGGTTTGGTCTGATGAGTTTGATGTGGATGGCGCACCAAATCCAGTAAATTGGACTTATGATTTAGGAGCAGGTGGCTGGGGAAATGGTGAGGCCCAGGACTATACTAGTAATCCTGAAAACGTTAAGGTAGAAGACGGTATGCTGAAAATTACCGCTATAGGTTCAGGTGATGCAAGCGGTACCAAGCATTATTATGATGATATAACTTTGGTTGGTGCTGGAGGAGCAATTTCCGAAGTGGAAAATTTTGAAGGAACTGCTCCTGTATTTACCAACTTTGGAGGAGCTTCTTCTTCTGTTATTGATAACCCTGATACTACGGGAGAAAATACATCAACAAAAGTGGGCGAATCTTTAAAAACTAATGGTGCCGAGATTTGGGGAGGGTCTTTCTTTGATACATCCACTCCATTAGATTTGAGTACATATTCAACTATTAGTATAAAGACTTGGTCTCCAACTGTTGGAGCTGTAATTAGGTTAAAAATTGAAAACCAAGCCAATGATCAAGAATTCTTTGAGGTTGATGCTAATACTACGGTGTCTGAAGCATGGGAAACACTAACTTTTGATCTTAGTACTGCACCGGCGTTTACCTATGATAGAGTGGTATTGTTCTTTGATTTTGGGGTTAGCCCTGTTGGCAACGCCGCATATACTTCTGCACGAATTAAATCTGAAAATTTGTATGAGTTTACCTATGGTAGAGTAGAAGTTAGAGCTAAACTGCCTTCCGCCGGAGGTACATGGCCTGCATTATGGGCTTTAGGTGCTAACTTTGATGAAGTGGGATGGCCTGCAAGTGGAGAAATTGATATTATGGAACATGTAGGGAACAACTCAAATATCGTTTCCAGTGCTTTGCATTATCCTGGTAATTCAGGTGGTAATGCAGTAACGAATTCAACTGCTTTACCTACAGCAACATCTGAATTTCATAACTATACGGTGGAGTGGACTCCGGATAGCATTAAGTTTGTAGTTGATGATGAGCTAATACACACCAGTTTTGTGAATTCTATTGATACCCCATTTAATAATAATTTCTTTTTTATAATGAATATTGCAATGGGTGGTAGTTTAGGCGGTGTAATTGATCCCGCTTTTACCGAAGATACTATGGAGGTAGATTATATAAGAGTCTACCAATAATTTCAATTAAATTTAATAAAAAACGGCCAATGGATTTTATTCCATTGGCCGTTTTTTATTTATATACTTCTTCTGGTATAAGAATTTAATTATTACCTATAACTAAACTGCTTTTTCAAAAGAATAGGTTTCGATATCGTTACCTTGTTGTATATAAAGTAAACCTATGCTAAATCTCCTAACTAGGAGGGTAGCAAAGTAACAGTTTAGAACTTACGGTAGATTTGAACGTAACATTTTCTATAGCTGCTGATATGAAAATCTCATCACCTTGCTTATATGGATATTCTTCTCCATTGCATTGTAATGTACCCTCTCCTTGATACGCTACAACTACATAGAAGCCGCCATTAGAAGGAATTGAATATTCACCATCTAAATACAGTTCACTAAGGCCAAAACAGTCTGTGTGGGTTTTATTGAAGATTGTATTGTGTGTATGGTTATCAGAAGAGTCTAAAGTTTTTGGTTTTACCTTCCATTTATCCATTGCCTCTTCTAAGGTGTAATTGTCATAATGGAAACAATCCAGCATTTTCTGCTCTCCCACTCCTTGGTGTATCAACTCTTGGGAGATTTCCAATCCTGCGGGAGTCACTTTCTCCACGCGCATGGTATAATCAGTAGGTTCTTGTACTTCCATTAGGAAACATCCGCTACCAATTGCATGGGGTACACCGCCATAAATCATAAAGGCATCGCCTGGTTTTACTTCTATTTTATGAAGACTGTTTAACATGCCTTCTATATCTTGATTTACAAAAAGTTCTTCCCATTTTTCTCGGGTAACTCCTTTTTTAAATCCCATGTATACCACACTTTTTTCGCCGTCTATTTCTCTGGTGTTAAGAACGTACCATGATTCTGTTTTGCCGAACGAAGAATTTAAAATGTCTTTTGCATACGTCTTATCAGGATGTACTTGAATGGTTAAACGCTCTTGTGAATCGAGCATTTTTATCAATACGCCTGTAGAGCCAAATTTTTCAGCCACTTTTTTCCCTAAGAACAACTCCTTATTGTTTTCTATTAGGTCTTTAAGGGGCATTAAACCATCTTTAGTTTCTACTTTAGAAAGTCCCTCGTCCTCAGGTCTGTTTTTACCTCTGGCGGTTACCGTAGACATAATCCATTCTTCAGGAAAACTGTTGTCTACTTCCGGGGAATCTCTTTTCCATTTGTCGATTAATGCTCCTCCAGAGTAGGTGCGCCATACTCGGTTTGAAATTTGCTTTAAAGGAATTTGGGCGTATTTCTGTAAATCGTTATCCATGTTTTTAGTTTAGGAGTTCAATAACACCTTTAATACCAGTAACTGAGGTGAAAATTGCAAAAATTAATATGAGGGTTAAAATAACATTCGACTTAACATCGGCCTTATAAGTACCCATTAAATCTTTTCTATTTACCAAGTAAAAAATACCTAGAACAGTCAGGGGCAGAATAATAGCATTTAATGCTTGACTGATAATCATTACAAAGACCGGTTGAGCATCAAAAACAGGTACAACCAAACCTAATAGTGAAATTATAAATACGATGAGCCTGTATTTTGGTAAGCTCATATCGCGTTCAGATTCGTTGTAATCGCAGATCAGCCAGGGTAGCATTAAAATATTAGGAAACTGGGAAGATACACCTGCAGAAACAATACCTACCGCAAAAATTGAAGTGGCAAAACTACCGGCCAAAGGCTCTAATAATTCAATCATTTGAGAAGCTCTTGAGAGCTGTATGCCTTCTACGAACAAAGTACCAGCAGCGGCAGCCATAATAGAGCCACTTATAAGAAACATTAGAGTTACTGAAAACAATGCGTCGTTTCTTTGTTTTTTTAAATCATTTATAGTCCAACCTGCTTCTTTAACCAGAGTAGTCCGGATGATAAATAGACCTGAAAAAACAGTTGTACCTATGAGGGAAGCAATAATTAAAAGAGGGCCTTTTTCGCCACTTATCGTTTCTGGGACTGTTGGTATTAAACCTTTTATGATATCCATAGGAGGTGGCATCATAATAAAGAAATTAATTAAAAAACTGGCGGACATTATGGCTACTATAACGGCCAATGCTCTTTCAAAAAACTGGGTCTTACCATTCCAAAATATAAAATATACCATGGAAATAAAGAGAAGGGCAAAATAAATGGGAGATATACCGCCGTCTACTATTGTTTTTGACCACTCAAAACAGATATCTGCAACAATACCCATTACTCCCATAACACTACCGCAAACGCCTACGGTTAGTGCAATGATGAAAAATATACCTACTGCAGGGTGTATGTGTTTCTTAAATGCTTGTAAAGCTGTTTCACCTGTTACGAGCGTATAGCGTCCGTAAAGGTTAATCATGAAATAGGTAGTAAGGCAAGAGGCCAGAATAGTCCAAAGTAAAGACATGCCATAATCGGCTCCTGCTTTAGCCATAGAGGTAACACTACCGGTACCTATATTTAGGCCAAGTAGGAATATGCCCGGCAAAAATAGAGCGATGTAAGCGGAGAATTTGGTACGCCAATTTTGCTTATTATCTTCCATATTCAGTAGTTTTTTTATTCGTGATTGAGAGCTGAAAGGCTCGAATAAATATATTCCGAGACTTTGGAACAGCTATAAAAAAAGAATTTACTGACCTGTATCAGATCAGTAAATTCTAAAAGCTAACTCAAAACAATTTATCGTAAACAAGACAACTAAAAGGTTATCCGTATTCAATTTATATTTTATTGGTAAACCAGATTGGTTAACCAAATATATCAATATTTCACTAATAATCAAGGGAATTAGAGATATTTGAATAATGTTTTTGTTAGAATCATAAAATGACATTATGATAATTACCGATTTTGAAATTTCGGCTTTAAATGAAATCCCACCTATATTAGGTTTGTGCGTCCTAAATAGGTTCTTTTGAGCCCGTTCGGAATTTTAGAAATCGTAGAAAGACTTATAAAGAACAACCAGTTTTAAATATGCTGTGATGTTGAGGCTTCATTTCTTAGGAGGTGTTATTACCCCACTATTAAGGAATTAGTCGATTCTAAATTGATATTGCATAACGAACATCCATTTGCGACCATCTTTTAATATGCCTTCTACAGAGTTACTATAAATAGGTCTATTTTGAGCGTTTATTGATAATTTAGATAAGTGCCCGTTTAAATACCAATTCATACCAAAATCATATTGTAGTATACGGGATGGTATGGCATCAAAATCGGAATATTGAGCAGAAATGTAAGGCTGTAACCTGCCTTTGTTATTTTCTTTTCCCATAGTCGGGAAAAGATAGCCCAACTGTCCCCATAAAGCTTCTCCTGTACCCAATACAGGATAGCTATTTCCCTTGGCACTATAAGTTTCTTCTGTAGATAATAAACCATTTACAGGATTATTAGCTCCTATTTGCCTTATATAACCTGGTCCAAAGTCATAGTTGAAATAGCCTAAATATGCGGTAATTACCATTTCAGGATTGAACTTTAGGGGTAAGTCTAGATAAATATCAGCGGCAAAAAGTTTTAAATCATGAAATTGCTCTTTATTGTTCTTCAAAGACCATAAAGCATTGGGTTGAAGCGTATAGCCTATGCCTAGATTGAAGACTCTTTTTTTTCCTAGATAAGAGCCACTTAGAAAAGGAGAGGCATTACTTTCCGCATCTAAAAATTCATATTTTAAATAGCTAGAGTATTGTACATTGGGTTTCTTGTTGGTAAAACTGGCTAAACCCTCTACTGGTTCGGCATTTATGGTTGTACTGTTCTGAATAGCTAAGGGCTTTGCCAAAACTAGCCGATAATCTAGTTTGTCTATTTTTCCTTTTGCATATATGCTAAGCTTACGGATAAGGTCATCTGTACCGTTCAAGGTAGGCAGAGCAATAAAGCTTATGTCATAAGCTATCATTTTAGATGAACTTGGCGATGTGTATCTTGATAAACCGTTCCATGCAGATTTACCTCCGCCCACAGCAATATAATTAGACAATTTATGCTCTACATAGGCGTCTAATAAGTCTACCGAAGTACCACGAGAGGATAGGTAATTAAGGTTATTCACCCCCAGTTGAAAGAAGAATGTTGTCTTTGCCCAAGGACTTGTGCTCAATCCTAGTCTAAAGCGCCTTATAGAGATATCTGTAGTTGTAGATGCCGGTCTGTCGTTTATTGTACTTCCAGGATTATTTTGTGTATTACGTGCCCAAATTTGGGCATAGGTGCTTATTTTAAGCCATTGCTCTTTTTCATTATCTAAATAAAAGAGAAGCTTATTGTTACTTGGTTTGGACTGCGCCTGAATAGTGGAAAGACACGGTCCAATTACCAAAAAGTAGAGTATCACTCCATATGTTCGCCAGTACTTCATTCAATTCGTATAATATATTGTAGCACAGCCGACCATTTTCTAGAATCAACTTCAAGACCTTGATCGGTAGAATTGTAAATAGGCCTATTTTGTAAGCTGAGCGAAAATTTAGAAAGGTGATCTTTAAGAAACCAATTAATACCTAGGTCATAATAAGTCATGGGTTCGTTCAGACGGTCAAAATCGGAATACTGTACAGCGGCGTAAGGCTGCAATTTTCCATAATATTTTGTTCGCCCCATACTAGGAAAAAGGTATCCCATTTGCATATAGATGGAGTTGCCACTTCCCACCGAAGGAAAAGCGTTTCCGGGTCCGTTAAAGGATGCTTGGCTATTATCTAATGTTAGTGTAGTATTGTTGGTAGCTGTATTTCGTATATAATTAGGTCCAAAATCGTAAGTGAAATAACCCAAGTAAGCGGTAATGGCTGTCTTTTTTGCAGTATCTATCGGTAAATCTAGAAATGCATCTATGGACCAGAGTACCATGTTGTGAAATACTTCGGTATCGTTTTTAGTCGTAGACAGCGCATCATTCTGGTATTCGCCACCTATTCCTATAGAAAGTATTTTCTTTTCACCCAAATAAGTCCCATTACTAAAAGGAATACGGTTTGCTTCAGCATCCCAGAACTCCCATTTTAGATAGGTGGAATAGATACCACCTTTCATTCTATCATTAAACTTTGCGATATTCTCTTCTGGCTCTTCCTCAGCATCACTATTATTGCTGGATAAAAATGGTTTGGAAGCCACAATGCGGTAATCTAGCCGTCCCAACTTTCCTTTAGTATAGACACTTAGTTTACGGATAAGGTCATCTGCCTCGCCATCTGTTGGCAGCGCCAGTAGAAGCAAGTCATTAGTGAGCAACTTAGAAGTGTTGGGTGCCGAATAGCGGGAAAGCCCTGTCCAAGCTGTTTTTCCAGCACCAATGAATAAGGATTTGGTGACTTCATACTCTGCGTATGCATCTAATAAATCTAGTGATGTGCCACGAGGTGACTGGTAGTTGAGGTTATTGATTCCAAACTGTGAATAAACCCAAAGTCTATCACTAACCTGTGCTTGAAATCCCAATCTAAAACGTCTAACAGAAACATCATAAGTATAGTGTTCTGGTGCTTCAGAAATAGTGCTGCCAGGATTGTTCTCGTTCATTCTCATCCAAAGTTGGGTGTACATGTGTACCGCCAGCCAATGGGTCTTTTCTTCATTTAAAAAGAATTTTAATTTTTTAGTCCTAAGTGCCGTACTATCATTTGTCTGTGCAAAGACTTGACCAACACTAAAAAGAATAAAAATGAACGCAGTAATCTGTCTTACTAAGGCTTTGTTCATTATGCGTGGATTACTTCAATTATAAGATAAATCTTATTTAATTAGATTTCGTTTTATGAAACTTGTCATCTTTTTGATTCAGATTTCATGGTTTTGTTCTTAGTAAAAGAATAGAAATTTTTCGTGATACATTTCTCCATTTTTAAAGATAATAGCTTGGTAACATAAATTTAATCATATGTAAAGTTCTGTAATTAAGGTGTTTTTGTAATCTTATAGAGGGTTTTTAATTATGGTGCAATTTATATCAATCCTAATTTTAACTATATGACATCTGTCATATTTTAGGCACAGATGAGGACTTAACTTTGGCAATGAATAATTAAAATACAAGCAAGATGAAAAAAAATCCTACAATTCTGATTCCGTTCAACTTTTCAAAAACGGCAAAAAAAGCATTGGACTATGCTGTACACTATGTAGGTCAAGATAAAGACCTTAAGATTATTCTAGGGTATGTTTCTGAGACCCACGATATAGATATTCTTAAAGAAGCGTTTAAAGCTGTTGAGGAGGAATATGCTAAGATTCTTAAAAATAAAATTGAATGGATTGCTATTAACGGCGAGTTAACCGAGTCATTGGTTAAAATTCAAGAAGATGAGCAAGTAGACCTTATTATTATGGGTACGTTTGGCGCATTTGATAATGAAGATTCTTCACCAACAAATACTTCAAAATTAGTATTAGAGATTGACTGTCCGGTTTTGGTCGTTCCTTTTGTTACTAATAAAATTGAAATCAAGAATATTGGTTTAGTACTTGGGAAAGAAGAAATAGAAGATAAGAGTGTTCTTGATACCTTGCTTAAGGTGGCAAGAAGATTTAATGCCAAAGTATATGTAATTACTATTGAAAACAGTGAAGGGATATACGGCTACTCTTCAACAGAGGAAAAGAATGAAAATTCATTAGAGTACTATCTTGAAGATTTCTATTCAGAACATGTGTTTATAGAAAATCCTGATGTAGTAAAAGGGGTGCTTGAGTATGCTTCTAGTAAGGAATTGGATATGATAGCAATTCTTCCTAATAACCACTCAAAAAAGAGCGAACCTTCAAAAGGGGCACTTACAGAAATGTTCACTTTACATTCGCAAATCCCAGTATTAGCTATTGATTAGCACCCATAAATAAAGAATTCATGACTATACTGTTTGTGATTTTGGCAGTGACCATCGCTTTATTTGTTTGGGGGCGTTTTCCTCCAGATGTGGTGGCTTTAATGTCTATGTTGGCGCTATACCTTGTTGGTATTCTTAATATGGAAGAAAGCTTAAGCGGTTTCAGTAACCCAACTGTAATAATGATTGCGGCGCTATTCATTATTGGAGAGGGTCTCGCAAGAACGGGTTGGACTGCCCTTGCTGGTAAAAAGTTTGTGGAGTGGGCCGGTAAAAGTAAATCCAAACTATTGATTTTGGTTACGTTAGGTTCAGGAGTTCTTTCTGGCTTTGTTAGTAATACGGGTACGGTAGCAGCACTGCTTCCGGTTACGGTTTCGGCAGCTTGGAAGGCAGGAACTTTACCATCAAAATTACTTATGCCTGTAGCGTTTGGGTCTAACACTGGTGGTCTTTTAACCTTAACGGGAACACCACCTAATATTATTGTAAGCAACGTCTTGACTGAAAATGGAATCCCTTCATTTTCATTTTTTGAATTTGCTCTGGTAGGCCTTCCTCTATTGTTAATAGTGATACTCTATTTTAAATTTATAGGATACCGTCTTTTACCAAATCACGAAACAGAAGATAAGCCTGTAAATATAGATTCTGAAGTTCATAAATGGATTAAGAACTATAGTATTGGTGATAATATGTATCGCTTACGTATTCGTTCTATGTCAGAATTGATTGGGACTGAAATTGGAAGTTGGGATTTTGAGAAAAATTACAATGTATCTGTTATGCGCTTACGCCGTAGACACCCTAGTGTTTTAAAAGGCACACCAGCTTATGTTGAATTTCCGGAACCGGATACGCAGATGCGTTACCATGATATTATAACGGTTAAGGGTACGGCCAAAGATGTAGATAGGATAATCTTAGCGTTCAAACTAGGGCTAATTCCTAAAGAGTTTAAGTCATCTGAAGTAAAAAGAGAGCTTATTAATCAAGAAGTTGGTATGGTAGAAATGATTGTTACGCCCACCTCTTTTTTCGTTGGTAAAACCTTGCCAATGGGTAAATATTTAAACAAGTGGAGCATACAGTTGTTAGGGGCTTCACGAGACGGTAAACCTATTGGAGATAAGAATGTGACCATCAAAGCAGGTGATGCATTTGTAATCAGAGGCTCTTGGGAAAACATTGAAGCATTGAATAATGTATATGAGAACTTAGTAGTTTCTGGTAGTCCAGAAGCAATGGCAAAAGACGTAGATGTCCTTACGCCAAGGTCGTACATCGCATTGGGGACTTTAATATTAATGATTTTATTGTTGGTCTTAAAGGTAATGCCAAGTGCTATTGCTGCTTTAATATGTGCAGGAATAGTAATGATTACCGGCTGTGTTCCTATATCAAAGGCTTACAAAGGTATAAGTTGGACGAGTGTGGTCATGATTGCTGCTATGATACCTATGGGTATTGCTTTGCAAAAGACTGGAGCTGCAGAAATGATATCTAATGGATTGGTTAGTTATTTGGGAGATATTCACCCCGTAGTGCTTTTGGGAGGAATATTTTTGGTAACCACTGCTTTTAGTCAGACTATTAATAATTCTGCTACCGCAGTTTTAATGGCGCCTATTGCGCTCATGGCGGCGCTTTCTTTAGGAGTTTCTCCTAAACCTTTTATGATTACTGTAGCTATTAGTGCCTCTACAGCTTTTTTAACTCCTGTGGGAACCACAACAAATGCCATGGTTATGGGAGCAGGAGGATATAAATTTATAGATTATGTAAAAGTGGGTGGGCCACTTTTACTGTTGCTCTTTATAGCAACAATGCTTTTGGTGCCAGTAATATGGCCCTTTTAATATGAACCACTAAAAAATAGAATTATGGAAACATTATCACGAATGCCCAAAAACGCAAATCTTGAAAAGTACGGGCTGAAAAATGTAAAAGCTAACTGGAACCTAGACGGAGAAACTCTTCAGAAATTAACTGTTGAGAAAGGTATGGGTACAGAAACAGAGAATGGTACCTTATGTGTAAATACAGGTAAATTTACCGGTCGGTCTCCAAAAGACCGTTTTATTGTAAAAGATGATTATACCGCAGACAAAGTGTGGTGGGGTAGAATAAACAAACCTCTAGATTCTGCAAATTTCGATAAGCTTTATGATGAAGTTGCTAACTATTTATCCGACACAGAAGTATATGTGCGAGATGCTTATGTAGGCGCTGCACCAGAATATAGAATGAATGTCCGCACAATTACGGAATACCCATGGTCAAATTATTTTGTTAAGAATATGTTCATTCAATTGAACGATAATGAAATTGAAAATTTTGAAGAAGAATGGGTAGTTCTTTGTGCTCCTGGGTTCGTGGCAAAAGACCCGGAAGCTTTTGGAATAAGAGCTGGTAATTTCTCTATTTTGGATTTCACAAGAAAAGTAGCCTTGGTTGCAGGGTCTGCTTATACTGGAGAAATGAAAAAAGGTATTTTTTCTGCTTTAAACCTTATCCTGCCAATTGAGAAAAATGTATTGCCAATGCACTGTTCTGCTAATTATGGCCAAGATGGTGACACGGCTATCTTTTTTGGACTTTCAGGAACAGGAAAAACTACCTTGTCCGCAGATCCTAACCGTAAACTTATAGGAGATGATGAGCATGGTTGGACAGCAGATAATATTGTATTCAATTTTGAAGGAGGTTGTTATGCTAAGGTAATTGATCTTACAGAAGAAAAAGAGCCAGATATTTTTCGTGCTATTCGCCCAGGTGCTTTGTTAGAAAACGTAGTTTTTAAAGAAGGAACAAAAGAGGTTGATTATTCAGATAGTTCTATCACTCAAAATACAAGAGTTAGTTATCCTATTAATCATATTGATAATATACAAGTACCTTCTTTCGGAGATAATCCAAAGAATATTTTCTTTTTAACCTGTGATGCTTTTGGAGTATTGCCACCAGTATCAAAACTTACACCAGGACAAGCTGCATATCACTTTATATCTGGTTACACGGCAAAAGTTGCAGGTACAGAGGCTGGTATTAACGAGCCTGTTCCTTCTTTCTCCGCATGTTTTGGAGAGCCATTTATGCCATTGCACCCAACTAAGTATGCAGAAATGCTAAGTAAAAAAATGACTGAGGCCGGTGTTAATGTATGGTTGTTGAACACAGGTTGGAGTGGAGGTCCTTACGGTGTAGGGTCAAGAATAAAATTGAAGTATACTCGTGCCATGATTTCTTCAATTTTAGAAGGCGAGTTGGAAAAAGTAGATTTTGAACAACACCCTATTTTTGGTTTACATATGCCTAAATACTGTCATAACGTGCCTACGGAACTGTTAGATCCAATGAACACTTGGCTTCAGAAAGGAGCATATATCAGTAAAGCTATACAACTAGCACATTCGTTCCATTTAAACTTTGATAAATTCATTAACCAAGCTTCGGATGAAGTTATAAACGGCGGGCCATTAATTGATGCTCACCAGATAATGGATAGTGATATCTAAAATTTATTTATAAACGGAATTGTGTTACATTTTTAAGGAATGAACTGGTCTTGACTTTTGTGTTTACATAAAAAAGTCAAGACCTTTTCAATAGGTTCATTTAAAGAATTGCATCAATCAAATTGAATTTTATAGTTATGGAAACAACTCTTGATAACAACGTAAAGAATAAACTTGCTACTTGGAATCATCCTTATAAGGTAGCGAAGGAATTCAGCAAAAGAACAGCTTATTTTAGTATGGAATTTGCCTTGCACCAAGGTTTAAAAACCTATTCTGGTGGTTTAGGTTTTCTTGCAGGATCACATATGAGATCTGTTTACGATTTAAAGCAGAATGTAATTGGTGTTGGTATCTTGTGGAAATACGGATACTATGACCAAAATAGAAATAGAGATCAAACTCTACGGGTAGATTTTGTTGAAAAAAACTATAGTTTTCTAGAAGATTCTGGTCTTGAGGTAGAAGTTAGGGTAAATAACAATTACCAGGTAAAAGTTCGTGCTCTTGTGCTTAAGCCTGAAGTTTTTGGTTCTGCTCCTATCTATTTCTTAACTACCGATGTTGAAGGCAATGATTTTCTTTCTCGTAGCATTACCAATAATTTATACGATTCAAACCAAGAGACTCGTGTGGCTCAAAGTATAGTTCTTGGAATTGGGGGAGCGAAAATTATTGAGGCCTTGGGTGGTGCAGATGTTTATCACCTTAATGAAGGTCATGCCCTGCCCGCTTTTTACTATTTGCAGAATCAAGGTAGCAAAGCTCAGATGGCTTTTACGACCCACACTCCTGAAAGAGCGGGTAATGTAGAGAACAATGCGTATTATCTAAATAATTTAGGCTTTTTTGGAGAACGATTTTCTGATGAACAAGTACGTCAGAAAATGACAAACGGTGATAATGTTAACCACACAGTGGCGGCATTAAGGTTCGCGGGCACGGCAAATGCGGTATCAAAATTACACGCTGTAGTTGCTGCTAATATGTGGAAGGATTTTTCAGGGACAGCCAAAATAATACCTATTACCAATGCTCAAAACTTGCTTTTTTGGCAGGATGATGAGGTGAAAAAAGCATGGAAAAAGAAAGATGCTAAGGCTTTTGTTAAAAGAAAAAAAGAACTTAAGAAAAGTCTCTTTGAAGAAGTGCTTGAGCAAACGGGCAAAATTTTTGATCCTGAAGTGTTGACCATAGTTTGGGCAAGACGATTTGCTGAGTATAAAAGAGCGGATTTATTATTGCGTGATCTTAACCGATTTGAAGAGCTTTTGAACAACAGCGAGCGCCCTGTTCAGATTATATGGGCAGGAAAGCCTTATCCAACTGATGGTTATGCTATTGATGTTTTCAATAGATTGGTGAATTACACGAAATATAGACCCAACTTAGCTGTATTGACAGGTTATGAAATTGGACTTTCTAAAAAGTTGAAAGAAGGATCAGATGTTTGGTTGAATACACCAAGAATCACTAGGGAAGCTTCTGGTACTAGTGGAATGAGTGCAGCATTTAATGGCTCCATAAACCTCTCTACAGATGACGGTTGGATTCCAGAATTTGCTCAAGATGAAAAAAATTGTTTTGTTCTGCCAGCAGTTGATTTCAATTTACCCACGCAACAGCAAGATTATATAGATAGTAATAATCTATATGATATTTTGATAGAAAAGATTTTACCCACTTTCTATGATAAGCCAAGCGAATGGAATAAAATTGTTTTCAAAGCTATTGATGATGTTGTGCCTGAATTTACAAGCGAACGCATGGCAAAGCAATATTACAAAGAGCTATACTTACAGGAAAAATGATAGTAATTTGAATGTATAAAAAAAGGGGTAAGCTAATTGCTTTCCCCTTTTTTTATTTGTTTTACATGGTAAAAGGTTGGCCAGTACTTTGTAAGACGCTAAACCAGAATTCACCCTCCATATTAATCTTTTTTCGCTTATTAACAACCTTCAAAATGGGCAGATAAACAAATTTGTTATTTAGCCTACCCACAACAAATTTGGTTTTTCCGGCCATGGCTCCATGTACGGCATGGTAGGCTAATCTATTGCAGAAAAGACTGTCGTTGGCATTGGCGGGAGCACTACGTATAATGTAACTAGGGTCAATATATTTAATAGTACACTTCATGTCTTCGGCATCAAAATATGCCTTAATACGGTGCTTCAATAGTAAACCAATGTCTTGATGAATAATATTGCCAGATGCGTCTGTATAGGTCTTACTGTCTTCACCAAATAAATGCTGGCCAGCTCCTTCGGCCACTACGATTACGGCATGGCGCTTTTGGTTAAGCCTTTTTTTGAGAGCCTCTAAAAAACCGTTTTCACCCTCAAGCTGAAAGTCCATTTCTGGAACGAAAACAAAATTAACTACGGGCATGGCAATTGCAGTAGAAGCTGCGATGAAACCGCTATCCCTACCCATTAGTTTTACGATAGAAATACCGTTGAATGCTCCTGTGGCCTCATTATGTGCATCCCTAATAATAGGGCTTGCCACGTCAAACGAGGTTTCAAAGCCAAAGGATTTGTCAATAAGATCAATGTCATTATCAATCGTTTTAGGAATACCTATAATTGAAATGTCTAATCCTCTTTTCTCTATCTCATCACCAATAGCATTTGCACCTTTTAATGTACCGTCTCCACCAATGGTGAATAATAAATCGATTTTATTTTTTACAAGGGAGTCTACCATTTTTTCTACAGACTGAGCACCTCTTGAAGAACCAAGTATGGTGCCTCCAAACTCATGTATGTCTTTTACCTTGTCCGGGACGAGGTCTATAAACTCGTGCCCGTTTTCAGGAATAAGACCTTCATAACCATATTGCACACCAAGAATCCGTTTTACACCGTAGAAATAATGTAAAGCCATGACAAGACCTCGTATAACATTGTTTATTCCAGGGCAAAGTCCGCCGCAGCTAACAATTGCCGCCGTAGTTTTTTTAGAATCAAAAAAGAGTTTTTCTCTGGGTCCAGCTTTTTCCAAACACGCAGGGCTAGTTTTGTTTTCAATACAAGTATTAAAACTCTCTAGGGAAACGTCTGCTAAAATTCTATCGTGTTCTTCTACGAAGTTAAATATTTTATCTCCTGTGGTCTTACTAAGATTTATGGGAGAAGAGAAAGTATTTGCTCCTAATGAGGAAATATTAAAATTAGTTTCAGAGCTCATAGTCTTGATTGGTTTTATGTACACATAACTTGCTTTAAAATTACGCAGTATATCTTACGCAGACCAGAAAAATCAATTTTTTATATAAACCGAAAAAATATAGCATAATAAGTGCTTTTAACTCAGTTTATTCACGAGTAATTGAAGATTTATAAAGTGTGGATTTAAAAATCTTCATTGTTCTAAGGCTTGGTAATAGAATGTGCTTTTATGTGAGCTGAGGTTATGATTTGAGTAAATTTTTGCAATAGTATTTTTGGTTTTTAAAGGTGTTAATTGTGTGAGATAAGACCAGTTTTTAAATGTGGCTTTTTCTATTGTATGTAAGTGAGTTGAATGTGTTATTTTAAATAAATAAAATTGGAATTCAGATATATAAAATGATTTGGTTTCGGAATTGGTAAGTAAAATAATGGAAACAACTTGGGCAATACCTAATTTTCATACTTCGTTTTAGTTTTATGGAAGGTTTAAGTGTAATTATCTGGTTTATAGTAAGTAATGGATGAAAATATGCTATCTTGTCTGAGCCTCAATTATACTATTCCTAATTCTGCACTGAAAAATTTTTAGATGAGAGAATTTTTATGGTGTTTATGTGAAATCGCCTAAACATCTAATAAAATTTTACTTAATAAAATGCCGATTGACTAATATTTCTGTCAATTATCGTAGTAGAGGTAATAATCGTCAAATGTTAATTAATTCATTCATATATTTGGTAGCTGCTTTAAGCATTAAAGGATAGTTGTAACCATTTTTATCTTAAAAAATTAGTTCCCCCCCCATGAATTCAAAAAATAGGTTCATACTTATAAATTTACTGGCGTTTGAGTTTGTTCTCTTGAATGTAGTATTGACTATTTGTTTCATGTTCAATCTACCGGATTTCACTTTTAGTGATACAGCCATTCTTTTCAATATGGTCCGTTTAATGGTTATATACAATATTACTTGGTTGGTAATTATTATGTACATCCGTAATAGCGAATTTTATTTTGATCCTAACTTTGGTTATTTTAAGAGTATTGTTACATCCCTATTTTTCTTCGTGGGCTTTGTGATTAGTGTGGTTATTTTATTGAAAATCAGATATTTCCCTAGGTCAACTTTTATAATTCCTATCTTTATATTTTCCTATCTTAACTTAGTTAGTCATAAGTATCTGTTAAGGTATTTGAAGAAAAGAGCTTCGCATCTTTTTTCTGATACGTTGCTTATAGGTTCTGGTTATGATGATAGTAATATTAAAAGTTTTACCAGTGCAATGACCCAATATGGTTATAATATAATGGGTTACTTGGAGAACAAAGAGGATAGGCCCGAGAATGTTATGAATTTTAATATTTTTGGAGGTGTTGATGATTTATCAGAAGCCTTGGCTAATAATCGTATAGACGATATTTTTATAGCTATGGCAGGTATGAAATATGATAAAATCATGGAGACTATTAAGATAGCGGATAGTTTTGGAGTACGTGTAAAGCTAATTCCTAAAAATCCGCTTCTTAAGTCAAAAAATTATAAAGCCGTTACAATGGGTGATCTTGCTGTCTTTAAGCTTAGAGAATCACCTTTAGATCACTTTAGGTCAACTATATTGAAGCGATTGTTTGATTTTTGTTTTGCTTTTTTTGTGTTACTTCTTCTTTCACCATTATTTCTAATTATTGCTATTCTTATTAAAATAGATTCTAAAGGACCTATTTTTTATACTCCAAGTAGAAAAGGTGAAGCAAGTAAAACATTTAAATGTTTTAAATTTAGAACTATGTCAGTATCGCAAGACCCTAAGAGTGGCATGCAATCAACAATAGTTAATGACCCTAGAATAACCCGTGTAGGTAAGTTCTTAAGAAAGGGAGATTTGGATGAACTACCGCAATTCTTTAATGTGCTTAGAGGAGAGATGAGTGTTATTGGTCCAAGGCCACATAGGATAAATTTACAAAACGATTTTAGAAAGAGTGTGAACCATTATATGGTTCGAAGCTATATTAAACCGGGTATTACCGGTTGGGCTCAAGTAAACGGATGGCGTGGCCCAACTGTTACTGATGAACAGAAGAACCAAAGAGTAAATCACGATTTGTGGTATATAGAAAATTGGAGCCCATGGTTAGATTTAAAAATAATTTTCTTAACGATTTTTGGAAGCCATCACAAGAAAGCATTTTAGAAATATCCTCTAGAGGCTTGATCAATATTTTGATTCTAAACGTATGTTCTATTCAAGCTTGAAACAATCAAAAAAAATAGACCAAAGTAAAATTTAAAACATGACAATTAAACCAGGCATGAAAAAACCGGCAATCAATTTTTTTAAAAGTATATATGGGGTGTTATCTATACAACGCATCATTATAGTATTGGTTACTCTAACGTTGACATCTTGTTACACTTCTAAAGGAGTTAATTATCTTCAAAGTGAAAGTCATGAAATGACTTTACGTTTGCGACCTACTGAATACGGTGTTCAGCCTAATGATGTATTAAGCGTTAAAGTTCAGAGTAGAGATCCTGATCAAGTGGCGTATTTTAATAACGCAACAGTAGCTAATATAAATTTACAGGCCAATCCAGCTTCTTTATTTCTAACTGGCTATACAGTTGATAAGGCTGGCTCAATACATTTAGCTATTGTAGGTAGTTTAAAGGTGCAGGATTTAACCATAGAGGAAATAAGGGATTTGGTACAGACCGAGATAGATAAATATTTATTGAATGCTGTGGTGTCTGTTAAGATAACGAGTTTTAAAGTTTCTGTCTTAGGAGATGTTAAAAATCCAGGAACTAATTATATTTATAATACACAAGCTACTATTTTTGAGGCTTTAAGCGCAGCAGGAGATTTAAACATATCGGGTAAGCGTAAGAATGTAAAATTGATTCGTCAACATGGTGATAAATCTATTGTTGTTGATTTAGATCTTACCAGTCCTGATATTATAGGGTCACCTTACTATTTTCTACACCCTAATGATGTATTGTATGTTGAAACATCGAAGGAAAACCTTTTTCAAAGAAACTTAGGGGTTTTCAGTTTGGTATTGTCTGCGATATCCACCACTATTTTAGTGTTGAGTTTTAATTCAAACTAAATAAAAAATCAAGATATTTTCTTAAGTATCAGACTTGAATTTCATGATGGTTTAAACATTGAAAAGTATGTTTACACTTGAGTAAAATAATAATGACAACGTAATGAAAGAGAATAAGAATAATCAAGTTAACCCTCAGCAGGAGATTAACTTAAAATTATTTTTTCGGAAGATGTATAAGAACAAAATGTTCTTTATAGCCAGTATTGGTTTCTTCCTCCTTTTGGCTTTGATTTATATAGCGGCGGCTACGCCAATATATGAAGTATCAACATCGGTACTTATTGACTCTAAAGGTACAAACCGTGTTCTGGGAGATAGTAAATATGTAGACGGTGGAGTGAGTTTAATAGAGATGGAAAAAAACCTGTATAACGAAATAGGTATTTTGAAATCCTTTAGTCTAATAAGACAAACTATAGAAGATTTAAACTTTGATGTGTCTTATCATACATCAAGTTTATTTTCGTCAAAAGAGAGATATGGTTATTTCCCTTTTGAAGTACAATTAGATCGTTCCAAACCTCAATTGTATGGTGTTCCTTTTGAAATTGAAATACTGTCTGGAGATAGTTATAAACTAACTATTGAAGGTGATGAGTTTGGTGTATCCAACCCAGTTAATGGCTCAGTTAGGAATGTAGAAAGAAGTTTTGATTTCTCTCAGGAGTTTAAGTTTGGAGATAAGGTTGAGCACGAGTATTTTACATTTACTTTGAATAAACCAGAGTATAGCGTTAGCCAAGAAGATTTTGATGGAGATAATCTAAGCTTTGAAGTTAGTAACGTAGAAAGTGTAGCTAAAGGCTACATGGGTAAGCTTGAAGCTGATAATATTGACATACAAGCTAGTATTTTTAAAATAGTTTCGTCTGGACCTATCGTTAGCAAGGAAGTTAGTTTTCTTAAAAAACTGACAGAAAATTATGTATACAATGAGCTTTCTTCTAGAAATGAGATAGCGGCTGGTAAAGAAGCGTTTATTAGAAATCAATTAAGTGTTATATCTGATTCTTTAACAAGGTTTGAAGTAGAATTAGAAGCATTCAAAATAGATAAAAAGGCCATGGATTTAGGTGCTACAGCTTCAAATGCACTCGATCAGACCAATAACTTGCAGGTTGAGGCGGCTAAGATTAAGATGAACATTAACTATTATAATTCTATTATACGAAGTGTACGTAATAATAAGAATAGTGATGATTTTATAATGCCTTCTGGTATTGGTGTTGAAGATGCTTCTATTAATCAGAATATTCAGGAGCTGAAAAACCTTTATGCAGAACGTTCTAAAAAGAAGTTTTTCGTTACCAGTAATAATCAAGAAATGACCATTTTAAATGGTCAAATTCAAGAGTCTACCCAAATATTGTTAAGCAATCTAAAAAGCGCAGTGAGATCGTCACAAGCAGCTTTAGGGGGTATTACCTCACAGTTAGAAGGTATAGATGAAGAAATTAGTTCTTTGCCAACAAGAGAAATTCAATTATTAAACATACAGCGCCAAAATACGCTCTATGAAAACCTTTATAAGTATTTGAGTCAAGAGTTGGCTAAGACAGGTATAGCTAGAGCAGAAAGTACATCTGATACACGAATTTTAGATGAAGCCAGAATGGAAGGTAGTGGGCCAGTGGCTCCTCAAAAATCATTGTTGTTGGCGCTTGCCTTCGTATTAGGAGCATTAATACCTCTTGGGTGGATGATTTTCTTTTCACCAGATGATACTATTGAAAATGTACATCAAGTAATGGCTAATAGTGATATGCCAATTATTGCAAGCATAATACACTATGATGATGGAACAAAAGAAAAATCATCTAAAATTCCTTTTATAGGGGAAGAACTTCAGAAGATAACTAGAAAAATAAAGGGAAGTGGGAAATTGTTCGATTTTGTCGGCCAAAATTTCAAAACCTCCGAAGCCGATTCAGAAGTGTCTCTTTGGAAACTTAAAGAATCTTTTAGAGACCTTAGTACAAATTTAAAACTTGTTAATTCTTCAGGTAAAGGAGTTATTGGTATAACTTCTATTTTACCGGAGGAAGGTAAAACGTATAGTGCGATTAATCTAGGTATAACACTTGCCGAGGCGGGTAAAAAAACCATTATTGTAGATGCAGATTTAAGAAATCCAAGTTTAGTTAAAGGTATCCGTAAGATAAAGGGTAAAGGGTTGTCAAATTACTTAAAAGGAGAAATAAATTCTGTTAATGAGGTTGTTCATTCGCACGAGAGAGTGAGTAATTTAAAATTTATTCCTACAGAAATAGTAGATGGTAATGTTCAGGAATTACTGTCTGGTGATAAGATGAAATCACTAATTGAGAAACTCAAATTAGAGTATGACTATGTAATTCTTGATACACCAGCTGTTGGTTTAGTTTCAGACTTTTTATTGCTTTTAGATGTGATGGATATTAACCTGTTTGTGGTTAGAAGAAACGTTTCTAAAATTGAATTTCTCGAAGATTTGGATAATTTAATTCCACGAGATAAAAAGAAGAAAAGTTATATCATTTTTAATGATGCCCTTAAAGAAGATCATAAATATGGGTATGAAGCGAAGTATGGTTTGAACAAAGAAAAACAATTGGTAGATAAGTCCTTTACAGTATAGATTTATTTATCAAATTGATAGACTCTAAGTCGCAATGAACAATTACGGACAGCATTTTAAATGGCCTGGGGCACACTTAGAACACTTTTACATATACTTTGTAATTGCTGGTATTACTGCCTTTTATTTGACCTATAAGAGTGATTCCAAGTATAAATTGGAGGGTTTTCTTTTGTCGTTTTATTTCTTGACTGGAAATATAAATGAACTCTTGACTATTAAGATTCCGGGGTTTAGTTTTTTTGAAATACAGCCGCTTAGGCTTATATATCTTCTACTTCTATTTTTTATAGTTAGGAAGACCTTACTGTCTAAGGAAAAACTTCCATCTTCTTCTAAAAGGAGAACTCCTTTATTCATGATACCTCTTGCTTTATATATTGTGTTGCTCACCATTTCTATAGGAGTCAATGTTGATGAAGTTGGGCCTGGGGACGCTTTAAAAACAATCTTAGAGTCCTTCGCATTTGTTATTATACTTATCGGTCTAAAACTAATGGCAGACCAGCCAACCTATGATTTAATTGGAAAATCCATTGTAATAGGAGCTGTCGTAACATCTGTAGTCGCAATTATACAATTAGGCGTTGAGCCATATTTCATGAGAATTGGAGACAATAGAGCTGCTTTTGGTTCTGTAATAAGGTCCAATGGTATTTTTAGTACAGAGTATTTTCATTCCTATTTTTTAATCATTGCTATTGTTTGGGTATTTACAACAATTAAGAACAACCTTTTGAAAACAGGTCTTGTTATTTTGTTTTCTATTGGTGTGGTAACATCTTTCATGAGAATGAGTTGGATAATACTTGCATTAGTGTTAGTCACCTATTTAATTTTTATTAATAAAGTGGCTCTAGAAAAGATACTGTTTGCCGGTCTTGCTGGTCTTGCCATGCTGTTGTGTGTTACTATTTTCTATTATCAAGATATAGCAAATAGTGCAGTCGTAAAAGATAGACTTACGGATTCCGTTGGAGGTAGAAAAGGGTATTATAATATGGTGTTGAATAATATACATAAGAAACCATGGTTAGGTTATGGAGGCTTAAAAAATGATGTGTATTACATAAACCTGTTGAGGATAACCGGAGACAGGGATCGTGCTACGGCCACTACTGGAAGTTTACATAGCGGCTATTTTCAATCTCTTTTTGAGTATGGGGTGCCAGCATCTATTTGCTTTACGTTGTTTGTGTTGTTATCAACACTTTACTACTCAAGGTCATTTAAGAATAATTTATATTTTGTAATTCCATTTTTAGCAAGTGTAATTTTTATGGTAGGTAACCTTACTAATACGTTTTTGTTTTTATCCTACATTTCAGTGCTATACGCGGTACATATTGGTATGGGTATGGGAATACAAAAAATTGAAGAAACTAAAATTCTTCGCCCCAAAACTGAGTATTTAAAATAGCCCAAGATTTACGTATGAAATTATTAGAAAAGGTACAAGGTCTTATCGGAAAAGGTAACGGAAGGACATCAAAGGCTAAAAAGAATATTTTTTTGACCATTATCATCAAGGGGTTGGGAATCTTAATTGGATTTCTATACTTTCCCTTGTCATTGGATTACCTAGGAGCCATGAAATTTGGGATATACCTTACCCTTTTATCTACCATAGATTGGTTTTTAAATTTCGATATTGGCATAGGACTAGGTTTAAGAAACAAGTTTGGAGAAGCTATTGCTAGAGATGAAGAAAAGGAAGCTGTGCATTATGTTAGTACCGCTTACTTCGTTTTAGGGGGGATAGTAACCCTACTAACGTTCGTTTTACTTGCTTTAAACTTTATACTTCCTTGGACGGCGTGGCTTAATATAGCTCCCGATATGGTTGAGGAAGTAAAAATGTTGGGAGCGGTAATTATTGTTGCTTTTGGCGTTAGGTTTGTAACCCGTAATGTTTATGAGATATTTTACGCGTTGCAGAAAATGGCGTACGTAGAGTATTTTTCTTTATTGACTAAGGCTTCTTTTTTGGTGTTGATTTTATTGATACCATATGTAATGAGTGACTCTTTGCTTCTTTTTGGAACAGCAAAGGCTATGACGTTTGCCTTAGTGCCATTATTTGTTGGACTTTATTTTTTTAGGCGGAAATTCAGTCAGTATAGACCAACACTTAAGGCTGTGAAATTGGATTACTTTAAGGATCTTTTTTCCCTGGGAGTTAAATTTTTTCTTATCAAAATATCTCTTCTTGTAATACATCAGACTAACAACCTTTTAATTGCAAGTTTTGTATCCTTAGAAGGAGTGCCTCAGTATGAAGCAGCATATAAGTACCTCTCTATATTTATGATTCTTTTTGTGATTATCACAAATCAACTTTGGCCTTCCAATATCGAAGCATATGTAAAGGGAGATATAGAATGGATGAGAAAATCTTTGAAAACGGTGGTGAAAGTATGGTTTGTTACTTTGGTGCTTGCCGTCATTATGGTATTGATTTCACCGTTTGTTTATAAGTTTTGGTTACAAGGTAATCTTGAAATACCAATTGGTATTTCAATTACTGTAGCCGTATCCGTCTGTCTGGTTACTTGGATTAATATTTTTAGTATTGTATTGAATGGAACAGGTAAGATAAGGATTCAGATGTACGCTTATCTTTTTGCGGCCGTAATAAACATTCCTGCATCATTGTTCTTTGTCAAAGTTCTAAACCTTGGTGTGATAGGTATTGTTTTAGGTACCGTAGCTTGCTTGATACCGTTGGCCATTTTAGCTCCAATTCAGGTTATGAAAATATTAGCTAAAAAAGAAAGAGGCATATGGGCACAATAAAAAATTTGGCCCACAATATAGACGTAGCCGATAGAACATCGCTTACAAATCAAAATATACACCAACTATAGTTTTTGCAGAACAGAATATGAAGAATCAAAAACATGTTATTTTTCTAGGAGAAGCTAGGTTTCCTTATGGCTTGGCATCAGTTCAGAGAATGACTTTGATGGCAAGGGCATTGCTCCATGAAAATATTAAAGCAACGATTATATGCCGCAAAGGTTCCTGGAACAAAGGGGAGCATCCAGACTTTAAATATGAAGGTGTATACGAGGGCATCAATTATATTTATACTTCTAAAGAAGTTCATAAGCCAAGTGGTTTCATTAACCGAAATTTACAGAAGTTTAGAGGGGTCTATGGAGAGTATCAGTATTTGAAAAAGTTGAAGCAAGAAGGTGAAATTAGCATGGCTATACTATCCAACAGAAAGTTAATACACGTTTTTCGGTATCTTTTTTTTGGTTCCCTATTCAAGTTTCCAATAGCTATAAACCTCGTCGAAATGGCTTCTTCAATGCAACATAAAAGAAGTTTTTCAAGAAAGGTTAATGATTATGTGCTGGATAAATGGGTAGTTAAACTTTACGATGGAGCCCTTCCCATTAGTGACAAGTTAATGAGTTTTTATGGTGATGCATGTCCAACCAAGCCTAACTTAAAATTGCCCATTGTATGCGATTTTGATAAGTTTGATATAGCTAGAGAGCCATCTGAGCCATATTTCTTGTACTGTGGCAGTATTTCTTACCGGGAGGTTATAGACTTCATTTTGGAAGCTTATAAACGTATCGCACAAGATGAAAACGTAAAGTTGTATATGATTGTAAGCGGCGAGAGCAAAAAAGAAGTAGCTAGGTTTCAGCAAGAAATGAACAATATGTTCGAAACCAATCCTATACAGTTATTTTCCAACATACCATATTCAGATTTAGTAAGCTTGTATGTAAATGCAAAGGCACTACTTATTCCGCTTAGACCAACAATTCAAGATACATCAAGATTTCCACATAAAATTGGAGAATATTTAGCTTCTGGAAACCCAGTTATCACAACTAATATTGGAGAAATACCTAATTATTTCGAAGATGAAATAACCGCTTTGATGGCTGATACCTATGACATTGATGCTTTTGCGCAGAAAATGAAATTTGTGGTAGACAATCCAGAAAAAGCTATAGAGATAGGTCTTAATGGTCAGAAGTTGGGTTTAAGAGAGTTTGACTATAGAACACATGGTTCACGTTTGAATAAATTTATAGAGGGCCTGTAAAACGTCCGATAATCAAATGATTACTTTGTAGGTAATAAATCAATAACTCTAATATCTATATCAATTGCAAAGGTCGCTATGACAGAAAAGAAAAATATCTGTATTACTATAAACTCATTAGGGCGTGGGGGTGCTGAGAAGCAATGCCTGCTGTTGGCCAAAGCACTTAAGCCTTTCCATAATGTTACGGTGGTAATTCTTAAGCCAGAACCATCGTATGAGTCTCACGTGAAGTTTATTCAAAAAGAAGAAATTAATCACATTGTAATGTCACCAAATGTGTTGGCTAATGCAGTTAATTTTATGAAATTTTTGAAAACAGAAAAGATAGATATCGTTTTTTCATTCTTGCCTACAGATACTATTTTTTCTGGTTTATGTGGTAAGGTGGCAGGTGTATCATATTCTTTTGGAGGGATTAGAAATAGTTATATGCCCAAGCTAAAATTTATGGCTTTAAGGGCCGTAAATAATTATTTTCTGGACTATACCATTGCTAATAATTTTGCGGCTTATTGTTCGTCGCAAGATTTTGGATTTAAAAAGAATGTTTTTGTAATATCCAATGGTATAGATATTAAGCCTTTTCAAGAACGAAATGCGATAACTAACAAATCAGTTTCTATAATTAGTATGGGTAGGTTGGTAGAGCAAAAGAAGTATGATGTTGCTCTTAAATGTATTCACGAACTCAAAACAAAATTGGGAGACGAATATAGATTTCATTATAAAATTGTAGGTCAAGGGCCTGAGGAAGATAATATTGTTGCTGATATACAGCGATATGGGTTAACAAGTGAAGTTGAACTTGTAACTAACCCATCAAATATCTATAAACTATTAGAAGAGTCCGATGTGTATTTGTGTACTTCTTCTTTTGAAGGGGTTTCAAATTCAGTTATGGAGGCTATGAATTGTGCTTTGCCGGTTGTAGCAACAGATGCAGGAGATAATTCAAGACTCGTAGTTCATAAGAAGACTGGTTTCATTGCTGAGATAGGTGACGCTGAGACTCTATCGGGTCATCTTGCAAATCTTGTAAAGTTACCAAGTAAAAGAATTGAAATGGGAGCTGAAAGCTATAACCATCTTGTGGAAAATTTCAGTTATGAAGCATTTCAAAATCAGTATTTAAAACTAATAGAAAATATAGAAACATTTAAAATAGATAAGGGTAACGTCTGTCTTGAAAATGTAAACGTAAGTTAGAGTGTTAACCACACTTGCAATAAAAATATAGTAGACCAACATTGAATGAAGGTATTATTACTTATTGATAGTCTTACTTCGGGAGGCAGAGAAAGAAGATTGATTGAACTTATAAAGGGATGTAAAAGCCATGAAGATATAGAATTGTCTCTGGTAACATTTTCTGACAAAGTGCACTATAAAGAAGTGTTTGAACTCGGTATTCCAATAACAATCATGAAAAGGGTTCCTAAAAAAAATCCCATGGTTTTTTACAAGCTTTATCAGTTTTGTAAGAGTTACAAACCGGATGTAATTCATAGTTGGGGTACAATGTCTACTATTTTGGCTATTCCTGCTTCTGTATTATTAGGTATTAAAATAATTAACGGAAACATCGTAAACGCAACAAAAGACATGGGTTTCTTTGATGAGCGTTTACTCAGGGCTAGGCTAACTTTTCCTTTCTCTAAGGTTATATTGGGTAATTCGTTGGCTGGTTTAGATGCGTATAGCGTACCTGAAAAGAAAAGAGTTTGTATATACAATGGCTTCGGTAATAAAAGAATAGATAATTTAAAAAATCCTGAATCTCTTAGAGAAGAGTTTGGCTTAGCTAATGAAAGAGTAGTTGGTATGGTCGCAAGCTTTACCGATAAAAAAGATTTTGCAAATTTTATAAATGCGGGTTTACGTATTTTGGATAGTCGAGAAGATGTAGTTTTTATGGCTATAGGTGATGGTCCTAACCTTGAAAAATGTAAGCAAATGATTCCTCAAGAATATGCGTCAAAATTTGTTTTTACGGGTGTTAGAAGTGATGTGGAGTCGCTAGTAAATCTTTTTAATGTGGGAATCTTAGCTACAAATACTGATGTTCATGGAGAAGGAATTTCAAATTCTATTCTTGAATATATGGCGTTGGGCAAACCGGTTGTCGCAACTACTGGAGGAGGAACTAATGAAATTGTAAATGATGGTGATACAGGTTTTTTAATTCCTAATTCCGCACCCGAAGTTTTGGCAGAGAAAGTTTTGTATCTATTAGATAATAATGAGGTTGCAGAGCAAATGGGAGCAAAAGGAAAAAATAGAATTGATGAGATGTTCAGTTTAAAGAAGATGACTTCTGCATATTATGAACTCTACCAAGATATGTTACAGTAAATTGCGCTTAACAGAAGAATATAATCGAGTAACATTAATTCAAAAGATTTCAAATCTTTGACTATGGCTGTAAAGAAAAAAATAGCTTTTTTTGGTATTAAATATTTTCCTTCTAGGGGAGGAACTAGTCGTGTGGCAGAGAATATGATTCTCAACCTTGTTGATCAATATGATATAACGGTTTACTGTTATAATAATGAAATGGCTAAAAATCACATAAAAGGAGTTAACGTCATAGAGTTTCCTGAGATAAAATTGGGAAGCTTGGGAGTGTTCATGTATTATTGGTTGTGTTGTATGCATATTAAAATAAAAGGGCAATATGATATAATTCACGCGCATAAGATTGATAGTTTTTTCTTTTTGAATGCCTTGAGTAAAGAAGCGAAGGTGGTAGCCACAGCACATGAGGCACCATACAAACGAGATAAATGGGGTAGGGTTGCTAAGTGGTTTTTCAAAATATCAGAAAAGCGATTTTTAAACTTTACAGGTATTAAGACCGCCATTTCTAAGCCTTTATGTGAGTTTTATAAAGAAAACAATAATGTAGATGTTAAATTTATACCAAACGGTATAAATTTAATGGAAAAAGTTGATCATGAGGCAGCAAAAGGTTTCTGGCCAAAAAACGTAGGACCTGATGAACCATTCGTTCTTTTTGCAGCAAGAAGAATAATGGGCACAAAAGGTCTTCATACCATGTTAAAGGCATATAAGAAAATAGATTATAAAGGGAATATTTTTGTGGCAGGTGAGTTGGATAATTACCCTGCTTACATAAAGCAAATTAGGGAGTTGGGTAAAGGTTTAAATGTTCATTTTTTAGGTTTTGTAAGCCCTTTGCCAACCCTTTTGGCGCTAGTTGAGCAAAGTGAGTACTTTATTTTTCCATCAGAGACAGAAGGTATGTCTATTATGTTGCTAGAGGTTGCTAGTGCAGGAAAACCAATTGTAGCAAGTGATATTCCAGAGAATACACAAGTCTTTGATAGTAATGATGTTTTGTACTTCCAAAACAAAAATGTTGATGATTTAGCAGAAAAGTTACTTTGGGCCGAGAATAATCGTGAAGATTTTGAGGTATTAGGAAAACATGCTAAAGCAAAGGTAGAAGATCAATATACTTGGGATAGGATTACTCATGAATATAGCGCCATTTATGATAGTATCTAAACTGTAAGCTAAGAATTATAGGGCTAAACTAATTTGTCTTATTTTACAGTGGTAAAGATTTTAGTAATGAGGAATTTTTCTGGTTTTGGAATTCTAATTGGTATAATAGGCCTTTTAGCTATTACTACTGCGACCGTGTACGTGTCTACAGATAATTTTTTTTCTGATTCCTTATCTCCAATTAATTACAATACAACTTCTCTTACTAAATTAGACACTACTGCATATTGCCATTCTAAAGGAGGAAAGGCAAATGAAAGCGGCCTCAAAGAGTGGTGTTGGAAGAATTTTACTACACCTAAATATTCAGGAAGAAAAGGTTCTAACTTAATAAAGGGACAATTAAAGTTAAATTCTGAGTGCTCTGAAAATCAAATATCTATTGTTGATGGCCAGATAAGATTTGGTGTTAATCCGCAAAAACCCAAGCCAGCTAAGTGGTGTTCGAAAGAATATAATTATCGGGCAGAGTTGAGTACAGCACCCTGGCCGGTAAATCAAGAAAAAGGTACCGAAGAATGGTTTGGTTGGACATATACATTTGGAGATAATTATAGTATTGACTCCAAAGTACCTTGGCTCTTCTTTCAAATACACGAGGGTACTACAGGTCTCCCCCCTCAAGTAGCGTTGTGGTGTATGAATAATAAAGGTCCTGGTAGCGGTAAGCCCGGAGAAATTCATGTGGTAAATAATGCTAGTGCATACAAGAATCAATATTCTCCAACAGGAGTTACTCCTCTTGCCGGTCAAACGGTTTCAATCGTTGTTCATGTAGTTTATGGTGATTCTTATAACGGATTATTAGAGGTGTGGCTAGATGGTAGAAAAGTGCATGGTCGTAATGTCAGAACAGTGCGAGCTTCTAATGAGGTAGGAGGTAATGCAAAATGGGGTATTTATAAATGGCGATGGTCGGATAGTAAAGGTGTGGAACAATCACTTTTGCAAGGAATAGATCATTTGGAAACTTTTATGGGCCCACTCAAAATAGTCACAAGAAAACCTGGTGAGCTTAATTATTTAGATGATGCATATCAAATGGTTGCTCCTAAATAAAGAATTTCTACATCTTTATTTTGTTGTAATTCGCATAGGTAACCTTAGCTTTCTACAGTGCTAAGTCTTCATTTTATAGGTCAGTTTTTAAAGAAATATATTATTTCGATGTACTGCATCTCTTCATTGCACTAATTCCATATTATGCCCGTTAGATTTAAACTGGAAATAAGATAAATTCTAATGAGTGTTTTTGTAAAAATTTTCTAAAGAATTAAAATATCCCGTATGACAGAACTTAAAAGTTAAACACATCTTTTTTAGGAGGCGACCTACCAAATCCTAAATACAGATTTATATAGTATTTATGAAATTCCCAAAGATTACCATTGCATATCTATGCGCTCTTACCGTTTTATCGTGTGGTAAAGATAACCTTGGCCAAGGCGAGATTAAAAGTGTAGAAATACAGAAAGAGATTGATGAAGAAGAGATTCAGGCTGATGAAATTGATGCTGGAACTGATACTGAAAGTGAACTAGATGAAATTTTAGAAAGTCAAAAAAATAATCAAGAAGAAAATCCATCACCAGGAGACACTTCGGCATCTGTACCAGAAATGGGTTGTTTTACAAAGGGAGGCTCCGCAGAAGAAATCGGACTCAAAACTTGGTGTTGGGAAGATTCCACTATTCCAGAATATTCAAATAAAAAAGGTGTGCTTTTTAGTGATGGTCAATTAAAAGTGGATTCTGAGTGTTATGAAAAGCAAGTTTCTGTCGAAGACGGTCAAATTAAGTTTAGCTTAAACCCTACTTACCCTGCTGTGGAGGATTGGTGTTCCCGCGATTTTAATATGCGTGCAGAAATTAGTACACAACCCTGGAAAGTAAATCATTCTAAAGGTACCGAAGAATGGTTTGGCTGGAGTTATACTTTTGGTTCGGATTACATTATAGATAAAAGCAATCATTGGTTATTTTTTCAAGTTCACCCTGGTGTAGTAGGAGAATCACCTCATACAGAATTAATGATTATTAAGGATGGTCAAATCAACGGGCATAATGCTGGAGAGATATTTGTTATAAATGCGGCAAATGGAAAAGATTATCATCCTACCGGTATTACTCCAAAAGCTGGTGAAACATTTAATATTGTTGTTCATGCAGTTTGGGGAGATACTAGCAATGGCTTATTACAGGTTTGGATTAATGGGCAAAGTCTTTATAATAAACAGGTAGCTACCATTTATAAAGCTTATCCATGGGGGGGTAATGCCAAATGGGGTATTTATAAATGGCCATGGGCAGATGCTGAAGCTGTAGCGCTATCTCAAAATCAAGGAATTTCACATCTTGAAACTTTTATGGGACCATTGCGGATGATAACTAGAAAACCTGGCGATTTAGACTACGGAAAAGATTCATATGCCCTAGTATCACCTAATTAGTTTTTTTCCTAATAACATATTTCTCTTAGGATAATTTTTTTTCGATGAAGTGCACAATAAATTATTTTGTGCACTTCATCGATCTTTTATGGTTTACGTCGACTTTTTCGTGTCATTTGTGCGTATATAGCGTCGTAGTTATTTTTCAAAAGTAGAAAAGCCCCAAGAGAAACCTTATGAAATTATACCCCCAAAAGACATTGGCCTACTCCATATGCTTTGTAGTAGTCACATTTTTACTCAATTTATCTTGCAACAAAGATGTAGATACACTTCATGATGCTGTCTTAAATAAAACGGCCCCTGTAATTGACAGTGAGATAGATGCGCCTGTTGAAGTAGCGGAAGAACAAGTGATAGAACTTATTGAAGAAGCTGTAGATTCAGTTGAAGTGGAAAGTAGAACTGCTATTTTTTATCCAATACACGATGCCTATATCCAAAATGGTATTGGATATAATGAGGCTGTAATAAGATTGCAAGAAGAGCAGCGCAAGAGTTATCTAATGTTCGATTTAAGTCCTATTGATTCTATTGGTGGTGATATTATCAGTGCAAATTTGGAATTTGTTATCCATCTAGATGACGGTAATGGGGAGATTGATGTATTTAAAGGTGAATCTAATGACTGGACGGAAACTGAACTCTCAGAAAAATCTGCTCCCGAACAAGGTGTGCAACTTGGAGTAGTAGATCAAGAATATAGAATTGAAAATACTATTTCCATAGCTTTAGATACTACTCATTTAGAACCTTCGCTTTCTACTTTGGTTTTAGATCACAAGGATGGCGATGACCTGGCTTTTTCTGCAAAGGAAGACATAAATAGTCCAGGAAGTGCCCTAGTTATTGAATATACAGTTCCGGTTGGTTCCGATCTTATTACTTTTAATGAACCCGACCCTATTACAGAAGAAAATCTTCCAACTGAGACTAATGAAGAAAACGAAACTAAAGAAGAAGAAGTTGTTGAAGAGGAGGTTATTGAAGAGGAAGTAGTTGAAGAAGAGGTAATCGAGGAAGAGGTTATTGAAGAGGAGGTAGTTGAAGAAGAAATAATTGAGGAGGAGGTTATTGAAGAGGAAGTAGTTGAAGAAGAGGTAATCGAGGAAGAGGTTATTGAAGAGGAAGTAGTTGAAGAAGAGGTA
>NZ_JACATN010000009.1 GCF_018603515.1 Zobellia barbeyronii
GAGGAGGAGGTTATTGAAGAGGAAGTAGTTGAAGAAGAGGTAATCGAGGAAGAGGTTATTGAAGAGGAAGTAGTTGAAGAAGAGGTAATCGAGGAAGAGGTTATTGAAGAAGAAATAATTGAGGAGGAGGTTATTGAAGAGGAAGTAGTTGAAGAAGAGGTAATCGAGGAAGAGGTTATTGAAGAGGAAGTAGTTGAAGAAGAGGTAATCGAGGAAGAGGTTATTGAAGAAGAGGTTATTGAAGAAGAGGTAGTTGAAGAAGAGGTAATCGAGGAAGAGGTTATTGAAGAGGAGGTTATTGAAGAGGAAGTTGTTGAAGAGGAGGTAGTTGAGGAAGAAACTCCTGCGCCCTCTAATCCCGTTATTACACCAATTGGAATTCCAAATATGAATCCTATTGCTTCAGCAGAAGCAACGCCATCTAAAGGGCAATCACCTCTTAGAGTTACTTTTACGGGAAGCAATTCTACGGATGACGTATCTATTGTTAGTTATAGGTGGGATTTTGAAGATGGTAAAACCTCAAATGAAATAAACCCTGTCTTAACCTTGGATGAAGTTGGAAGTTATAATGCTAAGCTAACAGTAACAGATGAAAAAGGCCTTTCCCATAGTGATATGGTAACAATTACTGTGGAATCTAAAGATAATATAGCCCCTGTGGCTAAACTAAGTGCAGACGTGAAAAGCGGGAATGCGCCACTTGAAGTTAGTTTTAATGGAAGCAGTTCTACCGATGATACCGGTATCGTTAAATATTCATGGGATTTTAAGGATGGCGGTTCTTCCAATGAAACTAATCCTAGGCATACATTTGAAGAAGAAGGAAGCTATATAGCAGAACTTACTGTAGAAGATATAGCCGGGTTGACTCATAAAGACGTTGTCACTATAACGGTAGAATCTACTGTAGATGAAACGCCAGTGGCTAAGGCCAGTGCATCTAAGATGTCTGGTGTTATTCCGTTGCAAATAGATTTTACGGCGGCTAACTCTACTGATGACAAAGGTGTTGCTGGTTATGCATGGGATTTTAAGGATGGTAATTCATCAGATAAGGTAACAGCGTCTCATACTTTTGAATCTGCAGGGGACTATGTGGTACAACTTACAGTTACTGATAGTAAAGGTCAGACCAATAAAACTACTCTTAATATTAGTGCTCAGGCTCCCACAAATGATCCGCCTTCTGCAAAATTGACAACCAATTTAGATAATGGAACGGCTCCGCTCACGGTAAACTTTACAAGTAACGGTTCTGCGGATGATAATGGTATTACTAAATACGCTTGGGACTTTAAGGATGGGTCTTTTTCTGACAAAGCAAATTCTGAGCACACATTTAATGAGCAAGGAACTTATGACGTTGAGCTTACAGTTGAAGATGCGGCAGGCCTTAGAGATACAAAAACAACCAGTGTTACTGTTTTAGCAAGACAGAACACAGCACCTGTTGCTAAGGCATCGGCAAGTCTACTTTCTGGTTATGCTCCTTTAAAAGTTGATTTTAACGGCAGCTCTTCTACAGACGATCTAGCCATAAGCAGTTACTATTGGGATTTTACAGAAGGTTCCTCATCAGAAGCAAATAACAGCCACACGTTTAATAACCCTGGTGTATATAATGTAACCTTTACCGTAACGGATGATGAAGGTCTAACAAGTACGGACAATCTTACGGTAGAAGTAACACAAGAGCCAATTGGTAATATTGATTGTAGTGTCGGAGGAGGTAAGGCAAATGAGTCAGGTGAGAAAATTTGGTGTTGGAACAATGTCTCAATACCAGATTATTCTGGTCAAAATGGACCTCCTATTAGCAACAATGAGCTTAAAATAGATAGTGAATGTTATGAAAAACAGGTAACCCAAGAGGGTAGTCGTTTAAATTTTCGTGTAGATCCAGTCAATCCAAAAACAGGCAGTTGGTGTTCTAGAGACTTTAATATGCGTGCGGAAATAAGCACATTGCCGTGGAAAATTAACCATCCAAAAGGTACTGAAGAGTGGTTTGGTTGGGATTATAGTTTTGGTAATGACTATGTCATAGACAAGAATAACCAATGGCTGTTTTTTCAAGTACATCCAGGTATCACAGGAGAATCTCCGCAAATGGAGCTATTGGTAATTAAAGATGATCAGTCTATTGGTCATGATGCAGGAGAAATTTTTGTGATAAATGCAGCTAATGGTAAGGATTACCATCCTACTGGTATTACCCCACGTGCAGGTCAAAAGTTGAAAATTGTAGTACACGCCATATGGGACGATGCTTCAAAAGGCCATCTTCAGGTTTGGATTAATGGGAGTAAGGTTTATGATAAGCAGGTTGCTACGGTCTACTCTAAATATCCTTGGGGTGGAAATGCCAAATGGGGTATTTATAAATGGCCCTGGGCAAATGCAGAAGATGTACAAAAATCATTGGATGCTGGTGTGAATCATATAGAAACCTCTATGGGTACCTTAAGAATGATTACTAGAAAACCGGGAGACGCAAATTACGGAACAGATGCCTATTCTTTAGTTGCTCCAGATTAAGTTTTATTGTAAATCTAAAGAATCATTTAAACTATTGTTTTTGTAAACTCGGATAAGGTGGTTAATTTAGCCACCCGTCCGGCATTCCTTACTATCGGTTATTGGGCAAATTTGTAATGACTCGTTTTATGATTACATCAAAAAAGCAACTTTCTTTTTATATAGCGGCGGACAGAATAATTTCAGGTTCTACACCCAAAAAAAGTATCAAAGAACGGTTACAGAATATAGTTAGCCCTAACGATATCTTAAAATACCTAAAAGCCATGCGTACGGTGGCCTATTGTGTTAATTCCAAGAAGAAAAAAACATTTTTATATTATTATAATCTAAGGGTATTTAATAAACTTGGTGCAAAGCTAGGTTTTAGTATAGGATATAATGTTTTCGGTTATGGTTTATTAATTCCGCATTATGGTACAATTGTGATCAACTCTGGTACTAGCGCAGGTAATTTCTGCGTATTGCATACTTCTACATGTATAGGTGGTTCGGGAAAGCGTATCGGCAATGGGTTATACTTGGCTTCAGGTGCTCAGATAATGGGAGGAAATGTTGAGTTGGGAAATAATGTTTCTATATCAGCTAGCTCTATGGTGAATAAGTCTTTTAAAGAGTCTAACATACTTTTGGCTGGATTGCCAGCTACTCTTAGGAAAGAGTCCTTGCCGTGGTATAAGAGAGACGGTGAAACTTACGAAACAAGGATAGAACGAATTAAAGAACTCAGAAAAGAATTGAATCTTAATTAAGGGTAAATTGTTTTTAAGAGGTAAGATTATCTACTTATACCGTTCCTTTTACTTCCTTATCGATTTTAATTGTCACGATGCGCGTGTATACATAGCCAAAGAAAAGTATTAGTGCGGGAGCCATGATTAAAGAATGACGTGCCCTGGCATCTAGTAATATAATTCCTCCGGCATAGATTAGACTGAAAACCATTAGTGCTTGAATAGCATATGGAAATTGTTTTCGCGCTAAGAAAAACGGATATAAGCTCAATACCCATAGAAATAATAAGATTACATTAGGTAGCATAAAGCCATAAGTGTTGAGAGTTTGAGATCTATAGGAAAAAGGATAATGAAAGACAAATCTCCCTATATTCGCTATAGTATTTTTAAAATACTTTACAGGATGGTCTTTCATGTTTTGTATGGCAGCCGCTTTAAAAGCACTGTCTCGTTCCATATGGCTCATAGATTCTAAAGACAAGTAAAACTCTCTATGATTTTTTGAGAGCTGACTTAAGTCATCATAAACGTCCGAAGTAGGTACGTAACCTTTATCCTGGCCGTAGAGTACATCTTCTTTAGAAAACCAACTTCCAAATTCATTTTCAAATGGAGTGGATCTATGATAGAGTATTTCCCCTCCTCCTGTGCCAACATAAAAGGCTTTTCCTGTGAGGGAATAAGTGTAAAAAAGATAGGGTGCAATTAGTATAAGCCCTCCAAGAAGTACTAAAAGAGATTTTTTAGATTCATTGTTCTTTTTCCAGATTAAAATAACCGCCAGAAATAGAAAGCTTACAAAGATAACTTGTAGGTATATTATTTTGGTCAATACTAGAAAAGCTAAAAAAAATGAAGCTATAAAGACTTGCTTCCAGTTTATTTGTTCCTTTAAAAATAGTTTACAGAAGTGATAAGCCATTCCGCAAAAGAGAAAATAGGCCAATGGTTCGGAATATAATAGAGGAACATAACGAATGATTGGGGGGTAAAGCCCTAACATGTATACAAGTAATATGCTGTATTTATTATTTGTAAATAAATCAATAGTTTTTTTGAAATAAACTATAGCAAAGAAAAGTAATAGCGCATTAAATAATTTAGGAAATATAAACGCAGTCTCTAAAGCCACAAATGGCGCAAGTACTAAGGGATATCCTGGGCCGTTTCTTAAATTTGGGTTTTCCGTATTTTCGTAAAAACCTTGCGTTAAATTTTGGGCATAATGGAAGTGTCTGCTCTCATCACCAAAAAAATTATTTGATGAGAACAATAAAACAACCCCTATATAAAGAGCTAATAGAGGTAATAAAGAAATAAGGCTCTTAGGGAATGACAATTTTGACATGTAAACGCAGAATTATTTTTGGTTTTTTAGAATTTGGGAATTAAGATGGAACAGTTCATCAAAATATCGTTTCTTCTGCAAAGATATAAAGCCTAAGCCAAGTAATTGAATAGATATTATCATAGTTGTGCCTCCAACAATAAAAGAATATGGTCTTTGCCTGAATACTTCTGACACAGCGTAAGAAAAACGGTCTTCAAAACCATGAGCTAATTCTGCCGTCATTGGATAAACGTTATAAGTATTAATGAAAATCCATAAAATAATATAGAAAGATAGTATGAAAATTATTAACCCTAAAATCCAGAAAAACATATAAGGTCTGAACATAAAACTGTTTGCCAAACCGTTGAATATTCCCATTACAATGCGGAGGCTAGAAGTACGTGTATTGCCTAGTTTTTGTTGTTCTGACCAATCCAAATGAGCTGGTATTTCTACTACTCTTGCTCTTAGAATATATGCTTTTAGTAAAATCTCAGTATTGATGTCAAAGGTGCTTGATTTCGTGTTCAATGAGCGTATGAAGTCACCATGATAAGCCCTCACCATTCCTGTGAAAGTATAGATGTCAAGTCTTGATGCTTTTCGCATCATGAAATTTACTGTCTTACTTAATAGTAACCTTAAACGGGGAACTGCGGTATTTTTTCCACCTTTCATATAAGGTGATGCAATTACCATATCAGCCTCTGTAGTCTCAATTTCCGAAAGAAGTTCTCCAATATGATTTGGTGAATAGCTCAGGTCAATATCTAAGACAATAACATAGTCACCTTTACTATGCTTAAAGCCTGTTCTCAAGGCAGTCCCTAGGTTTCTGTTTACAATGTGGTGGTAAGCTCGTAAGTTAGTTTTTGATTCTACTAAAGAATCAGCAATTGATTTTGTGTTATCCGTACTACCATCGTTTATAATCAGGACTTCCCAGTTATATAAATTATTTAGCGTACTCAAATAATCATACAGAAGGGATACATTTTTTTTGAGTATCGCTTCTTCATTAAATGCAGGTAAAATAATAGAAACAAGGGGTTTTTTTAAATCAATCTTGTCGGATAGGGTTGGCATATTGGTATTTTGTTTGGTAATAAGAAAATCCATACAAACTTACATAATAGTATGTGGAGGTAATTTGCTTCGAAATTATGAAAAATTATGAGGGTACGTATGTAGACACCGACAAAGAGGAGTATCAAAACGTTAAATCACTGTGATTCTTCAAAAAAGGGAGAATAAAGTATAATTTTCTGTCGGTTAGTTTGGCACTTGCACTGTTTTTAAGCCCTTCTTATAGATTATGGCATCTACGTGCCCGTTCATGTCGGTTAAGGTGAAATGTTTCCCTAGTTTCTTCATGACTTTTTTAAATATGAACACTTTTCTTTCGCTTGTAACATTCATTCCTGGAAAAAAGGCCAAACTAGTAATCTGGTCTCCCCCAATTAAATCCAATGGATGTAACAAAAAGCTAGGTTCCGTCTTCGTTATTTTACATAAGAAAATTGCTATATTAAGATATAACATCATCAGATTAGATGAGATATTGCTAATGTAAATAAGGTAACTAAGGTGAAAAGGTATTCTAAATACAGGCATAGTTGTAACTGGTAATTCTAACAACTGCTGGTTTTTTTTCGTATTCCAGAAATATGGTTTTAATTTTTTAAATCCATCGGAAAATTTACCAAAAATTTCTTTTCTATCTTCTTTTTCTTCTTTAGTTAGATTAGACGTACTGAAGTAGTATAATCTAGCTAATGGGCCTATTACAGTTGGCAATGTAGAAGCATCATATTTATAGCCTTTTTCGGCCAGTACCTCTAATAAAGTACCGCTCCAGCTAAAACCAGGCCCTCTAAATCCGCTAGGTGCTTTGCCGGTTACCTCGTGAATGATATCGTGGGCAGAATCAATTTCTGCTTTCATCTCATCCTTCGTATAAAGATGAAGCCATGTTTCATGTTTAAAAGAGTGGTTGGCAATATCATGCCCAGCATCTGCAATCTGTCTTAGATACTGACGATTTTTTTCAAATGCTGCATCTTGTCCAACAATGAAAAATGTAATTTTCAGGTCTAACTCTTCTAAAACTTGAAGCGCATGCGGTACAAAAATGTCTAGATAAGAAGGGTATTCTTCCCATCCTTCTTCACCGTGTATCTTCATATAAGACCACTGGTTGTCCATATCTAGTGAAAGACTTAAATAGGGTTTACTCATATTAGTTAGCCGTTGTGTTATTCTGTAAATCACCCTTAAAACCTTTAACAAATTTTTCAACATGGGTAACGACCGAATTGTTATTTACGGACTCACTTACAAACTGAGAAGTATTAAGGACATAGAAATCTGGGTGAGGTGTGTTCACCTTTGGAACGATTTCAGAATAATTTAAAACTTGCATTGGTTGCACCTTAAATGCCCTGTGTACGTGAGATGATATCATATCTGCCTCATTAAAATCTGGATAAAGATATTTGACGCCTTTTAAAAAGGTTGCAGTTATTTCTTCATCAGATTTTGACCAAAGTTCATCATCTTGACTAATATATTTTGGAAAATATGTTACATGCTGATTTGCGGTTTCCTCAAGGTCAACAAGTGAACTCATACCTATTACACCGGTAAATGGTGTGTCATTGTCACCTATGTTAAGTACATAGAAAGGAGTAAGAGTCTTTTTAGTAACTAAAATAAGACAGATAACTCCAAGGTAGTCAATAGGTTTGGTACTTTTTGAAATATCATATAACTGTGGCGCCGTTACTTTTTCCATAACATTCAGCGGCGAAGTAAAAATAACCTTGTCAAAATGTTCAGTAGCGCCGTTGTGGGTAATATTAATACCACCCTCTGGTGAAGGGGAAATGTGTTGTACCTCTGTATTGAGCATCACATCAGAACCAGATTGTTTTAAGTTTTGTTCCAGACGGTCAAAAATTGTCTTATAACCTCCGTTTACATAGGCCATGTGTTCTTTTTGCGCCGCTGAGCTTCTAGCTTTGAACAACCGTTTAATGTAGGTCCAAATAAAAACTGCAGAAACTTTTTTATGGTTTTCACCTAATTTTGCTTGAAGCATTGGAGCCCAGAATTTCTCATAAGTTCTTTTACCACCAAGCTTAATAAGCCAATCAGTAACATGGATTTTTTCAAGAGACTTCCAGTCGTTAATTCTAGACCCTCTAAAAATGGTGTAGCCAAGTCTCATTTTGTCAACAAGTCCTAGAAGCGGGAACATTAGAAATTCTTTTGAACTACTGATGGAATGAAATCTTTTGTTTTCATAATACCCCGTAAGTGATCGACGCCATTGCAGCTGATCAGCAAGACCTATTTCATCAATAAAATCAATGAGGTCTGTATCTGTGGGGGTTATAACATGGTAAAATTTATCCCAAGTAAATGCTCCGTAATTGTGATAAGTAGATAAGCCACCGGGTAAGGAACCTTGTTCTAATACTTTAACGGTGGCGTTAGTGGTGGATGAAATTTTTTGAGCTAAAACTAGACCCATGAAACCTCCTCCGACTATGGCTATTTTCATATAAATTATGCTTTTTGCAAAGAAACTTTTTTCTGCCATTCAAAGGTAATTCGAAGGCCTTCTTTAAGAGAAGTTTGTGCTTTTATACCTAAAATACGTTCAGCTTTGGTATTATCAGGTACTCGTCTCATGACGTCTTGGTACTTTCTTCCAGCAGATATTTCGTTATAAGGAATAAGTTTAACTTCTGAAGTTGTTGGTTCGCCAGAGATTTCCTTAAGTAAAGTGGCAAGGTCAAGAATAGTAATTTCTTCATTTGCTCCAATATTAAAAACCTCACCGTTCGCTTCTGGCTTCATAGTTGCTGCGTAGATGCCCTCTATAGTGTCGTTTACGTAAGTAAAGGTTCTAGTTTGCTGCCCATCACCATGAATAGGAATTTCCTTATTATTCAAAATACAATCTATGAAAACAGATTGTGGGCCTCCCCACCATGAAAGATTTTGGTTTGGTCCATAAGAACCAAAGAATCTTAGGATAACAACAGGAAAATCATAATCTTCCATATAAGCCAAGGCTAAATGCTCATCAAAAAGTTTTGAAACAGCATAAGCCCAACGTGGTACTTTTGAATCTCCTATAAGGCAGTTGCCATCTTCCTTAAAAGGAATATCAGGACTCATGCCATATACATCAGATGTTGATGCGAGAACAAATTTACATTTGAGTTTTCGGGCAAGTTCAAGCATATTTTCGCTTCCCTTGGAGTTGATTTTTAAGGTATCAACAGCATTGCCGTATCTTGGTATTTTAAAAGCAGCTAGATGAACTATAACGTCAAAGTCTTCATCTAGTCGGTCTATTAATGTGGTGTCTAGAACATCACCTTCTATAAATTCAAAATTTTCGTGGTCAAGGCTATTTTTAATATTTTGAAGGGAGCCCATAGATAAATTATCTATCCCGACAACGCGGTGTCCTTCGTTCAAAGTTTTAACTAAAAAATTGGAGCCTAAGAATCCGGCTACTCCGGTAATGAGAATTTTCTTTTTCTCTATAATCATGTGGTTAGGTTTGATTTACAAACAAATTGGTAATTGTTTTGGGGGCACAAGATACCGCAATAAAACAATTTTATAAAATGTGGAAACTGTGTTTCATAGAGAAAAAAGGGACTCATGTCGAAAATTCGGAGAAGGGTAGTGTTTTATTAACTGTTTTGCGAAAATATCTAGTAATAAGTGTTTGTTTTATGATTATGTGAGACTAAGCAAAACAATTATTATAAACTTGGTTTTTTAAAGTGGAAAATTATAAGCTTTTGTGCTATTTGAAGAGCAAAATAAGCATCAATAAGTGAATTTTCTCTTAGATAAAGTCGAAAATGTTATATATACACTTACAACCGGATTCTTTCCGTATTTTTGATGAAACCGTTAACAATACTTTAGTTTATGATGGACAGAACATATAAGGATATACAACAAATTACGCTTGCCGTAGATTGTATCATATTTGGGTTCAATGATAATAGGTTAGAGGTATTGTTGGTTCACAGGGGTTTTGCGCCTGAAAAGGATAGGTGGTCTCTTATGGGTGGCTTCGTAGGTAATCATGAAGATCTTGATGATGCTGCAAATAGGGTTTTAAAAGACCTATCAGGTCTAGAAGATGTTTATATGGAGCAGGTCCGCACTTTTGGTAAAGCCAAACGTGACCCATACGAACGCGTAGTTTCTACCACTTATAGTGCATTAATTCTTAAAGACAAGTATAATAAGGAGCTTATTGAGGAGTATAGAGCCAAGTGGTTTCCTATAGATGAACTTCCTGATTTAATTTTTGATCATAAGGATATGGTTGATTCGGCAATAAGAAGGCTTCAGAGAAGAGTACGTACTTTTCCTATAGTCTTTAATCTTCTTCCCGATAAATTTACCTTACCACAACTACAAAAGCTATATGAAGGTATTTTTCAGGAGGAAATGGATAAACGTAACTTCCGAAAGAAACTTGCTACGATGGATTTTTTAATCAAGTTGAATGAAAAAGATATGTCTGAGTCTAAAAAAGGCGCTTTTTTGTATCGATTTGATGAGAAAAAATATAACAAAACAAAAAACTTTACAATTTAAGCATTAAGTGTTTTTGAAACACTTGTAAAAAGTTCTATATTAGTTTCTTTTACAAGGTATTTCTGTTAACACGTTACCTTAAATTTAAAGTTTTTACATATGAGTTCACAAACCGCCTATAGCCTAGGCTTGGATTTTGGGTCAGATTCTGTTCGGGCTGTTTTGGTCAATACACAAACTGGTCAAGAGCTTTCCACTGCGGTACATTATTATGCACGGTGGAAAAAAGGCAAATACTGTGATCCCTCCGAAAATCGTTTTCGTCAACATCCATTAGACTATATAGAAGGTATAGAATCTACGGTAAAGTCAGTTGTTGCTGAAGTAGGTCCTGAGGTTGCAGCACAAATTGTTAGCATAGGCGTAGATACTACGGGAAGTACACCCGTTGCGGTAGATGCTAATGGAACTCCATTGGCACTTTTGGATGCATTCAAAGAGAACCCGAACGCAATGTTCGTGCTTTGGAAAGACCATACTGGTATTCAAGAAGCTAATGAAATTAATGCATTATGTGCTAAATGGGATATTGACTACTCGCAATATGAAGGCGGAATTTATTCTTCAGAGTGGTTTTGGAGTAAAATACTTCATGTTTCAAGAGCAGATAACAAGGTGTATAAAGCTGCCTACTCTTGGGTAGAGCATTGTGATTGGATTCCGTTTCTACTAACTGGCGGTAATGATATCCATACAATGAAACGTAGCAGATGTGCTGCCGGACATAAAGCCCTCTGGCATGAAAGCTATAACGGATTGCCTTCCAATGATTTTTTTGTAGCATTAGATCCGCTTTTGGACGGACTAAGAGAACGTCTTTTTGATAAAACCTATACTTCTGATGTTCCAGTGGGTACTTTAGATGGGGAGTGGGCTGAAAAATTGGGTCTTTCTAAGAAGACGATTGTTTCCGTAGGTGCTTTTGATGCTCATATGGGTGCCGTAGGTGCTAAGATTGAGCCATATTATCTAACAAAAATAATGGGTACTTCTACCTGCGATGTTCTAGTTGCTCCAGTAGAAGGTGAAGAAAAATTGATAAAAGGTATATGCGGGCAAGTAGATGGTTCCGTCATACCAAACATGTTAGGGCTGGAAGCCGGTCAGTCTGCTTTTGGGGATATTTATGCGTGGTACAGTAGAGTTTTGGCGTGGCCAATTGAGGAGTTGATATCTAAATCTTCTTTAATTGATGAAGATACCAAGCATAAACTAATTGCTGAGGCACTTAAAAACCTGATTCCCGAACTTAGTAATGCCGCAAGCAAAGAGCCAATTGGTGCTTCGGGAGAGTTGGCGCTAGATTGGATGAATGGAAGAAGAACACCAGATGCCAATCAGAATTTGAAAGGTGTTATTGCCGGTATCAATTTAGGGAGTACATCACCTAAAATATTTAGAGCTTTAGTAGAAGCTTCTTGTTTTGGAGCTAAAAAAATAGTTGACCGATTCTTATCCGAAGGTATACCAATTAAAGGAGTGATAGCTTTGGGAGGAGTGGCTAAGAAATCTCCATTTATTATGCAAATGATGGCCGATGTGCTTAATATGCCTATTAAAGTAGTGGCGTCAGAACAAGCCTGTGCATTAGGTGCGGCAGTTTTTGGTGCTGTAGCTGCGGAGGTTTATACCAATGTTCCCGAAGCAATGGATAAGATGGGTAGTCCTTTTGAGACTGTTTATCAACCGAATGAAATAGATGCAATAGCCTATGAAAAAGTATATGAGAACTACAGTAGGCTAGGCGATACGATGGAGAAACATATCATGAACGAAACCAGAAGAAATGGGTAAGTATACATCATTAAAAGAAGAGGCCTTTGAGGCAAATATGCAGCTTCCGGAATTGGGACTGGTATTGTTTACATTCGGTAATGCAAGTGCGGTAGATAGAGATAAAGGAGTGTTTGCCATTAAACCAAGTGGTGTCCCTTACGCTACATTAAAAGTAGAAGATATTGTTATTTGCGATTTTGATGCAAAGATTGTAGAAGGAAAGATGAGACCTTCATCCGACACAAAAACTCATGCTGTTCTTTATAAGGAATGGGATAAAATTGGGGGAGTAGTTCATACGCACTCAACTTATGGTACGGCATGGGCACAAGCAATAAAAGATATTCCTATCTTCGGAACTACTCATGCCGATCATTTGATTGCTGATATTCCATGTGCACCTCCTATGAAAGATGAGTATATTCAAGGCGATTATGAGTATATGACGGGCTATCAAATAATTGATTGTTTGAAAGAAAGGGGTTTAAATTATAACGAAATAGGTATGATACTGGTTGGTAGCCATGCACCCTTTACTTGGGGGGCAACCGCAGCCAAGGCGGTATATAATAGTGCTGTATGTGAAGAAGTAGCTAGAATGGCACATCTAACCTTGCAGATAAACCCTAACGCAGCTACCTTAAAAGAGGCTTTGAAAAAGAAGCATTTTGAGCGCAAGCATGGTAAAGATGCCTATTACGGACAAGGATGTTAAGTTTTAATTGAAATATATTTTATGGGAATAGCAACATTCATCGGGTTTACGTTACTGGTAGCAATCATTGCATATTTATCAACTAGAAAAACGGATGAAACATCTTCGGACGGTTATTTTTTAGGGGGGCGTAGCCTTACTGGGCCGGTAATAGCAGGGTCGTTGCTTTTAACAAATCTCTCTACAGAGCAGATTGTTGGTATGAACGGTATTGCCTACAGTGAGGGTATTCTCATTATGGCTTACGAGGTTTTGGCTGCTATAGCTATGGTCTTTACCGCTTTGGTATTATTACCTAGATATTTAAAAGGAGGTATCGCTACCATTCCTCAATTTTTGGAAAAACGATACGGAAAATCCACAAAAACCCTAGTGTCCCTTCTATTTTTAGGAGGGTATGCCATTTCAATGCTTCCTACCGTACTATATTCAGGTGCTTTGGCAATAAATACCATGTTCGATTTGCCCGAGGCAATGGGCATGGGCGAAGAAAGTGCTTTATGGGTTACCGTTTGGGGTATTGGTATAATCGGAAGTATCTATGCTATTTTCGGTGGATTGAAAGCAGTTGCGGTATCGGATTCTATTAATGCTGTAGGTTTAATCATTGGAGGTTCGCTTATACCTATATTCGGATTGCTGTACGTGGGTGATGGAAGTCTTACTGCTGGTATGGATGTCCTAACAACGAATTTTCCTGAGAAATTCGATATTTTGGGCGGACCTGATTCCTCAGTGCCTTTTTGGACACTTTTCACAGGTATGGTTATTGTAAATTTCTATTATTGGGGAACAAATCAGGCTATCATTCAAAGGGCTCTTGGTGCCAAGAACTTACGTGAAGGTCAAATAGGATTGAGCCTTGCCGCATTCGTAAAAATATTAGGGCCTTTCATTGTGGTGTTACCAGGTATTATTGCCTATCAAATTTTTAATGGGGAATTGACCAATGCCGATCAAGCGTATCCTATGGTGGTTAAAAAAGTACTGCCCACTGCATTTATAGGCTTTTTTGCAGCGGTTCTTTTTGGAGCCATATTAAGCTCTTTCAATAGTGCGCTTAATAGTTCTGTTACCTTATTTGGACTCGACTTTTATAAAGAATATATTAATAAAGAAGCTTCTGAGAAGCAAATTGTGAAGGCTGGTAAGATATTCGGTATTTTTCTTGCTATAATTTCTATGATTATCGCACCGCTATTATTCGGTGTGGAAGGTGGTATATTCAATTATCTACAAGAATTGAACGGATCGTATAGTGTACCTATTTTGGCAATAATCTTAGTAGGTTATTTAACTAAAAGAATACCGGGCATTGCAGCAAATATTGGTATTGTTTTCGCAGTAGTCACTTACTTAGTAACTCTTTATATTGTTAAGCCAGACATTAGCTTTTTACATGTCATGGGTGTCTTGTTTGTTTTGGTGGTAATGCTAATGTTTATTATTGGAAAATTCTGGCCTAGAGAAACGGAATATGTAGAAGTATACACCGAACAAGTTGATATTACACCATGGAAATTTGCCAAACCTGTAGGTTTTGTAATATGCTCCATTGTAGTGGGTATGTACGTCTATTTTTCTTAAGGATAAATTTATTTTGATAAATGATGATTGATTTAAATAAGAATGAAATTTGGTTTGTAACAGGTAGTCAACATCTATACGGACCGGAAACTTTAGCACAGGTAGCGCAGCATTCTGCTGAGATAGCCCAATATTATGATGGAAACAAGACAATTCCGGTAAGCGTTATTTTTAAACCAGTGGTTAAAACTGCGGGTGAAATAAGTGCTTTATGTAAAGAGGCCAACAATACGGATGCCTGCGTAGGTTTAATTTTATGGATGCATACTTTCTCTCCGGCTAAAATGTGGATTGCTGGTCTGCAAGCACTTCAAAAACCATTTTTACACCTACATACACAGTATAATCGCGATATTCCGTGGAATGCGATTGATATGGATTTCATGAATCTAAATCAGTCAGCACACGGTGGACGGGAATTTGGTTTTTTAGCGTCAAGAATGCGATTGAACCGAAAAGTGATAGTTGGTCATTGGAAAAATGAATCCGTTTTGCAGAAAGTGGGTAATTGGTGTCGTGTAGCGTGTGCCGTTGCTGATTCTAAGGAAATGAAAGTGGCTCGCTTTGGTGATAATATGCGCCAAGTAGCAGTCACAGAAGGTAATAAGGTTTCTGCTCAATTAAAGTTCGGCTACGAAGTAAACGGATATGGAGTAGGTGACCTAGTTAAATATATAGATGGGGTTTCCGATGCTCAAATAAATACGCTAATTCAAGAGTATGAAGATTCGTATACTATGGCAGCTAAAATTAAGACCGACGGAAGTATGCGCAATTCTTTAAAGGATGCGGCCAAAATAGAATTGGGTATGCGTGCTTTTCTAGAGGAGGGTGGTTATACCGCTTTTACCGATACTTTTGAAGATTTACACGGAATGAAGCAATTGCCGGGTATCGCTACACAAAGGCTAATGGCCAGTGGTTATGGTTTTGGGGGGGAAGGCGACTGGAAGACCGCCGCATTGGTACGCACCATGAAAGTTATGGGCGCAGGTCTTGAAGGCGGAAACAGTTTTATGGAAGATTACACCTATCATTTTGATCCTGAAAACACTACAGTTTTAGGTTCGCACATGTTGGAGATTTGTCCATCAATTGCCAAAGGAGATGTTTCCTGCGAAATTCATACGTTGGGTATTGGGGGTAAAGAAGACCCTGTTCGTTTGGTCTTTAATGCCGGGGCTGGTAAAGCCTTAAATGCATCGGTTGTAGATATGGGCAATCGGTTTAGAATGTTGGTCAATAAAGTCGAGGCTTTAGAAATCGAAAATGATATGCCAAATCTTCCTGTTGCCAGAGTGCTATGGGATGCCAAACCAGACCTTCAAACTGCTGCTGCAGCGTGGATTTACGGAGGAGGCGCACATCACACCTGTTACAGTCAGAATATTTCTGCAGAATCCCTTGAGGACTTTGCCGAAATCATGGATATAGAATTTTTGTTGATCGATGAAAAAACAGATCTCTATCGCTTTAAACAAGAACTACGCTGGAACGATGCTGCTTATGGTATGAAAGGAATTTAACTAAGTTGTTTTTCTGGCTCTAATTTTTCATTAAATTATAATAGTGGATATAGGCTTTTCAAAAAATAGAATTACTCTTTATAAACCTTTATCTTTTTGAAACTAGTTCCATATTTGAAATAAGTGCGTTTTTTTTAATAGTTTGTTTTCTGTTTTTTAAGGTATTAGGGAATATAATAAATCCTTATATTGTACTTTTAAGATAGAACTTAGACTATATGAAAAACTTAATTTTAATTGCCTTAGTTTTTACTTTTACTTCATTCAACGTACTTGCCCAAAATGAAACCGACTATGACCCAGAGGCTAAACTTCTAGAACTGGGAATAGAACTTTCGCAACCTTCAGCCCCAATGGCCAACTATGTCAATGCTGTGCGTTCAGGAAATCTTATTTTCTTGGCGGGTAAAGGCCCTACCAAAGCAGACGGAGAAAATATAACGGGTAAACTAGGTGCTGATCTTACTATTGAAGAAGGGTATGAAGCGGCAAGAATTACAGCTATCAATCAAATCTCGGTCTTGAAAATGGAATTGGGAGACCTTAAAAAAGTAAAGCGTATTGTTAAGGTTCGTGGGATGGTCAATGCCGTTCCAGATTTTACCGATCAGCCCAAAGTAATTAATGGGTGTTCAGATTTAATGGTTCAAGTTTTTGGTGAACGTGGTAAACATGCTAGAGCTGCTGTAGGGATGGGTTCTTTACCCGGTAATATTGCCGTGGAAATTGAGATGATAGTTGAGGTAGAAGACTAAATCATGAGCAAAAGATTTTTATTTAATCCTATTTTTCAAAATACACTTCTTTGTTTTTTTATTCTCTTCAGCTTTAATAGCTGTAAACCTGAACAAGAGGAACCTGAGTTTCTGTTACGTGCTGCGCTTTTGGTAAATGAGGAACATACTTGGTATAAAGCCTTTGTCTATTTTGGGCAAATTCTTGAAGAACGCTCCAAAGGCCGTATCAAGGTAGAAGTTTATCCCTCCGAGCAATTGGCCAAAGAGATTGAAGCCATAAGGCTTATTCAAGCAGATGTTATTGATATGACCACTACAGGTTCTACTCTTACCAATTGGTTTGAAGTGGCCACTTTCTGTGAACTTCCTTTCCTGATGCAAGATTCAACCGATATGAATCGGTATATAAATGGACCTATAGGGACATTGATGGAGGAGGAAATGATTACTAAATCCGGCTTGAGGTCTTTAGGTCACTTTGAGAGAGGCCCAAGACATTTAACATCAAACAGACCCATAAGACACCCCGATGATTTAGACGGACTCATTGTTCGAGTGCCAAACGTGCCATCATTCGTAACCCTTTGGAAAGCTCTTGGGGCAAAACCCACACCTATGGCCTTTTCGGAGGTTTTTACTTCTTTGCAACAAGGTACTATAGAGGCGCAAGAGAATCCGTTTGCATTGATTAACAATGCTGGTTTTGCTGAGGTGCAAAAATATTTGAACCTAACAGGTCATGTCATAAGTTGGGTTTATCCGGTTATTGGCGAAAAGCAGTTTCAGCGACTTCCACCAGATTTACAGAAAATATTTTTGTTAGCGGCAGATGATATGCAAGCCTATGAGCATCGTCTTTTTTTAGATAATGAAAAGATGGTTCAAGATGAATTAAAGGCAAAGGGAATGGAGTTTATTGAGGTTGATAAAGATGCTTTTCAAGAAAAGTGCGAAGCTGCTATTTACAACAGTCTTTCTCCAGAAATGAAGAAAATATACGATCAACTTAAAACGGAAAAGGATGCTTCATAAAACTATTGGGCGCATTTTAAAAGTTGGCGTATTATTGAGCACTTGGGGACTCATATTTACAGTATTATTACAGATTTTCTGCAGATTTACGCCATTGGATACGCCAACGTGGACAGAGGAAGCTTCGCGTCTATTCTTTATTTATGCCATGTCTTTTGGTGCAGGGCTTGCTATGAAAAATGAGTATTATGTTCATTTAGATATGTTCTTTAGTAATTTTCCTGTAAAACTGCAGCGCTTGTTGGTCAAGGTTATTCCCGTAATCGTATTATTTTTATTTGCTATCATGGCAATCTATTCCATACAATTTGTGCTTTTGGGTATTCCGGAAAAATCACCCAGTATGGGTTTTAATATGGGAGTTGCTTTTTTTAGCATGTTCATCATGTCGGCTTCTATAAGTTATTACCTCTGGAAAAAAATCCAAAAAAACTATAAAAATTCTAAATGATGATTTGGGTTCTTGTTCTAGTATTTGTGGTATGTCTCGTTTTGCGTTTTCCTATAGCTTTTGCGCTTGGACTCTCGTGCTTGAGTTACATTTTGGTAAAGGGTATTCCGTTGATTATTATTCCAATGAAAATGTATTCGGGTATTGATGTATTCGTTTTACTCAGTGTTCCAGGCTTTATTATGGCGGGTAATCTCATGAACCAAGGTGGTCTGACGGAGAAAATAATCACATTCTGTAATCATTTGTTGGGGCACATTAGAGGCGGACTTGCATTGGTTAATATTGGAGCATCTATGTTGTTTGCAGGTATTTCTGGTACGGCTATTTCTGATACGGCAAGTATGGGTTCTATTATGATTCCTGCAATGAAAAAGGAAGGTTACGACACTGGTTTTTCATGTGCTGTTACGGCGGCTTCTTCAACTATTGGTCCTATTATCCCCCCCAGTGTGCCTATGATTATTGCGGCCACATTAAGTGGACTCTCAGTTGGTAAATTATTTCTTGCAGGTGCTTTGCCAGGCTTACTTTTAGGTATAGGGTTATTGATTACTGCCTATGTAATATCTAGAAAGCGCAATTATCCCAAACACGCTAGAAGTACGCTAAAGCAGGTAACTCTTGGTTTTGTTGATACGTTTTGGTCGCTTTTAATGACATTTATTATTCTGTATGGTATTATTGGAGGGCTTTTTACTCCTACCGAAGCATCTATAATTGCAGTGGTTTATGCTTTGATCATTGGTAAGTTTGTTTATAAAAAATTGAATTTCAAGAACATTCAGGTTGTGTTTTTGGACAGTATGAAAACCTCTGCTTCCCTTATGGTTTTGGTGGGTTTTGCCAACCTTTTTGGTTATATATTAATTACAGAACAGATTCCGCAAAGTATATCCAGTGAAATTCTAGGTTTTACGGACAACAAGTATGTTGTATTGCTATTAATTAATCTCTTGTTGATTGTAGTAGGCACTTTTATGGAGACCGTTGCAGCACTTTTAATTCTGTTTCCAATTTTACTGAAAGTAGCTTTGGCTGTAGACGTTGATCCCGTTCACTTTGCAGTAATAGCAGTATTGAACTTAATTATTGGATTAACTACGCCACCTGTGGGAGTATGTCTTTTTGTAGCATCTAGTATTGGTAAAATATCTATTGGCGAGGTAAGTAAGGCCGGTTTGCCCTTTTTGCTGGTAAGTTTTGTGGTGTTGATTCTGGTTACTTTGTTTCCTTGGTTTTCGTTGGCACTTCCTAATTTGTTTATTGATTAATAGTTCAACAAATTTGCCTGTAAACAAGGTGAAATTAGTTGTTCTGTTTTTCTGAGAAATCCAAAAAAACTTTACTTTTGCCCCTTAGTTAAATGGCCTCGTAGTTCAATGGATAGAATAGAAGTTTCCTAAACTTTAGATGCAAGTTCGATTCTTGCCGAGGTCACTTTGCTTATACAACATAGTATTGTTGGGAAATGAGAAATACGTTGTACTAAAGGAAATCTAGATTTCATAGACATCGAATTTTTTGACCAATTCGTTTATCCTTTTTTTATTCTCTTCTAGTTTAGCTTTAAGTTTCTCGATCTGTTCTTTCTGTTCTTTCGTAAGGGGGTTCATGGCATCATTATTATGCTTGTCCGTTTATAACGGCGCATGAAGGCTTACATTGTGTGTTTTTTTATCAATTATAAAATTTTTATCATATATATTGTTGATAACTTGAATTATTAAGCAATTTTCACCCTTAATGATTTCAATCTTTCCTCTTGGTCCAAATCTCGTACATGGGCTCCCCTTTGCTGTTTTTTCCGGTGTGATGCCAATCGTTATCTTTTAGTTCGTAGTTGAATTTTAAAGTAGCCCCAACCCGTGAATTATCTTTAGAGAAAAATTCAATATGTTCTGTGTATTTTCCATCTTCTGATGTAAATGAACCTCCTCCGGTTCCCGAAAATTTCATTGTTTCCGTTTGGTAGGCAATCCATTGAAAACGACCATCCTTTAGTATTTTCAGTGTTTTTCTAGGGTTTTCTTCTCCTCTTCTTTCTTGGCCTTCATCTGGTCCGCGGGTGGCAAAAAGCCATTTACCATCTAAGTCTTGAGCAAGGGAAGGAGCTGGTTTAAATGTTTTTTTAGAGCTCATAGTAAGAATAAGGTCATCTTCTTTTTGTTCAAATGGAATATTTAGAGTCTTCAGTTGGTCATTTTCATAATTAGAATTGAATTCTAAAAGAACGACTAGTCGGTTTTCTTCAATTTTCACAAAACCACCACGAGCCATAATAAACTTAGTAGGATTTTTTTCGTAAATAGTATGAGTTAGATAATCATCAATTATATGAAGCTCGTGAATGACACTTTTTTCATCAACATTCTCTTCAGAAAAGTAAGTTTCTGACGTTAGTTGAGCTTGCATCAGGTTTGTTACGATTAAAATGAGGCCTATAATGATGCTTTTTTGGAAAGTTGTGATGTAGTTTTTCATTTTTTATTTGTATTTTAATACCTTAAAAATAAGGTAATTACAGGATATATTGTGTTATTATTTTTAGTGGGAAAACTTTTTTTTGCGTTTTATCGTAATTTCTCTGAAAACGCTTGTTTTTACATTTTTTTTGTTTTCATTTGTCCTGTCTTTAGCAGTATAAAACTAAAGGCATTTTGAGCTTTTAGCTGAACAACATGCAATGTGTTTCTATGTTCGGGCTATGGGAGATTAGGAAGTCAAATCTCATAGCAACCCATCAGATGGGCCGCCGAATTTTAAAGCTAACTTCCGATTTTTCTACATCTATTGTGCAAAGCCAGCACATATACTTTTTCATTCCTACTACTCAGGAACAAATTCTTATATGATACCATCGGTAACAATTTCATAACTTATAGAGCACACATTAGTTAAAAAATATTCCGATTTTCATTCACAAGAATTCACGATGAACAATAAATATATCGATCTAATCGATCAGACTTACTTTTTCCCTCAAGAAGAGTTTACTCTTGATAATGAGCACTTAAAATTTCACAACATACCACTTCAAGAGTTGGTAGAGAAATATGGTAGCCCGTTGAAATTCACCTATTTGCCTAAAATATCTGAGAATATTGCCAAGGCAAAGAATTGGTTTGCAAATTCTATAGTTAAGAACGAGTATAAGGGCAAGTATCACTATTGCTACTGTACTAAAAGTTCTCACTTTCAGCATATATTACATGAAACGCTTAAGAACGATATTCATATTGAAACTTCTTCTGCTTTTGATATTAACATAGTAGAGCAACTGAAAAAAGACGGCAAGTTAAAAGATGATGCTTATGTTATTTGCAACGGCTTTAAGCGCGACCAATACATAGAGAATATTGCAAGGCTTATCAATAACGGCCATCGCAACTGTATTCCAATAATTGATAATTACGAAGAAATAGACCTATTATCAAATGTCATAGAAGACACTTATAAGATTGGTATTCGTATAGCTTCGGAAGAAGAGCCAAAATTTGAATTCTATACCTCTCGTTTGGGTATTGGTTATAAAAACATCGTTCCTTTTTACGAAAACCAGATAAAGGATAATGACAAGGTAGAGCTTAAGATGCTTCACTTCTTCATTAATACCGGTATTCGTGATAATGCATATTACTGGAACGAGCTTGTTAAGTGTTTAAAGGTGTATACTCGTTTAAAGAAAGTGTGCCCATCTTTAGATAGCTTAAATATTGGTGGAGGTTTTCCTATCAAGAACTCTTTGGCTTTTGAATACGATTATCAATATATGATTGACGAGATTTTAAATCAAATCAATATTACGTGTCAAGAGGCAGATGTACCTGTACCACATATTTTTACTGAGTTCGGAAGTTTTACCGTAGGAGAAAGTGGTGGTGCCATTTATGAAATCCTTTACCAAAAACAACAGAACGATCGTGAAAAATGGAATATGATTGATTCATCTTTCATTACCACTTTGCCAGATACTTGGGCTATTAACAAGCGTTTCATCATGCTACCTATAAACCGTTGGAACGATGAGTACGAGCGTGTTTTATTAGGAGGGTTAACTTGCGATAGTGATGATTATTACAATAGTGAGCAAAACATGAACGCTATTTACCTGCCAAAATACAGACGTGACAAACCTTTGTACATAGGCTTTTTTAACACAGGAGCTTACCAAGAGACCATAGGTGGTTTTGGCGGTTTGCAGCACTGTTTGATTCCTCAGCCCAAACATATCTTAATAGATAAGGATGCCAATGGCAATCTTACTTACGAGGTTTTTAGTCAGCAACAAAAGGCAGAAGATTTACTAAGCATTTTGGGTTACGAAAAGAAAAAACCAGCCAATGACGGCAGCGATAATATTGTCGCAAATACAATTACATCAAACGTATCAAATTCACTTAATTAAGATGAGCACAACAAAGAATTATGCGGGTATCCCCGATAAATTCGCACAGTTAGAAACGGCAAAGGTAATTTTGATACCTGTGCCTTACGATGGAACAAGTACTTGGGGTAAAGGAGCCGATAAAGGTCCTCAGGCATTTCTAGAAGCTTCGGAGAATATGGAGCTTTATGATATTGAGACCAATACCGAGGTTTATGAGCAAGGCATTCATTTAGCCGAAGCCATTACCGAAAATAGTTCGCCAGAAGCAGTAGTAAATGCTGTTCATAAAAGAACCAAAAAGTATATTAAGCGTAACAAGTTTGTTACCTTGTTTGGTGGTGAGCATTCCATTTCTATTGGTACCATTCGTGCCTTTAATGAGTGTTTTGATAATTTGACTGTTTTGCAGATTGATGCTCATGCAGATTTGCGTGAGTCGTATGAAGGAACCAAATACAATCATGCTTGTGCAGTTCATGAAGCAAGCCAGACCACGAATCTTATTCAAGTAGGTATTCGTTCTATGGATGCTATTGAGAAGACATTTATGGATGAAGAAAAAACATTCTTCGCTCATGACATGGCCCAAGATGAGTATTGGATGGATAAAGTAATTGAAGCAATGACAGATAATGTGTTGATTACATTCGATCTTGATGCTTTTGACCCTTCTATAATGCCTTCTACAGGTACTCCTGAACCAGGTGGTTTATTGTGGTATGAGACTTTAGAGTTTTTGAAACAGGTCTTTGAAGAGAAGAACGTAGTAGGTTTTGATATTGTAGAGCTTTGTCCAAATCCATCAGAGAAATCTTCAGATTTTCTAGCGGCAAAATTGTATTATAAAATGCTTAGCTATAAATTTATGGGTAAAGCGGTAGATGAAGAGTATGATAACACATACGATGTAGACAGTAAACCAGGTAATAAAGGATCAAAATTTGAAGACGATGAAGACTAAAGGAGCTATTTCCGAATTTATAGAAAAGTATTACTTGCATTTTAATGCAGCTGCTTTGGTAGATGCCGCAAAAGGATACGAAGCACAATTGAACAAAGGTTCTAAAATGCTTGTTTCATTGGCAGGTGCTATGAGTACGGCTGAATTAGGCAAGATTTTTGCTGAAATGATTCGCCAAGATAAGGTGCAGATTATATCATGTACTGGTGCCAACCTTGAGGAAGATATCATGAATTTGGTTGCGCATTCACATTACAAACGTGTGCCTAATTACCGTGATTTAACTCCTAAAGATGAGTGGGCTTTACTTGAAAAAGGACTTAACCGTGTAACAGATACTTGTATTCCTGAAGAGGAAGCTTTTAGAAGGTTACAAGAGCATATTGTTAAAATCTGGAAAGATGCCGAGGCAAAAGGAGAGCGCTATTTACCGCATGAGTATATGTACAAGATGTTACTTTCTGGTGTTCTCGAAGAGCATTATGAGATTGATTTAAAAGACTCTTGGATGTACGCTGCCGCGGAAAAAAACCTTCCTATTGTTTGCCCAGGTTGGGAAGACAGTACTATGGGTAATATTTTTGCATCATACGTGTTAAAAGACGAGTTGAAAGCTAGTACCGTTAAATCTGGTATTGAGTATATGACCTTTTTAGCAGATTGGTACACAGATAATTCTGAGAACGGAATTGGTTTCTTTCAAATTGGTGGTGGTATAGCAGGAGATTTTCCTATCTGTGTAGTGCCAATGCTTTACCAAGATATGGAAAGAACCGATACGCCTTTCTGGAGCTATTTCTGCCAGATCAGTGATTCAACTACAAGTTATGGTTCGTACTCAGGTGCTGTACCAAATGAAAAAATTACTTGGGGAAAACTAGATATTGATACCCCTAAGTTTATTATAGAAAGCGATGCAACCATTGTTGCACCATTAATATTTGCATATCTTCTTGACTTATGAGCAATAAACGAGACACCTCAAATTTAAAGCGCGTCATAGTAGACTTTAAAAAATTGACGCCAGAAGTATTAAAACTTTTGGTAGCAGCTTACCCAGACGGGTATGATGATAGAAATATTATTTCGTTCAGAAACGCCAATGGAGAACGTGTTGAAGCAGTTGAAGTATTGACCGAAGACACCAAATATTTGGTAAAGATCAGTGCTAAGCTTGAGTACACCATGGAGAATTATGATGAGGATGATTATGAAGATTTTGAAGATGATGATCCAGCAGCAGTAGCAGAGCCAGACCCAGAAGATATGGCTCAAGATGACGATGAATAATATTGTTATCAGGTTTGTAATGAACCTTTCTATGCTTGGTATTCAGGCTAAGAAACCCCTTGTTCTATTCCAAGGTTTTGTTGATAGAGATACTAATTATTCAATGTCCATTCAATGAAAATAGAAGAAATAGAAAATATAGAGTTAAAGTTTTTAGACCTTGATGATTATCAAGAGCTTAAAAGCGCCATGATTTCTGCATATACTAATATGCCCGGATCGTATTGGAAAGAGGAGCATATAAAATCGCTAATCGATAAATTTCCAGAGGGTCAGGTAGTTATTAAGATTAATGGACAGTTGGCCGGTGTGGCCCTGTCCATTATCGTAGACTATGATAGTTTTGATGATGAGCATACGTATGAGCAGATTACTGGTAACTATTCTTTTTCCACGCATAATGATGAAGGAGATGTGCTTTATGGTGTTGAGGTTTTTATAAAGCCACAGTTCCGCGGTCTTAGGTTAGGAAGGCGTTTGTACGATTATAGAAAGGAATTGTGTGAAAAGCTAAACCTTAAGAGTATTGCTTTTGGAGGTAGAATGCCCAATTTCCATAAATATATGGATGAGCTTACTCCAAAAGAGTATATAGCCAAAGTGCGTAGAAAAGAGATTGCCGATCCTGTATTAAACTTTCAGATTAGCAACGATTTTCACCCTGCCAAGGTTATGAAGGGTTATTTGGAAGGTGATAAAGCTTCAAGTGACTTTGCTATTTTAATGGAGTGGGATAATATTTATTACCAAAAACCCTCTAAAAAAGCATCGGCAAAGAAAACGGTTATTCGTTTAGGGCTTATACAATGGCAGATGCGGCCGTATAAGGACTTAGAAGAATTGCTGCAACAAGCAGAGTACTTTATTGATGCCGTATCTGGTTATCGGTCAGATTTTGCGTTGTTTCCGGAGTTTTTTAATGCCCCGTTGATGGCAAAGGACAATCATTTGTCCACGCCAGATGCTATTCGTGAGTTGGCTAAACACACAGATGCTATCGTACAGAAATTCTCGGAGTTCTCCATTTCGTACAACATTAACATCATTACAGGAAGTATGCCTGAAATGATTGATGGACGTTTGTACAATGTTGGTTACTTGTGTAGAAGAGATGGTAGTATGGAGCGTTACGAAAAGCTGCATGTAACACCAGACGAAGCTAAAGTTTGGGGTATGCAAGGCGGTAATCAGTTAAAGGCTTTTGATACCGATTGCGGTAAAATCGGAATTTTAATCTGTTACGATTCGGAATTTCCAGAGTTAAGCCGTTTATTGGCAGATGAAGGAATGGACATATTATTCGTTCCTTTCTTGACCGATACTCAAAACGGGTACTCAAGAGTACGACATTGCGCTCAGGCAAGAGCAATAGAAAATGAGTGCTACGTGGCTATCGCAGGTAGTGTAGGCAATTTGCCAAATGTTCAGAACATGGACATTCAATTTGCTCAATCCATGGTATTTACACCTTGCGATTTTTCGTTTCCAACAAATGGTATAAAGGCAGAGGCCACACCAAATACGGAGATGATTTTAATTGCCGATGTAGATATCGATTTATTGCGAGAACTCAATCAATTTGGGGCAGTACGCAATTTAAAAGATAGAAGAAAAGATATATTTGAACTTAGAAAAAAAGTATAGTTTGACTGACTTGAAGATTATAGGTAGTGAAGAATGGTGTGTGTTTGAGAACTTGGGTATTCCAGCCATAAAGGCGAGGGTAGATTCAGGAGCTAAAACATCCTCTATACAAGCAACCAATATTAAAATTATTATGAAGGGCACCCAAGAATGGGTAAAGTTTGAGGTGAGCCCTTTACAAGAGAATAGGAGTATAGCTATACCTTGCCAAGCTAGATTAGTAGACCGTAGAATGGTAAAAAGTTCTTCTGGTATTTCTGAAGAACGTTTGGTGGTACGTACGCCTGTTACCATAGGGGAGGATACTTTTGAGATAGAAGTTACCTTGGCCAATAGAGATACAATGGAGTTTCGTATGCTTTTAGGTAGAGAAGCTATCAATGAGCGGTATATTGTAAACTCGGCTTTGAATTACCAAATGCAGGATTTTGATGATAATTTAGTCAATAAACTGTACGCGCCTTATTTTAAAGAAAAAACAGGCCTTAAAATAGCTTTGCTTGCTAGTAATCCTAACCTATATAGTAATAAACGTATTATAGAAGCAGCTGAAGCTCGCGGACATGAAATTGTTTTCCTTAATGTAGAACATGCGTATATGAAGTTAGATGCCCACTCACCTGAAATACGGTACAGAGGGGGTAATATTCTAAATGCTTTTGATGCCGTCATTCCAAGAATTAAGCCATCGGTTACTTTCTATGGTTGTGCTTTGATCAGGCAGTTTGATAATCTTGGGGTGTATTGCCAAAATACCGCCGAAGCTATTACACAATCTAGAGACAAGCTTTTTGCATCGCAGTTGTTCTCCAAGAATGATATACATATACCTATAACAGGTTTTGCAAAATCTCCAATGGATACCAAAGACCTTATTAAAATGGTAAACGGTGCTCCACTTATTATTAAGTTGTTGGAAAGTACCCAAGGTAAAGGTGTTGTACTCGCAGAGACCAATAAGGCTGCAGAGAGTGTAATTAATGCATTCAAAAGTGTGAATACTAACATCTTGGTGCAAGAGTTCATTAAGGAAGCAAACGGGCAGGATATTCGCTGTTTCGTGGTAAACGGAAAAGTAGTAGCTTCTATGCAACGTCAGGCAGAAAAAGGTGAGTTTAGAGCTAATATTCACCAAGGTGGTAAGGCTTCTATCATTAGAATTACTTCAGAAGAGCGTAAACTAGCACAGAAAGCCGCAAAGGTTCTTAACCTTGCAGTAGCAGGTGTAGATATCATTCGTTCAAACAAAGGCCCGTTATTATTAGAGGTCAACTCTTCACCTGGCCTTGAGGGAATTGAAAATGCTACAGGTAAAGATATAGCTAACGAAATGATTGTGGCTATTGAGAAAAAGTTGAGGTTTAGTCTTTAGTTCTATCATAAAGATTTCAAGTAAATTAAATCTAATACGTCCACTTCTTATGAAATGCCAGTAAATATCCTTTTAAGGAATGTTTACTGGCTTTTTTATTGGAGCTCATCTTTTGGGCATCGTATAATTCTATTGGAAGTCTATTTGATTGTAAACAAAATCAATTTATTTTATTCATTAAAGCTCTTTTTTATTAGAGGTTAAAACGAATATTATAAAATCCAATTCATGCAACAACAACATCCCAATTTAGATTTGATTCATGACTTTTTTACTGCCTATGGCAATAATGACCCTCTTGGTATAGAAAAGGTGTTAGATGAAAATATTAAATGGCATATACCAGGAGAGCATCCTTTGAGTGGAACAAAAAGGGGTATTGAAGAAGTGCTAGAGTATTTCAAGCAGTTGGGAAAAGGAGCGTTTAAAGCAGAACCCATTATAATGGGAGTAAATGATACACACGTAATTGATTGTCATAGAAACTGGAGTAATCTTAAAAATGTAGAGAATTTGGATAATATGTCCTGTCTATTGTGGAGAATTGAAAACAACAAGATTAAGGAAGTTCATAATTTCCCAGAGAACCAGAAGATAGTTGATGTATTTTTTAAAGAAGTATATGGTGAAATCTAGCAGTAACATTATACTACAAAATTAGATTTATCCTACAAATGCTTTATGGAATATGTCTATTAAAGTTTTCCTGTTCTCCAGTTATTTTGAGAATAAGTGTCTTTCATCCTTCTTTTCTAGTGCTTTACCGATACTCCGGTTTTAGGGCTACCGCCTAATGCATCCCTTTTTCCGTTTAAGGGTTAAATCATCGGTATAGCACATCGTTTCTCCGATGTAAAATCAGTCATTTTTGTTTTTATATAACTGACTTACAGTTTTTTACACTTCAACGAGTAAAACGTACCGTTTAAGAGAATTTCCTCAGGCACCCTACAATGTACCGTTCAGAAATAGAGGAAACGAATTACAAAAACAGATTTCAACTATGGTACGATTCAACATTTTAATTCTTATTGCACTTGCAACTTTAATGACTTCATGTTCAACTTCTACTACTGAAGAAGATGATTTGTACAAGGCTGTTGCAACTACCAATAAAGAAGTAACGATTTCTGCTATAGAGCAAGAAGTTATAGATGTTGTTAATGACTATAGAGTATCAGTTGGTCTTAATGCAGTAGAGTTTAGTAGTGTAGCTTACGGTTATGCAAATGCTCATAACGAGTATATGATTTCTGAAGGTATTATCAGCCATGATAATTTTGATAAAAGAGCTTCTAAATTATCTGAAGAAGCAAATGCCGATTTCGTTTCTGAAAATTTAGGTATGGATTATACAAATGCTAATGATATTCTTGAAGCTTGGAAAAATAGCCCAACGCACAAGAAAGTAATGGAAGGTAATTTTAATTATACTGCCGTTAGTGTTACTGCAGATGAAAACGGTGTTCTTTATTTTACTCAGTTGTTCTTTCAATAAGATTTTATAATTGAACTAGATTTTAGTTCAGTGCAGAAAAAGCCTCCTATTTCCCAAAAGAAATAAGAGGCTTTTTCTATTCGTATATAATTTATAACACCAGATTTTTCAAGGAATAAGTATTGGAATATATAATGTAGGTTATAACTATATACTATTGTTTGATTTTAATCGATGAAATGTAGTCTAAAGCTGCATTTTGCCAATAATGTTACCGTTCGTCGAAAATATATACTTTTTATCGAAGGTATATAATAGCATAGACAATAATTAGTAGGTGAGCCCTGTTTTTTATAGGACTTAACCTACAATTACTTGCCTATGATACGTAAAACTATTCTAAAGCAAAACTTTATATGTTTATTGCTGTTTTTTTGCGCTTTCACGCACGCACAAGATAAGGTCTATGTTAATGCTATTTCTAGTGAAGACGAAGTTACCTTATCCAACAATGCTATCGATTCTGATTTAACGACCAGTGCAACCATCCGAGCCAGTTCTGGTTTAGCTTTGGGTCTTGGTGCTTATGATGGTCATTTAGAATTAACTTACCCAACTACGTTACCGGCAAATACCACAAGTTATCTGAAGATTGAATCTGAAGAGGATATACTTTCTAGTTTATTGGGAGGCAGCTTAGTCGGCTTACTTTCTGATATTACTGGTGTTGTGCTAATTGGTAATCAAGAATTTTCTGTAGAAGCTCTTAATAATACCAATGTAGTACAGCAGGCAAGTTCTAGTGCTGCAGATGCTTTTTCATCTGATGAGGCACGAGTTATTATAGATAAAAACGGAGATTACTTTCTTGCCTTAACTCCGTCTAGTCCGTATGACAGAGTACGCTTAACGAATAGCATGGGGTCATTAATAGGACTAAGCCAAGAGCGTGACTTAGATGTCTATGGAGCTTTTTATGGGGATGGAGATACAACCTGCGGTGCACCTAATTACACGTCTTATAGTGGTAACGGTATTTCGTTAGATTTACTGGACTTAGGTGGAGCTGGGGTAACAAATCCGGATTTAGCCATAGATGGAGACAGAAGCACCTTTTCTAAGCTAGGTCTTGGAATTATAGATGTTGCAGCAGATATAGAGCAGACTATCTATTTTAATAGTGCCGATGATACAAATGATAATTATTACATAGAGATTGGAATAGACCCGTCTTTAACGCAATTGGATATTGCTAATTCAATTGAGGTGATTGGTCAAAATGGGGCTGACGCACCTGTATATTCGGAGAATCTGGCCAATTTATTAGATTTAGACCTTTTAACTTTATTACAGAGTGGCGAAACGGTCATAATAGGTTTTGACCCCGTAACTCCTGTTGATAGAGTAACCGTGCAGTTATCATCTTTAGTGGGTGTTGGTATTGATCAAAATATTAGAATTTTTGATGTTTATAGGGCACCTGCAACACCAGTAATCACTTCTATAGCAGAAGATTTGAATATCTGTGCAGGCTCAAGTACTACTATTACAGCAGAAGTTCAAAACGCCAACAACGCTGAGTTAAGATGGTATGATGCCGCGGATAATGGCAATTTATTAGCAACTACAAATTCAGGTGATGCTTTTGCTACGCCAATTTTAAATTCAGATACTACCTATTATGTAGCTTCTGCTGAAATAGGATGCGCTCAGGAATCACCACGAACTGAAGTTGAAGTGAATGTTGAACCTATACCAACTGCCGCAGATATTACTGTTTTAGGAAATGAGAATGCTATTTGTTCATCAAACAATGTAGTGCTCGTTCCGTCAAGTTCTATTAATGGTACTTTTTCATGGTATTTAGATGCAAATAAGACCACTGAAATTACGGACGGTATGGTGTCTGGCGATGTTACCTATGAGATAGATGACAATGGTGTAATGACCATAACCGGACTTACCGAAGCAGGTGGACCTTATAATTATTATGTGGCCGTAAAAGATGATTTAGCAGGTTGCGAGAACGTTTCTGGAGATTTACAATCTGTTGAAGTAAATGTGGTAGACGTTGCAAAAACAATATCTATTGATTCAAACCCTATGATTAGTTTAGATGGTTTGCTAGATATTTTTAACGGTACCAATACGGTAGATGTAACCGGAACTGTTTCTGGTGATGTTATTCCAGGAGAGCCTATATCTTTAGCCGTAAACGGAAAACTATATGATGGCGTAGTAGCGGCAGATTCTTCTTTTAGCGTAGAGGTAGATGCTTTAGATTTAGTTTCCGATTTAGATAATACACTCGAAGCTTTTCTACAAGGTGTCCTTTGTACCGTGTCTGATGAGATTTTAGTAGACCTTCCTGATTTGTTAATAGATGATGTGCTACAGGTATTTTGCGCTGCTGATTTTCCTACAATAGCAGATTTACAAGTAGGCCTAGGAGATATAATTCTATTTGATGCCCTAACAGATGGGTTGCAATTAACTGCTGAGACACCTTTGGTGAATGGTCAAATTTATTTTGCAGGAATTTTAGATATACCTACATCTATATTGGCAAGAGTACAGATAGAAGTTACTATTGTTGATGTTCCTACACCGACTACCAATTCTACAGATCAGACTTTTTGTAATAGCGATACACCAGTTGTGGCAGATATTCAGACTGATCAAACAAATGTTATGTTCTATGATAGCGCTTCCGGGGGAGATGCAATTGATCCTTCTTCACCTATAGAAAACGGACGTAGTTATTATGTAGCAGCTGTTGAAAATGGTTGTGAAAGTAGTGAGCGCTTAATGATAACCACTACTTTAGTTGATGATGGTTCTTCTCCTATAACTTTAACGGGAGAGTCTGTAAAAGTTTGTCAAAACCGCTCGTACACCTACGTTACCAATAGCGGTAAACAAGATTACTCTTGGACCGTAGTAGGTGGTACAATTACAGAAGGCGGTACTTCTACAGATGATTTTGTAACCGTATCATGGACGGAGTTAACCAATACAGATATTAATGTCTCTTACGTAGATGATTCAACCTGTAGCCCAAATAAAATGATGTTTCTTGAAGTTGAGGTAACTACTTGTGGAATGGTTTTGGGCGAAGAATTCTGTCTAAAGGTTTTCAATGAATTCTCTCCTAATAATGATGGTTTCAATGATGTTTTTACTGTTCAGTGTATTGAAGATTATTCAAATACTGTAGAAATATATAATCGTAATGGAAACCTTGTTTACAAAACGGCAGACTACCGCAATACTTGGGATGGTATGGCAAATGTAAAAGGCGTTTTAAATAACGGAGACCATTTACCATCAGGAACATACTACTATTCTATTCAAATACCCGAATTAGAAAGAAACCTAGTTGGCTGGTTACAATTGGCCAGATAATACATTGTGCTTTAAACTATTCATACCAAACCTTTATCAATTATGAAATTACTTTGCACTACTATAAAGATAGTTATGCTCTGCTATCTTACTTTTAATATGAGTACGGCTTATGGCCAACAACCTCCGCAGTATACACAATACATGTATAATACGGCAGTATTAAATTCAGGTTATTCGGCTAGAGGTATTCTGGAGGCTACTGTTTTGCACCGTTCACAATGGGTGGGTATAGATGGTGCTCCAGAGACGCAATCTTTATCCGTTCAGGGAAGATTGCGAGAGAGAGTAGGTCTAGGACTTACCATTATCAATGATAATATTGGGGCTGCAAACGACCTTGATGTAAATGGTACTTTTTCGTATGAGATACCAACTGGGTATTTTACAAAGCTTTCTTTGGGAATCAATGCGGGAATAAATGTTTTAAAAGTGGACTGGTCCAAAGGGACTTACCAAGACGGTCAAGATCCAATATTTGCTGAAAACCTGAACAAAGTCAGACCAGTTTTTGGCGCCGGAGCTTACTTTCATAGTAGCAATTGGTACGTTGGGGTTTCTACCCACAATTTTTTGAATTCTCAGATTTATAGTGATGATGAAGAAATAGTGACCAATAGAAAAAGTCAGTATTATTTAATGGCAGGTTATGTTATGGACCTTTCTGATAATTTAAAATTTAAACCGGCTATTTTAACCAAACATGTGGCGGGAGCACCAATAACTGTAGACGTATCGGGTAATTTCTTGATAAAGGAAACCTTGGCTTTGGGCTTGGCGTACCGTTACAATGATGCCATTAGTGCTTTGGCAGGTCTTCATATTGCTAAAAGCTTCTTTTTAGGGTACTCTTATGATTATTCTATAACGGGCTTGGAAAGTTATAATGACGGCTCTCACGAAATCATTCTCAAATACAATCTATTTGATGCTAAGAAAAGAGCATTGTCACCTAGATTCTTCTAAAACTTACTATCATGAAAAAACTAGTACTATACATATTTATGGGCACATGCCTTATGGTTACTGCCCAAAGTAAGGAAGAAAAAGCCAATGCCTATTTTGAGGATTTTAAATTTGATAAGGCAATTGATTTGTACCGCGATTTAGCGTCTGAAAAAAGAAGGCCATCTCTTGACGTTATTCAGCATTTGGCAGATAGCTATTTCAACATGAACAGGTATCAAGAAGCGGTTAAGTGGTATGAAAAATTATACAGCATAAAAGGCAAGGAAGTTGGTGAAGGCAACATTATTAAACTAGTGCAAAGCCTTAAAGCAAGTATGCAAAATGAAAAAGCCGACGAATTGCTGAGAGATTTTTATACAGATGAAGATAGGTTAAACATGATGTTGTCTCAAAAGAAACATTTGGATAGCACCTTAGGTCAGCAAGAGAAATATACCACCATGAATCTGCCTTTTAACAGTAGAAAATCAGATTTTGGACCTATGTTTTTTAATGACGGATTAATCTTCGCTTCGGCTAGAGACACTGTAAAGTCTAACGGAGAATTGTATCCATGGAACAAACAGCCTTATTTGGACCTCTATGTTACTAAACCAAATAATTCAAATTACATCCCGGAAAAATACTTAGAAAATTTAGAGTCTTCTTATCATGATGCAACTTTGACGTTCTCTTGGGATGGACAAACGGTATACTTTACGCGGAATTATCTAAAGAAGAAAAACAAGTTAAGTGCCAATGATGATGGTTTGTCTAACATGCAAATCTTAAGGGGAACGATACATAATAATGAACTTATCAACGTAACCTCGTTGAGCTTTAATAGCAAAGAATATTCTTGTGGACATCCGGCATTAAGCCCTGATGGCAGACATTTATATTTCACCTCTAATATGCCCGGCGGGTTTGGGGAAAGCGATATTTATGTGGTTGATTTAAATAATGATGGAGATGTGCTGTCAGACCCTATGAACTTGGGTTCTACAATAAACACACGCGGTAGAGAAATGTTTCCTTTTGTAAATAATGAGGTGTTGTATTTTTCATCGGATAGTCATTACGGACTAGGAGGATTGGATATTTTTGGTTCAATAATTTCTTCTAAGACCCAGTATTCTTTACCACTTAACATGGGGAAACCTTTGAATAGTAATATGGATGATTTTTCATTCATCCGAGAAAATAAAAAAGGTAATGGATATTTTGCTTCCAACCGTGCTGGAGGTAAAGGGGATGACGATATTTATCGATTTGAAAAGGTAAAAGCAACAGATTGTTTAGAGTATTCAGGATACGTATTGAACAAGCTAACAGGCGAACCTATTGCAGATGCCAATGTAGAACTCAAAAATTCGGTAGATGAATTGGTTTCTATTTATAGAACGGATGAGTCCGGATTTTATAAAATAATACTTCCGTGTAACAAGAAAAATACATTGGTCTTTTCTAGAGCAGGATTTTCCAAAGAAACTGTAATGATTCAAACTGGTGAAAACCCTGAAGCTCCTTCTAAGGACAATAAGGTGTATTTAACTCCTTTTGATAGTTTGGTAGAGAAAGATGGAGATATGGAGAAAATTAAGGTAAATCCAATCTATTTTGAATACGACAAATCTGATATTACTACAAGAGCAGAAATTGAACTTGAAAAAGTACTTTTTGCCATGGAAACATTCCCTGAAATAAAGATTAAAATTGAATCACACACAGATGCCAGAGGCTCTGATTCCTATAATTTGGAGCTATCGGATAATCGGGCGAAGTCCACAAGACGTTACTTGCTTTCAAAAGGTATTGATGCCGATAGAATTGAAAGTGCCCATGGTTACGGGGAATATCGATTAAAAAATGAATGTCTCAATGGCGTAAAGTGTAGCGACCAAAAACATTTGGAAAACAGACGGTCTAATTTCATCATCGTTTCCAAACAAGCCGATGAGGTTCGCAACGCAAAAAGATAATAGTATTAAACATATCAAAAATGCTAGCTGTAGAACTAGCATTTTTGGGATGTGACTTTAAAAACTTATTTAGCCTGTAGACGGGTTGTACTATGGGTTAAATGGTTTTTAATTTATTACGATAGAATGTTGGGATTTTTGACTTAGGGAGCCAAATTTTCCAACATCTCTTTCGTGGTTTTTTCAAGATCAAATTCTGCTTTCCAACCCCAATCACGTCTTGCTTCTTGATCATCAATACTACTAGGCCAAGAATCAGCTATTGCCTGACGAAAATCTGGTTCATAAGAAATTTTAAAATCAGGAATATGGTTTTGAATACTTTCTGCCATTTGAGAAGGCGTAAAGTTCATAGCAGATAGATTATATGATGAACGCACTTTCACGTTATCGGCATCGGTTTCCATGAGCTGTAAGGTAGCTTTAATAGCATCGTCCATAAACATCATAGGTAACTCGGTATCTTCCTTTAAAAAGCACGTATATGCTTTTTCCGATAATGCTTTGTGGTAGATTTCTACCGCATAATCTGTAGTTCCACCACCAGGCATGGTTTTCCAACTAATTAGTCCGGGGTAACGAATACTTCGTACATCAACTCCAAACTTGTGAAAGTAATAATCGCACCAGCGTTCACCAGATTGTTTACTTATTCCGTACACGGTACTTGGCTCCATTATGGTGCTTTGTAAAGTGTTTTCTTTTGGTGTATTAGGTCCAAAAACGGCAATACTGGAAGGCCAGAATATTTTATCTATTTTTTTCTCTTTTGCTAGGTTAAGGACATTAAAGAGCGAATTCATATTTAAGTTCCAAGCACGCATAGGAAACTTTTCTGCCGTAGCGCTCAACATGGCTGCCATTAGGTAGATTTCGGTAATTTCATAATAGGCTACAATCTCTTCAAGAGCATCATAGTCTGTAGCATCTAAAATCTCAAACGGACCGGAATCCATCAAATTTTCATTGCCCTCGCGAATATCACTGGCAATTACACTTTCATTGCCGTACGTGTCGCGTAGCGCCATGGTTAGCTCAGTACCTATTTGGCCACAAGCACCTATAATCAGAATAGATTTTTCCATTAATATCTCGTTAAATGAATTGGGGAATAAAGATAGCGCTTCTTAAAATTTGTACATTCGCTTTATGAAAAGAATCTTCTTCTTTAGTTTGATGCTAGTATTAACGGTAGCCTGTAAAGAACAGAAACAAGAATTGGTTGTAGAGGATGTTATTGCCCAAGAATTAAGTAATGAAAAATGGGCAAAGAAACTCCCTATTAAGCCAAAAGCCCAAGCAATCCTGGATGATTGGATAGAATTTGCATCTTTTGAAACTAGTTTTGATGCACTTCATACGGTTGCCAATAGAGAAGATTTACGTTTGGTAATTGAGGAAATGATTACCAAGCAAAACCAATTGGAGGAATCAACCTACCCAAAAGAATTCAATATTCCACAAGTAAAAAGTCGTCAAAAAGTATTCAAAACCTACATGCTCAAAGTAAAAGGCGATTTATTTTATAGAATAGATCCAGAGGAATCCATTGTTCAAATGATGGAAGCGTATAACGCTTTTAGAAATCAGTTCAACGTTGTGGTAAATAACACTTTGGATACAGATTTAATTTTAGACTTCTAAAAATAAAAGCCGATCTGTATTAAACAGATCGGCTTTTATAGGGTAAAAGGTAATTGTTATACTACCTCATATTCTGAACTTTTAATTCTTTTTCTTTTTCTTTTTTCCGGTCTCAACAGGAGGAGCTGGAGCTGCTGCTGGAGGATTCTTTCTAGATTCAAGCGCTTGCTTACTCAAGCTAGCCAAGTTAAAATTAGGGTCTATAGCAAGAGCCTCATCTATTTTTGCTATTGCAGCATCTATATCACCGCTATTGTTATCATATATAGTAAGAGCCTTTAAGTGAAGAAATGCAGCTTTTAGAGGAACCTCATAAGGTTGTTGTCTCTCATAGAAAGCATATTTCATATCATCTTTTGCATTGGCCATTCCATAATCAATATTGGTAACAGCCTCAGAATTTGCTCCCGTTTGAATCTTTAGATCAGCAAGTTCATATGCTAAATAAGGGTTAGGAGTTCTTTTAAAAAGTTCTTCAAATTGCTCTAATGCTCGTTTGGGTTGGCCCAATGCTTTTAAAGAAATAGCTTTTACCTGAACGGCCATATCAGAATCTGTTGCTTTCTTCTCAATACCAATGGTATTCAATGCCTGCATATGCTGATTGTTGTTCGCATAGACAAATGCCAAGGTGTCTTTTCTTTGGTCAGAAGGGTCAATTACATTAAGATGGGTAAGCGCACTAATAACGCCGTTTACATCTCCTTGAACTCTCATTTCCTGATAAAAGGCCTCATAATGCTTTTGCAAGTCGCTTTTAGATTGTGCTGTGGCTGAAAAACTGATGCTCAAAAGCAGTACGATAATTAATTTTTTCATGTGTTGCTATTTTACGATTCTATCGTTTTGGTTGCGGTTTGCAAAATTAGCAATATTATTGGTATGTATCTGTGAATAAAAGCATAATGAAAAAGCACGAACAAAAAAAAAGGATGCCCTAGGGCATCCTTTTTATATGGGTTTGGTTGTTTGTACTAAGCAACAAGTGAACTTTCATTGTTTTTATACGATTTTAAAAGCATAGAATAAAGTGCTAAGCTTTTAGGGTCTTGATCAATACATGATACTAAAAAATCATATAAATTTTTAAACCACAGGTTGGTGTGTAACGTGGGAATAGAAAGATTTACCGTGTTAGGGTCATAATCTTTGTCGTCCATAACAATGTCCATCTCAACCCTTCGTCTATGATAATCCATAGAGACGTTTGCTGCATTGTAATGATTTTTTAATATCGATACATGCAACTTTTTCATTTTTGGGGGAACTTTTTGCTTGGTACAGCTTGAAGCAATCAGATTCTTTATTTCTATCAGAATCCGGCTTCTTAGGCCTGAATCTTCCATGGCAAATAGTTTTAATTTATATACCAAAGTTACCTTTTAATCGATGAAATGCACAGTCCATTAACAATTATAGAATTTGTTTGTTGTGAAATGGCGGATAGCTGTGGTGAAAAATACCTACAATGTTGTTGTAAACTTGAAATCTTTAACGTTTGTAAGGTTGTAGGAACGTATGAGTTTGCCTTTTTTGTCTATATCGTTAGCATATTCGGGTAATTTAAGCTTATTCTTAATTGCCTGTAAGCTGTAATATTCCTTTTTACTTGGGTGATAGGGAAATACTGCATTAAATAAATCCTGGCCCCAATTTTCTTTAACAGATTTATAGATGACCTTTATACAATCGTTTAAATGAATTAAGTTGATAGGGGCATTTCCATTTTTTAAGTTTGTTCTTTTGGAGAGCATCGTAACCGGATTTCTATTTGGACCGATCAAACCTCCAAATCGTATGACGGTGGTTTCAAGTTCAGGTTCGTTTTGAAATAACTCTTCACATTCCAAAAGCTGTCTTCCGGATTCGGTTGAAGGTTCAGGTTTGGTGTCTTCAGTTACATCTCCATCAATATCACCATATACAGATGTACTGCTTACGAAAACTATCTTACGAACTGTGGAAGATTTTATAGCCTTCAGTACCAGTTGCATTTTCTTAACGTAGTTCTCTTTGTGCTCACCTCGTAATTTTGGAGGGACGTTTAATATTAAAACATGTGCATGGGTTAAAAATGAATTGATATCTCCAGTTATTTCCGTTTCCGAAAGAGAGATAAGAAAGGGATGAATGCCTTTTGCAGCTAATAGGGAGATTTTATTTTCTGAAGTTGTTGTGCCATTTACTTTATATCCTTTTTCTATAAACTTTTGGGCCAAAGGAAGGCCAAGCCAACCGCAGCCCATAATGGCTATGTTTTTATTCAAATTTGATGGTTTTAGTGGTTATAATAGCATCATTCAGCACAAACGGCATAGGAATACTGGTTTTTGGTCTTTCTGGAACCGTAAAAAGAGGGTGGTTTAAAAGGTTATTGGAAGCTTCGTTAAAGGTGAGCTCAAGAACACTTTCTTTTGGTATGGTTATTTCAAGCTCGGTATAGGCATTGTCCGTTATGTAATGGGTAACCAACTTGCTGGTTTTTCTATCCTTTAAGTAATAGGGAGAAAGCTCAATCTGATTAATTTTTACTTTTTCCAGATGTATACTTTCGGTAAAGATATCCAAACGGTTTACTTCGCGTTGTGGCGTAATGCAAAGTTCTATGGTTCTGCTGTTCCCAATAATTGTATCTCTTGTGGTTTCAATTTTAGGGCCTTCAAGTTCCTTTACTTGTGCATCTGCAGAACGACTAAATAGGGTGTTGTATTTACTGCTAATGGTGTTTTTGTTCAGTTTCTGTTCAGCTTTGTTATCCGTTTCTAAAAAGGCTTTGTTCCAATCAATTAATACTTGGTCGTAACTGGCCCATTTTGCTGTATTTTTATCTGTGTCAAGAAGATAAACTAAACTGCTTGGTTTACCATTTTCAGCATTAAAGCCTGAATGCACATGGGCGTATATCATGGTAACTATAAAAGCGAGTATCCCAAAATAGGCCCACTTTTTTTTGCGTTTATACATCCCGAAGATAGGGAGAAGAAGAAAGAAGATTAGGGTAACGAGTGCTGTGCAGCCTACCATCATCTTGAGACCTAATCCTACAGGAAGGCCTTTAACTAAAGGCGTGTACAACCATATGGCCGGTAATGCTAAAAACACCATAAGAAGTACACTGGGCACTTTTTGATTCAATATTACATACCATGAAGCAAGTAATGCGAATACAGGAATGACAAAGAAACTAGCACCCGGTAAATATTGAGCAACAGCTCCACAAAGTATCAACCATAAAATTAAGGGAGCTACAACTAAATCTGTTGTGGGTATTTTTCTGAATTTATGATATATGCCAAAGCAAATGGCCAAAGAAAGGCATACGAACGTAAAAATATAAGCGTATCCATTGTACGTAAAACCATGTAAAATATCATTGTAATTTGGGTAGATCCATTTTAAAACGGGCCAACTGAAATACCCGATAAGGCCATTAATACCTATGGAAAGAAACAGTGGTACAAAACCAATAAAAACTCCTTTGCCTGTTAAGGTCTTTTTTCTGAATCCGTATACTAGAATACAAACAAACAGGAGAAAGGCTAGCGCTAACATGGGCCAAATCCAATCAAACGGATAAGAGATAACATCAAACAGAGGCATATTAAAATACACGTAGTCGTTTAGGCTTGCTAATTGATCTAGCTCAATAGTACTAAAATGCTCCAGTAAGGGAGCCAAGTAACTGCCTTGGTGTGCTAATGTTTTTTTATCCAGACGCGCATAGGTGTCTTGAGCGGTGTGGTAATCAAAATGGTCGTCTATAAATGCAAAATTAAACCCTTGAATATCCCTGCCTTCCCTAAAAACTGTCAAATCAGTATCGTTCGGAAGCATTTTATAAATACTGTAGTAGAGAGAATTGGCCATGGGGTATTTTGGATTGGCCTTTATAAATTCGCGTATCAAGTGTTGGTTTCCTCTGTTCGTTTCTATGAAAGTATAACTTGGTCCACCGCTACCACGAGCTTCAAAATTAAGGACCAAACCTATATTTTTGGCCCATTTATGTTGGTTTACAAAAAGGTCTGCACCATTCAGACCTAACTCTTCCCCATCTGTAAATAAAATGATAATATCATTTTTAGGCAGCTTTCCTTCGGATAGATAGGCTCTTACACTCTCTAATACGGTAGCAACACCGCTACCGGCATCACTGGCGCCAAAGGAAGAGTGAGGGTGACTATCATAATGAGAAAGAAGAAGTAATGCCTTACCTGTTCCGCTACCTTCTATTTTCGCAATAATATTCTCTGGCTTACTCATGTTTCCCCAATCCCCAATGGTATAACCCGTCTGAAGTGAAGTTTGGAGCCCCATTTTTTCGAGCTCAGAAACAATATACGCCTGTACTTTCTTGTGGGCGGGGAAGCCAATGGCATGGGGTTCTAGAGAGATTTCTTTAACGTGTTTTAGCGCACGATCTGTAGAAAATGAACTAGCAGGTGCAGATGCGTCTTCTTCATAGACCGGCATAGATGTATGAAACCCCCAATATATAGCGGCTAATAGAAGTAGAAAGGAAATGGTGGAGGAAAATCTCTTCATTGGTTAAAGTTCTCAAATTAAAACATAGGATTCTAATAGAAAATCTATTTTGTTGAGCAAGCGTTTTAAATGAATATTTACATATTTTTTATTAAAATAGTAAGAATACAATTAGTAATACGTCGAATAAGTAAATATTCCATTAAAAAATTCACTATCTTTAGTAATTAACCTAACCCGCCGCTAGGCAATAAAAACGAAACTATATGGGAATAAAAAGTTTTCAAGGCCCACGGGCAAAAGTAGATGTAAAGAAAGAATATGACGCGCCCATATTGGTATCAGACTACATGACTAAAAAACTGGTGACTTTTAAACCAGACCAGTCTATTTTAGAAGTTATGGAGCAGTTTACCAAGTATAATATTTCGGGTGGACCTGTCATGGACGACAATGGTTTCTTAGTAGGTATTATCTCTGAGGCCGATTGTATGAAGCAGATTTCTGAAAGCCGATATTTTAACCAGCCTATTCTTGATAAGAGTGTAGAGAAATTTATGACGAAAGAAGTTGAGACCATTCCCCATGATATCTCAATTTTTGATGCTGCTGGTATTTTTGATAAGCACAACAGAAGAAGGCTTCCCGTAATGCAAGACGGTATTTTGGTAGGCCAGATAAGCCGAAAAGATATAGTTGTTGCTGCTTTAAAATTAACAGGTCATAGTTGGTAGTGTCACGTTAACCCCAAACACATTACTGAAAAAAACATGCAATGCTTTCCTCACAAGGGAAGCATTTTTTTTATGGGGAGCTTTAATTACTCTCGTTTCACAATCATATAAAAATCATTGTCTAGTGGCAGATACCCTAGATCATAAACAAAGAAATACACAGAACCTTTTTTTGTGGTGTACAGACTGGTGATGAAATCAAAATCAAAGCCTTTGTCTAGAAGCTTCGCTTTGGTCGTTGTAGTTTTTCCATCCTTTAAGTTGAAGCTATCTAGAATGCGGTAATTCTTTCGCATACGGTTGTTCGTATTACGAATAAGGTTGTTACTATCCTTGTTGGCACTGTTATGATAGGCATTACGGCAGTAATCAGAACAAAATTTCTTGTCTGCTCTTCCCTTAATCTCAGTACCACAATCCAAACACTTTTTTTTCAAACTACTACTTTTTAAAGTTGAAGGCTACCTCTTCGGTAGAACCATCTTCATTATCAATTTGTGCATAGATGTTAATTTCGTTGTCGCTTACTTTTTCAAAAGTAAATCCATCAAAATATACTCGGTCACCATCTACTTTCACCAATTTAAACGAGTGCACTTCATCTTTTTCTTCCCATCCTTTTAAATCGTCATTAAAATGCTTGAGCTCATATACTAAGGTCTTATTTACCTCACGAATATGTCCTAATTCATAAAAAGAGACTTCACCATCAACTACCAACTTAAAAGAGAACATCATAGAACCACCCAGTGGTGGTGTCCAAATTTCTTCTGTAATTCCGCCAAAAGCTTCACCAGTCCAATATCCTTGCATCCAAGAAATATCTTTCAAAGTAGCATGGGGTGGTGTGGTATCTTTAGGAAGGGTAGTGGTGTTTTGAGCCTGAGTAGCCAGAGAAATAAAAAAGAAGGCAAAGATAATGCGGTTCATGTGTTACAAGTTTATAAGTCAGTAAGATACTGATTTATCCGTTTGTAAACGCATTTGCCGGTTTAGGGTTCTATAGATAGGTTGTATTTCTTTAAAAGACCTATAATCCCATCTTTTGAAAAGCGAGCCTTTTTGAGATTGCTTGCTTCTGGGTCTATTACAAAGTTGGTAGCAGTTCTAAAATCTGCTTTTTCAAGGTCTGTACGACCAAAAATAGCACCTTGCAAGTCACAAGAATCAAACACGGCATTTTTTAGAATTGCCTCTGTAAAATCCGTTTCAACCATTTTACAAGAAATAAATTGCTGCTTTAACAGCGTTAGCCCATAGAAAGAAGTGTAATTTAAATTGCAATCGTTAAAACTAAAGTCTATTAAAAATGTATTACAATCTTCAAATTTAAGTCCCATCATTTTACAATGAGAAAATGAAACTTCTTTAAAAGTGGTATGTCGAATGTTAGCATTGCTTAAATTACAATCTATAAACTCACACTCCATAAAGTTCTGATTGTCTAGATAGGCATCAGCAAAATTACAGCCTTCAAAAACGCAGTTTTCGTACTCTCCTTTGGCCAGTTTACTGCCCGTAAAATCTTTGGATATGTAGGATTGGTCAGTAATAAAAGGCTTGTCCATAGGAGGGTACTAGAATTAGTAGTTCGCAATTTCCTGAAAGGAAATTTAATATCCTAAATTAATCCGCACGTTCAACCTCGCTCTCCAATTTTAATACCTCGCTACCATCATCCTGTTTGATGTAAAGTGCCTTATCATCTTTTGATCCGTTGCGTGTAATTTCATTGCCTTCAATTTTCCGGGTAACTGATTTTTCATAGGTGTTTTCTACTTTCCCTTTGGCGGTGCCAGAACCCCATTTCCATTTTACTTCTGTTCCTTTTCTAATCATTGCTTTTGTATAAAGTTATTACCTACAAGAAATAAAAAAGTAAATATATCTAAGGAAACAGAAAGAAGAAATTGTGACGCAATCAAAAATTTTAATTGTGTGAAGTTTATAGTTTCTTTTAAGTCATGTACTCGTTAACCCTGTTGTTTTCTGTATGTTAAAAATATGCCGCCTTATTTGTCCCCTCTTAAAGACCTCATTTTCCACCTCGGTTGTTTTATAGTTGTAGTTCTTTGAAACAGAAACTAATAACTCAATTATTATGAAAAAAACCGAACTTAAATTAAGGACATTAATACATAGCAAAGCCTTGCTGTGTTGTATGTTACTTTTAACAGGCTTCACCGTTGCGGCCCAAAACTCAATTAGCGGTACGGTGTCCGATGCTAATGGACCATTGCCTGGGGCCAATGTAATAGTAAAAGGAACCAATAACGGTGCTCAAGCCGATTTTGATGGGAATTTTACATTGACGAATGTTGCTAATAATGCTTCTTTATCTTTTAGTTATGTAGGATTCAAGACTAAAGAAGTTGCTTTAAATGGGCAAACTGTAATTAATGTCACCCTAGAAGAAGATGCAGAATCTTTAGATGAGGTTGTTGTAGTTGGTTACGGAACTCAGAAGAAAAGTGATTTGACCGGAGCGGTAGCAGTTGTAAAGGGTGAAAAGGTGAATATTGCACCTACCCCGAGTCTAACGCAAAACTTATCAGGTAAATTACCGGGTGTAATCACCAGACAAACAACGGGTAAACCTGGTGCAGATGGGGGAGACTTTTTAATTAGAGGTAAAAGTACTTTTGGAAACAACAGCGCCCTTATTTTGGTTGATGGTGTAGAGCGTAGTATTGATAGGATAGATCCAAATGCTATTGAAAGTATTACGGTTTTAAAAGATGCTGCTTCTGCAGCTATTTATGGAGCGCGAGCTGCAAACGGAGTGGTTTTGGTAACTACTAAGCGTGGTACAAATGGTGCACCAAGCATAAGCTATAATAGTTCTTTTGGTTTTCAATCTGCCGTTCAGGTGCCAGAAATGCTTAATGCTGGTGAGTTTGCCCAATATTTTAATGAAGCAAGCTTAAACAGTGGAGACAATCCTGCTTTTACGGACCAACAAGTACAACAGTACCAAAACGGAACTTTAGCTAGTACCGATTGGTGGGGAGAAGTGATTCGTAAATCGGCTCCAATACAACAGCAAGGAATTACTGTAAGTGGTGGTGGTGAAAGAGTACGCTATTTTACTAGTTTGGCCATGTTGGACCAAAAAGGATTATATGAGACTTCTTCTTTTAAAAGATATAATGTAAGGGCCAATATAGATATTGATTTAACGGATAGATTTTCGTTAGGAATAGATTTGGCAGGTAGAAAAGAAAAAATAGGGGACTCTAGTAATTCTCCGTTTAACTCTCTATTAAATTCTCAGCCAACATCACCTGCTTATGTTCCGGATAGTGTTGAACCGGGTGGGTTAGGTTATAATGGTGTTAATATCAACCCTATTGGTGAGGCCATAAATTCGGGTTATACAAGAACCAATTGGAACGTTTTTCAAGGAAACTTTAAATTAAAATATGATATACCTATAGAAGGCTTATCAACTACTTTTAAGTATAACTATGACCATTCTTTCAAAAATGAAAAGGAATTTAACGAGCCTTATACATTTTACGTATCCGATCCAGTAAATAACATTTACACACCGTTTACAAGTATTTCCAATATCACTTTAACCGAAGGTTATGATGAGATCGTACAGGAGACTACACAGTTCTTTGTTAATTATGACAGGGAATTTGGGAAACATAATTTAGGAGCCTTATTTGTTTATGAAAAAGTAGATAACGAAAGGAAAAACATAGAAGCAGGCCGTCAAGGTTTTGTTTCGCCATCCATAGATCAATTGTTTGCTGGTGGAGCAACTGGGCAAACTTCAGATGGTGGCTCTTCAGAAAGTGCAAGACAGGGATATATTGGCCGCTTAACATATAGTTATGCAAATAAGTATTTATTTCAGGCCAATGTAAGACATGATGGTTCTTATAATTTTCCAAAAGATAAGAGATGGGGTACTTTTCCAGCTTTCTCTGTGGGATGGAAAATTTCTGAAGAAAGCTTTTTGTCTGGTGTAGATGCTATAGAAACACTAAAAATAAGAGCCTCTTGGGGTAAGTTTGGTAACGATAGAGTAGATCCTTTTCAATATTTATCTGGGTATACCTTTAATTCAGGGTCAGTTATAGGAACGTCTGGTGCGTATAGACCGGGTATCCAAGATACTGGTATTCCAAACCCTAATATTACATGGGAAACGGCAACTGCTAAAAACCTTGGTTTGGATTTTAGTTTATGGAAAGGTCGCCTTTCTGGTGAGTTCGATATTTTCAGTAAAAGAACCGAAGATATTTTGATAGCTAGAAACGCCTCTATACCTGAAAGTTTTGGTGCCAGTTTGCCTAAAGAAAACTTAGGTATTGTAGACAACAAAGGTTTTGAATTGGCTTTGAGATACAAAGGTACCATTGGAGAGAATTTTAGATTTGAGGTATCTCCTAATATGACCAAGGCTACTAGTGAAGTTATTTTTATAGATGAGCCTACTGATGTAGAAGATAGAATCCGTAAAACAGGTAGACCTTTTGATCAATTATATGGGTACACTTCTGCAGGTCTTTTTAAATCTCAAGAAGAAATAAATGCATGGCCAGATCAAGATGGTCAAGGCAACGCATCTCTAAAGACGGGTGATATTAAATATGAAGACATTAATAATGATGATGTTATTGATGGTTTTGATGTTCAACAGATCGGTAAGAGTGTTATTCCAGAGATTGTATATGGTTTAAACCTGTCAATGGCTTACAAAGGCTTTGATTTAAATGCCAGCTTTCAAGGTGCAACGGATTTTAATAGCTATGCCTACATAGGAGCTTTTAGTCTTGGGTCTAACGCTATTCGCGGAAGGGTTTTGGATTCGTACAGAGAAGGAAATGAGAATGCGGCTTTTCCAAGAACCTATTTTAACACACCACCAAATAATGAGCGTACCTCTACTTTTTGGATGATAGATGGTTCTTATTTAAAGTTGAGAAATGTAGAAGTAGGTTATAATTTACCTGATGAAGTAATGGATAAATTGGGAATTGAATCTATTCGCTTCTTTGTTTCTGGAAACAACCTTTTGACATTTTCTAAATATGATTTCTATGATCCAGAACGACCTTCTGAGGAAAGTGGAAACTCTCTTTACTATCCGCAGTTAAGACGTGTAAACCTTGGTTTTAGTGTAAACTTTTAAAATTATAAAAATGAAAAGGATAAAAATATATACATCTCTGATCGTAATTTTTGCTTTTGCGATTTCATGTGAAGATGGGTTTTTAGAAAGAGAACCGCTAGATATTATTAGTGAAGATGTGGTCTATAATGATCAAGGTTATGTAGAATCTGTTCTATATAGATTGTATAATTATATGCCTGTAGGTTTCCCTGGAAGAGGGCAAACAAATCACCCAGGAAAGGATGCAAACGGTTTTTCATCCATTTTAGATAACAATACGGATATAGCCATGACCAAAAGTGGTTGGATAGAATCATGGAAAGTGATTCGTCCGGGTCTGATAGATCCTACCAATAATCCGTTAGATAACTGGGGTGTACTGTACAAAGGAATTTTTCTTGCGAATACTATTCTTTCCAATATTGAAGAGAGTGAGTTAGATGCCGATGTTAAAACTAGGATCACAGCGGAGGCAAGATTTGTAAAAGCCTTTCAATATTTTGATTTGGCAAGAAGATATGGAGCGGTACCCTTAATCAAAGAGTTGCAATCTATAGATGATGACTTATTGTTGGCCAGAACGCCAGTAGATGAGATATACGCATATGTAGACGAAGAGTTTACTGCTGCAGTGGCAGATTTACCATCCGTATCCGAACTTCCGGATTCGGAAATTGGTAGAGCTACAAAAGAAGCTGCATGGGCTTTTAACGGTAGAGCACAATTGTTCGCTAAGAACTATGCGCGTTCCGCAGAATTGTCAAAAGCAGTTATTGATGGTGGCGGTTATACGTTGTCTTCAGACTATGAAGGATTGTTCCAAACTTATGGCGGAGATCCAGAAGTTATTTTTGAGGTGCTTTTTAATGGAACCGATAAAGGACACGGAATGGATAAGGTTATGTTGCCTTTTAGCTATAGAGCAGATTGGGGTTCACAGTGTAACCCAACTCAAGAATTTGTAGATAGTTATGAAATGGCCAATGGTCTAGCTATTACAGATCCTGCATCAGGCTTTAATCCTTTAAAACCTTATGAAGGAAGAGATTCAAGATTTTATGCCACGGTGTTGTTTCAAGGGGCTGAATTTATGGGCAGAGAAATGGATGTAATCTTTCCTGATGGCGTAGATGCTCCTCTAAGAACAGGTTTACATTCTATAACCGGTTATTACATTAAAAAGTTCATGGATCAAAGCGCACCTTTTGGTGTTGATTTTGGACAAAGTAAACAAAGTTGGATAGAGATGAGGTTGGCAGAAGTTTTACTTAATTATGCCGAAGCACAGAATGAAGTTTCAGGGCCGGACGCGTCAGTATATGCTGCTATGAATAGCGTACGTACTAGAGCTGGTCAGCCAGATTTAGCAATGGGACTTACTAAAGCAGATATGTTCGATGCTATTGTACACGAACGAAAAATAGAATTGGCACTAGAAGGCCACCGTTTTTGGGATTTGAAACGATGGAATATGGGCGTAGAAGTATTGAATAATAAGATTTTTACGGGTATGAAAGTATTGAGCGTAGATCCTGTAACAGGTGAGATGGAACTAGAGCCATTCCCTGTAGACAATAGGCCTGCTACTATCTACTCAGAAAAGTTTAATCTGTTTCCTATTCCTCAAGGCGAGATTGAAAAGAATCCAAATTTACTCCCACAGAATCCGGGATATTAGTATTTATAAAGTTTGTTAGTTGAGTAAGTGAGTAGTAAAAGGGTTGCAGAATATTTCTGCAGCCCTTATTTATGTCTAAAGGTTTTTATACTCTGAATTTCTTGTGATATAGAAATATGAAATGGGTTAAAGGCGTTATTTCCCTCTAAAGTAATCGTTTATGTCATATGATGAAAATGCAGAATTGGGAGCCCAATTAAGTGGGATGTGTTTTAGTAACCGTTTAACAACGTTATCATATTTTACTTTCTCTGCTAGATTGTACCACTCGTTGGGGTCTTTCTTCATGTCATAAAGTTCAAGGGAACCATCTTCATATTGCGTTAATCTATAGCGATCGCCTCTAACCACTACATTTTTATTTCCATAGAAACTAAGTGCTGGGTGTTCCCATGTTAGGTTGGGTTCTTCTATAAATCTGGTTAATGAACGTCCATCAAGTTGTTCTAAAGCGGGTAGTTTACACATATCAACCAAGGTCGGGTAAATATCTATAAGACCAACTGGAGAGCTACATATTTTGCCACCCTTAGCTTCTATTTCTTTGAATATTAAGATAGACCGTGTATCTCGTTCCCATAAAGCGTGTTTGGCTACCCTGTTTTTTTCGCCAAGGTCGTAACCATGATCGGACCACAGAACAATTATAGTATTGTTTTTATAATTAGATTTTTCTAGAGCGTCAAGCACCTTTCCTACTTGTGCGTCGGCAAAGGCAACGGTTGCCGAATATGCTTGTATGACCTCTTTCCATTGCTTCCATTCTATTAACTCCTCGGTCGTAGGCATCATAGGTACCTCGGCAACTTTTTGAGCCATAAGAGGAATGTCATCAAAGTCGTCCTTATTATATGGAGGTGTTTCAATATCTTCTAAGGGAAACATATCAAACCACTTCTGCGGCACATGCCATGGAACGTGAGGTTTGTTAAAACCAACGGCTAAGAAAAATGGCTGATCATGTTTTTGTTGTAATTTATCTACAGCCCATTGCGCTATTTTATAATCGCCCATTAAACTATCATTTTCTGGATAGGCGCCCCAATCGGTATAAGTGGTTCCTTTTTTCTGCGGTAGCTTAGTGGGGTCGTAATTCATTCTTTCAGGTGGTCTAAGTCCGTCTAAATTAAAATAACCACCATATTCTTGGAAAGTCTGCGCGGCATCACCACCATGATAAATTTTACCAACCGCCATGGTTTTATAACCGTTTTTTTCAAAGTAATCTGGTATAAATATGGCGTTCTTAGTTGCTTTGCTGCTCTTTTTTATATTTTCATCGTGAACCTGTAAATAGTTTCCTGAAGTAGAAGGATAAAGTCCGGTCATGACACTTGCTCTGGAAGGACCGCAAAGAGGTGCTTGGGAATGGGCATTGTTAAATAGCAATCCACTTTTTGCCAACTTATCTATATTGGGTGTGGGTATACTAACCGTACCGTTCATACAGTTTACGTAATCATTTAAATCATCAATGGCTATAAATAGCACATTAGGCCTTTCTTGAGCTAATGAAAATTGTAAAACAAATAGTAATAAGACCGTGTGGGAAAATAATAGTTTCATGTAATTTTTGCTTAGTAATAATGAGTGGTGTGAGAATTAAAGAAACTTCATTTCAATTATCTTTCTTTTTGCTAACCTTCCTATTATCCTCACATTAATTTTTGGAGCTCTTCCATAAATTGTCCCACATGATAACCATCTACAAGCGCATGGTGCACGTGAACGGAAACAGGCATAAATAATTTACCATTATCGGAAGTCATTTTCCCAAAAGCTATTTTTGGGCAACTATCTGGATGGGCATAATGTCTAGCGTGTGAAATTGAAGTGAAATCTATCCAAGGAATAGCAGAGCAGTGTATAACATTCTCTCCGGATTCATCAGGCATAAGTCGGTTTGAGTTTCTTACTTTTTCTATTGCAGCAAGGGCCAAAGCAAGAAAGTCTTCAAAATTTTCACGATACTTTAAATGTGAAAAGCCAAAAGTGCCATTTTCTCTATTTATAGTTGGTGAGGCATCTACGGTTTCATATTCATACAATTTGCCATCAACAATACGGTATCTGAACTGAACAGTTCTGTTTACGGCAACCAAAGATTTGTGTAAATAAGACAAAAAGAAAGAATCTCCCTTTTTTTTTGCTGTATTGTAGGTTTTGGTACAATCTACTTTAGCAGTTATACCATAAAATGGTTCATCAAATTTTGAAAAGAATTCAAAATGGTCTTTCCTATACCAAGTCTCAACATTAATCTCTTTACGCATAGTACGTTTTTGGGGAGTAGATATATTTCGTTTTGGAAAAATAATCAATGTAGAGGAATCTGAGTAAAGAGATGCTTTGTTTTTTTATTTGAGTTGGAATTTTACAGAAGTGATTTATGTAGAAGAACCGTTATTTCATTAGCTGTAAATGATCAGCTTTTCTGCAGGGTAATAAAAACATAGGTTATAATTTCCTAAGGATTTAGCTTGCTTCAAGCAAGTCTTCAATACTTTTCTTTCAATTTTATATAAAAAGTGATTTTTGTTAGTTCACAGGTATAGTCTTCATCTTACACCTTAAGTAGGGTGCGCGCTTAATAGAACTCAGGCCTGAGCAGTTATCGCTACTTCTTTTTCTCCATTAGTCTTTTTCAGAGCTTTTTGAAAACATGATAAATGTCATTTAAACTTCGTTGTAAGTATCTTATTTTTAAGGTATTAAATCAATAAATTATGGAACTCAAAAAAAACCCACAAGCAGATTTGAACCGAAATAGTGGCCTGTATTTTGTAATTGGCCTAACCCTAGTTCTCTTAGTTGTTTGGAGAGCTTTGGAATATAAAACTTATGATACTCAAACCGAATATGTTCAGGTTATGGATATTCCAGACGAGTTAAATGAAGATATACCTATAACAAAAGCGCTTAATACGCCTCCACCACCTCCACCACCATTAGCACCGGAGATTATAGAGATTGTAGAAGATGCTTCTGAAGTAGAGGAGACTATTATAGAAAGCAGCGAGATTAACCAAAACACTGTTATTCAAGAAGAAATTGCTGTAAACGATGTAGAGGTTGCAGAAGAAGAGGAAGATGTTTCTGTACCGTTCGCTATTATTGAAAACGTACCTGTGTTTCCTGGTTGCGAAAGCATGGTGACCAATGCAGATAAGAAAGCTTGTTTTCAAAAAATGATTCAAGAGCATGTAAAAAAAGAGTTTACATACCCTGCAGGAGCATTAGAATTACACATTCAAGGTAAGGTATTTGTCTATTTTGTTATAGATCAAAAGGGCTTCATTACCGGTATTAAAACAAGAGGACCGGACAAGAGTTTAGAGCAAGAAGCTTCTCGTATTGTAGCTGCACTGCCTAAAATGCAACCTGGCAGACAACGTGGCAATAATGTTAAAGTGCCTTACAGTATTCCCATTAATTTTAAAATGGAGATGTAGTAGATTATGAACTCTTAGTTCTTTTAAAGTTTAAAGAACACAAAGAAGTTCAACAAAGACCATAGAAGCTTTAAGCAAAGACTTATTCGCGACTATGGTCTTTGTTTTGTTTGAATATATTTTGTACTTAATTAATGGCGTGAGCAAAGATTAGTATTGCTAGGCATTGAGCGTATTTAGTTTAAAGACCTACAGGAGAATTGACTTATTTTTCTTCCTCTACATTCTTTTTATATTCATTAATAACCTTCAAGGATTTATCTAGATCATTGTTTGAAACCATAACTTTTACTTGAATAGCACCACCAGGTAACGAAGAAAATGTATTTAGACTCGCCATAATTCCGTCTTTCACATAGGACTCAATTTGCTCGTTTTCCAAAAGATTAAGCGGACTTACCTCCCTATTTGCTGTAGCTAGTGTTGGTGAACGTTTTTATTCCGACGTTGCTATTAAGTTAGAGTTTTCTGAAGTTAGATCGGCAATTATTTGAACCACTTTCTTAGACCATAACATTTTAAAATGTCCGGTACCCTCTATTTCTATGAAGTCCGAATTTTGAATACTTGCACTAACTTTCTTAGAAGTATTAATGGGGATTATTTTGTCTGCTTTATCGTGAATAAATGTAACAAGCTTTGTTTCGATGTCCTTTACAAATCGGCTGGCTTTGAGAGTTATGGGTTCATATTCAGATGTTTTCCGGACTTTATTAATAAGCAATTTGGTTGTTTTAGGGTTAAGTCCAAAATGTAAAACTGCAGCTCCAATAAATTCCAAGAACCTATTTGGTGTTGTGAGGATTATTAATTGCTGGATTTTATATTTTAAACTGGACATGGCCAATAAAGCAAAGACGCTGCCCATTGAATGGGTAATTACTAGGTCGTATTTTTCTTTTTGTAAAAAGAGCTTTACTAAGTCGGAGATTTCAAAAAAGCTTGTTCTTCTCCTAGTGCTGTTTCCATGGCATGGAGCATCAAAACTAATAACCTCATACCCATTTTCGATTAATTTGGGGATAATTGCTCCAAAATTTGCAGCTCTACCTCCCCATCCGTGAATAACGAGAGCTTTTTTGTTTCCATTACCCCATTTGAACACCTTGATGTCAAATTTTCTGAATTTAATTGAGCTTTTTCTAGCCTCCCCTAAAATCGATTTTTCAAAAGATCGTATTTTTCGGTTTTTCGGTTTTGAAATGAACTTAAATGCGACTTTTGCCGTTAATTTCGGGGATATTCTTTGAAGAACCCCGACTACCTTTTTTAAATTCATATTTATTTGATTAGATTTTTTTTTGGTAAACAGCGGTTTAGCTATTAAAATTATGGGAACAAACTAGCGTTTGCTTTCCGCCACTCATATAGCAAAATCTTTAAGATTTTCCGGACTTTATAAAAATACACAAACCTTCTGATTAAGCCCGTATTGTTTATAGGTTGTATTTTACACAGTTATTTCTCCAGATAGTTTTTAAAATCCAATATTTCGGACAAATAGATTTCATTTAAATACTCATTATAAAAATCGTCACGTTTATAGGTTATGTTTCCCTCTGCCTTTAAGATATGTACTTTTGCAAGTTTGACTTCTCCTATTTTATCATATGCTTTCGCCATACCGAAATGGGCTTCACAGACATTTTCTGATTGTGCTAAAGCTCTTTTAAATTCAAGGATTGCTTTTTCGAAATTATCCATTTTAAATTCACAAATGCCCAAATAAACAAAGGTTTGAACATCTGCCCAATCTTCTTTTTGGTTTTTAATGGAACGGTTGAAATATTCAATTGCTTCGTCATACTCTTTGTTTCCAAAATAACATTCCCCTCGTAAAAAGTCAATGTCTTCGCCCCATGGCGCATCAACTACATTTTGTGTCATATTATCAAGCTGTTCAAAGTCCGCTAATGCTTTATCAAAATCCCTTAGTTTTCTCAATCTTATCCAACCACGATAGCCTAAATGTAATTCTGGATTTAATTCAACTGCCTTATCCAAATATTCAAAACCTTGCTGAAAATCCCCAGATTTGTTAAAGTGCACAGAACGCTCCATCCAAGCGTTACTATTAGTCGGGTCATATTCAATGGCGCTTTCATAATCCATGAAATCAACAAACAAATCTGATTTTTTTCTGTCACTTTTGGAATTCCACCATATAGTCGCTCCAATTGCGGAAAATAAAAGCAGTAGACCTATAAAAACCGCTATATATTTAAAAAATTTCTTCAATTTTTCCGTCTTTTATTTTAATCCGAATTAAACTAAAGTTTTCATAATCTCTATCTCTTTTCCATCCTTTCAGCCCTAATGTTATACTTTCTAATTTTTTAAGAAGTTCTCCATTATTGAATTCAATATTGTTGTAATCCTCGTCAATTTGAAAGGATTTGATCTCAGAGAATTGTCCATTTTTGGATAAAAGCCTGCGAATAGTAATAAATCCATTGCGCGGCGTAATGTCCGATTCAGACATTTTAATTTCCTGAAATGCTATTCTCAATGGTATGTTTTCTCCTACTAAATTATTCGTTTCCTTTTCTTGAGAAAGAGCAAACAATGGTAGGATGACTATTATTATAAAAATGTTCTTCATTGTGGTGTGACAACAGTTGCATAAACTGACTAGATACGTTTATGCCTCTTTGAGCAGTAATTTAATCAAATCTTACATATCGCCAATATTTGTAGGAGAATAAGTAAGAATTACACGTATAAAGCATCTTCCCAAACCTTTAAAAGGTTAAGCAATTTCTTTTAGTAATCAAGCGAAGTTTTTCTAGTGTTAAGTAGTTCTAGTTTTTATGAGAGGTTGCCTATTACTGTTAAAGCCTATCAGGATTAAAAGGAGTGGTTGGTACTTGTCCGCTTACATTTTCTTCTAAAAGTGTTTTGAGTTCAGCCTTTATTTGCTGGTAATTGGGGTCACTTTCTAAATTATTGAACTCTTTAGGGTCTTTTATTTGATTATACAATTCCTCGCCTTCTTTGCCTTCGTTCCAATCTGTGTAGCGCCATTTATTGGTACGTACACTTCTACCCATAACAGGGTTTCCATTGCCTGGTCTAAGCACTTGCGTATAGGCGTGGCCTTCCCAATTCAGGAGGGGGTCATTTAATAAGAGTATTAGATTCTTTCCGGGCTGTTCATTTGGAGGGTTTAGATTGCACAACTTGGCTACTGTTGGATAGATATCAATAAATTCTACCACTTGATCAGATTTGATGCCATTACCTGCTGCGCCAGGCGCATAGATAAGTAAGGGCGCTTTAGATGATTCTTCAAACAGGCAGCGCTTTTGCCAGATACCTTGGTGTTCTCCTAAATGATAACCGTGATCACTCCATAGTACAATAATAGTATTGTCCATCAACTGGTTGTCTTCCAATGCATCCAATAATAGTCCTACTTGGGCATCTATAAAAGAAACTGTGGCATAATAGGCCTGTTTAGCCTCCAAACAGACAGATTCTGGTAAGCCGTAGTGCGCTATTTTACAATTATGGGCAAGAGCAGCATAGGGGATGTCAGCTCTGTCATCTTCAGGTGCGTATGGGATACTTATGGAATCTATAGGATAGAGGTCAAAATACTTTTTAGGTGCGATATAAGGAGTGTGGGGCCTGAAAAAGCCGACGCCAAGAAAAAACGGATTCTCTTTATGTTTTTCAATTTGTTTAATGGCTTCTGTAGTTACCATACCATCTGTCTGCTCGCTATCTTCACCTTCGGCTCTCAGCCAACTCAAGGCGGCACTTATCTTACGGTGGGGCTCTGCATTTGTAATAAGATGTTCCTCGTCTTTATCCCGTCCTTTAGGATTAAAAACTTCGTGCCAAGAAGCAGGGTCATCATGACCATTTGTACCAATGGCCGCTGGAACATTGTAATGATATAACTTTCCTACTCTTCCAACCCAATACCCTTGGTCTTTAAAAAGTTGGGGTAGGGTAGTAACATTGGGAACTTCATCTCTAAAGTGCGCATCAAGATCATAAACCTTTATTGCATCTGGTCTTAAACCGGTCATGACCGAAGCTCTGGAAGGGTTGCAAAGTGGAATCTGGCAATATGCTTTATTAAATTGAACTCCCATCTTGGCTAGCCGGTCAAAGTTTGGTGTCTTGGCTAAAGGATCACCATAAGAAGCTAAACTAGTGGTGAGGTCGTCTACTGCAATAAATAGTACGTTGGGTTTTGTGTCATTCTTTTCCTGACTGGATAAAAAGAGAGGAACAAAAACAAGTAGGGTAAGTAATCTAATATTTAGTTTGAAAAATGACATCTTCTAAGAGTTAGTTTTATGACAGCAAGTATAAGAGTATTTTATACACTTAATATAGCAAATATAACCTAATTAAAAAACTGAGAAGAATTGCGTATGAAAACTAGCGCTTAAAAAAAATACTAAATTTTGGCGACTTTTAGAAAACGCGCAAATTTTTTGGTAGCAAGGGCTTGGACACTTTTTACATGCTATGTTATGTGTTGGTGACTTTCTCTATTTTAGTGAGATACTACTTTTAACCCAACAATTGAGCAGATTAATGTAGATATAAAAAGCAATCTTAAAAATGTTGCGGGTTCTTTAAACACGACTATGCCCACTAAAACGGTTCCTACGGCACCAATTCCTGTCCAAACAGCATAAGCGGTTCCTATAGGTAATGCTTGCGTTGCCTTAATTAAAAGAATCATACTAATACTACAGGTGATAAGAAACCCCAAATACCATAAATACATCTCATTTCCGGTGGTTTCTTTTGCTTTGCCCAAACAAAATGCAAATGCTACTTCAAATAAACCTGCAATAACCAAAATAATCCAATTCATAACTTTTTTTGCAAAGTTGAGAAATGGAATCGAAGGAAAATTTTACAAATGATAAAAAATACGAACCTATTTTACTTCTGCTCTTATTCTGCTTAAACTTACTTGAGTTATGCCCAAATAAGAGGCGATGTGGCCTAATTGAACACGTTTAATTAAGTCAGGGTTATTAGTTAAAAGTTCTATATAACGTTCTTTAGCTGTCCGGAATTCCCGGAAAATAAGTCGTTCTTCTGTTTTAATAAGTTCCTGTTCGGCAAACTTTCGTCCCCAATTTGCTATAGCTATGTCTTTCTCAAAAAGTTGCTGTAAGTTTTGGGTTTTCAGTTCGTATAAATCACAGTGTTCTAATAGCTCAATATCTTCGTATCCTTTCTCATTTGCAACATAACTTTTCATGGAGATAACCGTATCTCCTTCTTTTCCGAAGAAAAATGTTATTTCATTATCGGCAGAATTAGCATAGGCACGAACAATTCCTTTTTTGATAAAATAAATGCTTGTTTCAATTTTGTCGGCCCTCAATAAAATATGTCCTTTAGGATAGCTTATTTCCGAAATGTACTTTTTTATTACTGATTTTGAAGACTCAGGTAAAGGGTATATGTTATTTAGAATCTGGTCTATTTCCATTTAGCGCATTGTTGTTTTAGCATAGTAAATAAAAGTTTAGCTAAGCGTATAGAAGAGGTAATGGGTATTTTTAGTTCTATTTTTTCTAGTCCAAAGCTTAATCAATAAGATTTGGCGACATTATAAATATACGCAGACCTTTCAATATAGCCCTAAAGTGGGCATTGCGTTTAGGCTTCGTGCCTATTACAAAAACTAAAGAAACATCAAAACGCTCAAAAAAGTGGTTAGGTAAGGTAGATTAGGCAGGTTAATATAAAATCAGAGCATATATCCATACGGCAAGAGTACACATATTAAGAAACAGTAAGTTTAGTCTTGCGTTTTCGGTTATTTCTTTGGTTAAAAGAACATAAAGAATTGAACTTACCATGCCTATGTTACACAATAGCATCAACACTTTATTTAACCCATTAAAACCTGAGGCAAGATTTATCTTCTTTTTAGTGGTACTAACTGCTTTTACAGTCTTAAAAAGTGGAGTTATTGTTACTTGTATTTCTGGTGATTTTATTCTTGTTGTTGGAGTAGCAAATTTGAGGTTTGTTGCGGTAGTATATCTATAACCTGAATTTCTAGTTGTTCTAACTGATGTGCCTCCTACATTTTGAGGAATTTTTACGATGCCTATTTTAGTAATAACATCGGTTTTATGTATTTCAGGTAAGAGAAAAAAGTCTGCAAGAAATATAACACTTGATGCTAGAGGTATGGTAATAAAAATAACAAACTTTTTTTTAAAACCTTTTTTAAAAAATAAGCTAATCCGGTCTATTACTACACTCATTTTTTACTGGATGTAAGATGTTTATTTATAACGCAATGTTTTTGAAGGTGGGCTAAATTAGCAATAAATTCATAAAACAGGCTTACGGAATAGCAACATCAGGTTTAGGCAATAATAGAAGTTGTCTAAGTAGATTTGGCTAGGTTTAATTTGTTTTTCAACGTAGTTTTTATTGGTAATAGCGTATCCTCCTTGATTAGTTTCAATAAAATTAAATCCGCATTTGGTGTTAAATTTAGCAATTAACATGTCTCAAAAAAGACAGCTAGCTTTCTTGTTCAAAAACAATATTCCGTTCCGTCTTTTTCTTATATAAGTTCTTAGGAGTAACCTCTGTTTTCGTATCTGAACTATAGTTTTTGTTATCCTGGTTTAGCATACATTCTATTTGATACGCAACCATTTTTTGAAAAGGAACAAGAAAACCCTTTGTCTCGCATTGTTCAAAGTCAGCTGCCTTAAGTAGATTTAAGACCGTATAAACAGATTCAATAGTGCTAAGACAAAGAGATGCGGGTTGCTGCTTTATAGTAAACTCTGATTTTATATTATTATCAAAACTCACTCTTTTTAGTTTTTGCAAGTTCGTACTCATTTTAAGCATTTTACGAGCACAGGGCCATGTACCATCAAGAATGAAGATGTATGGATTATCACCCGTAAATGAATTTATTTCTGAACTTTTTCTTGTGGATAAATTGAAGGTATCTTTCCCAGGATAAAGTAAAAAAGAAGTGTTTTCTTTAGCCAGTAGTTCATTTACACGCTTATTATTAGTAAAATCTACACCAACTATAATCTCTGAATTTTCAAGTTGAAGCTTAGTAATACGTCCCGTTCCGTTTTTTTCTTTTTTGTACTCCTTTGGGTGCATAAGAATAATAAAACGAGTCTTAGTCTGTAAAGGGTTAATGTGTTTACAAAGACATGAAATTGAGGGCATCATGCATTTGTAACATTCGTTTCTTGAATTTCCTATTTCTACTTGCAAAGTGAATATTTCTTCTTTAATTAGTGCTAATGCGGTAACTAGGCACGAAGCTAAAGCTTATTGTTTTGCTTTATTTTTTTCTTGTTCAAAGCTAAATCCATAAGATTTAGCGACTTAGTAGATATACTCAGACCGGGATTGTGTCCTAGGGTTTGTATTACTAATAGGTTATGTTGTACAACGTTTTTATATCGAAGTTTCAACTCAACTATTCAATAGTAATATTCAAGCTGGGGGTCTTCAATATTATTCCATCTGCTTTTCTTAGGTCAATCATTTTTATGCTAATGGTCGAAACGGTTTGTTGCTTGTCTTCTACTAAATATCCATTAACATAAATATCATTGGTTGGATTCAATCCAAAAAACGAATTTAATTCTGACTGGGTTTTAATGTCCAAGTCAATATTTAGATTTCCTCGCATGATACCTTTCGTTTTTTTATCTAAAGGAAAAAGGTTTGTTTGGCTCAATACGTCATCTTTTGAAATATCTAGTTTGGCAAAGTTGTCAGTTTTAATTTTCTTTAAAACCTCCACACTTGCAATAACGTCATCATTGATAATCAATAGCGGTCGTTCCTCAACGGAAGTGTAGAATGTAGAGGTTCCGCCTGGTGTTTGTGCAAATGAAGCAAAACAAAGGAGTAGAACTAGTAATAGAGTTAGATTTTTCATTTTTGAATGTTTTACAACGGTTTAGCTATGAACAGTACGGGAGCAAACTGGCGTTTGCTTTCCGCCACGCACATAGCGAAATCTTTTGGTTTTCTTTTTTTTCTATGTCCCGCTAAAAAGCAAAATTCCAAAGATTTTGCGGACTTCATAAATATACACAGACCTTTTGATGAAGCTAGAAGCCTGTATTGTTTATAGGTTTTGTTGGTGTAGTTATTTGTTCAAAAAAGCTTATTTGTATAATATTGTTCTAATAATATCCGAGTCCTTTTTGCCATTATAATAAAGGGTTTTATTGGTCCAATTCCCTCTGTTGTCATAAACGTATTTGTACTCGCGAACTATTTTCTTTTCTAATTCATCATCTTTAAACTGCTCTTCAATCATTTTAATGATATTACCTTTCATATCATATTCGTAGTTAGTGAAGGCAACAAAATTTTCATTTTTTCGAATATTTTTTTTTAATTTGATTGTGAAATTTGTTGAACGTAAATTATTGAACTCAGGAACTATTCCATCATTATATTTGCTATTATATAAAACCCATTTATTCTCCAACATAGTATTGTTATATGGGTTCTTTTTTTTCTTTTTTCTTTTTTCTTCAGAAAAATCATTATACTCAAATTCTTCTTGCCAATAATACCCGTGAGATGGATGTATTGTAATTTTCTTTTCCATCAACCCTTGATTATTAAAATGAAATTCTAATGTTGAATCTCCATCTTTAAATTTATAGTTCTTAATAATACCATCAGGGGTCTTTTTTTTACTTTCAAATATTAAACTATTAACTAGATAATCTTTATTATTTAATGGAACGAAATAGTCTGCTGCAATCAATAATTCATTTTCGTCATATTTAATAATTATTTTTTCTCTAGGTTCTTCTGAGGCAAAAGTATAAACGGTTTTAATATTTCCATTTTCATTATAAATTATAGAATCAGTAAGAATGTTTCCTCGTGCAAGTGAAAGTTGCCCGTTAGGGTTTAATCTATATTCTTCTTCATCAATTTTTATTGAAATTATCTCATTATTTCCTATTAAATCGGCTACATCAGTAACCATAGCGGATTGGGCATGTAGATGTTCTACAAAAAAAAAGCTTATAAGCAATACTATTATCTTTAGTTTCATTTCATTTTTATAATTAAAGCAAACGGTCTTGTGTATGAAACGTAGCGTGCTAAAAGACGCTTACTTTTCGGATTAACACAGAGCCGAATTTTTATATTTTGTTTTTAATTTTTCTATTCTAAAAGCCAAATTTTTAAATTTGGCGGTCTTTATAAATATACACAAACCATAAGGTAAAGCACTTACTAGCTATGTTTTATACACCGTGTTGGCTACAGTTTTTTGTTTTTTAAGAAATCATCAACAAAAAGTAGAAGAGAGTAAGCTTTTAAACTATTCAATTCCGTTCCAAAATCGGTGTCATATCCATGCAAAACCGCATGTCGATTTAATTCATTGGAACCGCTCAATCCTTGAGAAAAATACTCGTCAATTTTATTAACCCTTTGGATTACCTCCAATATATCTTCAAAAAATTTATTTTTCTTTTCTTCTGCAATAAATTTTTTCAGTTCCTTTTTTTTGTTCCTAGTTATGAATAATAGTCCTTTGCAAAGTCCATCTGCTTGCGAAAGAAACAGTGCAACTGAGGCGTGGTATTTCCCGGATAAATGGCATTCGATGGCCTCTTTTATAATTAAATACCTTTTTGACTGATACTTTTTAAGAAATTTAACTCTGTCGAGCATTTCTTCCACGTAATGGGATGAAAGGTCTTTATTGATTTTATCAATTTCATTTTCTAAAGCCATGTCCATTAGCCATGCAGAATGTGCCAATGTCATACTTCCGTTGATATACCAACCTAATTCTGCGAGTTTAATGAATCCATCTTTTTTTTGAAGTGAATCATATCTTTCCAAACCAGCTTTGATTTGCTCTATCATTTCGGGAGAAAAAGGGTTTTGGAAATTTTTCATTTAAAATTGTAGCCAACGGCTGGGCTCGTATGTTTGTTTCTTAAGTTGAAGATAAGATATTTAGAACAATGAATTAGTTTAAAGGAAGAGTGATTTCGTGGTTGGGCTAGATACTAAAAAGAGATATCGTCGCTTAGGTTTACGCTC